>NZ_LFZW01000007.1 GCF_001183985.1 Peribacillus loiseleuriae | reverse complement strand
ATTGGTACACCGGTTGTTAAAATTGAAGGTCTTCAAGCAGTAAAAGCTATGAAGGAAGCATTCCCTCAATTACAAGTTTTAGCTGACATGAAAACAATGGATGCAGCAGGTTATGAAGTTTTAAAAGCATCTGAACATGGCGCTGATATCGTCACTATTCTAGCTGTAGCTGAAGATGAGTCTATCAAAGGCGCAGTTGCAGAAGCAAAAAAACAAGGTAAAAAGATTCTTATTGATTTAATTGCTGTAAAAGATCTTGCTAAACGTGCGCAAGAAGTTGATGCAATGGGCGTAGACTATATTTGTGTACATACAGGTTACGACCTACAAGCAAAAGGTCAAAACTCATTTAAGGACCTTGAAACAATTAAAGGCGTTGTGAAAAATGCAAAAACTGCAATCGCAGGTGGTATTAAATTAGAAACACTTCCTGAAGTTCTTAAATCAAACCCTGACCTTATCATTGTAGGTGGCGGTATTGCTAACCAAGATGATAAAAAGGCTGTAGCTGCTGAAATGCAACG
>NZ_LFZW01000006.1 GCF_001183985.1 Peribacillus loiseleuriae | reverse complement strand
TGAATCTCGCTTTGTTGAATCCGTCATTCGCCAATCTTTTGGTGATGATGTATTTGAGTTAATTGATCCAGTGATGGGGGGAGAAGACTTCTCATATTATTTACAAAATAAACCGGGCGCGTTTATCTTTGTAGGCATGGGTGGGGAGAAAAGTATGTATCCGCACCACCATCCTAAATTCGACATTGATGAAGAGGTCATTCCAGATGCGATTAAGCTATTTATCGAAATCGCTAAAAATTATGATTGAGCAGAACTCTTGTAACACCTTGTATTTGCTCAAGATCTAATGATATTGCTTTAATCAAACAGGACAGCTTATCGGCAGCTGTCCTGTTTTTAATGACACAAATCACTTTATTGATTGGGAAGAAAAGAAAAAAATTGAGAAGCTAATCATTTTTTTTATCCCGCATCAATGGGCAGTAAAACCCCGCTTGGTTCAACTAACAATCAGTATGGGATGAAGAAAACCCCTACTGATTAAAGTTTCACTTTATATCTTTGAAAAATAAGTGGTCTTTTGAATGTGTGAAATAATCCGAAATTATCCATGTTCCATTCTGGATAGAAGTAACACATTGAAAAAAGTACAATATCCTATTGAGCTTATGCAAGCAAAATATACCTGTAAGAGTGAT
>NZ_LFZW01000005.1 GCF_001183985.1 Peribacillus loiseleuriae | reverse complement strand
TTTGGCTATGTTAAAGGTAAAGGTTGATTTATAGTGAAATGGTATGGTGACACATACCCTACATCTGTTTAAAGTAAATCCACTTTAACTGGATATTTATGTTAAAATGAGAACAAGTTTGTGAAGGTTTACACTTAAACTAACGCCGCAGGTTAGTTCAATAAGAAAAGAGGGAGAATAATGCGTTCTACTAAAATAATGTTACTTGGCATTGCAATAATGATTTTAGGTTTCTGGATACAAGAATATGGTGGAATATTGCGTGGTGATAAAGAGTTCTTTATTGTAACTGGTGGATTTGTAGTTACGTTAATCGGATTATTTCTAAAGGATAAGTCTGAAAAAGTATAGATAAAGTGCTCAATTAACGGGTACTTTAGTAAAAAGTGGACATTAAAATGCAATGGGCTTGGAGATACATTTTCCTTGCTCATTTTTATGTGCACTTTTTATTTAGAATGCATAGTCTCTCAGCCTTAACTTGTCTGCGGTTTCCCATGTTCCATGAACACTTGCCAAGATAAGCATTTGCTTTTTCTTACTCAAATCGCTTTCCATTTTTCTATTGTCTAGGAATTGAAACCAAACTAAATAAAGTTGTAAATACTTCGTAGAAACACCATTAAAACGACTTATCCATTTCTTTAAACGGGAATGGTAACTATTAATATTATTGAGGTGGTAGATGCCTTTCTTTACATATTCTTTCTTACTTCCGTTTATGATGATGTGCTCCACATCGTTAGTAGATGTGTAAGATTTGTAAGAATTGTGAGCATCGGAAATAAGCACCGTATCATTCTTAAAATGCGATGTAAGGGTGTTATCAATTTGTTCCATTAGAATCCTACCTGAACCTACCCGTTTTGAAAGGGTTGTTTTGTTTCGGTCTCTAGCTACTAATACACAGACTTGTTCATTGGAAATACCTCTTTTGGAAGCAGAACCGCCACGTTTTCTTGGTTTGCGATTCGGAATAACTCTACGTCCTTTATGGCTTTCTAAGAAGTATGTTTCATCTACTTCTACGAGTCCTTCAAATATACCGATGCTTTCTTTTGTGAGAGCAGACAGCACTTTATGCCTCCAGTAAAAAGCGGTTACGTGAGTAATGCCAATTTGTGAAGCTGTTTCACGAAGTGATAGACCATTCAACATACACTCAATAAATGGAATCCATTTGTCTGCCTTTTTCGAACGATACATAGGGGAATTAGTCAAATCACTGCTTAATTTATGACAATCTTTGCACTTATAACGTTGGCGACCATCTCGCTTCCCGTAACGAACCACTGATGTACTTCCACAATGCCGACAATGAAAACCATGAGAAAACTTTCTCTCCCTCAATTCACCGATTAAAGCTCCTTGTTGTGAGGATGAAGGCGAGAAATGGCGAGTTAGATAATCTAAAATGTATTCTTTGTCTTTATCATTTAAAGAAGAAATATTAGCTATTATGTTCGTTAAAGTCATTTGAATTGCCCCTTTTGTAATGTATACAGTCAGGATACTACAAAAGAGGACGTTTTATTCAAAATCAACCAATAACTTTAACATAGCCTT
>NZ_LFZW01000004.1 GCF_001183985.1 Peribacillus loiseleuriae | reverse complement strand
TGAATTTAGAAACTCTGGTCAAAAGGGTTGGTTTTTTATTGGAGAAGGTGAAGAACCCCTTGATAAAAGTATTTTTGATTATGTGAAATCGAGTTCACCTAAAGTTCATACACCTTTCACACGAAGTAATCAGAAGTTCACAAAGAGTAATAAGGAATTCACGAATCATTCACCTATTGTTCATGAGCCGTTCACCCAAGATGAAATTCATATGATTAAGGAAATGCTTAAATCATGGCAAGAGGTTACCCCAACTACACAAACCAATGAGCCAAGTCTTTATGACCGCGTCAAACAGTTGCCACAAAGTGACAAAACAAGAAAGACTATTGTTATTGATCGTGTTATTGGTAAACGTTTAGATGAGTTTTGTGAAGCTTAGAGGATCAATAAGTCTGATATGTTGCATTTAGCATTAGCCGACTTTCTAGAAAAATATGAAAAGTGACCAAAGAAACAAAAAGGATTGGATATCTAAGAGGTACCCAATCCTTTTTTTGCCGATAATTGATTTTATGTAAACTAAAAATGTATATAATATTCATGAGTTATTCTGGGATCTTGTTCAGCTAAAGGATTAATGGTGACATCAGTTTAAGAAGAAGACCCTTTTTGGTGGTCTGCAAAAATGTAAAGATTGCATTAACCACCTTAAATTTAAAGAAGGACGACCATAACGGTCGTCCTTGCTTCTTAAAAGAATCCTCCGCCGCCGCAACTACAGGCAATAATGATTAAGAGGATAAACAATACGATAATCAAGGCAAAGCCGCCGCCGAATCCTCCGCCACAACCGCCATCAACAAAACCTGACATACATAAACATCTCCTTTTTTTAAAGGAGGTAATACATGGGCTAATTAATTGTATGTTTAAAATAATGAAATGACACAAATATAAGCATGTTTATATGACTTTGTAGGAATTTCAACTGTATTTTTAGTGAAGATAAGCTCATTTACTAAATTAATGCATAGCATAGGTATTGACCCAACCCCAGACATAAACAAATATCGAGTTTCATAAAAGAAACAGAGACCTCCTTATTTGGAGGTCTCTGTTTCTTTTATGAAACCAATTCACCATAAATATGGTCTTGATAGTCAGCAATCTTAAATTAAAGAAGGACGACCTATGTTAGTCGCCCTTTTGTTATTTATTTAGCAGAATCCGCCGTAGCCATAGCTACTGCCTCCGAATCCAGGGCCACCAACTCCACCGTAGCCATATCCACCGCCGCCGAATCCAGCGCCACCAACTCCACCGAATCCTCCACCGCCGAATCCTCCGGCACAACTACAACCAACAATGATTAAGAGGATAAACAAAACCACTATAAAGGCAAAACCGCCCCCAAAACCAATACCGCCATTACAACCATCATCTACACAACCTGACATATACAAACAGCTCCTTTTGTTTTTAGGAGGAACTTACTACGTGCATGTGTTAATTAATTGTATGTTTAAAATAGTGAAAGGACACAAATATAGGTATTTATCATGCTTATTTTCATTTTGTAGTAAGTACAAAAATCATGTTTTGTATTGAATTAAAAAGGAGTCCTGTAAATCAGGAGTCCTTCTTTTTATTAAAATTATTTTAGGTTCCTGTTAATGGTAAGGGGTTTATCTTGGCATAGTTCATCTAAAAATCTTTGATAGCAAACCCTTTTTTTCTTTTTTTTGTTCTTTCATGAAGACATTGAAGGTATCTTTTAAGTCTTTATCAGAACTAATTAAATCTTTAACGATTCCCTTTAATACCTCATTATCTTCCTGGAGCTTATTCAATTTACTATCTTCGAGTAATCTTGTTTCATTTTGCTTTTCCACTAATTGAGATAAGCGATTAACTTCCTGCTGCATACGTTGAAACTCATTACCGATTTGCATGAACATTTCATTAGCGCCACTTTGTTCAAAGGCCTGTCCAAGCAGCAAAGCCATTTCGTTCTCTTTTTCCTTTTGCTCCTCATCCGTTTGCGACTGATGATATAAGTTCTCCTTAATTAACTCTTCTTTCACATCATCAAACGTGACATTTCCTCCATGTTTGAAAACTTCAATGATCTTTTCGATCTTTGGAAACTCGGTATGTGGAATCCAACGACCAGTAGTTCGTTTATCAAACTCAATTAAGCCTTTATCGCACCAAGTTCGCAATCTCGGAACTTCAATGCCAAATCTTTCGGCAACCGGACCTATGGATGACCACTTTATATCACTCATTCTAATTCCTCCTGCGAATAATATTGCGGATTGAGATTCAATTGAGTCTAAAACTAGAGTGAATTACCTTTAAATTAGATAGTTTATATTTGTAATCAGAACCTTGGTTTAAGTGCTTTTTAATGTTAATTAAGTCTTATTATTACATGA
Organism: Peribacillus loiseleuriae; assembly: GCF_001183985.1. Lineage (GTDB taxonomy): Bacteria > Bacillota > Bacilli > Bacillales > DSM-1321 > Peribacillus > Peribacillus loiseleuriae. Next base: position 8,021 of record NZ_LFZW01000004.1, on the reverse strand, counting down.
TTTAGTCTTAATTTATATAGCTTTAGACACAAAAAAAGGACCCCATAAATGACGTAGATATTTAGTGGAAGTTGAATCTATTTTTGGACAACCCGAATTCAATTATCTCTTTGTTTTTCTATAGTTTTCAATAAGGTGCTTTATGTAACTGAAGCCTTAAATATGTCAAAGACTATAGGCTCTTCTTTTTTCTATAGTTTTACGTTATAGCGAAAAGACTCATAATCTATCAAAATTACTTGTTTTTTAGTAGCAATTGTTGGATAATTAACCAAACAAATATGGACGTAAAAAAAGAACCTCAACGTGTGCAAGTGGGACGGCAATCCCCCTTACACCGTTCCCCCTAAACCACCTAGGGAAAACACTTGTCGAAGTTCTTGTAACTAACAATATTAGTACACTCATTTTAGTGTATTTTACTGTTAGTTTCAAGAAGAAAATATTGTTTCTTTCTAAGAAACAATAAAAAAGACGCTGTTTCCCTTAAAATTTATCGGGAACAGCGTCTTTTTTATTGTCCACTAAGGAGGAAATACCATGTTAGTAGCAGGCAGAATAGAAAATTTTAAAGAATTGAGCAAGTTTAAAAGCATAAAAGAATTTAACAACACGATTGAAATGTTCCTGGCTGAACATAAAAAAGATTTTACTAAAGGGGAATTAATCGCGTTCAAACGCCTAGTTCGGTTCTCGGCTAAATATGTAGGTGTGGCTAACGCAAAGATTGGCACTCTATTAAGAGCCATCAATGAAAAAGGGAATGGTTTTGGTATAAGCCGATCAACCTTTGAACGGATGTTGAGAAAAGCGAAGGATTTAGGTATCCTATCGGTCGAAAATACGGTTAAATCCAAAGGTGGAAAAGGGCATAATGTCTATATTTTTAACAAAATTGATGCATTAAAAAAGGAAACATTGACGTATTGTGAAAATCACGAGAAGCCTTGCGACAGTGAGAATGAAGGGCTAGATTTTGAAAGGGAAACTAGTAATCTTTTAAAAACTAGCAATATTAAAAAGATAAATATACGTAAGGAAACGCATTTAGATTCTACTTTTACAGCTTCTTATGTTCCAAAAGAATTTGTCCAGACTGTTAAGCCTTTCTTTAATCATGCTGCTATGATCGAAGACCTTTGGAAAAGTGTTTACCTTGATACAAAAGCAATTAAAAACATAGTAGATCCTGAAATTATTACATATACAGCTATAGATGCCTTTAAACAAGCAATCCGAGTTTATAAAAAAGGGAAGATCAGAACGACATTGGCTGCCTTCTTCACAGGTACTTTTAAAAACCTCATGGACAAGGCTTACTTTGCTATTACTTTAGAAGAGATCTGTGAAAAAATAACTCGCTAAAACAAAAAACCGCATGGATAAACAATGGTTTAGATGCCTTTCATATAGACTTCACATAAGTCGATACGTCCCTTGCCGTGGCCTAAATAGGCATGGATTTTATCTATTACCTGATTAACTGCCTGATAAATAGGGCGTTCTTCTCGTCGCACTAAACGATCTCGTCTATACCCTTTTTCTCGATTTTCCAGCATTCTTTGAATCATGTTTCGTCCTGATTGTTCAATTCCACGAATGCGCAAGTCTTTGGTTAACATTTCACGAGCATATGTATGGCGAAAAGAATGGGAGCCTTCAATTCCAGATCGATTATAGGCTGATTTTAAACTATTGTATTTAATCTGAGAAACATATTCGTTTGGAGATTTCCCTTGAATTAATTCGTGAATTCTTGTTTCGAATTCTGGGTGACAAAGGGACTCACGAGGTCTACTAGCTTTCGTTACGCCATGGGCTGAATGAATCGCCGTTTTATCTTGTGTAGCAACCCAATAGAGCTTTCCTTCTTTTTCACGAATATGAGCAACTTTCGTATTCGCAGCTTCTCGGAGTCGTAATCCAAAAGCCTGCTGAAGATCAGCTCCTATTTTGGCATTGTCGGATAATTTTTCACGGAAACTCTTAATTTGCTCAGAAGAATACGAACGATTCTCCGGTTTTTTTCGTGACTTTGAATCAATCAATCGTGTTTTCGGAACCCAATCTCTAGGTTTTTGTCCTTTTTCTTGAGAGATTTTAGCCATGCCTTTTGCTAGTATCCGTAGATTCGTTTCTATGTTAATCAAGTGGCCGTTAGAGACGCCTGTATCTTGCATATAAGCTATATAATCTCGATAATGAGCTCTTTTCAACTGAAATAAATCCTTGATTCCCTCTTGTTTAGCCCATTTAGCAAAATTTTGGGAGACCGAAAGAGCGTGTTTAATTTGGTCGGTCGAGTGGATCCCTGTTTGCTCCCCAGAATCTCTCAATCCTTTTTTAGAAATGCCAATATAATTGATTTTCTTAATCGATTTTTCAACCTGATACTTCAACTTATTTCCGCCTCTTGCCACTTTTTTGCCTCCAATCTAACGTAAATAAAATAGAATAGGATCCCCATTTGGGCATAGAAATCCTAATTTTTGTACCCCACGCCATAAGGTGACGCATTTCAAAAACTTCGTTTTTTCAAAATGCTTCACCATATGGCGTGACGCCTGGTGCAGCAAACAAACATGTATGTATTTAAGCCTAACGCCAGCGACTTCGTCGCTACTATTGTGATGCCATGCAACACCACGGATTTTTGTTTGCTTTATTAAGGGTATGTCCTAAACCGCCCCCAGGCGATCGGCTTTATACGTCTGCCTGCATTACGGATACTTTGCCGAGTATCAAATCGGTATAACAAAAAAAGAGCAAAGTTAACAGACTCTACTCTTTACTCTCAAATGATTTTTGACAATCAATCTCATCATTATGATCATTTATATCTACTCAAAGAAACCTTTCGAAACAAAGCAATACAGCTTAGTTTTCTTTTCAAACGCCACTCATTGATTGTTTAGTTTTTAACACACTTGTCAGAACGTATAAAATGCCCTGGTTTTCCATTTTAGTCATTACCTTAAAAAAACACATAAATTTATTTAAAAGCCCTTAAAAGGCTGTTACTTGAGCTTGGATGCTCATACATTCTTATAGACTCAGCTATTTTTGTTCAATATCAACGCTACTCTCATAAGATTTTTCAAAAGACACACAAAAGCCTCTAAGGCTCAGTTTGGTTTGCATAGCAAAAAAAGCTATGAATCACAAACAGCCCAGAGGCTTATACATTAGTTATCACCGCAGACTCGAAAGTCGCAAAAAAAGAAAAGAAAGTTTTATATACAAATATTAACACCCTTTTATTTACAGAGCAATGAGTAGGTTTATTTTTCTGACCACAATTCAAATTATCTAATTACAGAGAAATATCGAAATAATAAGATAGCGATGTATGACGCACGTTTTCATTATACTTGTTTGCGTTTACATGGCGAATGTTTGCGTTTTCAACGACTTTGTCAAAAAGTCTTCCATGTACGATAATAAAGCCATATCAATTAGGAAGGGGATAATCTACATGAAAAACGTTGTAAAATCAGTAACAAATGCTATGAAATTTTTCGGAAAAGAGTCTACAAAAGCTTGGAATTATGGAATAGAAATTGAAAAGACGGGAAGAAAAAAGGGAAATTAGAAAATAATTCGTTGATAAAAATTTCAAAAGTAAGGATTGATACGGTGAATATACCTAGCCCAAATTATTTAATTGCTCCGTTTTATTAGCCGATTCCCAAAGATAAAAAGGGAAACGGTTTTTTTTATGCAATGATAATTGAGTGGATTCGATGCTTTCCTTAAAGGTTTTCACTGACACCATACATGGTTAAGATCTTCATTATTTAAATCTTCACGAGGTCTACAAATAGTACCTTTAAGCTCAATACATACATCTGCAACAGAAGATATACTTTGACAAATAGAAAGAATAATAACAGCCTCTATACAATGCGTATCGTTATAAACTGAAGGAATAACATGTGCCTTACAATCAACATCGGTTATGGTACAGTTAATTTCTGTTCCTTGAGGAGCACATAAAACCACGGAATCCACTTCATAAAACGGAATAATACATTTTAAACAGGTTTGCCCATTATGATTGATGAATTGAATGCAAATGAATCCTTGTTTTAAGAGATCAACTCTTTGTAGAAAAACAGTTTTGCCTAGTTGATTTATAACAGGGACAGTCACTCTATCTTCTGGATATGTCAATTCTTTACAGGTTATTGAGCAATCATCATTCAAAGAAACTAGATTGCCGTGACAATCCGATAAATGACAAGTGGTACTCTTAATATCTTTAATTGAATTTAGATTACAATTATCATTTTGATGAAAGTGAAGCATTAATTTAAAATCTCCATAGCAGTGATTATTCTGCGAACTTTTTCCATTGCATTGAACTTCGATTGAATCAAGGTGTGTAAAGGTAGCTGAAAATGAACTTCCTTCGTTTATATTTGCTTGTTTTTCTCCATTAACAAACACAGCTAATGAACTTCCACATCCTCTTTTAAAATTAATACAAATTGAACCTCCGATTTGGCTAAGTCCATATGTTGTCCATAGAGTGGACTTTCCCACTTCTCCACAAGGGATGCAAAAATCACAGCATATAAGATCATCCAACCTTTTTTTCTTCAGATGAACAGTTTTTTTAAATTTGATAACAAGAGAATTATTTACCTGATCAAATACTTTAAGGACCTTTAGACAATGCGTAGTTGGATTCTCATTTAACTGCATGTATTCTTTTGTACCTCCTTAAGTGAAGAGTTCTTTATTTATCTTATGTTTTTACATATTAAGAAGGTAACGAATTGGTCCCATAATTAGGCGTTTAGGAATTCAGATATAAATCAATAAGTCCAAGCAATTTCTAGTCTTGACACATGTAATAAATGGACAATTAAAAAGAATGGAGATGAATCTATTTTGTGTCAAAACTCTATAGGAAACATGGGCCACGGCGATTTTAGTTGCTGCGACCCTAAAAATTTTGTACAAGATAAAATTTGTAATAATTTCACAGTTTCTGGTGATGATGTAGTAGGTGCGGATATCCTTTATGCTACAAACTCAAACGAATTAATTTTTTCATCTGGGTATATCAAGAATGTTGGAAATTTCCCTATTACGGTGCAATTTGTAAAAGGTGCAGATCCTATAACCGGTATTGGAGGTACTATTGTTAGGCAAGCAGATGTTACATCCGGAGGATCATTTTCTTTTACAGTTTCACGATTTGATACTGTTCGTGCATTTGCTACTGGAGCTACACCACTTTTACCAGCTGCAGGTGAATTTTGTATCACTCCTCGTTATGTAATTGGTTAATCTTTTCTCTATAAAAACAGGTAGGGTGTCATTTCGACACCCTACCTGTTTTTATAGAGAAAAATCTTTTAATGTTTCGTCGATTTCGTCTTGCGTAATCCCGATATACCGTTTGGTGATCGACGGTGCGGAATGGTTAAAAATATTCTGGAGAAACGCGAGATCCTTCGTTCTCCGATAATACGCATACCCAAATGTTTTTCGCATCGTATGCGTGCCGATATCACCCCGCCCTAGCACGTCTCCGGCCTTCACAAGCGCTCTATAAGCTTGAGTGGGTGTAATGGGTCCATTTCCCTTCCGACTTGAAAACAGGTACTCTTCATCGCTCATATGAGCCGTATAATCCTCAATTTCTTCCCGAAGCTTCACTGGCAACATAAATCGCTTCGTTTTATTCGTTTTTTTCTCCCGAATTACAACATGCGCTTTTCCTCGTACATCACCAACAGTCAACGGCACAATATCACTGACTCGAAGCCCGGTATTAATCCCAAAGACAAACAAAAAATAGTCCCGTTCGGAACCATATCGGCGCAATGCCCATTTCATATCCTCAATTTCTTTGGCCGTTCGTAACGGCTGCACGTTCTTTTCTTTCATGATTTTCCTCCACTATCGTACATTCAACGTATGATATGGATAGTTTATCAAAAAGACCCACTGTTATCAACGATTTGAATGTACGAAAATATACTAAATCATACATTCAGAAAAAACCCTTCTTCAGTTAAAGGGTTAACGAACTAAGAGAATGAAACCCATTTATGGACAGGAGCCCTCTCAATCATCAGTAGGCATGCATACTCTGCAGAGTAGTCTTTGATGAAAGGAGAGAACCGGATGAGTGGTTATTATGACAAGGATAATAATGAAAAAATACAAAAAAAGGCAGCTGAGCTTTTGACTTTGCTCAAAGAACAGCAACAAGAACAGGATCAAGCACAATCTCAAGCTCAGGCAGTGACTGATACTGACACAGTAAATAACAAGGTTGAAAATAATGCTAAGCAAACAATTAATGTTAATGTCGATCTTGATATTTTGTTTGTCATTATCTTCCTCCTTTTTAGTGACGCTGATAGCAGAAAATCTTTTAGTGAAGATACTATTGCCAAGGCTATTGCGATGGTTAACACACTGAAAGAATAATGAGGTTTAAAATGAAAAATAGCTACAACGTGCAATATACATTTTTAGATTAATCCAGGACACTTACTTAATGTTAAGTGCCCTTTTATTTTAAAAATACACGAAAACAAGAGATATATAACGGAATTTTAAGAATAATAGAATTAATTACGCTTTCATGGATAATGTTCCCGTTTTCATGAGAAATGGTTACGTTTTCAAGGGCTTTGATTAATAAAGCTCCATGTTGGATAATATAATCATAGAAACGAAATAGAAAGAAGCAAAAATAAGAAGCTTTTGTTATCGCTTGGGGTTAGTGGACTAATTTCTTAAAATAAAATTATAGATAAAGGATGATGTAAAAATGATTCTTACAATGATTAATAATCAATGGCGTATTTTTGATACAAAAAAAGAAGCTACAAAAGCTGTAGCAAAAGAAGTGCGTGGCTTAAAAATAAAAAACGAAACAGACAATTTGTAGGAAATTAACTACTAAATTGTCTGTTTTTATTTTGTAATAAAACAAAATCGACTATAAGCGTCCTGTTAGGCCTAGTGACAGGATTCTTGTCATAGACTGAAAAGTAAATTCCTTTAGAATAAAACGCCTCTTTTTTATGCAGCTACCAGGCTTCTTCAGAAGCCGAAAATGTTGATTCATCAACCATTTATAAAATCATGTATAAACGATAAAAATGGACCATTCGGAACCCCTTGAGAACCAAGGGGGTTTGTGTTTCGGAAGTTCCGAAAATTGACCTTATGTTAACTGGATTTGTATAACGTATGCATAAATTACCTTTAGATTCTTGTTCAACTAAAGGACCATATTGTTAAAGATCCATGAATCCACCCTCTTGGCAATTATTTCGATAGCAACAACAAAATGCGACAAATTCCGGAATCTAATTACAGTAATATATAAACAGAAAAGGCAAACTTATTGAAAAATAAGGACGCAAAACTACAGATCTAAAGTTTTAACTATGATGGCTGAGTTGCCTAAAATAATGTACATATTTTAGGAGGTTATCTTGTTGAATGGTATTTACAGAAATGGACGATTTAGAAAACAGGATCAATGAATTGAAAAAGGAATTAATTCTGATTGCAAAGGAAACAGGCTTAAATAGCCACGACACCATTAATTGCAGTCAAAAATTAGATCAGCTTATCATGGTTTACCAAAACACCTACAAAATAAAACTACTAGCATCCCCGTATTAGTATAAAAATCCCCTTTTCAATTATAGGGCGCTTTAATTGAACAAGCAGCTAAATGGATCTTCCAGTCGAAGATCTTTTTTTAATGCCGATAAAGGTGATTATGTTCACTTACTTGAAGGTCATACGTATTTCACATGGAATAATACGTATATGAGTTTGTGTGAAATGAGGGTGAACAATCTATGAGTGTAGATCAAAAAGCATCCATACGAAACATTTTAGAAGTATTAGCACAAGAAGGAGTAAAGACAGGCGATGTGGCTAAACAAATCCCTGGCATAAGTGAAAAACCATTTAGACATGCATTAAAAGAGGCTGGATATGAATTTAGAAACTCTGGTCAAAAGGGTTGGTTTTTT
>NZ_LFZW01000003.1:65860-70902 GCF_001183985.1 Peribacillus loiseleuriae | reverse complement strand
ACTCGCTACGAGTGAATGGCTAGTTCTTTCTCGACGGGAATCCCACCCGCTATATGATACGACCTAGGCTCGGCCGCACAAGCACCCATAGCATCATGCACAATGATAACTATAAAAGACAACCAAGGGGAGATCTTGGTTGTCTTTTATGAGAGGCAATATTTCTTGCGTTTCATTCTATTGTGAAGGACGTATACTCATTTCCATGTTATGCCCTAATTTAGTAAATGAGCTTATTTTCACTCAAAATAGGTGATTACCTATTAAATAAAAAGTCCTGCATCATATAAACATGCGGATATTTGTGACATTTCATTATTTTCAACATACTATTAAGTAGCCCATGCAAGTAGTAAGTGCCTCCTTTAATACAAAAGGAGATGTTTGTATATGTCAGGTTGTGTAGATGGCGGTCGTGGTTTTGGTGGCGGCTTTGCCTTGTTAATTGTTTTGTTTATCCTCTTAATCATTATTGGATGTAGTTGTGGCGGTGGATTCGGCGGATTCGGCGGCGGTGGCGGCTATGGTTACGGTGGCGGTTACGGGGGCTTCTGCTAATAAATAAGTAACAAAAAGGACGACCGTCATAGGCCGTCCTTCTTTAAATTAAAGCTGGTTATTAAATGAAGATTGCTGACTATCAAAACCATGTTTATGTAAATAGGTTTCATTCTCTTAGTTCGTCCAGATAATAAAAAAAGGAGCTATTGATCGGCTCCTGGGATTTAAGTAATGCATCCGTATTATTATTTAATGAGGCTAGCAAGAACCATCTCAGTAATGTCCACCATACCCCATGCCGTAAGATGGATAACCACCATATCCCATGCCGTAAGATGGATAACCGCCATATCCCATGCCGTGAGATGGATAACCGCCATATCCCATGCCCTGAGATGGATAACCACCATATCCCATGCCGTGAGATGGATAACCGCCATATCCCATGCCCTGAGATGGATAACCGCCATATCCCATGCCCTGAGATGGATAACCGCCATATCCCATGCCCTGAGATGGATAACCGCCATATCCCATGCCCTGAGATGGATAACCGCCATATCCCATGCCCTGAGATGGATAACCGCCATATCCCATGCCCTGAGATGGATAACCGCCATATCCCATGCCCTGAGATGGATAACCGCCATATCCCATGCCGTAGCCATAACCTCCAACTTGTCTTTCCATTTTATATCTCCTCCTCAAATTGTTTCAAAAATAGTGTATGTGTCCATATTCAATGAGGGGTAGGCATTTGCCTATTTGTAAAGGATGTATGCTTGGTTGTTATTATATTTGAGGTATAGTCATAACCTCTCGTTGTACTAGCTTTCACAAGACAATTAGCAACAGGCAACGATTTACTGTTCTCTCAACTAACCCTCCCCTAATAGAAGAAGGTGTTTTTCTGAATGTATGATTTTAAACATTTTCGTACATTCACAAGAATGGTTTAGCCATGAAGACTTCACCTTATAGGCATGAGAAAAAGATCTTTCAATCGAAAGATCCTTTTTTACTACTTATTCCACTTAATTCCTCGTTAATTACACAATAACTTCGCTTGCTGAACTGCCCCCTTTCAAATAACTCACAAACAAAATAATGAATTAAATAGCAACAGATTGAAAAACATAAAGATATGTGCTTTGAAGAAGGGTGGCACTAATTGTGAATTTAATTAGGAGGATTACAATGGGAATTTTAAGTGGAAATCCAACAGATGAACCAATGCACTATGGAGAAGTTTTTGGAACGTGGGTGTTTCTTACAACGGTTAAAGGCCTAATCGCAGGTTATCAAACCCACCTAAATCATGCCGGTGATGAAGACTTGCAAAAATTACTTGAGGAAACCATTCAGGGTGGGCAACAAGAAATTAAACAGATTGAAACTTTATTAAAAGCAAATGGAATTGGCCTACCTCCAACACCTCCTGAGCGACCTAAAGCATGCTTAGAGGACATTCCTGCTGGAGCACGATTTCAGGACCCCGAAATAGCAGCTGCTCTTTCAATGAGCATTGCGGCAGGATTAGTATCGTGTAGTACAATTATGGGGCAATGCATTCGAGAAGACATTGCTATAATGTTCGGGCAGTTTCATATTCAAAAGGCGGCACTCGGAGCTAAAGCTCTACGACTAAATAAAGAAAAAGGATGGTTAGTTCCACCACCATTACACCATTATAAAGCTGAAGATTGTTAGTTAATTTAAAACTGGTACAAGGGGAGCAGAACTTTTAATCTGCTCCCTTTTCTCTCTTAAAGTAATCTGTCAGTGGAATAAGGACAAATTTTTTTCCTTTAAAATGAATGTACGTTTTTAGTTATTTTCGTACATTGAAAAGACCACCAAATTGGTGGTCGTGCTGTTGAATAAAGTAACCCGTTAATACAATAACGAATTTATTTTATTTAGCTAATTTATAAAAACCAAACTGAAATACTGTTTGAAAAAAGAGAAAAATCATGGCTCCTAAAATTGAAATAAAAATGTAGTTAATAATAAAATCAATTCTAAAAAAGAAAATGGAAAATATAACGCCACTAATAACACCCAGCAACAAGTAAGCCAATACCATTGTAAGGATACCTTTAATCCCTTTCAAATTAAACTTCTTAATAATTATGCTATCAATAACAGATGATAAGATTACACCTAATATTATAAAAATAAAAAAGCTTGGAACGAAATTGATAGCAAATAAACCACTAAAAGAGTAATACCCTATATCAGGCAGTCTTTCGGATATTGGTGTGTATGTTTGCCAAGAACCTCCCAAACTAAATGCAACGGCTGAAACAATAGCAGCTATAATTTTAATAAAAATCAGCTTGGAGCCCGTATAAGACATTTTTTCACCTCACTTCTTACCTTTTTTATCATTTTCCCTACTATCAGTACGACAGAATTAACCACAAATAGTTTAATGGAAAATTTAATTATATAGTTCCACTCAACTGTCCGGTTAAAAGTTTACATAATCAGATATTATTGGAAATTCAAAAAAGGAAGGTGGGGAATCCTTCCTTTTTCTATATATAAGGGGATTGAGTACTACGATATAGATAAATACATTTATAAATCTATTAACATAATCTCAATTCTTTAAAACTAAGAATTTACAACATTTATTAGTTCAAAACTCAACTAGACTGACGAACTATATGATCTGCAAGTCTAATGGCTAAAGCAGAGCCAGTAAGTGTGGGACCAGCTGCTGTTAGGGTTGGGAGAACACTGTTATCTGCAACATACAGGCCCTGAACTCCATGTATTTGGCCATGAGGGTTTGTTGCCGATGTTGCAGGATCATTCCCCATTCGACATGTGGAAGCCTCATGCATGTCAGCACCAGGAGGTCGGAGTACTAATGAAGACTCATCAAGAGTCACTCCCATAGCAGCTGCCGATTTTCTAATTCCTTGTTCCACTTGTTCAGCTGTTTGACGATCTTTATTACTTAATGAATATTGCACTTGTTGCATTGGTACACCATATTCATCTTTTTGACTTTGATCAATATATACCCGGTTTTCACGTCTAGGTTCTACTCTTCCAAAGGTTGCATAAACAATCATCAACTGATCTTTCAACGCTTTATCTTCGAATTGCTGATAGGACCAATATTGGTCAGGACCAAGAATCTGAATTTGATAAGGATCATCTTCAGTCTCAAATTTCAATATTGATAAATTACCGAGTCTATCAGAAAACTGTCTTCGACTTACTGTTCCTATTCCAATCATCGATACATGCCCTGTTAAATAACGACCGATTGCATCCCCTTTTATGTTAGAGTTAAGCAATAAACGCGGAGTTTCTAAAGTACTTGCAGAAACCACTACATTTTTTGCCCGAATCCTATGTGATTTTTTGTCAGCGTCATATACATCGACACCAGACACTTTTCCACCTTGAGTTCTGACTCGATACACATAGGCATCTACAGCGAGATCATAAGGGCGATCAAACAAGGCTGCAGCCATTGCATTAATCGAACTATACCAAGCATTAGAATGGACTTCGCCCTGCCTAGAAGGTGCTAAATCAAGAGCAAGTGGCATATCTTGTGCTTCCAAAATCCCAGCACCATGGAGCCTCCTTAACATCTGTTCTTGTAACGAGGAACCTTTCGCCCAATCGGTTGTTACATGCAGTAATCTCTCTGCCGTCCTATAATATACATCTAGTTCCCGGGGATGAATCGGCCATTTTCTCAGTTCTTCATCAATCGGTCTCGGAGTTGCGCAATTCCAAAGCAACGACCTTCCTCCTAAAGCATATATCATTCTGGCGCCAGAAAATTGAGGCAGGCGATCACCTATAGTTGTGGAATTGTATGCAATAAGTTGATCACGTGACGTATTTACATTTTGTGTAGGAATATTTTGGCCATGGGAATGAAATAACTTATCTCCCTTTTCCAATATTCCAATCTTTTTTGCCCCTTGTTTTTTCCACAGCTGACAAAGTCTTTGTAAAGCAGCTCCCCCTCCAGGTCCAGACCCTACAATTAGAACATCATATTCTGTACCTGACATTTCACTGAGTGTTTTGGTTGGAATCCAGTTATTCGCATATCGTATTACCACAATAGTCACTCCCTTTTCATATCGTTCTTTTTCATTAAAGGGTATGTACTACTATTTATCATATATGCCTAAGTGGTACCCAATCCTTTTTGTTTTTTTGGTCACTTTTCATATTTTTCTAGAAAGTCAGCTAATGCTAAATGTAATACATCAGACTTATTGATCCTCTCAACTTCACAAAACTCATCTAAACGCTTACCAATGGCACGATCAATAACAATAGTCTTTCTTGTTTTATCACTTTGTGGCAACTGTTTGACGCGGTTATAAAGACTTTGCTCATTAGTTTGTGTAGTTGAGGTAACCTCTTGCCACGATTTAAGCATTTCCTTAATCATATGGATTTCATCTTGGGTGAATTGTTCATGAACAATAGGTGGATTATTTGTGAATATCTTATTACTTTGCGTGAAAGACGTATGAACTTTAGGTGAACTAGAC
>NZ_LFZW01000003.1:59366-65850 GCF_001183985.1 Peribacillus loiseleuriae | reverse complement strand
GTGAATTGTTCATGAACAATAGGTGGATTATTTGTGAATATCTTATTACTTTGCGTGAAAGACGTATGAACTTTAGGTGAACTAGATTTCACATAATCAAAAATACTTTTATCAAGGGGTTCTTCACCTTCTCCAATAAAAAACCAACCCTTTTGACCAGAGTTTCTAAATTCATATCCAGCCTCTTTTAATGCGTTTCTAAATGGTTTTTCACTTATGCCAGGTATTTGTTTCGCTACATCACCTGTTTTTACTCCTTCTTGGGCCAATACTTCTAAAATGCTTTTTATGGTTGTTTTTTGATCTACACTCACTGATTGTTCACCCTCATTTCACTCAAACTCATATATGTATTATTCAATGTGAAATACGTATGACCTTCAAGTAAGTTAACATAATCACCCTTATGGGTATTGAAAAAGGATCCTCGGGTTTGAAAGATCCTTTTAACTGCTTATATTCTCGAATAGACTCCTACATAATGTGTTCATACTGTGTTAGTCCTCATCTATGACTTATTCCGTACCTGAAACCAATAATTTAAAGTATAAAGATAGCAAAAACATATAATATTACAATACTAATCAAAATTGTAATATTTGCGATCATGGCAATTAAATGAGTGGTCCTATATTTCAATTCAATTCCAAATACTAAAGCTGTCATTCCAACTGGTAGTAATAGTCCGATTAAGAGTGTATATCGAAACATTTGATCAAAAGGAAGGAAGAAGTATAATGCTAAACCAAAAAGTAGCCCTAAACCGTATCGGAAAGTTAAAAATTTCATAATAGGTCTAAAATATTTTTTGTCAAATGTAAAATTCAAATATAGTCCTAATAATAATAATGACAACGGCATATTTGCTTTAGATATAGTAGTAGCAACATCAATTATCGTAGAAGGCAATTGGATATGGCTATAATTTAGAATACTAGCAACGATATAAGTCATTAAGGGAATGGAATTTCCGAGTTTTTTTAGAATTGCAACAGGCTTAAGTGTCAGCCCCTCTTCTGAAAAATAGCTACCTAATATATAGCCAATTACCCAAATAACAATTGCAGTTCCTACATCAAACATTCCAAAATACATTAAACCTTCTGTTCCCCACATAGCATGAACAATAGGATATGCAAATAATCCAACGTTAGCTCCAGGAGCAAGCATTAGTAAAGTGCCTTTAAGTTCTTTTTCCTCTTTTTTAAATACAAAAAAAGTAAGAAACGCAGAAATTAGTCCAAAAATAATGACGATGACCGGTAACAAAATTAAAGAAGGTTCAATTTTAACAGAATTAAATGTCACAATGACCAAAGCTGGTAGGGTAATATTAAAAATAATTTTTGAAATTACTGCTCCATCTTTTTCCTTTAAAATGTTTATACGTTTTAATAGATAACCTAAACAAATTATAAGTAATATATTTATAAATGCTTGATTCATTTCTAAGTTGCTCCTCTGCAAAATTGTAGTTTTTAAAAAGCAAATGATAAAATTTTGTCTCTTTAGTGATATCAAGAAGAATGGTAGCAACACCATTTACTATGGTAATGTAAACACTCCTTGCTTATATTATTTTTGGGTAACGCAAGAATCACGAACGCCTCTGGTTGGGCGCAATTCAACTTTATTGCGTGTTGACGCAAAAAACATTTGCTAGAACGGTTTTAATCAACAGAAGAAATAAATCTCAAATTCGTGATGTGAGTGAAATTGAAAAGGATAGAAATCCACTCTCTGCATACGATAAGATGCAATAATCCATTCATCAAAAGACAAATTATTTCGACCTTCCACAGCCCTCACGCCTTTCTTAAGCGTTGTAAAGCTTACATATATTTTACCACTGCAGCATAAAAAAACATTCTCTGGAGCAGCTTTCATTTTTAATGTTTTAGACTGATATTGCTTTCCGATTAATAATTACAGCAAAAAAAGAGACAAAACCAACCATTTTACTGGCAGTTTTGTATCATATTAAGAATACAAGGAATCTTACTCCATCCAGTTTGGATGGAAAATACCTTCTTTATCAATACGTTGCCGTTTGTTGAACAAGGTTTCTAAGGAACACATGAATGCTCTATACAAATCTAGTTAACATAATAGCAATTTTCGGAAGTTCCGAAAATTAAAACCCCTTAGTGTTCAAGGGGTTCCGAATGGTCCATTTTTATCGTTTATACATGATTTTATACATTGTTGATGAATTAACATTTTCAGCTTCTGAAGAAGCCCTGATAGGAGCTTCCTTGTCTATTGAAGTCGTGTGATAACAAGGTGCGCTGAAACAGGTCTTGTTCCTCCAGCGAGAGGAGTAATGGTTAGTGCCGTGCTATTACCAGCAGGATTTCGTACAGTGAGTAGTGAATTGATGACTGTCGTTTGCACAAGAGCTATTCCCACTATCTGAGAAGTACCAGTGGCTCGCCCTACCACTGTATAGGCTAGGTCAGCGCCATTGAGAGTTAAAATCAGTTGCCCCGGTTCGGTCACACTCACCTGAAACAAGACCTGATAAATGCCAATTGCAGACAAGTTAAATGTACTGGGTCCAGTACGGGCAATAGCAGCCCCACTAGTAGGTCCATTTTGTGGAAAACTTACGTCTGTACCGGGAGCAACTGTTGCTGCATTATCAGGAGGCATCAACGCAAAAAAATCTGCAAAGTCTAATACTCCTCCTGTGGAACCTGTTGCTCCCGTGGAACCTGTTGCTCCTGTGGAACCTGTTGCTCCTGTGGAACCTGCTGTTCCCGTGGCGCCTGTTGCTCCTGTGGAACCTGTTGCTCCTGTGGAACCTGTTGCTCCTGTGGAACCTGTTGCTCCTGTGGCGCCTGCTGTTCCTGTGGCGCCTGTTGCTCCTGTGGAACCTGTTGCTCCTGTGGAACCTGTTGCTCCTGTGGAACCTGTTGCTCCTGTGGCGCCTGCTGTTCCTGTGGCGCCTGCTGTTCCCGTGGCGCCTGTTGCTCCCGTGGAACCTGTTGCTCCTGTGGAACCTGTTGCTCCTGTGGAACCTGTTGCTCCTGTGGCGCCTGTTGCTCCCGTGGAACCTGCTGTTCCTGTG
Organism: Peribacillus loiseleuriae; assembly: GCF_001183985.1. Taxonomy (GTDB): domain Bacteria; phylum Bacillota; class Bacilli; order Bacillales; family DSM-1321; genus Peribacillus; species Peribacillus loiseleuriae. The sequence continues at coordinate 62,780 of NZ_LFZW01000003.1, read as the reverse complement.
GAACCTGTTGCTCCTGTGGCGCCTGTTGCTCCCGTGGAACCTGCTGTTCCCGTGGCGCCTGTTGCTCCCGTGGAACCTGTTGCTCCTGTGGAACCTGTTGCTCCTGTGGAACCTGTTGCTCCTGTGGCGCCTGCTGTTCCCGTAGCGCCTGTTGCTCCTGTGGCGCCTGCTGTTCCCGTAGCGCCTGTTGCTCCTGTGGAACCTGTTGCTCCTGTGGAACCTGTTGCTCCCGTGGAACCTGTTGCTCCTGTGGAACCTGCTGTTCCCGTGGCTCCTGTTGCTCCTGTGGAACCTGCTGTTCCCGTGGCGCCTGTTGCTCCTGTGGCGCCTGTTAATCCTTGAGGTCCAGGCGGCCCCTGAGGTCCTGGACAACAACAACAACAACAACAGGAACATTCACTCTCTTTACACGATTTGTTTGGGGTGTAGTGGTGCTGCACTTCGCACTTTTTCCAATGCCCATATGGTGAGTAACTATATAACTCATCGTAAAAATCATAATTCTTCAAGTAACATCCCCCCATTCAATTTCTATATTTGTGTAGTGACTCAAGAATATTTTATTAACATACTGATCAAGTTGATTGTGTTTATAAAAATTTCCGTGTAATAAAAAAAGAACGTATCAATTTTGATACTAGATGCAATACGAATGTATGATTTAGTATATTTTCGTACATTCATTTCGTTGATATCACTAGGTCCTTTTGATAAACTATCCATATCATACGTTTAATGTACGATAATGGAGGAAAATCATGAAAGAAAAGAACGTGCAGCCGTTGCGAACGGCCAAAGAAATCGAAGATATGAAATGGGCGCTTCGGCGCTATGGATCCGAACGGGACTATTTTTTGTTCGTATTTGGCATTAACACGGGTTTGCGGGTGAGCGATATGGTTCCGTTGACCGTTGACGATGTACGAGGAAAAACGCATGTGGTGATTCGAGAGAAAAAAACGAATAAAACGAAGCGATTTATGTTGCCAGTGAAGCTACGGGAAGAAATTGAGGATTATACGGCTCATATGAGCGATGGAGAGTACTTGTTTGCGAGTCGGAAGGGGAATGTCCCATTACACCAACACAAGCTTATAGAGCCTTCGTGAAGGCCGGAGACGTGCTTGGGAGGGATGACATCGGCACACATACCATGCGTAAAACATTTGGATATGCCTATTATCGGAGAACAAAGGATCTGGCATTTCTGCAGAATATTTTTAACCATTCCGCACCGTCGATCACCAAACGATACATTGGGATTACACAAGAGGAAATCGACGAAACACTAAAGGATTTCTCTTTATAAGGGGTAACGTCAGGAACATGCGTAAGTTTCTCAGCATAAAAACACCCGTTTTGTTTAAGATGAGTGTTTGTTTTCTTTCTTGCTTTTTGAGGATTGTTGAGCACAGAAGGACGACCATCAATGGCCGTCCTTCCTGTCATCCCTGCAGATGGCATATTAAATAGCTAATTTATTGTATGTTTAAAATTATGAAATGACACAAATATAGGTCATCTTCTAAAGATGGTAAGGTGAAATTGGGCTCGAAAGTTCGGAATCCTAGAGTATTCTCGTTCTACCCTTGCCAACAAAGGGATTGAACACCCTAGTGGTACATTTAACATAACCGGTATTCTAGTCAACCCCAAGCGTGCCAACGCTTTGAGTGTGCCAGTGGTACACTCTATATCCTGCACGTTGTTCACGCACCTCCCAAACGGTATTTTTGGGAGGTGCGTGAGGAATAAATACAAATTTACAACGCTAAGGAATTTTCAACCCATTAAAAAAACGATTTCCTGGTTAAGGAATCGACTTTACCGAACTATCATTTTGGTTTCCTAAATTCTTGTAATGGGAAATAACGGAACATCCCTTTTGTATCAACGGTTGTATCCTTAGCGTACGTTTTTTCCGAAATTGTTCTTCTTGACCGAATACACTACATAACCATAGGAATAATAATTGTGCTGGTTGCTTTTCAAATTCGAAGATAGAAGGAAAGAAAAAAATGAAGTTGCTTAAAAACATAGCTTTAACCATCAGTTTTATCATGTACTTAATATTTGTGACATCTCTCTTGCACTTCCATTTTTTTGAATATACTTTTGAAGAAACCCTTATATAATGAGTGTTATCAATAGCAAAACACCTAGAAGGGGATGAAATCAGATGAAACAAGTATTGGAAAGAGAAACTCTGTACGATAAGCTTTCAATGGATTTATTAGTTGAATTTTATTATGAAATAAACAGGAATATAAAAAAAAGTATCTTGTCTGAAGCTATGTACCATGAAATAGAATTGATAAAACAAGCAGTTACTAGAAAGGGGATTTCTTTACTAACTGTTTGTTGATCTAAATGCAAAATAAGCAAAGATAATTAAAGTGATTATCGTTCCACCCATTACTAACACAGGGAAGAACGCAGTATTGATGAAATGATTATAAATCCATGTATCATACATAAAACCCACCCCGGTTTTTGTTTTTTTCTTTAGTATGAACGCTAATGATCATCACTATCCTTTTTTTAATGAACTGCAGGTCAGCGCCATTACTCCATAGATAAATCGAGATTTTTTATGAAGGGAGACTCTTAACATTGCAACGGAAAGTAGATAACTATGATCTTTGGGTTTTCTTCTTGTTTTGAGGTGAGAAGGTGAAGGCTGGGGTGAATTGCGGTAGCAAGAGGGGCTAGCCCCCGTATGGCGTAAAAAGATCAAGCGAAAGATCCAAACGAGGATCGGAAGCACTGGCGGTTTGGCAGGTACAATGGTCAGAGCAAGCTGAATTCTGAGAATCCTCGTTTTGAGTATGTTCGGCTTGGCGACATATCCTTACCTGCCAAAATGCGGAAGGCAAGGGGGAAAGGGTGGAGATTTTTTGAGTGGGTTGCTCAAAAATACTACCCGAACCTTGCATGGAGCATAGCCCTTTTTAAGATATAGAAGTAAGATTTTTCGATTTATTTTCTTCATGTAACAATACTCACAATCCAAAGAGGTAGGTTCTATGAAATATACTGGTACAATTAGATCCGGAAAAATTAGTAATGATAAAAACAAAAATAAAGTTACTATCGGAATTAACAGATTGAAACAAGTGAAGTGTATTGGTTGCTTAAATAAGTTTATGGTTGCATCTGATGAAAAAAGTTACATGTTGGTAAGTAAAACCGGCTATTGCGAAAGATGTAGAACTGCATTTGGACTCACAATTGAAATAAGTGAATAAATATTTTAGCATCCTTTCAAGGATGTTTTTTATTTTATATATACGGCAAAAATGATTTAGAATTGATCGCGTAGCGGATTATCAGTGACTCAGAGGTTTCATTGATATAAGGTTACTAGAAAAAATGGGAAAACGGCTTGAATGAAGTCAAAGGACTGTTTTTTTA
>NZ_LFZW01000003.1:0-59356 GCF_001183985.1 Peribacillus loiseleuriae | reverse complement strand
GGTTAGTTCAATAAGAAAAGAGGGAGAATAATGCGTTCTACTAAAATAATGTTACTTGGCATTGCAATAATGATTTTAGGTTTCTGGATACAAGAATATGGTGGAATATTGCGTGGTGATAAAGAGTTCTTTATTGTAACTGGTGGATTTGTAGTTACGTTAATCGGATTATTTCTAAAGGATAAGTCTGAAAAAGTATAGATAAAGTGCTCAATTAACGGGTACTTTAGTAAAAAGTGGACATTAAAATGCAATGGGCTTGGAGATACATTTTCCTTGCTCATTTTTATGTGCACTTTTTATTTAGAATGCATAGTCTCTCAGCCTTAACTTGTCTGCGGTTTCCCATGTTCCATGAACACTTGCCAAGATAAGCATTTGCTTTTTCTTACTCAAATCGCTTTCCATTTTTCTATTGTCTAGGAATTGAAACCAAACTAAATAAAGTTGTAAATACTTCGTAGAAACACCATTAAAACGACTTATCCATTTCTTTAAACGGGAATGGTAACTATTAATATTATTGAGGTGGTAGATGCCTTTCTTTACATATTCTTTCTTACTTCCGTTTATGATGATGTGCTCCACATCGTTAGTAGATGTGTAAGATTTGTAAGAATTGTGAGCATCGGAAATAAGCACCGTATCATTCTTAAAATGCGATGTAAGGGTGTTATCAATTTGTTCCATTAGAATCCTACCTGAACCTACCCGTTTTGAAAGGGTTGTTTTGTTTCGGTCTCTAGCTACTAATACACAGACTTGTTCATTGGAAATACCTCTTTTGGAAGCAGAACCGCCACGTTTTCTTGGTTTGCGATTCGGAATAACTCTACGTCCTTTATGGCTTTCTAAGAAGTATGTTTCATCTACTTCTACGAGTCCTTCAAATATACCGATGCTTTCTTTTGTGAGAGCAGACAGCACTTTATGCCTCCAGTAAAAAGCGGTTACGTGAGTAATGCCAATTTGTGAAGCTGTTTCACGAAGTGATAGACCATTCAACATACACTCAATAAATGGAATCCATTTGTCTGCCTTTTTCGAACGATACATAGGGGAATTAGTCAAATCACTGCTTAATTTATGACAATCTTTGCACTTATAACGTTGGCGACCATCTCGCTTCCCGTAACGAACCACTGATGTACTTCCACAATGCCGACAATGAAAACCATGAGAAAACTTTCTCTCCCTCAATTCACCGATTAAAGCTCCTTGTTGTGAGGATGAAGGCGAGAAATGGCGAGTTAGATAATCTAAAATGTATTCTTTGTCTTTATCATTTAAAGAAGAAATATTAGCTATTATGTTCGTTAAAGTCATTTGAATTGCCCCTTTTGTAATGTATACAGTCAGGATACTACAAAAGAGGACGTTTTATTCAAAATCAACCAATAACTTTAACATAGCCTTTTATTTTTAAAAGGGGTCACCCTAGAGTGACTTTACATTATTTTGACTGTCACTTTAGCGTTCCTAAAATTAAAATTATTGTCCCCATGAAAACACTAGGCTTTGCCTAGTACTACACTGAAAGTGGGGTCAGTTATCCCTTATGCTCTTTCTCATCTTAAGCAGTGGAAACCCTGATTTTGTTTATTGCTCAAAGGAAGATATACCAGCGATAAATTTTTAAGGGGTGGAGTCCCGAAAATGCGGATTTACAACGATAAGCTATTTGTAACGGGGGCAGCACCAACATTTCGCGCAAAACATACGTTAAGCAAAATTCGACATAGAAAAAGGTTCTGAAGTTACCCCTACATAAAGTTTTAGTGAAAATAGATTTAAAATGACCTAAGATACTTGACTGCCGTCTCAGCATATATCTCGGCAGATTCTATTAAGCTCTCTACTGAAACCTGCTCATCGTACCCATGGATAGTGTGTTGCAGCCCAGGACCATAAAGGACGGTATCAATGCCATGGCGCCGGAAGTGACTGGCATCACTTGAACCAAGCAAGAGGACGCTGAAGACGGGTTCCTCCATTCCGAGGACACGCTGGATTCCTAGTTCTATGGCCCGCACAATTGGACGATTCTCTAAGGTCCAGTTCGGGTTAGTATAGGGTACCATTGGCTCTACAACCGCACCTGGCGCTACAGCACTGACAAGATTCCTAGCGACATCAAGTACAAACTCGGGCTTCATACCGAATGGAACCCGGGTATCCACTTTAATGATGCACTTGTCTGCGACGACGTTCACATTTGTTCCGCCTTGGATTACACCTGGATTGTAAGAGGGACGATAAAGTAATTGTGACAGTAAGGGATTTCCTAGACGCTGAGATAGGAACCACTCAGTATTGTACAAAAGTTGACCAAGCTCTGCCGGAGGCGTTGCCTTGAGCTCCCATAGCTTGGTTAGTGCTTCGACCGCGGCTGCCCCTCTTCGTACGGCGGAGATTCCAGAAAGCGGTTGTTGGCTGCCATGCCCGGTCTGACCTGGTATGTTCACCTGCATCCATGCCTCGGCCTTTTCACCGGCATTCGGATGGTGGGGGTACGTTGGTTCACCAATCAGACAAGCATCACCCTTAATCAATCCTTGATCCAGGAGCGAGGCCACCTCAATGCCGCCAGTCTCTTCATCCGGGGAGGCAATAACTCCTAGGCTACCTTTCAAATTAAGAGTGGAGGCGAACTCCTGAAGTAGTCCAGCCACAAAAATCAGTGATGCCAAGCCTCCTTTCATATCGGAGGCTCCCCGAACCAAAAGCATATCTGCTCTGACTTCTCCTGAGAAAGGATCGAAGGTCCAATGTGAACGATCGCCTGCAGGTACGACATCTGTATGTCCGCAAAATAGGAGCCGTGAACCAGGTACCCTGGTTAAGGGAGCATCACAGACCATGGTAACCAGCGCATTTTCGCTACGGTGGTGCTCGGTAATCAAGAACCCTTTTGCTGCTAGGTATCGGCTAATATGGCGTCCCATTTCTGCTGACCGCTTCTTAAACTTGGGCGATGGATTTTCAGATGGGATTCGAATAAATGAAGCAGCAAGTTCGACTAATTCCTGTTGCCTTGACCTTATCAGCTGCCGGATCATTCTGGTACTCATATAAATATATCCCCTCCATGTCCAGCATTAGCCGCAGTATTTCTATACTATTCTATGCGCTGTTCCTAGATCATATTTCTGGGTTTAAAAGTGGAGAAACATTTGATACGTGTTATTTAGAGCCGCGTTCAATGCTATAGTTAAACTTAATGAGCCAAAGATATACAGAGGGTAGTGTCTTGAAAATGTGCTTAACGTTGTAAATCCGCATTTTCAAGACGGGAGCCCATACCCCTATTCTATTTCTATTATGGAACATATCTTTACTCCTTTCTATCAGACAAAAGTTAGACTGACGCCCAAGCCATTTCGTTTCAATTTTTAGGATAAAAATGAATATTTCATAATTGCTTAATTAAAAACAGCACCATAAACGCACGTTTACCGTACTAATAATTACTTTATCAAAAAACAATGTCACTTTAGGAGGTAACTTGCGCTTTTTTTAAGTGTTATTTTGCACCTACAATTTTAAAACCCAGCTACCTTCACATAAGCAGATTAGCTGGGTTTCTTCATTACTATATGGTAATTTACATTGATCAAACAATTTAATTAGTGAGTTTGTGTAGGAATGTACTTAGACAAACGATTGATGTTCCCTTTTCCACTTACTTATTTTTTCGTATTTCTTTATGGATTTTACGAAGTGCTTTTTTCGAGCCTCGTTCAATATCATGATTTAGTTTTCTGCTTGTATAATCAATGAATAAAGTGTCTAAGTCATAGCCTTCTGGATATAACTCTACAGCTTTTAACTCTAGAGCCAACCGTTTTTCGTTTACCTCAATAAATTGATTTTGATAAAATACAGTAACGTTATAATATTTGTCTTTTTCTTTGTACACTATTCCAAAGTCGTCTTGGTCAAGCAGTTTTACACGGTCTCCTTTTTTATATTCGATATTATTCTCTGCTTTTTCAACAATTACTTCTGGTTTTCTGATTTTGCTTTGATTTAGTCGTTCTAAGCGATATTCTTTACTTTTCATATAATCTTCGGCTTTTTTTAGAACATTTTCCGGCACATTCATTTTCCGAGAGATCCATAAGGCGTTACTGTCTCCAGATTTCCCTATAAGAAGTTTATATAAAGGTTCTAATGTTTCATTATTAAATTGCATTGCAGCGTTCATAAAGTCACTATGCATTTCGGAAAAGCGTTTTATTTCTCCATAATGCGTTGTGGCAACGGTAATACATCCTTTAAGATAAAACTCTTCTAAGAGGGAGATTGCTAACGCTGCTCCTTCATTTGGTTCTGTCCCACTGCCAATCTCATCAAATAGTAACAGGGTATTGTTGTTTACTGATCGAAGTATCTCTGATAAGTTCTTCATGTGAGAAGAGAACGTGCTAAGTGCATTTTCTAAACTCTGATTGTCACCAATATCTACAAAAATGTGGTCAAATACTGCAATTTCGGTTTCTTTGGATGCTGTAATATGAAAACCGGACATAGTTGCCAAAGTAATAAGACCAATTGTCTTCAGCACAATTGTTTTTCCCCCAGCATTAGGACCCGTTATTATTAAACTACGATAACTACTTCCAATCTGAAATTGAATTGGAACAACATGACCTGATAATAATGGATGCTTGCAATTTATTAATTTAATATTTCCATAATCATTTATTTTTGGCTCAATTCCATCCACATGTCTGCTATATTTAGCTTTAGCAAAAATCATATCGTACTGGGATATAAGCTCGATATTGATTTTAATAGGTTGGAGATTTTCTGCCACTAGCCCTGTTAAAGTAGCTAGTATTTGATATTCCAACATTGCCTCTTCGGATTTTAATATTGCTAATTCAACACTTAATTTCCCTACCACATTAGGTTCCATAAAGACTGTTGAACCTTTAGAGGATATTTCAATTACGGTCCCCTGTACTTGATTTTTGTATGATGCTTTTATAGGTATTGTATAACGGTCATCTTTGATACTAATTATGAATTCCTGAATATAGTTTCTATTTACGCTGCTGTTTAAAAATTTATTTAATCGTTCTTTTATTTTTTGTTCAGTTGTTTGAATATGGTAACGAACACGTTTGAGTTCTTTGTTGGCGGACGAGTCAACTTGATTATTTTTAATAGAAAAATTAATTTCCTCTTCTACCTCCATGAATTCTGTCATGGAATTAGCATAGGACGCTAATGTTGGTGCAGAAAATTCTTTGTTGGACATGAAAATTTTTATTTTTCGGCTGCCTCTTAAAAAGTCGGAAATACTTACGAACTCCGATGGGTCTAAAATTATGCCTTTTTCTAATTTAGCAATAATATGTTCAATGTTGGAAACACCTGTAAAAGGCGGGTTTTCTCCTGCGTCAAGGATGGCACGTGCTTCAGATGTTTCAGTTAATCGATGTTTGACTATTTTTAAGTTAGAACTAGGAATTAATTTATCAATTAGTTGTTTGCCTAGTCCACTAACGCAATAAGATTTTACGATTTTTTTTAGTTCGTTGTATTGTAATTTTTCAAAAGTATTTTCATTCATGTTTTCATTCTCCTCAATGTGATTAATAGATCAGCAATGAAGAAACCTAATGGCAAGATTTCAATGAGTTGAGTATAAATATAAAAAAAGCTGCGGTGGATACCGCAGCTTACGTTTACAATGCAAAAGTAAAATACATAAATAAAACCATCAATAACGATAGTTCTAATCATGAAGTGATGCGCTTGTTTGTAAAGTGTGGTAGGTATCTTCATAAGTGGAAATAAGTCCATAACAAAATAAGGGGTGTGAAATTAACTGAAATCCCCTGTTGTTAAAACTTCCTTATTTCCTATAATGTTTTACTATTTAGAAACTACCGCACTCACAAAATGCACCTCTTATAATATAATTGATATGCTCATTGAAATCGACTTTACAGGATTTATTATACTTTGTGATACGGGAATTGTAAAGAATATCAAATATTTTGTTAACCCTATAAATAACTTTGGATAAACCATTATTATCATTTTGCCTGTCAGAGTAAAAATTATGATTAGTTGATTATGGAAGTCGATAATATCTATCAAAAAACTTTAGTATTAGAGTCATTGATGACAGGAAAGTCTCCTTATATTTGTCTATGAACCGACAATTACTAGAAGTAAGCTTGAGAAAAATTGGTTAAATGTCATCTGTTCACTGTAATTAAGTAATAGCGTCAATTTTGTTTAATCAATTCTTATTTGGCTCATACTAATTTTTGATTAATAAATGTTAGAAATGGAGCTGAATTGATTATGGAATTTGAAGCTGGAAATTCTACTGAAGCCGCACTTCATCATTATAAGGCTGGAATGGGTTTATTTACTGAGAAGATGCCTAAACTTGCTGAACAATTTAATTCATTTACAGAAGAATGCTTTAAAGAAGGTGTTTTATCTAAGAAAGAAAAACAGCTTATTGCTTTAGGCGTAAGCCTTTATTCTCAAGATGAGTATTGTATTATCTATCATACTAAAGGGTGTCTAGATCAAGGATGCTCAGAACAAGAAATCTTTGAAGCTGTGGGAGTGACGGCAGCATTCGGTGGTGGAGCATCTATGAGCCAGGCGGTAACTCTTGTCCAAGAGTGCGTTCAGGAATTAATTCAATTGAAGCAGTAATTGAATTCTACCGTGTGGAAATGTAAATTAAAAATACAGTTGGCACCGTTGGGCCATTCAATGAAGAAACTAAATGGCGTTTTTAAGCCACTTTATTGTCAATTAGCACTAAGGTACGGAAAGGGAATATTTTACAGAACTTTCCAAAGGCGATACTACAATTAAAGTAGCATCGCCTTTGGAAAGTAGAAAGCTTTTCACGATAGCCACATTTACATGTAAATATTTGACCTTTACCTTCACCACGAAACCCTAGTTTCTTCTTACATTGATGTAAGTTTTTCAGTAGCCTCCACGAAAGGAAAGAGTTTCTTTCTTAATAAATTCAGACTTTTTGTACTACCTCTAAAATTAAATGAATAAATCACTCTCCTCTTTCACACAATAGCATTGTACTATTATGAGGGAAGGGATGATTCTTAATGTCAATTTTAGAAAATTGGGATCAGTGGAAAAACTTCTTAGGCGACAGATTAAACCAAGGAGAAAGTCAAGGCATGGATGAAGGGACTATTAATAGTTTAGCCTTTGAAATCGGCGATTACTTAGCACAATCAGTCGATCCAAAAAATGAACAACAAAGAGTATTATCTGATCTGTGGTCTGTTGCTAGTGAGCAAGAAAAACATGCTATTGCTAGCGTGATGGTGAAACTAGTTGAGAATAATGGTACTTCACAGTAAATAATTATGAAGTCCTGTCCATTGTAAAATGTACCCTTTGTAAGGGGTACGGCAAGAATTCATTATTTTTTGGGCCACTCATAAACAAGAGAGATTTTTTAAAGTTGGCAAAGTGTAAAGTGGCAATATAGTATTTATTTTTAAATCCTCAAATACGCTTAACCCCATTCTAATTTTTTAGGATGGGGTCAAAAGTTGTTTAATTTTTGATGTAGATTACTTCACTGCACATAAAGTCGTTTAAATCTAAGAGTGGATAGATTACCATCCTCACGATTTTTATGTTAGCTATTTATTCTATGTTATATTCAGTATTTGATTTTTGTGATAAGGCGTCCTTCTTCCAGAGTTTACCCGGCCAGAAAGCGAATTGCCCTAGAACAGCAGTAATCGCCGGTACGAGAAGTGGACGAACGATAAACGTATCTAATAGTACACCAATTGCTGTAACAATACCAAATTGAACAAGTACTTGAATAGGTAAAGTAGCCAAAACAGCAAATGTTCCTGCCAAGATTAGACCTGCCGAAGTGATAACACTTCCGGTTTGTATCACTCCGCCCGCAACAGCATCAAGATGGTTTTGAGTCCGTTTATTCTTCCATATTTCCGAAACCATAAAAATATTATAATCCTCACCTAATGCAACAAGGAAAACAAAGGCATATAAAGGAATTGCACCTTGAATTGCAGGGGCCCCCAGCCCAACGTGAAGAATGAGCCAGCCTGCACCTAGTGCAGAAAAGAATGATAAAACCACAGTTAAAATCAAATAAATCATGGCAATGATAGAGCGTAAGTATAACAGCAACAATAATGAAATAATACAAATCATAACGGGGATAATAACAGATTCATCTCGTTCTGTGGTTATTTTTGTATCATATAATGAGGCTGTCTCACCGCCAATCCATACATGGTTTTCGAAATTATGGATGTCTGCGGTTGTTAACATCTTTTTCAATTGACTTCTTAGCTCGGGAATCCGATTCAACGCTTTAATGGAATAGGGATTCTCAGCCAAGGACACTTCGTACATTTGCAAATGATGATTATATTTTCCTCCCACGGGCTCGGTTACTTCCGCTACGAAGGCAAGTTGTTCCAATTCCCTTTTCAAAGAGATGTCTTTCCCAGTGGTATCAACAACAATTTGTATAGGTGCCAATTCTCCCGGAGAAAAATGATCAGAGATTAAATCAAACCCTTCCCTTGAGGGCATATCTTTAGGAAAAGACTCCAATAAATCATACGTATATTGAATTCGTGGAACAACGGCAGCCAATCCTCCAAGTAGAATAAGCGTTGTAATAATCACCGTCCATGGCCGTCGGGTCACGAGGCGGCCAAGTCCCTTACTAAAGAACCCTTGTGATTTTCTAAGTTTGATTGATTTCCCTTTCTTTTTAGCCCATTCTTCTGTCATTTCCTTTGTTCGTGGAATAAACGGAAAAAATGCCACTCTTCCAAAAATCGCAAGCAAAGCTGGAAGAAGTGTTAAAGCTGCAATCCCCATCAGAAGAACGGCGAGACTAAATGGAACGGCAAACCGATGGAAAGAACCGAAATGAGCAAGCAATAATGTACCTAACCCTATCATGACAGTTAGAGCACTCATCGAAATAGCTCCGCCTGATTCTTTCATTGCAAGTTGTAAGGCTTTAAACTTATTTTCCTCGCGAAGCAAGAATTCCCGATATCTGGAGATGAGGAATAAACAATAATCCGTTCCAGCTCCGAACAATAGGACTGTCATAATGGAAACACCTTGGGCATCAACTGTAATCCATCCTTTATCTGCCAAAAATCCAAGAGTTGGACTGATGATACCATACGCAAATCCAACAACAATCAAAGGTAAAACTGCCATAAGAGGTGAACGATAGAGAAGAATTAATAGGACTAAAACCAGTAGTACAGTTGCAACTAATAATTTGACATCTGCTTGGCTAAATAAACTAACAGCATCAGTTTGAGTACCAACAGGGCCGGATAACCGAACATGTAAACCAGAATCAGATAGCTTTCGTTTAAATGGATCTTCATTCATCGTACTTTTAACTATTTTCTTTATTTCATCCATATTGACTTGAAGAATTTCCATTCCAGCATTTTTTTCAAAAAATACCGGAGTGACTAGAGTGGTACCATCCTCTGAAACGCTTTGCGCAAGTGCCTGCTCGGGAATGATATCAAATGGTGGTAAAGTCGATTGTTTTGTTAATGGTTTATCTTTTAGCTGCTTATAAACGCTTTGAATCGCTTTATAGTCCTGATTATTTAGCTTGTTATCTTTGTGCCATACGATAAGAACAGGGTTCCCGGCATCGTTTGGAAATTCCTTTTTAATGAGTCTGCTCGCTTGTTGTGACATGGATGAATCAGGAAGGTCTACTGCTGTATCGTCTTCCACTGAATTGATTGCCGGCCAAGTAAAAGATAAAACGACGGTTAGAAGTATCCATATTACGAGAGTAATCCAGCGAGTCTTTGAACCTCCAACGAATGTTCCCCATGAATGCCAAGGGCGTTTTTTCATAAAAACCCACCTTTTCAATTGATTTATTATTAATTATATATACCGGTCAGTTAATTATTCAAGAACAAATTTGAATATGTGCTATAATATTTTGATATTAATAAGTTAGGGGAGAACTATATGCAACAGGAACATCGACCACTTGGAAGACCACGTCAAGATCATAAAGAGAAGCCTACAAAAAACGTAATATTAGACGTAGCTACTCGATTGTTTCTTGAACAAGGCTATCAGGTAGTTTCCATGGATGATGTTGCAAAAAAATGTGGAGTAACCAAAGCAACCGTGTATTACTATTATAAAACAAAAGCTGATCTCTTTACGGATGCAATGGTCCAAATGATGATTCGAATTAGGAAACGCATTTTTGATATACTTTCTGCGGACAAACCATTGAAAGATCGATTACTTGAATTTGCCAAAGCGCATTTGCAAGCAACAGTTGATATTGATTTAAAAGGCTTTATGAAAGAAGCAAAAACTTCTCTTTCCAAAGATCAATTACAGCAGATGAAGGAAGCAGAAGATAAAATGTATGAAGTACTTGAGCAGGCACTAATAAATGCGATGGAAAAGGGAGACATTCCTCAGGGTCACCCGAAATTAGGAGCCCATGCTTTTGTCTCACTGCTAACAGTGGGAAATTATAAGGATTCGGATCAAAAACCTATTTTTCCTTCAATAGATGAAATGACAGAACAAATTGTTGATTTTTATTGGAATGGACTAGCAAAGTAATTTATTAAATAATTTCATTGGAAAACATAAGAGCCATGCTATAGCATGGCTCTTATACATTATTGAGGTTGATTTATCCTTTGAATGATTAGATACTATTCTTCCTTTAATTTTGATAAATCTGTTTCCTCACCAAATTCAGTGGAGTAATTTAGGTTTCTTTGACCTTGTCGATTCACGTTCTGCACGGTTGCTCCCATTGGTGCAAATAAAAGGGTTATACATGCTAGTCCACTAATCCCAACTAGGCCAAAAATTACTCTTGCCAAAAAGGCACTTTGTCCGCCAAATATTGCTCCTACTAAATCAAATCTAAAAAAACCAATTAAGCCCCAGTTAATAGCCCCAATTATAGTTAGTAATAAGGCGATACGTTGTATTATTCCCATCGATATAACACCTCCTTCATTTTCTAGGATTCTAAATAGTAGTGATTATCAGTCGATAAATGATATATACCCCTAAATAACCCCCAGTTAATAAGAATAATGGATTTAGGAAGATGGAATGGATATTCGTCATAAATACAGTTTTATCTTTTATGATTTTATAAACAGACATAGAAGCAATATCTCCAAATATAATGGCTGATACAATGGCACCTAAATTAAAAAATAATACGAAATTTCACCTGGAATTTCTGTAGAAAAAACATAATTAAAGGAAGTACAATACTTGTTAGAACTAAGAATATCTTCAAAAAATCACCTTCTATATACAGTCTTAATTAGTTTCCATTTCACGAGATTATTTTCATTATTCCGAAAATACACTTCAATATTTCACAAATATCCTAATGAAATCCGTTTCAAAGCACACTTAAAAAAGCCCTTAATATCTTGCTTCAACACGGAGAAATTATACACTAGTTACTTTATAAGAGCTCCGGAAAGTAAAAAACACACAATTTTTCAAAATGAAATATCGTGTGTCTTAACATAAGTGATTCTGATTTTTCAGGTGAAATATTTGTGACTTTAAGAGATAAATTGCACCCTTTTTAAACGCTAAATTGCATTCAAAATGGGTAGTCAGTACAAAACCTTACTACCCATTTTGCTTAGTCGTTCGATCCAATGACTAAAATGTCCCGTGCTGTTTCGTTTGCTTCTGTTGTTATCTTTTCTAGTCTATTGATTTCCATAATTCGTTCAATTTGTGAAAATAAACGTTGAATTAATCTAAAGTTTCCACTAGTAATTTTAATGATAGTATTAAATGCTTCATAATCAGAAAAAGATTCATATTTTATAGACGTCCCAAACTCTTGCCATTTGAACTCTAAAATATATTTCATTTCAGTCGGAGTTAACTTTTTGAATTCATGAATGAATCCAACCCTTGAGTATAACTGAGGGTAACGTGATAAACGTTTTTCGATTCCTGGCATGCCAATAAGAACCATGCCAATGTTATTTTGATCATAAATGTCGCGTATAATTTCTAAAGTTGGAAGCTTTAAACGGTCAACTTCATCAACTATAAGTAAGTTAACATCTTCATATCTCGATCCTTTATCAAATGATTTTATCCAATCATTTTCAAGGTTATCTCTTTTAGCGACATATCCATCTTTTCCATATTGAAGATACTCTGCTAAATTATTTATTTGAACATAAATTTGGGATGGTCGCATTACCGGTGCTGTATAGAAGATAGTATGACAGTTTAATATCCTATCATCTTCAATATTTTGGCCTTGATCTGCAAAAAGTTTGCTTTCCGTGATTTTTCGATGCACATAATCCCAATTTGCATAATGTCTTGCTGAAATAGTTTTTCCAACGCCCGGGGGACCCTGACAAATTCCAATATACTTGTACTTTGCGCAGGAATCACAGAATTCAGCAAAGCGCTTATATTCTTTTGTTTCAATAAATACAGGATTATTACTCATGATAATACCTCTTCAAAGTCGTCTTTTTGGGTGAATTCTCAGTATCCGACCTTGGATGTTCTGCATCTTTTTCAGCTTTTAAATTTTCAACAACGGATTTTGTGTGCATTACTTGTTTCTTCAATTCACGCTTTTGTTTATTTCGCGCTGCTTCAATTTCTTTTACACCAATTGAATAACCATCTATTGACGATGAAATGGCAGTACATAAAAATTCACCGTTGAAGAAAACTCGAATTTCCGCAATGTCTCTTGGGTCATATCGAATGACCACATTTTCACCAACAAAGGCTGAAAGATTTGTATGCATATATTTTAGCCCCATAAAGTGTATGCCATCAGAATGAACTTTTCTTGGTTTTGCTGGAGTTAGAAGTAATAAATCCAACTCGTCTAAACTATTCGGTATATTGGGTAAGAATCCGAATTCATTCCACATGTTAATTGGCTCTTTTTTTGTAGTTCCATGTGTACGATGGTGGTAAGTATTCAAAATAAAACTAGTGATTTTCTCAACAAATTCAGAAACCGTCAATAGTTTAGTCGTTTTTTTATTTTTGATATAACCCGGCAGGTCCTGAAGAAACATAGTGTTAATAGATTGAAAGAATCGTTCAATTTTTCCTCGTCCCCTTGGGACTCCTACTCTAGAAAATGACAAGTTCATACGAATGTCTGCAGAAACTTGTTCCATATGCTTTGATGTATAGTCACTCCCATGGTCTGTATAAAAAATTTCAGGAATTCCACAAATCGGCCAGTTTTTATTCTCTTTACGCCAAATCGCTTTCCTTAAAGTTAACGTAGTTCTCAAGGTATCTGGTGACTTAAAGTCAATAAAGAATCCAGCAACTGCTCGACTATAATCGTCAAGTATTACTGTTAGCCAAGGGCGCTCTGGCTTTCCCTTTTCATTTAGAACTTCAATATCAAGCATTGTGTGGTCAGCTTGCCAAATCTCATTTGGATAATTTGCTTCACGTAAATAGACAAGATCAAATTCGTTGGCATATTTTTTTGTTCCGTCATGAGCTAACTTCGTTATATTTTGAGGAATTGTCTTAGTAATTGCTCGAACTTGATGGTAACTAGGAAATTGTAAATCATTATCTTCACACCAAGCTAATGTTCTTCGGTAAATGGAGGTAATTGAAATACCTTTGTTGGATAAGAATATTTTTTTTACTTGGTCTTGGATTGCTAGATCAACTTTCACGTTTCTCTTATCAGTTCTTTCCATTCGAACTAGTCCTCTTAAACCTAGTTCTTGATATTTCTGAATCCAATAACGCAAGGTACGAATTGAAATATTTTCCTCAGCACTAATTACTTCTAAAGATTTCGACTTTAGTAAATATGAATGGATAATTAAATATTTTCTGTGTGCTTCCTCCAGTTGTACTTCTGTACATTGAGTTAAAGAATTTATTTCTTGCATTGTCTTTTGTCACTTCCTTTTTTGGATTCAGGTCCATTGTTTCATATTTTTTATTCAATGTCTATTTAGGGTAAACCTTAAACAAACACTTAAGCGTTATTGTTAAGATTAGGTTTTGAGTGTATGATTAGGGTGTCTATTAAATAGATCTGCAAAAGGGGAAAATTACGAAATGAAAGTTGCTTATGCTAGAGTTTCTACTGAAGATCAAAATTTGGAACGGCAGATTGAAAACTTGAAAAGTTTTGGAGCAGAAAAAATATTTACAGAGAAGAAATCTGGTGCTGCAGTCAATAATCGAGAGCAATTCCAAAAAGCTCTTGATTTTGTTCGTGAAGGAGATTATTTCATGGTTGAAGCGATTGATCGACTAGGAAGGAACTACAATGAGATTATTGAAACGGTTACTACTTTAAAAAATAAAAATGCAGGTTTAATCGTGACGAGCATGCCCATCTTAGCTGAAGCTATTGGAAATCCATTATTGGATCGATTTATGAAAGATTTGATTGTTCAGATTTTGGCAATGGTTGCAGAAATGGAACGGACAGAAAGTAAACGTCGTCAAGCTCAAGGTATAAAAATTGCGAAAGAAAAGGGAGTTTACAAAGGGCGTCCGTTACTTTATTCACCTAACGCAAAGAATCCACAAAAGCGATTAGTCTATCAAGAGGTGGTAAGAATGTTGAAATCCGGAACTCCAATTAAGCAAATTGCGGAAAAAAATGCTATTACTCGATCAACTGTTTATAGGATAAAAAAGGAACTGGCAGAATAGAAGATTGTGGATTCTTAAACTATCTATATAGTAGGAGTAGCATCAGGAAAGCAGGGTTACAACATTAAGGAAATTCAAATATAAAAAAAGCCTAATTTCTCGGTATTGTAAGTGGAAAATTAGGACTTTTTTATTCATGAAAAGCACCCAGAATAACTAATATGCTTCTATTAGTTAGTGTTATTATAGAGTCTACTTTATTACGAACGTTTAAAATAAATCGATTTCAATTCTTCCGTTAAATGCTTTAGTTCTCCATCAGCAATGAAATACACTTCATCGCAAAGCTCTTCAATATCTTGAAAGTGATGGCTTGTTAGTAAAATTGTTCGGTCAGTAGCCTGAAGTGACCTTATAATCTCCTTAATATCATTATATGTTTTATAATCTAATGCATTAAACGGTTCATCTAGAATTAGAATATCTTGATTTTCCATGATGGCCTGAGCAATCCCCAGCTTTTGTCTCATACCGAGCGAATAATCCTTGACCTTCGTTTTATTATCTGGATTTAATCCAACATGTTTCATTGTTTGTTTAATTTGTGAATCCGTTATATTTTTATTAATTGCAGCTAAATACTGCAGATTTTTAAATCCACTATAAATCTCAATGTATCCAGGTGAATTAATAAACACCCCAACATTTTCTGGAAAATCAATTTCTGCTCCTAACACTTCTCCACGAATTTTTACCATTCCTTCGTCTGGACGAATAAATTCACATATCGTTTTAAATAGGACAGACTTTCCACTACCATTGCCACCGACAATACCAACTGTTTTCCCTTTTTTAATTTTTAGTTGAATATTTTTTAAGATAGTTTGTCCCGAAAATGCTTTGGAAACATTACATACTTCGATTACATTTGTCATGAATGAACCTCCTAATTAAAAAAGCGTTTGTAGGAACGACTAATAGAGCCAAGTAATAGGATTGATCCGAGCATTAATACTGTAAATGCTTTATTCAATGGTACACCTGTCGAACCTTCAAATATTTGTAGATTTGCAATTGTTACTAAACCTGCAGGATTATACGAAAACAATACAGTTAATACTAAAATGAGTGCATGCGCTGCAATGACAATTAAATAAGCTGCCGTCACATTTTTTAACCATATATATAATAAGAAGAATGTAAAGAACAATACACTAAGCTCCATTACTTTCAAGCAAATAAAAATAGGCCAAATACTCATTTGAATATTTTCTGAAATTTGAATTGTATGGGCTATCCATGTTTTTTTTGTTAATAGTCCACATATGAAAAGTAATGTAAAAGATAAACCAATATAAATAATATGGAATATAAGTCCGTTTGAAACAATCGCAATCAACCATTTCTTTTTCTGTCTGATTCGTATAAATACAGGCAAGTTATCATCTGAACACCAAGTTTCTATAAATAATGCAAATAAATATAACGGCGTTCCATAATAAATAAGCTGCTCTAAGAAGGTTAACAAATGAAAATTTCCTGTTTCTAGTCCATAAAAAAAGCGAAGTATATAATCTTGCATTGACTCTTCCATACCATTCATCGCTTTCCATATCGTTAAAGTCCCTATAATTCCACATAGCAATAAAATGATTTTACCTGTCCATAATGCTCGTGCGTAATAAAAAAACAATCCTTTACCTGTTACATTCCAAGACAGTGAAAACTTACGATACCAAGCAAAGCGAATGCAGATAATTTGGACAAATACCAACACAATCATTCCTGTAACTGACCATAAAATACCATTTCCAATCACTAAATTGTGATGAAGTATAATGTAGCGATTCATCGTAATAAAGGGTAAAGTACCTAGTGCAGGTATTTTAAGACCTATAACCATTATCAAATAGGCCGGAAGAACCGTTATCAACACAACTCTTCGATTGAAAAAATGAAATATGGTTAAAATTGAGACTCCAACAAAAGATAAGCCAATCATCATATATAGACTACTGCTAATTACAGCCAATAAAGGGGTCGAGAAGGCTGCTTCAAAATAATTAAATAGTTCATTTTCAACTAGACTATTCACAGGATATTCATTACCAACGGGTAAGCCAATTCCTAGTATAAGTACAGTGATGATTTGCAATAAAACAAAAAGGATGGCGTAAATCGAGATGGCTAGCCATTTTGTATAAAAGTAACGTGCAAAAGTTCGAAAACGAACGATTAATAAGGGGGTATCCTCTTCTAATTTTCGAAAAATGGACAATAGAAAAACCGGTGTCACACCATAAATGATTAAATAATGATCCGATAATATCCTTAAAACAAATAATTCATAACTTTCCGGACTACCTTGTCGTTCCACAATACAAAACAAAATGTAGATGACAGCTAGTAACAGGAGAGGAGCGCCGATATGCTTTCGAACATCATGTTTTAAGATTGAAATCATTCTCTTTCCTCCTGCCTTAGATCGTGTAAATATCTTCCTTTACCTTAAATTTCATATATATGACATAAAGAATCGTGACAAGTACTGCTAGCACAGGGCCAAATATAAAGGATGGCAGACCAACGTCTTCAACAAGAATCATTGTTGGTTCGAAAGCTACAGCTAATCGCAAATGATCAAGTCCTACTATCTGAAGAGTGAAATTTTCTAAAATCAAATAAACAAAAGGACCTGTTAATATGACAAATAAGTTTTTGCTATACAGACTAAACACATATCCCATTGTAGCTGGAATAACAGAAAGGATTCCTTTCCAAAAACTTAATAAAAATCCATAGAGTAGTGGTGATTCTAAAAAAATTTCTGCTGCAAAATGAAAATGGATTAAACTTGGAGCAGGTTTTCCTGTTTCAGGTGAGATCCAGCCTAAAAACACATCAATTGGTTGCACAATATAAAGAGCTGTAACAACACCTGCAAAAGATATAATAAACATAGTGAAAAACGCACTACTGCTAATGACTAGCCATTTTGATAACAAATATTGTTTTTTACTCGCTCTTGGTAATGTATATTTTAAGAAGCCATTTTTACGCTCAAAGTACATCAGCCAACACGTCGGTAAAACGGAAATAAGTGGGAATATGACATTGAAAATTGTAAACCCAACTTCCCATACTTCTAACTGATGCTCTAATGCATAACTCTTATAAATGGTGCTGCATAAAATAATCGATAGTAAGGTCCCTGCTATAATTGTAAGTAAAATCGGCATTTTTAATTTACGCCATTCCAGCATGATTAAATTTCTCATCGTATTCCCCCGTTTCGTTGACTACACTATAACGAACATATTTATCCGAAACAACAGGCTAGAAACAAACAGGGGTTTTAGAGGAACGAAAAAGTATTTGTTCCTCTAAAACCCCTGTTATGCTTTAAAACTGGATACCAATCGTAATCATTGGCCCATTCTTTTGATCGTTTCGTGCGATAATTTTTCCGCCATATTGCTTCGCAATTTGTTGGACATTATATAATCCAAAGCCTCGGTTATCCGAATGAATAGATTTCGTCGAATATCCGAGCTTAAACAACTGCATAAATTGTTCATTCGTCATATACTCAGCTGGATTACTTACTGTCAGCTCGTATCGATCATTTAATTGTACCATTCGGATTAAAATTGTATCACCTCCGAAGCAAGCTTCAATGGCATTATCAATCAGAATACCAAGAACTTCAATTAAATCATAATCTTCGCATGGAAAGGCTGAAACCGATACTGAACGTTCAAACTTCAATTTCATATTTAACTGTTCTGCACGTTTCATCTTCGTATAGAGAAAGCCTGCAATCACTTTATGATCCATATTCAGCAACTCGTGCTGTCCACTTGTTAGCTGCACATTCTCTACATACTTTGAAACTTGTTCGCGTGCATTCTCCATATTCTCATTTGCTTGCAAAATACTTGAAATAGCTAACAATTTATTTGAAAACTCATGTTGTCTAGATCGGACTTCCACCACTAACTCATCAATAATTGGAATATATTTTTCAATTGCTTTCATTCGATTTTCCATTACCTGAGTTCTTTTTTGTTCATAAAAGAGAAAAACAAGCATTGCAAGCACAATTAAAACAACAAATGCTATAAAGGCAGGATCGATTATAAACTCGTTTCGATTCCTTGATGACAGAACAATATACAATATAAAGGCAAATACACTGACAATTATTAATTTAACAAAATGATTGAAATCATTGCGTATATAAGTTGAAAATTTTTTCTTCATGAGCCAATAAAAGCATATTGCTAGAATAAGTGTTAGTGGGCGAATAGTCATCTGACTAATTGTGAATAGATCGATCGTTGCGACAGTGAATAATCGTATTAAGAACCAAATAATAAATCCGAGCATTGTAACAAAGATGATTTCAATATGTGATGCCTTTAGAACAAAGCTGTTCATTAATAATGTCAAAAAAAGAAGTCCAATTAGTCCTGAAATGCTTTGAACAGGTAAAATTTCAAAATCCCTATGCAGTATGGCATTAATATTACTGCTATCAAAGTTAAATAGTGGCTGATTCCATAGGCCAAATATCAAGATGACTACAAGCCATTGGATTGCTCCTCGTTTAAGGCTAACTTTCTCACGCCCTACTGAAAACATAATCAAAAAGAGTGAGATTACATCCAAAGCTGTTTCAAATAATAACAGTACCATTTTTCAACTCTCCAAGACTTGACTGCGATATTTAAGTCCAATTGGTAATGGATCTAAGCAATGGCGAAGCTTGACTAGATTATCTGCTTTTTGAATCGCTTCAACATACGTTTTATTGAGTATATAGCTTTTGTGGCATTGTACAAAGGGGCCATCATCTAATAATTCTAGCATGGCTTTTAAAGAATAACCTGCAATTTTTTCCTGTCGGAGTTCCCCTTGTTCCGTTAACAGATGAATAACCATTTTTTTGCCGAAAGATTCAATATATAAAATATCTTGCAATCGATATTCAAAAATAAATCCTTTTTGTTCAATCCTTACTGTCCTGTCATCAATTATCGGTTGCTGCAAGTAGTCGAGTACCTCTGCAACAATTTTCTGTACTTCCTCTTTTGTGTACGGTTTCATAAGATAGTGATAACATTTTAATTCTCGATATGCTCGTAATTCTTCTGACACAATAGCTGTTTCAAAAATGATTGGCGTATATTTATATGTCTGTATAGAGCGTAGCTGTTTAACTAAATCTGTACCTTTATAATCGAGTAGTTGAATATCAACGATGAATACATCAAATTGTTTCTTTTGTGCCATAACTAAGGCGTCTGTAGCACTGCCTGAGAAAGAAAGTTGTAAATCTTCATCTAACTCAAATAAAGCATGCTCCAAAAACTGTTGAATTTTTTCCTCATCTTCTATTATTAAAATCTGCGTCATTTTAGAAAGCTCCCTATCTCTGCCAATCTCTGTTAACCACATATTTATTATAAGCACATCTTGTTTACGTATTGCAATCAATCTATTAGTTGTAAGCCCGTTAAAGTCTACTACCTCTTTAATTAAATAACTTTGAGTTTGGAATAAGATGCTTTTCGTTTTTAAAGGACTTTATTATTTTTTAACTAACTTTATTGTCACTTAACATCCATTTTGAGTGCAATTTAGCGTTTAAAAAGTGTGCAATTTATCTCTTAAAGTCACATCATTTCAACGGGAATCTGTGTGTGTTCAGAAAAGGACGAGTTTTGGAACAAATAATAGAATCTATGATTATCAAAAGGTTGTTTTTTGATAAAGTTGTTTTTAGCAGTATAAATGTCAGTTTTATGGAACCTTTATGAACTGAAATAATAGATAGCCAATGAGGGTGCTTTTTCGGAGTAACAATAAAAGTCCAATTTCTCATTTTAATGCTGAGAAATTGGACTTTTTTATATTTACTTATAGTGCAAAATAACGCTTAAAATAGGTGCAAGATAACTCCTGAAGTGACACTCAAAATCGATGTCAATACTTTTGAGTTATGGCACTGTTTATATAGCAAAATCGACCTAAAAAACTTATTAAACTACCAGTAATTGAAACCAGAATTCTTACATAATTTCACTGACAGCCTTTATCATTTTACCAATCAACAGTTTTGCAGCTAATGCATCCGATGATATGAAAAAGGCAAACAAGATAATTGCTGAAACTAACCAATCTGTGGATGAGCTAAAGGGTGATGAGGATTCCACGTTCAGCTTAAGCTTCTGCTACTCCATATACCCTTCCACTAACTCATAACATCTCTCTTCTGTCAGCCTTGCTTGTGTGCTGATATATTCTAATGATGCCATCGTTCCGCCTTCAAATTTCAAGGAATTCTCTTTTGCGACTTCATCTCGGTAGGTTAACCATTTACGTTGTTCTTCTCTTAAACTCTCGAATTTGCTAGTGGACAGTTGATTCTCGAGTGCCCCATATATTTCGTTTAACGCAGTATCCCATCTTTTGAAGATTTCCCCCTTAGCCTGGGTCATTTCGACTTGTGTTCCAGCTAATGCGTTATCAAATTCCGCTAAACCTTTTTTGATATCATTAAGTTTTTTTAAATATTTTTCCCTTTCACTTGCTGCTTTTTCTTTTTCCTTATTCGTGACTTCTTCCTTACTTGCAGCCAATTCACTATTCGCCTTTTCTGTTTTGTCTATTGATTTTTTTTCAGTATTCGCCTCTACTTCCTTTTCGCTTACAGCGATGTTACTTTTCGCTTTTTCTGCTGTTGGTTTTTCTTCTGTATTCACAGCTTCTTCCTTCTCACTTGCATTCGTACCGCTTTCTGCTACTACTTCTTCTTTTGAGTTCATATCTTCTTTATTTGCGGCCAATTCACTTTCCGCCTGAGTGATATATTGTTCTGCTTCCGCTTTTATGCCTTTTGCTAATCTATCTTCTTTAAGAAGGTTCTTTGCTTTCGTTAATGCAACTTCCCAATCAGTACCGTCAATGGCTTCTTTCACTTGATTTAAAGCTTTGATATTTTCATACAGTGTTCTTGCCTCTTTATCTTCCGGCTTTTCCTCTAATGCTACATCAAGAGACTTTAATGCTTTTTCATATTCCCCGTTTTCTACCTCTGAAGTTGCGTCTTTCATCGCATTTGCATAGGCGCTAGTCCCACATCCCGCTAATAACAGAATGATGGTGGACATTAATACTGCTAATTTCCTCATATATATTCCTCCTCATATTTTTGCTTTTAGTTATTCCTTTTCCATCCCATTCAAAGGTAAGCGAACCATGATCGTGGTTCCTTTTCCATACTCACTTTGCACTTCTATCGTTCCCCCGTGCTTCATCACAATATTTCGGGTAATGGCTAATCCAAGCCCTGCCCCCACTGATTTTGCATCCACTTTATAAAAGGAATCCAATATATAATTTAATTTATCCTGCTGGATCCCTATGCCTTGATCTAGGATCTTCAGGACCACCATTTCTCCCTGTAAGTACTGAAATATTTGAATGTCACTGCCATTTTTAGAAAACTTGATGGCATTATCCAATAAATTGATTAATACTTGTCTGATCTTGTCGCCGTCAGCATTGATTAAAACAGGCATATACTCTAGCTTGATCAGTACGTTTTTCTCGGAAGCCTTTTTCTGGAGCTGGAACGCAACTTCCTTAATGAGCGTATCGAATTCCACCACGGTTCGAACAAATTTGACGCGGTTTGACTCATACCTGGAGAAATCCAATAGGTCTTCCACTAGATTCATTAGGCGTTCCGATTCACTGTTAATCATCCTCAAGCCAAATTCTGTTTCTTCTTTCGACAAGCCATCCGGTAACTGCATCGTCTCGGCCCAGCCCTTTATCCCCGTCAATGGGGTTCTAAGCTCATGGGAAATCGAAGAGATGAAATCATTTTTCATTCGTTCCTTTTTGACAATTTCTTCTGCCATATAATTCAGCGTTCTGGCCATTTCCCCAATTTCATAAGGAAAATCTTCTTTGATTCTTTGTTCAAAATGGCCCTTTGACATTTCTTCGGTGACATGAATAATTTCATTGACCGGTTTAACAATGGAATCCGTCAAGCGAAGGCTAATAAGAAAGACAATGAATGCAACACCTAGGCTAATCAATAATCCGTATTCAAGTAGACTTGTAATGACTTCCTGGACCAACGTCAACGAAGAGACATAGCGGAGGATTCCCACTATTTGTCCATCTAAGATCAAAGGTGTGTAGACGGCCAAAACGGTCTGTTCAAGTTCCTCTTTCTTATAGATTGTTTTATATGAAAAAACATCAGGATCTATTTGGTAGCTTTGTTCTTCGTAATAACCTGTGGACGATTGTATAAGTTCGCCATCCACATTCAATAGCTGCAATTCCGCTCCGTCATATTGATAGTTTTTAATCACCAGGTCGCTATAATCCTCAAGACTCCCATAATGGAGTTCATTTCCCTTTTCCCAAAAAGAATCAACGGCTTTGACATGGTTTTGAAACGTATTGGCTATTCCTTGGTAATAGTATTTTGTCAACACGACTCCAAACACCGCCATGATTAAGCTTAATGTCAAGATGATGATGATTGTGAAATAAAGGATGACTTTACGTTTCATGGCCTAACTCTTCCATAGATATCCATGTCCCCACTCTGTACATAAATAGAGAGGGGAAGAGGGATCGGACTCTATTTTCTGACGAATGCGCCGAATATTGACGTCGACTACTTTTATATCTCCTACATAATTTTCTCCCCATACTTCATCTAACAACTCGTCTCTTGTATAGACCCGGTTCGGATGAAACATTAAAAAATGGAGAATCGAGTATTCAGTTGGGGTGAGTTTGATGTCTTTTCCTGAGCAGACAAAGCTTTTGTTTCTTAAATCCAATTGAAACGGACCGGATACAAACAGTTCAGTGTTTTCCAATGAAACTTGGTCGTTTAGGTTGATTCTCCGCAAGAGCGAGAACATTCTGGCCTCCAACTCCACCATGCTGAAGGGCTTGAACAAGTAGTCATCGGCTCCTAACACTAGTCCCTCCACCTTGTCCTTCTCTTGCGTTCTTGCCGTCAGCATAATGATGCCCACCGTCTGATTTACCTTCCGGATCTCTTGACAGACTTCAAACCCATCCATCCCCGGAAGCATGAGATCAAGCAAGACGATATCGAATGCTTCGCTTTGGAAGTACACCAATGCCTCTTCCCCGGTTTCCGCTTCCCTGACATCATATCCTCTCTTTTTCAAATTCAAGCAGACAAAGCTGCGAATGGATAGCTCATCTTCAACAACAAGGATTCTATTCATTTTCTCCCTCCTTCAAAACTCATTTTCCAGCAAATGGAATTGTTCAAAAGGAAACGATTTCTTTTCCTTCCTATCCGTATAAAAAGTGGTAGTCTTCGTTTCCTTCAAAACTGTTTTTGAGGAATTTATTGATTTTTTATTGGCCCATTTCACCTCAAACACTAGCTGCTGGTTCGAATACGATAATAATTGAATGCCATTCTTGATCTTTTTCACGGTGACTTTACCATACCAGGCAGGTGGGATCTCGATGTAAAACCTACGTACGCGGTCGGTCAACCGTTCCTCCATCTTTTTTGAAACTCCATCTATCGCATACGTGGAGTAAGTTTCGATAAAGGGGATATCTTCGAAGGCAGAATCCTCCCAACCTTTTGGGATATACATCCCTCCCACTTCCGTTATCCCGTCTTGATTGATATCTTTGCTATACAGCAGGTAATCTTTATAGGCTTCATTCCCAACTGCCACAAGTTCTCCATCATGATAGGCGACGATTTCCGTTAACATGAAATGAATGCCAATTGTACTATCGATAAATAAAGCCTTTTTCCCATCTCGTAATTTCCCACTGACGATCTTCTTATGAAAGGCAAACGCATCTAGGCTTACGGCTGAGCGAGGCTTTAATGTTCCTTTTTCATAGTCCAGCAATTCTGCCTTGAACGATTCTCTTCTTTTTCCTACGATAAGCAGGACATCCTTTTTTTCATCTCCATCATAGTCGGCAATGTCTATTGCGTCGTAACTTCGATCGATGACGTTCTTTAATCCCGTCCTGTCCCATTGATAAATGAACAGCTGCTTTTCCGTTTCGAATTCAGAGATTCCTAACCCAATGACCACTTCCTTTACTCCATCTCCATCCAAATCTTGAAGCCCAAAATAATCGAGCGTGTGATAGTCCGTTTCTATATTCGTTATTTCCGACCACTTCTCACCCTTTTCTTGGAGAACCAGTAAATGCACTTGTTTGCTTCCCTTTAAACTTTTGTATAGAATACATGCTTCTTGCTTACCGTCATTGTTGATATCTTCCAAATAAATGGACTGTTTCCTCACGCCTTGTTTTGGTGTTATAAACTCTATACTGGATGGTAAAAGTTGATTTAATGTATTATTTAATGCAATTTGTTGCACATCTTGTGGATCAGGGGATTCAATTAACTCATTGGGAGATTTTCCAATGTTACAACCCGATAATAAAATTCCAACTGAGATATACATGCCTAACTTCCATTTCCCTCTGTAATCCACGCAGTACACTCCTATCTTCTAACCCAATGATTCTAAACCGAATTTTCGTTTGAACCCTAACGGAATAACCTCATTATATAAATCTTTCTCTATGAAAGAGTTACAAAAAAGTTACAATATAAATTTTCCAAACTTTGTAAGTAAAGATAACCTAAGTATTATTCTAGTGACCTTGCTTGTCACTAGACGAGGTTTAGGAGATTTTTTTGCTAGGTTATCAGTCCTAAATCTTACCACAACGCTAGCATACTATTAAAGGAGCCAAGAAAAATCCAAGCTATAGACAACCATTTTTTCACTTCGTATTCTGTAACTTTTTTGTAACTACTTTACTAGTACCCCCTGTATATAATAGCGAAGTAGATAAGGAGCATCAAAATAATAGTAGGAAAATAAAAAAAGCAGGTGGAGAAATGTGCGGATTTGTAGGATGTTTATATAACCAGCCTAATGCTCAGAATATATTAGAAGAAAAAATAGTGGAAATGAATGAAACCATCACGCATAGAGGCCCCGATGATGAAGGATATTACTTCAATGAATATGTGAACTTTGGTTTTAGAAGATTAAGTATAATAGATGTTCCTAATGGCAGTCAGCCACTCTCTTATGAAAATGATAGATATTGGATTGTATTTAATGGAGAAATATATAATTATGTCGAACTTAAAGCAGAATTGATTGCCTGCGGACACACCTTCAGCACGGATACCGATACTGAAGTGATTCTTGCACTTTATAGCCGAATAAAAGAGGAAACGGCTGGTAAATTACGCGGCATGTTTTCCTTTGTCATCTGGGACAAGCAAGAAGAGAGACTGTATGGGGCAAGGGATCAGTTTGGCATTAAGCCTTTCTTTTATAGTGTACAAAAGGATATAACTTATTTCGCTTCTGAAAAGAAATCATTATTAAAGGCTCTTGAAGACGACGAGTTGGATATTCTTTCCCTGCAACAGTTTCTAAGTTTTCAATATGTACCGGAGCCGAATACACTTACCAAGTCGATTAAAAAACTGTCCCCTGGTCATTATTTCACACAAAAGCCTGGAGAAAAAATGAAGATCCTCCCTTATTGGCAGCCTAAATTCCAGCCGTCTCACCTGGAAGATTCCAAACTGATAAAAGAAATTCAGGACGCATTAATCGAATCTATAAATGTTCACATGAGAAGTGACGTACCTATTGGGGCCTTCCTTTCTGGAGGAATTGATTCGTCCTTTATCGTTTCTCTAGCTAAAGAAGTGAATCCAAAGATTAAAACCTTTTCAGTTGGCTTTGAAAATAAAGGATATAGTGAAATTGACGTTGCCAAAGAAACTGCAAATGTGCTGGATGTAGAAAACATATCGTATCTAATCAGTTCAGAAGAATATAAAAAGGAGTTACCAAGAATCATTTGGCATATGGATGATCCACTAGCGGATCCTGCTGCCGTTCCTTTGTATTTCCTGTCCAGGGAAGCAAGAAAGCATGTGAAGGTCGCTCTTTCCGGAGAAGGAGCAGACGAATTATTTGGGGGATATAATATATATAGGGAACCCCAGTCATTACAGCCATTTTCCTATATACCGTCTCCCTTAAAAGCGCTATTAAAGGTTCTTGCTAATGGAATTCCTGATGGGGTCAGAGGTAAAAGCTTTATTGAGAGGGGCACTACCCCCCTTCAAAAACGGTATATCGGCAATGCTAATATTTTTAATGAAAAAGAAAAGGAACTTTTATTGGTTCATTATCTATCTCATGCAGGAAACGAAAAAGTAACGGATTCTCTATACTCAGATTCCATCCTCTATGATGATGTCACAAAAATGCAATACATTGATATTCAAACCTGGCTGAAGGGAGACATCTTATTAAAAGCAGATAAAATGTCGATGGCTAATTCGTTAGAAGTAAGAGTGCCTTTCTTGGATAAACATGTTTTTAATGTTGCCTCTAAACTAACCAGCCTACAAAAAATAAGAAATGGTCAAACTAAGTTCCTTCTTCGTGAAGCAGCGAAGGGTATCGTTCCAAATCACGTATGGAGTAGAAAGAAACTCGGTTTTCCAGTGCCTATTCGACATTGGCTGAGAAATGAGCTTTATGACTGGGCTATTCAGTTAATCCACGAGAGCCAAACAGACCACCTATTTAACAAGAAAAAAGTCCTTACATTACTTGCTGATCATGTTATGGAAAAGAGAGATAACAGTCGAAAGCTATGGTCCATCTTCACATTCATGATTTGGCATCAAG
This sequence comes from Peribacillus loiseleuriae, assembly GCF_001183985.1. Lineage (GTDB taxonomy): Bacteria > Bacillota > Bacilli > Bacillales > DSM-1321 > Peribacillus > Peribacillus loiseleuriae. The sequence goes on along the minus strand of NZ_LFZW01000003.1, from coordinate 31,859 downwards.
TTTATGTAGAGAAAGTATATATGTTTGATAACCATATAGAAAGCAAAGAAAAACGGACCCTTATGACAACTTAAAAGTAACGATTTTCATTTTCCCTAGAATTTTGCTGATTTTCAAACAAAACAAGGAATCAACCATGCTTCCGATAGGAGAATTGCTGGTTCCTTGTTAACCTACCTGAAACCTACTTATAAATCCTGTGATATACAGGATTTTTTCTTTTTCAGAATCGGGCCAGATTGTTTAGTAATGCTTAGTAAGATAAATGCAGATTATGAAGAAATGTACTTAAGCTAACGGGGCAGGTTAGATTGAATAAGAAAGTTACTCTACCTTCCACTTTATTGTACAATAAACACACTTTTCCGGAGTAAAGTCCTATCTTGCTGTTTATGTTATTTATTGTGGTATGATACCTAGCAATCTTCTACCCATTAGCCATATTGCCAGACCAGTTCCCCACAAGATCAGGGCAGAGCCAAAGCCTACTACAGACATAAATGCATTTATCTGATGTTCCCCCAGCGTGACCTTCGCAGGCACAACCAGCAATGTAATAATAGCGAGTAAACAAAGGAGTGCTCCTGTAAAATAATAGAGTCTGACTTGGAAAAGAGGGGCCAATGGGAGAAAATGAACACCGACAATAATAGCTATTACGGGAGGTATAAGTTCAGAGTGACAAGTAGCGTTACAGACAACAATCGTGATTGCTATAGCCAAACCCTCTGCCGCGAAAATAATATTAAACCAGAACCTCGTACGCTTCCCGCGCCTTAAATCCGTTTTTGAAACCTGATTCGTTAATTCTCGCGATGCACGTATTAATGAAACACCGCCGATGAACAGCGCTATACCTATGGTAACAGCAGCAACTAACAACAATGGAACTCCCCAGCCTTGCAATCCCATAATTCCTGTGTACGCCCACAGGGTACCGAAAAACGCCATGAAAAATACGCCAGATGCCGTTCCGCGCACCGCGGCTCCAGGAATAGTTCTTGATGTTTGTGTCATAAATGAAAATCTCCTTTCAATCTAAGTATTTGATCATTGCAACCGCATATCAGCTTACATTAGTATTAGGCAGTTCATTTGCGAAAAAATCCTATATCCCTTTTTATATTATATTCAGACAGACAAATTACCGAACTATTCCGAACAGTCAGTTCAATAAGAAAGAACAAAATCTCTTCTTTATGAGATAAGATATTTTGGTTCATCATTTTTATAAACGGTTTAACTTTTTCCAAAACGGTGCATCTTTATTTCAAAACAACACCGAACGCGAATATTTTCTGTTTGTATTTGGTATCCATACCAGATCGAGGGTCGGCGATATTATTGCGTTATAACCTTAAAAGACCAATAAAAATAAGCTGTGAACCATTTTATTGTGGCTCACAGCTTAAATAATTTGTCTAATCTACTCTTTTTAGTAAAGGTTATTTCTGATTTGCTTGTAGGTAAAGTTGAGTTACTTTGTAAATACTCTGTTCATTCCCTCCAGTAGCTTCCATCTCTCTATACATTAATTCCATCTCATAAAGATGAATGTAATAGAAAAAATCAAGTGGGCCAAAAAAAGCTTCTTCAAGATCTTGAGGATAAAATACATAGCCTTCGAATTCCGTTTGCCCCTCTTCCATTCTAGTTCTAATTCTTTTATTTCCATCTGCACAAATAAAAGATTTTTCAACTCCAAACATCCTCACAAAGAAGGGGAGACGCTGATCTTGTAATTTATTTTTAATAATGGGAGTTGTAGGGTCCACATACAGATAGTTCAAATGTACACGTTCGGTTGATAAAAGATTTCTATTTTTAATCTCTTTCATTTTTTCTATATCAAAATGAAAATAATAGGAGCCAAAATCAGTAATATGTTCAAATTCAAACATTTCATAACGCTCATCTGGTATTAAGGTTTGATGTTTAATTCGTTGTATAATAGGATTGGAGTTTGGGAATTTTTCCATATAAACTTTAACCTCTTTATCTAGCTTAAGAAAAGTAGTAAGCCAGAACTGTTTCCACTGCGAAAAAAAAGATAAATGTCCAAATAGCTCGTCTAAAGAATCAAAATATCCTTCAAAATCGAATTCTACATATTGAATAGGGGTTGTGGGTGTAAATGTAACAGGCATACTAAGACACTCCTTTTATTTTTAATCACGCCCAGTCAATTGACCAATAAACTCAACATCATCAACCTTCCAATCTTGCTCTTTCACATATACGAGCGATATTTTGACGATAACCGTTTCAGTGGCAGCAACATTATTAAATTCTGTAGTGAGCTTAAATTCATTAAAAAATTCAGCTTCCGTCTTCGAGGACTGATATTCAAAAGCCTTCAAGCCTACCATGGATGATTTTACAGATTCCTCCGAATCCGGAATTTTCGTCCCTGAAGGGTGGGTCGCCTTGTATCCTTGATCGGTCATGTATGGTTCAATTTTTTTGTATCGCTCAGCAGTGGTTTGATAGGTGAAAAAACTTTCAAGAAACTCACGGTTTACCTTTAATGCATCCGTATTCTGGATAGAGGAAAGAGATTTAATCTGGTCTTCATAGTTTCCCTGGTTAGTTCGGACTTCCTGCAACTGCGATCGCAAGCTGAAAACGTACATAATAACCAAAGTAGCAACGACAAATACAATCATTAAAAATAAGAAATTTTTCTTTTGGGGTGGCTCCATACCCTGCACCTCCGTTTCTATATCCGTCTAAAACCTAGGAAGGGATATAAGTTTTTCCATTCTTCAACGGATGAATAAGAAGTACCACCACTGCTATTTGCATTGATAAATTGACCATTCCCCACATACATACCTACGTGGGACGCTCCCGGCTTATATGTGGAGAAAAAAACGAAGTCTCCTGGTCTTATTTGATCTTCTGGCACCGGGTTTGTTTTGTTGTATTGCGATTGAGCTGTACCGTACATATCAATGCCAATCTGTGCAAAGGCATATTCTAATAGGCCTGAACAGTCAAACCCTCCTGCTGCTGGCGTTCTGCCTCCCCATACATACGGTCGGCCAAGATACTCTTTCATGATGTTATGAACTTCCTCTACATTAAAAGATTGTGTACCATCACCCACTACAACCACGCTGCCGTTTCCGGAGTTGTAATAACGCATGACATGTTCTACATAGTTCACATCACCGTATCGGCTCCACCCTTCCTTAGCAGCCATCATACTACTAAACTGGGTAGCTATTTCTTTGGAATAGCCTCCACGTTCTAATGCGTACCCAATAAACCCATTTCCAAAGTTATAGCTTTGCAAGGCTAGATTAATATCCCCTTTAGCCTGCTTCATCACTTCCGCAAAATATTTCACGCCAATTTGAATAGAGTATTCAGGGTCAGTAATAGCTCCGGGTAGAAGCCCGATTGATTCGGAAGACTGCATAACATCTAAGAGCCTTCCACCTGATTCTTGTTGGATAAGAGCCATAATAAGCCCGACGAATTCACTGATACCATTTTCCTCCGCATACTTCCGGATTAACGGCTCGTATCGCAAAACTTCAGGTGACACTTGCGCTGTTCCTCCGGCTCCTTCACTAGACATTCCCGATTCAAACTGGTTCTCACCGCCCAAACTGATTGAAACAAACAAAGCAAATCCGAAAATAGAAGTGAGAAGAAGAAGGATGCCTGCAATAATCCATGTGATAGGGTTTTTGAGAATGGCAATGGTTCCAGCAACTTTTGCACCTTTCTTCAAAACTCCTTGCATAGGAACTCCTTTCTAAGGGCGATTCTGACACAATGAATAGCAGATTTCTCACTAAACTGCATCTAATGACGTCAAAGCGCTTCTCTCAAATATCATTTTCGCTCTTTTTCTGTTTCCTGTTTTTTTGTCTTCCTGCTCTCGGAACGATTGACGTTTTCGGAAGGTGTTGTATTTGCTTTTCTGGCATCGATTTTCTGTTGGACTTCCCACTGCGTTAGATGTTTGACGGGTTCTCTTGAAGCTGCTGCTTCTTGTTGGCTTTCCATTCTGGCAGCTGGGTTACGATGTGGGGAAGGCTGATTTTCACGGTTAGTTGATCCCACTGTTCTTTGGCTAGTAGGCTTAGGCGCCTCTTGTTTTCTGCTTTCTTGTCTATTTGAATTCGGAGGGTTCGAACTCGGCTTCCGAGCTTCCGAAACGGTACGTTCGGAACTTCGGGCTGCTTGGCTGGTGATTGTACCTTTGCTTGTTGCGCCCTCCGCTTTTTCACTTTTATAATCTTTTAAACTCACAATGGCAGCTCCTGCATTTCGTGAAGCTGATCGATTGGCCGTTTCTGTCGCTAACGACGTTGCTGTATTTTTTGAGCCTTTTCCAGTTGCTTGTTGCCCTTGATTTTTCCCTGTGCCTTGTTTTTGAGATGTATTCTCTCCCACCGCTTTTCGGTGCTCTGACCTTCCACCGTTTGCTACTGAAGGATTGGTAAAAGTCTTTCGGCCTGTACCCTCTTTCTCTGACTGAAATTCTTCTTGACGTTTTTTATTTTGGTGGCTTCTATAAGCTGTAGCGACCATTCTTTTTGCCCCTTTGAATCCTTTTTCTCCAGCGTCACCCATCTTATCGAATGTATTGGTTGTAGCTCTCTCTACCACTTGCTGACCTTGCAGCATACCAGCAGAGGCAACCTCAAAGATTTCGGAACGGTATTTAAACAATCCCCAAATGGTAATGCAGATCAAGAAAACAACAAAGACATACCCTTCTACGCCATTGGTTACTTTTACCGATTCATAAAGCAAAGTGACAAGTCCGGTAATAACGGCAATCAAGAGGACTAACCCTGCTTTCATAAGTAGTACCCCCACAAGTTTCTTCCCGTGATTCAAGGCCGTCTCGCTAAAAGACGGGATTAAAGAAAGGACTAGTGGAATGGCTGTAAAAATGACCAATGCCAGGAACCATAACTGAAGCAAAAACTTAAAGATACCTAACAATAAGATTGGAATCGAAAGTGCTATGGTTGAAATAATCGTGACAATGAGATATCCGAAGCGTTCACCACTAAAACTGGAAGACATCTGTTTGTTATCAAAGTTGGAAACTTCCTTTTTAACAATCCTTTTGCGTTCCTCCATACCTTCGCCTGTATACGGTTTAATTTCTAAAAGACTATTAATCCGATTAGGATTTTCACTAACAATTTCCGATTCCTTTGTTGATCCGTAATTTAAGAGTAAATATGGACGCTTGACCATAAGATTAAATAATTGATTTTCCAGAACCGCAATTCCTTCTTTGGAATCATATGAGGCATCGCTGTCAAACTCATCAGAACTGATTAGCACATTAGCAGAGCTGGCAATCCCTTCAAGCTCCGCCCCTCTATCATTCAACCATTTTATATTTCCAGCCGTATTAGAATAAAACCAAAACGTAAACACCATGATAGCCAAAGCACCCATAATCGCTTTTACCGCATGACCCACTTGTTGATTTACAAAGTAACGCCAGGCTGCTGATCCTCCTACTAAAATGACAAACATGGATAAGAAGGTTCCAGACATAATTTCGTAGATTCGTTCACTCATAATCCCCGCTTCATCAACAATACTGCTAATCAAATCAAAGGACATCAGCTGGTTAACGGAATAGAGTGTAAAACTAGCAATCGTTTTATTGAACCCCCACATCCCCTGATTAATGGCATGTAATGCATTATCGCCAACCTTCGTGATACCGTCGCCAATATCAGCTTCCATCTGGTAATGATAGAGATCATATTCCTTACTTTCCAAAATCACACGGCCAACTGTTTCCTCCTTTTTTTGAACAGTTGTTGCCGCATCCTCGGCAAGTGAACCCGTTGGCATAAGAAGAATCAACAGCACTAAACAAAAGCCTAAGCCTTGTTTAAGGGTTTGCATCCTATCCCTCCTTATTTACAATTAATGCACGCTTCTCGGGCAAACTTCTCAGAAATATCTTTACGAACTATATCCAAACTTTCGCTGGTATCAACCTTCCATTCCTCATCTTTTTTACGAAGGACAATATTATCCTCTACTGAATTTTCTCCATTAGGATTTTTAAAATCTGTAAAAATATAATACCTTTCTATTCTTTCATCGAAATAGATTTCATAGCGAATATCTCCATATTTTAATCCCGAATCGATTTTTTCATCTCCTTTATAGGCTTCATAGGACCCCTCTTCATAAATGTATTTTTGCTGTTGTTCATAATCCCGATCAAAATTTGCCTTTTCCCACTCATAAGCAAGATTCGCAATATCTTCAGAAGATGCACCTTGATTGCACCCAGTTAAAAGTGCAATCAAACCAATGAAAGAGATGAATAATTTTTTCACATGAACGCCTCCTCGGTCTCTGCTCTCCCACGATCACTTTCTTTTGTGTTGAAGGCGCTAATCCATTCATCAAACAATACATCTGTCTGAATCTTGGCTGTTCTCCCGTACATATCCTCAACGATACATTGGCCTTCAGAAAGGTTTTTCAGCATATTTCGGTTGGCTTTGTTATCTTCCATCCCAAGAAACTCAATAATATTGCCAGCTTCTTCAGTTGTTTTCGCTTTAAAAGCAAACTTCGTGCCAATATTCTCCTTAATCTGTGGTTTGTTGTATTCATAAGTAGACTGTGTGACGATATAGACAGCTGAGCGCAAGGAACGTCCTGTACGCAATAGTTCATTGATCAATCGATCGCCAGCACCCGTATTCATAAGCATCCATGCTTCTTCAAAGATCGTCATTTTAACCACGGTATCATCCCGTGCGAATTTCGTTGCAAACTTGGCAAGTGGCTGCATCAAAGCAACGGCAATGTGTTCGTCTCGTGTGGCTGCCTTTTCGCCTTCATCCGGAAGATTCAAATTTTGAATCTGTAAAATGTTCACTTGTTCACCCAGACTAATCCCGTCAACATCACCTTCCGAAAACATCAGTTTAGCAACCCCGTTCGTACCGATTTCATAAAGCAGATCACCCACATTTTTAACGTCCTGATCGTCAGACTCCTGCAAATAACGAACGACTTTCAATAGTCCTGGTTTCTCTTCTTGTTGAAGAACATGACGAACACCTTTATAAATAGCCGTTTTCACATTCCGCTCGTTCGATTGTAGCTCTGATAAGTATTCAAGAACGCCGACTGCCGCATCTTGCGCCTCTTCCCCTTCAAGGAAAGTAAGGGGATCAAGCTTTCCAGCATCCTTTTTCTCACTTGATAGAGTGATATAGTTGAAACTCTCAATTAACTCTTTAAAGAAGGGAGCCATACGCTCCATTTCAGGTGTAAGGGCTTGTTTGAATTTCTTTTCAACTTCGTTCTTGGGATCTGTCATAAGGACTTTCGCTCCGAAAAAAACGCCATTCAATAAAATATCCTTTAGTAGATAAGACTTCCCCATCCCTGTCGGTCCCGAGATTGTTACATGCGGGGAAGAATATTTAGAACCCTTTAAGCCCAAGTGGGCTAGGAACGGATGGTAAAAAACGAGAGATTGAGAGCTTTCAATGCTTTCCCCATCATGCGATATATTTTTTCCAAGATAGAATCCCACAGTATTTCCGATTTTTCGTGTAAGAGAGAAAAGGGATTCAGCAAATGATTCAGGAGTAAGAATTTGTTCCCAGTCCTCGGCAATAATTTTGGCTGCTGGTAACGATTGATGGAATAAAAGAAGTTGGTCAGCAAGTGGCTGCACGATTTCAATTTGCTGGTCTTTAAAATCTGATTTGAGCCTTCTGGCTCGTTTTCGGACTTCTTCTTTTGTTTGACCATATACAACAAAATTGATGTGCGTTCTAAGAAGTGGTTTTCCTTGATTTTTGATTTCATTTTCCAGCTCATGCAAAAGCTCACGCCCGGTATTGATTAAGCTGTCGTCATCCTCATTTGCTTCGATTAGTTGAGCATCTTGATCGCGAAATCGTTTTTTAATGGTATTGGTTTGGTTCTCATCATCTTTTTTCTTTTTGTAGATCGTCCGCATGTTGACTTCTACCGGAAAGTGATAGGACTGAAAAAAGTAAGCCCACTCTTTATGGCTTAGATCAACCGGAAATTCCGAAACAGGTAGGAAGGCACACCACGATTCATCATCTAGTTGTCTAATATGGAGATATCCGGCTTTTCCTGGGTCGAGTATACCTTCTGTAAGGCTGTAAACACTTCCGTCCCCGTCAGGCTGTTCTTGACCTCTGACGAACTGATGACGAATGATATAGCATAATTCCTTTTCCTTCGCCCTGAAAGCACCTAGATAATTATTTATAGTCGCATAAGCATCTTCCTCGGATTCTTCAAACATACTGGCTGTCAAATCATCAACCTCATGCCCTCCAAAACCAGCAAGCTTTTGCAAATAACGGTTCATACTTTTGAAAGAAGAAGAAAACGTGCTAAGTATATTTTCGTCCAGCTCCCTTTTCTTTAACTTAATACCAACAAAAAATTTGTATTCTACGACATTTTTAGCTTCTTCACGCAAGATTTCTTTTGCCCGTTCCGCATAATATTTCCCTATTTCGGCATATTTCCCTTCATACTGTTGTTGCAGACTGTCCATACGCTTATCAATATCAACAGGTATTGGAACGATTTTATAGTCAATTTCTTCAAAGGCCGCAAATTGCCAAGCAAGCCTTTGAAGACGGTTAACCAGATGATTTTCAGCTTCCTGCTCATTCACGCCTACCGTATTTTCATGTAAGCGATAATAAGACCAAGCTTCCATGTCATGTGTGTAGATCACATTACCTTTGTAAGATTGAATGGGAAATTGTATCATGGTACCACCACCTTATTGGATTCGCTCGTAGGACTGTGCTTTCTTCATCTGTGGCTGGTAAACAGGCTTATGGCTGCTATAACTAAAACGCCTATTATACATATATCGAAAGTACCCGATAAAAAAACGGTCAAGTCGTTTACCGTCCAATTTACTTCTGCAGATCGCCCCGGCAATCATCCACGGCAGCACGGCATAAAAAGCCAGTTGTAAAGTCGTCGGTAATACCTGATTAATACTCCCTCTGAATAGAAAGAAAACACCGAAAAGAAATAGAGAAACAATGATCTGTCTGATCTCGATCCCTTTTGAAAAAACTAGAGATTTTTCACTTTTACCAATTTTCCAAATCTTTAAAGGATATTTGAAAAACTTTCGGTAGCTGTAGGCTGCTGCCCTCATGAAAGTCCACCGCTTTTTACTTGTTTCCATATAGCCGTGGCCATGCTTTCGAACTCACCTGGATTCGCGACAATCACGTAACAAATGACCGCAAAAATAAAGCTTGAGAAAAACTGTCCCCATCGCTGAGAAATAAAAGCTCGTACAATCATGACGACCATCACAATAAACAAGACAGCTGCGACTTGAGCTGAAACATAATCGGTAAGACCTGTAATATCTGGCATATACAATCATCCTCCTATCGTATGTTTTAATTCTTGAACATAATATTTATTGTTCTGTTTGCTCACAACCAGGGTAAACGGGTGTTTAGATTGAAGGCCCGTATTCGCCTCCTGTAAGAGAACAAGCGATTTCACCATGTATTGCCCTTCTTTTTCCCTATCATATACCACAAAATCTTCTAGTCCCTTATACTCGTACAGGTCTTTAAGAGATTCGGGTGTTTCCATAAGGTACGACATTTCCTCTATAGTATTAGTCGTATAAGAGGTGAAAAATTGTGTAGAGAACTGCTTAAGGTCACTTTCAACCCTTGTATTCCTCTGTGCTTGATCGGTTTTGTCTGTAATGGCTGTTAATCTTGTAGCACTTGGAATAGCCTGATAATAAGGCTGTTCAATAACGTTGAAGGAATTTCCGTCTGTTCCAAGCCGCACCACAATCATTTGCTGTTTTTTGCCTAGCGATTCTCCAGCTATAGTGACCTTTTCTTCTTTCACTACTTCTTCCTGGCCTTCATTATTTTTCTTCTTCACCTCTACTTGCTCTTTTTTCTCTACGATTTTAAAAAGTTCATATTCTATACGATACATATAACTGGCTGCAGCTTCCGAAACGTCCTTCACATCATATAAGCTAGCACTGTTCAAAACTCGTTTCCCTTTAAATTCCGAAAGGTTTTCCAACTTTCCAACTTCTAACCCTTCAGCAAGAAAACTTTGAAGTGCTTTTGCTCGTTCTTCTCGCTGTTTTTGGTCATTGGATACGTTGATATATGTGGCAATAAATGTACTGGCGTATTCCTCACCAGCTGGTGAATTGGCAAAACCAACTTCGTTCAGGTTGGCAATTTGCGCCATTGCTTCATTCTGATATCCATTCACCTTCTCATTCAGGAAGCCTGTTCGAGACCACGATTGAAAAGTGGAAAAAATCACTCCGACAAGTACAGCCCAAAATAAAAAGCTAAATACTAATCGACCATTAAATCTTGACGACTTCAGTCGCCTTTCATCTTTTAAGATCTTCTTGCGCCCTCGATCCGCATTGTTATTAAAACCCTGCTTCAGCCTATCAAGAAACTTCATTGGATTGAATCCCTCCTAATTCAAGTGCATTCCGTACATACACTCGGCGGAAATAGGTATCTCCTGTATCCTCCTCTACCATTTTGCGATTGATGAAGATTTCACCAATTTGCAAGTTTTTAATTTCACTAGGATTTGCCTTAAATCGTTCCACATTACGGACAGTTCCCATGACTGCTTCGTAGCGAATGTGGGGGTATTTCTTTTCAATCTGCTGCGTAATCTCCCGGTCGGAATACGTACCAAAAACTTGTGCGATTCGTTCCGCGTCCTTGGATGAATTGACACGGCCAGTGGCAATAATATTGCAGTTAGAAATGATTTGCTCCGTCATGACAGGGTCAATGGCGTCAATATCGGACAACGTTTGAGTAGAGATTATGCATTCAAAACCTGCGGAACGTGATTTATTGACGATATCAACAATTCTGCGATCACCATAAGCTGAAAACTCATCATAGACACCAAAAATCGATTTACGCCCCTGAGCTTGTCTGTAAGCTACCAAACTATTTACGTCCAGAATGATCATTTTTCCAATCTTTTTAATGTAATCGGCATATCGGCTTCCAGAAATACTGAAGATCACGACGTCGTTGTTATCGGTGATTTTTTGAAGATCAATACCATTCTTACTTTCCACAAATAAATGCCCAAGATCGGATTCTAGCAGCTCTCCTAGTTGCATCTTTAATCTTGTCAAACAGCCTTCGACAATCTCTTCCGGAAATTCATCATCTAACACTTTTTTAATACGCTGCATACCCTCTTCAAGTTTCGAAACAGATCGCTTACGTTTCTTTAAAACCACTTTTTTGACTATTTCCGTCTTTGGCTCTGTCGACGAAAGAAAACCGCTTAAATCGTCATCCAGTGACGTTTGAGACTCCTTTTCAACAAGTACTTCTTCCTCTACTTCCACCTCGATTTCTTCTTCAATTTCTTCCTGGGTGCTGTGTTCCCTAAAAAATTCACTCATGTACTTAAAATTGGTTAACTTGGCAATCGTCTTGATCTCTCTAGGAACGCCTGCTTCATCAATTAGCTTGACCACTAGTTGTAAATAACGGGATACAATATCGGTGTAATAGGCTCCATCCCCCTCACTTGAAAAACTGAAAAGCGACATCAGCTTATCTCTTGTTTCGGTCGGTGTGCCATTCTTGATGGGGTTATACGTGAGATTATCCATTTCAGAAAAAAGGTACACTTTCCGGCCATATGCTTCACACAACGCCTTAAATTCAAGCATGGATTTCCTTTCACCCTTGCCATCCATGAAGATAACGGGTTTTTCCTGTTGCAAGGCTGCCTCCATGAGTGAAGCAATGAGTGTAGTCTTTCCTGTACCCGTTCCTCCGGTAGCCAACATGTGATAATTAAGCTCATTTGCACCAATTGCTACACGCTCTTTAAAATCGGTGTACCCGACAAAGACCTCTTTGGTTGGCTTATTTCGGTAATGATGCTGCTTCATATCCAAAAATTTCACCCGATTTTTTCGGAAAGCTTTATATTTCTGCTCTTCTTTTTTCTTTTGCACGTCCCCAGATTTGGTAGTCACTCTCTTCTTCCAAAAATACTTGGCGAAGATAAAAAATCCAAACGAGAATAGGAATGCCAATCCTAGTAACACAAAATAGGTAGTACTTGTTGTAGCAATGGTATTTCCTTGATTCAAGAATCTCTCAACACCCACCGACATATATGGAATATTCAGTTCTGAAATTAATCCAAAATAACTAAGGATACGGCCTGTTTGAAATTGCCAAAACAAAATAATCGCTCCAGTTGCAAGTGCAACGTATGAGATCCAATCTCGTCTAAAGAGGTTAATAATCGCAAAAATCAGCATTCCAAGCATAACTGGCAGAAAAAACAAAATTCCAATTATTCCGATTAAACCGTAAATCACGAGTTCGCCAATCATTCGATCCGTTTCAGTCTGTTTTGGCTCCCCTTGTTTCTCCATCATTGGTTCCACTAGGCAACACCTCTTCCCAACGTTCTTCTAATATGACAGAAGGAACATTACGGACTGTAATCTTACTAGCATTAATTAATCGCTGTTTTGCCTCATTAATCACATTATGAATTTTCACTTCATTAGCAAAGTAGATCACTTGATCGAAGGAGTATGGTTGTTCACCCTGACGCCCGCCAGAAAGTATTTCATCAAACATCTTAAACTTGTCATCATAGCGCTTTCGTTCTTTCTTATTCAATTCCAGCTCAACCCAGGTAGTCGTGACATTTCCATTAGCTGACTTAAAAAAGAAAACTGCATCCGGTATTCGATCCCGCTTATCATTAAAAGCTTTCAATTTACTAGGATTATCACCCTCCCCAATCATAGAAAAACGAACTTCCCTCTCTGTTCGATATTTAAAATCAACACCCTGCTTCTCCGATTGAATCTCATAAAATAGAATAAGATCAGTCATGAGAAGATTATGTTGCATGGTGTAAATCGTTGCCTTATTCGGAACGGTTACATTGACATTCGTTAATTTTCTGGCATCAATCGTTCCAAGATAGACCCCAACCTTATGTGCAATGTGTTCATATTTCACATACTTTTTCCCTACTAATTTTCGAAGTCTGCGATAAACACGGTCTTTATTCGGCTCGCGAAATTTCAGCATAATTTGTTTAGCCGTCACCATACCATTCCTCAAAATAAACGATAGATACTCCAAATCTTTTTCTTTTAACGAAGTGTACTTTATGATCATCTAAAACATCATCCTCTTTTAGCAAATATAGGAACCACTCTCCCTTGTAGCAGTTTGCAAAAACAAAACTAATTAAGTAAAAAATAAATACAATTAACACCACAACTAAGAACACAGGTAGGTTAAAAATTTTTACAACCGCCTACAACTCAATAGCGTAAGCAAACATGAATGATCCTAAATAAGCTTTTATCCATCCATTCACCGTAATAACTCCTCACCTCATTGATGAATAAATATACAAAAAATCTTGACTTATACAAATTTCAATCAGTTACAACACCCCACCCTCATCATTATAAAATTATTTTTTCACTTGAACTTAACCATTCCTTTAACCACGAACTTTATTACTTGAACTTAATCTCTGGGTATATATCACTTAAGCTTATCACTTGAACTACCTCTCTACCACCCTCTCCTCCCTATCTAAAATCTATCCAGTCGACCCCACTCCCACTTTGGATAACCTCCGCCTTTAGACTAGTAGCAGAAGACCTCGGCTATGTTTACGTAGTATAGCCGAGGTCTTCTGCTGGTTACGGGGATAGACAGGAGGTTATCCGCCCTTTGTGTGATTGGGGTCGACTGCTTTTGAAAACCGCAACTCATATAGATATTCAGTGACTTCTAAGTTGCGTATATAAATCTATATGAGTTGCGGTTTTCAAACCTTATTTTAAGACTACTAGACGTACATTTGTTTGGCAATACTTGTAAAGGAAAATGATTACAAATTCCCATATTTTAGGATAAGAGTCAGTGATGAATCACCTACATATACCCATTATCTAAACTTAACATCATTGGTTCCTCGCTAGAATAATAACTTAAGATTCTCCTACTTCTTGTCCAATTAATCTCATTTTTATTTAGTGATAATTTAAATAATCAACCAAGGAAATCCTAATATGACTTTAAAATCTCCCTCACTAACTAAACCTTAAACATGTTTAAAATGGTGCATATTATATGCTAAATCTTCTTGCTCCCACCCTAAGCAAAATCCAAATAAAATATATAAAGCAACCTCCATTACACCCCTCCAATAGAAGCCACTCAAAAAGTTCTTCCCCAATAAAAAGAAAAACTATCCACCACTCAATCTAGTAAGAGAGACCAATTTCTTACAGATAACCTAAGAATACTATAGATATGTACTGGCAGACTGGCTCATTATTTTTAAGAAGTCATTTTATCTGGTGGAGAAGCCCCGGAACGGTATAAAATATCCACTTCATGAGTCAACAATTGGGTTTCCAATGTAGGGAATTGAAGGGCAACAAATCGATTCGGTTCGGGAAGAAGTTCGGCAAAAGATAGCTGGGCTTGTAAAATGCTATTCTTACGTAACATCAGCAAGCTCCTAAATAGCATCGAACGGCTTGCAAGTTTTGTTATAGCCCCGCGGCCACGACCAATCGTAAATTTTTTAAGTTTACTAGATTGCTTACAAACTTCCTTAAGCGTAGATACAGACATTCCAAAGGTTTTAGCAAGACTACTCAAAGAAGCCTCCAAAAATGGCATTTCAGGGCTTGTATGTGTATCTAAATAAGCGATGATGTCCTCTTCCCACTCCTTATAATGGGAACGCACTCGCTCTTCACGCGGCTTTTTGAATTTATACCATCCTTCCCTTCCCTTGAATTGAGCTTGTCCATCTGTCCAAAGATCCAATAAGTCTTCCACGTAGGAACGCTTTACGCCCTTATATTTGCCCGAATACGCACTCCTTATAATTCTTTCAAATTCGTTTTTCTTTAGTGGTTGATCCAGGTTGCTGTTAAATTGATCAAGTTCATCATAAGCTTCTTCCAATGGCCGTTCACTCGCGTAATTGGCAAGTGCAAGCGTCATGAGCGCATTATTGCGGCTAGAGCCAAAATGCCCTTTCTGGATGTGTGTAGCTCGAATAAGCGCCCGATACCAGTCTGAAGACGTTTGGTCGATCGCTAAAGCATTCTTGTTATAAACTACTCGCAGAAAGTTCCTATTTTCCTGCTCTTCATACTGTTTAGACCAGGTTAGCAGTTGGCTTGTATTGGCAGGCTGGTCATAGAAGTCCAGTACATTGTCTTCTTTTGGGATGCGATAAAAACCGAAAGGGACACATCCGGTATCAACCGGCACATAGCTTTTAAGTGCTTTTCGCATATTTTCCGACAGGCGCTCAGCAACTCTTAAAGCCTTGTAATCTTGTTTTTTGTGTATATGAAAAGGAGTTTCCAGCACAAAGAAGACCTGGAATCCTCTTGGCGTTTCCAGCAGAAGATTAGGACGAGGCAAGCCCAATTCCTCACATCCAAGATAAAGGGCATACAGATCCACTTCCTTAGTATCGATATCAAGGCTAATTACATTGATTTGTTTTAGATTCTCACGCTCATGCCCCTTGATGATACGTCTTTTGAAGTCATAGTATGTACCACCTCTATAGGTATTAGGCGTCCAGTGGGTCAGGGTCCGATACTTTTCTTGGAGAGCTTCGTAAGAAGTCACAATATAGCCTTTCCCCTCCGCAAGGTCAGCCTTACACGGCGATACAAATACCACGCCTTTACGATGAGGGTTTTCGTTCATAGCACTCTCATACTCCGCAACCCTATTTAAGGACTGACGGGAGCCCTTTTTTTTATATAGACGCAAGCTACTATGAGTCATAAATTGCATGATTTCAACGATTGAAAGGATATCTCTTTGGTAATTAGCTGCTATTGGAGTTCCCATGATTCACACCTTCTTCCTATACTTAAATGGTAAACATTTAAAGTTACAAAATTGCACCGATTTCCACTTCTTGCATGGAACTTTTTGATGAATATAGTATATCGAACTCGACTTTTGAAAAAGGGTGCTCTCTAAGAGAAATGCACCAAAAATAAAAAGTCCCTTGCGGCTTAGAGCCCCAAGGGATTGATTTTTTTTTTTTTTTTTTTTGTTATGCAAGTTCCGCTCACTTTTTGCACCAAAAATGCCTAAAGTGTACCATTATTGCACACATTGCATATTGAACGGAATCCTAATAAAGCTTGTCATGATAAGGTTCGTTGGCGTACATCTTAAAAAAATACCAAACAGGTTTCGCTCATCTCTGAGGGTGAGTGGTGCATTTTTGGTATACAGGTTCCGCTCACTTATTAAATAACGGAGCTCAAATTGGGTACATTTTTTAAATCTGTTAGAAACAAACTAGTGCTAATATGTATATAAATCAACGTTTTTTCCTCCTACACAGGTTCCGCTCACATGCACACTAAAAATATAATTTTGGTGCATTTTTTTCACCAAATAGTATACAGGTTCCGCTCATTTCGAGAATAATGGAGCATTTTCGCAAACATATTTCGCTTTATCAGATTTTCCTAGAAAGTTTCAAGTTGGTACTCCCCAAAATCTTAGAGCTGTATTTACAAGTAGTTGAAAATACAAAGAGAGGGTTGGTGCATAATATCTATAAATAGTACACAGGTTCCGCTCACTTTAGAATAATGGTGCGTTTCCCCTAAAATATTTAGAAGTCATTGAATCTTTTGTTTAGAGAACTTGAACATATAATGATTATTTTGACAGGGGTAGATGTTTACGTATGCAGGCTTCGTAAAACAAGTATGGTTTATGGTGCATATGCACCATTACTTCGAAACCTATATAGTAAATGGTGCACATTTTTCGGAACCTGTGTAGTAAATGGTGCATTTTCTCTTCGAAAACTGTTCCACTCTTGCTATAATGATAAGAAAGTAATGCATTTTAGATAAAAGAAGAGGTTTTAATCTTTCCAGCCAATGGATATCCTTCAAATAGAGAGGGTGGATTATTTTTGAGATATCAGGACATACATGATCATATGATTCTGAACTATGAGTTTCTGAAAATTGCTATTTTCGAAGAAACCAAGATTTTGTTTGAAGATCGTCCTTATATTCTGGCTAAATGGAAACAGGAAGCCTATCGTATGACCGAGGAAGAGGTCAAAAATCAGATTCCGGACTATACAATGAGTCCAAGCTTCCGGGCCTTATTTTCTTTGTTCACTCAAACATTATACTTCGAAAAACTTATAACAAAAGAAATGTTAAAAAAGGCTGTAGGAAGCTATCAGGATACAATGAAGGTCATATTAGCCGGACATTTTATAAACGAATTCCCTATGGATGAGATAAAACGAAGCGCGAATGAAGAAAAAATAAGTGAAGCTTTGAGCCGTGAATATATATATTCCAGCATGGATATGGACTATCATTTAATGAGAGACATCGTGACAAAGAAAAAGGACTTTAAAAAAGGAGAGACTGGTTTCTTGGCAACCGAGATTATCGACAATCGTGGAAAGGTCAGAGGATTAGCTGAAATCAGGCCCCTAGAGCCCTATGTGACTGAGCTTGCCTCAGATCAACAGGAAATGTGGTTTGAACTTATCCAATCTACCATAAACTCATTGGATGAAATGACGGCTGACCTCTTTGATTTAATTACATACTTATGGATGGTGTCTCCTAAGACCAGTGACGGATATATAGAGTTTCATAGTAATGATGCCTTACAGCTTAGGAACCTAAAGAAACGCACAGCACAAGGCAGAGAATTGGATTTTCGTGAGGAAGATCGCTTCAATATCATGAAACGGGTGGCTGCACTTTCAAGCATCTGGGTCTCCCTTGGCAATCAGCAGGTAAAGGTGTTTAACGCCCAAGATATCCAGGACAATGAACTTTATGAATTCAAAGATTTCCAAAGAATGTTCGAAGTTGGAAAAATCCGTGTTGCCTATGATAAAAAAACAGGAGAACCGAAAGGTATATATGCCGTACAAGTAAAACCGTCCTCTGTTCTTACACCCTACTTGGATGGACCGAATCGAACACTTGGTTTATTGGATTTGAAGGTTTTTCAATATAGCCATTACACACAGCGCGAACACAAGCGATTGACCCGTTATTTAAATATCCAGTGGAAAATCAGGACCATTAGAAGAACTTTGCAGCAACCCTTTAAGGTATCTACCCTGTTAAAAATAATGGACATATCCAATCGATATAACGGAGTGCAAAAGAGAGATAAGTTTGAAAACGTATTGGATGAATTGCAGAAGGACAGCGTGATCAGCAGTTGGAACTATACGGAAAAGATCGATGAGGAACAGGTTGGGAAAAAGGGTTGGTTCCAAAGCTATTGGACCAAACTGAGCGTACTTATTCTGCCAACAGACACTGTCGTTAATGAAAACCAGAAAAAGCTATTGATTGGTTCAAATCGCTTGGTGAATGAGGAAATTATTGAACGGATGAATCAGATAAGTCACGATAGCTCAATTACAGAAGATCTTATTTTCTCACAAAACCTTTCATTAAATGAGCTAGCTCCAACACTTGAGGTAGAATCCACTGAGGTTCCATCCATCGTACCAGCTGGGAAAAGTAGTAAAGAGGGACATGCGGAACCGGAGCAACAAGCGTTGCATTTCGGAACAGAACAGGAAATGGAGCTCTCTCCAGAAACAATGAAAGCCATGATGGACTCCCAAAACATGAGTATCCGACAGACGGCAGAAGAAATTGGTTTTTCCCACTCCACTCTTTCCCGGTACCTAAGAAGAGAAAATAAGCGCCAAAACAACAAAAACGATGAGAAAATGCTCAATTGGTTAAAAGATAAACAACGACAACACTCTAACTTATGAAATAGGTTAGAGTGTTTTTGTTTGTTTATTACCCTCTTCATTGGAACAAGAAATTTTATTGTATGCAATTTGCATACTAACTTGAATTTTGCATACAAAAAGTATACAATAGGATGAGATTAAAAAGAAAATAATTGAAACTAAGGAGGAATCTACTAAACTATGGCTAGATTCGTATCAATTGATATTGGAAATGATGCTGTAAAGGGCTTTTTAGGAGATCTTACTAACCGGATATACATACCGAACGTAATAGCAAATGTGCAAAATCGTGAAATTGTTGAAATGGAAAAAAATTCGTTAAATGCCTTACATGTAGAAATTACATCCTCTGCTCTGAAAAGTAAAAATGGAAGTTTTGCAGTCGGAAAACTTGCATCTAAATATCCGAATAATGACGAATTGACTCCCGACCAGGATAAAGCCGACAGTGATCAACCAGTAATTATGTTATTAACAACCCTTGCTTATGATGCGGTAGAGCAATTTCCCGAAGAAGATGGTGTAATAGAAGCAACTTATTATTTATCTACGGGATTGCCCTTAGATGAAACTAAACAAGGCAAAGCAAAAGATTTCAAAAAAAAGCTAAAAAACTCGCAGCATGAAGTGAAATTTTTAAAAACACCTTCTCTAGAAGGAAAAATTGTGCGGATAAAGTTTGAACAAGTACTTGTAAATACAGAAGGATTTGCCGCATTTGTAGACTTAACGACAAATAATGATGGTTCCACTAAAAACGAAGAGCTTTTAGGGAAAACGATACTAATCAACGATATAGGCGGTCTTTCAACGGACTCCGCGATAATTACGGATGAAGCTGAAGTAGACAATGAATATAGCAACGGTATAAAAAGAGGTGTATCTACGTATTTAGACACCATAATTCGGAAGGTATATTCTAAATATAAATACTCCATTAAAAGTAGACGGACTCTTGTTGAAATCATCACGAACGAACAACCTGAAGAACAATATCATATCTGGGTCAATGGAACTCGTGTCTCTATTAAAGACATCATTGATGAAGAATTATCTATTTTAGCAAAAGAAGAATATAAGTTAATTAAAGATATGTGGCGTAATGTACCAGATATTCGACTTGCTTATCAAACCGGCGGTGGCTCCCTAGTATTAAAACCTTACCTTACTAAATTAAATCAAGCTGATAAAAACTACCCTCTTCGATTCGTATCTGAAGATGATAGTGTATGGATGATTGCGCGTGCTTATTTCAAAATTTTACTTATGTATGCAAACAGCAAAGGGATTACAACACAAAATACTACGTTAACAAAAGCGTGAACTGAAAAATGGAACAATTTGAGCCGGGAAAATCTCTTTCGTTTCGATTACCATCTGATACCCCTTCACATGTACTTAAATACTTAACAGAAAACAAGAAAAATGCTGGTAGAAAATTCAGTAGCAATATAGCTTCAATTTTTATTGATGCTGTTTCACAAAAAGCTTTAGGTACCGCAAATGGTAATCAAATGAACGTCCCCCTTCCTAAAGGGCTAACATCTGAAGAATTGGAATGGATAAATCATCCGCATACAAAAGCATTAATTAGCCAGCTCCTATATCAAGTAGTTAAAAAACCTTATTCACCCTTTGATTTAAATCAACAACCTGAAAAAAATAAGGAAGAAAATCCCCCTGCTTTTAAAGCGAATGCAGCCATTCAAAATTTCGCTCAAAAAGCATTCTTGGATTTTGATGACGACGACGATTAACCCCCTTATATTCATAGGGGGTTTTTCATTAGACAAAAATAGGCATAATTTGATGTAGGATATTATGAATAGCAGTTTAAATACCTTATCAATCAAGTATACATATAGACCACACACTACATATACCCTACATTTCCATGAATAATGTATTCTACATGTAGAATCTAATAAATTCTCATTTTCATTACTGACGAGGACGAGGATTCCCCTTATATACATAGGCAGGTTTCCTTAGACAAAAATAGTCATATTTTGTTGCAGGATATTATGATTAGCAAGTCTAATAGCTTATAAAACAGAGATACATATAAACCATACACTACATATCCCTTACATACTTTTCAAAAAATGTAGCCGACTTATGGTTAGTGGTCTAGGTGTAGATTCTTATAATTACTCCTATTCATTACTAATGAAGATTAAATAACCTTCATTATTTTATTTTATTTCAACTATCTATTATAATATTTAATGTTATTGTGTGCTACAAGTGGTTTATGGTCTACTTATAGACTATAATTTTGTCCATAAATACTCATAACACAAGGGACTTCATAACTTTTTGTATCTCATCTCAATAGAATCTAGTACATATGAAATTTAAAAAGGAGGTAAAAAATTTGAATGAACCAAAGTATTGGAAAATCAGCGATTTTGTAGAAGAATTAAGAAAAAATCTAGATATCCCAAACATACATATTAATACAGTTGATGGCTGGTTTAAACGGCTAGAAAATGATCGAATCCATTATATCAACCGTACTGTAGAAACAAATGAAAAGATTTATGACGAATTAGACTTAAAGATTGCCATTTTTATAAAGAAAAGAAGAGAAGAAAAGTGGGCCCTCGGGGCCATTTCTAGAGAGCTGAACAACTTTACGAGTTTAAGATCATTTCCTCACATAGAGGAAAAACCAACACCATATGTAGACAATATAGAGGCCTTAAAGAACCAAATTACTGCAGAAGTCCAAAAAACATTTGCAGAACTTGCTGCGACGCAAATGGAAGAACTTAAAAATCAATATAATCAATTACTAACCACTTTACCGAAACAACAATCCCCAGAAGAACAAAGAACAAAACGATTTGAAGAGTTAATGCTACAAAAAAAAATCGAACGGAAGCTCGAAGAAGATGCAGAAAAAATCTGGTCAGAACTGCCTGAAACAGAACGTCTGAAAAAGGTTGGATTCTTTAAAAAAGAAGTAGATTTAGAAAAAAAAAGCCAATTTATGCGCAACTATAAAAATGACCATTTTGAAAGTTATTTAAAAACTGAAATGGGATTAGAGATATAATATATTTCGACTTAATGATTGTTTATACGCAATTATTAAGAGTAAACATAATGGTCACTTTAGAAACTCTCCCTTGAAACATAAAATTTCTTGGGGGAGTTAGTAGATTCTGTTACCTTTCCCATTGCCTAGTTCTTTATATATTCTAGCGAGATTTATTTTAAAATAAACATAACGAATATATTTTTAATCATTATTACCTTCAATTTACATTTCTAATGCTTTCTGAAATTCTGGTCAACCTGTATTTTTGCCTCTTATTTTTTCAGTGAAGATTTTTTTACATCCGTACTCTCCTAGCTATTCAACTTGTAAAGTATAATCCTGATCTGTCGTGCTTACCCGTGCATATCCCACCATTTCGCCCATTCTTCATACACCATCATCATCTAAAAGTCTAATAACTTCCTGCACATTACATTTAAACTAACTTCTAGACGGAATACAACTAATAAAAGAAGGAAAAAAGGTGTTTTTCCTGACCGTCCATAACTTACAACTTTTGGACACTCATTAAATTTTTGTGTACATTTATAGATTGTTACAACGTCCTTACATTTCGTATTGACACCATTCCCTTTAACGAAATTAAAAAAGCCGATGTATTTAAATCGACTTTTGACTTTATCTTATTCAATTAAAGTACCCGTTACTTTATGTACAACACGCTAATACTTTGTCCATATCTTTTTCTCTAACCCAAATTTCTCCTTCTCTAATCTCATAATTTATATTTGCCCCATCTAAACGTTCAATTTGGTTATCTGTTTTTTCTGTCCAGTAAATATAATCCTCTTCCGTATTACAACCCGATAAAGAAATGAGTAATATAAAGGCTATACCAAATATTTTCTTCATAGTAATCTCCTTTGTATTTATGGGTATCTATACCATAACATATTTTGTAAATTTATTATTGGACTTTTCTGATTCGTAGTTTTAATTTAAATGTCTATATAACCTTCGTTTTATGTACATGTACTTTTTTAGACACAAAAATAACAATAAAAAAAGACCGTCCATTGACAGTCTTTTTTAATAATAGTTTATTTGCCTTCAGTAGCAGCTGGTTCTACTATTTGAAGGTTTAAAGATAATCCATCACCGATCTTTTTGAATTCAAATCGCCCACTCGTATCATATGGGGTTCCATTTGTGGTTTTATCTGTGCCATACCACGAATAAGCTTTATAAGTCGTAGTGTCACGTTCAAGTGAACCTTTTCCACCTAGTATGGCACTAACTTGTTCGTAACTCATACCATTTTCTAACTTTTCTAGGTTCTGTTTCGTTACTTGTGGGTAATGTTTTATGGTAGATTTAGAGGGAGAATACCTCTTACCATCTATCACGTTTTTATCGATTGAAGTTACAGTTATATCCATATCTTTTGTAGACAGAACATAATATCCGTTGTATTCAGGTGAGCCACCCACAGGGGAGAATTTACCAAGTGTATTTTCTAAATCCTTTAGCGTTGTTTTTCCAACTTGGATGGCTTCATACTTCTCATAACCATCTAAAGGAATATCAGAGTTTAAATAGCCTTCTTTAGCTAGGTTTTGTACCACACCAGTTAGTTCCGCACGTGTGACATTACTATTCGGTTTGAATGTACCATCTGGATAGCCACTAACAATTCCTTTTTCTTGCGCCCATAGAACAGCATTTTCGTACCAGGCCATTGCTTTAACATCTTTAAATTTCCCACTTGTAGCAGCACCTACAGTAAGTGTTGCACTTCCTAGTATGACTGCCGTTGATAATCCTAAAATAAAGCCTTTTACCGTTTTCTTATGCAATTTCGTTTTCCCCTCTCAATTCATATAATCCTAGACTAACATAAACCTTAATCAACCATAATACCTAATATTTGTTATAACGCTATTTGCAAGTTAATTGAAGAAGAATCTGTTCCGAAACTCTTAAGTTATGACACGGGAACAAACATAATAAAAAGAGCAGCCGAAATGACTACCCTTCTAATAAGCTCCTTTAATCCTTGTTAAAAAACTTAAATATCCCTTTACGCTGCTTCCTCTCTTCCTGTGTTGCCAGGAGGAGTTGTTTGGTTTCTTGGGATTCCCTCAATGATTGCATTAAAAGTTCATCACGCTTGTTTAAACGATTATCTATGTAATCTTGTTGCTGATCCAACTTCTTTATAAGTTCCTGAAGTAAATCATTTTGCTGCTTAATCGTTTCCTTCATTTCCTTGATATCATCGTCATAGCGTTCGTAAGGGTTCGATTCTCTCATAACGCTCAGTGATATACCTGACTGTTCAACCCATGATATAACAGCTTCCGCGGCCTGTTCTAACGTCATATCACGGTTACTCTTGACCTCAATAAACCGTTTCAACACTATAACGTCTTTGTCGAAGTAACCTCTTTGCCCTTTATCATTGACATGGAACTGATATCCCGCGTCTTTTAAAAGTAACGCATATTTCCTTAATGTAGATTCTTTTATGTTCAGTAAAGTGCATACATCCGTTGGCCCCATTAGTATTCCGTTTTCCTGTGTATTGCTCGTCATAACAGCCTCCTCATCTTCATCATCTTGTATATAGCAGTGATATAACGTTATTGTAGTCCAAGCCGCAATATATGAATAGAGAACACGAATTCGTTCCCCCCTAAGTTAGTCTGACGGAGGCAAATTTAGCGTGATTTCCGAGGTCAATTCACCTTCATTGTCTATTAGATTTTCAGGAAACATTAAGGTTCGGAACCCATCCCTCTAATTTCGGTACAATCGCTAACTGTATTGTCATACATACATACATTGAAGCGAAAACGGAAGAATGACCTTCTTATTTATGAGTTAACCCGCGCTAACTGAACATTAAATAATATTAATAGGGACACACACTTGCGAACCACGTACAAAAGGCAGTAACTACTGGTTTCGGAACTTCCGAATAGGTCATATAGGGTTATCGTCAGGCAAGCGTGGATTTACAATGAATTGAGATTGTAAAGTGATACACTTAAACTAATGAAGCAGTTTAGTGCAAGAAGGATAGAAGGGAAATAAGTGCATTAAAACGAATTTTAACTCTATAAGGGAGAGTGATGATATTGAAAAAAATTAGTTTGATTTTGTCCTTTATGTTTTTATCAATTGGTTTATTTGGTTGCCAACGAAACAATGACGAGAAGGTTGATAATGCACCGTCTATTACTGAAAATTTGGAAACGAAAGCTGAGGTCACTGAGGGAGAATTTGTTTATCGACTTGTAACGGAAAAAGCAGAGTATGGTGAGGATGAACCCATGAAAATATATGCAGAACTAGAATATATAGGTGATAAAGAAGAGATTGAAATATCTCATGCAGCTTCCCCATTTCATTTTCCAATGGTTGAGACTACGCGAAATTATGAAATTGGTTACGGTATGGACCAACCATCATTAAGTACCGTTATTCTTAAAGGAGAACCACTCCGTACAGAATATAGGGGTAGTGGCGGATACGGTTCACAGGACAAAAAAGAATATATAGAGTTTATGAAGCGAATTATGAATCAGGAATTTCCAGAGGGACATTATGTTGTAAATGGCATTGCAGACTTTGGTGTTATAGCTAACGAGGGAACGGAACAAAAGAAAGAATATAAAATAAAAGGACAGGTTGAATTTAGGGTCAGCAATAGTAATCAACAGAATAGTGAGATTAACAATCCGAAAAAACCTTATGATTCCGAGGAAGCGATAGAAAATGGAGATGTAGTCAATCGCCACGGAGAAATTAGTAACTTAGATAAATTTGAGAATTTTATAAAAAATGTTGAGAGTGGTACTAAAGATGAAATTCGTATCACAATGTACACTATTGAAGGGGACCCAATTTTCTATAATCTAAATTATGACGGTAACAAAATTCAATATACTTATGATGATTCACAAGATGGATATGCAGGTTCTGGAAAAGGAATAAAAAGTACGTCTTGTTCTAATATAGAATCAAGAAATACTGAAAATGGAGTTGAGTATCATTTAAGTGAGTGTTCTTCGGAAGTTGGAAATACCTTTTACTTTCAGGTTTCGGAATAAAGAAAAGTAGAAAGTATGTGACATATTGTACTTAAGGAAACGGGTGAATAAACTCTTGCTTGAAAAGGGTCTTGCACGAGTAGCCTATGTATACGCACCTAATACTCGATATGTTGATACATTCCATGAAGTACAGAGAAAAGCCCAAGTGCAAGGAATCGGGATTTGGAGTATTGAGAACTACGTTCAAGAAAATGGATTTAATTCATAATGCATAAAAAAACAAAAGGACCGGGCATTGCGCCTAGTCCTTTTTATATGTCGAAATAATCATCGGCTTTCGCTCCAGGCTCAATACTTCGAATCGTCTTCATTATTTTCTTCAGTACGCTAGGTGATGGCACATACTTTGGATCGCTACAGACTTTACTTACTGTATTCCGGGAGACTCCAGAAGCCTTTACAAGATTCTCTTGTGTATATCCATGCTTATCAATCAACTTCCCGACCTTGCTTCGTGGTTTTCCCTTTCCAAATTTAAACATCGCTAGTCCTCCAATAACTTTTTACTAGCATCCTCGTCCATCTTTCACAAATTTATACAAAATTTTCTGAAGTTTTTGTGCATAGGACAAATCCACGACGGAATATTCTTTATCAAATACTGCTGAAGCATTTGAAACGGAACTATCAAAAAGGCGTTATTTAGCCGTTCTAAGCTGTCCAAGAACGTTCTAACTCACACAAACTATTTATTTCATAAATAACACGGGAGGTGGCGCAGTGTTAGTCGAGGTAGGTTCGACAATCATCATGGCAGGAGTGGCCGGTTATTCGTATCTGAAAACAAATGGTTCATCCATGAGCGATTCGGATAAAATCCAACGAATTTTTAACAATGCTGGAATGAATGTCCGAGAAAACGGAAAGGTCAAAACGATTCGCATTCACCGTAAAACCAAAATTGAAGGTGGCGTTGAGTACGTGTTCCAATTACCACTTGGAATGTCAGCTAAGCAGATTATCGACCACAAAAATGTATTAGAAGATGGATTGAACGCACGACATAAGGTTTTTGAGTTTGATCCCACAGAATTATTAACCCTTAAATGGGATCGGACGGTAATCAAGCAAATTATGAAGATACTAACATCTAAAAAAATCATTCGTAAGGAGATTGAAATTGATTTTGATGGGATGTTGAGGATTCGCGTATACGATTCGAGTTTAGGGAATGAGATCCAGTGGTCTGACGACATGCTGAAACTGAAAACGTGGTCTGTTCCGATAGGAATCACGCGAAACGGAACCATTTATCACGATTTTGATAAGCGAAAACATTTAATCGTGGCTGGGGCTACTGGTTTCGGTAAGTCCGTCATTATGAAGGCGATTATTACTGCTTTAATCCTGTCTAAACCCAGCGAAGTTACCTTTTCCCTTGTTGATTTAAAAGGGGGCCCAGCATTTGCAAGGTTCAAAAATGCCAAGCAAGTCGTTCATTTTGGCGTTGATACTACGGATGCTTTGGAAATCCTCCAAGATGTACAGCAAAAAATGAATGATGATTATAAAAAAATAGTAGATGGAGGACACGAAGATGTGTCAGAAGCAGGTATAAGCAAGAGGCACTTCCTTGTTGTTGACGAAGCTGCTGATTTAGCAGGAGATCAAAAAAGCATGGAGATTTTAACCGACATCGTGAGGAAAGGAAGGGGTGCTGGCTACTACGTCATTTATGCAACCCAGTATCCTTCTGCTCAAGCCATCCCAATGCAAATTAAGCGAAATATTCCTGCCCGTTTATGCTTTGTACTGGATAGTGCTATGGCATCCATGACCGTACTAGATGGGCCTGGTGCTGAAAGCCTTCCAGAAATACCGGGTCGTGGGATCTATAAAGAGGTCAAACAAACCATTTTGCAAACGCCATATATGAGCAATAAACAAATACAAGAACGAATTCAGCCGCACGTCACAATCCGTACACGAAAGGATGATGGAGATGGACAGAAGAGCCTTCAAACAGCAACGACAAGAAGACATTCTATTGTCATTGAAAAAGTTTGACTATCTCACCCGTTCCCAAATCCAAATCATACACGATTTAAAAGGGGATCGGAACGCGAATCGGGTACTGAACGATATGGCTGAGTATTTAGGGACATTCAGACATGAAGGTAACATCGTCTACTATTTGAACAAAAATGGGCGTGAACGGATCCAACATGATGTGATCCGAAAGAAAACGCCAAATATCCAGCATTTTTTAGTCCGTAATCAATTGTGGATGCATCTTAAACGCCCACATTCATGGCAAAACGAAGCGAAAATCAAAGTCGGTGATACTTCCATTGTTTGCGATGCTTTATTCAATCAGAAGGGCGTCACGGTGTTTGTAGAGGTGGACATCACGCAGCCAATGATAAACAATCGGAAAAAGATTGATAGATATAAGAA
Organism: Peribacillus loiseleuriae; assembly: GCF_001183985.1. GTDB lineage: Bacteria > Bacillota > Bacilli > Bacillales > DSM-1321 > Peribacillus > Peribacillus loiseleuriae. The sequence continues at coordinate 3,434 of NZ_LFZW01000003.1, read as the reverse complement.
AATCAGAGAATTGACAGACCAACCCTTCCACGTTGTATGGATTACAGAGATTGAAAGTAGGAAACCCAAGCTGACCGAATTATCGGCTGGATTGACGGGTCGGATTTATACATTAAACGAAATCATATAAGGGGGGGGGGAGATCGTGGTGATTAATTTGATTTTCAGCAAATTCATAGAGTTGTTGCTGCTATTACCCGTGACGTTCCTTTCTGTATGCGGATTAATTGGAATTATGGCCATATTTAAACCAACACGAATCTTTATAATTGCTGGCGTTTTAGCTTATTTCACGCTTTAAAACGAAGGAGATGGCTATATTGTTCAAAAATCGGACTGAAACCATACCATTTAATGATTTTATGAGTGAGGAATACAAATATAAGCCTAAACCACAAAAAGCCACCAGTGGACGTTTACGTGCGAATTACGGGCATCTCGTTGAAAAGGTACAATGGATTCCGATAGTCGCGGTATCTGCTCATATCATGAACAAAGTTTCCCCTGTGTTTGCTGCTACTACTGTACAACCAGAAGCCATAGTAGTGACAGGCGCTATACCTGGTGCAGTGAAAGAGAAGATTATTCATGCGTTCGATCCCTTGGTGGAATTAATTATGGGTGTATCGCTTCCCATTGCTTCTGTGATGATTACTGGGGGTGCTTTGCTTGTTATGATAGGGATTAAAGATAAAGGGTATTCGATGATTATGTCATCAGCGATCGGCTATGTATTGGTGCAAATGACGCCTTTATTAATTGATTTATTGGCTGGTGTAGGTAGTGCAATCTAGGCATTGAGAAGATCAGATTATCCTGTCGATTACAATTATTTTTGGAGTATATATCGGAGAATTGAAAAGACCACCAAATTGGTGGTCGCGCTGTTGAATTAAAGGTTTGTTTAAGAATGATAAAATCCAACCTGCATTCGAATATACTCTCCTGTAGTTGCATTAAAGGGTACCACCTTCATCTTTTTATAGTTTTTTTTCCACCCATAAACTATTATAACAACAATATTTTTTACTGAATCTGTAGCTTTAGTAATTTCAAAGTTATACCCTTTCGCCCATTCATTCCCTGGATAAAGCTCAGTCAAATCTTTAGCCTTTTTTAACAATTGAGGAGAATCGTATTTAATATCAGATAGCTCTATAAAATCCTGTTTTGATTTTGAAGGACCATTGCGAGTTATATCTTTTTGCAGGTCTATTTTCCCTTCTTGGACTTGAACTATAAATTCCTTATTAGTATCTGGTACTCCAAATATTACGTTCCAATATTTCCGTTTTCCATTCAAACCACTGATATTTTTATCCCCATCCACACTATTACAACGCAATAGTTTCGCCTCTTTATTCCAACGAATCGCAACAGAATATACCAAATCAATAGCTTGTTTTAATGATAATTCTATTGTTTCGGATGAAGATGGGGTGCTTTGATTTGGATTCAAAATATCAATTGTGCTTTGAGCCATTGCTTGTTGATTAAAATATTGAAAATATATTGTGATTACAATTAAAATCAAACACGCTTTTAAAAAGAAGTTAATTTTACCCAACTGTGTCCCTCCAATTTGCAAACTTAAAAATAGTTTGTACAAATTGGAATACCTTTAGCAAAAGAGGGGGGGGAATGTATGATTTTGTATATTTAACGTACATTGAAAAGACCACCAAAAAGGATCTTCTTCTTGAACTGATGTCACCCATTAGCTTAATAAGCTAGATTAAAAAACTCCTCTTATTTTATTTCAAGAAGAGTTTACATAATCATTTTTATAGGTACTGAAAAAGGATCTTCGGTTTGGAAGATCCTTTTAGCTGCTTGTTTTTTATCTAATGAGACCAAAATTACTTTAAATTATTATTAATTTTTTTTATAGATTTTGCCGGTACTCCTGCAACAACAGTATTTTTGGGAACATCCTTAGTGACAACTGCACCTGCAGCTACAACAGAATTATCCTCAATAGTCACACCAGGTAGTATTGTTGCGTTTGACCCAATCCATACATTTTCACCAATTATAACTGGAGAGGGATATGTTGTGTTTCTTGTGTCTAAAGGTAACCCATGATTAAGTGTAGCGATCGTGACATTCATACCGATCATCGAACCGTCTCCTATACTAATTCCACCTCTATCTTGAAATGAACAGCCTGTGTTGAAAAACACATTTTTTCCAATAGTAATATTTTTGCCGAAGTCTGTATAAAATGGCGGAAAACACATAAAAGACGAATCAACTTTATTACCTGTTAGTTCACTAAAAATCTCTACTATTTCTTCTTTTGAATGATAGGACGTATTCAATGCCATTGTAATCTTTTGGGCTTCATAACTACATTGAGTTAATAGCCCATGTAATTCTTTATCCTCACCTGAAATTGGATTGCCTTTCTTACAAAAATCTATAAAATCTTTCATGTCCATTTATAAATCCTCCCTTTAAAAGTTTAACCTTTTCAATTAAATCATAAGATGAGTGTTCCTTAAAATGTCCTTTTAGTTGAACAAGATCCCAAGGTCTCTAATGAATATCATATACAAATCTAGTTAACATAAGGTCAATTATCGGCAAAAAAAGGATTGGGTACCTCTTAGATATCCAATCCTTTTTGTTTTTTTGGTCAATTTTCATATTTTTCTAGAAAGTCGGCTAATGCTAAATGAAACACATCAGACTTATTGATCCTCTCGGCTTCACAAAACTCATCTAAACGTTTACCAATGACACGATCAATAACAATAGTCTTTCTTGTTTTGTCACTTTGTCGCAACTGTTTGACGCGGTCATAAAGACTTGGCTCATTGGTTTGTGTAGTTGGGGTAACCTCTTGCCACGATTTAAGCATTTCCTTAATCATATGGATTTCATCTTGGGTGAACTGTTCATGAACAATAGGTGGATGATTTGTGAATATCTTATTACTTTGTGTGAAAGACGTATGAACTTTAGGTGAACTAGATTTCACATAATCAAAAATACTTTTATCAAGAGGTTCTTCACCTTCTCCAATAAAAAACCAACCCTTTTGACCAGAGTTTCTAAATTCATATCCAGCCTCTTTTAATGCGTTTCTAAATGGTTTTTCACTTATGCCAGGTATTTGTTTAGCCACATCGCCTGTCTTTATTCCTTCTTGGGCCAATATTTCTAAAATGCTTCGTATGGATGCTTTTTGATCTGCACTCATAGTTTGTTCACCCTCATTTCACTTAAAATCATATATGTATTATTCCATGTGAAATACGTATGACCTTCAAGTGAGTTAACATAATCACCCTTATCGGCATTAAAAAAAGATCTTCGACTGGAAGATCCTTTTAGCTGCTTGTTTAATTAGTCGAGTAGAAGGGAACCTCTCTACCTTGCGGTAGATTGTGTTCCTCCCCCCTCACAGAACCGTGCTTGCGCTATTTACG
>NZ_LFZW01000002.1:186029-205686 GCF_001183985.1 Peribacillus loiseleuriae | reverse complement strand
TATAAAATCATGTATAAACGATAAATATAAACAATTCGGAACCCCTTGGTGCTCAAGGGGTTTTATATTTCGGAACTTCCGAAAATTCACTTTATGTTAACTAGATTTGTATAGAGTATTCATTTGATACCTGTGGATCTTGTTCAGTTAACGGGAAGGATAGTTGAATATCATTTGATGTTATTTAAATATTCAAATTATTATTAACTGTACAGTATAAAATAATCTCGAAAATAGATTGATTTTACAAAAAAGTGGTATTGCTCAGATTAATAGTAAAGTTATAAAATAAATGTAAAGAGAAAGACATTTTTTAAAATCCAAAAAGATCAAAATAAAAAGAGATGCTTCTCATTAAGCAATTAAGCAGGGCATATCGATGCTTTGCCAGTTAAAACATCGCAGGTCACAAGCCGGTGACTTGAATACAGGTGATGGAGTAGGGATCCTAGCTGAAATCCCCCATTTGTTTTTTAAAAAGGCTTGTTCACAAGTGAGCATAAAAGATTCAAGAAGCAATCGTTATCATATAGCGTCAGAAAATTTAACATATATAAAAGGTGGTTTAAATGAAAAAAATCGAAGCAATTATAAGACCTGAAAAACTAACTGAAACGATTAAAGGGTTAAAAAATATAGGAATTACAGGCTTTACCGTATCCCAGGTAGTCGGAAGAGGAAAACAGAAAGACAGTCAGGGGGTCTATCGCGGGAAAAATTATAAAGTAACTCTTCGTCCAAAAGTAAAATTGGAGATTGTCCTTTCGGATTATCTGGTTGAGCTAACGATTAAGAAAATTGTTGATTCTGCCCAAACTGGAGAAGATGGTGACGGTAAAATTTACATTTATCCGATTTTAGAAGCCTACAACATTCGAACAGGAAAAGCAGACTATGATATTGATGATTTGGTAAATGGGGAGGACTAACTACCTTGGAACTAATGTATTTAAATACCGTATGGATTGTGTTAGCTGCGGCAATGGTGCTATTTATGGAAGGCGGATTTAGTTTACTGGAATCTGGTTTTGTTAGAACTAAAAATGCTGTCAATGTAACAATGAAGATTTTTGTTGATTTAACGATAGGAGCATTAGTTTTTTGGTTAGTTGGTTTTGGTATTATGTTTGGGAAAGATGCATTTGGAATCATTGGTACTACTTTATTTGGTAGTCCAGAAAAGATCGCTCTTTCCATTGAATTACCTAGTGCGGCCTTTGTACTGTTTCAAATGGGATTTGCAGTAGCTTGTGTCTCGATTGTTTCAGGTGCAGTAGCTGAACGTATGAACTTTAAAGCTTATATTTTAACAGTAGCATTTATTTGTACTATCATTTATCCACTTTCAGGTCATTGGATTTGGAACAGTGATGGTTGGTTAGCAAAATTAGGAATGAGGGATTTTGCAGGTTCGGCTGCTGTTCACGCGGTAGGGGGATTTGCTGCTTTTGCAATGGCAAAACTGTTAGGACCGAGAAAATGTAGATTTAATTCGGATGGAAGTGCCAATGTTTTTGCACCTAGTAATATTCCTTTAGCTTCAGCTGGTGCATTTATTTTATGGTTTGGTTGGTTTGCTTTTAATGCAGGAAGTACGTTAGATGCTTCTAATACAGACCTCGCGTCGATTGCCCTTAATACAATGCTTGCGGGAGCAAGTGGCGGTACAGCTGCCTTGTTCATAACGATGAAAAAGTTCGGGAAAGCAGACCCAAGTATGACGATTAATGGAGTCTTAGCTGGGCTAGTGGCAGTCACAGCTGGATGTGCCTTTGTTTCTCAATGGAGTGCCATTATTATTGGGGTTATAAGTGGTTTGATTGTGATTTATGCTACTTTATTTGTAGACAATGTAAAAGTAGATGACCCAGTGGGAGCTGTGGCAGTTCACGGCTTCAATGGAGTGTTTGGAACGATTGCGGTTGGATTGTTTGATAAGTCTCAAGGTCTTTTGACAACGGGTGACTTCTCCCTTTTAAAAATACAAGTATTAGGTGCAGCAGTAGTCGTTGTTTGGGGACTTATTGGTGGAGTATTTATAGCAAAGGTATGTGAAAAGACTGTTGGCTTCCGAGCAAGTGAACGTGAGGAAGAAGAAGGGTTGGATATGTCCTACCACGGAATTCCAGCATATAACGAATTAGAACGCTTCACAGATATTCCTACAAGTTTGTATGATTTTGAAGAAACAACAGGTATCTCAGTTGCTCCTGCTAGTAGTAATGCTGGTAGTAATAAAGAATGAATTGTTTGACTTTAGTTTAATTCAACGAAGGGTACTTTAGTTCAAGAATTTATGAGACCAATAACCAAAATAATCATTTTTCAATGTAGCGATTTTTTATTCAAGAAACGGGCGCTTTAATGGCATAAGAATCACATAAATGATCAAACTTTTTTATAAATACAAGATTTAAATCTACTAGAAAAGCATCCATTTTGATCAAACCTTTTTTCAAAATGGATGCTTCTTATTTATCGTAAAATACCGGTTTGTGAAGTGCTTTTGATCAAACTTTATTTCAAAGCTACATCTGCAACAAAATGCTCTTTAGCTTTGGGGATGCTCACTATAATTAGTTCTACGCTCTCCTAGCTGTTCCGCCGCTTTTCTTGCTTTTTCCTGTTCTGGATTCGTATAAAGGGCAGCTGTCGTTGTCGAAGTGTGACCTAGCTGAGTCATTAATAAATGGATATCTCCTGACTGCTCCATTAAGTTCGTTCCATACGTATGCCTTAATTTGTGTGGCGACATGGATTTATTTGACTTAAAAGCCTTTGTATATTTCTTTACAAGAGCCTCGATAGCCCGGTTAGATAGAGGTGTTGCAGCATTATTGATCTTAGTCAAAAATACATAGTCCATATCTTCAGTTGACCCATTATAACGTTCTGGCCGTATAGTTAGGTAATCTTTAATGTCCTGCATGGATGGAGGTGATACCGCTACCACATCTTTTTTTCCACCTTTACGTAAAACGTGTATTTGGTTTTCCTCAAAATCGAGATCCAGTAGCCTTAAGTTAGATAACTCATTGACCCGAATACCGCTTCCTAAAAATAAAGATAAAATAGCAAAATCTCGTTCCTTATCTCTGTTAAAATAGATAAATTTTCGAGACTTTTCAGGAAGTTCCTTTTCATAATCATGTTTAACAAAGTTTAGAAATCGAGCATCATCATCATTGTGAAAGATCTTTGTTGAGATTCTAGAAGCACGTGCTCCTAAGGTTTCTTTAACCTTATTTACTTCAATTTTAAGCATGACGTTTCGATAAAAGTAAGGTTCACCTTCATCATTTTCTGTCTGTGTAGTTAAATACTTAAAGAGGGAGCGTAAAGCTGATATTTTTCGATTGATAGACACTTTTTCAGCTTTTTTCGTTTCTTTTTTATTGATGGGAATATTTCTTCGTTCTAAAAACTTAATAAAAGACCGAGCTTCTACTAGTTTCAAATTTTCCAGCACCGAAAGAGAGATCTCTCTAATATGTTCCACTTCTGTAATTCCTTCTGCAATCAACCACTCCAAAAACAATTTATAATCAAGAACATAATTCAAAAGAGTAGAGGGAGATCGGGTATCCATTTTATTATCAACGTATTCAACGATATAGAAAGGCATGGACGTAACCAACTGTTCTAATTTTTGTTCGTGGACTTGATGTTGTCTGGTATTGGCCATAAATTGTCTCCTTTGTCGAAAGTTGTCGTTTATGCGTAAAATTCAATTTTTACGAATAGTTGTTACCATAATTTTTTCACTGTGTATGTATTTAGGAAGGGGCTAATATAGATTTTATTCATTGTACAGGTACTTTAACGTAATCATACATATCCGGATATTTACTTTCTAATTTTTCAATAGCCGCTTCAGCAGATGACAAGGAATTAAAAATATCAGCAACAATAATCGTTTCTTCATTAGAATTTTTCTGGAAAACGCGTATTTTATATTTCATTCTAAAACACCTCTCTGTTACGCCTTTAAAATTTGCTTTGTATAATCGGTAAAATCACTAAGATGGTTATCAATAATTTGTTGTAAAATATCTATATTAATGGTTTGATAATCATGAACGGCAATGTTTCGAAAGCCAACCATAGCTTTTAGCCGTTTCGCGGTACCTTCGTCTATAATAGAGTGTGCTTTTATCATTTCGAATGCATCTCTACTGTTCTGAGGCAATCCCAGACGCTGCTCCGAAACGATATGCATGGCCAAGTCTATACAAGCCTCACAAGCACGTTGAATATTCAGAATAACTGAATCCTGTTTTGTATAATCTTTCAAATTAGATGGGTCACTAGAATAAACCTCTTGAATACGGTTGATACAACGTTCAATTACGCTAATCTTATTTAAAATTACATCATTTTTCATACACAGACCCGCTTTCATTAATATTGTTAAGGATATTCGCACGTTCTTCATTCAGCTTTGCATACATGCTAAGGGCAGTCATTTGCTGATTTTTAAGAAGTGTATCATCCATTGAATAAATGACTTCGCCAGTAGTATAAATTTGGGCCTTAAACACGGTTGATGCTGTTTCAAGATTGACCAGATCTACCTCAATTCTTAGAATATCTGCTAACTCTTGAGCGGCTAGAAAAACCTCATATGTAGTTAGCTTACTTTCTGGACTGTAGAAAGCTACGTCAATATCACTTTCTTTGTGGGTCGTGTTTTTTGCATAAGATCCAAAAACAATAATAAACGTTGGTTTATATTTAGCTATTAGGAATTCTTGAATTTGTTTAAACATTTCTGTTTTCATAATTACACGCTCCCTAATGATAATAAGCTTAGTATACTAAACATTTATTCTCATGTCCATTTATGCGTAAAATGACTATTTTACGCATAAATAAAATTCTTAATAAAAACCTTTAAAATTTCGGTTTCTATACTTATTTCATCCATTATTACTGATGAATCTAAATAAGCGTCTATTGCCCTTTGTCATTTTAAGAAATTCTCTTTTCATTTATCTTCAAGTAATTCAGGATTCACTTTTGGCCATGCTAAACAATCTCCACATATTTCATCTCCGTTCTTAAGCATATACGAATCTCACCTTCGATTCTATGGGAAAAGTAGTTGTATCAAATCATTATAAATCTTATTTTAAAAATATAAATTAAGTAACATTCCATTTATTGATAGTATTTTTGATGATACTTTCCGTGTATGGCATAAACTAAGTTAACGTGAAAAACTCTTCCCATATCAGATATCTAGCTTATTTTACTGCCATCTCGTGCCTTAAAACTAGATTTTCTACCGCTTAAAAATCTAGTATGTCAATATTTCCATTATTCTTCTTAAACTCCAGCTAATAAAAGCTTCAGTGATCTTCAGCAATCCGTCACGTTTATTGAACAGATGTAATGGTTGTTCAAGGTACATCCAACACTTCGGACATTTTGTCCACTAAGTAAAATATGAAAGAGATGGCTCCCCTTCGATCAGTATTGGTAGATTGTCATTTTGGGTAAATCTTATTTTTCTCCTATGGCGGAGTTCGTAGAAAAACGTTTCTATTTTTACTACAACAAGAAAACAGACACTAAAAAGAACATACAAGCTCTCCCCCCATCTAGAAATGATGTTGGTTTATAAACATGTTTGTTTGTTCGTTTATATACGATGTGTTATGATCTAAAGCCATTCTTTAGCATAAGAAATGCTACTTGTCAAAAGCACGGCCCTCTAAATTCGTACGTTTCTCTGGACAAGCCCCTTTATGATGAAGAATCCAACTATACGCTTATGGATATGATATCCGGAGAAGAAATAACGAACCCGGAAGCATTAATCATTAATCAAGAAAAAGCTAATGATATAGTTCTTAAAATAGACGAATTACTTAGTGATTTGGAAAGAAGAGTGTTGACGTTATATACGGATGAACAATCATATGTGGAATTTTCCGAAGAACTAAACACGCATGTAAAGTCGATTGATAATGCTCTCCAACGAGTAAAAAGAAAACTTGAACAGCATTTAAGGATAAGAATGGCAATCTGATAACCTCGTTTAATTTCCCCCAATTAATATATAGTTCCGTTTGTTTTAGTGAAAATTGAAAACGTTGTTAATTCCGACCACAGAAATTGATTGGAAGGCCAAAGCAGTTTCTGTGGTTTTTTCATTGCCCATTGCAGACAAGGAAATTGTACTTTACTTATTCCGCAATCAGGCGCTTTAATTGAAGATGGATTACGGAAATGATCAGACTTAAAAAAGTCTAGAATTATTTCATCCGAATAAACCTCTTATATGCGCATGTCTTTATAACCTTATTATTAATTATGATTATAGTCATATACATTAAAATAGTTTTCAATATATATGTTATAAACCCCAACATTAATAATTGTATTACATAAAATATACATACTATATGTATGTAACCCACAGCGTATTCCTAATGATATCTTGACTACCCAATGGTAGTAGAGGTAGCATCAGGAAAATGCGGATTTACAACGTTAAGAAAATTTTCAAGAAGCTCTTTGTTTGGTCCTGTTTCGGTCAATTGTCTTAATTTTTTTAATGAAATAATAATGTTTGTAGAGGGCGCTCACTACCAACAGGATTTTCACTAAAAGGATGTCCACATAAAATACAGAAATTACGATGAAGAAATCGGCAACTAAATTGATTCTGATTTTCTCTTTTCGAGTCATCCCTTTTTTTTGTAGGAATGCTTCAACGTATTTCTCATATAATGAGGTGCTCTTGAACCAGTTTTCAATCGACTTGGAACTTTTTGCAAAGCAAAAAGCAGCGAATAAGTAAAACGGGCCGCCCGGAAGAACAGGTAACACAGTCCCTGCAACACCAATCACAAGGGATACGAGTCCAAGAAACAAAAACAGGATACTTTTTACTTTTTTAATTGTAATCACCTTTTTTATTTATATTCTATTCCCTTATAACGTACAAAGGAAGTCCAATTGATTCAACATCACTGATTAGTATCTTACCATTATCTTATTGAACTAACCTAGCCCTTTAGTTCAATAAGATAAGAAAAGGAGTTGCCGCAGCAACTCCTACTTGAATTCAAGCACCCTTTAATTTAACAAGAACTCTTATTTAAGGATTGAAAATATCTTGGTATCCTTAAACTCTCCTTTAATAAATTCATTTTTTCTTAGAATACCTTCATAACACATACCAATTTTTAACATTACTTTCTCGGAACCAATATTATCAATACCACATCTGCCTTGAATACGATTTAATTGAATTGTTTCAAATCCAAATCTGATTAACTCATTAATTGCTTCAGTTGCAATACCTAATCCCCAATAGTTCCGATTCAGCACATAACCTATTTCTGCATTACTGTGTTCATTTGACCACTCAATAAAAGAACACGTCCCGATTACTTTACTGCTTTCTTTATGAACTATCGCTAAGGCACCAGTTTGACCTTTCTCATAATTTTCGATAACAACGTTAACAAAATTATTGAGTGTCTCTTCTTTAGATTTATTAGCTCCCCAAGTCGTATGATAAGCAACTTCAGGGTCTGAAGAAAACTCAAATATATCCTCAAGGTCATTTAACTCAATTTTTCTTAAAATAAGACGATCTGTTTCAAAATTAGGTATAGTTTTTAAAAACGCCTCTATTTTCATATTACTGAACTTAATCCAGTCAGCCCTAATCCATAGACTTATTAATTATCGCTCTCCTCTTTTTTCAACAATTGAGCAGGGCCTTCTTAAGTATTGTCGTTTTTCTAATCTTGAAGAAACTTATTTTCATAGTAGTTCTATAAGAAGTAAACAACTTTATTGTCATTTAACACGTCCAAACTTTTCATGAGGTGAATGTCAGTTATGCTGCCCACAGGGTTCTTACCCGAAGTTTAGTTGCGTGACTGACTAATCCGTGCTTCAATTGTCCAATAACCATTGATATCATTACGGCTCTTGAATCCTATCTAAACAAGAGTATGCGACTGCTTCAGCTTCTTGATAGCCCACCATATGTGGGATATCCTTCAACATCTTTTCTTCCTGAAATTCAAATTGTTTTTTGCCGATGACAAATAATATACGAATGAGGTTATTACACAAAGCAATAATGGACTGCATCTTTTTTAAAGGGTTGCCAGGTCACTGCGTATAATACGCGTGAAGTGCTTTAAATGAAGAATTGGTTTCATGATTCTTTTTGTATCGTCATATCACGAAATGTCAAGTTGTTTTCACATAACTAATATTCTTTGAAATTTCTCCGGGTCAAAGAAGGCAAAACGCAAAAATTTCGCGATATGTATACGCCATGCACACCAGGTTAACATAACACTGGTTCATAGAAGTATTTACCAATAAGAAAAAGCTGCCCTGTAAAGGCAACTCTATAGTTTAAGTACAATACTTCACAATCTTTTTTCACGAATGAAAAAGCGTTTAGATGACTTTCTATTTAACTTCATCTTCATGAAAGCGACCTTTATATATATAAGTTAACGTAATAAAGATATAAATGGATAACGTAATACCTGTTACGATAATAGATGTTGTGAAAATAATACCAATAAGGATCGCGCTTAAAGTAATAATAGCTGCCCAAGTTGTATAGGGGAACCATTTTACTGCATAGGTACTTGTTTTTTCTGGCTGTATTTTTCGCGATTTCAAATGGGCAATCGCAATGATTAACCAAATAAATAATACGGTATATCCTAGTGAACCCATTAGGAATTCAAAGGTCTTACTTCCCGCAAATAAAGAAATGATTACGCCCATATATAAAGCTAACGTACACATCAATATAGCATACACAGGAACTTTATTTTTTGATAAATGTGCAAAGATTTTAGGAATACGTCCGTCCACAGCTTGTGTATACAGTACCCGTGATGAGCCATATAAGCCCGAGTTCATGGATGAAACAATTGCGAGTATAACAACTGCATTCATAATATGGTCAGCACCTGGGATCCCGATCATTTTAAATACCATTACAAACGGACTCTCTGATACCCCGTTTACTTCATTCCAAGGAATTAAGCTAATGATAATAAAGAAAGGCAGTAAATAGAATGTAATAATTCGTACTAATGTACTGCGAACAGCTTTTGGCACTGCTTTTTCAGGGTTTTTTGTTTCAGCTAACGTAATACCAATAATTTCAGTGCCCCCATAAGAATAGATCACAACAAGCATTGCAGCAATTAAGCCTGTCGGCCCATTCGGTAAGAACCCACCGTGATCCGTTAAGTTAGAAAAACCAACAGCTGTGTGATTACCAAATGTTACAAGCAACAATGCCAATCCAGCTATGATAAACACCACAATAACGGCAATTTTAATTAACGCAAGCCAGTATTCCGTTTCTGCAAAAACTTTTACGGACAACAAGTTAACGACTGTAACTAATATGGAAACGGATAATGCAAGTATCCAAATCGGATAATCTGGCAACCAATATTGAAGAAATATTGCCGCAACTACTGATTCAGCTGCAATATTTAAAACCCACATCTTCCAATAAATCCAATCTAGAAAATAAGCGGGGTATTTTCCTAGAATCGATTGAACTAAATCTCTAAAGGTTCTTGCATCACTATTGCGGACTGCCATTTCTGCTAGACCTTGCATAACAAATAACAGAATAATACCACCTATTAAGTACGCAATAAGTACTGATGGACCTGCCATATCAATGGCTGCGCTGCTTCCTTTAAATAATCCTGCACCAATGGCACCACCTAATGCCATCATCATAATATGACGTGAGGTCATTGTTCTCTGTAAGTTCTGGTTGTCATTTTCCATTTTCTTACCTCCTAAAATTAAAAAAAGGCATATCGTCTCTTCTTTCATCTGATGATGAAAGAAGAGACGATATGCCTTAAGCAAACCGCGGTACCACTCTAATTGGTTCTTCATGAACCCTACTTAAAAACCTGGTAACGAAGGTTAATCGTTAAAACAAATAGAATAGTCCGCCAACTCTATTTGTTTTACCACTCCTAGGCAAGTTCAAAGTATTATTGGACTGCGTTGCACCAACCCGCAGCTCTCTCCACCAAATAATGAACTTTTACTACTCCTAATCTTTGCGTTTCATAAAATTATATCCAAAAAACTTTAACTGTTATCCCACATCATACGGTCCTGTTTTAATTGTGTCAATCTTTTATTTTAAAATAACTTTCAAATTGTCATAGAGAATCTGCTCTGGTAGACCGTTAAAGTACGCGAAGGCATTCATGTGGCATTTCATCAGTGTTTCTAATTTCATATCTGTTGTACACTCTACATATTTCATTCTGGAATAACTTCAAATCATGATGAATGCACAAACTTTTTGAAGCTTACCATCTACTTCATACCTACATCCGCCCAATCCATCTGAGCTTGTTTTTTTGGTTGAATCCGATAGGGTTTTACAAACTCTCGGAGGATCGTTGTTTTCCCCTCGTATCCCATGGCTTGAATTTCCTCAAAAAGAACCATACAAATTGTCGTTCCTTATAGAATTCTTTGAAGAAGATAAGGCTTAAGTGCTTCTAATTTACTCTACCTACCCTTACATTTAGGTGATTGAGATACTTGATCTTTATTTATGTATTTACTTACTGTTTTACGATCAAACCCTGTCTCTTGAGCTATAGCTATTTTTGTCCATCCTTTTTGATGTAATTCTCTTATCATAAATAATTCCCCAGTCTTCAGCATCGTCTCAAATACTCCAACTCTCTTATGAGCCATTTAAACAGTATGCATCCGATTTTGTCTTTAAATTTGTTTACACTTTGGGTGTTATCTGTGATGCAGTAATAGTTGTAATAACCTATTAGTGAGCGTTTAAATCTATCCATAATCATATGAATATCTTTATTTCTATTATTCTTCAACCATTCTTTTGATTCCTTTAGTTTGCCTTGGACTTTCTTCCTACTTGATTTCCTTTTCACTCGAAAGTTTCCTTGTTTACTCTTCCCACAATAGTGTGTAAAACCTAAGAAATCAAAGGTTGCAGGTTTTTTATTTCCCTTTTGTTTTGCATCTTTCTTCGCAAACCTTCCAATGGGAATAACTTTAGTTTTATCCTCAGCTATTTCTAGGTTAAACTTCTTTAGCCTATTTACTTCAGTGAATGGCGAGGAAAATAGGCTAACACCACAGGATATAACTGAAATCCCAAAAGAGAATCTTCGAATGAAACAGGAAATTGAAATCTTAAAAAAGGCTACGGCCATATTCGCCAGAAGTAACCGATACCGAGCTAACAAACTTGATTCACGATCAAAAAAAAGAGGTGTTTTCCATCCAGGTCATGTGTGAAGTACTAAGCATGCCAAGAAGCACGTATGATCAGTCCTTGATTAAAACAGAATCAGCACGTGACCGGGAAAATCGACTGCTTCTTGAACAGATTCCGTTGATCCACATCGAGAGTAAAGGCCGATATGGAGCAATTAAGATTCATTTCCTTCTATCCATTTTAAAGAAAGAAGAGGTCCATCACATGACCTACTTACATTTCGAATCAGCGAACGCAGCCCTATTTCAGTTTATTGAAGGCTGGTACAACCGTCGACGTATTCACAGTTAACTAAACTATCAAACACCTCAAGAAGTGGAAGATTAATATCATCAATCCTCATGAAAAGTTAACTTATTTGTGTCCAAGATATTGACTCAAGTCCAGATTGAAGTGACCCCAAAAAGTTAGACACGGTTATTTCATTAGGTAGCTTGTTGGGCATAGGTTTGGTATTGTATCGGACTCATACCTTTAATGTTGCCTTAATTCGTTGATTGTTATAATACTTTATGTATTTCTCCAGTTCTAGTTTAAAATGTTCCACACTCTCGAATTCTTTGAAATATAGAAACTCTGATTTCATAATGCCAAAAAAATTCTCCATAACGGAATTATCGTAACAGTTGCCTTTACGGGACATGCTTTGTGTAATACCTCGCTCTTTTAAAGAGTGGCAATACTATTTCATTTAATAGTGCCAGCCCTGATCGGAATGCATGAGAAGCTCATCCTCTTCAGATAAGCGTTCAAACGCCTTTTCTAACATCTCTAAAACAAGGGAGTAGGTAAGTCTAAATCCGATTGTATAGGTAATGATTTCACCGTTAAATAAATCTAAAACAGGCGATACATAGAGTTTCTCCCCGAATCATTTAAACTCTGTAATGTCTGTTACCCACTTCTGATTTGGCTTTTCTGCTTTAAATGGACAATCTAAAATGTTTGGTGCAATCTTGCCAACCTTTCCTTTATACGAACGATATTTCTTCATTCGGACAAGACATTTTAATCCTAGTTCTTTCATGATTCGTTGAACTTTTTTGTGATCGACTCTTTGTCCACGATTTTCCAATTCGTCACGAATACGCAATAACCATAGCGTCCTTCATGTTCGTTATAGATGGATTGAATTAATTTTTTTTAGTGCCGTATCTGGATCAGGCTTTCCATACTGCTTCATCCAATAATAATATGTACTTCGTGGAATTCCTGCTAGCTTCACTAATTCTTTCACCGAAAATTTATGCCTTAGTTCATAGACTACTTGTGCTTTGTCTTGTTTGGTGATTTTTCCTTTCTTTGAACTAAAGCATTCAACTTTTTTAAATAGGCATTCTCCATTTTTAAACGTTCATTTTCCTCTAAAAATGCTTCTTGTGAACCTTCTACTGGTTGTTTCTTCTTACGTATTTTTTCACCAATGGACGCCCCTTGTTCTTCTAAAACCATTTGCCACTGTGAAATCGTCGCAGGTGCTGGAAGTGAGAAATTGAAGGCGATTGGGAGAATGTTGCTAAAGTTGCAAGGTCAAGATAGATTAAAAGAAATACAGGCTCCATACTTAGCTTTGGACGAGGCGAAAAGCATTTCAGAGCAATAAAGTTCACCTTTCACTAAGAAACCGTTTAAAGAGCCTTCTAAGCATTCTGACGATGATTCACAAATTATCGATGCCATATTCGAGGTGTTGGACTAATGAGAAAACGAGATTTGAACATTTTAGCCGACCTGACGCGTTTTCGTTGCATGACAAGGGATGATATTATCGCTCTGCATTTCGAAAGGACTTCGAAACGCCATAACATGCTGTAATACGGTTCTGAAGAGGTTGCGAAGAGATGACCAAATCGAAGTAAATACGACCCAGCAACCATATATCTATTTCCCTTCACCCGCTCCTATAAAAAAGACTCTGCTAAAATTCCGCATTTCCTTAAAATTGTTGATTTCTATAAGTCACTTGGCAAAATTGCCGAGCCAGAATCCTTCATAGTCGAACCTAAATAAAGAAAAGGCTACATGGAACCAGATGCCTTCATGATCTGGAAACGTACGCCATTCTTCGTGGAGATTCAGCGATCAGTCTATTCCGAAAAGGCTATGAATGAGAAATTTATGCGCTATGGCTCATATTACATGAGCAACGAATGGTAACAAGAATCATGGCAGCCGGCAGACAAAAAGGTTTTCCCTAAAATCATCCTGATTACAGATGCCCGATATAATTTCCCGCGTCATTCTGGTGTCCAGTTCTTTCAAGTGCAGGATATAAAATAGTTTTTAACCTTCGCTACAAGAGGAGTAAAAGTAAAGAAATCCCCTCTAAAAATGGAAGGGGTCCAGATAAATAATGGATAAATATCAGTTATTAACTGTCCTTTTGGGAAGGAAATTAAAGCTAAGATTTCTTTATTGAAATGATCTTGTTTTGAAGCTCCCCACACACATCCTTTAAAGAGCTTTTTAGTGTGTGTGTCGTGGGGTGTGTGTGGCCACATATACAAAAACATTGTTGCATTGCCTCTTGAACAGGTACCAGCAAGCCCTATTAATATCCAATCTGTATGTCCATTTCGAGTCAAAGTGGTCCTCTGAATTTAGGCATGGCAATTTGACTCAAGATGGTATTGTTTTTTTGAAATATAGGCGCTGTTTTTTGTACCTATTACGTGTACACATCATAAAAAAAATAGGATTCCTCAATTTTCAGGTCTCCTTTTCTTAATCAATACAAGTTGCTTTTGTAAGCCAAAAAAACAAGATTTCCCCTAAAATCATCCTGATTACCGATAACTGGTATAATTTCCCTTATCGTTCCGGTGTCCAATTCTTTCAAGTGCAGGATATAAAACAGTTCTTAGTGTTGGCTGCGAATAAATAAAAAATAGTTGTTCAATAGTTTCAAAACTTATAAGTATTGACACCGTTCCCTTTAGCGAAATTAAAAAAGCCGATGTATTTAAATCGACTTTTGACTTTATCTTATTCAATTAAAGCATCCATTACTTTAAGCACAATAAATCACAATCTATATTATTTCTTTTTTGATTCATAAGCTTTAACAAATTTAGCTAACCAATACAACGCATAGTATGAAACAGCATCTCCCGGTACGATGGACGTATCAACTAAAGGAGGTGCTTTTCTTAAGCTAACAAACAAGCTTAATCGTCCCCGTGACACTAGATTCTATTACTAACGAATTTTCATCCACAAATTCATCGCCATTTTCCTCTGACCCAAGCTACATCATTAAAACAGCTAATGCTGAAAATTCCTTCTTCAATGGCGTAGATGAGCACATCATCCAAACGGTCATGGAGGAGTTGAATATTCGATGAAACATGATTTTACCAGTTTACAAAATATCTACATCATTTGTGGCATTTTATATAAATATCTTTATAAAGGAAAGTATAAATAATTAATTGACTTTTAATAAAACATATTGCGGTAAGTTTTTTTTAATGCTATCAACTTTTTCTCCCTTTCACACGTCTAGTAGTGGTATACAATTTGAAAATGTTAAAAAGGAGCTTCTTTGGACATGAAAACAAGAAATGCATTTAAACATGAAGAGGTGTTTGTCCAGTATATTTGTGAACAGAAAGAACGTTTTTATTTGCTCGCGTATAGCTATACGAAAAATGAACAGGACGCACTTGATGTTGTACAAGACAGTATTCAAAAAGCGATGCTTTCTCTCGATCGACTAGAAAATGTCGAGTCTATGAAAAGCTGGTTCTACAAAATTGTCGTACGTACAGCCATTGATTTTTTACGTAAGCATAAACGCTTACAGGTGACAGACGATGATACATTGCAATATTTAACACCTGCACAAGAGGATGTCTACGAAAACATTGATTTAGAACATGCGTTAGACGAATTACCTCAAACGTATCGTGAAGTTGTCATTTTACACTTTTTTGAAGATTTAAAGCTCGCTGATGTGGCCAATATCCTTAACATTAAGATGAGTACAGCCAAATCACGCCTTTATAGAGCCTTAAAACTCTTAAAAATACACTTGCATGACGTGAAGGGAGAAACAGCACATGAATGAAAAATTAAAAGAATTAGAAAAACAATATAATGAAGTACCTATTCCAAAGGAGCTTGATTTTGTAGTTAAAAACGCACTAAGACAAGGTAAGAAGAAGAAAAAACGATCATTACAATGGTTACTTGGATCTGCGGCTGCGGCTGCAATGCTTTTTACAGCGGGTCTAAATGTCAGTCCTGCAATGGCACGAACACTTTCTGAAATCCCTTTAGTTGGAAGCGTCGTAAAAGTTTTAACATGGATTGAATATGAAGTAGCAGAAGACACATATGATGCTACTATTAAAGTACCTTCTATTGAAAACCTAGAAAATAAGGATCTTTCAAAGACATTAAATGAAAAATATCGTTCAGAAGGTAAAGCACTTTATGATAGCTTTATTGATGAAGTAAGTGATTTAAAGGAAAATGGAGGTGGTCATGTAGGTGTAGATAGCGGCTATGACATTAAAACAGACAATGACCAAATCTTATCGATTGGCCGTTATATCGTCAATACAGTTGGATCGTCTTCTACAGTTATGCATTACGACACAATTGATAAACAAAATGAGATTTTAATTACACTACCAATGCTATTTAAAGACGATAGTTATATTAAAACGATCAGTGAAAACATTATTGAACAAATGCATGAACAAGCTGCAGCCGACTCAGATAAAGTGTACTGGGTAAAAGGAGGAAGTCTCCCTGATGAAGAAGTTATAGATGGATTTACAACTATTAAAGCTGAACAACAATTCTATATTTCTGATAAAGGTAAACTTGTTATTTCCTTCGATAAATACGAAGTAGCACCTGGCTATATGGGTATAGTAGAATTCGAAATCCCAACCGAGGTCCTAAAAAATGATCTTGTGAGTTCTAAATATATTCATTAATTGTTTTGTTATAAGATATAGTTCCAAAATACGTGGTATTTGACGATTAAATTGTCAAATACCTCACTTTTTTTATTTACGAGATTACCTCTTTGATTCTTCTTACAGGTGGAATTTGTTACGGTGGCTTCTGCTAATGAATAAGTAACAAAAAGGACGGCCGTCATAGGCCGTCCTTCTTTAAATTATAGATGATTATTAAACCTACTCCTTAGTTGAATAAGGAGTTTTTTTGAATGTATGATTTTAGTTATTTTCGTACATTGAAAAGAGTACCTTAAGACACTTAACATAATCACCCTTATAGGCATTGAAAAAGGATCTCCCAGTGAAAATCCTTTTAGCTGCTTGCTTAATTAAAGCGCCCTTTAATGGAATAACTAACATATAGATTCAGTCCTATAATCACTTAATTCTTCTTCGACAAACGCACTTCATTAGCTAAAGATGTTTATTTAAATCGATTGATTGAAAAAGGAGAAATGTTTTGTTCTGTCTTCCCTGAAATAATCAATTCACTTAAAATCTGTCCAACTACACTGCTAAATTTAAAGCCATGACCTGAGAAGCCTGATGCAATGGCAACGTTTGAATAGTTAGGATGCAAATCGATAATGAAATCTTCATCAGGAGTCAGTGTATACATACAGGTTTTACCGTACTTCAATTGTTGTGTAAAAGGCATATAGTGATGTAAAAATTGTCTTAAATCTGTCTCGTCTTTCTCTAGTTCTCCAAATCCCAGGATGGCATCATCTGGATTGATTGTTTCTCCTCCATCATGTCGGCCTACTTTTAATCCGGAACCATTGATGCTTGGAAAACCATAATAATGTCCTTGAGATGTCTCAAACGAAAAGGCTGGAAAATCCTTATGTTTATACAAATCTTCATTGACATCAAACCAAGCAAATGTTTTTCTTACTGGATTTAGAGGGAGATCTAAATCTAACATGGAAAGGAGACTTCCTGACCATGCTCCTGCTGAAACCACTAATGCATCAGCATTAAAAGTTTGACCTTCGGTTTTGATGGTAACTCTTTTATCATGAACGGATAATTCTCTCACTTTGCTATTGGTTAAGATGGTAGCTCCGTGTCGCTCTGCAAGTTCTCGATAGGCTTCAATGCATTCCTCACATTTCAGCACTCCTGATGTTGGTTCAAAGCACCCAATATACTTGTTCGGTAAAGTGATGCCCGGCCAACGCTTATTCACTTCATTTGAATCTAAAACCTCAAGTGGCAATGAATAAGCTTTTGAACTTGAGATGATATTCTTGATAAAATCCGTTTTTTCACGGCCCACGTTTAGAACTCCGGTTGGGAGAAATAATTGTTTTCTCGTCACTTTCTCTAATTCGTTCCATAATTCTTGAGCCTTGAGCGCCAAGGGAACGTATTCTTCACCTTCACCATACGCATGCCGAATGATTCTCGTGTCACCGTGATGACTCCCTTTGTTATGGGGCGGGCTAAAGGAATCTACTAATAAAGTTCTTTTCCCACTCTTTGATAAAAAATAACCTGCCGCCATCCCCATCGAACCTGCTCCAATTACAATTACGTCATAATGCATAGTACGTTCCCCCCCTCGTAAATAAATACCCCTACAACTAAAGTCTTAAGTATTGGGTAATATTCTCTTATTTTAACTAATATTCTAGCACTTAACAATCACGCTAACCTGCTTCGTTTAGCTCAAGTACAAACCTCACAAACTCATCGATAAATATCCAATTTTCTTTTAAAATGCTCCTCCACAGGGCCCTTTAATTGAACAAGGTTTCTAAGGGAAACATGAATACTTTATACAAATATAGTTAACATAAAGTAACTTATCGGTACTGAAAAAGGATCTTCGACTGGAAGATCCTTTTAGCTGCTTGTTTAATTAAAGCGCCCAATTGTGGAAAATTCATTATATTTGAAGTGGTTTTTTATAGGAAAATTTTACAATAATCAAATTAAGTGATGAGAATATACCATAACCTATTATTACCCCGATTGTATTTGGAGTATGGTAACGATTCTGGATTTCAGAGGTCGCCGTGGAATTAAATTCCATTTGAACAATTTTGATAAGTGTATTTGAGAAGCTTTACAGCCTTAAAAATCAATAGATCGTTACCTTCTCAATAGGGTACACTCATTTGATAACTCTAGAGAAACAATAAATATTCAGCAAAACCCTGTTTATAGTTAATGTTTTAGATGTGGCCCCTCATTCCTCGAATCGTTTCCTTCCCCCCTTTAGGTGTCGGATTTTTCGTGTTGCCATTAAGGCAACCAAAATCAAGTCTCTAAAAATGGATTCCCATTGAATACTGCATAGAAAATATAAGGGAGATTGAGGATGGATAGGAGAGTAGAAAAGATTGAAAGGAAAGGTAGTTATGGGATGAAGGAGAAAATTAGGGCTGTTTTTGATACGGATACTTTAGTCGAAGAAGCCATATCAAAGACACTTTTTGAAGTTTTCACTAAACAGTTAATCATGGATTCGTGTTAATTCCCTGTGTACTAAACGATGACTTGGATTAAGGTTTCCTGATGCATCCTTTCCAAATACTCCAATTAAAACAGCATTTTTATCTTCGCTTTTATGGATTTTGATTACTACTTCAAATACAAGCGTGTTTGTTAAAGTTGCTGTGAATTTTTGAGTGTTAGGGGGAATTGTTAAAGTGGTTGAGTCTATCAAAACTTTAGTTCCTACACCTTGTAAACTAAATACTTTAATGTCAGCAGTAATAGTTGTGTGTTTATGGTTATTCAAAATATTAGTAGTTACAGTTTTAGATTGGGTTGGAGGACCGACAAGATCAGTTTCATTATTAAGTGGACCAGTAGAGTAAACTAGTGACATAGTATCCACCTCCTTTACATTGGAATGTAATATAATATGTCAAATTCGTTTATTTTGAAATGGACAGGTTATATAGTCTTTCAATTGAATTTTATTTTCTACTCCAAAAAAGGTAAACCTTCCCCACCCTTATATAAAAAAAACTTAATTTCGCTTAAAATAATATATATTTACACCTTTTTTTAATATATGCAATGGCAGACATCCAGCACAATTACTCATTTTGCTAAGATAGAATTCGATTTATAGTAAAAATCTAGAATGAATACTCTATACAAACCTAGTTAACATAATGTCAATTATCAGTACTGAAAAAGGATCTTCGGTTTTGTTATTATCCCCTTATAGTGGACAGTAAAAAGAAAGGATTATACTGTCTTCTATGGAGGGGATAATAACAACGTGAAGATCCTTCCCATCCCCTTATAGTGGACAGTAAAAAGAAAGGATTATACTGTCTTCTATGGAGGGGATAATAACAACTTGAAAATCCTTTTTTATTCTCAATTTTCTTTTTTTTGTTGTTTTGTCTCTCAG
>NZ_LFZW01000002.1:180657-182116 GCF_001183985.1 Peribacillus loiseleuriae | reverse complement strand
TGATCCGTAAGCTCATGAATTATTTTGTATTTTAACGATTTTTCTTTTCCTGTATCATCCCCCTTTTCGCAGCTAAGAGCTTTTTTAAAAAGGCATTCTCTGCTTCTAATCGAGTCATTTTTTCTGTATCACTTTCATCGTCTTTGTTAGCTCTACCTTTAAGTGGGTTACGAGATGTTCCTCTCTTTTCCTCTACCCCTTGAATTCCTTCTCTTTTATAGTGAGCTATCCATCTTTGGACAGTTGTAAATCCAATCCCTAACTCTTTGGAAATTGATCTAATCCCCATATCTTCGTTTTCGTATAAATGAATCGCCTTTAGCTTAATCTCTTTTGTATAGGTTGTTCTAATTTTCCCCATGAAAAATCCCCTTCATTGAAGACAGTATAATCCTTTCTTTTTACTGTCCACTATAAGGGGATAATAGCAATTGGAAGATCCTTTTAGTAATATAAAAATTAGAAACGGTTAATATAAATTTATTTATTTTTAAGAAGCAATTTCCTTTTCTACCGAGATTATTAAAAACATAGGTCTTCGGTTTTCATCTTTCATTTCAGGTACACTTTTTAACATTTCAACAGAAGGCATAGGTTCCTTGACTGCTCTTATGCTAAAACCAGCATCAATTAAGTCATTTATATATGTTGAAACTGTACGATGATATTTTACAACGTTCTCAGTTAAGAATGTTGTTTCACGGACTCCTTCTGATTGATAGTTGTCAACTGGCCAATGCAGACGATTCCCATGGTCATCGAAATGCCAATCTTGTTTGTTTCTAGAAGTAAAGATTGGATGTTCGACTGAGAAAACAAAAGTACCCCCAGGCTTTAGACAATCATAGATTTTTTTGCAGATTGCTTCAAACGACTTAATATAGTGAAAAGCCAATGAACTAATTACCACATCAAATTGAGAGTCTGAAAAATTGATGTCTTCAATTGGCATTTTTATATACGAAATTAAAGGATCCTCTGTTTTTTCACGAGCTTTTTGAAGCATTTTTTCGGATATATCTACAGCTACCACAGAACTTGCTTGTTGCTCACGAGCAAATCGGCAATGCCAACCGAAACCGCATCCCAGATCAAGTACATTTTTATTACGTAACTCTGGTATTAATGCTTTTAATACATGCCATTCCCCAGCAGCATCAAGTCCTTTTATTGACCGGGGCATTTGCTCATATGCAGAAAAGAAATTTGTATCATCATATTTATTTTGTTTCATCATTTATACATCTCCTATAGATTAAAATAGCCTCCTAAAATTAATACCACATCTATTTCAGGAGGCTATCTATCTTCTTCTTACCATTACTTTCACCTCTTTATCTTTGATTAATCACTATTCTTATTATAATACAAATCTTGGTTAATTTAATCTGCTACTTAGTTCAACAAGATACCAAAGTACCAGATGAATACTGTATACAAAACTAGTTAACATAATCGC
>NZ_LFZW01000002.1:0-180647 GCF_001183985.1 Peribacillus loiseleuriae | reverse complement strand
CCTTCACCATACGCATGCCGAATGATTCTCGTGTCACCGTGATGACTCCCTTTGTTATGGGGCGGGCTAAAGGAATCTACTAATAAAGTTCTTTTCCCACTCTTTGATAAAAAATAACCTGCCGCCATCCCCATCGAACCTGCTCCAATTACAATTACGTCATAATGCATAGTACGTTCCCCCCCTCGTAAATAAATACCCCTACAACTAAAGTCTTAAGTATTGGGTAATATTCTCTTATTTTAACTAATATTCTAGCACTTAACAATCACGCTAACCTGCTTCGTTTAGCTCAAGTACAAACCTCACAAACTCATCGATAAATATCCAATTTTCTTTTAAAATGCTCCTCCACAGGGCCCTTTAATTGAACAAGGTTTCTAAGGGAAACATGAATACTTTATACAAATATAGTTAACATAAAGTAACTTATCGGTACTGAAAAAGGATCTTCGACTGGAAGATCCTTTTAGCTGCTTGTTTAATTAAAGCGCCCAATTGTGGAAAATTCATTATATTTGAAGTGGTTTTTTATAGGAAAATTTTACAATAATCAAATTAAGTGATGAGAATATACCATAACCTATTATTACCCCGATTGTATTTGGAGTATGGTAACGATTCTGGATTTCAGAGGTCGCCGTGGAATTAAATTCCATTTGAACAATTTTGATAAGTGTATTTGAGAAGCTTTACAGCCTTAAAAATCAATAGATCGTTACCTTCTCAATAGGGTACACTCATTTGATAACTCTAGAGAAACAATAAATATTCAGCAAAACCCTGTTTATAGTTAATGTTTTAGATGTGGCCCCTCATTCCTCGAATCGTTTCCTTCCCCCCTTTAGGTGTCGGATTTTTCGTGTTGCCATTAAGGCAACCAAAATCAAGTCTCTAAAAATGGATTCCCATTGAATACTGCATAGAAAATATAAGGGAGATTGAGGATGGATAGGAGAGTAGAAAAGATTGAAAGGAAAGGTAGTTATGGGATGAAGGAGAAAATTAGGGCTGTTTTTGATACGGATACTTTAGTCGAAGAAGCCATATCAAAGACACTTTTTGAAGTTTTCACTAAACAGTTAATCATGGATTCGTGTTAATTCCCTGTGTACTAAACGATGACTTGGATTAAGGTTTCCTGATGCATCCTTTCCAAATACTCCAATTAAAACAGCATTTTTATCTTCGCTTTTATGGATTTTGATTACTACTTCAAATACAAGCGTGTTTGTTAAAGTTGCTGTGAATTTTTGAGTGTTAGGGGGAATTGTTAAAGTGGTTGAGTCTATCAAAACTTTAGTTCCTACACCTTGTAAACTAAATACTTTAATGTCAGCAGTAATAGTTGTGTGTTTATGGTTATTCAAAATATTAGTAGTTACAGTTTTAGATTGGGTTGGAGGACCGACAAGATCAGTTTCATTATTAAGTGGACCAGTAGAGTAAACTAGTGACATAGTATCCACCTCCTTTACATTGGAATGTAATATAATATGTCAAATTCGTTTATTTTGAAATGGACAGGTTATATAGTCTTTCAATTGAATTTTATTTTCTACTCCAAAAAAGGTAAACCTTCCCCACCCTTATATAAAAAAAACTTAATTTCGCTTAAAATAATATATATTTACACCTTTTTTTAATATATGCAATGGCAGACATCCAGCACAATTACTCATTTTGCTAAGATAGAATTCGATTTATAGTAAAAATCTAGAATGAATACTCTATACAAACCTAGTTAACATAATGTCAATTATCAGTACTGAAAAAGGATCTTCGGTTTTGTTATTATCCCCTTATAGTGGACAGTAAAAAGAAAGGATTATACTGTCTTCTATGGAGGGGATAATAACAACGTGAAGATCCTTTTTTATAATCAATTTTCTTTTTTTTGTTGTTTTAGTAAGTCTCTAATCTCTGTTAATTGGCTTTCTATATTGTGTAGACGACTTTGCATATCATCAATCTCTTGCTCTGCTTTATAATTAATCGCAAAATCTATCACCGATTCATTTTTATCACGTTTAGCTTGACGATTTTGACTCATCATAATAACAGGTGCTTGAAATGCTGCGATAAAGGATAAACATAAGTTCAATAAAATAAACGGTTTCGAGTCAAAATGCAATGCTTTTGTAATTGATAAGCTATTCCAAATCATCCAAACTGCAAGAGTACAACTAAAATAAATGATAAATTTCCAACTGCCTCCAAATTGCGCAATTTTGTCTGCAATTCGATCAGACCACTTTGTTCGTTGCGTGTAATCACTATCCAATTGATGAAGAATTTCTGATTCGTAGCGATCTACAAGACGATCAATACGTGATAAGTTTTCCTGGTTTAAATCAATATCGAACCCTTGGATTTTTTTCGGTTTTTCGATTTGTTTTTTAAAATTCATTTGCTTCCAAATGTTTTGTACCATTTTTCCAACCTCCTCTTTTTTAGAGGAAGCCATGTTTCAAAAGCTTATAGAAGACGGACTCTATTTTTATGTAGTAATCCATCTTGGATATTCAGTTGTATGACTTCCTCTGATGTCGGCAAATTATCCGACTCACCTATACTGGGACTACTCATAAAAATGTTCCACCTCACTTTTTATTTATTATATGATGACTTATCCAATAGGACTGTATGATTCTATAAAACAAACAAAATAATGATGTTTTTTCGTTGTATGTATTATTCATAATTAGTTAACATAATCATCTTTATAGGTACTGAAAAAGGATCTTCAGTTGGAAGATCCTTTTAGCTGGTTTAGAAAATTATGCTTTTTAGTTCTTTAACTTTAATCTTTTTGCATACCATCTCCAAATTAAGATTAAGAAAATGACCATTAGTAATAAGGTAAATTCAAGATCTAAATCATCAAACATAAACCACATCTTATAACCTAAATTAACCTTTTCTATTGGCTTTAGACCTTCTCCAAGCAGTTCTTCATATTGGTTACTTGAATTTACTGAACTAACAGGACTACATGGACTGTTCGTATAAATCCCATTTTCTTCGTTGGGATAAATAAGATATTTTTTCCCTTTTTCAAAGTTATAACCCCAAGTAAAATTGGTTTCAAAAATCACTTGTGACTTAAATTCACTTTTCCAACTTTTTTCAACATCTATCAGGACATACCTTTTTGTCTCTTTTAGGCCAGTAAATCCTTTTTGTACAAGATCATTTTTTACATTCAAAACTGTTCCCATAATGGCAGCATTATAATGATTAATGGCCGGACCCTCTATTTCTACACAACTCAGAGCTTTACTTTGATTTGGAAACATGGAAAGCAAAAAGAAAAATAGCATTATAGATAGAGTTAATTGTTGTTTCATTCTCCCCTTATTCCTCTCACTGTTTTAGCTTATTTATAGTATCACATGAATACTCTATACAAATCTAGTTAACATAAAGTCAATTGTAGGAAGGAATCATACTAAAAACCCCTTGAACAACCAAGGGGTTTAACGTCTCCGTTTTTATTGTTTATGCATGATTTTATATAACATTGTTACATCAACATTTTCTGCTTCTAAAGAAGCCTCTAAACTACATAAAAAAGCTAGTTTTATACAAATAAAACAAGAAATTTCCTCTACCTCTCCCTGGTATCGGCCCCACCTACGCCAGATACTATGACAGCCACGCATGCCATCCAACCTATTATCACTATAACAGAAAGCGCTTACATATTCAATTATTAATAGAAAACAAATTTCGACATAAAAATGGCACTCCTGATCAAAGTACATTTTGGAGCTTTGATTCATGCATATTCGTGTCATTTTATTAATTTCAAACATACTATAAATTAGCCCATTTAAGTGCCTCCTTTAAATAAAAGGAGATGTTTGTAATGTCAGGTTGTGTCGGTGGCGGTTGTGGATTTGGTGGCGGTTTTGCCTTGTTAATTGTATTGTTTATCCTCTTAATTATTATTGGTGCTAGCTTCTGTGGTGGATTTGGCGGAGGCTTCTGCTAATAAGTAAGTAACAAAAAGGGCAACCTGCTTTAAATTTACTGGTTATTTAATTATGATTGTTGATCATTCTTGTTTTGGAAAAAGGTGTATCCCCATTTCCATACTATGCCCAAATTTAGTGAATGGGCTTATCTTCACTCCAAATAGGTGATTATCTATTAAATAAAAATTCTTGCTTCATAATGTGTATATTTGTGTCATTTCATTATTTTAAACATACAATTAATTAACACATGCACGTAGTAAGTTCCTCCTTTCATACAAAAGGAGATGTTTGTATATGTCAGGTTGTGTAGATGGCGGATGTGATGGCGGTCGTGGATTTGGTGGCGGCTTTGCCTTGTTAATTGTATTGTTTATCCTCTTAATTATTATTGGATGTAGTTGTGGCGGCGGATTCGGCGGCGGTGGCTATGGTTACGGTGGCGGTTACGGAGGCTTCTGCTAATAAATAAGTAACAAAAGGGACGGCCGTCATAGGCCGTCCTTCTTTAAATTAAAGCTGGTTATTAAATGAAGTTCGCTGACTATCAAGACAATGTTTATGGTGAATTGGTTTCATTCTCTTAGTTGTCCAGATAATAAAAATGATACAAGAAATATGCGATATGAATGTATCATTTTTATATTATCGTACATTGAAAAACTTCAAGAGTATGTTTACATAAAATTTCACAATATATTTTCACTTTCATAAAATGACTATAGTTAATTGACTACTTTATAAAGGAGACAAACAATAAATGATGCCTTATTCTAACATGGCTTCTCCTATGCATTCGGGACAGCAAATGATGCCTTATTCTAACATGGCTTCTCCAATGTATTCGGGACAGCAAATGATGCCTTATTCTAGCATGTCTTCCCCAATGGATTCGGGACAGCAAATGATGCCTTATTCTAACATGGCTTCTCCTATGCATTCGGGGCAGCAAATGATGCCACATTCTAGCATGTCTTCCCCTATGTATTCGGGACAGCAAATGATGCCTTATTCTAGCATGCCTTCTCCAATGTATTCGGGACAGCAAATGATGCCTTATTCTAGCATGCTTTCTCCAATGTATTCGGGACAGCAAATGATGCCTAGAGAAAGGCAAATGGTACCTCATCCTATTCTTCTTGTTGCAAGACAAACTGCTACTAATCAAATTGAAATGATTTATGACCAGCCCACTGATTTGGAATCTGCTACAAATGTTAGTAATTACTGGATTAGAAATAATTTAGATAGACCCTCAGATATTGCTACTGTTGCAAGGGATGATATGATGCTCCTTCCAACGAATAGTCTTACATCTAATATGTCAATGATTATGCCTGTTGATAATTCAGGAAAAAGGTTCTTTATTACGTTTAACATGAATGCTACACCTGGGGTTCAATACACGGTGTTGCCTTGCTTTGTTAATTTACGAGGTAAAAAAGGTTTTCGGGGAGAAAATTGGGGTCCAGGAAGTAGCAACACTTTTACAGCTCAATAAACAGAGGAATTATAATCAATTGCACACGTAGAATAAAGATGGTTATTAAATTAAGACTGCTGACTATCAAGACCATGTTTATGTAAATAGGTTTCTTTCTCTTAGTTCGTCCAGATAATAAAAAAGGAGATGTGTGTATATGTCAGGTTGTGTAGATGGCGGTCGTGGTTTTGGGGGCGGCTTTGCCTTTATAGTGGTTTTGTTTATCCTCTTAATCATTGTTGGCTGTAGTTGCGGCGGAGGATTCTTTTAAGAAGTAAGGACGACCGTTATGGTCGTCCTTCTTTAAATTTAAGGTGGTTAATGCAATCTTTACATTTTTGCAGACCACCAAAAAGGGTTTTCTTCTTGAACTGATGTCATCATTATTCCTATAAGCTAGTTTAAAAAACTCCTCTTATTTTATTAAGAAGAGTTTACATAATCACCCTTATGGGTATTAAAAAAGGATCTTCGATTTGGTCTTATCCCCGTCAAGTAGACAATTAATAAAAGGTTCACTTATTAGGCAGCCTTAGCTCTATATTCAGTAGGGCTAAGGTTATTTAATTTTTTTTGAAAACGTTTATGATTATAAAACTTCATATAATTCTTTACTGCTTCCTTAACCTCATTCGAACTATCGAATTGGTATCGGTAAAAACATTCAGCTTTAAAGTGGCTAAAAAAACTCTCCATACAAGCGTTATCTAAACAATTTCCTTTTCTAGACATGCTTTGCTTCATGTTGCATCTTTTTAATAGCTTGTTATATCTTATTGAGGTGTACTGGAATCCTTGATCACTATGTAATAGGAGTCCTTTCACCTCTCTTTTTTTTATGGCTTCTTTTACTGTATCAGCTACTAGTTTAAGATCATTTCTTTCACTTATTTTATATGAAATAATCTCATTGTTGTAAAGGTCTAGTATCGCCGATAAATAGTGTTTCTTTCCATTAAACAGTAGATAAGTTATATCGGTTACCCATTTTTCGTTCGGGCGTGTAGCTGAAAATTCTCTGTTTAAATCGTTCTCTGAAACGACATATTTTTCTTTTCGCCCAAAGTGCTTCCACTTCTTTTCCCGTATCTTCGCTTGAATTCCATTCGCTTTCATTAAACGATAAATTCTCTTATGATTAACTTTCAAACCATACGTCTTTTTAAGCCAAGTTTGAACTCTTGGGTAACCGTAGCTCCAATTAATATCAGGATCTTGTTGGCATTTAATAATCTTAGTTACGATTGATTGATCATCCAGCTCCTTATCTGTTGGGTTATCTTGGCGTTTTAGCCATTTGTAATAACCACTTTTTGAAACACCGGCTATCTTACATAACGTGATGATAGTAAAATGATCCGTAAGCTCATGAATTATTTTGTATTTTAACGATTTTTCTTTTCCTGTATCATCCCCCTTTTCGCAGCTAAGAGCTTTTTTAAAAAGGCATTCTCTGCTTCTAATCGAGTCATTTTTTCTGTATCACTTTCATCGTCTTTGTTAGCTCTACCTTTAAGTGGGTTACGAGATGTTCCTCTCTTTTCCTCTACCCCTTGAATTCCTTCTCTTTTATAGTGAGCTATCCATCTTTGGACAGTTGTAAATCCAATCCCTAACTCTTTGGAAATTGATCTAATCCCCATATCTTCGTTTTCGTATAAATGAATCGCCTTTAGCTTAATCTCTTTTGTATAGGTTGTTCTAATTTTCCCCATGAAAAATCCCCTTCATTGAAGACAGTATAATCCTTTCTTTTTACTGTCCACTATAAGGGGATAATAGCAATTGGAAGATCCTTTTAGTAATATAAAAATTAGAAACGGTTAATATAAATTTATTTATTTTTAAGAAGCAATTTCCTTTTCTACCGAGATTATTAAAAACATAGGTCTTCGGTTTTCATCTTTCATTTCAGGTACACTTTTTAACATTTCAACAGAAGGCATAGGTTCCTTGACTGCTCTTATGCTAAAACCAGCATCAATTAAGTCATTTATATATGTTGAAACTGTACGATGATATTTTACAACGTTCTCAGTTAAGAATGTTGTTTCACGGACTCCTTCTGATTGATAGTTGTCAACTGGCCAATGCAGACGATTCCCATGGTCATCGAAATGCCAATCTTGTTTGTTTCTAGAAGTAAAGATTGGATGTTCGACTGAGAAAACAAAAGTACCCCCAGGCTTTAGACAATCATAGATTTTTTTGCAGATTGCTTCAAACGACTTAATATAGTGAAAAGCCAATGAACTAATTACCACATCAAATTGAGAGTCTGAAAAATTGATGTCTTCAATTGGCATTTTTATATACGAAATTAAAGGATCCTCTGTTTTTTCACGAGCTTTTTGAAGCATTTTTTCGGATATATCTACAGCTACCACAGAACTTGCTTGTTGCTCACGAGCAAATCGGCAATGCCAACCGAAACCGCATCCCAGATCAAGTACATTTTTATTACGTAACTCTGGTATTAATGCTTTTAATACATGCCATTCCCCAGCAGCATCAAGTCCTTTTATTGACCGGGGCATTTGCTCATATGCAGAAAAGAAATTTGTATCATCATATTTATTTTGTTTCATCATTTATACATCTCCTATAGATTAAAATAGCCTCCTAAAATTAATACCACATCTATTTCAGGAGGCTATCTATCTTCTTCTTACCATTACTTTCACCTCTTTATCTTTGATTAATCACTATTCTTATTATAATACAAATCTTGGTTAATTTAATCTGCTACTTAGTTCAACAAGATACCAAAGTACCAGATGAATACTGTATACAAAACTAGTTAACATAATCGCAATTTTCGGAAGTTCCGAAATATAAAACCCCTTGAGCACCAAGGGGTTCCGAATTGTTTATATTTATCGTTTATACATGATTTTATACAGTGTTGATGAATCAACATTTTCGGCTTCTGAAGAAGCCTGGTAGCTGCATAAAAAAGGGGTGTTTTATGCAAATTCTTCTTTCACTAAAGCACCCGTTGAATAAGGATAATAGCATCATTCCATGCATCATATGAACGGGCTTATCTTCACTCAAAATAGGTGATTAACTATTAAATAAAAAGTCCTGCATCCTATAAACATTCGTATATTTGTGTCATTTCATTATTTTAAACATACAATGAATTAGCCCATGAAAGTAGTAATTTCCTCCTTAAAACAAAAGGAGCTGTTTGAATATGTCAGGTTGTGTAGATGGCGGTCGTGGATTTGGTGGCGGCTTTGCCTTTATAGTGGTTTTGTTTATCCTCTTAATCATTGTTGGCTGTAGTTGTTCCGGAGGCTTCTGATAATGAATAAGTAACAAAAGGACGACCGTCATAGGCCGTCCTTCTTTAAATTAAAGATGGTTATTAAATTAAGATTGCTGATCAAACATGAAAAATTTAAGGCAACCTTTATGGGGAGTGTGAGTGATGATATCAAGGTTGTGTCGTTGGTTGTCGTGAATCCAACGACTTCTGATATTATATTAAGTATACTTACAGCTCAAACGTATAATTTTACATATTTTCGTACATTAAAAAAATTTCCAAGACGGGGTCTTCTTCTTGAACCAACGCCACCCGTTAGCCTATTAAGCTAGATAAAAAAACTAAAGCAAAAACGCTACCCAAAAATTTTCTTTTGGACAGCATCATCTAGATATAATTCGTTAATTTTAATGTTAACTGACTTTCTCAATACCCATGCCGGGGAAACCAATTCCTCAAAATCCCATGCCAGGGCCAAATCCTCCAGATCCCATGCCAGGGCCGAATCCTCCAGATCCCATGCCAGGGCCGAATCCTCCAGATCCCATGCCAGGGCCGAATCCTCCAAATCCCATGCCGGGGCCAAATCCTCCAAATCCCATGCCGGGGCCAAATCCTCCAAATCCCATGCCGGGGCCAAATCCTCCAAATCCCATGCCGGGGCCAAATCCTCCAAATCCCATGCCGGGGCCAAATCCTCCAAATCCCATGCCAGGGCCGAATCCTCCAAATCCCATACCAGGTCTGCCAAATCCCATGCCAGGTCTGCCAAATCCTCCAAATATAATTCTTTCATCATTTTCTATTTGTTGAGGTTGATTCCATTGGTATTGTAATTCTGTATACAACATAATCCCTCCTCTATTTTTTAAACACACTAATAAATAATATGTTAGACTTCGTGTGAATTCTTGGGTATTGAACTAGATCCGGAAATAGACTCCGCAACGGCAATAAAATCACGCTGAAACAGCCTTGATAATGCCGGATCAACTTCTCTCCTGCCATGTTAGTGGAACAAGGGCGTTTTTGAGGATTTCATTGAATATATGATTTAGTATATTTTCGTACATTGGAAAGAGTAGCTTAAGCCACGTAATACGGCCTTAAAGCCATTAACATAATGTTATTTACCAGGAATACGCCTTACAAAAACCCCTTGGGAGCCAAGGGGTTTAACGTCATCGGTTTTTATCGGTTATGCACCTGTAAAATTTAATTTGCATTTTCAAAATCCAAAGATCTTATATTTTCAAAAAATGATATTGGCTTTTCTGCTCCAAGTTTGTTCAATTCAAAAAAATGTTTTTTGTATTCAACAATAGATAATTCCCCATAAATATAACTTTTTTGAATATAATCTAGTAATTCATTGACATTTAATGGGGTTCGTTTTTTTACTAGTTGAAAATGATGTATTAAACCTTCTACTAACATAGTAATCCACTCATTTCATTTTTGTTTTTTTGAAATGTATGCGTTTGCAATTAGTGTAGCACATGGATGTTTCGAATTATTTTTTTCTGAAAATTCAAATTTATTACATTTTTTGCAGTATTTTAAATCTACTTGGAAATTTTTCTGAAAAGCTGATGAATCTTTTTTTCATGAAACGGCTTATGTATTTTTTGAATGTATGATATTAGATATTTTCATACATTCAAATCGTTGATACCACTGGGCCCTTTTGATAATCTATTAATATCACACGTTGAATGTACGATAGTGGAGGAAAATCATGAAAGAAAAGAACGTGCAGCCGTTGCGAACGGCTAATGAAATCGAGGATATGAAATGGGCGCTACGGCGATATGGTTCCGAACGGGACTATTTTTTATTTGTTTTGGCATTAACACGGGTTTGCGGGTAAGCGATATGGTGCCGTTGACCGTTGGCGATGTACAAGGAAAAACGCATGTCGGGATTCGAGAGAAAAAAACGAATAAAACGAAGCGACTTATGTTGCCTATGAAGCTACGGGAGGAAATTGAAGATTATACGGCTCATATGAGCGACGGAGAGTACTTGTTTGCCAGTCGGAAGAGAAAATGGACCTATTACCACCACTCAAGCCTACAGAGCGCTTGTGAAGGCCGGAGACGTGCTAGGACGGGATGATGATATCGGTACGCATACGATGCGTAAGACCTTCGGATATGCGTATTATCGGAGAACGAAAGACCTAGCGTTCCTGCAAAATATCTTTAACCATTCCGCCCCGTCGATCACCAAACGGTATATCGGGATTACGCAAGACGAAATAGATGAAACCCTGAAGGATTTTTCTTTATAAAACTCGGTTATAGATGATTTAAATCATTACTACGAAACTATGAAGAAAACTAGTAATATCAAGGGTTTATCCAATATTTAAAAAGTTGTCCCTTCTCACTCTATATTAAATAGCAATTCGACTCTTATTTGGCAGCCCCTATTTTCATAATTTTTACGTTATAAAAACCATTGCCCTAAAGGTTATAAGGTTGCCATTAAGGCAACCAATTTATAGAAATTATTGTATAATAGACCTAATATTCGGAATTTAAATTGACAAATCGAACAGATTGCATCGCAATAATCTAATTAATAAGGAGATATAAAGTTATGAAAAAAAAGAAATGGGTAGGTTTATTGTCAAGTGGTGTGATGGCAGCGTTAATAACTTATAATTTTTCCTCTGTGGAAGCATCTGACAAAGCAATTCAAATTAATCTAGATAACCGGATTGTTTCTACTGATGTAAAACCGATCATTGTCAACGGAACAACCCTAGTGCCAATAAGTACTATAGTGAACAATCTCCAGAATATTGGCTTAATATGGGACAATAAAAGTAAAACGATACTCGTAAGTAATAATAATGAAAAAATCAACTTAAAAATTGGATCTACAGTAGCTACTAGTAGCAATAGAACATATAAACTAAATGAGCCTGCACAACTTATCCAATCGCGTGTTATGGTGCCAATCCGATTTTTAGCTGAATTTTCTGGGGCAGAAGTAAACTGGAACAAATCAGACAGTACGGTATATATTAACTCGCCAGAACAAAATATTTCCATTGCTCCCGAAAATAAAAATGTAAAATTATATCCTATGAAGGTAAATAAGTACGGAGCATATATAGGAATGATAGTAGAAATAGAAGGGAAAAAACAACAATTTAATGATTGGAGAAGTGTCGATTCTAGATATAAGCCTGTTATTCAGTATATAGATCTTACAAACGATGGGAAAAAGGAAGTAGTAGTACTTTATACAGAAGCAACAGGGACAGAAATGCATTTAGGGAAAGTTCATATTATAAATCCAACAAACTTTAAAGAATTAAAAATTGAATCATTAGATGAAATTATAAAAAAACATATTCAATCTAAAGTAGAGAAATATGATGATCGAGTAGAAGTTAAAGTAACGGTTGATAATGGTTTTGAATCAGTAAATAAGATTGCTGATGATACCAAAAATAAGAACTATTACTTTGACAATGTTGGATTTGGAGCAGTTATTTATTACAAGATTGAGAACGGTAGGCTAATAGCAACAGCATCTGGTTATATAAGTCCGGCAACTTATGTTGGTGAACTGAAAATTATCTATGGAGTCCAAGGAGACCAATTTGTAGCCGAGAAAGTGGAATATACGGAATTAAAATAGGACAAAAAGTTCCTTCGGAACTTTAGAGTTAAAGATGATAAGAAAAAACACAATTTACCTATTACCTATCTATCGTTTTTAAATATTTATCCGTACTTCTTGAGTGCGGATTTTTTTCTGTCAAAAATAAGGTGTTAAATTTATTTAACACCTCACCTCTTATAAACCCTTGATATATCTACATTCTTATATTTCTCTCTTCTCACTCTATATTTAATAGCAATTGGTCCACGAATTAGCAACCCCTATTTTTATATTTTTGACGTTAAAAAATTTTCCTTCAAGACTAAAATTACAGATTTTTAAAATGATAGAATAAAATACAAAATATTACCAATATAGTATTTTTTTAAAAAAAGGAGGTTATAAACATGAAAAATATTATGATTGCAGTATTTGTAGTGGTTACATTGGCAATATCTAGGGGTTTCATGTAGTTTATTCTCTTAACAAAGCTCCTGAATCTTCTCCAGAGATTATTTCTTATACAGAAGAAAAAGTTACTAACTTTTTAATAAACGAAAAAGGTTACCGCAAAAAGGATATATTGGAGATCGAATCTTCAAGAGAACTGAAAGATTCTGATTCAGTTTCAGGATATTCGATCAAAGTCGTTTTTTTAGATGAACCTAATGCTATCGTATCGAGTAGAAGATAAAGTTTACCAGTTTGGTTATTCAGGTTCTGCTAAAAAACATTTAGACTTAGATTGGATAAATTGTGTAATCCTATGCTTTATTTGAATATCGGATTACACAAGAGGAAATTGGCGAAACGCTAAAAGGCTTTTCTTTATAAGATGCGGAAAAGAACCCTTTTTCTCTTGTCGGCATGATGGATAGGTTTTATTCCCCCTTATTTTGAGGTGTGAGGTTGGCTGGGATGAATTGCGGTAGCAAGAGAGGCTAGCCCCTGTATGGCGTAAAAAAATAAAGCTGATAATCCACACGAAGATCGGAAGCACTGGCGGTTTGGCAGGTACAATGGTCAGAGCAAGCTGAATTCCGAGAATACCAAAAATGATTTTATGACTTTTTTAATGTTTTTCGTTTATACCAAGATATTAGCTTTAGCAAACCTCATAAAAAATAAAATCAGCCTTATATCTTATCTTAATCGCTCCCTACATGAAAAGAATCAAAGGGGTATGGAATGATTGTTGTTGTACGATAGAGTATTTCAGATACTGTTACACATTCATAATCTTTTTTGTATAAATATTCCATGATATTTTCTAATGCTTTAACTGTCTGAGATGTTTGAGAAAATTCGCTACCAGTCCAATCATGGAATAGAATGATATTACCAGGTCTAACACCTTTTGTTATATGTCTAGAAATTTGGCTGGCTGCTGGGCTTTTCCAATCTTGTGGATCCTGATGCCACGACCACAAAATAACAAGTTTTCCATTTTTTACAGATGAATTAATAATTAAATCATTGTAAAGGCCTCCAACTGGGCGATAAAGAGTTGGTTTATAACCTGTGAAAAGCTTTATAATCTTATCTGTTTGATCTAATTCTTCTGTTAATTTAGCAGCTGTAATATTTCTGTCATAAATATGATTATAAGTGTGATTAGCAATTTCGTGTCCTTCTTTTACTTGCCTTTTTAAAATAGCAGGAAATCTTTTAACTTTATTACCTGTTACAAAAAAGGTTGCTTTTGCATTGTATTTAGCTAATATATCAAGTATTTGAGGAGTGAAAATGGGATGAGGTCCATCATCAAATGTGATTGCGACCATTTTTTCCCTAGTATTTACTTCCCAAATTACGTGACCTGTTTTTTCATACGCCTCACGACTATCTGTGAAAGCGTATGCGGGTGTTTTTGTGGAACAAAAAGAAATGAATAGAAGAATGGGTAACATCCAAATTTTTTTCACGAATAATACACTCCTATGAAATATAAGTAGTATACTACCAACTATTTATTTGCTATTATTTTTGATCAAGATAGCCTCAACATAGGGAAGCCAGCTATACATTCCAATAAGTATCTTAGTGTATAATATATGGGTTTGTCAGCAGAACCCCATCGAGAGCGAAAAAGTACCTTATTAGCAGATCGCAAAGGAATTAAGTGTCAGTAAATCTACTCTTATTAATCGGTACTTTATTCAAAAAAATTTATATTCTGAAATTAATTCTGACAATGAAACAACGTTCGCCTTTTTTCGTATATGGGAATATATTCTTTTGAAACATCAACCATTCTTATCCATAGATTAACATTTAACCAATAGCAATTAGCTGTTCATATTCGGTTAATTTCCCCGCCAGTTTTTTGCCTTGTTTTGTAATATGTTGGGTTGTATATACATTATCAAAAAAGACCGTTCTCCTTACACACCTCGAAAACAATTTTCATCA
Organism: Peribacillus loiseleuriae; assembly: GCF_001183985.1. GTDB lineage: Bacteria > Bacillota > Bacilli > Bacillales > DSM-1321 > Peribacillus > Peribacillus loiseleuriae. Next base: position 165,877 of record NZ_LFZW01000002.1, on the reverse strand, counting down.
CTCTTTCATCCTGTGTTGCTTTTGAACCCATATGAATGAATCATTCCGACAGCGTGAGGTACATCTTTAACTGCAGCTTCTACACGCTTACGTATTTCCTTATTGCTTAAATCAGCAGTAATTGCGCCTGGATCAAGCCAGCTTTTCTTCCCTTTTTTCGACTCCATTGGTAAATGAACAATAACTTCATGCCCATATTGGCTAGCGAGCTCCGCATCTTCTTTCGTTGATGGCATAAAGGGAATAATTGCAACGGTCAGCTTTACCGGGAGCTTAATCATCTCCTCCGTTCCCTTCATATTATTACCTAAATCATCAATAACTATGGCTAAATAACTCTTCGGTGAAGAAAGAGATTCAGCTAACATTGGCTGAGATAAAGAAAAAAGAAGAAAGACACTGCTAATTCATAGTTTCATCTCATCACTCCTCGTTTTTTATTAGCATTTTCCATTGTTCTTTAAATTACAGTAAGTGATGAATACATCCAGACTATTTTAGGAAAACTTTTTGTATGTAGTCTAAAGCTTTTTCAAAATATAATGAAATTGAGTGGAATAAATGCGATTTGTTATTACGGTCATTCTTTTATCAATTACCCTGTTCATTAACTGTTCCAATGTTTTAGCAAAAGATGAAAGTGTGGGCATTCGGATTGATATGCTCCCTTGGGGGAAAGTGGATGGGGTTTTGCCGAAGTACAGCGAGTTTACAGTGTTGGATGTGGAAACAGGGAAAATGTTTAAGGTGCAGAGACGGGCAGGAAACCGCCATGCGGACGTTCAGCCCTTGACTTCGAAAGATACGAAAATAATGAAAGAGATATATGGCGGGAAATGGAGCTGGAAACGAAGAGCTATTATTGTCATTCAATATGATCAATGGATTGCGGCTTCAATGCATGGGATGCCACATGGTGCTGGTGCATTAGAAAATGATTTTCCTGGTCACTTTTGCATCCATTTTTATGGAAGTAAGACCCACCGCACAAACTCCATAGATTTATCACATAAACTAATGATTTTAAAAGCAGCAGGCAAACTTCAAGAGTATGTTACCAGCGCTGACCCGTTTGAACTAATTAATGCATATGTAGCTGGATTTAAGCAGCAGGATTCCCGGATAATCTCAACCATTTCCCTTCAGCAAATTGACTGGAAAGAGCATATTCAATCGGTTGAAAATATAAATTTGAAACGTATGTCTGTTTTTCCTGTTGAAGACCTAGTAAATAAAATAAGTCTTGAAGTGCCAGTTGAAATACAATGGGTAAGTAATAATTCAGAAATAAAATATTTCAAAGGGAATATTTACTTATTCCGTTTTTCCCCCGCAGATGCATGGAAAATAGATAGTATCCGGTTTTTAAAAGATAGTCGTATTCTAAAGGAATTTAAAAATAGGAAAGAAAACACATTTTGGAGCAATTATTAAGGAAAAGGATACTTGTTTAAATAGAAAATACTCTGAAGAATATCTCATCCCCAGAGTATTTTCACACTATTATAAATATATTTTAATCTTATTTAACAGCTTCTTTTAATTCCTTACCTGGTTTAAAAGCAGGAACTTTAGAAGCTGCAATTTGTATTTCTTCTCCTGTTTGTGGGTTTCTACCCGTTCGAGCTGCTCGGTCGCGCACTTCAAACGTTCCAAATCCAACCAATTGGATTTTTTCTTCTTTAGCAAGCGTAGCAGAGATCGTTTCAATCAATGCATCAACAGCCTTTTTGGCGTCTTCTTTTGTTAGTTCAGCTTGTACGGCTACCGTATTCACTAGTTCCCTTTTATTCATAGTCAAACACCTCGTCCTTTATTCTTCATTAGTATGTAGTAATGACAACATCAACATAACATATGTTCGGTATGTCTGTCACTTGTAAGGCTAGAAAATAAAAAGTTATATTACTGTCATTATTGCTAAGAGTAGTACTTTGCGAAAAACCGATAAGGAGTATTATGTAAACTGGTATTCAAGTGGGAACAACATATTGGACGAGGACATACTAAAATAAATTAAGTTGATACACTAGGATTATCCCACCTTTCACCGGATAAATATTCTTCTCTAAAGGCAGAAATGTTAATCAAGTTATAACAATTTAGATTTGACAAAGTATGATAGATTTTATTCGTCCTTAACACCGATCGAGCTGAAAGCAGTAGTGTTTAGAACAGGTTCATCAGCATTTATTCCCATACTCTACATGTGTACAACAACATTGGATGTTGGTGGGTTTATTAGAGAAGTCGGACCATTTACATAATGATAATTAATGATTTCCTTCATATAGAATTCCGTTGTCAGTTGTTTCCCTAATTCAAAAGGAAGAGAGCTTCGACTGGAAATTGATCAAATGAATCCTTTTAAAGCTTGGTTGATTCCCAATTTCCACGATTGTATGGAAAATGGTTTCGACATAATCTTGCAGCTGTTCTTCATATTGAATTGCATTATTCACAGGTCCTGGAATGGATAGATAGACAAATGGTGCATTACATATTGATGTTTTATGACGAACAGTATTTTAAAAGCTCTACTAGTTGAATGCAAAATTCTTGTATTTATGGACAATGGATTAAGATTTAAAAAAGATTTACAATTCAGATTATTGATTATATAATTAAACTTATAAAATAACTTGGAATTAGGAGAGGTAGTATGACAACAAAACAATTGATAAAGTTTGAGACGAGTGGAGAGTGGGTAGAAGGCTTAAAAACTTCCATTTCTGCTAGAGATTTTTCACCTTTTATAGTAGACGAGCCGAGAAATTTGGGTGGCACAAATGATGGCCCCAATCCTGTTGAATATGTGTTAGGTGGATTGACTGGGTGTACTTCAGTTATGATTGGCTTAATAGCCAAGGAAAAAAATTTCACTTTTCAAGGTGTTGAGTTCAAAAATAATGCGACATTAGATCTACGAGGCTTGATGGGTGTTGAAGGTGTTTCACCTCATTTCCAAAGTGTGAACTTTGAGGCTATCTTTACAACAGATGAAAGTGATTCTCTGATAGAAGAATTAAAAGAAGAAGTAGAAAAAAGATGTCCTGTTTATAATTTAATTAAAGATGCAGGTGTGAGGATCCAATCGAAATGGTATAAAAAATAGGATGAGAATCTAATAATGTTCAATACTTATGAGTCTTTCTTTATTTTGTAGTTTACAAATAACCAGAAGAAGGGCTTTTTCTATTTTTATAACTATCTTGGACTCACTAGCGTTTCATAAATTTAGTAAATATATCCGGCCTTAAATCATATATATTCATTTTAATTCTTGGTGATGGAAGTGAATATTTATTAAGAAATAGACTGAATTTATCCCATGTAAAGGATTTCCTTTGGCTTCTTCTATTGAGCCATTTAAACAATAACAATACCTAGATCTTTTTCTTCCTGGTAAGTGTGCCCTTGCATAACAATAAAATTATTCATATTGCTTCCCCCTAAACCACGTGCTTGTTTCTTTATTTTCTATTATATTTGTATATGGTACTTTTAAATTATTGAAAAGACATCGGCTTATCGGCAAATGCTCCTTTTTTGACGTGTTTCTTCTATTCACGTAAAAAAATGCAGTAAGGATTGACTTCCTCACTGCATTTTCCATATATCTTACCTCTTAATCATTTATTTAACTGTTGGATTCATCTCAAATAACAACCCTAGAAAAAGGATCGCCATACGGATGGCGTAGTTGGCACCGACCTTGCCCCTTGAGAGAGATTCTTTCAAGAGTTGCTCACCCAAGTATCGCCCCCTGCCACTTCTTATGGAAGATTGTAAGTGGGGTGTTTGTGAGTAAGAACCCCATCGGCTTTAACCATGAGAGTAGTCAGACTGAGTCGTTTCAACAGTTTTAATTTATATTTTTTAATTCTTCCGTTAATCGCATAAATTCTTCCTTATTTCTGATTTTCAATGAGTGATCGATTGCCTTTTCTATTTTCTCTTTTCGGAAATCACGAATGGCTTTATCTAGAACCATTTCAGCAATCACTTCGGGGTTTAATGGTGTTCTAGGCAATTGCTTCTCCATATGCAACCAGCTCCTTCACCTTTTTCTTCATTAATATCTGCCGATTAAACTTTGGAACCTTCTAATTTACCCGTAATATTACTTCTTTTAATTTAATGATAACGTTTACAATAATATTTTACAAATAACTAGCTTATAAATTTTCAACTTAATTTATTATATCAAACTAAAATTCGGTTCTTTTTCTATTAGGTGATCAATCGAGGGGAAAAGTCTTGTTAGATTCATCGTCTCATTTGGAGAAATATCGTCGTAGCGATGTCAATCGTATTTTCCACTTTCTCCTCTTTCGAGCATCACTTCAAGGTTTAGTGGTGTTCCAGGTAATTGCTTCTCCATATACAACCAACTCCTTCACCTTTTTTTCTAGTATATTGAATAACTCACAGAATATTAATTTTTTAATTCTTTAGGGGTTGCTGACAGGAAATTCACTTGCCATTGGGATACTTAATTAACCACATTCTAATGTTCAATCAACTATTCAGACGAATATGAATAGTTGCAATGAAATGGTTTGAATAAATTCTTAAGTTAGGTATTTAGTTCAATGTGACTTTCATGAATAAACGTAGAAAATACAATTTTTTATACTCATTGTTTATTTTCCTCCCTTATTTTTTTCTTATCCTCATGTTCTCCAAGTGATCGCTCTTTTATACCTAAAAACTATCAATATGCTTATATATTTTTCTAAAGACATCTAGCTAATTCTAGAGTATCTTTCGTATTTTACATATCATTAAATTATAGCTTTTTCAAACGAGAAACCCCACCAAGGGCTTGCTACCTTAATTGTTCGAAAACCTACACCAAACAAATGGATTCAATGACACTAAAGCGAAATAATCAAGTCAATGACTACATGAAAAAGAGTGTAAGAATCATCATTAATCACTTTCTTGAAAATCAAATAGGAACTATCATCGTTGGCTATAATGAAGATTTCACAAGAAATATCAACATAGGTAAAAGGAGAAACCAACAGTTTGCGCAAATCCCTTTTGGAACACTTCGAGAACAGCTTTCGAATCTGTGTGAACAATATGGGGTTATTTACAAAGAACAAGAAGAAACCTACACAAGTAATGCATCGTTTTTCGACAATGAGGATTTGCCAAAATGGAATCCAGCAGACAAAACAGAACATGTTTTTAGCGGTAAACGGATTAAACGTGGGTTGTACCGTGCATCGACTGGGTATGAATTCAATGCTGATATGAATGGTGCGTTAAATATTTTACGTAAAAAGAACTTGCTGGATTGCAAAACCCTACAAGCTAGAGGGAGATTGGCTCGCCCACCAAGAATAGGGGGTCATTTGATCAAACTTCTTGTACAGAATCCCACCGAAATACCGCAAGATATGAGGCTTGCGGCTTTAGCCGTGGGAGAGGTCAAAAGATTGCAAGGTTAGGTTAATCTCACCTTTAGCCTGCTTCATAATTCACATCAATATGAATAGCCGATTCAGGGTTAGTAATGGTCCCTGATGGAAAAACGAGAATACATCAGGAAACGCTATAAAACAATTAAAGTATCATCGAGTGACCCGTGAAAAATACCTCTGTAGGTAAAAATAAAATTGGATATGGAGTTGGAAATAAAAAAGATTGTAGAGAAAGACATACTTTCTCTACAATCTAAGAAGAAGCTGTACCATATAGAAAGGGCTAAACCCGATTGAAACAATCTCAACTTTGTTCAAAAATATTAAGGATTCAGGGAGGAACTATCCGCCCTCCTAATTCAAATTCCGCTCCTTTAAATTAGGGAGGAGGTTAGCCTTCAAACTCAATGAGTACGTTAACTTTTTAAAAGTTATACTGTAACTTCTTCATTAACTTTTCACTTAGCCTCTGCCTCTACATCTACTGCTACTTCTTCCATAGCAAATCGTTCTTCTGGAGCATTTTTATTGATACGATACCTTGCCCATACAAAGTAATAAATCACGGCCGCTGCGAAAATGGCTACGTTAATAAAGAAGAAGGTAGGATCTTTAAAGATGCTGGAAAACAAAGCAATGATACTTATGATAATAGAGATAATTGGTACTACTGGATAAAATGGCGCTTTATAGGGGCGCGCAAGATTTGGTTCTTTTTTGCGCAGGATCATGAGTGATATATTCATCATAATGTACGATACTAATGCCCCAAAAGTGGCAATTAATATTAATCGATCTGGATTAAACATCAGAACAAAGACGAATCCTACTACTCCAGGAACAAGAATCGCCATATAAGGAGTACGGCGTTTTTCACTTAATTTAGATAAAAATTTAGGGAAGTAGCCAGCTCTTGCCAAAGCAAAAGTTTGTCTAGAATATGCTAAGATTGCTCCAGCTAAACTCGATAGCATACCGAATAGACCGACTACAGAAAGAACACTAATTAACCATGAATTTTCATTAACACCGTTAGCGATTGCATAAGAGAGCGGATTGGCTTCTGTAGATGTACCCATAGCTCCTCCAAGACCAACAGTGACTGTTACTACGAGGACGGCAAGGATCACAAGTGTAAAAATAGCCCTCATAATACCTTTAGGCATATCTTTAACGGGATCACGACATTCTTCTGATAACATCGGTAACATCTCCATGCAGATGTATAACCACATTGCATAAGGAAGAGCTGCCCAAATGCCGGAAATCCCCCCAGGAATGAGGCTTCCCCCAAATAGCTTCTCTGCACTAATGTGTGGCATTCCATAAAAAGAGAAAAGGAGGACCACGCCAACAGAGATCGTAACAAGAATCATTTCAATTGTGGCATATTCATTCACGCCCAATATATGCACGATAAAGAAAAATACATATAGAACAGCAGCAGCAAGAATAGGATGGATTTCAGGAATTAGAAAATTTACATAATAACCGGCACCCGAGGTAAACACCGCTGTACCTACAGCAAACTCCAAAGTAACACCTACACCCGTTATAAATCCGGCTAATGGCCCCATTGCTCTGCGTGTAAAGGCGTAAGCCCCCCCTGCGTGTGGCATCGATGTAGATAACTCCGAAAGTGATAAACACAACGTCACATACATCACACCGATTATGGCAGTAGCAATTAACATTCCGACATAGCCAGATTCAGCTAAGCCATAATTCCACCCAAAATATGAACCTGAAATTACGATACCTACTCCTAATCCCCATATTTGTATCGGTCCCAAAACTTTTTTTAATTCCAAATTATCACTCATGCTCAAACCCCCCCATATATTTGTTACTACGAATTTTCCTAAATGAGCATATCCAAGATTAAAAGCTTTTTACTTAACACTTGGATGTGTTCAATTAAGATGAAGATTTATAGTGGTACCGGAAAACAGCTTATAAAATAATCGTTTATGATATCAATTAGTCTTTAAATTATCACAATTATATGAAGTTTAGTCGAATTGGAATAAATAGAATAATTCCTAAAAATTACACATAATTGAAACCGGTTGAACAAATTTCCGTTTAAAACAAATTGCATTTTTCATCGATTCTAGCAATGGATTAATCATTCATCCCCCAAAATTAACTTGGTTCTTTATAACTAACTTATTATTCTGTGTTTTATATTTGTAATGAGACTCTAAAAGGAAACATATATATAATTACAATTTCCGCCTCATTATGAACATTTAATTACAATGGTTTCGATTTAACATTAATAAATTTCATTGCCTTCACTCGGCTCTACCCCCATTAAACCTTATTCATTTATGGTGGTGGTGTTCTTCTTGAACATTGGAATCGCTGAGTACCGGCTTTGTTTCTAATTGTGCAAAAGTAAGTATAATCACAGTAGAGATGACTAATGTTACAATCCAAGAAACGGTGCGGGGATAAAAAGAAATCCATTCTTCAACACGCTTTAATTCAGAATTGATTAAGAGTATGATGAATAGAACACTTATAATAAAAAGAACATCTGTGAATACCAACATAAGTATAAAATGATCGGACGGCAGCATCTCTCCCAACATCGCCCCCATCATTCCACCCATTAATCCAGCTGCAGTTCCTTCCACCATAGTTAAAAGGTTGATTGCTCTTCCTGCTATGATCCCTATGAAAATACTGAAACTAATCGCTATAATTGTAGAAAGTGTTAAATCCCCCTTTAATGTGATTCCTGCAATTAAGCCGATCACTAAACCACTAGCCATCACTAATACCATGACAACCGTCATGCCTGTCATATTTTTCAACTTGTCTTTATGCTTGTAAATATTTATTATACAAATAATTGTATAGATGATTACTAGTAACGTACTGATCACTAGTAACATAAGCCTTCCCCCCTAATGCGAATCGGACTGCTAATTTCTTAAAAAATCTACCAAACAAAAGATATCTTCATTTCCAAATCAACAGGATAAATCATGCAATTTGAAATGTTCTAATTTATCAAGTGGTCATTTTTTTGATAACGCATACATTTTATTAGCCTCATCAGAATGTACGAACTTTTTCTCTAGACCCCAAAGTACCACTCTACCAATTTTGCCGCCACGTAGACAGTCATTCAGTTAATCTCTTTCACACATTCAGCTGCAGATTGAATCATCTACGCTGGCATTACCCTTGGCTAACTAAGCCTTGTTTCACTAATCTTTGCATCTGAGCTGCAACATCTTTCTTATCTTCTTGTCCAGTAATGCCACCACCTACTATGACAAGATCAGGTTCTGCTTGAATGACTTCTGGCAATGTCTTTAATTTAATGCCTCCAGCTACTGCTGTCTTCGCATTTTTCACAATCCGTTTAATAATTTGTAGTTGTTCAAATGAGTTTTCACCGACCGCTTGAAGATCGTAACCGGTGTGTACACAAATATAATCTACACCAAGAGCATCAATTTCATATGTTCGTTTTTTAATATCTTTTACATTAATCATATCCACAAGGATTTTTGTCCCATGTTTTTTAGCTTCTTCTACTGCGCCTATAATTGTGGCATCATCCGTCGCACCGAGAACCGTGATGATATCAGCACCAGCCTCAGATGCTTTCATGACTTCATACCCACCTGCATCCATAATCTTTAAGTCTGCTAATACCGTCAGGTTAGGAAATGCCTCTTTCATTTCTTTTACAGCTCGTAAGCCTTCATTGATAATAACCGGTGTCCCGATTTCTACAACATCAATAGATTTCTCTATTTCCCTCACTAACTTGATTGCTTCTGGAATGTTGACAAGGTCTAATGCTAATTGAAGTTCCATGAATTCTTCCCCCCCCCCCTTATTATTTTTTATGAGTCAATTGATCTATGATTTATTATAGTTCTTAATTTTCTGAAAATGAAGTATGCACTTTTTTATCATATAGTATATAAAATATACTTTAAAAGAGAAAGTATCTTATCTATCGCTATTGTCCACCATCTACTCTTTTAGGGGCATCTTCTAGACATGTTCCACATTGTGAATAATGAATGCTTACCTTTTCATCCTCATAGTTTTCAATGATTTCATTGCAGTTTTTACAAATAATTGTTCCCATATACCTGGCTCCTTCCAATAACAAATTTTTTAAATAAAATGCTTACTTTCATTCTATTTAAACAGCACAAAACCATTATTCACCATAATATACTTTCTCGGATATTGTATTTGAATACTTGAAAGCCCTTCGATTATTCCATTGTTTCATAAAAATGGCCATTATCTTAAGCCTCATATTCCTAGCAGCTAGCTCCATCATTGCTAATTAAAAGACAGGTTAGCTAATTTGTAATCCTTCTCCAGATATTTGTGAAATGACTAGTAATCGAGTTCATCCCTTTATTTCTGACTGCGATTGACGTTGAACATCAATTTTTATTTCCTGGAATTCACTTTTTCCACACACATAGCATATTGTCACCTTCGTATAAAGAGTTTTACAATGAATACAATATTTCTTCTCCATGGTAGCATTCTCCTATTCTATATTTAAATGATTGAAACGAAAAGAAAGCGCTTACTATAATTCGATCCCTATATACTACAAAAAGGGTCAATTAAGCGGATCGGACAAAGCTTCTAATTTCTTCATATAGTATAGGCTATGTTGTATCTGCTTCTTCGCTCCTACTTTAGTGGCTAATATCATATTTCCAAAATTGTTTCACAAAGGGGATCGACTGCGATATCCACTTTGGTTTTTTTCCATTCTTTGCTCCTCATCACTATACAGCGTAGGTGCATTTTCCATTTCCCATTCACAAAAATCTGTTCACTCAAATCATTAAGATTTATTCGATTGAACATGATTTCTGTACCAGTTCATTTATTCAAGCTCTAGCACATTTAATATTCATCATAATCGGTGTGTTCTTCATTATAGCTCGTATCATATTAAGAGGTAAGTACGCACTTTATTATCATATAGTATCTAAAGTTATAGTGTAGGAAAGAAATTTGATGGGGCATATTGATAATACGGCAAAGGGACTGGCTATTATTGGCACTGGTTAATAATTGGATATTTTACCCACTTTCTTATACTCTAATTCCATGCGCAAATTAACGTATAATAAATGACAAGTCAGTCCTCGTTGGGGCAAGAACTGACAATAATATCACTCTTTTCTTTTATCCTACCCGACCTTAATTTGTGTTAAGATTTGCAATTCCTCCGCAACAATTTTTACAAGCTCCACTACTCTGTTTGAATATCCCCATTCATTATCGTACCATGCTAGCACCTTCACTTTTCTATCTCCGATCACCATCGTAGATAGCCCATCAATAATAGCTGAATGGGGATTTGAATTATAATCAATAGACACCAGCGGTTCGGTCGTGTACTCCAAAATCCCATGTAAGGAGCCATTTGCAGCCGATCGAAAGGCATCATTGATATCATCAATCGTTACGTCCTGCCTCAGGTCGACGACGATATCCACAAGTGACACATTAGGAGTAGGGACACGAAGCGCGATACCATGCATTTTTCCTTTTAATTGCGGCAACACAAGAGATAGTGCTTTTGCGGCACCCGTCGTAGTTGGGATAATGCTCTGGCCACAGGCACGGGCTCGACGTAAATCTTTATGAGGATTATCAAGATTTTTTTGGTCATTTGTATACGAATGAACAGTCGTCATTAACCCATTTTCAATACCAAATTTTTCATCCAGTACCTTTACTACAGGTGCAAGGCAATTCGTAGTACATGAAGCATTTGAGATGATAAAATGCTTATCAATTTCTAAATCATGCTCGTTAACACCCATAACTAAGGTCACATCTGCATTTTCCCCAGGAGCCGTTAAAATGACTTTCTTAGCCCCAGCATCCAGATGAAAAGCGGCTTTCTCCCTCGAATTAAATTTTCCTGTAGCTTCAACAACGATATCTATATCAAGTTGTTCCCAAGGAAGATTTCTCGGATCCATACTGCTTAATAACTGAATACGGTGCCCATTTACAATTAAGGCTTGATCGCAAGGAACGACATCTCCCTCAAATTTACCATGGCTAGTATCATATTTTATCAAATGAGCTAAGGTTTCAGCAGGATAGTTGGCGTTAATTGCTACTACATCAAGAGTTTCATCCAAGATTGCTTTACGGAACACGAGTCTACCGATTCTCCCAAAACCATTGATGGCTATTCTTGCCTTCATTTCTCGTTTCCTCCCGACATCAAATATCTTCAAATATCCATCACACTTAACACAAACATACATACTATCCCTAATTACTGTTACATACCCATTAGCCTGAAAAACTTCCATTGTATATCTAAGGGATATCACAACATATACTTTCAAGTTGTATTTCTTCTATGTTGTACTTGTAATCGGAGTTCACTCCGTCGGTAATTTATTTTTTGTGTTTTTTCTAACAGCGTTGGTTATCTACCACCATTTGAATCCGTCCTCTTGTAATAATTGTTCAGATGCTTCTGGACCCATGGAACCTGACTGGTATAAATGAAGCGGAAGATTATTTTCCTCAAATGCCTCTAAGATAGGTTCTGCCCATTTCCAAGATAACTCAACCTCTTTCCATTGAACAAAAAAAGTGGAATCCCCATGCAGAGCATCAGATAACAGAAGTTCGTAAGCTTCTGGCATACTTTTTTTGTTAGCCAAAAACCTCCCTGTAACAGGCTCATTTTTCCCATGGTTTAATGGATTTTTACTATTGAATTGTATGGAAATTCCTTCGTTCGGACCGATTTCAATAATTAGGAGATTCGGAGCTGTTTCTTCGTTTTTTTCCTGATATAAATCTTTTATCGGATTTTTAAATTCAATCACGATTCTTGTAGACTTCTCCTTCATCCTTTTGCCTGTTCGTATATAAAATGGAACTCCACTCCAAAAAGGATCATCTATCCATAATCGAGCAGCAATAAATGTATCATTCATTGAGGTACCCTCAATGCTAGGTTCATCTGTGTAGGCTGGAACTAGTTCTCCGTTCATATACCCTTTTTCATATTGGCCGCGGACCACATCTCTAACTACTTCGTCCTTCTGTAATGGCCTAAGGAATTCCATGACTTTTATCTTCTTATTACGAATTTCATTTGCGCCGATCCGTGTTGGTTGCTGCATGGCCGTCATCATGACGAGTTGCAGCATATGATTCTGGACCATATCACGAATCGCACCTACTTGGTCATAGTATCCGGCTCGCTCTTCTACACCAACAGTTTCACTTGCTGTGATTTGTACATTAGCAATATGTTTATTGTTCCATAACGATTGAAACATAGGATTTGCAAACTTGATTGACTCCATATTTTGTACCATTGGCTTTCCAAGATAATGATCAATAAGATAAATTTCATCTACTTCAAATGCGTTGCTTAGCTTTGCAATTAATTCTTGGGCCGATTTCAAATCGTGTCCAAATGGTTTCTCAATGACAAGACGCTTCCATCCTTTAATGGACCCTAATCCACTTTCTTTTATGTTCTGAGAAATCACATCAAAGAACTCTGGTGCGACAGATAAATAAAACAGCCGATTTTCAGGGATCCCCAACTCTTCTTCACGTTTCTGAACCATGCCAAGTACCTGCTTATACCCATCATGATCCGTAACATCCAACGAACTATAACGAAATGCACTTAGAAATTCCCTCACTTTGGAAGCGTCCCCATTTTCTGACCTCTTAGAAAATGTTTGTAATGATTTTTCTACATGCATTTGAAATGTTTGATCAGACCACTCTCTTCTTCCTAAGCCTATAATTGTAAATGATTTGGGCATTTTTCCATCTAAAAATAAATGAAATAAAGAAGGGAAAATTTTTCGTTTAGCTAAATCTCCTGTTGCTCCAAACAAAACAAATGTCAACGAATCCAATTCCAATGGATTTAAAGTTTTAAAAGCATTTTCATCTATATTGATATCACGCGGAACCGCTACACCATTCATGCTATCCCCTCCTGATTTTTAGCAAAACTCTTATATTTTTACATATGATTAAATGTACCGACTATAAATTTATTGAGAATCCTCCTAAAATTATTATAATATTCGAATATTTTAATTGTAAGTACGCACTTTTTTATTATATAGTATAGAAAAGCACACTATTGTTCAGATTATTCAATCCTATTAAATGGAGGGAAAACAATTGAGACATCCTATTGACAAGACGTTTAACTGCGAGAAGGAATTAACACTATCAATCATTAGCGGTAAATGGAAAATGCTAATTATGTGGCACCTGGGGAAAGAAGGAACGAAGCGGTTTGGTGAATTAAAATCTATGATGCCAGGCATTACCCAACGAATGCTTGTAAGTCAACTACGGGATCTTGAAGATGATCTCGTCGTGAACCGTGAAGTATTTCCCGTAGTTCCACCGAAAGTAGAATATTCACTAACAGAAAGAGGAGAAAGTCTCTTGCCTATCCTTGATTCTATGTATGAATGGGGGAAAGATTATATAGAGACATTTTTGACAAACCAACCTAAGAAAACTAAATCCATATAAAAACACTAAATGTAAGGGTTTTCAAACGTTCACTCCCTCTTAATAATAGTTGACATGATTAAGCTAAAAAAGAAATTGAAAGATTTTACTAAAACGGGCTACTTAAGAGAAAAAATGAACGATCCCTCGTTCATTTTTTCTCTTAGCTAATCATCTTAAATGATCTGACCATAGCTTATATGAAAAGCGCCATCGTATAACAACCAATATTTTCATCATTTTGATCTAGAATTACCCGTCTGCTGGTTAATCAAACTAATTTTTTCCTGTTGGTTGAATCGTATAAAAAAGGCGGTTCCTTGCTCACTTGTTTTTAAATCAATGACCGCATTATGACGATTAGCAATACTATAACAGATTGCTAATCCCAGTCCTGTTCCCGTGTCTTTCGTTGTAAAGAAAGGAGTTCCGATTTCTTGAAGTAATTCCGTCTTTATTCCACATCCTTCATCATGCACTTCCAAAACAACCTCTTGATCTTCCATATACGTTTTTATTATTAGGATTCCTCCTGATTCCATTGCATCTAGACCATTTAAAGATAAATTCAAGATTAACTGGCTTATTTCCTTTTCATCTAGAAATAATTCAGGACATTCGTTCAACTGAAGCAGGATCGTCTTACCCGTTCGTAAAGCCTCTGCCTGTATCAAGGGATAGAGTGCTTCAATAATAGGATTAAGAAGCTGAGGTGTTTTATAACTTACCTTATTTTTAGCTAAATTAAGGTATTCAGTGATAATCGAATTGGCTCGATTTAATTCTGCCAACATTAAATCAATATATTTAATGCTTAAATGTTCAGGATCGTCTTTTGACAATTCTAAAAACCCTCGGACTGTAGTCATCGGATTTCTAATTTCATGAGCAATACCAGCAGCCATAACTCCAATTAAATTCAAACGATCTAAACGAGCCATCTCATTTTCAAGTCGGACGCTCTCCGTAATATCTGTAATCACTCTAAGAATACAAGTTTCTCCTTGAATTTCAATAATCTCGGTTGATAACAACCCTTCACGAACTTCACCAGACTTTGTCTGATATTGGATTTTTGCATTTTTGATACTCTTTTGGGTTTCCAAACTATGAATCTCTTCATTAATGGAATCTGCTGTAAGATGTAAGATTGGGCTGTTTTGATGCATCACTTCTTTATAGTTATAGCCAGTATTGTTTAACCAAATTGGGTTTACATTTATATATCTCCCATCTGTTAATGAGCGAATCTCAATCAAACAAGGACTTGATTCAAAAATTTTATAAAAATGTTCCTGTGAGAGGCGGAGATCTTCTTCGATTTTTTTTCGCTCTTCAATTTCTTTTCGGAGCTGCTCATTGGCAATCATTAGTTTCTGCGTTCTTTTTTCTACCAATTTTTCAAGAATCGTATACTGTTGTTTTTTTTCACTATCCGCTTTTTTCCGTGTCGTGATATCACGAATCGATAGGACATAAATATGCTCGTCATCTATTGTTGCTTCACCAATTTGAATATCAACGGGAAACGCCCCTTCATTTTTGTGAAATGCAATGGCTTCAAGAAGTTTCCCTTCACTATCCCGAAGTGCTTTCATTTGCAAAGGGGTAGATTCCTCATTATTATACTTCACTTCAGGTAAAAGATTGATGACATATTGCCCTAGTAATTCCTCCATAGAATAACCAAACATATCTTTTACAGCAGGATTGACTGATAAAATATAGCCATGTACATCAAACGTAATAATCGTATCTAATAATGTTTCACCAATCACTCTAGCTAGTGCTTCATTTTTTCGTAAATCAAAAGTCGTGCGTTCTAGCTGTTCATTCACGACTTGAAGCTCAGACTGACGACGTAAATCACTTTGAAGTTTCATTCTGTCATGATTTTGATAAATCTTTACAAACTCTTGCACTTTCATTTTTAAAGTTTCAGGATGAAAAGGTTTAAAGATATAATCAACCGCACCAAGGCTGTAACCGCGTAGGACATGCTCCGTCGTTTGACTAATTGCCGTAATAAAAATAATCGAGATATACTTCGATTTTTCTCTTTCTTTAATCAGCTTAGCGGTTTCAAAGCCATCTAATCCTGGCATCTGTACATCTAATAAAATAACAGCGAAGTCCTGTTTAAGCACACATTTTAATGCTTCCTCACCAGACCTTGCACTGACTAGATTATATTCAGAGGAGTTAAGCACAGCTTCCAAGGCTAATAAATTTTTTGGATAATCATCAACCATTAAAATATTTACTTTTGGACTCGTTGTCTCGTTACTTGTCGTTTCAATTTCGCAAATATCTAAGGTATGAACTTGATTTGAAAAAAATTTATTGGATCCTCCGGTATAGTTTTTCAAACGTATCAACCTCCTCATAATCATCTGCAATGCTCGTAAATTTAATCCCTTCTTTACTACCTAAACCAAGAATTCCAGATAAGCCTAGACTTTCATGAAGGAGATTGTATACTCGATTTTGAAGTACTTTGTCAAAATAAATCATTACATTCCGACAAATAATCACATGGAATTCATTAAATGATCGGTCAGTCACCAAATTATGTTGCGCAAAGACAACGTTTTTCGTTAGGAACGAGTGGAAGGAGGCATTTTCATTTTGCACTTTATAATATTCTGAAAAAGCTTTCTTCCCTCCTGACGCAAGATAATTCTTCGTATATAATTGCATTTTATGTAACGGAAATTTCCCTTCCTTCCCCACCCTTAGAACGCTTTCATTCATATCTGTAGCGTAAATCCTTGTTTTTTCATATAATCCTTCCTCATGTAAAAGAATGGCCATCGAATATACTTCTTCTCCAGTCGAACAACCTGCATGCCAAATGCGAATATAAGGGGAGTCCCTTAGAAAAGGGACTATTTTTTTTCGAAATGATAAAAAAAAGCTTGGATCTCGAAACATCTCTGTCACATTAATGGAAAAATCATCAAGTAATCGATTCATCACGAATGGATCGTGAAAAATTTTCTCCTGTAAACCTGATATGCTTGCTATTTTCTCTTCACGCATGCGATTCCAAATTCTACGATTTAAAAACGGAAAGGTATAGTTTCTAAAATCGAATCCATAGTAGCGGAAAATCCCTTCAAGCAATAAATTAATCTCAATTTCTTCCAATTCATTATGATCCTTAGGTCTATTATTATTCATCTTTTGTCCTTGCTCCGTACATCATAGTAAGCTCCCACCTATCTGTATAGCCATACTCGCATGATTGAAATAAGTTGCTCTAAATTTACCGGTTTACTAATATAATCAGAAGCCCCAGCCTCAATACATTGATTTCGGTCATATTTCATGGCCTTTGCTGTAAGGGCAATAATAGGAAGACTTTGAAATTTGGGTATTTTACGGATAAATTGAATGGCTTCAAATCCATCCATCTCAGGCATCATAATATCCATTAGAATCAAGTCAACTTCTGGATTTTTTTGTAAAATTGTAATCCCTTCTCTGCCATTTTCCGCAAACATTACCTCAACATGATAACTCTCCAGAGCCGTTGTTAAGGCAAATATATTACGCATATCGTCATCCACGACTAGTACTTTCTTACCTTCTAGCAACGCCTTTCTTTCATGTAGCTGTTTACGTACTTCTTCGGAACGTACTGAAGACACAACAGGAGTGATAGGTCCGGATCCGGAAGCCTCCAAAAGACCAGTAGCTACCTCTGCTTCAGAAAGAGATATGACCGAGCTGTTCAAGTTTTTATTATTAGGCAAATATAAAGTAAATGTGCTGCCATTGCCTTCTATACTTTCAACTTCAATGAAGCCACCTAATAAACGGGAAATTTCCTGACTAATGGAAAGTCCTAACCCTGTTCCTCCATATTTGCGGTTGATTGTTCCATCTGCTTGTTTAAAAGCATCAAAAATAATGGCGTGATTTTCTGCTGGAATCCCAATTCCAGTGTCCTTAACAGAAAATGCAAATTCTATATCTGAATGAAGGAAAGCGCTTTGTTTTGCATACATTCCTTTTTCAACTTTTTGAATGGTTAAGGAAACCGTACCATGATTGGTAAATTTGAAAGCATTTGATAATAAATTATTCAAAATTTGCTGCAAACGATGTGTATCAGTATGAATATATGTTGGCAAATTAGAAGCGAGTTGAATGTTGAATTGAATATTTTTCTTACGTGCGACGGGCGTAAATTGTGAATCAACAAATTTCTTCACGTCACTAAGTTTTACCTCATTCATCGTTATTTCCATTTTTCCTGCTTCCACTTTTGATATATCTAAAATGTCATTGATTAAATGTAGTAAATCATTCCCAGACGAAAAGATCGTATCCGCATAATTCATCTGTTTTGCTGTAAGATTTCCATCGACATTTTCTGCTAGCATTTGAGCTAGAATTAGCAAACTATTAAGTGGCGTTCTCAGCTCATGGGACATATTGGCAAGAAATTCTGATTTATATTGTGAACTAAGGGATAACTGTTGTGCTTTTTCTTCTAGAATACTTTGTACATTTTCCAATTCTCTCGTTTTCTTTTCAGCATTTTCATATTGCGTTTCGATTTGTTCATTAACAATTCTTAATTCCTCTTGCTGTGATTGAAGCTCTTCAGATTGACTCTGTAATTCTTCCGTCAATGCCTGTGACTCTTGAAGAAGCCTTTCTACCTGCATATGCCTTATAATACTTTGAATGTTGATACCAAGATTCCTTATGATCTCTTTTAGCAACAGTTGTTCTAAATGACTAAAAGATTGAAAGGATGCTAATTCAATAACGGACAATACCTCTCCTTGATATTCCACTGGTATAATGAGTATTTCTGATGGTGATGCCATACCCGTACCAGAGGTAATCTTAATATAATTATTAGGAACTTGGTTGAGCACGATCATTCGGTTCTCTAATGCGCACTGTCCAACAAGTCCCTCCCCAAAACGAAAGTGATCTGTTCCTATTTTCTGCTGATTATAAGCATAGGTAGCAATTTTTTGAAAAACATCCTCATCCCCTATGCTCCGTTTTATATAGAAAAGACCGTAATTTGCCCCTATAATTGGAGTGAGTTTTGTAATGAACAGATGTCCTAAAGTCTCTAGGTCGTCTATTCCAGAGTACATGGTAGCGAATTCAGCCACTTTTGTTTTTAACCAGCTCTGTTCTTCAGTAGCATTTTTCAACTCTTTTTCATGAAGCGTATGCTCTTCAAGCGCTTGAGCCATTTCATTAAATGACAACGCAATTTTTCCAATTTCATCTTTTGTTTTCATATTGATGCGCGGCAATTTTTCCAAGCTATCAAAATTAACTTCTGCCATGACAGAACTAACCTTGTTTAGTCTTCTAGTGACATTCCACAAAATCCAACTAAACAATGTGCCGCCCATCAAATAATCTAGAAGCATATATATTTTAGTAATTTTAGTAGTTTGAATATATTTCTTTAAAGATTGGTTTAGCTTTTCATTGGTAATTTCATTTTGTATAGTTTGAAGTTGATTAGATAGTTCGATCATTTTATCGCTAACTGCTCGACCCTGATTCCAGTACAGTTGAGATACTTCCTCTTTTTTACCTTCTTTTAGCAGGACATCCATTTCTTTATCTATTTCAGAATAATTTTTAACTATTGTTTTTAATTTCTTCACGATTTCTTGCGATTCTTTGCTTCTGTCTACCTTTTGATACGCATCTAATGCTTCATTTACATTTTGGAGGGATTTATCCTGATTTTTTGTAAATTGTTCTATATATTTGTTAGGTGGATTAGCAAATAGCTCTCTTGATTCTTTGCTGTAAACATTCACCCATTCATGTATAGAGTAAGCCAAATTAAGCATGCTGTAACTTTTTATATATCCTTCAATATCATGTTCATAATTATCCATACTTGTCCAGTGATAAACGCTAAATATAGCGTATATTCCATAAATCATACCAAAACAAGTAATTACCTGCGTTTTGAATTTCATATAAACCCCCATTTCTAATCTATTTATTTATATTTCACTACTTAAATGCCATTTGCTAAATGATAGAAAATAGGTTTGCTTATTGCCTAGTAATCAATATAATAAAGCGAATTATAATAATATTCAAACTATTATTTTGGATATATCAAATAATTCAAAATCACTAAGACTTTCTAATTAATGATCTTAAAACAACTTTTCATTATATTTTGCAAGTCAAATCGTCAACTAGACCAAGCATTCGATTTTTCAAAACGGAAGTAAACAAATTGTACATCTTACACTTCAGGAATCTGAATAATCTAAATTCTAGTATATTTTTCTATACTATATAATAAAAAAGTGCGTACTTACAATTTAGATTTATCACTATTATACTACTAATAAGACAATTCTAAATAAAAAATCTAGATAAAAAGGTCCATACAATAGGATCACCTAATAACAGGAGGAGATATAGCATTAGTGGTGTGACCGTTCCACGAAATATGTAACGAGAGGGGTTTCTAACCTTATAACTATTGGATTTGAATTTAGCGAACTTGTTTTTGTTTGAATCATGGAAGGTCTCCTTTCTTATTTCATTTGCCTTTACGATGATGGATTAGGCAGATTGAATTTCTGACAAAACATTTTCTAGATTGTTGAAAAAAGAAGTTGCATATTTGAAAGAACTCCTCTGAGCATTTCACTAAAATGCGTTGGATGTGGCAGATAGATCTGAAGAAGCGTTGATTGTTCTTTAAAATCATATGATGAATTCAAATGATAGAGTAAATGGATTATTTCCCCAAATACAAAGAAATTTCAGGAGGTAATTAACATGAAAGTTGGCTTAATCGGTTTAGGGAAAATGGGGTTAAACATTGGTCAAAATCTATTGGAGCACAATCACGAAGTAGTTGCATTCGATTTAAATCCAAATTCGGTTAGGGAAATGGAGGAATATGGATCTGTAGGTGCATCTAGCATTATCGAACTCGTTAAATCACTAGAATCACCAAGAGTTCTTTGGATAATGGTTCCCCATTCGGTTGTTGATTCTGTGCTTAGTGAAATAACCCCATTTTTATATGATGGTGATATCGTCATTGAAGCTGGTAATTCCCATTATAAAGATTCCATTCGTCGATACAATAATTTAAAGAAATTCGGGGTAAGATTTTTAGATGTTGGAACCTCTGGTGGGATGGAAGGTGCTCGGAATGGAGCATGTTACATGGTTGGAGGAGATCTAGATGCCTGGGACATCGTGGAACCTATCTTTCGCGATACAGCTGTAGATAACGGCTATTTATATGCAGGGGAAGCCGGTAGTGGTCACTTTTTAAAAATGATACACAATGGGATTGAATATGGAATGATGGCTGCCATAGGAGAAGGATTCGAGCTATTAGAAAAAAGCGAATTTGATTATGATTTTGAAAAAGTAGCAAAAGTATGGAATAATGGGTCCGTTATTCGTTCATGGCTGATGGAGTTAACCGAACATGCATTTTCTAAAGATTCAAAACTCGAGGAAATCAAAGGAACGATGCATTCTTCTGGTGAAGGGAAATGGACGGTCGAAACAGCTCTCGATTTACAAACCGCGACACCCGTTATTGCTATGTCACTATTGATGCGGTATCGCTCATTAGATAATGATACATTTACAGGAAAAGTAGTAGCCGCACTACGAAACGAATTTGGCGGGCACTCTGTAGAAAAAGGGAAGAAAACCACTGTATAGAAGGATTTATATAAAGTTCTCTTACATTTAGAAAAAAAGACTCACTTCAATGGTGTAACGTTTAAAGGAATAAGCGAATACTGATTCAATTTAAGGAATGTGAAATGCTCCTTTAATAGAAAGGTGACAATCATGGCTATACTGTTCCAGCAATTTTTTTTGAGCGAAATAGAACGAGCAAGTTATGAGAATGATGTGCTTAATGTCTGGCCTGAATTAAGTGGAAAAGTGTTTGATTTGGATGATTATGAGCTTGAAATGTTAGTTGAACAAATCAAAGGGAAAAGCATCTTTTTGGTGTGAAATAATCACTAGAAACATCGAAGGATACGATTTTGTTCGCATTTAGATTCATTCAGTCACTTAGTATCGATATGTAGATGCACGTAAAGCTTATTTTAAAGGACTTTTCCGATCATGAAGTTGTCTACCTTTCATCCTTTGAATTGCTTCAAGCGAACAGAAATATTGGATTCAGTAATTAAATATCACTCTACCGCAGTACTTAGTTCTGCGGTTTTAACTATAGTCATGCGGATACCCCCACCTCTTTAGAGGTGGGGGTATCGTTCAAGAAAATAATAGTATTTCCAATTTCACTATATAAAACCTAAGATATTTGCGATCTCCTAAATGGGTAAAAGTTTTACCTCTTGCTTAGTTTCCAAGCTATCAACCATTGCATGCCATGATTTTGGTTTATTTGATAAAATAGAATAATATTGTTTCAAAAACGTTACGATAAGATCTGTTTGAAGTTCATTAGTACTTTCATTCATTGGCAGAAAACAAAGATCGAGTCCAGTTACAGCTTCTCCGTCATTGCTCCAAGATGGATGAACATAAGGAAATTCAAGACGCTTATATCCAAGATGAGATAAGACTTCACGGCGGACATATGGATTCATGGATTTAATCATCCCAAATTCATAATGATCAACTTGATAAGGATCGTAGATTTCAGCAAACATCCCAAATAACTCCTTATCATTAGCCGCTGCTAAAGCGTTCAAATCATCTAATCTTCTATTCGCTAAAAAGGGACCAATCCCTTGCCCATCCTGACCGATGATTGTAAAATCTGTCATCGCCACATTAAATTCTTTATAATAGCGATACTCTGTTGCACCTACTACTTTGTTGCCGTCAACAGCAACAAAAACACGAATATCTGGGTCTTCCAAAGGCTCTTTCCACAAATCAAATTCTAACACTTCATCTGAAGGGAATACCTTTTGCATTAATTCGTGTAATTGTGTGAAGTAAGGATCTTGTATATTTGTAATTCTGTAATATTCCATTTTCAGCACTCTCCTTGTTCCGATATTGGTAAGAAAAAGGGGTTTTTCCACTCCATTAATGCCCCAAAATCACATGATTCTTCATCTTTTAAATAATTCGCGACGACTTGAACAGGGGTTCGACCACATTGGAGAAGGAAAGTGATAACAGGATCTTTTAGTTCCCCTTTTACGACAGATTCCAGGTATTGCTCTGGCGTCATTTCATTCTCTTTTTTATGATAACCAGGCATTCTTCCTCCGCCTAGTAATCGCTCTAATCCTTTATAAACGACGACTTCATACATCGATAGCATCAGCCATTTTCCTAATCCTAGCTTTCGATAGGTGGGACTCACACTAATATCTACGACATAGAGCGTATTCCCCTCTGAATCATGGTTCCGAATATACCCATTATCCGTAATGGTTTCCCATGTATGTTCTGGATGCTTGGAATCGAAATCAACCAACAGGCCAGTCATTGAACCAACAACTTTGCCTTCAATCTCAATACATAGGGCCCCTTCAGGAAATAATGTAACATGATTTTGCAATTGCTCCTTATTCCACCATAAATCAGATGGAAATGGTGGCGGAAAACATTCTTGTTGAACAGCAATTAAACCTGAAAAATCTTTTTCTTGATAATTTCGGATCACAGCTCGGATTGGCTGATTCTGATTGAAGACAAAAAATTCTTTACGATACACGCGATTCACCCCTACTATTTGTGAAGTGAGATTTTTAGTTTACCAATCTGGATACAAATCGGTTCGGCGATCGCGCCATGTAGTAACCGAGCCACTTTCACGAACGCGATATAATATTTCCAGATCTAAATCCGCTGTTACGATCATATCTTGATTGATTTCCCCTTCTACTAGAATGCCACGTGGTGGAAAAGGAATATCATTTGGCGTAAGCACTGCCGCTTGGCCAAAATTCGCTCGCATAAAGTCAACCGTAGGAAGCGCTCCTACAGTGCCTGTCGTTACGACATAGACTTGATTTTCGATTGTCCTTGCATGGCTGGTGTAACGAACACGATGGAATCCGTGTCGGTCATCGGTACAAGAAGGACTGAAAATAATGTCTGCGCCTTTAGCCTTCGCCATTCGAACGATTTCTGGAAATTCAATATCGTAGCAAGTCAACATGGCAATGGTACCTTTATCCGTCTCAAATACCTCTAATTTTTCGCCTGGAGCCATATTCCATTCTTTGATTTCCGTTGGTGTAAGATGCAGCTTTGCCTGTTCTGCCACTCTTCCATCTGGATAAAATAAATGAGCAACGTTATATAATTTGCCTCCTTTACGGATGACATGGGTTCCCCCAATAATATGCATATTTGTTTGCATCGCTAACTTTTTAAATAAAGATAGATATTGTTCTGTAAAATCTGGAAGGTCTTGAATCGTCAAAGATTGTCCTTGTTTATTCCCAATAGACATTAATTGAGTAGTGAAGAATTCTGGGAACAAAATAAAGTCAGTGTCAAATTCTTCAGCTGTTTTAATATAATGTTCTACTTGCTTGGCGAACTCTTCAAACGAGCTTATTGTATGTAGATGGTATTGCACCGCTGAGACTCTTAATTTCATCATTTCCTCCTATCTTAACATCACTCTATAGACGCTACTGTCCGCCCATGATGCTACATTGATGGTTGCTATTGTTATTATTAGACACATTATGATTTTTAACAAGTACACACTTTAATGTTATATAGTGATAAAAAGTATACTTTACAGATATAAACTAAAATGATTATCCATTTTACTCTAAATGAAATTTATCAGATACGAAATTTCGGAAAATTAGATACAAACAATCCTTTCTTGAAAGGATGTATGACACGATCTACTACCATCAAATGACCTTTATCGTTTCAAAAACTGTTTTTGACCGATGTACCTTGAAAACATATGATAGGAGCTTGAACTCCCAAAATTACATTTTATAAGGTCTTTTCTACATTTCTTGGCTACAATCAGGAATCTTATTGCATCAGAAAAAACCACTTCAGTAAAAAGAGGGTTTTTCTGATGCAGTAATTTATTTTTATAATCTCTTCTATTCATTTATCATCACTTTCGAGCTAATTTTCTAAGAGATTTTCCATTGAATCAACAACATACTTTCCCTCTCTTATTGCTTTCATCCCCTCTTTAATTAATAAAGCAATTCCCCAAATGGACATACCATTTAGTAGCATTCCTACTATCATTCAAAATGATCGTTTTAAGCTTGCTGCAAGTTCATGAATTGCATTTAATACAACTTCCCCCTTAGTTGTTCCTTCAAGCATTTCCTTGAACGAAAAATCCATGTTTTAATCGTACCCGTTTTTATATTCATTTGTTGGGATATTTCTTCTTCTTTTAAGCCATAAAAGGATTTTAATAGAAACACGTTTCTTTTAGCCGAATCCCACCCGCTTATTTGCAATTGGACAGCCTCCATTATCTCCATGAATTCTGCAGCCTGTTCTACAGAATTATTAATCGTTTCAACGAAAAGCTGACCATCCTCAAGTGGTGAAATCAAATATCGATTTTCTTTCCTCAAATAATCAATGGCCGTTCTTTTAGCAATGACAGTCAGCCACGCACCTATTTTTTCAGAATCTATGATTGTTTCCATTTTACAAAAAGCTTTAATAAACGTTTCTTGTACAATGTCTTCTGCAAGAAAAGCATCTTTCGTCATATTAAAGATCATTTTATAGAGCTTTTTAGAATATCGCTGATACATTTCAGCAAAAATTTCATCTAGCAGCTCACAATTCGTCATCTTCCTCATCCAATCTTTTCGTTATTTTTCAAAATAGTCCATGATAAAGTCAGGCATCTTATTATGAATAAAATCCATGACTTCAACAGAGTTACCTTTTTCATAAACAAACAATATGACATATTCTCCGTCACTAGGCCATTTACTGTTTTCCAAAACCATTTCTATTTCCTGCTTATCTTCGACTTTTAACACTGATTCTTTTGATTTAAACTCTTTTATTAGTTCGTCGTTGCTATAAGCATGTAACAAATTCTGATCAATATCTTTACGCGGAGCTATCCAAACTTGGTAAAGATCATCCGCTGTAACTCTTGAGTTTTCTAGCATATTATTTTGTTTAAGCCATCTTTCAAAATTTTCATAGTCAGGCATCCATTCCATATAAAGACGTTTATCATTATTAAGTAATAGTTCTATACTCGAATAAGCTCTTGATTTATCCATCATTTCTTCATATGTTTCAGCTCGTAAATCCTCTCTTAATGCAGCTATACTATCAAGAATTTGTTTTTGCTCCGTTATGGAGGTCCCTTTATTTACCGGTGCATTTGAAGAAATGGCAATTTTATCAATCTTTGTCTCATCTAAGCTCAATATTGGATAAATCAATTCTTTATATTCAGTTGATTCATAGACTGGTTTTAAAAGATGCGTTAGAGAATGATTCTTAGGCACACTGTATTGGCGAACTAATCTCTTGCCATTCTCCAACTCGTAAAAGAAAAACAGATTATCGTCATACCTATTTCCTTTCCTGGTCTTCCCCTCTTCATTAATAAGCGTTTTGTGTAGAGCAAGGACATTTTGAATATTTTCTCTTTTCTTTAAATATTTTGCTTGACCTAACTCGTCACTATTTGCATATCCATAAACACTATTACCTATATACACTTGTTTAATCTCACTAAATTCTGGAGTTTTCTTTTCAAATCCAGTAAAATCGAATTGAAACAATACTAATACTAATCCGACTGATCCTGCGAAGTAGAGATATCTTTTATATTCACCAAAAACCCTCCATGTTTTCTCGATAATCATTTTCGCTCCGAAATACCCGAGCAAAGAGCCAGCAATATATCCAAAAATAAGCCATCCTGTACTATTTTGCGTTTCACCAAAATACATTCCACAGAAAAGCATCACACATAATGCCACACCATAGATAAAAATTGGTTTAATAGCACGAAACGCCATTGCACTTGAGGCTGCTTCTATATGTCGCTTTTTATACAACCATAGTGAAGCAAAATAAAGGACGACGATTAATCCACTGAACAGAAGGGCAGCAGGGACACTCATCGCGCGGTTTTCAAAAGACGCTCCATAGAGGATTGGTGAATAGGTTTCTACCTTTGAGGTGAGATAATACTCATAAGAGAAGCCATGTAAAAAATACTTAAAGTTAAAGGCCGCTAACACCAATATACCCGTTGGAAACAACAATAAAAGATATGTGAGGACACCTTGAAGAATGGCCATACCAGTAATCATTCCCACAAAAACCGCACAAAAGAAAATAAATAAAGGAAATAACCAGGTAATTCCTGTCCAAATTAGAATTTCTTCTATTGAAATAAACATCCCTACATCAAGTACACTTCTTAAAATGAAAACAGTGCAAGATATCACAAGAACAGGGATTGTTAAAAATGCGACTCCCATTCCTACATAATGATTAAATAAAACTTTTCTACTAATGGGTAGACTATGTAGAAAATCAGCTGAATCTTTCAAATGTACGTACAAAAATAAAAAGATTGCTAGAAGCACAGGAATAATCAACATTAGTCCATATTGAATTTCAAAAAGATAAGAAAATGGATTTTTTATTTCCTGATAATATATGTATTCGTCATTTGTATGCATCATCAGCATTTTTAATGGAAGTGCAAAAACTAACCCTAGAAAATAAACGATGCCGACCCAGCCCATATTTCGGAAGATTTGCATACAAATTTCTTTATTAAACCAAGATGTTTTCGATGGCATAGCCGACTTCCCCCATTTCGTAAATAAAAATTTCTTCCAATGTGAGCGGAAGCATGTCAAAGATGACCGGATTATACTTCTCAAAGTATGATTTTACCTCTAACTCTTTGCCACGCACCACACATAGCCACACGCTCCCTCTACGTTCATATTGAAGGATTTTCATTTCTTGATGCCATTCTTCTCTTGGTTCATTTTTAAAAGCAACCTGTATTTTATGGACGTCTGATTTTAAATCATCCAAATCTTTTTCAAGTAGAACACTCCCCTTATGTAGAATACCAACATGGTCACAAATATCTTCTACTTCACGCAAATTATGTGAGGAGATTAAAACGGTCATCTCTCTTTCAGCGACATCCTGTACCATAAGATTTTTTATTTTTTTCCTTATGACTGGATCCAGGCCATCAAATGGCTCATCCATAATCAGTACATCCGGCATAGCCGAGAATGCCAGCCAAAATGCAGCTTGACGCCTCATCCCTTTCGAAAATTTATGAAGCTTCTTATCCATCTCGATTTCAAAAATACCCTGAAGATTTTGGAATCGATCCTCATTCCAATCAGGATAAATGGATGAATAAAAATTAGCCATGGTCCTTAACGTATATTGAGAAAAAAAGTATGGAGTATCTGGAAGGAATATAATTTTTTTCTTCATATCAACGTTCTCAAATACAGGCGTTCCATCAATCAAAACATCCCCCTTATCTTGTTTAAGTATGCCAGCTACTATTTTTAATAGTGTTGTTTTTCCAGCACCATTCGAACCTAACAGACCATAGATTGAACCTTGTTTCACCAGTAAATCAACTGACTGAACAGCTTCATTTCCTTCATATTTTTTATATGCCTCCTTACATTCAATCATCATTTTTCCCTCCCCCTATCGACGACTCCAAATCATGAATAAGCTCGATTAGCTCCGCCGGCTTCAATCCAAGATACATAGCTTCAGAAAGTAGTTTTTTTAGTTCCTTTATTACGCTTACTAATTTATCAGAATTTTCAACAAGACTAATTGGATTCACAAAGCTTCCCTTTCCCTTCACTGAGTAGATATACCCTTGTGTTTCTAGCTCCCGATACGCTTTCTGGATCGTGTTAGGATTAATGGTTAACTGTCCTGCCAAAGTACGAACGGACGGAAGCTGCTCATCAGGTTTCAACACTTCACTAATAATGAGTTCCTTCAATTTATCAACCAACTGTTCGTAGATTGGCTGTCTGCTTCTCATGTCTAATTCAAACAATCATAATCACCCTCATTCCGCACCAACTGTACTGCGAGTATTAGTACAGTTAGATTTTACATCATTTTTTTGGAAGTAACAAGTATTATTTACTTTTTTTAGTGATTTAACTAAATGATACTTGAAGTTTAAAAGACGGAATTTCACATGCGATATGGTAATCTTACAAATAACTCACAAGAATGATGCTATACTGACCTTCTTTTGAACAAATATCTAATCCGTTCATACTTTCTGAAGGGAATCTGACCAACTTCCTTTCAATTCTAAAAAAAAAATAACAGCCCCCTTTAACAAAAGAGAGCTGTCTTCTATTCATCATTTAATTCCGTTACGTTTTATCTAATTTTGCTACTATCTAAATTAAATAATAATTTAGATACATGCCTAAAGATAGGGTATTCCATGCCTTGACACCAAGTCTCTTTTTCTTAATCCAGAAATGTATATAAACTGAAATAACAGTGGTCGTCAAGACTGAACTTTAAATAATCCTGAAAAAAAGAATTAATATAGGCCATATCGATGAATAACCATAAATAAAAGACCAACATATTGTTGGTCTCCAATATTGCAAAGCTTTAAGAAAGAAATAGACTAATGTTTCAACCTTTTAAATTCGTCATTCTACCCAATTTCAACAATTTAGAAAGAGCCTCATTTGTTTCTGTTACACCTTTATTAGCCTCCTCAGCGATTTCGCCGTCCTTTATCACGTCCGTTGACTTAATTTGCCGAGAAACAGGCTTAATTTCAGAAGAAGTCGGCTGCACCATTTGATGTACAAAAGTCGCACTTTCAGGATTCCCCAACATTAAAGAAACGACATTATATAGGATTCTCTTCCCTTCTTCCGTTTTAAGTAGGGCTAATTGATCATTAGTAAAGGTTCCCATGGGAATAAAAATACCGTTTTCCTTATACAATCCATTCCTAACCCTTAATCCATCTTCTAAAAGTGTACTCATAAGTTCATTTCGGCTGCTATAATTATTTAATAACTCATTAAACTCATCAGCCCACTCAATCGTAGTTTTAGGGGTATATTGAAATCCTTTACCTGGAACCATTTTCCCCTTGGACAATGTTACCACCACCTTGTAGGAATGCCGAAGAGTGTGCCATTCCTTTTCTCAGAATTCTTATGCCTCTATTGTTTGTTTTTCAATTTCGGCAATGATATTTTTTAAGAGATACGCTTTACTGGTAAAGAAACTAGCTTCCTCAATATTAGGAGGAAATAGACAATCTTCATCTTTAAGCTCTTCTAAATATTGATGGGCAAATAGAAGTCCGCCGCCGACAATGATCATCTGTCCCACATTTGTATCGACGAAATATCGAATGATTTTATCTTTTACTTCTTCCGCATATTCTTGTGTATATTTTTCAACGATTTTCGTGATATCTCCTGTTTTAGATTGCCAAGTTGCTTTAAATACAGGAGTATATTTAGGCTTTTTAATCATTTTTTCAATTTCAGGCTTAATAAATTTTCTCATGAATTCTTCACGTGTAAATGAAATTTTAGGTGTTTTGCCAACTCTTTCAAAACGGGCTCGTATGCTGTCAAATTCTTTAAGGCTTGCCGCCTCTTTCATGATTGAATCAATATATTTATTTGTACCAATTGAATAATTTGTGGATTTGGTTGAGTTTAGGCCGTTTTCATCATACAAAGCTAAATCCAATGTTCCAGCTCCTAGGTCTGCTATCGCAAACTCATTTTGAATTTGCGATGAGAACTCAGTTTCTACCACTTCGCCATCTACTAGGTCGAAAGCCAAAGCCAAATAGCTTGTTACCCCCTCAACGTTAAGTTGGACATCGGTAATATTGATCGTTATGGTTTCCCCTTTATAAGGTCCTTTTACTGCAGTAATTTCATGCGTACCTTTGTAAAGGTTGATTTTTTCAGCAGATGCTTGTTTAGCTTCTTCGATTGGAAGCCCAAAACTCAAAGGAACCTCAACTTTATTTCCTTTACCAGATTTCCAAGCAGCTAAAGCTAATCCTGCTAAAGTTGTCACGACATGGATTTCATTTCCAAGTTTATCTCTGGCATCACTGTTTGTTTCTCTTAAGTTATCTTTGTTATTCGTAGCAATTTGTGCATATTCCCCAACTGTGTAATAGGCATTCGTTCGATTTTTAGGCAAGGCATTACTTTTGATATGTAAATGAAGAATCATATCATCGGGAAACAATTTATCCCTGGTTTCATCTGGCATATCTTCAGCTGTGGTCTCCGCGTTTTCCCCTATGATGCTCGCTATATTTAAAGAAACAACGTTTCCTTTTTGATCGATGTACGTAATTTTATTAGAAATGTTTCCACTATCTACTCCTGCTATTAAATAATCCTTCTTAAATAAGAAATCAAGTTTTGTCATGGTCTTCCTCCCCTGGACTAATCTAGTCTAGTCTACTTTATTATCCAATATATCTACCCCCTCACTCAAAGTCAATGTTTTTTTGGCGATAAGTTGACGTTGCCGCTATTTTAACGCGAATCACACCAAATATAATCTAAATTAAATACACCCTTACAGTTTTATCATTATTTAAACTACCGATAAATTGACGTTAGCGGTAAATTGCAGTCATTTTATGACGCGTGTTTAAAGATGATCAACGCTAATTTCTTTTTTCTACCGTTTACTTAACGTTGTCTATATTTCGATTTTCTAAATAAAACACCCAAATTAAATTTTTCCTGTGTAAACTAGTCTAAACTAGTTTACTTCTTTTTTCATTGCTATTACAGATATAGTTGCTTAACCCTTGTATAATAGGTAAACTGTATTTAACGATACTTTAACGCTTAATATTAGATTATGTTTTATAGATAATAATAAGATAAAGTTAAACTAGCGTTAAAAGGAGGGGTTCCGTGTCAAATAGACTCAATAGTAATAAAAACTTTGTTACTGAAGCACTTCATTCCGATGCTTTATTTGCTTCATTACATTTGGACAAAGTGTACAATTCGAAACTATACGATGAAGAGCTTTTAGCATTGGATCCTAATACGATGTATTCAACGACAGATTGCTCCGATAAATTTTTTCACATCGCTAATTCAACGCTAAGATATTATGTAAGAATGCTGGAAGGGTATTTGGAGATCTATGTAGAAGGCAGAAAGAAAAGATTACCATACCTTAGTGTATTTAAAATCCATATGGTTTTGTTAGCAATTGAAAGAGGAGAGTCTATTTCCGATATTCAAGTTAAATTAGCGCTAAAATCTATCCCGCAGCAAAATAGCGGGCGTGCAAAAGGAAACAAATATAATGATGAGATTCTGGATCAATTATTTTCTGAATTTGAAAGAAGACAGAATGTGATTATGAAAACCCACGCACTTCAAAATACGATTAGTCAAATTGAAGTGGACCTGCTAAAAGGGACTACATCAAAAGCCGATCGAGAGAGACAAATTGAAATAATAGATGAAAAGATAAAAAATCATCGGTTATATCGAAAAATGGATCGACAAGCAGGTAATATTTTACGGAAAAGTTTTGAACTTAATAAAAAAACTGGTCTTTTCTCACTTTTTTCAAAAAAAGCTGCATATGATCCAGAACAAATAGAAACAGAGATTCTAGTAGATGAAAAGCTCATTAAAGCTGATAATTTAGAAGTGGAACTTACTATGCAAATCGATATATTAAAACAGGAGATTAGCGAAATCCAAACAGAAGTAATTGCTTTGGAAAAAAGGTTAGAAGTTGAGACAACTCGTTTAACAAATGAAAGGAAATTACTTCTACAAACTATTGAGGATTAATCGACATTTCCTATACCCACTTTTTGTACATTTAGAAGGGATTTTACTCAACTGACTACAATCTGCTCTCTAAGTTGTAATTCTGTGCAAATTACCTACGCTATGCACATTTAATAAGAAACCGTCATAGAGATAGTGTCCTTTTGTACATTGTGATTAAAGATATTGATGTTTCTTTCGTTTTTACGTTTTTCTAGAGTGTGGAAATTGAAAAAAACTTTGAGAATTTTCAATATTTTTCAGCGGTATGGAAAGATATTTATTCAATTGTAAAAGGGAAGTCCTAAATTTGAATATTCATTTGAGTGTGAAGAGTAAAGTCTTATATGCTTTACTCTTTTTTTATTGATGCATAGTAGAGATAAGATATAGAGAATCTTTAGCTGCATAATCGTGAATTCTATGAAAGAGAGGATTTTCAATATTGTATTAAAAATAAGGAACTGTACAGGAACAAATTAATATACTCATTATTTTAAAACTATAAATTCACATTTATTTACCTTTATAAAACAATAAATTATTAATTTGAATTGTTTATATGAGGTTTCTATCGTAAAAGATATTTTTAGTAAAAAAATCATATTTAGTAAAAAGAACATATTTAATAAAAAATACAGTATTAATAAGCATTTTTAATACTGTATTGCAAATCCTTTGTTAGAGAAGGGTTCTAGTCGTTTAAGGTGAAAGAGAATAACAGAATTTCCAGGTTTCCACAAATAGAATAATAAAGAATTCACATTTACACAAGTTTTTATTTGGATAATTTACATATTCACAAGACTACATCTACTATATCCACTAATCCACAAGTATATATTCGGAATGCTTTGAGCGTAAAAAAAGATCCCCCTTGGAAAGTCTACTAAAATCAGTGAAAGAAAAAAGGAGGGAAGACTTTTTTTAAAGGGAAGACTTTTATTTTTTATTTTTAATTAATTCGAACAGCCATGTGAATGTCAATTTTTTTCACATGGCTAAGCTATTCTATTAAATTACACCATCGAGCTCTGGAATTTGGCCGGTTATGGTGTGCTCCCTGATTTTGGCATTAGAGATCAAGCCATAAGGAATATTGTTTAATGCTCCAGGAAGATACTTTCTAAAGGCCATTCTGAAAAAGGCACCAATCGAGTAAAAATGGAAGGATCCTTTTCGATTTTTTTCCGTATGTATATGAGCTCCGATCTGATCAATTGTTTCCAAAAAGAAATTTTTTATGAATTGATCTCTTACGGTGTAGTGTACTTCATCTTCATCTTTAAGATAATTCAATTTTTTTATTACTTCCTGTTTAAAGGAAATCATGACATCAATTTGGTCTCTTGGTTTATATTTAATTTGATGTCCCTCGAAGAAATAAGTAAGTTCTTTCGATAATTTCGCCAAAAGTGGGCTCACATTGAATTCATCCGTACTCTCTTCCACGCATTCCGATTTCAAGGAAAAGGAGACTTTCTTAATCCATATTTGCTTTTTGCGAAGTTCAACCCCTGTAAATTCAATGGAAAAAAGAGCCTCTAAAACGCTTAATGTTTTACGAACTCCTTTTGCATTTTTGTTTAGTTGAAGTTTGAGTGTTTTCATCGTCCGTTCTTGTTTTATTTTTTCAATTTCACTAGTCTTGCTAAAAGACATGCCGGTACGGAACTGGTTAAGCAAGGATAAAAGTAGCTCGATTCCTTCAGGGTTGGACGTACGTACGAATTCAGCTAAGATATTGGTTTCAAAAAGAGCATGAGGAATGATGAGATAATTAAGAACCCCACCATTATGTTCAGGTGTATTATATTTTTCAACATCTTTTAACATCAAAACAGGCAACCCTTCGCGGATTTCCTCTTTAACAAAATGATGATCTTCTAAAAAACGCTTTCCTCCCCAAAGAGTGGAGTAAGAGATTCCTAATTTCTTTGACCAGGCAGAAAGGTTGTACTCTTTAAGCATGCCACGTTGATTCTGTTCTATATGCATTTGCTTTAACATGGTCATATATACAACATAGGCAGAAGCAGGAGGGCGCTCAAATGATTGATCACGAATAAAACGGAACTCATCCAAGATAGCTTGGTGCATTCTAAAACCTTCGATACTTATTTTGGATTCTGTCATTTTTGGCCCTCCTTTCGACTATGATCTTAAGTTGATTATAGCAAAATGGAAAACGAGGAAACGAAGCCCTTTATTAAGGGATTTTAAAGTTGCACAATAGCCGCCAAACCCTTGCGCCACAAGGGTTTGAAAAAAGACGAAAATTTTTTGTGTGAGAGGAAACGTCATTTTGATAATCGATTTGTGCACGATGTGAAAGGAAACGTCATGATTTGATTCTTAAAAAAATGAATAGAAACGTTGATATAGCAACGTTTCTATAAAAAAATAGATGGATACAAAAATCAAAATAATGAAATCTACATAGAATTCTGTGCAAGTTACTGTGAGAGGAAACGTCATTATCCATCGTTTTTAAACAAAAAGTGAGAAATAATGTTCAATATTCGCTATTTATACATGAAAATGGGGAATTCTTGCTTAAATTTTGATAAAATGCGAATGGATTTAATAATTATTTAGTGCATTATCCCTTCTATGGATCGTATGATTCAAGTTTTATTTCAATCATCAGCGTCAATTATGTAGACAAAGAAGAGGTTAGCCGAGCCTCATTGAGTGTTATGTGCACATTGTGAGAGGAAACGTCAGGTGTGAGAAAAGTTGCACATATGATCATTGGTGAAATTTTCATTGAAAGGAGGGGCTATACTTTCTAGGTAATTGTATGAGTAGAAAAGGTCTCATTTTGATTTTCAATCGCCATTCATTGTGCACATTGTGAGAGGAAACGTCAAGTATGAGAAAAGTTGCACATATGATGATTGGTGAAGTTTCCAGTGAAAGAAGGCACGATGCTTTCTGGGGAATTGTATAGGTAGAGAAAAACCTCGTCTTGATTTTCAAAGGTCTGTCATTGTGCATAATGTGAAAGGAAACGTCAAAGGGAATTACCTTTTTACTTATATAGAAGTGTTGATAGTTTTAAGGTTGAACAAGTCAACGGATAAGATCTAGCCTAAGAAATAACGGGATGTGCGCATTGTGAGAGGAAACGTCAAATTGGAGGAAAGTTGCACTTCCTGCAAAAGGTGTGCAAGATTGGAGTTAATTAAGAATAAGTTCGAGTCGTGTGGGAGCAGTGGTTAATTTTTCAAAAAAGGATCTAGAAAATGAATGTGCGCATTGTGAGAGGAAACGTCAAACTGAAAAAAGTTGCACAATCTAATATTGCGTATGTTTAGACATGTAGCAGCCATATTTGACATATAAAACAATGGTTAATCATGTTGACAAATGCAACAAGCCTCACTCATAATTATTTTAACATTAAAATTGAAGGGGAATAGGTATGAGTTTTTTGGTAGGCGTTAAAGAAGCAGGGGAAATTTTAGGGTGGGATCGTAGAAAGGTCTCCACCTATCATCTCCGTGGAGTATTGCCTAAACCACTAGTGAGTTTATCGAGTGGTCCTATATGGCTTAGAAAACAGATTGTATCTTATAAAGCCGGAAAGGAATCTGGTGTAACGACTTATTATAGCGATCATCGAGTTATATATGAATGTAAGCATAATCATACTTTCATAGAAACTTGCTATTCACCTGAAGAATTTAAGGAACATAAGGGAAAGTATATCATGTATAAGGAAAAAGACGTCCAACAGCTAAAAAAAGCCATCTTGGAGAAAAATCCGATTGCCCAGTTCCTATCATTTGAAACCATTAGTTTTCTTTATGATTACGGTATCATAGAAACGGATGTTTTTCATGAATATATTCAACAGTACCTATATGAATACATAGAGCCGACTAAAGAAGGGCGAGGTGAAGAATAATGGTTAATATTTTGCAAAGGAGAATATTGAATGTCACTAACATCATATTCCCAGATTATCCTCAACTCTATGTCGGATGGAACATTGATATAAAAAATTTGATGGCAAGTGAAGAGAATTCTCAGCCATCTCAATCCTTAAAGGCATTTTTTGTGATTATGGAACGATTAGTGAAAGAACATGACTTGGAATTCGAGAGCATGGAACAATGGGCTTATGATTATTTAGAGGAAATTAGAAATTTTGTTCTTCCATACATTCGGTTTACCGATGAAGAGAATGCCCCCTATGCTCCAAAATCCAATAATAGGGAAGTAATAAATTCCATGTTAAATCAAAGTTTTGCCGAGTCCGGATCAGCTTTATTGTTCCATAAGTTGAGGGATACCATTAGTAAAAATGAATTTGACATCGCTACGGCTATTCCCACTGCTAGAATTTCAGAAAAAGCACTAGAAGCAACGGCCCAAGTAAGGGCAGAAAATGACTATTTGAAGATAAAATCGAATGCCGCGATTGAACAATGGAAAAACCTTACCTCTCAAGCTATCACGTCGATGGATGATTTAACGGCAGATATTTTTGATATCGTCTCGATTTTGTGGATGCAGCAGGCTACTCACAAAGACCAAATGATTCATTTTCACACAGATGATGCTTTGAATTTAAGAAGGTTGCAAGGAAGGAACGAAGACCCTGACGGCTACCAAACCTCTTACCGAAAAAAAGAACGGGATGACATTATGAAAAGGCTGGCAGCTCTCAGTACGATATGGATTAGGATTGAGCGAGAGAATTTGAGATTTATCAATGAGGATCAGGGGAACTTTGAGGAAATCGGGCAAGTGCAGTTTAATCCTTTATTTTTGGTAGATAGCGTGACAGTGGCTTACCGTGGAGACAACCCGATTGGTATTTATGAATGTAGCATTCGTCCAGGGGAATTGCTTGCAAACTTTCTGTACGGATCTCAAAAGAGTAGCGGGTTACTGGCATTGAAGACTCTCGAATACCATCCTACGAAGCAAAGGTACCATAAACGGTTATCACGTTATCTATCCTGGCAATGGAGAATTCGTCAAAAGAGCGCGGACTATCTAAGGGCCTATTATATCGGTGGAGAAAAAGGTCTGCTAAAAGTGATGGACTTGGACGTGAATCCACGATATGGTTCAAGAATCAAAGAGCAATTTGAAGAAATACTAGACACCTTGCAGCATGACGGCATTATTAAGGGGTGGAGCTACAAGGACAAAGGGATTGAGCAGCAAATTGAGCAAGAACGAAACTGGTTCGCTACTACCTGGTTGAAGGCGCGCGTCCAAATCATTCCGCCCACTGATATCAGTGGGTTGGTTGACGACAGGAATTTATTGTTGATGGAGAGCGCGGACCATGATACCGTGAATTTATCGACGATGTTGAAGGGCATGACAGAGAGTGAGGCTGCAGTAACTATAGAAATGAATGAAAAAAAGCAGGTGACTCCTGAAACCATCAATAAGGAAAGAGCAGACCGAGGGCTAAGCATTTTAGAGGCGGCTAAGGAAATGGGTATTTCCCATAGTACCTTGTCTCGATATGAAAGAAACTTGATTAAACGTCCTTACACAGGTAGTTTAGAAAAAATGAAGGAATGGCTACATGGAAAATAAGCATTTAACGGTGCTTATTTTTTGTTTATAGCCAGTTTAGATGAAAAAATTATTACTTTTTTTGATTTCTATTGTCTGAGTATGTTTTATCATTCCAGGCGAGAAGACTCCCATTTCAATTTTGTGCAGAGCAACGCCCAAAAGAGGCACCTCTTTTTCTGTCAAACATATAAAAAACTAAGGTTTGTAGTCTCTTATCGTTTAACGTGATCGGAGATTACAAGCTTTTATCTGGACATCAATTCTAGTAATACGTCATTCCTTTTGTATTTGTTCCGCTGTCAAAAAAGAACGAAATTCCTTCAAGTCCTCTCTTAATTTTGAGCCGATCGATGGATTGTTAATGACCTCTTGTTGGTGCATTCATAGCTCCGAAAATAATTAATTCTTTTTCTTTTTGGCTTGCATGAGAACTTTCTCCATCTTCCTCTTTCATCCACCACCGACGCATTATCATTATGCCGTCGTTCACTGGTGAGACTTCAGGTGAAACAGGATGTTTTTTGAACTATCATCGAATTCCCATGTTCCTTTATTTGTTTAATGAAGTCTAAATAAAGGATCGTCAATAAGTCCTCAATCGTTATATGTTGCTCATTTAGGAAAGGGGAGAGGTCATGTAAGAAGATTTCACCTCTTAATATTTCGGAGTCTTTTATTCGAATCGTGAGATGGGCTTCCTTTTCTTTCTCTGGTTTTACATCGATAATCTCTTCTTCAATGGATTCATAGGAAAACACATGCTCCATCAATGCCTTCATGACTCGTTTCTCCGTTCTTTTCTTTCCTAAATAATTCACTTTTCCTGACAGAAGGAATCTTGCTACTTGCTTAAATTGCGTTCCTTTTTTGATGTGGGTTATGAAGTCCGATAGAGTAAGTGAATCAAGACAGCTAACTCGAAACCTAGTGGCACATCTTCGTACATATCCAGCTGTCTTCAATGAACACTTTTCCTCTTAAATAATCATAATACCCAATGACAAGGGTTAGGTACTTTCGGTTGTTAAAGATATATTCAAAGAAACCTTTTGGAGAAGACGTTCCTGTTAATTTTTACTGCAAAAGATTTAGGCTACTGTAAGATTTTTTCAAGAGAACCACCCTTTTCAATCCAGAGTAAGACGCTTGCCATAATAAAAACAACAACCTTTCGTTCAGATACTTGTTTTTGAATGGCTAGACCATATGGCCCCCCGATTGTCTGGTGTACCTGTTCCTTAAGCATGGTATGCATATACGTTTTAGTATCTTTATAGTGTTGGTTCCAATCTACAATTTCGATGTGATGCAACCCGAACTGTAAAAGTGAGGTATTAAAAACGGTCTGACTTAAGGCTTGTCCATCTTGGGTATAATAAATTCTGCCCATTTGCTTACAATAAGTACGCAGCTTCATCTGCATGACAGTTGTTACTGGGAATTTGATGTTATGGCATTTATCTGAATGTGTTTGCCGCTTTCTCTTATGCGGACTTTCCGATTCATCCTTTGTTGAAATAGTTTTTTTAAATGACTTATCCTGAAATCTTGAGTTTAAGTTCTTCACTTCCCATCCTCCCTCTCGTACATTTCGAATCTAGCTTATTTATGGTCACATTTCCACTTATCCATGTTTTATAAGATATATAGAGAAGAAGGAGGGATTTTAAACCTCTTTTGTATATTTTCCTAGAATAATGGCATAATGGCTAATACGAATTTACAGAAGAGAGGAAGAGAAGATGATGGCGAATAAAAAGAAGAATGACGATGTTACAAAACAGTTGAAAAAAGCAGGAGTGAAACTAATTAAGGTAGAAGTGCGATAACAAGGTACATACAAAACGGGTAAGGGAGTTCCTTTTAAAAACAGGACTATCGTCATACGTTCGGAAAATTTACATATATAAACTAGTTTAATTTAGTCTAGATTAAACTAGTTTAGTTTACAATTGCGGTTTACTCTTTCTATAGATCAACGATTATCTTGATATTAAGGAAATAGGCAATATTAAATGGATAAAAGAGGAGTACTAGAAAACCCATACTCATGACCAAAACAGGTGATGACATTTTAGAATGGTGTTCACTGTTGTGTTTATGGATCTTCTAATTTTTTTGAAGTCGTTTAAATGACATGGGTGGATAGGATCTTTCATCTTATTTCCTCCCACTTTGCCTTCCTCTAGACTATTTTTCTATGTATCTAATGGTCACTTTTCCATGCTTAATAGAATAGAAAGAGGAGAAGGAGAATCTTGAAAAATGTACCTATAATCAATCGTATTCTACCAAGTAAAATAAACAGTAAAAAAGCTACAAATTAATTCAATTGTTGCTTTTTTACTGTTTATTTTTGAGCTTTGTTATATAGTATTTTCGAACTATGAAATAATAATTTTGAATAAGTAGTCCCTTTAATCTGTTGCATGCGAAGAATGATAAGTATTATACTCAATATTAACAATAGATGTTGTATAAAGGGAAGGGGAATACATGGTCAAGGATCAGCACATTTTGTCTTTAATTAAAGAAAACCCATTTATTTCTCAGCAAGAATTATCAGTAAAACTTGGGCTTTCCAGATCAGCGGTGGCTGGATATATATCCACCTTAACGAAAAAAGGAGAAATACTTGGACGTGCTTACATTGTACGGGAAGAATCACGAATTACTTGTATCGGTGGGGCCAATATAGATCGGAAGTCACAAACTTTGAAGCCAATTCAGTATGGTACTTCCAACCCTGCAACGGTTAGACAGTCTTGTGGGGGGATTTCTCGAAATGTAGCAGAGAACTTGGGCAGGCTAGGTTGCCAAGTGTCATTGATCACTTTAATTGGAGATGATCAAGAAGGAAGATGGCTTTTGGAAGAAACAAAGCGCTATGGAGTAGATGTTAGCCAATGTTTGGCGATAAATATGGAGAAAACAGGGAGTTATACCTCGATTCTTACTGATACGGGTGAAAAGATTCTTGCTGTAGCTGATATGCAAATTTATGACCAGTTTAGCATTGAATTTATTGAAGCTCGGTGGTCGCATCTGGCATCCTCTCATATAATATTTGCTGACTCCAATCTTCCAGAAGAAACTTTGACCTATCTTATTAAAAGGTGCGAAAAAGAACAGCTGACTTTATGGGTGAATCCCGTTTCAGCACCAAAGGCGTTGCGGCTGCCTTATAATTTACATGGCATAGATTTGCTGATTGCGAATCGTGAAGAAGCAGCTGCCTTGTCCCAAATGGAGATTGAGACGATTGAAGACTGTAAAAAAGCAAGTGAGAAAATACTACAAAGAGGCGTCAAGCAAGTTATTGTCATATTGGACAGGCAGGGTGTATTTTGGGCGGATCATGATAGAAAACAAGAGCATCTTCCTCCAATACAAACAGATATTTTGAATTTTGCTGGAGCAGAGGAATCGTTAATAGGCGGTGTTCTATTCGGTATGAGTCATGATGAAACTTTTGAACAAGCTGTACGTTTAGGTATGGCAGCTTCAGCTATCACATTACAGACTTGGGACACAAATGCGGATTTGACAGCAGATCAACTATATTCGCTTGTGGAAAATAGCATTAATAATAATTACACCCCTTGATTCACTATGTTAAGGTGATTTAGTTGTTTGATTTTTTGGCAAAAGAAAAGAAAAAGTGAAGCGAAAGAATTTAGAATAAGCTGATATTTCCTTATGTCAAGGGAAGTATCGGCTTTTTTTGTGCGTGAAAAATGGGGATAGAGCATTTACTAACAAATGTCTGTGTGATAAACTTTTGTTTTCTAAGAATTGAGGTGTTACTTAGATAGATCTACTTAAGACATGAAAGGGGAGAAAATCAATGAGAAAGAGCTATTTGTATCCCTTGTTGGTAGTTACGGGGGCTTGTAGTTATGGCATCGTTTCAACCATCATAAAGCTGGCAATGCGTGAGGGGTTTTCAGCCTCGGAAGCAGTTACAAGTCAATTTGTGATTGGCTTTGCTATCGCTGTTTGTATATTTGTTAGTCAAGGGAAAAAAGTGAATCTGAGAGGGATGAAAAGTATTATTCCTGCTGGTATTTTAACAGGGCTAACTAATATTTTGTACGGCGCGTCCTTGAATTATTTACCAGCATCTTTAGCAGTTGTTCTTTTATTCCAATTTACCTGGATAGGTATGTTCATCTCGTGTATTGCAAGCCGGAAATTTCCTAGTCGGATGGAGTCTTTTTCTCTCATTTTATTGTTTGTCGGAACGATACCAGCAGCTGGTTTAGTAGATGTCGATTTATCGACAATCCCTATCCAAGGTTGGTTGTGGGGATTAGGAGCAGCCCTTTGTTATTCACTATTCTTATTTTTTAATGGCAAATCAAGTGCAAAGATGACGACTTCTAATCGTTTAGTATTGGTTTCTTTCTTTGCTTTGATCACAACATCTGTTTTCCAGTCTCCACAAATCATTTGGGATGGGACGTTGTTTAGTGAAGGGCTTTGGATGTTTGGGTTAGCTTTGGGTCTTTTTGGAATGGTTGTTCCAGTTTTCTTATTTAGTATA
This sequence comes from Peribacillus loiseleuriae, assembly GCF_001183985.1. Lineage (GTDB taxonomy): Bacteria > Bacillota > Bacilli > Bacillales > DSM-1321 > Peribacillus > Peribacillus loiseleuriae. The sequence goes on along the minus strand of NZ_LFZW01000002.1, from coordinate 122,993 downwards.
GCTATTCCAAAAGTGGGGTTAGGCGTCTCATCCATATTAAGTGCTGTAGAATTGCCAATCGCAATGATTGTATCCGTCCTATTGTTAAATGAAACGGTTACATTTGTGCAAATGGTGGGAGTGCTCATCATTCTTATTGGGGTATGTATACCTACAATAACTGAAAATGTGTGGGTGGGGAAAAATAAAAATGAAAAGAATAGTATTCTAAACTAATTTTTAAAAAGATATTGACAATTCAATTTGTAAGCGTATACTAAACATATGTTTACGATATAAACATATGTTTTTAAGAGGGAGGTGTTGAGCTTGACGAATACTTTTCATGAAGAAAAACGAAGGTCCCCGATCATCTGTATAGGGGGAGCAAATGTTGATAAAAAATTATATATCAAAAATGAAAGGGTTTACCAAACGTCTAATCCAGTAAAATCCTCAAGGGCAGTTGGTGGGGTAGCAAGAAATATTGCTGAAAATTTAGGGCGATTAGGCGAAGATGTTGTTTTGTTTTCGGTAAGAGGGGATGATCCAGATTGGCTGGATATTTACCAGTTATCTTCACCTTTTATGAATTTAAATCATGTCACTAAGTTTGAAAATTCGTCAACAGGTTCCTACACAGCCGTTTTAGATGAGCATGGTGATTTATCGATTGCCTTGGCAGATATGGATATTTTTGATCACATTACACCTGAGCTGCTTATGAAAAACACCGATATTTTTATCAAAGCTAAATGTATTCTGGTGGATTTAAATTGTCCTGTGGAAACCATTGAATTTCTTTGTGACTTCACATCAATCCATAGTATTCCATTAGTTATTATCCCTGTTTCGTCGCCGAAAATGAATAGGCTTCCAAAAACTTTGAGTGCAGTGAGTTGGCTCATCGTAAATAAAGATGAAACAGAAACTTATATGAATATCAAAATCAACGATAAGAAAGATTGGGAAAACGCAGTAATGAGTTGGTTAGAGTTAGGGGTAAAAAATGTGATTGTAACAAACGGATCAAAAGGTGTGATGGCAGGAGTTGAAAATGGAGAGATTCATTATTACCCAGCTGTCGAAACACCTATGGTTATTGATGTTACAGGTGCAGGAGATTCATTTTGTTCAGGGGTGATTTATTCCTGGTTACAAAAGAAAGAATTGGCTTGCATTATAAACTCGGGTTTGGTTAATGCACATAAAACAATTATGTCAAAACATACGGTTAGACAAGAATTATCAAAAAAACAATTTATTTTGGATATGGAGGAATTTTTAAATGAAAGAGTATATTGAATTATCAGCAGAGGTATTACAAGCAAAAGAGGAAGGAAAAGCAATCGTTGCTTTAGAATCTACCATTATTTCTCATGGTATGCCTTATCCTCAAAACGTAAAAATGGCTCGCGAAGTGGAACAAATTGTCCGTGATAACGGGGCTGTTCCAGCAACAATTGCGATCATTGATGGGAAAATTAAAATTGGGTTAACAGATGATGAATTAGAGTTATTTGGTAAAAGCTCAGGTGTTGCGAAAGTATCAAGACGTGATTTAGCTCAAATCATTGCTACAAAAAAACTAGGAGCAACGACTGTTGCGACAACGATGATTTGCGCGGATTTAGCAGACATCAAAATCTTTGTAACAGGTGGTATTGGCGGAGTTCATAAAGGGGCAGAAACGACGATGGATATCTCAGCTGACCTTGAAGAATTAGCTCAAACAGATGTAGCTGTCATTTGTGCAGGTGCTAAATCAATCCTAGATTTATCGCTTACACTAGAATACCTTGAAACAAAAGGGGTACCTGTCATTGGCTATGAAACAGAGTGCCTGCCAGCATTCTACACTAGAAATAGTGAATATCAATTAAACTTCTCTACGGATTCAATCGATGTCATTGCTGAAACATTAAAAGCGAAATGGGAATTAAATCTTAATGGTGGAGCAGTAATCGCGAACCCGATTCCTGAAGAATTTGCGATGGATGAAGAGTATATTAATGGAATTATCGGTGAAGCAATCAAACAAGCAGAAGAAAATCATATTATTGGTAAAGATAGTACACCATTCTTGCTAGGAAAAATAAAAGAATTAACTAACGGTAAAAGCCTTGATGCCAATATCGAATTAGTCAAACATAATGCTAAAGTAGGAGCCGAAATAGCAGTTAGTTTTAACAACAAAACTAAATTAGTACTAAACTAAGTTCGTCATTAGCATAAACTCAACTTCTATAAAGTTAGCTGTCTTCGATTCTTGTTAACAACTAGACTTTATAGAAGTTGTTTTTTAGAAACTATTGTAAACGTTTCCATTTAGAAGGAGGCTTGAATATGAATTTTATATTCTTACTAACAGGAATTTTACTTGTTTTTGGTGTTGCTTTTTTAGTCAGTAACAATAGAAAACAAATAAAATATAAGCGTATTCTGATTATGTTGGCTGTGCAAATCCTTGCAGTTTACTTCATGATGAATACGAGTATCGGTTTAATTGCGATTACTAAAGTAGGCGTATTTTTTGAAAAATTAATGAAAATTGCTAATTCAGGAATCCAATTTGTATTTGGTGATATGGTGAATGAAGGTGGATTTACGTTTTTCCTTTCCGTGTTATTACCGCTTGTTTTCATATCCGTTTTAATAGGGATACTAAATTATATAAAAGTATTACCATTCTTCATCAAATATATCGGTTTAATTTTAAGTAAAATAACAGGCATGGGTAAACTAGAAAGCTATTTTGCTGTATCTACAGCTGCACTTGGACAACCAGAAGTGTTCTTAACCATTATCAAGCAAATTCCACTCTTATCACCAAAAAGACTTTATACGATTTGTACGTCAGCAATGAGTGCAATCAGTATGGCGATGGTTGGGTCTTATATGACCATGTTAGAGCCAAAATATGTTGTAACGGCTGTTGTATTGAATATTTTTAGTGCACTCATCATTGCTAATATTATTAACCCATATGATTTAGACGAGGATGAAGATTTAATTGAAATTGAAGAAAAAGAAAGACTTCCATTCTTCCAAATGATTGGAGAAAGTGTAATGGATGGCTTTAAAATTGTTATAATTGTTGCTGCGATGCTATTAGGATTTATTTCCTTGATGGAATTGATTAATGTGGTTTTTGTAGGCGTATTTCAAGTCTCTTTCCAAACGGTTATTGGGTATATTTTTGCACCCATCGCTTTCTTAATGGGTGTTCCATGGGCAGAAGCTGTACAAGCAGGTGGAATTATGGCTACAAAACTTATAACCAATGAATTTGTTGCCATGTTGAATTTTGGTGAAATTTCAAACCATCTTTCCGATAAAACCATTGCCATTGTATCCGTTTACTTAGTAAGTTTTGCGAATTTTGGAACTGTAGGTATTGTGGCAGGTTCAATCAAATCAATCAGTGAAAAACAAGGAAGCCATGTTGCAAAATTTTCTTTAAAATTATTGTTAGGTGCGACATTAGCATCCGTTATTTCGGGAACAATTATGGGTATTGTCATGTAAATTTAAAATAGGAGTGAATGATTATGACGACAAGAAAAATTATTATGGATTGTGATCCAGGACATGATGACGCAATTGCGATTATTTTAGCTGCTGCACGACCGGAATTGGAAATTTTGGCGATTACAACGGTTTCCGGAAATGCAGAGATTGAAAAAACGACGATGAATGCATTAAAAGTTTGTGATTTAGTTTCACGACCGGATGTTATGGTTTCAAAAGGGGCAAGCGAACCATTGATTCGAATCAGAGAAACCGCACCTGGTATTCATGGCGATTCAGGGTTGGACGGTCCAGAATTGCCCGAACCTTCTCGTAGCTGGAGCGAGGAGCATGGGGCTGATACAATCATAAGACTGGTAAAAGAATCAAAAGAGCCTGTTACGCTTCTTCCAACAGGACCATTAACAAATATTGCTTTAGCTTTAACAAAAGCGCCAGAAATTAAGGACAATATTGAAGAAATCGTTCTTATGGGTGGTGGAACATTTGGTAACTGGACACCGACTGCTGAATTCAACATTTGGGCGGATCCAGAAGCCGCAAAAAAAGTATTTGATAGTGGAATGCCAATCGTCGTTATGGGGTTAGATATCACCCATCAAGCTTTAGCAACGAAAGAAGTGATCGATCAAGTCAATAAAATTGATAACCATGTTGCAAAAATTGTGGGTGAATTATTAGTGTTCTTTGCATCCACATATAAAGAGATGTTCGATTTTGATGGAGCACCCGTACACGATGTATTAACTGTAGCTTATTGTGTTGCACCAGAATTGTTTAAGACGAAAGATGTAAACGTTACCGTAGAAACGAAAGGAGAGTTTACGGCAGGAACCACGTTAATTGATCTACACGGGGTCACTGGCAGACCAGTAAATGCTAAGTTTGGATTAGAACTTGATGTAGAAGGTTTTTGGAAACTAATGATTGAAGCACTTAAAAAATACTAGAGCCCAATGGAGAAGGTAGTAATTTGAGTATTGCTTTTTCAATAGTAGAAACTCGAAAAAATAGCCTTTACTCAACGAGAGTAAAGGCTATTAACGATATCTTACAATTGTGAAGCGATAGACAAAACCTATTTTATAGATTGTTTAATGCGTCTTATAAAGATGTTCCTGTTTTCTAATAATGTTTATCAGGACCAGGAATAATTAAAAGAGTCATTTGTTAGATTATTAAATATACTGTAGCTTTTTCATAATTATATTGTTTTTATAAAGAATGACATTGGCTTTTCTGCTTCCAGCTTGTCTAGTTCAAAAAAAAGTTTTTTGTATTCAACAATAGATAATTCCCCATAAATATACCCTTTTTGAATATAGTCTAATAATTCATTGGCATGTAAGGGGTTTCTTTTCTTTACAAGTTCAAAACGATGTATTAAGTCTTCTACTAACATAGTAATCCACTCATTTCATCTTTGTTTTTAAAACATGTATTCATTCTTGAAAAGTATAACATGTAGATTGTTGTATCTTTTCTTTTTTGAAAATTCAAACTTACGACATTTTTTTACAATATTTTAACAAAGTTCATTAACGATTACTCTAACGAGGGTAATAGAACTGGGAATAGTTTTGGCTAAAGAATATCTTCTAAATATTTTTTGAATATTCTGTTCATGAAAATGTAAGCGTTTTCTAATAAGTGTCGAATTGACTGATAATATGGTAAACTTTTATTGAGGCATTAATATGGTAAAATTGCAAACAACCTAAAAAAGAGAGTGGGGAATCGTATGCAGGAACAAAAATTGGAGAGAGGTCTAAAAAATAGGCACGTACAACTAATCGCGATTGGCGGGGCAATCGGAACGGGATTATTTCTTGGAGCAGGAAAATCTATTCATTTAGCAGGGCCATCGATTTTATTTGCTTACATGATTACAGGCGTCATTTGCTTTTTAATTATGCGCGCACTAGGCGAATTACTCTTATCCAATTTGGAATATAACTCTTTCGTTGACTTTGTAAATGACTATTTAGGTAATATGGCCGCATTTATCACGGGCTGGACCTATTGGTTTTGCTGGATTTCAATCGCAATGGCCGACTTAACAGCAGTTGGTCTCTATACCCAGTATTGGCTTCCCGATGTCCCACAGTGGATGCCAGGATTAATTGCACTTGTCATTTTGCTAATGATGAACCTTGCAACCGTCAAACTTTTTGGCGAAATGGAATTCTGGTTCGCATTAATTAAAGTCATCGCGATTTTAGCACTAATTGTGATCGGTATTTTCATGATTATTAAAGGCTTTTCTACTAATTCAGGGGCATCCAGTTTCACGAATCTATGGAGCCACGGAGGCATGTTTCCAAATGGTATAAATGGCTTTATCCTCTCATTCCAGATGGTAGTGTTTGCGTTTGTTGGCATTGAACTTGTAGGACTTACAGCAGGTGAAACAGAAAACCCAGAAAAGGTGATACCAAAAGCAATCAATAATATCCCCATTCGGATTATCATTTTCTACATTGGCGCACTTATTGTCATAATGAGTATTTATCCGTGGAATGCCATTAATCCAATGGAAAGCCCATTCGTCCAAGTCTTCGTGGCGGTTGGTATCGCTGCAGCTGCTGGTATTGTCAATTTTGTCGTTCTAACATCCGCAGCTTCAGCATGTAACAGCGCTATCTTCAGTACAAGCCGGATGGTATACTCACTTGCCAATGATAAAAATGCACCTATACCATTTACAAAACTTACTTCCCGTAAAGTACCTTCCAATGCATTATTCTTTTCAACTGTTGTCATTCTGATAGCTGTTGTTTTGAACTATGTAATGCCAGAAGGCGTATTTACGTTGATTACAAGTATTTCTACGGTATGTTTCATCTTCATTTGGGGAATTACTGTCATTAGCCATTTGAAGTACCGCAAAACAAGACCAGATTTAGCGAAAGTAAACAAATTTAAATTGCCACTTTACCCATTTTCCAATTACTTGATTCTTACTTTTCTAGCGTTCGTTCTTGTCGTGCTTGCATTGGCGGAAGATACTCGAGTTGCATTGTTCATAACTCCTGTTTGGTTTATTTTGCTGATTGCAATTTATAAGATGCGGAAAACGAAGGTGAATCATGTGGATCAGGGAAAGATAATAGGATAAAAGGCAACGGAAAAAAATTCACGCCCATGTAATTTTAAATAGTTAAATAAAAGAGTAGACACCGTTCTAAAAAATAGAACGGTGTCCGTTTTCAGATATATTAGGAAACAGAGACTCTAACAATCTGAGAAAATCGTTAATATATCAACGAAAGTATCCCCATCTACCACCATAACAAAAGCTCCTATCCGAGCATATGAGGACAAAAGAGAACAGTTAATTAATCGGATGCATACTTAAGGATTCCATGCAAATAAATGGAGGACTCTTGCTGTACAAGCTCTCTCAATTTAATTTTTCCTTCTCTTTCTAATTCTATAATCCATTCCTCAATCATTTTTTGATCCATTTCAGTTGCCTTAGGAATTTCTATTGAAAATAAATTACCTCGATTGGTATGAAGAAGATTTTGTAATAGTTTATTTTTATTCATTGCAGCTCTCCTTGTATATACTCTTAGAAAATTAGACAAGTTAAACGTAATGATTCTATGAATATATTATATCTGATTAAACAGATAAGAAAAGTTTTTTGTCATGAACAAGAATCTGCACATACCCATTTAAATCCAATGGCATCCGCTCTTGAAACTTGAGTGACACAAGACATAATTATTCATTCTAATTGTCATTCCCCAGCTAAAAATAGGAGCAAGGTTCCCTGGTGAAAGGCAATCTTAGTTGTGACTAACTAAATTACCTTGCTCTATAACAATATATTTTTCTTTATATTCATTAGTGATGCTTCTCTAGAAGGTTTTAAAAAAAATGGGTCCTCCCAATTTTTTGCTGAATGCTAGATAGAAGCGCTATTTTTTGAAAATGTGTACATAACAAGTAGAAAAAGGATGCAAAGCGTTCTAAGCCACAATGTTATTACTTGGATTGTTCGTTTCTGTATTAGCGATAATTATTGATTCCGCTCTAACTGTGCTTGTTTTAGTCTGATGGCCTTACCGTTTTTTCTAGCCATGATCTAGACCGCTGCAGGATTAATAACAAACTTTATTTTTACTCAATTCTTAGAGAAAGTATTTCTGACCATCCACTCATGTAAATAAAAGGCGACAATCATTGATTTTAGTAAATTAAACTCAAATAAATGTTAGCGTTTTCAAAATAACCTTGACAGATTAAGTTTATGTGATTATTCTGAATATAACAGTAACTAAATATGAGCGAATGACGGTTGTGGGAGAGTGCAATGCGACAAGCCACCGAAGGAGCAAGTTCCAAAAAGACCCTTGGAACAAATCTCTCAGGTAGATGGAACCACAATCGGACGCACCTCTGGAGAGCGCGTATAAAGTAGTACGCCACCAAAGGGGAACGACTCTATGAAACATAGGGTTAAACTCTCAGGTAAAAGGACAGAGAAGGGTAGAGAAAAACACGCTACCCTTTTCTGTCCTTTTTTGCGTGCAAAAAACGGGAGCGTATCTCCACAGTTTTCTTGGAAAAGAAGATTGGTTAAGAGAGAGTAGTGTCACTAGCTATACTGAAATTATCAAAAGATTGTGTCATACAAAAAATACGAGGAGGAGTACAGATGAGTTTACAGCAAAATGATTCTATAATTTTTGGAGCGATTGAAAAGGAACGGGAACGCCAGCTACAAACACTTGAGTTAATTGCTTCAGAAAATATCGTCAGCGAAGATGTATTAGAAGCGATGGGAAGCGTGATGACCAATAAATATGCAGAAGGATATCCAGGGAAGCGTTATTATGGCGGTTGTGAATTTGTTGATGTGGCAGAACAAACAGCTATCGAGCGCGTAACAGAGCTATTTGGAGCCAAATATGCAAATGTTCAGCCGCACTCAGGGGCACAAGCAAATTTCGCTGTTTTTTTCGCCCTGCTTCAGCCTGGAGATAAAGTAATGGGAATGAACCTTTCACATGGTGGACACTTAACACATGGAAGTCCAGTTAGCGTTTCAGGAAAATGGTTTGACATTGTCTCTTATGGTGTGAGAGAAGATACGCAAAGGATTGATTATGATGAATTAGAAGCAATCGCGAAGAAAGAAAAACCGAAATTGATTATTGCAGGGACAAGTGCCTATCCAAGAACGATCGATTTTGCCCGCTTTAGAAACATTGCCGATCAAGTTGGGGCAAAACTTATGGTCGATATGGCGCATATTGCAGGGCTAGTAGCGGCCGGACTTCATCCATCTCCCATCCCATATGCCGATGTTGTGACAAGTACGACTCATAAAACATTGCGAGGCCCACGTGGTGGTATCGTATTAACAAACGATGAAGAGATTATTAAAGCGATTAATAAATCGATATTTCCTGGCATTCAAGGCGGGCCACTCATGCACATTATTGCTGCAAAAGCGGTAGCGTTCAAAGAAGCTTTACAACCAAGTTTTAAAGATTATGCCAACCAAGTCATTGAAAATGCGGCAATACTTGGCGAAACCTTAAAAAACGAAGGAGCTGCCCTCGTTTCCGATGGAACAGATAATCATATTGTCCTGTTAGATTTGCGTCCGTGGAACTTAACCGGAAAAGAAGCAGAGAAATTATTAGAAGATGTAGGCATTACCGTAAATAAAAATACGATTCCTTTTGATCCAGAAAAACCGTTTGTTACGAGTGGAATCCGTATAGGAACAGCTGCCTTAACAACTCGAGGCATGAAGCAGGAAGAAATGGTGAAAATCGGCAAAGTGATTGCGGCTGTTCTAACAAATAAAGGCGATCAAGCTGTTCTCGAGCAAGCAAAAGAAACAACTAAAGCGATTTGTAGTGCCTACCCATTATTTCAACAGGCAGTTACGGTGTAAAAAAGGAGGAGAATCATGGAATTTCAAAGTTGTTTTGACATAATCGGCCCAATCATGGTCGGACCGTCGAGCTCTCATACAGCTGGTGTCGTATCTATCGGAAAATTTATTTATGAACTGTTAGGAGATTATCCACAAGAGACCAACATTGTATTTTATGATTCCTTTGCTGAAACCTATCAAGGACATGGAACAGATAAAGCGCTTATTGGCGGATTGCTTGGGATGGATACCGATGATTCCCGAATCAAATACGCATTGGAAAAAGCCAAAGAGTGTGGCATGCAGTACCAGTTTGAATTCGAAAACGATTGTGAGTATATAGACCATCCTAATACAACCATCGTGACAGCAAAACGTGGTGATCGTGTGGTTAAGGTTGGTGGCGTATCACTCGGAGGTGGTTTATCCAAAATCTTCTTGATTGACGATGAGATGGTAGCGATTCGTCTGAGTGCTGGAGATGACTTTTCTATACTTGCGAGTCCTTATCAACCAAAGGGGAAAGCACTGGTGAAGGCCATATGATGGAAATTCAGTCTATGAAAGAGCTCATTGAAGCTTGTCACAGAGAGAAAAAGTCGATTGGTGAAATCATGTTGATGATGGAAGCAGAAAAGTCAGGAAAAGACGAAGGTACGATTATCAGCATGATGGAAGAGCGATTGATCAAAATGAAAGAAGCCGTGGATAGTGGGATTAAAGATGCATCAACTGCGCCAAGTGGGATTTCTGGCGGTGATGCCGTGAAGATGTCTGAATACGTTCATCAAGGTAAATCCCTGTCAGGAGATTATATAAGCAATGCCATGAGCTTTTCATTAGCAACTTCTGAAAGTAATGCCAGGATGGGTGTCATTGTGGCAACGCCAACTGCTGGAGCAGCAGGTATTTTGCCTGGCGTATTATTTTCACTTCATAAAAATGATGGCACGCCCTATCATGAGCTAGTCAAGGGGTTGTTTACAGCAAGTATGCTCGGACTTGTCATTGCGAATCGCTCTTTCATTTCAGGAGCAGCTGGAGGCTGTCAAGCAGAGGTCGGGTCTGCAACAGCGATGGCGGCTGGGACCATCGTTGAGTTAAAAGGAGGGACGCCACAGCAAGTCGTAAATGCAACAGCCATTGCGATGAAATCTCTTTTAGGCTTAGTTTGCGATCCGGTCGGAGGGCTTGTTGAAGTTCCTTGCATCAAACGAAATGTAATCGGTACTTCCATTGCTTTTTCAGCGGCTGATATGTCCCTTGCTGGAGTCAAGAGTCGTATTCCTTGTGACGAAGTCATTGAAGCGATGTATAAAGTTGGAAAAGATATGCCGCGGACTCTTCGTGAAACAGCTCTTGGTGGGCTAGCGATGACCGAAACAGGTAAAGAGGTAAAAGAACGACTATTTTGTAGAAAATCTTAATCGGGGGTAAATCATGAGTACAGAAACAGCATTAAAGCAAACACCGCTTTTTGAAATATACGGAAAATACGGAGCGAAAGTGATTGATTTTGGTGGCTGGGCTTTGCCAGTTCAGTTTTCGAGCATTTTAGAAGAACATGAAGCGGTGCGAACAGAATCAGGCCTTTTTGATGTCTCTCATATGGGGGAAGTGCTTGTAGAAGGAAAAGATGCTTGTGCTTATATTAATCAACTTGTAACGAACGACATAACGAAACTAGCGATCAATCAGGCACAGTATACGGCAATGTGCTATCCAGACGGTGGAACGGTTGATGATATATTAGTTTACAAATTGGCAGATGAAAAATATTTACTTGTGATCAATGCTGCAAATATTGAAAAGGATGTTGAATGGATGAAGAAGCATGTCAAAGGAGATATGAAACTTGAAAATATCTCCGATGACATCGCTCAACTAGCGATTCAAGGACCAAAGGCAGAAGCGATTTTACAAAAGGTAACGGATACCGACTTATCAGCGATTGGTGTATTTAAATTTGCACAACAAGTTAACATTTCTGAAATTACCGATGTGCTTGTATCCCGGACAGGCTATACAGGAGAAGACGGGTTTGAACTCTATTTACAAAAAGACCAAGTGGCAGCACTTTGGGAAAAGCTTTTAGAAGTAGGAACATCAGAAGGTTTAAAACCGTGCGGATTGGGTGCTCGTGATACGCTTCGCCTAGAAGCGCGTCTTCCGCTATATGGTCAAGAACTTAGCAGCGAAATTAGTCCACTAGAAGCAGGAGTCGGTTTTGTTGTAAAAACCAATAAAGAAAGTGATTTTATTGGTAAAGAGGCGCTTTCTGCACAAAAAGAAGCAGGATTAACGAGAAAAATAGTAGGGATTGAAGTAACAGGCCGGGGCATTCCCCGTCATGGCTATAAAGTACTATCTGAAGATGGGAAGGAAATCGGAGTAGTGACATCAGGAACGCAATCACCATCTTTGAAAAAGAGCATCGGGCTTGCTTTGATCTCTGTGGATCATGCTGATGTGGGAACACTACTAAAAATAGAAATCCGTAATAAGCAGATTGAAGCTGTTGTTGTAAAAACACCATTCTATAAAAAGTAATTTCTAAGTTTACTAGCATCATGTTAAAGATGAGGATGATGCTAGTGAATCGATCTCATATAAGAATATTCAAAAGCTGAAAGGACGAAAAACAATGACAAAAGCGACAGCAAATTTACTATATAGCAAAGAGCATGAGTGGGTTGAACAATTAGAAGGAAATCGTGTCCGGATTGGTATCTCTGATTATGCACAGAAGGCGTTAGGGGATATTGTGTTTGTTGAAAATCCAGCCATTGATGACGAAGTAATCGTTAATGAATCCATGGGAACGATCGAATCCGTTAAAGCAGTTTCTGAACTTTACTCACCTGTCTCAGGTACAGTCGTGGCTGTAAATGAAGAATTAGAAGGAGCGCCAGAGACGATTAATGAAAATCCATTTAAAGCTGGATGGTTAGTCGAAGTGGAAGTGTCCAACCCAGAAGAGTTGGAATCGTTACTTAACGAAGAAGAGTACGAAGCATTTACGAATGAAGGAGAGGAATAATATGACATCAACTTACAGGTACCTCCCTGATACGAAACAAGATCAAGAGGAAATGCTCGAGTTTTTACAGATTTCTTCCATAGATGAATTATTTGAAGATATTCCAGCTGACATTCGTCTACAAGGGGAGCTAAACATTCCACCGGCGGTTCCTGAACCACTCCTATTGAAGAAAATGAATCAACTTGCTACTAAAAATAAAAATGCGAATCATTACCCAACATTTCTCGGTGCTGGTACGTATGATCACTACATTCCAAGTGTGGTCAACCATATGATTTCACGCTCTGAATTTTACACGGCATATACGCCATATCAACCGGAAATCAGTCAAGGTGAATTACAAGCGATTTTCGAATTTCAAACGATGGTATGTGAGTTAACGGGAATGGATGTAGCGAATTCTTCTATGTACGATGGTTTTACATCGCTTGCAGAAGCAGCATCACTTGCTGTCGCATCATCCAGACGTTCGAAAGTCCTTGTATCCAAAGCGGTCCACCCAGAATCTCGTGCTATTTTACGTACAGTAGCAGATGGACCAGGGTATACGGTTGAAGAAATCGATCTTACAGACGAGATTACCGATTTAGGGAAACTGCAAGAACAAATTGATAAAGACACGGCAGCTGTCATTGTTCAATATCCGAATTTCTTCGGTTCAATTGAAGACTTAACGGCGATTAAGAAAATTGCAGAAGAAAACAAGGCTCTTTTCATTGTAAGCGCCAACCCACTCGCACTTGCGCTCTTGCAGGCTCCTGGTAAACTCGGGGCTGATATTGTAATCGGTGATATGCAGCCATTAGGCATCCCAATGTCATTTGGTGGTCCACATTGTGGCTATTTTGCGGTCAGTAAGAAATTTATGCGTAAAATCCCAGGCCGGATTGTCGGTCAAACGGAAGATGAAAAAGGCCAGCGCGGCTTTGTGCTAACACTGCAAGCACGTGAACAGCATATTCGTCGTGATAAAGCATCATCCAATATTTGTTCGAATCAGGCATTGAATGCACTTGCCTCTTCCATTTGTATGTCATCACTTGGGAAACAAGGGATTCGTCAGATGGCTCAATTAAATTTGGAGAAAGCAGACTATATGGCAAAAACGCTGAAACAGAAAGGGTTTGTCATTCTCAATCAATCTCCATTCTTCAATGAGTTTGTTGTCGAGCTTCCTCGTCCAGTCAAGGAAGTCAATGCGAAACTACTAGAAGCGGGGATCATTGGTGGCTTTGATTTGGAAATCGATTACGGTCATGAAAATCAAATGTTACTTGCTGTGACAGAACAACGAACAAAAGAAGAGATTGACCAATTTGTAGAGGTTTTGGAGGCGATTGTACATGGTTGAATACAATGATTTGATTTTTGAAATTAGTCGTCCAGGACGTATCGGTTCAAGTCTTCCGGAAAGTGATGTGGAATCTGTTGATATTCAAAACAAACTTCCGAAGCATTTAATTCGTGACGTTCCTGCAGAACTCCCGGAAGTATCAGAGTTGCAACTTGTAAGACATTATACAGCGCTTTCTAATAAAAACCATGGGATCGATAACGGCTTTTACCCACTTGGTTCTTGTACGATGAAGTACAATCCGAAAATCAATGAAGATGTCGCACGTTTGGAAGGGTTTAGCCGCATTCACCCATATCAGCCTGTTGAGACGGTACAGGGTGCATTAGAAGTGTTATATGAACTACAAGAAGAGTTAGCAGTTATCACAGGAATGGATGCGGTTACATTACAACCATCTGCAGGAGCTCAAGGTGAATGGACAGGGTTAATGATGGTGAAAGCCTATCATGCTCAAAAAGGGGAAACGAGAAAGCAGGTACTCGTTCCAGACTCTGCACACGGTACGAACCCTGCAAGTGCAACGGTAGCGGGTTTCGAAACGATTACGATTCCATCCAATGAAAATGGATTAGTGAATTTAGAAGAGTTAAAGAAACATGTTGGTCCTGATACAGCGGCTCTTATGTTGACAAATCCGAATACACTTGGCCTTTTTGAAAAGGAAATTGTAGAAATTGCTCAAGTTGTTCATGAGGCAGGAGGCTTATTGTATTATGATGGAGCGAATGCGAACGCCATTTTAGGTAAAACGACACCAGGGCAAATGGGCTTTGACATCGTGCATTTAAACCTTCATAAAACATTTACGACGCCTCATGGTGGTGGAGGTCCAGGTGCAGGTCCAGTCGGTGTGAAAGAGAAATTAATTCCTTTCTTGCCGGTACCGCGCGTTGAAAAAGACGGTGGTAATTATGTGTTGAACTCAAATCATCCGCTCTCAATCGGCAGAGTAAAAGGATATTACGGAAACTTCGGCATTCTTTTACGTGCATATACTTATATTCGCACAATGGGGCCAGAAGGATTGCGTCAAGTATCGGAAAGTGCCGTCCTTCATGCGAATTACCTGCGCAAACGGTTAGAGCCATATTTTGAAGCGCCATATGCACAAATTTGCAAGCATGAATTTGTCCTATCGGGTTCAAGACAGAAAAAGCTAGGGGTAAGAACACTGGATATGGCCAAACGACTGCTTGATTTCGGGTATCATCCGCCAACCATCTACTTCCCATTGAATGTAGAGGAATGTTTGATGATTGAACCGACAGAAACAGAGTCGAAAGAAACGCTCGATGCTTTTGCGGATGTGATGATTCAAATTTCCAAGGAAGTGGAAGAAAATCCTGGGATCGTTCTAGAAGCCCCACATTCCACAGTCATTGGTCGTTTGGATGAAGTACAAGCAGCGAGACAACCTATTTTACGTTATGAAAAAGCGGTAGAAGTTGAGAAAGAAACGGTAAAATCCTAAAAGGATAATTGAACCACCGGGAATGAAAATAGCGAGAAAATCAATTTCTCATTATTTCACGCTCGGTGGTTTCATATGAGTGTAGATGCCAGTTTTTTTCCGATTAAATAAAAATTCCATTCGTTCATAGGAGTGAGTACCTTATGACAGATAGTGAGCTTCGTAAACCTGAATGGCTTAAGATTAAATTAAATACCAATGAACAATATACGGGCCTAAAGAAAATGATGCGTGAAAAAAAACTACACACCGTTTGTGAAGAGGCAAAGTGTCCGAATATTCATGAATGCTGGGCAGTCCGAAAAACGGCTACTTTCATGATTTTAGGAAGTGTATGTACCCGTGCTTGTCGATTTTGTGCCGTTCAAACAGGACTTCCAACCGAACTTGATTGGCAAGAGCCGGAACGTGTTGTAGAGTCTGTTGAACAAATGGGCTTAAAGCATGTCGTCATAACAGCTGTTGCCCGTGATGATCTAAAAGACGGCGGAGCAAAGGTATTTGCCGAAACGGTGCGAGCCGTAAGACGGCGAAATCCATTTTGTAGCATTGAAGTTCTTCCTTCTGATATGAATGGAGAATACGATAACTTAAAAATATTAATGGATGCTATGCCAGCCATTTTGAATCATAATATTGAAACAGTGAAACGCTTAACGCCAAGAGTTCGAGCACGTGCCACATACGAACGTTCACTAGAGTTTTTAAAACGTGCTAAGCAAATAAATCCTACAATTCCAACGAAATCAAGCATTATGATTGGACTAGGGGAAACAAAGGAAGAAATTATCGAAACGATGGATGACCTTCGTTTTAACGATGTGGATATTATGACAATTGGCCAATATTTGCAGCCGACAAAACGGCATTTGAAAGTTCAAAAGTATTGGAGTCCAGAAGAGTTCGCAGAACTGAAAAGCATTGCGATGTCCAAAGGCTTTAGTCACTGTGAAGCAGGTCCGCTCGTACGCTCCTCATATCATGCAGATGAGCAAGTCCGTGCTGTGAAGGTGAATGTATAATCATGGGAAAATAGGCGGCTAGAGGAGAGGGGAATTTGATGGTCATCAAAATATCAGAGGTAGCCATGAATAAATTGCAAGAAATGGTGTCCCAAGAAAAACTAGTTCCAAGAATTGACGCTGATGTTGCAGGTGGCTGCGGTTTGTCAGTCAAGTTTTCCATTGTGTGGGACGAGCCTCGAAGAAACGACACGATTATTGAATATGAGGGTCTTCAGATTCGATTGGACCATTTTACAAAACGATATTTAGATCAAGAGACTCAAATTGATTATCAAGATGAACAAGGCTTTATCGTCGGAGACCAGTTTACATCTAGTGCCTGTGCAATTGAAATAGATTAATAGATTCAAGTTTACAAGCAGTTCTTAAGAAATAGAAACAAAAGGGGGAAACAGCAGATGAATCAAGAATATGATGTAGTCATTATTGGTGGCGGAACGGGTGGGTATGTTGCAGCTATACGTGCCTCGCAATTAGGATTAAAGACAGCTGTCGTTGAACAAGGAAAACTTGGTGGAACATGCCTACATGCAGGCTGTATCCCGAGCAAGGCGTTATTAAGAAGCGCAGAAGTATATGCGAATACAAAAAATGCAGAGAAGTATGGAGTCATTGCTCCTGAAGTAGGTCTAGATTTTCAAAAAGTACAAGCTCGGAAAGAAGAAATCACAGAACGCTTATTTAAAGGTGTTCAGCATTTAATGAAAAAAGGGAAAATCGATGTGTACGAGGGGAAAGGCAGTATTCTGCAGACAAAAGATGTGTTAGTAAAATTGAATGAGGATGATCAAGAGGTGATTTTAATCGCCAAAAATATTGTCCTAGCAACAGGTTCTCGTCCACGGACTCTTCCTGGTTTAGAAGCGGACGGAGAGTACGTGATGACATCGGATGAAGCGCTACAAATGCAAGAGCTTCCAGAATCGATTCTGATTGTCGGTGGAGGAGTAATTGGAATTGAATGGGCTTCAATGCTTGTTGATTTTGGATTATCAGTCACAGTAATTGAGTATGCAGATCGGATTTTACCGACAGAAGATA
This sequence comes from Peribacillus loiseleuriae, assembly GCF_001183985.1. Taxonomy (GTDB): domain Bacteria; phylum Bacillota; class Bacilli; order Bacillales; family DSM-1321; genus Peribacillus; species Peribacillus loiseleuriae. The sequence goes on along the minus strand of NZ_LFZW01000002.1, from coordinate 105,647 downwards.
AAGAGATTTCAAAAGAAGTCCAACGATTAATGAAGAAAAAAGGTGTGAAAATCATTACGGGAGCAAAAGTACTTCCAGAAACGTTGGAAAAAGGCGAAGGTGTTTCTATTAAAGCGGAGCAAAAAGGAAAAGAAACATCCTATTCAGCTGATAAACTATTAGTATCGGTTGGAAGAATGCCGAATATAAAAGGGTTAAATCTAGAAAATACGAGTGTTGTTGTCGAACGTGCTTTTATAAAAACAAATGAGTATTATCAAACGAATGAACCTAATATTTATGCGATTGGTGATGTAATTGGCGGTTTACAGCTTGCCCATGTTGCTTCACATGAGGGCATTATCGCCATTGAACATATTGCAGGAGAAGATCCGGCGCCGTTGAATCCAACGTTTGTTTCAAAATGTGTATATAGTAGCCCAGAGGTTGCGAGTGTTGGATTAACAGAAGAAGAGGCAAAGGAAAAAGGATATCAAGTAAAAACAGGTAAATTCTCGTTCCGTGCGATTGGAAAAGCTCTTGTTTTTGGTGAGTCAGATGGCTTTGTCAAACTTGTTGTGGAAGAAGGATCTAATAAGTTGTTAGGGACACATATGGTTGGACCACATGTAACAGATATGATTACAGAGGCAGGTCTTGCGCAAGTATTAGAGGCAACAGCCATGGATATTGCCAATACGATCCACCCTCACCCTACATTAGCAGAAGCGATTGGTGAGGCAGCCCTAGCTGTATATGGGAAAGAAATCCACGCTTAGGAAAGTGGATGAATAAATAGCCGTAAACACCTCTTCCTCCATCTAAGAAAGGCAATAAAAAATGATAGGGGGAGAGGATTTTCTTTTAAATAAAACGTAAAGGGGGTTTGGGGACTTAGAACATGCCATCCTGACTGATCCTCACGTAAAATCTTCTAATTTCTTCGTTTACAATGATTATATAAAGAAACTCGTACCGTCAAACTTTCTCCATTTTCTCTTTTTTCAATAGAGTTAAATGATTGTTTCTTGTAAAAATGAAATAAAGGAATGGACAACTGGAGACGTTTCTTTCTTGTTCCAGGCTGCGCCAATTTTGCATGTTGTATAACTTTTTTTGAGTTGTAAGTAGACGATATCGTCGTTTTTTACAAATTGAATGGAAGACGGAAGTAAAGCAATACCGATTCCAGAGGCAACAAATGATAATGCTGTATGTAACTCCAGGGCATCTTGGGTCTTTTTAGGGCTAAATCCGGCATGCTGACAAAGGCTAATGATCGCATCATAATAGCTTTCTCCTGCTTTTCTAGGTGTCATGATGAACTGTTCGTTCGCGAGGATAGAGACATCGATAGGTTCTGTTTCAGTTGCTAATCGATGTGTTTTAGGTAAAGCAACAATAAATGGTTCTTCCCGTAGCATTTCTACATGAAACGATCCACTTTCAATCGGGAGAATCAATAAGCCGACATGAATGGAGCTGTCGTGCAGCGCTTCCATTTGTTCTGTTGATGACAATTGTCGTAAGACGATATTAATATTTGGGTATTGTTCTTGAAACCTTCGTAGTAATAGAGGAAGAAGTTCAAACGCGATTGATCCAGTAAAGGCTAATACTAATTGACCAGCTTCCCCTCGATCGATACTTTTCGCCTCTTCACAGGCCAAGTGTACACGGTTTAGAATCTCATAAGCCCTCTTTAAAAAAACTTCACCAGCTTTCGTTAATTCCACGCGCTGCTTCGTTCTGGAAAATAAAAGCACATCTAATTCGTTTTCCAATTGCTTAATTTGGTGACTTAAAGGTGGTTGTGCCATCTGTAAGCGTTGTGCTGCTCTACCAAAATGAAGCTCTTCTGCAACTGCAATAAAGTATTTTAAATGCCGTAATTCCATGTAGACACCTCTTCATATATTTAAAGTATTAACCGGTAAACAAAGATGTATTAGAAAAAAATGGGCACTCGTTGTATGCTTATTTTATCAAATATTATGAAATTTGTGAATATTCTGATATGTGTCATTGCTAGATTTATATATTCATTCTATAAATCGTGTGAATTAGGCACAAAAAACAGGGGGGATTTAGTGCTGGACTGAAAAAGCAACTCGCTTTTTCAATATGATACAAATCTAGTAAGCCCATCAATTATGATTAGTTTCTTGTAAAGTACTAAATAAAAATTTAGGAGTGTTGGAAATGGAAATTTTGTTGTCAAATGGAGTACGTCAAAGAGTGAGTGCGTATATGCAACAGAATCGTGAAGAATTAATAGAAGGACTGCGGAAGTTGATTCAAATACCTAGTGAAACTGGGTATGAAGGACCTGTTCAAGAACATATCAAACAAATTATGTTAGGGCTCGATCTGGAAGTAGATACTTTCACTGCTGATGCAGAAAAAGTTAGACGTCATCCAGAATATACGGAGTCAGAAGTAGAACGTCTTGTAGGGTTTAAAGGTCGTCCAAACGTAGTTGGTAAATGGGATGGGACCGATCAAGATCGATCGCTTCTACTATTTACTCACGTTGATACAGTACCAGTAGGAGACTTGGTCCACTGGAACTATTCACCACATGAAGGAGTCATTGAAGATGGATTGATGTATGGCCGAGGAACAGCTGACAATAAAGGTGGTTTTGGCTCCCTCCTTGCAGCATTAGGAGTGATTAAAGAATTAGGATTGAAACCAAAAGGAGCGATTACGGCTATTTCGGTTGTCGACGAGGAAGTAGGAGGTGCCGGGGGAGCAGTAGCGATGACACAGTATCTTGAAGAACAGGGATTTAAAGCGGATGCATGTATTTATCCACATCCATTAACAACGGGAGCAGGACCTCAGATCGCTTGTGCTGGTGGATTAATCTTTAAGATAAGAGTGACAGGAGTAGCTGCTCACAACTTAAACGGTCAAGTTGGAATTAATGCAATTGGTAAGGCGATGAAAATCTATGATGCACTAATTGATTTAGACAATAAACGGGTAGAAACTGTTAGCTATGCTCCATTTGAACGTTATTTCGCTGCTAGTGGCATGCAAGTTCGTTCTAGTAATTTAACTCCAGCGATGATCAATGCTGGTCAATGGGCGTATAAAGTTCCAGCTGAATGTGAGTTAACGGGGACAATTGGCTATCCACCAAATGAAACACTTGAAGAGGTAAAAGCTCAAATTGAGGAAGTTGTAAATCAAGTGGCTGATGCTGATGAGTGGCTATCCAAAAACCGACCGGAAATCACGTATGAATGGCATACAAGTCCAGCTGAGATAAGTCCTGATCATCCTTTTGTTCAGATGGTTAAGTCCAATATTGATGAAGTGGTTGGTAGAAAAACAGAAATCTTCGGAATGCCGACATTTAGTGATATACGTTTTCCACTCCTTTACATGAATATGCCTGCCATCATCTATGGTCCACAAGGTGGAAATCTTCACGGTTCAGATGAATGGGTAAATGTCCAAGATTGGTTAGATTGTGTTGAAACGAATGTTTTAAACATTTTAGAATGGTGTGGCTACGAAGAGGTCACAAAGTAAACATAGAGACGAAATGGTTTGAGACATTTATCCAAGAGACAAGACTTCACTCCAAAATGGGGACAATCATATTAAAGGAGTGAAGTCGTTTTTTATGAATCGAGTCGTTTAAATAAGCGGTTACTGAGTAAAGAATTACAAAAATTTTGCCCAGTCCCTCTCTTTGAAAATAAGCAACCACGAACTCCTATATGTAAGCTTAAGATTTTCGCTTTATTGTAAGCGCTTAATATTAAGGAGGAACTTTTATAAGACTTGTTCCGTGAATCATATAAAATTTAAAGGAGTATTAGGAATATGGCTGTGAACCAACCTAATTTTCAAGAAGAGACGGTAAATTCTCTTAGTAATCATGATTTGTTACCAGTACGACCGGAGGAGCGGACTTGGAAAACTCAAAACTTTGCATCTATGTGGATGGGGGTTATTAATAATATCCCGACATATGCAACAATAGGAGGATTAGTTGTTTTAGGGTTTTCCCCATTGCAGGTTATCATGATCATATTTATTGCTTCAATGATCCTCTATGGAGCTTTATCTCTTAACGGTCATGCGGGGTCTAAATATGGAATACCATTTCCAGTACTCGTGCGGACTTCTTATGGAATCAAAGGTGCAAATGCTCCAGCGTTATTACGTGGAATCATTGCAATCATGTGGTTGGGTATTCAAGCGTATGCAGGAAGTGCGGCGTTTAATATCGCGATTACACTTCTTTGGCCAGGTTTTGCTTTTCTTGGTGGGGACTGGACATTTTTAGGGATTGGGCTTCCGGGTTTACTCTCCTTTGTATTGTTTTGGTCCATGCACTTTTTAGTGTTAAAGAGAGGGATGGAGTCCCTCAAGAAATTTCAAGCGTTTACCAGTCCGTTAGTATATATCGTATTAATCGGCTTGCTCTGGTGGGCGATTGATACGGCAGGTGGGATTCAACCAATATTTACCCAAACTGGAAAGTATGAGACATTTGGAGAATTAATCTTTCCATTTATCGGTGCAGTAGCAGGTATAATTGGAATTTGGTCAACGTTAATATTGAATATACCGGACTTTACTCGATTTGCTAGATCTCAGAAAGATCAAATAAAAGGCCAGTTATATGGGTTGCCAGTTACGTTTACTATATTTACAGTTGTTACAGTTGCAGCAACATCTGCAACGACAATCGCTTTTGGTAACCCGATTGGAGATATCATCGTTACTCTCCAACAATTCGATAGACCGATTGTTATTGCAATCGCAGCTCTTATTCTTTCAGTAGCTACAATAACAGTGAATGTTATTGCGAATCTGGTTTCACCTGCTTATGATTTAGCGAACTTATTTCCGAAGTGGATTAGCTTTAAAACGGGATTTTATATAACGATGGTGGCTGCTCTATTTACAGTGCCATGGAAATTGATGGAAAATGCTGATGCGATCTTTACTCTTCTTAACTTAATTGGAGGAGCGCTTGGTCCAGTAGCCGGTGTAATGATTGCCGACTATTATATGATTCGTAAAAGAAAGCTTAATATAAACGATATCTATTCTTTAAAAGGGGAGTACACGTACTGGAAAGGGTATAATTATAGAGCATTTGTAGCAACCGGGTTTGGGGCAACAGTCGCTTTAATTGGGGCATTTGTTCCTTCGTTAAAAGGACTGTATGATATCTCATGGTTTTTAGGAGTCATTCTTTCCTTTTTCGTTTATATCGGTTTTATGCGTTTGCACCCTCCTGTCAATAATCAGGAAGAGAACAATCAATTGGAAGACATGACGAAAGGAAATATGAAAACGGGCAATTGATAGAGCCAATTGTTGCATAAATGATATCGATATGTATAATTAAAATTTATTGAAAATTCAGTATATAGTAAATTGGTAATAAGATAGAATGTATCTATGCACAAAGAATTGGTGAATTTTTGTAAAATCGAACTCAAGTATAAGCATCTTGTCTACATGATGATCGCTAGATTTTGAAACTAAGATGACTATGTACTATGTCTAGGGGGAGGATCTGCGAGTATTGGTCCAGGGATTGAAAGAATCCTGACAATAAGTACAATACAAAAATTAGATCTAAATATTCAACATTTTTGTAAACGGCTTACTGTATTTGAGAGATTGTTTCATAGAAAAAGGTAAAAGCGCTTTATAATTCTGATGAAGTAACAAAGAAAAGGAGCTGGTCGCATGGTTCGAATAGGCGTTGACGTTGGTGGTACATTTACTGATTTAATACTTGTGGATGAATTAACGAATCAAATTCACGTACACAAGGTTCCAAGTACACTTGAGGATCAGTCGATAGGCGTGATTAACGGTATCCAAAAACTGTGTGAAAATGCTAATGTTCCTATGACAGATATCGATTATGTGCTTCATGGCACAACAGTAGCTACGAATATTACCATTGAACGTAATGGAGCTGTAGTTGGGATGTTAACGACGAAGAACTATCGGGACATTTTGCATATTGCGCGACATAAAAAGACAGAGAATTTCTCCATCCAGCAAGATCTCCCTTGGCAAGCAAACCCACTAGTATTACGCCGAAACCGTATTCCTATTACTGAAAAGCTGCAAGCTCCAGACGGTCGAGTAAAAGTACCGATGAATGAAGAAGAAGTTCGTCAAGCGGTTGAAAGACTCAAAAAATCTGAAGTGGATATTATTGTTGTATCATTCCTCTTTTCCTTCTTAAATGATGAACACGAACAACGGGCAAAGGAAATCGTAAAAGAAATGTGGCCGGAAGTGCAATGTTTTACCTCTAGTGAAATTGCCCCTCAAATGCGAGAGTATGAAAGATTTAGTACAGCAGCAATGAATGCCTACGTAGCGCCGCGCGTCAGCCGATACTTAAGTCACTTATCTAGTGCTTTGGACGAGGCTGGAGTTAAAGGAGATCTTCATATTATGCAATCTTCTGGTGGAATGGCCACTAGTGAAATGGTGACAGAAAAGCCAGTCACTTTGTTAAAGTCTGGACCATCGGGGGCTGTTTTAGCTACTGCTTGGTGGGGAGAGTTGGAAGGTGTTCCTAATTTAATTAGTGTTGATATTGGCGGAACGTCAGCGGATATTTCTGTTATTCCAAATAATACGCCGAAAATTATCAATCCACGTGATGCCGAGGTAAACGGCTACCCTGTATTGGTTCCGATGATTGATGTGGAAGTGATTGGTGCTGGTGGCGGTTCAATTGCTTATATCGATGCTGGCGGTGCATTTAGGGTAGGGCCGAAGAGTGCGGGTGCTCATCCTGGACCAGCTTGTTATGGACAAGGAGGAGAAAATCCTTGTGTGACAGATGCCAATGTAATTCTTGGACGACTTGATCCGGAGCAGTTTCTAGGAGGAGATCTTCAACTACATTCTGAATTGAGCTTTAAAGCGGTTGAGGAGAAACTCTGTCCTAAGCTCAACATGTCAGCGGAAGAGGCGGCTCTTGGTATCTTGAAGATTATTAACAACTTTATGGCGCTTAGCATCCGTGCAAAATCTGTAAGTAAAGGAATCGATCCACGTGAATTTGCTTTATTTGCAGCAGGTGGTGCTGGACCACTTCATTCTGTTGATTTGGCGGAAACGATAGGCTGTAATCTTGTTATTGTTCCGAATTATCCAGGGATTAGTGCAGCAACAGGTCTCTTAGTAGGTGACATTAAATACGACTTTATTAAATCGAATATTAGTCGTCTTGACAATATAACAGATGAAACAATCGACTCGATGAATGCAGATTTACAGGAACTTGAGGAACAGGCTTATACTCAATTGATTAAAGATGGCATTAAGCCTGATGATATTTTGATCGAGCGCATTGCCGAGTGCCGCTATGCTGGACAAGGATTTGAATTACGTGCATCCATTCCAGAAGGGATACTGACTGATCAATCTATAGAGACGATTCGTCAAAGATTCGATGAATCACATGAGGAAGAGTATGGTCATCATTTTCCGAACAATGTTGTGGAGCTGATTACATTACGAATCGTGGCAATTGGAAAAACCCCTTCATTAACTTTACCGAAATTAGAAAGTGGTAACCGAATCAATCCAGAGGCTGCCTTTATGTATGAGCGAGAAACTGTATATGAGGTAAATGGAGAGATTAAACGTTTCTCAACTCCTCGTTACGATCGAAGTAAATTATTAGCACATGACTTAATTCAAGGACCAGCAATCATTGTCCAACGTGATACGACAACTTCGATCCCACCTCATTGGCAAGCGACTGTATCAGATAATGGCACATTATTTGTCGCTTCAAAAGTGACACAGGGCGGCGCAGCAGAATCAGTAGAAAAATATTTCTCGAAGGTGAGGTAAATAGATATGACTATTAATCACATGAGCTCTACTGTTATTCAAAATAAAATAGATCCTGTGACCTTGCAAGTAATCGGTGGAGCATTAAAGACAATCGCAAAAGAAATGGCGCATGTTATGTACCGGATGGCTTATTCATCGCTTATTCGCGAATCTGAGGACCTTGGAGCAGGAGTTTTTGATATTTTTGGTAATACATTAGCTGAGGCGGATTCTACCCCAATGCAATTAGGTTGTTTACCTGGGTATATTCGAGGTTTCCAAGAAAAACTGGGGGATAATCAACATCCAGACGATATTATTTGGAATAATGATCCTTATGCCGGAGCTTCTCATTCTCCAGATGTTGCTTTATGTCAACCGATATTTTATAAAGGAGAATTGGTCGGATATGCGGGTGCAACTGCCCATCATTTAGATATGGGTGGGGCACAGCCTGGGCTGATGGTTGATGTACCGGATGTGTATGCTGAAGGCTTGATTTTAAATGGCGTCAAACTATATGACAAAGGGGTACGGAATGAAACCCTAATTGAAGTTATTCGTCAGAATGTTCGGACACCAAATGAAGTCATTGGAGATTTAGAAGCGCAAGTTGCAGCCTGCCGATTAGGGGTTAAACGTTTCATTGAGCTGATGGACAAGTACGGGAAGAACACAGTGCTTTCAGCTTGTGAAGAGTTAATGAATTACTCTGAGCGGATGATGCGAAAAGAAATTGCCAAAATTCCCGATGGTGTCTATGAGGCAGAATCTTGGTTGGATAATGATGGACGTCATCTAGATATACCTCTTAAAGTACATGTGAAACTGACAAAACAAGGAGAAGAACTGGAAGTAGACGTTTCTAAATCTAGTGATCAAGTTTCCACGGCCTTTAATGTAGCATATTCCGGCGCTCTTTGTGTAAGTGTTCATAGTGTCTTGCGTTCCATCTTTTTAGATACATTTATGACGGAAGAAGATGTTCCAGCGAATGAAGGAGCGTTTCGCCCGATTAAAATTACAGCACGTAAGGGAAGTATTTTTAATCCGATTAAACCGGCGGCTTTATTTAGCCGTGCCAATCAAGTAAACACAGTAGCAGACTTAATTATTAAAGCACTAGCACCGATTATCCCGAATCAGACATGTGCAGGTAGTTCAGCCAATATACAATTTGCTTCGTATGCGGGACTGGATGAAAACAATGAATACTGGGTGTATATTGAAGTCAATGAGGGGTCTTATGGTGGCCGACCAGGTAAAGATGGCATGGATGCTGTAGATTTTAGCTCATGGAATACGATGAATAACCCAATTGAAGATCTTGATATGCATGTTCCTCTCGTATGTGAACAATATGAACTTCGCGAGGATACAGGGGGAGCTGGAAAGTGGCGAGGTGGCCTAGGGATCGTAAGGTGGAACCGCTTCTTAACCGATGGCTTTATGACGATGGAAGGGGACAAACATACGGTACGACCGTGGGGGTATAACGGTGGACTTCCTGGAACGAGCGCAAATCTAATTAAAAATCCAGATCGTACAGCTGAGGAACTTCCGTCTAAACTTAACGGATATCGCTTCCAAGCTGGAGAATCGGTGCAGATCTTAGTCCCATCTTCTGGAGGATACGGGGATCCACTTGAACGACCTGCAGAGCAAGTGTTTGAAGATATATTAGATGAAATTGTCTCAGTTGAAACAGCCTATAGAGATTATGGAGTTGTCATCTCTGATATGGAGCTTGATATTAGAGCTACAGAAATAAGACGAGAAGAAATGAGAAGCACGCGAGGCGATTTGCCAGTCTATACTCAATAAGGTTTTTAAGGGATAAGCAAGCAGCCAATTGTCTGTCAAAGGACACGTTGGCTGTTTTTCCTATTCAAACAACGAATCTAGTTTTTATAGATTATTTTCAATTAAGCGTTTTAATTTTTCTTCTGTGCCAGTGTGATCAACCGGTGTATAAACACTGCATCTTAAGTCGAGATCCCCTTGTACTTGTAAAGAGGTGAGACTAAATACCATTTTACCGGCTTTGGCATGCCGAAATTCAATTAATACTTCTGGAGCCGAGCTCACTTCGCCCCGATTCCATAGTTCTTGAAATTCCGGAAAGCGTTGTTCCATTTCTTCAATGAACTGTGAATACCAATTGTCAGCAAAATATTGTCCATAATACGTCCGAAAAATGGCAAGAAAACCTTGTACAAAATGATCCCAATTCACTGCCAAACTCTTAAATTCTTTTCTTTCAAATAATAATCGAATCAGATTTCTCTCTTCTAATGGAATCGTATCAAAATCCAAAAATACGTGTGCTGCTGCTTGATTCCAGCCAATAATATGGCAATGTCTGTCTGAAATAATCGTTGGGCAATATTTGAGCTCCTGTAAAATTTTATTTAAAGAAGGGCTGATTAATGTTTTATCTTCCAATGATAGCTCGTTATTGATCCCTTCTTCCAAAGCCAATGCGAATAAATATTTTTTTTCATCTGGCTTTAATTGCAATGCATTGGAAATAGCTTCTAATACGGAAGTCGATACTTTAATATCTCTCCCTTGCTCCAACCACGTATACCACGTTGTACTTACAGAAGCTAATTGAGCCACTTCTTCCCTTCGTAGGCCAGGCGTTCTTCTTCTTTTACCGAACGGCAATCCTACCATATGTGGATGGAGTTTGGAGCGCCGCGTTTTTAAAAACTCTGATAGCGCTTGAAGTCTAGTATCTGAATTCATTATCCTACTCCTTTTTTTAATGTAGTGTAAATTATACCAGGATAAACAACAAATTGTAATAGGATAAAAAACAGATAAAATTAGAATAAAGACGAGATGAGGAGGAGTTTAAATGAAGCGAGTAGTCATTACTGGAATGGGTGTTATTTCACCTTTAGGGAATGATATTGATACGGTTTGGGACCATTTATTGAAAGGTAAATCAGGAATTTCATTCATTGATACGTTTGATGTATCCGATATAAAAACGAAAATAGCTGGTAGTATTCGGGATTTTGATGCTGAAGGAAGATGGGGGCGTAAAGAAGCGCGACATATGGATCGCTTTTGTCAATTTGCACTAGCTGCAGCTGAACAAGCTCTAAACCATTCACAATTACAGCTGGATAAACTAGATCGAGAGCGGTTTGGAGTATATGTTGGTTCAGGAATAGGGGGCATTAATACGTTTATTGAGAATGTTAATGTGTTAAATGAACGAGGACCGGGAAGAGTAAGCCCTAGCTTAGTGCCGATGATGATATCTAATGCGGCCGCAGCTCAAATAAGTATTAGATTTGGTGCATATGGTCCATCTATGTCGCCAGTAACTGCATGTTCAATTGGTAATACGTCCATTGGGGAAGCGTTTAATGTGATTCGAAATGGTGAGGCGGACGTGATATTTGCAGGTGGGTCAGAAGCAGCCATTACGAAATTATCTTTGGCGAGTTTTAGAAATGCAACCGCTTTATCAACTAGAAATGAAGAACCATCTTTAGCAAGTCGACCATTTGATGTGAATCGTGATGGATTTGTGATGAGTGAAGGAGCGGGGATCCTCGTGCTAGAATCACTAGAACACGCATTAAAACGCGATGCTCTGATCTATGGGGAAGTAATCGGATATGGAGCAGGGTCAGATGCGTATCATATGGTAGCCTCACATCCGGAAGGAAGAGGTGCTTATTCAGCTATGAAAAGTGCCTTGAATAAGGCAAATATAGCTGCAAATGAGGTAGATGTTATAAGCGCTCATGCAACGAGTACGTATGTAGGCGATATTTCTGAAACATTGGCGATTAAGAAATTGTTTGGGGATCATGCTTATCAAGTGCCGATTACAGCTAACAAATCGATGCTCGGTCATATGCTCGGAGCTGCTGGTGCGGTTGAAGCTATTGCTCTAGTGAAAAGTTTAACAGAAGGACTTGTACCACCAACGATCAATTTAGAGACTGCCGATCCGGAATGTGATCTAGATTATGTATCAGAAGGTGCACGGAGAGCTGTGTTAAATATCGGCATATCTAATTCATTTGGCTTTGGAGGTCATAATTCTGCGATTGTATTGAAAAAATATGATTAAATGATGCAACAGGTTGTCCCAAAACGGCTGAGCTAAATCTACTATCAACTACTATTAAACGGTGTATAGAACATGTTAGTAGCTTGTTTTGGGACAATCTTGCTTTGTTAGAATTTATTTAATGAGCAGCAAATATGATGATCACTTTTATCCGATATCCTCACAATGTGTAATTTATTTTCTGCGAAGGATTTACATAATAGAGTGCGGAATCTTTTCCTCTTTATTTTCATCGATATCTGTTTCTAAAGTGGGTCCGTGACTTTGATTCGCAAGCGATTCAAGAGTTAAAGCGATTTGGATCCAAAATTGGCACTTTGAAGAAGATAGGCTATCTCCCAAATGCTGTTCAATCCGGTCAATTCTATAGCGTAATGTGTTTCGATGAATATGTAGAGCTTTTGCCACGATTTCTCGATTATAGTTATGAGCGGCGAGACATTTTAGTGTTTCATAGAGCACCAAACCTCGTTCAGAAAGAAGTTCATCAGGTAAAATTAAATTGCGAAATTCTTGAGCTTTCGTAGAATCCATCCCTCTATAAAGAAGTAGCTCTTTCCGTGATTCTTCAGCAAAATAGGCTCCACCTGCAGGATCTGAAAACTGAACAAGTGGAGTCAAAGATTTTGCCTCCTGATAGCTTTCGACTATGGAGAGCCAATCTTCCTTCATTTCACCAAATACAAGAACTGGAATGATTTGCTTATAAATCCTTTGCACATGACTGTATAAATCTTTTAAATGGGCTTTAATGACCGAATATTCAAGACTAGAGGAGATCAATAATGTTAATCGACCTTCATATACCTCACAGAAGCCGTCAATCCCTTCTGTTTGGTTAATCCACATTGTACATTCATTACTCAAAAAATCCATCTCTATAGATAAGCTAATAGGTATCTCCTTTTTTCCAGGAAGGACAAAACCTGCCATCCAGTTCTCGTTCGGAGCCAATCCAAGCTTGCGCACTCTATCTTCCATTAATATAGAGGCTGTTTTAGGATTTTCAAATAGTAATTCCATTAATTCTACTTTAACTTGCCTACTTGTTACCCCTACGACTTGTTGATTTAGGTGGATATCTAAAAGAATAGTGGCTGCATACTCAAGGGAATACTTATACGTTTCTACCAACTGCTGATCATGGTAGAGTAGCCAAAGAGTTCCAGAATAGTTCCCTTCAATGTGAAGTGGTATAGCTATTGCATATGGTAAAGTGTTAGTAGATACTTTGAGAGGATGTCCCTCTCTTAGAATCGATTCGTTTTCAGGCAAATTAGGATCCAAAAGTTCATGTAATATCTTGGATAAATGATCCATTACATTGGGGAGATTTATACGTTTTCCTCCTGTTGGAATGACTTTATTCAAAACTTTGTTCGTAGTGTCGGTGATGATAGTCGGACAATTAAAGTGCTGGGATAGGATATGACAAATATCCATACCACTATTTGCAACTCGTAATTCTCCGGCCAATTCTGAAGGAAGTTGGGTGGTCAATTCTTTTTTTCTAAACTCTCGTTTCATAATTTCTTGGTGAATGGATTGGGTTATTTTAATGAATTGCATGTGAAAGGGTACTTCTAAAATCGGGATTGCATATTTTTCACCAAATTCCAAAACGGATGGGGGACATTCATCTAAGTAACGGCCGGTTGCAAACAAAATACCGGAAATTTGATGCCGTAAAAAACCTTTAAGAAGTCTAGCTTCTGATGCTGGATCTTGAGGCCATACTTGTCCGCATGTCATAAGTAACTCTCCTCCTTCAAGGAAGTGTCTCATGTCATCATGATCAATAACGTGTGCCCAGCGGATTTTACGAAACAAACCTCTTTTTCCTGCACGAACTGTTACATTATCCTTCCCTGTTAGAAGTATTGCTTCTTTTACTGTGATCATTTAATTTCCTCCTTTGTGCAAATCATACAAAAAATGAGAAAAAAACATATAATTTTAAGCGCAATATCCAATTGTATTCAGATTTAATAGAATGATATCATTCTCATTATAAGACAGCGCTTACATTAAATCTATACAAAGTTTCCTAAAATTTAACAAATATAAACATCCACTTCTATTTCTGATTTTGGAATGAAGTGTTCAAAGTAAACAAGTATAGATAGAAGGTTTTTTATTAAAAAGGAATGGAGGTGCTCAGAAGATAGTTTTTATTCTGATCTAGCCGTAAAGCTACTTGTACTAATGATGTTAATAATGTGTCTGTGAGATTTTTGAGATAAAACCATTCATTGATAAACAACTGCAACGTTAGTATATTTTTTTGACCCTTATTGTAGTAATCCTGCCTTTGGAAGCAGAAATAAAAGATTTTTTAACTTTAATTTTCTGAAAGTTAAAAACTTTCTGAAATAACGAGTTGATTCCGGAAGACATGGAGGTAAAGTGAATGTCTATACAACAACAGGTAGAAAAGAACATAGAAAGTGAGAAAACACAAGCAACTGGAGTGAAACAAGCCGTTTTTGGGGCGGCTATCGGAAATTTGATCGAATGGTTTGATTATGCTTCGTATGGGTATTTGGCCACGATCATCGCTACAGTCTTCTTTGCTCCTGGTAACGAGAAGGCGGCATTGCTTGGAACGTTTGGAGTGTTTGCCGTATCCTTCATAGCAAGGCCTGTAGGCGGTCTGGTTTGGGGGCATTATGGGGACAAGCTTGGGAGAAAGCGTATTTTAACTCTAACGATCATTATGATGTCACTTGCAACATTTGCAATCGGGCTCATACCAAGTTATGCCACGATAGGCATTGCTGCACCACTGTTACTCTTATTGTGTCGTATCGTCCAAGGATTCTCTGCTTCCGGTGAGTATGCTGGAGCTTCCTTATTTATTGCGGAATACGCACCGGACTCCAAAAGGGGACTTCTTGTCAGTATGGTTCCAGCAAGTACTGCTGCTGGATTATTACTTGGAGCATTGACTGCGGTCCTTCTTCAGTACAATCTGACGCACGATGCTTTACATAGCTGGGGATGGCGTATTCCCTTTCTTATATCAGGACCACTAGGTTTATTCGCCCTCTATATCCGTATGAAGCTTGAAGATACGCCTGTTTTTACTGAGAAGGAGCACGGGGAACAACAAGAGCCGATTTTCAAGAGTGTTCGCCAGAATCGGAAGCAGCTTCTCGTTGCATTTGGAGTCATCTGTCTGAATGCAGTCGGCTTCTATATCATTCTCAGCTACATGCCAACTTATCTTGTTAATGAGTTGGGCTTTGACAGTATGAAGGCAATTCTTACAACCATTGTCTCATTAACAACATACGTAATTCTACTCCCATTCGTGGGTACACTCGCTGATCGGGTCGGCAGGAAGCCGGTACTTATTGGTGCTAGCGTACTGTTTATGCTATTTACTATTCCAGCATTTTTACTTCTTTCCCAAGGTGGGGTATCTGCCATATTGGCGCAAATATTACTTGGTGCCATATTAGCAGGGAACGATGGTGTGCTTGCTACCTTCCTATCGGAGATGTTTCCAACCTCTGTACGGTATACGTGTTTCGGATTGTCTTTCAATATGGGTAACGCTATTTTCGGAGGAACAGCTCCATTCGTTGCAACATTCTTGATTATTCAAACAGGTAACACCTTTGCTCCAGCTTTCTACTTGATGGCGGCTGCTTTCATCGCTTTCATCGCATTATTACGAACGAAAGAGACAGTGAACAAATCCATGTAGCAGGAAAAACGATACCTAGTTAAATATGAGAGAGTTGGTGCACCATGTAGCACATACTAAGTATTCATTGTTTTGAAGATTGCCGCATTTATCTCCTGAGCACACGTGATCCTACGTATTACAGTGAGCGCACTGGTCATTTTACCGATTGGTAATTTGAAAGAGTAATAGTAATGAGAAATAAAATTATGGAAAAGGAAAGGTGATAAACATGGTACAACAAATTACAGATCTTGAAAGAACAAAGATTTTACAAAACGGCGGCAAAAAAGTACAATCTACTTTTTCAAAAGAAGAAATGACTCGTCGTAATACGAATTTACGCCAATATATGGCCAAATCGGGAATCGATGCGATTGTGTTCACTTCTTACCATAATATTAATTATTATAGTGACTTCTTATATACATCTTTCAACAGATCTTATGCGCTTGTTATTACGCAAGACAAGCATGTAACAGTGAGTGCCAATATTGATGCCGGTATGCCATGGAGACGCAGTTTTGATGAGAATATTGTCTACACGGATTGGAGAAGGGACAACTATTTATATGCTGTGAAAAAGATCTTAACAGAATCAGGCTTTACGCGTGGACGTATTGGCATAGAAGATGATCATTTGACGCTAGTTTTACGTCGTCAGGTGCAGGATGCCCTGCCAGAGGCAGAACTCATAGATATCTCCCAGGATGTCATGAGACAGCGAATGTTTAAGTCTGGAGAGGAAATTGATCTGATTAAAAATGGAGCCCGTATTGCAGATATCGGAGGGGCTGCTATTGTCGAAGCGATTCGCGAAGGCGTACCAGAATACGAGGTAGCTCTCCAAGGTACAGAAGCGATGGTACGCGAAATTGCTCGTACGTACCCTCATGCTGAACTGAGAGACACATGGGTGTGGTTCCAATCTGGCATCAACACGGATGGAGCGCATAACTGGGCAACTTCCCGCAAGTTACAACAAGGAGATATTCTGAGCCTAAACTGTTTCCCGATGATTGCTGGATACTATACAGCCCTTGAACGCACATTGTTCTTGGAAGACGTATCGGATCGCCATCTTGAGCTATGGGAAATCAACTGTAAAGTACACAGACGTGGCCTTGAATTGATCAAACCAGGTGCTAGATGTATGGATATTGCTGCTGAATTGAACGAAATCTACCGTGAGCACAATCTTTTAGCGAACCGGACTTTCGGGTACGGACACTCATTCGGTGTACTGAGCCACTATTACGGTCGTGAGGCAGGATTGGAGCTTCGAGAGGATATCGAGACCGTACTAGAGCCAGGTATGGTCGTGTCGATGGAGCCAATGATCATGGTTCCAGAAGGAGAAGCAGGAGCTGGTGGATACCGTGAGCACGACATTCTTGTCATTGGCGAAAACGGTGCAGAGAACATCACTAGATTCCCATTTGGTCCAGAATATAACATTATAAAAAAATAATTCACTCGTATCTTTACAGTATTTACGAAAATCAATTTTAGATAAGCAGCTCCCAGCTGCGGGATACTATAAGGTTGGGAGCTGACTATAAATGATTCATGAAGGTTCCTTCATTACGATCAAATAATATTAAGCATTGAAGCAGAAACTGACGGATTCATTTGATTTTTAGTTAAGTTAATTTGAAAAGAACAAGCCAATAAGTCTATGTATATAGCACTATAATAAAAAGAAATTCATTAAATCTCATAAGTGTACGGTTTAATTGAAGAGTTCTCAGCTAATAGTGAAATGATGATCCTAAATTAAAAATTCTACTTAGATATGCTTAGTGGATTACACTCACAATAAATTCATTTACATTTGTGTGATAAATAATCTCTTTAAAAAGGAGCTTTCTAATATGAATAAAGAGGCAAAGCTGCAGAAAAGTCTGAAGATACGACACTTGATGATGATCGCATTTGGCGGATCAATTGGCGCTGGCTTGTTTGTAGGCAGTGGTGCCATTATCCAAATTACGGGACCGGCAGCGGTCTTTACAGCATTAATGGCTGGGATTCTAGTCATTCTAGTGATGAGAATGCTAGGAGAAATGGTTGTTGCAAAGCCTTCACTAGGTTCGTTTTCAGATTATGGACGAGAGGCAATGGGAAATTGGGCCGGTTTTACTGTAGGATGGTTGTACTGGTACTTCTGGGTAATCGTCATTGCTGTTGAAGCAATCGCTGGTGCTGCGATATTGAAAAGTTGGATCTTTCCTAATATTTCACTTTGGCTATTAAATCTATTATTGCTTATAGCACTAACAATAACGAATATTTTTTCGGTTAAAGCTTTCGGTGAATTTGAATATTGGTTTTCATTGATAAAAATTGTTGCGATTCTTTTGTTCTTAGGTGTTGGTGGGGCATATGTTTTAGGATTTTTACCAGGTACAACAATGGACTTTTCTAACTTGACGGCACACGGTGGATTCGCACCTCTTGGTTCAGCTGCAGTATTTATCGCTGTCGCCACGATTATTTTTTCCTTCGTTGGTTCTGAAATCGTCACGATTGCGGCCTCGGAGTCAGCTGAATCTGAAAAGGCAGTGGTAAAAGCGGTAAACTCTGTTATTGTTCGGATTATGACGTTCTATGTAGGCTCTGTATTTTTAATTGTTACGATTGTTCCGTGGAATGATTCTCAAGCGCTTACAAATCCTTACGTTAGTGCCCTCCAAATTATTGGTATACCTTATGCTGATAAAATCATGAATTTAGTTGTGGTTACAGCCGTGCTCTCTTGTTTAAATTCAGGCATATACACAGCATCTCGAATGTTATTTGCTTTAGGAGATAAAGGAGATGCTCCAAAGTGGATGATGAATGTGACGAAGAGAGGAGTACCATTAAATGCGATCTTGACCTGTACAATATTTGGTTTCATTTCCGTGATCATGGCTTTCATATCACCGGAAACAGTGTTTCAATTCTTGCTAAACTCTTCTGGAGCCATTGCTCTTTTTGTCTACCTGCTGATTGCTGTTTCTCAATTGATACTTCGCAAAAAAATAGAACGTGAAACGCCAGAACGTCTGAAGCTACGTATGTGGGCCTATCCATACTTGACCATCGCATCGATCATAGCAATGGTTGCCATTATTGTAAGTATGGCGTTTAGTGCGTCGACCCGTTCACAGTTAATATTAAGCTTATTGAGTGCGATGGTTGTTATTCTCCTTTATGTGATTAAAACGAATATTTCTCGGAAGAGAGCAGCCAAAAATGCTTTGAATGAGGAATTATCTGAAGTAGATGTTAAAGCGAAATAACATCGATGAAGATCACTTGTGGTGGGGGAGAGTAGACCTCTCTCTCCCCCTTAATAAGCAGGTGCAGGAATTATGTGAACATCCAATCAACTAATCACAGATAGAAAACGTCAGTGAATTTTTTATAATGGCTACTTAAAGTGATATTTTAATAGATTATTATTTTGGAGGCGAGTTAGAAATGAATAAACATCTACTAGCAAATATGACTTGGCAAGAATATCAATCTAAAATCAAAGATAGTATTTTAATTTTACCAATTGGGTCGACAGAACAACATGGCCCACACTTACCACTGGGTGTCGATGCCATGCTAGCTGAAAACATGAGTTTAGCGATTGCGGAAAAAATAAATGCTGTCGTCGCCCCTACTGTATCGTACGGTTATAAGTCCTTGCCTGCTAGTGGTGGCGGACCTATGTTTCCAGGTACGATTGATTTGAAAGGAGCTACTGTCGTTTCTTTAGTATCTGATTTATTGGAAGAGTTTTTACATGACGGCTGGAAAAAGATATTGATGGTAAGTTGTCATTATGAAAATGAAGCCTTCCTTGCTGAAGCAGCAGATCTTATTATGAGAAATCGAACAGATGAATTCCCTAAAATTCTACTTACGAATTGGTGGGATAATTTAGATGAGAGTATCATGCCGCAAATATTTGATGAAATAGAATTCCCAGGATGGGCTTTAGAACACGCCGCCATTACAGAAACGTCGATGATGATGCATTTTGCCCCAGAGCTTGTGCGTGAAGAGTTTATCATAGATGAAGGAATGGAAGGTCCACCTACCTATCAATGTTTTCCGCCATCGCCAACATTAATTCCACAATCAGGTTGCCTTCATACGGCAAGATCCAGTACGGCTGAAAAAGGGCGATTAATTGTTGGAAATTCTACACACAATATTGTTTCTTTCTTAGAAAAGGAATTTTTCGCAAAAGTGGAAATCACAGATTGACGAACTATTGCATCTAAAACGATGAGGCTTTCCTTAGGGGAGTCTCTTTCTATTTTAACTAAATTTTACACCTGTTTGTTATAGTTCAACATTTCTTTCCGTTTTTTACAATGACGAATCCGAACAATTAGATAATATAAGAATGAACAAAAACCTAAATTCTATTTAACTCAAACTAGGGGTTTGAGGATATTATAAAACGAAGATCATGAATTATTGAAAATGAACGGAGGGCTAAGATGTTGCCGTTAGAACGAAAACAACAAATTTTAACATGGTTAGAAGAAGAAGAGATGTTGAAAATAACGGAAATTGGTAAAAGGTTAAATGTATCTGTCATGACCGTCTATCGTGATTTGAAACAGTTAATTGAAGAACAGAAAGTAATCAAAACATCAAATGGAGTGATGTATACACCAGAGAGCGATGTGACATCTAAAAATTGTTCGTATTGCAATAAGCATTCAAACAGCAGATTATCTGTACAACTCGTCAAAGTAAATAATCGAATCGAACATACTTGTTGTGCCCACTGTGCTTTGCTTCGATACCAAGATATAGAAGAAAGAGTTTCACAAATTATTTGTTATGACTTTTTAAAAGAAACAACGATAAGTGCCAAAATCGCGACTTTTTTGTTTAATGCAGATATACAACTGAATCAATGCCAGCCGCAAGTGCTTATTTTTGAATCTATTAAACAAGC
The DNA here is from genome assembly GCF_001183985.1 of Peribacillus loiseleuriae. Lineage (GTDB taxonomy): Bacteria > Bacillota > Bacilli > Bacillales > DSM-1321 > Peribacillus > Peribacillus loiseleuriae. Next base: position 85,073 of record NZ_LFZW01000002.1, on the reverse strand, counting down.
AAAGCAATTTCAATTAGGGTTTGGCGGCGATATATATCAATTTAAAGAAGCGATTGAAATGGTTAACCAGGTCATGTCAGGTAAAAGTTGCCATATTGGTTAAAAAATCTGATTTTATTTTTTTGAGGGTTAAAAAGGTTCCGATTTTTACAATTCATGAAACAATGACTCCGTTATTATCTAGTTATAACAATCGTTCCTTCCTAAGCACGTTAACAAATGATAGTTTCAGCCTAGTGCTGAAGTCTAACGGTTCAGAGGAAGTTACAAAATTAGTAGTTTGTATAAATAAAATATAACTAGATGAAACGGAGGATATTGCATGGAAACTCAAGAACAGGTGTTAAAAAAGGTTGCCCACCCTCTAGAACCACTAACAGGTGAAGAAATTACAAGAGCTGCTGCAATTGTAAAAGCGCAAAAGAACTTAAATGAGAGTGCCCGATTTGAACAAATTGGATTACACGAACCTCCAAAAGATGTTGTTTTAAACTTTAAAGAGGGAGATCCAATTAATAGGGAAGCTTTTGCCATTATAATTAATAGAACAGATAGCACTACACATGAGGCTGTTATATCTCTTACAAATGAAGAAGTGATTTCTTTTAAACATGTTCCAGGTGTTCAGCCATCATTCCTTCTTGAAGAATATTCTGAACTAGAGGCACTAGTAAAGAGTCATCCTGACTTCCATGCAGCTCTTAAAAAGCGCGGTATTGAAGATCCAAATTTAGTTATGGTTGATCCTTGGTCTGTTGGATACTTTGGAATCGAAGAAGATGAAGGAAGAAGACTGTTACGTGCCCTATGTTTTGTTAAAGAATATCCTGAAGATAATGCATATGCGCATCCACTTACAGGTTTACTTCCAGTTGTTGATATGAACAAAATGGAAATTGTAAGAATTGAAGATCATGGTGTACAACCAATTGCGCCTAAAAACGCACTTTATAAACCTGAACTAAATGATGAAATCAATGTACGTACAGATCTAAAACCGTTAGAAATCGTTCAGCCAGAAGGTCCTAGCTATACAGTTGAAGGACATAATATCAAATGGCAAAAATGGGATATCCGTATTGGATACACAGCTCGTGAAGGACTTGTTCTTCATACAGTAGATTATGAGGATAAAGGAAAGAAAAGACCAGTTCTATATCGTGCAGCTTTATCAGAAATGGTTGTTCCTTACGGGGATACAGATCCTGCTCATAACTGGCAATGTGCGTTTGATGCTGGTGAATACGGAATCGGTCAATTGGCAAACTCTTTAGAGCTAGGCTGTGACTGTGTCGGTAACATTCACTATTTTGATGCTGTAATGGCTGATAGCCAAGGTGGCGTTCATCGAATTCCTAATGCAGTTTGTCTTCACGAAGAAGATGCTGGAATCGCATGGAAGCATACAGATTGGAGAACAGAAGATGTAGAAGTACGCCGTTCACGCCGTCTTGTTATCTCATTCTTCACAACTGTTGCAAACTACGATTATGGATTCTTCTGGTACTTCTATACAGATGGAAGAATTGAACATGAAGCGAAGTTAACAGGAATTCTGAATGTTGGTGCACTAGGAGAAGGCGTAAAAACAAGATATGGATCAGAAGTTGCGCCGCAAGTCTTTGCGCCAATTCACCAACATATCTTTAACTACCGTATTGATACGCATATTGATGGTCAAAAGAACTCTGTTCAAGAAACGAATACAGTTGCGACACGACCTGATGAAAACAATCCAAATTTAAATGGTTTCTACCATGAAACAACAACATTTAAAACAGAATTGGAAGCACAGCGTAAAATGAACCTTGAAACAGGTAGAGGATGGAAAATTATTAATCCAAACTCTAAGAACTTTATTGATCAGCCTGTTGCATACGAACTAGTACCTGGTGAAAACGCTTCTCCATTCTTAAATGAAGAGTCAAGTATTATGAAACGTGCTGGATTTATTAAAAATCACTTGCATGTTACACAATTTGACAGTGATCAAATGTATGCTTCTGGAAAATATCCAAACCAAAATAAAGGCGGAAGCGATAGCTTAGAGCATTATGTAAAAGCGAACCGCTCAATTGACAATGAGGATATCGTTGTTTGGTATAACATGTCTGTTCACCATATTGTTCGCCCTGAAGATTGGCCAGTAATGCCAGTTCACCATATCGGATTCAAATTAAAGCCTCATGGTTTCTTTGACGGAAACCCAGCGTTGGATCTTCCACGTTCAATTAAGAGCGAAAGCAAGAGCTGTTCTAATACTGAAAGTAAAAGCTGCCATTAAGAAATAAAAAGTCGCGTGAAAAGGGAATTGATTACAATTCCCTTTTCACCTTCTTATTACAGAGAGTGTGCGATCGTCTTGTTTAATGTAATCCCTCTTTTAGTATTTTTTATGAAGTTAAGGCCAATTTGGAGGAAAATAAAGAATATGACTGGCATGATAGTTGTAATGGTATTATGTATGAGGAGCAGCTTAATAATCACTTAAATTATCTGAATTTTCTGTTAATTAATCTAACTATCTACTTTGATTTCTATGAATGATAGCCAGATTATCAGCTATTTAGCTGGGAGGCGTGTTAGCTATCGTACATTGTGCCAATTATTAATATGGAATTGAAGAAAGACAAAGAAACTCTACCTCTTATACCTAAGAACGTATACATGAAACATTACAACTGTTATTTCAGCTAATTTACTAGTCACTTATGTCTAACTGTAAATTAAAATGGTCGATAAACAGGTTTAACAAAATGACCATGAACATCATCACTGATGAAAAATCCTTTTAATGGTAGCAGAAAACTCACATAATGATTCGAGACACCAAAGCCTATTGTTTGTTAACTTGCCAAGAGAAAATGTTTTTACGAAAAGTTTAACAATAACTATATGAGGTGAAATGATGAGAGAACAAGAAGCAATGTTGAAACTGGAGATTTTTGAAGAGATAACGTATACGCCACCGGAACAGTCCTTTGTGGATCAATTGTATATTGATTTGGACGTTAGGCTTGCTGAAATTGAAAATAAAGACCATGAAGTGAAAAGAATGACGTGGAAAGATTCTTCTTTATCTTTGTTTTTGGTAGAAATCATTAGTGTTTTTTTAGTGTATTTAATTATGAATTTGAACTAATGATGAATCGGAATTTGAAAGCGGTTTCTTCTGAGGGAGAGGGATTTGTATATGGGTGATAACAGCATATCAAAAGACGTAGCATTTGGATTTTTACCGGCGAGAAAAAACGACCGAGTTTTAGGGTTTTGGAGTCTGCTTCTCATTCAACTTGGGACAGGTTTATCATGCTTTAGTTTGCTTACTGGTGGAGCTACAGGAGCCTTATTAGACGCGAAAGATTCCATTGGAGCCATATTATTTGGAAATGCGATTCCAATGATATTAATCATACCGATTTCCATTTACTTTGCACGGTATGGAATTGACACCATTGTCGGTTTTAGAAGTTCTTTAGGGTATCTAGGGTCTAAAATGTTTTGGGGTTTGTTTGCTGTAACAACATTAGGATATACGGCGTTTACGATGTTTATGTCAGGAGAAGCAATTGTAACGATATTAAACATGTTTCATTTTAGCAACATATTGACAACTGCTAGTTTCGGAGCTCCTTTTTTCTCAGTCCTTTTAATTCTTTTATGCCTATTTGTCACATCTAAAGGTCCTGTTATGATTAAATATTTTAACTGGGTCGGAGCACCAGCAATGTTTGTTTTAGTGTTAGTATTGCTGGGAGTGGTTTTATTTGGCCAAAATTTAGACAAAGTGTTTGCCCTTCACCCGATTGAACCCTATGATTCAGTCGGGAGATCGTTAGCGACAGCGATCGAGTTAAATGTCGGGCTTGGTTTTTCATGGCTTCCTTATTTGGGTCAATATAGCCGTCTTGCAAAAGATGAAAAGGGAGCCTTTAACGGCGGGTTTCTAAGCTATGGAATCGGTTTATGTGTCGCTGCTATTTTAGCTGTTTTTATGACGCTTGTCACAGGTTCAATCAATCCAACTGATTGGATGACACAATTGGGAAGTGCCTGGCTTGCTGTTATGGGATTAAGCCTTTTAATCTTAGGGAATGTTACGGCCGCTATTTTCTTCATGTACGCCCAAGCGATCAGTTTTAAAACGATCTTTCCTAAACAAAAATGGGGGATTGCTTTAACGACGAATGTCCCTGTAATCTTGTTAGTCCTTACTCCAGCTTTTTATAATTCATGGAATGTTTTTATTGTCATTATTGCATACATTATGTCCGTAATTGGTGGAATAGTCGTAGTAGATTTCTTTCTTGTCAAAAAACAAAATATCTCCGTGCGAGATTTATATGATACAAACGGAATTTATAAATACTGGTATGGGATTAATCCTTCAGCTGTATTAAGCGTAATCGTTGGAACAATCTTTTATTGGAGTGTGTATAATCCATTATTGGATAAGCCAAGTGGGATCTTTGTTTACATTACGGCTGGTATCCCAACGTACTTTGTAGCGGGCGGTTGTTATTATGTTTCGTCGAAGTATATTTTTCGATCGAAGGCAAATAAAGCTAGTCAAATTGATATCGCGATAAGAAAAACTAGCTAAGTTTATAGAAACAATGATTCGCAGAAATGGAAGATAGCTAAACGAGAGGTTCTTGAGACATGTCATCTCGAACCTCTCGTTTTTCGATTGAGAAAGAAAACAACCTCGATTTTCAATTCAAACAAAAGCTTGCCCTTAAAACTCCTATCATTCCAATTTGTTGGTTTTCCATCATTGATTCGTCCCTTTCCTCATTTTTTAAAATAAGCGAAGTTTGTGTGCACAAAAGGAGATGTTTGTATATGTCAGGTTGTGTCGATGGTGGAGGCTATTATTGTATTGTTTATCCTATTATTTCGCGCCACCTGTATATTCCATCTTTCTAAAGTTTTCTGTTGGATTCACCACTTCTATTTAAAATAATTGAGGAGGAAAGATAAAATCATTGTTATCTGTTTTCATGACTATAACTTCAATCATTTTTTCATCATGAGAAATCAATTGCTTTTTCAAGTCTAATCTTCCTTGATTGTAAAAGAATTCGACAAGAGTTAGGTCTTTTATCTTAATGCTCGTGTAAAAAAAGGAGTGGTTTTGGGATTTAATCATATTAAAATCGATTTTGTTGACTTATCAACGTACATATTTGGTTTGATAATGAAAAAATAATAGTTATTAATCAAGCAATCTTCCTTTTGTTGTTTTTATATATATTGTTTTAAATCTTTTATTGTTTTCGGGTGTCGAAAACCGTTGATATATAGGGATTTATCGAGGTTAAACCGTACAAAGTTGGTTTTAAAGCGTACAAAAAATAAAGTAGAGAATACAAAACAAATTGATTCCGATCCTCCATTTGAAAATACACGTTTGGATGATATGTTGAAAGATTTTGAAAAACAATTGAATAAGTTTGAGACTTCCCTTTAGCATGATCGAGGTAGTAAGGCAGGACAAAATCTTAGAAATGAAGCGAGAAGGCTTCTAATTGTAAGGACTAAGGGGATTGCCTAAGCTAAAACTGGTCGATAGATTGGTATTTTTAGGACTCACCTTCTTCAAACAACCGTAAGGGCGTTAAGAAGGAACGTTCAATTGTACGTACTAACCATTTTGTTATATAGTATAAAAAATCATACTTTTATAGTGTATGATAGAGAGAATAGAGGAGGGATAACAAATGAGTCATATTCGTGGAAAGACGTTTAATTGTGAAAAAGAATTAACACTTTCTATTATCGGAGGGAAATGGAAGATGCTGATTATGTGGCATCTAGGGAAAGAAGGGACAAAAAGATTTGGAGAATTGAAATCTCTCATACCTGCTATCACTCAAAGAATGCTTGTCAGTCAGCTTCGGGAACTGGAAGAAGATCTCATTGTTAGTCGTAAAGTTTATCCTGTCGTTCCGCCAAAAGTCGAATATTCACTTACGGATCGAGGGCATACTTTAATCCCGATTCTCGAATCTATGTACGTATGGGGAAAAGACTATACGGAATTCGTTTTAAATCATACACTAGAACAAACAAATGAACACTGAAATGAAAAGCGCTATAAATATAAGAGTGATCAATAATATCTATCATTCAGGTAATAAGGATAGTAGACTCAATCTTATTAAGTCCAATAGTATATTTTATGACACCATATGTTAATAAAGTGCGTACTTTATTTTCTGAAAATTAAGACATATACTGGTAGTAGTACTAATGAATCAATCAATCCACAAATTATATGAAGGAGTGACTTATTCATGAAATTACAATTAGCACTTGATCTTGTTAACATTCCAGAAGGCATTAGCGTCGTTAGAGAAGTAGAGGCGTTCATAGATGTCGTTGAAATCGGTACACCTGTTGTTATTAACGAAGGGCTTCGCGCTGTTAAAGAAATGAAAGAAGCATTCCCTAATTTAACAGTCCTCGCGGATCTAAAAATCATGGATGCAGGCGGGTATGAAGTGATGAAAGCATCTGAAGCTGGTGCTGGTATCGTAACAGTATTGGGTGCAACAGATGATTCAACAATTAAAGGTGCGGTAGAAGAAGCGAAAAAACACGGATCTGAAATTCTTGTCGACATGATCAATGTAAAAGACATTGAACAACGTGCAAAAGAAGTAGACGCACTAGGCGTTGATTATATCTGTGTACATACAGGGTATGACCTTCAAGCTGCAGGTGAAAACTCATTTGAACAATTAAGAACAATCAAACGCGTGGTGAAAAACGCAAAAACAGCAGTAGCAGGCGGTATTAAATTGGAAACGCTTTCTGAAGTGATTCAAGCACAGCCTGATCTTGTAATCGTTGGTGGCGGCATTACAGGTAAAGACGACAAAAAAGCAGTGGCACAAGAAATGCAACGCTTAATTAAAGAAGCGGTTACCGTTTAATATAAAAAACGACAATAAATATAAGATAAATTAAAAAGAGGAGTGTTACGAATGAGCCAATCAACAGCAGCAACAAACTACAAATATTTGAGCCAAAAACCTAGTGTCCAAATTATTAAGGCGGGTACTTATAAAAAGCTAGAATTAAATGATATTTTAGGAATTCCGGCACTGAAAAGCCAAATCATTGATGTTCCAGTTACTGCATCTGAAAACGCCCTTTCAATGGGATACTTCTCTATGCAACCTGGAGAAGAGTTTGAATTCTTGTATGAATTTTTAGAAGTGAAGTTTGTACACAGAGGTAAATTTGTTTTGCGGGACAAGCAAGGTAACAAATATGTAGCTGAAGCAGGAGATGTGATTATTTTCACTCCTAATATCCCAATTATTTTTGATGCTGAAAGCGATGGAGACGCTTTCTATACAGCACATCGTCTGCCTGAACCAACATTTATGTAATAGGTAAAGAGACACTCAGCGATTAAAGTCTTCTTCAGAAATTACTAGAAGAAATAGCTGACTAGTAAACACATTATTAAACACTCTATAGTAGCTTATTATGCACTATAGGGTGTTTTCATGATTATCTTACTAAAGAAGTTGTACAAGTAATTATTAATCTTAAAGAGAAAGCGTTGTTATTAGTATATTAATCCATATTTCCTACCGTATCTAGAAAAAAGAAGTTTGTAACTATTCAGCTGAGTATTAGATAGCTTACTAGAAAGGCAAGGAAAAGAAGGCCAGCCTTCTTTTCCTTGCCTTTTAGGAGCCTTACGTTGAAAACAGATTGAATTGTTTTCCTTCTATTTGTTTGATTGCGACATATTAGAACGAACCGTCTCTTTGACGGTCAGCAAACCGATTTTCTTTGCTTTGCACAACATTCGCTTAAATGTGGCTCTGTTTATCCCGTATCCATTCGCCTTGTCGTCGATGGCTGCCAAAATCGTGTTGATCTTGGCCGTTGAAATGCCCGGTACTTTAGCTACATATCGGATTAAGCATTTTAAGGCGATCCGTTCAGATGTGGTAAAATGCTGCTTGTATTCAATCAACCAATGTTCAATGTTGTTGTTAAAATCTTTCAACGATTTAAATTGACGGTATTTTTTAAACGTCTCGATATTATCAATTACTAAAAACTCCATTTTTTCCGACTCCTTTACGAAACAAAAGACGCTACTATTGCATCGGATAAAAACATCCTCTTTCCGTAATTGGTACGGTTTCCCCCTTACAACGAACCTTCATACACGCTCTAATCAACGGCAGAAGAGTACGAGTAAGGGCCCAGGTAAGTGTTCGCAGGAAGCTTACGATAACGGTGTATGAGTGTCCCACCACTACATATGCACGCTAGGTTCTTTTTTTTCGCTCATTTTTTAAATTACTTCATTCTATTGTTTCAATGAATTTTTAAAAAAAACTGAATGTACAGAATGTTTGATATATAATAAGCTAATAGAATATGGAGACATTTCTTCAATCAAAATTCAAAAAGCTTTTGTGTAAGGCTAGCGCTTTATCTTCATGAATTAAGCCGAATGATAGCGCTATTATATGAAGAAAGTGTGAAGATAGAGGGAGATTCCAATGGAAAAGAGCATGAGCTTCATTTTCATAATAACTCTTATTTCATCGTTTGTCCTCGCTGGTTGTATTAATTCTAGTGGCTCTATCGTACCAACTAGAGCAATTGGGACAATTAAATTTGCGGATGCAGGTTGGGAAAGTATTAGAGTACACAACGAGATCGCAAGAATTATTATTGAAGACGGTTATGGGTATAAAACAGAATCAATTCCGGGATCTGAAACAGCTTCACTTTATGCGATAAGTACGGGAAGTATGGATGTTTATATGGAGATTTGGTCGGGAAGCTACCCGGTAGAATATAAATCTGCCATTGAAAATGGTGATATTATAGAAGCATCTGTAAATTCAGAAAGTACGCGGCAAGGCCTTTATGTTCCAACCTATGTTATTGAAGGGGACCTCGAGCGTGGTATTGAACCGAAGGCCCCTAATTTGAAATCGATTCATGATTTACCTAAGTATTGGGAAATTTTTGGAGATCCGGATGATCCAAATAAAGGACGTATTTATGGGGCGAATCCAGAATGGAATGCTAATAAAGTGTTTCGAGAAAAAATGAAAAACTATGGGTTATACAAAACATTTAATTATTCCGAATCAGTTAGTCAGACAGCATTAATTAAAACATTCATTAATGCCTATGATAAGGGTGAGCCATGGGTAGGCTACATATGGACACCGACATGGACGGCCGGATTGTATGATATTACCGAACTGACAGATGCGCCATACAATGAAAAAAATTGGTTAAATGGGTACCGTACAGAGTTCCCTTCACAAAGATTAACGATTGCTGTTCACAACAAGCTGCCAGAACAGGTGCCAGAAGTTTTTGCGTTTTTAAGCAACTATTCTATAAGCAATGCTATTACGACTGACTTTTTAGCTTACATGAAGAAATATGATACAACTACACATGAGGCGGCTATATGGTTTTTAAAAGAATATGAAGAAGTATGGACAACTTGGGTTCCCGATAATGTAAGTAAAAAAGTGAAAGCTAAGCTTCAATAAAACATCAATAGGGTTGTTTTATGCATTGAACTACCCTCCACTTAATTTTCTATGGAAAATTAAGTGGGGGATTCCTACGAACACCAGTGATTCTACTAGTTATTGAGTAGTCTCTATCCGTAGTCCCCTACAGTGAAAACTTTTAGGATCTTGTGCGTTAGACTTACCGCACGCTCTACTCTGTTTGGTTTTCGCTACTTCGATACGTGCGGAGAAATTAGAACGTTGAAGATTTTGCGTAACAGACGATTTTCCTGTTACAACCTCCTATCTTCAGTTTTCAAAGAGCATTTGTACAAATACAGGAAAGAACGAAAGTTCGTGTTTTTCGACAGTTTAGGCTAACGCCTACCGAAATACATCTCCACCTACTCAATAGGCTATGCCCTTCATATTCGTTGAGGAAGCGGACTTCTTTCAGGAAGCTGTTAAACTATTAAGGGACTAAGGGAAAGTCCTTTTTATCGTTAATATTTAATTTTGATAGTCAATGCAGCAATAGGAAGTCACTCTTTTGACTGCCAGCGTATAGCCTTCTATAAATAGAATGATTATATTTGGAGGGGGATAAACAAAGTGAAACAACAAATTCCTATTTTAGATTCTCGCCAAAAAGAGCTGTTAAGGACGCTGCTAATAGCTGACAAACCTATTACGTATAAAGAGTTATCTGAAATGTTTAAATTAAGTACAAGAACAATTCAAAGAGAAATGAAAGCGCTTAAGACTATCTTGGAGGCCTACGATTTAAAAGTAGGGAAACGAATTGGAGATGGTTTTGAATTGAAAGGATCAGAGGAAGGAAAGAGATGGTTAAGAGAACACATAGAGCAGGCGAAAACGTTTTCCGCGTACTCCCCAGAAGAACGGCAGGATGGAATGACTTATGATTTATTGCTTTCTAAAGAACCGATTAAGCAATTTGTGTTTAGTAAAAAGTACGGGATTACGGAAGGGACTGTCAGCTCTGATTTGGACAAGGTGAGTATTTGGCTTGAAAAGGGGGGGATTACACTCATTCGAACGCCAGGAATTGGTGTATATATCAATGGGCAGGAAAAGCAGCGGAGGACGATGTTGTCCAGGTTGCTTCACAAGGATATAATGTTCGAGGAATGGCTCGAACTTTTCCATAAAAAGACAGAGTTAGGGGGGGAGGTGCTAGATCAGTTAGGTATGATGATTCGAAATCGTTTACTAAAGTTTGTTCAAATTCATAACATCTTGGATGTTGAGCGTGTTATACACCAAGTCTTAAAAGAGCAAACAGATATCGAATTAACAGACCGGAACTATGTAAATCTAATTGTTCATCTAATGCTTGCAGTCGAGAGAATAAAAAGCGGACAGATTATTCAAACATCCAATGTGTCTATTGTATCTCAAGACTCTGAATTTGATCAATTAATCTATTCGCTTGCGGAAAAAATTGTTGATCGACTTGAAACCGTTCTTGCCATTTCAATACCTAAAATTGAAGTGAATTATATTGCTCTACATTTATCAGGGGCCCGCCTTTCTAACAGAAAAGAAAGGGACAACTATGAAAAAGAAGAATTTACTTGGATTGAATTGACACAAAGCTTTATTCGAGCAGTGGAATACCATCTAGATGAATCGTTTGAAGGGGATGAACTGCTTTTTGATGGGTTAGTTTCCCATTTTGCTCCAGCTTTTACCCGTTTAAAATACGGGCTTCAAATACATAATCCGATGCTCGAAAAAATTAAAGCAAGGTATCCGGAAACGTTTTCTGCATGTAAGAAAGCGTGTGAGCTTTTAGCAAATAGAACAGGCGGCCCTATTCCAAACGATGAGATCGGTTATTTGGCGATGCACATCGGAGCTGCGCTTATTCGGAAGAAAGACACTTTAAAAAGCGAGTATAAAGCCATTGTTGTATGTTCTAGTGGACTTGGAACGTCAACATATCTGGCTTCAAGGCTACGTACTGAAATGCCGAATCTGAAAGTAGAAGCAGTTGTCTCGATGAATGAGCTTGAAGGAGGTCTGCAGGAAAAGGCGGAAGTGGATATTTTGATTTCGACAATAAACCTTCCTTTTGTGAAACATAATAATGTCGTCATTGTAAGCCCATTTCTCAAACAAGAAGATATATCAAGAATTCAAAATGCCTTGTTCAAAGTGAATAAATCAAAGCCAATTCAAAAGAATGTACAAAATACGAACGGGAAATCATCTTCTGTCATGTCTCTTGCAAAATGTGGGGAAGGTATGATTCAAATTTTACGAAATTTAAAAGTCTATAATGATGTTTATGTACGACCACCTGTTACGATTTCCAGCATTCTTAGTGGGATTAAAGATATTGAGGAAGTAAGTGATTTTGAGAAGCTTTCCAAAGATCTTGAAGAACGTGAGCAGCAAGGAGGGTTTGTAATAGATGATTTGGCGATGATTCATGCTAAGTCAGAAGGAATAAATAACTTGCTTGTTGTCGTTTTTCGAATGAAAGAACCTATTTTATGGCCTTTTGCTGATGATGAAGAACAACAGTCTGTTCATACAGTACTCTTATTGGCGGCACCTCAGGGGGCGCCAAAAGAGCATATAGAAATGATCAGTAAGATCAGTTCCATGTTAATAGAAGAATCATTTGTTAACGTATTAAGAGAATCTACGGCAGATGTCGTGAACAGTTCGTTGGAAGCTGTATTATCGGAGGCATATGAAAAGAAAGCAGCGCGTTCCTTAAAGGAGATTCAGGGAACGTCAACTTCTTGATAATGCGAACTCTTTTGGCCCCTACTTTAAGCTGTCAACAAACAAAGGAGTACCTTACTGACCTAATGGTTCACATCAGTCATCCAACGGTTTACTCCTCTACCCATTCTATTACGGAAAGGAGGAAGTGCAGGAGATATTATTGCTAGCAAAAGCGCCATTCCTCCTCTGTTTAACACTGGACGTTGCCTGTTCTGTGTTTGAAGCAGAGGTCTTCCTGCGTGAATCTGATGAAGAAACTAGGCCAATTGTTGAGCGCTATCGTTTACCAAAATATTGCGGTCATTATAGTCGCAGGAATCATTCAAGGAGTCTTTGGGGTTTATGGATGGTGGTATAATGATAGAATTTTACTTTTATTGAATCCTATTAATAACATTCTATTGCCTATTTTATTAGGTTATACAGGTGGGCGATTAATAGGGGGACAGCAGGGAGCTGTTGTAGCTTCCATCGTGACATATGGATTAATACTATCAAGTTCTACTCCTGCCATCTTAGGTGCCATGATTATCGGACCATTAACAGGTTGGCTAATAAAAAAGCTTGATCATATCGTAAAAAAGAAATTACCTGGTGTTGGATATGAATTGCTCATTAGTAATATCTTAGCTGCGATGATTGCTACTATACTCACGATTTTATGTTTTTTTTATGTAGGACAAACATTTTCTGCTGTTGTGGAATGGCTCACAAAGCTATTAGAAACCATTATTTACTCAGGCTGGCTCCCACTGACGGCCATAATCATTGAACCTGCAAAAGTACTATTTTTAAATAATATTATCAATTTTGGTGTATTAGGCTCTCTTGGAGTTCAGCAAGCAGAAGAACTCGGTAAATCTATTTTTTTCATGTTAGGAGCAAATCCAGGCCCGGGACTAGGTATTCTTGTTGCTTGTTGGTTGAAAATGGGGATTGAACAAAGGAAGGGTGCAAAACTGGCTATTTTTATCCATTTTTTTGGTGGTGTACAGGAAGTTTATTTCCCGTATGTTTTAATGAATCCACTTTTAATTATTCCACTTATTGTAGGAGGAATGATTGGGGTATTTACATTTCAAATGTTTGATGTAGGTCTTGTCGCTATTCCATCGCCAGCCAGTATCTTCTTGTTTATCGGTCTGGCGCCAAAAGAGGATATACTCTTTATCATTTTAGGTATATTGCTTTCAGCTATAGCCACCTTTCTTTGCAGTGTGATTCTTTTAAAACGAGTGCCAGATTCTCCTCTTTTATTGGAAAATAGTGAATATGTAAAGTTTCAACGTGTAGAGAAAGATGAAAAACCAATTACAAAAGAGATGATGGATAAAATGACTGATCCATCTATGAATAAAGAAAGAGGTGAGACAGAAATTATTTCAGCATTTTCCAATATAGATAAGCTTGAAAACATCGTTTTTATTTGTGAAGCAGGAATGGGTTCAAGTGCAATGGGAGCTGCGATGTTAAAAAAGAAGCTCAAACAAGCAAATTTGACTATAGAAGTTGGAAATGCCTCTATTAGTGATATTCCCGAATATGCAGACCTTATTATTTGCCACGAGAAGTTCCTTTCTGATGTACAAAAAACGGTACCCAATAAAGTCTGCTATTCGCTTAGGTCTTTCACAGATATGAAAGGTTATGATGAACTGGTGGAGCGTATAAACAATATTGTTTAATAGCCGATGACCAAAATGAGTTAAGTTCAGGCATACGTTATGTAGATATAGCATGGTTCCACACCAGTTAAAAAGTAATATGGCTGTTAGTGTCTAAGTATACCCTTCTATCTTTGCATAAGAATCAGCACTATCATCAGTTTTGTCGCACGTTGAACGCGACAAAACTGATGAAACTGAAGCAAGTAAATATCATTTAATAATGCTAGAATTAAAAAAGATAGAATATTCAAACAAAAATAATGAAATTAATTGGAGTGAAAAAAATGAGCAGAACAGCTACAAAAGACAACTATACTTATGTAAGTCAAGGTCCAGGATTACAATTAATTAAAGCTGGTACTACAGAACTAAAAGAAGTCAACGCGATACTAGGAATCCCAGAAGTGAGAAGCCAAATTATTGATATTCCTATTACCCAAGCTGAAGGTGCTGTAACATTAGGTCTATATGCAATGCAAAAAGCCGAAAAAGGCTTTGATTTTAAATATGATTACTTAGAAATTAAAACTGTTGTTAGTGGTCAATTTATACTTAGTGATGATCAAGGGACTGATAGAATGATAGCAGAAGCTGGTGATGTAGTTATTATCAACGCTGGTACTACCGTTACGTTCCACCCTGAATGTGATGGTGTAGCAACTTATGTTGCACACAGATTGCCAGAACCTATATTTGCATAATCGATTGTTTAACTAGATTTTAAAGTCGAATGATAGATGTTCCCGTTTGCACAAATGAAAGCGTTGCGCAAACGGGTTACTTTTCTCTCGTGAAATCGGAAAACTTTGAATATTCTTGTAATTCAATGGAAATAAAGGTCGTTTTATCAAATAAGAAAATAAATAGTTCACTTAATGATCAAACCTCAAAAGAAAGCGATTACAATATATGGTAAAGTAAGCATGGGCTAAACTTAATTCAACAAATAATTAATATGTAATCTCAAGTTAAATACATGAAGCCATATTTCCTTTCCTATCTAAAAAATAGAGATATTCCATTTAAGTGTTCTTATAATCTATGAAACGAAAAGGGGTTATTAAACAATGCATACAGTAAATGCTATGAGCTATCAAGATTTTGATTTTGAGCTAGATGGCCAGAAAGCTTTATTGGAAGATATTTTCCCAGGTTTTAATGTACATGACCGTGTAGGAGTTGTTGTAAGGGAAGCTGGTGGTGGAACAGGGGCAAGTGCCTTACTAATGTCAGCGCTAACAAGATTTTATGATTTTTTTCGACCTGATCTTGGCGTAGAGCCTGGGAAGCAGTTTATTTATCCTGAATTCTTCGTCTTTCATGTCGGTGAACAGCATATGACTCATTATTGGATGGACATATGGCCACCACATAAAGAAGTTATCGTAGAAGACGATCCTGAGCAAATACTAGAGGCGATTAATGACCGTGGCATTACACGTCTACTTGTAGAAGACATGGAGCCTATACAGCCCACTTTTTTGAGGGAAACATTAAATGCTGCTAAACATCGAATCGTTAGTGCATTGGCCTATTCACCGAAAGGTTGCGTGGAAAATAGTGATGTAAAGATCACGAGTTGTGAAGAAGCAGAAAAATGTGTTAAGGACTCATTCAAGATGTCAGAAGGTCTATCTAATGAAGTACTTGAAGAGTTGTTTCAAAGACGAGAATCACTCACCACGAACGGACGTGTAACAGAAACCTATCGCCGCATTGAAGTAGCGAACGCTTTGCATATGCTCACTCACAATATTGAACCAGGTCCAACAACACGAAGCTACTTTGCTCTATTAGAACTGGAAACTGAAGTAGAAGCGTAAACGCCTCAAAAAATGATTGTAAGGTTTAAATGGATATATTCATTCATAATTACCCTTTCAATTAACTGATAATTCAAAATCTTTAAATGTATTCCATAAGGAGATGAAACTATGGCTGGTGGGTCAGTAAATGTAACCGGACCAAAAGAGGGTCTGAGTGAAAAAGAATTAATGAAAGATGATTATTCATTAAGTAAAGTGCCTACTGAAAAAAGAAATATGGGCTTACTAAGCGTTGCAAACATCGCGTTAGGTATTTCTACAGCCATCTTCTTTTTTCAAATGGGGAGCATCATGGCCATTAAATTTGGCGCGATGAACGCGTTGGTATCAGGTATTTATGCAACAATTGTTGCCGGAATCATCAGTACAATTATTGTTTATTTATCCGCAAAAACAGGAATGAATGTAAACTTATTATCTAGGGGCGGAGGATTTGGTTATATTGGTGCTTCATTAACCTCGCTTGTTTATGCTTCAAACTTTATTATGTACTGTGCATTTGAAGGCATTCTCATGGTATATGCCGTGAATGAATTCTTACCGGCCATTCCAATGTGGGCGTTAATTGTTTTCTTTGGATCGGTTGTAATTCCTTTAAACTGGTTTGGGATTAAGCAACTGGATAAAATACAAAAATTCACATTGCCGATCTTTATCATTATGTTAACAATCGCTTTAATTGTATCTTTCCTCAAACCATCAGCTTATGACGGGAACTTTTTGACCTATGTGCCAGATGGGGTTAAATTTGGAGGAACGGCCTTGCTTCTTTGCATAGGCATGCAAAACGGATTATTAGGTCTAATGGCTTTACTTGCATCAGATTATGCGAGATTTCTTAAAAAAGATGACGTTAAGGTAGGGAAGTATATTATCGGGTTTTTCCCTCAGCTTCTTTGTTTTTTCATCATGGGTCTTATCGGAATCTGGTTTGGAGTTCGTATGGGAGAAGCTAACCCTGGTGTTTATATGGTTCAACTCCTAGGTATAGGCGGCGTATTCTTTACGATTCTGACACAGGTCCGAATTAACATTACGAATTTATACAGCGGTTCATTATCTCTGTCCAGCTTTTTTGAGAACGTGTTTAAATTTAAACCAGGAAGACCGTTTTGGGTGGTCGTATCAGGAGTAACCTCAATCGCTTTAATGCTAGGTGGCATACTAGATCATTTAAGTGGTGTGCTAATCGCTCAAGGGATTTTCCTAATGGCATGGGCGGCCATCTTAATAAGTGACGCATTCATTGTTAAAAAAGTATTAAAAATCGGCCCTACTTATTATGAACATAGACAAAAGAATTTATTTAAATGGAATCCAGTTGGCGTCGTTGCTTTTGTAGTAGCGAGTATATTTGGTTCCATTGCTGGCTTCGGATATATGGGGACGTTCTTACAAAATACATCTGCATTCTTTTCCTTTATCATCGCGTTTGTAGTCACAATTATTATGGCGATTGCTACAAAAGGGAAATATTATGTTAGAGAAGACGCGAAAGATATTCCAGTAGAAGAGTACATCGCTTAAGTTCACAACGACAAGGTGAATAACCCCATAGCTATCAAGTTAAGCAAATGATTGTATGCTATGAACAAAAATCCTTCTTCTGTTTTCTTAAAAAGAAGGATTTTTATTTTGACCACTTAATTAAGCAAAATGCGACACATTGATTAAAGAATGTAAACGATATTTCCCTAAAGAAAAGGTTGAAGACTGGTTTTAGTATCCGAAAAAAAAATACATCACATTCTTCTCTTTTGCAAAGGACTGTCTGTATTTTTGTGTATTCCATATGACAGATTTGAGTCGATTCAATAAATCTCAAACACTCTTTTAATGGATTAATTCAATACTTCAATCAACTTTCATTAAGAAGGAACTCTTAATAGTATAATATTTAACACCATATGTTAATAAAGTGCGTACTTTATTTTCTGAAAATTAGGACATATACTGATGGTAGTACTAATAAATCAACCAATCCGCAAATTATATGAAGGAGTGACTTATTCATGGAACTACAATTGGCGATAGACCTAGTAAATACTGAAGAAGCAATTAAATTGGTGGAAGAAGTTAAAGATTTCATTGATATCGTAGAAATTGGTACACCGGTTGTTAAAATTGAAGGTCTTCAAGCAGTAAAAGCTATGAAGGAAGCATTCCCTCAATTACAAGTTTTAGCTGACATGAAAACAATGGATGCAGCAGGTTATGAAGTTTTAAAAGCATCTGAACATGGCGCTGATATCGTCACTATTCTAGCTGTAGCTGAAGATGAGTCTATCAAAGGCGCAGTTGCAGAAGCAAAAAAACAAGGTAAAAAGATTCTTATTGATTTAATTGCTGTAAAAGATCTTGCTAAACGTGCGCAAGAAGTTGATGCAATGGGCGTAGACTATATTTGTGTACATACAGGTTACGACCTACAAGCAAAAGGTCAAAACTCATTTAAGGACCTTGAAACAATTAAAGGCGTTGTGAAAAATGCAAAAACTGCAATCGCAGGTGGTATTAAATTAGAAACACTTCCTGAAGTTCTTAAATCAAACCCTGACCTTATCATTGTAGGTGGCGGTATTGCTAACCAAGATGATAAAAAGGCTGTAGCTGCTGAAATGCAACGTTTAATTAAAGAGGCGGTGACCGTTTAATTATGCAAACAACTCAATATACTGA
The DNA here is from genome assembly GCF_001183985.1 of Peribacillus loiseleuriae. GTDB lineage: Bacteria > Bacillota > Bacilli > Bacillales > DSM-1321 > Peribacillus > Peribacillus loiseleuriae. The sequence goes on along the minus strand of NZ_LFZW01000002.1, from coordinate 66,617 downwards.
ACTCGTTTTGCAAGAGCTTCAACGAACAGCAGCGCTCGTTCGCGATGAAGATGCCGAACAACTCGTAAATGGCATTCTGAGTGCAAAAAAAGTGTTTGTAGCAGGAGCCGGCAGATCAGGCTTCATGGCTAGATGTTTTGTTATGCGTATGATGCACATGGGACTAGATCCATATATTGTAGGCGAAACCGTGACACCTAATTTGGAAGAAGGAGATATCTTTATCATCGGCTCCGGATCTGGTGAAACAAAAAGTCTAGTTGCCATGGCAGAAAAGGCAAAAAGCATCGGAGCGACAGTGGCCGCGGTAACCATATTCCCGAATTCAACAATCGGTGATTTGGCAGATATCGTCATTGAAATTCCTGCTCAAGCGAAGTCTGGCGTCGATACGGGGAATAAATCGATTCAGCCAATGGGCTCTCTGTTCGAACAAAGCCTTCTATTATTCTATGATTCTATTATTCTCCGCTTCATGGAGAAAAAAGGCATGGATTCCGACAAAATGTACGGGCGCCACGCGAATTTAGAATAGTAGCAAATCCTTAGTGGTTCGATTCTTCCTTTAATTAACTAGTAAGGATTAGCACACCAATTTCTAGATCATTCATTTTGGAAGTATTCTTTTGTATCAAGACAGCAACTTATTAATATCTCAATCAAGGAGAAAATGTATGTCGGAGGTTATTCGGAAGTCTGTTGCGTTACTCACCACCATCGTGCCAACTGAGGATAAAGAGGAGTGGAGTGCGACTGAAGTAAGCCGCCAACTTGATATTCCTATTCAAACGGTGCATCGATTACTTTCAAGTCTTGCTGAATATGGTTTTGTATTTCAGAATAATGAAACCAAAAAGTTCCGCTTAGGATTTACTTTGATGCATCTAGGTTTCTTGATACGGGATAATTTATCTATTCGAAATAGTGCACTTCCCACTATGGAAAAACTGATGAAGAAAACCGGAGAATCCGTTTATTTAACCGTTCCAGAAGGTACTGAGGGAGTAATTGTTGACTGTCTTAATAAGAATGTGCTTTCAAAAGAGAATGAGATTGGGATGAGAACTCCATTATGTGTTGGTGCATCCAATAAAGCTATTTTGTCTCATTTAAGTGCAGATATCAAACAGCAGATTATACAAAAACTTATTGAGCAGGGTGAGATACGTGATGTGAAAAATTTGGAAAACGAATTAAAACTTATTGCGAAGTGGAAAATCGCCAACTCTTTTGGAGAAATTTTCAAGGGAACTGTCACCATAGCGGCACCTATTTTTTCTTGGGAGGGCAGAGTGGTTGCTTCTATCAGCATAGTTTTTTCGGAAACAAATTTCAAGGATCACCAATCTAAATATTTGATGAATGAAGTGAAGAAAGCAGCAGGGGTCATTTCTGAAGAATTAGGATGGTTAAAATCCAGTTAATTTTTATTCACTAAACTTTTCGGAAATTTAGTGAATAGATATCTTTATATTTTTTGTAAAGAAATAGTGCTTGATTCAGAGGAAATTAAAAAACTAAATTGATAGGAGTGTCAAACGTGAGCCAATCAACAGAAGCAAAAAACTATAGCTATTTGAGCCAAAAACCAGGGATCCAAATTTTTAAACCAGGTACTTTTGACAAAATTGAATTGGATGGACTATTAGGAAAGCCGGATTTGAACAGCCAAATTATTGATGTCCCTGTTACAGCAACGGCAAATCCTCTAACAATCGGATTCTTCTCTATGCAACCAGGAGATGAATTTGAATTCGTATATGAATTTTTAGAATACAAAGTAATTACAAAAGGTAAATTTGTCTTACGTGACAAGCAAGGGAACAAATATATAGCCGAAGCAGGAGATGTTGTTCTCTTTACACCTAATGTTCCTGTAATTTTTGATGGCGAAAGTGATGGCGAAGCGATCTACACGAAACATGCTGCTGCTGATGCTGCATTCATGAAATAAGAAAAGTAGACTATCAAACATCAGGATCAGTCTTTGTTAGAAGTCAGGAAATAAATGAGCTTGTTTAGGCAGCTTTCGTCCAGTTCATACGGGCGAAGGTTGCTTAATTTTGTTATCGGCTTTAGGAGAGCTGCAACGTATAAGATATAGGATCTCTAACCCGAGGAGTCTACTCAAAAACTAGTGGATAGAGTGTTCGTAAGGATCCCCCACTTTATATTCACCATAGGAAATGAAGTGGAGGGTAGCTCGAGCTAGTAATCATAGAATAGAAAGTGACATTTCCGCTCTTCGTGTTTTTCTTCTAGTCTATTTATCCTTCTTGCGAAAAATGTCTTTTAGCTGTTCTTGTAATCTCTTACTATAAGATTTATCACGTAAAAGTAGGTTTGCGATACATATATTCATTCTGTTTGAAAAAATATTTTTAGAAAATATTCTATTATCAGAATTTCGCTTGTAAATACGTACTTTTTTGTTATATAGTGTAAGAAATCATACTTTAATGATGGATGTTATCATTATAGGGGAGGGATAACAAATGATTCATACTCGAGAGAAGACGTTTAATTGTGAAAAAGAATTAACACTTTCTATTATCGGTGGGAAATGGAAGATGCTGATTATGTGGCATTTAGGGAAAGATGGGACAAAGAGATTCGGAGAATTGAAATCTCTCATTCCTGCCATCACCCAAAGAATGCTTGTTAGTCAGCTTCGAGAACTGGAAGAAGATCTCATTGTTAGTCGTAAAGTGTATCCTGTCGTTCCACCAAAAGTCGAATATTCACTAACGGAACGAGGACATACTTTAATACCAATTCTCGAGTCTATGTATGTATGGGGGAAAGAGTACACGGAAAGCGTTTTAAATAATACACTAGAAAAACGAATTAACTCTAAATGATAAAGTGGTTTTTATTGCAAAAAAGGCACTAAAAATAGTCATATACATGGAGAAGAGACAGCGTTGGTTCGAGTAATATAGACAAAATAATAGGAAGAAAATTGCTTACTAATCACAATAGTATATTTTATGACACAATATGATAATAAAGTGCGTACTTTGTTTTCTGAAAATTAAGATTTATAATAGATTTAGTACCAATTAATAACTACTTAATAAGGAGTGTCCCATTCATGAAATTACAATTAGCTCTTGATCTAGTCAATATTCCAGAAGGCATTAGCGTCGTTAGAGAAGTAGAGGCGTTCATCGATGTCGTTGAAATCGGTACACCTGTCGTGATTAACGAAGGACTTCGCGCCGTGAAAGAAATGAAAGAAGCATTTCCTAATTTGACAGTCCTCGCGGATCTAAAAATCATGGATGCAGGCGGGTATGAAGTGATGAAAGCATCTGAAGCCGGTGCCGGTATTGTAACGGTGTTAGGCGCAACAGATGATTCGACAATTAAAGGTGCAGTAGAAGAAGCGAAAAAACACGGATCTGAAATTCTTGTCGACATGATCAATGTGAAAGACATTGAACAACGTGCGAAAGAAGTAGACGCTCTAGGTGTTGATTATATCTGTGTACATACAGGGTATGACCTACAAGCAGCGGGTGAAAACTCATTTGAACAATTGAGAACGATCAAACGCGTCGTGAAGAACGCAAAAACAGCTGTAGCAGGCGGTATTAAATTGGAAACGCTTCCTGAAGTGATTCAAGCACAGCCTGATCTTGTGATCGTTGGCGGAGGCATCACAGGGAAAGATGACAAAAAAGCCGTAGCAGCAGAAATGCAACGCTTAATTAAACAAGCAGTTACCGTTTAAATTAAATAGATGACAGTGAATATAAGGAAAATAATATAAAAAATATTAGGAGTGTTAATAAATGAGCCAATCAACAGAAGCAAAAAACTATAGCTATTTGAGCCAAAAACCAGGAATCCAAATTTTTAAACCAGGTACTTTTGACAAGATTGAATTGGATGGACTTTTAGGCAAGCCAGATTTGAATAGCCAAATCATTGATGTCCCTGTTACAGCAACTGCTAATCCACTTACAATTGGATTCTTCTCTATGCAACCAGGAGATGAATTTGAATTCGTATATGAATTTTTAGAGTATAAAGTAATCACAAAAGGTAAATTTGTCTTACGTGACAAGCAAGGGAACAAATATATAGCTGAAGCAGGCGATGTCGTTCTCTTCACACCGAATGTTCCAGTTATTTTTGATGGTGAAAGTGATGGAGAAGCGATCTACACGAAACATGCTGCTGCTGATGCTGCATTTATGAAATAAGGATCACCCAATTTAAAAGTTTAGCTGGCATGTACGAATGACAAAAAAATTATGTACTAAAAGACATTCTATAGGTAGATCGTTCCTATAGAATGTTTTTTCTAAAAAAGACTAATCTTTTATCAAGGAGAGAAAATAATGGAAAAAAGTACTCCTACCCCTATAAAAGCAGGAAAAATACCTAATCAACCTATAGTAGAACGTTTCCCTTTCCCATTTAAGGGAGACTCCCATGATTTTTCTAACAACTCCACACCACTTGATCCGCCGTTTGTGCTTGATATTACACCTGAATATATTGAAGAAATCAAGCTAAAGCGGAAACTTCTAGATAGTAAAAAAGAACAAACCTATCAATCTTACCCTCATTCTATGGAAGCACAATGGGAAATCTTAGAGATGATTATGGATGAGATGGCATCTATCCACCCGAATTATTTCAATGTCCTTAAAAATGGAAATCAGTGGACGTTCCAAAATAACATCCTTGAAGAAGAATATTCATTTACTTTCGGAGATAGTTCAAGTTTACCATATGAACCTTTAGATTTTATTGGTCGCCATGTACAAGCAGATTTGATTTATCTTGCACAAAAAGACGGTGATCTTTACCTTGACGCAGGACAATTATGTTTCCCAGCCAATTGGTCGCTAGCATTCGATCTAGGTATGGACTTTTTATCTATTCATTTTCCTGTGCCATCCCGTTTTACGAATACAGGGTTAGCTGAGAAAATCCGCGGATTCATTTTAAGAATGGAAGCTGGAAAACCGTGGACTCGATATAATTGGACAATGACCGTTGAGCCAATTCTTGGTACATCACCTGAAACGTATGATGATTGGGGACCGAAAAAAGACGATGTAACAAGTGAAAATGCAGGAAAGCTAGTATATTTTAGAGTTGAAGATCAGAGATTATTCCGACTCCCACGTAGCAATGGAATTTTGTTCAGCATCCATACCCATTTTATTTCACTAGAAGAATTATCCCAAAACCGTAAATGGACGGGTCAACTCCGCAATGTACTAGTTGATTTGGCAGATGACATTGCAGAATACAAAGGATTACTTTTCTATAAAGATAAATTAATAACATATTTGGAAAGAAATCTGTAAGAGATTTTTTCAAATTAACCAAAGGGATGAGGAAAATTGAATACAATTAAAGGGAAAATAATACAAGAAGAGAATTCATTTGATCAAGGTTATGTAGCAGAAGTAAAATTGCATGCAGGTTCTAATTCTCAAATGATCGGCTTTGCGAACCAAATTATATGCAATAAGAATAGGTTCAAGCTTCCTGTTTATTTGGTTGAGACGGGTAAACAGGAAGGAACATATCGCCTTTTAATTAATACAACAACTTACTCAGAAGAAAAAAGAGAACGATTAGTAGAACAGCTTAGAGACCATGAATTCGAGTTAGTAGTTGAGGAAGACCCATACTTTGAACTTCATCATGGTTGCCAAAAAATGCTGCTTTTTATTGATCAATCGGCCCTTTTTGTAAATCTAGCGGAAATTGATTTTCTATCATTAAAAAATATAGAGTTCAATGTTTTTGTGATAGCTGAAGAAAAAGATCCTGTTTTGGATTATCTTCAACACAAGCATGGCAATAACATTAAAATTCTATCTTCTTTTACTGCTGATAATATACAAGCCGTACTAGATCAACAATTAATTGGTACAAAACTGTTTATATCTGGAGACTGGCCCTTGGTACGAGATGTAAAACAAGCTGCATACGAAGCAGGGTTTACAGATGCTGAAATTCAAACTAAAGAGATTGGAAAAAAAGAGGAAAAAGTGTATTGTGTCAAATGTTATAACCACAATGAGAAAACAAACAGCAGCGAAATAAAATGTGAACATTGTCATACAGTTCTAGACGTTTCTAATCACTTTTCAAAAAGACTGGATGCATACCTAGGCTATATCCAGGTTGTCTAAGTTTAGAAAGGAGAATCTACGAAAATGACCACTGGTACAATTGATGTTATCGTCGATAAAATAACCATTGAATCGCCATCGGTTAGAAGTTTTCAGCTAAAAGCAGCAGATGGTTCTACCTTGCCACGTTTTAGCGGTGGGGCCCATATTACGACAAAGATTCAGAGTGAACAAGCCCTCTTTGAACGCCATTATTCATTAACAAATGATATCGATCAAAATGAATACTATCAAATTGCTGTCGGCCGAAACACAAACTCGCGAGGGGGGTCTGTTTATTGGCATGACTCTATAAAAGAAGGGGATCAACTAGAGATTAGTTATCCGAAAAACCATTTTCCTCTTAGCTTTGGTGCTAAACATCATGTTTTTATTGCTGCTGGTATTGGAATAACGCCGTTTCTCGCTATGGCGTCTCATTTGAAAAAGCAAGGAAAAACGTTTGAATTACACTATGCAGCTCCTTCAAAAGAATTGTGCGCGTTTTATCCTTTTCTGTCATCTGTTTATCCAGAAGAGACTCACTTCTACTTCTCAAGAACGGATCGAAGAATGACAACGGAAGTGATGAAAAACCAACCGATAGGCACTCATGTTTATTTTTGTGGAACGGAAGGAATGGTAAAGGAGTTCGCAGAAGCTGCAAAAATATACGGATATCCCGAAAGCAGTATTCATTTTGAACTTTTCACACCGCCGGATTTTGGCCCATTGTATGCGTTTGAAGTGGAATTGAAACAAAGAAACCAAATTCTTCAAATTCCTGAAGGAGCAACTTTGTTAGAAGTTTTGTTGGAAAATGATATTGACGCACCGTATTCTTGTAAAGTTGGCGGATGTGGAAGCTGTCAAGTGAATGTGCTAAAAGGTGAAGTGGATCATAGGGATGTGTTCCTTACAGATGAAGAAAAGAACGAGGCAAATGTCGTTTTGACATGTGTTTCACGAGCAAAAGGATGCTTAGTTTTGGATTTATAAGTTCTAATGAAAATCTTTTTAGTAATAATCATAAAATGCTAGTACACAGTATGGAACGTGTATAAATCAGGGGAGTGCGACATAATGAAAGCCCTTACCTATTTCCCGGCTCAACCCGAAGTCCAGTATAAGATGGATCATTATATCGAGCAAAGACCAGTAAACCGTCTCATCGGTAAAGATATTGCCTTATATTATCAATTTAAAACTCAAAAAGAAACCATAAATCCTTTTGCACTTATACCTGATGGTTGTTTTGACTTGCTATTTTGTTGTTGTCCAAAAAAACCAACTATCTTTCTTTGGACCAGTCCACTCGAGCGGAGAGAGCAGCAACTTGATTTTCAAGAAGGCTGTGAATATTTTGGTGTTAGATTTCAGCCTGAGCAGGGGCTTCTGAAAATAAATTATTCAATGAGGGATCTTTTAGGTAAAAAAATCCCTTTAGATGATATTATATCTGTAGATCCATTTCTTATGGAGCAAATATTACATGCAACTAGCTTTGTTGAGAGAATACGTCTATTCGAAGTATTTGTTAATAGCATATTGACTCCTCGTAGTAGTTGCAATGTTGTGAGATATTGCATTGAAAAAATTTACTTAGCAAATGGGAACATAAGTATTAATGATTTAACGGAAGATACTGGATATTCAGATCGGTATATTCGCAAGAAATTTGCAGAGGCTATTGGCTTTTCGCCAAAGCAATTTAGTGAAATTGTTAGATTCCAAAATTCATTAGCTATGATTTTTGAAAGCAATCACCATAATCTAGCGGATATTGTGTATCAAAATGGTTATTATGATCAAGCCCATTTTATTAAGGGATTTAAAAAGTTTGTACATGTAGCTCCAACTCAATTTATAGGAAGTCTTTATCAGTAAAAAAGTTTGAAACGTACGGTCAAATAAAAAATCATTGACGATTCCTTGCTAAAAGTTGGACATTCACTTGCGGTCAACTGTGAAACTTGGACCGTCTATACATAGCATGAATCGAAATATTCAAAAAGAACCTGATTTGTTATCAAGGGGAAGTCAGGACGCAATTAAAGCTAATGGGGTGACTTCTTTCGCCAGTGGAACTATATAGTAACGGTGGGGTAGGATCATATATACAAGGTGGATGAGAAATGGAGAAAGAGATGAAGGAGAATGGTCATTCTATTAAAGAAGAATGCTATGTAACCTCCACTCAGAATAGAAAAAGTCACAATTCTGAAACAGTAAAAAAGAATTTAACGACACGTTTAAATCGCATAGAAGGTCAAATTCGAGGAATTAAAGGTCTGATTGAGAAGGATACCTACTGTGATGATGTCATAACACAGATAGCAGCAACTCAAAGTGCCTTAAATAGTGTTGCTAAAATTTTATTAGAAGGCCATCTGAAAAACTGTGTAGTAGATCGATTGAATGAGGGCGATACGGAAGTTATTGACGAGGTATTAGTAACCGTTCAAAAGTTAATGAAACGATAAGAGACGTGAATAAAGTAGACGTTCTCACATGAAATAGTAGTAGATTGTCTTTGGGGCATCATTGGCTCATTATTATGGAAATGTAAGATCGTGTTGCTAAAGTGAACGTCGATTTTCGATAGTGAATAAGTATCAAAAGAAAACAAACATTTCTGGAAGGGAATCTCACCCTTGTATGTCTTTCCAGAAATGTTTGTGTGTGAACCAACTTGAAGAGTAAAACCCTAAAACGATCGTCTTATGAAACAAGGCCTTCCAACGCTCATATTTGCACAATACTTCTTACATCATTCTAAGAAGCTTACCTACTGTGGAATTAAACGAAATAGAATTGTATATCTTACAAAAGCTAGCTGAATTAAGCTAGCTTTTTGAGTTCATGGCGTTGTTCTAACCTTATTTCAATTTTTTTGATTACTTGTTTATCATTAAGCAATTCTTTTTTATTTTCTTGTAAGAGGTCTTGAAATGATTTCTTATTAAGTTTCTTCAACACGAAACTCCTTTCTTTTCTTTCTAAGAAAAATCCACTTATCTAAATAATGAACTGCTCCCTGTCAAGTAGACAGCGGTAAAAATGCTTTAAGCCGTTCAATCTGTTCGTTATTGTAAAATTGGATATAACCATTTAGCGCCTGTTGTAACGCTTCAAACGTCTCATACTTATGTAAATCATACTTTTCACACTTCAGCGTTCCCCAAAAAGATTCCATTGGTCCATTATCAATACATTTTCCTACACGTGACATACTATGAATCTTTCTTTTAAATCCATGTGATGTATATTGATAACCACGATCGCTATGAACCAATGGTTGTTCATCGCATTTTAATGTGGCGATGGCTTGATCCAATGTCCGAAATACCCATTGATTATTAGTGGAATGACCACATATATAACTAATAATGGAACTGTCGTCAAGATCTAAGATTGCACTTAAATAAGCTTTCTTTCCATTTCCTAATTTGAATTCCGTGACATCCGTTACCCATTTTTCATTTGGCTTACTTGCAGTAAAGTCACGGTTTAATAGGTTTTCAGCGACATGTTGTGCTGGAGAAGAAACATGTCGTTTTCTTTTTTGACGGATCGCGGACTGTAATCCGGCGATTTGCATTAACCGATAAATACGTTTGTGATTGAATGTTTTCTTCCAATGGTGATTAATATTTAATGTTATTCTTCGATAACCATAAATACCCTCTACTCGTACATAAATGGCCCGGATATCTCGAAGAAGCGCTTCATTTTCTAATTCCCTAGCTGTTGGCTTACGTTGTAGCCACTTATAATAAGCAGCACGAGATATTATACCCGCAACTTTACATAAAAGGATCAATGGCAGACTTTCCTTTGTATGTAACTCTTGAATGGCTCTATATTTATTTTGTAGATGAACGCTTGTTAACGACGCCTCCTTTCGAGTTCCTCTAACTTTTTTAAAAAGGCATTTTCTGCACGTAATCGGTCATTTTCACGTTCTAAATGTTTCATGTCCAGCTTAAATTTTTCTTCAGCTGTTAATTCATACTCTTCTTTCTTTCGACCACGTTTATCTTGAAGTGCTTCTTCACCATTCGCTTCAAATTTCTTGACCCATTGATACACAAGTTGGTAAGAAACTTGTTTCAGCTGTGAATAGATAGTTTTTTTGATGTTGTAGACAGTAATTCACAATCTGGATTCGTTCTTCTAGCGTCGTTTTTCTACTATTTGTCATAGAGTTTGTTATTCCTTTACTAGTATCGTTTAATTCTCTATGATTATTATCCTTTTTAATCCACTTTCTCAAAACCGACGTACGAGATAATTTGTATTTTTGACTGCCTTCCCTTAAAGAATATTTACCTGATAGATAATCAGTGAAGGCAGCTAACTTTAACTCTTTCGAATAAGGATTCTAAGAAGCTGCTTCTTCCAGACTGTCTTCACCATTCACTTCATATTTTCTTTTCCACTCTCTAATAGTCCTGGGATCAACAGAAAATTTAGCGCTAATATCGGCTATTGAATGATGACCATCTTTATAAAGGTGTAGAATGGCTAATTTCTCAGCTTTAGAATATTTAATTCGAGCCATAAAAAATACTCCCATTAGATAAACAGATTTTATTTTTTTATCTGTCTACCTAATGGGGAGCATATCATAATAAAAGAATTCTGTTGTCTTTATGTGACAATAATTAAAGAATTGTGTAAATTATTTATGTTTTTGAGGGGAGTTTAGTCTTTTTGAATTTGATCGTTCTAAAAATCATATCGTCAAAACAAGCGGAATTATGGCAAGTACTGATGAATATTCAATAGCGTTACGTTGGAAGATTTGCGAGAGGAATTATTTCTCAAATTATTTTGATGCGGTTGCTATGTTTAAGTTTAGCTTTACTTTGATTTAAAAAGCTAAATCATCCACATCTATCTGTTTTTAAATATAAAACAGATTCTAGGTGATTATTGATAAAGACACAATTAATTGACAATGAGAATCATTTTCATTTATACTGAAATGTATATTGAAAAATATTCTCAATTAGGCAGGTGGGTTTGATGAAGGTATTCATTGGATATATCAGTTTATCTGGTAATACAGAGAAAATGGCTGTAATCATTAAGGATAGATTGGCTGCTTGTGGGTGTGAAGTAGAAATGGAAAGATTGGATACGATAGAGGCGGATACTTTAAAGGGCTATGATTTGGTCTTGATTGGTTCATATACATGGAATAAGGAAGAATTGCCGTATGAGGCAATGGAATTTTATGAAGAACTCGGACAGGCAGACGTTCATGGAGTAAAAGCGGCATGTTTTGGCTCCGATGATTTATCTTATGAGAATACGTATACAGCTATAGATATGTTATTGGAAAAAATGAAGGATCACGGGGCATATGTATATGAGGAAACTTTAAAAATTCATCAAAAGACTACTACATATAACCAAATAAAGATGTGTGAAAACTTTGCTGATCAAGTTCTTATGTGGGGTAATAAACGGAAGAAATGGAGATTATTTTCGAGACGTCGTGTGCTGAACATCCCTCATTATGTGAAGTCTGCATCTTTATGAAGGAGGATTCTTCATGATGAATCAAACAAATATAAATGAAACACTAAATAAAGAAGAGTTGATTCAAGAACTATTGAAAAACGGAATTTATAAAAAATATGATAAGCAGCTATATGAACTTCCATTTGTTGTTCTTGAACAAGAATTCAACCATGTAAGAGGTGAATCGTAATTGTATCGAAAAAGTAAATATTTTAATGAACTGGTCAAAGAAAATCGGGAACGTTTGCTGGGTGATAAAAATGAGTTGGAACGAATTTTTAAAAAAATAGATCAAAATGCAGCTCTTACATTAAAAAAGAAATAAATAATAACACTATATAATGGAGTTCAAACGAAACGCGGAAAACAAGGTTTTCCGCGTTTTAGCCTTATTTGCTTAATACTGGCCACTTTGTTTTGTACTTGAAAAGTTAATTACTTTTTTCTAAAACATCGTAGTCTTCCAATAATTTTCTAATTGCTTGGTTAATAAGTTTAGACTTGTCCCCTTTTTCTCCTCTAGCTGCAATTTTATCTACTTCAATAGCCAGGTCAGCATCCATATAAAATGAGGTGAAGACTTTCTTCGGCTTTTTCTTAGGTATCTTTTTTCCAGACGCTAAATTTCTAAAGTAATCATCATCGTCTTCATCATTAACAATAACAACATTGTTATTATTGACATATGTTTCAATTTTGATGTCAATTTCATCGTCTTTTTTATTGTTGTTTGCGACAACATCTTTGTTCTCATCATTAATGTTAATTTTGTTATTATCTTTCTCTATATCATATGAATTAAAGAACGCCTGAGTAGCATTTGGCTTTTTTATCTTATCTTTGAGGTTGTTTTTGCTGGACACGTTTTTTCAACTCCTCTACAAAGGGATTGTAAAACTCTAATGCGTTTTTCAGTTCTGAATTTCTTTCAAATCCTGATATAGCTATCCGTCTAGTGGATGCTTTTCTTCGTACTATCGTTTCAAACTTTAGGTTAGGATAATCTTCTTCGATGGCTTCCTGCATAACTTCATTTTCTTTAGCTCTAGCATCAATTAGGGAAAATAGAATTCCAGCAGTTTTTAAAGTGGGGTTATATCGTTCTCTGGCCCCATCAATGATCTCTAAGAATTTTGGAATAGCATAATATGCAAATATCGAACCATCGAACATAATAACAGCATAACTACCAGCTTCTGAGTATGTACTTAAAGGCATGACGGTTTGTTCGGATAATGCGGGTGGTGTATCAATAATAATCCAATCGTAATCCTCCATAACAGGTTGGAGTGCTTTTTGTAAAGCATCTAAATTCAGGCCTTTTTCAAACATTTTTCTAGGCAACGTAGCTAGGAAATCGTTGGAGGGGATTAAATCTAAATTCTCTTTAATTTTTATGATATAAGAACGTGAGTCCTCATTTAAAATGGCTTCTAAAATGGTCCTTTGTTCAAAGGCATTGCATATGTCATATTCGCCAGTCAAAAAGCTCGTTAAATTCCCTTGTCCATCCATATCGATGGCCAAAACTTTTTCCTCTTTACTTAATAGATAAGAAGTAATACCACTGCTAGTCGATTTGGAACAGCCACCTTTACTAATTCCAAATGTTATTATTTTTGCTGTCAACATTAACACCTCTTTCAATAAATACTTTAAAGGTTTTGGAATCCTATTTAACTATAAACAGATCAAGAAATCTCTATATGAATTGTTGGTTTCTATCATACAATATATGATGTAATATACTGAATTTTCAATAATAAAGCATATGTTAATATATATATTAACATATGCTTTATTATTATTGCTATTGTTGAAAGTTTAATTAAACTATGTATTCTGGTAATGGAAGTGAGATTCTGTCAGATAATTTTTGTGAACGAGTAAAGTAGGTCAGGGGTAGGATTATTGGAAGTGAAGGTAGTACCAGTAGATAGTCAAGATATCATTAGGAATACGCTGTGAGTTACATACATATAGTATGTATATTTTATGTAATACAATTATTAATGTTGAGATTTATAACATATATATTGACATATATGTTGAAAACTATTTTAATGTATATGACTATAATCATAATTAATAATAAGGTTATAAAGACATGCGCATATAAGAGGTTTATTCGGATGAAATAATTCTAGCCTTTTTTAAGTCTGATCATTTCCGTAATCCATCTTCAATTAAAGCGCCTGATTGCGGAATAAGTAAAGTACAATTTCCTTGTCTGCCTATTTAACAAATGGGCAATGAAAAAACCACAGAAACTGCTTTGGCCTTCCAAGCAATTTTTGTGGTCGGAATTAACAACGTTTTCAATTTTCACAAAAACAAACGAGGTTATCAGATTGCCATTCTTATCCTTAAATGCTGTTCAAGTTTTCTTTTTACTCGTTGGAGAGCATTATCAATCGACTTTACATGCGTGTTTAGTTCTTCAGAAATTTCCACATATGATTGTCCATCCATATATAACGTCAACACTCTTCTTTCCAAATCACTAAGCAATTCGGCTATTTTAAGATCTACATCATTAGCTTTTTCTTGATTAATGATTAATGCTTCCGGATTCGTTATTTCTTCTCCGGATATCATATCCATAAGCGTATAGTTGGATTCTTCATCATAAAGGGGCTTGTCCAGAGAAACATACGAATTTAGAGGGCCGTGCTTTTGACGAGTAGCCGTTTTGATCGCCGTTATAATCTGTCTAGTGATACAAAGGTCAGCAAAAGCTTTAAAAGAGGTCATCATATCCGCTCTAAAATCACGAATCGCTTTATATAAACCAATCATTCCCTCTTGAACAAGATCTTCTTTATCTGCGCCAATTAAAAAGTATGGTCTTGTCTTCACACGAACAAAATTATGATATTTATTAATTAAAAAAGTCAATGACTCACTATCTCCACTATGAGCCATCTTTACTAAAACTTGATCTTCCAATTTGTCGTAATTTTTAATTATTTGTACTCCCATGTTTGCGCTCACTCATATCCCTCCGCAACTCAATTGAGTTCTGATGTTTAATAAACTGATAGATTGTTTTTCACTAAAGGAAAGTAAACTCATATAGAAATAATAGATTCATTATGAAACTAGCGCTTGTTTAATTCAATTTATTATCTCTTAATCATTTATCTATCAAATTAGTAGTATAAAGGACAACGAACGAAAACGCTGTCGGAATATGGCAGAATAGTTTAATAAGTAAAAAATTTATTGTTTATTAAAAATAACACTGTTTTCTATTTCAGAAGTCAAGCTGAGCTTAATCTTTTTAAAGAACTTTAAAAGGAGATACTACAATTTAAGTAGTGTCTCCTTTTACGTTTTTATAAGTGAATTTTAATGACTTTATTATTCCTATTCATATCTATGTTAAATATTGGACTTATTGTTAGGATATTTATTGACCCAAGCAAATTTATATAAGTTTCTTATTCATAAATAATATTGTTACTAAAATACGATTGTAACACGCTTTACTCAAATGAACGGGAGATTTGGTGAAAGTAGATTTAATTTGTTTTAAAAGTTCTCATCATGTTTTAGTTATTCCATTAAAGGGCCATATTGTTGGTGCGAAATGTTCCTGGCTCAAATGAAATGTGGTCACACAATTTCGGTAAGGGCCAGGCAGTTTTAGATTTCTAAAACTGAAGGGTTATGTCGAGGAGTCGAATGAGGAAGTAACGCTCTGAAAGGATCCCCCTGCGTCGAATAGCACGTTGTTTAGTCTTGTCATGACGAAATAGGAAGTATCAATCTTGCTCATTTCAAAGAAATAGGCCAAACACACCCAGCAGATTGAAAGCTAGGTGTGTTTGGCATTGATACAATATATTTTAAAAATTAAATACATCCGGATCTGGACCGCATCGAAGATTTTCGTTTAGTGCATCGATTTGTGCCATTTCTTCAGAAGTTAGTTCAAAGTCGAAAATATTTATATTTTCTTCAATGCGTGATTCTGTCATAGATTTTGGAATCGTCACAACTTGATGCTGTATATCCCATTTTAAGACGATTTGTGCAACTGACTTGCTGTGACTTGATGCAATGCTTTGTAACGTTTCATCTTTTAAAAGTTCACCGTTCATAAGTGGAGACCAAGCTTCAACATGAATGTCATTCTTAGCACAATAGTCACGTACCTCTTGCTGTACTAGGCGAGGATGGAATTCAATTTGATTGATAACTGGTATAATTTCTGTTTCTTTAAGTAAGTTTTCTAGGTGATGAACTTGGAAGTTACTTACACCAATTGAACGTACGCGTCCTTCTTTATAAATTGTTTCAAGTGTTTTATAAGCCTCTAAATATTGATCTTGGCCAGGCCAGTGGATTAAGTATAAATCTAAATAATCTAATCCCATTTTAGTTAAGCTGTCATCATATGCTGCAAGTGCAGCTTCATAATTTAGGCCAGCATTCCATACTTTTGATGTGATGAAAAGTTCTTTACGTGTAACTAATCCTTCAGAAATGGCTTCTCTAATTCCTTGTCCTACGCTTTCTTCATTACCATAAATTTGAGCAGTATCGATGCTACGATAGCCTTTTTTAATCGCTGTTTTAACAGCCTCAGCAAGTGCAGCCCCATTTTCTACACGGAAAACACCGTAGCCTAACAAAGGCATTTTCAATCCATTATTTAATGTAGTTGTTTGTGAATTCAATTTAAACACTCTCCTCATTTTTTTCTTGTTTGACACAAATGGCCACCAAAAAGACAGCTATAATAACCATAATACCTGCTATCCACGTTGTATGGATCAAACCAATTGACTCTGCTATGACACCACCTGCATAAGAGCCAATAGCAATACCAGCATTAAATGCAGCAATATTAATGGCCGAAGCAACATCAACTGCGCTTGGTACAAAACGTTCTGCTAAAATTACAACATAAGCCTGTAAACCAGGAACGTTCATAAACGCAAAGAGCCCCATAAACAAAATTGTAATTAGCCCAGCTACTTTAAATGGTACGGTAAAGTATAGAATAAATAACACAATCGCTTGTACAACGAACATATAAAATAATGCACGAATTGGATTGTAATTAGCTAGTTTACCACCAATTGAATTACCAATTGCAACTGTTAGTCCATATAACAAAATAATCAGTGTAACAGTTTTTGCCGTAAATCCTGATACTTCCTGCAATAAAGGTGAAAGATAAGTAAAGACGACAAATGTTCCACCATACCCTAATGCCGTAATGATGAACACTAATACTAAACGGCCATTTTTCAATAACTTAAGTTGTTCACCAAAGCCAGTTTTAGTTCCTTTTTGAATTGAAGCAGGTACTAAAATGATATTGGCAATAAAAGCAAGAACCCCAATTACAACAATAAAGGCAAATGCCATGCGCCATCCAAATTGCTGACCGATTAATGTCCCAAAAGGAACTCCGGTAATGGTTGCTACAGTTAAGCCAGTGAACATAATAGCAATCGCACTTGCACGTCGATTTGCTGGAACAAGACTTGCAGCTATAGTTGAGCCTATCGACATAAATACACCATGAGCTAATGCTGAGACGAGTCTAGCTACAAGAAGTACACCAATTGTTGTAGAGAACATGGCAATGCTATTACCTAGAATAAAAACTAACATAATGCCAAGGAGCAATTTTTTCCGAGGCATATGTGCAAGTAGCGATGTTAAGACAGGTGCGCCAATCATTACACCTAAGGCATAAACGGATACTGTCAAACCTGTTACTTTGACTGAAGTTTGTAAATCCGCTGCAATCATTGGTAGTAAACCAACGCTTATAAATTCAGTTGTCCCAATGGCAAAAGCAGTCACTGCCAGCGCAAGTAGAGCCTTAGTATTTGTTTGCTTCTGTTTTTTCATAGAATCTCCTTCTGTCTTTCAGTGTGCAATTACTTGCCAAATGTTCCGGAACAAATGCTATTATGAGACATGTAAAACAAAAAGGAAAGTACGTACTTATTTGTAATATAGGTACCTTTTGGTTCCTGCATACACATGTTTTTATTAAAGATTAGGGGTTATAAAGGATGGAAACGAAGAAAAAATACAATATTTCAGTTGAAGCTACACTAGATGTCATTGGGGGGAAATGGAAATGTGTTATTTTATGTCATCTAACACACGGTAAAAAACGCACAAGTGAACTTAAAAGACTTATGCCAAATATTTCACAAAAGATGCTGACACAACAATTGCGAGAGTTAGAATGTGATGGTGTCATTAACCGTATTCTTTATCACGAACTCCCACCAAAAGTAGAGTATGAGTTAAGTGAGTACGGTAAAAGCTTAGAGCCAATTTTGACCTCACTTTGCAATTGGGGTGAGGATCATATTATTAAAGTATATGGGAGTACTGAGGGATATTTAGAGGATAATGGGTTGAATGATTAGTTCAAGGATAAGGTGATGAGTATTTAAAGAATGAAAAAACATAAGATGTGGCTGTCCAAAAAGATTTTTTGGACAGCCATTAGCTTTTTTAAAGGCATTTCAATTAAGATTTTCGCTTGTTTTTTATCTGCAATAAGAAGCTCCAGGCCTTCTTCAACGATGTTCTCTAAGTCAATTTTTTTCGTCACTTACTTCAATAGGGAATATATTAGGTGGACATTTTGTAAACAGTAATCCATTACGTGCTTTATTTCCCATTTTATAAGATTCTCGTTCAAGTAACAGGTGGGTTAATTTGTGTATAGAGTTTAGAAAAGCCATGTCCAAATTTCGTAAAATACTTCTATATTGAAAGTTATTTTGAAATATAAGGTTGACAGAATTAAAACAAGCCAGTATTATCTTGGATAACAAATAAAATGTTTTTAATATAATTTTAGAAAACGCAAAGAATAGGAGTAGTAAAAGCTCATTATTGGATGGAGAGAGCTGCGGGTTGGTGCAACGCAGTCCAATAAGACTTTGAACTTGCCTAGGAGTGGTAAAGTAAATAGAATTGATAGACTATTCTATTTACTTTAACGATTAACCTTCGTTACCAGGTTTTTAAGTAGGGTTCATGAAGAACCAATTAGAGTGGTACCGCGGTTTGCTTAAGGCATATCGTCTCTTCCTTCATCATCAGATGAAAGAAGAGACGATATGCCTTTTTTTAATTTTAGGAGGTAAGAAAATGGAAAATGACAACCAGAAATTACAGAGAACAATGACCTCACGTCATATTATGATGATGGCATTAGGTGGTACCATTGGTGCAGGATTATTTAAAGGAAGTAGTGCAGCCATTGATATGGCAGGTCCGTCGGTACTTATTGCGTACTTAATAGGCGGTATTATTCTATTATTTGTTATGCAAGGTCTAGCAGAGATGCAGTTCGCAATAGCGATGCAAGAACCTTTAGTTTTTTTCAACATCAATGGGATTGGGGATTATTATAGTGAAAGAGTTCGTTGATAAGTTATTGAATGGAATTAGTATTGGAATTGTAGTTGCCCTAATTCCAAATGCTTTACTTGGAGAAATACTTAAGTTATTAATTCCTCATTTTCCTGCATTACAGCAAGTATTCGACATCACCGTATTTGTAATGAGTTTGTTACCCATAATGATTGGCGTAATGGTAGGAATCACGTTTAAGTTGACGCCTATTCAAACTGCAAGTGTAGGGATTGCAGCAATGGTCGGCAGTGGGGTTATTCAAAAAAACGCTGAAGGTTTAATTACCCTCGATGGGATTGGAATTGTGATCAATACAGGAATTACGGCTGCGCTAGCGGTTTTGTTCGTTCAATTACTTGGCGACCGATTAAAAGCCTACTCTATTCTTCTGATGCCGACCTTAAGTATTTTAGTGCCAGGTATGATTGGGCTTATGCTTCTTCCATTAACGACACGTTCTACAGGCATACTAGGTATTGCTATTTCAAATTTGACTTCATTACAACCAATCGTAATGGGCGCAATTATTGCAGTTATTTTCTGCATTATGATTCTGTTACCCATTTCAACAGTAGGTATGGCAACTGTTATTATGCTTTCAGGTATAGGGGCTGGGGCTGCTAATCTCGGAATAGTTGCAGCAGGTGTGGGTTTTGCAATCGCTAGCTACAAAGCAAACTCACTCGGAACCGCATTAGCTATTGTTTTTGGTACCCCTAAACTTCAAATGAAAAATTTTTTACTGAAACCTAAAATTGCTTTTCCAATGGTGATTACAGCAGCTATTCTCGGCGCATTGGCAGGTTTGTTAAATATTCAAGGCACACCTTTTAGTGCCGGTTTCGGTTTGACAGGATTAGTTGGACCGTTGAATTATATAAATTTGGCTGAAGGTGGATGGACAGCTAAAAATATTTCAATCATGCTAAGCACGTTCTTCATTCTTCCGATAATCATTAACCTAGGCTTAATCTACGTTTTCTCTAAAAAACTAAAAATGATTAAAGCCGCGGATTATAAATTAGATTTCGATTAATATATAAAGAGCGTGTTCAAAAAGTCATGCCTTTCATAAAAAAACAAAAACGCACCTTCGTGAAAAACGGAAAATGGGAGTGACTAAACAACCCAAAATGCCATTATGCGAGGTGCATTTTCATGGAATTAACATTGACAAAATGTATACGGTTGTATACAAAGAAGGGTGATTTATAATGAGAAATGAAGACTTTAAGGATTTTAAGAAAGAGGGACGTCATAGTGGTGATCGTTACAGAGGAGAAGATGGCTCACAACAACATGGACCAAAAACCTTTCGCCGAGGTAGGGCAATTTCCTTTTTAGAGAGGATGAATCTTAAGCGTTCGACCATTATGCAACAGTTAGATAAATCAGAGTTTCAATCTATTCATCCAATTTTTGCGACCAATCACGAAGGGCTTTATGGCGCGTTCACTTCGATTATTATCGATTTCTAAGCGTCCGTCCTGTAAAAACATTGTTAGACGTGGCCACTGGTTTCGGCAATATTTGATGGCTTGTCCCAGAGCACTTTTGGGTGTGACGCGTGAACTTTGCTTTTGTACCCATGTTGAAAAAGCATCCAGCACAGGTTGACTACGTTCAAAACGTTCTTTTTGGCGTTCATCAAGACTGACATCCTTTAATTTTCGCTCGATGGCGAATAATTGATTACAAAATTGGAGTCCTTCTTCAGCGGCGTAAGGTGTTTCTTTATTCTTTGCTTCCGCAGGTAGCGCAGTGAGTGCTTTGTCAAATTTTCTGCGTGCATGTGCCCAGCACCCCACCAGTTTTACCTTCGGTAAATCATTGATAGCCATTCACATGTAGGGATCCTTCAAAGCTAGAAAGGAAGGCTTTCGGATGTTTGTGTTTGGTAACTCTTGTTTAGCCATGTATACATACTTTGGACACTGATATCGTTTGCAGAACACCAGGCCGAGACGCTGGATTCCTCATTCGCTTTAAATGCTTCAATTCGCGCCTGCCACATGGCTCGCCGTTCGTTTTTTGTCATGAAAAAACCTCCTAACCATTGATGTTAATGTGATTATCACATAACACGAAAGAGGTTAGAAGGTGGGGTGTGTTTGACGCTTACATTTATATGATTAAGGACTACTTTCCGTTACTGTTTGAGGCAATGGCTAGTAGCACAAATGAACTTGTAAAGATTCTTCATCGCCTCTATCAATTGCTTAAGAAAAATGGACGTAAATGTTATCGGTATAAGAAGAAGACCGTTTTTGATATTCTAGGAGTAGTGTACGAAAAGACAGTAAAGCATAAACAAGCCGCTTAGCAAAAAAATCACATTTTAATAGGTTTCTTTGGCATGCCTACTGTTTCATCACTCGCTCGTTTTGAAACAAGGGTCATTTCGTACCGAGTCATTTCCATCGTTAGCTTGATGGGCATGTGTCTGTACCCCATAGCGAAAATATTATTTTTCGCTTAAAAAGCTTATTCAACGTCGCTATTAACCCTATAAATCTTTCTTGGCCTACCTTTCGAGGTTGGGGCTTCATCGCCGATGATTTCTGCAATTCCTTGCTCGGCTAAACCGTTAAGAATACGACGTGCATTTCGAGGTGTCATTTTGAGCCACTCTGCGAGAATGGATGCGGTGATTGAGTTATTCCCAGCCCTTTTTTGGACGGACAAAATTTTATTAAATGTTGTAATGGTTACACCACATTGTTTCAGTTTATCACTTATTTCTTTATTCTCGGTCCAATAGCTAAAAGAAATACTTTCCTGTTCCTTAAGAGGACCCTCGATGATTCCGTTATCCTTTACAAGAAAGGCACAGAAAGAACCGTAATGTTTTGCATGATTTAAAGCGATGCGAGCGTTCTCTTCAGCAATTAAAGCCGTTTCTCCATATCCAATGCCAACGTTTGCTGGTAATTCGGTGATCAAAGCGAGATTTTCTAAGAGATCTCCCACTTGTCGTCCTGTTTTATTTAAAGAACCTCTTGTTGAAAAAATCAGAAATACTCCAACCCCAAGTGTTACAAAGGAACCGTAAATAGATTCGGAAAAGTTTAAAACAGCAGCTTGCAATTCTAGGTTTAATCGATGTAAATCATAAGAAATCGTGTGATGATTCGTATCTTTATTTGATTCCTCTATTTTTACTAATAAAATCGCAATTTGTGATTGTTTGAAATGTAAGGTTTCCCATTGTTGAAGTGCTGATTTTAATGTTTGACGAATATTGGCACGTGTAGGAGTGACCCGATAAATCGGGATTCCTTTAGCCTTTAGATGTTCATATACGAAATTTAAACAAGTGATACATACGTCTACTTTTTTTTGATTAAAAAGGTTTTCATGAAAAGAGATAATTTCTTGAACTTCTGTAAATCCTGGATACTCATATAGGTAAATATTTTCATAGATAAAATCTAGGTCATGATACGTCTCGTAAACATCATTTTTTTCGAGTAAATCAATGCTAGCACGGTTAAGGCTTTTTTGATCTTTATACTTAATTTTAATCAATTCATTCGTTAAACTTGTTCCATTTAACTCTAGATAGAAGAAAGGTTTTTTTGATGTACTTTGTTGGGCTGTTACGTAAGGAGTAACCCCTGAAAAGATCCAAATGTCGACCAAGTGTTGGTTGGTTTCTATAATATCAATTGTTTCATCGGAACTTTTGTATATAAATGGAAGGTAGTCCAGTTTATCTGAATATTCTTTCGCAATATCAGATATCAACATGACTGTATCTTTTGGGCCGACAATACCTGCTATTATTTTTATATTGTTCACCACCTAACATTGGGGGTTGTATATCATTCTATTAGTATTATAACTCACCGCATTATAAGCGCAAAGAGTGAGTGTCTTTACTGCGATGGGTATTACATTTTCATCGATGTCGAACTGTTCGTTGTGATGGCCGGCGGAGAGTGTGGTTCCAAACACGATATAAGCCGCATGACCACCTCTTTCTTTCACATGTGAGATCATATAGGTTGCGTCTTCAGAACCGCCTAATTTATACGAGTCTTGAATGGTGTGAATTTCATTAATATGTTTAGCTTGTTGACTAATAAAGGAGATGAGTTCTTCGCTCGATTCAACACTTTTTGCTGCACCAACAATATCTATATTTACTTCAACTTCATACATATCAGCCGCGGATTGAATGATTTGTAATGCTTTTTGATACATGAAGTCGTTAATGGAGGTTGTCTCTCCGCGAACTTCGACTTTGAAGATTGCCTGATTAGGAATAATATTTCTACCGTTGCCAGCTTGTAAAAATCCGACATTCACACGAGAGTAACCTTCACTATGTCTTGAAATAGCGTGTAGATTTAGCGCTGCTGTTGCTGCGGCGAGTAGAGCATTTTTTCCTTGTTCAGGTCTAGCACCAGCGTGAGAGGCCTCACCTGTATATGTTACATCGAACTTAGTTGTGGCCATGAAACCGAGATCACCACAAATTAATTCACCAAGTTCGGCTTCAAAACCAACGTGAATAGCAATAAAGATATCGACATCGTCTACCACACCCGCAGTAACCATGGATTTCGCGCCTCGTACCCCTTCTTCAGCTGGCTGGAAAATCAATTTAATTATCCCTTTAAGTTGATCTTTGATTTGAGAAAGGACGTAAGCAACCCCTAATCCAATCGAAGTATGGGCATCATGGCCACAAGCATGCATCATATTAGCATTAATGGAAGAGAACCCTTCTTTCGTTGGTCGGTGTTCATTGGATAAGGCTTCTTGAATATCTAAAGCATCCATGTCGACGCGAAAAGCAATCGTTGGACCAGGAAGACCAGTGTCGAGAATTCCGACCACTCCAGTAAATCCACCAGAGAATTGTTCCACCCATTCTGGATCAGCTCCCTGAGATAAGGCGCGCTTTTTCTCTTGCTCGAGTACTTCTGTTTTAGGAACCCCCATTCTATCATCTTCATTGATGACATCTCGGCCCACGTGAACTTCATATCCCCATGAAAGGAGTTTCGACGCAACAATGGATGCTGTACGAAATTCCACCCACCCAGATTCCGCGTGTTTGTGAAAATCTCGGCGCCATTTGATTAATGACTGATAAATATTTTCTGTTAACTTTGATAAATGTTCGATCATCTTCTATCTCCTTTAACAAAATGAAATTTTAAGAGTTAATAATCTGGTTCGATATTTATCGTAGATTTCCTTTTCTATTTACAAAAAAAAGAAGGTTGGTAAAAATATTTGAATTTTCTAAAAAATATGTTGACTCCATCGTTTATCTTCAGTTATATTTTATTTAAGGAACATATTAAGAATAATTCCATAAATAAGTGTGGAAGGAGGAAACATGTTATATGAGTTCAATTTCTTCAAAAGATTATCAGTCGTCACAATTAGTCCATCACGAGGTATTTAGAAATGTCATTAGTCATTTCACCAGTGGAGTATCGATTATCACAGTAAGAGAAAATGACATAGATTATGGGCTTACAGCTAGCGCAGTTTGTTCGGTATCTCTTGAGCCTCCAATGCTGCTTGTTTGTGCTAATAAAAATACAGGAACCCGTCATGCTATTTCAAAAGCAGGTTCTTTTACTGTCAATATTCTTGGAGAAAATCAGGGAGAACTTGCGTTACAGTTTGCTAGATCTAATACGGAAAAATTCAATGATGTGGAAAAAATCTATGGGGAACTTGGTAACCCTGTTTTAAATAATAGTCTTGCCCAACTTGAATGTCGAGTGGTTGAGGAAGTGATGGGAGGCACTCACTCCGTTTTTCTTGCCCAAGTTCAAAATGCTCATGCTTCTGAAGGGGATCCACTAGTATATTTTAAAGGAAAGTTTGGCCAGTTTAAGCAATCTTAAAATAAAAGATAAGGATTATTGAAAGCCCTTTCAAATTAGAAAATTAAACGATTAAAAGGAGGAAGTTTTTTTATGGCATTGATGACAGGAAATCAGTATCGTGAATCCTTGAATGATGGAAGGGAAGTATACGTTGATGGAGAAAGAGTGACGAATATAGCTGAACATCCAACGTTTAAGCCGATTATTGATGTAAAAGCAAGAATGTACGATTTAGCCTATGAACCACAATATAAAGAAGCAGTTACAGCACGATTAGATGACGGTGAGATTGTTTCTAGAGGATACAAAGCTCCTAAAACAAAAGAAGATCTAACAGCCATCCGTAATTATGTTGAAACGGTTCTTGATGATCTTGGGGGTGTCGTTTACCGAGTCGGCGATGAAACCATTGGAGAAATGTGGTCTTTATATGATGCGAAAGATAAATTAAAAGAAATAGATCCTACTTATGCAGAAAATATTGAACACCATATTGACCGTATTGCTAGAAAAGATGTATTCCATGTCTCTGCCAATACAGATCCAAAAGGAGATCGTAGTAAGTTGTTTAGTGGAAAAGATGGCGGAACTTTGCTTCACGTTGTTGAAGAAAATGATAAAGGGATTGTCGTAAAAGGTGCGAAATTTGAAACAGCCGCAGCTTATGCTCACCAGGCTTTCGTTAAACCAACGATCTTAAACTGGGAAGCTGGAGAAGAATCAATGGCTCCCTTTGCTTGTGGATTCATTGCAGATATGGGTGCACCAGGATTAAAACATATTTGTCGTACATCCCTTGGAACAAATAAAGATAGTACCGATTATCCGATTGCTACTAAATTTGAAGAAATTGATACATTACTTATTTTTGATCATGTACTTATTCCGTGGGAAAATGTATTATTCCATCGCTCTTTAGCATCTGCTGCTTACATTCGTTCAACATTACATCGTTATTCGGCCTTCAACTACGTCCTCAGAGTATTAAGAAGAGCAGATTATTTACTAGGAACAGCATTATTGAATGTAGAACAAACAGGTTTAACAAAACTCCAAGCAGTAAAAGAAAAAATTTCGCAACTTATTAATTATCGTGAAGGCATTAACGCTCATCTAACAGCGGCCGTTGCTAATGCAGAAGTTAGCCCAGGTGGTTTAATGATGCCAAATCAATCACTTCTATATACAGGTCGAGTATTTGCATTATCTAATTTCCCAGCGATGGCTCATTTAACAAGAGAGCTTGTAGGAGGGCAATTAGCAGTTACACCAGATT
Source organism: Peribacillus loiseleuriae (assembly GCF_001183985.1). Taxonomy (GTDB): domain Bacteria; phylum Bacillota; class Bacilli; order Bacillales; family DSM-1321; genus Peribacillus; species Peribacillus loiseleuriae. Next base: position 40,401 of record NZ_LFZW01000002.1, on the reverse strand, counting down.
CTACTACTTTAGCAGATCCAGCTATTCAAAAATATGTCGATACGTACTATTCTGTAGGTGATTGGAGTGCAGAAGAAAGAGGGAAATTATTATACTTTGCAAGAGATCTTTTAAATTCTTCTTATGCAGGACATAGAACAACCTTCGAATTATTTGCACAAAGCCCACCATTCGCTCAACAAATGGCTGTTTTCAATAGTTTTGATGCGGAAGCGCAACGTGAAATGGTTCGAAAAGCAGCGGTTTTAAAACCAGCTGTATCTCTAACTAGCCTTTAAAAAAGATAGGAAGGGGAAGATTTATTGAACATTCATACACCAGGTACTTTACAGCTTTCTGCATCTGTTCTAACGATCGGTGCTCTTGATGGTATTCATAGAGGGCATCAAGCATTGCTGTTAAAAGCAAAAGAGCGGTCTGTAAAGCTAAGAGTTCCGTTTGTTGTTTACACGTTCGAACCTCCTCCGAAAGTATACTTTAAAGATTGTCAGCAGTTAATGTCAGTAGAAGAAAAACTTCAACGTCTTGACATGCTAGGGGCTGACTTTGTGATTGTAGGTATTTGACGAAGCGTTTACTAAAAAAGAAGTTCCAGAATTCATTACCGAATTAAAAGAATTGAATCCAGTTGAAGTATGGGAAGGACCTAACTTCTTATTCGGGAAAGGTAGAAAAGGAACGATAGAAGTATTATGTCACCAATTTAAAGTAGAAGTATTGCAGCCCTTAACATGTGAACATGGTGAAATGATTTCAACCTCACGTATTCGAAAGCTGTTGGAAATAGGAAACTACCAACAAGCAGAAAAGTTATTAGGAGAGGAATGTTTACCATCATTTAAGGCTGTCAAAATTTAAAGTTTTTTAAATGATCAATTGAGTGAAAAATAAAATGATCAGTGCAGCAAAGATGCAGTACTCATCTTTGTTGACCCTAATTTTTTGAGGGAGGAAAATTAAAATGACATTTTCTGTAGCAGGACGCTGTTCATCAACAGGAGCATTGGGAGCTATTGTTACTTCTAGTAGCCCTTCTGTGGGTGCTAGATGTCCGTGGGTTAAATCTAATACTGGGGTGATCTTGACACAGAACGTAACGGATCCGAGATTGGCAGACATCGGTCTTTCAACTTTAGAAAAAGGTTATCATGCTCAGGCAGCTATTAGAACGATGGTAGGTGCTTCTGACTTTTCGGAATTTAGACAATTAGCATGTGTAGATGCTGACGGAAATTCTAGTGTATTTACTGGAGAAAAAGCACTTGGAGTAAACGGAGAATTTTACGCGAAAGATGTTGCTAGTATTGGCAATCTATTAAGTGACCTAGAAATTCCAAAGGCGATGGGGCAATGTTTTCTAGAATTAAAGCACCTATCTTTACCTGAACGATTAATCGCAGCGATTGAACGCGGATTTACTATGGGAGGGGAATTGGATCAAGAGCATTCCATTGGCCTGCTAGTCTATCACCCAGATACTTCATTTGCGTTTGTAGATTTGCGTGTTGATTATAGTGACGATCCATTAAATGACTTGAAAAGACTTTGGGAAATTTACGGACCTCAAGCAAAGGATTACAAAATTAGAGCGATCGAGCCAGAACTTGCACCTTCTTATGGGGTAAAAGGTGACACGTAATAGAGATTGAATGTGAGTAGGAAGCGAGGCAGTGAAGAGCCATGCAAATAAATATCGATCGATTAATGGCGGATATCGAAAGGTATGCACATTACGGAAAAAATGATCAAGGTGGAGTAACAAGGCCTAGTTTTTCCCCAGCTGATTATGAAATAAGGGCATTATTTATAAAAGAATTAGAAGACATGGGATTAGAAGTCACTATTGATGGTGCTGCTAATATTTGGGGAAAGCTCAAAGGAACAGGGAAAAAGCAAGGTAGCTTAGTCATCGGTTCACATCTGGATTCTGTTCCGAATGGTGGCAAATATGATGGTCCTCTTGGTGTCCTTATGTCGAAAGAAATCATTCAAACTCTTATTGAAAATCAAGTAACGTTTGATCATGATTTAGAGATTGTTTCGTTTACAGCCGAAGAGTCAAATGATTTCAATTTATCAACGTTTGGCAGTCGTTCATTTGTTGGTAAGTTGACGGAAGAGATGTTAGAGGACGTCTATGATTCAAAAGGAACTAAACTTAGTCATGAACTTAAAAAGGCTGGAGGGGGCTTTGATAAGTTTCCAGTCATGGCAGGGATGAAGAAAGACACAAAAGCCTTTATTGAACTGCATATCGAGCAGGGACAGCGGTTAGAAAGTAAAGATATTTCGATGGCAGTTATAGATAAGGTAGTTGGGACTTATCGAAGTAAGGTAAGGGTGATCGGACAATCGAATCACTCGGGTACAACCATGATGGAACATCGTCAAGACGCATTAACAGCTGCAGCTGAAATGGTTCTTGAGGTGGAACGTCAATGCAAAAATGGTCATCGCCGTGTGGTAGGAACTGTTGGGAAATTGGATGTTTCCCCAAATGCAGCGAATATTATCCCAGGTCAAATCGATTTTATCTTGGAAGTAAGAGGAGAGAGAGAAGAGGATATCCAATATACTGTCAGCGCGATAGAAAGTGCGTGGAAAGAAATCGCTATAAATAGGAAGGTTAAAATTCAGCAGCAAACTTTTCTTGATCAAAAGCCGGTTGTTCTTAACGAAGACATTGTAAAAACTTTACAGAATACAGCTAATGAGATGAGAGAGCCATTTATGACGTTACCTAGTATGGCAGTACATGATGCGGCTCATATGGCTTCTATCACAAAGGCAGCCATGGTTTTTGTAAAAAGTATTGACGGAAAAAGTCATTGTCCTGAGGAATTAAGTTTGCCTGAAGATATTGAAAAGGCGGGGAACTTAATCTTAAAAGGGATCATCAATTTAGATCAAGAACGGTTTTCAAAGACTATGGTTCTTTAGGGGAATCAAGGATAGAGTGGTTCTTTTACCATTGTTTCGAATTTTGATAGAGTTGTTCCCTTTATTATTAAAAGACAAGGTGGATTCAACATGTTAAAAGAGAAATGGCGAATAGAGAAAGACTTCTTAGGTGAAAAAAGAGTACCATCAGATGTATATTATGGGATTCAAACGATACGTGCTGCCGAAAATTTTCCGATTACGGGATATCGTATTAACGAAGAATTAATCAAAGCAGTTGCAATGGTAAAGAAAGCAGCCGCAATAGCCAATATGAATAATCAACGTTTAGACGCTCGACTAGGTCAAGCGATTGTGCAGGCCGCAGATGAAATTATTGAAGGTAGATGGCTTAGTCATTTTATTGTTGACCCTATCCAAGGCGGTGCAGGCACATCCCTTAATATGAATGCCAATGAGGTCATTGCTAATCGCGCACTTGAATTGCTTGGATATGAAAAAAGCTCTTACCATCATTTAAGTCCGAATACTCACGTGAATATGTCTCAATCAACAAATGATGTGTTTCCGACAGCGATTCATATTTCAACACTTAAATGTTTAGGGAAACTATTAGAAACGATGTACGATATGAATAGAGTGATTAGGGGAAAAGCCCAACAATTTGACCACGTAATTAAAATGGGACGTACTCATTTGCAAGATGCTGTTCCTATTCGCCTTAGACAAGAGTTTGAAGCATATAGCTGTGTTCTTGAACGTGATATCAAGCGCATTCACCAAGCATGTCAACCTTTATATGAAATAAATATGGGTGCGACCGCAGTTGGAACAGGATTGAATGCTGACCCAGTTTATATTGAGAAAGTAGTAAGAATTCTCGCGGATATTAGTGGATTACCCCTTGAAAGGGCTAAGCACCTGATTGATGCCACTCAAAATACGGATTCATATACGGAAGTTTCAGCTACTTTAAAAATTTGTATGATTAATATGTCCAAAATTGCTAATGACCTTCGTTTAATGGCATCAGGTCCAAGCACAGGACTTGCTGAGATTTCCCTTCCAGCTCGTCAGCCTGGGTCATCTATTATGCCAGGAAAAGTGAATCCAGTGATGCCTGAGATGATTAACCAGGTAGCTTTTCAGGTTATTGGCAATGACCATACGATTTGTGCAGCTTCCGAAGCCGGACAGTTTGAATTGAACGTTATGGAACCTGTTCTTGTATTCAATCTACTTCAGTCGATTAGTATCATGAAAAATGCTTTTCGTTCATTTACAGATTATTGCCTAGCTGGAATTGAAGCGAATGAAGCTCATCTGAAAGAATATGTAGAAAAAAGTGTAGGAGTCCTTACAGCTGTTAACCCACATATTGGCTATGAAACTGCGGCAAGAATAGCAAGAAAGGCCATTTTAACAGGAAAATCTGTACGTGAATTATGCATTCAAGAAGGAGTTTTATCAAAAGAAGAGTTAGATCTTATTTTAAATCCATATGAAATGACGGAACCGGGCATTGCTGGAGTCGCATTATTAGACTCAAAGTAAACCTCACTATAAAAGAGTGATAGATTTCCACTACAATAGCCAGTCAAGTAATAATCTTGATTGGCTATTGGTACTATTTTTTCACTATATGAAAGGTATTAATGATTAAAATAAGATAATGAACATCGAAATTTCTATACAAAATAGGTATACTTAAATCGAACTGAATATTCTGAAAATTATTGACTTCCAAGACAAGAACTTATAATCTTCTACTAAAGGAATACTAAGGGACACAAACCGGTTGTAAAAGGATTAATGATCAATTATTTAAAGAGGGTGTAAGCGGATTCGTTTCGAGTGAAGTGGTATTCCGAGCCGGTTGAGAGATTGAATGAAAATCAAAATAAAGGAAGGTGGAAATATGGAGAATAACTATAATCAGCAGGATTCCTCTACACAGAGCCAACTTCAGAATACGTTAAAGAATCGTCATATCACAATGATCGCACTTGGTGGGATTATCGGAGCAGGGCTATTTGTAGGAAGTGGGGCAGTTATCAATTCATCCGGGCCAGCTGCTGTTATTAGTTACGCTTTGTCAGGAGCCTTAATATTTTTAGTTATGCGTATGATTGGGGAAATGGCGGTAGCTCAACCAAGGGCTGGTTCTATCTCCGAATATGCTAGGTCCGGATTAGGAAATTGGGCCGGATTTAGTGTCGGTTGGCTTTACTGGTATATGTGGGTAATTGTGGCCGCCATTGAAGCAGTAGCAGGCGCAGGTATTCTCGTTAATTATTTTCCGAATATACCACCTTGGTTTTTATGCTTAGTCTTGTTGGTTATCCTTACTTTAACTAATCTTTATTCGGTAAAATCATTTGCTGAAACTGAATTTTGGTTTGCTTCTATTAAGATATTTGCCATTGTTTTCTTCATTGTATTGGGAACGGTGTACTTACTTGGATTTTGGCCAGGGAGTGAATCACCAGGCCTTTCAAACTTCTATACCTCAGGTGGATTTTTCCCTCATGGAATTGTTGCGGCTTTAATTGGAAGTGTAACTTGTCTTTTTTCTATGGGAGGAGCAGAAATTGCTACGATTGCTGCGGCTGAATCAGATGAGCCTGCGAAGCTTGCTGCTAAGGCGACAAAACAAGTAATGAATCGAATCCTCTTCTTCTATGTCATCTCCGTCTTAGTTATTGTAGCGATTGTACCGTGGAACTTCGAATTTGCCGGCGTTGCTATTAAAAGTCCTTTCGCAGTTGCGCTTGAACAATTAGGGATTCCGTTTGCACCTTTTCTAATGGAAATTGTCGTTCTTACTGCAGTACTAAGTTCACTTAATGCCTGCCTCTACATTACTTCTAGAAGTTTATTTACCCTAACTAGAAAAGGAGATGCGCCTAAATTCCTTATTAAATTAAATAAGAGGGGCGTACCAGTAAGAGCTATACTTGCAGGAACAGTATTTGGATATGTCGGTGTCATCTTAAATTACTTTTTCCCAGAAACTGTTTTTCTGTTTTTGATTAATTCAGCTGGGGCAGTTATGCTTTTCTACTATTTAATAGTCGCGTTTGCTCAAATTCGTCTTCGCCGTAAGTTAGAACGGGATGCACCGGAAAAACTGCAATTAAAAATGTGGCTATTCCCTTATTTGTCCTATTTCACGATTTTTTGGATGATGGCGGTTATCGCTGTCATGGCATGGATTCCGAGTACACGCTCACAAGTGATATTAAGTTTGATTAGTTTTGGAGCCATTCTTGTGGCATATCTTGTTAAATCTCGTTACAGTAAGAAAGTCCAAGACCAAGTAACTGAACCAAAAGGGGAACATATTGATGTACCGATAAACAAATAAATTAGATGTAAAATTCAGAATATTGTAAATATATTGACATCAGAAATAAATGTCTGTATATTTTAATTAAAGGAATAGTTAAGGATTAATTCCTTAATTTAATGATAACATAATTGTATTTAGGAGGAATTATACGCTATGACAGTTCAAGGTGAAGTTAAAAATATTGAGATTAAAAGATTTAGAAAATTCGAGACAGAGAAATATTATCCTTCAACTTTAGGTCAGCCGGAGCATCATATTAAAAATGAATTCTGCATGGCCGTAAGAGCTGGAAATAGAATTTTCTTAAGAGGACAAACAGGCTTTGATATGGAAGGGAATTTCCACGGTATTGGAGATGTCGCAAAACAAACTGATCAGGCATGTAAGATGGTTAAACAACTGATTGAAGAAGCCGGTGGTACAATCAACGATATTTGTAAAATCACAGTATATATCCTTAAGCGGGAAGACAGAAGCAAAGTGTATCCAGTTATTGCGGAGCATTTCAAAGGTGTCTACCCTTGTAGCACAGGTTTAATCGTAAGTGGCTTTGCGATGCCAGAGATGTTAATGGAAATTGATGTTGAAGCTGTAATCAGTGGAAATAACGAAAATTAATAGATGTAATACAAAAACCGTAAAACCCTTAAAAAGAGTTTACGGTTTTTGTTTGGAATAAAGCTAAACAATCACATTTTACTGTTTAATTAGCTCTTATAAATCTATTCTTTATATTAAGGGCAAGATGGATAAAACTTCTCTGGAGTCAGAGTCCTTGGTATGTTATACATTGATATGATACGGCAACTTGGGAGACCCTACCGGTCTTTTCTTTTTTAGAAGAGTATGGTCAACAAGCGATAATAAGCAAGGAAACTAAACGCCGATGTAGGGAGTCGGATAGCGGCGTAGTACAATGAGTTGGGTAATGCCGATGGAGGAAAGGCTAGCTACCAGTTATCACCGTTACTAGGGACACATTTACTACACACAGAGGTAGGAATAATAAATGGAAACAAAACTACTAAGGATAGCAAAATTAGCAAAATCTGATCCTAAAATGAAATTTGCATCTCTTGCACATCTATTAAATAAGGAAGCATTAGTTCAATGTCATCTTGAACTACCCACCACTTAATTTTATACGAAATTTGAAGTAGGGGATTCCTGAGAACATCCAAGTATCCTTCGGCTATTTAGCAGGCTAACCTCGTAGTCCCTACGGTTATAACTTAATATTTTGTACGTTGACTTGCCACACGCCCTACTTTAACTAAGGGTTAGTAACTTCGGTACGTGTGAAGGCGAAAGAACGTTGAAGATTGTACCATGCAAACAAGTGTTTTTCTACGAAAAAAATCGATTCACCTCCCACTTATTTTTTGTCTATTTTTAAGCAAAGTGGAACTATTGGCAGTGTTGAAGACACTATTACATTCAGTATAGAGCCAAAAAGGGCAAGACAACAAAATTCAAAAAAGGATGCGATAAAGTCAATGAGCCATTGTCTTTAAAGTCATCCTTTTTTGAAAACGTATTTTACGTTATGAAAATTCAGTTATTCTACTCTAGATTGGCGTGGCGTCCATACATTTTGTCGGAATCCATGCCTTTTTTCTCCATGAAGCGGAGAATAATAGAATCATAGAATAATAGAAGGCTTTGTTCGAACAGAGAGCCCATTGGTTGAATGGATTTATTCCCTGTATCGACACCGGACTTCGCTTGAGCAGGAATTTCAATGACGATATCTGCCAAATCACCAATGGTGGAGTTCGGAAAAATCGTTACTGCCGCTACTGTTGCACCGATGCTTCTTGCTTTTTCTGCCATGGCAACCAGGCTTTTCGTTTCACCAGATCCGGAGCCGATGATAAAGATATCGCCTTCTTCCAAATTAGGTGTCACGGTTTCGCCCACAATATAAGGGTCAAGCCCCATATGCATCATACGCATGACAAAACATCTAGCCATGAAGCCTGATCTGCCAGCTCCTGCCACAAATACTTTTTTTGCGCTCAGAATGCCGTTTACGAGTTGTTCGGCATCTTCATCGCGAACGAGCGCTGCTGTTCGTTGAAGTTCTTGCAAAACGAGTTCGGTATACTGAGTTGTTTGCATAATTAAACGGTCACCGCTTCTTTAATTAAGCGTTGCATTTCAGCAGCTACAGCCTTTTTATCATCTTGGTTAGCAATACCGCCACCTACAATGATAAGGTCAGGGTTTGATTTAAGAACTTCAGGAAGTGTTTCTAATTTAATACCACCTGCGATTGCAGTTTTTGCATTTTTCACAACGCCTTTAATTGTTTCAAGGTCCTTAAATGAGTTTTGACCTTTTGCTTGTAGGTCGTAACCTGTATGTACACAAATATAGTCTACGCCCATTGCGTCAACTTCTTGCGCACGTTTAGCAAGATCTTTTACAGCAATTAAATCAATAAGAATCTTTTTACCTTGTTTTTTTGCTTCTGCAACTGCGCCTTTGATAGACTCATCTTCAGCTACAGCTAGAATAGTGACGATATCAGCGCCATGTTCAGATGCTTTTAAAACTTCATAACCTGCTGCATCCATTGTTTTCATGTCAGCTAAAACTTGTAATTGAGGGAATGCTTCCTTCATAGCTTTTACTGCTTGAAGACCTTCAATTTTAACAACCGGTGTACCAATCTCTACGATATCAATGAAATCTTTAACTTCTTCCACCAATTTAATTGCTTCTTCAGTATTTACTAGGTCTATCGCCAATTGTAGTTCCATGAATAACCCACTCCTTAATATAGTTTGTATATAATTGTTACTAACGATAGTATATATTCTAACTTTCGAAAAACAAAGTACGCACTTTATTATCATATAGTGTAGGAAAATATACTATTAGAGTAAAAAAGGAAAGTAAGGAGGCGTTTTTAGTGTAATAGTGATGGAGATATGATTAAACTATACCAATGTATTAAGGAAGTGAACCCATAAAAAAACCGTGTGTATAAGGTACCACTAAGGCTTCCACACACGGTTATGAGACATATTTAATTTGGATGAAAGGCGTTTAAATGTTTTATTGTTATAAATGACAGAATACTCACTTTGGAAAAATTCAAAATTACGTTAAAAATAATCTGGTATAGGATTGTTATCTATTGTGTTTTTACAGTATTGGCCGTCCCCATATACTCTTTTCCCCAGCTATACATAGCTTCCAAAATAGGCATTAAACTTTTGCCTTGCACTGTAAGAGAGTATTCAACTTTGGGAGGGACTACAGCAAACACTTCACGATGCACGATGAAATTATCTTCCAATTCTCGCAATTGACTGACGAGCATTCTTGGAGAGATACCTGGCATGAGAGATCGTAGTTCATTAAAACGTTTTTTTTCTTCTTTGCCTAAGTGCCATAAAATCAGCATCTTCCATTTTCCCCCGATAACAGAAAGGGTTAATTCTTTTTCACAGTTATAAGACTTACCACAAAGCTCTATCATGTTTGTCACCTCCAATTTGGAAAAGATATAAACCCGTCTATAATCAGTTTAAACATTCACTTACCAGTTCATTACTTCTGGATGGGGATAATACATTCTATGCAGTGAAGCTATACAGGTGGGAAATGATAGAAGAAGGTGAACAGTTCATTAAGAATGTCAGTATGACGATGTCACAATTCATGCACAGCCTGTTTGTTGTAGGAGATAGAGAATGCTGTCTTTAAGTAATGTTTGAACTTCAACCTAGAAAAACTATTAAAATGTCACTTTGTAAATACATTATCTGTAAATCGTAAAGTATTATAAATCCTATGCTAGCTTAGATTAAGCAATCAAAATGTCTAAGGTAAGCAAAATACTCTGGAATTTTTTCTTAAATACATGTCAATTTCCGGCTTACATCGCGTTAAACTTTACTTTAAGAAAAAGCCAAGGCTTTTAGGAAAGGCACTTGGCGAATTCTGCAACATGACTAGCATTCGTTCGCAGTCTAGCATGCAACAAAGAAAAGGGTATACAATTAGAATAGGTGAGTGTACTTATCACAAAGGTTTGCTGGATGATACACTACTAATCAACATGTACGAATTGTTAAATTATAGCTGAATTTACTCCGTGCCTAATGGATTGAATGGCTTGACTACGATCTTGTTGATTATAAATGGCTGATCCAGCGACAAGAACATTGGCACCTGCTTCGACGCATAGTCTAGCTGTTTCAGGATTTACGCCACCATCCACCTCAATTTCAACATCCAAGTTTTTCTCTGCCACAAGATCAGCAACTTCTCTAATTTTAGGGAGAACAGAATGAATAAACGATTGTCCCCCAAAGCCTGGATTCACTGTCATTAGCAATACAAGGTCAACATCCTCAATCACATGATGAATCGTGGAAACAGGTGTATGTGGATTTAAAACAACTCCAGCTTTCGCACCTGTTGATTTAATTAGTTGAATCGTTCTGTGTAGGTGTGGACAGGCCTCCACATGTACAGATATGATATCAGCCCCTGCTTTTGCGAACATATCGACATATTGATCAGGATTTTCAATCATTAAATGTACATCTAGCGGTAACTGAGTGACAGGTCTAATGGCATCGACGATGAGTGGTCCAATGGTTATATTCGGAACAAAATGACCATCCATAACATCGACATGGATGTAATCCGCTCCGCCCCGTTCAACATCTTTTATGTCTTCTCCAAGCTTCGCGAAGTTAGCTGAAAGAATAGAAGGTGCAATTTTAATCATAATGTAATCCTCCGATTTTTTTAGTAGAAAAAAACATTCACTATAGTTAGAGTGATGTTTGTTTTCCCCCTGATGAATTAGGAACTATGAATCATTTCGATATTAGTTTTTTGTATAAATAGGTATAGTCTGCTTACTAGTGTTGACTAGTTTTACTTTCATGCTTCTATACTATTTATTTTTTTATCGTGTGTCTAGGTTTTATTAAATATCCCGGTTGAACCTATGCTTACATAAATAATTACATAAAGAAACTGTATTTTCCCGAATAATGGGATTTTATCATAAAACTTATTTTATTAAAAATTATGAGATAAAAGAAGATGGACGATCGAATTTTTCAAAAAAATAATGAAATCAAGTTGAGCTCAGCTTCATCTTTTGAAAAAATGATAAATTAGGAAAAAATCGGGATTTTGTTTTCAGAAAATTTAGTTAAAAGTATACTCCCGAATACTATATGTTAATAAAGTGCGTACTTACAGATACGGAATATACGCGATATACTATGGCTGTACAGGTGGGAACTCAATTTAGAAACATTGTAACGTATCGTAAGTAATATTTAACAGGAGGTGACCTGATGAACCATTTGAAAAATAATGTACTTTACGAAAAAGATATTCAGACACTAGCTATGGACTTTCTCACAGTCGCACAGAAAGCAGCTATCGCTTCCTATCCGTGGATAGGAAAAGGAAACAAGATAGAAGCGGATGGTGCTGGAACCGAAGCCATGCGCAATCAAATGAATCTTATCGATATGAGTGGTTTGATTGTTATTGGTGAAGGTGAAATGGATGAAGCACCGATGCTCTACATTGGCGAGGAGCTTGGAACGAAGAACGGTCCTCAAGTTGATATTGCGGTTGATCCGGTTGAAGGGACAACGATGATGTCCAAGGGACAAGATAATGCCTTAACCGTTATTGCTGTATCCACTAAAGGTAGTTTATTACATGCTCCAGATATGTACATGCACAAGATCGCGGTAGGGCCAAAAGCAAAAGGTTCCATAAACATAGATGCAACCTTGACAGAAAATATGAAATCAGTTGCTAAAGCTTTACGTAAAGACGTGAGAGAATTGACGGTTATGATCCAAGACAGACCACGTCACGATCATTTAATTAAACAAGTGCTTGATGCAGGTGCTCGAGTTAAGTTGTTTGCTGATGGGGACGTTACAGGAGCCATCGCTACTGCAATCGAAGAAATCGATGTTGATATATTAGTAGGTATGGGTGGTGCTCCAGAAGGGGTTATTGCCGCGACAGCCTTGAAATGTATGGGAGGAGATTTCCAAGCAAAACTTGCGCCTCAAGAACCAGAAGAATTTGATCGCTGCATTAAAATGGGAATATCTGATCCTGAAAAAGCCTTAACAATCGATGATATTGTGAAATCTGAAGATTGTTTTTTTGTCGCAACAGGAATTACCGATGGCATGCTAATGAGAGGGATTCGAAAACGCAATGATGGTTTAATCCTTTCACATTCTTTTGTAGCAGTTGGCGGTAACTCGAAGCATTATCAGTTTGTTGAAGCGTTTCATTAATAAATAACATATAAAAAGGAGAGAATCATATGGCATTAGTATCAATGAAGGATATGTTAATTCAAGCAAAAGAAAAAGGGTATGCAGTAGGACAATTTAATATCAATAACCTTGAGTTCACTCAAGCAATTTTACTCGCTGCTAAAGAAGAAAATTCACCAGTTATTCTTGGAGTATCCGAAGGTGCTGCTCGTTACATGGGTGGTTTTAAATTAATCGTATCAATGGTAAAAGAATTGATCGAAGAATATGATGTAACCGTTCCTGTAGCCATCCACCTTGACCATGGTTCTAGCTTAGAAAAATGTGTGCAAGCCATTCATGCTGGATTTACATCTGTCATGATCGATGGTTCTCATCATCCACTTTCTGAAAATATCGAAATCACGAAACGCGTCGTAGAAATCGCGCACGCGGTTGGTGTATCTGTTGAAGCAGAACTTGGTCGAATCGGCGGGCAAGAAGATGATCTTAGTGTAGATGCAGCAGATGCATTTTATGCGATTCCTTCAGAGTGTGAGCAATTGGTTCGTGAAACTGGCGTAGATTGCTTTGCCCCTGCATTAGGTTCTGTCCATGGACCGTATAAAGGTGAACCTAATCTCGGATTTGACCGTATGAAGGAAGTAATGGAACTAACAGGTATCCCTCTCGTTCTTCATGGTGGAACAGGTATTCCAACAAAAGATATTGAAAAAGCTATTTCACTTGGATCAGCAAAAATTAACGTGAATACAGAAAGCCAAATTTCTTCTACGAATGCGGTTCGTGCCGTGTTAAGTAATGATGATAAAGTATACGATCCACGTAAATTCCTAGGACCAGCTCGCGATGCAATTAAAGAAACGGTTCAAGGGAAAATGCGTGAATTTGGTTCTTCAGGTCAAGCTTAATTCGTAAAAAGTATTTTATGAAAAGAAAGGGGAAAAAACATGATTGAACAACAAGTAAGTGTTGACCAACTGTCTATTAATACGATTAGAACCCTCTCCATTGATGCAATTGAAAAAGCTGGATCTGGTCACCCTGGCATGCCGATGGGGGCCGCACCAATGGCTTACACACTTTGGACACAGTTTATGAACTATAATCCAAGTAATCCGAAATGGTTTAATCGTGACCGTTTTACGTTATCTGCAGGCCATGGCTCTATGCTGCTATATAGTTTGTTACATTTAACAGGTCATGATTTACCAATAGAAGAGTTAAAACAATTCCGTCAATGGGGCAGTAAAACACCGGGACATCCTGAATTTGGACATACGGCGGGTGTCGATGCTACGACTGGACCACTTGGTCAAGGTATTTCGATGGCTGTTGGAATGGCGATGGCTGAAAGACATTTAGCCACAACGTATAATGTGGATGATTTGAATGTCATTGATCACTATACATACAGTATTTGTGGAGATGGTGATCTAATGGAGGGAGTATCTGCAGAAGCAGCCTCATTAGCTGGTCACCTTCAGCTTGGCCGATTAATTGTACTTTATGATTCAAATGATATTTCACTTGATGGTGAACTTAATAAGTCTTTTAGTGAAAGTGCTGCAGATCGCTTTAAAGCATATGGTTGGCAAGTACTTCGTGTTGAGGACGGAAATGATATCAAAGCAGTTGCAGACGCTTTAAGTAAAGCAAAAGCTAATGAGAGCCAACCTACATTAATTGAAGTGAAAACGGTCATTGGTTATGGATCACCAAATAAAGGTGGCAAATCTGATTCACATGGAGCACCTCTAGGTAAGGACGAAATGAAACTGGTGAAGGAACAATACGGCTGGAATTATGAAGAAGACTTTTATATTCCAGAAGAGGTACAATCATATTTTGCTGAACTTAAAGAAGCATCCGAGAAAAAAGAACAAGTGTGGAATGAATTGTTCGCTCGATATGAAAAATTGTATCCGGATGCTGCAAAAGAGTTAACCCTTGCAATAAATGGTGAGCTTCCTGCAAATTGGGACGCAAATGTTCCCGTTTACCGTGTAGGGGAAGACAAGCTTGCTACTCGTACTTCCAGCGGTGAAGTGTTAAATGGTCTTAATAAAAATGTTCCTCAGTTATTCGGAGGTTCAGCTGATTTATCCTCTTCAAATAAAACATTACTAAAAGGCGAAACGGATTTTAGCGCTAGCAATTATGGCGGGCGAAATATCTGGTTTGGTGTTCGTGAGTTTGGAATGGGTGCTGCTCTCAATGGAATGGCACTTCACGGAGGCGTGAAAGTATTTGGAGCTACATTCTTTGTATTCTCCGATTATCTACGGCCGGCTATTCGTCTTTCAGCCTTAATGCAGGTGCCAGTTACGTATGTATTTACACATGATAGTATTGCCGTAGGGGAGGATGGTCCAACACACGAACCTATTGAACAATTAGCCTCTTTACGAGCGATGCCAGGACTTTCTACCATTCGTCCTGCTGACGGAAATGAAACGGCTGCGGCTTGGAAGCTTGCTCTAGAAAGCAAAGATCAACCAACGGCTCTTATCCTTACACGCCAAGACTTACCAACACTTGCTGATTCTGAAAAAGCGTATGCAGGTGTATGTTATGGAGGGTATGTAATCTCAGAAGCAAAAGGGGATGTTGCCGGCTTGTTATTGGCATCAGGGTCTGAAGTTCCCTTGGCAGTTGAAGCACAAGAAGTGTTGGCAGAAGAAGGAATTTACGTTTCTGTTATTAGTATGCCAAGTTGGGACCGTTTTGAAAAACAAACTACTGCATACAAAGAAACAGTAATTCCGAAGCATGTAAAGGCGCGACTAGGTATTGAAATGGGTGCATCTATAGGCTGGAGTAAATATGTTGGCGATAGTGGAGATGTATTAGCTATTGATCAATTCGGCGCTTCGGCACCTTATGACAAGATCATTGAGGCGTATGGTTTTACCGTTGAAAATGTCGTCACTCGCTTTAAAAAATTATTGTAAAAATAATTGTATCTATTAATACCGAGGAAAATAAACAATTAAAGAATTCAGATGATAAATTATTATCTGAATAAATGAAGAAGAGCCAGATGATACGAAAGTTACGGCTCAGAATTCAAATTCAAATAGCTTGTTTTATGAATAAGCGGGTATGGATTTTGGGCAGATTTCACCAATAGGTGGACCTGCCCTTTTTTAACCAAACTATTAATTTAAGTGAAATAAGGTAGAAATCTCATAAATGTTAACTTAATTTAAAATTTAGGTCCATTAAGGTAATTGTAGGGGATTTATATGAGTCTCTCAGCATAAATATAGATAAAAACAGGAACTCCGTTAGCCATTCTACTTTCTATTAATACAATTAGAGGAGGATTAGGCTAAAATTTGTACTTCAAGATGAAGTGAATCTTATTCACCACTATACGAGGCGTCTATATGTTGGCACTTCGTGATGCCGTAAAGATGGAGGAAATGAGCGATGAATAAAATTGCCCTATTAACAAGTGGCGGAGATGCGCCAGGTATGAATACTGCTATTCGAGCAGTCGTTAGAAGAGGGATTTTTAAAGGGTTGGATGTTTACGGAGTGAAAAACGGCTACAAAGGGTTAATGTCTGGGCATTTTACACCAATGGATTTTAAAAGTGTCGGTGATATTCTTCATCGAGGAGGCACGATTTTACAAAGTACAAGATGTGACGAATTCAAGACAGAAGAAGGTCAGAAACAAGCAATCGCACAAATGGAAAGTGCGGGGATCTCTGGTTTAATTGTTATCGGAGGAGATGGTTCTTTTCAAGGGGCGAGTAAACTAAATGACAAAGGGTTTGCTGCCATTGGTATTCCAGGCACGATTGATAATGACATTTCAGGAACGGACTATACAATTGGATTCGATACAGCTGTTAATACAGCTGTGGACGCTATTGATAAAATTCGTGATACTGCTTCCTCCCATGAACGTACGTATGTGATTGAGGTAATGGGGAGAAATGCAGGAGACATTGCATTGTGGGCGGGTACGTGTGCCGGTGCAGAGTCTATTATTATACCAGAGGCGATGGATGACGTAGATGATGTGATTGATCGCGTGCAAAGGGGAGCTGCGCGTGGGAAAATCCACAGCATTATTGTTGTAGCTGAAGG
Organism: Peribacillus loiseleuriae; assembly: GCF_001183985.1. Taxonomy (GTDB): domain Bacteria; phylum Bacillota; class Bacilli; order Bacillales; family DSM-1321; genus Peribacillus; species Peribacillus loiseleuriae. The sequence goes on along the minus strand of NZ_LFZW01000002.1, from coordinate 23,755 downwards.
GGTAGGAAAAGGTCATGAACTTGGACAAGTCATTGAAGAGCGAACCGGATTTGAAACAAAAGTGACAATCCTCGGCCATTTTCAACGAGGAGGCTCACCTAGCGCTTACGATCGGATGATGAGCACTCAAATGGGAGCGAAAGCTGTGGATTTGTTCGTAGAAGGGGTTTCAGGTGTAATGGTAGGATTAAAGAATGGAAAACTGGTTCATACACCATTTAAGGAGGCTTTAGAGAATAAGCGTACGATTGATTTGGACATCTATGATCTAGCAAGAAGTCTTTCTATATAGAGGGAGACACATGAGATATTGATATTGTAAGCGAACCAGTATGTGGAACGATAAGAGTTACATGAATCATTGCATAAAAGGGAGGAACGAAAATGAAAGTAGCCATTGCTTCAGATCACGGTGGAGTAAATATTCGCCAAGAAATTATCAATTTAATGAAAGATATGAATATTGAATATGTGGACTTAGGGTGTGAGTGTAGTACATCTGTAGACTATCCAGACTATGCCGTTCCAGTTGCTGAAAAAGTAGCGAATGGTGAAGTGGATCGAGGAATATTGATTTGTGGGACAGGTATTGGAATGAGTATTGCGGCGAATAAAGTAAAGGGAATTCGATGTGCATTAGTGCACGACATGTTTAGCGCTCGAGCAACGAGGGAGCATAATGATACCAATGTGTTAGCGATGGGAGAACGTGTCATCGGTCCAGGATTAGCTCGTGCGATTGCGGAAATTTGGTTGACAACTCCTTTTGAAGGAGGCAGACACGAAAGTCGCGTCTGTAAAATAACCGAGTATGAAAACGCTCTTGGATGAAATTTTCCAATGATCATGTAAGAATACTATGAGTGAGCAAATAGATCGTTTCAATGAATGTGTCAGACTGCTGAGTTGGTTTCAGCAGTCTTTGTTAATTTTTGAAGAAGAACGGTGGAATGTAAAGAAAGTATCCTTTATCACACTATGTAAAAATAAAGTGTGTACTTGTTTAGAAAGCACATTTGCTTAATAATTAAACTAACAAAGCGCTTACACTGTTTATAAACAGTGATGAGCAGGGTGACAAACGTATCTTAAAGTAGAAATGATATGTATCGGGTTCGTTGAAGGAATTGCTTACTACTTGTAAAGAGTGTCGCTACAAAATTTTATTGGAAATGAAAAATTGGTAATGTAGATGATCCATCAAAATCAAGTGAATGTCTGTATTCCATGAATGAGCCTATATTTGCGGAATATGAGAATGAGTACAATTATTCTATAAAAAGGTGGGAGAAACATGTCAAACTATATTGCGCAAGGTTCAATTATTTGTAAACACTGTGGAGAGCTCATTGACACTATGCCTACAGAAAAAGTGACTGTCTACTATTCTGAATGTAAGCAAGAAAAATGCGAAAATCGTGAGTCACAAGAAGCATAGAAGCATAGAAGCATAGAAGCAGTAATACTACTAATCTAGGATGGATCGACAGAAATAACCTCGATGAAAGAGTCAATTTAGGACTCATCATATAAGTGGTTATTAGGATTAAATTTTTTAGATAGATTACCAGTTACATTTCAACTTAGTCGATTTCCTTATATGTTAAGGAAATCGGCTTTTTATTTTCAAAAAGTGTGGTTTAAAACCACTGTCTTTAGACGGTATATGCTTTAGCCTAGATCTTTAGTTTTGAACTATTGTTCTTCAGGGGGGCTTTAGTCTAAATGGATTCCACCTACTTTAGTAGGCGGTCGTTCAATTTTCTCGATGATTAAAGAAGAAAATAGTGAGTACATGTTTACTTACTACTCCCTCTTTTACAAGATATCGAAGAATGAAAGAGTTATTAATTCGTATGTTTGTTCATGATGCACAAGAATTACTTTTTTTCGAAAAAATATTAAGCAGCATTGTACAATTGTTACACATGATGAATGGCTGTATGATACATTTATACATTAAATATCCAGAACATTCTTAATAAAAAATTAAATAAGTAACCCAGTAAAAAACAGCTGTTTGTATAGTGAAAAAAGACTTAACCTAATTCGTTATTAATTTATGAAATAGGTTTTTCACTAAAGGAGATGAAGATATAAACCTTAAACTGCTGCAAAAAAGAGAAAAGATTTTGTCACTTTCTCAATTTTTCAGAGAGGGAAGAGCAGAAAGAATCGGTATGCTTTAGCATAACTGCATTTTACATTCTATCTTAACTTTGAAAAATATGAATTGAGTGATATAGATTTTAAATTATTACGATATTAATGATCTTTGGAGGGGCTATTATGAGTACACATTTTGATGTGATCGTTGTCGGCGCTGGATCAATGGGAATGGCCGCAGGGTATCAATTAGCAAAACAAGGAGTCAAAACATTATTGGTGGATGCATATGATCCACCACATACAGAAGGTAGCCATCATGGTGATACTCGTATTATCCGCCATGCTTACGGTGAAGGAAGAGAATATGTTCCTTTTGCCCTAAGAGCACAAGAGTTATGGTATGAACTAGAAAAAGAAACACACCATAAAATATTTACGAAAACTGGCGTACTGGTATTTGGTCCAAAAGGTGATTCAGATTTTGTTGCAGAAACGATGGAAGCGGCAGCGGAACATTCATTGACTGTTGATTTACTAGAAGGGGATGAAATAAACAAGCGGTGGCCGGGAATAACCGTTCCTGAAAATTTCAATGCTATTTTTGAACCAAACTCAGGCGTATTATTCAGTGAAAATTGTATTCGTGCCTATCGCGAGCTAGCTGAAGCAAAGGGGGCTAAAATATTAACATATACACGTGTTGAAGATTTTGAAGTTTCTCAGGATCTGGTTAAAATTCAAACAGCAAATGGGTCCTATACAGCTGATAAATTAATCGTTAGTATGGGGGCTTGGAATAGCAAACTCCTTTCAAAATTAAATCTTGACATTCCATTACAACCATACCGTCAAGTTGTCGGTTTCTTTGAATCTGATGAATCAAAGTATAACAATGCGACTGATTTTCCGGGATTCATGGTTGAAGTTCCAAACGGTATTTATTACGGATTCCCAAGCTTCGGTGGATGCGGATTGAAAATAGGGTATCATACGTATGGTCAACAAATTGATCCTGATACGATTAACCGTGAATTTGGCGCTTATCCAGAGGATGAAAGTAATCTTCGCAATTTCTTGGAAAAATATATGCCAGAAGCAAATGGAGAATTAAAAAGAGGGGCCGTCTGCATGTACACGAAAACACCAGATGAGCATTTCGTTATCGATACGCATCCTGAACATTCCAACGTCTTTATCGCAGCTGGTTTCTCTGGACATGGCTTTAAATTTTCAAGTGTAGTCGGTGAAGTGTTAAGTCAATTAGCAACAACTGGTAAAACGGAACATGATATTTCTTTATTTTCGATAAATCGACCTGCTTTAAAACAGAAAACAACGATTTAAAAAAGTCAATTTGTATATCATAATTCAGGAATTATTTGAAAGCGGATTCATATTTGTTCGTAAGAGCGCAGTGGTTGAAAAGTGACTGAATTATCAGCTCTAAATGTGAATGAACTAAGCTCCATTTATATGTAAAAGGGCTAGTCGGGAAATCAGTGAGTTATCTGTTTTTATCTATATAAACAGAATTATATATAAATAGAAAAACAAAACTCTAATTAAAATTGTGGAAAAGGAAAGGTGAATCATATGGTACAACAAATCACAGATCTTGAGAGAACAAAAATTCTACAAAACGGTGGAAAAAAAGTACAACCTACTTTCTCAAAAGAAGAAATGACTCGTCGTAATACGAATTTACGCCAATATATGGCCAAATCGGGAATCGATGCGATTGTGTTCACTTCTTACCATAATATTAATTATTATAGTGACTTCTTATATACATCTTTCAACAGATCTTATGCGCTTGTTGTTACGCAAGACAAGCATGTGACAGTGAGTGCCAATATTGATGCTGGTATGCCATGGAGACGCAGTTTTGATGAAAATATTGTCTACACGGATTGGAGAAGGGACAATTATCTGTATGCTGTGAAAAAGATCTTAACAGAATCAGGCTTCACACGTGGACGTCTCGGTGTGGAAGATGATCATTTGACGCTAGATTTACGTCGTCAGGTGAAGGATGCTTTGCCTGACGCAGAACTTATTGATGTTTCGAAAGATGTGATGAAACACCGGATGTTTAAGTCGGAAGAGGAAATTGATCTGATTAAAAACGGAGCCCGTATTGCAGATATCGGTGGGGCTGCCATTGTGGAAGCGATTCGCGAAGGCGTACCGGAATATGAAGTAGCTCTCCAAGGTACAGAAGCGATGGTACGTGAAATTGCTCGTACGTACCCTCATGCTGAACTGAGAGACACATGGGTGTGGTTCCAATCCGGTATCAACACGGATGGAGCGCATAACTGGGCAACTTCCCGCAAGTTACAAAAAGGAGATATTCTGAGCCTGAACTGTTTCCCGATGATCGCTGGATACTATACGGCCCTTGAGCGTACATTGTTCTTGGAAGACGTGTCTGATCGCCATCTAGAGCTATGGGAAATCAACTGTAAAGTGCACAGACGCGGTCTTGAATTAATCAAACCAGGTGCTAGATGTATGGATATTGCTGCTGAATTGAATGAAATCTATCGTGAGCACAATCTTTTAGCGAACCGGACTTTCGGGTACGGACACTCATTCGGTGTACTGAGCCACTATTACGGTCGTGAGGCAGGATTGGAGCTTCGGGAGGACATTGAGACAGTACTAGAGCCAGGTATGGTTGTGTCGATGGAGCCGATGATCATGGTTCCAGAAGGAGAGGCAGGAGCTGGCGGATATCGTGAGCATGACATCCTTGTGATTGGCGAAAACGGTGCAGATAATATCACTGGATTCCCATTTGGTCCAGAACATAACATTATTAAAAAGTAATTCAATCGATCTCCTTTCTCTTTAATCAAGAGGGAGGAGATGTAGAGGGCTAAATACGAAGGAGCTCTTTAACTGCTTTAAATCATATTTATCAAGGCAGCAGAATCAAATTCAACTGTAAGTTGTTAAATACACTTGAAACAGTTAGAAAAAGTATAGAGGTGGAAAAGATGGGCCAAAAAACGATTAACCAAGAATCAAAATTATTATGTGAAGAGCCTGGAATTCAGTTGCTTAAGGCCGGTACTTACAATTTAAATGAATTGAGTGAACTACGAGGAACACCGGAATTAAAGGGACAAATTCTTGATATACCTCTTACAGACAAAAAAGAAGTATTAACACTGGGTTACTTTGCCTTGCAGCCTTCCGTTGATTATTCTGCAGACTTTGATTTTATTGAAATTAAAGTCGTGACAAAAGGAAAAATGGTTGTACGTGATGTCCAAGGGAATAAATATGTAGGGGAAGTAGGAGATGTTCTAATCTTCTCTCCTAAAACAACCGTTATTTTCGATGGAGAAAGTGATGGAGAAGCTATTTATTTCAAAAATGTAGCAGCCAACCCTTCTTATTTATAATACATCCATCGCATTCAAGAAAGATGAGTTGGCTGAGGGATAAAGTTCTAATTAACTGAGAACATAGGGAACCACAGAAAAAAGGAAAGTGATGGGTTGAGGATATTTCTCCCCATCACTTTCCTTTTTTATATCAGCACAATACAAGTAAATTGTTGGTCTGACACCATCTACCAAGAAATAAGTAATAATAATTCACTATCTATATTTTATAATCAAACTCGATAGAATATAAAGGTGTCCTGCCAGCCTTAAATATCTTATACTTTAATTTTCTTTTAATAAGTACTTTCTGAGACTCACTCTCTGCTGCATTTAATGATCTTTTCTGGGATTCCTACCCATTATTCTCCTCGTAGAGCTTCGCAGATATAGTTCGAGTTTCTTCTATTATATATAGCAATAAAATGACCCTTTCGGAAACCTTAGGAATGGTAAGAAAAGGTCATTTTATTGCTTGGCATTATTTTTACAAGGAAAAATCAAATTAAAATTATTTAAATAGTTCAACCTTATTTAAATGAGTATACGTATGATCCTGATTCACTCGTTCTAAATAGATATTCGTCGTGGAAATATCCGAATGACCGGCCCAATCCTTTACAACAGCAAGAGGAACATCATTTTCAAGCAGCATAATCACAAAAGTATGTCGGAACCAGTGCGGTGTAACATTTAAATTTTTCCCAGCCATATAAACCGCTTCCTTGACCATTTTATATAAAGTTGGATAGGTTAACCGTTTTTTATTGAATCCAATTTCTCTTCTATTATATAAAGTGAAGAAAAGGGGGCTCGTGTCTTCCGTATTTATTTCTGTAGCCCCCCCAAGGCTCGTACGATACTGATATAGAAGCTTTCTGGTTTCTTCCTTTACTGGGATGGTTCGTGGTTTTTTCCCTTTGCCAATGACATCGAGATATAGATGCCCTTGGCGATTGTAACGAAAACTGCCCCAATTTAAGCTTAGGAGCTCACTTGCCCGAAGTCCAGTTGTGTATAGCAAGTATCCAAACTGTTCCCGATTCCACCTTGCTTTTCCCACTTTTTTTTGGAAAAAGGGATCAGATATTCGCCTCTTTTTGACTCAATTCCCTGACTTGTACGCGTGTTTGTCCTTCTTGGTGACGAGTTTCTTCTATTATATAGTGTCCTTTTTTTCGATACCCGCTTTGTAATCCAAGTGGAAAGATGTGCTTTGTAAAATTGCGTTTCATAACCAAAGCTTAACAACCTTCGAAAGAACTCTAATTTCCGTATGGCGGATTTAACTGCATATTGTTTTTTAATATATTTGTTATATGCTTTGACTTCTGGAAAACCAATATCCCGAAAAGAAAGGGAATGGTCCGTTAAAAAAGTGAGCAGCGTTTTTGCATCTGAACGGTACGCTTTAACCGTGTGAGGAGAAAGCTGCTTATCTTGCGGAAAACCTTTTTCTAAAAAAAAATAATTCTAAAAAATCTTGTTCAGTGCTTTCCGTGAGAGAAAGATTTCTATTTTCGTCGAGTAACTGTCGTTCATTTAGAGTATGTTGTAAATGAGCCAAGTATTGATCACTAGTCAAATTATTAAGAAGCGTCAAATATTTCATTTTTATTGCCTCCTAAACCAAGTATATAATAAAATTATTATGTATAGTAAAGATAATCTTTAATTATCTTTACTTCTATTTTATAGTAGAGCATTTGTTCTGTGTGTTGTTTTTCGTTTCTATATAAATTAATTTTAACTGTCTGAGATTCGCTCTCAGACGAAATTAATTTTGTTTTATAAGGTCATTGTCCATTCATTTCAATAGAGAGCTTTTTGCAACGCCAATAAATAAAGATGTATAGGGATGGCTAAGGGAAGGTAATCACATCATGCGATATTCCTGATTACCTCTACGCACCCTACGCACTATGGTCAAACATCCTGCAGAAGCCTAGCATTTTCCCATAACAGATTCTTATCAAACAGAATTAGCTACGAGAAAATATAAAAAAGTCGAACCTCTGAAGAAGTATTTTTTCTCGTTCAGGAAAGTCTGTAATTGTGGCTTTAATGGATTGATAAATAGCTGTTTCTATCTATTGTAAATTTCTAATACTTCGTAATTTCCTGCGTTAAGAAGCCTATTTTTATTGGGACGTAGACATTTTTCCCTTTTTGAAACTATTATCTTGTTTCACTAGTGCTCTATATCTACTAACAAAACTGAAAATTCTTAATTTTATAGACAAATAGTCTGATGTAGTGTTAAAATTAGTTATCTAATAGATTAAATTACATATTTGTAAATAATTATAAATTAAATTAAAACCCACGTGAAATGAGGTCGCGAAAATGAAAGCGCTATTAAAAACAAAAAAAGGGATAAATGGTGTAGAACTGTTGGAAATTGAAGAACCTCAGGTTAAAAGCCATGAATTAAAAGTGAAAATTCATGCTACTGGCATTTGTGGGACAGACATGCACATTATCCACGATGAGTATTCGTGTAACTATCCGGTCGTTATGGGACACGAATACTCAGGTACTGTCATGGAAGTTGGTAATAAAGTAACGGATTATCAAGTGGGGGACAGAGTTGTTTCTTTAACGGCTGCCGTGAAATGCGAAGATTGCGTTTATTGCCGTTCAGGCCTGTATATGTTGTGCGAAGAGAGGTTATCCATTGGGTCTGGAGTAAACGGGGCCTTTGCTGAATGTATGGTCATTCCCGAAAAAATCGCCTTCAAAATCCCGAATAATGTAACTTTGGATGAGGCTGTCCTTACAGAGCCATTAGCGTGTATGGTTCGGTGCGTCATTGAAAGAGGGACGGTAAAGGCCGGTGATTATGTACTTGTATCTGGACCTGGAACCATCGGTCTACTTACAATGCAAGTAGCAAAAGCAAACGGGGGGAATGTTATTGTCATCGGTACTTCACAAGACAAAGAGAGGTTGAAATTGGCATCGGAACTAGGCGCATTTGCGACTATTGTCATTGACGAAGAAGATGTTCATGAAAAGATTTCAAAGCTAACTAGTAACTTAGGAGTCGATGTTGCTTTTGAATGTGCTGGTGTTGGCCCGTCTGCTTATAATTGTTTGAAACTATTGAAAAAAACTGGATTATATGTCCAAGTAGGATTGTATGGGAAAAAGGTTGAATTTGATATGGATTTGGCATTGACTAAAGAAATCAACATTACCAATGGATTCGCTTCGGAGCCTACCTCATGGGAACGCGCTCTTAGGCTTTTAGAAATGAAACAGGTCAATGTGGCACCTCTAATTTCAACAAAATTACCTTTGGATGATTGGAAAAAAGCGATTGAAATGGTCGATAACAAAGATGCATTCAAAGTTCTTTTCGTTCCGAATGGGGAAATAGATGCTTAATAACGCATCTAATCGTTTAAATAAAGAGAGTGAACTGAGTCATTCATGATAGTAGGAAAAAGAGAGAAATCAGTTGAAATTTGACCATGAAAAAACAATGGTCTGTATAGTCGGTAAGGGTGGATTGAATATAAAGCTTTACTGTACCTTTATACCTATTATTAGTTTTGGGTAGGTAGGATGGGATATGACGATGAAAAAAACTTGTGACCATAAAAGACATTTCCAAAAAAGCGGAAGTTTCAGTAGCCACGGTTTCGTATGTGATTAACAATACACGGTATGTCAGTCCTGAAAAAGAAGAACGGGTCAAGCACGTCAGCAATCCATTCTATGCAGACCTAGCAAAGGCGTGTGAAGTGGTGGCCCATAATTGAGGATATGTAATCCCGTTGTATTAGTCCACCGAACATCGGAAGACTACAGCTGACTCAGTCGTGTCAGACAACTTCAGTGGTTCTTTCCAAGCCACAAATCATCTCATCGCATTGGGCCATCGACGAATTTGTTTTATGGGCGGCGTTTTTGGTTCTACGGTAGGTACTACCCGGCTTAATGCGTTTCTCCACACGATGAACGAACATGGATTTGCCGTTCGGAAGGAATGGATTCTTCCAGGACGACTCGGGTATACAGAAAGTTATGAAGCTACAAAGTTATTGATGAGTCTACCAAAACAAGTAAGACCCACAGCGGCAATCAACATCACCGATACAGGTGCGCTGGGGGTGATGGATGCTGTTTTAGATTTGGGGATGAGCATTCCTAGCGATTTGGCTGTAATTGGATTTGATGACGTGTTTTTCGCGTCCACTCGAAGAATTCAATTGATTTCGGTACGAATCCCAAGCCATGAACTTGGTCGTATCAGAACAAATATACTCATTGATCGACTTTCAAATACCAATCCTTTTGCCTACCAAAAGACCATCCTGTCAGTCGAGTTAATAATCAGAGATACGTGCGGGGGGAAGTCTGGCGAAGGATTTAAAGCATAATCCTCGAAGAACACTGGTCAGAATCCATATTTTTTATAGACCTGTATAAGAAATCGTTTTCCGAAGGAGAATCGATTCTTGTACTGTTTATATAAATACAACATAAAAAAGGGGAATTTAAATGAGAAAAAAATGGAATCGCTTTCAAAAAGCCAGTTTCTCTCTGGCTGCTGTGGTAGGAATAAGCGCCGTACTCTCAGCCTGTAGTGGAGGCTCAAATGAGGAGAAAGCCAATACTGGAGATAATTCAACCGGTAAGGAACCTCAAACGATTCGTTTAGTTGCTGCTAACCATCCATGGACCGAAGCTATCAAGCCATTATTGCCTGATTTTGAAAAAGAAACAGGCATAAAGGTGCAAGTAGACAGCTACTTCGAAGATCAACTTTCCCAAAAGACCTCTGTTGAGTTTGCGGCTAACGCAAAGAGTATCGATGCTGTCTTGTTCCGTCCTCTTCAAGACGGAAAACAGTTTGAGAAGAATGGATACTTTGCATCTTTGAATGATTACGTTACCAAAGAAGGTGGCTCTACGGATGATTTTATTCCTTCAGCTCTTGGCAGCGTGAAAAACGGGGACAATCTGTACGGTCTTCCAGTTGTAACTGAATCGACAGTTTTATACTACCGTAAAGACATTTTAGAAGAAGCGGGGCTTCAACCACCGAAAACATTGGATGAATTGAAAGAACAAGCAGCGAAATTAAGCGATCCTAAAAACGGTCTATATGGGTTTGTAGCTCGTGGGAAACGATCCCCGGCTGTCACGCAGTTCTCAAGTTTCCTTTACGCCCACGGTGCTGATTTCATGAAAGATGGAAAAGCTACCCTAAATACACCAGAAGCAATCCAAGCATTTGAATATTACGGTGGGCTGCTGAAAAATTATGGTCCTCCTGGAACTTTGAATATGAGCTGGCCGGAAGCAATGGCCGTCTTTACACAAGGAAAAGCGGTGTTCTATACGGATGCGTCTGCTCTTTACACAAACGCAACGGATGCTACAAAGTCAGGCGTAGCTGACAAAGTAGGTTTTGCCCCGTTCCCAGCCGGTCCTAGTGGTAACAAAGTGGCTACACCTCCAGCTTGGGCCATCGCGATTGGTGCCAACTCTGAAAAGAAAGATGCGGCATGGAAGTTTGTTAAATGGGCGACGAGCAAAGAGATTGTGTTGGATCTTCAAGCAAATGGAATCACAGGCGCTCTTACATCTGTTTGGGAGTCTCCAGAGGGCGTTGCCCACTTCCCAGAAGACTTATCCGCAGCAATTGTTGAAAATAACAAACATGGGGTACCGTATGACCGTCCGGCCATCATTAATGTGGGTGAGGCTCGAGATGCCATTGGTGACGTAATCAATGCCGCGATTGAAGGAAAAGATGTAAAAGCCGCTGCTAGTAAGTCCAATACGGCGTTCCAAAATATTTTGGACAAAGAATAACCGATTCAGAGGATGACTTTCGGTGTAGAATGGAGTCTTTCCTGACCCCCGCCGAAAGTCATCCTGTATTTTTTATCAACTATATACATACTTAATGAAAAGGGGAAAAGATAATGTCTTACTGGATAGACAAACATATCAAATGGATCTACCCCTTGCCAGCGGTATTGTTTGTTGGCTTGATGATGGTTTTTCCGATTGGTTATACATTTTGGCTCAGTTTCCACGAATGGAGCATGTCGAATGTTACCCCACCTTTGTGGGTCGCCCTTGAAAACTATAAGGCTCTTTTCCAAGATGAACTATTTCGAGAATCCCTTTGGATTACGTTTTATTTTACCGTTGTTGCCGTCGCGATTCAGATGGTGCTCGGCATTTTACTTGCATTATTGATGAATGCCCAAATTATCGGTAAAGGACTTGTCAAGACGCTTTTCCTTCTTCCGATGATTGCCACACCAGTGGCTGTAGGTTTAGTTTGGGTCCTGATTTACGAGCCGAATGTTGGGGTAGCGAATATTTTTTTGCAAGCTCTAGGTTTGCCGGTGCAAGAATGGCTTGCATCACCTGATCTTGTCCTTCCATCTCTGATCTTGATCGATGTCTGGGAATGGACGCCATTAATTGCACTCATCGTACTTGCAGGTCTGGTTACCTTACCAAAGGATCCTTATGAAGCAGCAATCGTGGATGGGGCAAGTAGATGGCAGGTTTTTTGGAACATTACTCTACCACTCTTAAAACCAACTATTTATTCAGCGGTGTTACTACGTTTAATTGATGCATTGAAAACATTTGATATCATCTACGCGACGACCAACGGGGGACCAGGCACCTCATCCCAGACCTTAAATATTTACGGATATGTGCTCGGGTTTCAATATTTTCAAATTGGGAAGGCCTCGGCTTTATTGATGGTGTTCTTCGCAATTGTTCTCTCCCTTAGTATTCTAGTGATTGTGTTACGTAAGAAGGCAGGTGCTTCGTTATGAATAAGCAGAAGAAAATGGCTGTGAAAACTATACTCACCAACATATCAGTTTACCTGATTCTTTTTATCTTCATCCTACCTTTCCTTTGGATGATTTTGGCCTCGTTTAAGAATCAACAACAGATCCTGGATACGTCCAATCTTTTTGTATTTACACCAAACTTTGAAAACTATGTGAGCGTATTCACCCAATACGCATTCATGGATTTCATTGTGAATTCATTCCTTGTGGCAGCAGCGTCTACTTTTTTTGGCCTTTTACTAGGCTTGCCTGCAGCTTATGCCATCGCTAAATATAAACAAAGTGGACTTGGCTTGTTGATACTGATCGCTCGAATTGTCCCAGGTATTTCGTTTTTGATTCCTTGGTTTATCATCTTCTCGAGACTGGAGCTCATTGATACCTATACAGCCCTGACTCTAAGTCACATGCTCGTGACGATGCCATTCATCATTTGGGTGATGATTCCTTTTTTTGAAAGTTTGCCTGGGGAATTAGAGGAGTCAGCGAGAATAGATGGTTGCACTACAACGGGGGCTTTTATTCGTGTCATCTTGCCCATTTCAGGTCCAGGGATTGTTACGGCTTCTATCCTTGCCTTTATTTTTTCGTGGAATAATTTCATGTTCTCATTAATCCTTGCAGGTGAACAAACTAAAACGTTACCGATTGCGATTTTTAATTTCCTATCTTATTCCGAAATTAACTGGGGTGGGTTAATGGCTGCGTCTGTGATTATCACATTACCTGTGCTTATCATTGCACTATTCATGCAGCGATTCATTATCGCAGGTTTAACCGGTGGAGCAGTGAAAGGTTGAGAAGATAGCAACACTTTTTTCAATGGTACCTTAACGCCTATCATGACGTTTTTCATCCTCATTTGACATTCGTAAAAAGTGTCTGGTCGAATATGACAAACTAGATGTAAACAGGTTGTTTAAAGCAAGAGGAGCAAGTTGGCTCCTCTTTATATTTACAACTTGTTGAACTAGATAGCAATAAACAGAAAAGTGGATTTATAGCTTTTTAAAAAAACTAAATGCACAGCTAACACTCCTCTTTATTAATTAAATATGGGTTCTTTAAAACTAACTCAATAATTTCGTATCAATTAGAGTGGGGGAAATCTAATGTACTTGCTTAGTAAGCGAAAAAATAAAAGGAAATAACAAAAAACAAGGAGATAGTGGGTAATATTCGAAAGAAGTTCTAAATAAAAACACTGGTTTTTTTTCTGAATATGGAATAACAGTTTTTTAAAATATTCTATCGAGGAGAATATTGAGATATATTGTTGTTTTTTGGGCTTTCTGTGTCTTACTTCACTTCTTAATCTTTTGGATACAAGTCTTATGATGGGCATTGGGTACAGACAACATTTAAGAAAAATGTACGTTAAGGCTACAAAACCTGCTAAAAAAGAAGATGTAAAAAAATAGCGTTTATATCGAACCGTTTCCCCTCTTCCTCCGTTACCTATTATTGAAAAGAACAATTTAAGGAGGAGTTACTAGTGAAAAAGTGGAGTTGGTTATTTGCATTTCTTTTAACAGGAATACTACTTGTTGGATGCAGCGCTGAAAAAAAGGCGGAGGATACAAATGATCCAACTGAAGAAACAGCAGCAAAGGTTGAAAATAAGACAGAAGTAACCTCTGAAGAACCAATTACAGTATTGAAATTAATGGAAGATGAAAAAGTAGGTAAATATCTTGCAGATTCTGACGGTGTAACACTTTACTACTTCGCAAAAGATAAGCCAAATACAACAAACTGTAGCGGCGAATGTCTTGAAAACTGGCCTGCTTTCTACTCTGAAAGCCTAGAAGTTCCTAAAGGATTTATTAAAGATGATTTCGGCACAATTACGCGCAAAGACACTGGCGAAAAACAAACAACTTATAAAGGCTACCCGCTTTACTACTTTGTAAAAGACGAAGCATCCGGTGATATAAACGGACAAGGCGTCAAAGACGTTTGGTTTATTGTAAACAGCGAGTCAACATTTTCACAATAATGCATGCTACTGAAAGAACTGCCTTACTACGGCAGTTCTTTTTTCTCTCTCTACTTAAATTTTCCATCTAACCTAGTCTATGATTTATACTAATATAAAACGCCTTCAATAAGGGAGAGAATTTGGTAGTGAAATCTAAATCGGACGAAGAACTGATTGAATTAATTGTGCAAAATCATCGCCCGGCACTTGAAGAACTGTATGACCGCTATGTAAAGCTCATCTACAGCTTCTCTTTAAAAATGACAAAGGGTGATACGGAAAAAACGAAGGAAATTGTTCAACTAGTCTTTCTCCGGCTTTGGACAACAAAACGGACCTACAGCTCGGAAAAAGGAAAATTTGTAAACTGGCTTCTCAGCATTACCCGAAACATCGCCATCGATCATATTCGCAAAGAACAAAAACATCAAGGAACGGTCCAGTTAGAAATTAATGAATGGCAACAAATGCAAGATCAGCAGACAGATGATGTATTGCAGCAAGTTTCAAAAAATCTATTAAAGCAGCAACTTCAAGAAGCAAAACGGCATCTATCTGAGCCACAACAGCGCCTAATCGACTTATTATACTGGGGAGGTTACTCCTTAAGCGAAATTGCAGAACTTGAACAAAAACCGCTCGGTACGATTAAAAGCCGGCTGCATCAAACATTAAAAAAACTACGGAATTATTTCAACGAAGAAACAGGAGGGGTTCGGCATGGAAAATAAATGCGAAAACCTGTCTTTATATATCATTGATGAACTGCCTGAACATGAAAAAGAACCATTTGAACGCCATCTTAAAACATGTATCCACTGTCAAAGTGAAATAGACTCCTTACAGGCAACGTGGCAGATGCTTTCATATGATGTCGAAGAAACTGACGTCCCAGAATCACTAAAAGCAGAAGTCATGGATTTTATTTTTATAGAAAACGAAACACCATTACAAGCTCAAGAAGTAAGTAATAATAAACAGAGCTTTCTTGAACGTTTGAAATTAATCTTGACAATTCAATTCTCACCATTATCTATAGGCGTAACGGCCGTTTTAGTAATAGGTCTAATTGGGTTATTATGGATTAACCTCCATTTGAGGGATACAATTACAGCACTAGAAAACAAAGCTGGTTCCCCTACTAAAATTGTTAAATCATTTAATTTAAAAGGACAAGATTTAGCCGGTTTAGCAAACGGGAACGCCTACCTTCTAAAAGAAGGGAGTGATACCAGCCTTGTCGTTAAGTTAAACAATATGCCAAAAACGAACGCCGATGAAGTATACCAAGTGTGGCTGTTAAAGAACGGGAATCGTCAAAATGCTGGTACTTTAAAACCTGATCAAAACGGGAACGGACTGATCACCTACCGACTACCGAAAGATCACTCGTTTGATGAGATTGGGATTACACTAGAACCGAATCCAGATAACACTCAGCCTCAAGGTCAAAAAGTGATGGGCACCTCCTAGGAGGCTCCCATCAAGGTGAAAAATAAAGCCAATGCAAGACTTTTATCTCATTTTTATTTCATTTGCAAACCGATATCTTCTTTTTTTCGTTTACTTATTCGATAGGAATAAAAAGGAGGTATCTTTTATGATACAAAAACATCTAAAATCATCTTATGTCCTGCTAGTTCTTGTTACATCATTACTATTAGTCGTAGCATGCACAAATGAACAGAATGCTCAATCCGAAAGTGAAAATAAGAAAAATACATCAGACGCAACTGAAGAAATTCCTGATACAGAAACTGAACAAAACCCTTTAGTCTATGTAAACAACCAAGAAGCAAACACTGTTCAAATTATTGATCCAACAACATACATTGTTGTCAGTACTGTAGATGTGGGAGAAAAACCTACTTATGTTCAAGTAACCCCTGATGGGACCTATACATATGTTGTTAACAGTAAATCAGAAGATGTTTCAATTATTGATACCAAATCTAATAAAGTGATTAAGACCATTCAAGTTGGTAAAGCACCAAAAGGTGTAAACTTTACAACAGATGGGAAATGGGCATATGTTATAAACGAAGGTGAAGATACTGTAACTGTCATTGATGTTATTAAGATGGAGAAAAGTGCTGTGATTAATACAGGAAAATTCCCTCATAACGGAATTTCCAGTCCAGATAGCAGCAAATTTTATGTTACTAATACAGCATCCAATTCGATATCCATTATTGATACAGAAAGGCAATCTGTGATCAATACAATTGAAGGAGTTAAAGACCTGCCGCATAATGTAACCATTACACCAGATGGAAAAACACTCTGGGTGACGTTAACAAAATCGAATGCCATTGGAATTGTTGACTTGAAAGTAGGAGAGATGGTTGAAACAATTCCTGTTGGAAAAGGTCATCACGTCATTGATTTAACGAATGATGGCAAATTTGCTTATGTTGCAAATATTGGAGACGATACCGTAACAGTCATTGATACGGCAACAAAAGAAGTCATAAAGTCCATTAAAGTAGGGCAAGGTCCGCACGGCATTGCGATCACCCCTGACAATAAAGAAGTCTATGTACCTGTTACAGAAGAAAATATACTTGTTGTCATTGATACAACAACGAATGAAGTGAAACAAACCATCGAAACAGATGCTTTCCCGTTTTTCACAGCAATAGTAGGTAGCCGTGGTACAGCATATTTTACTGAATCATCAAGGGCAGAAAATCATCACTCTGAAGAAAAGATATCCGAAACACAAAAGACCTCAAATAGCTCACAACGAGAAGCATCAAAAACTGTTCTTGAAAGCTCCCCATTTTTAAAAACAGATGAAACATATACTTATACATTTAAAGATTATGGAGAATATGCGATTCATTGTGACCCTCACCCATATATGACAATGACGATCATTGTTAAAGATGGTGAAAAGATGGGCGAACAAGCAGTCGAAATAAAAAATTACACGTATACACCGGAAAGTCTTGAAATTACGCTTGGTACAACGGTAAGGTGGATTAATAAAGATACTGTCCAGCATAATGCTGTGATTGAAAAGTGATATTTGTAAAAAGTAGGCTCTCATTGTTGGTTTGAAATAAAGTCACGATGTTTATAAAAAAGATAAGATGTTTTGAATAAAGTTGCGACGATTTAAAAAAGTTGCGAAGCTTTACCCCTTTGGATTTTTTATCTAAAGGGGTGTTTCGTTGTAAAAGGACTAACTTGATTAAGTAGTTCAGTGTAAACTGAATTTATAGAAATAATTGAAGTATATATGGAAGTTTATGAACAAATGTACTTAAACTAAAGGAGCAGTTTAGTTCAACAAGGAATTCTGCTTAAGCTAGCTAATAACCTAATTAGAACGTCATTTTAATATATAAAATTCTTCTTCAAAAGGATAAGGACTTAAATTGTCGAATAACTATTACAACCAAATTTATTAGGAGGAAAGCTGTGCAGGACTTATCAGGCAAAGTAATTCTTATTACTGGAGCAAGTTCAGGGATTGGGCTTGCCACAGCCCTTTTAGTGGCATCTAGAGGAGCAAAAGTTATTATTAATTTTCATTCAAATGAGAGAGGGGCTATGGAGGCTGTCCAACTTATTCGAGATAAAGACGGAGATGCTATTGCTATTCAAGCTGATGTTAAGAAAAAAGAAGAAGTGAACTCAATGGTTGAACAGGCTCTTTCCACATTTGGCACGATTGATGTTTTAGTTAATAATGCTGGTGGTGGTATCCGTCAAAGCACCTTTATGGATATGAGTGAAGAACTGTGGGAAGAAACGTTTAGATTAAATGTAAAAAGTGTTCTTTTATGCTCTCAAGCCGTATTAAAACATATGATTCCGAAGAAGAATGGCAAAATCATCAATGTATCTTCGGCAGCAGCTCGAATTGGAGGGGCAGGAGAAAGTATTCACTATGCCTCGACTAAAGGAGCAGTTAATACAATGACCATTGGTATGTCCAGAGAGCTAATTGAATATGGAATTCTCGTGAATGGAGTGGCACCAGGAATGGTAGAAACGCCTTTTCACGAGAAATTTGCTCCAAACGATAATCGT
Source organism: Peribacillus loiseleuriae (assembly GCF_001183985.1). GTDB lineage: Bacteria > Bacillota > Bacilli > Bacillales > DSM-1321 > Peribacillus > Peribacillus loiseleuriae. The sequence goes on along the minus strand of NZ_LFZW01000002.1, from coordinate 5,387 downwards.
CTTGAGCGTATGGCTTCTTCTGTACCTATTAAACGGGCTGCAACACCAATGGAAATAGCTGAGGTAATTGCTTTCCTTTCTTCCGATGCTTCAAATTACATATTAGGAGAAATTATAAATGTTAGTGGTGGAAGGTAACTAAAAAGGGCTATAGCCACAGACTTTCTTCTTTCACTAATGGGTGCTTTACTGCAACAAGGGTAGAGCACCTTTTTCTTATTCAAGTAACGTTGCAGGATAGTGGAAGAAGGAATTTGATTTTTGATGTAATAAATCTAAGCCTTAAGACTGACATTGATTACAACTACGGGTTTATTGATAAAACACTTTAATAAATGTTAAAATTTTCTATATGTAATAAGTGATTGTAATCTATGGGAGGGGCAATATATGAAAAAAGTTTATTTGACAGTTATATGGATCTGAGTCAATATCGTGGACACAAATAAGTTAACTTTTCACGCTGATTGATGGAACTGATTTTCAACTTCTTGCGGCGTATGAAAGTTTAATTGGCCGTGAATACGTCGACGATTATACCAGCCTTCAATAAACTGAAACAAGGCTGCGTTCGCCGATTCGAAATTTAAATAGGTTACGTGATGGACTTCTTCCTTCTTTAAAATGGAATGAAAAGATTCAATACATGCATGATCGTATGGGCAGCCTTTACGACTAAAAGATGGAATGATTTTCTGTTCTTTAAGCGCTTGGCTAAACCCTTCACTTGTGTATTGAGAGCCAAGATCTGTATGCAAAATGAGGCCAGGCGTTGGCTGTTGGATAGAAACGGCATTGTCTAAAGCATGCAAAACAAGTTCAGTCGTCATAGAACGAGAGAAAGAATACCCAATGATTTTTTTAGAATACAGATCTAAGACCGTCGCTAAATAACACCAGCCATCTCGCAAAGTGTGGATATAGGTAATATCGGCCAACCATTTTTCATTCAATTTAGAAGTAGAAAAATCCTGTTGTAGTATGTTCTCACGGGCCTCAATCGGTTTTCTATTTGTTTGTGGACGGAATTTTTTAATCGTAATCGAATAGATTCCCGCCTTTCTCATGATCCGTTGAACTCGTTTAAGACTAACCGAAAACCCTGCTTTTAATAGAAGGAAATGAATCTTAGGTGCTCCATATCGGCCTTTACTCTTGATGTGGATCAACTGAATCTGTTCAAGAAGCAGTCGGTTTTCCCGGTCACGTGCTGATTCTGTTTTAATCAAGGACTGATAATACGTGCTTCTTGGCATATCCAACACTTCACACATGAACTGGATGGGGAATACTTCTTTTTGATCGTGAATCAAGTTTGTTAGCTCGGTATCGGTTACTTTCTGGCGAATATGGCCATAGCCTTTTTTAAGATTTCAATTTCCTGTTTCATTCGAAGATTCTCTTTTTGGATTTCAGTTATATCCTGTGGTGTTAGACTATTTTCCTCGCCATTCACTGGAGTAAGAGCTTTAATCCATTTATAAATTGTGACTTCAGATACACCATATTCGCTGCTTAACGTACTCACCGAGCTACCAGTGTGATAAAGTTCCACCACCATTTTCTTAAAATCATCGTTATATTTACGCTTGTTTCTTGATTCCATGCCGGACACTTCCCCTCTTATTTTTTATCATAGAGAGTTAACTAAACCGTGTCCATGAAACTATACTAACTCCATTAGACCGAGAAAAAAGTGAGAAACTTGATGAATTAATTAAGGCTACTCAAGGTAAAAAAGATTAAATAAATTTATATTTGGTTCTCAGAAAGGGGGAGAAATATGCTAAAAACATTAAGCATTATCTTATCAATAGTTGGTGTTGTGTTAGCTGGCTTTGTTCTAATAACTAAAAACTTTGAGTTTATGCCTTATTTAATGTTGATATTAGGTATTTCAATATTGATTACAGGATTAGTCGAACTTCAAAAAGACAGAAAAGGATTTTCGGGGTATATGTGCATTATTGCTTCTTTATTTGTTTTTTTTGTTTCCATAAAGGTGTTCTTATTAAGCTAACGGGTGCGATAGCGCTATAAAAAGGCTGCCAAATGACGGCCTTTTTAATGTATGAATTTATCTAAAATCAGACATTCGAAAAAACCTTATTCAACTAACGAAGCAGTTTAGCGGAAGAAGGATTACTTCTCGTTTATGAAGAATCTTTTAATTTTCACTTTTCAATGCTATTTTTTGAATGAAATTAGCCTTTTACTTTAAGCAGTTTTTTAACTAAATGCCTTTAAATGAACAGCAAATAATAAATGCTTGCTAATATCAATTACTGTAACTATAATATTATTTACCGTAACCATGATTGTTACAGTAAATAAGAAATTTGATATTATTCAAAGGAGAATTATTATGAAAATTGGTATTATAGGTGCTTCTGGTAAGGCTGGGAAAAAAATTGTAGAAGAGGCCACTACAAGAGGATTAGAAGTTACTGCGATTGTACGAGATGCTACAAAAATTACAGAATCATTAAATGTGATTGAAAAAAGTATATTAGAGTTAACAAAAGATGATATTAAACCATTTGATGTAATTATAAGCACTTTTTCAGCACCGTTAACGGAAGCAGAACAATATCGGGTGATGGGGAAACATTTAACTGATATTTTTAATGATGTTAAGACTCGCTTAATTGTCATTGGTGGTGCCGGAAGACTTTTTATTGACGATACAAATTCAACACATCTATTTGATACTCCTGATTTCCCAAAATTTTTAATTCCTTCTTCAAAAAATCAATACCAAAGTTATTTAGATTTAAAAGAATCTACTATTACTTGGACTTACGTATCCCCTGCAGCATTTTTTGATCCAGAAGGAAAGAGAACAGGAAATTATGAAATAGGTAAAGATCACTTAATTTTTAATTCAGTAGGTGAAAGTTATATAAGTTATGCAGATTTAGCCGTGGCGATTGTTGACGAAGCTGTGAATGAAAAACATCTTTGCGCAGCGTTTACTGTTATTGGAGAAAAAGAATAGACATCTCCTAATTTTAATGATTAGAAATGTTAGTATAAAAACGTGCTACTATTTATAGTAAGTCTTTAATTAAATTTATTAACTAACATTAAATTTTATTGAATAATTTGCTAGACTTTGTATAAAAATTTTGAATTATTTTCTTCACATGATATAAATTAAAACTTCATTACATCCGTATACTTGACGATAAATAGTGAAAATAATAGGGAGGAGGGGAAAAAGTGATTAATACAAGATTAGCAATTGGCATACACATATTAGCTTTTGTAGAATGTGTGCCAGAGAAAGATAGTATAAATTCAGAAATAGTTTCAGAAAGTATAGGGACAAATGCTGTTGTAGTTCGTCGCATGTCAAGTGCATTAAAAAAAGCAGGTTTATTAAAATCAGTATCAATAAAAAAAGGGCTTATGTTAGCTAAGAAACCCGAAAACATTACATTATATGAGATATTAAAAGCTGTTGACCCTTCTAATGAGCTATTTATTGCCCATCAGAAAGTAAACCCTCAATGCACTTACGGACAATCGATTGTTAAAGTAATTGAAAATGAATTTCGACTTTTACAGTTTGAACTAGAGGAAAATTTAAAGAAAAAAACACTACATGATATTATGAAAAAAGTAGTAAATAATTAACAAATAGTTTTTATGTGTTTAAAAAAAGAACATTTCTTATGTCACTAACGGGTGCTTTCGTATTATAAGGTTAGCCAGTTTTTACTGGTTGACCTTTTTTTAATAGAATCTATTATATCAGTAGCCAGGGTAGGACGTACGGGTGCGTGGGGCATTGATCCCGTCAACTAAACTGTCCGCCCCCTACTTGTAGAAACATGTTTGAGGCTGGTTGGGACGTAGATCTCGTATAACAAGCGAAGCTATGACACTACATGGAGGACTAGGGGTACTGGTTAGTAAGTAGAGGAGGAGAAGACAATGAATCCAGTAGTTGGTCTGGATGTGGCAAAGGGAGAAAGTCAAGTTCAGGAATTTTCAGATAAATCAAAACCGTATGGAAAGAGTTTCTCAATGAAGCATACCAGAGAGGAATTAGATCAATTTATAGGATTTTTAAAAGAGATCGAAGAGGTGACAGGGCAAGTTCCTATGGTCATTTTAGAATCTACAGGCCATTATCATTCCCCCATTGTTCAATGCATGGAGGAACACGAGATTTTATATATCTTGCTTAATCCTATTATTTCTTATCAGGCAAAGAAGTCCAGTTTACGAAAGGTAAAAACAGACGTGATCGATGCGTATCAGTTGTGTGTGCTCTATTACAAAGAAGATTTTGAACCCCATAAAAATAGAGGGATTCAGCTTTTAAACCTTCGGAATTTGTCAAGACAACAGGAGATTGTAACGAATATGTATGTGGAAGTTAAACTTCATTTTCACACCATTTTAGATCAAGTGTTTCCTGAATACCGGAAGGTTTTTGGAGATCTATATTCAAAGGTTTCTTTATCGATGTTAAAGGAATATCCCACTTCAGAGGCCATATTAACAGCCGGGGAAAGTAGACTAGTAGAGAGTGTTATGGAGTTCTGTCCGAGGCGATCTGGTCAATGGGCGAGGGAAAAAGCAAAAAAAATAATGGACTCCGCATCTCGAAATCCATTTCAAAAAGTCGTGTATGAAAGTCACTTAATCAATCTACGCATGTATATTGATTTGCTTTTTCATTACCAAGGGCACTTTTCTGATTTGGAAGGTCGTATCGTTGCCTTGGCAAATGAAGTGGAGGAATACAAGATCATCCAATCGATTCCGGGAATCGGAGAAAAAATCGCTGCAACGATTATCTCTGAGATTGGTGAAATCGATCGGTTTAATCATCCCAAAAAACTCGTTGCCTTCGCTGGAGTCGATCCTAGTGTTCACTCATCAGGTAAGTTTACGGCAACAATCAATCATATTACTAAAAGAGGTTCGAGCAGACTACGCCATTCCCTGTATCTTGCCGTATTATGCGGTATAAGGAGTTCAAGAAACAAAAAGCTTAAAGCATTCTATGATAAGAAAAAATCAGAAGGAAAGCCCGCCAAAGTGGCGATCGTTGCCTGTATTAATAAACTTCTTCATTGGATTTATGCTTTATTAAAGAGAAAAGAAACGTTCCTTGATTTAGCTTAATTAACGGTTTTGTGAAACAAAGAGAAATCCTTCCAAAAGGGTTTTGGAGGGTTATTTGGCATGGCCAAAAATAGTATAACATAAGGGAAATGAAAATTTTAGAGAAAGATATTGACTTCCTATTAGCTGGTTAGTGAAAGAAGAATTTGCATAAAACGCCCCTTTTTTATGCAGCTACCAGGCTTCTTCAGAAGCCGAAAATGTTGATTCATCAACACTGTATAAAATCATGTATAAACGATAAA
>NZ_LFZW01000001.1:4985827-5138704 GCF_001183985.1 Peribacillus loiseleuriae | reverse complement strand
TATAGTGTGTACTCACTTAAATTTAAACGTTGGCGCTTTGTTTTGTTCAGTTTTCAAAGAGCAATGCTTGTCGTTTCTCTCAGAAGCAACTTTATTAATATATCACATTTCATTGTTGAGGTCAACACTTTATTTTCTTTTTGGTGAAGTCTTTTTCAAATTTACTATCACCTGTTGACGACTTTATTATTATATATGGTACCTTTTTAAATTACAAGCTTTATTTGAATTAAATATTTAAAAAGGATACCCATCTATTTATACCAAACATTTATTAGTGCTATTTACTTTTAGTGCGTGTTCAAAAGATCCAGTAAAAATAGCTGTTGAACTTCTTCGCCGCTCTGTCTCTTCGTTCCTCACGTATTACTTATATGCTCAATCGCTTCTCGAACTTCTTGGCTCATTTTATCCTCTTTTTTGAACACACATTTTAAATATTTCTAACAAATCTTCTGTTAGAATCGTTTTTTTATTCAGTATTGGATGACTTGTAAATCCGTTAATACCTTTACTAAGAATACATCTTTCTACTAAGTTTTTTTGTTTTAACTAGCAAAGTCCTCACCTCTTAATCTGCATCCATTTGTTGCGCTACCATAATATGAAGAAAAACCATGTAGTATTTAATACAAGTGTTGTATCGGCATAAAGTGAAATTGGCCTCATTCAGGCATGGATGTCCATAAAATGAAACTTCCTTCAGTGGTTTTCTTCATCCCCCACCTACTTTTTCTTGATTCTCTCACAAAAAAGGAGGTGGGAGTATTACAGCCTGTTAAACCGGGATAAAACTTATTTAAAGCATGTACTCTTCAAAAAAAGGACACGAGTCAATTGACTCGTGTCCCGTTTATTTATCATTCTTCCGTGTCATTTACTTCAGTTATTTCATCAATAGCTTCTGACTGTCCTTCATCAGGATTGTCTTCATTCTCTTTTTCTTCTTCACGTTCAGCCATTGCAACTGTAGCTACGAATTCATTTTCCGTATTTTCAAGACGGATAAGTTTAACACCCTGAGTATTTCGACCAGTCGTTGAGATATCTCCAACTGCCATACGGATCAATACTCCCTCTGCAGTGATAATCATGATATCTTCTTCCCCAGTTACTGTTTTTACAGCAACTAGCTCACCATTTTTATCAGTTACATTGCAGGTTTTAATTCCGACCCCACCACGACTTTGAATTCTGTACTCTTCAGCAGGTGTCCTCTTCCCATAACCAAATTTGGTGACAATGAGAACCTCTTCACTCTCTTCCAGAATCTCCATGCCAATAACTTCATCGTCTTTCCTTAAGGAAATTCCCTTAACCCCAGCTGCAGTCCGCCCCATAGAACGAACATCCGTTTCAGGGAATCTAATCAGCATACCGTCTTTGGTGCCTATGACGATTTGTTTCTCACCATCTGTAAGACGGACAGAAATCAATTCATCACCTTCGTTTAACCCTACGGCAATTAAACCGTTATTACGAATGTTAGCAAAAGAAGATAATGGCGACCGTTTAGAAATACCAAACTTCGTCGTAAAGAATAGGTAATCGCCGTCAGTAAATTCTTTAACTGGAATAATGGCATTTACCCATTCCCCTTTTTCAACCTCTAATAAATTGATTAAAGGTAAACCTTTTGCAGTTCGACCGTATTCAGGAATTTCATACCCCTTTGCACGGTATACTTTTCCTTTATTCGTGAAGAATAACAGCGTATCATGTGTAGACGTAGTTAAAAGATGGTTTACGAAATCATCTTCATTCGTTCCCATTCCTTGTATCCCACGTCCACCCCGTTTTTGACTACGGTAAGTGGATACAGGTAATCGTTTAATATACCCTTTATGCGTCAAAGTTACGATCGTTGTTTCTACTGGTATTAAATCTTCATCTTCAATACTTTCAAATCCACTCATCAAAATTTCAGTACGACGTACATCATTGAAGCGTTCTTTAATTTCAAGCAACTCTTCACGTATAATGTGCAATACCTTTTCCTCATCAGCGAGTACAGCCTTTAATTCAGCTATAAGTGCAACTAAGGCTTGATATTCTTCTTCAATCTTTTCACGCTCTAGTCCAGTCAAACGTTGTAATCGCATATCCAAGATTGCTTGAGCTTGTTTTTCGGAAAGCGAGAATTGCGTCATTAATCCATCGCGAGCAATATCCGTCGTTTGTGATCCACGGATTAATTTAATAATGGCATCCAGATTATCAAGGGCAATTCGTAAGCCTTCAAGAATATGAGCACGAGCTTCCGCTTTTCGTAATTCAAATTCAGTTCTTCGACGAATGACTACCTTTTGATGCTCTAAGTAGTAATACAAACATTGTTTTAAATTCAATACTTTTGGTTGTCCATCCACAAGGGCAAGCAAGTTAACCCCAAATGTCGTCTGCATAGAAGTGTGTTTATATAAGTTATTCAATAACACATTGGCATTAGCATCTTTCCGAACTTCCATGACAATTCGCATGCCGTTTCGGTCTGATTCATCTCGTAAGTCTGTAATACCTTCAATCTTTTTATCACGAGCAAGTTCAGCAATTTTTTCAATGAGTCTTGCCTTATTTACTTGATAAGGAATTTCAGTAACCAGAATTACTTGTTTGCCATTTGATTTTGTTTCTATTTCCACTTTTGCTCGTTGAATAATGGAACCTCTTCCAGTTTCATAGGCCTTTCGTATACCACTGCGACCCAAAATATAACCCGCTGTTGGGAAATCTGGACCTGGAATGTAGTCCATTAATTCTGCAATAGTAATATCAGGGTTTTTACTCAAAGCCAAGACGCCATCAATCACTTCTCCTAATTGATGCGGAGGAATATTCGTTGCCATCCCAACTGCAATACCAGATGATCCATTTACTAGTAAGTTCGGGAACCGAGCTGGCATAACAATGGGTTCCTTTTCAGAACCATCATAGTTATCCTGGTAATCAATTGTATCTTTATTCAAATCACGGAGTAGTTCCATTGAAATTTTCGATAATCTCGCTTCTGTATAACGCATGGCTGCAGCCTGATCACCATCAACGGAACCAAAGTTCCCATGGCCATCTATAAGCATATGACGATAGTTGAATGGCTGAGCCATTCGAACCATCGTTTCATACACCGCGGCGTCACCGTGCGGATGGTACTTACCGATAACTTCTCCAACAATACGTGCTGATTTCTTAAATGGTTTATCAGATGTCATGCCGAGATCATTCATTGCATAAAGAATTCTTCGATGCACTGGCTTTAGGCCGTCCCTGACATCAGGTAAAGCCCTTGAAACAATAACACTCATTGCATAATCTAAAAATGAAGTTCTCATTTCGGTACTAATATTAATTTCTTGAACATTTTCTCTTTGGTTTTCTGACATGGAGCAGACCTCCTTATTTAAAGCTATGACCTAAGTTTGTTTAACTAGTAGGGCGATATGTATAGAGAATATCCCAATAGGAGCCTCCCCCCACACGCAGTTATAGCGCTCATACACTAATTTATAAATGTATATAGTTAATTGTGGGGGTTTGATTCCTTAGTTTGGGACAGCCTCTAATGATTAAATATCCAGGTTTTTAACGTAAATGGCATTTTCCTCAATAAAGTTACGGCGAGGTTCTACTTTGTCGCCCATCAACATTTCGAAAGTTTCATCCGCTTCGATTGCATCACTTAAACTAACCTGTAATAGCGTTCTTGTATCAGGATTCATTGTCGTTTCCCACAGTTGCTCTGGATTCATCTCACCAAGCCCTTTGTAACGCTGTAGACTAGGTTTAGGTGAACTTGGTAAACTCGCCATAATTTCAGTAAGCTGACGATCATTATAAGCATATTCCACTCTCTTACCTTGTTGAATCTTGAAAAGAGGCGGCTGAGCAATATAGATATATCCATGCTCAAGGATTTTTCTCATATAGCGATAGAAAAATGTCAACATTAATGTACGGATATGGGCTCCATCTACATCTGCATCTGTCATAATGACAATTTTGTGATATCGCGCTTTTGCAATGTCAAATTCCTCGCCAATTCCTGTACCAAGCGCTGTAATAATCGTACCAATTTCGATATTATTTAGAATTCGATCTAAGCGTGCTTTCTCAACATTTAAGATTTTACCTCTTAAAGGCAGAATAGCTTGGAAATGCCGGTCACGGCCTTGCTTCGCTGAACCGCCCGCTGAGTTACCCTCAACGATATATAATTCACTAATAGCAGGATCCTTTGATGAACAATCTGCTAACTTACCTGGCAGACTCGAAACCTCTAGAGCGCTTTTTCTTCTTGTCAATTCACGTGCCTTTTTGGCTGCCATTCGTGCCCTGGCTGCCATTAGCCCTTTATCAACGATTTTTCTAGCTATAGAAGGGTTCTCGTATAGAAATGAATCAAGCCTTTCTGATAAAATTGAATCAGTCACAGCTCTCACTTCTGAGTTTCCGAGCTTTGTTTTCGTTTGTCCTTCAAATTGGGGGTCTGGATGCTTAATAGAGACAATTGCAGTTAAGCCTTCACGGACATCGTCTCCTGACAAGTTTGCATCAGCCTCTTTAATTAACCCATTTTTGCGAGCATAATCATTAATGACACGCGTCAAGCCCGTTTTAAAACCAGACTCATGTGTTCCACCCTCATATGTGTGAATATTATTTGCAAATGTAAATAAATTGCTAATATAGCTTTCGTTGTATTGCATCGCTATTTCTACAGAAATGCCGTCCCTTTCGCCTTCCATGAATATCGGCTCTTCATGAATTACTTCTTTAGAACGGTTCAAGTGTTCAACATACGACTTGATTCCGCCTTCGTAATGATATTCATTCTTCTTGCCTTCACCACGTTTATCTTCAATGCTAATTAAAATTCCTTTATTTAAGAAAGCAAGCTCTCGGATACGTGTTGCCAATGTATCAAAATCATATTCAAGCGTTTCTGTGAAAATTTCGCTATCTGGTTTAAAACGAATTGTTGTTCCTGTATGGTCAGTTTCATCAATTACTGCTAAGTCGCCTTGTGAGACACCACGCATGAATTTTTGATAGTGAATGCTGCCTTCACGATGTACATATACTTCCAAAACTGACGAAAGAGCATTTACAACCGATGCACCTACACCATGCAAACCACCAGATACCTTATAACCACCGCCGCCAAACTTTCCTCCGGCGTGCAATACTGTCAAAATAACTTCAACCGCCGGGCGACCCATTTTCTCTTGAATTCCGACCGGGATCCCCCGTCCATTATCAATGACCGTTATACTGTTATCTTCTTCAATAATTACTTGAATGTGGTCACAAAACCCTGCAAGTGCTTCGTCAATACTATTATCAACAATTTCCCAAACGAGATGATGGAGTCCTTTTCCTGATGTAGAACCAATATACATACCCGGCCGCTTACGTACAGCTTCAAGTCCTTCTAAAACTTGTATCTGATTTTCATCATATGCCTGACCTTGTACTTCTTTTTGATCCATTGTCATACGATTTCACCTACACTTTTCTTTTTACATTCATTTGTTTGTTTGTTCAAAAATAAAATCATATATTTTAAAAAAGTAGTTTTAGTGTCCAGCGCCTAACTACTTGAGTTCAAATAACATCTACCTGTTGGATCTTCGCAGGATGTGGAAATGCTGAAGTTCCTCTTCGGCACATCTACCCGCTTTTCTTGTCTATTCATTAATTAATATCGTTCGTTGTAATGACCGCCGTTTTAACGTTGCCGATGCAAGAGGTGAATAATAAACAATCGCATTTGTAATAATGATTGATTTGATCGAACTCTTTGCTAAGTTTTGCGTGACTTCCGCTCTTTCTTGTAAAAACTCCTCCATGATTGGAGATGAATTGAGTAAATTTTTATCCAGAATTGCAATAACCTCATCCGTCTTCACTATAATGTCCTCACCAATATGAAGATACATGCATTCACCCCATCATTTTACTTTAGTCACATTCCCCTGTTTCACATGGAAAGTAGAAGCCTCGCGCAAGGTTTGGTGATCAATTCCCTCCACAGAAGTTGTGGTAACAAAGGTTTGAACCTTCCCTTGAATGGTATTTAACAAGTGTGATTGGCGATAATCATCTAATTCAGATAATACGTCATCTAATAATAAAATGGGATATTCCCCTATTTCTGTATGAATTAATTCAATTTCAGCAAGCTTTAGAGAAAGTGCTGTTGTCCGTTGTTGACCTTGAGATCCGTATGTTTGAACATCTCGTCCATTCACAAAAAAAACTAGGTCATCACGATGTGGACCTATAAGCGTAATTCCCCGTTCAATTTCTCTCCCTTGAATTTTAACAAACTTTTCCTGGAATACTTCTATCATTTTCGACAAATTACTACTTTCTGATACATCCAAGGATGGTTTATATTCAATTTTCAGCACTTCTAAGCCGCGAGAGATTCCAGCATGTATCGGTTCAGCCCATTTTTGAAGCAAAGCAAGAAATTGAAATCTTCTTTGTAATATTTTTACTGCATATTGTATAAATTGTTCTGTCAATACATCGAGCATTGTCTTATCGACTTGTTTACGAGTCTGGAGCAATTTCAAATAATGGTTTCTTTGTTGTAGAATTTTTTGATATTGACTCATATCATGAAGGTAAACTGGAGATACTTGGCCAATTTCCATATCAATGAAACGGCGCCTGCCTTGCGGATTCCCTTTAACTAGGTGAAGGTCTTCTGGTGCAAACATAACCACATTCATATTACCAACATATTGGCTTAATTTTTGTTGTTCAATATGATTGCTTTTTGCCTTTTTACCTTTTTTTGATATAACCAGTTCAAGTGGAATCGAGGTATTTCTCTTTTTCACCCTACCCTCTATTTTAGCATATTCTTCATCCCAACGAATAAGTTCTTTATCATTTGATGTCCTATGAGACTTTGCCATCGCTAAAACGAAAATCGATTCCATCACATTCGTTTTCCCTTGGGCATTTTCTCCCAAAATGACATTTACCTTATTTTCGAAGTGAAGTTCCATATCCTGATAGCTCCGATAGTTTCTCAGTTTTAGTTGTTCAATATACATAAGCGCTTCTTCCCTTTACTTTAACGCGTAATAGTAAAACTACCGAATGAAGGAATATCAATCTTGTCGCCATCTCTAAGTTTCTTTCCCCGTCTATTATCTAATTCACCGTTGATAAAAATTTCGTATTCACTTAAAAACCATTTAGCCATTCCGCCGCTTTGAATAATGTCAGCTAATTTTAAAAATTGACCTAGCGTAATATATTCTGTGCCAATCTGAACTTTAGTCATCCGTTCATCACTTCTTTCAAAGTAGTCTCTAATATTTTATTGTACTAAATAAATTGAATAAAGACAAAGTTAACATTAGCAAAGCATAAACGCTGTGAAAAAGAAAAAACGATTACGGGTATCGTGTTCTGTTAAATAAAGGATCAATTATTAAATAAGGTGTCTTCCGAAGCCCAACTCTGCTTAGATATTAAAACATACTAAAAAAGGCCTGTTTAAAGGCCTTTTTTCTTGCAGTAGGAAACCATATAGAATTTTTGATGTGAATAACTTCGTGTGTCTGTCCGCATCCAGCTAGCTCTAGCCTGCAAGCTTTATTGTCTCATTCATCAATACGTCCTTACAGGTAAGATCAACTGTAGCATTGTGTCGTCGTGAAGTGAACGAATAATAAATGGACGCATTGCCCCAGTAAAATTAATTGTAATATCCGTTCCTTCTAAAGCTTTCAGGGCGTCCATTACAAACTTCGCGCTAAAGGAAATCTTTAATTCTTCTCCCTCAATGGATTCCGCTTGCAGCTCTTCACTTACTTTTCCAATTTCAGGCGTATTCGAAGATACTTCAATGACCCCACCTACTAAAGTGGTCAGCTTAACAACATTATTTTTCCCCTCTTTAGCTAATAAAGAGGCGCGATCTATTGCTTGAAGAAAATCTTTCGAATGAACAGTAATTGAAGTTTTGCTTTCATTTGGAATTAAACGAGATGTATCAGGATAATTTCCTTCAAGTAAACGTGAGAAGAACAATAAGTTCTTTGCCTTAAATAATACTTGGTTTTCCGTAATGACCATTTCAATCAATTCATTCGTATCATCAAGAAGTTTGCTTAATTCATTTAGACTTTTCCCAGGAATTACAACACTATATGAACCGACTACCTTATTATCAATTTTTGCCTTTCTCATGGCCAATCTGTGACTATCTGTTGCAATACAGATTAATTCATCATCTTCTACCTTTAAGTTTACACCTGTCAAGATAGGTCGTGTTTCTGAGGTGGACACCGCAAATACTGTTTGACGTATTAATGTCTTTAATAGATCTGCAGGTAATTTAAATGTTTGATCTTCTTCTATGATTGGCAGATGAGGATATTCTTCAGCATCAAGTCCATTTAAATTAAACTCAGCTTTACCTGAACGAATTATGGTCTGAAAGCCATTTAACACCTCAATATCAACTGTATCCATTGGAAGTTTCCTTACAATATCTCCGAAAAACCTAGCATTTAAGACAATGCTGCCACTCTGCTTAATCTCTACAATTTCATTTTCTTCTTCCTCAATAGGGATAAACGATTGAATAGATATATCAGAGTCACTTCCTGTTAAGGTTACCCCGTCTTCTACTGCTGTTATTTTTATTCCCGTTAAAATTGGAATTGTTGTTCTTGATGTGACAGCTTTCATTACTTCTTGAACACTATGCACTAAACGATCTCTTTGAATAATAAATCTCATTTTTCATCCTCCAATATAGTTCTAATGAATAGCCTAATGGCATATGTTATTTATATATTTTTTATTTAAAAGATAGTAGTAATAGTAGTAGGGCCTGTTAGTATGTGGATAACCTAGAGAAACATAAGGAAACACAGTCTATCCACATGTGGATAGACTGTGTGTAAGTGGTAGTGTGTTATGCACACAATCCAGAATAACTTATACTTTTAGCTGTTCTTGTATTTCTTTTACCTGTCTTTGAAGCAATGGGTCAGTTTGAAGAAGTTTTGAAATTTTTTCATGAGCATGGATAACTGTCGTGTGATCACGACCTCCAAATTCATCGCCTATTTTAGGCAGGGAAAAGTCTGTTAGTTCCCTTGATAAATACATGGCGATTTGTCGTGGGAAAGCTAAAGTCTTTGTCCGCTTTTTTGCTTTGAAATCTTCTAATCTTATGTTGTAATGCTCGCCAACTGTCTTTTGGATTTCAAGAATTGTAATGATTTTAGGCTTTGAGCTTGGAATAATATCTTTTAGTGCTTCTGCGGCTAAATCAGCATTGATGTCTTTGTTAATCAATGATGAATATGCAACTACTCGGATCAATGCTCCTTCAAGCTCACGAATATTGGAGTCAATTTGATTGGCAATGTAAAGCATAACCTCATTTGGAATATCCAATCCGTCTGCTTTTGCCTTTTTCCTAAGAATAGCAATCCGCGTTTCTAAATCAGGCGGTGTAATATCGGTAATTAATCCCCATTCAAAGCGTGAGCGTAAGCGGTCTTCTAAAGTAGGAATTTCCTTAGGCGGACGGTCACTGGAAATAACAATTTGCTTACTTTCTTCGTGAAGGGCGTTAAATGTATGGAAAAATTCTTCTTGGGTTGATTCTTTTCCAGCTAAAAATTGAATATCATCAATGAGAAGTACGTCAACAGTACGATACTTGTCTCGGAAGTCACCAGCTTTGTTATCTCGAATGGAGTTGATAAATTCATTCATGAATTTCTCCGATGAAAGGTACACAACCTTAGCATGAGGATTATGCTCAAGAACGTATTGGCCAATCGCATGCATAAGATGTGTCTTCCCAAGTCCGACACCTCCATAGATAAAGAGAGGGTTATATGCTTTAGCTGGTGCCTCAGCAACTGCTAGTGAGGCAGCATGGGCAAAGCGGTTGCCCGACCCGATGACAAACGTATCAAATGTGTTTTTCGTATTTAACATAAACTGCGGAAAGTCAGCTGAATCGTCATCAAGCTTTTTTGGTTTTTTGGCTCGAGCCGAAACAGTCATTGAATCATCCCCTTGATTAGAGGGGATAATAAATTTAACTTCCAATCCTTCACCTGTGAGCTCAAGCAAAACTTCTGAAATAAGGTGGGAATATCGTTCTTCAAGCCAGTCACGAGCAAATTCATTTGGTGCAATGACCGTCAGTATATCTCCTTGCAGCATATGGGCTTTGGTGGATTTTAGCCATGTTTCAAAACTAGGCTTACTTATTTTATTCTGCATGCTTTTTAGTGATTGATCCCATAAACTTTCGATATTATCCAATAAAATCCCTCCTTTGCAGTTTTATATGAAATAACAATAAGTATGGCCGAATGCCATGATTTTAGCAGATAGAAAGTCAAATCTATTTCATTATTATTAAGTGAAATAACAGCCCTTATATAAGGCTTGTACAAGTTAATTTGGGTTATTTGGGGATACTGGCATAAATATTCATCAACAGGAATAAGGGATAAATATATAATGAAGAAAAATGATATTTCGACAATATCCACGGGCTGTGGACAAAAAACTACCCACAGTTTGTATAAACTATCCACATGTTATCAACAGTTTGTGGATAACACGAAAATGTTGATAAAGTTATTCAGAGTGAAAACACAAATATAATATCAGAAATTCAGCCTTGTTGCAATGGCTATTAAAACTTTATCCACAAGATTATACCATTGTGGACTATACTTTTCCACAAGCCTCTGTTATGTGCAAAAGGCGAAAAAGTGACTGTGGATAGTGAAAAAAGTGTCGAAAAGATATCCACAAAGAGAATGAGAGCCGATTAGTGAGAAAATAAAAGGCCGTTGAATATAAAAAGCAATATTGGCTGAAATAGAAAAACGGCAATTAATTTCAAGGGGGAGCGGTCCAAAATGAACTGTTCAATCTTATGAGGGAAATCTCAATTTTTTGGGTGCTAAACGAACTTTTATTTAAAAGGATGTTTGTTTATGAACCTGGATGTTAAATCTAGTAATTGACTTTTCAAAGACAAAGTAGATTGCCTAGTAGAAGTACAGATGCTTGTGGTAGGCACAAAACTTCGTTTGAATACTTATTGGTGCACGTTCAAAAGGAGGATAAAGAGCTGAGAAGTTCGAGGAGTGATCGTCTCTAGACCTACACGTATGTAGTAATTCGTGAGGACCGGTGAGACAGAGCTTTGATGCAATTTGCAAGTTTGTTTACCGGACTTTTTGAACATCCTCTATTACATACCCGCTCTAAAAGCATTCTCTTCCATGTGCCTGAATGGGCCAAACGCGAAAGTTGTTCCTAAGTAACTACCAATCATTACTCAATGTTTATAAACAAAGCTTTAATTAAATTTAAAGAAAGGTTGACATTTCCCATATTTCATCTATATAATTGTCTAGACTGTCTTAACTGTTATTCCTCAGGGAGGTGTCATATAATGAAACGCACATATCAACCAAAAAAACGTAAACACAGTAAAGTTCACGGTTTCCGTAGCCGTATGAGTTCTAAAACTGGACGTAGAGTATTAGCTGCACGTCGCCGTAAGGGCAGAAAAGTATTATCTGCATAGACCACTGATAAGTCTCAGTGGTCTTTTTTTTCCATATATGACGTATTAAGATCCCAATTCAGTTTATTGAAGGTGTAAAGAATGAAAAAAAAGCTAAGGATAAAAAAGAATGATGAATTCCAACTTGTGTTTCAAAAGGGAGAATCATTCGGAAATAGACAATTTGTTGTCTACGTCCTTGATAAGCCCAGTCAAGATTTCTTTCGAATTGGCCTTTCCGTAAGCAAAAAAATAGGGAATGCTGTCGTCCGAAATCGAATAAAGAGATGCATTCGGCAATCTTTTCTTGAATTGAAGGGTGATATCAAAGAGGGAAAGGATTATGTGATTATCGCACGTAAACCAGCGGCAACAATGGATTTATTTGAAGTGAAAAGCAGTCTAATCCATGTCTTAAAAAGAGCCAAAGCGCTTAAATTCAACAAAAGCAAAACTTCCACGTATAAACCATCACGATAAGAATTTCTCAAATTGAAATATAATACATAGAAAATATTGGTGTAATCAGGTATTTTATATGTATAGACAAATATGAGCCAGCCACAGCTGCCCTATGTTTGGAGAAAATGAAGAAGACTAACAAAGTGTTCAAGGTAAAGCTAGAATTTTTTTGCTGACAGGAGGAAAAGGCGGTTGAAGAAACAAATATTGCTTATGATTGGACTTGCCTCGTTAATGATGCTTCTAACTGGTTGTACAGAAGTAAGCCAACCAATCACGAAAGAGAGCACGGGTATTTGGAATTCATACATTGTTTATCCATTATCATGGCTTATCATTACGATATCTGAATTGCTAGGAAATAACTTTGGCTTGGGAATTATTGTAGTAACATTGCTTGTTCGCTTTGTTCTATTACCGTTGATGATTAAACAAACGAAAAATTCAAAGGCCATGCAAGCTTTACAGCCGGAAATGAAACAACTTAAGGACAAATATCCATCAAAAGATGCAGCAACTCAACAAAAATTGCAACAAGAAACAATGGCTCTTTTTACAAAATATAACGTAAACCCATTGGCTGGTTGTTTTCCGCTAATTATTCAGATGCCAATCTTAATCGGTTTTTATCATGCGATTAGTCGTACGCGAGAAATTGCGGAACACAACTTTTTATGGTTTGACTTAGGGAGCCCGGATCCCATTTATGTATTGCCAATCGTTGCTGGTATCACAACATTTATCCAACAAAAAATTACAATGGCGGGCATGAACTCGAATCCTCAGATGGCTACACAAATGACAATGATGTTATATATCATGCCGGTCATGATTATGATTTTTGCATTTAAATTCCCTGCTGCTCTTGCTCTATACTGGGTTGTCGGTAATATATTCATGATTATCCAGACTTGGATTATTAAAGGGCCGGATATGAAAAAGATAGCTGCAGAAAGTGCGGGAGGAGCCAAGAAAAAGTGAAACTAATAACTGCTACAGGACAAAATGTCGAGGAAGCAGTAGAATCAGCTTTAGCTCAGCTTAACACCACTAGAGAAAAGGTAGAGATTGATGTTGTAGATGCGGGTAAAAGAGGATTTCTTGGTCTAATTGGAAATCGGAAGGCAGTTGTCAAGGTGACAATTGTGCCAGACCCTATTGAAGAAGCGCTGATGTTTTTAAAAAGCGTGTGCAACAAAATGGGTGTGGAATCGGATATTTCAGTTAAGCGAAATGGTAAGCAGGTTTTATTTCAACTATCAGGTGACAAGATTGCACTTCTGATTGGAAAAAGAGGACAAACATTGAATTCTCTTCAATACCTAGTTCAACTTGTAGCCAATCGTTATTCGAAGCAATATTTAACGGTGTTACTTGATGCAGAGGACTATCGTATACGTAGGAATGAGACGCTGATCCAGCTAGCGGAAAGAATGGCTAGCAAAGCCATAAAAACGAGAAAAAGCATTAGCTTAGAACCTATGCCTTCATATGAACGAAAGGTGATTCATACAGCTTTAATGAATTACCCTAAAATCAAGACTACATCGAGTGGGACCGAACCGTATCGTCATTTAATTATTTCACCAGTTGAAAGAAGTTGATCTATTTAAGTAGATCTTCTTCTTTTTTTTGTCGATGTTTAATCGAGTATTTTAAGAAAGAATAAATTTGACCAATGGGAATGGTGTCTGGCGCTAACGCTTAGTGTCCTAATGTTTAAGGCATTTAAGATTTTTGATGTATTTCCTTTATTCATAAGTTATGTTAGAATAACTAGCTTTTGTAGCTAGGACCAATAATGATTTTTCCTAAAAGGTGAGTAGAAGACTTTTAATGAGTTTTGGTGTCTAGTGAATCAAGCTAACAATCTCTTAAAGGCCAGGGCCGATCCACTTGATTAGAAAAGCACTCCTATAAAACTTGCTTATTCTATGTCATGCCTGAGGTTGAACAAGGCGCTTGTACTTTTCCTATTTAACGTACTTTAGGGGTTTGAGGTAAAATACTTTACGGAATGTTCCACTTTTTTACTTGGGAATGCCTGAGTTGTTGTTATTCACATGTGGATAAGTTAAAATTATATATAGGATATTCTTTGATTGTGGATAAATCTTTATTGGAAATAGCTATCCACTTTTTTTCACATCAGGACTATGATATTGTAGTATTTTGGGTAATAGAAAGTTTTATGTAACAAGTAAAGATTTATCCGATAATGATCGATTTGATAGAAGTGCAACGATTGTACTGCAGATTTGATGGAATTTGCATGTGCTCAGGTTAATAGTTGTTTACTCTTTTCTTATAGTGCTTGTTCAAAAAGAGGGATAAAAAGAGCTGAGATGTTCGATGAGCAATAGTCTCTAACCTTTCGCGTATAGGGTAACGCTAAGCATCGGACTTGCACAGAAGGTCATTAATGAGCTTCTGTTAAAATCGCAAGCTCCTTTACCCAATTTTTTGAACAACCTCTTATATATTTATATTGAAATTTTTAAAGAAGGTGAAGAAATGGAATTCGATACAATTACAGCGATTTCGACACCTATGGGTGAAGGGGCAATTGCAATCGTCCGGTTAAGCGGTGATGAGGCGTTTGCTATTGCTGACCGAATATTTAAAGGCCCGCAAGGAAAACAATTAATAGGTGCTGCTTCCCACACCATTCATTATGGACATCTGGTTCAACCTAAAACAGGTGATACGGTGGAAGAAGTCATGATTTCCATTATGCGCGGACCAAAGACATTTACACGTGAAGATGTTGTAGAAATTAACTGCCATGGAGGCATCGTTTCAGTTAACCGAGTTCTTCAGCTTGTTCTATCGCAGGGAGCTAGACTTGCTGAGCCAGGGGAATTTACGAAACGAGCCTTTTTGAACGGAAGAATTGACCTTTCACAGGCAGAAGCTGTGATGGATTTGATTCGCGCCAAAACAGATAAGGCCATGAATATGGCGTTAGGACAAATGGAGGGAAGATTATCTCAGCTGATTCGCAAGCTTCGTCAGGAGATTTTAGAAACACTTGCACAAGTTGAAGTCAATATAGATTATCCAGAATATGACGATGTCGAGGAAATGACACATCGTATGTTTTTGGAAAAAGCAAATCTGGTTAAAATAGAATTAGAGAAATTACTGCGCACTTCACAACAAGGGAAGATTTTACGCGATGGACTATCGACAGTTATTATCGGGCGTCCAAATGTCGGTAAATCTTCATTGTTGAATAGTTTAGTTCATGAGAATAAGGCGATTGTCACAGATATTCCAGGAACAACTCGTGATGTAATAGAAGAATACGTAAATGTTCGTGGTGTTCCATTGCGTCTTCTAGATACAGCAGGGATTCGGGAGACGGAGGATATTGTTGAAAGAATCGGCGTAGAACGGTCTAGAGCTGTTTTAAAAGATGCTGATTTGATTTTACTCGTTTTAAATCATGCAGATGATTTAACGAAGGAAGATGAGAAGTTATTTGAAGCGGTTGATGGTATGGATGTTATCGTAATCGTCAATAAAACCGATTTACCTAAAAAAATAAACCTGAATCGTGTAAAAGAACTGACAGGCGAGCATCGACTTGTTACCACCTCATTATTGGAAGATCAAGGTGTGGACGAACTAGAAGAAGCGATTGCCTCCTTATTCTTTGCAGGAACCTTAGAGACAGGCGATTTAACATATGTATCTAACTCACGACATATCGCACTTCTAGGACAAGCATTAAAATCTGTAGAGGATGCAATTGAGGCGATAGAATCAGGCACGCCAGTTGATTTAGTACAAATTGATTTCACGAAGGCATGGGAATTACTTGGGGAAATCATAGGAGATAGTGTGCATGAAGGGTTAATTAATCAATTATTTTCTCAATTTTGTTTAGGGAAATAATGAAGTAAGGAGTGAAACTGGATGCAATATGAAGCAGGAAGCTATGATGTGATTGTCATTGGCGCAGGACATGCAGGAAGTGAGGCTGGTCTTGCAGCGGCTCGCGTTGGAGCAAGAACGCTAATGATTACGATAAATTTGGATATGATTGCTTTTATGCCATGTAATCCTTCTGTTGGGGGCCCGGCAAAAGGAATCGTTGTCAGGGAAATTGATGCCTTAGGCGGAGAAATGGGAAAAAATATTGATAAAACGCATATCCAGATGAGAATGCTGAATACTGGAAAAGGGCCAGCAGTACGTGCTTTGCGTGCACAGGCAGATAAGACCTTATATCAACAGGAAATGAAGAATACGATTGAAAATGAACCCAATCTAACGTTAGTTCAAGGTATGGTTGAACGCCTTATCGTTGAAGATCATGTCTGTAAAGGGGTTATTACGCAAACTGGCGCTGTTTATCATGCAAAAACAGTTGTCATTACAACAGGAACTTTCCTCCGTGGAGAAATTATTCTTGGTGAATTGAAATATTCAAGTGGCCCGAATAATCAACAACCGTCTATTCGACTATCCGAGCATTTAGAGGAAATTGGATTCGACTTAGTTCGATTTAAAACAGGCACGCCGCCGCGGATTAACAGTCATTCCATTGATTATAGTAAAACAGAAATTCAGCCTGGTGATGATGCTCCGCGTGCATTTTCTTATGAAACAACGAAATTCATTACAGATCAATTGCCATGTTGGCTCACATACACGAATGAAGAAACCCATCAGATTATTGATGAAAATTTACACCGTTCACCTATGTACTCAGGGATGATTAAAGGTACAGGTCCGCGTTATTGTCCTTCTATTGAAGATAAAGTGGTTCGTTTCAATGATAAACCACGTCACCAAATTTTCCTAGAACCGGAAGGAAGAAATACACAAGAAGTCTATGTACAAGGATTATCGACAAGTCTGCCAGAAGACGTACAACGAAGACTTCTCGCAAGTATTCCTGGATTAGAAAAAGCGGAATTGATGCGTGCAGGGTATGCAATCGAATACGATGCAATCGTTCCGACACAGCTATGGCCTACGTTAGAAACAAAAAAAGTGAAAAAACTGTATACTGCAGGGCAAATTAACGGAACATCCGGCTATGAAGAAGCTGCTGGACAAGGATTAATGGCAGGAATCAATGCCGGCTTAAATGCACTCGGAAAAGAAGAGCTAATCTTAAGCCGTTCAGATGCTTATATCGGGGTATTGATAGATGACCTTGTGACAAAAGGAACGAGCGAGCCGTATCGTCTGCTTACGTCGCGTGCTGAATACCGCCTCCTTTTACGCCATGATAATGCTGATTTACGTTTAACTGAAATTGGACATGAAATCGGAATGATTAAAGAAGAGCGCTATCAACGTTTCTTATTGAAAAAGGCAGCAGTTGAAGCAGAAAAGGAACGTCTGCAAACCTTATTTATCAAACCTACTCAACAAGTACAGCAAGTAATTGTTGAACATGGTGGAAGTGAATTAAAGGATGGAATTCGAGCTGCTGATTTATTGAAACGACCGGAAATGAACTACGAACAAATTCAACTACTCGCTCCAAGTGAGGTACCTTTGGACAATGAAGTGACAGAACAGGTAGAAATCCAAATTAAATATGAAGGATATATTGAAAAGTCACTTCAGCAAGTAGACCGTTTGAAAAAAATGGAGAATAAAAAAATCCCGGAAAATATTGATTATGATGCTATCAGCGGCTTGGCTACTGAAGCACGTCAAAAATTAAAACAAGTCCATCCGCTATCAGTGGCACAAGCTTCGAGAATTGCAGGAGTTAACCCTGCTGATGTATCGATTTTACTTGTTTATTTAGAACAAGGAAAGATTGCTCGTATTCCTCAAAACTAGATGGATTGAAAAGGATTGAAGCTTATGAATATCGAACAATTTCAAGCTAAGCTGAAAGAGAAAGGCATTGCGCTTTCTCCTTTGCAGCTTCAGCAATTCGAAACGTACTACGAACTATTAGTTGAGTGGAACGAAAAAATGAATTTAACGGCCATTACAAATAAAGAAGAAGTCTATCTAAAGCATTTTTATGATTCTATTAGTGCTTCATTTTACTTTGACTTTACTAAGTCATATAAAATCTGTGATGTAGGAGCAGGTGCAGGTTTTCCCAGTATCCCGTTAAAAATTTGTTTTCCAGAGTTACATATTTCCATTGTAGATTCTCTTAATAAACGAATTTCTTTTCTTGAGCACTTGGCTAAAACCTTGAATCTTTCACATACTCATTTTTATCACGACCGTGCTGAAACGTTCGCACAGAAACAAGAACATCGTGAAGCTTACGATATTGTTATGGCAAGAGCCGTTGCACGGATGTCAGTTTTAAGTGAGCTTTGCTTACCGCTCGTTAAACAGAATGGTACATTTATTGCTATGAAGGCTGCCAGTACAAATGATGAGTTGGACACAGGGAAGAAAGCAATTTTTACATTAGGCGGCAAAGTAGAAGATATTCATCATTTTTTGCTACCAGAAGAACATAGTGAGAGAACAATTATCACCATTAGTAAGGTGAAAACAACGCCTAAGAAGTACCCGCGTAAGCCAGGTACACCGAATAAAATGCCGATTGAATAAAGAGTGATCTGCGTCAGTTTTGTAGAATTGTTTAAGAACAGCACGTGATTAGGATACCGAGTTTTTTTAGCTGTGAGGCCAAACGATGTGCATGGCATTTTTACAAGATAATAAATTTCACACATTTTCACGAAACTTGACGATGTCTCAGGAAGGGTCAGACCTTTCTCTATATACAGTTTATAGTGTTATATACACATTATTTGAACAATTTATTGTAGTTTTTGGGTCTCTGATCCTTTCGTTAAGGGACATTCACTTGTAAATTTCGAGTAAATATGTATGAATATTTAGAAGGACTTGTCATTTTAATAGAGAATATGATAAATGGGAGCTTTTTAAAGGTGGTGTAGGGAAATGAAGCATCCTTTTTCGCGGTTCTTTGGGTTAGGCGAAAAAGAAGAAGAGCAAGTAGATATGGAGACACCTAGCAGGAATGAAGAAATAAAAAAAATTGCCATTTCTGATATAGTACCAAACCGCTATCAACCAAGAACAGTTTTTAATGAAAATAAGATTGCTGAATTGGCTCAAACTATTCATACACATGGTATCATTCAACCGATTGTTGTCAGGGAATACGACCATGGCAAGTTTGAAATCATTGCAGGTGAACGTAGATTCCGGGCTATGCAGAAACTTGGTTGGGAAACGGCACCAGCAATTGTTAAGGATTTCAATGACACAGAGACGGCATCAGTCGCACTAATAGAGAATTTACAAAGGGAAGGGCTTACGCCAATTGAAGAGGCCCTCGCTTATGGCAAGTTATTGGAACTCCATCAGCTTACACAGGAAGCACTTGCGCAAAGGCTGGGGATTGGTCAATCTACAGTGGCCAATAAGCTGAGGTTATTGAAACTGCCTCAAGAAGTGCAAGAGGCTATTTTGCAAAAGCAGATTACCGAGCGCCATGCTCGCTCATTAATTCCTTTGAAAGATTCAGAGAAACAAGTTAAACTCCTTGCAGAAATTATTGAGAAGAATTGGAATGTGAAGCAAACAGAAGAGCGGGTTGTAAAATTGCTCAGCAGCTTAGATAAAAAACCGAAACCGAAGAGAAAGGCTTTCAGTAAAGATATGCGCATTGCTCTCAACACAATTAGACAATCTCTTACAATGGTATCCGATAATGGAATAAATCTTGATTCAGAGGAAGAGGAATTTGAGGAATATTATCAATTTACGATAAAAATTCCAAAGAAGAAATCATAATCTTATAAAAGTATTAAGGTTGTCTCAGGAAGGGTCAGACCTCACACTCTATACACCGTTTAATGTGTCATGTACACGTCATATAAACGATATATAGTAGATGGGGTATATGACCCTTTCATTATGCGGGACAGCCCCCTTTTTGCTATAGCTGAACATTCAACTCATATATTCATCAACGCTACTTAAAATATTCTTATTTTCTTCCATTTCGAGAAAAAAATTAAAAGTTTCTTTTTTCATGATAAAATAAAGTAGGTTTATAGACTTCCTTTTTAGTAGTATGAGAATTAGAGTCAGAAATTTTAGAATTTGAAAATGAATTATAGGTATATAAGAGATAGATGAAAATGTGTCGAAAGTAGGTGACATCATGGGAAAGGTTCTTGCGATTGCCAATCAAAAGGGCGGAGTTGGCAAAACAACGACCTCAGTGAATCTAGGCGCTTGTTTAGCATACATTGGGAAAAAGGTATTGTTAGTGGATATTGACCCTCAAGGAAATGCAACGAGTGGAGTGGGCATTGATAAGTCGGATGTCGAACAGTGTATATATGATATTCTGGTCGAGGATGTCGAGGCAAATGTAGTGATTAAAGAGACAAAGGTGGAGAATCTATATACGATTCCTGCTACGATTCAACTTGCAGGGGCAGAAATAGAATTGGTGCCGACCATTTCAAGAGAGGTCCGTTTAAAAAGGGCGCTTGAGGAAGTTAAAGATCAATATGATTATGTAATCATTGATTGTCCACCATCATTAGGGTTGCTTACGTTAAATTCACTTACTGCAGCAGATGCTGTATTGATTCCTGTTCAATGTGAATATTATGCATTAGAAGGACTTAGTCAGCTATTGAACACCATTCGTCTTGTTCAAAAGCATTTGAATCAATCCTTGAAAATTGAAGGAGTGTTGCTGACTATGCTTGATGCCCGTACAAACTTAGGCTTACAAGTGATCGAGGAAGTGAAAAAATACTTCCGGGATAAGGTGTATCAAACCATTATTCCTAGAAATGTCAGATTGAGTGAGGCACCGAGCCATGGAGAACCCATTATTATCTATGATCCTAAATCAAAAGGAGCAGAGGTTTATTTAGACCTGGCAAAGGAAGTGATAGCGAATGGCTAAGGGACTTGGTAAAGGAATCAATGCGTTATTCACAAATCTTGAAGTCGGGAAAGAAGATGCTGTTATAGAAGTAAATATAAAGGAATTACGCCCAAATCCTTATCAACCGCGAAAAGTATTCCGGAAAGAGAAACTTGCAGAGTTAGCACAATCCATTGAACTGCATGGAATTCTTCAACCGATCATCGCTAGAAAAAGTATTAAGGGCTATGAAATTGTCGTTGGTGAACGACGTTTTCGAGCAGCAAAGGAAGCGGGTTTGAAGACCGTCCCTGTCGTTGTTAGAACGCTTGATGAAAACCAAATGATGGAGTTGGCTATTTTAGAAAATCTTCAACGTGAAGATTTAAACCCAATTGAAGAAGCTACAGCCTATCAGAAACTACTAGAAAGGCAAGGGGTTACTCAAGAGGAATTAGCGAAACGCTTAGGAAAAAGCCGCCCTCATGTTGCGAATCATATTAGGCTACTCTCGTTGCCTAATGAGATCCAAGCCTACATTTCTGATGGGGTAATATCAATGGGGCATGGTCGTGCA
This sequence comes from Peribacillus loiseleuriae, assembly GCF_001183985.1. Lineage (GTDB taxonomy): Bacteria > Bacillota > Bacilli > Bacillales > DSM-1321 > Peribacillus > Peribacillus loiseleuriae. Next base: position 5,117,221 of record NZ_LFZW01000001.1, on the reverse strand, counting down.
TTGCTTTCATTGAAGAATAAGGAGCTTCTACAATTTGTCGTTGATAAAGTACTAAGGGATGAGATGAATGTCCGTCAATTAGAACAATACATTCAAGATTATAATCAAGATGTTCCACGTGAAACGACAAGTAAAAAAGAGCAAGAGAAAAAAGACATTTTTATCAAAGAGCGTGAATCTGTTTTACGCGAACGATTTGGGACTTCGGTAACGATAAAACAAAGTAAGAAAAAAGGTAAAATTGAAATTGAATTTTACTCTCGCGAAGACCTAGAACGGATTTTGGAATTGATTCAACAAGAAGGTTTATCTTCATAAATAAAGAAGGGGAGAGTTCACGTAACTCACCCCTTCTTTATTAAGTGACAAGTGCATAATTTTTTTTGTATCTAATCGTACACCTGCTACGCGCGGGCCATGCTGGTGAAGGCATAAGCATGTGACGAACTTAGTCAGGATCCTTAGTTCTGGGGGTTCACTTCTCACTGTGTTTCTTTGGTTAAATAAGTTTATATTTGAATAACTAACTTTTTTGTAGCCAAGGACAGGTGGTGATTTTTTTCTTTACATAATATCCATAGATAAAGGTGAATGCGTTGGTTTTATTAGGAACATTAGTTAATGGTTTATGTATTATTGTTGGCACATTACTTGGCAGATTTCTTAAAAATATTCCTGAAAGTATGAAGCAGACGGTTATGAGTGGGATAGGACTTGCTGTTGTAGTACTTGGATTACAAATGGGCTTTAAAAGTCAGCAATTCCTCATTGTTATATTGAGCCTAGTTCTAGGGGCTGTGATCGGTGAATGGATTGACTTAGATGCTAAGTTAAATGGCTTGGGGAATTGGTTAGAAAGAAAGTTGGGAGGATCGAAGGAAGGATATTCCATTTCACAAGGCTTTGTGACGGCAACCCTCATATTCCTTATTGGAGCTATGGCAGTTATTGGTGCGCTGGATAGTGGAATTCGACATGATCATGAGGTGTTATATACAAAAGCAATCATTGATGGTTTTACTGCCATTATTCTAGCAAGCACACTTGGAATTGGTGTTATTTTCTCTAGTGTTCCTGTCGTGCTCTATCAAGGGATTATCGCTCTCTTTGCAACGCAAATTGATAAATGGGTTCCTGCTGCCTATTTGGATTCCTTCATTTCGGAAATGACGGCAACCGGAGGCGTTATGATTTTCGCTATTGGTTTAAATATAATAGGGGTTACAAAAATTCGAGTCGCGAACCTTTTACCCGGCATATTAGTAGTAGCTGTACTTACATTTGTCTTTTATTATTTTAAAATATCATTATAAGTGTGTGTTCAAAAAGGAGGATAAAAAGAGCCGAGAAGTTCGAGGAGAGACAGAGCGACGAAGAAATTTGACAGCTATTTTTACCGGACTTTTTGAACATCCTCTATAGGAGAGACGATAGTGCAACCTTTTGGCCTAGCTGTAAGATGTGTGAAACCGTCGTGTCTCAAGAGTGAAGGAACAATAGCTATTTCTAGAAAAGAAGGGAATAAGTTTTTCCCTTCCACTACACACTTTTTTCCTGATCTAACACTAAGTTAAAATGAGTGATTGTTGTCTGCTTAGCTGGAAATTGGCTGCTAGCAAAGTAAATGCCATTGGCAATCGTTTTTGCCATCTTTAGGACAAGACTTAGACGAGTGTTTTGTAAAACCATGAATTCCATAAATCCACTTACATTCACAATCCCAGTAATATGGGCATCCCCTACAGATGGAAGATCCTTATTAACCCCAGCTCCCGGTTTAACAGGCCCCTCGCCTACTTGCACGATTCCAACGCTTTTTAAACGACCAAGACAAGCATCAATCCCTATGATGAATGGATTATCATGTGTCGTTTTAATGACTGCAAGCTGTTCAGTTAAGTTCATCGCATGTATGGGTTCTTCAAGCGTGCCATAAACGAAAAATGGAGAAGGGATTGTTTTTTCTAATAATAAAGTTCCGACTAGTGGACCGAGAGAATCTCCTGTGGATCGATCAGTTCCAATGCAAACGATAACGATAGGCTGCCCGTTAGCAGGAAGTAATGAAATTAATTCCTGAGAAACTCTTCGTGATGCATCTATCTCATCATGTAAAATCCGGCTCATCCCATTTTTATTATCAAATAAACTAGATTTCAGGTTCATCGGCTCCACTCCTTTGTAATAGTACTAACAGTATACGAAAAAAAAGGAAATGGTATACGTGAAGGTGGGGAAAGAAATTTAAAAAAAGGATTATAGTTTGGAGAGTTATTGAAAATGGTATAATACCATCATTGGTTACATTCATTATAGAAATGTTTTACTATTCCTTTTATTTAAACCAAAAGAACTTATCTGAGAGACTAATATGATTAGTAAAATCAATTTAATTGAAAAAAATTACTGTTTGGTTGGTGATTGATTTGCCTTTTTCAAGTAAGATGTTAGAAGGATTTATGGACAAATTTTTTGCAGAAGAGACATGGCTTATAATTGGTGAGAGCTTGTTACAAGTTTTACTCATTTTCGTTTTATCTCGTATTGTTATTAAGGTTGGAAAAGGTATTATTTCTAAATTTTTCTTAATACGTGCAAACAGTCCAATACGTGTGTCAGAACGTCGAGATGCTACTTTATTAAGATTACTAAAAAATATTCTTACATATACCGTTAATTTTATTACCATCATTATGATCTTGGAAGCAGTAAACATTGAAGTGAAGGCATTATTAGCTGGAGCAGGAATTATCGGGTTAGCTGTTGGTTTCGGAGCACAAAGCTTGGTGAAAGATGTAATTATGGGCTTCTTTATTATATTTGAAGATCAGTTTTCGGTGGGTGACCAAATAAAGATTAAGGATTATGAAGGAGAGGTAATGGAAATTGGGTTGAGGACGACTAAAATTAAGAGCTCAATTGGACAACTGTTTGTGATTCCAAATGGAAGTATCCTAGAGGTGACTAATTTCTCTATTCTAAATAGTGTCGCTGTTGTTGATCTTACGCTTCCTTATGATGGGGATATCGAGCGTGCGGAAAAAACGATTTCTCATATGCTTGAATCATTGCCTACTAAATATGAAGATATCGTGAAAATGCCTCAAGTGTTAGGCATTCAGTCACTTAGCCCAAATGATGTAGTACTGAGAATTACGGCTGAAACTGCTCCGATGCGGCACTACTTTATAGGCAGGGTTTTACGAAAGGAAATAAAAAACTGTATTGATGAGAATCATCTAAAAGCCACAGTCCAAGAAGAGTCATAATGTACAAATTGTTTGAGAAAAGGATGAAGAAAAGTGGAAGAGAAAGTATTTGGCCTTAATGATATAGTCGAAATGAAAAAGCCCCATCCGTGTGGGGTAAACAGCTGGAAAGTCATTCGCTTAGGGATGGATATCCGCATTAAATGTGAAGGATGCGGACATAGTGTCATTTTGCCAAGACGTGAATTTAGCCGTAAAATGAAGAAAGTATTAAAGAAGCACGAGGAAGAGTAAGAACTAGCTTCCAAAGTGGCTACTATGGTGCTTAAAGGCTTGAAGAAGGATTGCTTTATTTCCTTGTCTTTTTCATGTCCACTATCTATAATTGTGAAAGGTTTAACTATACAATTGTAAAATTAGTTTATTTTTAATATAAAAGGTAATTTATTAGAGGAGTGAAAGAAAATATGGCTTTAACAGCAGGTATTGTTGGTTTACCGAATGTTGGTAAATCTACATTATTCAATGCAATAACACAGGCTGGTGCAGAATCTGCCAACTACCCATTCTGTACGATTGACCCGAATGTCGGTATTGTAGAAGTACCAGATCATCGTCTGCAAAAATTAACTGAATTGGTGCAACCCAAAAAAACTGTTCCGACAGCATTTGAATTTACGGATATTGCGGGAATTGTAAAGGGTGCTAGTAAAGGTGAAGGACTAGGAAACAAGTTCCTATCACATATCCGCCAAGTGGATGCAATCTGCCAGGTTGTACGCTGTTTCGCAGATGATAATATCACACACGTTTCAGGTAAAGTAGATCCAATTGATGATATTGAAGTGATCAATCTTGAATTGATTCTTGCTGACCTTGAATCGGTTGATAAACGCATTGAACGTGTCGGGAAAATGGCAAAGCAAAAAGACAAGGACGCAATGTTCGAACATGAAATTCTAGTTGCTTTGAAGGAAACGTTAGAAGCAGAAAAACCTGCTCGTACCGTGGAATTTTCAGATGAACAGGTAAAAGTTGTGAAAGGCATGCACTTGCTAACAGCAAAACCGATGTTATATGTCGCAAATGTAAGTGAAGCTGAAGTTGCAAACGCTGATGATAATGAATATGTGCAACAAGTGCGCGAGTATGCTGCGAAAGAAAATGCAGAAGTCATTGTCATTTGTGCAAAAATAGAAGAAGAAATCTCCGAGCTTGATGGAGAAGAAAAGGAAATGTTCTTATCTGAACTTGGCATTGAAGAGTCTGGTCTTGACCAATTAATTCGTGCTTCATACCATTTACTTGGACTTGCTACGTACTTTACTGCAGGTGTACAAGAAGTTCGCGCATGGACATTCCGCAAGGGTATGAAAGCTCCGCAATGTGCGGGTGTGATTCATACAGACTTTGAACGAGGGTTTATCCGGGCTGAAACGGTATCGTATGAGGACCTTTTGGCAGCAGGAAGTCATTCAGCAGCTAAAGAGGCTGGAAAGGTTCGCCTTGAAGGGAAAGAATATATCGTGAATGACGGCGATGTAATCCATTTCCGTTTTAACGTATAAGTCAGTAAAGGGGATAACCAAAAGGGGTCAGACCTCACTCTCTAAATACGGTTTATTGTGTCTTATACACGTAATGTAAACCCATATATAGGAGAAGTGGGGTCTGACTCTTTGTCATAGGACCATTCCCATTTAGTGAGTTCAATCAATCTGTACATAGATGTGTTGCGAAATATGAAGAACTGTGCTATACTTTTATCTTGTGAGTAATTATATAATTGCTCCTTGCCCAATAAGGGCCGCTTAGACCAAAAGGAGGTGACAGAGATGAGAAAGTACGAAATTATGTACATCATCCGTCCAAACATTGAGGAAGACGCTAAGAAAGCACTAGTTGAACGTTTCAACACAATCCTTACTGATAATGGTGCGGAAATGACTGAAACAAAAGAGTGGGGTAAACGCCGCCTAGCTTACGAAATCAATGATTTCCGTGACGGTTACTACATGCTTCTTAAAATCAACGGTGAAGCAGCTGCGATCCAAGAATTTGATCGTTTAGCTAAAATTAGCGAAGATATTATCCGCCACATGGTGACTAAAATCGAAGCATAATTTGAAATAAATATAAATTCCCATTTGACAGGGGTTGATTCTGATGATGAATCGCGTAGTTTTAGTAGGTCGCTTAACAAAAGATCCTGAATTACGTTACACACCAAATGGAGTTCCTGTTGCCACTTTTACATTAGCTGTTAATCGATCTTTTTCGAATCAGCAAGGTGAAAGAGAAGCAGACTTCATTAACTGTGTAGTTTGGCGAAAACCGGCAGAAAATGTGGCAAACTTCTTGAAAAAGGGAAGTTTAGCTGGCGTGGATGGACGTGTCCAAACACGTAATTATGAAGGACAAGACGGCAAACGTGTATATGTGACAGAGATTCAAGCTGAGAGCGTTCAATTTCTTGAACCACGAAGCGGTTCAGCGGGTGAAAGAAATGAAGGCGGTTCTTACGGAAATCAAAAAAGTTATAACAACAATAATAACGGCTTTGATAACAACAATTCGTATGGACAAAATCCAAATCAGAATCAACGGAGCAATAACAACTATACACGCGTAGATGATGACCCATTTGCAAATGACGGTAAAACAATCGACATTTCAGATGATGATCTACCATTTTAAGCGATCGGTAGCTTAAAAGAAATTAAATAAGAAGGAGGACAAAACAATGGCAATGGGTGGACGTAAAGGACGCGGAAAGCGTAAAAAGGTTTGTTTCTTTACATCAAACGGAATTACTCACATCGACTACAAAGATGTGGATCTTCTTAAAAAATTCATCTCAGAACGCGGTAAAATATTACCACGTCGTGTAACAGGTACAAGTGCTAAATACCAACGCAAATTAACAATTGCGATTAAACGCTCACGTACTATGGCATTACTACCATACGTATCTGGTGAATAACAACAGTTAAAAACACATTGGGGGGTTTCTCTAATGTGTTTTTTGTTAGCGAAAATAGAACGATGCTTTAAAGTCCTCTCATTAATCCTTAAATTACGGTTATCTTTTATCCCGCATTAGCGGGCGGTAAGATCCCCACCTCAAGGCTTAAAGGAATCGAAGAAGCGTAGGTGGAGGATGAAGAAAACCCCACTGATTGAAGTTTCATCTTGTGTCCAATCAGTAATTTTTTTATACAAGGAATCTGATACTTCATTCAAAGTCGCTGTTAACCCCCTTATTGAACATAATTGTACATAAATTTGATAAAAGTGAAAGAAGAAACAGAGAGAAAGTTTGAAATATGGCATTGTAAACAGCTACAATAATAGAAGGCTTTTCCTCTATTCCATTCTTTAGGATTTGGATTGTAGTCATAAAATGATTTACCTCGTCAATAATGAAAGGATGTGAAGGGTTGAACAACGGAAGAAAGGTAGCGGAAGGCGGAGTATTGCTTGCTCTGTATAGTATATTATTGTTTTTGACGATTCAATTACCTTTCATTGGATCAATCTTATTTTTTATTTTACCGGTTCCTTTTATTTTAATAGCGCTTAAACAAAGTATGACCTGGACCTTTGGCTTCTTATTCATTGCCTGTTTACTAACTATGATCTTTGGGACCGTCTTGGCTCTACCAGTAGCCTTACTGACAGGTTTTCCAGGGATTGTAATTGGCTATCATCTGAGGAAAAATCACTCTACCATCAAGATATTCATAAGTACAGTGCTTGTCATGTTAGCCTGTATAATTGTAATGTTCGGATTTTCTGTCTGGTTCATGAATGTAAATATTATTACCGAGAGTATTGGAATGCTGAAAATATCAGTAGAGAAATCCAGTGAAATGCTCGCCGCATTTGGAAAGTCTCCAACAGATAAGAGCGTAGAAGACATTTATGTTGCAATTGATTTAATGGATACATTAATACCGTCTATGTTTGTGATAACTTCGATTATCTTGTCCTTTTTAATCCTTCTAGTCGCTCAGCCATTTTTAAAACGATTTAGCGAAAAGAAATTGAAATGGCCACCATTTAGAGAACTACAACTTCCCAAAAGTATTTTATGGTATTATTTAATTACAATGATTATAGCGATGACTACGAATCCTAATCAAGGTGATTTCCTATTTACTGTAATCTCCAATCTTTTATTTATCTTGCAGTTCTTTGTTTTGTTACAAGGTTTGTCGTTTGTCTTTTTTTGGTCACATAGACAAGGATGGTCAAAGGTCATACCTATAATCATTATTATCCTTTTATTAATGAACCCAGTTTTTCAATTTATCGTTAGATTTTTGGGTATTATCGATTTAGGGTTTCCTTTGAGACAAAATATCGCTAAAAAGAAATAACGTGCATAAAATGATTGAAACGAGCAAATTGTATGATGCTTTTAGGAGCTGAAAATATGCCATCATATTTAAAAAAGTACCAGATCCTATCCCGTTTATATGGATTGCTGGCGGTAGCCATTCTGTTATTAGGTGTTCTCACTTATTACAATTGGTGGGCTGCAGCTATAGGGTTTTTGCTTTTCATTGGTTTGTTCGCCCTTGTTCTGCAAGTGGAATTGCGGAATCGGCGTGAAACCGAGGAGTATATCTCAACCTTATCTTATCGTTTAAAAAAGGTCGGTGAAGAGGCACTACTCGAAATGCCGATTGGAATCATGCTGATGAATGATGATTATTACATCGAATGGACGAACCCGTACTTAGCTTCCTGCTTTGATGAAGATTCCTTAACGGGCAGGTCGTTGTACGATGTAGCAGAAGCGATTGTTCCGTTGATTAAGCAGGAATTGGAGAGTGAAACAATTACTCTCAATAGCCGGAAATTCAGGGTTGTGCATAAGCCTGAGGAACGGTTGTTGTACTTTTTTGATATCACAGAACAAATTGAGATTGAAAAGCTATACGAAGATGAACGAACAGCTATTGCAGTGATTTTCCTCGATAACTATGATGATTTGACTCAGGGAATGGACGATCAGCGCAAAAGTAGTTTAAACAGCATGGTTACTTCCTTACTTAATAAATGGGCAAAGGATAATGGCGTTTTATTAAAACGGACTTCTTCAGATCGCTTTATTGGAATTTTTAACGAAAGCATTTTACAACAGCTGGAAAAAGGGAAATTTGCTATACTTGATGAAATTCGCGAATCAACTTCGAAACATAATGTACCGCTGACATTAAGCATCGGCGTGGGTTCTTGTGTATCCTCGTTGCCTGAGTTAGGGTCAATTGCTCAATCGAGTCTTGATTTGGCGTTAGGACGCGGTGGTGATCAAGTAGCTATTAAATTGCCGAATGGAAAGGTTAAGTTCTATGGTGGCAAAACGAACCCAATGGAGAAACGCACTAGAGTGCGGGCGAGGGTCATCTCACATGCGTTGAAGGATATTGTACTTGATAGCGATAAGGTCATCGTGATGGGGCATAAGAGCCCTGATATGGATGCGATTGGTTCAGCTATAGGGATATTAAAAGTCGCACAGACAAACGATCGTGAAGGCTATATCGTAATTGATTTTCAAGATATCGATAAAAGCGTTCAACGATTAGTAGCGGAAATTAAAACAACGAAACCTGATTTATATGGACGGTTTATTACACCAGAGGATGCCTCTGAAATAATTACGGATGAAACACTACTAGTCATTGTTGATACCCACAAGCCATCAATGGTCATTGATGAACGATTGTTGAACAGAATGGATCAAGTGGTCGTAATAGATCATCACAGACGTAGTGATGAATTCATTTCTCATTCCTTGCTCGTTTATATGGAGCCATATGCTTCATCAACGGCAGAGCTTGTGACTGAACTGCTCGAGTATCAGCCAAAGAAAAGCAAGATGGATATGCTAGAGGCAACTTCCCTTCTTGCGGGCATTATCGTCGATACAAAGAGCTTCACCCTTCGAACGGGTTCAAGAACCTTTGATGCGGCATCTTATTTGCGCACTCAGGGAGCGGATACAGTACTCGTTCAGAAGTTTTTAAAAGAAGATGTTCATACGTATATTGAGCGTTCGAAGCTCATTGAAACTGTCTCCTTTTATAAGGAGGGCATTGCGATTACAGTTGGTGAACCTGACGAAAGCCATAATCAAGTATTAATCGCCCAGACCGCTGATACATTGCTTACGATGGACGGAGTTGTTGCTTCTTTTGTCATTGCAAAACGTTCAGATGACGTGGTAGGTATCAGTGCTCGTTCACTCGGAGATATAAATGTGCAAGTCATTATGGAGATGATTGATGGCGGAGGGCATTTAACTAATGCGGCAACTCAAGTGACAGGTTCGATTGATGAGGCTGAATCGTTATTAAAAGCAGCTATCGATGAATATTTAGAAGGAGGAAAAAGACAATGAAAGTAATCTTTTTAAAAGACGTAAAAGGAAAAGGGAAAAAAGGGGAAGTTAAAAATGTTGCAGATGGCTATGCACATAACTTTCTTTTAAAACAAGGATTAGCTGTTGAAGCGAATAACGCAAACACAAAAACACTTGAGGCTCAAAAAAATAAAGAAGACCAGCTTACCGCTGAAGAATTACAGCAAGCAAAAGAATTGAAAGAAAAAATTGAAAACCTAACAGTTGAGTTGGAAGCGAAAGCTGGTGAAGGTGGCAGATTATTCGGCTCAATTACAACAAAACAAATTGCTGAAGCACTTCAGAAGAAGTATGGCATCAAGATTGATAAACGAAAAATGGATCTGAATGAAGGGATTCGTTCTTTAGGCCACACAAAACTACCAGTTAAGTTGCACCATGAAGTGACGGCGACACTAACAGTTTCTGTAAAAGAAATTAACTAATTTTAGCACTATCATATCGATGAAAAGTTGATAAAATAGAGATAGATAAGAAACATCCATGAGCATCTGATCTAAAACCCAACGGTGAAAAGGGTTCAGGTTCTCAAATTGCATCACCTAATAAAGGTGGCGGTGCGGAGCTGATTTTGCGAAGCACCGCCTCTTTTCCACAGAAAAGGAGATCGGGCTTTTACGTTCAATCTTCTTTTTTTGATGAAATGATTCCGAGTGTATAATAGCTGTGCTATTCAAATAAATATGTAAAAGAACTTTATAAAAAAGGAGGCCAAAATATGAATGAGGCATTTCAAGATCGGATACCGCCGCAAAATGTCGAAGCGGAACAGGCTGTTTTGGGAGCCATATTTTTGGAACCTTCATCATTAACGGTTTCTTCGGAGATTTTAATACCTGAAGATTTTTATCGGTCATCGCATCAAAAAGTATTTAATGCCATGCTTAAGCTTAATGATATGGGAAAGGCTGTCGACTTAGTGACAGTTACTGAAGAGCTAGCAGCTGCAAAAAACTTAGAAGAAGTTGGGGGCGTTTCTTATTTAAGTGAACTAGCTGCCTCTGTCCCTACTGCAGCCAATGTTGAATACTACGCGAAAATTGTAGAAGAAAAGTCATTATTGAGAAGATTAATCCGTACAGCAACTAATATTGCTCAAGAAGGATACAGTCGGGAAGATGAAGTGGAAAGTCTGTTGGGTGAGGCTGAGAAGAGCATCATGGAAGTTGCTCAAAGGAAAAACTCAGGCGCCTTCCAAAACATTAAAGATGTGCTTGTCAGAGCTTACGATAATATAGAAGAGCTGACCAATCGCAAAGGAGACGTTACGGGTATTCCGACGGGATTTGCTGAGCTTGACCGGATGACTGCTGGATTTCAGCGAAATGATTTAATAATCGTTGCAGCTCGTCCTTCGGTTGGTAAAACAGCGTTTGCACTGAATATTGCTCAGAATGTTGCAACGAAAACGGATGAAAATGTTGCGATTTTTAGTCTTGAGATGGGTGCCGAACAGCTCGTGATGCGTATGCTTTGTGCAGAAGGAAATATTAATGCCCAGAACTTACGAACAGGCGCCCTGACAGATGAAGACTGGCGTAAACTGACAATGGCAATGGGAAGCTTATCAAATGCTGGAATCTATATCGATGATACTCCAGGTGTTCGGATTGGTGAAATTCGCTCCAAGTGTCGCCGTCTTAAGCAAGAGAACGGTCTTGGAATGATTATGATTGATTATCTTCAATTAATTCAAGGAAATGGGCGTTCCGGTGAAAACCGTCAACAAGAAGTATCTGAAATTTCTCGTTCCCTTAAGTCGCTCGCTCGTGAACTTCAGGTGCCAGTCATTGCCCTTTCCCAGCTCTCGCGTGGAGTCGAGCAACGACAAGACAAGCGACCAATGATGTCTGATATTCGGGAATCAGGAAGTATTGAGCAGGATGCGGATATTGTCGCTTTCCTATATCGAGATGACTATTATGACAAAGAATCGGAAAATAAGAATATCATTGAAATAATTATTGCCAAACAACGTAACGGCCCAGTAGGAACTGTATCTCTTGCTTTCGTAAAGGAATACAATAAGTTCGTTAACCTTGAGAGGCGTATGGATGATGCCGGCATGCCGCCAGGGGCATAGTGATAATTTATAAGGTTTGGGTCTTGCGCTTTACACACGGTGTATAGATTTAGTTTCTTTAATTCATTGTCTACAGTTGTGAAATCGGCCACTGTTTTTTTCTATTTGAAAATTGTATATCCAAATAATTAATGGGACTTATTATTAACGAGCAATTTCTATTAAAATGTGATTGATGTTCGTGTTGTGGTTGAGTGTGATGACAACTCACTGTTAAAATAGGTTTGTTGAATAAGATCCCGGTGCATCATTTAGGATTACGTAAACCTTTGGGAATATTTTTCTAATATATCATTAGTGGTAGTGGTTGGAATGCAATGGGGCGAAGAAGGAAAAGGGAAATCACAGGCTTTTTATCTCAAAATGCAGAAGCCATCGCTCGTTATTAAGGTGGGAACAATGCTGGGTATACGAGTAAATATAAAGACCAAATCATACATGAATTTCTGGCAAGCTTAGAAATGATGGGGGAATGCGAGCCTGTTTATGAAGAACTACCAGGTTGGCCTGAAGATATTGCGGGCTGCAAATCACTGGACGAGCTTCCGGAAAATGCACGTCATTATGTAGAGCGTATTTCTTAGCTAACGGGTATTCCGTTAACGACCTTCTCAGTAAGTCCAGACCGAAATCAAACGAATATCGTCAGAAGTCCTTGGCATTTAGAATAGTTTACTCCTAAGGAGGCTGTCCTATCGGGCTAGATCCCACATCTTCTATATGATGTGTACGTAACACGTTAAACGGTGTATAGAGTGTGAGGTCAGACCCTTTTAGGTCAACCTCTTTATTGTTTTTAAAAGCTTGATAATAATGTTTCAATTACAATACGCGGAATGCCAAAAGTCTCATATTGAAAAAAATAAATGATTTAATCTAAAATACTATTGCATTAACAAGTAAAACTATGATATTATCAAAAGCGTCGTAATAAATGAGTAGAGTTTTTTGTACGAGCCATTAGCTCAGTTGGTAGAGCATCTGACTTTTAATCAGAGGGTCGCAGGTTCGAATCCTGCATGGCTCACCATAATGGCCCCTTGGTCAAGCGGTTAAGACACCGCCCTTTCACGGCGGTAACACGGGTTCGAATCCCGTAGGGGTCATCGGCACATTGAAGTGAATCAAGTAGCTGGCAAGTCCAGCTAACTTGTAAGGCTTCAATAGTATGCTTAACATTATTATATTCATATGGTCCCGTGGTGTAGCGGTTAACATGCCTGCCTGTCACGCAGGAGATCGCGGGTTCGATTCCCGTCGGGACCGCCATTTCTTTTTTTTGATGAAGAAATGGAGATAAGTAATTGACTTTAGTGAATTTTATATGGCTCAGTAGCTCAGTCGGTAGAGCAAAGGACTGAAAATCCTTGTGTCGGCGGTTCGATTCCGTCCTGAGCCACTTCATAACACTCCTTTTGGAGTGTTTTTTTGTGCCTTGCTTTTATACATTGATTTGGACTCATTTTAGCCACAAGTTACCCTTTTGTGACACTATGTCAGAAATTATACAATTGTATTACATTCCGGCGTCTATGCCATGTTTCTTTTTTTATTATGGTAGAGTAATTGAAAATGAATCTAGTCCAATTTATCCCGCATTAACGGACGTAAGGCCCTAAAACTCAAGGCTTAGAGGAATCGAAGAAGCGTAGGTGGGGGGAACTGCCCGTAAAATCCCCACTGATAGAAGTTTCACTTTATCTAGATGTATCTCTTAAATTTATAATGAATTGAGTTGCGTGGTAATAGGAGGATTAAGGATATGTTAAGTAGGAAGAGTATATGTTCCACTTTGTTAATAATGGCTAATATCACTCTTTTTGTGATGACTATTATTCCAAAGGGCTCTGTAACTGCCATAGACGCGTGTGGGATACTTCTGAATGATCAAGAATATGCGAATAATGAAGTTGGCGGCAGTATAGAAAATTTCTTATATAAGAATCAGTTAATAGAGGAGCAAAGAGTTAGTACCGAAAAGGTAAGTGATGAGGTGCTAGGAGAAGTAATCAAGCAATTCGAAGACAAAGAGGAAGCCTATGCATATGTTATTGCTGGCGAGGTGATTGCATATTTGTCATCTAAAAAAGAGGCTGAAGAAGTAACGAAGAATATTATGTTTCAATATATGTCAAAGGAGGAGTCCTTTGGCCTTAAAAGTTTTTTAGAAAACAGGAAAATCATGAATGTTCAGTTAACTGGGCCTATTACGTATAAATACAATCCTGTTCAGCCAGACCAAATACAATCGGTTGAAGAAACTCTTGCATTCATTAATAAAGGAAAATTAATCTTAACGGATTATATGGTTAAGGAAGAGAAAAGTTTGCAGGAGATAGCTGATATGAATCATCTCACAACTGAAGAAATGTTACAACTAAACGCTCATTTATCAACCGATGATGTGCTGAAAAAGGGAGATGTTTTGGTTATATCCAAAACCATCCCTTTTATTAATGTAACGGTTGAGAGAGAATGTCTTCATGAATCTGCTATTCCATTCGAGACTAAGGTTAAAGTAGATGAAACCTTGTATACAGGTAAAACTGAGTTGGAACAAGAAGGTAGAAATGGTCGTAAAGTTGTTGCCTCGATGATTGTCAATGAGCAAAATGAGAAGGGTGAGTATCAAGAAATAAAATCAGAAATCATTACAAAAAAGCCTGTGGCTGAGCGGGTTATTAAAGAAACAAAAGAAACCCCATTACAAGGAACAGGTTCTTTTATTTGGCCTGCAGATGGCGGGTATATTTCTAGTGAACAAGGGCCGCGCTGGGGGAAAATTCATAAAGGCATTGATATTGCGCAACCAACTACAAAAACCATCCATGCGGCTGATCACGGTATTGTGGTTGAAGCTGGAATATCAGGTGGTTATGGTAATAAAATTAGGATTGATCATAATAATGGGTACGAAACAATTTACGCCCATCTTGAATCGATGGATGTGAAGATAGGAGATACCGTTGAAAGTGGCTCTAAGATTGGCATTATGGGTTCAACAGGTCACACGACTGGCACTCACCTTCATTTTGAGATTTTGGAAAATGACCATCTTGTTGATCCGCTAGATTTTGTCCCACATTAACGGGCAGTGGAACCCTTACGGATAGAAATTACTTTATGAAATAATAAAATGGATTCTTTCTTTTCTACATAAAAAGTCTTCGGATTATAGATTCGAAGACTTTTTATGTAGAAAAGAATAAGTATGAAAATGTCTGGTAAATAAGGGATGATAGTAGGAATAGGATGATTTCATTATGATAAAATGATAAAGTAGGGTAAAGAGAAGCTTAATAGATTTTTTATGAATGATAAATCTTTTGTTCAATTGATAAAAGGTACATGTATATATTTTAGGCCATGATTTGTAGATAAAGGGGAGATGTTTATGGAAAAGAAAATTCTTGTTGTTGATGATGAAAAGCCAATTGCTGATATTCTACAATTTAACTTAAAAAAGGAAGGCTTTGATGTTTCTTGTGCTTATGACGGCAATGAAGCTCTTAAAATGGTAGAAGAACTTCAGCCAGATTTAATATTATTAGATATAATGTTGCCTCAGCGAGATGGCATGGAGGTTTGCCGAGAAGTACGCAAGAAATATGAAACGCCTATTATCATGCTTACGGCAAAAGACTCCGAAATAGATAAAGTATTGGGTCTTGAGCTAGGAGCGGATGACTATGTGACAAAGCCTTTTAGTACACGAGAGATCATTGCCCGAGTGAAGGCGAATTTAAGACGCCAGCAGGCGGCTCCAGTTTCAAATCCTGAAGAACAATCGAAAGAGATTTCGGTAGGTACACTCACTATTCATCCAGATGCTTATGTGGTTTCCAAACGCGGTGATACGATTGAATTAACTCATCGGGAATTTGAATTGCTACATTACTTGGCAAAACATATTGGTCAAGTGATGACGCGTGAGCATTTGTTACAAACGGTATGGGGATATGATTATTTTGGAGATGTGCGTACCGTCGATGTTACAGTTAGACGTCTTCGTGAAAAAATTGAAGATAACCCAAGCCACCCTGGCTGGATTGTAACAAGAAGAGGGGTAGGCTATTACCTGCGTAACCCTGAACAGGAATAAACGCCATGAAAAAGGTCGGTTTACTTCGTTCAATTCACGTGAAATTTGTAGTGATTTATTTACTACTAATTTTTGTTGCTATGCAAATTATTGGTGTTTATTTTATTGGGAAATTAGAAGACAATCTTGTTAATAACTTTCAGAGTTCTATACGTGGTCATGTGAATCTTCTAACTTATAGTATTAGTGAAGAAATGGTCAAGGAAAGAAACGATAATGACCCCACCCTTGAAGATGCAATTAAGACAATTCTAAGAGACCGCGATAAATCCTCAAATAATATAACTGAAGTTCAAGTCATAGAGCTTCGCAGTCGACGTGTGCTTGGGACATCTGATCCTGGTAATCAGTCGATTGTTGGCAAAAAAACGACGGAAGACATAATTAAAAGAACTCTTGTTTTAGGAGCTGCGGATCAGGATGTACTTTATGATCTGAAAACAAATAGACGTGTCTGGGTTTTAGCCGTACCGGTAGACTATAATGAAAAAGTTATTGGTGCAGTTTATGTAATTGCAGATATGGAGAATGTTTTCGACCAATTAGATGAAATTAATCACATTTTCATCACCGGGACAGCCATCGCTTTAAGCATCACCGCATTATTAGGTGTTTGGTTGGCAAAAACAATTACGAGACCGATGACTGATATGCGTAAACAAGCCATTGCTATGTCAAAAGGAAATTTCTCAAGAAAAGTTAAAGTCTATGGCGATGATGAAATTGGCCAGTTGGCGGTTACCTTCAATAATTTAACGAAAAGGCTGCAGGAGTCACAATCTAGTACGGAAGGTGAACGGAGAAAGTTATCTTCTATTCTTTCCTATATGACAGATGGTGTCATTTCGACTGATCGTCGGGGACGGGTCATTTTGATTAATGAACCTGCTGCAAAGTTATTAGATGTTTCACGTGAAACAGTACTAAATCAACCCATCATTGAATTATTGGATCTTGAAGATGACTATACGTTTGAAGATTTATTAGAAGAGCGGGATTCCGTCATTTTAGACTATAGCAAGCCGAAACAACCGTATATTCTCCGGGCTAATTTTTCCGTTATTCAAAAAGAAACAGGCTTTGTGAATGGTCTTATTACGGTGCTTCATGACATTACTGAGCAGGAAAAGATTGAAGAAGAACGCCGTGAATTTGTGGCTAACGTTTCCCATGAATTACGAACGCCGTTAACAACGATGCGCAGTTATTTGGAAGCACTAGCGGAAGGGGCCTGGAAAGACGAAGCTATTGCACCTTCTTTTCTAAACGTAACACAAAATGAAACAGAGCGTATGATTAGACTGGTTAATGACTTATTACAGTTATCGAAAATGGATAGCCGGGATTATAAATTAAAAAGTGGCTGGGTGAATTTTAATGATTTCTTTAACCATCTAATTGACCGTCTTGAAATGTCAAAAAAAGAGACGATCACATTTAAACGATACATTCCTAAAGAATCGTTCTTTGTTGATATTGATGAAGATAAAATTACCCAAGTCCTTTATAATATTATCTCAAACGCGACCAAGTACTCGCCTGAAGGTGGTCAGATTACATTCAGGGTTAAGGACGAGGAAAAGTCTATTATCATCAGTATTAGTGATGAAGGTGTCGGGATTCCTAAAAGTAATTTGGAAAAGATTTTTGAGCGGTTTTATCGCGTGGATAAAGCTAGATCAAGGAATCTTGGAGGAACTGGCCTTGGCTTGGCGATCGCGAAGGAAATGATTGTTGCCCATGGCGGGAAAATCTGGGCTAAAAGCGTGGAAGGAAAAGGGACAACAATCTATTTCACCCTTCCTTACGAACTGGAGCAAGAGGATGATTGGTCATGAGTTTTGAAAGAATGAAAAGCATTGTTCTGCTGATATTAGTTTTTATAAGCGCGTATTTAACTTGGCAAATTTGGACCTATCAGCCCACTCTAAAAAGGACAGATCAGAGTGAGTATTTTAAAGTATTAAGTGATACAAAAAGTATTGCGGATGTTGTGAAGCCAAAGAATGCCCTTTTCCATGTGGGAGAGCGACATTTCCAAATAAACGACGAAGAGAAAATGAATAACATCCAGTCTGCGTTCTTGAACTGGTCATTATACAGCTTTGAAAAAGTCAATGAAACGGAATTTCTAAATATCCAATCAAAAGCGAATACAGAAATTAACTTTGCTGATCAAATTCCATTCAAGCTCTATAAGTCTGTATTTAATGTGGAAATGAATGAGGTTCCTGAGTTTTCTTTTGATAAAATCATATTTACTTCCGCAGATAGTAATATGGAAGAAGCGAAGATTTACTTTATTTCAACAGAAAATAAGACAGTTATTCAAACCATCGTCAATGGAGAAAGTATTCGTACGTTCTATGAGATATATTATAAACATGCGAATGAGTATCCTGAATGTATAAAGTATCAGGTCAGTAAGAGAAAGGAAATCTATGTTTTAAAAGACCCCGCTCCTATGAAGCAGTCTAGTTATCAACTGGGATATAGGAAGTCGATTATGAATAACTTTAAGTATGCCTTATTTAGTGATCCAACATCCGTTCGCCAAGAGTATGTCTCCAATGTTGAAGAATTTACTGATGGGACCAGGCTATTATCTGTTGACCGTAATTCATCGATGATTAATTTTATCAACCCTTCACAAAAGAGAAAAGTAGTTAGTAGTACTAGTGATTTATTGCAGCAAAGCATTGACTTTGTAAATGACCATGCAGGTTGGGATACAGGCGACCATACAGGTGAGTATGAAAGCTCATTTCGATTTTCCGAGCTATGGCAAGGGGAGCGAAGAGTAGTCTTTCGTTTATTTGTCAAAGGACTTCCGGTATTTAACGAAGTAGGGATGGCAGAAATTGAACAGGTTTGGGGTAATGAGGAAATCTTTCAATATCGACGCCCGTATTTTTATCTAGATTTACTTTATCCTGCAGAAGAGCCTGCTGAATTGCTTCCTTCTGGTGAAGAGGCGGTGACAGCTTTGAAAAATATAAGGAATTTTAACCCCGAAGTGCTTGAAGATCTTGAAATTGGCTATCAAATGACCAAGCCTACACCTGATTCGAAAAGTGTCATCTTGAAGCCTGCTTGGTATTACCAGTATGGAGGAACTTGGATCATCTTACCTTTTGAGCAAAAAGGAGAGGATCGATAATGGACTGGAATCGAACGAAGACCATATTCATCATGGTGTTTCTCATTCTTGATCTTTTTCTTTTGGATCAATTTATGGGGAAGAAAAGTGATAATAAGTATGATTACATGTCTCAAACTCCTATTGATGAGCTTTTAAAGGAAGAAAACATAACATATCCTCCTATGCCTAAACAAAAGCAGAAGGGAAACTATTTAGTAGCAAAAACGAAGGTTTTTAAAAAGGATGATCTGAAGTCTTTGAAAGACCAGGATCTTTTGATCGTAGATGTAGAGAGAACGAAACTAGTAGGCACGTTTAAAAATAAAACCAAGGTCAGTGAAAAGTTACAAACAAGTGAAATGGATCTTTTCATGAAGGAAAATATCTTTCATGGTGAGGATTATAGCTACTGGGCATACGATAAAACAATTAATTCAATTGTTTATTACCAGGATTTTGATAGTAAGATCTTTTATAATAACAGCAAGGGTAAGGTAACATTATTTTTAAATGAAGATAGGGAAATCGTTTCATACGAACAAACATATTTAGAAGATATTGAAGAATATAATGAACCGAAAGAAATGATCCTCCCGATAAAAGCCATCGAAGCTCTTTATTTAAAAGGAGATATTCCGCCAGATAGTGAGATAACCAATTTTCAACCTGGTTATTATAATTCTTTACAATCTAACACTTCCTCTTCATCTTTGCTGTTAGTGCCTACTTGGCGAATTATTGTAGATGATAAAAACGACTTGTTCGTAAATGCATTTGATGGAGAAGTAATTGAATTGAATACGGAGGAAAAAATATTATCGGAGTGAGGGGTATGAGTATGCATTTTAGTGTTCTCGCAAGCGGGAGTACGGGAAATGCTATTTTCGTCGAGACAGAGGAGCACTCTTTTCTTGTCGATGCCGGTTTGAGCGGCAAGGCGATGGAAGCATTATTCAGTGAAATTGGCCGCGATATGTCCAAGCTGTCAGGCATTCTTGTTACACATGAACATAGCGATCACGTTAAAGGCCTTGGGGTCATAGCGCGTAAATATAAATTACCCATCTATGCAAATATGAGTACATGGAATGCGATGGAGAGAATAATTGGCGAAGTACCGGTTGAACAAAAGTTCACATTTGAAATGGAACAGATTAAAACATTTGGGAATTTAAATATTGAATCATTTGGTGTTTCCCATGATGCAGCAGAGCCTATGTTTTACGTGTTCCATCAAGGTGATAAGAAGCTTGTCTTAATTACAGATACAGGCTATGTGAGTGATAGAATGAAAGGCATCATCAAAAATGCCGACATGTACGTGTTTGAAAGCAATCATGATGTATCAATGCTTAGAATGGGTAAATATCCTTGGAGTATTAAACGACGAATTCTGAGCGATTTTGGGCATGTTTCAAATGAAGATGCAGCAATTGCCATGAGTGATGTTGCGGGAGATCGGACAAAACGAATTTATCTGGCACATTTAAGCCTTGATAACAATATGAAAGATCTCGCACGTATGTCTGTTGAGCAAACATTGCAAACTAAAGGAATCGTCGTTGGAGAGCAATTCTCTCTCTATGATACAGATCCGAAAAAACCAACTGAATTAGTACTTGTTTAGGAATGAAAAGAGATACTCTTTTCATTCTTTTTTTGATAAAACATTTGTATAAGGTGTACTTGAAAGGTCGAAAATGGTAGGAATACATAATGAAGGGAAATTTTTTTATCTTTAGTCTTAAATGAGTATAATGGAAGAGATAAACAAAGACTAATGTATGCATTTATTTAATCTCAAAAGGAAGAGAGGATTGAACAAATTTGGGATACTACGATGATCATATGTATGAAAACAGAAACCAAAAAGGAAAAAGACGCCTAGGAGGATACTTTTTATCAACGGTCGCAGGAGTAATTGTCGGAGCATTGCTCGTTTTCTTCATGTTACAAGGTTATCCAAATTCTAATGGGCAGAATCAAAGCGGAAACATGAACGGACTAGGGAAGACAGAGCAAATCCAGCAGCAAGTATCTGTTAATGTCACGTCAGCTGTGACGGATGTGGTTGACAAGGTTGGTGCGGCGGTAGTTGGGATTACAAATATCCAGCAATCTAAATTTTGGGGAAATCAAGAAAGTCGTGAAGCGGGAACGGGATCAGGTGTTGTATATAAAAAAGAGAATGGAAAAGCCTACATAGTGACGAATAATCACGTTATTGAAAATGCAACGGAACTAGAGGTAACCTTAGTGGACGGAACAAAACTTCCAGCTATGTTGAAAGGAAGTGACCCATGGATGGATTTAGCTGTCGTAGAAGTCGATGGTACGAATGTTCCAACGGTTGCTGACTTTGGGACTTCGTCTTCTTTAAAACCAGGTGAACCAGTCGTCGCGATTGGAAATCCGTTAGGCCTACAATTTTCAGGGTCTGTAACGCAAGGAATCATTTCAGGCTTAGAGCGTACGATTGAAGTGGATATTAATAATGATGGTCAGGTCGATTGGAATGCAGAAGTTATTCAAACAGATGCAGCCATTAATCCTGGAAATAGTGGAGGGGCTTTAATTAATATGCGGGGTCAAGTCATTGGAATAAACTCCATGAAAATTGCAGAAAGTGCAGTTGAGGGGATTGGTCTTTCGATTCCAATCGATTCAGCGATCCCAATCATTCAAGATCTTGAAAAGTTTGGTGAAGTAAAGCGACCATTTATGGGAGTAAGCCTTGCATCAGTTGAAGAAATCTCACAATATCATCAGCAAAACACGTTGAAGCTACCTACAGATGTAATAAGTGGTGTTGCTATTACGAGTGTTCAATCGAATTCACCAGCAACAAAAGCTGGTCTAGAGGAATTTGACGTTATTGTTGCATTGGATGGGAAGGAAGTTTCCGATGTCGTTGATTTGCGTAAATACTTATACAATGAAAAGAAAATTGGTGATAAGCTGGAAGTAACCTATTACCGCAATGGTAAACAATTAAAAACGACCATGGATTTGTCAGTAGAACAACAAATGTAATGAAAAAACGGGGGAGTCTCATAAGGGTCTAACCTCGCACTCTAAATCAGATATGTAGTGTTCCATACACTTATCTTATTCTGTAGTTAGTTGTTGCGTGGTTTGACACATTACCCTTGAGGCACCCTCATTTTCATTGCATTTTTTCTGTTTTTTGTTAAGATAACATGTGGATAAGCGGGAGATTGGAAATAAAATGAGTGCAATCGTTAGATTTGTGGATAACTAATTCATATAAGCAAATAAAGAAATTAACCATGAATAATGTCGATATAAAGGAGAGAAATGAATGATTTATTGCTGTGATGATCATGTCGATATGGCACTGGATACTGTGGTGGTAGAGCAAGAAACGTATCCGACGCTTGATATTATACCTAATGAATTGAAGTTATCAACAACTTGTGGATATTGTCGAAACAAGGCAATATATATGGTAGGGAACTAATATTCCTATACAAGATGTGGATACTAAATGTGGATATGTGGATAACATTTGTGGATAACGTGTTTGTAAGCTGTTTGTAAAGTGAGGATAACATGAATATAACAATTATAACTGTAGGGAAACTAAAAGAAAAGTATCTGAAACAAGGCATCGATGAATATATGAAGCGGATGTCTGCTTATGCCAAAATGGAAATTATTGAACTTCCAGATGAAAAAGCACCGGAAACATTAAGTGAAACCGAAATGCTGCA
Organism: Peribacillus loiseleuriae; assembly: GCF_001183985.1. Lineage (GTDB taxonomy): Bacteria > Bacillota > Bacilli > Bacillales > DSM-1321 > Peribacillus > Peribacillus loiseleuriae. The sequence goes on along the minus strand of NZ_LFZW01000001.1, from coordinate 5,094,518 downwards.
AATTAAAGAAAAAGAAGGGCAAAGAATTCTAACTAAAGTCAATCCTGATGCCCATGTCATTGCCCTTGCAATCGAAGGGAAAATGAAAACCTCTGAAGAACTGGCAGACACGCTTGATAAGCTGGCCACTTATGGAAAAAGCAAAATTACGTTCATTATTGGAGGGTCATTAGGTCTAAGTAAAGAAGTCATGAAGCGCGCTGACGAGGCCCTTTCCTTTTCCAAAATGACCTTCCCGCATCAATTGATGAGATTGATCTTGGTCGAGCAAGTGTATCGGGCTTATCGGATCAATCGGGGTGAACCGTATCATAAGTAAATGAGGTTTTTCTACCATTAGATAACTAATATCAATTTCCATTAGACCGACAGCATTCAAGGAAATTAGGTAGTGGCATCAATTTATTTAAACTAGAAATAGTAAAAATGACTTTAGAAGAGAAGCATATGGCTCCTCTTTTTTTCATCTCAAAGGCAGACCATAAGAGCAAAAATGAGGATAAAATGGAGGTAGATTACTTGTTAAAATGGGTCCAATAAACATTAGGAGGAGATAAAATGAAAAAGAGTCAGGAATTCGCAATGATGCATTCTTCAGAGAAAGTATTATTTTAGGAAACGTTAGGGATTTGCATTTTGCCTTAACGCTTATCCCTCTCTCCTCCCTTACAACTAAAGATATTGCTTTATCCAATCTAGTTCACCTATTTCACCATTTTCAAATTAAGATGTAATTGTATTCTAAAATGGTATGATAATATATACATGGGAAACCCAAACCATATATTAAAGTAAAATAAGAAATTTCTAATAAACTATCAAAAAAGGGGTATATATGAAGGAAATTTATACTCAAATAAATAAAAAAGTATACTATACTGCAATGTTAATTGTAATAACCATCATGATAATGGGGTTATTTATTGGTAATCCACGTATGGGTGAGCATGGGGGCGGCTTTATCTTACATGTTACACTTGTGGTCATTCTATCTGTCTGTTTATTACTTTATCCTAGATATGTAACCCATGTTTTTAGAATAATACTAATAATAGTAGCGTCCGTTTACTTTTATACTCTTTTCTTTTTATATCCAGAGACTGGGTCCAACTTTATCTATCTATGTTTGATTCCAATAATCTCTATCTTGTTTTTTGATGCAAAGCTCTTTTACTTTTCTTTACTATTAAACAGTATATCAATAATGTTTACTTTTAGTTATATTATACTAATTGATCAAGGCAATCAATTCTACTTTATAAAACAAGATTTAACAGGAAATGTTATAAACTTTATAGGTAGTCAAGTGATTATCTATTGTGTATTTTATTTATCGTATGGACGAATTAAAAAACAGCAATTATATTATGAAAAAATAAAACAGACAGAGCGTTTGAAGATATCTGGCCAACTAGCAGCTGCTGTTGCTCATGAAATCAGAAATCCTTTGACAGTTGTTAAAGGATTTTTGCAGCTAAACGAAAAAGATCCTTCAGTTAGTGATGATATAAAGAGACACTATACTTTGATGATTGGTGAATTGAATGCAGCTGAGCACGTGATTTCTCAATTGTTATCTGTTGCAAAGCCAAATAATGATCAAGGAACGGAAACTGTGAATGTAAAGAATGTTCTTCAGACTGTAACAGATTTACTTCATTCATATGGACTTTTGAATGAGAATAATATTGAATTAAATGTAATAGAAGATTGTATTATCGTCGCAAATCCCATAGAATTTAAACAATTATTAATAAATATAATTAAAAATGCAATTGAGGCCTCCGAAATAGGTGATTCGGTTAAGATAACGGCTAATATGAAGAATGATTTTGTTGAGATTAAAGTAATCGATTATGGACAAGGAATGACAGAAGCAGAAGTAGGGTCTTTAGGTACTCCTTTTTACTCTTTAAAAAGTAAAGGGACGGGATTAGGTATGATGATTTGCTACAATATTGCAGCAAAATATAAAGGAACAATTGATATCCAAAGTTCGAAAGGTGAAGGTACTACGGTTACTATTAGCTTTCCATCAAAGAATAATACAATAGGGTCTAAAGGTAGAATCTAAATCGAACTTCCTTTTAAGAAGACTAGGAGGGATTCCACTGAATGTCCAGGAATCCAATTCTCTTACTTATGAAAAGTGAAACCTCATTTTGATTAGGTACGGTGAACCGTATCATAAGTAAATGAGGTTTTTTTGAAAAGTAGGGAAAGCACCGTTCCATTTATTGTGGAAGGTGCTGTTTTTTATTGGATGGACATTTGCAATGTGGCGGGGAAGTGTATAAAGAGTATTATAAAGGAGTACATGGCAAAGAGTACAAAATATCGGAAATTCTCTAGATAAAGATGAAAGCTTTAGATAATTAGTCCTGGTGTATACTAAAAAGGCTCACATTCTACTTAAATTTCAGGAGTATTTTTCAAATCAAAATATTTACTAGAAAAGGGTGAGAACGTGGATAAGGAATTTAAATTAGCTAGCCAACTATTAACGCTACTTGATACTGAACAAAGATGGTTTACCTTAGCCGAGATTGAAAAAAATTTAGGTCTCTCAGATAAAACAATACGTAAGATGGTTGAGGAGATCAACAAGCAATTGCCCTCGACTATGACCATTGAAGTTTCTAGAGGAAAGGGTATCTTTCTTCAACGTGATGGGCGAAGTAGAACTGTTAGTGAAGTGATTTCTAGCATGTTCAGAGAAACTATATTTTATCGACTGATGAATTTATTGTTTACGAATGTTGGTCGGTTCTCAGTGGAGGAGCTTGCTGGAGCAATGTTTATGAGTACTTCATCCCTGAAGAAACTGATTGTGCAGTTAAATAATAATGATCTGAAGCCGTATAAGTTACGCATTACCTATTCTACCCCTATGGTAAAAGGGGATGAATTGAATATCCGATATTTTTATTGGAAGTTATATGGTGATGCCTATGAGTTTACAGGATGGCCCTTTACGAAAATCAACTTCGATTTTATCAATCAGTTAATCACAAATATAGAGAATGAGAAAAAAATTGTTTATTTTATTAATTCCAAAAGGCGATTATCCTTTTTAGTGGCGATTGTATTGGAGAGAGTGACGAAAGGGAAATCTGTAAAAATTACCGAAGGCGGTTATCCTTGGGAAAAGGGAGCTTTTCATTTACCGGTGAAAGCCCTTGCAAAAGTACTTGAAGAAAGCTTCTCTATTGAATTACTAAAAAGTGAAATATACTTTATGCAATCACTGTTCAGTCTTAGCCAATATCATTATTATGAAGGGTCAGAAATGACACCGATGAAAGAAGTCGAATTACACAAGGATAAAGAAGAATATCAAATGGGTAATCGCTTGTTAACATTATTGGCAAAGGTTTACCCCAATATTGATGTAAAAGAGCGATTTACCTTGGAAATATATGAATTCTTTGACAAGCTATTAATCGATAATGCAATTCCCGAATGGATGACGATTTCAAAAAGCAATTTAACGACATACGTTCAAAAAGAGTGTCAGCAGATTTATCAAGAAGTGCAAACTTGCATGCAAAAGTGGCATACAGCTTATCCTTCTGTCTTGTATAATGACTTTCATTTAACAAAACTAACCTTACTTGTTCGTTCTAGCTTACGTTATAAAAGTAAAAAGGCCTTCTTAGTGATCGGAGAGGAGTTTTCAATCCGCCATTACATAGCGAATTTGATAAAGAAAGAAATTGGGGACCAATTGATCATTAATACTTCCATAATGAAGGGGCTGACAGATGAAATGGTGCAGCAACATCATATTGATTTCGTCATAAGTAATTTCCCGGTTGCATTAAAGACAGTGCCCGTTGTTATTATTTCTACAATTCCATCTAAAAGAGATTTAGATAATATTCGTAAAGAATTGCTTCTATAAATTTGGTCAATTATTTACCGTACCCTGCGTAAGATTCTGGTCTAGTTTGTAATGATAAAAAACTTTATGCTCATAGTAGTTTCTGAACTGATAAAACCTTAGGGAAAATCGTTCGGAAAATGCTAGAGCATCTTTTTTTATGGAGAATAGAAACGGTTTCCCTAGTAAACCTGAATTTAACATTAAAATTAATTGGAGGGAAAAATATGAGTGGGCATTTAGGTGCAAAAAAAGGAGAAATAGCGGATCGCGTGTTGCTTCCAGGAGATCCTTTGCGTGCAAAATTTGTAGCAGAACAATTTTTAGATAAGGCTTATTGTTATAGCGAAGTAAGAGGTATGTATGGGTACACAGGATTATACAAGGGTGTGCCGGTTTCAGTTCAGGGGACAGGGATGGGAAATCCATCGATGAGTATATATGGAACTGAATTGATAAACGATTATGGAGTGAAGAAATTGGTTCGCATCGGTACATGTGGTGCGATGCAAGATGAACTAAATATCCGCGATATTATATTAGCCCAAGCAGTGTCTTCAGATAGTAATTTGACGGAGAAGATTTTCTATGGCTGTAATTATGCACCTACGGCAGATTTTTCATTGCTAATGAAAGCCTTTCAACAAGCACAAAGCAAACAAGTAAATGTCTTTGTTGGCAACATTTATAATTCTGATGAATTCTATCGTGAAACATTAGACCGGCTTCACAAGTTTATGGATTTCGGCGTGTTAGCGGTAGAAATGGAAAGCACAGCCCTCTATACCTTAGCTGCTAAATATGGTGTACAAGCATTATCTATTTTGACCGTGGGTAGTCACTTATTAACTAATGAACGCTTAACCCATAAAGAAAGTGAACAATCCTTTTATGAAATGGTAGAAATAGCTCTTAATACAGTTATCGATGACTAATGTATAGGTAAAAGTAATGGGGTACGAAAAGAGAGTGGGAAACAAATGAAGGTCGTACTGTCCGGGTTGCAGTGGATGATTTTTATGATCGCAGGTGCAATTGCTGCACCAATTGCTATCGCAGATTTATATAACTTAACACCCATTGAAACATCTGGACTGATTCAGAGCACAATTATTACTTTAGGGATCGCTGGCTTTTTACAAGGCCTGATGGGTCATAAATTACCTATTCATGAAGGTCCGGCAGGTTTATGGTGGAGCATTTTTACCATTTACGCAAGTTTGGTGGGTGTATTATATACCTCTAACATTGCTGCCTTACAAGCTTTATGTGGAGGAATGATCATTAGCGGTGTTTTATTTATCCTACTTTCAGCATTTAAGCTAATGGATAAGATAGCCCGTTTATTTACGCCAACTATCACTTTTATCTATTTACTTTTATTGATCTTCCAATTAAGTGGTTCCTTTATGAAAGGGATGATGGGGATTACATCAAGCCACACGATGGTGGATGGTAAAGTACTTTTACTTAGTGTGATTGTAATTGGTATTACCTTTTGGTTAGGGAACAGCCCTTATGCTTTACTACAACAATTTTCAATCATAATTAGTATATTGATAGGTTGGCTATTATTTATGATTGGCGGTAATATGCCGGTGATTTCACAGGTGGATACACTATTTAAACTACCGGAGATGCTTCCGTTTGGAAGGCCTCGTTTTGATAGTGGGACTATAACTACTGCATTTTTGTTAACGCTGTTATTAATAACTAATGCGATTGCATCCATCCGGTTGATGGAAACTGTTATGAAACAAAAGCAATCAATGGATAATCGCCGTTATTTGCGTGCAGGATTTACGTCCGGGATTACGCAATTAATTTGTGGTTGCTTGGGGGCGATCGGCTCAGTACCTATTTCAGGAGCAGCGGGATATGTTGAACAAACAGGTATGAGAGAACGAATATCTTTTTTAATTGGATGTAGCTTAGTTATCTGTATATCCCTGCTTCCACCGATTATGAATGTAATCGCAGGTATTCCAGCTCCTATCGGCTATGCCGTTACATTTGTTGTTTTTGTTAAGATGGTTGGAATATCTTTGAAAGAATTGAAAAAGGTTATTCATGAAGAGCGAACATATATGGTTAGTGGCGTTTCTCTTTTAGTGGGTGTAGGTTTAATGTTTATCCCTTCATCAGCCACGATCCAGTTATCTCCGATCGTGATAGCCATTTTAAATAATGGATTAATTTGTGGAAGCCTTTTAGCTATTAGTCTAGAACAAGGATTAATATGGAAGGAAAAACATTGGAGTAAGCTTAAACAGTAAACAATGATATTTCGGAGGGGAAAAGATGCACTATTTAATTTCTGCTGTTGGTCTGATTATTGTTCTATTACTAGCATGGCTTGCTAGTAATAATAAGAAAAAGATTAAATATCGTCCAATCATTGTCATGATTGTTCTTCAAATTGTTTTAGGATTGCTTTTACATAAAACGAGTATAGGGGAATTTTTAATTAAAGGTTTTGCCGATAGTTTTGCAAAATTACTTGCATATGCCAATGAAGGTACTAATTTTGTTTTTGGTGGGATTGCAAATGAAGGGGCCCATACATTCTTCCTTTTTGTTTTGATGCCAATTGTTTTTATGTCAGCAATCATCGGGATTTTGCAACATTACAAAATACTACCGTTTATTATAAAGTATATTGGTTTAGTCCTAAGTAAAATAAATGGTATGGGGAAATTAGAATCTTATAATGCGGTTGCAGCAGCAATAGTAGGACAAAATGAAGTATTTATTTCGGTGAAAAACCAGCTTGGATTATTGCCTAAACATCGCCTGTACACCTTATGTGCGTCTGCGATGTCGACTGTATCCATGTCAATTGTTGGTTCATACATGACGATGCTAGAACCAAGGTATGTAGTGGTTGCATTAATATTAAACTTATTTGGTGGTTTTATCATTGCATCCATCATTAATCCGTATGAAGTTAAACCGGAAGAAGATATTATTGAAGTTCAGAATGAAGAAAAACAAACATTTTTTGAAATGCTGGGCGAATATATTATGGATGGTTTTAAAGTAGCTATAGTAGTTGGGGTAATGTTAGTTGGTTTTGTTGGGTTAATTTCATTAATTAACGGAATCTTCAGTGGTATATTCGGCATCTCGTTTCAAGGAGTCTTGGGGTATGCCTTTGCACCAATTGCCTTCCTAATGGGTGTACCATGGCATGAAACTGTTAATGCTGGTAGCATCATGGCGACAAAGCTTGTTGCGAATGAATTTGTTGCTATGCTCGACTTTGTTAAAATACAAGACGGTTTAAGTGAGCGTACAACAGCGATTGTATCCGTTTTCCTAATCTCATTTGCTAACTTTGGATCCATTGGTACAATCGTTGGTGCAGTTAAAGGATTGAATGAAAAACAAGGGAATGTTGTTGCTCGTTTTGGATTAAAGTTGTTATATGGCGCTACACTTGTAAGCGTTCTATCAGCTATCATTATCGGCATCGTATTTTAAATAGGTCCATAAGTGTTAACGGATCAAGCTTGCGGGCTAATCTGGTTTAATTATTGATTTTCAAGAAAAAGCGGCGATCAGGAAATAATAAATAAACTGCCCCTTTTTAAATTTGAAACTACAAATTAAAAAACCTCATTTAGATTAGGCAAGGTGAACCGTATCATAAGTAAATGAGGTTTTTCTAATATTAGGTATCTAATATCAATTTCCATTGGACCAACAGTGTACAAGGAAATAAGGTAGGCACATAAGCTTATTTATTGATGAAGTTATAGTGAAAATAGCTTTAGAAGAGGAGCACAATACAGCTTCTCTTTTTTTCGTTTCGAAGACAGACCATAAGAGCAAGAATGAGGACGAAATGGGGGTCGATTCCTTGTTAAAATGGGTCCAATAAACATTAGGAGGAAATAAAATGAACAAGATTCAGGAATTTAATCTGATGCATTCTTTAGAGGAAGTATTATTTTTAGGAAACGCATGGGATTTGCTTTCCGCCTTAACTCTTGAAAAGGCAGGATTCAAAGCCATTGGTACGACCAGTTGGGGAATTGCTAACTCACTAGGATATGCAGATGGTGAATTGATCGATTTTGACAGACATTTAGGCATCATCAAAACGATAACATAGAATGTGAAAATACCAGTTTCCGCTGATCTTGAGGCTGGGTATAGTGAAGACATTAACAAGATTATTGATAATGTTTTAAGGACGGCGGATGTGGGGGTAGCTGGTATCAATATTGAAGATTCATTGAAAAAATCAAATGGATTAAAAGAGATTTCACAGCACTGTAAACTTCTAGAGAAAATAAGAATAGCGTTAGATCATAATGGTTATAAAGATTTTTATATTAACGCTAGAACCGATACTTATTTTCGAAGGAAAACCCCGTTATTGGAAACATTAGAACGAGCAAAGGCGTATGTTGAGAGTGGTGCTAGCGGGATTTTTGTTCCCGGTTTGATCGAAGAGGATGAGATTAAAGAAATCACAATGAATATTAGTGCCCCACTAAATGTTTTATCTATACCTGGACTAACGAATTGTAATAAGCTTAAAGAATTAGGAGTGAGACGTTTTAGTTTTGGAAATGCACTATCTGACAAAGTAATCGCTTTTTTAGAAAAAAATGCTGCACAATTATTAGAGTTTAAGGATACCAAACATTTGTATGAGGGCTAGCCTTGAAAGGATAAGGAGTTTGATGATGGGTAATAACAATCTTTCGTTTGAAGAAATGTGGGAAAAGATCATTGCTTGTGATCGAAAGTATGATGGACTATTTTTTACAGCTGTGAAAACAACTAAAATATACTGTCGTCCTTCCTGCAGATCAAGGAAGCCGAAAAAAATGAATGTAGAATTTTACCATGACATCAATGAAGTTGAAAAAGCTGGTTTTCGCGCATGCAAAAGATGTCAGCCGGAAGTTGAGCATTCCCCGCACGTTGGGCTTGTCAGAGATATCATTACATTTTTACTCAATCATTATAAACAAAATTTGATATTAAAGGATATAGCAGATCAAGTCGGTTTAAGTCCCTATTATCTGGAACGTTTATTTAAACAAGAAACCTCTGAGACTCCGCGTACTTATTTAGAAAAAATACGCATCGATAAAGCAGCCCATCTTCTTAAATGCACAGGCCTGACGAACCTGGAGATCTGCTATGAGGTGGGATTTCAGGGTTCTTCCAATTTTTACAAAGTGTTTCGAAGCTTAAAAGACTGTTCACCCAGTGAATATCGAAAGGAACTCCAAAATGAATTGGATTGATCATGGATCTTATTTGGAGATTTATCCTCCTAAGGAATTTAATTTTGAAGAGTGTTTAATTTTTTTAGGCAGGTCCAATCAGGAGGTGCTTCATCAAACTGAAGGAGGATCTGTATATAAACTAATAAAAGTGAATGAATCTTTGATTTTATTTAAAATTGGATATATCAATGCTTCCATAAAAGTTGAATTCCCAATAAGCATCCCATCTATTCACTCTCGCAAAAAAGTGGCAGAGTATATTTGGGAATGGTTTGATTTAGGTCAGGATTTAGGGGGATTTTATCAAGTGGCTAGTCGAGATAAAGTTTTAAAAAAAATTGCTCATAAATATTATGGCTTACGGATGATGTGCATTCCAGATTTATTTGAAGCGCTAGTATGGGCGGTTATCGGACAGCAAATAAATTTAACATTTGCTTACACATTAAAGAAACGCTTCGTAGAACAATTTGGCGAATGTCTAACTTTTGAAGGGGAACCGTTTTGGTTATTCCCCTCATTTGAAAAAATTGCATCATTGAATGTGGAGGATTTAAGGAAACTTCAATTTACTGCTAGGAAGGCTGAATATATCATTGGCATTGCTAAAGCCATGATAAATGGGGAATTAACGAAAGAATTATTGCTTCAGAAACAAGATGATCAGCAAGTACAAAAATCATTAATGCTGACAAGAGGTATTGGAGCATGGACGGCAGATTATGTAATGATGAAATGTCTACACTATACCTCTTCCTTACCAATTGCGGATGTCGGCCTTCATAATGCATTAAAGAATTTATTAGGACTTGAGAGTAAACCGACGAAAGAAGAAATCAAAGAATTAGCAGAAGATTGGAAAGGTTGGCAGGCTTATGCTACCTTTTATCTTTGGAGGTCCTTATATGACAAAAATACATAAATTAGATTATGAATCGCCGATTGGAGTAATAGAAATAATCGGTACCCATGAAGCGATCAGTTCTATTCTGTTCTCTGAAGAGAATAAAAAGGTGGATTTCTTGCAACCCGGGATTCCTTCGGCTATAGCAGAATGCTATAACCAACTTGACGAATATTTTAAAGGCGATCGCCATGAATTTACATTCCCATATCAATTTGAAGGGACAAACTTTCAAAAAACAGTTTGGAACGCTTTAATAAAAATACCCTACGCTGAAACGAAATCCTATAAGGATATAGCCGTTTCTATCGGGAATGAAAAAGCCATTAGGGCTGTAGGGAGTGCAAATGGGAAAAACAAGTTAAGCATTGTCATTCCTTGTCACAGAGTAATCGGTTCAAATGGGAAATTAACGGGTTATGCAGGAGGCCTGTGGAGAAAGGAATGGCTGCTTCAACATGAGAGATCTCTAAAAAGGAACTTAGCATAAATAGAAATTAAGAACTTTAAACCACCTCATTTAGATTCGTTACGGTGAATCGTACCATAAGTAAATGAGTTTTTTTAGAGGCGTTTGATTTATTAAGTAATTGTTCTTTTCAAGCTATGCTTCAAAGAGAATGGAAAAGCTTACGTCACACTGCTGATGTTGCACCAGCGCAAGGCTTAAAAATGAGGGGAACTATGGTTGTCTCATCCGAACGTATGACAAGATCATAGTCCCTACACACAACCCTAATTCTAAATAGAAATAGAATCAAAAAGGAACACGTGATGGTTTCAAAAAACAGGTGCGTGTTCCTTTTAATGTAGCGATAAACCTATTTTTTTAATTTTAACTCGTCCACAGCAGTGTATCCTGCTTGAATAGCACCTTCCATAAAGTTAGGGAATTTGAGTGCTAATTCACTACTAGCAAAAACGACATTTTCATGCGGTGTTCTTAAAATTTCAGGTGCATCGATGAGCCCACCAAATTTCACTTTCGCACTATATCCGCCGCCATAATATGGATGATTCACCCAAACACTTTCCTGAACGTCAGTGTAGCCATGCGCGATTTTACCAAAGTAGCGCTCGAGTAATGCAGTCGCTTTTTGTAGGCGAGTCGTCGCATCAAGGTTAGCAAATTCCTGTGCTGTCCCTGCTCCGATGAACATTGTTAAACGCGCATCCTCCTGTTTTTTAGATGAATCCACAACCGAAACACCAGGCACACTTGTATAAATAACCCCATGAAGTGGCTGTTTATCCTGCCAAAACTTTCGAGGGTAAAGCCATGTTATTTTGATAATCGCTCCATTCACATAGCTTTGAAGCGCTGGCATAAAGTGTGTATTCAACGATTCGCTAAATTGAATTTGGCTTGCAATCGTTGGAGGGACCGCTATAATGACTGCTTGCACATAAAACACTTGCTTCTTCGTATGAACTTCATAGCCATCATTCACCTTGTGAATAGCTATAACAGGATGATTGGTGAGAAGCTCTTCTTGAAAAAGGGAAGCGAGATAATGAGTCAGCTCTTTAAATGGTTTTGCCCCTTGAAGGAGTAAATCATTTTGCTCCGATATATAACGTTTACTACTTTCGAATGATGCGATTGTACTTGCTTGTGAAGGGTGGATATTTAAAATTTCACAAAAATAACTTTCTAAAATACGACGGTCCTGCTCATTCGTTATAAACTCTTCATATAGGGTTTGTAGCGGAACATCTTCAGATAAACTGTCTTCTTCTATAGCGTGAAGTTTTTGGAAAATCGGAGTGGCGTCTAGTTTAGAATGATCATCCACTTCTATCAATTCGCTGTCTAGTGCAGTTTCTGCAACGGGAATGTTTGCCTCGCTTAATAGTTGATTGAAGGCATGCATATCATCATTAATAAATTGAGGACCTAACTCAAAATAATGTCCATTTTCATGTGTGATGGAATCTATCTTACCCCCAATGCGTTCAGTCGCCTCTAATAATACAAATGGAGTGTTTTGTTCTTTCAATTTCTTAGCAGCACTTAGGCCTGCTAAACCAGCACCGATAATAATGACTTGTTTGTGCATCTTACAAACCTCCGTTTGGATAAATCATAATTTTTTCGCCGTTTTCATCTAATTCTTCTGTAAAGGAGAAACCAAATTTTTGATACAGTTGGATCGCCACTTTATTTTGCTCAAATACGCTCAAATATACAGGTTGGTTAGGGTAGCGTTCGAGTAAATCTTCTAGAAGTGCGCGGAAAAAGTAGCGTCCGAGCCCCTTCCCCTGAAAGCGCTCGTCGATTAAATAGCGGTCGAGCCAAATCTGTTCATCAAATTTTCCATACATCGAAAAACCAATAATTTCTCCATTTTCATATAAAGCTAAGGGAATATAACGTGTGTCTTTTTCAGCATCTGCTAAACAATGGCTGACAGGCTCGATAAATCCCTGCTGTTGCTCTGCAATTTTTAAATCTAAAACCTCTTTTTTGTTCGAGTCTGTAATAGCTCGAATCCCAGTGAACATAATGTCAAAACCTTTCTTTCTTTTGTATATATAACTTAAGGTATATAGTTACTATATAGTCAAGAGAGGAGACTTCGCATGTCTGAAAAATATTTGACAACAGGAGAGTTTGCAAAACTATGTAAGGTTAATAAGCAAACAGTAATCTATTACGATCAAATTGGCTTGCTAACGCCTACTTATCGAAATGAAAAAGGCTACCGATTTTATTCTTTTCGGCAGTTAGAATTATTCAATGTCATTCATCTATTAAAAGAACTTGGGATGTCTCTAGAGGAAATTCAAAGCTATATGGAAAAAAAATCACCTGAATTGTTTTATTCTTTAATGATGAAACAAAAAGAAAAAGTGCGCATGAAAAAGAGGGCATTAGACAATTTAGAAAAAGTGATGGATGTGAAAATCAATATATTGGAGGAGGCCGAAAGGATAGATTTCAATCAAATTAGCTTTAAATATTTACCAGAAAGTATTTTATATTTAAGTCTAGATATAAAAGATATAACGGATGAAGAATTTGCAAAGGTAGTCACCCAATTCATCAATGAATTAAACGCGATGGATCTAGATACAGGGTTTCAAATTGGGGGCATGACCTTGCGCGAACAAGTATTAGAAGGTGAGTATACAAACTACAGCTATCTTTATATGGAGCAGCTAAAGCGAAAAAAAAACCAGACGTACTTTAAAACAGCACCGGGAATGTATGCAATTGGCTATCATTTAGGAAAGGAAGAAAATATTCATCTAACTTATGAGCATCTATTTTTAGAAATTCAACGCCAGAGTTATGAAATAGGGGACTATGTAATGGAAGAATATATTTATGATGGGGTCGTAAAAAATAGCGATGAGCACTACATTACGAAGATTCGGGTTCATTTGAAATAAAATATAAGAGAGATACTTCTATAAAGATGTCGTTTTCATAACAATTTTTTATCGCAATCCACCATTCGGATACGTTTGAAACACGCGCCCGATTTGGCAAGAGCCGCTTATGGATATTAAGTATTAAAAACCGCACTTAGATCAATAACGGGGAACTGTATCATAAGTAAGTACAAATTTACTTTTAGTGAAAGTTCTAAAGAACAATTCACTGTTCTTGGTACTTCTTACAGCTGGGGAATTATTTTCATTAAAGGCTATTTTTAATGAAGTAATTCTTTTTGTTTAATTTTGTATGAAGGACATGGGGATTTAGTCTACACGACTTATTCATATAGCCAATCTACTTATTTTATTGAGAAAGCATCCCAAATGCCACCATTGTGATTAGGTGAGTGTAGTGTGATAAAGGGTATTGGTGGCATTTTAACGCCATTTAGGTTTTGTGTGTGGTAATCAAATAGAAATGTTTGTTTTGATGTAAACAAGTCGAAAATATATAAAGGTGAACAGAACCTTGTATATTTTCGACTTGATACTAAAGTACCGGTCTATCATTCACATCTGTACTTGAACTTAGGCTCTGTCTGAATATAAAAAGCATTCCTTACTTGTGCACTCCAATTTGCAAAGGCTGATCTCCATTCAGGAGTGTTAAAGAATTGATCAACAGTTTGGGTTTCAGAATGCCAAACTATAAATAGGTTGAGTGGGGCAATTCCTCCTGCCCAAATTCCATTATTTGCGTCAGTATCTTCTTCCCTTACTAATAGTAAGGGTAGACCAAATTGAAAAGCCATTGAAGGTTCTACTTGTGAATAAACTGATCCTACCCAGAACGGAGTGGATGATGGAGGGGGGCCTGTATTGACGTCAACTGTTTGGATTTTAAAACGACGAAGGTTTACTGCTAACATTCCATAGCTTGATGAAACTAACCGACGAATATCAGTTAAAATGGATTCGGGATAACTTTCGCTTAAAGGTAATGTACGCGGAAAAAGCAAAGCATTCTCAATCTCGAAAATTAGACGGTTTAGAAACTGTTGTTGTTTGTTATTTAAATGAGTTGTCGTACTTAAAAATATGGGAATGCGATAAGCACGATCAATACATTCTTGATGTGCCGACTCTACTTTTGCGTTATCTTGACATAAAGAGCTATCCTCATTATTACTCACTTTCTCTTCAATCTTGCGTGAAAAGCTATACTTATCATTCCCCATTTCCTCACCTCCTTTTTATTAGTATATGGAAAAGGAATAAGTGAGATTGGACATAACAGCTAGGTTCCAGAATATAGAGGGAGTATAAAACGTAAATTAATACATTTTAATAATTTTATAAAAATTGATTTGATTTAACTGAAGCTGGAAATAAGTAATTTATTATTAGCTATCCAAAATAAGCTTTTTGGATGAAGTCAGTGTTGAGGAAAAAATATAACCCACAACGAGATTGTGGGAAAATGTTATATAGATATGAATACTTTGTGTTCAAAATTAACCATGTTAGTATGTTTTTTTTGGTGAACCGTATCATAAGTAAGGTTTTTCTGAATTAGGAGGATAGAGTTTTCACGCAATGCACATTTTAATGAGTTGTCGTGAATTATCTTATAGTTATATAATTAATAAACTGATTATATAGAGGAGTTGAAAAAGAATATGTTCACGCGATATAAAGTATTTTATTTTGTCTTTAGCCTGATGGCGGTAGCTATTGTTTTGACGGGTTGTGGAACATCAACAGAAAGTGGACAATCAGAGGGGAAGACGATAAAGGAATCGGACGAAAAACCGGATTATTCAACAGCTGTGAAAGAAAATCCAATCGTAACGATTACTATGAACAATGATAAAAAAATTATTGTTGAACTAGAGCCTTCTACAGCTCCCAATACGGTAGCTAATTTTATTTCTTTAGTTGAAGAAGGTTATTATGATGGTCTTATTTTTCATCGGGTTATCCCTGATTTTATGATCCAAGGAGGGGATCCTTCAGGAAATGGATCAGGTGGACCAGGATATTCTATTGAAGGTGAATTTTCTAAAAATGGTTTTGAAAATAATCTGAAACATGAACGTGGTGTCATTTCAATGGCACGGACGAATGATCCAAATTCTGCGGGATCGCAATTTTTTATAATGGTAGATGAAGCGTTAAATCTTGACGGAGAATATGCTGCTTTTGGGAAAGTAATAGAGGGTATGGAAACAGTAGATGCTATCGTTGCCGCTGAACGAGATTCTGCAGATAAGCCGTTAGAAGATCAGCAAATGAAAAAGGTCGAAGTGGATACGAAGGGCTTTGACTACCCTGCTCCAGAAGTGCGAGAATAGAGGATGTGATAATCCGAAATTGGGTGACTTTATCGTATATTGGGAGCGTCAATCCAACAGCTTGTTATAAGGGATTGGCAAGGAATACAATTTGATTAAAAGGGACAAGGAGACAGATACCTTGTCCCTTCTGTATTTTCTAGAACAGATATGGCGGTTGATACACCTTTTGTTAACCTTAAACTTGTTCATCTAGGAAATAAATGTTAAGCAGGGACCTGTCCTTGTGTCCCTTAAACTATATCGATATATTAAAATAATATGTTTCTTTATATTAATATAATTTATTTTTTTATATTTAGGCTGCTCTGAATAAATATTTTTGGTGGTTATTGGAATGGGAAATGGTAATTATCATGTAGGGAGGAGAAGGACTAGACAAAAGGTGATAAAATAAAAATAACAAAGAAACAAATCGAGTATAAGGGGGAGATTAAACGTGAATATAAATGTAAATGATCCACCTGATTATTCATCCGTTCCACAGGATAATGTAATCTTAGAACATTACGGAATAAATGAACTGAACTTTGAATCTATTAAAAACTATCGAGATAAGTTTTCATCTATTAAACCAAGACATCCTTGGAATGGGTTAGAGACAAAGGAATTTCTATACAAAATTGGTGCGTGGGGGAAGGTACGAAATACGAATAAGGAAGGCTTGACTCTTGCTGGCTTATTGATGTTCAGTGAGGAAAGAATCATTACAGAGGTATTGCCACAGTATTTTCTTGAATATCGAGAAAGCTTAGAGGAGATAATGACAGGGAATTGGTCCCAACGTTTTACATCGCAGGATGGAACTTGGTCGGGGAATGTATTTGACTTTTACTTTAAAACCAGTGCGGATTTAGCTGCTGATTTTAATGATTCATATACAGGTAGCGGTTTTACTCAGTCTGATGCTATGTCTTGCTTGCATGAGGCACTGATAAATGCATTAGTTCATTCTGATTATTATGGAGAAGGTGGCATTGTAATTGAAAAAGAAAGGAATTTGTTTCGATTTTCAAACCCTGGTCTTTTTCGGATATCAGTAGAACAAGCATTAGAAGGCAATATAAGTAATCTTCGCAATCCCAACCTCTTCAAAATGTTCCTTTTAATTGGGCTTTGTAAAAGGACCGGTTCTGGATTGAAAAAGGTGGGAATAATATGGGAGAACTATGGAGAGGGTGCTTTTGATTTAACCCAAGTTCCAGAGTCAGAACGTACGGTTCTCATGTTACATGTAAAATCAAATTTGATAGAGGAAGAAGAACATGTAGAAGAAATAGTCGAAAGTGATCACTTTTTATCTTTTGGAGACGAAATATCTTTGATGGGGAGTTCTGATGACACAGATAACTCCGTAAATAAGGAGGATAACTCCTATAATAAGAAAGGGAGCTCCGTAAGTAATGAAGACGACTCCTTGAATAAGGGAGATAACTCCTATATTAACAATAGTAACTCCTATAATAAGGATGTGAACTCCTTTAATAAAGAAAATAACTCCGTGAATAAAGAAAATTCTCCTTTTGTTAGTACTTCTAACTCCGTTAATAGTGAAGTGCATGTAACAAACTATGAAAAAATAGATATAACGAGCATTGGTTCAATAGATGAACAAAAGGAGAAAGAAACAAACCTTTCTTCTTTAAAGGAAGTGGAAGAAGAATTATGGGAGATTGCAGAGCTTGCTAGAAGAAAAAGACGTTTAAAGCCAAGCACAATGGAAGAGATTATAGTCAGGCTCTGCACCAAAAAGCCATTAAGGTTAAAAGAAATGGCCTACTTATTAGAGAGAACACCTGATGGATTAAGAAATAATTATTTAGTAAAGCTATTAAACAATGAGAAAATAAGACTGAAATATCCAGATCAATTAAATCATCCGAAGCAAGCCTATATAGTTGTTAAGAAACAAGAAAATTAAAGGAAGTGACAAGGGGACAGGTATCTTGTCCCTTCTGTATTTTCTAGAACAGATATGGTGGCTATTTTCTTCTTTTCATAGAACTCTCTATCAAATGATTTGACTATGACCTTTTGACTTGTGGGATGGTATTGGGGGATTGTTTTCTTCCACATAGGGACATGGGACCTGTCTCTACCCATAAGAATAGGTTGACAACATCTTTTTTTTCTGTAATAATATGTTTAATTAAATACTGGTACCTTTAATTCAGTCCCGTGAGGCTGACAAGGACAGCGGAAATAATGAACATTGCTTTGGTAGCCTGTGTATATAGGATACCTATGTTCATTGTGTAAAAAAGCTTCTTGTCAGAAATGGCAAGAAGCTTTTTTTATTTCTTAATCTCCTAAAATTATCGAAGCTTTCTTCGGTACCAGTTTCTTATCAACTAACGTATTGGAGGAATTGGTATGACAAAGGTAGATACAGAATTCTCGTTTCAGGCAGTGCCACAAGTAAATCGGAATGGGTTTTGGAAAATTCTTGCGGTGATGCTCTCACTTAGCTTTTTCTCAGCGAGCATGTGGTCTGGAGGAACATTAGGAACTGGATTGTCGTTTATGCAGTTTTTATGGATTGTGTTAACAGGGAATCTTGTACTTGGGCTTTATACAGGTGCATTAGCTCATATTGCAGCAAAAACGGGGCTATCAACACATTTATTGACTCGATATGCATTTGGTGAAAAAGGTTCTTATTTATCTTCATTTTTACTAGCTTCAACTCAAGTAGGCTGGTTTGGTGTCGGTCTTGCGATGTTTGCAGTCCCTGTTGCAAAAGCGACTGGGGCCAATGTTTATCTGTTAATTGCGATTTTTGGATTGTTAATGACTGTATCATCCATTTTCGGGATGAAGACTTTGACAATTTTAGGAATTGTTGCTGTTCCTGCCATTGCGGTTTTCGGTAGTTATTCGATGTTTGATGCAGCTGATGTAGCTGGGGGGATTCAAGGATTGTTCGCTTATGAACCGACACAGGCAATAGGCCTTGCAGCAGCATTAACTATTTGTATCGGTTCATTTATTAGCGCTGGTACGCTTACACCCGACTTTGCTCGGTTTTCTAAGACATCGCGATCTGCTGTAATTGCTAATGTGATTGCATTCTTTCTTGGGAATTCGCTTATGTTTTTATTCGGTGCAGTCGGTGCTATGGCATATGGTAAATCTGATATATCAGATGTGATGTTTTTACAAGGGTTAATGATACCTGCTATTATTGTTCTTGGTTTGAATATTTGGACAACTAATGATAGTGCGTTATATGCTTCAGGTCTAGGATTTTCAAACATTACGAAATTACCAAAACATAAAGTTGTTGTTTTCAACGGAATTATTGGAACAATGGCAGCGATGTGGCTTTATAACAACTTTGTTGGATTCTTGACGATTTTAGGCTCCACATTGCCATCAATAGGAGCGATTATATTAGCAGACTATTTTTTACTAAAGCGCGGAAAATATCAACCATTCGAAACGATGAAATTTAAAGCGGTAAATTGGATCGCTATATTAGCATGGGTAGGTGGAGTAGCAATTGCTAATTTGGCACCAGGCATCCCACCAATTAATGCACTATTAGGATCTGCGATTATTTACGTAGTAATGATGAAATGTCTACCTCAACGGGAAGAAAAAGTGACAAATAAAATGTATGAAAAGGTGAGTTAATCCGTGATTATTAAAAACGCAAAACTTAGAGGAAAAGAAGGCCTTTGGCACTTAATTATACAAGATGGCAAAATAAATAAAATTACTCAAATACTCGAAGATGTTGATGGAGGAGAAATCATTGATGTTGATGGATCTCTTGTCCTGCCACCTTTTATTGAGCCGCATATCCATCTAGATACAACGTTAACAGCGGGTGAACCGGAGTGGAATAAAAGTGGCACCTTATTTGAAGGAATTCAAAGATGGGCGCAAAGAAAAGAAACGCTAACGATTGATGATGTAAAAACAAGATCAAAAACGGCTTTAAAATGGCAAATTGCTCAAGGTATTCAGCATGTCCGTACACATGTAGATGTAACAGATCCAGAATTAACGGCTTTAAAAGCAATGTTGGAAGTAAAGGAAGAAATGGCTCCCTATGTAGATCTTCAACTTGTTGCATTTCCACAAGAAGGCATCCTTTCATATCCTAATGGGGAAGAATTGATGGAGGAAGCATTGAAAATGGGCGCCGATGTTGTAGGCGGCATTCCTCATTTTGAATTTACAAGAGAATACGGAGTGGAGTCGTTAAAAATTGCTTTTGACCTCGCTGAAAAATATGATCGATTAGTTGACATCCATTGTGATGAAATTGATGATGAACAGTCACGATTTGTAGAAGTTGTAGCTGCGGAGGCCTACAAACGTGGATTAGGTACTCGCACAACAGCGAGCCATACAACGGCAATGGGCTCTTATAATGATGCATATACGTATAAATTATTCCGCTTATTAAAGCTTTCTTCCATTAATTTTGTATCAAATCCGCTTGTGAATATTCACCTTCAAGGAAGATTTGATACGTATCCAAAACGAAGAGGCCTAACAAGGGTAAAAGAGTTACAGGAAGCGGGTTTAAATATTTGCTTTGGCCACGATGACATATTTGACCCATGGTACCCACTTGGAACAGGGAACATGCTTCAAGTGTTGCATATGGGAATCCATGCTTCACAACTAATGGGCTATGAACAAATTGTAAATTCAATCGATTTAATCACTAGCAATAGTGCTAAAACGTTGCACATTGAAAAGGATTACGGAATCGAAGAAGGTAAACCAGCTAACTTCATCGTCTTGTCTGCAGAAAATGAATATGAGGCAATTCGCAAGCAAGCAACAGTTAGGTATTCCTTCAGAAACGGCAAGATTATTGCCGAAACAAAGCCAAGTGAAGCAACAATAACTTTGGATCAATTTGAAGAGAAGATTAATTTTAATAGATAGAAGACATTTAGGCACAACTTTAATAGGGTTGTGTCTTTTTTTATCCCACATTAAAGGGCAGAAAAACCCCTACCTCAAGAATTAAAGAGAAGCAAAGAAAGTAGGTGGCGGATAACTGCCGATAAGTATTGAATCAGGAGAGGGCTTTAAGGTTCGTATAAATCATTTAGATTTACTACGGTGAACCATATCATAAGTAAATGCTAAGTTTTTAACGGTATATTAAGTCTGTCCACTATCCTTAAATTCAGCAATGCAATGTTCCCATTCCTTTTACAATTCTGCTCGAGACACAAAAAAACCTCCTCAACTATCTAGTTGAAGAGATTATCTCATTGCTTCAATTTGGTTAGTAGCAGGAATCATTCGACGCTTACTATAAAATTAAAAATGAGGGTGCCCCTAAGAGCTTAACTAGGCAACCATACTATACAGTTCCAATTAAGTGTAAGTACAACTATGAACTGTGTATAGGGAGCACAATCAACCCTTAAGGCATCCTTATTTTTATTGATAACTATCAAATCTTATTTTGTATAGTTATCAAAATAACCTTGTATAAAGACAATAGGTGTACCTTTATCGCCGCTACCTGAAGTTAAATCGGATAGAGAACCGATCAGGTCAGTAAGTTTTCGAGGAGTAGTCCCTTGTGCTTCCATAGCACCGACAAGATCCGCATCTTTATTGTTAATGTATTGAGAGATCGCTTGTTTAAGTTCTTCACCTCTTAAATCAGCAAAGTTATTATCAGCAAGATATTTTAACTTTACTTCATTAGGTGTGCCATCAAGTCCTGATGTGTAAGCTGGTGATACGACTGGATCAGCCAGTTCCCATATCTTACCTACTGGATCTTTAAACGCTCCATCGCCATAAACCATAACTTCAACATCTTTGCCAGTTTTCTCTTTAAGCATTTGCTGAATTTTATCAACGATAGGTTGGCAATTACGTGGGAAAAGTTTAATACTATCTTCAGTTGCTTTATTAGATCCAAGCAACCCGTATGCTTCATTACATCCGCTGCCATCAATAGACTCCGATAAAATATTATCGAGGCTATAAATTTTTTCGCCGCCGTTTGCTTTTAAGATTCTCTTTGTTCTAAATCTTGTATGAATATCGCAAGTAAGGACACTCTTCGTGTAATCTAAGATTGTCTTTGCGTTGTTAGAGAAGATTACTTCGCATTCAACGCCGTATTCTTCAACTAGCGATTTATAATATTCAATATAATCAACACCAGTAAAAGGATGTTTATTATAGCCAAAATGATCACGGAATTGTTTTTCTGTTAAAACATCTGTCCAAGGGTTAATTCCCTTTTCATCAAGAACGTCTATATCAACTAAGTGATTTCCAACTTCATCAGATGGGTAGCTAAGCATTAAAACAATTTTTTTAGCCCCTTTTGCAATACCACGTAGCAAGTTTGAAAAACGATTACGACTTAAGATAGGAAAAATAACACCGACAGTATCTTCTCCGAATTTTGCTTGAACATCTTTAGCAATATGATCAATAGTCGCGTAATTCCCTTGAGCACGAGCTACGATTGATTCTGTTAATGTAACGATATCTTTATCATTAATGTTAAAACCTTCAACTTCTGCAGCTTTTAATACGCTATCTACAACGATTTCTTCTATATTGTCGCCTTGATTTATGATCGGACAACGAAGCCCTCTAACGACTGTTCCAACTATTCTTTCCAATATAATCTCCCCTTATCATTAGTAAAGTTAATTTATATTATGTCCCTTCTTGTACTATACATCGGTTTAGTGATATAAGTAAAATGAATATATCAAATGGTAGGTATAAGGGGTGGTTATATGATAAGTAAATTAGATTTGTATAAAGTATTTTGTAAGGTAGGAAAAAGTGAAAGCTTTTCTAAGGCAGCAAAAGATCTTTATATGACACAACCAGCTGTCAGTCAAGCAATTATGCAATTAGAAAGGGAATTAGATATACGTCTTTTTAATAGAACCCCAAAAGGTGTAACTTTAACAAATGGGGGTAGTCTTCTATTTGAGTATGTTCATTCTGCCATTAATTTAATTAATGTTGGGGAAGAAAAGATTTTAGAATTTAAGAATTTAACGACAGGGGAATTAAAAATCGGTGTAGGTGATACGATTTCTAGATATTTTTTACTTCCTTATTTAGAAGCTTTTCATACTAAATATCCTAATATTAAATTAAAGATTGTTAATGGTACAACATTAGAAATTTGTTCTATATTAAAATCAGGAGAGGTGGATATTGCAATTTGTAATTTTCCACTTGATGATCCTACATTAGAACTTATACCGTGTATTGATATCCATGATATTTTCGTTTGTGGGGAGAAATATAAGCATCTATTATCTAAGCCATTAAGCCTTAATGAAGTAGTAAAATTACCATTAATACTACTTGAGCCGAAATCTATTTCCAGAAAGTATGTAGAGGATTATATGATATCTAGAGGTATTAAGATTTCTTCAGAATTTGAATTAGGCTCACACGATTTATTATTGGAGTTTGCCAAAATAAATTTAGGGATTGCGTGTGTGACTAAGGAATTTTCCCAAGAATATTTAAATAATGGATTATTATATGAAGTTCAATTAATGGAGGAAATACCGAAGAGAAGTATTGGGGTCTGTTTTCTAAAAAGCGTGCCGCTATCACCAGCTTCAACAAAATTTGTTGAGATCATAGAAAGTAAATAAGCATAAGTGAATGTTCTAAAAGGAGCCGAGAAGTTCTGTTAGCGATTGTTTCAAACCTTTCGCGTATGCAGTAATACGCGAGGACTGGACTTTTTGAACAACCTCCTCTTTATTTGTATATCCCCCCCACTTCAAATTGTCGTTAGAAAATGAAGTGGTGGGTAGTTCAAACGCTCGCCACGTACATTGTAAGGATGTTGTACAGCATGCTGTCGATAAAAAACAAGATAAATTTTCATTTGACGTTTTGCCAGGTGTTCTTTATGATATGAAAGAAGAGAATGCCCGAGCTAAAACGGGAGAGGTTCATAGCTGATACCCTCTATAAAAAACTATGGATACATGACATTATGCCATGTCCATACTGGACATGGCTTTTTATATTTTATCCTTTTAGTTGGTATAGAATGATTAGCGGATTGCTCTTTTAAAACAGTGTCGGGAAACCATTTACAAGGGGGATTTTTTTATGTCTGGCCGAAGCAATGAAGAAGGTTTAAAGGATTTGACGTTATTAGGTAACCAACATACACAATATTCATTTGATTATGCACCGGAGGTATTAGAAGCAGTAGATAATCTTCATTCGAATCGTGATTATTTCGTGAAATTTAATTGTCCGGAGTTCACTAGTTTATGCCCACTGACACATCAGCCTGATTTTGCAACGATGTATATCTCCTACGTTCCAGATCAAAAAATTGTAGAGAGCAAATCACTAAAGTTATATCTATTCAGTTTTCGCAATCATGGTGATTTCCATGAAGATTGCGTTAATATTATTATGAACGATCTTATTAAATTACTTGACCCAAGATATATTGAAGTGTGGGGGAAATTCACACCACGTGGCGGAATTTCCATCGATCCATGGTGCAATTATGGGAAACCAGATACCAAGTACGAAGAGATGGCCCATTTTCGTTTGATGAATCATGATCTTTATCCTGAAAAAATAGATAATCGTTAAAGTAATGAATGGAAGTGGTCTAAGGATTATTTCCCTCTTAAACTGGGTAAACATATAGTAATTCAAGCATTTGTAAGTACGAAAATAAGGTATTCATGTGAGGTTGCTCATTTTCATTTAAAAACGGAAATTCTGCTGGATTTGTTTATTACCAGTGGAATTTCCATTTTTGTTTGTATGAGGATTAAAATTTTGCAATGATTAAACTTGTGTTCGTTTTCTTAAATGCATCGATGAGATTTTTATTTACGTTTTGATCTGTAATAATGTAATGAATTTTATCAAGTGATGCAATCCCAATTGTGACATTCTTACCAAATTTTGTGCTGTCAGCGGCAACATAAATTTCTTTAGATAATTCAATCATTTTTTTTCTCGTGTTTGCTTCTTCTAAATTATAATCAGAAATTCCTTTTTCGATCGTAATTCCACTGGTACAAATAAACGCTTTTACTATATTTAATTCGCTAAAATTAAATAAATAATCATAGGCTACTACAGACTGTTCATTATGTCTGACTTTTCCTCCGATGATAATCAGCTCGACATCACTATTTATTAGTTCTAATACAACAGGAATTGAATTCGTCACTACCGTTAGCTTCTTCTTATTTTTAATGTATTTTGCAATTTGATAGGTTGTCGAGCCACTATCTATAAAAATACAATCGCCGTCATAGATCAATTCGCTACATTTTTGTGCGATTACTTCTTTTTCATTTATATGACTGACCATGCGTTCGTCAATTGTAGATTCCCCAAATCTTGCTTCGATTAGTTTAACTCCACCATAAATTTTTTCGATTTTCCCTTGTTTTGTAAGCAGGTTTAGATCTCTACGAAGGGTATCAACAGAGATTTTTAGTTCTTCAGTTAACTCAGATATTTTGAGAACCTTTTTTACCATTAATAAATCAATAATTTTCTGTTGCCTTTCAACCGGAAACATATATTCACCTACTCAAAGTTATCATTTTTTAAAGCGGTATTAATTCTAGTGTACTGATATCCATTTATATATTCAATATATTTACATAAACAATAAGATAAGATAGTTATGAATGAAGTTTAAGTTATGCATAACTTGGTACTGAATTAGATAGAAATTATGCAATATTTACATAGTATTTACGTTAATCATTACTTTAATTTACATATAGTTTTTATACTAAGGTTGTGTTTAAGGAGGTGAACAGTTTGCTGAAATTACAAAATGTAAGCAAACAATTCGATAGAAAAGTAGTTTTAGATGACATAAATGTTGAAATTAAAACAGGTGAAATTGTTTCATTATTAGGTCCGAGCGGAAGTGGCAAAACGACATTATTAAATATTATTTTAGGATTAACCCAATTGGACCATGGCAGGATTATCTTTAATGATATGGATTTGAGCAATGTATCAATGAAGAATCGCGGATTCAATATCGTATTCCAAGATTATGCGCTTTTCCCTCATTTAAGTGCCTATGAAAATATTATATATGGTTTAAGAAATAAGAAGGGACTAGTATCAGAAACAGAACTGCAGGAGTATATTGATTTCTTAGAGTTAAAACCACATTTGGCTAAGAAAATCGGTGAGTTATCGGGTGGTCAGAAACAAAGGGTAGCTCTTGCAAGAACGTTAGTCATGAAACCAAAAATATTATTATTGGATGAGCCATTGAGTGCACTAGACGGGGTCATTAAAGAATCCATTAAACAACGTATTCAATCCATTGCTAGAGAATATAAGCTTACGACGATTATTGTAACGCATGATCCAGAAGAAGCATTAACATTGTCAGATAAAATCCTAATTATCAATCAGGGGAATATTTCTCAATTTGGAACACCTCAGGAAATCATTAATCAACCAAATAATGATTTTGTGAAAGAATTTATCCTTAAACAATTACAGATTAAGAGACAAAATATTTATAACTTATTTGGTGAAAAATATGCCTAATGTAAAAATAGAAATGCGAGTCATCTTCTTATCTATATTCTTGTTATTTACCGTCTTTCTATTATTGCCTCTTGGCACTTTATTTGTTCGCTCGTTTGAAACAGATCAAGGATTTGGTATCTCGAATTACCTTTCAATTCTGTCAAGCAAGGACTTAAATGAGGCATTTGGAAACAGTATAAAAATTTCTAGTATGACGGCTGTAATCACAACGATTCTAGCATTTACTCTTGCTTACGCCGTCAACTGTACAAGAATTTACCGCCCAATAAAAACGGTCATTAAAACGGGAATTCTAATCCCGATGTTACTTCCAACGATTACTTATGGATTTGCCATTATGTATTCATTTGGAAATCAGGGCTTACTAACTAAGATCTTTGGACGGAATTTATTTGAAATTTATGGATTTAATGGATTACTAATGGGCTATGTAATTTATACATTACCAGCAGCGTTTCTTCTTATTAATAATTCTTTTAAGTACATTGATAAAAAATTTATCATCGTTTCAAAGTTAATGGGTGATGGCTCGTTAAGAAGTTTCTTGAATACAATCGTACAGCCATTGTTGGGAACCTTAGGTGGAGCATTTGTTCTTTCCTTTATCTTGAGTTTTACGGATTTCGGAATACCTGCTTCAGTAGGTGGGACGTATTATGTTGTGGCGACTCAATTGTACCAAGTTATGCTTGGCTCCATTCCAGATTTTAATAATGGTGCTGTCATTGCCATACTGATGTTACTACCAGCGGTGTTTGGTGTATTACTACTGAATTATCTCGAAAAACTGAATTTTCATTATGACAAGTTTAGCAATATAGAGCTAATTCAACATAAATGTAGAGATATTTGTTTGGGGATCATTTCCTCGGCAATTATAGTGGCAATGCTCTCTGTTTTTGCCGTCATGTTTATTGCACCTTTCTTAAATAGTTTTCCTTACGATCTTACTTTCACATTGAAACATGTGTTAAGCATATTTCAATCAAGTAATTTAACAGATATCTATAAAAATTCATTACTAGTTGCTGTATTAACGGCTGTATTAGGTACGTTGGTCGCCTATTGCTCAGCCATTCTAAACGCTCGAACATCTTTAAGAGGGAAATCAACAATTGATATTGTTTCAATGATTACGAACACAGTCCCAGGTATGGTATTAGGTTTATCGTATTTACTGCTTTTTAATGGCAGTAGTTTAAAAGGGACATTCACAATTATCATACTATGTAATATTGTTCACTTCTTTACTACACCCTATTTAATGGCGAAAAATTCGCTGTCTAAAATGAACCCATCTTGGGAAACAACTGGAGAATTATTGGGGGATAGCTGGATAAGGACAGTCTATCGAGTGATTCTACCAAACTCAGCATCGACAGTGATTGAGATGTTTAGTTACTATTTTATCAATTCAATGGTTACAGTTAGCGGGATTATCTTTTTGGTTACAGCCCAAACTTCATTAGTCGCTAGCGAAATTAAGGAGCTACAGCATTTTGCTAAATTCAACGAAATATTTGTTTTATCTTTACTAATCTTTGTGACAAATTTATTCATTAAATTACTTTGTGATTATTTTCAAAAGAAACAATCAATAAATCGTTAAACATTGACTATTTAAAGTGGGGGAAAATGATGTTTAAAACCATTAAGGGAATTATGCTGTCTCTGTTTGCTTTAGGTTTAGTATTTGCATTAGTAGGTTGTAACAGTAATAAAGAGGATGGGTCAGAAAAGGTTGTTATTTATACAAATGGTGATGAAGAAGCAACCATGGCTATGGAAAGTGCATTAAAGAACGCTGGATACGAAGGAAAGTATGTTCTCCAGTCTTTAGGAACATCTGAATTAGGTGGAAAGCTTATGGCAGAGGGAGACCAAATTGAAGCCAATTTAGTCACCATGAGCTCTTATTTCCTAGAAAGTGCTCAAGAAAAACATTCGATGTTTACAGACTTAACTTTTGAAACTCATGCATTAGAACAATATACACCATTTTATACACCCATTTTAGCTATCACAGGTTCAATTTTTGTAAATACAGAAGTAATTAAACAAAAAGGCTTAACAATGCCAACAACTATTAAAGATTTAACGAAACCAGAATATAAAGGTTTAGTGTCAATTCCAAATATTATGGACTCTTCAACAGGTTGGTTATTAGTTCAAGCAGTTATTAGTCAATATGGCGAGGAAGAGGGAAAATCCATTCTTCATGATTTAATTGCAAATAGTGGCCCACATCTTGAAAGTTCAGGTTCAGGTCCAATTAAGAAAGTACAAGCTGGGGAAGTAGCGGCTGGTTTTGGACTTCGTCATCAAGTGGTAGCAGCTAAAGAATCAGGTGCACCAATTGATTATATTGATCCAATTGAAGGGAATTTTTCTCTTACAGAATCAATTGCAGTTGTGAAAAAAGACGACGAAACGACGAAGCTAGCAATGAAAATGGCCGAAGTAATTATCAAAGATGCTAGAAAAGATCTATTGAAATACTATCCAGTAGCACTTTATGAAGGTGAAACGGTTTCTGATACTCACAAACCGACATACTCTATGAAATTTGAAAAACCACTAACAGTTGAACTATTAAAGCAACACCAACAATTTTTCAATGAAGCAAAATAGTTAAAAAGGGAGTGAAGGGAATATGAAAAACTATAAACTTTTAACACCAGGTCCATTAACTACCACAATTGCAGTAAAAGAGGAAATGCTCTTTGATCGTTGTACTTGGGATCATGACTATAAAGAAATCACACAAAAAATAAGAGCTCAACTTCTTGAATTCGCAGGTGCTACTAGAGAAGAGTATACAGCAGTACTCATGCAAGGAAGTGGTACGTTTGCCGTTGAATCTGTGATGACTTCTACCATTTCGCAACAGGATAAGGTTTTGATCGTAACGAACGGCGCATATGGCGAGCGTGTTGTAAAAATGGCCCAATACATCGGACTAAACTTTAGGGAATATAGTGTAGCGTACAATGAATATCCAAATGAAGTGGAAATCAGGGACATTTTAGAAGAAGATCAGGAAATTACGCATATCGTTATGGTACATTGTGAAACAACGACAGGCATTTTAAATCCAATCGACATGATTTCAAAGCTGTCGAAGGAGTATGGAAAAACATTAATTATTGATGCTATGAGTAGTTTTGGAGGAATGGAAATGAATGTTCCTGAACTAGGAATTGACTATTTAATTAGCAGTGCAAATAAATGTATTCAGGGTGTTCCAGGATTCGGATTTGTCATTGCTAAATTAGAGAAACTTAAAGCATGTGAAGGGCATGCCCGGAGTTTGTCACTAGATTTATTTGACCAATGGAAGAAAATGGATCAATATGGAAAATGGCGCTACACTTCGCCAACACATGTAGTGGCTGCATTTTCTAAAGCAATTGATGAATTAGTAGAAGAAGGCGGTATTTCAGCTAGATTTACTCGCTATCAAAATAATAATCAGATTTTAAGAGAGAGACTTGAAAAAGTAGGGATTCATGCCTATATTTCAGCTGAAAAACAATCACCCATCATTACAACATTTCTTTTTCCAAATGAACAATTCAACTTTGTAGACTTTTATTCTTTTGTGAAAGAGAGAGGGTATGTCATCTATCCAGGGAAACTAACGGACGTAGATACATTCCGAATTGGAAATATCGGTGAAATCTATGAAGAAGATATTCAGGAATTATGCAATATTATCGAAGAATATATGGGAGTGGTGGCAAAATGAATAAAATAGAAGGCGTAATATTGGATTGGGCTGGAACAACAGTTGATTTTGGATGTTTTGCACCAGTGAATGTATTTGTTGATATTTTTAAGAATGCGGGTATTGACGTAACGATGGAGGAAGCAAGAGCCCCAATGGGGATGCTGAAAATTGACCATATTCGTACGATGTTGTCCATGCCTAGAATATCTGCTTTATGGGAAGAAAAACTTGGGCGAATATTTAATGAACAGGATGTAAAGAATTTGTATGCTGAATTTGAACCTGCACTTATGGCTTCATTATCAGAGTATACAGATCCCATTCCCAAGGTGATTGAGACTGTTGAGGTATTGAGAAATCAAGGGCTAAAGATTGGTTCAACAACAGGATATACAAATCTTATGATGGATGTCGTCGTTCCTAATGCTTTGAAAAAGGGCTACAGCCCGGATTGTTATATTACCCCTGATGAAACAAATTCTCTTGGAAGGCCGTATCCGTATATGATTTATCGAAATATGGAGCTACTTAAACTATCAGCATCATGGAAGGTAGTAAAAGTAGGTGATACCATTTCAGATATTAAAGAGGGAGTCCATGCAGGAGTTTGGTCAATTGGTGTTATAATCGGCAGCTCTGAAATGGGATTAAGCTTCGATGAATTTAATAGTTTATCAGAATCTGATAAAGAAGCTGTCACCTTTAAGGTAGAACACTCTTTCATGCAAAACGGGGCAGATTTTACGATTAAAACAATGAGTGAACTTCCCGAACTAATAGAAAGAATTAATGGTCTTATTTCAGAAGGTAAGCGACCTAACGCAAGATAAACAATTTAGCCAGATACGAATAGAATGATTGAACCAGTTACACTCTAAAGTATTCCAAAAGACAACTTTTAAGGAAATAGAAAGATAAAAGGTTAGTCAGGGAGAGCAACAAAAGAACCAACTAGTCAAGCTAAATAGGGAAAGAATAAGTAAGAAAGACCATACCCCCCTTGAGAATATGTCCATTCTTAAGGGGAGATGGTCTTTCTTACTTTTTAAATAGTAAATACATAAAATAAGGCGCACCGATTAACGAAACCATAATGCCTGCAGGAATACCATCAGGGTCAACTACATTACGTCCGATTGTGTCTGCAAGTAATAATAACCAGCCCCCAATTAGAATTGCCACGGGGATAAATAATTGATTTCGAGGGCCAACTAAGGCTTTGGCAATATGTGGAGCCATAAGGCCGATAAATGCAATTCCTCCTGTTACAGAAACGGCCGAAGCAGCCAGCGCAACGGCTGTTAAAAGCAACACGATACGTTCTTTTTCGATAGAAACTCCAACACCGATTGCCACTGGCTCACTTAATCCAAGAATATTCAAGCGATTTGCTTTGTATAAAGTAAATGGGATAAGTATGGCTAACCATGGAAGAATCGCCCATATGAAAGGCCAATCAGTACCCCAAATATTCCCTGCGAGCCATTTTGCAATAAAATCTACTTTTGAACGTTCAGCAGATGAAATGAGGACAATCATAATCCCGGAAAGTGCCATGGAAAATCCAACGCCGATTAGAACTAATCGAACTGGTTGAAGGCCTGTATGTCTGTTATATGAAAAAACATAGATCAGACATGCAGTGATTAAAGCACCGATAAAAGCAACAAGTGGAAGCAAATAAACAAATGAACCTGCTTCTATAGGGAAAAATAAAAAGAAAACGGCAATTGCAACACCTGCTCCTGAGTTAATCCCGATAATACCAGGATCAGCTAGGTCATTTCGTGTAATCCCTTGTAAAATTGCACCAGATAAGGCAAGTGCCATCCCTGCCAAAAGTGTAATAATGATTCGGGGGAATCGAACTGAAAATAAAACAAATTCCTCTTTAAACGTACCTTGACCTAGAAAGGTTGGAAGCAATCTGTCATAGGATAAAGAGGAATATCCTAGCCCTAACCCAATAATGGTTGTAATCGTAATAAGTACTAATAAAGCGAATAAAATTAGTCGCTGCTTTTTTATTAAAGCTGGTTGAATCATGAGAATGCTTTACCTCCTTTACGTACAATTAATAGGAAGAAAGGTAAACCTATCATCGCAACAATGGCTGCCACAGGGGTTTCATATGGAGCATTGATTATACGTCCAAGTGTGTCAGCAAAAAGCATAAAGGTGGCCCCTAGGATGGCTGACATGGGTATGATAAAGCGGTAGTCCGTTCCGACAATTGCACGGACCATATGTGGTACCATTAAACCAATGAATGCCATATTGCCTACAAGTGCAACAGCAGCACCAGCAAGAAGTACAATGACAAGAAAAAGAATGGACTTTATTTGTGCTGTCTTTTGGCCTAATCCAACCGCTACTTCTTCACTTAAACTAATAATGGTGAGCTGTCTGGAAAGGAACAAGGAAATAAGTATACCTACAGAAATAAATGGAACAATGACTTGAAGTTGATTCCATGAAGTTCCAATCATTCCCCCGGCAGTCCACATGGACACATCTTTTGATAGTTTAAAGTAAATGCCAATACCTTCTGCAATTGCGTATAAGAATGCAGAAACAGCAGCACCAGCTAATACAATCCGAAGTGGAGAAAAGCCTCCCTTTTTCATTGCCCCAATACCGAAAACCATAGCGGCTCCGACTGCTGCTCCAATAAAACATGCAATCATCAAACTAAAGTAATTGGCTGAGGGAATAAATGCCAAAGTAAAGGCAAGTGCCGCATTTGCACCAGCGGTTAATCCGAATAAACCTGGATCAGCAAGTGGGTTTCTCGTCATTCCTTGCATAATAGCCCCAGCGACGGCAAGTGCGGCTCCAACAAAAATTGCTGCAATTTCACGTGGTAAGCGAATCTCACGAATGATAGAAGTTTTATCATCTGTAACATGAGAAGTAAGCGCTAGCCAGACATCGTGAATGGCGATATTTGCTGCTCCAAATATTATGGAAACAATAAACATACCTAAAAACAAAAGGAAACCTATTATCAGTTTATATCCAAATGGAATGAATTTTTTATTATTTATAGTCATGAGCCTCTCATCTTTTCATTTTTATTTAACATGTTCTTATTTAAAGTAAAGAGGAATTCTTAATAAGAATTCCTCTTTACTTTAAGTATTAGTTACCAAGAAAGCTTTTTATAAAGTAGTCAAGTTGGAAATCTAATGTTATTGGATCGTTAAAATAGAACTCTTTCGCATTTACTTCAAATAGATGATGGTTTTTAACAGCTGGAATGTTTTTATATGTCTCTGTTTCTTGGAATGAATTATCCTGATCAGAGTCTTTACTAAAGATGACATAATCTCCAGCATACTCCGGAAGAACTTCTAGCGACAATGCAAAGTACCCATCCTTTAAAGCCATTTCTTTTACTTTTTCAGGCATTTTTAATTTCATTTCTTGGTAAAGAATTTCTGTGCCACGGCCCCAGTTATCGCCGAATACATAAAGCTGTTTGTCAAAATTCTCAATGACAGAAACAGTAGTGTCTGCACCGATTTTTGCTTTAATGTCTTCCCCAGCATTATGTGCACGTTTTTTGAAATCATCAACCCAAGCTTGGGCTTCTTTTTCCTTATTTAAAAGTTTCCCGATTTCTAAATGTTGTGTTAAGTAATCTACTTTTCCGTATGTATATGTGACAGTAGGAGCAATCTCACTTAATTTATTAATATTTTTAATCGTTGATAGACCGATGATTAAATCTGGATTTAATTCAATAATCTTTTCTAAGCTTTCATCAGATACCTCTTCAACATCTTTTAATTCCTTTTCAAAACGGGGGTTCATTTTAGACCATGAATCTACACCAACAAGATTCACGTCTAAAGCCATCACGTTACCTGTAAAGCTGGAAAGTACAACAACACGTTTTGGATTAGCAGGAACTTCAATTGGTCCATTTTCAGATTGGTATGTAATTGTTTCTGACTTTTCCTCTTTTTTTGCTGTGCTCTCTTTCTTTTCATTCCCCTCGTTACTACAAGCACTAATAATTAGCACTAGCAGTAGAGTAAATGGGATTAGGAACTTTTTCATTTTCATAGTCTCCTTTTAATAAGTTGTATGTGACACACATAGGTTTGTTAGTTCTAGGATCCCGTCCAATTTCTGCGTCAATATGAAAGACCTTTTTTAAAACGTTATGATTAATAACTTCTTCGCAATTCCCGGCTTTCACAATTTCGCCATCTTTTAAAGCAATAATATAGTCAGCAAACCGAGCTGCTTGATTTAAATCATGTAGGACCATGACAATCGTACGTTCCTGTTCAATATTTAGTTTTTGCAAAAGCTCTAGAACCTCTAGTTGATGAGCCATATCTAGATAAGTTGTAGGTTCATCTAGAAAAATCATTTCGGTTTCTTGTGCAAGAGCCATAGCGATCCAAACACGTTGACGTTGTCCTCCTGATAGTGCATCTACAGGGCGGAACTTAAAGTCTTTCGTACCTGTGACTTCAAGTGCCCAGTCAATGACTTCATAATCTTTTTTTGACAAGCGGCCGAAGCCTTTTTGATAAGGAAAGCGACCATAAGATACTAGTTCACCGACTGTTAATCCACTTGCACTTTCGGGCGTTTGTGGAAGGATTGCCATTTTTTTTGCAAGTATTTTTGTGCTCTCTTTTGAAATATTTTCTCCATCTAATACGACTGCTCCAGATTGATGGGAAATAATACGAGTAATAGCTTTCAATAGTGTTGATTTGCCACACCCATTGGAACCAATGATAGTAGTGATTTTTTTATCTGGAATTTCTATATTGAGATTTTTTACAATTAACCGTTCACCATAACCAATGTTTAGGTCATCTGTATATAGGCGTGCCATGGTGCAACCCCCTTTTGGAACATTTAAGCTTTATGTAGTGATAATGATTATCAGTTTCAAACACATTCTTAATATAAATCTATACAATTCTGCTGTCAACCATTATTTTTATTGTAAAAGTCAAGAATAGGATGTATTCTTTATTGATAATGATAATCAATTTTAATTAGATGTTAAGAGGTGTATATAGATGGAGAAAGAGGAATTA
Source organism: Peribacillus loiseleuriae (assembly GCF_001183985.1). Classification (GTDB taxonomy): domain Bacteria; phylum Bacillota; class Bacilli; order Bacillales; family DSM-1321; genus Peribacillus; species Peribacillus loiseleuriae. Next base: position 5,059,391 of record NZ_LFZW01000001.1, on the reverse strand, counting down.
TTTGATGTGACTGTCATTGGAGGAGGTCCAGCAGGTCTTTATTCAACTTTTTATAGTGGACTTAGAGAAATGAAGACGAAACTTATCGAATATCAGCCCCAATTAGGTGGGAAAATACATGTATATCCTGAGAAAATGATTTGGGACGTTGGTGGCCTGACGCCACTACCAGGAGCAAAATTAATTGAACAACTTGTTGAACAAGGATTAACATTTAACCCAAAAGTCGTGTTGAATGAAAAAGTAGAGTCTATTGCACGTAATGAAGATGGCATTTTTGTCTTACAAGCCGCCTCCGGTCAATTGCATTTCTCGAAAACAGTGATTGTTGCTGTTGGGGGTGGAATATTGAATCCTCAAAAGTTAGAAATAGAAGGTGCGGAGAGATTTGAAGTATCTAATTTAAATTACACAGTAAAATCATTAAAACAATTCAAAGATAAAACAGTGATTATCTCAGGTGGAGGTAATTCTGCCATAGATTGGGCTAATGAATTAGAACCCATTGCCAAAAAAGTGTATGTAGCATATCGAAAGGATGAATTAACAGGACATGAAGCACAAATTACACAATTAATAAAAAGTTCTGTGGTTTGCTTCTATAATACATCGATTACAAAACTAATGGCTAGTGAGAATCATGAGGTCATTGAACGTGTCGAACTGACGAATTCTGAAACAGGGAAGGTTTCATATTTGCCAATTGACGAAGTAATTATTAATCATGGTTATGAACGTGATGCGGCACTACTTGAAAATAGTGCATTAAATATTGCACTCGCAGAAAATTATTATATTGCAGGCACTGCCACTAGTGAATCTTCAATAGATGGGCTATACGCCGCTGGAGATATTCTACAATACGAGGGGAAGGTCCATTTAATTGCCGGTGCTTTCCAAGATGCAGCGAATGCCGTTAATAAGGCTAAACAATTCATTCAACCTGAAGCTAGTAAAATTGCGATGGTCTCCTCCCATAATGAAGTCTTTAAAAAGCGGAATAGGGATTTAGTTCAACAAATGATTAGGTAGGTGGTCATATTAAGATATCCAGTTAAAAGGGCTGATTCTCATCGTGTTGCTGTAAATAATCATTAATCAGTCCTTTTTAAAGGAGTGGCATATCGTTTCCTCCGTATAAGTCAAAAACCAGATTATCAATGATTCGATTTAACATCGTCTTTTCAAATGGGGGTGTTATCAGTAAGGCTCTATTCTAGCTCCTTATTACGGAACCATTTGGATATGAAGCTGTTTATCATTGTAAAGAGCGGAGAGCGCATTTTTGCCTCATATTGCGTTCATAAACAAGCTATAAATGGTAACTAAATTTCCTATTGTTTCGTTGAAAAATAATTTTTATAACGCTTACAAAAATGTTATTGACGAAAGGAATGGAGGGTGCTATTCTACTTATACAGTAGTTAATTAGTTTATTAAACTAATTACCTACATATCTCGAGATGCAATAAAAAAATTTTTTATATGTTGGTGTAAGGGCTTACAAATAAAGGCAGAACAGTTTTCAAGGGGTAAGGTAAATCTATTTATGATCCATTTACTATGTAGTAGTTATTGTTAAATAACGAACTGGAGATTATGAATGGAATCAAGATGATGGGGAAATGACGCTTATAAATGGAGGGGTAAAAAATGGGTCAAGCTGCCAGGAAACTAACTCAAGAAACAGGAACAACAAATGGGGTAAATAGAAAGTTTGGTATGAGAGATAAACTTGGTTATTTGTTTGGTGATTTCGGGAATGATTTCTTCTTTATTCTTGTTGCTTCATTCTTAATGGTTTACTACACAGACGTTTTTCATATTAATGCAGCCACTGTGGGAACGCTCTTTTTAGTTGCCCGATTATGGGATGCTGTGGCGGATATTACATGGGGTCGTTTCATTGATACAAGAAAAGCAGGGAAGAATGGTAAATTTAAGCCATGGATTTTCAGAATGTCTTTCCCACTCGTTATTTCAGGTATATTAATGTTTGTTCACATTCCAGGTATGTCTAATGGGTTTTATCTGGCATATGCTTTTGTCTCGTATATTATCTGGGGGACTTTATATAGTACAGTAAATATCCCTTACGGCTCAATGGCGTCTGTAATTACAAGTAATCCTGTTGAACGTACATCTTTATCCACTTTCAGAGCTTTGGGTGGTGCGATGGCAGGTCTAATTATTAATGTAGTTGGCCCATTGATCTTATTTGTAGATAATAAGGCAGATTCAGACCGTTTTCTAATGGGAGCCATTATCTTTGGTATTCTTTCTATCTCTTGTTATATGGCATGTTATAAATTATCGACTGAACGTATTGTCGCACCTGAAACTGACAAGCCAAAAGGTAATTTAGGTCAAACAGTAAAAGGTCTTATGAAAAATAAACCGTTAATTTGGCTTCTTGCCTCAGCTCTAATATTTTTAGTGTGTTTCATGCTTACGGGCGCAGTTAACGTGTATTTATTTAAAGATTATTTTGGTACGGCTGCAGCATTAAGTATCGTAGGATTTATTGGAACAGCTACTACATTTATTGCTATGCCAATGGTGAAACCATTAGTTGCTAGGTTTGGTAAAAAAGAAGTAGCAGCAGCAGGTGTGTTATTGGCAGCCGTTGTATATGCTATTTTATACTTCTTACCTAACTTATCTGCTACTCAATTTATTTCTCTATTAACTGTTGCAATGTTTGGATATGGATTCTTTAATTTAGTAGTTTGGGCATTCGTAACAGACGTGATCGATTACCATGAATACTTAACAGGTTTACGTGAAGATGGAACGGTATATTCTATCTATTCATTTGCTCGTAAAGTGGGCCAAGCAATTGCTGGTGGTGTTGGTGGTTTTGCGATTGCAGCTGTTGGGTACGATGCAACTCGTGAAGCGCAAACGCAAGGCGCATTAGATGGTATTCATGCACTAGCTACTTTAGTGCCGGCGGTCATCCTTCTAATTGTGTTCTTAATTTTAACATTCTTATATCCATTGAATAAGAAACGTACTATCCAACTTGCTATTGATTTGGCTGAAAAAAGAAAAGCCTAAAATTGGATCATACAAAAGTAGGAGTCCCAAAGGGGTCTGCCCTCGCACTCTATAAACTGTATATAGAGTGCGAGGGGACAGACCCTTTCGTTATGTGACACCCTCTAAGTTTTGCTGTGATTTTATTTATGTATTAGCATCTGATAGTAGATTTGCCATAGAAAATCTTATCAAAGACAGTTGCAAACCAGAGATTAAAATAAAAACACGATGAAGCGATTAAAGCCTTCATCGTGTTTTGCATTTCTAATAGGATAAGGTTATTCTAGTCCTTCAATTACTAGATCTTTCGCAGGCAAGAAATCTTCACCCGTCGCCAAATAGGTAACGTTTACCTTATCTCCTTCTTTTAAGTAGATGGACTTTGGATTTTTTTCAGAAGAAATCATATAGCTTTGGTGGTTGTCTAATAGAAAAGAAACAACAGTGAAATCTCCAGCCTTTTCTTTATAGACTCTGATCACCGTTCCGTTTATTTTCCTATCATCTGCTTTGGAGCTTCCATCGACCGTTCCTCCTCCTCTTTGCAAGGCTGTTTTATACTGTTTTAACGCTTCATTTGGGGTAATCCCATATACAGATATTTCTGGATTAGCTGCAGATACGATAAAGTAATTTTGCAGAAAGCCGTTAGAATCAAGTACAGGTGTTAACCAGCTAGCTTCACCGTAAAAGTTATAGAGAACAGACATTTCTCCATGCCATTTCTTTTCAATGAATTTTTTTTCAATAATTTGCAAAGCCCCTTGTGAATCCATATAAGATTCTTCTAGGTTACCCGTATAGTAAGTGGCAATGCCCGTTCTTGAGTTTGTCAGTGAGTAACCAAGCATGGAATCGACGCCTTCTTTCGGACTTGTAAAATCAGTGAAATAATACATCTCTCCATCTTCGTTAAAAATCGGCGTTACATTGGCCACTGTTCCTTCATCTGATGGAAGTTTCACGTCTGATTTACCAAAAATGCTATTCCAAAATCCATGGACATAGTTTCCGAAATAACTGTTTTGTAAGCTGACTACTTCAGGAGAGACAGCACCATCTATAAACTCTGGGACGTCTGCTAAATTATATGCTTTCGTTTTGCCGTTTTTCGGATCTACAACAACTAGACCTTTTACAGTAAATCCATTTCGTGCGGAAATAAATTCACCAAACGAACGGATATAATAAGGTTTCCCCTCATCATCAATCTCTAGATATGCATCCCCATAAAAGATATGTTTCGGGTATTGCATCCGAATATGACGCTCAACATTTTTATTGAAATAGGAGGAAGGAGTATAAATCATTTCTTCCTTCATAAATTTTGGATTAGCAGTAGAATCAGTAGCACTTAAAATAAAGTAGCCAGGAATCTCTTCTCCATTCCACCATTTGAAAAATCCTGAAAATTCAACTGGAGCAATGTATACATATTCCCCATTTACCTTTTGGATCTGCAAGTTTCCAAGCTCGTAATAGCTTGTATTTGGGACTTGGCCAAATGCCTTTCTCATTTTGTTGCGTGCAAATTGTGGTGGTACACTCGCAGGGGTCACCTTCTCATCAAAAGGCTTGATTTCTACCTTTTCTTCCATTTTTGCTAGTTCATATTTTTCATCCGCATTAAATATACCAGCTGTTAGGAAATAGGCCCCAAGGATGAGACTTCCAATCAATAGAACAGCTTTAATTAACCTTTCCTTCCCAGATGCAAGTACAGCCCCACCGGCGGTAATAATGATTACGAACAGCCATAAAGAAGATAGGTTTCTATCCAGATTACTTAGATAATAGAATGCAAACATAATAAGGATTAAAAGGACAATTGCAACGATCATGGCACTGATTTTTAGCGATTTTTCCTCTTTTTTATTTGATTTTTTACTTTTATAGACGGGTACAAGAATTATTGCAGAAACTATTCCAATAATAAGTGAAAATAGCAAGATGTTTCCCATAAAGCATCCCCTTTCAAAATTTATTGTCCCATTGTTTCATTAGTAATACGGATAACTTAGTGGAAAAGATTCATAAAATTTTTACCAAAAGTTTTGCTAAATAGTGTGCCACTTCTTTCTTTAAATACAACTTTACTTATTGGATTAATTATAATTGTATATAATTATTGATATCAAATATCACAATAGTCTGCTAAATCAATAGAAAGTTTGTAGTTTTCCTTAAATGAAGGACTTGCAAAGTGAACTTCATTTAACCTATTGATTTATTGCCCACGGTTTGAATATCGTGCGCCATATCTCGGATCGAATTGGTGTGATTTATTTGGGGAAACTTGTTGAAATTGCGACAAGTGAAGAGTTGTTCTTGCATCCAGCTCACCATTATACAAAGGGACTTATTAGCTCCGTTCCTATAGCTGACCCATCCCGTCCTAGAGAGTTGATTTCCATCCAAGGAGAAATACCCTCACCGGCTAACCCCCCGTCAGGTTGCAGATTACACACTCGTTGTAGAGAAGAACAGCCTAAATTTCACGAGGTTTAAAAAGGACACTAGGTCGCTTGTCATTTCCCAGCCTGATATGGATCGGGAGAAAAGGGTAGAGGTTTTAGTGAGCAATATAGCCATAGCCCTTCAAGTTCAAAGATCCTTGTTAATCTTAACCTTTCTGAGAATTGTGGTAGGCATTTTTCATGAATACAGCAGAAGATACGAACAAGCATAATGTGACTAGAAGGAATGAGATGTATCTTGTCAGTCATCTATGTTTCTTCTAGGAACGGCAAGTGGATTATCCAGGATTCATCCTGCTTAAACAGCCAAAAAGGGGCGTCTCAAGCAAAGTATCAGATCCTTTACTTGAGACGCCCTTGTTTTGTTACTTTATCATGCTATAAAAGTTTGGTGGGAAAAGCCAGTTTCATTATTTGGTAGATTCTTGTCGCAGTTTTTTCACTTCTTCAAGCTCAGAAATTGTGACTAATTGATAGTCTTGTGCTTTAAGCTGTTTAATGATGTCCACAGCAGCCTCTGCACTTGTGGAGTAAATGTCATGCATAAGGACAATCTTACCATCACTAACTTTGCTCATCACTGAATGGACAATATGGTCTTTGTCTCGTGATTTCCAATCTTCGGGATCAATATTCCACAGAGCAACGCTCAAATCCCCCAAGTATTGACGAACGTCATTATTAATTGCTCCATATGGTGGACGGATATGAATAGGCTCATGACCGCTTACTTTCTTTATGATCGCTTGAGTGTCAAAAATTTGGTGCTGTATTTGTTCTTCCTTCAGGCGGGTTAGCTGCGGGTGATTCCAAGAGTGATTGCCAACCTCATTGCCTTCCTCAAACATTCTTTGAATGATCTCTGGATAATATTGAACTCGATTTCCTAGTACAAAGAATGTGGCGTGACTGTCATATTCTTTCAATGCATCCAGGATTAAAGTTGTCGGTCCTTTACTTGGACCATCATCAAAGGTAAGGGCGATGACTTTTTTATTAGGGTCAATTCCACTCGGCTTTGGAAGCTCTGACACGATATGACTGGGTGGAGTTTCTTTAATCTTATTTTTGTTCGCTTTTGTGTTTTTGTATGAATCTTTAAGAATTGAATCGAATACTGCTTTTTTAACAGCAATCGATTTTGTATCGGAATACCCAGTTGCTCCTAGAAACGGTTGGAAATACAAGACGATGGCATCTTCAAGCAAAGAAAATTGGCTGAAGTTATCTTTGTTCGGTTCAGTTTTTGCTTTTAAAATCTCTGATTCCGCAAGTTCTTTATTCTTCTTCAATTCGGTATAAGCAATCATCGATAAACTGTTCAGATAATCACTATTTTTATAGAAAATATCTTGTAATGAAATCTGTTTTTGTGACGGAAGATCAAAGGTAAATGTTTGGATGGAAGGTACTCCCCATTTACCATCAGTAAATTGATACTTATTAAATAGAACGGTTACTGTTTGTTCACTATAATGAGTGATATCGTATGTAATCGTTAGTTCAGTGGAGGTTTTCTTTGGGATATTCTTCTGCGCAATCGTTTGCTGATAGCTGGCTATTTCTTCATTTACATAAGCTTTTAACGCTTGATCAATTTTTTTTATTTGTAATGTTGGATAACTAACAGAATATCCCCCATGGGTTTGGTCTTTAATCATTGTTTGTATTTCTACTGTCGGATATTTTTCATCTGTAAAAATTTCTACTTCCTTTTTGACAGTGGCCTGTGCTCGTTCTGAAATGACATATCTTATGGAGATTACTAGTACGAATATGCATACTAATAATGTAAAAACGCGCTTTAATTTGATTCTTTTAAATTTCTTCACTTTTTTTTTCATATTACGAGTCCCCTTATACTATCAGTCTATCAGATAGACGTTTGGAGGAAAAGATTTGTTTCAGGAAACGTCAAATTTCTTACCTTTTCTTTGTTTGTAAATTTCACCAATATTTTTTATGGACCGTACAAACTTTTTCAAATAGTTACACGTCTATCCAATGTAACACCAAATGGTACGTACCAACTTCAAGAAAAAGGAGCTCTTTCGTGTAATGAAACAGGATGTCTGCCAATTACTTGTAACAACAATTACTGAAAAAAAGAAAACTATTACGGGCTGGCTTTCAGCTATGTGAAAAATAAAGAAGACGCCCTTGATATTATTCAGGAGTCCATAAAAAAGGCATTAATCACCGTCGACAAGATTAATGATTCTCAATCGATTAACAGCTGGTTTTATAAGATTATTGTTCACGCTGCATTAGATTTTTTGTGCAAACAAAAGAAAGTGACACTTACTGATGTAGAAACGTTAGAGTTTTTCAGTCAGGGTCAAGTGGATGATTATCAAAATGTTGACTTGCAGAAGGCACTGGACGAACTGCCGGTTAAATATAAATCTATCATCATCCTCCGTTATTTTGAGGATCTTAAGAGTGAAAATATCAAAGCGCAGATGGTTGAGCAGATGAAAGCAGATCCGAACAAAATTTACTGGATGAATGACGATGTACCAGAAAGATTTGAAAAAATAGATAAAGATCAAAATTTTTATATTAATGATCAGAACAAGTTAGTTATCGCATTTGATCAATTTGAGGTTGCACCGGGCTATATATGGGTTTAGTAGAGTTTACTATTCCGACAGACATCATTTCAGACATTCTGGTTGGGAAAGGCTATATTAGGTAACGTTTCAATGGGAGGATAGGCTTTGCCTTTCCTCCTATTTTTGCGTTTTAAATTCCCTTGATGTTTTAAATCTCCATATTACATAGAAATGTTTAGAAGCTGTTTATAGGACTTTGGTATAAATGGTGATTTTTGTTAAGTGAATTACCTTTTGGGTATGTAACTATTTTAAAGTATAGTAAAATAAGCGTACGGTATCATTAAATTGATAGTATGCAAGAGTTTATGAAGATTCACTTTATCCCGCATTGACGGGCAGTAATCCCCTTAAAGATTAGTGGAATCGAAGAAGCGTAGGTGAGATAACTGTCCGTAAAAGCCCGATTGGTTCAGCTAACAATCAGTGGGATGAAGAACCCCCACTGATTGAAGATTCACTTTATCTGCTTAGAAATTCATAATAAAGGTTGGAAAAAAACATTCATATGAAAAAAACAAAAATAAAATTAATTTTTGGATTGGCTATATTCTTAGTCGTATTCTTCACGGGTGTAAATATCCTCGCATCCTATTTTACTATTAAAAAGACAACAGAAGAATCGATTGCTGTCCACAATATAGAGACAGCAAAGAGCATCGCAGCTTCCATGGATATAGATTTGTACAAGAAGTTTCTTGAAAACCCGGTAAAGGGTAAAGAATATAGGGCTATCCATAAATACTTTAATGATGCAAGAGATAAAACCGGAGCTTTACATCTCTATTCACTAGCTATTGATAACCCTAGAATCTCGAAAGTGATGATAGCAGGAATGCCAATGGCGAAAAATGTAGAAATAGGCATGGTGTGTACGGTTCCAGAAAAACAGGTTAAGCAAGCTTATTATGGGAAAACCTTTTATACGGGCATTATTAATGATCCGGTATATGGACAATATCTTACCGTTGGGGCGCCTATTATTGATAACAAAGAAGAGATAATTGGTTTTCTAGCCATTGATATAAGTACAGAAGCGCTTAATCATATCGGTGACAATGTAATAAAGAATAATTTATATATGCTGATTTTTAATGGCCTGTTCGTAGTAGTTTTGCTCTTTTCTTTTTTTATCATTGAAAAATGGTACCAAAGAGAATTGAAAAAAGAAGTGGGTGAAACAGAAGTAACGTATCAATCGGAGTTTCGTTCCTTAATCTCTTCTGTGCAGTCTTTACGACATGATTTTTCTAACCATATTCAAGTAATCCACGGTTTATTGAAGCTGGGCAATCATGAACAAGCTTTAGAGTATTTAACGTATCTCTTTAAAGAAGTACATGCGATTGAGAATATTAACTTGAATGTAAACAACCCAGGTTTATCTGTATTAATGGAAACAAAAAAGCTTACCGCAGAAAATCATATGGTAGAGATCGAGTTTGATATATCCGATGATTCATTCTCAAAAATTAAGTCGACTGATTTGATAAAAATCCTGTCTAATTTAGTTGATAATGCGATTGAAGCTACAATTGAACTTCCAGAGCCCGATCGGAGAATTAAGGTAGCTTGTAACGTAAGTAACAGTCAATATATATTTGAAGTAACGAACACCGGACTTGTTATGAATGAAAAGGTGATAGAGAATGTCTTTGAAAGAGGCTTTTCAACTAAGAAAGAAAAGGCGGGCAAGATAAGAGGGCAGGGATTGTTTATCGTAAAAGAAATTGTGAAAAGATACGATGGACATATCAAGTTTCATGTGACCGATCGTGAAATAGTGGTTACATGTAATATACCTAAGCCATAATTCTACAAAAAACCAACCAGATGAGAAGATCTCTGGTTGGTTTTTTGTAGAATTATCGTTTTCGAGGCGTGTAGTTGAGCTCGGAAAATAATTCTTCCTTTTCAGCTTTAGTCAGATCACGCCACTGTCCTACCGCAAGTCCGCCAAGCTTAATATTCATGATACGAATTCGCTGCAAACTCACTACTTGATAATCAAGAGTAGAGCACATACGACGAATTTGCCGATTTAAGCCTTGAGTCAGTATTATTTTGAAACTGTTTTTAGAAAGTTGAATGATTTTACAAGGAAGAGTCTTAGTATCTAAGATATCTACGCCTGAAGCCATATTGCTTAAGAATGAGTCGGTGATGGGCTTGTCTACTTGTACAATATATTCTTTCTCGTGTTTGTTTTCAGATCGTAGAATTTCATTTACGATATCGCCATCATTAGTGAGCAAGATTAACCCTTCTGAATCTTTATCGAGTCTTCCTATATGAAAAATACGCAATGGGTGGTTCACGAAGTCAACAATATTTCCTTTAATATGTTTTTCCGTAGTGCTTGTAATGCCTACTGGTTTATTGAGAACAAGGTATACACTTTGTTGTTCGATTATAACCGGTTTCCCATCTACTCGCACATCATCTCCGGGTTCAGCCTGGCTGCCCAATTCAGCCGTAACTCCATTAATCGTCACTTTGCCTTCAGCAATCCACTTATCGGCACCCCGTCTTGATGTAATCCCGGATTCACTAATATACTTATTAATTCGCAAAAGTACGCACACCTTTACATTTAGATTTGTGATTCTAAGATAACGTAAATACATGTCAGTACACAAGGGCATACGTAAGAATCTTCAATTTCTTTCACTCCACTTTCAGCCGGTTGGCAATGATCATGACTGATATAGGTAAAGTTAGAGAAATAGAAAAGAGAGAATTTAAGCACGAGCATTCCTACCCGCGAAAAGTGGGAGCGCTCGGTACTACATATCAAGGTTACAATCCGGAATGAAAAGAAAAACGGAGATCTTTCACTCAACATATATAATCTGCATAAAAAAATCTGGTGTTTAAATCCGGCCGTCTAGTACGGGGCATTCTCAGTAAAAATAGCAAATTCTATTAGATGGTGTAATAGAAGTGGTAGCATACTAGTTTATTCTTCAAATTAATGGATCATGCTTTTAAAATTCATGCAGATCTGTCCCCTTTTTATGAAAAAATAAGGGAGGAATTGTAATTTGTTAATATTTAAAAAATTTCGTGTAACTGCAATTGAACTGTGATACGATACTATTTGTTTCAAGTAGTATATAAAATTAAGAAGGTGAAATTTTGGTTTCAAATTCTACGAAAATGCAGAAGGATTTTAATATATTCTCCCTCACATGGCCTATTTTTTTAGAGATTTTTCTATTTATGCTTATGGGGATTGTCGATACATTTATGTTGAGTGCAATTTCTGACAATGCTGTTTCTGGTGTAGGTGCTGCCAATCAATACCTTCATATCGCCATTCTTATCTTAGAAGTAATCGGTAATGGTGCGGCCATCGTTATTGCTCAGTATATCGGTTCAAGAAAAATACTGGAAGCCGCTAAAATATCAGCTATCGCAGTTGTCCTTAATTTAATAGTCGGTGTCATGATCAGCGTTGTCTTTGTTTTTTATAGCGAGAGAATGATGCAAGGCTTAAACTTATCAGGGGATATCCTCTTTTATGCTCAAAGTTATTTGAAGATTGTTGGAGGAGCCATTTTCCTGCAAGCGATTATTAATTCATTGGCTGCCATCATTCGCGTTCATGGTTTCACGAAGGAAGCGATGTTTGTTTCACTTGGAATGAATGTAATTCATATACTAGGGAATTATGCACTCATCTTTGGGAAATTTGGTTTACCCGAATTAGGTGTTCAAGGTGCGGCTATTTCTTCGGTCATTAGTCGCTTTCTTGCGCTGCTTGTATTCTTTTGGCTTCTGTATCGAGTGATGGAAGTTCGTGTGAAGCTGGAGTATTATTTCTCTTTATCACGGGAGTATATTAGTAAAATACTAAAAATTGGTTTACCATCTGCCTTGGAGCAGGTCATGTATCAAACATGTCAAATCGTGTTCTTATATTATGCAACTTATCTCGGTGCTAGCTCACTGGCGGCAAGACAATATGCTACGAACATCTCTATGTTCATTTACTTGTTTGCTATGGCAATTGGGATGGGAACAGCAATTATAGTCGGTCGTTATGTCGGTGGAAATCGGAAAGATGACGCGTACTTTCGAGTATGGAAAAGCGTGAAGTGGGCAGTAGCCGTTACATTGGGTATGGTAATGTTTGTTATTCTACTTCGAAAACCATTGATGGGACTGTTCTCTGATGACCCCGAGATTATTCGAATGGGTGCAAGTGTCCTGCTTTTGAGTATCCTGCTTGAAACCGGTCGTACGATAAACATTGTTTTGATTAATTCATTGCGTGCATCAGGAGACGCCAGATATCCAGTTTTGATTGGGGCGTTTTCAATGGTTGGAATGAGTCTTCCACTAGGATATTTCTTTGTCTTCCACCTTAATCTTGGCTTACCTGGGATTTGGCTTGCGATTGCAGCTGATGAGTGGACACGGGCATTTATCATGATTTTCCGGTGGAAGAGCCGAAAATGGGAGAAGCATGCACTTGTTAAACATGATGATCTAAAAGTGGAACCAGTTGTTTCTCAATAAATAATGAAGCAAAGAGACCTTATCTCAGAAAAAGGTCTCTTTTTATTTGATAAACGTCCACTATGTTATTAATCAAAAAATCACCATATGCAAATGTTGCCATTTTGATTATAATTAAAATATAGAATATTCAAACAAATCAAGGGGGAAGATATTGAAGATAAGAAAAATACAAAATAATTGTCGAACAGATTACTTATTTGAACTACGATTTTGCTATCTTTTTGTGCAAACGTTTGCTGCTAAGAATACGAAAGTAACGATCTATTATCTAGAAGTAGCAAACGACAAGAAAGAGTATGGTCTTTGGCTCTTGTTTGAAGGGAAAGATGGTCAAGAGGTAGCTTACACAGGAGATATTGAATATGGAAACATGGCCAGGCTGACTGTATCGGATGAAGAAGGAATCAAGAAACTTGGTTTCATACTTCGTCAAAGCAAGAATGCCGAGACTTTTGCAAATAAGAAATTTAAAGACTGTTTTATTACAAAATTCAAAGAAGATGGGACCGTGGAAATTTGGATCATGCAAGGGGTTGAACGGGTGTATTATGATTCATCATAAAAAGACCAGATGCCGAAAATTTTTAGTGCAAAAATAGATAAGGTGAACGAAATTACATTAGAAACCAATTTTCATTTTTTGTTAAGTGATGGAAAATTTGCTGGGGTTACATTGGAGGGAGCACAAATTAAAGAAATTCAAGCCTTTGAGGAAAATGAAACGACGACAAATAGGATAAAAATAATGACGAAAGAAAATCTTGATTTGGAAACGACGTATACAGTATCGAAGCGGTTATTTGGAACTTCAACTGTGGAGATGGGCGCTGCGATTCGATCTGAAGAATTTGATACCCTTTATTATTACGATGGAAATGATTTAGGGAATGTGTACACCAAAAAGAAGACCGCTTTTCGACTTTGGGCCCCTACAGCAAGCGAAGCCAAGGTTGTGAAGTATGATAAGTGGGACGACCAAGTTGGGAAAGAAATAACGATGACACAAGCGGAAAAAGGAACATGGAAGCTTGAAATACAAGGAAACCAAGATGGCTTGATTTATACGTATAAAGTGAAGACTGGTGACGAGTGGACAGAAGCAGTCGATCCGTATACACGTGCTGTTACCGTAAATGGTAATAAAGGTGTGGTCGTGGACTTAACGAGTACAAATCCAAAGAACTGGTCAACAAAGAAACCCGCTCTGAAGAAAGCGGAGGATGCTATTTTTTATGAGTTGCATATTCGTGATGTATCGATCCAAGAAGAAAGTGGTATTAAGCATAGGGGGAAATATTTGGGGGTAGCTGAGCTTGGTACAAAGGGTCCGCAAGGTGTGAAAACGGGACTTAGTCATATTAAAGACCTAGGCGTTACCCATGTTCAAATTATTCCGATGTATGATTACCACACCGTTGATGAAACAAGGTTGGATGAAGAACAATATAATTGGGGCTATGACCCGAAGAATTACAATGCACCAGAAGGCTCCTATTCAATGAATCCATATGAACCAAAGGTACGGATCAGGGAAGTGAAACAAATGGTTCAAGCACTTCATAAGCAGAACCTTCGTGTTGTCATGGATGTTGTGTATAACCATATGTACTCCGCTTGTGAATCGAATTTCCACCAATTAGTTCCGGGCTATTATTTCCGTTATAACGAGGATGGAACATTGGCGAACGGTTCCGGTGTCGGCAATGATACTGCTTCTGAACGGAAAATGATGCGCAAGTTCATCGTTGATTCAGTCACTTACTGGGCAAAGGAATATCATCTTGATGGTTTCCGTTTTGACTTAATGGGGATCCACGATGTTGAAACGATGAATGAAATACGTAGGGCCTTAGATAAAATAGACCCAAGCATCATTGTAATTGGCGAGGGCTGGGACCTAAATACTCCGCTTGATGCCGAAAAGAAAGCTAACCAAAAGAATGCAGCTACGATGCCGCGAATTGCTCATTTCAATGATCGTATTCGTGATGGTTTAAAGGGAAGCGTATTTGAAGAGCGTGACACAGGTTTTGTAAACGGTAAATCGGGGCTCGAGGAAATAATTAAAAAAGGAATTTCCGGAACAAGTATAGATAGCTATCTTGATCCGGAGCAAATTGTTACGTATGTAGAAGCTCATGACAACCACACACTTTGGGATAAGCTTGCATTGACGAACCCTGAAGCCACGGAAGTGGAAAGGAAACAAATGCATAAGCTTGCTTCATCAATCATTCTAACCTCACAAGGAATTCCGTTTATTCATGCTGGTCAGGAATTCATGCGCACAAAAGGCGGAGACCATAATAGCTATAAGTCACCAGACGCGGTCAATCAACTTGATTGGAAGCGGAGAGCGGAATATTACCAGGAAGTTGAGTATATGAAGGGACTTATTCAACTACGAAGGAAATATCCAGCATTTCGCCTTGGAACAGCGGAGGAAGTTCATCAACATTTGACCTTCTTGGAAGCACCGGAAAATGTTATTGCCTATACTTTGACAAGTCCGGAAAAAAAGTCAAAAACGGAACTAACTATCGTTCATAATGCAAATAAGCAGGCTATTGATTTTAGTATTCCAAACAGAGGAAAATATTCTCTGCTTGTAAATGGGCAAAAAGCTGGAACAAAAGCATTAGCGAAAATCCAATCCAATGAAATCACAGTTCCTGCATTAAGTACTTTCGTGTTGGAAACAAAGTAAATGTAGAATCAAACAGCACCCTATTCAGGTAAGTTCACTGAATCGGATGCTGTTTTTAAAAGTATAAGTATTTTCAAGGAGTTTTGGTGTTGAGCGTAAGCGCCTATCCTCTCCATATAGCTTTATTGGCTTATGCTATGTCTGAAATTGACCAAGGCACTTACGCATTTCTTATCAGGAGGCTTCCGTTTTTGACCGTTCTACTAATAGGGTTTGTGGAATTTTCCATAGTTGAGTCCATTTGATGATGGAAGCAATGATAATTAAAAGACCTAGAATTAGCATAATGATAGAAAGAATTCCATTTAATACACTGTAGCCGGCATTTTCTGCATTTAAGTAAACATTTTTAATCATCCAGTACCCTGCTACGTTAACTGTTACATACAAGTATGCTAAGGGGATAAGGCATGTTAGCATATACCACCGCTTGTCGGCTATCTTGAGGACAACAGTTGCACCGACAATAAGACCGATAGCAGCCATTAATTGGTTCGATACTCCGAATAGTGCCCAGATGGAACTAATATCACCGGAGAAAAGGAGATATCCCCAGATAAAGCAGGCTAGAGCACTTGCAAAAATATTAGCAGGTAGTGAATCTGTCCGTTTTAACGGTTTAATAAAGTCTCCCAGGAAATCTTGGATCAGATAACGCGAAACTCGTGTTCCTGAGTCGATGGCCGTTAAAATAAAAACAGCCTCGAATAGAATAACAAACTGGTAGAAATAGGACGCCAGTTTTTCGAAAATTGGAATTTCAGTGAAGATGTACGTCATCCCGACAGCAAGTGTAACGGCTCCACCCGTTCTTCCTTCGAGATCCATTCCAACTTCTTCGCTCAGTTTATCGAGATTAACCGTTTCCATTCCTAATGTTGCATATTTCTCTGGAGTTGAGTTGATTGCGAAATAATCGCCTGGTTGCAGGGAAACTGCTGCAATTAAAGCCATAATCGCAACTAAACATTCAACTAGCATGGCCCCAAAAGCAACGCCTTTAATGTCACTCCAACGATTAATCATTTTTGGTGTTGTACCAGAACCAACGAATGCGTGGAAGCCTGAGATTGCTCCACAAGCAATCGTAATGGAGATGAATGGCCAAACCGGACCGGCGATAATTGGTCCACCACCATTAATAAATTCTGTAAAAGCTGGAAACTGAACAGCTGGGTTTACATAAAATACGCCAATAATCAATGCTGCGAATACACCAATCTTCATGAATGTGCTTAAATAATCACGTGGTGCTAGCAATAACCAGACTGGTAAAGCGGCTGCAAAGAATGCATAGATTGGTAGAATAAGAGCAAGTGTACTTTTTTCAAACGTTAACAAATCACCAAATGCCGTGCCTTGGATGTTTGGTCCAAAGAAGATAGCAGCCATGATAAGAGCAAAACCTACAATCGTCGCACCTTTTAAGTTGCCTGTTTTTTTATGATACAATCCAACCCCCATTGCAATTGGAATTGTTATTCCGACAGCGAATGTTCCCCATGGGTTTCTTTCTAATGCACTCAAAACAACTAATGATAGACCTGCCATTGTAATCGTGATGATAAATAACATCGCTAAGCCTGTACAAAATCCCGCCACAGTGCCGAGCTCTTCTTTTGCTACTTCTGATAGAGATTTTCCATCTCGGCGCATGGAAGCGAAGAGAACAACCATGTCGTGGACAGCTCCACCGACTACAGCCCCAATCAGTAGCCAAAGTAATCCTGGTAAATAACCGAACTGGGCAGCCAATATTGGGCCAACTAACGGACCCGCTGCAGCAATCGCCGCAAAATGATGACCAAATGTAACCCATTTATTTGTAGGTACATAATCTTTCCCATCTTCTAATTTATGGGCCGGTGTTAGCTTTGAATCATCAAGCTTCAAGACCTTTGCAGCCATGAATGTACCATATAAACGATATACAATTAAGAGTATACAAATAGAACCGATGACTATTGTAATCGCATTCATTTCTTCTTTCCCCCATTCCTTCGTCCTCTACTACTATCATACTAAACGGAAATAGAGATTATAGCGTTTTCATTTTGAAATACACAAATAGGAAGTTGAGTTGCAGAAACGGAAAGGTGAGATGCAAAATACTCAGAAACCAAGAATTTGCTTCAATTCTTTAACATAGGTGCGACTAACAGGAACTTTTGATCTGTCTTTCATAATTAAATGATAGGTGGAATTAAACCAAGGCTCTATTTCTATAATATGATCCATGTTCACAATGAAACTGCGATGAACGCGGATAAATTGTCCTCTGTTTAGCTTCTTCTCTAGAACAACCAATGCTTCACTGACTTTATATGTGTGTTCCATCATTTTGATGATAGATTTTCCCTCAAATGATTCTAAATAAAGAATATCATCACATGTTAATAAAATAATTCTTTCATCTACAAGGACAGCCATTTTACCAGTGTGGTCTTTTTTCAAAGAAGGGTGGATGGTGCTTTCCTCCTCACCAATTCTTTGCATTTGCTGGATTTTCTCTAGTGTTTTTTGAATACGATTTTCATCAAAAGGTTTTAATAGATAGTCGAGTGCGTTTAATTCAAATGCTTGGAGGGCATATTCATCATAGGCTGTTGCAAAGACAATCGCCGGGATTGGGTCTAGAGTGAGTAAATGCTTGGCTAGCTGTAAACCATTATCTTCAGCAAGTTCAATATCTAAGAAGACTAGATCCGGTTTAAGCCTTGAAATATCTACAACTGCATCTTCCAGACAATCACTTTCTCCTAAGATTTTGACTTGTTTGCTTTGAATGAGTAGATATTTCAATTCATCTCTTGCTAATGGTTCATCGTCAACTATATAGGCTTTCAACATTTTGATCAAAAACTCCTTTACTATCGAGCGGGATGGCAATCGTAATGGTTGTTCCAAAGTTCACTTCACTGTTTATAGTTAAACGGGCTTGACCATTATAAATGCCCTTTAGACGCTGACTAATATTAAAAATGGCAGTGCCTGTCCCTTTTTTTGACTGCATGATTTGTTTACCAAGTACTTCAATTTTTTCGGCAGGAATTCCTTTTCCATTATCTGTGACAACGATTCGCATCGTATTATTTTGGGTGAAAATTCTTATTGTGATAATTCCATTACTATTGCTCTTTCTAATGCCATAATGAATGGAGTTCTCAACGATAGGTTGCAAGGTAAATGGTGGAATAAGTACTTTATCGAGACCGGGCTCTATTTGAAAGTTAATGTCGTACTTGTCTGGGAAACGAGTTTGTACTAATGACAAGTAGGCTTTAACATTTTCTAATTCCTTTTCTAAGGGAATGAGCATCTGTCTCGCTCCATGTAAATTACCCCGGAAAAATGAACTTAGATCAAGTAGTAATTTTCGAGCCTTATTTACATCTGTGCGACATAGTATGGAGATTGTATTCAGGCTGTTAAATAAAAAGTGCGGATGAATTTGTGCTTGTAAAGCTTTAATTTCTGCATCTTTCAATAGCTTCATTTGCCTTTCTGCCTCTGCAAGCTCTAATTGTGTGGAGAATAAGTTAGCTAAACCTTCTGCTAACTGTTGCTGTACCCGATCTAATTTGTCTGGTTGGGTAAAGTACATTTTTAATGTACCTACTGTTTTCCTTTGTACCTTTAAAGGCAAGACGATGGCTGCTTGTAATGAACAATGGTTATGAAAGCAGAAGATGTCTTCTCTTGACCTTGCAATGGAAATGACTCCGCTTCCAAGAACTCGTTTGGTTAAACCTGTAGCAAGTTGCGCTTTGGGTATATGATGGTCTGAACTTTCCCCAACATGGGCAAGGACTTGACGTTCATCTGTTATAGCAACCGCGTCGGCATCTGTCAGCTTCAGTATGATTTTTGATATTTCCTTGCTGGAGCGAATGTTTAAACCTTGGCGGAAGAATGGTAAAGTTTGATCGGCAATATGAAAGGCTTGGTTCGTTTGGCTTGCACGTGCACGTTCTTCATCACGGATCATCGATTGAATGATGAACATAAATAGCAATGTTCCGAATCCGTTGACGAAAATCATAGGAAGCCCAATGATTTGAACAAGATTCAGTGCATGGTCAAACGGCTTGGCGGTCATTAAAAGGATTAGCATCTGTACAGTTTCTAATGTCATTCCGGTCAAGACAGCAAAAGTAGACGTTATTTTTTTCCCATTCTGCTTTCGTTTTCTGCCAAAATATCCAGCAGCCACTCCAGCCAAAATAGTAGAGAGTGCACAAGAAAATGCTGTAAATCCACCAAGTGTATACCGGTGGATACCTGCAATGAAACCTGCTCCAATACCAACCGAAGGACCACCGAGTAACCCGCCAATGACGACACCCATCACTCTTGTATTGGCTAGTGCACTTTCTGGGTTTATTTCTGAAAGCCATTCAGCTTTCGCGATGGTATTGTGATGAATTTCAATTCCTGTGTAATTGCTGATGACTCCGAATGCCCCGAATAGCAAAATGAGCATGACTTTCTCATTTGTTTTGTGCTCATTTTGTACAATTTGGCGAAACGATTTCATTTGTGAGAATAGAAAAGCAACAATAACAATAATTCCAACTTTTTCAAGCATTAGTGGTGCTAAATTGAACATTGTCACTCGTCCTTTCAAACACGATTATTAGGTTATGGACAGTATTTCGAACTCACACCTTATTATAAGGATTTTTTTGCATACACAAAAGAACATAATTTATAAAAGCCGAATCAAATTTTTAAACTGGACTGTTTTCTCGTTGTCTATTAAAAAGCTAATATATACTTTGAATAGGAATCCATCATTGCTACCGTAAATATTGGCGTAAAAAATTTTCTGTCTATAAATTGAACGATTGAATTTTGCTTTTTTCAAGAAGGTTTCAGACTTTTTTGTGATTACGGTAATTATATGTTTAACTAAAGGAATAGTAGCGTGCATTCGATTTTTCGTCTCCCCTTTGTTAAAACTTAGAGCGACAGGTACCTCAGATTATCCTGAATGATAGGAAAAAGCGGGGATCTTTCATTCAACTTATATTATAAAGAAACATGCAAGTAGCGAAAAATTATTGGGTATTAATGAAAGGATGAACATGCAGCCATTTACTGAAAAAGTAATTACTATTATTCAAAATATCCCAGAAGGAAATGTAATGACCTATGGCCAAATTGCTAAATTGGCTGGTAGTCCAAGAGGCGCACGACAGGTTGTTAGAATCCTACACTCCATGAGTGAAAAATATCATCTTCCATGGCACCGGGTAGTAAATTCAAAAGGGTTGATTGGAATTAAGGACGATGAGCATTTTCATGATCAAAAGCTTTCCTTACAAAGTGAAGGAGTTGAATTCATGATGAATGGTTCAATAAATCTTAGTGAATTTCAGTTTCATCCGGAGACTGTGTATGAAGACTATACATAAACAAAGTGACTGGTGACGGAATCTTATATTGTGAAAAAATAAAGGAGGATATCCCAGGGTCTGACCTCACGAAAGGGTCAGACCCCGCAACCGCAATTTACAGTTCAAATTAAGCGTAAATACTACTATGAACTGTGTATAGAGTGCGAGGGCAAGACCCTTGTGGGACATCCTCTTCATCTCACTTCGCCTTTTCCTCAAATAACTCAGCAATGCCAACAATTACGTTTACAGACTTCATCATATTGTCTACTGAAACAAATTCGTATTTTCCATGGAAGTTCTCGCCACCAGTAAAAATATTCGGTGTTGGCAGTCCCATATAAGATAGCTGAGACCCATCTGTCCCGCCTCGGATTGGCGAAATCTTTGGTTTAATATTAAGATTTTTCATTGCTTCATAAGCAATATCAACAATCTCTTTGACCGGCTCAATTTTTTCTCTCATGTTGTAATATTGATCAGTCATTTCAAGCAAGATACTGTCATGACCGTATTTTTCTTTTAATTCGTTTACGATGTTTTCAAGCATCATTTTCTTCGCTTGAAACTCGCCTTTATCAAAGTCGCGAATTATATACACGAGCTTCGTTTGTTCAACATCCCCTTGAAATGAAAGCAGGTGATAAAAGCCTTCGTAGTTTTCCGTAAGCTCAGGCGCTTGTTCAGCTGGTAGCCTGTTTTGCAGTTTCATAGCAATTTTCATTGAGTTGACCATTTTCCCTTTTGCTGTACCAGGATGGATATTGGTTCCATTCACTGTAATCTTGGCGCCGGCCGCGTTAAAGCTTTCATATTCCAGTTCACCAAGTGGGCCACCGTCTACTGTGTATGCGTATTTCGCATCAAAAGCAACAACGTCGAATTTATGAGGACCTCGTCCAATTTCTTCATCAGGTGTGAAGGCAACACGAATTTTCCCATGTTTGATTTCAGGGTGCTGAATCAAATAGCTCATTGCTGTCATAATCTCGGCAATCCCCGCTTTGTTATCGGCACCAAGAAGCGTCGTGCCATCTGTCGTAATCAGCGTGTGGCTTTTATAGTTAGACAAAGAAGGGAAATCCTTAAGTGATAGCACAATATGTAGGTTTTCATTCAACTGAATGTCTTTTCCGTCATAATTTTCAACGAGCTTAGGCATTACATTTCTTCCTGTGAAATCCGTTGCGGTATCAATATGTGCTAAGAAACCGATTGTTGGTACGTTCTTCGTTGTATTCGTGGGCAACGTTGCCATTACATACCCGTTTGCATCAATCGTCACGTCTGCCATCCCAATTTCTTTTAACTCATCAACAAGCATATGTGCGAGCGTCATCTGACCAGGTGTTGAAGGACAAGATAGACTTTCTTCGTTGGATTGAGTATCGACTTTAACATAAGAAGTAAAACGGTCGATGATTTCTTTTTTCATTTTAGTTCAGCTCCTTTAAGATATGTATGATTATCTTATCACGATTAGATCGCCCGTTCATATAGGGAGTTCATGAGACAATATTCACTTTACTAATCATAGTTTCGAAAACGAGAATGAATGGAAGTACGTTACCGAAGAATATCCTATAACAGGTGTCCTGTTCATCGTTTTCTGCTGAAGAAAGAGCGAATGATATTGTTCAATGATGGGTTTTCTACACATCCTATGTTATAACTGTAGTACGATTTACGATTGAAGGGAGCAGAATCATTGTATTTTTTAGAGAAAATTGAACCTCATCTATTGAGCGAGGATATTCATATCAAGGAATTTGTCTTACAAGTATTACGTGATTTTCCAAATGTTCCAGAAGAGTGGACGGCAAAATTGGTTAAAAGGATGGTCGATTCTAATTCTATCTTTATGTTTATGGAGCTAAAGAAGCATACACTTAACGAAGAAGCTGTGCAGTTTTTAATCGAAGGAGCAAAAGTCGCAGCCCCAGAAAAGCTACATATGTATCAGCAGTTACTTACGATAGTGGAGCCGGAGTTAGCAGTAGAGTACAAGCAAGAATTATCTACTTTCTTACCTGAGGATGTCTTTCGGTTATATGACATTCTCATTCATGGAGATGAACACCAAGTATGGATGGAGTATAGAAGGTTACTTAATAAACTAGATCGATCCCAGGAATATAATGAAGCCCTTTTTCAACAAGCAAGACATGCGGCCAATGTTCTTGCAAAAAAAGGTTGGATTACAGATACTGAGATTGCTCACATATTAAATGAAAACTTGAATGAGGATTATTTCAAGTTTGCAGGGATCTTCGCTGTTTATTTAATTGGAGCTCTCGGAAAAAAAGAGTATATTTCACTACTGGCAGGGCTTCTGACGAGAGAAGATGATGTATTATTGGAGGTTACAGCGGATGTATTGATCAGCTTTCAAACCGACCAAGTGGTGAATGAGGTTTCTCTTTATGTAAAGAATCCTGATGCCATTATTTATGGAGCGTCTATACTTGGGACGATTAAATCAGATTTGGCTGTGCAAGAGCTGAAGCAAGCATTCGATATGTTAGAGTATGAAGAAGATGCAGTATTTCTCATTGAAGCATTAGCGCATCAATTAACCGATGAAGTAAAACCGTTCATTGACGAATATATGGAAGAAGGCATGGAATCGTTTATGATTGAATCTGAACAGCTTGCATATAGCTATTATAAGATCATGGGATATGAGCATCCAGAACTGGAAAACTGGCGAAGGATTGCAGATGCTAAGGAAAGTTCTTTTTAGAGAGACAAAAAGGGGGTAGACAAAGTCTGTCCCCTTTCCTCATGTATGAAGGATACGGGGCGGGGCTTCGCGACTTATTAATCAAGACAATCTACTTAGCAGGTATACTTATTTTATTATAGAAAGTACCTTGAAATTCAGCTTCGCACCGCCACCATTGTGATTAGGTGAGTGTAGCGTGCTATATGATTGATCCTTCATAGTAAATGGTGGTGTTTTAATGCCATATAGGTTTTGTATGAAAAGATCCAATGTACCATAGAATTTTAATTTTATTCATCGTCTGAACTCACTTCCGCTAACGCCCAAACCGAAACACTTCCGCCTGTAACGGGGAATTCCGCAAAGCCGTCATCTGCAATCGTAATCTTATCTCGCCGATTATTCGTCAGATCGACCCATTCTTCACCAGCACGCTCTTCGCCAACGAACATTCTTTTTTTACCACTGTCGCCATTAGAAATAATAACAGCACAGCCAGAATATTCAATTTCTCGAACGCCACGGCGGACCCAGCCGATAATATTCTTATGATCGAAATAATCTTCTTGATCGCCATAGGCTTTATGGTAACGGGCAAAGAGAAGCGGGTCGATGTCTGCTTTTTTTTCCGGGATAGGCTCGGGACCGCCTATTCCATAATAATCGCCATAAAAAACGCAAGGATAACCATCTTTTCGAAGCAAAATTAACGCATAGGCCGTTTGTTTAAACAAATCTTCTACCCACGATTCTAATGATTCATTAGGTTGTGAATCGTGATTATCAACAAAAGTTACGACATTCATTGGATGGGAGTGGACGAGTGTATCATCAAATATCGTTGCGAGGTTACACTTTCTGCCAGCCTTGGAAGCATGGCATAATTTATAATGAAGAGCCACATCAAAGAGGTCAATCTTATATTCGGTATGATCAAGGTAGGAGCGACAAGCTTCCAAATTAGGATTCCAGAATTCCCCGACGAAATAGAAATTTCCCTCTGTGTGTTCAAGCATGGCATTTGAAAAGTCTCGAATAAAGTCGTAGTTAATATGTTTAATGGCATCTAGTCTAAACCCGTCACAATGAACGGTATCAATCAGCCATTTCCCCCATGAAATCATCTCGTTGGTAACATCAGGGTGTTCATAATCAATATTCGCAAACATTAAATAATCGTAGTTTCCAAATTCATCAGCTACCTTGTCATTCCATTTTTTTTGCAAAATGCGGTAGATGCCCCTTTTACCAGTTTTGGCATCGTAGTCGGTGCCATTAAAATGTTCATAATTCCAGGTAAAGGAAGAGTATTGACCACCGCGATTCGGAAAAGTAAATTTCGTCCAGCCTTCAATTTCAAATGGCTCGGAAATTTCATCATTTCGATTGAATGGGTCGACTTCAATGACTTCGAATACTTCCGTTTCATCTGCTCCAGCTTTATGATTCATGACTAAATCGACATAGACACTGATATTGTGATCATGACAGGCCCTGATTGCCTTGTGTAAATCATCCTTCGTGCCATATTTTGTCCGCACCGTTCCTCTTTGGTTAAATTCACCAAGGTCGTAAACATCGTATATCCCATAACCGTTATCTTCAGCTGCTTGACCTTTTGTTATAGGGGGAATCCATACACAGTCTATTCCACTTTCCTTCAATTTCGGTGCAGTTTCAGCCAACCTCTTCCAATGTGTACCGTCCGTCTCAACATGCCATTCAAAAAACTGCATCATCGTATGATTCCGATTCATGATTATCCCCCGTCTCGACACTTCTTTTTGTATTAAGCACATGGGGCGGGGCTTCGCGATTTACGAATATAGCCAATCTACTTAGTGGGTATACTTCTTTTATTGAGCTACCTTTCAATCCGGCTTCGCACCGCCACCATTGTGATTGGGTGAGTGTTGCGTTCTACTTCATGGTAGATAGTGGCGTCTTAACGCCATATAGGTTTTGTATGAACCAAGTTACCTCAAATTGTACCCTAGTTAGCGCCGCTTTAAAACCTTAAGAAATTCTTAAGAATTCTAGTTAGTAAATGTTAAGATTTACCCTTTAGAATGTAAATTAATTCAAACTAACTCTGATATAGTAAAGAAGGGAGTGTGGAAAAAATGACAAAATCATTTTCTGTGTTGGTGGTAGATGATGAAAAAGAAATTCGCGATGCAATCGAAATATATTTGAAATACGAAGGCATTAAAGTCATCCAAGCTGGTGATGGCATCGAGGCAATCGAAAAGCTGGATGAGCATCCGATTCATCTTATTATCCTAGATGTGATGATGCCAAGAATGGATGGGATTGCGACAACCTTCAAAATTCGTGAACAAAAGAATATCCCGATTATTATTTTAAGTGCGAAAAGCGAAGATACAGATAAAGTATTGGGGCTCCAGGTTGGTGCAGATGATTATGTCACAAAGCCCTTTAATCCGCTTGAGTTGATAGCTCGCGTTAAATCGCAGCTGCGTAGGTACGTGACGCTTGGGACGTATGAAGACTCTAACAAGATAATCGATTTAAATGGACTGACCCTGGACCCGGAAGCCAAGGTAGTTGAGGTCAATGGAGAGGCAGTAAAGTTGACTCCGATTGAATATAGAATCGTCGAGCTTCTGATGAATCATCCCGGTCGAGTTTTTTCGATTCAAGACATTTATGAACGTGTTTGGAAAGAGCCGGGCTATAATGCAGAAAATACAGTTGCCGTACATATTCGAAAGATCCGTGAAAAAATTGAAATTGATCCGAAAAATCCAAGGTATCTAAAGGTGGTATGGGGAATTGGGTATAAAATGGAAAAGTAATTATCTATTCGTTATTTGGTTGGTTTTATTTGCATTTGGTTTAAAAGGAGTCTTTTTTATTGGCGATTATAGCAACCGATATTTGAACAAGGATTACTATGAAACAGACTTCTTTGAAAATCATTTTAGTCAGTTTGTGGATACTATTAATTTGCTAGAATTAAATGGCGTAACAGTAGAAGATGTGAAAAAAAAACTGGTTGTTACATCTGAGGAAATTGAAGAACATCGTTATCGATATGGCGGACTATCTGAACAGCTTCAAAATATAAAAGATCAATACGAGAGTCGCATTTCGGACGCGAATCTAGCTGGAAATAAGGAATCAGTCGAAGCCTACACGAAAGAACGTGATAGAAAAATAGCAGACATAACGAAAAACTTTAATAGTGATGAGTATGTAGAAGCTAAGATTCGCAAAGAAAAGGAGCAACAGGTCGATCGTTATTTTCAAGAACGTGAACTTAACTATCGCAATGAATTGAACGATTATAAAGAGGTGTTTAAATATTATCTAAAAGACACATCAACGGGTAAAGTGTTCACTAATGTGAATATGAATGAAAAGGACCATCTTGATGAAATTTTTACGAATAAAAGTATGTGGTATGTGCGGACATTTCCTTCCGGTAAATATGGCTATCTACAACCAGGAAGTAATGACTCAGCATTAGAATCTTTATCTGGCATCCCAGGAATCGGAGCAAATAATCGGTTTGAGGGAAAAATAGGCGTTTCAAAATCTGCTCCAGCGAGCAATCCAGTCATTCTGGATTACAAAAATTATCAAACAGATAAAGTTTACTTTTATACAATTCTTGGACTTACTGTTTTGGCCATCTTTTTATGCTTGTATTTTTATAGAAAAATAAGGCCCTTTCAGCGGATGGCTGAAGTTAAGTGGATTACTTATTACGAGCGGTTTCCAATCGATATCAGGGTGGTTATTTTCGGAATTACGCTGGCGTTGGCTGTACCAACTTTGGCCTTCAATCTGGAACCTGGTAGCTATGGTAATGTGGGTATTTCTGGGTATGGTAATGTGGTAGATTGGGTTATTGATGTAATTGGACTTTTTTTCCTTACAATAATGATAATGATGTTAGTCACGTTCCAAGCAGTCGAATTAATCAATGTTTATAAAAAAGGCAGTGATCATCTAAGAGTTGAAGGGGAGCGATCCGTATTAGCCCGTTTGTTTCAAACATTGCAGCAGTCGTTTCTTTATACAAGTGTGGGCGTCCGGATCACAATTATACTATTCGTTATTTACACTTGTGGTTTCGCCTTTTCTGCTGTAGTTTGGGAACCTTCACTTATTATCGGTTATGTCCTAGGGTTACTATTTATAGGGCTGCCGACCGTATTGTATATATTCAATCGCACCGGTTATTTTAATAGGATCATTAAGCATGCGAATGAGCTCGTAAATGGAAATATGAACGGTGATATAGAGGTGAAGGGGAAATCGGTGCTAGCTGGCTTAGCTCGAGATATTAATAGTATGAAACAAGGTGTTAAATCTTCAAAGTCTGAACAGGCCAAAAGTGAACGATTAAAGACAGAGTTAATTACAAATGTCAGTCATGATTTACGTACACCGCTTACGTCTATCATTACTTATTCTGAGTTGTTGAAGAATCCAAATCTAACAGACGAAGACCAGAATGCTTATATTGAAATCGTCAATCGCAAATCCAAGAGATTGCAAGTATTAATTGAAGATCTTTTCGAAGCTTCAAAAATGGCAAGTGGAAGTATTAATCTTAACAAGGGACAGGCGGATATCGTCCAGCTTCTTCAGCAAGCACTTGCCGAACATGATGAAGCCATAAAGAAATCAACGCTACAATTCCGTATCAATTGTCCAGATCATCCTGTGTATGCCATTGTTGATGGGCAGAAGATATGGCGGGTATTTGATAATCTGATTGGCAATATTCTAAAGTATTCGATGGAACAAACAAGGGTCTATATATCCGTTGAAAAAATGAACAATCAAGCCGTGATCACGTTCAAAAATGTGACAAAGTATGAGCTCGGTGACAGTGTCGATGAAATGTTTGAACGATTTAAACGAGGAGATACGTCACGTCATACAGAGGGTTCAGGACTTGGGCTTGCCATTGCCAAGTCTATTATGGATATGCATGGCGGTGATTTGGAACTTGAAATTGATGGAGATTTATTTAAGGTTACCGTGAAAATAAATACGATGTAAGTCAAATAGAAGAGGTGGACCCAAAAGAGTTAGACCTCACGCTCTATAACACCGTTTATTGTGTCATGTTCACGCCTTAAACGTAATATAGTGGATGTGGGGACTGACCTTTTCGTCATATTATTGATCTCAACTTCATTTTGACATGAATAAATGAATCGATTCGCTTCTTTTATTGTTATCAATCTAGTTTTGCTATTTTTAACCCAAAAACTATATGAACCTTTTTAAACAGGTTGGGCTTCAAATAAAGAAAGAGGGTGTCACCATTTCATAATGGGACACCCTCTTTGTAACATAAATGGTTTCGTATTAGATAACACCTTGTGCAATCATATTGTCCGCAACTTTAATAAAGCCAGCGATGTTTGATCCAATGACTAGATTTCCTGGTTCACCGAATTCTTCTGATGCTTTTAAGCTATTTTCATAAATGTTTTTCATAATCGTTTGCAGTTTTGCATCAACTTCTTCAAATGTCCAAGAAATTCGTGAACTATTCTGTGCCATTTCTAAAGAAGATACAGCTACTCCACCAGCGTTTGCAGCTTTTGCTGGAGCAAAGAGCACTTCATTATTGTGGAAGAGGTCGATTGCCTCTAATGTAGAAGGCATATTTGCTCCTTCTCCAATTGCTTTTACTCGATTTGAAATAAGGATCTCTGCATCATATTCATCCAATTCATTTTGCGTGGCACATGGTAGGGCAATATCGCAAGGTACAGTCCAGATGCCCTTGCTACCTTCAAAGTACATAGCGTGCGGATGAATGTCTGTGTATTCGCTAAGTCGTTTTCTTTCGACTTCTTTCAGTTGTTTCAAAGTAGCTAAATCAATGCCCTTTTCATCGTAAATATATCCATTCGAATCACTGCACGCAACAACTTTCGCTCCAAGCTCAACGGCTTTTTCAATTGCGTAAATCGATACATTACCTGATCCTGACACTGTCACAGTACTGCCTTCAAAGCTCAAACCTTTGCTCTGTAGCATTTCTTGTACGAAGTAAACGACACCATATCCAGTTGCTTCTGTTCTGGCAAGACTACCTCCATAGCCAATTCCTTTGCCAGTCAGTATACCAGCTTCATAACTACCGCGGATGCGTTTGTATTGCCCGAATAAGTAGCCGATTTCTCTTGCCCCTACGCCGATGTCCCCTGCTGGAACATCAATATCAGGACCGATATGGCGATAAAGCTCTGTCATGAAGCTTTGTGTAAAGCGCATCACTTCAAGATCTGATTTTCCTTTCGGATCAAAGTCAGAACCGCCTTTACCGCCACCTATTGCTTGACCTGTAAGGGAGTTTTTTAGAATTTGCTCAAAGCCTAGAAATTTAATAATGCTTGCGTTCACAGTCGGGTGAAACCTAAGTCCGCCTTTGTATGGACCGATTGCACTATTAAATTGAACGCGGAAACCACGATTCACTTGAACTTTTCCCTTATCATCAACCCATGGTACTCTAAAGGTAATCATTCGCTCAGGTTCTACAATTCTTTCAAGTATGTTATGTTCAATATATTGTGGGTATTTTGCGAATACTGTAGTAAGAGAGAGGAAGATTTCTTTAACGGCCTGATGAAATTCAGACTCATGCGGATTGCGCTGTTTAACAAGCTCATATACGTTGTTTACATATTCTTCAGCTGCTTGTAATTGACCTTGTAATGGCTCTTGAACCACCATGATGTATCACTCCTTGAATAGTTTAATTTTGATTTAATTACATTTTATCTCTTACAATTAACCTTAACAATCTGAATAATAGATAATAATCATGCCTTTTTGAGATGAAAGAATTAGATGACAAGTTGAATGCTCGAAAAAAATGCTTCACCCTGCACTTTTTCTCATCATGTTACAAAGGACTGAGAAGGACTATTTTGATCACGCTCATTGTTACAGCCTCTAAATAAGTAGCTGGTGTAAACTTAAATGAACCCTTTTGCATTTTTCCTATAATGCATGAGATGATAGAATGAAGCGTGAAAATTATTTTAAAGGATGTTACAAATGAATATAAAAATAAAAAACAACTTCATCAATAAGATGGCTAAGGGATATCCGTTAATTGAAAAAGATGCTGTGATAAACAGCCAAGATCTTCAGGAAGAGGGAAAGATCATCAGAGTAACAGATGAGAAAGGGAAATTTCTAGGTAAAGGGTATTATGGCATTCAAAACAAAGGAATTGGCTGGATTCTTACGCATAGCGAGTCGGAAGAAGTGAACCAGTCTTTTTTTGATAAAAAGCTGCAAAAGGCGATTGCGTTAAGAAAACCGTTTTTTGAAGACCCTGATACGACAGCTTTTCGTATCTTTAATGGCGAAGGAGATGGAATTGGTGGCCTAATTATTGACTATTATGATGGTCATTTTGTGTTGAGTTGGTATAGTGCGGGAATTTACTCATTTAAAGAGCTTGTGCTGAAAGCTTTGCTTAATAGTGTGGTGGTTAAATCAGTGTATCAGAAGAAACGCTTCGATACAAAGGGGCAGTATATGGATGAAGATGATTTCGTCATGGGAGAAGCGCCTGAATTTCCACTGATAGTCAAAGAAAATGCTGTGAATTTTGCTGTGTATTTAAATGATGGAGCTATGGTTGGTGTATTCCTTGATCAACGAGAAATCAGAAAAACCATTCGTGATACATATGCAAAAGGGAAAACGGTGCTGAATATGTTTTCTTATACAGGAGCTTTCTCTGTTTTTGCAGCACTGGGTGGAGCGATTAAAACAACAAGTGTTGACCTTGCCAATCGCAGCCTGCCAAAAACGAGCGAGCAATTTAGTGTGAACAGTATTGATCCCATCGAGCAGAATATTGTTGTAATGGATGTGTTCAATTATTTTAAATATGCAATCAAGAAGAACCTAACGTTTGATATGGTGATCCTCGACCCACCAAGCTTTGCTAAATCAAAGAAATTTACTTTTAGTGCAGCCAAGGATTACAAGAATCTATTAAAGGATACAATCGCAATCACAGAGGATGATGGAGTTATAGTAGCCTCTACCAACAGTAGCACTTTTGATATGAAAAAATTCAAAGGTTTCATTGATGCAGCATTTAAAGAAAGTGGTTTTAACTATAAAATAGAAAAACAATTTTCGTTACCGGATGATTTTAAAACGATTGAGGAATTCAAAGAAGGAAATTATTTAAAGGTTGTTTTCATTAGAAAGCTGAAGTGATAACTAAAATGGTGCTGTCCGATAACGAAAGGGTTAGACTCCTATATTATATCGTTTATAATACGAGTAAATGAAACAATAAACGGTGTATATAGTGTGAGGCCAGACCCTTTCAGGACAACCCCGTTTCACGTGAAACAATTTGTCACTTTAGCGAGAAAAAGCCAGACACCTCAATAATCTGATCTCTATAAAGTTATACGATTTCACTTCTAGAAATAGACCTCTTCAACCAATTTTCCCCTTCAACGAGTCGTGTGACCATCATGGCACATACTGTATTTCCCGTAGAGTTTAACAGGGTCGCTGGAGCATCAATAATCGTACTAATTACAGCGATAATCGGCAGAACGCTTGGTGGAAAGCCAAAAATGCTAAGAATCAACATTTCGCCAATCATGCCACCTCCAGGAATTGCACCCATTACTGCTCCGACTAAGAAAGAGACTGCAATAATACTTAAGATGTTTGACGGGCTTGTCACGTCTTTGCCAAACAAAGTAAATAAGAAGACGATTTTCAATACACCACCAAATACCGAGCCGTCCTTGTGCATGTTTGCACCAAGTGGGATCACCGTTTCAGCGATATCCTTTGGTACGCCCATCTTACGAGTAGATTCGAGATTCGCCGGAATACTGGCAGCACTTGAACAGGTAGCGATCGCTGTGATGGATGGTGTAAATGCATTTTTCCAGAAAATCTTAACACCTTCACTACGTCCTGCAAGATAAGCATATAAAGTGAAGAATCCGAAGTAGTACACGAGGGTTAATAAGAGATAAAGAACAAATCCTCTGGCATATCCTTCAAGAATATGTGGTCCGAGTTGACCAATCACCGCGGCAAAATAAGCGCCAAGGCCAATGGGAGCATAATACATCACCATTTTGACCATTTTCATCATAACCGCTGTTTCGCCCGTTAGAAATGCAGCGACTGGCTTGGCCACTTCACCAGCTAATGCTGTAGCAAGGCCGAAAAGAACAGAGAAAACAATTAGTTGAAGCATATTGCTTCGCGATAACAATAAAGAAAAATCGGAAACGGTAAAGGTATTTACAAGCTGCCCGAGCACGGAGATATTTTCTAATGAAGTTTCTGGTTTTTCCGCTTGCTCCATTAAACTTTTAATAGCAGAAGTATCAGTGCCCTCTAATGGATTGACAATACTTGTTCCTATAAAAGCAAGAAGAGCAGAAATAATTGCAGTCCCAAGGAAGACAATGACAATACTCCCCATAATCCTACCAAGGCGTTGCATACCGCCCATATTCGCGATGGCAGCTATGCTAAAGAATACGAGAGGGACAATCATCATGAACATGAGGTTAAGAAACAAGTCACCTAATGGTTGTATAACAGATGTCTTTGTTCCGAATACAACTCCAGCAATACCACCAATGATAATTGCGATAAGTAACGTAAGTGATGATTTATAATTGGATAAAAATTTTTTCAAAACATCTAATCCTTCTTTCATGAAAAATGATATAGATACATAGAGTTTATTATTATATGTAAAATACAGTTTTGCAGTCAATTTTTTGAAGGACTGTAGTAAGCTCTGTCCAATTTATTAATAAAAAATATCCATGAGCGTCTGCTCTCAACTTAACGATGAAAAAGGTTCAGATTCTCAGATTGTATCACCTAATGAAGGTGGCGGTGCGGAGCTGATTTTGCGAAGCCCCACCCCTTTTCCACAGAATGGGAGGGTTTTGATGGCTTATGTAACGGTTGAGCAAGGGATTGACATCTATTATGAAGAAAAAGGGACTGGAAGACCGGTAATTTTCCTGCATGGTGTATGGATGAGCAGCCGCTTTTTTGAAAAGCAGCTGTCTTATTTTGCAGAGAATTATCGCTCTATCCTTCTAGACTTTCGAAGCCATGGACGTTCTTCACATGTTCACCATGGAAATACAGTAGCGACGTATGCCAAGGATTTGCATGCATGTATTGAAAAATTGGATTTAAAGGATGTTGTGCTCGTTGGCTGGTCGATGGGTGCTTTCGTCGTATGGGATTATATAAGGCAGTTTGGGTCAGAAAATATTCATTCAACCATCATAGTAGATGAGCTAGCTTCGGATTTTAAATGGCCTGACTTTGACATTGGAGCCTTCGATATTGCGACATTAAGTGCCTTTATGACGGAAATCCAGACGAATCGTTCAGAGTTTTTGACAGGGTTCCTAACTTCTATGTTTAAAGATGAATTGAAACCAGATGAGGTAGCCTGGATGCTTGAAGAGGTAACAAAAATGCCTGAATCTATTGCGAGTGCCATTTTATTTGATCAGTCGATTGTCGATTACCGGGGTTTTTTGCCAAGTATCACCGTACCTACACTGCTTTGCTTTGGCCGAGAAGAAAAAGTTATTCCTGTTGCAGCTGGTGAACATCTGAAGGAAAATATATCAGGTTCACAACTTGAAATATTTGAAAACAGCTGTCACTGTCCATTTTTAGAAGAAACAGAAAGGTTTAACGAGGTAGTTGATCGATTTATACAAACAGAATAGCTGATACAAAGAGCATGATTATCCTATCATGCTTTTTTACGTCGAATGCATCTATTTATGAATTCTTTTACTGGAATTATCGTAATAAAGGTAGATGGTGGAAAAATGATTAAATATGAATACAAAACAAGTAAACTTGAAAGCAGAGGCTTTTTTAAAACCAATTTGGAAAATGATGTAGTATTAAATGAATTAGGTGCAGAGGGATGGAAGGCGATTTCGCCTTTTACTCAGGGAATATCTGGTACTGCTGCTGTTGTTCCCTTTACTACAGGCTTAAGTATGATTCTTTTGTTTTCTACGATCTAGCCATTTGATTTTCATGAAAATAACGATACTATAAAGGAAACTAGGTTTTGGAGAGATGTAGATGGAAATAAGGACAACGACCACTTACGAGATTATTGAGGTCTGTTTATTGGCAGGGAAGATTATGCTCAGTAGCGGTGCAGAAACGTATCGGGTTGAAGATACGATGACTCGAATTGCTGCTTCATACGGAATCCGCTCGTCTCATTCATTTGTGACACCCACGGGCATTATTTTTTCAATGGATGGAAACGATCCGACAAAGTTGATTCGGATTTCAGAACGCTCCACAGATCTGCGTAAAGTAACGAATGTAAATAGTATTTCCCGGCAAATAAGTAGCGGTGAACTAACAGCGAAAGAAGCGTTGGTAAAGTTAAAGGAAATAGAGGTTTCAAATCTTGCTTATCCGAAATGGCTTCAGATCTTTGCTGCGTTTATTGCAAGCGGCTGCTTTATGATTATGTATCAGGGGCTGTGGACGGACTTCTTGGTAGCATGCTTTGCTGGAGGTCTTGGCTTTTCAGCTCTTGTTTATCTGCACAAACTGCTAGAGATTAAATTTTTTGCTGAATTTATTGCATCTTTAATCATTGGAACCTTTGCGTTTATCGCCGTTTCCTATAACTTGGGTACATATGTAGATAAAATTATTATTGGAGCAGTTATGCCGCTTGTACCTGGTCTCCTCATTACAAATGCAGTGAGAGATTTAATTACCGGCCATCTAGTATCGGGAATTGCTAAAGGAGCGGAAGCGTTTTTGACAGCGTCAGCAATCGGGTCAGGGATTGCGGTTGCCTTAATATTTTTGTAATAGAGGTTGGTTCAAAAACTCCGGTAAAAAAACTTGCGAATTGCTTCGAGGCTCTTTTTATCCTCCTTTTTGAACACGCACTAATACTACGAGGGAGACGTAAATGATTACACAGCTTATTACGAGTTTTATTGCGTCAGCAGCATTTGGGGTTATTTTTAACGCTCCAAAGGGATCTTTAGTGAAATGCGGCTTCATTGGAATGGCGGGGTGGTTTGTCTATTATATGCTTTATTCCAGGGATGTTAGTAGCATTATGGCTACACTCGTGGCCTCATTAATTGTGGCTATTATCAGTCAGTTCTTTGCAAAGTTGTACAAAATGCCGGTTATTATATTTAGTGTGGCAGGGATTATTCCGCTTGTTCCAGGCGGGTTATCGTATGACGCCATGCGTCATTTTGTTGAAAATGATTATAACATCGCGATTCAACTTGCAGCCAAGGTTATCATGCTTTCAGGAGCTATTGCGATGGGCTTACTGTTCTCAGAAGTGATCAATCAGTTACACCAAAAATTTATCAAACGAAGGAAATTAACAGGTACTTTAGAAGGGGATTGAAATTCCTATTGTATGAATAAATAGATCCCTCTATATAGAAAACGGCTGAATTTATTTCGGTCTTTTTTTTATTCTTTAAAAGTTTTTTAAAAAACTTGCAGGGGATTTACATGATTGTACGTCTAAATAAATAGAGAGAAAAGAGGTGATACAGGTGGAGAAGGATGAACAGCTTATAAAGAGAATCGTAGCCGGAGAACAGGATCAGTATCGTGAGCTGATATCCCGTTATCAGGTTAGGGTGTTTGCAATTGCGTATAAAGTAAGTAAAAGTACCAAAGATGCTGAAGATATCACCCAGGAAGTATTTCTTCAGCTGTATCGTTCTCTTTCTCAGTTCAAAGGTGATTCCAGTCTTTCTACATGGATCTATAAGATTGCGATGAGTAAGACTCTTGATTATCGGCGCAAGCAGATTAGACAAGTAGCCTGTGAAGGGGAGGCAAATCTTTATGACATTCCTTTCGGGGCTACACCGGAAGATCTACTTCTTCAAAAAGAAGACAAAGAACTTGCACGTGCCTATATGGAAAAACTCCCAGATACATATAAGGAAGTGGTCCATCTTTATTACTTTCGGCAGCAATCTTATCGTGAAATAGCCTCTACATTAAATGTTGCGGTCAAAACCGTGGAATCTAGACTATATCGAGCCAAACTTATCATGAAAAAACAAGGGAAGGGAGAGGAACTTTGATGAAGCACATCACCGAAGAACAACTTATCGCGTATATACAGAATGAACTCTCCGGCAAAGAAATAGAAAATCTAGAAAATCATTTAATCGGTTGTAGTCAGTGTAAGGGAGAGTTCATTGTAATTGAAGAATTAACGAATGAATGGAATGAGCCATCTCTTGAGCTATCCGTTGATGTAACGCTTGATGTTATGAGCGAGATTGAGAAAACGGAAAAGCAAAAATTTGTACGGAAAAACAAACGTAGTACCTATCTCGACTTTATCCTTGCGGCAGCGGCAACAATCCTATTTTCTCAGCTGAAAATTGTTGATTATATCATTGATACCTCTGATCATGTGATAGGGATTTCGTCCGTAACAGTAGAACAAGCTAATCATTCTTTAGAAAAAGGAATGAGTTCTCTGAATAAAATTAACTTGAAAATACAGTCAAAAACTGGAGGGGAGAATAAATGAAACAGCCAAAGAAATGGATATATATCCTATCAATCTTGCCGGGACTTGGGCAATTTTATCTAGGATTGATGAATAGAGGCCTGCAATTAATGTTGTTATTTTTCGGGGGAGTGTTCATTACCGCTCAATTATTCGGTGGTCTTGCCATATTCCTGCCAGTGCTTGTTTTCTATGCGTATTATGACGCATTAAATCATTATCGCACGATTATTGAAACCGGTGAAAGAGACGACGAAATGCTATTTCACTGGGATGTTCTTCAAGGGAAGAAGAACGTAATCGGATGGATCCTGATCGTAGTCGGTCTAATAAGTTTCATGCAAATGTTCATGAACTGGCTTCCAAGCGGACTTACCCAATATATACCTTATAATTTCCTGCAACAGATTGTCTTGGCGTCAATCTTAATTGGGTTTGGGTCTAAGCTTCTTCGCGGCAGAAAAGAGGAAACACAATGAGGAATTGGAAGATTGGTTCGATTACTGCGGGCATTCTTTTAATCGTAATTGGGTTGCTGTGGCTTATGCAATCCTTCTTATCCATTCCTTTTGCAAAAGTACTAGTCTATTCATGGCCAATCATTTGTATTTTACTTGGCGTGGAAATTCTCATTCTTCACTTTTTTAGAAAAGATCAAAAACTAGGTATCCACTGGCTTAGTATTATATTACTAATACTAATTGGTGGGGCATCCTTAGTCTTCAGTTTCGGAAAAGCGGCCATGGATGAGCTGGGATTTAGCTTCCAGCCTTCTACCTATAACATGCAAGAAGAGCTTGCACTTTCTTCTACGATAGAGGAAGTGGTTATTTCGCTGCCCAGTGAAGATGTATTTATAACAGGGACTGATGAACAGAAAGTTAAGATAGAAGGAAAATTGAGTGCAAATGTAAGAAACGATAAACAGCTAAAGAATAAAGTAGACGAGCAGTTTTCGCTGAAACAAATTGGAAATAAAGTGTATCTGGATTTGATAGATTCTGAATTTGAACTAAATGATATGACTAGAATAACAGGACGCCTGCATATATCTGTGCCAAAGCAGGCGGTAGTGAAAGTAGATGTAGGCAAGGGCTCTATCGGGATTGATAATATCCATGCACCAGCAAAGCTACAAACGTCTAATGGAGATATCACTGTGAATGCCTATACCGGTACATTGTTTGCGCAGACTCATGGGGGAGACGTGATGCTGACAGATAGTTTTCTTACTGGAAGTTCAATCATTGAATCATCTAGCGGAGATATTGTCTGGAGTATTTTACAGGATCAACCAATTACACTGGATGCCTCCACAAATTATGGTGAAATCAAAGGGAATATTAACTGGAAAATTTCAGCTCCAGTAAACGAATCGGAAGAAAAAAGACAAGGAACGGCGAAGCTTGGCAGTGGAATTCATTCTATAATGCTGGCAGCAGAAAATGGGAATGTCATTGTTACGAAAAATTAAAGGTTGACTGTGAAGGGGTGAGAAACCTCTTCTTTTTTGTCCTTTCATTGGCTTATGCCCAAGAGAAATCAATGAGCTAGAAATGAAGATTCATAATATTCAATATAAATTTCCGGATCTGGGATATTGTACTTTACACCATCTTTATTCCTTGGGTCATTTTTATCAACGCTAGGGACCATATCGTTTTTGTCATGGGAACTCCCCATTCCACTTATAATCTGTCTTTTTAGATCCTGTGCGTATTGGTTCCTCCTGAAAGGCCAATTATGGGAGAAACTTTCATAGAGTATACAAGTAGAATTCATTCTATTTTGCCTGTGACAGATTATTGTCACGAAAAATTAGAGAGTAGCTGTGGAAGGGGAGTTCACCACTCTTATTTTTGTAAAGTTCAAATAGAACTCTCAATAATTTACCAGTATATGTTAGGATGATAATATAACTATTGGGGAATGTGGTGATTAATTGATGGAAAGAAGTCCTGTCATTCGAATGAATAACGTAAGAAAGAATTATAGCGGTGTAGATGTGTTGAATGGAATTGATCTTGAAGTCTATGAGGGGCAAATTATCGGGTATATTGGCCCGAATGGAGCGGGGAAGAGTACGACCGTCAAGCTTATGCTGGGGTTGATTGAAGACTATAGCGGCAGTATGGAGATCTTTGGTCGTGACATTGCAGATGGAGATATTTCATATAAAAAAAGAATTGGCTATGTTCCTGAGGTCGTAGATATATACGATAATTTGACAGCACGTGAATACCTTACATTTATTGGTGAACTGTATGGACTTGATTTCCAGACAGCGGATACTAGGGCCTTTAAGATGGCAGAATGCTTTGGGATCAAGGATGTATACGATAGTAGAATTGCTTCTTATTCAAAAGGAATGAAGCAAAAGGTGATGCTGATATCTAGTATGCTGCATAATCCAGATCTTCTCTTTTTAGATGAACCATTGAGCGGGCTCGACGCGAATAGCGTGATGGTTGTGAAAGAAATTATGTCTTTACTCGCAAGTCAGGGGAAGACGATATTCTATTCATCACATATTATGGATGTTGTTGAAAAAATCAGTGACCGTATTATTTTGATTAATAAAGGACAAATTATCGCAGATGGAACATTCTCTGAACTGCAGCACAGCAATAAGGAAGGATCATTAGAGCAGATTTTCAATCAGCTTACCGGCTTTAATGAACATAAAGATATTGCCATGGAGTTTGTTTCAAGCTTCCAAGAGGTTCACGAATGAAGGATTTTAAAATATTGTTGTTATTGGATCGGTTAAGATGGTTGTTTGCGAAGTTCGGTATTGATTATCCAATTATGAGGAAGATTCTTCAAGTGAAATTACTGATGGACAGTCGGAAGGCCCCTGCGATCATTGGGCAAAGGAATAAGAAGAAACAAAGAAATGATTCAAATCAGTTTATTCAATCACTTTGGATATACCTAATCATAGGCTGTTTTATGATCATCTTTATTGTGTTCGGTGATCATTTTCTATTCCAAATGAGTCTCTATTTCGGCGTATTAATGTTCATGGTCATGATGTCTGTTGTTTCTGACTTTTCGACAGTTTTGCTGGATACAAGAGATAAAGGAATGATTCTAACGAAGCCGGTAAACAGCCGGACACTAGGATTGGCGAAAGCGATTCACGTGACAATTTATATGTTTTATTTAACTATTGCTTTTTCCGGGCCAGCGCTAATCGTGTCCTTATTCAAGCATGGTTTTCTTTTCTTCATTCTTTTTATTATAGAGCTCATATTTGTAAATATTTTAATTGTTGTATTAACAGCTCTATTATATATGTTTGTACTTCGCTTTTTTGATGGAGAAAAGCTGAAAGACGTAATTAATTACTTTCAGATTATGTTGTCATTAGGGATGGCTATTGGCTATCAAGTTTTAGTAAGGGTGTTTGAATTTGTCGATTTGGAGATTGTGTTTAACTTGTCTTGGTGGCATTATTTGATCATTCCAATTTGGTATGGCGCTGCATTCGAATATGTAATGAATGGCATGGATCGTATGTATTTAATGCTCACACTATTCTCGATTGCTGTGCCAATTCTAGCTATTTTCTATTATCTTAAATTACTTCCAACCTTTGAACATAATCTTCAAAAATTGTCGAGTGTACAAATACCAAAAAGGAAGAGTACAAAAAGTTTATTTTCACGGGGTGGAAAATGGATTTGCCAAAGCCGTGAAGAGAGAATCTTTTATCAGTTTGCCCATAAGATGATGAAGAATGAGCGTGAATTTAAACTGAAGGTTTATCCAATCTTGGGCATGTCGATTGTCATTCCCTTTATCATTCTATTCAGCTTTCTTCGGGAAAGTAATCTGAGCGAGATTACGGCTAATAATAGTTATATCATTATTTACTTCTCAGGACTAATGATTCCGACTTTAGTCCTGATGGTCCAGCATTCATCTAACTATAAAGGCGCTTGGATTTATAAAGTGGCACCGCTTGGCGATTTGTCCGCTCTGAAAACAGGTACACTTAAGGCAGTGTTAATGAATTATGTAGTGCCAACTATGCTGTTTGAAGGTGTCCTTTTTACTATATTGTACGGGGGTAGGATTATCCCGGATCTATTTGCGGTATTACTAGCCTTTAGTTTTTTGACTGTACTTTGTTTTCAACTGTTTACTCCATCCCTCCCTTTCTCAGAACCGATGGATACGGTCCAGCAATCGCAAGGCGTTAAGACCTTTCTTAGTTTGATCCTGATTGTACTGTTAATGGGTGTGCATTATTTGGCCATCCGTTTGTGGGATTATGGCGTGTATATGTATCTTATTGTCCTATTCTTTGCGAATGCACTGATGTGGAGAAAAATCAATTGAAGGAACAGCGTGTCGTTAAAAGGTTACTCTACGAAGGAAGATCTATTTAAAATTGGGAGACCAACTCCCAGAAGTTGACGGAGAATCTCTGCAATTGTATAGATGTTTCAATTTAATTGGTTCCCGTATAAGGTAATGGCGCAAAGCTCCTATTCCTTTACACAAAAACCCGAAGCTTAATTACCGTTTCGGGTTTTTCTCTGTACTGTTAAATTGTTTACTTTATTCCTGTATGAGACAGATGAAAATGCTTTAGACCAACTACTTCCTTGATCAACAACTCTGCCAATCACCTGTATGGTTTTTAGCAAGTTATCTAACTAATAGCCAAATCCCTGTCTGGTTTATAGGTGGGGATTATTTGGCGATTGCTCTTTAACGAGAATTTCATCAAATTTCTTGCTAGTTACTTTTCTTGTAGAAAAGAGTGTTACAACAATGAGATTTGGTACGATTCCAGGGGTGGTAAGTGAGAAAAGTGGCGTCCCAAATAGAATGGCTAATTCATCTTCTGCCCCTATATTTTAGGATTATGCCTATAAATAATTAAAGCAATATTCTAATAACAGTGAATATAAATAATCATAGTTTTATATGATTAGGAAAGGGGTACAAGTATTTTAAGATGTTGTACGGAAGAAAGTTACATAATCACTACACTTAAGTAAGGCTTAAATAAAAATGGGGAGGATGGTTTGATGAAAACATTTAAGATAGTGAGTTTGTTATTCGTGGTGGCGCTAGTATTGGCTGCGTGTGGCACAAAAGAGGTTGGGAATGCTGGAGCAGGAGATGCCGAAGCCAAGAGCTATCGAGTAGGAATTGATACGACATATCCACCATTCGAATATGAAGAAAAAAATGGAGACTACACAGGCATTGATATTGATCTCATTAATGCCATTGCTGAAGATCAAAATTTCAAAGTAGATTTCAAACCGATGGATTTCGGTGGGATTATTCCTGCGATGCAGGCGGGTCAGCTTGATGTGGCAATTGCTGGAATGAGTATTACAGATGATCGGAAGAAAGTCGTAGATTTCACAGATCCATATTTCAAAGCAGGTTTGACAATGGTTGTGAAGCAAGGGGAGACAAGTATTAAGTCAATTGAGGATCTGGCAGGTAAAAAGGTAGCGGCGAAAAAGGGAACAACGGGAGCTAAATTCGCAACAGAAAAAGCCGAAGAAATAGGTTTTGAATTGGTCCAATTCAATGATAGTCCTGCGATGTTCCAAGATGTGGCGAACGGAAATTCAGATGTTTTAATTGAAGACTATCCTGTTATCGCCTATGCGATTGCCCAAAGTACTCTTGACCTAGAAATCGTCGGTGATCGTTTAAACGGGGATGAATACGGCATTGCTGTTTTGAAAGGAAAAAACGACGAATTACTAAAGAAAATGAATGAAGGCTTGGCTAACTTGAAAGATAGTGGTAAATACGATGAGATTGTTAATAAATATTTGAATGAATAATCAAGGGATATGTAGTTGGTCGGGGCACGAATGTACTCGTGCCCTTTTTTTGAAAGGGGAGTCCTTATGGATGTAGTTAGGAATGCACTGCCCTATTTAATGGACGGGCTGAAGGTTACATTATATATCTTTATCATTGCTCTTATTTTAGGTTTCATAATTGGATTAATCGTGGCATTGCTACGTTTGGCGCCGATAAAACCCTTAAACTGGATTGCTAAATCCTATATAAATGCCATTCGTGGAACACCATTCATCGTACAATTGTTCTTCATTTATTTTGGCTTAAATACAATACCATGGATTTCGATGGACAAAACAACTGCGGGGATCGTAACGGTCGCCATTAATGCCGGAGCTTACTTTGCTGAAATCATCAGGGCGGGCATTCAGTCCATTGATAGTGGTCAAGCAGAGGCAGCGAGGTCACTTGGGTTAACAAGTACACAAACGATGCGATATATCGTTCTCCCACAGGCATTTCGACGAATGCTCCCAACCTTTACAAACCAATCAATTATTAGTTTAAAGGATACATCACTGCTATCAATTATTGGCATTGCTGATTTAACCCAGCGTGGACAAATCCAGCAGGCGGCGACTTACGAATCCTTTAAAATTTGGCTAATAGTAGGAATTATCTATTTCATTATTATCTATGCATTAACCCTACTAGCCAATTTCTTAGAAAGGAGGTTTGAATTACGATGAGCATTATTCAAGTGAGACATTTAAAGAAGTCATTTGGAAATCTTGAAGTTTTAAAGGATATCAGTACGGTTATTCAAGAAACCGAAGTGGTTTGTGTGATCGGCCCGTCTGGTTCTGGGAAAAGCACGTTTTTACGATGCTTGAATCGACTTGAAGATATTACTGATGGCGAAGTCATTGTGAACGGTCATATCATTTCAAGTAGTACTGTGAATATCAATAAAGTACGTGAGGAAGTCGGCATGGTGTTTCAACAGTTTAACTTATTTCCGCATAAAACGGTGCTAGAAAATATCACACTGGCGCCGATGAAGGTTCGGCTAACAACTAAAGATGCAGCGAAAAAAAGGGCGTATGAGCTGCTAGATAAAGTAGGCTTGAGAGAAAAGGCAGATAGCTACCCAGCCCAGCTTTCTGGCGGGCAAAAGCAGCGGGTCGCGATTGCAAGGGCGCTTGCGATGGATCCAAAAATTATGCTATTTGAT
Source organism: Peribacillus loiseleuriae (assembly GCF_001183985.1). Classification (GTDB taxonomy): domain Bacteria; phylum Bacillota; class Bacilli; order Bacillales; family DSM-1321; genus Peribacillus; species Peribacillus loiseleuriae. The sequence continues at coordinate 5,015,284 of NZ_LFZW01000001.1, read as the reverse complement.
GAACCAACTTCAGCTTTGGATCCAGAGATGGTTGGCGATGTACTTGATGTCATGAAACAACTTGCCAAAGAAGGTATGACGATGGTTGTTGTCACACATGAGATGGGATTTGCCCGCGAAGTAGGCGATAGAGTCATGTTCATGGACGGTGGCTATGTGGTGGAAGAAAACGTTCCTGAAGAACTATTTAGTCATCCACAGCATGTACGGACGCAATCATTTTTAAGTAAAGTTTTATAGATCCATAAGGAGGGGGCGTCCCATTAGGGTCTGACCTCGCACTCTAAATCAGTATGAAGTGTTTTATACACTTATCTTATCCTGAATTTAGTTGCTGCGGGGTCAGACTCTTTGCTTTGGACACCCACCTTCCTATTTTTTCAGTTTCTATATACTAATATAATTTAAATAAAATTAGTAAATCGAAATTATTTTATTATTTTTACTAATAATTATGAGAAATAAACACTAAAATGGGGATTATAATAATAGAACTAAAAAATAAATCGAATTTGCACCATTAGAAGGAGTCTTTATTTTGTATACCTTGTTAGCCTAATATGTTTTTGCTATAATCAATTTTGCTTAATGATCTTATCATTTGTACAATGCGCAAGGGGAAATTGGAATGATTTTATTTTTGAATACGTTTTCGTTAATGGGAAATGTACTGTGTATTTGGGCATGATATAAGTTGTAAATGAAAACTTATATGAATGATAAGTAGTCAGACGTTCAACTTTAAAATACTACCTAGTGGAGGTAACAAATGAATTATTTAATCTCAATCGTAGGATTAATTGTAGTTCTTGCTCTTGCCTGGATTGCAAGTAACAATCGCAAACAAGTAAAAATTAGACCTATAATCCTGATGATTATTATCCAATTAATCCTAAGTTATGTATTATTGAATACTAAAATTGGTCTTGATGTCATTCAAGCAATTGCAAATGGGTTTACGAAGTTATTAAGCTTTGCGAATGAAGGGATTAGCTTTGTTTTTGGCGGAATTACCAATAAAGGCGAATTTCCTTTTTTCCTAAATGTTCTACTTCCCATTGTATTTATTTCTGCATTAATTGGAATTCTACAGCATATTAAAGTTCTTCCTTTCATAATGAAATGGATTGGATGGGCACTTAGTAAAGTGAATGGCATGGGGAAGCTTGAATCATACAATGCTGTAGCATCTGCACTTGTTGGACAATCTGAAGTATTCATTACTGTAAAAAAACAGCTCGGTCAATTGCCTGCTCATCGTCTATATACATTATGTGCATCAGCGATGTCCACAGTCTCCATGTCAATTGTTGGGGCATATATGACAATGGTTGATCCGAAATACGTCGTGACGGCTGTTGTTATTAACCTATTCGGTGGTTTCATTATTTCATCCATCATTAATCCATATACAGTGACGGAAGAAGAAGACATCCTCGTTGTTCAAGAGGATAAACAAAGCTTCTTCGAAATGCTGGGTGAATATATTATGGATGGTTTCAAGGTCGCGATTATTGTTTCTGCGATGTTAATTGGCTTTGTTGCCCTAATGGCACTCGTGAATAGTTTGTTTGATATGATTTTCGGGATTTCCTTTCAAAGTTTAATTGGATATGTCTTCTCACCAATTGCTATTCTAATGGGGGTGCCTGCCTCAGAATCGGTAATGGCTGGTGGCATTATGGCGACTAAATTGGTTACGAACGAATTTGTGGCGATGCTTTCTTTAGGCGATGTAGCTTCTAGCTTAAGTGAAAGATCAATTGGCATCATTTCTGTATTCCTTGTTTCCTTTGCGAACTTCTCTTCAATTGGTATCATTTCTGGTGCTGTCAAAGGCCTTCATGAAAAACAAGGGAACGTTGTTGCTCGCTTTGGTTTGAAGCTTCTATACGGTGCAACCTTAGTTAGTGTATTAACATCCATTATCGTAAGCTTTATTCTATAATCTGAAGTGGTAGAGTTGTCTTATAAGGGTCTGATCTTGAACTCTCTATACAGTATAAAGTGTGATATATACTTTATACTGTATTTAGTTGTTGCCTGGTCGGGCCCTCTTTCTTTTGAGACAACACCTAAGAACCAGAGTAGAGTATTTTATTCCAAGTTAACAAATTGCAATACCCCACGGATGGTAGTTTCACTAATATTAACAAGGAGTGATGCGGATGAATGATTTTGGTGATAAACGGGAATTAGAATTAGCAACGTTTGCTGGTGGTTGTTTTTGGTGTATGGTTTCTCCTTTTGATGAGATAGAGGGAATTCTTCAGGTTGTTTCCGGTTATACAGGAGGACATGAACCAAATCCTACGTATAAACAAGTGAAGTCAGGCACCACTGGACATGTAGAAGCCGTCCAGATTACGTATGATCCTGCCAATATATCCTATACAAAATTATTAGAGCTATATTGGCAGCAGATCGATCCAACGGATGCAGTCGGGCAGTTTTCTGACAGAGGCCCAGCATATCGGTCTGTCATTTTTTATCATAATGAACATCAAAAGCAAGAAGCTGAGAAGTCTAAAGTGCAATTAACGGAAAGTGGCCTGTTTCAAGAACCGATTGTAACTGCAATCCAAAAGGCTAAGATTTTCGTTAGAGCAGAAGAATATCATCAGGATTTTTACAAAAAGAATGCATTTCGATACGCCTTATATCGACAAGGAAGCGGTCGTGAACTTTTTCTGAAGAAGTACTGGCCTAAGGATAAATCAGAGCTGAAGGACCGATTGTCTGCTATGCAGTATTTTGTGACTCAAGAAAATGGCACGGAACCACCTTTTGAAAATGAATATTGGGATAATAAGCAGGAAGGGATTTATGTTGATATTGTTTCAGGAGAGCCTTTATTTAGTTCAAGCAATCAATATGACAGCGGCTGCGGTTGGCCAAGTTTTACTAAGCCGATTCTTTCCGGATATGTGAAGGAAAACATAGACGTAAGTCACCGTATGACAAGAACAGAAGTACGGAGTAAAGAAGCTGACTCGCATTTAGGCCATGTTTTTGAAGATGGTCCTGGTCCAAAGGGACTCCGCTATTGTATTAACTCTGCTTCTTTGCGGTTTATTCCGAAAGCGAGAATGAAAAAGGAAGGCTACGGTGACTTGCTACTGTTATTTCATGTGAAATAATGAGTAACATGGATAGGATAAGTATCAAGGGGATTCAAAGTAATATAGGTAGAAAATAGAACGATTCTTTTTTAGCTGGAGGTGGAACATGGACTATCAATTACACCCATTTGGAGACAATGGAATCATGATTGAGTTGGGGACTGCAATTTCTCCGGATATACAGAAAAGAGTGCGTACAATTGCTTCTTTTCTTGATCAATATCCATTTGTGTGGATGATTGAATATATCCCGGCATTTACGTCTGTGACTGTGTTATATGATATAGGGCATCATGAACTTGTTAAGGATGGTTGTTTCCCATATGAACAGGCATGTGAGGAGCTAAGAGAGGCAATTGAGGGATTATCGCTTGAAGAAGGTCAGCTTCCAAGGTTGATAGAGATTCCTGTCTGCTACGGAGGTGAACTAGGTCCGGATTTGAAATTTGTAGCTAGACATAATGGACTTAGCGTTGAAGAGGTCATTAGAATTCATAAAACAAGGACTTACAACATACATATGATTGGGTTCGCGCCTGGTTTTCCATATATGGGTGGAATGTCTGAAAAGATTGCTACGCCAAGGAAAGAAACACCTCGCTTAACCATTCCTGCTGGTTCTGTTGGAATTGCAGGTAAACAAACGGGTATTTACTCAATTGAAACTCCTGGAGGCTGGCAGATCATAGGGCGTTCACCCGTTCAATTATTTCGACCTTTCAATAATCCACCTAGCTTATTACGGGCAGGGGATGTGATCACATTTAAAGAAATCACGTATCAGGAATACATAGAATGGGAGGATAGGGATGATAAAAATAATTAAACCAGGCCTTCTTACAACCGTTCAGGATTTAGGAAGGTATGGCTTTCAGAAATATGGGATTATTGCAAGCGGAGCGATGGATCAGTTGTCACATCGAATCGCCAATCTTCTAGTTGGAAATGACGAAAGCAAACCAGCGCTTGAGATTACATTAATAGGTCCAGTTATTGAATTTACTGAGACAGCCCTTATCTCGCTTGCGGGAGGGAATTTATCTCCGAAAATTAATGGATGTGCAATTGACCTGTGGCGCCCAACTCTAGTAAGCAAGGGTAGCACACTATCATTCGGCCCGTGTAAAACGGGCTGCCGCGCGTATCTAGCGATAGCAGGAAGTTTTCAAATTACAACGGTTATGGGGAGCGACTCCACTTATTTAAGAGCAGGAATAGGTGGTTTTAAAGGGCGAGCGTTAAAAGCTGGTGATGTTCTCAGGTCAGAACCAATGAGTAAATGCAGTACAAGGATTTTTCAGCGATTATCGAAAAGGTTAGCTGAACGGGATTATATTGAAGCTACTTGGATGGCAGACCCGATTCTCTCTTCTTGCTATATGGGCAAACCACCAATCAGAGTGATAAAGGGTCGACAATATCACTGGTTTACAGAAGAAAGCAAACAGGATTTTTTTCAAAAAGAGTTCATGGTGACTTCGCAATCAGATCGGATGGGCTACCGATTAAAAGGGGAACCACTGGCTTTAGCTACTGCAGAAGAAATGGTTTCCGAGGCGGTGGGCAATGGATCTATCCAGGTACCAGCTGAGGGAAACCCGATTGTTTTATTGGCAGATCGGCAAACAACAGGCGGCTATCCAAAAATTGCTCAAATCGCAACAGTTGATTTGCCAATTATCGCCCAAGCAAAGCCAGGGGACAAGCTACAATTTAAACTAATTTCGCTCAAAGAGTCTCAATTGATGTATTTGGAAAGAGAAGAGCGGATCAGACAATTAAAAATAGGTATCTCGCTTTTACATGGATAGGAGGGACAAAATGTTTAAGGTAGATTTAAACTGTGATATGGGCGAAAGCTTTGGTACATATAGGATGGGGAGAGATGAGGAAATACTAAATTATGTTAGCTCTGTAAACATTGCTTGCGGTTTTCACGCAGGCGATCCTTCTACGATGAGAAAAACAGTGAAGTTAGCTTTAGAGAAGAATGTTGGTATTGGCGCTCATCCAGGTTTTCAAGACTTAGTTGGTTTTGGTAGAAGGGAAATGAGCTTGACCCCTAAAGAGATAAGCGATCTTGTATTGTATCAAATTGGTGCGCTATCTGCATTTGTAAAAGCGGAGGGGGGGAAGCTTGCGCATGTAAAACCACATGGAGCTCTTTATAATATGGCAGCGAAAAACGCAGCTTTATCTGATGCAATCGCAGAAGCCGTTTATCAGGTAGATCCAGAGCTTATATTGTTTGGGTTGGCTGGTAGTGAACTCATTAACTCAGGAGAGAAAATCGGACTACATACTGCTTCGGAAGTTTTCTCTGATCGGACGTACCAACAGGATGGCTCATTAACTCCTAGAAAAGATGCTGATGCATTGATTACAGATCCTAAGCTTGCGGTCGGTCAGGTGCTGAAGATGGTTCTGGAGAATAAGGTGAAAACCGCCCAAGGAACAGACTTCATAATCCAAGCAGACACAGTTTGCATTCATGGTGACGGGGAGCATGCGGTCGAGGTAGCTCAGTTTATTTCAGCTGGGTTGGAGCAATCTGGGGTTAAAGTCAGTAAAATAAGTAGATGAAACATCGTAAATTACTTTCTTATCTGTAATTTTCGTATTCAGATAGTCAGAAATAAAAGGAAAGAGGCTGCCCCACATGCAGGGCCGAGACCCCACATCTGCTATATATCGTTTATATTTCGCGTAAATGACAGAATAAACGGTGTATAGAGTGTGAGGACAAGACCCTTTGAGACATCCTCTTCTTTTTATTTTATAGTTTAAATGAGCTTTTCAATTCAACGATTTGGTTCAGGACCAGATGTCCCTCTGTTGTATGTTTTGGATCTACATTGTAATAGCCGTGACGGAAGAACTGGTACTTATCTTGCGGTTGAATATCTTTCATATTTGGCTCAACAAACCCTTGTAAAATCTCAAGTGAATGAGGGTTTATAAGTTCAAGGAATGTTTTTTCTTCTTCCTCTTCATTAGGCTCTTCATCAAGAATTAATGGTTGGTAATTACGGAATTCCGCTGGTACTGCATGGGTAGCATCCACCCAGTGCAAGGTTCCTTTTACTTTGCGGCCAGTAAATCCAGAGCCACTTTTCGTTTCCGGATCATATGTGCAGCGAAGCTCAACTACATTGCCTTCTTCGTCTTTAATAACTTCCTCACACTTAATAAAATAAGCATGCTTCAAGCGAACTTCATTGCCTGGGAAAAGTCGGAAGTATTTCTTCGGTGGATTTTCCATGAAATCATCTTGTTCCACATAAATCTCACGAGAGAATGGAATTTGTCTTGTACCCATTTCTGGATTTTCCGGATTGATTTCTGCTTCAAGCCACTCTACTTGGCCTTCTGGGTAATTTGTAATGACCACTTTAAGCGGTTTTAAGATTCCCATTGTCCGAGGTGCTTTTAGCTTCAAATCTTCACGAACGAAATGATTGAGAACTTGACTGTCAATGGTTCCATATGCTTTTGATACACCGATTTCATAACAGAAAGCACGAATGGCTTCAGGTGTATAACCACGTCTTCTTAACCCTGAGATTGTTGGCATACGAGGGTCGTCCCATCCATCCACAACGCCTTCATCGACAAGTTGCTTCAGTTTACGTTTACTCATTACGGTATTGGTCAGGTTCAAACGTCCAAACTCATATTGTTGTGGGATACTTGCCATCTCACATTGCTCGACAACCCAGTTATAAAGTGGACGTTGGTCTTCGAATTCAAGGGTACAAATGGAATGTGTCACGCCTTCAATCGCATCCTCAAGTGGGTGAGCGAAAGCGTACATTGGATAGATACACCATTTGTCGCCTGTGTTATGGTGTTCGGCATGTGCGATTCGGTAAATGACGGGGTCACGAAGGTTAATATTCGGAGAAGTCATATCGATTTTTGCACGGAGAACTTTTTCACCGTTTGCAAATTCGCCATTGCGCATTTTTTCAAAAAGATCCAGATTTTCTTCAATCGACCGATCACGATACGGGCTGTTCTTCCCAGGCTCAGTTAAGGTCCCTCGGTATTCGCGAATTTCATCAGCGTTTAAATCATCAATATAAGCTAAGCTCTTCTTGATTAATAAAACAGCGCGGTCGTACATTTCATCGAAGTAATTGGAAGCAAAGAAGAGGTTATCCCAGTCGTAGCCGAGCCATTTTACATCCTCTTTGATGGAATTTACGTACTCTATATCTTCTTTCAGCGGATTCGTATCATCGAAACGCAGATTGGTTTTTCCGCCAAATTCATCCGCTACACCAAAGTTCAAAATGATTGATTTAGCATGTCCAATGTGTAAATATCCGTTAGGCTCAGGTGGAAAGCGAGTGATGACGTGATCATGCTTTCCTGTCTCTAAATCTTCTTTAATAATATTCCTAATAAAATTTGAAGAATTATGTTCCAATTAAGTTCGACCTCTTTCATATATAAACTCGTATACTTTACATTTAATTTTATCTTCATATATACCATAAATACAGATTTTTTTCCATGGATTGCGCCAATTGTGATTGTACATGCGTTCATTATCGGTCGTCCATACGCTCCTTATTCATATCTTTTCCAAATAAGCAGGGAATACCCTGAATGAAGACAGATTATGTACCTTCTGTTTTTTAGCGTGAGTTCCTCAAAAAGACGCTTAATTCAAATGAATTCCTCATTTATTCTTCCCTTGGCCTATACAACCGCTTCGTTTTTTTGAGACCCTTTATACAGGAGTACGTGCCTTAATCCTATTTTCAAGAACGATTTTATGGAAATATCAGAAAGTAAAGGAGTGGAATAATCGTTAGGACCTACTAATTGTCCTGCTCTTTCTATAATTATTCACTTTGTTCAGCTACAGGAATGAAGTATAATAGAGCAAATCTAGTAAAGAAAGTTGGAATAACTAATGACACCATTTGCTCAAGATCACTTACCTACATTTAAGGAAAATAAAAAAAATACAGGTAGACTTATGATAAAATGTCCCGATCAGCCAGGTATTGTTGCAGCTGTATCTTCTTTTTTACAAAATTTTGAAGCGAATATCATCGAATTAAGTCAATATTCGATGGACCCTAATGGTGGTACGTTTTTTACAAGAATTGAATTTGAGTGCCCGGAGCTAGAGAAGAAAGCTATGGGGATGACAGAAGCCTTTGAAACGATTGCGGATCAGTTTTCAATGGAATGGACATATACCAATGTCAGTGACCTTAAGAAAATCGCGATTTTTGTTTCAAAAGAGCCCCATTGTTTGCTGGAATTGCTTTGGGAATGGCAAAGTGGAGATTTACTGGCAGATATTGCGCTGGTTATCAGTAATCATGAAGATGCTCGTGAAATCGTTGAATCTCTTCACATTCCGTTTTATTATCTACCGGCTAATAGGGACATTCGTAAAGAGGTTGAGGCTAAGCAGCTAAAGCTTCTTGAGGAATATGAGGTGGATTTGATAGTTTTGGCAAGATATATGCAAATTTTAACTCCAGAATTTGTCTCAGCCCACCCAAATCGGATTATTAATATTCATCATTCCTTTTTACCGGCATTTATTGGAGCAAGGCCGTATGAACGCGCTTATGATCGTGGAGTAAAACTAATTGGAGCAACTTCACATTATGTAACCAATGACCTCGATGAAGGGCCGATTATTGAGCAAGATACCGATCGAGTTGATCATCGCGATCATGCGGATGACATGAAGAAAATCGGCCGTTCCATCGAGCGACGGGTATTGGCGCGTGCAGTCAGATGGCATCTTGAGGATCGAATCATTGTTCATCATAACAAAACGGTTGTATTTTAAAGATTAGTGAAACGTATAAATGACTTTGACAATCGCTTTGATCTCTAATTCACCAGGTTGGATCTGTGTGGAGGCAGCCTTTGCTACAAAGCTGGTTTGATAGAGAACTGGTAGTGGTCCAGCAGGGATTTCTTCAATGATTTCGGGAATCTGCTGCAGAGTAACGTCAGCAGCCTTTGCTAATGCTAATGCTTTTTGTTTAGCGTTTTGTAGGGCAAGTTCAAGTGTTTGATTATAATACATATCATGCTGAGATAATGAAAAGCGAATATTTGAAACAGAATTGGAGCCATTTTTGATGGAAGTGTCAATCATGCTGCCAACTCGATCGATATTTTTGGTTCGTATTTCCAAAATGTGATGTACTTTATAGTTTCTAAAAATTTCTTTACCATCCAGATAATCATATTGCGGATCCATTCGATATTCTTTCGTCTTAATTTGATCATCTGGAATGCCAAGTGAAGCTAAACCCTTCAGAATATTAGCCATGGCTGTAGCATTTTGTTGTTGAGCTATGGTGGGGTCCTTATTTTCTGTAATTGCACCTAATGTAATAATTGCCTGATCCGGAGAAGCTTGAATGGTTGCTTCTCCGATGACGGTTAATTTGTTTGGGCATTCATGTGAATGTTGGTTGGTTTTATCTTGAAAAGGAGGGAAAGACCCGTAATTCATGTGTAAGAACACATCCTTTCTGAGATATTTCTATCTATTTAAGATACGATTATCGTCAGGGGAACATGCTTTTTTTAAAGAATAAAAGGGGGGTGTCCCAAAAACAAAGGGCCAGACCCTTATGCGACACTCCCTTCATATTCTTAAGCCGAGGGTTATTCCAATATAATTTGTTTTAACGGCTCAACTGCCGGACCTTCTAAAACTTCACCAGCGATTGAGAATCGAGAAGCGTGGCAAGGGCAGTCCCAAGTACGGTCTCCGCTGTTCCATTCTACTTCACAGCCCATATGGGTACAGGTAGAGTCAACAATATGCAAAGTTCCTTCCGTGTCCCGGTAGCATCCTGCCTTGTCCCCGTTAACCCTAACAATGGCTCCTTCGTCATTCGTTAAATCCTCAGGCAATTTAGACACCATAGCAAATTTCCCTTGGATTAAGTGTTTGGCAACATCAAGATTATCTTTTACAATATTTTCTGCACCTTTCCATTGTGAACGTGAAGGGCTAAAGAGCTCTGCATAGCGATTGTCCTCGTTCATGATCTCATCTGTCATGATTTTTGCAGCTATAGTTCCTTTCGTTATTCCCCATTTGGCAAAACCTGTTGCAACCAGGACGTTTGGATGATTAGACGCTATACGCCCGATATATGGTAGATGATCAGGAGTTACATAGTCCTGAGCTGACCAGCGATAAGGAATGCCGTTAATTCCAAAATGCTTTTCTGCAAAGTCATGAACAGCTTCGTAATGTTCCATCATTGAAATCCCTTGCCCTGTTTTATGTGTTTCTCCTCCTATAAGAACAAGCTTTTCCCCATTTATAGTGGTATAACGGAATGTTCTCGATGGAGTGTCCGCACTAATATACATCCCACCAGGGAAATCATTCTTTGTTTTAACAGCTAATACATAGGAACGCTCAGCGTGCATTCTTGCAAAATAAAGACCCATTTCGTCATTAAAAGGAAAATGTGAAGCCGTGACTACATATTTACAAGCTATTTTTGCCCCATTACCTGTAATAATTACTGGTCTTTCCCCAACTTCAACTTTCATGGCTGTTGTATGTTCAAAAATTGCTCCTTTAGCATTTGTTATAAGAGGGAGAAGGCCGGTTAGATATTTTAATGGGTGGAATTGGTACTGATTTTTCATGATGATTGCAGCTTGACACGGAACAGAAAAAGGAATGGTATTCGTATATTCACCAGGAATTCCAAGCCTTTCGTAGGCTTTCATTTCACGTTCAATTTTACTAGCATATTCATCAGTTTCAGCATAAACATATGCATCTTCCATAGTTAAATCACAGTCAATATCATGTGTTTCAGCCGTTTGCTTAATGAAATCCATGGCTTCTTTATTCGCTTGATAATATAACTTTGCCTTTTCTTCACCGTGATCTGTAATGAGTTGATCATAAATTAAGCCATGTTGTGCGGTAATCTTCGCGGTAGTATGTCCGGTCGTTCCTGTCAAAATAGAGCCTGCTTCGATTAGAACCGTTCGTATGCCTTCTTTCGCAAGTAGGTAAGCGGTCGTGATACCGGCAATTCCTCCGCCAACTATAGCGACATCTGTTTCTATATCTTGAGTAAGCTTTGGGAAATCTGGAAAGGAGAGATGATCTCGCCAATAAGGTTCAGGGAATTTAGGTAAATCATAATAATGTTTATTTGGGTTTGGCATGGAATGTTGCCTCCTAATCATCTAAATTAAAACGTGTAAAATTTGTGAAGCTCTCCTATGTACAAGCAGCAATCCGTGTAGGGGAAAAGGTAATACCCGTGCCTAACTTCCGCCAATTATTACCATGCCCAGATTTATTGGATTATACACATTATTTTTAAAATGATATTTATGATAAGAAGGGGAGGGAGTATTATTAACCCGATTCGGTCAATAATAATCGAATTTAAGGAAAAAGGATTATTGTTTACAATTCGGTGTACAAGTAAACAAAATTGTAAACAATGTGTACAAAATTCGTTTACTTGTATACAAATATGTACACATGTTGATTTAGAGGGATGTGTACATATTTAATAGTGTTGTATACAACAATGCATGCGGGGGAAATCTTGAATTTGCGTCTATTGGGTTATTGACCAATCTCTTAAACTTTCATATCCTTAAATAGATGTAATAACTTCATTACATACACAGAGTGAGTAGAAGGGATTGGTTAGATGAGTACGACAAGAACCGCTGCAGTCGATGTAGGAAATGATGCAATCAAAGCTATATTTGGAAAGATGGATTCAGAACTCTATATCCCGAACGTTATTGCTCGTGATATTGAGGATCGACCAGTCATTGGAATAGAGGAACTTGATCAACAGGATCCTATCGAAGGAATTCACATTCGGGTTCACTCCCCTGCTCTTCTTGAGAATAATGCGATTTATCGGGTTGGCAGTTTGGCAACGAAAAGTGATAATCCCTTTGAATTAGATCCAGGGAGCAGTAAATCAGAGGAAGATCAAACGCTTATTATGTTGTTTGCTGCATTAGCGCTTGATGCAGTCAATGAAAATCAAGCCGCTGTTTTCAAAAAAACAAATAATGTAATAGATGCAAACTATACTCTCGGAACAGGATTACCGCTTCGTGAAGTGAAAGAAGGAAAAGACGTTGGGTACCGTTCTAAACTTATTGGCTCTGTTCATCAGGTAGAGTTTTTAATAACTCCTAAATATCAAGGGTTGAAAGTAAATATTAAATTTGATGAAGTGAAGGTGTATCCGGAAGGGTTTGCAGCGTATATCAACCTTGTGATGGATAACCATTCAAACATTATTAATAGAGACTTAATAGACAAACAAATATTAATTCAGGATATTGGTGGATTATCTACAGATATCGCTGTGATTAAAAATCGTAAAGTGGATGATGATAAAGCGCAGGGCTTTAACCTCGGTGTAGCAGAGGCACTGGAAGCCATTCGTGAGGAAATTCGTAAAAAGCACGGTGTTGAGCTTGATAGCAGACGTGACGTAGTTGAAATTATTACAAAGAAAAATGATCGTAATCACATTATGGTTCGCGGTTCAAGAACGAGTGTTCATGATATTACTGATCGAATTCTTGGAGAACTGGCAAAAAAACAATACCGTCATCTCCGTAATGTTTGGCAAAAAAACTCACAAACAGAAATTTGCTATTTTGTAGGCGGCGGTTCCATCGTATTGAAGGATTATTTGAAAACATTGAATAACCATTTAGATGGCTATAACATTGATTTCTTTGAAGATGAGAAAGAAAGCATCTGGATGATGTCCAATGCGTATTACAAATTGATAACTGATTTTGTAAGGAAAAACTCAAAAGTAGAAGGTAAAAAGCAAGAGCAAAAAGCAGGATCTACTAAATAGGTGTAATGAATGAAAAAACCAACTTCAAGTATTCAAAGGGGACAAGCGATTACCTTCCGAATTCCTTCTGATGCTCCAGATCACACATTAAGGCAATTGCAAAAATTAAAGGAGACAGAAAAACGCAACTTTTCTAGCACGATTGCAGAATATGTAATGGAAAGCGTAGGACGTACAACATTCCAAGATCAAGAAATGATTGCGATTCCTCTGCCTCATAAATTAAGTAAAGCACAACGGGATTGGTTGAAGCACACACACTCCGAAGCTTTACTTGGGAGTATTCTCTACCAGCTTTTAACAGATCCGCTTCGGGCAACTTCTCTGTTTGCTTCTTTGAATAGCAGCGCACTTGATATTGAAGATGCCCTGTACTTACAAGAGGAACCAGCTGCTTCAGTAAAACTTGAGATGAACGAAGAAGAAATACAGAATCAAGAAAAGGAACCTGAACTTGATTTAGACGATGACTTTGATTGGAGTCGGATGAATCAAGAAACAGAGTCCCAAGAAGAAAGTGATCAAGAAGGTCTTGATGATTTATTAGGTGATTTTCTTGCGCAGATGAATAAATAACGAGGGTGTCCAAAGAGGGTCTGATCTCATACTCTATGGACGGTTTATAAGTGGTACATGCACTTAATTTGAACTGTTCATAGTGGGTGGGGGGAAGACCCTTGTGTTAGGGGCACCTTCCTTGTTGTCTGGATTTCCAAAATAGGAATAGCTGTATAAACAGAACTCCCTCACCTGTAAAAATTGCTAGATTGACAGCGATCATGTGGCTAACGTTAAAAAGAAAGTAATCAATCGATATTTCTCCATTCTCGTTGTATTTCTTTGAACAATTATAATCCTCGCAAAATGAAACCTCCTTTTTCCGTTTTAAGATCGGTCAAGAAGGGGAATAATATGTGAAGCTTTCGTAAGCAAAGCCCCAAAAAACCTAGCATTTGCTAATCTATAATTTTATATAAGGTAGGTTGTGAATGATAGCGCAATTATTTGTTTCCTAAAAATAATGCTTATGCATACTATTTATAAGACAATATCAAACTGAAGAAATGGTATACTGGCATAAGTATTTTAACTAAAAATGTACGGAGAGTAGGCAGGTGTGAAATGAAATTTACGGAACTTGGGATTCGTTTAACAATTGAACAGATGTTAAACCAGAACGGAATTCATGAACCAACAATAATTCAAGAACGAGCAATTCCAGAAATTATTGCAAAAAAAGATGTCATAGCAAAGGCGCAAACGGGAACAGGAAAAACATTAGCGTTTTTACTTCCTATTATTGAAACAGTGGATCTCGAGGCTCGACATATTCAATCGTTAATTGTTACGCCGACAAGAGAGCTTGCGCTGCAGATTACTGCAGAACTTCAGAAGTTTGCAGACAATATTGAGGGCTTAACTGTTTTGGCCGTATACGGGGGACAAGACGTAGAGCGTCAGATGAAAAAGCTTGAACGGGGTATTTCTGTTGTCGTAGCGACTCCGGGTAGGCTTCTTGATCATACGAGACGTGGAACGATTGATCTTTCGCAGGTTGACAAGCTTGTGTTGGACGAAGCTGACCAAATGCTCCATATTGGGTTTTTGCCAGAGGTAGAAGAAATTATCGAGCATCTTCCACATGAGAGACAAACCTTATTGTTTTCAGCAACCATGCCTGATCAGGTGAAACAGCTCTCGAAGCGTTTTATGCAAAGTCCAGTTACGATATCGGTTAAAAGTGAAGGTGTGACCGTTAAAGAGATTCGTCAGGTTGTCATCGAAACAACAGACCGTGCCAAGCAGGCAACGTTGTTTAAAATGATTGATGAAGAGCGTCCATTCTTGGCTATTGTTTTTTGCAGAACAAAGCGCAGAGTATCTAAACTGCATGATGCATTGAAAAGTGCAGGATACAATGTGGATGAATTGCACGGAGATCTGTCCCAGGCGAAAAGAGAACGGGTGATGAAGAGTTTCCGTGATGCCGCGATTCAAGTATTGGTGGCTACAGATGTAGCTGCACGGGGGCTGGATGTTGAAGGGGTTACTCATGTGTTTAATTATGATATTCCAGAAGATACAGAAAGCTATATTCATCGGATTGGGCGTACAGGACGCGCTGGCGAACATGGTTTGGCAGTTACCTTTGTCGCGGCAAAGGATGAAGATGAACTGATGGAAATAGAAAACGGGATTCAATTGAAATTGGAGCGAAGAAGAATCGAAGGGATTAAAGTGAATGAAGCAACAGAAGCTCCACGTAAGCCAAAACGCTTTCAAGGGAATAATGCGCGTCAAGATTACAACAAGCGTCATGGAATAGAGAGTAAAGGAACGAAGAAAGAAAGCGGAAGAAAGCGTGGGGGCGAAGGCAGGGGTCCTCAAGATTCAACTGCTTCTACTCGTATTTCTTCATCAAAAGGAAAAAGCAATCGACGATCTAGATAGTAAAGAAGATGTTATAAGGGTCTGATCTTGTCCTCTTTATACAGTATATAGTGCAGAATATACGCATTTAATACTGTATTTAGTAGGTACGGGATCGGACCTTTTTCTCTTGTGGTACGCTCTTTTGTCCTGCCTAGAAAATATACGCCTTAAGACGTACTTAAAAATATACCTCTAGCTCGTTATGGGGAATTTGAAAACAAGATATGCTAGTAATACGAAATGACGAAAGGAGGAAAATAAAGTGAAAAAATTCGGATTGTTTACAGTGGGGGCGATTGCAGCACTCATTTTGCTTGCAAATGTAGGGCCACTCATCGGTTTAGCTATCTCTTTAGGGATTCTGTATTATAGTTTCAAACAATTACTAAGTGCAGAATCAGTATTTGCAAAAATTGCCTGGGTGGTCGTCCTATTAATTGCCTTAAGTTTTGCTATCTCAAGTTTCCCTTCAGTATTAGGCCTCGTGGCAGCGTACATTCTCTTTGTTGTGTACCGCAAATGGAATAAATCAAAAGAAACGATCATCGAAGAAAGTGATGATCCATTTACAAATTTTGAAAAGCAATGGGCCAATTTAAAAAAATAAGAAAAACAATTACTGCATTATGCGCAAAGGTGAACAGTGAAATACATTAAAGTTGCTTAGCTTAGCTATGAATAACAAGGTGGCGGAGAACCCGCCCCAATTATTAGGAGGAATTCAAATGACCAACTTATTCTCAAGAATTAAGCAAACAATTACTGCAGATTTTCATGAAATATTAGATAAAAAAGAAGAAAAGAACCCGATCGCTTTATTAAATCAGTACTTACGCCAATGTGAGGCTGAAACTGAAAAAGTACGTAAAATGGTAGAACGCCAATATCTATTAAAAAATGAATTTCAAAAAGAGCTTCAAGAAGCGACAGATCTTGCAGAAAAACGAAAGCATCAAGCGGGGATTGCTGAGCAAGCAGGAGAAAGTGAGTTGCAAAACTTTGCGGATATAGAAAGTCAACAATACGCAGAGCGGGCTGTACGTCTTAAAGAGGCACTTCAAGAAAATGAAAAGCAATTAAGTGAGCTTGAACAAAAGTATCGTGAAATGAAGCATAAACTAAAAGATATGAGCATAAAACGCATGGAGTTAATGGGGCGTGAAAACATAGCACGTGCACATCACCGTATTAATACAGTTTTAGATACGACTGTTTATTCTAATAAGCCGATTGCTAAATTTGAAGAAATGGAAAGCTATTTGGACCGGCTGGAACACGGGATTAACTCATCCTACCACCGCAACACAATTGACGCAAAGATTATTCAGTTGGAAAAGGATCTGAAAAATAAAGATGCGCAATCAATATCATAAAACATATTTAATACCATCAAATATAGAGAAGGAATAGGTAATGTAACTTTAATGAATTGCTCTCTTTAAGTGAACGAAACTATGTCCCCTTTTCCTTCATATAAAACTCATGGTATTCTAAATGAGGGTGTCTCAAGTAAAGAGTCAGACCCCACAACTTCTAAAGACAGTATAAGATACATGTGTGAAACACTATGTACTGATTTAGAGAGTGAGGTCAGACCTTTATGAGATTCCCTCATTCGTTCTATCTTAAATTGTTGAAAAACCTTCATCTCCTATATAGGTGGCGGATGACAGCAAATTAATAGAATCGAACGAGACAGCTAACGGAGGAGATCCCTATGTTTAAACAACTGAAAACAGAATACTTAGGCTGGATATTTCTCATTGGTATCATCCTACTTATATCTGAACTCGTCTTCTTTGATGGAGGTCTCATTTACTCGCTTGCTTTAGCAACTGGTTGTCTGTATATCGGTAGAAAACTATCTCCACGCTCTGTGGGGAAAATTTTATATTTAATCGGGATTGTCAGTTCAGTTGTTATTGTATTAAATATGATGATTTTTAAGTTTTTTGTTTTTGCTATATTTGTTTATATCTTGCTTGTATATTTCCAATCGAAGAAAAACCCAGAGTGGGTAAAACCGTATTTAATGGAGCCTGAACAAAAAAAGGAGCAGATTGAGTCAGAACCTTTATTGAAAAAAGAGTATTTGTTTGAAAATAAACTGATGGGGCATCAGAAGACAACAGATGATGTTTATGAATGGAATAATATTAATATTCAACGTGGAATCGGCGATACGATTATTGATTTAAGTCACACTATCCTCCCGAAAGGTGAAGTGGTCATTTCTATTCAAAGCTTTGTTGGTAATCTTCAAGTACTTGTCCCATATGATACCGAAGTCAGAATTCATCATTCTGTCATTGCAGGAAGAGCAGTCATTTTTCAAAAACAAGAAACAAAGGTATACAATCAAATTCTTTCATACCAAACAGCAGAATTTGAAGCGGCGGACCAAAGAATCCATCTCATCACTTCAGTAGTCGTGGGCGATATTGAGGTGAAGCGAGTATGAATATCGTAACGCGGCAAATTGCAGCTTCTATGGGTGTAGCATTTTTGATTGGTCTTGTGTTAACAGTAGGACTGTTTTTTTCATTTCCATTGAACAACTGGGCGATGTTGTGGGAAACAAAAGTGATGGATCTACCATTTATTTTGTTTTATATTAGCTTGATTGTCCTGATCGGAATTGGATGTGGCCTCGTAACAGGATTGTCTTGGAAACGGCAGTTAAAAGAGATTAGTGACGAGCTTTATTTCGTAGAACAAGGACGACCACCATCCAGCAATGAAAACTACTCTGTTTTGGAATTAACGACGATTTCTAAACAAATTGTCCGGGTGCATCACCAAGTTTCTGAACAAACTAAATTATCACAGAAGCTGGCAAATGATAAAGCAGAAGATCAGGAGAAAAGAATTCAAGAGATGGTTGTGAGAGAAAGAAACCGATTAGCCCGCGAGCTACATGATTCTGTTAGCCAGCAATTATTTGCAGCATCGATGCTCATGTCTGCAATTACTGAATCAAACGGTGATGAAGATACCAGCAGTGCTAAGCAGCTGAGAATGGTTGAGAGCATGATTCATCAGTCACAGCTTGAGATGAGGGCGTTGCTCTTACATTTACGCCCCGTACCGCTTCATGATAAATCTCTTCAAGAAGGAATTGAGGAATTGCTTGTGGAATTGTCGCAAAAGGTGCCAATGAAGGTGAAATGGAAGCTTGAGCCTATTCCGTTGAAGAAAGGGATTGAAGACCATCTGTTTCGAATTCTCCAAGAATCTGTTTCTAATACATTACGTCATGCGAAGGCAAATTCGTTGGAAGTTTTATTGATTGAGCGTGATGGTTTGTTAATCTTACGGATTGTTGATGATGGAGTTGGCTTTGACGTAGAAGCGAATAAAGCTGGCTCATATGGTATGAACAACATGTATGAACGGGCAGTTGAAGTAGGTGGAAGCTTGAAGGTGATTAGCCTTTTGAATAAAGGAACAAGACTTGAAGTGAAAATACCGATGCTAAATGCTGGAGGTGAGCAAGGTGATTAATGTCATTTTTATAGATGATCATGAAATGGTTCGAATTGGCGTATCGGCGTATTTGTCGGCACAGGCAGATATTCAAGTGATTGGTGAAGCTGATGATGGTGCAACAGGTGTGAAAATGGCGCTTGAATTGCGACCTGATATTATCCTGATGGATTTGGTCATGAAGGAAATGGATGGGATCGAAGCAACTAGATTGATCATAGAACAATGGCCAGAGGCAAAGATTATTATCGTAACAAGCTTTTTGGATGATGAGAAGGTGTATCCAGCTTTGGAAGCTGGTGCAACTAGCTATATGCTGAAAACTTCAAAAGCGAGTGAAATCGCTAATGCTGTGCGTTCTACATTTCATGGTCAAATCGTGCTTGAACCAGAAGTTACCGGGAAAATGATGGCGAAGATGAGGAAGAAATCAGAAACAGCTGCTCATGAATCATTGACCAATCGGGAAATGGAAATATTACTTCTAATGGCTCAGGGAAAAGCAAATCAGGAAATTGCAGATGAGCTGTTTATCGCTTTAAAAACAGCCAAAGTGCACGTGAGCAGCATTTTAAGTAAACTTGGTGTTCAAGATCGCACACAGGCGGTTATATATGCCTTTAAACATTCTTTGGTGGAGTGAGAAAAACGGATATGGTACGACGAGTACGGAGAGAAATTCGTTAAAAAATAAAATTAACTCTATTAAGGTGACATGAGCAGGGATACATGATAGCTTTTCGCTAATCGGCCCCCTTTTCCCAAATAAAAACAATGAATGAAAAGGGAATATTAACCTATTTTAACTAACCAGCAACGGGGATGGAAAAATCTTGCGTTGATGGAAGTTTCACTTTATCGGAAATTTGGAGGATTTATGAAATCAACAAACATACAAACTGCAATAGAGGTAGGTCGTTTATTAGAGGGGGAAAGTATCCCTTATCAATTTACTTATGCAGCGGCATTGCTGATTCAAGGCGTTTCAATACAAGAACCAATTGAAATGACTGTTGATGTTCAGTGGGATTTATTTAATGAGGCTCACCGGCTATTTACCGCCTATTCACCATCTCAACCTACAAAAACGCCTGAGTATGCATCGTTTCAATTTAGTTTGGATGACCAGTTCATTCGAGTTGCTTGCAGGTATAATACGACAATAAAGACCAATCCTTATCGGATTTCAATGATAACTGAAGAAACAGAATTGTGGTGCCAATCCCTTTATAGCTATTTTTATGACGAAGAGATGGCTGTGTACGCTAATCAGATCCATACGTATTTAGCGGGAGTGCAGCAAGGTTTTACCAAGGAAAACGAAGCCGCTTGGAATCAGAATAATTATGTTGCCTTAGTGAATCGCTACGGAGAGCCTGAACAACTTGCGCCCAAAATCCTCCATAATCCAAAATGGCGTCTACAGCCATTTTACCGGTATATGGGGAATGTTCATGGAAAAAAAGTGATGCATCTGATGGGCTCAAATGGAGTGAAAGCTGTAGCAATAGCTGCGCTTGGAGCTGAGGTAAAGGTCGTCGATTTTTCACGGGAAAACGCAGCATTTGCTAAGGCGTTGGCCGAAGCAGCACAAGTTTCAGTGGACTATATAATATCTGATGTCCTATCGTTAACTAAGGACCATGCTAATAATGACCATGACCTAGTTTTGATGGAACTTGGCGTTTTGCATTATCTAATCGATTTAGCACCGTTAATGGATAAGATTCAAGCCATCTTAAAGCCAGGGGGCCAATTTATATTGCATGAATTTCATCCGATTTCTACCAAGCTGATTACTTCATCAGGAAAAAAGCATAAAGTCACCGGGAATTACTTTGATCCTACGATTGAATCAACCGATGTTGCATTCTTCAAACATATGCCGGACGGTGAACAAGGAAAACTATCACAAGTGGTGCAGCGAAAGTGGACAATCGGAGAGCTTGTTACGGCAGTTGGGAAATCAGGGCTCGTTATCAAGGTGCTTGAAGAGGAGCCGAATCATAAGATGCATGATATTGGATTGCCAAAAACGTATACACTCGTGGCGGAAAAGAGACAAGGGATTTGAATACCTAAGGCAACACCCCTCTCTATCGTGTATAGTCAAGTGAGTTGACGAGAAGTGCTTATTGCTTGTTTTTTGATTGTAGAATTTGTATAGGATGTGCTAATGTCAACGCTCATTCACATATGGCGTCAATACTCCTATACTAGGATATTAAGCAAAACAGAGAGACTTAAGGAGGTAAGAGCCTTAAGTCTTTTTCATCGTTGGATTTTAGAGCAGACGCTCATGAATGTTTATGTTGTTCAGTCGTACCGATTCTTAATTTATGCTAACATTTGTCTTGACTAATACTAGTGTTTTAATATAAGATTATTCTAATTATTACCACAATTTAATATGTTCTTATCAAGAGAGGTGGAGGGACTGGCCCTTTGAAGCCCGGCAACCGTTGACAATTGTCAGTGCGGTGCTAATTCCAGCGGAGTAATGGCTCTGGCAGATAAGGTGGAATGCATATGCAAACTTCTTCTTATCGGAGAAGTTTTTTTGTCTTATCAAAGAAAGAGTATTAATTTTATCATAGAGGAGATAGGAAAATGAGATACGGTTATTGGTTGCCGATATTCGGCGGATGGCTACGAAATGTGGAAGATGAGAAGATGCCCCCAACTTTTGAATATGCAAAAAAGGTAACGCAGGCTGCAGAAAATTGGGGCTATGATACAACACTTGTTGCTGAACTCAATTTAAATGATATTAAGGGTCCGGAAAGTGATTCACTTGAAGCGTGGTCTACGGCTGCTGCCCTTGCTGCTGTGACAGAGAAAATTGAAATTATGACAGCTGTCCGACCTGGTTTTCATAACCCAGCGGTAACGGCAAAAATGGCGGCGAATATTGACCAAATCTCAAACGGCCGTTTTACATTGAATGTTGTCTCTGCATGGTGGGAAGAAGAGGCTCGTCAGTATGGAGGAACTTTTACAGCTCACGATGAACGCTATGAGCGAACAGAAGAATTCATCGAGGTCCTTAAAGGGTTGTGGACAGAAGATACATTCTCCTACGATGGAAAATATTATTCCATTGCCAATACTCATTTGCATCCGAAGCCTGTACAGCGCCCGAATCCGATTCTTTATGCTGGTGGAGAGAGCGAACGTGGCAAGCAAACCATCGTCAATCAATGTGATGCATATGTCATGCATGGTGGAACAGTTGAGGAAGTGGCAGTGAAAATTCAAGGGATGAAACAGCAAAGAGAAGCAGCAGGGAAATCACCATTTTCAAGCTTCGGAATGGCTGCTTACGTCGTTTGCCGAGATACAGAAGAACAAGCCCAGGAAGAGTTAGCCCGAATTACGGATGTGAAAGAATCAAGTGGCTATGCCGGATATAACGATTTTGTCAGCAAGTCACAGCTTGAGCAACAGGTCAAGCTATTCGACTACTCCGTTTCAAATCGTGGGCTACGTCCAAATCTCATTGGAACACCTGACCAAATTGCTGACCAAATTCTTGCCTTTGAAGAAGTGGGAGTAGATTTATTGTTGTTGCAATTCTCACCACAGCTTGAGGAAATGGAGCGATTTGCTAAACAAGTAATGCCGCTCGTTGAAGAAAAACGTTCAAGAGTTAAAATATAAACAAAAAGACTATTTTAGGAGGCAATAAAATGAGTAAAATTTACGTTATTCATGAAAACAGCGAGTGGACCACTCATTTAACGAAACGGTTAGAGGAACTCCAATTGCCATATGAGGAATGGCATCTTGATAATGGAATCGTCGATTTGACGGAAGCCCCGCCAGAAGGAGTATTTTATAGCCGAATGAGCGCTTCTTCTCATACAAGAGGTCATCGTTATGCTCCGGAATTAACGGAAGGTGTCTTATCATGGTTGGAAGAGCACGATCGAACCGTATTTAATGGTACGCGTGCTTTACGCTTAGAGCTAAGCAAGATTAACCAGTATACTGCTTTAAGAAAACAAGGGATTACCGTACCAAAAACGATTGCGGCAATCGGTAAGGAAAACATTCTCCAAGCAGCTGAAAAGATAGGAACTGCTTCGTTTATTACTAAGCATAATCGTGCAGGAAAAGGGCTAGGTGTTCAATTATTCCATTCTATAGAAGGGCTAAAGCAATATTTGGATGGACCAACATTCGAAGAACCTGTAGATGGCATTACCTTGATCCAAGAATATATTAAAGCCCCAGAACCATTTATTACGCGCTGTGAGTTTGTTGGTGGTAAATTTGTCTATGCGGTTCAAGTGGATACTTCAGAAGGCTTTGAACTATGTCCTGCTGATGCTTGTCAAATCGGTGATCTATTCTGCCCAGTGGGAGAGGAAGTAGAAGAAAAGCCGAAATTCCAAATTGTCGAAGGGTTTAATGAACCAATCATTGAAAAATATGAACAATTTTTGAAGGCAAATCAAATTACCGTTGCTGGCATCGAATTTATCCGCAATGAAAAAGGTGAGATATTTACATATGATGTGAATACGAATACCAATTATAATTCAGACGCTGAGAAGGCAGCTGGGAAGTATGGCATGCTTGAATTGGCGAAGTTTTTAGGGGCTCAATTGAAAACAACAGAGGCCGTTAGATAATCGTGAAAAGGGCTCCTCCTTATTAAAATAAGGGGAGCCTTTTTGTTAAGGTGAAAAACGAGAGTGTCTCATAAGGGTCTGACCCTGTGCTTTTTGAGACGCCCCTTTTATATAAACATTAAGCCTGTGCTTCGTTATTGTCCACCCAGTCTTCAACATTCCAGACTTTTGTCACCCAATCTTCATAAAAATCAGGTTCATGGCAGACCAGGACAATAGTTCCTTTATATGCCTTCATCGCACGTTGTAATTCTTCTTTAGCTACAACATCTAGGTGATTCGTCGGCTCGTCAAAAATGAGCCAATTGCTTTCGTTCATCATCAATTTACAAATACGTACCTTTGATTGCTCTCCACCGCTTAGTTGATTCATTGGGCGGGTGATATGTTCATTTTTCAAACCAACGCGAGCAAGAATACCGCGCACTTGTGCTTGTTCTAAGCCAGGGAAAGCATTCCAAATTTCATCAATCGGCGTTGTGTTTCCAGCCTTTACTTCTTGTTCGAAATAAGAAGGGAAAAGGAAGTCTCCGAGGCTTCGTTTTCCGCTAAGTGGTTCGATTTTCCCGAGAATGGTTTTTAATAATGTTGATTTTCCAACACCATTCATGCCGACAACTGCAATTTTTTCACCGCGTTCAATCGTCATTGTTAGTTTTGGAAGAAGTGGGTGATCATAGCCGATTTCAAGATTCTCCCCTTCGAAGACAAAGCGGCTGCTACCGCGTGATTCCTTGAAATCGAATGTTGGTTTCATAGCTGTTTCAGGACGATCGATTCGTTCAATACGCTCAAGTTGCTTTTGGCGGCTTTTCGCACGACCAGATGTCGAGTAACGAGCTTTGTTTTTGGCAATGAAGTCTTCTTGCTTTTTAATGAAATCTTTTTGTTTTTCATAGGCACTGATATGTTGATTCTTATTAATTTCCGCAAGTTCAAGGAATTTTTCATAAGTAGCTGTATAACGAGTCAGCTTAGAAAATTCAAGATGGAAAATTATATCCACTACACCGTTCATAAACTCTGTATCATGGGAAATTAAAAGAAAAGCATGTGGGTATTCTTTTAAGTAACTGCTTAACCAGCGAATATGCTCTACATCAAGGTAGTTGGTTGGCTCATCGAGTAAAAGGACCTCAGGTTGTTCGAGCAAGAGCTTAGCTAATAATACTTTTGTTCGCTGGCCACCGCTCAAGGAAGCGACATCACGATCGAGACCGATGGCATCCAAGCCAAGGCCGCGGGCAGCCTCTTCAATCTTGATATCTAAAGTATAAAAACCGCCAGCTTCTAGCTTATCTTGAATCTTCCCCATTTGTTCGAGTAGATCTTCCAATTCCTCTGGAGTGGCAGTTCCCATTTTTTCCGTTACTTCATTCAATAATCTTTCCTGTTCGAATAAAGGAAGGTAAGCATCTCGTAACACATCACGCATAGATCTTCCTTTTGTAAGGACGGTATGTTGATCTAAATATCCGTATTCGGTACCTGGTGTCCATTCCACGCGTCCAGTATCATGAATCAACTGTCCTGTGATGATGTTCATCATGGTTGATTTTCCAACGCCGTTTGCACCGACTAACCCAATATGTTCGCCAGCCATCAAACGGAATGATACATCTTTGAATAGTGTACGATCACCGAATGAATGGCCTAATTTATCTATAGAAAGTAAACTCATTTCTTTTGGAACCTCCAATGAAAAGTAAAAAACTCTATTTTTTATCATACTAAAATCCTTGATAGATTGCTATGCTTCACCAGGAAGAATTGAATGGGAATTCGTAGTGAAGGATTTATCGACAAAATTCCCAGGAAATCGATGTTTCGCCCTTCAAGCTATTTTGTGAGATAATGGGCGTAAAGCTTTTTAAGGAAAAATAAGAAAGTGTATAGGTTTTCGACGAGTTTTATGCTGTTCTTATTATGGAATTTTGAAAGGGTGTTTTTTTATGAGTAAAACTGTCGTGCTGGCCGAGAAGCCATCAGTTGGAAGAGATATAGCAAAGGTCTTAAATGCGCACAAAAAAGGGAATGGTTTTTTTGAGGGCGATCAATATATTGTAACTTGGGCGCTCGGTCATTTAGTGACCCATGCAGATCCTGAAGCCTATGATGAAAAATATAAGGCGTGGAAGCTTGAAGATTTGCCGATGTTACCGTCTACATTGAAGTTGGTTGTTATTAAACAGACAGGCAAACAATTTCAAGTTGTCAAAACTCAGCTGAATCGTCCTGACGTTAAGAATGTTGTAATTGCAACTGATGCTGGTCGCGAGGGAGAGCTTGTGGCTCGTTGGATTCTAGAGAAGGCAAATGTAAAAAAGCCGGTGAAGCGTCTTTGGATCTCATCTGTAACAGATAAAGCGATTAAAGATGGATTCAACAAACTGCGTGATGGGAAAGAATATGAAAATCTATATGCCTCAGCCGTTGCCCGTGCAGAAGCGGACTGGATTGTCGGCATGAATGCCACACGTGCATTAACGACAAAGTATAATGCCCAATTATCATGCGGGCGGGTGCAGACGCCGACTGTGGCGATGATCGGTGCACGCGAAGAAGAAATTAAAAGGTTTCAGCCAAAACCATTTTATGGTGTAACTGTAACGACTGAACCTAAGCTCCGCCTCGTATGGCAGGACAGCAAGACAAATGATATTCGGACTTTTGATAAAGCAAAGGCAGAGAATGTACTTACTGCTGTGAAAAATAAAAAAGCAGAAGTGGTGGATGTACAAAAAACACATAAAAAATCATTTGCTCCACAGCTATATGATTTAACAGAACTGCAAAGAGATGCGAATAAAAAGTTTGGTTATTCAGCAAAAGAGACCTTATCGATTATGCAAGGATTGTACGAAAGTCATAAAGTTTTAACCTACCCAAGAACAGATTCACGCTTTTTATCATCAGATTTAGTAGATACATTAAAGGAACGGCTTCAAGCAGTCAGTATTAAGCCCTACGCTCCATATGCAGCTAAAATTCTACGTAGTCCTATGAAAGCTAATAAATCTTTTGTGGATGATAGTAAAGTTTCCGATCACCATGCGATCATTCCTACTGAGCAAACACCGCTTCCTGGGAAACTAAGCGATAAGGAATCAAAAATATATGATTTAGTTGTCAAAAGGTTTCTAGCGGTTCTAATGCCGCCGTTTGAATATGAGCAAACAACAATCAAAGTGAATATTGGCGGGGAAAACTTTGCAGCCAAAGGGAAAGTGGTCTTGAAGTCGGGCTGGAAAGATGTCTACGATTCTCACTTTGAAGATGAGGAAGCGAGCGATGGTCTTGCTGAACAATTGCTACCATCAATCAAAAAGGGAGAGATCCTTTCTGTTTCATCTATTAAAGAAACGCAAGGAGAAACAAAACCTCCAGAACCATTTAATGAAGCTACATTGCTTTCAGCGATGGAAAACCCAGCGCGATTTATGTCAGGAGAAAGCAAAGATTTGATTAAGACAATAGGGGAGACGGGTGGAATCGGAACCGTTGCTACAAGAGCTGATATTATAGAGAAGCTGTTTAATTCTTTTTTAATAGAGAAAAAAGGAAAAGAACTCCATGTTACATCAAAAGGAAAGCAACTGCTAGATTTAGCCCCGCAAGAGCTACGTTCCCCAGCACTAACGGCACAATGGGAGCAAAAGTTGACAGCCATTGCTAAAGGGAAATTGCCGAAACAAGCCTTTATCAGTGAGATGAGAGATTATGCAAAAAGCATCGTCCAAGAAATCAAAAGCAGTGATAAGAAATTTAAGCATGATAATATCACAGGAAGTAAATGTCCGGATTGTGGCAAACTTTTATTAGAAGTGAATGGGAAAAAAGGCAAGATGCTGGTTTGTCAGGACCGTGAGTGTGGCTACCGAAAAGGTGTGTCTCGTGCCACGAACGCTAGATGTCCACAATGTCATAAGAAAATGGAAATGCGTGGTCAAGGAGAAACGCAAACCTTCGTTTGTAAATGCGGATATCATGAAAAGTTATCTTCTTTTACTAAAAGAAAAGGGAAGAATAACAACCAAAAGGCTACCAAGCAAGACGTATCGAAGTACCTTAAACATCAGAATAAAAAAGAAGAACCTATTAATACAGCACTTGCTGATGCCTTAGCTAAGTTGAAGTTTGATAAATAAGTGAAAAAAGCCTGCAGTGTAATTAATGCACTGCAGGTTTTTTATTTATCCTTTATTAATAATTTTTAAAATTAGTTGTTGACTTCTGTATCCTGAAATAGTAATATTTAATTTGTTGCTAACGCAGTTCTAGCAAATTAGACACTTTCACTTTTGGAAATTTCACGAAAGTTAACGAAATTCAATATAACTCTTAAATTCTTTTATTTTCTGTCTTAGAGGCAATGATATTATTTTTAAAAAGTTATTGACAAAATGAAAGATGAGATGATATGATGTTGTCCTGTCTTAAACAAATAGTTCTTTGAAAACTAAACAAAGCAGAAACGTCAACGTTTTAATTTAAGTGAGTACACACTATAAAAACAATGAGCAAGTCAAACACTTTATTGGAGAGTTTGATCCTGGCTCAGGACGAACGCTGGCGGCGTGCCTAATACATGCAAGTCGAGCGAATAGATGGGAGCTTGCTCCCTGATATTAGCGGCGGACGGGTGAGTAACACGTGGGCAACCTACCTGTAAGACTGGGATAACTTCGGGAAACCGGAGCTAATACCGGATATGTTCTTTTCTCGCATGAGAGAAGATGGAAAGACGGTTTCGGCTGTCACTTACAGATGGGCCCGCGGCGCATTAGCTAGTTGGTGAGGTAATGGCTCACCAAGGCCACGATGCGTAGCCGACCTGAGAGGGTGATCGGCCACACTGGGACTGAGACACGGCCCAGACTCCTACGGGAGGCAGCAGTAGGGAATCTTCCGCAATGGACGAAAGTCTGACGGAGCAACGCCGCGTGAACGAAGAAGGCCTTCGGGTCGTAAAGTTCTGTTGTTAGGGAAGAACAAGTACCAGAGTAACTGCTGGTACCTTGACGGTACCTAACCAGAAAGCCACGGCTAACTACGTGCCAGCAGCCGCGGTAATACGTAGGTGGCAAGCGTTGTCCGGAATTATTGGGCGTAAAGCGCGCGCAGGTGGTTCCTTAAGTCTGATGTGAAAGCCCACGGCTCAACCGTGGAGGGTCATTGGAAACTGGGGAACTTGAGTGCAGAAGAGGAAAGTGGAATTCCAAGTGTAGCGGTGAAATGCGTAGAGATTTGGAGGAACACCAGTGGCGAAGGCGACTTTCTGGTCTGTAACTGACACTGAGGCGCGAAAGCGTGGGGAGCGAACAGGATTAGATACCCTGGTAGTCCACGCCGTAAACGATGAGTGCTAAGTGTTAGAGGGTTTCCGCCCTTTAGTGCTGCAGCTAACGCATTAAGCACTCCGCCTGGGGAGTACGGCCGCAAGGCTGAAACTCAAAGGAATTGACGGGGGCCCGCACAAGCGGTGGAGCATGTGGTTTAATTCGAAGCAACGCGAAGAACCTTACCAGGTCTTGACATCCTTTTGCCCTCCCTAGAGATAGGGACTTCCCTTCGGGGACAAAAGTGACAGGTGGTGCATGGTTGTCGTCAGCTCGTGTCGTGAGATGTTGGGTTAAGTCCCGCAACGAGCGCAACCCTTGATCTTAGTTGCCAGCATTTAGTTGGGCACTCTAAGGTGACTGCCGGTGACAAACCGGAGGAAGGTGGGGATGACGTCAAATCATCATGCCCCTTATGACCTGGGCTACACACGTGCTACAATGGATGGTACAAAGAGCTGCAAACCCGCGAGGGTAAGCGAATCTCATAAAGCCATTCTCAGTTCGGATTGTAGGCTGCAACTCGCCTACATGAAGCCGGAATCGCTAGTAATCGCGG
>NZ_LFZW01000001.1:4984082-4985698 GCF_001183985.1 Peribacillus loiseleuriae | reverse complement strand
CGCCTAAGGTGGGACAGATGATTGGGGTGAAGTCGTAACAAGGTAGCCGTATCGGAAGGTGCGGCTGGATCACCTCCTTTCTAAGGATGAAATGAAGTACTAGATACTTCACTAAATGGACGTTTCTGCCTTTGTTTAGTTTTGAGAGAATTATCTCTCTACACTTTGTTCCTTGAAAACTAGATAACAAATAACAAGACATCATTGAAATAGTAAGTTCTTTTTTTAATTAACTTCGGTTAAGTTAGAAAGGGCGCACGGTGGATGCCTTGGCACTAGGAGCCGATGAAGGACGGGACTAACACCGATATGCTTCGGGGAGCTGTAAGTAAGCTTTGATCCGGAGATTTCCGAATGGGGAAACCCACTGTTCGTAATGGAACAGTATCTTTACCTGAATACATAGGGTACTGAAGGCAGACCCGGGGAACTGAAACATCTAAGTACCCGGAGGAAGAGAAAGCAAACGCGATTTCCTGAGTAGCGGCGAGCGAAACGGAAGATAGCCCAAACCAAGAGGCTTGCCTCTTGGGGTTGTAGGACACTCAACATGGAGTTACAAAGGAACGGGGTAAGTGAAGTGATCTGGAAAGATCCGTCAAAGAAGGTAAAAACCCTGTAGCTGAAACTTCGTTCCCTCCTGAGTGGATCCTGAGTACGGCGGGACACGAGAAATCCCGTCGGAAGCAGGGAGGACCATCTCCCAAGGCTAAATACTACCTAGTGACCGATAGTGAACCAGTACCGTGAGGGAAAGGTGAAAAGCACCCCGGAAGGGGAGTGAAATAGATCCTGAAACCGTGTGCCTACAAGTAGTTAGAGCCCGTTAATGGGTGATAGCGTGCCTTTTGTAGAATGAACCGGCGAGTTACGATTTCATGCAAGGTTAAGTTGATAAGACGGAGCCGCAGCGAAAGCGAGTCTGAATAGGGCGAATGAGTATGAGGTCGTAGACCCGAAACCAGGTGATCTACCCATGTCCAGGGTGAAGTTCAGGTAACACTGAATGGAGGCCCGAACCCACGTACGTTGAAAAGTGCGGGGATGAGGTGTGGGTAGCGGAGAAATTCCAATCGAACCTGGAGATAGCTGGTTCTCTCCGAAATAGCTTTAGGGCTAGCCTCGAGATGAGAGTATTGGAGGTAGAGCACTGATTGGACTAGGGGCCCCCAACGGGTTACCGAATTCAGTCAAACTCCGAATGCCAAATACTTATTCTCGGGAGTCAGACTGCGAGTGATAAGATCCGTAGTCAAGAGGGAAACAGCCCAGACCACCAGCTAAGGTCCCCAAGTTTACGTTAAGTGGAAAAGGATGTGGAGTTGCTTAGACAACCAGGATGTTGGCTCAGAAGCAGCCATCATTTAAAGAGTGCGTAATAGCTCACTGGTCGAGTGACTCTGCGCCGAAAATGTACCGGGGCTAAACGTAACACCGAAGCTGTGGATGGATACCGTATGGTATCCGTGGTAGGAGAGCGTTCTAAGGGCGTTGAAGCTAGACCGGAAGGACTGGTGGAGCGCTTAGAAGTGAGAATGCCGGTATGAGTAGCGAAAGAAGGGTGAGAATCCCTTCCACCGAATGCCTAAGGTTTCCTGAGGAAGGCTCGTCCGCTC
>NZ_LFZW01000001.1:4245620-4982590 GCF_001183985.1 Peribacillus loiseleuriae | reverse complement strand
ACGTGACGTGCGGACGGGATAAATGCTGAAAGCATCTAAGCATGAAGCCCCCCTCAAGATGAGATTTCCCATAGCGTAAGCTAGTAAGATCCCTGAAAGATGATCAGGTTGATAGGTCAGAGGTGGAAACGTGGCGACATGTGGAGCTGACTGATACTAATCGATCGAGGACTTAACCAATAAATATTTTAATGATGATTCTAAAGTTTGTTATCTAGTTTTGAAGGAATAAACCTTCTAACTGAATTTAGTCTGGTAATGATGGCGAAGAGGTCACACCCGTTCCCATTCCGAACACGGAAGTTAAGCTCTTCAGCGCCGATGGTAGTTGGGGGTCTCCCCCTGTGAGAGTAGGACATTGCCAGGCTAAGCCCCTAAATAGTAGGGGCTATTATTTTGTTGATAGTTGTATGTGGCCCCTTGGTCAAGCGGTTAAGACACCGCCCTTTCACGGCGGTAACACGGGTTCGAATCCCGTAGGGGTCACCATATTGGAGGATTAGCTCAGCTGGGAGAGCATCTGCCTTACAAGCAGAGGGTCGGCGGTTCGATCCCGTCATCCTCCACCATTACCTATAGTGCCGGTGTAGCTCAACTGGTAGAGCAACTGACTTGTAATCAGTAGGTTGGGGGTTCAAGTCCTCTTGCCGGCACCATTTTCAAATTTGTATGAGCCATTAGCTCAGTTGGTAGAGCATCTGACTTTTAATCAGAGGGTCGCAGGTTCGAATCCTGCATGGCTCACTATTAGTTCAACGGGTGCGTTGTAATGGACAGATTCTATTTTGAAATGCGCCCGTAGCTCAATTGGATAGAGCGTCTGACTACGGATCAGAAGGTTATGGGTTCGACTCCTTTCGGGCGCGCCATAATACGGGAAGTAGCTCAGCTTGGTAGAGCACTTGGTTTGGGACCAAGGGGTCGCAGGTTCGAATCCTGTCTTCCCGACCATTATTATTTATTTGGCGGCGTAGCTCAGCTGGCTAGAGCGTACGGTTCATACCCGTGAGGTCGGGGGTTCGATCCCCTCTGCCGCTACTAAATGACGAGTAGTCTTTAGCTACTATCCAATTTATTTCGGAGGTATACCCAAGTCCGGCTGAAGGGATCGGTCTTGAAAACCGACAGGGGGGTCAAACCCCGCGGGGGTTCGAATCCCTCTACCTCCTCCATTTTTATCTCTTAAGTATAAAGCGTATTAGTCTCATCGAGTTACTGAAAGAGGAAGAAAAAGCTATACAGTAAACTTCATGCATAAGCAAAACTTTATCATTCTTATTATCGCGGGGTGGAGCAGTTCGGTAGCTCGTCGGGCTCATAACCCGAAGGTCGCAGGTTCAAATCCTGTCCCCGCAATCTGGTCCGGTAGTTCAGTTGGTTAGAATGCCTGCCTGTCACGCAGGAGGTCGCGGGTTCGAGTCCCGTCCGGACCGCCATTTTTATGCAGTAGTGAAACTTACTGTTGGTATAATTTGTTTGGCTCAGTAGCTCAGTCGGTAGAGCAAAGGACTGAAAATCCTTGTGTCGGCGGTTCGATTCCGTCCTGAGCCATCATTAGCTTAATATGGAGGGGTAGCGAAGTGGCTAAACGCGGCGGACTGTAAATCCGCTCCTTCGGGTTCGGCAGTTCGAATCTGCCCCCCTCCACCATTTATTATAGGGGTATAGTTTAAAGGTAGAACAAAGGTCTCCAAAACCTTCGGTGTGGGTTCAATTCCTACTACCCCTGCCAAACTTAAAATTCATTTTACATCATGGCGGTTGTGGCGAAGTGGTTAACGCACCTGATTGTGGTTCAGGCATTCGTGGGTTCGATTCCCATCAGTCGCCCCATTTACTTTATGTTATTTTTGGGCTATAGCCAAGCGGTAAGGCAACGGATTTTGATTCCGTCATGCGAAGGTTCGAATCCTTCTAGCCCAGTCTGTTAACCTTGGTATAGAAAGGCAATAATCTGCAAAACCTGATTTTGTTTTCAACTTTATACATGCGGGTGTAGTTTAGTGGTAAAACCTCAGCCTTCCAAGCTGATGATGAGAGTTCGATTCTCTTCACCCGCTCCAAAGAATGGGCCTATAGCTCAGCTGGTTAGAGCGCACGCCTGATAAGCGTGAGGTCGATGGTTCGAGTCCATTTAGGCCCACCATAATCCTATATTTTTGTTCCGCAGTAGCTCAGTGGTAGAGCATTCGGCTGTTAACCGAACGGTCGTAGGTTCGAGTCCTACCTGCGGAGCCATTTTTTTATGAGAAGTAAAACTAATCTAACTATGGTTAGTTTTTTTTGTTTGTTTGATTTGGGTGACACAATCTATGTCTAAAGTTTCACAGAACTTCGTAAGCGTCTTCTCCGGTAGAGGCTTCCCTCATTCGCATCAGATACGATCCAATTCGCTCAACACTCCAACTTCTTTATTCATTTAATAATAATATCCTTGAAGTTGTCGAAATATTTCTTACACAGTATTCGGTAGATTTTTGCTAGAACTACTGTATCGCGTATAACATGTCGGACTGTATATTGAACAAAGCAGTTCTTTTTATTATTTTGCTCTCAATCCTTTAAAATCAGAAGTATAATAATAGAATCCTTTTTTAATAAAAAACCGCCAATTCCTTGATAGATAAGGGATTGGCGGTTTTGTGTTTTAGCGTCCCAGATAGGAGTCGAACCTACGACCTACAGCTTAGGAGGCTGTCGCTCTATCCTGCTGAGCTACTGGGACATGATAAATAGTTGTGACTGATATATTATAGTTGTTATAAGAAAAATTTTCAAGGTTTATGTGCTAAAGAATGAGGTGGACTTTTGCAATAATTAGGGAGATTGTTTAGGTTATGGTTGTTTAGATAGTATGCTTAATTTTTTTGGTAGCTTCGATGTAGAGTTATTTAGTAATGCGTTAAAATTGGAATGTGCTTTTTTATTCCGAGTGTAATAACCTCAAGGAATTCGAATAGAGTTCATAAAACAATCTTTGGGGGAGATCTAATGAAGAAAAGTCTATTGTTAATAGTAGTTCTTGTTTTTGGAGGCGCTCTTTCATTATATACCCTGGATAAAGCCAAAACAAAGAAACTTCATACACCTCCAGAGTTACTCGCGACAGTTGATGGAGATAAGGTTGCTTATCAGGTTCGCAGTTTTGAAAGGAACGGGATCATAATTGTGGAAAGCAAGAAAGAAGATCCGATTACGAAGGTTAACCCCCGAAAAAAACTTTTAATTGATTTCGCTGAAGAGCCGGAAAGTTTCATCGTTTCAGAGATTGGCAATTTTGGGGATGAAGAGGATTTTATAAGAGCGGAGGATTGGAATACATTCAGTTTCAGAGAGTCTGCCTTGGGCAACTCGGTTGGTTATAAGTCCTATGTCATCCATGCAAAGTGGGTGAATGGGAAAGAGGCCACATACTCTTTTAAACTGGACGTTAAACAACTTGTTTCTTATCAAGGATTATTGCCAAGAGAACATGAAAAAAGCGCTTTGATTATCCTTGGAAAATCGGGTGTCAGTCCTGTTAATTTTGATGAAAATAAGTATGATTTGAGCCCTATTCACACGATAGATGCAGATGGAAAATTACCATCCGAATATCCTGAATTGAAAATAGAAAGCACCCCTACCTATATTATTTTTGATTATACTCAAGAAGTGTTTCGAACTGATGATAACGAAGAGCTAATAAAATACTTAGAGTCCATGCAGAGTAAAGAATAAAAAGTAGTTGTGTCAGAGGATTATTAAACATGATTGTCTGCTGACTCACAATGCAATAATTTTCTGACTAATTTTCGCATTCAATTGTGTATAATAGATGGATAGAAACGAAATACATAAACGAAATAGGTGTCTGATCTAGGACTTAGAAGGGAAGTTGGTGAGTGCCAACGCGGTCCCGCCACTGTATGAAGATATGGGATGGTACCGTAACGTAGACCATAAGCCAGGAGGCCTGCCTGTATTCGTGCACCCAATTTAATTTGCCTGCGGGTATGGGAAGGTGTGTGGCAGACATATGGGGACATCTGTTCATACTATAGACGATTGACTTATAAGGGTCAGACTTCCTAAAAGAAATCGAGGAGGCTGACCTTCTATTTATTCCCTCTAAAAATGTATGGTAAGGGAGTAGTGGAATTTGGGAGATTCAAAAATAGATAAAATTTTACAAAATAACAGACAGCTAGCTTATATACTCGCAATTGCATTTCTTGCTGTCTCGATGATTGTTGGAATTTCAGTAGGTTCGGTTTCAGTGCCTGTGTCAGAGCTTTTTCGAATTATTGGCAAGGAAGCTTTCCATCTACCGCTGTCAACTGAAGCAAATGTGATGTTCACGAATATTGTAATGAAAATACGCTTGCCTCGTGTTGTTTTGGCAGGATTGGTAGGAGCGTCTCTTGCTATTTCTGGTGCAGCGTTTCAAGGTCTTCTGCGTAACCCATTGGCCGATCCCTATACACTTGGCGTTTCCTCTGGGGCTTCTGTGGGGGCGGTTGTAACACTATTCTTCGGGTTGTCCCTACCTGTTATCGGGTTATTTACTTTGCCATTATTAAGTGTCCTATTTTCGTTCCTGACGATTTTCTCTGTACTGTTGTTTGCACAGAAACTGGATCGCTCGATGAAGGTAGAAACGATTATTTTAACAGGGATTATTTTTAGTTCGTTTTTAGGCGCATTTATTTCCCTGATGATTGCTATGACTGGAGAAGAATTACGTCAGATTATTGGCTGGTTATTGGGAAGTGTCTCAATGCGTGGCTGGAGCTATGTGGGGATTATTTTGCCATTCTTTATCGTGGGAGCTGTGATCCTTATGCTGAATGCACGTGAATTAAATGCCTTATCCTTTGGAGAAGATCGTGCACAGCATTTAGGTGTGAATGTGAAACAAAGAAAGCTACTGGTTTTAATTGCAGGTTCGCTGCTAACGGGGGCTGCTGTGGCTGTTTCAGGGACAATAGGCTTCGTTGGCTTGGTGATTCCGCATTTCACGAGACGACTTGTTGGCCCAGATCATAAGCATTTATTGCCGTTATCGATGATCATTGGAGGTGGCTTCTTAATTCTAGCCGATCTTATTTCAAGAATAATTATTTCCCCAGCTGAATTACCAATTGGCGTTATTACTGCGTTAATTGGTGCTCCTGTCTTTGCCACGATCTTATTAAAACGGCGCAGGATAGAAAGAAGGTGATGAATATGCTAACTGTTACTGAATTAATAGGTGGGTATACAAGGGAAATGCCTGTTTTGAAAAACCTTACCTTCGAGGTTGCCAGAGGAGAATTGTTTGGAATTCTTGGACCTAATGGAAGTGGAAAAACTACGCTGCTCCAAATGATGAGTGGCATATTACCTTATCATAGTGGAGAAATCATGCTTAAAGGAAAAAGGCTGCAGGATTATCGTACGAAGGAACTTGCTAGAGTCATTGCCGTCCTACCTCAGCACTCCACACAGGCTTTTTCCTATACGGTAAAAGAAACGGTCTCGCTTGGCAGGTATGCGCATCAAAAAGGATTACTGCAGAGTTGGTCAACGGAAGATGAAGAAGTGGTCCAAAAGGTTATGAAACAGACGGGCGTTACTCAGTTTCAACATATATCTTTTGAACAGCTTTCTGGTGGTGAGAAACAGCGTGTCTTGCTTGCACAGTCATTAGCACAAGAACCGGAAATTCTTTTTTTAGATGAGCCAACGAATCATTTGGATCTTTCCTATCAGAAAGAGTTGCTCGACTTGATGAAAAGGTGGACGAAGAAAAAAGACCTGACTGTTATTTCCATTTTCCACGATTTAAATCTTGCCAGTCTTTACTGTGATAGGCTGCTTCTATTAGACAAAGGGAAAATTCAGATTAATGACAAACCAAATGAAGTGCTGAAACGAGAACGAATCCAAGCAATATACCAAACAGAAATTGAAAATCGCCCACATCCAAATCTCCCCAAACCACAACTATTCATTGTTCCTGCTCATCTTGCCGAGGAGCAGGAGGCATTAGTGATTAATGAGCAATATTTAGAAGTAACAGATAAGTGGCTTGTATTAAAATTGCCGATCCCACTTAAGACGCTGTCTTCTGGAGTAACGGGGACTGAAAATGGTTGGTATAAAACATTTGTGAACTGTCATGCCAAGCTTACCTATGATTGTAAGAATCCTCGCAAGGAAATGATAGGGTACTTGTCTTCTGAAGGATTTAATCCAAGCGAGACGGTAGGCATGATAACAGATGTTGATGTGCAGACAGTAACAGCATGTTTCTATGAAGAGGACAATATCTCCACTTTCATCGTGGTAACAGCTGGTAAAGGAGATGTCGTTGATACGTCTCGTGTAGTTCCCAGCATCCATACTTGGGTGTTTGTGAATGGTTGTTTATCGGAAGGAGTGTTTATTCAGGGTCTTATTACCGCAACGGAGGCCAAGGTGAAGGCGTTGCATGATTGTGGAGCGGAAACTAACACGCCTTCAACAGAAGCTTCAAAAGACAGCATCTTAATTGCTGCTTCACAACGAGGTACAAACATCCGACATGGTGAATCCATGGCCTCATTAGATAAGCTGGTTGGCACGGGTGTATATGAATGTACGCTGCTTGCCATGAAAAATAGTGGATGGAAGGATGGCTGAAATGGAAAAGGCACCCGTCTACTTTATCACTGGAGGCGTGCGTAGTGGGAAGAGCACGTTTGCAGAAAAAACAGCCCAGGAGCTGGCTCGAACTAATAGTGGAACCTTGTTATATTATTTGGCTTGTGGCAGAGCACAAGATGAAGAAATGCAGAAACGGATTGAGCTACATCGACAATCTCGTCAAAACAGTGTCATTCCATGGCAGTCTGGTGAGTTCCCTAGAAATATTGACAACTCCATCCCTCTTTACAATAAACAGACAATCGTTTTACTGGATTGTTTGACCACCTGGCTCGACAATGAATTGTTTTCATTAGATTCAGAGCTCAGCGAACAACATCTTCAAAACGTCTTTGAAGAAATGATGGGAAATATAGAAACAGTTCGAATGCATTGCTTCAGCTTGATTGTGGTCAGTAATGAAGTATTGCACGAACCTTTACCAAGCAGTGAAATTGTGCAGGCTTATCAAAAAACAATTGGTAGGCTGCATCAGGAACTTGTTGCTCGTTCAAATCAAGCCTATTTGGTTGAATCGGGTATTCCACTCATGATGAAAGGGAGCAAGTAAAGAATGAGCGTACTCATCGGTTATTTAATTAATCTTCAGTTCTTCACGGCAATTCCGGTAAAAAAGCAGCTTCCCATGGATGAACCATTCATTCGCCGAGCTGTTCAAACTTTTCCGCTTGCAGGGCTAACGCTCGGTTTGCTAGTCAGTGGCAGTCTTTATGTGCTCATAGAGTGGACGCCACTCTCTTTGCTTGTGATTAGTTTCGTCGTTTGGCTACTAACGATTATTCTAACTGGGGGGCTTCATCTTGATGGGTGGATGGATGCGAGTGATGCATTTTTCTCTTATCAGGACAAAGAAAAGCGGCTTGAAATTATGAGCGACCCGCGAACGGGAGCATTTGGCGTTTTATCCGTGATTGTCTTATTAAGCGCAAGGTTTCTATTTATTTATGAAATCATTTCTAGAATGAATCTCGATTTTTATTTCTTAATTATCTTAATTCCTACCCTAAGTAAAATGGTGATGGGAGTGTTGCTCTACACTATACCGCTCGCTAAGCAAGATGGACTTGCAGCCTTTTTTCAAAGGGCCGCAAAAAAAAGCAGTATCCAGGTATATGGCCTGTATCTGATTGGCGTCCTACTTATGGCATTTTATATAAGCATACCGTTGCTTTATATGAGTTTAGTCATGATAATTGTAGCCTGTATCTTCTTTTTATTGATCCGAAGGAAGTCCGTAATTTGGTTCGGCGGAATTACAGGCGATGTTCTGGGAGCATCCGTAGAAGGAGTGGAGCTGATTTTATGGCTGACGGTGTGGGCATTACCTTACTTCGCCATGGTATGACGGAAGCGAATGTAAAGAAGCGATATTTAGGATGGACAGATTCACAGTTGACAGCAGGAGGGATGCAGGAACTAGAGCGATTACAATCAAGCTATCCAAATTATGATCGTTTGTACTGCAGCGATTTAAACCGTTGTATTCAAACTGCAAACATCTTATTTCCAAAGTTTGAGCCGATTTTAAAGAGGGAATTTCGTGAAATGAATTTTGGTGAGTGGGAAGGAAGAACCTATGAGCAATTATTAATCGACCCCCATTATAAACGTTGGCTCGAGCGCCCATTTGAGATAGAACCACTACAAGGGGAATGCTACCAAGATTTCAGCCAAAGAGTACATCAAGGTTGGATCGGAATTGTAGAGGATATGAAGCTTAAGGAAGCGAAATATGCAGCGATCCTTACACATGGTGGGGTGATCCGTGATTTGCTCGTTAAATATGCTCCCGAGAAAAGGCAGTTTTGGGACTGGAAAATATCTTACGGCTGTGGATATGAACTTTGCTGGAAAAGTTACGAGAAATTGAGGAGGGGTGAGAGATGCACTTCGTTACGGGCGGTGCCTATAATGGAAAAAGAAAATGGGTAAGGGAGTTACATAAACAAACCCAATGGGTTTCTGCTTATCATAATCATCCACTCCCGGTTCGTTCCAATGATTTTGTGGAAAAAAAGATTGTATTAGAGGGAATTGAGATGTGGATAAAGAATGATGTAGAAAGTAGTGATGGTTCAAATATTCGTGCTAATTGGAGGACATACGTCCAAACTTGGTACAACTGGGAGCAGAAGCAAGAGGATCGAACAATCATCATGATTGGAACAGATATTTCAAAGGGGATTGTCCCTGTGAACAAGCAAGACCGAATTTGGCGTGACATTACAGGCTGGGTGTATCAAGACCTGTCTGTCATATCTAATCACGTCGATGTCATTTGGTATGGATTAAATCAACAGCTAAAATAGGAGGGGCTAAACGATGAATATTTACACACGTACAGGAGATAAAGGGAAAACAAGCGTAATTGGCGGTCGAGTAGATAAGGATGACGTTCGAGTTGAAGCATATGGAACGGTTGATGAAGTGAACAGCTATGTTGGGCTTGCTATGGCGGAATTGGATGATACAAAATTCGCGGATGTTTTAGAAGACCTAGAGAAGATCCAGCATGAATTATTTGATTGTGGCGGCGATTTAGCCACGATTTCCGAAAAAGCACCGGAAAAGCTAACAACAGAAGCTATTACGTATTTAGAACAACGTATTGATAAATATATTTCGGAAGCACCGCCACTTGAGAAATTTATTTTACCAGGGGGAACGAAGCCGGCTGCAACGATACATATTGCTCGTACGGTTGTGCGTCGGGCTGAACGACTGACTGTAACGCTTATGAAATCAGGGGCCGCGGTCTCTCCTTTGTCACTGCAATATTTAAATAGACTGTCTGACTATTTCTTTGCACTTGCACGAGTGATTAATGTACGCCGAGGGGTTAAAGATGTAGAGTATGTTAGAAGTGCGAAAGTGTTCCACAACACCAAGAAAAAGGGGCAGACGGATTGAAATGAATGTTAAACAAATGAGCATCCTTGCCATCTTTATTGCTTTATCGGTAGCAGGTGCTTTTATAAAAATTCCAGGTGTTATTGGCAGTGTGGCGCTTGACAGTTTTCCTTCGTTACTAGCGGCTTGTTTACTCGGTCCAGTTGCGGGTGCAGTTGTGGGCGGACTTGGGCATCTCATTTCAGCTATTATAGGTGGAATGTTGCTTGGTCCCCTTCATTTCATCGTTATGTTAGAAATGGCATTGCTTGCTTGGACTTTCGGTATTTTGTATCGAAGGGACAAAAGGGTTGGGGCAGCTCTGCTATTTTTTATTGGAAATGTATTTATTTCTCCATTACCCTTCATTTTTATTATCAGCTGGTCATTTTTTGTGGCTTTAATCCCATCGCTGGCCATTGCAACAGCGATTAATTTAGGGGTGGCCCTTATTTTGCTACCACGATTAACACCTATTTTGCAAAAAATGATCATGAATAAAGGTACAAAGGAATGAGAGACGTATTGAAAGTACCGATATCTCATTCTGAAGCTTTAATTATTGCGTGTGATAATAGCGGCGGTATTGGCATGAAGGAAAAGGATGTTGTAAAAGTTCCTTACGAAGTGACAGCATATTACTCATTTCGTGTAGCAGTGATGGAATGCATGGCAGCAGGAGCCAAACCAATTGCGGTAGCCCTTCAGAACTTTTGCGGTGAAGTGGCTTGGGACGACATATGCAGCGGAGTGCTGGCTGGACAAAAAGAGCTAGGTTTGGATATTCCGATTACCGGAAGTACAGAAAGCAATCTACCATTAGTACAATCTGCTCTCGGAATCATCGTGATTGGTAAATTAAACGGTTCAGTCGAAATCAATCGGATGAGGAAGGTGGCTATTATCGGAACACCTCTTGTTGGTCATGAGGTGATCGAAAAGGCAGACCGTATTGCACCACTTTCTATGTTTAAAGCAGTTTGTGAATACGAAGATGTAGTCGTGCTTCCAGTCGGGTCAAAAGGTATTGCGTATGAATGGCGAAAGTTGAGTGATACGGAAATTCCAGCTTCACTAAGAAGTCAAGTCAACTTTGAAACATCTGCAGGACCATCGACTTGCTTCCTTATTTCCTATCCAGATCATCTTGAAGCGGAATTAAGGAAATTGGCAGGACTTTATTTCGTAGGCTAAATATGAAAGGATGGCCATTATGCGTGTGAGTAAAACAAATGCCATGA
The DNA here is from genome assembly GCF_001183985.1 of Peribacillus loiseleuriae. Taxonomy (GTDB): domain Bacteria; phylum Bacillota; class Bacilli; order Bacillales; family DSM-1321; genus Peribacillus; species Peribacillus loiseleuriae. The sequence goes on along the minus strand of NZ_LFZW01000001.1, from coordinate 4,971,791 downwards.
GAATCCTTGATGGTAAAAAAGTAGAGTACAAAATTTTTACATATGATAATGAAGATGGAAAAATCCATGGTACAGCAGTAGCTAATAAAATTGGCAAACAAGCTGATACCGTTTTTAAAACGCTCGTTTCGCAAAGCGGATCGGATCTGTTTGTTTTTGTCATCCCGGTCAGTTGTGAACTTGATTTGAAAAAAGCAGCCAAGGCAGCTGGAGCGAAGAAAATGGAAATGCTTCCTGTAAAAGAGTTACAAAAATGGACAGGTTACATCCGTGGCGGCTGTTCGCCAGTCGGCATGAAGAAGTTGTACCCGACCTTCATTGATAAAAGCGCGGCAGATTTAGATACGATGATTGTCAGCGCCGGAAAGATTGGCGTTCAGATAGAAGTGAAGCCACAGCAGCTTGCTGAAACTGTTGAAGCAAAATTTATCGAGTTAATGAACTAAGGAGAATATCCGAAAAGGTTCTGACCGCGAACTCTATATCCAGATTATGGTGTTACATACACTTGATCTGAACTATGCATAGGGGTGCAGAGTCAGTTTTTTCATTTTGATATCAAATAACGGGCGTTGATAGACGTTCTCATGATAGGCGTTCACCCAATCCACATCTTGTGCATATGCTGACGTAGAAAGCATAGATGTCTCTCGAGAATCACGCATAAAGGAGTGTGTTGAATAGGTGTCTGGAAAAACTAAACACTATTTTGCTGGCGGGAATACAGCAAGAGGATTTCACAGTTTATATGAATCGAATTTACATGGATTAGAAAGATTATATATTTTAAAAGGTGGTCCAGGGACTGGGAAATCCACATTGATGAAGAAAGTAGGCAAGGAATGGGTAGAAAAGGGATTTGATATCCAGCTCCTACATTGTTCATCAGATCCAGAATCGATTGATGGTGTTATCGTAACAGATTTAAAGGTTGGAATTGTAGATGGTACAGCACCACATGTAATAGAACCTAAAGCGCCAGGTGCAATTGAAGAATATATCAATCTCGGATCAGCTTGGGATTCTCAAATTCTTAGCCAAAATAAGCAAGAAATCATGAAATTATCAAGTGAAATCAGCGTAGCTTATGAAGATGCTTATTCTTTATTTGCTTCGGCCTTAGCGGTCCATGATGAGTGGGAAGAAATCTACATTGCCAATCTAGATTTTCAGAAAGTGAATAAGTTGACTGAAAAGTTAAAGGATATCTTTTTTGGCGGAATTTTTATTAATAAAAATTCAGAAATCCGGCACCGATTTTTAGGTGCAGCTACCCCAATAGGTGCAGTCGATTATGTACCGAACTTAACTGAAGATATAGCAAAGCGTTATTTTCTAAAAGGGCGGCCAGGATCAGGGAAATCAACGATGCTCAAGAAAATGGCGATTGAAGCAGAACAGCGCGGTTTTGACGTTGAAATCTATCATTGTGGTTTTGACCCAAATAGCCTCGATATGATCATTATGCGTGAAATCGGCGTGGCTATTTTCGACAGTACCGCTCCACATGAGTATTTTCCAAGTCGCCAAGGTGATGAAATTGTTGATATTTATCTAGAAGCGATTCTTCCTGGGACTGATGAAATTTATAGCGATCAAATTCAGGACATATCAACAAGATACCGCACGAAAATGAATGAAGCGACTCAAGCTTTAGCAAGAGCGAAATCCTTACATGATAAACTGGAAGAAATCTATATACGTGCCATGGACTTTTCAGAAATCGATCGTATTCACAACAATATCCGTGACAAGGTCGATCAGATTGCCCAGCCGTTTATATAATGGTAGAAGAGGATGACTTAAAGGAGTTTTTGGCCTTTTGAGTCATCCTTGTGTGTTTTTCTCCTGTTCTTTGCTAAACTGGAAGAAGTCATATCTTGGGAGTGAGGACAAAATGGAACGTATTCGGGTGCAGAGTGATTTATCGTTTTCGAGAATAATTCACGGTCATTGGCGATTAGCTGATTGGAATTATTCTGTCAAGATGAGAATGGAACTAATTGAAAGTTGCTTAGAGCTTGGAATTACAACCATTGATACAGCTAACATTTATGGGAATTATACATGCGAAGCTTTATTTGGGGAAGTATTGGCTTTAAAGCCTGAACTTCGTGAGAAGCTGGAAATTGTCACGAAATGTGGAATAAAGCTAGCAAATGGAAAAAATGGCGTTCATTTGAATCATTATGATAGCAGTAAAATACATATTATCGGATCAGTAGAGCAATCTCTCAAAAATCTTCAGACAGATTATATAGACGTCTTGTTGCTTCACCGACCAGATGTTTTGCTGAATCCAGAAGAGGTAGCAGAAGCATTCAGGGAGTTAAAGCAGGCAGGGAAGGTGAAGCACTTTGGTGTATCGAACTACTTGCCTTCACAAGTGGACATGCTAAACGCATATTTAGATGTGCCGCTCGTTACCAATCAAATTGAACTATCTGCTCTGTATCGTGATCATTTTGAAAATGGGGTTCTTAATCAATGTATGAAGGAAAATATGGCTCCAATGGCTTGGTCACCACTCGCAAGGGGGAAGCTGTTCACAGGTGAAGATATTCAGGCTAGTAGAGTACGCAAAGCCCTTGAACGAGCTGCGGCTGACATGAATGTACAAACCATTGATGAAGTCGCGTATGCCTGGCTCATGCACCACCCTGCTAAAATCATGCCGATTGTCGGTTCAGGAAAAGTGGAACGAATCAAAGCGGCAGTTCATGCTTTATCATTGGAATTTAGCAGAGAACAATGGTATGAAATTTGGGTAGCTTCCCGTGGCAAAAATGTCGATTAACACAATCTGAGGTAGCAATATAAAGATGGAAAAAATGATTGATATGAGGTGGATAAATTGATTAAAACGATAGCTACAGATATGGACGGAACATTATTGAATAAAGTTCAAAAAGTGAGCAAGGAGAATAAGGATGCGATTGAAGCAGCTCAGCGCCAAGGTATTGAAGTGATTGTAGCTACTGGAAGATCCTTTGAGGAAGCTCGTATTGCATTGGATGAAGCGAAGCTCAACTTGCCGATTATTGCTGCGAATGGTGCAGCTGTTTATACAAAAGATGGGCAGATTGTTACGTCTAATCCGATGAGCTCTGAAAAGGGACTTGAAACGATTGAATTCCTTGAAAAGGAAAATCTGTATTTTGAAGTGTACACAAGCAATGGTGTGTATTCGAAAAACTATGAAGTCTCTGTTGCGGTTTTAGTTGATATTATTTTAACTGCAAATCCAGATGCTGACCCCGTGAAAGTTAGAGCACGCGCTCATGACCGATTAAAGATGGGGTTTGTAAAAACAATAACGGATTATCGCGAATTATTTACAATGCCAGACGTTGCTATTCATAAAATGCTCGTTTTTTCAAGTAATCTTACCGCTCTAGGTAAGGCAGCTGAAGAAATTAAGCAATTCAAAGGTCTTGCCGTTTCATCATCAGGACTTGAAAACCTTGAAATTTCTAGTGAATCTGCACAAAAAGGAATTGCTCTTAAGAACTACTTGGATGAAAAGGGAGAATCCATTAAGTTTGCGATGGCGATTGGCGATAACTTCAATGATGTGTCCATGTTTGAACGAGTTGGCCGCTCAGTAGCAATGGGAAATGCCCCGCTTGAAATCCAGAGGTTATGTCAGTATGTTACAGCAAAAAATGATGAACATGGTGTTGCCAAAGCGATTCAAGAAGTGTTGAAGGAAGCACAAGCGGCTAACAATGCTTAGAGGGAAGTGTAGATAAAAAAATGCCTTTGCTATAGGCATTTTTTTTATCCCTTTCTTAATAAAAGGTACTGGTTAACGTATCCAATTGCTAGACATTATTAAAAAATAGGAGTATAGTTACCTAGGTAACCTATTGTAGGAGGAAATAAAATTGACCCCAAATCACCAATTCTTTCACCAATATCTGCAGATTTCTAGGTTGTTCACGAAGAAATTAAATGAGCAGCTCCACCAATATGGTCTTTTTCACTCACAATGGAGCATTGTTTATTTTTTGAAAACAAAAGGTCCTTCCACTCTTGTTGAGATCGGTGAATATTTAAATGTGGAAAAACCAACGATTACACGAACCGTCCAACGATTAAGTGAAGGAGGCTTTATTCAGCAGGTTCCTGGGAAGGATCGTCGTGAAAAACGAATTCAGCTAACTAAAGAAGGAGAAGAAGTGTACGCAGCGTGTAGGGAAACGATAACTGAATTTGAATTTAAAGTCATGGACGGCATTTCCGAGCAAGAAAAGGGTGCGGTATTTCAGACACTTACGAAGATTTGTGTCAATTTAGAGAAGTAAGGTGATAACAATATGAATAAACCAAAGTTATGGACGAAGGATTTCTTAATCATTTCTTCAACGAACTTTTTTATCTTTATGATTTTCTATTTGTTGATGGTCACATTATCCATTTACACGATTGATCAATTTGGAGCAACTGCCAGTCAATCAGGACTGGCATCCAGTATTTTTGTTATCGGTGCTCTCGCTGTTCGACCATTTGCAGGGAAATACATTGAATTAATTGGGAAAAGGAACATGCTATATGGAGCATTGGTACTTTTTCTTGTTACAACATTAATATATTTCAAAACGGATAGTTTAGCCTTTTTATTAACAAACCGCTTGTTACATGGGATTGCGTTTGGGTTTGCGTCAACCGCGACAGGAACGATTGCAGCGGACGTTATTCCGAATGAACGGAGAGGGGAAGGTACGGGCTACTTTGCAATGAGTATGAATCTAGCCATGGCTACTGGACCATTTTTAGGCTTATTTCTTAGCCAACATGGAACATACAACATGATTTTTGCATCATGTGTAATATTTGCTGTCATTGCCTTTATTCCGACCTTATTCATGAAGTTTAAAAAAGTTGAACTTACACAGATGGAAAGGGACACATTGAAAGGAATTAAAATTGGCGATTTCTTTGAGGTAAAGGCTTTACCGATAGCTATTGTCATGTGCATTGTAGGATTTTCCTATTCTAGTGTTTTAACTTTCATGACTGCGTATTCTAAGGAAATGGGCTTAGTGAATGTTGCGAGTTTCTTTTTTGTCGTGTTTGCTATTTTCCTCTTAGCGTCTCGGCCGTTCACCGGACGTTGGTTTGATTTAAAAGGGGAGAATTTTGTCATTTATCCCTCTTTGCTCTTATTTGGCATTGGGATGCTAGTACTAAGTCAAGCAAACCATGGGTTTATCTTGTTAGCTGCAGGTGCGCTAATCGGTGTAGGATATGGGACCTTCCAATCTAGCGCTCAGGCTATTGCGATAAAGAATGCCCCTCGTCATAAGATGGGTCTTGCCACATCAACCTTCTTTGTGTTCGTCGATTTAGGCATAGGAATCGGACCTTTTACTCTAGGCTTCTTAATCCCAGTTATCGGTTATAATGGTCTATACATGAGTATGGCATTAGTAGGGTTTGCATGTATGTTTGTTTATTATCTTTTACATGGGAAAAAATCCGTTGGGGGTAAACAAAAGGTACACGCATACAAATAAATTTATTTGAGAATAAGTGAATAAAAAAATCATTTGGTGAAATAATAAAAGTACGATGATTTTTTCAAAGAAATTCCCCCTTTTTGAATCGCTTGCCTATTGGCAGGCGATTTTTTTGATGCGTACGGATAGCTTGATTATTGGGCTCTTAATGAATGGTACAGCTGTTGATTTGTATTTCTTTATTCTATAGGTCTTTCAAGGTTTAATAATCCATGGTTGATACACTAGTTTATGAATGAATTACTTGAATTCGTTTAGAGGTATTTCTCGGAAGTAATTATTCTTTTTCTACGAATATTAGAGTTGTGATCTAACAGTTTAAAACCTTCGCGAAAGATAAATGAAAATAAAAGTGATTATACGAAAGTAAAATTGACAAAATGAAAACAATTGATAAAATATAATAAAGTCTTGAAAATTTAGTCATGAGGAGTGAAGTAAATGGATTACCAACAATTATTTAGTTTGAAAGGCAAAACAGCTCTAGTTACTGGAGGAGCAAGGGGGCTTGGGAAGGCCATGGCTGAAGCATTGGCTCAGGTTGGTGCAAATATTATCATTGCAGATATGGAATTGGCTTCAGCACAACAAGCGGCGAAAGAATTAGCTTCATTTGGTGGAAAAACATTGGGTCTTCAAGTAGATGTAACAAGTGAAGAACAGGTCAGAGCCATGGTTGATCAAATTGTAGGCGAATTCAATGAGCTGAATGTTGTCATTAATAATGCGGGGATATGCCAAAAAATCACAGTGGAAGAACAGAGTTTAGAAGATTGGAAGAAAACAATGGATGTAAATGTAAACGGTGTCTTCCTAGTTTCAAAGTATAGCGGTAAACAAATGAAAATGCAGGGTGGCGGGTCCATAATTAATATGGCATCAATGTCGAGTTTTATTGCGAATACTGAAGCACAGTGTGCATACAACGCATCAAAAGCAGCGGTTGATATGATGACAAAATGTATGGCATCCGAATGGGCAGGAAACAATATTCGTGTCAATGCCATTGCGCCGGGCTATATGAAAACAGAGATGACGAAACCAATCTTTGCACCTGGAGGAGAGCTTGCACATGTGCTTGACCTCGTACCACTGAAAAGGCTGGGTGAACCCCATGAGCTTGGCGGTCTGGCCATTTATTTGGCATCTGACGCATCGACTTTTACAACTGGATCTACATTTATAGTAGATGGCGGATACACAATCTGGTAAAAATACTAAAATCTATAGTTCTGTTTTTTTGGACAAAAACAGTAATTACGATAACGGTAGAGTGCTAAACGGAATGGTTTTAGCGCTCTACTTTTTGTCTATATATAATGATTTGTAGTCACCTTCCTATTATATCAACAACCTAGTCTTTCTTTAGTTTATAATAGCGATGAAAAAACAGCATATATTTGATATGCTGTTTAATGTGTTATGAGTGATATTTCTCCACGTTACTGAACTACGTAAATAAAATTCGGTTACTTTTTAGTTTGTGTTACCAGAAACAATGAGGACTTCAATACCTTGATCCTCTAGTTTTACAGCATAACCATCTGGGAGTTCGTCATTTGTAATAATTAAATCGAGTTGATCAATAGACGCGAAAGATGCGATTGAGTTTTTATTCATTTTTGTATGATCCAGAAGAGCGATCACCTTGTTAGAAGCGTTGACCATTGCTTTTTTTAATTCAACTTCGTATACGCTGAAGTCGGTCAAACCAGAATCAATTGAAAACCCATTTGCAGAAGTAAACATAGCATCAATATGTATTTTACTTAAAATACTAATGCCCAGATTCCCTTCCAATGAATTAGAACCTCGTTTTACAATCCCTCCTAATAAAATAACAGTAATATCTGAATGATTGTTTAGTTCCAATGCGGTGTTTATGCCGCTTGTCACGACAGTTAAACGGATTGATGTATCCCTTAATATACGAGCTAGTTCAAGAGCAGTTGAACTAGCATCAAGCATAATACACTGGCCACTAGATAAAAGCTCAGCTGCTTTTTTAGCGATAGCTGATTTTTCATCTCTATTTTTGCTCTCACGCATAGAGAAACTTGTGTCGCTATCTTGATGTTCGGATAAAACAGCGCCGCCGTGTGTCCGTTTCAATAATCCGGATTCCTCCATCTTGGATAAATCTGTTCGTAATGTTGCCTCGGAAACTTTGATCTCTTCAGAGAGCTCTTTAATAGTTACACGTTGTTGATTCATTAGCTTATCCATAATAATTTTTTGTCTTTCTGATGCAAACATTTTCGTCATTCTTATCACCTGCATATGTTTATTTTCGTTTTGTATTCGATTACAAAACATTTGAAATTAAAAGAAAGATTCATGATGGACTCATAAAAGGCACTATAGAAACTTTATTATTTATATTACATCTAATAGTACATCATTTGGCGTTAATAATGTAATGTATTTTAAAAATCAAAAACAAATGAAAGTATATTGAAAGTAATCGAAAAAATAAGTTGACTAATCAATAATAAATATAATATAATGAAAATCGTAAACAGGATAAGCTCTTGTAAATAAAGCTAAAAGAATATTGGAAATGTGTAACAGATAAACTGCCTTTAATGGAAAAGGCTTTAGAAATTTCAACTATCAAAGTAAATGTAAGCGTTGTCGAATGTGAGGGCAGCAAAATTTCAGCTAAAGAAGAGGAGCGATGAAAGATGCATACAAATCAAATAGTAACACAAAAAAGTGAAGTTAGAAATATTCCGACAACGATGAAAGCGGTTGTTGCGTACTCGCCTGGTGACTACCGCCTGGAAGAGGTGGCAGTTCCTCAAATTAACGATGGAGAAATCCTCGTTAAAGTGGAGGCATGTGGTATTTGTGCGGGAGATTTGAAAGCGTTTGATGGAGCACCAAGCTTCTGGGGAGATGAAACACAGCCTGCGTACATTAAAGCACCGATGATTCCGGGACATGAATTTATCGGACATGTTGTAGCACTTGGTGAAGGTGTGAAAGGTGATTTTAAAATTGGTGATCGTATTATTTCAGAACAAATTGTTCCTTGTTGGGACTGCCGATTCTGTAACCGTGGACAATATTGGATGTGTGAAAAGCATGATTTATATGGCTTCCAGAATAATGTGAATGGTGCGATGGCGGAGTATATGAAATTTACAAAAGAAGCCATTAACTATAAAGTACCGGAAGATCTTCCGATTGAAAAGGCAATCTTAATCGAGCCTTATGCGTGTTCTTATCATGCTGTAGAACGTGCACAAGTCCAGTTGGATGATGTGGTTGTGTTGGCAGGAGCAGGAACACTTGGACTTGGAATGATCGGTGCGATCAAAAAGTCAGGAGCGGGTAAATTAATCGTGCTAGATTTGAATGAAGATCGTCTTGAAATGGCGAAAAATTTCGGTGCTGACCTAGTATTGAATCCGGCGAAAGACGATGTGGATGCAATTGTAAAGGAACTAACAGATGGTTATGGCTGTGATATTTATATTGAAGCAACAGGTGCTCAAAAATCAGTAGAACAAGGATTGAAAATGATTCGTAAGCTGGGTCGATTTGTTGAATTCAGTGTATTTAAAGATCCTGTTACAGTTGACTGGAGTATTATTAGTGACCGGAAAGAGCTTGATGTACTTGGCTCTCACCTTGGACCATATTGCTATGAACCCGTTATGAAGGGGATTGCGAATGGAGACCTTCCGACTGATGGCGTTGTCACGCACGTGTTGCCACTTGAAAAATTTGCGGAAGGGTTCCAACTTGTGAAAAATGGAGCGGAGTCATTAAAAGTAGTACTTAATCCCAATCTGTAAAAAAAGCGAATTTATTATAGGTTCCTGTAGCATGTCAGGGACCTTTTTTTAAAAAAGGAGGAGGTAAAGGGATGAATAAAGGACTTTTAGGCAAGCTTGGAATGGATTCTAAAATGGCCATGGGATTTATAGGTATCTTACTGTTTATGATGGGGGATGGGCTCGAACAAGGATGGCTTTCTTCATATTTAATTGATAACGGTCTGACTATTCAACAATCAGCGTTGCTATTTAGTGTATACGGTTTCGCCGTGGCGATTGCAGCATGGTTTTCAGGTGTACTTGCTGAAGTTTTAGGTCCGCGTAAAACCATGACAATAGGCGTCGTTTTATTTGTTATTGGAACCGTTATCTTTTTAACTGTCGGTCTTAAAACGATGAATTTGGCTGTTATGATTCCAACCTATTCACTTCGTGGGCTTGGATATCCGTTATTTGCTTACTCATTCCTTGTTTGGCTGACGTATTACGCACCAGCTGAAAAACTTGGAACGGCTGTAGGTTGGTTTTGGGTATCGTTCGCCGCTGGATTGAACGTTCTTGGTGCTTATTATTCAAGTTTTGTTTTGCCATACTTAGGAGAAATGAAAACGCTTTGGAGTGCGTTGATTTTTGTAGCACTAGGAGCCATTCTTGCGATTCTTTTAAATAAAGATGATGGTAGTAATAGAAAAACATTCGAGACAAAAGCGGAAATGATTAAATATCTTTCAAAAGGAATTACTATAGCATTTGAACGACCGAAAGTCGGCCTTGGAGGAATTGTTCGAACGATTAATACTGCCGGTGCGTATGGACTGGTTGTTTTTCTTCCAGCGTACATGATAGAAATCGGTTTTACACGGACAGAATGGCTACAAATTTATGGTGCACTTTGGACAAGCAACGTGATCTTTAATATCATTTGGGGCGTTGTTGGAGATAAACTGGGGTGGAGAAATACTGTAATGTGGTTCGGTGGTGTGGGCTGTGCGATCACGATCATGACTCTTTATTATATTCCAAAGTTCATGGGACCTAATTATTTGGCCACAATCATTGTTGCGATATGTTTCGGTGCATGTGTGGCAGCATTCGTGCCGCTTTCTGCCCTCATACCATCACTTGCTCCTGAAAATCGGGGAGCTGCGATGTCTATTTTAAATCTTGGTGCTGGCCTAAGCACGTTTGTTGGCCCGGCGATTGTTGGTCTGTTTATTGGAAGTGTAGGTACAGTAGGCATTCTATGGATTTATTCAGGACTATATTTATTAAGCGCATTTATAATGAGGTTTGTTACACTTCCGAAAAAAGAAGAAAACATTAATAACTTATCAGATGTTCAGGCTGTTTAATAAAAAGAATGAATGAGAGCATCTTATAGATGTTCTCTTTTTTTATCGAAGTGAAAATAAACGAAAATAAAAGAAAGTAAATGTTGACATATTGATAATAAAATGAAAAAATAAACTTAAGAATAAAACAAGAAAATATGGAAAGGACGCTGTATAATGAAAATTGGATTAGGTTCTGATCATAACGCATTTGATATGAAAAATAGCTTGAAGAAGTATATTGAGGAGTTTGGACACGAAGTTGTCGATTATGGATCTGATGATTCTTGTACAGAAATCGATTATCCAGGTGTTGCATTTCAAGCTTCAAACGATATTAATGAGCAAAAAATAGATCGGGCTATTCTTGTTTGTGGAACTGGAATTGGTATGGCGATTGCGGCTGGAAAGGTACCTGGCATTCGCGCGGCATTATGCCACGATACGTATTCGGCAGAGCGTGCTCAAAAGAGCAATGATGCACAGGTGTTAACAATGGGAGCAAAAGTGATCGGAATTGAACCGGCTAAAAACGTTGTAAAGGCATATTTAGAGTCCGACTTCCCAGGTGGTAACTCAGCGAGGAAAATACAACAAATTATGGATAAAGAACAGGAATTTCTGAAAGGAGCAGGAGTATGAAAAAGCTTATTAATAATCCGACAAAAGTTGTTGAAGAAATGATTGAAGGCTATGTGAAGGCATATCCCAATCATGTAAGACAACTGACTGAAAATGAGCGTGCACTCGTTACGGCAAAAGAAACGCGCGAAGGAAAAGTGGGTGTATTAATTGGTGGTGGTTCCGGCCATGAGCCTGCTTTTATAGGGTATGTTGGTGACGGCATGGCAGATGGTGTGGCTGTAGGGAATATTTTTGCTTCTCCACCTCCAGATCCCATTTTGGAAGCGACGAAAGTAATCGATAAAGGCGAAGGTGTTATTTACGTATATGGCAACTATGCTGGAGATGTGATGAACTTCGGTATGGCCGCAGAGCTAGCGGATCTTGAAAGCGGTATCCGTGTTGGATCGGTTCTTGTGACAGATGACGTGGCATCTGCACCAAAAGAAGAAAAAGAAAAGCGCAGAGGAATAGCTGGTGAGTTTTTTGTAACAAAAGCAGCGGGTGCAGCAGCAGATAAAGGGTATAACCTGGATGATGTTGTTCGTGTTGCACAAAAGGCAAACGATTACACACGTACAATGGGTGTAGGTTTAACACCTTGTTCACTTCCCCAGACGGGAAAACCGAGCTTTGTGCTTGCTGAAAATGAAATGGAAATTGGTCTTGGCCATCACGGTGAACCAGGGATTGAAAAAGGTGACTTGCAGCCTGCAGATCAAGTGGTAGATCGCCTTGTTCATGACATTTTAACGGATATGCCGATCGATTCAGGAGAAAAAGTAGCGGTTCTTGTAAACGGATTGGGTTCCACAACAAACATGGAACTTTATATAATGTTCAGACGTGTAGAACAAATTTTGAGCGAAAAAGGGATTGAGATTCACCGTTCTTACGTTGGTAGCTATAGCACGTCACTTGAGATGGGCGGCGCATCTGTCACGATTACAAAATTAGACGAAGAGTTGGCAGCGTTTATTGATCATCCAGCAGACTGTCCAATGTACGTTCAAAAATGAGGAGGAACCCGCAATGAAAATAACAGCTGAAGAAATTAAAGTATTCTTGAAAAATGTTGTAACAATGATAGAAGCAGAAAAAGATTATTTATGCGAGCTCGATCGGAAACTCGGAGACGGTGATCACGGTGTGACAATGTCAATTGGCTGGCAGGCTGTGAATGAAAAGCTTGAAGGAGACTTGAAAGAGGAACAAGATTGCGGCAAAATTAGTATCGTGACAGGACGCACCTTTTTAAGTGCAGTTGGTTCTTCAGTCGGCCCGCTTTATGCAACGGGCTTTATGAGAGGGGCAAAAGCATTCCAGGGAAAATCTGAATTATCAGGTGAAGATTTAAAGGATTTCTGGATTGCGTTTATTGAGGGAATTAAAGAGCGTGGGAAAGCAGAAGTTGGCGATAAAACGATGATTGACACGCTACAACCGGCACTTGAAAGTCTACAATCTAATTTTGGGAAATCGAACGACTTTTTATCAGCTTTTGAAAGTGTTGTACAAGCGGCTGAAAAAGGAATGGAATCTACAAAAGACATTTTGTCTAAACGCGGACGTTCTAGTCGTCTTGGAGAACGGTCTCTCGGTACGATAGATCCTGGTGCAGCATCATCGTTTATGATTCTAAAAACCTTTTTAACGACCATTAAATCTGCCCAAGTAGCATAATTAAGAAGTTTTTTTACTCAATGAAACACTGCCGGTAGGACAGTTGAATGTATAGATAGAACGCACTAAATAATCCATAGGAATTTATTCTACTGAATATAAGGGGTGAGTTCATTGTCTGGATTAACTATTGAACAGAAAGAAAATATTCAGTCACTGGCTGGAGCATTTCTAACAGTTTCCCAAAAAGCAGCCGTTGCTGCGTATCCGTGGATTGGAAAAGGAAATAAAAACGAAGCGGACGGTGCAGGTACCGAAGCCATGCGAAATGAAATGAACTGTATAAATATGAATGCAGTAATTGTTATTGGTGAAGGAGAAATGGATGAAGCACCGATGCTGTATATTGGTGAAAGGCTCGGTGTGGGAAATGGGCCTGATGTTGACATTGCGGTTGATCCCGTCGAAGGAACGACGCTTGTTTCAAAAGGACAGGATAACTCACTGGCGGTCATTGCGGTTGCAGAGAAGGGAACCCTTTTACATGCACCAGATATGTATATGGAAAAGATAGCAGTCGGACCTAAAGCGAAAGGCTGTATAGATATAACAGCTTCCCTTACAGAAAATATGAAAGCTGTCGCAAAAGCTCTTGGAAAAGATATTAGTGAGCTGACGGTGATGATGCAAGATCGTCCACGCCATGATTATTTAATAAAGCAAGTCTTTGAAGTCGGTGCTAAAGTACGCTTATTTTCAGACGTTGACATAACAGGAGCAATTGCAACAGCGATTGAAGAGCTAGATGTGGATATCCTTGTCGGTACAGGTGGTGCACCAGAAGGAGTGATTGCGGCTGTTGCGCTAAAATGTCTCGGTGGTGACTTTCAGGCTAGACTCGTCCCAGAAACAGAAGAAGAGACGGCGCGCTGTATCAAGATGGGACTGGTAAATCCAAGTGCTGTATTGACGATGGATCAAATTGTGAAATCAAATGACTGCTTTTTTGTAGCTACGGGCATTACTGATGGCCTTCTTTTGAAGGGGGTTCATAAAAAAGAGACGGATAAAGTTTCAACACATTCTTTTGTTGCAACAATGAACCATTCGCATTTTATTGAAGCGCGTCATTAGGGACTCTTAAGTTGAAAAACGGTAGAACATTGACAACGATTATAAAATGAAAACAAGCAAAAAAGAGAGGACCTGTTGTTTCTCTCTTTTTTGCTCTTTCTCATTTCTCTGGCCATTGATAAGTCCAGAGTCTTTCTTTTTGAATCCAGCCAAGTAGCTCAGGATCTTCAACCTCAAGTTTTTCAGCCCATGTGGCAAGCATGGCTTCGGTTTGTGAACGGTGTGCTTTCATGGCGGCTATCTTCTTGTCTTGTACTGGGGTAATATCATGGATGATATCAGGTTCACCCAGCTCAGCCACACAGTTGTTTGAAAAGGCCACACATTGAAGCTTTGGCTGCTGGTTGACCGGTAATGCTTCTACAGCGCGAACGACTGCCCGAGCAGTAGCTTCGTGATCAGGGTGAACGCTGTAGCCGGGATAAAACGTGATGATTAGTGACGGTGTTAGTTCCTGTATGAGGGAAGAGATTCTGTCAGTGAGTTCGCCATCATCCTCAAATTCAACAGTTTTATCACGTAATCCAAGCATTCTTACATCTGTAATCCCTAGTGAATCCGCAGCATCTTGTAATTCCTTTTTGCGAATTTTAGGAAGTGATTCTCTAGTAGCGAAAGGGGGATTTCCAAGATTACGTCCCATTTCACCAAGAGTCAAGCAGGCATATGTAACAGGCGTACCGCTTTCTATATAGGAAGCAATCGTTCCTGAAACGCCAAATGCTTCATCATCTGGATGTGGAAATACGACTAGTACTTGTTTCTCTTTTTCCAAAGCGATCATCTCCTTTTCTCATTCAAATGGCTGCAGGCTGATTTGTAAAGCAACAGCAAGTTTTCCTGTCGAATCAAGTCCAGCTAACAGCAGCCTTCCTTGTTCATCTATTTCGAAATGATTGAGTCCTTCGGCATACACCCAGCCAATTTCAAGCTTAAGTCCGACGCGGTACGGGTCATCGCCAACAATCTTTCCATGTTCGTACTGAACTTTGGCATTACGGATATAAGCACCTGCGGAAAAAAACGATTCATCATGGTGAGAGGCATATGCCCCATTTGTCGTTTCAAGATGAAGAAAAACATCTCTTTTGGCGAAAGTGTCAATCGCGCGTTGTACTTCATCACGTTCAATTGGTTTCATCTAATTTCCTCCTATGTCGGAGCGAATTATCGTATGATCTCGTCCGTCTACATGTTAGTATCTTACACACCATCTTACAAAAATAGCGGTAAAAAGTGAAATGATAAGACTATAGCTAGTGGTAAGGACCATTTAGATGAAAAAAAAGGCTTGTCCTCGAAATGAGGAAGCCTTCTATAAATCCTGCTGAATGAGCCGGGTAGGCCGATAATCTTCTTATTTTTTGCTTGCTTTGCTGAACTCTTTGTATGCCCCATGCATAACAGGACCTACATATTTATTAAGCCTCCATGAATGGCGAATCGCTTCAGTGATGAATTCCTTCGCTGTGTAAATCGCCTCTTTCGGAGATGTCCCTTTTGCAAGTTCTGCTGTAATTGCAGCAGAGTATGTGCAACCAGCTCCGTGTGTGTAGGCTGTTTCAATTTTGTCAGATTCAAGAATCTCAAATTCCTTACCATCATACAGTAAGTCGATTGCTTTTTCATAATTAAGCTTGCTGCCGCCTTTAATTAATACATACTTAGCACCAATTTCATGGATCTTAACAGCTGCTTCTTTCATATCGTCAATCGTTTGAATTGGGCCTGTTTGTGCTAATTGCCATGCTTCAAATAAGTTAGGCGTTATAACAGTTGCTCTTGGTGTTAAGATTTCGCGAAGTGCAATGGCTGTTTCAGGGTGTAACACTTCGTCTGTTCCTTTACAAACCATAACTGGATCAATCACGACATTTTTCAATCCATTTTCATCGATTGTACGTCCGACTAATTCAATGGTTTCTACACTTCCAAGCATTCCTGTTTTCATTGCATCAATACCAACGGAAAGGATCGTTTCCAGTTGAGCCTCTAAAGCCTTGATATCTTGTGGAAATACATTGTGATTCCAGTTATTCTTTGGGTCCATCGTGGCAATAACTGTTAAAGCAGTCATACCATATACACCCAGCTCTTGAAGTGTTTTTAAATCTGCTTGTATACCAGCTCCACCACTAGCATCCGAGCCTGCGATAGAAAGTGCCTTTTTCATCGTCATGATCTTAGTGACCCCCCAGGGAAGTATATAAAATATTTTTTTAATTTCTGTTAATTAGTATAGCATAAACGCTGATAAGTAAAATGAAGAAATGCTTGAATGCAAAGAGATTTATACATGTTGTTTAGGGCATTCTAGATTCAGAGGAATGGAACGCTAGATAGGTATTGTCAAAAAGGTTTTCTACATAGTAGTTAGAAGAAAGCATGAAACAGGCCTGCCAATTTCCGCACTTAATTTGGAAAATGCCAGGCCCTTTTAATTTGATTAGTGTTTGGAAGCTTCACTTTATTTTGCGTCTGTGCTTGCTATGACAACTACCTTGCCTTTATCCAGTTCTTCTTCATACCGAGACGCTTCAGACTCAGTTAAGCCAAGATTCTCGAAGCGGTTACGTAGCTCATCTCCTCGGGATTTAAATAGATTTCCTATTGTATCTAAGAGGCCTTGCTCCTTCATTCCGATTTCTTCTGTGTTTGTAGCTTCAGTCAAATGCTCTGAGCGGTCTATATTATGAGCGAATAAGTAAATATTTTCATTTGAGAATCCTGTCGTTACCAACTGATCAATTCTTTCCTTTGCTTGTACGCCATTTTCTACAACATATACTTGATACATAAAATAGTTCCTCCTCTAATTTTTTAAAAGTGAGTGCTTGTAAAAGTTGCTGCTAGCTTTTGGTTATGTTCTATATATAGCCGCTTTCGCTAGAAACGAAACTTCCTAATTAATGGAAAATTAGTAGGTTGTAAATTTGAAAAACTTCTGTATACGGTAAGTAATATACTTAAACAAAGGAAGTTCATCCTGATATTCTTTATAATCAACCGTATGCACCCCATCTTCATCCTTCCAGAGTCTCTAGAAATTACAATAAATTCATCAGCGTCTTCAATGGCTTGGTAGATATCATTGAATATCCGCTGTTCATGCTGGGTATGGCCGCTTTTGTCTTTGTACGACAAATCGTATATGAAATTCACATCATCAACACGATGTGCCCTTCCCTCAAAGGAAATCCCCTCTGGTAGTGGTTTATAGCTGTTGTACACAATCACGATTGTAATAGCTAGGAGAATCATATACATTCCATACATCCATTTGTTTAAAAACCAACTTCTTTTCATACTCTATTCCCCCAACATTAATAAGCCCATTTACCCCTTATATCCATAAATGGGTAGAGTAGAAACCTGAAAATTGTAAACGCCTGATAAAACGAGGAAGGAAGTGTTAGCATAGCGTATAATGGAGAATACTAGATTGTAGAAAGGAGCTTTTAGACAATGAAGAATCAAATTTTACACAATGATTGGGAGCCACTCTTGGCAGAGGAATTCAAAAAGCCGTATTATCAAGAGCTACGAGAGTTTTTGAAAAAAGAGTATAGGAATGAAAGAATCCATCCAGAAGCCAAGGATATATACAGCGCGCTTACACTTACGCCGTTTCATAAGGTAAAGGTGGTTATTCTAGGTCAGGATCCATATCACGGACCGCATCAAGCTCATGGTCTTAGTTTCTCTGTTCAACCAGAAGTGAAGATTCCTCCTTCTTTAAAAAATATTTATAAAGAATTGCATACGGATATAGGCTGCACAATCCCAAATCACGGAAACCTTGTTCAATGGGCAGAGCAGGGGGTACTGCTTTTGAATACTGTATTGACAGTTAGAGAAGGGGAAGCACATTCCCATCGCGGAAAAGGCTGGGAGCTGTTTACGAATAAAGTCATATCACTATTAAATGAACGCAAGACACCGGTGGTCTTTATTTTATGGGGGAAACCAGCGCAAAGTAAAATTCCATTAATTGATGCAACGAAGCATCCAATCATCACATCGGTTCATCCAAGCCCATTATCAGCAAGTCGGGGCTTTTTGGGTAGCCGACCGTTTTCAAAAACCAATCAACTTCTAAAGCAGCTAGGGGAACATGAGATTGATTGGCAAATTTCAAATAGATAATAAAGCTATTTAGTTTGATTCTAAAACCTGTAAAAGTGGGTTAGTTAAATCGGGATAAAAACTGACAATGTTCCACGTGAAACAGGGGCTTTTGTGAAAGGGTTGTAGATTATGCAGGAAAAAAGAATAAATTGTATGGCTTGCAAGCATTATTATGTGACATGGGACCCCCAGTTTCCACGAGGATGCAGATCTTTTTCCTTTAAAAGTGCCAATCTTCCATCATTAGAAGTACTCCGCTCATCCGGTGAAGCTTGTATGAAATTTACACCGAAACCTGCTTGCAAACCAGTAAAAAGCAAACTTTGAACTGATGCTCGTTTTTTGATATGCTAAGCAACAGCAGAGGCTGTCTCAAAAGAGTCTGACCTTACACTCTATACACCTGTTTATTTTATCACTTACACGTTTATAAACGATATAGAGTAGATTTAGGGTCTGACCATTTTTGTTAGGAGTCAGCCTCAAGTAAAGAGGTGAGAAGATGGAAGTTTCATCTGGGAAAATATTAGATAAAATGGGTGAACTGGTTGCAAAAGCAAAGCATGCAGAATCTAAAGCAGTATTAAGTGGATATATGCTGGCGATTCAAGCATTATGTGATGTTCTGAATGACGGAAAGGAAGGAGCGACAACACATTTAAGTACGAGCCATGTTCCAGTTCAGACGACAGCGGTATTCAACCAGCCGATTCAACAGCAAATCCCGATTGTTTCATCCGTATCACAAACGAAACCTGTTAAAATGGCTGATGCCAATGGAGATTCCCTATTTGATTTTTAAAAAAAAGAGGTGTTGAGGATGAAATTATTTATTATTTTAGGAGCGATTAATGCTTTTGTAGCTGTGGCCCTCGGTGCTTTCGGTGCCCATGGGTTAGAGGGAAAGATCTCTGATAAATACCTAGCTGTATGGCAAACCGGTGTTCACTATCAAATGTTTCATGCCATAGGCTTACTGATTATCGGAGTTCTTCTTGGAAGAGTATCTAGTCCAATTATGAACTGGTCAGGATGGCTCATGTTTGCTGGTATCATTTTATTCTCAGGAAGTTTATATGTATTGAGTGTATCGGGAATTAAAGTTCTTGGTGCGATTACCCCTCTAGGAGGAGTTGCTTTCCTTGCAGCGTGGGTGTTGCTAGTCGTTGCAACCGTGAAATATTTATAAACAAATACTAAGAGGCCGTCACAAGGAATGAATCTTGAAACAGCCTCTTGTTCGTTATGAAAGAGAAAGTATATCCCTTTTTAATGAATGTAGCGTGTAGCTGAAGCGCCCATGCTTTCGAGTCACTTAAGCCTTGTTATTTTCTTATCTAGGTGGATAGGACGCCATATTCACCTGACCTGAACCGAATGGATATTCATATTCAATTTCTTCTTCAAAAGTGACGTAATCTAAATAAACCATTGGTATTAAGTATCGAAGTCCTGTTTGTGGATCACTGATTATGATATGGTCACGCCCGGCAGCTTCTATAATACCTTTGAAAATTTTCGCATTCCACTCTCGGTTATTCTCAAAGGTTGTATAGATGGTAACTAATTTTCCTTTATTAAGCCTTAGGATATTCTCAATATAAGATTCTTCAACTGGCAGCATTCCTGGAACCTGTGGACCGCCGGCCGGCATGCTTGGTGGAATTGGTACTTGTAAAGGTATTTGAGTAGGCTGATACGGGCCGGGTTGTTGATATCCAGTCGGACTTTGAGCCGGATTAGCGTTTCCATATGGCGGTGGATAGCCTTGTGGAAACGGATAATTTCCAAATTGATTTTGATTTGTAGGCTGATTCATCATTTACCCTCCAAATATCTGAAATTAGACATGAAACTAAGTACATGCTTTTTGAAATACGGAGTGACTCGTCAATGAACGTTTAGGAATAATAAATTCCAGCCCTTTTCGCGCTGTCTTCTTGCTTATTATGAAAAATACGGATTCGAAAATTCGTAGATACATCTTACTTTCTTTGGCTAGAGGAAGTGGGCTATGCCGATGAAGACATAAGGAATCGGTGTAAACAGACAACCTCCGTAGCCATTTTTTTAATACGTACTGTACACGCTAGGGCAATTCTCTTGTGTTGGCTGGAAGAAGCAGTGTGACTTGAAACGTCCAGTATTGTTTTGGTTATACCATTGTGATGGGCAAGCTCCAGAGGGTTTAAAAAACCATAACGAATTTCGTGCTGGATGGTAGCGGTTTCCCTTAATTACTTTTCTAGCAAGGTCAATTTCTGATTGACGAGCCCGTTGATAGAAATACCCTTTTTGACTGGCCTCGAAGCCCCCTGGATTCTGAAAAACCATCTTATTCATATTTGAAATATTTTTAAAATCAAGACATTCGGCTCTCACCCGATTTACGCCCACATTTCCAACTAAAAGCATTCCTTGCGTTCCTTCACCCTCAGCCTCGGCCCGCATCAGGCGGGCTAAAAGTTTTACATCTGCTTCATTATGACTGATGACTGCCAACCTAATCACCTCTCTATAGCTGCTTTTACTAATCAATCTAGATGTATTGGTTAATAGGGGAATTTTTACGTGAAAATTGCATCATCACTATTTCATGTGTACGGTGAGGGTGGTGGGTTTATGACAAAAAGTTTGGGTCGTTGTGGTGGTGGGGAATGCAAAAAAAGAGCTAATTTAATTAAAATATACGTCTTATAATGAAAGGGTCTGGCCCACATTTCTATATATCGTTTATATGATGTGTAATTAACACAATAAACGGGTTATATAGCGTATGAGGCCAGACCCTTTTGGGACATTCTCCACACTCTCTTATCTAGTAGCGAAATGGCTGTTTGTTAGTCCAGACACAGATATTTGTGTGGAAGTCAGTCCCCTCTAAGTCGCCCTTATTTGTTAGATAGATAAAAATGTAGAAATATCTTCTTCAGGAAGGATGTTTCCAACAAAGAAAGAACCGAATTCGCCATAGCGGGCACTCACTTCGTCAAAACGCATTTCATAAACAAGTTTTTTGAATTGCAGTACATCGTCTGAGAATAAAGTAACGCCCCATTCGAAATCATCAAAACCGACAGAACCGGAGATGACTTGTTTCACCTTTCCTGCATAACTGCGGCCAATCAAACCGTGGGAACGCATTAGGCCTTTGCGTTCTTCCATAGAAAGCATATACCAATTGTCATTCCCAGCGCGGCGCTTGTCCATTGGATAGAAGCAAGCATACTTCGATTTAGGCAGGATAGGGTACAAACGAGAACGAACATGAGGATTTTGGTACGGATCCTCGTTCGACTCACCGGAAAGATAGTTGCTTAGTTCAACAACAGATACGTAAGAATAACTAGGGTTTGTGTATTCAGCGAGCTTCGATTTATTGAATTCCAATTCAATTGCGTTAAGCTCTTCCATTGTTGGGCGTGCAAACATCATCATGAAATCTGCCTTTTGACCAACAACGGTATAAAGCGCATGACTGCCTTCATTATTACTTTGTGTTGTATTCCACTTGTCTACTAAACGATTGAATTCTGAGATTGCTTCTTGGCGTTCTTCGTTAGAGATTAATTTCCAAGATGCCCAATCGATCGTGCGGAAATCATGCAGGCAATACCAGCCCTCAAGGGTTTGTGCAGCTTCACTCATGAGTATCACTCCTATATGTTTTTATATATACAACTATACCATAATTTAGATGAAAGCAAATTTTGAAACCCCAAAACTTCAGAGTTTAGCAAGCTATGTTCAAATTTTGTTCATAATCATGATGATGTCCACGACGTTTTATCTTCCACCTCTTTTGGAAGCTTTTTCGTGGAATGATAACGCATACTATCTCGAAATAATATTTTTTATAAATGTAAACGGTCTCAAACAGCCTGTTTCTAGAATTTTTCAGGCTAACAGGGTATGCTAATTATATAAAAATAAAAAATGAATGTTTGTAGCCGTAATTCATTAGGAATAGTGTCGGTTCATACAGTTCATTTCGTACAGGAGGAAAAAGCATGAGTAATTTATTTGATACATTAAAAGAAAAAATTTCAGGACACAATTTGAAAATAGTTTTTCCAGAAGGTTTGGATGAACGAATCTTGACAGCTGCTGCTCGTTTGGCAGAAGACAAGCTGTTGACTCCTATCTTGATTGGAGATATTGAAAAAATACAGCAATCAGCCAAAAACCTAGGTGTTTCACTTGAAGCGGTAGAAATCTATGATCCTGCTCAATACTTGATGATGGACGAGCTTGTTGCATCTTTCGTGGAGGCACGTAAAGGAAAAGCAACGGAAGAGCAAGCACGTCAAATTCTATTGAATGAAAATTACTTCGGTACAATGCTTGTGCATACGAATAAAGCAGACGGTCTTGTTAGTGGTGCAGTACATTCAACTGCTGATACCGTACGACCTGCTCTTCAAATTATTAAAACAAAACAAGGTGTTAAAAAGACTTCTGGGGTATTCATCATGGTTCGCGATGAAGAAAAATATGTGTTTGCAGATTGTGCTATCAATATTGCGCCAGACAGTAATGACTTAGCAGAAATTGCGATTGAAAGTGCAAAAACAGCTCAAATGTTTAATATAGAACCGCGTGTTGCGATGCTTAGCTTCTCAACAAAGGGATCAGCGGTATCACCAGAAACAGAAAAAGTTGCAGAAGCAGTAAAAATTGCACAAGAGTTGAGCCCATCGTTAATTCTTGATGGAGAATTCCAATTCGATGCTGCGTTTGTACCTTCTGTTGCGAAAAGTAAAGCGCCTGATTCTTTAATTCAAGGTGATGCGAACGTCTTTGTATTCCCAAGTCTTGAGGCGGGAAATATTGGGTATAAAATTGCGCAACGCCTTGGTAATTTCGAAGCGGTTGGTCCGATTCTGCAAGGCTTGAATCGTCCTGTAAATGATCTTTCTCGTGGATGTAATGAAGAAGATGTATATAAACTGGCCTTGATTACTGCAGGTCAAGCAATAGAACGATAATAGCTAGTCCTTTAAAACAGGGGTGTCACATAAGGGTCTGACCTTTTGCTGGGGCACCCCTGTTTTTACATGTCTGCTGTGGAAAAGGTGCGGGTGCTTTTAAAAAACCAGCTCCGCACCGCCACCTTCATAAGGTGACGCAATTTGAGAACCTGAACCTTTTTCATCGCTTTGGTTGGGATCAGATGCTCATGGATGTTTTTTTAAAACAGTAAGCTAATGGTATAATTGATTTAAATGATGATAAAAAAGGAAGCGTCTATATGAGTGAGAAAAAATCATTAATCATACAGCCAGAGTGGGGAATCATGGACCAATCTTCACTTGGCCCCAATTTTCATGCATTGCAGTCATTTGCGATGGACGATACATTATGTGCTTCCGTCGGCAGTGGAAGGTCTTCAGCAGTGGCTAGAACATGGGTGCATCATCAAACGATTGTACTCGGAATTCAGGATACAAGGCTCCCGTTCCTTCAAAATGGAATATCGTATTTAAATGCCTTGGGTTATCGGGTCATCGTTAGGAATTCAGGAGGACTTGCCGTTGTTCTTGATGAGGGTGTGCTAAATGTGTCGCTTGTATTTCCAGAAACCGAGCGAAGAATCGAAATTAATCGTGGATATGATGCCATGCTTGACTTGATTCGAATGATGTTCTCCCAATATGGTGTGAAAATTGAAGCAAAAGAAATTATCGGATCTTATTGCCCTGGAAGCTACGATCTTAGTATAAAAGATAAAAAATTCGCGGGTATTTCCCAGCGGCGGATTCGTAATGGAGTCGCTGTTCAAATCTACTTATGTGTAAATGGGAGTGGTTCTGAGCGTGCAGAGCTTATTCGTGGATTTTATGCTCAAGCAAAAAAAGACGAGATCACAAAGTTTGCCTATCCTGATATTCAACCAGAAGTGATGGCATCATTATCGGAACTATTACATGTTCCATTAACCATTCAGGACGTGATGATGAGTCTGTTGCAAACCTTAAAGCGAACAAGTGGAAGCATTTACTCCTCACAACTTCAGCCAGAAGAGTTAGCTATATACGAAGGATATTTAACGAGAGTGAAAGAACGAAACGACAAGCTAGATGAAGGGTGACGTACAAAACAAATATGGCATTAAAACGTCACCATTTACCATGAAGGATCTATCATTAAGCACGCTACACTCACCTAATCACAATGGTGGCGGTGCGGAGCCGGAATTTTGGATGCTTTCTCAATAAAATCATTATACCTGCTAAGTAGATGGGTTATATTAGTAAGCCGCGAAGCCCCGTCCCCATGTCCTTCATACAAAACGAATATGGCGTTAAAACGTCACCATTTACCATGAAGGATATATTATTAAGCACGCTACACTCGCTTAATCACAATGGTGGCGGTGCGGAGCCAGAATTTGGATGATTTCTCAATAAAATCAGTATACCTGCTGAGTAGATGGGTTATATTAGTAAGCCGCGAAGCCCCGTCCCCATGTCCTTCATACAAAATAGGATGCAAAAAGGCTTGACCTCACACCCTATACACAGTGTATGTGATAAAATCTTCATCTGAAATGAATGAAGTAGTTGTATGGTCTGTCCCTTTTTTTGCATCCACTTTAAAAATTATTAAGTTAGATTACACGTACAATATAAATGTGTGTTGCCTACCGTTTCCACAAATACGTATCTATTTAAATGGTCAATTATTCAGCTACTTTTTCCAAATTTCCGTTACGATCCATTTTGAATTTAGTAGCAGGGCGCTCGTCTTCTTCTAAAAGCACGAGTTTTCTAGCACGGTTCATGATATTCATTAAAGTTTCGTAGTCTTCTTGTATGAGCCCGCTATTTTGCTCAAGTGAATTCATTTGATTTTCTAAGGCATCGTTCCGTTGCCTCAATTCTTTCATTTCAAGCTTTAGTCTTTCATTTTCCGCTCGAAGTAGTTCAACATGAAGCGTTGAATCATCCATAGATTGTAAAAATGAGATAACCATGTCTAGCGTTAGAGGTAAATTTGATTTTGCTATTTCCCTAGTGCGCACAGGGGCTGCTATTTCTTCTGATAGTTCTAAGGATATTTCAGAAGCTATCATCTCTACTGGTTCAGCAGATAACCCGATTGCTTCTGCCGTAGGAGCTGGTGGTGTATAAAGCAGACGCTTTTTTCCCCCTTGTTCTTTTCCTAACATCCGATTCCGCTGTTTTCGTTGTTTTTTTGCCAGTTGCAGCGCTTTGTCATAGGTATGACGAACGACTGCATTCCAACGAAACCCACAAGCGGCAGACGTCCGATTTAACTTATCACCGACTTCTTCAAAAGCATTCAATTGTGTACTGCCTTCGCGTACATGCCGCAGGACAGTCTCAGCTAATAACAAATCATCTTCTTCGGTCCAAGCATCTTGACGAATCTTCATCCTAATCTACTTCCTTTCTGGTAACATGTAAAATTGGTAACATATGAATACACTGCATCGAAGATTAAATATTCTTACCTGTTATAAGCATCATTATTACCAAGGATTAGGGTATTTATTCATCGAATTTAAAAGGATACTAGTTTTTCCCCGAAATATAAAGATGATCGGAGTCTGCTTCTATGTAAAACTCAATATCTGGATAAACTATCATTGAATGTACGTTTGAAATCTGAAAACGGACCAAGGTAAAATACCAACAGTTAACGAAGTACATTTTTCTTTTTCCTCGTTTTAGTTTTAGAGCAGACGCTTATAGAAGTTTTTTATACAAAAAGTCTTTAAAGGGAAAAATGGTAATTCGTAAGCACTCGTGCAATTTTTATATATTTTCGCTATCATGACAAAGTAGGACATATAGGATTTTTTTAACAGACAAGCTATAATAGAATCAAAAAGCAAAAGCACTTGCGCTAAACACTAAAATTCATGTTAAAAACTTAAAATATCTTATAACTTAAAAAAAGAGGGTAGTCCATGAAGTATTCCCGTGAAAAGCTTAGTGAAGAGAAAGTATTTAAAGATCCCGTTCACCGCTATATACACGTACGGGACAGGGCAATTTGGGATTTAATCAGTACAAAGGAGTTTCAAAGACTGCGCAGAGTGAAACAGCTTGGCACAACCTACTTAACCTTTCATGGTGCAGAGCACAGCCGCCTCAATCACTCACTTGGTGTGTATGAAATTGTGCGTCGAATTGTCGATGATGTGTTTGAAGGAAGGTCTGAATGGAACCAGGAGGAGAGGCTTCTTTCCTTATGTGCTGCCTTGCTTCATGATTTAGGCCATGGTCCGTTTTCTCATTCCTTTGAGAAAGTATTTGATCTAGACCATGAGGAATTTACGAGAGAGATTATTCTTGGGAGTACAGAAGTGAATGCCGTACTACGAAGAGTTGCTCCAGACTTTCCAAAGAAAGTTTCGGATGTTATCGCGAAGACATATAAAGATAAGCTGGTCGTGAGTCTGATTTCAAGCCAAATTGATGCGGACCGGATGGATTATTTGCAACGGGATGCTTACTTTACCGGAGTTAGCTACGGCCATTTTGATATGGAGAGGATTATGCGCGTGATGCGACCACGTGAAGATCAAGTTGTGATTAAACAAAGTGGGATGCATGCAGTTGAAGATTATATTATGAGTCGTTATCAAATGTACTGGCAGGTTTACTTTCACCCCGTATCGCGAAGTGCTGAAGTCATTTTGACGAAAATTCTACATAGAGCGAAGCATTTATATGCTAGGGGCTATACGTTTAAACAGGAACCGGTACATTTCCGTTCCCTATTCGATGGGAATGTAACAGTAGAAGATTATCTGAAATTAGATGAAGCTGTCATTCTTTATTATTTCCAGGTTTGGGAAGCGGAAGAAGATGTCATATTGCGAGATTTGTGCCTTCGCTTTATGAATCGTAAACTATTTAAATATGTCGAATTTCATCCATCCAATGACCAAATGAACAAACTGATGGAGTTAAACCGTTTATTTAAAAAAGCAGGCATTGATCCGGAGTATTATCTTGTCGTTGATTCCTCTTCTGATCTGCCTTATGATTTTTACCGTCCGGGTGAAGAGGAGGAACGCTTGCCGATTCACTTGTTGAAAAATAATGGGGAAATCAGGGAGTTGTCCCGTGAATCAGAAATTGTTGATGCGATTTCCGGTAAAAGAAGAACGGACCATAAATTATATTTCCCTGCCGATTTGTTGCGCGATGAATCAACGAAGAAGAACGTAAAGCGGCAAATCCGTGAACTGCTTGAATTGTCATAACGAATACAGCAAAGGAACATTTAGAATGAGGAGTGATGAGCCTTGTTTAAGGATCATGCCAAGATTATTCATGCCATTTCTTCTGCAGGTGAAATAAATGGAAGAAAAAAATTACAAAAAATGATTTATATTGCCAAAAAGCTGACATTTCCGTTTCAAGAAAAATATCAATTTCACTTTTATGGCCCTTATTCAGAAGAGCTAACATTACGAGTTGAGGAATTATGTGAAATGGGATATTTGAATGAAGTAAGGGAAAAGAGAGCAGGCTATTATCAATATTGCTACTCTATCACAGATTCAGGTAGAGATTTTCTTTCGATGCATGAAATGGACCTGCCTACTTTAGAACCTTGCCTCTGTGATATGAACAAGCAAAACGCACGCTTCTTGGAGCTTGTATCGACCGTGCTTTATTTTGATACACTGGAAAAAGATGAAGTAATGGAGAAAGTATTTACTTTGAAAAGCAAGCAAAAATATACGCATGAAGAAATGAACGAGGCATATGAATATATTAAGAAATTAAAGGAAAAAGCTAAGCTTTAATTAAGGCTTAGCTTTTTTAGTAATAAGGAAGTCGTTCTAAAAGTTATTGATGTGTAGCACTAGCATCAAGACATAAGTTAATTGATGCCCCCGATTTTCTTATTTATCACTAAAGCGGACACCGTTTTGTGCGTAATGGTTTTTCGACATTTCTTCGATGAAAACCGTTACGCTCTCAGTTGATGCTCCAGTAGTTTCTGAAACAGCAATTGTTACTTTTTCTACAAGAGCTTTCTTTTGCTCCTCAGTGCGTCCTTCTAGCATCTTTACAGTTACATATGGCATAGCATTAACCCCCAATCATTATGATTTTAGTGTTTCATATTGGTATAACAATTGCAAGAAAATTTAGAAATAAAAAGTTCATTAAGCTGAAATGAGTTTAATACATATTCCGCTATCCCGGTTTAACAGGCTGTAAATCCTCAATTGGTGAGATACAGTTTCAACTAATTGGGTTCGTAGTTTCACTTTATCTAACTCTTTTTCATATTTGATAATTTGCTGTATACTAATGGGTATTAAACGATGGAGGAAAATAGTTTGGAACGATTTTTAGCATATCCACTTGAAGAGATTCCCTATGTCGTTGTCTCTCTCTTGATAGCATTTACGGTGCATGAATTTGCTCACGCATTTGTAGCCTATAAATTTGGAGATCCGACCGCCAAGGAAGAGGGAAGGCTGACATTAAACCCTGTTGCTCATATCGACCCTTTGGGAACATTACTAATTCTCATTGTCGGCTTCGGTTGGGCGCGCCCAGTTCCGGTGAATCGATTTTATTTTAAAAAACCGCGTCTAGCTGGGGTTCTCGTTTCTTTTGCAGGACCATTCAGCAATTTCTTGATAGCGACGGTTGGCTACCTCGTTTTATATGGATTGAACGCTGCAGGACTTGAACCGAATGTACCATTTTACGTTGTGGACTTTTTGAAAATGTTGATCTATTTAAATATCGTCCTGTTTGTATTCAACTTGCTTCCATTACCGCCGCTTGATGGATACCGGATTATTCAGGATCTCGTTTCATCAGACATGAGGGCGAAAATGGCGCAATATGAAAATTACGGGGCACTAATTTTTTTAATCTTGGTGATTACACCATTGAGCAATTATACGATTACACCCGTTCTTACGACTCTCATTCCGTTTGTTGTACAGAGCATGAGCGAATTCTTTTCATTATTATTCTTTTAAAGAGATCCTGTATAAATGAGGAGGTATGAACCAGATGACAGAACAACCAAAGAAGAAGTTAGGATTTAATATTATTAAAAATGACCCGACAGAAGGACATGGAGGATTTGGCGCCGGTGTTATGACGCTTGATAATATTTCTCCAGTCATTATTGACATAGAAGAAGGAACAGCAGAAGTGGACATCGGGGCCATGCATGCGAGAAGTACGGTAGAGCGAGGAATTAAATTTTTGAAAACAAAAGAAGAGGTTCCGAACGGCAAGCCATACTGGCTCGTCTGGGTGACAGTTGAAACAACTCAGAAGGGCCCTTTATATGCTGGTGTTACAGCATGTGAAATGACGGTGGACCGCTCTATTCGCCGAGGATATAAATCTCTGCCAGAGCATGTGAACCATATGGATAAATCGATGAAGCGGCATATCATTGTCGAACATATGGATGAAAAGTCAAAAGGAATTTTAGCGGACTTTTTGAAAAGCCATAATGCTGAAATGTGGGAACATTCGTCTGTACAATTAAAACAAGGGCTTCGTGCGGAAGAAATTTAGTCGATCTCTTTTTAAAACGACTCTGGCCCTTGTCGAAATTGAAAAAAATAGGTAAACTAAAACTGGGTAAAACCACTATAGCTAGGACACGAAAAACCTCGATGCCGTTTTTGGCTTCGAGGTTTTTTGTATGAAGGACATGGGGAGGGCTACGCGACTTATTAATATAGCCAATCTTAGCAGGCATCCTTATATAATTGAGAAAGTCTCCAGAATTCTGGCTCCGCACCGCCACCATTTTGATTAGGCAAGTGTAGCGCATAATGATAGATCCTTCACAGTAACTGGTAGCGTTCTAACACCATTTAAGGTTTTGTTTGCTTATTCCCAAAATCTCAAGACTCGTTTATACCATGATTTTTTCTCTTCCAATGGCACAGATTCTTCTAACTGTTCTTCGTCTTTACTGTGACTTGGGCAGAATTCTGTGGGCTCTGTGCCTGACACAAAGTATGTTAATCGGGCGACCGGGCAATCAGAAGTGGAAAGCTTGCCACTTTTCGGGTCAATATAGACGCCTGTGACCTGATTGGTTTCTTTGAATTCTTGCACAGGCTGATTGCTTAAGCTATTCTCCATGAAATCTGCCCAGATTTGTTTGGAGTAGCCTTTCTCAGCAGGCTTCTCAAGCTTATTTTCTTTATCATAGCCAATCCAGACTCCTGACACGAGCTGTGGCGTATAGCCGATCATCCAGCTATCTGTACTCGTACTGCCAGACTTCCCGGCGTAAGGGCGTGTCAGCTTGGAACGAACTGAATTGCCCGTCACTTTCGTATACCCATTCAATTTTTCATCGAATACACCCGATAACATTTGGGTCATGACAAAGGTCCGATCGGGATCAAGCACTTGTTCAGCAACGTCCTGTTGTTCAAAAATAACCTCTCCTTTGGCATTTTCCACTTTTTTAATAAAAATAGGTGTTACCATTTTTCCGCCGTTTGCCAAAATGCTGTAGGCGTTCACCATTTCAATCGCTTTTATCCCAGATGTACCAAGAGCAAGCGAAGGAACGCTTTTCATATCGGACGTGATACCGAAGCGATGGATGGTATGAATAAAGGAATCCAAGCCGAGATAAAAGAGGGTCTTCACAGCAAAAATATTATCGGAAAGAGCAATCGCTTGGGCAAGTGTAATCTCATCATTGGCATATTGGTGATTATAGTTACTCGGCGAGTAGGTCGTTTGATCATGATTATATTTAAATGTTGTCTTTTCGCTTTTCAACATGGTTGACGGTGTATAACCATTTTCTAAGGCTGCATAATATAGTAAAGGTTTAATTGTGGAGCCAGGTTGCCGGACTGCTTGAGTCGCTCTATTAAAGGGAGAAGTCTGATAATCTCTACCCCCAACAAGTGCCTGTACTGCACCCGTTTCTGGATTCATCGCGACAAGTGCACCCTGAATGGTGGAATCTGCACGGATTGTGGTAGAAAATGCTTTTTCTGCGATTTGCTGTTGGCGCTCATTTAAGGTCGTATACACACGCAATCCACCAAGCTCAATTGTCCGTTCATCAAGCTGCAGCTGTGATTTTAAAGCCTGTTTTACAGCATCCTGAAAATATGGAGCCATTTGTGTTTGAACAATTAGATGCTTGCCTTTGAGTAAGAGAGGGCTACTATTTGCTTTGTTCGCTTGTTTATTGGTAATAAATTCCATTTTAGTCATTGATGCAAGAATAATCTGTTGTCTTTTTTTAGCTCGATCAAAGTTTTCTAAAGGTGAATAGAGTGTTGGTCCTTTTGGAATGCCAGCAAGCATACTTGCCTCCGCTAGCGATAAATCCTTTGCATTTTTACCAAAATAATATTGGCTCGCGGCTTCGACACCATATGCACCATGACCATAGTAGATTGTGTTCAGATAGCCTTCAAGAATTTCTTCTTTTGAATAATTCAATTCGAGGCGGATTGTATAAAATGCTTCGTTTAATTTACGGCTCCATGTTTTGTCATTTTCTAGGAATAAACTTCGGGCATATTGCTGTGTGATGGTGCTTGCTCCTTGGACTTTGGACATGGCGCGAATATCAGCAACTACTGCACCAGCAATCCGTTTAAGATCGAAGCCATGATGGGAATAGAATTGTCGGTCCTCGACAGCGATTGTTGCGTTGATTAAATCAGGAGAGATGCCCAAAAGCCCCTCCCAATATCGTTTCTGTCCATGACTGCTTTCGCCGATTACCCGGTTATTGTCACTGTAATAAATGGTAGACTGGGGAACTGCAATCGGTGGTGGCCCGAGGATTTTCGCATAGATCAATATGGAAGAAAGAAATAATAATAGCAAAAGAAAAGCCATCGCAGAAATTATAATAACCGCCCGGATATACTTCCGCGTTTGTTTAAAGCGTTGCCCTGTAATAAGTTCCAATAGTTGCACCTCCTCAATTTTTAATTGCAGAAATTTCCTCTATGTAACAGTATGAAAAAAAACAGCACAATTTAAACATGCTCAAAGGCTAAAATAGAAATTCCGCTTGCATTTCTGCTAGATTGGTCTATACTTTTTTCTAGCAAATCATTAAAAATTCCGTCCGCAATCCTGTGCCATGAAGGGCTTTCACTTGTATAGCTTTTTAGAATTGATTAGCTTCCGATGGTCACGGGTATGATGAAAGAAATGAAATGACGTTTTTACGTCTATATCTAGGAAGCAGAGAAGGGGAGCAAAATACATGAGCATTTGGTTTACTGAGAAACAAACGGAGAATTTTGGCATTACGATGAAAGTAAATCGTACACTACATACAGAACAAACAGAATTTCAAAAGCTTGATATGATTGAAACGGAAGAATGGGGCAATATGCTTTTACTTGATGATATGGTCATGACGTCTGAACGTGACGAGTTTGTGTATCATGAAATGGTGGCTCATATTCCATTATTTACGCATCCTAACCCAGAGAATGTATTAGTAGTAGGCGGAGGAGACGGCGGCGTTATCCGTGAAATATTGAAGCACCCAAGCGTGAAGAAAGCGACACTTGTTGATATCGATGGAAAGGTTATTGAGTATTCTAAAAAATTCTTACCAAGCATTGCTGGGATGCTCGATGACCCACGTGTAGATGTTCAAGTTGGAGACGGCTTTATGCATATCGCCCAAAGTGAAAATGAATACGATGTAATTATGGTGGACTCTACAGAACCTGTAGGACCGGCTGTAAACTTGTTTACAAAAGGATTTTACGCAGGTATTTCAAAAGCTTTAAAAGAAGATGGAATCTTCGTCGCGCAATCGGACAATCCATGGTTTAAAGCAGATTTAATTCGCGATGTTCAACGTGATGTGAAAGAAATTTTCCCAATTACGGATTTGTATGTAGCAAACATTCCTACTTATCCGAGTGGACTATGGGCATTTACAATCGGTTCTAAAAAATATAACCCACTTGAAGTGTCAGAAGACCGCTTCCATGAAATCGAAACAAAATACTATACAAAAGAACTTCACAAAGCAGCGTTTGTTCTACCTAAATTCGTTCAAGATTTAATAAAGTAATAAGAAAAATGGAGGCACAGCTATGCGTTTTGATGAAGCTTATTCAGGAAATGTTTTTATAAAGAGTCACCCAAATTACGAAGAGTCCAAAGCTGTGCTCTACGGCATGCCGATGGATTGGACCGTAAGCTTTCGCCCTGGTTCACGATTTGGCCCGACGCGTATACGTGAAGTATCTATTGGACTTGAAGAATACAGCTTATATTTAGACCGTGAATTAGAAGATGTAAAATTTTTCGATGCCGGTGATATTCCATTGCCTTTCGGTAATCCAGAACGTAGCGTTGCGATGATTGAAGAGTTTGTTGATAAAGTGCTCCAAGATGGCAAGGTTCCAATTGGAATGGGCGGAGAACATCTTGTAACATGGCCAATTATTAAGGCAATGCACAAGAAATATCCAGATATGGCGATCATTCATATGGATGCGCATACCGATCTACGCGAGGACTATGAAGGTGAGCCACTTTCACATGCAACCATTATCCGTAAATCGGCTGAATTGATTGGTCCAAGTAATGTGTACTCTTTCGGAATTCGCTCCGGGTTAAAAGAGGAATTTCAATGGGCAAAAGAAAATGGCATGAAAATTGCTCCGTTCGAGGTATTGGAGCCATTAAAGAAGGTGTTGCCTGAGCTTGTTGGTCGTCCAGTTTATGTCACAATTGACATAGATGTTCTTGATCCAGCGCACGCACCAGGAACGGGTACAGTAGATTGTGGAGGGATAACAGCTAAAGAGTTGTTGGCATCGATTCATGAGATTGCCCATTCAGAGCTACAAGTGGTAGGCTGCGATTTAGTAGAAGTAGCACCTATCTATGATCCTTCTGAGCAAACAGCGAACACGGCAAGTAAACTTATTCGCGAAATGATTCTAGGTTGGGTAAAATAATCGTAGAGGATGACAATTTTGTCATCCTCTTTTAATTTGAAGTGTAAAATTGAAAAAAAGTGATATCTATGGATCGTTCCGTCATACTCACTGTCTGATAGCTGACTTTATGTATGAAGGAAAAAGGAGACGAGGCTTCGTTAACTTGAAATAGGTACTAATTAAAATGCAAGCTAAACTAGATTGTGGCGTTTTAAAGCCATATTAACTCTGATGTAGGTTGAATCTTTTCGAAAGAGTATTTATACTTAAAAAGTTATTAGGTACTGAAGGATGTGTAGAAAATTGGCACTTCAAGATCTGGAAAAACAATCTGTGAAAGTGACACTTAAAACAAAAATTACTGTCGGCTCTGAATCCGAGGCGTATGAGTTGATAACTTTTGGGACAAAATTTCAAAAAAACTCTTCGTTCTATTTACAATATGCTGAGGAAAGTGAAGCAGGAAAAATTCAGACAACAGTTAAAAATAAAGATAATGAAATACTGCTTCTACGGAATGGAGCGGTTAAGATGCGTCAGCTTTTCCGTGAAGGAGAAACGACAAATGGCCATTACGAAAGCATGTATGGCATGTTGCCCCTACTTACGAAAACGAAGTCCGCTCATCATCAATGGAATGACATGACGAAGGAAGGCCGTTTTGATATTTCTTATCGAATGCAGATGCAAGGCGCAGAGCCAGGTCAATACGAACTGACATTAACATATAAGGAGGAAGCATAATCAATGAATATCGTGCAGCAAGTTCAAGAAAAACTAAAGCAAGAAATAAAAGATGCTGTAATAAAAGCAGGGCTAGCTACTGAAGAGGAAATTCCGAATGTCGTATTAGAGCTTCCGAAAGATAAAACACATGGCGATTATTCTACAAATATGGCGATGCAGCTTGCCCGTGTAGCGAAAAAAGCACCCCGTGCAATAGCGGAAGGTTTAATTGAAAACTTCGACCGTAATAAAGCTTCGATTGAAAAGATTGAAATTGCTGGACCCGGTTTTATCAATTTTTACATGAATAATCAATATTTGACTGAGTTAATTCCAGTCATTTTAAAGGCCGAAGATTCGTATGGTGAAAGTGAATTTGGTCAAAAACAAAAGGTTCAGGTAGAGTTTGTTTCTGCTAATCCGACGGGTGACCTTCATTTAGGACATGCACGTGGAGCGGCAGTAGGAGATACTTTATGTAATATCCTATCAAAAGCTGGGTATGATGTTTCGCGTGAATATTATATCAATGATGCCGGTAATCAAATTAACAACCTTGCGTTGTCTGTAGAGGCACGCTATTTCCAAGCCCTAGGTCTTGAAAAAGAAATGCCACAAGATGGATATCATGGAGCAGATATTATTGGAATCGGCAAAAAGCTTGCTGAAGAGTTTGGTGATCAGTACGTAACAGTGGATGAAAGCACGCGTTTTGAATTTTTCCGTGACTACGGCTTGAAATATGAAATGGAAAAGTTAAAAACGGACTTAGAAAATTTCCGTGTTCGCTTTGATGTATGGTATTCTGAAACGTCTTTGTATAAAAACGGTAAAATAGATGAAGGTCTTGCTGCGTTGAAAGAAAGAGGTCATATCTACGAAGAAGGTGGAGCCACATGGTTCCGTTCAACAGATCTAGGAGACGATAAAAACCGCGTCCTGATTAAGCAGGATGGTTCTTACACATACTTAACACCAGATATTGCATATCACCGCGACAAGCTAGAACGTGGCTTTGAGCAGCTGATTAATGTTTGGGGAGCAGATCATCACGGATATATTCCCCGCATGAAAGCGGCGATTGAAGCGTTAGGCTACCGTCGAGACCAGTTAGAAGTAGAAATTATTCAGCTTGTCCATTTATATAAAGATGGCGAGAAAATGAAAATGAGTAAGCGAACTGGGAAAGCGGTAACGATGCGTGACTTGATCGATGAAGTAGGTCTTGATGCAACACGTTATTTCTTTGCTATGAGAAGTGCGGATACACATATGGACTTTGACTTGGATTTAGCCGTTTCCCAATCCAATGACAATCCTGTTTATTATGCACAATATGCACATGCACGTATTTCGAGCATTTTGCGTCAAGGAGAAGAGCAAGGAATCAGCCTAGACGAATCAGCTGATTTCTCGCTACTTTCGACAGAAAAAGAGGTTGAGCTTTTGAAAAAGCTTGGTGAATTCCCTCAAGCCATTGCTGAAGCAGCTGATAAACGGATGCCGCATCGGATGACGAATTACATCTTTGACTTAGCTTCTGTATTCCACAGCTTCTACAACGCAGACAAAGTATTGGATGTTGAGCATACTGACCGCAGTAAAGCGCGTCTAGCACTTGTTAAATCTGTGAAAATTACACTGAAAAACGCACTTGCCTTGATTGGCGTATCTGCACCAGAGAAAATGTAAAGAAAAAAGTAAGAGGATGGCCCAGTGCCATCCTCTTTTCACATTTAGTGGGGCTAGCTAGCAAACGTTCCAATAATTAATCAATCCTTCTTTATCTTTCCTATTTCCACTCCACTGTTCCACCGCTGATTCGTTTTACGCCACGGATTTTTGCTACATCGTTAATCAGCTGTAACATGGCTTGGTCTTTCATTTTCGCTTCAATCATGAAATCGACATCATGCTGATATTCTTTAAGTGCTTGAAGAAGGGGCATGATAAAGTCAAGGTTGACAAAATCGGAATGGGAACGGAATTCTTTCTCTGACTTAGGCGAGGAAATATGGATTTTCGGTACTAATTGTGTATGCTCCCATGTTGAAAACATGGCGGGAAGTAAATCCTGAAACGCCTTTACTCCGATGTTGACCATATGGTGATGATAATCAAATACCATTGGAATTCTTTCTTTCTGACAAATGGCTAACGTCTCATCAGTTGTATATGTTTTGTCATCATTTTCTAGTGTCATTTGCTGTTTCACAATCTGAGGAAGAGAGCGTAAATTCTCGTGAAAGCGAAAGGTCGCACTCTCTTTATCCCCATAAGCACCGCCAACATGAATATTAATAACAGCTTGCTTTTGAACACCCATAGCTTCAAGCATTTTAAAATGAAACTCCATATCCTTTACAGCATTCAGTGTGATTTGCGGTTTTGGACTAGTGAAAAGAGTGAATTGATTAGGGTGGAAGCTGATTCGTAAGTGATTGGTTTTAACCCAATCACCTAGCTCTTTCCACTCATCTTTAAAGGGTGTTACAAAATCCCAATTTACATCAGGATGGGTTGCTAGTGGAACGATAGAACTGGACATCCGGTATAATTCAATCTGATGGGCTGTATTGTAATAGAGAACACGTTTTGTATTAGCAATATTCTGTTTTGTGATTTCCAGCAGTTTTTGCATGCCGTTCTCTTTTCCTAACTGACAATACCTTTTAAAAGTCACTGTCTTTGCAGGTGAAGCTTCCCACAAACGTGTTGCAATGGAGACAAAGCCAAATCGTATTTTCATGTGAAATCCTTTCTTCATTCAAAAACTTATAAAAAAGGGGATATCGTATAGGCAATCCGTTCTTTGATTAATTGAATCAAAGTCGGACGGGTTAGAGTAGATTCAGCTAGTGTGGTTGAATTCGCAATGTCATCCTGTATTTGCTTTGCCACTTCAACTAAAAATGGCGGATCATAGATCAGACAATTGACTTCATGGTTTAAAAACAAACTGCGTTTATCGAAATTTGCTGTGCCAATATCACACAGATGATTATCAATAAATAAGACTTTTGAATGGTAAAACCCATTTTGGAACTGTAATACGTGAGCCCCTTCTTTTATCAGAATTCGAAAATAACGATAGGCGGCTTCTTTCACGAATGGGTGATCGGAAACAAAGGGAACAATGATGGTTAGTTTGATGCCTTTTTGCAGCACTTTCCTCAGTTCTTCAAGCAATGAAATGCTCGGGATGAAATAAGGCGTACCAATGATAATTTCATGTTTTGCTTTGTGAATAAATCGTGTAAATGTTTCTTCCAATCCGAATCCTTCAGTTGGAACGATCATATGTTGCATAGAGCCAGGTTGCTGCTGAGGGAAATAACGATCACTTCTCCGGTAATCTTCCTTTGTAGCTGTGTACCAGTCTGTTAAAAACTCATATTGTAAATCTTGAATGGATTCACCAGTAATTTTAAGGTGATAGTCTCTCCAAGGACATAATTTAGGGTCTTTATTGATATATTCTTTTCCGATATTTAAACCGCCTAAATAACCAATCTCTCCATCAATGACAGTGATCTTTCGATGATTTCGTTTTTGGGAGGTATAGAAAAGGTATGGCAACTTTGGTGTGAAACTAAAAGAAAAGTGGACGCCGTTCTTTTTTAATTCTTTTATCATTCGCTTTGAAATAATTCTACTTCCCATCCAGTCTATCAAAAGCCTTACCTCAACCCCGCTTTTTGCCTTGCGCATCAATAAGTCCAAGAAATGTTGGCTAAACTGATCATTTTTAATAATGTAAAAAAGAACATGAACATGTTGGGTAGCTTGATGTATATCCCTAAATAGTTCTGCAAATAAATCGGTTCCATCTGTATAAAGCCTTAAGTCTCCTTGACGTTTTGGATATACTCGATTGTGGTTTTTTTGAATATGATGCTTTTGTCCTCGTCTAAAATCAATTCTTAGCCAACAGAGGACAAATAACAGCAGTAGTAAAAGAACGATAACAATTTTCAAAGCATACTCTCTCCTCAAATGTGGCAAGTCTCGTCTCATTAGTTTACGCATAATTTCCATTTGTACTCATTAAATAAGCCTAATAAAGCGAATAGAATTTTTTGCAATTCAGGCAAGGAATAATAATAATTTGAAAATTCGCAATTTACAAATTAAATTTATTGACTGAATGACCATTCATTATATAATGGAGGTAATCTATTACAGAATATGGGCAGATGTTTTCTACATATCAAAATCGGCAATTCACCAGAAGGGGGTTATTTCTGTGGAAATGAATGGTTTACTTTGGATAAACTTAGTCGCGACAGTGATTGTAATCACCTACTTTGTAAGCCTTTTTGCTTATTTACTTAAAACGAGAACAGCATATGTGAAGCTTGGGAAAAAAGTAGAATTCGATAACCGTATTAAAGAGCGGTTATTGAATATTTGGGTATATGTATTTAAACAGAAGAAACTATTGAAGGATAAAAAGAGCGGTGCGATTCATGTCATGCTTTTCTATGGGTTTATTTTAGTGCAATTCGGTGCAATCGACTTTATCATCAAAGGCTTGAAACCCGGTTGGCACTTACCATTTGGCCCAATCTATCCTGCTTTTACATTCTTCCAAGAAGGGGTCACTTTAATTGTACTTGTCGCTATCACTTGGGCATTTTACCGCCGTTATATCGAGAAGCTCGTACGATTAAAGCGTGATTTCAAGGCAATGCTTGTGGTCCTTTTTATCGGTGGTATCATGGCTACTGTGTTATTGGGTAATGGAATGGCGATGATCTGGCACAGTCATGAAGCTACTTGGTCAGAGCCAGTCGCCTCAGTCGTTGCGTTCCTATTTAGCTGGATGGGACCAATAGCAGCAACGGTAGGCTTCTACATCGCATGGTGGCTGCATTTGCTGATCATATTGACCTTCCTTGTTTATATCCCGCAATCCAAACATGCTCATTTAATTGCAGGGCCTGTAAATGTTTTTTTTATGCGCTTAACTAATCCAGGAAAGTTGGAACCAATTAATTTTGAAGAAGAACCAGAAGATGATGAAGCAGGGGTCTATTACGGAGCTCAAAAGATTGAAGACTTTACGCAGTACCAACTTACTGATTTATATGCTTGTGTGGAATGCGGTCGTTGTACGAATATGTGTCCGGCCTCTGGAACAGGAAAGATGCTTTCTCCAATGGACCTTATCGTGAAAATGCGTGATCACTTAACCAACACAGGAGCGGCCGTTACAGGCAAGCAGCCGTGGGTACCGACATTTGTTTTTGGCAAGACAGAGGGCAATCAGATTGCGTTAGCCACAGCCACAGCGGGAGTGAAAGAAACAGCAGCAACTGCTGAAACATACAGGAAGAGCTTGATTGGCGAAGTAATCACTGAGGAAGAGCTTTGGGCTTGCACAACTTGTCGGAACTGTGAAGACCAATGTCCGGTATTAAATGAGCATGTCGATAAAATTATCGATATGAGACGTTATCTGGTTTTAACCGAAGGGAAAATGGACCCAGACGCAAAACGTGCTATGACAAACATTGAACGCCAAGGAAATCCTTGGGGCTTAAACCGGAAAGAAAGAGAAGACTGGAGAGAGCAACGCACAGATGTTCACATCCCAACTGTGAAGGAAATGAGGAAGGCGAATGAAGAATTTGAATACTTATTTTGGGTTGGCTCCATGGGGTCTTATGATAACCGTAGCCAGAAGATTGCCTTATCATTTGCCAAGTTAATGAATGAAGCAGGTGTGAAATTCGCGATTCTTGGCAACAAAGAGAAGAATTCAGGGGATACGCCGCGCCGTTTAGGAAATGAATTTGTTTTTCAAGAGCTGGCAACGAAAAATATCGAAGAGTTTGAGAAACATAATGTGAAGAAAATCGTCACCATTGATCCACATGCTTATAATATTTTCAAGAATGAATATCCTGATTTTGGATTGGCTGCGGAAGTATATCATCATACAGAATTGCTTGCCAAGCTTGTAAAAGAAGGGAAACTTGTGCCGAAGTACCCAGTTCATGAGAAGATAACCTTCCATGATTCTTGTTACTTAGGCCGCTACAATGAAGTGTATGACCCACCGCGGGAGATTTTGAAATCAATACCTGGTGTTACCCTTGTTGAAATTGAAAGGAACCGAGAAAACGGGATGTGTTGTGGGGCAGGCGGCGGCTTGATGTGGATGGAAGAAGAAACCGGACACCGTATTAATATCGCCCGAACAGAGCAAGCCCTTGCTGTAAATCCATCAGTAATCAGCTCAGGCTGTCCATACTGCTTAACGATGCTTTCGGATGGAACGAAGGCAAAAGAAGTAGAAGAAGATGTAAAAACGTATGATGTAGCGGAATTGCTTGAGCGATCAGTCATAGGACAACAAATACTAGTCTCATAATGTAAAACGTACTCTCTAATAAATGTATTGCTACCTACTCCTTAGAGTTTCAAGTGTATTTGGAAGTGGGTAGTTTTTTCGAAAAGTTAACGAAAAAAAGTTGGGAAATAACCAAGCTTTAAATAATTTTTTTCTGAGGGTTCACGTAAAATATTTATAAAGCGCTTACAAATAGGCGGCGATAAGGCACTTACACATACGAGCGAGCATTCAGGCAACCAATAAAGAGTAAATGATTTCTAGATGAGGGAGGAGCATGAATATGGCGAAAACAGTGATTGTGAGTGGTGCCCGTACACCTTTTGGTAAATTTGGCGGAAGCCTTAGTAGTTTAACAGCTTCAGAGCTTGGCGGAATCGCAATTAAAGAGGCCCTTAACAGAGCAGGGATTGACGGAAGTCAGGTTGATGAAGTAATTATGGGAAATGTACTTCAAGCAGGGCAGGGACAAATACCTTCACGGCAGGCAGCGCATCATGGAGGTCTCCCTTGGCAAGTAAAAACAGAAACGATTAATAAAGTTTGTGCATCTGGACTACGCAGTGTGACACTTGCCGATCAAATTATAAGGCTTGGAGATGAAGAAGTCATCGTCGCTGGTGGGATGGAGTCTATGAGTAACGCACCTTACATTTTACCGAATGTAAGATGGGGCTTGCGAATGGGTGATTCACAATTGAAAGATGTACTGATCCATGATGGTTTAAGCTGCAGCTTTACAGGTGTACATATGGGCACATATGGAAACAGCACCGCAAAAGAGCTGGAGTTATCACGGGAAGATCAGGACGATTGGGCATTTCAAAGTCACCAAAAAGCAATAGGAGCGATTGCCAATGGAACACTTGCTGAAGAAATTGTACCAGTTCAAGTACCTAACAGAAAAGGTGAGCCACTAACGGTTGCCGACGATGAAGCACCAAGAAAAGATACAACAATGGAGAAATTAGCAAAGCTTCGACCTGCTTTTAACAACGAAGGGACGATCACGGCAGGAAACGCTCCTGGAGTAAATGACGGAGCAGGAGCACTTGTATTAATGAGTGAAGAGCGGGCAGAGAAAGAGGGCATTGCCCCATTTGCTTATATTCTGGGGCATGCAGAAGTGGCAGTAGAAGCGAAAGATTTCCCAAAAACCCCAGGTTTCGTAATCTATGAATTGTTGAAAAAAACTGGGAAATCACTTGATGAAATTGCTTTATTTGAAATTAACGAAGCATTTGCAGCCGTGGCGCTTGCTAGTAAGGAAATTGCTAATGTGGATCCAAGCAAAGTGAATGTGAATGGTGGAGCAATCGCGCTTGGTCATCCTATAGGGGCAAGCGGTGCGCGCATCATCATTACGCTTATGCATGAGCTGAAACGACGAGGTGGTGGGCTAGGGATTGCCGCAATCTGTAGCGGTGGCGGTCAAGGGGATGCCATTTTAATAGAAGTGCCAAGTCAAGCATAATGGAGTTTTCAATCGAGATGAGGAGGAGTAGCTGTGGATATGAACAGGGTAATGATCATTGGAGCTGGACAAATGGGGTCAGGAATTGCCCAAGTATGTGCGATGAGTGGGTATGAAGTCATCCTCCATGATCTAAAACAAGAATTCGTGGATCAGGGAATCACGAATATCTCGAAGAATCTGACCAGACAAGTGAATAAAGGTAAGCTTACCGAGCAGGAAAAAGCAGCTATTCTTTCAAGATTATCTCCCTCAATTGATTTACAAAACGCAATTTCAGTTGATTTAGTTATTGAAGCGGCGGTGGAAAATATGGAAATTAAAGCATCATTATTTGCTGAGCTTGATAAAATTACACCTTTTCATACGATTCTCGCTAGCAATACGTCCTCCCTTCCCATTACTGAAATTGCAGCAGCGACCAAACGCCCTGGAAAGGTGATTGGTATGCATTTTATGAACCCAGTTCCCGTTATGAAACTCGTTGAAATTATCCGCGGTTTGGCTACAGAAGATGAAGTATATAGAACGATTGAAAAAATGGCTGTATCGCTAAAAAAAGTGCCAGTTGAGGTGAATGATTTCCCTGGATTTGTATCCAATCGAATCTTGATGCCGATGATTAATGAAGCCATTTATACATTATATGAAGGTGTGGCTTCTAAAGAAGCGATTGATGATGTCATGAAGTTAGGCATGAACCATCCAATGGGTCCATTGACGCTCGCTGATTTTATCGGTTTAGATACATGTTTATCTATTATGGAAACGCTTCATAATGGTTTTGGTGACGACAAATACCGCCCATGTCCCCTACTTCGTAAGTATGTAAAAGCAGGATGGCTTGGTAAAAAGTCAGGACGTGGCTTTTATGAATATAGCTAACAAGTATTTAATGACAGCTAGGAGGTGTGCGGATGATTTTTCATTTTAACGAAGAGCAAGAAATGATGCGGAAAATGGTTCGTGATTTTACGATAGCAGAGATTGCCCCCTTTGTAGAACGGATGGAGAACGGAGAATTTCCAAGACAAGTGCTTCAAAAAATGGGGAAGATTGGATTAATGGGGATTCCGATACCTGAACAATATGGCGGGGCTGAAATGGATTTTATTTCTTATATCATTGCCATTCATGAAATTTCCAAAGTAAGTCCAGCCTTGGG
The DNA here is from genome assembly GCF_001183985.1 of Peribacillus loiseleuriae. GTDB lineage: Bacteria > Bacillota > Bacilli > Bacillales > DSM-1321 > Peribacillus > Peribacillus loiseleuriae. The sequence goes on along the minus strand of NZ_LFZW01000001.1, from coordinate 4,927,981 downwards.
TGTCATTCTCTCCGTTCATACATCAGTTGGAACAAATCCAATTGTCTATTTCGGGAGCGAGGAGCAAAAGCGAAAATACGTTCCTTTGCTTGCAACTGGAGAATATTTAGGTGCATTTTGTTTGTCAGAACCTAGCGCTGGCTCTGATGCTGCCAACTTGAAGACAAAGGCAATAAGAGATGGAGATTTTTATAGATTGAACGGTTCGAAAGCATTTATCACAAATGGCGGCGAAGCGGATGTGTATATTGTGTTTGCTTCCACTAACCTCAAAGAGCGAAGCAGAGGGATATCTGCTTTCATTGTGGATAAAGACACACCAGGCCTAGTCATTGGTAAAGACGAACATAAAATGGGTCTTATGGGGTCACGAACCGTACAGCTTATATTTGAGGATATGAAGGTACCTGCTGAAAACCTATTAGGTAAAGAAGGAGACGGATTCAAAATCGCCCTGGCCAATTTAGAGGTAGGCCGAATTGGTATTGCGGCACAAGCACTGGGCATTGCTGAAGGCGCTTTTGGTCATGCTTATGAATATGCGAGGGAACGGGTTCAATTCGGAAAATCGATTTCTACACAACAAGGAGTTGGTTTTAAGCTTGCCGAAATGGCGACAGCAATTGAAGCAGCCAAACTATTAGTCTACCAAGCAGCCTATCTTCGTTCACATCGTTTAGCATGTGGCAAAGAAGCGTCGATGGCTAAGCTATTTGCTTCAAAAACAGCAGTAAATGTGACGACAGAAGCCATTCAAGTGTTCGGTGGCTACGGCTATACGAAAGAATACCCGGTTGAGCGTTATTTTCGCGATGCAAAGGTGACAGAAATTTACGAAGGAACGAGTGAAATTCAAAAAATCGTCATTCACAAACATTTGTAGGGGGAAATGGCATGCAGTTTAAATTAACGGAAGAACATGACATGATCAGAAAAATGGTTCGTGATTTTGCAAAAAAAGAAGTAGAACCGACGGCTGCAGAACGTGATGAAGAAGAAAGATTTGATCGGACGCTGTTTGATAAAATGGCTGAATTGGGTTTGACTGGCATTCCATGGCCTGAAAAATATGGTGGAATCGGTAGCGATTATTTGGCCTACTGTATCGCGGTTGAAGAACTTTCAAGAGTCTGTGCATCCACAGGTGTTACACTATCCGCTCATATATCTCTTGCAGGATGGCCGATCTATTCATTCGGTACCGAAGAACAAAAGCAGAAATACCTTCGACCGATGGCAGAGGGAAAGAAAATCGGCGCGTACGGTCTGACGGAACCGGGTGCTGGTTCGGATGCTGGCGGAATGAGTACACAGGCTAAATTAGACGGTGATTATTATGTGTTAAATGGTTCCAAAATTTTCATCACAAACGGCGGGATTGCGGATACGTATATTGTCTTTGCCTTAACTAATCCTGAATCCAAACAGAAAGGCACGAGTGCTTTCATTATTGAAAAAGACTTTCCGGGTTTTAGCGTAGGAAAGAAAGAGAGGAAATTAGGGATTCGTTCATCGCCAACTACTGAAATTATTTTTGAAGATTGCCAAGTACCAAAAGGTAACTTGCTAGGAAAAGAAGGAGAAGGGTTCAAAATTGCCATGATGACGCTGGATGGTGGTCGAAATGGCATAGCGGCACAAGCTGTCGGTATTGCTCAAGGTGCGCTCGATGCAGCCGTTGAATATGCAAAAGGGCGCGTCCAGTTCGGAAAACCAATTGCATCCCAACAAGGAATCGGCTTTAAGCTTGCGGAAATGGCCACCGGTGTTGAAGCGGCCCGCCTTCTTACGTACCAAGCTGCTTGGCTTGAATCGGAAGGGTTCCCATATGGAAAAGAATCAGCCATGTCGAAATTATTTGCAGGAGACACTGCAATGAAAGTTACAACGGAAGCAGTACAAGTATTTGGGGGTTATGGCTACACGAAAGACTATCCGGTTGAGCGCTATATGAGAGATGCAAAAATTACTCAGATTTATGAAGGTACTCAAGAAATTCAAAAACTTGTTATTTCAAGAATGTTAACCAAATAAAATATGCAAAAAGGTTGTTCAACCTTCGAACAAAGGCTATTGAAATTATTTATTGTAGCCAAGGAGCATTGACGATTTTCTAACGAGGTGAATGATGAAGAAAAGAGAGGTTCACAGAAGTTCGCTCCAAGAGGCTCACTCCTTTAGGTGTTGGGAGGAATGGAGTGCTTTTATCTTAGAGTTGAAACTATCTGTGTTAGATTGGCAGCATCATATCCTGCAAACACGATTTGAATTGGCTCGAAAACTCTACAACACCGCTCTTTCTTATGTATTAAAGCAGTACCAATTGATGAAAGAATCAAAAACATTTCGCAAACAACTCCGTTTGTATCGAGAAACAAAATTAAAATTAGAATACACAACTCATAAAGAAAGCCTTCGCCTTAACAAAGAAAAATGAGATTCCCATACAAAAAAACATTTCGCGATGAGGGGGAAAGCAAATGGGTACAATTGAGGTTTATAGAGCAAAACATCCCATTCGTTTTGTGACGGCTTCGAGTTTGTTTGATGGACATGATGCAACGATTAATATTATGAGAAGAATAATGCAATCAAGCGGTGCTGAGGTGATTCATCTTGGCCATAATCGTTCGGTTGAGGAAGTAGTCAATGCAGCGATACAGGAGGATGTTCAGGGAATTGCTGTTACATCCTATCAGGGTGGTCATTTAGAGTATTTTAAATATATGTATGATTTGTTGAAGGAAAAGGGTGCACCACATATTCGAATTTACGGTGGTGGAGGCGGAGTCATTATTCCCCGAGAAATCAAAGAGCTTCATGATTATGGAATTTGTCATATTTTTTCACCTGAAGATGGGAGAAACCAAGGGCTTCAAGGCATGATTAATAAAATACTTAAAGAATGTGACTTTTCAACCATTCAATCTTCTATGCCAGATCAATTTGACAAATTACTAATAGGAAATCCAGTTGCTATTGCAAAGTACATCACACTTGCTGAGAACAGAATTGCAATGGATGATGAAGCAGCGGCAACGGCAGACCGCCTTCTTGAACAAATTAAGACATCTAATAAACAGACGCCGGTTATTGGAATGACAGGAACAGGAGGAGCGGGGAAAAGCTCCTTAACCGATGAATTAATACGTCGTTTCCTTAACGAAATACCGGAAAAGAGAGTAGCTGTTCTGTCCATAGACCCAACTAAGCAGAAAACGGGCGGTGCCTTACTTGGTGATCGTATACGGATGAATGCCATATTCTCGAATCGCGTGTATATGAGAAGCCTCGCAACACGCCATTCGAAGACAGAGCTTTCATTAGCCATCCGTGATGCTATTTCGGTAGTCAAGGCGGCTGGTTTTGGCCTAGTCATCGTGGAAACGAGCGGAATTGGGCAAGGTGATGCAGAAATCGCTGAAGTCAGTGACGTTTCTCTATATGTAATGACAAGTGAATTCGGAGCACCGTCTCAATTGGAAAAGATTGATATGATTGATTACGCAGATTTAGTTGTTATCAATAAGTTTGAACGCAAAGGGTCAGAGGATGCCAAAAGTCAGGTGCAAAAGCAATATCAACGAAGCCGGCTGCTTTTTGACCGCGACACGGAAGAGATGCCTGTTTATGGAACCATTGCTTCTCAATTTAATGACGTTGGGACAAATGCCCTTTTTGCCGAATTAGTAGAGAAAGTAAATGAAAAAACAGGAACCTCATGGTCTACTACTTTTTCAAAACAGGCTGACGTGAAGAAGCAAAATATGATTATTCCAAACAATCGCCGTTATTATTTACGTGAAATCACAGATACAGTAAGGAATTACCATTGCCATACGGAAGAACAGGTGAAAGTAGCTCGTCGCTTATTTCAGCTCGAAGGAGCCATTGATGCAGTTAACCAGCAAGAGACAGACCAAACTACTCGGAAAACCCTTGAAGACTTGCGTATGAGAACAGAAGAAAAATTAACGGCAGAATCTAGAAAAATTCTGGCAGAATGGGACAATTTTAAAGAACAGTATTCAGGTGAAAAGCTAACTACAAAAATACGTGATAAAGAAATCGTTACTGAACTACGCTCAAAAAGTTTATCAGGCTTATCAATCCCGAAAGTGTCATTTCCAAAGTTCGTTGACTATGGAGAAATTCTTAGATGGGTTTACCTAGAAAATGTACCGGGCCAATTCCCTTATACAGCAGGAGTTTTCCCATTCAAACGGCAGGGGGAAGACCCGAAACGTCAATTTGCCGGAGAAGGGTCGCCAGATCGAACGAACCGCCGCTTTCACTATCTATCTAAAGATGATGCCGCCAAGAGGCTTAGCACTGCCTTTGATTCCGTAACTTTATATGGTGAAGACCCTGATCACCGCCCAGATATATATGGGAAAGTAGGGGAGAGTGGAGTCAGCATTTGTACGTTAGATGATATGAAAAAGCTTTATCAAGGCTTTAATTTATGCCACCCGTCCACGTCGGTATCGATGACCATCAATGGTCCAGCTCCAATTATTTTAGCCATGTATTTAAACACGGCCATTGAACAACAAGTCACCTTGAAAGAACAAGAACTAAAAAGAAAATTAATGCAAGAAGAGGTGGAACAAGTCAAAGCGTATACGCTCCAAACGGTACGTGGAACAGTTCAAGCTGACATTCTAAAAGAAGATCAAGGCCAAAACACATGCATTTTCTCTACGGAGTTTGCCTTAAGAATGATGGGAGATATTCAGGAATACTTTATTAATCAAAAAGTAAGAAATTATTATTCCGTCTCCATTTCTGGTTACCATATTGCAGAAGCGGGCGCTAATCCCATTTCACAATTAGCCTTTACACTAGCAAATGGCTTTACGTATGTAGAATATTATTTAAGCAGAGGTATGAAAATCGATGATTTCGCCCCGAATTTATCATTTTTCTTCTCAAATGGCTTGGATCCGGAATATACGGTAATCGGTAGGGTAGCGAGAAGAATTTGGGCGATGGTTATGCGTGATAAGTATGAAGCGAATGAACGCAGTCAGAAATTAAAATACCATGTCCAAACCTCCGGACGCTCCCTACATGCACAGGAAATTGATTTTAATGATATTCGTACGACCTTACAAGCACTAATGGCGCTCCAGGATAATTGCAATTCTTTGCACACAAATGCTTATGATGAAGCGATTACGACACCTACCGAGGAATCGGTCCGCCGAGCTATGGCGATTCAAATGATTATTACGAAGGAACTCGGGCTTTCAAAAAATGAAAATCCCCTACAAGGTTCGTATATGATTGAAGAGCTTACTGATTTAGTTGAAGAGGCTGTTCTTTTGGAATTCGACCGGATAGATGACCGCGGCGGGGTTCTCGGTGCCATGGAAACTCAATACCAACGCGGAAAAATTCAAGATGAATCGATGCATTATGAAATGAAGAAGCATTCAGGGGAACTGCCGATCATTGGGGTGAATACGTACTTGAATCCTAATCCACAAAGCGCAGAAGAACTTGATACAATGGAACTAGCACGGGCTACTAAAGAAGAGAAGGAAGGACAAATTGAGAACCTTCGTGTCTTCCAAAAACGTAATATTGATCAATATGAAGAGTCGATACAACGATTGAAAAAATCAGCAATGAATGGAGAAAACATTTTTTCCGAGCTGATGGAATGTGTGAAATATGCAAGTCTTGGACAAATCACTCATGCCTTGTATGAGGTGGGTGGCCAATATAGAAGAAATATGTAAATAAAAGTGCAAGGGAAACTTCCACTATTTTTAAGGGGAACATACAAAACCTGAATGGCGTTAAAACGCCACCAGCTACTATGAAGGATCTATCATTAAGCATGCTACATTCGCCTAATTACAATGGTAGCGGTGCGAGCCAGAACTTCGGAGACTTTCTCGATTATATAAGGATATCTGCTAAGTAGATTGGCTATATTAATAAGTCGCGAAGCCCCGACCCCATGTCCTTTATACAAAAGAGGTAATGATTTATCGTTAAAAAGGTAGGGGGTTCCTTGTTATAAAGATCTCTTGTTTTTTCAAACTATCTGTCATAAACATAGAATCTAAGATTAACTAGCATAAACCTTCTAATATTGTTTATAATGGATAGTATGTTTAGCAGGAATAGCAATGGGCGATACAGAATGATGTATGGATGTCTTTTGTTTGTTTTGTTTGAAAGAACACTTATGGAGTGTTTGACATAGAGAAAGGAAGTGCCGAACTTGAGTTTGAAATCATATTCAAAAGAAGAAATATTAGAAATGTCATTGCTTGAAATGGCATATGAATTACTTGTAGAAAAAAATGCACCTCTGTTATTTGATGATTTAGTAAAAGAATTGGCTGCTTTGCACGGCTTATCGAAAGAACAAATTAAAAGTAGAATCCCACAATTGTATACTGATTTAAATGTCAATGGACGCTTTACTTGTTTAGGTGAAAATCGCTGGGGTTTAAAAACATGGTATCCGGTTGATCAAATCGAAGATGAAGTTGTCCATGTTGTTAAGCCGAAAAAGAAAAAGGCCAAAAAATCTTCAATCATCGAGGACGATTTTGAAGAGTTGGATGAGGACGATTTGGATTTTGAAGATGATGTAGAAGATCTTGATGAGGACGAAGATGATCTTCTTGATGATCCGCTTGACGAGGATATTGACGATGACTTAGTCGAAGACGATGATGAAGATGACCTTAAAGAAGCATTAATAGACGAGGACGAACTTGAATTAGAAGAGGAAGAAGACCTTGACGAAGAAGTAGAAAAAGAATAGAGATTTCCTTGACTTTTTCTAGCGGAATTTGTAGAATCATTTTTGGGCTCCTTAAAAAAGGACAGGATGATAAATATATCGCTCCCTTACATCTGTAAGCGGAGCGTTTTGTTTTTTATTAGAAAAGCGGAAGCATCTTTTAAAACCTCAAATCCTAGAGGGGGAAGCTGCTTGCGTTAGACACAATGGAAAGTTTTAAAAAACATAAACTTTCGATTTGTTGAAAACAAAGCTGCGTAAAATGATGGATTGCTGAATGGATCATTCAAATAAACATCATTTTTTTATTTTTTTCATGGATTCATATAAATGGTCCTGCAATTAAAGGGAAATCTAAAAGAGTGAGCTTTAGGATGTAAGAAAAATTAACATATGTGACAAATATGTAAGAGAACTTGAAGGAGGATACAACATGACAAAGTATATTTTCGTAACAGGCGGTGTCGTTTCTTCGCTAGGTAAAGGGATTACGGCAGCATCATTGGGGCGATTATTGAAAAACAGAGGGCTAAGTGTAACCATTCAGAAATTTGATCCGTACATCAATGTGGATCCAGGAACAATGAGCCCGTATCAACACGGTGAAGTGTATGTAACCGATGATGGTGCTGAGGCCGATCTTGACTTAGGTCATTATGAGCGTTTTATTGATATAAATGTTGGAAAGCATAGTAATGTGACAACAGGAAAAGTCTATTCGACTGTTATTAGAAAAGAGCGCCGAGGCGATTATCAGGGCGGAACCGTACAAGTTATCCCACACATTACGAATGAAATCAAAGAACGTGCATTTTTAGCAGGAAATGAATCGAATGCAGACGTTGTCATAACAGAAATCGGCGGAACTGTGGGCGATATTGAATCGCTTCCATTCCTTGAAGCCATTCGTCAAATCAAAAGTGACATCGGTCGTGATAATGTCATGTATATTCATTGTACCCTTGTTCCGTTTATTAAAGCAGCGGGAGAATTAAAGACAAAACCGACTCAGCATAGCGTGAAAGAATTACGTAGCCTTGGCATTCAGCCAAACCTCATTGTATGTCGTACGGAAATGCCGATTTCTCAAGATATGAAAGACAAGATTGCTCTATTCTGTGATATTGATAAAAAAGCAGTCATTGAATGTCAAGATGCGGATACCCTTTACTCGATTCCTTTAGCGCTTCAAGCGCAAAACATGGACCAAATCGTTTGTGATCACTTGAAATTGGATTGCAAAGAAGCTGACATGACAGAGTGGAAAGAGCTTGTTAAAAAAGTTACGTCCCTTTCAAAAACTACGAAGATCGCTCTTGTTGGGAAATACGTTGAACTTCAAGATGCCTATCTTTCAGTTGTTGAAGCATTGAAACATGCGGGATATGCGCATGATGCAGATGTTGAAATTGATTGGGTTAATGCTGAACATGTTACAAGAGAAAATGTAGAAGAATTACTAGGAAATGCTGATGGGATTCTTGTTCCTGGAGGATTTGGTGATCGTGGTATTGAAGGGAAAATCGCAGCTACTGAATTTGCGCGTAATCAAAAAAAGCCATTCCTTGGTATTTGCTTAGGCATGCAGCTAGCTTCTGTTGAATTTGCTCGTAACGTGCTTGGACTTAAAGGAGCACATTCAGCGGAAATTAATCAGGAAACACAGCATCCTATCATCGATCTTCTGCCAGAACAAAAAGACGTGGAAGATTTAGGTGGAACATTACGTCTAGGATTGTATCCATGTAAACTAGTAGAAGGTACAAAAGCCTACGATGCTTACGGACAACAAGTGGTTTATGAACGTCACCGTCATCGTTATGAATTCAATAACCATTATCGTCAAGCTATGGAAGAAGCAGGGTTTATCTTCTCAGGAACTAGTCCAGATGGTCGTCTGGTTGAAATTATTGAATTGAAAGATCATCCATGGTTTGTAGCTTCTCAATTCCATCCAGAATTCATTTCTCGTCCAAATCGACCACAACCATTATTCCGTGATTTTGTGGAAATGTCTTTAAAAGCATAGTAAATCATGCACAAAAAGAGGCTGTCTCATAACGAAGGGCCAAGATCCCATATCTACTATATAGCGTTTATATGACACAATAAACGGTGTATCGAGTGTGGGGTCACCCTTTGGGACAGCCTCTTTCTTATTTAATTAAGAAACCAACTTGGTCACAACCTAGCTTAGCTGACATTATCTTTGGTAACGCTGTTTAAGTTAGCGACATTCCATTCCTTATTCTTCTTCATACTCCAAAATTATTTCTTCAAGTGTAGATTTGATTCCATAGTAGGCAAACAAAGCAATCATTAAATGTGGAAAACCGACACGGTTTCCTGATTCATCTGGGATTAACCCTCTTTGCAAACGTAAATTAATGTGTACATCAGAATAGTGCTCGATGGATTCTCCATCAGCATCTAATGAAGTGGCGATTGTTACAAAAGGAATCTGTTGGTCTCGCAGGTTTCTGGCAAGTGTTATGGCTGATTCATCGGTGGAGTATCTCGTAAACAAGATAACGCGATCGGCCACATTTAACGAACCACTTTCATCAAAAGGTTTAGCGCCTGGGAAAGGCTCAGCGCCGTAAAAAGCCTCTGAAAGAATGCCTCCCATCTCTCCGAAACCTTTGAGATAAATCGCGCCATTACTAATAGCTGCCTGAGCAAGAAGTCTTGCACCATCTTCAAAATTGAAGCTTTCTTCATCAACCATCTTTTTATATAATCCAGTTAACTGGGTGGAGAACATTTTTAACATGGATATAACCCCCTTCAATCACTATATTCACAAACTGAATGCATTTCATTATAAGGGAAAGTATTTTGATTTGAAAGGGAGTCATTATGTTAATTATGTCTTCTCATTGATGAAAGCAGTATCAAATATTTTAAGGGCTTTTTTGAATTTACCATATTTTTAAAAATATAGTATGTTAATTTGATTGAATGGTTTACAATTGTAAAGTAAGCACCATATTTAGCATCAACTGACTTTAAAGTAATACTTTGAATAGTAAAAAGCTAGAGCATATAAACACTAAAACAGATAAGTATTCGAAACGGCAGTAACAGATAAAAGGAAACTTCTATCATTGGGGTTCTTCAGTCAAAGGCGATTTTAAATGATGCGCTTTTGTAATACCGTACTGATGGTTAGTCAAATAGATATAAAAATTTTATTCAGAAAGATGTGAGAGTATGGCAGGGAAGGTTCTTATTGTCGATGATCAATTCGGTATCAGGATTTTATTAAATGAAGTGTTACATAAGGAAGGATATGATACATTTCAAGCCGCAAATGGTGTGCAAGCACTTGATATCGTTACGAATCATTCACCAGATTTGGTTCTTTTGGATATGAAAATACCTGGGATGGATGGAATTGAAATACTTAAGCGTATGAAGCAGCTAGATGCTGACATCCGTGTCATCATTATGACCGCTTATGGGGAACTTGATATGATTCAAGAGGCAAAGAACTTAGGTGCAATTACTCATTTTGCCAAGCCATTTGATATAGACGACATTCGTAAAGCGGTACGTGAACATATATCCGTCCAATCCAACTAATCGTCTATAATTTGATAAATGGTTAAAAAACCACGTGGAACTCTACCAATTTTTCACAAAAATGCTCCTGCCTTTTGGAAGGAAAAAGGACGGAGCATCTTAATAACGAAGCGATTTAAATGGCAAGTTCAACTAGAATTTGTATGAAAACTATAAGTATAGTAGCGACTTATCATATGTTTTTTTGGATGTCGAGTAAATCTTTTTCTTCCTTTATTTAAGATGATTGCGATTTATTTTGAAATCGTTTTATTTTTTTTGTGATAAAACTGAATATTCCCCCAAATTCGGAATCTGTTGCTGTTTTTTGTTTGTCTTGATATGCTTAGAGGGATTAGGAGACATTCACAATCTTGAATAGGTTAAAGGGTTTGTGGAAATCTCTAAACTGTATTTGTAAATAGAAGAACATTTACTGTAGGAGGAAATGATTATGCCTTTAGTATCGATGAAAGAAATGCTTAACAAAGCTCTTGAAGGTAAATATGCAGTAGGGCAGTTTAACATTAATAACTTAGAATGGACTCAAGCTATTTTAGGTGCTGCTGAACAAGAAAAATCACCTGTAATTCTTGGCGTATCAGAAGGTGCAGCTCGTCATATGGGCGGATTTAAAACAGTTGTTATGATGGTTCAAGGTCTATTGGAAGATATGAAGATTACAGTTCCAGTTGCAATCCATTTAGATCATGGTTCAAGTTTCGATAAATGTAAAGAAGCAATTGATGCTGGCTTTACATCTGTAATGATTGACGCTTCACATCACCCAATCGAAGAAAATATTGAAACAACGAAGAAAGTTGTTGAATATGCTCATTCTAAAAACGTTTCTGTTGAAGCGGAAGTAGGAACAGTTGGCGGACAAGAGGATGACGTGATTGCAGATGGTGTCATTTATGCTGACCCTAAAGAATGTGAAGATCTAGTTAAACAAACAGGTGTTGACTGCTTTGCTCCAGCTTTAGGTTCTGTACATGGAGAATACTCAGGTGAACCAAACCTAGGATTCAAAGAAATGGGAGAAGTTCGTGACTTAACACAAATTCCGTTAGTTCTTCATGGTGGAACTGGAATTCCAACAAAAGATATCCAACAAGCGATTTCTTTAGGAACTTCTAAAATCAATGTAAATACGGAGAACCAACTAGCTTTCACAAAAGCTGTTCGTGAAGTATTGAACAACGATGCAAAAGCATATGATCCACGTAAGTACATCGTACCTGGACGTGAAGCAATTAAAGAAGTTGTTATTGGCAAAATCCGCGAATTCGGTTCTGCTGGACAAGCATAAGCTTTATTTTGAAGTAAACAAGGGTTTCTCTTCTATTTTACATACTATGTGAAATGGAAGAGAAACCCTTATTTTATTTTTGAATAACATCTATAAGGGTAAAAATAGTATGAGCTAGTTTCTAATGCCATTTGCCTCTAGATTTTAAAAGGACTTTTTAGATAGCTTCTTCTAAACAGTTGGAATTTTTTTCACTATCATATAAACTAGAGGGAACAATGAAATTACGCTTTAGGAGGGTTATTTCAGGAACGAAAAATATCGATGAGCTAGGAACCGTGCTTTTATAAAGAGTTGATCTGAGTCAAAATATTGGAATGAAAAATAAATCTGTAAACGTTTGCTGGTAATGGGATGTTTTTTGATTCTCGCCTAAATCTATTCCCATAAAAAATTATAAAATTTTGTACATGACTTTTGAATTTTTGTGCAAACTAGTAAAGTGAAAAATATATGTTTATAATGGTAAAATAACCCATCGTTCCTTTGGGTGAGATCTTCACCAGTGTTTAGAAGGGAGTTAATTATGGAAAAACTTAAGATTGCAGGGGGGTACCCGTTACAGGGGAGCATTCGAGTAAGTGGAGCTAAGAATAGTGCCGTAGCCCTCATTCCTGCAACAATATTAGCAGATTCTACCGTTACAATTGAAGGGTTACCAGATATATCGGATGTACAAATGTTGAAAGCGCTACTTGAGGAAATAGGAGGAGAAATTGATTTTCGCGATGGAGAGATGAATGTAGATCCATCCAAAATGATTTCCATGCCTTTGCCAAATGGAAGAGTGAAGAAATTACGTGCTTCTTATTATTTGATGGGAGCCATGCTTGGTAAATTCAAGAAAGCTGTTATTGGTTTGCCAGGAGGGTGCCATCTAGGTCCTCGCCCAATTGACCAGCATATTAAGGGATTTGAAGCTCTCGGAGCCCAGGTTACGAATGAACAAGGCGCGATTTATTTAAGAGCGGATGAACTTCGAGGTGCGAAAATTTACCTAGATGTTGTGAGTGTGGGGGCAACTATTAATATTATGCTTGCGGCAGTACTCGCGAAAGGCCGCACAGTCATTGAAAATGCCGCTAAAGAACCAGAAATCATAGATGTGGCGACATTATTGACAAATATGGGCGCGAGAATTAAAGGGGCAGGTACAGATGTTATCCGAATTGATGGTGTCGAAAAATTAAACGGGTGCAGACATACCATTATTCCTGACCGAATCGAAGCAGGTACATTTATGATTATGGCTGCAGCGGTTGGAAAAGGCATTATAATTGATAATGTCATTGCACAGCATGTAGAATCTTTGATTGCTAAATTACGGGAGATGGGCGTGAATATAGAAACAGGAGATGATCAAATCTTCGTGTCTCCTGGATCATCTCCATTGAAGTCTGTTGATATTAAAACACTCGTCTATCCTGGATTCCCAACAGACCTTCAACAGCCTTTTACATCCTTATTAACGAAAACAACTGGCTCAAGCATGGTTACAGACACAATTTACGGAGCGCGCTTCAAGCATATTGATGAGCTCCGTAGAATGAATGCAGCTATTAAAGTTGAGGGGCGTGCGGCCATTATCAATGGGCCTATTCAACTCCAAGGTGCGAAAGTGAAGGCAAGTGATTTGCGTGCTGGAGCGGCTCTTGTTATTGCGGGGCTTATGGCTGAAGGTATCACAGAAATAACAGGTCTTGAACATATAGACCGAGGCTATAGCCACCTTGTTGAAAAACTGTCAGGACTTGGGGCAACGATTTGGCGCGAAGAAATGACTGTGGAAGAAATCGAACAATTTAAAAGTTGAAAGTCCCCCTAATGCTCAATGTGTTACTATAGTTATCTTAATGTGTTATACTATTTTGGATAAAGGACATGTTTAGTAACACTAAGGGGGAAATCGCGATGGAAAGAAGCTTATCAATGGAACTTGTTCGTGTGACTGAAGGAGCTGCATTAGAATCAGCACGCTGGATGGGTAGAGGGTTGAAAATGGAAGCAGATGATGCAGCCACAACCGCTATGCGGGATGTATTTGATACAGTGCCCATGAAAGGGACAGTCGTCATCGGTGAAGGAGAGATGGATGAAGCTCCTATGCTATACATTGGTGAAAAGCTTGGGACAGGCTACGGACCTCGTGTAGATGTGGCGGTAGACCCTTTAGAGGGGACAAATATTGTTGCATCTGGCGGCTGGAATGCTCTTGCTGTATTAGCTGTTGCGGATCATGGTAATTTACTACATGCTCCCGATATGTATATGGAAAAGATTGCTGTTGGTCCAGAAGCGGTAGGATTAATTGATATCAACGCTTCGGTTCTTGACAACTTAAAAGCTGTCGCAAAAGCAAAGAATAAGGATATCCAAGATGTTGTAGCAACGGTATTAAATCGAGCGCGACACGGAAGAATTATTCAAGAATTACGTGATGCTGGAGCGCGAATTAAGTTAATTAATGACGGTGATGTAGCTGGAGCAATTAATACAGCATTTGACCATACGGGCGTTGATATTTTATTTGGTAGCGGTGGAGCACCAGAAGGCGTCATTTCAGCTGTTGCTTTAAAATGCCTGGGGGGAGAAATTCAGGGGAAACTGCTTCCGCAAGATAACGCAGAAGCTGAACGCTGTTTGAAGATGGGCATTAATCTCGATGCTGTGTTAAGAATGGAAGACCTTGTTCGCGGCGACGATGCAATATTTGCTGCAACAGGCGTTACTGATGGAGAATTATTAAAAGGTGTCCAATTTAAAGGCAATTATGGCGAAACCCATTCTGTTGTCATGAGAGCAAAGTCTGGCACAGTCCGCTTTGTTGAAGGGCGCCATAGCTTGAAAAAGAAACCAAATCTGGTCATGCGTTAACCAATTCTACCTCGTGGATTTCAGAAATTCTTCAATAAAAGCGGGCGGTTTTTACTGCTCGCTTTCTCTGCAAAAAAATTAAGTTGATTAATTAAAATAAAGAAAGTACAATAAAGGTTGTTTTTATAAATATTTTACATTAAATCAACTGCCTATTTATTACTCCAAATTTATGAGCCTTCTAATTTATTCTTCTTTACAAGTAAAGATGTCAATCATTATCTTCTAGCAAAAAGGATACTCTCCCTATTTGCCATTTATTGACCATTCATATGATCTATGTATGATATGAATGTAACCGTTAATTATATAAAGTGTGGTGCCAATATGAATTTAACTATTTCGAATTTAGAAAACATGAAATTAAAAGATTTATACGAACATGCTCGCGAATACAAAGTATCGTATTACAGCAAGCTTTCAAAAAAAGAATTAATCTTTGCGATATTAAAAGCACAGGCCGAGCAAGATGGATTATTATTCATGGAAGGTGTGCTTGAAATCATCCCATCTGAGGGGTTTGGCTTCCTGCGCCCAATTAACTATTCTCCAAGCTCAGAAGATATTTATATTTCCGCTTCACAAATTCGCCGATTTGACCTGAGAAATGGTGATAAGGTATCTGGTAAAGTACGACCTCCTAAAGAGAATGAACGTTATTATGGCTTGCTTCATGTTGAAGCCGTCAACGGTGATAACCCAGAATCAGCAAAGGAGCGTGTGCATTTCCCTGGCTTGACGCCATTATACCCTGATCGTCAAATCAAGCTGGAAACGGTTCCGAAATACTTATCCACTCGAATTATGGATGTGCTTGCTCCTGTTGGGTTTGGACAACGTGGTTTAATTGTTGCTCCACCAAAAGCGGGTAAAACGATGTTGATTAAAGAAATTGCTAATTCAATCACAACGAATCATCCAGAGGCAGAATTAATCGTGCTTTTAATTGATGAGCGTCCTGAAGAAGTAACTGATATTGAACGATCGGTTGCTGGGGATGTCGTCAGTTCAACGTTTGATGAAGTACCTGAAAATCATATTAAAGTGGCGGAATTAGTTCTTGAACGCGCAATGAGACTTGTGGAACATAAACGCGATGTTATTATCCTGATGGATAGTATTACTCGTCTTGCGCGAGCATACAATCTTGTGATTCCACCAAGTGGTCGGACTCTTTCAGGTGGAATTGACCCTGCAGCTTTCCATCGACCTAAACGATTCTTTGGTGCAGCGCGTAATATTGAAGAAGGTGGAAGTTTAACCATCCTTGCAACAGCGCTTGTTGATACGGGTTCACGTATGGATGATGTCATTTATGAAGAATTTAAAGGTACGGGTAATATGGAACTTCATCTGGATCGAGCACTAGCTGAGAGAAGAATTTTCCCGGCAATTGACATTAGACGTTCTGGAACACGGAAGGAAGAGTTGTTAATTCCGAAGGACCGCCTTGATAAGCTATGGGCAATCCGCAAAACGATGTCTGACTCACCTGATTTTGTTGAGAAATTCTTGCGCCGTTTAAAACAAACAAAGAATAATGAAGAATTTTTCAGTAAGTTGGAAGAAGAAATGAAAAAAGGTTTGGCTGCATCCAGGCGTTCTTGAACAATAATAATAAGTGCTTTATAATAACAGTGTCCAGTGCAAGTATTTAGCCTCTCTGATAGCTTTCGGTCCTGTGCGGATAACGCTGACATCGACGTTTGCCACAAGGTGGAAGATGTTGGTTGAGGTTCTAGTTATAGGTTTCTCTTAGTAAAATGTAACAAGTGGTTGCATATCTCGACTACAGTTGATATAATAAGTGCATGTATTTTTACAAATTATGTGAGGGTCACTTATCTTCGCATTGAAGTTATAACTCTGTTTCAGAATGATTCAGGGCAGAAGGAGCTGAAAAGAATGAAAGCTGGAATCCATCCAAATTATAAACTTGCAAAAGTAATTTGCTCTTGCGGGAATACATTTGAAACTGGTTCAATCAAAGAAGAAATTAAAGTTGAGACTTGTTCAGAATGTCATCCATTCTACACTGGTCGTCAAAAATTCGCTGAAGCTGGCGGACGTGTTGACCGTTTCAATAAAAAATACGGTATTAAATCAGAACAACAGTAATAATGAAAACTTCCGGAACAGGCAAGTGTACGTCCTTGCCTGTTTTTTTATTGCGAATTAATGGTTTTTTTACTAAGATTGCCTGAAAAAGGCTTTAAGTACGTGTTCAAAAGAAGGATAAAAAGAGCCGAGAAGTTCTGCGAGCGATCGTCTCAAACCTTTCGCGTATGCAGTAGCGTTGAGGATCGGGCTTGCACAGAACGTGCGCGATTTTAACAGAAGGTCATTCATGAGCTTTGATGCAATTCGCAAGCTTTTTTACCGGACTTTTTAAACAACCTCTTTAATATAATACGTTTGATGGAATTTAAAATGTGACAGGGTTATTGACTCTGTTTTTATAGATTAGGTTGTTGGAACAAGAATCAGGACGAAGTGATCACGAGAAATTGATTGGAAGAAAGGGTAATAGCTGGAAAGGGGAGTGACTGTTTCAATGTATGAAATGAAACAATCTGGCTGGATTGAATTGATTTGCGGAAGTATGTTTTCAGGGAAATCGGAGGAGTTAATTAAAAGAGTCAGCCGAGCTCAGTTTGCGAAACAGAGTATTGCTGTTTTCAAACCTGTTATTGATAATCGCTATGCGGAAGAAGCTGTAGTGTCCCACAATGGATCATCTGTTATGGCAAAACCGATTTCGCATTCTACTGATATTTTTAATTATCTCGATAAAAAAATAGATATCATTGCGATTGATGAGGTACAATTTTTTGACAAAGAAATTGTAGAAGTTGCCCAGCATCTTGCGGACAGCGGTTATCGTGTCATTCTGGCTGGATTAGATCAGGACTTTCGTGGGGAGCCATTTGGGGCTGTGCCGATTTTGATGGCATTGGCAGAATCCGTCACAAAGCTTCAAGCTGTTTGCGCAGTTTGCGGTTCAGCAGCAAGTAGAACGCAGCGACTTGTGGATGGACTTCCAGCTGCCTGTGATCAACCTATAATACTTGTCGGTGCATCGGAAGCGTATGAACCTAGATGCAGACATCATCATATAGTGCCTGGTAAGTTGGAAAAGATGAAAAGCATCGTAAAGAATCATACAAAATAATGAAGTGGTAGTCCAAAGGGTCAGACCTCACACTCTATACAACGTTTATATGCCATCTTCACTTCATAAACGATATATAGTAGATGTGGGGTCTGACCCTTTCCGTCATTTAATTTCACCTATGTTTTGCATTCAATATGGGAACCCTATCACTAAGCCTTATAAAAGGCAGAATCGAATGGGGGGATTCCGTATGAAAATAGTATGGTCGTTTGTCATCATGGCGTTATTAGCAGGCTGTAATGGCTTGTCGAACAATGCAGGTGACAAGAATAAGACGAATGAAGCTGCCACAAGTAATTTGAAGAAAGTAACAAGTGACAGTGGGCATTATAGTAATCAGCCTGCTGATCAGCTGTTAAATACTCCGTATAGTGTATCGAACGTAGCCCCTTCTAATGGAGATGATATCGAGCAAGCTCGTAAAACAATCGAGGCAGAAACGAATTATGAGGCAAAGGGTGTCTGGGTGAATGGGCTTTCGATGGTTGTGACCATTGATGATCATGGGAAAATTAAAACGGAATCAGAATGGAAGAAGGAAAAGAAACGAATTCATCGTCTCCTGATTAAAGCCTTCCCGCGTTATCATGTTGATATAAAACGAGATCATTAATGAAAGATTACCCGATTCGAGCATCCTTCACCCAATTGTCTTTGACGTTGATTATTATCCTATACTATAATTAACATGAAATGGATAAGCTTAAAGCTAAAGAGACGAATCAATGGATGGTGCGTCCTATTACAAAAGGGTCAAATCCTTTTAGGACATCTTCCTTGGAAATTATGGGGTGAAAAGAGTGTTTGATCGACTACAGGCAGTTGAAGATAGATACGAACGATTAAATGAATTATTAAGTGATCCTGAAGTGATCAATGATTCAAATAAGCTCAGAGAATACTCGAAGGAACAATCAGATATTCAAGATACGGCTATTACGTATAAGGAATATAAAGTAATTCGGGAACAATACCAAGAAGCGAAAATGATGCTTGATGAGAAGCTTGATGCAGATATGAAAGAGATGGTTAAAGAAGAATTGAATGAACTTGAATCGAATATAGAAGAATTGGAAGCGCGGTTAAAAATCCTTCTAATTCCCAAAGATCCAAATGACAATAAAAACGTAATTATGGAAATCCGCGGCGCGGCTGGTGGAGATGAAGCGGCGTTATTTGCAGGTAGTCTATATCGCATGTATAGCCGTTATGCGGAGATGCAAGGCTGGAAAACTGAAATCATTGATGCCAATGCAACGGGACTAGGTGGTTATAAGGAAATTATCTTCATGATTAATGGGAGTGGCGCTTATTCCAAATTGAAATTTGAAAATGGAGCACACCGTGTTCAACGAGTTCCTGAAACAGAGTCAGGAGGCCGAATTCATACGTCAACAGCAACGGTTGCTGTATTGCCTGAAACGGAAGAAGTTGAAATTGAAATCCATGAAAAGGATATTCGGGTTGACACATTTGCTTCTAGTGGACCTGGTGGACAGAGTGTAAATACAACGATGTCAGCTGTTCGATTAACGCATATTCCGACCAATACGGTAGTTTCGTGCCAGGATGAAAAGTCGCAGATTAAAAATAAAGAAAAAGCTATGAAGGTTTTGCGTGCTCGTGTGTATGATAAAATTAACCGGGAAATTCAAGCTGAATACGATCAAAACCGTAAATTGGCGGTTGGAACAGGTGACCGATCAGAGCGGATTCGCACGTACAACTTCCCGCAGAATCGTGTGACAGACCATCGAATTGGTTTGACGATTCAGAAACTTGATCAAATAATGGAAGGCAAGCTTGATGATGTGATTGATACATTAATCGTAGAGGACCAATCCTCTAAGCTGCAAAATGCGGATGATTAAGTCATTCAAAAAAGTATACGAAGCCCTGAATTGGGCTTCTTCTTTTCTGACGGAGCACAATCGAGATCGTAATGCGGGTGAGATTTTATTGCAACATTATCTTGGAGTAAATCGATCGCGACTGCTTGCGAGTTTACATGATGAACTTCCTGAGCATATAAAAGCCTTGTTCATTCAAGCTGTACAAAAGCATGTGGCGGGGACGCCTGTCCAATATATTACTGGGTCCGAGGAGTTTTACGGCAGAACCTTTAAGGTGAATGAAGAAGTTCTTATTCCAAGACCGGAAACGGAAGAATTAATTGAGCATGCGCTTTTGAAAATAAAAAAACTGTTTCCTACTGAACACCCGCTTGAGCTTGTGGATATTGGAACAGGAAGCGGTGCAATTGCCGTTACGATGAAGTTAGAATGTCCCAAATTGCTTGTGACGGCGACAGATATTGCGAAATCATCTTTGGATGTTGCTAGAACGAATGGAGATGCTCTATCTGCAGAGATTGAGTGGGTACAAGGAGATTTATTAGCTCCATTTATTGAAAAGGGACAAACGTTTGATATTCTTCTTTCCAACCCGCCCTATATTCCCGTAGCTGACAAAGAAACGATGTCAGTCGTTGTAACCGAACACGAACCACACCGTGCCTTGTTCGCGGGTGAGGATGGTTTGGATTTCTATCGTCGATTTATGGAGGAACTTCCTTATGTGATGAAAAAACCAGGACTCATCGGTTTTGAATTCGGTGCAGGACAAGGTAATTCAGTTGCCGAAATATTACAGAAGGCATTTCCAAAAGCTTTGGTTAGTGTTGAATATGATATTAACGGCAAGGATCGTATGGTTTTTGCTGAACTCTAAGATAAAAAGAGCTTATTCATTCTGTTTTATCCGTTAAAGACCAGTTTAATCCCGTTGCGGTGGATAAACTGGTCTTTTTCTATATTATAAATGATTCTATTAAACTTCTAAAATTATTAGGATAATCGATACTTTATTTTTTTCTAGATATATAGTTTAAAACACTCTCTTTCTGGCGACACTATTTTTGTGAGGGGAGAGGATCAAGATGAGAAAAAATTTAGCACTTATCTATCTATTAATTTTAACGATTGGAACAATCGTAAGTTTATATATGCCGAAAGTGGAGGCGACAGTTGAAGCAACTGAGATGATACCTGATGAAGCAATTAGGTTAAGGATTCTTGCTAATAGTGATTTAGAGGTAGATCAAGTAGTCAAACGACATATACGAGATGAAGTGAATAAGGAGATAACAACATGGGTTGAAGATTTAACATCCTTAGATGAAGCAAGAACAATCATTACCTCTAATATTCCACAGATCCAGAAGATCGCAGAAAGAATCATAGCTGAAAAAGGTTTGAATCAGGCGGTCACGGTTAAATTCGGTCAAGCTGAATTTCCAACAAAGCTGTACGGCCAATATTTATATCCGGCAGGCGAATATGAGGCGATTGTCATTACAATTGGAGCAGGTGAAGGGGCCAATTGGTGGTGCGTATTATTTCCTCCCCTATGTTTTCTTGATTTTTCAAATGGAACTGCAGTAAGTCAGACACCTTTTGAAGAGAAGGAAGTAGAAGTACAGAAACCTATTGAAGAGAAAGAAGAAGTACAGACACCTATTGAGGAGAAAGAAGAAACACAGAAGAGGCCTGTTGAAGAGAAAAAAGAAGCACAGAGTCCTATTGAAGAGAAAAAAGAAGAGTATAGTCCTATTGAGGAGAAAGTAGAAGAGCATAGTCTTGTTGAAAAGAAAGAAGGGTTACAGAATTCTATTGAGGATAAAGAGGAATCACGGAGTCTTCTAGATGATAATAAAGAATTGCAGGAGCAGCCTGTCTCACAACAAGTTCAAGTAGCTGTAAAGCAGGACTCAATCTACAATGGTCAAGAAGAAGAACCGATTATCGTAAAATCATTTTTTGCAGAGCTATTCTCTCAATTATTTTGACTGTTTGGATGAAGGGATAGGGAATAGAGCATCTTTAACTTAACCAGCATTGCCAATAAAATTGCCGCTGCGGTCTTTCTTTTGCTAGGGAGAAACCACTCAAAATTGAGGGTACTCGTCTTGTGTTAGTCATTAGGTTGTTCAAGTCGCTTGTGATTTTGTTCTTAATCGCAGTTCTAGTTTAGCGTTTCTATCATATACCTAGTAAAAAAAACTAGAGGAGCGATTCGTATGGCAACATTCTATCAAGTGAGTGAAATGGACATTCCGGAATTGGCACGGTTTTTGTCGGAAGCTAATGTTGGAGAAGTGGATTTGCAGAAGCAATATCAATACTTTGTAGTCGCTAAAGACGATGAAGGTGAAATTATAGGAACCATTGGATTAATCCCCGTTGAAAATTCCGGGTTGCTGCGATCCTTTGTGATTTCACCTGCTTTTCCTGCTGAAAAAATTTCAGAGCTCGTTCAATATATGGTGCTTGTAGCTAAAAGTCGTGAATTATCGTCGATCTATCTTGTGACAGAGAAACAAAGCTCACTTGCATTTTTTGAAGCGTTTGGTTTTGAAAGAAAAGAGAATATAGCACAAGGGATAAAAAGTTCTCCACATGTGGAAAAGTTAATTCAACAGGAAAATCGGTGGTTTATGCAGAAAATTCTTTGAATTCATTAACATACCCACAAAGTTATTCACAAATAAACAAGTGTTATCCACATTTTGTGGATAACACTTGTTTTATTTACAGCTATCTTTTATACTTTCGAAGTAACTTTTTTGATAAAGGGTGAAATAATAAGATTTTTTTTAAAAGAAATAGAACATAATGTAAAAAAGGTGAAGGTGTTAATGATGGAAACTAATTTGTGGATAGTGGATAAAAGTGTGGATAAGAAAAAAGGTTATCCACAGTTAATAGAGGCAGCTCATTTACTTGCTGAAAATGAGGTTGTTGCTTTCCCAACTGAGACCGTTTATGGATTAGGAGGGAATGCCAAAAGTGATGAAGCGGTTAGGAAAATATTTGGAGCGAAAGGTCGTCCTAATGATAATCCGTTAATCGTTCATGTTGCGTCAATGGAACAGTTAAATGAAATTACAGTGGAAATTCCTAAATTAGCGAAAACCTTAATAAATGAATTCTGGCCGGGCCCACTCACACTCATACTTGAAAAAAAAGAAGGAGTTTTATCAACTAGTGTGACGGCGGGTTTGCGAACTGTAGGGGTTAGAATGCCGGATCATCCCGTTGCACTTGAATTAATCCGTGCGAGTGGTGTGCCGATTGCAGCTCCAAGTGCTAATACGTCAGGAAAACCGAGCCCAACAACTGCAAAACACGTTTCAGATGACTTAAACGGAAAGATTGCTGGAATAGTCGATGGTGGCCCCACAGGAGTAGGAGTTGAATCAACCGTTCTTGATTGTACTGTATCGGTACCTGTAATTCTTCGGCCTGGTGGTGTGACAAAAGAAGCACTTGAAGCGGTTATTGGTCCTATTAAGGAAGATGCAGCGCTTAAAAATCAAGCAGTTACACCGAAGTCGCCTGGAATGAAGTATACCCATTATGCGCCGAATGCACCGCTCATTTTAATTGAGGGCAGTCGGGAGTTTTTCCAACAGATAGTGGATCAGTATAAAGCAGAAGGCAAGAAGGTCGCGGTGATGGTGCCAGAAGAGCACGCGGATGATTATCAATCAGATTATCTCGTTCGTTCGGGTTCTTTGGCAAATTTACAATCAGTTGCGGCGAGGTTATATGATACATTACGGACATTTAATGATCTCGATGTCGATATTATTTTGGCAGAAGTGTATCCAGAAACAGGTATTGGTCAAGCTATTATGAACCGGTTGCATAAAGCAGCAGGACATCAGCTAATCAAGGAAAAGTAAAGACTTGAACAGGACTTGTGGCACTTTCGCTTTTCTTATTCTATTTTCTCTTGGACATGCATAACATGAAGTAGGCACGTCCGAGGGGGTAGGGAAAGTGAGTGTAGTTACGGGAGAGCTGGTAACTTTAATGCTTATGGCATTCGCATTAGGAATGGACGCCTTTTCTGTCGGGCTTGGGATGGGGATGTTCAAGCTAAGGCTCAAACAAATCTTGTTCATTGGTTTGACAGTAGGCTTTTTTCATATATGGATGCCTCTAGCAGGTATGACAGCTGGCCGGTTTATTTCGGGACATTTTGGTGTGTTTGCTGTTTACGCTGGCGGAATTTTACTTATCGTTCTCGGAACTCAAATGTGTATATCAGGAATACGAGGAGGAGATGTTCCTCTCCTTGCCCCGGTAGGGAAGGGGTTGTTCATTTTTGCTGTTAGTGTGAGCCTTGACAGTTTTTCTGTTGGTCTGACTCTGGGGATTTATGGCGCGAAAACACTGTTGACTATTCTTTGTTTTGGAATTGCAGCTACCCTGCTTACCTGGCTGGGTCTGCTAACAGGAAGGAAAATTCAAGGTTGGCTCGGAGTTTACAGTGAAGTGCTGGGCGGTAGCATTTTATGTGCTTTTGGTTTAAAGCTTTTGCTATCCTTTTAATCACGAATGAACGAGCCGAAGTCAGAGAGTTTTTGGAATCTGGCTTTTTTTTTCGTTTCCTCTTCTGATACTAACCATAAGAAGGCATGTTGTATAAGATTGCTTGCAAAAAATATTGATACATCACTTAAAATGTCAAAATATCGTTCGAATTATCATTGGCATATAACTGGATAAAATGGTACTTTTATCGTAGGTAATGAATATAGAAACGAGATGGTAGAATCAGAGAATGGTTCACTATAACGGAAATGAAGGAGGTTGACTTAATGATTCGAGTATTATTTGTTTGTACGGGAAATACATGCAGAAGTCCTATAGCGGAAGCGATACTAAGAGCAAAGAAATTGTCTGGAATAGAAGTGAAGTCGGCTGGTATATATGCTTCATTAGGCGATCCGGCTTCATATCATGCAAAAAATATTTTATCTGCTCAAAATATCCAACAGAATCATTCTTCCACTCTTTTAACAAAAGCTGAAATTGATTGGGCTACACATATTTTCACAATGACGGAGGGACATAAATCTATAATAGCCGCTTCATATCCACAATCTTCGGCTAAGACCTTTACATTGAAAGGATTTGTGTTCGATGACCCAAATAATAGCGATGTTTTCGATCCATACGGCGGTTCACGAGAAATGTACGAGGAAACCTTCGTTGAGCTTCAGGCACTAATCGAAGGGCTAATTAAAAAGATTGGCGGATAACAACAAACGTATGGTAAATAATGATTATTAGTTTCCCCCCTTCGCTAACGGACCCTTCTTTTTCGGGAGCAAGGGTCTGACCTCGTACTCTACCCACTGTTATAGTATTATTTACACTTCATGTAAACGGTAAATAATAATTATGGAACCTGACCCTTCGTTACCTTTATCTTTTCCTTCATTTATGACACAATAAAAATAAAAAAGCCTGGGGAGGATTCCAATGAAGGTAGCAATCACATCAGACCACGGCGGAATGGTAATCCGTGAAGAAATAAAAAAATTAATGGACGAGCTTGACATTCCATATGATGATTTTGGATGTGGGTGTCAAACATCTGTAGATTACCCGGATTACGCACTTCCTGTTGCGGAAAAGGTAGCAAATGGAGAATATGATAAAGGCATTTTGATTTGTGGAACCGGAATTGGCATGAGCATTGCTGCAAATAAGGTAAAAGGTGTTCGTTGTGCACTTGTACATGACGTCTATAGTGCAAAGTTGACTCGTCAACACAATGACAGCAATATGCTTGCGATGGGAGAACGTGTCATTGGTCCAGGGCTTGCCCGGGAAATTGCTCAAGTGTGGTTGACGGAAGAATTCGAAGATGGTCGTCATGCGAATCGAATTGGAAAAATTTCTGAGTATGAGAGTAAAAACGGATAATTCTGAAAGGGAGAGTATTTCATGGCACATGAAGAATTAGAGTTGATCAGAAGCCAATTCAGAATCTTGCTTGCTGAATTTCAACAAGAGGTAGGCTTGACAGAAAAGCAATTGCTTGTCATTGGTTGTAGCACAAGTGAAGTTGTCGGCAAACGGATTGGGACAGAAGGTACGTTGGATGTAGCGAATATGCTTTTCGCTGAATTGCAGGTATTTCAGAAACGAACAGGAGTCCAACTTGCCTTTCAATGCTGTGAGCATCTAAATAGAGCACTCGTTTTAGATAGAGAGTATGCAGATTTAAGAAGATATGAGGAAGTATCAGTAGTCCCTATTAGAAAAGCTGGAGGAGCAATGGCTACAGCTGCGTATCAGCAACTAGCAAATCCTGTGGTTGTTGAGTATATTCAGGCAGATGCGGGTATTGATATTGGAGATACCTTTATCGGAATGCATCTTAAACACGTCGTAGTTCCGATTCGCTCCTCTGTAAAAGAAATTGGAAATGCACATGTTACACTGGCTAAAACTCGAGCAAAACTTATTGGTGGTGAACGCGCTGTATATAATAATACTTCAGAAAACCAAAGTTGTTCGTGATTTTAGTAAAGCGCTTCTCTTATCAATATAGAGGAGTGCTTTTATTATTGGATCGGTCCGTTATACGAACGATTAAAGGAAAATTAATGACAATGTTCGATAAAGTTTAATAGTTACACTACCGTTCACTTATTGAACATGGTAAAATGAAAGAGAAAATTTTTAAAATAGTAGTTCGGTAGATTAGGTCTCAGCATTAATCTACGATACATACTGACAATCACGCATTAAGAGGAGGATTACAATGAACCGGTTAGCGAATCAAGATGAGCAGGTTTTTAAAGCTATTCAAGAAGAGTTGGGTCGCCAAAGAAGCAAGATTGAATTAATTGCTTCAGAGAACTTTGTAAGTGAAGCTGTCATGGAAGCCCAAGGATCTGTATTAACGAATAAATATGCAGAAGGGTACCCGGGTAAACGCTACTATGGTGGATGTGAATATGTGGACGTTGTCGAAGATTTAGCTCGTGACCGCGCGAAAGAAATCTTTGGTGCCGAACATGCAAATGTTCAGCCACATTCTGGAGCACAAGCGAATATGGCTGTTTATTTCACGATTCTTGAGCCTGGAGATACGGTTCTTGGTATGAATCTTTCTCATGGTGGACATTTAACGCACGGAAGCCCTGTGAACTTTAGTGGTGTTCAATATAACTTTGTTGAGTATGGAGTGCATGAAGAAGATCATTTGCTTAATTATGAAGATGTACTTGAAAAGGCACGTCAGCATAAGCCTAAGTTGATCGTCGCTGGAGCAAGCGCCTACCCGCGTGCTATTGATTTCAAACGCTTCAGAGAAATTGCTGATGAAGTTGGTGCGTATTTAATGGTCGATATGGCACATATCGCAGGGTTAGTTGCAGCTGGATTACATGAAAGTCCGGTTCCGTACGCTGATTTTGTTACCACAACTACTCATAAAACATTACGCGGGCCTCGTGGCGGGATGATTCTTTGTAAAGAAGAATTTGCAAAAAAGATTGATAAATCCATCTTCCCTGGAATTCAAGGTGGTCCATTAATGCATGTGATTGCGGCCAAAGCTGTTGCTTTTGGTGAAGCACTACAAGATGATTTTAAGAAGTATGCAAAGCAAATCATTGATAATGCACAACGTCTTGGTGGGGCTTTGAAAAAAGAAGGAATCCAGCTAGTGTCAGATGGAACAGATAATCATTTACTATTGATTGATGTACGTTCTGTTGGACTAACGGGTAAAGTGGCTGAAAAGGCATTAGATGATATTGGGATCACAGTAAATAAAAACGCGATTCCATTCGATCCTGAAAGCCCATTTGTAACAAGTGGAGTTCGAATTGGGACTGCAGCAGTGACTTCTCGTGGATTTAGTTTAGAAGACATGGATGAAATTGCTTCAATTATTGGATTGGTTCTGAAAAATGTAGATGACCAAGCAAAACTGGAAGAAGCTAAACAACGAGTAGAAGCTCTTTCTGGAAAATATACTTTATATCCATCTCTATAATCAATAAAGGGATGTCTCAAAGGGTCTGACCTAGCACTCACGTACGGTTTATGGTGTTACTTACACTTCATTTAAACTGTATGCAGTAGTTGCTGGGTCTGACCCTTTACTTATGGGGCATCCTATTTTTGAGGTCCAAAACATCTGATAAAATCGTACTACATTTATAAAGGATAAAGAACTCATTCGCAGAACATGTTAATAAATATCTCGATTTTTAAATATGAGAGTTCATGATTTCTTTATTCCTAATTGAAGTTAGATATATTTTTCTGTAAAATGGTTAGAAGTGTGTTTTTGTCGGAATGACCTACCGGCAATAAGAAAACCGTCACCAGTCCTTTGCGCAGTAATCTATATAATTGAGCGAGGTAGGTAAATGGTAAACTATCACAATTTGATAAAACCTAATATTTCCTTATCTTTTAAAAAGGTACAGGAAAAAATCCAGAAATAGAAATGGAGAGAACCTTTAATGGCAAAGGTATACGTATTCGATCATCCACTCATTCAACACAAGTTGGCTTTTATACGTGATGTTAAAACAGGAACGAAGGAATTTCGTGAGCTTGTAGACGAGGTTGCTACTTTAATGGCATTTGAAATTACGAGAGATATGCCACTAAAAGAAGTAGAAATTGAAACGCCAGTTAGCAAGGCAAAAGTAAAAGTGCTGTCAGGGAAAAAACTTGGAATTATTCCTATTTTACGAGCTGGCATCGGCATGGTGGATGGTATTCTGAACTTAATTCCAGCTGCTAAAGTAGGGCATGTTGGTTTATACCGAGATCCTGAAACGCTGAAACCAGTAGAATATTATGTGAAGCTTCCAAGTGATTTGGCTGAAAGAGAATGTATAGTTGTCGATCCAATGCTTGCAACAGGGGGATCTGCAATTGAAGCGATTACGTCTATTAAGAAGCGTGGAGCCGTTAATATTAAATTCATGTGTTTAATTGCAGCTCCTGAAGGTGTGGAATTATTGAAGGAAGCACATCCGGATGTAGATATTTACATTGCAGGTCTTGATGAGAAGTTAAATGACCATGGCTATATCGTTCCTGGACTTGGAGATGCTGGAGATCGATTGTTCGGAACAAAATAAGATAAAACGAGGTGGTAGTCATGTCGAAACCGATTAAGGTTATGACAATTTTTGGTACAAGGCCTGAAGCGATCAAGATGGCTCCGTTAGTTCTTGAATTACAAAATCAACCGGAGCATTTTGAATCGATTGTGACGGTTACGGCACAGCATCGCCAAATGCTTGACCAAGTACTGGAAATTTTCTCGATTCAACCAGATCACGATTTGAATATTATGAAGGATCGCCAAACACTCATCGACGTAACTACAAGGGGTCTTGAGGGTCTTGATGGAGTGATGAGGGAAGTGAAGCCAGATATCGTTTTAGTACACGGTGACACGACAACAACATTTGTGGCGAGCTTAGCTGCTTTTTATAATCAAATACCAGTTGGTCACGTGGAAGCTGGGTTGCGGACATGGAATAAATATTCACCATTTCCTGAAGAGGCAAATCGTCAGCTTACAGGGGTGATTGCGGACTTGCACTTTTCTCCAACTGCAAAGGCAGCTGAGAATTTAACAAATGAAGGAAAAAGTGATGAATTTATCTTCATTACAGGAAATACAGCTATTGATGCACTAAAAACAACAGTAAAAGAGACATATTCTCATCCTGTTTTAGATGAAATTGGGGATAATCGTCTTATTTTACTAACGGCTCACCGTCGTGAAAATCTAGGTGAACCAATGCGCAATATGTTCCGTGCAATTAAGCGGCTTATTGATGAGCATGATGATGTACAGGTAATCTACCCAGTACATTTAAATCCAGTTGTTAGAGAATTAGCGGCTGAAGTTCTTGGTAACGACCCGCGCATTCATTTAATTGAACCTTTAGATGTATTTGATTTCCATAACTTCGCGGCGAAGTCATATTTGATTATGACTGATTCAGGTGGAGTCCAAGAAGAAGCTCCTTCACTAGGTGTTCCAGTTCTAGTTTTGCGGGACACAACGGAACGTCCTGAGGGAATTGAAGCAGGTACGCTTAAGCTTGCTGGAACAGATGAAGAAACGATCTATAATCTAGCGACGGAACTGTTAACGAATAAAGAAGCCTATCAACAAATGGCGAAAGCTCACAACCCTTATGGTGATGGGCACACATCAGCAAGGATTGCAGAAGCTATTCGTTTTTATTTCAAACAAACTGACAAAGCTCCGGCAACATTTGTGCCGGGGGAATAATTAGCATTCTAAAAAGGTCTGATCTTGAACTCTATATACAGGATGAAATGTTCATTGTGTATAGTAGTTTCGGGAACAGATCTTTTTTTGATTTTGAATCCGAAACCTTCTGCCATTAAAAAAAGGATTTCCCTCATATGCATAGACTTGAGCTTAAGTGAAACCATAAGTGAAAGGGGTGTCGCTTTTGCTGAAAAAGTATTTTTCTTTACTAATTATGCTCATCTTTCTTTGTGCAAGTGTAACGTCGGTAGCGGCAACACAGCTACCGCCTTTGCCAAAACAAGTTGAATCCAAAAATACGACAGCGATTGTGCTGTTGGAAAAACCTATATCTACTATTGATATTCAGACAATTTCGATAAAACATCCATCGCTTCAGCTCAGGAAAATATACAAACACGCTATCGTGGGTTTTTCTGTTAAAGGTAAAATGGAAGAGATTATGCAACTGAAAAAGGAGTATGCCATTTCTGCGATATCAGAAGTGTCAGTTTATCGTGTTCAAGCCGATTCAAGCATACCTTTTATTGGGGCCGATCAAGCGAGGTCTTTTTTTGACGGCAAAAAACAGAGAATCACCGGAAAAGGTGTAACGGTTGGAATTATTGATACTGGTATTGATTACACACATCCTGATCTACGAAAAGTGTATAAGGGGGGGCGCGATTTAGTCGATGGAGATCGGGATCCGATGGAAACGAAAGGACAGGGTGACCAATCGACCATACATGGTACGCATGTAGCAGGAATTATCGCAGCTAATGGAAAAATGAAAGGTGTAGCCCCGGAAGCTGAAGTGATCGCATACCGTGCGCTTGGTCCAGGGGGGACTGGCAATACTGAACAAGTATTGGGAGCAATTGAAGCAGCGATTGAAGATAAGGTGGATGTGCTTAATTTATCACTTGGGAATGATGTAAATGGCCCTGATTTACCCATCTCAATTGCGTTAAATAAAGCGGTTGAAAGCGGTATCGTCGCGGTTACTTCAAATGGAAACTCAGGTCCAGCGGTCTGGACTGTTGGTTCACCAGGCACTGCAGAGAAAGCAATTTCTGTTGGAGCATCGACACCTCCAATGATTGTCCCGTATATGAAAGTAGGGCTAGGAGCGAGGAAAAAAATGATTCAATTAATGCCTATGCAAGGGTCGGAACCATGGGAGCTACATTTCACACAAGAATTAATGAATGGGGGGAAAGGAAGGGTAGATGATCTAAAGCAAGTGAAAGGGAAAGTAGCTCTGATAGAGAGAGGGGGTATATCATTTACTGAGAAAGTAATCAATGCCAAAGAATCAGGAGCCGTTGCTGTTATTATTTTTAATAATACAGAGGGGAATTTTATTGGTAGTGTGACAAAAGGCTTGGATATTCCAGTTGTCTCTATATCAAAAAAATCTGGAGAGATGGCAAAACGACAAATTCGCTCTAAGCAGCGGAATGTGCAGTTCATATATAAGAAGGAACAAGATCAGTTAGCGGATTTCAGTTCAAGGGGTCCGGTTACAGTAAGTTGGAATATTAAGCCGGATCTATTAGCGCCGGGAGTGGCGATTAATAGTACAATTCCTTCAGGCTATTTAGAGATGCAGGGAACAAGCATGGCTGCTCCGCATGTATCTGGAGCAAGTGCGCTTATCCTACAGGCACATCCGGAATGGACACCGGATCAAGTGAAGTCTGCTCTAATGAGTACGTCTAAACCATTGTTGGATAAGAAGGGGAAGTTGTATCGTACATTCGAGCAAGGGGCAGGGCGGCTACAAATTGATCAAGCTTTAAAGGCAGATACACTTCTTTACCCAAGTTCCCTTTCATTTGGGATGTTTACAAAGAAAGAAGGGATTCATGAACATGAAGAGGAGCTCGTCATTGAAAACACTAGCAAGGAGAAGAAAAATTACTCATTTCAGATTCCTATGAAAGAGATGGGAATTACCTGGGATTTGCCAGTGTCATTCTCCGTTAATCCTGGGGAGAAGAAACAAGTTCATTTAGGATTACAAATAAACCCGACACTTATGAAAAGGGGAATTTATGATGGTTTCTTAACACTGGTTGAAGGAGTGAAGGAAATCAGTCTTCCGTTTCTCTATGTGAAGGAGGAACCAAACTATCCAAGAGTAATGGGTTTTGAATTCAGCGCGGGTGATCAAGAAGGAATGTATCGGTATGAAATGTATTTGCCTCGTGGTGCAGATGAAGTGGGAATTGCACTTTATGATCCAGATGATTTTCGCTTTGTGGGATATTTGGATTGGGCTAAACATGTACCGCAGGGTTTACTAAAGAAGGAATTATCTAAAGATAAACTTCCGAGGGTGGGAATTTATACAGCAATTATCTTCGCGAGGAAATTTGGGAAGGAAGACCAAATTGAAACGACCATCATAATTGAGTGAAAAAAGGAGGTTTGACAAAAGTCAACAAAAAGGTTTAATAAAAATGTGAACAATTCGTTAACTATTACCGTTCTGTGACAAAATCCACGAACCATACATTGACATAACCTGTTAGGCTATTGTATGCTAACTAAGGGTGTAAATGGTAGGGGTTTCAGAGTCTCAGGGCGGTTTTTTTGTCTTTTTCTATCGGAATATTATTCACATCCTCCACAAATTTCGACCGCAAGGATGCACAATATGCGTCAAAAATCGCAGCCATATAAGGCAATGGCATTAACGTCAGCGATTCTTTCACAATATGTCGGTTCGTTGTATATGGGCATTTCATTAAGAGGATGCCGAACCGAACGCCTGACACCAAGCCGTAATTTTTAACAATCGGTCTTCTCACTGGACATGCAATAAATACTTTTGCGATGCTCCAAACAGCAAGAAAAATTTTCTCAGGAGATTAACAAAAAGATGCCAGAAATAAACATCGTTTTTAAAAGGCAGAGTAAATACATGGTCTATCTCTTGGCAGTTTTTGTATTAGGCTGGGGATTTACAAATTACCAAACTGTGTTTGGAGGGCTTTTGCTAGGAACTAGCTTGAGTTTGTACAATTTGTGGCTAGTAAATCAAAAAATGAAAAAGTTTGATCAAGCAATAACTGAGGGAGGAAAGGTTAAATCTCTCGGCACAATGACCAGATTTGCTTCAGCCGGTTTGGCCGTTATTATCGCGTTGAAATATCCAGAATATTTCCATTTGATTAGTGTAGTACTGGGATTGATGACAGCTTATCTTGTCATTATTATAGATTTTTTTATCCACTTAAAACGTCAGTAGTGGGGAAGAGAGGTGAATATAGTTGAATCATGGGGCACCAACGCAAGAATTTTTAGGCTTAACCTTTAACTTGAGTAATGTTTTAATGATAACTGTAGCAAGTGCTATTGTGTTCATTATTGCTACAGTTGGCTCTCGTAAACTTGCAATGAAACCAACTGGTATGCAGAATTTTATGGAGTGGGTCATGGATTTCGTTAAGAATATGATTAACAGCTCCATGGACTGGAAAACAGGCGGCCGCTTCCAACTACTTGGAATGACGTTGATTATGTATTTATTCGTATCGAATATGCTTGGTCTTCCATTTGCGATCTCGTATGATCATGAGCTTTGGTGGAAATCACCAACCGCTGATCCTGTTGTAACTTTGACTTTAGCAGTTTTGGTTCTAAGTTTATCACATTTTTATGGTATACAAATGAAAGGCTTCAAAGGATACTTGAAAGCATACAAAAATCCAATGTCATTAATCGAAGAGTTTTCAAATACTTTGACACTCGGTTTACGTTTGTATGGTAATATCTTTGCTGGTGAAGTATTACTAGGCTTATTAGCAGGTACGCTTGCTTTTAGCGGACCTTTAGGTTTTATTGGAGCCATCATACCTACATTGGTATGGCAAGGATATAGTATTTTCGTAGGCGCAATTCAATCGTTTATTTTCGTTACGTTAACAATGGTTTATCTGTCTCATAAAGTCAGTTCAGACCATTAATTATAAGTTCATTAAGAACTAATTTGCAAAATTATATATCTCGAGGAGGAAATTAATAATGGTAGGTTCAGTAGGTCTTCTTGCAGCAGCAATAGCAATCGGTTTAGCAGCACTAGGTGCAGGTATTGGTAACGGTCTAATCGTTTCAAGAACAGTAGAAGGTATCGCTCGTCAACCAGAAGCTCGTGGAATGCTTCAAACTACAATGTTTATCGGTGTAGGTCTAGTAGAGGCAATGCCGATCATTGCTGTAGTTATCGCGTTCATGGTATTAGGTCAATAATAGAACCATTAAAAAGTTCAAAAATGGCGAAGTTCGTTTCATGTGAACCTTCGCCTTTCCTTTATGTTCATATTCAGTATGCGTCAAGCAGCT
Organism: Peribacillus loiseleuriae; assembly: GCF_001183985.1. Lineage (GTDB taxonomy): Bacteria > Bacillota > Bacilli > Bacillales > DSM-1321 > Peribacillus > Peribacillus loiseleuriae. Next base: position 4,893,808 of record NZ_LFZW01000001.1, on the reverse strand, counting down.
GAAGAAAATACTTTGAAACAATAAAAATGGCTGTCTCAAGTTAAGGTATGACTCTTTTAAAGACATCCTTATTATAAGTGAAACTCGTGAAGGGAGTGAACCAAGCGTGTTAACAAGCGGTTTAGTATTGGGATTATCTATAAGCAAGTTTAACGGTGGAGATGCCTTGTTCCAGTTGGCCATGTTTGTCATCTTGTTATTCTTGCTTAAAAAATATGCATTTGGTCCTCTAATGGGCATCATGACTCAACGTGAAGAACATGTTGCATCTGAAATTAATGCTGCAGAAGCAAGTAGGTTAGAAGCAAGCAAATATTTAGAAGAGCAACGTGAACTATTGAAACAATCTCGCGTAGAAGCTACTCAGCTGATTGAAAACGCGAAACAACAAGGTGAGACTCAGCGTGAAGATATTATCATTCAAGCACGTACAGAAGCTGAACGCCTGAAAGAATCAGCAAAACGCGAAATCGTTCAAGAAAGGGAAAAGGCTATCGTTGCATTGCGCGAACAAGTCGCTTCCTTGTCTGTTTTAATTGCTTCTAAAGTTATTGAAAAAGAACTATCTGAAGCAGATCAAGAAAAACTAATTAATCATTATATTCAAGAGGCAGGAGAAGAGCGATGAGCGATGTTGCAGTAGCAAAGCGATATTCGAGAGCTCTTTTCAAAATTGCACAAGAGCAAAACCTTCTTGATCAATTAGAGGGAGAGCTCCGTGCCGTCAGAGAGGTCTTCAACTCTGACAAGGAACTTTTAGCTTTCCTTACGCAGCCTAAAATCTCAGTTAAAGAAAAGAAAAATGTAATTACACAATCTTTTTCTAGCGTCTCTCCCCATGTTCAAAATACGCTTCTTATTATGATTGAACGTCACCGTACGAATTCAATCGCACAAATGGCGTGTGAATTTATTGAACTGGCTAATGAAGCTAAATCAGTAGCAGAAGCGACAGTATATACAGTTCGTCCACTGACTGATAACGAAAGTGAAGCTGTGTCTTCCGTATTCGCAGCCAAAGTGGGAAAACGCACATTGAAAATTACTAATATTGCTGACAGCAGCATTCTTGGCGGTATCAAACTTCGTATCGGCAACCGTATTTTTGACGGCAGTGTTAACGGGAAGCTTGAACGCCTTAGTAGACAACTATTAAGCTAATATTCACAGTTAGGGGTGAAATTCATGAGTATTAAAGCTGAAGAAATCAGTGCGCTTATAAAGGCGCAAATTGAAAACTATCAGTCCGAAATTAAAGTAAGCGACGTTGGTACTGTCATCTCTGTTGGTGACGGGATTGCACGCGTTCACGGTTTAGATAATGTAATGGCAGGAGAGCTCGTAGAATTCGCAAACGGTTCAATGGGGTTATCTCAAAATCTTGAAGAGAACAACGTGGGTATCGTTATTCTTGGACCATTTAGAGACATTCAAGAAGGCAGTGAAGTTCGTCGTACAGGACGGATTATGGAAGTACCAGTAGGTGAAGAATTAATTGGCCGTGTCGTGAATCCATTAGGACAACCAGTTGATGGACTAGGTCCAATCAATACGACTCATACTCGTCCAATCGAAAGCCCAGCTACAGGTGTTATGGACCGTAAATCTGTTCATGAACCATTACAAACGGGTATTAAAGCGATTGACGCTCTTGTTCCGATTGGTCGTGGACAACGTGAGTTAATTATCGGGGACCGCCAAACAGGTAAAACATCTGTTGCAATTGATACGATTTTGAACCAATCTGACCAAGATATGATTTGTATCTACGTAGCAATCGGACAAAAAGAATCGACTGTGCGTAATACAGTCGAAACATTCCGTAAGCATGGTGCGTTAGATTACACAATCGTTGTAACGGCATCTGCGTCACAACCGGCTCCATTATTATACTTGGCTCCTTATGCTGGTGTATCAATGGGTGAGCATTTCATGTTCCAAGGCAAGCATGTGTTAATTGTATATGATGATCTTTCAAAACAAGCATCTGCATATCGTGAATTGTCATTACTACTTCGCCGTCCACCAGGTCGTGAAGCATTCCCGGGAGACGTATTCTACTTGCACTCACGTTTACTCGAGCGTGCGGCTAAATTAAACGATACATTAGGTGCTGGTTCAATTACTGCACTTCCATTTGTTGAAACTCAAGCAGGCGATATTTCTGCTTATATCCCAACAAACGTAATCTCTATTACGGATGGACAAATTTTCTTGCAGTCTGATTTATTCTTCTCTGGTGTACGCCCGGCGATTAACGCAGGTCTTTCTGTATCCCGTGTTGGTGGATCAGCTCAAATTAAAGCGATGAAGAAGGTTGCTGGAACACTACGTCTTGACCTTGCCTCTTACCGTGAGTTGGAAGCATTCTCTCAATTCGGTTCTGACCTTGATAAATCAACGCAAGCGAAACTAAATCGTGGTGCACGTACAGTAGAGGTACTTAAACAAGATCTTAACAAGCCAATCAAAGTTGAAAAGCAAGTTATGATTCTGTTTGCTCTAACTCGTGGACATTTAGATGATATTCCTGTAAAGGACATTCTTCGTTTTGAAGAGGGATACTATTCATTCCTAGATCGTTCTCACTCTGGTTTATTAGACCACATCCGTACGACAGGTAACCTACCTGAAGAGGATGCAATCGTAGCTGCTATCAACGAATTCAAAAAGAATTTTGTAGCATCTGAATAATCGGCCTAATTAAATTTTACAAGGGTGGTGAGAATGAATGGCCTCTTTACGCGATATAAAGTCACGTATTAACTCGACTAAAAAGACTAGCCAAATTACAAAAGCGATGCAAATGGTTTCTGCTTCAAAATGGAACCGTGCTGAATCCAATGCGAGAAGGTATGCTCCTTATATGGAGAAGATTCAGGAAGTCGTAATGAGTATTGCTAGCGGAAGTACAGACGCGTCACATCCGATACTAATGACTCGACCTGTTAAGAAAACCGGTTACGTTGTCATTACAGCGGACAAAGGCTTGGCAGGTGCTTACAACAGCAGTGTGCTTCGTCACGTCTTTAAAACGATTCAACAACGTCACAAATCATCCGATGAATATGTCATTATTGCCATCGGAAGAGTTGGCCGTGATTTCTTTGTCAGTCGGAAAATGCATGTGGAGCTTGAAGTAATTGGAGTGCCTGACCAACCATCGTTTTCAGATATTAGTGATATAGCAAAATCGACAGTGAATTTATTTCAAAATGAATTGTGTGACGAGTTATATATGTACTACAATCACTATGTCAGTGCCATCTCTCAAGAGGTAACAGAAAAGAAAATTCTGCCGCTGACAGATATTGAAATTTCAGGTTCGTTAACTTCTTATGAATATGAACCGGATCCTGAAACAATTCTTGAGGTTTTGCTACCTCAGTATGCAGAAAGCTTGATTTACGGAGCCTTGCTAGATGGGAAAGCGAGTGAGCACTCGGCACGTATGACTGCAATGAAAAGTGCAACGGATAATGCGAAAGAGATTATCGATTCCTTATCATTGCAATATAACCGTGCGCGTCAAGCAGCAATCACGCAAGAGATTACTGAAATTGTCGGCGGTGCCGCAGCATTAGAATAACAAGTTAAGCGTAAGGCGCCCATTTATCGGCGACAAATATAAGATGCACCGTCATGGAGGTTGTTCATTAACTTTTATGACGAGCTGTCTTATGATTTCGAGCTGACGGCGCCTGAAGCAAGACATCAAGACTCTTTGAAAATGATATACTTTTAAATATATATAAGGGCCAGGTAAGCCTAGACGATTGCTACCTGTTCTACAATCATAGATAGTCGTCAAACGTAATGACAGGAGGGAAAACGATGAATATTGGACGCGTTACTCAAGTTATGGGTCCGGTAGTTGACGTGAAGTTTGATAACGGACAGCTACCTAAGATCTATAATGCGTTAAGAATTGAAAACACATCTTCTGGTACTGGCTTAACTCTTGAAGTTGCCTTGCATTTAGGTGATGATTCAGTTCGTACAATTGCGATGTCTTCCACAGATGGATTGACACGTGGGGCAGAGACTGTTGATACAGGAGCTCCGATTTCCGTACCTGTAGGAGATGTGACATTGGGACGTGTTTTCAACGTATTAGGAGAAAACATTGATCTTGAAGCACCTATTCCTGTAGAAGCACGTAGAGATCCAATCCATAGACAAGCACCTACATTTGACCAACTTTCTACAGAGGTAGAAATTTTGGAGACGGGTATTAAAGTAGTAGATCTTCTTGCACCTTATGTTAAAGGTGGGAAAATTGGTCTATTTGGTGGTGCCGGTGTAGGTAAAACGGTATTAATTCAAGAACTTATTAACAACATTGCCCAAGAGCATGGCGGTATTTCTGTATTCGCAGGTGTTGGTGAGCGTACTCGTGAAGGAAATGACCTTTACTTCGAAATGAGTGACTCGGGCGTAATTAAGAAAACAGCTATGGTATTCGGACAAATGAATGAGCCACCTGGTGCACGTATGCGTGTTGCCTTAACTGGTTTGACAATGGCTGAATACTTCCGTGATGAGCAAGGACAAAACGTATTGTTATTCATCGATAACATTTTCCGTTTCACACAAGCAGGTTCTGAGGTTTCCGCCCTTCTTGGTCGTCTGCCTTCAGCAGTTGGTTATCAACCTACACTTGCAACTGAAATGGGGCAATTACAAGAGCGTATCACTTCAACAAACGTAGGGTCAGTTACATCGATTCAAGCGATCTATGTACCTGCGGATGACTATACGGATCCAGCTCCGGCAACAACTTTTGCCCACTTAGATTCAACAACAAACCTTGAGCGTAAATTGTCTGAAATGGGGATTTATCCAGCTGTTGATCCATTGGCTTCTTCTTCACGTGCTCTTAGCCCTGAAATCGTAGGCGCTGAGCATTATGCAATAGCACGTCAAGTTCAAACCACACTGCAAAAATATAAAGAACTACAAGATATCATTGCAATCTTGGGTATGGATGAGTTAAACGACGATGAGAAATTAGTTGTTGCCCGTGCTCGTAGAATTCAAAACTTCTTGTCTCAAAACTTCCATGTGGCAGAACAATTCACTGGACAAAAAGGTTCTTACGTACCGGTTAAAGAAACGGTCAAAGGTTTCAAGGAAATCCTTGAAGGTAAGTACGATGATCTTCCAGAAGATGCGTTCCGTTTAGTAGGACGAATTGAAGAAGTTATTGAAAAAGCAAAGCAAATGGCGTAATAAAGGGACCGAGGAGGGTATGAAATGAAGACGATAAAAGTCAGTGTTGTTACTCCCGATGGCCCAGTATATGATGCAGAAGTAGAAATGGTAAGCGCAAAGGCAAAGAGCGGAGAACTAGGAATCATGGCCGGCCATGTTCCTATGGTAGCTCCTCTTGATATAGCGGCTGTCCGTCTTAAAAAAGAAGGCGGTACAGACTATATTGCCATTAATGGAGGCTTCTTGGAAGTTCGTCCAGATGTGGTTACGATTCTTGCTCAATCTGCAGAAAGAGCTGAAACTATCGATCTTGTCCGGGCACGATCAGCTAAAGAGCGTGCAGAGAAGAGATTGCAGGAAAAGCCTGATTCAATCGATATAAAGCGAGCTGAATTAGCATTAAAACGTGCAGTCAACCGGATTAATATTGCAGAAAATAAATAATACTTAATAAGAGGCTATCCCAAGAGGGTTTTGACCGCACATTCTATTACCGTTTATAGTTTCATTTACACGTCATATAAACGATATATAGTAGATGTGGGGGCTGATTCTTTCGCTTTGGGATAGCCCCTTCCTTTTTTGAATAACATCATATGTTTTAGTTAGGTGCTCTATCTCCCTTTATTATGTAATCAAGGCGTGTCCGTTTTTACTGTGACTCCTTGACTAATAAGGGTATGCTAAAATAACTAGCTTTTATAGCCGAGGAACGGTGACGTTTTTTTCTAAAAAAGCCAAAATCTTTTATCCAAAGAAAGAAGATATAAAGAAAGATTGTATAATTGCTATTTTTCTTTGCATCTTTTGAAGGTTTTTCGCCATATATCCTTTAAAATTCCAAGTTCCGAACAGTTATGTGCTATAATAGGGTTCGGGTGCTTTTTTAAGGAGGATTATTTATGTTTTCAGCATTTAGCCAACAGGCGCTGATTGGAATTGTTTCACACCTGTTTTTTATTGCCGTAACGTGGTGGGCTCTCCAAGCTTTAAATTTCGAGAGGCTTTTAAAAGCAAACTCCGTACTGAAGGCAAGAGTTCTTTACACACTTTTGACAGTTGCAATTGGATCAGCTGTAAGCAATTTCTTCTTAGATTACCTCTTTTATTCGCAGCAACTCCCTTATATGTTTAATCAGTAACACTGATGTTTTAAGATTTTGTCAATTACTGGCGATACATTTTAAGTATGTCAAACCTCCCTACCGGAAAAGATGGTAAAAAGGGAGGGATTCAAAGTGAAAACAACGTTAACATACATCATATTTCTTGGTTTGATACTAAATTTCCTTGGGAATAGTACAAGTGTAGCTAAGAATAAGTCAGATATAGAAAAAATAATTGGACTGCTAGAATCGAACATAAATATAGAAATAGGCGATTGGTCTGTATATGCACGTGAAAAAACTTTAATGATTGATACAAGGAAAGATTTCAATAAAGAAGTAAAAAAACTTCAAAGAACATTTCCTGGCTTTACCTGGACAACTACAGCTGAAGAGGAGAAATGGACAGCCACTGCGACATATGTGGATCCACAAACAAATTTAACAGAATCACTTCATTTAATGTCTACTCAAGAAGAATCTCATATTGTAAGCTATATGATTTATGAGGCTAAAGGCCATAGCTGGAATGCAGATTATTCAGCCTTTATTGAAGGGGCTTTCCAAGACAGGAAAAAAGTCATATTTCGAGGGAAACCTGCAACTTTCACTTGTATTAAAGGGACATTCAATGATAATATTGATACGGTTTTAACCTCAAAATCTATAAAGCTATTAGATTTATTTCAGGCCGAGGAAATGGAAAGTATAAAGGAACCTCATTTTATTTCTGTTTCTGCAAAATCAAACATGTTTACCGAAACATTGACACACGAATCTTTGAATTTGCAAATTGCTTTAAGAACAGATGGATTGGGCGAAAAAACAACTTTTGTAGTTGGCACACCCATCATTACATTTGAATATTAATATAGAGAAATTGGACGCGGAGGGGAATACTCTTGGAAAAAATCATCGTCCGCGGCGGTAGAAAGCTTAGCGGAACTGTTAAAGTAGAGGGAGCAAAAAATGCCGTTTTGCCGGTTATCGCCGCAACACTGTTGGCTAGTGAAGGAAAAAGTATTATTAAGGACGTTCCAACGCTCTCCGATGTATATACAATTAATGAAGTATTGCGCAACTTGAATGCAGAGGTTGCCTTTGATAATAATGAAGTTACTGTAGATGCATCTAGAGGGCTATTAGATGAAGCGCCGTTCGAATATGTTCGAAAAATGCGTGCTTCTGTATTGGTTATGGGTTCTTTACTAGCAAGAAATGGGCGTGCTCGTGTAGCATTACCTGGTGGATGCGCAATCGGTTCACGTCCTATTGATCAGCATCTAAAAGGCTTTGAAGCGATGGGTGCGAAAGTGAAAGTTGGAAATGGCTTTATTGAAGCAGAAGTGAATGGCCGACTCAAGGGTGCAAGAGTATATCTTGATTTCCCAAGTGTAGGTGCAACAGAGAATATTATGATGGCTGCAACACTTGCAAAAGGCACCACTGTGCTCGAAAACGTTGCCAAAGAACCAGAAATTGTAGACCTTGCTAATTTCCTAAATAAAATGGGAGCAAAGGTTAAAGGTGCAGGAACAGGTACACTGAAAATCGAAGGTGTAGAAAAGTTATACGGTGCTGAACATTCAATCATTCCAGACCGCGTTGAAGCTGGTACATTTATGGTAGCTGCTGCAATTACGGGTGGTAATGTCCTTGTCAAAGGAGCAGTACCAGAGCATCTCACTTCTTTGATAGCAAAAATGGAAGAAATGGGTGTTGAAATTTACGAAGAATATGAAGGTTTGCGTGTAATTGGCCCAGACACTTTAAAGGCTATCGATATTAAAACGATGCCTCACCCAGGATTCCCAACTGACATGCAATCACAAATGATGGCATTGTTGTTGCAAGCTAAGGGAACAAGCATGATTACAGAAACAGTATTCGAAAATCGCTTTATGCATGTTGAAGAATTTCGTCGTATGAATGCAAATGTCAAAATTGAAGGAAGATCGGTCATCATAAATGGACCATCCAATCTTCAAGGAGCAGAAGTAGCGGCTACCGATTTACGTGCTGCAGCGGCTCTTGTTTTGACAGGATTGGTAGCTGAAGGGGTAACACGTGTAATGGAACTAAAGCATCTTGATCGCGGTTATGTAGATTTCCACGGTAAATTAGCAGCTCTAGGTGCAGATGTAGAACGTGTAAACGACGAGCATACAACTGAAATTAAAAATATTGCAGCCGATTTGAATGCATAATTGATAAAGGCAGCTGGATTCGAATATGAAATCCAGCTGCCTTTTTGTCATTTCATGCTTGTAACTAAGTTTGGATAAATTATCAAATTTTCTAAACAAAGCTAAGAGATTATACCTCAGATTTTGATTTTCCTCATTTAATAATATTTTCCTATCCACCTTTACCGATTTCTTCACCAAGTTGAACGAATTACCCACCAGAATTGGACAAATCCCAGAAAGAACAAAACCAAGCATCAAATGTCAAAGTTACTTGCAGCTCCGTAAGTGGAGGCCTAGAAAATCGGAGTATTATCGTTTCATGAATTAGCAATTGGCACACCGAGGTAGTTTCAAAATAACGGTCATAATTGCTTGTCCAAATCCATATATTTGTCATGAGAGAAGGGGCGCAGGAATGTAGGGATCTTCCATTCGAAAGATAAAGTGAAACTTCTATCAGTGGGATGTAAGTTCCCACTGATGGTTAGTTGAACCAATCGGGGTTTTACAGGCTGTTTATCACCGCATAAGCTATATTAATCTTCTTGCCAGACTGTGAACGTGGAGATATTACAGCCTGTTAAACCGGGATAAGATGTTAGAGGACTCATTTCTGCTCATTCCCCTTTAGAGCATACAAAGGGAGGCCCAGGAGTATTGAGAGCATTCAAACCGATTATCGTACTATTCTTAGCGGTAGCATTTGTCACACTTATGATTCCCGCAGTACTTGTGCTTCTATTTTCAAAAGATGAAAAGGCTGGCAAATTATCAGAAACGGTAGAACAACCAATAGAAAGTGTTGAAACGACAGATTTGCCAGGTGTCAATGTAGCTGTGTATCGATCTGCTCAAGAAGAGGTTCAAACAGTGCCGATCGAATCGTATGTTGTCGGTGTGGTGGCATCGGAAATGTATGCCGATTTCGAATTAGAAGCATTGAAAGCCCAGTCACTGGCGGCAAGGACGTATATTGTGAACCTATTGCTTGCCAAGAATGCGGTTGGTGTATCAAAAGGAGCAGATGTGACAGATACAGAATCGCATCAGGTTTATCGAAATGATGATGAGCTAAAGAAGTCGTGGGGGGCCGATTATTCGTGGAAAATGAAGAAGATTAAAGAAGCAGTAAATGCAACAAAAGGGCAAATTTTAACGTATGATGGCAAACCGATCACAGCGTCCTTCTTCTCAACTAGCAATGGGTATACCGAGAATTCAGAAGATGTTTGGACAAGTGCTTATCCTTATCTAAAAAGTGTGGCAAGTCCTTGGGATAAATCATCACCTAAGTTTTATAATAATGAAACAATATCCGTAGCTGATTTTCAAAAAAAATTAGGTGTTAAACTGCCAGCAGGAAATGAAATTGGTACAGTGGAGGCTCGTACAAAAGGACACCGAGTAAGTAAGGCGGTTATAGCAGGCAAAGAGCTAACTGGAGCGGTAGTTCGTAATAGCTTGGGCTTAAAATCAACAGACTTTACCTGGGAGCGAAAAGGCGAGAACATCGTCATTACGACTAAAGGATTCGGCCATGGGGTCGGAATGAGCCAGTACGGTGCGGATGGAATGGCTAAGGAAGGGAAAAAATATGATGAAATCGTGAAGTACTATTACCAAGGTGTTACCATTCAGCCTGCCGACACGATATTGAATACGATCACAGCTAAAAAATGAGACTAAGAAAATCAGTGTTGGTGGGCAGACGATTTTTCATGAAACATGAGCGGTAATGAGTCAAAAAATTAACATTGTTAGATAAAGAAAAAAGACTGTCTCATTAAAAGGATTCAATCCTTATGAGACAGCCTTTTTCGTTAATTTTTCAATAATTGTAAGAAACCCGCGATGATGCTTGAAATAGTGAAAGCGCACATGAAAATAGGCGGCTAATACGCCAATTACATCTTTGGCAACATCAATTAGGCTTGCTGAGCGGACAGGTATGAAGGATTGGTGTATTTCATCACAAACACCATATAAGCACGCTATAATGGCAGCCAGGGTGCTCCAGGAGCTGGTTAATTTGTTATGAGCACAAAGAGCGGCAGCAAACAGTAGATAAAGAATCGCAAATTCAACTAAATGAAGAGCTTCCTTGATGAAACGATCGACGGAAGAGGCTGGGAGATCGAGAATTAAATCATCAGGTTGACTAGACATATACCAAATAGCTCCCATATAAATAAACGGTAGAACCGTTAAGAATAGCTTCAAAAATTTTCTCATGATTTAAGACTTCCTTTAGTAAGTAGTTGTTGCCATTGTATCAAGAATTTTCTTATTGTGAAAGAACAAAGCACAAGTGATTTGAAAAGGGCAGAACGGCAAGATTACCACGCCTTTATCCCTTTCGCCCAAGTTTTTCTTCTGCAACTTCCTTTGGGAGTGGTCAAAAAACGGCACCATTCACCATAAAGGATTAATCATGTATCACGTTACACCCGTTCAATCACAATGATGGCGGTATGGAGTTAGATTTTGGGATGCTTTCTGTAAAAAGCATCAGTTAGTTGCTAATTAGACTAGCTATATTAGAAAGTAGCGAAGCCCTGCTCCCCTGCTCCTTATAGAGAATGAAATAATTCCCATGCATAAAAAAATCAAGTTAAACAAAAAATAAATCTAAAAAAATTTTGTGGCAGATGTATATAATTCCAGCAATCTGTTCAGAATGATTGCTGAGGTGATTAATATGAGAGAGGAAGAAAACAAACCAACTTCCAAAAAGTCCATTATCCGACGTTTTCTGAATAAACGTTGGGCTTTACCAGCAATCTATATCGCAAGTGCCGCATTGATTTTAGCCGGTGCCATCTGGGCACAGAACAGTTTTAACAATTCAGCTGACAACACAATAGATAAAGAAGAGGCAGCTGGAATAGGCAATAACACGGAAGAACCTGCAATTGAAGTAAATAGCAATCTTGAAAAAATTAACATGCCAGTAACAGATTCCGAACTAGCGGTCATTAAGAAAGATTTCTATGACAAAGATGCTGACAAAGAAAAGCGTGCTGCTGCATTAGTCTTTTATAATAATCGGGTTATGCAAAACAAAGGACTGGATATCGCAGCTAAAGATGGTGGTGCATTCGATGTCGTAGCGTCTTTAAGCGGGAAAGTAAAAAAAGTTAAAGAAGATTCATTGCTTGGAAATGAAGTGGAAATTGAGCACGAAAACGGTGTGGTTACTCGTTATCAATCTATTACAGACATTAAAGTTACGGTTGGGGACGAAGTGAAACAGGGTGCTGTGATTGCCAAAGCAGGTAGAAGTCTATTGAATGAAGAGGCTGGAACACATGTCCACTTTGAAATTCGCCAAGATGACGTTGCTTTAAATCCAAATGCTATTTTCGGAAGTCAGTTGGCATCCCTTGAAACAAAGGAAGAGGCAGCTGATAAAAATCCAAGTAGTGTAGGTGAAAAAGAAAATCCGGAAAATTCGGAATCTAAAGCAATTGAAAATCCATCGGGCACAAAATCTAAAGATGATCGTACAAAAGAAGAACCTTCTGATTCTGAAATGAGTAACACTGAAGAAGGCTGATTATCTGTATTTTTCCATCGATGGAGTGTATTCACTTCATGCATGGGTTAACTAAAGTAAACTAATCAAAACAAAATGGTACGCCCGTAAACAACAACTGAAAATTTGGTGAGATCCCTATCATTAAGATGGGGATTTTTTATATGGATATCTTAGCTCCTTCTTTTTTACAAAATCCCTTTATTTGTGACAAATTTCTCGGGAAATAATTTGAAAACACGAATTTATTATTGGGAAATTTAGATAAATATTTCTGCAAGCTGTGGAAAGTGTGCATATATCCTTATCCGAACTAATAAACTGATACAAACCATACAAAGAGAGTGTTTGAGGTGAGCAGTCGTTTAAATCCAATGATAAATCCAGTTGAAGATATATGTATTGCTAATTTCCGGGGCAGCGGTCGTTTTTAAGCCAAAAGCGAATCTCATTTCACACTTCTCACATCCAAATTAGGGAGGTCGAGTGGTGTGCACGATTACATCAAAGAAAGAACTATCAAGATAGGAAAGTATATCGTGGAAACAAGAAAAACCGTTCGTGTCATTGCGAAGGAGTTTGGTGTATCCAAAAGTACAGTCCATAAAGATTTAACCGAGCGATTACCTGAAATTAATCCTGAATTAGCCAATGAGGTGAAGGATATTTTGGATTATCATAAATCTATCCGTCATCTTCGAGGTGGAGAAGCGACAAAGTTGAAGTATAAGCGATCAGAGCGCGAAGAGGAGATATTGAAAAGATAGCTTTTGTAAAAAAATCCGGTATTTGTTACCTAAATCAATTTCGGTGGTTTAAAAGGGAAATGCTTAGTAAAAAGTGTTACCTTTTAAGAACCACAGGAAGCGGGGATGATAACAAATACTGGTTTTTGTGTTGTATAAAAAAAATTCCCATTTCAAGGATATAGACCTACCTTCCATCTTGTCAATATGTTAAAATAAACAATTAGGAGTAAGTAGGCTTTTATGAGGATTCAAGGAGGATTTAAATCATGTTTGCTAGGGATATTGGAATAGATCTCGGTACAGCTAATGTGCTGATTCATGTCAAAGGTAAAGGAATTGTGTTAAATGAGCCATCGGTACTGGCAATCGATAAAAATACAAATCGTGTATTAGCAGTCGGTGAGGAAGCTAGAAAGATGGTTGGTCGTACACCAGGAAACATCGTTGCGATTCGCCCGTTAAAGGATGGAGTCATTGCTGATTTTGATGTAACTGAATCGATGCTTAAGCATTTTATAAATAAGTTGAATGTTAAAGGGTTTTTATCGAAACCAAGAATTCTGATTTGCTGTCCAACAAATATTACGAGCGTTGAGCAGAAGGCAATTAAAGAGGCAGCTGAGAAAAGCGGGGGTAAGAAAATTTACCTAGAAGAAGAGCCAAAGGTGGCGGCAATAGGAGCGGGTATGGACATCTTCCAGCCAAGCGGAAATATGGTCGTTGACATTGGCGGAGGTACAACAGACATCGCAGTCCTATCTATGGGGGACATTGTAACCTCATCGTCCATAAAAATGGCGGGCGATAAATTTGATAATGAAATTTTGAATTATATCAAACGTAAATATAAACTGCTCATTGGTGAAAGAACGTCGGAAGACATCAAGATACAGATTGCAACTGTTTTTCCCGGATCGCGGAAGGAAGAAATTGATATTCGTGGACGTGATATGGTTTCTGGATTGCCTAGAACAATCACTGTTCATTCTGAGGAAATAGAAGAGGCGCTGCGAGAACAAGTTTCTGTTATTGTCCAAGCTGCTAAGAGCGTTCTAGAACGTACACCGCCTGAACTATCAGCAGATATTATTGACCGTGGCGTTATTCTTACAGGTGGCGGAGCCCTTCTGCACGGAATTGACTTATTGCTAGCAGAAGAATTGAAAGTCCCAGTACTAGTCGCAGAGAATCCTATGGACTGTGTAGCAATTGGAACGGGAATTATGCTGGATAATATGGATAAATTACCACGTCATAAATTTGGCTGATTCGATGGAAGTGCACTTTTATGAGTGCGTTCATTTTGACAGGGCTGAGGATTCTCGGTTCCTGTTTCTCATTCGAAATCCAGTTATAATACCTCCGCAGATTTTTTAACCAATTCCTTTACAATTGACGATTCTAATGCCTCAGACAGTCCTACTTTAATTAATGTTAAGATACCCTAGAAACCTACCGATATAGTAAATAGACATATGGAACAACCGCTATATGATGACAGTTTAGAGAAAAATTCCAGATAGCTGAAGATTTCAGCTTTTTGTATGAAGGACATGGGGACAGGTCTTCACGACTTACTAATATAGCCAATCTACTTAGCAGGTATACTGATTTTATCGCGAAAGCATCCAAAAATCTGGCTCCGCACCGCCACCATTGTGATTAGGTGAGTGTAGCGTGCTACAGGCTGGCCCCATCTTGGTAAATGGTGGCGTTTTAACGCCATAGGAATTTTGTATATAACAGAGGTGATCAATGATGTTCAGGGGATTTTACACAGCGGCTTCCGGAATGCTTACTCAACAAAGGCACGCGGAAATGTTGACGAATAATTTATCAAATGCAAACACGCCTGGATTTAAAACAGACCAAGCAAGCGTAAGGTCGTTCCCTGAAATGCTCATGCAACGAATGGGTCAAAAAGTGACAACGCCAAACGGGAAAATCAGTTTACCGATGTATTCACAGGTAGGCTTACTTAGTACAGGCGTCTATATGCAAGAGGCGACGCCCTTGTATACGCAAGGTGACATTCAAGAAACCCAATTAGCGACTGATTTGGCCATTGTTAATGGGAACCTTCCAGTGAATCAGGAAAATGGCAAACCAGGAACACTTCTCTTTGTCGTTGAAAATAGTGCGGGTGAAGCGAGTTACACAAGAAATGGGAACTTTACATTAGATGGCGCTGGATATTTAACAACAGCTAGTGGAAATTATGTGCTGGATGACAATAATAACCGGATTCGCTTGAATAGCGAGAACTTCTCTGTAAGTGAAGAAGGCATGATAGTTGAAAATAATCAACCAGTAGCCCGTGTTGGAATCGCATTCGCAGAGGATCCTTACCAGCTCATTAAAGAGGGCGACGGATTATTCCGTGCAAAAAAAGGAGCAATACTTGCTAACGGCTATAACACTGCAGGTGTATCTTTTAATGTGAAACAGGGTTATTTGGAAGGGTCTAACGTTGATCAGGCGCAAACAATGACAGACATGCTTACTGCTTATCGTACGTTTGAAGCGAATCAGAAAATATTACAAGCATACGATAAAAGTATGGACAAGGCTGTCAATGAAATTGGTAGGCTCTAAAGAATAAGGGGGAAATATAGTGAATCGCATGATGATTACATCAACTAATACACTCTCTCAGCTTCAGCTCAAATTGGATACGATTAGCAGTAATATAGCAAATGTGGATACAACAGGCTATAAACGGAAAGAAGCAAATTTTACGGATTTGCTAGTACAGCAATTCAATAATCAAACACAGGCTTCTCGGGAAATCGGTCGTTTGACGCCAAATGGAATACGCCAAGGAACAGGAGCTAAGCTAGGCCAATCACAGCTTATCCTAACACAAGGTTCATTAAAAATGACAAGTCGTAGCCTAGATGCCGCCCTTACAAAGCCGGATTTGTTTTTTAGTGTACGTGTTTCAGATGAAAGTGGAGAAAACATACGCTACACACGTGATGGAGCCTTTTTTATGACACCTGTAAATGGAAATACCCATCAACTCATGCTTGTTACGAATGATGGGAATTCTGTTCTTGATGAATTTAACCGCCCAATTGTTGTAAACGGGAATGTTACAGATATTAGTATGTCCGGAAATGGGCAGATTAAGATAGAGACGAGTGATCGTGGAACACAAACTTTTGAGTTGGGAATTGTGTCTGTTAAGAAACCGCAATTTATGGAGCAACTAGGCGGTAATTTATTAGCACTCCCTGCAAATCTTAACCAAATGAATGTGAATGCAGAAGATATTTTGACATCATTAACAGGCGGTTTGCGTGGCGAAATTTCTATGACACAAGGAGCGTTGGAAAACTCCAATGTAGACTTATCGAAGGAAATGTCTAATCTTATTATGGTTCAGCGACAATATCAATTCCAATCCAGAGCGATTACAATGGCTGATCAAATGCAAGGATTAGTGAACAGTATCAGATAAGTGAAACATCCAGCAATGAAGGTCAACCTACCTATATATGTGATAAGCAAAGAGACTACTGTTATGATGTAAGGTGATAAAGTGGAACTTCAATCAGTAGGGGGGCTTCATCCCCACTGATTGTGAGTTCGTAGTGCCGCTAATACCTCCGCACGGCGTAGATAAAAGCGACACTACGAACTCGATTAATTCAATTAAACTAAACCTCTGCTCACGTATCGGTAAGTTTCACTGTATCTCACCAATCGGGTTTTTACGGGCAGTTCTTCGATTCCTTTAATCCTTAGGGGTGGGGGGCTTACTGCCCGTTAATGCGGGATAAAAAGGAGCTATTGTACACAAGCATGGAAGAAAAAACTTTAACCAGAGACGATTTTAAACAGAAAAAAGAAAATAAGGAACAGATGAAACGAAAAATTCGAATCAGACTGTTACCGCTTTGGTTCAGGGTGTTACTTGTTACATTATTGATTGTTGTATCAGTAGTCTCCGGAACAATTGTCGGCTACAGCATGATGGGTAGTGGAGCAATGGTTGATGTATTTAAAAAGTCAACCTGGACTCACATTTTTGATTTAGTATATAGCGAGAAATAGATGGCTAATCCAGTTCAACTGGTGATGGTTTTTCTTATGAGGAGGAAAAAGGAATGCTTGATATTAATCAAATCAAAGAAATTATTGCGCATCGCTATCCTTTTTTATTAGTGGATCGCATTATTGAAGTGGAAGATGGAAAACGGGCAGTAGGCTTGAAAAACGTTTCAGCGAATGAATCTTTCTTTAATGGTCATTTCCCTGAGTACCCAGTAATGCCTGGCGTACTTATTGTGGAAGCACTTGCTCAAGTAGGGGCAGTAGCTATGCTTAAGCAGGAAGAATATAGAGGTAGATTAGCCTTTTTTGCTGGAATTGATAATTGTCGTTTTAAGAGACAAGTCGTTCCTGGGGACCAATTAAAACTTGAAGTTGAAATCACGAGAATGCGTGGTTCCATTGGCAAAGGAAAAGCAGTGGCCACTGTAGAGGGTGAAATAGCTTGTGAAACAGAAATTATGTTTGCTTTTGGAGATAAATCATAATAGTAGGATAAAAAAGGGTACGGATAGACTCCGTACTCTATTTTTTTTGCCCGTGAGAGGAAAATTTGGTAAATGTTACTTTTGAAATAAAGAGGGAAAAAGTTTTTTTCGGGCATTATAAATAAAGACCATAAGAATATGGCTCACAACATAAGGAGGAAAACAATATGGTGAAAAAAAGAATATTAGCTTTGCTTGGGTGCTCATTTTTGTCCATGATGATGTTAGCGGGTTGTGCTACGACTAAAAACAATCCTGCGCCTGAACAGACTCCAACGGACAATAATTTGAATCAACCAACAAAAGAAGTTAATCCAAATGTAAATCCAAACGACAATACTAACCCAAATGGAACAGATACTAACTTAAATGGAACAGATACAAATATGAATGATACACTTAAACATAAAGAACATAAATAATCCTCATTCATAAACAAAACAGGTGGAAAATTCCGCCTGTTTTGTTTCGATTCTGTAACGAAAATAATTTAATTGTTATAAATCATTCCTTTTACTGGCGATATTTGATATGATTTTAGCAAGAGCAGAGGAGCTAAATGTAGGAGGTCCATTTTATAAAATGTTAAAAGATCTTTCACCAGGAGTAAAAATAAGTATAACTCGCTCTATCTCAATTGCTTTTGAGCAATATCTGAACAAAATCAACTGGAATGAAAATCAGTTTGATTATGAAGCTTTCATGGGCGAATGGAAAGAATACTTAAATAAATCAGCTACTTGGTATGATAAGGTAAGCAATGATATAAAAGCGAATTCGGAGTTTCATGAGGAATTAGCGGTGAAAATTAATGAAACGATTAATAAAATCCTTTCCGAAAAACCGAAGAAAGAACAAAATGAAGAGATAGAACGACTGCAAAAACTTACGAAAACAGAATATGATTATTCTTGTCGCGCGGAAGCTCGTTTTGTCATCGAGAAGCTCACAAGGGAATTGAAAAGTTCCAAATAAAAAGTCATATTGACGCACCTTAATATCATTTCGTAAATTCCCTCTGCGAACTTGAAGGAATGAGACATGTTAACAATATGTATATGAAAGTAAAGCAAAAGCAAAGGACTCTTCGCTTTTGCTTTTTTTCATTGGCTGTTGTCCGAGGAAAGTTTCACCCTTATGATTTTTTAGTAGTAATAAATGGGGGCTGAGAAATGATTTTTTCTTTGAATTCCGCAAGTAAATCCCCGCCGGAAATGCCTTTGTCGATTAAATCCTCAAGAAGTAACTCTGCATACTTACTACGGGCTCTTTGCAAATGTCCTTCAAATACGATGCTAACATGGCCTTCAACTTCTTTGATTGAACGGAGGACAGTATCAAACGCAGCAGGACCATTCTCTTTTTTCGTGATGACAGCTTGAACATTCACTTTGCCATTCAATGAAGGCAGCACATGCTGAATTTTATCGAAATATGTTTTAGATAAAAAGGCTTCGAGAATCCACGTATTTAAATCATCTTCTTTGTTAATAATCAATCCATCTGTAAGCCCCACATTAAACAATTCATTTCGTTCAGTTACAATTTGTAGTGAAATTAATTTAAATGATTTCATGCCATTCCTCCATTCTTCTTGTACATAGAAACTTTCCTTATTTTCGCTAATTATAACATATCTGAAAAAGAGGAACGAATCATCTTCTAAATGCGTTTCCTCTTTTAAAAAAATGAAAAATGTTGAAAATCCAGATTTTTCTGAAGAAATGTGTCGAAAAATGAACTTTTGAACAAAATATCAATAAGGGTCAACAAAAAGGTGTATCAAAATGCAATTTTCGCAATTTTTCTTTTACAGTAAATTTACGTATGATGGTAACAAATAGATTGAAAGGAGATGATTATGTGATTAATCAAGTAACTTTAGTCGGCCGATTAACGCGAGATCCTGATCTCCGCTATACAGCCGAAGGTAAGGCAGTCTCTACCATTGTATTAGCGGTAAACCGAAATTATCGTAATCAAGCAGGGGATTTTGATGCAGATTTTGTTCAATGTACGCTTTGGCAAAAGACGGCCGAGAATACAGCGAATTATTGTCAAAAGGGCTCAGTTATCGGGATTACAGGAAGAATTCAAACGAGAAAATATGATAACCAAGAAGGAAAGAAAGTCTATGTAACAGAAGTAGTCGCAGAAACAGTAAGATTCCTTGGCCCAAAGCCAGCAAATAAACAGCAACCGGAATTTGAACATATTAAAGGATAACGGTTATTGAGGTGAAATATGACAAGAAGTAGCTTTCAATTTGGTAATTTTTTAAAAGAAGACAATCAGACGATTTATCCATTTACAGCTGTACCCTTACACTACAATCACCAGCAAATAGAACGCATCGAACAAATTATGGGCGATTTAATTCGCTATATAGCCAAGACTCAAGCCAAAACTTCGAAAAATGAAAGTCACCTTGCAGAAATGGAATCGCGCTTAAATCATTTTAACACGCAATATATCTATTTATCGGAACAATATGCAGTACTTCAACAACGACTTACTATACTTGAGAATAAATGATCTATACAAGTTTAATTATATAGAAAAACCTTTATCACATGTATACTAAGGGACTACTGGTTTAGTAATCCTCGTAAGACAAACCCCGATTAACTTCGAAAAATATGATTGATTCCTCTAATGAGCCTCAAGTATGGACTGCATTTTGCAGTCTTTTTTTTGCGTTTTTAACCAGATTATCTAATTTTTTATTAGAATTATACAAATAATTAAAATATTCTAAAATATAGATTGTTATTTTTTCGTATTAATGCCATAATTCAATTGATTAACTGGAAGAAATGTAATTTATTTATAAAGGAGGGAAATTAGTGGAATTTCCAATGATTGAAGTGAAAGATTTGCAGACAAGTTTTCGAACGGATAATGGAGAAATTCCAGTGGTAGATTCCGTAAGTTTCCATATTGAACCTGGCGAAGTATTGGGGATTGTCGGAGAGTCAGGTTGTGGAAAAAGTGTGACTTCTTTATCAATCATGGGACTTGTTCCCACGAATACTGGAAAAGTACAGGGTAAGATTCAGTTTAAAGGAGAAAATTTAGCTACTGCATCTGAAGCGAGAATGAGGAAGATTCGTGGGAACGAAATTGCCATGATTTTTCAAGAACCAATGACCAGTTTAAATCCATTATTTACGATAGGAGAACAATTAACAGAGTCGTTAAGAATACATAGGAAATGGAATAAAAAACAAGCAAGAGCAAGAGCTATAGAAATGATGAAACTGGTCGGACTGGGAAGGGCAGAAGCGTTGATGGATGAATATCCACATCAACTTTCTGGAGGAATGAGACAACGGGTCATGATTGCGATGGCGATGATTTGTGAGCCGGAATTGTTGATTGCGGATGAACCAACTACCACACTTGATGTTACGATTCAAGCACAAATTTTAGAATTAATGAAAAAATTGAATCGAGAAACGAACACGGCAATTATGATGATTACCCATGATTTAGGGGTCGTTGCAGAGATGTGTCAACGGATGGTTGTCATGTATGCTGGGAAAATAGTTGAAGAAGGAGATGTTTCTACTGTTTTCCAGAGTCCGAAGCATCCGTATACGGTCGGATTGATACAATCTGTACCTGACATGCGTGAAAAAAAGGAAAGGTTGTATTCAATACCGGGGCAGGTGCCAAAACCAGGTAGTCAAAAGCTAGGCTGTCAATTTGCTCCGCGTTGTACGCATGCAATGGATCGTTGTCTAAGCGAAGCCCCTCCACTACAGCCATTCAATAATGGTCAAAAAGTGCGTTGTTGGCTATATGGAGACCGGAAAGGGGCAGACATTTATGACTCAGCCATTAGTTCAAGTTGAAAACCTGAAAATGCATTTTCCTATTAAAGGTGGGCTTTTAGGAAAAACAGTAGGTTCTGTAAAAGCGGTTGACGGCATTTCTTTTTCAATAAAAAAAGGAGAGACACTTGGACTCGTTGGTGAAAGCGGTTGCGGGAAATCGACGACTGGTCGGATGATTCTCAGGCTCCTTGAACCTAGTGATGGAACTATTTATTTTGAAGGGAAAGACATTACGAAGCTCTCCACCAATGAAATGAGGAAAACGCGTAGTGAAATGCAAATGGTCTTTCAAGATCCATTTGCCTCGTTAAATCCCAGACATACCATTGGAAAAATTCTAGAAGAGCCACTAATTGTTCATGGTGTGAAGGATAGGCGGGAAAGAAAGCAACGTGTGCAAGAGTTATTAGAGGTTGTTGGACTTAGTAGTTATCATGCATCACGCTATCCCCACCAGTTTAGCGGTGGGCAGCGGCAACGGATTGGAATAGCTAGAGCACTTGCCATTAATCCAAAGCTAATTATCGCAGATGAGCCGGTATCTGCTTTAGATGTATCCATTCAGTCACAAGTGTTGAATCTACTTCAAGATTTACAAAAAGAATATGGATTAACGTATCTATTCATCGCGCATGACCTCGGCGTTGTTCGTCATATTAGTGATCGTGTAGGTGTGATGTATCTTGGGCAGTTAGTGGAAATTTCAGAAAGTGAAGACTTATACCGAAATCCGCTTCACCCTTATACACAGGCGCTATTATCCGCGGTACCTATTCCGGATGTAACTTACAAACAAGAGCGAGTGATTCTCCAAGGCGATGTTCCGAGTCCGGTAAATCCGCCTAAAGGTTGCCCATTCCATACAAGATGTCCAAAAGCAATGGAGCAGTGCTCGAATATAAGACCTATATTAAAAGAACTTGAACAAGGTCATCACGTAGCTTGTCATCTTTATGACTGAGTTTACGTAGACATAGATTAGCAAAATAAAAAAATCGAAGGGGGAAAATCATGAAAAAGACAAGCTGGATCGTATTAATTTGTATTCTTGCTCTTTCAACTGCACTAGCTGGATGCAACAGTTCGAAAGAAAGCAGCTCAGGTAATGGCTCAGGAGATGTAAAGACAAGTGGAGGGACGCTTATATATGGTCGAGGAGCAGACTCTACTCAACTTGACCCAGCGATAACGACAGAAGGGGAATCATTTATCGTCACAGAACAAATTTATGAAACACTTGTAAACTATAAAAAGGATAATACAGAAATTGAAGCAGGACTTGCTGAAACATGGGACGTTTCTGATGATGGATTGACGTATACATTCCATTTGCGTGATGGAATCAAGTTTCATGATGGAACTGATTTTAACGCTGAAGCAGTTGTAAAGAACTTCAAACGCTGGGCACAGAGTAAAGATGAAGCAAAATTTGCTTATTATGCATCCATGTTTGGTGGATTTGAAGGGGACGAAGGTCATGTAATTAAAGAAGTGAAAGCACAAGATGAGCATACGGTTGTATTTACACTAAACCGCCCGCAAGCTCCTTTCTTGAAAAACTTAGCCATGAGCATGTTCGCGATTGCAAGTCCTCAGGCATTGGAAAAGTATGGAGATGATTTTACGAAAAATCCTGTAGGAACGGGACCATTCGTCTTTAAATCTTGGAAACCAGGCGACATGATTGAAGTTGTGAAAAATGAAGATTATTGGCAAGATGGCCTTCCGAAACTGGATGGCGTTAAGTTTAAAGTCATCAAAGATAACTCTGCTCGACTTAATTCCTTAATTAAAGGTGAAATTGACTTAATGGATGGATTGAACCCAAGTGATCTTGGCCAGGTAGAAGGGGATAGCAAGTTACAGTTGTTCGAAAGACCGTCTATGAACGTTGGTTACCTTGGTTTTAATGTAGAAAAAGCGCCATTTGATAAAAAAGAAGTTCGTCAGGCTATCAGCCATTTAATCAATAAAGAGGAGTTGATTAAGAACTTCTATGAAGGTACAGCAGAACCTGCGAAAAATCCAATGCCACCATCAGTTAGTGGCTATAACGATGAAATTGTCGATTATGACTATAATGTGGACAAAGCAAAAGAATTATTAAAAACTGCAGGACTTGAAAATGGCTTTGAAATGGATCTATGGGCAATGCCGGTTGCAAGACCATACATGCCAGACGGTCAAAAAGTTGCCGTTGCGATTCAAGCTGCCTTGAAAGAGGTTAATATTAAAGCAAATATCGTAACATTTGACTGGGGTACGTATCTTGAAAAAGTTCAAGCAGGGGAAGCACCTGTCTTTATGCTCGGATGGACTGGGGATAACGGTGACGCAGATAACTTTATTTATACGCTTTTAGATAAAGATAATATCGGCTCAAATAACTATTCACGTTACAGTAATGATGAATTGCATGATATCTTAATTCAGGCACAATCCAATCCTAATGAAAAAGAGCGGGTTGAACTTTACAAAAAAGCGCAAGAAATTATTCACGAAGATGCACCGTGGGTTCCTATTGCCCACTCTAAACCGCAGCTTGCAGGGATAAAGGAAATTAAAGGATTCTTCCCGCATCCAACCGGAACACAATCTTTTATCGATGTAACTTTAGGGGAATAATATGAAAATGGTTATTGATCTAGGAATCTAGAGATTGATTTAGGCCGACATATCAGAGTGAATCTCACTCTAATTTTTATAATACGATATCTATCAAGAAGAACAAGGAGTATGGTTGCAACATGCTCCTTGTTTTTCGAAAAAAATGTGAAGAATAAATTTCAACGAGACTAATATTCAGATAAGGTTTGGGTCAACTAAATACTCTATCTAGAAAATATTTAGATGTCCAAAGAAGAGGTGGTCATTTTGTTTTCTTTTACAGTTCGGCGTCTAGGTGCGTTAATTCCAGTCCTTCTAGGAATGGCGTTTATCGTTTTCATGATGGTCCGTGCAATCCCGGGTAATCCAGCCCAGCTTATCCTAGGTCAACAGGCATCGAAGGAAGCTGTTGCCGCTATGACAACGAAGCTTGGTCTGGATCAACCGTGGCACATACAATTTTTCAATTATTTAGGTGGCTTATTTACTGGCGATTTAGGAGTTTCTATAAAAACAAACACTCCAATCGCCGAGGAAATCTGGCCATATCTAGCTGCAACCATTGAGCTTGCCATCATCGCTATGATCATAGCGGTCGTAATTGGAGTAAATGCCGGAATCATATCGGCATGGTTTCAAAATTCCTGGTTTGATTATATTGCTATGATTATCGCGCTTATCGGCGTCTCGATGCCAATTTTTTGGCTTGGATTAATGGAACAATATATTGTTGCTATTCACTTTGATTTGTTGCCTACAACAGGTCGAGATAATATCCGAGATCCAGTTGAAGCAATCACGAACTTATATTTACTTGATACACTTCTTCAAGGAAGATTTGATCAATTCATTGAAGTGGTTCGCCATTTAATTCTACCAAGCATCGCTTTAGCGACCATTCCGATGGCCATTATTGCGCGGATGACACGTTCATCCATGCTGGAAGTAATGCGCTCAGACTTTATTCGAACAGCTCGTGCAAAAGGAATGAGAATGTTCTGGGTGGTTTATAAGCATTCTTTTAAAAATGCCTTAATTCCAGTCGTGACTGTCATTGGTTTGCAGACAGGATTGCTTCTTGGCGGGGCCATTTTGACAGAAACCATATTCGGATGGCCTGGGATTGGCACCTATATTTACGATGCAATTAACTACCGGGATTATCCCGTGGTTCAATCGGGGATTCTAGTGATTGCGTTTATCTTTGTGATAATAAATTTATGTGTTGATTTATTATACGCAGCAATTGATCCAAGAATTAAGTATAAGTAGGAGGGACGTGACATGGCAGAAATTGTAAACAACAAATCCCCACTCACAAGGCAACCGGCAGAAGATACAGCCATTTCTCCATGGAAAGAAGGATGGAGAAGCTTTAAAAAGAATAAAGTTGCTGTTATAGGCTTACTTATCGTAGTTTTTTTCATCTTGATGGCTCTGTTTGCAGATTTGCTTGCACCTTATTCATATGAGGCTCAGAAACTAGCAAATAAGCATTTAGCCCCTTCCTCCGAGCATTGGTTTGGCACGGATGAATATGGCAGAGACATTTTAAGCCGGATTATTTTTGGTGCCCGTTTATCGC
Source organism: Peribacillus loiseleuriae (assembly GCF_001183985.1). Classification (GTDB taxonomy): domain Bacteria; phylum Bacillota; class Bacilli; order Bacillales; family DSM-1321; genus Peribacillus; species Peribacillus loiseleuriae. Next base: position 4,868,440 of record NZ_LFZW01000001.1, on the reverse strand, counting down.
TCTGGGTAGGATTTTTCTCTGTTGCCGGCTCCGTGATTGTAGGTTTAGTACTAGGCCTTCTCGCTGGCTATTATGGAAAATGGGTAGATATGATTATCTCTCGAGTTTTTGATATATTACTAGCATTTCCTAGTATCTTGCTTGCGATTGCAATTGTTGCCGTACTTGGGCCATCCCTTAGAAATGCTCTAATTGCGATTGCCATCATTAATGTCCCGACATTCGGCAGGCTGATTCGTTCAAGGGTGCTTTCGGTAAAAGAAGAAGAATATATTTCAGCGGCGAAGGCAGTTGGAATGAAAGATGGTCGGATTATCTTTCAACATGTTCTCCCTAATTGCCTTGCTCCAATTATTGTACAAGGCACCTTAGCAATTGCGTCAGCGATCATTGAGTGTGCGGCACTTGGATTTTTAGGATTAGGTGCACAGCCCCCAACACCTGAATGGGGACAAATGCTGGCAGAATCCCGTGCATATATTCTTCAAGCACCTTGGACCGTCTTATTTCCAGGAGTGGCTATCATGCTAACTGTACTTGGCTTCAATTTAATGGGAGATGGATTACGAGACGCGCTCGACCCAAGAATGAAGAACTAAATAGAAGAGTCAGCCGAATATGGCTGACTTTTCTACACTTTTATACAGGTTGACAGGAGTTCAAACTGAAGCTTGTTTGGCCCGCCCATTTCCTTCCGGCTCGTAAATCTGAAATCCGGCTCGAAAAGTGCCCCATCCGGCTCGAACGTGCTAATTTTTTTGCTGGAGAGATGGCTCAGAATCGGTTTTCTACTCTGTATTTATCCGTAATTACTAATAATCGGAAACATTACGTGATAAAAGCAGTAATTTAATAAGTAAAAGCAGCCTCCTGTAAAGAGGCTGTTTTTAAATAATAGGGTCAGAATCGGCCATTCAAATTAGGAGCATGTACCACGATATATTGTGAGTTCAGAATTATTAATGCAATGACACAAGATCCCGATTGTCACTGTTAATGATTTCGTTATTTAAAGCTTGTTTTTTATCAATCATCGAATCCAGCTGTGCTTTACGGGCGCTGCCGTTTAGAAGGGGTATCTAAAGGTTTTACAGTTACTCAAGCAATATCCTCTTTATATTCCCATTCCGATATATTGTATGAAGATGAGGTAATTATCCTGATTGTTGTGAACGTTTGCTTTTGTTTTCATATTTAAACGAATAGACAACTAGAAGAATAGTTGATTTATCAAGAAGTACAGACCTGCTGCTACGATAATCCAGGATAAGTATTGAATCATTTTTAATGAGTCTTTCCACTTATGCAAATAGAAAAGGATAGGCAAGCACAGTAGGACGATCCCAATTTGAATGACTTCAATGCCAATGTTGAAACTAAATAATGCAGCTGCAAGTTGACTTTTTGGTAACGCCATTTCTTTTAATAAATCTGCGAATCCTAATCCATGAATCAGACCAAACGCGAAGGTGATTCCCCAACGAAATTGAATTTTCTCACGGAAAATATTCTCTAATGCCACATAAACAATACTTAAAGCAATGATAGACTCTACCAATAGAGAGGGGAGGTTTACGATATCTAAAACCGATAAACTTAATGTAATACTATGAGCAATCGTGAATGCAGTCACAATCCCAATGTATTGTTTCAATGTTTGTTTCCTTAGAAGTAACGCGATTAAAAATAATAAATGGTCATACCCTGATAAAATATGATTCATCCCAAGTTTAAAAAAAGAAAACCATGAAGATGAAGTAGTTATTTTAACGGGCTGCTCTGGTTCAGTTTGTTTTTGTTCGGGATTTAACTGTACAGTTTGTCCATCACCTGGCTGCTGCTCTTGTTGCACCTCAGTTAACAGCATTGTCCAAGTTCGATTTTTCCCCTCTAATACGGCTTCACTCGTTTCATCTATATAAGATGCAGAAATGAAATTTACATAATTGGTTCCAGTATCATTAAAATAAAAGCCATCATTAAAAACAATCGTATCCCCGGGAGAAAAAGCTGGGAAACTCATATGGATTGTAAGAAATTCTTTATGATCTTTTTTTTCAATTTCCATTTTCTCAATTTCGGGTGTTTGTTCCTTATTTCCTTTATCAAGAGTAAGGCCCTCTGTAATTAATTCTTCTAAATGGTGGTTTTCCTGCTTAATTTCTAATTGATTAAGAATCCAGTCCTCATTTTTGTCTATTTGGGGTATTAGTTCTAATATTGATAAAGTATCAATTGAAAATACAACCTCTGTTTTTTTAGTATCCATCTTTATATTTGTATAACTAGCACTATATGCATGTGCCGATGTGTTCGAAGGGAAAGAAATAAAAGAAAGAAGTAATAAAGATAATACTATCAAGGTTAGAGGTCCGACCTTCAAGAGTTGTTGAAACCTGTTGGCGTGTGACAATATAGTAATCCTCCTAGAACTAACATAGAAATATTTTTCGATAATATCAAATTGAAGAGTAGACTATCATCCTCTTTATATAATCACATTTTTCTTATATTTGTCTGTAAATAATAAAAGTTATTACAATTTCTTAGTAATAATTTACGATAACTTTACAATAAAATTACATTTTTCATTCTAGAATTTTTGTAGAATAATAGAGCATTTAAAAAAGTGATAAAAGGGATGGTAGATGGATGAGAGCAAGAAACCGGAAGTTTAAGCGTTGGACAAACATGTTCATGATAGTACTTCTATTAATTAGTACCTTTTTGCCAAGTAGTTTAATTGGCAAGGCTGCTGCGGAACAGGTTAATCATATTGTAATCTCACACTATTTTGGTGGAGGAGGTAATGCAGGGGCACCATATAATAAAGACTTTATTGAATTATACAATCCTACTGATCAGGTAGTTTCACTTGATGGATGGTCCGTGCAATATGCCTCATCGACCGGAACAACATGGTCAGTGACTCCATTAGCTGGCACAATTCAGGCCCATGGCTATTACCTAATTGCGGAAGCTGGTGGTGCAAATGGGGTTGATACCCCTACACCAGATGCCACAGGCTCAATAGCCATGTCGGGTACAGGTGCAAAAGTCGCCTTATTCGATAATGCTACTGCAGCAACAGGAGCAAAACCAGAAGGTACAATTGATTTTGTTGGTATCGGAGCTGCAAATGCCTATGAAGGATCTGCACCAACAAAGGCTCCGTCAAATACCACAAGTGTTCAGCGTCGACCTTATGCAAACGTAGATCCGGCATCTGGGCTAGGAAATGCATGGGATACGGATGATAACGCAACAGACTTCTATGTAGGTGCAGTTGCTGCACCACGAAACACTGCAAGCCCAACGGAAGCTCCAATGGTTCCAGTTACAAGCTTGCAACCAAAAGGAATGAATATTCAATTTTTAAAACAAGCAGATACTGTAACAGTAAATGGTGCAGCAGAAGCGGTTGAACCAGGTTCGACTGTTTATGTATATGAAAATGCATCTAAAGGGGAAGTCCTTGGAACGGCTACAGCGGAAGTAGACGGTTCCTTTACTATCAACTTTACATCTGCTAAAGCCCTAACATCTGTATTTGTTTCTGCAAAACAGGATAAATTGGATGAAAGTACAGCCATTCAAATTAACGTAGCTGTTGCAAGTGCATCAGTTAATCAAGCAAAATTAAGTTATTCAGTTAATAGTGGGGTAGGAACATTAATAGGCAGTGCGAGTACAGCGGTAGCAAATGCAACGATCAATGTCTATCCGAATGATCAAGCGAATGTGAATGAAAGTTTAGTTACTAATGAAGTAAAAGCAGGTACAGCAGGAGATTTTGCGATTACGATTAAAAATGCTCCTGATACAGTATACGTAACTCAAACTACGAACAGTAACAAGGGAATCATGTTAGAAAGCGTCCCGGTTTCAGTTACAAAAGCAGATACATCTGTGGTTTCATCAATTCAGGCCGTCCGAGAGTCTGATACTAAGGGTCAGCCCGTAAACTTAAATAAGCTTTTCACGGTTGAGGGTGTAGCAACAGTTGATACTCAAATTCTCGGTACACAAAAGCAGAACTTTTATCTCCAAGATGCTACAGGTGGAATGAACATCTTTAGTGGTTCTTTAGAAACAGGATTTAAGGTTGTCAAAGGAGATCAATTAAGAATTACCGGTAAAGTAATATTTTACAACGGTTTAACAGAATTTGAACCCACCTCCATTGTGAAAGTTAGTGAGGGCAATCCAATACCAGAACCAAGAAAACTTACGATTAATGATTTAAATACGTATGCAGTGGCTGAGCCATTAGAAGGAAGTCTTGTAACAGTAACTGGAAAGGTTTCAGCTACTGCAAGTACGCCTCCGAATTGGAATGTGACATTTATCGATGAAAATAATAAAACAACAACCTTAAGGGTTATGGGAGCAACAGGCGTTATTCCAGATAATCACCTTGTGACGGGTAAAAGCTATACGGTTACTGGTATATTAGGCCAATATACCACAAATGTGTCTGCCACTAATGGGTACCAACTTTACCCTCGTGATGCTATGGACATTGCTCCAATTCTAGGTATCGCACATTCAGCATTAACCGAAGTTTACAAAGAAACAAATGTAGAATTTGAAGCAAATGCGGATGGGGCAGAAACGGTTACTGCATACTACAGAGCTTCCGGAACTACAGAATATACTGCATTGCCAATGGTCAAAGGCAGTGAAGGTCGCTACACAGTAACATTAGAAGCAGTCAATGTACCTCAAAATGGTTTCGATTATTATATTGAAGCTAAAGCAGGAGAGCAAGCGCAAACAGCTGGAACAAGTACAGTCCCATATGAAGTAAAGGTAATCGATGATACTGTTGGACCAGCCATTAGCGGTGAAACGCCGCAAGATAATACGAAAGTAGAAAGTCAAAAACCTGAAATATCCGCCTTAATTAACGACCCAAGCGGTGTTGATGACAAAACAGTACAAATGTGGTTGGATGATCAAGAGCTAAAAGCACCAGCTGCATCCATTAGCAAAACACAGGTGAAATACACACCTGAGAACGAACTTTCACTTGGAAAGCACACCGTGAAGGTTTCGGCAAAAGATGTAAATGGTAACGCAAGTGAAAAACAATGGACGTTTGAAGTTGTTTCACGCTTTACAGGTGGAAATCACTACCGTGGCACAACACATAACCACACAAACATCTCACATGATGGTGCAGGTACACCTGAGGCTGCCGTAAAAGCAGGGAAAGCCCATCATTACGATTGGTTTGCATTCTCTGACCATTCACATGATATTGACCCTGAAAAACTTGGTACAGATACTGTCGTTCGTGATGGTATGCAGGAACGTACTGGTGGTGATCAGTGGCAATTAACCAAAGACCTTGCCAAAGAATACACAAAAAGTGATTATGTCGTATTCCCGGCATTTGAAATGACCTCTACTACATGGGGGCATTCAAATATCTTCGGTTCAGATAATTTTATCGATCGAAACATTAATGGGAAGCAGTACCAAGACTTAAGCCAATATTATGCATGGGTCATGACATACGATGACATCGTTGGCCAATTTAATCACCCAGATATGTCTGCAAATGCTTTTAACAACTTTAAACCGTACAATAAAGATGTAGATAAATTATTTACAATGTTAGAAGTTGGAAATGGTTCTGGACACTATGGATATGCAAATGCTGAAGGTAAATTCTACTCGGCATTAGATTTAGGCTGGCATGTAGCGCCAACTTATGGTGAAGATAACCATGAAGGAACGTGGGGCCAAGTAAATGCTCGTACAGTTATCGTTGCGGATGATCTTTCTCAAGAATCCCTTCTGCATTCTATGCGTAATATGCGCGTATACATGGAAGAAGATCCAAATTTCACTTTGGATGTTTTAGCCAATGGATACTATATGGGTTCCACAGTTGATAGCAAAACATTAAAGTTTGACATTAAAGGAAGCGACTTGGTAGCCGAAGCACATAATGATAGTGACTTTAAATATCTTCCGACTTCTTACAAATCAGATGATAGAATTGCAAAGGTTGAATTGATTACGAATGGTGGAAAAGTGGTGGATTCTATTTCTCCTATGGAAAAAGACTTCACATGGAATCCATCCTATACGGTAAACGGAGGCCAACAGTGGTTTGTCGTTAAAGTTACACAAATGGATGGCGAACGGATTTATTCTTCACCAATCTGGTCAAAAGAAGAATCTGTTGATGTGAAAGTAAATGATATTAATATTGATGGTGGCGTTATTATTGGCGGGAACCCTTCTACATTAACGGCAACAGTTGCTAATAACGGTACGGAAGTTGTAAAAAACCTTAAGGTAGACTTCTATTACGATGAAGTAAAACCTGATCATTTTATCGGAACAAATAATATTTCATCTATCTTAACTAAGAGCTCAGCCGCTGCAAAAACGACATGGGCAAGCCCAATAAAAGGTGACCATCAACTGATTGTAGTTGTGACCTCAAATGAAGGTCTCAATCTTGGTGATGTGAAGTATACGTTACCGGTAAAAATTAAAGAACCACTTGGAATTAAAGTATTAATCGATGCGAACCACGGCAACGAAAATACAAGTGCTGACAGTGGATCGTATAAGGATAACTTAAAAGCTTTTACACTTCTTCTTCAAAAAGAAGGATACACTGTAACAGAAAATAAAGTAACGCTGACAGATGAAGTGCTAAAGGACGTAAAAGTATTAGTGCTAACTCATGCAAGAACAGCCCTTTCAACTGCTGAAAATACTGCAGTTGCAATGTTTGTGAAAAATGGCGGTTCCTTATTAATGGCTGGAAAGAGCAACAATGGTTCCACAGATCCTACTATAAATAACAACTTGCTGAGTGAAATGGGCTCCAAAATCAGAATGGGTCATGATGGAGTACTTGATGATAGCAAAACCGGAAATTTCTGGAGTGATCCAAAAGTTAGTCCGTATGCTGTTAGAGTATTCCCTGGATTAGTTGCCAATTATATTACGGATCGCGTATCTTTCGTCGATTACTATAGCGGAACAAGTTTGTCTGGAGCTAATAATCAGCCGCTAGTTGAAGAAGGTACAGTTACGATCCTTGCCAAAGGAAATGAAACAACGTATCAAGGCAATATAAAAGGTGGATTCACGTATGACGCTGTTTCTGATGAGACGGGTGGATCAGCTATTCCGTTAATCGCATCAGAGGAAATTGATAATAATGGACGTATTGTTGTTTCTGGCATGAACATCTTTAATGACAAACAAATGGATGAATCATATGAACCAAAAGGAAACGACGAATTATCACTAAATGCGATAAATTGGTTAGCAGATCGTGAAACAAAGGTTTCAAAAATTGCTGACGTTAGAAAATTAGCAGATGACATAGACGTTGTTGTGGAAGGTACGGTTACGACTGGAGCAGGAGTATTCTTCGATGCTTTCAACCTACAGGATGAAACTGGCGGCATCATGGCATTCCAAGAAGTTCCAGAAGGTTCTTTAAAACCAGGCGATAAAGTACGTGTTTATGGCCATATGAAGACTTTTGATAATAACAAAGAATTAGAGTTTATCAAATTCTCTCATGACGTTATTAAAATCGGTACTGGTGAACCTCTTCAACCGAAAGAATTGACTACTGGTACAGCGACAGCTGATGAAAATTTAGGACTGTTAGTGAAAGCAACAGGTAAAGTCATTTCCATTGCTGACGAAAGCTCATATCTTATCAATGACGGTTCCGGTGATTTGCTTGTCTTCGTAGACGGATACATCGCAAACCAGTCAGGTAAAGTACCAAGTATGAAGGTTGGTGACACACTTGAAGCTGTCGGCATATCTGGTGGATTCGCGAGCGGTAAACGAATTCGAGTACGTGATACTAAAGAATTAAAAGTGAATTCAGGAGATTCAGAAGAGCCATCAGAACCAGGAAATCCAGTTAACCCAGGAGGGTCAGGAGGATCATCAAATTCAGGAAATCCAGTTGGACCAGGAGGGTCAAAAGATCCATCACAACCTTCTACGAATGAACCAGTAAATGGTGTTATTAATCAAGAGGCTGTTTTAGATCAAATAAAAGATTCGAAAGCAAAAGAAGTAAAGGTAGTTATTTCTGCCCCAACTTCAGCAGTACCAACAGTTAAGGCAGAGATCCCTCTTTCTGTCTTGAAAAGTCTAGTAAATTCAAACAAACTGTTTACAATACAAGCAGGTAAGACGGAAATTTCCATTCCACACAATATATTGAAAGATATGGAGGCAGCCTCATCAAGCAAAGCATCCATTATTGTGACACTTGCGAAAGACGTAGTACATGTTGTACAAGGAAAAGTACTTTCTGATGTATATGATTTCACGATTACGGTTGAAAAAGACGGGAAATCATCAAACGTTTCATTGTTTTCTAAACCAATTGAAGTAAAAATCGCGGTTGATTCAGCTTCTTTAAAGGACAAGCGTAAAGTGGCTGCCTACTTCATGAATGAAAAAACAGGCGCGTTTGAATATGTTGGCGGGAAATATGTAAATGACAAATTAGTTTTTCAAACACATCACTTCTCAAAATTTGTAATTTTAGAGACAGCTAAGACGTTTAATGATATTCGAAATTATTGGGCACAGGATGAAATTGAAGTATTGGCATCTCGTTCTATTACAGCTGGGAAGACAAGTACGATGTTCGATCCGGCTGGAGATATTACACGAGCTGAATTTACGGTGTTAATTACTCGTGCATTAAATCTACCACTTAGCTCTTACGAAGGGACATTCAAAGATGTCGCGAAGAGTAAAGAGTGGGCATACCCAGGCATCGAAGCGGCATATCGTGCAGGAATTATTAAAGGTAAAACGAAGGATCGTTTCGACCCAGAGGGGTTGATTACACGTGAAGAAATCGCAGCGATGACTATTCGTGCCATTCAATATCAGGATGATTCTCTCTTTCTCAATCTTGACACTACTAAAACTTTTGTAGATGATTCGAAAATCAGTTCTTTTGCAAAAGACGCTGTTAATAAATCAGCAGCATTAGGTATTGTAAAAGGTCGAACAAACAAAACCTTTGACCCAAAAGCGAATGTAACTCGTGCAGAAGCGGCAGTCATTCTTTACCGATCATTAGAACAACTAAAGGTTTTCTAATCTATGAATCCAAAAACGGAACCTCACAATTGCGAGGTTCCGTTTTTGGTTACTTGTAGCAGAGTTTGCGAAAAGTGCCTTTGTATTAATGTAACGACACAAGATCCCGAATTTCGTCGGTTGATAATTCGGTAATCCAATTGTCACTGTTAATGATTTCGTCGTTCAAAGCTTGTTTTTTATCAATCATCGAGTCAATTTTTTCTTCAAGAGTTCCAGTGCAAATGAGCTTATGCACATGGACAAAACGTTTTTGACCAATCCGGTAAGCTCGATCGGTTGCCTGATTCTCGACGGCAGGATTCCACCAGCGGTCATAGTGAATAACATGATTGGCTGTGGTTAAGTTCAATCCAGTTCCGCCTGCTTTTAGCGATAGGATGAATATCGGAAATTCACCTGCCTGGAATCTAGAAATCATCGTATCTCGCTGCGCTTTACTGGCACTGCCGTTTAGAAAAGGTACTTCGATGTTATATCGCTTCTCTAGCAATTCTTTCATCATATTTCCCATCCCAATATATTGTGTAAAAATAAGACAGCTTTCTTGGTTTTCCTGAACAGCATCAATCAGCTCGGTTAGCTTTTCTAGTTTACCTGATCGTTTGCTTTTTGCCATAATATCTGATGTGGCATCTTCTTTTAAGTATAAAGCAGGGTGGTTGCACAATTGCTTCAATTTGTTTAGCATCTTCAGAATGATTCCCTTTTTCTCAAACGCTGACAGCTTCTCAATGTCTGTAAAGGTATCTTTAATGAGTTGTTCATAGAGTGAAGCCTGTTCCGTTGTTAAAGGAACATATTCCTTTTGCTCCTGTTTATCAGGAAGATTAAGGGCGACATCTTTATCCTTTTTCGTTCTTCTTAACAGAAATGGTGTAATCAGGCGTTGCAGCTCTTTAATTTTATCCTTTTGATCTTCACGTTCAATCGTAGCTACATATTTATCCGAGAATTGCTTAAGCGATCCAAGATAGCCTTTGTTGATAAAATCAAAAATTGCCCATAATTCGCTTAATCGGTTTTCCATTGGTGTACCGGTAAGAGCGACATGGTGGCGGCCTTTAAACTTCCGAACAGAACGAGATTGCTTTGTTTGGGAATTTTTAATATTTTGCGCTTCATCAAGAATAATCGTATTCCAATAAACGGATGAGAGAGCATCAAAATCATGATGAGTAATACCGTATGAAGTCAACACAATATCATATTTTGCGATTGTCTGAACAAAGGCTTCACCTTTCACACGAGTTGTACCGTAATGCAGATGAACTTTTAAATTTGGTGAGAATCGTTCCAGTTCCCGCTGCCAATTTCCAAGGACAGATGTTGGACATATAATAAGGGAGGCTTGAACAGGGATCGCTTCTTTTTGAATATCCTGAACGTCTTCGGTTGTGCTTCCCTCAACATCATCTTCATTTTCTTGGGTTTCCACAATAGCTTGAGGAGCGACAGCCACAGCTTGTTCTTCCACTTCAATTGAAGAGGTACTCTCCGTGTGTTGCAGTTCTTTTACGTGCTGTAAGTAGGTAATCATTTGAACAGTCTTTCCAAGACCCATATCATCTGCTAGGCAGGCGCCAAAGCCATGCTCCCGCAGAAATAGCAACCAGCTCATACCAAGTGATTGATAAGGTCTGAGCTCACCTTGGAAGGTCTTCGGAGCAGGCAGAATCGGAATGTTCTTCGTTTCACGTAAACGGCTGACCATTTTACGTAGCTCTTGATTTAATTCAAATTGGATTTGTAGCATTTGGTTCGTATCATCATCTTCCACTTCATCTTGTTCATTCATAAATTCCTGCTGCAGTAAATCGGTTAACTGTAAGCCTTTGTCGTTGGCGGTTTCCATAAGTTCTTGAATTTGTTTGATGAATTGCGGATCCAGCTTGACCCATTGTCCACGGATATAGACAAGGCGTCGTTTTTCATTTACGAGATTTTGGAATTCAGCTTCTGAAAGGTCTTCTCCATTCAAGGAAAATCTCCAGTCAAAGTCCATTAAGGCTTGCAATCCAACATACGAAGGACCGCGATTTGAAGAGCTTTTTACTCTCGCTCTAACTTTCAGGGAAGACTCTTTTAGGGCCATCCACCAAGAAGGAAGCAGGATTTCAGCTCCTAAAAACAACAGCTTTTCACTAGCGTCGGTTAGAAAATCCCAAGCTTCAGGCTCACTTAGTTCATCTTTGAAACCATTCGCTTCATTGCCAAGCCATGGAATGACGGAAACCCAGCGTTGAACGGTTCGTTTGATTTCACTGGCATATTTATTCCAGCCGCGTGGTAATCGTTTTGCAGGATAATCAATCACAATATTTTCTTCTTTTTTTGAACGTAAAAAGGTAGTCAAATTCCACGGACCTACTCCGTCTATAGGCTCCGTTAACTTCAACCCGATTACGAAAGGGTTAGCATTTTCTTCAATCCCTAACCAAGCACTCCAGCTTTCTTCATCAAAAAAGGTTTGCAATTCATCAGCTGTAAGTCGAGTGTCTTTTAAAGCAGTAAGTGCCTCATCCCATTTATTTTTTAGGCTTGAATAGCCGGAAAGATAGGCGTTCGCTGCATCGTTATACCATGCCTCAATAAACGCCTGTTTGGTTTCTTCATTTTCAGCGTGAATATCTGTGTAGACCTTTTCTTCCCAAAAAGCAGGTACGAATTCCTCCAGCACTTCCTCTGGCAATGTCCAACCGACCTGTTCATTTTGCAGGCTAGTAAAGTCTGGAACGGGCACACCCTTTTCAATTGCTTCATGAAGGACAGGTGCGGCAGAGAGACATAGAGAAGAGAGTTCTGACCATTCCCAGTCAATAAATGAGTTAAATCCTTCTTTAGCAAATAAATTCAAGAGGACCCAGGCATTGACGATAAATACGGGAATGGTATCGATCGCATCTACCGTCAGTCTAGTGCCGTAGAAGCTTGCTTCATCCCAAGAGAATAACAGCCTACGAACAGATTCAGGGTTTACATATGTATTTTCAGGGGTGACGACGGCAATGGAGTATTTCCCGCTTCCAATTGCCGCAATTTTTACTTTTAATGTTTTTCGGTTATCCATCGATTAGCTTACTCCTTTGCAGTTCTTCTTGAAAAGCCCGCAATCGTTTTGTGGAAAGAGAGATATAGTCCAAGTAATCCTGGAACACATTCTCCTGTTTCATCTTTTTATAGATTGTTCGCATCTTTTTCAAATATCGTACGGCTTGCTTGTAGGCAGACCGGTTTTTTAAAGAAACGGTTTGTTGTACAGCATGGTGGTAGAGTGGCAGGATAATCTTAGGGTCGCTAGCCACAACTGTTTTTATCATGTCTTGGCCGATTGCATCAAGTGTTACGCCAGAATAAATGATTAAATCCGTCCATTTTTTATAATTTTGTTGCTCAAAAAGAAACATGGAGTATTCCCAATAACTATATGGAAGCGCCTCTCGGTAAAATTTTTCAAGTAAATCAAATCGTTTTAAGTGCGTACAAGAAGCGTAGATCGGTTTCGCTAAAATACGGACATGGTCATTACAAGCATAATAATCCTTAATATCAGTTAAATAATCATTCAGATTTCGGATAATAAATTCAATATAAGGCAGATTACGTTGATGTGTGTCCTGGTCCGCAAATTGTTTCATCCAATAATATAGATAAGGACAATCATTGGATGTGAGATTTTGCAGCAATGGAATCGCCTTGTCGTCTTGGTTATCCAGTACATAGAGGTGAATAGCAGCAATGGAGTGAGTAGAGCGTTCTATTTCACTCAATATTGACGCCGAAAGCTTCTGTTCGATTCGTTCCGACTCTTCTTTTCGAGGTGCTTTTTTCGAGAATAAATGGGTCCATAGTTCACGATATAAATCAACCTTTTCATATTCCAAGCCTTCATTGCCTTGTAATAGATCAATTGTATCTTCCGATAGACCGCTTATAAAGGAATCAAAGGCGAATGGACGTGATCGGTTTGCTAAGCGGTAAATCATCGAATGCAAAGAATCGAATAAATCATCAACTAGCTGGTAAAAGGCCCGAATGGTATAGGGTTGTTTACGATGTTCGTCTATCAGCTTGAATGTGTTCAGTAAAGTGAGCAAGGACGTGGTGAACTGGTAAAGCAATTTCCAATTCGAATCCCTAGGAGCTTTGGACACAAGCGTCGATAAGTAGTGCTGAATATGCCTTTCCATGACAAAAGAGTTCTCTGTGAATTGATCTTCGATTAATTCTGTGAAAGACTCGCTCGTGAAATTCTTCCAGCTATCATAGCTTTGTTCGAACGGTTCTGATTCTGTCAGTAGAGTACTGGCAGGCTTAACTGGAAGCTTTGTATGGTCTTTCGTATTCTTGTCACTTTGATTCCAATTAAGGACCCAATCCGCTGGACTAGATATGTTTGCGTACAAGTGAAAAAACACCGCAATCTTGTGCTTACAGATTGATTGATGATCACATGTGCATTCCGATGCAACCCAAAATAGCATATCAAATTCAACCTCTTTTGGTGTTACATCCTGAACAACAGCATAAATCGAACTCTCTTCCCGCGAAGTCACCTTTACTAACCCCTGACGATTCAGCGAAAGCCCCTCACGAACCATCAACTGATCCTCATCCACCGAAGGACGAAGCAACCTAGCAAGCTCCTCCGCCAAAAACAACAAATCCTCCATACAGCACCTCCAAGGGGTCAGACCCCATTTCCCAAAAAAATAATTGAATTAAAAACGTTGATATCATAGTATTAAATCAAGGGAAGTTAGGGGTCAGACCCCATTTCCCAAATTTGAAAGGATTGATCATTAATATGCCAAGGAAGAACAGGGTGTGGTTTCCTGGTGCGATGTATCATATTACGTGTCGAGGAAATCGCCGTGCTGACATTTTTTATGATGATTATGATTGCTTGAGTTATCTGCATTATTTAGAAGAGACAAGAATGAAATATTTTTTTCATTTGCATGCGTATTGTTTAATGACTAACCATCTCCATTTATTGTTGGAAACAAAAGATGATCCTACTGGCATTATTATGAGAAAGTTAAATTCGCGCTATGCCATTTCTTTCAATAAACGTCATAACCTTGACGGCCACGTATTTCAAGGACGTTATCATGCCGTGATGATTGAGTCCCCTGAACACTTTACAAGCACCAGTCGCTATATTCATCTGAACCCCGTTAAAGCCAATATCGTCCAAAAACCAGAACAATATAAGTGGAGCAGCTATTCTGCATACGCCAAAGGTACCCCCAACCGACACATTACCACAAGTGAAATCCTTCGTTACTTCCAAACCCCAGCCAACTATACCAACTACGTGCAAGGGTCAGACCCTATTTCCCAGAATTAGTCTACATCAATAACCTTAGTTGTGATAAGGGTTTGTTCATCTACATAAGGGGTCAGACCCCATTTCCCGAGTTTATCTTATCATTATACTTCATTTTGGGCTGAATTTTTAGAGGGGAGTTTTTAGTTTCGATGTATTTGAATCATATGAAAACCAGACCGCTTAGTTTTCGGTCTGGTGGAAGATATTAGAGGGCTTTCCAGTTATCTAATTTCTGTGAGATAAAAGAGATGAAGCGTGTGTCATGCTGGAGGTCGAAGATTAATTTTGCTTTTTCCATATACTGTTCAGCCAGAATAAGGTCACCTAAGAGCTCGTAATTATAACCTGTATGGTAGTGTAGCTCCCCTAATAAATAAAGATTACTTTTCTGAAGGCACCACTGAATACCTTCGAGGCAGAAATTATTTGACTTCTCATAATCCTGTAACCGAGTTAAAGTTCGAGCAATATTATAGTATATCCGTATTTTCACCGTATTATCAACTAGATAAGGAATGGTGTTAATGAATTGATAAGCATCCTTATAAGTAGAAAGTGCTTGTTTGAATTGCTTTTCTTCGAATAAAACAACACCGATGCTCAACAAGATTTCAATTTCCCGCTCTGAATGAACTTTATTCGAAGTTTGGGTCAACAGGATCGCATCTTTTAAAATGTTGATAGATTTGACAGAATCGCGATATAACTCGTAATGATAGATTCCCTTATGCCACAACAGCAGTTGATAATTGCGTTTATGTTGTTTGAATAACGGATTGTTCTCCTCCGCCACCACGATGTCCCTGATCTCTCGGTAATTCATCGTCCTTCTTGCGTTTCTTAATTGATACGTTACCTCCTTAACATAATCGAGGCGAGGCGTCATCGCCATATCGAAAAAATAATTTACATCAACACCAAGTTTTTGGGAAATTAAGTATAGCGTCGAAGCATAGGGGAAAACGTCCCCTTTTTCAAGTTTACTGATCTGTGCCTGTGTACAAATTCCATTAGCAAGCTCTTCCTGTGAAAGTTTCATACGCTTTCTAAGTTCTTTAATTTTATGTCCGATTTCAAAAAAATCCATGCTAACCCCCTATGTAAGTATTCCTAGAGTTATATTTTCATACAAATACGGAAGAAATCATGATGGTTTTACATGGTTTCTCTAAATTAAAGCGGCGATAAGGCTAAATCTCGATTTTTATGTCTGTGGTTAAATATAAATATAAAATTTATTTCTATTAAAATCCAATAATAATTAAGAAAAAGGGAGGAAGTACCTATGAAAAAGAAGATAGTTGGGTTAGTGTTTGCATTATTCGTAGTAGCAGGCTTAAGCTTTATTGGTTTTTCAACTGAAACTGCAGGAGGACCAATAGGAACTCAAGAATTACCATCTGAATATTAATAATAAATGATATATAGAACGCAATAAATAATCTGGTCTTTTTACTCTCTTGTCTTGGATTTCCTTCGATAATTTACGTTTGAATGCCGATAGATAAGATTCACACTAAAACCTTTATTGCGTTTTATATAGATGAAAAGTTTGCTGTCTCATTTCTGATGGAGAGTGTTATTTTAGCATGCTTATTTTGATAATAGGTCATTTTTCAAAGAAAATATTCTTATGGTTATATTTATATACGAAAATAGGCTATAAAACTATCTTAATCGGTAAAAGACGCCCTAAATGGCAAAATGCGTCCGAAAATACCGTTTTATCTCTAATGTGAAAAATGTTTAAATGAACTTGAGTGTTCGTTATGTAGCAAAACAAGTTTGCTTTGCATCAATAATGAACAATTGTTCAGATTTTGAATATAATTTGGACATTGTAATAGTACGATTCCTGAATTTCTGGAAACCCTCAGTTTCTAGTACCTAAGCGTGAAGCGTCTTTCGGAAAAAGGACATTTCAGTTGCCTGCCAACGGTTGCCCGTTTGCAGGATTTTTTTATGTAAATCCTCATGTAGAATTTGCAAATAGAGAGATCTTTGGAATGAATCTGGTCATTGAAGACGGGAAAGAAGAATTAAATTTACCCCGCATTAACGGGCAGTAAAACCCCCACTGATTGAAGTTTCGCTTTATGTCCTATACTCCATCTGAGTTTTTCGTCTTTTACGTGTCATTGACCGGTGTAATAACCTCACTAATTCTCGGTGCTTTTTTCTTCGGAGATGGATTAGGGTACATAAAAGCCGGAAAAATAAAATTTTTTAACAAAACGAAGTAGCTCTTCAATATGAAAGGACGGCCTGCTTATACGTCAGCCATATCCTTCTAGCAGTCTCAGAGAAAATATTTTATAATGAAGATAGAGGTAATTTAGGCACATGATAAAATCAAGGAGGAAAGAATGAAAAGAGTTCTTTTTATTTCCATTTTATTTTTAATTCTAGCAGGATGTTCTGAAAAAGGTCCCGTGCCAGAAGATCGATTTGCTGCATACGTGAAGCTTTGGAATGAACAAAAATATGACGAAATGTATAAGTATTTATCCGTGGAAGCGAAGAAGACCATAGATGTAAAGGGTTTCACAGAGCGATACGAAAAAATCTATGGAGATATTGAAGCAGCCAATTTGACCGTTACGTATAAAAAACCGAAAGAATCCATCGATGATAAAGAGTTGAAAAAGACCGAACTACCTTTTTCCGTCAGTATGGATACAATGGCTGGTCCAGTAGATTTTGACCATAAAGCAACATTTGTCAAAGAAGGGAAAGACGATAAAGAGAATTGGTATATGAATTGGGATTCTACTTATATCTTTCCTGATCTAGAAGAAGGGGGGAAAGTGTCCATCGCAACTTATCCTGCCATCCGTGGGGAAATTGTCGATCGCAATGAACAATATTTGGCGATGAATGGTTCGGTTGTGGAGGTGGGCATCGTTCCAGAAGAAATGACGGATCAATTGGCAATCATCACACAAACTTCCCAACTTCTAAATATGTCGAAAGAAGAAGTAGAAAAAAAGCTGAATCAATCCTGGGTAAAACCGAACTACTTTGTTCCGCTTAAAAAAGTGTCGATTGAAGATACAGCGTTAACAGAGGCGCTCGCAGACATTCCATCGATTCATTTGAATGAAGTGGCTGACCGCGTGTATCCGTACAAAGAAGTAACCGCCCATCTTATTGGCTATATCGGCGAAATCACCGCTGAAGAGCTTAAAACATGGGGAAAGAAAGGCTACAGGGCAAACGATGTAATCGGAAAAAGAGGGCTTGAACAAATCCTTGAGGAACGATTAAAAGGAAAATCTGGAGCAAAAATTTCCGTCAAAACGGATAGAGGCCAGGAAAAGATTATTGCTGAAAAGAAAGCTGAAGAAGGCGAAACCATCGTCCTAACGATCGATGCTGAGCTACAACGGCAAATTTTCGCCCAATATAAAGGGGAAGTAGGCTCTGCAGCAGCTTTGAACCCGGTAACAGGAGAAACGCTCGCGCTTGTAAGCAGCCCATCATTTGATCCGAACCAATACGTGCTCGGAATGACAACAGCCGTGCGGCAGGCGTGGGAAAGTGATCCGAATAAGCCGCTCTTTAATCGCTTTAGTTCAACCTATGCTCCAGGCTCAACGATTAAAGCACTCACAGCTTCGATTGCCATGAAAAACGGTGTCGATCCAAATGAAGCGATTGAAATTAAGGGAAAGACATGGAAGAAATCAAATTGGAAAGATCACAGTATAACAAGGGTATCCACACCAGGTATACCAATCAATATGACCGCCGCATTAGTATATTCTGACAACATATACTTTGCCCAAAAAGCACTGCAACTTGGAACAGATAAATTTTCAAAAGGGCTGAAGGATTTCGGCTTTGAAGAAACCATCCCGTTTGAATATGCCATCAAATCGTCGCAAATAGGAAAAATCGACTCAGAAGGCAGACTTGCTGACAGTGGGTATGGTCAAGGACAGGTACTGATGAGTCCTTTGCATGTAGCACTATCTTATACGACGTTTGTGAACGAAGGAAACATGATTGCACCAAAGCTGTTTCTCGATGGTAAGGACAAGCCGGTTATATGGAAAGAAAATGTCATCACCAAAGATCAAGCTATGCAAATAACGAAAATGCTTACTCAAGTTGTCGAAAACCGCGCTGGATCTGCCCATTCGCTAAGTGAAACAGGTATTCCACTCGCTGGGAAAACAGGAACAGCCGAAATCAAGTTAAGCAAAGAATCGACAGGTACAGAAAATGGCTGGTTCGTAGGCTTCAACACAGATAACCCGAGGCTTCTTATGACTTGGATGGTGGAAAACGTCAAAGGTAGAGGCGGCAGCCATCTTGTGGTGGATAAGGTGAAGCCGATTTGGGTGAACTATCTAAATGAGGTTCATGAATGAACGAGTGAGATTCGACAGATAAATATCTATTAAGTGAAGGAACCTAAATTCGATTTAATCATAGAGTTTAGGTTCCTTTTTTATGTGAAAAATCAACAGAGTAATAGAGATAGGTAGAAATGCTACTGTAATCTAGGTACATGGCTTTAAATTGAAATTCTATTAAATAGTGAAAAAGAGCATAATCAGTCATAAAAGATTAGCAAAATATGTAGTTTCAAACGTATTTTCTACAATATAAATCAATATTTACCGTTTGTAACATAAATGTAATAATTTTTCTGACATAAAATTTGCTAAAATTAAGATTAATTACATATTAAAGGATGGGGAATGATGAAGAAAACCCTTTACACGATTTCGACAGTCGCAGTATTATCCTCAATAATCGCACCATCTGCTTTTGCTGATTCATACACGGTAAAAAAAGGAGATAGTCTACATAAAATTGCCCAAGCTAATAAGACGACTGTAGCAAAAATAAAAGAACTAAATAAGCTAGAATCCGATGCTATTTATGTAAACCAGGTCTTGTTAATGGATCATACATCTACCCCAACAGAGGTAAAGACTGCATCACAAATAACGTTTAATAAAATGAATACAACCGTACATACTGTAGTTTCTGGTGATAATTTAACAAAAATTGCAAATAAATATGGAATTACGCTCGGTGAATTGAAAAACTTAAATAGTCTTACTTCTACCGTTATCTATCCAGGAGATAAGCTGATCGTCTCAGAAACACAAGGGACGACTGTAGTTGAATTACCAAAAACTGAGACGAGCCAACCTTCAAAAGACCAATCGCATACAGTGAAGACCGGAGATAGTCTTTGGAAAATTGCAAGCAATAATAATACGACAGTCGTAAACTTAAAAAGCATTAATAAACTTAGCTCAGACCAAATCTATCTTGGACAAGTCCTTCAGCTTGAAAAGTCTACCGAAACGAACAGTGTTACTACACCGAGTGTAGAGGCCACCGAACAAAGCGTTGTTAAACCAACTCAGCCTCAAAACGGCAGTGAAACATACACGGTAACAGCTGGTGACACTTTATCTAAAATAGCTTCAAAGTACAGCATGACGATTAATCAGTTGAAAGCGATTAATAATTTAACCACTGATACGATTTATCTAGGACAATCTTTAGTTATTGATAGTAGTTTAATATCTTCTGAAGCTTCTACTACAGTCAAGCCTGATAATGTTGTTAACAATACACAATCTTCATCGGAATTAATTAAGATAGCAAAAGAGCTAACCGGTTCCCCTTACTCATGGGCTGGCTCATCACCTAGTGGTTTTGACTGCAGCGGTTTCATCTATTATGTATTAAAAAAAGCTGGCTATCAGGTTTCCCGTGTTTCATCTTCTACTTATTTTGATATGGGTAAGAATGTAAAGGCACCACAGCCAGGAGACTTAATATTCTTTGATACAACAACAAATAGTAAAGCAATTGTTTCACATATGGGAATCTATTTAGGAAATAATGAATTTATTCATGCCAGTTCAAGTCAAGGTGTAACAGTAACATCTATTAATAATTCATACTTTAAAAATAGAATTATGGGGTATAAGAGTTTGTAATAAAACGAACGTAAAGTAATCGACCAGGGCTTAAACTTTAAGATTTTGGCTCATTCATGCGAAACCACGGTTTCACATGAATGAGCCAAAAATTTTTTATAACCGTATTATTTAACATAGCTGATAAATATTGGAGTAATCTAACGGTTACGAAATCAAGTCGCATCAAAGGGAATCTTACACGCATTTACATAAAATTAATATTTTACAAGCATAATGATGATATATTTAAATGGGGAATTAAGTGCAAGATGGAATAACTGATGGCACGCCGTATGCGCTAAAAGGCGCCCGTACGGTGTAGGCCCAGTGTGAGCTGGGAATAGCAATGCAACTTTTCAATTATCTTTAATGCACACGAATGACACTCACGCTCATTTAGACAATGTGGCCAAACGTGTCACAGCAGTGAAAGAGGTTCGAGCTGAAAAACCACAAGCACTGCTGATTGATGCAGGGGATGTATTCTCAGGAACATTGTACTTCAATGAGTTTAAAGGGCAAGCGGATCTCACGTTTATGAATTTAATGAAATATGATGTAATGACATTTGGTAACCATGAGTTTGATTTAGGCTCAAGTAAAGAAGGCCATAAAGCATTGGCAGACTTTATTAAAGGTGCCAAGTTCCCATTTGTCAGTTCTAATGTGGACTTTTCAAAAGATGAAAACTTTACAGGGTTATTCAGTGATTTAATTTCAAGTAAGCCGGAGAACGGAAAGGTTTACAATGGCATCATTAAGGTAATTAATGGTGAAAAGGTTGGATTCTTCGGATTAACCACGGAAGAAACAAAGGATATTGCAAGCCCTGAGAAAGTGGAATTCAAAAACTATCTTGAAGAAGCTAGAAAGGCAGTTGCTGCTTTTTCCGGTCAAGGGGTTAATAAAATTGTAGCTGTCAGCCATATTGGTTTTGATGACAATCCTGCCTATGATAACGATTTGCTTCTGGCCGAAAAGGTTGAAGGAATTGACGTCATTATTGGCGGACACAGTCATACTCAACTTGATGCACCTGTTGTCATTACGAAGAATGATAAGGGAGCGGAGAAAGATCCGACGGTTATTGTGCAGGGCTATCAGTATGGTGACTTTTTAGGTACGCTAGATGTCAGTTTTGACAAAAATGGCAAGGTCATTGGACAAGCAGGTAAGTTAATTAAAGTGGCAGATAAACAGGATGATCCAGAAGCAGCTGAACTTTTAAAACCTTATTCTTCAAAAATAGAAGATGTGAAAAATACGCCATCTGGAGCAACGGCCGTAATGGAGCTGGCTAATCCACGTGATGGCGGAGATGATAAAAAGCCAAGTGCCAGAAAAAATGAGACCGAACTTGGTAATTTAATCACAGATGCTATGCTTGATAAAGCTAAGGAATTCAATAAAGATACCGTAATTGCTTTCCAAAATGGTGGTGGAATCCGAGCTGCAATCGATCAAGGGGAAATTACAATTGGTGATATCTTAACAGTGCTGCCTTTCGGTAATACACTTGCGACAATGAAGCTGACTGGTGCAGAAATCATTGAAGCCCTAGAGCATAGTGTGAGTCAGGCTCCGAAAGAAAACGGTGGTTTCCTTCATATGTCTGGGTTGAAATTCACGTTTGACAGTACGAAGGCTGCGAACAGTAGAGTGGTTAAAGTCGAAGTGAAAGGCGCAGATGGTACATATTCAGAGTTGAATAAGACTGCTGAGTATATTGTCGCGACAAACGCATTTACGGCTAAAGGCGGCGACGGTTTCACTGTATTTGCGAAAGCCTATGAAGAAGGAAGAGTAACGGATCTTGGATTGTCTGATTGGGAGAACTTGAGAGATTATGTAGCTAAGCTTAAAACGGTAAATCCGACTATAGAAGGTCGCGTACAGGATACTGCTGGAGCGAAGTAATGGATGTTACGCACCATAAACTTTTAGAGACAAGATAACAAGAACTAATCATGCAAGTCAAGAGAGGCTGTTAGGCCAACTTAAAACGCAGATTAATAATTGGGGGTATTATTTTGGGGAAGCATACGAAAAAAATAGTTAACACAGCTTTTGCTGCAACAATTGCAGCAGGGTCCATTGTATCTGTTCAGTCAGCACAGGCAAGTGATACGGGTACCGCGTCCTTTTCTGATGTAAAGCCGGGAAGTCTATACTATCAAGCAGTTTCAAGTTTATCTGAAAAGAAGATCATTAACGGGTTTCCAGATGGGAGCTTTAAACCTTTAGAGAAGTTAAATCGCGGACAAGCCGCAGTGATTTTAGCGAAGGTTTTAGGGCTGGATACAGCCGATGTAAGCAAACCTAGCTTCACGGATGTGAAAATAAGTTCGTATTACTATCATGCTGTAGCAGCACTCACAGAAGCTGGTGTGATTAGTGGTTATAAAGATGGAACATTTAAGCCCGACAAGCCAGTAACAAGAGCCGAAGTAGCTGCAATGATTGTTACCGGTTACAAGCTTCAAGAAGAAAAATTAGTCGACAATCCATTTAAGGATATTGATGCAGAAGCTTGGTATGCTTCTTACATCCCAGCTTTACTAAAAAATAACATTGCAGTGGGTACAACCTCAACCACTTTTTCTCCAAATGAAACAGTAAAACGAGGGGATATGGCTTTATTTATCCACCGTAGTGAAGAAACCACTCCTGAACAAAATTAAACGAAACGTTGCTTTATAAGCCAGATATCCTGGTGAAATAAGCGGAAAATTCATTTTCCAACTGTTATTTTGAATAAGAAGGTGAAAGACCTTCTAGTGCAAACAGACAACTTGCATTTGCCTAATCCTCCTGCATCCAAAGCGGCACTAACAGGCCAAAGGGGTGAAGTCAGGTGAAGACGTAGGGGAAGTAGTGGATAGTGTACAGTTGACAGTTTAAGAGTTGATAGTTTGGAGGGCTTATGAGTAGAAGTATTGTTGATGATAAGGCGTTTAAGTTTGCGATACGGATTGTAAGACTGAATCAATACTTAGTTACTGAAAAGAAGGGGTATGTTCTTTCTAAACAAGTTTTGAAGTCTGGTACAAGTATTGGGGCAAACATTCGGGAAGCATTGGAAGGTCAAAGTAAAAAAGACTTTATTGCCAAATTAAGCATTTCTCTAAAAGAAGTAGCGGAGACTCAATATTGGCTTGAATTGCTTATCGCAACAGATTACTTGGATGAAAAACTAGGCAAGTCATTACTAAAAGATGCCACCGAGCTAATAAAACTGCTCACATCCATCATCAAAACATCCGAACAAAATCCTGACTTCTAACTAACTGTCAACTATCCATTACAAAACCGCGGGGCTCCTTAAAAGGCAGCTATGGTTAGGCGACGAATCCATGTAGAAGCAGGGTGAGGTAGTGGCTGTTACGAATCAAGCTAGGAGTTGAGCAGTCATCCTTGAATCTGAAATGGTTCAATGGCGATCGGACGAATTGGTCTGTTAAACCGGTCGTTCTCACACCTGAGTAGTGGAAACCTAAGGCTGTCAAAAGAGCAGTTGAAAGTGGAGAGTTTATAGTTAATAGTGGGGGGCAAGTTCTTCGTACTGTTAACTGTCACTTGTACACTGTCAACTGTGTTGAGGGATAAGAATAACGGAACGTTTGAGGTCTTGCTGGAAGAGGCGGGTTAGCGCCATTGAAGTCAGCAAGGCGGCGGCGCATCCATAGTAGTGTTGATCATCTGCCGCTTGTAGCTCTATAGTAATATAGAGTGAGGATAAAACAGATGGGAGCGAAGGGATGCAGTCAGTAACAACTATCTAACGACTTAATTCCCCAGAATGATGTCGTATTAATCGATTGAAATGATTCAACACTAAATAAATGTATTTAAATAAGAGCTGATCCCGTATAACTAGTATGGGGATCAGCTCTCTTATCATTAAGCGAACTTGGATAAAGATATCTTATGAAATAAATGACAAAACAGTTGGAAGAAACACAAATATAAACTCGAACGAGTTGAAAATCAACTAAATCTCCCCCTTATATAAAGTGAAACCTCCATCAGTAGTTTTTTTCGTCCCCTCTATGATGGTTAGTTAAAGTGAGATATGAAAATCAACTCCAAAAAATTACAAAAATAATGATACTTTACTACTTTTTTTAAAACAATCCGATTCAAATGTATGTTTGGATCAAGTTTAATGAGGGAAACTTTCAAAGAAATCCAAAAAAATAGTGAATAAGATGGTTGCGATTTTGTACTTAAAGTATTAAGCTAAAACAATTGTCCTGGTTTTTTGTTACAAATATAGGATATGAATATATGGAAATCCAGTTTTAAGGAGAGTCTATGAAAAAAATAGTTAGATGTATAGTAGCTTTATTGTTTGTGATTGTGGCAGCGGTTGGTGGCAATAGATTATTCTCAATAATGAAAACGCCAGAAGTTAAAAAATATATCTCTACATATAAACAACCAGAACCGGTTAAAAACTTTGATGAAGAATATGATGTAATCGTCATTGGTGGTGAGCCGGAAGGGGTTGCTGCTGCCGTATCAGCTGCACGTAATGGTGCAAAGACGCTGCTCATCGAAGATCGCGAGGAATTAGGTGGCTTATTTACGTATGGAATGTTGAATTTTATTGATGTACCACAAGGAGAAGATGGTCAGCCGGTGAGCCAGGGAATCTATGAACAATGGAACCAATTTATTGGTCGCAAAAACGCCTTTGGGATTTTAGAGGCAAAAGTTGCTTTTAAAAAGTTAGTAGACGATGAACCGAACATTACCCTATCAGCAGAAACCAAAGTTGTGGAATCAATCTTGGATCATAATCGGGTAGCGGCTGTAAAGCTAAAAAACGAATATGGTGAATTTGAAGTAAAAGGACATTCGTTTATCGATGCCACTCAAGACGCTGATTTTGCGGCAATGTCGCATGTACCGTATTTTACTGGTGGAGAAGATATTGGCATCAAGGATAAAAAAATGGCTGTCACGTTAATGATACATTTGAAAAACGTCGATTGGAAGCAAATCAAAAAAACGGCAAAGTCCGAAAAGTTTGGCCCAGCCGAGGTAACCAATACAGTAGCATGGGGCTTTACCAATCTTCATTATGATTATAAGCCAGTAGAAGAGAATACAAGATTACGAGGTTTAAATCTAGTAAAAATCGATGATGATTATTATATAAATGCTTTGCAAATCTTTGGCGTCGATGGATTAGATCATCAGTCAAAACAGGACGCAATAAAAAAAGGCGAGATTGAGACTCGACACATCCTTACGTTTTTACAGAAGGAGTTTCCTGGTTTTGAAAAGGCTGAGATTGTAAACTATCCAACGGAGCTTTATGTAAGAGAAACAAGACATATCATGGCAGAATATCAGCTGCCAATGTCTGATGTTTGGACGAATAAAGATCATTGGGACGTCATTGGCTGGGGGGCTTATCCAGTAGATGTCCAGGCACAGTCCCCTCATGATTATGGATATGTCCTGTCGAAACCGGAACAATATGCGATCCCATTCCGTTCCTTAGTCCCACTAAAAATCGATGGATTACTCGTAGTAGGCCGCTCAGCAGGTTTCTCTTCACTTGCTGCAGGAAGTGCACGTATTGTCCCAACTGGAATGGCAGCGGGTGAAGCAGCAGGTGCAGCAGCATCACTTGCCTTAAAAGAACATATTTCTTTTCGAGAAATGAGTAAAAATAAAGCACTGATACGTACACTAAGAGACATATTAAATCAGCAAGGTGCTTACGTCGATCATCATAAGACGGATTATCCATACAAAGGGGAATGGTTTGATCCATCCATTCAAACGTTAATGAATTATGGATTAGCCGTTGCTGGTTATGAAAATGACTTAATGGTTGATGAATGGGTCACTCGGCATCGTTTTATGAATATGATCTACAATTCGATTCAACGTGTAAATCCTGAAATAATTAATAAACTTGGCAACAAGTTTTCTACTGTTTATTCTGAAGTCATTTATTCAAAGAATGGCCCGCTTAAAAGAGATGAAGCAGCAGCGATTTTAGCTAAGATATTTTTTGAAGATACAGGGGAAAACAACTGGGGAATGCTAAAAGAAAAGGGGATAATTGATAAAGAGCTAGCTAGCAAACTATCAAAAAACCGGAAGTTGAAAGTAAAAGAATTATTTGCGATTACTGATGCAGTCATTACTTATATTGAAAATGAATGAAACAAACAAAGCACTTACGCAAGTAAGTGCTTTGTTGTTGTCGAGCACACGATACGAACATATCATTGCCCAGTCTTTGCTAACCTTTTGTAATGTTGAACGTATTAAAAAGAGGATGCCCCATAACGAAAGGGTCAGACCACGCATCTACTATAGAGTGTGAGGCCTGACCCTTTTGGGACATTCTTTTTTTAACTTGTTTAAGAAAAAGCTTGAATGCTATTTTCTGCTGTTTGCAGTGCAGATGCTTGCAGTGGTTTTACACGCAGCTCGAGCTGCTCTTTTACATCTGCATACTGATTCAGAATTGTATGGATGTGTTGAGTCAGACTTTGATGATCCCAGTTTCTTTCTTCCACATGACCTGCAATAGGTTGGTCGCAAATATGAGCAAAGGCATCTATTTTTGGATCATAGGATAAAGCGATGAAGGGTACCAAGTTAATCGCTGAAAAGATAAGCGAATGTAATCTCATCCCAATCAGTAACTTTGATTTGCCGATGATTGAAATCTTTTCTTCAATCGTCGAATGAAAGGGTGCGATATAACTTTTTTCAGCCATTAAAGCGGCTACTTCTTTTGATGTTTGATCATCATGTTCACCGTGCATCGGTATAAAGACAATATCGTGACCATCCTGTACAAGCTGGTCTAATGACTTAGCGATTTCGTCTTTAAAGTGGATTGTAGAAGGCCAATCTCTGACAGAAACCGTAATGAAAGATTTCTTTAAGTCTTGGCTCTCTAACCAGCTATTTTGAAACGAAGCAAGGTTGATGCCCATAACTGGATCTGGGACAACGCGAACATCTTTAGATACTCCGATGTCCTTTAATAACTGTTTCGAGCTAGTATCACGAACTGTAATATGTTGAACTTTATTTAAGGTTGCTTTTACCAACCATTTGCTTATCGTTTTATTGATCGGTCCCATTCCTTGGGCATAGACAAACACTTGTTTTTTATAGTGTTGCGCAATTTTCATAATTCCACAATAATAAGGAATGGATTTCAGCCCTGTTTGATCTTGAAGTAAACTTCCTCCACCACTAATCAGCCCATCTGCTTCTTTGATCGCTTGCATGACATCTTTCATTTTCCATCTGTTAACAGCGTCTACTTGATAGGTCTGTTTCGTAGAGGCAGGATTATTTGAAAGCACCGTAATTTCGATATCAGGCTTCTTTTCTCGTAATGCTTGGACGATTGAGTAAAGAATCGCTTCGTCGCCGACATTATCAAAACCATAATACCCAGATAAAACCACTCGCATTATGGCCACCTCGCTTTAACCATTCTAGAAATATAACGATAGCCAAATTTAAAGACGATGATAAATAGATAACCAACAATAAAGCCTAATACAATACTATAGAACGTACGCAATGTTGAAATATACAACGGAATATGCAAATGTGTAAATGTATTCATGATCGATAAGAAACCGATGACTCCTGGTATGAGAATAAATTTCCCCCATTTTTTATTAAAGCTCATCACATAAAGCGCGAGCATATAAAATGGGAAGCCAATTAAAAATTCTTTCGTTCTCGGTCGAACATAAAAAGCTTCTTCTAGCTTTTGTCTAATCGTTAATTCTAACTCACTAACGGAACCAGAATTACCTGTGCGACCAATATAATAATAGCCAACAGCTGCTATAACTAGTATTAATGCAATATGCCAATACTTAACTTGAGATTTGAGAATCGTTAGGATTTGACCCCAGAAAGCATATACGGTAACAAACAAGATTGGTACAATGTAAACCAATTTTACACCTTTAAAAACTTCCATTTTGGTTAAAAATTCATTTCCATTTAATAAGCCAAGTACAATGATGATCCCGATGATGCTAATTGCGACTGCTTGTAAATAATGAATCGTTATTCCTTTAAACCCTGAACGTTCTCTTTTAAATAAGACAGCAAATATCGGTGTGATAACAGCGATAATTAAGGCGAATACTTGTAAAAATACCAATTTAGAAGTTAATAAATAAAACACGGCTACAAGCCCCATAAAGATAGCGGCTAATGCCCCGATCTTTTTATTCATGATCTCCATGGCAGCAAGTGCGGTAAAGATCACACCACTTAGAAGAACAACGGCTACTAGCCATTTTGAAACGGAAATATCATCAAATGGTTTTGCTTCGCCTGCGACAAACAAACTAGGCATTTCTTTCTTCACTTGGCTAATATATTTCGTAGCACTTTTCAAGCTCTCTTTAGAAGAACCGTTATCGAGATGCAAGAAGAGCGCTCTAATATTTCGTTCTTTGACAGCACGTGTAGCTCGATCTACTTTTTCATGAAATGTCTTCTTGTCTATATTGAGGCTATGGAGCCTAATAATACTATAATCTGTTTCTTTTGCTATAGTTTGCATACCTTTTTGATCAGAAAATTCAATCGCATAAAAACTTAATCCTGCGTCATTTAGTTGTTTCGCCCATTTTTTGATTTCTTGTGGTTTAGGTGAACCAATAACGTCTGATCCGGAAAATAACACGGACGTTAGATGCTCATCGTCTAATTTTAAAACTTCATCAATCATTTTCTTGTTTACATTAAAGGTTGAGTTCTTCAATCTTAAAACGAAATTCAAACCATAATCTTTAACCATCTGAATGGCTTCCTGATTATATCCAATAGGCGTAGATCTTATATCACCTTTCGGATCAGGGATGAAGTAAACAATCGTATTATTAATTTTGACTTTTTTGTTTTTGAGATTATTTAATATTTGCTTTTGATAATATGAATCTTCCGGAACGGTGATATAGACTCCTTTTTCTTTAATCAAAGGGAGTTGTTCATCATTAAATAAGGTAAGATCTTTAATATTTTGTTGACTGAGAATCGATATAACATGTTGATTTTCCAATTCAGATAGAGTATCGGGTTCAAAGCTTACCGTATCCAAACCGGCTTCTTTTAATGATGAGAGAGCTTGGGCTAGTGTGATCTTGTCTTTACCAAAGTCTTTCGTTAAATCCTGTATTTCATTGAATGGCAAGATCATTTCATATTGATTATTCTGCCATTCAACCTTCCATCTGTCAGATAAACCAGGCAGGGAAACAATGAGTAGCAAAATCATGATGCTCCATAGCCAACGGCGATTCTTTAAATTCAAATCATTCATTCCTTTCATTTAGGGGGTTCATAAAAAATTAAGTTACTTCAGAAACTTTCCTATGATAGGGAAGTTTTTAATGTCCTGTTTCTTTACTACTCTATATAAGAAGAGCTGGAGAAAATAAATAATCACTCCGAAAACAATCGCGACCATCACATATAGAAGAGCGCCTAATCTTGACCAGCTTTCAATATGCAGGGTTAAGGTTGGATAACCAATTATTGCCCCCATTACGAGTGAAGCTAGAATCATGAATAGGGTTTCGCGCTTGATAAATGAAAATGCCAATTTCTTGTTTATATAATACGTGTTGATAAAAAATAAGAGGATATATACAAACAAGGTAGAAAGGGCAGCACCTGTCAATTCGAAATATTTTACGAAGAAAATATTTGCAAGGACTTTTAGTAAGGCACCAAATAAGATAATATAAGCACCTAGTTTAGCGAGATTCATCCCTTGTAGAATTCCAGTACCGAGAACAGTTAAAGAAGTAAAGACAGAACTAAAGCCGATGATGGCTAAGACCAAGCTTCCTTCTAAATCCGTAAATAATGAAAGGTTTAACGGTAATGTTAGTGCTAAGAGACCAAATGCCGCAGGCCAAGAAATGAAATGAGTCATTCGATGCGTTTTTTCAACAATGCCTCTAGTCGAAAGAACATCATTTTCAGCTAGTTTTTTGGTGATGAGTGGAATTAATGGCAACACAATCGATGTAGCAAATACGGTTGCAATTTGGACTAAGGATAATCCTCTCCCATAAATCCCATAAAGGTAGTTGATATTCCCTTGTTCGACCCCAGCACCTTTTAATGCAAAGGGGACTGTCACAGAATCGACAAAATTTAAAAGTGCCATCGTGATTGCACCAATACAGATCGGAATAGAAATTTTTAAAATAACTTTACTCCATCTTTTAAACGAGTCAAAGGAATAACGAACGTTTGTCATTTGCAATAAGTTAGCTTTTTTGAATAATGTTCGCAAATAAAGTAACGATATTAATGCTCCTATAGAGGAACCGACCATAACACCTGCTGCAACGACTTCATCTGAGTAATTCCGCTGTACTAAATAATAAGCCGCCAGTAAGATAAGCCCAACCCTTACCAATTGCTCAGTCACTTGAGAAATAGCAGTCGGTGTCATATTTTCAAAGCCTTGGAAAAATCCTCGATAAACAGCCATGTATGGGGCCACCAGCAAGGTTAGCGAAACGACAATTAATGATAGTTTAGTGGAAGGTCCTCCTAAAATTTCAGCTAGATAATCGGAAAAGATAAAGATGAATGAAAAACTCAAAATCCCGAAAACAAGGGCCAAAATACTGGCAGTGACGTACACTTCTTTAATTTTGTCGTGATTTTTTTCTGCTCTAGCTTTTGTGATGAGTTGTGAAATGGCAATTGGGATACCTGCTACAGAAAGCGTCAACGCTACCATATACACGGGATAAACAAGGCTGAAAATACCGAGGACTTCGTCTCCAGCAATGTTTTGTAACGGAATTCTAAACACACTTCCTAAAATTTTCGAGAGTAAGGTAGCGACAGACAAGATTAATGTACTTCTAATAAATGTTTGGCGGCTCATTACGATCCCTTTACTTTCTGGCCAATCATTTTAAGGGCGAATTGTGGCAGAACGAGCATCCGTTTCCATCTGCTAGGCTGTTTGAGTAAGCGATAGAACCACTCTAGATTAAGCTTTTGCCAAATTTCAGGAGCTCTGTTTACGGTTCCGGCTATGACGTCAAAGCTTCCGCCCACACCAATAAAAACTCCCTTATTAAAACGATGCAGATTTTCAGAAATCCACTTTTCTTGTCGCGGGACACCTAAAGCAACAAAAATGAGATCAGGTTCAAGCGCCATAATTCTATCTGATATGTCGTTCTTTTCCCAGTCAAAATAGCCATCTTGGGTGCCTGTTATATGTACATGTGGGTAATCACGTTCGATATTCACTTTCGCTTTTTCCAATGTTTCTGGTTGAGCGCCAAGTAGGAAAATCTTATACTGCTTATCATTGGAAAGCTTTAATAATTCAACCATTGTGTCATAGCCTGTCACTCTTCCAGGTAAAGGAGTGTTGAGAAGTTGTGCAGCTTTGACGATTCCAATTCCATCCGCTGTAATATAAGTAGCTTTTTGAATGATATCCATAAAGCTAGAATCTTCTTGTGCTTTCATGACAATTTCGGGATTTGCTGTGATCACGAACGCCTTTTCTTGCTGCTGGATTTGCTTGTCTAGTAGCTCGATAAAGGCTCTAAGATCGGTATATAAAAAGGGAACACCCATAATATGTACATGTTTCATTTCTAATCGGACTCCTTTGTTTAAAGTGAAACTTCTATCAGTGGAGGGTTGATCCCCCATCTATTTTTCTTGATTCTCTCGCAAAAATTTAAATAAAATATTACAGCCTGTTAAACCGAGATTAACATAAACACCCTAAATAATATAACATAAAAGGGAAGTAACAAGTAGCTGTTACTTCCCTGAAAGAGGATGTTCAAAAAGTCCGGTAAAAATAGCTGTCGAATTTCTTCATCGCTCTGTCTCTCCGGTCCTCACGTATCACTAATACGATCCGGTCCTCGAGACTATCGCTCCTCGAACTTCTCGGCTCTTTTTATCCTCCTTTTTGAACACGCATCAAAAGTGAGACTGTATTATTTCGCTAGGGGAAGGAGTTTTAAACTTGTTCCATACGATTCATAACCGTGACTGTACGTATACAATTCAGGGTATGTTTGACCCATTATGTTTTTGGGAGCAATTACGTACCAAGTTCCTGTAGCAGACAGTGTATCTAATACTTGAACAGTTGTCCCGATGTCCCGAATTTTATATTCGATAGGGTCTGTTACCTGAGTCCCTGATCGAACATTAACATTTTTAACAATTGTTTCAGCAAGTTTATACTTGTTCAACTCTGCTGGTAAATTGTATTGGCTACTCAAATATTGGTCAATTTGAAACATTAAACCGGAAATCTTTTGGCCCCAGTAAGGGTCTGATGCATAGCGTACATTCATCCCTGTACCTTTATTGCCAAGATGCTCCCCGCTAAAGCGCCAATCGCTTTCACTGAAATAGCCTGGCACAATATATTTGCTGGCTGCATCAAGAATACCTAATTCATAACTACCAAATGTATAAGCACTTTCATAGGGACTGCTATCCACTGCACCTAATCCAAATAGATTATTTTTATCTTTGGCGATCTTACTTTCACCCCAGTTGCTTTCTAAAATGGCATGAGCTAGGAAATACATAGCGTTTGTTCCATATTGTTGTTCCGCCTTTTTAAATGCATCTCCAGTTCCGATTAATGGACTGTTTGGTTTAACAGATCGGATAAATTCATCTAATTGAGCACCTGTATATTGTGTTTGGGTGTATAGCGGCATTCTATTAAAATACTGATAAGCTTCCCCTGCAAAAGAACCATCTGAAAGGTAGAAACTATTTCCGTTCCAGCTGTAATATTTCCCCTCTGCTTTCATAAAACTAGGAGCTTTTCCAAATGTATAACTTGCCCAACTATTTAAGATGGGATTGTAAATTTTATGGACTAAAATTCCGCCGTTTGTTTCATAAAAAGAGCGGTTGTCGACTACTTGAATCGGGGTTAAGTTGACCGTGTCTGGTTTCACATAGCCTGTCACATCGGCAATCTGCACTTTTACCCAATCTTCCGTTGCGTCGTAATATTTCAATTCCACCCCTGAAGCTACATAAGTAGAATTGGTTTTAAAGGTTGCATCCGTATAAAGGACAGTAAATTTATTTGATACAGCGATTCCAGATGTCATCCACACAATCACATTTCCATGCATGACGACTTGGTTATCACGTACTTTATTCTTTGCTTCCGTAAAGGTTTCATACTCATGAACGACAACGGGCTCAGACCCTTTCGTTATAGAAGCAACTTTATACTCTAAGTTTTGTGGAGGATGAATGACTTTTAGCATTCGATTAATAACGGCTGCTGTTTCGCCTCTAGTCGTGCTACTTGATGG
The DNA here is from genome assembly GCF_001183985.1 of Peribacillus loiseleuriae. Classification (GTDB taxonomy): domain Bacteria; phylum Bacillota; class Bacilli; order Bacillales; family DSM-1321; genus Peribacillus; species Peribacillus loiseleuriae. The sequence goes on along the minus strand of NZ_LFZW01000001.1, from coordinate 4,834,661 downwards.
TGCAAAAGCAACATTGCCATTCGTATCCGTTTTCCCAGACATGACGCCTAAAAATAGTAATCGTTGTACAGAATCTCGGAACATTGGATTAATATTCGCTTGATCTGTGAAACTGAGTGGTGCTGCTTCTGAGATCACGCCTTTTGATTGGATCGCCCTCATAATCATGGCCGCCATTTCCTGACGTGAGATCTTCGTATTTGGTTGAAACGATCCATCAGGGTATCCACCTACGATACGATTTTGGCTAGCTGCCAAGATGGCTGGGTAATACCAATCATCCGTGTTAATGTCCGTGAAACTAGCAGATTCAGAAAATTGTGCAACGGAAAATTCAGAAGCAGCCATCGTCCCTAAATCTAAAGCTCTCACGATAAAAGAGGCAAATTCAGCTCGCGTTACTGGATTATCTGGTTTGTATATACCATTTCCATATCCGCCTAATAAGCCTTTCCCAATTAAAATTCTCATGTCTGTTTCAAAATAGTGTCCAGATATATCATCTTTACTCGCAGCACTTGCTTGATTCAATGGAAACACAGAAAGAAGTAGAGTAAAGATAATAATGATTAGTGGTAAACGTTTCATTTTCTTGTTTATTCCTCCTATTTTTCTTATTATCTATAAATCTAACAGAATTTGGAGGTATTTAATAGATTTTTTCTTCGGAATAATTATTTACAAATATAACCATATGTTAGTTAGTGAACTTATTAAAAAGCAATCGCATTCGACAATATTTTAGCGTCGTTCTAAAAATAAATAGCTATCTAGTGTTTCTTTTATAGACCACCATTCCCTTTGTTTCTACATAAATCTTGTGTTTTGGGTAATATATTACAAAAAGATTAAATTTCAGCCATAAATGAATGGCCATTGGGAGAATTATGCTATATTTTCTTTACATGAATAATCATTCTGGAGATATATTACAAGTTCATTGTAATGTCAGAAAAAATAGGAAAACATATTGTCAGTTTCAGAGTTATGTGGGGAACGATGGGTGGAAAGATAATATCACTTAAATTGTCTAGGGAATAGTAAAGATGTAATATTATTGGGTTTTTTCTTTAAATTTAGGCGTTGGAGCTGTATGATTTAATTAAGGAATCTAGCAGAATGGAATCAATTTTGATAATTCTACATAGGCAAGACCATACATCTTTCTGGTTGGGGATATCACGATATCTCATTTATTCCTTGTCGTTCTGTTATAACATATCCATTTTGTTTCGTTTAGAAGGGGGTCGGTTCAATTAGTTCGTCACATCATTTAATAGACAAGAGAAAATTAGGATAAACCTAAATGATCCAATCTTGCCGGTCGATAAAGCAGATGAAGGGGACTTTGATAAGGTTCCAAGTGAAATGAAAAGAAATGAAAAGGAGTAACGCTATCATGTTAAGAAAGTTGCCTTATTTGTTGTTGTCTCTCGTTGTCGTATTGCTGTTTTCAATTTTCTCTCCAAAGGAAACTTCCGCGATATCGTTGAAAGATATCCCGGCCAAATACAAAACAGAAATAGATTATCTTGTCAATAAAAATCTAATCGCTGGTTATCCAGGTGGTTACTTTTATCCAGATCGCTCAGTCACAAGGGAAGAAGCGGCAACGATAATTGGTAGAACAATAGGATTAAATGGCGCACAAAGGCAAACGTCATTCACGGATGTTAACAGTTCTTCCTTTGGTTCAGGCTATATTCAATCTGCCTATGAAAAGGGGATCATTAGCGGCCATGGAGAAGGGATCTTCCACCCGAAGAATCCAATCACAAGAGGTGAAATGGCCTATTTAATTGCCTCTGCTTTTAATTTGACGGAGAAAAGCGAGATTTATTTTAACGATGTTGCTACGAGTGGCACCCTGTTCGAAGCCATAAACAAAGTAGCTACAGCAGGTATCACAGTAGGCTATCCTGATGGCACATTCGGACCGAATAAATCAATTACTCGTGCTGAGTTTTCGGTATTCGTTGCCCGTAGTTTAAATCCGGATTTTAAAGTAAACGTTCAGCCAAAGCCAACAGGGGAACGAATTGTATCAGCTTCCACTCTAAATGTACGAAGTGGTCCAGGGGCAAGTTTCAATCAAGTGGGTGTGCTTGCCAACGGTAGCAAAGTAACAACCTATCAGTATGTTGGTGACTGGGTTTATATCTCTTATGGCACTATCCAAGGATATGTAAATAGTAATTATTTAAAGGGAACGAGTACTCCGAATGTGGGCGCAAACGTGATTGCGATCGACCCAGGGCATGGAGGTAGCGACCCAGGTGCTATGGCCAATGGGTTGAAAGAGAAAGAAATCAATTTAGATGTATCATTGAGGATTAAAAAGTATTTAGAGGATGCTGGCATAAAGGTTGTCATGACAAGAACGAATGATACATTTATCAGCTTGGATGGTCGAGTAGATTACGCTGTAAAAAATGGTGCGGATACATTTGTAAGTATACATACGAATAGTGCTACAGCTAGCTCAGCTAGCGGAACAGAAACGTATTATTCTGCTGCAGCACTTAATCCTCGTGCAGAATCAAGTAAACAATTAGCAACCTTTATTCAAAAGAGGCTCCTTGAGGCATGGGGAACGACAGATCGTGGTGTGAAAGAGGCAGGTTTTCGAGTTATTAAAGCGAATCCACTTCCTGCTACTTTAGTAGAATTAGGTTTTATTACGAATAGTGGCGATGCTAATAAACTAGGATCCAATGAATATAGAGAGTCGGCTGCCAAAGCGATATCTCTAGGAATCCAAGACTATTATAATTGGAAAAATCGATAGAATCGGTTTTTGTCCGTTTCTTTCTCTAAGAAAAAGGGGTGGGGCTTCGCAAAATCAGCTCCGAACTGCCACCTTCATAAGGTGATCCAGTTTTAGAATCTGAACCTTTTCAATCGTTAGGTTGGAAGTAGACGCCTATGGATGTTTCTTGAGTTATGAAAGTATAGTTTTTTTAAGAGATTTAGATGTTAGCGCAAGCGCCTAATCCCTCTATGGTCTAGCCAAGCAAGCCTGGCTACTGAGGTTGAGCAAGGCGCTTGCGCTTTTTTTTAAGATGTTTTGTGTCTAACCTTATTTCTGTCACGAGTCTCCAAGACTAATAGGTGAATGAACTAGTTCCTTGTAGTCAAGGTGGTGGCGTTTTTCTAATGACAAAGGAGAGTAAATGTATGAAAAAAGTTCTCTTTATTCTATCTTTTTGTATATTATTGATCGTTCCATTGCAGGTAGCTGCTGCTGATGAGGCGGAACCACTCATGAATCAAAGAGTCATTGTCGGATTTCATCATGAAATCGATCTTTCCATCTTAGAAGGGATACCTTTTGAGATGCACCATCAATATGATGAGATCAAGGCCATTTCGATTACGATTCCTTATTCTTCATTAGTATTACTGAAGGAAAACCCGAAGGTGGCTTGGGTAGAACGAGACCAAATCGTTAAAACGAATGGGCAAGTCGTAGATTGGGGGCATGAGCCAGTTGGTGTTGCCCAATCAAGGAAGGCGTATTTTACTGGTGAAGGCGTGAAAGTGGCTGTCATTGATACGGGCATCAGTATGAACCACCCTGATTTAGCGATTGCTGGAGGGGTGACTTTTGTTGAGAATACGACTTCGTACAATGATGATAATGGCCACGGTACACATGTGGCGGGGATCATTGGTGCGAAAGATAATGATATCGGCGTTGTCGGTGTAGCTCCAGATGCTGAGCTCTACGCAATTAAAGTACTTGCTAAAGACGGAGAAGGAAATCAAACAGACGTTATTGCAGGCATTGAGTGGGCCATTCAACATGACATCGATATTATTAATTTAAGTATTACAAGTCCAATAGATTCGATTACACTAAGAAAAGTCCTTGAACGAGCGGATGAACAGGGAATCATTGTGACAGCTGCTTCTGGGAATGAAGAAAACGGGATTAGACAGCCCATTGGCAGTGACATTATGTTCCCAGCTCGATATCCGACGGTTATTGCTGTCGGATCGATTAATAAACAACTACATAAATCGGCATTCTCCTATTTTGGTCCATCCCTGGATTATACAGCACCGGGAGAAGACATATACAGCACATATATAATAGAAGGAGAACAGAAAACTGGCTATACTTCTATGAGTGGAACATCGATGGCAACCCCTTATGTAACGGGAACGATTGCTTTATATAAGCAAGCCTATCCAACCTTAACCATGCATCAATTAAAGAAAGCGATGCAACAAAAGGCAATCGACTTAGGAGAGAAGGGGAAAGACCCTTATTATGGCTATGGTTTAATTCAATCTCCAACGACGCTGTTCTTAGATGTGAAAAATGATGTTTGGTATTCTTCCTATATGCAATATTTACTTGAGGCAGGTTTTATTAGTGGCTATTTAGATGGAACTTTTAAACCAAATGGTTATATTACAAGAGAAGAAGCGGTAACAATGATTGGCAGAGCCCTGCATTTAGATGGGGAAGAGCGAAGGACAGATTTTACGGACGTAAAACCTGACTCATTTGGCTCTGGTTATATTGCAGCGGCGTCTGAGCAAGGCTTTATTAACGGTTATCCTAATCAGACCTTTGAACCAAAATCATTGATCAATCGTGGAGATGTAGCTCTCGTGATCCAACAAGCCTTTCATATACCGCAAGCGACTAAGCAAATATTCCAAGATGTGAAACGTGAGAAATATTATTTCGAAGCAGTGAATGCATTAAGTGGCAGTAAAATAATTGGTGGTTACCCAGACGGCAATTTTTCACCAGAACAGAAAATTACCAGAGCGGAGTTTTCTATCGTTCTAGCAAAGGCTTTAAACGAATCATTTAGATAATAAAATAGCAGAAAAGGGTCAGACCAAACATCTCTCAAATTCCGTTTATATAACGTGTACATCACACGAGAAACGGGATATAGAGGATGTGGGCTGACCCTTTTTTTCATCATCTGTCTCAAAAAAGAAGGCCTCACACCAATAATACACAGTCATAAATCAACGTTTGAAACATATACTGTGTGTAGAGTGCGAGATCTGTTCTAAGAGAGGCAGTCTTTTTTGCGGAAAAGGGGCGGGGCTTCGCAACGCCACCTTCATAAGGTGATACAGTTTGAGATCCTGAACATTTTTCATCGCCTGAGTTGTGTGCAGACGCTCAACGGTGTTTTTTTATTTTTGAAGGGCGCGGTATAAAAATACAGCAAACTCACTTCGAGTCGTTTCCCGATTTGGTTGGAATGTTTGATCTGGATAGCCGAATGCGATCGAGCTTGCAGTCAAAGTTTGAATCGCTTGATAAGCCCAGTGACTCTTATCCAAGTCGTTAAATGTTTGCGAGCCATTTCCGGCAGGTAGTGTAAATGCTTTTGTGAACAATGTAGCAATTTCTCCCCTAGTAATCGGCTTATCTGGTTGGAATGTTTGATTGCCATAACCGGTAAAATAGCCTTCTTTCGCTACAGCGTTAATATAGGTAGCAGCCCAATGTGAAGAACTGACATCAGAGAATTGGTGATTAGTAGAAGGGGATAAATGGAACGTATCACTTAACATTTTCGCTACTTCTGCACGAGTAACTTTATTGTTCGGCTTAAAAATATTCGGCTCATAGCCGTTAATAATCCCTTCCTTACTTAAGTAGCTAATTTGACTATATGCCCAAAAGTCCTTTGGAACATCATGATATTGACCGATCGGCAATGTTGTGATTGTTTCAGCTATTACGGTATTGTCGATGATTCGTTTCGCACCGGCATACTTTTCTCCCCAGTAATAAGGATCATGAATCGAATCGATTTTGACGCCGCTATTTGTCGCGGAAATAAATGCATCGCTTCCTATATATATTCCTGTATGAGAGATACCAGCTTTATATGTATCTTTGAAAAACACTAAGTCCCCAGGTTTAAGATCGGCCTTCTGGACACTCGTTCCATATGTATATTGTAAATCTGAGCCTTGAGGAAGCTTGATGCCCACCTTGTCGAAAACATAAAGAATGAAGCCGGAACAATCAAAACCCGATGGAGTCGACCCACCCCATTTATAAGGAACATTAAGATATTGATTAGCTATCCGTACGACTTGATCGCTAGTCTGTTCAGCAGCAAAGGTCCGTGGCGTGAAAGTTAAGATGATGATACTAGCAATGACAAGAGAGAGAAGCTTCTTTCTCAAATAAAACACACTCCTATTTCTGCAAGAAAATTATTCTAAAAAAATAGTATCATATTCCAATATAATTGTATTTTACAGTTGTGTAACAAAGGGTATTTTGTAACTTTTTTACTATAAGGTTAGAGAAAACCGCCGATAAAAAGAATAATCAGGTAGAAACTAGTATTACAAACGGAAAATGGTAGAAATTAGTTAGTGGTAAACTCTTGAAATTTGCTGAAAATAAGGTAATATATGTTTAGCGGGCAAATCAAGCCAATAGATTAATATTAAACCATTTCAAAGTTTAAATGGTTGACTGCCCAGTATATGTGAAATATACTAGTAGTTGCATAGTTGGCTTAATTAGTTTATGTACCCTTCCAATCAAGAAAACTAGAAGATACATAAGTAGCATTCTTGATTAGTTGAAATTTTATATATTTTAGGAGGAAACAATCATTATGGCTTATCAATCAAAGTCTCACCGTAAGTTTTTAGCAACATCACTTACTGCAGCTGTAGTAGCATCTGCAATCGCACCAACAGCAGGTTTTGCTGCTGAAGCAAAAACTACATTCCCTGACGTTCCTGCAGGACACTGGGCTGAAAAAGCAATTTCTTACTTAGTAGAAAAAGGCGCTCTTGAAGGTCGTCCGGATGGCAAATTCGATCCTACTGCTCAAATCACTCGTGGTGAAGCAGCAAAAATTCTTGCTGTTACTTTAGGTCTTAAAATTGACGACAATGCAAAAGCAAGCTTCAAAGATACTGCAAACCACTGGGCATCAAAATATGTTGCAGCAATCGAAGGACAAACTAAAGATGTAATCAATGGTTACAGCAAAACAGAATTCCGTCCAAACCAAAAAATTACTCGTCAAGAAATGGCTAAAATGGTTGTTTCAGCTTATGATCTTAAACTTGATGAAGCAGCAGATATTGCATTCACAGATAACAACGGCTGGGGTAAAGATTATGTAAGTACTCTTGCTAGCCTTGGTGTTGTAGAAGGAATTTCTGCGGGTAAATTCTCACCTGACTCTTCTGTGACTCGTGCACAAACTCCTGTATTCATTCACCGTGCGGAAGTTAAAGAAGTTCGTGTTGAAGTACCATCAAAAGTAGCGGCAGTTAACTCGGTAAGTGCGATTAACGGTACAACTTTACAAGTAAATGGTACTAATCTTGCTGAATTAAAAGCAGAAGATGTAACTGTAGAAGGAAACAAAGTATCTGAAGTAACAGTTGCTGCTGATGGTAAATCTGCTACAGTAAAATTAGGTAGCCCATTACTCCTTGATTCAACTACGAAAGTAACTGTTAAAGGGAAATCATTTGATGTAACTTACAAAGTTGAAGTAAAAGGCGTAACTATTCTTGAAAATCAAACATATGATCATGATAGATCAAATCAATTTGTAAAAATTCAAGTAGATGGTAAAGAATTAACACCTCAAGAGTTAATTACAGCAGGTTATGAAGTTGAGTTTAGATCTTTTACAAGTAAAACTGGAGTTACTGTAGATAATGATATATTTAAAAGTGTAACAAATAATGTATCAACAACAGGTGAATTAAATAAGCCTATTTCATTAAATAGTAATTCTTCTAGAGACTTTTATGTAAGAGTAACTGTAACTAAAGGTTCAGAAGTAATGGAATCAGCTCTTACAAAAGTGACTATTAAAAACCTTACTGCAACAGCAAGTAGCATTTCTAATGCTAAAATTTCAGTAACTTCAAATTCATCTACATTTGATTTAGTAAGTTCAACACTTGCTGCTGGAGATCAAGCAAACTTTAAGGAATTAGAAGTAGCAGTTGGTGGAAGTAAAGAATATGTTAGTGTAAGCGCAGGAGCTGCAGAAGTATCAGTTAAATCTTCGGATGAATCTGTTATTTCAGTAGATAAATCAACTCATGAATTAACAGCTAATGGACCGGGTACAGCAACAATTACGGTTACTTATGGTGGAGCAACGTACACAAAATCACTTACTGTTAAGAGTGAAAAACGTAAAATTGCAAATGTAAAACTAGGTACATCTGCATTGTTTGTAGGTAAAACTACTCCAAAATCTACAAATACATTTACAGTTCAAGCAGTTGACCAATATGGTGATCCAATTTTAGCTACTGGAACTAATGCGATTTCAGTTCAGAGTTCTGATGCATCTATAGCTACTGCAACTTCAGGAGCTTTAACTAGCCCATCATCTAACGGTAAGTTAGAATATACTGTAACAGTTACAGGTGAAGATAAGGGTACAGCTGATCTTACAATTCGTGATGCTGGTAACGCTCGTATTGGGTCAGCAGTTCGTGTAACTGTAGGCGAAAATACAGCAATTGCTAGATACACATTAACTGTAGATAGTGATATTTCAGATGGAGATGTTGCTAAAGTTATTGCAGCTGGAGGAACTGGTGCTACTAAAAACCAAGTATCAACTAGCTCTACAATTGATACTGGTGCAAATAAATATGTAAAAATTAACCTAGCAGCATTCAATAGTGCTGGTCAAGAACTTGCATCTCCTGAAGCTGGTACAAATTATGAAGTAACAGGTGTAAATGTTTCTAAAGCTAATGTTTTAGATACTACTTTTGGTACTAATGGCGTAAGTGCGACTGATGATTACCTAGTTGTTAAAGCAGGTTCTGCTGCTGGTACTGTTACAATTACTGTTACAGATAAAAACAATGCAAGTGCTAAGCAAACTATCGGTTTAACTGTTACTGATAAAGGTGCTACTGTAACAGGGGTTACATTTAAAAATGTTCCTGCTGTCACATATGCAACATTATTAAACTATGAAGATTTCTTATCTTTAACAAAGTCTAGTAAAGATCCAATAATCAGTGGCTTGACTTTATCAAAATCATTCTCACAAGCAGTACGTTTAACTACTGGTGTTCCAGCTGGAACTACTACTAATCTTACTACTGTAGATGCATTATATGTGGATTTAAATGGTGACGGCCAATATACTTCTGGTGAACCGGTTATTGGTTTCGCTGGAATGGCTACTACAGGTGATATAGTAGCAACAGGATCAACTGGTTCAGTTACTGCTAGAGATGGTTACGAAGTACGTACAGGTTCTGACGGAAATGTAATCTTCCGTGTATACAATGACAGTGATGAAATTGTAGCTTCTAAAGTAGTAAAAGTTGATTTTTAATTTGTTAAAAAGTTAAAAATCTAACAGAAGTAACTGGGGTCTGACCCCCACTTCTTTAGAGCAATAAAGAATAAGAGAGTTATCGCATTAAGTTGCGGTAGCTCTTTTCTCTTTTATGCATTAAAACCGAATCAAATAGAAAAATAAGCTTATATTATTATTTTGAATAAGATTTGCAAGAGCCCTAATTCCTTTCGAGGAGTTAGGGCTACTTCTATTTGAGGGGGATTATAGATGTTCCATATTGATTGGTTTGTAGGAACAATGAAAAAGACGTTCAATATCGTAGTCAAAGAAGAGGATGTAAGTTATGAAGCCTATGATTTCTATCATGAGGACTTGGATGACTTGCTCGTTCCAGTTGAACACTTAGAAAAGCTACCTAACCCTCTGCTCTTTGAAACGCTTAATAAGCATGTAAGAGAATTTAATCCTAGTAGATATTACTTGTCAAGTGATTTAGTTATCATTTATTTTCAACAATATATTCCCGTTTATATAATTATTGACAGTTAGATTACGAAAGACATATAATTCTAGTGTGATACTAATGTGTACATAAGTGACTGGTCAGTACAAATCGGGATGAAAGTCCTGTCGATGAATACTTAGATAAATAGAAAAGGAGCAAAGAACGTGATGAAACGATGGTCTTTATTAACTATTTTAGTTTGTTTTACTCTAGTAATGACAGCTTGCACCGCACAAAAGACGAGTGGTGTTGAGGCGGAAAAAATAGCGATAAATGTAGAAGTAGCAAGTGTGAGTAATGAGTCGTTAGATGCGATTTCTAGCCTTACTGGTACACTTTTACCTTATGAAGAAACGGTTGTGTCTTTTGAAGTGGGAGGACGTATTCAAAGTATGAATGCTAGTATTGGTGATACCATCAAGTCTGGTGCTGCTTTAGGTGCTTTGGACCCAGCCAATTATAAACTTCAAGTCGAGATTGCGGAGAACGCGATTCTTCAATCAAAGGCAGCTTTAAATTCTTCAGATTCTGCGATTAATTCTGCAGAAGTAGGGATTCATTCTGCCGATGCAGGGATTGCTTCTTCGGATGAATCGATTAAATCGGCAAAAGCAAATATCAAGGCAACAGAGGCACGTATCAATAGCGCACAAGCCAGCCTTTCAGCTCTTGATAAAGGAGCCCGTGAACAAGAAAAGACGCAGGCAAAACTGGCAGTGGATAGAGCGAAGAGTGCCTATACCAAAGTGAAGGTAGATTCTGAGCGCATAGAAGGCTTATATAATGAAGGCCTGGCAACGAAGAAAGAGTTTGATGATATCCAGCTTCAAGTTTCTAATGCCCAAAAGGATGTTGAAAATGCTGAACAGTCGTACTCTCTAATCATAGAGGGAGCAACAGAAGAGCAAAGAAAACAAGTGCTTGCCTCCATCCAAGAAGCTGAAGCTGGTAAGGAACAGGCTCAAGCTGGAGTTGGTCAATCATCAGCAGCAAAAGGACAAGCAGTTGCCGCACGAGACCAAGCTGTTGCATCCAAGGAACAATCCGTAGCAGCAAAAGGGCAATCACAAGCAGCCTATGAACAGGCCGTTATTGGAAAAGAACAAGCAGAACTGACTTTTTCCAAAACGAAACTAACTTCCTCACTTACAGGTGTTGTTTTAGATAAATTAGTTTCAAAAGGACAGCAGATCAATCCTGGGGATCCGATTTATAAATTGGGCCGAATCGATCAACTAAAGGTTCTACTTCCAATACCTGATAAGGATATCAAGCAATGGAAAGTCGAAGATGAAGTCTCGGTAACCCTGTATGATCAAGTGAAAACAGGAAAAGTGAATAAGATTTACCCACAAACGAATGCAGGTACTGGTACGATTAGTGTTGAAGTGGTGATCCCAAATGAACAGCTCGAATGGGTACCGGGGCAAGTCGTAAAGGCAAACCGAGTTACTAGCGATAATAACGGCATCCTCGTTCCAATTGAAGCGGTTATGAGCAGTGGAGATACTCCATATGTTTTTAAAGAAGTAAAAGGCAAGGCTGTTAAAACGAAGGTGGAAACAGGGAGTTTAATAAATAATAAGATTCATATTGTGAGTGGTTTGAAAGAAGGCGATCAAGTCATTATTCGTGGAGGGGAATTAGTGCGTGACGGGGACCCGCTGAAAACGGACGGGGGTAAAAAACAATGATTGAGTATCTAGTCAAAAAACGTAAAATCACCCTCCTGTTTTTTGCAGCAATCGCTATATTTGGGCTATTCAGTTTGACTCAATTGCCTAAGCAAGAAATTCCAGATCTAGTCATTAGCCAGGCGATTGTGACGACGGCTTATCCTGGAGCAACTCCAGAAACGGTCGAACAAACGGTTACGAAGAAAATTGAGCAAAAGATAAAAGAAATACAAGGTGTCGATACCATTACTTCCACATCGATGGAAGGGATGTCATCGATTGTGGTTATGCTAGAGAATGGTGCCAATCCGAAAGAGAAGTGGGCTGAGCTACGTACAAAAGTACAAGATGCCCAAGCGGAGCTTCCAGCTGATGCGACGCAGCCATTTGTCAATGATAATCTAATCAAGACGTTTATTAGTGCATATGCGATATATGCGGATGATCCTGAAAAGCTGAAAGAATTAAATGGTTTAATGGACTCGTGGAAAGACCAGTTAAGGGCGGTTCCTGGCATTTCTGATGTGACAATCCAAGGGCTACCTGAGAAAGAAATCCGGATCGACTTAGATACGCAAAAAATGAAGCAGTACAATGTATCATGGCCACAAGTTACCCAGGCGATTAGAGCCGAAAATGAACGAATGCCGATTGGTGATATCGATTATAAAGAGCGAAATTATCAGCTTAGAATAACAGATATGAGAAGCATTGAAGGTCTGAATAAAGTCATTATTACCAGAACACAGGATGGTTTCCCTATTTATTTAGAACATTTAGGTAAAGTCACTCTTGCACACGGCAAAAATTCGTATAATGGATACATTAACGGGAAGCCGGCGATTACTCTTAGCATTAGCGGGGAAACCGGAAGCGATGTTCCAACTGTAGATGCGGCTGTAGTTAAGAAGATGGATAAGTTAGAAAAGACTCTTCCAAAAGAGTTTAAGTCGACCTTATTATATGCCCAAAATGATTCAATTAATAAAATGTTTGCCGGCTTAACGAAAGAACTGGTCATCGCGATGGTGGCTGTTATTATTGTGTGTATGATGGGCTTAAATATGGTTACCTCTTCTATCGTGGCCTTAGCCATTCCATTATCCCTAGCAGTAGGACTTCTGTTCCTGCCGATGTTCGATGTAACGCTAAATCAGATGACTGTTATTGGTATCATTATTGTTCTTTCTCTTTTAGTGGATGATGCCATTGTAGTCAATGACAATATTGAACGAAGATTATCCGTCCTAAAAGAAAGCCCACTTGATGCGGCTGTTAATGGGACGAAAGAAGTGATTATCTCGATTATTACTGCCACACTGGCAACTATTTCAGCATTTTTACCGCTCATGTTTTTACCGGGAGATATGGGGAAATTTATTAAACCAATCCCACTTGTTATTATCGTATCCCTATTGGCATCTATGGTGATGTCACTTACGATTGTGCCGATATTTCGTGAATGGAATGAAAAGCGCAACAAGCATAAACGTGAAGTATCGGATAAACCAGCTGGTTTATTAGGCAAACAAATTCAAGCTTTGAACAATTTTTATGCGGGTAAGATTATGAATAAAGTGGTCAAACGTCCATTACAGGTTGGCTTGGCTGGGCTATTGATAGGGACAGCCGCTTATGGATTAGTTCCATTTGTCCCAGTTGAGTTATTTCCTAAAGCTGAAGATCCACAGTTTTCAATAAATGTGGAGATGCCAACCGGAACCTCATTACAAGAGACTAATCAAATTGTGAAGGAGATTGCTGCTTGGGCTAAGAAGCAATCTGGGGTTAAAGAAGTTAGTTCTGCTGCTGGAGGCGGTGCGCCGCAACTTTTTAATAGTATGCCTGGGGGATCTGGTCCTGAAGTTGGACAAATCAATATTCTGGGCGAAGTAGGAAAGCTCGATATCGAAAAGACGATTGAAAACTGGGATAAGCAGTTTAAGGCAATGTATCCTGGGATTTCCGTATTGACGTCATCGCTATCAGCTGGAATCGATGCTGGTTCACCTATTTCGATTCGTCTCACTGGACAAGACCCGGAACAGCTACGTAATCTGTCAGAACAAGTGAAGAATGTCATAGCAGATACAAAGGGTACATATGATATTTCTGATTCACTAGGAACTGAGCGATATTCATTGGAATTCCAAGTTAATAAGGATGCTATGGATTATAATCTTGTAAGTTATACAGATCTATCAACGACGCTTCGTTTAATTACTCAAGGTCTGAATGTGAGTGAGTTTGATACAGGAAATGATTTGATTGACATCAAACTTTATTTGGAAAATACAGAAGAAGATCCAACTGCTTTGTTTCAAAGACTTAGTATAACGAATGCGAGAGGCGAGCAAATTCCTTTGGCACAACTTGCTGAAATGAAGCCAGCATTTTCCGTTCAACAGATTGCACACTACAATCTAGTGCGCTCGGTTACAGTGGAAGCTGACGTTAGAGCAGGAACGACTGCTACCGAAGCAATGGCTGAAATTACACCAAAATTAGAAAAGATGAACTTCCAAGAAGGATATACTTGGGAAGTCGGCGGGGAAACGGAACAGCAAGCAGAATCCTTCGGCGATTTAGGTACACTATTCCTAGTGTGTATCATTATCATTATCATTTTAATTACCATCCAATTTTACTCAGTGTCCATTCCAATTATTATTTTAGCGACCGTGTACTTAGCGGCGGCTGGAGCAATCGTTGGCTTGTTTGTTACAAGAACTCCGATTGGCTTTATGTCGGTCATTGGGATCACTGCTTTAGCAGGGATTGTTGTTCGGAATGGAATTGTCTTAATTGAATTTATGGAAGATGCTAGACGCGAGGGGATGGATTTAACAGAAGCGGTTTTGAAAGCTACAGAGGCCCGTTTCCGTCCCATCTTATTAACAGCAGGCGCAGCTGTTTTTGGACTTCTGCCTGTTGCGCTAATCGGCGATATTCTTTTTAGACCGATGGCTATCACCATTATCTCTGGTATTCTCTTCTCCACCGCCTTAACATTGCTTGTTGTCCCTTCTTTATACATGGTACTTATCCGCTTTAAAGAAAAGCGTAAGCAAAAGAAGCTTGATCGGAAATTAGAACAGGATAATGAAATTTCCATGTAAATAAGGGGTAAGGATGTCTCAAGAGTGTAGGGTCAGACCCCGCGACAACTACATCCAGTATGAGATACGTAGATGAAACACGACATACTGATTTAGGATGCGAGGTCAGACCCTTATGAGACACTCTCTCTTCTTTAATAGCGAGTAGAAAGAACAGCAAGGAGGATTTGTATTTGTTATGGATGGGAAAAAGCTAGAGATCATTCCTATAGCTATGCGGCTTTTTTCAGAAAAAGGCTATGAATCTACCACAGTAGATGAAATTGCAAAAGAAAGTGGGATGGCAAAGGGGTCTTTTTATAAGCATTTTAACTCTAAAGAAGATTTGCTATTAGAGATATTTATTCAAATGCCCAAACAAGTTAAAACCGGTTTAACAAAGATTTATAGTAACGAGTATGCTTCTACTCATGAAAAATTACTCGATTTTATTTCGATGTCGCTCGAAAATATTCTATCCAATCAAGTTCATCTTTTAATTGATTTATTTTTTAAATTGCCTGTATTTAAAAATAAAGAAATGGCAATAGAGGCACAAAAGATTGAGTTCGAATTTAACATCTGGCTGAAGGAGTTTCTTTTGGATCTTTATGGTGAACAGGTAAAAATTTATATTTGGGACCTTGTTTCTTTACTAAAGGCGCTAATGTTCCAATATATTCATCTTTGCCGCCGTCAAAAGCTAGAGATTGCCTCCGAAAAGTTAGCGGTCTTTATTGCGACTGTTTTCGATATTGTAATTGAGGGCCTGTTGGAGAGAAAGCCTGAGTCCGTTCTAAATAAAGATTGGACGGAATTAGAAATGGTGTTCGCAGATAATGAGAGCCCCCGCTTAAAGGGGCATAGAATTCAGCTTTTGTTAAAAAAAATGACATCCACGGTAAGTGATATCAAAAAAGATGCAGCAGACCAAGAAGAATACTTAAAAACGATTTCTTTACTGGAAGAGGAACAAAAGCAAAGAAAACCGAAAAGCTTTTTGTTAAAGGCTTTGATCCATTATTTACAATCTGTACCAGAACTTCAGGGAGATTGTGAAGAACTTAAGATATTGCTAGAAATAGACGGGTAATTTAGTTGTCTTTGTTGGCTTTCTATTATTATATGAGGAGGAGAAAATATGAAAAAAGTAATCCCCTTTCTATGTGCTGCAACGATTGTCGGTGCTCCATTTAGTGCATACGCACAAGAAGTAACGGAACTGAAACAATCAGCTGAGGTGAATGAAACAGTAACGGATTCGGATCAAACAGATGGTGAATTAATAGAGGAAGAGACTCCTGAAATTGAACAAGTGAAAGAACTAACACTAGGAGTTGTGATTCAAAGGGGAATAGAAAACAGCCGAAACTTAACAGTGCTGCAGTTTAATCTAGAAGCAATGAAAAGCCAGATTTTGGATACGAAAAGCAGTCAAGGTGATGTGTCAAGTAATATAAGAAATTTAGAAAAGAAAATGGAAGCCTTAAAAGAAGAACGAGATCGATTATCAGATACAAGTGAGATCATTATGAATGAGCTAGAGCAGAGAAGGGTTAACGATGCATTAGGTGCGTTAACAAACCAAATTAATTCTTTGGAGACGGCTGTGAAGCAACTTGAAACAGGGGAAGTGCAATTACAGCTTCAAGGGGAGGAAGCAAAAGAAGGCGTCCGTTTAATGCTAACGTCCTCATATACAAACCTTTTAACACTTCAGCAGCAAATTGCTTTTGCAAAAAAATCGATCCAATCCGCTAGCCAAGAAGTAAACAAGGCACAACGTTTGTTGGAATATGGAGTAGGGACGAAAGAAGAGATCCGTCAAGCTCAACTAATCCAAACGAATTTGGAAAAGCAATTAGAAGAATTAGAGAAAAACTATAATCATACTGTTGCCACTCTATGTTTTGATATAGGCGTTTCCTATAATCCAGACATCGTCATTCAACCGATCAAATATGAAGTAGCCAACAACCAGAAACCAGAGAACTATAGCTCTTTAATTGACAATACGTATAAAGTAAAGCGTGCGCAAAATAGTTTAAAATCCGCTATTACCGCGTACGATGATTCCTACGGAAATTATGAATTAGCACAACGGGATTATGAAGTAAAAGCGGCTAAAGAAACCGTCGCTTTGACAAAAGAAACCATCGAAACAGCTGTTGAACAAATGTATCATAACGAAGAACTAACCTACTTCGCATATGAAGAAGCATTACGAAAGCTAGACAATGTCAAAAAAGACTTAAAAGTACTAGAAACTAAGTTCAAAGTAGGCGTTGTGACAAAATACGACTATGAAAAAGCTCTAACCCAGTTTGACCAAGCTGAACTAAATGTCTACTCAGCGTCCATCCAAAACTACCTAATCCAGCAATCCATCCAAGCCTTTGAAAAAGGGTATGTGCAGTGAGGGGATAGATACCCCGTCCTATAGTCATAAAGAATGGAGCCAGGACCGTCTAGATAATGGAGAACTGATTCTGGCCTCTCTTTTTTTGAAGAGCTCTGTGGAGAGTTTATGATCTGACCCAATAAAGTTAGATATAAAATTTTATCCCGCATTAACGGGCAATAAAACCCCACTGATCGAAGTTTCACGTTATGCAACTTCCAAGACCTGAGTTCGGTATTCGACTGGACTTAGGTCTTTTAATTTTGCCTTCATTCGTAACCCCCAATTGATGGAGGGGCTTTGGTATTCTAGGCTAGAAAGTCAAAGGAAAGTAGAAATCACTAGATAGAATCTTTACTATTTGTAAAGATTCTATGAATATGGCTGGGTGCAAGGAGAGAAGTATAAGTGAAGAATATTTTAAATATCTTTAAAACAGACGTTAACAATATACGCAGAAACAAAGCGGCCATTGTTGTGATCGTAGCTGTAATGATTTTGCCATCGATGTATGCTTGGTTCAACATTATTCCTTCATGGGATCCGTATGCTAATACGGAGGGCGTCTCTGTCGCCGTCGTCAATTTAGATGAAGGGGCAAAAGTGCGGAAAGAAAACGTAAATGTCGGGGATGAAATCGTTCTTTCCCTGCTTGACAATAATAAGCTAGGCTGGGAATTCGTTGACGAAGAGAAGGCTATGAAAGGTGTAGAAAAAGGAGATTATTATGCCACGATTATTATACCGAAGAATTTCTCCGAAAAACTAACGAGTGTTTTAACAGACGAACCTGAAAAACCAGAGCTCAACTATTATATCAACGAAAAAATTAATGCGATTGCGCCCAAGGTAACCGGTGCAGGGGCTTCGGGGATTGTCGAAAGTATTCAAAGTGGCTTTGTCAAAGTAGCAAACAAAGCCATCTTCACTGCATTCAATGAAATTGGTATCGAACTTGAGGTCAATCGCCCTTCTATTGAAAAAATCAGAGATTCCATTTACCGATTGGAAGGCGATTTGCCCGAAATTGAACGCGTGCTAGGTGTTGCTGATACAGATTTAGAATTCGCTGAAACAGCGATTGAAAAGGCCAATGAAGGCATGGTAAAAGCACGTGAAATTAGTGACCAAGCCGAAAAACTGAGTGTAGAAGTTGAAAAGGTTATGAAAGACGGAGATAAGTCTGTTCGTACTTACGTTCCACTCGTCAAACAAGATTTGCGTTTGGCGCAGAAAGTCATTCAACAAATTCCGGACGCCGTAGACCGTGTTTCTAAAAAAGGGACAGATATGGACAAGCTATTAGACAAAATTAGCGAAGGCACTGGAAAGATTGATGATGGAACAGAAGCGTTACAGAAATTAGCTAACTTGCTCGAAGAGACGGATCAGAAACTAACGGAAGAACGAAAAGTTGAAGAGATTATCAGCTCCTTAAACAGTGAATATGAAAAAATGGATGAGCTAAAAGGTAATATGGAAGAAGCCATTGATAAGCTCGAAAAAGGAGAAAATGTTGGTGTGGACCTCGTCGTAAAAATCGACGAAATGACAAAAGACCTTGAACAGCGTTTTGAAGATATTACCGACACCTATGAAACCATTATTATTCCAGGAATTGAAAAGGACATTGAGAATATTCGTCAACAGGCACCTAAAGTAAAAGACACACTGATGGATCTACAAAAGGTGAATACATCACTGATTGATCAAATCACGGAATGGGAAAAAAACGGTGGACTCATTGATACTACACAGTACCAAGAAAAAATTGAGACCATCCTACCAGTGGTAGATAACAACCTGTCCAGGGTGAGTACCTTACTAGCTGTCTTTACCCGAGTGAATGAAATAAGTGGCGGCCGATTATTAAAACAACCAATCGCTTCGTTAACAAACCTTCAAGATCAATTAACCAGTGTGAGCGAGCTGTTGACTAAAACGCTAAAAGCAATTGAACGCGGTGAGGAAGTCAGTCCAGCAATCTGGAATACCGTAAAAGGGCAATTTGAAAAAGTGGATAATCGACTTACTGAGGTGATCAAGTATGCTGAAACGACAGTTGTCGATGCATTTGATGATGCAATTGCAAACTTGCAAAAGATTGATAAAGAAATAAGTAGTGAATTGAACCGTTTGAAAGAAACAGCAAAGAGCGCTTCTGAACTTGCTGATAACTTGCTGGACGTGGCAAAAAATCCTGAAAAGACCATAAAGGCATTAAAAAATATGGTCCAGCGGATTGAAAGTGGACAAAACGCCATTCAATCGCTCGTTAAATTCAACGAAGAGCTTCAACAACGCGTTGACGAAGGGGTCTTCTTGGATGGAGTAGAACGCCTTGAGCGAATGCAAAAAGACCTTCAGGAGTTCAAAAAGATCATCCTCCAATCAGTTGGAAATACACGCCAAAGTAAAGAAAATATAGGAAAGACCTTAGCAGATATAAAAGGTAAATCAAAAAAGATGGATGATTCCGTAACAGAGCTCGTCCGATTTATCGACAATGAGCTTATGCCAAAGTACGAAAAAGCGTTGGACAAGGCGAACAATGCTATCAAAGAAGGAAATCGGATGCTGGCAAAGGCAAATGTAGCTTTCCCAAAAGTGGATGAACTCCTGGGTAAAGTAGGAAAAGGGCTTAACACAGGCAAAGACGGGCTACAAAAAGCACATGACGTTTTTCCCGAAGTGAAAGAAAAAGTCATTGAAATGGCAAATCGTATTCGAAGCTTAGAAGAAAAAGGCGATTTAGATCAGCTCATTGACTTAATGAAAAACGACCCGAATGTGGAGGGGGATTTTTTCGCGAAGCCAATTTTATTAAAGGAACATGAACTGTTTCCGATTCCTAACTACGGATCGGCCATGTCGCCATTCTTTACGGCCATGTCGCTGTGGGTCGGCGCTTTAATCCTTGTATCATCGCTGATTGCTGATGTTCCGAACAAACATCGCTACAAAAGCTATGAAGCCTACTTCGGCAGATTCCTAACATTCTGGTTCATAGGATTAATGCAGGCATTCATCGTAACGATGGGCGATATGTTTCTATTGAAAACATTCGTCGCACATAAGCTCATGTTCGTGCTGTTCGGTTTTTTAATAAGCACAACGTTCGTTACGATCGTTTACACGCTCGTATCAGTCTTCGGAAACACAGGGAAAGTAATCGGCATCGTGTTGCTTGTCATGCAGCTAGGCGCTTCAGGCGGGACATTCCCGATTCAGATGACACCTACCTTTTTCCAAAAAATTCATGAATTCCTACCATTCACGCATGCGCTGGGCCTTTTCCGTGAGGCAGTAGGGGGGATCATATGGCCGGTGGTGTGGAAGCACGTCGCTTGGCTTCTTGGCTACATGGGCGTATTCCTTTTTATAGGCATCAAACTGAAAGAACGTATTAATAAATCTAGCGACAAATTTTTAGCAGAAGCAAGAGAAAGTAAGGTTATCTTGTAAGGACAAGGGGACAGGCCCCTTGTCCCACTATATATTTACATTTGATAGGCTTGATACAGCAGCTCTGTGAAGAGAAATCTCTACGGTCATTTTCTTTTTGTATTTTCAGATGAATAGATGAAAATAAACGAATTAAAATTTGATAGAATGGAATTGCAACTGAATATTGTGAGGGTGGTTGGTTGTCGCTCTTCTTTCTTTCGGAAAAACTTTTTAGAAAACAAGAAAACCACCCAACGCCGTCGCAAGCAAAAAGGGTGGTTCTCAAAGTAAATAAATTAACTTGACAACCGCCACCCTGACGGTAGAGGTTGTAGGGAGAAGTGTTAGCGCACTTCTCTTTTTTTATTTTCTCATTATACATGAAATAAACCTCTAAATAAAGAGAAACAAGGGGGACAGGTCCCTCGTCCCAGCAGAATAATAAGTTAAAATCTTTCCGGTTTGCAGGATTTATTATAATCTTGTCGAATTATAGTCAATAACCCACGTAATTTAGGAAGTCTTTTCTTTCCTCTTTTCTATTTTTCCTCCACAACAAAAATGTTTTAAATCTACATTATATTTTCTCATACGCTAAGAGTACTTCGTATCTAAGGAGATCATGCATTTGACTGTTAAAATTTCAAGTATTGGTTTGAAAGGTTTAGAAGGTTACCGGATGCAGGTAGAGGTGCAGATCATGCCAGGACCAGAGTCGATGATAATTGTTGGACTGCCAGATGCATCTGTCAAAGAGTCGAAGGAGCGAGTTCTATCAGCCATTCGAACGCTAGACTGTGATAGGGCAAATCAGAAGATTGTGGTCAATTTATCACCGTCGGAACAAAAGAAAAATGGACCGTTGTTCAAAAGTAGTGACTCTTTTTTGGGGAAGTATTTTTTAATAGACCGTTTAGAAAAAGTGTAACTGCTCAGACTCTATCCAAAATCAGGACAAAATTGAGGTAATCCATGAAGAATTATCTTGTAAATTATGTTTCGAATCATTCTATTTCCCCTGTTTTTATCACTTATTTAATAGATTCAAGCAAGTTTCTTTTTTGCTTTTTTAATGTACTTAAAAGCTTCGTGCCATGGCGAAATTCTGTGCGCCTGTTTCACTTCGGAATGTACCGGAGACTTTTTGTTTCACTTGGCCATGCGTAAATCTCGTTCGGCCAAGTTATTATCAAAGGGAACTTCCGAATTTTCTACAAATAGGAGGACAGAATCTTGGCGTTTGGAAAGTCGATTTAATAACTTTTCCGTGATGTCTACATAGGTATCATCCATCCATGCGACAACTATTGGATTCAAGGGGTCTTCTTGGCACTCTCGCTGTTGCTTCGCCAAAAGAAGGATCTCGATCATATCCTGTGTCCAGGATTGTTCCGTTTGTTCGTAAACAGCTTTTAAATCGCGAAGTAAATGGGCATTGTACACGGCGTGTTCACAATTTTCATATACAAAATATGAGGCCAAACAATCATGAACGGCAATGCCTTTGAATTTCGGCAAGAGATCGATCTCGTTTATGGCCTCTGTGCCACGTTTTTCGTGAACATACTGTAAAGTTACTTGGTCTGTACTTAACGTGTGTAACCATTGCGTTTTCCCTTTACTTCGTAAGCCGGTTTCATCAAAATGAACAACGGATGCTTGGAGGATCTGGTTTCTAGCTTGTGTCTCAAAGGTTTCTACCAAATAAGTCCCAAATGTTTGATTCATATTCCACAAGGTCCTTCACTGATGGACAAATAAAAAAAATCCTGAAAGAACTCTTTTGTTCGAGCGAAAGGAATCAACTGATACTGCATCATATACAGGACCATGCTTTGCACATTAGCTCCGTATTGAATATGATGCTGTACATCTTTTGGAAAGTCAGATTCTGCTTTTGTGCCGCAGCTCGCACACCTTTTGAATTCGATCTCATGTTGCGTAACCTCTAGTTGAATGGGTGGGTTATCAAACACTTGGCGTTATTTCACGTAAACTCTTCGTTTTTGGTTTACGAAGTCCATCCGATGAAGGTGGTTTATGGCTATTTGTAGAGTTTTTTTTAGTATGAAATTCAAGAGTAGAAACACGATTAGAAATCACTTGAAGTTGTCCACCTATAAAGATTCCATTCTTTTTTCATACGTTTTGAGTAAACGATAGACTTCATCAGGTCCTTGATTGTAAATAGTTAAAAATTGTTTGTAGTTCATCCCCTTCACCTCCTTTGGTTTGATATTTCAAGTGTTCACTAGTTATCAAGAAATCAAACATGGAAGGCAAGGCTATTTTTTAAAATTACATGAGGTCTGAGTAGTTACATTTATTTAATGTAAATCACGAAAATTTTAACAATATGAATCTATAAAACTGATAGAGCCAAAAAATTGAATTATTTTCAATGTTTATGAAAAAATAAAACAATTATATATTTTTTCCGCAAAAAAGAGAGATACCGCTTTAGCGATAACTCTCTTTTTCTATTCCTTATTTATACGTGCGAGCTTAATTTAAAGTAATTGGTAGACTTGGAGCTGATAGTGCATTGATTGCAGCGTTCTTCCCATCAGCTACAGAAAGAACATATACTTTATAACTAATATTTTTTTGAATCAGTGCACCATCTACATCTTTAGAAGATGAATTTAGAGTGATTGCTATTGGTCCGTTTCCTCCACCTTCACTTTTCTCAACTTTTGTTCTTCTAGTGGAATCTTGAATACCATTAGCTGTTGTTAGAGTGAAATTACTGCTAGACTTTACTACAAAAATTTCATAATAAGAAATATTTGTTTCTGTAACAGCTCTGTCAAAGCTAATTTCAAGATCCGACCCATTTCCATTATCCCTATTATCCTGAACTGTTACATTTGTGACCTCAGCAACTTTTGGGTTTGATAATGTAACTGCTGGAGATGAAGGTGCGGATAAAGCATTGCTGTTACCAGTGTTAGAAACACTGAGGACATAAACCACATATGGCTGATCAGGTTCTATAATATATCCACTTACATCCTTAGCAAGTATGCTAAGCTTTACTTTTTGATTCTGTCCATTTTTAGAAACTTTAGAGTAATTCGCCGCTGGAACTAAATTTGCCTTTGTTAAGTCAAAGGAACCTCCAGCCCTAACAACCATAATTCGATATTCGGAAATTCTTGTTTCATCTGCAATTTTATTAAAACTTACTTCTAAATCAGTACCATTTCCTGCATTTCCAACATTTTTAGCGCTAACTCCTGTTACAGCAAGTGCAGCATTGTTTTTTTCCAATTTTAAAGGTAGCGACGCAGCTGATAGAGCATTGTTATAACTATTTCCACCCGATGAGACGGAGAGAACAAACACTTTATATTCGACACCTTCGCGAATAATTTCCCCAAAAGCATCTCTTGTAGTTGATGATAAGGTTTTCTTTAAATTTGCATTCGTTTTTGATACGGATGTATAGTAAGAGGTTGAATTAGCAGAGCTCAAGTTAAATCCATTTGACTGAGCTGATTTTACAACTATAATTCGATATCCGCTTATTTTCGTTTCATCTGCTACCTTATTGAAGGATACCTCGATATCTCGACCATCTCCCCAATCACTAATATCCTTTACAACAAGATTTGTTACAGGTGATGCAAGTTGGTTGTTTGTAAGTTTAATAGAAGGTGAAGCCGTGGATAGTGAGTTTTTATAAGAGTTTGCTTGATTTCCAATTGAAAGAACAAACACTTTGTATGCAATGTCATTTTGGATATAGTATCCATCCACATCTCTCGTACTAGAAGATAGATTGACCGAGATATCCGCTGACGAACTCTTTACTACCCTAGAATAATACTCAGATGACATACTTTCAGCTTTTGTTAAAGTAAACTTACTGGCATCTGCTTCTCTCACAACAAAAACTCTATATTCAGATACACGGGTGTCATTGGTTGGTGCTGTAAAGCTTACTTGTAAGTCTCTCCCATCACCATAATCCAATGTATCTTTAACGGCAAGTTTTGTAATGCGAATTTCCTCTGGGTTACTTCCTAGAGTAATGGCATTAGAAGCGCCTGATAAAGAGCTGCTATATGATCTGGAATGGTCCCCGAGGGATAAAATAAATACCTTATATGCTATCCCGCTTTGTAGCGGTCGACCATAGTTATCTCTTGTTGAGCTTGATAGAACTTGCTTAATATTAGAACCGTTTTTTGCAATGGATGTGTAATTTGAAGCTGAAAGTTCTTTAGCTGCAGATAAGTTAAACGTATTGGCCTCATCTGATCGAACGACAATTGCACGATATTGAAGTAAATTACTTTCATCCGCAATTTTGTTGAAAGTAATCTCAATATCACGACCGTCCCCAAAATCACTTACATCCTTTAGCTTCAAATTTGAGACAGCATTTACTTTCGATTTGGTTGATAAGGTAAATTTAGCAGATTCATATGCTAAAACCCTATTATTCTTATTAAAAGATGCTATCACCATGGTATAGTCAATATCGTTCTGTATTAACTCTCCATCTGTATCTAACGTATTTGATTGAAAGACTCTCTCGATTGTTGTCCCTGCTTTTAATATAGTCGTATAACGATTAGTTGTTAAGTTAAAGGAGTTATTTACATTAAAAGATGAAAACTTAGAGGTCTTTACAATCATTGCACGATAATGATCGATTTGGGATTGATTTTTTGCAGGCGTAAAACTAACTTGTAAATCACGCCCATCTCCCCAATCGTTATTATCCTTAACAGCTATATTAGATACCGTATTGTTCTTTGTCGTGATTTCTACCCGTTTCGTTGAGTCGTTATATACTACATCATCCCCAAGTGCTTCACTAACAAAACGAACAGGTACCAATGTACGGTTCGCTAAAACCTGAGCCGGTATATCTAATTGCACAGCTTTATTATTAATAATTGCGTTTTTAGAGCCAAGAGTAAGGACAATAGTTGTACTACCTCTTGTAGCTTTAATTGTTTTATTCGCTGAGTTGAAATCTACCGTCGCTTGAAGTCCTTCAAAAATTGCACGTAAAGGAACTAAAGTTCTTCCTCCTTGAACAATTGGCGGCTGATCGGTACTAATTTCAATTCCATCAATTACAATCGTTATTACTTTGTTTGAAGCAAAAGCTTGAGTTGGTATGATCAAACCTATAAGTAAAATAAAGGAAAAAATTATTTTTTCCGATTTCTTAAGCATTGCATAACCTCCTGTGAAAGATTCATTAAGACAAGTATATAAGGAAAACAAGGTAATGTGAACAAAATTTTACATTTGCATTTATACCTTAAATAGACGTTGTAATTCAGTGTTTAGTTTCACAAAAATTTAAATTACTTCTCCAGTGTCATCCATCTACACTGCCGATGTCAGGCACCAAAGAAAGACACTGTCCTCGGTGGGTGCCTGACACCAATATGAACACCTTTTGCAAAACCCTTATCATTACTATTTCTTAATAAGTTCATTCATCAAATCGGCTGCATTTTCAGAAAGTGTATAAATTGTATGTGTATCCTTCAAGTTCATGATTGTACCTGATTCGTCACTGATCCATAGAAAAAATGCATCTTTGCCGATTTCCACTTTATAATGTGGGTCCGCCATATCCACGATACCCAACTCTTTCTTTGCGGTGTCAAATTCTTTTTTTATCCTCCTTACATCTTTAAAGTCTATAATCACAATTAAGGAATTGTCTTTCATTTCCGAAAAACTTTTCATTTCATACATATTAACTGTATGAATTTGTTGGCATGCACTTATAAAAAGCACTAAAAAAAGAATCAATCCCAGCCTAAATTTTATAAAGAAACACCACCTTTGATAGGATAAGATCATAATTAAATTTCTACTCATATTCATATGAAAGATAAAAGCTATAAATCTTATATTTAAAGTAAAATTGAAAGAACAAATAGGAGCGTACATCATGCCACTAACTTTTGCTCATCCAGCAGCTATTCTTCCATTTTTAAGAAAAAGTAAATATATAAATTTTTCAGCAATGGTATTAGGTAGTATGGCTCCTGATTTTGAATACTTTTTAAGTGGCCAGCCTATCGGGGAGATTAGTCATACGTTCATAGGATTTGTAGCTTTTAATCTTCCTATCGTTGTTCCCCATATCCATGACGTTTTGCAGTATTTAACTGGACAAGTTTTATTGCCATTACAAATGGTCACCCCAATAGTGGAACAAACGAAGCCTTCATATGAGTTTCAAAAAGACTTTTCTCATAACATCGGACATGAACACACAAAACAAGCATTAGAAATAGCAGCTGCTGGCGGACATAACGTGTTAATGACTGGTCCATTGGGATGTGGAAAAATTTTACTTGTTGAAACCTTTCCTTCGATTCTGCCACCTTTAACGAAACATCAGCAATTAGAAGTGATCAGCTTATACCAGTTGGCCAAAGGAAAGCTCCTAAACCCACAAACTGCTCCATATAGACAGCCGCATCATTCTGCTTCCTCTGTTGCTATTATTGGGGGAGGGCCTTATCCAAAACCGGGGGAAATTTCATTAGCACATCATGGTGTCCTGTTCCTTGATGAAATGGCTGAATTTACGAAGAAAACATTGGATATGTTACGCCAACCGCTTGAAACAGGGAAAGTCACGATCAGCCGCGCTCACTCTACTGTCACCTATCCAGCATCATTTATCCTCATCGGAGCGATGAACCCTTGCCCTTGTGGGTATCTTGGTTCCAAATCTCCATTACTGCACATGTACACAAAAACAAGTTCAAGCGTATCGTAATCGGATATCAGGGCCTGTCTATGATCGGATGGATATTTTGCTTTCTTTAAAGCCAGTGGATCTTGATTAGCCATCGAGAACACGAGAATCATCCTCTGATTTTCGCCATCGTGTAGAGATCGCGCAGCAACAGCAATTCGCTCGGTATCAAGAACAAATATGTAACGCGAAAGTTCCGTTTGAAATCTTAATCGCGACAAGTCCATTAACAGACAATCAGCGTAAAATGATTGCCCAAGTATCTGTAAAACAGCAATGGAGCAACCGTGTCCAAATCAAAATTATTCGATTAGCGCGAACCATTTCAGATTTATCAGAGGATCTTCACATAACAGATGAATCTGTTTGGAAAGCCATTCAACTAAGACGGATCCCTCACCCAAAAGAACAAGTGATTGCAAGGAAAAATTGATTTTACGTAAAAAATACCTTGAGGTGATTCGTATACGCCAAGGAAGGCAAGGGTAAGAGCGGTAGTGGTATCTATCACATTATGTTGAGAGGAATTAATAGACAGCTAATCTTCAAGGATGATGAGGATAAAACGAGGCTTTTAGAGATGCTAAAAAAATATAAAGACATAAGTAAATATCAGCTTTACGGTTATTGTCTAATGGATAATCATATACATTTATTATTGAAGGAAATGAAGGAAAACGTTTCAGAAGCGATAAAGAGAATTAGTTCAAGCTATGTTTATTGGTACAATATGAAATATGAACGATGTGGACATTTATTCCAAGAACGATTTAAGAGCGAAAATGTGGAAGATACTGCTTATTTTCTAACGGTTCTTAGATATATACATCAAAGCCCGATAAAGGCAGGTTTGTCAAAAAACGTCTCTGAGAGTGAATGGACAAGTATAAATGAGTATATCCGTAAAGTGAACATGGTGGATATTGATTTCGGGCTTAATTTATTTTCATTGGATAGAAGCAAGGCAATTACATTGTTTATTGAATACATGCAACAACCTAATGATGATCAATGTTTAGAAGAACAGGCAAAAGTAAGAATGTCTGATAGAGAAGTAAGGGAGTATTTGTATAAATTAGGGATTACAAATATTAGTGTATTCCAGCAAATGGACAAAGAAAATAGGGATGCTATATTAGTAATGCTTAAAGAGCTGAATGGCGTGACAGTAAGACAGTTATCGAGAATAACTGGAGTAGCCAAAAGTGTTATTCATCGTGTTCGTTAAGAATGGGACAAGGAATCTATCCTTCTAATATTTGGATGTTATTTAGCGCCATGCCCTTTTTTGGTAATAAAATGTATATGTTATTAAGTGCTTTTTATTTTATATTTCTTTGCTATAATGCTAAGGTAGATGATTAAATCATCTACAAAACAATCTTAAATTTACATTTTTAAACTAGTTTTCAAGACTATATAAATAGAGTAGATCAATTTAATAGACATTAAAGAATGTCTGTAGGGGTCTGTTTAGCTAGTTCAAATAGGAGGATACATAACTCATGACATATCAATCTAAAAAACATCGTCAATTTTTTGCGGCATCACTTACTGCAGCTTTAGTTGCAACTGCAATTGCTCCAACTACTGGTTTTGCGGCATCTAATTTTAAAGACGTTCAAAAAGGCAATTTTTATTATGATTTTGTAACTGCTTTAGCTAATGCGAAAATCATTGACGGACGCCCAGATGGTTCATTTGACCTTGGTGGAAAAATCAACCGTGCAGAGGCTTCCAAAATGGTTTCAAATATTCTTAAATTAGATTCAAAAACTGCACCAGCTGCTGATTTTTCGGATGTAGACCAATCTAAATGGTACGCTGAATTCATCAACGCACTTTATGCTAAAAAATTGATTAACGGTAAAGGTGAAGGAAAATTCGATCCAACAGGCACATTGACTCGTGGTGAATTTGCGAAAATGGTAGTAGAAGCTTACCATTTAACTTTGAAAGCGGATGGACCAGTAGCCAACTTTACAGATGTTGATAATAAAAAATGGTATGCGGACTATGTGAAGGTTCTTTACTCACATGGATTAATTACGGGTACTACAGCAACAACTTTCTCTCCAGAAGCACAAATCAAACGTGCTGACTTTGCGAAGTTATTAACTGAAACGGATTGGGAGAAAGGTTCTACACTTGAAAAACCTGTAGCGGCGGCTCCTAGTGTTGAGAGTATCAACGCTATTAACGCTAAACAAGTCGTTGTGAAATTTAATACAGTACTTGCTGAAGGAACAACTGTAGCACAATTAGAAGCTGCATTCTCATTAGAAGGCAAACAAGTCGTAGCAGATACTGCTAAACTTTCTAAAGATCGAAAAACTGTAACATATACATTGGATAATACAGAAGTATCTAATGCAGTTGTCACAGTTGCACCTTTAAATACTGTCAATAAAGACAAAACGAACCAACCAGTTCAAACGGCTAAGTATGTTTCCCTTTTAACTTATGCTGACGTAGTTGCACCTTCAGTAAGTGAAACGACATTTGCTAACTATAGTGTCGATGGAAAAACGGCTAATGCAACGATCTCATTTACAGAAGAATTATCAACTATTGGAACTGTGTCTGTAAATGGAGTTCAAACAACTCCAAGTTCTACTAACAAAGACTCATTTACTCTTAATGGTTTAGAAGTTGGAAAAACATACACGATTGATATTGTGGGTGCAAAAGATACAGCAACTCCAACACCAAACAAAGCAGATCACTTAACTTTATCATTTACAGTGCCTGCAAAAAGCGTTGATTCAACCATTCCAACAGTATCAACTTCAGCAAATGGAAACAAATTGTCTTTAACATTCTCTAAAGAGGTTACTGCTGGTACGATCACGATCGGTGGAATAAAAGTAAACGATATTACAACTACTGATAATAAAACGTTTGTTGTTGATGTACAAAAAGCAAATGATGGTTCATTCTTTG
Organism: Peribacillus loiseleuriae; assembly: GCF_001183985.1. GTDB lineage: Bacteria > Bacillota > Bacilli > Bacillales > DSM-1321 > Peribacillus > Peribacillus loiseleuriae. The sequence continues at coordinate 4,804,532 of NZ_LFZW01000001.1, read as the reverse complement.
CAAACAACAAAAATTTCTTTACTTCTGAAGTTGTTGTAAAAGACTTTGCTGATAAAGCAGCAACATCAAATAAAATGCAAGAAGTGAAGTTTAATTCTACATTTACGGCTGATAAAACAGCAGCGTCATTATCAAGTGCTTCTGCTACAGCAGACGGAAAAATTGTTCTTGATTTCAATGAAGATGTAGCGGAGTCTACTATTGAAGCTTTGACTGTCAAATCAATTGATGGAATTATGCAAAGCTCAAAAACATTAACAGTGACTTCATCTAAACATCCAGTTGTAAATGGACAATCTGTTAAAAACAAATTAGAGTTAGTACTTGCTGCTAATTCACAACTTGCAACAGAGAAAAATTATGTTGTTGAAATTGCAAAAGATGCAGTGGTTGATAACTACATGAACAAAAATGCGAATGCAATTAGTTTAAATGTTGTTCGTCCTGCAGCATCTGGAGTAGAACCAGCAGCTGTTATTACTACAACTATTTCAGTAGATAAAAATGTGATTGATGTTGTTTTTGCAAACACAAATGAAGACGGTATGAGTGACTCTGTATTAACTGCTTCCAACTACAAACTTGGCGGTAAGGTATTACCATCCAATACAGAGATTAAATTTGTAGATAATAAAAATAAAGTTAGAATTACATTACCTGAGTCTTTTGTTACTGCTAATGGAAATCATACTTTTATAGCATCTAACTTAACAGACAAGTTCGGCAACACATTAGCGACTGGGGAAAACTCTGTGGAATTAACTTTAACGGAAAATGTTGCTCCTACTGTTACTCCAACTTTAACTGTAAATGGCAGTAATGAATTGGTAGTAAGCTTCTCTGAAGCGGTAAAATCCGAGGATTTAAATAAGAATGAAGTTTTATTAGAAGGTATTACAGTAAAAGTGAATGGTTCAACTGTAGCTGCTGAAAAATCAGTTGATGCAGGAAAATTAAAAGTAACCTTAACTGATGCTATTACAGCTAGTGATAAAGTGACTGTAGACTTTAACAATGCTGAATTAACAGATGTAAATGGAAATCAAGTTACGAACGGAACTGCAAGCAACTAATTTCACTGTTTACTAATTATATGAGAATTAATGAACAAAAGGGTCAGACCTCGCACTCTATACACAGTATATAGTAGTAAAATACTAACTATAATCTGTATATAGTCGTTGCGGGATCTGACCCTTTCGTTATGGGACAACCCTTTTGTAGTTTGGTGATTTATTTAAATGGCTATATTATATAACGTTGTTGATTTTTGGCTCATTTGTGTGAAACCACGGTTTCACACGAATGAGCCAAAAATCTTTTTAACAACAATATTGTTTAACATAGCCATTTAAATAGAGATAGGGTACATCATCTTTCAATTTCATATAAAATAAACGATAGAACAAACTATTTAGACTCTACATAAATAGCAACTGGTAAGTTAGCTCCACCAGCATGCATAATTTCTAGGCTAAGAGTCACTGCTTGACCAGTGAGGGTATAGTTAGGAAGTTCAACATATTCTGTTCCTGGCTTAAGAGTAGGAATTAATTGAACGACTCCATTCATTTTCACAGCTCCGTTATACAGTCCTCCTCTACCAGCTAGTTTCACTGTTATTATTTTTGCCTCTCCAGTAGGATTACTTATTGGGATATTTACTTTATATGTCATGCCAAAATGACCAGGGTTCCCAATCGATCCATTGATTGGTGATAAAGAATTTTGTTCAGTTAATAGATGATCCGTTTTTCCATTAGAAATATTATACCCAACTTCCGGGGAGCCAACTGTATAGGTAGGTAAGTCAGCAATAATCATGGATTGTGGCCAAGCTCCTCTTGGGTGGGCTGCAGTTTTATCAAGTAAGATGGGATCTGAATGAATTTGCGTTAAATCTTCATTATTTGTAGCTAAGACTGTTCGAATCGTATAATCACTAGTCCCACCGTTGATGGATTGTATATCTATATCTTGTATAAACCCAACAACGTAATCCGGATATAGCTCATATGTTTCGATTGTTTTTGTTTCACCAGGCTGAATAATCATGCCTGCACTATCTGAATTTTTTAACTGTCCACTTAAGGTGGCATCAGCAATAGGTAAGCCAATATCATAATTAATCCAGCTATTTCCACTGGATTTCGTATAGCCTTTAGCATTTGAAATTTTAATACTATTACTTGCAGATGTATTTTGAATAGTAATAGCGATCGTAGCTTTTGTTCCAAGTTTATTGAAATGCCATCCAAAAATCCGATGTTCATTTGTTATAGATGTTGATTGAATGACATGCTGAGCAAGTGTGGCGGTTGTGCTTGGTATTTGATCTTGGGTCAATGTCTCTGGATTATCACTCACTAACAAGCTTCTAGTTCCTTCTAAACGGGCGTTAGGCACATATTCAGGGCGAGGGGATACACCATCATATTTTTCCATGAAATCACTAATAAACATAAAATGATTCAGATAAATATACAATTCTTTTTTATCAGGAAGGTTACGTAGATTCCCCCCTAAAGCATTAACAAGAAATTGAACAGGAACATACATTTTACCTGATTGAATAAAAGGTTTTTCATTCATTACTACGGGTTCTTGATTGACAAGGACAGTATTCTTCCCGTCAGAAAATTCAAAGATCAACCCGGCAATCTGCAATTCTAAGACTTGATTAGATAACCAATTTCCAGAAGAATTGTCTAGATGCTCATAAAAGTAGGTAGCAGGTATATAAGACCTTCCTTCTTTGATGATTAACGGATCATCCATGACAATTCTTTTGTTATTCATGTGTAAAACATAAGAATCTACTGGAGGAGTGGGAGTGGGCGTATTTTCAGAGGTATTATCTAATGTTACCTCAACCTTTTGTTCCCCTTGATTCCAATTTACTTTCCCATCTAAGTTTTCACTAACGAATCGTAGTGGGATGTAGGTTCTATTCTGAAATAGCAATGGAGCAACTTTCATACTGACATTACTTCCATTCACTTTAGCAATAGTAGAATTTATCGTAAGGTCAACTGTTTTCCCATTTCTAATGGCACTAGCCGTTTGAGTTTCCTTGCTCCAAAGTACATTTGCGTCTATGGCTTCATAGAAATCTCTCATTGGTAATAGAATATGGTCTCCTTTATTAAGAATGGGGTCTTTAATATTAATCTTGTTCCCATTAATAAGAATTGAAACGTCTTTCTTGTATAAATTTTCCCCAACAAGTGTCGCAGCAGAAACATCTTGATGGCCAATAAATATTAAAGAAGTTAAAGCGGCAATTGTAAATACATATAATCCTCTAATTCTATTAAACATTATTACTCTCCTTATATAATAATAGTAAATACTCTTCCTAATTATAACATGTAAAAATAATACAGAGATAGGTCCTATGTCCCGTTAAAGAAAGGTTCTGCAGAGATTCTATGCAGAATCTTTCTTTTTGCTTAGAAATTTAGGACACTTGGCACCAACCAGATATCTGTAAATAAATAGTTTTTTTAGTACAAGTATTAGTCACAAAAGTATATGATCCAACAAAAGGGGCAGACCCTTTCGTTATGAGATAGCTCTTTTCTATTTTAAAAAAATTTATGAGGGAAAAGGGCTTATCCTTCCTCGAATCGTTATATTGCAAAAATCTAAACTTACTCCGTTTCCACATAAATAGCAGCCGGCAAGTTAACGCCTCCAGCGTGCATAATTTCTATACTAATGGTTTCCTTTTCACCCAGTATTGTATAGTCAGGCAACATGACATATTCGGTTCCGGGTTTGAGGGTAGGGACTAAGTAAACTTCTCCGTTCATTTTCACAGCTCCGCTATACAGCCCACCTCTGCCGGCGAGTTTTACTTTTATGACTTGGGGTATTCCAGTGGGGTTGATAATTGGAATATTTACTTTGTAAGTCATACCGAAATGACCAGGATTTCCAATCGAGCCGTTGATTGTGGATAGAGATTTTTCTACAGTTAGTAGATGATCGGTTTTCCCATTAGAAATATTATAACCGACTTCAGGTGAGTCAACTGTATAGGCTGGCAAATCGGCAACAATGGTTGATTGTGGCCAAGCTCCTCTTGGGTGGGCTGCGTACTCATCAATTAAGACCGGCTCGGAATGAATTTGTGTTACGTCTTCATTGTTTTTGGCTAAAACGGTGCGAATCGTGTAATCACTCGAACCACCATTCGTAGAGCGAATATCTAAATCTTGTAAAAATCCAAGCATGTAATTTGGATATAACTCGTATGTTTCGATTGTTTTCGTTTCACCAGGTTTAATCATCATGCCTTTACTAGCTGAATTTTTCAGCCGGCCATTTAAGACTGCATCCCCAATTGGCAAGCCAACATCATAGTTATTCCAACTACTGCCACTGATCTTGCTATAACCTTTCGATTCTGTGATCTCAATACTATTACTTGTAGATGTGTTCTGAATCGTAATCGCAATCGTAGCTTTCGTTCCAAGATTATTAACATGCCATCCAAAAATCCGGTGCTCACTTGTTGTAGAAGTTGATTGGATTTTATGTTGGGCAAGTGTAGCCGTTTCCGTTGGCACGAGATCTGGTGTTAACGTCTCTGGATTATCACTCACTAATAAACTACGTGTTCCTTCTAACCGAGCACTAGGAACAGGTTCCGGGCGAGACGTCGCACCTTCGTGTTTTTTCATAAAGTCACTGACAAACATATAATGATCAAGATAAATATATAATTCTTTTTTATCCGTGAGGTTTTTTAAACTCCCCCCTAGGGCATTCACAAGAAAATGAATAGGAACATACATGTCACCTGATTGAATAAACGGTTTTTCTTCCATTAATACGGTTTCTTGATTTAAAAGAACAGTACTACTTTTATCTGAAAAAACAAAGATTAATCCGGCAATCTGTAATTCAAAATCCTGCTCAGATAGCCAAGATCCCGAAGTGTTTTCTAAGTATTGATAAAAATAGGAAGCAGGGATATATGATCTACCTTCTTTGATTACGACAGGATCATCCATGACAATTCGCTTGTTATTCATATGTAGAACATATGGATCTCCCGAAGGTGCTGGTGGGGTTTCTACGGAATCGTTTAATTTAATTTGGACCTTTTGCTGTTCTGGATCCCAGTAGACGCTGCCATCGAGGTTTTCGCTAACAAACCGTAATGGGATATAGGTACGATCCTTATACATCATGGGTGCTACATTCATTGAAATATTCTTACCATTCACTTTAGCAATCGTAGAATCAATCGTAAGATCGACTGTTTTTCCATTTTTAACGGAACTAGCTGTTAGAGCTTCTTTGTCCCAGGATACACTTGCCTGTATGGCTTCATAAAAATCTCTCATCGGCAAAAGTATATTTCCGCTCTTATTCAATATAGGATCATTGAAGTAGACTCTCTTGCCATCGATTTCAATGGAAACCTCATTTTGGCTATACAAATCTTTGCCAATAAGTGTTGCTGCAGAAACATCTACAGTGCCGATAAATAATAACGATGCTAAAGCAACCGATGTAATAGCACGTAACCCGTTTATTCTATTAATCATTGCCATTCTCCTTATATAATAGTAGTCCTATTAATTTTAACATGGAAACATTTTCTAGGTATACTATATCCACTTATTAATTATTTTCTCATTGGGCCCCAACTTATTTAGCAAACTAAAAAATGCTGATTCATCGTAAAAACATGTTGAGCCGAGAGCGCTGAAAGAGTCTGTTTAAAGGGGAAAATAAGCAATGAGCCATACTTTTAATTTTTTTATCCTACTAAATCCCCCTATGAAATGTATGTAAAAAGGAAAGTGTACCATGATTTATGGAAACAATGTTAAAATCACCATTTACTAATTAAGAGAATTGTATATTTTTTTGTATAAACCTATTAGAATATTTCGCTAATATATAATATGATTCGACAAAAATAATGATAGAAATTCCCCATTATGTGTGCGATAAAGTTTCTTATCTATAATAGAAAAAATTAGCTCAACCCCATTTGATTCTCAATACATGTAGGGGGAAGTAAAAGGGGACAGGGAAAAATGACCATAAAGTGAAAGAAGAAATAGTATGTATGAGGAGAGAATGGATGTAGGGAAGAGCATAAAAATGGATTAAAACGAGAACGTTCAGTGGGATAATTGTCGAAAAAAATTTTGACAAAATGAGTGCCATTACAGTATAGCTAGATTGAAAATATAGGAGATATGACATATAGTATTCTTAATAGAGAATTTAATTTCTTGAACAAGAACAAAATAGATCGATTATACTATAGAAAATGATAAGCATTGAAAGAGTGCAAGGCAAGAGACTTAAAGCCAATGCCTTGATAATCTGGTTCCTGCATAAGGAGTATAGAAAAATTGAATGATTTGGCGGAAAATTCAGACAATTGATGGGGACAAAAAAGAGGTTATCTATTAAGGCAGTTCCAAAACTCTAAATATCCCGTCATATATGCATAAAAAGAAAAGCTAAGATTTATATAAAAGGACGTTTTTACTATGTAAGAGGAAGTGATAGAAGTTGGAAGCAAGGAATGGAAAAAAAATCAACCCCTCTACCAAGGTATTGAGATACCAGCAGCAATTCATATATGAAATGGCCCAAAAAAGAGATCTAAAAGAATCCGACTTTGAAGAAAACCTTCTGCAAACGTTAAATAGAATTGAAACAAAGCTCGATATATTACTGATGCAGCGAAATAAATAGAAAGAACGGCATCTTTTTTACTTAATCTTTTCTTTAATAATGAAACCGCAAAAAAATCAGTACACAAAGCATTCAAAAGTGATTGACAGGTTATAGAAAGGATGATATTAAAAAAGTAACTGTTCTTTATAATGAATAACATTGAAGTGGATACTAAGTATTAATTAATGGCAGATATGATAAAGGAAATTTGCTATTTTTTATTACATGTGTGTTCTTTATATAGAACTATTGTTGTGTAGCATGATTGGGATTATGGAAGGTAGCTAAATATCACAGGACTTTCGATTTAGTCCATTCACCTTAAGAAGATGAATGAGTCACTTGGTAACAATCATCCATTATGACTCCGTTCACTAACTGCGTTCAAGGAGGAAAAAATGAGTGCAATAACCGGAATTATTCATTTTAATGACGAGCCTATATCGATTGAGAACGGTAGAGGACTAATGAATGCTTTGCAGAAATATCCTGCCGATAATGTGCAAACATGGAACGACGAGAGAACCTTTCTTGGATGTCATGCACAGTGGATTACACCTGAATCAATTGGAGAACCATTGCCTTATTATGATTATGAAGCACAATTAGCGATCACAGCTGATGCTATTATTGATAATCGTCAAGAATTATTTGAAAAATTACAAGTGGATTATGCGGACAGAAAAGGTATGCCTGATAGTAAATTAATCTTATTAAGTTACATAAAATGGGGCGAAGAATGTCCTAAATTATTAGTTGGTGACTTTGCCTTTATGATTTGGGACCAGAAAAATCAAAAGCTTTTTGGGGCAAGGGATTTTTCGGGGAGTCGTACTTTATATTTTTATAGAGGTGAAAACAAATTTGCTTTTTGTACAACGATTGCACCTCTTTTGGTACTTCCTTATGTTGAGAGGAAATTAAATGAACAGTGGTTAGCAGAGTTCTTGGCAATACCAGGTATGAATGATGCTGTTGATACTTCTATTACTGCCTTTAAAAACATTGAACAATTACCTCCCTCACACAGTTTTTCGCTAAAAGAAGGTCGTATAACATTTTCGAGATACTGCACAATTACTAATATCGGACGGTTAAACTTAAAAAATAATGAGGAATATGAAGAAGCATTTCGCCATGTGTTTCAAGATGCTGTAACTGCACGATTACGAACACATCATGGAGTAGGAGCGCATTTAAGTGGGGGATTAGACTCAAGTTCAGTTGTTAGCTTCGCTTCAAGAGCATTACGTAATGACAATAAAATATTACATACATTTAGTTCCATCCCACCTACAGATTTTATAGATTGGACACCGAAAAATACAATAGCGGATGAACGGCCATTTATTTCCTCAACTGTAGACTTCGTTGGGAATATAAGGGATCATTATTACGATTTTGCTGAAACGAATCCGTTACTAGAAATTGATGAGTTACTTCAATATTTAGAAATGCCATATAAGTTTTTTGCAAATTCTAATTGGATTGATGGCATCTTTAGAGAAGCTCGACAACAAGGAATAGGTGTTTTATTAAATGGAGGTAGGGGAAATTTAAGTGTTTCTTGGGGACCTGTTTATAACTATTACGCAATTCTTTTAAAAAGATTAAAATGGATTCGCCTTTATAAAGAATTAAATCAATATAGTAAAAAGGTTGGGGGAAATCGATTAAGAAGGGTTCCAAATATTAGTAGAATAGCCTTCCCTAGTATGAATAAATTTTTTCCAGACGAAACAGATCAATATCCTTTAATCATTAATCCTGAACTAGCCAGTAAAACGGACGTGTTCGCAAAACTTGAAGAACATGGCATTAAACAGATCCAATCTCCATACGAACATAATGTTTATGAAGAAAGAAAAAAGCACTTCGAAGAACTGTATTCTTGGAATGCGACCGGTGCTTTAGGCGCCAAGCTTTCGTTACGTTATTCGCTATGGAAACGAGATCCAACTAATGATCTAAACGTTATTCGTTTCTGTTTAACTGTACCTGAAGAGCAATACGTTCAAAATGGAGTAGGACGATCATTAATTAGAAGAGCTACGGAAACTTATTTACCTGATAAAGTCCGATTGAATCAAACAATTCGAGGTGTACAAGGAGCAGATTGTGTTCATAGAATGACGCCGTATTGGGATGATTTTATAGATGAATTAGATGTTTTGCGTAAGGATTCAAAAATAGGAGAACTAATGAACACTGAAGTTCTAAATAACGCATTTGAAAAAATGAAGCAAGGCCCACGCCAAGAGAATTCATTTGATTTAGACTATCAGATTTCAATGTATAGCTTAATTATTTATAGATTCATCAAACAATTCACATGAGAGGAGGTGAGGACAATGAAAAAGGAATGGAAAGAACCGATGCTAGAAGTGCTCCATATTGATCAAACAATGGCAAGTAGAAACTGGGGTAAATATGATGAAGGCTATAATGCCGCCCTTGGTGAAGAAGGACAAACAGGAATTCATCATGGTTCTTAATTTATTACTTACTTAATAGACTTAACCTAATTTAATGCCCTTATCCAGGAAAATACTGCATAAGGGCATTATTTGAGGTAATTTTATTTATCATTTGGAGTGAATATTTATAGTGATATTCTTCTACCAGAATTGCATCAACAGTTGGAGTTAATTAAGTAAGCTATAGCAGATATTAGAATTGAAATGGTGATTTAAGCTAGTTGTAGAGGAAGTTATCTCCTTCAAAAAGGCAATTTGTCGTTAAAGGGAATTTAGTAGTGTTTCAGATTGAGGATATTGCTATATTTTCAATTCAAGATGGAGATAAATTCATCGTTTCCCCATTACTTGATTTCCAAGAAGACATCATTAGGAGTTATGTATTAGTGATTATTAATGCAAAGAAGTATACTCCCGTCACACGGTAGTGCAGTAGCGATTCATGGCAAGGCATATATATTTATCGGTGATTCAGATTCTGGAAAATCGACATTGGCAACAGCATTCCTAATCAAGGGTTTCAATTTCTAAGCGATGACGTTATCTCCATATCTCTTTCCGAAGATCAACTTCCTTTTGTTACCCAGCCTATCCTCAGCAAAAGTTATGATAGGAAAGTCTAGCAGAGTTTGAAATGGAATCAAATCATTATCATTCTTTATATGGGCGAGAAATGAAATATTGTATCCCTGCTCACACACAATACTTTGCAGAGCCCTTACCTCTTGCTGGTATTGTTGAATTAGTCAAAACAGAAAATGAAGAGGTTGAAATTCACTCAATCCAAGGACTTGAGCGAATTCGTACACTCTCTTACCATCATACATATCGTAATTTTCTTATCCCACGATTAGGGGGAATGGAATGGCATTTTAAGACTTCGGCAAGAATCATCAACCACATTGATATGTACCGATTACGTCGTCCGGTTTCTGGCTTCACAGCTTATCAATTAAAAGTGAAGGAGTCATTCATAATTAAGAGTCGAATTAATACTTTAGGATACGCGTTTTTTACATAGTTTGGGTGATGTTATATGTAACAAGGTGAAAAACTGCAATAATCGCAATTAAGGAGAATACAATGAATAATAATAACAATCTTAATTTAGCACTTATCCCTAAAGAGTTAACATTCATACTTGAAATCCTAAATGAAAAAAGTGATGATCTGCTCCTACAAAAAAGTGAAGTTTGGCTGAAAGAAATCGATTGGCATTTGTTTTTTAAGCAAGCCATGCACCATCGAGTTTATCCATTGTTATTTTCCAAGTTGAAAAAGCACGAAAACCTTGTACCTCTAAATGTTCTTCAAACCTTACAGCACGAGTATAAAAGAAACACTTTTCAAATGCTACATCTTACTGCAGAAATGGAAAAAGTAAGTGAACTGTTGACAGACCATCATATTCAGATCTTGTTTCTAAAAGGTCCCATGCTTGGCTCTGAGCTCTACGGAGATATTTCCCTTCGTACATCTGGCGATTTAGATGTACTTGTACCCTTAGAGAAACTTTCTAAGGTGGAAGATATATTAATTCAAAATGGATATGAGAAAAATGACTATTTTCAAACCGTATTGAGTGATTGGAAATGGAGACATCATCATATAACTTTTTTCCATCCGAAAACAAACATTAAACTTGAAGTTCATTGGAGATTAAACCCTGGACCTAGTATGGAACCATGTTTTAATGAATTGTGGGAAAGAAAGAGAATCAGTGAAATTACTAGTTATCCGACATATATATTAGGGAATGAGGATTTATTTTTCTTTCTTGTTACGCATGGGGCACGTCATGGCTGGTCACGGCTTCGATGGTTAATCGATATTCATCAAATCGTAAAGAAAGAACAAGATTGGGTCGCGCTTAACAAAACGTTAAGAAAGTACCATTACCAACAATTAGGTGGCCAAGCCATGCTGTTAAGTTCAGAACTTCTAGGAACAACTATTTCAAAAGGAATGAAACCCTTGATTCAAGGAAGCCACTCAAAACAATTAGCCCAAAAGACCATCTTCTATCTAGAAAGAATGGTGAACTTACATACGGAACCAGTTCCTGAAGATATATCAAAATTTCATCAACGCTATTTATATTCTCTTATGTCTACACAGCAGAAGTTCTTATATATCTTAAGTTGGATGTATCCATATCCTACAGATGTCGAAACCTTACCGTTACCTAAAAAAATTCACTTCTTATATTTTCCCTTGCGCCCCATCTTATGTATGTGGAGAAAAATGAGGAAACAGGCCTTTTCCTAGGAGGGAAATGACAATTATAGTGATGGCCCATCGTTGATTAATCAGTCGCTGCTTATCAAGTGAATGGTTTGGAACAAGGGGAAACTTAAAAGGTTTAAGTTAGAGTCTTTAAGAAGCAATAGAAAGTCTCCATTAGAGAGTAATGAGAGGAAAGTGTAATGGTTAAACGTAAATGGGTAATCTTGACGATGATTGGAATCGTCCTTACGGTTATGACTTTGATGAAAGAGGCGGGGGATTTTCTTGTCATTAATGAAAAGCCAGTGAAATCTGACGTAATCATTGTTTTAAGTGGTGGGGGAATTGAGCGTTTGGAACAAGGTGTTGGGCTATATAACCAAGGATTTGCATCTTATATTATGATTTCAAACGGCCAAGAGGACGGTTTATACGAGGCTGCGCTAAAAATGGGGGTACCTATTGATTCCATTATCCTAGAAAACCATGCAAGCAGTACGACGGAAAATGCGTTATTTACGAAAAAACTAATGGTTGAGCATCAATTTCATTCGGCTATAGTCGTTTCCTCCAACTATCATATGAGAAGGGTGAAAAGCAATTTTACAAAGGCCATTTCAAAAAGCAGAATTAAGCTCCTATATTCTTCGGTTCCTGATAATGGATATGACTCGAGTAGATGGTGGAAAACAAAGGAAGGTCGACAAACAACTTATATGGAGTATGCTAAACTCACGGGTAATTTCTTTGGATTTCATGGGAACGATGCTAAGAAGGTATTTGTTCAATGATTCTCACTTCATTGATAGAAAGATATCTGATTAATCAAGAGGACATAGGGAAATTTAAACATCCCTTTCTAATAGCTTTTTTGGATAAAAGGTGTAAATAGTATTCTTTTAAAATAGTGATACAAATATAATCCTTTATAGTTATTAAATTTATGCTAGAAATGCTCAGTCAAACAATATAATAATTAAAGAAAATAGGCTTGACTCGTTCTTTATAATGAACTAATATGAATATATAAATGCTACATTAGGCCTAAAATTTAAGTGGATATGTGGATTTAAGTTCGATTTCAGATTAATAGGAAAAAAAATTTGGGTATTTAGTTCTTTGTAAAGAACAACAAAGTGAAGGCCGTGTCTGTAAGCTTCATGTTAAAAATGGTGTTTATGCACCACGAATGGTATGAAATGGTATTGGAGGTTGTCATGCAAAAAGAAATAAACCTTAAAGTGTTGTTTGGTGTCATAAAAAAACGGTTTTTGCTATTATTCATTATTACAGCCATTACTACAGCAGCAAGTGGGTACTATAGCATGACATTAGAGGCACCTCCGCCCGTCTATCAATCTACTGCAAGCGTTTTTCTCAATATGGAAGAGAATAACGCCTCCAATACGTTAGAAGTCATTCTTAGAGATCCTACTGTGTTAAGTAAGGTTATTGAAGAGTTGGGTCTAAATACGTCATTAGATAATCTGGATAAACAAATTACATTTGTAAATGAGGGTGGCTCGAAAATTGTCAAAATTACAGTCTCAGATACGAATCCAGAATTAGCAGCGAACATAGCGAATTCAACAGCGGGCATCTTTACCAAACAAGTTGGCAGCATACTAGGCATATACGAAACGAGAATGATATCAGAGGCACAGATTAATAAAGCCCCTATTTTAGTTGAGTCAGAGTCAACATCGACATTAAAGTATTTAGTCATTGGATTTGGTATCGGGCTCGTACTCAGTGTCGGAATCGTGCTGTTTCTAGATAGTTTAGACGAAACCGTTCATTCGGAACGTGAAATTGAGCAACTAGTAGACCTACCGACAATCGGATCGATTGTGAAAATGAACAGAAAAAATATGAAAAGCAAAAATAGAAAACGAACTGGCTAAAACGATGAGGTGGATCAAATGGCAATTAAAGAAAAGGAAAGAGGTTTAATTTCATATACTAGTCCTGATTCATCGATATCTGAACAATATCGGACCATTCGCACAAATATTCAATTTTCGTCTATTGATTATAAGTATCGAACATTGATTATCACTTCTCCAGGCTATCGAGAAGGAAAATCGACAACGGTTACGAATCTAGCTATATCCATGGTACAGCAAGGAGAAAAAGTATTAGTTGTTGATGCTGACTTGCGAATGCCGACATTGCATACAATGTTTGACATTGAAAATACGTCAGGGCTGGCTAACGTTCTTACTGGAGAAACAACATTTGAAGAAGCGGTAAAACGAACGGAAATTGAAAGATTAGCGGTTTTAACAAGCGGACCGGTTCCATTCAATCCGGCTGATTTGCTTTCTTCGTCGGCTTTGGATAAATTGATTGGAATAGCACAAGAGCTTTATACGGTTATCCTATTTGATACCCCTCCAGTTTTGGAGCTAACAGATGCAAGAATTTTGGCAAATAAATGTGAAGGCACCATTTTAGTCGTGTGCAACGGCAAGACAAAAGCGGAAGAGATAGTAGAGGCAAAGAGATTATTGGAGCTTGCACGAGCGAAGTGTGTAGGTGTGATTCTCAATAAAAAGTGAATGAAAAAAATTTTAATCTTTTTGTTCTCTTTTAAGAACAAAAATGATTTTTATAATGAATGTGAAGAGTTATATAAGAAATTTAGCCAATGGAAAGTAAGAGCCTTCTACAAAACTTGAATAGAAGAATAAGATCCAGTTAGGGCTGAAGGAAAACCCTTGCTGATTGTTTATTATATTGGCGATGTCTCCTTGCCGTTATCAATGGAGATACTCGATCATGCTGTGGGTTTTAAACAAACCTTAGACGCTAGTCGTCAAAAGTGTGGTGTGAGGGAGGGTTGAATGCCCTATTTATCTTTCATTAAAGTTTTTAACTATATGGTCTTTAGTCCATATTGATGGGCATTATTATGCTCACTGACGGAAGAATCACCCCATGAAAAGGATGTATAGTTAAGCACTTTACTATTAATAAGGAGTGGCAAGCAAAAGGTGGGAAATATAGATCAGTTCCCGAAGTCTATTAAGAAGACGGTCCGCTACATCAAACAAGATGCATCAAAAGAACAAGTGGAAGAGATTAGAAAGCCCATAGAATAGGCCATTAAAAGAGGCATGACAATTTTAAAGAAAACATCTTACTATAATTATCAATGTTGAAAGGGTGAGTATTTTGACATATCGTCAGAGATTGTCATTGATAGCCTTCATAGATTCGGCCATCGTATTGACAGCCATTTTTTTTAGTAGTTTTTTAGTGAATGCTGACCTCCATGTCATAACGATACCTGTAGTCATATACTCTGTTACTTTATTACTCGGTCATCATCTATTTTCTTATCTTTATAAGCTTTATAAAAAGTCATGGGAATATGCAAGTATAGGAGAGTTATTAATTATTTTCAAAGTGATTACCTTTACGATTATCATGACAGCTGCCGTTCAACTAATCATTAGTCAAAACATATACTTCCGTTTGCTTGCCACAACATGGATGCTGCATATGTTATTAATTGGAGGATCGCGTTTTACTTGGAGAATGTTTCGGGACTTGTATATGAAGAAAGACGATAACAAAAAGCGAACGCTAATTATCGGGGCTGGTTCTGCGGGGGCGATGATTGCAAGACAGTTGCTAAATAATCATCATGCAGAACTATTGCCTGTCGCATTTATTGATGATGATGTAAAAAAACACCATCTGGATATACTTGGGATTCCGGTATTTGGTGGTGTGGAACATATTGAAACGACTGTTAAAGAACTGAGTATTGAGAATGTGGTGATCGCCATTCCCTCTCTAAGTAAAAAGGAACTAAATGTAATTTTCCAAGAATGTGCGAAGACAAAGGTGAAAACGCAAATTCTTCCAATGATTGAAGATCTGGCAACAGGCAAGGTTTCGGTTAATCAATTTCGAGACGTACAGGTAGAGGACTTGTTAGGTAGGGACCCAGTCGAATTAAATATGGATAGCATTTCTGATTATGTCACAAATAAAGTGGTATTAGTTACTGGCGCAGGAGGATCAATCGGTTCGGAGATTTGTCGTCAACTTGCAAAATTCAATCCTGCAACGCTCATTTTATTAGGGCATGGGGAGAACAGTATCTACACGATTGAAATAGAATTAAAGGATTTATACAAAAATACGGCTATTGAATTTATAACGGAGATTGCGGATTTACAAGATGAAATGAAAATGGCGGCGGTTATGAGCACCTATCATCCTCATGTTGTCTACCACGCTGCTGCCCATAAGCATGTGCCGTTAATGGAACGAAATCCGGAAGAAGCGGTAAAAAACAATGTGATTGGAACAATGAATGCTGCTAAAGCAGCAAGTCAGAATGATGTTGAATCGTTTGTCATGATTTCGACTGATAAAGCGGTGAACCCGACGAGCGTCATGGGATCAACAAAAAGGATTGCTGAAATGATCATTCAATACATGGATCAAACGAGTAAGACGAAGTTTGTGGCTGTGCGTTTTGGAAATGTATTGGGTAGCCGTGGAAGTGTAATTCCTCGCTTTAAGAAACAAATTGAAATGGGTGGACCGGTTACGGTTACTCATCCTGATATGATTCGTTATTTTATGACGATACCGGAAGCATCAAGACTCGTCATTCAAGCTGGCGCGTTTGCTAGAGGTGGGGAAATTTTTGTGCTGGACATGGGAGAGCCGGTGAAGATAGTCGATCTTGCGAAGAACCTAATTAAACTATCTGGAAACACGGTAGAGGACATTGGCATAGAGTTCACAGGAATAAGACCCGGTGAAAAGCTTTTTGAAGAATTATTTAAAGACAATGAGGTAGAGGAGCAGCACGTATACCCGAAAATTTACATAGGCAAAACAACAAATATTTCGATAGAAGAAATTGAAACGGTCATCTCGACTTATCCAATTCTTGATAGAGAGAAACTAAGGGAAGAGCTATTAGCGATAGCTAATCATAACGTAGCCACGAAAAAGTTAGTTTCAATGTCCGTATGAATTTTTAAAAGGGAGCGTATGAAAAGATGAAAGTAAAAAAAGCTATTATACCAGCGGCAGGACTTGGTACAAGATTTCTTCCTGCTACAAAGGCGATGCCTAAAGAAATGCTTCCAATCGTTGATAAGCCAACCATCCAATATATTATAGAGGAAGCGGTAGAGTCAGGGATTGAAGATATTATTATTGTAACGGGAAAGGGAAAAAGGGCGATTGAGGATCATTTCGACCACTCCTTTGAATTGGAACATCATTTATTGGAAAAGGGTAAGTTTGATTTGCTAGATAAGGTCCAAAAGCCATCTAAACTGGTGGATATTCATTATATTCGTCAAAAAGAGCCACGGGGATTAGGGCATGCGATTTGGTGTGCTCGTAAATTTATCGGCAACGAACCGTTTGCGGTGTTGTTAGGCGATGACATTGTAAAAGCAGAGAAACCTTGCTTAAAGCAAATGATTGAACAATATGAGCGTCACAATTCATCCGTTATTGGTGTACAGCACGTAGAGGATGATGAGGTTTCAAGATATGGTATTGTCGATGGGACAATGATTGGTGAGCGTTTTTATAATGTGAACAGTTTAGTTGAGAAGCCAAAGAAAGAAGAGGCACCTTCCAATCTAGCTATATTGGGCCGTTATATATTGAGTCCAAAAATTTTTGAGATTTTAAGTAAGCAGGAACCGGGTGCAGGAGGAGAGATTCAGCTTACCGATGCGATTGCAGAACTGAACAAGTACGAAGCCGTGTATGCATACGATTTTGAAGGTGTCCGATATGATGTTGGCGAAAAGATGGGGTTTATCAAGACAACAATCGAATTTGCCCTACAGCATCCGGAGTTAAAGAATGAAGTATTAGATTATCTTTCAATGGTTATGGAAAAAGAGCTATCCCGAAAAAACTAAAGAATAAAGGAAGAAAATGAGTCAGGCAATCAATTAGGATACCAAGGAATGGCTATAAAAAGGAGAGGGACTTTGATGCAATTCAAGAAATTAGGAGCTACTATATGTAGTATTGCACTATTAAGTATAGGTATCACAGGTACACAAGCTGCTAAACCAACTTTGAAACAGGTGGAAGCACAAGCCAATTCCGAAGAAGGTATAACGCTAAGCGGACGGGCTGAACCGTATGAAGAAGTGCTTGTGTCTCCATCCATTGAGGGGAAAATCAAAAATGTTTTTACCGACTTAGGTTCTTATGTAGAACAAGGACAAAAACTAGCAGAACTGGATGAAGGGGATCTGGCTGCTGAAGTCAAACAGGCAGAAGATCAAATAAAAATTGTTGAAGCACAAGGGAATTTAACGGCTCTGGAGCAACAGATTGCTCTTAATCAAACAATGGCAAGTCTTAATCAGACCACAACGGTAAGCCATAATACGACTACGCCGACACCAGAGTCTCCAAAGCTACCAGCAGCAGCACCAGCAGCACCAGCATCGTCGTCAGGGCAACCTGAATTAGAAGCTGCTAAAAATGCAGTGAAGGATGCGGAACTAACGCTTAATGCGGTAACAGAAGAATGGACAAAGACAAGTGAACTGTTTGAGGCTGGAGATGTTTCCCAAGAAGAAATAGATCAGGCCGCAATAGCAAAAGATCAGGCGGAAATTGAACTGGAGAGTGCGAAGAAAAAGGTGGAAGTGGAGACAGTCAGAGCAGAGACAGTCAAAGCTAGTATCCAACAAAAGTACGAAGAAGAAAAAAAGAAGTATGAACAAGAAAAAGCGAAGTATGGACAAGAAAAAGCGAAGTATGAACAAGATAGAGCAAAGTACGAGCGGGAAAAAACAAAGTATACTCAAGAAGCAAATCAAGCTGCGCAGAAAAAAAACAACACAGCACAAGATACAATGAAACTTCAAAAGGAGTCTTCCTCTGTAACTAGTCAGATGACACAAATTTCCGTTGAAAATGCAAAAGCAGAACTTGAAGCAATTCGCGCCCGTTATAACAATTTGCAGATAGTCGCCCCTGTTAACGGATTTATTACCGAGAAAAAAGGGAGAATCGGGGAAGTGGTTTCATCTGGGCTCCCGTTATTTGTAATTACGAACCTAGATAAGCTTTACATTAGCATCGATGTTCCAGAAAGCATGATTAATCGTTGGAAGGAAGACCAATCGGTAAAAGTAGAGATTCCAACACAGAAGATCAAGGTTGATGGAAAGGTTGTTTATGTTGGATTAATGTCAAATGAAAATAAACAAACATATCCAGTCAAGGTGTTAATCGACAATGCTGATCATAAAATCAAAGGGGGCATGAAGGCCGTCGTCAACTGGAAGGTGGAAAAGGAAGACAAAAAGCCCCAATAATCAAAAGGTACGATAACTAAAAGACCTGAGGGTGATAAAAATGTCTGGAAGAATCCTGTTTTGCGCAACGGTCGATTATCATTTTAAAGCATTTCACTTGCCATATATGAAATGGTTTAAAGAACAGGGCTGGGAGGTCCATGTTGCAGCAAGTGGCAACATGGATCTTTCCTATGTAGATGAAAAGTATGATCTCCCTATTCAAAGGTCGCCATTTAATTCCGTAAATCTTCGTGCTTATAAAGAATTAAAAGCGATTATTGATCAAAAAAGGTACCAAATTATTCATTGTCATACACCAATGGGGGGCGTCCTTGCACGATTGGCTGCACGCCAGGCAAGGAAAGTTGGAACCAAGGTCATCTATACGGCTCACGGCTTTCACTTTTGCAAAGGGGCCCCGCTTTTGAACTGGATGGTTTACTATCCGATTGAAAAAAGACTAGCTCGATACACAGATTGTCTCATCACCATTAATGAAGAGGATTATAACTTGGCTGTTAACCATAATTTCAAGGCAAAGAAAATCGAACTCGTTCATGGTGTTGGTGTTGATACAAATCAATATAAACCGGTGAGTGAAAAGAAGAAGCATGAATTAAGAAAATCGTACGGGTATAACCGGGACGATTTTTTTCTGTTTTACGCAGCTGAATTTAATAGAAATAAAAATCAACAGCTATTAATTCATGCCCTTGCCTTACTTAAAGATGATGTGCCGAACGTAAAGCTGCTGCTAGCAGGGGACGGACCTTTACTAAATGAGTGCGAAGAGTTAGCTATCAAGCTAGGAGTGGAAAAGATGGTTCACTTCCTTGGCTATCGGAACGACATCCAATCATTATTGTCGATAAGTGATGTGGCTGTCGCTTCAAGTCTACGGGAAGGACTTCCGGTCAATATTATGGAAGCGATGGCGTGTGGTCTGCCTGTAGTCGCGAGTGAAAATAGAGGGCATAGAGAGTTGATTAAAGATCAAGTAAATGGCTACGTTATACCACCTGAAAACTTTCGGCTATTCTCTGCGCGGCTATTGGAACTTGTACAGTCGAATGATAGAAGAGAAAAAATGGGTATGGAAAGTGTGAGTCACCTGAAAACATACTCACTATCCCAAGTCGGTTCAGAACTAAGCAAAATTTATACCCATTATATGTTGGAGGATATTCATGGATCCAAAAGTCAGCATAATCGTGCCTATATATAATGTAGAAAGTTATTTAAGCAGATGCTTAGATAGTTTGCTATCACAGAGTCTAAAAGAAATTGAAATTATCGCAGTAAATGATGGCTCTATAGACAACAGCTTAGAAATGCTAAAGCAGTATGCTAAAGAAGATAAACGAATTGTCATCATAGAAAAGGAAAACGGCGGTGTGTCATCAGCAAGAAATGAAGGATTACTTGTAGCAAAAGCACCATACATTGGTTTTGTTGACCCAGATGATTGGATAGACAAAGAGATGTATGAACAATTATATCAATCTGCGATACAGGATAAAGCTGATATCGTCATGTGCACATACACCCGAGAATTTGGAACACATGCAAAAGAAAAGAAGTTCAAGATGCCCGAAAAGGTATGTTATAAAAATGACGAAGTACAACTTGAGGTTATGAGACGTTTGGTAGGCCCGATGAAAGAAGAGGTAGCCAATCCGGAACTTCTGGATGCATGGGGAACCGTATGGTCAAAGCTATATCGCGCCGAGATTATTAGAGAAAATAGCCTAAAGTTTATCGATCTTAAACGAATAGGAACGAACGAAGACTCCCTTTTTAATATACATACATGTTATTACGCAAATACATTTGTCTTTCTCAATAAACCGTTTTATCATTACTGGCGCTCAAATGAAACATCGGTTACATCCGGATATAAACCAAATTTAAAGGATCAATGGTTCACACTTTACAGCATGATTGAAAGCTTTTTACTGGAAAAAAATATGCCGGAACCTTTCTATCAAGCCCTCAATAACCGTATCTGTCTGAATACATTGGGACTTGGATTAAACACCATAAGTAAAAGTAACAAAGAACCTGTATTGAAAAAAATTAAGAAACTAAGTTCAATTCTAAGTGATAAACGTATAAAGCGCTCCTACAAGCAATTTGAGATGATCTATTTTCCCATTGTTTGGCGAGCGTTTTATTTTTGTGCAAAGTCGAGATTTGCAACCGGCTTTTATGTCATGCTGGTCGCTATGAATTCACTTAGAAAGCTTATTAGATAGGAGTGATATGTGTGGAACCGATTCGAATCCTGCAAGTAGTTACCATCATGAATCGCGGTGGACTTGAGACGATGTTGATGAATTATTACCGGCAGATGGATCGCAATAAGATACAGTTTGATTTTATGGTTCATCGAACGGAAGAAGGCCATTATGATGCTGAAATTTTGAGCCTTGGGGGAAAGATTTATCGAATGCCACAAATCCGACCTGGAAATTATCGTTTGTATTTTAAACAGCTTCATCATTTTTTCACTGTCCATTCAGAATACAAAGTGGTTCACTCCCATATTAACGAAAATAGCAGTTTTGTGCTCAGGGCAGCTAAGAGAGTCGGAGTTCCGTGCCGCATTGCTCATAGCCATTTAAGTGATTTGGGTATTGATCTAAAGCTACCTTTTCGCTTATATGCGAGATTTACCATGAAGGATAACCCGAATCAGTATTTTGCTTGTTCAAAAAATGCGGGAAAATGGCTATTTGGACAAAGAGTACCCGCTTCGAAGGAAATAACCGTTCTTAATAATGCGGTGAACGTAGATGAATTTAAATATGACGGGAAGATTCGCAGTAAGATAAGGAATGAGTTTAATGCTGGAAATAAATTAGTTTTGGGCCATATTGGTCGGTTTAATAAACAGAAAAATCATGAATTTCTAATTGAGATATTTAAAGTTTTACATCATAAACAGCCCAATTCGATGCTCGTTATGGCGGGTGAAGGTCATTTGAAACCATTTATAGAAAAGAAAGTTGCCGACTTAGGGTTATCTTCAAGTGTGATGTTTTTAGGTATTCGAGAAGATGTATCTAACATTATGCAAGGAATGGATTTGTTTCTATTTCCATCACTTTTTGAAGGGCTACCAGTTGTTTTAGTGGAAGCGCAGGCTGCAGGTCTGAAATGTGTGGTGTCAGATACGATTACAAGTGAAACAGATGTTTCAGGTCGGATTGAATTTGTAAATCTAAAAGCGTCACCAGAAGAATGGGCAAATAGGATCCTGTCTTCTTCATATGAACACACCGATACAGCAGAGCTTTTACGTCAAAATGGATTTGATACCGTAACAATGGCTAAATGGTTGACAGAATACTATGCAGAACATGCTTTGCAAGCAAGATAAACTTATAGTTTTGGAGGAATGGTCATGAAACCGACCTTAACCGTTTTTACACCTGCATTCAATCGGGCATATACCCTTCATCTCTGTTACGAGAGTTTAAAAAGACAGACTTGGACAGATTTTATGTGGTTAATCATTGATGATGGTTCAGAAGATCATACAAAGGAACTTGTAGAGGGTTGGATTAGTGAGGGTCAAATTCCCATCCGCTATCACTATCAAGAAAATCAAGGGATGCATGGTGCACATAATACCGCTTATGGATTAATAGATACAGAGCTTAACGTCTGTATTGATTCCGATGACTATATGGCGGATGATGCAGTTGAGAAAATCGTTTCATTTTGGAAGAAAAACGGGAGCGATAAGTATGCAGGTATAGCCGGTCTGGATGCAAGCCCCGATGGAGGTATTATAGGGACAATCATGCCAAATAATTTAAAGGAAGCCACTCTTTCAAATTTATATGGAAAATATGGCGTTAAGGGTGATAAAAAATTAGTTTATCGGTCGGAACTTACACGGAAAACCCCTCCCTATCCGATATTTCCTGGTGAAAAGTATTGCCCATTAAGTTACAAATATATCCTGATTGATCAGAAATGTCCTTTACTTATTATGAATGAAATACTTTGTCATGTTGAGTATTTAGCCGATGGATCCAGCATGAACATCATAAAGCAGTATAAGAGAAATCCAAATGGCTTTTCTTTCTTCAGAAAAGTTGCCATGAAACATGCTCCTTCACTAAAGGAGAAGTTTCGGGAATCTATGCATTACGTATCCAGTAATCTAATGATAAAAAATTATAAGTTTTTGTTTGAGTCACCCTGTAAAATCATTACTTTTGTCGCTGTACCGTTTGGAATTATTCTTTATTTATATATACAAAATACAGGAAAAGCGACTGTATTAAAAAGTAATGAAAACATGCAGTAATCCATTTACTGAAAGGGTTTTATCTGTGGGGATTTTTTGGATGAATCTTATTGTCGTGTACGTTTCTTCGTTTTTTGCAAGATATTTTTCAAATCCAATTGAAGATTTACCATTTGTTAAAGTAAATAAATTTTTTGTGTTCTTATCCTTGCTTTCTTTAGTTCTCGTAGCAGGTCTTCAAAAAAATATAGGTGACACCCCTTTTTATATGCTTAGTTATACTCTGATCGAAGATTCTAACTTGATGAATATAAAATTCGAGGGCGACTTTGGATTTAATCTTTATCAGTCAATATTACACCGAATCTCGGACGATCCACAATTGCTTATTTTTACAACTGCATTAATAACAAATATGCTCATTGTTTACATTCTAAGTAAATATTCTAGAAAACTTGAATTGAGCTTATATGTTTATATAACGTTGGGTATGTATACCGTATCGATGAATGGCATAAGGCAGTATTTAGCAGCAGCGCTTATTTTTACATCTACAAAATATATTCTGAATGGTGATTGGAAAAAATTCATAGCTATCATACTGTTGGCCTCAACAGTTCACCAATCAGCTTTAATACTCATCCCTATTTATTTCATAGTGAGAAGGGAAGCTTGGACGAAGATTTCTATTGGCTTGCTTTTTTTAAGTGTACTGATTGCGATGGGGTTTAATCAGTTTTCTGCAGTCTTATTTTCGGCTATTGAGGGTACTCAATATAGCAACTATCAGAATTTTTCTGAAGGCGGGGCAAATATATTGCGAGTCGCAGTTACCGCCGTACCATTAGTTATTGCCTATTTGGGAAGAGAAAGGCTTAGGGAACTATGGCCGAAAAGTGATTATATTGTAAACTTAACACTTTTGGGTTTTATTTTCATGGTCATCTCAACTCAGAATTGGATCTTCGCAAGATTTAATATTTACTTTGGATTGTATAGTTTAATATTAATATCTTGGATTTTAGAGCTTTTCGTAAAAAATAATAGAAAATTTGTCTATTTTGGTTTGATACTATTCTATTTTATTTATTTTTATTTTGAGCAAGTAGTTGCACTTCGTATAGATTACCGAAGTGATTATTTAAATTGGTAGTTTATTCATTATGAAACTCGACTATTTGGCAGAAAATTTTTATAAAAAGGGAATAATAAGATTAGGGCCATTCAAATTACATCTGAATATCACCTGAATAGATAAGATCATTTATTTCTTGCTAAGGAAATAGGGGGCATATATATAAACTTATAAAAACTAAATTTTAGGACGTGATTTAATGTCACAAAATAAAGATAGAATTCCTAAAGTGATACATTACTGCTGGTTTGGAAGAAAAGAAAAACCTAATATTGTAAAAAAATGTATAGAAAGTTGGAGGAAGAATTTATCCCAATATGAAATTAGGGAGTGGAATGAGGATAGCTTCGATATCGCCAGTAATTCATATGTAAGAGAAGCTTATGAATCTGGAAAGTTTGCCTTCGTAAGTGATTATGTAAGGGTACATGCTTTATATCGCTTTGGCGGAATTTATTTAGATACGGATGTTGAGGTTTTTAAACCCTTCGATGATCTATTGCATCATGATTCATTTTGGGGATTCGAACAGGAGAACTATATTGCTACAAGTACAATCGGGGCTGCTAAAGGCAATAAGTTGATTAAAGAGTTTCTAGATTCATATAACGAAAAAAGCTTCATTAAAGAGGATGGAACTCATGACGGGTTGACCAATGTAGCGATTGTTACTGAGATACTAATGAATATCGGTTTAAAAGCGAATGGACAATATCAGGAAATAGATGAGATAGGGGCTTTTTATCCTCAAACATACCTCTCTCCATATGATTATATCAACTGTAGAAAGTTTATCACTGGAAACACATATGCTATGCACCATTTTTATAAGAGTTGGCTACCGCCAAGGGTTAGATTGAAGAGCAATGTGAAACTAGCATTATCGAGGATTATTGGTGGCGATAGTATTGCTAAGTTGAGAAAGCTAACTAGATGAAATCTAATCGTGAAGGAGAAATACCACGATGAATATATTGAAGAAAATGGTTAAAACCCTTATTGCAGATTGTCGCAGTAGAGGGTTTTATTTTATGTTCATAATGAATATATCGCATTTGATAGGAGTATTGAGAGCGTTCCTTTTTAAATTAATGTATTTTAAAAACATTCATTCTTCTATATTTTCCCTTCAAGCTAACAGTAGAATAGAGATCTTTAATAAACGCTCAAAAGTTAACATAGGAGAATTTGTATTTATTAGAAAGAATGTAAGCATTCGAATTGACTTTAATGGTGAGCTAAACATAGAAGAAAAAGTATTCATCAATGATAATTGCAATATTAATTGTATTAATCGAATTTCAATAGGAAGAAATACAAAGATTGCTCCTAATGTGTGTATAAATGACCATGATCATAATTATAAAAATGTAGACGATACTCACCTAATAAAAGGCGAGGTGATCATAGGGGAAAATGTTTGGATTGGGTCTAACGTAGTTATTTTGAAGGACACAGTAATAGGTGATAATGCGGTCATAGCGGCCGGTAGTGTTGTAAAGGGGAATGTTCCCGCTAATTCAATGTTCTTAAATAAAAGAGAGAATAATATTTTACAATATGCTCGTGCAAATGGTTAATAAATATTCATTAAAACCATTGTATTGTGAGGAAATAAAATGAAAAAAAGTATCTTAATTTCTGTTTATGACATGGAAATTGGTGGAATTGAACGAAGCCTAGTTAATATGCTAGAAAGCTTTGATTATGCCCAATATAATGTAGATTTATTAGTATTTGAACATAGAGGGGACTTTATGAATCTAATCCCTAATAAAGTGAATCTTTTACCGCAAATAGATAAGTACACTGTATTTAGAAAACCCGTTATTCAATGTTTGAAGGAAGGGCATTATTCTGTAACTCTGATTAGAACCATGTCTAGGTATGTAGCAAATATAAAAGCAAAAGCTAGAAATTTAGAAGAGGGCTCAGGGTATATTCAAATGCAGCTTACTTCAAAGTATTCGTCATATTTCATGCCAAAGCAAAAGAAGCAATACGATGTAGCGATCAGTTATGCATGGCCACATGATGTGCTGTCTAATAGGATAGATGCTAAAAAGAAGATCGCCTGGATTCATACGGATTACAGTAAATTAGAAATAGATAATAAAATTGATTTTGAAATGTGGAATAGGTTTGATTATATTGCCTCTATATCAGATGAGTGCACACACTCGTTTTTAACCACATATCCGTTATTAAAAGATAAAGTCATCCTAATTGAAAATATCACTTCACCAGGATTTATACAGAGTATGGCTGAAGATGAAATCACATTAAATGATAAACATAATGATACTTTTACTATCCTCTCTGTTGGAAGGCTGTCTTATGTGAAAGGGTTCGATCTTGCCGTAAAGGCACTTAGGTTATTACATGATAAAGGATTTACAAATATGAAGTGGTATGTAGTCGGATATGGGGGATATGAAACAGAGCTTGAAGAATTGATTGCCAAGAACAACTTGGAGGACAGCTTTGTGTTATTAGGAAAAAAAACAAATCCATATCCATATATAAAAGCATGTGACATATATGTACAGCCGTCCAGATATGAAGGCAAAGCAGTTACAGTTACAGAAGCACAGATACTAGGTAAACCTATCTTAATAACGAATTATCCAACATCGGGCAGTCAAGTAGAAGATGGAGTAGATGGGATTATTTGCGATCTAAGTGCAGAAGGAATAGCAGGAGGAATAGAGCGTTTATTTATGAACGAAGAGTTAAGAGATACATTGATCAATCATACGAATAATAAAGATTACAGCAATGAATATGAGCTAAATAAGTTATATGAAGTTATAGAATATGAAACAAATTGATATATTGAGCGAAGTTATCAAGAAAGGAGGGTGCCATGAGTATAAAAGTAAGTGTCATCATCCCTGTTTATAATGCAGAAAAATATGTTGCTGAATGTATTGAATCATTAATAAGCCAAACACTTCAAGACTGTGAGTTCATCTTTATTAATGACGGTTCAAAGGACAGAAGTGGGGAAATGATTGAACACTATCAAAAATTGGATAATCGAATAATACTAATCAATCAGGGAAACCAAGGTGTAAGTATGGCGAGGAACGCTGGATTACATATTGCCACAGGAGAATATATAGGTTTTGTTGATGCAGATGACTATATAGAAAATGATATGTATGAACGTCTATATCATTCAGCAAAATATGATGATTGTGATGTAGTAATCTCTAATTTTGAAAGCGAAATGGATGGGCATAAGGTCATTACAAAGTATCCATTTCCTATCGATACCACATTGAAAAAAAACTATATAGAACAGGAACTATTACCTTATTTCATTAAAGCAGATAATTTAAATAGTGTAGTAAATAAACTATTTAGGAATGAATTGATAAAAGAACAGAGTATAGGGTTTCCAGAAAAAGTTGCATTAGGAGAAGATGGACTGTTTAACATAAGGTTTTTTAGTTACGCGTTCACTGTGAAGTATCTAGAGTATGCAGGATACCATTACAGAGAGGTAGCGGGAAGTGCAACGCGGAATATAGCAGGAAAAGATTATTTTAATAGATCTTTAGAAGTATACAATTTAAATTTACCAGATATATTTACAGGGATTATGAATAAAGAAAAGTTACAGCAGCTTAAGTCGATCAAACTTGTGAATAACGTAATGTCATACATACATCTATATTTGAAACCATCTCAAGATATTAGTTTTAGTAATAGATACAAATATGTAAAGAACATGATTTGCAATAAAGACGTTAAAGAAGCGCTATTTGTTTACTACAATGAAGTCTACCATGTGTTAGGAAGATATGAAAAGTTTATTGTAAATATGATGAAACGAAAATCCATCATAGGTTTATATTGTGCTACTGCCTATAGTAGATTCAGAAATAAATAATACTGGAGGATTTGTTATGAAAATCATGATGTTTGCACATGGGGGCAGTCTTAATCGAGGCTGTGAAGCTATAGTACGTTCCTCAACAAATATTATAAAAGAAAAGTTGCACGATGCAAAAGTATATTTAGTATCAGGAAAACCTGATACAGATAAAAGCATGACAAAATTAGATGGGATATTTGATGGATCTTCTCGTAGGATAAAAAAGTACTCATATGATTGGTTTCGTTCTTCGTTCAAAGTAAAGTTATTTAAAGATGAGTCCTTTGCCTTTCGTAAAATGGAGGGTAATACAATTAAACATATAAAAAACATGGATGTACTCTTATCGGTAGGTGGAGATAACTATTGTTATGGGGACCAGCCGGCACTATATGAAATTGATAAAAAGGTAAAAGAAGAGGGGAAAAAATTAGTTTTATGGGGGTGTTCAATCGGTGAAGAGGATATGTCAGAGCGAACACTAGAAGACTTAAAATTGTTTGATTTAATACTTGCTCGTGAATCACTTACTTATAATATGTTAAAAAATAAAGGGCTCAATAATGTTAAATTATGTGCCGATCCTGCATTTACAATGGAAAAAGAAGAATTAGAATTCCCTGAAGGATGGCAAGAGGGGAACACCGTAGGACTGAATTTTAGCCCGCTTGTTTGGAATCGGAATAAGAACTCTCAAGCTGCGGTAAGAGAACTAATCAATCATATTTTACATACAACAAATATGACAGTTGCTCTAACGCCGCATGTTGTCGTTGATGGAAATAATGATTATGAAGTTCTTAATAAATATTATGAAGAATTTAAGAATACGGGTAGAGTCATTATCTTACCAGATCACTTAAACGCCATACAATATAAAGGATATATAGCTAGAATGAGATTCTTTATAGGGGCTAGGACACATGCGACGATAGCTGCCTATTCCAACTGTGTTCCGACAATGGTATTAGGATATAGTATCAAATCTAAAGGCATTGCGAAAGATTTATTCGGAGAAGAAAAGCTAGTTTTAGGTATAGAGGAAATCTCTAATAGTAATAAGTTGAAAGCTGCATTTGATGAAATGGTAAGAGAGGAAGAGGAGATCAAACAAAAACTCAAAGATACTGTACCCCATATAAAAAACATGTCATACAAGGCAGTTGAGTATTTAAGTGAGCTAGTTAAGTAGAATGAGGTATATATAATGAAGAAAAATTTATTATTTGTCATACCCAGTTTATCTGCTGGTGGAGGGGAAAAAAGTTTAGTCAATTTATTATCACAAATTGATTACGATCTTTATCATGTTGATTTATTTTTATTAAACCAAGAAGGTATTTTCATGGAATTTTTGCCAAAGCAAGTTCATGTTTTACCTCTTCCAGAAACCTATAAACATTTCACTATACCGTTATTTAAATCAATTTGGAAACTGATACGAGAACGAAAGCCTGAGCTAGTCTATCATAGGGTTGGTTTTACAATAAAAAATAAGGTAATTCAAGATATTTCCAGAAGAGAACAATATACATGGAAGCATTTGGCTAAATCCTTAGACAAACTGGAAAAAAAATATGATGCAGCTATTGGGTTCTTGGAAAAAACATCAACCTATTTCTGTATGGATAAAGTTGATGCACAACAGAAAATAGGCTGGGTACATATTGATTATGATCAGTTAGGGATGGATCCAGAATTTGACTTACCATATTTTAAGAAGCTATCAAAAATAGTCACAGTCTCGGAAGAATGCGCCAATATTTTTATTAACAGATTTCCAAGCCAAAAAGATAAGGTTGAGGTCATATACAATATTGTCTCTCCAACAATCATTGATAAAATGGCTGCTCAAAAGGTTGAAAATGTTTTTGACAAAAAAGATGGTGAGATTACTATTCTTACTATAGGAAGGCTTCATTATCAAAAAGGTTTAGAAATGGCTGTAGAGTCATGTAGAAAACTTTTAGATAAAGGATATCAAATAAAATGGTTTGTGATAGGTGAAGGGGATGAACGTGAAAGACTGACTAATCTTATTGAAGAAAATGGATTAAAAGATCATTTTATATTACTCGGGCTGAAATCGAATCCATACCCTTATTTAAAACAGGCGAATATTTATGCCCAACCATCAAGGTTTGAAGGAAAGTCTATTGCTCTTGATGAAGCTAAAATACTCCATAAACCAATCGTTGTAACAAATTTTAGTACGGCAAAAGATCAGATAAATAATGGTGTTAATGGTTTAATTGTAGAAATGAACACGGATGCACTTGTCAATGGAATTGAAAAGTTAATGGGAGATACCTCTTTAAGTAATCAACTCATCCAAAATTTAAAAGAAGAAAGATTAGGAACAGAGGAGGAAATTAATAAGTTTTACAAGATTATATAGAGGTGATCTTTTGAAAAAAAATATTTTGTTTGTTATGAATCATTTAGTTTGCGGCGGTGCTGAAAAGTCACTCATTTCTTTATTAGAAACAATGGATTACTCTAAATATCATGTTGATTTATTCCTATTTAGGCATGAAGGGATGTTTATGAACAAACTACCTAAGGAAGTAACATTGCTTCCAGAGCCTGATAATTATAAATACTTTGATATGCCAATAAAAACTGCTTCAAAAGAGCTACTTAAAAAGGGAGAAATTAAAACTGCTTTCAATCGAGGTGTACTTGGATATCTAGCTAAAACTGAAAATAACGGTGCTGTCATGGAACAGAAATTTTGGAGATACTTATCAAAGTCAATTGATCGGGTAGAAAAGAATTATGATGTTGCCATAGGATTTCAAGAAAAAAACCCAATATATTTTTGTGTTGATCATGTAAAGGCCGATGTGAAAATAGGCTGGATACATACCGACTACAAAAAACTAGGGATTAACCCTGAAAGGGAACAACGTTATTTTACAAAATTGGATTATGTTGCTACGGTGTCTGAAGAATTAGTGTCTAGTTTAAAGGAACAATTCCCTGAATATAAAGATAAATTTAAGTGTATTTATAATATTGTATCTTCTAGCGTAATTGATAAAATGTCGTTAGAAAAGGTAGAATTAAAAGAAGCGGATGATAATAGTACATCACTCATTTCTGTGGGTAGATTAGCTAAAGAAAAGGGCCTTGATATTACGTTGGAAGCTTTTGATATCCTTGTAAAAAAAGGCTACGATATCAAGTGGTATTTAATCGGTGAAGGCAATGTTAAAGCAGATCTAGAGCGAGGAATTAAAATGAGGCAATTAGAAGAGAGAATTGTATTTTTGGGGATGAAGGAAAACCCATATTCCTATATCAGGAAAGCGGATATATTTATCCAAGCATCCAGGTATGAAGGGAAGTCCATTTCAATAAATGAGGCTAAAATTTTGGCAAAGCCAATTTTGATTACTAATTTTGAAACAGCAAAAAGCCATATAAAGAATAATTTTAATGGGATTATTGCAGATATGGATGCAGTATCCGTAGCGAATAACCTTGAAAGATTGATTAGGAATAGAGATTTAACAGAGAAGTTTATTATTAACTTGAAAACAGAAGAATTTGGAACAGAAAATGAAATTGAAAAACTGTATGAACTAATGGAGCATAAAAAAGATTATCAAGAAAATTAGTGAGAAGGCATTCACTTCGTTAAATTGAGTGGTGTATTTTTTTTGATCAAATATGCAGCATTTATTTATACCCTTTTAAGAGGAATTAAAAATGTTTACGAGAATAGCGAGATTCTTATCAATGGGATTGAGAAAAACATCTCCAGAAGATTTAAATGTACAAGCCTGTATTGAAAAAGGTATGAAAGTAGGTAAGACCTGTCATGGGCTGGCAGCAAGTACAATCGATTATGCACATTGTTGGTTAATTGAAATAGGCGATAATGTTACCTTTGCTCCTCAAACATACTTACTAGCGCACGATGCTAGCACAAAACGATACCTAAATTATACAAAAATTTCAAAAATAAAAATAGAAGACAATGCTTTTATAGGCGCAAGAGCTTTGATTATGCCCGGAGTAACAGTTGGGAAAAACGCAATTGTGGCTGCGGGAAGTATAGTAACTAAATCTGTGCCGGCAGGGTATGTTGTCGGTGGTAACCCTGCAAAAGAGATTGCTAAAACAGAAGAGTATATTAATAGACATAAAGCAAATATGGACAATGCACCCGTATATGATTATCAATGGACAATAGGCGGAAACATTACCCCTGATATGTGCAATCAAATGTCGAAGGAGTTAGATGATGCTATTGGATATGTAAAGTAGCGGAAATTTTGGTTTCCGTTGAAAGGATAGATAAACATGATATTACAAACTTTTAGCTATATATTATTATCTATATTTGTATTAGTTAGTGCTATTGATATAGTACCGATCATGAGGGATTGGACAGCTAGAATTAAAATAGGAAGATATGAAGATTGTGACCTCTGGAATAAGGAGATTACAAAAAAAGGGCTATCTTGGTTAAAAAACACACCCAAAATAAAGGTGACTGATAATACAAGATTAGTTGTAATAGACGTCCTTAAGGGGAATTACACTAAAAGTGCCATACAGCATTGGCAAGAGGGCTCATTACTGCTTGGTATGACTGAATATTTGAAAAATAATACGGATGAAAATGCTAAAAAGTTGATCCTTGAATACTTGGATTCTAAATTTAATAATGAAGGTCAGTGGGTTAACAAACCGCAAAATGTTGATGGGGCCATATTAGCATATGCAGTTATGAAATTGGACTTTATAGATACGAATAAATATAAGAAAGCATTAGATTATACATGGGAAATGATTAAAGAGCATATGGGTGAAGATGGCACCGTGAAATATAGGCATTCTATGAAAAACTATCGGTATGTTGATACAATTGGGTTTATTTGTCCCTTCCTAGTATGCTATGGGGTAAAGTATGAAAAAGAAGAATGTGTAGAATTAGCGGTTAACCAAATAAAAAGTTATGAAAAGTACGGTATGCATAAAGAATACAACATCCCCGTTCATGCTTATAATATAGAAAATAAAATACCGTTAGGCCTTTATGGGTGGGGGAGAGGGCTTGGCTGGTTCGCCATTGGTTTAATAGATGCATGGAATGAGACTCCATTTAACCACAAATCCAAATTGGAACTTGAGAAAAGTGTCATAAGGTTTGCTAAGGGAGTTATGAGCTTTCAACAGAATGATGGCAGCTGGAATTGGACTGTAACTAGAAGTGAAAGCAACAAGGATTCTTCAACGACAGCTACTTTGAGCTGGTTCTTATTGAACGCAGCAAGACTTGATAGTATATCTGATCAATGTATAAAAGGATCAGAGAAAGCCATTCACTACTTAATGAAGGTTACGAGAAGAAATGGTGCTGTTGATTTTTCGCAAGGGGATACGAAGGATATTGGTATCTATTCAACATTATTTAATATTTTTCCATTTACGCAAGGATTTTGTATTAGATCTATAAATCTTTTTTTACAGAAAATGAAGAAAAACGAGATTCGTAAGGTTGGGTAAGAAATAGGGTTATAGACGTTCGAGTATGTAGAATATATCAAGGGAGTCATTTTATGAAAATAACTGTCTTTACGCCAACTTATAATCGCGGCTATATTATTGAGAAATTATATATATCCCTACAACAACAAACCTATACTGATTTTGAATGGCTAGTAATCGATGATGGGTCAGCAGATCATACAGAAGAATTGTTTAATAGATGGCAATCAGAGAATAATCCATTTACGATTAGATATTATAAAATTGAAAATGGTGGTAAACATCGAGCAATTAATAAAGGTACCGAATTAGCTAAAGGTGAACTGTTCTTTATTGTGGATTCTGACGACTATCTAGTTGATGACGCTTTAGGGACTATTATTAAATGGGAGAAAAACCTTCAAAATAAAGAATCATTTTGTGGAATTTCTGGTAATAGAGGAAAGAGTAGATCGGAATTTATAGGAACCACTTTTGAAGGAGACTATATGGATGCCACTTCCCTTGAACGTAATAAATACAATATTACAGGTGATAAAGCAGAAGTTTTTTATACGAATATTCTTAAAAAGTATAAATTTGATGAGATTGAAGGAGAAAAGTTCATTACTGAAGCAACAGTATGGGATCGAATGGCAAATGACGGTTATAAGATAAGATGGTTTAATAAAACGATTTACATATGTAATTATCTGGAGGATGGATTAACGCAAAATATAGCAGAAGTATTTTCAAAAAATCCAAAAGGTACAGCGGTGTATATCAAGCAACAAATTAAATTCTATAACTGTAACTTAAGAGGAAGACTATCTTATTATCATTTATATTATAACTTTGTTAAGAAGGACACTGGGCTGGCTCAAGGAGCAAAGTATTTAAAAATAAATATATGTACACTTCTAACAGCAATAATATTGTTTCAATGTAAAAATCTATTAATGAATAATAAATGATGTGCAAAAAGCCCGTAAATGAATTATGGGCTTTTTGTACTGAAAATGGAGAAAAAGATGAGAACGAAAAACTCTTTAATAAATATAGCAGCGGGTTTAGGCAATCAGATCATCATCACATTATTGAGCTTTATTTCACGTACTGTATTTATCAGTACTTTAGGTATAGAGTACCTCGGAGTTAATGGACTGTTTACTAATATATTAGCCATGCTGACCCTTGCTGAGGCTGGGTTGGGTGCAAGTATTATGTATAGTCTTTATAAGCCAGTAGCAGATAATGATCATTATAGAATCAATATCTTGATGAAATTTTACAGAAACGCTTATATGATTATTGCATCATTTATTTTAGTAATAGGCCTTTCAATAATGCCGTTTCTAGATTTTTTTATTAAAGATTCAAACGTAGAAAATATTCATTTAATCTATCTCATCTTTTTACTTAACACAGTGGCACCGTATTTTTATGTTCATAAAAACTCATTCTTAAATGTTAGTCAGAAGAGTTATATTGTTACAGGAATTTACTCAGTTTCATCTATTATTTCTGTTTGTATAAAAATAGGAATTCTTCATTACACGCAAAACTATATTTTATATTTAATAATTGACAGTGTTATTACCGTTACAAATTCAATTGTATTAGTGATTATTGTTAATAAGATGTACCCATATTTAAAGAATAAAGTGAAAGGTAAATTAGATAGTGACACCAAAAAGGGTATAACCAAAAATGTTAAAGCAATTGTTATTCAAAATATAGGTAATTATCTGGTTTTTGGAACTGATAATATTATTATTTCATCTTTTGTTAGTGTAGCAGCAGTTGGACTTTATTCAAATTATAATATGCTTATCGAAATTTGCAGAACTTTTATTAATCAAGTTTTTAATAATATTTATCACAGTGTTGGTAACTTAGTAGCTAATGAGAGCATTGAGAAAGTATATAGTATATACAAAACTTATCGATTTCTTAATTTCTGGTTATATTCATTTTTTACGATTTTTCTAACGATTATGCTAGAGGATTTTATTGCTCTTTGGATAGGCAATGAGTTTCTGATGGGAGGAAGCTTATTATTTATTTTAATGATTCTTTTTTATGAAAGAGGCATGAGAAATTCCATTACAACAGTTAAAACAACTTCTGGTATATTCCATGAAGATCGTTTCGTACCACTATGTCAAGCAGCAGTTAATCTAATTCTTTCTATTCTATTAGTGAAGAAAATAGGAATTACAGGTGTATTTATTGGTACCCTTGTCAGTGCAATCGCTGTTCCCTTTTGGACTACTCCTTACTTGGTATATAAAAAAGTATTCCATAAGCCTGTCAGTCATTATTTTCTAAAATATATTTATTATGCAGCTATAGGTATTGGAACTTACTTTCTAACAAATTTTATCTGTAGTTTTATTCTATTGGGGGATTTATTAAGTCTAATCGTAAAAGCTCTAATTTGTTTGATTGTTCCTAATTTAGTTTACACATGTATTTTTTATAAAACAGATGAGTTCAAATATTTATTTGGAATTGTTAAAAATATTACGGGAACGTTGTTTGGGAGATTTAAGGTTAACAAGAAAATCAGACATGTAGGTTAAAATAAAAAGCATAGAGGGGGGAAGTGTTATGGACCGCCTTGGCATTTTTGTTTTTTTCAAATGGTGATCATCATATTGGAAAAATGCGCATCTCAATGAATGGATTTGAGGTGCTATTTTATTTTCAAAGACTAATTGGCTTGGCTTATGAATGATTTTAAGTTCAATGAAAACTGGGAGGAAAGGGAAAATGAAAATTTTAATCACGGGTGGAGCAGGATATATCGGAACACATACATGTGTAGAATTATTAAATGCCGGATACGAAATCGTGGTCGTTGATAATTTTTCAAACAGCAAACCTGAATCTTTAAATCGAGTACGCGAAATTACAGGGAAGGATTTCATTCTTTATGAAGCCGATCTACTCAATAAAGAAGCATTGAACACCATCTTTTCCGAAAATGAGATTAGAGCCGTGATTCATTTTGCAGGACTGAAGGCGGTTGGAGAGTCTGTTCAATTACCTCTCCGGTATTATGACAACAATATGACGGGCACAATTCGATTGTGTGAAGTCATGAAAGAACATGGAGTTAAAAAGCTTGTATTCAGTTCTTCGGCGACCGTATACGGAATGCCGAAACGAGTACCTATAGATGAAGAGTTTTCACTAGGAGCAACGAATCCATATGGACGCACAAAGCAGATGATAGAAGAAATCTTACGAGATCTGCATGTGTCTGACCATGATTGGAGCGTTGCTCTTTTACGTTATTTTAATCCGATTGGGGCACATAAAAGCGGGCGTATTGGTGAAGATCCGAATGGTATTCCAAACAATTTGCTGCCTTATATTTCGCAAGTTGCTGTTGGTAAGTTGGATGAGCTTAATGTATTTGGAGATGACTATGCAACTTTGGATGGTACTGGGGTCAGAGACTATATACATGTCGTTGATCTTGCCATCGGTCACTTGAAAGCTCTTGAAAAGATACTTGCGTCTACAGGTGTAGGAGCATACAACCTTGGTACGGGAAATGGATATAGTGTATTGCAGATTGTGCAGGCATTTGAAAAAGCATCAGGTAGGAATATCCCATATAAGATTACGGCTTGTCGTCCCGGCGATATAGGGATATGCTACGCAGATCCAACTAAGGCCAGTTTAGAACTAGGATGGACTGCTGAAATAGGAATCGAAGAGATGTGTGAAGATTCATGGAGATGGCAGTTCAATAATCCAAATGGGTATGTGGAATTGGGCCGGATTCTATCTGGAATGGGTGGTAAAGTAAGATCTTGAATTTTGTAAACTAAATTATTGTTACGATGAAAAAATAATAGAAATAGACAAAGTGTTTTTTATTTTCTAAATAGTTTTCTTAATTTTTTGACTACTGGAGGGAGCAGGGTTGACAAATATTTCAGAAAAACTGACTCAACAACAATTTCAAGACATCTTAATAAATATTTACAAAAAAAGTCAAGAATCAGAAAGGCTAGAAGTTACTGAATTAATAAACGATATTAAACAACAAATGATGTTTGTTATGAATAGACCAAAGCAAACGAGCATAGAGAAAAAGATATAGTAGTTAGCCTTAAACAAAATGATTACTTCGTTATTTAGAGGCAATCATGTTAGAGATATATCGGAGATTAAGGAAGAATTCTCTTAATCTCGATGAGGAGTATGGGTACAAATGAAACGACTTTTTGATCTGTTGATTTCTTTATCATTATTCATCATTTTGTTTTCAATAATCATTTCTGTTGCTATGTTGGTCCGATTGAAATTAGGTACTCCTATTCTTTTCAAACAGCAAAGACCTGGATTGCACGGCAAACCTTTTTATGTATATAAGTTCCGTACGATGACAGAGGCAAGGGATAGCAATGGTCAGTTATTGCCCGATCATATTCGCTTGACTTCATTTGGGAGATTTCTCAGAAAATGTAGTTTGGATGAATGGCCGCAACTTGTGAATGTTATGAAAGGTGATATCAGTTTAGTAGGGCCAAGGCCTTTATTAACGGAGTACTTGCCGTTATACACTGAAGAACAAGCGAAACGACATGATGTAAGACCTGGCATTACAGGATGGGCTCAAGTGAATGGAAGAAACGCCATTACGTGGGAAGAAAAATTTAAGCTAGATGTCTGGTATGTAGAGAATCAATCCATCTTGCTTGATATGAAAATACTGTTATTAACAGCCATCAAAGTTTTTAAATCGGAAGGAATCAACCAAGACGGACATGTAACGATGGATAAATTTAATGGATCAAAACCATTTGTGAAAAGAGGGAACGGATGAACATTGCGATTATTGGAAAAGGTGGTCATAGCAAGGTCATTGAAGATATTATTTTTTCAAACATTGAATATGAAATTGTCGCCTATTTAGATGATCAATATGAAAATGTCAAAGTAATCAATGGCATGTATTATGGACCAATCATCGCAGCCCAAAAGATGATTGGTTTTTTTGATGATTTACTGTTCGTTATAGCGATTGGGAATAACCGAGTTAGAAAATCAATCGCTAGGAATCTGGGTCTTTCTGAACGTTATTATGCCACATTGATACATAGGAAAGCTGTGGTTAGCTCAACTGCCAAAATTGGGAGGGGCACAGTAGTGATGGCTTCTGTTGTTATAAACGCTGATGCAAAAATAGGTAAACATACGATTATCAACACGAATGCAGTTGTCGAACATGACAATAAAGTCAGTGATTTTGTGCACATTTCTCCAAGTACCACACTGACAGGTGCTGTGACAGTAGAGGAAGGGGCCCATATTGGGGCAGGTGCTGTTGTAGTTCCAAACGTACAAATTGGAGAATGGTCTGTGATTGGAGCTGGGGCAACCGTTATTCATGATATTCCAGCGAATTGTACGGCAGTGGGGGTTCCAGCTAGAACTGTACGAAAAAATGCTATTGGGGGTGTATTATAATGAAGCATAAAAAAAGAATCTTTTTATCCTCACCTCATATGAGTGGAAATGAACAAAATTATATAAAGGATGCTTTTGATACAAACTGGATTGCACCACTTGGACCAAATGTCGATGCATTTGAAAAAGAGCTAGCATCATATGTTGGGATTAATGATGCAGCGGCGGTCAATTCAGGGACCGCCGCTATTCATTTGGCATTAAGGCTACTGGATGTAAGAGCAGGAGACAAAGTCCTTTGTTCGAGCCTTACCTTTGTGGCAAGTGCCAATCCAATTATTTATCAAGGAGCAGAACCGATCTTTATTGATTCGGAGCCAGAAACATGGAATATGTCTCCACAAGCATTGGAACGTGCATTATCAGATGCGTTAAGAGATGGAAAACTGCCGAAAGCAGTGATTGTCGTTAATTTATATGGTCAAAGTGCAAAAATGGATGAAATCCTATCATTATGTAATGAATATCATGTCCCAATTATAGAAGATGCAGCGGAATCGCTTGGTTCAACTTACAAAGGCAAAGCGAGCGGGACATTTGGCAAGTTTGGTGTTTATTCGTTTAATGGTAATAAAATTATTACTACTTCTGGCGGCGGCATGCTTGTTTCTAATGATGTTGAGGCTATAAAGAAAGCACGCTTTCTGGCAACACAAGCTCGCGATTTTGCACCACACTACCAACATAGCGAAAGCGGGTATAACTATCGCATGAGTAATATTTTAGCTGGTGTTGGAAGGGCGCAACTTGAAGTATTGAATGAAAGGGTAGAAGCAAGAAGGGCTATATTCGAAAGATATCAACAAGAATTAGCCTATATTCCTGGGATTAGCTTTATGCCACAATTGGAAAATACCCGCTCGAATCGTTGGTTGACAACGTTAAGGATCGATGAAGAAGAAGCGGGGATTTCAGTAGAATCATTGTTACAATCTCTGGCTGAAGAAAATATTGAAGCCCGTCATGTCTGGAAACCACTTCATATGCAACCGCTTTTTGAGAGGGATCCTTACTATGCCCATAGTAAAAGCGAAAATATATCGGAGCAATTATTTAAAACGGGTATTTGTCTTCCATCAGGGTCAAATATGCCAGATGAAGATATATCGATAGTCATAAGTAGCGTGAAAAATTTCTTAAGAGTGCAGGTTTAAATTAGTTATTTTGAAGATTAACAATTGGATTGCTAATCTTCAAGTTACATATAGGTTTGAACTGAACGAAAGTGAAAGTAGTGTGGTTTTAAAACATTTAGTGATAAATGGGGTATAAATAAATGATTGGTGACAACATTCTAAGAATTCGAAAACAAAGAGGTCTTACATTATCTGAGCTGGCAGAGAAGGCCTTTATTTCCAAATCGTATTTAAGTAATATTGAGAGAAGCCTAAATAAAAATCCATCTATTCAAGTATTGGAAAAAGTTGCAGGTGTTTTGCAGGTTAGTCTCCAACAATTGCTTAATCGGGAGGAAGATCTTAATGAAACAGCATCTGCTGTAGAAAAAGAATGGCTTGATTTTATCCATGATTTAAAAGATGCGGGAATTGATAAAAGGAATGTACAAGATTATAAAATCCTTGTTGAATTTATTAAATGGCAACAGGAGAATACATGAAATGATTAGAGAAATGTAAAAATATTTAGAAGTACTTTGGGCAAGTGGATGATAGATACGTCAGCAAAAAAACTATTTTTATATTGGGGGATAGTTTTTTTGCTGTCACTTTATTGAGAGCCCTGCCTAAATTTGCACACTTGTAACAAGTTGGTGAAAAATAACCTGAATAATCATATAGATCGATTCACCTTTTATTTAAGAATTAGTGGGTGAGGTTAGGTGAAATAACTTAATATCTACAAGCCCATCATGAATGTGGATTTCCTAGTATTTTACATAGTTCCAATATTAATTGTTAATTGATAAATGTATTATCAATAGTATGAACTTTATATTTTGCGTCTGGATGCTGTATTCCTGGGGTAAACGGAGGTAGCCCTTTTAGTATGTTCCTCGCAAAGACAGAGTCACCTTGTGTAGATAAGCTTGGGCTTGTTGCTCCTGCTTTTTGGTTAAACATATTATTAAAGACCCTCCAGTTTTGTGTCCTGCCCCATACCGTTAAAGCAGACCTGTTAAACGTGTTATTACATGCAGCTAAACTACCACCTGCACTAAAGATCACGCCAATTGGAGAATTAAATGTGTTATGTTTTAATACATCGCCAACCATGTGCTCCCATCCATCTTCCCAGTCGATGTCGCACCCAGGCATTCTTCCTCTGTTATTTGAAAATGTATTATTTTCTATAAACCAACCCTGACCACCGCACATCGCAAGACCTGTACTAAAGTTATCTTCAAACGTACAGTTTTTAATAAATCCATTTCTAGGCATACCGAATGTTCTCATAAAAGCAACTGCACCGCCAAAATCTGTATCTCCTGATGTTGGTGGTGCTTCTTGGTAGATAACCATTTTTGCATATTTGGCATTAGCAGGTTTGTCATAATTATAAAACTGTAAATTAAACATTTGTGCTTCTATGAAGTGATAGTTTTCATCATAAAAGTACATGGAGTATAATCTAGATCTTAAATACGGATAACCGTGGTATCCCTGTGTATAACCAACTAGGTAATATTCACCTAATCCTGAGATGTCCATATATTGATTATATCTGTAATAATTGGCGGTAACACTATTGTCAATATTTCCGTTTTTATCGATATTTCCTAGTTCAAAATTAAATTTACTGATCGAAATACTTTTAGTCGGAGTACCCATATTCATATTTCTTCTGGTGCCAGTGATGAAATTAAACCCGGGTGATTTACTAAACGTACAGGATTCAACGCCTGTATGAAGACAATCCTCCATGAGAACAGTTATACAGCCTTCAACGGAGGCTTGAACAGTTGTTGAATCCCTTTCACCGTATACATGGGCCCTCACCAATTTAGTATGGGTTACATTATTAAAATAGAACATCTTATAACCTGTGGTTGTCAATTTACTAGGCTCAATATTAAGAATAGAGTCGCTAAAATCTATCGTCATTTCGGTTGGAGGGTAGATGGTTCTAACGGCTGGACTAATTAAATACGTGCCATATGGAAAGATAATTTTCTTATATCTATTAGCTGAAGCATAATCTAAAGCTCTTTGGATTCCATTTGTCGTGTTTTGCGAATCTGCATTATTGGATTTAATGGAATACCCATTTAAGGGGACATAGTATGTCTCCCCAGGCGTTATCGCATCTTCCGGTGGTTTTACAACCGTAAGATCGAAACTTTTAGAGTATGTTCTTGTTGCATCAAACGCAGTAAGGGTAGCATGCCCTTCCGCTACCCCTTCGACAACTCCATATTGTACTTTGGCTATACTAGGGTTAGAACTTTCCCAAAGGACAATATTATCATTGAAGATATCATAGGGAAGGGAGCTCGATAAAGCTGTAGCCATCACAACAAAATTTTCCCCTACTTTAATCGAATCTGTTTTTCGATTAATCGACATACCGTCAATGACCCTAGTAGAAGTAGGTGGAGTTGCGACTTGTCCTCCAACTTTTACATTCACGTATTCTGTAAAAGTTTGATTTTGGAAAGTAGCTGTTATAGAAATATTTGTTTCTCCATCCGCAACCCCTGATAACACTCCATTTTCATCTACAGTCACATAGCCTTCATTTCCACTTTGGAAGGT
Source organism: Peribacillus loiseleuriae (assembly GCF_001183985.1). GTDB lineage: Bacteria > Bacillota > Bacilli > Bacillales > DSM-1321 > Peribacillus > Peribacillus loiseleuriae. Next base: position 4,761,836 of record NZ_LFZW01000001.1, on the reverse strand, counting down.
GATGTTTAATAAATCCGTATATCTATTTGGTAAAGCTTGTACGGAAAGAAATTGGCTTTCTCCAGCATTCAATTTTACAACAGAAGGATTGGTTGATATACCCACTAGTGACTCTTCATTTCTATAATAATGATAATTGCTTCTTACTTCATCGTCTGTAAGTGTTCGATTGTAGATGATAAAAGCAACCAATGTTTCGGGAGAGGAGTTGAGTACAGTGTAATCGCGTCTTAACTGAAGAGGGGACTTTGCCATGGTATTATTAAACGATGCAAAATCATTTGGAACAGGTATGCGACCATTTTCATTTATAGCATCATTAATGAATAGATTTACCGTATTTTCAGAATTGACTCTTAGTGTAAATATGTTAATGGCATTAGAGCCAATCGGATTTACAAAATCAGCATAGCTTTGTTTGTACCCTGTAGCATCAATAAACCAATATGAATTAAATCCTTTAGTACCTTCACTTTCATCACTTCTTTTATAACGAATAAATGTATCGGACTTAGCAGCAGTAAATTTACCATCCTCTGTCTTCCAATGCACACCATTCGTATCATAACTAATCATTTGAATCGTTAAACCACCATTTAAGTCAATTAGTTGATTTAAAGGACTTGTGTTCGTTGGAATCTGTACATAACCTTGTTTTTGTAATAATAGTCCTTTATTATCTACATATCCATCAGTAGTGCCATTATGGGCAACACCGACTAAAGTAGCTACAACATTGTTTACTTTATCGACAATGGTATTAGAGGTCGTTTTAGCTCTATTGGTAAAGTCATAATGTAAAATAAGTCCATCCGTAATGATTCCTGCTGTAGGCTTTATGATTTTTTTTGTATAACTTACTGTTTGAATGACGCATTCATTACCAGCTAGATCTTTCGCAAAAGCTTTTATGGTTGCTGTATCCGTTAACGTTAGCGGCGCTGAGTAAATAGGGCTTGAAGAAGTTGGATTAGTGCCATCTAACGTATAGTAGATGGTAGCTGTTTCATTTGTCGTCATGGTGACTGTTTGAGTATCGGTAAAAGTTCCGCCTGGAGTAATCGTTAATACAGGTGGTGTTGTATCTTTAATCACTGTTTCAAGGGTAGTAATTGTGAGATCTGTTCCACTTGATATATGATTGGCGCCATCTTTCGCATAAACACTAAATGTATACGCTGTTAATGGAGTTAATCCGGTAACTTCATAACTTGTATTCGCAACAGATGTTAGGAATGTCCCATTCATATATATATCATATGCTACCACGTCATTTGAATGGGAGGCTGTCCAAGATAAAGTTAAAGTGGTGGCTTTCACATTGCTTGCGGATAAATTTGTTACTTCATTTGGTGGGGGAGGTGTTATCGTCCCATCAAAAGGGGCTAAAACGGTAGCGCGATATGGAACAGTCGTGTTAATGGTAATAGACTTGAAAGGCGCAAACCTACCACTAAAGGTCTCCAAAGCCTTGACCAAAATGGTTATGCCATTTATCGTAAAGGTTAGTTTCGTTGTATCATGATCATTTGCAATTTTAAATCCAATCATGTCCTCTTGATAGGACTTTATAACATTTGAACTTCCCTCAAAATAATCCTTAATGACTAACATCAATTTGCATCCCCTTCTTTTTTACGATTAAAGAGTTTCGAATATCAAATATCTCATCCTTTTTTCAAAGTAATTATTAAATTTATAAGCTAGTATATGTTCATTTTCATCAATTTGTTAAATTGCAATTAGCACATTTTATTGCAGATTGGCGGGTGTGGAATTGCTTTAGCGAAAAAGACTTTGGCGGAAGGTGAAATTAAGGATAAACTAACTAAATCTTGTTGTGATACTTGGGGACTCGTATCATAGAACTCTGTCAAGAAGATTAAAGAACTATATTAATAAAAAAGGCATTGACAAGACATCCTTAAAATGATAATTTTTAGTCATATAGTTCTATATAAAGAATTTAATTAAAGTTTAATCGCAGGATTATTGGCTGTTTAACCTTTGTGTAAATTCTATTTTTTTACACTTATAATTCTTTATAACGAACGAAAAGCTGCTCTGCTTACAATTTAATAGATGCGATAATGAAATGAATACAACATATCATGGAGAGGTGCTAGATGACTGCAACGATGAAAAAAGTCGTATACAAAGCTTTTGGGCTACATATTTCTAGTGAAATAGACCTACCAGAAACACAGAAAATAAAGCTAGAAAATAAAGACATTGATATCGTAGTTGAAATCGCTGACCTGACAAAAAGATGGGAAGTAGAGGCTGAATCCAATAGATATTTTCTAATAAAAGAAAACGTTTGTATGTTCATGGTTCAGGGGGTAGCTATTTATTTAATTCAAGATGGCAATCGGATTATCGTTTCGCCTATGGTGAATGCCCAAGAAGATCAAATCCGTCTTTACCTCCTCGGTACATGCATGGGAGCTGCATTAATGCAAAGAAAAATCCTACCATTACACGGTAGTGCGATTGCCATAGATGGAAAGGCATATGCCATCGTAGGAGACTCTGGTGCTGGTAAATCTACTTTAGCTTCCGCCTTTTTAAACAGAGGGTATCAACTTCTTAGTGATGATGTTATTCCAGTAACCCTTTCATCAGATTGTATCCCAATTGTAACGCCAGCTTATCCGCAACAAAAACTGTGGATGGAAAGTTTAGATCAGTTTGGAATGGACTCCAGAAATTATCAGCCAATTATTAAAAGGGAAAACAAGTTTGCGATTCCTGTCGCTGCCCAATTTGCAAGTGAGCCTATGCCACTTGCAGGTATTTTTGAAATCGTTAAAGTAGAAGACCAGAAAGTCACACTTCATCCGATAAAAAAAATGGAACGATTCTTGACCTTGTACCGCCATACTTATCGCAATTTTTTTATTGGGGATTCAGGATTGATGGATTGGCACTTTAACACTTCAGCCAAAATAGTGAATAAAATGAACCTTTATCAATTAAGACGACCAATTTCCCGTTTTACCGCTCATGAATTAGCAGAGTTAATGTTAATGACTATTAAGAAGGAGGATATACTCTATGAATCAAATTGAAATAATCTCAATAAATCAAATGGTGAGCCAAGGGCAAGGGAATATTGTAAGTGATATGGACGGGGAAAAAGTAATGCTAAGTATACAAAATGGGAAGTACTATAATCTGGGTGAAATGGGAGGAGAAATTTGGGAGTTAATGAAGGAGCCTATTTCGATTCAAAGTTTGGTATCAACCCTTTGCTCTATTTACGATGTAGACCAAACGGTGTGTGAAGAACAAGTTATTGCGTTTATTGCTAAGTTGCAAGATGAAGATTTAATTCAAATGGAAGATATGGACCGTTCATGATTTTTCAATCTAGGTGGTAAAAATGAAGATGTTGAGGAAAGTTCTCTCGTTCTACCATGTCAATGGTCAAACAAAATGGATGTTGATCGAAGCTTATCTGTATTTAGCTTGGGCTCGGTATCTTAAACGTTTAGCGTTTTCAAAGGTAGCGCCATCATTAGGTGAACAGATGGTTGAAACACCCTTTATAAAGAATGAATTGAATAAGGAAATTTTACAAAGCGTGTCTGATGCAATTCATATGATGAGTCGCTATACCTTTTGGGAGAGTGAGTGCTTTGTGAAAGCAATCGCAGGAATGAAAATGTTGGAGAAGAGGAAGATTGAGAGTACATTGTACCTAGGTACTTCCAAAGATGAAACCGGGTTAATTGCCCATGCCTGGCTTCGCAGCGGAACTTTCTACATATCTGGATCAGAAGGGATGTCTAAGTTTACAGTAGTTGCTAAATTCGCCAAAGAAATGAACGATAATAAGGTGGAAGAAAAAAGTGGTGGCTAGCTTTCTATCTATTAAATTTCCAGTTGAAGTCTATTTCCTTTGAAGAAAATGGCGATCGTGTCCAAAAAAAACAAGGTATTTAATATATGGAAGATGATTGGGAATTATTTATGAAGTTTGCCATGTATTATCTTGTCTATTTGGATTTACCTGCAAAACCTAAATGGCGTTAAAACGCTACCAGTTACTATGAAGGAAATACCATTTATCACACTACACTCGCCTAATCAAAATGGTGGCGGTACGGAGCCAGAATTTCGGATGCTTTCTCGATAAAATAAGTATACCCGCTAAGTAGATTGGCTATATTAATAAGTCACGTAGACCTGTCCCCATGTCCTTCATACAAAGAAAATAGCTGGGTGAAATGTTTATTCCTTACTGAGGAAACTAGGAAATACCATTATCAAAAGCCCTTTCCTTATTTTTCTTTATGGCTTGTATGGATGGATTTAGCGAAAGACAAGGAAAACCAGCGTTACCTTAGGGGGATTCAATCTTGAAAGATATTTTATACTTTTTAAAACAAATACATTCATACGCTGGGAAAGTTCTCTATATAAACCTTGTAGCGATGACGGTGGTCGGATTATTGGATGGTATCGGCATTTTATTATTAATCCCAATGATTAGTATGAGTGGCATTGTAAATTTGGGATTAGAGGGATCATCTATTGCAAATGTGTTTGGCTTCTTGCAAGATATCCCTGCTTCCGTAGGTTTACCACTTATTCTGGGATTTTATATCTTAATCGTCATTTCTCATAATCTTGTGGAAAGGAAAATCACGATTCGAAATGCGATAATTCAAAATGGTTTTTTAAGGCATGTTCGTGTAGAAACGTATGGGGCTGTGCTTCATTCAAATTGGGATTTCTTCATTAAAAATAGAAAATCAGATCTTATTAACCTATTATTAACAGAAGTAACCCGTACGAGTGGAGGGACAAGTGCTTTTTTACAATTTATGTCTTCACTCATTTTTACTCTCATCCAGATAGGTCTCGCTTTTTGGTTATCATCTAGTATCACGGCCTTTGTTTTACTGTGTGGTGTATTTATCGTTTTTTTAAATCGTAATTTTCTAAAGAAGTCGCTAGCGCTTGGAAGCAGAAACTTTGAATTAGGTAGAAGCTATCTTGCTGGGATTACGGATCAAATAAACGGGATTAAAGATATTAAAAGCAATACGCTAGAAGAGTCAAGAGTGGGATGGTTCCAATCTATAACGAAGAAAATGGAGCAAGAGCAAGTAGAATATACGAAATTGAAGACAACCTCGCAATTATATTATAAAATCGCATCTGCTCTATTAATGGCTCTTTTCATTCTAATCGCGGTAAAGATGTTCCATGCTCAAGCTGGTCAACTAATGCTAATTATTGTAATATTCTCACGACTGTGGCCGAGAGTAGCCGGTATTCAGGCTTCCTTGGAACAAATTGCGACAACACTGCCGTCATTTAAAGCTGTGAAGTCCCTTCAAACGAAATGTTTAAATTCTACAGAATTTGAAAAGCAAGTGGATGAAATGATTAAACCGATTGAGATGGTAAAAAGCCTTGAATGTAGAAATGTCTCTTTTCGCTATAACAAAGACGGCCCAACATATGCTTTGAAAGATATCAATGTGAGCATTCCTGTGAATCAGATGACGGCCTTTGTTGGGCGATCGGGTGCAGGGAAAAGTACCTTAATTGATTTGCTTATGGGTCTGAACCAACCGGAGGAAGGTCAGGTTTTCATCGATGAAACCCCGCTAACGAAAGATAATTTACTATCATTAAGGCGGGCCATCAGCTATGTTCCACAAGATCCTTTTTTGTTTAATGCCAGTATACGTGAAAATTTGCTGTTAGTTATGCCGGATGCAAGTGAAGAAAAGATATGGGAAGCATTAGAATTTGCCTCGGCTGCCGAATTTGTAAGCAGGCTCCCTAATGGTCTCGATTCCCTTATAGGTGATCGTGGAATCAAGCTTTCTGGGGGAGAAAGACAGCGGCTCGTATTGGCAAGGGCTATCTTGAGAAAGCCGTCTATCCTTGTGCTGGATGAAGCAACTAGTGCGCTTGATACAGAAAGTGAAGGCAAAATACAAGAAGCATTAGATCGATTAAAAGGGAAGATGACCATTCTTGTCATTGCGCACCGTTTATCGACCATCCGGAATGCGGACCAAGTAATTGTTCTAGAACAAGGTGAAATCATTCAACAAGGTGGATTCAACCAGCTTTCACAGGAAAAAAGTAAGATGTTTAGTAAGCTTTTAGGGAGGCAGATGGAGGTTATTCGATGAAACCGTACTGTTTCTTTCATATCATTCATGAACTGAGGGAGGTGCTACTATTTAAATTTGAAAAGGGGATATTGATCTACGTGTAGTCAATGTGTTCCTAAAACAAATCAAAGTCAGTAAAACTAAAAATCTATAAGAGGAGATAAAGAGACTATGAAAAAAGAATGGAAAAAGCCTGAATTAGAAGTACTTACTATCAGTATGACGATGAAGGGGTGGAAGCCACCTGAACAAGAAAAACCAGGTCAGGGAGATTCAGGTCTGGGTTCAGATTTGGGGAGCTAATGAAGATAAATAAATGGCCCTTATGCGAGAAATATAGTATAGGGGTTTTCTAATAATTTCGTGAAAATTAGCAAACACATGGCAGTATAGGGTGGTCTGAAATGATGTTTAAAATAGTAAAGTCATCTCGTCAACAAAAAGAATTTGAAGATACTTGGGAATATTTTTGTGACATGTATGGGTGGTACAATGACCCGTATGCGAAAAGTGGTATCCGATACAATTTATTATTGCCTAATAAGCAAAAAAAGGTGATTGGAACAATCGAATTCATCCCATATGACCCAACAAATCCAGACAGTACCGTAGAAGGCCGTTTTCCTTTTTCATTCGACGAAGAGATAGCGGTAAACCAAAATCGAATTTGGGAAATTGATAAACTATGCCTTCATAAAGACTATCATCGCCAAGGGTATTTCGAGAACTTTATGCATGTATTCTATGACCATGCTAAAAGGCATAGTCCTAAATATTATATCGCATTAATAGAAAAGCGATTTTTCAGGATGTTACGAATTTCCTTTGGTTTAGGTGTGGAGCAAAAAGGCGAAGCACTCATCGGATCTAGTACGGCTCTTATTCCAGTTGTTTTCGATGTAGAGAAGATTATGCAAGATGACGAAAACGTAAGAAGGTTGTTAGAGGCTAAATGGGCCCCTGATGAGTATAACGCTCAATTCCCCGCGAAGGTTCCCCTATTAAAAATGAATCTTACAAGTAATATCTGCAGAAAGTTGTTTGGTCGATAGAATGCCATCAAGCCATTTGCTTTGTTTAATCGCATTTTCCCTCATTCATTAGTTATGTGGAAAATAAATTATATGTTTCAATAGATTAGAAAAAAGACAGAAGGCTAAATGAATAGCCTCCTGCCTTTCATGAACTTCCAAACTTCTATTCAAGCTCTGGGTAAATTTCCTTAAATGGAACGGCTTTATCAATGACTTCTTGTGGAATGGTAATAGCTTTTAGTTTGTTGATGTTTGAGTAGGAGTATTCTACTTCTTGAACAATGTTCATCTTCTCTCCATCAACAGCCAACGTCATATCAGACTCCATTGAACCTGACAATGGGTAAAGGGTTTTTTTATCAAGGATCGTAACCATCTCCATCTTTTTAATTGACATCTCAATGCCCGCAAAGAGGTCTTCCCCAATTCCTAATCCAGATAAGTTTAAAATTTCATTCAGTAATTCTTGGAATCCCTCGCCTGATAGAGAGGCATGCAATTCGTACGTATTGTTCTTCTCAATTACTTTCACATCTTTATAATAACGTTGCATGACTTCAAACTGTGCAGTTGGATTCATTTGATAGTCTGATAGATTGAGTAACTCATTCACCATCTGATCATCATATTTTATCCATTGATCATTAGCCGAATCATGGACATAAAATCCATCCTTTGTGAGATATGATTTTGTCGTTATTTTTTCATCACCAAGTTCATCAATCGCCATGGACATCACTTGATAGATTCCAAGAGGATCAAGAACCATATCCATATCGAGATTCATATCAGCATTGATCTTTTCACCTAAAAAGTTCATAGACTGTTTAATTTTCATGTTCGTAGATAAGCTATTGATCTTTGTTTGAGCAACTTTACTCAAGAATGCTTTTGTTGCTGCTTCCTTAGCAGAGTTTGTTGTTACATATACCGTTTGATCGGCTTGACTCCACTTTACGTTAGCTCCAGAATTCTCAATAACAAAACGGACGGGAACAAACAATCTGTTTTCCTTAATAGACACAGCTGTATCTATTTTAGTCGTTTTTCCATTGACTTGAACGTCCTTCTTACCAAGCGTCATCATAATGGTTGTATCATCACTTTTAATCGTTGCGGTCTTAGCTGATTGATTCCAGTTTACTTTCAGACCAAGTTTTTCAAATACACCGCGAATTGGAACAAGCACGCGATTATCCTTCATATATGGTGTAGCATCCAGTTTCAAAACTTCACCATCGATGACAACCTTCACCTTTTGGCTTGCTGCAGATGCCTGAAAAGGTGAAATAAGCATCAAAATACAAGCTACCAATAATGTCCATACGACTACACGTTTCAAAAAATCTCCTCCTACTATTTTGTTTACTCTACTTATATATTTCGGCAAATTTTAACAAATACCTGCAAGGAATTGACGGAAAAAAGGTTTAAGCAGAATCAGGTACCAAGCGTCGTGACTATTGTTTTTTAAGAAAATATGATTTTCTATATTTTATGTAAAAATTATCTAATTAAATATTAAAAACTTTATAGTACCCTGTCCAATTGGGTTTACTGTGGAGATTAAATAGATATACGGGGTTATTTGTTTTAAAATTCACAATTTACAAACATGTAATTTTCATATAAAGTAAAGATTTAGATTTACATATAATTTTAGATTACAAAATGAAAAGGGGAGTGAGAGTACATCGATGAAAAATTTTAAAAAGAGAGCATGGAGTTTAGTCTTTGTTTTTACTTTATTAATGGGATTGGTGGTTCCTTCGGCATCAGCAAATAGCGTTGAACCGATACAGTATTTAGCGTTAGGGGATTCATTAGCTGCTGGTATGACGCCTGAAAAAGGAATTAGTAGTGGATACGCTGATTTGACGGCCAAATATTTGAAAGAGCAAGGTTTACTTGCTGCATACTCAAAAGAATTTGCGATTCCTGGTTACACTACGCAAAATGTTTTGGGTGATCTAACAGCAAAATCAGAATTAAGAGAAGCGGTTAAACAGGCCAATCTAATCACCATATCTGCCGGAGCGAATGATTTATTGAAAATTGCGAAGGCTGACCCAGAGAACAATATTCTCATCCTAGATCCTGATGCTGCAAAGCTAACCCTTCAAACTCTTGCTAAAAACTACATGACGATTCTACAAACTATTAAAGAGCTTAACCCAAATGCAGCTGTTTATATCCTGGGTTATTATTTTCCATTCCCATACCTTTCTGATGAGCAAAAGCCACAACTTATTGAATTGACGAAAACACTTAATCAAACAATCCAATTAGCAACAGCCAAAGATGCCACATTTGTACCGCTCTATGATACATTTGGCGATGACACGAAGAAATATTTACCGAACCCTGAGAATATTCATCCGAACGAAGAGGGATATAAATTAATGAGTGATGCATTAATTGAGACAATGGCCAAATCCAAGACAAAGGCAAATGATCTTCCTAAGGGACATTGGGCTGAAAAGGAATTAAATCTGCTTTTGGCCAATAAAGCCCTACATCTAGATGAAAAGGGAAATATCTATCCTGAATGGGCAATTACAAGAGCAGAGGTGGCGGCCATTCTATATAACAGTATCCCAATGACGAAATCAATCCCTGCGAATCCTGGATATAAGGATGTACCAGAAACTCATCCAGCTTATATGGCCGTTGCAAAACTTACAGAAGCAGGGATTTTTACAAAAAGTGAATCCTTTAATCCCAATGCACCGTTAACTCGTGCTCAATTGGCTAAGGTGATTGCTACTGCATTTCAATTAAAAAGTGACGGCCCAGTACCATTTTACAAGGACATCACTGCATCCTATTGGGGAACACCGTATATCAATGCCATTACAAAGAACAAAATTATGTTGGGATATACAAATGGTAAATTCGGTGTGAATGACTCAACGACTCGAGCACAGTTTGCTGTTGTACTGGCAAGAGTTCAAGCGAATACTGCCAACAAATAATTTTAATCGTTACGTTCTGACATAAACTTTAATAAGTCAAAATGCTCTGCAAAGAAATATCTTTGCAGAGCATTTTCTGCGTTTTGGCGCCTAGTAGAGAGATGAAGACTAAATAATGGAGCAGCATGGACGAGCGAGTGACCACGACCCAGTACTCATCCAAACAGATTTAAAAGGAAAAAAAGAGTCTGTACCAGAGATTTACACGATTGCAGGTTCTAAAACGAAGAAATTTGAAGTTGGCACAGAAGACTCCTTCGTTATTGTAGAAGCGGATGCAATTGTTAAAGATGGAATCTAGATTAAGAATTCAGCGACTTTACAAGGGGATAAAATTTCATCCCCTTTCGCTCCTAAAGTAAATAAGGCGCCCATTGTCTCGAAAAGCTTCGAAAATATTGAAGTGCAAGTAGGTTCAAAAGAAGAGCCACCGCCAATTTTGGCGGTAGCTCTGTCTTCCCTATTTCCATGAACATGCTTTGTTTTTGGTGCTATAGAGCTTCTTTCACTTTGTTTAGCAGAGCTGATTCTCTTGCTTTTTTAGTTGCTTCGTATTCCTCTTTGAAACTATTAGCTTCTGACGAGCTATAGCCATTTTTTTTCAAATCATTTTGTAATGCAGAAAAAATCGTATGAAAAGCGGCGTCTGTATTTCCTTCCAATACCTTACTTGCGGAGCTATATTTTTGATAGAAATAGGGAATTGATATTGATTCACCATTTTTCTTCTTTGTTTGATATTCTCCATAAGCTTGTGAGACGAGTGCATCGACTTTTCCGTTTGCTTGACTTTGTAAATATTCAAAAGAAGGACGATACTTTTGCTTTATGCTAGCAACGGTAACCTTAGTTGATTGATTGACACTTTTCTTATCTGTCCCTGAAGTATCATTATTAGTTGTGCTGCCAATATTCGTTTTTTGAGTTGAGCCATTAGAATGATTGGTGTCATCAGTTTTGGAATGACTTTGTGTTACGTTTGTTTCTATATTGTTAGTATCTGGATTGTTAGTAGTGGAGGGCTTATTTACTTCTGTTACCATTCCTGAGGCATCGTTCTTACCAGTTTCATTTGGAAGCAAAATGTCATACTTTGCATCGGTAATTTTTTCTACCTTTTCATCAGCTACATCATACGTTTTAAGTTTTAAAAAGTAATAGGCTGTGCCACCTCCGCCAATCAAGATAATTAGGATTAATGAAATAATTATTTTCCAGGACTTTCTCATACTTTTGAGTGTTCCCCTTTCATACTCTAGTTATTATAAATTCTACTATAAACAGAAGATATATTTCTAAAAAGTAATGAGTCATTAGAAATGTTTCTAAAGTAATAGTTATTTGTATAATATTACTATTGTCATTGATTTTGCCAAATTAATCAAGTATTATTATTCTATTACTGTAGATGCCAAAATTCGTTAATATTGGCTGAATAATGACAGGGGTCATTAGAATAATACATATGAGGTGAAGTAGAAAGTGAAAAAATATCCATTAAGTAAAAAGGGTTTACAAGCTATGTTAGCCACAACGATTGCAGTTGCTCCGATTGTGACGACAGGGGTAATAGTGCAACCAACTCAGGTAAAAGCTGCTACAACCATCGATCAAGAGATTAATACTCTCGCTGAAAGGTTCTTTATCTTTTATAAAGCTGCTAATTTTACACCTAGTATTCCCACACTTACATTTGATCAGATTAATTCTGCTGCTGGTGGAGTTATTAATCTGTCTTCAGAAAAAGAGAAAACGGCATTTACAAATCTATTAAATAATACAGCTGCTCTAATTTACACAAAATACAGTTCTTCTAACGCTTTAGCACAAGCTATTAAAGATTTTAGAGGTGAAAATGCAACAGACTTTAATACTGTATTTGATAATGATGGGAATGTTGTAGCAGATCAACTCATTTCATTTGTTAAAGATTTAGAAGGAAATCTTGAGACCGCTATTATTGCAGAGGCTTTAAAGGGAAGCATGTCGTATTCAGCGGTTATCAGTAATGCTGTAAGCACGACATTAAAATCCGGACAATATTCAAAACTTCAAGGGAAATTGTCGGATATTGACCTTTCTGTAGAGAAGTTATTTTTATTACAAGAAAATTTAAATAATTCTAAGATTGATCCTAACAAAGATTACAGATCAGCAATGATGCAAAGTGCTTTCAGTGAAAAAGGGGCAACGATAAGTAATAATAACAATAAATTTACTTTAAATGTACCTGTTAATAAGGCTGGAATTAGCACTACGGTTTCATTTACCACGAGCATTAAATGGGAGACTAGCAATCCAAACATTGCTACATTCTCAGGAAATACACTTCAACCTAAAGCAAATGGTACAGTTGACGTATACGCAACAATAGATGGAATTAAACTTAGCAAGTTAACGGATGTTAATGTTAAAGTTGGAAATTCAGGCGGAGGTGGCGGTGGACCAGTAACACCACCTATCCCAGAAAAACCAGGTAAAATTGAACTTCCTGCTGGTTCAACAGAAAAGGTAACGGAAAATGGTGCCGTTATAACTAAAATTTCAGCCGATAAGGTCCAAGGTATCGTTGATCTAATCACTTCTGAAAAAAGCGTTGTACCTTTGAAACTTGAAAAGGGAGCTGCAGGTGTTGAGGTAAAGGCAAGTGTTCCAGCTTCTTTATTTACCGAATTAGCTAAGAAAAATAAAAAAGCCATTGTAGAAGTTCTGACGGACGAGGCTAGCTACAAGCTTCCTGCAACAGAAATTAATGTGGCAGTACTTGCTAAGAAACTTGGTGTAAATGAAAGTGATGTTCAAATCATTGTATCGGTTAATGTTGTCGATGCGAAGGCTGTAGCGGATACAGTTGGCAAGAATAAATTGAAGCCTGTTTCTAAAGTGATCGAATTTACAGTAGAAGCAGTTTCAGGTGATAAGAAAGAATCTGTTGCCACATTCAGTACGTATGTAGAGCGTGATATTGTGAGTGAGAATAATTTTAACGCTGGAAGATCTGTAGCGGTTAAGCTGAATGAAGATGGTACTTTTTCTTCTCTTCCAACTCTTTTTAATGGAAAAACAGCAACAATTAAATCACTAACAAACTCGAAATATACCATCGTAGAAAACGATAAAACGTTTCCTGATGTCGATAAGAAGCACTGGGCTGAAAAATATATTGACACTCTAGCTTCTAAGTACATTATTGCCGGGAATGACAATGGGAAGTATGCTCCCCAAGAGGATATGACTCGTGCTCAATTTACTGTTCTTCTTGTACGTGCACTTGGGCTACCAGCTGCAAAATACGATAACCACTTTAAAGATGTAAAAGGAAATGAGTGGTTCAATGCAAAAGACGAAGTGATGGCTGCTGTTAACTATGGCATTATCTATGGTAAGGAAAATGGGCGTTTTGCACCGAATGATAAAATTACTCGTGCTGAAGCCGCTACTATGATTCATCGTGCAATGAACTTGGACTTTATTAACTTTGACGCTACTCAATTAGATAAGAAGAAGAAAATTGGAGATTTCAAAGATGCTAGCAAAGTAGGAGCTTGGGCGAAAGAAAGCGTAGAAGCGGTTTACCAAGCAGGAATCTTTGGTGGTAAAGATAATGGAACGTTTGATCCGAATGGCAACACGAAACGTGACCAAATGGCAAAAATTCTTGCTGAATTCCTAGTTTCAGCTAAATTAATGAATGACATAAAATAATATAGGAAGCAAGATAACTATCAAGACAGGTCAAAAAAGCCTACCCTTTTACTATAATCAATAGTAAAGGGTAGGTTTTTTGATGTGGTTAATTCGCCAAATAAAAGTATCTATGTAAATAATTTCAATGGTAATATTTACGTACTTTTACAAAGCCTTAATAAGATTTCCACATAATAATGTTATATTTTGATTGGGGAAATAAAAGGAAGATAGTGCTACTGATGGCACGCCGTATGCGATGAAAGTCGCCCGTACGGTGTAGGCCCGAACCGAAAACCACAAGAATGTGGTATAAGACGGGAATAGCAAAGAAAACTTTAAATTATCATTGATGCACACGAATGATACTCATGCACACTTAGACAATGTGGCTAAAAGAGTCACGGCTGTGAAGGAGGTTAGAACTAAGAAACCCAAAGCATTGCTAATCGATGCTGGAGATGTATTCTCAGGAACATTGTATTTCAATGAGTTTAAAGGACAAGCTGATCTTCAGTTTATGAATTTAATGGAATATGACTTGATGACTTTTGGTAATCATGAATTTGATTTAGGCTCAAGTCCTGAGGGGCATAAAGCATTAGCGGACTTTATTAAAGGAGCTAAATTCCCATTTGTTAGTTCGAATGTAGACTTTACAAAAGATGCTAATCTAAAAGGGCTATTCAGTGATCTAATTTCAAGTGAACCGGAAAAAGGGAAGATTTATAATGGAATTATTAAAGAAATTGATGGTGAAAAGGTTGGGTTCTTCGGGCTAACGACTGCAGAAACAGCCGATATTTCAAGTCCTGGAGATGTGAAATTTAAGGACTACATTGAGGAAGCTAACAAAGCAGTCAAAGCATTTGAAGGACAAGGTGTTAACAAGATCGTAGCTATCACGCACATTGGATATGATGATAATCCAGTATATGACAATGATTTAGAGTTAGCTGCTCAAGTTGATGGCATTGATGTCATTGTCGGTGGGCATAGCCATACGCAATTGAACAAACCTGTTGTCATTGATAAAGATAAAAATGGGATAAAGAAAGATCCAACAGTCATTGTTCAAGCCTATCAATACAGCGATTTCTTGGGAACACTTGATGTAGAATTTGACGAAAAAGGTAAAATCGTTGGACAAGCAGGTGAATTAATCAAGGTAGCGGATAAGAAAGAAGATCCTGAAGCTGCCGAAATGCTTAAAGAATACTCTTCTAAAATTGAAGAAGTAAAAACCAAACCAACTGGCGCAACTGCAGTCAAAGCATTAGAAAACCCACGCACAAGTACAGATAATCCAGTGTCAAGTGTACGTAAAAATGAAACACCATTAGGTAACTTAATCACGGATGGTATGCTTGAGAAAGCGAAAGATTACAATCCAGAAGTTGTAATGGCGTTCCAAAACGGTGGTGGAATTCGAGAAGCGATCAACGCAGGGCCAATTACAGTTGGTGAAGTAATCGCTGTTCTTCCATTCGGCAACACATTAGCAACGATGAGAGTAACAGGTGCTGAATTAAAAGAAGCCTTTGAAATTAGTTTCAAACCATTCCCAGTTGAAAATGGTGGTTTCCTTCATGTGTCAGGTGCAAAAGTAACCTTTGATTCTTCTAAACCTGCTGGACAACGTGTCGTATCGATCAAATACAAAAATGCTGATGGTACTTATACGGAAATCAAAGATAGTGAAGCATACACGATTGCAACAAATGCATTTACAGCTAAAGGTGGAGACGGATATGATGTCTTCAAAAAGGCTTATGAAGAGGGCCGTGTTACAGATTTAGGACTTTCAGATTGGGAAAACCTTGCTGAACACATGAAAGCTTTAGAAAATGTTAATCCAGAAGTAGAAGGTCGTATTATTGACGTTGCAGGCCAAGAAAATCCAGGTACTGAGCTTCCTGGTGGAAACATTGCGGGCAATGAATTCTCTGGTACAAAGGAAGCACCTAAGGTTTATAACGGTGATGTAACGGTTAGAGTGACAAATATTGCATCTTTAGGCTATGCAGTAGTAAAAGGTAATTTAACTATTACGGGTACTCTTGCAGACAATGTTTCATTTTCGAATATCACGGTTGAAGGTGACTTGGATATGTCAGGGCTTGATGTAGACAATTTTGAAATTGAAGGTATTACTGTAACAGGAGAAACAACTCTATAATTAACTTTTGCAAAGCCTTCAGCAAGTAGGTTGAAGGCTTGCGTTTTAACTAAATTGTAAACCCTTAATAGAAGGAGAATGGCTAAAATGAGTAAAAACAAATGGAAAAAACCATTAAATACTTTTTTGTCAGCAAGTTTAGTTGCAAGTTTAGTAGCACCTGCGCTCCCATCAGTAACACAAGCTGCCACGAATGCCACGGACTTAATTATTTCTGAATATGTCGAAGGAAGTAGTAATAACAAGGCGTTAGAACTTTACAATGGTACAGGAGTAACGATTGATTTAAGTCAGTATTCATTAGAATTATATGCAAACGGAAAAACAACTCCAACAAAATTGAATTTATCAGGTACATTGGAACATGGGAAGACATATGTAATTTATCATGGAAGTGCAAATGCAGATTTAAAAAGTAAGGGGGATTTAAGTAATTCCACTGTGACTGCTTTTAATGGTAATGATGCAATTGTTCTAAAGAAATCCGGAACAATTATCGATTCTATTGGAAAAGTTGGACAAGATCCAGGTGTTTCATGGGGAACGGATGTAAAGACTATAGATTCTACACTAATTCGAAAGGGTTCTATTATAACAGGTGATGCAAATCCAGATGATGATTTCGATCCAGCTATTGAATGGACGTCCTTCCCCATAGATACATTTACGAACTTAGGTTGGCATGAAATGGATGGTGAGGCAACAACACCTGTAGAAAATAAAGCTGAATCAGTAATGGTTTCTACACCATCATCAAGTGTCCCAAAAGGTACAGAAATCACATTATCAACAAACACTGGAGGAGCAACGATCTACTATACAATGGATGGATCAGAGCCTACGACGTCTAGTACGAAGTATACAGCACCAATTGTGATTGACAAAGATATGACACTTAAAGCATTTGCAGTTGCTGACGGTCTCGCTAATAGTGACATTAAATCGTTTGATTACAAACTAGTTAGTGAATCCGGAGTCCTTTCAATCTCGGAAGCACGTAATCTAGCGCCAGGAGAAACAGTTACTGTCAAAGGAATTGTAGCGGCAAATTTGAAAAATACCATTTCCATTCAAGATGCTACAGGTGGAATTGCCGTACGCCCTACTAGTTTAGATGCAACAGTAGGAGATGAAGTAACAGTAACGGGAAAATTAGCTGATTATCGCGGATTACTTCAATTAGATAGTGCAACCATTATTAAAAAGTCTGTAAATGTAGGTGCACCAACTTCTAAAAAAGTTACAGGTGCGGATGTTAATGAACAGAACGAGTCTCTTCTAGTTCAGGCTAGTCATGTTACATTGACAAATGTAGATGCGAACAATAACTATACAGCTACTGACGGTACAACAGAATTTATCGTTCGTGATGAAAATAATCTATTAGGTTTAGTTGTTGGTAACACATACGAGTCGATTACAGGGATTGTCCAACAATTCGATAATGCTTATCAAATCATTCCACGTTCACTACAAGACATTGTAGAAGATAGTTCTGTTATCCAACCTGTTTCTGCTAATCCAGGTAGTGGTACATTTGTAGGGGGTACGACTGTTACATTAACAACGAATACTAAAAATGCAGAAATCCTTTACACGTTAGATGGGAAAGATCCAATCAAGAACGGTATAAAATATGTAGCGCCAATCGAAATTAAGAAAAATGCAACCGTCAAAGCAGTTGTGAAAGCGGAAGATGGATCGATGAGCGAAGTTAAGGAATTTGAATATTCAATCACGGATAGCCTTCAAATTCATGACATTCAAGGGGCTAGCCACGTCTCTCCATTTGCAGGGAAATCAGTTGAAAACTTGCAGGGAATTGTTACTTATTCATTTCAGTTAAGTGGATCAACTTACTATCATATTCAAACGCCAGATGCATTAGTAGACAATGATACAAAGACATCTGAAGGGATTATCCTCTATAGCGGCAAAAATAATTGGCCGATTAAAGTTGGCGATTTAGTTTCTGTTTCAGGGACTGTAAGCGAATATGCCATCGATGGGTATGATGATCGTCAACAGACGGACATGAAAGTGACACAAATCAATGTTCGTAACGATCAGGGTGGAAAGGTTACTGTTGTTAAAAATAATGTAGAATTACCAAAGCCAATCATTATTGATGAGAACAACCTTCCTACACAACATATCGATAGCGATGAATTAAAAGTATTCAACCCTGAAACAGATGCTATTGATTTCTGGGAAAGCTTAGAGGGCATGCGTGTACAAGTGGGGAACGTTAAAGCAGTAGCACCTCAAGAAAACGGTGATCTTGTTACAGCTCTTGAAAACGCGCCAACAAATACATTACACGGTGGCCTATTACTAGAAGAAAATAATCAAAATCCTAACCGAATCCAATTTCGATTAGAGCCAAATGGTCCAGCACGTGATTTCGAAGTAGCAACAGGTGATACATTTAAAGGCCCGATTACAGGCGTTGTCGGTTATTCATTCCAAAACTATAAAATCTATGTTCCGTTAGATGAAATGAAAACAGCTCGTTCAAAAGGAACTGCAAAGCCTGAAAAAACTACGATTGTAAAAGCAGATGATAAGTTAACTATTGCTTCGTATAATTTGGAAAACTTCTCTAATAATACGAAATCTACAACAGTTGATAAAGCACAAAAGTTAGCAAGGGCTTTTGCATCTGACATGCAAAGTCCGGATATTATCGGTGTTACAGAAGTTCAAGATAATAATGGGGAAGATGCAGGTGACTCAAAGGCGGACCAAAGCTATGAAAGATTAATCAATGAGATTAGTAAGGCTGGCGGAGTAAAATATAAATATGTAAATATCGACCCAGCTAATAATCAAGATGGTGGAGCACCAAATGCGAATATCCGTGTTGGCTTCTTATACAATCCAGAACGGGTCACTTTAACTGAAGGTGTTTCACCTGGGAATGCAACAACGGCTGTTGGCTATGAGAATGGAAAATTAACGTATAATCCAGGCCGGATTGATCCAACGAACAGTGCATTTACTAGCAGTCGTAAGCCTTTGGCAGCACAGTTTGATTTCCGAGGGGAAAGTGTCATTGTGATTGCGAATCATTGGAATTCAAAATCAGGAGATACACCATTATTTGGATCAACGCAACCACCTGTATATGGAAGTGAAGTGCAACGTCACAAAATTGCAAATGTTGTCCATAGCTTTGTTCAAGATATTAAAATGAAAAATCCAGAAGCCAATATTGTTTCTCTTGGTGACTTTAACGATTACCAATTCTCTGAATCTCTGAAAATTCACGAGGGAAGCCTTATGACTAATATGATTAACAAAGTGGAACGTTCTGATCGTTACACATATGTGTATCAAGGGAACTCACAAGTATTAGATCATATTTTAGTATCCAATAATCTAGCTAAACAAACTGCAATCGATATTCTACATATTAATGCAGACTTCACTGATATGGCGGGACGAGCAAGTGACCATGATCCGGTACTCGCTCAGATTGACTTATCAAAAGATCATGTAGTAGCACCAATTGAAGCGGAGAAAATTTATAATCTTAAAAACCTTAAAACGAAGAAATTGACGATTACCAAACCAAGTGTATCTATTACTCTTGACGACGAATCTGTGATCACAGAAGGCATCTTATTCACAGGAGAGTATGCAGAATTCCACGGTGTCGGATTTGAGAACACAAAAGTGACCATCAAACCAGAAAAAGATGGGGCAATTATTGATTTTAAAGGGATCAAGGCTACTGAAGTTACGATTGACGGATCACATGTAAAAGAAATTAGGGGCGCTGAAAATATTCAAACCATTAACTATGAAAATGGTGCGAGTGCCAAAGACATTAAGATTACAAGTAAGGAAGGGGAGCCTATTGGCTCTCCTTCTTATCCTGATGAAAATAGGGCACCTATTCAAAAGAAAAACTTTACCAATCAAACCATTCAAACAGGAGAAGAGCTCTCGCTTCTATTAACGGATTACTTTTCTGATCCCGATAATGATCAACTAACTTTCACATCGACAAAAGGAACGATTAATCAAAATTCATCTACACTCACACTTCAATTAGCAGAAGGCAGTCACATCATTGCAGTAACAGCAACTGACGAAAAAAAGAGTGTAACAGGAAGCTTCACTGTTACTGTTAAGGCAACTGACGCGACACCCACTGATACTTATTACAAAGATGCAATGGGCAAAGAAGGTCAAGCGTTAAAAACAGCCTTACACGATATTATTAAAGAACAGACTGTACTTAGTTACGATCAAGTATGGGAAGCTTTGGAAGAAACCGATGAAGATCCGAACAATTCTAACAATGTGCTTCTGTTTTATTCTAAAATCTCACGGCCGAAAAGCAGTAGCGGTGGGAATGTAGGCCAATGGAATCGAGAGCATGTTTGGGCAAAGTCACATGGCGATTTTGGCACAACCAAAGGTCCCGGTACAGATATTCATCATTTACGCCCGACTGATGTTCAAGTGAATAGTTCAAGAGGAAATCTAGAATTTGCTAATGGTGGAAGTCCGGTCAGTGGTTGTGTTGGTTGTTACAAAACAACAAACTCTTTTGAGCCGCCTAATAGTGTAAAAGGGGATGTGGCGAGAATGTTGTTTTATATGGCAACTCGCTATGAAAAAGGTGATCGAGTTGATCTTGAATTAAATGATAAGCTGGATAATGGCAAGAATCCATACCATGGAAAGCTTTCTGTTCTATTAGAATGGAATAAACAAGATCCAGTAGACGAATTCGAAAAGAACAGAAACAATGTAATTGAAAAATGGCAAGGAAATCGCAATCCATTTATTGACCATCCAGAATGGGTTTATGAAATATGGGGTTCTGCGAAAAATCAGGGGTTAGAGAAGGCTAGTTAAAAGTTTGGTACCTATTGAAACTATTACGTCTGAATGAAAGCTCGAGAAACATGAAAGGGGTGATGCTCACTAAAAGGGCATATTTCACATTTGGTGTGAATTTCAGAAATATAAGATAATTGGAGGTATAATTTTGAAGAATACTAAGAAAATATTTATCTCTGCTCTTGCAGTTTCACTTGCAGGAGGATCAATGGTTTCTATTCAACCGGCGCAGGCAAGTGAGAATGATGCAAAAACTTTCTCTGATGTAAAACCCGGAAGCCTGTATTATGATGCAGTTTCAAGTTTATCTAAAAGTAAAATAATAACCGGGTACCCTGATGGGACATACAGACCTTTAGAAATGTTGAATCGGGGACAGGCTGCGATCTTACTGACAAGAGCATTGGGTCTTGATACAACACAAGTGAAGAATCCTGGTTTCAAGGATGTTAAATCAGGGTCAACTTATTATAACGCAGTGGCAGCACTAGCTCAGATGAATGTAATCAATGGGTATTCAGATGGAACATTTAAACCAGAACAACCTATTACAAGAGCTCAAATGGCGAAAATCATTGCTATTAGCTACAAACTTCAAGCAGAAGATTTAGTAGATAATCCATTTAAGGATGTTCAAGTGAAGGATTGGTATGCCTCATACATACCAGCACTAATTAAAAATAAAATAACAGTTGGGACAACATCAACATCTTTTTCTCCAAATGAAACAGTAAAACGCGGACAAATGGCTTTATTTATCTACAGAAGTGAACAAATGAAGCATACCATTGGGTCTAAGATAGTAAATATTACAGACGATTCCATTACTTTGGATGATAAAGTTTATAGATTGAATGCAGAACAGAAAAAATGGCTAAATGTAAGTAATCTGAATGCATTAAAGGGAGCGATCTTAAAGGCAACCGTTAACGGTAATGAACTGTCTGCCATTCAATCTATTCAACTTAATGCTAATGGTAAGGCTAGCGAGAACAGTTCTGAATATAAGAATCATGTTGTTCTTGATGGAGCGGGAGTAACTCTTGATACTAATGTGATCATTGACAGTGACTATGTATCTCTTGAAAACTTAACTATTAAAAAGAATTTAGAGATTACGAGTAACGTGAAAAATAGTTTTTATGCAAATAATCTAAAGGTAGATGGGAAAATATCGATCACCGATTCAGGAGTTGTTTCAGCATCCTTCGTTCATTTAGCAGCTCTAGACAATCAGGCCGAAAAATCTCCAACTGTGACTTTTAACAATACATCTATTCAAGCTTTGGAATCAGCACTTAATGGGTTTCATGTTAAATTTGCAGGCTCGACATCTGTTAGACAAATGACCGTTTCTGCAAATACGAAGATTGAAGGGGCAAAAGGAATTACCCTTCCATCTATAGCGCTTGCAACTGGTGCTTTACAGGTCACGATTGATGCAGAAGTATTACTGTTAGAACTTCAAGAAGCAAAAGGAAAACTAACTCTAGGTAATAATGCGAAAATTAGCAACCTTGTAATACCTAAAGGTTCCGATATAAAAACGATCATTCAAAATTATGAGCAAATCAAAAACTTAATCACTAAAGTTGATGGAAAAGATAACCCAGACGTTAGTGTTCCTTCAACAGGTGGATCTGGCGGCGGAAGCACTCCTGAACAAAAATAAACGAAACGTTGCTTTATAAGCCAGTTAACTGGTGAAATAAGCGGAATAATAATTCTAACTGTTATTTTGAATGAGAAGGTGAAAATCCTTCTATTGCAAACAGACAACTTGCAATTGCCTAATCCTCCTGCATCCAATGCGGCGCTAACAGGCCAAAGGGGTGAAGTCAGGTGAAGTCGTACTCATATACTCTGAGGCGGGGCTCCTTAAAAGGCAGCTATGGTTAGGAGACGAATCCATGTTTAAGCAGGGTGAGGTAGTGGTTGTTACGAATCAAGCTAGGAGTTTAGCAACCATCCTTGAATCTGAAATGGTTCAATGGCGATCGGACGAATTTGTCTGTTAACCCGGTCGTTCTCACATCTGAGCAGTGGAAACCTAAGGCTGTCAAAAGAGCAGTTGAAAGTGGAGGGGTTATAGTTTATAGAGGAAGGCGAGTTCTTCGTACTGTCAACTATCACTTGTACATGGTCAACTGTGTTGAGGGATAAAAATAACGGAACGTTTGAGGTCTTGTTGGAAGAGGCGGGTTAGCGCCGGTGAAGCCAGCAAGACGGCGGCGCATCCATAGTAGTGTTGATCATCTGCCGCTTGCAGCTCTATGGCAACATAGGGTGAGGATAAAACAGATGGAGCGAAGGGATGCAGTCAGTAGTACTTATCTAACGACTAATTTCCCCAAAATGAAGTCGTAAGTGAAGTAGAATTGGATAGTTTAAATTAGGTGATATAGTAAAATGTGTATAAATAATATCTCTTGTTCTCTGTTATCTTCTATATAATAGGAATCACTTTTGTTGACACTCAATAAGTTAAGTTTGTAATAATGCTTGGTAATCTTGGAAGGTGGATTCGCCCTCCATTACAGCATGAATAAATTACTTAATAGTAATTAAATATTTACCTAAATCGTTACATAATGATTAATGATCTTGTTTCTAGCATTCTGTTTTTTGATTAGGATAAAAGTAAGTTCTTCAATGAATATAAAGAAACCCCAATAGAGCGATTATTTCACTGCTTTATCGAGGTGTTCTCTAATCTTATAAAGTATGCAAGCTATAGTTGATAGAAAAATCGTTATCTTTGTAACATTCTATCTAAGAAAGTAACAAATTCTGCACGCGATATTTGTTGGGCTGGCTTATACGTATTGTCAGGAAAACCACCCGTCAAGTTATTGGCATAAAGAGTTTGAATGTCTGAATAAGCCCAGTGTTTCGGATCAACATCTGTAAATGGCAGTTTTTTTGTTCCGTTCAACTGATAAGCTCTCACGAGAATGGCAGCCATTTCTGCTCGAGTTAATTTTCCTTCAGGATCAAATTGACCTTTCTCCCGTCCGATAATAATGCCCTTTTCAGCTACTGCTGCGATGTTGTCATAGGCATAATGACTTTTCTTTACGTCTGTAAAACCAGAATCATGTGACGACTTTAGGTTCAAAGCGCGTGCTATGATCGCTGCTGTCTCAGCACGGGTAATCGAGTTGGTAGGTTTAAACGTCCCATCTAAGAACCCGTTAATCAGTCCTGCTCGATTCAAATTATTGATTGAACTATAAGCCCAGTTAGCTTTTGTTACATCGGTATACATCAATTCTTCATAGTCTACTGAATAGACTGCTTGCAATTTATCAAAGTACACTTGACCTTTATTTTGCAAGGATGCTGCAGGCTGTGTTACATAGATACGCTCGAATTTTAACGGGAGCTCAATATTCGCTGGAACCTCTGCTTTGACGTATTTCCAGCCTGTCCAATTGATCCCTTCTTTGGATGTGAAATCAATCGTCTGCTTCGTTCCTTTTCCATCTATTAAAACACCTCTTAACCAATGTTTCTTGTTATCTCCATATACCCAAACGCCAATATTATTGGGTCGGCCAAGAATAGAAATTGGTGTTTTGGCTACAGCATAGGCGGCTTTTGTCCCAGATTCTCCTACTGTAAAATCATAATCTAATTTTAAACTAGAAGTCCCTTGACGGAATGGGTCATATTTTGTACTCGTTGTGATTGTTGCATTTGCTTTAGCGGTCTGTGCTACCCAATCATTTGTGTTGTCAAAGGAATGAAGTAAAACAGGTTTTGCTGCCATATCGACGACTTTAACTGACAGCTCTGCACGAATACCGTCATACTCGCCAATGATTTTCCCTGTGCCACCAGCAGTAGCGGTGAATGTAGTTCCTTCCATCTTACCAATTGTTCCCTCAACAGACCATTTCATAGTAGCTGGGTCGATTGTAAGAGGATTCATATATGTATCCATTGCATTGGCAACTGTAACATTGAAAGAAGAACCTAGAGGAATTTCACCTGAGACGGTGTTTAATTTAATCGTTTGTGCTTTACCAACTGGAGCGGTACTTACCGCTTGTAATATGGCTGATACTTTTCTTTCATAGCCATCAGACGGTCGATTTACCATAACAGGGAGTAAACTTCCAGGCTGTCGAACTGCCATCGTTGTTGAACCACCCCCATCTAGATTAATCGCTGCACTTGCTCCTTTAGAGATCAAATAAGAAGCTAAATCTTGTAGGTTCGTTCCGTTACTATAACCACTTTGTCGGCCATCGACTGTTACTAAAAAGACACGATTTCCAGTAGCATCGACAGCAACGGCTGTTCGGGGATTTCGGTCAGTAACAAACGAAGAAGAGGTAGGCATCGAGATATTTACTTTGCCGTCTTTCACAAGCATCGGACCAGCAGCAAGAATAAATTGAGCATCTTGCCATTTTGCATCGATTGATATTTTTACTTCAATTGGCGAGCCTTCCTCGAGTTGACTTATTTCAGAAGCAAGCTCCTTATTTTGAATCGAAATAACAAATCCATCTGCTGGTATGGCCGAATTACCTGGCTCCCCATATTGCGTAACTTTTGCAACTATTCCTGTATACCGATCTCCAAAATGCAAAACATCCGTATTCTTTGAAGCGTTCGTGACGATGATTTCTGTTCCCCATTCATTCGTTCCGGTCGTTTTCTTGGAAGAGGTGTACAATACGTTCGTATTTTCTAATCGTGTATTGTTGATACGGTCGATATTGTAGCTCTTTCCATTCACTGTGAAAGTTAAATCGGCCTGATAATAGTCAGCGATTGCTTTTCCGGATTTCGTGATTCCAAAGGCAACGGCTTTTTGTGTAGGACTGTCGAAGTTATCTCCTAAGATACCATAATTAATAATTTGATTATTAATGGCTAATAGATTAGCAGGCGAACCATTTCCTAAAAAGTAGGAAGCATTTGTTGCTCCGATGACTCTATGTCCATTATAGCTATTTTCTTTTGCTAATGAAGTCGTTGTCTTTAACGAATTGATCGGGTTAGGTATACCGATTTCCATTTTCGTATATGGATCATTCAAGTTAATATTTAACAGATTAATAGCCTCATGAATTGAGCCTGTTTGATAGGCTGCCTGTTCATGAATGACTCCAGGTGAAACTTGTACTTTTTGTTCAGAAACTTTATGATCAAAAACTGCTGCTTCCCCATGGGTAAAGGCAGCAGAAAGCTGTAGAAGCACTAATAAACCAGTAATACTGAGTATCCTTTTCGACAATTCTCTTCACTCCTATTAATTTAAAATATGGTTTCCATGGTCGAATATACCATATATTAGTCTAATAGAGTCGGATAATGATAAAGTTTTTGTTACCAATTATTACGAGAAATAACTTTCCTTAGTAGATTAGTAAAGAGGGAGGTAGTGATTAATGATTTTTATGGGGAATTAATTTTCTATCATAATAAAAAATCGTGTTCGATTCTAGTAGATGAATAAGGATCATGAGAATTCGTATAACGAGGAGGAGATAGAGTAGCTTTCACCATATAAACGTCATCAACTTTAGGGCATATACAGACGCTAACGATCATTGGACTTACTAAGTGAAGGATGGAGCACAATTAACGAAAGAATCAGATCCCGCAACCACATTATACAGTTCAAATGAAGCGTAAGTCCCACTATATATTGCTAATAGAGTGCGAGGTCAGGCCCTTTTGTAACAAACGACTTTCCACGGAAAGTCGTTTGTTTTCTATTATTGGCTGGAGTCACCAATACTTGTGCTTGTAAGTTCAAGTTGTTGTTTCAAAACCTCTTGTAGTTGTTTCAGCTTATCTTCATCGAGTTTAAAGACGTAGGCCCCATTTTCTCTGCCATCCATTCCCTCAAGTTGAAGGTTTTCAATGGTTAGGCTATCACCAGAGGTTGCATATTCGATAAATGCCTTCATTTCTGAAAAAGTTAAATTGGTTTTCATATTATCACCGACAGCTTCGATGATATCTGGGTACTTCGTTACTGCCTTAACGGTTGCTGCTTTTTTGATAATCGCTTGAAGGATTTCTTGTTGTCGTTGTCCTCTGAAAAGATCACTATCTTTCTTACGTGTCCGTGCAAGTGCTAAAGCTTCTTCACCGTCCAAGTTCTGTAGACCAGCTTTTAGATGGATTGCTTCAGCCAAGTCATGTGAATCCTGTTCTTTAAATTCATAAGGAACATCGACTTCAATTCCGCCTAAAGCATCGACAACATCGATGAATGCGTAGAAGTTCATCCGAACATAATAATCGACTGGGATATCAAGAAGGTGCTCAACTGTATCAACGGTAACCTGAGGACCACCGTATGCATGTGCATGGGTAATCTTTGTATATCGGTCCTTTTTGGGAACATATACATAAGAATCACGTGGAATGCTTACTAGCTTAATAGATTTCTCTTTCTTATTAAATGTAGCAAGGATTAAGGCATCCGATCTTGCGGATTCTTTGTAATCCCTCTTTTCGCTATCATCTACTCCTATGAATAGGATCGATGTATTATCCACATCAGGGTCAACCTGTGTTCCACGTCTAGAGGAAGGGTCAATGGCCTCATAAGAATTATCAAGAGTGGAAGCAGCTTTACTATAAAGATACGCTCCGTAGGCAGTTCCGGTAATTGCCAGTAATAAAAGCGGCACCAAGAACCATGTAAGAAGTTTTTTGCGTTTTCGCTTGCGCTCTCTTTTGGTAACCCTGTATAAGCGTTGGTTTGACATTTTTCTTTCTCCTTCACGGATATAATCCAGTCTTAATGTGCGTCTAGGAAACTATGCTCTCCAACATTCTACAATTTTTTTACTGTTTCGTAAAATGAATTAAAGCAGAAAATTGAAGTCGGTCACCATTGCTTTGCTTAAAATGTCGAAACCAATCTTATTTTTATTATAGGTACTTATTTCCATAATAGGATAAATCATATATAATCATATAGAGTACATATAAAGGGGGAAATGGGTTGAAATTACTTTATAGAAAAATAGTGGCTATGGGCTTAAGTACGGCTCTACTAGTATCAGCCGCCACACCTGCAGTATTTGCAGCAGAAAGAAACTCTATTAAACCAGCAAGTATTACTTCAATAGGCAAAAATAAAGCAGCCACTGAACAGGAAAAAAAGAATTTATTCAGTGACGACCAGTTAATTATTAAATATACCAAACCATTAACAGCGACCGAACATCGAAATGCTGGAGCAACGGTTATTCAACAATTCTCGAATTTGAACTATGCGGTTGTGAAAGTGAAAGATAAGAAAAATATCCACAAAGTCATTCAACAGTATCAAAAAAATAATAACGTGCAATTAGTTACCCCGAGTGTATTATATAAGTCTTTCGGTATCAAAGATCCGAAAGCAATTGAGCAATACCATTTGTCTTTGCTGAATGTAGCAAAAGCGCAATCACTTGCAGGAAAACAACCTGTAACTGTTGCTGTTATTGACACGGGGATTGATAGGAAGCATCCTGATTTGAAAAATACATTATTACCTGGCTACAATACTACTGATCCTTTAAGCCAGCCTTTCGTGGATTCACATGGTACACATGTTGCGGGAATTATTGCTGCGAATAAAGACAACGGAATTGGCGGTTATGGAATCGCGCCGAACGTGAAAATTCTGCCGATAGATGTGTTTGACGGATGGTTTGCTAGCGACTACTCGATCGCTGAAGGAATCCTTTACGCTGTGGACCATGGGGCAAAAGTCATCAATATGAGTCTTGGAGGGCCATTCCCTTCGCCGTTAATTGAAGATGCAGTGAATACGGCTATTAACAAAGGGGTAGTCATTGTTGCTGCGGCAGGAAATGACGGAGAGGACTTTGTAAACTATCCAGCCGGTTATGAAGGGGTAATTAGTGTAGGGGCCGTTGATAAGAAATCGGAATTAACCTACTATTCCACATATGGAGCTTCTGTCGATCTCGTAGCGCCAGGAGATGAAGTATATAGTTCAGTCTATGATTATAGCAAAGGTTCAAGTTTTACTAAAATGAGCGGAACGTCCATGGCTTCTCCAGTTGTTGCGGGAGCTGCGGCTTTGTTGCTTTCTAAATATCCAGATTTAACGCCAACACAAGTGAAATATATTTTAAAACAAACAGCAACAGACCTTGGAGATAAAGGATTTGATATTAAATATGGCAGTGGCTTGGTGAATATTGTTTCTGCTTTGCAATATAATACGAAGAACATTACGCAGATTGTGAAAGAAAATTGGACAAAGAGTGAAATTATCAAATCAGCTAAAATGATCACTGCAACTGAGGAACCACAAGTAATAAAAGGAGAAATCACCAAACCGTTTGAACAAAAATGGATCCAATTCAAAGTGGAAGAAGGAGACTATATTCAAACCGTGCTAGATGGGGCAAAACAATATGATTATAAAATGATGATTCATTTTTATGGTGATCAAAATAAAACGGAAAAAATAGAAGTGAATAAAACGGGTGCAGGAAAGACGGAAGCGAAGATGGTCAAAGCGCCATTTAGCGGTACAATAGCTATTGGTGTAAAAGATGTAAACGGTAACTATGATTCTTCAGCTTCTAAACAATCAAACTATTCCTTATCCGTGCAAACGGCAAAAACATTGCCTGAGGATGATTCATCGATTGAAAATATGATTAAAATTGATGGTTTGCCATATCAATCAAGTGGCAAGCATACATTCACTGGTGACAAGGAAGATAATGACTACTTTACATTTGAGATTGATGGCGAAAAAGCAGTGAAAATTACTTTGTCAGGTATTCCTGGAATCAACCCAAATCTGAGCGTATATAAAGTGGATGATATCTTTCCTGCAAATGAAGAAAATCCTATAGCTGAAGAGGAAAAGACAGAAATACTGAAGAACTTAATGGAAGGCAAAGAATATAACGATCCATATGCGTATTCGTACGGTAAGGCAACAAGTGAACCAGTTGTATTAAGCTTTGTTGCAACTCCAGGTACGTATGTATTAAAAGCAAGCAATAAACCTTCGAATTACTTTGGGATCTTTGAATTGATCCAAATGTTATTTATGGGTGTAACCTCTGATGACTCTACAACAATCGAGCAATCTCTTATTCCGTATCATGTGAAAATTGATACGAAGGTACTTCCTCCGGATGAAGATAATTATCCAAACTTAGGTGGAGAGGGAACCGTCGAGGGAATAATGAAAGGACAATCGAAAGAAATTGGTGAAGTTGCTAATATCCGAGCTGCAGCCGAGTCAGTAGCAGACCCATTCGATGAAGAGAGAAACGCATATGTCAAAAGCCAATTGGATGCATCCATTCCATATGAACTTGGGAAATCGACGTCTGCTTATTTACAAAATGCTAGTGATATCGACTTGTTCTTAGTGAATCCGAAACAAACGGCTATTTATGAGCTAAACCTTAAGAACAAAGAAAATAAAATACCGTTAATGGAAATTTATCAAGTAAAAGAAGATACAACAAAGGATGGAGAAAAGCATCTAGATCTAAATTATTTCGGAGATAATCTGGACTGGAGCGGTTATAGCATTGGTGTTAAAGAGAAGAATTACACAGGATTGAAAAAAGGGGAAACCTATTTATTCATCGTTCAGAACAATTTCTTTAATGACATGTCAGGTATTTCATTTGATCCATATGAAATAAGTACCAAGTTGATTGTGAGCAATCCTGAAGATCCATATGAAGACAATGATTCCTTCGAAAATGTGAAAAATCTCCCGGGTGCAACTTTTAATGCGAACTTTGCGATGCCGAATGATATCGATGTATTCTATTATCAGGCTACACAAACTGGAATAAAGGGTGTAACCGTACAAACAAATCCAGCTGAAGTGAAGCAAACGTATCCTAAAGAATTATTAGGTCAATATGCTGGTGTTGTCACGATTATTGAAGATCGAAATAATAACCGAAAACTGGATGATGAAGAATTCAATAATGCGACCTATATTCAAAAAGGGAATTACGGCTACATTTATGGATCCATTAATGTGAAAAAAGGTCATAACTACTTTATCATCACAGAAGGCTATTTTAGGGACATGCTGCCATTCTCATTGATACCGTATACCTTTACCTTTAAGGATGCACCTACTAAAGATGAAGATGCAGGTTCAATTGTGAAGAATAATGTTCCTTCTAAACCATTGAAATTGACAAAGGATAAGAATTCTGCGCTTCAAAGTGCCAAAGGTTATTTTAATGCCGGCGTTCCGAACGGCGATTCGGACTGGTATGAATACGAAGCAACGAAAGATAGCTCTGGCGTCATAAAATTGGCTGGTGGGAAAGTCACAGACGGAATGATATCTGTCTACCAAAATGGTAAATTAATCGCACAGGCTGATTATTATGGTGCTGGTGATGAGGAGATCCTATACTTGAATCTTAAAAAAGGCAAGTATCATATCGAAGTGAAAGACAGTTATGGAAATGCAAGCGTTGATCCGTATTTACTTAGAGTGAATATGCAATAAACGCCAGTATCCATCCTTGAGCCAAGCGATAAAACTTCAGATGGTCCAGTCTTTAAATCGATAAAAGATGTAAGAAACGTGCCGGATTCGTCTCTCAGTATAAGCGGGAAACTGTCAGGTAAGGAATCATTGATTCTAAACCTGATAGCAGAAAAAAGCGTAAAGAAAGAAGGATGCCCTTCTTTCTTTACGCTTTTATTGAACGGGTTGAGCAGACCATGTCGATAAGTCCATGTCTTCTTTTAGAACCATGCTTGCTGGGAAAATAAATGTCCAAGGCTTTGATGTATTGGCCTTAATTTCTAAATCGTCTAATGAAAAGCCGCCTTTTGCAACCACTTCTTGAGAAGCGTCGATAATTTCTAAAGGCAGTTTTTCAATCTTAACGTTTTTGTCATGTCCATTACGAATTAAAATGGTGACATGGAGGTCGCCTTGTTCCGTTGTCTTCGCTTGTAGGCCAAGGAAATTCATTTCACCTGCGCGTGGTGGATCGATTTTATCTACATAATTTTCCAAGTTTTTGCGTTCGGCTTCAGGCAAACCCTTTTCCCAAGATTCAGCAAGATCAAGCCTATGTTTTGTTTTAAGTTCAAAAGCGATTGTCCAGTCCTTTGTAGAGAATTCCGTTTTCGAAACAGTGTCAGCAGGGAAGACGAACATCCATGGACGGCTGCTTCTAGCAGGAAGTTCTCCTAGTAGGCTCATATCAAAGGAATGTCTAGCAATGGTTTCTTTATTCTCATCCAAAAGCAATAGTGAAACTTCTTGAAATGTGATGTCTTTATTTAAGCTGTTACGAACAAACGCAATCGCTGTTGCTTCGTTATTTTCAAAACGCAATTCAATGCCTGCTAATGAAATTTGATTCGGTTTCAAAGGTTCAAGCTCATTGTTTAGGAAACGATATACATAGTTTTGTTCGCTTGACAGATTCCACTGAGGATGGACTGATAACTCGGTCATAATCTCTTCATCTGTTTGAACTTCCGTTTCATTTAGTAGATCACTAGAAGAAATGACTGTATCTTTTCCTTCTTTTTTAAGTTTATTCTTGTTTTTATTGAAAATTGAGGCCATGAATTGCCAACTCCTTTTAGTATAAAGAAATATAGAAAAGAGGATATTTTATATAGGTCAGGCCTCGCACACTAAATTAGTATGTAATGTTCCGTACGCTTATCTTATACTAGATTTAGTTTTTGCGGGATCTGACCTTTACTGTTGTTGGGATAGTCGTATCGGTTCTTATGCTTCCACTTGGTTGTTAGCCATTTGAATGAGACGACCAATTTGTTCAGCCATTTCTGTTTCAATGGTATTAAATGTATGTGTAAATAATTCAAGTCCTTCTTTTTGGTAGAGACGTAATGGATCTTCTTGTTGATATTGGCGTAACCCAATGCCTTCTTTCAGTCGAGCCATGCTTTCTAAATGTTGAATCCATTGGATATCAATCACATTTAATAACCAGGTTTTCAATGATTGTTGCAACTCTGGGTCGGCTTCAATCCTTTTAATGTATCTGTCCAGGTTAGTCTCTATGGCTTCTTCTATTTCTTTTCTACTTTGAATCGAGTCTGGCAGAGTAATAGGGTAGCCAGGCAGAAGTTCATTTACTTTTGAAATCAGTTCATCTATCCGCCATTCTTCAGGAGAGCTCTCCACAGGGCAATATTGCTCAATGACGTTATGAATGGCACTTCGAACATGCGAAGCAATTTGACTATCAACGCTATCTGTCTCCATAATACGGTCACGCAATTGATAAATAATATTTCGTTGTTCGTTGCTGACATCATCCAGCTTTAAATTGTATTCTCGCATGGAATAGTGGGAACCTTCGACAATTCGTTGAACACGATCGACGAATTCACCAATTTTTTTATAGGTGATAAGGCCCGTACTATCTGATGTAAGCTTTTTCTCAAGCTTTTCTAGGCCCTCTGCAGCAAATCGTCTAATCATATCGTCTTCTAATGAAATATAGAATTGGGAGGAACCAGGGTCACCTTGACGCCCAGCACGTCCACGCAATTGGTTGTCTACACGCCTACTCTCATGTCTTTCCGTGCCGATGACGTATAAACCACCGAGTTCGGCTACGCCCTCTCCAAGTAAAATATCGGTTCCACGACCGGCCATATTGGTAGCAATCGTAATTTGGCCCCGTTGTCCAGCCATCGCAATCATTTCTACTTCTTGCTCCACGCTTTTTGCGTTCAATAATTTATATGGCAACTGATCTTTTTCTAAATAGGTCGCCACTTTTTCTGATTGGAGGATAGAAGTCGTCCCAATTAAGATCGGTTGTCCAGTAGCATGGATCCGTTTCACTTCTTCAGCTACTTTTTTGTATTTATCGTCCAGTGTCAGATAGATCATATCGTTATAATCAACACGAATTTTGTCACGGTTTGTTGGAATCTGAATAACGTCCATGCCGTAAACATTTTGAAATTCTTTTTCCTCCGTTTTAGCTGTACCTGTCATTCCAGAGAGCATGGAATACATTCTAAAGTAGTTCTGAATCGTAACAGAAGCTTGCGTTTTATTTTCTTCTGTAATCTCAATTCCTTCTTTGGCTTCAATCGCTTGGTGCAAACCATCGCTTAAAGACCGACCTTCCATTACTCGACCAGTAAAGATGTCGACTAACAAAATCTCCCCATCTTTAATAATATAATCGACATCTTTTTCAAACATAACATGGGCACGAACTGCTTGAATGACATAATGGAAGAGTGTTTGATGCTCTAAGTCATAAAGATTGTCGATTCCAAATGCTTTTTCGACATTCTCTACGCCTTCATCTGTCAAGCTTGTTGCTTTCGTTTCCGGATCAAATGTATAATCTTCATCTATCTTGAAGCGTTTTGCAAGGCGAGAAGCAATATGCTGCAAATCGCTATTAGATTGTGTTTTACCAGCGATAATTAATGGAGTTTTTGCTTCGTCCACAAGTACGCTGTCCACTTCATCAATGATGGCATAATGAAGAGGTCTTTGACTTTTATCTGCGATACTTACAGCCATATTATCGCGTAAGTAATCAAAACCGAATTCCGTTCCCACTCCGTACGTGATGTCAGCAAGATAGGCCGCTTTCTTTTCATCGGGCTGCATATTTGGAACATTTAAACCGACCGTTAGTCCTAGGAATTCATGAATTTGGCCAATTTTCTCGCGATCTCGTGTCGCTAAGTAATCATTGACGGTAATGACATGGACACCTTTACCTTCAAGAGCACGCAAATAGCTTGGAAGAGAAGCAACAAGTGTTTTACCTTCCCCTGTCGCCATTTCCGCAATATTTCCTTCTGTTAATACAAGCCCACCGATCATTTGCACATCAAAGTGTCTCATTCCAAGTACACGCTTGGAAGCTTCTCTGACTACAGCAAAGGCATCCAATTTTATATCATCAATCGATTGCCCATTTGTTAAATCATCTTTAAATTGGGTTGTCATGTCTTTAAGCTGCTCATCGGAATATTGGATATATTTTGGCTCTAAAGCATTGATTTCATCCACCATTTTATAATATTTAGTAAGCCTTTTTTGATTGGTATCGCCAAAGGTGTTTTTCAGAAAGGACAACATGTAAAACGCTCCTTAATTATTAGGATTTAATCTTTCTTTCAATTAATAATCTTACCAAAAATAACAGGTATTTGCTATACATAGTAAAAAACTGTAAAAATTATACAATATTTTTTTGGGAATTTCCTCTGGAAAAAGTGTATAAATGGTATATTAAATAAAAAAAGTTTGTAAGTTTATTAGAATTCTAGTAATATATGTGGTGATATCAGTTTTTGTTGATTAGACTAGGAAAAAAGAGAATAACGTCAGGTAACAATTTCATAAACTGCCAAATAAATGAAATGTTCCTATGTACTCATTCTTTAATCTAAAATTGGATAAGATATTTTTAAGGAGGTACTCCATGGTTTACCTTACCTTGCTACTATGTTTTATTGCATCGTTAATTATTACACCTTTAGTTAAAAAATTTGCATTCAAGATTGGTGCAACAGACAAGCCCAATCAACGTAAGGTCCATCAAAAGATTATGCCGCGTCTTGGCGGTTTAGCAATTTATATTAGTTTTCTCATCGGCTGGGTATTCTTGAGACCAACGGACGAGTTGACGATTCCACTGTTAATCGGAAGTTTAATTATTATCGTTACTGGGATTATCGACGATATGCGCGAGCTTTCAGCTAAGGTTAAGCTACTCGGCCAAATTATCGCAGCGTTGATTGTTGTACTTGGCGGAGCTCAAGTCCATTTTATTAACTTGCCATTTGGTGGCGTAATTGAATTCGGCATTCTAAGCATTCCATTAACAATTGTCTGGATTGTTGGTATTACTAATGCTATTAACTTGATTGATGGTCTCGATGGTCTAGCTGCTGGTGTTTCATCGATTGCATTAATCACTATTTCTGGTATGGCGTTTTTAGAGGGGGATGTTTTTGTAAGCAGCGTAGCGTTCATCCTTTTAGGAAGCACTCTTGGGTTTTTAGCTTATAATTTTCATCCTGCAAAAATATTTATGGGTGATACGGGTGCACTGTTTTTAGGATTCATGATTGCTGTTCTTTCTTTGTTAGGATTTAAGAACGTTACAGCGATTTCCTTGATTGTACCTATTATTATTCTCGGAGTACCAATTTCTGATACGTTTTTTGCGATAATTCGTCGAATTAAGCATAAAAAGCCGTTATCAGCTCCGGATAAATCGCATCTGCATCATTGTTTATTGGAAATTGGCTTTTCACATAAACAAACTGTCTTGCTTATTTATGCAATGGCTGCTTGCTGTGGACTAGCTGCCTTTATATTCTCCATGGCTACAATGTGGGGAGCGTTATTCATGATCGCAGTGTTAGTGCTTGCTATCGAGATAATTGTTGAAAAAGTTGGTTTGATCGGAAAAGAATATCAGCCAATTTTACGATTCATTAGTTCTCGAAACAATGGTATGAAAAATCGATAATAAATAACTTCTCCTGAAGCAGAATATAGCTTGTAGACAAACTCCTGAAATACGGAATGAGTCTACAAGCTTTTTTAATCGATTAATAAATTAAAAAGAAGGCTGTTTCAAGGGTGACCTCACACTCTATACACCGCTTATTTCGATATATAGTAGATGTGGGTTATGAGACAGCCTTCTGTATTTATTCTGTTTTGTTTTCTTAGCGAGAATCACTAAGGCTCGTGCTTGTAAGGCCGAGGTGTTGTTTCAATCCATTTTTCAGATCTGTTAGCTTATCTTTATCCAGTTTAAAGACATACGCACCATCTTCTCTACCGTCCACTCCCTCAAGTTGAAGGTTTTCCATGGATAAGTTATTACCAGCAGTAGCATATTCGATAAATGCCTTCATTTCTGCAAAAGTTAAGTTTGTTTTCATATTATCACCGACAGCTTCGATGATATCTGGATACTTCGTTACAGCGTGAACAGTTGTTGCTTTTTTGACAATGGCTTGAAGAATCTCTTGCTGCCGTTGTCCTCTGAAAAGATCACTATCTTTCTTACGTGTCCGTGCAAGTGCTAACGCTTCTTCACCATCCAAGTTCTGTAGACCGGCTTTTAGATGGATCGCTGCAGCCGAGTCATGTGAATCCTGTTCTTTAAATTCATAAGGAACATCGACTTCAATTCCGCCTAGAGCATCGACGACATCGATGAACGCGTAGAAGTTCATCCGAACATAATAATCAACTGGAATATCAAGCAAGTGTTCAACTGTATCAACGGTAACTTGAGGACCACCATATGCATGTGCATGGGTAATTTTCGTATACCGGTCCTTTTTGGGAACATAAACATAGGAATCACGTGGAATACTTACTAGTTTAATAGATTTCTCTTTCTTGTTAAATGTAGCAAGGATTAAAGCATCCGATCTTGCGGACTCTTTGTAATCTCTCTTTTCGCTATCATCCACACCTATGAACAGGATCGATGTATTATCCACACCAGGATCGACCTTTGCTTCACGTTTAGAGGAGGGGGCAATTGACTCATAAGAATTATCAATGGTAGCAGCAGCTTTATTGTACAGATACGCGCCATAGGCAGTGCCAGTGACTGTTAGTAATAATAGTAGTGGCACCAAGAACCATGCAACCAGTTTTTTACGCTTGCGCTTGCGCCTTCTCTTGGTAACCCTGTATAAGCGTTGGTTCGACATATTTCTTCTCCTTCATGTGTAAAGTCAAATGTATTTCGGCAAACTATACTCTACAACATTCTACAATTTTTATACTGTTTCGTAAAATGAATTATAGCAGGAAATAGGAAGGCGTTGAAAAATATAGTGCTACTTTTCTCGCTCAAGGTACAGCTGTTCCCCCTCTTCCATCCGGCTCTGGCCATTGGTCAATTCTGTCATCCAAGTCATAAATGCTTCCTTGCCAGTCTCTTCGACATATGTTTCAATGATTACATTTTCAAGATAATGAATTTCTTTTACTTTATAAATAGAGGATCGGAGTTCATTTTCAAGTTTACCAAGCCAGGTATAGTCAATAAATGTGGCAATTACACGCATGAGTTTTCTTTCAACGACTCCAGTTGCATCAATGCCTTCAGATGTTGATTTACTGTAGGCGCGAATTAGGCCGCCTGCACCAAGCTTGATTCCGCCAAAATACCGAGTAACAACGACTGTGGTGTCTTTAAGTCCCTTTTTCTTCAATACTTCAAGAATTGGAACGCCAGCTGTACCGCTTGGTTCACCATCGTCGAGTGCCTTTTGAATTTGATCATGCTCGCCGATTAAATAGGCAGAACAGTTATGTGTAGCATCTTTGTGCAATTTTTTGATATGTTGAATGAAGGCCTGAGCTTCTTCTTCTGATTCGGTACGCGCAATATGAGAAATGAAGCGGGATTTTTCAATGATGATTTCATGTTCCCCTTTGCCTTTTACTGTTAGGTAGGATTGTAGCATTGTAGCTCCTTTCTTTGCTAAAAAATAGTAGTTTGCTTTTTCTTCATTATAAGGCTTTCGTCATGGTGCTGCAATTTTCGCTGGGCATGTGATTGTACGATAATGTGAGGGGAGTAGTTCATTTTTCTTAAAAGTCATAGGATAGTAAGGTATGTAAAGAAATTTTAATATTAGGCTGTTTTCTTCGTGGTATAATAAGGTCTATTGTTCTACAGCCTTTTTTAATATCTAGATAATAAGAATATGCTTAAAAGAATATTATGTATGAAAAAGCAAGCTTTAGTTTTCTAAAGGAAAGCTTGAGGAGCTTGAAGCTTAGAACTGTAAGGGGTCCCGTTACAACTCCTTATACGGCTCACCTATTTTTAGGTATAATGGAGTCATTCATAGTTTGCTTCTATTGTATAGGATGGATTAGGATAATAGATATAGTAAATTGGTATTTTTCTTTGATACAATGGGAAAGTCAAAACTGCTGTCTGGTTTAGAGAGCATATATAGGATAAGAATGAACAAGGCTTTTGGTAGCGTTGCATGTAATTTGCATGACAATCGACCTTGGCAATTACTACTAAGTATCAGCTAACTACTATTCAATTAAGTGAAAATCCGTCAATTGGCGTTACAGTACAGGATAAACCAACCAAAAGGCTGGATGTAATCGGAGGAATCTAAATGTCCCTGAAAAAAATGGATCTAAAAGATTTGGACATGATAGTTGAAACGATGATCACGACTGTTGGAGACAGCAAAGTTGAAATATTTGAAATAAAAGAGCAATGCCTTCGTGATTTTGAAGCGATAACGACGGAGCTTGGAGAAGTGAAAATCCAGGTCGCCATCGTGATAGAAGAATGCGATGTGCTCGAAAAAAAAGCTCGATTATCAAGAAAACGCCTTTCGGAAGTGAGCAAGTATTTCAATAATTATTCTGAACAACAAGTTCGCGATGCTTATGAGGTTGCACATAAACTTCAAGCGGATTTACAGTTGAATAGTCAAATTGAGAAACAATTGCGGCTACGCAGGGATGATTTAGAAAGAAGGTTGCGCGGGCTTGAACAGACCATTGATCGGGCCGAGCATCTTGTTTCACAAATTTCTGTTGTCTTAAATTACTTAACGAGTGATTTGAAACAAGTGGGTCCAGCGCTTGAAGATGCGAAGCGTAAACAGGACTTTGGGTTAAAAATCATTGAAGCTCAGGAAGAAGAGCGCAAGAAGCTTTCTCGTGAAATTCACGATGGACCGGCACAGATGCTGGCAAACGTCATGATGCGATCCGATTTAATTGACCGTATTTATCGGGAAAGAGGCGGCGACGAGGCCATCATAGAAATTCGGAACTTGAAGGTGATGGTCAGAAATGCGCTGTATGAAGTGCGCCGAATTATTTATGATCTACGTCCAATGGCACTCGATGATCTAGGGTTAATACCTACCCTAAGAAAATACCTACAAACGACTGAAGACTACAACCAAGGTATACGCATGACATTTATAAACTCAGGTGAAGAAAAAAGACTGCCGTCTGATATGGAGGTCGCACTATTCCGCCTCGTACAAGAATCCATTCAAAATGCGTTGAAGCATGCGAAACCGAAAAGCATCCAGGTCAAGTTATTGATGACGAAAGAAATGGTCATAGTGATGGTGAAGGATGATGGAATTGGCTTCGATTCTGATGTTCAAAAAGCAGGATCATTTGGATTAATGGGGATGAGGGAACGTGTCGAGCTACTAGAAGGTGAAGTGACGATTGATTCGCATCAAGGTGTAGGAACACTTGTATCAGTAACAGTTCCATTGAATGAATGATTTTATAGAATACTAAACTTAGGTATGGTAAGAGGACAGAGGGGGAAACACGATTGAAAACAAGTATTGTCATTATAGACGACCATCAGCTTTTTCGCGAAGGTGTAAAAAAAATCCTGGAATTTGAACCGATATTTGATGTAGTTGCAGAAGGTGACGACGGTTGTGAGGCGATGAGTTTAGTAGAAACGCACCGACCAGATGTGGTGATTATGGATATTAATATGCCACAAGTAAATGGTGTGGAGGCAACCAGATTACTCATTGAGCGCTATCCAGATATGAAGATTATCATTCTATCGATTCATGATGATGAAAATTATGTAACCCATGCACTTCAGACTGGGGCACAAGGGTATTTGTTAAAAGAAATGGACGCAGATGCTTTAGTAGAAGCCGTGAAAGTAGTGGCAGACGGCGGATCGTACTTGCATCCGAAAATCACTCACAATCTAGTTAAAGAATATCGTCGAATTGCTATTGAGCAGATGACAGAGAGAGAATCTTCCCTATATATTCCGGAAATTAGAAAACCGCTTCATCTTTTAACGCGCCGGGAATGTGAAGTGCTTCAGCTTCTAGCAGATGGCCAAAGTAATCGTGGAATCGGAGAAACACTATTTATCAGTGAAAAAACCGTAAAAAACCATGTCAGCAATATTTTGCAAAAAATGAATGTCAATGACCGTACACAAGCTGTCATTTCAGCGATAAAAAACGGTTGGGTTGAAGTGAAATAAAGAAATGATTGGACGTCGACCGCTGAATTGTTGGAGGAAGACAAAGGAAATCGTCTAGCTTAATCGAAGTTACACCGATTAAGGCTGGGCGATTTTTGTTTGTGGGTCTTGCGATCTGGAACTAGGATTTACCGAGGCGGAAATGAGGTCCTGCGATCTGAAATCAGAATTTTACTGCACCGGGATTGATGTCTCGCAACCCAATTCTAAGGGTTGGTGGTCTAAATGTAAAATTGTAGGCCCACGTTTATTTTGCGACTTTCAATTCAAGATACCACAACATTATGATGCAAATCATGGTATTTTATATAAAATGGTGATTAAGTATAAACGAGAATAATGAAATAAGGATGGTAGTGGTTTATGAAAACGGCAGTTGTTACGGATAGTACCACATATA
The DNA here is from genome assembly GCF_001183985.1 of Peribacillus loiseleuriae. Lineage (GTDB taxonomy): Bacteria > Bacillota > Bacilli > Bacillales > DSM-1321 > Peribacillus > Peribacillus loiseleuriae. The sequence goes on along the minus strand of NZ_LFZW01000001.1, from coordinate 4,720,528 downwards.
TCCCGGAAAATATACGTAACCAATTTCATATACATATGGTTCCGCTTCAGGTAGTAATCGGCAACGAGGCGTATCGTGAAGAAATTGATATAACGGCGGATGCGTTTTACAATGTGGTAAAAACGGAGGACAAGCTTCCGACAACCTCTCAACCACCAACAGGTTTATTTGTCGAGAAATATGAGGAATTAGCGAAAGAGTATGATGCAGTCGTGAGTATCCATCTATCGAGCGGAATTAGTGGAACGTATCAAGGTGCGATTAGTGCAGGAGATATGGTTGAGGGTCTGGATGTGTATACCTTTGATTCTGAAATCAGCTGCTATGTTCAGGGGTTTTATGTCCTTGAAGCAGCTAAACTGGCCTTAGCTGGAAAAGGGCCAGACGAAATTCTTGCTCGATTGGAAGTCATCAAGCAATCAGTACGCGCTTATTTTATGGTGGATGACTTGGCACATTTACAGCGTGGAGGACGTTTAAGCAGTGCACAGGCATTGATTGGCAGTCTTCTTCAAGTCAAACCAATCCTTCATTTCGCAGACAAAGTGATTGTTCCTTTTGAAAAGATCCGCACTCGAAAAAAAGCCATGAAGCGCATTGCAGATTTGATCGGTCAAGACGCAGCTCAAGGTGGCACGTATAAAGCAGTGATTATCCATGCAAAACGTGAAGAGGAAGCGAAAAAGTGGAAAAAAGAACTCGAAGCGATATATGCAAATGTTGAATTCGAGATCAGCTATTTCGGACCTGCTATTGGCACGCATCTTGGTGAAGGATCGATGGCGATGGGCTGGTATAAGGTATAAGTGAGACGTCTTACCTCGGAAATGGGGTGGGCGTTTTTTTTGTTGAGTTACGACCCGTCAGATCGGATTAATTCTTAATATACATCATGATGCATCGGGAAGGTGCTTACTCCCTAAGTTCTGTGCTTTTTATAACATTCGCCGGTTTACTCTTCAACTTTAAGGAATTACTCACCACTTCGACTCTATGACTAACCACCTATCCGAAATTCTCAGCTCCTTAACACGCTTACTCACCATCTATCCATTTTCACTCCCAAAGTCCCGGACTTTTTACCAAATTCAGTGGTTTCCCCATCAACTTTATGATGTGAGCCTGGTTTTATTCCTTTTTTTATAAATGAGTACATTTACCCAGTATGATGATTTAACATCAGTTATGCTGTTATTCAAACTAGTATGAAAGTATTACTTGCAAAACTGAGAGGGGGTTCTGTCTTTATTGGTAGTGACCATGTTATAATTTCGATGCACCAATCTATATGGGAAATTTATCCCGGCTTAATAGGTTGTAATACCCCACCTCCATTTTTGTGAGAAAATCAAGAAAAAGTAAGTTGAGGCTAAACAGCTTGTAAATCCCCGACTGGTTGAACCAATCGGGTTCGTAGTGTCGCTTTATCGAAGATTTAGAGACAGTAGAACGGGACTAACCATCAGTGGGCGATGAAGAAAGCCCCACTGATGAAAGTTTCACTTTATTATTCTAGAAAATAGCAAACTTCATCGAAAGGGGAGGACGCAAAGCCGTGGGTCTAAAGTCACTTGTGGACAAGGATCGCCAGGTTGCCGAGAGAATAGCCAAATAAATAGACTGTACAGAGTTTTCGCAATATTTTTCGGATAGAATATGAGACTATCCAAAATGTGTACAGGTATAATTAGACTCTTTCTTTGCTCAAATGAATAAGAAAAATAACGTTGAAAGTTACAGAAAAGGAGTAGGAATAATGGGATTACGTAATGCTGCAATTGGTAAGAAACTTTTCGTGCTAATACTTATTTCTATCATCATCTTTGGTGTGATCGGTGGTACTGGATTTTACCATATGAACCAAATGGATAAAAAATCAGATCAAATGTATAGGGAGGCTTTGCTTCCTATAAAATGGCAAAGTCAAATTCGCACTAACACACGGGCGATTGATAATAGTACATTGGAGTTGTTACTTACATCCAATACAAAAGAGGAACAGGGATTAAAAGATCAAATTGACGCGTTAAAGAAGGATAATGAAACGTTGATTCAGGCGTTAGATAAAAGTCTTTTATCTGATATCGAGGTGAAATACCTTTCTCAATTTAAGACCGAGTATCAGAGATATTTGAACGAGGTAGAGAGTGTATACAAATTGGCACTTGCAGGCGATAAGGATTTAGGTTATACAAAATATCAACAAGATGTAAAGCCGGCACGAGAAAAATCCAATTCATTAATGAATGAAATAGGCGTGTATTTGGAGCAGTATGCGGACGAACTAGCTAAAAGCATTACGGCAAGTAGTCATGACAGTAAGAATTTTATTATCACCATAATTCTTCTTTTTATTGTGTTAAAAGGCGTGATTGGATTTATTATTACTCGTATGATCGTCAATCCAGTTAAAGAAATTCAGGGACTTATGGAAAATGCGGAAAATGGTGATTTAACCGTTGAAGGAAGCTATCGCTCCAAAGATGAGATTGGTCAATTAACGCTTTCTTTTAATAAAATGATATTGAAGTTACGCGAGTTGATGGCGCAGGTAAATATCACTTCTGAACAAGTGGCTGCTGCCTCTGAAGAATTGACTGCGAGTTCAGAAGAGTCGAGTAAAGCGAGTGAACAAATTGCAAACACCATTCAGGAAGTGGCTTCGGGAGCAGAGCAGCAGGTGAGAAGTACAGAAGAGAGTTCGAAGGTCGTACAAGAAATGGCATTAAGTATTCAACAGATTGCTTCTCGTGCTCAAGATATATCTGCCAATTCGGTAGAAACTTCACAAAAAGCTGTGGAAGGTAATGAAGCGATTCAAACGACAATCGAACAAATGAATTCGATTAACTTGACCGTTACGCAATTATCACAAATTGTAAAAGGATTAGGTGAACGTTCAAAAGAGATTGGGAATATTATAGAGGCCATTACAAATATTGCCTCGCAGACGAATTTACTTGCATTAAATGCTGCGATCGAATCGGCAAGGGCGGGTGAACATGGCAGAGGGTTTGCTGTAGTAGCTGATGAAGTACGCAAACTAGCCGAACAATCCGCTGAATCGGCCCAGAATATTTCAGGGCTTATCACATTAATCCAAGATGAGACAAACCTTGCTGTTCAATCTATGGAACAAACAACAAGTGAAGTGACTGACGGAATCGGTGTAGTGAATAAAGCCGGGGAATCCTTTGCACAAATTCGCTATTCTGTTGATGAGATATCTGCGCAATTACAGGAAGTTTCTGCAGCTTCCCAACAGCTTTCAGCAGGGTCTGAACAAGTCCTCCAATCAGAAAAGCTATTAGCTGAAATTGCCGAAGAAGCGGCATCGGGCACACAAAATGTAGCGGCGGCAACGGAGGAACAACTAGCATCGATGGAAGAAATCACATCATCCGCAGCCACCCTCTCTCTCATGGCTGAAGAATTACAAGCGCAAATTGGGAGATTTAAAGTGTAATAAAAATTTTGTCGAGAGAGGCTGTCCCATAACGAGAGGTTCAGATCCCACATCTACTATATATCGTTTATATGGCGTGTAAATGACACAATAAACCGTGTATAGAGTGTGAGGTCAGACCCTTTTGGGACATCCTCTCAATTTTGCTTTTCCCAAGGAATCATTTAGTTCAAAGATGTGGTATTATTAGCAAATAAAAACATAAAAGGTAGATTCTATTTGTTGAGATATATATGATACTAACGTTGTAGGAACGTAAGGCCAAGATTAAACTATTTTTTCATGGAAATTGACATATAACTTTATTGAAAATCGTATGTCCACCTTTTTGGGGACCTTTCTTGTGGTAATCAATAATGAAATGCAAAAATGAGAGGGATTATTGAAATGAACGAGCCTTTTCGGGGGAAAACCAAGGGAAATAGCATGAATTCAATGACCAGGGAGGAAAACTATCATTCTCTAATTATCGATCACCTGAATGCTATTATTAAATTAGATGTCAATGGGAATGTCCTAACCTATAACGAAGTATTTCAAAAGCAGTATGGCTATACGGAACAGGGCTTTCATGAATCCTTTTTAGAAAACTTCATTAAAGATTATACAGATGAACAAAAACAATATTTTAAAGAAGCTTACTTAGGTAAAACAAAAAGGTTCCATGCTTTGGTTCTTTGTAAAAATGGGGACACGAACTTTTCGAATGTTAGCCTAGTTCCAATAGCGACAGCTGATGGCATGGAAGTGTATGTAATCATAAAAAATAGTAACGATTTAAAGGAGCATGATCGAGAGTTACTCCTATTCAAAGAAAACTTTAAAACGATTGAAAAAATCGGTAATATTGGCAGTTTCCATTACGACATGAGGAGTGATCAAACGTATTGCTCGAAACAAAATCGTTTAATTTTAGGCATTAGTGAAGAGGAGAACTTTTCTCCAACGCATCAGCAAATTCGTGAGTTTGTCCATCCGGATGATCACCCGAAGCTTGAACTTGCAATCCAGCAAACGTTATTGAATAATGGTAGTGCCCATTTTGAATGTAGAATCGTGAGAAGGGATCGCGCTATCCGTCAAGTTTATGTGCAAATCGAAGTCTTTTTTGATGAACAAGGCCAACCGGTTCGTGTCATCGGATTCGTTCAAGATATCACGAACAGTAAACATATTGAGTCCAAGCTCATGGAAAAGGAAAAGCAATTTTCTCAAATTTATAATAATCTTGATGTAGGGGTTTGGTCTATTGATATGCAGACTGGACAATTTATCCTTTGTTCTCAAGGGATTGAACAAATCTGTGGGTATGCAGTAGATGAAATGGAAAACAAGAAGGCGTGGTCATCTATCATTCATCCTGAGGATTTGCAGCAATATGTGGATTTACACGATGAGTTAGCAAAAGGGAACACCATTCGCCATCCATACCGTATCATTCATAAGAATGGTGACATTAAGTGGGTACAAGATTATATGATACCTACAATAGGTGCTAGCGGGACATTTATTCAATTAGATGGCCTCATTACAGATATTACAGAGCAACATCTGTTACATGAAAAAGTGAAGCATATTTCTTATCATGATCATTTAACAAAGCTACCAAATCGAAGGAAATTTAATAAAAAATTGCAGAAACTTGCGAATGAATACGCAAATAGCGATAGAAAATTTGCCGTCATGATCATCGATGTTGATCATTTCAAATATATCAATGATACAATCGGCTACCCAAGTGGTGATGAATTATTATGTCAAATCTCTGTCCGTCTTGCTTCACTATTACCATCAAAAAATATGCTTGCTCGTCTCGGAGGCGATGAATTCGGTGTATTAGTCGCGAACTTGGAATCGATTGAATCACTTGAAATGATTTCAAATCAAATGATCGATGGCTTAATTGAACCATTTTTGATAAACGGCTATGAATTATACGTCACTATCAGTATTGGGATTAGTATGTTTCCGGATAACGGAACAGATAGCTCAGACTTATTAAGCAATGCGGATATTGCGTTAAACAAAGCTGAGAAACAAGGAGAAAGTAAGTATCACATTATATCTCGTGCTAGCAGTATCGATTCCTATAAATCTTATAGCTTGGGACGAGACATAAGAAAGGCATTGGAAAATAACGAGATGACGTTGCATTTTCAGCCTCGAGTAGACACTTGTACCGGTGAAATAATGAGTGCTGAAGCGCTTATCCGTTGGGAACATCCAGAGTGGGGACTCGTATCTCCAATGGAATTTCTCCCTATTGCTGAAGAAAACGGTTTAATTGTCCATATCGATGATTGGGTCTTGAGCGAAGTATGTAAACAACTAAAAGAATGGAAAGAAGAACAACTATTTACTGTGCCGATTTCGATTAATATTTCCGCTGTCCATTTTATGAAACAAGATTGGCTTCACACAATAGAGAAAACGATTCAAGAAGCGGGTATTTATCCACAAGATCTCGAATTCGAAATGACCGAAAGCTCTTGCTTGAATAATAAAGAAATCGCGAAAAACACAATGAACGCATTAAAGGATATGGGAATCACCATTTCTTTAGACGACTTTGGTACAGGCTATTCTTCTCTTTCTTATTTAACTCAATTCCCATTTGATGTCATTAAAATTGACAAGTCATTCATTCAAAATATGATTCATAGTGATCAAGATATGTTTATCGCAAAATCGATTATTTATTTAGCAAAAGGTTTGCAAATAAAGGTGGTTGCTGAAGGAGTAGAGACGATTCAGCAATTAGACATCCTTAAAAAAGAAGAATGCCATCAAATTCAAGGGTATTTATTTAGTCGTCCGGTTCCAAATCAGGCGTTTAAAACACTGCTGCAAAAAAGAATACTCCAGCCAAATTAATGGAAAGGGTCTGACCTCGCACTCTAAATCAGTATGAAGTGTTTTATGCCTTATCTTATACTGTCTTTCATTATTGCGGGTTCTGACCCTTGCTTTCATTTTGTTGGCAGGGATCCATTTAACGTGTAGCGAATATAAAGATGACGAAAAAATAATAGGAGGTTTTCCCCTGATGATTCCCCCTCACATTACCACCCCATATTCCCCGGAACTGCAGCACCACTTATCAGGTCGACTATTACTAGCTGCTGAAATTCCCTTTTCCCCTGAACGATTGACAGAACATATCGAAGCAGGCTATGTCACCACAAAAGCAGGTGTCAGTCGTGAAAACGGCAAATATGACTGTTCGCGCTGTAGCAATCGAAATCAACAGCTGTTTTACACGTTTCCTTGTAAGATTTGTCAAAAAAATTGCACGTATTGTCGTTCCTGCATCATGATGGGGCGTGTAAGTGAATGTTCTAAGCTTTATTTATGGATTGGACCTGAACTCCATTTTCCTATTCCCCCTAGAGTAATGGCTTGGGCTGGAACGCTTTCTGATGGGCAAAAAACAGCGTCAGATCGAGTAGTTGCCGCAGTCGAACAAAATGAAGAAGTCCTGATTTGGGCGGTTTGCGGAGCCGGAAAAACTGAGGTGTTGTTCAAAGGAATGGAGACAGCGATTTCAAGTGATAAGCGAGTTTGTATCTGCACACCGCGAACCGATGTGGTACTCGAACTTACGCCACGACTTAAACGTGCTTTTCCAAATGTGGAAGTCGCAGCTCTGTATGGGGGCAGTGAAGATAGGCATTTAGCTGCACCACTCACTGTTTCAACAACACATCAGCTTTATCGTTTCTCTAATGCTTTTGATACGATTATTATCGATGAAGTCGACGCCTTTCCGTATTCCATGGACACTTCCCTTCAACAAGCCGTACAGAAAGCAAAAAAACAAACGTCTGCCACGATCTATTTAACCGCCACACCATCACGACAAATGCAGAATGCATATCGAAAAGGGACACTTCAAGCGGTAACGATTCCAGCACGCTACCACCGAAAGCCGATTCCCGTCCCCACGATGAAATGGAGCGGCAATTGGCAAAAGCAGTTTCAGAAAAAGCAAATTCCGCCACAAATCCAATCCTGGGTTCGTGACCGGATTGAATGCAATATCCCCATTCTCTTATTTTTTCCGAGCATTAAAGTGATGAAAGAAAGCCTGCCTCTGTTTCAGGAAATCGAACCCCGTCTGCTTGCTGTCTATTCGGAAGATCCTGAGCGGAAAGAAAAGGTCACGCTGCTTCGTAATGGAGAGATTCCTGGATTGCTAACAACGACGATTTTGGAACGGGGTGTGACGATTCCTAGATTGGATGTTGCGGTAATTGGCGCGGAGCATCAAGTGTTTGTAGAAAGTGCGCTTGTTCAGATTTCCGGTAGAGTAGGAAGAAGCGTGGACCATCCAATCGGAAATATTACTTTCTTTCATTACGGAAAAAGCGAGGAAATGGTGAAAGCAATTTTGCATATTGAAAACATGAACCGTGAAGCAAGCAAGCGAGGGTTGCTTGATGTTTGATTTGTCTATCCTAACACCGTATCTCTGTCTGCTTTGTGATCAAGGAATCACACAAAAGGTATCGTGGAAGAATTTGCTGATGAAGGAACAAGAGAGGTCAATCTGTGCGGAATGTTTCAGAAAGCTTGATCCAATAAGTGGAGAGTTGTGCCAAATCTGCTCACGAGTCTTGTCAGCTGAGTTCCGAAGAGATACGCTTTGCTTAGATTGCCATCGTTGGGAACAGAATCCGAATTGGCAAGGATTTCTAACGGCGAATCGATCGCTATTTCATTATAATGACTTTATGAAAGAACAGATTGCTAAATTCAAATACCGCGGTGACTATGCCATTGCTGAAGCATTTTCCCCTTTTATCAAGGATGCGCTACTTCCATTAACCTTTGATTCGATTGTGGTCATTCCTCTCAGTCATGAACGGTTACAAGAACGTGGCTTTAATCAAGCGGAAGCGTTGGCTGTTACAGCGGGGCAAGCATGTATCCAGCCACTTACGAGAATTCATTCAGAAAAGCAATCAAAGAAATCTCGCCGCGACCGAATTAATTTGCCACAAGTCTTTCAAATAACGGACCCCGAGATTATGTCAGGTCAAAGAATTCTCCTACTTGATGATATTTACACAACCGGATCAACACTAAGACACGCAGCTAAAGCGCTCAAGCTCGCGGGTGCTGCTGACATTCACTCACTCACACTTGCTAGATAGAAGCGTTTCTGTGAGGCTTCTCTCCTTATGAAGTTGTGCAATGTGTAAATCTGACCCTTTTTCCTCGTCGGATTGTCGAGCAGACACTCATAGCTGTTTTTTTATCAACCGCTTCATATTTATCCGGCTTTGGTCGATATAAGAGTCAAAGAGTTCGGGAATCTTGAAAGGGGAGCAACAAGATGGAGTTAACCAATTGTGCAAATTGCAATACGGTGTTTGTGAAATCAGCATTTCGTGACGTATGTAATGCATGCTATAAAGAAGAAGAAGTTCAATTTGATATTGTTTATAAATATATTCGTAAAGCCGTAAACCGTACTGCAACGATGCAACAAGTTGTGGACGCAACAGGTGTGACAGAAGAGTTGCTCATTAAATTTGTCAAAAAGGGTAGATTGCGTTTGTCTCAATTCCCGAATCTTGGATATCCATGTGAAAAATGCGGAACGCTGATCAAGGAAGGAAGGCTGTGCATGAATTGTACACATTCCATTCGCGCCGATTTGGCAGCGGTTGAAAAAGAAGAACAACGCCGACAAGAAATTGCAGAACGTGATCACAAAAACGCCTATTACAGTAGAATGGATGAATAAACATTCTTCTAAATGAATAGGGTAATGGAATGAGACGTCTAAATTCGACAAATGCATGAAAAGATTGTCAATCGAAAAAAATAAAAAAACCGAAATCTGAACCGATAATAGATAAAAGAAGTTACAAATAAGGTCGAAAGCGAGGATTGCGAGATGAAGATCAATCAGTTTGGACCATCGGGAGTGAACCCGTATAATCGTCAACAGCATAAAGTAGACAGCGTAAAGATATCTTCCGCTAAAGCAACGGATAAGATTGAAATATCCGCCACAGCAAAAGAACTTCAGCAAACATCCCAGATTCCAGCTCAAAGACAAGCGAAGGTCGATGAACTGAAAGCGCAGTACGAGGCTGGCAATTATAAAATGAATGCAGAAGATACTGCGAAAAGCATACTGGACTATTATTCGAAAAATAAATAACGCCTGAAGTAAGGGAGAGAGGGGGTTCTACTACAATGTCAATCGTCCATATCACTATAGCACTGGAAAAACTCATCAAGCTTCATCAAGGATTGAATGAACGAGCAGCAAAGAAAGCGGACATCATCAAGCGAAGCGACATGGACGCCCTCACTGCCTTGCTGAATGAAGAGCAGAAATATGTGAAAGCGATTGAGATGATTGAACGGGAAAGAATTGCTGCTGTCGGGAAGTTTTTGCAAGAGGGCAATTCTGAAATGACGAAAGCGACACTGACAGATATTATCGAATTGGTGGATATCTCTGAAAAGCAGGAATTAGAACGTTTAAGAGCCGTGCTTATGTCTGAAGCTACTGCATTGAAAGAAGCAAATACACTGAACCAGCAGCTAATCTATCAATCGTTACAGTTTGTTAATTTATCACTTGATATGTTCCGGCCACGTCCACAGGAATATAATTATGAAAAGCCTGTTCAGAATAAACAACGAAACGCAAAAAGCGTATTTGATTCACAAGCATAATCGATTGATATTTTAATAGAAATGGAGGTCTAGATCATGATCTCAACCTTTATGGGTCTTGAAACGGCTAAGAGGGGTTTAAATACTTCGCAAAGCGCTTTATATACGATGTCACAAAACGTCGCCAATGCAAATACACCTGGATACACCCGGCAGCGGGTTAATTTTGCCCAAACAACAGCTTTTCCTACACCAGGTATGAACAGCCCGATGGTAGCGGGGCAATTGGGTACCGGTGTTCAAGCGGAGTCGGTGCAACGCGTGCGTGAAAGCTTTCTTGATGTACAATTCCGTAATCAAGCGAACAAAGTAGGCTATTACGGTACGCTTAGTGAGTCTCTTGTAAAGATGGAAGAAATTATGAATGAACCGACAGACAGCGGATTGCAAGCTACGCTTGATAAATTCTGGAAATCTTTACAAGACTTATCGGCGAATACAGAAAACTCAGGGGCTCGTGCAGTTGTGGCGGCAAACGGACAGATGGTAGCTGACACTTTGAATTATTACTATAATTCTTTGACGAGTGTTCAAAAGGACATCGGCCGACAAATTGACGTTAAACAAAATGAAATTAACACGATCCTTGATAACATTCATAAAGTCAATGTACAGATAAGTGAAGTGGAGCCAAACGGTTATTTGCCAAACGACTTATATGACAAACGCGATGCGCTAGTAGACAGTCTGTCACAGTTGGTAAATATTAAAGTCACGAATGTCACTCCAACTGATTATGGGAATGCGAAGCCGATTGCAGAAGGACTTTATAATATTGAAATGATTACGAAGGACGGACAATCATATATCCCACCTGTGAATCTTGTTAGTGTGAATAAGTCAGGAATTCTGGGGATTGCCAAAGTGGAAGTTACTTACGACCAAACCACAACACCGAAGATGGTTGATGGTGTGAAGTTTGGCGATAGACTTGTAAAGGACACAAGTTTTTCAGGACAGCTTGCTGGATTGATAGAGAGTTATGGTTATATAAAGACTGATGGAGTCACTACTTCTGTAGTTGGACGCTATCCAGACATGCTTCAGAAGCTAAATAATATGACGGAAGCGTTTGTAAACGAGTTTAATAAAATTCATCGTGAGGGTTTTACTTTGAATGAAAAACTCGTTCAAGATCCTATAACAGGTGAAATGATAAAAGACCCTGATCCCAAATTTGCAAATGATTTTTTTGTTTTCGAACCAGGCAATGCTGCTCAAAGCATAAAAGTGAATGATGATATACGGAAAGATCCCGGTTTAATTGCTGCTGGAGGAAAGAGTGGGGCATCAGCAGACAATGAAAATGCGCAAAAATTAGCTGCGTTAAAGAAGCTTAATTTTAGTGAATATAGTTATTATCAAATGAATGGTAATACATTACCAGATGGGCTGACTGGCAGTCTTGATTCATTCTACTCAGGCCTGATTGGGGGAATGGGGGTAGATTCACAAGGAGCAGAAAAAAACTATACGAATTCGATAATCTTAGCCAATTCAGTGGATTATAATCGCCAATCAGTCAGTGCCGTTTCACTCGATGAAGAAATGACAGACATGATTCGATTCCAACAGGCCTATAATGCATCGTCCCGAGTGATTAATATGATGGATGAAATGCTTGATAAAATTGTTAATGGCTTAGGAACTGGCGGCAGATAAGGGGGGAACAATAATGCGCGTAACACAATCCATGCTTTCTAATAATATGCTTCGTAACTTAAGCTCAAGCTATGATCGATTAGGAAAGCTTCAGGAGCAAATTTCATCGCAAAAGAAATTTACGAAACCATCCGACGATCCTGTTGCTGCAATGATGGGGATGACTTATCGTACAGATGTAAGTCAAATTGAGCAGTTTACTCGTAACATTGGTGAAGCGGAAAACTGGATTGACAGTACGGATAAAGCTTTGGATCAGGCAGTTAGCGCCCTTCAGCGAATTCGGGAATTGACAGTCAAAGCGAGTAATGGAACCTATGAAGAGAAACAACGTGAAAGCATTGCAGCCGAAATTAAAGAATTAAAGGATCATCTTATTACGATTGGTGATACGCAAATTGGCGGGAAGTATATCTTTAATGGACAGAATACCAATATTAAGCCATCAGAGAGTGACGCAACTAAGAATGATCCGATCAATAATCCTAATGGGAATATTGTATACGGAAGTGCTGCTGTGGAGGTTGAAGTATTCTCGGGCATTAAAATTCAAATTAATACAGATGCATCAAGTACATTCGGAGATGCCCTTAAAAGTGATGGAAGCATTCAAAAAATTATTGACGCACTTGAAAATAATGATTCCAATATTGGCGATTTATTAGATGGTATAGATGGAACGATCGATTCGTTCTTAACCACTCGTTCACAAGTGGGAGCCAGACAAAATCGCATTGAACTAATGACAGAACGTTTAGGCCAACAAGAAATTTTTGCGAAAAAAGTCATGTCAAAAAATGAAGACATTGACATTGAAAAAGCAATCATGGACTTAACGACACAAGAAAGCATCCATAGTGCCGCATTAAGCGTAGGCTCAAGAGTTATTCAGCCATCGTTAATTGATTTTCTAAGATAAGGATGATTATAAAGGGTCCGACCTCGCACTTCATACACAGTCTATAGTGTTACCTACACTTAAATTATACTGTATAGAGTAGTTGCGAGATCTGGCCCTTTGCTTGTGGGCCATCTTTTTTCTTTTAAGGAGTAGAGACTATGCAACTACCACAGATCAGGTTACAGTCCCATTTTATTAGGACCGGTTTAGATATCAAGCAGGCTGTCCAAAAAATTGAACAGCCTTCCGCAATCCAATCGATTGAACAACCTAAGGCGATTCTCGAAATTCAAACAACTCCTGGAAACCTTTCCATTGACCAGACAAAAGCAAGAGAAGATATGGATTTAAAGAATTTATCAAAACGTGTGGAAGAATTTGCACAGCTTGGTTATCAAGATTGGCTGGATGGAATGGCAAGAAGATCAAGCCAAGGCCAAGAACTTAGACATATTGAAAAAGGTGGCAATGTGCTTGCCTCTCTTGCAAAGGAAAACGGTTCGAAGCCTCAGAAGCAATTTAATGTTGGTTGGATTCCATCACATTTTAGTGTGCAAATCGACTATCAGCCGGCAGAAGTGAATATTGAAGCAACCCCTCAAAAACCGATTATTCAAGCAGAGACCCAAAAACCAATTCATGAATATACACCTGGAGAAGTAAATGTTGAGGTACTAGAAAAAAATTCACTGGATATTGACTTTATCAATCTATTTCCAGAAGTGAAGGGGTGAAAGTAAATGAAAATACAAACAAAATTTCATGGTGAGGTAAAAATCGAGGAAAAAGATCTTTTTACATTTGAAGGTGGGATACCGGGATTTATTGATGAAAAACAGTTTGCCTTACTTCCGTTAGAGGGGTCTCCCTTTATCGTTTTACAATCAATGAAAACAAGGGAAGTAGCTTTTATCGTGAGCAGTCCATTTGAAATATTCCAGAACTATGAAGTAAAAGTATCACAAGATGTAATATCAGACTTATATATTGATTCAGAAAAAGATGTCTCTATATATGTAATATTAACGGTAAGAGATCCATTCAACGAAACAACAGCGAACCTTCAAGCGCCGATTGTTTTGAATATGAGCAATCAATTAGGAAAGCAGTTCATTATGAATTCTAGCAACTACTCCATCCGCGAATTACTTATTCCTTCTCCTGAACAGGAGGAGAGATAATGCTCGTTTTAACTAGGAAACTTAATGAATCGATTATGATTGGCAATGACATCGAAATCACAATCTTAGCAGTTGAAGGTGAACAAATTAAACTCGGTATTAACGCTCCAAAACAAGTAGAGATTCATCGGAAGGAAATTTATCTGGCCATTCAACAGGAAAATAATGAAGCGATTAACACGAAATCAACTCTGCTTTCAAATTTAAGTGACTATTTTAAGAAAAAGTAGTAAAAAAAGTTACAAATTCTATTAACTATTAAATTTAAGTGACGATATTACTAGTAGAGCATTGGAAGGTGACACAGGCGGCCGACTTGATTACCTTTCAAAGCCAAATCCCACAAGGACGTGGAACTTAACACTCAAGGAGGAAACAAACATGATTATCAATCATAATATCGCAGCACTTAACACACATCGTCAGTTGAACACAGCTACAACTAACCAATCAAAGTCTATGGAGAAACTAGCTTCAGGTCTTCGTATTAATAAAGCTGGGGACGATGCAGCTGGTCTTGCAATTTCCGAGAAAATGCGTGGACAGATTCGTGGATTGGACCAAGCTTCTAAAAACTCGCAAGACGCTATTTCTATGATTGCAACTGCTGAAGGTGCATTAAATGAGACACATGATATTCTTCAACGTATGCGTGAACTATCTAACCAATCAGCAAACGGAACTGCAACAGATGCAGACCGTACAGCTATGCAAGATGAATTAAACAATTTAACTTCTGAAATTAACCGTATTGGTAATACTACAGAGTTCAATACACAAAAGGTATTAAACGGGGGCATTGGTTCTAATGCTGGCGACAAGATAACGAAAGCTACACAAGCTTCTGTTACTGGTGCAGCTATCACTGCTACAGGTGAGTTATCTATTGCCAATGGGGCAAAAATTACTGTAGATGGAAAAACGTTTGATGTGGGTGCCCTTACAATTGGTGCTGATAAATCAGATGACTTCGACACTGCTACAACGGCTTTATCAGATGCAGAGGGTGCGCTTGCCCTTGATGACGGATTAGATGCTGATATTACTGCTGGGTTGGAGAAAGACGTTGCTGATGCAAAGGTAGCCCTTTCTAAAGAAACAGATGCAACTACTGCACCTCAAAATGCTGCAGAGCTAGCAACTAAATTGGGTGAACTCACTTCAGGTGGAGTTAAACTGTCTGAGTTGGTTGATATCAAAGTTGATGCAAACGATAAGCTTGTATTTACGGCAAAATCTTCAGGGACAACTAGCGAAGTTGCTATATCTGGAGATGCTACTGCAGCAACCGCATTAGGATTTACTGTTGGTGCTGCTACTGCTACTTCAACTGGTCAACCGTCTACGATTGAAAGAGCTGGAATTCAAGGTAGCACTGCATTAGGTGCAACTGCATCTAATACTGTTGTTGCTAATTCAACTTTCAAATTGACAGTGGGTAACGAAAGTGCAGTTACTGTGACGTTAAAAGAAGGTAAAGTATACGATACAAAAAACGCTGATGCAAACGTAGCGAAATCCGCTATGAACGATTTAGTTAAAGATTTAAATGCTTCATTACAAGAAGCTGGTATTTCTGACAAGGTTACTGTTTCTTTATCTGCAGATAACAAAGTTCAATTTGTTTCTGAAACGGGTAAGGATATCTCTTTAACTGAGGGAACAAACAATCCACTTGCAGCTTTAGGAGTTGCAGCGGCTACTGATACTGTTGGCAACATCGAGCAAGTTACAGGTCCGGGAGCACAAGGTTCTGGATTTAACACTAAGTTCCAAATTGGTGCTAACACTGGACAATCAATGTCACTAAATATTAACGACATGCGTTCTGCAGCTCTAGGTTTAACAGGGAATGCTGGTCAAGCTGGATTTACAACTTCTACTTCGGTAACAAACGGTACAAGTGATATTAAAGCTGAAGCAGCTTTAAATATCTCCAATAAAGAAGATGCTTCAAAATCAATTGCTGTTATTGATAAAGCAATTGCTAGTGTTTCTTCTGAACGTGGTAAACTTGGTGCTGTTCAAAACCGTTTAGAGCACACAATCAACAACTTAAACACATCTTCTGAAAACCTAACTGCTGCGGAATCTCGTATCCGTGACGTAGATTATGCTTTAGCTGCTTAAGAGCAGTGACAAGCACAGTCGTCCTAGCTGGTAACGGCTAGAGATTATTATCGGGTGAATTGCTGGAAACCCCTTAGAGCTTTTCTTACCACAACGTAGTTGGAAACGACAAGCGTGAAGGTTTGAAAAAAGAAAAGATTGGGCAATCAGCAGCCAAGCTCCTGTCTCGAAAGAGTGGAGAAGGTTCAACGACTAGGATAGACCATCTAAGGCGAAAGCTATGATGATGAAATCCATAGGTGAAACAATGTACATCAGCATTGTGAATCCGAAGTGCCCGACCCCTAACAAATCAAGTTGAGGGTGAAGATATAGTCTAGTCATTTATGAAAATAAATGTTCGCACGATGGCGAAAGAAATGATGAACCAAACTAAGAATTCTATTCTTTCTCAAGCAGCACAAGCAATGTTGGCTCAATCAAATCAAATGCCTCAGGGAGTTTTACAACTCTTGAGATAATGATTTAAGGGCGTCTTATCTGGTAACGGGTAAGAGTATAACTGGGTGAATTGCTGGAACTTCCTAAAGCTTCATCAACCACAACGTAACTGGAAACGGTCAGCGTGATGGTCTGAAAATGATGAGGATGGTACAATGGATAATCAGCAGCCAAGCTCCTGTGAGGAAACTCTGGAGAAGGTTCAACGACTAGAGAACACGGTCTAAGGCGAAGGCTATGACTATGAATCTCGTAGGGTGGCGATAGCCATTCGAAGTGCCCAGCCCCAACCAGTAAAATGATGGGTGAAGATATAGTCTATTCTGTAATCGAAAGATACAGTCGCAAAGCAAGCGAACCAACAACCACAAGGAGTTTTACAACTTCTTCGTTAATTTTAGATTTGAAAGAGGCTCTAGATTTTCTAGGGTCTCTTTTCATATAAAGTTGTTTGAGGAGGAACTCATGAATAAAGAAGAGCAGGAACGTAAACAGTTTCTGGAACAACAGCTTGAATGGTGTAAAAACCAAGATCATATTTTAGAAAATATAGAAATGAAGCTTCACGAAATGAAAAAGATAGCTCAATATACTCTCGATCATGAACTTACAGAGGCAGAGGTTGATCGGTTGAATGGTCAATTGAATGAATTAAAAAGCGAAGTTCATTTTTTAGAAAAACAACTAAATTCTTGTCCAGAGTAAGGTGATATTTTCGTGGATATTGCGTTAATGTCAACGGCAGGTACAGTAACAAGCTTCAATGTCAATCATGAAGATGGCATGGATGGCACAGGATGTAGAACAACAATGAGAAACTATCCAGAAGTTAATGAGTACAAGTGCCATAGTTGCTATCAAACAGGCTGCTCAACCACACTTAGGTGGGAGTTTTGATTTGAAAATATAAGAGAATTTTTGGAGCAGAAATTCAGGGACAGGTATCTTGTCTCAGTGATACCATACAGTATTTTGTAACAAGCTGATAAATAGTAGGATTCAAGATGAATCGATTCAAACAAGCTTAGAAAAAATCCATAGAACAACAGCTTTAATGGACTGAGGGATAAGTGTGCAAAAAGCTTTACATATCGTGGGGATCTTTATTGTGATTTATTAATGTCACTCCATTTAGCAGTAACAGACCAATAGCTTCTTTGCAAAACGTCGGCAATTTTTTGTGTTGTCCATCTTCTTTCTTTTAATTCTATTAGCCTTGTAATCTCTGCTTCGGAATATGGTTTTGAGCGCTCGGAGCTGCTTGCTATTAAGTGATAATCTGGTAGTTTAGATTGCCACTTTTTCTTTTCTTCAGCAAACCGGTATTCCCAAGATGTTTTATAATACATTGAATCACATGTTGTGGTAACGGTGGGGATTATGTCGAGAAATTGATAAGTTTCTTTAACAGAGGTGGTTTTTAGAATGAATCCTTGTCCATCATTTCTCGCACTTAAGTGTAATATTACGCCGAATGTTTCCTTGAAATGTTGTTTAAGAACCGTTAACTCTTCAAGCGAATAGCACTGTAAGTATAAATAGATATGCGGAATTAGGTAGATAAGCTGCTTTTGATGGTTTATACGGTGAGAGATACTTAATGAACCATCATCCATAAAAAGTATCGCTGGGAAGTGCGGTAAATTGCAAGATTTTAATAAGGATAACGGGATTTGCTTTGTTCCTTTCTCAGTATAAAAATGTGGATATAATGTAGTAAACAATGGCAATGAAGGGGAACGAACAGAACAGCTTCTAGGAGTTAAATACAATATTTCTTCAAAAAAAGAAATTTTCCACTTACGATAATCTTCTTGAGCAACTCCGTAATGTTCACGATAACTATGATTTTTTCTACGACTGTTTTTGTAAATTTTCGTAATTTCCCCATCACCCAAGATGCTGGCTATTAGAACATTAAATTGTATATCTGTTAAGGAGTACAAAATATTCACCTCATTATATAGGAATATACGTTCTTTAATTTTATCATATTTTAATCTAAAAATGTAAAAAACAAGAAATGTTGTTCGGTGTTAACACACTACTTTAAATTACAGAAGTTTTATAGAGGAAAGTGTAATAATTGATTGATAGTTTCGGAAGATAGGATTTACTTGGTCCCCTGTCAAGTGGCCATTTCTTCAGTAGAAAAAGAATCAAAGTGTCAGTCACCTTCCAATATTTCACCAAACAATATGAAAATGGGACTACAATCTTAACATCTAATAAATCATTTATTGCAATGGGGAAAGTATTTATGGATAACGTGTTAACTACTGTAATTCTAGATCGACCCCTTCATCACTCTGTTACTTTTAATATCAAAGGAGAATTCTATCACCTCCAAGAAAAGAGAAGGGCTGGGTTTCCCCGCTAAAATAGGTGAGTAACCGAAATAAATGGGGATTTTTATTCTGATGACAGAGGGAAAAATAAATCGAAGTTGATATGCATTATGAATTATCAGACAAGAAAACCCCAGGACAAACCTTATCCCAGGGCATCAACGTACTACTAAAATAATAAAAAGTATAATTAGAAATAAGTCCTAAAAAATCTGTTTACCATCTATATAAACAACAGGGTCTTTGATGACGCAGTCAATGTGAACGCCTGCTTCTGTAACTCCGCCAAAGGATTTGTTGCTGCCAAAGGCAATATGAACAGTGCCAAACACCTTTTCATCCTCTAACACATTGCCAGTTAGTCTGGCTTTTTTGTTCGTACCAATGCCGAATTCTGCAATGGTTCTGCCAGGGCCGTCTCCTAGCAGCTCCAACAGTTGTCTGCCCTTTTCACCATGTGCATTAATGAGTCTTCCATTTTCGATTTCTAGTGTCACAGGTTCAGTTAATACACCAATTCCTGCAATGGAGCCATCAATGTTGATCGTTCCATTTGCAGAGTTTTCTAGAGGTGCAATATAGCTTTCACCGGAAGGAAGGTTGCCGGATTCGCCCTTTTCACGGAAAACGCCTGTGCTTGGAATTGCTTTTCTGCCTTTGATTGAGAAGGAGATTGTTTGATTGTCTTTCATGATTTCTACTTGCTCGCCCTTTTCAAGGATGTCACAGTATTGTGCGGTTAGCTGTTCGATCTCTGAATAATCTGCCAAAATGGCACCTTCTTCAAGCATATCCAATGTGAGGCCAGGCATGGTGGCAACACGTGCGCCATTGGCTGAAGCTTCTTTTCTCGCCTTTGTATGGGTAAGGGAGTGTTCGGTAATACAAAGGACAATATCAGCTGCTTTCATCGCTTCACTGACGATTTTCGGTGGTTCTTCACCTGATTTTGATCGAGGTGTCATTTGGATTAACATTGTTTCATTCCCTAATGCGGTTCCAGCTCGGGAGAAGATTTCGCCAATTTCATGTAAGGAAGAATCGGTTACGATTAAAATCTGTTCATCTCGTTTTATATGTAAATTGTGAAGGAGAACAGATTTGGCTACGTCAATATATGTTTGCAAGATGGATCGATCTCCTTTTCAATGATCTGTTTATGACTCTAGTAAGAAGGGTTCTTTGCTATTAGATTACGTTCTTTTAAACTGTTAAGCTCTAATTTTCAATGGGAATTTGTAGATAACATCCGCTAATTTTACTTGTGCTTCTTCCAAAAGCGAGATAAATTCACTTCTTTTCTCTTCTGTCATTCTATAAATCGGTCCGGATATTGTTAAAGAGCCTATGATTTTGTGATGTTGGTCGAACACAGGGACGGCAATAGCAATGATATCTGGTGTGTATTCACCTTCACTGACTGCCCAACCCTGTTGTCTGATTTTATTTAAGTCTCTTTTTATCTCTTCAGGATTGGTCATTGTTTTTTCTGTATACTGCTTTAACTCACTCTTTGTTAAATAGCTGTTAATAAATTCCTCCGACATAAAGGCTAGAATGGAACGGTAGGAAGCACCAACATATAAGGGAGCTCGACTGCCAACTGTAACAGAGAACTTTACTTTGTTATCAGGCTCTATCGCCTCAAAAGTAACAGCCTCATCCTTATCTAGAAGAGTAAGGAACACAGATTCTTCGGTTTGCTGGAATAGTTCTTCTAGAATGGGCTGGATGAATTCTTTTACATTTAATCGATCATACACAGCCATGCCGAGCTCCCAAGCTGCAAAACCTAAGGAGTATTTTTTGGTGGTTGGGTCTTTTTGTAAAAAATTACGTGATTCAAAGGTTTCAAGAATGCGATAAATTTTCGCATGATCCAGGTTCATTTTATGAGCGAGTTCACTGCCGCTCCATTCTGGCTCGTCCTTTGTAAACATCTGAATAACTGTTAGTGCTACGTCAACTGTTTTTAGCATGGAATCCCCCTATCAATCATGAAACTCAGAACAATATCCTTATCATACCAAATATTTCTGATAGAAAGAGATTGCCTGAGTTTCAATTAAAAAGAAATGTTAATTTGAGTAGAGAAAATCAATGATTGCCGCAACGTACACTTTGGCGCAAGTAATGATTTGTTCTGTTTTTACTCTCTCATTATAGCCATGGATGGTCGGCAAGTAAGCTGGACCGTATTGGAGTACAGGGATATTGTATTCTCTGAAGTGACGGGCATCACTGCTTGCCCATTGCATCACGCCATATGCCTCATCTCCTGTTACGAACGTAATATTTTCTGTGATCGCTTTACATACAGGATCATTTGCATCTGTGAAATTGGCTTCACTTCTAAAACCAAATCGTCTTAATTCATATTGAATGCCTAGTGCATCTAATTTTTCTGTTAAAAAGGAAGTCACTTCTTGTTGAGTAATCCCAAATGGTAAACGACAGTCCACTTGAACTTTACAACTTTCAGGGATTACATTTGCTTTCGTGCCGCCTTCAATCGTGCCAATATTGCACGTGATTCTTTCGAAAACATCGATATATTGTAATCGTTCCGTTTCCACTTCACGCATATAACGGTGCGACACCTCGATTAATGGTTTCACTTCTTCAGGAAGCTCGATTTGGATATCCCACACTTTTTGAATTTCTAAAAGTGCCTTCACCATATCACTAATCGCGTTAGGACCAGCTAACGGAGATAAGCTTCCGTGTCCCGGTTGACCGTATACTTCAAGTTCAAACCAATAAGAACCTTTTTGACCAATCGTCGGATTTCTTGGAGAGGACGGCTCAGCAATTAAACAGCCATCACCTTTCACAAGTCCTTTTTCTAACAACCACGGTACACCAAATTCCCCGCCAGTTTCTTCATCAGGGACAATGACAAGCGATAATTGCCCAGGAAGCTCAATATTCATTCGCTTAAGCAGGGTAGTAGCGAAGATTAATCCTGAAAGACCAGCCTTCATGTCACTAGCACCTCGACCTAGCATCCAGCCATCTTTGATTTCTCCGCAGAACGGATCAAAATCCCATTTAGATCGATCTCCAGCAGGAACTACGTCCGTATGACCGCAGAAGATCAAGTTTTTACCTTGATCTTGATTGCCAATTGTTGAAATGAGATTGTACATTTTATCAGCTGATTCATGCCGATCTACAGCAATATCAAATTTAGTTAAATAATCTGTAATAAATTGGCTGATCTCTGTGGAATCACCTGGTGGGTTTTCACTTGGAATTTGGATGAGAGCACTGCACAATTCCAGTAATTCATCTTTTCTCGCTTCTACTTCATCAATTAATTGTTGTTTTAGTTGGATAGTATTCAATTATTTCTCAGCCCCTTGTTTTCCTAATGTTTGTAGATGGTCCATTTTTCCGTATAAGCTTTCTAATAGATTAAAATCTTCGTGATTATAAAAAGAACATTTATTGTCTCCATAACCTTTAGCCACTTCAATCACAAATCGGACAACCTGCTCAACGTCTGTTAAGTGAGTAGCGCCCGTTCCACAACCAGCAACGGCTGTCTGGGTCGTAATCGCTACGCCGACCACTGGACTAGAGGTGGCGACAGCAGGCTGAAGGATACTGTTGATGTGAAAAACACCATTTCCATATGGCGTAATATCCTGTGTTGTAATCGGCAATGTCACAGGTGGTGTGCCAGTAGATTGTGAATAGATATGCAATAAATCATCGCTTATTTTTAAAATATATCCTTCTTTAACAGTCGGTGTAATCGCAAATCCTTTGTGATTGAGGATCGCATTTCCTTTTGTTGTGTCGATAGATAGGATCGCGTCCATTTCCTTTGTGACTTCATGTTGATTCATCGTAAAAATGTCAACTGGTGAATTCATAAATGGTACTGGATCATGCGGTAAAGTCGGTGCTGTTGGACAAATATGTGTTGTAATAATGACATCGCCGATAAGTTGATCGCCTTTTTTCGTCATGTCCAATAGTTTAGCTGCAGCAGATACAGCAGAAAGGGCGCCATCTCCATCAGAAACAAACCCGATCATTTCCGGACGTGCACCAATTCCACCAAGGCGACCAATAATACCTAAAGTAGGGGCATGGCCACCTTTTGATTTCCCATCTTTTCCAGGGACCGTAACTTTAACGAAATCAGTAGAACCGAGTTCACCATGAACAGTCTCGACTGTGATGTTTCCATCACCCCCGATATTGCTTAAATAATGTTTAACATCTTCACCTGTTACGTATTGGCTATCTAATAATTCATAAAGTTCGATGACATGTTTGAATGACATTTTTTTCTCCTCCTAGTTTTCTTCAAGTAAATGACAAGATGCGATATGACCATTGCCTGTATCCATTAACTGAGGGATCTTCGTTGAACAAATATCCATCATGTATGGGCATCGTTCGTGGAAATGACATCCTGTTGGTGGATTAATTGGGTTTGGAACAGCGTCTTTTAAAATAATACGTTCTTTGTTATCGTGTGGACTTTCTTTCGGGATTGCAGATAATAAGGCTTTTGTATAAGGGTGTTTAGGGTTCTCATAAATTTCCTTATACGTACCCATTTCGACGATTTTACCCAAATACATAACGGCAATACGATCACACATATAACGGACGACATTTAAATCGTGTGAGATAAAAATATAGGTAAGGTTATAATCCCGTTGTAATTCTTTTAATAAGTTAATCACTTGGGCTTGAACGGAAACATCCAGGGCGGAAACCGGTTCATCGCAGATAATAATATCCGGATTCAGCACTAAAGCTCTTGCGATATTGATCCTTTGCCGCTGTCCGCCTGAAAATTCATAAGGATATCGTTTAGCATGATAATGGCTTAAACCAACAACCTCTAATAATTCTAGAACACGCTTTTTTTGAGAGGCTTTGTCACCGATACGATGTATAACTAAAGGCTCCGCAATCAGCTCGCCGACCGTTTTTCTTGGGTCTAATGAGGCGTACGGATCTTGGAATACCATTTGAATGGATTTACGAGTTTCCCGTAGCTTCTTCGCATCCATACCAACTAAATTTTCTCCCCGAAACTCAACCGTGCCGCTAGAAGGGGGAATAAGCTGATTCACTAGACGAGCCATTGTTGATTTTCCGCAACCAGATTCACCTACAACACCAAGTGTTTCACCAGGCATGACATCAAAGCTAACACCGTCAACAGCTTTGACACTTTGATTAGACCTTTTAAATGGAATAGGGCTGTCTATAGGAAAATACTTTCTAAGATCTCTAACTTTTAACAACGGCTCTGACATGAGTAGATCTCTCCTTTCTATTTAATCGGTTTTCTTTCGTTTGAAAATGGCATGCAACAAAATGCTTTTCTTTTACTTCAACCATTTCAGGAGCTTTGGAAAAACAGATGTCTTGAGTATAGGAACATCGTGGTGCAAATGGACATCCTTTAATCTCTTGTCTTAGATCTGGTGGACTACCTGGAATTGTTGTCAGCATTTCATGATCTTCAATATTTTCTGTTATTTGTGAATCGAGTAGACCCCATGTGTAAGGGTGCATTGGATGATCATGAATTTCTTCTACGGTTCCGTATTCAATCACATTTCCTGCATACATAACAAGTACTTTGTGACAGATTTCCCAAACGACTCCAAGGTCGTGAGTAATCATAATAATGGACGTGTTGAATTCATCCTGCAATTTCTTCATTAATTCTAATATTTGAGCTTGAACGGTTACATCCAATGCCGTTGTAGGTTCATCAGCAATTAATAGTTTTGGATTACATGAGAGAGCAATGGCAATCATTACTCGCTGGCGCATCCCACCGGAAAACTCATGCGGGTACATATTTAATCGTTTTTCTGGGGCAGGAATGCCAACTAACTGCAACATTTGAATTGCTTTTTGTTTCGCTTCTTTTTTAGAAACTTTTTGATGGAGTTTAATCGATTCCATAATTTGATCGCCAACTGTAAAAACAGGATTAAGACTTGTTAAAGGATCTTGGAAAATCATCGAAATATCATTTCCGCGAATATCTCTCATTTCTTTATCTGATAAAGTTAATAAATCCTTGCCTTCAAAAAGAATCTTTCCTCCGGATATATGTCCAGGAGGACTTGGGATTAATCGCAGTAAGGAAGTTGCCGTAACACTTTTACCGGATCCAGATTCGCCGACAATCCCAATGTTTTCTTTTCTATTTAATGTAAAGCTGACACCATTTACGGCCTTTGTCACAGTAGATCCAGATTTGAATTGGACTTCTAAATTCTCGACTTTTAGTAATTCATTGGACATAGGGGGCACCTCCTATAATTAAACTTTCATTTTTGGATCAAGAGCATCCCTTAGCCCATCACCAAAAAGATTAATACCAACAACGGTAATTAAGATAGCTAAACCAGGAATCGTAGCCATATGTGGATTTAATACGAGAAAATTCTTTCCGTCTTGAAGCATGCTACCCCAAGAGGCTGTCGGTGGCTGAACGCCTAAACCCAAGAAGCTTAATGAGGCTTCAGAAATAATGGCACCTGCAATGCTCATTGTGGCATAGACAATTAACGGTGCAATACTATTTGGTAGTACATGGTGGAAGATAATCCGGCCATGTTTCGCTCCTAGTGATCTAGTTACTTCGATATACTCAGATTGCTTCACACTTAGCACTTGGCCGCGAACCACTCTTGCAAATCCGGGGATGTTCCCAATACCAATGGCAATAATTACGTTCAATAATCCTTGTCCAAGAACACTCATCAATGTAATAGCTAGTAAGATAAACGGAAACGCAGAGAGTCCGTCCATAATGCGCATAATAATAGAATCGAATTTTCCGCCAAAATAACCAGCAATCACACCTAATAGCGAACCGATCACAGCTCCGAATAAAACAGCTCCGAGTCCAACTAAAATGGATATTCTAGCTCCATATACTAATCGACTAAAAATATCTCTCCCATAATTATCTGTTCCTAATAGATGCCCTTCTGCCCCTATTCCTAAAAGGGTTTTCGTTACATTCATTTTGTCAGGAGAATGTGTGGCAAGAATAGGGGCAAAGATAGCAGTTAAGATGAGCAAAAGCATTATGAACAGCCCAAAGGCAGCAAAACGATTTCGAATCAATTTTTTGAATAAAGAACGTTCATTTGTTTCAACCACATCTGACGCTTGTAAAATAGCTTGGCTTTCTGCCATTATTTCGTACCTCCTTTACCGGACGAATATTTGATTCTTGGATTGACCAATTTGTATGAGATATCAACAAGCAGGTTGACGACTACATAAATCAAAGCAATGAAGATGACCATGTTTTGGACAACAACAAAGTCTCTTTTTCCAATCGCATCAATAATTAATAATCCAATGCCAGGCCAACTAAAGATCGTCTCTGTTAAGACAGCTCCACCTAACATAGAAGAAATTTGAAGGCCTAAAACGGTAAGTAATGGAGTTAAGGCATTTTTAAAAGCATGCTTGCAAATGACAAAAAATTCATGTAACCCTTTTGAGCGTGCTGTCTTTACATAATCTTGTGAAATGACTTCTAACATGCTAGATCTTGTGATTCTAGCAAACTGTGCAGTTGGGATGGTGGCTAAGGCAATACTAGGCAAGATTAAATGGCTGATAAAATCACCTATCCCTTCATCCATTGATCCCATTCCTGTAGCAGGGAACCAGCCTAAATTGACACTAAAGAATAATACAAGCATGATTCCGAGCCAGAAAATCGGCATGGAAACACCCATTAGCGAAAACGTTGTAAAAGCATAATCGAAAATTGAATTTTGCTTTCTAGCTGCAATAATGCCAGCTGGCACGCCGACTAAAATGGCAATGAGCAGGGCGCTAACAGCTAGTATGACGGTATTAGGAAAACGTTCCATAATCAAATCGATAATTGGCATATTATAAGTTAGCGAGTTTCCTAAATTCCCTTGTAGTAAATTACCTATATAATCAAAAAATTGAATATATAATGGTTCGTTTAATCCTAATTTTTCTGTTAGAACTTCTATTTCTTCTGCGCTAGCTTGAGGTCCAAGCATTACAGCTGCAGGATTCCCCGGAAGCATTCGGGTGATTAAAAAAATAATAACCGCAACAATCAATAAAGTAGGTATCATATTAAGAATTCTACCTAGAATATATTTGCCCATTCACTCTACCTCCTTTTAATTTATTCACTATTTGAAATGTTAACTTAATATTTGAATAAAAATAGTGTATCATTTGATTATTTTTTTGTAAATAAGTGCGTATTAGCAATAATTTATATTTTCTAATTAATCACAAAATAGTATTTACATGATTGTAATATTTGTGATAGATTTGTATTCAATATATGAATGAATGATTCAATATTTAAAAAGACTTTCTTCGATAGGTACCATTTGATCTCACTTGAAGGAAAGTCATATTTTGGTTAATTGATTTTTCCTCTTGCCCCAAAGTCAGAAGAAAAATCTTTTTGCACTTATCGGATTGTGTGTCCATGAAAATGGGCTTATTGTTGAGCGGTCCGTTAAGTAAAAATCAATAAAAAATCTAAGGAGGTTTTACAATCGTGAAGAAAATGAAGCATGTAGTATTAGTACTTACTCTTATTTCAATTGCATTAGTGATTAGTGCTTGTGGTGGAGCGTCACAAGATAAAGGTTCAGAAGATAGTAAAAATACTAATACTGAACCTAAAAGTGGTGGAGTCCTGAAGGTTGGCCTTGCCTCAAATCCTAATACGTTAGATCCTATTAAATATACAGGGGCGTATGAGTCACAGATTATGAGATCGGTCGGTGACACTCTTGTTGTATATAACCAAGATTTAAGTGATTTCTCACCGTCATTAGCAACGGAATGGAAGCCTTCAGATGATATGAAGTCTTATACTTTTAAGCTAAGAGATGACGTCTATTTCCAACCAGGAAAATATCAAGAAGGTCGGAAAATGACGGCTGAAGATGTGAAATATAGCTTAGAACGCTCTGCTAAAGAATCTGCTCTAGGTCGTTTAGATGGAGTTGAAAGTGTTGAAGTAACAGGGGAATCCGAAGTAGTTATCCACTTAACAGCACCAAACGCTTCTTTTTTAGCCATGTTAACAGATGTTGGGAACATTATTATTCCTAAAGAGGAAGTAGACGGTTGGGGTGACCAATTTGGGGCTAATCTAGTAGGAACGGGTCCATTCCAATTTAAAAATTGGCAAACAGACCAAAAAGTAGAATTGGTTCGTCATGATAAATACTGGGGTGAAAAACCATATCTTGATGGTGTCACATACCAAATTATCAAAGACCCGAACATGATGACAAATGCTCTTCGTTCTGGCGATATTGATATAGCGACAGACATTAAAGGTCAAAACCGTCAAGTGATTGAACAAGATCAAAACCTTGAATTATTATCAGAACCAGGATTGTCTATTGATTACCTTGATTTAAATAATATGAGCGGTCCAACAGCAGATCCAAAAGTAAGAGAAGCGATCTATAAAGCAACAAATATAGAGGAAATTGTAAAAGGTGTAAACCAATGGGGCGGCGGTACAGTCTCTTATGCTCCAATTCCAAAAGGGTCTTGGGCATATAATGAAGAATTAGAAAAACTAAAGCCAGAATATAATCCTACAGAAGCGAAGAAGATTTTAGCGGAAACCGATTATGCGAATGGATTTAAAACAGAGCTTTACGTATTAGAATCACGCGTTCCTTATGCAACGATTTTCCAAGCACAAATGAAAGAAAACTTAAATATTAACGTTGATATTAAAGTGACAGAGTGGGGAACACTTAGTGATATTGCGGCTAAAGGAAAAGCGCCAATGTATATTGGAGGCTGGTCATGGTATCCAGATCCATTCTTCTTCCTAAATAAAACATTCCATTCGAATCAAATTGGTTCACTTGGTAATGGTAAAGGATACAATAATCCAGAAGTGGATGCGTTATTAGACCAAGCTCTTTCAGACACAGTCGAACAAGAAGAAAGAGCGAAGTTATACCAAGAAGCAATCAAAATTATTATGAGCCAATATCCTCGTGTTGAGCTTGATAATCTTGATCAAACAGCTGCGGTTACGAAACAAGTTAAAGGGTTTGCGGTATCTGCTGATGGTACCATCAATATTGTTAAACCGAATGGTACAAACGTATGGTTAAATAAATAAAATTAGAGAAGAGGGTGCCCCTAAAGCCAAGGAGTCAGACCCACAAGACTATATCTAGCCGGATTTGAGTTCCAAATAATCTAGATGTAGCGCTGCGTGTGGGAGTCGGACCCTTTATGTGGCCCCTCTTTTTGTATTCATTTTTTGGTAGCAATTAGATAATCAACAGACGTGGTAAAGGATATAATAAAAAAAAGCTAGGCTTTACAAAGAAGATGATTTCTGTAATGTACAGGGTCATCTTTTTTAATTCGATTGGTATTTATATTGAGTGTAGGGAGTCAAATAGTTTTTGAATTTCAAAAGGTTTGATCAATGGTTCGTCCTTGAAATGTCAGGAAAATGATATTTGTGGGGCATTAACCTAAAAATTCCTCCATCGTTTTTAAAACTTCGGATGTATGAAAAGCCTTGATCTCAATGGAGAAAGGCAGCTTTTACTAGCCCAATTTTCGTTTGTGGAACCATCCTTAATTGTTGATAAATTTGCTTACTTACTTTCCATAAAATAAATAAGTGATGTCTGTTAGTAATACTAACTTTGAAAATTTTATTTGAATTCACGACTCAATTGATTCGGTATACGCAATGTTCCTGCTTTGCTTTCGCCATTTTACGATATGACTTGGCCTTTCGAATTGGAAAAATTAGTGGGAAATCTAATCTATACCAAATGAGAAAAATGATATTTATTGTAAATTATCAAGCGCGTGTTTGGGCGAACTAAACAGGGTTCATGCACAAAAAGTGTTTCATAGAATGAAGACTTGATTATTTTTTAGGATGTCACCTCTGTTCAATTAGAGGTACAAATATTTTAATCTCTGCCGATACAATAAGTAAGTGAATGCGAGCGGAGAGTGAAAGACGTGCAAATTCTTCAGAATACAAATCTTCTATTACAAAAGATCAGTGGTCAATCTGGACAGTTAAATATCGGGGATACTTTACAAGTGACAATAAAAGAACGGTTAAATGACAAAGAAGCTATTATCTCTATGAATGGGAAACAGTTTACTGTGAAATTTGAAGGAGAGATCCCGAGTAAAGATCGTATTTCTATTGAAATTTCCGGACAGTCTCGTGAGGGTCAATTACTTGTAAAAGTTACAGATCGACATGCAAAGGAAACGGTTAACCAGCAAGGAAAGCCCGGAAATATCCAAGAACAACCTAAACAGCCAGTGAGTGAAGCTGTCAAAGAGTTTACAAACAAAGGAATTACAGTCACGAAAGAAAATCTGACTTCTATTAAAAAATATTTGAGAAGTGACAGTGGAACGATCGAACAGAAGATGGAGACTTTAAGGACAATGGCAGAAAAACAAATCCCATTAACGGATATGAATGTGAAATCTGTTCATGAGGCATTACATGGTGCGTCTATTTCAGATACAGTATTATCAATTTTGGGTGAAATGGATGCCTCAGTGCAAGGGAAGGTGCCTCAAACCAGGAAAGAAGATGTAAAGTCAGATGCTCCTTTAGAAAAGATTCTGTCAAAATTGTTGACCGCTACTCAAATTAATTCAACGCTTAATCAGGATCTTTCATCCAACATTCCGACTTCACTAAGTGAGCAAATGGAGACTTCTAACCGTAAAAATGAGGTTGAAATGAGTACGAAGATATTTCCAGAAACGTTGGAAATAGAGACGGGCACTCAACAAATTTCTAGCTTGGAAACAGAAAAATATTTAATAAATGAAGCTGTACAGAGTTTGAAATTGGATTCGAAGAATGTCATTGTCAAAGAAATAACGGAAAAATTATCGCAAATGGCCATTGACTTTAAAAAGATGCGCCAAGAGATTAGCAGAAACTTAGATAATATCACAAAGATCGTAAATCACCGAAGTAATCAACCAACGAATATCCAACAAATTTTGGAGTCGACCATTCATAAACTGGATAAAGCGATTTTACAGAGTGATTTCCTTTTATATGCTGATATGGGTACAGAAAAGAAGTTACTATCAGCGAGCTCTCAATTATCGGAAACAAAGAAGTTTCTTGAAAAAGGTGAATTTGCTAAGGCAAATCAAATAGTTAAAGAAGTGAAGGCAAATGTTGAATCGATAATTTTCAAACCTTCTGAAGTGAAAATGAAGCATTTTATTACAGAAAAACCTCAAGGTGAAAATCTAACTTCTGCCAAACAAGTATCTACATTGATGCAGCAAACTATTCAACCGTTTACTGAAGGATCGTCATCAAGAAATGTATATGAAATGGTTCGTAAGCTTGGGTTAACGCATGAAACAGAAACGTCTGTTTCGTTGATGACCAAATCCGATAATCAAGACCAGGGTCAAAATAATGAAAATTTGAAAGCGGCCTTGTTGCGTGTCATGCGGGGAGAAGATGTCAAACCGCATATTCAGCAGCAGGCAGAGCAGGCTGTTCATCAGATTACTGGGCAACAACTGCTTAATAAACAGGATTCTTCTGGACTACAAAATTTATTTTTTCAGCTGCCCTATTTAATGGATAAGCAAGTCGAGAATGTGAAGATTTATATTAATTCACGTAAAAATGGCGAGAAGGTAGATTGGGAGAATTGCAGTTTGATTTTTTCACTTGAAACGAAGAAGCTAGGGGAAATCGGTGTTGTTTTGACAGCGGCAAATCGAAATGTCAGTCTTACTTTTAAGAGTGATCAAGAAGAACTACAAACTATTATTGGAAGTATGACGGAGATCACGAAAGAACGTTTTGGGGAAATTGGGTATCAGCTGAATTCAATCGGAGTTAAACCAACCGGACTCAAGGAAGAAAACAAAGTGGTAAACCCGATTGTTAAAACGCAAAGCCATGAAGGGTTGCAGCCAGAGAAAGGTTTTGATTTTTCGATATGAGAAATGCCCATTATTTTAATCCGAAAAAAAGTCGGACAATGAATGGCCCAACAGCTGCGGTGATTAAATATGATACCAATCAGGATGCAGCTCCAACTGTCATTGCGCAAGGATCCGGTCAGGTTGCAAAAAAAATTATGGAGCTGGCACAACAAAATAATATTCAAATACAAGAAGATGAATCATTGATCAGCACGCTGCTGAATATCGATCTTGGGGAATCCGTTCCACCACAGCTTTATGCAGCCATCGCTGAGATTTTGATTCTATTAGAAGAAATAGAGAAAAAATATTAGATAGGCTTATGATACAATTAATTGAAAAAGGTGATATGTATGGAAGTTCAACGAGTGACAAGAACCTCGCCTTCTAAGCCGATATCAACGGAGGAAGTAGCGAAAGGTTCGATTCAGTTCCAATCTGTTATGGATAAGAGACGTACTGATATGAATTATGAACGGTTAACGAAGAAAGTTGCGGAGCTTGAAGTACAAGGGCAAAAGCTCGCAGAAAATAGCACAGTTGATAATCTTCGTAAATATAAAAGGATGATTAAAGATTTCATGGAAGATGCGGTTAAGAACGGGCTGGAGCTTCAGGAGCAGCGAGGTTTTAATCATAGAGGTTCGACGAAAGTTTATAAGCTTGTTAAAGAAGTGGATAAGAAAGTGATTGAACTTACAAACGAAGTGCTTGATAAAGAGAAAAATGGATCGAATATCCTGAACCTAGTCGGTGAAATTAAAGGAATGTTAATCAATATTTATACGTAACTCTGCTTTGAATAGAGCAGGGTTTTCTTTTGTTCATTATCTATCGATAAAACCTAAATTTTCTCAAGTTCTCTCCGATATATATGATAACTATACGAATATTGGAGGCAAATGCGATGTTGGAGAGCCTTTCTACGAATGTCCTTTCCTCGCAGCTTAGAACAGCCATCTCAGAAGGAGTCAGTTCTTATTATCAAAGAGAAATAGATACGATTGCTTATAGTGAAAAAGGGGCAAAAGAAGCAAATGCCCCGTCCAAAAAACAAGTATTGGACGTTGTAGAAAGCCTGAATACATTTCTGCAACCAACTCATACTTCTGTCCGGTTTGAGTTTCATGAACAATTAAATGAGTATTACGTCAAAGTTGTGGATGATGACACAGACGAAACCGTTCGTGAAATCCCATCAAAAAAACTATTGGACTTCTATGCGGCTATGACGGAATTTGTTGGTATTATGGTAGACGAAAAAATATAAGCAGGTGATGAATAATGGTACGAGTTAGTGGACTAGCAAGTGGAATGGATATTGATGAACTCGTTAAGAGTATGATGCAGGCGGCACGTGTGCCAATGGATAAATTAACACAAAAGAAAACATATTCAGAATGGCAACGGGATGACTACCGTTCGATGAATACAGCATTGCTTGAGCTTGATACGCTTATTCGTGATGGAATTGGTAAACAAGCTTCGTTTATTAAAAAGACGGTTACGGTTTCAAACCCTAATGCGTTATCAATTAAAAACGTGAATTCCACCTCTGATTTTTCAGGTACGATTATAGTGAAAAATTTAGCAACAGCTGCAACTATGCAAAGTAATGGTGAGACTGCAATATCTGACCCAACAGCAAAGCTATTGGCTGCAGACTCTACAGAAGAAATTATTAAGATCCAGTCCATCAATAAAGATGGTGTTTTAGGGAAAGAAATTGAAGTTAAAATTACTGCTGACGATACTTTGGATAGTATCATTCAAAAGATTAACTCGACAACAGATGTTACCGCCTTTTATGACAAGAATACTCAAAGGATGTCATTTACTGCAAAGTATAGTGGCAATGTCAAGGATAAGGAGAATAATGTTGAAATAAAATTATCAAGTACGGGTAGCTTTGTTTCAACTACTTTAAAGATGGATGCGGATAATGTTACAGCGAAGGATGCATCTAGAGGGACAACTGGAGAAGATGCGAAAGTCGTATATAACGGTTTGGAGATCAATCGAAACTCCAACACCTTCACACTCAATGGTGCAGAATTTACTTTAAAAGATGCAAAACCAAGTGAGACAATAACTTTCTCATCCAAAGCCGATGTCGATGCTATCCTAGACACTGTCACGAAATTTGTTGAAAAGTACAATGAATTGATTGAAAAGATTAAAGGGAAAACAAGTGAAACGAAGTATCGCTCGTTTGCTCCTTTGACCGCTGAACAAAGGAAGGGATTGTCTGAAGATGAAATCAAGCTTTGGGAAGAAAAAGCGAAAAGTGGGACATTAAAGAATGATTCTACCCTAAAGAGCTTGTTAACTACAATGAGGTCTTCCCTTTATACATCTGTTAGCAAATTGAATGGAGTGAATTCTTTAAGCAAGCTTGGAATTACAACTACAAGTAATTATCTAGATGGTGGGAAATTAACGATTGACGAAGATAAGCTTCGCGCTGCAATTTCTGAAGATCCAAATGCCATTTATGATTTGTTTATGAAGGAAGATAGTAAAAAGGACGGTAGTGAAACAGGAGAAATGGGTTTAGCTCGTCGATTAAGAGCTAATCTTAAGGCATCTATGGCAACAATTACTGAACAAGCGGGTAAAGCAGGTTCCCTAAATAATAATTTTACTATCGGTAAGTCACTTAATAGTTTAGAAACTAGAATCTCAGCATTTGAAGCGAAATTAACGAAATTAGAAACACGTTATTATAATCAATTCACTGCCATGGAAAAAGCAATTCAAAGAGCGAATAGTCAAAGTGCTTCGTTGATGCAATATTTTAGTTAAGAGAAGTAAGAAAGGAAGTTTGTAAACATGGCCATAAATAATCCATACCAATCCTATCAACAAAATTCTGTGAATACAGCGTCTCCAGGTGAACTGACTTTAATGTTGTATAATGGCTGCTTGAAGTTCATGATGCTTGGGAAGAAGGCTATTGAAGAAGGCAATATTGAAGAAAAAAATAAGAACCTCCTTAAGGCACAAAATATCATCCATGAATTAATGGTCACATTAAATATGGATGTTGCTGTTTCCAAGGATATGATGACTCTCTACGACTTCATGAATCGTCGCCTTGTTGAAGGGAATATGAAAAATGATCTTGTGGCGATAGAAGAAGTTGAGGGACTGGTTAAGGAATTCCGTGATACGTGGAAAGAAGCTATTCAAATGAATCGAAAAAAACAATTTACGCAAAGTGGGCAGGTTTAATGTCGCTTCAGAAATTCAGTGACATCACTGTCGAGCTGCTTGACGTATTGACTAATCGAACAACGGATGAGCGTAGTGATCGTATTAATAGAATTGTGGAGCTACTTGATCAGCGTGAAGAATTACTTCCTATCATTCAGCCTCCGTTCTCTGAGGAAGAACAGAAACTAGGTCGCCAGGTTGTTGAACTCAATCAGAAGGTGGATGAATGGTTACTGTTGCAAAAGAAAGACATTCAGCGAGACATCAAACAGTTGAATGAAAAGAAGCAGACTTCGAACAAGTATACAAATCCTTATGATAAGCTCTCAATTGATGGAGTTTTTTATGATAAAAAAAATTAAGAAATTATAGAGAAAAGGTCTTCGGTTAGCCGAAGACCCTTTCATTGTATCGAGGCGTCAGGCACCATCCAGAAAAAAGTGATATGGTTTTTTTGAGTAAATAGGTAGTAACTTGATGGATAGTGGTTTTGATACTGGATCTAGAATTAGATGTGTTGAATGTAATCTCAGTAAAAAATTCAAAATAGGTAAACTTAAATATTAAGGAAGAAAGAA
Organism: Peribacillus loiseleuriae; assembly: GCF_001183985.1. Lineage (GTDB taxonomy): Bacteria > Bacillota > Bacilli > Bacillales > DSM-1321 > Peribacillus > Peribacillus loiseleuriae. The sequence goes on along the minus strand of NZ_LFZW01000001.1, from coordinate 4,684,895 downwards.
GAATCGTAGTATTTGCTAAACAAGAAGCAAGGATTATTGATGTAAGAGAGACTGTATTAGAGGCAATGCACAGTCATTCTACGATTTTGAAAGCACATCTGGCTCTTGCGGAAGAATAAACGAAATGTATGTATAGTCATTCTTCCTTATAAAATCGTTCCCCAGTTTCCGGATGATAGTACACGACCAGCCTTTTTTTCGTTGTTGGATCTATGGACACTTCTTTCGTGCGGATAAAGCCGTCAGGGACCTTATTTCCGTGTTTTGTTTTGAAGCGGCGATCCCAGATGAACCAGGAGCCAATAATGATAATCATGGTAATGATTAATTGCACACCATAAAAGCCGAGAACCCATTCCATTTGCTTTATTCCCGTTCTGCGATTACGGCTGTTCCGTAAGCAACAATTTCACTCATGTTTTGGCCGATTTCACCAGAATCAAAGCGCATCATAACAATGGCATTTGCCCCCATCACTTTTGCATTTTCCACCATCCGATCCATCGCCTGCTTTCGAGCATCTTCAAGCATTTCTGTATATTGGCTAATTTCTCCGCCCACGAGTCCTTTCAAAGAAGCGACGATATCTTTTCCAAGGCCTCGAGCTCTTACTGTTAATCCGAAAACAGGTCCTTTAATTTCTGTTATTTTGTAGTTAGCGATATTTTCTGTTGTTACTATAATCATATAGATTCCTCCGTTCAAGAAAATATTTATACGTAATACCCTTATTCTACATCTTTCTTCATATGCCTGCTATTTTTATGTAGGTAAGGTGGCAGTTCTTTTCGGACTCACCCCAAAAAGTTTGAAACAGGTAAATCCATTCATTTAAAATATACTACTCAACTCAATAATCAACTACTGTTGTGCCGGTGAAGAACGATATGGCATGGTACCTACTTCGCGGTTATTCGTCATAAGATAAAGCTTTGAAATACTAAAGAGTATGAAAAAGGTTTTGGATATAAAGAACTATTCAGAATATTTCCGAGATGCCCGTATATGATGTAGTAGGGGGTGGTTTTATGGGAATAAAATTGATTAAGATCGGTGTCGTGTACTTTTTGATTGGCATTTTTTTTGGATTGTACATGTCTGTAACACACGAATTTGTCTTAAAAACGGTCCATGTTCACATGAATTTATTAGGTTGGGTGTCCCTTTCATTGGTTGGAATTTTATATCATCTGTTTCCTCAGCTTGCTCAAACAACATCAGCAAAAATTCATTTCTGGATGCATAATATTGGCTTACCAATCATGATGATTAGTATTGCTTTAGCGCTTTATGAAGTAGGTGGAGAAGTATTCTTTCCGATTGCTACTATTGGGGGAGTTCTCACGGCAATAGGGATTTGCTTCTTTGGCTATAATGTGCTGAAACATTTAAAGGTGGAAGAGTAAGAAATCTATGCTTCATTTAAAAATTTACTGTCATCAAGAGGCACTTCTGTGAGAGATGTCTTTAGATAATACAATAGTTGATCAGCTTGCCAATGAAGATCAGGTCCTTTGTTGGCTTTTTGTTTTGTAAATGTCACGTAATCATCATGAGAGCCCCCTTTTGGTTTAAGGGAGCTGTAGCTATTACATCGTTTCTCTTTGATTTGCTTTGAGCAGATCACGGATTTCTGTCAAAAGTTCTTCTTCTTTTGTTAATGATGGTGAAGCTTCTTCGACTTTTTTCTTACGTGTATAGAGTTTATTGAACAGCTTAATAAATAGGAAGATCGAAAAAGCTACAATGAGAAAATCAACAATCGTTTGAATAAACATGCCATACTTTAAAACTTTAAAAGATAAGTTAGAGAAGTCGATTCCGCCAAGCAGAAGACCAATCAACGGCATGATGATGTCATTTACGAGCGAAGTAACAATTTTACCGAAAGCTGCACCGAGAATAACCCCGATTGCCAGGTCAATCACATTCCCACGCATCGCAAATTCTTTAAATTCCTTAATCATTCTAGTCAACTCCTTATTAAAAGAATAAAAAAAATATACCATGTTTCTCAGGATGAAAACATGGTAATGGTGAATTTAGTTAATAAGACTTATTTTTATTAGGTATCTTTAGTAAGAATCACACTGTTGTTTTTATAAACCGTTTTAGCGAACGTATGTTAGTTTTTAATAGGGAAAATAGAAAGAAGCCATTCAAATGAATTGAAAAAAACAGTTTATTATACAAAGCGGGTAGAAAATGTCCCTTTAAACAGTCCATGAAATTACGGTCGAGCCTCTATCCATATTAAACGGTCACGGATTAGAAGAACGGGACGATAAAATCAAGGGGGGAATGGCTTCATCATATCAAACCACCCCTCACCGAGGAAGAACGGCAATTAGGTCGCCAAGTTGTCATTCTAAATCAGCAGGTCGATGAGTTATTATTGTTGGAAAAACTAGCTATTGAGCGAGATATCAAACAGCTGAATGAAAAGAAGCACTCATCAGTTAGGTCCTTCAGAGAATCTCTTAGTTGATGGAGTTTTTCACGACAAAAAAATTAAGATATCAATAAAGAAAGGGTCTTCGATTTCATCGAGGCCCCTCTTGTTTATTGATATGTATGTCAAGAATGGTAGCTGAATGCTTTAAAGTGTCAGCTGATGATAATCATCATTTACTTACACAATACTACTAGGCTCGTACAGAAACTAAATTCGGTTCCACCGCTAATAAGGAGTCTTTACATTGTGGGCAATCAATTTTTGTGAGCGGCTTAAATTTAATTTTTCTTCTATCTTTTCGGTTTTGTTCAAAATAGCAATATTGGATATGACACTCACAATACTTCTGTGATTTAACTAGATGAACTTTACCATCTATTTCTACAGTTGGCACATATAATTGATTCATCATTTTCTTTGAAACCTCCAAGTTCGTTCCTTCCAGTGATGGGGTCATTTTTGAACAATCCATCCAATATAAGTAGATTAATAGGGATAATATGTAAGAGTATTACAATATATCCCTTTTTAGTGATAGTAGTTACTATATCCCTTATTATCATATATATCAATAGTGGTTTAAGTATGTGGAATTATCTAAAAATTTTTAATGCTCTACAGTGTTAATTTAACGTAAAGATTGTTATAATAAAGATGGATACGAACCCCGCTACTTATCCAATTTTCTAAAGTTTCTTCATGAACTTAGCAAAACTATTTGTTTGTGAAGGGAATGCATAGGGTATCGTAGAACTATATCATATAGTTTTAGAAGGAGGACTCACTTTATGGAATATATTATTCGTGGTGAAAACATTGAGGTAACTCCAGCAATACGGGAATATGTAGAGAAAAAGATTGGAAAATTGGAACGGTATTTTAGCCATGCACCAGATGCAAGGGCAATGGTGAATTTACGAGTGAATCATAATACATCTAAAGTGGAAATAACGATCCCAATGACGAATTTGGTGCTTCGCGCAGAAGAGGAAAATGCTGATATGTATGCAGCGATTGACCTGATTACTGACAAATTGGAGCGGCAAATTCGTAAACATAAAACAAAGGTAAACCGAAAATTCCGTGGTACAAATACGAATGCAACCGATGTTTTTCCGATGTTTGAGGATAATGACAATGCACCGATTGAGGAAGACGAGCTCGATTTAGAGGTTGTCCGGAATAAGCGTTTTGATTTGAAACCAATGGATAGTGAAGAAGCCATCCTGCAAATGAATATGCTTGGTCATAGTTTTTTTGTCTATACGAACTCAGATACGAACTCGACAAATGTCGTGTACCGTCGTAAGGATGGACGCTATGGTTTGATTGAACCAAGCTAAATAAATAACCTAAACAGGCCTGATTCTTTCTTAGCAGAGAATCAGGCCTTTACTGTTTATAAGATGGATAAAAGTCTCGTGATTTAGGCATCAGCTGTACGAATTTAGCATAATGGCCCAATGTTTTCCGAGATAACTGCACAAATACGTAAAAGTTTCTGTATAATATAAAGGCAAATACTAGATTAGAGAATGATGATTATGGGCTTTTTCCATTATTCGTATCTGTTATCACTGCAGATTATGAAAGGTTTTTAGACTTCTAAAGTAACGTAGTATACGGTTATTTTGGACAGAAATATGAAATCGGCGATTAAACCTTACTCAAGAATCATATCGCCCAGACAATATGCAGGAAAGAACATCAAATTGAAATTTCCCTTGATAAGTTGAAAATAAAAGAGAGTAATCATTTACCCTATTATTCCATAAATAGCGTGCCGATAGGGGATACAGCTTGGTACATGGCTATTGGAAGATAGATTAGTAGAAGCGGGTGGAGTGAAGGATATGAAGCAATTAAATATTTTTATGGCTTTTTTTAGAGTTGGTATACTTGGCTTCGGTGGAGGCCCTGCAGCGATTCCACTTGCCCATAAAGAGGTAGTCGAGAAATATAAGTGGATGAATAATGAAGATTTTGGTGATGTCATGGCACTTGGAAATGCACTGCCTGGTCCGATTGCGCCTAAGCTTGCAGGGTATATTGGGTATCGTGTTGGCGGCTTTTGGGGCTTATTGAATGGTGTATTCGCGTCGTGTGTTCCCACGATTCTTTTAATGATTTTGCTTTTGACGAGTTTGAATGCTTATAAAGATCAAGCGTGGGTCACAGGGATGTCACAAGCGGTCGTTCCAGTTGTTGCTGTGATGCTGTTAACCATGACTTTAGAGTTTTTCAAAAAATCAGGCTCATCCAGTTTGGGGTGGCTGTGGACGATTATTTTTGTTGTACTTGGACTTGTGTTCATGAAACTATTGAATGTGCATCCTGCTATTATTATTTTTTCCCTGCTAATTGGGGCATTACTTAAGAAAGATCCTGCTTCTAGTCCTAATAAGGAGGTAGGAAAATTATGATTTATTTGCAGATTTTCTGGGCATTTTTTATTTCAGGTATCCTCGGATATGGCGGTGGTCCGGCTTCGATTCCGTTAATTGAAAAGGAAGTCGTTGACCGCTACGGCTGGTTTACGGTTCATGAATTCAGTGAAATGATTGCACTTGGAAATGCATTGCCTGGCCCGATTGCTACCAAAATGGCTGGCTATATTGGCTTTGAGCAGGCTGGTATTCTTGGTGCTATTGTCGGGGTATTCGCTTCAGTAGCTCCTTCACTTATTTTAATGCTTGGTCTACTCAGCATCTTAATGCGGCACAAAGAATCCCCGCGAGTGAAAAGGATGACGGTTGTCGTACGTCCAATTATCGCCGTCTTGCTAGGGATGATGACGTATGATTTCTTTTTCACCGCCTATGAAGGAATTGGTTGGATTCAGACTTTAGTAATTGGTGCGATTAGTTATATGTTACTTGGTAAATTGAATGTGCATCCTGCCTATGTAATCGCTGGTGCTTTAGTATATGGTGCTATTTTTCTTGGATGAAAAACTCCCTTTGATATTCAGTTCAAAGGGAGTTTTCGTTATGAGCATATTAATGAATATACTTTGTATATACGTTTTTTAAAGAGAAAAAAACACGTATCACTAGAAAGAAGTGCTTCACTTAGTAGAGTGATAAAGGCCAATGGATTTGTCCCAGTTGCGTATGAAATTGAAGGTACATAATCCTAAGAGAATGGCGAAATATCTAGACTATATGTCATGAGTATAAAAGGCCGGATGACGAGAAAGATACTTTAAATTATCCCGTTTCCAACTTACTTATAGTCGGATTATGTCAGATTTTGTTGAAAAATGTAATAATTTTAGATAAAGTATTTCAATCTAATTCCATAAAGTTACATTAATAATACAAAAGATTCTGTATAATCAAGAAAATAGAAAGTGCTTACACAGAAAAAGGCAAACCTATTGAAAAATAGGGACGCAAAGTCACGGGTCTAAGGTATTGTGCTACGATGGCTGGGCTGCCTGAAATACATAGTATTTTAGGAGGGAATGGGTTGAAGGGTGTAACAGTGGATGAAGAATGGGTGGAGCTAATGAGACAAGCTAAGGAACTAGGGCTGACAAAAGAGGAAGTTCTGTATTTCTTAGAGAAAAAAGCAATCGAAGAGAAAAAGGATGACCAACTTATCATATGATTTAAAACGTATAAACCCCTTAAACAAACTGGTTTTTTACGAAAACCCAGTTCGTTTAAGGGGTTCGTTTTGTATGAAGGGCATGGGGACGGGTCTACGCGACTTACTAATATAGCCAATCCATTTAACAGGTACACTTATTTTATCGAGAAAGCATCCAAAATTCTAGCTCCGCACCGCCACCATTGTGATTAGGTAAGTGTAGTTTGATAAATAGTACATCCATCATAGTAACTGGTGGCGGTTTAAGGCCATTTAGGTTTTGTAAAGAGATAGAAATGCGAATCATCCTTATTCCAATCAATCTTCTTGCTTTAATTTCCATTTGTTAAATTCAATGAATTCACGGAATTGGTCCTTGGATACGCCAGATTTCATCGCTTCTTGAACAATGTTCAGCCACTCTGTGTCAAGGCCTTCTTTGACAGGGTCATCATGAAGGAGGGAATCAACAGGAATTTTCAGCACTAAAGCAATTTTTTCAAGAAACTGGATAGATGGATTGGTTTGTAAATTTCTTTCAAGGGAGCTTAAATAGGACTTGGCAACTCCTGCTTTTTCTGCGAGTTCTGTCATGGACATTCTATTTTCTTGTCTCAGTTTTTTTACGCGATCACCGATCATAAGTATCACACCCCAAAAACGTTTCTGAAGATATTTTTAACTCTGAAGCTGTTAGTATACATTCTAACAGTTTTCATAGTAGTTAATCTATAATTTTCATAATAACGTGAAGTTGTACCTACACTTTATACATGGTAATATTAAGAGTGCATCTATTTATTATGAAATAAAATGGGTGAAATACACGTTAATCTACTATTATTAATCCTAAAATTTATTTATTTTTTTGATAAAGACTTCTACTAAAGAGGAGCGTTATTGAATGCTTAATATTTTAAATAAAGTGTTTGACCCGAATAAACGAGAAGTGAAGCGTCTCGAGAAGTTGGCCGATCAAATTGAAATGCTAGCTGATGAAACAGCTTCATTATCAGATGAACAGCTGCGTGGGAAAACAGAAGAATTTAAAGAGCGGTACCAAAAAGGCGAAACGGTCGATGATTTGCTTGTCGAAGCATTCGCGACGATTCGTGAAGGGGCGAGACGATCTTTAGGGATGCATCCATTCCGTGTACAGTTAATGGGGGGGATCTCCCTTCATGACGGGAATATTTCCGAGATGAAAACCGGGGAAGGTAAAACGTTGACTTCCACTCTTCCTGTCTATTTGAATGCGATTACCGGGAAAGGTGTTCATGTCGTTACAGTCAATGAATACTTGGCAAGCCGTGATGCGGAAGAAATGGGCAAGCTCTATGAGTTTATGGGCTTGACGGTTGGTTTGAATTTAAATGGTATGTCTAAGGAAGAAAAACAAGAAGCGTACAATGCTGATATTACGTATAGCACGAATAATGAGCTTGGCTTCGATTATTTACGAGACAATATGGTTCTTTATAAAGAGCAAATGGTACAGCGACCTTTGCATTTTGCTGTCATTGATGAAGTGGACTCCATCCTGATTGATGAAGCCCGTACCCCATTAATCATTTCAGGCTCGGCGCAAAAGTCAGCTCAGTTATATATCCAAGCTAATGCATTCGTACGTACGCTAACGAAGGAAAAAGATTATACGTATGATGAAAAAACAAAAGGGGTTCAGCTGACGGAAGAGGGAATTAACCGTTCTGAGACGGCTTTTAATATTGAAAATTTATTCGACATTAATCATGTTGTTTTGAACCATCATATTAATCAAGCCTTAAAAGCCCATGCTAGCATGCATCTTGATGTTGACTATGTCGTGCAAGAAGGCGAAATCGTCATCGTTGACCAATTCACTGGTCGTTTAATGAAAGGACGTCGTTATAGTGATGGACTCCATCAGGCCATTGAAGCGAAAGAAGGCTTGGAGATTCAAAACGAAAGCATGACACTCGCGACGATTACGTTCCAAAATTATTTCCGGATGTATGAAAAACTTTCCGGGATGACGGGTACAGCAAAAACGGAAGAAGAAGAATTCCGTAATATTTATAATATGAATGTGATCGTGATTCCAACGAACCGTGAAATTGTTCGGGATGACCGAGCTGATTTAATTTATGCGTCAATGGACGGTAAATTCCGTGCTGTAGTCGAAGAAATTGCGGAGCGCCATACGCAAGGACAACCTGTTCTAGTTGGGACAGTAGCGATTGAAACGTCTGAAATTATTTCGAAGTATTTATCAAGAAAAGGAATTCCGCATAATGTATTGAATGCGAAAAACCATGGCCGAGAAGCTGAAATCATTGCTGGTGCCGGTGAACAGGGTGCCGTGACAATTGCAACGAACATGGCTGGTCGAGGTACAGATATCAAGCTTGGTGAAGGTGTGAAAGAACTGGGTGGTCTTGTGGTGCTTGGTACGGAGCGACATGAAAGCCGTCGGATCGATAACCAACTTCGCGGACGTTCAGGACGTCAAGGGGATCCAGGGATGACGCAATTCTATCTGTCCATGGAAGATGAATTGATGCGCCGTTTTGGATCGGATAACATGAAAGCGATGATGGCACGACTTGGGATGGATGATACACAGCCCATCCAAAGTAAGATGGTGTCTCGTGCTGTGGAATCCGCTCAGAAACGCGTTGAAGGGAATAACTTTGATGCTCGTAAACAGCTTCTTCAATATGATGATGTGCTGCGTCAACAACGTGAAATCATTTACAAGCAACGTTTTGATGTGCTAGATAGTGAGAATCTACGGGAGATCGTGGAGAATATGCTTGAATCGAGCATTCATCGTAATGTTGCTCCATTTGCATCAGGTACGGAAAGTGAAGCATGGAACTATCAGGGCTTAATCGATTATGCTCAGGGGAATCTTGTGGATGAAGGTGAATTATCAGAAGCCGAGCTAAAAGGAAAAGATGAAGCTGAAGTAGCCGATTTTATTATTGCGACAGTGAAAGAACGATATGATATAAAAGAAGAGCAATTGTCACCTGAACAAATGCGTGAGTTTGAAAAGGTGATCGTCTTACGTGCAGTTGACAGTAAATGGATGAATCATATTGATGCGATGGAACAATTGCGTCAAGGAATCCATTTACGTGCATATGGTCAAATTGATCCATTACGTGAATATCAGCAGGAAGGTTTTGCGATGTTCGAGGAAATGGTTACGGCCATTGAAGATGACGTTGCGAAATATATCATGAAATCAGAAATCCGCAATAATCTGGAGCGTCAGGAAGTCATTAAAGGACATGCTGTGAATCCAAAAGAAGGCTCAGAAAAGGTTAAGAAAAAGCCACTTCGTAAATCGCCTGAAATAGGAAGAAATGATCCTTGCCCATGCGGAAGCGGTAAAAAGTATAAAAACTGCCACGGGAATTTAGAGTAAATAGGCTACGAAAAGAGGTTGGTGAGTCCATGGTTTACCGCCTCTTTTTTTTCATCTGAATAAGTAACAAGAGAGAAATCTGAAATACAATTTGCGAAACCGTCCTTTTTTGCATATAGTTGTAGAGACTGATTACGTTTTTTTTTTGAAAATAATTAAGAGGTGAATCGCATGGAATTAGCAGAAATTAGAAATGAGCTTGAGAAAACAGCTAAGAAATTAGTGGACTTTAGGGGGTCTCTTTGACTTAGAAGAGAAGGAAGCCCGTATAGCCGAGTTAGATAATATTATGACCGATCCAGAGTTTTGGAACGATCAGCAAAAAGCACAAGTTGTTATTAATGAAGCGAATGGATTGAAGGATCAGGTCAATCAATTGGCTGAACTGAATGAATCATATGAAAATCTTGAATTGACTTATGAGCTTGTGAAAGAAGAAAACGACGAAGAGCTGCTAGCAGACCTTGAAGTGGAAATCGTCGAGCTTGTTAAACATATGAATGAATATGAACTTCAGCTGTTATTAAGTGAAGAATATGATAAACATAATGCCATCTTAGAACTTCACCCAGGAGCTGGTGGTACTGAATCTCAAGATTGGGGCTCCATGCTTCTGCGTATGTATACTCGTTGGGGTGAAAAAAAAGGCTTTAAGGTAGAAACAATCGATTATCTGCCTGGAGACGAAGCTGGTATTAAAAGTGTGACTCTTCTTTTCAAAGGACATAACGCTTATGGCTATTTGAAAGCGGAAAAAGGGGTTCACCGTCTTGTTCGTATTTCGCCTTTCGATTCATCTGGACGCCGTCACACTTCTTTCGTTTCTTGTGAAGTCATGCCGGAATTTGATGACACCATTGAAGTGGAAATTCGGACAGAAGATTTAAAAGTGGATACGTATCGTGCAACCGGAGCTGGTGGTCAGCATATTAATACGACGGACTCCGCTGTTAGGATTACCCATATCCCAACAGGTGTTGTGGTTACATGTCAATCTGAGCGTTCACAAATCAAAAACCGCGCTCAAGCGATGAACTTCCTAAAAGCAAAACTATATCAACGCGAAATCGATCAGCAACAAGCAGAATTGGATGAAATTCGCGGCGAACAAAAAGAAATCGGCTGGGGTAGCCAGATCCGATCTTACGTATTCCACCCATACTCCATGGTGAAAGATCACCGTACAAGTACGGAAACCGGAAACGTGCAAGCGGTCATGGATGGAGACATTAACGCATTTATTGATGCCTATCTGCGTTCAAAACTATAAGATTCAATAGATCATGGTTCATTGAACAGTGAGAACTGTTTAGTGGACCTGTTTTTTTTGAAGCATTAACCACCATATTGGGCATATCCCTCTTCATATTCATGTGTACTACTCGCAAAAAGGTTTTTACTTTTCACTTTCTCCAATTTACTTACCACTTTTGTGTATTTACTAGTCAGATACCCTTCTTTTCCTCACCGCTTCTCCCGCTTTTCTCTCCGATTGGGTTTTTCCATAGGCTTTTACGATTCTTGAATGATTCTGTGATTTTGGCGTGTAGTCCTGGTCTTCCATGCTGAGAATTCAGCTAGTGTTTCCGAAGCACTCATATAATTCTCCAAAAGAAGGGATAAGAGCTCAGCCCAAATAGTAAAATCCAATGATTAATTTACCTGACATTGCAAAAACTAATAAAGATCTGTAGCGAATTACCCCTTTTTTGCTTTCTCCCGCATTAACGGGTAGTAAAATACCAACCTCAAGGCTTAGGAGAATCGAAGAAGCGTAGGTGGGATTAAACTGCCCGTAAAAGCCCGATTGGTGAGATAAAATGAAACTTACTGATGTGTGAGCAGAGATTTAGTTGAACCAATCGGGTTCGTCCTGTCGATTGATCGAAGCGAAAGCGAAGATCTTAGCGAAGATCTTAGCGACAGGAGAATGGGACTAACAATCAGTGGGGGATGAAGAACCCCCCACTGATTGAAGTTTCACCTTATCCGAGTACCATTTACAGGGGATAGATCCCGGTGCTATACTACTTTGAACGATTTGTATCGTGATGAATAAGTGTGGACAAAGAGGTTGAAGGGAGTACCCGTTAAATGAGAAAAAGATATCGAGAACCGAAGCATCCGGTGATTGAGAAATTAAGTGAATATGGACTTGTAATCGTTGGGGCAGCCATCATAGCGATTACATTTAACGTCTTTCTTTTGCCGAATCAAATTGCTTCGGGTGGGGTCAGTGGAATTAGTACAATTTTGACTGGGACGTTCGGTTGGGAGCCGGCATATGTACAGTGGGCCTTCAATATTCCGTTGTTTATCAGTGGTTTGTTGTTGTTAGGCATGCAGTTTGGAGCAAAGTCATTAGTTGGAACATTGGTTTTACCCCTTATTGTTTTTCTAACAAAAGATTGGGATCCATGGACACAAGATGCACTACTCGGTTCGATTTGCGGCGGGATTGGGGTCGGTTTAGGTCTTGGTATTGTTTTTAGAGGCAAGGCTTCAACGGGCGGTACAGATCTTGCTGCACAGATTATCTATAAATATACGAATTTTTCCTTAGGTACTTGTGTAGCGCTAATTGACGGACTAATTGTGTTGAGTGCGGCCATTGTGTTTGATATTGAAAAAGGGTTGTATGCGTTAATTGGGTTGTACGTGACAAGCAAAACGATTGATTTAATTCAAGTTGGTGTTGGCCGTTCAAAAATGGCGATGATCATTACGAATCACGACGAAGAAGTGAGACATGAAATTATTCATGGACTTGACCGCGGTGTTACAAGATTATCGGGTCAAGGAGGGTATACGGATGATTCTCGACCAATCCTCATGTGTGTAATTGATCAATCCGAATTCACCAATTTGAAACAATTGGTGAAAGACGTTGATCCGAAAGCCTTTGTGATCGTAATGGATGCTTCGGAGGTGTTAGGGGAGGGTTTTAAACACGCGTAATGCTGGTATAATATAGGTGTAGTGGATAATTTAACTAGGGGGCATTATAGTGAATAAAAAATTGATTACATTATTGCTAGGAACGACGCTTGCTCTTTCGGCATGTGGTACATCCAAAGATAACGCGAGCAAACCAGCAAATGAAGGCGGAACCACAACAACATCGGCTGGTGAAGCTGATAATATTTATAAAAATAAATGTTCAAGCTGCCATGGTGCGAATCTCGAAGGAGCATTTGGTCCGGAACTTAAGAAAATTGGCTCAACACATTCTAAAGATGAAATTGAAAAGATAATTTTAGAAGGGAAAAGTGGGGGGATGCCAGCTAAGCTGATCCAAGGAGATCAGGCTGCATTGGTAGCGAAATGGCTTTCTGAAAAAAAATAAGAACATGATCAACGACGTCTTGCATAGGTGCAGGGCGTTTTGTTGTCAAAAACAATCCATTTCAGCAGATAAAGTGAAACTTCAATCAGTGGGGTTTTCTTCATCCCCACTGATTGTTAGTCCCGTTCTACTGTCGCTAAGATCTTCGCTTTCGCTTCGATCAATCGACAGTACGAACCCGATTGGTTCAACTAAACCTCTGCTCACGCATCGGTAAGTTTCACTTTATCTCACCAATCGGGCTTTTACTGCCCGTTAATGCGAGATAAAATTGGAAATTTACATTGAAATGAAACTGTAACATTTTTTTTTCGGATTTGACAAACTTTGATGGTATAATGGCTTTTGTACAGTAGCAGGGTTAATTCCTGTTATTTTTTCGGTTTTTTTCACAAAAATTGTCGAAATGAAGCGAGAGAAACACTTCCTTTGATTCTTTAGTTTTCTGGAAATAAAAAGCTAGTTAGGTGGTTATTTATATGATAGAAATGACAGACGTCTATAAAACGTATTCGAACGGCGTCGTTGCTATAAACGGGATCAACGTTAAAATAAAAACTGGTGAATTTGTGTATGTAGTAGGTCCGAGTGGTGCGGGGAAATCTACTTTTATCAAAATGATGTATCGGGAGGAGTCTCCAACAAATGGAAATATTATTGTGGATGGAGTCAGCCTGCCGAAGATTAGAAATACGAAGGTGCCGCTATTCCGTCGTAATATTGGTGTAGTGTTCCAAGATTTCAAGCTATTGCCGACATTGACGGTTTACGAAAATGTAGCGTTTGCTATGGAGGTTATTGAGAAGACTCCTGAAGAAATTAAAAAGCGAGTAATGGAAGTATTGGAGCTAGTTGGATTGAAGCACAAAGTACGGATGCTACCTACTGAACTGTCAGGTGGGGAGCAACAACGTGTCTCCATTGCTCGTTCAATCGTCAATTCGCCAAAGGTCGTTATTGCAGATGAGCCGACAGGAAACCTTGACCCGGAAACATCATGGGAAATTATGAATATTTTTGACGAAATAAATAAAAGTGGAACAACCATTGTTATGGCGACCCACAACAAAGACATTGTTAATAATATGAAACATCGTGTAATCGCCATTGAAAGTGGCAAAATTGCCCGCGATGATTTGCGAGGTGAATACGGATATGAAGCTTAATACATTGCAACGGCATTTTCGGGAGAGTGGTAAGAGTTTGGTCAGAAATGGCTGGATGACGTTTGCTTCTGTCAGTGCAGTAACGGTAACATTGCTATTAGTTGGTGTGTTTTTTGTCATTATGATGAACTTGAATCATATCGCAACAAATGTAGAAAATGATGTTGAAATACGGGTACATATTGACCCGGCTGCAACTGTAGAAAATCAAAAGACACTGGAAGCGAAAATTAAGAAAATCGCCAAAGTCGATTCTGTCGTATATTCTCCAAAAGAAAAAGAGCTGACGAATATGATTGAAGGCATGGGGGAGAACGGCGAGGCATTTAAATTATTTGAGCAAGATAATCCGCTTCGTGATGTATTGGTTGTGAAAACGAAAACTCCTCAAGATGTAGACCAGGTTTCTAAGAAGATTGAAACCTTTGAATATGTTCAGAGTGTCAAATATGGCAAAGAATATGTAGATAATTTATTTAATGTGGTAAATATTGCCCGAAATATTGGCGTCGTATTGATTATCGGATTGTTATTCACGGCGATGTTCCTTATCTCCAATACAATTAAAATTACGATTATAGCAAGAAGAAAAGAAATTGAGATTATGAGATTAGTTGGGGCAACGAATAACTTTATCCGCTGGCCGTTCTTCCTTGAAGGCTTATGGCTGGGTGTTTTGGGTGCCATCATTCCGATTGTGTTAATTGGTATTACCTACTCTAATCTATTCAAATATGTTTCACCGAAAATTAACATTCCATTTTTCGAATTGCTACCGTTAAGTCCATTTATTTATCAGATTTCAGTGATACTTATTCTATTAGGCGGACTAATTGGAATTTGGGGCAGTTTGATGTCTGTTCGTAAGTTTTTAAAGGTATAAGAGGTTGTTCAAAAACTCCGGTAAAAATAGCTTACATTTGTATCAAAGCTAGTTAATGACCTTCTGTTAAACCCGCGCACGTCCTGTGCGCAACACAGAAGTCATCCTGTGCAAGTCCGGTTTTGACCTTATCTAATACGCACCAAAACAGAGAATCCTAGCTAAATAGAGCAAAAGATATCAAAGTCTAAGGGAGAGAAGAAAGGGGAACTGGGAAAGTGCATAGAAATAAAGTCATCGCGATGAGTGCAACAGTCATACTAGGTCTTGGGAGCCTCTTGGCTGTACCAAGTGCGTATGCGGAATCATTGCAAGATATGAAGGATAAAAAAGTAATGATTCAGGAAAAACGTACGGATGTTCAATCGAATATTCTTGAAACAGAAACTAAAATTAAAAATCTACAATCACAACAGCTGACGGTTGAAGAGCAACTAGATCAACTTGAAAAGAATATGACAGTTAATGCGAATAAGATTATAGAGAAGACGGCTGAAATTAACAAAACGAATGCCGAAATTGAATCTTTAAAAGCAGAGATTGTAGTGCTAAAAGATCGAATTGCAAAGCGAAATGAGCTTTTGAAGGAACGTGCGGTTTCTTATCAAGAGGGCGGCGGCAATTTGAACTATTTAGAAGTGCTTCTTGGTGCTTCAAGCTTTAGTGAATTTATTGACAGAGTGAGTGCTGTTGCTACCATCGTCGAAGCTGATCAGGATATTATTAAACAGCATGAGCAGGATAAAAAGAGTCTGGAAGAAGCACAATCCGCTGTTGAAAAGAAGAAATTGGATTTAGAAAAAATGCTTGCTGAATTGGAAAAGGTTAAGCAGCAACTTCAAGTACAAAAGAATCAGCAAGAAGTGTTATTAGCTGAACTTCATAAACAAAAAGAGCATGCTGAGCATGATATAGTTGGTTTCGAAGAAGAAGCGGCAAATCTTAAAGCACAGGAAACAGCTGTTGCACAAGCGATTCAGCTTGAACAAAAGCGCCTTGCTGATGCTGAAGCAGCGAGAAAGAAAGCAGCAGCGGAGGCAGCAGCAGTGGCGGCTGCTAAGAAAAAGCAAGCCTCAATCTCAAGTTCAAGCTCAAGTTCAAGCTCAAGTTCAAGTTCAAACGCGACAGTAAGTGCTCCAGCCGTTTCGTCTGGCACGTTTAATCGACCGAGTGCTGGATATGTTTCATCTGGCTTTGGCGGGCGATGGGGGAAATCACATAACGGGATTGATATTGCTGCAAGTGGTACAGTGCCAGTTGTTGCAACAGCAGATGGAGTCGTAATACGTGCGTATACGTCCAGCTCATACGGCAATGTGGTCATGATCTCACATTCCATCAATGGTCAAACTTTTACAAGCGTATATGCACATCTTAACTCGATGAGTGTAAGTGCTGGACAAGTTGTTTCAAAAGGCCAGCAAGTTGGCTATATGGGAAATACCGGCCACTCATATGGGCAACATCTGCATTTCGAACTACATAAAGGGGCTTGGAACGCTGCGAAATCGAATGCTGTGAATCCATTAAACTATCTTTCTATGTAATACAGTGATAACTGAATAATGAAAGTTGAAACGAGGCTGTCCGATAACGAGAGGTCAGATCCCACATCTACTATATATCGTTTATATAGTGTGAGGTCAGACCGTGTTAAGACACCCTCGTTTTTTTGTGCGCATATCTTGTCCTTTTTTTCATAGAGTATGATATAACCTTTTTTATAGAGAGGGATTGGCTTATATGAACATGAAGATCACAAAGAAATGGACACTTCCTGTAACGGTGGTGGCATCACTAACGATTGGGGCAGTCGGGGGAGGATATGTTGCAAATCCAAACAGTGAGGTTCATCACTATTTGTGGGGGAATAAAGAGGAAGATCTAGGTGCTGAGCCGGCAGCCTATGATAGCACAGAGTGGGCCAAGGTAGAAAGGGCCCATGATTTAATTTATCAGCAATATGTAGAGGAGGTAGATGACACCCAATTGGTGGAAGGGGCGATACAGGGAATGCTTTCTACCTTGAAAGATCCGTATACCGTCTATATGGATAAGGAAACGGCAAAGCAATTCGATGAAGCGCTTGATTCATCATTTGACGGGATTGGAACTGAAATAGAAATGGAGGATCATAAGGTCATCATCGTTTCACCTTACAAAGATTCTCCTGCTGAAAAGGCTGGGTTGAGGCCAAGGGATCAGATTGTCAGCATCGATGGCGATTCGATTGAAGAGCTGGATTTAAATGCAACTCGGTTGAAAATTCGCGGTAAAAAAGGAACTGTCGTAAATCTTGAGATTAAGCGTCAAGGTGTCACAAATCCAATTAAGGTAGCCATCACTCGTGACGAAATTCCTCTTGATACAGTTTTTTCAAGCATGAAAAAAGAGAATGATAAAAATATTGGCTACATTGAAATCACTTCTTTTTCTCAAGATACAGCCGCCGATTTTAAAGAGCAGTTAAAGGAGCTTGAGAAAGAAAAAATCAATGGCTTGATTATAGATGTTCGTGGCAATCCAGGTGGTTTTTTGACAAGTGTGGAAAGCATTCTTGGTGAATTGCTTCCGAAAGACAAGCCATACTTACAAATTGAATATCGATCCGGAGAAACAAAAGAAGTGTTTAGTGGCAATGAAAAGAAAAAAGACTATCCAATTGCTGTATTGACGGACAAAGACAGTGCATCTGCAGCAGAGATTTTGGCTGGTGCTATGCAAGAAGCTGGAGGATATCCACTTATTGGTGAGACGACTTTCGGGAAAGGCACGGTGCAGAAGGCTATTCCGATGGGGGATGGCAGCAATATTAAAATTACGCTATATAAATGGCTGACGCCGAATGGAAATTGGATTCATCAAAAAGGGATTACGCCGACAATCGAAGTGCATCAACCTTCCTATTTCAATGTTCATCCATTGACTGCTGAGAAGATATTTAAACGAGATATGAACGATGAACAGATAAAAAATGCTCAAGAAATTCTAACATCATTAGGGTATTCGACGGGTAGAACGGATGGGTATTATGATGAAAAAACCGAAAGAGCTGTAAGAGCTTTTCAAAATACAAATGATTTAACTGTGAGTGGTAATATTAATAGCAAAACAGCGGCAGCCTTAGAAAAGGCGGTTGTGAAAAAGAAAAAAGATGAGAAAAATGATCTACAGCTTCGAACCGCTTTAAAATTAATGGCAAGGCACCAATAATGTAAGGTTAGCCCGGCCTCGGTCGGGTTTTTCTGTGTGATGGGGAAAAATATTGTACGGACCTATTATTGTTACAAGGCATTTTTAAAAAAATAATGGTAGGTCTAAGATGACTTTTCTCCGTATTCATAGGCAGGAAGGCAATATATTTGGTAGAATAGGAGAAAGTGTAAAAAAACTTACAAATCTGTTTTCAAATAGACATTTCAGGTGAGAAACCGTTTTTAACATATTATCAAGGAAGATAGAGAGGGTGCGGGTATATTGATAGTGGGTTGGTTAGTTGCTAGTTTGCAAGGGATTGGCATGTTTTTTTTGCATCCTGTTTTTTATGTATCGATTATTCTTAGCCTGTTCGTCGGCTACCTTCGGGTGAAAAGGGAAAGACGTGGTTTTACTATTCGAATCAATAGTTTATTTCAGGAGCTTCGTCAGCTTTTGCCAATAGGGCTATTGATAGGAGTGCTTCTTTCCATCTTAACGATAGGATCTGGGGTCGTTATTCCGTTTGCTGCCATTCTTTTAATGGGTATATTTACTATTTTATTGTCACTGACTTTCCAAGTACGCTTGCTTTCTCCAGCCTATATCGTTGGTCTTTCCTTCTTGACGATTGTTTTTCTGGCAGGAAGAGAAATTGAAATTCCTATTTTTTCAGAGGCATTTCATAGCCTTGACCAGCCCGTATATCCAAGTCTGGCTGTATTACTTGGTTTGCTGTTATTGGCTGAGGGTATATTGATTAGTAAAGGTGGCAGTAAACAACCCTCTCCGAATTTGATGGTATCGAAGCGAGGGCAAGTGGTTGGTACATACAAAGCGAGAAAAATTTGGTTACTCCCCTTATTTATCTTTGTTCCAGGAGGAGAGTTAGTAGCACCGATTGATTGGTATCCTGTATTTTCAATCGGGGAGCTTCATTTTACTCCGATTGCGATTCCAGTATTAATTGGGTTTTCCAAAACAATCCAAGGAAGCCTGCCACAAATTGCGATACAAGCACAAGCAAGAAAAGTTACTGTTCTTGCTGTCATCGTTACAACGCTTGCCGTTTTTGGAAACTGGTATTCATACTTGTCCATTGTAGCTGTTGTCCTTGCGATGCTTGGTCGCGAATTGATTCACTATTTTTCAAACATGAATGATCGTAAGCTCCCGTTCTATTTTTCCCAAAGTAAGCTTGGTGTTAAAATTCTTGGAGTGATTCCACACACACCAGCGGATAAAATGGGCTTGGAAATGGGAGAGATTATTATGAAAATGAATGGATCACAAGTGAGCAATGAACATGAATTTTACGGGGCATTACAAAAAAATCGAGCGCATTGTAAGATGGAAGTTATCGGACATAACGGGGAAATTCGTTTCGTCCAACGCGCACTGTTCGAAGGTGAACATCACGAGTTGGGGCTCCTCTTTATTGAAGAGGGGCGAAAAGAGCGTAGTCGAGCGATTTTGTAATTTGTCATATTTAATTATAATGAAGTGTGATTATGTATCTGTAAAAGACGCATCAAAATTGGGTGCGTCTTTTGTCTAGTTCTTTTGTGATTGTTAAACTACTATTCTAAGTGAAAAGATGGATCACCGGAAGCTGAATTTTAACTCGATTCGCTGTGAAAGGAATGCCATTTAGAACTTGTTCTAGAAAATGACGTGTACGTGTATCATTTTGCCGTAGTCATTTTATCTCCCCAATTATCAATCAAAAGCCTATTATCTCACTTAGAGACAATAGGCTTTTATGGTCCCCGATTAAAGAAAACATCATTTTCCGTCATACGGCATACTGGTTAGTGGCTATTTAATTGACTATTTATTACCACACGACGCTTCTCCTTCACAAAATCTACATTGTTATGGCTCCAACAGGCTCTAGCTTAAGTTTTATCAAGGGACTAGCTTTGAGACACTAGCAACGTTTTTTTTATTTCATGGCGTTAGAGCTAAAGTGAACCAAAAGTCAACAGCGTTATATAACATAGCCTATTTCTTAAGGAAAAGTTAAGGAATGAAACTCATAATGTGCTTATCCAAATGAAACAGGGAGGAATAAAAAAATGGAACAATCCAAACAAAGTTTAATAAAAATTTTGCTCATTATAAATTTGGCAATAAATACTTGTGCCGCCATTGGAGTGGGATATGTAGTATATAAACAAAGTATGCGTACAGACTTTTCCGGAAGAGGAGATGGTCAGGGATTCCCAGGGAATGGCCACTTTCAACAAAGACAAACTCAATCCGAACAAACTCAATAATAGAAAGGAGAATAGAAATTTGAAAAAGTGGATGATTATTTCGGTCATGATTGTTGTAATTGGAGGAGCGGTTGGTTGGTTTTTTTTAGGTGAAAAGGATCAAACACAAAATGTTGCGGCTGAAGTACAAACAACAACAGTACAAAAAGGAAAATTGGAGGTAAATGTTACGGGTTCGGGTTCGGTTACGGCGAGTACAGACCAAGATGTAACAGCAACAAATACAATACTTGTAGTAGATAGCGTAAGTGTAGCAACTGGAGATACCGTACATAAAGGTGACAAACTTGTAACGTTTAAAAATGGCGATATTGTTACGGCTCCATTTGATGGGGATATCACATCAGTTCGTGTAAAAAGCGGCAGTGGGGCTTCACAAGGAACGATCCTTCTTCGTATGGAAGATGAAGAAGGAAACATATCACCTGTATTAAGGGAAGATAACAGTGATAGAAGTGCTGGGGGTAGCAGCAATTGGATAGCGGATACTGTAAGTGTGAAAGTGGGTGATGTTGTAGCAGCAGGTGAAACACTTGTAACCTTTACGGATGGGAGTATTCTACAATCCCCGGTTGCTGGGACGATCACAACCCTCTCTGTTGCAAATGGAGATTCTGTCCAAAGTTCAGCAACAGTCGCACACATAACAGATTACAGCAAATTTCAAACAACAATTAGTGTAGATGAATTAGATATTACAAAAGTACAAATAGGCCAACCGGTAAAAATAACAGCAAGTGCCTTTAAAGATGAAACATTTGAAGGAAAAGTAACAAATGTAGCAACAGAAGGAACACCATCAAATGGGGTCTCTACATTTGGTGTAATCGTACAAATCACCGATCCAAAAAAAATGAAGATTGGCATGTCAACAGAAGCTAGTATTTCAGTAGCAAGTAAAGAAGACGCATTATATGTACCGGTAGAAGCTGTTTATTCCAATGAAGGTAAAAAATATGTACTTATTTCAACAGCTATAGACGATTCAATACAATCAACAAAAAAAGTACCAGTAGAAACTGGAATTTCAAATGACACGTATGTAGAAATTACCAACGGATTAACAGAAGGTGAGTCTGTTCAAATACCAAGAGTTCAATCTACGGGTAATACTTTTCAAGGAGGAATGATGATGCCTAGTAGCAATTTCTCAGGTGGCAACTTCAGAGAAAGAAATGGAGGCGATGAACCACCGGCATTTACAGGTGGAAGAGCCAGTAGACAAGGAGCAAATTAATGAATAGGACAGAGCCGATTATTCAAATTAAAAACATGAAAAAAAAGTATGAACTTGGCGGGGAAACGGTAATGGCTCTTCAAGATGTTTCCCTCGATATTCAAAAGGGCGACTTTATCTCTATCATAGGTCCATCTGGTTCTGGAAAATCAACATTTATGAACATGATCGGATGTTTAGATCGACCTAATTCAGGCAAATACATGTTAGATGGTGAAGATGTAGGGAAAATGAAGGGTTCACAACTTTCAGTTATTCGAAATAAGAAAATCGGATTTATCTTCCAAAATTTTAATCTTATATCAAGGCTAACAGCGATTGAGAATGTAGAGCTTCCTCTTATTTATCGTGGAATGAAAGCAATGGAACGAAGAGAAATTGCCCTAGAATCTTTAAAAAAAGTAGGATTGGTAGATAGAGCACCTCATTTACCAACCCAATTATCAGGGGGACAGCAGCAACGTGTAGCCATTGCACGTGCGTTGGCTGGACATCCGCCCATTTTACTAGCGGATGAACCAACTGGTGCGCTAGATAGTAAAACAAGTAGGGAAATTTTAGAGATTATGAATTCGTTAAATGAGCAGGGACATACCATTATTCTCATTACGCATGATTTAAAAGTAGCGAAGAAAGCTAGCCGCGTTGTTCGAATACACGATGGACAGTTGTATGAGAATGGAGGTGAGTGGTTTGCAGACAATCGGAATGGCACTGAAAAGCATTAAAGGGAACAAAGCGAGAGCATTTCTGACGATGCTCGGTATTATTATCGGCGTTTCTTCTGTTATTGTCATGGTTGCGATAGGACAAGGATCTACAAAAGCAGTACAAGATCAAATTGGCAGCCTAGGTACAAATGTATTAACTGTAAGTATTACTGGTTCAGATGTTACATTTAAAGAAGATGAAGCGAATCAGATTCAAGAGGTCAATGGTGTCGAAGCCATTGCTCCAACTATATCAGGAAGGGTCACCGTAAAAAATGGGCAAACAAATGTATATGTGTCAATGATCGGCACAACTTCTTCTTATTTGAATGTCCGTAATTTACAGCTGCAATCAGGGCGTTTCATTGCAGACTTAGACCATGAGAATCACTCAAAAGTAGCAGTACTTGGTGCAGATACTGCTAAAAACTTGTTCGGATTAGGTGATCCAGTTGGAGAATCTATACAAGTGAATGGAACATCCTATAAAGTGGTTGGCGTTCTTGAATCTGTTGGGAGTTCACTAGGAACAAGCGGAGACAGTACAATTATTGTCCCCCTTAGCACAGGGCAACGCTTAGCCTCTACCACTGATATCGAGTCCGTTTATGTGAAGGTAGAAAATGAAAATATAATTACTTTTACATCACGCCTTATCGAACAAAGGATGTCTACAATTGTTGGTGCTGCTGATAATTATAGTGTATCCAGTCAAAAAGATTTAATGGAAGCAGCATCATCGGTCAATAAAACCATGACATTCATGCTAGGGGGAAGTGCGGCTATCTCCCTTATCGTTGGTGGTATTGGTATTATGAATATTATGCTCGTATCTGTTTCAGAACGAACGAAGGAAATTGGCATAAGAAAAGCAATTGGCGCAAAACGCGGAAATATTCTGCTACAATTCCTCATTGAATCAGTCGTATTAAGTGCCTTGGGTGGATTAATAGGAGTGGGAATTGGAGTAATAAGTGCCCAAATCTTTACTTTAGCAACGGGAACAACCATTGCCTATTCCGTGCCAGTCATGTTGGTGTCATTTGCATTTTCTTTAGTAGTTGGCGTGATATTTGGTGTGTTTCCAGCGAATAAGGCGTCTAAACTCGATCCGATTCAAGCTCTGCGTTATGAATAAAACAAGACAAAGCGATCGTGTACAGCGACCGCTTTGTCTTGTTATTATATGGAGAAGGAGTGAAAACCATGCGTATATTGGTTGTAGAAGATAATCGTTCTTTACTGCAGTCCATTAAACAAATATTATCAGAAGAATTTGAAGTAGATTGTGCAGACAATGGAGAAGAAGGGCTCTTTATGGCCTTGCAAAATATTTGCGATTTGATCGTACTAGATGTCATGCTTCCAGAAATGGATGGTTTTGAAGTGATACAAAGAATACGGAGTGAACAAATTCAAACACCGGTTTTATTTTTGACGGCAAAAGACTCATTAGAAGATCGAGTGAGAGGATTGGACTTTGGAGGAGACGATTATTTAACTAAGCCGTTTCAAGCGCCAGAGCTGCAAGCACGGATACGGGCGCTGTTGAGAAGAGGTGGCAGTTTAACTACGAATCAAACGATTCAATATCGTGGAATAGAATTGTTTGGCAAAGAAAAGGATATTGTCGTAGACAATTATCCTATCAAGCTAACGCTAAAGCAGTATGAAATGTTGGAATTTATGATTCAAAATAAGGGTGTCATTTTAACAAAAGAGCAGCTCTATGATCGGGTATGGGGATTTGATTCTGATACAACGATAGGAATTGTAGAAGTGTTTGTTCATCATCTTCGTAAAAAGATGGAGCCGTTCGGTTATCAAAAAGATATTCAAACAGTACGCGGCATCGGATATATGCTGAAAAAACAGTAGGAGAAATCACATGTTTCAACGGACTCGTATTAGGCTCACGATTTTAAATTCATTAGTCTTTATTATTTTAATTGGTGTGATAGCAACGATTATTTACTTCTATGTTGAGTCTCGTTTAGATCAGGATGTAAATACGGATTTGATTACTGCGGTAGAGCGCATAAACCAACCAGGAAGGACCATTAGAGCGACCGGGTGGATTACCAAGGGGGCCTAGAGATCCTCGAATCGTCGTGTTAGTTTGGAACAAAAACAACGAAATGGTTACTTTGAATCGGGATTCCGCTGTTTTTGTGGATAATCAAACCGAATTTCTCCCTAAAGATTTAAATAAACTTCAAGATGTAGAAGCAGAAGGGTTTTACTTTAGGACAATAGCAGTAAAGGAGTATATAGAATCAAAAGAAATAACGGTACAGTTTGTCAGAAACATTACATCTGAAAAAGATATGCTCAGTACGTTACTTTTAATTTTGGTTATTGGCTGCAGTATCGGCAGTGTTTGTGCAGTGGGTATCGGATTTTTTTTGGCAGGAAGGGCGCTCGTTCCTATTACAGAAGCATGGCGTAAGCAGCAAGAATTCGTGTCAGATGCTTCTCACGAATTAAGGACACCTTTGGCGGTTATTCAATCTAAAACGGATTTATTATGGCGCTCTCCATTTTCGACTATACAAGAGAAGGCAGTGGATATATCTATCATATCCAAAGAATGTCGCCGTTTGTCCAAGCTCGTTTCCAATTTGCTTACATTAGCCCGATCTGATTCAGATCAACTAGAAATGGAAAAAGAGGAATTCTCGCTGAGCACCTTGCTGTATGAAATAATTGAACATTACTCTGAAATAGCTTTATATCAAGAGAAAACACTCCAATTGGACGCGGTATCTTCGATTTCCTTCCTGGGGGATAAAGAGCGTATACACCAATTGATAGTGATCCTATTGGATAATGCCCTTAAGTACACAAATGAGAATGGAGAAATTATGATTACTTGTTTTCAGTCAGCTTCTTCCATTGAGATAAAAGTACAGGATAATGGTATTGGTATAGGAGAAGAGCATATCTCGAAAATTTTTGATCGTTTTTATCAAGTATCCAAGTCGCGAGCAACGGAAGCAGGAGGTGGATTGGGGCTTTCTATTGCCCAATGGATTATTGACAAACACCACGGAAAAGTGAAAATATACAGCGAAATCGGAAAGGGGACTTCCTTTGAAATGGCGTTTCCAAAAAATCGCAAGGCATAAAGAAGCTAGAAACAGATGATCAGACCCTTTGGGACTAAACCACATTAGCGTAAGATTATGAATAAAACCAACTATTTCACACGTCTGATTAGCTGGTTTTTCTTATTTTAGTATCTTTTTACTGACCATTTAAAGATATTATTCTTGGACTCAGTATGTTGATTTTGGCTATAATGGATGTATGATAGAAGAAATGGAGGGAGTATGGTCCGTCCGTTATTCTAGCAATCCGTTTCAACATTAAAGGAGAAACAAATGGGAATGACATCTTATATGGATATTGATAAGCTGAAACAAATGAAAAATGAACTGACGAAATTTATGTTAGTGTATAAGTTCGCATTAGAAGAAATGATGACGAAAATTAATATATTGGAACAGGAGTTTCATCATACTCACGATTACAATCCAATTGAACACGTAAATTCACGAATCAAATCACCAGAAAGTATTTTTAATAAGATTAACAGGAAAAATTATCCATTTTCATTACCGGCGATACAGAATACGATTAAAGATATAGCGGGCATTCGGATCACCTGTTCTTTTGTTTCGGATATTTATAAAATTGCCGCAATGATTAGTGGTCAAGCAGATATCGAAGTGATTGACACAAAGGATTACATTAAGAATCCTAAGGGGAATGGCTACCGGAGCTTACATCTTATTATTAAAATTCCTGTGTTTATGTCTGATCGAGTAGAGAAAGTGTTTGTCGAAATTCAAATAAGAACGATTGCGATGGATTTTTGGGCCAGTTTAGAGCATAAGATCTATTACAAATATGATAAAGAAATACCGGACAGGCTCATTCGAGAATTAAAGGATGCGGCTAACTCTGCTACAGAATTAGATAAGAAAATGGAAAACCTTCATAATGAAATTAGCGGAATCAAGGCTTTAGAAAATTCTAAGGAAGAGCTTACTGAACTCCATATTAATAATGATACATTCCCGCTACCTGCTGATTTATTAAGGTTCTTGTCAGAGAAAATGATCTAGAAAAATAGCCAGCAAGACTAATTTAATGGAGAAATTCGTTAAATTAGTCTTGTTTTTTTGTGTGACTACCTTAAGACCACTCCCAGCAATAGGATTTTGGAACGGCTTCACTATCATCGACCTAATAGAGGACACGCCATAAATAAAAGGTAGCATAGGACTCTAAATTTTTCCACAGGATTGCTAATTCTAAGATTTCCTCTTTCGTAGGCTTTCGATCCATGCTCAATAATAATTTGATTGAATGAATTAGCCCCACATCATCGATAGGAAACGCAGTAGGAAGTCGGAGACAGCGCATGAGAACATAATTGGCCGTCTATGGACCAATTCCACATATCTTAATCAATCTTTTCGCTACTTCTTTAAAGGTAGCCATTTTCATTAATTTTTCCTTCGATAATTCTCCATTAGCCATTAATTGTGCAATTCGACTATAAGACGGAAACATCCAATATTTTTTTCCATTCCATTCGATGAACTCGCCAAACTTTTCAACAAATTGTTTTTTTTTGTGTAGGCAAATCCTAAATTAATTTGTTGTCCCAAGACTCCCCAGCAGAAGGCCTCAAATAAATCGGGAATACCAAGCACGCGTAGTCTATAGAAATCACAAACGAGCTGCTTTAGTAACGGATCTGCCTTTGCCATTTCATAAAACGGTTTTAAATCATAATCAAGGTCAAACCATTCCCAAATATAGCGTACAATTTCAGCTCGTGGCCATTTTTCCTCAGGTCTAGAATCGCCTAAAAAACGGATGATTAGCCCGTTTTCTTTATGCTCGCTTATTTCAATAACTAGCGTTTCAATCCCGATAGATAAGGCTTTGTATATACACTGACCTTTAACATGAAAAGTGCATTCATTCGGTGAATTTGCTAAGTAGTTTAGATTTTGCTTATAGTCAAATTCGTTAGGAACCTTTATATGGATTTCACTTCCATGATCTTCCCATGTACAAGCTGGAAGAGTAGGATGTGGAACCATTTCATTAGAATCCATCTTATTATCGATCATTGTAATCCTTCAATCCATATAAACCATACTCTTTAAGTTGTAACACAAAAAAGATGTGGTTTATTTCACTATCTTGCTTTTACATTCTGAAATCATTCGTACTGTTTTATTGAGGGGTATAATGTGAAGAGAGGTGAGGGAAATGACAAACAGAATCCATGATAGCTTACAGGATGATCATAGTGAATCTATGACAGATGAAAAATGGCAGGCCATTATTGATAATGATGCAACGTACAATGATCAATTTTTTTATGCTGTAAAGACGACTGGGATATTCTGTAGACCGTCATGCAAATCACGTGCACCCAAAAAAGAAAATGTCCGTATTTTTCAGAATACCGAGCAAGCCCTACAGGCAAACTTTCGTCCTTGCAAACGATGTAAACCGACTGGGGAGCGTTTGCCGGATAGCGAATGGGTCGCTCTAATCACAGAATACATTGACAAGAATTATATGGAAAAACTAACTCTTGGGACGTTGGCTGATACGAGCCATGGAAGCCCCTATCATATGCATCGTACTTTTAAAAAGGTGAAGGGTATCACGCCGATAGAATATATCCAACAAATTAGAATAAACAGGGCAGAAAAATATTTGCTCCATTCAGATCGAACGATTGCAGATATCGCTATGTCTGTAGGGATGCCAAACACGCCCTATTTTATAACATTATTTAAAAAGAAAACCGGACATACACCGAAAGAACATCGTAAATTAGCGAATACAGTACACAAATTGGAGGAGATGTAAAATGGCAACAAAAAATAAAACGACGATTTATTGGGCATTGCTGAAAAACAAGGGTTGGAATATTTATCTGGCTGCAACTTCGAAGGGGCTCTGTTTTGTAGGCTCGCAGAATATGCCATTTGAAGAATTATCCGTTTGGGCAGAGCGCCGTTTTCCAGGGAGTCCGCTTGTTGAAGATGGGGAAAAGCTGCAACCATATGCAGTTGAGCTAATCGAATATTTTAAAGGGAAACGAATGAGCTTTACCGTTCCATTTGATTACAATGGAACAGAGTTTCAGCTTGCTGTGTGGAACGCACTTTGTGAAATTCCGTACGGACAGACGAAGTCCTATTCTGACATCGCGAATTATATTCAAAGACCAGCCGCTGTTCGTGCGGTGGGAGCAGCTATTGGAGCAAATCCTGTGTTAATTACAGTTCCTTGCCATCGTGTGGTAGGTAAGAACGGATCCCTTACCGGCTATCGGGGCGGTTTGGACATGAAAACCCAGCTCTTAGATATGGAGCGCCAAGTCTTTGCCGACAATAAATGATTCTACGAAAATTCAAAAAATCAATTGCAACTTTAAAGAAAACTTATGTCAGAAAGGGTTTCTTTGTAAACGATCCTTAGTAACCAAGATCTAGAGTAAACCATGAAAGACCAAATGAGAAACGTGCGTAAAGATTAGAATTCAGATGTCAAATGTCGGTAACCATCATGTAATGGACAAAAAAGGAGAAGTGGACTTAACTCAAGTGAATTATCTCGCTGTCCTCATAACAACAGTCATCACAATGGTGCTCGGATTTTTTATGGGATTCACCAGTATGATTTAGAAATGTATATGATGAAACAAACAACTTTGATGTCGGGAATGATTGTTGGGCTACTAGTTGGGATTAGTATCTCCTGTTTGAGAGTAGAACACGGGGGCTATATTTCATTACGATCTATTATCTTATGACGTATCTCATTGCTGGTATCATCATTAACGCGATGCAATAACTTGTAGGAAGAGTTGAAAAAAAGCCTATTCACCTCAAGCCATTACATAGACGAATAAATAAATGAGCAGTGGGTAGTGGTATCAGACTTTTAAGTGAAATCCTCTATCCTCTATGTAAATGAGGGGGCGTATCAAAAGCAAAGGGTCAGACTCCATGACAACTAAATACAGTATGAAATTAGTGTGTGAAACACTACATAGTGATTTAGAGTACGAGTTCAGACCCTTATGAGACACCTTCACTCTATTTCTTCCAAGTAATAGCCTTTATTCGTAATGGATTTAATTGTGTAGTGATGGCCAACTTTTTTACGTACTCGATAAATCAATGAGGAAATTTCTTCATCCGTCACAGGAGAATCTGACGTGTTGTTACGTTCAGGCCAAACAGTTTGCATAATTTCTTCCTTTGTTGCAATGTCCCCAATACGATTGAATAAGAGCTTAAAACAGGCAAACTCTTTGTGGGCCATTTTAATCGACTCGTTTTTAGTTTGAATCGTTTGCATCGGATCATTGAGCACGGTTTTAACCGTTTTCGCTCGTTCTCCTACATAAAATTCAATTGTATCATCGTTATTTCTTTCTATCTGAAATTCAATCAATCCACTAATTAATGTGAGTGAATCTCCTTCTTTTACCCGATACGATTTAAATGGAGTTAGTTTCTGACCATTTAATTCAGTTCCGTGCTTGCTTTGCAAATCCTCGATAAAAATAAAACCATTTTGCAAATATATTTTACAATGTCTTCGAGAGACCAGTTTATTAAAAATAGGAAAATCAATTTTTTCTTGATGATTTGAGCGGCCTACTATCATTTCACTATTTTCTTGCAAATATTTATAATTTGCGATTGTTTCCATCCCAATCGATTTTAATAAAACTTTGTATGATTGTCTGATCATCAAATATCCCTCCTAATAAGAAACATACATGAGTATCTGCTCCCAGCCCAACGATGAAAAAGGTTCAGGTTCTCAAACCGTATTACCTTATGAAAGTGGCGATGCGGGGCCCCGCCCCTTTTCCATAGAGAAAACGCAAAGCGCGCCTGAGGCTAGACGCCAAAATTTGTTGAAAGACCAGATTAGATCTCATTTATAATAAACAGAAAATTCATTCAATTATTAGAATAATATGATGTTTGCTACATGGTGCCATACTGCGCTCCTATGTATACTTAAGTAAATTAAATCTTATTATAGTAGATTAAGACTTTCTGTGAAAGAAATAGTTAAGATAGACATTTGAAAGGGATCGATTCATATGGCGTTAAAATTCTTTAGTGAAGTAAGTGGTTTAATTCTAATATGTAGCACAATCTTCTACATTCTTGTACCGCAACCGATAACGACAATTATATTCGCTGTAACTTGTATTCTATTTTTAACTGCGACAGTTTTTTCTAAAAATTAATAAAGGTGATATCGAGATGATGGGAATGGAAGCGAAAAAAGGATTAAAGATTATCTTTATCATCGTTTGTTTTCTATTGACGCTTTTAGTAGTGAGATTAGCTTATATGCAGCTAATTATGGATGAAAAACGTTATGATACTTCTGGATTTTCAGAAATTGGCTGATATATGAGAAAAACCAGATTCTAAATAGATAGGTAAGAAGATATCTCAACCAGGTTTTGGATTTTGCTCCGTGACTATAAAATTGAAGCGTGCATCCGCCTATTGAATTATACTTTTAAAAAAAGTAATCGAACCTCCATGATACAAATTGATACTCGCAGTAATTAAGCTTGTTAAACGCACGAACATTTCGAACTACTAGCCCCTATTATGTTTACCCAACATGCTTTTTCACAAAAGATATTCACTTAGATGATAAAGTGAAACTTCCAAACATGTTCTACATTCAAGTAAATCTAATAAAATGTATATACTAGCTCAAAGAGATTCTTTATTTACAAAAATCACTAATCATATAAGACGAAAATAATTATGTTTACATACTAGTAGGGGGAGAATATGCATGGAAAATAGAGTTGAAAAACGAAGTAGACGTTCTGAAATACCTGTGGAGAAAACGTGGAATTTGGATGCTTTATTTGTGTCTGATCAGGCTTGGGAATCAGGTTTAACTACAATTGAGAGTGATATTGAGCAAGTTGTGAAGTACAAGCATACTCTACACAACGGATCACAAGTTTTATTGGATTGTTTGCTTACCCAGGAACAGCTAACTCTGAAGTTAGTAAAAGCAGGAACATATGCATCCTTATGTCAATCAACAGATGGAACAGATCCTGTTAATCAAGCGAATTCTGCTGCGTTTGCGTCTTTAGCTACAAAAGTGCATGCGGCTCTTTCATTTATTGAATCTGAAATTCTAGCATTACCTGAAGGTATAGTGGAACAATACATACAAGAAAATTTAGAGCTGGAACCGTTCCGCAAAAAATTGACGGATCTGCTTGAAACGAAGAAACATAGGCTTTCTCCAGAAACAGAAAAAGTGTTGGCGGCACTAGGTGAAGTTCATGCGGCTCCCTATAAAATTTATGGTATGAGTAAGTTAGCGGATATG
Organism: Peribacillus loiseleuriae; assembly: GCF_001183985.1. Taxonomy (GTDB): domain Bacteria; phylum Bacillota; class Bacilli; order Bacillales; family DSM-1321; genus Peribacillus; species Peribacillus loiseleuriae. The sequence continues at coordinate 4,653,177 of NZ_LFZW01000001.1, read as the reverse complement.
CAGTTTGTAGCGATTGAAGATGAAACAGGAAATGAATGGCCTGTTTCATTTGCGTTGTTCGAAGATCGTTATGAACTTTCACCAAATACTGAGGTCCGTAGAAAAGCGTATGATTCTTTTGTCAACACGTTAGAGCAGTATAAACATACCTTTGCTGCTACGTATTCTACAGAAGTTACGAAGCAAGTGACGCTCGCTCGTTTGCGTAATTATGAATCCGTGACACATATGTTGCTAGAACCACAAGAAGTTACGCTTGATATGTATAAGCATCAACATGACACGATTTTAAAAGAACTTGCTCCACATATGCGCAGATTTGCCCGGTTGAAGAAAAAAGTATTAGGGCTAGATAAGCTACTATTTTGTGATTTAAAAGCGCCGCTTGATCCAGAGTTCAATCCAAAAACAACATATGAAGAAGCGAGTGAAGTGATTCTTGAATCACTTCAAGTGATGGGGCCAGAATATAGTGAAATTATGAAAAAGGGCTTAAAGGAAAGATGGGTCGATCTTGCTGATAATGTTGGGAAGTCAACGGGTGCGTTTTGTTCGAGTCCATACGGCGCTCATCCATATATTCTACTCACATGGCAAGATACGATGCGCGGTGCATTTATTCTTGCTCATGAATTGGGTCATGCTGGCCATTTTTATCTGGCAAATAAAAACCAAAGGGTGTTCAATACGAGACCATCTACATACTTCATTGAAGCTCCATCTACTATGAATGAATTACTGCTCGGCCAGCATTTGCTTGCTCGTACAGATGATAAGCAAATGAGACGTTGGGTTGTTCTTCAACTGCTGGGAACCTATTATCATAATTTCGTTACTCATTTACTTGAAGCAGAATTTCAACGCCGTGTGTACGGGCTTGCAGAAAACGGAAAAGCGTTGACGGCTAACGTGCTTTCTGAAACCAAAAAGTCAGTGCTCACAGACTTCTGGGGAGATTCTGTTGAGTTGGATGAAGGTGCGAGTTTAACGTGGATGAGGCAGCCGCATTATTATATGGGCTTATATCCATACACATACTCCGCAGGATTAACGGCCTCAACAGCCGTTGCCCAAAAGATTCAAGTAGAAGGAGAGCCTGTTGTTGATCGATGGCTCGATGTTTTGCGTGCAGGTGGAACAAAGAAACCGCAAGAGCTGTTAAATCATGCAGGTGTTGATATGACAAAGCCTGATGCAATTAGTAAAGCCGTTTCATACGTAGGGTCACTGATTGATGAGTTAGAACGTTTATATGAATAAGTCATTGTAAAACAGCTTGTAGATGATCTGCAGGCTGTTTTCTTATTAAGAAGAATATTGATAGAAGGAGAGCGGGATAGGAATAAATAATAAAAAAAGGGTCTGACCACACACTTCATACATAGTTCATAGTGGTATTTACGTATAATTTGAACTGTATATTGTGGTTGTGGGATCTGACCTTTTCGTTAAGGGATCACTTGTTAATCTTTAGTTTAGAATAATTAAGCTTGTTTAACAGCTTGAATCTCGAAGTTTAGTGCGATTTGGTCACCAACAAGTACGCCACCTGTTTCAAGAGCCGTATTCCAAGTTAAGCCGTAATCACTGCGTTTCACTTTACCAGAACCGCTAAATCCAGCTTTATCATTGCCCCATGGATCTTTTGCTTCACCTTCGAATGTAATTTGGAATGTTTCTTCGCGAGTAACGCCGTGTAGTGTTACATCTCCGGTCAGTGCATATTCATCATCACTAGTTTTGGTGATGCTTTTAGATTTAACTGTTAATGTTGGGTATGTTTCAACATCAAAAAAATCAGCTGAACGAAGGTGATTATCACGGTCTTCGCTTCGGGTATCAATGCTTGCAACATCGATTGTGAATGTGATATCTGCAGTTGTTAAATCGGCTGGATCGGCTTCGATTGATGCATCGAATTGATTAAAAGAACCTTTCACTTTAGAAATCATCATATGTTTAACAGAGAATGCCACTTCACTATGGCTTACGTCAATTGCCCACTTCGTTTTTGTCATGATAAAATTCCTCCCCAATATAGTATAGTGAAATTATATATTTTTAATTCGAGATAACTTAATGTAAGACAAATTATAAATTCAATGTATTGAATTGTCAACGGTATTTACAAAAAACTAACAAACCCTTTAAATCATATAATTTGGAATTAATTTCCGGTTAATGGGGAAGGTAGATAGTAGTTCAGTTTAGAGGAGTGAAGAGTGTGTCAAACAATCAATCAAATGATCCCAATCAAGAAGAAGATGTTTTAACGAACCGGCAAGGACATCCTGTAACGAATAATCAAAATATGAGAACTGTTGGCAATCGTGGACCGGCAACATTAGAAAATTATGATTTCATTGAGAAAATAAGTCACTTCGACAGGGAACGAATACCGGAACGGGTCGTACATGGTCGCGGTGCTGGTGCACATGGGTATTTTGAAGCATACGGAAAAGCGGGGGATGAGCCTGTTTCGAAGTATACACGGGCTAAGCTCTTTCAAGAGGCAGGAAAACAGACACCTGTGTTTGTTCGCTTTTCTACCGTCATTCATGGAACCCACTCGCCAGAGACATTGCGTGACCCACGCGGCTTTGCTGTGAAGTTCTATACGGAAGATGGAAACTGGGATTTGGTTGGAAATAATTTAAAAATTTTCTTTATTCGTGATGCGATTAAATTTCCCGATATGATTCATGCTTTTAAGCCAGACCCCATTACCAATTTGCAGGATAACGAACGATTTTTTGATTTTTGCTGCAATTCACCAGAATCCTTTCACATGGTCACTTTCGTCTTCTCACCTTGGGGCATTCCAGCGAATTACCGCATGATGCAAGGGTCAGGTGTTAATACATATAAATGGGTGAACAATGAAGGTGAAGCCGTTCTTGTGAAATATCATTGGGAGCCTAAACAAGGAATAAAAAATTTAGCACAAAAGGAAGCAGAAGAAATTCAAGCGACCAATTTCAACCATGCTACACAGGATCTATATGATGCAATTGAACGCGGTGAATATCCTGAATGGGAGCTACTTGTCCAAGTGATGAGTGATGGTGATCATCCTGAACTGGACTTCGATCCCTTAGATGACACGAAATTATGGCCTGAAGATCAGTTTCCATGGCTTGCAGTCGGGAAAATGGTTCTGAATAAAAATCCAGCAGATTATTTTACTGAAGTAGAGCAGGTAGCATTTGGAACAGGAGTTTTGGTTGATGGTCTTGATTTTTCGGACGATAAGATGCTTCAAGGTAGGACATTTTCCTATTCTGATACGCAGCGTCATCGTATCGGCGCAAACTATTTACAGCTGCCAATTAATGCACCTAAGAAAAAGGTAGCAACAAATCAACGCGGTGGTCAAATGCAATATCGAGTTGATCTCGGGGGAAATCAGAACCCACATATCAATTACGAGCCCTCACTCCTTGGCGGCCTGCAAGAAGCAAAGCAAGAAGGGAAAGAATTTACCCCTTATATTGAGGGAAAGCTTGTGAGGGAATCCATTGATCGCCAAAGCAATACGAAGCAAGCAGGTGAAACGTACCGAATGTTTGAAGACTGGGAGAAGGATGAGTTGATTTCTAACCTTGTTTCAGGGCTTGCACCAGTAGATAGTCGAATACAGGCCAAGATGATTGCTCTTGCAGAAGAAGCGGATGAGGAATACGGCCGCCGTCTACGAGAAGGCTTGGCAAATGCTTCAAGGGATGGATCCAGTCAAAAGCCTCTTGGAAACAAAGATGGAGATAAGGCGCCTGAAAAAGCAATTAAAAAAGGACATGACGCGGAACCCTATTAAAAAATGAAGGTTTAAAACAAGATGCCCCAAGAGAGTCTGAGCCCTAACACTCTATTTACAGTTTATAGTGCGTGTTCAAAAAGGAGGAAAAGAGCCGCGAATTCTGAGGAACGGAGCGTATGCAGTAAAACGTGAGGACCGGACTTGCACAGGATGTGCTGACTTCTGTGTTGCGCACAGGACGTGCGCGATTTTAACAGAAGGTCATTCATGAGCGACGAAGCAATTCGCAAGCTTTTTTACCGGAATTTTTGAACATCCTCTTATAGTGTGACACACACTTAGTTTGAACTGGATAGAGTGGTTATAGGGATTTGGCTCTTTTGTTTTTGGACTGAAGAACTCATGTTCCTTACGAATCGTAACTTGATATCATAAATCGTAAACAATTGGATTTTATCTGATAAATGAATTAAACTGAAACTACTTAAATAGTAAATGGGTTTTGCTGTAAAATTACAGTAGACTGTAAGGAGATGGAAGAATGGTTAAGTTTCTATGTGCTCTAATCGCTCCTGGCTTACTTGTTATATTATTTTCAAGAGTGACGTTTAATCGTTTTGTCGGTCTTGCATTGACGGTCGCATTGATAGCAGCATCGGCATATAAAGGATATACGCATACATGGTTGTTGATTATCGCTGACGCGTTTTCTTTAACAGTTGGGTTTTGGTATTCGTCGAAAATGTTAAAACGAATCTAGCATTTTATTTATATTTCTATATTAAACAAACACATAAACACATGGTGAAAATCACGCCATGTGATTTTTGCTATGGCTTACCGAGTTATATTTGACTGCTTGATTCTAGTGCAAACGGCTAACTCCTCTATTTGGTTCAACTAACCATCAGTGGGGGGAAAAGCTGGTGGAAGTTTCACTTTATCTGGCTAACATTTACCTCTTACCTCCTTGTATTGTCGAAAAGGTGTCGAATGAACGTTCGCTTATTATTGGTTTCTTAGTAGTCCATTGTGGTAGAATGTGTATAGAATGCTTCAATAAAGGGCTATAAATAGATATGAGTGATTTAGACGAAAGCCTAACGGTAAAAACAGATAAAATTCATTATAGTACGTGTTCAAAAAGGAGGATAAAAAGAGCTGAGAAGTTCGAGGAGTGATCGTCTCTAACCTTTCGCGTATGCAGCAAAACGAGAGGGCCGGAGAGACAGAGCTTTGAAGCAACTCGCAAGCTTTTTTACCTGATTTTTGAACAATCTCTTATAGACTATGCAAAATTCCGCTTATTAGAAATACGTATTTAGAATGGAGGATCGCTTAGTGAAGGATCAATTTGAGTTAGTCTCCAACTATTCGCCACAAGGAGATCAGCCTGCTGCAATTAAGGAATTAATAGCAGGAGTGGAAAGCGAGAAACGGTATCAGACGTTGCTAGGTGCAACTGGAACGGGAAAAACGTTTACTGTTTCAAATGTAATCAAAGAAATTAATAAGCCAACATTAGTCATTGCTCATAACAAGACACTTGCAGGGCAGCTGTACAATGAATTCAAAGAGTTTTTCCCGAACAATGCTGTTGGATATTTTGTCAGTTATTATGATTACTATCAACCTGAAGCATATGTTCCATCTACAGATACATATATTGAAAAGGATGCAAGCATTAATGATGAGATTGACAAACTGCGTCACTCTGCTACTTCTGCGTTATTTGAACGCCAAGATGTCATTATTGTCGCCAGTGTCTCATGCATTTTCGGTCTCGGTTCCCCAGAAGAATATCGGGAAATGATTGTATCGCTCCGCACAGGTATGGAGATTGACCGAAATAAACTGCTTCATAAATTAGTAGACATTCAATATGAACGAAATGATATCGACTTCCACCGTGGGACGTTCCGTGTACGGGGTGATGTAGTTGAGATATTTCCAGCTTCTCGTGATGAACATTGTGTTCGTGTGGAGTTTTTTGGTGATGAAATTGATCGAATACGTGAAGTAGATGCGTTAACTGGAGAAATTACGGCTGAACGGGATCATATTGCAATATTCCCAGCTTCCCATTTCGTTACCCGTGAAGAGAAAATGAAGATAGCGATTGAGAATATTGAAAAAGAACTAGAAGAATGGTTGGTAGAACTTCGTAAGGAAGACAAACTTCTCGAAGCTCAGCGCCTCGAACAACGTACAAGATATGATCTTGAAATGATGCGTGAAATGGGCTTTTGCTCAGGTATTGAGAATTATTCTAGACATTTAACATTGAAGTCTCCTGGTGAAACACCTTATACATTGATCGATTATTTCCCAAAGGATTTTCTGCTTGTTATAGATGAATCACATGTTACCTTACCGCAAATCCGAGGCATGTATAACGGGGATCAGGCGAGAAAGCAAGTGTTGGTTGATCACGGTTTCCGGTTGCCTTCCGCCAAAGATAACAGACCGCTTCGATTTGAAGAGTTTGAGGAGAAAGTTAATCAAGCTATTTTTGTATCGGCTACGCCTGGTCCGTTTGAATTGGAACATACACCAGAAATGGTCGCGCAAATTATTAGACCAACTGGTTTATTAGATCCAAATATTGAAGTGAGACCGATTGAAGGTCAAATTGATGACTTAATCGGTGAAATTCAAGACCGCATCAAACGAAACGAGCGCGTACTTGTCACAACGCTGACGAAAAAAATGTCTGAGGATCTAACGGATTATTTAAAAGAAATTGGAATTAAGGTTCAGTACCTCCATTCTGAGGTAAAGACTTTAGATCGAATTGAAATTATCCGTGAATTACGAATGGGTAAATACGATGTATTGGTAGGGATTAACTTGCTAAGAGAAGGTCTTGATATTCCTGAAGTATCTTTGGTAACGATACTGGATGCCGATAAAGAAGGATTCTTGCGTTCGGAGCGTTCGCTTATTCAAACAATCGGCCGTGCAGCGAGGAATTCGAATGGGCATGTAATTATGTATGCGGATCGCATGACGAATTCGATGGAATTGGCCATTGGTGAGACAAAGCGGCGTCGTGAAATTCAAGAAGAATACAATAAAAAACACGGGATTACTCCACAAACTATTCAAAAAGAGGTTCGTGGTTCCATTCGTGTGACTCATGCTGCGGAAGATAAAGAAACATACAATACTACTCCTAGTTTCACTAAAATGACAAAACAGGAACGAGAAAAGCTCATTATGAATACAGAGAAAGAAATGAAAGAAGCGGCTAAAGCCCTTGATTTCGAACGGGCAGCACAGCTTCGTGATCTTTTATTCGAGCTGAAAGTGGAAGGGTGACAAGACAATGGCATTGGAAAAAATAACGGTTATTGGTGCGAGAGCCAATAACCTGAAGAATATTGACGTCACAATCCCTAGAGACAAGCTTGTTGTCCTTACTGGATTGTCGGGATCAGGGAAGTCATCGCTTGCATTTGATACGATATATGCAGAAGGGCAGCGGCGCTATGTCGAGTCGCTCTCTGCTTACGCCAGACAATTTTTAGGCCAAATGGACAAGCCAGATGTGGATTCTATTGAAGGCCTTTCACCGGCGATATCTATTGATCAAAAAACAACAAGCCGTAATCCGCGGTCAACAGTAGGAACAGTGACGGAAATTTACGATTATTTACGTTTACTTTACGCACGCGTCGGTAGGCCGACATGCCCTAATCACGGCATTGAAATATCGTCACAAACGATTGAACAGATGGTAGACCGAATTTTAGAATACCCTGATCGAACAAAAATGCAAGTACTTGCGCCAGTTGTATCTGGAAGAAAAGGGGCACACGCCAAAGTTTTTGAAGACATTAAAAAGCAAGGCTATGTGAGAGTTCGGGTAGATGGCGAGATCTTAGATGTAGGGGAAGACATCACGCTTGAGAAAAATAAGAAACATTCGATTGAAGTCATTATCGACCGTATCGTTATTAAAGAAGGAATAGCAGCGCGCCTTGCCGACTCAATGGAAAGTGCTTTAAAGCTTGGAGAAGGCAAAGTATTAATTGATATTAATGGGGAAGAAGAGCTTTTGTTTAGTGAACATCACGCTTGCCCTTATTGTGGGTTCTCTGTTGAAGAGTTGGAGCCGCGCATGTTTTCTTTTAACAGCCCATTTGGCGCCTGTCCAGATTGCGACGGTCTTGGTACGAAACTTGAAGTCGATAAGCAGCTCGTCATTCCGAATGAAGAATTAACCTTAAATCAGAATGCATTTGCGCCTTGGGAACCGACAAGTTCGCAATATTATCCGCAACTACTGAAAACCATTGCTGATCATTATGGAATTGATATGGATACGCCGGTTAAAGACTTGTCGGATGATTTGCTGGATAAGATTTTATATGGCTCTGGAAAAGAAAAGATTCTTTTTCGTTACGAAAATGATTATGGCAGGTTGCACGAAAGCTATATAAACTTCGAAGGTATTTTGAATAATGTGGAACGTCGCTATAAAGAAACAAGCTCAGACTATATCCGTGATCAGATGGAAAAATATATGGCTCAACATGCTTGTCCAACTTGCAAAGGACAGAGGCTGAAAAAGGAAAGCCTCGCTGTCCTCATCCAAAACAAAACGATTAGTGAAACAACGGCTTATTCGATTGAAGAAGCTGTTCACTTTTTTGAAAACCTGGATTTAACGGAAAAAGAACAAGCGATTGCTCAGTTAATTTTGCGTGAAATTAAAGAACGCTTGGGCTTTCTTGCTAATGTCGGCTTAGAGTATTTAACTTTAAGCAGAGCGGCAGGAACACTATCAGGTGGAGAGGCACAGAGAATCAGACTGGCCACTCAGATTGGTTCACGTTTAACGGGTGTGCTTTATATTCTGGATGAACCATCCATCGGCCTTCATCAGAGAGACAATGATCGTCTGATTGAAACGCTAAAGAATATGCGTGAAATTGGCAATACGCTCATCGTTGTTGAACATGATGAAGATACAATGCTTGCTGCCGATTATTTGATTGATGTAGGACCAGGGGCAGGTGCTCATGGAGGAAAAATTGTTTCTGAAGGTACGCCACAGGAAGTAATGGATGATCCCGATTCGTTAACTGGGCAGTATTTGTCAGGGAAGAAATTTATCCCATTGCCAATAGAACGTCGCAAAAGTGATGGTCGTTATATTGAAATCAAAGGAGCGAAAGAAAACAATCTCAAAAATGTGAATGTGAAATTCCCCCTTGGTACATTTACGGCTGTTACTGGTGTTTCGGGTTCCGGGAAAAGTACGTTAGTGAATGAAATTCTTCATAAATCATTAGCGCAAAAACTGAACCGGGCAAAGGCTCGTCCTGGTTCTTTCCGAGAAATCAAGGGTGTCGATCACCTTGATAAGGTCATTGATATTGATCAGTCACCAATCGGAAGAACACCGCGTTCAAATCCTGCTACATATACAGGTGCTTTTGATGATATTCGGGATGTGTTTGCGACAACAAATGAAGCGAAAATCCGCGGCTATAAAAAAGGTCGTTTTAGTTTTAATGTCAAAGGCGGTCGCTGTGAAGCTTGCCGTGGCGATGGAATCATTAAAATCGAAATGCATTTCTTGCCTGATGTATACGTCCCTTGTGAAGTATGTCATGGAAAACGGTATAATCGTGAAACATTGGAAGTGAAATATAAAGGCAAAAATATTGCTGATATTCTAGATTTGACAGTGGAAGAAGCAGTTGGATTCTTTGAAAATATTCCAAAAATCAGTAGAAAACTGCAAACGATTCAAGATGTTGGCTTAGGTTATATTAAACTTGGACAGCCAGCAACCACTCTTTCGGGTGGAGAGGCGCAGCGGGTGAAGCTAGCTTCTGAACTCCATCGTCGTTCAAATGGTCGCTCTTTCTACATTCTTGATGAACCGACGACAGGACTTCATGTAGATGATATAGCCAGGCTTCTTGAAGTCCTTCAGCGGCTCGTTGAAAACGGGGACACCGTTCTTGTCATTGAACATAATCTAGATGTCATTAAATCAGCCGATTATTTGGTCGACCTTGGTCCTGAGGGCGGAGATAAAGGTGGAACGATTATCGCGACTGGAACACCAGAGGAGATCGCTAAGGTAGAGGGGTCTTATACAGGGAAATATCTAAAACCTATACTCGAAAGAGACCGTATCCGAATGGAGAAGAGAATCGAAGAAAAAGAGCATGAACATGTATAAGCAAGCCAATTTGGCTTGCTTGTTTCATATTAAAAGAAGAATTTTGTAGAAAAGCGCTTAATCAAATGATTGATGAAAAGGAGTGCAAACGTGTGTTTTTAGTGATACATTGTGCGAAATTCATTAATTTTTTTGTCATTTGAAATTGTCGAAGTGTAAAGGAAATGTTTGAAGACTTCTTCTTTGTCCTTCATCAAACGATTGATTAAAATGGAAGAGAGAGCGCATTTCAAAAGATATATGCGATAGAAATAGATAGGTGAATATTTTGTCGGTGTGAAAAGAAGAACTTTGCAGAAATTTACGATTATACGCTTAATCAAACGATTGATTAAAACGGATGCCAATATGCATTTTAATCGACATCCTGCTTTAGATTCGTTAATTATTATGTCGTTTAAAATTAGCGAAGTTAAATTTTGTAAGTGATGAAACTTTCATGAATAGTAGGCGTATTAATTAGTAAGCGTGTTTTTATTTTTTTGACTTAAAGCACTACCTAATTGATTCAATAATTATTTACAGGAAGAAAGAAATGCTTAGCTTATTTATCCCGGCTTATTTTTGTGAGAAAATCGAGAAAACGTGTGAAATAAATAGATTGAAATTGGAGGGGAAAGAAAATGAATGAAGAAAAAAAGCGAATTCTACAAATGGTTCAAGATGGTAAGCTATCAACGGATGAAGCTTTAAAGATTTTAGAGGAATTAGATCAGGCGAGTAAAGAATCAGAGAAGAAAGAACAAGTGTTGGTCAATGAATTATCGACCGTCGTGCTTGATAAAGAAAGTACCAATAAGCAACAAGATTATTTTAATAAAAAAATCAGCTCTTCAAAAGAGAAAATCTTTGAATTCGTAGAGAGTGCCGTGAAAAAAATCAAAGAATCGGATTTTGACTTCAATTTTGGTGCTTCACACGAGATCTCGCATATTTTTACCCATGATCAAACTCCGCTTAAAGAGATTGAGATAGATATTGCAAATGGAAAAACGAAAATTATTCCATGGTCTAACAGCGAAATTAGAATCGAATGTCAAGCGAAGGTTTATCGCGGCGCAATGCAGGATGAAGCAAGAGAAGTGCTGTTAAAAGAAGTGCATTTTACAGTAGAAGATGAAAAATTACGTTTCCATGTATTGCAGAAATCTATAAAAGCTGATGTTACTCTGTATATCCCTAATAAAGAGTATGAAGAAGTGTATATCCGTATGTTTAACGGTTCAATATCTGGAGGAGAGTCCTTAAGAGCGAATCATTTTAAAGTAAAGACTGCCAACGGAAAAATTGCTATCGAAGGCGTGACAGGGAAAACACTCGATGCTGAAACGGGGAATGGTAATATTTCTATTCGCCAAGCAACTATAGAAAAAATTGAGACAGAAACATTAAATGGCTCGATTCATGTTGATGGAGTTTATAAAAACCTTGATGCACAATCATTCGCCGGTCAAGTGACATGTCGTGTTGAAGAACCGAATTGTGAATACATTTCCGTCAAAACAGTAACCGGGAAGCTGGATGTATTCCTGCCTACGGGAATTGCGGTTGAAGGAGAGTTGAAATCGAATCTGGGTAACTTCAATGTGAACTTGGATGGCATTCAAATTATTGAAGAGAAAAATGATGTCATTCAAAAAGCGTTGAAATTCAAAACGACCAAACATAGTGTACCTGTTCTTCATTTGTTTGCCGATACGAAAACTGGTGGCATTTCAGTATCGTAAATTGGAATTTCTATTACAGATGAAAATGAAACAAGAGGGTGTTCCATAAGGGGCTGACCACGCACTCTATACACAGTTCATAGTAGTACTTGTGCTTAATTTGAACTGTATTGTGGGTGCATGGTCAACCCCTTGTGATAAGGGACATCCTCTTTAGATATTACATAGTTTGGAAAGGCTATTTTTGTATCGAGTGATTTTACAAAACCTTTGTTTGGATATTTGTAGAAAAATGCTAAAATAAAGATTACCTTTATAAGTGAAATAATTTAACTCCCAGGGAGGCTAACGATACATGGCAAAAGTACGTGTAAAAGATTTGGTAGATACGTTCAATCTTGAATTAGTCAGTGGTGAAGAAGGAATTAACCGTCCTATTATTACAAGTGATCTTTCTCGCCCTGGTTTAGAAATTGCTGGTTTTTTTGATTTTTATCCAGCCGAAAGAATTCAACTACTTGGAATGACAGAGATGTCTTTCTTTGAAAAGCTGAGTGCGTCGGAAAGAACAAGCAGAATGGAAAATCTGTGTCGGGATATTACACCTGGAATTATTATTAGCCGTGGGCATGAAGTACCGGAAGAGCTAATCCTTGCGTCTGAACAACAATCGGTCCCTGTAATGAGATCCAGTATGAAAACAACCCGACTATTTAGTCACTTGACTAATTTTCTTGAAAGTAAACTTGCTCCGACAACCGCTGTCCATGGGGTACTGATTGATATTTATGGAGTCGGCGTGATGATTACTGGGAAAAGTGGCGTTGGTAAAAGTGAGACTGCACTCGAGTTGGTAAAACGAGGACACCGTTTAATTGCGGATGATTGTGTGGAGATTCGCCAGGAAGATCAGGATACACTAGTTGGAAATGCTCCGGAGCTGATTGAGCATTTACTCGAAATTCGCGGACTGGGTATTATTAATGTGATGACATTGTTTGGTGCAGGGGCTGTGAGGAGCAATAAGAAGATTTCTCTCGTTATCAATTTGGAGCTTTGGGAAAAGAACAAGCAATATGATCGTGTCGGCCTTGATGAGGAAAAAGTGAAAATCATTGATACAGAAGTGACGAAATTAACGGTTCCTGTACGTCCAGGAAGAAACTTAGCTGTTATTATAGAAGTGGCTGCGATGAACTTCCGTTTGAAAAGAATGGGCGTCAATGCAGCTGAAATATTCTCAAGCCGGTTGAATAATACGATTTCTGGAAATGGATATGAAGAATTTTAATGTGGACCTTCGCCTCATAAGTGCGTGTTCAAAAAGGAGGATAAAAAGAGTCGGGAAGTTCTGCGAGCGTTTGTCTCAAACCTTTCGCGTGTACAATAACATTGAGGACCGGACTAGCACAGGATGTGCTGACTTCTGTGTTGCTCGTCATGACGTGTGCGATTTTAACAGAAGGTCATTCATGGGCTTTGATGCAATTCGCAGGCTTTTTAATCGGACTTTTTGAACAACCTCTATAAGTGTCATTCCAACTGATGGATTAAGGAATCTTGGATGAAAAATTTCTTGGAATAGAAAAGAGGGAATGTGATGGAGCAAGACATACAGCCGTTAAATCCTATTGCATTTGATTTAGGTTTTTTGGCAGTACATTGGTATGGAATTATCATTGGGTTTGGTGTTCTTCTAGGATTGTATATTGCAACAAGGGAAGCGGACAGAAGGGGAATTGGTAAGGAAACCTTTGTTGATATGATTCTGTTTGCCGTCCCCATTGCAATTATTAGTGCTCGAATTTATTATGTTATTTTTCAGTGGGATTATTATTCGCAAAATCCGGGTCAAATCATTCAAATCTGGAACGGCGGTATTGCGATACACGGAGCGATTATCGGTGCTGTAATAACTGCTATTGTTTTTTCAAAAGTAAGGAAATTATCGTTCTGGAAGCTTGTGGACGTAGCGGCTCCAAGTCTTTTATTAGGGCAAGCGATTGGGCGTTGGGGGAACTTTATGAATCAGGAAGCGCATGGCGGTGAGGTGACGCGTGCCTTTTTAGAAAATCTCCATTTACCTAATTTTATTATTAATCAAATGTACATAGAAGGATCTTATTATCATCCGACATTTTTATATGAATCGATTTGGAACTTGTTGGGTGTTGTGTTGTTGCTATTCTTAAGAAGGTCGAATTTGCATAGAGGGGAGATCTTTTTATCCTATGTCATTTGGTATTCAGTCGGCCGATTCTTCATTGAAGGCTTGCGGACAGATAGTTTAATGCTGACAGAAACACTCCGAATTGCCCAAGTTATTTCAATCGTATTAATTGTAGTGGCAATCGGCCTTTGGGTTTATAGAAGAGTTGGGGGATACGCCGATAAAAAATACTTAGAGGCATAATGAACGAATCGGGGGTGAGGGGAATTGATTGGTAATTCGGTGAAAAAAGGTCTATTGGTAGGGTTAAAGACTACTTGGACTTTAGGTAAAGTGATTTTCCCGGTTACGTTGATTGTATCCGTGCTTCAATATACACCGGTTTTGCAATGGATCATCGATTTCATTGCTCCTTTTATGAATATGATTGGACTGCCGGGAGAAGCTGCAATTCCTCTTGTATTAGGCAATTTTTTAAATTTGTATGCAGGAATTGCCGGGATTTTAACGCTTGATTTATCGGTGAAAGAAGTCTTTATTATTGCCATCATGTTATCGTTTAGTCACAATTTGTTTATTGAATCGGGAGTTGCAGCGAAGGTCGGTGTAAAACTTTGGACTATTTTAACGGTCAGAATTGGCTTAGCTTTATTGGCTGCTGTTATTATTAATCTCGTTTGGCAAGGTGGATCAGAGCTTGCCAAATACGGATTTGTTAGTCCGGAGACAGCGGAAATTAATGGAGTGTGGGCAATTCTACTGAATGGGTTGGAACGGGCTGCTTCTGGGGTACTGCAATTAGCTTTTATTGTTATTCCATTAATGATTATCATGCAGATTATGAAAGATTTGAATTGGCTTAATGCTATGTCAAAGGTTTTGGCACCATTTACAAAGGTTCTAGGGATGAAGCCCAATACATCGATGACGATGGTGGCAGGTCTCACAATCGGATTGGCGTATGGGGCTGGTGTCATGATCCAAGCAGCTAAAGAAGATAATGTAAGTAAAAAAGATATGACACTTGCTTTTATTTTTCTAGTGGCGTGTCATGCTGTCGTTGAGGATACATTAATATTTATTCCGCTTGGGATTCCAGTTTGGCCATTGTTGGTCATTAGGCTAACAACAGCTATTCTGTTAACGATGATTATCGGGTTTATTTGGAATCGATCGGAGTTTACGCAAAGGAAGGAAGCTTATGAACAGTAAAATTACAACTTTATTATTCGATTTAGACGGAACATTGATTAATACAAATGAATTAATTGTTGCTTCATTTTTAGATACATTAAATTATTATTATCCTGATCGTTATAAACGTGAGGATGTCATTCCTTTTAATGGTCCGCCTCTTTTTGAAACATTCCATAGTATTGATCCAGAACGTGCGGAAGAGATGGTCACGCATTATCGGAAGCATAATTTGGAACATCATGATCTGTTAGTAACGGAATTCGACGGGATTTATGAAACGTTAAAAATGTTGAAGGAGAGCGGCTATAAACTGGCGATTGTTTCAACAAAGATAAGTGCCGTTGTGATGAAGGGCTTGCAATTGACGAAGCTGGATGAGTTTTTTGAGGTGATTATTGCGTTAGATCATGTGGAAAAAGCGAAACCGGATCCTGAACCAGTTCAGAAGGCGTTGGCTTTATTGGGCTCGTCTCCTGAAGAATCCATTATGATAGGTGATAACTATCACGATATTTTATCTGGACAAAATGCTGGGACAAAAACAGCAGGAGTGGCTTGGTCGGCGAAGGGCCGGGAGCATCTTGAGCAATACAATCCGGATTATATTCTTGAGAAGATGTCAGATTTAATCACGATTTTAGAGGGGTAAGCCTTATGAGACGGACAACAAGGTACCCGGTAGAAGATGCAAACTCGCTTTGGCATGTCTATAAAACGGTTCCTTTTTGGAAAGTTGTGAAAAATTTTGGTGTAATTCAGCTTGCCAGATACACACCTTTTTTAGGAATGAAAAACTGGCTGTATCGTGTTTTTTTGAGAATGAAGGTTGGGGATCAAACGTCATTTGCCCTTATGGTCATGCTGGATTGTATGTTTCCTGAAAAAATTACAGTCGGTAGAAATACAGTCATTGGCTATAACACAACAATTTTAGCACATGAATATTTAATTAAAGAATATCGGCTTGGGGAAGTTGTGATTGGCAATGAGGTCTTAATTGGTGCCAATTCAACGATTCTACCAGGAGTTGTTATTGGCGATGGGGCTATTGTATCAGCAGGTACGCTTGTTCATAAAGATGTACCTGCTGGCGCATTTGTAGGCGGTAACCCCATGCGCATCATTTACACGAAAGACGAAAGAACGAATCAATTGGAATTTTGAATCAAATTGAACGAATAAAAGATGTCCCAATAGGGCCAGACCTTACAAGCTATACACAGTTCCGAGTGGTACAACCACTTAAATTGAACTGCCTATAGTCATTGCGAGGACTGGTCCTTTTATTATGGGAAATGGGGTCTGACCCCTGCAAGGCCTTGCGCAAACCCATGAATTATAAGGGAGTTCAGTGTATGAGAGAAGTTGGGAAATAGGGTCTGACCCCAAAATGTTGTGCTTGACGTGGTGCTATTTGGAGGGTAGAATATGAATAACTTCAACTCGGTAGTATGGTAGTGAACTAAAGTATTTTGTTTTATCTGTATATTTATGTGGTAAGTTTTGGTTGGTTTTGCGAGAATGATTAAGAGTGAAGATAATTCTTGAAGGATGTGTTGTTGTGACTAAGCCGTTTATGTTTGAAAAGCCACTAGGCATGCGAGATACGCTTCCGTTGTTATATGAAACGAAGGCATTGGTAAGAAATCGTATGAGCGTTGAGATTAAGAAGTGGGGATATCAATTTATTGAAACGCCAGCATTGGAATATTATGAAACAATCGGAGAGGCTTCAGCAATCTTAGATCAGCAATTGTTTAAATTACTTGATCAGCAAGGACACGCACTTGTTCTTCGACCGGATATGACAACGCCAATTGCCAGAGTTGCAGCATCTAAGCTACTAAAGCAACAAATTCCACTACGCCTTGCATACTCAGCCAATGTGTATCGGGCTCAGCAAAGAGAGGGTGGTCGTCCGGCAGAGTTTGAACAGATTGGAATCGAGCTCATTGGTAATCCATCCATTAGTGCTGATGCAGAAATTATTTCACTACTTGTAGATGTGCTAAAAGCGACAGGTCTTAAAGACTTTAAAATAGCAATCGGACATATAGGCTTTCTACAGGAATTATTTATTAGCATTTTAGGAAATGAAGAACGAGCAGCCGTTTTACGGAAATATTTATATGAAAAAAACTATGTAGGCTATCGTGAACATGTGAAGTCACTTCCTTTATCGTCGATTGACAAGCAACGATTAATTGATTTCGTTTCCTTAAAAGGCGAGGAGAATACATTAAGCAAGGCCGCAAACTTGCTTGAACACGAAACGGGAAGAGAAACGCTTCAAGATTTGAAAGAGTTGGCTCTGCAGCTAAAGGAATTTGGAATCGAAGAATTTATCTCGTTTGATTTAACGCTCGTCAGTCATATGAGTTATTACACGGGCACTCTTTTCGAAGTATATGCCAATCAGGTCGGTTCACCGATTGGTAACGGAGGCCGATATGACAGCCTTCTTGAAAAATTCGGTTGGAACACTCCTGCAACAGGATTTGCCATCCGAATGGATCGTCTGACCGAAGCGCTAGGAGAAATAAAAGAAACGGAAGCATCTGAATGTGTCGTCTTCAGTCCTGAACGGAGAAAAGAAGCGCTTGATTTTGCCAAGGAAAAACGTGAACGAGGGATAAACGTAACGATTCAAGAAATTAACGCATTAGAGAACGTCGATGCATTTACTAAAGCGTTTCATGAGGTTCATTTGTATATTGGAAATGGAGGTGCAAGAAGTGAATAGCTTTCTAACAATTGCGATGCCAAAAGGTAGGATTTTTGAAGAGGCGGCAGATTTATTACGAAAAGCGGACTTCCGTCTTCCTCCAGAATTTGATGATTCACGAAAACTCATTTTAGAAATAGAAGAAGAGAATTTACGATTTATTTTGGCAAAACCTATGGATGTGGTCACCTATGTGGAGCATGGCGTTGCGGATGTTGGGATTGCAGGGAAAGATGTTATGTTGGAGGAAGAACGGGATGTTTATGAATTGCTAGATTTGAAAATAAGTACTTGCTATTTAGCAGTAGCTGGACTTCCTAATACAAAAATTAGTGATATTACACCGAAAATCGCCAGTAAGTATCCAAATGTAGCCTCTAGTTATTTTCGCGAACAAGGTGAACAAGTAGAAATTATTAAGTTGAATGGATCGATTGAACTGGCACCTCTAATTGGTCTCGCAGAAAGAATTGTTGACATTGTGTCGACAGGGCAAACATTAAAGGAAAATGGACTTGTTGAATATGCAAAAATTGCCGATGTGACATCGAGATTAATTGCGAATCCGGTGAGCTATCGAATAAAAGAAAAAAGAATTACAGAAATTGTCGATCGGCTTGCAGAAATCGTCAATCAGTAGGAGGTGAAGTGATGAAGATAGAGCGTTTTACAGAAGGGACCTCATTAAAGCGTTCGGTAGATTCAGGAACGGCTGACCAGCGTAAGGCAGTACAAGATATCATCGATGAAGTGAGAAAATCTGGAGATGGGGCAGTTGCCTATTATACAGAGAAATTTGATGGGGTAAAGCTTAAGCAATTCGCTGTTTCGATGAAGGAAATAGAAGGAGCAGTTGATGAACTAAGTGAGTATGAACGATCGATCATTGAAGAAGCAGCCGCTAATATCCGCTCTTTTCATGAAAAACAGCTAAAGAATTCGTGGATTTCGACAGATGAAACAGGAACAATGCTCGGACAAAAATTAACTGCACTTGATGCGGTTGGGGTGTATGTGCCAGGTGGGACGGCTGCGTACCCGTCATCGGTATTGATGAATGTAATTCCTGCGAAGGTAGCTGGTGTGGAACGAATCGTAATGGTTTCTCCTCCTGGGAAGGATGGGAAGCTGTCTAAGTCGGTTATGGCAGCCGCGAAAATCGCTGGTGTTACAGAAATCTATCAAATCGGTGGTGCACAGGCTGTTGCGGCACTTGCATATGGAACAGACACAATTGAAAAAGTCGATAAAATTGTCGGACCTGGCAATATCTATGTAGCGTTAGCAAAAAGAGAAGTATTCGGAGACGTAGCAATCGATATGATTGCAGGGCCAAGTGAAATTGCAGTTCTCGCTGATGAAACAGCCATTGCCAAAGAAGTAGCAGCAGATTTACTGTCGCAAGCAGAGCATGATGCCAGAGCATGCAGCGTGCTGATCACCACAGAAGCAAGCTTAGCACATGAGGTGGCCAAAGAGGTGGAAAAACAGTTGACCTCGTTACCGAGACGAGAGATTGCAGAAGCTTCAATTCGGGATTATGGGAAGATTATCGTGTGCGAAGATATGAATCAGGCGATTATGGCCGTTAATACACTTGCACCAGAGCATCTTGAAATTATCACGAAAGATCCACTTGAAGTGATGGCTCAAGTACGCCATGCTGGTGCCATTTTCTTAGGGAGATACAGTACAGAGCCAGTCGGTGACTACTTTGCAGGACCAAACCATGTACTTCCGACAAACGGCACAGCCCGTTTTTCAAGCCCACTAAATGTGGACGACTTTCAGAAAAAATCAAGCATTATCATGTACAGCCAAACAGCCTTTAAGAAAAACGCAGAAAAAATTGCAACCTTTGCCAGGCTTGAAGGCCTCGAAGCCCACGCCCGAGCTGTAGAATCACGTGGGAAATAGGGTCTGACCCCTAATCGGGCGACATCAAGGCATTGATATATCAGGGTTTATGCAAGGAAAATAGATTTGGGAAATGGGGTCTGACCCCTAGGAGGAGGTTCGTATGGAGCGTGTTGGTAGTGTTGTGAGGAAGACTGGTGAAACAGATGTGAAGCTTGCGTTTACCGTGGATGGTGAGGGTGTATCTCGAATTGAGACGGGTGTGCCATTTATGACACATATGTTGGATTTATTTACGAAGCATGGTCATTTTGATCTGACGGTTGATGCTCAAGGTGATATTGAAGTGGATGCTCATCATACAACAGAGGATATTGGGATTTGTCTTGGGCAGGCATTAATCAAAGCCCTCGGTGATAAGCGTGGAATTAAACGCTACGGAAATGCATTTGTGCCTATGGATGAGGCGTTAGCACAGGTTGTCGTTGATCTTAGCAACCGTCCACACTTAGAATTTCGAGCAGAGTTTCCGTCACAGAAGGTTGGGACATTTGATACCGAGCTTGTTCATGAGTTTCTCTGGAAATTAGCACTTGAAGCCCGTATGAATCTACATGTAATTGTTCATTACGGCCAAAATACGCACCATATTATTGAAGCAATTTTTAAAGCTCTCGGAAGGGCCCTTGATGAAGCGACAACAATTGATCCCCGTGTAAAAGGTATTCCTTCTACGAAAGGATTGTTATAAATGATTGGCATTGTCGATTATGGCATGGGCAATTTGTTCAGTGTTAGTAAAGCACTCGAACGTTTAGATGTAGAGTTTTTTATTTCAGATGACCCTGCTGAACTGGAAAAAGCAGAAGGGATCATCCTACCAGGAGTCGGTTCGTTCAGAGACGCCATGATTTTACTCGAGCGTAAGGAACTAGATGTTTTTCTGAAGAAACACGTAGCCAATGGTCGGTATCTATTAGGAATTTGTCTAGGTATGCAGCTATTATTCGAGGAAAGTGAAGAAAATGGACCTGCAAAAGGTCTGTCACTTATTCCAGGGAGAGTCGCACGTTTTTCTGGTATAGACTCCAAAAACAATTCCTATAAAGTTCCGCATATGGGCTGGAACAAACTAACTTTCAACCATTCATCTCCTCTTTTAAAAGGACTTGAAGAGGATTATGTATATTTCGTTCATTCATATTTCGCAGTGACAAATGAAACTGAAGTTGTGACTGCATCTGCAAAATACGATGTGGACGTTCCGGCGATCGTCACAAAAGAAAATGTATTCGGTATGCAGTTTCACCCAGAAAAAAGCAGTGCAATCGGCATGTCCCTATTAAAAAATTACTTGTCACTAGTGAAAGGGAGGTAATGAGATGTCTAATTTCACAATCTACCCTGCCATTGATATGCGCGGTGGGAATTGTGTTCGTTTAATTCAAGGCGATTATAATCAAGAAACCGTTTATGGTGATTCTCCGTTTGACATGGCGAAAAGTTTCGCCAGTCAAGGGGCAGAGTGGATACATATGGTCGATCTCGACGGAGCGAAAGCAGGGGGCAGAATCAATGATTCGTATGTGATTCAAGCAGCGAAAGAACTCGGTGCTAACATTCAAATTGGCGGTGGAATCCGTACAGAGGCAGATGTTGTCCATTATCTCGAACGTGGCGTTGAACGAGTTATTCTCGGTAGCGCAGCTGTATCAGACCCGGGTTTCACCAAAACGATGCTTGGTAAATACGGCAAGCATATTGCAATCGGCATCGATGCAAAAGATGGGAAAGTCGCAACGCACGGCTGGCTCCAAACATCGGAAACAACGGCAATCGAGCTTGGCAAGGCCCTAGCTGACGAAGGAGCTGAAGTGTTCATCGTTACCGACATTGCAACAGATGGCATGCTTTCTGGGCCTAACGTGGAAGGAATTGTTGCAATGGCAGAAGCAACTGGCAAAGGCGTTATTGCCTCGGGTGGAATAAGCAGCCTAAAAGACCTTATCACGTTAAAGGAATATCAAAATCAGGGGGTTATTGGAGCCATTGTCGGCAAAGCAATCTATACAAATCGGTTTACAGTCAAGGAAGCCTTAGAAAAGGTGCGTGATTAAATGTTGACCAAACGAATTATTCCATGCTTGGACGTGAAAGAAGGTAGAGTTGTTAAAGGAGTTCAATTCGTATCCTTACGTGATGCAGGAGATCCAGTAGAACTTGCTGCGTTTTATGATAAAGAAGGAGCCGACGAACTGGTATTTCTTGATATTTCTGCTTCGCATGAAGGTCGGGAAACGATGGTTGATGTCGTAAAGGCAGTTGCCGGAAGTCTCGCCATCCCATTTACTGTTGGCGGCGGCATTAATTCCCTTGAGGATATGAAACAAATCCTTCGAGCAGGGGCCGATAAGGTTTCGCTAAACACATCCGCCGTCCTACGCCCAGAATTAATTACAGAAGGGGCAGATTACTTCGGTTCACAATGCATCGTAGTCGCTGTTGATGCACGGTGGGATGAGTCGCTCGGTTCATGGCGTGTCTATACGCATGGAGGCAGACGAGCAACGGATTGGGATGTCATTGCCTGGGTAAAAGAAGCGGTAAACCGAGGTGCTGGGGAAATCCTTCTTACAAGTATGGATAATGATGGTGAAAAACAAGGCTTTAATCTTGCTTTGACAAAAGCAGTGAGCGAATCGGTTTCCGTCCCGGTTATTGCATCTGGAGGAGCAGGGAGTGCCGCTCATTTTGAAGAAGCCTTTACAACAGGAAAAGCAGATGCGGCGCTTGCTGCTTCGATTTTTCACTATAAAGAAACGTCCGTTAAAGAAGTGAAAAGCTTTTTAAAACAGAAGGGTGTTGTTGTAAGATGAATCAGCGAATAAAATTTGATGATAAAGGCTTGATTCCCGCTATCGTTCAGGATGCCGTAACAGGAGAGGTGCTAACTCTAGCGTATATGAATGAAGAGTCTTTGCTGCTCTCTATGGAAAAAGGTGAAACGTGGTTCTTTAGCCGCACGCGTAATGAGCTATGGCATAAAGGAGAAACAAGCGGAAATACACAAACCATTACTGAAATAAAGTACGATTGTGATCAAGATGCACTAATCGTCAAAGTGAATCCAGCGGGTCCAGCCTGTCACACTGGTACGACCAGTTGCTTTACTGAAACGTTATTTGAAAATGGAAATACAAACTCTCAAGCGAAACCTGATGCGAACTTTTTATTAGAACTAGAAAAACTGATTGGGACTAGAAAAGAAACGATGCCAGAAGGTTCCTATACAACCTATTTATTCGAAAAAGGCGTCGATAAAATTTTGAAAAAAGTCGGAGAAGAAGCGGCTGAAGTGATTATTGCTGCAAAAAATCGAGATCATGTTGAACTTTCGCTTGAATCCGCAGATCTTTTGTATCACTTGTTCGTTTTACTACAAGAACAAGAACTGCCATTTGTAGATGTGTTAGCCGTTTTACAGCAACGACACGCTAAAAAAGAGTAAATGCAAAATGAGGAAAGTATCATGCATACTTTCCTCATTTTTTATTCAAAGTCAAACTTTTTCATGGGTTCGCTATGTAAAAAGATTTGCCAAAAGGAACATAGAACGTCTTCATGTTTACAACCTTATTTTTGGACCTGAAAATTTACTTTAGCCGACGAAGACAATATGGTAAAAGGTTTGTAGGGCATAAGTCCCTTAAATGATTTTCCTTTTTTTGGTTGTTTTTATTTTCTTTACGATTTTATCGAGATGCCAAGATTCTTCCAGTATGTTATAATACGAAGGTTAAACAACTACTAGATGGAGGATTCCATGGGCAAAGATTCTAAAATGTATAAACAAGCTAAAGTTTTCTCCTTTCATCCGACAGGAGAATATTACTTTACTAAAGGTTTAAAAGCTTATCACAGACGTGATTTATATAATGCTAAAAAATTTCTTATCCGTGCATTTGAATTGGAACCAACGGAACCGATGATTGCGTGTCAGCTTGCGGTTACGTGTACAGAAATCGGGGAATATAGTTATTCAAATATTCTACTTGAAAACATTCTTGCGGATATGGACCCATTTATGACGGAATGCCATTATTTTTTGGCAAATAATTATGCGCACCTTGGCATGTTTAAGGAAGCGTATCGCCATGCGAGTGCTTATCTGGATAAAGAAGAAGACGGAGAGTTCAGTGAAGACGCAGAAGATCTTCTGGATTTAATTACATTTGAATCCGGTGAAACCGAGGAAAGTTTGATTCATCAAGACGGCTTGATTTACCAACAGGAAAAAGCTCGTGAATGTTTAGAGGCAGGTAACTTCGAAGAAGCTGTTGAAGTGTTGAAGGAAACCATTAAAGAATACGCGGAATATTGGTCAGCGTATAATAATTTGGCGCTCGCCTATTTTTATCTTGGAGAAACAGATAAAGCCTTTGAAACATTAGAGGAAGTATTGGAAAAAAGCCCGGGGAATTTACATGCACTATGTAATCTTTTGGTTTTCTATCATTATCAACAAAGTGAAGATAAGATACATGCACTAGTCATGACGTTGGAAAAGGTCCGCCCTATTTTAACGGAGCATCGTATCAAACTTGGTTCTACATTTGCTTTGATCGGGCGATATAGCCTCGCGTATACATGGTTGAAGCATCTGCAAAAGCAAGGGCATGAAGGTGATGATACATTCTATTACTGGTTAGCTGTATCTGCCTATCAATTAGGACATGAGAGAACGGCTGAGAAAGCCTGGAAAAGAGTTTTAGAATTAAACCCTGACAAGGAAGGGTTTGAACCGTGGGGAGATATGAATGATTCTCTTAATGGGTTTGAAGATCATTTGCCTTCGATTTTGAAACGCTTCGAAAGTGATTATCTAGAGGAACGGATCTTTGCTCTTTTTTTAACTAAGCATTCGATTAAAAAGGATCATATTCTAAAGCATCCAGCTCTTTGTAATAATCCACTTCTTACGGATTTGGAAAAAGAATATATGGAGTATGTGGAACGACAGAAGTTGAATCAAGAGAACTCGGCTATTGAATTTGCCGATCGAACGGCTGAAATTTTGTATGCACACTTCCACCCAATCCAGCTTATGGAAGCAGGCCTTTATTTAACCTGGTTTTCCGTGTTTGTAGAAGCGATGAAAAGTGAAATTAAACTTGTGAATCCAACAGGTTGGGCTGCAGCAGTTGAGTATTCTTGGTATAGGTTACGTAATGAAAAGAAAAGTCAGCAGGAAATTGCCGCAAAGCACTTGATTTCAGTTTCTACTCTTGGAAAATACGTTAAATTGGTGAATAGCTTGCTTCAGTGAGCATAAATTTGGACGTATTTTTATTTGTTATATAGGATGTAAGTATATCGGAAATACTAAATGTAATGATTATCGGGAGTGAATGCTATGACTGAAGAAAAAATATATGATGTGATTATTATCGGTGCTGGACCGGCTGGGATGACTGCAGCTGTTTACACTTCTCGTGCGAATCTCGAAACATTAATGATTGAACGTGGAATTCCAGGTGGTCAAATGGCCAATACGGAAGAAGTGGAAAACTATCCAGGGTTCGAGACGATATTAGGGCCGGAACTTTCTACAAAAATGTTCGATCATGCCAAGAAATTTGGAGCCGAATATGCCTATGGTGATGTGAAGGAAATCGTCGATGGTGAAGAATACAAAACTGTTCGTGCTGGTTCTAAGGAATATAAAGCAAAAGCGATCATCTTATCATCAGGTGCAGAATATAAGAAAATTGGCGTACCAGGTGAGAAAGAATTAGGCGGACGCGGGGTTTCTTATTGTGCGGTCTGCGATGGTGCATTCTTTAAACAAAAGGAATTGTTCGTTATTGGTGGAGGAGATTCAGCGGTCGAAGAAGGCGTGTATTTAACTCGCTTTGCTTCTAAGGTTACGATTGTCCACCGTCGAGAAGAGCTTCGTGCTCAGAAAATCCTTCAAGAACGTGCATTTGCTAATGAAAAGGTTGATT
Organism: Peribacillus loiseleuriae; assembly: GCF_001183985.1. GTDB lineage: Bacteria > Bacillota > Bacilli > Bacillales > DSM-1321 > Peribacillus > Peribacillus loiseleuriae. Next base: position 4,627,597 of record NZ_LFZW01000001.1, on the reverse strand, counting down.
TTATTTGGAATCACACCTTGAAAGAGATTCACGAAAAGGACGGAAAAGTGGGCAGTGTTACGCTTGTTTCGACTGTGGATGGAGAAGAACAGGAATTAAGTGCGGATGGTGTGTTTGTTTATATCGGCATGAACCCTCTTTCTAAACCTTTCGAAAACCTAGGTATCACAAATGCTGGTGGTTATATTTTGACAGATGATACGATGGAAACAAAAGTACCTGGTATCTTTGCGGCCGGAGATATTCGTGAAAAAACGCTACGTCAAATTGTTACGGCGACAGGTGACGGTAGCATTGCTGCACAAAGTGCCCAACATTATGTAGAAGTGCTAAATGAAAAGCTGAAAGTGAAGTCTTGAATTTTTTACAATTCGTAATTCTGTCTTAATCATGTTGTAACATGGATGCAACATCTTTTCGGTATAGTTAGGGTAGTAATTGACCCCCTTTAATAAATATAAACTTGTGGATGGCACAGATGTTTACGTCTGTGTCTTTTTTTTGTCTAGAACAAGTATGGAAAAAAATTTCCTGATTCTTGTTCATTGTAGCTCGTATCTAAAGATAGTATAATAGAAGTTAAACAAATGTATGGCAGAGCTGTATAATTTATTTCTTTTGCTACGTGTAATTTTACATAGCATGGAAGTTTTACTTTATAAATTTTTGTACAAGACAAAGACTGGATTAGAGTCGATTGAGGTGAAGAACGTGCAACGTGTCACAAATTGTGTGTTAGTAAGGGACAATAAAACACTTCTTTTAAAAAAACCGAGAAGAGGCTGGTGGGTTGCTCCAGGAGGCAAAATGGAACCTGGCGAATCTGTTCGCGATGCCTGTATTCGGGAATATCGTGAAGAAACAGGCGTATATTTAAAAAACCCAGCAATTAAAGGGATTTTTACGTTTATCATTAAAGAAGGCGAAAAAGTTTTAGAAGAGTGGATGATGTTCACCTTTTTCACTACCGAATCAGACGGGATTAACGTGGATTCATGTGAAGAAGGAGAACTAAGCTGGATTGCTATTGATGAAATGAAGAATCTTCCAATGGCTGAGGGTGACTACCATATATTAGAATATATGGTTCGCGGAAGCGGAATCATATATGCCACTTTTACGTATACACCTGAGTTCAAGCTGCTTTCATATCGACTCGATCCAGGTTGAATAAATAGAAAACTTTGGGGGGATTACATTGGGAACAGGACCAATCGGTGAAACTCAATTAGTCATAATTACAGGTATGTCTGGAGCTGGGAAAACAGTTGCCGTTCAAAGTTTTGAAGATTTAGGTTTCTTTTGTGTTGATAACTTACCACCCACGTTATTACCCAAGTTTCTTGAACTGATGAAAGAATCCGGAAATAAAATGAATAAAGTTGTGTTGGTGATGGATTTACGCGGGAGGGAATTCTTCGATCATTTATTCAAAGCATTAGATGACTTAGCTGAAACATCCTGGGTAACTCCGAAAATACTTTTCCTTGATGCTGATGATGAAGTACTTGTACGACGCTACAAAGAAACGAGGCGTACGCACCCACTATCACCATTGGGTCTTCCGCTAGAAGGAATTCAAATTGAACGTGGTTTGTTAGAAGAGTTAAAGGGACGGGCGCAGATTGTTTATCGAACATCTTCACTGAAGCCGCGAGAATTAAGAGAAAAGATCTTAACAGAGTTTTCAATTAACAAAAAAATAATTTTTACTGTCAATGTGATGTCTTTCGGATTTAAACACGGTATCCCAATTGATGCGGATCTTGTTTTCGATGTCCGTTTTCTGCCTAATCCATTTTATATCGAACATATGCGACCAAAGACTGGTTTGGAAGAAGAAGTGTCAAGTTATGTGCTGAAATGGGGAGAAACACAGAGGTTTTTAGAAAAATTGATAGATTTACTTGCGTTTATGCTCCCTCATTATAAGCGGGAAGGGAAATCGCAGCTTATCGTTGCAATAGGATGTACGGGTGGTCAGCACCGTTCCGTTGCGCTTGCTGAGCATCTAGCTAGCACATTCCGGAAGGACTATGTCACTCATGTTTCTCATCGTGACATAAAGAAGATTATTAAGGAGAAAAGTAATGCAAAATGAAACGGATCAGCCAAGAGTAGTTGTCATCGGGGGCGGTACTGGCCTTCCAGTATTACTTCGTGGACTGAAGAACTACCCAATTGATATCACGGCGATTGTTACGGTTGCGGATGATGGTGGTAGTTCTGGTAGGATTCGCGATGAAATGGATATCCCTGCCCCGGGAGATATTCGAAATGTTCTTGCTGCGTTATCAGATGTGGAGCCTCTTGTTGAAAAAATGTTCCAACATCGTTTTGCGAGCAAGAATGAACTAGCGGGGCATTCGCTCGGCAACTTATTGTTAGCCGCCATGACATCGATTACTGGAGACTTTGTCCATGCGGTCCAGGAAATGAGCAAAGTTTTGAATGTAAGAGGTAAGGTTTTGCCAGCAGCTAACCAAAGCGTAGTTCTTCACGCGGAGATGGCCGATGGAACGATTGTAAGCGGTGAGTCAAAGATTCCGTTCTCTGGAAAGAAAATTAAACGCGTGTTCCTTAGTCCTGAAAAAATTAAACCGCTCCGAGAAACAATACAGGCAATCAAGCAAGCTGATTTAATTGTCATAGGACCTGGGAGTTTATATACAAGTATTCTGCCAAACTTACTTGTACCAGGAATTGGTGAAGCAGTTTGTCAATCAAAAGCGAAGAAGGTCTATATTTGTAACCTTATGACTCAAGCAGGGGAAACGCAGGATTATACAGCAAGTGACCATATACAAGCTATATACTCCCATATGAATTGCTCATTTATCGACTGTATTCTTGTGAATAATCAAGAAATTCCACAAAATGTTCAAGATCGCTATAAAGAGGAATTTGCAAAGCCGGTTGTTTTTGATGTTGAGAGCCTAGAAAAACTTGGGGTTAAGATTGTTCAAGGACAAATTTTTAATTTTGAAGGTAACTCAATTAGGCACGATACAAAAAAAGTAGCACGTATGCTTTATCAAATGTTATTAAACGAGATTAAAGAAAGTAAACATTCTTAACAAAAGATTGCCTTTACTGTATGTCTTATGCCTGTCCGAGTGTCTTCATGGCTAATAAGAATCTGTTAAATAACTAGTTGTTGTAGCCAAGGACCGATGACGTTTTTTCTGATTGGAGGTGAGAATTCGTGTCTTTTGCTTCGGAAACAAAAAAAGAATTAACAACACTGGAAGAAAAGGATTGCTGCGGAAAAGCCGAATTATGCGCTCTAATTAGAATGAATGGATCTCTTTCATTTTCGAATAAAAAGCTCGTCGTAGATATTCAAACCGAAAATGCAGCGATTGCTAGAAGAATCTATACGCTTTTAAAGAAAAACTACGATGTGCAGATGGAATTGCTTGTCCGAAAGAAAATGAAGCTGAAGAAAAACAATGTATACATTGTTCGTATATCTTCTGGAGGGCAGGAAATTCTGTCTAACTTAAAAATTGTTGGAGAAAGATTTGAGTTTTATCATAGTATTGCACCAGAGCTTATTGCAAAGAAGTGCTGTAAACGTGCTTATTTAAGAGGAGCCTTCCTAGCAGGTGGATCTGTCAACAATCCGGAAACATCGTCGTACCATTTAGAGGTTTACTCCATTTATAAGGAGCATAATGATGCGCTTTGTGAGTTGATGAACGTATTTGATCTCAAGGCGAAGCCCCTTGAACGAAAAAAAGGATATATCACCTACTTAAAAGAAGCTGAGAAAATAGCTGAGTTTCTGAATATTATTGGTGCCCATTCAGCGTTATTGCGGTTTGAAGATGTCCGAATTGTTCGCGATATGCGCAATTCCGTGAATCGTCTTGTAAACTGTGAAACGGCGAACTTAAACAAAACAATTGGTGCCTCTTTAAGGCAGGTAGAAAACATTCGTTATATTAATGAAACGGTTGGTCTGAGTATTTTGCCGGACAAACTCCGTGAAATTGCGGAACTTAGAGTGGCTTATCAAGATGTTACGTTAAAAGAGCTTGGGGAAATGGTCTCGGGTGGAAATATTAGCAAATCGGGAATTAATCACCGCTTACGAAAAATTGATGAAATAGCTGATAAATTGAGAGGCGGAGCAGGTCTCGTAGCCCAAAAATTATAAAGGAGGAAGAAAATATATGGTTGAGAAGCAAGTGGAAGTCCGTCTAAAGACAGGTCTTCAAGCAAGACCAGCTGCCTTATTTGTACAAGAAGCAAACCGTTTTAAATCAGATGTGTTTCTTGAAAAGGATGGAAGAAAAGTAAATGCGAAAAGTATTATGGGGTTAATGAGTCTTGCGATTGGGTCTGGAACAATCATTCAGCTAATTGTGGATGGTAGAGATGAAGAAGAAGCGATTTGTGCCCTTCAACAATTTGTTGAACAAGAGGCATAAAGAATGATCAATCAAACAACGGAAATTGCTGAAGTTGTTATGATGAAGGTGCTTAGAACATGCCCGATTTACAGATAAAGAGGAGCGCATCCTTTCTTGCTGTAAATTCACATGTGCTAGGCATCTTTTTGTATGAAGGGGACGGGGCTTCGCAACTTACTAATATAGCTAATCTACTTAGCGGGTATACTGATTTTATCGACAAAGCATCCAAAATCCCGGCTTTGCACCGCCACCATTGTGATTAAGTAAGTGTAGCGTGCTATAGGATGAATCCTTCATGGTAAATGGTGGCGTTTTAATGCCATATTCGTTTGGTATGTATAATCAAACTTATTGGCATATGTGTTCTCGAAAAAAGCTAAGGTACATTTGACTACACTCACACTACCTTATTGGGGCGGTTTAGATGATTCAATATATAGGGTAGTTTCTAAAAAAAACGCCGAGCTAAATGCTTCGGCGTTTTTTTTAGTACAATTATTTATCTAGACTTTTCTTAACGTCATCTATACGAGTGATGACTTTGTCGATTAATCCGTATTCTAATGCTCGTTCAGCTGTCATGAAGTTATCGCGTTCCGTATCTTTTTGAATCACTTCTAACGGTTGACCTGTACGCTCTGAAAGAATTTGATTTAATTTGTCTCTTAAGAACAAAATGCGTCTTGCAGCAATTTCTATTTCAGTTGCCTGACCTTGTGCTCCACCTAATGGTTGGTGAATCATTACTTCGCTGTTTGGAAGAGCGAAACGTTTTCCCTTTTCACCAGCTGCTAGTAGGAAAGCGCCCATAGACGCGGCCATGCCGATACAAACTGTTGAAACTTGAGGTTTGATATATTGCATGGTGTCATAGATTGCCATTCCAGAAGTAATACTTCCTCCTGGGCTGTTGATGTACAATGTAATATCTTTATCAGGGTTTTCTGCCTCTAGGAACAATAATTGAGCTACAATTGAATTGGATACATTATCATCAATTGCACTACCGAGCATGATGATTCTGTCCTTTAATAAGCGGGAATAAATATCGTATGCACGTTCCCCGCGACTTGTTTGTTCAATAACTGTAGGAATTAAATTCATACTAATTTCCTCCTCTAAGTAAAAGTTATTTCTGGTAAGTAGATCCTTGATATATGTATGATACACTTTATGGTCAATTAAGGTCAAACAAAACAAATCGAAAGAAAGATGTTTCGTTCGACAAAAACCAAAAAGGTGTTTCTATAGCCTATATTATGATATCTGGAGCTAGGATGCTAGGTTCCATTCCTATGTTATCCATACTATCCAAATTACTTCACTTTAAACCGTATTATCTCTTGCAAACAACGTCAAACTGACTTATAATGAAATTTGTTGAAAAAATTATTCATGCCCTCGTGGTGCAACGGATAGCACGTAAGATTCCGGTTCTTGAGATGTGGGTTCGATTCCTGCCGAGGGCGTCATTATTATCGTATAGTTTACGCTGCCTCATCGCTATTTTATTTAGCGTTGGGGCGTTTTTTATTTGCGGTAAAATTCCGCGATAAATACCACGCAATACAAAGCTGTTCCCTACGATTACGTTATAAGGGAGTGGTCCGCAATCAAACGTAGAAAAGCAGTCTCTTCCATTTTAGCACGAAAAACAATCGAATCAATTTCTGAAGACGCATTAGCCGTTATTTCTTACGATGAATCCTACGATGAATTTTTAAAACACTGCCTAAAGGTCTTTCCGCGGAAACCGTTAAGTTTTACGACAAGGAGTTAAAACAGATACGCCGTGCATTCGCGGAAATAGATGCACCTTTGTCCGATGCGCGCGGTCAATGCCGGACATATCGAAAAGTTTATCGAGCATCTGCAAAATTTAGGGCGTGCTGTCAACACGATCAATTCACGCATTCGTGCTGGCAGAACGTATTTCAATTTCTGTTTGCGTAAAGGTTACATAGCCGCAAATCCTTTCGAAGGTATTCAGCAGCTTAAGAAACGTCACATAGTAGGGGCGACCTCCTCGAAGTAACAATTAAAGCGACTGCTTGATGCGCCGGATTTATCGACATTCAAGGGTCTACGGGACCTAGCAATTATGAATACTTTTGCTCATACAGGAATTCGGTTGACAGAGCTGGCATCTTTACAGGTTCAGGACGTATCTTTCGATGGCAAGGGCCACAATCAACGTACAGCGAGCAAAGAACCGTTACGGACGCCGTATACCTCTTACATACCGATTAAAGAGCGTCTTACGCGCGTATATAGAGGAGTGAGGAGTCTTAGGATATTGATGTGCTGTTCGTTAACGTAGAGAATCAACCATTAAGCGCAAGGTCCATTCAGGCGGAGATACGGAGGTATGGGAAGTCATCCGGGGTCAGCGAAAGTGTCACGGTTAGCCCGCACGCTTTTCGTCGGACGTTCTGTCGGTTAAAAGTCGAAGCTGGCACGAATATTTTTGTGCTACAACGATTAACAGGACACCAATCATTGGAGATTCTAAAACGCTATGTAGAGATATATGGAAGGGATTTAGAGGCCGCTATAGAGATGGGTTTCGAAGGTAATTAAGTCAAATAAAAAAGAGCGCCAACTACGCGAATAGTTGAACGCCCCGTCGCATTTAAAATGCAAGAAATTTGAGATCTTTAGTATACCACGAAAAAAACGTAAATTCAATACGTTTATTTAAGTATACGCTCGCGGGCTGCGCCTCTTTTGCGAAAAGGGAGCCGGGATTGATTCAAAAGTCTTTTACGACGAAACCGAAGACGAACGGCTCGCATTACCACGGACTTGCCCGCGTACCATACGACGGATACGTCGCGGAATTGCATAAAGGCGAATGCGTTCAGACAAAGGTGGAAGTCGAGCGAGGCAAGAGTGGTGGGGGGAATACGTATCAGTTTAACGTAACATTTAACGTAACAGGGTCGACGGAACGAGACGCAGAGCGGTTATTCGAATTATTCGTGAAAAAAGTAGAACATGCAGGAATCGCAGGCGCATAACCAAATAACAAAACGGCGGAGCTTTTTCGGAGGCTCCCTTTTTTTGTGTGCTGACATTCGCTCTGTGACGCAATTAACTTTGACCATTTGAGTGATTGATTGTCCGTTAAAAACATTCTATAGCGTCTAAGTTTCCGCTTGCCTCACCGGTATTTTTTCGATTGACAACGGTTACCACCTCGGATAAAATATGGATAACGTTAAGTTCGGCTTTGTAATAAATACCGCGCAGTGGGGTCGTTTCAACCACGCGTAAACAACGATATAGCTTGGTTTGTCGACGAGAGAGCCCACGAGTGGTGCAACGGGTAGCACGTAAGATTCCGGTTCTTGAGATATGGGCTCGATTCCTGCCGAGGGCGTCATTAGAGCAAGACTGTCTCATAAGGGTCTGACCTTGTCTTCTGCACACAGTATATCGTATTATACTGTATTGTGTAGATATACGGTCTGACCTTTTATTTGTTTGAATAGATATAGAATGAGGAGATTTTAAATAAATTGTAGGATTTAGCGCAAACAACCTACTCTTCTATAGTCTTGGTGGTTTTTATGGGCCCCTGTCTGGCATTAGAGGCTGATTAAGCTGCTTGTGTAACCTCGAAAGGTAAGCGTTTTCAGTTTTTTTTTACTATTCGTTTGTTAAATCATGGTGCAAAATGGTAAAGGAGGGGGATGTGTGGATATGAAGCCGGGACTCTATCAACAGCAGGTTATGAAATTGACAATGACACAGGAGTTAAGCCAGGCAATTGCGTTACTTCAGTATTCGACCCAAGAATTATTAGTGTACTTAGAGACAAAGTGGCTAGAAAATCCTTTATTAACCATTGAATTATCAACAGTCTCCCACGAGATACCAAGAGATCAATCAAAGCGAAATCGGCTAAAGAACACAGGAGTGTCTACTAATTGGATTGAACAGATTGGTGAAGAAGTACCTTCTCTTGAAAAATATTTACTCTCCCAAATCGGTACGGATGTGTTAAATAAAATGGAGTTGAAGGCGTTCATCCATCTTATTCGAAACATTGATGAAAATGGGTACTTGAGGATTAATTTGGAAGATGAAGCTACTTTGGTCGGTTCTTCTGTAAGCGTTGTATTTAAAGCCTTGGACATTCTTCAACAACTTGAACCACACGGGATTGGTGCTCGAAATCTTCAAGAATGCCTGCTTATTCAAGTCTGTCAAGTTGGAGAGAGACCACTAGCAGAAAAGCTGCTTCGTACATACTTTTTGCCGTTTGTCGATAAAAAGTGGAAAGAACTTTCGAAAGAGCTTGGAGTTTCTTTAAAAGGGATTCAAGATGAATTTGATTATATACAAACATTAAACCCGCGACCTGGCGCCATTTTCACTTCTGAGAAGCCGAGCTATATTGTGCCTGATGTTGTCGTTGAATATAAGGATGGGCAGCTTGTAGTCGGTCAGTACGAAGGGAATACACTGCAACTTCATGTGAATGAACCTTATTTGCGAAAAATGCAGAACCATCGTGATCCGAATGTAAATCGCTTTTTACAGGAAAAATGGCAAGAGTATCAATGGCTGTCTAAAGGAATTCTTCAGCGAAAAGAAACCGTTTTACAAGTCATGATAAAGATTGTTGAGAAGCAGCCTGAGTATTTTTTTCGTGGCTTGGGCTTTCTTAAACCGATGACAATGAAGGAGATTGCGGACGACCTTGAAATCCATGAGTCAACAGTTAGTCGTGCGGTTCGTGGCAAGTATGTCCAAACTTCATTTGGAACGGTTGAAATGCGCTCTTTCTTTAGCTCTGCTCTACAATCAACGGAGCAGGAAGTTGTATCAGGTACAAAGGTGAAAAATGCATTACAGACAATCCTAGAGCTTGAAAATAAACAAAAACCACATTCTGATCAAGAACTAGCAGAAATTCTCCGAGATGAGTATGGAGTCGTTCTTTCACGTAGAACTGTAGCAAAATATCGTGAACAACTGGGGATTCTTTCTTCAACCAAACGGAAAAGATATTAGTAAAAATGCGTGTTCAAAAAGGAAGATAAAAAGAGCCGAGAGATTCTGCGAGCGAGCGTCTCAAACCTTTCGGTGAGGACCGGACTTGCACAGAATGTGCTGACTTCTGTGTTGCTCGTATGACGTGCGCGATCTTAACAGAAGGTCAATCATGAGTGACGAAGAAACTCAACAGCTACTTTTACCGGACTTTTTGAACAACTTCTAAAAAGGATGAATAGTGAATGGTACAAAGTGAATGGATCTTATATACAAGAAACAACTGTCCATTATGTGATAAAGCAAAGGTGATTTTAGAGCGAATAAAACTAGATACAGGCCTAAATTATAGGGAAATGGATATCTATACTGACGATGGGCTAACTGAACGATTTGGACTAATGATTCCTGTTATAGAATGGCAAGGAGAAATTGTACAGTATGGCAAAATTGACGAAACTACATTACGTCAATTTTGGATAGTGGAAAAGGGGGCGGACATCCGATAACATAATCGTTTTTTTAATAAAAAACATCTATGAGCATCTGATCCCAGCCCTACGATGATAAAGGTAAACTAGATTTTATATGAACTGTACCACCATTTCCTGGCGTTTGGTTCCTTGATTTAAATGACTGGGTCGTGGCATTTTACCGGCCTGTTATTACTGGAAAAATAAAAAATTAGCATATAAGTTGAAGAACATTTTTTTTCCTGCTAGAATAAGCATATAGCAGGAAAGATTTTTTTTGGACCGAGTGGGACGTAAAACGTCTAGCTGGGACGAAAATAGTCCACAACTTATTCTCGAGGGGTTTTCGAACGATGTATCCATTGCTCGACATACAAAAGAAAGTATTGCCCGATTTGTTATCGGTTATGCAGAAACGATATGATATCCTGCGTTATATCAAGTTCATGCAGCCTGTAGGGCGCCGTAGCTTAGCAAACAGTCTGGATTTGACAGAAAGAACGCTTCGCAGTGAAGTAGATTTCTTGAAAAATCAAAACCTAATTGAAGTTTTCAGCTCTGGAATGCAGCTTTCTGCTGAAGGAGTAGAAATTCTCGAGCAATTAGAAGGAGTCATGCGAGAAATATCGGGTATAGACAAAATGGAGCAAAAACTTAAGCGAATATTAAACGTTAATGAAGTCATCATCGTTGCTGGAAACAGTGATCAATCATCATGGGTTAAAAGCGAACTTGGTAAAGCGGGAGCTGCCCGTATGAAAAAGGAATGGAAGGCTAAAAATATCATTGCTGTGACTGGTGGCTCGACAATGGCGGAAGTAGCCAAAACGTTAACCCCAGATTCAAACGGGAAAGATATTCTGTTTGTTCCGGCACGCGGAGGCCTTGGCGAAGAAATTCAAAACCAAGCCAATGTTATTGTTGCAAAAATGGCGGAAAAAACAAATGCTGCATACAAAGTGCTCTATCTACTCGATCAAGTCAGTGATGAAGCCTATCATTCGTTTATGAAAGAACCGATGATTAAAGATGTGATTTCATTAATCAAATCAGCGACTATTGTCCTGCATGGGATTGGTGACGCGATGGTGATGTCAGAAAGACGAAAGACTTCTCCTGAGATTATCAAGTCGCTTGAACTACAACACGCTGTAGGTGAAGCTTTCGGTTATTACTTTGATGAAAATGGGGAAGTTGTTCACAAAGTACAAACCATCGGTATTCAGCTAAAAGACCTTGACCAAGCAAAACGAGTAATCGCTGTTGCAGGTGGAGAATCAAAAGTGAAAGCAATCCGAGCCTATATGAAGAGGGCTCCGCAAACGACGGTATTAATAACGGATGAAGCAGCGGCACAACAGTTAATAAAGGGATAAATTCCCTTTACTATATAATCTAAAACATTATTTTTTCAACTATAAAGGAGGAAATTTTATTATGGCAGTAAAAGTTGGTATTAACGGATTTGGTCGTATCGGACGTAACGTATTTCGTGCAGCATTAAAAAATTCTAATGTGGAAATCGTGGCAATCAACGATTTAACGGATGCAAACATGCTTGCACACCTTCTTCAATATGATACAGTACACGGAACACTTGCTGAAACAGTAACTGTTGACGGAGATTACTTAGTAGTTGACGGACACAAAGTAAAAGTTTTAGCAGAACGTGACCCTGCTCAATTAGGATGGGGAGAACTTGGTGTTGAAGTAGTTGTTGAATCAACTGGTCGTTTCACTGCTCGTAATGATGCAGCAAAACACCTTGAAGCTGGTGCGAAAAAAGTCATTATTTCTGCTCCTGCATCTGATGAAGACATCACAATCGTTATGGGTGTTAACGAAGACAAATACGAAGCAGCTAATCACCATGTGCTTTCAAATGCATCTTGTACAACAAACTGTTTAGCTCCTTTCGCTAAAGTATTAAATGACAAATTCGGAATCAAACGCGGTATGATGACAACAATCCACTCATACACAAATGACCAACAAATTCTTGACTTGCCACACAAAGACTACCGTCGTGCACGTGCAGCAGCTGAGAACATGATTCCTACATCAACAGGTGCGGCAAAAGCAGTAGCACTTGTATTACCAGAACTTAAAGGAAAACTAAACGGTATGGCTATGCGTGTTCCTACACCAAACGTATCAATCGTTGACCTTGTAGCTGAACTTGATCAAAACGTTACAGCTGAAGAAGTAAACAATGCATTAAAAGAAGCTGCTGAAGGCGACTTAAAAGGCATTCTTGCTTATACAGAACTACCATTAGTATCTACTGACTTCAATGGTGTTCCAGTTTCTTCTACAATTGATGCATTGTCTACAATGGTTATGGAAGGTAACATGGTTAAAGTACTTTCTTGGTACGATAACGAAACTGGTTACTCAAGCCGTGTAGTTGACCTAATCGATTACATCGCTAAAAAAGGTCTTTAATCTTTACAGAAATTAAACAATATTTAATCCTGTGAATGTTTGGCTAAATAGACGAAAAACATCTATAATAACAGTAAAAAGGGGAGACGGGATTATGCCCTCTCCCTTTTTGACTGATAAAAGCAAGTGAATGGTCTAGCTCCACCGCCTAGCTTCCTGTGAAAAGGATGATTGCTCCAAGAAGATAAAGAACGCCTTCATGGTTCAATCCCTATTTTCTTTGGAAGCTAAACAAGGCGTTTACGCTTTTCATAATTAAAGGAGGTTATTTGGTCATGAACAAGAAATCCATTAAGGATATTAACGTAGCAGGTAAACGAGTTTTCTGCCGAGTTGATTTCAACGTACCGATGCAGGATGGTCAAATTACGGATGAAACAAGAATTCGTGCGGCATTACCAACAATTCAGCATCTAATTGATGCGGGAGCGAAAGTAATTCTAGCTAGTCACCTAGGACGTCCGGAAGGTCAGGTAGTGGAAGAATTGCGTTTAACTCCTGTTGCTAAGAGATTAAGCGAATTATTAGGTAAAGACGTTCGTAAAACAGACGAAGCATATGGTCCGTCCGTTTCTGCAGAAATCTCAAAAATGGAAGACGGAGACGTTCTCCTTTTAGAAAATGTCCGTTTCTATCCTGGTGAAGAGAAGAATGAGGCAGAATTGGCTAAATCCTTCGCTGAGCTTGCAGACGTATACGTAAATGATGCATTTGGCGCTGCTCACCGTGCCCATGCTTCAACAGAAGGCATTGCAAACTATATACCTGCTGTTGCTGGCTTATTAATGGAAAAAGAATTAGAAGTACTTAGTAAAGCCCTTTCTAATCCTGAACGTCCGTTTACAGCAATCATTGGTGGTGCGAAAGTTAAAGATAAAATCGGTGTGATTGAAAATCTGCTAGAAAAAGTAGACAACTTAATTATCGGTGGCGGTCTTGCTTACACATTCGTTAAGTCTGAAGGTCATGAAATCGGCAAATCTCTACTTGAAGCAGATAAAATTGAGCTTGCTCAATCTTACATCCAAAAAGCAAAAGAAAAAGGCGTTAATTTATATATGCCTGTCGATGTAATTGTAGCAGACGACTTCGGTCCGGATGTAAACAATAAGGTAGTTGCGATTGACTCAATTCCAGCTGATTGGGAAGCACTTGATATCGGACCAAAAACACGCGAGATCTACACTGATGTAATTAACAACTCTAAACTTGTTATTTGGAATGGACCGATGGGTGTATTTGAACTTGACATCTTTGCAAATGGAACAAAACAAGTTGCACAAGCTCTTGCAGATTCATCTGCTTACAGCATCATTGGTGGTGGCGACTCTGCTGCTGCAGCTGAAAAATTCAAGCTTGCTGATAAAATGTCCCATATCTCAACAGGTGGCGGTGCTTCCCTAGAGTTTATGGAAGGTAAAGAACTACCAGGAGTCGTAGCATTAAACGATAAATAAGATTTATAAGAAGGGACGGGACTAATATGCGTAAACCAATTATTGCAGGTAACTGGAAAATGAATAAAACACTTTCTGAAGCGAAAAGCTTTATAGAGGAAGTAAAAACCCTTGTACCATCTTCTGATAAAGTGGATTCCGTAGTATGTGCTCCAGCGTTATTCCTTGATCAATTAGTGACTGCAGCAAAAGGAACAGAAGTGAAAATCGGAGCTCAAAACATGCACTTTGAAGAGAATGGTGCTTTTACAGGTGAGATCAGTCCTGTTGCACTTAGTGATATCGGTGTGAATTATGTCGTGATCGGTCACTCAGAGCGTCGTGAAATGTTCAATGAAACAGACGAATCAGTGAATAAAAAAGCATTAGCAGCTTTCAAACATAATCTTGTTCCAATCGTTTGCTGTGGTGAAACATTAGAAGAGCGTGAAAGCGGTAAGACAAACGATTTAGTAGGCGATCAAATTGCAAAAGCACTTGAAGGTATGACAGAAGAACAAGTGCAAAACACGGTCATTGCTTACGAACCAATTTGGGCAATCGGTACAGGGAAATCTTCAACGGCTCAAGATGCTAATGAAGTATGTGCGCATATCCGTTCAGTTGTAGCAAGTCAATTTTCGAAAAATACAGCTGATGCAGTTCGCATTCAATACGGTGGCAGTGTGAAGCCTGAGAATATTAAAGAATATATGGCTCAATCTGATATCGATGGTGCATTAGTCGGCGGTGCAAGTCTTGAACCGAATTCGTTCTTGCAATTATTAGAAGGTGGAAAAAATGAGTAAATCTCCTGTTGCGATTATCATCTTAGATGGTTTCGGGTGCCGCACAGAAACAGTCGGAAACGCTGTGTCTGCTGCTAATAAACCCAATTTTGACCGTTATTGGAACCAATACCCTCATGCCCATTTAACGGCTAGTGGGGAAGAAGTAGGGTTACCTAAAGGCCAAATGGGGAATTCTGAAGTAGGTCATCTAAATATTGGTGCAGGCCGAACTGTTTATCAAAGCTTAACTCGCGTTAACGTGGCGATCCGTAGCGGAGAATTTGAGAAAAACGAAACATTCCTTGCTGCGATTAACGATGCGAAAACGAAGAATAAAAGCCTACACCTATTCGGTTTGCTTTCTGACGGCGGGGTACATAGCCATATTGAACATTTATTTGCTCTTCTTAAACTTGCTGCAGATGAAGGATTGACGAAAGTCTATGTTCATGCATTTTTAGACGGCCGCGATGTAGCGCCACAATCTGCATTAGGCTACATTGAAGCCGCAGAAGCAAAAATGAAAGAGCTTGGTGTTGGTCAATTTGCAACGATTTCCGGTCGTTATTACAGTATGGACCGTGATAAACGCTGGGAACGTGTCGAGAAAACATACCGATCCATGGTGTATGGAGAAGGACCTAGCTACCGTTCTGCTAAGGAATGTGTAGAGGATTCTTATAATAATGGAATTTTTGATGAATTCGTTCTTCCTTCCGTTATTATCGGTGATGATGAAAAACCGGTTGCGACGATCCAAGATGAAGATTCTGTGATCTTCTACAATTTCCGTCCAGACCGTGCGATCCAAACGTCAAATACGTTTACGAATAAAGATTTCCGTTCATTTGACCGTGGACCAGGACATCCGAAGAATCTTCATTTCGTTTGCTTAACTCTATTTTCTGAATCAGTAGACGGCTTTGTAGCGTTCAAACCGATGAATCTTGATAACACGTTAGGTGAAGTGCTTTCACAAAATAATCTGACCCAGCTGCGCATCGCAGAAACGGAAAAATATCCTCACGTTACATTCTTTATGAGTGGTGGGCGTGAAGCAGAGTTCCCAGGGGAAGAGCGGATTTTAATCAACTCACCTAAAGTTGCTACGTATGATTTGCAGCCTGAAATGAGCGCATATGAAGTAACGGATGCATTACTTGGCGAAATTGCCGCAGATAAGTTTGACGCAATCTTACTTAACTTTGCAAACCCTGATATGGTTGGCCATTCAGGGATGCTAGAGCCAACTGTTAAAGCGATTGAAGCGGTTGATGAGTGTCTTGGAAAGGTTGTTGATGCCATCCTTGCAAAAGGCGGTACGGCAATTATTACAGCGGACCATGGTAACGCTGATGAAGTGGTTACACTGGAAGGAAATCCAATGACCGCACATACAACAAACCCTGTTCCTGTCATTGTTACGAAAAATGATGTAACATTAAGAACGGACGGTATTTTGGGAGATCTAGCACCAACCATGCTTGATTTACTTAACGTTGAAAAACCTGTTGAAATGACAGGAACATCTATCATTTCAAAATAAAACGATTGTAAAAAAAAGGAGCGAATTATTATGCCATTCATTCAACACGTATACGGACGCGAAGTACTTGACTCACGTGGAAACCCAACAGTAGAAGTAGAAATTATGACGGAATCTGGATTTTTCGGACGAGCTATTGTTCCATCTGGAGCATCAACTGGTGAGCACGAAGCTGTAGAACTTCGTGACGGAGACAAATCTCGTTACCTTGGAAAAGGTGTTCAAAACGCAGTAGATAACGTAAACAACATTATCGCTGAAGCAATTATCGGTTTTGACGTAACTGACCAAGCTGGAATTGACCGTGCAATGATCGAATTAGACGGAACAGAAAACAAAGGGAAACTAGGAGCGAATGCGATTCTTGGTGTTTCTATGGCAGCGGCTCATGCAGCAGCAGAATCTGTAGGACTTTCTTTATACCGTTACCTTGGTGGTTTCAATGCGAAACAATTGCCAACTCCAATGATGAACATCATTAACGGTGGTTCTCATGCAGATAACAACGTTGACTTCCAAGAATTCATGATTCTTCCTGTTGGAGCACCAACATTCAAAGAAGCAATCCGTATGGGTGCAGAAGTCTTCCATGCATTGAAATCAGTTCTTTCTGCTAAAGGCTTGAATACAGCGGTTGGTGATGAAGGTGGATTTGCTCCAAACCTTGGTTCAAACCGTGAAGCACTTGAAGTGATTATTGAAGCAATCGAAAAAGCAGGCTATAAAGCTGGCGATGATATTTACCTTGGAATGGACGTTGCTTCTTCTGAGTTCTATAACAAAGAAACAGGCAAATACGATCTTGTTGGCGAAGGCCGTACTGGCTTAACTTCTGAAGAAATGGTTAATTTCTACGAAGAGCTAGTTAACGAATTCCCAATTCTTTCGATCGAAGACGGATTAGACGAAAATGACTGGGAAGGTCACAAACTATTGACTGACCGCATTGGTGGAAGAGTTCAATTAGTTGGGGATGACTTGTTCGTTACAAACACGAAGAAGCTTGCTGAAGGAATTGAAAAAGGAATCTCTAACTCAATCCTAATCAAAGTAAACCAAATCGGTACATTAACTGAAACATTTGATGCAATCGAAATGGCAAAACGCGCAGGCTACACAGCTGTTGTTTCTCACCGTTCTGGTGAAACAGAAGACGCAACAATCGCTGACATCGCTGTTGCAACAAACGCTGGTCAAATCAAAACTGGTTCTATGTCACGTACAGACCGTATCGCGAAATACAACCAACTTCTTCGTATCGAAGACGAACTTGGCGAATTAGCTGTATACGCTGGAATTAAATCTTTCTATAACTTGAAAAAATAATCGCTTGAATTGAAAAGATCCTGCTTCTGACGAGAAGCAGGATTTTTTTCATATTTACCGAAAATCTCGAATGCGGCGCGAATAGAGGCAAAACTGGCGCGATTGCTTCTCATTTTGGCGCGAATAGAGGTAAAACTGGCACGTAAATTTAAAATCTTGCGCACAAAATTCAGATCCAGCTCGAAAAATGTTCGATCTGATACTTTGTCAAGATAATGGACATATTAAATTAGATTTCTGTGGAGCATAAATCACGATTCGTAACGAAAAGAGCTCATTCTCGCATAATCTCAATTTCAGATCGAAATCTTAATATAGCGTGTACAGGAAGCTTCTACTTTTCGTTAGCGCTCAAGAATTCAAAAACCCGCTTGCACATCAGTAACAATGCGTAAGCGGGTTTGAATTGAGATTAAATATTTGTGTCTTGAGCAAGTAGCTTAACTCTTTGTGTAGCGGTCTCCTTATTATTTAGCAGCCAAACTAGCTTGATAATACTCTTCTAATGTTATGCCTCGATCGGTTAATTCTTGCGCTAATTTTTTGCCAACATAACGGAGATGCCATGGTTCATACTTGTAACCTGTGATGGATTCTTTGCCTTCTTCATAGCGGATGATAAATCCATAGGTTGGTGCGTTGTCAATCAGCCACTGGGCTTGGTCTGTTTCGCCAAAGCAATCTTCTGCTGCACAGGATCCATCTGAAGATGTGACATCAATAGCTAGTCCTGTTTGATGTTCACTCGTTCCAGGGGTAGCACTATAAAGCAAAGCCGCTTCTAGTCCATCTTTCTCAACATAATGATTGAATAGGCTTGTTTGTGTTTTCTGAGAGCGATAAGCGGATACGCCTGCAAGTGGTACACCTTGTTCGTCGGCAGCTTGGAATAATAACTCAAGTGCAGCAGCCGCTTCTTTTCTCATCATTCGCTTCTCAATTTTTTCGGTAAAAGTGAATCTAACATCTGGGTATACTAAGTCAGACGGCTTATAGTTATCGGGAAGAATATTCTCTTTATTCACTAATACAGGAATTTCATTAGGTTTCATAACGGTAGCGGGTACAACTGGATTCTGATTGGCACCTGTAGTGCCTTCGATTGAAGAAGTATTAGATCTTTCTGTTTGAACTGGCTTATCTTTTTCTGTTATAGGTTCTTTAACCATAGAATGGTTATCATGTGAACATCCACTAGTAACGAGTAAAAATGCTGATAAAAGCATGGTAGTCATGCCGATTTTTGACATATTTAAAGCCTCCAATTTAACTGGTCATTATACTTATATAACATAAAATTGCTTGAAATAAAATAAAAATTATCTGTTATTATCTAGAAATGTATTCGCGGACGATCGCTCTCTGGTATTTGTCAAGAAATAACCCAATCCATACAAACATGAGCAGGAATGCATAATCCTTCGAAATGGCCGTTTCAATCGTTTTCGGTGACCAGAAAGAGTCTAAAAAGCCACTTGAGTCACCTAATTGAAGGGCTTCATAAGCAACCAGACCGTGCAGTGTAAGCCAAACAATTGTTAAAGTGCTTGTCCCAAAACCAATGAAAGCAGCTATGGTACTAAAGATAATGGCTAATAAACTAATACCGACAGCAAGGAGACCGGAATGAAAAAAGTCATATTGAGTAGTGAAAAAGCTATTATACAAAATAGATAAGAAAAAGATTGAACTGCAAACATAGGCGAAAAATAATAAGGTCCGATTTCCCTTGAATTTTGAAAGAAGAAGTAGAGTGGGGGAGATCACGATAAATAGGATATTCACGATATTCATACTAACTGAGTTAAAGATGGCATACACAGCTATAATAGAAAAGAAAAGAGCGATTATATCTAATAGTCGGATAAATTTATGAAACATTGAATCCCCTCATCTCGTTAAATATTGGTATACTAGTCGTTTTCTCCGGCATTAACTGGCAGTAAGAACCCCAACCTCAAGGTTTAGAGGAATCGAAGAAGCTTAGGTGGGGGACAACTGCCAGCAAAACGGGACTAACAATCAGTGGAAAGCCCCCACTGATTAAAGTTTCACTTTATCTAATCGTTTATTGTGGAGAAGCTGACAATATGGTAAAGTAAAAGTAATGCTTAATTGTTTCGGGAGGTATAATTCATGTTGCATACCGTATTAGTAACACTTTTAATTATTGTTTCAATAGGTTTGATTGCAAGTGTTCTTCTTCAATCAGGAAAAAGTGCTGGATTATCTGGTGCGATTGCCGGTGGTGCTGAACAATTGTTTGGGAAACAAAAGGCTCGAGGTCTAGATTTAGTCTTGCATCGATTAACAATTGTGCTAGCTGTGTTATTCTTTATTTTAACACTAGCGGTTACGTACGTTGGATTATAATTCAAGATTTCAGAAATCGTCTGGCTTAATGGCCAGGCTTTTTTTACGGAATAAAACAATGGTATTTTTTTCTACAGGAATAAAAATGAGCATAATTTTACTTTACACTCTTATACTACCCAATTAGAGTCTTTCGGATAGCTTGAATTTGTTTTTTTTGTTTTAATATTTAATAGTGCGTGTTCAAAAAGGAGGATAAAAAGAGCCAAGAAAATCGAGGACCGGAGGAACAGAGCTTTGATGCAATTCGCAAGCTTTTTTACCGGACTTTTTGAACAACCTCTAACAGGACTAGTTAATCGAACGATTAGTTAAAGAGATAAAAGGGTAATACATATGAGGATAAATGGAGTTTTTCTCGTTCTATCTACATGTTAATCAATCGATTGATTAAACTAAAATGACGTGTACTGATTAAGAATAAAGGAGTTTTATACAATGAAAATGAAGTTACCTCAGCCATTTACGTTTGAAGGTGGAAAGCGTGCTGTACTTTTATTACACGGTTTTACAGGGAATTCTTCAGATGTGCGAATGCTAGGTCGCTATTTAGAAAAACGGGGTTATACAAGCCATGCTCCTCATTATAAAGGACATGGTGTCCCACCAGAAGAACTTGTTTCAACAGGTCCCTCTGATTGGTGGAAAGACGTAATGATGGGATATGATTATCTAAAAGCTAAAGGCCATGATGAAATCGCTGTTGCCGGCCTATCCTTAGGAGGGGTATTTTCACTGAAATTAGGTTACACTGTACCTGTAAAGGGTATAGTAACGATGTGTGCACCTATGTATTTAAAGAGTGAAGAAAAGATGTATCAGGGTGTTTTGGCATATGCAAAAGAGTTTAAAAAACATGAAGGAAAAACGCCTGAACAAATTGAAATGGAAATGGAACAGTTTGCGAAGACGCCGATGAATACGCTAGAAGCATTACGTGGGCTTATGGCAGATGTTCGGAATCATGTCGATCATGTGTATGCTCCAACATTCGTCGTTCAAGGTAGACATGATAAGATGATCAATACAGATAGTGCCAATATTATTTATAATGAAGTGGAATCAGATAAAAAGGAACTGAAATGGTATGAAGAATCTGGTCATATCATTACATTTGATAAAGAGAAGGAACAGCTTCATGAAGATGTATATCAGTTTTTAGAAAGCTTAGATTGGTCTGAATAACTATTAAAAACATCCATGAGCGTTCGCTCTAAAACTAAACCGATGAAAAAGGTTCAGGTTCTAAAAACTGTATCACCTTATAAAGGGGGTGGTGCGGAGCTGATTTTGCGAAGCCCCGCCCCTTTTCCACAGAAAAAGACATATTCATAATAAATTACCCTGCTAAGGAGGGATCATGATGGAAGATCAAATCCGTGATTATATGGATAAACTTCTTTCTTATATGAAAGAAGAAGCATACAAGCCTTTAACAGTACAGGAATTAGAAGAGGCACTAGCTATTGAAGATTCAGCTGACTTCAAAAACTTTGTTAAAGCACTTGTGAAAATGGAGGAAAAAGGGCTTGTCATCCGCACTCGTGCCAACCGTTATGGTTTGCCGCAGAAAATGAATTTAATCCGTGGGAAATTATCTGGACATGCGAAAGGTTTTGCGTTCGTTACACCGGATGAACCTGGAAGCGATGATATTTTCATTCCACCAAATGAAACGAAAAACGCGATGCATGGCGATATTGTTTTAGTAAGAGTCGCAACAGAAAGTTCTGGATCTAGAAAAGAAGGTACTGTTGAAAAAATTATCGAACGGGGCATTCAGGAAGTTGTCGGGACGTATTCAGAAAGCAAGAACTTTGGCTTTGTTATTCCTGATGATAAGAAAATTGCTAATGACATTTTTATTCCTAAAAATGTTTCTGGCGGTGCGGTGGAAGGTCATAAGGTCGTTGTTCGCTTAACATCGTACCCTGAAGGTAGAACGAGTGCTGAAGGAGAAGTTATTCAAATACTTGGACATAAAAATGATCCAGGTGTTGATATTCTATCCATTATTCACAAGCACGGATTACCGCTTGAATTTCCTAAGGATGTCTTGGAACAAGCCCATGCCGTGCCTGATGCCATTGACGAAAGCGAAATAGGTAATCGTCGTGATTTACGAAATGAGACACTAGTCACGATTGACGGAGCCGATGCCAAAGACTTGGACGATGCTGTTACGTTGACACAGCTTGAGAATGGCCATTATAAGCTTGGTGTACATATTGCGGATGTTAGCCATTATGTAACAGAGAATTCACCACTTGACCGTGAAGCATTTGAAAGAGGGACGAGTGTTTATTTAGTAGACCGTGTGATTCCGATGATTCCCCATCGTTTGTCAAACGGCATTTGTTCCTTGAATCCGAAAGTAGACCGTTTCACACTATCATGCGAAATGGAAATCAATGAAGCAGGTCAGGTTGTTAATCACGAGATCTTTGAAAGTGTGATTAAAACAACCGAGCGAATGACATATGATGATGTAAGAAAAATCCTTGTCGATCAAGATGAAGAATTAATGGAACGCTATGAACCGCTCGTTCCAATGTTTCAAAATATGGAAAAATTGGCTGCGATTTTGCGTAAAAAACGGATGGAACGTGGCGCAATTGATTTTGACTTTAAAGAAGCTAGAGTTCTCGTTGATGAAGATGGACATCCGAATGATGTTGTCGTTCGCGAGCGGTCTGTTGCAGAGCGCCTGATTGAAGAATTTATGCTAGCTGCAAACGAAACGGTAGCTGAGCATTTCCATTGGCTTAAAGTTCCATTCATTTATCGGATCCATGAAGATCCTAAGGAAGAAAAGCTACAACGATTCTTTGAATTTATTACAAACTTCGGGTATATTGTTCGAGGAAGTGCGAATTCGGTCCATCCAAGAGCACTACAATCGATTATTGAAGAAGTACAAGGCAAGCCTGAAGAGATGGTTATATCAACCGTCATGCTAAGATCGATGCAACAAGCAAAATATGACCCAGATAGCCTAGGACATTTTGGGCTTTCTACAGAATTCTATACACATTTTACATCGCCGATTCGACGTTACCCAGATTTAATTGTCCATCGACTCATACGGACTTATTTAATTGATGGGAAAATGGATGATGCAACACAAGCGAAATGGGATGCACAGCTTGGTGAAATTGCTGACCATACGTCAAAACGCGAGCGCCGTGCAGTAGATGCGGAACGTGAAACAGATGATTTGAAAAAGGCAGAATTCATGCTCGATAAAATTGGCGAAGAATTTGAAGGAATTATCAGTTCTGTAACGAATTTTGGTATGTTTGTTGAGCTTCCGAATACAATTGAAGGCCTCGTTCATGTAAGCGCGATGTCAGATGATTACTATCGCTTCGATGAAAGACAGCTGGCGATGATTGGGGAACGGAAAGCGAAAGTTTATCGAATCGGCGACGAAATCTCGATTCGTGTGGCGAATGTGAATAAAGATGAACGTGCGGTAGACTTTGAAATTCTTGGAATGATTAATAGCCGTCCGCGAATATCTGGAGAAAAGAAAATTTTTAAAGCTAATGCAGGTACCAGCAGACGTCGTAAAGGGGATCATCAAGACGACAGTAAAGGTGGAAACCGTAGAGGTAGTAGTCAAGGCGGCGGCAGAAAACGCAGTTCAACGAGCGATGAAGGATCTGGATCTGCACGCAAACCGAAAAAGAAGAAAAAATTCTTCGAAAACGCTCCGGCTGCTAAACGGAAGAAGAAACCGAAAAAGAGATAAAATACAGGGAAGCTGTCCCAAAAACGGTCAGAGCTTGCAACCATACATGTCAGTTGAATAACACTAAAGACTGTGTATGGAGTGCAAGGTCAGCCGCTTTTGGGACACGGACTAGTTTTCTGAAGGGGAGATCAAGATGCCAAAAGGCACAGGAAAGCAATTAGCACAAAACAAAAAAGCCTATCATGACTATTTTATAGAAGAAACATTTGAAGCGGGAATCGTGCTGCAAGGAACAGAAATTAAATCCATCCGTGCTGGCAAGGCGAATCTTAAAGATTCCTTTGCGAAAATTGAAAGAGGAGAGCTCTATTTACACAATATGCACGTCAGTCCGTATGAGCAGGGCAATCGGTATAACCATGATCCGCTCCGTACGAGAAAGCTGCTCCTTCATCGTAAAGAAATTAATAAGCTAATCGGAGAAACGAAGGAAACAGGGTACACAATCGTTCCTTTGAAAGTATATTTGAAAAATGGTTTTGCCAAAGTTTTAATTGGACTTGGTAAAGGGAAGAAGCAATATGATAAGCGTGAAGATTTGAAAAGGAAAGAAGCGAAACGAGACATTGAACGTGCATTTAGAGACCGGCAAAAGATGTAGGTCTTTACAGAACCTTACAATTGATTTTTTTGTGGAATATGCTATAATAAATCTTGTACCGATGATGACAACTGAATATCAGCAAATAAGCTGACGATTCATCTCTCGTACGCTCCATTCTTATACTTGGGGACGCTACGGATTCGACAGGGATAGTTCGAGCTTAGGTTGCGAGTCGAGGGGATCGGCCTCGTTAAAACGTCAACGCCTATAACTGGCAAACAAAACAACAACTTCGCTTTCGCTGCTTAATAACAGTCGATAGCGGTTCCTCCCTCCATGGCCCATGTGGTAGGGTAAGGGACTCACTCTAAGTGGGCTACGCCGGATTCCACCGTCTGAGGATGAAGGAAGAGACCAATCAGACTAGCTGCTCTGCCGCCTGTCGATAGGCAAATGAGTAAGCGAATCAATAATATGTCGACTACACTCGTAGAAGCTTAAGTGCCGTTATGTCTGGACGTGGGTTCGATTCCCACCGTCTCCACCAAATACATATTGTTGGTGGCTAAATACGATTATATAACATAAAGCATAAATTTTCCGTTTGGGAAGTTTATGCTTTATTTGTGTGCTTAGCATGGGTGCAGCCTTTAAGGTGAAAGCCCCAAACTGTGAAGGCGGAAATAGCATAGTTGCTTAACGCAAGAGGATACATTCAACAAATAATTTTATAGGTCCCCATTGCTTACGAAAAGCAATACTGCAAACAAGGGAAAATGAATTAATTTTTTTCTCTGTTTGTCGTGTTCAATTTCTTGATATAATACCTCGATAGGGCTGTTCTAAAAGTCGATTCTATATAAGAATCGGCTTTTTATGTTGGAATGAACAGAGTGTACAGAATTCCGAAAAATATTGGCGACCCCCACTAATTTTTAATACCTTCATCACTTGACAATGGTGATTCCTATCACTTAATATGATAATGATAATCATTATCAATTTAACATGGGTATATAAACACATATAAAAACAGTTCCCACCTTATTACTGATAAGTGTTTTAGTTATTGATCTATAAAGCGCCAAGGTGTAGTGTTGTTTTATTTTTCCATTTTATTGAGAATGAATTTCAATACCTTGGAGGAGAAATAAATGGTAAAGATAGTTCTAGTTTTTGCAAGCATGAGTGGTAATACAGAAATGATGGCAGACGCCATTGCTGAAGGTGTGCGAGAGGTAGGGGAGGACCTAGAAGTAATAGATGTTATAAACGGGTTGGAAGCGAGTGTATTAGAAGATTATGATGGGATTTTGTTAGGAGCTTATACATGGGGAGACGGCGAATTGCCTGATGATTTTTTAGATTTTTATGATGAAATGGAGAACGTTGATTTAACAGGAAAAAAAGCAGCTGTATTCGGTTCTTGTGATTCAGCCTATCCACAATATGGTGCAGCAGTAGATATCTTAATGGAAAAACTTAAAGAGCGAGGAGCAGAGGTGCATCCTCATGGGTTAAAAGTTGAATTAACACCGGAGAAGGAAGAAGAAGCCTGCCGAACGTTTGGGAAGAACTTTGTTACATCATTACAAACCCGAATTGATCAAAAAAGGGAGGATTAATTAAGTGACAAGAAGGCAGCCTATCGTCTCTGTGAAAACGATGACAGATTATTACTTAGAGTCGTTTATAAAATGTCCTTATAAATTTTATTACCAGCATGTTTTATCGTTAAATTCTAGTCAGGTAAAATGGAGACAGGTTGTCCAATTTATCATTAATCAGGTAGTACAGAACTTTTATCAACTTTCACAAGATTCACAAAACCAATTACATGTATTTAAATTAATCGATAAATATTGGAAAAACGTGAGTCCACAGTTATTCGAGTCGAAGGTACATTATTACACGGTTTTAGCAAAGACAACTAATCATTTGCTTCAATTTTTAACTGTGAAGAAAAAGCAGGAACCACCGATATTTTTGTATCAGAAAATGAATATCTATAATGAGGAACTGGAAACTCAACTTTCATTAACTTTTGAATTAGCGGAATGGTCCTCACATTCATTTACGATAAAGAAATTCCTATTGGAAGCAGATGCGGAACTGATCCAATTATATAACCATCTTGTGGTTGTAGTTTCAAATGAAGCATTTGGAAAGCTTCCTGAAAGGGTTGAAATTATTACATTATTAGAGGGCAAAAGCTATACCTATTCACCGACCATTAACAGTGTTGCGCAAGGAAACCAGTATCTAAAAAATATGAAAAAACTACTGCAACATCCAAATGATTATACAAAAACAAACTCATTGACAGAGTGCAAAAGTTGTTCTTTTATTCTTAAATGTCAAGACAGTCGCAACAGTGCTAATGAGATTGATCGTACAAATGCGAAATTTCTACATTAATCATTTTAAAAGGAGCAGACCTAGTAATATTTTTGGATACATTCAGAATCGAGATTTAATTCAACATTTTGGAATTAAAAGGAGAGAAGAAAATGCTTCAACATTTTATCGCATTAAAAACGTTTGAACATCAAATTGACTGTTTTTGTCCGGGTGGTGAACATGCAGAAATATTAATATTAAATGAAGGAGATATAATCGAAGTCACGAATGAGCGCAAATTTACGATGAGAGGGTGGTATTTTTTAGTTAGTATCAATAACAAAAATATGTTCTTTATGGCACATGATGATTTAGAGATGTATTTTATGAAAGAACAAATCTTATCTGTTTTGGATTTAGACCTACATATAAATTATTTGCAATTTAAGATAAATGAAGCGCTCGATGTAGGAGACGAAACAACCTTTCTGAATTATACAAACAAACTAATACAATCAAGTGAGCTTCAAGCGAAATTAAAGATGTATTTAGATGCCGTAGAGGTGTAAATCTACATTTACATATTTTAAGATTTTTTTAGATTTGACAGGGAAAATGCTCAATTTAAGAGTGAATTTTAAATAGTTTGTAAATTGATAAAATATGTGTTGATATTTATAGGGGCATTGTCTGTGGCAATGCTTATTTATTTGATTCAAGGAATTGCTAATTACGGTAATTCCCTTTTTTATGGAGATCCCTCCCTCCCATCAGAATTTATACAAAATGCAGGAGTTGTTGGTCCCTTTAAACATCGTTATAAATGGAGTATTAACTTTTTCGATTTTGTTAATGATAGTAAAGGAGGGGGTGTGATACTATGGCTCAAGATGTTCTATGTGAGGTAAATAATTGTCAGCATTGGAGTTCTGGAAACCAATGTAAAGCCGAATCGATTTATGTTGTAAGTCACAAAGGGAAAGAAGCATCCAATAGTGAAGAAACGGATTGCAAAACATTTGTACCTGAAGTTTAATTAATGTTTAGAAGGATGTCCTAATGGGTCGAGCCTAGCACACAACAAACAGTTTATCCACTACAGTAAATTGTTTGTCGTAGTTGCATGGGGAGGATCTATATAGGACATCCTTTTCTTTTTTATAGTATTGATAATAACTATCATTTTCATTCAATCTTTTGGAAATTTATTTTTAATGGACTTTATCGACTTTAAAAAAAGAATGAAGTATCAATACATATGAAACCAATGCCATAAAATTAGTTTTTATCCCGTATTAATGGGAGGTAGCACCCCTACCTCAAGGCTTCCTCATTAGCTTTTGAATTTAGCAACGAAAAAGTGGCTGACTCAAGATCAATCTGTGAATAAAGTAAACCCCCTTTTCAGAAACATCCGCTTTTATAATGTGAACTGTTAATAATTCCTTATGAATCATTCCGTCTTTTTGTTGAAAAATGGTTATCCAATACCCTTAAGTACGAGTTTAGAGTAAAAACGAGATGGCATAATATAATCTTTTTTTTGAAATTGTCAAATTATTGTTTACAAAATGACAAGAGCGTAATAGTATAATTAGTATAAATGTTTCCTTAGGGAAACAAATTTGTTTTAATATTAAATATTTATGCTTGGGTTAAAAAAATAACTTTAGCTATAATCTATGAGTATAGGAAAGATATGATATAGAATATTATGAAGTGGGGAGTTGTCTAAAAAATGACATATGCAATGTCTGTTCAAAATTTATTTGTTTCCTATCATGGGAATGAAGCTTTACATGATATAAACTTCACCATTGAAAAAGGAAAATTGGTTGGTATTATCGGACCAAATGGAGCGGGGAAGTCAACTTTGCTTAAATCTTTGCTGGAACTTATTCCAAAAGATCAAGGTGTAATTGAAATATTTGGTAAGTCCCTTAATGAGATGCGGAAAAAAATTGCTTACGTACCACAAAGAAGTGATATGGATTGGACCTTCCCAATATCAGTGATTGATACGGTACTACTTGGAACTTACCCAAGTTTAGGTGTATTTCGCCGTCCAAAAAAGAAACATAGAGAATGGGCATACCACTGTTTAGAAAAGGTTGGGATGGAGAAATTTAGTCAGCGTCAAATTGGTGAGCTTTCAGGTGGACAGCAGCAACGTGTTTTCCTTGCGAGAGCGTTAGCGCAGAAAGCCGATTTATTTTGCCTTGATGAGCCATTTGTGGGGATTGATATAACAAGTGAGGAAACGATCGTGAGAATATTAAAAGAATTACGTGACGAGGGAAAGTCCGTGTTTGTAGTCCATCATGATTTAAGTAAAGCAAGCACTTATTTTGATGAATTAATTTTATTAAATAAGGAGCTTATTGAGGTAGGTCCAGTTAGAGAGGTATTTCGTCCTGAAATTATGATGAAGGCTTATGAATCACAACTTACATTTATGAAACAAAATGAGGTGACAGTGTAATGGAGTTTATACATGCATTATTGGAATATACGTTTTTGCAAAAAGCCTTATTAACTTCGGTAATGGTCGGGATTATATGTGGTGTGATTGGCTGTTTTATCATTCTAAGAGGGATGGCCCTGATGGGGGATGCTATTTCACATGCCGTGTTACCTGGGGTCGCTATTTCTTACATGTTAGGGATAAATTTTTTCTTTGGAGCCGTGTTAACTGGGGTACTAACTGCCGTAGGAATCGGTTATGTCAGTCAGAATAGCCGGATCAAAAATGATGCTGCAATTGGGATTATTTTCACCGCATTTTTTGCAATTGGGATTATTCTTATTTCATTGGTCAAAAGCTCGACCGATTTATATCATATATTATTTGGTAACGTGCTGGCCGTCCGTTCTTCTGATATGTGGATCACATTAGTGATTGGGATTATCATTCTCACAGCAGTTTATGCTTTCTATAAGGAATTGCTTGTAAGTTCTTTCGATCCAACCATGTCGGCTGCGTATGGACTACCGAATCGTTTAATCCACTATTTCTTAATGACATTATTAACGTTGGTAACAGTCGCTTCATTGCAAACGGTTGGAGTCATTCTCGTCGTTGCGATGTTAATTACACCTGCCGCAACAGCCTATTTACTGACAAATCGCTTATCGGTCATGATTTTCATGTCAGCATCATTCGGAGCATTATCAGCAATTTTCGGTTTATTTTTAAGTCTTATTTATAACGTAGCTTCTGGAGCGGCAATCGTCTTGGTAAGCACATTTCTCTTTGCTTTGGCATTTTTATTCTCACCTAAACAAGGTGTGCTTTTTAGAACAATTAGAGCAAGAAAGGTGAAATCTGCACTTCGAGATAATTCCCTTAAGGGATAATAAAAAGTTAAAGGAGGAGAACGTAATGAAAAAAATCGGGTTATTATTTTTAGTTGCACTATTTGTAATCAGTGGATGCTCACCTAAAGCGAACACATCCACAAAAGAGAAGGATGATAAATTAAAAGTAGTAACGACTTACTCTATTCTTTACGATATTGTCAAAAATGTCGGTGGTGACAAAATCGACATTTACAGTATTGTGCCTGTTGGAACGGATCCGCATGAGTATGATCCATTACCAAGAGATGTTCAAAAAACAGCGGATGCTGATATCGTATTTTCTAATGGGCTGAACTTAGAAACAGGAAATGGTTGGTTTGATCGACTGCTAGAAACAACAGATAAGAATGGGAAAGATGCACCTGTATATGTATTAAGCAAGGGAGTTGAACCACAATATTTAACTTCTAAAGGAAAGGAATCAGAACAAGATCCTCATGCTTGGCTAAATATAGAAAACGGGATTAAATATGCTGAAAATGCACGTGATGTTTTAATAAAAAAAGACCCCGATAATAAAGAGTCCTATGAAAAAAATGCTGAAAATTATATTAGCGAGTTACAAAAGCTACATGATGATGCAGTTAGTCGATTTTCTGATATTCCAAAAAATCGTCGTGTTTTAGTGACAAGTGAAGGGGCGTTCAAATATTTTTCAGCTGCTTATGGACTTGACGCTCAATATATTTGGGAAATCAATACGGAAAACCAAGGAACACCAGATCAAATGAAACGGATCGTTGATATTGTGAAAGAGAAGAAAGTGCCTGGATTATTTGTTGAAACAAGTGTTGATCCACGAAGCATGGAAAGTCTTTCAGACGAAACCGGAGTTAAGATTAAAGGTAAGGTTTTTACCGATTCAACGGGAAAACCAGGTGAAGATGGCGATAGTTACCTGAAAATGATGAAATGGAATTTAGATATGATTCATGGTGGATTAGAATAATAAAGCGTGAATTAGTTCTATAGTTCAGGATCGTTGATTGCGATATAACA
Organism: Peribacillus loiseleuriae; assembly: GCF_001183985.1. Lineage (GTDB taxonomy): Bacteria > Bacillota > Bacilli > Bacillales > DSM-1321 > Peribacillus > Peribacillus loiseleuriae. The sequence continues at coordinate 4,596,785 of NZ_LFZW01000001.1, read as the reverse complement.
AAAAAATCCTCCTAGGTGTTCGAATAAATATGGTTCGCTAACCAATATTCAAACACTAGGAGGAATTTTTATGTCAAAAAATAAATTCATTTTTAGTATACACAACATGATATTGTAACTACCATATTGTTTTGGCAGCAAAGTACAGAAGGTAGATACATATGAAAAAATCAAAAAAGATATAGGCGGGATATGAAGAAGGTTATACTGCATCGTGAGTAATAAATGCAATTGTGGTTTTTCTATGAAGGACATGGGGCGGGGCTCCGCAACCTTATAATATAGCCAATCTTCTTAGCGGATATACTTTTTTATTATAGAAAGTCACCCAAAACCCAACTCCGCACCGCCACCATTGTGATTAGGCGAGTGTAGCGTGCTACAGGATGAATCCTTCATGATAAATGGTGGCGTTTTAACGCCATATTTGTTTTGTATGAAGGACATGGGGCGGGGCTCCGCAACCTTATAATATAGCTAATCTTCTTAGCGGATATACTTTTTTATTATAGAAAGTCACCCAAAACCCAACTCCGCACCGCCACCATTGTGATTAGGCGAGTGTAGCGTGCTACAGGATGAATCCTTCATGGTAAATGGTGGCGTTTTAACGCCATATTTGTTTTGTATATCTTTATAAAAGTTATGGTAATTATCAAAAAAAGTTGAAAATGAGTAACGCCGTTGTATAATATAGTGAGAATGGTTTTCAATACAAATAAAAAGGGGAATTATAGTTTATGAGAATGTTTGGATTATCTTCCGTTTTATTAATATCTACGAGTCTTTTATTTGGTTGTTCAGCGAATGAACAATCTCCAAAGAAAGATACAAAACCAAAAGAAACTGCTGCTCCAGCCGCCGATCTAGAAGATGTAACAAAGGCTTATCGAGACTTTGCAATAGGTGAAATCAGTCAGTTTGTTAAAGCAACAGAAGAGTTTACCAATGCAGTAAAAAGTGGAGATATTGAAAAAGCGAAAGAATTGTATCCAACAGCCCGTATGTATTATGAACGTTCAGAACCGATTGCCGAAGTATTTGGAGATCTCGATCCGAAAATCGATGCACGTGAAGGCGATGTTCCGGAAGAAGAATGGACCGGTTATCATCGAATCGAAAAGGGTTTGTGGGAAGAAAACACAACAAAAGGTTATGAAGAATACGCCGATCAATTGTTGAAGGATACAAAGCTGCTTCGTGCAAAAGTGGAAACGGTTGAAGTAACCCCAGATGTGCTAATTACAGGTGCTGTGGATTTATTAAATGAAGTATCTACTTCAAAAGTTACTGGTGAAGAAGATCGCTATTCACATACTGATTTATACGACTTTGCTGCTAATGTCCAAGGTGCCGAGAAAATCTATGAATTATTACAACCTGCCTTAGAAAAAAAGGATCAAGCCCTTTCGGAAAAAATTGGCGAACATTTTAACCAAGTCAATCAATTACTTGAAAAACATAAAAAAGATGATAAATATATTCTTTACACAGAATTACAGGATTCTGAGATTAAAGAGTTAAGCCAAGCGATTGATGCTTTAGCTGAACCATTATCACAACTGGGAATTGTTATGGAGGGATAAAATTGTCCGATTCATCCAAGAAACAAGATAAGGAACCCGCATTTTTGGATAAGCAAGTGACACGTAGAAATGTATTAAAATATACAGGCATAGGTGGCCTTGGGGTCCTACTTGGAGCTTCTAGTCTTGGTGGTGTCTTTGCTATGACGAAACAAGCGCCATCTGAGACTGGAAAAGCTGATAAAAATGAAACTGTTCCTTTTTATGGGAAACATCAAGCTGGGATTATAACAGAAGCGCAGAATAATGTATATTTCGTTTCCATGGACGTCATAACTACGAAGAAAGAAGAGGTAAAGCATCTATTTAAGGAATGGACAGAAGCGGTTGCGCTGATGACAGCTGGAAATCCAGTTGGAGAACTATCTCCGAATCATTACATGCCACCGAAAGATACGGGAGAAGTGATGGGTCTTTCACCTGCGAAATTAACAGTCACTTTTGGAGTAGGCCCTAGTCTGTTTGTTTTGGATGGAAAGGATCGCTTTGGTCTGAAACATAAACAGCCAAAGGAATTAGTTGATTTACCAAAATTTTCATTTGACTCTTTGGAAAAAGATTGGACCGGTGGGGATTTATGTATCCAAGCATGTGCCGATGATCCACAGGTTGCTTTTCACGCTGTGCGAAATTTAGTTCGCATTGCAAGAGGAAAGGCAACGATTCGTTGGGCACAAGAAGGGTTTCAACGATCAAAGCAATCCGATCCAAAACAAGAAACGCCACGTAATTTATTTGGCTTTAAAGATGGAATCGTAAATCCTAATGTACAGGATAAACAAGAAATGAATAAGGATATTTGGGTTCAACCCAATGACGGACCGAATTGGCTTGAAGGTGGATCCTACTTAATTATAAGAAGAATTCAAATGTATATTGAAGTATGGGATCGCTCGACTTTAAAGGACCAAGAGGAAACTTTCGGACGCTATCGAGATAGTGGGGCACCATTAGGTCAGAATTTAGAAATGGATCCCGTGGATCTTGAATTAAAGGATCAGAGTGGAAAACTTATGATTCCAGAAAACGCCCATGTGCGGCTAGCAAAAGGTGATGGAAAGCAAGTGATTCTTCGACGCCCTTATTCTTATACAAATGGAATGGATGCGAAAACAGGAAGCTTTGATGCAGGATTACTATTTATTTGTTTTCAACGCGAGCCTAGTAAACAATTCATTCCTATGCAGCAACGCCTCGCGAAAATGGATAAATTAAATGAATACACTGTCCACAAAGGAAGTGCGATTTTTGCTTGTTTACCAGGAACCTCATTAGGCGGTTTCATAGGGGAAACGTTATTCTAGAATAAAATGTCCATGGAAGAAGGAATGTCTATGCGATCGGTAACTTTTCAGAAATGCTGGATCTTACTATTTATCGTATTGCTCAGTTTTGTAAAAACACCATCGATTTTAGCGGCAGAAAATCATGATGAGTTATTTATCTCTATTGGTGATGCCTTAATGGATACTAAGGATGCCAAATGGGAGTCTGTTCGTGATTCTATGAAACAATTTGAGCAAGAGTGGAATTCTATTAAAAAGTCGGATAGTATATTTGCGGAAAAAGTTGATACCCAATTGACTACAGTAAATTCCACTTTAAAACATAAAGATCAGCAAGCGGTGAACCAGGCACTTTCTGATTTATCAAAAGCTGTTCAAGAATATGATACGGAACAAAATCCAGTAAACAATGAGAAGGAAAAAGAGAAGGTAAAACAGCTACTTCCAATAGTGGAAAACATGCGGAAAACCGTTGAAACAGGCAATTTTACCAAAGCGAAAGAGGAGTATAAAGCTTTCCTTTTTGAATGGAATTCCAATGAGCTCATTGTTCGAAATGAGAGTGTCGTCTCTTATGGAGAAATCGAAAAGCAGTCAGCATTTTTGCGGATTGCGATCACACAAGATCCTCCGAATCAGCAAAAAGCCTTGTCGGCATTGAGTGATTTAAAGATGGCGATAAGCAATTTTCTAAGTGGAAATGTTCAAAAAAAGTCAACGGATACGTATAAGTTGAATGATGGCTTACATTTATTAAGCAGTGCCGAAAAAAAAATTCAAGATCAGGAATTTAACGGAGCCATTTCGGATCTCAACGAGTTTTTAACGATATGGCCCATGATTGAAGGAGAAGTACGAACAAAGAATAACCAGTTGTACAATGACATTGAAATGAATGTTCCAATGATTATTAGTATAATTAGTTCCAAAGAGATTGATACAAATAAGGCTGAATCGATGACGAATGACCTTATTGATCGAATTGGTTTGGTTATGGAAAATACTAGTTACTCAGCATGGGATGCAGCGCTTATTTTATTAAGAGAAGGCCTTGAAGCGCTTTTAATCATTGCAACTTTAGTGGCATTCCTTAAGACTACAAATCAAGCAAATAAACAAAAGTGGGTTTGGGGAGGCGTAGCAGCTGGGGTTTTAGCAAGCGGAATTATAGCGATCATCATTAATATTATTTTTTCAAAAATAACCGCTGCTTCAAGTCGTGAATATATTGAAGGAATTACAGGGATTGTCGCCGTACTAATGATGCTAACGGTAGGAGCATGGTTACACAACAAGACGAACATCCGAAATTGGAATCAGTATCTGGATCGACAAATGAAACAAGCCATTGCAACGGGGAGCCTATTCTCTTTTAGCCTCATTAGCTTTCTATCAATTTTCAGAGAAGGGGCAGAAACCATCATTTTTTATGCCGGAATGGCACCAGAAATGAGCATGAGCCAGTTACTTCTAGGAATCGTTTCTGCTTTACTCCTATTAATTGTAATTGGATATATCATCATTCGTTATAGTGTCAAAATACCCATTCGTCTGTTCTTTATCATCGCTACATTGCTCATTTATTTCTTTGCTTTTAAAATTCTTGGTGTTAGCATTCATGCATTACAAATCTCGAATGTCATACCTACAAATCCTATCAAGTCATTTGTATTTATTCAATCGATAGGTATTTATCCTACATTTGAAACGATCATCCCACAAGCGATTTTGCTAGTCTTTATTATCGCTGCTGCGATATGGGTGAAGAAACATAATCGGGTAAAAGCGATGTAACCAGATTATCTTATGGATAATCTGGCTTTTTTATGTACTTAGAATGAAAAGAAAAAAACTATAAATTTATTTCGCATGAATCGAAGAAGTTGCGGTGCTCATTTGTTTTATTCCCTTCGTAAACGATGCTATTTTAGACGCCGTTCAATTTCCGCTGCAATTTTCAATCCATGGAAACGCCCATCTTCAATATAAACACGATTTGTAGTGCCGCCAGTTACAACGCCTGCAAGAAAGATGTTATTAACGTTTGTTTCATAAGTGTCTGGATTAAAGGTAGGTACTAATGTCTGAGAATCAATTGTAATCCCCATGTTTTGAAGCATTGTTGTATCTGGTTGATATCCAACCAGTGAGAATACATAGTCATTCGGAAGCGTGACTGTACCTTCTTGAGTATGTAAGCAAACTGTTGTTTCATTGATCTCCTCAATGCTAGAATTAGGATAAAATTTTATTTTTTCTTTTTCAACAAAATTTCGGATATCTAAAAGTAAAGATGGTTTAATTCCTTTGTAAACAGTGTCTCCACGATGGACAAGTGTGACACGTGCCCCGTTGCGATAAAGGTCAATCGCTGCTTCGACAGCAGAGTTTTTCCCCCCAACTACGGTTACGTCTTGGCCGTGAAAGGAATGGCCTTCTTTGTAATAATGCATAACCTTCGACATGTTTTCTCCTTTAACACCGATTCTTTTCGGGTGATCAAAGATTCCGGTAGCCATAACAATCATACGGGCTTGATAAGAACTATTTGTTCCCTTGCGATCAACGGTATGTATAGTAAAAGAATCTGTATCTTTCGAAACACGATGAACCTGTTGATAGCATTTAATATTAATAGCTTGTCGTTCTGTAACGAGGCGATAATATTTTAACAACTCTGTTCGTGTCGGTCGTACTTCTTGAGATAGGAAGGGGATATTACCTATTTCTAGACGATCTGAAGTACTGTAGAAGCGCATATCCAATGGACAATTAACGATTGAATTCACAATCGCTTCTTTTTCAATAATTACATAACTGATCCCTTTTTCTTGTAGGGCAAGACCGGTAGCTAAGCCGCATGGACCTCCACCGATAATGACAACATCATACATGATTTGATAATCCTCCATTTATGATTTCGCTTTTTCTTCTACCATCTTTACCCACGTTGAGTATAAAGATACTTTCGTTTGCTTTTTTTCGCTATATTCAATTGTGTTCATCCCTATTATTTTGAGAATAAGTTATATGGTTGGCCTGTCATAATTAAAAAATCCAATTTTTCCATACTGTCGCTTGGTTTACATATTGAAAAATTAGTATCACCTGAATTAGCAATGATTAGATTGTTAAGTAATTTACACACTACCAGATGATATTGTAGAATATTTTTTAAAAAAGGCTGTCATAAAACTTGCATAATGGGTATAAGGATTATAGTATAAGTATTGGTCGTTTTAAAATTCCATTCCATGTGTATGTCCGTGTTACAAATCGAAATAATCGTGTTACCCAGAATGAACTCTTTGGCATCAGGGAAGTCTCTTTACTAATTCAGAACAAAAGATTGGATGCAAACATGAATATCTAAAAAGGCCAAATTAGCTATATGTTTTGCTGAAAAGTACGATGGCATAGTAGTCATATGAATTGAGGATGACAGACAGAAAAGATAGAAGTGAAAATACAGCAGTTAGCTACTAGAATTTAAGATGAGGTTATTTAATGAAATTTTTTCGATAGTATATCTGGCTACCACCAATCCTTCTTTAATTTTTGAGTAATAGCGTTTTTTGCTTTAGTCTCTTTCGTATTCTTTCTGAGACACATCAAAAGGCAAGCGATTATCAGAGTACAGAAGAATAGCATTATAAAAGAGTACATAGGGGAATCTTCTCAGAAAATAATTTGCCCCTCAGGTACATTCGTGTTACGTATTGTTAAAAATGTGTTACTTTTATAAAAAATTGGTAATGAATTTTGTGAATGCAAGACAAAGCAGTCCGCTCTTTGAGTTGCATAAGAAAAAAAGGGAGGGCTTATGACTAGGTATATTGTTTCAAGATTATGTGAGGCGATAGTGGTGCTTCTTATTGGAAGTATTCTCTGTTTTGCATTTATTCGAGTGTTGCCAGGCGATCCTGCCGCCGCTATGTATGGGGATCAGGTCCAAAAAATGAGTCAGGCTGACAAAATCCGTATTGCTGAAAATCTTGGATTGAATGAACCGTTATATACACAATACGGCAAGTGGTTTATGGGTGTGCTACAAGGAGAATGGGGGCGGTCATACACGACGGGTGAAGACGTTAAAACCATGATTGCTCATACGATCGAACCAACTATTATCCTCATAGTGGCGTCTGCGGTTGTCACAGTAGTCCTGTCTCTTTTTTTGGGAGTCATTACTGGGCTCCGGCGCTACTCATTTTTAGATCATGCGATCACCGTTGCTTCTTTTATTTTCATGTCGATACCATCTTTTTGGTTTGCCTTAATGCTTATGTTATTTTTCTCCGTCTATTTAGGGATGTTACCAACAGCCGGTATGGGTCAAGGAGGAATAGGGGATTGGTTGAAGCATCTCATCATGCCAGCTTTTGTTCTGGGCTTATCTCATATTGGTTATTATATTCGCATATTGCGCAACCACGTCGCTGTCACGCAGGAAAAAGAGTTTGTTTGGGCTCTTAAAGCACGTGGTATTTCTGAGAAAACGATTCTTTGGAAGCACATATTTCCAAATGCTTCCCTTCCTTATCTTTCTTTTATGGGGATGTCACTTTCGCTTACACTCGCCGGATCCGTTGTAGTAGAGACGTTGTTTTCATGGCCAGGTCTTGGGAGACTTTCATTAAAATCGGCGCTTGCCCATGATTATCCCGTTTTGATGGCTGTCATCTTGCTGAGTATGAGTATCGTTATTCTTGGTAGCTTCGTGGTTGATCTCATTTGTGCATGGATCGATCCGAGAATGCGGCAACATCTGTTGAAGGAGGAAGGCAGATGAGAGAAAAGAGAAAGTGGTTTGTAAATGCTCTTCTTTGTTATTTATTATTCTTGCTTTTGGTGACTTTTTTGGCACCAGTATTAACACCATATGATCCACTTTCAATTGGATTAGCGAAAACTTTGCAATCGCCAACTAGTGTTCATTTATTTGGAACGGATGAACTTGGCCGTGATGTATTAACACGCTTACTGTACGGGGGGCGTGTATCACTCACTGTCGGAGCAGCGGCCATGATGATGGCACTTGTGATTGGCGCAGGCTTCGGGGTTGTCAGTGGATTTTTGGGTGGAGTGGCTGATCGCATTATGATGAGAATACTTGATGCACTCATCAGTATTCCAAGTATCTTGCTTATGATTGGTATTCAAGTATTGATCCCCGCCAGCTTGCTTTCAGTTGTGGTTATTATCGGCATGACAAGTTGGATGCCGATTGCCCGTTTAATCCGAACTGAAATCTTGTCTTTAAAAGGAGAGACATTCATCCAAGCTTCAGTTGTGGTTGGAGCTTCATCATCTCAACTGTTAACTCGGCATTTACTGCCACAATGTTTACCGACGATTATTGTGATGTCCATTAGTGGAGTGAGTCATGCCATTTTATCAGAGGCAACTCTGAGCTTTTTAGGGATTGGCATACCTCCTCATGAACCATCATGGGGAAATATGTTAATGGGAGCGCAAAGTTATTTATTATCAGGCGCATGGTGGATTGCCTTGTTTCCCGGCATATTAATTACTTGTACCGTTCTGGCAGTTACCTATTTAGGTGATGTGTTGCAGGACCGCTTTGCTTTACCACAATTAAAGAAAGGAGGGAGATAATGAAGGAACATGTATTAACAGTTGAAAATCTTTCTGTATGTCTTCAGTCAAACAAGGAACAGCAGCTTTTGGATAATGTTTCATTTGTTGTGCCATCAGGTGAGATTGTCGCCATTATTGGTGAAAGTGGTTCTGGAAAAAGTATCACAGCAAAAGCGATGCTTAACTTACTGCCAAAAGGAATCGCCATCTCTTCCGGCAAGATAGAATTTTTACATGAAAATGTGCTTACTATGAGTAAAAAGCAACAGCAGTTTTATCGTGGAACCCAAGTGGGATTTGTGTTTCAAGATACATATGCTACTTTTGATGCCATGCGAACGATTGGGCAGCACTTTAGAGAGTTGTTTTCCGCCCATACGAATCTTTCAAAGCAAGAAGTAAAAGAGCGAGCCATTCAATTATTGCAGGATATGCAGCTGCAAAATGCAGAGAATGTTTATGAATCGTATCCGTTTGAACTTTCTGGGGGAATGAGACAGCGTGTTCAGCTCGCACTAGCTTTAGCACTTGATCCAGTGTTGTTAATTGCGGATGAACCAACTACGGCATTAGACTTGCGTATTCAGGCAGACGTTCTTCGTCTTATTAAGGATTGGAGCACTCGCACGGGCGGGAGCGTTCTTTTTATCACGCATGATCTTGGAGTGGTTGCAGAGATGGCAGACTATGTTGTCGTTATGAAAAATGGAACGGTTATTGAGACTGCCCCAGTAATGAATTTATTTGATCATCCAGTTCATGAGCACACGAAGCAATTGCTGCACCATCACCGGGAGCTTACCAATATACAGGAACAGCTTCATATAGCCGACAGTGAGTCGCTTCTTACAGTAGAACATGTAGGGAAAGCTTATTTCAAAAAGAAATGGTTTCGCAAACATTCTGTACAAGCGGTGAGTGATGTCAGCTTTCCTATTCACAAAGGGGAGATTGTTGGGTTAATTGGTGAGAGTGGTAGTGGAAAAAGCACCCTTTCCCGCTTATTACTGCAATTAGAGTTATACGAGCAAGGTAAAATAATCTGGCACGGTACCCCTCCTTTTCGTAAAGGTGTCCAATGGGTACATCAGGATCCGCTTTCTTCATTTGATCCTCGCTGGAATGTAGAGAAGATTGTTGGAGAAGGATTGGATTATTGGAAAGAGAAAAGCGACAACAAACAGCAGAGAATTAAGGAAGTGTTGCAAAACGTCGGGCTGCATGAAAATATCCGTTCCGTTTACCCTTATGAGCTATCAGGAGGAATGAAGCAGCGGGTTGCCATTGCAAGGGCACTTCTCCTACAGCCAGAACTACTTATTTTAGACGAGCCGTTTGCCAGTCTAGATATGAGTTCTCAGGCAAGAATGCTATCGTTATTACAAGAAATAAATCAAAGGGAAAAAACAGCTATACTTTTTATCTCACATGATATTCGAGCAGCAATGGCACTTTGCCACCGTATTCTTGTGATGGAAAAGGGGAGAATTGTTGAAGAGGCAAATGCAAATGAGCTGGTCTCTTCAATAAATGTCTATACGAAAAGTTTATTAGCGTCGATGCTCACTTTGCATCCTAGTGATCGATTACAAGACAAAAACAAAATGGAGGAGAAAGAATATGCAATTCAAAAAAACTAAAGCAGTACTTATATCAACATTTGTATCAAGTATGCTGTTATTAGCAGGATGTGTTGGGGACAAATCGGCAGAAAAACCTACAGATAAATCTCATCAAGCAACCAAACAGCTCGTCTATGGAATAGAGGCGGAAATTGAACAAGTGAATCCAGTTTTAAATGAAGAAGAGCATAGTGAGCTTGATAGCTTGATATTCCGGGGCCTTACTAAACCGACAGAGAAAAATGAAATTGTTGCTGACTTGGCAACGGATTGGGAGATCTCACCCGATCAGTTGATTTACACATTTACTCTTCGTGATGATGCAAAATGGCAAGATGGAAAGCCTGTCACAGCTGAAGATGTGAAATTTACCTTAGATAAAATAAGGGATCCAAAAACAAATTCGCCGATTTCTGGTGATTTCAATGAAATAAAGGCCGTTGATGTCCTTAAAGAAAATCAAGTGCAAATCACCTTAAGCAACCCGTTCCCGCCTTTACTTGACAAGCTGAAGGTCGGTATTGTACCAAAACATGTATTGCAAGGTGAAGATATTAACACAACGGATTTTAACCAAAATCCAGTTGGGAACGGCCCTTTTAAACTGAAAGAGTGGAGCAATGATCATACAATTACAGTCGAGCGCAGCGACACCTATTATGGCGTGAAACCAAAACTTGATGAAGTCGTTTTTAAACCGATACCTGACGCTAATACACGTGCATTACAATTAAAGACTGGAGAAATAGATCTTGCACTTATGGAACCTAATCAACTTGCAAGTGTGAAAGAAAACGATAATTTTACTGTTAAGACGATTTCAACAGCAGATTACCGGGCCGTCATGTATAATTTTCGAAATCCTTTATTCAAGGATGCAAGGATTCGCCAAGCAATGAATTTAGGAATTGATCGTGATGCAATTGTAAGTGGCATGCTAGCTAATAAAGGAGAGCCAGCATACGGTCCGCTACAAAAATCATGGGCCAATGCACCACAGAAAGACATGTATTCGTATCAGCCTGAAAAAGCAAATAAATTACTTGACGAAGCAGGCTGGAAAAAAGGGAACGACGGTGTACGTGTTAAAGATGGCAAACGATTGGAGTTTGACTTGGTTTCGCCGATAAGTGATCCTGTCCGAGTGGCGCTTGCCAATGTTGTAGCAGAGCAATTGAAGCCGCTGGGTGTTTCAGTTATTTTAAAACCATTGGACTGGTCAGCGATAAAACTTGATGAAGTGGATGCTTTTGTAATTGGTTGGGGCAGTCCATTTGATCCCGATGATCACACATACCGTATTTTCCACAGCAGCCAAATTGGTGACGGTCTTAATAATTTGACTGCTTACCAAAATTCAAAAGTAGATCAGCTATTAACAGACGCGCGGATCAATCCGGATAAAGAGAAGCGAACAAAATTTTATGAGCAGTTCCAAAGAGAGTTAGCGATAGATCCCGCCTTTAATTTTCTTGTTTATTTAGATGCTTTATATGGTGTAAATAAAAAAGTGAGTGGCATTACCACCCGTACATTAGGTCATCATGGATCTGGAGTGCTATGGAATATTGAAGAATGGGATAAACAATAGGGGGAGTATATGGTGGAAGATTCTACACTAAAAAGATTTGGCGTTTCCATGGAAGGTCATTTACTTCGAAAGTTTGACCACTTAGTCCAACAGAAAGGGTATGAAAACCGTTCTGAAGCCGTTCGGGACCTTGTTCGTGATGCCCTAATTCAACAGTCGTGGGAAGAGGAAGAACAAATTGTGGCAGGAAGCATCCTTTTATTTTACAACCATCATCAAAGAAATCTTCTAGATGAACTCACAAAAGTCCAACATGATATGCATGATTTTATCCTGGCTACTACACATTTCCATTTAGATCATGCCAGTTGTCTTGAGCTCATCGTAGTAAAGGGAAAGGCGAAAGACATTCAGCAGCTCAGTAATAAATTGACCAGTCTAAAAGGCGTAGGTTATGGAAAGTTTACAGTGGCACCAGTAGAGCAAGTATAAGGGTTAATTGAAATTTTTTATCCCGGTTTAACAGGCTGTAATACCCTCACCTAAATGCTTGTATAGCGAATCAAGAAAATAGGCGGGGGATTACTGGCTAATCTAGCTGAGGGAAGGAAGTCGTTGAGAAATGAAAGGTAAAGACTGGAAGGTATTTATCTGGAATCGGTATATGTTATATGTTTTAGTGATCCATGTCGCCGGATTCATAGCGTTATTTACAGCAGTACCAACTCATCCAACCTTTATTGGCTTGGGGATCGCTGCGTATGTTTTTGGTATTCGTCATGCATTTGATATTGATCATATTGCTGCAGTCGACAACACGATTCGTAAATTAGTTGCCCAAAAGCAAGATTCAAGAGGAGTAGGATTCTACTTCTCATTAGGACATTCAACTGTTGTCTTTTTATTAGCTGTATTAACAGCTGTATCTGTAAAGTTTGTCGCAAAATACATGTCTAGCATGCAAGATATAGGTGGGATTATCGGGGTCACAGTATCAGGTGTTTTTCTAGTATTCATAGCTATCTTAAATTTAATGTTATTTATGCAACTATGGAAAATTTTCCGTCGATTGAAAGAAGAAAAAGTGTCTGAATCAGAACTAGAGAAAATGTTTGAGGCGAAAGGCTTTTTTACGCGTTATTTAAAGCCGTTATTTAAAATAGTAACGAAAAGTTGGCATATTTATCCGATTGGGTTTCTGTTTGGTCTAGGATTTGATACAGCAACAGAAATTTCATTATTGACGATGTCAGCGGGTGCAGCGAAAAGTAACCTACCTGTGCTCGGGATTATTTCACTTCCATTATTATTTGCAGCTGGTATGAGTTTATTTGACACGTTAGATGGTATTTTAATGACGAAGAGTTATGCTTGGGCACATAATAAACCGGTTCGGAAAGTTTACTACAATTTAACAGTAACAGCGATTTCTGTTGTTGCAGCATTAGCAGTTGGGATTGTTGAACTAGCACAAATTACGACCGAAAAACTTCATTTATCAGGTGGTTTGTGGAATGATCTTGCAGCAATCGATTTTGGCAATTTAGGTTATTTTTTAGTTGCTGCGTTTTTAATTATTTGGGGTGTATCCGTATTTATCTGGAAATATTACAGAATTGAAGAACGCTATACACTTAAATAACTCATTAATGTAATTGGATGTCCCATTTTTCACTATTAAGTGGAAGTAGTCTAAATAGGAATAAAGAGACGATTTCCCCTAAGGTTTGGGTGAAATCGTCTTTATTTTATGTACTGATGTTGGCAGATGAAAAAAATGACTTGAGTCTGCCCGGTAGCGAGGGGACCAGATCCTTTTGGGATACCCTCATCTGATGTATCCAGCAATAGAGGCTGTTTAATAAGGGAAAGTCATACAATTGTCATAAAGAATAAGGTTTTAATGATTGTTAGGTTCTTATCATAATTGTATACTATACATATAAATGTTAGATTTTGTTTAAAGTTGTTATATTTTGTTGAGTTCGTATAAAAGGAGTAATAAGGTTAAGAGGAGAGGTTGGTGATAAATTGTTAGCGAACGAGAGACAGAAGCAAATTAAAGAGTTAGTCTTAAGTCGCAAAAACCTTAAGATATCTGAGTTAAGCAAAAAGTTTAAGGTATCAGATATGACCATCCATAGAGATATAAAAGCAATGGTTGAGTCAGGATTTATTGTAAAAACATTCGGTGGGATAAGTCTGGCTAGTCAAGACACAAACGTATCGAATGGAAATGAATGTGTGCTTTGTTATAAAAGTATTAATTTTAGATTCTCTTGTCGCTTAATTCTAACTAAAAACAGAGTGGAAACCGCGTGTTGTATGCATTGTGGCTTCATACGTAACCAAATGCTCGGTAATGAGGTACTTGAGATATTGTGCTATGATTTTTTTACAAATACAACGATAAGTGCTATGAACGCTAACTTTGTGATGGATACAACTCTTGATCTAGGTTGCTGTCAGCCTCAATTTCTTCTCTTTAATCAAAGTGAACATGCACAAGGTTTTGTACGAGGATTTGGCGGAAACGTTGTAACATTTACAGAAGCGATGGAAAAAGTAGCGAGACAAAGGGAAAAAAGTAAAGGTTGCTGCTAGTATGAATAAGACTGTTCTAAGAAATATTTTAATAGTATGTTTGATATTTTTTATTTTTGCGGTTCCACAAGGAGTTTTTGCGCATGCATTGCTAGAAAAAGCTACACCTGCCCCAGATAGTCAGTTAAAGTCTTCTCCAAAAGAAATTGTTCTTATGTTTAATGAAAGGCTTGAAAAAGAACTTTATTCGATAAAGGTATTTAATGAAGATGGTGACATGGTTAGCAAGAGTAAAACAGAGATTGGTAAAGAACAAAAATACATAAAGCAGGCTTTGCCACCCTTACCTAACGGGAACTACGCCATATCATATAGTGTATTATCAGCAGATGGGCACCCAGTAAAAGGTTCTTATGTCATCTCAATAGGTGAGGGAACGGTACTAAGAAGCGATATGAACCAACTTGTTTTACATAAAGAAGGTAGCGAATCTGTTCTGTATAGCATTTATAATTCTGTAGTAAGGGCTCTTTATTATATTGTACTGCTTCTTGCTACTGGTTGGATTATATGGGGGACTTTGAAAAAAGTAGACATTCCAGAAATAAGGCCAAGTTATCGACAATGGGCTATCTATTTACAAATTATGCTTTTAACTACAACCATTGGCATGGGGTTTATGCAATTTATAGACCTGCTAGATAGTTGGACTCCAAGTGAAATTTGGTCCGTATTAACAGGTACGACAATAGGGATATCTTGGTTTCTTTCCATGCTATTGTCTCTCTTAGGTTTTGTACTATTACTTCGTTTTAACTGGTTGGATAGATTGTGGGTATTTATGATTCTTGCGGTAAAGAGTATGAATGGACATGCCATGGCCTTTGATCCGCCGATTCGTACAATTTCAATAGATATCATCCATTTAATCGGAGCTGCGATATGGGCAGGGGGCCTATTTTATATCCTTGTCTTTTGGAACAAGCAACGAGAGCACGTTCGACGATTTTTGCCGATGTTCTCTCAAGTAGCGTTAATAAGTATCCTTGTTCTATTCGTAACAGGAATTGCTTCAACATTAATCTTTTTACCCCAAGTTCATTATCTGTTCTATACTACATGGGGGATTATGCTCTTAATTAAAGTCGTCTTAGTCTTATTTGTCATCGTAATTGGCGTTATTCTACGGTATGCAATGAAAAAGGCGCAGGAAGATGCGATCGGGAAATTGTTGAAAATCGATTTTAGTTTGATGATTATCATTCTAATCATAGTGGGAATCTTCACGCACTTAAGTCCACTGCCGCAAAACAAACCGCTAGTGTGGCACGAACAAGAAAAGAACATAGAATTTACGACAACGATCACACCAAAGGTACCCGGTACGAATCATTTCATGGTTGAAGCAAACTCTAATAAAGAGGGTGTAACGATTAAACGGGTTGAGTTATTTTTAAAATATCAAGACAATCCTGATGTCGCTCCGATTCAAGTACCTTTTTCCGAGATAAAACAATCAATGGATGTTCAATACATGTTAGATGGTCAATATCTACCATTTGTTGGGGAATGGATCGTGGAGACGAGAATATTAGATTCAGAGGATAATGAACATGTATTCAGTCAGGATTTTATTGTGTACTAAAAGCTAATAAAAAATTGGGGGAATATACAATGAAAAAACTATTAACATTTACGGTAATCATGATTGTTGCATTTTCTTTATTTGCCGGTATGGCAAGTGCCCATGTTACTGTACAGCCAAAGGAAACATCACAAGGGCAATATGAAGTGTTTACAGTCCGAGTTCCGTCTGAAAGTGAAGAGGTTCCAACAACCAAAATTGAAGTAAAATTCCCGGCAGAGGTAAATATCACTCGTTTCGAACCAAAAGCAGGCTGGAAATATGAAGTCCAAAAAGATGCGTCTGATAAAATTACGAGTGTTACGTGGACAGCAGAAGGAGAAGGTTTAACACCGACTGACTTCGGACAGTTTAACATGCAAGGAAAAGTAGCCGATGATGCGACAGAAATCGTGTGGAAAGCGTATCAAACGTACAAAGATGGCAGTGTAGTTGAATGGATTGGAGCACCAGATGCCCAATATCCTGCCTCTGTGACTGGAGTAAAACCAGGTGATGGATCTGCCCATGATCACGGACATGGTGAAGTAACAACAGATTCTACTGCCGATGCCCATGGAGCTAAAGAACAGGCGACTGAAGAAACAACTACATCAAGCTCGAGCAATACACCCTTATACCTTTCTATTGCAGCCTTAATTGTAGGCTTATTATCACTGGGACTTACCTTTAAAAAAAGAAGCTAAATACACACTGCTAGGCAAGAGAATAGACTCTCTTGCCTCTTTTTAATTCTCTAACGTACTAATTGATAGTCTGCATTCATAGTAAGCTCACATTTTAGACAAACAAGCATATTGCATCGATCTTATTCGTCTAATGCTTGCCGATTTGTTCATTAGGTCCCATGAAAACATAATAAAAGGAGAATCATAAAAAATCCTTTTTTAAGTTTTTAGGAAATTTTTGGTTGATTTTGAATATAGTATCCTTAATAGGGGATCCTGTAATGTATAAAAAAGTAGTAAACAAACAAAGAATTATTCAATTTTATATAGGGTAGGCAGGTATGGTATTATTCATTTCGGGATGATGAGAATATGGAAGCTGTAATGAAGGAACAAGCTCATTATATTGAAGATGAATACAGTGCACTCACTTCCTATGTACGAAAGAGTCATCACTCTGAAGCGGTAAAAAGGTATCTATCAACTCGTTTAAATCGTATAGAAGGACAAATTCGTGGCATTAAAGGTCTGAGTGAGAAAGATACTTATTGCGATGATGTCATCACACAGATGGCGGCTATTCAAAGTGCGCTTAATAGTGTAGCTAAGATTTCATTAGAAGGGACATCTGAAGAAATGTGTTGTGGAGCGACTTAATAAAGGGCATATAGAAGTTATAGATGAAGTGTTCGCGACAATCCAAAAATTAATGAAAAAGTAAAGGAGATATGAATCGTATGGGAAATATAACATTGAATGTGAGTGGGATGTCTTGTGGGCATTGTGTGAATGCAGTTGAGGGGAATATAGGAAAACTAGCTGGTGTATATGAAGTGAAAGTTCACTTAGAGACTGGAAAAGTGGATGTTGCTTTCGATAGTGAAAAAGTAACGCTCGAAAAAATTAAGAATACAATCGATGATCAAGGATATGATGTTGAATAATTAGTAAGGGTACTTTTCCTTTTGTTTGTTCGTTCTTAATGAAAACGGCAAGTATTTTAACGGATTCACATGGATGAACCAATTAAAATTCAGGAAGGGACGCTTAATGTAATGGGAAAGATGCGTCAAATCGAAAAGGAGCAGACCCAAATAAATTTTGGGATCTGCTCTTTGGGTTATCAGTGTCTCATGGCCTAGAACTGCGTTCCGTATAAATCTTTCATATTCAACTGAAAAAATACACATCACTTCAATCTCCTGTTAAAATTAAACTGAATAATGATGATTGGGAGGAGTTCGTACGATGTTTAAAAAAATTGCTTCAGATGCGTTAGGTTTATCAGATATCGGAACAATTATTCACACTAAGGATTATGACAAAACAGATGCTGACGATTATATCATGCATGAAGATGATGAAAAGATCTATTTTCTAATTAAGACAAAAATGGACGAATACTGCTTTACGAATTTGGCGATTGTTCACGTAGATGGAGAAAGTGCGATTTCCTCTAAAAGAACACTGAAACGATATCCATATTCCCAATACATCATATCTGATGTGTTCCTTGAAACAGCAGGAAAAATTGATTTAGATGTTGAAATCAAATTTAAAGTAGGAAAAGAGCAATTTGATATTGACGTAAAAAAAGACCAAATTGAACAATTAAAAGATTTATATAAATCACTTTTGCGTATTTCTGAAATCACTCATGAAAATAAGATCTACATCGATATGGCATCACAAAGCTTAGATAAAGCAGTAAGTATTCTGCAAAATTCACGAACAGATGACAATAAACTAGCAGATACATACAGAGACTTAACAGACTTTGGCTTTACGTGGTTAACTTCTGTTCGTGAGCAATACCATACGAAAGACTTTGGTGAAATTTATGAAAAATATATTAACAACTAAATGCGAGACTGCAAAATTATCGACCTCAGAGGTCTTTCTTCTGGGGTCTAATATTATTAGTCGCTTATATAGAATTTACTAATTACATTGGCGAAGCAGATATAAGGTGCTAAAGTAGTTTATGATTATGAAGGAATATCTCAAAATAAAAGTTGGAAACGACAATGGACAATTAGATGAAATAAGTAGGTCTATTAACTAACTCTTCCATTTTTAATGTAAAAAAAGAATAATCGAGAATACAAGAGGGAAATCCTACTCCATATCAGAAGAATAGATTAATTAAAAAGAAAAAGTTTCGAGTTTTAGTGTCTAGCACAATTAGGTTTGTTTTCTATGAACTAGGCACTTGTGCATGAAGTATGTGACATTTGTCATATAGCTCACTTGACGTTTATGCCTATCATTACCTGATGTTATAATCTACTATAAGTATATAAGAAGGCTGTGCGTTAAGCCTAATCGAGATATGTAGGAGGACGTCATGAGTAAACAAAAGACTGCAGAACTAAGAAAAAATGTTGCCCCATTTGAGAAGTCGGATATGACGAGAAGCGTAAAGCAGCTTTTTAATACATTCCCGCCGTTTTTTTTACTTTGGTTTGTGGCTTATCAAAGCTTAGCGGTATCTTATTGGTTAACACTTGTGTTTGCCGTACTAGCATCCGGGTTTGTAGTTAGGATGTTTATCATTTTCCATGATTGTACCCACGGATCGTTTTTCAAAAGTAAGAAGGCCAATACAGTCATTGGCACAATTAGCGGGATTATCACGATGTTTCCATACGAACAATGGAAAAGAAGTCATTCCATTCACCATGCTACAAGCGGTAACTTGGACAAGCGCGGAACAGGTGATGTTTGGGTCATGACAGTAGAAGAATATGTCGCTGCTTCTCCCTGGGGCCGCTTGCAGTATAGGCTCTATCGAAATCCAATTGTCATGTTTGGACTAGGTCCGATTTATCTATTTCTCGTGTCTAATCGTTTTAATCGAAAAGATGCAAGACGCAAAGAGCGTCTGAATATGTACGTAACGAATGGTTCAATTATAGCGATTTCTGCACTTCTTTGTTGGGCTATCGGCTGGCAGGCTTTTCTTCTCGTGCAAGCTCCGGTGCTCTTCGTATCAGGGTCTCTAGGAATTTGGTTGTTCTATGTCCAGCATCAATTTGAGGATTCTTATTTTGAAAATGAATCAGAGTGGGATTATGTGAAGGCGGCAGTGGATGGAAGTTCTTATTATAAATTGCCGAAAATCTTGCAATGGGTAACAGGAAATATTGGTTTCCATCATGTTCATCACTTATCTCCAAGAGTTCCGAACTATAACTTAGAAAAAGCTCACGAATCGACACCGCCATTACAAAAGGCAACGACGATCACACTGGGGACCAGTTTAAAGTCCATTCGTTTCAGACTTTTTGATCAAAAAAATAAAGCTTTTGTTAGCTTTAAAGAAATCAAACACTTACTTGATACGACTAAATCGGGCACAAAAATAAGTCCAGACAGTCCAAGCTTGCAAGAAAAATAAGATTCACTCAAAAAACCATTCCAGATGTCACAGAATGGTTTTTTGTTAATTTTGTAGTATATACTAGAATTAAATGTCAGACAGGAGGCCTCTATGAAGAATTGGTATCATATTTTTCCAAAAAGTACCGGACTTAGTCCGTATATTTGGATCATATGTTGTATCCTTCCTTTTTACTTTATTTTTAAATCATCATCATTATTAGTCATCATCTTTGGGATTATTATGATTATCCTGTTTTTTGCTTCCTATCGTTTCGCATTTTTGTTAAAAGGATGGCCGGTGTACGTTTTTGTCGCTATTCAAATCGCCATAAGCGTGGCAATGACTGCCCTATATGGTTATATTTATTTTTCATTATTTCTATCCTTTTTTATTGGTAATGTAAAAAGTAAAGCTGGATTTCTTACACTGTATATCATTCATATTGTTTCAACAATTGCCGCTGTTAGTTTAGGGTTTATTTTTCAAAAGCAAATATTCGTATCACAGTTTCCTTTTATCGTCATTAGCGTGATTGGTGTCATCCTACTCCCGGTTAGCACATATAACAGGAACAAAACTGAAGAGCTGGAAGAAAAATTAGAAGATGCAAACAAGCGGATCTCTGAGTTGGTGAAAATTGAAGAGCGTCAGCGGATTGCTCGTGATTTACACGATACGCTGGGTCAAAAGCTTTCCCTTATTGGTTTAAAAAGCGATCTTGCCAGCAGGTTAATGGAGATTAATCCTGAATCGGCCAAAAATGAAATCAATGATATTCGTCAGACGGCCCGGACAGCACTGAATGAAGTGAGGGAAATGGTTTCCGAAATGCGAGGTACAAAACTTGAGGATGAGGTTCTGAGGATCAGACAAATTTTAAAAGCAGCTCAAATGGACTTTAGTATGGAAGGGGATACGAATTTGCCCAATACGCCTTTGTTAGTAGAGAATGTGTTAAGCATGTGTTTGAAGGAAGCTGTAAATAATGTTGTGAAGCATAGCAAAGCAACTTGGTGCAAATTGTCTATTGAGAAGCTGCGTACAGAGCTGCTTATAAAAGTACAGGATGATGGGGTTGGCATTCGAAAAACTGAGTTTTTTCATGGAAATGGCCTAAAAGGGATGAAGGAACGATTGGAATTCGTGAATGGGAGCCTAGAAATCCAATCTTCTGAGGGCACGACACTTTATATCCGGGTACCGAACGGAATTAAGCAGGCGGAACAGGAGGGGTCTATATGATACGAATTGTTATTGCAGAGGATCAGCGCATGTTACTTGGCGCACTTGGTTCTCTCCTCGATTTGGAAGAGGACATGGAAGTGGTTGGCAAAGCGAGCAATGGTGAAGAGGCACTGGCTCTTGTTCATCGTCTTTTGCCCGATATTTGCATCATGGATATTGAGATGCCTGCGAAAAGTGGGCTTGATGTAGCCGAAGAATTAAAGGGTCACTCTTGCAAAATCATCATTCTTACAACGTTTGCTCGCCCTGGCTATTTCGAACGCGCGCGGAAGGCGGGAGTTGGCGGCTATTTATTAAAGGACAGTCCTAGTGAGGATTTAGCAAGTTCGATTCGAATCATTATGGATGGGCGGCGCATATACGCGCCAGAGCTCGTTGATATGGCCTTCGAAGAGGAAAATCCATTAACAGATCGGGAGAAGCAAGTGCTTGGTCTGATTGCTGATGGGAAGAATACGAAAGAAATTGCCAAAGAATTATTTATAACAACGGGGACAGTACGTAACTATATTTCTGTTATTCTTGATAAATTAGATGTGAGTAACCGGATTGAAGCGATTTCGCGGTTTAAGGAAAAAGGTTGGTTTAAATAAGATATGATGAGCCCTTGGAACTACTCTAAAACATAATAGACCAAGATCCAAGCATGGGCTATACTTAGTGGTGAATTATCTGATTTTTTTATCTTCGATGAGTGGAATTACATATATGGATGTGCTTATGGGGGTATTGGTATAGCATCTTAAATAGGGAGCGATCGTCTTGATTCTAGAAGCGGCTTTTTTACAAGTTAAACAGGGACTGGAAGATGAATACGAAGAAACTTTTCGTAAAGCTTCCAAGATTATTTCTTCGATGGATGGATATGTTACTCACAGTTTGCAGCGTTGCTTGGAGGTAGAAGGGAAATATTTGTTGTTAGTGACGTGGGGAAGTTTAGAGGATCATACTGTGGGCTTTAGGGAATCAGCAGAATATCAGGAGTGGAAGAAGCTTTTGCATCATTATTATGATCCATTTCCTACTGTCGAGCATTTTGAAAAAGTCAGTCTCTAATTGAGGGAAGTAAAAAAATATTTCGGTCATTAGATTTCATTCTAATGGAGCGAATAAGTTATGATTATGATATATCTTGATTTGTGCAAAATTGAAAGGGGTAAAATTATGCAAAAAGCAACATTTGCAGGCGGCTGTTTTTGGTGTATGGTGACACCATTTGAAGAATTACCAGGCATTGGTGGAATTGTTTCAGGATACTCTGGCGGGCATGTTAAAAATCCTACATATGAGCAAGTAAAAACAGGTACGACCGGTCATTATGAAGTGGTTGAAATTACATACGATCCAGAGCTTTTCCCATATGAGCGTTTGTTGGAACTATTCTGGCAGCAAATTGATCCAACAGATCCAGACGGACAGTTCCAAGATCGCGGCAGTCAATATAAAGCGGCCATCTTTTATCATGACGAGAAACAATTGGTACTGGCTCAAAAATCAAAAGAAGAAATGGCAAGCAGTGGCAAGTTTAAGAAGCCGATTGTAACGGAAATCCTCCCGGCGCGAACGTTTTATGAAGCGGAGAATTATCATCAAGACTTCCATAAAAAAAATCCGAAGCATTATAAAGAAGACCGTAAACAATCTGGACGTGATGAGTTTATTGACCAGCACTGGAGTGCCAAATAAAAACTGAATCGAGGGTGTCTCATAAGGGTCTGACCTTGCACGCTAAAACAGTATGTAGTGTTTCATACGCTTATCTTACATGTATTTAGTCCTTGCGTGGTCTGACCCTTTGCTTTTGGATAAATTAAAAAAATGTAATATTAATGGAGGAATCGTGTGATAATACCCCTAATAGACGAAAAGTAAAGGTGTGAAATCGGCTACCTATTTTCTCTAGAGTTACTAACTTGGTTTGAGTTCTCTGATATATTTTTAATAAGTGAATCAAACGAAAAGGGCGTACAAACATGACAAAACCAAACAAAGGGACGAGATCAGGCGAGCACAGAAGAAAAAAAAAGAAGAAAGTCTTTTTATCGATTTTTCTATTGATTGTTCTCATTGGTCTTTCTGGAGTAGGATATTTATATTTTGATTATAAGATGGCATTACAGAAGTCTGAAGCTGAAATTGACACGAACGTAAAGTCAGATATTGAGTTCAAGGGTGTAGAAGACAAGTTGGGGCGGGTTAATATCCTGCTACTTGGAGTAGATACAAGGGGGAAAGAAAAGTCCCGTACAGATACAATTATGATTGCTCAATATAATCCAGAAACGAAAAAATCAAAGTTAGTATCTCTCATGCGGGATATCTATGTAGATATTCCTGGATATAAAAACAATAAACTGAATGCAGCATATGCATTTGGTGAAACTGAGTTATTAAGAAAGACAATAAAGGAAAACTTTGATGTGGATTTACAATATTACGCTATTATCGATTTCAAGGGATTTGCTAAAACGATTGATATAGCCTTCCCTAAAGGGGTTGAAATCGATGTGGAACAGAAAATGTCAAAAGGAATAGATATGACTCTTCAACCAGGCGTTCAACCATTAAATGGCGATCAATTACTTGGATATGTCAGATGGCGTGGTGGTCCGGATAGTGACTTTGGCCGTGTCAAACGACAACAAAAGGTTATGCAAATACTGGCTGATAAAATGGCTAGCGTTCAAGGAGTATTAAAACTACCAAGAATGATTGGAACGATTCAACCGTACATCTTAACAAATCTTAGTTACGCCAATCTATTAGCAATGGGCACTTCGTTTTTAACGGATAGTAATCAAGATATTCAAAAGCTTACAATTCCAATCAATGGTACAGCCAGAGATGCTAGGCATTCAGTAGGATTAGTCCTAGAAATCGACATGGAAAAGAATAAAGAAGCATTAAAAGCCTTTTTAAATGAGTGATACGTAAAGGATGATGAATAAGAATAACGAACCAGGTCATTAAACTGGGGAGCTTATCTTATTCGTGATCCTTTTTTATATGAAAAAAAAGTGAATCAAGTTACAAAGGATTTTGGTATATTTTCAACCATTGGAGATGGATTGAACTTATTCCTAAAATTCTGGGTATTAATAGTTAAAATATATTGAAAATTTAGTTATAATCATATTATGTCAATATATACGGAAAAGGAGATTAGATGAGGATGACGAGTATGAGCAGAGATAGCAAAGGATATTTTGGAGAATTTGGAGGTAGTTTTATTCCAGAAGATCTACAAAATGTAATGAATAAAATAGAAGAACAATTTTTACACTATAAAGATGATCCTGAATTTCAAAAGGAATATGAATTTTATTTAAAAGAATATGTAGGTCGGGAAAACCCATTAACCTATGCTGAAAATCTATCCAAACGAATGGGTGGAGCAAAAATTTATTTAAAACGTGAAGATTTAAATCATACAGGTGCTCACAAAATTAATAATGTAATTGGTCAAATTTTATTAGCGAAGCGAATGGGTGCCAAGCGAATTATTGCTGAAACAGGAGCAGGACAACATGGAGTTGCTACCGCTACAGCTTGTGCAATGTTTGATATGGAATGTGTC
Organism: Peribacillus loiseleuriae; assembly: GCF_001183985.1. GTDB lineage: Bacteria > Bacillota > Bacilli > Bacillales > DSM-1321 > Peribacillus > Peribacillus loiseleuriae. The sequence continues at coordinate 4,572,095 of NZ_LFZW01000001.1, read as the reverse complement.
ATCTATATGGGAAAAGTCGATACGGAAAGACAAGCCCTTAATGTTTTTAGAATGGAACTGTTAGGGGCAAAAGTAGTAGCCGTTGAAAAAGGCAGAGGACGTTTGAAAGAGGCTGTAGACGAAGCGTTACAGGATTTAATTCAAAATTATAAAAACACCTTTTATCTGATTGGTTCAGCGGTTGGGCCTCATCCTTACCCGACAATGGTTAAACACTTTCAATCCATTATTAGTAAAGAATCTAAATCTCAAATTTTAGAAAAAGAAGGGAAACTCCCAACTGCCGTTATTGCATGTACGGGCGGTGGAAGTAATGCGATCGGAGCATATGCACACTATCTGGATGAATTGAGTGTTCGTTTGATTGGTGTTGAACCAGAAGAAGCCCCAACCTTATCAGAAGGTGTACCTGCTGTTCTTCATGGATTTAAAAGTTATACATTATTAGATGAAGAAGGAAATCCCAAACCAACATTTTCGATTGCAGCAGGATTAGATTATCAAGGTGTAGGGCCCGAACATAGTTATTTGAAAGAAAGTGGCAGAGCAGAGTACGTTACGGCTAGTGGTCAAGAAGCGTTAGAAGCGTTCCAAACCCTATCAAAACTAGAAGGAATTATCCCAGCCTTGGAAAGTGCACATGCCATAGCTTATGCGATAAAGTTAGCAAAAGAATTATCCAAAGATGATATCTTGATTGTTAATTTATCCGGACGTGGCGATAAAGATGTGGAGCAAGTGTTTCAAATGATTCAAAATAAATAATCCATTTTAGAATGTGCAAAGGGTCAGACCAAGCATGATACACATTGTTCATAGTGGTACTTACGCTAAAATGAAACTGTATGTTGTAGCTGCGTGGTCTGCCCCTTTCGCTATGGGCCCTCCTCTTTTACTTATAAACATACTTACCTCGATAATGACTTAGGGCAAGAAGCGGGAAAAGAAGCCGGTAGCTGTGATAATGCATATACACATAACCAGGCAAGCCTTGACCGGCCGGATAGTCGTTGGTCCAGTTCTGACTTTGTCCTTCGCGAATAAGATAAGCGATCCCTTTTTCAATAGCGGGTGTCGGTGTTAGGGAAATGGAAATCAGCGCATCAACGGCCCAAGCAGTTTGGGTAAGCGTACTTGCACCTAAGGGAATATACTTCTTACCAATATCGCTTGTGCAAGATTCCCCCCAGCCGCCATCTTCATTTTGGATACTCATCAGCCATTTCGCTGCTTTTTGAATAAACGGATGATTGCTCACTTCGCCCGCAGCTCGAAGGCCCGTTAATGCTGCCCAAGTTCCGTAAATATAACAGATTCCCCACCTGCCATACCAAGATCCGTTTTTTTCTTGAGCGTGAAGCAACCACTTTGCTGCTTTTCTCATGGCGCTTGTGGCTTGAATCCCATTGGTAAAGTTGCCGAGAAATTCAAGTGTTCGTCCAGTTAGATCAGGAGTGGAGGGATCTGTGAGAAAAAATTCTGCTTGTTCGATCGGCAAAACTTGCAACCATTTTTTATCAACATTCTTTTCAAAGGCAGGAAATCCGCCATCATCATTCTGTGTAGAAAGCACATAGGCCAACCCACGATTATAGGCATTTTTTATAGAGGGCGAAGTAGGGGTAGTGGGATATAGGGACCTTAGTGTTGCTGCTGTATCATCGATGTCCGGATTCAGTGTGTTGCCATCTGAAAAGCCCCATCCACCGGGTAAGGCATAAGGGTTATGCAGCTGCCAATCTCCATATTTCGTCTGTTGTCGGGCGATCAAATACTGATTGGCTCTTTGGACACAAGGATCATCTGGTTCCAATCCAGCTTCTTGAAGTGCATAATTAATGAGTGATGTATTCCAAATCTCAGGCCTGGTGTATTGAATATGCAAATGCCCATCGACGATGGTTGACATAGCTTTTAATCCATCGACGGCTTTCAAAATGATGGGATCTTTCTTGGAATGACCTTGGGAGAGTAAAGCAAAAATCATAAAAAATGTAGCACTAAAAAAGTTGTAAAGAGTCCCGTCTTGCTCAATTCGTTCAAGCATATACTTTTTAATACCCTCGACTGCCATTTTATGCAGTAGGGAAGGAAGCCCGATCAGGTTTTTGACACCATAGTAAATCGTTTGAACCAAGGAACGGCCCTCCTCGCATCTGAACTCTTCCCAGAGATCGTCTGAACGGGAGGGAAGCAATGCTTTCAAATCAGGGGCTGAAGCGATATTGATTTGAAATTTATGATCAGAGCACAGAAGGAGTGGGAGAAAGTTTACCCTTGCATATATGGATAAATCGTACATGCTAATGGGAAAGGTGGGGGGGAGCAATGCAGCTTCGATTGGAACCGGGAAGATACGTGGCCATTTCAATTGACCGGTAAGTATCAGCATCATTTTTGTAATCGAGCTTGCCTTGCTTAACCCTCCGTTAGTAGATATGAATTGTCGAGCTTTTTCCATATGCTCATCATTCTCTTGATGCAGACCAGATAAAAGCAATGCATAATAGGCTTCTATTGTTAGTGAAACATTCCCGTCCTGTTCATCGTGAAATAACTTCCACGCGCCATTTTTCTCCTGGCGGCTTATGATTCTTTCTGCTAAAGCTTGATTGAGTTGATCATCCTGAATATCGAGTGCTTTTAATAAAATAATCATAAACGCATCAGGTGTAATGCCGATTTCAAATGGATAATGCCAAGACCCATCTGTTTGCTGATCTGACCGTAACTGCATGATCAGACGGTCGATTTCATTTTTTACATATTGAGTCATTACATTCGCTCCTTTAAAACTGCATGAATCCCACTATTCAACGATATGACTAGTGAGCACTTGTTATGAAAAAACTTATATTTATAATGAGTGAAAAGGAAAAGCGGTTAGGAAAAAAGAAATACTGGTTAGTAAAAGGGTCAAAGAGCTGAGTCGGGGGGAAAGAGGTTCAAAGCGACTAGCAAAATACCTAAATCGATATTCCTGAAAAGCTAACTTCATCTTTTCATCACAAAACAAAGAGCAAATGCGAGAAGGACCTAGGCATTTGCTCTTTTTGGTAATGAATCGATTATTTCAGTCTGAAAAACAGCTCTTGAAATTCTAGTTTTTTACTTGTTGGCATTCACTTTATCTTTCAGCTGAGCCAATAAATCACCAGAATCAATCCCTGTAATCATGGCACCATTCAGCTTCGCGTAAGCAGACTTCTTACACAGCTTACATTCGCTTAAACATTCATACTCTTTATAGGAAACTTGTGGACTTTTTAAAAATTCTCCATACTCTTCTGTATATTCTTCCTCTAAAAAACGATCCAGGTTCGTTTGGCAGAATTCAAGTGTGACTTTGGTTTTTTTCGTAAATAATTTGCTGATAAATGCCAACATAAAATCTCTTCCTTTATATTAAGCTTTTTCCAGGGAACGTTTACTGTAGCTTGTATTATATCATCCTAAATCTTATCGTGATACTTTGATGATTTTCCTTCAACTACTAAAAAAGGCTAAAAATTAAAAATTCATACTGTTTTGGGTTAATATAATAAAGGGAATACCAGTTTAGCTAAATGAGACTAAAAAATAGAAGATGGAGGCCGCGATAACATGTTTACGCTTATATGATTTAGTAAATTGATATGCGACATTAGCCACCATTAATCCAAAAAATGTGATAGGTCCGACAAGTGCAGTCGATACAGAAGTTAAAATAGCAACTACTATTAATACTCGCTTCATTACATAATCGTAATCGACACCTAAATTAATGGCCTGTGCACTTCCAAGCGACATCACATCTAAATATTTTACAAATCGTAGGAAATAAAGCGTTGTAATAAGCATTAAAATTGCTACTATTAAAAGCAAATCAGTTTTTATATTGTTAAGGCTTGCGAACATTTTGTTTTGAACAATTTGGTATTCGTTTGGATCTATTAATACTTACATGAAAGAAGACAAGCTTGAGAGAAGCGTCCCGAAAATCATTCCTATTAAGTAGAAGGAAGTAGATATTTCGGCCTCCTTCTTTTCTAAACGGCATTATTCCTATTTTATTAAATAGGTCCTAACATTGATTATGTTCTGCCACATAGGACTGTGAAGGTATTGGCTAAATAACGTAGCAATTACTGCGAGCACCGTTAATTTAAACTTATTATTCATATGCCTTTCTCCTCATTAATAGATAATTAAATATCACACTGCCAAATACCCCTACTACAAGGCCAATTAGAATTTCAACTGGATAAATAATCAGTCGGCCCACTATGTCGCGGAATTTTTAATAAGGCCGGATCATTTGCCAAATTCATTGGCTCTTTCATTTCTTGGCTTTTCATTCCTTACTTTAAAAAATTCTCTGTCTAATTGGGTCCATGGCTATGTCGGAAATTCAAAATGAACTTTATAATTATTGATTTTTGGCAATTTTGTGCTTATAATTTATATGTACTCGAGATTGAGAATCATTTTCATTGTTTTACATACTTGAGAATAAATAGAATATGGGGATAAAAATGAGACTGTGGATGTTAATGATCGCTGCAATCATTCTCTCGTGTATCTCGCTATTTGTTGGTGCAATTGATATTAAGCCGAGCGACCTTCTAGATTGGGATTCTGATAAAACACAAATTTTCTTAATTAGTCGGGTGCCTCGTTTAATGGCAATTATTCTAGCGGGGGCGGGGATGAGTATTGCAGGATTAATAATGCAAAGTGTAAGCCGTAATAAATTTGTATCACCAACAACGGCGGGTACGCTAGATGCAGCTAAGCTTGGTATTATTATTTCAATGCTTTTCTTTACAAATGTAACGTATTTTCAGCAAATTATATTCAGTTTTGCATTCGCTTTAGTTGGAACGCTAATTTTCATGCAATTACTTGATCGCATTAAATTTAAAGATGTAATTTTCGTACCGCTAATCGGGATTATGTACGGAAATATTTTATCGGCGATTTCGACGTTTTTAGGTTATGAAGCTGAAATTTTGCAAAACGTTCAAGCATTCTTCATGGGTAGTTTTACTTTAATCGTATCTGGACGTTATGAATTATTATATGTAGCTGTCCCAGCCATCATATTAGCTTACATATATGCGAATAAGTTTACGGTAGCTGGAATGGGTGAAGATTTTGCAAAAAATTTAGGACTAAGTTATAAAATGGTTTTAAATTTAGGTTTAGTTTTAGTAGCTATCATTTCGACTACTGTCGTACTAACTGTTGGTATTATCCCTTTCTTAGGGTTAATTGTGCCGAATATCGTGTCGCTTTATATGGGGGACAATTTACGTAAAACGATTCCACATACAATCATGCTAGGAATGGTTTTCTTGCTGGCATGTGATATTCTTAGCCGCTTAGTTGTATACCCTTATGAAATTCCAGTAAACCTAACAGTCGCAGTATTTGGTAGTGCGATCTTCTTAGTAATGTTATTTAGGGGGAAAGCATATGCGAAAAAATAGTACAAAAATAATTATATTAGCGGTAATTGCGATAATATTCATTTTGCTTTTTGCTTTTTATAATATTCGGGGCGGTTTTGATTATGCCTTCCCACGTCGTTTAGTACGAATTGGAGCAATGGTAATCACTGGGATAGCAATATCATACGCTACAATTATGTTCCAAACAATCACTCATAACCGAATTTTAACGCCTTCTATCATGGGGCTTGACTCGATGTATGAGGTCGTACAAACCGTTATTTTTTTCGCTTTAGGTTCGGCGTCTATTTTTGTTGTAGACCGTTATTTAAACTTTGGAATGGCAATTATTGCAATGATTCTTTTTGCGTTAATTCTATATCGATTCTTATTCCGAGCGGATAAATATCCGATCTTTCTATTATTACTAGCAGGAATGATTATCGGGACATTACTTGGAAGTTTAGTGAATTTCCTCCAAGTAGTGATAGATCCAGTTGAATATTTAAGTTTACAAAGCCGATTATTCGCAAGCTTTAATAACGTTAAGTCAGAGTTATTGTATCTTTCCATGGTGATATTAGGGGCAGCTTTCATCTATGGTAAAAGAATGTTAAGTGATTTAGATGTGATGTCTTTAGGTCGTGATGCGGCAATCAATCTAGGTATAAACTACGATAAAATGGTGCTAAAAGTATTAATTTTATCATCCATTTTGATTGCAACTTCAACTGCACTTGTTGGTCCTATTACATTTTTAGGATTAATCGTGTCGAACGTAGCCTATCAATTTATTAATACATATCGACATTCAGTTTTAATTGTAGCATCCAGTTTAATAAGTATTATTGCATTAGTAGGCGGACAGTTTTTGGTATTACACGTATTCCATTTAAATACGACAATTAGTGTCATTATTAACTTTATCGGTGGTATTTACTTTATTTACTTACTGCTGAAAGAAAGTAGGGCTGCAGGATGATTGAAATCAAAGGTATAACAAAGTATTTTGGCAAAAATCCTGTAGTAGAAGATGTAACAGTGACAATCCAACCAAAAATGATTACGTCATTTATCGGGCCAAATGGTGCTGGTAAATCGACGTTATTGTCCATGGTAAGTCGCTTATTAGATTCTGATACAGGTGAAGTCCTTCTAGATAAAGGTAATGTTAAAAAGATGAAGTCTGATGCATTTGCAAAACGAGTGGCCATTTTAAGACAATCCAATCATTTAAATGTTCGCTTAACAGTTCGAGAGCTAGTGTCATTTGGGCGTTATCCGTATTCAAAGGGCCGACTAAATAGTGAAGATGAAAAATTTGTTGATCAAGCATTAGAATATATGAATTTAACCGATATCCAAGATAAATATTTGGATGAATTATCTGGTGGCCAAAAACAGCGTGCGTTTATTTCGATGGTTATTGCACAAGATACAGAATATATTTTATTAGATGAACCGTTAAATAACCTGGATATGAAACATTCTGTTCAAATTATGAAAATTTTACGTAAGCTGGTTGATGAATTAGGTAAGACCGTTGTGATTGTATTGCATGATATTAACTTTGCATCAGTATATTCAGATCGTATCGTTGCTCTTAAAGATGGACGTGTTGTGAAAGATGGTCTAACAAATGAAATTATAAATACTGATGCATTGCGGGAAATATATGATATGGATATACCAGTCCAAGAACAGGACGGGTGTCGTATTTGTGTATTCTTTAATTCGCATTCGTAAACTTATAATTTAGAAAATGAGTTGACCTATAATTTTTACATGTTATAATGATAATGATTATCAATATCATTATAACAAATAAAGGGAACGGGAGAGAATAAAAAATGAATAAATGGAAAATTTTAGCTGTAACAACTATACTATCTTTAGTTTTAGCAGCATGTGGATCAAATGAAGAAGCAACAACAGATACACCTGAAACTAATACAGAAAAGACAACTGAAGGAACAGAAAAGGCTACTGAAACTTCTGCATTCCCAATGACAGTTGCATCTTTAACTGGTGAAAGAGAAGATAAAGAAGCAGGAACAAAAACAGTGTTTGAAGATGTTACTTTAGAAAAAATGCCAGAACGTATTGTTACTTTAGACTTTGGTTTCTTAGATAATCTTGACGCTTTAGGAGTGAAGGGCGTTGTTGGTCTTCCTAAATCAAATCTGCCAACAGACTTAAAAGAAAAATATTCTTCTGACGAATATGCTGACTTAGGTACTTTAAAAGAAATCGATTTCGAATTAGTAGCATCACTTAAGCCAGATGTAATTTTCATTTCTGGTCGTCAAGCTCCAATGTATGAACAATTAAAAGAAATTACTCCAAACGTAATATTCGTTGGATCTGATAATGAAAATTATATTAACGGTATTAAAGAAGGCGCAGAACTTGCAGGGCAAATTTTCGATAAAGAAGAAGAAGCTAAAGCTCTAAATGCAGATTTAGATGCAAAAGTAGCAGAACTTCAAAAAAAAGCTGCAGGCTATGAAAATGCATTAGTAGCTATGTATAATGAGAAGAAAATTGCTGGTTTCGACAATGGTCCAGATTCTCGTTTCGCTTATGTATATAATGACTTTGGATTCAAACCAGTAACTGAAGGTATTGAGTCAAGTGCACATGGTTCTGATTTCAGTTATGAGTCAATTTTATCAGCTAACCCAGAAGTGTTATTAATCATTGACCGTAATGCTAATGACGATGATGCACTTAAGACAGATATTGAAAACGACATTATTAAACAAACTCGTGCTTACAAAGAAGGCAAAATCGTTTACCTTTATGGAGGTAACTGGTACTTCGCAAGTGGTGGCGTACCAACTGAAATGGAGAAAATTCAAGAAATCTTAGACGAGTTAAAATAAGATTAACATAAATATTTGACTTCAGAAGAGCAGGCTGTCCATTAAATAGGACAGCCTTTACTATAATTAAGGGGGAAGACAGATGTTTGTTCAAATTCGTAAGTGGACAATTACTGAAGGAAATTCAGAAAAGATATTAGAACGTTTTAAAAAGAAACCCGGCCAAGGCCCATCATTAGTGGAACAAAGAGAAGGTTTTATTAGCCGTGAGCTACTTGTAAAAAATATACGTCGTGGGGAAGAAGAAGTAATTATGATTATCCGCTGGGAGTCTGAAGAGGCTTGGAAAGCTTGGGAAAAGAGCCCGGAGCATATTGCTGGTCACAAAGAGAAGATTAAACAACATGGTGGTAAACCACCAAAACCAGACTATATTATTAATATGGAGCACGGTAACTACACTATAGTAGAATAAGTACCAGACGTTCTCTAGAAGTGTTTTAACTTTTTATTAAGACTCTATAATCCGAACATATTCCCTAGACTTAAATGGTTTATATAAGCGTGATCAAAACAATGAGCAAGTAATTCTACCTTTTTCCTACGATTTCGGTCATATACAGAATCATCAACAATCAACACTTTAGGACGATTTTTATTGACGCGAAACCTTTGAATCGAGAAGAGAAAACCAATTTTCATGTTGGAAAATCAAGTGAAAGACTAGCTGGAATAAAAATGCATAACTGGAACCAAAGGATTTTTTAATTCCTTCTTGTCGTAAAAGCTTATTGATTTCAAGATCAGAAAAAACAGAATTAAGTTCTTTTGGTAGTTGATTGTTTTGATTATTTTGGTCTATCATATAGCGGGCACCTCTTCTATTTGGTAGTGTTTTCTAGTCAATTACACTCTACCAAAGAACTAGGTGTTTTTCATTTTTACTTAGGTTGTCAAGTAATATATGAGATAGACCCTTAGCTCAATACTTCCAACAATTCATTAGCTATTCCCTATACTAATTCTTCGGCTAGTGCAGCCAGTCTCTATTCCACATCGCCGTTCACAATCACGTTTTCGATATTAAAGCATTCATTGCTTACAAAGACATTTTTCGTTGTAACATGCGATTTAAAGTATGAAAGAATCGGCCGCAAATGGTTTTCTGCTACAAGCATATGTATATTGGAGCCTGCAGTAGAAACATAATCAACAATCTTTCCTTCAAAAACGATAGTTGGCAAATGATCAAACAGATTTTTTAAAGCGCCTGTTAAGGAAGACTGATAGACAGGTGTCGCAATAACCAAAAAATCAGCTTACATGATTTTGTTAATGACCGTTCGTGTGTCCTCATTGTATGCATCAAAAGGTCTCCCATCGACAAACTCCACTTTATAGTCTTTTAAATCAAGAAGCTCTGTCTCAATATGTGGATGTTGGCCTGCTTTCGTTAGCACCTTATTTACAGAAATAGATGTTTTTTCCCCGATTAATGCCCCTGATATAGCTAATAATTTCATGATGATCCTCCATGCTAATCAGTATTATTGCGTTAGTTGGGGGGCAAATGTTGGTCGAGAGAGTCCTTACCTTTTCGACAACACTGGGTATCATCATTCACTAACTTCGAATACATTGTCGAAAAAAATCCTGATTATTTATTCGTCGTGGATCGAGATGCAGTTGTAGGTGATGGAGCTGCTGCTAAAACAACGATAGAAAACGATTTAGAAAAGGTACAAAAGCTTTCAAAGAAGGGAATGTCATCTATTTAGACCCTGCATACTGGTACCTATCAGGCGGTGGACTTGAATCTGTTCAGGAAATGGTGAATGAAATTGCTGAAGGTCTTAAATAATTCTAAAAAACAAAAACTAAGAATGTCTTAAAGGGACCGACCCCGTAGCCTATAAAGGATAAAGCGTTAGTTTAACGATCTAATTCTTTATAGTAGCTGCGGGGTCTGGTCCTTTGCACGTAAGACAAACTTAGTTTATTTTTTTGTTGTGAACAGGACTTTTTTTGATACAAAGAAAACTGGAAGAAGTTTTTAAGTGGGATCCTCAATTTGCCTGTCCGTATCAAGCGTAAACAGCCATCCTCCACAAAAAACCAACTTCTAATCGAGATTCCCCATCATATACTTGTCGGTTTAGCGCAGATTGTGCCGACTTCGACGTTTACCACAGAACGTGTCGATTCTTAGTCGAAGTTCCTAATTCAGTACTTGCGCTTATGTTTAGCGCCTGTAATTTAGTGGAAAAAATAAGGAGTTTGTGATATAATGGAGAGATTCAAATAAGGAATACTGTTACATTCATCATTCTAATAGATGCTAAGTTTACTCTCTTTTCATTCGGAACTTTGTAAAGGGAGTGTAAAGGCCACTAGAATCACCATGGTATAAGGAATGGATTGTGTCTGCATTTTCACTTGGAAAATAAGGAAATGAAAAAAGGTAATATTTAATGGAAGTTCATGTGAAAGTCCGTTATAGTAGTAATTGTGGCGTTGGCAATAAGTAATAATTTGTTATTTTTTTTGGATCGTGTTCATATGATAATGAGTATTTAGCACCTTTCATTGTCTAAACTGGATTGTTACAATTTCTTTACAATAGATTATTAAAGGGAATAAATGGTTAATTGCGCACCGAATCTTGACTTATTGAATGAACGTGTTATTATGAGTTCTATGCCCAAAATGCCATTTATTTAACAAGGTAAATAATCAGGATCTGCTTCATCGGTTAAGGCTCAGATTACTAGATTAGTAGAGGTGAAACATGAATAATTTTCTTAAAAAGGGTCAAAGCATTTTACAAACTAAACTTCTTAGCTTCTTCTTAATAGCAGTTACATTATTTTGGATAAAAACATATATTGGCTATCAGATGGAATTTAATTTAGGGATTGATAACAAGCTTCAATCGTTTCTGCTGTTAATTAACCCGATTAGTTCAGCGATTCTATTCTTTGGAATAGCATTGTTAGCCAAGGGGAAAAAAACATATAAATGGGTGATTCGATTAAATTTCATTTTATCAGCCATTTTGTTCTCTAATATCGTTTATTATCGTTCTTTTACTGACTTCATTACTTTACCAACACTTACCCAAGCATCAAATTTTGGTGATTTAGGTCCAAGTGTAATGGCATTATTCAAGCCGCATGATATTTTGTATTTCTTGGATACAATCATCTTGATCGCATTATATTATTCTAAAGCAATCAAGCCAAGTGAAATTAAAATGAAACGCCGCACGGTTGCTATGGTCTTCCTTGCTGGGATTGCTATTTTCTCAGTAAACCTTGCATTAGCGGAAAAAGATCGTCCACAACTACTTACTAGAACATTCGACCGTAATTATATTGTTAAATATTTAGGTATGTACAATTATATGGTCTATGATGCTGTACAGAATACGAGAACATATGCACAGCGAGCGACAGCCAATAGTACGGATACTGCAGAGATTGTCAATTTTACAAAGGCTATGTATGCTGAGCCAAACCCTAATTATTTCGGTGTTGCAAAAGGGAAGAACGTAATCTATCTTCATTTAGAATCCATGCAGAATTTCCTGATTGATTACAAACTAAATGGAGAAGAAGTGACACCATTCTTAAATTCATTAGCACATAGTTCAGATTTTATGTATTTTGATAATTTTTTCCATCAGGTTGGTCAAGGTAAAACATCTGATGCAGAGTTTATGCTTGAAAATTCATTGTACGGTTTGCCACAAGGTTCAGCATTCACGACACATGATCAAAATACGTATCAGGCTGCACCAGCTATTTTAGGTCAAAAAGGATATACGTCTGCTGTTTTTCATGGGAACTATAAGACATTCTGGAACCGCGATAAGATTTATAAAGCACTTGGGTTTAATCGTTTTTACGATGCAAGCTATTACGATATGAATGAAGAAGATACAATGAGCTATGGCTTGATGGATAAACCATTCTTCAAAGAATCCATTCCGATGCTTGATAAGTTACCACAGCCTTTTTATACGAAATTCATAACCGTGTCACATCATTTTCCGTATTCAATCGATCAAAAGTTAACAACAATTGGACCTCATACAACGGGAGATAAGTCAGTAGATAATTACTTTCAAACTGCCAGATATGCCGATGAAGCACTTAGAGAATTCTTTACTTATTTAAAGGAATCTGGCTTATATGATAAATCCGTTATCGTGATGTACGGTGACCATTATGGAATTTCAGAAAACCATATGAGAGCGATGTCTCAAGTACTTGGAACTGAAGTTGGTGAATTTGAAAATGCGCAACTACAACGCGTACCTTTATTAATTCACGCTCCAGGTGTCCAAGGTGGCGTCAATCATACGTATGGTGGGCAAATAGACTTAATGCCGACACTTATGCATTTATTAGGCGTTGAGACGAAAGAATATGTGGAGTTTGGTTCAGATTTATTGTCTCAAGATCATCACCAGATTATTCCGTTCCGCAATGGTGATTTTGTTACACCATCTGTAACTTCTATAAAAGGAAAATACTATGATACCAAGACAGGGGAATTAATCGAAGAAACGGAAGAGATTGCTGCGGATAAACAACTTGCGCAAAAACTACTTCAGTACTCCGATAAGGTCGTGAATGGAGATTTATTGCGTTTCTATACGCCTAAGGATTTCACGCCAATCAAACCTTCTGATTATAATTATAATAACGAAGAAAATAAAGAAACTCCGGTGGATAATAAGGTGGAAGCACCTACTCAAGAAACATCTGGAGAATGAGGGAACAGGCAGGAAGATGAATCTTCTTGCCTGTTTTTTTGTGTGCAGAAGATTTACTGTAAAATACGATAACTGGGGGCTCCGGCGCGCAAATCGCAAATCTCGCTCGAAAAGTGCTAGTTCTGGCGAGAAATCCCTTCATTCTGGCGCGTAATTAGGGAAATCCGGCGCGCAAATTTGATTTTCGGATTGTAATGCTTAGAAAGAAGGTAAATGAAGGAAACAAGTCCAATGGTTTGCTTGGAAATATTTGTTTTAGGCTATTTATTTCGTTCATTACATATTTCATCTTCTCTGACGAACACTAAATTTGTAATAACTAAAAAGGAGTGATGGAATGAAGAACGCAATTATTGCAGGTGGAATAATAGCAACACTATTTGTTGGAGGGTGTACAGCCCACAATGCCAATCAGGGAACTAAAAAAACAGGTGTGAATAACCCAACAGATGTAAGTTACAACCCAACTATGAATCCTAACGGGAATTATGACGGGAACTATAATGTAAACTACAATCAGAACAATGGAAACTACAACCGGAGCTATAATGTAAGAAACAACTCTAATAATAACATCCGAGAAGGAAACTACCTTGCTATAGAAGTCGATAAATTGCCAGAAGTGAATAGCTCTTCAGTAATGGTAATGGGAAACAGTGCCTATGTTGCAGCTGAACTGTCAGACTTAGGGGGAAGAGAAAGGGCGAATATTATAGAAAAAAGAATAGCTGATAAAGTGAGATCAGTCGATTCAGGCATTGCTAATGTGTATGTGTCCTCAAATCCAGATTTTATTGATCGTATGCGAGGATATTCTAATAATGTAAGAAATGGCCATCCTATTGCTGGTTTTGCCAATGAATTTAGTGAAACCGTTAAACGTGTCTTTCCGTCTGCACACTAATGGATGCCTTGATCTAAAGAAGGTGAAAAAAGGAGCCGAAAATGCCGGCTCCTTTTCCTCATTTGTTTTCAAAATCACAGTCTTTTAAAGGGATTAATTTTGTTTTGTTTTTTACTTTATAGACGAGCCAAACGATTAAGAATAAGGGTAAGCCAATATAGGAAACGAGTACCCCATTCCAATCAACACCGCTTCCTGTAAAGGCTTGGTAGTTTTGACCTAATATAATGAAAATACATAGAAACAGTGCTAATAACGGACCGAGTGGGAACCATCTTGCCCGATATGGAAGATCTTTAATGTCGTGTCCCTGTGCGATATAGGCTCTGCGGAAGCGATAATGGCTGATGGCAATTCCAAGCCAAGTAACAAATCCAGCCATCCCTGATGCATTTAACAACCAAATATAAACCGCACCATCGCCGAAGAAAGTTGTTAAGAAAGCAAGTGACCCAACTAAAGTGGTGGCGATTAAGGCATTAACGGGTACGCCTCTTTTATCCAATTTCCCTAAGAACTTTGGTGCTTTACCATCACGTGCTAAATCCCAAAGCATACGAGTAGAGGCGTACATGCCTGAGTTACCTGCAGACAAGACGGATGTTAAAATGATGGCGTTCATGACGGATGCAGCGAAGGCAAATCCTGCGCGTTCAAAAACGAGTGTAAACGGGCTTACGGAAATCGCTTCACTCATTAATCGTTCATCTGTGTACGGAAGAATCATCCCAATGACAAAAATAGATAAAATGTAAAAAAGAAGAATTCGCCAAAATACAGTGCTAATTGCTTTTGGAATATTTTTTTCTGGCTCTTCACTTTCTCCAGCAGCTACGCCGAGTAATTCCGTACCTTGAAAAGAAAAACCAGCTGCCATGAAGATTCCAAGAATGGCGAAGAATCCGCCATTAAACGGTGCATCCTCGATTGTGAAGTTTGTAAAGCCAATTGATTCTCCGCCCATAATGCCAAAAATCATTAAAAATCCAGTAACAATAAAGATGATGACTGTTACAACTTTAATGAGTGCAAACCAAAACTCTGCTTCTCCAAAGCCCTTAACAGACAAATAGTTGAAGCCAAACATAATCGCGAGTGCAAGTGCGCTCCACATAACTGAAGGACTTTCTGGAAACCAAAATTTCATAATTAGTACAACCGCAGCAAGCTCCGCGGCAATTGTAATTGCCCAGTTATACCAATAATTCCAGCCAATAGCAAAACCAAATGCTGGATCAACAAAATTCGTTGCATACACTTTGAATGAACCAGCTACTGGCATGTAGGCGGCCATCTCGGCAAGACTGGTCATTAAGAAATAAACCATGATGCCGACAGCCGCATAGGCGAGCAGCGCTCCACCTGGACCAGCTGTATGAATAGCGCCACCACTTGCTAAAAATATCCCAGTTCCGATTGAACCTCCAAGAGAAATCATCATCAGATGGCGTGCTTTAAGAGTTCTTTTTAATTGAGTGGGGTTAGATGTTTTGGACGAATTTTCCAATTGTATTGTACACTCCTTTTTATGATGGAAGGTTACATGGTATTTTAGGACAAATAAAAAAACAGCAGTCGAAAAAGATCGACGGCTGTTTGATAAGTCCGTTAAATCCTTCCGAAGATAGCTCTCCACGTTAATAAACGTGACAGTGATGTTCCTATTCGAAAACATCGCCAGTCCGGATATTCAATGATTTATCCAAACTTCGGCAACTTATCCTTTCAAACGGAGTCGTGAATTTCATTGAATCTCGTCCGTTTTACTCTTATAAACTGCAGCCTCTATCCCATCGGTGAATGGGAATATTTAATTAAATATGATTGTAGTATAGTATATTTCAAGTGGACAAGCAATGTTTAATTTTGAAAGGGAAGTAATAATTAGACAAGAATATATGAAACGGGCTACCGATCGTATTTCTCGATTATCTGATTATGCTCCTGCTTGTTTTGGCTGTTGTGATAGGCATTCAAGTAGTAGGTGTCGTATTCACATCATTATTTGCTGTTGGAGTATTGCTCGTAAGTTTATTTACTCAGCAGATTGATTTCGATCTGGAGCATGTTTTATATGGGGAAATCGCCTATGTACCTTGGGATACATGGCAGGTGTTTGGAATGGAAGCACCGAAAGCATTTTGGATTGTTGGTAGTATTTTTTTATTAAATATTTTAGTAGTAACGCTTTTTTTTTAACAGTTTAAAATTGCAGCGATTGGAATCCCGGGCGTTTTCTTTCATTATTTATTAATGGGCATGGTGTCTGTTACGATCGTTGCTTCCTTTGATAGTGTCGGATCCATTCTTGTTGTTGGCATGTTGATTATTCCAGCAACAACTGCGTATATGCTGACGGAGAAATTAAACCGGATGATTCTCATTAGTATGGGGATTGGGGTGTTGAGCACATTAATGGGCTATTACATCGCGGTGATGCTAGATGCATCGATAGCAGGATGTATGGTCAGTGTTGCGGGTGCAATCTTTGGATTGGCTTTTCTATTTTCTCCAAATCAGGGTCTTGTAACCACCTACATGAAGAGAAGGCGCCTTAGCGCAGAAAGACGATAAGTTGGGACTGTGTGGGGAAATATCCAATATAACGATATAGTTGTGATTTTGTCTGTTTACAGTATAATGGATAGGTGTACGAAAGGGATTATTTTCGCAAAATATGCTATAGATCATAGTTCCCTTAATCCTTCTTAGGGGAGAGTTATATGGAATCAAATAATAAATTTTCATCTAGAATTGATTATACATTAGCCTTTTTACTATTTCTTCTGTTTATTACGAGCTGTATTGCGATTTACAGTGCGCAGACATCTGGGCAATATGCCAATAACTTTTTAATTCAACAAGTGTTTTGGTACGCGGTTGGTGTAGGTATTATAGCATCCATTATTACCTTTGATTCAGATCAATTAAAGAAAATAACTTGGTATGCGTATGGCTTTGGGCTTTTTCTACTTTTCTTGCTAGTGATAGCCCCAGATTCATTAGCTCCTAACATAAATGGAGCCAAGAGTTGGTTTGTCATTAAAAAGGTGGGGTCGATTCAGCCTTCTGAATTCATGAAGACGTTTTTGATTGTAGCGCTTGCCAACGTGGCGACCACTCATCATGAAAAAAATCCAATTAAGACGATTAAAACGGATTTCTGGCTGCTATTGAAGCTAGGTCTTGTAACGATGGCGCCGATTATGCTAGTTATGTTGCAACCTGACTTAGGTACTTCACTTGTATTAATTGCGATTTTAGTTGGAGTGATTTTTGTTTCAGGTGTTTCATGGAAGATACTAACACCTATTTTTGCAGGCGGGGCAGCTGTCGCTGGAACGATATTTTATTTCGTTCTATGGCAACCTGATATTTTAGAAAAATACTTAGGAGTTAAGCAATATCAATTTGGACGAATTTATTCTTGGTTAGATCCGTATAATTACGCCAGTTCAACAGGGTATCAATTAACGAAATCATTGCTGGCGATCGGATCAGGACAAACTACAGGGAAAGCATTAGAAGGTGGAATCGGTGCTAGAGAAGTATATTTGCCGGAAAGTCATTCTGATTTCATCTTTAGTGTGATTGGCGAAGAATTCGGCTTTCTTGGATCAAGTATTGTCGTTAGTCTGTTTTTCTTACTACTTTATCACATAACGAAAACAGGGATGGACACGAAAAATAACTTCTATACGTATATTTGTGTTGGGGTAATTAGTATGATTACGTTCCATGTATTTCAAAATATTGGCATGACGATTGGTGTTTTGCCGATTACAGGTATTCCGCTTCCTTTCATTAGCTATGGTGGGAGCTCGTTGATGGGGAATATGATGGCGATGGGCTTGATTTTTAGTATTAGATATCATTATAAGAAATATATGTTTTCTACGGATAAATAAGAAAGCGCTGAAGCTAGACATCAAAACTCGTTCAAAAGACTTATACATTCTTATCCTGTACGAAAATAGAGAGCTCGTTAAAACATAAAGTCACTTGCAAAGGAGTGTTGATATGAACGATCAATTTACTGAGCAATTTGATGGTTTGATTGAGAAATATACGGAGCTTCTTACTGGAGAAAATGATTTTGAGCTTCAGGAAAAGGTCCGGTATTGGGCACTTTATTCGTATATAGCTAAATCGATGCCTGCCCTTGCTAAGCATTGGAATGCTACCTATCCAGAAGCAAAACAAGACATGATTAAGCTGATTCAAGAAATAAAAAAACTGAACGACGACTATCGAGAACAAAAGGAGAAGGCTTAGCCTTCTCCTTTTGTTCGTTATGAACATTATTGTATTCCAGGACTATAAGGAAATTGGTTTTTATAGCCGTTAAATTGTTGGTAGGCTTGACCGACTTTTTGAGGTTCTTCTTTTTCAAGAGCATACCAGCCTTTTTCGAACATTAAGTAATATAGTTCCCTTTGCGCTGTTTCCACTTCGGTATTGATGGATTGAATATCCTGGTACAGAGTCTGATTGCTCAATTCATTCAATGCCACTCCATAAGAACTTTTTAAATATTTTTCCGTACTAAGCATATCATTAATGAAATCACGTTCATTCATTTGTGGTGTTTTGGGAATGGGAGCTTCAGGGTTTTGTATTTTATTTTGATTGGACAATTTGCATATCTCCTTTCAAAGTTATTATTGTAGCTGTTGATTTTGTTGAGCCGGATCAAGATGTGTAAGGATGGTATTATAATGGCGCTGATGCATTTGACCATATTTATTCAAGGCTTGCACGACTTGTTGATCTTGGCATTGAGCGGCGAAGAAATGGGCCTTTTTCATAGCTAGTAAATTCCAGGACAGCATATCTTTTAAATAAAGGCTATCTTTCGTTGAAACCATTTTTGGCGGCTGTTTCATAATTCCAACAGGTACATTACTCTGTGGCTGGTTTCCTTGTATACTTTGTTGCATCATCATGCCTCCTTAAAATTATGTTTCTTCTAAAAAAATACCGTTGTTAATTGCTTTATATACTATGGCGAGTAACGACTTTATCTCGGTTTAACAGGTTGTAGTCCTCCAACTCGCCTTTGTGAGAGCATCAAGAAAAAATAGGTAGAGATAAACAGCCTGTCAAACGGGACTGCCCATCCCTAGTGGATAAAACTTATGGAAGTTTCACTTTATTTTTTAAATTGATTATTTGTACTGTTCACTTTGTTTTGTCCATGTCCTTCTACTCCAGGACCTGCGTTTCCTTTTACGCTCGCTGCACTTACTGCAGCCTTTGATGGATTATCTTTACGTTTGACCATTTACGAATCACCTCCTACCTTGTTATTCTTTGTGGTTAGAGAAATAATATGTCACCATTTGTTGAATGAAAAAATGACGTTTTTAGCCAATAATGATTGCGGAATTTTCTGAAATCACCTATATTTAAAGTAGAAAAAAGATTGCTTATTTTTTAATGAAAAAATGAATGAGTGTTCATTCAAAGTATATGAGTAAGGGGGATATGAATTTGGTTCGACAAATCAGAAAGGCTGCTGTTCTAGGGTCTGGAGTTATGGGCTCAGGGATTGCTGCACATCTTGCTAACATAGGAATACCAACTTATCTTTTAGATATTGTGCCTCGAGAGCTTTCCGAGGATGAAAAGAAACTAGGATTATCACTTAAAGATAAAATGGTGAGAAACCGAATAAGCCTTTCATCTATTCAAAAACTCTTGAAACAAAAGCCTGCCCCACTTACTTCAAAAAGTAAACTCGCATTAATTGAAGCAGGTAACTTTGAAGATGACTTAGAGAAACTTAGCTCTGTCGATTGGATCATTGAGGTAGTTGTTGAAAATCTACATGTGAAAAAGGAAATCTTCGCAAAAGTTGACCAATATAGAAAACAAGGTAGCATTATCAGCTCCAATACATCAGGCATATCGATCGAAGCTATGGCGGATGGGCGTTCGTCAGATTTCCAAAAGAACTTTCTAGGAACCCACTTTTTTAACCCGCCACGGTATTTAAAGTTGCTTGAAGTCATCCCAACGAAATCAACTGATCCAGAAGTACTCTTATTCATGAAACAATTTGGTGAAGATATCCTCGGAAAAGGGGTTGTTGAAGCGAAAGATACACCAAACTTCATCGCTAATCGAATTGGGACATATGGCTTACTTGTAACGGTTCAGGAAATGTTAAAAGGCGGTTATAGCATCGGCGAAGTAGATTCCATTACAGGACCAATAATTGGTAGACCGAAAAGTGCAACGTTTCGTACATTAGACGTTGTTGGATTAGATACATTTGCACATGTAGCGAAAAACGTATATGAACAGGTAGATGGTAAAGAGAAGGATGTCTTTCAGATTCCTGACTTCGTAACCAAGATGATTGAAAAAGGGTGGCTGGGGAGTAAAAGCGGCCAGGGATTTTTTTTGAAAAAAGGAAAGGAAATTCTTGAACTTGATTCGCAAGCTTTGGACTACGGGCCGAGAAAGAAACTAAAAACGGCCTCTACTGAAATGAGCAAGCAGGCAAAAGGTTTTTCAAATAAAATGAAAGCACTTATATATTCGGATGATCGTGCCGGACAGCTCTTGTGGAATATTTTGACGCCAATGCTTACTTACTCTGCGCAGCAACTTGGTGAAATTGCAGACGATATCGTGGCAATCGACCAAGCGATGAAATGGGGATTCGGCTGGTCTAAAGGTCCGTTTGAAACATGGGATGCAATTGGAATAGAGAAATCCGTTACGAAATTAGAGCAAGAAGGCGTTCATGTACCAAAATGGGTAAAAGAGATGCTCGGAAATGGATTCACTCACTTTTACAAAGAAAATGAGCGAGGAGAAACGTTATACTTTCATCTAGGTGAATACAAGCCACTTATCGAAAATCCTAAAGCAATCAATTTGAAAAAGATGAAAAAGCAAAAAGGGATCATCAAAAAGAATAGTGGTGCAACATTAATCGATATCGGTGATGGTGTGGCATTGCTTGAATTCACCTCACAGAACAATGCAATTGGACTTGATATCATCCAAATGATTAACTTTACAATTGAGGAAGTAGCAGCGAATTACAAAGGTCTTGTCATTGGTAACCAAGGGAAGAACTTCTGTGTCGGAGCGAATATAGCCTTAATGCTTATGGAAGCGCAAGACGATAATATTTTCGAATTAGATATGGTGATCACTCAATTCCAAAAAGCGATGCTGAAAATTAAATACAGCTCGAAACCGGTTGTTGTAGCACCATTTAATATGACCTTAGGTGGAGGAGCTGAAGTTTGTCTTCCAGCTTCTCGTATTCAGGCATCTATGGAAACGTACATGGGTCTTGTTGAAGCGGGAGTTGGTTTAATTCCAGGCGGCGGTGGAGCGAAGGAGCTCTATTATAAGACGTTGAAGGGCTTGCCAAAAGGTGTGGGATTTGATTTGCAGCAAGTTGCAAACAAAGTATTTGAAATGGTTGCAACGGCAAAGGTTTCCACTTCAGGAGAAGAAGCACGTGAAAATAATTTCTTGAATTTCGCAGATGGAATCAGTGTAAATTCAGATCACTTAATTTATGATGCAAAACAAGCGGTTCTTGCGTTATATGAGCAAGGCTACACGGCTCCGGTAAAGACAAAAATTCCAGTTGTGGGTGAATCAGGATATGCAACTCTTCTATTAGGTGCCGAGTCTATGCGTTTAACAGGATATATCTCTGAGCATGACATGGTCATAGCGAAAAAGCTTGCCTTTGTTCTTGCAGGCGGAAGAGTTCCATATGGTACAGAAGTGGATGAACAATATTTATTGAACTTAGAAAAAGAGGCATTTTTGAGCTTAATTTCTATGCCGGAATCACAGCAGAGAATGCAACATATGCTTCTTAAAGGAAAGCCGCTGAGTAATTGATTTTTAGATGATATTGAATCGACCATTTATAAGCATCCGGCGCGTTCAAAAAGAGAATAATGAAGCGAGGATGAATCTAAAATTACCCTTTTTTTAATAGCCCCTAATAGATTGATAGCTTAAATTTGCGTAAGGAGGGTCCTCATGAGAGAAGCGGTCATAGTGGCTGGAGCAAGAACGCCAGTTGGGAAAGCGAAAAAAGGTTCTCTTGCCGAAGCGCGGCCGGATGACTTAGGTGCTCTTGTTGTGAAAGAGACATTAAAGCGTGCCAGCAATTACAAAGGAAACATTGATGATTTAATCATTGGTTGTGCCACGCCAGAAGCCGAACAAGGCTTAAACATGGCAAGGAACATCGGTGCACTTGCTGGTTTACCTTATTCTGTTCCTGCGATTACCATCAATCGCTATTGTTCAAGCGGTTTGAACAGTATTGCGTATGGTGCTGAAAGAATCATGCTCGGGTTTAGCGATACAGTCATTGCCGGTGGAGTAGAATCAATGAGTATGGTACCGATGATGGGACATGTAACTCGTCCGAATGCGAAGCTTGCAGAAACGGCTCCTGAGTATTATATGGGAATGGGACATACAGCTGAAGAAGTAGCAAAGAAATTTGGAATTTCTCGTGAGGAACAAGATGCTTTTGCCGTTCGGAGCCATCAAAAAGCTGTAAAAGCAATTGCTGAAGGGAAATTTGTTGATGAAATTGTTCCAGTTGACGTGACCATTCACTCTGTTGGTGCAGATTTAAGGCCCGAATCAAGGAGCTTTCAATTTACGACAGACGAAGGTGTGCGTGAAGGGACAACGACAGATATTCTTAGCAGACTACGGCCAGCCTTTTCGCTAACGGGAACAGTAACAGCTGGCAATGCATCACAAACAAGTGACGGGGCGGCGGCTGTTATGGTCATGGATCGTGAGAAAGCAACTTCACTTGGCTTCGTTCCAATGGGGAAATTTCGTTCATTTGCAGTAGCTGGCGTTCCTCCTGAAATCATGGGGATTGGTCCGGTGGCGGCGATTCCTAAAGCATTAAAACTAGCAGGGCTGGATCTTTCAAACATTGGTTTATTTGAATTGAATGAAGCGTTTGCCTCTCAATCGATCCAAATCGTCCGTGAGCTTGGACTAAATGAAGAAATCGTGAACGTAAACGGTGGCGCAATTGCCCTCGGTCATCCACTTGGTTGTACCGGTGCAAAATTAACACTTAGCCTGCTTCATGAAATGAAACGCAGAAATCAGCAATTTGGAGTAGTAACAATGTGCATTGGCGGCGGAATGGGAGCTGCTGGAGTATTTGAATTGATCGGATAATGGATTGTGCGGTTGGCAAGAAAGGTCTGACCTTGAATTCGATAAGGAGGCACGAGTAGATGGCTAAGCAAACTGAGAAGTTAATCAAAGGCGGCGGTTTTTTAGTAGAAGACATTACGTATGATCAAATGTTCACCCCAGAGGATTACACAGACGAGCAAAAAATGATTGCAAAAACAACGGAGGACTTCGTCATTAATAAAGTAGTACCGGAAGTTGAGTATTTAGAGAAGCACGAATTCGACCGTTCAGTAAAATTGCTTAAACAAGCTGGTGACCTTGGACTACTAGGAGCGGATGTACCTGAAGAGTACGGTGGACTTGGTCTTGATAAAATCAGCTCAGCATTAATTGCTGAAAAGATGTCTCGTGCAGGTGGTTTCGGAATTACACATGGTGCTCACGTAGGAATTGGATCTCTGCCGATTGTTCTTTTTGGGAACGAAGATCAAAAGCAAAAATACCTTCCATTGCTTGCAACTGGTGAAAAAATTGCCGCTTATGCTTTGACTGAGCCAAGTTCAGGTTCGGATGCTTTAGGAGCAAAAACTCTAGCACGACTGAATGCAAAAGGAACTCATTACGTATTAAATGGCGAAAAACAGTGGATCACCAATTCAGCTTTTGCGGATGTATTCATTGTTTATGCAAAAATTGATGGGAAAAAATTTTCAGCATTTATCATCGAGCGTGAATTTTCTGGTGTATCCGTCGGCGCTGAAGAGAAGAAAATGGGAATCAAAAGTTCGTCTACACGTACGCTGATCCTTGAAGACGCTCAAGTGCCAGTTGAGAATCTTCTTGGTGAAGCTGGTCGTGGGCACGTCATTGCTTTCAACATTTTAAATGTCGGACGTTATAAATTAGGTGTAGGTGTAGTCGGTGGGGCTAAGCGTGCTTTCGAATTGGCTGCTAGCTATACGAATCAACGCCAACAATTCAAAACGGCCATATCTTCTTTTAACTTAACAAAAGAAAAATTGGCGACAATGGCTTCGAAAATCTTTGCAGCGGAAAGTTCTGTCTACCGTACAGTTGGTCTTTTTGAACAAAGAATGAGTCAGCTATCAGATGAAGAAGTGAAAGACGGCAAGGCTGTTGCAGCATCCATTGCCGAATATGCGATTGAATGTTCATTAAATAAATTCTTTGCGACTGAAGTTTTGGATTATGTTGTAGATGAAGGCGTCCAGCTACATGGTGGTTATGGTTTCATGCAAGAATACGAAATTGAACGTGCATACCGCGATTCGCGAATCAATCGTATTTTTGAAGGAACAAATGAAATCAACCGTTTATTGGTGCCAGGAACATTCTTGAAAAAAGCGTTAACAGGCGAGCTGCCACTTCTTCAGAAAGCTCAGACTCTAAAAGAAGAATTAATGATGATGATGCCTGAGGAACCAAATGATGAGCCGTTGGCACAAGAAAAAATGCTGGTGAGAAATGCAAAGAAAATCGGTTTGCTTGTTGCAGGACTCGCAGCACAAAAATTTGGACCTAAGCTTGAAGAAGAGCAAGAAATTCTGGTAAACATTGCTGATATCGCGTCTCTTACTTATGCGGCTGAATCTGTTATTCTGCGTACAGAAAAAGCAATCGCTACAATTGGAATAGAAAAGAACCAACAAAAAGTACTTTATACAGAAATCTTCGTTCAAGAAGCGTTCAATGAAATCGAGCAGCATGCAAAAGAAACATTAATTGCTGTAGAAATAGGTGACCCATTGCGTATCATGCTTTCCTCCCTTCGTAAATTAACTAGACACACTCCGATCAATGTTATTGCAAAAAAGCGTGAAGCTTCTGTTAAATTAATTGAAGCAGGAAAATTTGTTTTATAAATTTAGAAATGAGAAAAGATTCCTATTCGGACCTAGTGCTTGAGCGACAGTAGAACGGAGCTAACCATAAGTGGGGATGAAAAACCCCACTTATGGAAGTTCCATTTTATTTTCGTTGCTGTAACTTTTGTATTGCTATTGAAAAAAGGGTATTCTATCAATAGGTGGTGAGAAAATGTCCTTAACATTTTATTGGTATCCAAAATGCGGAACCTGCCGCAATGCTAAGAAGTGGCTAGATGCACATGAATTTACATACAAAGACATCCACATCGCGGAAAATCCGCCTTCAAGTTCTGAATTGAAAGAGTTGTTTCAAAACAGTGGTCTCGATTTAAAAAAATTCTTCAACACAAGTGGCCAAAAGTATCGTGAATTGGGTTTAAAGGATCGTTTGAAAGAAGCATCTGAACAAGAAATGCTAGAGATTCTGGCTTCTGATGGGATGTTAATAAAACGCCCGATTGTTACAGATGGGACGAAAGTCACTGTAGGTTTTAAAGAAGAAGAATTTGAGAAGAACTGGATTTAAAGATTGTACTTTCCAATTAAAAACTCTACTTATATACTAGAAGAGGAATACTACTACATATTTGGAGGGATTTACTAATGACAACACCAAAAGAATTACGTTATTCAGAAGAACATGAATGGGTAAAAACAGAAGGCGAAACGGTTCGTATCGGGATTACTCACTTTGCGCAATCAGAGCTTGGTGATATCGTGTTTGTTGAGCTTCCAGAAGTAGGCGATGAAATTAAAGCGGACGAGCCATTCGGTAGCGTTGAATCTGTTAAAACAGTTTCTGAATTATATGCGCCAATCAGTGGTAAAATCGTTGCAGTGAATGAAGAGCTAAATGATAGCCCTGAGTTTGTAAACGAGTCTCCTTATGAAAAGGCTTGGATGATTGTGGTCGAGCCATCTGACAGAAGTGAAATCGAGAAATTGATGACTGCAGAGACATACGAAGAAATGATTAACGAAGGGTAACAATGTAAATGAGGAAGGCTGCAGTGACGGTCTTCCTTGTTTTTTACAGGTGATTGTTAGGCACTTGTTTCAAGTTTCTTATATATTGAAAGAAAGTAAGTAAGATGGGTGATGATGTTGTTGAGGCAGTCTGAGGTTGAAAAAATTCTCATTGTCGAAGGGACTTCTGATAAGCGTCAAGTAAAAAAGATTTTGAACGAAGATGTAGAGATTATCTGTACAAACGGGACAATCTCTTTAGTGAGATTGGATGAACTTGTGGAGGAATTGGAAGATAAGGATGTGTATATCCTTGTTGATGCAGATGAATCTGGAGAAAAGCTTCGGAAGCAGCTAAAGCGTGAAATGCCAAACGCTTCCCATATTTATATCGACAAAATGTATCGACAAGTAGCAGACGCTCCTCTAAAACACCTTTCAACGATGCTTCTTTCAGCTAAAATCGACGTGAAAGTGGAATATTTAGAATAGAGGATGAGTGTGACCATGCAAGAATGGAACGAAAAGGAACTGAACGATGCAATTTTACAGAAGGAGACGATTTGCTTATATTTGTACACACCGATGTGTGGAACATGTCAGGTCGCTTCAAAAATGCTTTCTGTTGCATTGGAACTGTTTCCTAACCTAACAAGTGGGAAGATGAATGTGAACTTTATCCCATCTATTGCTATGCAATATAAAATAGAAAGTGTACCTTGCTTACTGCTTTTTAAAGAGGGACAATTGATTGAAAAAATATATGCCTTTCAATCCGTACCCCATCTTTATATGCTCTTAAAGGAGCTAAACTCGTGAGCAATCATATCTTAACCTACTACGAATAAATACCCGAATGATGAAGTAGATTACTATTCATTACTCGGGTATTTGTTATATAGCTGAAAGGCGTGTGAAACCAAGGTTTCACACGAATGAGCCAAAAATCTTTTTAATAACCATATGGTGTAACATAGTCGAATGGAAAACCTAAATGGCGTTAAAACGCCACCATTGTGATGAGGGATCTACCATTTATCACACTACCCTCCCCTCATCACAATGGTGGCGGTGCGGAGCTAGAATTTCGAATGCTTTCTCGATAAAATAAGTATACCCGCTAAACAGATTGGTTAAATTAATAAGACGCGTAGACCTGTCCCTATGGCCTTCATAAAAAAGCAGTGATTGAAATGTAAAAATGAAGTTGACGAGCATGATTGCTCATGATATATTTATTTAAAGTTTAATTTACCGAAAATTTAATTAATTTCTTATCAAGAGTGGTGGAGGAACTGGTCCTACGAAGCCCGGCAACCGGTATGTATCGCATACACGGTGCTAATTCCAGCAGAGTTTTAGCTCTGGAAGATAAGGAGAGTTTATAAAAAACCTCTTCTTAAAGAAGGGGTTTTTTTAAATCCTCATACAACCTTTCCATGTCAGAGCTGACAGTATTATAAAAATGTAGAAGAGGGAGTGGATTTGCATGGGAGAAGAAAAAAACAATTATCGGTTTGAGACATTGAGTGTACACGGAGGCCTTGCGGCAGATCCGGTAACTGGAGCAAGATCATTACCTATTTACCAGAGTAATGCATTTGCATTCAAAAGCACAGAACATGCTGCCAATTTGTTTGGATTAAAAGAAGCTGGTTACATCTATTCAAGAATTCATAATCCGACAGTAACGACATTCGAGGAAAGAGTGGCCTTATTAGAAGGGGGAATTGGTGCCTTAGCAGTATCCAGTGGAATGGCTGCAATCACTTTAGCCATTTTAAATATTGCTAGTGCGGGAGATGAAATTGTATCAGCTTCAACCTTATATGGTGGTACATATAATTTATTTGCCAACACACTTCCGAAATATGGGATAAAGGTTCGTTTTGTATCACCTGATGATCCCGAAAACTTTAGAGATGCGATTACTTCAAGAACAAGAGCAGTCTTTGCAGAAACAATTGGCAACCCAAGTTTACGCGTGTTTGACATTGAAGCGGTGGCTGACATTGCGCATGAAGCAGGCGTTCCGCTCATTATCGATAACACGTTTGCTACTCCATATCTTTGCAGACCGATTGAATTTGGCGCGGATATTGTCGTTCATTCAGCAACAAAATGGCTGCTTGGAAATGGAACAACATTGGGCGGGATCATTGTAGACGCAGGGAAATTCGATTACAACTCACCTAATTTCCCGGGATTCACTGAACCAGATCCAAGCTATGACGGAATCGTTTACGCAGAAGCAGTTGGTCCAGCCGCCTTTATTACCAAAGCACGTGTGCAGCTACTCCGAGATCTTGGACCAGCATTAAGTCCGCAAAGTGCTTTCCAATTTGCTATTGGGTTGGAAACCTTACATGTAAGAATGAAGGAACATATTTTGAATACGAAGATTATCATCGATTATCTGCAAAAACATCCAGCGATTTCCTGGGTTTACTATCCCGGAAATGAAGATCATCCAGATAAAAACTTGGCTGACAAATATTTACCAAAAGGTGCGGGATCCATTGTTACGTTTGGTATTAAAGGTGGTAGAGAAGCAGGAGCGAAACTTATCAACTCCATCCATTTATGGTCTCATGTCGCCAATGTAGGGGATGCAAAGAGTTTAATTATCCACCCTGCGAGCACAACGCACCAACAGCTTTCAGCCAAAGAGCTTGAGAAATCGGGTGTAAGTGAGGATTTAGTACGCTTATCGGTTGGAATTGAAAATGCCAAAGACTTAATTGATGATCTTGAACAAGCGATTGAACAGGCCACAGGGATTCAGTCACTTACGGTAAAATAACTTTTCTAAGATGGTTAAGAACAAGGTTTTTTTTACAAAGTTTCAAAAAATAGAAATATAATACATTGACACTCTATCTTTTTGCATGGTATTATTCCAACGAAAACGAAATGAACTTTAATTGATGATTCATCAATTTCTTATACTTGTTTGCTCTTATCAAGAGAGGTGGAGGGATGTGCCCGATGAAGCCCGGCAACCGGCAAAGCAATTGCTTTGAAAAGGTGCCAATTCACACAAAGCGGATTGCTTTGGGAGATGAGAGAAAGGTCTTTTTTCATAATGCCTTTCTGCTCATGCGGAAAGGCATTTTTTATTTCCAATCATGCAATTAATCAATGCATGAATGGAGCGGTTCGTGAAATCTTATTTATGTAGAAGGTTTTTACAAACAACTTGAGTAGGTTCATAGGGTTTATTGCATAAAGAGGTGAGTTCAATGATAACATTGTCGAAAGTTAGTAAGGTATTTGGTACAAGATCCTTGAAGTCCCAACCGATTAAGGCGGTTGATGAAGTCAATTTAACGATTGATAAAGGTGAAATATTTGGAATTATTGGTTATAGTGGTGCTGGAAAAAGTACCCTCATTCGAATGCTGAATGGTCTGGAAACCCCGTCTACAGGGTCTGTCGTTGTTGCAGGAAATACCATTTCAAGCATTAAAGGCCGTAACTTGCGAAAGGCACGTCAAGAGATCAGCATGATTTTTCAACATTTCAACTTATTGTGGTCTCGTACTGTACACGATAATATCGCATTTCCACTTGAAATTGCCGGAGTCAAGAAAAGTGAACGCCAAAAACGAGTGAATGAATTAATTAAGTTGGTCGGCTTAGAGGGCCGAGAAAATGCCTACCCTTCCCAATTGAGCGGCGGGCAAAAGCAAAGGGTTGGAATAGCACGAGCTTTAGCGAATAACCCAAAAGTACTTCTTTGTGATGAGGCGACATCTGCGCTCGATCCGCAAACAACAGACTCGATTCTAGAACTTTTGGTGGATATTAATAAACGATTAGGATTAACCATTGTCCTAATAACTCATGAAATGCATGTAATTCGCAAAATTTGTCATCGGGTAGCCGTCATGGAAGGCGGCAGGATGGTTGAGCAAGGACCAGTTCTTGACGTATTTAAAAACCCAACTGCACAAATTACAAAGCGGTTTGTTCAACAAGTAACTGAGCCGGAGGAAACGAAGGACACTGTTGCGCATTTACTCGAGAACTATCCACAAGGCAAAGTTGTTCAATTAACGTTTGTAGGGGAAAATACGGAAAGTCCGCTGATTACAAAGCTTATCCGTAATTTTCAATTGGACGTTAATATCGTTCAAGGGAAAATTTCGCAAACTCAAAATGGATCGTATGGCACCTTGTTCATTCATATGGACGGTACTGATGAGGAAATCGCCCACGCAATTACATTCATCAAAGAACAGCAGGTTGGCGTGGAGGTGATTTCAGATGCTGAATAATTGGTTTCCGAATGTCATTTGGGAAAATATCTGGCTTGCTACGAAAGAAACATTGTATATGTCAGGCATTGCTTTACTTGCGACTTTTATATTAGGAATCGTACTAGGCTTGTTGTTATTTTTAACATCAAAAGGACAGATGTGGGAAAGTAAATTTATTAACGTGATTGTTTCTGCAGTGGTTAATATATTCCGTTCGATTCCATTTATTATTCTTCTTATCTTATTAATTCCGTTTACGATTATTGTTGTAGGTTCTATGTTAGGTGCAAAGGCGGCACTTCCTGCATTGATAATTGGCGCTGCGCCGTTTTATGCGAGAATGGTTGAGATTGGTCTTAGAGAAGTTGATAAGGGTGTCATAGAAGCTGCGAGATCCATGGGGGCTAAAACGAGCACGATTATTTTTAAAGTATTATTACCAGAATCCATGCCTGCTCTTGTTTCAGGTATCACAGTTACGGCTATCGCATTGATTGGTTATACGGCAATGGCTGGGGCAATTGGTGCGGGTGGACTAGGAGATCTTGCTTATAAAGAAGGATTCCAGAGAAGCAAAAATGATGTAACGATGTTAGCGACGATTCTTATATTACTGATTGTGTTCGTCATCCAATTTATTGGTGACTTCATAACTTCAAAATTAGACAAAAGATAAGATGGAGGGAAAGAAAATGAAAGTGAAAAAGTGGTTATCAACTTTAGCGATTACTTCTGCATTACTATTAGGTCTGACGGCATGTGGAGGTGCTACTAATGAGAAAGAAAGCGGCAATGGTTCTGCGGATGATAAAGGATTAACAAAGCTTGTAATTGGTGCTTCCAATATCCCACACGCTGAAATTCTGGAAAAAGCAAAACCAATTTTAAAGGAAAAAGGAATCGATCTTCAAGTAAAAGTATTCTCGGATTTTATTTTGCCAAATAAAGCATTGGCTGCAAAAGAAATTGATGCGAACTATTTCCAACATTTACCGTATTTAGAAGAGGCGAATGCGGATGAGGGCTATAATCTCGTTAATGCTGGCGCTGTTCACATTGAGCCGATCGGGATTTACTCTAAAAAGTATAAAAGTTTAGATGAAATCCCTGAAGGCGGAAAAATTATTATGCGTGATGCTGTATCAGATGAAGGAAGAATTCTTTCTATTTTTCAAGAACATGGTTTGATTAAGTTAAAAGAAGGCGTAAATAAAACAAAAGCAACGATCAATGATATTGTTGAAAATCCGAAGAAACTTGTATTCCAACCTAATATTGAAGCGGCATTGCTTCCACAGGTCTTTAATAATGGTGAAGGGGACGCTGTAGTAATCAATGCAAACTATGCATTAGATGCTGGACTTGATCCGATAAAAGATCCAATTGCAGTTGAGTCAGCAAAAGACAATCCGTACGTAAATATTATTGCCGTTCGTGCTGGTGACGAGAACCGTAAAGAAATTAAAACACTAATAGAAGTTCTACACTCACAAGAAATTAAAGATTTCATTACTGAAAAGTATAAGGGTGCTGTTTTACCTGCTGAATAATGATAAAGAAAGAGGATGTCTCATAAAAGTGCTTGGCACATTTAGGGACATCTTCTTTTTTGTGAATGATTATCAGCTTCACTAAGAAGATCAGACCCAATAACGATTAACACTATAGTCAGCCAGCTCCTTATAAGACACCCTATTTTTTGTAAACACCCAATTCGCTCGCTAAATAAAGAAGAAAGGGGGATCGTTTTTACTGGAAAGTGTCCTTTAATGAATGGGCGATTTATATATTGCATAGCAATGGTCCGTAATAATAAGGATATTAGTTGTATTCACCAGCTGATCATGTGTAATCGACTCTGTGCCGGGTATATGGGTTTTGAAAAGTAAATTGCTGAGATGTTACACTAAAACCCAATAAAAAATGGAAGGATGATTCATTATCAACTCTCTAGAGTTAACCGTAACGAGCGAAATGGAAAAGGCGATGCAACAATCACATGGAATAGGCTACAGTGAGTATAGCAGGCGATTGGATATTAGGCTCCAAGTCGAGGAACGAAGAGAGAGGGATTATGAGGAAAGCAACCGAATCGTGAATAATTTGCAACGGCAGATTTATTTATAATTCCATTTGTATAGCCAGGCAAAAGATCGGCCGAAGTTCATTAGAGTGAACAGCGGTCGATTTTTTTGGGGTTGCTGGGTTAAACGATATTGTAGAGAAGATGATGAGGGTGTCCCGTAATGACAGGGTCAGACCTCCTAACTACAATATATTGTTCAAAATGATGTATATATAACACTATAAATTGTGTATAGAGAATGAGCTCAAGACCTTTTGGGACATCCTTATCAACCGTCTATACCATTGTCTTTAGTATAATAATTTTAAAGAATCGAATTAACGTTTTTTTAGAGCTTGTTCAAAAAGGAGGATAAAAAGAGCCGAGAAGTTCGAGGAGTGATTGTCTCTAGAGCTGCGCGTATGCAGTAATACGTGAGGACTGGAGAGACAGAGTTTTGATGCAATTCGATAGCTATTTTTACCGGACCTTTTGAAAATCCTCTTTTATGGGGAAAATAATGAGGTGCTTGTAGGAAGATTCAAGAGACGGGCTTCACTTGCAATATAAATAGGAAAACACTATCCTTATAGTAGAAAAGCATCTATATACCGCTTTAGCGGGCAGTAAGACTCCAATCTTAAGGCTTAGAGAAATCGAAAAAGCGTGGGTGGGGGATGAAGAAAGCCCCCACTGATTGCAGTTTCACTTTATTAGTTGCTTCCAGTTTAAATTTGATATAAGATTATAATGAGAATAAAGTGAGAATCATTTTAAAGGTCATAGAAAAGAAGGTATCTTACTTTCTAGCTATAAAATAGGATTTAGATCACGGAGGTATTACTATGTCAGGTTCAACATTAACGATTAAAGATCTTCATGTTTCAATTGAAGGAAAAGAAATTTTAAAAGGTGTTAACCTTGAAGTCAAAGGTGGAGAAATCCATGCAATCATGGGACCTAATGGAACAGGTAAGTCTACTCTTTCTTCAGCAATCATGGGACACCCTAAGTATGAAGTAACTAGCGGAAGTATTACATTTGACGGCAAAGATGTTCTTGAAATGGAAGTTGACGAACGTGCCCAAGCTGGTCTTTTCCTTGCTATGCAATATCCAAGTGAAATCAGCGGTGTAACAAACGCGGACTTCCTTCGCTCAGCAATTAACGCACGCCGCGAAGAAGGCGATGAAATTTCACTTATGAAATTCATTCGCAAAATGGATGAGAAAATGGATTTCCTTGAAATGGATCAAGATATGGCTCAACGTTACTTAAATGAAGGATTCTCAGGCGGAGAGAAAAAACGTAATGAAATACTACAATTAATGATGATTGAACCAAAAGTTGCAATCCTTGATGAGATTGACTCAGGTTTGGATATTGACGCTCTTAAAGTCGTTTCAAAAGGGATCAATGATATGCGTGGCGAAGATTTCGGTTGCTTGATCATCACTCACTATCAACGTCTATTGAATTATATCACTCCTGATTTCGTTCACGTTATGATGCAAGGGCGTGTTGTTAAATCAGGCGGTCCTGAGCTTGCACAACGCCTAGAAGCAGAAGGATACGAGTGGATTAAAGATGAATTAGGCATTGAAGACGAAACTGTTGGCCAAGAAGCGTAAGTAGGAGGATTTGTCATGACTACCGAAACAAAACTACCAGTTGAACAAGAGTATATCAGCTCTTATTCGCAACAAAACAATGAACCAGCTTGGCTGACGGAACTTCGAGTTCATGCATTTGCAGGACTGGAAAATCTGCCGATGCCAAGACCTGATAAAACAAAAATAGATACATGGAATTTCACATCTTTCAAATCTCATACTGTTGAAAGTGAATCATTCACTTCATTGAATGACCTTCCTGAAGCTGTGAAATCGCTTGTTGATTTAGAAGAAAGCAAAAACTTATATATCCAGCGCAATAATACGCCTGCATTTTTTAGATTATCTGAAGAGTTGAAGGCTCAAGGAGTTATTTTTACAGATATCTTCACAGCAGCACGCGACCATGGAGAACTTGTACAAAAATACTTCATGAAAGACGGTGTAAATGCTGATGAGCATCGCCTTGTATCATTCCATGCTGCGTTAATGAACGGTGGAGCGTTTTTATATGTTCCGAAAAATGTTGAGATAAAAGAGCCGATTCAATCTATTTTCTTAGTGGATCATGCAGATACTACATTATGCAACCATGTATTAATTGTAGCGGATGACAATAGCTTAGTAACGTATGTAGAAAACTACATTTCTACGGTTGAATCAGCATCCGGAATTGCAAACATTGTGACGGAAGTTATTGCTAATGCTAATGCGAAAGTCACTTATGGAGCTGTTGATACACTTTCTTCAGGATTTACGACGTATGTGAACCGACGCGGTGTAGCAGGTCGTGATGCTCGAATTGAGTGGGCGCTTGGATTAATGAATGATGGCAATACTATTTCTGATAACACAACCTATTTAATGGGCGATGGTTCATTTGGAGATACAAAATCAGTTGTCGTTGGCCGTGGAGAACAGAAGCAGAACTTTACAACCCAAATTATTCATTATGGAAAACGTTCTGAAGGATATATTCTGAAACACGGAGTAATGAAAGATGCTGCACAGACCATTTTCAATGGTATTGGGAAAATTGAACACGGAGCGACAAAAGCGAATGCAGAGCAGGAATCACGCGTGTTGATGCTTAGTGAGAAAGCTCGTGGAGATGCGAACCCAATTTTGCTTATTGAAGAAGATGACGTAACGGCAGGACATGCTGCATCAGTCGGGCGTGTAGATCCTCTTCAGCTTTACTACTTAATGAGTCGGGGGATTCCAAAGGTTGAAGCAGAGCGCTTGGTCATCCATGGTTTCCTTGCACCAGTAGTAAATGTTCTTCCAATTGAAGGCGTAAAGAAGCAACTAGTTGAGGTAATTGAAAGGAAAGTTAGATAATGAATCCATACGAAATTCGTAAGCTTTTCCCAATTTTAGATCAAGAAGTTAATGATCAGCCTCTAGTTTATCTCGATAGTGCTGCCACTTCACAAAAGCCAAGCGCAGTTATTCAATCCATTGAAGATTACTATCGCGGCTACAACTCCAATGTACACCGCGGAGTTCATACACTTGGAACAAAAGCTACGGATGCGTATGAAGGAGCCCGTGAAAAGGTTCGCAAATTCATTAATGCCTCTGCAATGGAAGAAATTATTTTCACAAGAGGCACAACGACTTCTTTAAACATAGTAGCGAAAAGCTATGGTGGTGCCCATCTATCTGAAGGTGACGAGATTGTCATATCTTATATGGAACACCATAGCAATATCATTCCGTGGCAGCAGATTGCCAAGCAGACTGGAGCTGTCCTGAAATATGTACCGCTTCAGCCTGATGGAACAATCTCTATAGATGACGTTAAAGCAACGATCACCAATGCAACAAAGATTGTTTCGATTATGCATGTTTCGAATGTAATGGGTGTAATAAATCCAGTTAAAGAAATTGCTGCGATTGCTCATCAATATGGAGCGATTATGGTGGTAGATGGTGCCCAAAGTACACCGCATTTAAAAGTAGATGTTCAAGATTTAGATTGTGACTTTTTTGCTTTCTCAGGTCATAAGATGGTCGGGCCGACTGGTATCGGCGTATTATATGGCAAGAAAGAGCTTTTAGAAAAAATGGAACCAGTTGAATTTGGCGGAGAGATGATTGATTTTGTAGGCCTATATGAATCAACATGGAAAGAGCTCCCTTGGAAATTTGAAGGAGGTACTCCGATTATCGCTGGTGCCATTGGTCTAGGAGCAGCCATTGACTTTCTTTCTGAAATTGGCTTAGACAATATTGAGGCGCATGAGCATCACTTAGCTGCCTATGCACTAGAAAGAATGGCAGAGATTGATGGCTTAACAATTTACGGTCCGCTTGATCCAATGAAGCGAGCTGGCGTTATTACGTTTAATGTTGCTGATGTTCATCCACATGATTTAGCAACCGTGCTCGATATGGACGGAATTGCCATTCGTGCAGGACATCACTGTGCACAGCCATTAATGAAATGGCTCGATGTATCAGCAACTGCTCGTGCCAGTTTCTACCTGTATAACACCGAAGAAGATATTGATAAGCTTGTAAAAGGGCTTGTCAAAACAAAGGAGTATTTTAGTAATGTCCTTTAATAACTTAGATACACTTTATCGACAAGTCATTATGGACCATTATAAAAAACCGCGCAATAAAGGCGTTTTGGAAGATGGAAACTTAACGATTGATATGAATAACCCGACATGCGGCGACCGAATCCGTTTAACGATGAAAGTGGAAGATCAGAAAGTAGTCGATGCGAAGTTCGAAGGTGAAGGGTGTTCTATCTCAATGAGTTCAGCTTCGATGATGACTCAGGCGATAAAAGGGAAAGATATTGAAACAGCAGTCAAACTTTCAAAAACATTTTCCGAAATGATTCAAGGTAATGAATACGATGATACTCTAGACCTTGGTGATATTGAAGCCCTTCAAGGAGTTTCGAAATTCCCTGCTAGAATCAAGTGTGCAACATTAGCTTGGAAAGCGATGGAAAAAGGGTTGAAGGAGTGAAACTTTCATCAGAGGGAGACATTTCCCACTGATGGTTAGTTGAATCAATCGGGGATTTACAGCCTGTTAATCCGGAATAAATAAACACAATGTGTAAGAAGCGTCTCTGACAAGGGGTTAGACTCTAATGAGACATCCTTGCCATTTTGAAATGGAGGAAAACGAGCTATGGCTAAGAAAATGCCTGATATCGGTGATTATAAATATGGCTTTGCGGATCGAGATGTATCGATTTTTCGTTCAAAACGTGGTTTGACAAAAGAAATTGTCGAAGAAATCTCTCGTATGAAAGAAGAACCGCAATGGATGCTTGATTTCCGATTAAAGTCATTGGAAATTTTTTATAAGATGCCAATGCCTCAATGGGGCGGCGACTTAAACAGCTTGAATTTCGATGAAATTACGTATTACGTAAAACCGTCTGAGAAATCTGAGAAATCTTGGGATGAAGTTCCAGAGGAAATTAAACAAACGTTTGATAAGTTAGGAATTCCTGAAGCAGAGCAAAAGTATTTGGCTGGGGTTTCAGCTCAATATGAATCAGAGGTTGTTTACCATAACATGAAGAAAGATCTTGAAGACTTGGGAATTGTTTTTAAGGATACAGATTCAGCGCTTAAAGAAAATGAAGATATTTTCCGCGAGTATTTTGGAAAAACAATTCCACCATCTGATAATAAATTTTCTGCACTAAACTCAGCAGTATGGTCTGGTGGATCATTCATCTATGTGCCTAAAGGCATTAAAGTAGATACGCCGCTACAAGCTTATTTCCGTATCAATTCGGAAAACATGGGGCAGT
Source organism: Peribacillus loiseleuriae (assembly GCF_001183985.1). GTDB lineage: Bacteria > Bacillota > Bacilli > Bacillales > DSM-1321 > Peribacillus > Peribacillus loiseleuriae. The sequence goes on along the minus strand of NZ_LFZW01000001.1, from coordinate 4,534,404 downwards.
TCGAACGTACGTTAATTATCGTTGATGAAGGCGCAAGCGTTCACTATGTTGAAGGCTGTACAGCACCAGTTTACACAACAAACTCACTTCATAGTGCGGTTGTTGAAATCATCATCAAGAAAGATGCATACTGTCGTTATACAACGATTCAAAACTGGGCGAACAACGTATACAACCTAGTTACGAAGCGAGCAGTATGTGATGCGAATGCGACGATGGAATGGATTGATGGTAACATCGGATCTAAATTAACGATGAAATACCCTGCTGTTATTCTTAAAGGAGAAGGCGCACGTGGTATGACATTATCGATTGCAATTGCGGGTAAAGGTCAGCATCAAGATGCAGGAGCAAAAATGTTGCACTTGGCACCGAATACATCTTCTACCATTGTATCCAAATCAATCTCGAAACAAGGCGGAAAAGTAACGTACCGCGGAATTGTTCACTTTGGACGTAAAGCGGACGGTGCTCGTTCAAACATCGAGTGTGATACGTTAATTATGGATAATAGTTCAACATCTGATACGATTCCATACAATGAAATTTTAAATGATAATATTTCTTTAGAGCATGAAGCTAAAGTTTCCAAAGTATCAGAAGAGCAATTGTTCTACCTGATGAGCCGCGGAATCTCTGAGCAAGAAGCTACAGAAATGATTGTTATGGGCTTCATTGAACCGTTCACAAAAGAACTACCAATGGAATACGCCGTAGAGATGAACCGCCTGATCAAGTTCGAAATGGAAGGTTCAATCGGATAACACACCCTAAACACCACCAAACCTGCCGATTCACTTGGCAGGTTTTTTATTGGGAAATAAATTGGGAAATGGGGTCTGACCCCTAAAGGAGGGGTTCGATGATTTATATTGGTGTGACTGGTTGGGGGGATCATGATCGTTTGTATGGGGATGGGGTTTCGAAACGTGATCGGCTACGGGAGTATGGGGCACATTTTCCGACGGTTGAGGTGGATGCGTCGTTTTATGCAGTGCAGCCAAAGCGGAATGGCGAAAAATGGGTCATAGAGACTCCTCCTTCTTTTCAGTTTGTTGTAAAGGCCTATCAAGGTATGACGGGGCATTTACGTGGGGAAAATTACTATAAAAGTAAAAAGGAAATGTTTAGTGCGTTTCATGATTCACTTGAACCCTATCAGAAAGCAAATAAACTTGGGATGGTCCTATTTCAGTTTCCTCCATGGTTTGATTGTAAGCGTGAAAATGTGGATTATTTACGCTGGTGTAAAGCGGAAATGGGCAAGGTTCCTGTTGCTTTGGAATTTCGCAATCAAAGCTGGTTTGCACCAGGGATGTATGAGAAGACGCTCACTTTTTTGGAAGAAGAAGGTTGGATTCATACAGTATGTGATGAACCTCAAGCAGGAGTTGGATCGGTCCCACTTGTACTTGCAACGACTAATCGTAAAAAAGCACTTGTCCGTTTTCACGGTCGAAATATTCATGGCTGGCAAAAGGCAAGTGGTGGACAAAATTGGCGTGAAGTCCGCTATCTATACCGCTATAATCAAGAAGAATTGCAACAATGGGTAAGCAGGCTCAGAAAACTTGAAGAATCCGCTAAAGATGTGTATGTTTTATTTAACAATAATTCAGGTGGAGACGCAGCAGACAACGCGAAACAAATGATTGACTTACTCGGAATTGAGTACAGTGGATTAGCCCCTAAACAGCTGGATTTATTTTGAATGTAAGATTTAAAACGACAAGGTGAAATGAATTTTTAGTCTCACTTGTTTTTTGGCAAGGTGCAACAGGTTGCCTTAGACATGCAGAGTGAGAATATCTATATGTTCTTTCTTACTTTCTAAGATCGACAGAGCATATCTTTAGAGGAAGTATGCCATAAATTACAGTGGGCTTTACATTATTCGGAGGCATATTGGATACATAGGGGGAAAAAACATTGTCAGAGATCATCCATTTATATCATACAAATGATGTGCATAGTCATTTTGAAAATTGGCCTCGTATCGCTCATTTTTTACAAAAAAGAAAAAATTTGCATCAGGAGACTGGCGAAGACACGCTCTTACTTGACATTGGTGACCATGTTGATCGATGGCATCCCTATACAGAAGGGACGCTTGGTAAAGGAAATGTATGCTTGTTGAATGACTCAGGCTATCAATACGTGACGATTGGAAATAATGAAGGGATAACACTCCCGTATGAAGCATTGTCATCTCTATATGATCAAGCAACATTTAAAGTTCTAGTAGCTAATTTATATAATGAAAATAGAATTCGACCTGATTGGGCGCATCCATATTTCATACATACTACCAATCATGGTACAAAGATCGCTTTGATTGGAATCACCGCCTATTTTCAAAAGTTTTATGTTACTTTGGGCTGGCATCTAAATGAGCCTTTTGATGAATTAAAAAAACAACTTCAAGATATTCATAATCAAGCAGATTTGGTTGTGGTACTTTCCCATTTAGGCATTCATGACGATGAAAGAATGGCAGCTGAATTTCCCGAAGTGGATGTAATTCTTGGAGCTCATACCCATCATGTTCTTCACCAAGGAAGAATGATAGGAAACACGCTTCTTTGCGGAGCTGGGAAGTATGGCCAATTTGTTGGTCATGTGGAAGTCAAGCTGGATGCCAAGAAAAGAATAATCAATAAAGCAGCACGACTATATGATACAAATGAGCTGGAAGAAGCACCGAATGAGGAGCAATGGATTGAGAGCCTAAATAATGCCGGCAGGTTGGAGCTTGAAGAAGAGGTAGTAACACTTACAGAATCAATTGAAAATAACTGGTTTCAACCATCTCCTCTATCAAAGTTGCTTTGTGAATCATTAAAAGAATGGACAACAGCGGACTGCGCAATTCTCAATGCTGGACTTCTTCTGGAAGCTTTGCCAAAGGGACCTGTGACAAAAGGGGATATTCACAGGATTTGTCCGCATCCTATCAATCCTTGTGTGATTGAATTAAATGGTGCAGAATTGAAAGAAATACTTTTGCAATCCAGAGATGTAGAATGGCCCCACATTCTGTTAAAGGGACTAGGCTTCAGAGGTAAAATAATGGGTATAATGGTGTATGAGGGAATTGACTTTGTGAAAAATGAAGATGGGCTTATAAAAAAAGTCATGATAAATGGAAATGAACTACACTCTGATCAAAAGTATAAGCTTGCGATTCCTGATATGTTTACGTTTGGTCGTTTTTTTCCGCAAATACAGAGGACAGAAGCAAAAGAATACTTCATGCCAGAATTTCTGAGAGATCTTTTAGGCTGGAAATTAGTAAAGAATAATCTTGGACAATGACACATAATGGCTCTTTTATTCATACAGTATGATGAATGAAAGGGGGCGATTACATTGATGAATGTAACTCCTATTACGATAGCGGGTAAGACATTTATCGGCATTTCTGTAGCCTTGCCGAAAACCAACTTACTAGCTGTTGCTTCAGAAACAGGATATATCATGTGTGGTGCGCTAGATGTTGCCCTGCTCAATGAAAAACTGAGTGCCCGCAAAATTATCGCTGGCCGAGCGACAGGTGTACGTACAATGGAACAGCTGCTTACGGCACCATTAGAATCGGTAACGCTAGAGGCAGAAAGATTGGGAATTTCCGTTGGCATGAAGGGTAGCGATGCTTTACTGCTCATGCACGGGTGATATATATATAGTATGAAAGAGGGCGACTAAAAAGGGCCTAACTCCTACAAAATAATCTGTATTAAGAATGGCGAACATTCGTCTGATACTAGATATTGCAATGTGGAGTCTAGCCCTCAGTTTTAGTCGGCCTTTTTCATTTGTAAAAGATAGGCATAAATTTATTGAACTATATGAAACGCATTAAAGGTTTTTGAGTATCTCTTGTCGAATTCTGTCTAGTATAGATGATCAAGAGGGTGTGTGAAGAAATGAAAAAAAAGGGGTACGATGACCTAGGAAGACGACTAGAAGAAATCCAACAGGTACTGAAAATAGAAAAGAACGTACGTTTATATCAACGGTATCAAGTGATTCTCCTTCACTTACAAGACCATATGAATCGGGAAATTGCTAAAATTGTAAACCTTAATGAGAATACGATTAGCACGTATATTAAAAAATACCAGAAACTTGGCATTGATGGCTTGAAACTGGGGCATTCTCCTGGAGCGCCTCGTCGGTTGACACAAGAACAAGAAGCACAGGTGCGGGACGTTATCTTGCACCAGACGCCTGCAGAAGTTGGTTTGAAAACGAATATGAATTGGACGAGTCCGTTGTTACGCGAATGGATTCTACGGGAATTTGGTATTCAGTATGCCGATCGCGGAGTACTTAATCTCCTCCATCGGTTAGGATTTAGTCATACACGTCCTTCCTACACACTAGCAAAAGCGGATCCAGTCAAGCAAGCTGCTTTTCGTGACACATTTAATCACGTAAAAAAAAATTAGAATCGGGTGAAATCGATACGATCTTATTGCAAGATGAATCGGCAATCCGTGACTACCTTGCCATTGGATATACTTGGTTTCCAAAGGGACAGCAACGTAAAATCCCAACGTACGGCCAGCATCAAAGCGTAAAGTTACTAGGCGTACTTGATTATGAAAATGGATCCGTTTTCTGCATGCAAGACCATACATTTAATGCAGAAACGTTCCTTTATTTTCTGAAAAACGTCTTGATTCAGTATCCTATCGGAAAAATCGTAATGGTATTGGATCATGCTCGTATTCACCATGCCAAGTTGATTCAACCTTTTTTAGATGAACATAAAGAGCGTCTAGAACTTCTATTTTTACCGCCGTACAGTCCAGATCCAAACCCGATTGAAGGGCAATGGAAGTGGCTGAAAATGTAAGTTATTTACAATGTGTTTTATGAGTCCGTACAGGAAATTCGTAAAAATGTTCAGGCCTTTATATCTGAAATCAACCAGACTCCGAAAAAGGTCATTGATCGACTGTGTTTGATTTTATAATTTCTTTAATACGTTCTATATACTTAAAAGAATTGTCTGCATTACCGATAAAATAAAATGTAGGTTATAAAATAATAATAAGTAAATTAGATAGAGGCTAACGAATGAATATTTATCTATAAGCCATAATTCTTTGTATGGAGGACGTGGGGACGAAGGCTTCGCGAATTACTAATAAGCCCTCTACTTAGCAGGGATACTTATTTTTGTTATAGAAAGTACCCCCAAATCCAGCTTCGTACTGCCACCATTGTGATTAGGTGAGTGTAGCGTGGTACATGATTTATCCTTCATGGTAAATGGTGGCGTTATAACGCCATACAGATTTTGTATGAAAATTCCAACTTTCCAGTTATAGAGAGGATACAGAATATGTTATGAGGTTACTGAAAACGCAAGCGTTAAAGCAAGGTATGCGGCTGGGTAAAAGTATTTTTAATGACCGGGGAACGGTTCTGCTGAGCGAAGGTTGTGAAATATCGGACAAGATTAAACAAAGATTACTCTCATTGGATGTTTCTTTCGTTTATGTTCAAGATGAACGAACCAAGGATATTAAAGCAGAATCTACCATCTCACAAGAATTGAGAAGAAGTACAGTTAAGACCATTGAGAATATTTTTCTTGATGTTAGGTTCATGAATACACATGAATGTTCGTTTGTAATTGAAGGGGCAACACAACGATTTAGTAAATTACTCGAAGACATTACTACGGAAATCAAAAGTAGTAAACGACTTTTGACATTGCTTGCTGATGTTTATATTCATGATGATTATATCTTTACCCACTCCATGAATGTGACATTGTATACTTTAGCAATTGCTAAGGAGATGAAAATGAATTCTAAGCAAATGGCAATGCTCGGTCTGGGGGCAATTCTTCATGATGTCGGAAAAATGCTGATTCCACCAGACATATTAAAAAAACCAGGTGCATTATCAAAAGAAGAATACTCCATGATCCAACAACATTCAGAATTGGGGTTTCAACTGCTTAGAAAAATTTACTCAGTCCCACTTTTAGTTGCTCATTGTGCATACCAGCATCATGAGCGGTTGGATGGTTCAGGATACCCTCGTGGATTATGTGCAGACAATATCCATTATTTTGCTAAAATTATTGCTGTTGCAGATGTATTTGATGCAATCACATCTAATCGAGTATATCGACAGGCGATGCTTCCACATGAAGCCCTAGAAATTTTGTATGCAGGCTCTGGAACTCAATTTGAAACAAAGATTGTCGAAGCATTCCGGCGTTCAGTTACGATTTATCCAGATGGCTTAACTGTACAATTAAACGATGGGCGAAAGGGAGTCGTCTCATCCCAAAATGTCGGATTAAGTGATCGACCACTTCTTCTAATCATTGAAGAAAATGGTGTAGAACTTGAACAGACATACACATGTAACCTAAAAGACCATAATCATTTGTTGATCACGAGCTGTTTAGTAGATGAATGAAGGGAAAGTGAGCCAAGTAGAAAATGGTTTTTAACAAATACTTAGTAAGAAGTTGGCTGATAGATAAGAAAAAAGCTGCCCGATAGGCATATATTTTGACAAAGACACTTGGATGGACCTCTTCATATGCAGCAAAAGTTGCTTAATTAAAGAGAAAATAGGTGGGAACATTTAATTCTGCATTGACATCCAAAAATATGCATCAAATAGAAAAAGGCAGAGACCAATATGATAGTTGGTCTCTGCTTTTTGGGATATAAATGCTCGCTTTTCTTATTACTTCGAAAGTTCTTTGCGTTCCCATGCACGTAAATGTGGTGTTGGGTCAAAGCTCCATTCGATTCTGCCGTTATCTTTGTACATCCCAAAGTGAAGGTGGGGAGGGAACTTTCCTGAAGTTCCTGGAGGGCCGTAGCCTGAGCTACCTACCCCGCCAATGACTTGCCCTGGTTCAACGATGTCTCCAACTTTGATTCCATCTTTAAAGCCATTTAAATGGGCGAAATAATGATACGTATTATTAATATCACGGATGCCAACCCGCCATCCGCCGAATTTATTCCAGCCTTTCATTTCAACAATTCCATAGCATGTAGAGCGTACCGGTAAACTATAGTGGGCAAAGATGTCTGTCCCTTCATGGGATCTCCGGCCACCCCACCCGCGCGCAACTCCCCAGGTACTGCGATAGGTGTAATCGGTCCTGATCGGAACAGGGAATGCTTTTTCTTGTAAATCAATTCGATTGAATTTCTTGAATAGTTTTGCATTTCCTATTATGATCCCAACGGCTTTATCTCTTTTATAAAAATTCCACAATCCAATTCGGATATTATCTTCATCTGTCCCATATGCCAATAGATGATTAGCAAATGTGAATAATCGGTCATCATCACTCGTAAGATCGGCAACGTTATCCCCATTTCCATCTTTTCCGATCCCATTGAATACTGAGATGGAAAATGGATTCGTGTCCGCTTGATTTGGATTTAAGGCACCACTCCATTGGGCCGGATTTATTGTAATGGAAATGTTCCCCTTTACAGATTCTACATCATTTCTTGCCTGTCGAATGCTACGTTCATATTGATCGGCCGCTGCAAGATAATACCATGGGAGTTGGACAGCAGTCTCCATATTTTTAAATAACTCTAACCGCTTTTCCAACATTTCCTTTTCTGAAGCTGCTGTCACTGAAGCAGCAGAGTGGCTTTCAGGAAAACTAAGCATGGAAAGCAGCAGAAATGATAGCAAAATTTTATGCTTCACTTTCTAATTCTCCCTTCTGATGATAATGAATATAGTTAGTTTGCTGAAATGAGAGAGATTTAATTTGATTAATTTTTCCCAATTGGGTGAATTAGTTGTATCCGTTTGCTTTATTATGATATTGTGACACATATAGGGGATGTATCCCAATTTTTCTAATAAAGAAATGGAGTGAATCTCTTCATGACCACAAAGGAAGAATATCTTCGTAAACCAGATTGGTTAAAAATTAAACTGAATACGAATGAAAATTATACTGGCTTAAAAAAAATGATGAGAGAGCAGAACTTACATACAGTTTGTGAAGAAGCAAAATGTCCCAATATCCATGAATGTTGGGCTGTTCGTCGGACTGCGACCTTCATGATTCTTGGAGCGATTTGCACAAGAGCTTGTCGCTTCTGTGCTGTTAAAACGGGTCTTCCAACTGAATTGGATTTGGCAGAGCCGGAACGTGTTGCGGATTCAGTGGTAACGATGAACCTAAAGCATGTCGTTATTACGGCTGTAGCTCGCGACGATTTGAAGGATGGAGGCTCAGCTGTATTCGCTGAAACAGTGCGCGCCATTCGTAGAAAAAATCCATTTACTACAATAGAAGTATTGCCTTCAGATATGGGGGGGGTGTTTGAGAACTTAAAAGCCCTTATGGATGCGAAGCCAGATATTCTAAATCATAATATTGAGACAGTACGTCGTTTGTCTGATCGAGTTCGTGCCCGTGCAAAATATAATCGTTCATTGGAATTATTACAGAGAGCGAAGGAAATGTACCCAGAAATTCCAACGAAGTCGAGTCTTATGATTGGTCTGGGTGAAACGAAAGAAGAAATTATTGAAACGATGGATGATTTACGTGCACATGACGTTAATATTATGACAATAGGTCAATATCTGCAGCCATCGAAAAAGCATTTAAAGGTACAAAAGTATTATAGCCCTGAAGAATTTAACGAGTTAAAACAAATTGCTCTTACAAAAGGTTTCAGTCATTGTGAAGCAGGACCATTAGTTCGTTCTTCTTATCATGCAGATGAGCAAGTGAATGCTGCGGCAAAACATATGCAAGAGCAGGGTGAGAAAATTATTGAAGCGAAATAATTCAATTACAGACGTAGTCCTATAACGAAAGGGTCAGACCCCACTCGACTATAAATCGTTTATTTGACGTGTAATAGACACAATAAACGGTGTATAGAGTGTAGTGTCAGACCCTTTTTGGATACTCTCTTGAATTGGAATGAAGGTGTTACCGATTTGTATTCATACGTTCATCTTTTTGATGGATCATTTCCCCATTTGCATTCTCTCCTTTACTATACTCTTTTCCTTGCGGTGATTTCAGCATATTTTGTATCGTTTTATCAATGGTATGGTCGATATGTTTAACGTTGGAACCTAAAGTAGCGAAGTTTTCGATATCTTGAGCAAGTTTCCAATCATCACTTACATATGCGTGATAATAGCGAGGAACAACGGACATAGCTGTTCGCTTCACTTGATCAGCGGTTTCTGATCGGTCTGATGAATGGGTTTCGTATACGACAAGAACATCCTCATCTGTAACAAGCGTAGCTGCACGTTTTACATTAGGAAGTGATGCTGCAAGCGAAGTAATCACACTAGCCAATTGTTCCCGATCAATGGCTACATTTTCATTCGCAACGTTTGCAATATTTTTTCCGTTAATCGTTGCACTGTTCATTCGAGTAAAGCCAAAATCAGACCCTTGATAGGTGCTGTTGTTATAATCTTCATCATAAAATTTAGTTGGCGAGTTGACTTTTACTGGATTTGAGATGTTATCGGTTACTTCACTCCCTTGCTGTTTGGAAGCAGAACAACCTGTAAATAACGTAACAGAACATAAGCTTAACGCTAGAACTGCTTTTTTCAATGAAAACACCCCCTATGAGATAGGATGGGCAAATTTCTCTAAATTTCGCTTAGTAATTGATGGCTAATCAGGTATAATTTAAGAAGGAATTGGACTAAAAAGAGGTGATATGGATGATAAGCATCAATAATTTAGCCTATGACATTGTAGAAGAACGAAGAGATGGCTACAATGAAGAAGCATTTAAAGCGCGTTATAGTGAGATATTGACCAAATACGATTATATTGTAGGCGATTGGGGATATGGACAATTACGTCTGCGCGGTTTCTTTGAAGACGATAATCAAAAAGCCACCTTTGATACAAAAATTAGTACATTGACTGAATACCTTTATGAGTACTGTAATTTTGGATGTCCATATTTTGTTTTGAAGAAACTAAAGTGAAACAAGAACTAGAGTAAAATGAAAATGGAAAGAGGTTGTTCAAAAAGGGTCAGACCTCACACTCTTTAAACCGTTTATTGTCATATAAACGATATATAGGAGATGTTGGGGTCTGACCCTTTCGTTACAAAGCAGCCTTTTTTCCTCTAGTCAGGGGTTGTAGAATACGGGGCTTGTTCGTGTTTGTCAGGATCGTCATGAGGTGGATGGGAGCCGTCCATTTGACGAGGCAGACCTTCATGAAGCGATTTGTATTCGTAATTGAAGGCACTCGTATAGCGCTGCCCGTCCTGCCATGGTGAGCTTTTGTTTTCAACAGGTGTCATCTCGCCACGGGGTGCACCATAAGGCCCTTCAGGCAGTTCTTCAGGAAGTAAATCATTCTTTTGTTTTTCCCCATTTGAAATCTCATGGAAACGCCTTTTATCGTTCATGTCCAACATCCTTTCTACTTTAATGTAAATCTTAGGATGTCCTTTTCTGTTGAAAAAATGACGTGCGATAACTATGTAACAGTTACTTTTTTCAAACATAGAACATCATACAATAATGGTGTGAACTATGATAAAATTATATTAGTATCATCTTGCATCATGTTGAAATCTAACAAGAATAAAGTCGTTTGGTTAAGATACTAACAGATATATTGTGGTTTTTTTCAAAGATGTTTATAATCCTGCATAAGTCGATTAAAAACACTTAATACATAGGAAATTATGTTTGCGTCAAGACTAGAGAAGAGGATATGGTATCCTTTTCAATTAGAAAGGATTGAATATCGTGTATTTTGTTGACAGACAGCAAATTGAAAAACATTTAGTATATTTGGAACAACGGCTTCGCTTTTTCGAGGAACATTCTAATTGGGATTATGAACTGGCGGGCCTTGCTCTTTGCCGAATTGTTCAGACTTCCATTGATGCTGTATTAGATACAGGGAATGCGATTATTGATGGCTTCATTATGCGAGATCCAGGAAGTTATGAAGATATCGTGGATATTTTATTGGATGAAAAAGTAATAGATGAAAAAATGGCTCATCAATTTAAACGGATTCTTCCGCTTAGAAAAATGCTAGTTCTGGATTATTTAGTAGCAGACACGAAAACGGTGGCCACTGTTTTTAGCGAAAATATTCAAGCATTTATTGAATACCCTAAAGTAGTAAGAAGCTATTTAATAAATGAATTAGGCCCAGTTTCAGCATTTAAAGATTAACAAACATAAGAAGAGGGATCATATGAAAAAAGAATATAAAGGCTATCTGATTGATTTAGATGGCACAATCTATCGAGGTACTGAAGAAATTAAAGAAGCAGCCGGTTTTATTGAAGGCTTAAGAAGCCGGAATATTCCTTATCTGTTCGTGACAAATAATTCATCTAGAACTCCAGCAAAAGTGGCTCAAGTGCTTTGTGATTTTGGGATTGAAACGGAAGCCAATCAAGTATTTACAAGTGGGATGGCGACTGCGACCTTTATTGCAGAACGTCAAACAGAGGCATCAGTCTATGTTATTGGAGAAGAAGGACTTTCGAATGCAATTCAAGAAAAGGGATTCACCCTCGCTGATGAAAACCCTGATTTTGTCGTAATGGGAATTGATCGAAACATCAATTATGAAAAGCTAGTAAAAGCTTGTCTGGCGGTACGGAATGGTGCAACCTTTATTGCAACAAATAGTGATGCAGCACTTGTAACTGAAAGAGGTCTTCTGCCGGGCAATGGCTCGTTAGTCTCAGTTATATCAGTATCAACAGGGGTACAGCCTATTTTTATTGGCAAGCCAGAATCAATTATCATTGAACAAGCACTAAAGGTTCTCGGTGTTGATAAGAAAGATACAATCATGGTCGGCGATAATTATGATACGGATATTCTTGCTGGGATTCATGCAGGGATTGATACATTGTTAGTACATTCTGGCGTTACGACGAAAGAGTTATTGAAAAATTATCAAGAACAACCGACATATGCTATTGATGCATTGGATGACTGGAAGTTCTAAAACGGAAGAAGAGGGCGTCCCAAGAGGTTCTGACCAGTACTCACTACATAGTTTATCGTGTTACTTACACTCCATTTAAACTGTATGTAGTAGTTGTAGGCTCTGACCTTTTACTTATGGGACATCCTCTTCTTTTTTTGTATTTGGATATTAAGGGAATATAAGAGATTTTAGTAGACATTCTGTGATATGCACGTCTATTTTTCTAAAACTACTTCCTACTTTTAGCTCGGTGTGCTAGCCTGCTCGACGCAGCGGCAGCGATGGCACCGACGATATCATCGAGAAACGTATGGACTTTGCCTGTACTTTTATCATTTAAAGTTTTTAGAATACCTGGTTTTTGCTTATCGATATACCCATAGTTCGTAAAGCCAATTGAACCGTATACGTTTACGATGGATAAGGCAAGGATTTCATCTACACCATACAAGCTTTCATCTATTTCCACGATTTTTTGCAACGGTTCCTCCAACAATTTTTTTTCAGCAAGGACATCAAGTTGAATGCCGGTCAGAATTGCGTTTTGAACTTCGCGTTTTGATATAACGCGTTCAACGTTCTCAATACAGTCCTTCATTTCGAGGTTTTCATGATAGCTTGCTTGTAAATACATTACAAGCTCCGCAATATCTTCAATTTTCACTCCTCTTTCTTTTAACCATCTTCTTGCTGTCTGTTCTGATACGTTAATAACTTCATCCATTACAGATCACCCATTTCGTCTGGATTTCGGTAACTATGTATAGATATGTTTATTCTGAAATTCAATAAACATTCAGAAAACTAATTGTTCTTCATATATATAAGTTAAGTGCCATATTTATTTGTTATCGCCTATTTAAATTGCCCGATTTCTCGTTTATTATCCTTTTCTTTAAAACACAGACGGAATGAGAATCACATAAATGAAAGGTGCGGATCGTATGATTGAGGAGATTATTTTTGAATCGTATGGAATTAATCCTGAACGCGAAGAGGCTGGAGGGAAATATCCTTCCTTTATATCCGGCCCAACCATTTACAGCATTATTCCACTTGGTGAGGTGAATCAAGACGAGCTGAAGGAAAGAAAAATGATGGCTGATCAATTAATCAATCAAGGAGATCGATACGTTGCTGATTTTGTGATGGCGAATCATGGGGGCTTTGTATCGGAGGCAGAAGAACAACCATTTGTGCTCGTAGCGGTCAGAACCTTACATGAACCGAGAAGTCATCAGCTTGGCAGGAAGGTAGCCAAATTCCATTATCGAGCTCGTGGTATCTCTGAGCCTATTAAAGTTTGTTCGAGAATCGGTCAGTGGAAGGAGCTATGGGAACAGCGGATTGATCAGCTAGAGCAAATTTGGAATGAGAAATTGAAGGCCCATCCGAATAACCCTTTTGAAGAGGAGTTTATTGCCACATTTCCTTATTATATGGCATTGGGTGAAACGGCGATTCAATATTTGGTTGATACCGAAATCGATGATACACCAACAGCCAGTGATAGTGGGACAGTTTGCTATGACAGATTTACATCTGAGACGTGGAACGGGAAATATTGTATAAAAAATCCGTTTGAATGGATATTTGACCATGGTAGCAGAGATATCGCGGAATGGGTTCGGCATCATTATTTGCATAATCAACATACGTATCAGCCAGGCGTTTCCACTTTTATGAGCGATTATCAAACAATTGGTCCGCTTTCAAGCTTTTCTTCACGTTTGCTTTATTCACGCTTAATGTTTCCCATTCATTATTATGAAGTGGTAGAAGAGTATTTTTCAAGTCCAACAGAGGCAAGGGCGAATGAATTGGAGGAACAGATTCAGACAATGGCTAATACGTCTACTTACTACGAAGAATTCCTTCGCAGATTTTATGAGATTGCACATATTCCATCCAAGCAACTTCGGCTTCCGGATGTAAGTTGGTTATGAATAAAGCTTACATTTTTCTCCATCCTTTACTTCTCTTATGATATGATGAAAGCGAATATAAAAGTGAAGGATTTGAATTCAATGACGAAACCTTATGTTTTTATCACAAGAAAGATTGAAACAGAAGTTCTAAAAGAATGGACCGAAACATTCGAAGTGAAAATGTGGGAATACGAGGAGCGTCCCGTCCCGCGAGCTATTTTACTGGAAGAAGCAGCGAAAGCAGATGCGTTATTAACCATGCTTTCAGATAAAATGGACCGTGAATTACTAGATGTTGCGAAAAACTTGAAAGTCATTGCGAATCTTGCTGTCGGTTATGACAATATTGATGTCCCGTCTGCAACTGAAAAAGGAATCACTGTGTGCAATACGCCTGATGTTTTAACGGACACGACTGCAGACTTGGCGTTTGCCCTATTAATGGCAACGGCAAGAAGGATTGTTGAAGCGGCTGAAATCGTGAAAGAAGGGAAATGGACCGGATGGAGTCCAATGCTACTTGCAGGACATGACATCCACCATAAAACGATTGGGGTCGTAGGAATGGGGAAAATTGGCGAGACTGTTGCAAAACGTGCTACAGGCTTTGACATGGACATTCTCTATCATAATCGTAGCAGAAATGTAGCAGCTGAGGAAAGACTAGGGGCTCGTTATACAAGCTTTGAAGAGTTAATTACAACGTCAGATTTCATTGTTTGCCTAACACCGTTAACAAATGAAACAGCTGGAATGTTTAATAAGGAAGCATTTATGAAAATGAAGCAGTCGGCAATCTTTATTAATGTAGCCAGAGGTGCGGTCGCGGATGAAGAAGCTCTTTATGAGGCGCTTGTGAAGGGGGAAATAGCAGGCGCTGGTTTAGATGTATTTAAGCAAGAACCGATTGGTCCAGACCATCCACTGCTAACTTTACCAAATGTAGTTGCATTGCCGCATATCGGCAGTGCAAGTGTTGAAACGCGTCAAGGAATGATCATGCTTTGTCTCGACAATATTACGCATGTCCTTTCGGGCAAGCAACCTAAAACGATTGTGAAACTATAAAATATTTATTCCAATCACGAGAGATGGTGTCCTTAATAGATTTGATTTCGCACTCTATATACAGTCTATAAAGCAGTATGTATGCTGTATATAGTTGTTGCGGGTCAGCCTAATTGTTACGGGATACTTTTATTTCGTGTATTTTTTTAACTTAAAAAAAGTTTGCAGAATAATAGAAAAAAGTATTATCTAACTATTGTAAATATAAAAAATAACACGTATAATGTCTACTATACAAACACAAATGTATTTTTGATAAAAACATAAGAGGTGGAGCCGTATGAAAGCAATGTCAATTGGATTATTAGGCCTCGGTACGGTCGGATCTGGGGTTGTAAAGATTATCGAACAACACCAAGATAAGCTGATGCACCAAATTGGATGCCCAGTTACGATTAAGAAGATCCTTGTGAATGATCCTGCGAAAGAACGTCAGGTTGCTATAGATAAGAGTCTACTAACATCCAATGTAGATGATATTTTAGACGATCCCGAAATCGATGTCATCATTGAGGTTATGGGAGGAATTGAAGAAACGAAAGATCATCTCCTTCATGCAATAAGAAACAAAAAACATATTATTACAGCCAATAAAGATTTAATGGCTTTATACGGTTCGCAGTTACTAAAAGAAGCAACGGCAAATGAATGTGATTTATTTTATGAAGCAAGTGTTGCCGGGGGAATTCCGATTCTTCGCGGACTTGCAGACGGACTTGCCTCTGACAGAATTACGAAAATGATGGGAATTGTGAACGGTACAACGAATTTCATCTTAACGAAAATGAGTCAAGACGGAAGCGCTTATGAAGATGTATTAAAGGAAGCTCAAAGTTTGGGGTTTGCTGAAGCGGACCCTACAGCAGATGTGAGCGGACTGGATGCTGCACGGAAAATGGCGATTCTTTCCACGCTCGGATTTTCGATGACGATTGATCTTGATGATGTAACCGTGCAAGGGATTACCGAAATTTCTGAAGAAGATTTAGCATACAGTAAGAAGCTTGGTTATACAATGAAGCTAATTGGCTTGTCTTCAAGAGATGGCGAGAAGGTTGAAGTAAGCGTACAGCCAGCACTACTGCCTGAGCATCATCCACTAGCATCTGTGCATAATGAGTATAATGCAGTTTATGTGTATGGCGAAGCTGTTGGCGAAACGATGTTCTATGGTCCAGGTGCTGGAAGCCTTCCAACGGCTACTTCCGTCGTTTCTGATTTGGTGGCTGTGTTAAAAAATATGCGACTTGGTGTGAATGGCCGAAGTGCAGTTGCACCACAATATCCGAAGACGATGAAACAGCCATCTGAAATTCATGCGAAATTCTTCATTAGATTACATGTGAAGGATGAAGTGGGCGTGCTAGCAAAGATCACGATGCTGTTTGCGGAGCACGGAGTAAGTTTTGATAAAATCCTGCAGCTTCCGTTAAATGAAAAAGGTTCATCTGAAATTGTCCTTGTTACACATCACGCAACATTAACTGAATTTGAAAAAATCCAACAAAAACTAAATGATTATGAAATGGTTAAAGAAATCAAAAGCACGTATCGTGTTGAAGGAGAGAATGGCAAATGAGCTGGAGAGGCCTATTAAGCGAATATCGAGAAATGTTACCTGTGAACGAGAAGACACCTGATTTATCCCTACATGAAGGAAATACGCCTCTCATTAAATGTGAAAACCTTTCTAAGGAGTGGGGGATTGAGCTATATGTAAAATACGAAGGCTTGAATCCAACTGGCTCATTTAAGGACCGCGGCATGGTGATGGCTGTTGCGAAAGCGGTTGAAGCAGGCAGTAACGCCATTATCTGTGCATCAACGGGAAATACTTCCGCTGCTGCTGCTGCCTATGCAGCACGTGCGAATTTGAGATGTATCGTTGTCATTCCAGAAGGAAAAATTGCGATGGGCAAACTTGCACAAGCCGTCATGTATGGTGCGGAAATCGTCTCCATTGAAGGGAACTTCGATGACGCTTTGGAGATTGTTAAAAGCATTAGTGAAAAAGCGCCGATTACACTTGTTAACTCCGTGAATCCATATAGAATTGAAGGACAAAAAACAGCAGCATTTGAAATTTGCGATGCGCTTGGTTCAGCTCCAGACATCTTAGCTCTTCCTGTTGGAAATGCTGGGAATATTACGGCTTACTGGAAAGGATTTAAAGAATATAACGAACAAAAGCAGACAGGTCTACCGGAAATGCGAGGATTTGAGGCGGAAGGATCAGCTGCTATCGTTCATGACCGTGTCTTTAAAGAGCCGGAAACGATTGCGACAGCGATTCGTATCGGCAATCCTGCAAGCTGGAAATTCGCTGTTGAGGCTGCGAATGAGTCGAATGGAAAAATTGATGAAGTGTCCGATGAAGAAATTCTTGATGCATATCGCTTACTTGCGCGTTCAGAAGGTATATTTGCTGAACCGGCATCATGTGCATCCATTGCAGGAATCATCAAACAATTACAAAGTGGTGAAATTAAAAAGGGCAGCAAAATTGTCGCCGTCTTAACTGGAAATGGATTAAAAGATCCAAATGTTGCCGTCGATTATAGTGAGATCAAACCACAATTGCTTCCAATGGATGAGAAAGTGATCTTAGAGCATTTGCAGCAAGGCTTGGTTCAATCATGAGCGTAGAAAGTGAAATGTTTTACATCCGGGTCCCAGCAAGTACAGCAAATCTGGGACCTGGATTTGATTCAATTGGGATGGCGCTCGGTTTATATTTAGATATACAAGGCCGATATTCTGATCGGTGGGAAGTTATTCCATTGTCAGAAGAACTAAGCAGTTTTCCAAGTGACGATTCGAATTATATTGTTATGGTTGCTAAAGAAGTCGCTGAATATTATGGAAAAAAACTTCGACCATGCAGATTGGAAATTTCAAGTGAAATCCCGCTTGCAAGGGGACTTGGAAGTAGCGCATCGGCTATCGTTGCTGGAATAGAACTGGCTAATATTGCAGCAGATTTGAACCTTTCAACGCAAGAAAAATCAAGACACGCTTCCATTTTCGAAGGTCATCCCGACAATGCAGCTGCTTCAGTAATGGGGGGGCTTGTTGTCGGCTGGCATTCCGCTGAAGTTACAGATGTGCTTTCGTTTCCAATTGAAGGAATCAAGGTCATCGCTGTTATTCCAGATTATGAGTTAAGGACAGAGGATTCAAGAAATGCCCTTCCTGAGAAATTGGCGTTTAAAGATGCAATCCACGGAAGTGCAGCCGCCAATGTATTTTTAGGAGCTGTATTATCTGGTAATTGGCCATTGGCTGGGGAGATGATGAAACGAGATCGTTTTCATCAAACCTATCGAGCTCATTTAGTGCCGCATTTACCGCGAGTCGAAGAGCTGGCAAAAGCAAACGGTGCTTTTGGTACGGCACTAAGCGGCGCTGGTCCGACTGTGCTATGTCTAGTTCCAGAGAGTGCAGCTTGTAGCGTGCAGGAAACGCTTCAAAATGAATTTCCTGATTTCGATGTTAAAGTTTTGGACGTTGATAACGAAGGAAGTAAACCATTGTTTTTAGAGGATGAACATACAAAATCTGAATGGTGTTAAAACACCACCAGTTATTATGAAGGATGTACCATTTATCACACTACACTCGCCTAATCATAATGGTGGCGGTGTGGAGCTGGAATTTAGGAATGCTTTCTCGACAAAATAAGTATACCTGCTAAGTGGATTGGCTGAATAGTAGCCATCCAATAAAAAAGCTGACTACCATTTATGCGCAATGCAGAGGTGTCAGCTTTTATTTTATTCCTACTATTAGAATACTTGTTCTACTTCAACTACTCCTGGAACTTCCTCAAGAAGAGCACGCTCTATACCGGCTTTAAGGGTAATTGTAGAACTCGGACAGCTTCCGCATGCACCAAGCAGACGTAATTTAACAATTCCATCCTCTATATCTACAAGTTCACAGTCACCGCCGTCACGAAGAAGAAACGGACGAAGCTTATCAAGTACTTCCTGTACTTGAACTTCCATCGTTTGTTCAGACATTACAATCGACTCCTTTCATACTACTTATTATAATAGTATGCTATGAAAAAATCCATCGGAAAGATTATAGTGGCAATTCAAAAAGTCCGGTAAAAAAGCTTGCGAATTGCATCGAAGCACATTAATGACCTTCTGTTAAACTTTGGCACGGCTTGTGGAAGCCTAATCCTCATACGTTACAGAATATGGGAATATTAGAGGCTAACCCCTAGAACTTCTCGGCTCTTTTTACCCTTCTTTTTGAACACGACTTTATAGGAATTCTATAACCTTTCCATTATACTTTTTTAAAAATTCAGGTAAAATGAAAATAAGAATACATGTGAAGGGAGATCGATATGGAAAACAAGCTGATTGAAATACAAGTGTATGGAGCTGAACGAATCTGTACAAGCTGTGTGAACCTGCCATCGTCAAAGGACACCTATGAATGGCTGGAAGCAGCGCTATCCCGGAAATTTCCAGGGCAGCCATTCTCCATTACTTACATTGACATCTACCAACAGCAAGAAAATCCTAAACGCCAGGAGATGACCGAAAGGATTATAGAAGAAGACTTATTTTATCCACTTGTACTCATTGGTGATGAAATTGTCGGTGAAGGCAATCCTCGTCTTAAGGCAATCGTGAAGGAAATGGAGAGGTATGGGTATCAAGCGCTAGAAGCATGAAAAAAATAGAGGGCGTACCAAAAGAATCTGACCACGCACTCTATACATCGTTCATAATAGCACCTACGCTTAATATGAATTGTATTTTTGGGTTGCGGGGTTTCTGATCCTGTTGTTATGGGACACCCTCTTCATCAACTGATTATAACTTTTCCAAACGAGAAAACCCACCAAGAGCGTTAACCGGTCTTGAGGCGTGGGAGAAGTCAACCATTATGATACTTATATAACCACAAAATTCCTGATTTTAATAAACGCGCCATTCTTCCCGTGATTTGGCGTTCACCAACAAGACCGAAGCCATGTTTACTACCAAGTGAGCCGAGTGTTCCTTTTAGTTTAATGACAGGAAAGCTTTCAGGTAGCGGCTCGTTTGCCCATTTTTTCACTAAAACGGTAACGATTTGTTCTGCTTGTCCTTCGGCTAATTGAGCACTTGGGGCTTGCGGTAAGCTCGCGCAGTCCCCCACTACAAAAACGCTGTCGTCATTTGGAAGGAAATGCTGTGGTGTAAGGATAACCCGTCCTTGTTTGTCCTTTTTAACATCGAGGTCTCGGACAATTTTACTCGGCTGAATACCAGCTGTCCAGACGATGACATCACTATGAACAGGCTCGTCGCCATTATAAAGAGTATTCGGTTCAACTTTTGTGATATTTGAATGATGAACGATATCGATTGTATGTTTCTTAAACCAGCTTTCAACGTACGTGCTTAATCGTTCAGGAAAGGCTGACAGAATATGCGGTCCGCGGTCGAATAACCGAATATGTAAATCAGGACGGCTTTCAATTAGCTCACTTGCCAATTCCACTCCACTAAGCCCGCCGCCAACGATGGAAACGGTCGCGCCATTCCCTAAGTTATTCAAGGCTTGATATGTTTGGCGTGTTTTATCTATCGTCTGAATGCTATGTGTATATATATCCGCACCTGGAATGTTATGAAACTTATCTTCACAACCTAGACCGATGACTAAATCATCATAAGAAACAGGTTCTTGGTCTTTAAGAATGACTTGTTTATTTTCTAAATCTACAGAAAGAATTTCTCCATAGACAGAATGAAGCTGAGGGTGTTCTGGGAAAGCTACTCGAATATGGTGATCTGGAATTGTTCCTGCAGCAAGTCCATAGTATTCAGTTTTCAAGCAATGATATGGATTACGATCAATAAGTGTAATGGACCTATCTTCTGGAAGTTGATTAGGCAGCAACCTATGTAGCATTCTAAGTCCCCCATACCCACCGCCAAGTATAACTAAATTCTTCATTGTGAATATCCCCTTTGTTTGTTTTGCATAATAATTCTGTAACTCTCGAGGATGCCCAAAAAGGGTTCGATCCTTTTCGAACATCTCCTCCTCCACTTTGCAACCGTTCCGTACATATCTCGAATTGTTTTCTGTATATATGCTGTCGCATAGTTTACATATCACTAAAAAGTATATCGAAGTTGGTGTAAAACCACAACAGCATCGTCTGAATTAAAGGAGATTTACCGTTGTATTTTATTTGACTAATTTTAAAATATGGAGTAGGATAATCTGTTAGTAACAGTGAGGTGAGGGAATGAAGCCGCTAATTGAATTTTGTGTCAGCAACTTGGCAAGCGGTTCGCAGCAAGCAATGGAGCAATTAGAGAGGGATCCGGATTTAGATGTTATTGAGTACGGTTGCCTTAATTTCTGTGGAAAATGCGCGCGTTCCATGTTTGCCCTTGTAGATGGAGAAGTTGTCACAGGAGAAACGAATGAAGAGCTTGTCAAAAGTATCTATCAACATATTGAAGAGAATCCGTTGTTTTAATATATAGGTCAATTGAGTAGGTAGAGGATGTCCCAAAGGGTCTGACCTCACACTCTATATCTCGTTCATTGTGTCATGTACATGTCATATAAACGAGATATAGGAGATGTGGGGTCTGACCCTTTTGTTATGGACACCCTCGTTTTTGTATGAAGGAAAGAAAGGGGACGGAACTTGGTAAACTTAATGATTTATTTACGAGTTAATGAGTTCATGGTCTTGATTATTATCTCGTTGTTCCCGAATTTCCTGCCAGCGTTCTCGGGCCATTTCTATAATAGTTGTTTCGACAGCCTTGCTTTGCTGCTCTATGACGATGGAAAAATATTTAACCGCTGTTTGAACATCAGATATTCGTCGGGACAGCTCCCCGATTAAATACAGAATCCGAATTTCGGAAACTTGCGTACCTTTAAAGTCATCCGTTGAATAGGATTCCATATATTTCTGTCGCGCGATTTTTAAGAATCGGATTTCTTGCTCATGATCTTCCTTGCCACGGAATAGCCATGCAAGACGCAAGAAGATTCCAGCTGTTGTGATGTGCTTTTCCTTTTTGAGAATAGCAGAATAGCCAGCTAGTTTATATGTACTGATTGCATCTTGAATCGTTCGTTTGTCTCCGAAGTGATGGGGAACCCAGTGAGCGGATATCTTTGTTTGGATTTCTTCCTTAGTAAGCGGAGGGAAATATTTTGAGAAATCATCTGAGCTGGAAAAGCCGCAACATGGACAGACGTGAATATTATAATAAAGAGCATTGCCTTCTTCAT
Organism: Peribacillus loiseleuriae; assembly: GCF_001183985.1. Lineage (GTDB taxonomy): Bacteria > Bacillota > Bacilli > Bacillales > DSM-1321 > Peribacillus > Peribacillus loiseleuriae. The sequence goes on along the minus strand of NZ_LFZW01000001.1, from coordinate 4,512,144 downwards.
CATTGTATGTAGGGCAAAAGTCAGTATCGTATGCGATTACTTTTACGAATCGGGAGCGGACTTTCTTAGATGTAAAGGAATATTCACACACTAGGCATTTCAATTGTTTATCATATAACGGTTGTATCGTCTCCACAATGCTCACCTCTTTATCAAAAAAATAGTTATATATACGTGGTCTTATATTCCTATTATAGAGGAGAAGCAGAAAATATGCTGTACTAATTTCCTATGTCAATGTTGGAGAGTTGAGAATAAAGGTTTTGATAGTATATACTAGTTATAGAGTATTTCTCATGTGAAATGGAAAAAGGAGGGTTTAACATGAGTCAAGTTGTTATAATTACAGAAGCAGCTTCTTTTCAAATAAAGGAAATGATGAAACATAACGGTGAAGAAGGTTCGTTTTTACGAGTTGCTGTAAAAGGCGGCGGCTGTACGGGACTTTCCTATGGAATGGGTTTTGAGCCAGATGCTGGCGAAGCAGATGAAGAGCTTGAACAGTTCGGAATAAAAATCCTTGTCGACAAACAAGACAGCCCGATTCTAAACGGTACAGTCATTGATTATAAACAGTCCCTAATGGGCGGCGGCTTTACGATTGAAAATCCTAATGCAATCGCATCATGTGGCTGTGGGTCTTCATTTAAAACGGCGAAAAATGCTGGTACACCTGAAAACTGTTAACAATAATATATAGATAAGGCTTCTGACTGATTGAATGGTTAGGAGCCCTTTTTTTTATAAAAATGAGACAGGCAAGTATCCTGTCTCATTGGTGGTGGAATTATTCAAACATAGAAGTACTATGCATCGGTTGAACTTTTGCTTTAGGATCCATATATTGCTTCGCGTTGTTAACGGCAGTTGGTGCTTCGCCAAATCCGCTTGCAATTAGTTTGACTTTTCCGTCGTATGTGCAAATGTCACCTGCAGCATAAATTCCAGGAATGTTCGTTTCCATTTTGGAATTTACAACGATGTTATTTTTCTGGATGTCAAGGCCCCAGTCTTTAATAGGACCAAGGGAGGATACGAAGCCGTAATTGACTATGACTGCGTCCACATCAAGTGTTTCACGATCTTCACCCTTCGCGTCTTGTAGAACAACTTGAGTAATTTCGCTGCCGTTACCAATGAACTCAGCTGGTAAGTATGGCGTTTTGATTTCGACTTTCGAATTCCTTAAGTTTTCTACACTGTGTTCATGTGCGCGGAATTTATCGCGACGGTGAACAAGTGTTACTTTTTCAGCAATTGGTTCAAGCATGAGTGCCCAGTCAACTGCTGAATCGCCGCCACCAAAAATGACAACCTTCTTGCCTGTAAAATGGTTTAAATCATCGATATAGTAATGAAGATTGCTTTTTTCGTATTGAATGGCATCTTCGATTTCGATTCGACGCGGTTGGAACGCACCATTTCCAGCTGTAATAATAATGGATTTCGTATAGTGGACGTCATTTTCAGTTGTTAGCTTGAAGACACCATCTTCTTGCTTTTCCACCGTTTGCACAGCTTGTTCAAGCGCAATCGTTTGATTGAATCTTGCCATTTGCTCTTTTAAGTTATCAACTAACTCTTGAGCACGTACTTTTGGAAAACCGGCTATATCATAAATGTATTTCTCTGGATATAGAGCTGATAACTGTCCGCCTAGTTGTGGTAAACTTTCAATTATTTTTACAGAGGCTTGTCGCATTCCACCATAGAATGCTGTGAATAAACCGACAGGACCGCCCCCAATTATTGTAATATCATAAACCTTTTGATTTTCTTCCAAAATGAATCCCTCCGAATTAGAGTATCAATTTTATCCCGGTTTAACCGGCTGTAATACCCCACCTCAATTTTCATGCAAGAATCAAGATAAATATGGGTGGGGGGTAAACAGCCTGTAAATCCCCGATTGGTTCAACTAACCATCAGTGGTGGAATCCCCATGATGGAAGTTTCACTTTATGATAGTATTTTAACATAAAATGAGGAAAGGACAGCATGATAATTACATAATATAGATGGAATGTTCGGGAAATTATCTAGAAAAACATAAAATTGCATGAAAAGTACAAGTGAAATGTCTTTTTTAGGAATGTTTTTCCTGAAAAAGGTAGAGTGGATGTAAAACTTTACACATTTCTCTTGATTAAGAGAATCTTTCATAACTGTCTCACAATGTTTTTGTATTCCTTTTCACATTGTGTGATGAGCATTACAATAAGGATAGGATAACCTGTTCAAGGAGTGAGTGAGAGATGAAAGAACGTTGCCGTAATGTATGGCTCGCTGTATCTGGGTTTGTGATTTTGGAAGATGGAAGATGGAAGATGGTTAGTTGTGAAAAAGAAATACGGCGGTTTAAAAGGAAAGTGGTCACTTCCGGCTGGGTTTGTAAAATTTGATGAAACGGTTGATGAAGCCGTTGTTAGAGAAGTTCTTGAAGAAACAGGCATTCATACATCAGTAGATGGGTTAATGGGTGTGAGAAGTGGAGTTATTCGGAACGAGATCAGCGATAATATGTTAATCTTTCGGCTAACGCCTCTGAGCTTTGATGTTACGGCTCAAGAGGAGGAGTTATACGAGGCTAAATTTGAAGATCCGCAACGCTTAATGCAAGAAGGTAACCATTCTGTATTATTGGATCACCTTCTTTCCTATAAAAAAGATAGTATGCAGCAAATGCTTGATGGAGTGAATCCAGGCAATCAATTTGAATACACGTCATATAAGTTATTTTTATAATAATAGGTATTTGTATAGAATAGATAGGATTTTGAGTGTCTAATGAGCTAATCAGAGTGTTTGCACAATTCATGTATTTTGTAGTGTATTTCATTGACGTGTCCAGACTCATTAAGTACACTTATAGTGAGGCTTTTTGAGGAGGATATGAAAGAATATGGCACTTCCTACATTAATTATTTCTGTTGTACTTTTCTTTTTATTGTTTTTTGGAATCGGTTTTTTATTAAATATGTTATTCCGCTCTTCTTGGATAATGGTCGTAATATTTCCGATTATAGCCATTTATATTGTAAATGAATTGAAGCTGATTGAATATTTCAGACACCCAGGTGTTGCTTTCAGCGGCTTAGGCGGAAAATTGGCTGCTCTTTATGCAGCTGATATAACGATATTATTAAGTGGACTAGTAGGAGCGATCTTGGCTGGGATTATCATTAAGGTCTTGAGAAAGAAAGGCTATCAAATGTTTTAAACAAACAGGCTGTCCTTTGGGGCATCCTGTTTTTGCAATGTCTGATGCCTAGTTAAGGTGATAGCTGATCAAGCTTTTTCTTCTTACATGAATATTTCATTTCCGTTCGGGAAAGAAATATATGGTGTAGGAGGAGAGAGGATTATATGAATAGTATAAAAGGGATATTGAAAAGAGTAGTAGTTGTCTTCTTGTTTGTAGCTGCACTTCATTCTACGTTTTATCATGTTACGGGTGTAGAAGCAAAAATCTTAAATAAAGCGCTAGTTGATTATAAAGGTGGTTTGAGTGCAAAATGGGAAGATGGAAAACGGCAGCTTGCTTTCCCGTTCAAATCATTGAACGTATTCCGTAATAAGACGCTAGTTTCTTCAAGTGAAGCGATTCAAGCTACGGAGGAAACAGGAGCTCCGCAAACTTTAGATGATACAATAAACTTTAGTCAATACCCTGTCAAAACAATGATTGCTACTGGTTATACAGCGGGCTACGAATCGACAGGGAAAAAACCGGGACACCCTCTATATGGCATCACTTATTCAGGTGTTAAAGTAAAGCGTGATGTATATTCAACGATTGCTGCAGACCCGAACGTGTTCCCAATCGGAACGGTTTTATGGATCCCAGGATACGGTTATGGGGTTGTTGCAGATACGGGAAGTGCCATAAAAGGAAACAAACTAGATTTGTATTATGATACCGTTCAGGAAGTTTATGAAAATTGGGGCAAAAAGACCTTGGATGTTTACATCGTAAAAGAAGGAGGGGGCGTACTTACTGAGGATACTCTAACTTTACTTAATGAAGATAAAACAATCCAAGTGTTTCGTCAGCAATTTAAGAAAGATATATCAAATTAAATAAAACATTAAAAGTCCCAGTTCGTTAAAAATAAGCTGGGTTTTTTTGTTTTTTAAGAATGTAGTTCATTTTGTTATGCCTGTCTACATCCAGCTCAAGCAGCCAAATCCTCTAGTCATAAACCAATCAATTTGATGGGGGCCCACCTACTTTCCACCGAGATTGATTGGCTTACGCTAGTCGGACTTGCATAGGGTATATTAATTTAATTTCCCTATTTTATATAAATCTATCTTCAAAATAGATTATGTAGATGTGTTTCTTATTTAAATACGAAAAAATGTAGAAGTACGGCGATGAAGATGCCAGTCAATCCACCGAAGAAAACTTCAATGGGCTTATGTCCAAGTAGTTCCTTCAGTTTATGTTGTTTTTGCTGCTCTTCTTTCTTTTGCCAGTTTTTTGCTTCTTCTACGAAAACATTGAAATCAGCAACAAGTTTATTGAGAACAGCGGCTTGTTCACCAGCTTGTCTTCTAACGCCCGTTGCATCAAACATCGTGATGATAGCAAATACGGTTGCGACAGCAAAAATAGGAGATGCAATGCCTGACTGAATGCCAACACCTGTTGCAAGTGCTGTTACGGCAGCGGAGTGTGAACTGGGCATTCCGCCAGTTGATGTAAGCAGGGACCAGTCAAGCTTGCGCAGTGCAATATAATGAATGGGTACTTTAATAAATTGAGCAAAGAAGATCGCAATAAGAGATGCAACAAGAGGGAAATTAAAGAATAGATCCATGGATGCCGCCTACTTTCTTTTCAAAGAGTACTTTTTCATACAAAACGAATATGGCGTTAAAACGCCACCATTTACCATGAAGGCTTCATTCTATAGCACGCTACACTCACTTAATCACAATGGTGGTGGTGCAAAGCCGGATTTTGGATGCTTTCTCGATAAAATCAGTATACCTGCTGAGTAGATTGGTTATATGAGTAAGCCACGAAGCCCCGTCCCCATGTCCTTCAAACAAAATGTGTATTCAATTTTAATATGGTAGTTAAGATGTATCCTTATTTCTATATTCCCCTAAAATGGTTCTATACCTGCACTGTATTTGAGTTTCACCCGAAAAAAATAGATGATGTATCATGTGTAGTGAGATGATTCTATACTTTTCTTATCTTTATCCTTATATACTAAAAGCTAATCACATAAACTTCAAGCCTGTGCTAGGAACAGGGAGGAATTATTCGAAACAGACTGAAAAATTCGCTATAATTAAGAATACAGAAGGAGTGGTCATCATGTTTACAGTGAAAAATGAATTGAATTTCGATCAGCACGAAGAGTGTTTATTAATTGGTGTGTTTGAGAAGCCGGTTAAATTAGAAGGAATAGGACTTACAGCAGATCAACTGTTAGATGGTCAGTTAACGGAATTGGTAAAGGATGGAGAGATTTCTGCAAAGAAGAAATCTGTCTCAAGAATACATACATTAGGTAAGGTCGGTGTTAAACGCTTAATTTTCGTTGGACTAGGAAAAGAAAAGGAATTGACCTTTGAAGCATTACGCGAGGCTTTTGGAAAAGCATTTAAAACGTTGAAGGATGCAAAAATGACAACAGCAGCTGTTGCGTTAGATACGTTTGTCACAGAGAAAGTCGATATCTTAGATACAGCTCATGCATTAAGTGAGGCATTCGAGCTTGCGACTTATCAATTTGTAGGGTATAAACAAAAATCAAACGCCGTGGAAATACAAATTAAGTCCTTTACCGTTTATAGTGAAGAGGACGGGGATGAGATCCTTTCTTCATTAAAAGTTGGGAAAGTATATGGAAGTGCAACGAATTCAGCACGTACACTTGTGAATACGCCAGGAAATCTATTAACGTCGACCGATCTTGCAGATTATGCTCGTGACCTTGGGAAACAGTATGATTTTGAAGTGGAAATTCTTGAAAAAGAAGAAATGCTAAAGCTTGGAATGGGTGCTCTTCTTGCCGTGAACCAGGGATCTGTTGAACCGCCCAAAATGATTGTTCTAAAATATCAAGGCAAAGAAGAGTGGAAAGACGTAATCGGTCTAGTAGGGAAAGGAATTACCTTTGATACAGGTGGTTATTCCCTGAAAACAAAAGCCGGTATTGTCGGCATGAAAACGGATATGGGCGGTGCAGCAGCTGTTCTTGGGGCAATGGAGATCATTGGTGAATTGAAGCCGGGGCAAAATGTAGTGGCAGTCATTCCTTCCACTGATAATATGGTGAGTGGAAATGCCTTTAAACCGGATGATGTGATTACGTCCATGAGTGGAAAAACGATCGAAGTTCTGAATACAGACGCAGAAGGAAGACTTGTATTAGCAGATGCACTAACATATGCCTTGCATCAAGGCGCAGATTACCTTGTTGATATTGCTACATTAACAGGCGGTGTGATCACAGCGCTCGGAATGGATATGACTGGGGCCATGACGAATCATGAGGCATTCTTTGAGGAAGTCCTATTAGCCTCTTATGAAACGGGAGAACCGATGTGGCGCCTTCCAATTACCGAAAAAGACAAAGAGCGCGTACGAAACAGCAAGATTGCTGATCTGAACAACTCGCCAGGTGCTGCAGGACATGCGATTATGGGTGGAGCGTTCATCGGAGAGTTTACTGAAAACAAGCCTTGGGTACACCTAGATATTGCTGGAACATCTGTAACCAATTCTGCGTCGGATCTAGGCACTGCAGGGGCAACCGGTGTTATGACAAGAACATTGGCCACACTAGTAGAACGTTTTGGTGAAGAAGATTGAAGAAAACCGGAGGCCTTTGCTTCCGGTTTTTTTTATTCTATGCTAGCAACAGCATAGAAAATAGCCAAGCGGTTGATAAAACCCTGTTTTGGCTGATAGAAATGGAAAATGGCTGATATACTTACATACTCCGCATGAAAAAAGACTGATTCAATTGAACTTTGATGAATCAGTCTTTCATTTATAATGTGCTTCAACTTTTCTATTAAAAATTCAACCATTTCAAGCTAACAATAATATGACAGCAGTTTTCTTGGACTTTTGGGTGAAAATCGAAACGAATTCCATCAGGGTTAAAAGTCGTATCAGGTACTGTTTTTACGCCAGTTTTTCGAATCATATCTGTTACAATAGCCGTTTTTGATTGCTGCGCTGCCGCCATAAGTCGCTCGGAAAATGGACGAGACATGGCAAAAGTATTTACAACTTTCTGTGCATCAAGTAGTAAGGACTGTGAATTTTTTGCCGATTGAATGAGCAAGTCCGGATTAACAGAAGGAAACGGGCGGAATACATCATGATGTTGGGAATGTGGATAGGCATGGGGAAACCCATCATGATTTTCTGTCAAAAAAACCACTCCTTTCAAGGCGTTCTTTTCCCAACATATGAAGAAAATTTAAATGGTATGATGCTTCAAACAAAATTTTTTTAAAAAAATAATTTGAACAAAAAGGAAAAAATTTAAAATCAGAGCATCATTATTTGTATTTTAAATGTGATAGGTTTATGATATTATTAATACCTAGTTACAAAAAGTAAGGAATTTAAAAATCCTAATAGGTCAGGTGATCGATTTGATTATAACTCCACAAATTAAAGAATTATTAATAGATAAAATGCAAATGATCAAAAATCCAGGTAAGGGAGAAATATGTCTTGTAGGACCGATTAAACTTCCTGTTGAACAGGGTGATTTTTCAGCTATATTCCAGTGGTACACATGGCTTGAGCTTGATGATAAGATACAAACAAAAGAAGATGTACTTGAATCGTTAGCAACGGCTAATTTAGCTTTTGCTCAACAATCTTCTGTGCTTGTTTATGGTGATTTTAAGCAGTCTGAACAGGCGTTAGTTCGAATGCATAGCATCTGTCATACTGGCGATATTTTTGGAAGCCAACGATGCGATTGTGGTTATCAGCTTCATCAATCGATGAAAATGATAACAGAGCATGGAAGCGGGGCTCTCTTTTATTTAGCTGATCATGAAGGGCGAGGCATCGGTCTGTTCTCGAAATCACTTGCCTACATCTTGCAGCAAGAAGGATTAGATACAGTAGAAGCGAATCATGCGTTAGGATTTGAAGATGATACGCGTTCATACGAAGGAGCCATACGAGTACTAGAAGCACTGCGAGATAAACCAGTCGTCCTCATTACTAATAACCCGAAGAAGCTAGAAGCGTTACGAGAGCGCGGCTTGGCTGCTGATGAACATATCTCCTTATGGGGCGGGCTGACAGATACAAATAGCTTTTATTTAGATACAAAAATAAAGAAATCAGGACATATTCCACAAGAGAATACTTTTGCTATATAGGAGCGATGATAAAGTGAAAACAGATCAAGAGTATATGCAGTTGGCGCTTGATTTAGCATCCACAGCCAAAGGAAAGACGAATCCGAACCCCGTTGTCGGAGCGGTTATTGTAAAAGATGGAGTGATCGTCGGCACTGGAATTCATCGAAAAGCAGGCGAACCCCATGCTGAAGTACATGCTTTTAAAATGGCCGGAGATTATGCACGTGGAGCAACTCTTTATGTAACACTTGAGCCTTGTTCACACTTCGGAAAAACACCGCCTTGTGCCAATTTAGTGAAAGAGTCTGAAGTAAGTCGCGTGGTCGTAGCTACTCAAGATCCGAATCCATCTGTAGCAGGAAGAGGGATTGGATTACTGAGAGAAGCAGGAATAGAAGTTGAAGTAGGAGTTCTTGAGAAAGAGGCCTTGCTGCTCAATGAACGGTTTATCCACAATATGAAAACAAAACGACCTTTCGTCATCTCTAAAGTAGCTATGACGCTAGATGGTAAGCTTGCGACTCACGCTGGCCATTCGCAATGGATAACTGGAGAAGAGGCACGCTTTTCCGTCCATCAATTACGTAATGAAGTCGATTCGATTTTGGTCGGAATTGGGACCGTTATAGCAGATGATCCCTCGCTTACAACCCGCCTGCCTGAAGGAGGAAAAAGTCCAATCCGAATCATTTTGGATAGCCAATTGCGTACTCCGTTAGAAGCAAAAGTGACGGATTGCAAAGAGGCAAAGACGTGGATTGTCACTGCTGAAGGAACAGATGCCGAAAAAAGAGCGGCATTAATCGGTAAGGGAGTTGAGCTCATCGATGTCCCATTAACCGAGACGGGATTAAACCTAGAGTTCCTATTAAATGAACTTTATCGTAGAGGTGTTACCGATGTCCTAGTTGAGGGCGGCGGAGAGATCAATGCTTCTTTTTTACGAGCTGGTTTGATTGATAAATATATCGTATATGTAGCACCAAAGGTTCTAGCCGGCAAACATTCACTTACCCCTTTTTCGGGCCTAGATGCTGAAACGATGGATGAAGCGATAGACCTATCTTTCCACCAAATTGATAAAATCGGCGATGATTTATGCATCACGGCTTATCCTACATGTAAACGGTGAAAGGGAATGAGTTGGAACCAGAGGCATGATAGACCTATCGATTCGTAGATAGAGGATTATATTAGGGGGAAAAAAATTGAGATTTGGTTTCGATATCGATGATACATTGATCAATTTACGGGAGCATGCCTTTCATTTATATAACCAAAAATTGAACAAAAATGTAGAATTAGCTGTATTTAAAGCTTTGAAGACGATGGAAATTCATGAACCGTTTGGACTGTCAGCAGAAGAAGGTGGAGCGATGTGGCGTAGCTTAGCAGAAGAAATCTATTACACATCCTGTCCAGCTTTTGATGGAGCAGTTGAAACGTTGCAGCAGCTTGTCAAGGATGGCCATGAGGTATTCTATATTACGGCACGGAATGCTGAGCATTGCGAACGGACCAAAGACTGGCTTATTCAAAATCAATTTCCAGTTCAAGAAGGCCACTTCTTTTGTGGGATGAAGGACAGAGAAAAAATCCGAATTATAGAGGATCTACAATTGGATTATTATTTTGACGATAAGCCAGCTGTACTGGAAACATTATTGGATGTACCGACAAAAGTATATGCGATTGACAACAGCTATAATCAGGAATTGAAGATTCCAAGGCTTGCGAGCTGGTTTGAGCTAAAAGAGATTATCTCTGAATAAAGAACCTGACCTGAACAGATCTTGTACCTGTTTAGGCCAGTTTTTTTTTAGGCGATTTTTGATGGCTGAAGATGCTAGTGTGCCGGAAGCGAAAAGAAAATATGCGTCAAAATAGAATCATCTATTACCTAAAAAATTTTATCCCACATGAACGGGCAGTAAAACCCCCACTGATTGAAGTTTCACTTTATAAGCAAGTCGCGAGCCGAAACACCACTCACACTGGAAAGTAGTGAATGGGAGTAAAAGATCATTCCAAATGCCCTAAAACTGTTAAAACGTGTAAAATAAGATGAGATAGAATAGTGGCTCAACACCCAAGTCTGTTCTTGACCTAAAAACAACTTTGCCCATGAAATCCAACTTGTTATAAATAAAGGAATTTATTAAGGTTGTTACAATGAGCAAAACATAGAACAGTTCCGTCAAGTACATGTTTTGGTGAAGAACTAGAGTTTACATATTATTTTACAAGGGGGCTAAAGGCTATATGGAATTCAATATTGAGAAGTCATTGTTGAAATCATTGGGTATTGAAATAACAGAGCTTAGTAAAGGAAGAGTCATTGCGACGATGCCGGTTGATGAAAGGACGTGGCAGCCAGTTGGATTGCTTCATGGAGGCGCTTCCGTGGCACTTGCTGAAACTGCTGCTAGTATTGGTGGCTATGAGCTTGTAGACAAATCAAAAGAAGCCGTTGTGGGACTTGAGATCAATGCCAATCATATTAAAGGAAAACGCTCAGGCATGGTAACGGCTGAAGCGAATATTCTTCATAGAGGAAAAACAACCATGGTTTGGGACATTAAAATTCGTGATGAAGAAGAACAGCTTATTTCTGTTTCCCGCTGCACACTGGCAGTTATTTCACTTAACCAGAAAAGCTAAAACTTTATATGATTTTAACTAAAAGAAGGAGCGCAAACTGCGCTCCTTCTAGCTTTTTAACGCATCAGCTGTCTCCACAAGTTCAGGCGAATAGACGAGTATTGGCTTTATGGTCAACCTTGGCTGACGCTAGTGTTGATTGGGGGAAAGAAAGAATTTTTTTTTTAATTCTTTCTTTCCCCCAATCAACGAGACAAGCTGATGCGTATGATGCTGTATAACAACTGTAGCACTATCTGCTTTTAGTATTCTTCAACTGATTTTGAAGTCTTGCCTAAAGAGCAATTCTGCATTATTACATCACGGACCATCCCAATGACAGTTTCGGATGGCAGTAAATGCTTTGCCTTTCGATCAAATAAGAAAGGACCACAAACAGGGGGAAAGTGGGAAGTAGTACAATCGTTAAGATGTAGCTAGAAACTTGGGCATAGAACGGTTCTCTAACTAATATATTTTCGTATAGAATATATTGCTACTTTATCTCGGTTTAACAGAGTGTAATATCGCCATCACGATCTTTGTGAGAGAAACAAGAAAAAATGGGTGGAGGATGGATGAACAAGCAGTGAAGTATGATCTAACAAAATAGGAAGAGGAATTGTTCATAGAGGTGTAGAACATTATTAATTGAAAGAAAAAATCTTAATTTTTTATAATATTCCGTTATAATATTACAATAAGTTTTTAGAAAAGGGGGATGGAAAACATGGAACAGAACATGCAACAATACTTATTCATTGATTTTGAGTTTACTATGCCAGAGGGGAAGGGGAAGCCTGCTGGTTTTTATCCGGAAATTATTGAGGTTGGCTTTGTTTCCGTAATAGATGATGGATTGGGTGATCAATTTTCTTCGTTTGTTGTTCCGGATAAGTTTTCGCAGTTAACAGAACGCTGTAAAAGATTTCTTCATATTTCGCAAGTCCAGGTGAATCAAGGTATTAGTTTTGTTGATCTTGTTGCGTTATTAAAAAGCTATGATCAGAAATGTCCAACAAAAATTGTCACATGGGGAAATATGGATATGAAGGTGTTACGTAACAATTGTCAAAGAGCGGGAGTGGAGTTTCCTTTTACCGGGGAACAAATTGACTTATCAATGGAGTACAAACGCTTTTTTGGTGATCAAAATCAAACGGGTTTGTGGAAAGCGGTACAGGCATATGGAAAAGAAGGAACAGGAAGGCACCACCGTGCACTTGATGATGCGATGACAACGTATAATATTTTTAAATTAGTAGAAAAAGATAAAAGCTATATGAAGAATCACCAGCCTACAACGATTGGGGATCGGATTGATTGGTCTAAAGTTTTAAATAAACTTGTATTATAAAAGCCAAATCATGAGAATTGATTTGGCTTTTAGGAATTTATTTAAAATAGTCTTTCTCCAGTTCCTCAATATTTTGCAGACTTCTTTGATTCCAATCTCCTTGGGTCTCAGACAGCTTCTGTTTCATCGATTCAACTGATTGTTGTAGCGATTCTTTATAATCGGGAATTTCACTCGTGTACGCTCTGACCATATTCTTAGGCACATTCATCTGTTCACGGAAAGCGAGTGCTCGGCGCTGATGAAACAAGGCGACATCCACTTGTTTTGGATGATGTAAATCACCTTGCATAGGGTGCTTGGCGCAAGCAAGAACACGGACAAGATACGCATTTGGCCTCTCTTCAGTAATTTCTCCAATATATTTCCCTGTGCGATAAATCGCAGACACTTTGTCCCCAACTGCAAATTGCTCTTCGCTCATTTCAATTCCCCTTTCCCTACTCATTCTCTCTTTATCATACAAAATTCAGAGAAGGCTTTCAAATAACGAGGAAGGAAGTTCTTATTTACGAATTTAGGTATGTAACGATTATGATAATCAAATAGTTGGACAAGCGGAAGATTGAATCCTTTCAAATAGTATAAAAAACGACAAATTGAGTTGGAATACGTCGATAGCGGCAAGTCGCTTGCACTTTACTAATGGATTCGTGTAAAGTGTACAATTGAAGGCACATAATAGTAGATTCATGATTATGGGCGGATTTTTTATAGGAAAGAAGGGATTTTAGATGACGAACTATCCACAATTAACATCAGAAGTATTAGAAAATGAAAAAGCAGTCATTATGGAAACAAACCAAGGAAATATTAAAATTAAATTTTTCCCTGAATTAGCACCAAAAACAGTTGAGAACTTCTTAACACATGCTGAGAACGGTTATTATGACGGAATTGCTTTCCACCGTGTCATTAAAGATTTCATGATCCAAGGCGGAGACCCACAAGGAACTGGTATGGGTGGAGAAAGCATCTGGGGTGCGCCATTTGAAGATGAATTTTCTATGCAACTATTCAATCTTCGCGGTGCACTATCAATGGCAAATGCTGGACCAGGAACAAACGGAAGTCAATTCTTCATCGTTCAAGCACAACATGTTGACAGCAGAATGGGCGAGCAAATGAAACAAGCGGGCTACCCGGAAGAAATCATCGAAGCATACATGGCGACTGGTGGTACTCCATGGCTTGACCAAAAGCATTCTGTTTTTGGACAAGTTGTTGAAGGCATGGATGTAGTCGATGCCATTGCTAATGCAAAAACGACATACGGTGACAAGCCAGCTGAAGACATCGTCATTCAATCGATTAAATTAGTGTAAATCTTATGGAAGCGGGAGGCATTTGTCTCTCGTTTCTTTTTTGATAACCACCTTTTAGAGCCTCATGAAAAAACCTCAAATAAATTTTTTTAAAAATAGAAAAGGAGCATAGTCATGTTTCCTCTAGAAAGTTATATTCGAAGAGTTGAGTTGAAAAGAGATGCCGTTCCTTCATTTGATATTTATCCGTTCTGTTTACCAGCTGTTCGTCCGTTAACTGATGTTGAGCTTCATCCGAATGTCACATTTTTCGTCGGGGAAAATGGAATGGGGAAGTCAACTTTATTGGAGGCGATTGCTGTTGCTTTTGGTTTTAATGCAGAAGGTGGCACGAATAATTTCAATTTTTCTACGAAAGAGTCTCATTCTAAATTGTACGAATATGTAAGGCTGGTGAAAGGGACGAGAAAGCCGAAAGACGGATTTTTTCTTCGTGCTGAAACGTTCTATAATGTCGCATCTACGATTGAAGAATTGGATATAGGTGGCTTCGGATCGAGAATTATCGACTCTTTTGGCGGGAAGTCACTTCATGAACAATCCCATGGGGAATCATTTTTCGCTGCATTTACGAATCGATTTAGCGGACAAGGAATCTATATACTAGATGAGCCTGAAGCTGCCTTATCTCCGCTCCGGCAGCTATCTCTACTATCAAGAATGCAGGAGCTCGTTCAATTGGATTCACAGTTTATTATTGCCACCCATTCACCCATCATCATGGCCTACCCCCAAGCAAAGATTATCGAAATGACAGAAGAAGGACTGAGAGAAACAAAGCTTGAAGACACCGATCATTATGTGATCATGAAGCAGTTTTTTGAAGATAAAGACCGCTTGCTTTATCATTTGTTAAAATAGTGCGGAGATTTTTGTTACATATTGGATTGACGTATATTTTACAAATCCGACACGTAATTTCTCGATTTGACGCATAATATGCGATTTAAAGTTCTAACTGAAGCCTTCTTACAAATCGATTCAATTTAAGTCGCGAAATGGAAAGGTAGTTGTTATAATTAAGATACAAGAATTGGTATTTTAGAAAGGATGTAACCGATGAACGTTCTTTTATCTACAGTACTAGGCTTATTTCTCTATTTTCCAGAAGACAAGTCAGAATACTTTCCTGCTGTCATTTCGTTCACCATATTCATGATTGCTTGTGCTTTTACGATGAGGTGGATTATCAAAAAGTCACAAAAAGAAGCGCTAAAAACGAAGGAATTAGAAGAAGAAGTAACGCGTAGGAATCAACATTTAAAGAAAAACTCGATGCATTAAAGAGGGATAAATAATCAAAGGATCTCCTAAAAAGGGCCTGACCTCAGTAGTTAAGAGATCTGACTCTTTTTTATAGGACATCCTTTTTTACTTATGCTTCTTCAGAAACGACAGTGAAGCGTTCGTTTACATGTTTAGGATTTTCAAGTTCATCAAGCACAGCTACAGCGTAGTCTTCGTAGCTTACATAGCTATTTCCTTTTGAGTTTACGAGAAGGTGATCTTTGCCGGCTTGATATGTTCCTGTTCTTTTACCAACTGCAAATAATGCGGAAGGACTGAGGAATGTCCAAGTAATAGAATCCGTACCTTGCAGGATTTCGAGATTCTTCCCTTGATTCGAAGCAGTAGGCTTAAACATATCTGGGAAGTCAGGCGTATCAATGACACGAACTTTTTTATCTGGATCAACAAACAGGCTACCTGCTCCACCGACTACGAACAATTTTGTATTTGGTGCTCCTTTTAAAACTTCAATTAGAACGTTTCCGGCATCAACATGTAAATGCTCTTCTCCAAATGGTGCACCAAAAGCATTGACTACAACGTCAAAACCTTTCACATCATCAGTTGTTAAATCGAAAACATTTTTTTCTAAAATAGCTACTCCCTCTACTTGAAGTTTTGCAGCGTCGCGAACGATGGCTGTTACTTCATGATTCCGCTCTAAAGCTTCCTTTGCGATACGGCTTCCTGCTTTTCCCGTTGCTCCAATTATTCCTATTTTCATAATTATGATTCCTCCTAGTAATTGTCTATTTGTAACTAGTTTTGTTACAACTTGGTGGTGAAAAAGAGGTTGACTCTAAATCAAAGGGCCATCCTCGTTCTGATATCTTGTAACGATTTGCTTGCCAGTTCTTTTTCCATTGCAGTCTGTGCTGTATGAAACGTATCTTCCAAAGCAGATTGGATGTTTTTACCGACAGGGCATTGTGGATTTGGATTTTCATGCATCGAAAATAAATCTTCTTTTTCTTGAACGGCGAGATAAATGTCTAAAAGCGAAATCTCTACTGGATCTCGGGTCAAGACAGCCCCTGGCGTTCCAACTTGTGATTGAAGAAGCCCTGCTTTTTTTAGCATTCCTGTAATTCTACGAATGACCACTGGATTGGTGTTCACACTGCCGGCGATATATTCCGAAGTAACTTTTTCACGCGGACCAGATGCAATAAGGGAAAGAATATGAATGGCAACAGCAAAGCGACTGTTAATCATCGTATTCACCACCTATGTAACCATTATAGTTACATTCGGTTTGATTGTCAAATTAACTAGTAATTTCTCTGCGTATAATTTACCCATTTTTTGGGTCGAATACTCAATTGAATATTTGTTTAAAGATTTTTTAAAATGCTTACAATAAAAAAATTAATTTTAAAAGTACGATTTGCGTTCCAATACATACGAGCAGGATAAAATCATAACGTGGCAAGCATACTGTAGGAAGCATGGTTGAGAGCGCAAGTGTTCCAAAGATGACGACCGGGAAAATACAAGACATTGCCTGATGATACGTGAAGCTCGATAAATCATGTATATACTTCATCAGAATCTCTTTTTTCGATTTGCTCTCGGCTGATTTAGCTGCGGCTTCTAGCTACCCTAATGCCATACTCTGTAGCGAATATCACTTCATTGGGGTGTGTTGGTAAGGCATTGTAATGGCAGAACGAGATTAATGCCAAGTGGAAGATGAAAACTTTCTAATAATTTCTATATTTTTTCTGGCTACCTGCATATATTTTGCTCACTTTATCAGCCTTTATCTATTCAAAAAGGGAAGAAACTTCCGTTAGTGAAGCACAATACTTAGGAAATACTACAAGAAGGAAATCCATTTGGTCTACCAAGAAAGGATGGAGTATATGCCTTCAAAAGAACAATTAAACCAATTGAAACTGCAATTACAGCAGTCCAAACGGGAGCTAGAAGATAGAGTAAGTGATAATGGTAACTTCGGACTACTTAGAAGTTTTGCTCATGACTCAACAGGAGAATTATCGAGTATTGATAACCATCCAGGTGATGAAGGTACAGAATTATATGAGCGAGAAAAGGACATAGCGCTTTATGAACATGCACGCCAGCATGTAGATGAAATCAATCATGCGTTACAAGCGATGGAAGCAGGGACGTATGGGAAATGTGAAGTATGTCAAGCGGAGATTCCGCTTGAACGATTGCAAGCGATTCCGACGACAACATTTTGCAAGGAGCATTCACCTTCCCAGAACACTTCTCATAATCGACCTGTTGAGGAAGAAGTCTTAACACCTCCATTTGGGAAATTCGATAACGATGACCAGAATGAATCGGTGATTTACGATGCGGAAGATACTTGGCAGGACGTAGCTAGTTTTGGGACTTCGGAATCGCCATCAGATTTTGCCTATCCTCCAGATGATTATGAGGATATGTATGTAGAATCAGAAGAAAATATCGGCTATGTGGAAGATTATGAGAACTTCGTTGGTGTTGATATGGACGGTAAGAATATTACGGTGTATCCGAACTCGCAACACGAAAAATATGAGGATGCTTTAGATGAGGAAGGGATTATGACGACATTCGGTGACTTGCCGCAGTATGAACATGAACCTTACGTAGAAGAAGACTGATTTATAAGCGTGAAAGCAATTGTGCTTTTACGCTTTATTCCTTTACGTAGATTGCTTCATATATTTTATCATGTTCATCAATAAGAAACGCGCGGTTTTGAACTACCCACCCCTTAATTTCATACGAAATTAAGGGGTAGGAGATGAATCGCCTGAAATAATAAAAAACGACTGTCCGTCTGAAAAGATAAATCAGAAAAGGGCTCAATCCGGCGCGTAAATCTTGTTTCTCACTTGAAATCAACATATATCTGTCATAAGTCTGAAACGTCGTAAAAAAAGGGGAATTAATTATTCAATGTATTTGTAAACAATTTTTTCAGTATACCCTTTTTCACTTTAGGAAAAAATAGATGGGATAGAGTGAAACTTCCATCAGTGGGGGATATTACAGCCTGTTAAACCGGGATAAACGGAATGGTCGGGAGGGAATATGTTGAAAACAAGATTGAGTGCTATAATCATGGTGCTTTTGCTAGCTGGTTGTGCAACAGAAAGTCCTAAGAAAATTGATGTGAAAATGCGAAATGCAAATGGAGATTCACTTGGGAAAATTACTGTTCAGGAGAAGTCCAAGGGTGTTACGCTAGATATTGATTTAAAAGGGCTAGAGCCGGGTGTACATGCGATTCATATCCATAACAAAGGTTCATGTAAGGCACCTGATTTTATTTCAGCTGGTGATCATTTTAACCCAGATAAAAAGGAACATGGTTTACTTCATCCAAAAGGGGCACATGCAGGAGATTTGCCTAATTTAATTGTCAAAGATGACGGAAAAACGAAAGTGAAATTGGATGCGCCAAATGCAACGCTTAAAAATGGAAAAAATACGCTCCTTACTAAAGACAAAACGTCCATCGTCATTCATGCATCAGCGGACGACGGCATGAGTCAGCCAGCGGGGAATTCTGGTGATCGAATTGCTTGTGGAGTCATAAAAAAATGAAGTCAATCCATGAATACATAGAAAAAGTCAGATATTCTTAAAGAGAATTCTGGCTTTTTCTATTGCTTAGCATAACGATATGAAATTTATTATGTGGATAATTTTAGTAGTCTATCCGCATCTAGCTGCCACCGGCGTTCCTTATTAAGTTTTTTATTGGTATCTAGATATTAAAAATTTAGCAGGTGGCTGATATATGCAAGATGGGGAAGTATTTTGGCTAATTGGCCTAGATGAACTATTTCATGCGGGTCAAAAGTCTCGTAATATAAACAGATAAAATAATTTATACGTCAAATTGCAAAAAGCAGATACCAACATAATTGTTGGTATCTGCTTTTTGGGTAATTGTGACTCTTGTTATATAGGAAGAGGTAATAGTGTAATCATGATTGTCTAAGATTTCACCACAAAAATAGCGAACTGGCATGATTTTTACTCCCATTTTATTTGAGTGGATTTATTTTGCAGATACCTTTAACAAAAGCCTTTTTTATTAAGTCAATGCTCGTTTTAATCTGTCTAGTCCTTCTAGAAGGACTGAACGTGGACATCCAATGTTCATTCTCACAAAACCTTCCCCACCTTGCCCATATTTTGGACCAGGTTCAAGAGCAAGTTTACCTTTATTTAGTAAGGTATCTTGCAGTTTTTCATCCGTCCAGCCAAGGCTGCGACAATCAATCCAAATTAAGAAAGATGCATCAGGATGCATAACGTTAAGAGCAGGTAGTTCTTTTGCGATGAAAGCTTCGGCAACTTGAATGTTCTCCTCAATGTAAGGAAGTAATTCATTTAACCATGGCTCGCCATATTGATAAGCTGCTTCCATTGCGGTTAATCCAAGCAAGTTTACCCCATGAAAGGCGTTTTGAATTTGGATTTTTTCAATTTGTTTCTTGTGCTCTGGATTGCTGGCAAGGAGAAGCGAAGCCTGCAACCCGGCAATGTTAAATGTTTTACTTGGCGCCATTAAGGTAATGGTGCGACTAGCTACACTGTTGCTTAGAGAAGCGATGGGAATGTGCTTGCTATGTGACAGAGCTAAGTCAGCATGAATTTCATCACTGACGATTAGGACATCATATTGATCGCAAAGTTCTCCAATTTTTATTAATTCTTCTTTTGACCAAACTCGTCCGCCTGGATTATGTGGGCTACAAAGCAGGAATAGCTTGACTCCGGATTTTAATTTTTCTTCGAAGTCGATAAAATCAATTTCAAATCTTGCGTTGTCGATTAGTAAAGGACTGTTAACAACCTTACGATCAAGATGTTCAATCATATCAAAAAAAGGCTTGTAAACAGGGCTTTGAATCAATATTTGATCACCAGGATTTGTGAAAGCGCTAATGGTGGTGCCGATTCCAGAAACAACGCCGGCGCTATAACCAATCCATGCACTTTCAATCTGCCAATCATGGCGGTTTTTCAACCACTTCTGGATTGCGTTGTCTACTGCGTGTGAAGGAAATGTGTACCCGAATACAGGGTGACTAATCCGAGAATATAATGCCTCTTGAACTTCTTTAGGAATAGGGAAATCCATATCGGCTACCCACATTGGCAGCGCGTCGCTTGTCCCGTAAACGGATGATAATGCATCCCATTTTTCTGAACTTGTATTTTGTCTATCAATCACTTCATCAAAAATTGATTGCTTCATCAAATCCACCTCTAAAATTTAAATTATCCCGCATTAACGGAAAGTCAAGCCCCCAACCTCAAGGCTTAGAGGAATCGAAGAAGTATAGGTGGGGGATAACCGCCCGTAAAAGCCCGATTGGTTCAACTAACAATCAGTAAGTGAAGAAACTCCCACTGATTGGAGTTTCACTTTATGATACTATAATAACATGTGCAGACCATTTTGAAGTAGGTGATAATTGAATGAATACACAACAAGTGAATATGGCGATGGCAGAAGTGTTACGAAGTTGGGACCCGTTTCAGGAAGGTGAGGATTTTTACGGACCTGAAATTGCGGACGTACTTCTGGCTATACGCGATATTGAGAACAGTTCAGAGCTTGCTAGTAAAATTCAGGGGATTTATGAATTTTCGTTTGAACACCAGCTCGCTTTTAACGATTGCTTGAAAATAGCTGAACAGCTACGTAGCATTAAAGGGAATGAAAGCTGTACGCTATAATGCATCAAGGTGTCCGAAAAGGGTCTGACCTCACACTCTATATCCCGTTTATTGTGTCATTTACGTGTCATATAAACGAAACATAGTAGATGTGGGATCTGACCCTTTCATTGTTTAGACATGTATTTATTTTCTTAAAAATTCATGGATGTAGTTGTACACTTCTTCCGGTTTTTCTTCAGGTATCAGGTGACCCGCTTCTTTAAGGATGATAAGCTTGGCATGAGGCAGATCAGTCTGCAACCTTTTCCCGATTGAGAGAGGAACAACTTGGTCATGTTCACCCCAAATGAGCAAACACTCCGTTTTAATGGCCTGTAGGTCGTCCGCAGACAAATCCCCCTCAAAATGCCGCGCCATTCGTCCAAGCGCTTGGAACATTCCCTTTTGTAAAAAGGGCTCTAAATAGCCGTTTCTCATTTCATCATCGATCATCTGTTTGTCATACACGACATTGTATAAATTTTTTTCGATTCCAGACTTTCCGAGATACCACCTTACAAGAAGTGGGAAAAAGGGAAGATAAGTAGCTCTTCTTATCGAGGGTTTCATCGGTGTTAAGTAGCTGGAACCAGACAAAAGCACAACTTTTTCAACTAAGTCAGGTCTGAGCTTACAAATTTGCAAGCAAAGTTGTCCGCCCATAGAATGACCGACCAAGATCACCTTTTTTAAGTTTTTCGCTTCTAAAAAATGGATTATGGAACTGGATACATTTTGATATGAATACGTATAGGAAGAAGACTTTTCACTTTTTCCAAAGGGCGGATAATCAATAGCGAGTAGATTGTAATCCCCTTGAAAAAAAGGTGTGAGTTTTCGAAAGCTGAACGATGAGGATAAAAAACCATGCAGCAAGACGAGAGTGGGCGCATCCTCATTGCTTTCTATAGATTCAGAATACAGGTCGATGTCACATTTTTTCTTTTCTGTCATTTCTCTCATGGGGCTCATCTCACTTTGTTAAATTTTTAAAAATTTGTACATAATTATACTCATGGATTGTTTGGTTTTCTATAACAAATTCTACCCTAATTTGCTATAATAATTAAAGAATTCTGCGATAACAGAATCTTTATACATAGTTCTAAAATTGAAATGTAGGAGGCTGTACTATGCATTTAACAGAAAAAGAACTAGAAATACTGCAAATCATTGAACAAAACAGCCGTATTGACTTCCATGACTTAGCGAAAATGGTAGACGTGGACGAATCAGAAATTGCGGATACTGTGAAGAAGCTTGAAGATATGAATGTCATCGTTTGTTATGCGTCCATCATCAATTGGGCGAAAGTAGATACCTATCATGGGGTAACGGCCATGATTGATGTAAAGGTAACACCAAAACGGGGTGTCGGATTTAATGAAGTGGCAAAAAGAATTTACCGCTTTAATGAAGTTGAATCGGTGTATCTAATGTCCGGAGCGTACGATTTGTCAGTGGTTGTAAATGGCCAATCGATGAATGAAGTGGCTCAATTTGTATCGGAAAAACTATCTACTCTGGATTCAGTTATCTCCACGACGACTCACTTCATGTTGAAAAAATATAAACATGACGGAACGATTTTTGAGCCAACTAATGAGGAAGATAAAAGAATCGTGGTGTCACCATGATTCAGACAAGCTTTGTATCTAAAACAATAGCTGACCTTAAACCGTCTGGGATTCGTCGTTTCTTTGATTTGGCTGTTAATATGGAAGGCGTTGTTTCGCTTGGTGTTGGGGAACCGGATTTCGTAACATCATGGAATGTAAGGGAAGCAGCGATCTTATCGTTAGAAGAAGGCCGTACGTCTTATACGGCAAATGCTGGATTATTAGAGCTTCGACAAGAAATCGCTTCATACATGAGAAAAAGATTTGCTGTCT
Source organism: Peribacillus loiseleuriae (assembly GCF_001183985.1). Lineage (GTDB taxonomy): Bacteria > Bacillota > Bacilli > Bacillales > DSM-1321 > Peribacillus > Peribacillus loiseleuriae. Next base: position 4,489,579 of record NZ_LFZW01000001.1, on the reverse strand, counting down.
CGTATCAACCAGAATCGCAAATTATTGTGACGGTTGGTGGGAGTCAGGCCATTGATATTGCACTTAGAGCGATTTTAAATCCTGGCGAAGAAGTATTGGTTGTTGAGCCATGCTTCGTTGCTTACAGCCCACTTGTGACGTTAGCAGGCGGTGTTGCTAAAACGATTCAAACCGTCCGGGAAAACGAGTTTAAGCTGACAGCTACTGAGCTTGAGGAAGCCATTACGCCAAACACGAAAGCAATTATCATGTGTTCGCCGAATAATCCGACAGGAACCCAACTTAGAAAAGAAGAATTAATTGAAATTGCAAAAATCGTTAAAAAACACAACTTAGTAGTCATTTCAGATGAAATTTATGCTGAGCTTGCTTATGATGAGGACTTCACGTCAGTAGCAGCTATAGATGGTATGATGGACCGAACGATATTAATTAACGGATTTTCAAAAGGGTTTGCTATGACAGGGTGGCGTCTTGGATTTGTTTGTGCGCCAAAAGAAATTACAGAAGCCATGCTGAAGATTCATCAATACACGATGATGTGCGCATCGACAATGGCTCAATATGCAGCCCTAGAAGCACTGCGAAGCGGAATGAATGATGTAGAGGAAATGAGGAAAAGTTATCGTCAGCGTCGGAATTATATTGTGAAATCGTTCAATGAAATGGGACTAGATTGTCATAATCCAGGCGGTGCATTTTACGCGTTTCCATCCATTGAGAGAACTGGAATGTCTTCACAAGAGTTTGCTGAGAAGCTTTTATTTGAAGAAAAGGTTGCTGTCATTCCAGGTAATGTATTTGGCGAAAGTGGAGAAGGGCATATTAGATGTTCCTATGCATCCTCTCTTGAACAGCTTCAAGAAGCAATCAAGCGGATGAGCCGGTTTGTTGAAAAATATAAATAAAAAGATAGGATCCCCCATAAGTAAAAGGGCAGGCCTGCAAATTCTAACAACCGTTCATATGGGGTGTAAGTAACCTGATAAACGGTGTATGGAGTGCAAGGTTTGATACTTTTGGGGAGATCCTTTTCTTTTTGTGGAAAAGGGGCGGGGCTTCGCAAATCAGCTCCGTACCGCCACCTTCATAAGGTAATACAGTTTATAGAACCTGAACCTTGAACCTTTTTCGTCGCTTTAGTTTTAGAACAGAAGCTCATGGATGTTTTTTTAAATAATACCAAGCGAACTTAGCAGAACAAGGGTAATTCCAATTGGCGCAATGTAGCGGATGATAAAATACCAAATCTTAAATACTTTAGATGAAATGGTAGAACCAAGCTCTAGTTCATTTTGGACATTTATTCGCTTCATTTGATAGCCGATAAATAGTGAAATGAACAGTGCCCCGACGGGAAGAGCGATATTACTTACAAGGTAGTCTGCCAAATCGAATATTGATTTGTTAAATATTGTAACGTTAGACAGCACACCGAAAGAAAGCGCACTTGGTATGCCTACGATAAATACAAAAATACCAGCAATCCAAGTAGATTTTTTTCGCTTTGTTGGATCATTTTTTGACATAGCTGCGACAATAATTTCAAGAATCGAGAAAGCTGAAGTAAAGGTCGCAAATGCAAGCAAGATGAAGAATATCAGCATGAAAAAACTGCTGAGAGCCATTTCATTAAATACAGCAGGTAGAACTACAAAGACGAGTCCAGGTCCACTTGCAGGATCAAAGCCAAGTGCAAATACAGCTGGGAAAATGACCAGTCCAGCGAGAAGACAGATGAAAATATTCAAACCAACAACGGATAATGCTGATTTTGTAATATCTTCTTGTTTCCCTAAATAAGATGCGTACGTTACCATGACAGAAATCCCGACACTGAGTAGGAAAAAGGCTTGACCTAACGCCATTAAAACTGTTTGTCCTGTTAAAATAGAGAAATCAGGCTTTAAAAGAAATTCAACACCAGCATAGGCTCCTTTAAGTGTCAATGAACGAATCAGCAGCACAAGAAAAAGAATGAAAAGTGCAGGCATCATAATTTTATTTGCTTTTTCAATGCCGTTTTGTACTCCGCCTTTTACTACAATAATCGTTAATATCATGAAGACAAGTTGTGCTAGTACCGTCTCGTAGGGATTGCTAATGATTGTTTCGAACAACTGTCCGTAATCTTTTTGAGATAATCCTGAAAGTGAACCCGTTATGCTGCGAATAATATAAGAAAGTATCCAGCCGCCAACAACACTATAAAATGAAAGTAGGATAAATGAAGCGACAACTCCGCCATATCCAATGAGAACCCACGGTTTACCTGGAGCAATGGATTTGTAAGCTCGTACTGCATCTTTTTGGGAATGCCGGCCAATAATAAATTCGGCGATTAAGATGGGTGCTCCAATTAATAAGGTGAATAGGATGAAGAGCAAGAAGAACATACCGCCTCCGTTTGTTCCAGTCATGTACGGGAACTTCCAAATGGCTCCCAAGCCAATTGCAGAACCAGCAGCTGCAAGGATAAACCCAATCTTGGATGTCCATTGTTCTGGTTTTGCCATAGATGTATAACTCCTTTTTGCTTTTATTATCGTCAAAATACGTAAAACTAACGATTAATTTTATTATCGTACTATTTTATTATCGAAATGTGTAGACCTTTTTTAAAAGATAGTCTATTTCCAACATTTCCCCTTCAATAACATGTTTAAAGGTAGTGCGAAAGAGGAAACTTTTAAATAAAGTGAAACTTCAGTCAGTGAGGTTTTCTTCACCCCCCACTGATTGTTAGTCCCGTTCTAGAGTCGCTAATATATTCACTCCGCTTCGATAAAGCGACTCTACGAACTAAGATTCAATGCATCACAGACTAAATACGCCGAGTCCTTTAGTCTTTCGTCTGTATGACCCACATCCTGTGGGACTCAAACTTTACCTCTGCGCAACTCTTGGTAAGCTTCACTGTATCTTACCAATCGGGCTATTGCTGCCCGTTAATGCGGGATAAATAGGAGTCGCTTTTTTAAAAAATGAAAGATGGTTATCTTTGATTATTTTTGAAATCTATGATATAATTTTTTATTGCATGTAAAGAGAAAAAATTTACTTAAAAATAGGAGTGTTACAATGTCTACTAATTACGAAATTGGAGCAGTTGTTGCTGGTAAAGTTACTGGCATTCAAGCTTATGGTGCTTTTGTTGCTTTAGATGAATCTACACAAGGTTTAGTTCATATCTCTGAAATTACTCATGGATATGTTAAAGATATCAATGACCATTTAAAGGTTGGCGATGAGGTTCAAGTGAAAGTTCTTTCAATTGACGAAGCTGCAGGGAAAATCGGTCTTTCCATCCGTGCTACTGAAGAGGCTCCTGAACGTACAGAAGCTCCTGCTAATAAAGCCCCTAAAAAACGTCAAGCAGCTGTTAAAACTTCAACTAACACTGATTCTTCTGAAGGCTTCAACACATTGAAAGATAAACTTCAAGAGTGGATTGAACAATCTAAACGTGAAGATTTAATCAAGAAATAATGACGAGTAAGCTGGTGGTCCATTTGGATCAACCGGCTTTTATTTTTTATCCCGTATTAACGGGCAGTAAAATCCCCATCCCAAGGCTTAGAGGAATCACAGAAGCGTAGGTAGGGGATGAAGAGCCCTCCTACTGATTGAAGTTTCACTTTATCGTGGAAAAGTTAGCGGTTACCGAACAATGGACAATGCGAATTATTGTAGCCTCCTCAACTTCATGAGGTGCTAAACGTATCTTTTGTAATTGTCGGAGTTCTTGTAGATAATAAGAGTATAAAAAGGAGGGGATATAATGGAAAATTTTGTATATAAAAATCCAACTAAGCTTATCTTCGGAAAAGATCAGCTTGGTCAGTTAAAACAGGAAATTCCGTCATTTGGTAAAAAGGTACTCGTTGTTTATGGTGGGGGCAGCATTAAGAAGAATGGATTATATGAAAAAGTGATGTCAACCTTACATGAGATCGACGTAGAAACGTTTGAGCTGGCTGATGTGGAACCGAATCCGCGTCTCTCGACAGTTCGTAAAGGTGTAGAGATTTGTAAGGAACATAAGATTGACTTTATCCTTGCTGTTGGTGGCGGCAGTGTAATTGACTGTACGAAAGCAATCGCTGCTGGTGCGAAGTATGATGGGGATGCATGGGATTTGGTGACAAAAAAATCACCAGTAAAAGACGCTCTTCCTTTTGGAACCATTCTTACTCTTGCTGCGACCGGTTCTGAAATGAATGCTGGATCGGTTATCACAAATTGGGAAACGAAAGAGAAATATGGCTGGGGAAGTCCTGTAACGTATCCGCAATTCTCAATTCTTGATCCAGAGAATACTTTTACAGTACCAAAAAATCAGACTGTCTATGGAATCGTTGACATGATGTCACATGTGTTTGAACAATATTTTCATCCAGCAGCACACGCACCCTTGCAGGATCGTTTTTGCGAATCACTACTCACAACTGTAATGGAAACAGCTCCAAAGCTTTTAGAGGATTTAGAGAACTATGAGCATCGTGCAACGATCTTGTATTGTGGCACAATTGCGTTAAACGGCTCTTTAGGAGTTGGGTACCGTGGGGACTGGGCATCTCATAATATTGAGCACAGTGTCTCAGCTGTATACGATATTCCACATGCAGGCGGGCTTGCGATTCTTTTTCCAAACTGGATGAAGCATGTTTTATTAGAAGATGTCAGTCGCTTTAAACAACTTGCAGTCCGAGTATTCAACGTGGATCCAGAAGGTAAGACAGACGAAGAAATCGCTCTTTTGGGAATTGATAAGCTTCGTGAATTCTGGTCAAGCCTTGGTGCACCAACGAGACTTGCGGATTATGACATAGATGACTCTGAGATTGAAACCATGGCAGACAAAGCGATGGTATACGGAGAGTTTGGTAAGTTTAAATTATTAAATCGTAATGATGTGGTAGCCATTTTAAGGGCGTCTCTGTAAGTTTCTTACTTGAATAAGCATCCTGAATCATCCGTTCAATGGTTGTTGATTTTTCAGGATGTGTTTCATTTGCAAAAACATTCAGATAAATTTTTGGTTGGTTACGCTTTCGGTGAGGCCAAAGTCTTGATTATCGGGTAAGCTTTCGTTAAAGTGAAAGAGTAATCTAAAGAGATGGAGGAACGATGATGACACATGTACGTTTTGATTATTCAAAAGCATTGTCTTTTTTTGGAGAACATGAAATTACATATTTACAAGATGCAGTAAAAGCTGCACACAATTCCTTGCACGAAAAAACAGGAGCGGGAAATGACTTTTTAGGTTGGATTGACCTTCCTGTTGACTATGACAAAGAGGAATTTGCCCGTATTCAAAAAGCAGCAAGTAAAATTAAATCTGATTCTGATGTATTGCTTGTTATCGGAATCGGCGGTTCTTATTTGGGCGCTCGTGCGGCAATTGAAATGTTGCAACATAGTTTCTATAACGCGCTATCTAAAGAACAACGTAAAACGCCGCAAATTATCTTTGTCGGCAATAATATTTCTTCTACTTACATGAAGGATGTTATGGACTTGCTTGAGGATAAAGATTTCTCAATCAACGTGATTTCAAAATCTGGTACGACAACAGAGCCTGCTCTTGCATTCCGTATTTTCCGTAAGCTTTTGCTTGAAAAATATGGTGTAGAAGAAGGGACTTCACGAATCTATGCAACAACTGATAAAGCGAGAGGTGCACTAAAAACCCTTTCAAATGAAAAAGGATATGAAACATTTGTCATTCCTGACGATGTTGGTGGCCGTTATTCTGTGTTGACGGCTGTTGGCTTGCTGCCAATCGCGGTTAGCGGTGCTGACATTGAAGAAATGATGAAAGGTGCTGCTGCTGCACGCACGGATTTCAACTCTCCTGAATTAACGGATAATGCTGCATATCAATATGCGGCAGTTCGTAATGTTCTGTATAACAAAGGCAAAACAATTGAAATGCTAATCAATTACGAGCCAGGTCTTCAATATTTCTCTGAGTGGTGGAAACAATTGTTTGGTGAAAGTGAAGGAAAAGACCAAAAAGGAATTTTCCCAGCTTCTGCAAACTTTTCAACGGATCTACATTCAATGGGGCAATATGTACAAGAAGGGCGTCGTGACTTATTTGAAACGGTCATCAAAGTTGAAGAGGCACGCCATGAATTGACGATTGAAGCAGAAGATAATGATCTTGACGGATTAAACTATCTTGCAGGAGAAACGGTTGATTTCGTAAATAATAAAGCATTTGAAGGCACACTGCTTGCTCATACAGATGGAGACGTTCCGAACTTAGTTGTGAATATCCCTAAGATGGATGCATACACATTCGGATACCTGGCCTATTTCTTTGAAAAAGCATGTGCGGTAAGTGGCTACCTATTAGGCGTCAATCCATTTGACCAGCCAGGTGTAGAAGCATACAAAGTTAACATGTTCGCTCTGCTTGGCAAACCAGGCTTCGAAGAAAAGAAAGCAGAACTAGAAAAACGACTTTAACAATAAATAAGCAAAAAAGCATTTGTTCAAAAGGGGTCAGACCTCATACTCCGTATACGTTTATTATGTCATGTACGCGACATATAAGCGAAATATAGGAGATGTGGGGTCAGACCCCTTTTCATATATAATTAGAAAATCAAATGCCTTCCATTCAGCGCATGACTAGCAGGATATCTTCAGAAGTTACTTTGGTTTCAAGAGGGGGAGGCAGTAGCTTTTTTCCGTTTCGAATGATTCCAACCACGACTGTATGTTCTTCAAGCAGTAAGATCGTTAATTCTTTGTATGTTAGCTGTACCCATTCATTTTTCAAAGCAGGTGAGCCTAGCGATACATTCGAATCATCTAACAACTCAGCAATATCCAATTCCCCCATTAATTTTTTGAGCATATAATCACTGGCGAAGCGATTCGTCTCGATTAACCCATCGGCCCCGGCTCGCCAAGCATTTTCACGTTGTTCGACTGTTAAAATTTCCACTAAACAAAATAGATCTTTTTTTAACCCTTTGATGGCCAATAATGTCAAAATAGAAAACATGTCTGTTTGAAATTCATTTTGCCTTAAGTCTGCGGTAATTAAAACACGATCAGCTTGTCCAATATTCGCTCGAAGCAAAACTGCGTCGGCAGTGGCTTTACCGTGTATGAAATGGATATTTGTCAATGGCAGAGGATGCTCTGTTAATGATTCGTCGATTAAGACGATTTGCAAGCGTTGATTTCTTTCATGTAGCTCCTCAATAATTCCACGAGAGCGTTCGTTCCAGCCGACAATGATCACGTGACCTGTACCATTAAATTTTTTCTTCCCTTGGCGGTAGGTCTGTTCTGAGGTTGCAGCGATGGCGGAAATAGAAGCGAAATAGGAAGAGACAAGGCCTGCCCCAGATAAAATGAGCAATATCCCAATCGCACGTCCCAAGTCGCTTGTTGGAGCGTAATCACCATAGCCGACAGTCGCCATTGTCACGATGGCCCACCAAATTCCATCATAAAGAGTAGGGAATGTTTTAGGTTCAGAGAAATGAATCAGCATTCCGAAAGAAAAGAGAAAAATAGCAATTACACCGAGGAGGCGGAATAGATTCGGCCACCTTGAAAAACTTCCATCAAATTTCCTCAATCGAATCAATGAAGACACCACCTGTCCTTACTGTATCTTTTATCAGTATGGACAATAGGATATGAACTTCATAACAAAGTCGTTAAGTTTTAGGCAGTGGAAAAATAAAAGCCACAAAAAATCCTCGGTAATTTCCAAACATTGAATAATTAGTTGCCATGACTCTCAATTTCCCACATTCGGTCGTAAAATATAAAAAGGGGATATCCCTTAAGAAAAGGGTCACCCTAGGACTACTACATATATTTAAAATGAAGTGTAAGTAAGCCTGAAAACGGTGTGATATACGAAGTCAGACCCGTTTGAGATATCCTTCCAAACATTAGCCTCTTTTTCGTACATGAAAGTTATCGCTGATTAACAGCCAATTTTGCGGGAAAGCGAGTCCGAGCTTCCAATAACTCATTCCACGGATCTTTAGTTCTTTTAGTAGGTCAAACTTCGCTTGAATTGATCGAGCATCCTCAAACCAGACTTCGTGGTTTTTGTTTTCGCTATCCTTGTATGTGAAAAAAGGCGCTTGCTCTTCATTGTTATATTGAATATCTACTGAATGCTCGAAAGCTAACTGTATCGCTTGTTGAGGACTGACGGCTTTTGCGGTTGACCCCTGAACGAAAGGGAGCGTCCAGTCGTATCCATATAAATTTTGGCCCATAATAATTTTTGATGCAGGCATTTCAGTAATGGCGTACTCTAGAACGTCCCGAACTGGTCCAATGGGTGAAACAGATCGCGCAGGTCCGCCACTATATCCCCACTCATAGGTCATAATAACAACAAAATCAACAATTTCTCCATGAGCTTTATAATCATGCCCTTCGTACCAAAGTCCTTTTTGATCCGCGCTCGTCTTAGGTGCAAGAGCCGTCGAAAGTAACCAGCCTTCTTGTTGAAAACGTGTCTTTGCTTTTCTTAAAAAACGATTGTAAGCTTCTCGGTCTGCTGGTCTAAGGAACTCAAAATCAAAATGAATATCTTTAAATCCATATTTTTTTGCTGTATTTACAATATTATTTAGAAAGGTATTTTGAATGGTCATATCATTTAAAAGTATCCTCGCTAGTTCATCGTTGAATTGGTCATTCTCTTGATTCGTAATCACCATCATTAAGACATTTCGATTGTTTCGGGCAATGGTTGGGAAGTCATCAAGAAGTGGCTCTTTCAATGAACCATTGCGAAGGGCCTGAAAGCTAAAGGGAGCTAAGTAGGTTAAGTAGGGTGCTGTTTCTCTGGCGCTACTTATCAAATTAGGGCTAACTGTCGTTCCGCGCGGTTCCACATAACCGTTAAATTCAGCTGTTCTTTTTGGTTTTGCAGGAATATATAACCGAAAACCGACAGAAAGTGTTTGATTGACTGATAGCTGGTTAATTCGTACAAGCTCTTGAACAGGAATACCTACCTTTTGTGATATAGATGATAAACTATCTCCCGGTTGAACGAAGTAATAACTGCCTACGATGGGTATAACAAGGGCCTGCCCTACGACAAGGCGATCTGGATTTTCCAATTGATTGGCTTCACTTAAACGGTTAGCAGGCACACTATATGCTTCGGCGATGCTCGTCAGTGTTTGATTTCGCTGGACTACATGAATTTGCAATTGTATAACCTCCTAAAAAAAGATGAGCGGAATATGAAATTAATCCGTTGTAAAAAGTTTATGATGAATAAACCATTTCATGATGCAAATCGTTGCCGCAAATTTCCATTCATATAAAAAAAAAATTTACAAATAATTAATAACAGGAGGTGATAAACATGGCAAATAACAATAACAGCAATAACTTAGTCGTACCTGGATCTGAGCAAGCACTAGAACAAATGAAGTATGAAATTGCTAGTGAATTTGGCGTGAATTTAGGAGCCGAAACTACAGCCCGTGCAAACGGATCTGTAGGTGGAGAAATTACAAAGCGTTTAGTACAAATGGCTGAACAGCAATTAGGCGGTTACGGCAAATAATTAAATACAAATGGCTGAAAGAAGGGGACCTTAGTCCTCTTCTTTTTCTTTATTATAATTAGATTAAAAACAATAAAATGATTAGACATTATCTTTAGTGGAGGGTACAATCTATTTTGTGAATAGAAGCTGTAATAAACGAGGTGGATGAAATAATATGTGGGAAATTTTTGTGGCGATTGTGCTTGGACTTGTTGAAGGTTTAACGGAGTTTGCTCCAGTTTCATCTACAGGGCATATGATTATCGTCGATGATTTGTTGTTTAAATCGAACGAGTTATTTGGAAGTGAAATAGCGAACGCTTTTAAGGTTGTCATTCAACTAGGAAGCATTTTAGCAGTAGCTATCATTTTTTGGAAGCGTATTTTGGATTTATTAGGTCTTCGCAAAATGAAATCTGTGGAAAGAAAGAGCGGGAATAGGCTTAGTCTTCTGAAAATTTTTGTCGGTTTAGTTCCGGCGGGTATATTCGGAGTTTTATTTGAAGGATATATCGACGAGCATTTATTCTCTGTTAAAACAGTGGCGATTGGTTTACTGATTGGTGCGTTCTTAATGATTGCTGCTGATAAAGTCAAACCTCGAATTAAAACTGCAACGGTAGATGACATTACATATAAGCAAGCTATAGGAGTGGGCTTAATTCAATGTTTGTCACTTTGGCCTGGTTTTTCACGCTCCGGTTCAACCATTTCCGGAGGGGTGCTACTCGGGATGAGCTATCGAGCGGCAGCTGATTTTACCTTCATCATGGCCATTCCGATTATGGCTGGTGCTACTTTGTTAAAAATTATTAAATATTGGAGCTTTTTTACACCAGATGTGCTGCCATTTTTCATTGCAGGCTTCATCAGCGCCTTTATTTTTGCGCTAATCTGTATTCGTTTCTTCTTGAAATTAATTGAAAAAATTAAGCTAACACCGTTTGCGATTTATCGTATTGTTTTAGCCGCGATTATTTTATTTATTTATTTGTAATAGATTCTTGTAATTTTTCCACCTGGTAAGTCAGTTAACGAGTCAGAGAAAGTAAAATTGCTTAAATCTCGTTACAAACAGATTCGTAATGGAAAATTTAGAATAAGTATATGAAAAATGAACACTCGCCTCTTGTAAAAGGAGGCGTTTTTTTTTTGCGAATGGGGGTATTTTTAAAAATAAATATTATTGGTTAATAGATTAGTCGTTCAAAGGAAATTCCAAGATGAAGATCCTAAGAATAGTAAAATAGATGTATTTTGTAGAAGTTAATGGATATTACCCACCTTAAATTGTCTCACTTTTAAGTCTTTTTGTTGGTGTGATATGGTATAAACACGTATAATAAAGTGGAGTGACATCACACTTACTTGAGTAATTGTATTGGACTTTTGATGAATTATTATGTAATCGCTTTCTGTTGTAAAATTTGATTACGTTTTATGAAGATTTTGTAATTTTTTTATTCAGAATATTTACACTTAAATAAATAATACTACATTACAATTATTATAAAAAAAGATTGATTTTTTTATAATAAGTATTATTATTATAAGTATACAAAATAAATTAAGAGGTGATTCAAAATGACAAACCAGAAAAACCTTACAACTAGCTGGGGAGCTCCAGTTGGAGATAACCAGAACTCGATCACTGCAGGTCAGCGTGGTCCAGTATTAATTCAAGATGTGCATTTACTTGAGAAACTTGCTCACTTTAACCGTGAACGTGTGCCTGAACGTGTAGTTCACGCAAAAGGGGGCGGAGCATTCGGTACTTTCACAGTAACAAACGATCTTTCTAAGTATACAAAAGCTAAACTATTCAATGGTGTCGGAAAAGAAACAGATATGTTTATCCGCTTCTCTTCAGTAGCAGGTGAGCTTGGTTCTTCTGATACAGTTCGTGACCCTCGTGGATTTGCTGTTAAATTTTACTCAGAAGAAGGGAACTATGACATTGTTGGGAACAATACACCTGTATTCTTTATCCGCGATGCGATTAAATTCCCTGACTTCATTCATACTCAAAAAAGAGATCCTAGAACACATTTGAAAAATCCTACAGCTGTTTGGGATTTCTGGTCACATTCGCCTGAGTCTCTTCACCAAGTTACTATCTTGATGTCTGATCGTGGTATTCCAGCAACTTGGAGACACACGCACGGTTACGGAAGTCATACATTCAAATGGGTAAATAATGAAGGTCAAGCTGTTTGGGTGAAATATCACTTTAGAACAGAACAAGGTGTTAAAAACCTTGATGTTGATCTTGCTGCAAAAATGGCTAGCGAAAACCCAGATTACTATATAGAAGATCTTTTCAATGCGATTGAAGAAGGTGATTTCCCTGCATGGAAACTATACGTGCAAATCATGCCAATAGAAGATGCGGATACATACCGTTTCGATCCGTTTGATGTAACGAAAATTTGGTCACAAAAAGATTATCCGTTAATCGAACTTGGTCGCATGGAATTGAATCGTAACCCTGAGAACTATTTTGCTGAAGTAGAGCAAGCTACTTTCTCACCTGGTACATTTGTTCCTGGAGTGGAGGCTTCACCAGACAAAATGCTTCAAGGACGTCTATTTGCTTATGGTGATGCTCACCGCTACCGCGTTGGTGCGAACCATAACTTATTACCGGTAAACCGTCCTAAAGTAGAAGCGAATAATAATCAGCGTGATGGTTTCATGCGTGCAGACGGCAATGGGGGTCGTTCAGTATACTACGAACCAAATAGCTTTAATGGCCCAACTGAATCACATGAAGCGAAACTTACTCCATTTGAAGTATCTGGACAAGCTGCACAAGTCGCTTATAACAGTGATGATCACTATACTCAAGCTGGTGACCTTTACCGTTTACTTAGCCAAGATGAACGCACTCGTTTAGTTGCTACCATCGTTGGAGCAATGGAACCAGTGGAGTTAGAAGAAATTAAATTGCGTCAAATCGGCCATTTCTACAAAGCAGATCCAGAATACGGTACTCGTATAGCTGAAGGTCTTGGTTTAGCAGTGCCACAAGAAGTATAAGAAACACTCACTTTATTTTCTTAAATATGGACGAGGGTAATAATCCCAAAAGGGTCAGACCTCACACTCTATACATCGTTTATTGTGTCATATAAACGATATATAGTAGATGTGGGGTCTGACCCTTTCGTTATGGGACAGGCTCGTTTTTTCTTCAAGTAATAGGTCTTCTACTATTTTCCGGGTAGTATTTTTTGTATCTCTTATAGAAAATTTCGTAAGCTATAGAAATAGCTTTTAAGAATCAAGCAACTGAAAAAGGATAAAGTGAAAATTCTCAACTGATGGAAGTATGGCTTTATTGAAGCGTTAGCTTACGGTTTAGCGACAGTAGAACGGGACTAACCATTAGTTAGGGATGAAAAAACCACTGATGGAAATTTCATTATATCTTAAACGGATTTTTTCGTGAAAATTTAGGGTAAAGGGTCATACAACCTGTTAAACTAGGATAAATATAGAGTAAAAGATTTTTTAAAGCGAGGATTTCATTCTATGATAAAAAAGATAGTTCTTCTTAGTAGTTTACTTATTTTATTGGCAATATTAGTGCACATTTCATTTGGTGAGAAAATAAATCGAGTAGAGCATGTAACAATTGTGGATAAGTATTATCCAGAATCATCCGATGGGAAAGCTGTGGGTCTTAAAACGGATAAAGTAATCGATGTATCTAAAAACAAAAAAGGCTATAATTGCGCGATGGAATTTGATAATGGAAAAATATCGGAGTTGGACTGTAGCATAAGCGTAAATTATAAAATAGGTGAAAAAGTATATATTACAAGTAATGGAAATCAGATCGCGGAAATTCGCAGAAAGAAATAGAAGAGGATACTCTTAGAATAGTATAATAGTATGGTGAGTTTTTGTGGAAGTGCGAAATTTACTGGGAATTTAGTAGCCTTTTTCTAGTAAATTATTCATAAAAATAGTATGATTCCCTTATATAAATTCATTACTTTATGTAAGGAGAGTATTTAATGAGTCGTTTGAATTACGTGTTTCGAACTAGTCTTCTCGTTATCCCAGCTTCGTTTCTGATAGGATTAGTAGTATGTCAATTGAATCATATTAATGGATTTAACTATTGGCTGACTCTTGTCGGTTTTACGATTATTGGCGGAGTAGTGGCGGTTATTTCTTCCTTAATCAATTATCAACGGTTTGTTGTACCGCTTGCTACAATTAATCAATATCTAGAGCAATTGGCCGATGGTGATATGCAAAATCGGCTTAATCCGAGAGAAGTGGGTCTTTTTCATTCGGTGGCAGATAGCATCAACAATGCTACGGATTCTTGGGAGAATGTGCTTGCCAAATTCCAAGAGTCATCAAAAAATATGGCTGCCTATACAGAGGATTTGGCGCAAGGAGCAGAGCAAACGAATCAAGCAACTGAACATATTTCAGATATAATTGAAGAAATTGCACAAGGAGCTAAAAGTCAGGTACAAGGCATGCATCAAGCTTCTGCGGCGATTTATCAAATGTCTGCTAGTTTATCTCAAGTATCTACGAATGCGGTCACAGTAACAGAAAGCATGGATGAGACCCTGAAGAAAGCAGATAGGGGCTCCGTAACGATTGAAGTAGCTGGCAAACAAATGGAGTCCATTCATACAAATGTAACTGAATTAGCTCGAGTAGTTAAAGGTTTAGGAGAACGTTCGAATGAAATTGGTAAGATATCGGATGTAATCACTGGAATTGCTGCACAGACGAATTTACTTGCTCTGAATGCAGCCATTGAAGCAGCTAGAGCAGGAGAACATGGAAAAGGTTTTGCGGTTGTTGCGGATGAAGTGAGGAATCTGGCTGAACAATCTGGACAGGCAACAAAACAAATCAGCGAGATCATTTCTCATATTCAAAAAGAAACGATTGAAGTAGTGGCAACAATGGAGGCTGTGAACCATGAAGTTGGTGAAGGAATTGAAGCGATGAGTGGGGCTGGAGATGCGTTCTTGCAGATTCAAGAATCCGTTAATTTTGTGTCAGAACAAGTGGAGCAGGTTTCAGCTGCAATCCAGCAAATGACTGCAGGAACGGGAATGGCTGTATCGTCCATGGACGAGATCTCGAATGTCGCAGCGGAATCCGCAACTTCTACTCAAAGTGTGTTAACAGCGACGGCAGAACAAGCAGAATCAATAAAGGAAATTAGCTCTTTTGCTGATTACCTAAAGAAACAAGCAGTGGAATTACAGGAAATGATCTATACATTTAAGCTATGAGAATGAGCGCCTATGTAAAATAGGTGCTTTTTTTTGTATGAGGACATGGGAACGGGTCTTCGCTATGTGGGTTTTCTATGTTTGGGAAATATAGGATTATTTTAGCTCAATCTTTAATTTCAATGAAACTTATTCAAAGGTCCGTTGTCAAAGTTAATGTGTGGCCCACAAAATAGAACAAATACGAGAAGCTGGTAATGACGTTTGGAGAAAATATTATGGAAGGCTCATCTTAAAAGGCACAGGCCTCTTTTTAGCTGTTTATATCATAATCATTATGATTGCTTTGTTGATGAAGTAGCGGCTTGTGATTGGTAAAATGTAGTATTATAATAATGAGATATTTTACCACAGAGGGGCTGAATTGATTGAAAGAAAAGCAATTAGTAGAAATAGCGGAATTACAAAAGGGCTGTGAACAAGGCACATTTTCTTTAAAACTAAATTGGGAGACATTACGAAGTCGGGTAGGAAAAGCGGGTGAAGATTTCTTCCATTATGAAGGAAATACGCTTATCGGGTATCTTGCAATCTATGATTTTGGAGGAAAAATCGAATTATGCGGAATGGTTCATCCAGACTACCGAAGACAAGGAATTTGTACAAAACTAGTAGAGAAGGCTCTTCTGACAGCGAAGAAGCGGGACTCGCGAGCAATCTTGTTAAATGCTCCAGCCGAGTCCCAATCAGCAAAGGGTTTCTTAGCTACTCTTCCATGCCGATTTGACGTAGCTGAATATCAAATGAAATGGCAGGAAACAGAGCTTACAGATTATGAAGGCGTTACACTCCGTCCATCTAAAGAAGCAGATAAAGCGTTGGAAATTCAATTAGACGTCGATTGCTTTGGGCTTTTACAGCATGAAGCAGCTTCCTATTATGAGCGGATAAAGAAAGAACGCTTGAACACATTTGTGATTGTGTATGAAGATCAAGTTGTTGGGAAAATTCGCGTTGAAGAACGTGATGGGGAAGCTTGGATTTATGGGTTTGCCGTTGCTCCTGCTTTTCAAGGAAAAGGTATTGGCAAGAAGGTACTTAAGCAAGTGATTCTTGAACAGCAGAAGAAGGGGAATCCTATCTATCTTGAAGTAGAGGCAACGAATCCAGCAGCGTTAAAACTTTATGAATCTTGTGGTTTCAGAAGCTATCACCAGCAGGATTATTATTTGTATAACGGATCATAAGAAAGTTAGAGAACGTCACATATAAAATCATTTCATAAATGCCGATTTTTGGATTGTTTCGGGTACCCGATACAAATCTGAATTAGAATATTCTGTAACCTTTTTTCTTGTACTCCGTCTTATAAGGTAAAGAGGGGGGAGTCCCATGATAAAAAAGGTGATATTACGTATGATGCTGTTTTGGATAATCGTCGTTTTAGCATCGTGTAGTAGTCATGATATTGAACAAGCAAAAATGAGTGATGACACAGCATCTTCTTCCAACGAGTATAGTGACTCTAAGATGAAGAATGAGCTTCAAGACACTTCAAGTAAGCAAGATAAGGCGGAAGAAGTAGTTGTGACGGAAACAGAACGGATGGTCATTCACCAAGCCCAGTTAGTGGTGAAAGTAAAGAAGTTAGATGAAGCCCAGTTGAAAATTGAAGAACGAGTGGCGAAATATGGTGGTTACATCGTTGAATCCAATGTTTATCGCGAAGAATCTGCAAGGATGAATGCCAATATAACGGTTCGTGTTCCAGAAGCCCATTTTCAAGATTTTTTGCGAGATACGGAAGATACTGCTGCAGAAGTGCTTGAGCGAAATGTGACAGGTCAAGATGTCACCGAGGAATATGTGGATTTACAGTCAAGGCTGAAATCAAAACGCACGGTTGAAGAAAGATTGCTTGAATTCATGAAACATGCATCAAAAACGGAGGATCTACTCAAAATTTCAGCGGATCTTGCCAAGGTACAAGAAGAAATCGAACAAATTATCGGGAAAGTAAAGTTTCTTGAAAACCAAACATCCTATTCGACGATTTCAATTTCACTCCATGAAAATCGCGTTATCGTACCATCTATTGATAATCAGGATTTAAATACGTGGGAAAAGACCAAGAAGCAACTGATCACAAGCACCAATTTCCTGCTTGCAGCGGGTTCTGGATTGATTGTCTTTATTATTGGGAATCTACCAATTATTGCATTCGTTGTGATTGTAGTTGGGGTAGCGATTTGGATATTTAGGAAATCAGGACGTCAAAGACAATGACGAATTTATAATAAAATCAGATGGCTTAAGAATTGAATAACTGGTAAAAAGAAAGGACAATGTATCCTTAGATCTTTGCAGTCTATGGGTACATTGTCCTTTTGGGGGTCAGACCCCATTTCCCAGGTTTACTTTTTTTTCTCTAACCAACTTTGCGCAAAACCTAACAAAATTGAACCGACGAGGGCTCCCCAAAAGGACGTTACCTCAAATCCACGTACAAGCAGGGAGGCAAGGGTAAATGTTAACGCATTAATAACAAAAGAAAACAGTCCAAATGTCAAAATGGTAATCGGGAATGTTAGGAGGTGTAAAATAGGCTTGACAAAAAAATTAACAATCCAGAGCATAAACACCGCTATTAAGGCACTACCGTAGGAGTCAATGGATATGGAGTCAAATAGCCAGTCAATTAAGAGTAAAACTAGACCACTTAATAAAAAACGTATAAAGAAATTCATGAAGTAAGCTCCTTAACGATGGAATTTTTTCTTTAAATAATTATTACTATTCTATTAGTAAAATCCCTTTTTAGAAGAATACACGTCATTATTCTATATGTCTATTTCTGTGTATTATCCGTCACGATTTATCCCTTTCCTTATGGACATCCTTGTGAAGTAAATCTAAGGGAGAGTACAGTGCCGTTACTCGCCACTTCCTGCGTTGAAACTAACTAGAGGATCAGGACGAATGTCTACTCTACAATGTCATGATCCCCCTGTCGTTGATCGTGTTTTCATTTTCCAAAATGTGTCTCAATAAGATTGCTTAATTTCTTAATGGAATGTAAAAGCTTTGGATGGGGGTATGAATGTAAAGTGGTAAGTACACTTTCAACGATAAATTCACGTGGCGGCTGTTCCTGCAACAGTTCTTGTTCAAGGAAGTTTATCAGTTCAAAAAATTTCAAAGTATCATTTTCAGATTGAATATGCTTTTGAGCCGTTCTTTTTAAGGAATGAATGATCAAAAGCAGCTCTTCTTGAAGAGTCAGCGGCTCCTCTTTATAATCTGGTAGCCATTGCTTTAATAATTCAGGATAGAATAGCTGTTCACCTTGTATCGAGACATCTTGGACAATACTCGAAATTCTGTTAAAGCTATAGCGAATCAAATTTGAAACCTGGTATCCATCACGACCTTGATTAATGACGAAGCAAGTATGCATCAAGTGATGGAGCATGCCTTCAAACAAGATTGTGCAATCTAACAAATAAGGCTTTTTTTCTTCCCCAAAAAGATCAATGAAGCGAAGATACAGCCAATTTATTCCTAACAGCTTCGTTCGTTGAATGGATCTCCTCAATTCAAGATCATTAGATACAAGAACCTCTTCAATCAAAGTGAAAAAGTTATTTTTTTTATTCGAAATTAGTTGAACTTCAATTTGTTTTATGAAGATTTCCGTGTCTTTAGGGCTTTGTCCAATCAATAGCTCATTCCGTTCTTTTTCCAAATGTTCATACATGCTGTTGAAAATAGCAATCATTAATTCACTTTTTGAGGAAAAGTAATTATAAAATGTTCCTTTCGAAATCTCGCTACTTTCGAGAATGTCTTGTATGGATGTGGCTTGATATCCTTTTTCGATAAAAAGGCGATGGGCTACATTAATCGTATGCTGTTTCCGACTGTTCATATTGGTCCCCTCCGTCCCTCATTGGACTAATGGTCTTTTAACGTATATTACCTTATTAGAAGTAGGATCACAAACCCCCTTCTCTTCGTTGGACAATAGTCTGTACTCTTTATAATAATAGTGTTGGTTGGTAATGAGCAATAAAATAGACTGTGAGTTTTGTGGGGAAAGCTGTTGTTGTCTCTCGTATTCCATCAGAGTATAATGGGGAAGGCTTGTTATGAACGTGGATTAACAGCGATTCTCTAACAGTAGTGAGGTAGGATATGAAAAAAAGAGTTGTAGACATTTTTATCATTTTGTTAGGTGCTTTTCTTTTTGCTTTAGCAGTAAATATATTTGTGATTCCCAATGAACTAGGTGAGGGCGGAGTTGTTGGGATTACGATCATTTTATACTATCTTTTTCAATGGTCTCCTGGACTTGTGAGTCTACTATTAAACAGTTGCTTACTGATTGTCGGATATAAGTTCTTAAGTAAATTGACAATTATCTATACGATTATTGCAGTGATCTTCCATTCGCTTTTCCTCCATTTAACAAAAAGTTGGAGTATTGATTCGGGTGAAATGATGGTAAATGCAATCTTCGGAGGAGTTTTTGCAGGGGTTGGGATCGGCTTGATCATTCGGGTTGGCGGCACAACCGCTGGGACAACGATATTGGCAAGAATTACGAACAAATACCTAGGATGGAGTATCAGTTATGGTCTTTTGTTTTTTGATTTAATAGTTGCCTTTTCTTCCTATTTTATTATTGGTGCAGAAAGGCTGATGATGACCATTATCATGTTGTACGTGGGAACAAAAGTGATGGAATTCATCATAGAAGGGGTCAATCCAAAGAAGGCGGTTACTATTATCTCGGATGCACCAGATGAGATTGCCAAACAAGTTAATGAACTGATGGACAGAGGGGTTACGGTTTATTCTGGACATGGCTACTATACAAAAACACCCAAGGAAATTCTTTACATTGTAATTAGCAAGCAAGAAGTCGTTAAGCTTAAGAAGATTGTTAAATCTACTGATGCAGATGCATTTATTGCCATTCACGATGTACGGGATGTTTTTGGAGAAGGATTTATCGATATTTTAAAAGCATAATTTGTCAGAGGCGTTACCGGAAGTATATCAGCTCCCTCCATTGTTATTGTACATAATAACTGAGCTAACATTTTCGTATCTTACGCGTCTTAAAGAAAAACAATTCAGTAAACAAAGCTGGCTTGTTTTTTCTTTTTATATAAGTGTAGTAATATAGATGAGTAAATGACTTCTAAAAATTCGAGGTGGAAAATTGTTGAAAACCAAATATATGATGGGAATTGATATGGGAACTACGAGCACAAAAGCTGTTCTTTTTTCCAGAGAAGGAGAAGTTATTACTTCTTTTACAAAGGGTTATCCTCTACATAGTCCGACTCCTTCGGTGGCAGAACAAGATCCTGAGGAAATTTATCAAGCGGTTGTATTAGCAATTGGTGAAGTAATGAAGACAGGTGGGATTAAGAAAGAAGAGTTAGGATTTATTTCATTCAGTTCTGCGATGCACAGTGTTATTGCTGTTGATTCTAATGGACTACCGCTAACGAACATTATTACCTGGGCAGATAATCGAAGTGTCAAATATGCAGAGCAGCTAAGAGCAACGGAACAAGGGCATTCATTATATCGTCGTACAGGAACGCCCATACATCCAATGTCTCCGATTACGAAGTTGATGTGGCTTCGTCAGGAACATCAGGAAATATTCGCTAATACGGCTAAATATTTAGGGATTAAAGAATATATTTTCTATAAATTTTTCAATGAGTATGTGATGGATTATTCACTTGCCTCTGCAACAGGCATGTTTAATATCAATGATCTGACATGGGATGCAGAAGCATTAAGCATAGCTGGAATTGATGAGGAGAAGCTTCCTAAGCTTGTACCGACAACTTATACTACGTCAGGTTTACATAAGGACCTTGCCGAACAGATGAATATAGCAGAAGATACTGTATTTGTCATTGGTGCAAGTGACGGAGTTCTGGCTAATTTAGGACAAAACGCGATTGAACCAGGTGTACTTGCTGTAACCATTGGGACAAGCGGTGCGATCCGAACAGTTAGTGACCGACCGTTAACGGATCCGAAAGGTCGAACATTTTGCTACGCTTTAGTAGATAATCTTTGGGTGATAGGTGGTCCTGTTAATAATGGCGGAATTACTTTTAGATGGGCTCGAGATCAATTTGGCCGTGCTGAAATTGAAGCAGCTAAAGAGACCGGCCAAGATCCGTATGAAATCCTAACCGATATGGCTGCAACAATTGCACCCGGAGCGGACGGTCTCATCTTCCATCCGTATATGGCAGGGGAGAGAGCACCGTTATGGAACGCTCATGCTAGAGGTTCGTTCTTCGGACTTGCTCTTCACCATTCAAGAGATCATATGGTAAGAGCAGTTCTAGAAGGTGTGATGTATAATCTATACAGCGTGTTGCTTGCTGTTCAAGAGTTAGCTGGCCCACCGAAAAAAATTCATGCAAGTGGCGGATTTGTTCGCTCAAAGCTATGGCGTCAAATTATGGCTGATGTGTTTAACCAAAACGTGACGATACCTGAAAGTTTTGAAAGCTCAAGCTTAGGTGCTGCTGTACTTGGATTGTATGCATTAGGTGAAATTGATAGTTTAAATGTGGTTTCGGAAATGATTGGCGACACGAATGAGCTCGAGCCAATTGCTGAAAACGTAGAAGTATATGAAGAATTGATGTCGATTTATTTATCAGTCAGCCGTCAATTAGAAAGCGATTATAGCCGTATTGCGGATTACCAACGCCGTCATTTAGAATAAATGTTGAGAAGAGGATGACCTTTGTTGGTGATCCTCTCTTATTTTTGAAAAGTCTCCTTTGAAGAAAAATATGAGCTGAAGGCAGATATGCGTCAATGTCTAGATATATGCATTGAATATAGAATACATGCGTCCATCTTAACGTATATCACTTTTCATGCTGGGACAAAAAATCATGCAAACGCTGCTTCACACTTGGCCATTCATCATTTAGGATGCTATAGACCATCGTGTTTCTCATCGTTCCGTCTGTTAATCTTTTTTCTCTACGTAATTTACCTTCTTCCACAGCGCCCAAACGGAGTATGGCTGCACGTGATCGTGTATTTTGTTCGTCTGTACGGAACTCTATTCGGCCTAATTTCCATGTCTCAAAGGCGTGTTGTAAAAGTAAATATTTGCATTCAGTATTGACAGCTGTCCTCCATTTAGACGGATGATACCAGGTTGATCCAATTTCTAAGCTTTCATTATCAAACTGAATGTTTCGATAAGAAGTGCTTCCAATAATCTTGCCTGTTCCATTTTCAATCACAACGAATGGGTATTGCTCCTCCTCTTCCTTCGCGCGCAATCCTTGATTCATATAAGCAACAGCATCTTCACGAGAATAAATCTTCGTTACTAACCAATCCCAGATCTCAATGGGTTTGGACGCTTCATAAAATCCTTCGAAATGTTCTTCAGATAGAGGCAAGAGTGTAACGGTTTTCCCTGTTAATTCGATGTATTCCATATGAATTTTCTCCTTTTTTTATCAAGTATGTTAGCATTGTAATAAAAAACTGGTTCCAGCATAAGAATCAGATTGGGTCTATTTAATAGAACCAGTTAGGAGAGCGCGATGTTTGAAATGACCCCGCATTTTCAAAAATTAAAAAAACACCCTTTGTATCTTCAACTTTATGAGTTTATTAAACAAGAAATACAAGAGGGAAGGATTCAAGCTGGAAGGAAGTTGCCTTCGAAACGAAAGCTGGCTGTTCATCTTAACCTCGGTTTGAATACGGTGGATGCGGCTTATCAGCAGTTAATCGCAGAAGGCTATGTAGAAAGCGTATTACGAAAGGGATACTTTGTGGTCGAGCTTGAAGGGAATATCATAAAGAAAAAGGACCAGAAACCTCCACAGCAACCAAATTTTCCAGAAATAAAGTCTGAATATAAGATTGACTTTAATCATGGCGAAGTAGATTTGAAACAGTTCCCTTTCTCTATTTGGCGGAAGTTGCTTTTGAATACATCCTGTCAACATGAGCTATTCATGAATGGAAATCCTCAAGGTGAACGAAACCTTCGCGTGGCCATTGCTGATTCTATTTTTCAATCAAGAGGAGTACGTTGCTCGCCTGATCAGATTATTATTGGAGCGGGTACACAATATTTGATGCAGCTTCTTTGTTTGCTACTTGGTAAGAATAGAACCTTCGCGATGGAAGATCCCGGCTTTCATAGAATTCGCCATGTCTTTCAAGATTTTGAAAGGAAAATTGAAGGAATCCCATTGGATGAAGATGGGTTAACTGTCGAGCATTTACGGCGCATTCGTGCTGACATTGTCTATGTGACACCATCACACCAATTTCCAACTGGCACAATCATGCCGATTTCAAGGAGAATGGAATTATTGAAATGGGCGAGAGAAAAGCAAGCTTACATTATTGAAGATGATTATGATGGGGAATTTCGTTATGTCGGTAAACCAATTCCTTCTTTACAAGGGCTTGATACGAATAGCAGAGTCATCTATTTAGGGACGTTTTCAAAGGCATTCATTCCATCCATTCGAGTAAGTTATCTAATTTTACCACCTGATTTGCTGAAGGTATATCATCAAAATTTCAGTGGGTACAAGCATACCGTCCCGCGCATCATCCAAGAAGCACTTTATCAATTTATCGATAATGGCCATTGGGAACGACACATAAATAAAATGAGAACCATTTATCGAAAAAAGAACCATATTTTGACCGAAGTAATTCAGCAGCATTTCGACAATCGCGTAACTGTAATTGGCGAGAAGTCAGGGTTGCATATTCTTCTGCAAATTAATAATGGATTGTCTGAAACGGAGCTTGTGGAAAGAGCTACGCAAGTAGGCGTGAATATCTACCCTACTTCGCTCTATTATGAAAAAGGAAAATACAGTCATGAACCAACTATCTTATTAGGCTATGGTGGACTTTCACATGAAGAGTTGCAAGAGGGAATCCTTTTGTTGAAAAAGGCGTGGTTTTAAATGAAAAGAAGGTATCGAATAAAATCATCTTCTTTTTTAGCACTCTACTATTCAAATGAAAGAAAGAGACCTTAATCAGGTCTCCATGCTTATTTATGGTAAAGTTCCTTATAGGCGATAACTTTTAAAGCAAGTAGTTCTTCTTCAGATAATTTTCCTTGAAGGTCTGCAAGCACTTCTTCTTTAGATAGTGTTCCATCTTGAGCTTGCGCTTTTATGTTCAGAAGTTTAGTAACGCCGACCTTTTTGACAAGAACACGTGTCGCCTCTTCTTTTGTCGTGAAAGGCAATGAACTTTCGTCAACAGATTTCGCTTCTTCTACGAATTTTTTCAGCTCTGGGTCATTTTCGATAAATTGCTTTACTTCTTCTGTTTGTCCACTTTTCTCTAGCTCAGTCGAAACAGCATTCATTAACTTATGAGAGGCTAAGTTTGTGCCGTAATAATAAATGGCATACCCAGCAACACCTACAAAGACTACTAGCACCACAATGAATATTAAGAACTTCTTCATCGTCTCACTCCTAACTTAGAGATTACTATACTATAAATAAAGGAGATAGAGAAGAATATCATTGATCCCAGTTTTTACAAGCGGTCATGTTAACGATTGGGGTAATACGGCTGTGTCCAGTGATCTATCCTTTCTAGAAAGGATAAAAACATTAGTACTTCACAATGTATTATGGACGGGGATTTCCTCTTAAATAATTTTATCATTTTCCGAAAGAAGACTCCCTCTTCAATCGTGTGAAGGGTGTAGCCCAACGATAAGGGGGAGATGAATTTCGGTTAGGCGTTAGCCTAATGGCCCTTATTTTTTCTGTTTTTTTGACTTTTAATAGAACGTACGTTTGTATTATTATGTAACCAATGGCAAAATGTAAGTAGGATATAGGGGGTGAATCGTATGTTGGTTAATAAGGCTTATAAATTTCGTATCTATCCAAACAAGGATCAAGCCATACGGATTAATAAAACGATAGGTTGTTCACGTTTCGTATATAACTTCTTTCTTGGTAAACAAAAAGAAGAAGATCTCTATTGGTACGTCGTGGAAGAAATGAAACAAAATGGCCAACTTCCTTCTAATGATTGGAAAGGTACATACCTGAATAAATACGAAACGGTTACATTCCTTCCTGAACTAAAAAAACAGTACACTTTTTTGAAAGAAGTAGATAGTATTGCTTTGCAAAAAGCTGTTGAAAATCTAAGTGATTCCTATAATCGTTATTACAAAAAGCAGAATAAACAACCACGATTTAAGTTTAAAAAGAACCCTGTTCAATCTTACACAACAAAGCATACGAACGGAAATATTGCTGTTATTGAAAACAAAATTAAATTACCTAAACTGGGGCTTGTTCGTTTTGCTAAAAGTCGTGAGGTAGAAGGACGCATTCTTAGTGCTACCATCAGACGAAACCCTTCTGATAAATACTTTGTGTCGATAGCAACCGAATCAGAAGTATCAGAATTACCTAAAACAGAGTCAGCGGTGGGGATCGATTTGGGAATCAAAGATTTTGCGATTCTTTCAGATGGAACGATCTACTCGAATCCAAAATTTTTCCGCAGCTTAGAAGAAAAGGTAGCCAAAGCACAAAGAATCATGAGCAGACGGACAATAGGTGGTTCGAATTGGTACAAAGCTAAAATCAAAGTGGCACGTATCTATGAAAAAATGTCAAATTCTAGAAAGGGTTACTTAGATAAAATTTCAACCAAGATTGTCAAAAACCACGACATGATTGGGATGGAAGATTTGTCCGTATCTAATCTGCTTCAAAACCATAATCTTGCCAAAGCCATTAGTGAAGTATCCTGGTCACAATTCAAAAGGATGATTGAATACAAGGCGAAATGGTACGGGAAACAAGTCATAATGGTCGCAAAAAACTTCCCTTCCAGTCAACTTTGTTCATGTTGTGGCTATCAAAATGAAGACGTTAAACATCTTGGATTGCGTGAATGGGACTGTCCGGAGTGCCATACCTATCATGATCGAGATATAAACGCAGGAATAAATCTAAAAAAAGAAGCCGTAAGACTTCTAACCGTAGGGACTACGGGGATCGCCTACCCCATAACTGATCGATAGATTGGTGTTCCTAGGAATCCCCTACTTCAAATTTTCGTTAGAAAATTAAGTGGTGGGTAGTTCAATAGCCGTGTTATATGGTATATTTGTTAGCTTGTTTATATTTCCATTGAAATGGAGAGATCTAAAAAAAGATTTCACTCAGCACTTAGCGTGTATCACGGGTATTGGTTATTTGATCTGGGCCATTGTTGCACAAAACATTGATAAACCTAGACATATTCTTCCTTTAGTCATACTTTTTCTTTTTATTGTATTGATTAATGTATTAAGAGAGACGAAAGAGATTAGAAAATTTGTCCTATCTATTTTTTGTTGTCTCCTATTAATATCACAAACATACCATTCATCTATATTGATTATAAAACAAGCGAATGAATCTTCAGCCACCTATCAATTATCTAACTATTTACAGTCTCTAGATCAACCAGCCATTGTATATGCCTGGGAAGAAACGAGGGTGTTACAGTACATGAATAGTACAATTCCCTATAAAAAGGTACAAACTTATCAAGTTTTTCTACATGATAAATCCTATTACCAGAACAGAAAAATCCTACTAACAAATAAAGCAGTAGAAGGGTTTACAGGACAAGGTATAGACCTTACTGGTAAGTTGAAAAAAAATAAAAGAGTTTCATTCTAATTCTATTTCTGATCCGGTATATAATAATATTGTATTGTATGAATGAAGAAATGAATAAGATGTGGAGTTTGATGTCGTAAGCACCGAGTATCTGATATTTTTAGCTGTAGTTTGAGTTCGTTTCGTTGACATTTACACTAAAACAATATATTATGAATTCGAGATGATTAAATTGACGATAAAAAAGGAGAGTTACAATATAATGAACGTATTAGTAGTAAAAGCAAATAACCGTCCAGCAACAGATGCTGTTTCAAGTAAAATGTATGAAACTTTTATGGAGAACGTAGAAGGTGTTAATGTAACAACTTACGATGTATTTGCAGAAGATATGCCTTACTTTGGTCAAGATTTATTCAACGCTTTCGGTAAAGTAGAATCTGGCGAAGAAATGACAGACGTAGAACAACGCATCTTAGCTGCGAAACAAAAAGCAATGGATGCTTTAACAGCAGCAGACGTAGTTGTATTTGCCTTCCCATTATGGAACTTAACGATCCCTGCTAAATTACAAACATTCATTGACTATGTATACCAAGCTGGTTTCACATTCAAATACGGCGAAAATGGCCAATTAGTAAGCTTAATGACTGACAAAAAGGCAATTATTCTAAGTGCACGTGGTGGTGTTTACTCAACGCCAGAAGCAGCACCTATGGAAATGGCTTCTAACTATATTAAAAATGTGGTTGGTGGCGTATTCGGTATGGCAATCGAACAAGAAGTTATTATTGAAGGTCATAATGCAATGCCAGGTCAAGCTGAAACAATTATCGCTGAAGGTTTAACAAAAGTTGCAGCGGTAGCAAAAAATCTCTCAGCAGTGACGGCTTAATAAATCTGTTATAGATGAAATCTAAGAAAATGATCATTATTTTTGAAGACTTTTAAACAAAAAGGGGTCTGACCTCGTACTCTAAATCAGTAAGTAGTGTTTCATACACATATCTTATACTGTATTTAGTTGTTGCGGGGTCTGACCCTTTTTCATTTTTGCCCCACTTTTTCCAATCTATCCAATTTAGCATATATTATTTTTTTAGATCCCTATATGCTCTCATAAAGTAGTTCCTTCAAATTCCTCTAGAAATAAACTCTATTTCAAGAAAAGGATGACCTATTCAATGAAATTAGAAACCCCACCAAAGTTTTGCCTCTTAATTTGATGGGGGCAATAAAGGGCATTCGCCCTTCTGCAAAACTAATTCTGATTCTTAATTTATTTGCATATAGTGTATATAGCAGCCTTGGTCAAACGAGGAGGAGAGCTATGGAAGTCATTGTGAGAAAGGGAGATTCCCTTTGGGATTATAGTCAGTTGTTCGGTGTGAATGTCCATTTAATTGTTGATTCGAACCTAGGTGTGAATGCGAGCCTGCTTACGATTGGGCAGAGGGTTAAGATTCCAGGGTATATTTCGGTTGATTATCAAGTTGTTGCTGGCGATTCATTGTGGTCGATTGCAAAGCAGCGGCATATATCGGTTGAATCAATTAAGCTTGTGAATGCAAATATAAATCCGAATGCTTTGCAAATCGGTCAGACGATACAGGTACCATTACGGATTACTTGGCGACTTGTACAGGGGAAACAAAATTATGACTATGAAACAATGAAGAGAGATCTAACAAGGCTGCAAAATGTGTATCCTTTCATACAGGTGCCTTCGATTGGAAATTCGGTACTGGGAAATGAAATTCCAGAGGTTTTAGTTGGAAGTGGGAATAAGCGGGTTCACTACAATGGAGCATTTCATGCGAATGAATGGATCACGACACCTGTTATTATGACGTTTCTCAATGATTATTTATTGTCTTTGACAAACAACGTATCGATTCGTGGGCTTCATACATTCCTACTTTATCAGGAGACGATGTTGTCCATCGTGCCCATGGTGAATCCCGATGGAGTGAATCTTGTTTTGAAAGGACCGCCATCCATTGAACCCTATCAAACGAAAGTAGTTGAATATAATAATGGCAATACTGATTTTAAAAGTTGGAAAGCGAATATAAACGGAGTCGACTTGAATGATCAATTTCCGGCAGAATGGGAAAAGGAAAAAGCACGGCGCAGGAATAGTCCTGGACCACGAGATTATCCGGGAAAAAGTCCACTATCAGAACAAGAAGCAATAGCGATGGCTGCTTTGACGAGAAAGCGGGACTTCGAAAGAGTCCTTGCCTTTCATACACAAGGTAAAGTGATTTATTGGGGATTTGAAAATCTAGAACCGCCTGAATCGGAAACAATCGTGAAAGAATTTAGCAGAGTAAGCGGCTACGAACCAGTCCAAACCATTGATAGTTATGCAGGTTTCAAGGATTGGTTTATTCAAGATTGGCGTAGACCGGGATTTACTGTAGAGCTTGGCATGGGGATCAATCCGCTTCCATTATCACAGTTCGATGAAATTTATGAAGATACACTTGGGATTTTGCTCGCGGGGTTGTATATGTAGAAATAGGGAATCCTTTTCAATGGGATTCCCTGCTTTGTGTTTTAAGAGGATGTTCAAAAAGTCCGGTAAAAAAGCTTGCGAATTGCTTCAAAGCTCATTAATGACCTTCTGTTAAGATCGCGCACATCCTGTGCGCAACACAGAAGTCAGCACAACCTGTGCAAGTCCGGTCCTCCGTATTACTGCATACGCGAAAGGTTCGGGACGATCGCTCGCAGAACTTCTCGGCTCTTTTTATCCTCCTTTTGAACACGCACTTTAAGAAAGAAGCTAACAAAAAAATCTACAGGAGCAGAGGAGAAAGGGGAGAGTTTATCTTAAAATAGTCGATCCGATTTTGAATATTCACCTTATAAAGTAATTGAATAACTAGTTTCAGTCGCTATTTGCTGTAACTCATAGACAATAGTCCGAATCGGTTGTTCAATTTTTAAATAGGATAGTAGAAAAGGAGCGAAAAGAATGGCATTTAAAATGACATATAATCAAAGGAGTCTGGCTAATATTAACAAACTAGCAAACAACACAAAAAAAGCCGCCTTACAATGGTACCAGTACTGTTGTGAACAGGAAATTGACCTTCTGATTTACGAAACGACAAGAACGTTGGAAGAACAAGCGAGGAACTATCAATTAGGTGCTTCACAAACAATGCGTTCCTACCATCTGGTTGGTCAAGCGCTGGACTTTGTACCAGTTAAAGACCGTAAGACTATCTGGAATGGATTTGGTTCGACAAAAATTAAAAAGGCCATTGCAAAGGCGAAGCAACTTGGATTTACGTGGGGGGGAGATTGGACGACACTTGTGGATAAGGTCCATCTGCAGTATGAATATAAAGGATACGGCACAGATCCTTTTGGCAGTGGGCAAGGAGCAGCCACTGTTCCAAGTCCAATAAATGTAGGAAGCAAAACAGTTATGAACATACAAGGAACATTAAATAATAGGTATGATACCGGATTGAAAGAGGATGGAAGATATGGACCTGCTACAAAAAAAGCACTCATAAAAGGCTACCAAACAGAATTAAACAAGCAATATAAGGCAGGACTTACTACTGACGGAATTTGGGGACCAAAAACAAGAGCTGCCGTTCGAGTTGTTAAAAAAGGGGCAAGAGGCAATATCACTTACATTCTTCAATCCACACTCTACATCAGAGGTTTTGATCCGCAAGGCATAGACGGTATGTTTGGAACAAACACGGAAATGTCCGTAAAGAGCTACCAAAAATCGAAAAATCTTAAACAAGATGGAATGGCAGGATGTGACACGTGGACCAAGTTATTTGAATAATGCTTACTGGCAGAGAGGTTGCAAACGGGCCTTACTCTGATATTGCAATAATATTGGAGAATATGCGTCGAAACAGGAAGCATTCATTTACCCAAAGTAATCTAATCCCCTCTACCGTTTAGGTCTCGCGATCCAAACCCGAGATGGTGCATCAAAACGAGTTTTTTTAATTTGAAGAGAGAACGAGAAAACTTAAAGTGGAGTGGGACGTGAAGAAGCTAATGTCAGCCGGTGTTACAACCCAAGCATTTCTGTCACATAGATTAAGCCCAAAAAGCCAGAATTCAGGTGACTATAGAAAAACATAAAATAAAACATTATAATAGGGGGAAAACGTAAAAAGGCTGCATAGAATGGATAAATAGTCACTGAAAGGAACTGTTTTACGTGATAAAGATCTGGATAATTAGTTTCACTGTTATTGTACTGCTCGTTCTCCTTTATTCAGTGATCCCGACACTGCTTATTCGTATTTACAATTTAGGAATAACAAAGAAAGTCCAAGGTGAAAACAGGATAGTCTTAACGTTTGATGATGGCCCTAATCCTCACTATACGCCACAATTACTTGATTTACTAAAAAGGTATGGGGTGAAGGCAACTTTTTTTGTAGTGGGTAGCAAGGTGAAAAGAAACCCTAAGATCATAAAACGAATGCATGAGGAAGGCCATACAATTGGTATCCATCATTACGACCATATTTCTAGCTGGCTTATGTCCCCATTTAAATTAAGGAACCAGCTCATTATGACTGAAAAAGCAATAACTGAATGTACGAATGAAAAGGTCACTTTTTATCGGCCACCATGGGGGCATTTTAATCTATTTACACGATTGATAAGTAAGAAATATAAGATCATCATGTGGTCGGATATTTTTGGGGACTGGAAGGTAGAAACGTGTAAAACTGAACTACTCGATCAATTAAGAAAAACGACAGATGGCGGCTCTATTCTTCTGCTCCATGACTGCGGCGAAACATTTGGTGCGGACATAGAAGCACCGCGCTATATGCTCGAAAACTTAGAAATTTATCTCAAAGAAATGACAGAAAGGGGAAGGCGTTTTATCACATTTAGCGAATTATAATTAGATGAGGGTTATATGAATATTGATACGATTTTACATTATATTGATTTATATGGATATTTCATTATTTTTGTTTTTTTATTCTTTGGTATTGTAGGGATTCCCGCTCCAGAAGAGTCCTTGCTATTTTTAATTGGAGTATTGATTGTTCACCATAAGATTTCATTTGGATGGGCTGTATTATGTTCTATATCTGGCGCTTTTAGCGGGATGCTTACAGCGTATGTTTGTGGAAAATACATTGGGTATCCATTCATTGAAAAATATGGAAGGTTTGTAGGGATAACCAAAGAGCGATGGGAAAAAGCGAGAGGTAAATTTACGAAAAATGTTTACAGGACGATCTTGTTAGGATTTTATTTGCCAGGTTTGCGGCAAATAAATCCGTATTTTGCGGGTATTTCCCACATCCGTTTTAGAGGATTTCTCTTATTTTCTCTAATAGGCTCGATACTTTGGACAGTCCCGTTTATTCTCGCCGGATATTATGCTGGAGGGATCTTTCATATTAACCCAGCCTATGTGCCATATCTAGGAGTCTTTTTCTTAGTTCTCTTTTTACTATATGTTACGATTAACTTCTTTTTTAAAAAAAGGAAAGGCTTGAAATAGGTAAGAATTCTATATAAAAATACCCTAATAATATCATTAAAAATTCATTAAAACCTGAGCATTACATAAAAAAAGTGATACATTGTAAGAGGAGAAAGTCCTAAATACTGTAGATAGTCTTTTTAAGGTAAATGTATAATAAAATGGATTGTTTATGAAATTAGGAGATGACATATATGAAAAAAATATTGTTTTTACCTCTCTTACGAATGCAGTCTGGACATCATCAAGTGGCCGACGCGTTAATGGATATGTTAAAAATGAGGACAAGTGGGATTGTTCTTAAAAAAATTGATTTGTTGAGTTATACAAATGAATCGTTAGAGAAAATGATTTCCAATGGCTATCTAAACTGGATTCGGTATGCGCCTGAAACTTATAATCTCGCCTATAAGAATTTTTTCTATGTACCTCCAACAAAGGTACATTCCTTTAAATGGTATAAACATATTTTCTTGAAGAAAATGGAGCGATTGTTATCAGAGGAAAATCCGGATTTAATTGTGTGCACACATGGTTTCCCTTCTTATCTCCTCAGTCAGTTAAAAAGGAAAGGGAAATGTAACATCCCGATTATTAACGTGTACACCGACTTTTTTATTAATAATGTATGGGGGAAAGAAGGGATTGATGTTCACTTTCTTCCTAGTCAAGAAGTGAAAGAATCCTTAATAAGGAAATATCAAATTGCGAATCAAAACATGATTGTTACGGGGATTCCGGTACATGAAGAAATTACGATGACCGCTCGTATACCGAAAAGCGTAAAACGACCAAAGATCTTAATATCTGGAGGCAATAGCGGGCTTGGAGGGATATTAAAGTTATCTGAAGAGTTAAAGAAATCTCCAGGCCTTGATTTTTATGTACTTTGCGGCAATAATCGAAAGCTGTATGACGAAATCATTACGTGGAATTTAGATCATATTAAACCATTACCTTATTTATCATCAAGGTCAGAAATGAACAAGCTATATGAAGAGGTAGATGCAATCGTTACGAAACCTGGTGGTGTCACCATTAGTGAAGCATTAAGAAAAAAACTGCCAATTTTTGTCCATTCAATGCTTCCAGGCCAAGAGAAAATCAATTTACGATATTTAAAAGACTCGTCGCTTGTATTCGAACTTGATCATAAACAATCATTTGAAACACAACTGTTTAGTATTTTCAATGATCATGAAAAAATGGAACGTTGGAATTTGGCTGTTGATTCGTATCATTTGGGACTAGAGCTGACAAGTGCGGAGTATTTGGTAGAAGTTATGCAAGGGTTCCTTGACCTTAAGTTGGGATTGAGTACAAATGCTTAATCGGTTTAATGTATCATGAATGAACATCTGGAAAGAAAGGGGGCGCAATTGTGAGTAGGATACGATTATTATCGCTCGTGCTAGAAGAGCTGGCGATTTCACCTCCAGGTAGAATCTTCATGAGTACAGAATATCTTTACTATACGAACAAAATAAATAGGCTGCCTTTGGCAGCCTATTTATTTCTATCAATCAATGAGTATGATACTCAGCTGGGTTATGTCCATATATCGGGTTTTGCATATGTGGATAGCCATGATGATCCCATTCGCCGTGTCCTTGATGCTGTCCTTGATGCCAATTATGCTGAGGGTGCCAATGTGGTTGATGATGCATTTGTTGATGAGGGTTCCACTGTTGATGATGTTGCCAAGGCTGATAAGGGTTCCATTGATTCCCATAATGATGACCTGGAAACTGTACATATTGATATTGAGGGTATACCATCTCTCCACCTTCTCTTTCTTTGAATTCTATACATGATATGTGCGGATATAGTATGAGAGTATGTCTCATTGATAAATGGGCAGGAGCGGAGTAGGGAAGCTTTGGATGAACGTCGAATTACCTGTAGGTATGTATCATATAGATATAGAAAACATTTTTATAAAATCAGTATTTGATAGGGGATATCGCATAAATGAATGTTGACATCATTATATTCCCTAATAAAATTTTCTGAGTATGTAGTAAAGTAAAGGGCATATCTCCCCTTGTTTCACAATATGATGGAGTATCAATATGAGGAATGAGGGGATTTAAGTTGAAACAAGATGAAGGTCATTTAATTACAAGAGAAAAGCTTGCTCAATACATGGAGTTGAGCCAGAAAAAAAAGGATATAGAATCCCAATTAGATGCCCTGAAAAAAGACTTTAATCAACACTTTGATCAATCAGTTGGAAAACTAGTTAAAGGTGATCTAATGATAAGTGATTACAAAGTACAAAGACAAATAAGAACAACAGAAAAGTTTGATCAAGAAGTTACAGTTCATAGATTAGAAGAGTTGAATTTAACAGATCTAATTCAGAAAAAGCCGGATGAGGGGAAGATAAAATCTGCCTTAAATCTACGATTGTTGAGTGAAGCCGATTTAGAAGGCTGTATAAGTACAAGTTTCTCACAGGCTATTTATGTCAAACAGATAGATTCAAAATAAAAAGGATTTTTTGTACAAAAGAGAACAATCGTAAGTATCATTCATCCATATTTTTATAGATCAAGAAAGAGGTTGTCTAAACAGATTGTCACACAAAAAAAACTACTATCTACAGTTCAGATTAACTGTGTTTAGTGTTGGGGCAGCACCTAATTGGACAGTCTCTTTCAAGGAAAACGAAAGTGTTTAATTATTTAATAATTTTGTAAATTCTGAAAACTAATCGACTGAATCATGAGATTTATAGGATAATAATACTATCGAGTAATATATAATAATCAACTTGGAGTTGTCATATAATGGGTCAGAGAGGAAGGGAAAAGGGAGCGAGTGGGGAAGAGAGTAGGGCGCTGCTATTGAAGATTGCGGCTGATGAGTTTGCACAAAAAGGCTATTATGAAACAAAAGTCAGTACGATTGTAAAAAGGGCGAACTTAACCCAACCTACCTTTTATTTATATTTTCAAAGCAAGGAGGCAATCTTTCAAGAATTAGTAGATGCATTTCGCCAAAATTTGTTTGCATATACGAAAAAGAGCAGTCTTGAACCAGGAATCGATTCACATTCCGTCCCGGAGGCGCTTACAAAACATTTGGCAGCAATCTTCACGTACTTTGTTGAAAACCCAAATCTTGCGCGTATTGGATTCTTGATCGCGCAAGAGGCAGAGGAATTGAAAAAACAACTTGCCGCACAAATGACCGATAATCTAGTTTCAGGACAACAAAATAAGTATTACCGTTCGAATATTGACATGAGCATTGTAGCTGAAAGTTTAGTTGGAATTATTGAACGTCTAACAGTTACTCAGTTACTGCAAGGAAAAAAGCAACCAGAGGAAATAGCAAATGAGATTGTCCCTCTTTTTTTGTACGGCATGCTTTTTCATGAAGATGGAGGAGAGAATCATAAGGACTAAATGATTGATCGGGACCCAATCGACTCAACTGTATAAAAATAAGGGGATGGTATTCAAGATGAAGTTGGTCGAGGAAACACAGAGAGAAGAATTTGATTTTGAGTGGGTTACCCTTATGCTGACAGCAAAACAAATTGGAATCACGCCAACAGAGGTCAGAAAATTTTTACAGGAAAGTCAGAAGCTACAGTCGAATAAAAAAGGGCTAAATGCAAAATAGGCATCAAAAATGATGCTTATTTTTTATGTTTATCAGCCAGTTCCCATCAATCTAATATATGAACGTATGATTAGTTAGGTCTTTATTATTTAGCAGAAAGAATCTAGATGGAATATTAGTATAGATGACTCTAGCAACATTTCCTTTCGATAATCAGAATAAGATAGATTCAAGTATCAAAAAACACATACTCGTTTCGCTTGCTAACCCTCGAATTAGCATGGTAAGCTAGTGAATGTACCAAATAGTAGGTACACAAAAATATAATTAGTCAACAATCTGGCTCTTCACCAAAACATGTACTTGACGAAACTAACTTATGTTCTGTTCATATTAGTACCTTAGTAAGCCCCTTTGTTTATAACAAGTTGTGTTGAATGTACAAAGTTGTTTTTTTATGTCAAGAACAGACTTTGGCGTTGAGCCAACAATTCTTTACTAATTTTTCTAAAGGACTGTAAGTAAAGATAGAAAAAAACGTATAATAAGAAAGAGGAATCCATAGGAGGAGAAACAATGAAACAAATCAAAACTGAGCAAGAATATCGTGAAAAAATCAAACAAGATGAATTAACGGTTGGAGTATTTACGACAACTTGGTGCCCCGACTGCAAGCGTTTAGATATGTTCATTGATGAAATTACAGATGAGCATCAAGACAAACAATGGTTTACAATTGACCGTGATGAGTTTCCAGAAATTTCAGAGGAACAAAGTGTAATGGGAATTCCTTCTTTATTAGTCTTTAAAAATGGCGAAAAGCTTTCTCATTTGCACAGTGCAAACGCCAAAACGCCAGACGCAGTCAGAGAATTTTTAAACAACCTGTAAATATCTTTTTTTCGAGTCTCTTCCTGATATTGGCGATCAAGAGTAGGCTTAGACGTGACCGAAACGTTAAAGCTGGTATACCGGAAGATATCCTTTCGTCCCTTTTATAGGGATGAGAGGTTTCTTTATTTTGGGAGGGATTTTGTCAATATTATTTCTTAAACCTTTCTTCTTAGGGGTATCAGTA
Source organism: Peribacillus loiseleuriae (assembly GCF_001183985.1). Classification (GTDB taxonomy): domain Bacteria; phylum Bacillota; class Bacilli; order Bacillales; family DSM-1321; genus Peribacillus; species Peribacillus loiseleuriae. Next base: position 4,452,945 of record NZ_LFZW01000001.1, on the reverse strand, counting down.
TCAGCACTTGTTGGGCCAATAGGGACATTATGCATTAAGCAAATAAAGTATTACCACACATCATCGTCACCTCATTAATTGGATAGGGCAATCATAACAACTTGATATCTAATAATCCAAAGTGTATTTAACAGATAGGGTAACCACACTGGTACTTATTATTTTTTTATCAAAAAAACATGAAATATTATGAATTTCTGTTAAGGTTATCTGTTATAAATCGAGGTATATTTCTCCTTTCTACTCTCATACTAAAGACAAGAAGGAGGGGTATCCATGGCAAAACGAACAAAGAAAAATGACGCAGATCAAAAGAACAAACAAGGATTCGACTCAAGCAAAACCGATTCAGAGTTCTCTAAAGAATTTGGTAGCGCAAATGCCAATCAAGCACATAAAAATAAAGCGAAAAAAGAAAAAGCATCTAAAAACCAAGGTGAGTGGAAAGGAATGCATTGATTTACATTTGTCAGACTTGATACAAGATATAAAGATACCTTCACCGAATACAAGGGGTGGGGCCTTTATTGTTTTAACGCTTCTCACCGTCTTATAAGAAACGGCATAAATAAAGGATTCCAGCATGAAAATCAAATCCAAGGTTAACTTACAATTGATGAACTTTATGCCGCATTAACAGGCAGTAAGACCTCCACTGATTGAAGGTTCACTTTATATAAAGGAGACTTATCGAAATGACTCAATCTAAACGACAAGAAGAACGACAATGGAGAGAGCGGAAGCAGTCGCAAAACCCACATGGTAAAGTCAATTCTTTTGAGCAATTAGCTGAAGGTACGAGAAAAAATGAATCTGAAAACAAGTAAAACTGCGTAAGTTTAGAAGGGGTTGTCCCATGACGAAAGAGTCAGACTCCACATCTACTATATATATCGTTTAAGACGCGAACATGACTCATTAAACGATGTATAGTATGTGACTTCAGACCTTTTTGGGACAACCTCTCTTTGTTGTTACAAAATTAAATATAAAAGGCCATAATCATCGAGAGTGACAATTATGACCTTTTTAGAATTTGCATATAGGTAATAATCTAAGGCAATTCGTCCTCTTTTACCCGATTTTTAAATGCTTCGTGTGTAACAATATCTTCAACTTGTTCAAGCTGTTGACTGTGCTCTTTCTCCTCACTCAAGCTATTTGCAGGGAAGTTTCCAGGATGTCCTTTTTCTTTGTGATTAAGATGTTTACCACGACTCATGCTCATTCACTCCTTTCAATACTGACTTGTTTAGTTTGTGCCAGTACAAAAAAAGTATCCTAGAATAAACTATCACGCCTTGAATAAAATGTGTTTCATAAGAATATATGTCTTATGAAAAATGAAACTGCCAACAAATATTCTTTTGAATTTAAATGTTTTGAATATTATGTTCGTTAAACCTTTATTATATACTATATCGAGATATTAAATATACGGAAGGGTTTTGGTTATTATAAAAACTTTAGAACGAATTAGCTAATTTGTGAGAAAAACATTTGCTATATGGGTGCTTTTATTTGCTGCACTTACTAATACTTAGCTCATCCATTTTGGTATTGTGAATAAATCAATAAAAATAGCAGTTCGTCATAAATTGAATACAGGTTAAAAAAAGTAGAATGAATAATCATGTGAAATGATTTGCTATTGTTTACATTACCTGTTATGATAAAGAAGAATTATTTTTGTTCGGTGAAAAGGATTGTATAAGTTCAACTTTTCGTCTTAATGATCACTTTGGGCAGGGATAGTAATACATTGTGTGTTTTTCACACTAGGAGGCAACAAAAATGGAACAAGGTACAGTTAAATGGTTTAATGCAGAAAAAGGTTTTGGATTTATCGAGCGTGAAAATGGAGACGACGTATTCGTACACTTCTCTGCTATTCAAAGTGAAGGATTCAAATCATTAGACGAAGGTCAAAAAGTAACTTTTGAAGTAGAACAAGGTCAACGTGGACCCCAAGCTACAAACGTTCAAAAAGCATAATAATTAAAACATAAAAAGCCAGACTCTTTAATTAGAGTCTGGTTTTTTTATTTTATCCTGTATTAATGGGCAGTAAAACCCCTGCTGATTGACGTTTCACTTTATACGGGTCTTGTAATTGAAGGCATACAAATAAACGAATAGGGACTAATTATTAGTATCCAACATTCGGATCATAATTCAGTTCGTTCATTATTACACTCATTTAACTACAGGAACTACCTAAATTTACAATATAGTTGGATGGAGTACCTACACATTTATTTGTATTTCCTATGCCTATTCTAAGTATATAGATATTTAACATGGCACAACGTCATGGTATGACACATATAGATAAAGTGAAAATGATTATATGGAAGGGGCAACATTATGAATAAGGAATTGTTTACTCATATGATTGGTAAAGTTCTCAGGATAGATCGAGGCGGGCCGGAATCTCGGATAGGAATATTATTAGGCATTACAGATGACCATTTAGCTATATTAACTGAGCAAGAAGGTGTTGTTTACTATAAAACAGATCATATAAAGAGTATTACTGAAAACGTGAAAAAAGGATTAGAATTTAATCTAGAGATCCCTGAAGGCTTTTCTTATAAAACGGCTCCTACATTTAAAAGTTTACTAGGTGATCTGAAATCTCAATGGGTGAACATTAACCGCGGCGGACCTGAGAAGCTTGAAGGGGTACTTTTTGATATTAATGATGAATTCATTACGCTAATTTTTAACGAAGAAGTTATTCGCTTGGCAATGTTTCATATACGCAGTATTAGTTATGGGGTAAAAGTAGAAAAACAAAAGAATGAGGATGAAAAGTCAGGGAATAATAAAGATAATAAATCAGAAGAAAAATCAGGGAAAAATAAGGACAATAAATCGGATGAAAAGTCAAAAAAAAGTAAGGATAATAAATCAGAGAAAAAATAATATACAAAAAAAACAGTCGCTTCTGGTATAGAAGCGACGTTCGTGCGTAAGGATGACTCTAGTGTGATAAAACGAAATTTCCTATTGTAATTTGTTCACTGAAACGGATGCAAATTTAAAAAACAACTAACGAATGCTAATTAATTAAAAACAAATAAAGGTAAGGCAACAACTAAATAAAGAGTCAGTTACCACGTTCAACTGAATGAAGAACAAGAGTTTTTATATAGGGTAGAAGAAAGAACGAACTAAGTAGAAATGATGTGTCGGACCTTAGAAGTTTTGTACATAAAAAATTGGAGAGAGAAAACGAAATTCTAGGTATCAAAGCGAAAATCCATCATATATTTAAAAGTGCGTTTCAGTTTCAAAATAGGAGGAAGAAGGATGAGTATTAGTTTACCAGTTTCAAAATGGCTTGTAGTAGCATTATCATTTGTGGCATTGGTAGTAGCGTTTATTTTTGGACCAGCTAATGCATCAGCAACTATCAACTATGGCGATGAAGTTACAGCTGTAGCAGGTGACTATGTGGGAAGTCCATATAAATATGGTGGAACGACCCCTGAAGGATTTGATGCAAGTGGGTTTACACAGTATATTTATCAAGATGCAGCGACAGAAATGAAGATACCGAGAACAAGTACTGAACAATATAAAACGGGTAAAGCTGTTCAGCAAAAAGACTTAAAAACAGGTGATTTAGTGTTTTATGCAACAGGTGAAAAAGGAAAAGTTTCTTTTGTTGGAATCTTTAATGGGGATGGCACATTTGTTGGGAGCACTACAAAAGGTGTAAAGATTGTAAAAATGAGCGATAAATACTGGAAGGATCGATATATAGGGGCTAAAAGGATTATTGAGTAAAGATCTCTATTATTAAGGGCAAAAAGAGCGTCATTCCGACGCTCTTTTTGCTAGTTGCGAATGAAGAAACTAGTACTAATTGAAATTTCACCATATGTTAAATTTGTTCAATTACTCGACAATGATTTTCGTCAATACTGCATGCCCATTTTTCACTTTTATCAAGGCCACTGCAGGTTTAACAGAGGCTTTAGTTTCTATTTCTTTTGCCATTTCTTCGGGTGCGTAATAATTGTCTAAACCGTACTTAACTTGAATTGTAGCGGCGTTTTTTAGGTCATACGGAATTTCTAATTTTCCTTTTAGATATATGCCATGGCTAGGTTTTTCTTTTGTTACAAAGTCGACCTTGTATAGACCATCGCTGTCTTGTTTTAGCCGTACATACACTTTTTTGTAATCATAAATATATGCCCTTTTAAAATCGGAAATAATCGAGTCATCTAGCTGTGACAGTTTAACGGACTCAATCTCGTACTGTAAATCCACATAGCTACCCCTGAATAAATCTGTCGGATCAACTGGGGCGGTTTGTATTTTGATTTCTTTTCCGGTCAAAATCGTCAAGACGGGAGGTGTCGCCATGATTATTAAGATTAAGACTGGAATGGAAAATATGATAAGTGGTTGGAAAAGTGGCTTACTCTTCATGATGATTACCTCCTTTTTTACGTTGTTTTTCAAAGAAGAAGCCAAAACCGATCAGAATCATACCACCGATGATAAATGTAAGTGATTTTGGTAGGAAGTCAAAGGAGTCGATATAATATCTGAAAATCAATGCACATATTACGACAATGCTGGTCAAACTACCTTTATGGACGAGGTAAAGAAGAAAAAGTAAATAAGCTATAGGGAACCATAAAGAAAATTCAAAGGTAAGGAATATAGCTGTGATCCCGTGTAAAATATGTCCTTGGATATGCATGGTTCTTTGTAATTTCGTCGGAACTGGAATATGCACCAGTATTATGCCCAGAATAAACAGAATGGTAAGGATGACTGTGCCTGGATTGTGAAAATTGAATTTCGGCACAAGTTTCATTACTAATAAGACAATGGTATTGATGGCTAAGGCGTTAATACAAAAGGTCAGGATCTTAGGATAATCAAATTTTTTCAATAGAACGTATAAAGCCGGTAAAAATACAAGAATGGCAAGTGGGTAGGACGTTTCATTAAGGAATATGCTTCCGTTCAGATAAATGAAAAGTAGGACGGAAGTGAAAAGAAGGATGGCGGTATCTTTTAAATAGTAGCCAATGAATATCGTTCCGATGGCCCATAATAAAAAGGAGCTGTTAAAATTAATACTGATGTTAAACATCTGTTCAATTAGAAAAATACCTGCTCCAAATATCAAAATACCAACATAATGCAGACTTCTTGCTGTTTTTGGAAAGCGTGTCTGCCATTTAACCCCTGCGAAATTCACCCCAATAAGACATACAATAATAATCAGGAATTTAACCCCTTTATTTAAATAAATCCAGTTGCTCGCTATGAAGGTTAACACCCCTAGGCCTAAAAGGAGTGCCCCGATGGCTAATAAAATCGAAATGAAACTTAATCCAGTCCTTGCGATATAGGAGCGTAAAATTTTTTCTTGATCTTGCTTGGAAATAATCCCTTCATTTTTAAGATACTTTAGTTCATGGTCAAGAAAATCAAACTGTTTTTTCGTTATTTCCTTTTTTCTCAAAATCATTCCTCCTTCCATCTTCTTCTATTATACAATTTGAAAAGAAGATGATGAATGTAATTGGTCAAGATTAACTTTTTTGTGATTTATATTGACGTTGAAAAAACAAAAAGAACAAATGCTCAACCTCTTGTTTGTCATGAGATTGAGCATTTGTTCTTTTTGTTTTATGGAGACTAGCGGGATCGAACCGCTGACCTTTTGGCTGCCAGCCAAACGCTCTCCCAGCTGAGCTAAGCCCCCGAAAGGTATATTTCTAATTTTATCTATTTTTCTGAAAAAGTCAATGGTTTTTGGTAGAAAAATGTTCTTTGTGTCTATCTTTCTAGAACGAAGTTGAAAATATCCTTTATATGAGGATAACATATCTGAAAAACTAGTGAAAAATTCCCGAATTCACTTTCAATTATAGGAGTTTTCTCTTTATAGCAGGGACATTGAACAGTATAGTTATATCCATAAATTCACATTTTTTATAAGGGGGAGTATGAGAAGAGTAAATGATTTGATGACAAGATTTAATTGAACAATGATGTGTGAATGCAGCAGCATGGTTTTGGCGTATATTTGATTGAAGACCCATCAGAAGGTGAAATGGTGATTAATAAAGCGCTGGAGGTAGGATACCGTTCATTTGATACAGCTCAATTATACAAAAATGAAGGCTTGCTGGGCAGGATATTAAAGAAAAGCCCTATAGATCGCAGTGAGTTATTTATTACAACGACGATCAACAATGATAAGCAAGGCGTATGATACGACACTTTCATCTTTTGAGCGGTCGATGAAGAAATTAGAATTGTCTCAGTTGGATTTATTACTAGTTCATTGGCCGAGTGAGGCTCATTTCTTTGATACGTGGCGTGCTTTTGAACGTCTATATGATGAGAAGCTTGTTCGGGCAATCGGGGTTAGTAATTTTCAAATCGAGCATCTTGAAAAAATAGCAACGAAGGTACATATCATACCAGCGGTTAATCAAATTGGAATTCATCCATATCTCACACAATACCCACTCAAAAAATATTTGAATGATCATCATATTGCAGTTGAAGCATGGAGTTCGCTTGGAAGAGGGGATGTATTGAAGGATGAAACCAGTGAAGAAATTGCGAAGCGCTACAATAAGAGTATCGCCCAAGTGATATTACGCTGGCATCTTCAGCAGGCTGCTATTATTATTCCGAAGTCTAGCACACCGAGCAGGATCGAACAAAATGCCGATATTTATGACTTCTCTCTTTCAGAAAGTGATATGAAGAAAATTGATGGGGTAAATAAAGACCGCCGTAGAGGTCCAGATCCTGATGAAGTGTATCCAACCATTTGATTTTAAACAAAAGCATTAGATGATAATTTTTTTAAGCGACTGATTCCTTGGTTCTATGCAGCTGTTTCAGTAATGAACAGTATAGCAAATCCTAACATGGTTATCATATCTCTATCCGTGAATCTGACAGGCAGGGGAAATACATGAATCTTGTTTTTATTTGGCAGTCGGTTGTATTGATGATATCTGGCCTTCTTCTATTAAGGTTAGCTGGGCGAAAATCCATTGCGCATATGACATTATCTCAAACGATGGTAATGGTTTCGATAGGAACAATTATTGCACACCCGATTGTTGGGTTTAGTGTAGGTAAAGCAATCACCGCAGCTGGAGTGTTTGTTGTGTTTTTGGTTGCTTTAGAATACTTACAAGTTAAATTTAATGGCTTTGAGAAGTTTTTAACGGGGAAGTCAGTGACAGTTATCGAGAATGGAATGGTGCAGATGGATACCTTAAGGAAACTACGTCTTACGTTGGAGCAGTTAGAAATGCAGATGCGCAATCAAGGACTCAATAATATTCATGATATAAAAATAGGGACGATTGAACCGAATGGACATCTAGGATATGAGTTGAATGACGATGCCAAACCGCTTACAGTTGGACAATTTAAACAAATGATGGCTAGTTTTTCTTCTCAGAACCCCTTAGTTCCCGCTTTAGAAAATGAAAAGAAAACACAGGATGATTCGAGTATTTTTCAAGACATAAAGAGACTGCACAAATAAATTTCTCCATTCTTAAAGTAGGTGATAGGGTGGAGGGAAGAAATAAGTGAGTGACTTACTAACAACTGCTATGGGTCAATAATAAAAAAGCTGATTGCTCCTGCAGTCAGCTTTTTCCCTATATTATTTAAAAAACACTTTCTCGATATTATATTTTGCTTGAAGTTCATTGATAATGAAGGTCTCGTAGATTTCTCTTTCCATCGGATCTTCTACATAGCAAATCTCGATTCTGGATACTTCGTTTCTATGCAGCTTAATCGGTGAAACGGAATCCTCGAAGTGCTTCTTGATTCTTTGACGCAGCTTTCTAGCTTTCCCAACGAAAAGTAATTGTCCCTCATTGTTAAAGAACGTAAAGATTCCGCCTTTATCTCTTGGAATCAGGTGAAAATCAATAAAACCGTAAATATCAGGAATAATTGGCTCGTCCCCTTCTGCGATTTGTTTTCGCTGCTTGATGGTTAGATCTGCTGTAGGGATTGTAATATTAATCATGAACAGTCACTTCCTCTATTTAATAAAGATAAATGGTATCATAAGTAAAGAAGAAAAGCTATTTGAGAAGAGAATCAATATTGAATGAGTAATATGAAGTTTATTTTGCTACAATAATGAACTAGAGCGTTGAAGGGAGATAGTTATGACACAATATCCAGTGATTTATTACTATGAAGCAAGAGTGATGAAAGAAGATTATACAATGCATGTAGTTTTTCCTGATCTAAAAGCAGTGGGATTGTCAGCTTCCACAGCTGGAAATGATCGTGAGGATGCGAGGGAGGCGGCCCAGGATTTATTGGCCATTGCGATAGACATGGCGGTAGATGAAGGAAAAACTATGCCAGAAGCAACTCCAATTGAGAAAGTTGATATTGCGCAATTTTACGTAGAAGAAGAAGTAGGAAAACCATTTCGTATTGAAGTAGAATATATTTCAGTATAAGGAAAAGCGGATGTTCTTATGGGCCTTGACCTGTACTCTATACAATTCGTTTTATGTATAGGGTTACGAGGTCTGTCTCTTTGTTTTAGGACAGCCGCTTTTCATTATTCCATTATAAGTTTTCGATTTCTACTTTTGAGATTTCTTCAAACGTCGACACAAAATAATAGACATCCGTTGTTTTTCGTTTTGTGTCAACTAGGACTAGCAGTTGGACATAATGAAGATCGTCTTCAAGATCGTTAATGCGAATATTTTTTACAAAAATATTATCCTCTTTAATCTTTTTCATTACGATGGCGATATCATATTTGTTTGGAATCATCAATTTTAACATAATTTCCTTTTGTCGAAACTGTTTTGGACCTATTAGGGCAACTAACCAAGGGATAAGTTCGACACTGATGATTAATAAAATGACTCCTGCCGTTGCTTCGATAAAGAATCCTGCGCCGACTGCAATCCCGATCCCGGCTGCCCCCCAAATAATTGCAGCGGTGGTTAACCCGGATATACTATTGTTATCACGTCTAAGAATGACTCCTGCTCCGATAAAACCAATACCTGAAACAATTTGGGCTGCAAGTCTGAGTGGGTCCATTGTAATATTCACGTGATCGCTGCCTGTAAACGTATAAGCAGACTCAATCGAGACAACCGTCAGCAAACAGCTGATAATGGAGATGACTAGGCTCGTCTTCAAGCCAACAGGTTTCCGCTTAATTTCCCGCTCTAAGCCGATTACTAAGCCTAGTAAAGCTGATACTCCGAGCTTTACTAAAATTTGTGCTTCTGAACTTAAGTTTAAAAACCAATCCATGGCCATATCATCACCATTCATATGGGATTTTCTGTTACTATGTATTTGGTGTGCTATACCCTATACAAGGTTTCTTAAACGTATAGGTCTTCTGAATGTCAAAAAAGCTTACAGTATAACAGTATTACTTTCTATTATAAGTCTGAAAAGAGGAATTACTATGCTTCAACCTAAAATAAACCCTTATTTTGTATTATTACTTGCTGTAACATCTATTTCATTGTCAGCAATATTTGTCAAATTAGCCTCAGCACCGTCAGGCGTTATTGCGTTTTATCGGTTATTTTTCACGGTAGTAATCATGCTGCCATTCTTTCTGGCGAAATATCGTCACGAACTGAAACATATAAATAAGAAAGACTGGCTACTTTCTAGCATTGCTGGAATATTTCTAGCGTTTCACTTTATTTTATGGTTCGAATCGTTGAATTACACATCCGTTGCCAGTTCAACGGTTCTTGTAACACTTCAACCGCTGTTTGCCTTCGCTGGAGCTTATTTCTTTTTTAAGGAACGGTTTTCAGTGCGGGCGATCTTAAGTAGTGTAATTGCTATTGGCGGTAGCCTTGTTATTAGTTGGGGAGATTTCAAGATTAGTGGAACGGCCTTGTTTGGTGATATTCTCGCACTTATAGCTTGTGCTTTAATAACAGCCTATTTATTAGTAGGACAAACCGTAAGGAAAAGAATCACCTCTACTACATACACCTTTGTTGTATATGGTATAAGCATGGTTACTTTATTTATTTATGTACTAGCAAAGGGAGAACCACTTGGTCCATATCCGGCAACAGATTGGATTCTATTTCTTCTTTTAGCTATTTTCCCAAATCTATTAGGGCATTCTCTGCTAAATTGGTCACTAAAATGGCTCAGCACAACAACTATTTCAATGGCTATTTTGTTAGAACCGGTTGGTGCAACTATTTTAGCTTACTTTATTCTTGATGAATCGGTTGTACTCACGCAAATAGTCGGCGGAGTTATCATCTTTGCAGGATTAATCTACTTCCTGAATGATAATAAAAAAAACAAAGAGCGTTCGACATAGAAAACGACGGTGTTTAAACGTCACCATCTTTTACGGGGGGAATTCTTATTAAAGAGAACAAAACTAATTTAAATAGGGGAGCGTAAGCTTCGACCTATTTTTCTTCACGAAAAAAAGCAGTTTACTGCTTTTTTTTACCCTTTGAAAATAAAAACCATCTAGGAAAAGATGAGAGTGGAGTAGAGTTTGTGGTCGAAGTCTCTCTTTCGACTGTTCCAACTCAAATAAAAGGAGTAATAAATTATATGTGGAAAGAAACGAATTATTCCGTCAGTACTAGGTTTATGAAAGAGTAGATGCACTGAACTCGTAGTGAAATCTTAAATATTTATGAAGAAATGAGTTGAAAACAATTAAGAGAGATGGTTAAATATAAAAAGTGATTAATAAGTAATGTAATCTTTTTTAGAAAAAGATTAAAAAAGTATTGCAATCATGTTTTTATCGTGATATATTATTTCTTGTCGCCAAGTTAGTAACGAACGCCGACAACAATTGATATGAAAAACTTTTCGAAAAAAATGTTGACGTGAGATATGAACTTGTGATAGATTATAGAAGTCGCTTCTGAGAGGAACGACAAAATTGCTCTTTGAAAACTGAACAAAACAAAGCGCCAACGTTTAAATTTAAGTGAGTACACACTATAACAACAAATGAGCAAGTCAAACACTTTATTGGAGAGTTTGATCCTGGCTCAGGACGAACGCTGGCGGCGTGCCTAATACATGCAAGTCGAGCGAATAGATGGGAGCTTGCTCCCTGATATTAGCGGCGGACGGGTGAGTAACACGTGGGCAACCTACCTGTAAGACTGGGATAACTTCGGGAAACCGGAGCTAATACCGGATAATTTCTTTTCTCGCATGAGAGAAGATGGAAAGACGGTTTCGGCTGTCACTTACAGATGGGCCCGCGGCGCATTAGCTAGTTGGTGAGGTAATGGCTCACCAAGGCCACGATGCGTAGCCGACCTGAGAGGGTGATCGGCCACACTGGGACTGAGACACGGCCCAGACTCCTACGGGAGGCAGCAGTAGGGAATCTTCCGCAATGGACGAAAGTCTGACGGAGCAACGCCGCGTGAACGAAGAAGGCCTTCGGGTCGTAAAGTTCTGTTGTTAGGGAAGAACAAGTACCAGAGTAACTGCTGGTACCTTGACGGTACCTAACCAGAAAGCCACGGCTAACTACGTGCCAGCAGCCGCGGTAATACGTAGGTGGCAAGCGTTGTCCGGAATTATTGGGCGTAAAGCGCGCGCAGGTGGTTCCTTAAGTCTGATGTGAAAGCCCACGGCTCAACCGTGGAGGGTCATTGGAAACTGGGGAACTTGAGTGCAGAAGAGGAAAGTGGAATTCCAAGTGTAGCGGTGAAATGCGTAGAGATTTGGAGGAACACCAGTGGCGAAGGCGACTTTCTGGTCTGTAACTGACACTGAGGCGCGAAAGCGTGGGGAGCGAACAGGATTAGATACCCTGGTAGTCCACGCCGTAAACGATGAGTGCTAAGTGTTAGAGGGTTTCCGCCCTTTAGTGCTGCAGCTAACGCATTAAGCACTCCGCCTGGGGAGTACGGCCGCAAGGCTGAAACTCAAAGGAATTGACGGGGGCCCGCACAAGCGGTGGAGCATGTGGTTTAATTCGAAGCAACGCGAAGAACCTTACCAGGTCTTGACATCCTTTTGCCCTCCCTAGAGATAGGGACTTCCCTTCGGGGACAAAAGTGACAGGTGGTGCATGGTTGTCGTCAGCTCGTGTCGTGAGATGTTGGGTTAAGTCCCGCAACGAGCGCAACCCTTGATCTTAGTTGCCAGCATTTAGTTGGGCACTCTAAGGTGACTGCCGGTGACAAACCGGAGGAAGGTGGGGATGACGTCAAATCATCATGCCCCTTATGACCTGGGCTACACACGTGCTACAATGGATGGTACAAAGAGCTGCAAACCCGCGAGGGTAAGCGAATCTCATAAAGCCATTCTCAGTTCGGATTGTAGGCTGCAACTCGCCTACATGAAGCCGGAATCGCTAGTAATCGCGGATCAGCATGCCGCGGTGAATACGTTCCCGGGCCTTGTACACACCGCCCGTCACACCACGAGAGTTTGTAACACCCGAAGTCGGTGAGGTAACCGCAAGGAGCCAGCCGCCTAAGGTGGGACAGATGATTGGGGTGAAGTCGTAACAAGGTAGCCGTATCGGAAGGTGCGGCTGGATCACCTCCTTTCTAAGGATATTACGTGTGGCGCTTATGTTTTGTTCAGTTTTGAATGAGTAATTCATTCAATCGTGGTAAAGGAAAGCAACAGATTCGTCTTTTGCTTATTCGTTGCCGAATCGTTCTTTGAAAACTAGATAATAGATAGAAGGCAAATTTTTGCATTAAATTTTCAAGACATCAAGTAAGACCTTTTAACAACTAGGTTGTTTGATAAACTTTCTGTTTATCAGCCACCATATGGTTAAGTTAGAAAGGGCGCACGGTGGATGCCTTGGCACTAGGAGCCGATGAAGGACGGGACTAACACCGATATGCTTCGGGGAGCTGTAAGTAAGCTTTGATCCGGAGATTTCCGAATGGGGAAACCCACTGTTCGTAATGGAACAGTATCTTTACCTGAATACATAGGGTACTGAAGGCAGACCCGGGGAACTGAAACATCTAAGTACCCGGAGGAAGAGAAAGCAAACGCGATTTCCTGAGTAGCGGCGAGCGAAACGGAAGATAGCCCAAACCAAGAGGCTTGCCTCTTGGGGTTGTAGGACACTCAACATGGAGTTACAAAGGAACGGGGTAAGTGAAGTGATCTGGAAAGATCCGTCAAAGAAGGTAAAAACCCTGTAGCTGAAACTTCGTTCCCTCCTGAGTGGATCCTGAGTACGGCGGGACACGAGAAATCCCGTCGGAAGCAGGGAGGACCATCTCCCAAGGCTAAATACTACCTAGTGACCGATAGTGAACCAGTACCGTGAGGGAAAGGTGAAAAGCACCCCGGAAGGGGAGTGAAATAGATCCTGAAACCGTGTGCCTACAAGTAGTTAGAGCCCGTTAATGGGTGATAGCGTGCCTTTTGTAGAATGAACCGGCGAGTTACGATTTCATGCAAGGTTAAGTTGATAAGACGGAGCCGCAGCGAAAGCGAGTCTGAATAGGGCGAATGAGTATGAGGTCGTAGACCCGAAACCAGGTGATCTACCCATGTCCAGGGTGAAGTTCAGGTAACACTGAATGGAGGCCCGAACCCACGTACGTTGAAAAGTGCGGGGATGAGGTGTGGGTAGCGGAGAAATTCCAATCGAACCTGGAGATAGCTGGTTCTCTCCGAAATAGCTTTAGGGCTAGCCTCGAGATGAGAGTATTGGAGGTAGAGCACTGATTGGACTAGGGGCCCCCAACGGGTTACCGAATTCAGTCAAACTCCGAATGCCAAATACTTATTCTCGGGAGTCAGACTGCGAGTGATAAGATCCGTAGTCAAGAGGGAAACAGCCCAGACCACCAGCTAAGGTCCCCAAGTTTACGTTAAGTGGAAAAGGATGTGGAGTTGCTTAGACAACCAGGATGTTGGCTCAGAAGCAGCCATCATTTAAAGAGTGCGTAATAGCTCACTGGTCGAGTGACTCTGCGCCGAAAATGTACCGGGGCTAAACGTAACACCGAAGCTGTGGATGGATACCGTATGGTATCCGTGGTAGGAGAGCGTTCTAAGGGCGTTGAAGCTAGACCGGAAGGACTGGTGGAGCGCTTAGAAGTGAGAATGCCGGTATGAGTAGCGAAAGAAGGGTGAGAATCCCTTCCACCGAATGCCTAAGGTTTCCTGAGGAAGGCTCGTCCGCTCAGGGTTAGTCGGGACCTAAGCCGAGGCTGAAAAGCGTAGGCGATGGACAACAGGTTGATATTCCTGTACCACCTATACATCGTTTGAGCGATGGGGGGACGCAGAAGGATAGGGTAAGCGCGCTGTTGGATATGCGCGTCCAAGCAGTTAGGCCGGAAACGAGGAAAATCCCGTTTCCATCAAGGCGGAGCTGTGATGGCGAGGGAAATATAGTACCGAAGTTCCTGATTCCACGCTGCCAAGAAAAGCCTCTAGTGAGATGTAGGGTGCCCGTACCGCAAACCGACACAGGTAGGCGAGGAGAGAATCCTAAGGTGTGCGAGAGAACTCTCGTTAAGGAACTCGGCAAAATGACCCCGTAACTTCGGGAGAAGGGGTGCTTTTTAGGGTGAATAGCCCGGAAAAGCCGCAGTGAATAGGCCCAGGCGACTGTTTAGCAAAAACACAGGTCTCTGCGAAGCCGCAAGGCGAAGTATAGGGGCTGACGCCTGCCCGGTGCTGGAAGGTTAAGAGGAGAGGTTAGCCGCAAGGCGAAGCTTTGAATTGAAGCCCCAGTAAACGGCGGCCGTAACTATAACGGTCCTAAGGTAGCGAAATTCCTTGTCGGGTAAGTTCCGACCCGCACGAAAGGCGTAACGATCTGGGCACTGTCTCAACGAGAGACTCGGTGAAATTATAGTACCTGTGAAGATGCAGGTTACCCGCGACAGGACGGAAAGACCCCGTGGAGCTTTACTGCAGCCTGATATTGAATTTTGGTACAGCTTGTACAGGATAGGTAGGAGCCTGTGAAGCCGGAGCGCTAGCTTCGGTCGAGGCGTCGGTGGGATACTACCCTGGCTGTATTGAAATTCTAACCCGCGCCCCTTATCGGGGCGGGAGACAGTGTCAGGCGGGCAGTTTGACTGGGGCGGTCGCCTCCTAAAATGTAACGGAGGCGCCCAAAGGTTCCCTCAGAATGGTTGGAAATCATTCGTAGAGTGTAAAGGCACAAGGGAGCTTGACTGCGAGACCTACAAGTCGAGCAGGGACGAAAGTCGGGCTTAGTGATCCGGTGGTTCCGCATGGAAGGGCCATCGCTCAACGGATAAAAGCTACCCCGGGGATAACAGGCTTATCTCCCCCAAGAGTCCACATCGACGGGGAGGTTTGGCACCTCGATGTCGGCTCATCGCATCCTGGGGCTGTAGTCGGTCCCAAGGGTTGGGCTGTTCGCCCATTAAAGCGGTACGCGAGCTGGGTTCAGAACGTCGTGAGACAGTTCGGTCCCTATCCGTCGTGGGCGCAGGAAATTTGAGAGGAGCTGTCCTTAGTACGAGAGGACCGGGATGGACGCACCGCTGGTGTACCAGTTGTTCTGCCAAGAGCATCGCTGGGTAGCTACGTGCGGACGGGATAAATGCTGAAAGCATCTAAGCATGAAGCCCCCCTCAAGATGAGATTTCCCATAGCGTAAGCTAGTAAGATCCCTGAAAGATGATCAGGTTGATAGGTCAGAGGTGGAAGCGTGGCGACATGTGGAGCTGACTGATACTAATCGATCGAGGACTTAACCTTATTGTTCTTGAAAAAAGCAAAAAACCTTCTTATTATCTAGTTTTGAAGGAATGATATTCCTTTATTGTTTGGTGGCGATAGCAAAGAGGTCACACCCGTTCCCATTCCGAACACGGAAGTTAAGCTCTTTAGCGCCGATGGTAGTTGGGGGTTTCCCCCTGTGAGAGTAGGACGCCGCCAAGCATTATTCATAATGGAGGATTAGCTCAGCTGGGAGAGCATCTGCCTTACAAGCAGAGGGTCGGCGGTTCGATCCCGTCATCCTCCACCATTACCTATAGTGCCGGTGTAGCTCAACTGGTAGAGCAACTGACTTGTAATCAGTAGGTTGGGGGTTCAAGTCCTCTTGCCGGCACCAGTTTCATTTACAGATTATTTGAGTAGGACGAGCCATTAGCTCAGTTGGTAGAGCATCTGACTTTTAATCAGAGGGTCGCAGGTTCGAATCCTGCATGGCTCACCATTTATCGCGGGTGTGGCGGAATTGGCAGACGCACCAGACTTAGGATCTGGCGCCGCGAGGCGTGGGGGTTCAAGTCCCTTCACCCGCATTATTTATTACGCGGAAGTAGTTCAGTGGTAGAATACAACCTTGCCAAGGTTGGGGTCGCGGGTTCGAACCCCGTCTTCCGCTCCACTTTTCGTATGTGCCGGGGTGGCGGAACTGGCAGACGCACAGGACTTAAAATCCTGCGGTAGGTGACTACCGTACCGGTTCGATTCCGGTCCTCGGCACCATTTTACATCTATACGCGCCCGTAGCTCAATTGGATAGAGCGTCTGACTACGGATCAGAAGGTTATGGGTTCGACTCCTTTCGGGCGCGCCATATAGACGGGAAGTAGCTCAGCTTGGTAGAGCACTTGGTTTGGGACCAAGGGGTCGCAGGTTCGAATCCTGTCTTCCCGACCATGAATACCTAAATACCTATTAATGGGGCCTTAGCTCAGCTGGGAGAGCGCCTGCCTTGCACGCAGGAGGTCAGCGGTTCGATCCCGCTAGGCTCCACCATTTATTCAAACTTATATTATTTTGGCGGTGTAGCTCAGCTGGCTAGAGCATTCGGTTCATACCCGAAAGGTCGTGGGTTCGACTCCCTCCGCCGCTACCAAAATATAAGGACCTTTAGCTCAGCTGGTTAGAGCAGACGGCTCATAACCGTCCGGTCGTAGGTTCGAGTCCTACAAGGTCCACCATGTATAATGCTATTGGAGGTATACCCAAGTTTGGCTGAAGGGATCGGTCTTGAAAACCGACAGGGGAGTCAAATCCCGCGGGGGTTCGAATCCCTCTACCTCCTCCATTTTTTTAAAAATTTTATCATTCTTATTATCGCGGGGTGGAGCAGTCTGGTAGCTCGTCGGGCTCATAACCCGAAGGTCGCAGGTTCAAATCCTGTCCCCGCAATCTGGTCCGGTAGTTCAGTTGGTTAGAATGCCTGCCTGTCACGCAGGAGGTCGCGGGTTCGAGTCCCGTCCGGACCGCCATTTTTATTCAATAGTTAAATTTGCTTTTGACATGAATTGATTGGCTCAGTAGCTCAGTCGGTAGAGCAAAGGACTGAAAATCCTTGTGTCGGCGGTTCGATTCCGTCCTGAGCCACCTTTATTACTCAATATATTTTATGGCGGTTGTGGCGAAGTGGTTAACGCACCTGATTGTGGTTCAGGCATTCGTGGGTTCGATTCCCATCAGTCGCCCCATTTACGCGGGTGTAGTTTAGTGGTAAAACCTCAGCCTTCCAAGCTGATGATGAGAGTTCGATTCTCTTCACCCGCTCCAAAGAATGGGCCTATAGCTCAGCTGGTTAGAGCGCACGCCTGATAAGCGTGAGGTCGATGGTTCGAGTCCATTTAGGCCCACCATAATCCTATATTTTTGTTCCGCAGTAGCTCAGTGGTAGAGCATTCGGCTGTTAACCGAACGGTCGTAGGTTCGAGTCCTACCTGCGGAGCCATGGGGAAGTACTCAAGAGGCTGAAGAGGCGCCCCTGCTAAGGGTGTAGGTCGGGTAACCGGCGCGAGGGTTCAAATCCCTCCTTCTCCGCCATTTGGCCCCTTGGTCAAGCGGTTAAGACACCGCCCTTTCACGGCGGTAACACGGGTTCGAATCCCGTAGGGGTCATATAGAAAAGGTGCATACATTTACGTATGCACTTTTTTTATTTGGTCTTTTTCTAGGATTCTATTAGAACATTAGTTAAGTACTTCAGTCAGATCTTCTGTAGAGGGTATCTATATATGTTTTAAGATTTTCCTCGTCATTGCTTTTTATTAGGGTAAACATTATTTCTTATATAAGCTTCGTATTCCTCTGTAAAGCCACCTGTTTCATCTTCATTATCATAAAGGCTAATATAGCTCTCGTGATTGCCATTGTAGTCGGAAGGCATCTCTGAGATTCTAAAACGGGCAACAAACTCAAAGTTATCTTCCTTGTTATTTGATTTCATCTCCAAGGTGACGCTTTTCGAAATGGTTTCCTAGGTTGGGACAAGTACATTTTCTTCTACAGGTCGTTTAATAGGGATGTTTATATGCCAGACACTGTTCACTACCTGAATATATATTGGTAGAAATGTAGAGGGGGGAAGGGAAAGAGGATGTTGATAGAAACTTCTTTTACTTTTTGGTAGTTAGAACTAAAAAACCTCTGACTGAGTCAGAGGTTTTTTTCATTAAACAAAATAGCTAATTAATAATCCTATAGATAGAAGTAAACCGAAAATGGTGTTTGTCTGGGCGGTTGCTTTCATGGCGGGCATCATTTCAATCGGAATTGTTTTTCCTACAAAGCCTTTTGTTGCTTTTGTCGCCTTAGGGATGCTGAATAGAGTTAGCAGAATCCAAGGTGTTATGATTCCTAGCATAACAATTACAATAACCCATAGGTAGGCAATAGCAAACATGATAACCATGAAGCGCACTCCTTTTTCACGCCCTAGTAAAATTGGAAGCGTGCGTCGCCCGTTCGCTTTGTCACCATCATGGTCACGCAGGTTATTAGACATATTAATTAAGCCAACTAGAATAAGACTAGGGATTGCTACGATTGCAACTATACCTGAAACATCACCGGTTTGGATGAAATAAGCAATGAGTATAATGACGTAGCCCATGAAAAATCCCGAAAAGAGTTCGCCAAATGGTGTAGATGAAATAGGGATGGGTCCACCTGTATACAAGTAACCGGTAAGCATGCAGATTAAACCAACTGCAGCAAGCCACCAAGAAGACACAGCACAGATATATACGCCAAGCAAAAGGGCGATTGCATAAAAGCTGAGTGCCAAATTCATGATCAACTTTGGCGTCATTCCATGGCGAACGATTCCGCCACCAATGCCAACTGATTCAGCGGTGTCCAGACCGCGTTTAAAGTCATAGTATTCATTAAATAAATTAGTAGCTGCTTGAATTAATAGGCTGGCAATTAGCATTGCTGCAAATAGGATCCAGTTTACTTCCTCTGCTATTAAAGCGAGCAAAGTACCAATTAGTACAGGTACAAACGCTGCTGTCAACGTATGTGGACGAATCAGCTCCCACCAAATCTTCCAGCTGCGTTTTTCTTGTTGGGATGGAACGGAATTAGATTGTATAGACATTTCTCTTCTCCTCTAAAGTTAGCTTGCAAATGTGATCATAATTCAAATATTGGTACAGAATAAGTGTAGGAAAACTAATTAAGTGTGTCAATGTCTATTTGTGATTTTCTTAACAATAACGTTTGTTTGTTTTTAGAAGAGAATATATTAATAGGAAAAAAGTTGTCATAAAACGATGAATAAAGACCGCAATAATTGACATTGAGTCGAAATGAGGTGTATCTTTAAATAGGTTTGTATGCTTTTAAAATGTTGACATTAAGGGGGATTTTTTTTGGCTATCTCACATGAAACTGAATGGTTTTATGGACTTCAGCAAGCTGTGCAAAAAGCGAAACAGCAAAAGCAAAAAGTCTTGTTCAGTGTAGTAAGGGAAATCGATGATTTAGACCCCCTTTCATTTTATCATGCTGGAAGAGAACGGTATGCAGGTGAACGCTTTTACTGGCAAGATCCTGAAAAAGAACTGACCATTGCTGGTTTAGGTATAGTGGAAAAAATCCAAGTGAAGGCAGACGCTAAAAGAGTGAGGAATATTGAAGCGAACTGGACTGAACTTCAGAAAAATGCCGTTAAAGTAGGTGTTTCTGGAGTAGTAGGTACAGGTCCGTTAGTGTTTGGTGGATATTCTTTTGATTATAATAAAACGGATTCCCTGCTTTGGGATCAATTTGGTGATAGTTTGTTTTATATTCCTGCCTTCATGCTATCCATTGTGAAGGGACAAGCATATTTAACGACCAACATTGTTTGCACATCGGAAGATGAAGCAAATCTCTTCATAGATCTGATAAATGAACGGGAAAATGATATTAGAAATCGTTTGACGAATGTGGCTGTAAGCGTAAATGAGTATGTGGAACAAATCGAGGATAATCCTGAAGGTTGGAAGAAGATTGTTGCAGAAGCCGTTTTACATATGAAACATTCGGAATTGGACAAAGTTGTTTTAGCAAGAGAATTACGAATTGTGTTTAAGGAGCGAATTGAAACAGTTGCTGTTCTTCGGCGGCTCCAAAAGGAACAAGCAGGAAGCTTTATTTTTTGTTTAGAATCGGCAGGAGATTGTTTTATTGGGGCAACCCCTGAGCGTCTCGTAAAAAAACACGGAAATGAATTATTCTCTGCGTGTCTTGCTGGCTCAATTGCTCGCGGGAAAGATGCAAAAAAAGATAGGAAGTTGGAACATGAGCTGTTACATGATCAAAAAAACCTATTGGAACATCAATATGTCGTTTCAATGATTAAGGATGCACTAAGTTTGGTTTGTAAAAAGCTTGATGTACCTAAAGATCCGACTGTTATGAAAAATAGGCATATTCAGCATTTGTATACACCAGTTAGTGGAGAATGCGATGCGAATGTGTCTATTTTCGACGTAATAGGCAAGCTTCATCCAACACCTGCAATGGGGGGACTTCCGACAGAACAAGCAGTTGCATGGATTCGTGAAAACGAAGAACTGGAGCGTGGCTTTTATGCATCCCCTATTGGCTGGTCTGATTCTTATGGAAATGGCGAGTTTGCAGTAGGCATACGTTCAGCGCTCATTCAAGGCAATGAAGCTTCCTTGTTTGCTGGTTGTGGAGTGCTGGAAGATTCTACACCTGAAAGTGAATACGAAGAAACTGGAATAAAATTCAATCCGATGCTAAGTGCTTTAGGAGGGAACCTTCATGAATGACCGTGATGCATTAACGGTGTATGCGACGGCTTTTGTCGATGAATTAGCTCAAAATCAAATAAAGGACGTAGTAATTAGTCCAGGTTCGCGGTCCACGCCATTGGCCTTGCTTTTGGCGGAGCATCCTGAGATAAAGATTCATATTAATGTAGATGAGCGTTCTGCTGCCTTTTTTGCATTAGGGCTTGCAAAAGCAATGAAAAAGCCAGTAGCGATGCTTTGTACATCAGGAACAGCAACCGCTAATTATTATCCCGCAATAGTAGAAGCGTTCTACTCTCGGATTCCTCTGATTGTCCTAACGGCAGATAGACCGCATGAATTGCGGGATATCGGTGCACCGCAGACGATCAACCAAATTGGGCTGTATGGCAATCACGTGAAATGGTTTGTTGAGATGGCGCTACCAGAGAGCAGTATGAGTATGGTACGTTATGCGAGAACGGTTTGTGCAAGAGCTGTAGCGACTGCAGCTAATGAGCCCGCTGGTCCGGTTCATTTAAATTTCCCTCTGCGAGAACCGCTTCTTCCGAATTTGGCAGAAGCGAAAAAGTACCGTCAGGAGAAGAAACAAGCTGCTGTAGCGATTGAACCTGGTATATTAACATTATCGATGAACCAATTGGATGCAATTGCACAAGAAATTGGGCAAGCTAAACGAGGGCTGATTATTTGCGGAGACATGAAGAATGATGACATAAAAGGGGCCGTGACGGAGCTTGGCGAAAAATTAGGATTTCCCATTCTTGCAGATCCACTTTCACAGTTGCGAAGCGGTCAACATTCGTTTGCAAATGTGATAGACTGTTATGATACATTTTTGCGTGATGAACAAGTGATGGATGCTTTTTATCCTGATGTCATCCTTCGCTTTGGAGCCATGCCTGTGTCGAAGCCTTTGTTGCTATGGTTAAAAAAACAGCAAGTCGAGAACTTTGTCATTGATGGTGGAGCAGGTTTTCGGGACCCAAGCGGTCTTGCCACGCGTATGGTGTACAGTGAAGAAGAACGCTTTTGCCAAGATATTGTCGAACGGCTGCCTGAAAACCGTGACCAAGGCTGGTTACAACGCTGGGTTAGGGTTAATGAAGCGACAAAACATGCGCTCTCAAGCATTCGCAATGAAGAAGAGCTAGATGAAGGGAAACTATTTTACAAATTGAATGAGCTCATGCCAGAGCATTCTCACTTATTTGTCGGAAACAGTATGCCTATTCGAGATTTAGATACGTTTTTCTTTGTAAATGGTAAGAATGTAGAAATCTATGCAAACCGGGGTGCAAACGGAATTGATGGCATCGTTTCGACTGCTCTTGGTGTGAGTACGGTTAAAGAAAAGACGGTACTTGTGATCGGTGATTTAAGCTTTTTCCACGATATGAATGGTTTGCTTGCCGGAAAGCTTCAAGGCCAAAATTTGACCATTTTGGTGATTAATAATGATGGAGGCGGGATATTCTCATTCTTATCGCAAGCTTCAGAAAAAGAATATTTCGAAGTGCTATTCGGTACTCCGCATGGACTTGATTTTTCATATACAGCTCAACTTTATAACACAACATATCAAAAGGTTCAGAATTGGGATGAATTTAGCGAGGTCTTTACAACATCATTTTCAATACCTGGATTAAAAATCATTGAGATTCCGACAAATCGCGAGTCGAATGTTCTAAAACATCGTAATTTGTGGAGTTTTGTTTCCCGGGAAATAGCATCAGCTTTAAACGAGGAAATACAGTGAAACTTGTCTGTCGAAGTGTCGAGTACCATATAGACATTATAGGACAGGGTGAACCTTTGCTCCTTTTACATGGGTTTACAGGCAGCCTTGAAACATGGAGATTTCTTGAGCCTATGCAAAAGAAGTATCAGCTGATTATGGTGGATATCATTGGCCATGGTTCTACAGAATCTCCTCATAATGCCGAGCGATATACTATGCTGGAAGCAGCGAAGGATCTTCGGGAAATCTTAGAAAAACTTTCGATTCAAAAAACTCATGTGCTTGGCTATTCAATGGGCGGAAGGCTTGCGCTAAGTTTCGCTTGTTTATTTCCTGAATATGTTCAGTCACTGATTCTTGAAAGTGCTTCTCCAGGTTTGAAGACAGAGACTGCCAGACAAGAGCGTAGGATCCAAGATGCAAAGTTAGCTGATAAAATCATCGAAAAAGGCATTTTGACTTTTGTCGATGACTGGGAGAACATATCCCTTTTCGATACACAGAAGAAAATGCCTCAGGAGAAACAACAGATTATTAGAAAAGAGCGGCTTGCGAACACGGAACTGGGGCTTGCTAACAGTTTACTTGGAATGGGGACGGGGGCTCAGCCTTCCTGGTGGAATCAGCTTGAAAACTTATCTATGCCAATCCTTCTTCTCACAGGTGAGTTGGATAAAAAATTCTGTGACATAGCAAAAACGATGCAACGACTCATGAAAGAGTGCGCATGGCAGATAATAAATGATGTTGGTCATGCAATTCATGTGGAAGATGAAGAGAAGTTTGGTAAGATAGTAAGTGAGTTTTTATCAAAACAATAAAGGAGGATATAACATGACAATTCAGTGGGAAACAATTCGTGAATATAAAGAAATTTTATTCCAAAAATATAATGGGATTGCTAAAGTATCAATTAACCGACCACATGTACATAATGCATTTACGCCGAAAACAGTGTCTGAAATGATCGATGCATTCGCAAGAGCACGTGATGACTCTAGCATTGGTGTCATTATTTTAACAGGTGAGGGCGGCAAAGCTTTCTGTTCAGGCGGTGACCAAAAAGTACGTGGGCATGGTGGGTATGTCGGCGACGATGATATTCCACGTTTGAATGTATTAGATCTACAGCGCTTAATTCGTACGATTCCGAAACCTGTTGTTGCCATGGTAGCGGGTTATGCGATTGGTGGAGGGCATGTACTACACATCGTGTGTGACTTAACGATTGCTGCTGACAATGCGGTATTCGGACAAACAGGACCAACTGTAGGAAGCTTTGACGCGGGATACGGGTCTGGCTACTTAGCACGGATTGTTGGACATAAGAAAGCGCGTGAAATCTGGTACCTATGCCGTCAATACGGTGCACAGGAAGCATTGGACATGGGCTTGGTCAATACAGTTGTTCCTTTAGATCAATTGGAAGCTGAAACGGTACAATGGTGTGAGGAAATGCTTGAAAAGAGTCCGACGGCTCTTCGTTTCTTAAAAGCTGCATTTAATGCGGACACAGACGGCCTTGCAGGACTTCAGCAATTTGCCGGAGACGCTACGCTTCTGTATTACACAACAGACGAAGCAAAAGAAGGTCGCGATGCTTTCAAAGAAAAACGTAAACCTGACTTCGGTCAATTCCCGCGTTTTCCTTAATAAGAATAGACAAAGCAGCTTGGCGAGTTTCTCGTCGAGCTGTTTTTATATAGAAAACCTAAAATGGCGTTAAAATGCCACCAGTTACTATGAAGGATAGATCATTAAGAATACTACACTCGCCTAATTACAATGGTAGCGGTGCAGAGCCGGAATTTTGGATGCTTTCTCGATAAAATGAGTATACCTGTTAAGTAGACTGACTATAGTAGTAAGTCGCGAAGCCCCGTCCCCGTGTCCTTCATACAAAAGCGGAGCTAAACCTTGATTACAGAAAGAAGGGATTGCCATGAATACAACCGAAAGACTACCCAATTGGCTGAAGAAACGAGCTATGCTGTCGCCACATCGACCAGCTGTTGAATTTGAAGGAAAGGTTCTTACTTTTCGCGATCTTGATTTGCAAGCGGAACAGATGGCAGCAAAGCTTGCTACTCAAAATCTAAAGCGGGGAGATTCTTGTGCTGTATTAATCCGGAATCACAAGGATAGTGTCATAATCATTCATGCTCTTTTTTATCTTGGTGTGAAGATTGTTATGCTCAATACCCGTTTAACTGCGGCTGAACTCATTTGGCAGCTGTGTGATAGTGAAGCAAAACTGCTTTTGTCTGAACAAACCTTCTTTGAAAAAATAAATGAGATTCAATCTTCCATGCAAGAGTTGCCCATTATTGAAAAAGAGGCGTTGGCTTCTATTAGTGGAGTAGAAGGCGTACCTATTTTAGAAGAATTTGATTTGAGTGATACTGCGACCATTATGTATACATCGGGGACAACTGGGAATCCGAAGGGTGTCATCCAAACCTTTGGAAATCATTGGTGGAGTGCAATAGGCTCTGTTTTGAACCTTGGACTGACTGAGCAGGATAGCTGGTACTGCGCGGTTCCCATTTTTCATATTAGCGGGCTTTCCATCTTCATGCGAAACGTCATTTATGGAATGAAGGTTGTGCTCGTTGAGAAATTTAATGAAGCAGAGGCCAATCAAATGATTATCGAAAATGGCGTGACAATCATTTCGGTTGTAACGGCTATGTTAAACAGGATGCTTACTAATCTTGGAGGAAAACGCTATCCTGACAGTTTCCGTTGTATGCTACTTGGAGGTGGTCCGGCACCTAAGCATATGCTTTTAGAATGCAAGGAAAAAGGGATTCCGGTTTATCAGACATATGGCATGACGGAAACAAGTTCGCAAATTGTCACCCTTTCACCTGAGGATAGTTTGCAGAAAATCGGTTCAGCTGGGAAAGCATTGTTTCCATCGCAATTGCGAATTGAAAAGGATGGAATGGAAGCAGAGCCGAATCAACCTGGTGAAATTGTTGTAAAAGGACCGAATGTAACAGAAGGTTATTTGAATCGAAAAGAAGCGACGGGCGAAACAATCAAGAATGGTTGGCTGTATACAGGTGATATTGGTTATGTGGATGAAGAGGGCTTTCTGTTTGTCATGGATCGTCGGTCTGATTTAATCATTTCCGGCGGTGAAAACGTATACCCTGCTGAAATTGAAGCAGTAGTAGGTAGTCATCCAAGCGTGTTTGAAGTAGGTGTCACGGGATTGTCTGATGAAGCATGGGGCCAGATTGCCGTTGCCTTTGTTGTCGGTAAACCAGGACATGTATTGACTGAGCAGGAGATTATTGAACATTGTCTAACGCGTTTAGCATCCTATAAAGTACCAAAAAGAATCATTTTTTACGAAGAACTGCCGCGGAACGCTTCGAATAAACTGTTGAGAAGAGAATTAAGAAAGCGATTGGAGGACTAGTTTATGAAAATTTCCTCGATTTCTCTCTCTCTTATTTCTGCTCCTTTAAAGCTACCATTCATGACTCATTTAGAGACGGTGACAAAACGGGAAGCGATTGTGATTGAAGTACGAGATAGCGATGGAAGAATCGGCTATGGTGAAGCGGTTCCGTTTTCAAGCCCGTGGTATACGGAAGAAACGATTAAGACATGTCTGCATATATTAGAGGATTTTTTAATTCCACTTGTGTTGCGCCATTCGATTCACCACCCTAAAGAACTTGAGTCTTTATGGGCTAGTATTCGAAGAAATTCAATGGCGAAATCTGGTCTTGGACAAGCCGTTTGGGACTTATATGCAAAGCAGCAGGAAATGTACCTCGGCCAATTATTCGGAGGGATAAGGAAAACTGTTGCGGCAGGAGTTGTCATTGCAGCCGATGATGTGAAGAAGGCTCTTAAGCAGATTGAAGAATTTGCTACAATCGGTTATCAGCGCTATAAAATAAAGATTCAACGATCTACAGACGTTGAAGTTTTATCGGAAATCCGGCATCATTATCCGGATATTCCGCTTATGGCAGATGCGAATTCTTCGTACTCCCTTGGAGATATTGAGCATTTGAAAAGGCTAGATGAATTCAATTTGCAAATGATCGAACAACCACTCGGGCATGATGATTTAATGGAACACGCGATTTTACAAAAAGAAATTGAAACGCCCATTTGCCTTGATGAAAGCATCTGCTCGTTTCATGATGCTAAACAAGCCTTACTGCTTGGAAGCGGTAAAGTGATTAGTATTAAGATGTCACGCGTTGGTGGATGGATAGAGGCTGTCAACATTCATAATCTGTGTGTAGAAAAAGAAATTCCGGTTTGGTGCGGTGGAATGATTGAATTTGGCATTTCGAAAGCTCATAATATTGCGCTTGCCTCGCTTAATGGATTTACGATTCCAGGTGATGTATCGTCTTCTTCACGTTACTGGGAGTATGATATTGTTGATCCAGAAATCATTGTTGAGGATGGGTTTATAACGGTTCCAGATGGTGTGGGAATTGGTTTTGAAGTGAATGAACAGAACTTGAGAGCTATGACGGTTCATCAGCAATTATATAAATCGGAATAGTAATATTGGACAAGAAGTGAGATACAATTTCACTTCTTGAGTTGGTTTTTTTGAAGATTTAGTAAAATAGGCGGCTGACTGTTTTTTCCATAGACTTTTTTCGCTATAATGGAGGTAATAAGCATCCAGAATCTGTATGGGAGATGATCTGATGACAAAGCCTTATCTAATTGCGGATATTTTACTAAGACGTGGCCTGCCAGAGAATGTTGTTAAAGAGATCACAAGACTTGCGGAAAATGAAATTGTTTGGTTAAAGAAAAAATGGAGTTTGGATGAAGTGGAACGCTAACTGGTGCTAACAACCATACAAGATCAATCTAACGTTAAAACACCACCAGATACTGTGAAGGATAGATCATGAAGCACGCTACACTCACCTCATTACAATGATGGCGGTGCGGAGCCTAAATTTCGGATTTAATCTCGATAAAATAAGTATACCTGTTAAGTTGATTGGCTATATGAGTGAGTCGTGAAGACCCGTCCCCATGTCCTTCATACAAAACAAAGGCAAGCTCTGCATATGGGGTTGCCTTTTTAACATTGGTTCAAAGGGAGGAAATCAAGGTAAGGGTTTATAAAAATAAGGCTATGTTAAAGTTATTGGTTGATTTTGAATAAAACGTCCTCTTTTGTAGTATCCTGACTGTATACATTACAAAAGGGGCAATTCAAATGACTTTAACGAACATAATAGCTAATATTTCTTCTTTAAATGATAAAGACAAAGAATACATTTTAGATTATCTAACTCGCCATTTCTCGCCTTCATCCTCACAACAAGGAGCTTTAATCGGTGAATTGAGGGAGAGAAAGTTTTCTCATGGTTTTCATTGTCGGCATTGTGGAAGTACATCAGTGGTTCGTTACGGGAAGCGAGATGGTCGCCAACGTTATAAGTGCAAAGATTGTCATAAATTAAGCAGTGATTTGACTAATTCCCCTATGTATCGTTCGAAAAAGGCAGACAAATGGATTCCATTTATTGAGTGTATGTTGAATGGTCTATCACTTCGTGAAACAGCTTCACAAATTGGCATTACTCACGTAACCGCTTTTTACTGGAGGCATAAAGTGCTGTCTGCTCTCACAAAAGAAAGCATCGGTATATTTGAAGGACTCGTAGAAGTAGATGAAACATACTTCTTAGAAAGCCATAAAGGACGTAGAGTTATTCCGAATCGCAAACCAAGAAAACGTGGCGGTTCTGCTTCCAAAAGAGGTATTTCCAATGAACAAGTCTGTGTATTAGTAGCTAGAGACCGAAACAAAACAACCCTTTCAAAACGGGTAGGTTCAGGTAGGATTCTAATGGAACAAATTGATAACACCCTTACATCGCATTTTAAGAATGATACGGTGCTTATTTCCGATGCTCACAATTCTTACAAATCTTACACATCTACTAACGATGTGGAGCACATCATCATAAACGGAAGTAAGAAAGAATATGTAAAGAAAGGCATCTACCACCTCAATAATATTAATAGTTACCATTCCCGTTTAAAGAAATGGATAAGTCGTTTTAATGGTGTTTCTACGAAGTATTTACAACTTTATTTAGTTTGGTTTCAATTCCTAGACAATAGAAAAATGGAAAGCGATTTGAGTAAGAAAAAGCAAATGCTTATCTTGGCAAGTGTTCATGGAACATGGGAAACCGCAGACAAGTTAAGGCTGAGAGACTATGCATTCTAAATAAAAAGTGCACATAAAAATGAGCAAGGAAAATGTATCTCCAAGCCCATTGCATTTTAATGTCCACTTTTTACTAAAGTACCCGTTAATTGAGCACTTTATCTATACTTTTTCAGACTTATCCTTTAGAAATAATCCGATTAACGTAACTACAAATCCACCAGTTACAATAAAGAACTCTTTATCACCACGCAATATTCCACCATATTCTTGTATCCAGAAACCTAAAATCATTATTGCAATGCCAAGTAACATTATTTTAGTAGAACGCATTATTCTCCCTCTTTTCTTATTGAACTAACCTGCGGCGTTAGTTTAAGTGTAAACCTTCACAAACTTGTTCTCATTTTAACATAAATATCCAGTTAAAGTGGATTTACTTTAAACAGATGTAGGGTATGTGTCACCATACCATTTCACTATAAATCAACCTTTACCTTTAACATAGCCAAAAATAAAAAGGATGCCCCAATGGTCTAACCTCGCACTCATCATACAGTGTATCGTGTCACTTACACTTCTTTTAAACTGTATGTAGTAGTTATGAGGAAAGAACGGACATCCTTTTCCATTTAGTTTAAAGCTGTTTTTAACGTTTCAAGGTTTTTATCCATTATGCTGAAATAATCTTCTTTGTTGCTGATATCATTGTCAGTGAGTACAGATAAATTATGGAGCTGCAATGATTTTGCTCCAAGTTCATCTTGGATAATTTTTGTTAGCTTGGATGAGATGTTTTGTTCATAAATGATGTATTGAATTCCATTGTCTTTTGCAGTTTTCACGATGTTTTCCAGTTGTTTTTGTGAAGGTTCACTTGCTGAAATGCCAGATACGCTGATTTGTTCAAGACCGTAACGCTTTTCCCAATAGCCGTAGGCTGCATGTGATACGATAAGTTTCTTTGTTTTTGCTGTAGAGATCGTTTCAGAAAATTGACTATCTAAATTTGTTAATTTTGTTGATAATGCTTCATATTGTTTTTGGAAGTAATCTGCTTTGGCAGGCATTTTTTCAGAAAGCTCATCTTTAATAATTTCAGCCATTTGTGCAGCATAGACAGGATCAATCCAAAGATGTGGATCTACGCCACCATGATCATGCTCATGTTCCTCAGTAGCAGCTTCACCGTCGTGCTCATGCTCATGACTATGTTCTTCAGTAGTAGCTTCATCATCATGCGCTATTTCGACTTTTTCACCTACTGCGACAACTTTTGTGCCTTCATCTTCAAGAATCGATTTCGACTTATTGACAAAGCCTTCTAAGTTATGTCCAATGTAGAAAAAGAGATCAGATTGTGCCATTCCAATGATATCCTTTTGAGATGGTTCAAAGCTATGTTCGTCTGTTCCTGGTGGATAGACCGTTTTTACGTCTACAAAATCGCCACCAATTTTTTTAGTAAAATCCTCTAGGGCATAGACAGTTGTGTAAACCATTAACTTTTCTTTGCCATCATCTGTTTGTGCCTCTTGCTTAGTAGTCGCTGAACTACAGCCAGCCAAAAAGGTGGCAAATATAAATAAGATTGCGATACTTAGCTGTTTTTTCATTTTTCTTTCTCCCCACTATCAGTTTTTGTTCATTAAACGAAACCATTACGGTTTAATAAAAATGGATATAAACGAAATCATTACGATTTGACTTATGTATCGTACCTTAATTAAGCTAAAAGTGCAAGAAAAAAATTTTAAGGTCGATGTTTGCAAGGTTTATCAGGAACTGGGTCAATGCCGCCTGGGTGAAATGGATGGCATTTAGAGATTCTTCTTATGGTAAGCCAGCTACCTTTAATGGGGCCGAACCGTTTAATTGCTTCTAATCCGTAATGTGAGCATGTAGGATAGAAGCGGCAGGTAGGTGGTTTTAAAGGAGAAATAATCTTTTGGTAAAATTGGATTCCGAAAATTAATATTTTTTTTAACATAAGAATCAGCCTTCATTCTATAGAATATATATTGGTAACAATATATCATATTTTCATTCAAAAAGATGCTGGAAATCATTTTCCTTCTAATTCAGTTTAAATAGATGAAATAAATCGGGATTAGATGTAGTATATACATATAAATGGGAAGAGGAGTGATACAATGCCTTCAGTAGAGAGCTTTGAATTAGATCATAATGCCGTGAAAGCACCTTATGTACGTCACTGTGGGGTACATAAAGTAGGGACAGATGGAGTAGTCAATAAATTTGACATTCGTTTTTGCCAGCCCAATAAACAGGCAATGAAGCCGGATGTGATTCATACGTTAGAGCATTTGCTTGCCTTCAATCTTCGTGAGCATTCAGAGAAATATGATCACTTCGATATTATCGATATTTCGCCAATGGGTTGCCAGACTGGGTACTACCTAGTCGTAAGCGGAGACCCGACTGTTACTGAGATCATTGATGTACTTGAAGACACAATGAAGGATGCTGTACAAATTACAGAAATTCCTGCAGCAAATGAAAAACAATGCGGTCAAGCGAAACTTCATGACCTAGAAGGCGCGAAGAAATTAATGAATTTCTGGTTATCACAAAGTAAAGAGGATCTTCATAAAGTTTTTGGTTAAAAGACATCCATGAGCATCTGATCTAAAACTAAAACGATGAAAAGAAGAAAAGAAGAAAAGAAGAAAAGGGTATCTCATAAGGGTCAGACCTCGCACTATACAGTATGTGTTTATACTGCATTTAGTTGTTGCGGGTTCTGACCCTATGCTTTTGAGACGCTCTTTTCTTATTGCTTGTCATTTGAAGTTTTGTTTGCTTTATTCTCATCGGGATCTGGTGATGGATCAATTGTATGTTTATAATCGTATCCTTTATTAATGGTAAAAACAGATAGCGCTAAGATTACAAGGACAATAATAATGCTAATAATTATAATCGTTTTCACCTGTATACTCCTTTACAAGTATTTTACTTTTATTATACAGGAAAATCCTACATTAAACCTTGGCTCATTAGGAAAAAATACATGTTTTAACTTAAGTAGAGAGGGAATTATAGTTAATAGGAGGGTGATAACGATGGCAAAAAATAATATTGTTGAATATAAACAAGGTGAAAACCGTAAAGTGGACCAATTGGTCGAACTGGTAAATCAAGAAATCGCAAACTTAAGTGTGTTATATACAAAATTGCATAATTATCACTGGTACGTAGACGGTCCACATTTCTTCTCTCTGCATGTGAAATTGGAAGAATTATACGACGAAGTTACAGCACATATGGACGAGCTTGCGGAAAGATTACTTGCAATAGGTGCAAAGCCTGTAGCGACGCTTAAGGAACAACTTGATATAGCAACGATTAAAGAAGCGACCGGAAAAGAAAAAACAGAAACGATGATACAAACAACGATTAGTGATTTTGAGCAATTGTCACAAGAATATTCGAAAGCCATTAAATTGGCAGAAGAAAACATGGACCAAGTGACAGGTGACATGTTTGTGGGCATCCAAAAAAGCTTAGATAAACATACATGGATGCTACGAGCGTATTTGAAGAAATAATAAATTTTTTTGGAGTCCCGCCTCATAAAGGTTGGGGCTTTTTTCGGTCTCTTAAGAAAGAGCGAATATGTAAAAGCCTCCACAGTTCGTATGAAGGCTTAGGTTATGTAAGAACGTAATCAATGAAAATTACGAGGGTTGTAGTGGGAAAGCTTTGGGTTATTCATGCTATCATGTGCAAATTTTCCTTTAAGTGATTCAATAATGTAAATACCAAGGAGGTTATTAATTTCCTGATCGTCCATTTCTTCAAGTAAGTTGAATATCTCTTTCCGATCAAGTTGTTCAAGGACGGCAAAAGTTAGCATATCAATATCTTCTTCATCCCCAGACAATTTATCACGGTATAGGTTGTACAAATCCTCGATGAGTTTCATCTTTTCACCTCTTTATCAGTTATTAAATCGTATTTATTATATGTTACACCTAAAGAAAGATACTTACTCAATTATTTTACACGTGAATTGTATTTAATGGAAGCTTAAATGAAGTATGAAGCATGGTGGGGTAAGAGAAAATAATAATAGTAGGGGGGATTGCATTGGCCGAGAATCGGAAGACTTATTATGTTTGGTTGCCGAATGGACAAATCTTTCAGGATAGTGAAAGTTCACCTTGGAATTATAAAATTGAAGCAAATGATGATGAAATCAAACAGCTTCGTGAATATTTTGATCAAAATTATTCAACAGATATTGGGAACTTTTACCGTGCACACATCCCATTTCTAGAGTATCATCATGATCCAGGAAATGATGCATATGATAAGACGCTTCACCAGGTGTACGAATTGATTTATAAGCTTGGAAATGCCGAGGCTAGAAATCATATTGAAAATATGGAGATATTATCGTCGATGCCTAGAGAAACAGGGGAGGATTATTAGATATTCTAGTTAAAATTCCAATCAAGGAATTTGCATTCGAGGCAGGGGGCTATAGCCAAAATTTAGCCTTCGTTACCCAAATGTTGATCCAAAAATAAGAATCAATCCAATTGCAAAACAGGTGAGATTTTTATAAGACAAGGGCCAGACCACGCTACAACAACAAGCAGTTACATCGATGCTGTTTATTGAGTGCGAGGTCTGACCCTCTTTTAGAAATCCTATCAAATTAGTGCGGTAGTTCAATTTCTTGTGCGGATTTAATCACTTCTTCTGGGATCGTAATTTCATTCACGCCGTTATAATTACTGAAGGTTGCATTCGTTTTTTGCTCAAGTGTCACTTCTTCACTGCCTTCAACAGTTTTGAATGATATATCAACGGTCATTGCGGTTGGGTAGAAGGTTTTTTTGTCAATCGTGTATGAGTACTTTAATCCGCTAACGTCAACACTTTGTAAATCAAAGCCTGCGCTTTGGCCGAAGCTTTGCGCAAGCTGTTCTTGCATAAACGCATTGAATTTTTCAGCGGAAGCATTTAATGTTAAAATATAAGAAGAATTGTCTTGTTCAAATGTGAAGTCTTCGATAAATTCTTGCATTTTTTTTAACTCGGTAGCAGGATCGCCTTGTTGTTCTGTTGCTTTAAGAAGTTCTGTGGACATTTCGTCAGGAAGTTTCATCCATGCTCCTTGTGCTGGTTCATACATAAAGAATCCTTGTTTGGTGAAATAACTCTCTGTTTTTATTGCATCTTCACCAGGTATATTCATGGTCATGACTTGATAGAGAGAGAGTGGGTCTTGGATTAGATCCATGTCAATGGTTGAAGTCATAGCTGTTGGTTCTGAATTACTACTCGAAGTAATGGTTTGTTCATTTTCCATTTTTAGAGTTAAGCTCTTTAGATCTTTACTTGCTGTAATAGTTTTTTCAAAAACTTTCTCAAGAGTAAGGGATTCTTCTTTTTGCACAGGTTTTTCAGTTTTTATTTTGGCTTCGGAATTTCCATTTTCCGAAACCTGTGTAGCTTTTTGGCCACAGGCACTTAAGAGTAATACTAGTGCGAAGAGGGGCAAAGCTAATGATTTTAGCTTCATTACATCGACTCCTTTATAACTATGATAGAAGTTGTTCAAAAAATCCGGTGAAAATTGCTATTGAATTTCTTTATTGTTCTGTCTCTCCGGTCTCCACGTATTACTCTATACGCTCCGGGTTCTCAAGGCTGTCGCTCCTCGAACTTCATGGCTCTTTTTTATCCTTCTTTTTGAACACATACATACACATACATAATATAATAAAAAAGGGAAAAATTGTTGATTTGACATTTTTTTTATTTAAATAAACCTTTCAGCCTAAATATTTAGGTAGAAAATAGGGAGAAAGTATGAAAACATTTTTTGATAATAATGGACATCAAGTTGACTTTTCAAGTAAAGATGAATTTGGTGATGCTTGGCATGTGCTTGTTTTAACGTGTTGGAATGGGCGATGGGTTGTAACACGACATAAGGTGAGGGGACTTGAATTTCCAGGTGGGAAGCGGGAAAAAGGAGAAACGATTGAGGAGGCAGCAGTGCGTGAGGTGTACGAGGAGACAGGTGGGAAGGTAGACAAATTGCTTTATCTTGGACAATATCGCGTGCACGCGGTAAGCGGCCCTTTCATTAAATCGATTTACTTTGCGGAACTTACTGAGCTAGTTAGAAAGGACGATTATCTGGAAACGGAAGGACCGGTATTATTGGATAAACTTCCAGATCATCTAAAAACGGACTCTCGTTATAGCTTTATTATGCGAGATGAGGTTATTCCGTTAAGTATAGATCGACTAAGACAGATTCTACCAGATTGTAAATCATATCAATAAGGCTAAGGGTCAGATGCCGCAACTACTATTACTAGGAGTGCGTGGTCAGACCCTTTTATATCGCCTTATCATTTCAGCGGTCATTCTTAATAAGAGCTTTTTCAAGTAATTCAACAAGCTGGTACATAACTGTGGCACAGACAGCAATTATCATGAGCGACAATAGGACAAGATTAAAATTGAATACTTGGAAGCCATAGGTAATCAAATAGCCAAGTCCTTTGGAAGAAACAAGGAATTCACCGACGATAACGCCAACCCAGGAAAGACCAACATTTACTTTCAAGGTCGAGATGATGGTTGGAAAGGATGCGGGTAGTACAGCTTCTTTAAACGTTTGAAAGCGGTTGGCGCCAAATGTTTGGAGCACTAATAGATAGTTCGGATCAACACCTTTAAATGCGGTGTAGACGACAATGGTCGTAATAATGACTGAAATAATCGCTCCCATTGTAATGATAGAAGTGAATCCTGGCCCGAGTGCTACGATTAAGATAGGCCCAAGAGCGACTTTTGGCATCGCATTCAAGATGACAAGATAGGGATCAAGAACTCTTGAAAGAAATGGCGACCACCAAAGAATCGCGGCAAGCAATGTCCCAAGCAAGGTACCGATGATAAATCCAAGTACTGTTTCTGCTAGGGTTATGCTTAAATGGTTAACCAATGTGCCATCACTAATTTTTGTAAGAAATAGGCTCCAAATCTTTGACGGTGAGCTGAAAATGAGTTGATCAATCCATTTGAATCTTGAAGCGATCTCCCATCCTGAAAAAAAAGCAATGAAGATGAGGAGTTGATAAAACCGAACCAAGCGTTTCTCTTTGACGAGTGCTGCTTTGTATTGGTTATGCAGTGTATGAATGTTCAAGGCTCTCAAGCTCCTTCCATATCGTTTGAAATAGGGAGGAGTAACTTGGATGGTTACGGGCTTGAAAAGGAGTTAACAATCTAAGTTCATTAGGTACTTCAAATACTTTGTGAATTCTGCCAGGATGGGCCGCAAACAAGTAAATACGGTCGCTCATGGCAATCGATTCGCCAATATCATGTGTAACAAGCACAGCTGTTTTACCATATGCCTTCAATGTTTCAGAAACGAGGTCTTCAAGCTTAAGCTTCGTTTGATAATCGAGCGCAGAGAATGGTTCGTCTAGCAACAGGATCTTTGGATCAACGGCGAGTGTTCTTGCTAGCGCTGCCCGCTGCCTCATTCCACCTGACAACTCCCTTGGATATTGATGTTCTACACCAGGTAAGCCAACATCTTGAAGGAGCTTCATCGCTGTTGATAGAGAAGCTTCTTTATCATGTTTCAATAACTTTAACCCGAGTGTTATGTTTTGCCCAATCGTTTTCCACGGAAATAAGTAATCTTGCTGTAGCATATAGCCTATTGAAAGCTCATCCCTTGAAAGCACGGGCTGCCCTTCCAGCAAAACAGTGCCAGCTGTTGGTGGAAACAGCCCCGCGATAATAGATAATAGGGTCGTTTTTCCACAGCCACTTGGCCCGAGAAAGGAGATGAACTCCCCTTTCTCGATGGATAAGTTAATATTTTGCAGTGCCGGTGTTGCTGTTTGCTTGGAAAAGTACGTATGATCAACGTGATTGATTGTTAGAAAATTCATGATTACTTCGATACCTTTTCTGCAAATGTTGTGTTCACTAAGTCTTCATAAGCTAATCTACTTGGTAGTTCACCTGCTGCATCCATAATGTTCTGCAAGTTATTCCATTCTTCTTCATCTAAAATAGGATCTGTTGCGAATGAGCCTTGTGCTTTATAGCGATCAACAACTGTGCTAATTAATGCAAGATCGGTGTCTTCAAAAAACGGTTGAATCGCTTCGGCTACTTCCGTGCTGTTATGTTCTTGTACCCAATCCTGTGCTTTTTTCACAGCACGCGTGAACTTCTCGACGGTTTCGCTATTATCTTTTATATAACTAGCTTTTGTCATGAATGTTGTGTAAGGAATATGCCCAGATTCTGTTCCAAATGAAGCGGCAATATGGCCTTTCCCTTCTTTTTCAAACAGGCTGGCAGTCGGTTCAAATAGCTGTACATAATCACCTGTACCTGAAGCAAAAGCTGTTGCAACGTTGGCAAAATCAATGTTTTGGATAAGAGTAAGATCGTTGTGAGGGTCGATACCGTGCTTTTTAAGTACAAACTCACCGGCCATTTGCGGCATGCCACCTTTACGCTGACCAAGGAAAGTCGACCCTTTTAGCATATCCCAAGAAAAGTCATCGATTTTTTCGCGAGACACGAGGAACGTTCCATCAGTTTGAGTGAGTTGCGCAAAATTTATGATTGGATCATTTGCGCCTTGTGCGTTCACGTAAATCGATGTTTCAGATCCAACAAGGGCAATATCCGCCCCGTCCGATAATAAAGCAGTCATCGTTTTATCGCCGCCAGCTGTCGTTTGTAAGTCAATGTTTAGTCCTTCATCTTTAAAAAAACCCTTTTCAATTGCTACATACTGAGGCGCATAGAAAATAGATCGAGTCACCTCTGCGACTCGTACTTTTGTCAAATCTTCTTTGCCACATGCAGCAAGAGCAAGGATTAAAAAACATGTCAATACAATCATGAATCCTGCTTTTACCCAATGTTTCATCTTTCATTCCTCCTCTATTTGTAGGTCATTCACCTAGAATAACGTATGCAGCAGTGAAAAATGTGTGAATGCCTATAAGAGAGAGAAAAAAGGATTGCGCCACTTCCAGCGTATAAGGCCTAAACCGGGATAAAATGTGGGAGTTGATTTACAATAAGGGAAACGAGTTTTATGGAAGGAGGATGTATGGTGGAAGATGGCACAATTGTAACGAAGCAGCGGTTTCCATCACCGCATCCAAATATTCGTCTGTTTATCGTAACGTATCTGTCACAAGGGTTGAGGGTGAAGGGACTTCTTGCTGAGCCAGATGACGATCAAATTTATGATGGTTTCTTATATTTACGAGGAGGCATTAAAAATGTCGGCAAAGTACGCCCGAGTCGTATTGTGCAATTTGCAGCAGAAGGCTTCATAGTGTTTGCCCCGTATTATCGGGGAAATCAAGGCGGAGAAGGGGATGAAGATTTTGGAGGGGAAGACCGTGCTGATGGGATTGCAGGCTTTACATTACTCGAACAGCATCAACGTGTAAATCCCGATAACATCCATATTTTCGGGTTTTCACGAGGGGGAATTATGGCCCTCTGGACGGCGATCCACTGTAAATCAGCAGCCTCCGTTGTCACATGGGGCGGAGTGTCTGATATGTTTCTAACCTATATGGAACGAGTAGATTTACGTCGCATGATGAAGCGTGTCATTGGTGGTACGCCTCAGAAAGTTCCAAACGAATATAAATACCGCACACCGTTGTTTGCAGTAGATGAACTTGAAGCACCAGTCCTGATTATTCATGGTGAAAAAGACAATAACGTATCGATTGAACACGCCTACAAGCTGGAGAAAATATTGAAGGAAAAAGACAAGCCTGTTTGGAGTTGGTATTTTGACGAATTTAGCCACTATTTCCCGCCAAACGTCAACCGAAAAGTCGTTTGTGATTTAACACAGTGGATGAAAAACCAAACGAGAAAGCAATGGGCTAAAACGTAAGTAAAGGAAGGGAGGTTTATGCTTTGGGAATGCCGCTGGAGCTAAACACGATGATCGTGACAAAAGGACGTGAAAGTAGAGAGGAAGAAAATCTTTTTCGCTTAACGAAAGACGGCTATCGCCTATACCCAATTGATATTCCAATTGAAGTTCGCAAAACGATTGAAAGTGAAACAAATGGAATGGCCGTTATTCAAAAAGTCTCTTGGTCGAACAACCAAACCGACATCACCTATCAGTTGGTGTCATTGAATTCAACAAATTAAACAAGCTGGCCTAAGAGTAACGGGTTCCGTTTAGAGGGACAAACAATATAATGAACAGTAGATGA
The DNA here is from genome assembly GCF_001183985.1 of Peribacillus loiseleuriae. Taxonomy (GTDB): domain Bacteria; phylum Bacillota; class Bacilli; order Bacillales; family DSM-1321; genus Peribacillus; species Peribacillus loiseleuriae. The sequence continues at coordinate 4,413,696 of NZ_LFZW01000001.1, read as the reverse complement.
AAAGGGTGAAATCGCGTTGATTTTACCCTTTTTCATCTACTGCAATGCTTGAGTCATATATAAATATCGAGTCTAGTAACATATGTATCATTTACGCTATTGACGATAAATATTTAAAATATCATATTATTATAAATAGTTTAATAATTGAAACTTTTCTTATCGAGAGAGGCGGAGGGACTGACCCTGTGAGGCCTCGGCAACCAGCATATCATGCCCGGTGCCAATTTCAGAGGAATTTTAACAATTCCGTAGATAAGAAGGTGGATAATTCTTGAATATAAACATTCAAACTCCCCTTCTGTTCATATGCAGTGGGGAGTTTTTTGTATGAAGGACATGGGGGCGTGGCTTCACGACTTACTAATATAGCCACTCTACTTAGCGGGTATAATCATTTTATCGAGAAAGCATCCAAAATTCTGGCTCCGTACCGCTACCATTGTGATTAGGCGAGTATAGCGTTTTTAATGATATTTCCTTTAATGATATCAAAAATTAGAAGTCATGTTGAAAATCGTGTAATTACATTGAGTAATGGAACCCCTGTGCCAATACTTGGACAAGGAACATGGTATATGGGCGAGGACCATAGAGCAAAAGACAATGAAATAAAGGCGTTACAACTTGGAATTGAGTTAGGAATGACCTTAATTGATACGGCAGAGATGTACGGAAATGGCGGTTCAGAACGATTAGTCGGTGAGGCAATAAAAGGGATTCGGGACAACGTTTTTTTAGTTTCTAAAGTTTATCCCCATAATGCAGGAAAAAATAAGATTTCAACAGCGTGTGAAAACAGCTTAAAACGATTAGGAACAGACCATTTAGACTTATATCTTTTACACTGGAGAGGAAGAGTTCCATTAGAAGAAACGATTGAAGGAATGGAAAACCTTAAAAAGAAGGGAAAATTTTGAGGTGGGGTGTTTCAAATTTTGATACCGATGATATGCAAGAATTATTAAGTGTTACCAGTGAAACAAATTGTGCGACCAACCAAGTTTTATATCATCTAGGATCCAGAGGAATTGAGTTTGATCTACTACCATGGCAAAAAGAACATCAAATCCCAATCATGGCATATTGTCCTCTTGCTCAAGGAGGATCTTTAAGAAATCAATTATTAAACGATCCGACGATCCTCGAAATTGCCAGAGAGCACAATGTTAATCCATTGCAAATTGTTCTCGCTTGGTGCATCCATTCAAATGATGTGATTGCGATTCCGAGGTCGACACAAGAAAAACACGTGATTGAAAATGCAACTGCTGCTTCTATTGAGTTGAGCAAAGAAGAACTGGATAAACTTAATAAGATTTTTCCAAAACCACATAGAAAATTGCCATTGGATATTGTTTAACAAAAAATATAGCCTGTTTTTGAGAAATAATGATCAAAAATAGGCTATATTTTTAATAATCAAGACTTTAACAGACGCTTTACTTTTTGGTGGAAGCAGTTTCCGATATTGGAGTTCTCTAAAAGAATATCGTGTCTTTGTACTTATGACTTTACTTGTACATCTCTCAACAAGCTTATCTTAAGTTATCATATATTCTGATACAATAATTTAGATTTAGTCATTTTAAACTATATTTACATTCAAATAATGACTAATTAATGGAAGTGTAAGTTGCTAAATTGTCTATCAAGCCTTTTCTTTTATTACAGACTTTTTTTGTTTTAAGTGAACGTATCATTTGTTATAGGAACGTATGTTCCGGGTTGTGGGATTATTTAAATAATAGGATGTTCCTTGAAAACTGAAAATAGGGAGTTGTGATAGGGAAAAACGTCTGTTATGTAAAATTTTCAACGTTCAACATATCGTCATCTCAAATGACAACCCTATTAAAAGTATCGCCGGTTGAACGGCGTAGTTGGCACCGACCTTGTCCCCTTGAGAGAAATTCTTTCAAGTATTGCTCACCTAAGTCTCTCCCCTGCCACTTCTTATGGAAGATAGTAAGTGGGGTGTTTGTGAGAAAGAACCCCATCGGCTTTAGCCAAGGGAGTGGTCAGATTTATGCTAATCCCTTAGTTGACATAGTAACTTTTTGTAGATAATCAGAACTAAGACTATAAGAAACAACTTTCTTCTTGTACTGCTTGACTACATCAACGTGATCATCGTAACTATAAACAAAGAAATTAACATCTTTTTTGCCTCTTTTTAGGTTGATGACAAATGGAGTAACATTAGTCTCTGGATGTAGAAATAATTTTTCATTACCTGGAAATATATAATATTTTTTTAAAAAGTTAGCTTCATTAAAATAGTCAGTAAATCTAACCTTTTCTTCCTCTGTTAAATGCTTTCCGTTAAATGTTACAGTAACCTCTTTTGACTCAAGTTTTGGATGAAGTTCAAATTTACCTATGACCCATCCCACCATTGCACTTGGAGGGCTAAGTAAAAATTTGAGAATAAATCCAACCACTACCGTAATAACAAAAGTCATATTATATCAACTCCTTTTTTAATTTCAGTGAAAATGAAATAGTTTTGATCGTTTAACTGATTCACTATTATTGATTTTTATAATAAAGACACCAATTTTAAAATGCAATTAAATATGAGATGTGTCACTAATTGTTCAAATAAGAAAAAATTTTTTTAAACAGATATTTAGCTGTTTAATAGGGTTCTAAACTTTTTAAATAACTTGATATATGGGCTTTTATTAATAGCTAAAGATGAAGGGAGATGGTGTAAACAATCAAGTGGATGGTAAAATTCATTGGAAAGTGGATGGGTACAAATGTTACAACTTATTTTATAGTGATGATTTAGATGAGAATTTATCCCGGTTTAACAGGCTGTAATACCCCCACCTCAATTTTTGTGAGAGAATCAAGAAATAAATAGTTGGGGGATAAACAGCCTGTAAATCCCCGATTGGTTCAACTAACCATCAGTGGGGATAAAAAAACCCCCCACTGATTGAAGTTTCACTTTATCTTTGGGCATTTCGGATAGACTTTTTTACTAAAATTCAGTGTAGAAGTGGCCTATGAAAATGTTGATAGCTTTTGTCGTAATTATTTTTATACTAGCTTTGGTTGGGACAGTATGGGCAGTGAGTAAGATTGATAAAAATTATACTAGCTCTACTAAAAAAATATTTCAAGCTTAACATTCATATATGCTATCGTTATTCTATTGTCTTTCATTGCACTTGGTGTGTACATCAGTCTTTCTGTTTAGTGGAAATTAGGGTAAATAACCTATTGGTCGTGATGACTCAATAGGTTATTTATTTGTATTAAAGAAAAAAGTAATGATAATTAGGTTACAATATTTAAAATGAGTTTTTAAAAAGGGATGCAAATAAATGGACTGGAATATTGATCGAAAAGCTAAAAAGCCGATTTATAAACAAATTGCTGAGTATATTGAAAATGGAATTGCTGATGGAACTTTTCCCCCAGATAAACCACTACCCTCGGAGAGATACTTAGCTATGGAGTTAAATATAAATAGGAGTACTGTTGTAGCCGCATATGATGAGCTTGAATCAAATGGTCTAATTCAACGTAATCGTGGAAGTGGTACCACTATAAGTAAGGATATATGGGGGATAACTAAAAAACGTATACCTAGTTGGAACAGATACATTGAAGCAGGTTCAATTTTACCTAATCTACCGGTCACTCAAAGAATACGTAAAGAGATGGAAGAGCAAAAATTAATCAATTTAGCCAGTGGTGAATTATCGGAGGACCTCTTCCCAATGAACGCCTTAAGGGAAATTACTTCAACTCGGTCTTTTATCGGTAGGCTAGGTTATGATCATCCACAGGGGAATGCAGTATTAAGGACTACAATTACAAAGCATGTGAAGGAATTCCGGAATATTGAAACAAATCCATCTTCCATACTTATTACTTCTGGAGCACAACAAGCTTTACACCTAGTTGTTCAATGCTTATTAAAGCCCGGTGATGCAGTGGTGATTGAAGATCCATCCTATCATTATAATCTCCCAATATTTAAATCAGCAGGTTTAAATATTTTCTATTTACCAGTAAATGACGATGGTGTAGATCCAAATGAGTTACTGGCATTACATAAAAAACATCGTATAAGAATGATATTTTTAAATCCAGCTTTTCAAAATCCAACAGGAACTTTGCTGAAAGAGAGTCAGCAGAAGGCGATTTTAGAAATATCATCAGAACATGGAATTCCTGTTGTGGAAGACGATCCGTATAGTTTAACGTCTTTTAAAGGAGAAGAAGTTTCAACATTAAAATCACTTGATAAACATGGAAATGTCCTGTACATTAGCTCTTTATCGAAGTTCGTTGCTTCAGGTTTAAGAATTGGCTGGATTATAGGGCCAAGATCGGTAATAGAGAGATTATCTGATGCTAAACAACAAATTGATTTTGGGCATGCTAGCTTTACCCAATGGATCGCTAACGATTTTTTAGAATCAGAGCATTTCCATTCTCATATCAAGAAATTAGTGAAGGAATTAGAAAATCGGCGCAATCAAATTGTATCAAGTTTTAATTATTTTCTAAAAGATCAAGTGGAGTTTACTATTCCTCAAGGTGGAATCCATATTTGGTGCAAATTAAAAAGAGATGTGAATGAAATGAAATTATTGGAAAACTCCATAAAGCGAGGAGTTATCTATGTGCCCGGGTCTATGATGGGATCCAAAAGATGTTATGTACGATTCACTTTTGCTAGAGAGAAAGAAGAGACTATAAATGAGGGAATAAAAAGGTTTGCGGATGCACTAAACTTAACCAGATAAAGTGAATCCCCCACGGATGGTTAGATGAACCAATCGGATCTTTACTGCCCGTTAAGGGTGGGATAAAAAAGAGAATCATGATTTCATTCATGATTCTCTTTTTTATAGTCTAGGAGTAAATGGCCGGAAAAATATTGAAGTGTATGATTGAAAAACATTTAAATTCATTATGATAGAAGAGTAGGTTACTCACATGGCTATCACGATTGCTGCAAATTCTGGCAGGATCTTTCAGCATTGTTTAAGTTGCTACCATCATAAAGATTAATGAAAAAGAAAGAATACATGATATAATCGATACATTTTTTGAAACAAGTAAACTCATGTTATTTCTCCTCGTTTATCATGAATTTATACTTATAAATGAAACATTAGGGGAAATCTGAAGATACATGTTTGCCCTATTAGAAAATAAGTATGCTCCTACATAAAGATACTTAATAAAGAAATATATTAAGAGACTTAAGGATTCGGAAATGGTACGTTATTTGAAAGTAGGAGAGTTGAAATTATGGAATTGGGCACGATAAAACAAAAATTTTTCCTATCGATTGGTTGGCTTAGTGTTGTTATGGGACTTACTTCTTTGGCCATTCTTAATATTTTTCTCTTATGGGGATACGATATACCGATTGCGAATAACATCTTTTTTTTGCTTTAGCTTGTTGTAACGAAGTTACTTACTACTAGAATATGGGCCTCTTAACCAACCTATAAACTCTGCTAAATCTACTATAGTGATGTCTCTCTTGCGTTTTTTTTCGGCGAATTGAGTGTGGGAACCTCTCAAACGCAGTGGGCATAAGCTGATAATATATATATCGAATTGAAAGGATGTCTTGTACATGTTTCCTTATCTCCAAGAAATTTATCAATTCCCCTATCCCGATTATAGGTTTATGCCCGGCGGGAACTATTCCCCCCCTTATTCTGAAGGATGGTGGCTCAGGAGCAATGGTGCCCTTGAATCGGATGAAAGATATCGTTTACCCGCACAGCAACGGCTTACCTTCGTACTTGTGCATGGTTCTTGGGCTGACGCTCACTTCTGGGACGGCGTAGCGGCGGTGCTGCACAGTCAAGGGCATGCCGTCTATACGCCGGAATATGCAGGCCACGGCAAAGATCCGAACAAAGATGTCACGCATGCGATGATCACAAAGTCCGTCGTTGATTTTATAACGAAACTGAACCTACGCAACTTTGTTCTCGTCGGGCACAGCTTCGGCGGAACTGTCATCCAAAAGGTTGCAGAACAGGTATCGGATCGCATAAAGCGCCTTGTCTTCTGGGACGCGTTCGTCCTGAAAGACGGCGAATCGGTTGCCAACGAATTCTCGCCCCAAATGAGGAAAGGTTTCGAGCAACTCAGAGCCGGCTCGAAGGACGATACGATCATGCTTCCATTTCCGCTGTTTCGGGATTTTTTCGTCAATACGGCCACTTTAGAGGAAGCCAAACGGATGTATGCAGGTATCACTCCGGAACCGGCTAAGCCGCTTTTCGAGAAGCTGGATCTTAAAGCGTTCTACGCGCTGCCTACGCCCAAAAGCTATGTCTATTTCTACCAAGACAACGCATTGCCACAAGGAGAGGGCTTCGGCTGGCATCCGCATATGTCAATACGGCTCGGCCAGTCCCGCCTGATCGTCGGCGACGGCGACCACTTTACGGACACGCGTACAAGGCCAGCTATGATGGCGCAGAAGTTTTACGAGGCGGGCCGAGACTGACGCGCTGTAAGAGCATTTTATTGTGTGGCCAGAGCAAGATTGATCCGTAAGCCACCAAGATTCGGGAATTGATAGAAAAGGAAACAAGAGGTATTTAAAAAGTCTATCCTTTGCAGGGTGCCTCTTTAAGTATGAGTATTATCTAATTAACTCACACTTAAAGTGTTTCCAAATACTCAATATAGAATTAACGGAAGTAGTAGGAACAACTAGGCAGTGATTATAAGCAAGATTAAGCTAACGGGGGCAATAATTAAAAATGAGCAACGCCCATGCAGCGCTGCTTTAATCATATCTAAAAGTATTTTTGATAAAACTCTTGTCTCAGACTGCCGCTTAATGGAGCATAAATACGAGTGGTTTCACTCTTTTCATGCCCTATTAAACTTTGAATAACATCAATCGGAGATCCATTATCTAGTAAGTGAGTGGCGTAGCTATGTCTTAATTGATGTGGATGGATCTCTTTATTGATACATGCACGGTTTGATATTCTTTTAATGATATATCTCATTTGTGCGATGCTCAATCGATGAGGAAACTTTTTTGTAACAAAAATTGCTGCGTCCACATCTTGACGACTGTCTATATAACGTTTAAGCCAAACATCACACCGAATATTAAAATAAACTACTCTTTCTTTATCACCTTCTCCTCTAACGAATTGTAAACGTTTTTTGTTATAGTGATTACTGGGTTGGATAGCATGTGTGGCTGTCATAGTATCTGGCGTAGGTGGGGCCGATACCAGGGAGAGGGATTAGAGGAAGTGTCTCTTTTTATTTGTATAAACCTAGCTTTTTTATGCAGTTTAGAGGTTTCTTCAGAAGCCGAAAACGTTGATGTACCAACGATGTATAAAATCATACACAAACAATAAAAAAAGACGTTAAACCCCTTGGTGCTCAAGGGGTTTTTAGTATAATTACTTCCTGAAATGGGCTTTATGTTAACTAGCTTTGTATAGAGTATTCATGTGATACTTTGGGACCTTGTTCATACAGATAGGTAAGGGTTTGAAGTTATAGCTCCCTTTTCACCGAGCTTATAACACGATCATTCTTACTAAATCAAGTGCTATTCGACTAAGAGAGAGCCCTTCAAGGCGTTACTCTATCATTTGACTCTTCGATATAACCCTTCAATCCCTGAAGGAATTGTCTAACTTTTATCTGAGTAATGTGACCATTCTCAAGTTAGGATAGAAACGTATCGCACCGCAATTTGGCCCGATTGCGGAGCAACTCCTTTATAAAAATGGTATAGATGTTCTTGTAAGGATATAATAGTCTTATACTAAATCAAAGGAGTCTTGCTTTATGAGCCAAAGAATTTCTTACTATGAAATTGCACCTGATGGTATGAAAATTATGATGGATATGGAAAAATACACGAAAACGACGGCAATCGAACGAAAACTTCGTGAGCTTATTAAAATACGTGTTTCTCAAATTAACGGCTGTGCATATTGTTTGAATATGCATACAGCAGATGCACGAAAAATGGGTGAAACAGAACAAAGAATATACTGTGTTAGTGCTTGGCAAGAGTGTGAATTCTATACAGAAGCAGAAAAAGTAGCTTTAGGATTGGCAGAGCACGTTACATTAATCCCGACAAAACGTGCTCCAGATGAGCTTTATCAACGAGTGCGTGAACATTATGACGAAAAACAGTATGTTGATCTTGTTCTGATAATTAATCAAATTAACAGCTGGAATAGAATTTCTATTGCAATGGGTAGTAGAGCAACTGAGAAATAATTACTCTAAATCGCATTTTCAATATTCAGCAATAGAGCGCTTTAATTGAAGAAGCAGTTAAAAGGATCTTCCAACCGAAGATCCTTTTTCAGTACCGATAAAGTCGCATTATGTTAATTAAATTTGTATAAAGTAGTCATCTAATCCTTTTAGATCTTGTTCAACGAAGCAGGTTAATTGAGGGAAAAGTGATATACTTACTTTGTAAAGCAATTTGAGAAAAGACATCCAAGTGGAATTAAATTGGGGGAAAGTAATGATTAAAATTCTAAACTCATTTTTGGATAATGATTTTGAGGGATTGATTTTAAGACCATCCTTATTTTATTCGTGGATAAATAGTATTCGTTTTGAAATTTCACATCCGCGGATACCACACTATGAAAAGGAAAATTTAGAACAGACTTTTCAACGAGCTATCACCTTGTTTAATAAGGTGTTTGGAGAGAAAGATGAAATTTTGTTTGTTACGGACGTACATTCTACTAGTAATGACCTTTTTCTTCAAAGAAAACCTTTAAACGTATATCTAAAATATATAAAAGATCAACAAAGATTATACAAATTACAGTATCAACTTCTGCCAAGTGTTTTCGAGGATGAAGATGCCCAATTTGTGACTCATCACTTTGTGCTTCCTTGTAAGAAAAATGAGATTAAATATGCTCCGCTTTTAAAAGCCATTAGTTATGAAGACTTTGCTCATCCATCTACTATTCTGAAAAATAATCCTCAAAGTGGGTATGATATTTATTTTGTTAATCTCTCCAAGAAAATAATTTTTCATTTGTATGATGATCGTGGATGCGATGTCTTAGCGGCTGATAAAGAAACTATACGCTTTCTTTATGAAGAATGTAACGATTGGATCTTGGATTATGACCGCGAAGAAATTGACCTTTTGTTTAGGGAGAAAATAATTTCCATGTTGAACTAACGAGGTAGTTTAGTTTAAGTTCACTTCTTCACAAACTATATTTTATAGTAAAAGATAGTTTTGGAACATATAATCATTTCAGGATGCTGGTTATGGGAGTACAAAGAAAGCATTCGCAAAATCTCTGGAACGATTACAAGTGGATTATTTAGATGTATATTTGATTCATCAACCATTTGGTGATGTATATGGTTCATGGCGTACTATGATAAGTAAAGGAAAAAATTAGAGCGTGGAGGTTCACAGGTAACAGCAAACCAAAGTCTTAATCATTGCAAGAAGCTGGGTTAAGGCTTTAGTTTTTGTATGTTCCGAGACCTTGTAGACGAACTTCTCACTTTTTACAAGCTTTTAAATAATTTATAATTATCATATAATAGAAATAATTGTAATGCACTATTTAGGGGTATAATTGAGTCAGAAAAGGTGTGAGAGTAGGTCATTCCTTAGCTTGGTGTGAGCCTACATCTTTTTTGCTAAATTTAAGGGGAAAAGGTTGATAAAAATGAGCAACAGTGAAACTAAAACAGACGTCATTTTAATTGGTGCCGGAATCATGAGTGCGACTTTAGGGACAATCTTGAAAGAATTAGTGCCGGAATGGGAAATTACAGTACTTGAGAAGCTAGCAAACGCAGGAGAGGAAAGCTCTAACGAATGGAATAATGCGGGAACGGGGCATGCGGCATTGTGCGAGCTTAACTACACGGTCGAAAAACCAGATGGATCTGTAGATATTAGTAAGGCTATAAAAATTAATGAACAGTTTCAGGTTTCCATGCAGTTTTGGTCTTATCTTGTAAATAGCAAGCTGATAAAAAATCCGCAGGACTTTATCATGCCATTGCCTCATATGAGTATGGTACAAGGGGATAAAAATGTAACGTTCTTAAAGAAACGTTTTGAAGCGCTGTCAAACAATCCGCTGTTCCACGGGATGGAATTTTCTGATGATCCAGTAAAACTGATGGAATGGATTCCGCTTATTATGCAAGAACGTCCATCGAATGAAGCGATAGCGGCAACAAAAATCGACTCTGGAACGGATGTCAACTTTGGTGCTTTAACGCACATGTTGTTTGGCCACTTAAAGACTAGAAACGTTGATATCAAATTTAAACATAGTGTTGATAATATTAAGCGTACTAGTGATGGCTTATGGGAAGTAAAAGTGCGTAATGTCGATAGCGGTAGCGTCGAACGCCATACTGCAAAATTCGTCTTCATCGGAGGCGGGGGCGGAAGCTTGCATTTACTGCAAAAATCCGGTATTCCAGAAGGGAAACACATTGGCGGATTCCCAGTAAGCGGGATTTTCATGGTGTGTAATAATCCAGAAGTTGTTGCGCAACATCATGCAAAAGTATACGGGAAAGCTAAAGTTGGTGCTCCACCAATGTCTGTTCCACATCTTGATACACGATATATCGATAATAAAAAATCGTTGCTATTTGGACCATTTGCCGGCTTCACACCAAAGTTCTTAAAAACAGGTTCAGTGTTTGATTTAGTAACTTCCATAAAACCGAGTAATGTCTTAACGATGTTGGCGGCAGGTGCAAAAGAGATGTCATTGACAAAATACCTGATCCAGCAAGTTATGTTATCGAAAGAACAGCGAATGGAAGAGTTACGAGAGTTTATCCCGAACGCTAAGCTTGAGGATTGGGATTTAGTAGTAGCGGGCCAACGTGTACAAGTGATCAAAGATACTGCTGAAGGTGGCAAAGGAACGCTTCAATTTGGTACCGAAGTTATTACTGCAGCTGATGGCTCAATTGCAGCATTACTAGGTGCTTCTCCAGGTGCTTCTACTGCTGTTCACGTTATGCTTGAAGTAATGAAAAAATGCTTCCCACAACATATGGAAGAGTGGGAACCAAAGATCAAAGAAATGATTCCTTCTTATGGCGTGTTATTAATGGAAAATCCTGAGCTACTGCACGAAATTCATTCTTCAACAGCAGAGACGCTTGGTTTAAGAGAAAAAGAGCTAGTCTATAGTTAATTCTTTATTTCTATGATGAAGAGATTGAAAAGGCAATGATTGAAAAACAGAGATAAAATAATAGAATATCATTGAAATCAAAACACAGAACCTTTGAAATCTTTGGATTTAAGGTTCCTTTTTTTAGATATGCAGTTAGAGGTTACAGTGACCCGAACCAAAAGTAAGGGCGAATTTTCTATGATATTCGTAATACTAAGACTATAAAAGTATAGATTATAAACAAACAAAAAAACAGCTGCCGTGAATTTCACGACAGCCAGGGTAAAGTTATCTTTACCCTTACTTGCCCTTACCCTTTCCTTTGCCAGTACCTTTTGCTACCGGGTTTCGAGTTAAGAACTCATCCAGTCCTGTTTTTTCTGCTTGTTCAATTAACTCTAAAATCGGGGCTCTTCCCATCTATAAAACCACCTTTTAAGATATGGTTCATTATACAATCACTCTTACACTCCTAATGCTGGGTATATAACTAACATTAAAAACGAAACGATAGATATCTATGCAAGAAAAGATATTCATAAGGGAGAAGAAATAATGATCAATTATAATGGAGGCCCAAAGGATCAGTCTCCATTATGGTTTAAAGTTAGAGAGTGAAATTCGTTGCCTTGCATGTGTGGGAGTCCTCAGATCCTTTTTTTTGAAATGATGAAAACTAACGTAAGGTTTTGGTGAATGAGATTATTATTGTCTTCGGAATTAAAAAGCGATTGATTACAAGAAATTGTCCATGTATGATAACCCTTTTAAATCCCTTTTGATTTCTTAGTAGGAAATGATTATGGAAGGGGAGCTTTTTATTACAAATTTGATTTTTGTATCTAATCAAATCCTATATTAGTTGGCTTTTTTTTGCAGTTTTAGCCATTACGGTGAACCGTTGATTTTTCCACTGCATGGATGGCTATGGGCAGGTTAGTTGCACAAGTTATAAATTGAATAGTTTAAAGTCATAGAGCATTTCCCTGTAATGAGGAATGCTTTTTATCCTGTTTAAAATTAAAAGGATAATTATATAACGATAATAATGTAATTAAAATCAATGTTTTTTTATTGTGAAACGATAAAAGATGTGTTAAAATCAACTTTCAATAAATACGTGAGGTGCTTTTTATGAAACGAGGAACAACACTCTTTTTAAAGATCGCTGTTATTCTTATTGGAATTCCGGTTCTTGCTTTGTGCATATTTTTGGTGCCTGAGATAGCGAATTATGCAGCAAAATTGTATCCAGATATCACTTATATGAAATATCTCATTTTAATCGATTTGTATGCAACGGCGATACCTTTTTACTTTGCTTTGTATCAAGCTTTTAAACTTTTAAGCTATATTGACAAGAATAAAGCTTTCTCGGATTTATCTGTAAAGGCTTTAAAGACTATCAAATACTGTGCAATCACAATCAGTATCTTGTATGTGGTAGGCATGCCACTCTTTTATCTCATGGCAGAGATAGACGACGCCCCAGGTATCGTAGTAATCGGATTGGTCGTTATTTTTGCTTCAATGGTAATTGCGGTCTTTGCAGCAGTTCTTCAAAGACTTTTACAAGAAGCCATCGATATAAAATCAGAAAATGACTTAATAGTCTGAGGTGAAAACAATGGCGATTATAATCAATATTGATGTGATGTTGGCTAAAAGGAAAATGAGCGTCACGGAACTTTCGGAGAGGGTTGGAATCACAATGGCTAATCTTTCTATATTGAAAAATGGGAAGGCAAAAGCGATTCGATTATCAACTTTAGAGGCGATTTGTAAGGCTTTAGAATGTCAGCCTGGAGATATTTTAGAATACCGAAGCGATGAAGAAACCCAAGAGCAATAAATATTTAACATTGAAAGGAGAGGCACAAATCATGAGAGCACTAAAACAACTCGTTCGTTTTGGTTGGGAGCAGGCCCTATCATGTTTGTTCCCTGTCGTTATTTTTGCCTCTTTGGCTTTTACACAAATCATGCCACTTCCCTTCCTGCCAAGGTATGATTGGCTGCTCATCATCTGCCTTCTGATGCAGTGGTGGATGGTGCGTTCTGGGCTTGAAACACGGGATGAATTAAAGGTTATCACATTGTTCCACCTTATTGGACTTGCTCTTGAACTTTTTAAGGTACATATGAGCTCCTGGTCTTATCCAGAGGAAGGATATTTCAAAATTTTTGGAGTGCCTTTGTATAGCGGATTCATGTACGCAAGTGTAGCGAGTTATCTTTGCCAGGCGTGGAGGAGGCTTAAGGTTGAACTGGTTAAGTGGCCACCATTTTTGGTAGTTGTCCCTCTTGCAGCTGCGATTTATTTGAATTTTTTTACCCACCATTATTGGATTGACGTCCGTTTTTGGTTATCTGGACTTGTAATTATCGTCTTCTGGCAATCATGGGTCACATACGAGGTTGGTGGAACTCGTTACCGTATGCCACTCGCACTTTCTTTTGTGCTCATTGGATTTTTTATATGGATAGCCGAAAATATCGCAACGTTCTTTGGAGCTTGGGAATATCCAAACCAAACCGATGCATGGAGTATCGTTCATCTAGGAAAGGTGAGTTCATGGCTCTTATTAGTGATTGTTAGCTTTCTTATAGTAGCGACGTTAAAGCAGGTTAAGGGAAAGGATTCCACTAGGGTCGATACTAGTCAATTTTTATAACTGTTAAGATCCCTCTTTAAAAAGGTCGAATCCTTAGCATAGTAAGGAATTCGACTTTATTTAGGTTGAAGTTCTCCTAGCGTACAAAATTCCGAATAAAATAAATTGGAAAAAGCAACGGTCCAATAATCTGCCCTATAAATGTTAGACAAAAAAATAAAGTAGGAATAGTTGGACCTGAGTTTAAGGCTGGTGAGACGAATAAATGGTTGTGGCATTTTGGAGGAGATGAAAAAGCTATAAAATCTGGCAACTTTAAAGTAGTTGCTGTGAACAAGAAGACTGGAAAAAGGAAAGAGTATTGGTCTCCGAAGTCGGTAAGGTTTGGAATTACGGTACCTTAGGTTATGCACCTGTTCGAGGATCGTACAGTTCCAGACCATCAAATATGTCTTTATCTACACCTGGTATTTGGCGTTTAGAAGTTTTTATCGGTTCCGAACGATTTGGTGCAATTGTTGTCAATGTAAAGTAAAGAACTAAAGCACACTTTGGTTAAAAGGGTGATTAGTGAAACATCCAGGCTGTCATTGTGGCAGCTTTTTCTTATTGAGCGAAGGTGCAGGATTGTTGAGCAAGGGAATTGTCTGAAATATTTATGGGGAAATGTAGGGGTATCTACAATTTTTTCACCTAAATATTTTTAACTAGCTTACAATGCAGGTGATGTACTAAACGTTACAAAAGCAATGAATGGACGACCAAAAGGTTTTGAGAATGTTTCCTTAGGGGTTAGTGATTTTGCGTGGTTTCCAAGCGGAAAAGAATTTATCGTTTCATCACAAGCTAATTTACTTCCTGCTGGATGGCAACCCGTTCATCTTTTTAAAGTTCCAGTAGATGCTAATCTTCATTCAAATAAAATAAAGCCTTTTTACACCATTCAAACAAATACACCTGACCTATTTGCTATTGATGCCGAATATTTTAAGTGGAGTACTGATGGCAAGTGGGGTAGCTTTCTAGCAACACCCACTGCGTCTTGGTCCAATGATAGCAATACACTATGTGTAATATCATCAGCAGGAGAACATTTTCAAGTTGTAGGAAAGATGCTCTGGTATGAAAACTGGATAAAATGGGCTCCGACAAAAAAACAAATAGCCTTTCTATTAAAAGGTAACTGAGTGAAAAAATCATAGTAACTTATTTAATCAGACATCGTCTAAGAATTAAAGGGGGGATTTGATGAAAAAATGGATTGGAAAGTTCTTTGTACTTTTTGTTTGTATATTAGTTTTTGGAGGTTGTAGTAAAAGTTCTAAACAACTAACCAGAATTGATATTCAAAAAGTAAAAATAGATGAAAATTATGGCGAGGCTGTCATGATAACAGATCAAGATGAGCTAGAAAGTATAGAAGCAATTTTCAAACAGATTAGTTGGGATAAGAATATTATTCCTAAAATGGCAAGAAAAGAGGACGTAAAAACAACATTTTTCTATGAATTTGATAAAAATAGGCCTGAGAAATTAACTGAATACAGTATATGGTTAAATCAAGAAAATGGAACTGCAACTATCATTAGTAGTGATAAAGATGAGAATTATGGAAAATTAGATAAAGAGAATAGCGAGGCTTTAGAAAAGCAATTGATAGATACAAGTTCATCTGAAAGTAGAGAAAAGGTTAATATTTACAAAACGATAAGTTTTTCTGAGGTTAATGAGAAGTCGTTCGTTGTCATTACAGATTCTGAAGAAATCAATAGCATCAAAGAAGCAGTTAATGGTGCAGAGAGGGTTTCTGGTATTGTGAATATGGCTGATCCGCAGTACAAGGTCGATATAGGAGAAACGTATTACCTTTGGGTAAGTGAGAAATCTGGAACAATAATGGATGTAAAAGACACTCATACGATTTATACGCTTTCAAATAAGTCAGTTAAACAAGTTAATGAGTTGATAATAAGCAAATTTGATAATTGAAAACATTTCCTTGTTAAAATTACATGTGACTCCCTTCAATAAGGAGTAGAGCCTTCCTTATTCAAGAGTAACCGGGCAGGTTAAAAGAAGAAAGAATTTTCAATAATAATTCAAATGGTATCTTTAATATGCCATCGTTAATTAAGAAAATAGTCTAATTTTTATCGAGAGGAGGAAGAGTGTGTAAACATCTTAAAATTTAAAAAAGGCTTACTGATGATTGTCGCTTTTGTAGTTATATTAGTAATCTCAACTTTCCTCATAGGAAATGATAAGAAACAAATTATAAGTGAAATGGAAAATCATAGCGACGATATAGGCATACAACATATTGAAGTGTTGGATGGTAATAAATCTGTTGCTTTTATCAAAAAGGATGACGGTACAGAAAAAGAAATGTACTTCGGAAAAACTTTGTTTTCTTGGAAGTTCAAACGGGACTACATCTTTTATCCAGAGGGAGTTAATGAACCAGTTCAACTTTCATTTTTCCAATCTCCTTTTACGAAGGAAGAAACATTAGATTCTATTCTACTTAGGGTATTCGATAATGAAATAAGTAGGGTAAGAATCAAAAAAGGCGACAATATTATTCATGATTTTGAACTTTTGCCCAAAGGTTCTGGTAAAAGGTTTGGATTATTTAGAACTGATAGTAATGATGTCTATGATGCTGAATATATTGCTTACAATAGTGAAGGTGAAGTGGTTTATGCAGGTAAACCTGGCGAGCAATCTCAATAAAGAAAGATTAGAAGAAATAGTAATCCTTATTAAGCTAGCGGGGAAGGTTAGTAAGAGAAGAGATATAAACATTTGCCTTTTACTTCTATTGATTTTATTTTGAGACTGACGTAATATATATTGAAATTAACTATCTATTTAAAATTATGTGAAGAGAAAGAGTACGTTATAAGTCCTGTTCCAAAGAGAGCTGGTGATTTGCTGAAAGCTAGTGTTCAGGTTATAACGGAAAATCCTCTCTGAGAAGTAAAGCTGAATGATTAGTAAGCTTTATCGAATTCCACCGTTAGAGGGCCAGCGTATGATTGTACGTTGGTCAAGAGTAATGATAGGCTTATTTATTGCTTAGCAGTAGGTGAGTTATTCATTAAACAAGAGTGGTACCGCGAGTTCAAATCTTGTCTCTTAATGAGACGAGATTTTTTGTTTTTTTCATCCTTTTTAAATCAATGAAAATAAAATGTAAAGTAGGCGAAGGCGTAATGAAAACACTATTATTCGTAACAGATTTATACTATGAAGCAAAAGGAAGAAATTATTATGAGGAGGATTTGTTCCTTACTTCGAAGCTGAGAGAAGATTTTCATTTAGTCATCTGTCATCCTGAAGACATCGAAGCATTTGAAAATAACGCTGACTTAATTATCTTTCGAAATGCAGGTCCAGTCGCAAATTTTAAAGATAAATATGAAGCGTTCCGTAACCGAATTGTTTCGAAGTATTTAAAAACATTTAATTCATTTAATGGCAAGGCTGATATGAACGGGAAGGAATACTTAATTGAACTAACGAATGCTCATTTTCCTGTTATTCCAACTATTGATACTCTTGATTTTTTAGATAAGCTGCCCAATGTAGACACGTATATTGTAAAGCCGAAAGATGGGGCAGATTCTATCGGTATGGAATTTGTCACGAAAGATGAATTGGGAGAGAAAGTTGATTCAAAATCAAAAAACACATTGGTACAACCCTTTATCAACTTTGAGTATGAGGTCTCATTTTATTTTATCGATAAAGAATTTCAGTATGCTCTTTATGCACCAGATAAGGAGAAAAGATGGGAATTAAAAGAATATGTACCTACTGAAGAAGATTTAACTTTTGCTAAACGATTTATTGAATGGAATAATCTTGACTGGGGAATTCAACGAGTTGATGCTTGTCGGAATGAACAAGGGGAGCTTTTATTAGTCGAATTGGAAGATTTAAACCCTTATCTTTCCCTATTAGAATTATCTGCTGAAGCACGTCAGAACTTTGTAGAATCAATGAAAAAATCATTACAAAAAGCTCTTCAAGCATAAGTTCAAGAACAATCATTAGAAGAGGGTATCTCATAAAGTCTGACCTCTCGCACTCTAAATCAGTATGTAGTGCTTCATACATTAATCTTGTACTGTATTTAGTTGCTGCGGGTCTGGCCCTTTGCCTTTGAGACGCCCCCTTAATGTATTGTTCATTACACTAGGATTACTGTGTGATTTTGTCTGTTATTTACGGCGAGCTATGGTATCTTGCACCTCTTAGCGGAAGGGGAGAGCCTGTTTTTTTGCTGATTGTTGCTATTGACATTGCCTGCGTCATTTTCTACAAACCATCCATCTGGAGTTATTATCCTAATAAATTCAAGGTTACTTTATTCCTCTTTTTACCTTTAGAAAAAGAGAGAACCGATAGTTGTATTCTCAAAATAACTATGATAAATTAATTGTGTAATCGGTTACATGGAAGGTTACATCGTGCGAGGTGAAGTTAAATGGCAACAATAAAGGATGTCGCTAAACAAGCAGGGGTCTCAGTAGCGACCGTTTCAAGAGTGTTAAATGATAATGGGTATGTTCATGGAAATACTAGAAAACTGGTAATCGAAGCCATTCAGCAGCTAAGCTATAAACCGAATGAAGTCGCTCGATCCCTTTTTAAAAAGAAGTCTAGATTGATTGGTTTATTGCTTCCGGATATTCGTAATCCATTTTTTCCTGAGCTTGCACGAGGGATTGAGGATGAGATACAAGAGCAAGGCTATCAATTAATCATTGGCAATATAGATGAGAAATATCCAAAAGAAATGGATTATATACAAACATTTCAACAAAATAATGTAACTGGAATCATTACGGCAACGAATCTGACGGGGCGTAGCCATTATGATGATCTTTCATCACCGGTGGTTTTCCTTGACCGAACCTTTAATGACCATCCATCTGTCTTTGCAGATGGAATCGAAGGTGGAAGAATGGCTGCCTCGGAGTTAGTGAAACGAGGCAGCAAACGGATTACCATTCTTAAAGGGCCTGCGCAATTGCAGACCGCACAAGATCGATTTAACGGAGCAATCGCTTGGCTTCGTGCAGAAAAAGTAGATTTTTCTGTGATTGAGACTAGTTCATTTTCTTTTTCAGATGCAGAGATGTGGGCAAAGGAATTATTTGAAAAATATCCCGATACAGATGGTATACTTGCGAGTAACGATGTGGTTGCGGCCGCGGTTCTGCATGAAGCATTAAGATTGGGGAAAGCGATACCAGAAGACCTGCAGCTGATCGGATTTGATGACATCCCGCTAAGCAGACTGCTATTTCCACCGCTATCTACGATTAGGCAGCCTGCGTATGATATGGGAAAGGAAGCGGCAAAACTGCTTATAAGATTGATCAATAAGGAAACACATTTTGAAAAAAACATACGGATGCCTGTTATGTTTATCGAAAGGCAGACGACAAGAAAGGTTGAGGAAAATGGTTAAAATAACAGTAATCGGAAGTTCGTCGATGGACTTGGTCGTAATAGCGCAGAAACGACCTAATAAAGGAGAAACGATACTTGGGGAGTCCTTCAAAACAGTGCCAGGCGGAAAAGGGGCCAACCAAGCAGTAGCGGCTAGCCGTCTTGGCGCAGAAGTAACGATGATTGGCCGAGTTGGCGATGATGATTTTGGGATAGAGATTATTAAGAATTTCTCAAAAAACAATGTGCTAACGCAGTGTGTGGAACGGGTTACAGATATGGAAAGCGGAACCGCTCACATCACGCTTGCTGAAGGAGACAACAGCATTATCGTTGTCAAAGGGGCAAACGACATGGTAACGGCGGAGTATATAGAACAGAAGCTAGAGGTTATTCGAGAATCCGATATCGTTCTCATTCAACAAGAGATTCCAGAGGAAACAGTAGAGTTTGTCAGTGAAACATGTTATGGCATGGGGATTCCACTGCTATTAAATCCTGCGCCTGCGAGGCCATTAAGCCAAAAGGTCATAGAAAGAGCTACTTATATTACACCGAATGAACTTGAAGCAGCCGTGCTATTTGGGAGTGACGATATTCATGCAGCCTTAAAGCAATATCCAAATAAGGTGTTCATTACAGAAGGAAAAAATGGTGTGCGGTATCATGATGGGGAAAAGGAAGTTCTCATTCCATCTTATCAAGTGGAAGTTGTAGATACGACTGGAGCAGGAGATACGTTCAATGCGGCCTTTGCTGTTGCATTAGCAGAAGGCAAAGGGTTTAGTGATAGTGTTCGTTTTGCGAACAGAGCAGCCTCTCTTTCGGTTACGAAGTTTGGAGCTCAAGGTGGCATGCCAACAAGAGCTAACGTTGAAGAGAGTCTTTAATGTGAAAAGGTTCGGGATATTGATATCCATGAAATCAACCAAAAAAACAGGCCCTGGAGCCTGTTTTTTTATTAGGTTTCTATTGGGATTATCTACTTTGAAAAGCAACTTTTAAACCAAGCACGAGATAGATCGTTCCGACGATTTTGCCGCTAAAGCGGCCGAGCCAAGATATTCGTTTAACCAGCCGACCAAGTGGACGGATGCAAAAGGCAATCAGCGTAGTGTACATCACACCTAGCAATACAAAGAGTAAGCCGAGAAACAAGAATTGTAGAACAGATGCCCCTTGTTCAGGGTGAACAAACTGCGGCAAAAATGCTAAAAAGAAGAGAGCTGTTTTCGGATTAAGCACCTCCGTTAAGATTGCCTGTCCATAAGTATTTAAAGACGATACCGGAGCAACCTTTGGCAGCTTAGGATCAGATGGCTTTTCTAATAGCGCACGAATACCGAGATAAATTAAGTAAGCAGCACCTGCAAACTTCACTATGTTAAAAGCAAGTGCGGAAGTCATCAAAATGGCAGAAAGTCCAACTGCGGCAAATATAGTATGAATCAAATCGCCAGTCGCGAGTCCAATACCAGCAATTACGCCTGCTCTACGCCCACCTTGAACAGTGCGAGTGGCCGTAAGAAGAACAGCCGGACCTGGAATCAAAAAGAGCCCAATTACGACTGCAATGAACGCTCCTAAAGTAGAAAAATCAAACATTGGGGTTTCCTCCTATTCCTTCAATATCGTCAAGTATAGTAGAGGATGAATCGTAAATCAACAGCCGTTCAAGAGTTTAAAAACAATTTGTGTGGGATGGTATCCATTATCAAAAGGAATGTTTGAGATAATATGGCGATATAGATATAAAGAAAAGTAGGGAATGAATCGCTTTAGAATAAGTGATGTCTACATTTTGATTGTCAGACTATCCAATTGCTGTCTAAATGACATGAAAATTAGGAAGAAGTGTATATAATTAGAATGTACGTCATAAGCCCGAAGAAATGACAAATAGCCATCTAAAGATGGGTAGAAAAAGATCAATCAAGGATTGTTGAGGTGAAATAGAATGGACAATCAATATTTTGTTGGTTGGGGAACACTTGCCCTTATTAATGCAGGATTAGCGCAAGGTAAAAATAGGACTGGCTTAAATTGGTTTTTATTATCTTTGCTGCTTGGACCAATTGCAACATTGATCTTATTGTTTTCAGAAAAGAAGCCAGACTAAATGAACTTTATCAGGATTAAACGATATGATACTATTTAGTCAAAAAAATAATGATCCCAAATCGAAATTGGAATCATTAAAGTACATATTATAAGAGAAAACTTTTATCTTTATTGAACAGATCCTCGCTTAATTAACGACACATCAATTGTTTCGTTTACAACGGGCTCATTGGAAATAAGTTTTAATAGATTAACAGTAGCAAGAGCTCCCCATTTATGCTTGGAATAATCAATTGTAGCTAAATTTGGCATGATGTATTGGGACATTTCAATATTATCAAATCCAATAATATGAACATGTTTTCCAATTTGATACGTTGTTGTTGAAAGATAATCATACATGCCAATGGCCATTTCATCATTTAAACAGAAAACGGCAACAGGCTCCTTGTACTCTTGAACGATTTGATCTGCTGCGCGTGCTCCTGAAAGTTTAGAAAAGTCGCCTTTAATTTCCTGATAGTGAATATGGTCATATTGTTTAACCGCTTTCCTAACAGCTTGCAGACGTTGATTGGCATCATAAGAAATATCAGGACCTGTAACGACATAAAGCTTTCGGTGGCCTTTTTCAAGCAAATAGTTGATGGATAAAGCGGATCCAGTTGTATTATCCAGGATCACTCGATTAATGTTTGGATGTTCAAGTTCTCGATCTAGGACGACTAGTTTACTCCCGAGGTCAGCATATTTGATTAATTCTTCATCCGAAAAACCCCAATCCAGAACAATCGCTCCGTCTATCACTTGTTCTGGTAGGAAACGATGAGATTTAATCCCGCTACAGACGATAAGCTCATAATCAGTACTGTTTAGCGTATCATTGATTCCTTGCAGAAGCGGTCCAAAAAAATTACCACTGTAATCGGACATTAAAAAAGCACCTATGATTTTTGTTTCGCGTTTTTTTAATGAGCGTGCGGCAGCATTTGGAACATAGTTCAATTCTTTTGCAATCTCTCGAATCCGTGCTGTAGTAGCTTCTGTTATTTTTGAGCTTCCATTCAGAGCATACGATACAGTTGAAATCGAGACACCGGCTTTTTTCGCGATATCTTTTATACTTACCACGATAACGCCCCCTATCTTTTCCTTAACGGTATTATCTGTGTAGTATATCGTATTTGATTAGGTGAAAAATCTCAATATATGTCTCGTAGGAAAAAGGCATCCATTATAGATCGACCGGTTACTCCTCCTCTGTTTAAATAAGTAATGGAAATTTTCTAATAAACTATTGAAAACGGTTACCTTAAGATTTATAATAACTCGTAGAATCGTATTAATAAAAAATATCGATAATCTTAGTAATGGAATATGAGCGTTTTATATTTTTTTATCGTTTATCGAAACGTTTCACTAAACGTGATATAACTGAAAACTATGATAAACATGAATTCATTTTGAGTAAGAAAATAAAACTGATGCTCTTTTCATGAAAATCTACACACCTAATAAAATAGTAGAAATGGGGATAAAGATGACAGTGATTCCAATAGCAGTTCAAATGTATTCATTGCGTGAGGAAAGTGAAAAAGACTTTGCTGGTACATTGAAAAAAGTTGCAGAACTTGGCTTTGATGGAGTTGAATTTGCTGGACTTGGAGGATTGACGGCGACAGAAGTCCGTGTGTTATTGGATGATCTAGGGCTGAAAGCTGCATCTAGCCATGTTCCACTTGACGAGTTGAAGCACAACTTGGCACAAGTAATTGAAGATCAAAAAACATTAGGAAGCAATTATATAGTCTGCCCTTATTTAATGCCGGATCAACGAAGTGAAGAAGATTATAATACGCTGATTCCATGGCTAGATGAGGCGGGTGAAACGTGTCTGCGTGAAGGGATTACCCTTTGCTATCATAATCATGATTTTGAACTAGATCGCTTGTCAGATGGAAGAATGGCACTAGAGGCGATTTTTGATGATACAAACGCAGACCATGTGAAAGCAGAACCAGACATATACTGGCTGACAAAGGCCGGGGAAAAGCCAGTAGAGTGGCTCAATCGTTATAAAAATCGAACTCCACTCGTTCATTTGAAAGATATGACGACAGATGGAGAACAATTTTTTGCAGAGCTAGGAACTGGCGGTGTTGATATTGAAGCCGTGCTCACTATAGGAGAAGAAATAGGTGTTCAGTGGTGGGTGGTTGAACAGGATCTAAGCAGAACCACGCCATTCGAAAGTATGGAAATCAGTATCAAGTACTTGAAAAAGAAACTTTCTTATCTTCTGAATAAATAAAAAGGGGACAAAAGAATGGCATTAAACGTAGGGATCATCGGTTGTGGGAATATTAGCGGCATATACTTAGAAAACAGCCATCGTTTTCCTGAATTTAATATGGTGGCATGTACGGATCTGGATAGTGAAAAAGCAAAAGCAGCTGCTGGAAGATATGGCATTCAACATATAAGTAGTGTGGATGAAATGATGGCCTCACCTGATATTGATATCGTATTAAATTTGACGGTTCCACACGCTCATGCAGCGGTAGCGCTAAAAGCAATCGAAAATAAAAAGCATGTGTATACAGAAAAGCCGCTCGCGATTTCATTTGATGATGGAAAGAAAATCATGAATGAAGCTCGTCTCAAACAAGTTATTGTAGGATCTGCACCTGATACTTTTCTAGGCGGAAGTATTCAATTGGCTGGTAAGTTAATGGAAGAAGGTATGATTGGAAAACCGATAGGCGCCTCGGCCTTTATGATGTCACGTGGACCGGAATCCTGGCACCCGAATCCTGACATTTTTTATCATGTAGGCGGCGGTCCGATGTTCGACATGGGCCCCTATTACATAACCGCACTAGTTAGCTTATTGGGGCCGATTAACAGAATCACTGGATCTGCACGCATTACATTTCCAGAACGAACAATTACTAGCCCGAAGAAATATGGAGAAAAAATAACAGTTCAAGTCCCAACACATGTGTCTGGTATTCTCGATTTCGTAAACGGAGCGACCGCGACGATTACAACAAGCTTTGATGTATCAGCAGCCCGGACACCGTTCATTGAAATTTATGGAGAAGACGGTACAATCAGCTTGCCTGATCCGAATCATTTTAATCAGCCATTACTCGTAAAACGACATGGTGAAGAAGATTGGCAAGAAATAAAGCCAGAAGGGGACGCTCGTGATAATTTGCGTGGCATTGGGCTTGCTGATATGGCTAAAGCGATTGAGTTAGGAAAACAACCACGCGCAAATGGCAAGATGGCTTTACATGTGCTTGAAATTATGCATGGGATTCACCGCTCATCTGAAGAGGGGAGTCATTATATGTCCGAAAGTACATGTGACAAGCCGCCTTTGTTATTGAAAGGAATTGTTTAACAACGGGAAAGGCTAGGGAGGAATCAAGGATGAGTACTTTAAAAGTAGGCGTTATCGGCTGTGGAAGTATAGCGAAATATCGTCATTTGCCTGAATATCATGCCAATAAGCAAGTTGAGATTGTTGCTGTTTGTGATATTGTCGAAGAACGTGCTGAAAAAATGGCTGCGCAATATGGTGCTAAAGCATTTGTCGACTATAAAGAAGTACTGAAGTTGAAAGAAGTCGATGCAATCAGCGTCTGTCTGCCAAATTATTTACATGCACCTGTTTCCATTGATGCGTTGAATGCAGGCAAGCATGTGCTTTGTGAGAAGCCCATGGCAACGTCAAAGGAAGAAGCAGAAGCGATGATTCAAGCCGCAAATATAAATGAAAAAACGCTGATGATCGCACATAACCAACGCTTTGTGGCTTCCCATCAAACGGCAAAACAAATTATTGACAGCGGTAAGCTCGGGAAAATTTACAGTTTTAAAACAACATTTGGTCATCCAGGTCCAGAGGCATGGAGTGTGGATGGTGCAGATAGCTGGTTCTTTAATAAAAAACAGGCTTTTATCGGTGCAATGGGCGACCTTGGCGTCCACAAATCAGATTTAATGCGTTATTTACTTGGCGAGTTTACAGAAGTAGGCGCATTCATTGAAACGAATGCGAAGAAAGATACAGAAGTGGATGACAATGCCGTCTGTATTCTACGAACAGAAAGTGGGATTGTCGGTACGCTTACAGCTAGCTGGGCATATGTGTCGGGCGGTGACAATTCTACAGTTATCTACGGAGAAAATGGAACCTTACGTTTAGAAGCTGATCCAGAATATTCATTAATTGAAGAATATCGAGACGGCAAAGTGATTCATCATAAGCTTGATAAAATTCAAACGAATGAAGATGGTGGCCAGACAAATTCTCATGTCATTGATCATTTCGTTGAGAGCATTTCGGGAAATAAAGAACCACTCATCACGGGTGAAGAAGGCTTGAAATCACTAAAGATTATTCTAGCGGCACTTGAGTCACAGGAAACGAAAAAAATTATTTCATTGGAACAGGAAGTGTAATTGAAATGAAATTAGGCGTATTTACTGTATTATTTGCAAATAAATCATTTGAGGAAATGCTTGATCACGTGAAAGCTTCAGGGCTTGATGCGGTTGAAATCGGTACAGGTTGCTATCCAGGGAATGCACATTGCCCGCTTGATGAACTTTTAGAAAATGAGCAGAAACGAAATGACTATTTAGAAGCTGTCACATCACGTGGTTTAACAATCAGTGCATTTAGTTGCCATGGCAATCCACTCACACCGGATAAAGCCTTTGCAGAAGAGTCGGATTCTGTTTTACGTAAAACGATTAAACTAGCGTCTCTTCTTGGGGTTCCAGTAGTTAACGCTTTTTCTGGCACTGCCGGTGACAGCGATGAAGCAAAGCAGCCGAACTGGCCTGTCGTTCCTTGGCCTGCGGAATATGGTGATGTGTTAACGTGGCAATGGGAGAATAAATTGATTCCATATTGGAAGGAAATTGGTGAACTGGCTACTCAGCATCATGTGAAGATTGGTCTTGAATTGCACGGTGGCTTCCTTGTTCACACACCATACACGATGCTAAAACTACGTGAAGCAACATGTGAAGCAATCGGTGCGAACTTAGACCCAAGCCATATGTGGTGGCAAGGAATTAATCCAGTTGCTGCGATAAAAATCCTTGGTAAAGCAGGCGCCATTCACCATTTCCATGCAAAAGATACGTATATCGATCAAGACAATGTCAATATGTACGGATTGACAGATATGCAGCCATACGGAAACGTACAATCACGAGCATGGATGTTTCGAAGTGTCGGCTGCGGCCACAGCATGCAAGAATGGTCAGATATGATGAGCGCACTTCGTACATATAACTATGATTACGTTGTCAGTATTGAGCATGAAGATGCGATTATGTCCATTGAAGAAGGCTTCTCACGTGCAGTGAAAAATTTAAATGACGTATTGATTCGCGATTCTTCGGGTGATATGTGGTGGGCATAAAAGTGTGTAATTGAAAAGAGGCAAATCGCCTCTTTTTTGGCGTAGAAAATAAGTAGATTTAGCTGCTCTTATTGTTTGTTTAAGTAAAAAATTTTCATAATGGAATATAATTGGAGTGTAACTAGAAGGTTAAGGAGGAGAAAACGATGTCTTTTAGCTTTACAGGCATTCACCATGTTCAATTAGCCGCACCACCAGGTTCGGAGGAAGTAGCAAGAAAGTTTTTTGTAGGAATTTTAGGATTTGAAGAAATCGAACAACCGGAACCAATGAAAATACGAGGTGGGGTGTGGTTCGGATTTGGAAACTATCACCTTCATATTGGCATTGAAGAACCGTTTTCTCCTGCCAAAAAGGCTCATCCAGCGTTCGAGGTAAAGAATATAGAGGCTTTGAAAATTCATTTGGCTGAAAATAACATTTCTTTTATAGTCGACACAGATTATCCAGGGGTAAACAGAATCTATATCGAGGACCCTTGGGGAAATCGAGTGGAAATTTTAGAAAAATGTATGTAACGAATCCCTTCATAAAAAGAGAAGGGGGGAAGTAATGCAAAACCCAAGGAATAGAATCCCTGGGTTTTGTTTTTCATGATGAAATTATGCTGTGTCCTTATTGTTTATATTGAAAACTTTAAAGGATTGTATGAAAAGAGTGACGGATGACATCCCCGCGGCTAATGATTCCAGCCAATACCCCATTACGCACGACTGGTAATTTTTTTATTCGTTTTTTTCCTAAAATGGCTGCAATATTTTCAATATCTTCATGATAGTTAACTGTGATAACCTTTTTCTTGGCA
Source organism: Peribacillus loiseleuriae (assembly GCF_001183985.1). Lineage (GTDB taxonomy): Bacteria > Bacillota > Bacilli > Bacillales > DSM-1321 > Peribacillus > Peribacillus loiseleuriae. The sequence continues at coordinate 4,386,110 of NZ_LFZW01000001.1, read as the reverse complement.
ATATTCAATACGTTTAAATCAAGTATCTTCTTTGCCCTTTCCTCAAATTCATCGTCATCCCCTTTTAACACGTTCACATAATAGATGGAGTCTACAAAGATATCCTTATGCTTGCCAATATGTCTCATAATATCACCATCACTTATATACGCGATGATTTCATTTTTGTCATTGATGACTGGAAGACCGCTTATGTGGTGCTCAATAAATTTCTTGATAACGGAACGGATGGTATCGCTCCCAAAAACCTTGTAAACATGACGATTCATAATTTCATGCGCTTTCATATGAGTCCTCCTAAATATCAGTCATGAAAAAGGGAGCGTATCTTTAAAGCCTCAACTTAATGACTCCTTCCAGAGCTTGTATTAGTCACTCTAATAAAAGGTTGATACGAGTATATAATTGTATCATACAATTAAATTCCAGGAAGTCAATCCTTCTTTTACAGATGTTTACGGTAGGGTATCATGGTTTATATAGAAGGATAATAATAAGGTGGTAAAGAAATGAATATGCATGCACTGGAAACCATTGAGCTTGAAATGGCGGTTCTGGCTCGCCTTGTCAAATCGATGACATCTGATTTAAGGAATTTAGACAAATCTGCCTATCTTCTGTTGCATCAATTATCTTCAGAAGGATCCTATGGAGTAAAAATCTTGGCAAATAAATTGCATTTGGATATTTCCACAGTAAGCAGACAAACTGCATCTATGGAGCAAAAAGGGTATGTGTGCAAGGTTCCTGATCCCAAGGATGGTAGATCATACTTCTATCAGATTACGGATTTGGGATTAAAGGAATTGAGCCAATACAAACAAGCACGATTGGACAAGTTGGAAGAATTGCTAAACGGTTGGTCTGACGAGGAAGGTCAAAACTTTGGGCAACTGTTAAAAAAGTTTAATCAAAGGCTAATGGAAAAGTAATGGTCTGATTAGATTTTTTGGAGTAAATATTGGATTTGTTTGGTTAATATAATGATTTTTTTGAATGTAAGTGCTGCTCACAATTGAACTTTGTGATAGTAGCAGGAATTATTTTGATTTGAAAAATTGTTAATAAAGGAATAATAAAAACACGCTTAAAATGATTCTAAGCGTGTTTTTATTAAAGTCAAATAGTCGACCTGCCAAGTTTCTCAATCCTGTCAGGAGAATTGTTTTCAGAATTCTCTTCTTTTAATAACTCATCATTTGATTCGGTCCAGCTTTTTGATTATGAAGAAGTTGCTATGCAATAGGGTAATACTTCATATTTGCTAAAATTTGCTCGTACGTTATAAATTCATTTGTGTCATTAAATTCACTCCCAGTTTTCAATGTGGTTAATGCGCTTTCAATTAAAAAATGTTTAGAATCCTCATTCTTATTCATGATTTCTTCTTGTATAAAATATAATAAGTTTAAATACGTAGTAAGTTTTGGAGCTTTCGGTGCCAATTGCTTCTCCATCACCTTTTTTACATTCAATGTTGCAATAGAAAATTCATTGTTGAAAAAATCATTGTAATTCAATTGAGGATGTAGTTGATTTATATTTTCTCGTACGAATAAATGAATATCCTTTCTGCTAATATCATCTAGAATCGTCATTACACGATCCAAACAGTATTGAGCCATTTGAGGTACGGGTATTATTCTGTTTAAAGCTTTACTTGTATGCATCATATTTTTCATCATCCCTGTATAAAGCACCGCACAATCCACCAAATATTTTTCTTGGTTTTTCGGGAAAATATTTAAAAAACGTTCATATATCCAAGTTAAATAGAAATATTTTGACTGCTTTATGAATGTAATGAGGTCTGGATCATTGGAGGCGAACACATCCTCAATGAGTTGAATGATTTTATTTTTCCAGCTAAGCTCCATCATAAAACTGACTTGCTTAATAAAAATGTCCTTGTCTGTAAGATCTTCGCCAATGAGAAGTTTATCTCTTTCCGATTCCATGTTATCTTGTATCAGATTGAAGACCGCTTTAAACAATTCCCCTTTGGAAGTAAAATAATTATAAAAAGACCCTTTCGAAATCCCGCTATGGTTCAAGATATCTTGAATGGATGTAGCATGATAGCCTTGTATAATAAATAATTCATGTGCTTTATCTATGACATTCCTTTTTTTCTTATTCACGATTTGTCCTCCTTTCAAGGTAAGTCAACTCCATTATTTGCTAACATTATACCACGAATAAACCATGAGTATAATTTTATACTCATGGTTTATTTTTTTCTTGATTGTTTATTCTGTAGATGATAATATGAGTTCAGCGGAACCGATGGTACAATATTGAACCGTTGGTATAAGATGATTAAAAGGAGGAGAATACTTTATATGTCAGAGAAACAAATGAAACCCTCATATGGCATACTGGCTATTTTAATGACAGGTGCTTTCGTAGCCTTATTAAGTAATACGTTACTAAATGTCGCACTACCGTCCATTATGAAGGAATTTGATGTCAGTGCTTCAACCGTACAATGGTTGTCAACAGGTTATATGCTAGTAAACGGGATCTTAATTCCGACAACAGCCTTTTTAATTAAAAAATATACGGCGAGACGACTATTCTTAATCGCTATGGCATTATTTACAATTGGTACATTAATTAGTGGATTTGCGCCGAGCTTCTCAGTGTTACTTGTAGGACGCATGACACAAGCTTCAGGGGCAGCATTAATTATGCCTTTATTAATGAACGTACTCTATACATCATTTCCACCTGAAAAACGTGGTTCTGCAATGGGGATGTTCGGGATCGTAATGATTTTTGCACCTGCTATTGGACCAACACTATCTGGCTGGGTCATCCAACACTATAATTGGTCGGTATTATTCTTTATGATGGTCCCGCTTATGGTTATCGTGTGGTTTTTAGGCTTCTTTAAATTACACGATCAAAAAGAAAAAAGTAATGATACAATCGATGCCTTATCAGTCGTGTTATCAGCTCTAGGGTTTGGTGGTATTTTATACGGATTTAGTTCAGCTGGTAATTCGGGGTGGGGTGCACCAAGTGTGTATGTATCCATCATTGTTGGTGTACTTTCATTGATCTGGTTAGTCGTTCGTCAATTCAAACTTGATGTACCAATGCTTGATTTTAGAGTATATAAACATCCAATGTTTGCTCTATCCTCTATCATTTCGGTGACATTAAACATGGCTATGTTCTCAGCTATGCTGCTTATGCCCATTTATCTTCAAAATATTCGGGGGATCTCTGCGATGGATTCTGGTTTACTCATGTTACCGGGGGCATTAATTATGGGGATTATGATGCCGATTACAGGGAAAATCTTTGATAAATTTGGTCCTAAGCTATTAGCCTTTGTCGGTTTAGCGATTATCATCGTAACAACCTACTTATTTAGTCAATTAACAGATTCAACTGGATACACACATTTAGTGGTACTTTATTCCGTTCGCATGTTTGGTATTTCCATGGTGATGATGCCGATTATGACAAACGGTTTAAATCAACTTCCACCTGTTTTAATCCCACATGGTACGGCGATGAACAGTACGATCCAACAAGTATCTGGAGCGATTGGTGCTAGTTTACTTGTAACCATTATGTCTAATCGTACATCGATACATGTAGAAGATATGATGGCAGCCGCTATGTCGAAATTAACAACGATGCCTACCGGTGAAGCGCTTGTGGAACTACAACAACATATTACAATGGAAGCGACGATTTCGGGGATTAATGATTCGTTCTTAGTATCTACAGGAATCGCTGTTGTTGCATTTATTCTGTCCATCTTTCTTAAAAGAACAACGGCTCCAAAATCACTTAAAGAGAAAGAGAAAGAGAAAGCTGAAGTATATGAAGGATAATAATGTACAGACTTTCTATAGAAGTACGAAGGCCAGAGATCAATCGGATCTCTGGCCTTAAAATTGGATATATTTACTTATACGAGAGGGATCTATTAAAAATTCTATGGTACGGAAACGATTCGAGGAATGAGAGATCAAATGAGTAAAATTCCCTAGTATTTAGAAACCTAGTTAAAAGCATTCAATGAACGGGTTCTTTGGTCAATGAAAAGAATGTGAAAAATTATCCATTTATATGAGAACCATCGATTAACCGTTGCAGATAGTAGGAAATGTTATCGTTTATTATATTTTGCAAGTTGAATAAGGACACATGCAAATGGTATATAATTTTAAGCAGAAAAAACTATGGAATGTTCAAACCATAGTTTTTTCTGCTTATAGAAAAGATATGAACGTGTTGATGGTTATTGGATACTATTTAATTTACAGCATTTGAGTTTGAATTGGATCCCATGTTCCATAAGCTAAATAGAATCGTGACTAATCCAAGAATTACGCTTGACCAAACCGCTCCATTTGATATTGAATAAATAAATGGGAAAATGACAAACCAGACACCGGTAACGACTGACACCCAGTTTTGCCATGAATTCCAACCAGATTTGTTATAACCGCACCATGCTGCGATAATTTGAATGATTCCAAAAACGACACTTAACCACAAAGCTCCTGTTTGATCCGAAAAACCAAGAACCCATGGTGCGATAAAAAACCAGACACCGATTAATGCGTTTAAGACACTTCTTGTTTTCATGACTACCCCTCCTTAAAGTTTAGGAAGCCCATTAAGACTTCCTTGGTGAAGTATATGTTTAGAAATAATAAAAATTGACTAAAATTATATTTTATAATTAGTTATAGGAAAAAAAGGGGGAAATCCAAAAGGAAGAAGGAACGTTCTATCTTAATGTTTTGTATGAAGGACATGGGGACGGGTCTCCGCGACGTATTAATATAGCCAATCTACTTATTTTACCTTAGATAGTATCCAAAATTCTGGCTCCGCACCGCCACCATTGTGATTAGGTGAGTGTAGCGTGCTACTTGATAGATCCTTCATGGCAATTGGTGGCGTTTTAACGCCATATAGGTTTTGTATGTAGGATTAGGCTTAGGAATGATTCTAGTTCCTCTTTTGCTTATTCTAATTATTTGGATATTACTCAAAGAGTGTGTTAGAAAAGGAGGATAAAAAAATCCGAGAAATTCTGCGAGCGGTCGTCTCAAACCTTTCGCTTATGCAGTGCGACTCAATTATGGCTGTCATGTCCTTGTTGAAATTATGTTGGTGGAATTGAAAGACTAAACACGCTTGGATTTATAAATCCAAGCGTGTTTTTTGTAGCTTTTTATAAAAATCAAATAGTCGGCCCGCCAAGTTTCTTGATATCATCAGAAACATTGGAGAATTTTTTGAAATTGTCTTTGAATTTCTCGGCAAGCTCGGTTGCTTTTTCTGTGTAAGCAGCTTGATTTGACCAAGTTTTAATCGGTTGAAGAAATTCGTCTGGAACCCCTGGTACATGAAGGGGGATTTCAAGTCCGAAGATACCGTCTTGAATGGTTTCAATATTGTTCAATTCGCCTTCAAGGGCGGCTTGAATCATGGCGCGTGTATAGGCGAGTTTCATTCGGCTTCCCGTTCCATATTCCCCGCCTGTCCATCCTGTGTTTACAAGGAAGACCCTAGAGTTGTTCTCATCGATTTTTTGGCCGAGCATTTCTGCATAGCGAGTCGCTGGTAATGGTAGGAATGGCGATCCGAAGCATGTTGAAAATGTTGCTTCAGGTGTTGTAACACCTCGTTCTGTACCAGCCAATTTACTTGTGTATCCGCTTAAGAAGTGGTACATCGCTTGTTCTTTTGAAAGCTTCGAGATTGGAGGCAATACCCCATAGGCGTCTGCGGTTAAGAAAATAATGGCATTCGGGTGACCCGCTACACTCGGGTTAATGATGTTGCTGATTGCTTGTAGCTGGTAAGCTGCACGAGTATTTTCCGTTAATGTACCATCCTCATAATCAGCTACTCGTGTGTCTGGATTAACGACCACATTTTCCAATACTGCACCAAAGCGAATGGCATCGAAAATTTGTGGTTCTTTTTCACGTGAAAGATTGATGGTTTTGGCATAACAGCCGCCTTCGATGTTGAAAACGCCGTTAGAAGACCAACCGTGCTCGTCGTCACCAATTAACTTCCGACTTGGGTCAGCGGATAAAGTGGTCTTACCTGTCCCAGACAAACCGAAGAACAAAGCAACATCCCCTTCCCTGCCAACGTTTGCTGAACAGTGCATCGGTAGAATTCCTGCTTCCGGGAGCAAGTAATTCATAATGGAGAAAACAGATTTTTTCATTTCTCCGGCATATTCAGTTCCACCAATTAGTACAGTACGGCGTTCAAATGAAATGATGATGAACGTTTCTGATTTAGTTCCGTCCACTAAAGGGTCCGCTTTGAAACCAGGAGCGGAAATGACCGTGAATTCTGCTTGATGACCGAGTAATTCTTCATCGTTCGGACGCACAAACAATTGATGGGCAAACAAGTTGTGCCAAGCATACTCGTTAATGACTTGAATAGGAAGTCGGTGTTGTGCATCTGCGCCAGCAAATCCATTGAATACGAATAGCTCTTTTTTTTGTTTTAAATAATTTATTACTTTATTGTAAAGGTTTGCAAAAGTATCTTCAGAAATAGGCTGATTAACCGGACCCCAGTCGATTTTGTCTTTGAACACTAATTCTTCCACTATATATTTATCTTTAGGAGAGCGTCCAGTATATTTGCCTGTTTCGGCACTAACTGCACCCGTTGATGTAAGAATAGCTTCATTTCGTTTAAGAACCGTCTCAACTAATTGAGGCACAGAAAGCTGTACGTTTACATTTGATCCGGCTAATAATTGATGTAATTCATTTGAAATGCCCACTGTATTCATAGATAAGATACCTTCCTTTACCCTTATTTACAGAAAAGTATAACACATTAACATAATTAGTCTATACTAATCATGGTGTTAAACTCACTTTTTTCCTGAATAGGTATTTTATTTAGGTAGTAAACAATATTCATAGAATCAAACAACCTATAATGAAACTATTAATTAGGAAAAAATTCTTGACACTTTTCCTTATAGTGCGTTATTATTTTAAATTGTACGGATTCTCTTATCCCGAGTTGGTGGAGGGACAGGCCCTAAGAAACCCAGCAACCTGCCGAAGTGTAGAAAGTTTGCGAAAGATTTATTGCAATTAAAAGCAATTCTCTTTTAATAATTTTGGCGTTGGTGCTAACCTGAGCAAGGTAAAAAACCCTTGAACGATAAGAGTGAAAGGATAGATTCAGTCAATAAACCTTTCCTCAATGATGGGGAAGGTTTTTATGTTTTTCGGGAACACTGATGAACAATGCTGAGAAGATCTGCATCTATTATAGAAACCAATAAGGGAACGAGCTCCGTCAAAAAAGGTGGATAAGATGGATGGGGTAAAAGCCTCCGTTTGCGTACCTAACACATAATTTCAATAATAAGGGGGAATTAAGATGTCAACAAAACGTCGTCTTTTTACTTCTGAGTCTGTTACAGAAGGCCATCCGGATAAGATTTGTGATCAGATTTCAGATTCAATTTTAGATGCTATCCTAGAAAAGGATGCAAACGCGCGTGTTGCGTGTGAAACTTCAGTAACTACTGGTCTTGTACTAGTAGCTGGTGAAATCACAACTTCCGCGTATGTAGACATTCCGCGTATTGTTCGCGATACTATTGCTGGGATTGGCTACACTCGTGCGAAATTCGGCTTTGATGCTCAGACATGCGCTGTTTTAAGTTCAATTGATGAGCAATCAGCAGATATTGCTGCTGGTGTTGATCAAGCACTTGAAGCACGTGAAGGTACAATGAGCGATGCCGAAATCGAAGCAATCGGTGCAGGGGACCAAGGTTTAATGTTCGGATTTGCTTGTAATGAAACTGAAGAGCTTATGCCACTTCCGATTTCATTGGCTCACAAGCTTTCACACCGCTTGACTGCTGTTCGTAAAGACGGCACTTTAGCTTACTTGCGCCCAGATGGAAAAACGCAAGTAACGATCGAATATGATGAGAACAATCAACCGGCTCGTGTTGATACAATTGTTATCTCTACACAGCATGATGAAGAAACTACGTTAGAGCAAATTCAAGCTGACCTGAAAGAACACGTGATTAAAGCAGTTGTTCCAGCTGAATTGATTGATTCTGAAACGAAGTATTTCATTAATCCAACAGGCCGCTTCGTTATTGGTGGACCTCAAGGAGATGCGGGTCTTACGGGACGTAAAATTATCGTTGACACTTACGGCGGATATGCTCGTCACGGCGGTGGCGCATTCTCAGGTAAGGATGCAACGAAGGTCGACCGCTCTGCAGCCTATGCAGCACGTTATGTTGCGAAAAACATCGTAGCAGCAGGGCTCGCTGATAAAGCAGAAGTTCAACTGGCGTATGCAATCGGTGTAGCGAAACCAGTGTCAATTGCGATTGATACATTCGGAACAGGAACAGTGAGCGAAGATGTATTAGTAGACTTGGTTCGTGCTAACTTCGACCTTCGTCCTGCTGGTATTATCAAAATGCTTGACCTGCGCCGCCCAATTTACAAGCAAACAGCCGCTTACGGACATTTCGGTCGTACAGACATTGATTTGCCTTGGGAACGCACAGACAAAGCAGCAACATTGAAAGAACAAGCTCAATAATAGTAAAAAGAGGAATCCATATATATAACGGGTTCGGTTAAAGAGTACAAAAAGGTAAATAGTAAAACAAAAAGAAGTCCATTTCACAAATGAATTGGACTTCTTTTGTTTATTCTTCTATTCGTTTCTCGTTCTTGTAGTACTGCCCTTTTTCCGCGTATTCTCGGACGATGCGTTCCATGTCCGCGCGGTCTGCGTCGTTCAGCTCACGCACGACTTTGGCGGGTCGACCGAAAGCGAGGGTGTTGGGTGGAATTACTTTTCCTTGTGACACGAGACTTCCAGCACCGATGAAAGCTCCTTCGCCGATTTCCGCTTCATCTAGAATAATTGATCCCATCCCAATGAGTGCTCCTTTGCGGATTTTGCAGCTATGTAGCGTGACTTGATGTCCGACTGTGACTTCATCTTCGATGATAAGTGGGTTGTTCGGGCTTTGATGAAGAACACTGTTATCTTGAATATTTACTTTTTTTCCAATGATAGTTGGCGCTACGTCCCCGCGAATCACAGAATTGAACCAGACTGTTGATTCTTCGCCGATTCTCACATCGCCTGTTACAACAGCGTTATCGGCAAGGTAGGCGCTCATTGATATTTCCGGTTTTTTTCCTTTGTATGCGTAAAGAATCATTTTAAAACCATATCCTTTCCGTTTCGATGTTTTTTAGGTATTATTTTTACTATACAATAATATGTGATATTTCGTTATAATAAGGTTCACCCATCATGAAGATAAATAGATTGAATACTTTATAAGTGTTCAGGGAGCCAATATTTATCCCTCACCTTCAATTTTTGTTAACTTTTCAAAAAATGAAGGTGAGGGTAGTATAGCCGGTTAATCCGGGACAAAATAAAGAATAAGCAAAGTGTAAATCAAAGAATAGCAACTAGAGATAAAGTAGGAGGAGATTTCATATGTGGAAATGGGAGGCAGACGTTACACCAAAAGGAGTCATCGTCATCGTTCATGGTGCCATGGAGCATCACGGGCGTTATAAATGGCTATCGCAAATGTGGCGGTCCGCTGGTTACCATGTGATTATGGGAGATCTTCCAGGACAGGGTATGACAACCCGTGCATTTAGAGGACATATTCAATCCTTTGATCAATATTTAATAGAAGTAAAAAGCTGGATCGAAGAAGCTTATCAATATTCACTTCCGGTCTTTTTACTGGGACATAGTATGGGCGGATTAATCGCAATCCGATTACTTCAGCAAGATGAATTGGATTTGGCGGGAGTTATTCTATCGTCCCCGTGTTTAGGGCTCGTTAAACAGCCATCCAAGCTACTGACTGCGATTTCGTTAGGGTTGAATGTCACGTATCCAACATTCCGAGTGGATCCAGGTTTAACCCCCGAGCTTGTTACCAGAAATGAAGAAGTAAGGGAGTCTGATTTAAACGATTCATTATATGTTACGAAGGTTTCAGTTAGATGGTACCGCGAGCTTACGAAAAACATGAAAGAAGCCTTTGAAGATATCCCTGAATTTCAGGATATTCCACTCCTTCTCATGCAGGGCGGTGATGACCGCGTCGTCGATAAACGCCCGGTTCGTGAATGGTTCAATTATAATCTTTGTAGTGAAAAACAATACAAGGAATGGCCTCATTTATATCATGAAATTTTTAATGAACCAGAACGCGATGATGTATTTCAATATGCACTTGGGTTTGTGGAAACGAGATTAAAGACGTTAGGGTATGTTCTTTAAAGAAAGCTGCCTATCATCCCGGCAGGTTTTGTAATCATTCGTTTAATTCAAAAGAGATAGGAGAAGCTACAACTATGAAAAACGCAGAATATTGGATAGAAAATTTAGCCATGACCCCTCATACAGAAGGGGGATATTTTAAAGAAATGCTCCGATCAGAGGGAGAACTGGTCACTGAGTATGCGAACAAAAGAGCGTATTATACAAGCATTTATTTCTTACTTCGCGCTGGCAACCCTTCTCATTTTCATCGCTTGCAATCGGATGAAGTATGGTATTTTCATACTGGAGACTCCTTGAATATACATATTATCCATCCGAATGGAAAGTATGAAAAAGTGAAGCTTGGACTCAATGTGGAACAAGGAGAGGTATTGCAAGCCGTTGTTCCAAAGGGAGCGATATTTGGGTCAGATGTAGATGAGGGTGCAGATTATTCGCTGGTCAGTTGTATGGTTTCTCCAGGGTTTGACTATCGGGATTTTGAGTTATTTACACAACATGAACTACTCAAAGACTATCCTAAACATGAACAAATTATTAAGAAACTTGCTTATGAAAAAATACCAGAATAAGAAGTAAACGAGATTGGTTTAAATCGAGCCAATCTCGTTTTTCTATCTCGGACGTACTGATTCTGTCCATTTAGTTTTGTCTGATTCGCGTAAACTCGAGATATCTTGTTCCTTGAAATTGCAAATTGCCCATGTCACCCTCTATCAGCTGGCCATATTCAAGGTCCTTCACTTGGAATTCCATGCGATCCCCACTATCGACTTCAAATGTGATGTAGTAATGATTATATGCACGCGTTTCCCCTCCACCTTGTATGCTCATTCTTTTTGCGACGATTTTAGCTGGGACTGTTAATCTAGGGGCATCATTGTTGCTGTTCCAAGTCGCAATCCCCTTAATCATCGCAAAGATAATAATTCCGAAAATAATGATAAAAAAAGCAACGAAAAACATTGGTACGATATCAAATATAAAATCTCCTGGTGCTTCAAACATGTTGATCTCCCCTTTTGGTATTATTTTTTATATACGATGGAGGGAGGGGAAGGTTTCGAAAATAGAAAATATTAAAAAAATGCAATATCCCATAAATAAAGTGTCTGATCTTACACTACAATAGAGTGTGAGGACAGACACTTTAGGGTACTCTTATCTTTTAAGAAGTTGTTCAAAAAGTCCGGTAAAAAAGCTTGCGAATTGCATCAAAGCTCTGTCACTCCGGTCCTCACGGATTATTGCATACGCGAAAGGCTTGAGACGATTGCTCCTCGAACTTCTCGGCTTTTTTTACCCTCCTTTTTGAACACACATTTTAAGATTTTACTTTCTTTTTTCAATCGCAATAATAAATGGTGGGTGATTTACCTGATTGATGAATCCGTATTGTAGAACATGGGCTTTGTCCTGGTGGAGCGATGTGACATAATCCATAATGGCGTCTCGTTCAATCGCTCCACCTTCGTGTCCATGATAGATGACAAGAACGATAACGCCTTTAGGAGCCATGATCTCAAGCAGTTGTTCAATCGCAGCAATGGTCGACTCGGCAGCGGTGACAATTGATTTGTCTCCGCCTGGAAGATACCCCAAATTAAAGATGGCAGCTTTAATTTGGCCGTACTGTTGCTCTGATACATATGTTTTTACATGCTCATGCCCGGTTTGAATAAGTGTACATTGTTGCAACAGGTTTTCGGTTCGTAATTTATCCTTCGTATTTTCAATCGCTTCCTGCTGAATATCGAAACCGTACACATGTCCAGTTTCACCAACGAGATTCGCCAGATATGCTGTATCATGCCCATTGCCACAAGTCCCATCGATTGCAATATCTCCTGATTCAAGTGCCGTCTGAAGCAGAAACCGAGCGAAGGGAAGAATATTCATGAGTTTCATCGTTTTTCACTTCCGTTGTCATAGTAAAATTTATCGAGTAAAGTCCAATATGCGTCAAATTCGAAATGCTTCCTTACTCTTCTGTTAATTGATAAAATTTCCCTTGCCAGCTATCCCGATGTTTTAGCTCTGCATCAATCGAGTTCAATACATCCCATTTATTCACACTCCACATTGGCCCAATCATCAAATCTATCGGACCGTCACCAGTAATTCTGTGAACGATCATTTCCGGAGGGAGTATCTCCAGCTGATCAACAACAAGGTTCACATAATCCTCTTGCGTTAAAAATTCGAGCATCCCTTTTTCATATTGCTTGACCATTGGTGTTCCTTTAAGGAGATGAAGTAAGTGAATCTTGATTCCTTGAACGTCCAATTTCGCTACTTCACGAGCTGTTTCCATCATCATGTCATAGTTTTCAAGCGGTAGTCCGTTAATGATGTGCGTACAAACGCGAATGCCACGCTTCCTAAGCTTGTCGACACCTTCTTGATACATTTTGTAATTGTGAGCTCGGTTAATGAGTAAGGCTGTTCGTTCATGGACGGTTTGCAACCCAAGCTCGACCCATAAATATGTCCGTTCGTTCAGCTCGGCCAAATAGTCGACAACATCATCAGGGAGGCAATCTGGTCTGGTCGCGATGGATAATCCGACTACACCCTCCTGATTCAGCACGCTTTCGTATTTTTCTCTTAATTCACTAACTGGGGCATGGGTGTTCGTATACGCCTGGAAATAGGCCATATATTTGCCATCTTTCCATTTTTGATGCATTTTTTCACTGATGTTCTTAAATTGAACATCCAGCGGCTCAACCCGATCCCCGGCAAAATCACCTGACCCTGCTGCACTACAAAATGTGCAACCACCATGCGCCACTGTGCCATCACGGTTCGGGCAATCAAAGCCACCATCCAGTGCTACTTTAAAAACTTTATGTCCAAAATGCTTTCGCAAATGATAATTCCACGTATGATATTGTTTATTGTCCATTGCATAGATAAATGGCTCCGTCTGTGTCAAATTTGCAACCTCCTAAAGGTAAGCTAGCCAGATTAATTATACTACAGACAAGCCTTGTAGAAAGAAAAAAGAACACTTAATTAGCGAGGCTCTAAAAACCCAATCACACCCAGTTATCTACATATTGAAAAACAGGCAACCTAATAAAAAATGTGCTTCCCATACCTTCTTCACTTTCAGCCCAGATTTCACCTTTATGAAAAGTAATGATTTCCTTACAAATCGAGAGACCCAGACCGTGACCTTTTGTAACAGAATATTTTCTAGCTTTCGTAAAATTACGATCAAAGATGAACGGTAGCTCTTCCGTAGGAATCCCTGACCCAGTGTCTTGCACGCTTATGATGATATGTTGTGAATCACGAGCTTTTGCTAATGAAAGAATAATTTCGCCTTCTCTTGTATGATTCAAGGCATTGTTAATCAGATTTGTAAACACTTGCTCGATGCGGTCAGAGTCCAGCTCGACCATCATAGAGAGAGTATCTGCTTCGGCTAATTGGTTATCCAACCTAAAGTTTAGTCCATGGCTTACGGTATCAGTTTCATATTTTTGATACAAATGATCCATAAATTTGTCGAGCGGAATAAAATCCAATGAAAACGGAATTTGTCCAGACTCCAATTGGGATAGTTCGAATAAGTCATGAATCAAAAGATTTAAATTATGAATCCGGTCGAGGCTATTCTTTAAATACTGCATTCTTTGGCCATCTGTTTGCACGACTCCGTCTAAAATGGCTTCAAGATACCCCTTTACTGAGCTTATTGGTGCTCGTAAATCATGCGAGATATTAGAAAGAAAGTGGCGCCGCGATTGCTTATCCTTCTCTAATCGTTGGTTTAGCTCTTCCAGATAACGATTTGCTTCATTCAGCTCAATTGTACGTTTGGAAACTTTCGATTCGAGTTTCTCATAAAGATAAGCATTTTCAATCGAAATCGCCGCCTGGGTGGCAAGGAAGGTGAGGAGTTTTACTTCTCCTTCCGTAAAGGCATATGTGGCTTTATTATTTTCCAAATACAGAACACCGCTGACCATACCTTTAATAATAATGGGGAGACATAACAGTGATTTCAGCCTTTTTGTCGCAATATACGGGTCTTCAGTAAACATTCCTTCAGTTGCTGCATCATCAAGTACTACCGCTTCTTTACTTGTTTCCACATAGTACACCACATTTTCGGCAAGGAGACCTGAACCGATGACTGGTTGATTCCTCACCAATTCTTGTTTCCCTTTATCTAAGCTTTTCTGCTCAACTATCAACAGTTCAGTGTCTTCTTTGTATAAAAGAAATCCCCTATCTGCACCGCCGTATTGCATCGTAATATCCATCAGTTTATTCAATAAAGCCTCCACAATGATTTCTTTTGAAAGGCTTTGGGTCGCTTCCAGCGCAGTGTTGACATCGAAAAACGACTGGGAATCCTGATGTCTTCTTGCTAAATTAGGAATCTGATTTGTAGGGTTGATGAGATTTTGCTCTAACAGCAATTGCTCCGCCTTATTTGTTGCCCCCCATTTGACGTACAATTTATACGCCTCACTGAAAAATGCTTTCGCAAGCTTTGTATAGCCGATTGTAGCAAAGTAGTAAGCGGCACATTCGTTTCCAAGTGCCGAGTCCTGGATATAGCCATGCTGTTCTGCAGATTCGATGGCATCTTGATAGAATCGAAGAGCTGCTGTTTGATTTTCTTCGATGCGTGCAAGTTCAGCCATTATCAGCAAATATTTATGTAGATAATTGTCTGGAGCTAACTTGGCCCATTTCCTTAGTTTTTTCAATCGCTTCCGTAAACGCTTCAAAATCATCTTTTTCTCAAATGCACTGTTAGCCTCTGGATAAAAGCGGGCAAGCCAGAGGGCGTGATAAAAATAATACTCTGGTACGATGATAAGAGTCAGCCGGTCATTAATTAGCTGGTCGAGCTGGTCCAGCAGGTACTTCGCATATTCCGCTTTATTGAATAAATAGGCCATTTGCAGCCTAATTGTATAATGGATGATTTTTGCTGAATCATCATCCAGAACAGTCTCGAATTCCCAGGAATGATGGGGGCTAGTACCGTTCAGAAAGTGCAGCCATTGGTGCATTTCCTCAAGGAATCCCGTTGAAATCTGATACTGAATCTGGTGGACAAACTGCATCTGACTTTCTACCCCTTCGAGCGCCTCATTGATGGGTGTACCTTTGATAAAAGAGGCAATGACAATAAATGATACGTTCGCTCCAGCCAGATGAATATTCCCTGCATCTAAGCAATACGCTTGAGATTTTTCAAAGTATTCTAGACTTTTGCTAATAGGATGAGCCCAGTGATTAACAAAGCTGCCGTAAACAAATTGAATCCTGCCTTTAATTCCAATGACATCGAAGCGTTCAGAAAGCTCAACGGCGAGATTGCCAAATTCGTAGCTACCTTTAAAATCGTTAAAGCCGGCACTTAGAATCAGTGCGTAATTGTTGAAAACTAATGCACTGATGTCTGCGAGTCCATGTTTTAGCGTGAATCGTATAGCTCGAAGCATGAGTAGAGTCGCCAGGTCTTGATCTGCATGAAAGGTAGGTCCATTCATATTGATCATAGTTTGAAGAATCTGCCGCTTAGTAGGATCAGTCATTTTTGGTAGATTGAGTAGATCCTCTTTGGTTTTTCCATAAAGCGTTTTCTTAACTAATGCTAGTTCCTTCAAAATGGCCAGTTTTCCAGGGTTTCTTGATAAATGGATCCCATATTGCTTCAAGCCTTTGATGCCTGCGTCCACAGCTTCCTCTACTCTGTGGACATGGGTGTAGAGCGTCATTTTCATTTGATAAAGATCTAGTTTGTCAGATTGAGATTGGGCATACTCGAGAATGTGGTTTATAGTTGCCTCGGACTCCTTAAAGCTACTTGTTACATACTGACATTCACCGATTCCTTTCATCATCCGGATCGTTAATTCGTATTGTTCCCTCCAATTTTCCCCTGCCAACAAATAAGCATTTTGAAAATATTTCAGTGCTTCACTGAAGGCAGCAGAGGCTTGTGCCTTTTCACCAGCACGGATATTCCATTCAGTCAATTGGATGACTTCTTCTTTGTTTAAGTGCGGGCTACTAACATTAAGATGATTCACAATCGTAAATAAATTATCCTCCAGATTATTTGTAAATTTCACCAGGAGGCGTCCGATTGTTAAGTGAGCTTGCTCTTGTTCATTCTTAGTCATGGTGGAATAGACAGCTTGCTGGACGCGATCATGAAGGAAGGTATATACAGGTGGTTCGCTTTCAAGGAAGCGTTTTTCCTCATCCGGATAGATCCATTTATACAGCATATCATTTGGGAGAATCAATCCAGCATCAAGTGCTGTCCATAGATCATCGGCTGCTTCTTTATAGGTTTTTTCAGAGATAATGGCTAATGTCTGTAAGTCGAAGCGGTTGCCAATGCAGGAGGCGAGCTTTAGCATATCCTGAGTCGGTTCAGGAAGGAGTGAAATTCTTTCTGTTAAAAACTGGATGATGTCACCTTCCACTGGCTTCCCGGCAATTTGCTTCAGACTAGGAATCCACGAGCCTTGTATAGGCTGTGAGATAATATGGCCATCCTCATAATACGATTGAAGTAACTGTTTCACGTGAAAAGGGTTTCCTTGTGTAATACGATGCATCAATAAGGAAAGTTTTTCAATCCCGTTACTTCTGTTCCTAAATGAATCCTGGAGCCATTTATGAACTGTATCCTTTGGGAGGTTATGTAACGGAATTTCTTCGATGGAAACGTTAGTATCCTTGATTTTTTTCATAGTACTGACAAATGGATGATTTGGACCGACTTCATTATCCCGATAGGCGGCAATCACCATCAAATATTGACAATTCGTTTGCGAGAGCAGATATTCAATCATTTCTAATGAGGCAATATCTGCCCACTGCATGTCATCGAGAAAGAGAACGAGCGGATGCATCTTTGTTGCAAAAACATTAACAAATTTTTGAAAAATAAACAAAAAGCGTTTTTGAGAATCAGCCGATGAGCCATCCTGTGCAAGGTCTTGATCACCGAGCAGCCATTTCAGCTCAGGGATGATACCTGTAATCACAGCGGTGTTTACGGTTAGTTCCCGTTGAAGCACATTTTTCCATTGCTCAATTTGCTCGGCATCTTCAGTCATGATTTGGCGGATTAGCGATTGAAAGGCAGCAATGATCGGTGCAAATGGAACCTGGCGTTGCATTTGATTGAATTTACCAGAGATGAAATAACCTTTCTCTTTGACAAGCGGCTTATGGATTTCGTTGACAAGCGCCGTTTTTCCAATCCCGGAGCGGCCTGGAATCAAAACAAAGCCTAAATCGCCATGACAAACTTTTGAGAAAATCGATTGGATTTGATGTAATTCTGAATCGCGTCCATAAAGCTTCCGTGCCGTTTCAAAGATCGTTTTGTTATCGTTTTGCCCTAATGGAAACGATTCTATGCTGCCGAATGCCTCAAGCTGACTGAGGGCTTTGACAAGGTCTTCCCGGACACCCCAGGCACTGTTATATCGGGCTTCGGGCGATTTAGATAATAACTTTATGATGATTGCTGAAATAGTTTCTGGGAGTTCTTTCCTTAGTTCCCAAGGAACTTGCGGTGTCATGGCCAAATGAGCATAAACGAGCTGAACGGGATCTTTGCTCATAAACGGAAGGGTGCCTGTAAACAAACGATAAAAGGTGACGCCAAGGGAATATAAATCGGTCCGAAAGTCGAGAGTTTGGTTCATCCGACCTGTCTGCTCGGGTGAAATATAGGATAAATCCCCATCAATTGCATGAGGCCGAGTCGTTGCCAGGTGATTTTCCTGTTTTAAAAAAGTAGCATGATTGAAGCCAGTTACTTTTATCGTAAAGGTCTGCGGCATAATGAACAGATGAGCAGGGTTAATATTTTTATGTATCACCTGCTTTTGATGTATTTGGGAAATAGCCGTAGCAAGATTCTTTGCAATTTTTAATGAATCATTGATGGATAGTGGGTACTGTTTTCGTAAAAATCCCTCTAAAGTAACACCCTCAACGTATTCATACACGAAGTAATGGTCCTGCAAATGGTGAATCATTTTGATAGGCTTGAGGACTGCGTTGGACTGTATGGAATCACTAAGATGGAAATCGTGGATATACGATGCAGCTTCAGATGCTGTCAATTCTCTATTTTTTGCTGCTTTGATTAGCACCAGCTTATTTAATTCAGAGGAGTACGCTTTATAGAAAAAGTCTGAATCATTCGCTGCTTCGATTTCAATCAGTTTATAGCCTGGCAAGAACTGGTGTTGAATCATTTCGTTCGCCTCCATGTTTAATGAAAACTTTAATATGACTTTAACAAAACTTTAAGTTTGTCATTTACAATACAGATAACTTGTTAATATTTGAATAGTGGGACAATTAAGGTCGCAAATTACAAATAGTGTTGACTAATCTTACACCGATAAGAAGACTATCAAAGGATTCGCTTGCCGCGTCGATTTTTTGTTTCGTTGTTTTATGCAAGAGAGAAGGGTGTCGATTTCATATGGAGGATAATAAGATGAACAAGTACGGAAAGGATGTTGAGAACATTCCTATGACTGAGGATGTTGATGAATGGGTGAACCTACTCAAGGAAGCAAAAAAAATTGGCTTGACCCTAGAAGAGGTTCACAATTTTTTTCGCAATTTTAAGAACTCTATTGAACATTAAACTTATATCCTAATCCCCTTGAAGTTGTGATAAACTTCGGTTTTGTAGGATCACACTCAATTTTTTTTCGCAGATTGCTGATATGGACCATGACCGTCCGATAATCACCAAGATGGTCTTCACCCCAAATACGCTCGAAAATCTGCTCTAAACTAAGAATACGATTGGGATTTTCCGCAAAAAAACATAATAATAGAAATTCTTTCATCGACAACGTTAACGGTACCCCGTCCTTCTTCACGACGCCGTTTTCTTTCTCAATAATCAAGTTATCAAATACGAGAACCTTCTCTTCAGTGGACACACCAAGTGTTTCTGTTTGATTTTTTAAATCACGATAGCGTCGTAAATGCGCTTTCACCTTTGCTACAAGAAGACCTGGGTTAAAGGGTTTCGTGATATAATCATCGCCACCGATTCTATGACCAAGTATCTGATCGAAATGATCTTCTCTTCCACTTAAGAACAGGATAGGAACTTTTGTTATCTCCCGCAATGCTTGGCAAACTTCAAAACCATCCATTCCAGGAAGAGAGACATCGAGAATAATTAAATGTGGATTATACTCCTCTGTTAGCTTAATTGCCGTTTGTCCGTCTTTTGCAAATAGAAGCCGAAATCCCTCCCTCACTAAATATAGCTTCAGGATTTCTTGAATGTCCTCGTCATCATCCACCAGTAATAATGTTTCTTCTGCCAACCTAAACACCCCTATTCAACTCCAACTTCCTATTCGGGATTAATCCCTGTATATATCAATGTCATACGCTAGTCCGAAGTATATGGTAAATTTCTTTAATAATAAGTCGAGATCATCCATGACTTCAGTCTCGGTAGTTGGAATATTACTCTTACATAATATATCGCTATTATACTATAAAAATGGCATAATTAACTAAAAATATCAGATTATTCGAAATTAGAACGTATGATCATTTCCTATACGAAAAATGAATCATCACTTTCATTCACCTTACTCTAAATCTCAAGTTATAACGATTAACCTTAATGTTACGCTTTAACATATCTGATTTAATCTCACATCTCACTAACTCGGTGCTACGATGTTCTTCTAAAATCCAATGTGTGAATCATTTTGAAAAATGAAGATATATTTATCTAAGGGTGCATATATTCAATAGAGAAAATAATGTGAGGTGTAGAAATGGATCAACAACGAGAGCGGTTTACGCCGATGAAATCATATGTTCCTTTTCGCGGCTTATTCGATCCTTGTCCGCCAATTGGAGAAAAATATTACAGTACTCCACCTAATTTGTATGTAGGTTTTCAGTCACCAAATCTCGAACAATTCACTCCGCAAGAGGCTTTAAGAAAGGGGACGCTGTGGAAGGTGTTCTACGATTATTATGACAATCCTTATAAGCGGGGAGGAGATAGCGGTCATGGCTAATACGATGCCGATTGAGTATTATCAGCAATTAGAAGAGATTCAAGCCGTTGATTTTGTCATTGATGAATTGGTGCTATACCTAGATACCCATCCCACTGACCAGAATGCCATTCAACAATATAATCACTTTGCCTTGTACAGCAAACAAATCAAACAGAAATTTGAAGAGTCCTATGGTCCCTTGCAAAAAGGAAGTGTAAATATTCGACAAGATTACTGGGCCTGGAGTGGCCCTTGGCCGTGGCAAGTTTAAGCAGAAAACATATATAAGCATCTGCTCCAAAGTCCTACGATGGAAAAAGTTCAAGTACTAGAATTGCATTACCTAATGAAGGTGGGGGGCTGCGCTGATCGTGCGAAGCCCCGCCCCTTTTCCACAGAGAGGTGAGGAAATCGTGTGGATTTATGAAAAAAAACTGCAATATCCAGTGAAAGTAAGTACGTGTAATCCAACGCTTGCCAAGTATTTAGTGGAGCAATATGGAGGGGCAGATGGTGAGCTTGCCGCTGCCCTCCGTTACTTAAATCAACGGTATACGATTCCTGATAAAGTGATTGGGCTGTTAACAGACATTGGTACAGAGGAATTTGCCCATCTTGAAATGATTGCAACGATGATTTATAAACTCACGAAGGACGCGAAACCTCAAGCATTAAAGGAAGCAGGTCTTGGGGAGCATTATGTACAACATGATAGCGCGCTATTCTATAATAACGCAGCAGGAGTACCTTTCTCCGCTACATATTTTCAAGCAAAAGGAGACCCAATTGCGGATCTTTATGAAGATATTGCAGCTGAAGAGAAGGCAAGGGCTACTTACCAATGGATCATCGATATGTCTGATGATCCAGATTTGAATGACTCTTTACGTTATTTGAGGGAAAGAGAGATTGTCCATTCCCAGCGGTTTAGAGAAGCGGTAGAAATACTGAAAGATGAACGAGATCGGCAGAAGATTTTTTAAAGGGAAAAAGACGATTCTTCCACATTTAGGAAGGTCGTTTTTTTGATGAAATGGATGTTTAGTTCTGAACGTATCTGTTTAGATGCCAAATTTCTATAGGTGAATGATATTGACAATATTAGGAATAGAACGTATAGTTAAATCAATTTAAATACCAACTAATCCAATGTGAATAATTTTTATTTATACTTAATATTTTTTCAAATAGGCAAAAATCTATTGCAAGTACTATGCCGAATCTAGCAATTATTATGTTCGAGAGGTAACAAGAGAAATAAAGTCCATATCCGTAAAGGAAAAGAGGAAGATGAGATGACAAATGAAAACGAATTGAAATTCGATACAATTGCGCTGCATGGAGGCCAAGAAATCGATCCTGTTACCCGTTCAAGAGCGGTACCTATCTATCAAACTACGTCTTACGCTTTTGATGATACCAATCATGCTGCATCGCTTTTTCAAATGCAGGAAGAAGGGTATATCTATTCGAGAAACGCCAATCCAACGAATGCAGTATTGGAAAAAAGATTAGCGCAATTAGAAGGTGGGGTGGGAGCATTTGCAGTCTCTTCTGGACAAGCGGCTATATCCATTGCTTTATTAACTCTTGCAAAAACAGGCGATGAGATCGTTGCGACCAATGCCTTATATGGAGGAACCTACAATTTGTTCTCGGAAACATTTCTGCGCTTTGGGATTACCGTTCGTTTTGTTGACGGAACAGATTTTCATGCTGTGAAGAAAGCAATAAATGAAAAAACAAAAGCGGTATTTACAGAAACGATTGGGAACCCAGGTTTACAAATTGCCGATTTGAAAGTTCTTAGCAGAATCGCTCATGAACATGGTGTTCCACTAGTCGTTGATAATACATTTACGACTCCTTATTTAGCAAGACCGTTTGAGTTTGGCGCTGATATTGTCGTTCATTCTATAACCAAATTTATAGGAGGCCATGGTACATCTATTGGGGGAGCCATTGTAGACTCAGGGAAATTTCCATGGGATAACGGTAAGTTTCCAGAATTTACGAAAACGAAAGCTAGTTTGAATCACCATTCTTTTGTGGAGTTGGCAAAAGAGCGAGCGTTTATTTCTAAAGCTCGATTTGAACTTGGACATGATCTAGGTTCCTCTCTGTCCCCTTTCAATAGCTGGTTATTTATTCAAGGACTGGAATCATTGTCTTTACGAGTGAAACAGCATGTGAAAAATGCCGAAAAAGTTGCCGAGTATTTATCACAGCATGAGCAAGTTGAATGGGTGAATTATCCGACGCTTAAGGATGATCCGCAATATGAACTCGCAAAAATCTATCTTCCTAAAGGTGCCGGTTCTATTTTTACGTTTGGAATAAAAGGCGGTCTAAAATCAGCTAAGGCGTTTATTCATTCAGTAAAACTCTTGTCGCATGTTGCGAATGTTGGCGATTCAAAAACGCTTGTCATTCATCCTGCAAGCACGACTCATTCAAGATTGTCAACCGATGAACAGCTTGAGTCTGGTGTAACACCAGAGCAAATTCGCTTATCTGTTGGTTTGGAAGATATAGAGGATATCCTTGCCGATATAAATCAGGCCCTACAGGCAAGTAGAGAAAAACAAGTTAATTAAGAAAAAAGATAGTGGATTGTTTTGTTGATACAAGGCAATCTGCTATTTTTTTAAAGCCGTAAGGAGGGAAAGCCGCAATGGATTTAAGGACAATCAAAACGTTTAAAACGATTGTGAAGTACGGAAGCTTCCAACGAGCTGCAGAGGAATTAAAATATGCTCAATCCACTGTTACAACTCAGATCAAAAACCTCGAATCCGCTTTAGGTGTGACACTGCTTGAAAGAGGGAAAAATCTGCAACTCACCGAAGCAGGCAAGTTATTGAATGAGAAAGGAGATCTCTTATTAAAAGGATTTGAAAATCTCCAGAGTGCAATGGAAGACCTGGTCAATGGCGAGTCAGGCATAATCAGAATCGGTGTGATGGAACCAACAGCCAGTTTTCGATTTCCGCAAATCTTAACTCCATTTAAGAAAAAATTCCCAAAAATTCAATTGAGCATTCAAATACATAGTGTAAAGATTCTAAGCGAAATGGTAAAAAAGGACGAAGTGGATATAGCGATATGTACAGCGCCGGAGCAGGCATTAGGCACAATATTTGAGCCGCTTTTTACAGAAGAAGTAGCCTTGCTGACACCGAGTACTCATTATCTAAGCGGAAAGGAAACGATTTGTTTACAAGACTTAGATAATGAGCAGTTGTTGGCGACCTCTTCATTCTGTCCTTTTCGGAAGAATTTAGAAAAGCAACTGATAGAAGCTGGTATTAATCCGAACTACGGACTAGAAGTGAGTAATATGTTGGCATTAAAACACTTCGTTCAATCGGATTTTGGGATAGCGGTTGTCCCAGTTATTGCGATAACACCTTTATTGGAGGGGACTGTCATTAAGCCAATTACCGATTTTGATAAGGGATTGACAGTCGGGATCATGAGAAATGAGGAGCGGTCCTATCAAGGAAAAGCTATGGAGTATTTATTAGAATTACTCCACCAAGGATTAAAAAAGCCTGTAAAAAGTCTATTCAGTAACTAAACTCGCTTATTCAATATTTTTGAATTTTCTCTTCATTTTTTTCAATTATACAAAAATTATTAACTGCGTTATAGTTGAATATATATTAATCATATAAGTTAACTAAGAATTATTGATGAAAGTCGGAGAGGAGAACGATTATGTTAGTAGCTGCTGTAATTGATTTGGAGGAAACGATTGTCCCGTTTATAGAAGGAACAGTGATTCGTATTTATGATACAGAAACTGCAAAATACGAGGACTTCAGAAATCCCGCCATTGATGTAAAGGAAGGCAGGAGGGGAGCGGTTTTACATTTTGCTGAGGAAAAGGGAGTGATCGCATTTGTGGCACCACCTCAAACATTTTGTGAATTATCCTATACGAAAGCTCAAGCGGATCAGGTGAAATTCTATCATTTAACAGCCAACGTTAAATTTGAAACATTTCAAAAGTTATTAATCCATCAATTGTTAAAGGTGCAGGATGCCCTTCCGGCAGATGAAATTGCTCCCAGTTATGTTCCAGTACAAAACGAAATATAGTCAAGAGTTAAAAAATGAAATCGTTACGGGGTGAATAACATGAGTGGGGAGAAGAATGGGGTTCAAATAAGTATCCATCATTTAGAAAAATCATTTGGCGATATAGAGGTTTTGCGAGACATTCATTTAGACATAGCTCCTGGTGAATTTGTTGCCATCGTTGGAAAGAGTGGTTGCGGGAAAAGTACATTGCTAAGGCATATTGCTGGGTTAGAAGCAGTGAGTGCAGGAGAAATAAAACAAGACAATCACCGAATTAATGGATTGAACCAAACGGCCAGAATCATGTTCCAAGATGCACGCTTATTACCCTGGGAATCAGTTTTAACCAATGTTGGGATAGGAACAGGATTGAAAAAGAATTGGAAAGAACAAGCGAAAAAAGCGTTGCAACAGGTGGGATTAGAGGAACGTGCAAATGATTGGCCATCTATCTTATCTGGCGGGCAAAAACAGCGAATTGCTTTAGCAAGGGCCTTAGCAGCTCATCCAAGATTGTTGTTGCTTGATGAACCATTGGGCGCTTTAGATGCGTTAACAAGAATTGATATGCAGGAACTCATTACAGATTTATGGCAACAGAAACAATTCACGACACTTTTAGTTACACATGATGTTAGTGAAGCCATTATGTTAGCGGATCGTGTCGTACTGATTGAAAAAGGGAAGGTGCATATGGACATTCAAGTTCCGCTGCCTCGTCCTCGTAATCGTTCCAGTGCTGCCTTTGCTGAATTGGAAGAAAAAGTTCTGGCAGAAGTTTTAGGTAAGAAGGTGGGTAAACAAGATTCCGTACAATTAAAAAGAGTCGCCAATGAATAAAGAATGAATAAAGGAGGGAATTTTTATGGTTGAATTTATTACAATGGCTCCGACTTCAGGAGACGGACAGTATGTTGGCAATTCAAATGTTAATTCGCAAAGAATAGACAATTGGACAGGAACGGATGAAAGTGCAGAACGTCTCCCTACATTGGAATATATAAAAGCGATAGCTCAGGCAGCTGAAAAAGGCGGCTTTTCATCATTACTGCTGCCCACTGGGGGAAATTGCCTTGATTCTTTAGTCGTTGCCTCCAACCTTATTGCACATACAGAACGTTTAAAATTTTTGTTTGCTATTCGCCCAGGTTTTACAGCACCGGCCACATTTGCGAAACAGTTTGCGACCGTTGATTATTGGTCAGGCGGAAGAGCTTTAATAAATATCGTAACAGGGGGTTCCCCTAAAGATTTAGCTAGTGATGGTGATTTCTTAGATCATGACACAAGATATAGACGTACAAGAGAATTCATCCAAGTCTTGAAAAAATTATTTACCGAAGATTACTTTAATTACGAAGGTGAATTTTATCAGTTGGAGAATGCCTCACTATTCCCAAAACCGGCACAAACACCACAAATATATTTTGGAGGAGCATCAGAAATCGGCAAACAAGTTGCAGCTGAAGAGTCCGATGTCTATATGATGTGGGGAGAAACATATGAAAATACGAAGGATCGGATTGATGAAATAAAGGAATTAACAAAAAGAAAACAGCGAGACTTAAGTTACAGTGTATCCTTTCAAGTTGTTCTCGGTAACACAGAAGAAGAAGCGTGGGAAAACGCAAATAAACTGATTAGCAAAGTAGCGCCTAAAGTTTTGAAACATAAAAACGAACAAAGTGTGAGCGGAGATTCTGAAGGCGTTAAACGGCTTCATCAATTGATGAAAAGCGGAAAAGAAAATCAATTCAAAATTGGTCCGAATTTGTGGGCGGGGTTAACTCAAGTTCTTTCTGGTAATTCGATTGCACTAGTTGGGACCCCTGACCAAGTAGCGGATCGAATCGTCGAATTTGTTGATCTTGGCTTTGATAAAGTTCTTTTAAGAGGATTTCCTCATCTTGAAACGATTGAACAAGTGGGAGAATTAGTCATACCGAGAGTACATGCAAGATTAGCTCAAAAACAGCCAATATAATATAAAACTGTTCAAAAGAGAAAAGTAAAAAATTGATAGAATCCTAACGTATGATTGGAGAATTTAAATGGAATATATAAAAAAAGGGAAAAAACCTTATTTGTTCATCAGCCTTATTATCGCCATGCTGTTATTAACGGCATGCGGAAAAGCTACTGGATCAAATGTAACGAGTAAGGAACTTCGAATTGGGTACCAAAAGAACGGTACTTCTTTATTGTTGAAAAATAAAGGATTACTGGAAAAGGATTTGAAGGAGTCTGGTTATAAAGTGGAATGGTCTGAATTTAACACAGGATCTTCTATTTTAGAAGCATTAAATGCGGGAAGTATCGACATTGCAGGTGCAGGGGATATCCCTTCGATCTTTGCCCTTTCTAAAGGCAGTGATTTCAAATATATTGCCAGTGAACCTTCTTCTCCTAAGACGGAGGGGATTTTGGTTAGTAAGGACTCTTCGATTAAATCGTTAAAGGATCTAAAAGGAAAAAAGATTGCTTTTAATAAAGCTTCAATTGCTCAGTATTTGTTAAATCAAGCTCTAGCATCTGTTGAACTAACTCTTAATGATATTGAGCCGATGTATCTTAATCCACCTGATGCTAGTATTGCATTTGAACAAGGTCAAGTAGATGCTTGGGTCGTATGGGATCCTTATATGACCGTCTCTGAAAGTAAAGGCAATGTTATTTTACAAGATGCCCAAGGGATCGTTCCTTTGAGATCGTTTTATTTTAGCAGTTCAAAGCTAGCTGAAAAACATCCAGAAATCATTAAGAAAATCGTCCATCATATTGCGGATACAGGAAAAGGGATTAATGAAAACCCGCTAGAAGCAGCTACATTATTGGAAAAAGAAACGAATATTCCCGCAGAAACGTGGGAAAAGGTGCTCGGAAGAAAAGAATCTGATGTCCATTTTATGGAGCAAGAAGCCGTTAACGATTTACAGGCTGAAGCCGATGACTTATTGAAACTAAAATTAATCGATCAAGGAGTTAAAATTGCAGATCATGTATGGTATCCGGATAAGAAGGAATGAAGTAAGCCTTACGTGGGAAGGAGTAGAAAATGAAAAAGAATAATTGGGCAAAATCGTATGATAAAGCGACTCCTTGGATCTTACCATTCTTATTATTAGTACTATGGCAATGGCTATCAACTACCGGTTGGATATCTTCAAAAGTATTGCCGTCGCCCATTGAAGTAATAGAAGCAGGAATACAACTTACTGCAAACGGAGAGCTTGTAGGAAATATTAGCGTAAGCTTTACACGTGCATTTGTTGGCTTTATGATCGGCGGAGGAATTGGCTTGTTTTTAGGGCTTTTAAATGGGATTTTTCCGGTTGCGGAAAGGTATTTAGATGCGACGATTCAGATGTTTCGAAACATTCCACACTTGGCTTTAATACCGATTGTCATTCTATGGTTTGGAGTTGGCGAAGAGGCTAAGATTTTCCTAGTGATGATTGGTGTGTTTTTCCCAATTTATATTAATACCTATCATGGGATTCGCTCTGTTGATAGAGGGTTAATTGAGATGGGGAGAGTGTACAGTCTTTCAAAGTGGAAATTATTTTCAAAGATTATTTTTCCAGGAGCATTACCTTCTATTTTGGTAGGTCTGCGCTATGCCTTAGGGGTTATGTGGTTAACTTTAATTGTTGCTGAAACGGTTGCTGCAAGTTCTGGAATTGGTTATATGGCCATGAATGCCCGCGAATTTATGCAATTAGATATTGTGGTGTTAGCCATTGTTTTGTATGCATTGCTTGGTAAACTTGCCGATTCATTGGCTAAACTACTTGAAAAGTATTTGCTTAAATGGAATCCAGTTTATCAGAAGAAATAAATAAGATGAAGGCATCACAAGTAAAGGAGAGTTGGAGATGGGGCAGAAAATAAAATTAGGCGTATTCCTTATGGGATCTGGCCATCATATTGCATCATGGAGGCATCCCCATGTTCAAGCGGATGCCAGTGAGGATTTCCGACATTATCAAGAAATTGCTAAGATTGCAGAAAAAGGAAAGTTGGATATGCTTTTCTTAAGTGATGGGCTATCCTTTAACGGTCTATCCCATCCAGCTGAACTTGTTAGATTCGAACCCCTTACTTTGTTAGCAGCGCTATCTGTGGTTACAACCCATATTGGTCTAGCTGCAACTGCCACAACGACCTATAATGAACCGTTTCATATAGCACGGAAATTTGCTTCTCTAGATCATATAAACGGCGGACGTTCTGCATGGAATGTTGTAACCTCTTATTATCAAACAGAAGCAAGCAACTTTAATCAGCAAAGTCATTTAAGCCATGGTCTTCGTTATGATCGGGCGAAAGAATTTGTCGAGGTCGTTAAAGGACTCTGGGATAGTTGGGAAGAAGACGCGCTTGTCAGAGACAAGGCATTTGGTGTCTACTTTAATCCGGATAAATTACACACTCTCCATCATCAAGGTAGTTATTTTTCTGTAAAGGGACCATTAAATGCTTCTCGATCTCCTCAAGGACGACCGATTATCATCCAGGCAGGGTCATCCGAAGAAGGAATGAACTTAGCGGCACAGACAGCTGATGTTATATTTACAGCTCAACAAACATTAGAAGAGGCACAAGCTTTTTATAAAACGGTAAAAGAAAAAGTAATCGAATACGGTAGATCACCAGACGATGTAAAAATAATGCCGGGTCTATCCCCTTTTGTCGGGCACACAGAACAGGAAGCAAGAGAAAAATATCAGAAGCTTCAGGAACTTATCGTCCCCGAAGTTGGGCTAGATCTTCTATCTGAATACTTGGGTGGATTTGATCTTTCTGGTTATCCGTTAGATCAGCCATTGCCAGAAAATATCCCAGAAACGAATGGAAATCGGAGCCGGCGAGAACTGCTCATCAATCTAGCAAGAAGAGAGAACCTTACGATTAAGGAACTCTATTTGCATGTTGCAGGTTCTAGAGGCCATCGGATCATATTTGGCGACCCGGAAGGAATCGCCGATCAGTTAGAGGAGTGGGTTGTGAATAAAGGAGCTGATGGTTTTAATCTTATGCTCCCAAGTTTTCCGGCAAGCCTCAATGATTTTGTAGAGTTAGTCGTCCCCGTATTACAGCATAGAGGTTTGTTTAGAACAGAGTATGAAGGTAAAACATTACGAGAAAATTTGGGTTTGCCTGAACCTGAAGCCCAATTTGATAAAAGGCAGATCAGAGTATAGTTATGGCGTTCATATGCTGCTGGCTATTAACGTTATAGAAGCTCTGATTCTCATTGTAGAGGATGGTGAATACAATTGAATTAAGTGTGGATGTAAAATAAAGTTTGATAATTTATAACAAAGTCTGGTTGTTAATAATAATGATTGATAATTTTGAATAGAGTTTGATCAAATCCTGTATTGATAATACAGGTTTTTTCATTCTTAAAAAAACGTGGGCTAATATTTGAACTTGACCAGCAAAAATCATTGGAAGAACAAATGCTCGCTATTTTAAAGGATTCTAAAAAAATGAATCGCTGGGAGCAGTCCATCCAACTTTATCAAAAGGAAATAGAGTTGGAAGTACCGAAAGAAATGGTGGAAGTCATGACTTGGATCCTGGACCAAAAAACGAACAATATTCCGTCACACTCATTTGAACCGTCTACTATATTTCAAGTAGCAAGGGCATAATAGTACAAAAAAGGAGGACGAACTGTGGGTAATATTACAACTTATATTGACCAGTTCGGATACATTGTATTATTTATTGCGCTCATGCTAGAAATGATTGCCTTTCCGTTACCTGGTGAAGTCTTTATGGGGTACAGTGGGTTTCTTGTATACCAAGGTCATTTAAGCTGGATGCTTAGCATATTAATTGCTGGAATTGGAGCCTCCATTGGAATGAGCCTTGCTTATTGGATAGGTTATAAGTTAGGAACTCCTTTTGTCGAGAAACACGGACATCGGTTTCATATGGGGCCGGAGCGAATCGAGAAAACATCCCGATGGTTTAGTAAGCATGGTAATAAGTTATTGATTATTGCCTATTTCATTCCTGGGGTCAGACATATTACTGGGTATTTTTCAGGAATTACCCAGATACCCTTTCGTACGTATGCACTGTTTGCGTATAGCGGGGCGTTCCTGTGGGTTACGGTGTTTATCACTCTAGGCAAGATATTGGGTCCACAATGGGAGCAGTTTCATAGTTCAGTTAAAAAGTACCTCATTATAGGAAGTATTGTGATTGCTGTTATATTAGCAACAATTTATATATACAAAAAGTATAAAGTAGAGATTAAAGATACAGCGATTAAGATAATAAATCTGACTTTGAATGTATTCCATTCTCGGAAACAAGTGGGTCTTCTTATATCAATTACAGCTATCTTAACATTGGGACTCATTATTCTTATGATTGGTATGATACAGGATTTTCTGGGGAATGAATTTCAGGATTTTAACGAGGTTGTAGATTTATTAATACCTTTAACTTTTAATAAAGACTGGACGAAAGTCATGCTACTATTCTCATTAATGGGATCTAGACAGGTTCTTTTAATGCTTATTATCCTCACTCTATTTTGGATTTTATGGAGAGGTAGAGATAAAATCTTTGAGTTATTATCCCTTGCGATTGTAGTAGGTGGCGGTGAAGTGTACGAGGAAAGTTTAAGGGGAATTTTTCATGAACTCTCACCACTTGATCATTCGTTTACGGATCAGCTATTTTACTCTTTTCCAAGTGAACAATCATTAATGACTTTTGTGATTTACGGGTTTGTTTTTTTTATTTTAGTACGTACTACAGGAAAAGTTTGGATTCATACATTTGTTCCTATAGCTGGACTCGTTATTTTATTTCTCACTGCGACCAGTCGTTTATTTTTGGAAGTTCAACTCCCTAGTGATGTTGCGGCCGGTTACGTGTTCGGTGGAGTATGGTTAGGGCTTAATATTCTTCTGCTGGAGATTTTTCGATTAATGAGAAGCGTGGGTAAAGGAGCTCATTAAACTAAAAGAATCACTCAAAAAAATGGGTTAAGGGATTACTGGCATCGATTCATCATACCCTTAATTTTTAAGTTCAGTTTCGATGGTATCCCTGCTTTTTGTGAAATATCATTCGTTTAATATGTAGATGTTTGTAGGGTCCTTTTTTCTGAGAAACTTGCTTAAATATCATAATTAATAAAATCAAATCTCATTTTCATTAAATTTAATGTGATTTTAAGTGGATTTCAGCTTGTAGGTTTATCCGACATTAACGGGCAGCCATCCATGATGCAACGCTTCACCTACAAGGATGAAAATGGTTATTCTCATGGGAGCAAAATCCCACTGATTGAAGTTTCACTTTAGGGATATAAAGTGCTGTATTTAGGAAAAAGTATCATTTACCCAGTTAACTTAGATTGAGAGAAAGTAGTTTGGAGGATGAACTATGAATATTTTTAAAATATCCATTAAGGGAGTAGAAATCCTAATTCAGAAAGGAATATTGAGGCTAGTTGATTTTGGGAACGACACAACCATTGAAGTTGCGTTGAACGTTCATCTAACCGTAGTGAACTTTATAAATACAATGAGTTATTCACAAGAAAGAGTTACACTATTTTCCAAATAAAATACTGAAATAAATGGTAATTTTGATATACACATAGGGAAATCCAGCATTTTTTTAGTAAGTAATCCAAAAGAGATAGAAGGAATTGATCATTTGTCTTCTATTTCGTATGGAAAAGGATCCTTTACAATGGAACAGGGACAAGGGATTACATTAGATGAAGAATGGAACACTAAACAAAAGTCAATACTCATAAATTTTTTAGAATCCTTGCTAGATGAAATTCAAGATGAAGGAAATCGTATGTTTATCCATTCACTTCAAGAGAAACTTAAAAAGGGGGAAACACTGAACATCTTTGATCAATTTATCAAAAATGAGGTTAGTTACTTAGTCGAAGAAGTACTGGCCAAAAAATAAAGGAAGATTATGCAGGTAGATCATTTTAATGGTTGTTTACGTATTTGAATATTTCTATTCAATGGAAATAGATGGCCAGCTATGAAACTAGTGAAAAAAATAAATATTATCTTTTTTTTCGATGAGAATTTGAACGTATGTTTGTTTATAAATTAGAAATCATTCTTTTTCAACTTCATTTTATATCAGCTTAATACAGCCTTCAGTCGATTTAGCATAAATCTTTTTTCCATGTACTAAAGCGTGTGGCCTATTTTACGAGGGTTATATTTATCCATACTGTAATCCAAATTTTATTTTTTGAATATTCCGACCTTTTTAGCAGCAATAACACATTGTAAACTAGATTGTTATATTATTCATTGAAATGGGCAATATAATTGGAGAATTTGGGACAATCGATTGTGTGCAGGTGGACTTCATTCGTGATGAGCTTATTTCAACTCCAATTTTTTAGTGGAGTTCTTAAGTAATTTTAATCGTATTTTCATTAAATTTTCATGTGAATATTGTATGATGAATTTCCTTACAGAATATGAAAAGCAGGGAGTTTGACGACATTATTTACCGGTTCTAAGTAAAAAAGGAGATGAATCCATTGGCAAAAATCCCATCTAATTCTAATGAAGCCCTGGCTTCCCATTCTAGAGGCCAACAAATGTTGAGCAAAGTTCCAGAAGTCACGATATACTTCTGGATTATCAAAATTATGGCAACCACAGTGGGGGAGACGGCTGCAGACTTTCTAAATTTTAACCTGCACTGGGGATTGACAAACACGACATTTATCATGGCTGTTCTCTTTCTGATCACGCTATTTTTTCAGTTCAGGGCGAAGAAATATGTGCCAGGGATCTACTGGCTTACAGTCGTGCTTATAAGCGTTGTCGGCACACTCGTCACAGACAATCTTGTGGATAACTATGGGGTCGCACTGATGACGACCACTATCATCTTCGGCCTCGCGATGCTAGCAACTTTTGCTGCTTGGTACGCGAGTGAAAAGACTTTGTCCATTCACTCTATCTATACGACCAAGAGGGAAGCGTTCTACTGGTTAGCCATCCTGTTTACCTTCGCTTTGGGGACTGCAGCCGGTGACTTCATTGCAGAGGGGCTCAATTTAGGGTACTTGAATTCAGCGCTAATGTTCGCTGCAATAATCGGGGTAGTGACCATTGCTTACTACGTTTTTAAGATGAATGCAGTGCTGGCCTTCTGGATTGCCTACATCTTAACCCGTCCTTTTGGCGCCTCTCTTGGCGACTACCTATCACAATCTCGCCATGCGGGTGGTCTTGGTCTGGGTACGATGGGAACTAGCGCAATCTTCCTCGTAGTCATCCTCGTTATGGTCATCTACTTGACCAAGACGAAAATCGATGAGAACTCGCGCTTGAGATCAGAAGACTAAAGAACAAGCTGATATTTTTGAAACGGTAAATAATAGGAAAAGTCTTTATAAGGAGTTGATTCAAACAAGGATCAGCCCTTTTTTTATGCGGGTCCAACATGGGTGTAGTCTATAAGGTGTAGATCTCAATCTATGAAGGCATAAATATTAGGTTTCATGCAAGTTTGTCCATGGTGACTCAGAATCTGAAGTGGCCGATCGGAAAACCACAAGCCTGAGGTACACAAACTTCATAAAAGAATAATGATCATTAAATAAGTTTGCATACAAAACGAATTTGGCGTTAATACGTCACCATTTATCCCGCATTAACGGGCAGTTAGACCCCCACCTCAAGGTACAAGTGTAAATGTGTAAATCTAGGTGGGGGATAACTGCTCGTAAAAGCCCGATTGGTGAGATACAGTGAAACTTACCTTTGTGATCTTCAAAGGTATAGTTGAACCAATTGGGTTCGCAGTATGGCCTTATCTACGTGGTAGCGGAGATTTTAGCGATACTAGAACGGGACTAACAATCAGTGGGGGATGAAGAAAACCCCCACTGATTGAAATTTCACTTTATCATGAATTTTGTCATGTAATTAAATACCTAACAAGATGCCTCATTATATCTTTATTAAAAATTCTTAAGATTTTCCCACTGTATATTCAAATTTTCTGGACACAATATACTTTGACGGGCATATAAAGAGAGGGATTTAAATGAACGCCTTTCGTTTCATTCAACAATATATCAAACATCCGCGTTTCGTGGGAGCTATGATTCCAAGTTCTAAACAACTGGCAAAACAGATGGTAGCACCTATCTGCTTTGAAGAAGCAACATGTATCATTGAGTATGGACCGGGAACGGGTGTATTTACAGAAGAGATCATAAAGAAGAAACATCCAGAAACCATCCTTTTAGTTATTGAGGTAAACGAATCATTTTATAAGATACTAAAAGAAAAATATAAACAAATGGACAAGGTGTATATTGTTCATGGATCTGCAGAAGATGTGGCACAAATCAAGGAACAGTATGCGATCTCTAAAGTGGACTATGTAGTATCAGGACTACCATTTACAAGCCTCCCCCTCATGATATCCCGCAATATTTTAAAACAGACGAATAAAGTCTTAAGGGAAGAAGGTAAATTTATCACGTTTCAATATTCAAAAATGAAACAAAACTTCTTTCGTACCTTTTTTGGTAACATTCAAATTAAAAAGGTATATTGGAATGTTCCACCGGCTTATGTATTTACTTGCAGTTTCTAGTGTATATAGAAGATTGCCGAACTAACGATTCTTTTTTTAAAAACTACATTAAGACAAGACTATCTAAAAAGGGTCTGCCCTCATATTCTATAGCTCGTTTAATATGTCATAGATAAACGGTTATAGTAAATGTGGGTCTGACCCTTTCATTATGGGCGAGCCTCTCGGTCATAACAAACAGATTTTTTAGAATTTAATTGACATTTTAAATATTAAGTTATATAGTAGAGAAAATAAAAATTATATATGGATATTTCTTATCAAGAGATGTGGAGGGACTTGGCCCTATGAAACCTCGGCAACAGGTTTTTACTTTTGTAAAAATACTGTGCTAAATCCAACGAACGAAAGTTTGAAAGATAAGAAGAAGCCTTTGCTAGATAACTAATAGAAGTATATTCTTTTAATTTGTCTAAGTAAGCCTCTTCTGTCTAATGATGGAAGAGGCTTTTTCGTATTACAGCTTTGAAAAGGAACAACATGGGGGAGAGTAGATGATTGAATTTCAAAATGTAAAAAAGAGGTATGAGTCGAAGAAACAAACGGTCGAAGCGTTGAAAGGGATCGATCTAATCGTGGAAAAAGGCGATATTTTCGGTGTTGTTGGTTATAGCGGTGCTGGGAAAAGTACATTGATTCGGTTAGTCAATTTACTAGAACGTCCATCAGAAGGGGAAATTTTGGTAAATGGTAAGGCGTTGACCTCTTTAAAGCCGAAAGATTTACGAGCGGAGAAGAAGAAAATCGGCATGATTTTCCAACATTTTAATTTACTGAACTCAAAGACCGTTTTTGATAATGTAGCGATGCCGCTCATCTTATCAGGTACACCTGTTAAAGAAATTCAGACACGAGTTAATGAACTATTGGAATTTGTGGGTCTTTTAGGAAAGGCGAAAAATTATCCAGAGCAACTGTCTGGTGGTCAAAAGCAGCGAATCGGCATTGCACGTGCTTTAGCAACCAATCCTTCGATTCTATTATGCGATGAAGCAACATCAGCGCTCGATCCACAAACGACAAGTGCTGTTTTACAGCTATTAAAGAAAGTGAACCAGGAATATAACATCACCATCTTGCTAATTACCCACGAAATGTCGGTCATTCGCGAAATTTGTAATAAGGTGGCGGTCATGGAAGGTGGCAGGATTGTTGAACAAGGTCCTGTGTTTGACGTATTTGCTAAACCGCAGACGGAGATTGCCCAAAATTTTGTCCGAACAGTAATCCATGATGAAATTCCCAAAAGTTTTAAAAGCCAGGCGGCAGGAAATCCGATTATCTGGAAAATTAATTTTATTGGAGCAAATTCAGGCAAGCCATTATTATCTACAGTTGCCAAACAATTTGATGTCGATTTAAATGTGTTGTCAGCCAATATTTCGGAAATCCAGGAAACACCTTTTGGTAATTTGATTATTGAAGTGACAGGAGAAGAAAGCGAGATTAAGAAAGCATACGATTATATTCAAGCTGAAAATATTCTTGTACAGGAGGTGAGAATACATGAATAACACATTATGGGGCATGGAAATTACGGCTGAGCAGCTGTTAACTGGTTTTGGTGATACGCTTTATATGGTTGCCTTATCCCTATTATTTTCAGTTGTGATTGGACTTCCGCTGGGAATCTTACTTGTCATAACTAGGAACGGTCATATCTTGGAGAATAAGTGGGTATTCAATGTTTTGAACCCCGTTATTAATATTTTACGGTCTGTTCCATTTATTATTTTACTAGTTGCACTTATTCCGTTTACTAGATTCGTAGTCGGTACAGCGATTGGCACAAATGCAGCAATCGTTCCCTTAATTTTTTATGCAGCGCCTTATATCGCTCGCCTTGTGGAAAATTCACTCTTGGAAGTAGATAAAGGAATTATTGAAGCGGCAGAAGCAATGGGAGCGACGACATGGCAGATTATTTTTCGCTTT
Organism: Peribacillus loiseleuriae; assembly: GCF_001183985.1. GTDB lineage: Bacteria > Bacillota > Bacilli > Bacillales > DSM-1321 > Peribacillus > Peribacillus loiseleuriae. Next base: position 4,349,064 of record NZ_LFZW01000001.1, on the reverse strand, counting down.
TTAATTCCAGAAGGACTTAGCTCGTTGGTTCTTACGTTTACAACAGCAACAATCGGTCTTGTCGGCGCTTCAGCAATGGCCGGAGCAGTTGGAGCAGGGGGAGTGGGTGATCTTGCTTTAAGTTATGGCTATCAACGCTTCGATACGATGACCATGATTGTCACGGTTGCAGCCCTTGTCGTTATCGTTCAATTACTACAATCAACTGGAAATATCGTGTCAAAAAAAATCAGAAGAAGATAATTGGGGGAAAAACAAAATGAAGAAATTATTAATTGCAATCTTAATACTGGCACTTGCTGTCTTGTCAGCATGTGGAAAAAATGAAGTAAAAGGCAATGCAGATGGTGAAAAAACAGTGAAAGTCGGCGTTAGTAGTGGGGATACAAGAACATGGGATTATATCGTTGGTATCGCTAAAGAAGAAGGGTTGAAGATTGAGCTCGTTAAATTTAATGATTATATCCAGCCGAATCTAGCATTAGCTGAAGGGGAGATTGATGCAAATTCCTTTCAAACGGTTTCTTATTTTGACGAATTTATTAAAAAGCAAAAGTTGGATTTAGAAGCAATCGGTGCGACGGTTATTGCTCCAATGGGGTTGTATTCAAAAAAATATAAGAAGCTTGAGGAACTGCCAGAAGGTGCAACAATTGCTGTACCAAATGAAGGAACGAACTTTGGACGTGCCTTATTACTTTTACAAGAAGCGGGTTTGATTACGTTAGTTGAGGATTTTGATGGAAACGGTGCATTAAATAAAATTGCAACCAATCCGAAGAATTTGAAGTTTGAAGCAGTGGCAGCTGGCAATACACCGCGATTCTTAGATGATGTGGAAGCGTCTGTTATTAATAATAACTTTGCCGTGGAGGCAGGCTTAAAATTAGAGGATTCTTTATTCCATGAAAATGCTACAGCTAAACCATATATTAATATTATTGCTGTGAAAAAAGGGAATGCAGACCGTCCGGAATTACAGAAATTAGTGGAGCTTTATCAATCCAAAAAGGTAGAACAATTCATAGATGATACGTTTAAAGGAAGCCAGATTCCGGCATACGTTTCAGTAGACGAGCTGGTTAATTATAAAGATGCTTGGACGAAACCTGCTGCTAAATAAACTGATACAAAATAAAGTCGAAGCCAAATAGAGATAACGAAACTTTATCTGGCTTCTTTCTAATTAGAAGGGGGCAAGAAACTGTGACTATTGTTAAGGAAGTTCACTTGCAAATCATTGAAGAAGATCTTGAATTACGAGCAAATAAGTATGTTGAAACAAGTCAAAAAATTCATGCGAATCCTGAAATCGGCAACCAAGAATATTTTGCTTCTAATACGCTAACGGCTTTACTAGTTGAAGCGGGCTTTGATGTGGAACGTGATATTGCTGGCCATGAGACGGGTTTTATCGCGAGAAAAAGGTCATCAAAAGAAGGCCCAACAATCGCTTTTCTAGCCGAGTATGATGCATTGCCAGGGCTCGGCCATGCTTGCGGTCATAATATTATTGGTACAACAAGTGTCGCAGCCGGAATTTCACTTGCAAAGGTTCTCGAGGAGACAGGTGGGGAAGTGATTGTATTTGGTACCCCGGCAGAAGAAGGCGGGCCAAATGGAAGTGCAAAAGGAAGCTATGTCAAACAAGGATTGTTTGATGGCGTCGATGCAGCCATCATTATTCATCCGTCAGGACAAACAGGTGTGACGAACCCATTTCTTGCTGTCGATCCGCTTGAATTTCATTTTTACGGAAAAGCAGCCCATGCAGCGGCTTCACCGGATCAAGGAATCAATGCGCTCGATAGCGTCATTCAATTGTTTAATGGCATTGGGGCTCTCAGGCAGCAATTGCCCTCCGATGTAAAAATTCATGGCATTATTACAAACGGTGGCGATGCCCCCAATATTATCCCTGAATATGCATCAGCCCGCTTCTTTATTCGAGCTGAAACATGGAAAAAGTGCAAGAACGTATCTGAAAAAATTCAAAATATCGCTAAAGGTGCAGCCCTTTCTACTGGTAGCACCGTCAAAATTGAACGATTTCAAAATGAAATTTTTAATTTTATCATCAATCCGGTTTTAGATGACTTATTGGCAGAAGAGTTAACCCAATTGGGAGAGACGGTAATTCCTCGAAAAACAACTGGGTATGGCTCAACAGACGCTGGAAATGTCAGCCATGTTGTGCCGACTGCTCATCCGTTTATTAAAATTGGCCCGGATGATCTAATTGCTCACACCAATGAATTCCGTGAATGTGCGAAGTCAGATCAGGGGAATCATGCCATCCTTACCGGTGCTAAAGCCTTGGCATTTGCTGGGTATAAGTTACTTACTGATCAAGAATTACTGAACAAAGTAAAAATTGCTTTTCTTGAAGCAAAGCAACAAGAGCAAGCATAAATCTGAAACGGAAAGGAAGCTCAACTTTATAAGATAATAGTTGTTTTTTTAAATTCGAACTTGATTAATGGGTTTAATCGGAATAATATAAATACAAGTAGACTTTTTATTTGCGTTTACTACTAGACCACCAGAGACTTTGCTCCTTAGCTGCATATATGCAAGGAGTCAAAGTCTTTTATCATTTCAGGCGTGAAGACTCCCACTTCAAATTTTGTATGAAATTAAGTGGTGGATAGTTCACGTGTAGAGGATAGCTGGATATTCAATCGCTGTTTGCATAGATAAACGGGTATATGTACTAAAAAGCTAGAATATGAGGATTTTAGGAAATTATATGCCTAGAAAAGAACAGACGATTTAGATAGTAATGCAAAAAGGGAAGGGGTAATATGGACAATTTACCCAACCTCACTTCACCAAAAATGATGAATCCGCATTGGCTTTTCTAAACGCTATAAGAGTATGGCATCTTTTTTGTCTGTACTTCGGGGAAAGGAGCTTAGAAAATGAACATTGACCACATTGAATCTTTCATGTATGTTGTCCATTTCAGTAGTATTCATAAAGCAGCAGAGGCGTTGTTTTTGTCACAGCCAACGGTTACAGCACGGATTAAAACATTGGAGCGAGAATTAGACATCGAATTATTTGAACGACAAGGGCGAGGGATTGTGTTGACGGAAAAAGGGAAAGAATTCGTTCCGTTCGCCGAGCAGATTATCCATACATTGCAACAAGGGAAGAAGAAATTGAAAAAAGAAACGGATCAGGATGAGGTCGTTATTGGCGCTAATCTTATTACGTCCCAATATTTTATTCCATTTGCACTGCCACTCTGGAAAAAGGCTAATCCCGATATTCGCTTTAAATTCATTTCAGCGTCTAATGATGCCTTGATGGATCAGCTGCTCCGGAAACAAATTGATGTGGCGTTTATGAAAGAAATCGCACACAATGCGCTACAGCAAGAACCCCTTCTTGATAATTCCGTAAGACTCGTTGTAAAACCGGGCCATCCGCTTCAATCGGCTTCGAAATTGTCCGTACAGCAATTAGCAGGTGAACCAATGGTATTTTTTGAATGTGGTGCGTTTAACTGGAACCTTGTTCATAAAATGTTTGAAGTAGCGAATATTGAACCGCGCATCGAATTTCAGGTCGGTCATCTTGAAGTAGCAAAATCACTGATTCAATCTGGCAGTGGGATTGGTTTTTTACCTTACTTATGTATTAAAAGGGAGCTGGAGTCCGGTCAACTTGTAGAAATTAATGTTGATCACTTGCTGATGCTAAAACAACATATTCACGGAACATACTATGGGGCGGACATTCCTTTTTTGTGGGAAGACATTCTTTTATCTATCAAAAAGTTCAAAGAGAACGAATCTAAACGAGTACTTCAACCAGATTGATAGATTTTTTGAATGAATCGAATAAATCTTTCTATCACTGGAAGTATTGCCTTTTGGCTGTTTGGGGTGGTAGGATATAGTTCAGAATTGAAATTGATTATTCGTACCGGAAAAGTATGGATTGGAAATAGGAGGAAAGTGCATATGGGGTATCAGCTTGGTTTGCTAGATCAAAGTCCAATCCAAAAAGGAGCATCACCGTTTGAAGCACTCCAGCAAACTGTACATCTCGCTCAAAAAGCGGAAGAATGGGGCTACTCGCGTTTTTGGGTATCGGAGCATCATCACACGGAACAGTTGGCAGGTTCATCACCGGAAGTATTAATCTCCTATCTTCTTGCTCGAACAAATGCGATCCGTATTGGGTCAGGAGGAGTTATGCTTCAGCATTACAGCTCGTATAAAGTAGCTGAAAACTTTCATGTCCTTTCTACACTAGCTCCAGGACGGGTAGATCTCGGAATCGGAAAAGGACCAGGCGGCCTGCCGTTATCGTCAAAAGCACTTCAGTTTGGAACCGTGAATGATGGTGAAGATTTTGAAGAACGGCTCTCTTTTTTGAACCAATTGCTTGAAAATTCAGTCGACGAAAACCATTCACTTTCTGGCATTCAAGCTTTACCGGTTCCGCCGGAAAAACCGGAAAATTATTTGCTTGGTGCAAGTGTAGAGAGCGCTAAATTAGCCGCTAAATATGGTTGGAATTTTGTGTTTGCTCGCTTCATTAACAGCGACATTTCCGTTCTTGAAGAAGCTGCCAATGCGTTTCATGCTAGAAACGAACGAGGGCGTCTTCTAGTATCGGTTGCAGTTATAGCTGCCCCTTCCAAGCAAGAAGCCGAACAGCTTGCTTTGGATCACAAACTGTTTAAAGTTCATCTCAAAAGCGGCCGCACGGTAACCGTTCAGTCGGCAAAACAAGCGGAGACGTTTGGTAGTCAAGCAGGTGAGCCATATGAAGTGTCTGAACAAGAGGCTAACATCATTGCCGGAACACCGGTATTTATTAAAGAAGAGTTAGCACATCTTCATAACACATATCAAGTGGATGAGTTTATTTTGCATTCACCGGTTCAAACAAAAGAAGAACGATTCCGGACGTTTCAATTATTAAGTCCGACATATTCTGAAGAGAAAAAGAATGAAGAAGAGTATATTTTGTAACAAAGCTGTTTGATAGCCCGAAAGCTCATTTAAGAAATCAAGAATTTAAAGTTAGAGGAGGAATTTATTATGTCAAAATCATTAAATGTAGTTGTATGGTCAAAAGAAGGATGTCACTATTGTGCAGAGGTCAAACAATTTTTAGAAGAAAAACAGGTGGATTATCAAACCATTGATGTGACAAATCACGATGAACGACGCGATATTTTAGAAGCTAAATATGGTATTCGTCATGTACCTGTAGTTGAAATTGGTCAGAACGGTATGTATGAAGGGGTTACAGAAATTGGAATTAGTCATCTTGAAAAGGTGCTTGCTCCATATTTACAAACTAACTAATTTTTTTATAAATAAAACATACTAATTTCATATGAATAATCATAATTAGTGAGAGGGGAAATGAAAATGTCCGAACAAAGAAAATTGAAATTGGGAACGATCATACATGGCGTTGGTGGCAATATTTCAGGATGGAGACATCCAGAAGTTCAAGGAGATGCGAGTGTAAATTTTGAATTTTATAAGTATCAAGCACAAAAGTCAGAAGAAGCGAAATTTGATTTTGTTTTTATAGCAGATGGATTGCATATTAATGAGCAATCGATTCCCCATTTCTTAAATCGTTTTGAACCCATTTCTATTCTATCGGCTCTTGCTGCTGTTACTTCACGAATTGGTCTTGCCGGAACCCTGTCTACATCATATAGCGAACCGTTCAATGTTGCACGTCAGTTTTCTTCACTTGATCATATTAGTAAGGGACGTGCGGGATGGAATGTCGTAACATCTCCTCTTGAGAAAACGGCATTAAACTTCAGTAAATCGATTGAAGAACACCCATATCACGCAAAACGTTACAAAATCGCTGCTGAATATATTCAAGTCACGAAAGGCTTATGGGATTCATGGGAAGATGATGCATTTGTCAGAGACAAAGAAACCGGTGTATTTTTTGATCCTGAAAAGCTCCATCAACTGGATCATAAAGGAGAATTCTTCTCTGTGGAAGGCCCGCTTAATATTGCTCGTTCACAACAAGGGCGCCCAATCATTTTTCAAGCAGGTTCTTCAGAAGATGGTAAAAATCTTGCAGCAAAAGAAGCGGATGCTATATTTACACACCATCCTTCATTAGAAGAGGCTAAAGAATTTTATCAAGATGTTAAAAGCAGGGCTACTGCTTTCGGACGGAATCCAGATGAGATTCTAATTTTGCCAGGGATCGGACCGATCGTCGGTAAAACGGAGGAAGAAGCGGAACAAAAATACCAAGAAATTGCGAACTTGATGACAATCGATAAAGCACTTGCCTATTTGGGAAGATATTTTGAACATCACGATTTCTCTCAATATCCATTAGATGAACCGTTCCCGGAATTGGGTGCATTAGGACAAAATAGCTTTAAAAGTGGTACAGATCGAATTAAACAAGAGGCGAAAGAGCAGAATCTGACACTTCGTCAAGTTGCACTAAGGGAAGCGACACCGCGTACTCCGTTTATTGGAACTCCGTCCAAAGTAGCAGATCTTATTCAAGAGTGGTTTGAGGCCTGCGGGGCGGATGGATTTATTATCTCTTCTAGCATTCCAAGCAATCTGACAGATTTTACTGATCATGTTGTGCCTATTCTGCAAAAACGAGGACTGTTCCGGACGGAATATGAGGCCGATACATTACGAGGTAATCTCGGTTTGCCATTCCCGATCAATAGGTATGTACAAGAATCAGTAAAAAAATGATGGGGGTGGATTTAAGTGAAGAAATGGCCTAATTGGACAAAAACATTAACGGTTGCCACAGCTTTTTTGCTTCTTTTAGCGGGATGTTCCAATGGAGCAAGCACGAGTAACAGTGAAGATACAAGCGGGAAGGAATCAACAGGTGGTGAGCTAACATATGCGTTGGCTACATCACCGGATACATTGGATCCACATCGAAGTGGACTCGCGGTGTCTGTCCGCGCATTTAGAACGATTTTTGATAGTCTCGTTGTGCAAACAGCTGATAATACGATTCAGCCTTGGCTTGCGACAGAATGGACGGTTTCAGAAGATGGAAAAAGTTATACCTTCAAATTACGTGAAGATGTAACCTTCCACGATGGGACACCATTTAATGCGGAAGCAGTGAAGTATAACTATGACCGAATTATAGATCCGGAAACGAAAGCAGCAAACGCGTTGGCACTTATTCGTCCGTATAAATCGTCAGAAGTCATTGATGAATACACGATCAAAATTAATCTTGAAACACCTTCTGCTGCTTTTCTGAGCAATTTGAGCCAGGCATTGCTTGGAATAGTATCACCAACAGCAGCAAAGAAGGATGGAGATCAGTTCGGCAAACATCCAGTAGGTACGGGACCTTATAAGTTTGTCAGCTGGATAGAAAATGCAGATATTCAAGTCGAAAAAAATAATGATTACAAATGGGCACCTTCCATTGTAGAAAATGATGGAGCTCCATATCTAGATAAAATTACATTTAAAATCATTCCAGAAGAAGCAACGCGAATCGGCAGTGTACAAAGCGGCCAGGTCCTTGCAGCGGAAACAGTCCCACCACAAAATATTGTGTCTTTAAAAGATGATCCCAAAACTCAATTGCTTCAAGTAAATACACTCGGCTTACCGTATACACTCTTTTTTAATCAAAGAAATAAACCATGGAATGATGTAAACGTTCGAAAAGCAGTCCAGCTTGCGATCGATGTTGATGCGATTGTTAAAACATTGTATATGGGGACTTACGAACGAGCGTGGTCGCCTCTTTCACCGGGCATGTTAGGATACGATGAATCACTTGAAAATAGTGTAAAGCCGGACCTAGATGAAGCAAATAAACGACTAGATGAACTCGGCTATAAAAAAGGCTCGGATGGCATTCGCGAAAAAGATGGTAAAAAACTTACTTTGAATTATGTCGATGGTTCTCCTAACCGTGAAAAAAGGAATGATATAGCCGTTATCATTCAGCAACAGTTAAAAGAGATCGGAATCGCAGTGGACATTAATATTACAAAAGATACAGCTACGGTTATCTATCAGAATGCGGATTACGATTTGTATGGAAACAGTCAAGTAAATAGTGATCCAAATTCGCTGCTTGATATATACCATACATCAGATCCGGAAAAGGAAGCCGCGCGAAGAATGTTAGGTGGAGGCTCTGATCCAGAATTAGATAAATTGCTAGAGCAAGGTACAATCGAACATGAGCCGGCAAAACGTGAAGAAATTTATAAAAAAGCGCAACAAATCATCATTGAAAAAGCAGTAATTATCCCAATTTACGTATTTCCATATACGGTAGCAGCATCTAAAAAGGTAAATGGCATAACATTCGATTCATTAGGCTATCCGCTATTCAATGATGTACGTATTGGACAATAAGAGAATGGAAAGGAGCTGGTATGTATGACATTAATCAGCAAAGCGCTGGTGAGAATTGCAAATTCATTCGTATCGGTTTTAGGCTCCTTAATCCTTGTATTTTGTATCATCTATTTGCTTCCGGGGGATCCTGTACTTTCAATGATAGATCCATCTGTCGCAACACCTGAAATGATCGAAAATTTGCGTAGGGAATTAGGGCTAGATCAACCGTTTTATGTGCAATTTGTTGAATACTTCACTGCCATTTTACATGGAGACTTTGGTCAATCCTTAATCAATAGTGATCCAGTCTTACCTAAAATTTTAATGCATTTTTCGGCTACACTTATTTTGACACTGACAAGTACCATTTTTTCGATAGTGATTGGGGTAACATTAGGTGTTCTATCCGCCATTTATCGTAATAAATGGATTGATATTTTGGCTCGTTTAGTTGGGTTGTTTGGTATTTCGATGCCAACATTTTGGTCTGGAATTTTACTTATACTGATTTTTTCTGTGAATTTGAACTGGCTTCCCGCGATGGGATCTGATGACTGGAAAACCCTTATCTTGCCTTCTCTTGCTCTTGGTTTTGTTGGTGCGGGTTTAATAATCCGAATGGTACGAACCAGTATGCTAGAAGTGGTGAATGAGCAGTTTATCGTTACTCTTCGTGCCAAAGGGCTGTCGGAACGGGTGGTCATGTATCGTCATGCACTCCGAAATGCGCTCATTCCAGCCATTACGATTATTGGCATGAATATTGGCGAGATGATGGCTGGCACAGTCGTAATTGAAACGGTCTTTTCGAGACAGGGAATTGGGCGAATTATTGCGGATGCGATTATGGCAAAAGATTTACCTGTTATTCAAGGGGTGATATTTTTCAGTGCGATTGTCTACGTCATTATTAATCTTTTAGTTGATTTATCGTACTCAGTCATCGATCCAAGGGTACGAAGATCTCATTAAATCCTTGAAAGTGCGCGTTTATCCCGCATTAACGGGTAGTAAACCCCCACTGATTGAAGTTTTACTTTATAAAGGAGTGGCATTGGATGAAAGAGGCAATTAATTCCAAAACTATATGGAGCGCCCCGAAATGGAATTTAATCAAGCTTAAAATAAACTTGTCGGCTTCGAATTTATTCGTTTATGTAGCAGGAATGATTGTGCTGTTTATCGTGGCGTGCGCGCTATTTCCGCAATGGATCGCACCATATTCGCCTACGCATATGCATACAGAATTTATTTTAAGTCCTCCTAGTGCATTGCACTTACTAGGGACAGATTATTTTGGCAGAGATGTGCTTAGTCTTGTTGTGTATGGAAGCCGAGATTCTTTAATTATTGGCGTTGTGTCCGTTTTGATTGGAGGGGGGATTGGCGGAGGACTGGGCGCGTTAGCCGGTTATGTTGGAGGTGTGGTGGATATGATCTTCATGCGCTTTACTGACATATTGATGACGATTCCGGGTATCCTGCTCGCCTTAGCCATTGCGGCTGCTCTTGGACCGAGTTTAATGAACGTTGTCTTAGCGGTTGCGGTCTCTTCTATTCCGGGATATACGCGGGTAATGCGGGGACAAATGATGAGTATAAAAAAACGGCAATTTGTGGTGGCATCCCGTTCCATCGGTACTCCCAATTGGCGCATTCTAATCTGGCATATCCTGCCGAATTCTTGGTCCCCATTACTTGTCATGGCAACGATTGGCCTAGGTACTTCCATATTGGTTGGTTCAGGTTTAAGCTTTCTTGGATTAGGTGTGATTAAGGAAATTCCGGACTGGGGAGCATTGCTCGCTCAAGGAAGAGGCTATTTAACAACAGGATGGTGGATTTCGACATTTCCTGGTCTCGCTATTACACTTTTTGTCCTTTCCGTAAATATAATTGGTGACAAACTTCGGGATATGTATGACCCGAAAACGAAGTAGATTGATGAAGTGAATCTAGCATCAGTAAGGGGGCTCTTCATCCCTCGCTGAAGGTTCGTTACATTGGGATAAAAGGAGGGATGCAGATGTCACAATTGCTAGACATACAGCAGCTGAAAGTCGACTTTACAACAAAAGACGGCTATTTAACAGCTATACGGGATGTTTCTTTTCAAATTAAAGCTGGGGAAACGGTCTGCATTGTTGGAGAATCTGGAAGTGGAAAAACGGTCGCATCCAAATCAATTATGCGATTGATTGATTACGAAAATGGGAAAATAGCAGATGGGGATATTAGACTGAATGATGTTGACTTGACGCAACTATCTCAAAGAGAGTTACGTGCCATACGTGGTAAAAAGATGGCGATGATTTTTCAAGAACCGATGGCGGCTTTCGATCCCGTGTTTACGATAGGCAACCAAATTATTGAAACGATCCTAGCGCACAAACAATCGAGCACGGAAAAAGCCAGAAAACGTGCCATTTATTTACTACAGCGGGTCGGCATATCGGACGCAGAATTACGGTTAAAGCAATATCCGAATGAGTTATCTGGAGGCATGCTACAACGTGCAATGATTGCGATGGCACTTGCTTTGGGACCTGATTTACTTATTGCGGATGAGCCAACAACCGCACTAGATGTTACGATTCAATCCCAGATCTTGCAATTACTTCAAGAATTAAAAACAGAGTTTGGCATGTCGATCTTATTGATTACCCATGATATGGGAATTGCAGCTGAGGTGGCAGACCGAATTATTGTGATGTATGCAGGTGGCATTGTTGAACAGGCAACGACATTACAACTATTTGAGTCGCCACATCATCCATATACACATGGACTGCTTCAGTCTGTTACAACAATCGACAGTGATCGGAGTAAAAAGCTTTTTTCAATTGAAGGCTCGATTCCAGGGTTATCGGATTTGCCATCCGGATGCCGGTTCCATCCTCGCTGCCCGTATGCGACAGAGCGCTGCTTAAATGAAGCACCTCCCTTATTGGATGTAAATAATCGGAAGTCGGCTTGCTGGTATTCAGAAGAATTAGTAAAGAATGATAGCTGGAAGAAGCCTACTTTGCAGACTACATCTGACCTACAGCGTCCTCGGAAAAAAGAGCAGCCTCGTGAAAAGTTGTTTACGATTCAAGAACTTAGTAAATTTTATCCACTAGGTAATCGTACATTTTCAGGAACTTCATCCTTCGTTAGAGCGGTGGACAACGTGTCTTTTACAATTGAAAAAGGGGAAACATTTGGTCTTGTAGGTGAATCTGGAAGTGGGAAATCGACATTAGGACGTGTTCTTTTACAGTTAGAGAAAGCGTCCGGTGGGAAAGTCTTATTTCAGGATCAAGATCTTTCGAAGTTAAGTAATAAAGAATTGCGAGAGACGCGAAAGCATATGCAAATGATTTATCAGGATCCATATGGTTCTGTCAATCCACGTTGGAAAGTTGGCGACATTATTGGTGAACCACTGCAAGTCCATCAATCGCTAACTAAAAAGGAAAAACGGATTAGAGTGCAAGAGCTCCTAGAGGCTGTTGGATTAAATAAAAACAGCTCGGAGCGCTATCCACATGAGTTTTCAGGCGGTCAGCGGCAGCGGGTTGCGATTGCAAGGGCAATTGCGCTCAATCCTCAATTTATTTTAGCGGATGAAGCTGTTTCTGCACTAGACGTATCTGTTCAGGCACAAATTGTAAACTTGATGCAGGAGTTACAAAATGACCTTGATTTAACCTATTTATTTATTGCGCACGGCTTAAATATTGTCCGTCATATTTCAGATCGTATTGGGGTTATGTATTTAGGTCAGTTGGTTGAAATTGCTCCGAGTGAAGAGTTATTTAAACATCCTGCTCATCATTATACGAGGGGGCTTATAGGTTCAATCCCGATTGCTGATCCAAGGCATCAAAGAGAGATAATTTCTATACATGGGGAAATTCCATCCCCTGCAAACCCTCCGTCAGGCTGCCGTTTTCATACGCGTTGTCCTGCAGCAACGGCTCGTTGTCGGGAAGAACAGCCCTTATTCCGTGAAATAGATAGTGGGCATTGGGCAGCCTGTCATCATCCTGCGTAATCAAGATACAGAGACAAATGGAAAATAGCAGAGCTATTCCATTTAAAAAGTGACTAAAAATAGATTATGATGGAATAGTTAGTAAATTATTTATGGAAATGAGGTTATGTAATGAGTTTAACTGTTAATCCTGTTGAGAATCTCACAACTGAAGTTGAAGAGCACCGTAAAGCAGAACATTCTGTTAGTCCCTTATTCTTAAATCGTTGGTCACCAAGATCATATTCTGAACGTAAAGTTTCAGATGAGGATTTGACAAGTATTCTTGAGGCAGCACGTTGGGCACCATCCGCCTTTAACGATCAGCCTTGGCGTTTTTTTGTAGCGAAAACGGAATCACAATTGAAAGCCTTTCATGAATTTTTATCACCATTCAATCGCATCTGGGCAGAAAAGGCTCCGGTACTTATATTGATTGCATCAATGAAAAATAGAGACAACGGCGATCCAAATGGATCTCATGCATTCGATGCAGGTGCAGCTTGGGGAAATTTAGCAATCCAAGCAACAATGCTTGGATTGAGCACACATGCAATGACAGGGTTTGATAAAGAAAAAGCTCGGCAATTGTTAAATGTTCCAGAAGAATTAGATATTCAAGCCGTCATTTCAGTAGGCTATCGTGGCGAAAAAGAAGCGCTTGATGAGAAATTACAAGAACGTGAAAACCCTAGTAGTAGAAAGCCGTTACAAGAGGTTATTTTTGAAGGAACTAAAAATGCATGACTGGAAGATGTTTTCAAAATAAAGACTATCATTGTCGGATAAAATAAGCTACTTGGTGTATAGATTTATTAAAGTATGTACACGCAATAGGTGGAGGAGAGTGTCTCAAAAGGGTCAGAACCCAATGAGTCGCCCTCCTCATTTTCATTCATATCGAATGTCATTGGATATTTTTTAAAAATGGTTTGGTTTAATATATGGATGAAATTGTTGTTTCAAATCTGGAAGAATTACCACTTGGAAAAGATTTATCTCGCATGAACGGGTAAGGAAGTAAAATGACTATTTCATTTATAAATGTGTTATTTCAGGGTGACGAATCAAAGTTGAGTTCACTAGCTGCAGAAGCAGTATATAAACAAAGCCCAGAAAGTTATTGGGCATTTCATAAAGAGCTATTTAAAGCACACCCTAGTGAAAACCACGATGTATTGTGGATAACAAATGAGAGAATTTTGGAAATAGCAAATACTATTCCTGACATTGATGTACAACAATTACAAGGAGAAACAAACGGGGCTGGAAGAAGTAGAGAAAGACTCAAATTTAGTAAAAGAGTTTAAAGTACAATTTATACCTAGTATCATGGTGAATGGTACGATGTTAGAAGATTCTTTTGACTATGAAAAAATTAAAATCCTTATAGACCAAGAGTTAGAGGAGAGTGAATGATGAAAGAAGCAGCAAAAGGTTTAATTAATAAACAGTTATTTCTTATTACGGTAAGAAAGGGCTAATGTTATTTCGGATTATCACCTAAACAGAGATTTTTAATATGATAAATATTTGGAATCTATGGTTAGTGTGTTCATTTTAAAGTATACTCTGTCGGTCGCCGTGCTAGACATTCCAATCGTGTTCTGGCTCCTTCGCTTGTGCTGGGAAGAACAAGTACAAGTGAAAGGATAGTCGTAATGTCCCCGTGTTTGCTCTCTGCAAATTACTAGTGCTGCAAAACCCACCTCGGCAATGGTCTGAAGTGGATTTTTAGCAGTTCAATATTTTTCACTTATCTGGTTTTGGATCCACACGATCAACATCACGTTTCGAAAGAAAGTATGTCAGGACGCCTGATAAGATTGCCCCTCCTGCGATAATCAGTATACGCGTTTGAAGTTGTATCGCTGAATAATCTTTTCCAAGTTTCCAAGTCGCTAAGATCGTAACACCAATCATAACCAGTATAACGATGTTGAATCGTTTCATAATGCCACCTCTTTTATCCAGTATTGTATCACATTCCTCCTTGTCCGTAGCTACCTTCGATGTCGGTTATTTTGCCAGTGGCGCTGACGGGGTAACTGAATAACGGTCCCCCTCAACGCTACTGACATTTGATTGAGTCAGCTTAATATCAGATATACTATTGATTTTATAACTATCCCATTTTTAGCTTTAATTCTAATTATAGCCTTTTCCTTGTTCAACTATCGAGCGCGATTCTTCAATAAAGAAGGTCGCTTTTTTCTTATTCAGTAACCTGCACTTCGTTTGAACCTTAGTTCGGACTGTCGATTGATCGAAGCGTTTGCTGCGATCTTAGCGACAGTAGAACGGGACTAACAATCAGTGGGGGATGAAGAAAACCCCCACTGATTGAAGTTTCACTTTATTCTTATATCTTACATTTCACCTCAAAGGGTGCGAAATGTGAGTTCTTAGGAGTCTGCAATGTAGGCTCTTTTGTTTTTGCCGTAAAGAAATAGAGTGACAATTCTTCAATTTAATTGAAATGAACCGATAAATAGACTAGTGATAAATTAGGTGAACATTCGTTCATTCAAATATTTTGTAAAAGTATCGACTTCAGATTCTTGTAAATAGATACTATTTCCAGACAACATTACAAAAAATGAGTAGAAAGAGGCTATGCAATGCGTAATTTTTTTAGGAATTTCAAGACTAGGTTATTCTTTTTCTTTGCTGTTATTTTAATCATTCCAGCTTTAATTGTAGGATCATTAGCTTATTTATCGGCTAGCAAGGCACTTCAAGGAGATATTATGAACAGTGCTGCTGAGAATATTAATCTATTGGATTCAATCATAGATAGTACGATTAATCCCAAAATACATGATGCTCAAACTTTTTCAGAATCTATTACTTCAAGATTTTTTGAGGGAGCAAGCAGTCAGAAATTAAGAGAAAAATTTACTCAATATGCTAACTTGCATCCGGAAGTTATAAGCATCTATATTGGGGCAAATGATGGATTGTTTGTTCAGGAACCACAAGTAACTACGGCCTCGGATTATGATCCCAGAAAAAGAGATTGGTATAAAGATGCCATAGAACGTAAAGGGGAAGTTCTTATTACCGAGCCATATATGGATGCTGGCACAAATGATCCGATAGTAACCGTTGCCAAGGTGCTAAAAGATGGTTCCGGCGTCGTGGCAATTGACTTAAAGATAAACTATTTACAAAAGGTAACGAATGAAATCAAAATCGGGAAAGAAGGGTATGCTTTTCTGCTAGATGGGAATAAGCATTATATTGCACACCCTACGAAAGAAAGTGGATCAGAAACAAAAGAAAGTTTCTTTGATACCATGTATAAAAGTGAAACGGGTACTTTTGAATATCAATTCGACGGTCAGGCAAAAAAAATGGCCTTTACCACCAATAAAGTGACAGGATGGAAACTGGGCGGTACTATACTTGCATCAGAGGTGGATGATTCAGCTTCTCCAATTTTTAAATCTACCTTAACCGTTTTAATAATCGCCATCATTATTGGGGCGGTAGTTGTTTATTTTATCGTACAATCGATTATCAGACCAATTAAAACATTAAAGGAAAGCGTGATAACTGTAAGTAAAGGGGATTTAACGGAGCAGATTAAAATAAAGTCCAATGATGAAATAGGGCAATTAGGAAATGCATTTAATGAAATGCAGGAAAGCCTTCGAACCCTCATACAAAAAGTCGAGCTTAGCTCAGAACAGCTTGCTGCATCTGCAGAAGAATTAACGGCAAATGCGGAACAAACGGGGATAGCTACCGAACAAGTCGCCATTTCGATTCAAGAAGTCTCAAGCAGTGCAGAGAAACAAACAAATGGCGTGGATAGAAATGCTGAATCCTTAAATGAGCTCACGCAAGGAATAGCGAATATTGCCGAAAGTTCATCCAACGTTGCCGAGCTGTCCTTACAAACAACCATGCAAGCAGAGGAAGGTGGGAAAGCTGTTCAAAATACCAAGGAACAAATGAAATCGATTCATCAATCGGTTATGGAATCAAATGCAATGATACAATCCCTGTATGAACGCTCTCAAGAAATTTCGTCCATTTTGGATGTCATTACAGAAATTGCCGATCAGACAAATCTCCTTTCTTTAAATGCAGCCATTGAATCGGCGAGAGCCGGGGAACATGGCAAAGGATTTGCAGTAGTAGCTGATGAAGTGAAGAAGCTTGCTAATCAATCTCAAAGCTCTGCGAAACAAATATCTGACTTAATCCAAGATATTCAAATGGATACATTGGATTCGGTTCACAAGATGGCTCAGGTTACAAATGATGTAGGAAATGGATTAACTATATCAGACGAAGCTTTTGAGAAATTCGAAGTCATTTTAAATAGTATGAAAGAAATAACGCCCTATATGGAGGAAGTTTCCTCTACGGCAGAGCAGATGTCTGCCGGAGTCCAAGAGGTTAGCTCAATAGCGAATGAACTTGCTTTCTTAGCAAAAGGAAATGCGGAAACTTCAGAAGAAGTGGCCGCCTCAACAGAGGAACAGTTGGCTTCTATGGAAGAGATTTCTGCATCTGCGAAGTCACTATCTTATATGGCTGAGGAGTTAAAAGCATTAATTGCAGTGTTTAAGTATTAAATGAATCCCCCTACTATGAGAAGCTGAAAGATCTTTTATGGCCAAGAACACATAGGAAGGGGGCTTCTCAAAAGTAAAAGGGTCAGACCCCATAGCCATCAAGCTAACAAGTCGGGAAGAGAAACCTTCCCGGCTTGTTAGCTATTGTATATTTTTTTATTGATAAAAGGGCACGAATTGTGATGTTTTTGTTAGACGCTATCAGATCAATTTAGAAGAAATCAGAAAAAAATGGAGGTCGATTCGGAATAAGCGCTTCAAGCTGTTCAATGCACGCTTCACTGCCTGCAATTAGCCCTGCTAAAACGAGCTCACGAGGGCGTTGATAGCCAAATAATACGGCTGTTAACGTATTAATAGATAAATGAATCCCAGCATCAGTATCATGAGCATTCAGGATTTGCCCCGCATGTAGCTGGACCGACTTTTGATTGTCTAACAGCAAGTCGTCCTCGATATGTAGGATCAAGCCTTGATCAATATGATTCCACTGGAAATCGTATTGGGCTAAAAAGGCATCTAAATCAACAATTCGAGCCATGAAATAAGGGGTTAGCTCGGCTTTGATTCGGGGTTCTTTTAGCATAAAATGCAGCGGGTCTCTTTCAAAAATGGTCATTTCAACTTGCTCGACCATAGAATCATGCTGGCAAATAAAGTTCCAAAGACTGATTCTGGCATTGCTAGTTAGTGCGATAAATTCAGTTACATTCATTTTCCTATTATGGACACTGTACATGAAATATCCGCTAGCATTTCCGTTATCATCATAATAAATCGCGATGAACTGATTACCATATGCACTATTTTGCCACCATGACCTTTCCCTAACAAGCATGCCGTTAAATTGCTCTGCATATTGTTCATAGACTCTTTCTATTTCAGCAGAATGATCCTCTTTCGTCAGTCGTTTTACTGTACCGTTAGGGTGATTTTTCATAATAAGGTCTGATTTATTCAATATGTATTTCATTCGGTTACTGAACAGTTCCCAGCCAAATTTTCGATAAAAGGGAACGGAAAAAGGGTGAAGTAAGGAAACGCTCATGCCTTGATCCTTGATTTGGAATAAGGCTTCTTTTAACAATTCTTTTACGAAACCTTTGCGACGATATTCTGGATAAGTAGCCACACCGGCAATCCCACCCATTTTCAGCTGATTGTTCCCTAGATAAATCGAAAGGGGGAGAAGATGGAATTTAGCAGCAAGCTGATCATTTTCGTTAATCCCATAAACTTGATGATGTTGTTTCATCGTTTCGATCCGTTCCTCTATCTGATCCTCCGCTATTTGAAATTGAAAGGCATACTCTGAAAGCTTCATGGCTTCTTTCAATTGGTTTTCGTTTAATTTGAAAACTGTCACGTTTAAAAACCCCTTTATTTTATTTTCTATAACTTCAGAATAACATGAACAGTTTAAGTCTAAAAATAATATCCTTTCACTTACTAAAATAATGGATTGAATAAACGATATAAGTAAAGGAGCTAGATTCTTTTTAGTCCTTTTTGTATGAAGGACATGGGGACTGGGCTTTGCGACTTACTAAAATAGTCAATCTACTTATCAGCTATACTTCGTTTATCGGAAAGCATCCAAAATTCTGAATCCGCACCGCCACCATTGTGATTAGGCGGGTGTAGCGTGCTTAATGATAGATCCTTCATAGTAACTGGTGGCGTTTTAACGTCATTCGGTTTTTTTTACAGCTGATGAGATACTCAAAAAAGGAGAACAACGATGAAAATTAAAAGCAAATTAATTCTTATTCTAATCATACTAGTGTTATCGATTCTAACAGTTGGGGGAATCTCTAGTACGATTACGAATAGAACAGTAGCGAAAAATGAAGATATTAGAAATAAAATGGAGATGCAAAAGACAATCATATCTATTCAATATCGGATAGCAGGCCTGTCAAATGATGAGCGGGCATTTTTGCTGTCGGGGGAGAATGATTATTATGAAGGTATGAAGGTGAAAGCAGAAGATATCGAGAAGAAAATAAAAAAGTTAAAGGGTTTGGATACGGATCAAAAGTATCAGCAATCAATAGAGAATTTAGCAAAAAATTTCACTCAATACTGGACGCTGAATCAGAAAGTCATCCAGTCTTATGCGAATCATGCGCAAGCAGCAAAAGAAACCCATTTTGGAGAAGAAAGAACACTAAGGAAAAACACATTAGACCCATCCATTAATCAATATGTCGATCAATTAGAAACAGAAGTTGCTTATTTAACAGAAGAAAATGATCACACTTCACAGTTTAGTAAAATGATTATTTTAGTGATAACAATCCTTTCATGCTTAGTGGGGTCTACACTTGGAATCATCCTATTATTTTCTATTATAAAACCATTAACGATCTTAAATGAACAGATGCGAGACATTGCTCAAGGTGAAGCAGACTTAACGAAAGTGATCAGGATTAAAAATAATGATGAGTTCGGTGAGTTTGCCGCAACATTTAATCAATTTATTACTTCACTTCGCGAAATCATCCAACACATTGGCAGGTCTTCTGAGCAGGTGGCCACTTCATCATATGAGTTCACTGCCAATGCTGAAGAATCCAAAGCTACTTCAGAAATCATTTCGACTGCGATGCAGGAAATATCAGATAGCAGCAATCATCAATCAAGTATGACTGAAAAAGGTTTGGACTCTGTTAAATCAGCCTTGTTAGGAATTGAAATGATTAGTTCGAATACGAGTACGGTAGCAGAGGCATCATTAAGGATGAAAAAACAAGCAGAAAATGGTTCTCGATCTGTAAGGCTGGTAGCAGAACAAATGGAAAATATTCACCAATCAGTCGACTTAGCAGGTGAAGGGGTTCATTCACTTTCAAATCGTGCACTGGAAATTAACAATTTCACTTCGATCATTAATGACATTGCCAATCAAACGAACCTACTTGCGTTAAATGCTGCTATTGAATCTGCCAGAGCAGGTGAGTCTGGTAAGGGATTTGCAGTGGTCGCTCAGGAGGTACGAAAACTAGCTGAACAATCCAATGACTCAGCGAATCAAATTAATGACGTTGTTCAAAGCATTCAGCAGGAAACTAGAGTAACTGTTGATAATATTAAGACCGTTAAACAAAATGTTTTATCAGGCTTGGAATTATCCACCGAAGCTGAAAGCCAATTTAAAGAGATCATCGACTTCATTGATCAAGTCTCTTCGCAAATTCAAGAAATTGCATCGGCCTCACAACAATTGAGTGCTGGATTTGGAATTGTTTCTCGTTCAATTGAAGAAATTTCTAATACAACAAAGGAATCCGCTGGTCATACAGATGAAATTGCAAAAGCGACAGAAGAACAGTTAGCGGCGATGGAGGAAATCTTATCTGCCGCATTATCCCTATCCTCTTTATCTGAAGAACTTGAAGAGTTGACATCAAGATTTAAAGTATAATCCAATGGAACATTCAATTTGTTCATCATTTTTTTTAAAATCTGTTGACTCTAACGTTACGTGATACCTTATAGTCAAGATCAGAGGGAGGGAAAAACAGACGATGAAAATAAAAGAGGTAGCTGATTTAGTTGGAATTAGTGTGCGCACACTCCATCATTATGATGAAATGGGGTTATTATCCCCTGATGCGATAACAGAATCGGGTTATCGATTGTATTCCAATGATAATCTTCTCACGCTGCAGCAAATTTTGTTTTTCAAAGAGCTCGACTTCCCTTTAAAGAAAATTAAAGAAATTATCAGCAGTCCCTCATTTAAACGAGAAGAGGCACTTGCCATGCATCGAAAACTGCTGCTTGAGAAGCGTAGTCGGCTGGATGCGATGATTAGGACAATTGATAAAACCATTTCTTATACAAAAGGAGAAATTCAAATGTCGAATCAAGAAAAATTCGCGGGCTTTGACTTTAGTCAAAATCCGTATGAGCAAGAAGCGCGTGAACGTTGGGGCGATGAATCCGTTGATCAATCCAAGACAAAACTAGGCAAAATGTCAAAAGCTGAACAAGCAGAATGGGGTAAAAAAATGAACGAAATCTACCGCAATCTTGCTTCACTTAGACATGAATCACCTGCATCACCGGAGTCACAAGCAGCTGTTAAAGAGTGGTATAACATTCTAAATAAAATGGGGAACTACTCTCTTGAAGCTTTCAAAGGACTTGGCCAAATGTATGTCGACGATGAGCGGTTCACAAAAAATATCGACCAATTTGGCGAAGGCTTAGCTATATTTATGCGTGATGCAATGGCTGTCTATGCAGACACGAATAAATAATAAAATGAAGGGGATGCCAAAAGGGTCAGACCTCACACTCTAAATACGGTTTATTGTGTCTTAAATCCGTTATATAAACTATATATAAGGGACGTGGGGTCTGTGTTATGGGACACCACCTTTTAATCTACACATAAAAGAAATTATTTGATATTCCTTATGTAATTATCCTGGTTCAATAGGCTGTAATCCCCCCTAAAAGAAGCTTCATTTTATTCATTGTGTAAATTCCTTTTCTTACCGATGATAATCATTGGTGAGAAGGTCCAAAATATAAAGGATGGTGAAAGTCATCAAATTGGTTGTGTAGGGGGAAAAAAATGGCGACGAGACAATCAGTAGAAAATTGCCTGCAGCAATGTGAAGAGGTTCTTCGGATTGCATCTGACGAGTACACACAAGGTGCCAAGCAAGAGCATTATAATGATGAGTCGTATATAGAAGCTCAAGGTTTACTACAGACTGCTGCTAATGAGATTGAAACTCTTGTTGCTAGTGGAAATCTTCAGCAAAGAGAGCAATTGAAACTCATGAGAAACCAAATTCAACAAATGCAACACAATATGATTGTGTTGAATCGCTAAAATATGAGACAAGGCTGACTCAAAACGAAAGAGGTCCGACCCACAATAAGTAGTGGCAGTCAGACCTCTTTCTGAGTCTTTTTTTACTGTGGTTCATGAAGATCCCAGGCTAATTTTAATGAATCGACAATATAATCGGCAACTTCGCAAGCCTCAAGATTGTCTGTTTCTACCTTGGAATTGTGCAGCGAATAGATTGGTTTCCTAGAATAGAAAAGCTCTTCAATTTCTTCAATTGAACGCCCTTGCAATACTGGACGACTATCGATGATCAGGCTGATTCTTTCCTTCCACGATTCCCAAGATAAGTCTAGATAAATCACAATACAATGTTCTAAACAAACTTTTCGTATCTCTTCTTGTAAAAAAGCCCCTCCACCTACAGAGATGATTTTCAGGCTTTGTTTACTGAATGCGCTGATTACATTTTTCTCTTTTTCACGAAATGCTTTTTCGCCAATATTTTGGAAAATTTCAGAAGTTGCCATGTTGTATTCTTTTTCAATTTCTTGATCTATATCAATAAAATCCCGATACAATTTCTTAGCAACCATTTCACCGATCGTTGTTTTACCAACGCCCATAAACCCAATCAACACAATGCTTTTTTCTCTAAGTCTACTATTGTTAAGATTCATTCCACTGCCCTCATTTCAACTCTTCCTTTTTTAGATCATTGTTCGACAAAACTACATGTCACTATTGTAAAGGATTTGTTTAATGGATAACACTGTATTTTGAGAATCTTGAATAATTTTAATTTGACCCACTCTTAACGGACAGTAAGACCCCCATCTCAAGATTCTGAGTATGCAAAAGAAGATAGGTGGGGGATGAGGAAACCCCCCGCTGATGGAAGTTTCACTTTATTGCAAGGAGGTAAGTAAGTGCCAATAAATTGAAGAAAGAAGGAGCAACTTAGCCGAATTAACAGTCAATTATGTAAATGTACATCCACCTAAAAAAGTATTGCGCGCCCCGAAGAAAACCTCTAAACTAGGGTAGTTGTTGAAATATATATAGAAATCAGGTGCATAATGATGCCGCGTGCTTTATGGGTTTTAATTATTGGAATGACCCTGAATGTGACTGCTTCTTCGTTTTTATGGCCTTTAAATACAATCTATCTTCATGATCATTTAGGAAAAACGCTATCGATGGCAGGGCTTATCTTGCTTGCGAATGCCCTTGCAAGTGTTGTCGGCAATCTTTGTGGTGGTGGACTGTTTGATAAGATTGGCGGGTACCGGACTGCGATGGCTGGCGTGATTATAACATTATTGTCTTCGATTGGAATGGCTTGGAATCATGAATTTCTGCCATACGTGATCTTTTTAACGATTTCAGGATTTGGGACAGGTATCGTGTTTCCAGCTATTTTCGCAATGGCTGGTACCGTTTGGAAGGAAGGCGGTAGAAAATCATTTAATGCTGTCTATGTTGCCCAAAACTTTGGTGTTGCAGTAGGTTCAGCTCTTGGCGGTGTAATTGCTTCTTATTCTTTTGAATATGTCTTTATTGCCAATACTGTGATGTACGTATTATTTTTCCTAGTTGCATGGATTGGTTTTAGAGGGATTCAAGGGGATGCAGCGTCACAAACGTCCATCCTTCACGAAAAACAATCGAAAACCACTTCTAATAAAATGCTCATTCCGTTGCTTGTTTTATGTCTTGGCTATTTCTTGTGTTGGATTGGCTATGTTCAATGGCAGTCCACAATTGCAGCATATACACAGGAAATAGGGATTTCACTCAAGCAGTACAGTTTGCTGTGGACAGTCAACGGTGCGTTTATTGTACTTGCGCAGCCGCTCTTGGCACTTGTTATTAAATGGTTTGCGAAAACATTGAAAGTACAGCTAATTGTCGGCATGATCATTTTCATTCTTTCGTTTGCAGTGGCAGCTAGGTCAAGCAGCTTTGCTGGATTTATGACGGCTATGGTGATATTAACAATTGGTGAAATGTTCGTTTGGCCAGCGGTTCCTGCTGTAGCAGGTGAGATTGCGACAAAAGGGAAAGTGGGTCTTTATCAAGGGATTGTCAACAGTACGGCTACAGGTGGTCGAATGATTGGACCGCTGCTAGGAGGATTCCTCGTTGATACGAAAGGAATGGATATGATGTTTGCTGTATTAACCATATTTGTCGTATTAGGGATTGGAACTGTCTTCGTGTTTGATAAAATGCAAAAAAAAGTAAATGAAGGAAAAGGCGCAATTGTTCCCCTGAAATAAGGAACATTTTCCATATGACATGCATATATAAAGAAAAACATGATCATAATAGGAATGAGCGCTTGCTTTTCCTATAGAAATTCACTAGAATGACTATATAACTAAATATTCTAATATAGACAGTGATGAGGAGTAGTACCGATTAGAACCTGTGTAGAGAGTTGACGGATGGTGCAAGTCAACCAGGAGTGATCGCGAACTCGCCTTTTGAGTTTCAGGCATGAAGGATTAGTAATGCCTGACGTTCATCCACGTTACGGATTTGGAGCGGGGCGATGGTTACAAGTCGCCAATTTGGGTGGTACCGCGGGTCGATTAGATACATAATCCTCTCGTCCCTTTTTATAGGGATGAGGGTTTTTTTTATGGACTTTTATTATGAAATTGAGGACCGATGAGGTTTTTTTAAAAATGAGGAGGAAACACAATGAGTTTTAAACATAGGTCGATTGAGAAGAAGTGGCAAAAGTATTGGGAAGAAAATAAAACGTTTAAAACGGGTGAAGAAACCGGCAAACGGAAATTTTACTCGCTTGATATGTTCCCGTATCCATCTGGGGCAGGTCTTCATGTTGGTCACCCAGAAGGCTACACAGCGAGCGATATTTTAGCACGGATGAAACGGATGCAAGGCTATAATGTGCTTCATCCAATCGGTTGGGATGCATTTGGTCTCCCGGCAGAGCAGTATGCACTTGATACAGGGAATGACCCGGCAGAATTCACGGAGCATAACATCAACACATTCCGCCGCCAAATTAAGGCATTAGGTTTTTCTTACGATTGGGATCGTGAAATTAATACAACAGACCCAGACTATTATAAATGGACACAATGGATTTTTACGAAGCTTTTTGAAAAAGGATTGGCGTACATTGACGAAGTAGCGGTAAACTGGTGTCCGGCGCTTGGCACGGTATTGGCGAATGAAGAAGTCATTGACGGATTAAGTGAACGTGGAGGACATCCAGTTGAACGCCGCCCGATGAGGCAATGGGTCTTAAAAATCACAGCCTATGCAGACCGATTACTTGACGATCTTGAAACGGTCGATTGGCCAGAAAATATTAAAGATATGCAGCGCAACTGGATCGGCCGTTCCAAAGGAGCTGAAGTGACATTTAATATTGACGGTCATGATGATACGTTTACAGTCTTCACGACTCGTCCGGATACTCTTTTCGGTGCAACCTATGCAGTCTTATCACCGGAGCATCCGTTTGTTGATACGATTACTACGCCTGAGCAAAAAGCTGCAGTTGAACAATATATCTCAGAAGTGAAAAATAAAACCGACCTTGAACGTACTGAGTTAGCAAAGGACAAAACAGGTGCCTTTACAGGTGCTTATGCAATTAACCCCGTTAATGGTGAAAAAATGCCAATCTGGATTGCAGATTATGTATTAATGAGCTATGGAACAGGTGCTATTATGGCAGTACCGGCTCATGATGAGCGTGACTATGAATTCGCAGTTAAATTCGACTTGCCAATTAAAGAAGTCGTAGCGGGTGGGAACGTGACGAAAGAACCGTACACAGGTGATGGTCCGCATGTGAATTCTGAATTCCTAAACGGCTTGAATAAAGAAGACGGTATTTCCACGATGATTAAGTGGTTGGAGGATAAAGAAATCGGTACGAAGAAAGTAACATTCCGTCTTCGTGACTGGTTATTTAGCCGTCAACGTTACTGGGGAGAACCGATTCCGATCATCCATTGGGAAGATGGTACAACTGAAGCGGTAAAAGAATCTGAGCTTCCGGTTCTTTTACCGAAAACGACAGACATTAAGCCATCCGGTACAGGTGAATCACCACTTGCAAACATCCATGATTGGGTGAATGTAACCGATGAAAATGGCAGAAAAGGTCGTCGTGAAACAAACACGATGCCACAATGGGCAGGTAGCAGCTGGTACTTCCTACGTTATATCGATCCAAACAATACAGAAGCGATTGCTGATCCAGAAAAATTAAAAGAATGGATGCCAGTCGATATGTATATTGGTGGAGCCGAGCATGCGGTCCTTCACTTATTATACGCTCGTTTCTGGCATAAATTCTTGTACGACATTGGTGTTGTTCCAACATCTGAACCGTTCCAAAACCTTTTCAACCAAGGAATGATTCTTGGAGAAAATAACGAAAAAATGAGTAAATCAAAAGGAAACGTAGTAAACCCAGATGATATCGTCGATAGCCACGGTGCTGATACACTCCGTCTATATGAAATGTTTATGGGACCTTTGGAATCATCGATTGCTTGGTCTGAGAATGGACTTGATGGCGCCCGTCGTTTCCTTGATCGTATTTGGCGTTTGCTTGTTAATGATGACGACACAATCACCGACAAAATTGTCGATACAGATGACAGCGGTAAGCTTGAGAAAGTGTATCATCAAACGGTGAAGAAAGTTACGGAAAACTACGAGGATTTGAAATTCAACACAGCTATTTCACAATTAATGGTCTTCATTAATGATGCATACAAAGCGGACACACTTCCGAGACCATATATTGATGGCTTCGTGAAAATGTTATCACCGGTTGCACCACATATCGCTGAAGAGCTTTGGGAAAGACTAGGGCATACAGAAACAATCACATACGGCACATGGCCCGCTTATGACGAAGCAAAAATGATTGATAACGAAGTCGAAATCGTGATCCAAATTAACGGCAAAGTAAAAGCAAAACTAATGGTGCCAACAGACACAACGAAAGAAAAACTAGAAGAAATCGCCATGGGCGAAGACGCAATTAAAGAACAAATCGATGGAAAAACTGTACGTAAAGTCATTGCGGTACCGGGTAAACTTGTTAATATCGTTGCGAATTAAGTAAAAACTGACTCACTTTCAGACCGTAATTAGTCTGGGTGAGTCGTTTTTTTTGTTTTTTATATGATTAAATCATCAGTGCTGGTTTTTCTTAAGGGGGCATAAAAAACATCCATGAGCATCTGCTCTAAAACTAAAACGATGAAAAAAGTTCAGGTTCTCACATTGTATCACCTTATGAAGGTGGTGGTGGGAAGCGGATTTTGCGAAGCCCCGCCCCTTTTTCACAGAAAAAAGTATCCCGTAATAGAAGTGAACGGAATGCTTTCTAAAGGAATGTTTTAAGCGTTTTTTCATAAAGTGATAACCTTGGATTTAAAGTGTGAAGGTTATCATCTGGTAGCTAATTAAGAATGAAGATATAAATAAGATGAGATTTTTATCTTATAGTGCGTATCGGTTTCATAAAATTGACAAGACTATTCAATCGGCATCCAAACCTCAATCACATCTTCTGTTGCTCCTACTGGATAAATATACTTCTCAAAGTTGGGTGAAAATCTAAATTGGATATCTGATCTCTCATGCAAAGCTTGGAATGTGGGTTTGATTCCTGGAATGCCGCCCTCCACTGTAGCAACGATATAGCGTCCCGCCTCTATTTTCACTTTTTCCCTATCAGAACCTTCTGCTAAATCTTGGATGCCTGCAATATAGTGGAGTTTCCCTTCACGATCAAAATCTACGCAGACACCATAAAACGTTTCAACAGAAATGTTCTCGGTCGTTAATGTCGCATTCAACTTGTCCCATATTTGTGGGATTTCAGCCGTAGAACCCACGTATTTATAGCCTGTCACCCAAAACTCTTCAATCGTTTCAAACCTTGTTTTCATCACGATTTCCTCCATATTTCTCATGTAACTTTCCAGTCTCTATGTTATACTTCACATTTTAACACAGAACACATCCATGAGTATCTGACCTAAAGCCCAGCGATAAAAAAGGTTCAGGTTCTCAAATTGTATCACCTTATGAAGGTGGTGGTGCGGAGCTAATTTTGCGAAGCCCCGCTCCTTTTCTACAAAAAATGTCTAATTCATTTATCAAAAATTCGTCACGATTCTTAAGGTGAATCTTGGTAAGTTCCTTTACCTATCTATGTTTCAGTTAATAATTCATGATTCATTAAGAAATACTAATGATCAAAGGTATTACAACGATTGGAATTATTTTTCAACCATACAAACCTTTTGAGCGCAAGGAGGATATCAATGAGTAAAGGGAAGGTATTGATCGTCGAAGATGAAAGTAAAATTGCCCGTCTCATTCAATTAGAACTTGAGTATGAAGGATATGAAACAGGAACAGCGCGTACAGGGTTAGAAGGGTTCAATATGTTTCAACAAGAGAAATGGGACCTTCTTTTATTAGATGTGATGTTACCTGAATTAAATGGACTCGAAGTGTTAAGGCGTATTCGTTCAACGGATGACCAAATGCCCATTATTCTATTAACGGCACGTGATGCACTGCCCGATAAAGTAAGTGGATTAGATTTAGGTGCCAATGATTACATTACAAAGCCATTTGAAATTGAAGAATTACTTGCGCGTATTCGCGTATGGCTACGTCTTCCATCAGCATCACCAGAAGACATGACTTCGTCCTCTCTTAAAATTGGCGATTTAACGATAGACCCAAAGACGCGTGAAGTGCGACGAGAGAATCAATCAATTGAGTTGACGCCTAAAGAATATGATTTACTAATGTATTTAATGGAAAATCAGAATCAAGTTTTAACATTTGATCAATTGTTAACGAATGTATGGGGATTTGATTATTTCGGTGATTCCAATGTTGTCTATGTATACATTCGGTATTTACGAAAGAAGATTGACACACCATTTCTAACTCCTTATATTCACACAGTTCGTGGTGTTGGATATATGCTAAAGGAATAATATATGAAGTTACAAACGAAAATTGTTTTTACATCAACCCTTTTAATTTTTATTCTTTTGGTCGTTGCTAATAGCTCGGTTTATTTTATTTTTAAAAAAACGATGACTGATAACGCCATTGAACGGCTTCAAGTAGAAAGTAAAAATATTGTAGAGGGATTAAAACCAGCAAGTAATCCAGCGAGTAATCCAGCCACTTTATTACGAGCGTATTTACCTCCTAATGGAATGGTTCGTATACTTCCTCCAAAAGGTAAACCGTTGCTTATCGTTATTAGAGACCAAACTGAACTGAATACTCTGCCATATTCGTACAAGTCATTTGAACAAACGACCGTAGAAAACTTTGGTAATCATTTATACGCCGTTTCACACTCACCGATTATTTGGACAAATGGCGATGTCGTGTCACTTGAAGTGACGGAGCCATTAGAAGATGTTGAGGATTCTTTACAAATTTTAAAATTCATTTTATTTGTCGCTTCCCTTGTTATTTTAATCCCAACTATCTTGGGTGGTCGTGTATTAAGTCAAGTCATCTTACGGCCGATTAAATCACTTATTCAGACAATGGAAGAGATTCAGGCATCACGGACTTTCAAAAAAATCAAACGTGATACAAAGTCAAATGACGAACTAGATAAAATGGCGAATACATTTAACAATATGATGGATTTATTGGAGGAAAATTATAAAAAACAGGAGCAATTCGTATCAGATGCCTCCCATGAATTAAAAACGCCACTTACTGTTGTAGAAAGTTATGCCAATATGTTAAAGCGTTGGGGAATGAAGCGCCCTGATATTTTGGAAGAAGCAATCGAAGCCATTCATTCCGAGGCCATTCGAATGAAGCAGCTAACGGAACAAATGTTACTCCTTGCTAAAGGCGATGAACAATGGGAGATGCATATAGAGGAAGTGGATATAAGTTTAGTCTGCAGTGATACAGCAAAGCATCTACAGTTTGCCTTTAAGAGAACGATTTCGATTGATGTACAAACAAATAATCCGATCATTCGTGCAGATGAAAAAAAGGTCAAACAGTTACTCTATATTTTAGTAGATAATGCAATTAAATATAGCGAAAAATCCATTGACATTACGATTACTCGCCGTGCTTCTTCCTTATTCATCGCTATTAGGGATTATGGTATTGGGATTCCGAAAGAAAATCTAGCACATGTATATGAACGATTTTTTCGAGTAGATAAAGCAAGGACGAGAGAAACAGGCGGAACAGGATTGGGATTGCCTATTGCAACAAGAATTGTCGCTGCTCATAACGGGAAGATTCATATGGATAGTGAAGAAGGACAAGGTACAACAGTCACAATTGAATTACCACTTTAAATTTTTTAAGGGGATTCTCAGACTTCTCTAAGAATGCTATGCTACACTATGTTTCAATAACATGTGGAGGTGAAAGAATGAAGAAGATCGCATTGATAATATCCTTCATTCTAATCATTGGTTTAGGTGGCTGGTACGGTGTTAAAGAAGCATTTACTACTCCGAGTTCTATCCTTCCAGAAGAGAATGTCAGTCAGATGATCCAACAGAAATATGGAGGAACAATTGAGAATATTAGTGTTTTTCAAGAAAAGGATAAGCTCAATTATTCCGTTAAATTGCTAAAAGATCAGATTCCATATCAGGTAATTGTCAATGGACAGACAGGTGAAGTACTTGCAATGGTAAAACAATCGACTTCACAAATTCCTACAGAGCAAACGCCTGTAGCACAAGAACCTGCAACACCAAAAATAAATCAGCAGGCACCAATAGCTAAATCAAATAAAAACAATCAAACAAGTCCTTTTTCAAGCGATGCGGTTCAAATTACAATGGATCAAGCGATAGAGATCGCTTTAAATAAATTTCATGGAACGATTCATGAAGTCGAATTAGGGGAAGAAGATGGCCAGCTTGTTTACGAAGTTGAAATCAAGCAATCGGAGAACAAGAAAGCAGAAGTTATAATTAATCCTTACTCTGGGAAAATTGAGTCCATTTCAGTTGATACGCACAATGATAAGGATAAGGATGATTAAAAGTGTAGCGTTTTGCTACACTTTTTTTGCGATAAAGAAAAATACTCTTTCTGTTAAATTCTTTTGTTTTAAGGGTCTGCAGATGGTATGGTTTCTCAATCTATAACTTCATTGATTTTATATAAAGATGTTCTTCAGTAGCAGTATGGCAACTATTAGACCATTGATAATAAAAACTATGAATGATAGATGGGGGATAACTGCACGTAAAAGCCCGATTGGTGAGATACAGTGAAACTTGCCGATAAATGAGCAGAGGTTTAGTAGAAAGGGACGAACAATCAGTGGAGATGAAGAAACCCCCACTGATTGAAGTTTCACTTTATAAAAAAAATTCTTTTCTAAGGGAATTCTAAGATTCTTTTTCATAATCTTTAAACTTGAGACGTTATGATATAACTATCAAACAAGCAGGAGGCTGTAAACGATGAAATTAGCAGCAATAGTATTAACAGGAGTTTTAGTTGTTGGTGGATTAGGAGTGGGTGCTTATGCAATGGCAGCAAACCAACCGTCGACTAAAACTATGAATATAATATCCAAAACAATTAGTGTTGATAGAGCAAAAGAGATAGCTTTAGGCGTATCTAAAGGTGGTCAAGTAACGAAAATTCACTTAGATCAAGATCACGGAATTAAACAATACGAAGTAGAGATTGTGAATCAAGATACAGAATATGACGTGGATATTGATGCATCGACAGGCAACATATTAAAAGTTGAACAAGATGTTCGGGATCAAGGCGATATGGATGATGAAGACATCAGCACACTCAAGAATGTATCGCCAACCATATCAGTAGAAAATGCAAAGAAAACAGCGTTAGCAAATGTGAAAGGGACTGTAACCAAAACAAAATTGGATAACGATCACAACCGCTTAGTTTACGAAATTAAACTAATGACAGACAACGGCAGTGAAGCAGAAGTGAAAGTAGATGCAACAACTGGAAAAGTGGTCAAAGTTGAAATTGAAGGTGAAGATAGTAGCGCACTCCAAAATGTATCGCCAACAGTGTCAGTAGAAAATGCAAAAAAAGTAGCATTAGCAAGAGTGAAAGGAACGATAACTAAAACCGAATTAGATAGCGATCACAATCGCTTAGTTTATGAATTCAAATTAATAACCGATCAAGGCCGTGAAGCAGAAGTGAAAGTGGATGCAACGACTGGAAAAGTTTTGAAAGTTGAATTGGATGATTAATCGATTGATATGTTAAATGAGGAAAACAATTTGGAGGAATGGTAAAGAGTGAGTATATTGTGAGGCTCCCCCAACTAGAAGAAATATGAGGGCTAGCCAACAGAATAGATATGAATTTCTCCAAAAAGAGGTTGTCCCATAACGAAAGGGTCAGACCCCAACATCTACTATATATCGTTTATATGGATGTAAATATGACCTAATAAACGATGTATAGAGTGTGAGGTTAGACCCTTTTGGGACAAACTATTTTAGATAAATGAATGTAGGGATAGAATTCTTTTTTACTATAATTTAGGTAAAACTTTCCTTGCTCCTAAGAACATCCAAGTAGTGAGAACGAAAGGCATTGTCAGTGCTGGTAGACCATAAGGTAATAGCCATGTCGTTACGCCAGCAGTAACTGGGACAGTCACACAAGCTGCAATGATTCCTGATATAGGAGCAAAAGAATGACGATCTTCACGAAAGACAAGTGCTACAGCTATACAAGTTAAGATCGCATTATATCCATATAGACCCATGAATATTAAGGAGTGTTCTCCACCTAATCCGTATGATGTAAGCAATGCAACTCCGTTTCCTAAAATGGCAAATAAGCCAAACTTCCAACCAGCCCAGAAAACAGCAATAAATAAAAGAGCACCGCAATATGGATTATCTAGGAAAAAGATTTGTCCAATACCGGTAAAAGTCCCTTCCAACCAATTTGTTGCCCCTGCTATATTAAGTTCCCAGTTTGCTAAATCTTGTGGCACCAATCCAGTCGTTAATTGGAACGCTTCTAATCGATAAGAAACAAGTAGCGTAAACCAAGTCACTACGATAAAGGGAAATGTAAGAATTGGAATTGCTATGTTTTTCATAACATGCATTAAAGCAGCTGTTAAAATGGCCGCTACGGCAGCTCCAACTAATGCAATGACGAACCGTGAAGGCCCCGTTAAAAACAATGTTAATGCAATTCCAGTTAGCACAGAATTATAGCCAAACAAACCTTGATTCACACTATCCTCATCGGCTCCTCCCAATTTGCCAATCAGAGTACCAATAATGGAGGATATTAGAGCAATTACCCCCAAATAATACGAATAAATTGTAAGGGATAGTAGAATGATTAATCCAGTAATGACATTCTCAATCAAGATAACTTGAGAAATTCCTTTCAGTGATGCCGAAATTAGGGAAAGAAACGTTCCCTCTGTTAATGTAGCATTGTTGTTCTTTTGCATAATGCTCACCTCTCGCTGGAATTTTTGATCGTTTTAAATCCACTTGAATCTTTTTCATAAACTTTAAGAAAAACCATTCTCCTCTGACACATAACATGTTTCTGTCATGTATCAATATCGATTCAAAGAGAGGGCTAATGTAAAAAAGTACGAACCTACATAAAAACGATTGATAAATCTCATTTTAAAAATTTTTTTCTGAGATTTTATCATTATATCAGAAAAATAATCTAACAATCTTCCATTTGAAAAATTTTCGAGTTAAAAAATCTTCCATTTTTCTTCAATCCCTCCTAACCAAAGTCCATGATTTTTCATATGAATAATCAATAAAAGCGCAAGCGTCTAAGAATGACTAAGTTCCTTACTTGTCTAGTATTTATTCGCCTGTTCTTCCCTCTCAGTCTAATGAGTGATTGCTAGTGTGAGAAATTAAAAATACATAAAAAAAATATATGAAACTTGATATATATATAAATTATGATATATGATTGCATCAAGGGAATCAAACATTTATCGACAACGAACGACAAAATAATCAGATAATTTCCGAATGTTTTACTTTTTTTAACGAAAAATGTATGGTATTTGGTTTTTTATTACATTTGAAAATATAGTAAAAGATGGAAAATCTAAGGGTTTCAACAATGAGAACACAGAATTATCGGACAACACTATTAAGGATGTTCGATTCCCTTTTTTTGCATCAGAACAAAAGTGGGTCTTTATTAAGGGGAGCTTTGCCCTAGGAGGAGTCACTACATACTATCAAGGAGGTTTTACTATGAAATTATTACCACGTGAGATAGACAAGCTCATGATTGTGGTGGCAGGAGATCTTGCCAAGAAACGAAAAGATAGAGGATTAAAATTAAATCATCCTGAATCCGTAGCCCTTATCACATATGAAGTGTTAGAAGGAGCGAGAGATGGAAAAACGGTTGCTCAATTGATGGAATATGGCGCAACGATTTTGTCACGCGAAGATGTGATGGAAGGCATCCCGGAGATGATTCACGATATTCAAGTAGAAGCGACTTTTCCAGATGGAACAAAACTGGTGACAGTTCATAATCCGATTAGATAAAAAGGGAGGCATCATTACATGGTACCAGGACAATACATTTTAAAAGAAGAAGAAATTATAATCAATGAAGGTAAAACGTTAAACAAACTTTCAGTCATCAACACAGGCGATCGTCCAGTCCAAATTGGATCTCACTTTCATTTTTATGAAGTGAATGAAGCCCTTCAATTCAATCGAGAAGAAGCATTTGGAAAACGTTTGAACATTCCGGCAGGTGCAGCGGTTCGTTTTGAACCTGGCGATGAAAAAGAAGTAGAATTGCTTTCTTTTGCTGGAGAACAACGCGTATATGGATTTAACAATAAAGTTGATGGATCTGTTGAGGGAGGATGCAAGTAATGAGTTACAAAATGTCAAGACAGCAATATTCACAAATGTACGGTCCGACTACAGGGGACTCAATTCGTTTAGCAGATACAGATATCTTGATTCAAATTGAGAAAGATTATACAACATATGGGGAAGAAGTCGTGTTTGGCGGCGGAAAAGTAATTCGTGACGGGATGGGACAACATCCACTTGCCACTCGAAAAGATGATAACGTTCCAGATGTCGTAATTACAAATGCGGTAATCTTGGACTATACAGGGATCGTTAAAGCAGACATTGCCATTCGTGACGGGAAAATCGCTGGAATCGGAAAAGCGGGAAATCCTTTAGTACAGGATAATGTGGATATCGTCATTGGTGCTTCTACAGAAATCATCGCTGGAGAAGGTTTGATTGTTACAGCTGGTGCGATCGATACTCATGTTCACTTTATTAATCCAACGCAAATTGAAACGGCATTATCTTCTGGTACGACGACATTAATTGGTGGCGGAACAGGTCCGGCGGCAGGGTCAAAAGCGACAACTGTTACTCCAGGAGAATGGAATATGCACCGTATGCTTCTTGCAGCGGAAGGAATGCCAATTAACGTTGGGTTCACAGGTAAAGGACAAGCAGCATCGGAAGAGCCTCTTATTGAGCAAGTTCGCGCTGGCGCAATTGGCTTAAAAGTGCACGAAGACTGGGGAGCAACAGCTTCAGCCCTTGACTATGCATTACGCGTAGCCGATAAATATGATATTCAAGTAGCGGTTCATGCAGATACGTTGAATGAAGGTGGCTTCATGGAAACGACGATGGCTGCCATTAAAGATCGAGTGATTCATATGTACCATACGGAAGGTGCAGGTGGCGGACATGCTCCAGATTTAATCAAATCAGCAGGCTATGAAAATGTTCTTCCATCTTCTACAAATCCGACTTTACCATATACAGTTAATACGGTTGACGAGCATTTAGATATGTTAATGGTTTGCCATCATTTAAATCCATCAATTCCTGAAGATCTTGCATTTGCTGATTCACGGATTAGAAAAGAAACGATTGCAGCAGAGGATATTCTTCATGACATGGGGATCATTAGTATGGTCAGCTCAGATGCACAAGCGATGGGACGAATTGGCGAGGTTGTTTTACGTACATGGCAAGTAGCAGACAAAATGAAAAAACAACGCGGAATCTTGGAAGGCGATAGTGAGTTTTCTGATAACAACCGTGCCAAACGTTATGTGGCTAAATATACGATCAATCCTGCCATTACACACGGAATCTCTGAATATGTTGGTTCAATTGAAGTCGGAAAAATTGCCGATCTAGTTCTTTGGTCCCCAGCATTTTTCGGTGTGAAGCCTGAAATGATCCTGAAAAATGGCTTTGCTGTAGAGAGCTTAATGGGAGATGCGAATGCATCCATTCCAACACCGGAACCGGTGATTTACCGTCCGATGTATGCACAGGTTGGAAAAGCATTAGCGAAAAGCTCGATCACATTCATTTCTCAAGCAGCATTTGATGATAAAGTGCATGAGAAACTTGGCTTGGAAAAAATGGTTCTTCCAGTTCACGGTATCCGAAATTTAACGAAAAAAGATATGAAACATAATTCTGAAACGCCTACTATCACTGTTGACCCACAAACATATGAGGTAACCGTAAACGGTGAACTTATTACTTGTGAACCAGTTGACACTGTACCGATGGGGCAACGATATTTCCTATTCTGAGGTGAAAGCATTGATTATCGAAAAAATTGTGACCAATATTGAACAAATGGCAAAAGAAGATTTAGACAAGCGCCATAAAGAAAAGGTCTATCTTGAAAGTGCTCATTTAGTGAAAAGAATTCAAAGAGTGACAACAGATCATGGCACGGAAATTGGGATTCGTTTAAAAGACCCTCGTGATCTTGTTGCGGGTGATGTTTTATTTATGGATGATAAAAACATGATTATCATCGACGTCTTATCGGATGACTTAATCATTATTAGCCCACGTTCATTGCAAGAAATGGGAACAATTGCTCATCAACTAGGGAATCGTCACTTACCTGCCCAATTTGAAGAGGATGAGATGCTCGTACAATACGATTATCTTGTAGAAGAATTGCTACAAGAACTGCAAATTCCTTTCAGACGGGAAGACCGGAAAGTGAAACAGGCATTTCGTCATATTGGACATAGCCATGAATCCTAATATTCTTTCTTTATTTCAATTATGCGATTCAAACCTTCCAACCGGTGGTTTTAGTCATTCGTATGGTTTGGAGACTTATATTCAAGAAGGTCAAGTACATGATCAAGCAACGTTTGCAAAATGGCTTCGTGTCTACTTGAATGAGCAGCTCATCTATTCTGATGGGCTTGCTTCTCACCTCGTATATGAGGCTCTAGAGAATAATGACTTCCAAAAAATATGGAAGTTAGACCGAATGCTGACCGTTCAAAGTTTGCCGCGTGAAACGAGGGAAGGTACCCAAAGAATGGGTGAACGTATGTTAAGTCTTGTGGAAGCTTTATATGATGTGCCTGTACTAGCCGAATATAGAAAGCGGATTAAGGAGAAGAAATCCTTTGGGCATTCTAGCATTGTCTTTACGATAATCGGTCATCATCTTGGTGTTCCCAAGTCTACGACTACTCTCTATTATTTATATTCTGCTATTTCAAGCCTGATTCAAAATGCGGTTCGGGCCATTCCCTTAGGCCAGACTGCAGGTCAGAAAACGATTCAAGAGTTTCAACAAGAGTTAGTGAGGGCAACTGAGAAAATTCAGGATCTAGATGAAGCGGATTTTGGTATTACGTCACCAGGTTTAGAATTAGCTCAAATGAAACATGAACGTGTAAATATTCGTATTTTCATGTCTTAATTATTGACAAAAGGAAGTGTATTTTAATGGAACCCATTAAAATTGGTGTAGGCGGACCTGTTGGAGCAGGGAAAACGATGTTAGTGGAAAAGCTGACTCGACATTTAGATGGTGAAATTAGCATGGCGGTTGTGACGAATGACATCTATACAAAAGAAGATGCTAAATTCTTAATGAATAATGGAGTCCTGCCACAAGATCGGATCATTGGCGTTGAAACAGGCGGATGTCCGCATACAGCGATTCGTGAAGATGCATCGATGAACTTTGCAGCAATCGATGAATTAAAAGAGAAACATCCAGATGTTGAACTTATTTTTGTTGAAAGTGGCGGCGATAATCTTGCAGCGACGTTCAGCCCTGAACTGGTTGATTTCTCTATTTATATTATTGATGTGGCTCAAGGGGAAAAAATTCCGCGTAAAGGCGGACAAGGTATGATTAAATCTGATTTATTCATCATTAATAAAACAGATTTAGCGCCGTACGTTGGTGCAAGCCTTGATGTTATGGCGTCAGACACGAAGGTTAACCGTGGGGATAAACCGTTTGTTTTCACCAATTTAAAAGATAATTCTGGTCTTGACGAAGTGATCGATTGGATTAAGAAGAATGCACTTTTAAAAGGATTGGAATAAATGGAAAACTGGACAGGAACTTTGCGTTTAGATGTGGAAGAACGTCAAGGTAAGACCGTTGCTAAAAATGTGTATTTCCAAGGCGCATTGAAAGTCATGCGCCCGGTATACCATGATGATTCTGGGCAAGCCTGTTATTATATTTTAAATCCGGGCGGCGGCTATTTAGACGGTGATCGCTATAACTTGCAGTTTTCATTGAAAGAAAAAACCAAACTAACCTTGACCACACAATCAGCAACAAAGGTTTATAAAACGCCGAATCAACATGCCTATCAGGAAACAGAATTTATTCTGAAAAAAGGCAGTTATCTAGAATATATTCCGGATCCACTTATCATGTATCGCAATGCTCGATATAAACAAAAAAATGTGATTCGGATGGAGCAAGGTGCTACGCTCATTTATTCAGATATTATTACACCAGGATGGTCACCTGATGGCGAACAATTTAGCTATGATCAGCTTCAATTAATGAATGAAGTCTATATGGATGATGAGTTAGTGATGTATGATCATATTAAATTGAATCCAGCTGAACAAGATATGAAAGCAATCGGCTTTATGGAAGGGTATACGCATTTAGGTTCGATGATTGTGATTGGTGAACAAACGAATGCTGATCTCCTTGACCGATTATATAATTCGATGAGTCATGATGAAAACGAATATAGAATGGGACTATCTATGCTACCAGTCAAGGGATTTACGATTCGTGTGCTCGCGAACAAGACGCAAACAATTGAAAGACTATTTACGGAGTGCCATCAAATCATTAGTGAAGCTTGGTTTAACACGAAACCATCTTTTCTAAGGAAGTACTAATTTCTAGATTTCGGCAATCGTCAAGGTTGCCGAATTTTTATTATAAAGGCGTGTGAAACCAAGGTTTTACACGAATGAGCCCAAAATTTTTTTAACAACAATATTGTTTAACATAGCCATTATAAATAATGCTTGTTTACCTAGACGGGAAAACGATACTTTCTAAAAGAGTTATGGACTTGATCGTAATTCCATACGAATACTCATGAGTGAAGTTTGGTTCTGTTCAAGGTCTACGAACGATGAGTACAGTGAAAATGGTTGGGGAAGCGACAGTTTACAACTTTATATTTGGTGAAGGAACATTTGTTAGTTAGTTTTGGTAATTATTGAGATTTACATTGTGTAAGGCATGATACGTATGATGAGGACTCGAACAAGCAGATGGATAACAGCTATTATTCGTACTTTATTTAGTATATACTATATGTATAATATAGGGATTAAAGAAGACTTGTATAATCTCTGGATTTAATAAAAGGGACATTTGTATTATGCAACTTTAGGTTGCTCCTATTTTATGGATGGGGGATATTTATGAATACTCTTGGATATGCAATTCTTAGTGCACTCGGTAGAAAACCATGCTCAGGATATGAATTAGCACAATATTTGGATGCGGTATGGCCAGCGAAACATAGTCAAATTTATCCTCGTTTAACCAAAATGGAACAAAATGGGCTTCTTGTATTTGAAGAAGTTATCCAAACTGGCAAACCGGATAAAAAAATATTTTCGATTACAGATAAAGGTAGAGAAACGTTAGAAAAATGGGTCGCAGAATCTCCATCTGATCCAATTATGAGAGATGAGTTTCTGATTAAGGTAAATTCCATTTGGTTATCGGATGAGGAAAATGCGAAAAAGTTAATTCAGGATCGAATTTTGAATCTTGAACAAAAAGTTGCTTTTCGAACGGATACACTAACAGAGCTGGAACAAAAGCATCGGGGAGATACGATGTCTAAGCATTTTGGTCGCTATCTACTCTTTAATCGACGGAACATGATGGACAAAGAGGAGATTTCTTGGTGTCAATGGGTTTTAAATCTAATTGAGAAATCAAATTTTACTATGAGCAAACTAACGTTATGGATGATCGGTGCTGGCAACCTTAATCTAATCATTCAAAACATGATTTTTGTCAGTGAAATCTAAAATCTTCATGTAGGAAGCGTGCCAATCATTTATGTAATCGCCAACATACTACTAAATTTTGGACAGGCTTACACAGATGGACGAAGCTAAACTCTATCTCAATAATCCGGAGCAATGGTCAGACAATAGCGTATTTGAACCTTAGCCAAGCGCTTTATAATAGCCTTGGCTATTTGTAATTCGTTCATATTAGAAAAATTTTTAGACGATGCTACTTTTTTTGTTTTTGCCCTTATAAAGAGAGTGACAACATAAAAAGGGGCGAGAATAATGGAGAAATTAAATTTTGAAACGATTAAACATTATCAATCATTCGAGACGATTGAAGAAATGGATCAATCTGTTCGGGGATTTTTATACAAGCGAAAAGCTGAGTTATCAGAAGGCACCAACAAAGTCTTAACGTTCATTTGGCGACATTCGGTAAAAGTAATTGGCGTAAGTTTTACTAAATATGACTACATCGCAACAAATGTGCAATTAAGTCGCAGAACAGTCATACGAGCCGTTAAAAAGCTTGAACAGTTAGTTGAGCTTTGCAAGGAAGTCGAGCTAATGATATAGCAGCGATAAAGTGTCACGTTTTCTTCAATGATCTAGATGATTGATCATTTGCAAGCAAAACAGGTTAATATGTTCAGTTTTCGTCTATATTTCAGAGTAGGGACCAAATACTAAGATAATAGCTATCCATGGCCTATTGGGTTTGGACTCAGAATGAAAAGTGGATATGAAATTTTGCTTGGTCATAAAGTTGCGAATTGATCCGTTTTGAATTGCGGTTAATCGATCAATAATAAACCAATTTAAAAACCTATATTATTATATAAGAACCACTTGCTTTTTTTATTTAAAACTCGAAACAGCTTATATAATTGTTGTATAATATATGCTAGTAATGAGTCATAAACTTCTATTAGGGTGGTTCGTCAACAATAATCAGCGTAACGAACTCCTTATTGTTTTTTGTAAAAGTGTTGAAGAAATCGCTTATTTCATACGTATAATTTTGTATAGATTCAAAGTAGAAAGAGAGTGTTCATTATGGGCCGTAAATGGAACAATATTAAAGAAAAAAAAGCGTCAAAGGATGCAAATACGAGTCGTATATATGCAAAGTTCGGGCGTGAGATTTATGTAGTAGCCAAGCAAGGTGAGCCAGATCCAGAATCCAATCAGGCTTTAAAAGTAGTACTTGAGCGTGCAAAAACGTACAATGTGCCAAAAGCAATCATTGACCGTGCGATTGAAAAAGCCAAAGGTGGTTCAGAAGAAAACTATGACGAACTTCGTTATGAAGGCTTCGGACCTAACGGGTCTATGGTAATCGTCGATGCATTGACAAATAACGTGAACCGTACTGCATCAGATGTTCGTGCTGCATTTGGTAAAAATGGTGGAAATATGGGAGTTAGCGGATCTGTAGCTTATATGTTTGATGCCACAGCTGTATTCGGCCTTGAAGGGAAAACAGCAGATGAAGTGCTTGAACTATTAATGGAAGCAGATGTAGATGTACGTGACATCGTAGAAGAAGATGAATCAGTTATCATTTATGCTGAACCAGATCAATTTCATGCTGTACAAGAAGCATTCAAGAATGTTGGGATCACTGAATTCACAGTTGCCGAACTAACGATGCTTGCGCAAAATGACCTAACGCTCGAAGCAGACGCACAAGAGCAATTTGAAAAAATGATTGATGCATTAGAAGATTTAGAGGACGTTCAGCAAGTGTACCATAATGTAGATTTAGGTGAATGATTAATGAAAGCAGAGATTGTCCTATAACGAAAGGTTTAAGACCCTACATCTATTCAAGATCGTTTATATGAATGACATAATAAACGGTGTATAGAATGTGAGGTCAACCCTTTCTGGGACATTCTTTGCTTATTTAATTTGGATATACTGAAATGGATAGACCTTGTTTTCAATATACATATTGCAGAGTTCTAACACTTTGAATGTTAGCGTAGCTTTTACATGTTTCTTTAGAAAATCCCCAATTAGCCAATCAGAACCTACAACACTGCCACTAATCTCCCAAAAAGAAAACTTACTCTGAAATGAAAAATTTTACACATATTTTACCTCATTTTAATGTTACCAACTTGGTACCAAGTTAGGGTGAAACTAGGCAATCAAAATGAATGGGAGAGGATTAGAATGAAGGTTGAATTACATTGTCATACGAATATTTCAGATGGGTCTTGTTCGTTTGAAGAGGTATTGGAACTTGCGGCAAAGGAAAGAATCAGTCATTTAGCGATTACGAATCATGATACAACGTATGGTTTGCAGGAGATGGTGGAAAAGGGAAAAGAAACAGGGATAGAAATTATCCCTGGTATTGAAGTCTCAGGTTATGATTTTGCAAGAGGTAGACGTGTACATCTATTAGGCTATTATATGGACTATGGACATAAGGCACTTTTCGAGCTTTGCCAGCCATTGATCGAAAAGCGGCATGCAGCATCTGAAGAAATGGTTAAGCGGTTAATCCATGCTGGTTATGAGATAACTTGGAATCAGGTTTGTAAGTATAAGGGAGGAACCGGCGTTTATAAACAACATATTATGCTAGCATTGATGGAAGCAGGTTATACGGATTCAATCTTTGGTGATTTGTATAAGCGGCTTTTCAGTCGCGGGCAAAATGGCGAAGAGCCAGGGATTGCTTTCATTCCCATGGAGTATGTGGATGCATGTCTTGCTGTGAAAGCGATACGTGAGGCAGGTGGTGTGCCAGTCCTTGCTCATCCCGGACAATACGCTAGCTTTGAAATCATTCCAGACCTTGTAGCGGCTGGACTTGAAGGAGTTGAAGTTCTTCACCCACATCATAGTCGTGCGGAAGAAGAAATGGCGATTCAATATGCCCAAAAATATAATCTTATTATGACTGGCGGTTCAGATTTTCATGGGGACTATGGCGATAAACCTGTAGAGCTCGGCAGTAAAAGCCCTGGAGTGGAATGTTTGAATGCCCTGAAATCAAAGAAACATAGCATGGCAATTTACTAATGAAAAGAATTGCAGCATTCATGGAAAAATAACGTACTCTAAACCACTATTTATTCATTAATCTTAAAACGAAAAGGTCAGATTCCACACTATATATATCGTTTAATCGATATATATAGTGTGGAATCTGACTTTTTTTGGAATTTTCTATTTTCTTTACAAGAATGTAATGGTAGCTTCATAATCTCTCCTTACACTAACACTAATAAGAAAACTGTCATAGGTGTAAATAAAGGAGGAGTGTCTCATGACAGAAAAAGTCATTTTAGTGGATCATTTAATTTCTGAAATTAAAAAAGGCACGTTTCAATCTAATAAAAAATTACCTTCAGAGCATGTATTAGCTGATCAATTTAAAGTTCCAAGAATGGTTGTCAGAAAGGCATACGAACAGCTTCAAGATCTAGGTTATATCTATTCAAGGCAAGGGAAGGGCAGTTATGTTCAAGATAGCAAGAAACAAATTCCATTAATTCTTTCTGGAGACGTAAGTTTTACTGAGAAAATGAAAGAATTACACTTTCCTTTTCAAACGATTACGATTTTTTGCGAGGAAATTCCTTTTGATAAGAAGATTTTTCAAAACCTGAATGTAGGAAGTGATGAGAAGGTATTTAAAATTGGTAGGTTGAGACTAATCGACGAACTTCCTATTGCTCTTCATACTTCTTTTGTAGCACAGTCGATTTTTCCTGAGATTGAAAAGGATGGCCCGGGTATTACCTCTATGTTTCTATATTATAAGCAGCGTGGCTTTGTAGAATTTGGCTCCAATAGCAGCACACTAAATGTGATTTTCCCGACGCCAACTGAAAGAGAGATTTTACAGTGTTCCAACTTAGTGCCACTTTTGCAAGTAGAGTCAGAATGTGTGGATAAGAATAGCGGGCAAGTTCTTGAAAACACGGTCATTATTTATCGCAGTGATTATTTTACCTATGTGATCTAAAGCGTAGACACTTTTATTAAGTGGCTTTTACAAATTTTATACATAGATTTACTCTTTCTTAACGTACGTTCACTTGGCAACAAGATACATTGGAGATGTAGCAAGAAACTAAAACATTTGGAGGCCGGTTGAATGAA
Source organism: Peribacillus loiseleuriae (assembly GCF_001183985.1). Lineage (GTDB taxonomy): Bacteria > Bacillota > Bacilli > Bacillales > DSM-1321 > Peribacillus > Peribacillus loiseleuriae. The sequence goes on along the minus strand of NZ_LFZW01000001.1, from coordinate 4,304,740 downwards.
AAGAAAGGAAAGAACAGAGATTTTGATTCAAGGCTCTGACGCCATTGCGAGAGATTTTGCCAAGGAAATAGAAATGAAATATACAGTAACCGTCATTCAACAGCCTGAGAATGGTCTTGTCTTACTAAAGGCAAGAGAAACGGCTAAGAAGAGCTTATTTTATCTTGGAGAATTATTAGTGACAGAATGTAAAGTTCAAATCCACGATTCAATCGGAATCGGCATCGTGAAGGGACATCAGGAGGAGCTGGCTTACTGGCTAGCTGTCATTGATGCTGCTTATCAAGCGGATCTATTAGAAACGAGAGTGTGGTCACATATATTAGAAAAAGAGAAAGAGAATATACAGAAAAATCGTCAAGAGTTACAACAATCGATCTTAAGAACAAAAGTAAGTTTTGAAACGATGGACGTTCAATAAGGGGGGATAATGATGAAATTAGATGTAGTTCATGATCTGCAGGCTGTATATAGGAAACTAGTAGATGCGACTTCAAGACCTGGGACCGTCATGGACTTGCAGAGAGAAGTTCGTGCTTTGGATGTTCAAGCGAACTGTTTATCTGCAACGATACTATTTGCACTTACGGTCCTTGATCCAGAAGTCACGTTTAAAGTCATTACTAAGCAGGAAGAGACAGTGTCTAGATTGATTAATCAGCTTACTTATTCAAAATCTGTTGATGTATCAGACGCTGACTTTATCTTTATTTTAGAGGACGCGCTACATGAGGAAATGGAAGAAGCATTGAATCAAGCAAAGGTCGGAAACTTATCAAATCCGCATGAATCAGCCATGATTATTTTAGAAGTTTCAGATGTAACGAAAGGGAAGTCTATGAAACTTTCAGGACCTGGGATACAAGGAGAAACTATTCTAAATATGCAAAATGTTCCAAATTGGATGGCGATGAGAAATGAGAAAAACGTAGAGTTTCCTTTGGGAATTGATATGTATTTCTTGGATCACCAGCATCAATTACTAGCTATTCCGAGAACGACGCAAATTAAAGAAAATGGGTGGGAGATTAAATGGGATATGTAGCAGTAAGGGGCGGAACACAGGCCATTGAAGAATCCATCAAACGCTTAAAGTATGAGAGATTGAAAAAAGGGACAGTTTTAGATGTACATAAGATTGAAGATGGTATGAGAGGGTTAATAGATCAGGTCATGTCAGAAAGCAGTTTATATGATCAATCTTTGGCTGCAATAGCCATTAAACAAGCGGAGGGAAATCCAGAAGAGGCGGTATTTCTCTTACGAGCTTATCGATCCACTTTACCAAGAAAACATGTTTCACGAATGATGAGTTCCGAAGATATGCAAGTCGAGCGGAGGGTTTCTGCTAGCTTTAAAGATATACCTGGTGGACAGATTTTAGGTGCTACGACCGATTACACCCACAGGTTATTAGATTGGGAATTAGAGAAGGAAACGGAAGAAAGCATTCAGGATTGGTTATATGCCTATCATGCCGAAAATCGATTAACTGAATATGATCAAAGGCATATGAGTGATATAACCAATTTACCAAAAGTTTTGGACTATTTAAGAAGTGAAGGCTTATTAGCAAGCTGTGAAAACAATGACTTGCAGCCTGAAGATGTAACAAGGAAAAGTCTAGAGTTTCCTTCGAAACGAAGTGAACGCCTGCAAGTTCTAACAAGAGGTCAGACAGGTGCCGTCACGTCACTGGCCTATGCAGTCATACGTGGATATGGTGCGCTGCATCCAACAGTAGGAGAGTTGCGGGTAGGTCAACTTCCAGTCTATCTCGATCACCCACTTGACGAAGGTCAAGAGGAAGATAGCTATTATATCGGAGATTTCCAAGCGACAGAAGTGGAAATGCTCGTTCCGGTAACAGTCGAGAAAGAACGAGGAAAGAAAGAAATGGAGTTTGAAATTGGCTATGGCCTCTGTTTTGGACAAAATGAAACAAAGGCAATTGCAATGGGTATTTTAGATAATTGCTTGGAGAATCCCAATGCTGATTTTCCAAGTCAAAATGAAGAATTTGTTCTTTATCATATCGATTCAGTTGAATCGACGGGTTTCATTTCCCATTTGAAGATGCCTCATTATGTTACATTTCAATCCAAGCTTGATAGCATACGGAAGACGAAAGAGAAGGCAAGTACTGGAGAGACAGGAAGTGGCAATGAATGAATAAATCTTATAATTTTGCATTCTTTGATGAAGGATCGAAACGGGAAATTAGAAGGGCAACCTTAAAAGCGATTGCGATACCGGGTTACCAAGTGCCCTTTGCTTCTAGGGAAATGCCGATTGGTCGTGGGTGGGGAACAGGTGGCTTACAGCTTACCTTATCATTAATTGGAAAAGAAGATGTTCTTAAAGTGATTGATCAAGGCTCCGATGAATCCGTTAATGCCGTTAATATTAAAAAGCTTGTGTCAGACACGACTGGGATAAGGACGACGGACAGTACAAGAGAGGCAACGTTAATCCAGTCTAGACATCGGGTGCCTGAAGTGTCGTTGCAACAAGACCAGATTTTAATACTTCAAGTTCCGTTACCTGAACCTTTAAGAAGTTTTGAACCGAGCGAATATGAAACGAAAAAGCTTCATGCTGAGAGAGAGTATAGTGGAGCATGGCTGATGTTATTTGAACAAATTATGAAATATGGAACGATGGCGACAGATGCAGATCATCCAGTTATGGTTCACGATAGGTATGTCTCGGCACCAAGTCCGATACCAAGATTTGATAATCCAAAGCTTGACTATAGTGAAGCGCTCATTTTGTTAGGGGCTGGCAGGGAGAAGAAAGTATATGCAGTACCTCCCTTTACAAAGGTAACATCTTTAGCGTTCGATGATTATGAATTTGAGAAAGAGTCCTTTGCGAATCGTGAGTGTATTCTCTGTACTTCCAAAGACGTATTTTTGGATGAACTCGTTGATCAAGATACGGGAGCAACGTATTTCCAATGCAATGATACAAGTAATTGTCTTGATATAGTCAATCAAAAACAATCATTGGGGGTGAAATAAATGGCTGAACTTGAAGTACCGGTGTTATCCGTTAAACAATTGAACAAACAATTTGGAAACGGCTGTCCATCTTGCAAAGACAAAGAATCAGGCGATATGATTAAAAACTATTGTCGCGAATGTGGAACGGTTTATGCATGTCGTGATGTGACGTTTGATGTGTATCAAGGTGAAGTTCTTGGAATTGTAGGAGAGAGTGGCAGTGGAAAATCTACCTTAATGAAAAGTCTGTATTTTGATCAGGAAGTGACGAATGGTGAAATGTATGTGGCAGGCTTTGAGAATGGAAAAAAGAATGTATTGAATGAGTCGGCACAGAAAAAAAGATATATTCGAAATCACCTAATGGGCAAAGTTTATCAAAATCCGATACTAGGCTTGAAAATGAATTTCTCCTCAATAGGTAATATTGCTGAGAAGTTAATTTCAGCTGGAAACAGACATGTTGGCAGCATGGAAACAAGGGGTGCCAGTCTTCTCGAAGAAGTAAATATTCCGATTCACCGGATGAAAGAGGAGCCAAGGAACTTTTCCGGTGGGATGCAGCAACGGGTTCAAATAGCTAAAGCATTGTCGAACAATCCACCGATACTGCTTTTAGATGAGGTCACTACTGGTTTAGATTTATCGGTTCAAGCAAGTGTGCTGGATTTAATTAAAGGCCTGCAAAGAGAATTGAATATTAGCATTGTACTAGTTTCGCATGATTTGGGTGTAATCCGAATGCTTGCAGACCGTACGCTCGTCATGTTGGAAGGAAAAGTCGTCGAGCAAGGTTTAACTGATCAAATACTTGAAGATCCGCAGCATCCTTACACACAACAATTAGTCCATTCACTGTTGTAAAAGTAAATGTCTTAGAAAAATGGGGGAAGAAATATTGTTGCTGATTAAAAATGGAAAAATTATAACAGAAGATTTGATGCTAGTAGACCATGATCTCTTAATTAAGGATGATGAAATTTATAGAATTGCCCCTGCCGGAGAGATAGAAATGAGTGCTGAAATGGAAGTGTTGGACGCATCGGGGGGCTATGTATCACCAGGTTTTATTGATCTCCACTCAGACTATATTGAACATATGACTGCACCGCGCCCTACTTCTTTAATGAATTTTCCAATGAGCTTAAGAGAAACAGAAAAGGAACTGGTCACTCATGGCATTACGACCATGTTTCATTCCCTATCTCTTTATAAATCAACGGAATACTCGTATAAGCCAATTCGGGAGCCTGAGAATGTTAGAAAACTTATTGACTTAATCGATCAAACACATACGATGAAACACTTAGTCCGACATCGGTTTCATGCCCGATATGAAATTGATAATCTCGATGATATTGATTGTTTAAAAGAATATGTGTCGGAAAAGAAAGTACATTTAGTCTCATTCATGGACCATACACCAGGACAAGGACAGTACAGACATTTAGAGATTTATCGAAACACGTTAAGAGGCTATAAAGACTACAGTGATGAAGCCATTGATGGGATGATTTTAACTCATCAAAGGAAAGAGAAGTTGACGATAGACAGAATGAAAGAAATTGCCCTATTAGCGAGAGAAAATAATATCGCTGTTGCTTCGCATGATGATGATTCGATTGAAAAGCTTGAACTAGTTCAAAGCTTTGGAACGAATATTAGTGAGTTTCCCATTACGCTTGAAATTGCCCGTAAAGCACATGAATCAGGAATGCACACAATAGCAGGTGCACCAAATGTACTTTTGGGAGGTTCTCACAGCGGTAACTTAAGTGCTTCTGAAGCGATTCAAGATGGCAGCATTGACATATTATGTAGTGATTATTACCCAGCCGCTCTTCTCCATGCAGTGTTTGAATTAGTGAATAACTATGGAATGGACCTTGTTGATATGTTTAAGCTGGTCACCATTAATCCTGCCAAGGCAGTCAAACTGGATCATGAATTAGGATCCATTTGTGAAGGAAAAAAAGCAGATTTACTCATTATTGAAAAAATATCTGATGATTTCCCTGTGATAACAAGTGTTATCGTAGATGGGAAGTTGATTCAAAGGACGAATTATCGGCTCTAAAGTGAATTCCATCACTCGGGGGCATCATCCTCAACCTCTCACAATAATTGGTATGTGGAGGTAATGCACTGTTAGTCCGGGATAAATCATGATATTAGAAAGCAGGTGGCAAAATGGACAATCTATTAGAGATTAAAGATTTATCAAAATTCTTTATTTTACATAATATCGACAAGAATATTCAAGCGGTCAAAGATATTACGATCCAAATCAAAAAAGGTGAATTTATTGGCATTACAGGCAAGAGTGGCAGCGGAAAATCGACAATTTTAAAATCGATTTATGGTACCTATCGGATTCAAGAAGGTAGTATTTGGTATGACTCTGCCCACTATGGTCCTATTAATCTAGCAAAAGCGACAGAAAGAGAAATGATTTCTCTGCGTAAGCATGAGATTGGCTATGTTTCTCAATTTTTAAATGTGATGCCAAGAACGACAGCAAGGCAGCTCGTAACAGAGGCAATCCTTGAAATGGGACAAACAAGAGAAATTGCTCATATGGAAACAGAGAAAATCCTTGACCATTTTGAATTAGGAAGAGAGTTATGGGACAGCTATCCTGCAACTTTTTCAGGTGGAGAGAAGCTTAGGTTAAATATTGCAAGAGCAATGGTGAAAAAACCACGGCTCCTCTTATTAGATGAACCAACAGCAAGCTTAGATCACGATTCAAAATGGAAGGTTAAGATTTTGCTTGAACAGCTAATGAAAGAAGGAACGACTATGCTCGGTATTTTTCATGACTTAGAGTTCATGAATGGGCTAGTAAATAAAGAATATAGCATGAAGAATGGACAGTTTAGTTGCACTATTCAAAAGGATATAACAATTTCTTCATGAATTCTTAACCTAAAATCCAGAAAAATTCACAATAGATTGATATTGTCCATGTATTGTGAACAAGGTAGTGCCTGGAATAAAAAAATGAACTTTCAAAAAAGAGAGGAGATTTATCGTGAAGAAATCGATTATTTCTATTTTGATGTTAGTAATTTTGGTCATTTTTACAGGATGTTCTTCTAGTAGTACATCAGGAGGTACGAAAGCGCAAGAAGGGGATACACTAACGATTGCGTGGTTGCCAAATGAATCCGGGGAAGACTTAGGGGAAACCCGCGATGAAATCGGGCGGATTTTGGAAGAAAGCACAGGAAAGAAAGTTGTACATAAAACCACAACAGATTATATCATTGCCATCGAGGCAATTGCGAATGGAAATGCAGACTTAGCTTTCCTAGGAGCACAAGGATATATTGAAGCAAACAACAAAAATGATAAAGTTCAAGCTTTAGTAGTTCCAAGTGGTGAATCAGGTACATTGGATGATGCGGTTTATTATAGTTGGTTAGCTGTTCAAAAAGAAAATGGAGATACATATAAAAATAATAAAGAATATGTCATAGATAATATCCAAGGAAAAAAATTCTCATTCGTATCAAATAGCTCTACTTCTGGTTTTAAAGTACCTTCCACCGGAATCGTTGATTATTTCTCTCAACAAGATAAATATAAAGACTTAACGGCTGAAGATTTATTAGAAGGCGGTAAAGGCAAATTCTTCAGTGAAGTATTATATGGTGGTTCACACCAAGGTTCTGCTGTAAATCTTTTGACTGGAAAAGCAGACGTGGCAGCATTTTGTGACACTTGTGTGAATAATTATGTGGAACTTGCTGAGGGGGAAGAGAATAAAGCAGGTGCTGTATACAAGGTAAAGAAGGATGCAGCAGAACCATTTAATACAGTTGTAGATAAAGAGTTTTCTCTCATTTCGGTAACTCCAGTGTTGAATTCACCTTTCGTTGTGAATACGGAATTAGTTAATGATGAAACGCGTGAAAAAATTCTTGAAACGTTAACTTCTGATGAAGTCGCAAATAATGAAAAGATATTTGTACCAGAGGACTCAGAGTTTTCAGGTTTATTCAAAAAGAAAAGCGGGGATGAAGGTTTAATACAAGTTGAGGATGACTGGTTCAATCCAATTCGAGAATTGTCTAAATAATGTACCAATCATAATGTAAGAAAATTTGAAGGGGAGGTTAACACATGACGACGTTATTGGAAGTGAAAAATGTCTCCAAACAATTTGGAAAGGATACAAAAGCGTTATCCAATGTTACCTTCTCTGTGAAAGAAGGAGAGTTTGTTTCAGTAATCGGGCCATCTGGAGCAGGAAAATCAACTCTTCTTCGGTGCATCAACAGGATGGTTGATACATCCAGTGGAGAAATCATCTTTGACGATAATTATGTACACCAATTAAATAAAAAAGAATTAAAGAAAGTACGGACGAAAATCGGCATGATTTTTCAACATTATAATCTCGTAAATCGACTAAGTGTGATTGAAAATACCCTGCATGGTCGCTTAGGCTATAAATCTACTTTGGCAGGCGCTCTTGGTCTGTATAGTGAGGATGAGAAGCTTCAGGCTGCTAGAATCCTCCAAATTCTAGGTCTAGAAGAGCAAATTTATAAAAGGTCTGATCAATTAAGTGGAGGTCAGAAGCAGCGTGTAGGCATCGCTAGGGCACTCATCCAAGATCCTAAATTGCTTCTATGTGATGAACCGATTGCTTCTTTAGATCCGAATTCATCCAAGATTATCATGGATCACCTAAGGAATATTTGCACATCCATGGGAATTACAGTGGTAGTCAATCTACATCAAGTCGATGTTGCCTTAAAGTACTCGGATCGAATTATTGGGGTAAATAGTGGCAAAGTTGTTTTTGATGGGACTGCAAAGAGTATAACTTCTAATGATATCCACCAGATTTACGGTTCAGATGAAGGAAAGTTGATTTTTGATTTGGGAGGTTCCCATGTCAGCTGATGTTTTTGCTAAAAAGAGAAGAAATTCACTTCTATTGTTTTTAATAGTAGGGGTTGCGACGATTGTTTCCATTATCATAACAGAATACAATGTGGCAAAAGGTTTTACCTCTGTTCCTAAAGCTGTGCAATGGGCATTATCGAATTTTTACCCAACAATGGATTCTTTGGCGAAGCTGCCAGATATTTTAGTAAAGCTAAAAGAAACTCTATTAATCTCGATTGCAGCAACGACAGTCGCCGCAGTATTGGCCTTTATATTTGCTGTCTTAGGTTCAAATACGACAAAAGTGAATCGTTTTTTCGGAAGTATTAGCCGAGGAATTGCGATTCTATTTAGAAATATTGATGTCTCGGTGTGGTCGATGGTTTTGTTATTTTCATTTGGACAAAGTTCCTTTACCGGTTATTTCGCTTTGTTTTTCGGATCTTTCGGTTTTTTAACAAGAGCTTTTATCGAGACGATTGATGAAGTAAGTGGTAGTTCCGTAGAAGCATTACAAGCAACGGGTGCGACTTATCTGACTGTCATTTCTCAGTCTGTCATCCCTTCGACAATTCCGCAAATGATTAGTTGGGTACTTTTCATGATTGAAACAAATATAAGAAATGCAACGCTAGTCGGACTACTTACAGGATCAGGTATTGGCTTTACTTTTAATCTGTATTATAAAAGTCTGAACTATGACATTGCTAGTCTTGTCGTCATCACGATCATTATCTCGATTTTATGTATCGAATTTATTTCAAATTATGTGAGGAGGATGATTTTATAATGCAAGCTGAAGGTCCAATCAAATCATTCTCCTTACAAGCTGACCAAATCTTAGATAAACAGCTACGTGAACGATTATCTAAAAAGCCCTTTAGTAAATCCTCAATCGCTATTAGGACATGTGGGCTACTACTCACACTTCTGACTATTTATGCATTTATTAGTTTTGACTATAAGGATGTTAACTTCATTGATGCACTTCTATTGACTATGGATAACTTGGGGAAAATGTTTTTTGATCCCCATCTGAAGCATTTTAACTTTTCACATGCACTTTTCCAAGTGTTAGTTACATTAGGATTAGCCTTTTTAACGACAATATTCGGAGCAATCATTGCATTAATGTTAGGCCTTTTAGCAGCTGAAAATATCTCTTCTAAACCATTATCAGTTGTGATAAAAGGAACGGTTGCCCTAATTAGAGCCGTACCAACCGTTCTGTGGGTTCTTATTTTTGCAGTCGCTGCAGGATTAGGTAGTGTTGCAGCAGTAATTGGAATGACCTTTCACTCAATTAGCTATCTTGTAAAGGCTTATTCAGAATCCTTTGAAGAACTTGATAAAGGTACGATTGAAGCATTGCAAGCAAGCGGGGCAAATTGGTGGCAAATTGTGTTCCAAGCTGTCATCCCATCGACGATTACTTATATGGTCTCATGGACATTCATGCGATTTGAGATCAACTTTGCAGTGGCAGTGGCGATGGGCGCAGCAGCAGGAGCAGGAGGAATCGGCTTCGATATGTTCATGGCAAGTGGATTTTACTTTGACTTGCGTGAAATCGGCGCAATCACTTATTTTATCCTACTTGTTGCAATTTGCCTTGAGATCTTCGCAACACGTATTAAAAGGAAGCTACAAGTTCTGTCATAATAGTGACGGAAGCTGGTCATAGACTTTAAACGTTTCCAGCTAGAAGAAGAACCACTTCCATCTTGTTAGGTGGAGTGGCTCTTTCTTTATTTACATAACCAAGTCAACCAATGGAATATGACTGGGGGGCTATTCTGGTCACTCTCAAGATTTAGCTGGACATCTTTGGGAAATCGTCTATTTTAGTATATGATATGCTGTATAGGTTTTTAAATTGTAAATCGAGCAACTGGGAGGAAGGGAAATGTTAGCTAACTTAAAAAAAGGTGAACATGGGTATATCGCTCGATTCGAGCGATATGAAGAACACTCCGTTGAAAAGGTTTGGTCGATGTTGACGGAAAACGACAAACTAGCAACTTGGTTTTCCGAGCTTCGAATTGATGAGCTTCGTAAAGGTGGAATTATTAAATTCGATATGCAAGACGGCACTTTTGAAGAGTTTACGATTACAGATTTCAAGCTGAATTCAGTATTGGAATTTACGTGGGACAAAGATCTCGTTCGGTTTGAATTGTATCCGGAACAGGATGGTTGTTTATTAGTATTGATTGAAAAGATTGAAACCATCACGGATCATACGCCAAGAGATCTTGCTGGTTGGCATGTTTGTCTTGAGGTTATTCAGGCATTACTGGATGGTAGAAAAATAGACTCTCGAGAAGAAGAATGGGAACAGTGGTACGAGAAATACGTCGTGGCTGTAAAAGAAGTATTAGTATAAGTGGTAATAATGAATAGTAGATTATACATCTAACACTGGCCGAGTCATCGGTTGGTGTTTTTTATTTTATAGAAATGAAAACCATAGGCTAGGCCTATGGTTCCGGATAGCTTATAGCGATGTATCAAAAAAACTCTTCCTGGGTGCTAAAATAAATATGGTTCGCCAACCAATATTTAAGCACTAGGAGGAGTTTTATATGTCAAAAGACAATAATAATTTAGCACACACAACATGGAATTGTAAGTATCACAATGTATTTGCACCAAAGTACAGAAGACAAGTGATTTAATGAAGTAAATGAAACAAGAGTGTGTTCCAAAAAGGGTCTGACCTCGTATTCTATACACAGTATATAGTAGTAAAATACTAACTATAATCTGTATATAGCCGTTGTGGTGTCTGACCCTTTCGTTATGGGACAGCCCTTTGTTTCATTTATAGGTGATGTTTCTGTCTAAGCAGGAAGGCTCTTTATTTTTACTGAATTTTTTGGGTTTGTTACTTATAATAACTATGATAAAATACCTATTTTTAATATAATTATATAGTTTATTTTTCCTAAAAATGATAGAGTTTGGTATATGACAAAATATTATTAATAAACGGAATCTCGCGAATATTTCGTGTTTTGATTTGGTAATGAGTTTTGGGTTTAAGAATGGCGATTTTTTTGAATGTTCAAAATGTATAATTTTGAAAAAACGCTATTACTGGTACTTTCCTTTTATATTAAGGTAAACCATTGTAGTTGATTTTATCATACTTTATCCCGTATTATGGGCAGCCAAACATGAAGCAAGCTTCACCAAAAATAATGAAAATGGCTATTTCATGAGAGTAAAACCCCGACTGATTGAAGTTTCACTTTATTTCTAAAAGGAGGAATAAAATATATCATATGGAAGTGATTTCGAGTACCTATCATCTACCCCTTGTTCTACTTTCTATTATTATTGCTATTATTGATTCATTCGTTGCACTAAATCTTGGAATTCGAATTAATAAAGCAAGAGGTTTTGCGCGTTACATATGGTTATTTGGTGGAGCGTTTGCGATGGGGATGGGCATATGGTCTATGCATTTTATTGCCATGCTTGCATTCCATTTGTCGATCCCAGTCACGTACAATTTAACCTGGGTCATTATTTCGATTATTCCTGCCATTATCTCATCTGGATTAGCTTTATATATTGTTAATAGGTCTTCTCTGGGTACAACATCAGTTATCCTCGGGTCCCTTTTTATAGCCACAGGAATTGTTTCTATGCATTATATAGGAATGGAAGCAATGGAGATGGGGGCGTCTATTGAATATAATCCCTTTCTATGGGTACTTTCCGTCATTGTCGCTTTTTTTGCTTCATTAGTAGCTCTATATCTATTGTTTTATGTAAGTCAGAACCCTAAAACACCACGAATATGGTGGAGAAAAACTGGCAGTGCCCTAATAATGGGGATAGCTATTTCGAGTATGCACTATATCGGAATGTCAGCTGTAAAGTTCAAACCATATCATCAACATAACTTGTCAGGACCGACATTCAATAGTACCCTTTTAGCCTATTCTATTGGAATTGGCATGCTAATCATATTAGGATTTGTGTTCATTAGTATGGTTGTTGATCAGCGATTTGAGTCTCAATCAATCGAATCAGAAAGGAAGTTTCGTTCAGTAATAGAATCCGCTAACGATGCTATTATTTTAGCCGATAGCAAGGGCTCCATTATTTCTTGGAACAAAGGAGCTCAAATTATTTTTGAATATGAGGATAAAGAAGTCTTAGGGAAAAAACTACAAATCATTATCCCCGAACAATTCAGAGAAGCTCATCAATTGGGTATGAATCGTTACCTATCTACAAATAAACCCCAAGTAATTGGAAAAACGGTTGAATTACAAGGACTAAGGAAAGACGGAAATGAATTTCCAATAGAACTCTCCGTTGCTACTTGGAAAGAAGAAGGAAATATATACTTCAGCAGCATTATTCGAGATATCACCGAACGAAAACATGCTGAAGAAAAAATCAACCAAATGGTTTATCGTGACCATTTGACAGGACTGCCCAATCGTCACTTATTAAATGATCGCCTCACTCAAGCACTTGATCAAGCAAATGAAAATAAGCATATCATTATTGGGATTATGTTTATCGATTTGGATCGTTTTAAGTTCGTTAATGACACGTTAGGACATGCTGTAGGTGATCACTTGTTGATTGAGGTTGCCAAGCGCATTCAAGCCTGTGTGGGTAAAATGGATACAGTTTGCCGTCAAGGTGGAGATGAGTTTATTGTTCTCCTTCCAAATACTACAGCTGAGGACGTTACTAAAAGTGCTCAGAAAATAGTAGATTTATTCAGTCACACAATTGTGCTAAATGAACATGAGATGTTTGTGACACCATCAATTGGGATTGCTCTATATCCGTCCGATGGTAGGGATATAGAGACTTTGATTAAAAATGCGGACACGGCCATGTACCGTGTAAAGGAGCAAGGGAAAAATAGTTTTCAGTTTTACACACCTGATATGAACGAAATAGTTTCAAAAAAAATGCAGTTAGAGATTGGATTACGGAAAGCGTTGAAACGTGATGAATTTATCATTCATTATCAACCTCAAGTTGATGTAAATTCCGGGGATTTGATTGGTGTGGAAGCTCTGATCCGCTGGCAACATCCTGAGTGGGGAACGATCTCTCCTGCTGATTTTATCCCTTTAGCGGAGGAAACTGGACTAATCATTCCAATAGGCGAGTGGGTCCTGTATGAGGCGTGCCTTCAAAATAAGTATTGGCAGAATAAGGGGTTTCTACCTGTGAGAATAGCGGTTAATATTTCTTCCCGTCAATTCCAACAAAGTAATTTAGTTGAAATGGTCAGCAAAACGCTAAAGACAACGGGACTTGATGCCAAGTATCTTGAGCTTGAGCTTGAGCTTACGGAAAGTATTATCCAAGATTCGAAACATGCGATTTCCACAATGCATCAATTAAAAGAAATGGGGATTCATTTATCAATAGATGATTTTGGAACGGGTTACTCTTCCCTAAGCTATCTAAAAACATTCCCCATCGATACATTAAAGATTGATCAGGCTTTCACAACGAATATATTTACTGATCTAAAGGATGCTTCCCTTGTTGATACTATTATTAATATGGCTCATAACCTAGATCTAAAAGTGATTGCGGAAGGTGTTGAGACATTAGAACAACTTCAATTCCTTCAACAAAGACAATGTAACGAAGCCCAAGGATACTTTTTTAGCCGACCTATTTCAGCTGAAGAAATGTCAACTGTATTTAAAGAACAATTCTTAGCTAAGATTCAATGATGAATTAAAAGTCTAGATCAAGGTTACTTCTATAACTGTTGGATGCTTTGCTTCAATAGGCTAATAATTTTGTCTCTTCAGGAAAACTAGTAAATGTTTCATCATAATAAAGTTATTTAAAAACGGCATCAGTAATTGAACATATTTATTATAACGTTTTGAAAGTTAATGAAGGACAACTTTCCATAGAAAACGGAAGAAATGTCCTTCATAAAGCCAATCATTAGGATGACTATTGCACAGCCACGGTTACCATAATACGGCTAGATTTTGGTCACTTAAATTTATCATGCAGTTTAAGATATATAAAATCCACATACTGCAGATAAAATAATCGCCCCTTATGATACAATCGTGATAATTAGATTTTTTTCATAATAATGAACGCATGCAAAACTTCAAACATGTACGGTAATTACTTATACAAAAATCCCAATTTCACATAGTTCAGATAACAGAAGTAAAATAACCTTAGGAAGGAACACAGCATTTGAATATAAAAGTTACTCAAAAAATTATTAAAGAAATGTGTGGTACAGTCTCCTTCAAAAGAGGAGACTCTTTTTATCGAGCTAATAAAGTAATATTTGAAAAATATACCCCTGAAGTTTGTGAAGCAACGGTTACTAGCATGGAAGATTTTCATGTCACGATTGAAAAGGATAAGAATGGTGGTTTGCGAACGAAATGCAGTTGCCCATCTCTTGCTTCCTTTCAAAAGGACTGCCAACATATTGCAGCTGTTTTACTGTCGATTTACGAACATCAACGTCAAGGAACCATCCCTATTCTTCCGAGTAAACACCAGTTAGGCACTTCAACAAATCAAGCACTGGCAGAAGATGTCATGACCCTTTTCAATGATCGGCCTATACGATCAAGCGGCCATCAACTTCACTTTGAAAAAAGAAAAGTGCTTGATGTAGAGTTTACATGTAAACCCGTCAGAATAGGCAAGGGCGGATACATGTTTGGAATAGAAGCCAAGATTGGACCGACCGATGTGCAAAATATCCGAGATTTTCTGAAGCAAGTACAAGAGAGCAATTCAGTCTTGCTTTCTACATCATTTACGTATGATCCAAGCCTTCATTGCTTTCAAAAAGAGACAGATGCTGTGATTTGGCAACTCATTCAAGTCATCCATGATGAAAGGGTGTATGGAGATGCAGTGCCTGACAAAGCAGATTATGTCAGCAATCATCACATATTACTGATTCCTCCATCTTCTTGGGACAAGATTTTTCCTATTCTTGAAAGAGCACCATTGGTGAAGCTTACGTATGAGGGGAATACGTTTGACGGTCTTCACTTCGTGAGTGACCCCCTACCATTACAGTTTGACTTTGCGGAAACGGAAGGCAAAGGCTATCAACTGAAAATCAGAGGGTTGAATCGGATGATTGTGTTGAATTCGTATAAATCTGTTTTATCTGAAGGAAAAGTAATTCAGTTGAAAAGTGAAGATTGCAAACGTCTTTCGGATCTAAAACAGATGCTAGATGGGCAAGGAACGAATCAAATTCCGATCCATGAGGAGCAAATCGATTTTTTTCTGGAAAAAGTGGTTCCGGGTTTAAAAAGACTAGGTGATGTTCAAATATCTAGAACTATTTCTGAGCGGTTTGTAAAGAAACCACTGATTGCCAAACTATACTTGGATCGTCTGAAAAATCGCCTGCTTGCTGGGCTAGAGTTTCACTATGAAAATATTGTAATTAATCCATTGGAGAGTCGGGAACTCCGGGCAGTTTCGATGCATATAAGGGATGTTGCGAAGGAGGAAGCGATACTAAAGCTGATGGAGGATAGTTCGTTTGCCAAAACGGACGGCGGATATTTTTTGCAAAATGAAGAGTTGGAGTATGAGTTCTTGTACCATGTTGTACCCAAACTTCAAAAATTGGTTCAAATATATGCAACTACGGCAGTGAGAAATCGTATTTCTAAAGAGAATGCTCGGCCACAGGTTAGGGTGAAGGTCAAAAAAGAACGGACCAATTGGCTGGAATTCAAATTTGAAATGGATGGCATTCCTGAGAAACAGATACGTGAGATTCTATTGGCATTAGAGGAGAAACGAAAGTATTATCGTTTGCGGAACGGCTCACTACTTTCATTGGAAACAAGGGAATTTGAAGAAATTAACCGCTTTTTGCATGCACTTCCGGTCCAGAATGAAGATTTGGAAAGTGGCTTGAATGTACCAATCGTTCGGGGACTTCGGCTTCTTGATTCAGTTGATGATAGCCATGCATTCACATATGAAGAGTCATTCCGACAGTTCTTGGAAAACATCCGCAATCCGGGTAGCCTGGAGTTTGAGGTGCCGAAGCGTTTAGAGCCAATCTTGCGAGACTATCAAAAACACGGCTACAAATGGATGAAAACACTTGCCAGCTATGGATTTGGCGGGATTCTTGCAGATGATATGGGACTAGGTAAAACGCTGCAAAGCATCACATTCATTTTATCGGAACTTCCTAATATTCGTAAAAAGAAGAGCCCGGCGC
Source organism: Peribacillus loiseleuriae (assembly GCF_001183985.1). Taxonomy (GTDB): domain Bacteria; phylum Bacillota; class Bacilli; order Bacillales; family DSM-1321; genus Peribacillus; species Peribacillus loiseleuriae. The sequence goes on along the minus strand of NZ_LFZW01000001.1, from coordinate 4,288,591 downwards.
TTATTGTTTGCCCATCCTCTTTGACGTATAACTGGCTAAGTGAAATTATGAAATTTGCCCCGGATGTACAAGCTTTAGTCGTTGATGGAAATAAAAAAGAACGTTTCAATCTACAACAAGATATAACGGCTATGGATGTGATCATCACCTCCTATCCATTGTTGCGTAAGGACATTATGTGGTACGAGAAACAATCTTTTCACACCGTGTTTTTTGATGAGGCTCAAGTCTTTAAAAATCCTGTGACACAAACTGCACGATCGGTGAAGAAGATTCAAGCTGATTATCGCTTCGCCCTTACTGGCACACCTGTTGAAAATTCACTAGAGGAGCTGTGGTCTATTTTTCACGTTGTTTTTCCTGAACTATTTCTAGGGTTAAAGGAATACAGTAACCTCCCAAGGAAAACGATTGCCCGACGGATTCGTCCATTTTTGCTTCGTAGGTTGAAAGAGGATGTACTGCCAGAGCTTCCTGAAAAGATCGAATCGATGGAATCCGTGGAGTTACTTCCTGATCAGAAGCAATTGTACGCTGCTTATTTGGCGAAGCTGCGACACGATACGTTGAAGCATCTGGACAAGGACACACTTCGGAAAAATCGAATTAAAATCCTGGCTGGTTTGACTCGGTTGCGACAGATTTGTTGTCACCCAGCTTTGTTTGTGGAGGGATATAAAGGAAGCTCGGCGAAATTTGAACAGCTGCTGCAGATTATTGAGGAATCAAAGCTTTCTGGAAGAAGAGTGTTGATTTTCTCACAGTTTACGAAAATGCTTGAGCTTATAGGTAGGAAATTAACGATTCAAGACCTGCCTTTTTTCTATCTTGATGGGCAAACTCCTTCAGAAGAGAGAGTAGGCATCTGCAATCGATTTAATGCAGGTGAACGAAACTTCTTCCTCATTTCCTTAAAGGCAGGCGGAACAGGACTCAATCTAACAGGGGCTGATACCGTTATCCTATATGACATTTGGTGGAATCCCGCAGTCGAAGAGCAAGCGGCAGATCGTGCCCATCGTATTGGTCAAACAAATATTGTCCAGGTTATCAAGCTTGTTGCTCGCGGCACAATTGAAGAAAAAATGAATGAACTGCAAGAGAAAAAGAGACATCTGATTACAGAAATCATTGATTCTGAGGAGAAAATATCGTCTACTCTTACTGAAGAGGACATTCGGGAGATATTGGCGATATAGAGGGGATTGGTTCTATAAGGGGTTCTGCCGACAAAACGAGGATATTATATGGTGCTACATTATTGTGGCATTGAAACAAAGTTTGATAATTAATAAAAAAAGATTGATAATTTGTAATAAAGTTTGATTTAAATCTTGTTTAAATTTAAACAGGATTTTTCTTTTTTTGTTCTTGCAATGTTGTAAAACTCCAGTAAACCAGCTAATAGTTTGTCAATATTTTTCAATAAAAACTTAAAATATCTCATGCTATACTAAATTTAGACATACCAAATAACCTTCCGATATGCTGCGTTTGGAAAGTTTCTGACTGTTTAGTTATGTTTAGAAACTAGGCTAGATCTTGGAAAGCAGATTTGCTTTTCAAAAGAGCATAAATCCAATGTAAGAGTTTATTAGCACAGGCTAACACGGCCACCTTAGAGGGTTTTCCTTCTTCACGTTTCTTATCATAAAACTCTCGTAATCGCTTGTTACAAGGAATGACTTCATTGGTCGTTTTCTTCTTGCGACAATCACGAAGTGCACATTTAACGGCCATATACAAGGCATGTCGTAGTCTACTAGAACCTCTTTTGGTAATCCGATTTCATATACCTTTGAATATACCAGATTCAAAGATACTTGGAGTGATTCCGGCAAATGCAACTAGTTTCTTAGGGTGATGAAACCGATCAATTTCTCCTACCTCAGAAATAATCGTAGCAGCGATTTTTTCACCGATACAGGGGATCGATTGGATAATTTCATACTCTTCAATTTGCTAAAGCATCTATCTCATCTTCTAGTTTGGATAGCTGCTTTTTGTAATCAAGAAGCATGTTAATATACATATCCAAGCTTAAAGAAAGGCTATGATATAAGGTTTTCTGAAACGGGTTTTGAGCTGGGGCAGCCATTAGTTTTTCTGCCTGACTGTTTGCCCATTGTTGTGAACGACTTTTACATACCTCTTTTATTTTAGTAGCGATTGTTTTTTCGCTTCCTTTCAAGATTTCTTCTGACGTAGGAAATGCTTGTAAAGTCAGTAATGAAACATCCGAGTATAAGGTCCCAAAAACCCCATAATACTGAGGAAACACTTGATCCAGAACTGCCTGAAATTGCAGTTTAGTTTGTACAAACAGACCTGTAATATTTTCATGTTGTCTTGTAAGATTACGAAGGTTTAAGAGCTGAATTCCTCGCTGTTTATAAGGCTCTAAGTCTTCTCTGTACAGCTTGCAGAGATGCCGAGCGTCCATGGTCTTTACCTTGCGTAAGCTAGGACCCTTAGCTCGATACGATATGAGTAGATGTACGATAATCAATAAATACCCTCTGTCTTCGAAATACTGGACTACTGGGTATGATAATGTCCAGTGGAATCCAATACAATGGGAGGCCGTCCCCCTTATACATCTTCTGCTTCTTTAATAAAATCTAGAAGTCTAGCTAATCCTTCAAGTGTATGTGCTACTTTAAAGCTCTTTTTGTAAGGCTGCTTTTTATCCAAAAATGTTTGAACCTGACTTTCCCCTTTTGCCACATCCAGACCGATGACCGGAATCATGTTTTATTTTAATTCCCAAAGAGAGTATAAATCTTCTTTAATTGGTCTGATAAGCAAATCGTTATCCTTATACATTAAAAATATTTCCCCATTAATAAGAAAAATACAATCCTGCATCTTATGAATAAAGGATTTCTATCAATTTTTATAACAGCTTATAGGCAATTAAAATAATAAAATAGGGGGAATTTTCAAAAAATATTTGTTTTTTTGAAAAAAATCCTTGTTAGTGAAAAAGATAGGTGATAGACTTAACTTGTCATGACATCCTTACAAGATTAATTCACTCGTATTTTGGAAACGATTTCAACTAAAAGGAGGATTATTTTATGGTTAAGCATCGTTTAAATCTATTTTCGGTAGTGATGGCGGTAATTCTTATGGTAGTTTTGTCTGGTTGTGGAAGCACGGAAAGCAATGCGAATGAAGAGGGAAAAATTAAGGTTGCAATGATTACAAGTGATGGAGGTCTTGGAGATCGGTCGTTTAATGACTCGGGTTATGAAGGTTTAAAAAAGGCTGAAAAAGAATTGGGCATTGAAATAAAAGTTGTGGAACCCCAAGACGTTTCAGAAGGGGAAAAGTACTTAACGCAATTGGCGCAAAATGGATATAATCTTGTGATCACACTTAATTTAGGACATGAAAAAGTACTAAAGGATATTGCAACTCAATATCCAGATACACAGTTTGCAATTTTTAATACAGAGGTTGAAGGAGATAATATTACATCAGTACTATTTCATGAACAAGAAGGATCGTTTCTAGCAGGGGCTCTTGCAGCAATGGTCACAAAAGATGAGGGTGTCAATAATATCAATGGGGATAGTGTTATTGGTTTTGTAGGCGGAGTTGATTCTCCAGGTATTAATAAATTCCTCGTTGGATATAAAGAAGGAGCAAAATACATTGATCCACAAACAAAGGTAATTGTAGGTTATTCTAACTCGTTTGCAGATCCATCAAAAGGGAAAGAAATCGCATTATCTCAAATTGAGCAAAAAGCTGACATTATTTATCAAGTCGCTGGTGCAACTGGTGAAGGCGTGATGGACGGCGCAAAATCTAAAAACGTTTTTGCCATTGGTGTTGACTCTGATCAAGACTATATTGCAGAGGGAAATGTTCTTACAAGTGTTATGAAGAGGGTGGATATCGCGGTTTATGACCTTTCGAAATCAGCGCAGTCAGGTAAGTATGATTCGAAAATAGAATTAGGTCTTAAAGAAAATGGTGTTCAGCTAAGTGAAATGAAATATACAAAAGATATGATTAATCCAGATTATTTATCAAAGATAGATGAAATTAAGGAGAAAATTAATAATGGAGAAATTAAGGTAACTGATATTACTAAGAACTAGTATTGTTAGTTTACTAGAAAATGATACTGAACAATGAGGAAGCGATATAGGTGAATAACATTGAAGTGGTTAATTTAACAAAAAAATTTGGTGATTTTGTAGCGATTAATGGCATCAATTTGGAAGTGAAGAAAGGAGAGATACACGCCATTTGTGGTGAGAATGGAGCAGGAAAATCAACATTGATGAATATGCTATTTGGTCTAATAGAGCCCTCATCTGGTCAAATTTTTATTAATGGTGAAGAAGTTCATTTTCAATCGCCAAAGGAAGCTATACATCAAGGAATCGGTATGGTACATCAGCACTTTAAATTGGTGCCTAGTCTAACAGTATACGAAAATATTTTACTTGGTGAAGAGATTGTTAAAGGTTTCAAAATTCAACAAAGAAAAGAATATGAAGAAGTACAAAAAACAATTGATCACTATAATTTTGATTTAAACGGAAAAGATAAAATTCAAGATATATCTGTAGGGGCACAGCAACGAGTAGAAATTATTAAGATGCTGCATAGGAATGTAGATATTTTAATTCTAGATGAACCCTCAGCAGTACTTACACCACAAGAGACAGATGAATTACTTGATAATCTAATTGCACTTAGAAATTCTGGGAAGACGATTATTATCATAACACATAAATTGGATGAGGTTAAGAAATGTGCAGATCGAATCACGGTTATTCGTCATGGGAAATTTATTGGAACTGTCAATAATAAAGATGTAAACCAGCAGGAGATTGCAAAAATGATGGTTGGTAGAGACGTAAAATTAGATTTACAAAAGGAAGATTCAGAGCGCGGAAATGTAGTTTTATTAGCAAAAAATATTAATGCATACAGTGACTCTGGATCTCAGGTTTTATATGACGTATCTATGAATGTACATGAAGGTGAAATTGTTGGTATTGCTGGTGTGGAAGGGAATGGACAATCCTTTTTAATGAATGCGCTGTCAGGCATGCTTAAACTTGAATCAGGTGAGATTATTTACCAAGATAATTCTATTAATGATAAAAGTCCTCAGGCATTGAGGGATATGAAAATTGGTCTTGTACCAGAAGATCGCTATTTACATGGATTAAATTCAACTATGAGTATAAGAGATAACTTGATTGCTGGTTATCACTGGAGAAAACAATTTTGTGATTTTGGAGTATTACAGCAAAAAGAAATTGCCCACCATGCTAAAGATTTGATAGAGCGATTCGATATTCGCAATTGCGATAATACTAGTCTAGAAGTTGGATCATTATCAGGCGGAAATGCTCAGAAAATTGTCATTGCACGAGAAATGTCTATGAATCCCAATTTGCTAATTTTAAGTCAGCCAACACGAGGTGTTGATATTGGGTCTATTGAGTTTATCCACCAGCAAATAATTGAATTTCGTAGAAAGAAAAAAGCAGTCATTGTTATTTCTTCTGAACTATCTGAGGTAATGACCCTTAGCGATCGGATATATGTTATGTACAAAGGTCGGGTTATAGGTGAGAGGCTAACTAAGCAGACAAGTAAAGAAGAAATTGGTGTTTTAATGGCCGGAATCACAGATGGGGAGGCGAAATTCGGTGAATAAAAAACAGAAGAAATGGTTATTACCTATTATTTCTTCCCTGATTCCAGTTATGTTGGCTTTTATCGTAGGTTCGTTCTTGATTATGTTGTCTGGATATAAACCCCTTGAAGCTTATTCTGCACTTTTTTCAGGGGCATTATCTGGAAAAATAGCAATAATGAATACCCTATTTGCTACAACACCGCTTATTCTAACAGGACTAGCTACAGCTATTGCATTTAAAGCAAATATTTACAATATGGGCGTGGAAGGGCAATTGTATTTGGGAGCATTTACTGCTGCATTTCTAGGATTTACATTACAAGGCACCCCACCTGTGATCCATGTCTTTATATGTCTTATAGGTGGAGCATTGTCAGGAATGCTATTTGCGCTAATCCCAGCAATTTTAAAAGCATTTTTCAATGTCAACGAAATGGTTGTGACATTGATGCTGAATTATGCAGCTATTCTATTCACTACCTATCTTGCAAGCTTCCCATTTAAAGCTCCTGGAGCGTCAAATGCTACTACAATCGATATTTTACCAAGCGCTGAATTGCCAAGATTTTTTCAGGGTTCACAATTAAATGGAGGATTTATAGTCGCAATAGGTGTCTTTATTATGGTTTGGTTCTTAATAAATAAAATGAAATTAGGCTATGAGATGAATTCGATTGGTCGAAATATAGAATTCTCAGAGTATGTTGGGATGAATATTGCTAAAAAAATTATTGTAATAATGTCAATAAGTGGTATTGTTGCTGGCCTTGCAGGTGCAGGGGAAATTCTTGGAACACATCGTCGTTTTGTTAGCGAATTTTCCCCCGATTATGGATGGACAGGGTTGACGATTGCTTTGCTTGGTAAACATAATCCCGTTGGAGTTCTGGCAGGGGCATTACTATTTGGCATCCTGAAGAACGGTGGAAGTTCAATGGAATTGATGGTTGGTGTTCCACGATCTTTAATAGATGTTATTCAAGGTTTAATTATTCTATTTCTTGCGGTCGACTTTCTAATCCATCATTTTAGCTTAGTTACTAAGCTGAAAGAACGTTTTAATAGAAAGAAGGTGGCCTAAAATGGATGAATTACTCATAATTCTTCATTCTACGTTTCGAATGACTGCCCCGATAGCACTGGCTGCAATAGGCGGTGTGTTTGCTCACCGTGCCGGTGTACTAAACGTAGCACTGGAAGGAATGATGCTGGTTGGTGCTTTTACGGGTGTAATGGTTAGTTATTTAACTGGAAGTATTTTAATTGCTGTCTTGGCGGCCGTATTATCTTCCATGATCTTAGGTCTCTTGTTCTCAGTATTTGGTATTACGTTGAAAGGTAATGTAATTATCACTGGTCTCGCGATTAATACTATTGTTTTAGGCTTGACTGCCTACATTTTACAAGTCTTTTTTGGGCAACGAGGTGTCTTTTCTAACCCGAAAATTATTGGTCTCGAACCTTTGGATATTCCAATTCTACGGGATATACCTATTCTTAGTGACATTTTAAACAATCAAACCCCTATGGTCTATGTTAGTTTACTTGCACTAATACTAGCCCACTTTGTCCTATATCATACTAAGTTAGGGCTTTATATAAGAACGGTCGGAGAAAAGGAAGAAGCGGCATATTCAGTTGGTTTGCCAGTTAATAAGTTGAAATATATTTCTGTTTTGATTGGTTCATTTCTATGTGGTCTTGGCGGAGTAAACATTGCTTTAGAAAACGTTACGATGTTTGTTGAAGATATGACTGTTGGTAGAGGATTCATTGCGCTGGCAGCAATTTTTTCTGGACAAGGTACTCCTATAGGCACATTTATTTTCAGTTTTCTGTTTGGATTTGCAGATGCACTTCAAATAAGACTTCAATCACTTAATATACCTGGTGCATTTATTCAAATGATTCCATTTTTATTTATTGTTTTGGTACTAACGGTAGTAGGAATAATTTCTGTTCGTGGAAGAACATCTAGGGGGATTAAAAATGAGTAATACAGCTCTAATTGTAGTTGATATGGTTTATGATTTCGCTCATCCAAATGGTGCAGTTTATTATCCTCAAAATGAGCAGATTTTGCCTCGTATTAGGAAAGTAATAGATGAATGCAGAAAGCATGATTGTCTAATCGTTTTTATGCAGCATTCTCATCGTGAAGGAAAGTTTGACAAGGAACTAACAATGGTTCGTCAGAATTGTATTGAAGGTACTGGGGGAGATGAGTTAATGCCAGAACTGGGTGTACAAGATAGTGATTTTGTAATAAAAAAACGGAGGTATAGTTCCTTTTATGGAACGGATTTAGATTTAGTATTAAGGGAGCACAATATAAAAAATGTTATTATATGCGGAACAAAAACAAACTGTTGTATACGTGCAACAGTAAATGATGCCTACCACTTAAACTATGATGTTATTGTACCTCGCGAGTGTGTTGCAACAAATGATGAGACAGTAAACGATGTACATCTTACGGATATACAGAAGTATCTTGGACGAGTTTTCTCTATGGATGAATTATTCAAGTGGTTAGAAGGCGAGGAAAAGTAATGAAGAAAGAGATAGATTTAATCGCATCAGGCTATCCAAGTATTGATTACATTGTCCGATTACCTGAAACCCCAAAATTAGGAAGGACGTCAATTATCCAAAACAAAGAACATAAAGACCCCTACTTTGGTGGGTGTAATGTAAATATTGCCTATTTATGTTCAACGATGAATCGTAAAACTATGCTTTCGATGCGAGTAGGAAATGATTTTTTTAAGAGTGGGTTTAAAACCTTTTTGGAAGAAGGTGGGGTGAATACATCTAATCTTCAAGTGATTGAGGAGGATGTTACATCAACTTCACAACTTATCATGAATGAGGCAGGTAATCATATTACCTTATTTTATCCAGGGGCGATGAATGAAAAATATCCTGTATTAATTGATGAGAATTCGATCAAAAAGTCTAGGTTTGGTGTTATTACAGTAGGTGATCCACTATATAATTTGAAATTTGCCGATATGTGTATTAAGCATCAAGTACCTTTGGTATTTGGAATGAAATGTGATTTTGAAGCATTCACACCCGAGAATTTAATGAAAATTATGCAACACAGTGAATTAATTTTCATGAACGAAAGTGAGCAATTAGCACTGGAAGAATGTTTACCGATTAATAGTATCATAGACTTTTTGAGTAATGGGATTACGAAACATATCATTGTGACCCTAGGAAGTAAAGGAAGCAAAATTTTCTCTAAACAAGAGAAAAATACGCAAGAAGAAATTATCGGAATTACGAAACCTGAATGTGTCACTGACACAACTGGTGTAGGGGATGCTTACATAGCGGGATTTTTGCACGCATATATGGACGGTAAGTCCATTCGACAATGTGGGCAATCAGGGTCTGTTATGGCTTCATTCATTATTGAAAAACAAGGATGTCTAACAAACAAGCCAACTAAAATGGAGTTTTATAGTCGATACAAAAACCAATATCAGGAGGAATTTTAAATGAAATTAGAAAGTACGCTTTATTTACAATCAACTAAAAAGGATATTGCAAAATATGTTATCTTTTCAGGCGATCCAAGACGTGTTGAGAAAATCATAACATTAATGGAAGATGTGGAGAAGGTTTCTATTAATCGTGAATACCATACTTACACAGGTTTTTATAAAGGAGTACGCGTGACTGTTACTTCCACTGGAATCGGAGGACCATCCGCAGCAATTGCTCTTGAAGAAATGTACGAGTGTGGAATGGAAGTAGCTGTCAGACTCGGTACAGTAATGGGGTTGAAATCAAACCTAGGCCAATATATCATCCCTAAGGCCGCAATGAGGAAAGAAGCAACGAGTCATACGTATGTAGATTCATCGTTTCCAGCAGTAGCTGATCATGATTTGGTCTCCTGCATGAATCAGAGTGTGCTGGATAATGAAAGAGAATATGAAAATGGGATTGTATGCAGTATGGATGGCTATTACACAGAGATGAAAGAATCAAGGTTATCACGTCAAATGGAGCGTGATGTTCCACAAGGTATTTCAGAGTTGCATAAATACAATATTTCTGGAATTGATATGGAGTCCGGTGTAGTACTAACGTTATCTAACTTGATGAATATTCGCGGTTGTGTAGTTACACTTGCAACAGTCCTGGATAATTTAAAAGAAATGATGGAATCAAATCTACGAATAAAAGAAGAAGCAATGCTTGCAAAAATTGTACTTGACGGATTGGTATTATTCCATAAGGAGGATATTAAAAACAATGAAAGCATTTAATAATTTATTTGATGAAAAAAAAGTGGTTATTGGGATGGTTCATTTACTGCCACTTCCGGGTACCCCATTATACTCCAATGATATCCCAGGGATTTATAATCAAGCATTAAAGGATGCGCGTACACTTGAAGAAGGTGGTGTAAACGCGTTAATGATTGAAAATTTCGGAGATATGCCTTTTAAGAAAAATCTTGAAATAGAGCAAGTCGCTACTATGGCAGCTGTATCGTCTATAATTAAGCAACAAACAGATCTACAGATTGGAATTGACGCTGCTTTTTGTGACTATAAAGCTGCACTTAGTATTGCATTGGCAATTCAAGCTGATTTTGTGCGGTTGGCTGTTTTTGTTGACACTGTCGAAAGTTTTAATGGGATTATGGAGCCATGTTCCGCTGACGCATTGGCATACCGCAAAGCAATAGGCGCAGAGCATGTGGCTATATTGGCTGATATCCAAGTGAAGCATACACATATGCTTATACCGAATATTCCTATTGAAGAGTCTGCTAAGGTAGCTGTGAGTTGTATGGCGGACGCCATTATTGTAACAGGTTCACATACAGGTGGAGAAACACCTATCGATACAGTTAAACGGGTAAAAGCAGTTGTGGATTGTCCAGTTATTATCGGAAGTGGTGTATCATCAAAAAATATTAAGGAACAATTAGTAATTGCAGACGGCGTAATTGTCGGTTCTAGTTTAAAAAGTACAAGTGATCCCACTTCATTAGTAGATATAGAGAAAGTAAAGAGTTTAGTAGAAAATATATGATAGGGAAGGACTGTTAGAACGTATGTTACCAATGAGACCAATGAAATTAGCAGGCGAACACCTTATTTTTGGGGAAAATTCATTAGAGTATTTAACTCAATTAAAAGGGACACACAAAAAAGCATTTATTGTGCTTGGTGGAGGCTCTATTAAGAAGACAGAGTATTTTAAAAAAATTGAGGATTATTTAAAAATTGCTGAATTTAAGATAGATGTATTTACTAACGTTGAACCTGATCCATCTTTTAATACAGTGCTAAAAGGGGCACAGCAAATGATGGAATTTAAACCAGACTGGATCATCGCAGTAGGTGGTGGGTCCGTAATGGATGCAGCGAAAGCAATGTGGGTATTTTATGAGCATCCTGAACTAAAAACATTGGAGCAAATTTCACCTCCAAATCCAATTCCGCCTTTACGAAAAAAGGCAAAGATGGTCTGTATCCCTACTTCTAGCGGAACGGGAAGTGAAGTGAGCCGTTCAGTTGTAATTACTGATACAGAAACACACGTGAAACATGGAATTGGTGATATGGAAATGATGCCTGATATCGCTATTTTGGAACCAGGTATTACTACTTCTATGCCTCCTGAATTTACAGCTGCGACAGGAATGGATGTGTTGACACATGCTTTGGAGGCACTTGTATCACGTCGCGCAAATATTATTGCAGATACATTGGCTGAAAGATCAGCACTTGAAGTATTTGAGTATTTACCTCGGGCTTACGAAGATGGAAGTGATATAGAAGCTAGAGAAAAGATGTTACTTGCCTCCTGTTTAGCAGGTATGGCCTTTACTAATGTTTCTTTAGGTATTGTACATAGTATCGCACATGCAGTAGGTGGGAAATTTGGGGTGCCTCATGGACTAGCTAATGCGATAATATTACCTTATATCATTGAATTTAATTCACAGGATCCTAATACTTCTCGTATTTATAACGATTTTGCTTCAAAAATTGGGGCAGATAATTTGGCGAATGCAATTCGTGAATTAAACAAAAAAATTGGAATTCCTTCAAATTTAATGACGGTTATCCAGCGCGACAACGACTTTGAATCTTCTATTCAAGAGCTTGCTGAATTAGCAAGTAAAGACGGTTGTACCAAAACAAACCCTCTAATTCCAGATGTTAATGAATTTAAACGACAAATCAGACTTATTTACTTTGGTGTTGAAAGGGGGCAGTAATAAATTATGGCTAAACTTATTTGTTATCTGTCGAACGGCTATCCATCATTAGAGAAAACAATGGAAACTGCTGATCTATATGTCGAAGGTGGTTGTGACATAATTGAGGTGGATATACCAACTGATAATCCATTTTTAGATAATGAGTTTATCGGGGGACGTATGTCCAAGGCTTTTGAACAGGATCAAAATTATGATCACTATCTTGGTACAATCTCGACAATCCGAAAAAAATATCCAGAAAAGGGAGTCCTCATAGTTCTGTATGAGCATACCCTAATAGCTATTGGTGTAGAGAAGTTTATAAAATATTGCTTGGATAATAATACAAAAGATATAATTTTAGCAGGCCCTGAAAATAATGATGTGAAAAATATTTTAATGAAAAATGGAATTCGAGTATCTAGTTATATTCAATTTCATTTACCAGCGGATGAAATTGAACTTGCTCGGAATTCTAATGGATTTATCTACCTGCAAGCAAAATCAGTTGGTGTGGAAAAAAATGGGTGTGATACATTGAAAGAATGCATTAATTATCTACGTGAAATTGGTATTGATCAACCTATATACTGTGGAGTAGGAGTTTCTACACAAGAAGATGTAAGATTGGTCTCAGCATCAGGAGGAGATGCTGCTTTTATAGGGAGTGCAGTCTTGAAAAAACAAGATGACCCCGTAGAGCTAGTTCGCTTTATAAGTGAATTGAAAGTAGCAACAAATATTTCGTGCGCTAATAAGTAATTTCCGCTCGACTCCAAAAAATTCATTGATAAGTTCAATATCATAATATTTTGTGGTATTGGACTTTTTAATTTTTAATAAACCTTTTATTAATATGCATTCTTGATAGTTTTATTTAAATAATTTAGCTCTGCTTATCAGTTTTTGTGCGGAAATTTGTCATGGTATTATACGAATTAATTAATAAAGTATGTGATATTTATATGATAAATTTCAGAGTTGCTGTATTAATCAATAGTACGTTATTAACACAGCCTAAGAAAATTTTTTGTAGATGTTCTGTAGCCATCTCCAACCCGGATTCTAAAAAAAATTTGTATTTTGTTTCTATTTTATATGGTATGTTAACTTGTAGGGACAACTCGTTAACTAGATAAATACTGGCATTTTAAAATGATAAAGTGAAAGGAGTTAATCAGAATCTATACTAACAATAATGTACCACTATATTTACAATTAAAAGAAAAGATAATTAAATTAATTGATGAGAAAGAGCTAAAAGTAAATGATGCAATACCATCAGAACCGATGCTGACGGAAAAATATAATTTAAGCCGTACTACGGTTAGGAAAGCATTGGATGATTTGGTAAATGAAGGGTATCTCTATAGAGTACATGGCAAGGGAACTTTTGTAGATGGTAGAAAGATCGAGCAGGGTCTAGTTAATTTGTCCAGTTGTACTGAAGATATGAATCGAATGGGATTGTCATCACAGTATGTATTACTAAAACAAGAAATAAAGTCTGCTACTCCAACATTAAGAAGTAATTTAAATTTGCTTCAAGAAGGAAATGTATTTCATATTGAAAGAGTTATGTATGGAAATGAATCTCCTGTTAACGTAACAAAAAGTTATATTCCATATCAATATGTAAAAGGAATTGAGAAATATGACTTTGAAAAGGAATCACTATACAAAGTACTCAAAGAAACATACAACATTAAAATTATTGATGCAGTAAGAAGCTTTGAAGCTGTCCTTTCTGATTTGGATAATTCGAAAAAATTAGGAATAAATGAAGGGGTCCCTTTAATCATGTTTGAAGGACAAGTGAAAGCTCAATTACCAGATGAATCGATTGTCCAGTTGGAGTATTTTAAAACCTATTATCGAACTGATCAGGTTAAATTCTATATTAATCAGTTTCGTTAATCTCAAATTTCACACTATTCGACTTTAATCTGGATATAGTCAATGTTCATGAACCCTAAATGATCAAATTGTAAATGATCCTAATAACTTTTTTGAAATAAGTGCGTTCCTACAAAAAGTAGAGGCTCCTTTTCACTCCCATGAAAATTAAGTAAGTTCAAAAAGAAACAAATACAAAGCAAAAATAGAGTTGGATCAAATAAACCTTGAACCAACTCTATTTCATATTCTTTTATAACTTCACTCGTTGTAATCGCAGTGCATTTAATATAACGGATACCGAACTGAATGCCATTGCAGCATCTGCAACCCAAGGAGCTAGAAGTCCTACAGCTGCGATTGGAATACCAATTGTGTGATATGCAAATGCCCAGAATCAGTTTTGTTTGATGTTGTGCATTGTTTTACGACTCATAATGATTGCATTTGCAATACTGTTTAAATCGCCGCGAATCAGTGTAATAGCGGCAGCTCCCATCGCAACTTCTTGACCAATCGCTTTTGCGGTACGTTTGTTATCACCTGTCATCATAATGACCGAAATGCCCATATTTTGCAGACGACGGACGGCTTCTTTCGATGTGTATTTAATTGTATCTACGACGGCCACTAAACCTGCGTATTGTCCATTAATCGCCGTTTTACCATTTTATTCTAGTAGTTCCATTGTTGGTAAAACGTTTGAAACATCGATACCATATTGTTGCATTAATTTACGTGTACCAATGCCCACACATTGACCAGAAACCGTTGCTTGTACACCGTAACTAGGAATCGCTTCGAAAAATTGGACATTACCTAGTTCAATTCCTTTATCTTGAATACCTTGAACAATTGCTTCTGCTAAAGGGTGCTCTGATTGTTTCTCTGCTGCACCGATTAGTGATAAGAAACGTTCCTTGTCTTGCCCATTTGCCACGACAACATCTGTTAACACTGGTTTATCATGTATCACTGTACCCGTTTTATCAACAACAACTGTATTAATACTTTGTGTCTGCTCTAAGTGCTCGCCACCTTTGAATAAAATACCAAATTCAGCTGCACGACCAGAGCCCGCCATAATAGACGTTGGTGTTGCAAGCCCAAGCGCACATGGGCTTGCAATAACAAGTACCGAAATTAACACTTCTAACGCTGGCGTAAATTCACCTGGTTGAACCCATAAAAACCAAACAAGGAATGTGGCAATCGCGATCCCTACAACGAATGGTACGAAAACACCTAAAATCTTGTCTGCTAAACGCTGGAATGGCGCTTTTGAACCTTGCTTGCGTATCTTCAACTACTTTAATAATTTGTGCTAACGCTGTATCGCGTCCAACTTTCGTAGCTTTCATTTGAATAAAACGTCACCTTGCTTTTTATCAACCGGAAGACTTTCCCTTGTTAACATCGATTCATCAATGGCTGTATTTCCTTCTAGTACTTCACCGTCAACCGGTATTTTTTCACCTGGTTTCACTAAAATTATGTCACCAATCACGACTTCTTCTAATGGAATTTCATTTTCAACACCGTCGCGCACCACAATCGCTGTTTTCGCTTGTAAACCCATTAATTTTTTAATTGCTTCTGATGAACGACCTTTTGCTTTTGCTTCAAATAACTTACCTAAAATAATCAGCGTAATCAGTACCGCACTTGTTTCAAAGTACAAGTGTGGACCCGTGATGTGATCTACTCGTAACAATCGTTTGATACACACACTGTAGAATTAGAAAGCCGACGTACTACCCATGACAGCGAGTACGTCCATATTAGCACTACCGTTACGTAATGCTTTGTATGCACCGACATAGAACTGTTTCCCGATAATAAATTGTACCGGTGTGGCTAATAACATTTGTATCCAACAAAAAAATATACACTTATTTGAAGAGTATTTATTAGGAGAATATTTTTGAAAAATAAATAAAGCACGAACAACAACGGGGGATCATTGCTTCTTTACATAAAGCAGCAAAAAGCTTAATAAGATTATTGTAATTTATGTTATAAAATGTAGGGGAGGTGGATAAGGTGAATAAAAATAAAACAGTTAAACAACACCTAATTACTGGATGCATTCTCCTAGGAATATTAATCATAATGGGAAGTATACAAGTTGTTTTTTCGCCATTGACTTTTGTTAGGAGTATAATGCTAATTGCTGTTATAGGATGTTCAGCAGGTGTAGGGTCTTTTATAAGAGAACTATTTGTATTAAAGAAAAATAAAATATTCAAGTAACGAATGCTTGAGTAAAAAAACATGGCTGTCATTATGATAGCCTTTTCTTATTGTGTAAACGAGTCAGGTGAATGCAGAACTCTCCACCATGCTGATTCTGGGTCTGATCAAACGCCTCAATTCGTTGATTCCTGACAAAGAAAGCAACCAAACCAAACCAAAGCATGCGAGTGACAGCAGACTAAGAAAGAGAGCGAGTGTAGATCTTTGCCTATTGTTCATAAAATCCCTCACAATCCATATGCGTTTTGAAGTTTATTATACAACAAATTGGAGGTTGACCAATCCATAATAAAGAGCCTGTGTCTCAAATTGCAAAGCAATCCTGAAACCGAAACCAGACTCTTCTATTAGTCATTTTGATGGTACATGATGAAGAAGATTAGCTTGATCTTGTTCAATAGCCGTTAAAGCTAATTTTTTTATTGTTGCGTCATCCATAGGCGGATTGTGTAGACCAGCTCTTACGTCTCGATAGTATCTTTGTAGAGGATTGTTACGTTGAAGGCTTTTTGCACCGACAATTCGCATAGCTTTATCGACAATTGTTAAGGCTGAATTTGTAACAATGTGTTTGGCTGCTCCAAGTTCATTTGTGAGATGAACTCTTCGTGCGCAATCATCATAAGCCTCTGCAACGCTGTATAAAAAATGCCTTGCTTTCATTAGTTCTAGATCAATTTCCCCTAAAAGTTGTTGGACATTAGGCAATTGGCTAATTGGTCCGTTTAAGCTATTTGGCGAATGAGATTTGGCAAAATGTACAGCATAGTCCCGAGCGGCTTGTGCAATTCCAAGATAACATGCCGGAATGTGCAGAATCCAACCATTGATTGGGCCACCACTTGGGGTTTCAGGAAGCTCAACAAGTTTGGCGTCATCGACTTTCACATTTTGAAGAACAAGATCATGGCTACCTGTCCCCCTCATAGAAATTACGTCCCATGTTTCATCAATGGTTAGTCCTGCTACATCTTTATGTAGGAGAAAAAAACCAACCTGTTGCTTCTCTTCAATCCATGCAGATACTAGAAAATACGTTAATACTGGAGACATAGTAGTGAACGTTTTCCGACCTGTAATAATCCAAGATCCATCTTTTTTGACTGCATTTGTTCCAGGCCTGCCCCCTCTAGTTGGGCTTCCTGTTTGTGATTCTGTCACAGAACGATTCACTAATGCACCGTTCAGTATTTCCTCTGCAAAGAAGGATAAGTTCTTTTCACTCCAAAGCTTCTTCTCGAAAAGTTCTCCTATAGCTCCAAGATTCCAGCCAATGGATAGCCCTGTGGTCGCATCAAAACTAGCCAATGTTTCCTGGAAAAGTATCATGTCATAAACAGTTATACCTTCTCCTCCGTATGCTTTTGGCAGTGAAAGACTTGTGTACCCCATATTCACTAAATCTTGAATATTTTCTTTTGGAAACATCGCCAATTCATCAATTTGTGAAGATTTACTTTTAAACGTTGCCTCTTTGTTATGTAGTTTTTGTAACCATTTGTGTTGAAAGTCAGTTTTGGTAAATAAGTTAATCACGTTTTCCCTCCTGCTAGTTTTCATTAGATAAGTAGTCAAGGCGAATTTTTTTGTTATTTGTCTATGTAAATAGATTAATTCATATTATTCTTATTGGTTTAAATAATAACTTTGTAAAATTATACTGTCAATTAGTTTCAAAATTTTTATAAAAATACTAAATTCAATATCCTCAAAAACTAAACATCTAGAACTCTCCAAAAGTCTCTTAGAAAGCCAGCTATGGTTCGCCTACATAAAAATCCAATGCTAAATGTGTCTAGAGATTATAAAAAGTACTATCTATATCATCTGCTAATGTAAATTTTATAGAAAATTCAAACAACAGATTGACTTTCAAATAGTATCCATCTATTATGTAAATAATCGATTTTCATACTTTACATACCAAAATAGTGCGAATTAAACAGTGAAAGAGGTGAACCGGCTATGTGCAGACAAAATTTGTGGCAATACCTTTATATAAAATTGAATAGCTATGAAAAACGATGTTGTAGCTGAGTTCGATGCAATATTAAGATCAAGAATAAAGAGAGGCAATCATATAAAAAACGATAAAAAGGAGATTTATATTATGAGAAATAAAAAATTTTTACAAGTAGTAGCAACAAGTTTAGCAGTGGTAACTCTATTAGCAGGATGCGGGTCAAGTACATCGTCTGGTACAGAATCTGACGCAACAGCAGGCAATGACTTAAAAGTCAAAAAAGTAAAAGTAGCCTATGATCAAGCGTCAAAACCAATGACTTGGTTAGATGAAAAGGGAAATGCAACAGGATATGATGTAGAAGTTATGAAATTAGTGGATGAATTACTTCCAGAATACGAATTCGAATACGTTGGAACGTCAAGTGATGACTTACTGGTAGGTGTTGAACAAGGTAAATATCAAGTAGGTGTTAAAAATGCTTTCTGGACAAAGGAAAGAACGGAGAAATTTATCTACCCTAAAGAATTCATTGGACTGAGTAGTGCAGGTCTTGTGTTAAAGAAAGAAAATGAAAAGATTAAAACACTATCAGACTTTGCCACAGCTGGTTTTTCTCTAGCACCAATTGCTGCTAACAATGCGCAATATACAATTGTGGACGAATATAACAAGGCCAATCCAGACAATAAGGTAAAGTTGAAAGCCGGAGATGCATTCACAGTGGACGTGGTTCAATGGGTAAATGAAGAACGTGTAGATGGTGGCGTAATTATTGGGAGCGCGTTCGATAAGCAAGTAAAAGCGGAGGATGGCCCTTATCATAATTTAGTCAATGACGTTGTTTATAATGAGTTCGCGGTCATCAAAACTTGGCCACTGTTCAACAAAAAAGAACAGGAATTTGCAGATGCTTATGATGAAGCTATTAAAAAACTGAAAGAAGAAAAGAAGACCAATGATTTAAGTACAGAATTCTATGGTAGAGATTTGTTCGAGGTATTGGATACTGTAGAAAGATAATAACGGTGTGATTAACATAGTCTTAAAAAAATTTAAACATTCAGGCTACAACTTGTCATTTTCTAATTTTAGGGTTTTGGGTAAGTTACCTAATCAACCTTACTAATTAAGAGGTGACAAGTTTTTGTATGTATTTCCTTTGATAGTCAAGAATGATGAATCTTTTAATAGAAGATGGAGGTGAAACATGGAGAAATATTTTGATGTAACATACATAGCTGAGTCCGTCCCCCTGTTACTTCCATTTCTTAAAGTAACATTTTTAGTTGCTGGTCTATCAGTTCTTTTTGGGACATTACTAGGTTTCATCCTAGCAGCAATGAAAACAGGAAATAGTAAGATTGCTAAGAAGATTGCTTATGGATATACAACGATATTAAGATGCACACCGTCCATTGTGCTACTATTTCTAACGTATTATGGAATTCCGTCAATTGCTGGTAATTTCGGGATAAACTTAAATGATGTTGATAAAATTGTCTTTGTTGTCATAACTTTCTCGCTTCAATTTGCAGCTGCCATGTCTGAAGTGATTAGAACCGCGTATGAATCAATCGACAAGGGGCAATTTGAGGCTGCGGTTAGTGTAGGGTTAAGTAACGCACAAGCTTACAGGAGAATTATTTTTCCACAGGCTTTTGTCGTCGCATTACCGAACTTTGGTAATAGCTTACTTGAGTTGATGAAAGAAGGGGCTTTAGCCTATACAATCGGGTTGATTGATATCATGGGAAAAGCAGAGCTTATTATCGGTGCGAACTATAATACTCATGCATTAGAAATCTATCTTGCCTTAGCAGTGGTTTATTGGATACTTTCTATTGTGATTGAACAACTCTTTTTAAAGTTAGAAAAGATGTTTAGTAAAGGAAAACAAGTGATTAAAACTACATAAGGGGGTGACAGAGTGTCGGAGGGTCTAAATTATCAGTTTTTAGTGGATACATTTTTTGTTGCCTTATCAGGAGTACCAATCGCATTGCTAATTACAATTGTAGCTTTACTGATTGCTTTGCCGTTAGGATTCTTACTTGCGTTAACAAGAATAAATCGGATACCAGTTTTAAATCGTTTTGCGCAGATTTACGTTTCCTTTGTTAGAGGAACACCTGTCATTATTCAAATTTTTATCATCTATAGCAGTGTGCCCTTATTGCTCGCTTCGATATTTGAAAAGTATAACATTAACATGAATGTGTACGATGTAAATCCAATTTGGTACGCATTCATTGTTTTCTCCTTGAATACGACAGCAATTCTTATCGAAGTGTTTCGTTCGGCTTTAAGCACGGTAAGTAAGGGACAATTGGAAGCGGCTTATTCCGTTGGTTTAACAAATGTACAAGCGTTTAGAAGAATTATCATTCCGCAGACATTAGTTGTCGCCTTACCAAATATTTGTACAGCAACAGTTAATCTAATAAAAGCAACATCTTTAGGTTATGCCATGTCATTGCAAGAAATTACGTTAAGAGCCAAAGTGGCAGCCAATGTAGGCTACAATTATGTTGAGGCTTATATTGATATCTTCCTCGTCTATCTGATTTTATGTAGTTTAGTGGAATATATATTTAAATTGTATGAAAAACGATTAAGAAGGTATAAAGCAGTCAATGCCTAAAATAAAAAGCAGGAGGTGGGCAAGATGTTAGAGATTACAAATATCCACAAATCATTTGGGAATAATGAGATTTTAAAAGGTGTGGATTTACAAATAGACAAGGGGGATGTTGTTGTAATCCTTGGACCAAGTGGTTCCGGAAAAACAACATTACTTCGATGCATTAACTTTCTTGAAAAAGCAGACCAAGGGCATGCCATTTTTGGCGATATTGATGTCAATCTTAAAACAGCATCCAAAAAGCAAATTCATGAAATTAGGCAGAAAGTTGCCTTTGTATTTCAAAATTATAATTTATTCAATAATAAAACAGCATTAGAAAATGTAACAGAAGGGCTGATTATTGGAAGAAAAGTTTCAAAAGATGAAGCGAATGAGATTGGCAAAAAAGCATTGGATAAAGTAGGTCTCGCAGAAAAATACAATGCGTATCCGAGTGAATTGTCAGGTGGGCAGCAGCAAAGGGTTGGTATTGCAAGAGCGGTCGCTTTAAATCCAGATATCATTCTATTTGACGAACCAACATCTGCACTAGATCCAGAACTAGTCGGCGAGGTGTTGACCGTCATGAGAAATATTGCCAATGAAGGAACAACGATGTTAGTCGTTACGCATGAAATGTCTTTTGCAAAAGATGTAGCAAATAGAGTGATCTTTATGGATGCCGGCGTCGTAGTAGAAGAAGGAACACCTAAAGATATTTTTGTAAACCCAAAAGAGGAACGAACAAAGAAGTTCTTAAAGAGAGTATTACCAGAAGATTATATCTTTTACATTTAGCCACATTCTTTGCGTAGCTTATTGTATAGTGGCGGTGCGGGGCTTCTAAAAAATCAGTTCCGCACCGCCACCTTTATAAGGGTATACATGAACCTTTTTCATCGTTGTGCTTTAGAGCAGACGCTCATGGAGGCTTCTTGCGCTGACTGAAAAGGACTATTAAACAATATTTTAAAACGAGGGTCTAATCACGCACTCTAAATGCAGTTCTTAGTGGTGTTTATGCTTAATTTGAACGGTATATTGTGATTGCGGGGTCTTGACCTGGACTTTATCCCCAATCTATTTTTTCTTAATTTTTTAAAACAAAAATGGGGGTGGGGGTATGACAGCCTGTTAAACCGGGAGAAAAAAGGTCTACTGCATCCAATTTTTCAAAACTTATCTAAAAAAACGTCAATTTCAAATATTCAGGCATTGCGTTTTTTTAACAGCATGGTATGATGGCATTAATTAAATATACATTGCACTGGGGGAGTCTTTAAGAGGCTGAGATAGAACTTTGTTCTAGACCCTTTGAACCTGAACCGGATCATGCCGGCGGAGGGAAGTGGAGATATTAACTCAGTTAGTTTATATGTGGATATCTACCCCTTTCCTATATTCAGGAAGGGGGTTTTTTGGTTTTATTTCAGTATGTATGGATACGAAAATCTAAAGAGTCCCATACCATTTTGGGAAACGTAGCCCATGACCAATATGACTTGCCCATGTAGAATGCACATTAAAAGGAGATGAAATGATGAATTCGATTAGAAAGCTTTCATTAACTGCCATGATTACAGCGTTAACGACACTAACCAGTTCCTTTGTTTTTATTCCTATGGGTTTTGCAAAAGTCTTTCCTATTCAACATCTAGCTAACGTATTAACAGCCGTTATGTTAGGACCTGGCTATGCCATTGCCCAGGCTTTGCTCGTCTCAATCATTCGAAATATGGCTGGAACGGGTTCTATCTTTGCTTTTCCAGGGAGTATGATTGGGGCCCTACTTGCAGGACTGCTATTTAAGTATACGAATAAGATTGGCTATGCTTGTCTAGGTGAGGTTATAGGTACTGGGATTATTGGGTCGCTAGTCTGTTATCCGATTGCCTTGTTGTTTTTAGGAAAGAAGGTTGCTTTGTTCGGATTTTTACCTGCATTTTCAATCAGTTCTTTAGCGGGTGCGAGTATCGCGTTTATTTTATTAAAAGTTTTCTTGAAAAATAAATATTTGGAGGGGTTACTTTATGAAAACAGCACTTACAATCGCAGGCTCTGACTCAGGAGGGGGAGCGGGAATTCAGGCCGATTTAAAGACATTTTCTGCACATCATGTGTTTGGTATGTCTGTTATCACAGCTGTCACCGCCCAAAATACAGTTGAAGTTCGTTCGATTCAAACGATGAGCAAAGAAATTATACGTGACCAAATATCAGCCGTTTTTGATGATATTGAAGTTCATGCTGTGAAAATTGGCATGCTTGGTTCGGCTGAAAATATCGAAATGGTTGCTAAAACGCTTCATACGTATAAGCCACAGCATATTATCCTTGATCCAGTTATGATTTCTAAAAGCGGGGATCATCTACTTGAAATCGATGCAGTAGAAGCACTAAAAAAGCACTTGATTCCAATGGCAACGATCGTGACTCCTAATCTACCAGAGGCGGAAACGTTATCAGGAATAACGATTCAATCCAAACAAGATTTATATGAAGCATGCCAGATTATCGAGCAACTAGGAGCGAAGGCAATCTTGTTAAAAGGAGGACACTCTGCAGGTGATCCAAATGACCTTTATTATGATGGAGCAAATTATACATGGTTGAGGGGGGAAAGAATACTTACGAAAAATACGCACGGCACGGGCTGTACACTTTCATCCGCGATTGCCGCTAACATGGCAAACGGACTTGGAATCGAGGATGCAATCTATCATGCAAAGGAATATATCACAAAGGCAATATGTGAGAGCTTTGCCATCGGAAAAGGACATGGTCCAGTCAATCATTTCTATCGATTTCAGGAAGTGCATCAATTATAAAGTGAAACTTCTATCAATGGGCTTTTTCATCTTCCCACTGATGGTTCGTTAAATCGGGATAAATCTGGAGGGAATGACTATGCAAAAAAGGATTGAATTATTATTCAAGAAAGTCCGAAATGCAAATCCGCTTGTTCATCATATAACCAATTCGGTCACAATCAATGATTGTGCGAATTGTACACTTGCCATTGGTGGCTCTCCTGTTATGGCATCCAGTGTCAATGAAGCTGCAGATATGGCGAAAATCGCCAATGCACTAGTCATCAATTTAGGGACGCTTAATGCCGCTTCCTGTGAAGCAATGATTCTAGCGGGCAAAGCTGCTAACTCTGCTCATATACCGGTCATACTTGATCCTGTTGGAGCTGGGGCAACACCTTATCGGATTGAGATGGCTGAAAAGATTCTTCGTGAAGTGAAGATGAGCATTATTAGAGGGAATGCCAGTGAAATTTATAGTTTAATAGGAGGGCAAAGTCAGACAAGGGGCGTCGATTCAGGGACGGTGTCTTTTTCAGGAGCGGACCTTGCTGTGAAAGCAGCGCTAGAACTAAACAGTACAATCGTTGTAAGTGGTAGAACAGATGCAATTAGTAACGGTGAAACGACTGTTTTAGTAAACAATGGAGATCCCCTTTTGACGAGGGTGACAGGAACAGGCTGTATGGCGACATCCTTAATTGGCAGCTTTGCTGGAGTTACAGATCAGATGCTTGACGCAGCAATAGCGGGAATTTCCGTCATGAGTATTGCTGGCGAATTAACGAAGAGCAAGCTATTAGAGGGAGAAGGAACGGGTACTTTCCGAGTGAAATTAGTCGATACGATCTCGCTGATGAACGGAGCGACTTGGATGCAGGAGGTACAATTACATGAGTACGCTACAAGATAATCTAAGTCTCTATCTTGTCACAGAAGAATCGATCCCACTTGAGAGGCTTGAGCAAATTATTGAAGAAGCAATCCTTGGAGGAGTTACAGCAGTTCAATTAAGAGAAAAAACAGCCGATGGAAAAACTTTTTATGAAAAAGCGTTAAAAATTAAACAATTACTCACAAACTATTCCATTCCACTTTTCATAAATGACCGTGTTGATATTGCGCTTGCAGTAGAAGCAGATGGCATTCATATTGGACAAGATGATATCCCATTATCTGTCGTTAAGAAAGTAGTTCCTTTGTCTATGAAAATTGGTGTTTCCGTTAAAAATGTCCAACAGGCCCTGATAGCTGAAGCAGAGGGGGCTGATTATATTGGCGTAGGTTCCGTCTTTCCAACCGCAACAAAAAAGGATGCTTCGATGCTACAGCATGGAACACTTAAAATAATTTGCCAAGCTGTTACCATTCCAGCTGTTGCGATTGGTGGCATAACCACTGCCAATCTTCCTCAAATTCTCGATAGCGGTATATGTGGTGCAGCGATTGTGTCGGCAATTATGAAAGCAGATGATCCGAGACAAGCGGCTGAGAGTCTAAAAAACAAGTTACGAATGGCAAGGACGCTTACAATACGAAACAAATGAATTGTTGGGGAAATTGAATTAAATATCCTACTATTTACTAGGGGGAAAAGAAAGAGGTTGTCCCACAACGAAATGGTCAACCCCACATCTAAGATATATCGTATATATGGCACAATAAATGGTGTATAGAGTGTGAGTTAAGACCCTTTTGGGACGCGGCCGCTGAAAAAGTAGTTCTTATTAAATGCTTTAAAGATTTTCATCAATATACAGATAATAAAATAAGCTAACGACCAATATGTGGTAGGTGGTTAGCTTATTATCCTCCAAAGCTAACGGGCGCAAGAACTCGTGCTCGGAACTGATATCAGTCAGTTCTTTTTTTTGACTAAAAGGGAATTTGCGTCTTTCAAAACTTTTTTATAATAAGGAAGCCGGCATACTTTTTGTATCTGCCGGAGTTTTCTCCTGTTTCCAGGAAAATCAACTCAAAGGAATATTTCAGGAAATGGCGTTTCACTTTCCTGGTGGCGAGTTGTACTTCGATGCGGAATCAAAATTTGCGTTAAAGACCTCAAATTGCACGGTGGAAAAGACGGGGAATAAAGGTGCAAAAATGTATTTCTATGTTAATAATCCAAAAGTACTTGAAGGCTGGTCACCAAAAATTAAGATATTATCTTGCGAGTCGTACTTTAAAGGTATACCTGCAAGCAAGAAGTGGGAAAGTGCTACTCGTGTAATGATGAGGGGTGTAGATTTATTAAAGATGTTGAAGTTTGTCCATTTGCGGTTCGTAAGAAAGTAATTTGATCGAAAACGGCATAAAAATTAATATTCAATTGCTTCTTTATCATTTTCCGAAAGAAGACTCCCTCTTCGATCGTGTAAAGAGTGTAGCCCCACGATAAGGGGGAGATGAATTTTAGCCTAATGGCCCTTCTTTTTGCCCCTTTTTATGGATTCTAGAGATTAATTGGATATTTATGCTAAGTATCTATCTCATCATCAAAGTTGGATAGATATTTTTGGCATTAGCATAGAAATCCGACTATTATAGTGCGTGTTCAAAAAGGAGGATCAAAAGAGCCGAGAAGTTCGAGGAGCGGAGGGACAGAGCTATGAAGCAATTCGACAGCAATTTTTATTGGACTTTTTGAACAACCTCATAAAGTGAAATTCCCATCCTCTATAAATAATTCCCCCGTTATGCCCAACAAGATGCTCTGCAAAAAAATGATTAAGGGCATGTTGATTCCTTAAATATCCAAAATACCGTTTGGATTTTTCGAACGGTGTAATATTTTGAAACGGAATCAGACTCCTTTTAATATCATGAAAAATCTCTATTTTAAAAATTAGCATTAGGAAGATGCAGGGATTTAACATGAGTAAGTTTTAAATACACGGTTTCTCCACTTGCAATGGCTATTTCCAATAGGTTGTTTTTTACCTCTTTTAACAATCCGATTTTCATTGGATCTCCTCCACCATCAATCACCACCAGTTTTCCCTCTACCTTTTTTAGTTGGTCCTCAAAGGAGC
This sequence comes from Peribacillus loiseleuriae, assembly GCF_001183985.1. Classification (GTDB taxonomy): domain Bacteria; phylum Bacillota; class Bacilli; order Bacillales; family DSM-1321; genus Peribacillus; species Peribacillus loiseleuriae. The sequence goes on along the minus strand of NZ_LFZW01000001.1, from coordinate 4,262,096 downwards.
GCAACAAAGGGGTATTAGAAGGATTAACTGGCAGGCTTGTGTTGCTGAGAGTGTATGGAGTAATATTTTTATGGTATGGGGTAATCCATTTCAAGTGTGATAGGGAAATATACATCGTGTTAAAAACTGGTGAATAAAAAACAAAGTAATCACTTAAGACGCTGAGAATATACCCGTGGAAAGACAGATTACCAATTACAGAAATTTCCGTAAACATCCCTTTAGCATTAGTTAATATTTTACGATAGGAAATGGACTCCGTTTCTTCAGCTAATGACGATTCTGTCGGACTATCAACCTGGTCATTCGTATTACTATTAAGTTGGAGGCTACGGACATGAAGCCATGGGATATAAAAAAACTTTTGACCGTCATATAACACCAGTATATCTGAACCTACATCTATAAGAATTCCTTTAAAATAGCTTTTCTTTGTCAATTCTATATAAACGTTATTTCCAATTAATTCCGTCATATTGCTCAACAAAATCTCCTCCTAGAATTTTAAATTGATTGAATGTATTAGGTAATTATAATTAGGACCCAATAGAATAATAGATATAGCGTTACAATTGTGGGCAAGGGGATGACAACTATGGAGACACTTAAATAAATTTTTTTCATTTTATTTTGTTTTAGTATATGCATCCAAATAAGGGGGGCAAGTGTAACGATAGTTATAAAGGGTTTCAAACCAGATTGATGAAACTGGTTTTGGGGATTGAGCTTTGGTTCGAGAAAATCCCTACTTTAAGAAAATATATAATATTAGTTCTTTAATTTTGTATCAAAGATTGTAGTCTTACCATCTATTTTTCCGATATGTTTTCTGTACCTCTATGAAGAGAAGGCGAGTTGTATCCAGTTATATAACAAAAATAAGGTTACAATTACCGTTGGTGGAATGACAATCAATGATACGCTTAAATAATCTTTCCATTTCACTTTGATCTTATTTTTCTTTAAAATATGCATCCAGATTAAGGAGGCGAGTGTCCCAATAGGCAGCAATAATGATCCTATGTCGCTTCCGATAATACTTGCAAGATACATAGTCTTTAGTGTCATGGGATCCAGGTTCATTTCTGTTAATGTAATGGTTCCAATCAACAAGGCGGGATGATTATTAAAAAGGTTAGATAATATGGAGACTAATCCCCCCATGATAAAACTTGCATGGAATAATCCCTCCTTTACAATCGGTTCACATATATTTAAAAGTAGGGCTGTTAATCCTGAGTTGTGAAGGCCATAAATGAGCACATACATGGAAAAAGCAAAAATCAGGATGTGCCAAGGCGTTTTCTTCAATATATCAACAGGATTTGTACGTAAGTGGTACCATCTCCATATAAGCAATACGAGTGATCCAAATACCGCAACAAACTCAATTGGAATAGCAAAGAAAGAGGCGACAAAGAGCGAACAGCGCATGACAAAGACAAACAGCAAGATCTTTAACATAAATTTTGTACGTTGACGTTTGGAATCAACTGAAATTTGCCCTTTTAAAGGATGAAAGTTTTTCGTGAAAAATATGTGCTCAATGTCAAACGCTGAATTTGGTAATTGTTTTGGCAGTTTCCGTTTGACCACTACATACATTAACCATGACATAAATAATAATCCTAACGATGACGGGATAAACATCATCGCAGTATGCATGTAAAGCGTCATGTTAACAATTTTCAATGCAATTAAATTAACAATATTACTTACCCCGATAGGCGCGCTTGAAGCTGTGGCAATGAGTGCTCCAGTTAAAAGGTAGGGAATTTGTTGATGGGGTTTTAACTGCAAGTTTTTGAGGAGTAGAATTAAAATGGGGGTAGTGATAAGGATACTGCCATCGTTATTAAATAACAGTGTCATCAAAAAACATAATAACTGAATGTACCAGTATAGCCGATAGCCTGAACCTTTAGCTAAGATGGTTAGTCGTGCTGCTGACCAGTGAAAAAAACCGAAGCTTTCTAGGATAACAGCCATAACTATTGTTGAGATAATGGTGATTGAAGCGCCGCCAATCTTATAGATAATGTCTAGAACATCAGCACGAGATACAACGCCTGTTAATAAAATAATCGCTGCACCAATTGATGCTGGCCATGCCTCGTTAATGCCTTTCGGTCTCCATAAGATTACTGCTGTTGTGAAAAGGAATACAATAATTGAAATCATGATGTGAATATCCATTGTAAAGTATCATACCTTCCTTTCTAGAATCTTTTAGTATCTCCTTGACCGATAACAAATTGGGATCTCGCCAATGTTACAGAGAGTTTGTACGCAAAGCCCTTTCGTAAAAGATTATCAAACTAGATTAATGAAAATTTGTTTTTTGAGTGAGTTTTAGTTCGATTTTTAGAGAATGGATAACCTTGGTTCTTTCCTTTCATATCAAAGATTGTAGCCTTAACGTACATTTTTTTCGCCATGTTGTCTGTACCACTACTAGAATAATCCCTAATCCAACCGATGCCAGACAAGCTTCATTTATCCCTCTTGGTCTCCAAAATATAGGTACCATTGTCATTAGGAACGCTGAAGCAGAGCTATGAAAATGTTCAAAACTTATGGATGAACATACCCTCTATTCAATGATATTGGTCAGTAGACACTGCATGTCCGATTACTCATATGTATATTCATCCCTACTGGTAATTAGCTGGATATGCGACTATATTTATAAAAATGTGCATCTGTACTTCTAGTAAAAATACCATATGAAGATGGGTGACTAGTTGTCTAAATAAAAAATGTGCCCACCCAATCAGATAGACAATTGAAATTTTTAAAAATATACTGGTGGTTATACAAATTTCATCGAATGGATAGGAAACAATCGAACTTATAAATGAGTTATAAGGCAGCTAGAAATTGAAGATTTTGCGGAGATGGATAAAGTTGAACAAGAAAATTATTTAACATTTTGAATAAAAAATTATAGGCTTTTTTTGTGCAGGTAACATAAACCTCCTTATCGGACTCTAGCAAGATCTTTTCATAACAATAATTCTAGGTTTAAACTTCCTTTTAACAAGTCTCCCTCTGTGGAACCGAGCTTTCGAAAAATTGTGTAATTTGGTTCTTCATCTTCAGTTTTATCCATTTGTTTGAAATAAAGGATACATACGGATGTAATCAGAAACGTTAATCCTAAAAAGTCAACGATAAACATGATTAGTCTTATAGCCATTTTCTGATTGTTACTCCTTTCAAGGCGGGAATCATATGAGCGGTGATCACTAAAATTCATTTTTTGAAAAATCTTATTTGCTTATTCAGTATTTGCTTTATCGAAGCGGAGGTATTATCAACACTAGAACGGGACTAACAATTAGTGGGGGATGAAGAAAGCCCCACTGATTGAAGTTTCACTTTATGAGAGTTTTAGACTTTTAGAATGGATATATATAACAATAAATAATTTGGTCTTTTTACTCTCTTGTCTTGGACTCCCTTTGATAATCTACGTTTGAATGCCGACAAGATTCACACTAAAACCTTTATTGCGTTTCATATATATTAAAAATTGTACTGTCTGAAGTAGAATTAATAGGCAACGCAAATGAAGCCTATCTTTATAATAATTGTAACAGGGAGACCCAAAAGTATATTTGTCCAGTTAAGGAGTTTGGAACCAGCTGGATTATTATGAAGAAGATGGAGACTAATATGCCACAAGCAATCATGAAATATACGAAACTAATCGAGTTGGAATTAATATTCCTGAGTTATGGCATCATTCCAATAGATTTACGGTTAGCTAATGTCGCATTTTCCGAGGATAATGAAATGGTTGTTATTGATTACGGTCTATTCACCATGGATTTTAAAGCCCTGTGTTGCGCTGGTTATTTAATGATGGTCCTTTTTAAAGACGTATGATAGATAACTAATTGATGCCATGGTAATGGCATATACAAACCTATTATTTTATTTGTCCTTTATCGGCGGAATCCCCTACTTTATAAGGGGGGATTTTTATTACTATATTAAAAATTTATTACTTATCCATTTCGTTTTCTCACTTGAAAATTAAGAAGCAATTGTCTTTACACGATATTTCCACACGATAGAATTTAATTACTGCTTCAATTGATTTAATTCCTGAACACACTTTTGGACAAGAGTTACCGCCTGGCTCATAGACATTCCTCCACCAAAAGCTACGGTAACTCCAACAGCTTCAAGAATTTCTTGTTCTGAGCACCCTTGATCAAGACAGCCTTTAGTGTGATATATAATACAATACTCATCTTGAGAATAAAGGCTTATGCCTAAAGCAATAAGCTGTTTTTCTTTCTTAGATAAAACACCTTCTTTAAAACACTCTTTTGTAAAGGCATTAAATTGTTCAGCGAGTTTAGGCATTTTCTCAGTAAATAAACCGAGTCCAGCTTTATATTCACGAAGGGCGGCTTCTGTAGAAGTTCTAGCTTCAAATTCCATACATAATTCAGCTCCATTTCATTAATTCATTAATTCCAAATTAGTATGAGCTAAATACAAGGTGATTAATCAACATCGATGTTATTTTTTATTGCAGATTAACGAGGCAGTTAGACTCCCATTTATCCTTCCATAATCAAGTACTCATATTTTCCCCCTTTGAAGGCAAAATGATAATAAATGTTAGGAGAGGGTGATGAAAATGGAAGTGAACAACGAATGTAGTCCTTATCAAGCAGGAGATATTGTTTTTGTTTTTTATCGAAACCCTCATACACAAAATGTAGCGAATATACAGGAAGCGGCAGTCGTGAATAATCCGGAGAACCCGAATGAATTAGCGCTTTTTTTGTACGAGACTTATTATCCATTAACTAATGAATTGGCTGTATATTCAAGCGAAGCAGAGGCTGAGCGAGCGTATCAACAATATTTCGGGGATGTATTTTTATGATCAAACCATTTACACCCCAACTCGTATACTTTGAACCACAAGCGCTAGATTATCCACTTGGAAAAGAGCTTAAAGAAAAATTTGAAAAGATGGGTATAGAAATTCGATATACGACTTCTCATAATCAGGTAAGAAATCTTCCCGGTGAAAATGATTTTCAAAAATATCGAATTGCCAAGTCTACACTAGTAGTTGGAATAAGAAAAACTCTCAAGTTCGATACCTCAAAACCTTCAGCTGAATATGCTATTCCTTTTGCCACAGGCTGTATGGGACATTGTCATTATTGTTATTTACAAACAACGATGGGAAGCAAGCCGTATATCCGTACATATGTGAATGTGGATGAGATATTAGCAGCTGCCGATCAATATATGGAAGAGCGAGCACCAGAAATGACAAGATTTGAAGCAGCTTGTACTTCTGATATAGTCGGTATAGACCATCTAACACATACATTAAAACGGGCGATTGAGCACTTCGGAGAATCCGAGTATGGAAAGTTGAGATTTGTTACAAAGTTTCACCACGTCGATCATTTACTCGATGCAAGGCATAACGGAAAAACGAGATTTCGTTTTAGTATCAATGCCGATTATGTGATTAAAAACTTTGAGCCAGGGACATCTCCTTTAGCAAAAAGAATTGAAGCAGCAGGAAAAGTAGCAAGAGCTGGATATCCATTAGGGTTTATTGTGGCACCTATTTACCTTCATGAAGGTTGGCAAGAAGGGTACTATCATATGTTTGAACGTCTGGATGCTGAATTACCTATTGAAGCAAGGAAAGATATTACATTTGAATTCATTCAACATCGTTTTACAAAGCCGGCAAAAAAAGTAATTGAAAAAAACTATCCGATGACTAAATTAGAATTAAATGAGGCAGCACGAAGATATAAATGGGGGAAATACGGAATAGGCAAATACATTTATCAAAAAGATGAAGAAGAGGATATTAAAGAACATTTATATTCCTATATGGAGAAGTTCTTTCCTAATGCAAAATTAGAGTATTTCACATAAAGCAAACTTCTATCCATCTTTGTTTATTTATTGTTCCGGTTATAAATATAAAATCCAATGACGCAGTCTAGACCTTTGTAGAGATAAGTTAATCAGTAATTATCATTACTCAATGCTCTCAGAATATTTCTAATCACCGACGTGAAAATATAAGATAGTGTTTAGGGATCAACTAATTTTGGTATGGAAGGAATATACGTGAAGGCTTAATTCCAACTGCATTAGGATCAGCTGTAACCGTAATAGGTTCCGCTTTGAAACAAAAATGTAATTCCAATAAAATGGTTGCCCATACCGTTTTTTGGATTCGGTTTAGCTCACGTGGTATTAGGAGTAATTGACTTTGTTTGAACACCGTCCGTTAGGAAAAAGGCGAGCACATTTGGTGCTTGCCTTCTATTTATCAATAAATCCTTTTTAAAAACTTACAAGATCATTCCATATATTAGAATATAGAGATAGGATATTTTTTGAAAAATAGTTCATGCATAGCAAATAGGAGTAGGGTAAAAGAGTTTAATCCTATTTGCTTAATGATAAGTCATAATCTTTTCGTCGTAAGCGCATTTACGACCGATGCACTAATTCCGTGGAATCCACCGGAAACTTTGTAGCCGCCGGTAAACGATTAATTCCTTCAGTTAGTTTCCAAGATCCTTATTTATCTTTCGGATACGTTGATGTAAAACCCAGAAATATAGTTAATACCAACAGTTGATAAAGGATATATATACCTATGTAGGCTCCAGTAAATAAGAAAAAGGGGTTTAAGAAAACAGCGTGGATATTAGTCATAAAAACACTTTTATTTTTAATAATTTCAAGAATAGATAGAGAAGCAATATTTCCAAAAATAAGTGTCGAGATGATAGCACCGATATTAAAAATTAAACGGAACTTCATCCAGAATTTCTGTAAGATAAACATGCTTATAGGGAATACAATACTTGCTAGGACTAAGAAACTATCCATAAAATCACCTTCTTTATATAGTTAGAATTCACTTCTTGTTAATGTTTAAGTCAGTGTATGTGACAAGCAAGCATAAAGATAGCTAAGTAATTAAGTACGAGTCATACTAATGAACTAAACTTTTTAAAAAGTTCACATGCTCTCTGTCCTTATCCAATATCTCCTCAATCAATTGACGGCTTTCTAAATCTAAATCACCTTTTACAATTTCTTCTGATATATGAATTCCATAATAATCTTCTCCCTTTAATGCACTCTCTATTATTTCAACCGTTGTATCAGGTATTTTGAAATGGCTTATGTACCCTTGAATGGAACCAATAATCCCCTCATCATCTACTGGAGTTCCTCCGAGGTTTTGAATTCTTTCTGCTACCTTTAAGGCGTGATACTTATGATCTTGTTGAATCCTTTGAAATTCCTTTTTTGTGTTCGGGTCGTTTAATTTCTGTATGTGATGTTCATAAGCATGAATACCCATATATTGTCCTTTTAAAAAGGCATTTAATGTTTTTACTACATCGCTAACTTCCATAATAAAACACTCCTTTATCTATGTATTATTTGTCTAAAAGTAAGGACTATCCATATCCATTGCTTAAATGGGATGTGAAATTTTTACTTGCTCCAGGAAAAACATAGAAACGGAAGGGTTTAATTTGAAGAATAAGTGGAATAGTACGTAGAAAAGGAGTGAAAATCAATGAGCCAGCAAGATTTGAAAAAACAAGTCAAGAAAATTATCTCAGATCATAGAACGGGCGTCCTTTCAACTGTAGAAAATAACAAGCCTCATTCACGATATATGACGTTCTATAATGAGGACTTAACGCTATTTACACCAACGCAAGTGGATACTGAGAAAGTAGATGAAATAGCAAAAAATAAATCCGTTTCTGTTCTGTTAGGTTATGAAGATAAAGGACTAAGCGATACCTATGTTGAAATTTCCGGAACATCCATAATTAATGATTCGCAACATTTGAAAAAACAATTCTGGGATGAATCATTCAAAAAATGGTTTGACGGTCCTGAAGATCCAAACTATGTATTTCTAGAAATACAACCAGAAACGATCCGTATCTTAAATAATCATGGCGAACCACTCCAAGAACTTAATTTGTAATAACCGCAAAAATGTCGTTCATACCATACATTCTTTTAGTTAAGGGATACGAAACGGGTAAATAATTATTTAGAAATAGTAGCCATAATTTTCGGATTACGAATAACTACTAAAATGGAAATGGGGTACCGTTTATTGGTTGTTGGGAAGAGGATGCTTTGGATATTAAAAACGCTTGAATAATCTTTTATTACTCAAGCGTTTTTTTGTTTTTGTTTCATCGTAGAATCAGTTTAGATTAGGAGCTTAAGAGTTCATTCATGGAATTCAATACATGATCTATTGTTTCTTCACCGGCTTTTTTCCAGTGACTTTTATCTCTTAAATACCCGTCATTATCCAATGGTTCTTGAAATTGATTAAGACCTGCGGTAGTGGTCAGTAATGAGTTTTCATCATAGTCTAGTCCAATATTCACTACATGTTTGATAACATAAGGTGTTCCAAACTCAATAAATGCATTAGAGTGATCCAAAGCACCATCCAAAACATTGAAAGGGATTCGTAAGTAAATGGTTTCCCCATCTTCCCGCCATAAAACCGTGTCGAATTTCCCTTGGTCATATTCAAAATTACTGCAGAAACTACATCCAAAGGAGTTAAACATTTCTCGTACAACGCCAAAATAAGCCTGTTTTCCCTCAATACCTGATTGTAATTTGATCATCATCATTCACTCCTGATAAAAATGTTTATTACTATTCTTAACAAAAAGGTGAAATAGATACGATAAAAATAATAGAGAGATGTAAAGATGAAAAACTTTTTTAAAAAAACACGCTTTTTCTTTTGTTCGTTTATCAAGGTTATTAGTATCAATTTGATTAAACATTATTCTAAAGAAACATCTATTTCACAATTGGGCGTATTCTTGAATCGTTTCTAATTTAAATGGAGGATGGATACAACTCTCAGGTAAAGGTTAGACAGTTCTAAGTCAAGGAACTGAAGGGCTATATCGAGGGGTCAATTGAAGGGGGAATGTCCTGAAGAGTTCTCTCTTACTAACACTCGATTTAGTAAGAATGATAGTGTTATAAGCTAGGAGAAATGAAGTGAGAATTTACCGTACTAGTTCGACTGACGGAAACCTCCCCGAGCGGGTTGGTGTAAATCATGGTGCTTTGAGTTGAATGGTTATGGTGAGAATGCAAATAAACCTAAAGAAAAAGGTTAAGATCCTCGAACTTTTGAATGTACGGTTCTACATGCGCAATATATAGAAATGTGTATATCACCCCCCTTACCTATCTGTATGAATAAGGACAAGTGCTTAATTGCATTTTAGGGAGAGATTATTAAGAAACACTTAGATTTAAATGACTTCATTGTTTTAATTTTAAGATAATCACCTCATTCTTTGTCAGTTCTAACAATTTAGTATTAATGGTAGATCGTATTTTTCTCATCATTCACAGTTGCCCCATACCATATTTTAAGTTCAATTTTGACAATATTGACGTCGATGAATCGATTGTACTTTTGCAATAAGGACATTAAAGTGAAAAGGATTTTGGATATAATCATCCTCTCCAAACTGCATGGACATCAAGATATCAGCAAGGTGGAGGGGACTGCCTGTTAATGCAAGATAAAAAAGTCTAATAGGATTTTTGCATGGATTCACAAATAGTTGCTAACCTTGTTTAAGATTTCATTTCCGGTTTACTGTACGAACGTGTTAAGAGTTAAAGAAGCTAATGATTTTACATCTACAATTATTATTTAGAAAAAATTATTGGTAAAAATCCTTTATTAAAACAGGATTTAAGATTAAGCGTCCTTTATCATCTTTTTCGATTAGTTTCTTTAAAACAAATTTATTCATAATCCTGCTAACGGTTTCACGAGAAAAGCCAATCATACTAGCAAGATCTTTCACTTGGAAAGGTGTTAAAAATAAAATTTTATCATTTGAAAGTGTGACTGCATGATTTCTAGATAGTCGTAATAATAAGTTTATGACCTGTTCTTCAGCTGTATTAAATATTTTATCTTCTAAACGTAATTGCAAATCGATTATTTGTTTCCCGGTCATTTTAAGTAAGGCGACACTCATTCTTGGGTACTTTTCTAGCAATTGTTCAAAATGAGTGATTGATATAGAAATGAGAGTAACATCTTCCAGTACAAATGCATTTGCTAAATAATGATTTTTTTCAACAAAGAAATTATCTTGCGGAAACATTTCCCCTTCTGTATGGATTCCTACAATTAACTCTCTCCCTTTTCCATCAATTTTATATACTTTTACTTTTCCATTACACAAAAAATAAATCGAGTGCATGAAATCACCTTGCATAAAAAGATATTGATTTTTTTCCTTTTTTATATAGTCGCAATAGGTAAGGATATCATCCAACAGTTCTTTTTCTAATTCTCTAAAAAGCGGAAATGTATTTAATAGTTGATTCATAGGTCCTTTTTCATTCAACGTAGTGGCCTCCTTAGTTTATTAAAATGGGTGACAGAAATCACATATTTGAAAATGATTATCATTTATAATGAAAATTGCTCCTTTGTTACCAAATCTTTTATCAATTGTAATAATTTTGATTGATATGTGATTTTAATCACGCCGTGGGTAAAAGGTATCACCTATAATGACAATTAACCGATAATGATTATCATTATCATTCTAGTGTATTCATCGGAATAAATCAAAATCTATTTTTCATAATCTGATCATTCAGTAGCATAAAAGAAATTAGGGATGTGGTGGGGATTAGTTTGAGAACAAATTCTATAATTATTTTATTATTCCTTTTATTAATTACTGGATGCTCAAAAAGTTCAGTGAGTATGAAGGAAAACAAAGATCATACCGCACGAGTTATCATGACTGATCATGCGAATAGAGAGATCATGTTTGACGACCCGCCATTACGAATCGTCTCACTTGTGCAAGGAGATATGGAAATTGTTCATAGTCTTGGAGCAGAAATTGTTGGGCGGCCCACTGTTAGCAGTGAGGTCCTTCCAAAGGAACTAGCTGATATCGAGGAGGTTGGTACAGCTCATGAAGCTGATTTTGAGAAGATTGTTAGCTTAAAGCCAGACCTTATTATTGGACATGCTGGATTAAATATGAAAGATGCCAGCACTGCGGAAGCACTAGGATTGAAACTTTTTTTAACAAATAGCAATAGTTATGAAACGATCATTGAAGTCATTAGCATGTATGGGAAAATCCTAGATCGTGAAAATGAGGCGAATGAAATGATTGCCGAAATAGAAGAAAAGAAATCAACGATCCAAACCAAACCTTTAAACAAGAAAGTAAAAGCATTAATTGTTTATGGAACGACTGACTTATTTCTGGCTGCCTTGCCAACGTCTCTTTCCGGGAATTTATTAGAGATTGTCGGCGGCGAAAATATCGCGAGCAATCTCCCGGGAATTGATAGTTATCCAGATTATGCGCAACTGAGCATGGAGCGGGTCATAGAAGCAAATCCAGATGTTATTTACTTTATTACACACGGTGACCCAGATGCTGTAAAAGAGAAATTTAAACTAGAGTTAAAATCTAATCCAGCTTGGAATAAAGTAAACGCTTTTAAACATGACAATTTTAACTTTCTACCTTATGAACTATTTGGAACGAGTCCTGGACCGAAAGTGGCTGATTCACTAAGTTATTTAAGGGAGAGTTTAGAGTCGATTGCAACCGAGAAATAAATAGTGTTTTTCTGTGGAAAAGGGGCGGGGCTTTGCAAAATCAGCTCCGCACCGCCGCCTTCATAAGGTGATACAAATTGAGAACCTGAACCTTTTTCATCGCCTAAGTTGGGATCAGACGCTCATGAACGATTTGTATATTGAAACATAAAAAAGGAGAAGCAGATGGGTGAACCGAAGCACATTGACACTGAGAGAGACATACAGATTTTAAATTCAGAAAAGGATCCAAGGACAAAAAAGCGGTTTAGGACTTTATTTATTTTCCTCCTACTATGTGGTATTGCGATTGTTTATGGAGTAATGGTTGGTTCTGTTTCGATTCCATTAAAAGAGGTTTGGGGTGCATTATTTTCTACGGCGGATACGGTTGAAAAGCAAATTGTTTGGGATTTACGATTGCCACGTTTATTAACAGGCTTACTTGTAGGCGCTTGTTTAGCTGTTTCTGGAGCATTATTGCAAGGTGTCATGAGAAATCCTTTAGCCGATCCAGGGATCATTGGAGTTTCCGCTGGGGCCGGTTTAGTAGCGGTCATCATGATGATTATCTTTCCAGAATACATACACTTGCTTCCTCTAGGTGCGTTTCTAGGTGCGCTTATTGCCACGTTTACGATTTATTTTATTGCTTGGGATGGTGGGATTTCTCCATTACGAATGATCTTAGCCGGAGTTGCGATTAACTCGTTACTCGGGGCCGTTATGTCAACGGTTATGATTTTATACAGTGATCGAGTTCAAGCAGTGCTCCCTTGGTTGGTAGGGGGTCTTGCGGGGAGAAGCTGGCCGCATTTCCAAATCATTTGGCCTTATGCGCTCATTGGGCTTTTATTATCTATTTTCGCTATTAAACACGCAAATATTATGCTTTTAGGAGATGAAGTGGCTAGATTGGTAGGAAATAAAGTAGAACGAAGTCGTTTTTTTCTCATCCTGTTAGCTACTTTTTTGGCAGGGGCTGCGGTAAGTGTTGCTGGGCTAATTGGCTTTGTTGGGCTAGTAGTCCCTCATTTTGTAAGAATGATTGTCGGGAATGATTATCGCTTTCTCCTGCCGATTTCAGCACTTGCTGGTGCCTTCCTCGTTGCCTTTGCAGATACAGTGGCACGAAGTTGGTTTGATCCAATTGAATTGCCAGTAGGGATATTGCTAGCCGCAATTGGTGCACCATTCTTTCTTTACTTATTACGAGGAGGGATTAAAGGATGGAAAATGTCTTAGTAGCCGACCAACTCGCTTATCGTTATACGGATACATATTGTATTCAAGATTTTTCGATCTCCTTTAACAAAGGGGAGATGGTCAGTATTATCGGTTCGAATGGTTCGGGGAAGTCAACCGTCTTACGTCTCTTAACAAGGCTCCTAAAATCTGAAAAAGGGACCGTTTTCCTTGAAGGGAAGATGATAAACCAAATGAAAGAAAAGGATATTGCTCAAAAGATGACGATGTTGCCGCAAGTGAATAATCACAAACTAGACTTAACGGTCAGAGATTTAGTGACGCACGGACGCAATCCATATTTGAAATGGTTTGAAGAACCAAATGCTCATCATTCAACTTATATAGATTGGGCTTTATCTGTAACCGATTTAACCAAGATGCAACACCGGCCATTACAGGCATTATCAGGAGGTGAAAGGCAACGAGCATGGATTGCCATGTCGATTGCACAAACCCCTAATATATTAATTCTTGATGAACCAACAAGTTATTTAGATATTTCCCATCAATTAGAAGTCATGGAACTTTTAGAAGATTTGAACCGTTCTCTTGGGATGACGATTATTATGGTGCTGCATGATTTAAATCAAGCAGCTAGATATAGTGATCGAATTATTGCCATGAAAAATGGAAGGGTGGTGAGGCAAGGGAAGCCTCGTGACGTATATGATGACGAATTTTTTAGGGAAGTCTTTGCCATTAGAGCAAGTGTACATTTGGATGGGGATAAACCCATTTGTACACCTACAGGTTTAGTAAAAGAAAATAAAAAAAGTGAATGGAGCAATCAGAAATGTTTGTAATTACAAATACGTTAAAAGTAGAAAAAGGAAATGAAGAAAAGGTGTTGGCTCGGTTTGAACGATTGGGAGGAATTGAGGAAACACCTGGATTTATTTTGTTAAATGTACTTAAGACAAGAGGAACAAAGGAATATGATGAGTTTACTATTTTTTCAAAATGGGAGTCTAAGGAAGCCCATGATCAATGGACAAAAACAGAGTCTTTTAGACAATCACATAGAGGTGAACGTTCTGAATATGTTCTTGATTTTGGTATTGCTTTTTATGATGTTGTAGCAGAAAAGGCTGGAACTGGTAAATCACCTCAAGATGCCATATAAGCAAGATGAAATACAGTGGAAAAATACACTCATTTAGAAGGAAGGGATTAGACAAATGATCGGAATTATTTTGATGTCCTATGGTGGTCCGGAAAGTGTAGATGAGATTGAATCGTTTTTTACTCATATTCTACAAGGAAGAAAGCCGTCACCTGAGCAATTAAAACCAATAGTCGAACAGTATCTAGCTCTAGGCTCACCTGATCCACTAAGAACAAAGACAAAACGGCAAGCAGAGGCACTGCAATACGTTCTCAATCAAAGCGGGATGACAGAAATAAAAGTGTATCCAGCGTATAAACATGCATCCCCTTATATTGAAGAAACTGTTGGGTTAATGATTGCGGAAGGCGTTACTCATGTTGTTACATTGCCAATGACTCCATTTTATACCGCAAAAGGAGTCGGGCAATATCAGAGAAGCGTGCAAGATGAAATCGAGAAAAGGGAGCTAACGATCCCAGTATCTCATATTGATAACTGGTTTCTACACCCTGATTATATCGCCGTTATTGCAAGCCGGGTAAAAGAAGCACTAAACTGGTTGCCAAAGTCTGCTAGAGAGCAATCAACGGTTGTGTTTACGACACATAGTCAACCGGGAAACGAAGAAAAACATGAAGAATACGTGAAGCAGTTTACTGGATTAGCCGAGCGAGTAGCTACAAAGTTGAATGTAACGAATTGGAAGATTGCTTATAGAAGTGCAAGGCAGAAGCAGAACTGGCTAGGACCTGATATAAAAGATGTAATCCATGAAGAAGCGGAAAATGGTAAAAAGGGGATTGTAACATGTGAGTTACTTTCACTTACAAACAATGTGGAAGTGCTTCAGGAGATAGGAATTGAATGTCAAGAAATTGCTAACACATTAGGCATTCATTATGTTCGAACAGAATTTCTTGATGATTCTATCGATTTCATCCACGCCCTAGCAAACATTTCAAAAGAAAAATTAAGTGAACTAGAAGTGCTGAACGTTTAAATCTAGAAGGTAAAGAGAGTAACAAATCTGGTGATGTGAGAAACATCACCAAAAAATTTGGTTTTATAAATGATAATGATAATCATAATCATAATCATAATCAGTTGGATAATGAAGGAGAGTTAAATATGAAAAATAAGATGATTTATTTATTTACTATAATAGCTCTATTACTTGTTTCTATTGCTCCTAAAGTTGACGCAGCTAGTCAGCTTGCTGATGGGACGTATACGATTAATTATACGATTTTAAAAGGTGATAACGATTCAGCTTCGATGGCAAATGATTACTTTTTGAAACCAGCAACGTTGAATGTTAAGAACGGTACGATCCAGGTTCAAATCAAAATTAAACAAAGTAATTGGATTAAAGAATTGTCGATTAATGGTAGCCCAGTCAAGATAGTCAGTCAAGATCAAACTTCTGATACAAGAGTGATTCAATTTAGCGCATCTGATTTAACAAAGCCAATTCTATCAAAAATGCACGTCTTGATTGAAGATTATAACTATGATAATAAATATACGGTAAGATTTTCGTTTGACATGAGCAGTTTGAAGGGCATCAATGTAGCCGCTGCACCAACTGAAACGAAAGCTGCTACTCCAACGGAAAAGTCAACTTCTACAGCGAAGGCAAACAATGCGACAACAAAGCATTCTGAAGCAGTTTCGAACAGTAAGGAAGTTACAGCTGATACGAATGTAAAGAGTCAATCTAAGGCAGAAGCGAATCCAAAAACAGGAGATAGCACAGAAGTTGGAATACTGATTGTTATGCTTATCTCTGCTCTATTTTTAGCATATAAAATGAAGGCAAAAAGTCAATAATACATTTTGATTAAAGGGGACATGTAAGGTGAGGAAGCAATTTTATAAAATAATTTCTATTTTTACTATGTTTTTAATGATCTTTGGTACCCTAATTCCAACTTATTCACCTGTTTTTGCAGAAACACAACCGTTAGCAGACGGCGAATACAAGATTAATTTCCAAGTTTTAAAGGATGGATCAGAAGCAATTTCCGTAATGGATGGTTATACGGAAAAACCAGCAATATTAAAAGTTGAAAATGGCAACAAATATGTTGAATTAACATTAAAAAATAGTAATTGGATTAAAAAGTTCCAAGTGGAAAAAGATGGTGTGTATTCAGACGCTGAAGTAATTAGTGAGGATGATGGAAAAGCCACACGTGTAGTACGTTTTGAAGTTGAGAACTTATCAGAGAAACTTAATGCATTTACTCATGTTATTGTAACGGGGATTCCAGGTTTAAATTACGACAGTGAATATACGGTTCAATTTAAATTTGACCTGGGAAGCCTTGTAGAAGTAAATGTGCCAACACCTGAGCCAGAAGAACCAGAAAAGCCTGAGCCAACATATGAAGACGGTGAATACACGATCAACTTTCGTACACGCAAC
>NZ_LFZW01000001.1:4093430-4245577 GCF_001183985.1 Peribacillus loiseleuriae | reverse complement strand
ACGATCAACTTTCGTGCGTTACACGCAACAAAAGAGGATACAGATTCATCTATGAAAGATTGGATTTTAAATCCGGCTAAATTAGTAGTAGAAGATGGAAAGAACTATGTTTACTTAACTGTTCAAGAAAAAGCAGGTCAGTATCTTACTGACATTCGCCTTGAAAAGAATGGGGAATTTGTCTCTCAAGAAATAGTTAGTAAAAAAGAAGAGTTACTACAAAGAGTCATTAAATTTGAAGTTCCAGAATTGGGCATAGTCAATGCAGAAGTAGACATGCACGTAGTGGCGGCGAATTACAAAAATACTCAAAAATTTAGAATGTCATTTGATGTTAATAGTATGAAACCGATAGAGAAACCAACATATGAAGACGGTGAATATACGATCAACTTTCGTGCGTTACATGCAACAAAAGAGGATACAGATTCATCTATGAAAGATTGGATTTTAAATCCGGCTAAATTAGTAGTAGAAGATGGAAAAAACTATGTTTACTTAACTGTTCAAGAAAAAGCAGGACAGTATCTTACTGATATTCGCCTTGAAAAGAATGGGGGATTTGTCTCTCAAGAAATAGTTAGTAAAAAAGAAGAGTTACTACAAAGAGTCATTAAATTTGAAGTTCCAGAATTGGGCATAGTCAATGCAGAAGTAGACATGCACGTAGTGGCGGCAAACTATAAAAATACCCAAAAATTTAGAATGTCATTTGACACCGGAAGCATTCAAAAAGTAATCACATCTCAACTAGATACGAATGGTAGTGTATCGTTAGAAAATATTACGATGCCAACATCAATACAAACAAATTATAACGGTCAACCAATTAGTATCGTTGTCCCAGCAGGAAGCAACTCACTAACAGTGTCTGAATTAAAGAGCGATGCCAATTCATTGTTAGTTAAAATTTCTGTAGGGAATTTAGGAAATAAAACAGTGAAACTAACTCTACGAAAACCAGCTGGACTTGCTGCTGCTCAAGTTGGAGCATATCACCAAAATGGTGATGCTTGGGAATACAGAGAAGCACAAGTAGTAGGAGACAATGTTGTATTTGAAACGAATTTAAGTGCGGTTAAAATTGCGGAAGCTGTAACGGTTCCGATACTTTCAGAACCAACAGTTTCAGAAAACAAAGTAACATTAGAATGGAATAAGGTTTCTGGAGCGACATATGAACTTAGAATAAACAAAAAAGAAATAGTTTCTATGGAAGAAAACAATTCATATATTGCGACAATTGGTTATAATCAGTCTAACTTATATGAAGTGAGAGCCATTAAGGATAAACATCAATCGGCTTGGTCAAACTCTGTAACTGCAACAACAGGTAAGAAGCCAGGTTCAGAAGAAGAAACTCCTCAAGGACCAGGTGGAACTCCTCAAGGACCAGGTGGAACTCCTCAAGGACCAGGTGGAACTCCTCAGACACCAGGAGGAACAAACGATGAAATGTACACGATTGATTTTAAAGTATTAAAAGATGGTACAAACAATAAATCTGTTATGGATGATTACACGTGGAAGCCAGCAGAGTTAAAGGTTAAAGATGGAAGGAATTATATCTCTCTCACCCTATTAAATAGCAGTTGGATTAAGAGTTTTCAAACTGAAAAGGGAGATGCAAAGGTAGTTAGCACAAATGAAAAAGTGAATACAAGAGTGGTTCAATTTGAAGTGCCAGATCTATCAAAAAAGCTAAGTGCTACGACTCATGTAGTCATCCCTAACGACGAATTTCCAGGTAGCGGTTCATATGACGAACGTTATACTGTACAAATTCAATTCGATCCATCTAGCAAAACCGTTTTAAAAGGATCAAATCCAGCACCAATAACACCGAATATACCAGTAACGCCTACAATACCAGTAGCAGAAAAAGCGATCAAGGCAAAAGATGGAGGAAAAATTGAAGAGAGTGGAGTGGTTATTCAATTTCCAGCAGATTCATTTGCGAGTGATTTCAAAGTTACTGTGAAAAAAGTAACCAATCCTTCAAGTTTACCTCTAGCAGATAAGGAATCTTTGGTGAGTGATGTGTTAGAAATCACAAAGGATAAAACGGGTGACTTTAAAAAGGCGATTACACTTACACTTAATTTCGACAATACCAAGGTTGATACAACAAAGCATGAAGTGGGGCTTTTCTGGTTAAATGAAACAACGAAAAAATGGGTTAAGCTAGATAACGTCAAAGTGGACTTAAAGAATGGAAAAGTTAGCGGTGAAGTTAACCACTTTACGAAGTTTGCAGTATTAGCCATTGACCAGACTGAACAAAACAATCAACCAACACAACCTGAAACACCAAGTGACTTCACGGATATTAAAGGTCATTGGGCAGAAGAACATATTGATTCTCTTGCTAAGATAGGAGCTATTACGGGCTATCCGACTGGAGAGTTTAAACCAAATAATCATATTACTAGAGCTGAATTTGCAACCGTTATAGTAAAGGCGTTTGGATTAGATGTGATCAAAGGCAATGCGTTTAATGATACGAAAAATCATTGGGCGAGTGATTATATTGCTACAGCGGAAGCAAAGGGAATTGTTAGTGGCTATAGTAAAACAAAGTTTGGTCCGAATGATGTAATAACTCGTGAGCAAATGGCATTAATGGTTGTTCGTGCAGCAGAGCTTCAATCAAATGATTCAACCCTATCTTTTAAAGATGCTAAGGAAATTTCATCTTGGGCACAATCAGCAGTTAAAACAGCCGTTCATGAGAAGATCATTACAGGTTATCCGAATAATACGTTTAAACCTAAAGGCAACGCTACAAGAGCGGAAGCGGTAGTAGTCATTGTCAAAGCGTTAAATAAATAAGTTAAAAGGGAGGGAGGTGTCCCGTAACGAAAGGGTCAGACCCAGCACCGACTATAGATAGATTATAGTTAGTATTTTACTACTATATACTGTGTATAGAGTGCGAGGTCAGACCCTTTTGGGACATCCCCGACACTCCCTTTATTTTAGTAAAAGGAGAGAGTGTACATGCTAAAAAAGATAGTAGCTATACCTGTTTTTTTATTTACTCTATGTCTTACCATCTTATTACTAAACGGTCCGAATGTTTTTGCGGCCTCTAATCTTGAGGATGGCACTTATTCACTTCCTGTTAAGGTGTTAAAAGCGAATAGTTCAGAAATTTCGATGATGCAAAATTATATAGAACCGGTTGCGTCTTTAATTGTAAAAGGCGGCAAACAATATGCACAAATGACATTGAAGGATAGTTCAAGTATAACGGGTTTTAAAGTTGATCAAAACGGTACTTTAAGTGCTGTTAAAACAGTCAGTACCAATCTAGTGAAGGATACGAGAGTTGTAGAATTTGAAGTATCAAATTTATCAGCTAACTTAAAGGGCTGGGTAAGTGTTTATATTGAAATGCCTGGGTTGTTATACGACCATAACTATGATATTCAAATTAAATTTGACCCAAGTCTGATAAAAAAAGTAGCAGCGAATCAGAATGTTGATTCATCCAAAGGAGCGCTTGTTCTTTATCTAAATAATAAAAAAGCTCTATCGAATGGAACTCCATTTATACTTAACGAAGCTCCTTACTTAAAAAACAACTATACATTCGTGCCGATTCGTTTTATAAGTGAAAATTTCGGAGCAAGTGTGAATTGGAATTCAAGTTTACGAACGGTTACGATTTCTTATCAAAACAAAACGATTAGCTTAAAAGAAGGAAGCAAAAGCGTAACAGTTAATGGAAAAGCACAGACGATTGATACAGCTGTACAAATAAAACAGGGAACGACTTTTGTACCCGTTCGTTTTGTAACAGAACAACTAGGCGCTAATGTCGTATGGGATCAGAAGCAACAAAGCATTACGATCAAAAAATAAAAGAGAAGATTGAAAGAGGTAGCTTTTAGCCTTTTTCAATCTTCTCAAAACTTTAGCATGTATTTTTTAGAATTTAGTTAGGAGATGCATCAGATGAATAAAGGGATAATGAAGGCATTTCTATGTTGTGTAATCCTTTTGCTTCTTATAACAGGCTGTTCTTCCGAGCAGGAAACGATTCAGACGGACAATCAAAGTGAGAACGAGAATCGAATTGTATCGTCAACTGTGGCAATCACAGAAATCATGGACGCACTTGAGCTAGACTTAGTAGGTATTCCAGATAGTTCTAAGGAATTACCAAAAAGGTACGATGGTGTCAGTAATGTCGGTTTTGTAAAAAATCCAGATCTTGAGATCATCAAGTCGCTTCATCCGACAGAGGTTCTTACCGTTTCAACCCTAGAATATGATTTAAAACCAATTTATGAAAATGCGGGAATTGAGGCAACCTTTTTAAATTTGGACAGCCTTGAAAAAATGCAACAGACTATTTTGTCATTAGGTGAGCAATATGATCGCAATAAGCAAGCTGAAAAAATTGTAACGAAAATGGACGATAAAGTTGCAGAGATTCATAAAGCAGTGGAAGGGAAAGAAAAGCCAACTGTTCTTATCTTACTTGGGATACCAGGGAGCTATTTAGTTGCATCCGAACACTCCTATATCGGTGATATTGCTCGGCTTTGTGGAGCGGTTAATGTCGTAACGGGTGAAAAAGTCGAATATGTTGCGACAAATACTGAATTTCTTCAGCAAACAAACCCAGATATTATTTTGCGGGCTGCTCATGGTGTACCTGATGAAGTAGTCAAAATGTTTGATAAAGAATTTAAGGAAAATGATATTTGGAAACATTTTGATGCGGTAAAAAATGGTCGGGTATTTGATTTGGAAGAAGAAATTTACGGAACAACAGGAAATCTTGCAGCAACAGAGGCGTTAGACGAAATGATGAAAATGTTATATCAGTAAATCTATTAAATAAAAGGGCGTTACGACATGAAAAAAATAGCTTGGAGTTTTTTTATCGTTAGTAGTTTAATTATTATCGTTTTCTCCATTTCTGCAGTATCAGGAAGTTTAAAAGTAAGCATTGGTGAATTAGTATCTGGATTATTTACGGGAACGAATGAAAATGTAGCGATCATTAAAGATTTACGTTTTCCCCGCTTGATTATTGCCTTATTTACGGGTGCTTCTCTTGCAGTATCAGGTGTGCTGTTACAGGCCGTGATGAAAAATCCTCTTGCTGAGGCAGGTATCATTGGGATAGCAGCAGGTGGGAGATTTGTATATATACTCGTTATTAGTATTTTCCCCCAACTATTTTTTTGGACGCCTTTATTTGCTTTTATGGGCGGTGCTCTTGCATGCTTTTTAGTGTTTAGTTTATCTTGGAAATCAGGTCTTAGTCCGCTTCGCATTATTTTAGTAGGAGTCGCCATTAATGCGACATTTACTGGATTAGGTCAAGCGCTAACGTATTTTACGGGTTTTTCAAGCTTAACCCATGCGACTGTATCGGGTCTTGCACTGAAAACGTGGAATGATGTTGATGTGATGTTGATTTATGGTTCAATCGGTTTGATTCTCTCCTTATTTTTAGCGTCCTGGTGTAATGTTTTAGCGTTACAGGATAAGACAGCAAAAAATTTAGGATTTAATCTTACAAAAGTACGATTACTTGTTTCAATCGTTGCTGTTCTTTTAGCGGCTGTAGCCACTTCTGTTGCAGGGGTTATTGCGTTTGTAGGTTTACTCATTCCTCATATCGGACGCCTTATAGTGGGAACAGATCATAAGGTTTTAATCCCATTTTCTGCACTTGCGGGTGCATTATTAATACTAGCAGCAGATACATTGGGAAGAATGATTTTGCCACCTAATGATATTCCAGCATCGATCATTATGATGATGATTGGCGGTCCATTTTTAATAATCCTGCTTAGAAAGAGTGAAAGAATTCATGGAAATTAAAGAGATATCATTTTCATATAATCGTAAAACGAATTTATTAGACTCAGTAAATGCGGAAATTGAGCATGGTAAAATAACAACGATTATTGGGCCAAATGGAAGTGGCAAGTCTACCTTACTTGGGGTCATGTCGAGGAATTATTCGCCACATTCTGGGGAAATATTATTAGATGGAAAAGCAATTAGCCAATACAAACCAAAGGAATTCGCAAGAAAACTAGCTGTTGTTCATCAACAAAATGAAGCGCCTTGGGACATAACTGTCGAGAAATTAATAGGATTTGGTCGTTTACCTCATAAAAGTTTTCTTTCTCAAAACCATGAAGAAGATGAAAAAGCTATTGAATGGGCCTTATCATGTACAAATTTACATACAAAACGAAAGAAGACATTAGAGCAATTATCTGGTGGAGAACGTCAAAGGGTTTGGATTGCCATGACGTTGGCACAAAGAACGCCGATGCTCTTTTTAGATGAACCAACAACCTACTTGGATATTTATTATCAAATAGAGGTACTAGAATTAATTAAAGAATTGAACGAAGTACATGGTTTAACGATTGTGATGGTGTTGCACGATATAAATCAAGCAATCCGCTATAGTGACAAAATCATCATCATGAACAACGGGAATATTGTTAAAAGCGGCCATCCTTATGATGTAATAACGACAAGTATGGTTAAAACAATATATGGAGTAGATGTCGTTATTCAATCTGATCCAGACGTTGGACAATATATCGTTCCATTAGGGATTAAATGAAGGACTCGATTTGAGGTGATGATTTGCGGAGGGGAATGTCAATTAAGCATTTATGTTATAAGTTTCTGACTGTTGTTTGTTTAGGAATTGCTTTGTTCTCTCTTTTTAAATTATCTAGAATTTATATGGATGATATGAAAAATAAACAGACGATAGCAGAAGCTCAGGAGTATTACTTGAATAAGAGCGTTGTTCATGAAGAGGATGGTCGTGTAAGGAGTGAAAAGGAGGTTAGACCTCGATTTAACTCCTTGTTAGAAATGAATGCTGATGTCGTTGGTTGGCTAGAAATGGACCATACTTCTATCAACTATCCAATTGTTCAAGCAGAAGACAATGAGTATTATTTATCTCGAAACATTAAGCGAGAAGAAGTGAATATGGGTAGTATTTTTATGGACTATCGAAATGATATTTCTACTAACTTTCAACATACAATTCTTTATGGCCATCGTATGAAAAACGGATCGATGTTTGGTCAACTGAATCGATATTTGGATGAAGAGTTTTTTCAAGAGAATCAAAGTTTTCATTATGATACCCTGTATGAAAGCTTTGAGGCTGAAATTTTTTCCGTTTATGTGACGACAACAGACTTTGATTATATCCAAACAGACTTTGCTAATGAGGAAGAGTATGTTTCATTCTTACAAATGATTCAAGATAAGTCCCGTTTTCCCACGAATACAATGGTTACGGCGAGTGATCATATTCTTACATTGTCTACTTGTGACTATACACTAGATAATGAAACAGGAAGGCTAGTTATTCATGCAAAAATAAAGAAGAAAGTAGACAGCATGTAAAATCGCTGTTATTAAATGGAATGATGCAGCTAATGAGGAAAATGATCTAAAAAAATATATTGATTCATTGAGCCTATCTCATGATTGCACTTCGTCGTTTTGGCGGGAATCGCTTTGTGGAGTATGAAGATCAATTAAGAACATACCCTTATTACAAATTTCATAAAATTGTGTCTCGTGTGTGAATAAGTTCTTAAAAGTGGTATTTCAACTTATTACAGAATCTGACCTTTTGCTTTTGGATACTCGTCTGAACTTAATTGTTTTCACCTTACGTGAAGATCTTTTTTAGGATTTTGGGAAGACAATATCAATAAACCGATTCCTACTAATAGAAGGGAAATACCACTCCAAGAAGAGAAGCCTAGGTGTTCTCCTACTAAGAAAACCCTTAATAACGCTGCTGTTAATGGTTCTACTAATGAAAATGTAACGGCCGTTGATGAAGGGATATGGATAAGTCCTTTGGCAAAAAGAAAGTACGCAATCCCAGTTGTAATAATCCCCAAGAATGAATAATAACGAAATCCCTCCGACTGCTAGTCGAGTAGCTCCCATAGGGGGCCTGCCGCATACCCATCAAGCTAACCAAACAAACTTCCCCCAAAATGAAAAAAACGTTATTCTTTCAGAAAAATACTTGAAAAGGATGACGTTTTTTCATGGACCTCTCGCTTTCTGAAGAATTACATCTATTCTCACAAGAATTACAACGCATTCTGTCTCCAATCGACCTACAAAAAATCGCTAAACAGGTTGGGTTTGTGCAGCGATCGAGTAAGTATCAAGCAGATGAACTCATCGCGCTTTGTGTTTGGCTCAGCCGAGAAGTTGCCAGTACATCCCTTACGCAACTATGTAGTCGGTTAGAGGCTTCAACGGGCGTACTCATGAGTCAAGAGGGACTCAATCAACGCTTTAATTTAGCAGCTGTCGCTTTCCTTCGAAAAGTCTTTACTTCGCTCCTAACACAGAAACTCTGTGCGACACAATCGTTATCTTCACACATGATTTCTGCATTCAAACGTATTCGGATTTTGGATGCGACGGTGTTTCAGCTACCAGATGCCTTCACAAGTGATTATCAAGGTTCTGGTGGAAGTAGTAATACGGCTGGTGTAAAGATTCAGCTTGAACCAGGAAAGAATAATGATAAAACATACGGTACCACTTGCCTAGAAACTGTTGAAAAAGGGGATCTGTGCTTACGTGATCTCGGCTATTTCGATTTACGAGACTTACAAGCTATTCACAATAAAGGAGCTTACTATATCTCTCGTTTGAAGTTGAATACACGCATCTATACCAAGAATCCTACTCCAAAGTACTTCAAAAATGGCACGTTGAAAAAGCAAACCGAATATGTTCAACTTGATATGGCACACATGATGTCAGAGCTGACAGCTGGTGAAACCTTAGAAATTCCTGAAGCCTATATTGGGCAAAAACAAAAACTTTCAGCACGTGTGATTATCCATCGTTTCACAGACGATCAAACACAAACACGTCTCAAAAATCAAGCTGTGCGTGAGAAGAAGAAAGGTATTGTCATGAAGGATAAAAGTAAGCAGTTAATGGGGATTAACGTATACATAACGAACACACCACCAAAAGAAGTGTCAACGGATTACGTGCACGCTCTGTATTCCTTACGCTGGCAGATTGAAATTTAATTTAAAATGTGGAAGTCCTTTTTGAAATTGACGAGTGTAAGAACATCAAGAAAGAACGCCTAGAGTGCCATTTATATGGGCAACTGATTGGCATTCTTCTCTGTTCTTCCACCATGTTTCAAATACGACAGCTCCTGCTAGAAAGGAAAAAGCAAGAGTTGAGCGAATACAAAGCGATTTATATGATTAAAGATTACTTTCCGTTATTGTTTCGGGCGATGGCAGGTGGCCCAAATGAAATCGTAACGATTCTACATCATCTCTATCAATTGCTTAAGAAAAATGGACGTAAATGTCATCGGTATAAGAAGAAGACCGTCTTTGATATTCTAGGAGTTGTGTACGAAACGACAGTAAAGCATCAACAAGCTGCCTAGCGAAAAAAATTGCATTTTAATAGGCTTCTTTGGTATGCCTACTTTTCCATCACTCGCTCGTTTTGAAACAAGAATGATTTCGTATCTAGTCATTTACATCCTTAGCTTGATGGGGATGGGGTAGTGTCAGGAAGCGTATTTTCCTGACACTACCCCCTTTAATAAGGGAAGATGCCATGCTGCCCAATGCAAATATGTACCATTTTAGTTTCTTTCACTTTGAGGCCTTTATTTTCATGGAACAGCTGTCAAGATCACCGCACGTTGATGGTTATTCCTCTTCCCGTAACAGAAGGGCTTCCTTTCCCATGACCGCAAGCTCAATTGCTTCAAGCGTTTTGCAATAATTCCCGAATATATCTCCATTCACATCGACTTCCTTATGAATATAGTCCAAAACATGCCAATCCTCAAACCAGTCGCCGCTTTCCGCATCTTCATGAGAAGTATTCGGCCAGGCGTATTTTAACAGTGGGCTGTACAACCGGTCGGCGGCGCCTTTTCTCAACTTACAATTCTTGACCCGAGGTTTATAAAGGGAACGGGGGAAACATTCGTTTACATCGTTAAACAAATCGGGCCAATAATCTTTTCGTGAACCCGTATGGGGATGGACGTGCGTCCATTTCAAAACGCCCGCTAAAATCTCTGTACGCTGAAAAAGAAGGGTATACAATCTTTTTCCGAATAAAATTCGTTCGTGAAGCGAAGTGAAATGGCGCGAGGTAGCGCCGGCAAGTAAGGCTTGTTGCCTATTTTCCTCTGCACAGTATGGAAAAAGAATGTGATTGAAACGCAAAAAATCATACAACTTGAAGCTGACCGTACCGGTTACGGTTTTTTTAAAATGATCATTTTGGATCAATCTTTTTTCCAAATAACTTTGTTCATTTATCACAGTCGCAACCGCAAGAGTGTAGGAATCCCCGCTGTTCCAAAAATAACGCCACATTGTTTCCATAAAGGTGGAAATGTGAAAAAAGGGCAAAAGGTGGAACATTTCCTGGTTGGCTTTCACACTTAGGTCATAAATCAAACACTGGGGATACACATCCTGAAAAATAAACCAGCTGCCGCGTTCCAAAAAAGAATAAATCGCCTTCTGATCTCTTTCCGACAGAAGTTTTGTCAACAAATCCCCTTTTAAATCGGTCATGTTCCAGCCAACGTTCCGCGATACCATATGTCCAAGGAGGGCCCAATGGATTTCGGGGTGCTCAAGGTAAAAATTATAATAAGCTCGAGTCCGTGTAACATTGTTTTGATTATGTTGTTTTGTCTGTTCTCTTATATAGTGAATGCGTTGTTTATCGTTTTCGGATAAAGAGGGCAGGAGGTCGAAAGATTTGCTTTTTAATTTTTTTTTCAAATCCTTTTTTACATCCGAATAGGAATCAAGCAAAAATACATCATCCCTTATCAACATTTCATTTTAACTGCGTACGATTCTCCCGTTAAAGAGATGCATATTCATTTTGCTAGAGGAATATGAATACAACGTGAGTGTACGAAAGAGGGTGGGAAACATGAGACATCAGGTAAATGCGGAAATCAACCGAATTACCGATCGATTCATTAGGGACCAGTCAGAAGACGGGTCCTGGCAATATCCTTTCGAGACCGGCATTTCAACAGACTGTCATATGATTATCTTATTGCGGACATTGGAGATAGATGATGAAGCGTTCATAAAAGAATTGGTGGAACGTATTGCAGGGAAACAGCAGGAAGATGGTTCATGGAGTTTGTTTTATGATGAAGGAAAAGGGAATCTCACAGCCACTGTGGAAGCTTATTATGCCCTTCTTTACTCCGGTTACCGACCTCGGAATGACCAGAATATCCAGGCAGCCAGGCGCTTTATCCTTGCCAACGGGGGGGCTACAAAAGTCCATATGTTGTTTAAAATCATGTTGGCCATAACCGGACAGTGCAAGTGGCCGCCTTTCCCCATTAAGATTGAAGTGCTACTATTACCGGACTCCTTTCCGATCAATCTTTTTGACTTTTCCGTGGTTGGCAGAACGAACATCATCCCGTTTTTGATTCTTGCCAATTTGGGTTTCAGCAGGAGAACTAGACGGTCTCCTGATCTTTCTGATTTGTTTCTGAAAAAGGAAAATCGCTCTTTTACTGAAGATCCGGAAGCCCGCTCGGTTATTAATTTGATTCAAAAAGGGATACATGGCCTGAAAGACTACCCTGGAAACCTTCGCGAGTTAGCTTTATATCGCGCCGAACAATATATGCTGGATAGAATAGAACCGGACGGAACCTTATGTAATTATTTAAGTTCGACTTCTATGATGATTTTTGCCTTATTGGCGAGGGGATATTCGAATACACATCCGGTGATTACCCGTGCCTTGCAAGGCTTAAAAGCAATGACCTGCCGGATTGATGGAGAACTCCACTGCCAATATACGACGGCTACTGTCTGGAATACGACGTTAATTAGTTATGCTCTGCAAGAATCCGGAGTCCCCTGTACATCGAATACTGTCCAGAAGGCAAACCAATATATCCTCACCCGTCAACATGTTAAATTCGGGGATTGGATCATTCATGAACCGGACCTGTTGCCTGGGGGCTGGGGCTTTGCGGACATGAATACGATCCAGCCCGATATTGACGACACCACGGCAGCACTTAGAGCGATTCGAACTTTGGCTATCGAAAGGATGGAGTGTCGGCAGGCATGGGATCGGGGAATCAACTGGCTCATTTCCATACAAAATAATGATGGTGGATGGGCGGCATTCGAAAAGAATGTGAACAAGAAAATATTGAACCTGTTACCGATCGAGGGCGGAAAAGATATGTTGATTGATCCGTCGACGGTTGATTTAACGGGAAGGACATTAGAGTTTTTCGGGAACTATACCCATTTGGATTTTCATCATCCCATGGTGAAACGCGGGATTCGTTGGCTGTTAAAGAATCAAGAGTCGGATGGTTCTTGGGTAGGGCGCTGGGGCGTCTATATTTATGGCACATGGTCGGCTGTAACGGGAATGGTTGCGGTTGGGGTTTCCCCGAATCATCCTGCCATTCAGAAGGCTGTAAACTGGTTAAAAGCCATTCAAAATCAAGACGGAGGTTGGGGAGAATCCTGTAAAAGTGATATCGAAAATTGTTATGTGTCTTTGGGCGAAAGTACCCGCACTCATACAGCATGGGCCCTTGACACACTTATCTCAGCCTCGACTGAAGTCACGCCTGAAATTGAACAAGGTGTAGCTTTTTTAGTGGAAAGAAAAGAAAAAGATTGGACAAATGCCTACCCGAAAGGAAGGGGAATGGCGGGATCCTTTTATCTCAATTATCATTGTTACGAATACGTTTTTCCATTGCTGGCCCTGGCCCATTATCAAAAATTAGCTGAAGGGAGGTAAACAGGGTCTATGGATTCATAAAGCCTTCAAGTGACTTTTGGCATACTTTCAAATTCTGTCCCATACAATGAACAAAACTACAACAAGCAGGAGGCAAAAGATGCTTGAAACTTTCCGCGAATTTTTCGATCTTAATACAGTCATTTGGTTGTTCCCAATCATTTTTATTTTCCATGACTTAGAAGAGATCATAACCATTGAATCTTCCATGAAGGCAAACAAAAATGGTTTCCAAAAATCTCCCTTCGTTCAACGAATATTAAATATGAGGGAAAACCTAGGTTCGACCGCTGCCCGGCTTTCTGTTTCGGCTACTTGGATTTTGTTGATTATTTCATTCACTACAGTGGTGACTGCCCATTTCACATTAAACGGAGGGGGCTTTCTTTTATATACAGCCATTCTCAATTTATTTATTCTGCAGGCGATCATGCATATTGTTCAGTCCATCTTTTTCAAAGGCTACACACCTGGCATCATAACGGCGCTATTCCTTCTCATTCCTTACTGCCTTATTGCATATGACAGTTTGTTCCAATTTGGCCTGATAGACTGGCATTTAATTTTCGCAAGTCTCCCTGTTAGCCTGGTTATGATTCCTATTTTTCTTGTTGGCAATCTTTTAGGCCGTTACTTTATTCACTAACTGGCCCCTGACTCTTTCTTTTATTTGGTCAGTATTTCATTCGGAAAGGCGCGGAATCTTTGCCAGAAAACCTGGTATGTTCGCTCGCCCCTATCGATTCTCTATAGTATAAAAAAAGCAGTTGCAGGAGGTGAGTAAATTGCATGTTGTTATAACGGGAGGAAGCGGGTTTGTAGGTCAAGCCTTGACTCACCTGTTGACTCAAAAAGGCCATCGAGTAACCATATTAACGCGTCTTCCCGATCATAAAAGAACAAGTGAATTTGTTAATTATGTTGATTGGCTTTCTGCAGATAATCAACCTGAAAACGAACTTAAGGATGTCGATGCGATGGTCAATTTAGCCGGGGAATCAATCAATAGCGGACGGTGGACCCAAAGTAAAAAGGAGGCTATTTTGAATAGCCGTCTTACAGCCACAAAAGAGGTCACTCGAATTTTGAGACATCTTCATCCAAAGCCAAAAGTTCTTGTTAACGCTTCAGGTGTAAGTTACTACGGGATGTCAGACTTCAAAACGTTTAATGAGACATCGAAAAGTGATGCAAACGATTTTTTGGCGAGTGTTGTAAAGCGTTGGGAGAAAGAAGGGGCAATGGCGAAAGAATTAGGCGTTCGAACGGTCTTCGCGCGTTTCGGCATCATTCTGGGTCAAGAGGGTGCCTTTCCGCGAATGGTGATGTCGTATAAATTAGGTATTGGGGGGACAATCGGCAGTGGGATGCAATGGATTTCCTGGGTGCACATTCAAGATGCGGTTGAGATGGTTTACTTCGCCATAATTAATTCTGAAGTAGATGGACCGTTGAATGTGACCTCGCCTCATCCAATACGCATGTCATCATTCGGACAGTCCATTGCAGACGTCCTTCACCGCCCATATTGGCTTCATGTTCCTGGGGTTGTAGTAAAAGTAGTACTTGGTGAAATGAGTCAGTTGGTATTAAAAGGGCAGCGAGTACTCCCTCAAAAAGCACTTTACCACAATTACTCCTTTCAATTTACAGACGTAAAAAGTGCACTTTCTGATATTCTAGGTTAAAGATACATTGCGCCGGTATGAAGAAGGAGACTTATAATGAAGCTTTAGACATGACAGTACGGCAGCCCTCCCTGCGTTGAATAGCACGCTGTGTCCTTAATCAGCTGTTCGTAGAAAACACTGACTGGCATTTGGAGGGATTTT
Organism: Peribacillus loiseleuriae; assembly: GCF_001183985.1. GTDB lineage: Bacteria > Bacillota > Bacilli > Bacillales > DSM-1321 > Peribacillus > Peribacillus loiseleuriae. The sequence goes on along the minus strand of NZ_LFZW01000001.1, from coordinate 4,230,884 downwards.
TTTGCATATGGGGTACCGTCACATACCCATCAAGCTAACCAAACAAACTTCCCCCAAAATGAAAAAAACGTTATTCTTTCAGAAAAATACTTGAAAGAATAACGTTTTTTCATGGACCTTAATTAAACAAATGGGGGCTTTAACGAAAAAAGATCATATTTTTCTTAGTGACAAGCATGCTCTTGTTTTTTTGTACGTTCAAAGGAGACCTTATCCTAATCGGTCTCCTTTTTTTACTTTTTGTTGAGGTTCTATAAGAACAACACCCTGTTCTGAATATACACCCATCACTAAAACCTCTGAACTAAAATCAGCAACTCTCATAGGAGGAAAGTTAACTACTCCTAATACTTGTTTACCAATTAGTTCATCCAAATCATAACAATCTGTTATTTGAGCACTACTTTGTTTAATACCTATCTCTTCTCCAAAGTCCACCCATAATTTATAGGCTGGTTTTCTTGCTTTAGGAAAAGTTTCTGCTCTTGTAATTTCTCCAACACGCATATCTAGTTTTTGAAAATCGTCGAAAGTTACCATAGTAATGCCTCCTAAAATTTGTTTTCGCATTATTTATCCCGGTTTAACAGGCTGTAATACCCCCACCTCAATTTTTGCGAGAGAATCAAGAAATAAATAGGTGGGGGATAAACAGCCTGTAAATCCCCGATTGGTGAGATACAGTGAAACTTACCTTTGTGGTTTTCAAAGGTTTAGTTGAACCAATCGGGTTCGTAGTGTCGCTTTATCGAAGATTTAGCGACAGTAGAACGGGACTAACCCCCCACTGAGGGAAGTTTTACTTTATTGAGCTAAAGAATGGTTAGAATGGTTTTGTTCTTCTTGTTTATCTTTAATAACGATTAAGACTCCTAAGAGAATCAAAATAGAACCTATCCAAAAGGTTATACTAATCGTTTCACCTAGTATTAACCACCCTAATAATGTTCCAACAACGGGTTGAACGAAAAAGAAAACTCCCCCACTGGAGGCATTTAGCATTTGTAATCCACGACTCCATAATAGAAATGCAGTACATGTCGATATTACACCCAAATAAATTAATCCTCCCCAAATGGTTGGATTAGTTAAATCGTTTATATCAATTTGTGATAGTTTTGGTATAACAAAAGGAGTTAGAACAACAACAGCAAGTAAAGTAGCATAGGCCGTAACGACAATTTGTGAATAATCACTAGGTATACATTTTATGAGTACAGACATTAACGCCCATGTTAATGCTGCTATAATAAGTGATACTCCACCAAGCATGCTAGACATATTAATATCATCAAATCCAACAATGGTAATCACACCAATAGTGGCTAAACTAACTGAAATAGCCTTCTTTAAAGTTAAATGTTCTTTAAGGATTAAACTAGCAAACAAAACCATAAATGCTGGTGTTGTAGAAGTTATAATAGCACCCATTTGTGCAGTAGAAAGCATTGTACCTGTTTCTTGAGTAACAATGGAAATGATGTACCCTATAATTGCAATAGCAATTATAATGCCAAAGTGTCGTCTTTTAATACTCCAATTTTGTCTAGTCACCAGTCCAAGTATGACTAGTGCCACTAATGCTATTAAATAACGCATCCATACGAGTTCTAATGGTGGTATGACTGCCACTAATATTTTAACGACAACATACATACCTCCCCAGATACTCGAAGCTAATATTAAATATAAAGAACCAATAAGTGTGTTTTTCATTTTTATACCCTCCGTTTTAAGTTAGGCTTTATATGCCCTAACGGAGAGAAGCAGCTATTATAGTTTTCTCTCCATTAAGAGCGGGAGAGTGCTACTGGTACATCATTTTCGAATAATGGAGTCCAATACATTTTGATTCACCTCTAGTCCAATCTAACTGTAGATCTGTATTGTATTGTAGAAGAAAACTCCTAATAATACTGTTGTTAAGGGTTCAGCTAATGAAAGTGTACCTGCCATTGATGAAGGGACGTGGATAAGTCCTTTGGTAAAAAGAAAGTAGGCAATCTCAGTTGTAATAATCCCAAGAGGGAGACTTACAGCGACACCACGGACTCCAATGATCCAAGACATATCATACATAAATAAAATAGGAGATAAAAAGATCGCACTTAGAGTGAAAACTACGGCCACTATTGATAGTATAGAAAACTAATCATCATTTTTCTTTACTACGTTTAAGGTTCTTTTTATCCGATTTTAATTTTTTCGAAACTTTTGTGGAGGTTTCCCTTCGCATTTCACAAACCACCTTGTAAATGAGGAAGAATTTTCAAAGCCTATTTCTTCACTAATGCTCGACATGGACCATGATGTCGTTTTTAATAATCGTTTAGCATCGTTTAAGCGGAGTTCAGTGATATAAGCTTTTGGACTTTTACCTGTTTTTTGTTTAAACCAAGATGAATAATAGACTGGATGGTAATGTTCGATCTCCGCTAATGTTTCAACTCTAATGGACTCCTTATAATGATTGTGAATAAAGTCAATAGAAGGAGATGTTGATACTCGTAATTTTTGGGCCACATATCTAGTCAGATCACTCAATGCAGCTGTTATGTTCTCCTGATCCCTTGCCTCTTCCAATAATAAAAAACGAATGGACGACCATTGTTTGTCTAACTTCATATACATACTTTCTGTTTTACTAGGTAAATAATGGTTTGGGATATCTAAGATTAAAAATTCATTCCTGTCAGTAGAACGGTACATATGATTGCACTCAGGAGGCAGATAAAAGCAGTAGTCTGAGTTAAGGTTGATTTTTTGCCACTTGGTTTGTAAATCTAAGGAGCCTTGCAAAGGAAAGAGGAATTGACCAAAATTATGTTGGTGAGAATCAAATTCTTTGGAATATGTTCTTTTTTCACAAATTACTTGTTTACCACTCTCCATCTTAATCTCTACCGCCCTCTTATATTTTTGTCTAAATTATACCATTATATAGGTATGGATAAACTTAATCTAAATCAAGATGAAGTTGTAGAGGCTCCCAAGAATTTCAATAAATTACTTAGAATCGTGGATAATAAAGCTAAGGGTTTTACTACGTACATGAATGAAGAGAATTGGAAAACAATATAAAGAATATTGACGAGATTGTGTTGCGTGCCTGGCGCTTTCATTTTGCGGGGCCTTTTTGTCATTCTCTTATTTGTATAAGGGAAAGTAGAACTTTATCCCGGTTGAACGGGCTTTAATATCCTTCCCTCCACTTGTGAGAGAGTCAAGGAAAAACACTGAAGGAAATTTAAATTTATTTGCTTTCAGAAGCTAAATATTTACTTTCCTTTCATTCCATGATACATTATCCGATAAACCAAACATCCTACGTTTAAAAGGAGGCTCTATTACGTGATGATAAAAAAGATTAAGCGTCTAACGTTAGTGGAACAAGTAGCAATCCAAATTGAAGATTTGATCGAAGCTGGACAATGGGAGGTAGGTAGTAAACTTCCTGCAGAACCAGAACTAATGGAGAAGTTTGATGTCAGTAGAAATACATTGAGAGAAGCGATTCGAGCTTTAGTGCATGCTGGTCTTCTTGAAACAAGGCAAGGTATTGGGACGACGGTGAAATCATTGAGTACTCTCGGTATAGCTTTAGAGCGGAAAGTTCAAAAAAGTGATCTAATGGAGACTTTAGAAGTTCGGTTAGCTTTAGAGAAAGAAGCTGCACAATTGGCGGCAGAGAGAAGATCCAATGAAGATTTAAAGCTAATAGACGAATGCCTTGAGAAGTGTAAAGAAGCCGCCAAAGGAAAGGAACCGCAGCATTTTATTGACATGGATATTGCCTTTCATAAATCAATAGTAAAAGCTACTCACAATGAAATGTTTATTGAACTGTATGATCATATTACAGATTCTTTACAGCATTCAGTTCACGAAATAATGCGTGTAAGAGGTCCGTTAACTGATGAATATGAAGTGCATACAGATCTTTATCAAGCGATTCGATTGAAAGATGCTCAGCTGGCCATGGAGAGCGTAAAGACTTATATGGAGAAAGCAAAAGACTCACTTTATACAATGATGGAGGGATAAAATTGAATAAGCCAGCTTCGCAAATATACACACAACCTTTAACAAAAGGTCGATATTGGATTTTACTATTGGGAATCATCTTAATTGGTTCCAATTTACGAGTGCCAATTACTTCTGTAGGTCCTCTTTTATCAGCAATAAGAGATGATTTAGGCTTATCTCACTCAGTAGCGGGAAGCCTCACAACCGTTCCGTTGCTAGCCTTTGCGTTACTTTCACCATTTGCACCGAAAATAGCGAAAAAACTAGGAACTGAAATGACCATTTTTCTAGCTTTACTTGTTCTAACAATTGGGATCGGAACTCGTTTCCTTCCTGGAGTAAGTTTCTTGTTCATTGGTACGGTTTTAGTAGGACTTGCTATTGCGATTTGTAATGTACTGCTCCCAGGACTTATTAAAAATAATTTCCCTTTACAAATGGGATTAATGACAGGCATTTATGCTGTGTTTATGAATGTATTTGGAGCTTTGGGTTCTGGTCTAAGTGTTCCGATCTCTTCAATAGGAAACATTGGTTGGCGAGGATCTTTAGGCGTTTGGGGCATTTTATCATGTCTGGCTATCATCATATGGGCCTTTCAATTAAACAAAAAGCAAGACATTCATTCAAACGTACGGAAGCAACCAACTAAAACGAAAAGCATCTGGAAATCTTCAGTAGCTTGGAAAGTTACCGTTTTTATGGGAGTTCAATCTTTCATTTTTTACACATTGATGACGTGGATGCCTGAAATCATTCAGAATAATGGGTATAGTATAAGTGCATCTGGATGGATGCTCTCCTTATTACAATTCGCGATTATCCCCATAACGTTTATTATTCCAATCATTGCAGGGAAGTTGGAAAATCAACGGGTTCTGGCAGTATTTACGGCAGTCTTATATTTTATTGGTATTTCGGGATTATTACTAGGCGTTTTCTTGCCATTGTCGGTCGTAGTTATTGGAATAGCTAGTGGAAGTGCATTTGGCTTGTCGATGATGTTTTTCACATTACGAACAAACGATAGCCAGCAAGCTTCTGAACTTTCAGGGATGGCTCAATGCATTGGCTATCTTTTAGCAGCTCTAGGACCAATTGTATTTGGCTGGCTACATGATGTAACGGGCGGATGGAGTGCGCCACTTATCTTATTACTAATGATGCCGATTATTCTCTTTATTGCAGGAATGGGTGCAGGTAAAGGTTCTATCGAAGAAAAGGCGTAAAGACTTTGTAGGCTGTGAAGGATAAAAGGTAGAGAACACATTAATATTGCGAATTCTACAGGGGAGCGGTGTGGAGCTGACTTTACGAAGCACCGCCCCTTTTCCGCTAAAGGTGGCTAAGCACTTTTTCGTCATTGAAGAAGATTCGTAGGCTACATTTACAAACTCAAAAGTTGAACATGAATTTATTGTTTTTTCTATTAATAAGTGCTACAATCACACTAATATAAATCGAAAGGAATGATGGGTGGACAATGGATAACTAATCTTATTTTTTAGAATTTGAAATTTTATATTTCGAATGATAATAATTTAGGATTAGTCTACCCATTTTTCTACCATCATTAGAGCTATCAAGCGCGGTAGCTTATTTCAGTACGGTAAAATGCGGCTAATCCTTCCAAATGAATTGGGAGGATTTTTTAATTCTCCCTAAAAGCGAAGGGTGATTAGAATGAAAGAATTACTGCAATTACAACATATATGTGTTGAAATAAAAGATCATACAATTTTTGAAAACGTGAATGCAAATGTGCAACAAGGGGATGTTATTGGAATTATTGGCAAAAATGGTGCGGGAAAATCTACTTTGTTGCGGTTATTGAACCATGACTTTTTACCGACAGAAGGGCAAATTAAATATATGCTGGACGATCTTACAATCATTATGGTTGAACAAGAGACCGAATCGCATTCTTTCGAGGGGATTTCTCCAAAAGAAGTGACATTATTAGAGACATGGCATGTTCCAACACATGACTTCTCAAAATTAAGCGGCGGAGAAAAATTAAAAGCGCGACTTGCAAAAGGATTTGCACAAGATACAGACCTTCTATTATTAGATGAACCGACAAACCATCTTGATGAGCAAAGCTTAGAGTTCCTCACCAAACAGATAGAAGGTCATCAAGGTACGGTGATCCTTGTATCGCATGATCGCTATTTATTAGATGCTGTTGCAACAAAAATTTGGTCAATTGAAAATAAAACGCTTATTAGTCACAAAGGCAACTATTCAAGTTATCTGAAATTCCGTGAACAGAAAAGACTTACGCAGCAACGAGAATATGAAAAACAGCACAAAATGGTTGAACGTATTGAGGGGCAAATGAAGGAGCTTACTTCTTGGTCTAAAAAAGCTCATGCACAATCGACGAAAAAAGAATTCCCTAAAGAATACTATCGGGTAAAAGCAAAGCGCATGGATGCACAAGTAAAATCTAAACAAAAGCGTCTTGAAAAAGAACTTGAAAAAATAAAAGTGAAGCCTCTTGATTCAGAATACAAAGTAACCTTCTCGATGAAAGCAAATCATAGAGTAGGAAAACGTTTCTTAGAAGTTAAAAAATTAACGAAATCATTTAATGGCAGAATGCTTTTTAAAGACGCCAATTTTACGATACAGCATGGGGATAAGGTTTCAATTTCGGGCCCAAATGGCAGTGGGAAAACGACATTATTGAAAGTAATTCTCGGACAGGAAACTGCTAAAGGCGATGTATGGATTTCACCATCTGCAAAAATTGGCTATTTAACGCAAGAAGTATTTGATCTGCCACTTGAACAAACACCAGAGCAGCTATTTTATCAAGAAACATTCGAGGCGAGAGGAAAAGTTCGAAATTTAATGAAGCATTTAGGATTTATGGCTTCTCAATGGTCAGAACCCATTATGAACATGAGCATGGGTGAACGTGTGAAGTGTAAGCTTATGAAGTATATTCTAGAAGACAAAGATGTGCTTATCTTAGATGAACCAACGAATCATCTAGACTTAGCTTCGCGTGAACAATTGGAAGATACGTTAGCACAATACAATGGTACGCTATTGGTCGTATCGCATGATCGCTATTTCCTAGAAAAAACAACAGCTACAAAACTCATTATTTCGAACAATCGTATACACAAGCAATTGAATGAAGTAGCTTCCGAAAAAGATAATAAGGAAGAAAGACGCTTACAGCTTGAAACAGAACGGCAAGAAGTTTTAGGAAAGCTTAGTTTTATGACCCAAAATAATAAAGAATATGCAGAACTTGATCTAAGATTTAAAGAGCTTACGAAACAAATAAAAGAGCTTTACTAACGAAAAACTTACTTCTCAAAAACGTCTCAATCAGATTGATTGAGATCTGCCATGTTGATAGTATTACACATTACTAAATAAGACGATTTGCTTTAATTAGCAATCGTCTTATTTATTTTGGCTTCATTCCATATGTTTCAAACAACTGCCCATTATTCGATGGTGGGAGCATAACCTTGAAACAAAATCTAAAAAGTGTACTGGGACAATTGGCCCGGTTTAATTAAGAAAAATCAGATAAATTTTGTTAGATACCTCATGTTTTGTTTGATTTATACCCCTGGTGGGTATATTATATTTATAACAATAAATTTAAGAAATCGAGGTGTTTTATTATGATGAATAAGCAACTGATTTTTCTTAGTATCGCTACGATTATTGGTTTAAGTGGATGTGGAAATGATACAAGCGACGAGAATCATTCCAACAACAATGAGCATGCCAAACATGAAGAGATGGATCATAGTTCCCATTCTAGTTCAGGTGAAGTTCCTAAAGATTTGAATGAAGCAAAGAATCCAACGTATAAAGTTGGCAGTCAAGCATTTTTGAAAACAGATCATATGAAAGGGATGGACGGTGCTAAAGCAACAATTGTAGGTGCTTATGATACGACGGCTTATGCTATTTCATATTCCTCGACAACAGGTGGGGAAAGAGTTGAAAATCATAAATGGGTTGTTCAAGAAGAAATTAAAGATGCCGGTGAGGAAACATTCGCACCAGGAACGGAGGTCACCATAGAGGCGGACCATATGGAAGGTATGGATGGAGCTACGGCTGAAATTGACTCAGCCGAAAAAACGACTGTCTATATGGTTGATTACACGCCAACTACGGGTGGAGAAAAAGTGACAAATCATAAATGGGTAACAGAAAGCGAACTATCAACTAAATAAAGAATCATCTACTTTTTTGTATAGAAGTCCATCATTTAGTACACTAACAAATAGATATAATTCCAATATAAAAGGTGATGTAAATGGACCGTGACATTCAAGCATATTTTGAGAACTTAGAAGCAAAGGACAAAGATGTTCAATTTGAAGCCTTTAATACTATTTTAGCGGCCACAAATGAAGAAGTGGACTGGGCTTATGAAGTTTGGGATCAATTAAAGGACTGGTTAACAGACCCTGATAATCACAGAAGATCTCGGGCTGCCCAGTTCCTTTCCGGTTTAGCAATCAGTGACCCTGAAAAACGAATGCTAAACGATTTTTCAGCATTATGGGCGGTAACAAAAGATCCAAAATTTGTGACAGCCCGACACAGCTTGCAATCGATTTGGAAAGTAGGCTTAGCTGGACAGGAACAAAAAGAAATGATGATGCAGTATATTGTTGATCGTTTTCAAAACGGAGCAAATGAGAAACATTATACATTGATTCGATACGATATGATTGTAGGCTTGAAGAAATTATATGATCAAGTAAATGATGAACAAATTAAGCAAACAGCCATGGAATTGATTGAAACAGAAGAGGATAGCAAATATCGCAAGAAGTATCTGTCTGTATGGAAATAATGTGAGTACTGTTATTGGAACAATGAAGGTCTTTGTGGCAGCTTATTTTGTATGAAGGACATGGGGACGGGGCTTCGCGACTTACTAAAATAGACAATCTACTTTGCAGATATACGTACTTTATTAAGAAAATACTTCAAATTCTGGCTCGGCATCGCCACCATTGTGATCAGGCGAGTGTAGCGTGCTACAGGATGGAGCCTTCATGGTAAATGATGGCGTTTTAATGCCATATTCGTTTTGTATGTGGATAACTTTATTTGTATGCAGATACTGAGTGAACCTACCAGTCATCTAAATTTCAAGTATAATCATTTAAATCTACTAAGAAACGATATTTTTGGTGCAACCAATAAAAAGTATACGACAGTATAGTGGAAGAATGATTCGGTTTTAATAAAAGAAAAATCGTTGAAAGGCGTATATCAAATGAAATTCAAATATACAGTTTGTTTTTTAAAACAAGGTAATAGAATTCTAATGTTAAATCGAGAAAAAGCACCAATAATGGGTATTTGGAACGGCGTTGGTGGAAAAATTGAGGGCAATGAATCTCCAGTACAAGCTGCACTTCGCGAGGTGTGGGAAGAAACAGGAATTCGATTAAACCATTTTTTCTCTGAAGGAGTGGTAGAATGGACGACTTCAAATGGTTCAGTAGATGGAATTCATGTGTTTCTTGCCGTTTTAGACCAATCTTTAGACTATCCTACACCGATAAAGACTAGAGAAGGAATTCTAGATTGGAAGAAAATCGATTGGATTTTGGATGCAAATAATCTTGGCATCCCAGAAAAGGTGCCTCATTACTTACCTTTTTTGTTAAATGATGAAGGATACCATGCTTTTCATTATAAAGCTGGGGGCATCATATATGAAAAAAGCGAGGATAGAGAGTAAAGCGTAATAAGGAAAAAATATGCTACTACGAGATATATCAATAAACGAAGAAAAGTCGAACACATATTGTAATGACTACTATGTGTTCGATTTTTTTAGGTTTATATAGGGTTAGTAAAGTTTCAATCTGCAAATACCTACAACCATCTTAAGGATAGGCTAATCATTCAAATCTACTAAGAAAAGAGAGTGCTGTTCTTATGCTATTACTAAACTTTCTTTATTCAAGTAACGAGGCAAATTAGTTGAAATAATCTTTCAGAAAAATTTACTTTTTGTTATCATGGAAATAATTTCAAAGTGAATTTGGTGAAAAACGGAGGAATTAAATATGAAGCGATTACCGTTTGAACGGCCAACCAATTATTATGACGAGCGCCTCTTCCCGATTGATGAAAAAATTTGTAGTTTATTAAACGAACGTAAAGAGCTTTCAAACCAAAATCCAGGTTGTCCACCTAATGAGATCATCTCTAATTGGGCAGGCAAGTACGGATTTTATGAAGAGTATTTACAAACTTTATTCTCAACGATGAGACAAGAGGACTACTTTAAACCACGTATTGAACCGTCTGAATTCATAAAGCATGTACCTGTATTTAAGACGTTTGAAAATGAAGGAATTATGTATACAGTAACCTTTGTTAGGCAGTATTCCAACGCAAGTGTAATCTATCTATATATTGATTGGGACGCGACGAATAATGCTCTTAATGACCTAGATAACCATCGATTTTTTGAGTTATCCATAGATGACACGTTCGATTGTCGGTCAGAAGGGGGAGGCGGTACACAAGGGCATATCAGTAATAACTTCATCGTTTCACCGCCATTACCCGACCATTTTTCAGGAATTGAATTAGTCTTTAAAGAGGGCTTGCCATTTTCGGACAATCCAACAGGACTTGAATTTGTCATTCAATTAGACTAATGGTTGATTATATCAAATACGAACAATACTCATCTTGAAGTAATAAGCTATTCAACCTGGCATTATTTCGTTATTGACGCAGTCATTTTGACAACAGTGATAACAAAATTTAAATAATAAACAGAATAAATTGATAACTCTAAATAGTTGGGCTATATTTGCACTGTACATATTTTTTAGGGAGGAATTAAAATGGTTAATTTTACGTGGAAAGGAAATCCAGTAACACAATTAGGAAACGACGTAAAGGTTGGAGATAGAGCTCCAGAGTTTACAGTACTAGCGAATGACTTATCACCTGTTACACTCGCTGAGTCAAAAGGGAAAGTTCGTTTAATTTCTGTTATACCTTCTATTGATACTCCTGTTTGTGATGCACAAACACGTCGTTTTAACGAAGAAGTTTCTAAATTAGGTAATGTACAGGTTCTTACTATTAGCGCTGATTTACCGTTTGCACAGAGAAGTTGGTGTGCAGCAAATGGTATTGAGAATGTACAAACATTATCAGATCATCGTGATCTTTCATTCGGTGAAGCATATGGTGTTGCTATTCAAGAACTTCGCTTATTAGCACGTGCTATTTTTGTTGTTGATACAAACGACAAAATAACATATGTTGAGTATGTCAATGAATCAACAGACCACCCAAATTACGAAGCAGCATTAGAAGCAGCTAGAGCAGTATTATAAACAAGTAGAATTATTTTTGTAGCTCATACATTTTCAATATTTCGCAGGCGGGCACAATTCTTGTATAAGAAATTGTGTCTTTTTTAGTTATCATCTTGAAAATGGTATTGCAGCATATTTCACAAACTGCGACATAGGAAAAACCACTAATGATTTAGCGGTTTAACTAAAAGTTTTATATTTTATGCTTACTTATTTACAAATCCTAAAGCATAAATTCAGGAAGAACTTTTTTAAGGGTTTATTGGTAGGGGATTGATCAAATATTCGCAAATTTAGTTTGACGAGAAAAGTACGTATAATTTCTAAAAAAATAAGCATCTTCATGCTACCTATGTATCGTTATACGGTGATGCTTTATATACGAAAATATACCTATTATTATAGTAAGGATGACTGCACCGTTAGTCACCAAGTTTACAATATTCGCATTTGGAAACAAGTAATTAATGTAATCGATCCAGTTCGCTAATTTTGGGTCGTTTACAATACTATTGATTGCATTTAGAGTAATGAAACCCCCAGCAATGATATTGATCCAAAAAAAAGTTTTCACAAGCTTGATAATTAGTGGCAAAAAAAAGAGTGAAATTAGAAGACCACAAAATATCCCTATGATAACTGGCACCACGTGTTGTGAAATTCTAGAAATGACAATTACATTATCTAATGAAATTAAAAAGTCTGTAGCCGCAAGAAGCAACAATACTTTCACCTTTGAATTAGTAGAGCGAGTTGAATGGCTATATTGATCTTCCTCCCATATTAATGTGGTTACAACTTTGTAGGCTATAAAAAGCAATATGATACCCATCAGCATTTGTAACATTGGGACATATGAAAGTCTATCAATTAAAATGACATAAATAGTTCGTGTAAATGTAAGGAGCATTGCTGCAGGAATGGTTAAGTGTAAGCAAGAATGATTTCGCAAAATGGTTCCTAAGATAAGCATATTGTCAATGTCGCATATTAAATTTATGAAAAATATTTTGAAAAATTCTTGCATCTTCCCTCCACTTTTTCTTCTCTTTCTGTTTTTAATAAAAGCACAGTTTCTAACTTGGAAATGAAAGCTCGATGAATGGAAAAGTTCATTGTTACTTGAAATTCCCTTGAAATATTTGATATGTCGTCAGTCATTTGATCTAACACTAACTCCTTGCACCCATTATTTGATGTCATCTCCTTTATAGGCATCAAAATAACCTCTATCTAACAATACCTGCTTAATTCAAATAACCCAACTAGTTGTTGCAACCGTTTTATCCAGTTCATCAATTCGACTAGTTCAAATGAGTTGTCCAATGATTAGATTGTATTCCTATTATGTTGAAATATTACCCTTTGCATCTTTCATGGGATGTTTGTGAAAAAGAATCTGATCAGCTTCAGTCGTGGGGGGCAGAATTCAGGAAGGCTTGTTTCTCATTCAACAGCAAAAAACAATAAAAGTAGCCAAATATTAAAAAGTCCGTTTATCCCGCATTAACGGGCAGTAAGACCCCCACCTCAAGGCCTGGAGGAATCGAAGAAGCGTAGGTGGGGGACAAACTGCCCGTAAAAGCCCGATTGGTTCAACTAACAATCAGTGGGGGATAAATAAAACCCCCACTGATTGAAGTTTCACTTTATTCTACTCTAGAATCCCTAACTAATGCTGGCTATCTTATGTTATGTTTTTAAGCCATATGAACATTACCGAAAACTTCAGGAAGAAAAGTATAGTAGAAAAGTCTTTTTAAAGTTTTTATTATTAAGGTTTTAAAAAACTACAGCTAGGAGGACTTGGGCTTGTTAGAATATTGGTGGTTAATTATGCAACAGTTCTATTACCAATCCCACTAGCCCAACGATAGATTGTATGAAGGATAAAAATAGAATGGCTTTTTATAACCACAAGTCAATAATCTATGTGGCAATAGTGGTCAAAACCCTACCTATCGAAAAATGAGGTGAAATAGAACTACATGATTTGTAATGAATAAATGATAATTGTTAAAAAAATAAACGAACACAATCCATTTTGTCCACTTGACAAGATTATTCGGAGAGTATAAAATATTTTACGTTCACATGGTGATGCGATAATCAACAGTTCCGGAAAATGTTGTATTCTTCTACGCATTAAATGCAAAATATGTTGCGATATTATCTCTTTAGCATGATCAAGGACATATTATCGCTAAGATGACAGACTTCCATAGAACGCTTTCTATTTTAAATGAATTACCTTTGTATTAAATTAAATGAATCATTGGGTAAAAAAGGGTGAATGGTCTTAGTTTGTTATATTTCTGTATTTTTTTGTAAACACTTTCAAGTGTGGGGAGGGATAGTTAATATAGAGGAACCGTTTTAGTCATTTGGTGAAGGGTCAGAAACGTTTTAAGTAGGAACTTATCTATATACGTCATGTGTAAAAGAAACAAATTGTAGCATTTTTTCTATAAAAACTACCAGAATTACATCAGGAGGATTGTTATGCCGTTATTAATTATAGCAATAGGGGTACTTTTATTACTTATTTTAATTATGGGTTTCAAATTAAACACATTTGTTTCATTAATCATTGTTTCAGTCATCGTAGCGTTAGCATTGGGAATGCCTATGGCGGATGTTATGAAATCAATTGAAAGCGGTTTAGGAGGAACACTTGGTCATATTGCATTAATCTTTGGAATGGGTGCAATGCTCGGCAGGTTAATTGCAGATGCAGGTGGAGCCAATCGTATTGCCACAACGTTAATTAACAAATTTGGGGAAAAAAGAATTCAATGGGCTGTTTTATTTGCTTCATTTATTGTGGGTATCGCATTATTTCTTGAAGTAACGATTGTGTTACTAGTTCCAATTATCTTCTCAATTGCAAAAGAATTAAAAATTTCTATTGTACGTTTAGGTCTTCCTATGGTTACTGCTGCCTTAGCAACACATGCATTCTTACCTCCGCATCCAGGTCCAACAGCAGTAGCGGCAGAATATGGTGCAAATATCGGCTTGGTTTTAATTTACGGAATCATTGTCGCTATACCAACTGTTATTTTAGCAGGTATTTTGTATCCTAAGCTTGCTAAAAAAATTGTACCGACTGCGTTTACTAGAGAAGGCAGTGAGTCTTTTGGTATTCAAAAAACATTTAAACTAGAAGAAACACCTGGTTTTGGTATCAGTGTCTTTACAGCATTATTCCCTGTTATTTTAATGGCTTTAGGTGCCGCGATTGATATGATTCAACCGGCTTTGGGATTTGACGATAATATATTAGTAAAAATTATTCGTTTTATCGGTAACTCTTCGACTGCTATGTTGCTTTCTTTATTGTTAGCGATCTATACAATGGGACTTCGTAGAAATGTTCCAATCAAGAATTTAATGAATTCATGTTCATCAGCCATTAATTCTTTGGGGATGCTACTCCTCATTATTGGTGGTGGCGGTGCGTTAAAACAAGTACTTATTGATGGCGGCGTTGGTGATTATGTTGCTAAAATCTTTGAAGGTTCTCATATGTCACCTATTTTCTTTGCATGGACTGTCGCAGCAATCTTACGAATCTGCTTAGGATCTGGAACGGTTGCTACTTTAACAACTGCAGGGTTGGTTCTTCCATCACTTGCTACAATTCCCGGCGTTAACTTAGAATTAGTAACACTTGCAACTGGAGCCGGCAGTGCAATTGCGTCACATGTTAATGATGCTGGATTCTGGATGGTCAAAGAGTCATTGGGGATGACCTTGAAAGAAGCATTTGGAACGTATACTGTACTATCTACCATTGTTGCTGTATCAGGATTGGTATGTACTTTATTATTAGATTTAGTTCTTTAAAAATAAAAGTGAAAAGGCAATGGTGTCACATTGCTCAGATTGTAGATAAAAGGGGTTTGGAATGGTTTCATTCCGAACCCCTTTTCGCCAATCTGACCAGTTTATATATTCTATAAAAATATTAGAAGTGCGCGTTCAAAAAGGAGGATAAAAAGAGCCGAGAAGTTCGAGGAGTGATAGTCTCTATACCTTTCGCGTATGCGGTAATACGTGAGGACCAAAGTGACGGAGAAATTCGATAGCTATTTATACCGGACTTTTTGAACATCCTCTAAAACATAATGTAACAAGAAATACTTTTGGAATCGCTTTAATAACTACTTTTACTTTGGTAGAAATTCGCTTATAATCGAATAGTGTTGCAAAATGCACAAATTCTTTTTAGGGTCGATAAGAAATCCCTATAAGTGCATGTTCAAAAAGGCGGATGAAAAGAGCCGAGAAGCGATAGACTCTAACCTTTTGCGTATGCGGTAAAACGTGAAGAGTGGATTTGCACAGGACGTGCGCGATTTTAACAGAAGGTCACGAATGTGCTTTGTTGCAATTCGTAAGCTATTTATACCGGGCTTTATAAACAACCTCTATAAAACAGGTTGATTTTGCCGACAATAGATTTACCGCATTATACACTAAAAATAGTTTGAAAATATAGAGATAGGTGGAATTAGGATGAATGAGAAGTATGAACGACTGAAACAAATTTTAAATGAGATGGACAATGTTGTTGTTGCTTTTTCTGGTGGAGTCGATAGTACGTTGTTATTAAAAGTTGCGGTTGATGTTTTAGGAGTTGAAAAAGTCTTGGCTGTTACGGCTGATTCTGAAACATACCCTTCAAGTGAATTAGAAGAGGCTAAGAAGCTAGCCAAAATGATTGGTGCAATACATCAAGTTATTGAAACTTCTGAACTGAATATACCGGGCTACGCAGAAAATGACCGAAACCGTTGTTATTTTTGTAAAAATGGGTTGTTCGAACAAATCGTTCCGATTATGCATCAGAAGGGTTTTAAAAACGTTGTATATGGTTTAATTGCCGATGATATGAGTGAACATCGTCCTGGAGTCCGTGCAGCCAAGGAACATGGTGTCCGTGGGCCGCTCCAAGAGGCGAATCTTTATAAAGAAGAAATTCGTGAACTTTCAAAACAATTAAATTTGCCTACTTGGGAAAAACCATCGTTTGCCTGTTTATCTTCACGAATTGCATATGGTGAAAAAATTACGCAAGAAAAATTAACAAAGGTTGAAAAATCGGAGGCTTATATAAAGGGATTAGGGATTAGACAAGTGCGCGTTCGAACTCATCAAGAGATTGCTCGGATTGAAGTAGAACCTCAAGATATGCAGGTAGTTTTAACTAACCATGAAGATATCATAGAAAACCTTCAACGATTCGGATATAAATATGTCACCCTTGATCTTAAAGGCTATGTAAGTGGCAGCATGAATAAAGTATTAACAACAAGTCTTAACTAAAGGAAGTTTATCAAAAAAAGGATCACTAGAAATAATAGGTTGTTTTCCCAATAATGTTGCTTTTATACCGCCTTTTTTAGAAAAATTGCTGCAGATGGTCAAATGAATTTGTCTAGGAGCGCCTCTATCTTTCTGAAAGGCCTGACAAGGCATACATCTACTTGCCTGCGGTTCAAAAGTAAAAAGCGACAATTTTCTAGGAAAGAGCCAAATAATAAAATCCTTTTGAGGTAAATAGCTATAGGGAAGTTCTCTAACTTAAGCCTGAAAGGGATTTTTTTATATTTCTTCAAAAAAAGGTAAGCAATTACTAAGAAATATTTATGTTGATTTTAGTAACAGAAGGTGAAGGTGAAGGAAAATGATTAAAGCATTGGCAATTGTCCCTTATGAGGGACTGTTTGAAATGATGAAAGAGATCAATCAAGAAGTTGAAGATATCCAATTACAAATCGAGTTAGGTAATTTATATGAAGGAGTGGCTATTGCAAAGGATGCTGAAAAAAATGGCTATCATGTCATAATCAGCCGTGGCGGTACAGCTTCAATTATTCAGGAGGCTGTATCTATACCAGTGATTGACATTCAGGTGTCTGGCTATGATGTATTACGCATTTTAACACTTGTAAAAGGATTTTCAGGTAAAGCTGCAATCGTTGGATTCTCGAATATTACACAAGGTGCTGCTACGATATGTAAGCTTCTTGATTTAGACATTAAAACATTAACGATTACAAAAGATATCGAGGTTAAAGAAAAATTAATGAGTTTTAAAGAAAATGGCTATGAGGTGATAATCGGAGATGTGGTTACGGTTCAAGCTGCTAAGCAATTAGGTCTGACAGGAGTTCTCATCACATCCGGAAAGGAAGCTATTCTTGATGCATTAGAAGAAACAAGAAGGTCATATCGCTTATTCTCGCGGCTGCAACAGGATGTCTCTTTATTTCAATCTATTCTCGATTGTAACGAACAGGCAATAGGGGTTTTTAATAGAGAAGAGAAAATTGTTTATGGGAATGAACGTTTCAATAAAGAATTTCATTGGATGACATTAGAGAATTCGATAGATATAAGAAGATTGATACAAGAAACTGCCTTAACACGTGAAAAGCAAACAAAAACAGTTCACATCAATCATTCATTTTGGACAATAACGACATGTCCTAAAGAAGATGCTATTGTATTATATTTTGAAAAACCCCTTCCTAATCAAGCTATTGTACAGGGTGGGGACGTGAACCTGGATGCAATAGAATTTCATACATTCGCTTCTTATATCCCGCTTTCGGGGAAAAGCGAACTGATTCAGAAGGTGTTAAAACAAATAGATCAATACAGTAAAAGTGAAGAATCTGTGTGGATTTCGGGGGAAGAGGGAAATGGAAAAGAATTAACTGCCCACTCCATTTATTTAAAAAGGAAAACAATGAATGAACCATTTATCACATTACATTGTGACTTATTAAGTGTAGAACAACTGAAAGATCTAATGAACGAAGACTTTTTTCAAAAATACGTTAACGGAGTCATTTACTTAAAAAACATCGATAAATTGAACTCTTATATGCAAAAGGAGTTATATCATATATTCAAGAATGAACAAGATAAAAAGCTGCAATGGCTAGCGTCTTCTGAGGATAATATGGAAGAAAAGGTCAAAAACGGCACATTTCATCGTGATTTGTATAATGCATTGTCACAATTAAAAATTCATATACCACCACTCCGAGAACGCAGAAAAGATATTGAGGATTTAGTTCATGTATTTATTTCTGAATTACATCCGAAATATGGAAACCGAGTAATCGGGATTCGACCGGATGCTTTAGAAGAGATTACCAACTATAATTGGCCAGGAAATGTAGAACAACTTAAGCAAGTAATCGAACAATTATTTTTACAATCACATTCTTATTATATCGAGAAGGAAGAAGTTGAAACAGTTTTTAAACGATTAGAGCAGCAAGAGAAGAATGGTGCGTTAACAGATATCGATATAAGTGGCACATTAGAAGAAATCGAAAAACAAGTGATAACTAAAGTCCTTGAAGAGGAAGGGTTGAATCAATCAAAAGCAGCTAAACGTTTAGGGATTAACCGTTCTACATTGTGGCGCAAGCTAAAATAACAGCTTGCGTTTTTTTGTGTGCACAAATCAAAGTTTAAATTGATGCAAATGGCAACGTAATAAAAAGTTAAAGAAAAATATCATAAAAAATTATTGCTAAATGCAACATCTTGATTTATTATTATTGTAAACGTTTTTAGCGTTTGGAAATAAAATTGTAGTATGAAGCGGTTAAGAAAAAAACAATCGGCATGTTGCAGAATTAAATGAGAAACAAATAGAAAAACTTATAATGTAATAATAAATAGGCGATATGAACTGGAATAAAATAAAAAAACGCAAACAATACAAACTGATAATGCGTATAAAGGGGGTCGGGATGTAGGTGAGACTAGCTGTTATAGCAGATGATTTAACAGGCGCTAATGATACTGGTGTCCAATTTGCAAAACAAGGTTTAAATACGACAGTACTATTTTCAGATACACAATTACAACCAACACATTTAAGTGAAGATGTCATTGTATTAAATTCAGATAGCCGTGCATTAAATTCTGGAAAAGCTTATGATGTAGTTTTTAATATATCAACGCAATTGAACAAATTAGATGTTTCAAAAGTCTTTAAGAAGGTAGATTCAACCATGAGGGGGAATATTGGCCCAGAAATTGATGCAGTAATGGATGTGTTTAAGTATAAGACTTCGTTTGTAGTGCCGGCATTTCCGAAAAGTAATAGAATTACAATAAATGGCAAACATTATGTCAATGGTGTGCTATTAGAGGAAACCGAAATTGCAAATGATCCCGCCTGCCCAGTAAATGAAAGTTACCTACCAAAATTGTTACAGGAGCAAAGTAAGCGGGAAGTCGAATTAATTTCAATTTCTGATGTACGAAAAGGAAGAAGTCATTTATCAGAAAAAATGAATGCGTTGTCCTCAGGTGAAACGTCAAAAATGATCATCGTTGATGCAACAACTGATGAAGAATTAAAGACGATTGTCGAAGCTGCTGAAATGTTACATGAGAATTTCCTTTGGGTTGGATCAGCTGGTATTGCTTATCATCTTTCCAACGTAGATCAGTATGAAGAGCCATTGCGTAAGACACAGGATGGTGAACGACTTCCAGTGTTAGTAGTAGCTGGTAGTGTAAATTCTATTACTCATCGACAAATTCAAGATCTAAAAGAGAAAAATAATGTTGAAGAAATTGTGATTTCTCCTGAAGAATTCTTTTACGAAGATAGGAGAAAATTTGAAATTGAACGTATTGTTAAAGCGGGTCAAGCATTACTAGAAAAAGGCGATTTAGTCGTAACTACCAATCGTGAGAGAGAGACGATAAATCGAGTAAAGGATCTTCAACGTAAACTCGGTTTATCGAACTTTGATGTAGGTAATACAATTGCCCAATCTATGGGAGAAATCGCTGGTCAATTAATTGAAAGCAAGAACATTTGTGGTGCTGTTTTAACAGGTGGGGATATTGCAGGCGCCACATGTCAAGTATTAAATGGCGAAGGAATTCGGGTAATTGGTGAAGTAGAGGCTGGTATACCTTACGGGAAATTGTTCGGTGGTTCATTTGACGGTATGCCACTTGTTACAAAAGCTGGTGCATTTGGAACAGAACAAGCACTTGCAAAGGCGCTTCAAACAATTACTGAAGTAAATGCACATGTTAAAAACAGTGATTGGCGACATACTAATCATTCATAAAATGAACTAAAATTGAAAGCTTTTACAGATCAGGTTTTAAATGAGCAGGAACAACGCCAAGCATATGTCGAATTACAAATAACTGCCATTCGACATATGCTTGGCGAAATATGATGTGATAACAGGAGGAAAAGATTATGACTACGAATAAACCAAATATCGCGATTACAATGGGGGATCCCTCAGGAGTCGGACCTGAAATTATCGTCAAATCTTTAAATGATAAAAACATATATGAAAATTGCCGTCCATTTGTAATTGGCGACCTTAAAATTCTAAAAAGAGCTTTAGATGTAACAAATGTAGATCTTCAATTAAATGTCATTTTGAATCCTGAAGATGCAAAGTGCCAATATGGCACAATAGATATTATTGATTTAGATTTAGTTTCTGAAGATTTACCATGGGGACAAGTTTCTCCTGAGGCTGGAAATGCTGCATTCCGCTATTTAGAAAAGGCAATTGCTTATGCGAACGAAGGAAAAATTCAAGGAATTTGTACAGCACCTTTAAATAAAGAAGCGCTTCATAAAGCTGGTCATATTTATCCAGGTCACACTGAAATATTAGCAGAATTAACAAATACAAAAGATTTCGCAATGATGCTATCTGCTCCTGGCTTAAGAGTTATTCATGTGACAACACATGTAGGGATTATCGATGCCATTAATAAAATAAACGTTGATCGTCAATATACAGTTATTAAACTTGCACATGAAACATTACAAAAAGCAGGGATTAAATCTCCTCGAATCGCAGTTTGTGGCATTAACCCTCATGCTGGAGAAAATGGACTTTTTGGAAATGGTGAAGAAGAAGAA
This sequence comes from Peribacillus loiseleuriae, assembly GCF_001183985.1. Lineage (GTDB taxonomy): Bacteria > Bacillota > Bacilli > Bacillales > DSM-1321 > Peribacillus > Peribacillus loiseleuriae. The sequence continues at coordinate 4,209,563 of NZ_LFZW01000001.1, read as the reverse complement.
AAAATTATTCCAGCTATAGAAAAAGCTCAAGCAGAAGGAATAAATGTACAAGGACCACTTCCAGCAGATACATTATTCTTTAGAGCAAAACGTGGCGATTTTGACATTGTTGTTGCACAATATCATGATCAAGGGCATGGTCCAATTAAAGTATTAGGTCTAGAAGCTGGAGTAAATATTACTGTCGGTCTTCCAACGATTCGTACAAGTGTTGACCATGGAACAGCTTTTGATATCGCTGGGAAAAACATTGCGGATGAGCTATCGTTAAAAGAAGCTATTCGTATGGCGATTGAATTAGCTCCTGAGAAATAATTTAAAGAGAATGATTTGAAAGCAAGGGATCAATTATGGATCTCTTGCTCACTTTAGTATTTGAACTATTTAGTTTAAAAAGGAGTGTAGAATAATGTCTTTTCCGAAGGTTGCAAAAATAAGACAAAAGTTCCAAGCGAAAAGTTTAGAGAATATCCCTGCAACGATTACAGAGCAATTTCAGCAAGTGAAAGCATTGGATAAGATTAAGCCTGGAATGGAAGTTGCGATTACAGTTGGAAGTCGTGGGATTGCAAATATACCATTAATCGTGAAAAGTGTTGCTGATGAAATTAAAAAATTAGGTGCAACTCCGTTTATTATTCCTGCAATGGGAAGTCACGGTGGAGCGACAGCTGAAGGGCAAATTGAGGTACTGGAAGGATTAGGGGTTACCGAAAAGTCAACAGGATGTGAAATTCGTTCATCTATGGAAGTTGTTGAAATTGATGTAACATCAGCTGGCATCCCTGTATATCTTGATAAACATGCTTATCATGCAGATGGAATTATCATCATGGGCCGTGTTAAGCCGCATACTGATTTTAAGAAGGAAATCGAAAGCGGTGTCTTGAAAATGGCATCCATTGGAATCGGGAAGCACAAACAAGCACTTGCATTACACACATACGGTATTGAAGGAATCCGTGATATGATGCCTGAAGTTGGAAAAGTAGTGTTTAAACAACCAAATACATTGTTTGGAGTAGCCATTGTTGAAAACGCACATGAGGAAACTGCAATCATTGAAGCTATCAAGCCAGATCGAGTTGAGGAACGTGAAAAGGAATTATTGGTGGAAGCCTTTAAATTAATGCCTAGCTTACCAGTAGATGAAATGGATATTTTAGTAGTGGATGAAATCGGGAAAAATTACAGTGGTACGGGTATGGATACGAATATTATTGGCCGTATTCGTGTATTAGGAGTAAAAGAGCCGGCAAAACCTAATATAAAATATGTTATCGCATCGAATTTAAGTGAAGCTTGCCATGGTAATGCGCTTGGGATTGGCTTATCTGATTTAACAACTAAGCGTCTCTTTGAAAAAATTGATTATAAAGCAATGAATGAAAATGTTGTCACAAGTACATTTTTAGATCGAGCTAAAATTCCGATTGTTCTTGATAATGACCAAGAAGCACTAAAAGCAGCTCTACGCGCTAACTGGGGTGTTGCGTCAGTTGAGGCAAGAATTGTAAGAATCCCAAATACGCTTCATATTGGAGAGTTATTTGTATCTGAAGTCATTTTTAATGAGTTGAAAGATAAAGAAAATATCGAAGTCTTAGAGGATCTGCATGAAATGAAATTTGATGATGACGGTTATTTCTTGCCGATGTAACAGGCATCTTTTGTGAGGATGTAGGCTTTAAGAGATAGCAAACATCAAAAAACGGCTTTCCAGTTGGAAGCCGTTTTTTGTGCGAAGGAAATGGGGACAGGGCTTCGCAACCATCTAATATAGCCAATCTACTTAGCGAGTATACTTATTTTGGTTCTATACTAAATGTTATGTAAGCTCTAAAACGTTTAGGATAATCTATTCGTTTTAGGGCTTTTTAATTATTGGCGGACAATATGCCTTCATTTAAATGGTTTACTTAATTTGTCTGTCCATATCTTGCGAAAGCTGCCACCTATTAACTATGTGTCTTGGGTGATAAGATATTTGAGGTGATAAGAGGAAAGGGAGAACAGAAATGCCGTAATCGGATAATACATGTTCCCAAAAAAGAACCTCACTAGTAAGTAAGGTCGAATGGTAAACAAGAGATTATAACAAGGTGGATAGAAGAGATACTTTTTTATATAACGTTAAAACCTCTTTATTGTACGGTTCCCCAGCCTCATTGATTTGCCCTTCCATATCGGTCAGTAAATCAGCTAATTTTAGTGCTTTTTGTCTGTCCGAAATATAACTGTTGCGAATAATCGATTCGTACTTTTCATTGTATTCAGCTAGTGTCATTTTATAAGTCCTCCTTAAAGTGCAAAGTGATTTAAGTCGTCTTTTATTTCTTCATCCGTTTCTCCGGTGTATGTTAACGTTACCTGTATAGCTAGGAATCAGACATTCAGTGCCCTCTAATGTCCTTATATAAGTGTTTCATTCATCATAGATAGTCGCTCATTGAATCTCATATTTCTTTTCTAATGCTCTTTAATATCGCTGATCTCTAACACAATCGCATAATCCGGAACATTTTAATCGTCAGTTCATATCCACGAATTTTTCTAATGAATGGATTGGCTACACGTCTATCATGGTTTCTTTTTTACTATGCTTACCTGTTATGATAGTACTTGTCTTCAGACTAGTGAAATCAACGGGTTGAACGAACCTTATTTAACCTAAGTATAGCATGATTCCTCAGTATGTTCAGTAATTAGGAAAAATGAATGGAATGATTTATACACATTCATATAATTGAAAAATCCCATTAGTTATTACATGAACGATGGATATAGAGTAACAGAAAAATATCTCTAGTATTTTGACAATAATAGGTCTCGGAAACAAATAAGAGGGGGGAAAAGCAAAGGGCCAGACCCCGCAACAACTAATACAGTATAAGATAAGTGTATGAAACACTACCTACTGATTTAGAGTGCGAGGTCAGACCCTTTTTACAAATTTTTTCAATATGTGATCTGCTGCTGACTTTCATGAAGCTGATCTTCAAAAAATGGTTTTACTTTAAAGTCTTGATAGATGTGGTTCTGCATCAATTTATACACTTTAGATTCCAAATCTTGAAGGTCTTCTTCTTCAAGATTATGTTTAGGTTGAGGATGAAACCACTGAATTTCTTCATCGTGGAAAATCCCATGATAATGTTCGCCTTCAAAGCTTAGTGTAAACTGCTGACGTTCATGAACTTGATCTTCAAACAACGGCTTTACTTTAAATTTTTGATGGATGTAGTTTTGCATCAATTCATACACTTTAGATTCCAAAGCTTTAATGTCTCTATCCTCAAACTTAGTATGAGGTTGAGGATAAAACCACTGAATGTCTTCATTGTGGAAAATTCCTTGGTAAGTAGCCCCTTCAAAGCTAAGTGTAAATTGCTGACGTTCATGAATTTGATCTTTAAACAATGTTTTCACTTTAAAATTTTGAATCATAATAAAACCTCCTAAAAAGTTTACTCCATGATGTTTCGTTAGCTTAATTGGAACCATTCATATTTCGTTTGACACGATACAATGTGGGTAGGAGAAAAAGGTAAGTTTTGTTACTAAACCGCCTTTTTTTGTGTTTAAGGCAATCGTCTTTGCTTTTGATTCATTAATGGTTTGTAATGGTTCATTTGTTTATTCAATTTCTGGTTGGTTATCAATCATTGAATGAGCTCCTAGAGCACCTGCGAGTACAGCGCTTGATAATAGAATTGTTATAATGTTCAAGCGTGATAACCTCCTCGTTTTGTCTATAGTTGAATCATACCGGCTTGAGCTTAAAGAAATAGAAGAGTTATCTTAAAGTTTCCTTAGAATCGTAGAAGAAAGTGAAACGTCCAATCATGTGATCTATCTCACATTAACGGTTAGTAAGACTCCCGTTGATAGAAGTTTCACTTTATAATAATGGTAGTGTTAGAGAATATGTAAAAGGAGAAGGAGATATGCCGGTTATTGGGTATCAACAATTGATTAAAGCACCAATCGAAGTATGTTTTGACTTAGCGAGGAACGTGGATATTCATACCGAAACAACATCGAAAACAAAGGAGAGAGCAGTTGGTGGTGTGACCGAAGGGTTATTAGAGGAGGGAGATATCGTTACTTGGGAAGCCATTCACCTTGGTATTAAACAAAGATTGACAGCGAAAGTGACAGTAATGGAAAAACCAAATAAGTTTGTAGATATTATGGTGAAGGGCGCTTTCCATTCCTTTGTTCACACCCATCAGTTCGTCGAAGAATCGGGTGGAACTTTAATGATCGATACATTTCAATATAAATCTCCATTCGGTCCAATGGGTGTACTAGCCGATACGTTGTTTTTGGAAAAGTATATGAGATCATTTATCATATCTCGTGCAAAGGCACTGAAAAAGATTGCCGAGAATATGACTTAACTAACTTTCACTAACAGTGAACTTTACTGTGGATTTAAAACAAAGCTTGACTGTTTGTAATCAAGTTTTCCGTTTTGAAAAATTTATATGTGGATGTTTGCTTATTAAGCAAACGGGCCATTTTATTGAGTAATAAGCTGCAAAACACCCACTTTTTTTATAATTTTCTTCTTACTACACAAATGTCATTAATACCAATGCTCCTCGTGATGCCGTTCATGTGATAAACGGGTTGGCAGTACCCCTATTAGAGCTTCTTATTCTAAAAAGACGCCATCCAAAATACATCGGATAGCGTCTTGATATTTCGAATAGCTCTATTAAGGATTCGTCGACCAAAGTCCAGCATGTTTTAATACAACACGCGGATGAAGTTTTAGCTGTGCAACCATTAAGTCTGCTAAATCTTCTGCTTGCATCACTTTTTCTGGATTGCCGTCTGTTAAGTTTAGCTCAACAGCCATATCTGTTGCAACCGTACTTGGCGTTAACGTTGTCACACGAATATTTTTCTTACGCACTTCAAGCATTAATGACTCACTTAGTCCGATCACTGCAGCTTTTGAAGCCGAGTATGCACTTGTAATTGGTGCACCTTTTTGACCAGCTGTTGATGAGATATTAATGATGTCGCCTGTGTTACGCTCGATCATTTCCGGTAATACCGCACGTGTTGTGTAGTACACACCTTTTACGTTGACATCGATAATATTTGTCCATTCTTCAGGTGTTAAGTCCATGAAGTTACCGAATTTTGAAATGCCGGCATTGTTTACTAAAATATCGATTGCACCCAGTTCGCCACGAATGGATTCAACTGCTGTGGTGATCGAGTCTAAATCCGCTACATTTGCGCAAGCGTATGCTACCTTTACATCATACTGTTTAAGTTCCTCTGCTACTTGTTGTAAATTTTCAAGTGTACGCCCAACTAGGCCTACATGTATTCCTTCTTTGGCAAAAGCTATCGCTGTTGCACGTCCAATTCCACGCCCTGCTCCTGTAATTAACGCCACTTTTCCTGCGATTGTTTGCATGTTTTTCGCTCCTTTAGATGAGATAGTTTTATTTTAGACGAAATAAAGTGTATTAAACTAAAACGTTTTAATAATTAAGTAAGGTGAGTTTGATAAAATTGTTTTGGTGATATAATTAATAACGCTGTTTTCCTCCTTAAATAGATAAAGATTTGTCTTTAAGACTAACTTCATTCTACTTCCGGTTTTCTACATTGTGAAGAATGCACTTTTTGGTGCGGAGGTTACCAAACGGTTACTATTATAAGAAAAGGAGTTAGCTCCCATGGCAGATACATTAAGAAAAGAGATTAAAGAGAGAATATTAATTCATGATTATCATTGTGAAAAAGAACTTACCTTATCGATTATTAGTGGAAAATGGAAAGTTGTTATTTTGTGGCATTTAGGTGTAGAAGGGCCACATCGCTTTAGCGAACTCCAAAGACTTTTCCCAAAAATATCCCATAAGATGTTAACAAACCAATTACGTGAACTGATAGAGGATGGAATTGTTCATAGAGAAGTGTTTCCAGAAATTCCTCCGAAAGTCGAATATTCAATGACTGAACTTGGGATGACGTTATTACCAATCGTTGAGATGATGTATGAATGGGGAAAAAAACGAATAGATCAAATTAAACAAGAAAACAATTATTTTGAATAAGAAAAAAACGAGATTATTTCCAGTTGTATGAATTTCTTTAAATGTTAGAAAGAGTAATATTGAATATAAAAAAAGATGTTTTGTTGTATAAAAAGTCTCGGACTTCTTCTTTACTTATGTTAAAAAGGCAGAAAGAGAAATAAGGTTTATCTTGTTCTATAATCGCGTGCGCTTCTTTAATAAGAAAAGCTTCCTTCTTTATGAATAGGGCCAGATGGTTGAAGATCGAAGTTAAAGGTGATAGTGAGATTTTTGTTTAAATGTGAAGCATTACACATAAACTAACGGTCATAGTATTACACAAAAACTAATAAAACCCTTCTTTTATTTTGTGTTACAGAATGAAATGTAACGTATCAGCACCCTAAATTTGTAGAGTTAACTTTCCAGAAGCTCTATATATTCCTGCAATAATATACTATAGCCATTTAATTATAAGATGTATATTTTGATGAGAATATCTTGAAAGGAGTTTTCATCATGAGTATTACATCTTTTTTAATATACTGTATTATTGCTACTTTTACACCGGGACCTACAAATATCGTCATATTATCTACAGTGCATAATTGGGGGACAAAAAAGGCCATGCAATATACATATGGAGCGTCTGTTGCCTTTGGTTTATTACTTGTTATTTTTGCTACGTTGAATACGATGTTTGTAACGATCATACCAAAAATTATAATCATTATGCAGATCATCGGAAGCTTGTATATGCTCTATCTCGCTTTTCAAATATTCAAAACAGATACATCAAAACCAACTGTAAACCAAACAGGTACCTTTATGTCAGGCTTCCTTATGCAGTTTTTAAATCCAAAAGTGGTCCTATTTACAATGACTGTCATTCCTAGCTTTATTATGCCCTATTATACTTCAATGCCTGCGGTGTTAATAAGTGTTGTAGTTATAACTCTTATTGGATTTTTAGCATTTATTACATGGGTCCTTTTCGGTACTATCTTCAAGGAGTTTTTACAGAAGCATAAAAGAATAGTTAATGTAGTAATGGCATTATTATTAGCTTATTCTGGAATAATGATATGGTTGTAGGGAAGCTAAATAAGAGGTGAATTTATATGGATAAATTTATCTATAAAAAATCGGCAGGTATTACTGCGTTGTCCGCAAGTATTACTGATTTCACATATAAAAATCATGCTCATAAGGAGTATGCAATAGGTGTAACATTGCGTGGTATTCAACATTATAACTTGGATGGCAATTTACAATTATCCTATCAAAATGGTGTTATGCATTTTAATCCAGAACAGGTACATGACGGAATGGCACATGATGAGGCAGGCCTTGATTATGTGATGCTATATATTGAGCCACAATTGCTTTTAGAGGCTACTCGGAAAAAGGATATCGTACGTTTTTCAACCCCTATTGTGTATGATTATAGACTTGAACAAAGAATATTAAGTCTTTCTAATGCCATATTAAGCGAAAAAGATGAGGCTTTGTGCAGTGAATTATTCTTATCCCTCACAGATAGCCTTATTCAAACGAATCTTTCTACAGACTATAAGAAAGATAACGCTCTAATTAGAAAAGCAAAGGATATGCTTCATGCCAACTTAGGAAATGTACTTAAGCTTGACGAGATATGTAAAGAGCTTGATTTATCAAAATTTCAGTTTATCAGATTGTACAAGGCTCATACTGGAATTACACCATACCAATATTTTCTTAACTGCAAGATAGAACGTGCAAAGCAGTTAATAGAAAAAAATGGAGATATTTATTCAGCAGTAGCTGAATGTGGTTTTGTTGATTTAACCCATTTAAATAAACACTTTAAAAGCGTATATGGAACAACAGCATTTGAATATATATCACATTTAAATTAAAGAATATAATCGATCTTCAGCAATTGGGCGCGTTTGTAGAGAAACACAGGTAGAAAATGCTCAAACTTTTTATAAAACCAAAACGTAAATCTGTTGGATAAGAATCCACTTTGATCAATCTTTTTTCAAAATGGATTCTTTTTATGTATCGTAAAATACTGGTTTGTAAGATATTTTTAATCAAACTTTATTTAAAGCTACCAGCTTCAAGTGTGGGTCAGTATTGTATAGAATAAGGAACTTTCATGAACTAATTCCAATTAAGATGTTTCATTCCAAAGAACGTAGAAAGAAATAGTATGATCAAATTATAAAAAATAAGAAGACCAGTGATATTATTTCATCAAAGATGAACCCTTTAATGGAATAACATCATTGGTCTTTTATCAACATGATTTATAGTACTCCTTTAATTGTGATAATAAATTCATATAAGAAGTACCCCGCAAAGCCTATTAAAATAAATCCAGCGATGATGGATACCCATTTTATCATTGTTTGATTCATCACTTTCCTTGTTATCGCAACAATCGAAAGTAGACCAACATCATGGACTAGGATACCAGTTAATATACCTGCTCCAACGATTAAAAATTTATTAGGGTGTGTCATATCATAGGAATCGGAAAGTACAGCTCCAAAAACGGAAATCCAAAACACGAGATTACCTGGTGAAATAGCTACGAGTAAACCATTACGATAGGAGTTCATAAAGGATTTGTTTGGCTTATCGCCAGCTAGTGTAATATCTTGATTCGAGTTTTTGATTGAATCATACCCTAAAAAGGCTAAGAAACAGGCACCAATAAGCCACATCGGTAATTGAATGTATGGGATTGAAAGGATAGAAGCCAATCCCATATATAAGGCAATAATTAATAAGAGATCGACTGTCATTCCACCTAAACCTACAGCCCATCCATGTAAAAAACCTTTTTTTAGACCTTGCTTCGTCATTTCAACAGTCATGGCTCCTACAGGCATGGCAATGGCAAGACCTGCTAGAAGATACGTAAAAAATAAACTCAAAAAAAACACATCTTTCAAATTTGATCCCTTCATACGTCCGTTTATATATGTATAGTAGCATAAAAATATAAATAATTATCCAGGAATAAGCAATTTTATTCAATCTAATGAACACATTATCTTGTTCCGTTAAGGGGCATTATGTGGAACAAGGCTTTTAAAGTAAAATGGATGACTCTGTCAATTAGTTTCTGGTATACTTCCTAACCTATTAGCTAATAACTTATAAATAGGCACTTTGTAACGGCTATTTATTAGACTAAATATTAGTTACATAACCGTCGTTCTTATATTGGGATTTTGGTCTCCGTAATAGAACAAGTCTATTCCTACACGAATATTTGTGCACGCATCGATACAAAGTGTAGCTTATATTACTATTTTTACATCTGAAAATAGTAGCATTTCTTTTACGTACATAAGATGCAGCTATCCATAGAAGGCAAGCAAGGAGAAATATATGAGGTGAATAAGTATGAAACGTTTTAATAAAGCAAAGATATTTAGGATTGTAAAAATTATTTTTCCATTGATTTTATTAGTCCTGGCCGTCTTTGAAATGAAAAAGTTCACAGGAAACGTAGACGTTCAATTACTTCGTCATGAAGTAAGTCAGTTGCATTTTGCTAAGACGCTCTTTGTTCTTTTACTTACCTTTTGCTCCATATTTCCTATGGTTTTTTATGATGTATTTTTAGTGAAAATATTAGGGATTAGAGTTTCTTTAAAAGAGTTGGTAAAAAAGTCTCTTGTTGCAAATACCTTTTCAAACTTAATTGGTTTTGGAGGTCTTGTTGGAGTTGCGTTGAGAACCTATTTCTATAATGAATATGAAGATGACAGGAAAAGACTGGTGAAGAAAATTGCTTTTGTTTCACTTTTTACACTTACAGGTATCTCTTTGCTTTCCTGGATTGTACTTGTCGCTTATAGGAATTCCCCTCTTATTCAAGATACAAGATGGCTTTTTTGGGCCGTTGTAGCCGTAGGTATGTATTGGCCGATTTTTATCATTGTTCATATTATCCAACGCAAAAAAGCAACTGGTTCAGTTATTGATTTAGGAATTGTGATAAAACTACTCATGGTTTCTTTGCTTGAATGGATAGGCGCATTCTTTGTTATTTGGTTATTAAGTTTTATGTTGAATCTCCCCATTTATTTTAACGATCTTGTCCCTATTTTTATCGTTGCTTCATGTGCTGGTATTATCAGTATGATTCCTGGGGGCTTTGGATCCTTTGACTTAGTCTTTATTTGGGGAACCCATGCATTGGGTGTTCCGGATGAGAAGGTGCTAGTCCTACTGCTATTTTATCGTATAGGCTATTTTATCCTGCCGTTTTTCGTAGGAGTTTTTCTCTTTATCAAAGATTTTTGGAACAAGTGGAATAAATCATGGAACAATGTTCCCAATGTGGTCATAGTGAGAATAAGCCATGTAATATTAACCTGTTTGGTCTTTTTTTCAGGCATTATTTTACTTCTTTCAGCAGCGGTACCGGGAATTATTGGAAGGTTACAAATTGCCCAGGAATTTTTATCCTTGCCGATCATGAATATATCGCATCAGCTCTCCGTTGCAACAGGTTTTATCCTGCTCGGTTTATCCCGAAGTATTCAGTACAAGGTGAAACGGTCGTATCCGCTAACTATGGGTGTATTATTTTTGGCTGCCTTATTTTCTTTCTTTAAAGGACTTGATTATGAAGAGGCATTGTATCTTCTGATTGTTATCGTACTCCTGAGAATGTCCAAAAAACGTTTTTACAGAGAAAATTTTATATTAAGCTGGGGCAAAACGATTTTCGATATAGCGGTGTTCGTCATGATTACCTTCATGTATGTTTTAATTGGATATCTAAATTTACCTTCCTCGAAATTGAAAGTGAACTCAAAATTATCGCCTTTTGTGATTCAAGATTATCATGATTTATTTAATAGCGCTTTAATTGGCTTGCTTATTGCTTTGTCTCTATTTATTGTGGGTTATTTGTTAAGTCGGGATAAAAAATGGAGTATGGAAGCATCCCTTGTTCAGGAAGGGAAAATTATGGAGCATTTAGATAAATTTAATGGAACGGTTCTAACGCATTTAATTTTTTTACATGATAAATATATTTATTGGAATAAAAAGAACAACGTCATGTTTTCTTATCAGATATATTCTGACAAGCTTGTGGTCCTTGGAGATCCTATTGGTGAACGTGATGAAATGCTTCTCGCAATAGAAGAATTCCGAGAGACGTCTGATCTTTATGGATTTACACCTGTTTTTTATGAGGTTAGCAACACGATGCTTCCTTATCTTCATGAAAACGGGTATGACTTTTTTAAGCTCGGCGAGGAAGCTTACGTTGATTTAGACAGTTTTTCATATAGTGGGAAAAAAATGAAAGGAGCCAGGGCAGTAAAAAACAAGTTTGAACGAGAGAATTATCATTTTGGGATTGTAGCTCCTCCTTTTGATGAAGATATAATGAAGGAACTTAGGGGAATATCCAATGAATGGCTTCAAGGAAGAACGGAAAAAGGTTTTTCCCTCGGTTTTTTTGATGAGGATTACCTTAATAAAGCTGAGATTGCTGTTGTTAAAGATGAAGGAAAGAGGATTCTTGGATTTGTAAACATTATGCCGGTTTATGATAAAAAACAAACAATCTCTTTGGACTTGATGCGATTTGGTAAGGATGCGCCATCTGGAACGATGGACTTTGTTTTTCTAACATTATTTGAATGGGCAAAAGAACAAGGATATAAATCCTTTAATATCGGGATGGCACCTTTATCGAATGTTGGGCTTTCAAAGTATTCATTTTTAAGTGAAAAAATAGCTTCCCAAATATTTATGCATGGGCAATTTCTCTATTCTTTTCACGGTTTAAGAAAATTTAAAGAAAAATATGCTGATACATGGCAACCTAAATATTTAGCGTACCGCAAAAAAACGTCATTGCCTTTTACTATGACACAAATCACCTTATTGATTGGAAAGAAAAGGAAAAAATTGAGACATTAGTCATGCTTCTTTAATTTCCGTGAAAGTGAGAAAATATCTAAAATCATACTATCAATTAACAAAAAACTTACTTGTTCCGCTCAATCGTAAAGTTAGCATTAATGAGTAAGTCTTTATTAAGGTGCTAGATATTCGAAAAAGGCTATCCGGTTTTAACTATCAATATTCCTTAAATTAAAAAAAGAAGGAAACGGCTTGTTACATCGTTTCCTTCTTTTTTTAAAGTTTTAAGTTCGAGAAGATTTATTAGATCTGTTTTTTTTGCCAAAAATCGAGTCATAGGTAGAAATAATCCAGTTGATAAGTGGATCGAATAATCTTGATAATTTTACAATCACATAAGATACGACAACTGCGACAATTAAACTGCCTACTACGTCAAACGGATAATGAAGTCCCGCCCAGATGCGAGAAAAACCTGTTAATAGGGCTAAAATAAACATTGGGATACCGATGTTTTTACAACGAAACCACATGGCGATTGCAATCGTAAAAGCGCCTGTCGAATGATCACTAGGAAATGAAGAATCCGCAACATGAGGAATCAAGGTTTGGACGTGATGGGTGACAAATGGACGTGGCTCATAGTAAATTTGAGCAATAAGAACATTTACGACTAACGCAATAAGTCCTGTTCCTCCGGCATATAATACAGCACGTTTTATGGTTTTACCACCAAATATCCAAAGAATTAAAAGTGCCAACGCAAACATGTAAATAGCATTATTCGTAATAAATACCATAAAGTTATCTAATACCTGACTATGGCCAGATAGATTATGGATGCTTTTAAATAATTCGTAATTCATACAATCATCCTTTGCTTCAATTTCCTTGAATAGATCTACACAATGATTAAATTATTATTACAGTTGTGAAAAACGGGAAATTTGTTATTCTGTGGTCATGGCATCAAAAACCACAAAATTGGAAAAAAATCCAGAAATTGTTCTGAATATAATAAAAAACCACCTAGTTGATGTTTTTTCAATATATCTAAAATCATATCTACAATCAACTCAATGTTTATTTTGTGGACTTATTATAAGCTTATATTATTAGTCAATGCTTTTGCATTTGTCAACTTTATACCTTTTTTGCTTTTGTTTATAAACGAACTTAGATAGGAAAACACTTATTTCATATATAAGAATTAATGGAACAGCTACTGAAATATGGGAAATAAATTCAGGTGGCGAGATCATAGAAGCAATAATCACCAAAATGAAATAGGCATATTTTCTTAACTTAGCTACTGTATAAGGATTTACAATTCCTAGTGTAGTTAAAAACATCATTACGAGAGGTAGTTCGAAAGCGATACCAAATGGCAAAGTAATATTTATTAAAAAGCTGAAGTATTTGTCAGCTGTGAAGGATGTTGTCATTAAGTCGCTTCCTAGATTGATAAGAAAACTTAGGATGTTTGGGAATATGAAGTAATAGCCAAATGCCAATCCGCAAATAAAAAGAATAAATACCCCCGGTATATAGGCTAAAACTGCTTTTCTTTCATGTGATTTTAAAGCAGGTCTTACAAACAACCAAACTTGCCAGGCTGTAACTGGTATCGTTCCTGCAATTGCTACTAAGGATGCGATGTGAAAATAGATCCACATAATATCACTAGGTCCTAGAATAAGCAATTTGTAATCAAGATTTCCCATTAAAAAGAGATAAATATTTTTTACATACATAAACCCTATAATTAGAAATACTAAGAAAGCTAAAGCAGAAATGATCAATCTTTTACGTAATTCATCTAGATGTTCTATTACATCAAATTTTTTTTCAACCAAAGTAATCCGCCACACCTTCCTATTAAAAGATAATTGTCTTTTCCTTATTGAATAATAGCCCACTAATTTCATTGCTTCAAATTTTATATTTGATTGCTATCTATTGCTCAAAATATTGTCTTTTAATGGTAAGTAATGGTTCTGACTTGTTTGAACGATATGTAAATATAAGAGTTCTTTTAAATGTACGAATATAACCAAAATCAGACGTTCATAATATAAAATCAAAGCAAGTTATTGACTATCTTTTTTCTTGGATTTTATATATTCTCTAGAAGATAAAATACTATTTTGGCTACGTTGAATACTTTTTTCACCCCAACCTCTCCCGGTTTTTTGATGATTTCGAATGCACATATATTAGCATTTGTGATAGAAAGAAGGGCAAAGAACAATTAAGATCGAAATGGTGGTTTTATTTTTGATAAATTTAGGGACAATAAGATAACTATTTCAAATTATTGTCTCGTATTTATCAAAAATGGGGTGCGGTACTGGTGAAGAGAAAGATAGTGATTTTGACAGTGTTCTTCTTATTACCTTTTTTATTACTTGCTGTATTGTATAGTACAAAGGTAAGAGAATCATCACAGGCAACCATCCAATTAAGGGTCATGGAAACGACTGATTTACACGCTAATATGTTAGATTATGACTATAAAAAGGGCAAGGGCACGGTGAAATTTGGTCTTGCAAGGGTTGCTTCTTTAATTAAGTTTTCAAGAATGGAAAGAGCAAATACGCTCTTGTTTGATATTGGTGATGCGCTCGAAGGAAACGCTCTTGGTGAATATGCCTTAAGAAGCTATAAGTCTGATCAAATGTATATTCATCCAGTTTATAAAGTGATGAATTTGTTACAGTACGATGTTGGTACACTAGGTAACCACGAGTTCAATTACGGTCTTGGATTTCTCAGGGAGAGTTTGAAAGGAGCAAATTTTCCGTATGTAAATGCAAATATCTATATAGATGATCATAATGACTGTGAGGATGATGATGTTAATTTTTTAATCCCTTATACAATTATCAATAAAGAGTTAATCGATACAAATGGAAAGAAACATCTGGTTAGAGTGGGTGTGATTGGTCTTTTAACTCCGATTGTTGCAGAATGGAATAAAGAATATTTCCATGGCGAATTGAAGGTCAAAAACATGCAGAAAACCGCAGAGCATTTTGTTCCGATTATGAAAGAGCAGGGAGCAGATATTATTATTACCCTTGCCCACGTAGCCCTAGAAGCGGATAAGGGACTAAGACAAAAAGCAGGGAACTCTGTTTATTCCTTAAGTACGGTGCCAGGAATCGATGCTATTCTTTATGGACATAGTCATTTACAATTTCCGGACAAAGACCTAAAATCAGTTAAAAAAGGTGTTGATCTAGATAAAGGAACAATCAATGGAACAGCTGGTGTTCAAGCAGGTTATTGGGGGAATCATCTTGGGATCATTGATTTATCATTGAAAAAAAAGAATGGTGTCTGGGTTGTTACAAACAAACAATCATCCTTGCAACCAATTTACAAAACGGTTAACGACAGATTGATACCACTAGTTCCAGTTGATGATACAATTGTAAATCTGATGGAAAAAGTGCATCTAGATACTTTAAAATATTTAAGAAATAAATAGTGGGTCAATACTATAGATGCAACAATTATTTGAAAACATACCTAATATGATACACGCATTTTACTTTCGGTATTTACTCATTAGAAATGAGTTTTGGTATTAATGTTTGGCATGACTTGAACGATGAGGTGTATGAATCGATTGTGCAATTGTCGGCCTCTTTTCAAATAGGATGTTTGCTTTGTAGTGAGTAACTTCCTGAAATAATGTTGACAACCTTAGATGTAACAATTAGGATGTAGTTGATAAGTGAATAGACGATTATTTTAGTTAGATGAGGCTCCTATGCTGGAGATATGCTGCTCCTAGAAACGTTCAAAGACGCCAATGGGTCAACAGGAACCATCGACATAAGGTGTTTTTTATGTAGCTGGAACATGCTAAACCGCATAGTGCAAAAGCTCAACGATTGCTGAATTGTATGGACGTTTATATACTCTAACTCTAGCATTGTGGATTGCTAGATCTAGTATTCGTGTACACATCTTTCATAAGATCGTGTTTTTTTTATGCCTCAATCTAGAGTCAATGCTCACTTTAACAAATTGTGAAGTGTCGATTTAAAATTTTGTAGGAGTGGTGAAAATTCATTGAACAAAAAGGAACAACAGTTCGATTCTATATTGTTATTTACTTTATTCTGTATATTTATTTACAGTTTACTAGCTGTTTACAGTGGATCAGGCCAATATGAAACACATGACCCTTTTTATTTTGTGAAAAGACAGGTGATTTGGTATTTCATCGGCGTTGTGGTAATGGTAGCGGTAGCGAAATTTGATTTTGAATTGCTAGAAAGATTGGCAGCCCCATTGTATTCTGTAGGGATCGGTCTATTAATTCTCGTTCATTTTTTCGGAACGTTTAAAAACGGGGCTACTAGATGGATTAGCTTTGGCTTTTTTGAGCTACAGCCATCAGAGTTTATGAAAGTGTTTTTACTTATCTATTTAGCAACTGTTTTACATCGGTTAGCAAAACGAGAGCTTTCCTTCAAAGAGAGTATTCTAACTACAATAAAAATTGTTGTGCTCACGATGATTCCGTTCTATTTAATATTGGTCCAGCCTGATCTAGGCTCAGCACTTGTCATTGCTGCCATCACATTCAGTTTAATTCTTACCTCAGGAATATCATTCAAAATGATTGCTCTCTTAGCTTCTTGTTTTACAGCTTTAATTGGATTTCTCGTCTATTTACACAACCATTTTTTTGAAATTTTTTCAAAAGTTATTAAGCCCCATCAATTGGAGAGAATTTATGGCTGGCTAAGTCCACAAGAGTATGCTTCAAGCTATGGCTATCAATTAAATCAAGCCATATTAGGAATTGGATCAGGACGTATGGGAGGAAGTGGATTTAATCAGGGAACACAAGTCCAGAGCGGAAGAATTCCCGAAGCACATACGGATTTTATCTTCTCCGTCGTTGGAGAGGAATTTGGTTTTATTGGCTCATCTATTTTAATAAGTTTGTATTTTATTCTCATTTACCGAATTACGGTTATTGCTTTTAATTCTAATAATATGTTTGGTACATATATTTGTGCGGGGGTTATTGGGTTAATCACCTTTCAAATCTTTCAAAACATTTCGATGACAATTGGCTTAATGCCGGTTACTGGAATCGCTCTGCCTTTTTTGAGTTATGGAGGAAGTGCGCTATTAACGAATATGATTGCGTTAGGATTAGTATTGAGTGTGAATATGCGATCAAAAAGATATATGTTCAGTAGGGATGAAAATATGTGAGTCAAGTAAAAAAATTTGCATTAGGTGTTGACAATTTGTCAAAGTTTTTATGTGGCGATTTGAGTTTACTTGTTCTTAGGGGGTCTGTTAGGTGAGGCTCCTGTATAGGGAAACGCTGCAGCTAAAAAAATGTTGAGGACGGCTGGAAATAGAAGCTTCTAAACCAGTATGAGAGTAGGTCGGCGACTTGCGGTTTGGGAAGTGCTATGTAATAAAAATTGCCTGATTCCCACTTTACTTGCAATAGGAATCAGGCAGTGCTAATTCTTTTTTGCGGAAAAGGGGCGGGACTTCTAAAAAGTCAGCTCCGCATCGCTACCTTCATAAGGTGATGCAATTTTTAGAACCTGAACCTTTTACATCGTTTTAGTTAGAATCAGATGCTCATGGATGTTTATTATCCAATTTCGAAAGTCGATCCAATCCGATTTGAACGGCTAAGCAATCGTCCAAATAACCAAATGGAAAAACGTAATCGGGGATAATATCGGTTGATAAAATAAAATATAACAGAACACTACCGAGGATTGTACGCTCTTTTGACGAAATGTTTTCTGCACAATACCTGGCGTACATATTATTTAATTCATTAATAAATGGTCCTGCCCCACTAACTTGATCGACCTTTCGTTCAAACTCCTCGATAATCTTATGCTCTCCTTCTTTTGTAAGAGCAAATTGTTCATACTTCGCTAATTCATGATGAATTTGATCTAGGTTAAATTGAGAATCTAAATGATTAGAAGAGACAAGAATTTCTTGGATTGTATCGATTGAAATAGACAAATCAGAAGGAGAGTTCTTTTCCTGTAGTTCAACATTGTATCCAGCCGCCTGTATTAATGTGACCAAAGGAATACCTAAATGATGTGCGAACAGTTGTAAATGAGATGGTTTTGCTTTTTGTTTATTATTGGCTATTCGGGATATTGTCGTGGTATCAATACTTGTTAGCATACTTAGCTTTCGCATGGAAAGGGAGCGCGTCCTTAACAATGTTTTGATCAAGGAACCAAGATTTTGCTCTTCGTCTTTCTTCATCGACATCACTTTTCACTCCTTCATGGGTTTTTATCCCGCATTAACGGGCAGTAAGAACCCAAAACCTCGAGGTTATTCGTCCAAACGAGAGAAACCCCTAGGTGGAGGATGAAGAAAACCCCCACTAAATTGAAGTTTCACTTTATGAAGTGTTGGTTGATTTTTTCTCAACAGTTTTGAGATGAACAAGCAATTTTTGTCAATTGGAACAATATAATGTAAAAAAGTATAAGGAGTGTTTTTACATTGTCTTGGCTAATCATTTTGGCTTTTGCCGTTTCATCAAGTATAGATAATTTAGGAGTAGGAATTTCTTATGGCATTCGCAAGATTCGTGTTGGGCTAGGTGCAAACCTATTAATAGCTGTGATTTGTTTTCTCATGAGTATAGTGGGAATTACATTTGGAATGTGGCTCTCCAAGATCCTTCCAGGTATGTTCCCTGTTATCATCGGAGCTCTTTTATTAGTCATTATTGGGATTCGAATCATTCTATTGGCGGCACCGCGTAATAAAGGTACATCAGCGGTAGTTACTGAGCCAAATATACAGTCCCAAAGTATTAAAGGGATTCTAAAAAAACCTGAAGTTGCCGATTGCGATCATTCTGGTGAAATTGGTTGGGGGGAAGCAGTGATTTTAGGTATTGCATTATCAGCCAATGCACTGACGAATGGATTAGGTGCTGGGTTACTTGGATTTTCACCACTTGCTATTTCCTTAACAGCTGCACTTGGGAGCTTCATAAGCGTTTGGATAGGTGTTAAGTTAGGGTACAAATTGGCAGATGTCCGAATTGGTTCATTTACATTAGGCCAATTTGGAACAATCTTGAGTGGAGTCATTATTTTAGTGCTTGCTTTTACAGCATTCTTTTAGAGTGGGCAGGTGTTCAACAGGAGCTGTGAAGTTTTAGAAAAATGTCTTAGTGAAAGAAAAGACAGAGTAATCAACAAACTTAGATGCTCCCCTGCACAAATGGATGTTTCTATATAGTACGATCAATAGATGCGTAGTATTCTAAGTGGAGATACAAAGCGGTTTTTTCTCGCAGCTGTCTTCTAAAATAAGTTGGGAAAATAGCGTAATGATTCAATAAACGGAACTGAATATGGCGATATTCTACAATATAATGACCCGCTGTTGACAAAAAAACAACACGCGTGTATATTTCCTAATAGCACTTACTTTTCTAACTAAATGGCTATGTTAAACAGAGTTCGATAACATAGGCAACGAAATAGAGAGGTTGTACATACTTCTCATACAATATCGTTATTCTACATATACGGACCCGCCCGCTATGGTTCATAAAAAACATCCATGAGCATCTGATCGCAATTAAAACGATGAAAAAGGTTCAGGTTCTAAAAATTACATCACCTTATGAAGGTGGCGGAGCTGAGCTGATTTTTTAGAAGCCTCGCACCTATTCCCTAGAAAAATATAAGTTCAAAAGCCCTATATATATTATGAATGGTACTAGGGAGTGTGTTCATTTCAACTATAGCAATTCTCGTTGATTAATAAATAATAGAAAGGAAGGTTAGTATGTCTGAAGAAATAAAAAAAAGTAATCTTGGTTCGGTGTTAAAAGAAATCTTGAAGGAACAATCATTATCAATGCGGAAGCTTAGTGAACTCACTGAAATCGATACAGCTACAATCTCGCGGATCATAAATGGGAAAAGAAAAGCAAATCCCGAGCACTTACAAAAATTTGCTAAAAGTCTTGGTGTACCTACCGCAGAGTTATTTGTAGCTGCTGGTTATGATATTGAACAGAAGCCGAAGCAGGAAAAGCTACATTCAGATATTCATATATCCGTTGACAGCATACAAAACTTTCTTGAGTCCTCGAATATAAATATTGAAAATTTTACGATAACAAGTGTGGAACAGAAATTAGCTAATTATGAACAATATGTACAAACAGAAGAAGGGAAGGAAACAATTCTTACTAGCTTTGGAGAGAAGCTTCAGAGAGTAGGAAGCATAGGTCCGTTTATTAATCATTTGAAGGATATGTTTGAGAAGTTTCGTCTGATGAAGGGGACTCCGGGTGAACTATTCTTAATTGGAAGTGCACTTCTATATTTCATTTTATCAGTAGATGTTATTCCAGATTACCTATTTCCGATTGGTTATTTAGATGACGCGATTGCTGTACAACTTGTAACACATGCACTATCAATAAAAGAATGAGTCTAAAACATCTCTAATTTTTTTAACAAGATGATTCGGTAAGATTTTAATTTAAGTGATAGGTGATGTTACATATGAAGAAAAGAACTAAACGTAAATGGAAAAGAAACCTTATTCTCTTGGTTACCCTATTATTAATTGTAATCCTTTATTGTGTATATCAGTATAATAAAGGATTATCTGAGGCGAGCGATGGGATGTATAAGGATGACGAAACAACGTTCGATCCGTTCCAAGGCGCGGAGCCTCAATTTGGAGAAATTAATATTCTGCTAATTGGAAGTGACTCTAGAGGTGAAGAACAAGCACGTTCTGATGCGCTAATGATTGCTCACTATAATCAAGAATCTCATAGAATGAAAATTGTTTCTATTATGAGAGACACGTATGTTGATATTCCGGATCACGGAAAGCAAAAAATAAATGCCGCTTTTGCTTATGGAGGGCCGGAACTTTTAAGAAAAACAATTAAACAAAATTTGGATGTTGATATTAATTATTATGCTGTTGTTGATTTTGACGGATTTTCGAAAATTGTAGATATTATAGCCCCTAATGGGATAGAGGTTGAGATTCCGTATGAAATGTCTTATGGAATTGATATGACGTTACATCCAGGTAAACAAATTTTGCAAGGGAAGCAATTGTTAGGTTATGTTCGTTTTCGCCAAGATCGCTTAAGTGATTTTGGACGTGTGGAACGGCAACAAGAAGTGATCTCTAAGGTTAAGGAAGAAGCTGCCTCCATACAAAGTATTGTTAACCTTCCAAAGTTACTTGGAGTTGCGGATCCATACATTGATACAAATGTAGATACAGGAACCATTCTTGCTATTGGAAAAGGTGTAATTTCTAGAAAATCTAAACAAGTGGAGAGTTTAAGAATACCTATTAAAGATTCTTATGTAAATGAACGTGTTGACGTTGGGTCAGTCTTGAGAATTGATTATGAGAAAAACAAGCAAGCTTTAAAAGAGTTTTTATCACAGGACAATGTAAGGAGTACTAGTCAAAATTGAACTACCCCCACTTAGCTAACGCTTGAAGTGGGGGTCTTCTCGCCTAAAATGATAAAGAAGAGAAAAAAATAGTAAGTTTGTCTAGTCTCATTGCGTTAGGTTGCTAAGGAATCGAGGAACAGACTTTTGTATATTAGGAATAATATGGGTTCCTGATTCAAATTTCTTCCGCCAAGGAAAACTTAAGATTATTAAACCCAACATATTCAATAAATGACAAGCCTGTGGTACAGTAAGTGCTGAACAAGTGCATTTCGTTTTGGCGAATTAAAGTTAACCTGAAGTGGAACTTTAAAAAAATGCACTTGAAAAGTACCTGGCACTGTTAAGGAAGTTGAATTAGAAGATGAAGATGGAACGGTTGTATACAGAGTAGAGGTGCAAGAACAAGCAAAAATCAAAGAATCATCCTCATACCTTAGGGGGAAGTTAATAGTAGTCTTTTTAACTCTTTGAGGTGAGAAAAGATGAAAACCTTAATAGCAACAAGGGGTGTTACTTTATGTTTAATCTTTTGAATAAGTAAACTTATATCAGCAACACCAGAACAAAATTTGGAGTACCCAAATAATCGGTGTCTCTGATGCATAGGCAGGAAAATTCCTAATATAGTGCATTCCTTTCGTCTCTTTGTGGAGTGTCTAACTATACATTTCGTAATTTCGGGAGATACATCTTTTTTTATGTCTTCCCAAATAGTCATATTGATCATTTAAAATGTTGAAGTTTACTCATATAAAGAAAAAATTACAACTGGTAGGTGGAATTCATGTGCGGTTTTGTCGGATGTATGCATAAGGCGCCAAAAGCCTTACATTCAGATATTAGAGAAAATATAATCAAAATGAATAAGATGATTACACATAGAGGCCCGGATGATGAAGGATATTTCTTCGATGAATTTGTCAATTTTGGGTTTAGGCGATTAAGCATTATCGATATAGATAATGGGAACCAGCCTCTCTCTTATGAAAATGAGAGATATTGGATTATTTTTAATGGTGAAATTTATAATTATCTTGAGCTAAAGAAAGAATTAATGGAGCAAGGGTATCCATTTAAAACAGACTCTGATACAGAAGTTATCATTGCTCTCTATAGTAAGATAAAAGAGCAAGCCGTTAGGAAGCTGAGAGGTATGTTTGCCTTTGTCATTTGGGATAAAGTGAAAAAACAACTTTTTGGCGCAAGAGATCATTTTGGGATTAAACCGTTTTTCTTTTGTGAACAAGATGAAATTACCTACTTTGCCTCTGAGAAAAAAAGCATTCTTACCGTAATTAATGAAGAGCTAGATGAACAATCTTTACAACATTACCTCAGCTTTCAATACGTTCCTGAGCCTGCAACTCTTACTAAATCGATTAAGAAGCTGTTACCTGGCCATTACTTCACTAAAAAATTAGGCGAAAAAATGAAAATAGAAAAGTATTGGAAACCTAATTTCCAGCCTTCAAATACAGAAGATTCTAAGTTAATCAAAGAAATTCAGGATACATTGATAGACTCAGTTAACGTACATATGAGGAGTGATGTTCCTGTTGGATCCTTTCTATCTGGAGGAATTGATTCTTCTTTTATCGTTTCAATTGCAAAACAGA
Organism: Peribacillus loiseleuriae; assembly: GCF_001183985.1. Taxonomy (GTDB): domain Bacteria; phylum Bacillota; class Bacilli; order Bacillales; family DSM-1321; genus Peribacillus; species Peribacillus loiseleuriae. Next base: position 4,186,517 of record NZ_LFZW01000001.1, on the reverse strand, counting down.
TTAATCCAAAGATTAAAACTTTTTCTGTAGGTTTTGAAAGACACGGGTATAGTGAAATCAACGTAGCTGAAGAAACAGCACATGCTTTGAATGTAGAAAATAGTAGCTATATTATAAGTCCTGAAGAGTTTCTTGCTGAGCTACCCAAAATCATTTGGCATATGGATGATCCTTTAGCAGACCCAGCAGCTATTCCTTTGTATTTTGTTGCAAGGGAAGCTAGGAAGCAAGTCAAAGTTGCTTTGTCCGGAGAAGGTGCAGACGAATTGTTCGGCGGTTATAACATATACAGAGAACCCCACTCGCTTAGTGTGTTTTCCTATATTCCGTCGCCATTAAAGCACGTTTTAAAAGCCTTCTCCTCTGCGCTCCCAGAAGGAGTAAAAGGAAAGAGCTTTATAGAGAGGGGGGTTACACCTTTACAAGAGCGGTATATCGGAAACGCAAACATATTTAATGAAAATGGGAAAAAACGTTTGCTGATGAATTATCTAGACCATTTAGAAAATGGAAAAGTAACAGATTCTATCTACTCCAATTCATTAGGGTATGATGCTATTACAAAAATGCAGAATGTCGATATACATACCTGGTTAAGAGGAGATATCTTATTAAAAGCCGATAAAATGTCGATGGCAAACTCTTTAGAAGTGAGAGTTCCTTTTCTGGACAAGCAGGTCTTTAATATCGCATCAAAAATAAGCGGTAACCAAAAGGTACGAAACGGAACGACTAAATATATACTCAGGAAAGCCGCAGAAGGTATAGTTCCAGAGCATGTATGGAGCAGAAAAAAACTTGGTTTCCCAGTCCCTATTCGCCATTGGTTGAAAGAAGAACTATACGAATGGGCCGTTGAACTGATTCATAATAGTCCCACTGACTATCTTTTTAACAAACAAGAAATCTTGAAATTACTGGATGGTCATGTGCAGGATGAGTCGGATAATAGTCGAAAAATATGGACTATATTAATTTTTATGATATGGCATCAAATCTATGTAGAAAAGGTATATGAATTTGGGTACACGCAACAAAGAGTAGAGAAAATTGGGATCAATTAAGCAACGGTAACTAATTGGCTTGAGTACCTTTTTGTTTTTTTCACCGGTTAGCTAACCGGTGGAAAGAACAAATTCTGACTTTATCTCTTTATTTCAAAGATGAGTAGGGATTTTCATGATGGGAAACACTTAATATTGTAAATCGCGATAAAGAAAAGCCCTGTAGTGAGATCAACAGAGCTTTCCAAAGGTCAAGACATATAAGTAAACTAGAACTCTCTACTTCTACAAATATTTACATCTAGTGGGGAGTGACAGTGGCATCCCTTATACGATCTAATGTTTATTTAAAGATGACAGCAATTATTTCTTCCATCGTCATTCCACTATCTATTTGATAAATACCTGGACGTAACTTGTTAGATAAGCCACGCTTTTCGACTTCTTTTGAGAAATGAACTGTAGGATCAATGCTTTTTGTTGACTTAAGGATCTTCTCAATATCAATGCTTGTCATACCTGAAGATACTGACAGGATCGTACGGTATACGACCTTTTCCTTTTGGGGAACGTCTTCAGACGTTTCTTTTTTTGTATTCTCTTTAGGTGCTGTATTGGCAGCAACAGCCTCATTCCACTCGTCTTCGGTATGTATGATATAGCCTTCAGAGGTTAATAAGTGAACCATCTCGTCTTCTGATGGTTTTACAGCGGTTTGCGTCGTTTTACTTGAACCAAGGAGGTAAACGGCACCACATATACTTGTTGCCAAAAGTAGTCCACCGGCAAAGCTACGCATTATTTGAGCTTTCATTGGTAACATCGCTCCTCTCAACCTTTGATTTTATGTAAGGAGCAAGTAGTCTTTTAATCTCATCCTCCGTCATTTGGCTTTTTGCGGTAATGCTTTCCAATGAGTATCCGCGCCTATGTAAATCGATCACCTCACGCAGCAAAAGTCGCTGTTTGGATAATCCTGTTTTTTGAGCTATTATTTCAGTATCTATCTCGACGTCTTGAATTTTCTGTTGCAGCTGATTCAATTCTTTCAAAAAAGAAATCGTAAATTGTTCCATTTGTTGTTCTTTCTCTTGTTTCACTTGCTTTGATTTAATAAACGACAATATAAGTAGAACAACTGCTGCTCCAAATAAAAGGGCTAACGTCCATTCCATCATTTTATAACACTCCTTAACGTGCATCTATTTTTTTGCATTGTCTTATTATACAACGCTATAAATAACAATTCGAATATATAGTAGAAAATAAAGCAATAGTCATGAAAAAGAGTGGTTAGTTGGTGTTCGTCAATTCTATAATACTCTAAAGTTGGTTGTTTAAGAGGTTGTTCAAAAAGTCCGATCCTCACGTATTATTGTATCTGCGCAGGTCTAAAGATGATCGCTTCACGAACTTCACGTCTCTTTTTATCCTCCTTTTTGAACACGCACTTTATATAGAAATAAGGGGGAGATCACAGAGAATAGTGGGAAGTCCTATAAATCCTTTGGTAATAACTCTATACGTTCTCTGTACAATCAGCTACGGCGCAAGTCTTCTAAGACGGAGCAAACAAAGATAAATTAGGGGGAAATCATGCTGTCTTTGTGGGATTTATGATTTTTCTTATTGTGGTAACGTGGAAGGATTATTGTAGTGGCCACCAAAACATGATTGTTCTTTATCAAGAGCAAAAGGCTAGTTCAAAATGTGAGTGACTCATAGGGTCTTAATGGGACAACTTCACATTGAGTTAGCCTTTTTCAAAATATAACTATGTTTAAGAAAACAGCCGAGATCAGAGCTTAAACAACGAGACCTTCTTTTCGTATTTGTTTAAGCATCACTTATACTTTGTAAAATCGTATCATGAATATAATCTTTTTCTGGATAAGCTTCTGTAAACCCATATATCTTGTAAAAAACGTCAAGTTCTGCAAATGGTATACAATAAATATGAGCTACGTTTGTTTTTTTTGCTTCTTGAACTAAAAACGACACTAACTCTCCAGCCAATTTTAGGCCTCTATACTTTGGAAGTACGTAAATACCGCCCATTTCTATGTTTTCCTCATCTATCTGAACTAAACGACCTATTCCCGCGTATTCTCCATTGAAATGATAATGGCGATTCTTTCATTTTTTAACTGACTTGGAACAAAACCAGCTACTTTATACGGGTTATTAATCTATGTTAAATCTTCCGATGATGTTCATTTAATAGTCATACCTTTGGCACAACCTTACATATTCCGCAATTGAATCAGCTTTATAAGTCAACAATAATGTCGTCTAAAATAAACCTATTCGAGTTTTATTCCCGGCTATTAAACTGAAAAATAATAAAAATAATTTGCTTCTCTTTTAAAACCGATTTTTTCGTACAGACTTTGTGCGGGAATATTCTCCACATTCGTTTCAAGTAAAACTCCTTTTGAACCTGTTTCCTCAGCAAAGTGAATGGCTTCTTTTAATAATTTCTCACCAACCCCTTTTTTACGCGCAATTTTTTTCACATATAGATCATTTAATACCCATGACTTCTGCATACTTAATGATGAAAATGATGGATATAGCTGAACAAAACCAATCGGATTATTCTCATCATAAGCTATAAAAACGACGGATTCTTCATTCATTAATCTTGCTTTTAAAAACTCCTTTGCCTCGAAAAGATTAGACTTTTGTTCATAGAACATTCTGTATAAATCAAAAAGTTCTGTAAGCGAATCAAGCTCATTTAATGTTGCTTTTTTAATGCACATGGATTGTACCCCCTAATATGGTTATTACAACAATCTTAATTTACAAATGATTCAAAAACAACGAAATAATAAGATAATTAGTAATGATGCACGCTATCATTCATGTTGTTTTCGTTTACATAGGCATTGTTTCCGTTTTCGACGATTTTGTCGAAAAGGCTTCCATACACGATAATACAATCATACCATATAAGAAAGGGGATCATTTAAATGAAGAAATATGTAAAATCAGTAAAAAATGCAATGAAGTTTTTCGGGGAAAAACATACTAAAGTTTGGAATTATGGAATAGAAATGGAAGAAGGGAAGAAAAAGAAGTAAAAACGTAATTAGAAATACTTCTTTAATAAAAAGTAAGGATGGATATAGTGAAATTATCTGGCCCAAATTATCAAACTACCTCATTTGATTAACAGATTCTCAATAATAAAATTGAGACTCTTTTTTTGTGCACAAAAACAATGACAAGAAGCAAAAGCTAAACAAGATGACGATGAGGGAATAATTACAATAAACCCTTTTTAAGGGATAACGTCTAGATATTATATGTACTGGGACCTACTACTCAAGGATTTGTCGCATTTCTATAACGACAAAACTTTGAGAACTAGAGAGTGTAAATGCTATTTTACAATGGTAGAGTAATGTTTGTAAGCGAGACCAATGCGAAGTTTTAGTTGTATTCAATGATAACTTAATCATTATTCAGTAAGATAAAAAAGGATTTACATACACAAAAAGACATTAGTCGTAAACTAATAAATTACTAAAGTTGGGGGAATACAGAATGAAGGCATTAGTGATCGAAAAGCCTTGTGAAGCAGTAATCAAAGAGGTTCCTTAGCCAAAACCAGGTCCGAATGATGTGATAATTAAGGTTGAGAATGTTGGGATTTGTGGAACAGATATTCATATTTTCAAAGAGGAGTTCATTTCTCCCTAGTCTATTTTAAATTTAGGAGCAGGTTTAAGTACATTTGTAGGACCAGCTATTGTAGGCTGATTTATTGGAAGCATTGGAGTGGGGGGAGTTATCTGGATTTTCGCTATTTTATACTTTGTTAGTGCGTTCTTAACTAATTTTCTTAAAGTTAGTAAACAAGAGAATGTCGAAAAGTGTAAAAAAGAACAGGTAGCAGGCTAATTCAGATCGAGATGATTCATGTTAGATTGTAGTTAAACCACATATTACAAAGAAAAGTAGTTGCAAAAAAATCCAAGGGATATTTTAAATCAACTATTAAAAAGGATGGATCGATTAGAAATCCATCCTTTGCTGATTTATTGCGTTTAAAATGTATTCAATATATAGATTACTGCTGATCTTCAAATAATGGTTTTACTTGAAAGTCTTGATTTATGTGGTTTGTCATCAAGTCATACACTTTAGATTCCAAATCTTGAAGGTCGTCTTCTTCAAGCTGATGTTTAGGTTGAGGATGTAACCAATGAATTTCTTCATTGTGGAAAATCCCTTGATAACTATCGCCTTCATGGTTTAGTTCAAACTGATGACGCTCATGAAATTGATCTTCAAATAAAGGTTTCACTTTAAAATCTTGATATACATGGTGTGTCATCAAGTCATGTACTTTGGATTCCAAATCAACGAGGTCCACTTTTTCAAGCTGATGTTTAGGTTGAGGATGTAACCATTGAATTTCTTCGTTATGGAAAATCCCTTGATAATTCGCTCCATCAAAATTTAGGGCAAACTGATGACGTTCAGGAACTTGATCTTCGAATAATGGTTTTACAGTAAAATCTTGATCGACGTGGTTTGTTAACAAGTCATACACTTTGGATTCCAAATCTTGAATGTCACCTTCCACTAACTTAGTATGAGGTTGAGGATGTAACCAATGAATGTCTTCATTATGGAAAATCCCTTGATAAGTATCCCCAGCAAAAGTTAGCGTAAACTGTTGACGTTCATGAAATTGATCTTCAAACAATGTTTTTACATTAAAATCTTGAATCATTATCAAAACCTCCTGAGATAGTTGCTTATACTATTTTTTCCTAATTGGTTTTAAATTAATCAATATTTTATTTTGTTACAATACCTAAGGTGATTAATTGTGGATATTACAAACTTTACTGCCTTGATCAAATTTTAAAATTTGACCGGTTGAAGCATCAATATCCACGTTATATTCTGTATCTTGGTGCGCAATAGAGATTTCGTATTTTTTATTTCCATGAACTTCAATGGTTTGAGTTTTTGTTACAAGACCCCCTTTTGACGTGTCTAAGGCAATCATTTTTGCTTCTAGCTCATTTATCGTTTGTGATGGTGCATGTGTTGGTTTTGTTGTGACTGGTTGGGTATCCATCATTGTATGAGCTCCTAGACCAACTGCGATCAAAGCACCTTTTATTAGTATTTTCAGTACGTTCATTCTTGATAGCCGCCTCGTAATTGTTTATGTTTGTATCATACCCAATTGAGTTTAAAGAAAAAGAAGAAGAACCTTAAAAATTTACTTAGAAAACATCCACCAGCGTCTGCTTAGGCTCTTAAATTGTATAACCTTATGAAGATGGCGGTACGGTGCTGATTTTGCGAACCTTTTCCACACAAAAGTAAAAGAATATCGAGTGTTCAGAATGGAATAATTTTAAGAAGTGCTATTTTGGTGGGAAGATATTCAAATATCAGGAAAGAAAAGATTGAATAAATATAAGGGGGATGACTTTGCATACAAACTTAAGAAATTTTTTAGTAGTTTGTTTTTTTAATTTTTTCAGGTATAGGGTTATCGTTTATAGATTTTTTGGAAGGTAATAAGATAACAACCTCACAATATGTAGATATGGGGCATTTTCTTGTAATCTTCGGCAGTTTTCTCACATTCCTTTTTATTACGTGTCCTTTTTCTTGTTAAGTGTGCTCGTGGAAAAATATTTAAAAAATAATTTTTACGTCAAATGGTTTGCAGTGGTAGGTGGTATTTGTGGATATTATTATTTCCAATACTGCGATGAACGATTCGTTAAGGGATTTGGACTTCATGTTGAGACTGCCATACTTACCATTCCTTTCATTGGAACGCTGTTAGGCTTATTTGATAAATATCTTCAAACCAAAAAATAAAGACCTCATCACCTGTAATTTAATTATAAGACTATTTACTGTAATTGGTTATAGAAAGGTTGATGTATATGGAATGTGCAATTCGTCCAATGCAAAAGGAAGATATAAAAGAGGTTCAACAAGTCGCAAAAATAAGTTGGCATACGACCTATGAAGGCATCATTCCACTTGAAATTCGGGAAAGTTTCTTAAACTCCGCTTATAATGATGAGATGATGCAAAGACGTTTAGAGCATACTATTATTTTTGTTTCAGAAGTTGAAGGAAAAATCGTAGGCTTTGCAAACTTCTCTCCGGTAAATGCGAGTGGAGAAGCGGGGCTTGAGGCGATTTTATTTATACCCCGAGTATCAAGGAGAAGGGATAGGCACTGCTTTATTAAGAGAGGGCATTAAAAACTTAGAAGGCGTCCAAGCCATTTTAATAAACGTTGAAAAAGAGAATAAAATTGGAGCAACCTTTTACAAGTCAAAAGGGTTTAAAATGGTCTCTGAATTTGATGATGACTTTGATGGACATATTTTAAAAACAGTTAGAATGGTCTTACACGTGTAAATCCTGGATAAAAAGCGTAGGCTGTCGAGAAAGGATCCATTCCTTTTGCGACAACCTATTTTTAAGCTGGATAATAGATGGTCATACTTAATCGAGTTAATACTTCCCCTGAATTGTGGTAGCTATGAGGTCTGTCAGCTTTGAATCGGATAGAGTCACCACTTTTTACTGTATATTCAATATTATTGACATTGACAGTTAATTCTCCATCAAAGACCGTTAAAAATTCCTCAGTTCCCTCTCCGTGCGAATCCGCACTTAGGAACCCACCTTTTTCGATCTCGACTGAATAAACTTCGAAGCGTCTATCTTCTTGAAATGGAAAATAGGAATAAATTCGATACTTCCCGTTATCTTCTGATAATGTTTGAACCTCACTTTTTAAAATAACTTTTGTTTCTGGCTGCGGATTATTGATTAAAGAAGTAAAAGAGATTTTTAAACCATTTGCAATTTTCCAGATCGTTGTTATCGTCGGACTTGACTCACCTCTCTCAATTTGACCAATCATTGTTTTACTTACTCCTGTTAACTCTGCGACTTTCTCAAGACTCAATTTTTTCCCTTCTCTTAAAGATTTTAAATTTTTTGCAACAATAAGATTTATTTCCTCCATGAAATACCCCTCTCTATATTTACAATATAACGACCGTGATGTACAATAAAAAGTAAATCTTTATAGTGTCTATTTCAGTCATTATAACATACGTTTTGGAGGGGACAAAATTATGCCGTTATTATCGTTTTTGCTTTATGTTTTTATTACAAGCTTTACTCCAGGTCCTAATAATATTATGGCCATGTTATTTGCTAATAAATCCGGGTTTAAAAAGACACTGAGGTTTTGTTTAGGAGTCGGTGCAGGCTTCTTTGTCATCATGATATTAAGTAGTTATTTTAATCTTTTGCTAAAAAATTTCATTCCGAAAATTGAATTTGCGATGACAATCCTAGCTGCAATTTATATGGTATATCTGGCTATAAAAATTGTCATGAGTAAAAATCAAGATAAGAACGATGAAGACGATAAGCATAACAGTTTTTTCTCAGGTATGGTTTTACAATTCGTCAACCCGAAAGGTATTTTATACGGTATAACGGCCATATCAACTTTTATCCTGCCTTATTACAGTTCAAATCTTAGTCTACTAGCTTTTTCAATATTTCTAGCTTTTGTTGGTTTTCTTAGTACGATGACTTGGAGTACGTTTGGTTCCCTCTTTCAAATATTCCTAACAAAGTATAGAACTCCGTTTAACCTAGTTATGGCTTTGTTATTAGTGTATAGCGCCATATCGATACTTGTAGAATAATATAGTATTCATTTTCAATAAAGTGATGCATGAAAGTTCAAGGGTTGCTGCGGCAGCTCTTTTTTCTGTTTGTGTAAATGGGGCAGAAGGTTATTCACTAAGATACGATAAAAAGCTCGGAATGATACTCTCAATTAAATAGATAGATGAGTTAGCAAAAAGGGAAGTCAATTGTAATTGGACTTCCCCCTTACTTGAATTAATTAGCATTTTGATAAACAGAATATTTGTTGTTCATTTACATAATGATTTAAATATTGATAGGCCAGAAAAATAAAAGGTCCAAATCGAAATGCGATTTGGACCTTTTATTTTTGGTGAACTTTAGCTTAACGGCTGTTTCGACAATGCTTTCGCGTGAAGAGACCGCTTTTGCCAAGCCATCGTAATGAATAATGTAATGACCAAGAGAACAAGCCCTAAAATGAACGGATACGTAATGCGCACATCATACATCAATCCGGCAAGAGTTGGTCCAAGCACATTCCCAATGCTCATATATGCGTTATTCATTCCCATCGCAAAGCCTTGTTCGTTCCCTGCCATCTTAGAAATCAGTGTGTTTAGGACTGGTCTGAGGATGGAGGTAGAAAGGAAGATGATGAGAGAAATTCCAAAGAAAAGCGCATAACTAGAAGCAAAGAGTGAAAGTAGAAATCCGATGGCTGCGATGCCGATAAAAATATTTAATACAGAAACTTCTCCAAAACGACGAACTACCCGATCCACGACAAAGAGCTGAACGATTACGCTAACGATCCCAGTAGCTGTAATCATCGTGGCAATTTCCTGAGGTGTCGCACTAAATTGATTGTCGAGATAAAGACCAATTATGGATTCATAGGCCATTAACCCAAAGCTCAGTACGAGGGTAATAATAAGCGGAATAAAATATGGCTTCTTAACAGACGTGGCAATTTGGCGAAGCATTGATTCTTCTTCTGCCATTTCCGTAGCTTGTGCTACTTCTTTCGTTTCACTTTCCTTTAAAACAAAAATTGAAAACACGACAGCAGCAAGTGACACAAGTGCAGAAATTAAAAACGGAACCTTTAAACCAAAGTCAGCTAAAAATCCACCAATCCCTGGTCCAACGACAATTCCAAGTGACATGGCCGCAGATACTAAACTATTGCCCTTTGCTCGCTGATCGAATGTCGTAATATCAGCTACATAAGCAAATATAGCTGGCACAAGTAATGCAGCACCAATTCCGCCGACAACACGAGAAGCATACAGCAGCCAAATGGAATTAACGGCATAGAAGATAAACATGGACAGCGTCAAGCCAACTAGTCCGTAAATAATCATCTTTCTACGGCCATATTGATCTGTCCATTTTCCTGCAATCGGGGAAAAGATAAGCTGTGCTCCCGCGAAAATGGCAATCATAAGTCCAGCCGCGGTTCCACCTTGATTAATGGATGCTAAGTATGCTGGTAAAATGGGAATAATAATTCCAAAACTTCCTATTGCGATAAACATATTGATCATAAGAACGATCATTTTTTTACGTTGTTCTGCTGACATATAAAGCCTCACTTTCTATAGTTACTCACACCAACCATTTAACCCCACATTAACGGGTAGTGAGCCCTCATTGATTGAAGTCCCACTTTATTGGCATGGTTCATTTTTAGGCACGCTCCCTATCTTATATTTTTTTGTGGATCGTTGTCAATTAGAAAGGATTGTCTAACATGGATGATTCAGGTGGATGATATAATGTACATATTGAGATGGAGGAGATTGAAAGCCTCTATAAGTATTAGTGGTGCTATAATGGATGAATATGATTTAAATACCGTACAATTTGAGATACAAAACTCCTACGGCGTTAAAATGTCACCATTTACTATGAAGGATCCATCCTGTAGCACGCTACACTCACCTAATTACAATGGTGGCGGTGCGAAGCCGGAATTTCGGATGCTTTCTCGATCATATAAGTATACCTGCTAAGTAGGGTGGCTATATGAGTAAGTCACGAAGCCCCGTCCCATGTCCTTCATACAAAAAAGGTGGCTTTTTCTATAAAGGGAAGCCACCTTGTATTTGGGCGTGTTTACTTTTTTAAATGATAAGGGACAGTCGTGATAACCACGTTTCTGCGATAAAGCAAAATTGTACGAATCAGTATACTTGATTGGTTATGAAGAATATTGTGCCAGCCTTTCTTAGGGATAAATTGTGGAATAATGACAGTAACCTGATAATTCGATTCACTCGCTTTATGTTCTACTATATCAATAAATTTGGTCAGTGGCTGAATGATACTTCTGTAATAAGAATGTAGTGTCACAAGTCTAATATCAGGTTGCCATTTTTTCCACTTTTCTTCAAATTTCTTCTCATCTTCTCTTTCAAAAGCAACATAAACGGCAATAATCTGTTCTGGCGAGAGAGATTTAGCGTAGTTTAATGAGTTCTCTACTACTTGAGTGATACCAGCAACAGGTACAATCATTACATTGCCTTCAATCGGTATCGAAAGCTCTGAAGTTGAAACCCTTAGTTGGTCACCTACTGCTTCATAATGCTTTTTAATTTGGTAAAAGACAAAAATGATAATAGGTAAAAAAATTAAGACTGGCCAAACCTGTGTGAATTTAGTTAAAAAGAACATAAGCATAACGATAAAGCTAATCAGGGCACCAATTGTATTAATCGTTAGCTTAGGGATCCATCCTTTAGGCTTTTCGCGTATCCATTTAATAATCATGCCTGTTTGGGACAAAGTAAATGGGATAAATACTCCGACAGCATAAAGTGGGATAAGATGTTCTGTTCGTCCTTTAAAAGCGATAATTAAGATGACAGAAGCAATTCCAAGTATCATAATTCCATTAGAGTATCCTAAACGGTCTCCTCGAATTGTAAACATTCTTGGGATAAATTTGTCTTTGGCAAGGTTAACCGCTAATAAAGGGAAAGCAGAATATCCCGTGTTAGCTGCAAGGATTAATATCAAAGCAGTTGTACCTTGAATAAAGTAATACATAAAATTTCGCCCAAATGTATCTTCAGCAATTTGAGACACAACAGTTACTTTCTCGCTAGGAGCAATTCCATAATAATAGGCTAAAAATATGATTCCACTAAATAAAACAGCAAGAAAGGCCCCCATCGCAATGAGTGTTTTCGCAGCATTATTAGGGGCTGGATTTTTAAAGTTTGGAATAGCGTTGGAAATAGCTTCAACCCCTGTTAAAGCAGAGCTACCTGATGCGAATGCTTTCAAGAGGATAAATAAACTGATTCCTGCTACTGGTGTACCAATTGGTGTGTGTAGTCCAGGAGAAACTTGCTCCGAAACAATGTGGTAAATCCCTACACCAATTAATATAAATAACGCTAAAACAAATAAATAGACTGGATAAGCTAAGATAGAAGCAGATTCGGTTACCCCTCTTAAGTTTAAAATGGTGATAAGTACCACAAATACAATAGCAATGACTACATTATAAGAATGTAACAAGGGAAAAGCAGATGTAAGAGCATCCGTACCAGCAGACACACTTACTGCCACAGTTAAAATGTAGTCCACTAACAATGAGCCGCCCGCTACTAACCCTGGAATTACACCAAGATTTTCCTTTGATACGACATAAGCTCCTCCACCGTGGGGATAAGAAAAGATGATTTGTCGATAAGACAAAATCAAAGCCGTTAATAGAATTAATACCCCTATGGCGATAGGGATCGAATACCAAAACGCTGCAGCACCGACTGTAATTAGGACAATCAATATCTGTTCTGGACCGTATGCAACCGATGATAATGCGTCGGAAGAAAGGATGGCTAATGCTTTCGTTTTGCTAAGTTTCTGTTCCCCTAATTCAGTTGATTTTAGCGGCCGTCCAATTAAAAACCTCTTTATAGAAGAAATCATTGATATTCACCACCAAATAGTTAATATATATTTCTCTGTAATTGAAATAATTATCTCGGCGAATGACAACGTTTACATAAATAGAAAATGTCTAAAAGTCACAGTTGAATAGATCTGTAGACATCAATTTATTTGTCTCACAAGCTTCACCTTCTTTTTCATATACACTTACTTAGGTTAGCTGTCGGATTCGGCCCTTTTTAATAGCCCTACCTTCTAAAGGATTCACCCCTTGGATTGTATATCAACCCACGAAAATGGTTCCCCCATACCATATGGTTTCAGCAATTTAGAAATATGAAACTGTTGATGATCATACTCCTGTGAAAAGCAAAAGTAAATAAAAAAATGTAAACAAAAAATGACAATTTAAGGATTGAGATGTGTTCATAATGAATGATTTTACTCCCTGTGTGAACAATACATATATCGAGATAGTGTAGGAGGAATTCCATGTTTAAAGAAAATAATCCCTTATTATCAGATGAGTTTTTAAAGGAAGTGGTGAGAGTGATTAACCGACAATTTGGAGGCCCCATACCGGAGCAAAATGAGGATTTGATAACGAACGATTTGAATAATAAGGTGGTGGAAGATTAGGAGGTGCCAAAAGCACCTGAATACCGCGGTACTTGATTGACAAATATACCCCGAAGCACGCATAAACAGCTACAATTTCCTTTGTGATCTCTTAGGTGTTTCATTCTTTAAAAAAGCGGCTTTACAAAGTTTATTTAAGTGTATCTAATTTGGATGTGCGTGACCATTTATCATTATTAATTCATCTTGGAATGGCAGGAAAGATATAATAGGATACTTTTTGATTAATAATTAAGGGAACCAAATCTTCTTTAATTCATATTTTCTTACACGACGGAAATTGACTTTTTACTACATTATGATATATTAATATAAAATTACTTTAACACATAAAAGCGTTAAAATAAAAGAAAGTGATCTGATTTTGATGTAATTGAATATGAAACAGATATTCAATTATATCAATGGGAAATATAACAAAAGAACGAAAGGTATGAACATCGTGGAAGAAAATCATCATGATTTAAGAAGAGGCTTATTGCCGAGACACGTCCAGTTTATTGCATTAGCAGGAATGATAGGTACTGGTATATTTAAGGGGAGTTCAGATACTTTAAATTTGGCAGGTCCAAGTGTAGTCATTGCTTATTTAATAGGTGGACTCTTATTATTTATCGTAATGGCAGCTTTAGGAGAGATGGCTACTGTTTATCCAAATTTAAATGTGCAACATCTTATAAATAAAGCATTTGGATTTCGAATATCCTTTATTGTAGGCTGGCTCTATTGGATTAACTGGGTAATTGTGACGGTTGTCGAATTGATAGCCTCTGGGAGCTTTTTGCAATATTGGTTTCCGAATATCCCATTATGGCTTTTAAGTTTAATTTGTACAATTCTAATAGTAGGAATAAACTTGTTTCAAGTAAAATACTACGGAGAGCTCGAGTTTTGGTTTGCAGGTGTTAAAATAATCGCTTTAATTGCTTTTATTATTTTAGGCTCTCTTATTCTATTAGGGGTTTTCCCCAGTACAAATCCAGGTTCATTTTCTAATTATACGGCACATGGCGGATTTTTCCCCCATGGAATGGGCGGAACTTTAAGCGCATTTTTAGTTGTCATGTTTTCATATGGAGGCGCTGAATTAATTGGTATAGCTGTCACAGAAACAAAAGATACGAAGAAGGTTTTGCCGAAAATAATTAAAGGAACCGTATGGCGAGTACTCCTTTTTTACATCTTACCTATTCTTATTATTTGTGGCATAATCCCTTGGAATAAAGTATCAACAGAAGAAAGTCCTTTCGTACAAGTCTTCAGCCTAACAGGACTTCCTGGAGCTGCTCATGTTATGAATTTTGTTCTTTTAACAGCTGTACTATCTGCTGCCAATTCAGGGATATATGCGACTTCTAGAACATTGTTTTCTATGTCTCAAACTGGGGAGGCCCCTAAGGCATTCGTAAAAACAACTAAAAATGGAGTTCCGCTTAATGGAATCATATTAACTACCTTATGCATATTAGTTGGTGTGTTTTTATCCTACATGACTCCTGATCAGGTAATAAGCTATCTAATGTCGATTCCTGGATTTACCGTTTTATTATTATGGGTGAGTATTTGTTGTGCACAATTGAAGCTTCGTACTCAATACGCTGACACGCCAGTTTTCCGTGTGAAATGGTACCCGTATACAACGATTTTTGCAATTTTGGCTTTAACTTTAATCTTTTTTGCCTTTATTTTTAATAAACAAAATATGATTGGTACGACCGTATGTCTTATAATTGTAGGATTACTTGCGATCCTTTCATTTATAAAGAAACTAAAAAAGTAAAGCAGTTCAGGGATTATAAATGAATCCCTTGACTGCTTTATTTTTATCATTTCCCGAAAGAAGACTCCTTCCTCAACGAATGTGAAGGGCATAGCCCAATGAGTAGGTGGGAGATGAATTTTGATAGACGTTAGCCTAAACTATTGAACGATACGAACATTTGTGCTATTGTATGTTTGTACAAATTGCTTTAATAAAATGCGAGTCCTTATTGTTACGCAACTAAAAAGCATGCATACAAACTTTCAGATGTTTTTGGCAATAGGATGATCCAAGCGTAATGTATTCTTCTGTTCATTTCCTTACCTTAAACTTTTTTGGATTTTCAGCTTACTCGACAATCCTTTGAAATGGTATGGTAGTCCTTTTACGGGAACCGTTTCATTGAGTAGGAACTGATTGCTATTAAAGTTTTTCTTGCTCTACATGTATCTGGCACAATCATTAAGTAGTTATATGATTTAAATGCCAAAGTATAGTGGAATGCTAAAAAAGAATAAAATATCAATATGGACTGAACTAGTCGAAATGGAGGAAGAAAATGATTAATAAACTCGGACAAATCATGCTGTATGTAAATAATCAAGATGAATCAGTGAAATTTTGGACAGAAAAAGTAGGATTTAGCGTTATTTCTGAAGAAGATAACGGGCAAGGGCTAAGATGGATTGAAATTGCTCCAACAAAAGAGGCTGAAACGAGTTTCGTTCTTCACAATAAGGAATTCATTGCTAAAATGCAACCTGAACTAAACCTTGGTACACCTTCGTTAATGTTTTACTCAGAAAATCTTGAACAATTATATAAAGACTTTTCGGATAAAAATATTACAGTTGGAGAAATTGTAAATATGCCTTCGGGTAGGGTATTCAACTTTGCTGATAATGAAAATAATTACTTTGCCATCATGGAAAAAAAGTGAATCATATAATGTAAGAAGAAACAAACATCCTAGTAGGAACCCTTATTGAAGTAACGGACGCATTGCGGAACAAGATCACAGAAAATCTGAATGGCGTTAAAATGCCACCAGTTATTATGAAGGATCTATCATTAAGCAAGCTACATTCGCCTAATCACAATGGTGGCGGTGCGGAGCTGGAATTTTGGATGCTTTCTAAGGTGAAAATAGTATACCTGCTAAGTAGCGGGCTTATGAGTAAGTCGCGAAGCCTAAGTCCCCATGTCCTTCATACAAATGATCCATTTGAATATTTTAAGAGCGTGTTTTGATCTCTATTCAAAACACGCTCTTTCTTTTTTGATTATCAAGGTTATAAGGATTCATTTGATCAATGCTTATTCTAAAGAAACGGTGGATTATTCATCATCTTTCACAGGAATTGTTTTGTATATTGCGATGGTGTGAGTGATGTCATCTTTTTGAAAACTCTACTAAAATAATTGAGATCATTGAATCCGACCATAAAAGCAATTTCTGTAATCGATACATTTCCTCTTTGCAGATGTAATTTTGCTTCTTCCACTCTTTTTTGATTGATATAATCGATGATACTCACCTTGGTCTCAGCCTTAAATTTGCGAGAAAGATGAGAAGGATTCACATAAAGAGTAGAAGCAATCTCATGAAGTGTTAGTGAGTTCTCTAAATGTAAATGAATATAATCAATAGCCTTTTTGACAATGGAACTATAATGACGTGTTGAGAATATTTGGACAAGATCACAATATTCATGGAACATCACGATACCCAATTTTTTTAAGTGAGGGAGATTTGGAGCTCTTTCAATCAAAATGGCAAACTTTTCTGAAATCGTGTGAATATAAATGGGATGAACACCCCCTCTTTCAGCAGCTGTTCGACACACTGTATTCATAACCAATGTGATATTTTTGGCAGATCGTATTGGACTTTCAGGGATTCGATCAGAAATATGCAAGAGACTATTACTTTCATTGGCAATGCGTATGATTTCCTCTTTATCTCCTTTGGCAATCGCAGCCACTAATTTTTTCTCAAATTGATATCTTGTTTCGATCATCGTTTTACTTTCAGCAATATTGGTTTTTAGGTGCTCCTTGTTTTGTGCTGGAGTGATGATATCAGAGGTTAGGAGTTGTGAGTCAATATGTGTATGGATACACATATTAACAAGTAAATCGCCGATACTATTAGAATCCATACTACTTATAACGGATAATGCTGGATAGAATTCGTCGAGCTGTTTTCGTTCACTAACTGGTAGCTTGTTTTTCGATAAGATATCACTGATAAACCCAATGTTAGGAATACTCGAAATAAAAGGACCTATTATAACGGAACCGTGAAATATGCGATTTCTCCAAATACCAGCTGCAATATACTCAAGACCAAAGGAATTTTCATAATAATAGTAGCTATTTGCTTCATTCTTTCTTAGTGTCTCATTAATTGAAAGATACTCATTGTCGAAGTTTTGTAAGACAGCGGGAATGTGGTGGTGAATGAGCTGAAATGTAGCTTTTCCATCCTGATTGATTAACCGAACATCCATTTTAGTTACCGCATTCAAAATCGTGCATTTTTTCTTGAAATCAGTCATATGGAGTGCTGATTCCTTCAACATCTAATCACCTTTTCGTATCATGATGTCTACTATTATACATCTAAACGCTAAAAATAAGATCATATATGTGCTAATTTAGTCAAAATAATACGATAACAAACAATCGCCTTATTTTATAATGAATGTATGTATTCGGAGTAAGTCGTTTTATTTTTAGTGGAACCGTTACCGAAATCGTGTAGTAAAAACGAGGAGGAAGAAAAATGAGAAATATCATGAATATAAATCAGGAATGGAAATTTATAAAGCAAGATGAAGGACAAGCAATGGACCGAGTTTATCAAGATGAGAACTGGGAAGTTGTTCATGTACCCCACACATGGAACGCCATTGACGGAGCAAATGGTTTTGATTTCTATAAAGGAGCTTGTTGGTATCGAAAAGAATTCGTAATGGATCCTTTGAATCAAGGAAACAAAGTATTTATTGAGTTTAACGGTTCTAACAGTGTTACGGATGTCTATGTGAATGGTCAACATATGGGACAACATAGAGGGGGCTATTCTACTTTTAGATTTGATATTAGTGATGTGATTGAATTTGGAGCTGCAAACACATTAGCTGTTAAAGTAGATAATACGGTTGTGGACGATGTCTATCCGCAAATGGCTGATTTTACTTTTTACGGTGGGATTTATCGTGATGTTAATCTTGTGATTGCTAATCCTGTTCACTTTGATTTGATGGACTATGGTTCACAAGGAATCTATGTCATTCAAGAGGAAGTAAGTGAAGAGAAAGCGTCCTTAACGATTAAATCTAAGGTGGTCAATGACCTTGATGAGGATACGAAAGTAAGACTTTGGGCAGATATTCTCGATGCAGAAGGTAGTCATGTAGCCTATGCAGCAAAAGAAATCGTACTAGCTGCAGGTGAAACAAAAGAAGTTGAAATGCCAGTTGTAATCGACCAGCCAACCTTATGGAATGGTAGAAAAAATGCCTATATGTATGAAGCGAACGTGTCTTTACAGAGCTTTAATGATACTGTAGATGAGCTATCGATTCCTTTCGGAGTAAGATACTTTGAAGTAGACGCTGAGAAAGGATTCTTCTTAAACGGTGAACATCTTGCTTTAAATGGCGTTTCCAGACATCAAGATCGCAAAGATATGGGTTGGGCTATTACGGAAAAAGAACATAAAGAAGATATGGAATTCATTAAAGAAGTGGGAGCTACTTCTATTAGATTGGCTCACTATCAACATGACCAATATTTCTATGATCTATGTAATCAAGAAGGAATGGTTATTTGGGCTGAAATTCCGTTTATTTCTGTGATGTCAAAAACAGAATTAGAAGGAATCAATGCTAAACAACAAATGATTGAATTAATCAGACAAAACTTTAACCATCCATCGATTATGTTCTGGGGGATTCAAAATGAAATCCAAATTAGTGGCGAAAGACCAGAACTCAGAAAATTGGTGAAAGAATTAAATGAGTTAACGAAAGAAGAAGATCCAACAAGATTAACGACAATGGCGAATGTGATGTTCGTGCCGGATAAAGATGAATATAACTATATGACAGATATCGTTGGCTATAATAAATATTATGGTTGGTATCAAGGGAAAGCAGAAGATTTTGCAGGCTGGCTTGATGGATTCCATAAGGCGAATCCTACTGTGAAATTAGGGATTTCAGAATATGGGGCAGAGGGTATTTTACAATATCATAGCCATGATCCAAAAGTAAAAGACTATACGGAAGAATACCATGCGCTCTATCATGAAAAAGTTTGGAAAATTTTCTCGGAACGCCCTTACCTCTGGTCAACATACGTATGGAATATGTTTGATTTCGGTGCCAATATAAGAGATGAAGGCGGAGTTAAAGGAAGAAATAACAAAGGTTTGATGACATACGATCGGAAGATTAAAAAAGACGCGTTTTATATGTATAAAGCATATTGGTCAGATGAAAAATTCGTACATATTACCAGCAAACGTTATATCGATCGTGCTGATCGCACAATTTCTGTTAAAGTATATTCGAATTGTGAAGAGCTAACGCTTTATGTAAATGGCAAAGAATTCGAAACGAAGTCAGGTCATAAAATCTTTATTTTTGAACAAATTGAATTACAAGATGGTATGAATGAGATTAAAGTGATTGCTAATCAAGATGGTGCTACATTACAAGATGTCGCTAAGTTTAATAAAGTGGCTGAACCTAACCCAAGTTATAACGCTCCTGAAGCGGAAACAGGTGGACTAGTAGCAAACTGGTTCCAAATGCCTGATCTAGGTGATGATGAAGGGGAAGTTGAAGAAATTCACATCACTGATGATGTTTATTCAACTGCTGACACATTTAAAGATCTTATGGAAAATGAAGAAGCGAAAGCTGTGCTTGAAAAATATTTAGGTAATTTCTCAGAACATCCAATGTTTGGTATGGCACAGGGAATGCAGTTGGATTTCATCGCGTCCATGGACGAAGACATGTTCAATGAAAAATTGATGTATCGACTTAATAAAGAACTAACACAAATTACAAAGTTATAATTGCAGCTTAATTACGCGAAACATCAACTGTAAGTGACAGTTCGCTCCTAGCAACTTGTCAGTCAGGCTTTTAGAAACCGAAAGTGAATAAGTGAAAAGGAGTTGCTCACATGGGCAACTCTTTTTCATTTATCCGAGATTTAGAGCGATCGGCTTTCGACGCTCAAAAGTAAATATCGATGTAAAACCACATTGTATCGCCATTTCAACAGCATCTTTGATATTCGAACCAACGGCGTCCGCGAAATGAGAATCAGAACCGATTGTTAGAATTTCGCCACCTAATTCTTTATACAGTTGTACGATTTCAATAGAAGGAAGGGCTTGCTGTAAGTTTCCTCTAAGTCCTGAGGTATTGATTTCGATGCCAATGTTTCGCTCGATTGCCTTCTTTAAAATCGCTTCTAATACCTCTTTGTGATTTTCAAAATGATACATTCCAATCGTTTTGACGGCGTAACGTTTGAGTAAGTCTAAATGTGCAATCACATCGATATCTGCTGAACAAACCATTTTGTACACTTCGTCAAAATAGCTTTGATATGCTGAGTAGGCATCCTTGTTCTCCAAGAATTTACGTAATTTAAGGTTGTTCACATTATGTACAGATCCTAAAATGAAATCTAAATTCAATGGTGACAGTGCCATTTCATATTCGTCTCTAAGCAGGTGTGGCTCACATAATTCAATTCCGGCTTTGATAACCAAGTGGTTGCCGTACATTTTTTGACATTCCTTGATCTCGTTAAAATAACGAGTGAAATTCATATGACCATAAGTGGGAGCGAGGAGATTAACAGAAAAATGCTCCGTAAAACAAATCTCTTTGATTCCTTTATCTATGGCGGTTTTACACACCTCTTTCATGGAAGCGGTAGAGTCAAACGAATGATTTGTATGGTGATGATAATCGATTAAATGCATTGTAGGTCATCCTCTCGGTTCATGATTTTACTAAAGGTATGAATGATACATGATTCTAGCAAAAGAAACAGTATGTGGCAATGAAGGATGTGACTTTATTTGGGGAGATTATGAATAATGAATCATTAGGAAATAAGTGCAAGGGGTAAAGGATGCGGGACACCTGTAATCTCCATTCAATCCTAATAAAAGTAATACCCTATATTTGTTCGTGACAAACACATTAGCTTTTAGTTCAACGAAATGAACAAGCGAGAGTTCTGATTAAAATAACGAGCGTGTTATAATATTGAAAAAAGTGAAGTGTGGATGCAGATGGTCTGATGAGTAAAAGATTCGTGATTGTACCTTATGAAGGAATAAATGGGAAAATATCGTTGTATACACTTGAAAGTTAAAGCATGGTGTTGAGTTAGTGTAAACATGAGAGCGAAATGGTTATGAAGTTATTAGTAGTCGAGGAACTACTGCTTACATGGCACAGTCGAATTCGTTCATATATAAGTCAAGTTAAAGCGGGATAAAAAGTTGTTCAAACAATAGCTGAACAATTCGAAGGTCATAAACAATGGTAGATGTTTGTACAGAAATAAAAATTCGATGTTCACTTGAAAAAGTTTCAGAGCATGCATCAAATCCCGACAACGTATCTAAATGGTATGTAAATATTCATTCAGTAGAATCGCAAACTCAAAAAACGTTGACAATAGGGCCTCGTATCGCATTTAAAATTCCTAGGACAACAACTTGCATATGTTTACGAAATTGTAGAATTTATAGCAGGTCAAAAACTTGTCATGCGAACTGCAGACGGACCATATACTTGGAATGCAATTGACGACAATATGACACGAATGACTTTACGAAATAAGGAGATCCCGACAGGGTTTTCAAAAGTATTTGCTCCGTTTATGTCTCAGATGATGAAAAGAGCAAACATGAAAGACTTGAAAAAAATTAAGGGAATCCTTGATAAAATATAAATTATTTCAAATCTAACGACATTTTTTAGCTGATACGTAGTGGATATAAACATCTGATAGAGAAACATTAGTTACCTCTACTGTATTAGTTCGTCAACAATAAGGCGCAAACCTATTATAGGAATTGTGTTTTTTATTGTAGAAGAATCGGACTAACCCATGAATTAGGGTAGATACTCTTTAAATCTCTTCTTAGATTTTTTTATCAAATTTGGAACGAAGGATTGTGCAACAAGATATGGTTTACAAACTGTACTAAGGTTCATATAGAAAATTAATGGGGGAACCACAATGAATTATGAAGAAGCACAGCGAAAGCAAATAAATAAAGAAGTGGAGTTTATTGAAAATCATATTCATGAAAATCTTTCACTAGAGCAGTTAGCTAAAGTATCTACGTATTCTCCCTTTCATTTTCAACGATTAATTAAAGGGAATCATTGGCGAAACACCAGCTGGCTATGTGAAACGTCTTCGCCTTGAGAACGTTGCACATATGTTGATATATGAACAGGAAATCCCCATTACTCAAATTGCATACATATGCGGTTTTTCATCTTTGGCATGCTTCACTTATCATTTAAAGCATATTTTAATATGAGTCCTAAAAAGTGGCGAGATGGTGCTTATTTGGAACGGTTTCCTCGAGAGTATGATAGCAAGAAATCTAAACTTTTAAGCACAAATACGAAAGTAGAAAATGATCAAAATCTTTATACTGAATTTAAATGGTTAGACTTATCAAAAGTGAAAATTGTACATTTTCCAGAGTGTACAACTGTTAACAGACATAATATCGGCTCTTACTTGAATGGAATACCAGATGCATGGGAAGATATTTATCGATGGTCAAATGTGAGAGGGTTAATCGACCAAAACACAATGTTCTTCGGCGTCCCAAGATTACACCGCCAGAAAAAAGTCGTTACGATTGTCGCGTAGCCATTCCTCTTGGTGAAGATTTAAGCCATGATGACGAAGAGGTATATCCATTTAGTGGTGGAAAATATGTGGTGTATGAGTTTGGCGAACCTGTAAGTTATCGTGAACGAAATAAACTGATCGAATGTTACTCAGAGTTATATAGCTTTGGGCTGTCGAAGAGTGGCTATAAGTATTTAAGTAATACGATAGAAATTGTTTTAATAGAAGAAGTAAGGGACAGATTAACTCTTACTTGCAAAATCAGTGCAATAGCTTTAGCCATTGAACCAAAATAGACCGGAGGAATTTTATGTTATTTAATTTGAGTGAACTTCATTATCTGGCAATTATCGCTGGTGGATTCTTGTACATGATATATGGAACTATCTATTATTCGATCTTACTAGGGAAGAAAAAAGAGGGGCAAAGTGAAGGTCCCTCGAAATATATTGTTTCAGTTATCGTTGCATTTGTTAGTTCGTTGTTTGTCGCCATACTAGTCCAAACCTCTGGCGCTGAAGGATTGCTAGAAGGTGCAGCTGTTGGAATGATAATAGGGATATTAATTACGATTGTTTATTTGAAAAATTCATTATTTGGTCTTGTAACGAAAAAAGCTTTTTATATTGTTATAGGCGATCACCTTACCATTTTTACATTGTTAGGAGCATTGCACGGTCTTCTATTATAAATATCAAAAACGAATTGATGTAGTTTTAAAGCCTAGTTAGCTAAAGCAGTGTAAGGATGGCTTTAAAATAAAATTTGATCACAATCCTGTAATGATAATGCAGGATTTTTTCTTATTCCGCAATCTGAGCCATATTGAAGAACAGCACCATTAACGAAAATTGGTGAAGTTTAGAAGCTATTGTAAATATCTATACGTAAACTACGTGGAAAGATTGTTCCAACAATGAAAATGTCTTTCAACGCAAATGTTTAACAAAAACATATTGGACTTTCAGAAGGACGAGGAGATCACCTATCAAAGGGTTGGAAATTCATCCTATATGGTGTAAAGCGCTGTCCAGTAACCTCCCTAATTAATAAGTTATAAGACAGGCAGAATGCTTACAAGTGAAAGCGTTCTGCCTGTCTTAGCTTTTAAAACTTATAATAACGACGAAGTAAATAAGAAATCCATTTACAATGAGGATGA
Source organism: Peribacillus loiseleuriae (assembly GCF_001183985.1). Classification (GTDB taxonomy): domain Bacteria; phylum Bacillota; class Bacilli; order Bacillales; family DSM-1321; genus Peribacillus; species Peribacillus loiseleuriae. The sequence goes on along the minus strand of NZ_LFZW01000001.1, from coordinate 4,162,441 downwards.
TTTCGAATATTTTCTAGTAAACCTTTTACAATAGCAGGAACAAATGTTGGTTCCGTTAGTTGTTGCTTTAGTAGGATTAACGATTCTTTTTCAATGGACTCTTCAATTCCTGCAATATTTTGTTCGATGATATCAAACATATGTTCCTTCGAGACTTCTTTATGAATGGGTTGCTTGATCATTTCAATAAGTTCTTGTGAAATAAATGGAACGGTAGCATGTCTTGCTAGTAAATTTGTTTTTTCCACAAGTGATTGAGACAGTAAGGTAAAATCTAACGGTACATTATAGAATAAGAATAGCTCTAAATACGTACTCATAAAACCTTTAATGCTATAAATTAAATCATATTTTGTAAGTTTGACCTCTTCACCATATAAACGTTCAATCATTGATAAGATAATCTCTTCGTTTAACCTGTTATAGTAATGCATTCTTACAAGGAGTTCTTTATTAAATGATTGTATTTGCTCTTTGATGAGAATTTTGGCGAAATCAGAATGCTTATAAAAAGAATGAAACATGGTGTAATAAAATTCGTATAGAAGTTTTTTATCATCATTTGTATGTTTGACCGTATAGTCAATATCGGAAATGATTTGCATCATGAAATGATCAATTAGTGCTAAGATTAATTCATCCTTTGATTTGAAAGATAAGTAAAAAGAACCTTTGGAAATACCGCAATGTTCTGTTATTTGTTGAATAGAAGTGGCTTCGAAACCTTGCTTCGCAAAAAGTTCTAACGCCTTTTCCATAATTAATTGCTTTTTAATCATTTTTTATTTCGCTCCTATAGCCCTTTGTTGACAAGTGACCCACTAGTCATTATTATATGTAAATGAGAATGATAAGTCAATTTAAGGTGGGTGTAATAGTGAAAGGTTTAGTCAACTTTGTCTTGAAGAATAAATTAGCAGTATGGCTGCTTACTATTATCATTACGGTATCTGGTATTTATTCAGGTACACGAATGAATATGGAGACGATTCCTAATATTTCGATTCCATACTTAATGGTCATGGACGTATACCCGGGAGCAACTCCTAAAAAAGTAATGGAAGATGTGTCCATACCGATTGAAAAAGCGGTAGAAGGATTGGAACACGTAAAATCCGTTTATTCCAATTCCTATTCTAACATGGCAAGTCTTCAGGTGGAATATGAATACGGTGTGGATATGGACGAGGCGAAACGTGCCTTGAAATCTGCACTAGAGGCAGTGAAATTACCAGAAGGAGCACAAGAGCCGACAACTACAGCGATTAGTATGAACATGATGCCAGTTGTTGCTCTAAGTGTAAGTAGTTCAAAAGAGGATATTGTTGGATTAACGTCAACAGTAGAGGAAAGCTTACTGCCAAAAATCGAGAAAATCGATGGTGTTGCATCTGCAACGATTACAGGTCAGCATATTGAAGAAGTAGACCTTACTTACAACAAAGCAAAAATGGCTGAATTCGGCTTAACAGAAGATCAAGTAAAGCAAATGATTCAAGCGAGTAACGTAGCTGTTTCATTAGGGCTTTACGAGTTTAAAGCAGGTGAACAAGCAGTAGCGATCGACGGTAAGTTTATGACAGCTGATGAATTAAAGAATATGCTTATTCCGGTCACACCATCTGCTGCACATCCGTCGCCATTTGTGAAACTTAAAGACATCGCTACAATTGACGTAGTTGGTAAAGTACAATCTGTTTCACGTACAAATGGTAAAGAGGCTATTGCGATTCAAATTGTCAAAGGGCAACAAGCTAACACGGTAGATGTAGTAAACAGTGTGAAGAAGTTAGTGAAAGAAGAAAAGGCAAAAATCGATGGTCTTACAATCGATGTCACCCTTGACCAAGGGAAGCCAATTGAACAATCCGTTGCAACGATGATTGAAAAAGCGTTATTTGGTGGTTTAATTGCGGTATTAATTATTCTTCTATTCCTACGTGATTTTAAATCAACGATTATTTCAATCGTATCGATCCCAGTTTCAATTTTCATGGCTTTACTGATCCTAAACTGGATGGATATTACGCTAAATATTATGACACTTGGTGCAATTACGGTTGCCATCGGTCGTGTCATTGATGACTCCATCGTAGTCGTTGAAAATATTTATCGTCGTTTACATTTAAAAGAAGAGAAATTAACAGGTCGCGCACTTGTGCGTGAGGCGACAATTGAAATGTTTAAACCAATCATGTCATCAACTTTAGTAACGGTTGCGGTATTCGCACCACTTATCTTCGTTGGTGGTATGGTCGGAGAGCTATTCATGCCGTTCGCATTAACAATGGCGTTTGCACTATTTGCTTCATTAATTGTTGCGATTACAATTGTTCCAGCCTTATCTCACTTCTTATTTAAGAAGAAGTTATATGGTGAAAAAACAGAAAGTAGCCATCAAGAGGCTGGTAAATTAGCGAAATGGTACAAAGGGGTCCTTAATCGGGCACTGAATCATAAAGTGATTACTTCTGTAATTGCGATTGTTTTATTAGCTGGTAGCTTGGCATTAACGCCACTTATCGGATTTAGCTTCATGGGTAGTGAAGAAGATAAAGTGATGTACTTAACGTACACACCAAAAGCGGGCGAGCTTAAGGGAGATACATTAGCAAATATTCAAGTAGTTGAAGAAAAGTTACTTAAGCGTGATGATATTGATATCGTTCAAGTATCTGTAACGGAGAATGGCGATCAGATGTCAGCGATGATGGGTGGCGGAGCAGGCGGCGGATTAATGTACCTAATCTTTGACCCAAAAATAGATAATTTCCCAGAAGTGCGCACGGAAATTGAAAAGTATGTGAAAAACATTGGTCAAACAGGTGAGTGGAAGAGCCAGAACTTCGCGGCTGCATCGGCATCTACCAATGAAGTGAGCTACTCATTCTACAGTGAAAATTTAGATAAACTAAATAAAACTGTAAAAATGGTAGAAGGCGTTATGAAGAAAGCTGACGGCTTAAAAGATATTTCTTCAAGTGCAGAAGATGCTTACGTTGAATATACTTTCAAAGTAGCGCAAGATGAATTGCTGAAATATGGTTTAACAACAGGGCAACTCGTCATGATGTTAAGCCCAGCAAAAACACAAGATGTATTAACAACGGTTGAAAAAAATGGTGACACATTAGATGTTATCGTTCAGCAAGAACAAGCTGCACAACCAAAATCAATCGATGATATTCTAGCAACACCAGTACCAACAGCACAAGGCAATACAATGCCACTTTCTGAGCTTGTAACAGTTAAAAAAGGAACGACTTTAAATACTCTTGCACGTAGTAAGGGGGAATACTACGCAACGGTTTCAGGAACGATCATTGGTGATGATATTTCCAAAGTAACCTCTAAAGTAGATAAAGAGATTGATCAATTAGATTTACCTAAAGGTGTTACAGTAGACGTTGCAGGTGTAACAGCAGACATGACTGAAACATTTACACAACTTGGTGTAGCCATGGCTGCAGCAATTGCGATTGTGTACTTCATCCTTGTTGTCACATTCCGTGAAGGTGTCGCGCCATTTGCGATTCTATTCTCGTTACCATTTGCGGTGATCGGTTCATTTGTTGGGTTATTAATCGGTCGTGAAACCATCTCTGTCTCTGTTATGATGGGTCTATTAATGTTAATCGGTATCGTAGTCACGAACGCCATCGTCCTTGTGGACCGGATCATTCATATGGAACGTGATGGTATGAATATGCGTGAAGCGATTCTTGAAGCTGGAGCAACGCGTCTACGTCCAATTCTCATGACAGCAATTGCAACGATCGGTGCATTAATCCCATTAGCAATTGGCTCAGGCGGCGGCGGATTAATCTCCAAAGGCCTTGGTATTACCGTAATCGGTGGTCTAACAAGTTCGACATTATTAACCTTAATTGTTGTACCAATCGTTTATGAAATCTTATCGAAGCTATTCAAGAAAAATCGTAAAGAAGTAGAAGAGAACTAATGGTTTTAGCCCTACAAGAACATGGTCTTGTAGGGCTTTTAAAAAAAAATAATTTATCTATGAAATACAAAGATAAATTGAGGGAGGTTACTAAAGCCTTGTATATTTTTAATACGAACAGGTAGATCAAACATGCTACGTCAGTTTGGAATGACCTAGTATGCGTTCAAAATAACGATCTGTTTAATTGTGTGTCAGCTCATGCTATAATGAGACACTTAGGATAATTACGACCTTTGCTCATAATTGAACGGATGCTAAGAAAATCCTCCGCTAAAGCGTAAATATGGAGGTGTAAGAGAATGAATAAACGATGGACGATCAGTAAGATTAAAGAATTTGTTGCGAACAATTCGGAAAGTAAGTTACTATCGACGGAATATCACGGTTTTTCGCAAAAGTTACTATTTAAATGTGCGTGTGGTAGCAATTTTGAAAAAACATTTACGAAGTTTAAAAATAATAACCAACGTAAATGTGAAGTGTGCCAACCGACAAAAGTGTCACGCTAAACGTATAGCGAATAAACGAAGTGCCGATTTCTATTAAATAGAAGTTGGCGCTATTTTTATTGAAAAGAGACCGAGGCTTATCCTAAATACAGGACAGCCTCGGTCTCATCTGATTAATTCACTTCATATTCACTCACATTGCGCTCGACAACTCTTGCTCCTTTTGCGCTAATGAATGATCCGGACGCTGTCGTGAACACATTGCTTGATATGACTGCATCCATAGCGGTTTTCACAATTTCTACGTCAACCGGTTCAATTGGATCGGCAACGGAAAGTGTTGCTGATTTACCGCCTTCGGTTAGAAACAATAATTCCAGTGTTTTTGCCATTTTCTTCACCCCTTTCATTTTTTTAAAAGTTAATTGGATAGAACAGTTGTCCCAATTTGAGAGACTTTTGAGAGAGGATGCAGTTGTAATCCTGCGATCGCTTCAGTTGCCGCTAAAATATCATCTGACGCAGCATCTGTTTTTACATTGGAAAATGATTTACGCTTCACAATCGGTATGCCTTTTTCGTTCATGCCTGTTTCAAACTCTAAGCGGATCGTTACAGCTTCAAGAATTTCAATTGCCACGTTGCTCACCTCCTTTCACTTTCTTTATAAGTGCTAAAACGAAAAAAGTAGCATGGGTAAAAAAAGTTTTTAAAAGGGATTCTAGATTGAAAGATTGGATTCCGCCTTTTTAAAATTAATATCTAAAAACCTTAACTTCAATCAGTAGCTACGGCTCAGGCTACGGCGAGTTAATTTCCAAAGGTCTTGGTATTACAGTAATCGGTGGTTTAACCAATTCGACGTTATTAACATTAATTGTTGTCCCAATCGTTTATGAAATAATATCTAAGCTACTCAAGAAAAACCGTAAAGAAGTAGAAGAGAACTAATGGTTTTAGCCCTACAAGAACATGATCTTGTAGGGCTTTTTTATTTAGATGAAAGTCATATCCGCTAAAAGGAATAACGAATCGAATCAAATAACTCGATGCGTTAATTTTATAATTTATTAAACCATCCATCATCAACAGGTTCTAACCAATCCGTTTCTCCTGGTGTCATTGCTAAGTGCACAAACCAACTGTCTTTTGTCGCACCATGCCAATGTTTTACATGTGGTGGAATATTCACCACACCCCCCATTTTGAGTAATTGAGCTGGTTTTCCTTCTTCTTGATACCAACCCTCACCACCTGTAACTAACAAAACTTGCCCAATTTTATGAGTGTGCCAGTTATTGCGAGCTCCTGGAGCAAAGGTTACATTCCCGATTGATGTATTGAGGGGCGTCGGATCGGTAAACACCATTTGTAAGTATGCATCACCGATAAAGTTTGCTTCCATCTTTTGTCCTAATGGGAAAATTGTGCTATTGCTTAATTGTTCGTTTGTCATTTTTAAATTCCTACTTTCTTTAACTTTTTCTAATAAAAAAATGATTATTCATACTTCATCCATAGCCTAGCTTCTTCAAAGCCATAACAAATCTACTTTTTCGCAGTATATCGAAGCCAGATACTATCACCACAAACAGGCTCGACACTTTTAAGCGAAAATGCTACAGGCGCTTTTGGTGGTAAATAGTCTGCCTTTTCAAAGAGTGTCACAGTACTCGTTTCGCCATCAGTCACTGGTGCCATCACGATGCTTAATTCATCTATTAATTCTTCCTGTAAAAATGACCAGTTGATAAAGCCACCGCCAGATAGCATGAGTACCTCAATCTCAAATAACGATTTTAGTTTTTCAACAGCTAACGTACAGTTTAAGCGATCGTCACCAGCAAAAATATAGGAGATTTCATACTTTCGTAAATACGCGATATAGGCATCAGACACCTTATTTGTCAGTACCTCAATAATGTGCGCTCTCGGTCTTTTCATGTAATCAACATAATTTTGTGTCCAACCTAGCTTGTCAGAAGGGTCAACAGAGACAATATACATTTCAGTATTTGGCTTTGCGACATAATCTGTCCGGGATAAACAGGAGCGTTTTCATCAAGCTCTGGTTGATGCCCCTTCGTGAAATTCTCCTCCATTGTGACACGTCCGCAAAGTCATGCATGTGGTTGATACGTAGCATTTGTACGTTCATATTCTTGATCTGCTAACCTTATTTCAGGTAATTTCATAAATGGACCTGTAATTTTACCGTTCAATGATGTCATCATATGACAAACGATGTAAGGACGATTAGCACTTTTTAAATCATATTGTGTGCCCATTTTAAAACCTCCATTATTAAAATTACATTAACCGACTTGTACTGTTGGACGAACAATTATTTCATTGATGCCTATCTCTGCTGGTTGCTCGATAGCAAATGCGATTGTATGGGCAATATTGTCAGCTTCAATCGCTACTTGGTAGAAATCATCTAAGCCTGCTCTCATTTCTGCCTCTGAAGTAGTGTCTAATAATTCACTGCTAATAGCCCCTGGCGAAATATTTGTTACACGGATATTTGTACCACTCATCGCTTCTTCTTGACGTAATCCTTCAGAAATGGCTCTTACCGCATGTTTCGTACCACAATATACTGTTCCACCTGGATAAATATTGTGTCCTGCTACTGAAGAAAGGTTGATAACATGACCTGATTTACGTTCTCTCATGGAAGGTAGCACTGCTGCAATTGTATAAAGAACCCCTTTAATGTTTACGTCAATCATCTGATCCCATTCCTCAATTTTTTTCTTGAATAGGAAAGCTTGTGGCATAATCCCCGCATTATTCACTAACACATCGATTTTTCCAAACTGTTCTAGCGCATATGCAGCTAGTTCTGCCAATTGTTCATGCGAAGTCACATCAGCCACTTTATAAATCGCTTGCCCACCATCGTTTTGAATCTCTTCTTGTAATTTTTTTAAACGGTCTTCACGACGAGCTGCTAGGACCAGCTTTGCACCTTGAGAGACAAGCTTTTTTGCAGTAGCTTCTCCAATCCCGCTAGATGCACCCGTAATAATGACAACTTTATCTTGAATATTAGACATACTATTTAACATCCTTTCTTAAATAAATGAGTTTTTAATTTTGCTCTTCTATTTTGCCGAAGGTAGTTAAGTTTGATTTTGGCGAAAATACATATTGATGCATTAATGCTCATCTGTGTATAATCTAAAATAAAAACAGGGTGTTTTCAATGACCAAATGACCACGATTCGTGCATTAGCGCACAAATCGATTCATATTGTGCAATTATTTTTAAGAAAGTTTGGTGACTCTCACAATGTCTAAAGTAGATAGAAGAATACTCAAATCTCAAGAAGCGATAAAAAGCGCTTTTGTTGAACTGATGTCTGAAAAAAATTTTGATGAAATTACGATGCAGGATATTGCCGACAGAGCAAATGTTGGCCGAAGAACCATCTATCTTCATTACACAGATAAATATGATCTGCTAGATAAGCTTACAGAAGAACATATTAACGAACTAAGTGAACTCTGCGAATTGGCAGCTGATATGAATTATATAGATGCCGAATTGTTATGGTTCAACTATTTTGAGCGCCATTATTTATTCTTCTCAACGATGTTAGCGAGCAAAGGGGCTCTTTATTTTCGTAGTCGGTTCCTTGAATTTGTCCTCGAAGAGTTAAAGAATGAAGTGAATATAAAAGAAGGAAAAAATCATGGCGAAGATGTTACTCTTCAATTTTTTGGAGCAGCGATCGTAGGTGTAGTGGAATGGTGGTTCAAGAATGGAAAGCCTTACTCACCTCAAGTTATGGCAGAACGAGTGGGGAGTTTGTTAGATAGGAATCTATAGTTATGCCATATAATAAACCTACGTTCGATTTAATGAGGAAGAGAGAGACTTAAGCTTACGGGCTCTAGTCCAAAGGATGAATAACCGTTTTTTGTTCATCATGAAACTTCCTCTCTTGGTTTATATTTCTTTTTTTTAAAACCTGTTTCTTACTGAGCATAAGGAAATCAGGGTTTCACATTCAGAAAACTATCTCGAACCACAATAAATTTAAATCAAGAACTGGTTGTAGTACATATGGCTCTTCCAGATACGCAATTTTTTCAAGTATTAACTTAAGGGAAAGAGTTAAAAATCATATCGAATATTAATCAGGAGGTAGAAAATGGAATTAAGAGTACTGCGGTATTTTCTGACAGTTGCACGAGTAGAAAGTATTACTCATGCAGCTGGAATTTTACATATAACACAGCCCACATTAAGCAGACAATTGGCGGATTTAGAAAAAGAGTTAGGAGCTCAACTACTTGTACGTGGAAAAAGAAAGGTATCATTAACCGATGCTGGTATGCTTTTATGTCAGAGAGCAGAAGAAATTCTTACGATTTCTGATAAGACAGAGAAAGAATTTAAAGATCAGAAAAATCTAGTTGGAGGAACAATATCTATAGGCAGTGTTGAATCACTGACATCGCAAGTTTTATCTAAATTGTTAAAAGCATTTTACAATGAATATCCACAGGTAAGTTATCATATTTTTAGCGGAACAGGGGATGATATAAAAGAAAAAATAGATAAAGGAGTACTCGAGGTCGGAATTTTATTAGAGCCTATCAATATTGAAAAATATGATTTTATCAGATTGCCACTAAAGGAACGATGGGGAATTCTTACAAAGACAACGTCTCCTCTTGCAGAGAAGGAATATGTGACTCCAAAGGATCTTATTGGAGTGCCTTTATTCATTTCTAGTCGAACTGTAGTACAAAATGAAATTGCTAGTTGGTTTTCCGATGAATATTCTCAATTACATTTTGTAGCTACCTATAACTTAATCTCAAATGTAGTTAATCTTGTGGAAAATGGTATGGGAACGGCAATCTGTATTGAGGGTGCTCTTATGATGAAGGATTCTGAACATCTTTGTTTTAGACCGTTTCATCCCGAACTCAAAGTAGGTTGTGTCATTGTTTGGAAAAAACACAAGATTTTTAGTCCAACTACTACTCGCTTTATTCAATTTATCAAACATGCCCTACAGGCATAATAAAGCATAGATTATAGGTATTGGATATAGTTATTTATGTGGTGCTAATATAAAGGTGTAAACGGATTCAGCCTTTTATTATTGCCGATAAATAACTTTTTTATTTTGTAAAAAAGTTATTGGACTAGTTATGTTATGGAGGTGAACAAGGTATAAGAAAGAAATTTTAAGCAGTGGTTATGACATAGAGGTTAAATCTTGTTTTAGAATTTATCTTTAAGCACAATGGAATAATTAATTTTACTCTTTTATTTTTACTTTTTGTATCAGCGCTTACTTAACATAACTAGCATTCAAGTTGGAATCATCTGAAGTACACAGAGGGAACATCCATAAATAAGTACCAAACATATCTATTCTTTTTGAATGCATACTCATTGTAATAGTTTACAGTTGATCAGTTATATTAGCAAAAATTTTAAAGAAAGAGGGCATTGTATGAGCAAAAAATATGAAAAATTAGCTCAGGGTATCGCAGACAAAATTGGTGGTAACGAAAATGTTTCGACACTAACCCATTGTATGACCAGACTTAGATTTGCACTAAACGATAATCAAAAAGCGGATCGAGAAGGTGTTAAAGCGTTAGAGGGTGTTATTAATGTCGTCGAAAGTGGAGGACAATTTCAGGTTGTCATTGGGATACATGTGGAAGAAGTCTACGAAGAAGTCATTAAGCATTTAAAACCCTTAGAAAATTCGGAGGGTAAATCGTCTAAAAAGAATAAAGTAGGTCTTTTAGACAAATTAATAGATTTTATTTCCGGAACGTTTAGTCCAATTGTTCCAGCTATTGCTGGCGCAGGGATGATAAAAGCGCTTTTAGCTTTACTCCTGTTGTTTCATTTAGTTTCAAGAGAATCCCAGACCTATTATGTAGTGAACTTCATAGCAGATGCCGCTTTTTATTTCTTACCGTTTTTGTTAGCTTATTCAGCTGCAAACAAATTAAAATGTAATCCTGTCCTGGCAATGGTGTTAGCGGGAGTATTACTACACCCTAATTTGGGGCAATTAAATACAGCTGGACAGTGGAGATTTTTGGAATTCCTTTAAGACTTGTTTCATATGGATCTTCCGTTATTCCAATTCTTTTAATTGTTTTAGCGCAGTCTTATATAGAACGATTTGTCAAAAAAATAATTCCAGATGCAATAAAAATTATCTTTGTACCGATGATTACCATTTTCGTAACTGCAATCTTAGCTTTAACAGTAATAGGGCCACTCGGTTCATTTGTCGGCGATTATATGGCGATGGGATTTGAGTTTTTAGGATCATATGGAGCTTGGTTGATTATTTTCTTGGTTGCTACCCTTTGGCCGATACTTGTTATGTTTGGTATTCACCATAGTATTGTACCTTTATCTTTAGCACAAATAACAACATTAGGATATGAAAATATTTTAGGTCCAGGAGCCATCATTTCAAATATTTCACAAGGTGTTGCTGCACTAGTAGTAGGTTGGAGAACGAAAGATACATCATTTAAACAAATCGCAAATACCGGTGGAATTACAGGTTTGATGGGAATTACCGAACCAGCACTTTACGGTGTTAACTTACCTAAAAAATATCCTCTTATCGCTGCTATGATTGGTAGTGCCTGTGGAGGGCTATATGCAGGATTAATGGGAGTTTCGCGTTATGCAACAGGTGCGTCAGGTATTCCAGCCATTCCACTTTACATCGGAGAAAACATTTGGAATTTATATAACATATTAATTGCAACAGTTATTACAGCTATTGTAACTGCAGTAGTTACCTATGTCTTAAGTCTTAAATATGAAAAAGATATACCTAAGCAGAAGGAAAATAGCAAAGATGATAAAACGCTTAAAATTAAAGATACAGTAATAACAAATCCAATTAAAGGTCAAATTGTTTCATTAAAGGATGTAAAAGATAATGCCTTTGCTTCAGAAGCGATGGGGAAGGGAATTGCGATTGAACCAAGTGAAGGAAAAGTGATAGCTCCTTTCAATGGGGAAATTGTTTCACTATTCCCTACGAAACATGCAATAGGCTTATTATCAGATGATGGAGTTGAAATACTCATTCATATTGGATTAAACACAGTCGAACTGAATGGAAAGTATTTTGAAGCTTACGTTGAACAGGGTCAAAGAGTCAGCCAAGGACAGACTTTATTGACGTTTGATTTGGAAAAAATTAAACAGGCAGGATATGTAACCCAAACCCCTATTATTGTTACCAATACTTACAATTATTCTGATGTGATAACAAATAACAGCAATCGAAATATTGATTTTAATAATGAATTGTTAATTTTAAAAGGATAACATTATTTAATTAAGGAGTGTATGTAAAATGACTTTAAGAGAAGATTTTCTGTGGGGAGGAGCAACTGCTGCGAACCAATGTGAAGGTGGATATTTAGAGGGGAATAAGGGATTATCTACGGTAGATGTTATTCCAGCAGGTAAGGACCGCGTTTCTGTAATGAAAGGTAAAATGAAAATGCTAGAATGCGATGACCAGCATGATTATCCAAGTCATGAAGCCATTGACTTTTATCATCATTATAAAGAAGACATAGCTTTATTAGCAGAAATGGGTTTCAAATGCTTCCGATTATCTATTGCGTGGACTCGAATCTTTCCTAATGGCGATGATGCAACACCAAATGAAGAAGGTTTGAAATTTTATGAAAATGTTTTTGATGAATGTTTGAAATATGGCATAGAACCTTTAGTTACAATCACTCATTTTGATGTACCTATACATTTAGTCAAAACGATCGGTTCTTGGAGAAGCCGTAAAATGGTGGATTATTATGAAAGATTATGTGAAATCATCTTCACTCGTTATAAAGATAAAGTAAAGTATTGGCTTACTTTTAATGAGATCAACATGTTATTACATCTACCTTTTGGGAGCTCGGGATTAGTGTTTGAAGAAGGAGAAAATGAAGAAGCTGTAAAATATCAGGCAGCCCATCACCAATTAGTGGCAAGTGCAAAAGCAACTGAAATTGCCCATAGAATAAATCCTCAATTTAAGATAGGTTGTATGTTAGCAGGTGCCAGCACGTATCCTTATACATGTGCTCCAGAAGATGTATGGAAAGCCATGACAAGAGATCGTGAACATTACTTCTTTGTTGATGTGCAATCCCGTGGGGAATATCCAAATTATGCAAAAAAGATGTTTGAAAGAATGAATATACACATAGAAATGCAAGAGGGTGATGTGGAACTTCTAAAGAAAAATACAGTTGACTTTGTTTCATTTAGTTATTATGGATCACGATTAACAAGTGCTGATCCAGAAGTAAATACACAAACCGCTGCTAATCTATTTCCAACATTACGAAACCCATATTTAAAAGCAAGTGAATGGGGATGGCAGATTGATCCACTTGGGCTTAGAATTACATTGAACGCATTATATGATCGCTATCAAAAACCATTGTTAATAGTGGAAAATGGATTGGGAGCCGTAGATACACCTGATGAAAATGGGGATATCGAAGATGAATATAGAATTGAGTATATTCGTGAACATATCAAAGCATTGAAAGAAGCGGTAGAAGAAGATGGCGTGGACTTGCTAGGCTACACTACTTGGGGATGCATTGACTTAGTAAGCTCTAGTTCAGGAGAGATGAACAAAAGGTACGGGTTCATCTATGTGGATAAAGATAATGATGGAAATGGAAGTATGAGACGAAGTAAAAAGAAGTCATTTCATTGGTACAAAAAAGTAATAGCTAGTAACGGTGAAGATTTAGAATAAAGACTTAAATAATGAATTTCAGGTATAAAGGGGCTTTTGCAAAAGACGGACTTTTACGGGCAGACCATATGTGTATAAAAAATCAGCCCTTTTAAATAAGTGGCACGGGATTGTTACTACAAGCAGGCAAAACTTAAATCGCAGAAATTAAGCACGCTTTGTGTCTTCAATTCTAGTGATTTAGGTTTTTCCTTTTTTGCTAAAATCAATTTAGCTTTAACGAAGTAACTTAAAATGATAGATGGAATAACATGAGATCTTTTACTCAAGGAGGAATGCAAATTGGAACGCCTATGGACGAAATCGTTTATTCTTATGACCGTAGGGATGTTTTTCCTATTCACAGCATTTTATATGCTGTATCCAACATTGCCACTGTTTATTAAAGAGATGGGTGGCAACGAATCACAGGTCGGTCTGGCAATGGGGGCTTTTATGCTGTCTTCTGTTATTTTTCGCCCGTTCGTCGGAGGGCTGTTGGACCGGTTCGGTAGGCGTCCGTTTATCGTCTGGGGACTGCTATTCTTCGCTATAGCAATGTACATGTACAATTGGATTGGCGGAATCGCTGTTTTAATGGTCCTCAGAATATTGCATGGGGTGACTTGGGCCGTTTCCACAACCGCGATTCTCACCGCGGTTACGGATTTGATTCCGTCCAAACGCCGTGGGGAAGGTCTAGGATGGTCTGGGATGGCGATGACTTTAGCTATGGCCATCGGCCCGATGTTCGGTCTATGGGTTGTACAGAACTTCTCGTATCATTCTCTATTTCTACTAGCAGTTGGAATCTCTGCCGCAGCTCTGTTCTTAACGTTTGGAGCCAAAACGTCTTTTAAGCCTCAAAAGAGGGCAAGGAAAATCGAACTTTTCGAAAAATCGGTTTTGCCCGTTATGGCATCAATTTTTTTGCTGTTTATCGCTTATGGCGGCATTACCACCTTTGTACCGTTGTTTGCCGACTCGATCAAGGTCAATTCCGGGACATTCTTTCTCGTTTATGCAGCCGCGCTTGTTCTAATCCGTCCCATTGCGGGGAAACTTTCAGACCGGTACAGTGAGACGTTTGTTATTATACCTGCACTAGTGATTACGGTTTTAGCTTTGATTGTCTTGAGTTTCTCGACCAATTTGTTCGGCGTGATCATTTCGGCGGTTATGTACGGGATTGGTTTCGGTTCCGCGCAACCTGCTCTTCAAGCGGCAACGATCCGTCTTGTCAGTCCAGAACGTACGGGGGTAGCCAATGCTTCATTTTCGACTGCTACTGACCTCGGAATCGGACTAGGTGCAATCATACTAGGTTGGGTTTCCCAGTACACGAGCTACCAAGTATTATTCACGGTCAGTGCCGTGTCAGTCGTGTTTTCCTTGTTGCTGTTCATTTTCTTTGTAAAGCTTTTGTTGAAAAGCAAAGAGCTTCGTGATCTAAACACCGGTTCACCTCTTTCCAAAAAAGGTTGATGTAACTTTACTATAAGGTTCGTTAATCGGAAAATCTGCAACATGCTTTTTGATACCATATATTAAAAGGATCTTCAATTGAAGACCCTTTTTTGCCGATAATGAATTTTATGAGATGGTGCCTCACGGCGTATTGTGTAGTTTGTTTAAGGTGCGAAGAGTTTATGCTTATTCTCTTTACAATTGTTTTTTTCTGACTTTATGTTTTTCTGTTAATAAAGGTGGTTCTATAAACTCAATTTTGCTCATTATTCTCTGTACTATTTTTGGAAGAAAGAAAGATCCAACAAAAGCACAAACGAAAGCTAGTGGCCAAATTTTTAACCATCTAGGCAAAAATTCACTATTATACCCATAGTTTATCGATACTATCATAAATGACATGAACAAAGACATACTAAAAGCCGATAAAAAGCGATAAGTAGTATTCCGATATTTAGAATTAATTTTCATTAATGACTTCCTTTTCAATTTATCAATTTAAATAAGGCTACTCTAAATTAAATTACTATGAATGGACTATTAGAGTGAAGAAAGGTCCACAAGCTCATATTGACGAAGAGTCTTGTTAATTTTGACCTCTTCTTGTGATCCTTGTTTTTTTTGTTTGTTCATTTCTTTATGCTCTTCCACATGTTCTTCTCTTGATACCCACTTTTTAAAGTGATCTTTACTCTTCCACTTTGCAACAAAGACATACTCAACTCGATCTTTGTTTTCTTTCAACCAGCAATCAGTTGATAGTAGTCCTTCGACATCGATCGTTTCCTTCATTGTTTTTTGAAGTTTTGTAATAATTTTATGCTCAATTATTTTATCGCCTTCAAAGCAAGCTTGACTGATAAACATAAGCAAATTCACTCCTATTGTTTAAATTAGAGAATAGAATAAGAATACCTTACTAAGTTAATATCTTACTAAATAAGATATTAACATAAATAAAAAACCTCGTCAATGAGAATCATTTTCACTGATGAGGTTTTTTGTTTATAAAAGTTCCTAGATCGTTCGTTCTCTAAACAAAACTAGGCTAGTGTATCATCTAATTTAGAGAATATACTAATAATCTTTTCAATGTCATCCTCTTCAATATCATCAAAGAGCTGAGTAAACATTTTGGCTTTCTGTTTAATAATTTGTTCAACTATGCTTTCTCCTTCTTTTGTGAGTGATAATTGTACCACTCTTCTATCAGCTTCTGATCTTGTTCGAGTAATTAAATTATGTTTTAAAAGGGTGTCAGTAAGAACTGTTCCGCCTCCCGAAGTAATACCTAGATAAGAAGTGATATCAGAAACAGTGCACATTTTTTTCTTAGAAAGATACACAAGAATCAATATATGACTGTCAGCAAGCTTATATTTTGTCTTAGGAAAGAATTCATTTTGTCGCTTTAATTTACGAAAAACTGTTTCAAATATTTCTTGAAACTCTTCTAGTTTCTTTTTTCTGTCTTTAGAATTCATTTTTATGCTCCTTACTGTTAAAAAGCTATATAAATACTATGCCACTTTTTATAAGGATTGAATAGATTATGTTTTCTTGGTTCCTGATATTATGCTTAAAAAGAAAACCAAAAGCAGGCTTTTGCTTCTTTATAGTGCAAGGGAAAGGACACCTGAATTAAAAGATGGATGAAGGAATTGTTAAGTGACAATGAATACTCCCGCCACCTCATTTTCTAACAAAAATTTGAAGTGGGGGTTTCTAACGTATCGAACATTTCTGAACGCTTAACGTTAGTGGAGTTGACACAGTGGTGTGCTATAAACATCCAACCCCTCTATCCCATTGGTCTTGCCGTTGGGACTTCTTTTTTCAGCTTATTGGGTTCACACAGTTGTGTGCCTCGGCTGTTAGTTTTAGCTTGAACATTTTACGGTACGAAGCCTTTCTCGTACTAACCTCATATGTTCAGGAATATTGCACCATAAGAACACATGTTTCGCTACGCAAAAAGGCCATTCACCCCTCCCTACTCATTGGGCTACGCCCTTCGCATTCCTTCAGGAAGAGTTACTCTTGCCTGAAGTTGATAGATGAAATACAAGTGCATTTTTGTTAAACAGAAAAATGGTAACGGTCGTTTCCTTGAATAAGCATGTTTCTATTTGGGAACAAGTATGCTGTAATAGTGATAGAACAATCGTTCATCCTGTTCTAAGTAGTCAAAGAAGTGAGGAATTGATCGTGAAAAAATTTAAGAAGTTTTACTTAGAGATTACAAGTGTATGTAATCTTGCTTGCAGCTTTTGTCCGCCAACAGAACGGCAGAAGCAATTCATTTCTGTGGAGGATTTTTCTAAGAGATTAGACCAAATTAAACCGCACACAGACTACATTTATTTACATGTAAAAGGTGAGCCATTGCTCCATCCTAAAATAGGCCAATTGTTAGACGTAAGTCATGAAAAAGGGTTTAAAGTTAATATTACAACCAATGGAACATTAATTAATAAAAAGAGGGAAAAATTATTAAATAAGCCTGCGCTAAGACAAATGAATTTCTCACTCCATAGCTTTGATGGCCATATTGGTTCTAAAGATAAGGAAGGGTATGTGAAAAGTATCCTTTCTTTTATTAAAGAAGCAACGAGCCAATCAGAAATGATTGTTTCCCTGAGATTATGGAACCTTACACAAGACAATACGACGAATATTGAAAGAAAACGAAACAGAGAATTACTAGAAATGATTGAGAAAGAATTTGATTTAGACTACAAAATTGAAGAGAAGGTTGTACCAGGAAGCGGCGTGAAAATTGCGGACCGCATCTTCATCAATCAAGATTACGAGTTTCAGTGGCCTGCGTTACATGAAGAAGAAGATGATGGGAAGGGCTTCTGCTATGGCATGCGAAATCAAGCAGGTATTTTAGCAAACGGAACTGTTATTCCTTGTTGTCTAGATGGTGAGGGAGTTATCAACCTTGGAAATATTAATGATCATTCATTTTCTGATATTATCGAGATGGATCGAGCAAAAGACCTGGTAGATGGTTTTTCACGAAGAGTGGCAGTGGAGGAACTATGTAGAAAATGCGGATATCGTAAAAGGTTTGGAAAATAGATAGGCAAATCGCTAGGATTTAGTAAGTTAGATGAAGTCATTCCAACTCATTATCTCATTTAGATATAACGCGAAATGCTTGGAAAATAAAACGAATCATTAGAAAATGATTATGTTAGATCGTATTAAGAGGCCGAGGCTGTCCTAATTACAGGACAGCCTCGGCCTCTTTTAATTAATTCACTTCATATTCACTTCATATTCACTCACATTGCGCTCGACAACTCTTACCCCTTTCGCACTCATGAATGATCCGGACGCTGTTGTGAACACATTGCTCGCTATGACTGCATCCATAGCCGTTTTCACTTTTTCTACGTCAACCGGTTCAATTGGATCGGCAACGGAAAGTGTTGCTGATTTACCGCCTTCGGTTAGAAACAATAATTCCAGTGTTTTTGCCATTTTCTTCACCCCTTTCTTTCCTTAGAAAATTAATTAGATAGAACAGTTGTCCCGATTTGAGCGACTTTTGCGAGAGGATGCATTTGTAACCCTGCGATCGCTTCAGCTGCCGCTAAAATATCATCTGAAGCAGCATCTGTTTTTACATTGGAAAATGATTTACGCTTCACAATCGGTATGCCTTTTTCATTCATGCCTGTTTCAAACTCTAAGCGGATCGTTACAGCTTCAAGAATTTCAATTGCCACGTTGCTCACCTCCTTTCACTTTCTTTATAAGCGTTAAAACGAAAAAAGTAGCATGGGTAAAAAAGTTTTTAAAAGGGATTCTAGATTGAAAGATTGAATTTCAATTTTTTAGAGAGTTAAAGGAATCCGCTTCAATGGTCGCTTAGAGCCTGAGTTTTGCGGTCTTATTTATTTAAATTGACAGAATAATTCAGTTCCCTTATGGTTGAATGGAAATAGATGGGGGAATGGCTGGCGGTAATGTGGAAAGTAAATAACCGCTATTATTTCGCTAACACAAAGGGGAAAGGGAGTAGCATGTTTAGAGAGAATAGGGAGGAGAACAGGACATGTGGTTTTTTTTCGCAGGAGCTGCGGCTATTTGCTTCGGGATTAGGGGAATTCTTTATCAATGGACGTCACAAAGACCGATTGATCGTAATCTATTACTTTTAGGTGTCTACATATCTGGTACGTTGATTGCTTTGATTAGTAATGTGATCGCCAAACAACCTTGGTCAAACGGTGCATGGTATGGAGTTTTAATGGGGTTGTTTTCCTATATAGCCAATGCTTCTATGTATAGAGGGTATGCGGTGGGGAAGGCCTCGATTATTGCTTTATTTTCAGGACTGCCGCCGCTAGTTGTCGTAATTGTTGCCTATATACTATGGGGAGAGGTTCTATCAACCTGGCAATTAACCGCGTTTTTTATTGTCTTACTAGGCCTCATCCTTATTAAATATTCACAGGATTTAAAGCTCAATCAGTTAAAAGGGATTCAATGGGGAATTCTAACGATGCTTATCTTCGGCTTTTCAGATGTGTCCATCAAACAATCAACCATTGCTGGCGCAGCTACATTACCTGCATTAATCATCATGTATGTAACCGGAACAGTATTGTTTGGTATTACCTGGGCCATTTCCTATGCAAAGAGTAAATCTACTGTTCAGGAAAAAGATCAGTATGAGGAAGCGCCAAACAAGACTACACAACAAAATAACATTCCACACTGGACTTTGAAAAGAACGTTAGGCTGGGGAATGTTTGTAGGGATTACGAATATAGCGGGCATGATGTTTCTCTTTCCCGCATTCCGCGAAGGGATCACCGGAATTGTTTCGGCCATTAGTGCAATGAGCGTTGCACTCGTCATTTTATATGCTCATTTTTATTTGAAAGAAAACATGAGTAAACGTGAAATTACGGGACTTATCGTAACTGTTGTGGGAATTCTTGTCTTACGTTTAACTTCTTAGGGAACTAGACTGACTCAAATGACGTCAGCTAAAATACTTATGTGAAAATAAAAAAGCTTGCAGAGTGGTCAGACTTCGACATTCTCTGCAAGCTTTTTTTGTTGGATTAGTAAAAAAGAAGTTTTCGTGAAAAAGAATAACTTTACAAAATATTAACAATATTGTAATTAAAAGTAAGATATCGTAGGGAATTAGTTGAAAAAAACGATAAACTCCATTAAAAATTCAAGAAACGAATACAGAAATTTAATAATTTAAATTAAAATTGGAAAACTGTCAAGAGTTAGAGAACAAAAAAATGAAATAATTAATAATCAAATTAAAATATAGTTGTTTATAACTTGAGATAATTTTACAAAAAATGAAATTAATATAATAATAGGTAAGGATGCCTAATTAGGGGGAGGTCGAGATATAATTTAGGAGAAAAGTCTTAATCTTTAAATCTTTTCCTTTACAGAAAATATTTATTTAACCAGTGATTGTGAACTTGGAAGAAGAAATATCAGATTTTTTTCTGGTTGATGAATAATGCAATATGAAAAAACTACGAAACTGTCACTATGCTTAAGGGAGGTGAGGGTCATGTGAAAATAGAAAAACACCATGAACAAGGATCCTGGAAGATATTGTCCATGGGTGTTTCGAGCAGAAATAAATTCTGTCTTATCGTTTAGTATACTCTTTTTATTTCATTAGTAAAGAAGAGGTCGTTAAAAAAGTGAACAGACCAAGTTGAGAAGGTGCATGGAAAGAGGCTATTTATTGTTAAGAAAATAGGAATGAGATTTATTGTTAGTGAATGAATATAAACGGTAAACAAACCGGCACAAGAACGTACGAATCATCAATCACCTAAATAAGGAGTGTTAGTGATGTTATTGAAAAGATTCTATATTATAAACAAAGAGACAGTATGCTTGTTATCAGAGTATGACGAAAGAGGGTATGAATGTACAAGAGTAATTGAAGGAGAAAGAGTCTTCCTTGTAAAAAAGTCAGTTCAAGATGTACTCGAAGAATCGTTTCATTATTATGCACGTAATTTAGCTGGTGCTATAGTAGGGGCACGTTCGATTCTTGGCGATAAACATTTTCTCCCAGTTGAACTTAATGTCCACCAAGGGATTATTCTAGCCCCTTTTCACATATCAAAAAGTAAAAAGAAAATTTGGGTTGTTACCTCAAAAATTATAGATGTACAAGAAGTTTCTGAAAAACTAACGGTTTTACATTTAATGTATGGTCACAACCTCAATATTTTATTACCGAATAAACAAGTTGACAGTCGGCGCAGCAAGGCTGATAAGCTTCAGATTGTTTTACAAGTACGTTACTATACTAGTGAGAAAATCAGGACATTATTATATGAACCGGGTAGTGGCTTTACCGTAGTAGAGGAAAAGGGAGAATATAATTTTCAAGTGAAGAACAAGAAGAAGGAAGAATAAGATAAAGGAGCAGCTAACTTTTGGAGTTGGCTGTTTTTTTGTAGGGGAAATTAAGTATAGTTTACTATTGTTCCACTTTTTAGTATAAAATCTTACATATAAAGAATACTTAGGAGCTACCATGACTACTGAGAAAAAACTAATCGTTAATTCTGCAAAGGGGAATTTATTGACAGAATTAATCAAATCAATCAATGAGTGTGAAAAACTTATTATTAGATCCTGCATTTGAAGGTGCGTTGAATGAGTTGTCAAGTAAGCTACCTTTAAAAAGGATTTATGAATTTGTTATTGCACAATATTTACTTGAACACCAAGAAATCTCTCTCGAAACTGCAAATCAGGAAATGTTAAAGTTTGTGAAATATGTGAATGAAGATAGTGTGAAGCATGCATTCGAATGTCTGAATCAAGATTACTATGATACTGTTCAGTTAAAAATAAAATTATTTACCTATCAAGATGAAAAGTTGTCTAAAACCCCAATTTTTCAAGAAGTGCTTTACAATGAAACGTTTAAAGGATATGTAAAAGATATCATTCATTATGGGCTTTTTCGGTATGAGAAAGTGTTTAAAGAGCAAGATTATGGCGTTCCCCATTTTAAATTATATGAACAATATCAAATGATTGACGCTGCTTTAACTATCTAATTATCGAAAAGTTCATAGTTCGTTTAGAGGCTCTGGTCTACTTACGAATGGGAATGGCTACTTTTTGTATATTGATTTACATAAAGTAGCCAATATAAAGGAAAGTCTTAATTACCATGACGAGTTTATCAACGAACGATACTTTCAATGGCAAACCCCAAATTCTACTTCGCAAAATACAGAGCGAGGGAAAGGGATTACTTTTAATGAGGCAAAGGGAGTAAAGCTACATTTATTTGTAAGAAAGTATCGAGAAATTGATGGGAAAACAAAGCCCTATATCTATATAGGTAATGGGAATACGGTGGAATATAAGGGTGAGAAACCGATTACAGTGAAAATTAAATTAGAGCATGAAATCCCTACAAACTTGTATAAGGAATTCACGATAAAAATATAGTCTTCTCAGTTGAGAAGACTAATTTTTTCAGTAAGTAATTGTTCAACGGCAGGTATGTCTGCGGGTGCCCATTTTAACGAAGCTAAATTTTCTCTTTTTAGCCAGATGAATGTAGAGTGTTCTGTTGGTATTGGAGTTCCTTCCTTAATTTTGCATTTGATGGATAATAGGTTGATAATGAAGGTTTCATATTCATGAGTATGATCATTGAAAAGGTCGATTGTTTCAATTTTACAAGAAAGCTCTTCGTCAATTTCTCGTATTAAGGCTTCATAAATATCCTCATCCTTTTCTACTTTTCCACCTGGAAACTCCCACATATTCGGAATGGACATTTCGGGAGATCTTAAGGCACAAAGAATTTCATTTTGATCGTTTTCGATGATTGCTGCAACTACCTTGACTACTTTTTTCATAGAAACCTCCGCTAAGTTTTATTTTGTTATCATATCATGTTTAATCGGATGATCCCAACTAGTTTGGATACTAGTTGTATACTATAGAAGTAACAATGAATTTACTCTTCTTTCTTTGATTGTGGTAGAAAAGAGAATAATGTTATAGAATTTTTTTGTTAAACTACTTGTTCGGTGATGCGTCCTAGAAGTGATAGAAAGAATGAGGTAGAAGAGCATTCAATGAAGAAAATACATTGAGAAACGCGAGAGGAAATCCTTTGAGAAGTTGTTAGAGTACATGAAGGATGATCAAATTTGAAATATTTTAATAGCCACCTTGTAATGATAAACTTGCAATCGGGTTATGATAAATAATATATTTTTATGAATATATTGAAAAGGTTTTCAAAGGGTGATATTATAATTACGTAAACGTTTTCGTTACTTGATTTTATTTTACAAAGTAGGTGGGAGTATGGCGTATACCATCAAAGATGTAGCAAAAAAAGCAGGTGTTTCTATCGCAACTGTTTCTAGAGTTCTTAATAACCAACCTGGTTTTTCGGAAAAAACGAAACAGAAGGTTCAACAAGTTATTGAAGAACTGGGGTATGAACCAAATGCTGTAGCAAGAGGTTTAATCAATAATAAGACACATACAATTGGAGTACTATTCCCTGAATTATCAAGTATGTTAGTAACAGATTTCTTAAATGGTATTGAAACGATGGCCCATGAACTTGGCTCAAGTGTAATTGTTTGTCATACAGAGGCTGATGGTGAGAAAACGATGAAGTACCTTCAGTTATTAAATGAAAAAAGAATTGATGGCATAATTTTTGTAAGCGCCATCTTGAAAGAAGAGTATTACAATTATATAAGAAAAATGGGCATTCCCATGGTTCTCTTATCTACAGAATCTTATGCTTACCCAGTACCTTATGTAAAAGTGAATGATCAGCATGCTGCTTATTCAGCAACCAAATACCTACTTAATAAAGGGCATAAAAAGATAGGGATGATTAGCGGTAACAAAGATGACCTGATTGCTGGTAAGCCACGAATTATGGGATTTAAAATGGCTCTTAAAGATTCAGGTATCGCTTTTACAGATAATATTATCTATAGTAAGGGATTCAGCTTTCAAGATGGATTAGATGGCATGGAAAAGCTTATGAAGCAATCATCTGAAATATCCGCTATCTTTGCGGCTAGTGATGAAATAGCCTTTGGAGCATTGTCTTTTGCATATCAACATGGAATAAAGATTCCTGACGATGTATCGATAATTGGGTATGATAATTTAAGTATTGCAGAAATGGCTATTCCACCGCTAACCACTGTTGGACAACCATTGATAAAAATGGGGAAGACAGCAGCAAGTATGCTTTTTGAAATGCTTGAATCAGGAAATGTTTTTGTTGAGAATCGGATTTTACCACATGAAATTTTGGAAAGGGAGACGGTAAGAGAAAAGCGTTAAACTTTTTTTACTCTTTTACGTAAACGTTTACGTTGGATGAAAATTATCAATCTCACAAATTGGAGGGAATATTATGTTTAAGAAAATAACTACAGGTTTCGCAACAATGGCTTTAGGAACTTTCATTCTAACTGGCTGTTCATCTTCAGATTCAAGTGATGGTGTAAAGCTAGAGCTTTTTTCGAATAAATCAGAGAGTATTGATACGTATAAAGAACTTATTAAAGAATTCGAGGCAGAAAATCCTGATATTAAAATAGAATTTAATTCACCGCCAGAAGCTGAAACGGTATTAAAAACACGTCTAACTAAAAATGATTTACCAGATTTGATGTCTATTGCTGGTAATGCCACATATGGTGAGTTGGCGCGTGCTGAAGTTTTAAATGATTTCACTGACTCAGAGCTAGTTAAAACTGTACAACCTTCTTATATTGATATGATACACCGTTTGGTTGGTTCAGAAGTAGAAGGAATATATGGTCTTCCGTATGCAACGAATGCAAATTCTGTTATTTATAATAAACAAAAATTTGCTGAACTTGGGCTTGAAGTTCCAACTACTTGGGATGAATTTATTGCATTACTTGAAAAGGTAAAAGCAACCGGAGAGACACCTATTTATTTCACATTAAAAGATGCCTGGACTGGAATGATTAGTTGGAACTCACTAGGTGCTAACATTGCGGGTGAAGACTTTGCTGAAAAGAAAAATGCCGGTGAAACTTCATTTGTCAAAAGCTATGATGAAGTTGCTGATAAAATGTTGAAGCTTATCTCATACGGTCATAAAGATAATATGGGTGTTGCTTACGGCGACGGAAACAATGCGTTTGCAAAAGGGGAGGCAGTCTTGTATATCCAGGGTAACTGGGCGATCCCTGAAATCTTAAAAGCGAATCCGGATATCGAACTTGGCGTTTTCCCAATGCCTGTCAATAATGATCCAGATCAAAATAAATTGGTTTCTGGTGTTGATGTCTTACTGACGATGAATAAGGAAACGAAACATAAGGATGAAGCAATGAAATTTATTGAATTCATGATGAAAGAAGAAATCTCTCAAAAGTACATTAACGAGCAGAAGGCTTTCTCAGCTATTGCGAACATTTACCAAGAAGATCCTGTTTTTGAAGGGATAAAAGGAAACTTTGAATCAGGTACAATTACGAGTTTCCCTGATCATTACTATCCAGCGGGAATGGGTGCGGAAAACCTCGTTCAGGAATTTTTAATTAAACAAGATAAAGCTGTCTTCCTGAAAAAAATGGATAAAGAGTGGGAAAAAGTGGAGAATCGTTGATTTCTAGATTATGAGGATGGCCCATAAAAAAAGGAGCAAACCCTTTTTGAGTCATTCTCATCTTCTAAAAAAGGAGATGTCATCATATGAAGAAAAACCATGTATTCATGGCTATTGCATTGCCTGCTCTTGCTCTTTTCTTTATTTTCCATACGTATCCTGCTTTGCAAGGGATTTTTTATAGCTTTACAGATTGGAAAGGCTATGGAAGTTGGAATTTTGTTGGGGTAAAGAACTACCTGAATGTCTTTAAGGATAACCGTGCAGGAGCAGCCTATATTTTTACCTTTCAATTTGCCATTGTTACTACGATTGTTGTAAATATTATTAGTTTACTCATTGCTATTGGCCTTAATTCTAAGATTAAATTTCGAAAGACGCTCAGGGCCATCTATTTCTTACCCTATATCTTAAGTATTCTGATCATTGGTTTCATTTTCAACTTCATTTTTGCTCATTTCCTACCACAAATCGGAACAGTACTGGGTTCAGAATTACTCTCTAAAAATATTCTTGGTAATCCGGATTTAGCCTGGATTGGTATCGTCATTGTTGCCGTTTGGCAGGGTGTGGCCTTTAATACCCTTCTTTATTTAGCTGGGCTGGTTACGATTTCAGAAGACTTATATGAAGCAGCGAGTATTGATGGAGCAGGTATCTGGACGAAGTTTTGGAAGATTACATTTCCAATGATTGCTCCTTTCTTTACGATCAATATGGTGTTATCGATGAAAAACTATTTAATGGTATTTGACCAGATTGTCGCTATGACAGGAGGAGGACCTGGCAAATCAACAGAATCGATATCTTTGCTCATTTACCGTGGAGGATTTGAAGGTGGCCAATTCGCCTATCAATCTGCCAATGCTGTTGTGTACTTTGTCGTCATTGTCATCATTTCTATTATTCAACTCAAAATTTTAAATAGAAGAGAGGCGGCCAACTAATGACTCGCAAGAAAACAAACTGGATAATTACCGTTCTCTTAATTTTAGGTTCACTTTTTATTCTTTTCCCAATATATTTAGCGATTACGATTGCTTTTAAAACACCTCCAGAAATGGCAGGGAATTTACTTGTACTACCGAAGTCTTGGTCATTTGATAACTTTAAACAAGCCATTGAAATGACGAATTTTTTCAATGCCTTTAAGAATAGTTTTTTTATTACATTCTTTGTGGTAATTTTTACGGTTCTAACCAATTCCTTAGTTGCTTACGCCATTGCAAGAAATTTGCATAAGAAGTTTTATAAAACATTGTACTTTTATTTTCTTAGTGCCATGTTCATCCCGTTTCCCATTATTATGCTCCCGTTAGTTAAACAAACAAGTGCCTGGGGAATGGATAATTTAGTTGGTTTAATTGTTTTATATGTTGTATTTAATTTATCATTCAATGTATTTATTTATATCGGGTATATAAGGTCCATACCGGTTGAATTGGAAGAAGCAGCGATTATGGATGGCGCAAGTACATGGGGTGTATTCTGGAAGGTCATCTTCCCGTTATTGGCTCCGATGAATGCAACAGTAGCTATTATTACTTGCCTTGGTGCGTGGAATGACTTTATGCTCCCGCTCGTGCTTTTAAGTGACCAAAGCATGGCAACATTGCCACTTGTACAGTACATTTTTCAATCGCAATTTAGTACGGATTATAATTTAGCATTCGCATCCTATTTAATGGCTCTTGCTCCGATGATTTTAGTGTATGTCTTTGCTCAAAAATGGATTATTAGTGGAGTTATGAGAGGCTCAATTAAATAAAGTGTATTCTAGCATATTGGAGTGAAAAACTTGGAAAAGTCATGGTGGAAAGAAAGTGTTATTTATCAAATCTATCCCCGAAGTTTTAAGGATAGTAATGGAGATGGAATCGGCGATATTAAAGGAATAATTGAAAAGCTCGATTATTTAAAAAAACTAGGGGTGGATGTGATTTGGTTATCACCGGTGTATAAATCACCCAATGATGACAATGGATACGATATTAGTAATTATCAAGATGTTATGGATGAATTTGGAAATTTAGAAGACTGGGATCAATTATTACATGAAATTCATTCACGGAGCATGAAGTTGATTATGGACTTAGTGGTGAACCACTCTTCAGATGAACATGCTTGGTTTGAAGAATCTAGAAAATCAAAAGATAACCCATATCGTGACTATTATATTTGGCGTCCTGGTAAAGATGGTAAAGAGCCGAACAACTGGGAATCTGCATTTAGTGGTTCGGCATGGCAATATGATGAAAATACCGATGAGTATTATTTACACTTATTTAGTAAGAAACAGCCTGATTTAAATTGGGAAAATCCTACTCTTCGGAATGAAGTATACAAAATGATGGCTTGGTGGTTAGATAAAGGAATCGACGGATTCCGCATGGATGTGATTAACTTTATTTCTAAAGTGCCTGGCCTTCCCGATGCGGCGAATCCAGAGGAAAAAGCCTATGTGGGTGGCGGTCAGTATTATATGAATGGTCCTCGTATTCATGAGTTTTTACAAGAAATGAATAAGGAAGTGCTATCTAAATATGACATTATGACGGTCGGTGAAATGCCAGGTGTTGATGCTGAAGAGGCAAAGCTTTATACAGAACAAAACCGTGGGGAATTGAACATGGTGTTCACGTTTGAGCATATGGATCTTGATTCAGGCCCCAATGGAAAATGGGATCTAAAGCCGTTCAATCTTCTTGATTTAAAAGAAAACATCACGAAATGGCAAACTGGTCTTCAAGGTGTCGGATGGAATAGCTTATATTTAAACAATCATGATCAGCCCCGGATGGTTTCTCGATTCGGAAATGACCAGGAATACAGGATTGAATCAGCTAAAATGCTGGCAACCTTCCTTCATATGCTTCAAGGAACTCCTTATATTTATCAAGGGGAAGAGATCGGCATGACGAATGTTTGTTTTGACACAATAGATGAGTACAGGGATATTGAAATCTTGAATATGTACAAAGAAAAAGTGATAGATGGCAATATGGATCAAAACAAGGTATTGGAATCGATTTACGTAAAAGGAAGGGATAATGCAAGAACCCCTATCCAGTGGGATGATACAGATCATGGAGGATTCACTAGCGGTCAGCCATGGATCAAAGCAAATCCGAACTATAAGCAAATTAATGCCAAGCAGGCTATACAGGATCCCAATTCTATTTACCACTATTATCGTAAGCTAATTAGGTTGCGCAAAGAAAATGAAATCATTGTGTATGGAGAATATGAGCTAATCTTGGCTGAACATGAACAGATCTTTGCTTACACGAGATCATATCACGATGAGAAGCTTCTTATTGTGACGAACTTCAGTGAAGAGCAAGTGGAATTTGTTATGCCAAAGGATTATACATTTACACCGAATGAGCTGCTCATTAGCAATTATGTTTTAGAAGAAACAGAAGCGAAACGAACATCGTTTACATTAAGACCATATGAAACAAGAGTGTACAAAGGATATTAGGAGTAAAATTATGAATAAAACTTGGTGGAAAGAAGCGGTCGTTTATCAAATTTATTGGCGTAGCTTTTTTGACTCTAACGGTGATGGTTATGGTGATCTACAAGGTGTTTTAAGTAAATTAGATTATATAAAGAGTCTGGGAATTGATGTAATTTGGCTTAATCCGTTTTACAAGTCACCTGATCGGGATAATGGATATGATATTTCAGATTATTATGGAATTATGGAAAAAGCAGGTGATATGGAGACCTTCGAACGATTAGTTGAAGCGATCCATGAGCGTAAGATGAAAGTGATTATGGATTTAGTGGTCAACCATACGTCTGATCAGCATCCATGGTTCGTTGAATCACGATCGTCGCATGATCATCCAAAACGAGACTGGTTTATTTGGAAAGATCCTAAGTTGGGAGCAGAACCTAATAATTGGCGATCCTATTTTGCCCCTTCTTCGTGGGAATTCGATGAAGGAACGAATCAATACTATTTTCACTCATTTGCAGTGGAACAGCCGGATTTAAATTGGAAAAATCCTGAGCTACGTCAGGAAATATATAAAATGATGCGTTTTTGGCTGAATAAGGGGATCGACGGATTCCGCATGGACGTCATTAATCTGCTTGCAAAAATAGATGATTTTCCAGATGCAGAAAACCCATATGACATTAGCTATTTAGCCAATAATCCTGGGATTCATAAATACCTTCAAGAAATGAATGAAGAAGTGCTTCAGCATTATGATGTAATGACGGTCGGAGAAATCCCTTTTGTTTCTCCTGAAGAGGGTTTGCTTTATGTTGACGAAACTAGAGGGGAACTAAATACTTTGTTTCACTTCCAGGTGGCAGATGAGATGCTAGAATGGGATATGAAACGGTTTAAAAGTATTCAAACAAGCTGGTATCAAGGGCTTAAACAAAAGGGATGGAATTCGCAGTTTCTAAATAATCATGACCATACAAGGCAGGTTACTCGGTATGGAAATGATGGGGAGTATCGAGAGGAATCGGCAAAATTACTTGCGACCATGATTCATACGTTACCAGGGACTCCTTATATTTTTCAAGGAGAAGAAATTGGAATGACAGGGGTCCGCTTCGCATCAATAGATGATTATAATGACATTGCAATGAGAAATAAATATCATGAAGAGGTTAACAAAGGGCGAGACCCTAAGGAAGTATTTGAAGGTCTGCTTCTTTTAAGCCGAGATAATTCAAGAACGCCTATGCAATGGAATGGAAACAAAGAGGCCGGATTTACTACGGATAAACCCTGGATTAAAGTGAACCCTAATTATCAGGAAATCAATGTTGAAAAAGCATTAGATGACCTAGATTCAGTTTTTTATTATTATAAAAAACTAATTTCCTTGAGGAAAGATAATGAGGTTATGGTGTATGGAGATTATCAAGATCTTTCGTTAAACGAGGAGAACTTGTATGTATATACCCGTACATTCAAAGAGGTAACTTGGCTTATTGTACTGAATCATTCAGATGAGAAACAAATGTTTATCTTCCCTGAAGAATATAGGAATAAGAGTAAAAGGAAAATCATCTCAAATTATAAAAGCGAAAATGAACTAGAAGATGAATGCTTAATGTTACTTCCGCATGAAGCTCTTATATTTGAATATAAGTAAATCTATTAAAATAAAAGGGTCAGACCTCACACTCTACACACCGTTTATCGTGTCATATACACGTCATATAAACGATATCGATAGTAGAATATGAAGTCTGACCCTTTTGTTACAAAGAATTTCATTTTGTGTGTTCTCGATGCTTGCTGCAACTACCTTGACTGCTTTTTTCATAAGAACCTCCGACGCGTTTTATTCTTTATAACAATGGTGTAAGCCTATATGTCACAAACTTTAAGATATGATTTTGAATAGTCTGTGTGGGCATTATTCATTATATAAAAGGGGGGACATAAGTATTGAACAAAGACTCTATCAGGCAAAGACTCAATTAATTGAAAAGAGATATATTTTCGTTGAATGGGCTGATATAAATTTTGTAGTTACACGTGAACTTTCATGCTTGTTCTCAAAACACAATATTTGTCTTGGGAAATCGTAGTCGGTATACTTCTACATATATAATATAAAAGGAGAGATCCCATGAACAGCTTAATCAAGAAGCAATTTGAACTGACAAGAGGATTTTTCATTAAAAATGCGGAGTCCTTATCTGATCAGGTAATGGACGTGCAACCAGAAGGCTTTAATAATACGATTCATTGGCAGATTGGCCATGTTCTGGTTTCTGCAGAGTCGCTTTTATTAGGCTTCCCGCAAAACGGAAGTCTACCAGCTAATTATGGGGAGTTGTTTGGAACCCGTACTAAGCCAAGTGATTGGCAAGGTGAGGTCCCGACTGTTGAGACGTTAATTGAACAGTTGAAAGAACAACTTACTCGTCTTACGGCGATCCCGGATGCTCGTTTTGAAGAAATGCTGCCAGAACCATTTTTGGGAATGTCTTCCGTTGGTGAAATAGCCAATTTTGTAGCGTTTCATGAATCGCTTCACTTAGGACAAGTTCAAACAATGAAGCGTGTCGTAGAAGCTTCACTATAAAGATTAAACCGGTTAAGAATAAATTCTTAGCCGGTTTTTTGATGAAGGCAGACTCGTTTTTTTAGAGAACTGAATTTTTTTAAGCGAACTAGATGCGTATAAAAAATAACATGTAACTAATACTCTATGGAGGATCTTTATGGGGAAATATATCTCGATTTCTTTAATAATAATGATGGGTTGCATGATCTTGTTAGGGGCGTTACTTATTGTCTTTGAAGATGTAATGATCTCTTTCTCATTTGTTTTTCTTTTGTTATTAGCTATAATTATTTCATTATTAATTAGAATTGTTGAATCGCTCAAGAAAAAATAAGATTTTCAAAGGGGGACACTCTATAATTATTAGAGCGTACCCTTTTGTGTCTTAATCTTAGAGTGACAACATAAGTTGAACTCAGGGAAATTGTTTCTTATCGGTAGCTTTTAGACTCTGATTTTTCTATTAAACGGCAAGTTACATATTTTTTAAAATAGATTGATAGATTATTCTAATAGCTTCTTCTAGCTCATTTTGACTCATTGCTAAAACAGGCATAAATGTTAATACTTGATCTAATTGGCGGATGATCAGTCCTTTTTGACGTGCAGCTAAGACAATGTTATCAAGTTTATTTTCTTGAATTGGGAAAGTGGTTTTCGTTTCTCTGTCTTGTACAATCTCTATCCCAACCATTAATCCTCGTTGCCGAATGTCTCCAACAATGTCTAGCATATATAGATTTTGTAATTGTTCATTTACGAATGCAGCATTTACTTGGACTTTTTCGATTAATGCTGTTTCTTCCATTAATTGAATATTTTTTAGTGCAACGGAACAGCTTAGTTGGTTGCCAGTGTATGTATGACCATGGTAAAACGTTTTATGCTCCTCTTTTTCTCCTAAAAAAGCATCAAATATTTTTTGACTTGTAATAGTTGCTGCGAGAGGCATGTAGCCACCAGTTATTCCTTTTCCTACACATAATATGTCGGGTACAACCTCTTCTTGTTCACAGGCAAACATTGTTCCGGAGCGCCCAAAGCCAACAGCCACTTCATCACAAATAAGGAGAACATTATATTTTCTACAAAGGTTTTCTACACCTTTTAAGAAGCCAGATGGATGAGTAATTATTCCAGCTGCTCCTTGTACTAAAGGCTCAATGATTATACCAGCTATTTCATCAGCTTTTTCTTGAAGTAAGCTTTCTAACCGCTGTAAGCAGAAATTCTTAACATCTTCGGCATGATCAAATTCTGTCATTCGATACGTGTGAGGGGTTGGTAATGAGACACGTTTGAAAAGCAATGGCTCAAAGATACGATGATATAAGTCCATGCCACCTACGCTGACGGAACCGATCGTATCACCATGATACGCTTCGTCTAAGGAGATAAATGTATGTTTATTTTTATATTTTTCAAGATTGGTATTTTGCCAATATTGATAAGCGATTTTTAAGGCGATTTCAACGGAAGCAGAACCTGTATCAGAATAGAAAACTTTACGTAAGTTGCCTGGCGTGATTTCTGCTAATTTCTTTGCTAGTAGTATTGAAGGCACATTGGCAGAACCTAATAAAGTAGAATGAGCGATTTGATGTACTTGATCGATCAGTGCTTCGTTTAACGCAGGAACATTATGGCCATGGACATTTACCCATAGAGAAGCATAGCCATCTAAATATTTCTTGCCTTCAATATCATACAAATAGCTACCTTGTCCTCTTTCAATAATCAGCGGTTTATTTTGTTGATACATTTTCATTTGGGTAAATGGATGCCAGACATATTCTTTATCCCAGTTTTCTAAATTTTGCACTTCATCGTGTTTCATAACGGAAAACCTCCTGGATTTGCTTCTTGAATGCTTCGGATTGTATACAACTTTCACAATAGCTCTCTAATTCATTTTTGACATCTTCAAAAAAAGGAATAGCTAAAGCAGGCAACTGAACGATTCGCTTTAAGGTCTCGACATTGTCTAGATGAATGATGTTCGTTTCTTCAAATCTATTGAAAAATAATAATTGAATAGGAATTTCATGATGGTTAGCATATTGGTTAGTTGTTAATACATCATGAATCGAACCAAGACCGCTTGCACTAACAAGAATAGTAGGCATATTCGCGTCTTTAATAAAATCTTTTGTCATGTAAAAGTCATCTTCTCGTTCAATTAAAGGAACGGCTAACCCTCCAGCTCCTTCGACTAAGACAATATCATTCGCTTGTTCTAATTCTTTCAGTCTTTGTAAAACAGCTTCGATGTTCACTTTGGCACCTTGTAGCTTAATCGCTAGATGGGGTGAAGTTTCAGGTTCCAGGGCATAGCATCCTGCATTGCCAACGCCGAGGATTGACTGGAACCAATCTAAATCAGGATAAGTTTGTGTTTCTTCAATTAGCCCTGTTTGGAACGGTTTAAATACGGTTGTTTTCAACCCCAGCCTGTTTAATGAGTAAAATAAGAAACCAGTAGTGATCGTTTTGCCAATATCAGTGCCTGTTCCTGTAATAAAGAATGATCGACCCATATTTCATGCAGCTCCTTGCTTAATAATTGTATTTTTTAATCTTGGACGCATCTTAGCTATGATGGCAGCGCTCATCGCAGCTAGTAGTAGATCACCAGGAGCAGGTAAGTAGAAACCGAATAACAATGTTTCATGAAGAGAAAGAGGTTTTTCAATCACCCATTTCATTGACCCATAAAGCCAAAGGCATCCAAAGAAGTACACAATGAGGAGGGTACTTACGTTGGCGAAGAAAATAGAATAGATTCTTTTTAAGTTAAACCTTTGAATAAACCAGCCATTTGCATAGGCCCCCAATACATACCCAATTAAATAGCCAAATGTCGGTTTGAGAAGATAGCTGGGCCCGCCTCCTTCGGCAAAGATTGGTAACCCTACTAATCCGATTAACATATAGCAAAGTTGACTTAAACTGCCAAGCTTCGGTCCTAATAGGGCTCCAGCAAGATAGACAGATAGAATTTGTAGTGTAAAAGGAATATAGGGAATAGGTATTTTAATAAATGCCCCTACTGCGGTTAGGGCAGCGAATAATGCTGCGAACGCTATGGTAGTATTTTTCATTATTTCACCTCGTTTGTTTAAAATATCTTGAATATTATTCTGCATGATTTATAATTCAATTGTCAACCTATTTTATTTTATGGTTAACAATATAAAGATTTCACAGAAAAAGAGGAGAAATGTAGATGATTAAAGAAATGGAGCTACAACAATTAGCGGAGCGAGTCATAAGTGGGGAAGCATTGAGTAAAGAAGAAGCACTGTCTCTTTTGCAAATAGAAGATACCAAGATTTTAGAATTAATGAATGCTGCTTATAAGATTCGTCATCATTTCTATGGAAATAAAGTTAAATTGAATATGATTATTAATGCAAAGTCAGGTCTCTGTCCCGAAAACTGTGGATATTGTTCACAGTCAATCGTTGCAGAAACACCGATTGACAAATATGCCTGGTTAACGAAAGAGAAAATTATTCAAGGTGCAAAAGAGGCTATTTATCGTAAAGCGGGTACATATTGTATTGTTGCTTCTGGAAGACGTCCTACTGATAAAGAAATTTCCCATGTTGTGGACGCTGTAAAAGAGATTCGAGAAACGACAAATTTAAAGATTTGTTGCTGCTTAGGATTCCTGAATCCAGATCATGCTCAAGCTTTAGCAGATGCGGGGGTCCATCGTTACAATCACAATATCAATACACATCGTGATCAGTATGAGGAGATTTGTACAACACATACGTATGACCAAAGAATAGATACTGTCCAGCAAGCGAAAGAAGCGGGAATATCCCCTTGTTCTGGTGCTATATTTGGAATGGGGGAGAATGATGAGCAGCGAGTAGATATCGCCTTTGAATTGCGCGATTTAGATGCTGATTCGATACCTTGTAATTTTCTCGTGGCAATTGCAGGAACACCATTAAGCGATAAGAAAGAGTTAACACCGATAAACTGTTTAAAGATCATTGCGATGATGCGATTTGTAAATCCAACGAAAGAAATTCGAATTTCTGGTGGACGGGAAGTGAATCTTGGTTTTCTTCAGCCGCTAGGCTTGTTTGCAGCTAATTCCATTTTCGTTGGGGATTACTTAACGACTGAAGGTCAACAACCATTAGATGATTGGAGAATGATTGCGGAATTAGGTTTTGAAATCGAAGAATGCGCTTTGTAATAGACTCTATTAAAATGATTATGAATTTTCCTACGAATTTTGCTATTCCGAATAACGATCAAAGTATTGATTATTCATAAGTGAACGCGTACTATTTGTTCATAACAATTGAAAAAACGTTACAAATACTTCTTGTATATTTTCAGTAATATGGTCTGAACGTCTCTACCTAGTAGCCGTAAAATACTAGACTACAAGAAAGTTTGAATTAATGTAGATTGGAAGAAATATGTAGTAGTCTATGACATCGTTCTCTTCCTTTAATGCTCTTATTTTTCATTCTTTCTGTTGATCAGAATGTATGAAAAGTAAGAGCTTTTTTGTTGTTTGGCGTATAAAGGGGTTTTTAGTTGTGGATAATTATAGTAGCGTTTCCACATCTAAATCCAGCACCCTAGCTTTTAACGAATTGCATAGTAAAAGATATAGTTGCGATCTCAGGCGAATACGCTGTTACTCTTGTTAAAATCCACATCTAGGAGCTGCTTTCATGTACTTTTTGTTAAATCTTTTAGGCGTTTTTGTTGTGCTAGGCGTCGTGTTTTTATGTTCTCCGAATAAGAAAGAAGTAAAATGGAGACCGATTGTTTCTCTCATCGTTGTCGAATTGCTTATTACTTGGTTTATGTTAGGAACAACAATAGGTAGCTGGGTCATTAATAAAATTGCCTCATTCTTTACGTGGTTAATTGCATGTGCAAGTGAAGGAATAGCCTTTGTCTTTCCATCGGTTATGGCAAATGAAACAGTAGACTTTTTCTTTAGTGCATTGTTGCCCATTATTTTTGTCGTTACTTTCTTTGACATTTTATCTTATTTTGGCATTTTAACGTGGATTATAGATAAAGTGGGTTGGGTTATTTCTAAAGTGTCGCGCTTGCCCAAACTAGAAAGCTTTTTCTCGATTCAAATGATGTTCCTAGGAAATACGGAAGCGTTAGCTGTCATTCGTGATCAGCTATCTGTTTTAAAGGATAATCGTTTGCTTACCTTTGGAATTATGAGTATGAGTAGTATTAGTGGGTCGATTATTGGTGCCTATTTATCAATGGTCCCGGCAGAATATGTATTTTCTGCGATACCTATAAACTGTTTAAATGCGCTCATTTTAGTTAGTATTTTAAATCCAATCCATGTGCCAAAAGAAGAAGACATTATTTATGTACCGCCCAAATCGGAGAAAAAGGATTTCTTCTCAACGATTTCTAACAGTATGTTAGTCGGTATGAATATGGTTATCGTTATTTTAGCCATGGTTATTGGCTATGTCGCTCTTACAGCTGGTCTTAATGGGATTTTGGGTGTCATTGTAGATGGTCTGACGATTCAAAAAATCTTTTCAGTCATGTTTAGTCCATTTGCCTTTTTACTTGGTTTGACAGGGCATGATGCCATGTATGTCGCGCAGTTAATGGGAATTAAATTAGCCACGAATGAATTTGTTGCCATGATGGATCTAAAGAACAACTTAGATACACTGCCACCACATACGATTGCGGTTGCAACGACGTTCTTAACGTCATTTGCGAATTTTAGTACAGTTGGTATGATTTATGGAACGTATAATTCAGTATTATCAGAAGGAAAATCAGCGATTATTGGAAAAAATGTCTGGAAGCTTCTCGTAAGCGGTGTTGCGGTTTCCTTATTAAGTGCGATGATTGTTGGCTTATTTGTTTGGTAATAAACATTTAGAGAGAGCCTGAACCTTTACTCTTAAAACAACCCTTTAGTACATATACTAAAGGGTTGTTTTTTTCTGCTCGATTTGTTGATTGGATGAATTAGCGCACTGCAAATTTTAGTCCGCCACTCCCCAGACAAAGATATTTAGCGTCTGCAATGAGAGAAAAAGTGAATTGAACAGATATGATATTCACAACGAGATTCTAAGTGAATCAATTTTCGTATTGATTCAGGACTAAAGTATATTGGAACAAAATTAGGTCGTACTTATATAAACCCCATGTAATTTGGGATCAATGATGCTTAGAATCGTCTGAAAGATTTTCAATTAATGATTGGATTTGAAGAAAAAGAAAAGCATGGTTGCTCAAGTCTTTGGGGGAACAGGTTTTAAATTGGGCGTCTGGATTAAAAATTCATTATTAAAGGAAATATTTATCGAAGGAATAATTTGTCGAACTTTGTTGTTAAGTAGGATTGAAATTTAAATTTATGTACATAATACATTTTGTGTAAATGAACTGAGGGAGACATTTGTAAGGTGGTATTATTTGCGATCTTTTTTACTTATGTAATACATTGAGGAGGAAATCATGGATACTCAAACTTATAAACAGATTAAAGTAACATCAGCAGATCCATCTGCATTAGGATTGTTCGGACTTGCGATAATCGCTCTTGTAGAGTCAACAGAAGAATTAGGCTTGACACATGGGTTCGCTTTTATGGTTCCTTGGGTATTTTTTCTAGGCGGTCTAGCGCAGTTATTTGCTGCGTACCTAGATGCAAAGAATGACAGTATATTTGGAACAACTGTATGGGGGGCATATGGACTTTTTTGGATTAGTCTTGGTGTAACATGGTTAATTCAGTTAGGTGTTTTTGGTCCAAATTTTGATGCGGATGAAGATATCAAACAAGTGGGAGTTGCATTTATTGGGTATTTAATTTTCAGCATTTTTGTGACAATTGCGGCTATGGA
This sequence comes from Peribacillus loiseleuriae, assembly GCF_001183985.1. GTDB lineage: Bacteria > Bacillota > Bacilli > Bacillales > DSM-1321 > Peribacillus > Peribacillus loiseleuriae. The sequence continues at coordinate 4,124,172 of NZ_LFZW01000001.1, read as the reverse complement.
AACAAATAAAGTTTTGTTTTTTGTTTTGCTTTTACTTGATATCGAATTTCTTGGATTATCTTTAAGTTCCTTTAATATTTTATATGATGCAACTTATGAGATGGCTGCAGTTTCAGAATTGTTCTGCGCTTTTCTATCTTTCTATGGTTCAGGGGCAATTCTGATCAACACATGCTTTGGAAAAACGGTGCTACCTCTAGGAAAACCGTTTGGTATTTTTGTTAAATAATATAAAATGGTAGCGATTATAAAAATCTGTCATTCAATAAAAAAGTAAGTGCTATTTATTAGTGACTCACTTTTTTAAATTGGCTACGAATGAATTTGTTGCCATGATGGACTTAAAGAATCATTTAGATACATTACCACCGCATACGATTGCAGTAGCAACGACATTCTTAAACGTCATTTGTGAACTTTAGTATAGTTGGTATGATCTATGGAACGTATAATTCTGTATTATTAGAAGATAAATTAACGATTATTGGTAAAAACGTCTGGAAGCTTCTTGTAAGCGGCGTTGCGGTTTCTTTATTAAGTGCGATGATTGTCGGTCTATTTGTTTGGGAATAAACGATAAAGAGAAAAACCTGAACCTAATAAAGGGTTCAGGTTTTTTTATGAAGAGGGTCCTAAAAAGGATGGTGGGTCATGATTTTTTAAGTAACAATTTTTAGTGTTCTATTTTGGGGATTACTCCGAAAGTCTTCCATCCTCGATATACACGACACGATCACATAAATCAAGCATCCGCTTGTCATGAGTGACCATGATGGCGGCTTTTCTGTGCAGTTTTACTTCATCTGCAAGCATTTGAACAACAGCTCGTCCTCGTTCGGAATCAAGGCTTGCGGTTGGTTCATCTGCTAGAATAATATCAGGGTTGTTCATCCAGGCACGCGCGATGGCGACACGCTGACGCTCACCACCGGATAAGCTTTCCGGGTAATGGCTCTTTCTATGAGATAAGCCAAGACGGTCAAGCAGGTTATCGACTCTATTTTTAGCCTTCTTATTTTGCATGCCGCTTAATTCAGAGATTAGCAGCAATTGGTCTTGAACGGTTAAATAAGGAATTAAATTAGCCGATTGAAAGACAAAGCCGATTTTTTCTAATCGAAGCTGATTCATTTGTTTCGGAGAAAGTTTGTTGATCTCCTTGTCACCAATGATAATACGCCCGCTTGTTGGTGATAATAATGCACCTGTAATAGAAAGGAATGTACTTTTTCCAGATCCGGATGGGCCGACAACGGCGACGAATTCACCCGCTTTTACTTGTAATGATACATCATCAAGCACTTTCACGGACGTATCACCATCACCATAAACCTTGCTGATATTTTCGAGTAGTAGTTGGTTTTCCATTATGCAGCCCTCCCGATTGCTTCAATGGCATCAATTTTTGATACACGGTATAGAGATAGTAAAGCGCCAATCATGGACACCACTAAGAAAAGAATTGAGCAGCCTGCTATTAATTGAACACTAAGGTCAAACGGCATACTATCAGGTAAAATGAACGATACGCCAAGGGTTAGTGAAATACTGATTAGTAGACTTACAATCGTAATGAATATCACTTGGAAAATAATCGTCCGTGCGAGATAGGTTGATTTTGCACCAATTGCCTTTAAGACACCAAATTGATTCATTTTTTGGATCGTCATGACGTAGAAGAATACGGCTAATACAAATGCAGCAATCACGAATAAAAACGCAATCATCATCATCAGTGAGCCTTGTTCTTCTTTATAGCCTGGAATGCCTTGCAGGGCTTGATCTTTACTAATCACTTCAACGTTTGAAACATTTTTTTCGATTTGTTTAACTTTGTTTTCTGATATGTTTAAAGCAATCGTATTAAAAACTTCTTGATTCGGAGTCTGGTTATGAGAAATGGTAGACCATCCGTTGAAATTCATATAGACAACTGGCGTATGACTGAAAGAGTGACCTTCTGTGAAACCGACTATTTTGAAAGTTTCTCCTGATGCTTGGTCTGTTATTTCATCACCGAGTTTTAATCCTTCTTGCTTTAAAGTACGATCGGCCACTACTTCATTTGCTGTTGTGTGATGGATCATTTTACCTTCGATGATCGTAGGAGTCAGCATATTATCCACATCGATTGCGAAAAACGTGACATCCATTTTTTTTGAAGCATTGTTTTTCGTAATAGTTGTCATTTGTACGCCAAGTGGTGTAGATTCATCCACCTCAGCATATTTGCGTACATCCCGCAGATTTTCCTCAGATAAGGTTGAACGGGTTAGGCGATGATCTGATTCCTGTTGAAGGATTAAATAATCCGCGTTCATGTTTTGAATCGACGATGCGTTATCTGAAGACAGCCCTTTAGCTAATCCGGAAACAAATAGGACCAACCAGATGAGTAATACCATGATGAATCCAATTAATACATAACGTAATTTAGCGTGCTTCATTTCCCTTAAAGCAAGAAACATGATTTGTTCATCTCCATTCATTAACTTAGATGTAGTATAAAGCGGCAATATGAATGGAGTATGAACAGCTCTTTACATTCTTGGAAGCTGGATACGGAAAGTCGTTCCTTTCCCCATTTGGCTTGCAACGGAGATTTTTCCCTCATGAAGCTCGACAATTTTCTTCGTAATCGCAAGACCTAGCCCGCTGCTACCGGCTTCACTGCGAATTCTGGCCTTATCTGCTTTATAAAAACGGTTGAATATATTTGCTAGATCATTTTGTGCAATACCAATGCCTGTGTCTTTTACTTCTACGATACAATCATTTTCTATTTCAGTGAGCCGAATCGATATCGTTCCGCCGATGCTGGTGAACTTAATGCTGTTCGTTAAAAGATTCGTCCATACTTGATGAAGCAGATGCTGATCGGCATAGATGAAGGTGGTGGGTAAACTTAGGTCAATCGCTAACTCTTTTTCCTGCCAGCTCCACTCAGACATAAATATAACCTGTTTAATTTGCTCGGCAACATCGAAGGTGCTCTTTTTTATAAGATGTTCTTCTTTATCTAATGAAGCAAGCGTCAATAATTGTTTACTTAATTGAGACATTCGTTTCGTTTCCGCTTCAATAATGGCTAAATAATGCTTCCGCTGTTCTTCAGGTAATGTATCGGATTGTAAAGTTTGTGAAAATCCTTGTATGGACGTGAGTGGAGCCTGAATTTCATGTGAAACGTTCGAAACGAATTCTTGACGCATACTCTCAAGCTGCTCTAAATTCTTTGCCATCTCCCTAAAATGATCGGCTAATTTGCCAATTTCGTCTCGGCGCTTCATATCGAGCTGAATATCATATTTTCCGGTTGATATCCTTTTCGTTGCATCGGTTAGTTTAATGATTGGTTTGACAATATACCGCGTACTGACAATCACGAAGAGGATGCTTAAAAGAAGAGAAAGAATGAGAAGAACCGAAAAGAAAATCCGCATTTCGCCAAACTGCATATCGAGATTTGGTCGGACGAATAGAGCATAGTCTTTGTCGTCTACAGTCATTCGCATCCCAATTGTATTAGTTAGTACATTATCGAAAAAACCTGTAATAAAGGCACTTGAGGGGAAATCCAAGATGCCGTGATACAGATGCCCATTGAGCACATTCTGAATGATTTCTGAATCCAACTCTTTTTTTCTAAATTCTCCACCATAAAAAGAACCATTTCCATCCTGATCCACTACATACAATTGATAGCCGAGGTTGCTGGCATTTTCTAAATAATCGTTAAGCGAAATTTCCTGATTTTGTTCATAAAAGGTAACAATGTCTTTCGCAAGGTGGGTCACTTTGCTGTCGTTATATGGCTTAAGCTTACTTTGGTAATAAAAATTGGCAAGGATAAAGGCGAGTATTCCACTTAAAATCATCACAAAAATGGTGGTAAAGACGATACGTAAATAGAGAGTTTTCACTTTTTGGCAACCTCCAATTTATAACCAACCCCTCGTACCGTTTTAATGACGAAATCCCCGCTCTGGTTTGAGAAGCGCTCTCGCAGCCGTTTAATATGCACATCCACCGTGCGATCATCCCCAGTGAAATCGATCCCCCAAATAAGCTGAATTAATTCGTCTCTCGTGAAAATTCGATCAGGGAAGCTTGCGAGCTGAGCTAAAAGTTCAAACTCTTTCATAGGCAGCATCAGAAGCTTTCCATTAGCGTGCACTTCATAACTTTTACGGTCAATTACGGTTTGATTGAGCACGATTTTCTCTGCATTGACCATCTGAAAACGACGAAGAAGGGCTTTAATACGGAACAATAATTCTTTCGGCTCAAATGGTTTTGTTACATAATCATCGGTTCCAACAGCAAAGCCTTTTTCTTTATCGATCAGCTGATCTTTCGCTGTTAATAAAATAATCGGGAAATCATAATCGTTTCTTATTTCCTCACACAGCTGATATCCGTCCTTATTCGGCATCATTACGTCTACAATGGCTAAATGAATTTGTTGTTCCATTAGGATTGCTGAAGCTTCTACGCCATCAGCTGCACCGTAAACGGAAAACCCTTCTTTTTGGAGGAAATGGTTTAATAATTCACGAATGTGAAGATCATCATCAACAATTAAAATATGGATCATAGGTATGTACATCTCCTAGAATAGAATGAAAGAGTGAGTTTACGTTTAATATACAGTATTTAGTCAAGAAGCTGAAATGTCTGTTTGCTCATTTGGAATTTGAAGACGTGACAATTCCTATTCCTAATCGTCAAATGTTTATTCTGACGCACAACAAGGACGGGGCTTTCACCTATATTTGCTTTCACCGCATCTTTTAGCTACGGGGTTTTTATAAAAGTTGTCATTAAGGGGGCGGATGATTTTGCCAAGCGGGTTCATGAATTTGAGCGTATTTGCTCATCTGGCTGGTGCAGTTTTTTCCTTCTCGGATCACTAAATTGGACTCTGGCTCGTAAATCCCAATTCTCGCGCGAAACGGGCAGGTTCCGGCGCGAAAATCATAAATTCGGTGCGCAAAATATGAATCCAGTACGAAATGAGTAGATTGGCATGGAAATTAACCATTTGGCTTTCTAATTTGTTGCCATGATCATAGGTAGTCGTTTTAAAACTTTCCAAAGGAGGCGTATCACGAGAAGGTAGGAAGAACTTGGTTTGTTTACCAAAGGGTACATTTGTTTGCTACAATAAGTATGCTAGAAAACGTGGACAGGGGAGAGTATATGGAAACTTTGGCAACAAATTTAATAATAATTGCTTTTTTTAGCTTTGTTATAGGACTTCTTGGTGTGATTAAAGGAAGTGTGAGATTCATAAGATTACGCTCTAGGAAGACAAGCTCATTATTAGTTGTGGCTTCATTCGTGGTGTTTATGATCGGGGGAGCTATGTTACCGACGGCTCCAGATATGAATGGCCCTACAGAAGATCAGCAAGTATCTTCAAAGGAACAAAAAGAAACGAAAAGAGAAGAAGCCAAGAAAGTGAAAGATATAGCTAATTCCAAGCTGTTAACAGGAGAATTGGAAGTACATTTTGTCGATGTTGGCCAAGGGGCAGCACAAGTGATTATTGCCCCAAATAAAAACGTAATGGTCATTGATGCCGGGAATAACGATGATGAAGCCACAATGGTCGCTTACTTAAAAAAATTAGCCATCACTAAGGTTGATGTGTTAATTGGAACCCATCCAGACGCAGATCACATTGGCGGGATGGATGCTGTGATTGACTCTTTTGATATCGGAAAAATATATATGCCGAAAGTACAAAGAGATACTCTAACATTTGAATCTGTTTTACAATCTATTCAAAACAAAGGATTAAAAGTGACCACTGCAAAAGCGGGAATAAAACTTGATTTAGACCCTACGGTACAAGTAAAAATGATTGCTCCACTGGATGATACAGCAAGTGATGCGAATGAAATGAGTGCTGTGGTTCGGCTTCAATATGGTGATCAATCCTTCCTTTTGACAGGGGATGCTGGGATACCAACGGAGGAAAAATGGCTTCAATCGGGTGAAAGAATAAAATCTACGGTCCTTTTAACCGGACACCATGGTAGCAATCACTCTACAAGTGAAGCCTTCTTAAAAGTGGTTCAACCGAAATACGCTGTTATTCAAGTCGGAAAAAATAGCTATGGTCATCCGACTAGCGAAGTATTAGAGCGACTTCACAGTGAGAAAGTACAAATATATCGTAATGATACAGATGGAACGATTGTGTTTAAAACGGATGGAAAAGAAATTCATATCAACAAAGATGCGTGGGTGTATACACCTGCTGCTAAATCATCGGCGCAGGCACAAGCGAATAACCAACCAACAATCAAACCAGTTGTACCTCCACAGGCAAATGTACCCGATGCGACAAGGAGCTTACAGGCTTCTGCAATGATTAATAAAGCGAATCCAAATCAAAACGAAGAAGTTACAGTGACTGTTAAGGTAAAAGATCAAAACAATCAGCCGATAAATGGGGCGAATGTTCATTTGAACCTTCACTTTAAGTCGAAAGATACGATATATGAAGGTGTCACAGATGTAAATGGAGTCGCCGTTCTTACCTTTCGAGTCGGTCGAGCGGCTTCTGGATTCACAGTAAATGGAGATATTACAATTTCAGCGAATGGAATTACTACAACCACGAAAACGGCCTTTACGCCAAAATAAAGGAAGTGTAAGCATGAAAGGAATCATTGATCGATTTGAAGGAGATTTAGTAGTTATTGAAGTGGATGGAAAAACACAAAATGTTCCGAATGAATTGGTGGATTCTAAGGTGAAAGTCAGTGATGTCGTGGAATTCGTAAATGAAAAGTGGATCGTTAATGAAGAAGAAACAGAAAAGCGTAGGAAAAAGATAAAGTCGCTCATGGAGAGTGTTTGGGAAGATTAAAAGGGGAGCCACGTCTGAATTTGGAAAGTGGATTAATGAGTTATAGTGTAAATTTAGCTCCGGCTCGCAAATTGCAAATCTCGCTCGAAAAGTGCAGCTTCCGGCGCGCAAACTTTCCAAGCTGGCGCGCAAAGATGCGAATCCCGCGCGCAAAATTAAATTCCGGCTTGAAAAGTTTGGGAAGGAAGGTCTATACATGCAAAATACGTTCAGAGTTCCCCTATATAATTGCCTGTACGCCTTATGAAAGCTTCGGAGGGGTAATCAAAAAAATGGAAATAAAGGGTTTTTCTCGTCTAAATCTGGTCTAAAAGGGGCGATTTCGGCTGAAAACTTTTTATACTACTCTGAACCTTCTCTTTTTTTAGAAAGTATAAGTTTTTGGACAAGAGTTATTGTCCTTTCCTGTTTAAATTGTAAACATCCAAGCTACGATTGGACCGATAATCGATCCTAGTATGGCACTCAATGTCATGGAAACGGAACTCATGGACAAAGTAAATTCACCGTATTCAGCGGATTTTGCTGTGCCTAAAGCATGGGAGGCACTGCCAAAGGCAATTCCTTTTCCTAATGAACTGTTAATTCGCAGTCGTTTCATGAAGGCTGGACCCAAAATGGCGCCAGTGAATCCGGCGATCATGACGAAGACAGTAGTCATTGGGGGAATACCGCCAAGTACTTCTGACACTTGGAGAGCGACTGGGGTTGTAAGAGATTTAGGTAACATGGATAGGATAAGTGTTTGGTCTATTCCTAAAACACGTGCGAATAGGAGAACACTAGTCATACCGGTAATTAATCCAACGAAAACACCACTAATTATGGGAAACCAATAACTCACGACGATATGACGCTGTTTATATAATGGATAGGCAAGTGCTACCACAGCGGGACCTAAAAGGGAATGAATCCACTGTCCACCAATCATATAACTTGAATAGGAAATATGAAAGATGGAAAGTAGTACGATTAGGATGATTGTTGTCGTTAAAACAGGCAAGAGAAGCGGAAAAGAAAACCGTACATATAACCGAGTCATGAGAATATATGCGGTAATCGTTAATAAGATTACAATGATTGCGAATAGTGTTTGCTGCATTTGTCTTTCTCCTTTCTTTTTTGTATCCGCTTCTCAAGAAATTGACTCATCATTCCGGAGGCACCCATCGTTATCATCGTACTTATGATAGTGATCACAATTAACATCGCACCTTTAATCGAAATTAAAGCAGGATAGTTCATGATACCGATCATGGCTGGAATAAATAATAAAGATAAAATTTTCAACAAATATCCAGCTCCCGCTTCAATGAATCGTAGCGGGATAATTTTCAAGGATAAACCTCCCAATAACAAGAGCATGCCAATGATACTTCCTGGAATTGGAAGATTGAATACATCATGTAAAACTTCACCAACAAAGGAAAAGGCATACAGAATTGCAATTTGGAAGATGATATTTATAATTTTCATGTATCTAGCTGCATTCTTAAACAGCTTTCCACCTCTCTTTGAATTAAAACTTATAAACTTACCATACTATGATACAACTATAATTTTATGTGTCAATGTATAGAGCGCCAAGTCAACATTAAAGAAAGGATTATATAAGATGAATCAAAATAGCTTATTTGCTATTAAGCGTTTGCTTTTAAAAACTAGTTCACAGACTAGCATTCAACATAAAAGAAATGCATGTTAGAAAAATATTGAATGATTAAAAAAATCTAATGTTTTTCCAATTCCTTTTTTACGAGTCTTTCATCCCGTTTTTATTTCAATTGGGTAAGATTCTAAATGCAAGTAAATATTAATTAGGAGGACCAAAATCATGAACAAAAAGTTTAAGAAATTTGTCATTCCTGCGTTAGCTGCAACAATCCTTACTAGTGGAAGCTATAATTATGTTGCCCATGCTCAATCAAAAGACAAGCCTGTTATGGAAGCAGAAGTAAACGATGCACAAGAACAAGCAACGATTACCGAGGAAGCAGCTAGTAAAACAGCGCTTGAAAAAGCACCAGGTACTATTCAAAAGGTTGAATTAGAGGATGAAGATGGTACAGTTGTATACGGCATTGAAGTGAAAGCGAAAGATGGTAGCGAGCAAGATGTAAAAGTAGATGCAAAAACAGGAAAGATTGTAAAAGTGGAAAATGATGACGAAAACGGAAAAGAAGAGAATGACAAAGAGTAATCCTAAAAGGTATCCGAAATTGGTATAATTATTTCGCGACACCTTTTTATAATAGGCTATGTTATATGACGATGATAATTTTGGCTCATTATGAAACCAAGACTTCATAAGAATGGCCAAAACCATTTTATTGAATAATAGCCTTAACGTTAAAAATGAACAGGGGATGGCTATGAAAAAAGTCTTGATTATTGAAGATGAAGTAAACCTATCTAATTTTATCCGCTTAGAGCTAGAATATGAAAAGCATGAGGTTCTTGTTGCTTTTGATGGGCGAGATGGCTTGGCGAAAGCATTGAATGAAAAGATTGACCTTATTTTATTAGATTTAATGCTACCCGGTTTAAACGGCATTGAAGTATGTCGAAGAATTCGTGCTACGAAAAATACCCCGATTATTATGATCACTGCAAGAGACAGTGTATTAGATCGTATTTCAGGGTTAGATAGTGGCGCGGATGATTATATTTCAAAGCCTTTTCAAATTGAGGAGCTTTTGGCTAGAATGCGAGCGATTTTTAGAAGAATGGAAAGTGGAAGTCAAAGTAACCACAAATTAACCTATAAAGACCTTGAGATGGATTTAGAAGCTAGAATTGTGAAGCGAGAAAATGAAATCATTGAGTTAACGAAAAAAGAATTCGATTTGCTTTTACTCTTAATGAAAAACGTAAATCGAGTACTGACGAGGGAAGTTCTTTTAGAAGAGGTATGGGGCTATGATGCTTTGATCGAGACTAATATAGTCGATGTTTATATAAGCTATCTGAGGGCTAAAGTGGATCGACCGGATCAAGACTCGTATATCCAAACCGTGAGAGGATCTGGGTATGTATTAAGAAAATAAAAGGTGGACATAGATGATAGTGAATAAATTATCAATTAAATGGAAAATGACGATTTTATCAGCTATTTTAATTTTTTTAATTTTTATGATTTGTAATGTCATTCAACTGATTCTCATCCAAACTTTAACCGCAAAACAAGAAGAAGAGGCGCTATTGAAACGTTCAGAAGAGATTCGGGCTTTTTTAACGGAACAAGCTAAACTTGTGGACGGCAAAGGCCATGAACTTGTTATTTCTGAAGAATTTTTGAATAACATTGTAGAAAAAAATGAAATGATTCGAATTCTTGATAATCAAGGCCGGGAGCTATATAACATTTCTGATGATTTCCCAGATATACGAAACGAAGGTCCTCTTGATCAAGGATTTTTCCATATCGAGGCACATAGAGAAGATCTGCTTGTTTATAAGGAGCCATTAAACATTGGATCCTTTATAGGAATAATTGAAATAGGAAGAAATGTGGAGAGTTTTGAAACTTTTTTGGAAAAGGTCATTTGGACTTTAATGTTAGGAACATTACTCTCATTAGCATTAAGTCTTGTAAGTGGCCGCATACTCGCCGGGAAGTTATTATCCCCACTTCGGGTACTTACGGACACGATGAGAAAAATTGAAGATCGTCAATTTGAAGAACGTGTGCCTGTGATGGAAACAAAGGATGAGTTTGCTCAGCTCAGTATCATTTTTAATAGCATGATGGATAAGGTTGAGGCTTCGATCTTGCAACAAAAAAAGTTTGTTGAAGATGCATCCCATGAGCTTCGCACCCCTTTAGCAATTATCCATGGCCATCTTTCTTTATTAAAACGATGGGGGAAAGATGATAGAAAAGTACTAGAGAGTTCACTGAACACAAGTATAAATGAAACGAATCGGATGATTGGATTGACTAACGAACTTTTACGGCTTTCGCAAATCGAAAATCGAAGAGAAAAGCGGGATATTCTAAGGCCATACAACGTTTCAGAGACGATATATGAAATAATTAGCAATTACCAACTGATTCATTCAGACTTAAAAATAAGACATGAGAATCATGCACAAACGGATACTCAACTAGCGATTCCAGAAGAACATTTAAAACAACTTCTCATTGTTATCATCGATAATGCCATTAAGTATAGTGGAGATTATAAAGAAATTACGATAATCACCAGCGATGGAACGGATGCATTTAAAATTGATATCCAAGACAATGGATATGGGATTAGCCGTGAAGATTTGCCCTATATCTTTGACCGATTTTATCGAGTTGACAAGGCTAGAAGTCGGGATCAAGGGGGAAGTGGGTTAGGCCTTTCCATTGCCAAAGAAATGATTGAAGAATATAAGGGAAGTATTAAGGCAGAAAGTACCCTTGGGGAAGGGACGGTCATTCGTCTTACCTTGCCATACTATCCGACTTAATAGTGAGGGATGTGAAATGACGTTTTTCACACGAATGATTCAAAATCATTTTATCGACAATATTTTAAAACATAGCACAAGATAAAAGCGTATGTTCAGGGACAATGGTAAATTTGGAGTGTTTTAAATATGAAATTAAAAGGGCATCTTTTGAGTGCGTTTCTAGTAAGCTTGATTTCGCTTATCGGCTTTAGTTTCATGGCCGTTCTGATTAGCGGGCAACACATCGTTCAATTTGATCAATCAGTTATATCCTTTATTCAAGGCTTTGAGTCATCTGCATTAACCTCGATTATGAAACTTTTCACGTTCATTGGGTCGTTTACGGTCATGTTGATCATTTTTCTCATGTCCTTACTAGTTCTTTATAAAGTATTTAAGTATCGAACCGAGCTTATTCTGTTTGTAGTAGTGATCATTGGCACATCTGTTCTGAATCAAGTTTTGAAAGCCATTTTCCACCGGGCCCGTCCAGATTTCCATCGATTGATTGAAGTGAGCGGGTATAGTTTTCCAAGTGGTCATGCGATGAATGCCTTTGCGGTTTATGGTATTCTGACGTTTCTGTTATGGCGTCATCTCCCTACCCGTTTGGGACGTACCGTTTTGATGATCATTAGCAGTCTGTTTATTATCATGATTGGCACGAGTCGAATTTATTTGGGGGTACACTATCCGAGCGATATTATTGGTGGCTATTTCGCGAGCGGATTTTGGTTGGCCATTGTCATTTGGTTTTTCCAGAGATATAAAGAAAAACAATCTAAGAGAAAACATCTTTCAGAAAAATAACGCTGATAAAATTAGTCGTATATTTGAAAATCACTTTTGATGTATATATTCAGCTGCGATAATAATTAAAAAAGCAGTCCAATAATCAAAATGATTGGACTGCTTTTTAGCGGGTTGTACGAAAAGATAATGGTTTATATTTAAAAAATATCTGGTTGTTTTTCGCTCACAAGTTCAGGTAGACTATCTGCTAACGCTTCAATATTTTTTGTTACTTTCGCGCTATAGGAGAAATCGCCGTAGCAATATGGGTAGCGGAAATTATCTGTATTCCCGCCGCAATTATAGAGCTCAGGATTTTTTTCTACTTGAATCATCGAGAATTTCTTCGCAAGATCCTCACTATGCTTTCCACCATATTCCGCGATGTAATTGATATAGCCTATTCCCATATTGTAGGATTGGATGATGGTGGGAAAATCAACATTCTTTTCTTTTCCATAGGCAACAACACGTTGAAAATGTTTAACGCCATATTTAATGCTCTCCATTGGGTCCGTAATGGTGTTAGGAGCAAGTCCAGCAGATTCCGAAGCTTGCATCGGATCTCCACCCTTACCGCGGCTTTCTTGTTGCATGACCGCAATAAGAACGACTGTATATTCTTGCAAGTTATATTGGGTCAGTTCATCGTGAAGGACTGTACTGTACTTCTTTACAGAGGCAAAGGGGTCCGGTTGAATCATGGATGTCGCTACCTTTTCTGTATACGGAATCTGGATGACCTGCTTTAAAAATACGATCGCAAAAAGCAGTGCAAACATGACGAAAAGGGCTTTAGATATTTTCCGTTTTCGTTTCATTTCTTCTCCTCGATATTTCATCTGTGTACTTTTAGTTTAACAAATAAATGAAAGGGTGACTATCTGAAAATGGTAGTATTCGATTCTATTAATTAAACTGAATTGTATTATTCTCCTATTTTAGTATATAAGCTGATATACCATTTATCAATTTTATATACAGGTAGCAGTCTGAAACTTTTGCTGAAATAATTGGATTATTCAATTGCTCGATTTATCCTAGCAAAATGACAGGAAATACTTTAGCAAAAAACGTTCAGGATTGTTAAAAGATTAATTCCAACCAAACAGATCTAATTAATTGACGAATTATGAGAGATTTTATACGATAAGGTGTATCGACTGACTGATCAATCGAGAGGAGGAAATGGGATTACGGAAAATGAGAAGTCTATTGACCGAAGGGAGCAAATAATTGGGGTAGCCATCCAGCTGTTTGCTACGAATGGTTATCATAAAACAAAGATATCAGACATAGTGCGTGAAGCGGGAATGGCTCAAGGGACTTTTTATTGGTATTTCAAAAGCAAGGAAAGTATAGCGCTTGAGATTATACAAAGCGGACAAGCACAGATTCTTGAAGTGGTTTCCCAGGGGTATCGAATATCTTCAGCTACCGTAGCCGATGCAGTGGCTTCTTCTGAAAAATTATTTGAAGATTTATTCTCTTTTTCTAAGGATAATCGGTATTTGATGGAATTAATGATTAAAGGAATCGATAGTGAAGAGTCCATTAAGCATTTAATTTTTGAAACCCGTATAAAAATAGAAGAAGCATTCAAGAATAACGTAAAGCGGGCAATGGATCTTGGGATTTTGCCAGAAAGAGATCCGTCGATTCAAGCTGCTTTATTAATGAGCTTAATGGAAGGCATGCTTGCGAGATGGCTATTTGGCCCTGTTACATACGAATCAGCAGTAAAGGAACAATCAGTAAATGACCTTGCAAAGGAACTAGTAAAGTTTGAGTTCTTTGGCTTGTTAGGATAATAAATGAAGGAGTGAATTGAAAATGAAAAAGCGCCCCAGGTTGCTACTGACTTTCCTAGTAGCTATAGTGATGATATTAAGTGCATGTGGTACAAAAAATAACGCCAATAATGCGAACAAAGATTTACTCAAAGAGGTTAAGGATCGAGGTACATTACGGGTCGGAGTCATGGGAACGTATCAGCCCTATAATTTCTTAAATGAAAAGAAAGAAATGGATGGTTTCGACGTAGACATTGCCAAGGAAGTTGCGAAACGTTTAGGGGTAGAGGTTGAGTTTGTCGCTCAAGAATTCTCAGGGATGATTGCCGGACTGCAAACGAATAAGTTTGATGTTGTAATCAGCCAAATGACGATTACGGATGAGCGGAAGAAGCAGATGGATTTTACAAAGCCATATATTACAAATCATGTAAAGGTTATCGTTCAAGAAGATAACAACATCATTAAGTCTGTAGAAGATTTTAAAGGGAAAAATATTGGCGTCGGGTTAGGAACAAATGACGAAACCTATCTTCGTACAGAGTTAATGCCAAAAGTGGGCGATTTTACAATCAAAACGTATGATGATGTCATTACATCGCTGAAAGATTTGGATACAGGTAGAATTGATGCAACGATTAATAATATGTATGCCATCAAACCGATTGTTGAAAAGAATGGCTTTAAAATTAAAGCAGTTGGCGAACCGGTGAAGTCTGATCAAGCGGGTATCGCTGTTCGTAAAGGAAATGAACCGTTTCTAAAAGAGTTGGATCGTATTTTAGCAGAAATGAAAGCAGACGGAACGTATAAAAATATTTATATGAAGTGGTTTAATGAAGAACCAGCTGAATAAAGAGAAAGGGCTGGATAAGTAAATGAATATCATTTGGTCTAATTTGCCATTTTTATTACAAGGAGCCTATTATACGCTCCTTATCACCATTGTATCGATGTTTTTCGGCTCGATTCTTGCGGTTATTGTTGCGATTGCGAGACTTAAAGGAAACCGGCCAATTAGATGGTTGGCGCGTGCTTATGTATCGATTATTCGGGGAACACCGACACTTGTGCAGATTATCATTATTTATTATGGATTAGCGGATTATGGCTTAAACCTTAAACCGTTGACTGCAGCATATATCGCGTTAAGTATTAGCATAGGTGCTTATTTATCGGAAACATTGCGTGGTGCGATACAAGCTATTCCAAAGGGACAATATGAGGCGGCATATGCATCGGGAATGACACCGATCCAAACCATGAGGAGAATCATTCTGCCGCAAGCGATTCGAATTGCGATACCGCCAGCGGGAAATACCTTCATCGGAATGCTGAAGGAAACATCGCTCGTATCTGTTATTACGGTTACCGAATTGCTTCGATCGGCGCAGCTTTTAATTGCGCAGTATTATGTATACATGCCTTTTTATTTGGCTATTGCGGTGATGTATTGGATCCTAAGCACAGGATTTTCATTCATTTTAGAGCGAATCGAGAAACGGCTATCAATTTATGAATAAGTATGGTGATCCTTATGATAAAAACAAACGACCTATCAAAGAGTTTTTCAGGGCTTGAAGTATTAAAAAAAATCAATTTGTCTGTAGCGACCGGTGAAGTAGTCGCTATTCTCGGTCCAAGTGGTTCAGGAAAAAGTACTTTGTTACGCTGTTTTAATGGGTTAGAGGAATTGTCAGGCGGCAGAATTCAAGTAGGCGAAATTGAAGTGGATGCGAACCAATCGCCAAGAGAACGAAACAAACAAATTCGTAAAATTCGACTTAATACAGGAATGGTCTTTCAGCAATTTAATTTATACCCACATAAAACCGTGCTGCAAAACGTCGTGGAAGCATTGCTTATTGTCAAAAAGAGCCCGAAAGAAAAAGCCATAACTATAGGGGAGAACCTCTTGAGTCGAGTCGGATTAATTGAAAAGAAAGATCAATATCCGCAAAGACTCTCTGGTGGACAACAGCAAAGAGTAGCTATTGCAAGAGCGTTAGCAATGGAACCAGATCTTATGCTTTTTGATGAGCCAACTTCCGCTCTTGACCCGGAATTAGTGGATGAGGTTCTCGCTGTCATTAAAGAGCTTGCTCATACAGGTATGACAATGGTCATTGTGACGCACGAAATGGAGTTTGCGCGTGAAGTCGCTGACCGGATTGTATTCATGGCCGATGGCGTAGTTGTGGAAGAAGGAACAGCAGAAGAATTCTTTAGTCATCCAAAAACAGAACGAGCAAGAAGGTTTTTAAAAATAGAAGAAGTCATTTAATGAAAGAGGGATAAATATGAAAGTACTAACGAAATGGACAGGACAACGCGCCTTCACAGCAGTCGGCGATTCAGGATACGAAGTGAAAATGGATGCAACAGAAAAATACTTCGGGGAAGGAAAGGGAGTTACACCAACCGAAATGCTACTCGCGTCTCTCGCAGGTTGCATCGGGATTGATGTTACGATGATTCTAAGACCGTACTTATCTGAAGTAGATACATTGGAAATCGAAACAGATGGTACGAGAGAAGAAGAAATGCCTAAAGCATTTACAACGATTAATGTCACGTTTACCATCAATGGAAGCGTCGACAGCAAACGAGTGTGGCGAGCGATCGACCTTGGCAAAGAGAAATACTGTTCGGTATCGAATTCATTGAAAGCAGATATCATCTTCCATCTTGTCTTAAATGGCGAAAAGCGGGAACGCCCTGTAAAAGAATAACTCCTGTTTATGAAAAATCGCAAATAGATATTCATTTAAACTTTGATAAACACGGAAAGAGGTTGTCTAAAAAGGGTCTAACCTCACATTCTATACACCGTTTATTGTGTCATGTACACGTATATAAACGATATATAGTAGATGTGGGGATTGTCCTTTTCGTTGGGCAGCCTCTTTTCGCATCTTCCTAATAAGTCAACGGACCAGAAATTCACTTCGAAATCTTATATATGAAAGTGATCCGCACTCTTACATTTGTAGCTTTGAAATAAAGTCGTACTGTTTATAAAAAAGATGTACAGTTTTAAAGAAAGTTATACCGTTTACAAAAAAGGTGCACGGTTTTATTCCTTTTCGATTAAAGAATTCTAAGTGAGTTTTAATCAAACTTTTTTATAAAACGGAATGTTCATTCAAGAAAAACAGAAGCCATTTTGATTATTCTTTTTTCAAAATGGCTTCTGTTTATTTATCGTAAAATATGAGTTTACGTGATACTTTTAATCAAATTTTATTTCAATGCAACAATTGTAGTATTTGCGAAAGTATACGGTTATTAAGAACATGGTGGAAATTAATAAATTTTATACAAAAAAACGTCATTTTAATCGTAATAATGACGTCTTTTAATCTTCTTATCACTTTTTCATTTCAATCTCAATTCTCTTTGCTAAGTTAGATGATACTTTATTGAAATATTCCATGACTTTCTTTCTAATATCATCAGATATGACTTTCAAATCATTAGCTAAATTTTCGACAAGATGTTCTTTTTCTATTTGAGTTAATCTCGTATAGAATTCACCAGCCTGCCCAAAATCGTCTTGCTTTGTTATAGAAGTTCTTTCTAGTTTGCCTTCAACATATCTTCCATCACCACTTGTAACTTGATTAGCTGGTGTCCAATTTTGTTGTTGGTTAACCGGTAATTTACGAAATTCAGCTCCAATTCTTCTTCTTTGAGAGTCACTATAAATATTGGCACGGCCCTGCAGTATTTTATCATCAGATAATTCTGCGCCGTCTAGTAAATTAGAAGGGGAGAAGGCGACTTTTTCTACTTGTTCTATATAATTATCAGGATTTTTATTTAATACCATTTTTCCTACTGGTATTAGGGGATACTCTTTTTCATCCCATACTTTTGTATCGTCTAAAGGATCATAAGAAAGATTTGCTTCATTCTTTGGGTCCATGAGCTGGACATATAAGCCATATTCCACCAGTGTACCACCCGCAATCGCATCGTATAAATCTTTACCAGCGTAATCAGGATTTTCAGCGGCTAGTCTATTTGCTTCTTCGCGACCAATGTATTGTACACCTTCAAATGGGTACCAATGATATTTAACGTACTTTCTAATACCTTGAGCATTTCTCCAGACATATGTATTTACACTATGTCCTGGAATGTGGCGAAGACTTTTTATCGTACCAGCATCAGAGTAGAAACGTACAACAAAATGAATCGATTCAGGCGCTTTTGCTACAAAGCTCCAAAACCTATCAGGATCAATTAAATTATTTTTTGGTGAAGGTAAGAGTGCTTTAATAAATTCCGGAAATCGTATCGCATCACGAATGGGAAAAACAGGAATGTGATTACATAAAAGGTCAAAAACGCCTTCTTCTGTATAAAATTTTGTAGCAAAACCACGTACATTTCTAGATGTATCAGGTATTCCTTTCGTACTAACAGCTAACGAAAAGCGAACCATAACAGGAACTTTCTGATTAGAATTTTGTAAAAAGCTCAGTTTTGTATGCTCGGACATCGAATATATCGTTTGAAAATAACCAAACGCACCAAATCCTTTTACATGAACAGGTCTTTCTAAAATCTTTTCATGAATAAAATCTTGTAAGGTTTCGTGTAGTGCACTATCTTGCTCCAGTACAGGTCCCCCAGAGCCGATCGTCTGGGAATGAAGTTTAACTGGCTCATTGGAGAGGTCCCGATTCTCATAATGGCCTTCCTCTAATAAAGTTTGCCTCTGTTTATGATGTTTTTCATTCATAATTATAGCCTCCAAAATTTAATTTCCATCAACCGTTACTAAATATGATTTTTAAAGCTCGAATATGTATTTTCTTCTTTTATTTTCAACATTCATTAGAAATATAGTTTCTTAAAGTTAGTAGCATTTTTCAGGGAATTGCAATATAAAGTGAATTTGAACCGATGTGTGAACAGACCGCTAGTTAAAGAAAATTCCTATGCAGTGGACCTTTTTGGACAGGTAGAATTATGAAAAGATGAATATGAAGAAGGAAAAGCTTCTTTAAATAGAAGCTGATTTTTGTGTGATAAAAGGAATAGAACTTTTTTAAGCCATTCAAATAAACGTAAGAGGTTAAGTTACACTTTGGATTTATTTTCAGAACTTAGATTGCCAGACAATATAGGTTTTGCACTTAACTTTGTTAAGATGATAAAAGAGTATCAAAAGGCTAATAAAAAGTATTTATTAAGAAATGATCAAACTTTTTTATAAATAATACATCTAGATATGGTATAGAAGAATCCATTTTGATTAATCTTTTTTCATATGAGGTATTGAATTGTACCGTGTACAATCCTAAGTATGAAATAGTCGGAGAACATTGACACTTACTTAGTAGTAGGTTAGTGTATGGATATGGAAAATAGAAAAGAACAAATTATTGAAAGGGCGCTTGTGCACATAAAAAAAAGAGGCTATCTATCTTTCAGCTATGATCATCTATCGAAAGAGCTCGGTTTGACGAAAGCAAGTATTCACTATCACTTTGAAAAAAAAGAGAGCTTAGGTCTTGCTATTTGTGACAGAATTGAAATTGGGCTGGATCAAATGATATTGGCAATTAATAGTATGCATATTGATCCGAGAGAAAAAACGATGGAGTTTTTTAGGATGAGGATTTCTCATATTAATTCAGATGAGATTTGTCCGATTTCAGCATTTCAAGCGGATTTTCCGTATTTGCCTGAAATTCTTAAGCAATCTGTTCAATATGTAACGAAAAAAGAAATAGGCTGCGTAGCCGAATTACTTCAAGACGTACATAAAAACAAAAATAAAAATGAAGCCAAGGCGATCCTACTATTATCTGCTATGAAAGGAGCGTTGCAGTATAGGCGAGCAGTTGGTGGGGAAATAATGGAGACAATAAGTAAACAATTGGAGGAGATAGTACAATGAGCCGAAGAGTCGTTGTAACAGGGTATGGGGTCGTATCCCCTTTAGGAAATGATGTAGATACTTTTTGGAATCATATTAAAGAAGGAAAATCAGGTATAAAGAAAATTACATCAGACGAATTTGATGGGATTAACACACAAATTGGCGGATATATTGAAGATTTTAAGCCAGAGACGTACTTAGATAATAAAGAAATTGGCAGATATGATAGATTTATTCAATATGGATATGCCGCAGCAAAGCAAGCGCTTGATCAGTCAGGGTTGATTATGGAGACGGAGACAAATGACCGGTACGGTGTATACGTCGGTTCAGGCATTGGCGGCATTGATACGACGCTTGAGAATCATAGAGCGTTGCTAGAAAAAGGGCCGAGACGAGTGTCGCCATTTATGGTACCAATGATGATCAGTAATATGGCATCGGGAATCATTGCTATTAAAACTGGATTTGCCGGTCCGAGCTTTTCCCCAGTGTCTGCTTGTGCGACAGGTAATCAGGCGATTGGCGAGGCCTTTTTGAACATCCATCATGGCTATTCAGATGCAATTCTTGCTGGTGGTGCTGAAGCGACGATTAACCCACTTTCATTTGCAGGGTTTTCGCGCATGCGTGCGATGTCCACACGAAACGAAGAGCCCCAAAAAGCAAGTAGACCGTTTGATAAAGGACGCGACGGTTTTGTTATGTCTGAAGGCGCAGGCGTGTTAATGCTTGAAGAATACGAACATGCCAAAAAGAGAGGCGCTGTGATTTTAGGAGAAATTGTCGGATACGGGTCCTCGACAGATGCGCATCATATTACCTCTCCTGATTATTTAGGTGCTGCTAAAGCAATGGAAAAAGCAATACAGATGGCACAAATCGATCCGGAGCAAATTGATTATATCAACGCACACGGAACGAGCACACCAGAAGGGGACAAGTCTGAAACGAATGCGATTAAGCATGTATTTGGTGAGCATGCCTACAAGTTAAAAGTCAGCTCTACTAAATCTATGACGGGTCATCTGTTCGGTGCTGCTGGCGGTGTAGAAGGTGTCATCACAGTAAAAAGTATCCAGGAAGGAATTTTACCTCCAACGATCAACTATGAAGAGCCAGATGAAGAATGTGATCTTCATTACATCCCAAATCAGTCAATAAATGAATCAGTCACATATGCTTTATCTAACGGCTTTGGCTTTGGCGGACATAATGCTGTGTTATTGTTTAAGAAATTTACAGAAAATGAAGGGGAATAAACGAGAGGCGTAAAAAGATAGGCCCATTTGTTAATACCCAAAAATTTTATAATGAATAAAGGTAGGCACATATTAGGTATGTTTAATATGTTGCCTACCTTTTTTGTGATTAAATCCACAAATTACATAAAATAGGATAATTTATTGCGTTCTATCGATTGAGAAAATAGAAGATCACAGAAAATTTACTATTTTTTAACAAAAAACGACAGTAAACTTTGTGGATCAGATAATTCTTAATAATCAGTTAACAATCGCTGATTATAATTACTAATGTACTAGATTAACTAATTCTTAAGAGAGGGATTTGTTAAGTGTGGATCAATAGTCCTAGAACAAAGGTGGAGGAAAAGGAATGAAAAAACAATTATCAACGCTTATTATTGCAACATCTGTGTTAACTGGAAGTGTAGTCACGCCACTTTTGCCACATGAGGTGAGTGCAGCAGCGGTTCAACAAAAAGGGGAATTTAGTAAAGAAAAAGTAGTAGTTAATGGACAATTGAAAGATATTCAATACACTGTATCCAATAAGCAAAAACTCTATTCTGCTAGAGATCTAGCTAAATTAATGTCTGCAACAGTCAGTTATGATAATAAATCAAAAGCATACACTTTTTCCAAAAAAATTGGTACTCAAAAGGTAAGCATCATGGTAGTACCTAGCAAAGGGTCTACAAAAATTAATGGAAAAGTAGTAAAACTTAATATTGCACCGAAACTTGTAAGTAATTCATTGTTCGTTGATGCGAAATCTTTCATTCAGGCATTAGGAGGGGACTTGGTAGCTACTCAAAATGGTTCGTTCATTTCAGTAGCAGGATTAATTAGCGGTGATACTTTCAATCCACAGTGGGTTAACGATTCAACGGTCCTGGTTAGTAATGAAACGGCATCAGGTGCGAAGAGTTATTTAATTAATGTTGATAATAAAAAGTCATCACTTGAAATCAGTGGCACAGAAGTTTCAGTTTCACCAAGCGGGAAAAGTGCCATTTATACGGACGAAAAGGGCATCATCTACTTAACTAATTTGGCCACGAATAAAACGGTCATTTTGAATGATAAAGACGACAATGAAAAATTCGAATTTGTCTGGTCTAAAAATGAAGATAAAGTGTATTTCTTTAATGGAAAAGATACGGATAAAATCTATAACGTAAATGTGAAAGACGGTGCATTAACAACAGTTTACGCGGATGCTTTCAAATATAAATCCGACCTGCACCTTTCCAATGACGGGCAAAAGCTGCTTTATTCTGTGTCAAATGAAGCTAAAACCAATTATACAGACTCGGATAATACGGACGTATCGGATATCGATTTAACGGATACGGAACCACAGTTGTTTTCACTGGACTTAAATGCGGCTGAACTTAAGCCTTTACAATTAACAGTTACAAAAGACAATAAAGTTTTTATTAATTTACTGAATAATAGGAATGTTGTGTATACGGGTTATTCGACTGATAGTGATGCAATGCCCATTTTATACATGATTGATCAAAGTAACAAAGTTATACCGTTAGTCACGAATAAGGACATCATCTCAACCGTTGTGACAGCACAGGGTAAGCTATTGATTTTAGTAAGTGAGAAAAATGGCGATCAAGTCATTTATGAAGTGAATTCATCCACGAAAGCATTAACAAAAGTTGTACAAACAAAATTAGAGCTTACTTCCTTTTCTGTTTCAATAGATGGAAAAAGAATAGCTGTTACATCACCAGGGGCAAATGGCGATGTGTTAATGGTTGTAAAAAACGGATTCTTTGAAGCGGTAACTAAATAATAAAGGAGCGAAATAAAATGATGAAAAATGTAAAAAGCTTTATAGTAGCAATTATGGCAATCATTATGTTTATTGGTTTTTCATTTGGAGGGTTTATAGCAAAGGCAAGTGCAGCATCTACAGTATCAGGGAAAATCACAATTGCAGGTTCGACTGCTTTACTACCACTGACTCAACAAGCTGCAAAGGAATTTAAAAAAGAAAATCCGAAAGTAACGGTTTCAGTTTCAGGTTCTTCTTCAATTGCTGGACCACAGTCTGTTGTAAAAGGTGCTGCGACAATTGGAGCATGTGATTGGGATGCGACTAAACCTGTACAAGGATTTTCAGCATTTAGTGGACTAGTTGCTCATAAAATTGCAGTTATTCCATTTGCAACAATCGTTCACAAATCTAATCCTGTACAAAACTTAACAACAAAGCAATTACAAGACATTTATGCTGGGACAATTACGAACTGGAAACAAGTAGGCGGTAAAGATGCGCAGATTGTTGTTGTAAACAGAAAGCACGGTTCAGGAACTCGCGTAAATTTCCAAGCGAAAGCTTTGAAAAATGCTAACTTTATGTCAAAAGGCGATAACTATAAAGAAGTTGGAAAAAGTGGTGAAATGTTAGCAGCAGTAGAATCTAACCCAAATGCAATTGGCTATACAGATTTAGCTTATGTTAAAGGAAATGTTAAAGCTGTAAGTTATAACGGTGTGGCTGCTACTACTCAAAATGTTGTGAATGGTAAATATCCTGTATGGTCTTACGGTTACTTATTAACTAAAGGACAACCAAAAGGTGCAGACGCAGAATTCATTAAATTCATTCAATCTAGTAAATTTCAAAACGGTTCTTTGAAAAATTTGAAATTTGTTCCAGTCAGCCAAATGAAATAATCGTTACATTGATAAAAAATAGATTAGTGAAGGATGACCTAGTATGGGGTCAGACCCCTCATCTGAAGATGTTCATTTTAATCATCTTCAGATGAGGGAATCACCCCCTTTTAAGTCATCCTTTTTACTTTATTTCAGGGGGATTTAAGGTGAAACTAGAAGGCAATATCAAATCATCATCCTACTTACCTGCTCATGGATTCAAAATAAAAGCACGAACAAAAAATGTGAGAAATTATTTGTTTTTTTTATTTTGCTTACTTAGTGCTTTAATGCTAGGAGTCGTTCTCTTCTGTATCGTTCTATTTATTGGGAAGACAGGTTTGCTTGTATTTAAGGATGTATCCGTGATGGAATTCTTTTTTTCAACAAAGTGGGAACCGTATGATGGAAAATATGGAGCAGCGATTTTTATCTTAGGAACATTGTCATTAACGGCCTTAACGATGTGCTTTGCTGTTCCGCTTTCTTTAGCTTTAGCGGTCTTTATCGTTGAGGTAGCTCCAAATTGGGTAAAGAAGATCCTTCGGCCAATGCTAGATTTATTAGTTGGAATTCCTTCCATTATTTACGGTTATTTGGGACTAACATTGCTCATTCCACTTTTACGAAATATAACGGGTTCCATTATGGGGGACGGTCTGCTTGCAGCATCACTCGTCCTGACAGTTATGGTGTTGCCGACGATCACAAGAATTAGTGATGATGCAATCACAGCTGTGCCTAAAGATTTGTGTGAAGCTGCTTATGCATTAGGGAGCACGCGCTTTCAGGCTGTTTTCCGAGTTATTCTACCAGCTGCGAGACCAGGAATCTTAACAGCAACAGTACTTGGGATGGCTAGGGCGATTGGTGAGACAATGGCTGTTGTTATGGTAATCGGAAATACAGCGCAAATTCCTGGCGATTTATTAACGCCTACAGCAGTCTTAACAAGTAATATCGTCATGCAAATTATCGATGTACAATTTGATTCAACTTGGAATTACGCCTTATACATGATGGCTTTTTTATTGTTAATCATTTCTACCCTCATGATCCTTATAATAAGAAGAATTAGGGGAAAAGGAGAGTAACCTCATGAATGAACAGATTTTTAGAAAATATGTGATAAGGCGAAAAAGTTCCTTTGCCATGGATAAAATTTTTACATACAGCCTTTGGTTAGTAGCGAGTATGATTCTATTATTAGTTACTTTTCTTTTGATCCGGATATTATGGAATGGTCTTCCAGGAATAACGTTACATTTCCTCACTGGAATACCTGATGAAATCGAGGCTGGAGGTGGAGTAGGTCCGTTTCTATTCAACTCCATTTATATTCTTCTAATCTCAATGGCCCTGTCTCTTCCAATTGGGATTGGCTCTGGCATCTACTTAGCCGAATATGCACCTAATAACCGCTTAACAGGATTTATCCGAACTAGTGTAGAAGGCCTTGCCTCTGTCCCTTCCATTATATTTGGTTTATTTGGCTATGTACTGTTTGTTGACGTTTTTCAAATGGGCTTAACGATCTTAGGAGCCGGAATTGCCCTATCGTTACTGAATCTACCAGTGATTACCCGCGTTACAGAGGAAGCGATTCAAGCCATTCCAATCGATTTAAGGGAGGCTTCTTATGCGTTAGGAGCCACAAAGTCGCAAACCATTTGGAAAGTGATTATTCCAGCAGCATTATCAGGTATTATAACGGGAAGCGCTCTTGCTGCTTGTAGAGCCTTTGGTGAATCTGCGGTCATTCTGTTAGCAGGTGGAACAGGTACCTCAGGCATTATGTGGGATTTCAATCCAATGTCTCAAGGAGGTACATTGCCCATTCATTTGTGGTATGCCCAATCAGAAGCCCTCGTTGAAGATGCCAAACAAATTGCCGACCGCTCTGCAGCCGTCATGGTCCTATGCATACTGCTTATTAATATGCTCATAAGACTGCCAATCTTAATACGTGATTTTAGAATGTGGAAACATTAAGAGTAGAATAATGATGTATGACCAAGTCAGCTATTCAAGAACTCTTGAGGAACTGACTTTTATCATTTTCCGAAAGAAGACTCTCTCTTCAATCGTATGAATAATGAACGCCATCGATTTCCGCTAAATAGTTTATTAAATGATTAGATTCGGGGGTTAATTGCATCTATTATCATTCTTAATATAAGAGTTTGGTATAACTATACAATAAAACGAATTAATAATTCTATTCTGTTTTCGTATTAGCTTAATGTATGATGGGATTAATTGAATGGATGTATTCATAGCCAATTAGCATACGGACTTTTAGGTCAAGTAACTTTCAATCTATAAGTGTGTTGTAAGTTATTATTAATGAGGAGGGTGAACAGTTGGAAATACGTAAATTGTATGCAGCAGATGCAGAAAAATATTGGACGTTACGTTTAGAGGCATTTCAGACATTTCCTGAAGCATTTGCTACAAGTTATGAGGAGGCAATAGCAAGAGAAAATCCGATTCAGCAGGCTGCAGATGGACTTGAAGCAGTAGGCAGCTGTACGTTTGGCGCTTTTGTTGATGGTGAGCTAATCGGTATTGTGACACTTGTTCAAGAAATGCGAGAAAAGCAGCGGCACCGGGCAGACATTTTTGGCATGTTCGTTAAGGCGAGTCATCAAGGTTCTGGGGGCGGAAAAGCTTTAATGAGTGAGGCTATAAACTATGCGAGAAACCTTAAGGGAATTGAAAAAGTGAACTTATCGGTCGTTGCAAACAATGAAGGAGCTAAAAAGCTATATAGCAATCTTGGTTTCAAGGTGTTTGGATACGAGGAAAAAGCACTGAAAGTAGGCGATGTATACTTAGATGAGGAGCATATGGTTTTATTTATATAAGAAGGTGTAGTGACTAAAGATAATCATTGGATTCGACAGCTTCTAATTTAAAAAGAGGGTGTCCATAAGGGCCTGACCTCGCACTCTAAATCAGTATGAAGTGTTTCATACACTTATCTTATACTATATTTAGGTTGCGAGGTCTGGCCCTTTGCTTTTGGGACACCCCAGTTAGATTTGCGAGGTAAGGATTAAATAAAGCGTGCAACTTCTTCCAACGGTAGGCGGGAAGATCCGTGCGCTGGTGTAGCCGCTTTACCTAAAGCGATTAGAACAATTGGGAAGATGTGTTCTGGAAGCTCGAAACGTTCGGCGAATTTCGCTTTATCGAAGCCGCCCATTGGTACCGTATCATACCCTTTATCCTTAGCAATTAGCATCAATTGCATGGAAACAAGTCCAGCATCGAAAGTTGCGATATTCATTCTTGTTTCTTTCGGAGCGTTTGGATAAAGGGCATTTGTATTAGCAATCATTGTTTCTTTAACTGATTCATCCATATGGCCTTCTGCTACATTTTGTGTATAGACTTGTTCTACGTTTTTATACATCTCGCTGTTACCCAAAACGGCAATAATTGCAGAAGAAGTTTCGACTTGTGCTTGGTTAAATGCAATTGCTCTTAGTTCTTTTTTTACGTCTTGATCTTGAATGACAAGAAAGTTCCAAGGTTGCAGGTTACTTGATGATGGAGCAGTTGTTGCTTGCTTCAACATGTCTTCAATTTCTGCTCTCGTTATCTGGAAACTAGGATCGTATACTCTCACAGATTTCCTTTCATTCATTACAGTATATAAATTTGAGTTGGTTGATGTAGTCATAGTTGATGCCTCCTAGGTTTATAAACTTACTAATAATAAGTTGTTGAATATAACTTATCATTAGTAAGTTTATTGTGTCAAGCGTAAAATTTCGTGCTATGATTGAAGATAGAATAGACGAATGGAGGCTTATTTTATTGAATCAGCCATGCAAATGCAAAAACACATCACATATCTGTAATAATTTTCACAATACGATTGAATTTATTGGTAGAAGATGGATGGGTGTGATCCTTTATACATTGATGCCTGGACCGAAGCGCTATCACGAAATTGTCGCTAGTATTCCTGGCATTTCTGATAGACTCCTAACAGAACGACTGAATGAATTGGTAAAAGAAGGACTCGTTACGAAAAGTTTTCTAGAATCGTCCACAAAAAAGGTGGAATATGAATTAACCCCGAGCGGTCTAGCTCTAAAGGAAGTTATGCTTGCGGTAAGGAACTGGATTGAATTGCGCGAAGTACTACAAAATAAGATTGAAAGTGATTAAGCAGGGTTCTCTGTGAGGGAATTCTGTTTTTTGATGTGTTTTGGAATCACATCACCTTAAGTTAAAAGTGTTCCCTGTTCCAATGTAGATAACTCATTCTTAAGCGACTTTTTGTATGAAGGACATGGGGACGGGTCTTCGCAGTTTATTCATATAGCCAATCTACTTAGAGAGTATACTTATTTTATCGGGAAAGCATCCGGAATTCCGGCTCCGCACCGCCACCATTGTGATGAGGTGAGTGTAGCGTGATATATGATTGTACCCTCATGATAAATGGTGGTGTTTTAACGCCATATTTGTTTTGTATGAAGGACATGGGGACGGGTCTTCGCAGTTTATTCATATAGCCAATCTACTTAGAGAATATACTTATTTTATCGGGAAAGCATCCGAAATTACGGTTCCGTACAGCCACCATTGTGATGAGGTGAGTGTAGCGTGATATATGATTGGACCTTCATGATAAATGGTGGTGTTTTGACGCCATATTTGTTTTGTAAATAAACAATATTTAACTCATTTTTCACCCAATTCTGAAGGTCGGTTATTCCATTGACTTTTGTTGCGGATGCTTTTATATTAATACAAGTTATTGAATAAATCTCTCATCTGTTCAAGACGATTGGATCTTTAAGACATGGGAGCGGGTCTTCGTGACTTACTTATAAGCCATCTATTTAACAGTCCTACGTATTTTATTATAGAAAGTACCCTAACCCTGGCTTCGCATCGCCGCCATTGGGATTAGGCGAGTGCAGTGTGCTACATGATTTACCCTGATGGTAAATGGTGGTGTTTAACGCCATATTCGTTTTGCATATAATTGAAAAGAAACCGTCTCCTTACAATGCAATCAAACAACTTAGAAAAGGGGATTTTAAATGAGCACGAAAAAACTTGGATTTTGGATATTAACGGCACTTGTCGTTGGAAATATGGTTGGTACGGGGATCTTTATGTTGCCTGGATCCTTACGTTCAGTGGCGAGTCCCCTCGGAGTCATATCGGCATGGCTTGTAACAGGATTTGGTGTACTGACCCTTGCTTTAGTATTTGGAAATCTTTCGCTTAGAAAGCCGCATTTAACAGGCGGCCCGCAGCTTTATGCGAAGGAATTATTTAAGTCCGGTAGTAAGATGGCAACTTTATCAGGATTTATGTCAACTTGGGGATATTGGATTGGGAGCTTAATCGGAAATATTGCGGTCATTACATCGTTTGCCGGCTATTTGTCTACGTTCTTCCCTATATTATTAAGCCAGGCAGAATTATTCACAATGGGCGAGTTTACGTTAAAGGTAGGGAATGCACTAACTTTTATCGTTTGTACGGTTCTTTTATGGGGTGTTCATTTCATCGTATTACAGGGAGCTAACGGTGCTGGTAAAATAAACTTTATCGCAACTGCAGCTAAAGTAATCAGTTTCTTCTTATTTATTGTGATTGGTTTATTTGCCTTTGAAAAAGCTAATATTATGCCGTTTGTCGCTCCAACAGTTAATGAGATTGGACAGTCAGTTGGCTTACTTGGACAAGTGAACAGTGCAGCTGTGATTACTCTTTGGGCGTTTATCGGTGTTGAATCAGCGGTTGTTTTCGGATCACGTGCGAAACGACAAGTTGATGTGAAGCGTGCTACTGTATTGGGATTATTCATTGCGCTTGCCATTTATATCGGCATCAGTACGCTTGTTATGGGGTTATTACCGCATGATCAGTTAGTCACATCCGAAAAGCCATTGATTGATGCTTTCTCAACTGTAACGGGACCGGTTGGCGGACAAATTCTCGCTGCTATCGGGTTGGTCAGCTTTTTCGGTTCGACGATTGGCTGGATTATGCTAAGTGCAGAAGTACCTTATCAAGCTGCAAAGCAAGGAATGTTTATGCCTCAGTTTTTGAAAACGAATAAAAATGGAATGCCTGTTTTCTCGATGATTGTCACGAATGCAGTTGGTCAACTGTTCATCTTCTCGACCATATCGAGTTCGATTTCAGCTGCCTTTCAATTTATGATCGTTGTTGCGACCCTTTCTTATTTAGTCCCTTATCTGATCTCATCGCTTTTTCAGTTGAAATTGGTAATAACAGGTGACACATATGCAGATGGGAAAGGAAGAATCGCAGATGGTATCATTGCTGCTTTTGCATTACTTTACTCTATCTGGGTGATCTACGCAGGAACAGCTGACCTGAAAACCTTCTCGATGGGAGTTATCTTGCTCTTGAGCAGTCTTCTCTTCTATAAATGGGTTCAGCCTGTTGCTTCAGTAAACGAAAACTAAGTGTATAGTAATAAATTTAAAGCGGAGAGATTTTGGTTGAGAAATCTCTCTGCTTTTTTGTATGAGGGCATGGGGACGGGGCTTCGCGACTTACTAATAAGACAATCTACTTAATAGGTATTACTGATTTTATCGAAAAAGCATCCAAAATTCCGGTTCCGCACCGCTACCATTGTGATGAGGTGAGTGTGGTGTCTAATGATATATCCTTCATAGTAACTGGTGGTGCTTGTGCGGCCGAGCCTAGGTCGTATCATATAGCGGGTGGGATTCCCGTCGAGAAAGAACTAGCCATTCACTCGTAGCGAGTCTTGGAGGGCTAATGGTAACATTAGCCTTTAAGCGTAGACAGAGTTAGGTGGCGGGCCGAAAGCCAAATGGTTGAAGGGATTGAGCTCCATAATGTTAGTAAATCGAGAGGGCTGATGCCTTAAGCACAGCAGAAAGCTACATTTTATCCATCGTTAAAGGCAAGAAGGATAGAACCTCTCTGGAGTCAGAGACCTTGGCACGTCACACATTGATATGATACGGCAACTCGGGAG
>NZ_LFZW01000001.1:3090058-4093250 GCF_001183985.1 Peribacillus loiseleuriae | reverse complement strand
GAGGAGAGGAGCCGTGTGCGTAAATAGCGCAAGCACGGTTCTGTGAGGGGGGAGGAACACAATCTACCGCAAGGTAGAGAGGTTCCCTTCTACTCGACTAATGCCCTATTCGTTTTCTGTTTGGAAAATTAACTTTAACCCTTTAACGTATAAGTAATAACTAGGATAGGTTTCGAAAATTTAGTCGTATCCTAGGAAAAGAAATATAGCAAGCTAGTGAATCAATTTTACGGGTATTTCTTGAATAAAGGTTATAGTGAATGAGGAAAAATACAGTGATTCCGCATGATATTATAAGGAAGAATGTAAAAGATGGACTTTATGCAACAGAGGTGAAAACGTGAATATTTTAACTTTTACACAAGAGATTTTAGACTATATAGATAACTTTTTAATTTTAAAATTAATATTATTGGGATTAGTGTTAATGATCCTTTCCTATATCATAAACCGAACGGTGGCATGGTTTTTCGGAAAATCTACATTTTTTGAAGAAGAAATTGAAAAGACGATACAAAGTGTCATTCGTTCAACATTAAGATATGGATTCACGACAGTCTTTATTATCTACTTGATTGGACAATTCATCGATTTAAAAGGATTACTTGCTGGGGCGGGGATTATTGGGGTAATTATTGGTTTTGCGGCACAGCAAATGTTAAAGGATATTTTACTTGGAGTCACTCGATTATCTGATAATGAATTTCGCGTTGGCAACTTTGTCACATTTAATGGAACAAGTTCAGGTACTGTCGAAGAAATTGGCATTCGATTTATGCAGATCCGCGAGTGGTCGGGTAAGCTGCTCACGATTCCTCACGGAGAAATTAGGACGATTCAGAATTATAATAAAGGAAGAATGCGGGTAATAGAAAGGGTTACGGTAAGTTACCAAGAAGACCCAAGAAGAATGGAGCTCCTGTTAGAAGAAGTGTGTAAAGTTTGTAATGAAAAGTATCATCAAAGTTTATTGCGATTAGAGGATGGGGAGCCTGAACAGGATTTTCGGTATATTGGGGTTACCAATTTAAATCCAAATCAAAAGTATCTCGGCTATGAGCTTTGTATCGTAGGCTTGGTGAACCCTGAGGACTACTTCCAAACTTCACGAAATGTAAGATTCGAACTTATGTCTGTTTTTTATGATAATGAGGTACAGATGCCGGCAGCAAATTTAATGATGCGACCAGAGAAAAGTGAAGGACAATCATTGCGAGCAAATGAGTGAATGAATAGAATGACCGTGCAATCCTTGCTTTAAAGTAGCTACCAAAAACCTTCTTATATTCTCTTGAAAAAAATGTATTTAGATTATTATAGGGTGTACTAGGCATCGAATCCTCACTAGATATAAGAAGAACCGGGCAACTTTTGCCCGGTTCTTCTTACGGATAAGGATCCTTCTATTTTTAGAGGGGGAAGCAGTCCTTATTTAGTCTGTTTTTGGAAAATATCCGCGATATCATCTAGCATTAAGTTAGCAGCTAGAACACCGCCTGCAGTATTCCAAACGGCGTCACTGACTTCATGAACATTTCCCGTTTTTACAGCATTTAAATTTTTCCAAAGTGGATCATTTGTCCATTCTTTTGCTGTATCGAGTGCTGCTTGATCACCTTTTGGCGTATAAGTGAAATAGAATAGAACATCTCCATCCATTTTTGGAATGACTTCTTTTCCTACCTCTATAGCAAGATTACCAAGCTTGTTATCAGCAGCGAAAAGCTCTGCTTGCGGTTGAGCTCGTTTAAATCCTAATTGATTGAAAATCACACCTGAAAATGAATCCGTATAATAAATCCGAGATTTTCCAGCCATAAAACGAACAACGGATACTTCTTGATTGACTTGATCACCAAGTTTTTGTTTTACATCGTCTACGTGTGCATCAAATTGGCTTAATACTACTTTCCCTTTTTCTTCAAGGTTCAAAGCTTTTGCATATAATGAGAAGTTTTCTTTCCAATCGCCTCTTAATGTCTCGGAAAAAACAGTAGGAGCAATGGCACTTAATTGATCGTATACAGCTTCTTGACGCATTTTCGTTCCGATAATTAGATCAGGTTTTAACGATGCAATCTTTTCTAAATTTACTTCACTTTCCGTACCTACTACGCTAACGCCTTGCATCTTATCTTTAATATGGTCATACCAAGGATCTCCTGTCCAAGATTGAACAGCACCCACAGGTGTTACTCCTAATGCAAGAAGAGCTTCAGTCCCTTCATTTGAAAGAACGACTACTTTTTTAGGTGTTTGATCTAAAGTAGTTGATCCCATTGCATGTTCAATTGTATAGCTAGTGTCTTCCGTTTTGTTTCCTTCATCTTTTGGTTTTACAGCTTTTTCATCCGTATTATTTCCACATGCAGCCAATAAGAACATGGTCATGATAGAAATTATGGTGAATAGGAATTTAACAGATTTCAATTTGTGACGCCTCCATAATGATAATCATTTTCATTTATAACGTTATACTAAAACGTTTTTGAGGACATGTCAATAACTAATTGATAATGATTTTCATATTCGTTGACAATGAAAAAATTATACAATAGACTTGAAATTACTTATTTAAAATTATGTGTTTGAAAGGTTATTTGTTATGTTACTAAAGAATAATAGCCAAAGATTATTTGGCCTGATAATTGCCATTGTTTTATTAATCCTATTAATGTGTGCAAGCATTGTTTACGGGTACACGGATACTACATGGAAAATGGTATTGGATGCGTTCCGAAATAATAATGGTTCAAATGAGCACATCGTAATCGAAACAGTGAGATTGCCTCGAGCTTTAATCGCGGCAGCTGTCGGTAGCAGTTTAGCAATCGCTGGTGCACTCATGCAAACTCTTACGAAAAACCCTCTCGCTTCACCAGCAACGTTTGGCGTGAATGCAGGTGCAGGATTTGCTGTTGTACTTGCCGTAACTTTTTTCTCAATCGGAAATCTTCAAGCGTTCACATGGATTTCCTTTTTAGGTGCCGCAATAGCAGCGATTGGAGTCTATGCCATAGGTTCTGTTGGCAGAGAAGGGCTTACACCAATGAAGCTAACCTTAGCAGGCGCTGCCATGACTGCCATGTTTGCTTCATTTACCCAAGGATTTCTTGTCATCAATGAGGCTGCTTTTGAACAAGTTTTATATTGGTTAGCAGGATCTGTTGAAGGAAGAAAAATGACGGTTCTAACTGCTGTACTCCCATATTTAGTGATTAGTTGGCTAGGGTCAATCATTATGGCATCAAAGTTGAATGTCTTGTCGATGGGAGAAGATGTAGCAAAAGGACTAGGTTTAAACACTGGCTTCTTAAAAATATGTGCTGCTATCATTATCATTTTTTTAGCAGGTGGTTCAGTAGCCATTGCGGGTCCAGTTGGGTTTATTGGTATTGTTATTCCACATGTAGCTAGATCGATTATTGGTATTGATCATCGTTGGGTGATCCCTTTCTCTGGTATTCTAGGTGGAATCCTTTTACTTGTAGCGGATATATTGGCAAGATATATTATCATGCCACAGGAAGTTCCTGTTGGAGTGATGACTGCCATTATTGGAACTCCATTCTTTATCTACATTGTAAGAAAGGGGTTTAATGCACGATGAGTGAATATAGAGGTTTTCGGATATTCAAAGGTAAAGTTTCGTTTCTAATCGATAAAAGAGCAACTGTTATTTTAACGATTTTGCTTTTATTAGCTGCTGTCATTTTCTTATGGAGCACAGGGCTAGGTGATATGAAAATAAGCCCATTGACTGTTTTGAAGGTGCTTTTTGGCGGTGGGACAGATATGGAGCAGCTTGTCATTCATGACTTTCGTTTACCAAGAATTATTGTGGCACTGATGGTAGGAATGTCACTAGCCGTTGCTGGTGGAATCCTTCAGGGAATGATTCGGAATCCTCTAGCATCTCCAGACGTTCTTGGGATTACTGGGGGAGCAGCAGTTGCTGTAGTCAGTTTTCTAGCCTTTTTTAGTGATCAAAATCATGCATTAACAGTCAGTATAAAATGGATGCCTTTAGCTGCGTTTGCTGGGGCTGGAATTATTGCGCTACTCGTTTATTTCCTCGCCTGGAAAAATGGTGTATCACCGATAAGGCTCGTCTTAATTGGGATCGGAATATCAGCTCTGATGCAGGCGTTAACGACTTTAATGATGATAGTAGGGCCTATTTATCGAGCCAGTGAAGCTAATATTTGGATTACAGGTACCGTGTATGGCTCAAATTGGACGAATGTAGCGATATTAGTTCCGTGGACCGTGATTTTTCTGCTTATTGCCTTTGTCATGGCAAGGAATATAAATGTTCTAGAACTTGGTGATGAAACGGCAACAGGTGTTGGAGGTCGTGTTCAAAGATATCGTTTCTTGTTGTTATTGATTAGTACGGCGCTAATCGGAAGTTCTGTTGCTTTTGCAGGGGGCATTGGTTTTGTAGGGTTAATGGCTCCGCATATGGCAAGAAGGCTGGTAGGTTCTGCTTTTGGAGCGTTATTACCTGTTTCGGCATTTATCGGGGGGATATTAGTCATGCTAGCTGATCTAATCGGCAGGACATTATTTTCTCCTCTTGAAATTCCAGCAGGTGTTTTCACAGCTGGAATCGGAGCACCTTACTTTATCTATTTATTGTTTAAAACGCGTAATGCATAATACATGGTACTCATTTTTTTAAAAAGGAGCGGACTTAAATGGTGCAAACGATTGAAACTCAAAATTTAACCCTTTCATATGGGGATAGCATTATCATCGATGAATTGGATCTGGAAATCCCAAAAGGTGAAATTACGGTTTTTATCGGTGGAAACGGCTGTGGAAAGTCAACACTTCTTCGCTCAATTGCCCGATTGTTAAAACCAAAATCTGGAGCTGTTTTGTTGGAAGGAAAAGCTATTTCCAAAATGTCTACGAAGGATGTGGCCAAACAAATGGCTATACTTCCTCAAACACCCGTTGCACCGGAGGGTCTTACCGTTCTTCAATTAGTTAAGCAAGGCAGATATCCTTATCAAACATGGTTAAAGCAATGGACAGAAGAAGACGAAAAACAAGTAACCAATGCTTTAAAAGCAACAGGGCTTGAAGAGTTAAAAGACCGTCCCGTTGATTCTCTTTCAGGAGGGCAACGTCAGAGGGCATGGATCGCGATGACTTTAGCTCAAGATACAGATATTGTGCTTCTTGATGAGCCAACTACATATCTGGATATGACCCATCAAATTGAAATTCTTGATTTGCTTTTTGAATTGAATGAAAAAGAACAGCGAACGATTGTCATGGTATTACATGATTTAAATTTAGCTTGTCGGTATGCTGATAATATTGTAGCGATAAAGGATCAGAAAATATATGCGCAAGGTAAACCGGAGATTGTTATTAATTGCAGCTTAGTAAGGAATGTGTTCGGCATGGAATGTGAGATTATTACGGATCCACTTTTGGGAACGCCATTATGCATCCCATATGGAAAAGGCCGTTGTATTTTAAAAAAGGCAGGAACGATGATTGGTTCGTGAACTCTCGGATTTACAGATTAATAAGCTAAGTAAGTTGCGCCTTACGACTAGCAAAACTGATTCATCACTCTCCGTTCAAATAAAAGACCTGTTACATGAGTCGTCTCTAAAGAAATATTTGGAAATTGTTAGCAGTCGCATACAGGCTCCAAATGACAAAGTGACGGCTTCTCTTTTCGTGAAAAGATATGCATTTTTGTCGGTTATTTATCTATATGCTATGTCAGCCTGGAATGAAAAGCTGTCAATCTCATATGAAAATGTATCGATTGAAACGGATGATAACGAAACATTGTGGCTTCCGAGTTTTCGTTTTGCAAATTTGGAGACAGAAACCTTTGAAGAAGACAGAGACAAATGGAGAAAGAATTGTCTCGAATCATTATTTAAAGAACATTTCCTACCTTTAATCGATTGCCTTGCACGGACTACAAAAATATCCAGGCTAATACTATGGGAGAATATAGCCGTGTATATATACTGGCTTTATGAAACGGTATTAGTGGAAGAAGGAGTGCAAGAAGCCATCAAAAATCGTGCAAAAGATGATTTTCAATTCATCGTTTTTCAGGCTTCAGCCGATATATTCGGGAATGATCTCAAAAACCCGTTAACAAGGTATTATAATGCACGAATATATATTGAAGAACTTGGGAAAGAGGTTCGGCCAAGGAAAACATGTTGTCTCTCCCATTTAACGATAAACAAACAGTATTGTCAGACATGTCCTCATATGTGTAAATCAGGTAAATAAAAAGATCGAATAATTGAGACGGACCTAACCTATATGAAAAATGCATCCAGACTTGGATGCATTTTTTTGCCCTTCAGCCTTTTAGATCAATAGAATGACCTAGATTTGGGTGGGGAACTTGAAGCATTTCAATCATTTGAACAGCATTTTGTTGAGAAGAGTCCATCACTTTCTTAGTTAAAGCAATGCCGACATTTTGACTGAGAGAAGCTTGGCTCATCCCGATTGATAAAGCAGCGATATCCATTTATGATACACCTCCTATAAAACGTATATCGGTTAATTTGGAACAATATAAATATTAGTGCAGCATTTATGGTTAATAATGAATTCAGTTGGATATGTTAAATTTTATACTAATTTATAAATTTAACCATGAAAGGCTGATGAAACATGCTAGATGAAAAATCGATACAAATTGTTCAATCTACTGCACCTGTTTTGAAAGAACATAGTCAACAAATTGGGAAGAAATTTTACGAACTCCTATTTTCAAAAGCTCCCGATTTATATAACATCTTTAATCAAACGAATCAAAAAAGAGGTATCCAACAGGAAGCTTTAGGATATGCAGTGTATGCTGCTGGTGAGCATATTACGAATCTTGATGCGCTAAAACCGGTTATCGAAAGGATTACACAGAAGCATCGAGCGATTGGAGTTAAGGCTGAACAATATCCGATTGTCGGTGAAACATTGCTTCAAGCAGTCAAAGATGTTCTAGGTGATGTTGCTACAGATGAGATCATTGAGGCATGGGGAAAGGCATATGGATATATTGCCGATGCCTTTATTGAAATTGAAAAAAATCTTTATGAAGAAACTGAAAAACAAGCTGGCGGCTGGGAAGGATACCGAACCTTTTATGTCGATAAAAAAGCAGAAGAAAGTGAAACGGTTACTTCTTTTTATTTAAAACCCAAAGATGGAGAAAAGATTGCTTCATACTCTGCAGGGCAATATCTAACAATTAAAGCGGAAATACCGGGGGAGAAATATAGCCATATTCGCCATTACAGCCTTTCTTTGGCGCCTGGAAAGGAGTATTACCGCATTAGTGTGAAACGCGAAGATGCTCATACCGACGCTCCAGCTGGAATTGTCTCTACTTATTTACATGAGAAAGTGAAAGCGGGAGACACTTTACTCGCATCAGCGCCTGCAGGTGATTTCGTCCTACAGAACAACGAGCGACCAGTTGTCCTAATCAGTGGTGGAATCGGCATTACACCATTGCTAAGTATGTTAAATACGATCATTGAAGAACAGCCGCAACGTGAAGTGACGTTTATTCACGCAACTGTCAACAGTCAAACACATGCCTTTAAAGATCATGTCTCTCAATTAGTGAAAGAGCATTCGAATCTTAAATCAGTGATATGTTATTCTTCACCAACTGAAGACGATCGAACGTCCGGTCATTTCGATAAAGAAGGCTTTGTAGATATGAACGTATTGCAAACAAACCTTCCATCAAAAAAAGCGGATTTTTACTTTTGCGGGCCGATTCCTTTTATGCAAGTTATAAATCAAGCGCTAAACCAATTGGAAATACCAAAAGAACAGATTCATTTCGAGGTATTTAGTCCAATCGCTATGTTAGACGAATAATTATCGTAAGATTGTCAATTTCTGAGTTGCCTTTAAGGTGCTCTTTTTTTATTTCCACAAGTGTATAAGGAACTATTTTGAAAAAATAGCTATTAATAACACTAACCTTCAGCCGATAAATAGAGGGTACTATATATTAAAGGAGTTAAACATCATAAGGCTGAGAAATACAGTATTAAAGTGAATGCGGGTAAAAAGGTTGTCGATATGTTTGTGGGAGGATCGTTTACTCCTATAGATGTTCAAAATTTTGTAAAAGACTATCAAAAAATAGTTGCATCGGTTGACGTGTCGTCTTACCAATTAATCATTGATTGCACAAAAATGGATTTGTTGACACAGGATATGGTTCCTAGTTTGGAAAATTTCTACAGGATGTACAAAGAGTCGGGGTTTGAAAAAGTCATTTTCACTATTAAAGAGAATGCGATTTTGAAAATGCAATTATCTCGATTAGCTCGAAATACAGGGCTTACAAATACGGAAGTTGTTAACGTATAATAAAATATGAGGAGGTTGTCTCAAAAAGGGTCTTTACTTTGGGGCAACCTCTTTTTCTATGAATTTCAATTCTGTTAATGAGGAGACTATAGTAAAATGATGAACATTGCGATTAAACAAGTAGCTATTTATCATCCTAAGAATTTGATTAGCAATGAAGTGTATATCAAGCATTTCCGGGAAAAGGGAAAAGATATTGAACGCTTTTTAGAAGTTATGGGAAGAGAATTCCGCTATGTGATCAATGATGATGAGGAAAATGGCTTTACAATGGGAGTAGAAGCAGCAAAAAGAGCTCTACAAAAAGCTAACTTTTCTGGCAAGGATATAGACCTTATTGTATTTAGTACACAGGTTCCGGAAACGACTTTCCCAACCAATGCCCTTTTATTACATGATGCGATTCAGGCTGGTAAGCATACGATCGTTTTGGACTCGAATGCGAATTGTGCAGGCATGACAGTAGCGGTGGAACAGGCAAGTCGATATATGCAGGCTAATCCTCATGTAAAAACAGCTTTAATTGTCGGTTCTGATTATAATACATTGATAAGTAATCCAGAAGATGAAATTACATATGCTAATTATGGAGATGCTGCCGCTGCTGTGATTTTGGAAAAAACGGATGAGGATTGTGGATTTCAAGATGCAATTTATTTTACTGATTCAGTAAATCGGGAAAAAATTATGTATCCAGCAAAAGGATTATCGCATACCTTGCGTGGCAATGGTGATGATAAATACATACAATGGCTACCGTTTGATGGGAATATGGCCATGCCACCAACGTATGAAATGTTGGAAGTCCTGTTAGAGAGGAATCAGCTTACCGCCCGTGACATTCACGCCTTTTGCTTCTCACAATTTGCCTTGGTGAATATTTTGAAAATCCGGAAGCGGTTTCAGATTGCTGACAGCCAAGTTATCTATGTTGGAGATCGATTTGGATATACGGGCACAAGCAGTCCTTTCATCGCTTTACATGAAGGGATTGAATCTGGACGGATTAAACGAGGCGACTACGTAGTGTTTTGGACAATTGGTTCAGGCTATCAATTAGTTGCTATGTTATTTAAATATTAATGTGCAGGAAAATAAATCATCTAATTTTCATTAGGTGGTCTATTTTTGTATGGTTCTTAATCGATATATTCAAATGATTATCTAATGGAGTCCAAATTAATAAATCATGAACTTTTCCATAAAAGATACAATCACAAACCTAAATATTCATATATTTAAAAAATAAAAAATGGTAAACCAAGTTTAACAAGTTGTAAAACCCCTAAGTCAATTTTTAGGAGAGAAACAGGAGGAAATGTAAATGGGTAAACAGCATGTAAATCTCCGATTGGTGAAACTAACCGTCAGTGGGGAATAAAAACTCTCCCACTGATGAAGTTTCACTTTATTTTTAATGAAACATTTGTGCAAATAGATTATAATATAGATGCGTCCTTTAAATGGGAAGGTAAGCTAAAAATAGACCTTTTTAGCCAAGGTTTACTATTTTTAATTAGGTGATTTTAAAATAAAACCTTTAACGTTTTAATGGTTTTATTAAAGGTATTTTTTAAAGTTTACTGGAAATGGTAAGCATAGAAGTATTATTTATTCACCCGAATTTATATGTTTGTCGTAAATTTTTTGCGGCCGACGTAAGACTTAATTAATCAGATGTAACTTATTCGTCTTATACTTGTCGACGACTACGGGTGACTTATGCTATTCTTAAACCATATTAGTATTTGTGTTATGTTTCACGAACTCTAAAAAATCCCGATCGATTTGAGAGTTCTTACAAATGGGGTCCCTTTTGCCCCAAACATTAAAAGCTAAATTGCTTATAGTAAAGGAGAATTGGATATGTCAGAAACAATCGCTAAAGAACAAGAAACAAAGAAGTTGTCTGCTACCCAAGAACAACTTGATATCCTTGATCAGCTTTTAAAACCAGAGGTTCAAGAATCTTTGAACGCCTTAGTAGAGCAACTTCCGAAATTAACGGAAATTGTTAATATTTTGACGAAATCTTATGATTATGCTCAATTAGTAGCTACTGACGAGATCTTAAAAAATGATACGGTTGGAGCAATTAAAGAAGTTGCAGGACCTGTAGTTGGTTCAGTAAAATCACTTGCACAAACTGCTATTGAAGCAAAAGACCGTGCAGACCAAAGCAAAGATGTAGTTGGTCTATTTGGACTGTTAAAAATGCTAAAAGATCCACAAGCACAGAAACTATTCCGTTTCGCTAATGCGTTCCTTGAAGTTAATGCACAACGTAATCAAAAGTAATTTATTAAACATATGAAAAAGTAAGGACGGAGGATACACGATGTCAATTTCAAAACATATTGTTATCTTAGGTGCAGGTTACGGCGGGCTACTTACTGCTTTAACTGTTCGTAAATATCTAAGTAAAGCTGAAGCAGAGGTAAC
Source organism: Peribacillus loiseleuriae (assembly GCF_001183985.1). Lineage (GTDB taxonomy): Bacteria > Bacillota > Bacilli > Bacillales > DSM-1321 > Peribacillus > Peribacillus loiseleuriae. The sequence goes on along the minus strand of NZ_LFZW01000001.1, from coordinate 4,082,417 downwards.
TGTTATCAATCAGTTTCCCACGCACCAAATCATCACTGAATTACACCGTTTAGCAGCACATAATGTTGCTGAAGAAGCGGTTGCAATGCCATTGGACAAACTTCTAAAAGGCAAAGATATCGATCTTAAAATTGCAAAAGTTGAATCATTTTCTGCAGACAATAAAGAAGTGAAATTATCAAATGGTGCTACTTTATCATATGATGCTCTAGTTGTCGCTTTGGGAAGTGTAACGGCATACTTCGGTATCCCAGGACTAGAAGAACACAGCATGGTATTAAAATCAGCAAATGATGCTAACAAAATTTACGCACATGTTGAAGAACGCATTCGTGAGTATGCAAAATCTAAAAATGAAGCAGATGCAACCATTGTAATTGGTGGCGGTGGACTAACTGGTGTTGAACTAGTTGGCGAACTTGCAGATATTATGCCTGAGCTTGCGAAAAGCCATGGTGTAGATCCGAAAGAAATTAAATTAAAGCTAGTAGAAGCAGGTCCAAAAATCTTGCCTGTACTTCCAGACAATTTAATTGAACGTGCAACAACAAGCTTAGAAGCACGCGGAGTTACATTCTTAACAGGTCTTCCTGTAACAAATGTTACTGGTAATGAGATTGATTTGAAAGATGGTCAAAAAATCATTGCAAATACATTCGTTTGGACAGGCGGCGTACAAGGGAATCCACTAGTTGGTCAGTCTGGACTTGCAGTCGATCGTGGCCGTGCGACAGTTAATGAGTATCTACAATCTTCTTCTCACTCAGACGTATTTGTTGTCGGTGACAGTGCTGTTGCCTTCCCTGAAGAAGGTGGTCGTCCATACGCACCAACTGCACAAAATGCTTGGCAAATGGGTGAATTAGTAGGATATAACTTATTCGCATATTTACAAGATGCAACGTTTGAGAAATTTGCACCAATTAATTCTGGCACACTTGCAAGCCTTGGCCGCAAAGACGGTGTTGCAACAATCGGTGGCAACGATATTCCACTTAAAGGTCTTCCGGCTACATTAATGAAAGAAGCAAGTAACATTCGTTACCTTGCACATATTAAAGCTTTGTATAGCTTAGCTTATTAATTTAATCGGTAGAAAACCCATTGATGCTTATTTTAAAATAGGCAACGATGGGTTTTTTTCTTTTGAAATAGAATTTTTACCAATTAAATGAAAGTGGCAATCTTCTTCAAAAAATTCTTACTCTCCCTTCTTCTATAAAAATAGAGGAGTTTTCAAAGCGTATGTAGTATGTAACATAATGTAGGAAGCGTTTTCAAAACAAGGAGGATGAAGAATGAAGAAGAAATTGATACTGTCGTTCTTAGTAGTGTTTTCCCTTATTTTGTCTGCATGTAGCTCAAATTCTAGCTCTACTGGAGGGAAAGAGGAAAGTAAAGGCAAGCTTGATATCTTCAGTTGGTGGACGGGCGCTGGGGAGGAAGATGGTTTGAAAGCGCTTATTGCCCTATTTGAAGAAAAATATCCCGATATACCCATTGAAAATGCAGCTGTTGCGGGTGGTGCTGGAACCAATGCGAAGGCTGTGCTTGCGAGCAGGATGCAAGGGAATGATCCACCCGCAACTTTCCAGGTTCATGGCGGTTCAGAGTTGAATGATAGCTGGGTGGCAGCGGATAAAATGGAAAATTTAAATGAACTTTATAAAGAAGAAGGCTGGAATGACAAGTTCCCGAAAGAGTTAATTGATCTCGTCAGTAAGGACGGAAACATTTACTCTGTACCGGTAAATATTCATCGCAGTAATGTTCTTTGGTACAACAAAAAAATATTTGATGAGAATGGATTAAAAGCTCCAACTACTTTTACCGAGTTTTTTTACGTGGCAGATGCTTTGAAAGCAAAAGGAATTACTCCACTCGCTTTAGGAGATAAAGAACCTTGGACAGCTACCCACTTATTTGAAACCATTTTACTTGGGGTGCTAGGACCGGAAGATTACAAGAAGATTTGGACAGGTGACATTGCTTTAGATGACGTAAAGGTGATGGAAGCAGCCGAGGTATTTAAAAAGATGCTCACCTATGTGAATGAAGACCACAGCTCTCGCAATTGGCAGGATGCTTCTCAGCTTGTTGGGAATGGAGAGGCAGCTATGAATGTAATGGGAGATTGGGCAAAAGGATACTTTGTTAATGATTTAAAGCTTGTTGTAAATGAAGATTTTGGCTATATCCCAACACCTGAGACAGCTGGCGACTTCATGGTTATTACCGATACATTCGGTCTTCCAAAGGGTTTGAAAAATGGGGACGACGTGAAAAAATTCTTGGGTGTATTAGGATCTGTTGAAGGGCAAGATGCATTTAACCCATTGAAAGGTTCGATTCCTGCACGGATCGATTCAGATGTGTCTAAGTATGATCAATATGGAAAAGATACGATTGAAGATTTTAAAACAGCAAACCTTACCCCTAGCTTAGCGCACGGATCTGCTGCTCCAGAAGGCTTTGTTACGAAAGTGAACCAAGCTGTCAACATCTTTGTCACACAAGGAGATGTCAAACAATTTATTGGTTCCCTGAAATCAGCAGGATCTGAACTTAAATAGTTGACACAGGTCCCTCATCAAGTTATCGGATGAGGGACCTTTTCTTAAAGGGAGGTCATAGCAGTGGAAACCGTCAAACCTACTAATTCTCAAAGCGTAATACAAGCGACAAGAAAAAAGAAAAAATTATCATCTGATCATTTGATGGCCTTAGTCTTTTTACTGCCTTCTTTTATCCTTATTGTTATTTTTGTTTATGGTTTTATCGGTTGGACAGGGTATGTGTCATTAAGTAATTGGAACTCACTTATTCCAGACTTTTCTTTTGCTGGCTTGAAGAACTATCTATATCTGTTTACTGATTTTCGATTTCAAGCAGATTTGAGAAATACATTATTCTTTACCATTTTATTTATCGGTTTGGTTATTTTACTAGGCTTATCCTTAGCCATTTTACTTGATCAAAAAATCAAGGGCGAATCCATTTTCAGAAATCTTTTCTTTTTTCCAATGGCCTTATCCTTTGTTGTAACAGGAGTTGTTTGGCAATGGTTGTTGAACCCATCCACAGGTGTTAACTTATTTTTAAAAACCTTTGGAATCCACCCAAAATGGTATACAGATACAACGATTTTAGCTGGTTTCAAATGGGGGCAAATCGAATTTGGTCTGCCTGTTGCGATGATTGCAGTTGGAATTGCAGCTGTTTGGCAAATGACTGGATTTTCACTTGCGATGTATATTGCGGGGCTTCGTGGGATTCCTGATGAAACGCGTGAAGCAGCCAGGATGGACGGGGCAACCGAATTTCAAATCTATTGGAAAATCATTCTTCCTCAATTACGTCCTATTACAGTCAGTGTGATTATTATTATGGCGCATATTTCCTTGAAAATATTTGACTTGATTTATTCGATGACAGGACCTGGTGCGAATTTTGTAACGGATGTTCCTGGTGTTTACATGTTTGAAACAACATTCCGCGGAAATTATTATGCGAATGGTGCGGCGATTGCGATTATTATGCTGTTGAGCGTGGCCATTTTCATGGTGCCCTATTTAATCAGTAGTCGAAAGGGGGAGGCTTAGGATGGTATTGCGTAGCATTTCCAAACCAATCATCTACCTTATATTAATAGGAGTAAGCTTGTTTTTTCTTATGCCAATTTACGTGTTGATTATTACAAGTTTGAAGCCCTTAGAAGAAATTACTTTAGCGAATATGTGGAAATTTCCGTCTGTTCTAGATGTCAGTAGCTATTCGGAAGCCTTCTCGAAGCTTGCACCTAACTTAATGAATTCTTTTTACTTAGTCATTCCGGCAACGATTCTATCATCCATGCTTGGTGCGATGAGTGGCTATGTGTTATCGAAATGGAAATTTAAAGGGTCAGAGATTTTATTTACGTTGATGTTGTTCGGAATGTTTATACCTTATCAAAGTATTCTAATTCCCCTTATTCAATTTTTACGTGAGGTGGGATTGTATAATACAATACCGGGTTTAATTTTAGTCCATGTGGTTTATGGCATTCCGATTGCAACACTGATGTTCCGTAATTTCTATGTGAACATTCCCGATGAAATGATTGAATCAGCCAAAATTGATGGTGCCAATTTCCTAGGAGTCTTCCGCCATATCATGATTCCATTATCGATTTCCGGATTTGTTGTCGTGGCTATTTGGCAATTTACAAACATTTGGAATGAATTTCTCTTTGCGGTGACGATTACGACATCTGATCAACAACCGGTCATGGTTGCCTTGCAAAATCTTTCAGGAAGCCAAATCGTTCAATGGAATGTTCAGATGGCAGGTGCTTTGCTTGCGGCGCTACCGACATTGATCGTTTATATTTTGCTTGGAAAGTATTTTGTAAAAGGTCTTTTGGCTGGTTCTGTGAAAGGATAAAGTAAGAAGATATCATAATATAACCTTCCCTTTTTGTTATTTTTGTTCTTGAAATAATTCGAACAAACATATAACTAAGTAGGGGGGTTTTTATGGTTAAGTACAGAAGATTTAAGTCCGCACGTGGACCTCTGCCTACAAGGTATGTAATCTTGATTACGTTTCTTTTTTTCATTATTTCTACAGTTTTTAGTGGTTGGGTTATTAATAAAAAAATTGAGCCTCATTTAATAGAAATAGCAGAAGCGAAAACCGAGGAATTTGCTGCTGAAGCAATAAATGATGCTGTAGAGAAAAAGATTAGTCAAAATGTTGATATTAGAAAGCTTATCGTTACTCATCAAACAGGTGATCAAATAGGGTATAGCTTTGACCCTAATATCTATAATCATGTTGCTTCTGAAACAACAATGCGTGTTCAGGAATATTTAGAAGCGATAAAAGAAGGCGAACTCGAAACCCTGCAAACATTTAAAAATGATACGAATATCGATTATGCAAAATCGGAGAAAGAAAAAGGCATCATCTATAACATTCCTTTAGGTATGGCTACAAACGCCGCTTTGTTTTCAAATCTAGGACCAAAAGTGCCTGTTCGTTTTGAAATTATAGGGAATGTTATATCAGATGTGGAAGCAACGATAAAGGAACCTGGAATTAACAATATGATTTTGGAAATCTTTATTAATATAAAAGTGAAACTTCATGTGATAATACCTTCCGTCGAAAAAGAAATCACCGTAAAAAATCGTGTCCGAATTGGCGATTTGATTTTACCAGGAAAAGTTCCGCAGTATTATAATGGTGGTAGCAAACAAGGTGATGTTAATCCAATGATTATTCCTGATAAAAAGGAAGAGAAGGAATAAATCAAATACTAGTCGGTCTAAAAAGCCAAGGGTTAAACCTCACCAACTTCTATATCTTGAATATACAGATTCGAAGTTGGTAGGGTTTGGCCCTTTTGGGACACTCACTAGCAGTCTTTTCTTATTCTTTCGGCAGCACGATTTGTTTGTACAATTTTACTGTAATTACATAATATACACCATAAATAAGCAAGAAAATGATAATTGGGACCCAAATACGGTAGTACGGATTTAAGATAATGAAAGAGAACATATTCATACCAATTAACACATGGGCCAGGCCAATGATTGCAGGAAATAGGAAGATGATAAACAATTCTTTATAAATAGATATAGAAAGCTCAGACCGCCTTACACCGATTTTCCTCAGCATTTGGTAGCGTGATGTATCTTTAGACGCACCTGATAATATTTTGAACATCAGGCAGCTTGCCATCATCGCGAGAAAGGCAATGCCTAAAAAGAAGCCCATGAACATCGTCCCGCTTGTAAAGCTACTATACATGTTATAAAAGGAATATTTGCTTGTTAAGTCATCTGCTGTTAGGTTTGGTTCTTTCTCTAACGCAAGCTTATCAATTTCTTGCCATTCATGTAAATAGTCCGTGAACTTGTCGCTTTTTCCAATATACATAAGCATCTCTTGTCCCTGTATTTCATGATACGTTTCTGCATCTAGGACAATCATTTGCTTGAATTCTCGGTAATTAGTTTGAAAATTCCATAAGGCTCTGCTCCATTCATCTGAGAGCTGTTGACCCATTTCTGGATTCTTCACTTTACTTAATGAGATTTTCCCTTCTGGAAGGTCTTCCGTGACCCGTTTGAATTTGGGCTTTCTTCCATCTGAAATTAATAAAAGTGGACGCTGATTATTTAAGTCATCTCTCAGATAATACGTATAGTCAGCATCTTCTTTGAACCGGTATTGATTCTCTTCAGTGAAATGAATGCTTTTTAAGATCGTTTTTTCTTCGGTGTCCGGATTTTTGATGATTGCATCGTATACATCCATCATGTCTGCCATTTGTGAGGCACTATTTTTGAAAGCGAGACCGGCAGAAATCGCTCCTGCTCCTAGGGCAATAAGCATAGCTACAGTTGCTAATATCTTTGTCAAACCTTGAATTCTAAAATTCAACTGGGCAAACGTGAAGGATGTGATACCTTTTGTTGTCCAGCGTTTGTTGGCTTGCATTCGATTGACTATGACAGGAAGGAAACCTATGAACAATAAGTAGGTTCCGAGTGTCGTTAATGTTGGTGCTGCGAACAAGCCAATCTCACGGAGCTGTTCCATGAAAATTAAGGAAACATAGCCAAGGCTTAAGGGAATTAGACCAAGTAAAATCAACCAACTATTTTTCTTTTTTTGAATCGGTATGTCGTCAGGGTGAACGTCTGAATAGATCAGTTGCAACACTTGAACTCTCGATAACTTGATATGATTGATTAAGGCTGTAAATAGGAATACGACGATAAAAAAGACAAAGGTTGCCAATACGGCTGGTAGATAGAATGATTGATAACCTTCTAATGTGATGTTAAGTTGTCCAGCAAGTAGATACCCAACCATGAAAGCGAGTCCTATTCCGATGGAAACTCCAATGACTAAAGATGCTGCACCAATCACTATTGTTTCAACAAACATAATTTTCTTGATGCTTTTTTTCTTAGCCCCAAGCATCATATACATGCCAAATTGCTTTTGTCGTAAAGAGAGTAGGAAGGTGTTTGTGTAGAGCATATACAGAATGGTTACGACTGAAAGCAGTACAGAACCAACAATAAATACGAGTTGAATGTTTCGAATCATTGCATTGGATTTAATAAACTCTGTATTCCAAGAAAGTGTTTGGAACATATAAAAAACGGAAATTGTCATGACGAGCCCGGATAATAAGACAAAATAATCCTTCAGTTTGCCCTTCATTCCGGCGAGTGATAATTTTAGTAACATCCATGTTTCTCCTTTCTTATGCGTCCTTCGTTCCGAGCTGTGCAAGAACGTCGAGAATTTCCTTGTAAAATAATTCACGAGTGGCTGAGCGGTGAATTTCCTTATGAAGTTTGCCATCCTGGATAAAAATAATCCGCTGGCAATAACTTGCGCTATATGGATCGTGGGTTACCATCATAATGGACACATTTTGCCTATCGTTTAAGTCTTTCATTGTTTCAAGCAAGCTTGTTGCATTTTTTGAATCAAGTGCTCCTGTCGGTTCATCTCCAAGAATGACAGTTGGTTCATGAACGAGAGCTCGGGCAGCGGCAGAACGTTGTTTTTGACCGCCTGAGATTTCTGCAGGATATTTTTGCAGCAAATCTTCAATCCCTAAACGTTTCGCGACCGTCATGACTTTTGCATCCACATCCTTCGTAGGAGTTCCTTGTAAATACAGGGGCAGGGCAATGTTTTGGGCAATAGTCATATTCTCCAACAAGTTGAAATCCTGAAAAATAAAGCCTAATTTTTGTGAGCGAAAATCAGAAAGCTCATCTTGCCCCATATCGGTAATATCGACATTGTCAATTTTAATATTGCCAGACGTTACTTGATCAAGTGTTGAAATCACATTCAATAACGTCGTTTTCCCCGATCCGGAAGGCCCCATAATCCCAACAAATTCCCCTTCTTGCATAGAAAAAGAAACATCGTTTAGCGCCTTAAACTGGTTGCCCCCCTTTTTTCCATAAACCTTTTGTACGTTACGTACCTCTACTACTGGTGATTCCATTTATATGACCTCCTTGTGTAATCAATTTAAATGTGTGTATTATGCGGTACATACACTTTGTATATGTGTACTATACATGTAGTACATTGGTTGAGTCAATCATTGTTTTTTCATTTTGGAATAAATGACAAATAGCAACTTGTATTAAGCGCATGGTTCGATACATGCAGGGGCAAAAAATAGGACATGCAATTGAATTTGCCACCTATGTAAGGACAATCATGGTTTGACAGACAAAAACATCTGGTATATTATATTCCTAACGACCGTTAGGGAGGTTTGGAATGTGAGTGCTGAGTTAATTCGTAACGTAGCTCTTATTCAGTTTGCAAGAGATGGATATGAAGGGGCGTCCCTTAGTAAAATAGCGGAAGAAGTTGGCATTAAAAAACCAAGCATATATGCTCACTATAAAGGTAAGGATGAGTTGTTTTTTGCTGTCGTGAACTATGCGATGGAAACGGAAAAAAGAAGAGTAATCGAATACTTTCAATCGCAAGAAAATAAATCGATTGAGGATGCTTTGAGAGGATTTTTTGATTGGATTGAAAAAGAAAACATGGAAAATGATCATGCGAGATTTCTGTTACGAATTTCCTTTTTTCCTCCATCAAAGCTGCACCAGGATGTTTGTGATCTCGTGAATCCATTCCTTGAACAAATGCAGAGGATCTTGGCAAGATGGCTTCGAAACAGAAGTGGAAATCTCTACATTTCAAACGTGATGGAATCTGCACTTGCTTATCTTACACTGGTTGATGGAACGGTTCTCGAACTTATATACAGTGGGTCAGAGCGCTACAAAAATCGCGTTCGTGCTGCATGGCCGATTTTTTGGCGTGGGTTTGTTACACAAGAGGAAGGATTGGATAAAAAATGAATATCAATTGGATCTATGTACTATTAGCTGGAATTCTGGAAATTGTTTGGGTTTCAGGATTGAAATATTCCAACAATATATTGGAGTGGGTTGTAACCGGAGCAACGATAGTTGTTAGCTTCATAGTGTTAGTGAAAGCAACAAAGCACCTACCAATTGGAACTGTGTATGCTGTTTTCACCGGAATCGGTACAGCTGGAACTGTAATCGTAGAAATGGTCGTTTTCGGTGAACCATTTAAATTGCTAAAAATGATACTCGTCGGAACCCTTATTTGCGGGGTAATCGGATTGAAGATGTTAACGAATGATGAAGAAGGTACAAAGGTAGAAGGAGGGAAAGCCTAATGCATTGGGCAGCAGTGATTTTGGCAGGCAGTCTAGAGATTTTTGGTGTGATCAACATGAAGCGCTTGGCGATGAAGAAATGGGATGCGGCGCTTTATCTAATTCTATCGTTTGGTGTCAGCTTTATGCTGTTATCCTATGCAATGACTGAGCTTCCCATGGGGACAGCCTATGCAGTTTGGACAGGAATTGGTACAGTCGGAGCTGCTTTAGTTGGGATGTTCATATATGGGGAAGCAAGAGAGTGGAAGCGACTAGTATGTATAGCATTGATTCTCAGCTCAGCCGTCGGTTTGAAGCTTATTTCTTGAAGAACTATTAATATGGAATACTTTCAATGAAGGAGAGGGAGCCTCATAAGGGTTTGGCCCTTATGAGACTCCCTCGTCTCTTTATGTTTTTACTTTTTTTGTACTGTAATGGTCCAGGTAGCTTCACCAATTTGTTCAAAATTAGTGACAGTATGACCTGCTTCTGCGGCCCAACGTGGAAGGCTTTCAGTGGCTTGCGTACAATCAAATTGAATGACTAATTCATCTCCTGAACTAATTTCTTCAATGATTTCTTTTGCCTCTACTAACGGGAAAGGACAAACTTGGCCCAACACATCTAATGTTTTTTTCATGAATAATCCCTTCTAAGTATTCAAAATAGTTTGATTATTAGCAACCGATTTCTTTTTCAAATTAGGTCGAACGAAAACAAAATAGGATGCTGTCCATGTTCCTAAAATCATAAATAGTAATGCAACCCAGCCTTGCCAAGTCATCATGGCTGTCATAACTAATCCATTACCTATCGAACATCCCCCAGCTAGAGAAGCGCCAAAGCCCATAATAATTCCACCTATAAAGCTAGTCATGCTCGTTTTCGCATCGGGCATTCTAAAGCGAAATTCACGGCTTGCTTTTGCTGCAATAAAAGAACCAAGGAAAATTCCAATGACGAGGAAAACACCCCAGTTTAGTATCGATTGATCTCCGGTCACTAAAAATTGGAGAATATTAGCTGATGGTGTCGTAATGCCAAGACCTGCCATTCTTCCTGTTGCTTCGCTAAGCGGCCAGGCAAGTATCGCAATTAGACCTATTAACAATGCAGTAAAAAATGGATGCCAACGTTTCTCAAATAATAAATGAGCAAGCCCTGTACGCCTTTGCCTCATAGTTGGAATCATGACTTTAGGCTTTCTTTGTTCTTTCATCACAATCCCTATTACAATAGCGACAAATATAGCAATAAATACCCAAACAGGTAAACCTGTAGTCTCAGCGATTGAATTATTGGAAAATTGGAAGGACTGAATGGAGTTATTTACAGGTAGCAAGGGACCTGATTTCATAATTGCGCTCATTAGCATATAGCCAAAAAGAGCGATCCAACTACCGAGTAGGCCTTCTCCTGCACGATACCATGTTCCCGTTGCACAACCGCCTGCTAGCACAATCCCAATTCCAAAAATAAACGAACCAACAATAACGGCAATCCATGGAAAGGTGCCTGCTGAAAATTCAATAACACCTAGCTGAATTAACGTGTATACCCCGACACTTTGCACAGCAATTGCAATCAATAAGGCATAAAACATGCGATTATCTTTTGCAATATACATATCCCTGAATCCCCCTGTAAGACAGAACCGGCCTCTTTGCATAACAAAGCCAAGTAATGCCCCACAAATTAACCCTGTTAGGAGCGTAGCATCAATTTTTCTCTCCTTTTCAATACAAAGTAATTGCATAGGATTAGTTTGTTCTATATAGATCATATAGTCAATTACTATTTAAAGGATATTAAAGTTCTATTACTCATTATGGAATTCCCTTTTTTAAAGTGGTTAGAAAGAATAAGTCTATAGTGTCTACCCTTACACTTGCCACGTTCGAGTGACTAGTCTTACGCACAATCTCTTGGCTAATAGGTTAGTCTAATAGACTTAATGACAGAAGTAGTATTGCTAATTTTAACAATATTTAGTAATATTTTTTACAGTAAGCTCGTATAGGAGGAACGTGATGCGAATCGTATTAGAGCTCATCCGGATTATGGCGATATTTCTTTTTTTAGGATCTATACTTAGCCAATTAATCAAGTTTATCTTCGTATCAATTGGTCTACATACGGATCAATATGATTGGCTTTGCATGATAGCCATTTACATGTCTCTCTTTGTGTTATACCGAGATAAGCTACAATTTTCTAGTTGGTATAATAAAGGGAAGGAGAGAGAAAAGCTGCCCATTCACATCTCGCAACTAATATTAGCTACAGCAATTTTGTTAATTGTTTTAACACCGGTCTTCAGTTTGTTGATGTAATTGAATATTGGATATGAAAATAGCCCACATCTCATGAATATTGTGGGTTTTTTGGTATCATCCCCCATTAGACTGTAGTCTTTTTTCATTTAGTATAATGGAGTATAGAGTTAACTGAGGCATTAGGATATTTAGAACATCAATATGAATTTATAGCGAAGTAACAAAATTACAGCTTTCTGATCGAATTAGAAGACAAATATTTTGAATAAAGGGTGGATTGGATTGGAAGATCATTTACCAAAGTTTGTATTGGGTTGGGTGTTGAAATCTGTAAATCCTCAGGCTAGCGTTGTATCCGTTCAACGACTTCCTGGGAGTACTTCATCAAGAATTTACTGTATTTCTCTCTGTAATGAAAGGAATATAGAGAAATATGTTTTACGCCAGATTGATGATCACGAATGGCTTCATGAAGAACCTGACCTTGCCTATCATGAAGCAGAAAGTCTGCGTCTTGCCTTACAGTTGGATATTAAAACACCAGAAATAATTGCATGGGATGAAACAGGCAGTTCTTGCGGAGTACCTTCAGTGTTGATGACAAAGCTAGATGGGGATGTGGAGTTAACCCCGAAATGTATGGACAACTGGTTGAATGGCTTGGCAGAGACACTATCGACGATTCACATGTTAGAAGGCGTTGATTTCCCTTGGGATTATTATACATATAATGACATATCATCATTAGATATTCCGACATGGTCAGACTATCCTGATGCATGGGGCGAAGCAATTAGAATTGTGCGAGGATTTCGGCCAGAGGAAAAGTTATGCTTCATTCACCGAGATTATCATCCAGCAAACGTTCTTTGGAGTCAAAACAAAGTCGGTGGAGTTGTTGACTGGGTGAACGCGTGCTTGGGACCAGCTGGGGTTGATGTGGGACATTGTCGCCTTAACCTTGCACAACTGTTTGACGTTGCCACGGCCGATCAATTTCTAACTGCTTATCAGCATTATGCGGGTTCAGCTTTTCGCTATGATTCATATTGGGATCTCGTTTCCTTGATTGATATTCTTTTTGGACCGCCAACAGTTTATCCTGGTTGGGCAGCTTTTGGCGTAACTGGATTGACGGATGAAATGATGAAAGAAAGGTTGGATGCATATTTGTTAAGTATCTTAAGAAAAATTTAAGGAATGTGAAAAGAAAGCTGTGACAGTAAACATTGAACTTGTCGCAGCTTTTTATTGTGCTTGCAAAAGAGAGAAAATAATCAGGATTAGTGGTTAATCAATCGATGTATTGCCCTAATTAGATATAGTACCTTGACTGTCGTGGTAACTCGATGTATATTATACTAAAGGGGGTGAGCCTTTGGGAGATATTAAACTATCTTCTGATTTGCTTCGTGGCCATTCAGATACGATGATTTTAAAGCTGCTTTTAAGTGGTGATAAATATGGCTATCAGATTAGTAAAATGATCTATGCGAATTCAGGTGAACAGTATGAATTAAAGGAAGCCACCATGTATTCAAGTTTAAAGAGAATGGAAAAAGAGGGAAGTATAACGTCCTACTGGGGCAATGAAAATCAAGGTGGACGAAGGAAATATTACAAAATCACGGCAATTGGTGAAAACACATATGAACAAAATATAAAAAATTGGGAGCAGGCTAAACAGATTCTAGATGGTCTGCTTTGAAAGGATGATTTAGAGGATGCAAGAACAACTAAACAAGTACGTCCATAATATCTTTGCCCCTTATCAAGAAGTGAAAACGGCGAAAGAGTTGGAAGAAGAGCTTTTGAATAATTTAAATGAGAAATTTAATGATTATAAAAAGAGTGGATACAGTGATGAGGAAGCTTATCAAATGACGATTAACTCGATTGGTGAAGTGTCGGAATTAATCGAATCCATCAACCTCCAGCAAACTGAACTTCAAAAAGCGATACAAATGGACTTCTCACGATCAAGTTTAGTGGATTCCGATTTTCGTTCAGTTTCGGTTCACGACGGTAAGTTTAACAGCAGTGATTTAAAAGGGTCCGATTTTTCCGATTCCGATTTAACGAATAGTACGTTTAAATCCAGTAATTTGGCAGATACCATTTTTGTGAATGTGAATCTAACAGAGACGCTTTTTAAAGCAGCAAATTTAAAGGGAGCGACGTTCAAAAATTGCATCTATGAAAAAACCTTTTTCAAAACAAGCAATTTGGCGGGTCTGAATTTTGAAGGTGAGACGTTTGAGGGTACGGTATTTGAAGGGTGTAACTTAAAAAAGGCATCGTTTAAACATAGTACTTTAAAAAACGTACAGTTCCGCTTATCCGATATAAAGAAAGCTGATTTCAGCGGCGCCACGATGGATAAATTGACGTATAATTTTTTGAAGGCAGGAAAAGCGGACCTTAGTAATGTAACGGTCGTTTAAGAATTTGGAATTGGAAACCGTTAATATGATATGTAGCTCGCAAAGTTAGTTCCAGCGCGCAAATCAGAAAAGCGGCTCGCAAAGTGTTGAATCCGGTTCGTAAATCAGATGTCGGTTCAGAAAAGTGGGTGTACCACATCATAATCACGATTTTCGTTATAGATAGTACGTTAAAGCAGTGAGAGTTGTCCATTCTCACTGCTGTTTTGCAATTTTTGATGAATCGACACTTATTCCACCGCTCCACTTTCGAGAATATTCAATTTGACATTCACTTGAAAAGGGATATTTGGATATAATTTCTCCCATTCCTTCTTATCCCAGCTTCTCGTTCTTGTTCGTACTTGTTCACCAACTCCAAGCGGGTCAACATCAAGTTTCTGAAGTTTTACAATTAGTTTTTCAGCTCGTTTTTTTAATACATTTTCCATCTTCTTTTCAATTTTTCTGATCTCTTTTTTATCAACCTTATCACCAGTGAACTCTCGTAAAACCGCTTCTATGTTTAAATTAATTATGATAGGCGAATTGGTCATCGGTTCAGGGATGTTGTATGAAACTTTTGAGGCAATATTATAGACGGACGCAAATAACTTTTCCCCTAATTTCGCTGAAAAGCCTTCTTTGTTAGAAGATTGTTCTACTAACATTTTAAAAATGACATTTTCATGCTCTTTTGTTTGATACACGAATTCCCCTTGATTAAATAGGGCGACACCAGTAATGAGTGGATTCCCATTTTTAGGCTTGATTATTGGGAGAAAAGGGTCCATACCTTCTGCATTCTGCGCATATGAAAATAAATGCAGATTAGTTTTTGGGAGAATTCCGCTTTGGATATTATGTTCAATTGCATTTGATAAGTATGTGCCTTTATCTACGTTTCCTAATTGTTTGATTAAGACATCCTCAGCCTTGCCATCTACAATGGCTAAATACACGGTATTCCCAACAGAAGGATCGCGAATTAATGTATCTGTCATTCGCGTTAAATCATGTTTAGCAAGCTCCTTACTATATAAGATGACTTCTATTTTTCCACTGTAAATGGGTTTATCCGTTTGTTGATTCATTTTTTGTCTGACGTCTTTGCTCAAAGAAGCAGTCGCCGTAAAGGTAACATTATTTACTTTCTTATCCGGCATATAGTAAGGAATGACAGCGGTAGATGTAAAATGGTCTTTATCGATGTAATCATAACTGACGGCTGTTGCTATGTTAATTTCATTTAATACTGTAGGTTCGATATCCATACACCCCGAAAGAAACAAGCTCATAATCGAAGATAGTACTATGGTTTTAATTCTCATGCGTTTTTTTCCTTATTTTTGACATAATGTATGATAGACAAAGCAGGATAGGGATATAAACTGTATAAAGAATAAAACCAACATAGGACATATAATCTTGAAAGGTATTGACAGTTTCACGATCTTTCAAAGCGAGTGACATAACAATTAATATCACTAGAAAAAGAATGGATATCCTGTTAGGTTCTACTTTAAATAGGACAGACGTTCCTTTCGTAGCTGCCCAAATAAATAGGCAAATATTAGGGAGGATAAAGATCACCCACGTTGCGATGCCGATATATTCAAACCGTTCTATAAAAGGAACTTCGACGATACTCCAAAAAGACAGTGTAGCCCATACATACCTGCTGATTTGATTTTCGGAGTAAAATCCGATTGAAACAATCGTCAGCAATAAATACGATAGGATTGATAAAATATTTGCCAGTTGCGCCCATTTATTTGCTTTTTTTTGATGCTTGATTAATGGGTAGAACATGAGTAAAGTCGAAAAGCCCATATAGCTAAGTGACATATCTCTCGTTGCCAAAGCTATTTCTTTATATGAGTGATTCCATACTGGTAATAAGTTGCGAAATTCTGTATATTCCAATGGGAAAAAGATTGTTAATATCAAATAAGAAGGAATGATGACGCCCAAAAAGCATATTCCAGTTAAAACTTGAAAACCTCCAGAAACTGTATAATAAATTAAGAGTGCAAAAACGATACTAAAAGTCATTACATTAATTTGTGGAAACATCCATGCCTGAACAACTTCAACATAGGCTCGATAAACAGCAATGCCCATGAGCAGCCAATAGGTGATCCAGATCATATTCAAAAAGCCACCTAGGACTTTTCCGAAAAGCTGAGTATGGATGCCCATTAAGTCCTGCTTCTGCGAATTTAGAAGAGTAAACATACACCAAATTACGATTGAGAACAGGAGTCCAGCAGCAATGACTGCAATCCAGGCATCGTTTCCGGCTGATTTTATGATGAGTCTTTGAAAGCCCAGAACTCCTACCCCAATTTGTACTTTTAAAACGAGAAAGAAGACTAAGAATGGAGAAATTTGTTCATTTTTATTAATCATATGTGAATAGAGTCTCCTTTTACTTAGTCTTTCTGTTTTGGGGCAGGGCGTTTAGATAGCAATGAAAATGGCAGACGGATAAGAGAATCCTTTAAGCTATGAAGCTTTGGCGGGTATAGTGGCTCAAGATAAGGTCTTCCTAGTGTCGTGATTCTTAACAAATGTATGAGCATAAAACAAAAGCTAATCGCAACACCTAATATTCCAATATAATAAGCCATTAACAGAAATGGGAATCGAATGAGCCGAATCGTATTACCCATTTGATAAACAGGTGTTGTAAAGGAAGCAAGAGCTGATAATGCTACAATAATTAATAGTACATTACTCGTTAAACCTGCTTCGACCGAAGCTGTCCCGATGACGATACCACCAACGATACCAATTGTTTGTCCAACTTTGGTAGGTAGTCTTGCCCCTGCCTCACGGAGTAACTCAATGACCAATTCCAACACAAGTGCCTCTAGAATAGGAGGAAAAGGAATTCCACTTCTTGAAATAACGAGCGTATTGATCAGATTTTTAGGAAGCAATTCGTAGTGATAAGTCAAAATTGCTACATATATCGGTGTAATTAAAATCGAGAATAAGACAGCAAAAAATCGGACGAGACGAAAAAATGAAGCCATTGTCCAATTAAGAAAATAATCCTCAGAGGCAGTAAAAAATTCCACCAACGTAGCTGGTCCTAGAAGTCCGTGTGGTGCACCATCTACTAATATGACTAGCTTGCCTTCACCTAGCACGGCAGCTAATCGGTCTGGTCTTTCTGTATCAATAAACTGTGGAAACGGCGTATTTTTTTTATCCACTATCATTTGAGAGATATAGGAACTATCAATAATCTGTTTCACATCTAAATTCGAGATTCGTTGAATAACGGTGGAAACATTCTTTTTGTTACAGATGCCATCAATATGGAGGACCGCCACTCTTGATTTTGATAATTTTCCTACAGTTAACTCCTCCACCTTTAACTCTTGGATCGGTAATCTTTTTCTAATGAGATTCAAATTCGTATCGAGAGATTCTACAAGCGATTCCTTTGGTCCAATTACGCTAAACTCTACCTCAGGCAATGAAACAGTTCGGGACTTTTGTGAATCAGCTTTTACTAAAACGGCCTGATCTTTTTTCCCTTCCATCGTTATTGAAATATAGCCAGTTAATAAATGCTTTTGCATATCGGCAGGTTTCTGAGTGAAAAGTAAATTTTCAATCGGCAAGGCTGAAACAGCAGCTTCAAGAGTAGACGAAGATTTATTTAAATATGGAAGCAGGTCTCTGTGTAAAATATCCGTGTCGATTAAAGTATTAAAATAAGAAATACAGAGAGTATCATGCTCTATGCCAAACATAAAGATTGTAAAATCTTTAGACTCCTTTAACTGTTGTATGACTTCATCAAACTGAGGTGCTAGCGAATGATTGCTTTTTTGGAAAGGGAACTTTTTCATTTTTCGTCACCTCAGATTTCTTCGTTTGACATATATTTTAAGCAAAGTGGAAATTATTATGCGTATTAGCTAAATTAGTCATCAACAAGATCATTCATTTTTATCCATATAGAGTAGGTAAATCTTGTGAAAGAAAGGCTAGACATTGGTTTAGTCTTTTTTTATTTTGAATTTTCTGAATTTTATCGTTAGTTTGTGTAAAATAATGTTAAAATGATCGTAATGAGTCCAATCTAATTGTTTGGAGGTAAATCAAAATGACAATTGCAGTTAAACCAAAAAAGTTGAAAGCTAGTCGTATCAGAGCTATTAGTAAATTTGCTGCTTGGTGTTATCTTGAGTCGTATCATATCGTTGCAGAAGAAGAGCTGGATGATATTTTTGACAACGAAGATGAAACATACATTAAAGAATTGTTGTTACATGGTTTACAATCTAAAGGATTACTGGTAAGAGACTGAAAGATTTATAATTTAGCTACTAATAATTGGTGGAATTTAAGCTAGAAGGCAGAATTTATAGGTAATTTTTACAATGAAAAATATTTAATCACATATTCAATTAATATTGCAACCTTCTTTCTAACCTGATAATATAAATATCAATATAATATTTCCTTTTAATACGGTCCAGAGAGGCCGAAAAGGGTGGCTTGATAGTCTTATATTTTTAAGTCTAACTACGTACATTCATGCCCTTTTGTCCTCTGTGACGGAAGGGCATTTATTTTTGTTTGAATAGCACCTCTTTTAAATAAAGTCCTGTGAGACTTGAAAAGAGAATGGAAGATATTCTTGTAATTGATCAATTGCATATCCATTCCCTCAAAGCATAAAAAGTTTTTTTACTAAAAGAATAAACTGGAGGGTAAAACAATATGAATTATCGTAATAAAACAGTTGTAGCGTCAGTAGCGGGTTTAACGTTAGAAGGCATGGACATCATGTTTATCTCTTTTGCCATGTCAATGATTATTGCAGAGTTTCACATTGATTTAGCAACGGGAGGGCTTATTTCTTCCATAACGAATATCGGCATGCTTGCTGGCGGGATTATCTTCGGAATCTTGGCAGATAAGTTTGGCCGGGTGCGAATTTTTACCTATACGATTATATTGTTCGCTATAGGTACAGCTTTAACAGGACTAGCTACAAATATCGAGCAGGTGTACGTGTTTAGATTTATCGCTGGATTGGGTGCAGGAGGAGAGTATGGGATTGGGATGGCTCTTGTTAGTGAGGCGTGGCCAAAAAATAAACAAGGACGAGCTTCTTCTTATGTAAGTATTGGGGCTCAATATGGTGTCATTCTCGCAGCATTGCTTAGCGCCATCATTCTGCCTACCTTGGGGTGGCGCGCATTGTTCTTCGTTGGTGTCCTTCCAGTTATATTTGCTTTTATTGTGAGGAAGAACCTAGATGAATCTCCTGAATGGATGGAAGCTCAAAAACAGAAAAAGTTCGTCAGCAAACAAGAGAAAGGCAAACTGCTTCAATTATTTGAAACACCTAGAACAACGATGACGACGATCTCCCTAGCAATTATGGCAACGGTGCAGATTGCAGGCTACAATGGTTTAATGATTTGGTTGCCATCCATGCTGCAACAATCTCAAGGCCTATCTGTTTCAAGCTCAGCCCTTTGGACAATCAGTACAGCAGTTGGCATGATCATTGGGATGTTAACCTTTGGACAATTCATGGATCGAATTGGAGCGAAACGAGCCTTTGGTATTTTCCTTCTTGCCTCCGCATGTGCTGTATTTCTATACTCGTATGCAGAAGGCAGTGCAGGGGTATTAATCGGTGGTGCTATTGTCGGCTTCTTTTCCAATGGGATGTTTGCCGGATATGGAGCCTTGATCAGCAGTTATTATCCTGTTCAAATTAGAAGTACAGCTACCAACACAATATTTAACTTTGGAAGAGCGATAGGTGGACTATCACCAATCCTCGTTGGTTATATTCTACAAAGCTATGATATGACAGTAGCTATGACTTATTTAGCAGTCTTATATATCATCTCTTTTGTTGTGATGCTTAGTCTTAAGAAAAGACAGCCTACAACTTTAATAAATGGATTAAATCATTAACAAAAAGGGTGTCCGCTTTTGGGCACTCTTTTTTGTGCGACAAGCAGTCGCACAAAAAGTTGAGTTTCATGTCAGATGGACGTTTGTGAGTTATTTTTTCACAAAAAGCGTGTTATGTGCCAAAAAAATGATTCAATAATAACTCTTTCAATCCTCGTTTTTTTATTGTGTTTTTAGTGATCATCTACTTTTAATTAATATTGACAACCTCTGCCCGAACATTTACGATGTAGTTGATTAGTGAATAGATTATTATTCTTGTTATGTGAGGCTTCTATGCTGGAGATCTGCTGCTCTGAAACGGCCAAAGACACCGATGGGTCAACAGGAACCATCGACATAAGGTCGTTTGTGTTTCATGTAGCTTTAAAAATCCTTTGCAGTAGTGTTAAAGCTTAAACGATTGAAGGATTGTATGGACGCATTATTCATCAATCTCTAACTTAATTGATTGCCAGGCTTAGTCTTGTTATACACATCTTTCACAAGATCGTGTATTTTTTATGTTTCAATTATCTAGAGTTATGCGTACTTTACCGATTTTTGGGTATTTATGAACAAAGGAAATTCATCCTTATGATGAAAAACAAATGGAGTGGTGAAAATTTATTGAAGAAACATGAACAACAGCTTGATTATCTATTGTTATTTACTTTATTCTGTCTATTTATTTATAGCTTACTAGCTGTTTACAGTGGATCAGGCCAGTATGAAACCCAGGATCCTTTTTATTTTGTAAAAAGACAAGTAATTTGGTATGTCATCGGCACAGTGGTAATGGTCGCGGTAGCGAAATTTGATTTTGAATTGCTAGAAAGATTGGCAGCTCCACTTTATTTTATAGGGATTGGTTTATTACTTCTCGTTCACATGTTTGGAACGTTTAAAAATGGGGCTACAAGATGGATTAGCTTTGGCTTTTTTGAATTACAGCCATCAGAGTTTATGAAGGTGTTTTTAATCATCTATTTAGCAACCATTTTACAACGGCTTGCCAATCGGAATCTTACTTTCAAACAAAGCATTCTCATTACGATAAGAGTTGTCATCCTCATGATGATTCCGTTCTATTTAATATTGGTCCAGCCTGATCTAGGTTCAGCACTTGTCATTGCTGCCATCACATTTAGTTTAATTATTGCATCAGGAGTCTCATTCAAAATGATTGCTCTCTTGGCGTCTTGTTTTACAGCTTTAATTGGCTTTCTCGTCTATTTACACAACCATTTTTTCGACATTTTTTCAAAAGCTATTAAGCCCCATCAATTGGAAAGAATCTATGGCTGGCTGAGTCCAGAAGAGTTTGCTTCAAGTTATGGCTATCAACTAACTCAAGCCATTTTGGGAATTGGCTCTGGACGTATGGCTGGAAGTGGATTTAATCAGGGAACGCAAGTCCAAAGCGGTAAAATACCTGAAGCACATACGGATTTTATTTTCTCTGTCGTTGGGGAGGAATTTGGTTTTATTGGCTCATCTATTTTAATAAGTTTATATTTTATTCTTATTTACCGAATAACGGTTATTGCTTTTAATTCCAATCATCTGTTTGGTACATATATTTGTGCTGGAGTTATAGGGCTAATCACTTTCCAAATCTTTCAAAATATATCGATGACCATTGGTTTAATGCCGGTTACTGGAATTGCTCTGCCGCTTTTGAGTTATGGAGGAAGTGCGCTATTAACGAATATGATTGCATTAGGATTAGTATTAAGTGTGAACATACGATCAAAAAAATATATGTTCAGTAGGGATTCAAATCTGTGAGTCCATTAAAAAAATTTGCATGAACTGTTGACATTTTGTCAAAGTTGCCATATATTGATTAAAGTTTAATAGTATTATAAGGATTCTGTTAGGTGAGGCTCCTGTATAGAGAAACGCTGCTGCCCAGAAATGTCGAGAGACGCCAATGGGTCAACAGGAAAGATCGGAATAAGGTCTTTTTTAATGTAGCTGGTAATAGACCTATGCTATACAGTGCTAAAACTAAAACGAGGGAAACTGGTAAACACCGAATTATGCTATGTTCGTTATTTGTTTTGAACAGCTTATACGGTTTATTTGATGCGAAAACCAAGCCTTCATTTCCTCTTTTTTGGAAATAAAGGCTTTTTTAATTATGTTAATAATTTATCTCTTACAAGTTAGCAACCTATTTTTCATATTCATGGAGGTGATGAAGATGGACGGAGAACCCAGTTCGAAAGTGATAGGTAAAAAAGGTAAAAGAGGAAGTAGGGTGACATTTCAGTCATCGTCTATCGATTCACTGAAAAATTCGATCCTATAGCCCTTTTTACAATGATTTGATTGGGGGTAATGACGATGGATCAAAACATGATTCAGGAAATAAAAATAATTTTACAGGAACAAAATCAACAATCTTTAATGGATTTTCTATCTCGTTTTCAGCCTTTTGATATTGCGACAATGTTAAGTGAACTTGAACAGGAAGAACAATTAACGTTTATTATAATATGTCCTAAACCACTCGCAACTGAAATCCTTGAATACTTAGAGCCAGAATTGCTGTATGTAATTTTACATCGAATCAAGGATGGTTTTACATCTGCGTTGTTAAATGAAATGTCAAGTGATACTGTTGTTAATTTACTGTTATCGATTCATCCTCATCAAGCAAAAAAGTTGATGGCGTTTTTATCAGAAAACTATAGGAGAAAAATTAATACGCTGATGAATTATGAGCCGAATACAGCCGGGAGATTAGCGACAGTCGATTATATTGCCGCACGCATTAGCTGGACGGTCGAGCAAGCTTTGCAACACGTAAGGAAAGTGGGACATGGAGCTGAGATCGTTTCATATATTTATGTGTTAGGAAGCCATGGAGAACTTGTTGGCATTGTATCGTTGAAGGAAATTATATTAGCGAAAACAGGAACAAGGTTAGAAGAAATTCTTCAAGGAGAGCCCATTTCGGTTACCGTAGATATGCATCAACAAGAAGCAGCTGATGTCTTGTCAAAATACAATTTTGTCGCCATTCCTGTGGTTGCCAAAGATCAAAGAATGATTGGCATTATAACTGTTGATGATCTAATTGATGTCATTCATGAAGAAGCAACAGAAGACTTTCAAAAGCTGGGGGGCAGTCAGCCTTTAGATGAGCCCTATTTTAAAAACTCCATTTGGAGCCTTTTTAAAAAGAGAATTGGCTGGTTATTGATCTTATTTGTTGCGGAAGCCTATACAAGTAATGTACTGCGGCATTATGAAGACACACTCTCACAGCAAATTGCCTTAGCCTTTTTTGTTCCGCTTTTGATTGGGACTGGTGGGAATACGGGCTCTCAAACGGTCACGACATTAGTTCGGGCACTAGCGGTTGGGGAAGTGCAATTTAAGGATATGTTCAAGGTTTTTAGAAGGGAAGTATCTACAGGGCTTTTTCTAGGGATAACTATGGGAATTGTTGTACTCTTTCGTGCCTATTTACTTGGTGTCAGTATGAATATAGGGCTTGTTGTCGCAGTGTCCGCTCTATTTATTGTGATTTGGGCGTCGATGGTTGCTGCTGTTTTACCGTTAATTTTGCATAAGTTAAGAGTCGATCCAGCGATCGTTTCCGGGCCCTTTATTACGACCTTAGTTGATGGAACAGGTCTAATCATTTATTTTACGATGGCAAAGATTGTACTTCAGCTCCAATAGATGTATTAAATCTGCCTGGTTCCCCCCTTACTTGCAGCAGGGATCAGGTCGTTCTCATTCTTTTTGGGGGAAAAGTGGCGGGGCTTTGCAAAAGAACAGTACCGTACCGCCACTTTCATAAGGAGATGCAATTTTTAGAACCTGAATCTTTTTCATCGTTTTAGTTGGGACCAGATGCTCATGGATGTTTATGATCCAATTTCGCCAGTCGACCCAAGCCGATTTGAACGACTAAGCAATCGTCCAAATAACCAAATGGAAACACGTAATCGGGGATAATATCAGTGGATAAAATAAAATATAAAAGAACACTACCAAGGATTGTACGCTCTTCTGATGAGATATTTTCTTCCAAATACCTGTTGTACATCTTGTTTAATTCATTAATAAACGGACCTGCCCCTCTAACTTGATCGACCTTTTGTTCAAACTCATCCAAAATCTTATGCTCCCCTTCTTTTGTAAGAGCAAATTGTTCATACTTCGTTAATTCATGATGAATTTGCTCTAGGTTAAATTGATGTTCTAAATGATTAGCCGAGACAAGAATTTCTTGGATCGTTTCGATCGAAATAGATAAATCTGAAGTAGCGTTCTTTTCATGTAGTTCAACATCGTAACCAGCCGCCTGAATGAATTTGGCTAAAGGAATGCCTAAATGATGAGCGAACAGTTGTAAATGCGATGGCTTTGCTTTTTGTTTATTATTGGCTATTCGGGATATGGTCGCGGTATCAATACCGGTTAACATACTTAGCTTACGCATGGAAAGGGAGCGCGTCCTTAACAATGTTTTGATCAAGGAACCAAGATTTCGCTCTTCTTCATTCTTCATCGACATCACTTTTCACTCCTTTATGAATTTTTAATGAAGTGTTGATTTTTTCTCAACAGTTTTGAGAGGAACAAGCACTTTTTGTCAATTCGAACAATACAATGTAAAAAAAGAATAAGGAGTGTTTCGACATTGTCTTGGCTAATCATTTTGGCTTTTGCCGTTTCATCAAGTATAGATAATTTAGGAGTAGGAATTTCTTATGGGATTCGCAAGATCCGGGTTGGGATTGGTGCTAATGTATTAATCGCTGTGATTTGTTTTCTTATGAGTATAACAGGAATTACATTTGGAATGTGGCTCTCCCAGATCCTTCCAGGTATGTTCCCAGTTATTATTGGAGCCCTTTTATTAGTCATTATTGGGGTTCGAATCATTCTTTTGGCCACCCCTCGTAAAAAAGAAAAATCACAAGTCGTTCAAGATTCAAATACACAGTCAAAAAGTATAAAAGGTATTTTAGAAAATCCTGAAGTGGCTGATCTCGATCAGTCTGGAGCAATTGGTTGGGGCGAAGCTGTGGTTCTTGGTGTTGCATTATCCGCCAATGCACTGACGAATGGTTTAGGTGCTGGTTTACTTGGATTTTCACCGCTTGCTATTTCCTTAACAGCTGCAATTGGTAGTTTCATCAGCGTGTGGATAGGTGTGAAGTTAGGGTACAAATTGGCAGATGTCCGGATTGGTTCATTTACTTTAGGTCAATTTGGAACCATCTTGAGTGGAATCATTATCTTAGTGCTTGCATTTACAGCATTCTTTTAATGTAGGCAGATGTTCATCAGGAGCTGTGAAGTTTAAGAAAAATGTCTTAGTGAAAGAAAAGACAGAGTGATCAATAAACTCACACGCCCCTTTACATAAAGTGAAACTAACCATCAATGGGGGGGTTCTTCATCCCCACTGATGGTTAGTTGAACCAATCGGGGATTTACAGGCTGTTTATCCTCCACCTACTTTTTCTTGATTCTCTCACAAAAATTGAGGTGGGGGTATTACAGCCTGTTAAACCGGGATAAATGGATGTTACTTTATAATACGATAAATCAATATGCAGTATGCCAAGTGGAAATGCGGAGCGTGTTTTTCTAATATAAATATTGGGGAATAATGGAGGGATTTAATAACAGAATATGACTATATTTGACAAGATCATTCACGAACGTTGACAAAACGTCAACGCGCATGTATATTTCCTATTAGCACGTACTTTTCTAACTACATGGCTATGTTAGTCAGAGTTCGATAACGTAGTTCACTAAATATAGATGTTGGACGATTTTCCTAAATCATTTCTTTATTATCTGTAATTCCTACATATTCGCACCGCCCCGGTGGTTATATAAAAAAACGATGAGCATCTGATGCTAATCGTAAGATGAAAAAGGTTTACTTCAGAAAATATGAACTCAAAAACTTCTATCTATGTTATGTATGGGAATAGGGAGTGTTTTTATTTTAACTAAAACCATTCACGTTGTTTAATAGATTATAGAAAGGAGGATTAGTATGTTTGAAGAAATGAGCAAAAGTAATCTTGGTTCGGTGTTAAAAGGAATCTTGAAGGAACGGTCATTATCCATGCGCAAACTCAGTGAGCTCACTGGAATCGATACGGCTACGATCTCGCGGATCATAAATGGTAAAAGAAAAGCCAATCCCGAGCACTTACAAAAATTTGCTCACAGTCTTGGTATGCCTACCGCAGAATTATTTGTAGCGGCTGGTTATGATATTGAACAGAAGCCGAAGCAGGAAAAGCTAGATTCAGATATTCAGAGGTCTGTTAACAGCATACAAAATCTTCTTGAATCCTCGAATATCGATATGAAAAATTTTACGATAACAAGTGTGGAACAGAAATTAGCTAGTTATGAACAATATACACAAACAGAGGAAGGGAAGGAAACCATTCTTAATAGCTTTGGAGAGAAGCTTCAAAAAGTAGGGAGCATCGGTCCGTTTATTAATCGGTTAAAGGATATGTATGAGAAATTTCGTTTGATGAAAGGAACACCAGGTGAACTTGCCTTAATTGGAAGTGCGCTCCTATACTTCATTTTACCAGTAGATGTCATTCCGGATTACATATTTCCGATTGGCTATTTAGACGACGCGATTGCTGTACAACTTGTAACAAATGTACTATCAATAAAAAAATGAGACTAAAATATCTCTAATTTTTTTAACTTATTAAATACCTGAATTAACTTTTATAAATTGGTTTTTTAACAACTGTTTCGGTAAGATTTTAATTTAAGTGATAGGTGATGTTATACATGAAGAGAAGAAGGGTGAAAAGAAAATGGAAAAGAATTCTTTTCCTGTTGGTTACTCTTACAGCATTAATGGTGGTTCTTTATAGTATTTATCAATATAAACAAGGATTGTCTGTTGCGAGCGATGGGATGTATAAGGATGACGGAACAACGTTTGATCCGTTTCAAGGTGCGGATCCTCAATTTGGGGAAATTAATATTCTATTAATTGGAAGTGACACTAGAGGTGAAGACATTGGGAATTCTGATTCCTTAATGATAGCTCACTATAATCAGAATACTCATGATTTCAAAATTGCTTCCATTATGCGAGATACATATGTTGATATTCCCGATCATGGGAAGCATAAAATTAATGCGGCTTTTGCTTTAGGGGGACCAGAATTATTAAGGAATACGATTAAACAAAACTTTGATGTGGATATTAATTACTATGCGATTGTTGATTTTGACGGTTTTTCGAAAATTGTCGACATTATCGCACCTAACGGGATAGAAGTGGATATTCCATATGAAATGTCTTATGGAATTGATATGACATTACATCCAGGAAAACAAACTTTGCATGGGAAAGAAATGTTAGGATATGTTCGTTTTCGCCAAGATCGCTTAAGTGATTTTGGTCGAGTGGCAAGGCAACAAGAAGTGGTGTCTAAGGTTAAGGAACAGGCTGCGACTATGCAAAGTGTAGTTAACCTTCCAAAGTTACTCGGAGTTGCGGATCCATACATTGATACTAATGTAGATATAGGAACAATGTTTGCAATCGGAAAAGGTTTAATTGCTGGAAAATCTAAAAAAATGGAGTCTTTAAGAATACCTATTAAAGATTCTTATGAGAATGAACGGGTTAACGTGGGGGCCGTCCTAAAAATTGATTATGAGAAAAACAAACAAGCTTTAAAAGAATTCTTATCACAGGACAATGAAAACCTCGCTAATCAGGAATAAAAAAGCAAAAAAAGGTCTGATATCACTGCTTTAGTTCATTAAGGCAGTGAGCGTCAGACCCTTTTTGGGATACCCCTTTATTCCATTACATAATTCTCCGTAAAATATGGTCTCGATTCTGAGTTGAAATCGACACCAACTCCAAGCTCTTGATATTCAGGGCGAAGCTTATTTTCCCGGTGACCGAGTGAATTCATTAACCCTTCGTGAGCAAAGATGCTGCTTTGCTGGCCTGCTGCAAGATTTTCTCCTGCCATTTTAAATGTGATGGCATCCGCTGCCATTCTGTCGAAAGGAGACTTACCTTCGAGGTCGGTGTGGTTGAAATAGTTGTGAACGGCCATATCAGTACTATGATGGCGAGCTGTTTCACGAATTGCATCATTCCAAGAAAGCACACCAAGGTGATGATTCACCCGCGATGCATTCGTAAGGTCGAACAATTGGTACTCAAACCCTTCCTTTAACTCAGAGCTAGGATTCCCAAAGAAATCTTTCTTTTTTGCTTCAAGTTTATCACTGATAATTTGCAGCGCGGTCACCGTATTATCTTCATGCTTGTCGTAAAAAACAGTTACATAGCTATGATCGATATGAAAAGTATGGTATTCATCATTGTCCATTTGATAAAATACAAACCCTTTTTGAATTTTCGTTAGCGGGTTCCCTAACTGCGATAGGACTGTGTCTTTTGCTGTGCCAAGTTTCAAGCCCTGTTTGGATGAAATTAGATCTTGGTTTGTATATAACCCGGCCACTTTTCCTTGTTCATCATAGGCGACCATGAAGAAGTTTTGATAATTTTCATGATAGGCATGCCAATCCACTCCGTATTCATTTAGAGAAGAGCGTTTCGGTGCTCCAACCTGATTTTCTACATCCGTTTTCGAATCACCGAGCTCAATGTTATGAATGGAAAAGGCTTGCTTTGGTGTAGCTAACGGAGGCTTAGTAACTGGGTTAACATCAGGCTGCTCTTCATTTGATGTAGAATGTAATTTTCCATTCACCATGCCAACGAGATTCCCCATGCCATCCTTCAGCTTTTCAATTCCAGATGAGACCTCTGGTGAATTTTTGAGAGATGTTACGTCTGATTTCAGCTCTGAGAATGCAGCCTGAAAACCCGATTCCTTCAGCTTCTCTCCATAAAAAAACCAAAATACACCAATAATAATCAATATAGTAAAAAGAAAGCGCACCTTTCTCAAAAATTATTCCACTCCTATCCGCCAAGTCGGTATCTGTGACTATTCTAGTTGTTTTATTGTACCAGTTTGGAAAAAAGCATGCATACTTTGTTAACTGGGTTTTTTTGGTGGAATGAAAAAATAGGTCCGATGCGTTAATTGTGAATATATTTAGAATAAACATGTAAAAGGAAGTGGATCGAAGTGAGATATAAACAACTTGTTTTTATGGAGCCTATTTTTACCTAATGTCTTTATGTTCCTTATTCCACAAGGCCCAGCATTCGGTTTTCCATTCACATGGTTGACTTATCATGGAAAGGAATCGTTAGAAACAAGCTTTCAAATTTTGAAATGGAGCCGTTTAAAGCAAACGAATTTTCATAAACTACCTTTATTAGTGAATAGCTTTGTTCTTTACTACTTCTTGATTCTTTTGAATAAAGGGTTGAATGCGATGATGAATGATGAGAGAAAACTTTAACTTATCCGCTAAAACGAGAGCTATTAAAAGAATGAAAGTAGAAATTATCAAGTCATACGATCTCCCTCTATCTCACAAAAATGTCAATCCACTATAAACCTTGCTATAATATACGGGAAAGATCAATCCAGATAGAGGTGCTTATAATGGAAGAAATTAAAACAATCAAGCCAGAAGAAGTAGAAGCAAAGTTAGAGGCAGGCGAGAACCTAGAACTTGTCGATGTTCGTGAGGATGATGAAGTAGCAGAAGGAATCATTGAAGGGGCTAAACATATTCGAATGAACGAAATCCCTGCTAATCTTGACTATTTTGATAAAGAGAAAGAATATATTTTCATCTGCCGCTCTGGTGGCCGCAGCGGAAACGTGGCACATTACTTACAAGAACAAGGCTACAAAGTTGTAAATATGGAAGGCGGAATGCTTGAGTGGAATGGTGAAGTCATTGTGAAATAAGGAAGATTTTGACGGGCTATTCCGATAAAGATGGGTCAGACCCCACATTACTATATATGGTTTATATAATGTATGACACAATAAACCGTATGTAGAGTGTGAGGCCAGACACATTTTTTACTAAAAGATGAATAGTATCATTAATTTTGGGGAACCCTGTATCTAAAAAGGCAGGGGATAGCCGATGATTCAAGTGAAATTGTTTGATCATGAGCATGAAAAGGATCTAGAAGATGAAATGAATGTATTTCTTGAAGACATTCGTGATAATAAGATTGTGGACATCAAATACAATATTGCGACGACTGGGGAAGAAGAAGATGATCAAATTTATTGTTTTAGTGCGATGATTATCTATAAGAAGTGACAGAAGTATGTAGAGAAAAGGAATTCAGCTCACGGCTGAAATATAAGAAAAATGGCTGATATAATTGGCTGATATATGAAAAAAGCGGCTGATATAGGCAAGTATTCTGACTGACTCAGGCGGCCGAACTGCTTCATTTAATAGAATATTCCCGAAGATCATTTATTTATGCGTCAAAATTGAAAAAGAGCAGACCCCAAATGAACTGCCCCGTAAATGTTAGACATTACACTAACATTTACGGGGTGTTTTTTATGGCCAAATTTACAGCGGAAAAGAAATTAGAAGCCGTTCAAAAATATTTACATAATGAAGGTGGTTATGGGACCTTTAGTGAGATCTATTGAACCACTCCTAATACAATCAAAAAATGGGTTTTACAGTATCGATATCATGGTGAGGAAGAATTTATAAAAAACTATACAAATTATACAGCTCCGTTTAAACTAGACGTACTCAATTATATGAACGAGCATGGGACATCTTTGTATGAAACTGCTGCTATTTTCAATATTCCAGCACCTAGTACGATTTCGACTTGGAAGCTGAAAGTTGAAACAGAAGGATTAGATGCCTTAAATTGAAGAAAAAGGGGCGTCCATCCATGCAAAAAGAAACAAAGAAACCAACCAGTAGAAGGATCATTAGAGGCCTTACAAGCAGAAAATGAACGTTTACGAATGGAGAATGCTTACTTAAAAAAGTTGAATGCCTTAGTTCAAGAACAGGAAAAGTTACAGAAAAAATTAAAGCGCAAGTAATCTATGAGCTAAGGAAACAATGCAAAGTTATCGACTTTATTAAGATTGCAGGTATTCCAAGACGTACTTATTATTATTGGGTAAAACAACTGAATCGTCCTGATAAATACCGAGATGTTAAAACAGTCATCGAAGAATGGCTAAAGAATTAAAGAAACGCCAGATTCTATTGGACCCGAAGACCGTACTTCGTTTAATGAATCGATTGGGACTGAAATGTCTAGTACGTTTGAAAAAATATCGTTCTTATCGTGGAAATGTAGGTAAAATTGCACCGAATATTTTAAAACGTGATTTTTCTGCAAAGAAACCGAATCAAAAATGGGTAACGGATGTAACAGAGTTCCATTTGTTTGGAGAAAAACTGTATCTATCCCCTATTTTGGATTTATTTAATGGAGAGATCATTGCTTACAATATCGAAAAACGCCCTGTTTATCCACTTGTTTCAAGGATGTTGGACCAAGCACTTAGACGATTGAAACCAGGAGACGAACTCATCCTTCATTCAGATCAAGGCTGGCAGTATCAAATGACACTCAAACAAAACAATAGTACTCAAAGTATGTCCCGTAAAGGAAATTGTTTAGATAACGCAGTTATTGAAAACTTCTTTGGCTTATTGAAATCTGAGTTACTCTATCTCCAAAAGTTCGAAAGTATGGAACACTTCCAGCAAGAACTAGAAGAATATATGTACTATTACAATTACAAAAGAATGAAGGCAAAATTAAAGGACCTGATCCCAGTAGAATACCGGATTCAGGTCCAAGAAGCTGCCAAGATTTTTTGTCTAACTTTATTGGGTCAGTTCACCCATATGATTTTGGTATCTGCTCTTAATATTATGCGTGACCCTTAGCATGGAGAGCTGCGTTCATTCCAGCAAGCCGTCCTGTTACAAGCGCAGAGGTAATATTGTAGCCTCCTGTGTAACCGTGAATGTCTAAGATCTCTCCGCAAAAATAGAGGCCTGGCATGATTTTCGAACCCATTTCCTTTGGTTGGATTTCTTTCACAGATACTCCGCCACCGGTAACGAAGGCTTTTTCAATGGAATGAGTACCATTAACAGTGAATAGAAAGTCTTTGCATAGCTCAGAAAAACGGCGGACTTTTTCATGTGATAAATTGCCACCTTGTTCTTGCAAATCGATGCCGCTTTTTTCAAGCAGGAAATGTAAATAACGTTCTGGAAGCAGGCCTTTTAAAGTGTTCTTAATCGCTTTTTTCGGGTCTTCTTTCATTAATTTAATCACTTCTTGAAAAACTTCTTCTTTGTTTGCATCCGGCAAAGCGTCGATTTTCATCGTTACAGCTTGCGATTTTGCTTTTTTTAATTCTTTGACGACAAATTGACTACAACGAAGAACAGCAGGGCCTGAGATACCAAAATGGGTGAAGAGCATATCCATTCTGTGCGTGATCAGCGTTTTGCCCTTTGCGTTCAAGACGCATAAGGCAACGTCGCGAAGTGCAAGACCTTGCAGAGATTTGTCCTTAATGAATGGCTCATTGCTTGTTACAGGTACTTCGGTTGGGAAAAGCTCGGTAATCGTGTGACCTGCTTTCTTTGCCCATGCATAGCCATCACCAGTAGAACCAGTTTGTGGTACAGATTTGCCGCCCACTGCGACAACAACGCTACCTGCTGTGAAGGTTTGTCCATCTTTTAAAAGCACACCTGCTGTTTTGTCATTTTCATAAAGCACCTCTGCAACAGGGGAATTTTTATAAACCGTTACTTTCAAGCTGTTCATGCGTTCAAGCAACGCATCGACTACGCTTTGGGCACTGTTATTAACAGGAAACATCCGCCCGTGATCTTCTTCTTTTAACTCAACACCAAGCTTCTCAAAAAATGCAATAATATCTTCATTATTAAATTCGGAAAAGGCACTATATAAAAAGCGTCCGTTTCCCGGAATATGTTTAATAATTTCATCTATCGAAAGACGATTGGTTACATTACAACGGCCACCGCCTGATATGGCTAGCTTTCGTCCGAGTTTCTCTCCTTTATCAATAAGAAGCACATTCGCTCCTTTTTCTCCAGCGGCAATCGAAGCCATTAATCCAGAAGGGCCGCCGCCAATTATGATTACATCATATTTCATGTTTTCACCAGCTTTACTATTTTCATTTCTTCATTATATAGCATAACTAGCTAGTAAGTAAAAACGACAATTGAAAACATTTGCTTGTACCTCATGTGAGATTTTGCTAAAATCTTTGAGATAATAAAAAAATGCTTATTTTTAAAGATCAATATAAATTTTTAATAAGAAGGTAATATGGTAAGATAAAGAGCGTGAAAACGTAACTGACATAGGCAGGAAGGGATTAGATGTCTTCAAAGCTTTTAAAAGGAGCGTTCATATTAACGCTCGGTTCGGTTTTATCGAAAGTATTAGGGCTATTTTATGTTATTCCGTTTAATAATATGGTGGGTAATGATGGTGGAGAATTGTACCAGTTTTCATATGTCCCATATACAATATTCATCAGTTTAGCCACGGCAGGGTTACCACTTGCTGTATCGAAATTCATTTCAAAATACAATGCATTAGAAGAATATGCAGTCAGTCAAAAGCTGTTTAAATCAAGTCTGAAAATAATGATTGTAACAGGATTTCTTGCTTTTTTAATGATGTATTTGATTGCCCCTGTATATGGCGAGTATGTAACACAGGGAATAAAACTGAAAGCTGATGATGTAACGGCCGTTATCCGAGCTGTTTCCTTTGCATTACTCTTTATACCGGTTATGAGTTTGGTTCGCGGCTATTTTCAAGGTCAGCAATTAATGGAGCCAACGGCAATTTCGCAAGTTATTGAACAAATTGTACGAATTGCTTTTCTTTTATCAGGTGTATTTATCGTGTTAAAAGTAATGGATGGCGATTTGGTGACCGCGATTAGCTTTGCGACCTTTGCGGCTACGGCCGGTGCAATTGGGGGAATGTTTGTTCTTCTTTGGTATTGGAGAAAGCATAAGCCAGTATTAAAAGAACAGTTGTTGGCAGATCGAGGGCAAATGGACATATCATTGCCTGAAATTTATAAAGAGGTCTTTGTATCATCGATTCCGTTTATTTTCGTCGGAATTGCGATGC
Organism: Peribacillus loiseleuriae; assembly: GCF_001183985.1. Lineage (GTDB taxonomy): Bacteria > Bacillota > Bacilli > Bacillales > DSM-1321 > Peribacillus > Peribacillus loiseleuriae. The sequence goes on along the minus strand of NZ_LFZW01000001.1, from coordinate 4,048,394 downwards.
CGCTTTTCCAGCAGGTGGACTCACTAACCTATTCGAAAGCTATGGTTTCTATAGGGCTCGCTGAAGAAGCAAAAGGTGCGCTTGGGATTCTTAATCTATATGTTCAAAAACTCGTGGTGATTCCGATGACACTGGCTACTGCTTTTTCAATGGCATTGATTCCGGCTGTAACAAGAGCTTATGTAAATCAAAATATGGGTGGTTTCACACGACAGCTTAATCAAGCATTTCAAATCTTATTATTCGTAACCATACCAGCAGTTATCGGCATGTCCGTTCTTGCGGATCCAATCTATTCATCGTTTTATCAACATGATCCAATTGGGGCAAGCATCCTACAAGCCTATGCTCCGACAGCTATCCTGTTTGCCTTGTTCTCTATCTCAGCTGCCGTTCTGCAAGGAATTAATCAACAAAAATATACGGTATTAAGTTTACTTGTAGGATTGCTAATTAAACTAAGTATAAATATTCCATTCATTCAAACGTTTCAAACAAAAGGAGCGGTTTATTCTACAACGTTAGGTTTCTTAGCAGCGTGTATTCTAAATTTGTTTGTGATTCGTTACTTTACCCAGTTCAGTTATAGACTTGTTCTGAAAAGGAGCATACTCATTTGCATCTTTTCAGCAATTATGGCACTTGTTGTATGGGGAATCGAAAGTTTATTATTTTTATTAGGCTTCCAAACCGAATCTCGATGGCAAGCGATTATTATGACAATAATTTCTGTAGGTTTCGGTGGTCTTGTCTACGCAGCCTTCTCCCTAAAAAGTAAATTAGCACATCGCTTATTTGGGAGTCGAATTGATCGTTTAGCACAAAAATTGGGAGTAAAGGCGAAGGGATAAGTAAAAAGAAACTGGGGAAGAGTAATCATTCTCCATAATAGTGCGTGTTCAAAAAGGGAGGATAAAAAGAGCCGAGAAATCCGCAAGCTTTTTTACCGGACTATTTGAACAATCTCTAATAGTTAGAGGATGTCCCAAAAGGGTCTGGCCTCACATCTACGATATATCGTAGATGTGCGTCTGACCCTTTCGTTGTTGGATTGTATGTATTTATTATTAGATTGATTAGATGACTGAATTAATGGGGACCATTTGCATGGAACTTTTATTTCTTTTAGAAGTATCCTGTTATAATGAAATATGCGCATTTAAACAATAAATGTTAAAGAGATGCAAGAACAAATAGTACCGGAGGAACTTATGAGAATTGATAAATTATTAGCAAATGTCGGATATGGTAGCCGAAAAGAAGTGAAAAGTTTGCTTAAATCAGGCGCTGTCATCGTGAATGAGCAAGTTGTGAAAGATGCGAAGGCACATGTTGACCCAGAAGTGGATCATGTAACGGTACATAACGAACAAGTGGTATATAGAGAGTTCATTTATTTGATGATGAATAAACCACAAGGACTTATTTCTGCTACGGAAGATAATTTTCAGGAAACGGTCATTGATATACTTGAACCAGAGGATGCAGCAATGGAGCCCTTTCCTGTTGGTCGTTTGGACAAGGATACAGAAGGGTTACTTTTGATTACAAATGATGGCCAGCTCGCTCACCAGTTGCTTTCCCCAAAAAAACATGTCCCGAAAACGTATTTCGCAGTCATTAACAGTGAAGTGACGGAGAGTGATATTGAGGAATTCAGTAAAGGTGTAACACTGGATGATGGCTATCATACGAAGCCAGGAGAGTTGAAAATTTTAAAATCAGGACTTACTTCTGATATTGAATTAACGATTATGGAAGGGAAATTTCATCAAGTAAAAAGGATGTTTGAAGCAGTGGGCAAACGGGTTGTCTATCTGAAGCGTATTTCGATGGGGAGCCTTGCGCTGGATGAAGGACTTGAACTTGGAGAATATCGTGAATTGACCGATGATGAACTTGGGGCTTTACGGACAGGACAACAATAATAGGCAAAAAAATGAGGCGGACTGTATGAGTCGGCCTCATTTCTAGTAGATGGGTACGATTCTTATATTTCTTTAACTTGTAAATTCATGGTGAAAAATCTTTAAAAAACTGCAGATTTAGCTTTAAGATGACAACTTTACTTTTTTGCTTGTTGTGGTCCATAGTCCGCGGCTTGGGCTTTTGACTAAGTCGTTATAAGCTAACACATTTAAATCGCGCTGTATTGTTCGAGGAGTGATGCCAAATTCTTCTACAAGGTCCTGAGTAGAAACCGTACCGTTATTACTAATAAACATATAAACGGATTTAATACGGGTTAACATGCGATTTGTTGAAGGTTTCAAAAAATCACTCCTTATTCTTTTTCATTAGCATCAATACAAATGAAAACAACCGATATGATGGACAGCATTTCAACTGCCACTATGTACTTGCTTTACCCATCCTAAAAAACTCCCCTGAAACATGACGCAAAATTCAAGTTGTCATTTGTCTTTATTCTACCTCTTTATTCATTGAAATTCTAGAAAAAAACTATGGAATTTACAAAAATTTTACTTTTCATCGTTAATCTATGCGTGTATTCTTATTTTATTCATCTTCAATCGCTTTTTTGGGGGAAATACTGATTGGTTCTATGTGAATTACTAGGTATAATTCCAATGTATTCAATTATTGTTAATAGGGGGAAAAGGGTTGCTAGAAGAAAGATTTAGAAATGATCTTGTTTACCGGAAAGAGAAAGTGTATTTTATTTTCACAATGATTTTTAGTATTATGATGTATGTATTTTTAGCCGTTAGCATTATTGGAATTGTGATTGTTGGAGCGCTCATTTTATTGTCATTATTTGTCCATGGCTTATCGATGGCCCATATTCGTCGTAATGGCGTTCGGATTAGTGAAATACAATTTTCTGGCGTTTATGAAAAAGCAGAATTACTTGCGAAAGAGATGGATATGAAGATACCCACTATGTACGTGTTGGAGTCTTCGGGGATGTTGAATGCGTTCGCCACTCGTTTTTTTGGGAAAAATATGGTTGTTATTTATTCCGAGCTATTTGATTTGACAGAAGAAGGAAAGGAAGATGAGCTGATGTTCGTGCTTGCTCACGAATTCGCTCATATTAAGCGAAGACATGTGTTGGTGCATATGCTTGTTCTTCCTGCAATGTTTATTCCACTAATTGGCGAGGCGTATATGCGCGCTTGTGAATATACATGTGACCGCTATGCGGCTTATCATGTAAAGAATATTGAAGCATCTAAGCGGGCTCTTACTATGCTTGCCATCGGAAAGAAACTGGCTCCGAAAGTAAATCAGGATGCCTTTGTGAATCAAATTCGCGAAGAGTCGGGATTTTTTGCTTGGTTAAGCGAAAAGCTCTCCACACACCCTCACCTTCCAAAGCGCTTAAATGCGTTGGATAATTGGTCATTTCCGGAAGAAAAGGAACTAATTAAAGAGAAAAAAACAACTGTCATATTAGGGATTAGCCTCAGTATCCTGCTATTTGCAGCTCTGCCTATTGCAGCAGGGGTCGGTATTGCTTCAGCGATCGATTCTCTTTCGAATAGTGATTTTGCTGCTATGTTCCAAGAAGACTCTGGAATGGAAGGCTATACACCGCTTATGATCGCAGTCTCAGAAAATGACACGGAGATTATGCTTTCGCTTCTTGCAGATGGTGCAGATATGAATGAGACCGACGATTACGGCCAAAGTGCACTTCATCTAGCAGTGTCCAGTGAAAATACCGAAACAGCTAAAATACTGCTGGAAAAGGGTGCAACTGTTGATTTATTAGACTCGTATGCCACGACACCGCTGAATCTTGCAGCTTATTTAGAAAATGTGGAACTAGTTGCATTACTTCTTGAGTATGGTGCTGATCCAGCCATAAAAGATATGGAAGGCTTATCGGCTATGGATTATGCGCAGGACTTACAAAACAAAGAATTAATCGAACTTTTTAATAAATAATTGGAAAAGACTTCTTTCTTTAATTGGAGAGAAGTCTTTTTTATTAAAAGGTCTTGCATATTAAAATAAAATATGCTAATTTTGTTATGACTTACAAAACGTAATAATTACGATTTGTAACGTGGATGAGATGGAAATTAAGTACTTAGTTACCATTTGGTGACGAGAAAATCGTAAATCCGGCTCGAAAAGTACTCATTCTGGCGTGAAAAACTCAAATCCGGCTCGAAAAGTGCTTAAAGCGGCACGTAAACCTTAAATTTGGTTCGCAACGTGCTCATATTGGTGTGTTTATCTCAGATAATAGACTACAACTTTTGTGAATAAGTGTATTTCTATTAAAGATTACTTGTAATCAGAAAAAATTTAGAAAGGAAGATTCGAATGGAAAAAATACCAGTTACAGTACTAAGTGGCTATTTAGGAGCAGGTAAAACAACATTGCTCAATCATATTTTACATAACCGTGAGGGACTTAAAGTTGCCGTCATCGTAAATGATATGAGTGAAGTGAATATTGATAGTGAATTAGTGCAAAAGCAAGGCGGTTTTTCTCGAACAGAAGAGAAGTTAGTGGAAATGTCCAATGGTTGCATTTGCTGTACATTGCGTGAAGACTTGCTTGTTGAAGTGGAAAAGTTAGCAAGACAAGGTGATGTTGACTACATATTAATTGAATCCTCTGGGATTAGCGAGCCTATTCCAGTTGCTCAGACATTCTCCTATATTGATGAAGAACTGGGGATTGATTTAACCAGATTCTGTAAACTGGATACAATGGTAACGGTAGTCGATGCGAATCGATTTTGGCATGATTTCGAATCAGGTGATTCACTGCTTGATCGTAAAGAAGCGGTGGGAGAAGACGACGTTCGAAATATCGCCGATTTATTAATTGACCAAATTGAATTTTGTGATGTTCTTATTTTGAATAAATGTGATTTAGTTGCACCTGAAGATTTAGAAAAACTAGAAAGAGTTATAAGAACGCTTCAGCCTCAAGCGAAGATTATTCGTTCTGTTAACTGTACAGTTCAACCGAAAGAAATTATGAACACGGGGTTGTTTGATTTTGACAAAGCAAGTGCCGCGGCAGGTTGGTTAAAGGAGCTTAATCTAGGACCTGCACAACATACGCCCGAAACGGAAGAATATGGAATAGTATCTTTCGTATATGAAAGAAAATTTCCTTTCCATTCAGAAAGATTTAATAAATGGGCCGGATCGATGCCCATTCAAATTGTACGTGCAAAAGGAATTGCCTGGTGTGCAAGCAGAAATAACGTAGCCTTGCTACTATCACAAGCCGGTCCATCTGTAAGTATTGAGCCAATCTCCTATTGGGTAGCCTCTTTGTCAATATCGCAACAGGAAGAAATCTTACGACAAAATCCAGGTTTGAATGAAACATGGGATGAAGAATTCGGAGACCGTCATACGAAACTAGTGTTCATAGGGATGGAGTTAAATGTTGAAATGATTACAAACGAATTGGATAAATGCTTACTTACGCCAGATGAGTTCAATGATGAATGGAGTAAACTTAAGGACCCGTTTGTCTGGCAGCTGACTCAGCAATAAGTAAAAGAACTAGGAAATGATATGAAGTCATATTTTGTAAATCTTAATAATTATGATTTAATACTGTATTAAATGTTGTACGAAAGATTTTCGTTTTTATTTTCACTTCAGATCGAAAAAAACGGCTTTGGTTTGTGAATTTCAGGTTCCGGCGCGCAATCTTGATTTCAGCTCGAAATGATCTCTTTACGTGTCCCTTGATTTTGCTCTGACCTCGTATTTTTCAGTCGTAATTACAGGTAATGGCCTGGAGAATCCCAAAAAAGAGGGGTATCGATCGTTCATGGTATATAGAAACTAAAACAGACTTGTTCAATAAGTGGCAAGTCTGTTTTAGTTTTATTCTATTTTATAGATACCTATTTCAAAAAATATTAAGTTAGTATCTTTTCATGATTCGGTAATATTGTAAATTCCACCGTAATTCATCCTAATGGTTTTAAGGTGGGATTTTATGTTGGTTTTTAAAGATATTTATCTTTTCCCTTTCATTCTTAATGGAAATTAACTAAAATAGGGATTAATAAAAACAGAAGATGTAGACGTTTTCAATGATTTGAATTAAAAGGGGCCTGTGATGATTACAACCATGAATAGTTATTCTCCTTATATGACATTTACCAAAGAGGAATGGGCAAGATTACGTTTTAACACACCGATGACATTGACAGCAGATGAGTTAGAAGAATTACAAGGAATCAATGAAAATATATCAATGGATGAAGTTACAAATATTTACGTTCCGTTAGCGAGGCTTATTAATTTATATGCGACGGCTTCTCAGCAGCTTCACTCTGTAACTGATACCTTTTTTGGAAAAAACACCCGTAAAATACCTTATATTATCGGGATTGCGGGTAGTGTTGCGGTTGGGAAAAGTACGACATCAAGAATAATTAAAGCTTTGCTCTCGAAATGGCATAATCATCCAAAGGTTGAAATTGTAACAACAGATGGCTTCCTTTTTCCGAACTCCGTATTGGAGCAAAAGGGGTTAATGCAAAGAAAGGGATTTCCAGAAAGCTATGATATTCGTGAACTTATAAAATTTCTGGCACAGTTAAAATCAGGCGCTCCAACCATTTCAGCACCAGTTTATTCACATTTGTATTATGATGTCCTGCCAGGTCAAAATGAGATCATCGATCAGCCAGATATCGTGATTGTAGAAGGAATAAATGTGTTGCAAACCCCTATACTTCAGGATCAGTCATTACCAAGTGTATTTGTCTCAGACTTCTTTGACTTATCCATTTATGTGGATGCAGTGGAGGAAGATTTGAAGGAATGGTATATAGACAGGTTCATGAAACTAAAGGAAACAGCTTTTCACAATCCGAAGTCTTACTTCCATCGTTATGCGTCTCTTTCCGATGGTGAAGCTTGCATTGTTGCTGCGGATATTTGGAATCGGATTAATAAAGTAAATCTGCTTCATAATATTGAGCCGACTAAGACGCGAGCTGATTTAATTCTAACAAAGGCTGCCACTCATGATATTCGTACCATTAAGTTGCGGAAGATTTAAGCCGACTTTTTATAAGAGAGAAGAAAGGAAACGTATAGATGACTGCTGACCACTCCCATGGCTAAAGCCGAAGGGGTTCTTTCTCACAAACATCTCACTTACTATCTTCCATAAGAAATGGCAGTGGTGAGCAATACTTGAAAGAATTTCACTTAAGGGGCAAGGTCGGTGCCGACTACGCCGTTCAATCGACGATACTTTTTATAGGGTTGTCATTTAAGATGACGATATGTTGAACGTTGAAAATTTTACATGACAGACGTTTTTCCTAACACAACTCCCTATTTTCAGTTTTCAAGAAACATCCTAGATAGGGATATTATATAATTGTCGTTGTATTTTTCAAATACTTAAAGTATCACACACCTTGGGTTTTAGTGGTACTCCGTATGTGACCTCACTATTATCCCGTGTCTAAAGCCGTGCTAACAGCTTGCACGGGCAAATCTTCAGTAAAAAATAACATCTAGGAGGTACCACCATGAAAGTTGAAGTATGGTCTGATTATCAATGTCCGTTTTGCTATATTGGCAAACGCCGTTTTGAAAAAGCAATGTCCCAATTCGCACATCAATCAGAAGTAGAGGTTGAATTTAAAAGCTTTGAATTAGATCCACATGCCAAAAGAGATACGGGGATGAATATTCACGAAATGCTGGCAAAAAAATATGGTACATCAGTTGAACAAGCGAAAGAAATGAGTGCCAATGTAATAAGCCAAGCAAAAGGAGAAGGATTAGACTATCACTTTGATACGATGATACCTACCAATACATTTGATGCGCATCGGTTGATGCAATTTGCTTTTGCAAAAGGAAAAGAAAAAGAGATGAACGAGAGGCTATTTCATGCGTACTTTACAGAATCCCAGCATATCGGGAATCAAGAAACACTTGCTTTACTTGCTGAACAAGTCGGTCTGGATAAAACAGAAGTAACTGACATGCTTGCGGGTGATCAATTCACTGAAGAAGTAAGGGCAGATGAACATGAAGGAAGTCAATTGGGAATTTCAGGGGTACCATTTTTCGTTATTAATCGAAAATACGGCGTTTCTGGTGCGCAACCGACCGAATTGTTTTTAGAAACATTAAATAAGGTTTGGGCTGAAGAAAATCCACTGCAAATCTTAAATGAAGCTTCAACGGATAATAGTTGCAGTGATGGTTCTTGTGCTGTTCCCGAAAAGTGATCACATTTAATAGAAATGAATAGGTACGAAAATGTTAGACCTCCCGTCTACTATATATCGCTTATATGACGTGTAAGTGACACTATAAACGACGTATAGAGTGTGAGGTCAACTTCTTTTCGTTTTATACTTTTTTTAAAAGTTATGAATTAATCCGTTTGATTCGGATAATCACAATATTCAATAATGGTTCCTTCAGTATCAGCTGGATTTAAATAGATAAGTCTTCTGCCATGTTTGTTGATACGTAAGGAGTTTTCCAAAATCCGAATGCCTTGTTGTTTCAGTTCGAGTAAAGCTTCATCCAAATCTTCAACTCGATAAGCAATATGATGAACGCCTTTGCCTTTTTGCTTAATGAATCGGGCAATCGGAGAAGTCGTGTTGTTTGTTGGTGCAAGCAGTTCGATTCTTTCCCCGTTTAATTCAATTATTGCAATTTCACTTTCTACACCAATCACCTCACTTTTGTAACGATCTATTAATTGCCCACCTAACACCCTCAGGTAAAAATCAATACTATTTCCTAAGTCACGTACAGCTATCCCAATATGATCAATTTTTTTATCCATATAAACCTCCAAGTTTAAATCTATTCCTATAGTAGCACATGCCATTGACTAACTAAGCACAATGATATTGCCTCTTCTTAAATGATTAATGAGGAGCAATTTTGATTGCGTGAATCGTAATAAATCTAGTACCATAAAAGGAGAAAAGAGCCTATTCATTTGAGATGATTTCTTCAATTGGTTTTACTCGAGACGAGCACTTTTTTATCCTACAAGGTTTCTAGAGAAGTATTGGGTATTTTTAATAGGCTTGGTTCTCAATATTGCCATAGGTCGATAATGATTCAGAATGAAGTTGAGTGATTAATTTAGGGGGGATTAATTTGAAGCGTACAGGTGAGTATATACTAGCAATTGTTGGAATTCTACTTTCAATAATACTGACTTTTATCGGGATTTTCTTTATAGCTTTGAAGCAAAATGATGGAATTAGACAAGCAATAGAAGGGGAGTTAACCAATGATCCAACCATTACAATGGAAGATTTCTCTATGGTAATGGATGCTATCGGAGGGTTTGGCTGGATGATTATAGTTGCATCAGGAATTGGCATTGTGCTTGGTCTTGTTTCTATTTTCATTCTAAAAAGTGAGCGTCAGACGATGGCTGGAGTTTTCTTCATCATAACGGCTGTGCTCGTTGGCTTGTTATCGGTCGGTTTAGGATTGCTTCAGGCAATTTTATTCCTGATTGCTGGAATCATGTGCCTCGTTCGTAAACCGAAAAATATAGAAAAAGATCCATATGTAACGGTGTGAAAGAATTTATAGGAGGGTGTCTCATAAGGGCCTGGCCCTTGCTTTGAGACCACCCTTTTTTTCATTGCTTCTGGATTGGGAAATATTGTCTAAGGGAAGGCGGCCGCCTTCTTGGGCACTTTCGAAGTTGTGCTTTAACTTCATGATTCGAATAAAGATTTGTAAAGTAAAGTGTAGAAAAAATTGCACGACACTAAACAATTTTGGCATTTAATGTGTCCAAGCAATACGATCACTTTTAAACATAAGCGTGAAATCAATTATTTAACCCAAATACCCTTTTGCTTCTATATTTCGCGTATAATGAAAGCTTGGACAAATGGGAAACATAATAAAAATTCATAATAAATGAGGCAAACTGATGAAAAGTTTTAAAGAATATAGATTAAGTGATGAAATAGTAAAAGCGTTAACGAGTATGAATTTCACGGCTCCCACAGAAGTTCAAAGCAAAGTGATTCCGCTAGTGCTTGAAAATAAAGATCTTGTTGTGAAATCACAGACAGGGAGTGGGAAGACGGCTTCATACGGAATTCCTATTTGTGAAAAAGTGGATTGGAATGAAAACAAGCCACAAGCACTTGTCTTGACTCCGACGCGAGAGTTAGCGGTTCAAGTGAAAGAAGATATTATAAACATTGGCCGTTTCAAACGAATTAAAGCGACCGCAGTTTATGGTAAGCAACCATTTGCAAAGCAACAAGCTGAGTTAAAGCAAAAGAGCCATATTGTTGTAGGGACGCCTGGCAGGGTGCTTGATCATATTGAACGAGGGACAATTGCTTTAGATAAACTAACTTATCTTGTGATAGATGAAGCAGATGAGATGTTGAATATGGGTTTCATTGACCAAGTAGAAGCGATTATTCAGGCGCTACCAAGAAATCGTGTAACCCTTCTTTTCTCCGCAACACTGCCGGAAAGTATTAAGAACATGACGCATAAATATATGAATAAACCAAGTGATATTGAGATTAAGGCAACAGGCCTCACGACAAATACAATCCATCATACCGTTATCGAAGTTAACGAACAGGAGAAATTTAAACTTCTTCAAGATATAACGGTTGTAGAAAATCCAGATAGCTGTATTATTTTCTGCCGAACGAAAGACCGCGTCGATCAGTTAGTTGATGAGTTGACCGATTTGGATTATGACTGTGATAAAATTCACGGAGGGATGGTGCAGGAAGATCGTTTGGCTGTCATGAATGATTATCGTAGAGGGGAATTCCGTTATTTAATTGCAACTGATGTGGCAGCAAGAGGAATTGATATTGATAGCATTACACATGTAATCAACTATGATCTTCCATTGGAAAAAGAAGGATATGTCCACCGTACTGGAAGAACAGGGCGTGCTGGGAAAACAGGGCAGGCGATCACATTTGTCACGCCTTTTGAAGATCGATTTTTAGCAGATATTGAAGCATATATCGGTTTTGAAATTGAAAAAAGAAAGGCCCCATCCGACGATGAGGTTGCCGGTAAGCAAGCAGCTTTCGAAATGAAAATGAATGCTCAACCAGTGTTGAAGAAAGATAAAGCAGACACATTAAATAAAGGAATCATGAAACTCTATTTTAATGGTGGCAAGAAAAAGAAGTTACGGGCAGTCGACTTTGTTGGAACCATTGCAAAAATTAGCGGTGTATCTGCTGATGATATTGGGATTATCACCATTGAGGACCATGTATCCTATGTTGAAATCTTAAATGGAAAAGGTCCGCAAGTTTTGCGGGTGATGAAAGATACGACAATTAAAGGGAAACAACTAAAGGTAAATGAAGCAAAAAGGAAATAACAAAGAAGGTTTTAAAAAAAGGGTCGGGCCTCGCACAAGTGGTTGTGGTGTCTGACCTTTTTGTTATGAGGTGGTTGAAAAATTAGATGCAACTAACCTTATCGAATATCGACTCAATTAATGCTATATTTGTTAAAGGGAAGCAAGAGAACAAATTGTCAGCCAAATAAAGTGAAAATGGAAATTAAAAACATAAGAGTGCGATATGCGTATTGGGAATAATAAATATTGGATTTCTGTAGATGTTTTGAGGTATAAATAAGTCAGGGTTTTTAAGAAAGAGGGGAAAAGAATTTGGAAGAGCGCAAAGAGATATTTTCATGGGTAAAGGCTATATTAATCGCCGTTTTACTTGCATTTGCTATTCGTACCTTTATATTTGCTCCAATTATCGTAGACGGTGAGTCGATGATGCCCACATTACACAATCATGAGCGTGTTGTGCTAAATAAAATGGGAACCGATATTGAAGACATTCATCGGTTTGATGTTGTCGTTTTTCATGCGACTGAAAAAAAGGATTATATTAAACGGGTCATTGGACTTCCAGGTGATCGAATTAAATATGAAAACGATGTTTTGTATGTCAATGACAAACCTGTAGAAGAACCCTATTTAAATGAATACAAACAAATGACGGACGGAGTATTGACATGGGATTTCACCTTGGATGAAACCGTTCCAGAAGGTCAATTATTCGTCATGGGAGATAACCGTCAAAATAGCCTCGATAGCAGGGAAATTGGCACCATTTCCATTGATCAAGTCGTCGGAAAAGCAAGCTTTGTCTATTGGCCGGTGAAAGAAATTAAATTAATAAAGTAAGACAAATGAGGATGTCTGAAAAGGGTCTGACCTCACTACCTATATACAGGTAGTGAGGTCAGACCCTTTTTCTTTGCTTGTGCTGAATTTTCATAAGTCCATCTCTAAAAGACGTGATGCTTTAGTGTTAGTTAAACCCATTCATCACTTCACATTTGAGATTTTCGTATTATAAGAATGTAACGATCATATCCTGCGCCAATAAGGAATATACTCTATGGTTCTGCTTGCTAAAGAACTAGAAAAGTTTTGTCGTTTTACTTGATAAAAACGGATAATATATCATTGCCGAAAAGGAATTAACAGGTTACAATTGGAAATAAATCAGGTGTTTTTTAATAAAAATGTTAGAAAAGTAATAGTCTAGTAATAAATAGAAGAGAAAATCTGGGGGAAATAGGTGGGGGAAAATTGAAAAAATATCTTGTGCTGTTTGCGGTAATTGCAATGGTCGGGGGATTGGTTCTGCACGTAAAGCATGGAGAAGCAGCTACTCATGTAAAGCCTAGTGAAGTTCAAGGCGTTGGTCAGCATACGAAGCATGGACTTCTGCTTTCTAAGAAAGAATGGGTCGAACAGGAAATAACATTGATTGATTCGAGAGATGGAAGAGAAATACAAAAAATAAAACCTTCTTCATTTAATAGTGAAGAAAAAGCAGCGAGTCTTGCCCGTGAATTGGAACAGAAATACGATCAGCCTATGGTCCCGGCCCGACTAAATTCTGATGGGACAATGAAAGCAGGCAGTAACAGAGTCGTGGTAGATAAGGCAGCCTTTGTAACAATGCTACAGAATGTTACATTTTTTCAAAGAGAAATTGAAGTACCTATTACGGAAAGTGCGCCTAATATAACGGCTGAAGCGGCTGCAAATGTGAATCAAGATGTGCTAGCCTCTTATAAGACCCACTTCAATGCTTCTATTAAAGGAAGAACGACCAATATTGTTTTATCCGCTAAGGAGATTGATGGGGTCATATTAGGTCCTGGAGACAGGTTTTATTATAATTTAGTTGTCGGTGAAGCTACTGCTGAAAGAGGCTACCAAAAAGCTATGGAAATTGTGAACAAGGAAATGGTAGAAGGAATTGGCGGTGGAATTTGCCAGACATCTAGTACACTCTACAATGCTATAGACAAGTTAGGCCTAGAAATTGTAGAGCTGCACCACCATTCGCTGGGTGTTTCCTATGTTCCGGTAGATCGTGACGCTACCGTAGCGTATGGAGGAAAGGACTTTAAGTTTTTAAATAATAAAGACTTTCCTGTTATGATTAAGGCCATAGTGGATACAAAAAATGGAACGCTTGAAGTCCAAGTACGAGCAGCCGACCAATCTGTTGCAAAAAAAGGCTGAGTATAAAGTGAGAGATTGTAGAACATCGGTTAACATCAAAATTCAAAATCAATGATATAATATATAAGTAGAGCCTAGCCTAGACAAAATTATTTGTTTAGGTTTTGTCTTTTTTATGTGACATACATAAAGGAAACATCCATCAGTGGGTTTTTTCATCCCCCACAGATAAGTAGTTCAACCGGGATAAAAGAATAATGTGGACGGAGTGTGATGAGTGATAGTGAGATTTAAAAAAATGATACCGAATTTTGTTACGTTAGGAAATTTGTATTGTGGTTTTTTATCGATAGGCTTTGCGGCAAATGGTCAATATAGTAATGCTGCCATCTTAATCTTGATTGGTATGATGCTGGACAGTATGGATGGCCGGTTGGCACGAATGTTACAAGCGGACAGCGCATTAGGAAAAGAACTAGATTCATTGGCCGATATTGTTACATTTGGTGTTGCTCCCTCGTTTCTTGTTTATTATACATATTTTTTCCATTTTGGTTTGTTAGGATTGATTGTAGCTGGACTGTTTCCACTATTCGGTGCATTCCGCTTAGCAAGATTTAACATTAGCTCAACGAAATCATCGATGAATTATTTTATCGGAGTTCCGATTACAGCGGCCGGTGGAATTCTGGCGTTACTTACCTTATTTGGAGGTAAACTACCCAATATCATTACGACAGTTGTCTTTACAGCGCTTTGCTTTTTAATGGTGAGTAAAATCCGAATTCCTAGCTTGAAAGAAATACCACTTCCAAAATACGGTACAATTGTAACCGCATTTCTTGGCTGTTCTCTATTTGCGATTTATAAAGGCACCTATCAAAACTTTCCTTATCTCATCTATATCGCCACCCCGCTTTATATCACGTATTTAGGGTATCGATTCGTGAAGAGCAGGAAAGATTCAGAATGAAATTGGAGATTGTCTAAAAAAGGTCTGAACCTTTCGTTATGGGGCAGTCCCTTGTCATTTATTTTATATCTTTTTAAATTGAAGGGAATTTTGAGGAAATGTTAAAATAGAACAGTGATGTGAATAGGAGTGAGCGTACTGTGAATAAAATAAATTGGCGTAATGAAATAGAGAGCCGTAAACTAGATTTGTTGCAAGATACACAAAATCTCTTAAAGATTAAAAGTGTTTTAGACGAAGAAAATGGAACAAAAGAAGCTCCATTTGGCACAGGTGTAAAAGAAGCGCTCGACTACATGTTAAGGCTTGGAGAGAAAGCGGATTTCACAGTTAAAAATGTAGACAATATCGCTGGTCATATTGAAATGGGAGAAGGGGAAGAGGTCGTCGGAATCCTTTGCCATGTAGACGTGGTGCCAGAAGGAGACGGCTGGAGCTCAGACCCATTTGGAGCTGAAATTCGCGATGGAAAAATCTTTGCCCGTGGCGCGCTTGATGATAAAGGGCCGACAATGGCGGCTTTCTATGCGATGAAAACAGTGACAGAGCTTGGTTTACCTTTAAGTAAGCGTGTCCGAATGATCATCGGTACAGATGAAGAATCCAAATGGCGTTGTGTGGACCGATATTTTGAAGTAGAAGAAATGCCATCATTAGGCTTCGCACCAGATGCTGATTTTCCAATCATAAATGCGGAAAAAGGAATTTGGGATTTTGCGATGATTCAAGAGCCTGCAAATATGAATCAGAAGACAGCCATAGTAAATGTGAAGAGCTTTATATCTGGCCGAAGAACGAATATGGTCCCTGATTTTGCAACAGCTATTGTGGAAACGGCTAATCAAGAAGAAGTAGCACGTCTTTTCAATTCGTATGTAAAAAAACACTCGTTAATAGGTAATGCCACATCTACGGGGAATGAACTATTATTTGAGGTTAAAGGTGTATCAGCCCATGCGATGGAACCAAATAATGGTGTGAATGCAGGGTTGCGCCTAGCAAATTTCCTATCAAGTTTAGAACTGGATGAGCACGCTAATACGTATTTTAGTTTTATTAATGAATATTTAATTGACGATACACGTGCGAGCAAACTTGGAATTGCCTATAGCGATGAAATGACGGGGGAGTTGACGTTGAATGCGGGCAGATTCAATTATTCGAAAGAAAGTGAAAGCAGCATCGGCTTCAGTATGCGTTATCCGGTTACGTATAAATGGGAAGAACAGACAACGAAGCTCAAAGCTCATCTGAAATCCTTGGATTGGCGCCTTGTAACGAACTCTCACTCCACTCCGCATCATGTGGATAGTGAAAGCTTCTTAATTAAAACACTACAAAAAGTATATGAAGAAGAAACAGGTGAAAGAGCTGAATTGCTTTCGATCGGCGGAGGTACTTATGCCCGTTCATTGACAGAAGGAGTCGCATTCGGTCCGCTATTCCCGGGCAGTGAGGATCGTGCTCATCAAAAGGATGAATACATGGTGATTGAGGATCTGGTAAAAGCGGCAGCTATTTATGCTGCAGCCATCTATGAATTGGCAAAGTGATGACAAAGGGGGAATCTAATATGGAAAAGATGCTTCTTGATGGTGAAATGCGTAATCGTAGCGAAATAAAGGTAGAATTTGAAGATAGAGGCTATCAATTTGGTGATGGTGTATACGAGGTCATCCGAGTTTATAACGGCAAGCTGTTTACGAGTGAGATGCACCTGACGAGGCTAATTGAAAGTGCGAACAAAATCAGTATCAAAATTCCATATACGGTAGAAGAAATCGAGGCTCAGCTAAAGGAACTTGTAGCCGAAAATGAGATCGCATTTGGTACGGTCTATATGCAATTTACAAGAGGAGTTTCGCCTAGAAATCATCCATTCCCAAGTACGGATGTTGCACCGGTTTATGTCGCTTACACAAAAGAAGTTCCATACAATGGCGCACTAAAGCCAGGAGCGAAGGCAATCACAATCGAGGATATCCGCTGGCTTCGCTGTGATATTAAAAGTCTAAACTTGCTTGGAAATATTCTTGCCAAACAAAAAGCGGCAGAAACGGGCTGCTTTGAAGCGATTCAGCATCGTGGCAGTACGGTAACTGAAGGAAGCTCATCGAATATTTCTATCGTAGTGAATGGTGAACTGAAAACACATCCAGCTACTAACTTGATCTTAAACGGGATTACTCGACAAGTGATGCTTAAGATATGTGAGGATTTAGGCGTTGCTTATAAAGAGGAAGCCTTTACTTTAGAAGAACTCGTGGTAGCTGACGAGGTCATCATGACGAGCACTACGGCTGAAATTACGCCAATTACTGAAATAGATGGTCAATCAATTGGCAGCGGTGAACCAGGTACTGTGACACGTCAAATACAACAAGCTTTTCATGCAGAACTCGAGCGTCAGTGCGGTCATATTATTGAATCCGTTGCGAAATGATCCAAAAATTTTTAGTCCCAAAATAACGAAACCAACGCCAAAAAAATCTGATGATAACTAGTTAGATTACAATATGAAGGTACGCTTTCCGTAATCGAGGGGACAGAGCAGTCTGTCCTCTTTTTTTGAATGTAATCAACTTGCATATAGTGAAACTTCAATCAGAGGGGGCTTCTTCATCTCACACCTATTTTTATTCTCTCGCGAAAAGTAATACAGCTTGTTAAATAAGGATAAAATAAAAAATAAAAGGAAGTTGGAAGATGACGAAAACACATTTCTTTTATGCGTTAACTTTGCCAGATGAAACGAAAGGATTTTTGAAGCAGACAAGTGAAAGGATCAAGAGTGAATTCGCTTTTAAAAAATGGCTGCACCAAGATGATTATCATATCACACTTGCGTTTCTTGGAGATGCACCAGAAGAAATGAGACAAAAGAGTTTGGAATTCGTGAATGATGCTCTTACGGAAGCATCTCGGATAGATCTGCAATTGGATAATATCGGCATCTTTGGAAATGTTGAAACGCCCCGGATTCTGTGGGCGGGGATGAAGCCGTCTGAACAGCTGAACAATCTGCGGAAAAAGATATATGTAGCATGTGAGGAAGCTTGCTTTACTTTGGATAAAAAGCCATTCAAACCACATATTACGCTCGCAAGAAAGTTTACTGAAAATGCTTTTCAACTTCATCGAATGCAAGAACTTGCCGATATATCTAATAGAGCCCATCGATTTCAAGGTGCTGCCGTTACGTTATACCAAACTCATCTTGGTCAAGCGCCATCCTATCAACCAATCGCAACATTTTCACTAAAAAAAAGGGTCTGACCTCACTCTGACCCCTAGTTTATAGTGTTATAGATATATTGTAGTTGTGGGGTCTGACCCTTTCAATACCCTCGATAAAATAGCCTAGGACGGTGATGAATATGGGACAGCTGATAAAGCTTCAAGATTATATATCAAGATATGAGCAGGATATATATCGTTATCCCAGCCAATTTGTTCGGCTCAAGCAGCAGCAGTGGGAGAAACTGAAAACAGCTTACACAGCTGGCGAGCTTGTGACGCTTTATGCAGAACAAGAATATGTTGGACAAATGGAAGCAGAACGTGGTGAAAAAAAAGGATTATTTAACAAAGTAAAAAGTCTAATAGGAAAAGGCACTAAAGACCTGCCAGAATATAAGGAAAAGCCTTCTGATGAGACGAATGTTTTCTCGTTGAAATTTCCTACAGAGCCAAAGAGTCTAGATGATTTAAAGCAAAACTACTTGAATCAACTTTTGAAGTTTCAATTAAAGTGGGGAAGCTCCACGATTCATGAAAAATCATGGATGGATAACTCCTATATTTTAGATGAAAAGTTACGTTTCTTTTTACAACGTTTTCCCGATACATATCTAGTCCTCTACAAGCCAATCTTTGTGTTGAAAAACGCCCCAATTGAATTAGAGGTCATTTTATTAGGACCTACCGATGTATGGTGCATAACCTTTTTGGAGGCAGAAGAGGATGCAGCTTTCATTGGGTCGAATGAACGGTTTTGGCTACGTCGGCACCATCAATATCCGGATAAGAAACTATTAAATCCATTAATTGCCTTGAATCGGACCGGAAAAATTGTTTCCCAGTTATTTGAGTTGTATGAGATTAGCCTACCCATTCATAAGGTTGTCTTATCACGCAACGGATACATTGATTATCCGCAAGCTCCTTACGATATAACGTTTCTCGACAAGCGCATCTTTCCAGAATGGTTTGAGAAAATGAGAAGCGTACAAACGCCATTAAAGCACCAACAGTTAAAAGCGGCACAAGGATTGCTAGAATACTGTCAGACAACATCGAGCAGAAGATTGGAATGGGATGTGGATCAACATAATCAATTTGTAAGTGAAGATGAATCCCGAAAAAGCTGACTAGAGGTATTAGACCTGAAGCACAGAATATGAAAAGTAAGTTTCACTTTATTGGGGATTTGCACGTAAAGATCAATCAAGCTTTACAGGAAATATAGACATAATTTCATGTGTTTTGATGATACCACTTGACGAAAAACTAGCTTTTAACTAAAATTTAAAAAGGATAGCTATTGTTAAATTGTTCAATAGCTATCTTTTTTATTCTAACGATACATTTATCATGTATAATTAAAAAATGGATACCACGACTTACTCTTGGATTTTATTGGATGAGAAGCGATAAGTTTTTAGGAAACACTAAGATTATATACTCAATCTGAAAGTGAAGTTTTTAAACAGCTATTATATAAAGAAAACACCACGAGGCAATTAAGTGAGGAAATTGAAGGTGAACCAATTGGAACATTTATTAGGGCAGGAGTGGGAGATATTTCCTGCTGGAGGAGCAACAGGAGAAGCCTTCATTGCTGTCAACAATGATGAAAAACTTTTTCTAAAACGGAATTCATCTCCATTTCTTGCTGTCCTATCAGCAGAGGGCATCGTGCCTAAGCTCATTTGGACAAGAAGGCTTGAAAATGGAGATACCATTACAGCACAGCACTGGTTAGACGGCAGGGAGTTAACGCATGAAGAAATGAACGAAGAGAACGTTGCTCATCTTCTACGGAAAATTCATCAATCTAAACCGCTATTAAGCATGCTGAAAAGACTGGGAAAATCGCCATTGCTGCCCGACATCATGTTAGAGAATATTACAAATAACCTCGACTTGGAGATACAGAGCATTTCGTCGATACAGCGAGCGTTGTATTTTTTACAAGAAAATTTATCTTTGATTGAATGTGATGATAAGGTTGTCTGTCATTGTGATGTAAATCATAACAACTGGATGGTTACAAAGGAGAATAAGCTGTATTTAATTGACTGGGATGGCGCTATGATTGCAGACCCGGCTATTGATTTAGGCATCCTCCTTAACTCATATATACCAAAAGATCAGTGGGGATCTTGGCTTGAGCGGTATGGAGTGAAGCTGGAGCCGGGCCTTCAATTGAGGATGAAATGGCATGTGTTAGCGCAGTTGCTAATTTCGATTCAATGGCATAAACGTAAAAGTCGGTTAAAGGAAATGGATATTCTCCTTAAAAACCTTGAATCCATTTTAGAATAGTTATGAATATTGATTCATACCATCCACCCACTGTGTTAGCTGGTCTTGGTGAGTTTGGATGTGTTCGTCTAAATCCGAAGTGGAAATGCCACTCTGACTATATTGGTACACATCCTGTAAAATCGATTTTACATTTTGATTAACGCCGTTGTTGACCAATAATGACTTCACAAGTCGTTCTACCTGCTCGTATTCTGAAATAGAGCCACAGCAGTCTGTTTGATGGTTGCTTAATATATCTTTTAATAACGTCATTTGATGCTCGTGTGAAAGCGGCATAGCGTCACCCTTTCTGAAGTTTCTTTTAGGGTACGCTCTGCTGCTTTTCTTTATTCATTTGATAAGTCGTCGATTGTGCACACATGTAGAATAAATTCATCTTGCAGAGGTGTACAATTCCGTGTTATGGTTTGAACGAATCTTTTTATTAGGGGTGTCATCATGCGTTTAAGAAATAAGCCCTGGGCTGACGAGAAATTAAATGAATTCTCCCATTATGTTATTGCAAACCCAGAAGAGCAAAAAGGGAAATGGCAAGCTGTATTTGGGAACGATAATCCGCTTTATATTGAAGTTGGAACAGGGAAAGGTCGCTTTATTACTGAAATGGCCAAAGCTCATCCAAATGTGAATTTTATTGGAATTGAAGTATATAAAAGCGTCATCGTTGCTGCGCTTGACCGTGTCATCGAAGCAGATATTCCCAATCTAAAGCTGCTCAGTGTGGATGCAGCCGACTTACTAAAATTTTTTGCGAAAGGTGAAGTAGACCGAGTGTATTTGAACTTCTCCGATCCATGGCCAAAGACACGTCATGCAAAACGTCGGTTGACCTACAAAACGTTCCTGAGCATTTATGAAGACATTTTACCACAAAACGGTGAAATTCATTTTAAAACCGATAATCAAGGATTATTTGAATCATCGTTAAAGAGCATTTCCGAATATGGAATGCTACTGTCTTATGTCAGTCTGGATCTTCATCATAGTGATTTTGAAGGCAATATCATGACGGAATATGAGGAAAAATTCTCGAATCTAGGTAGTAGAATTTACCGAATGGAAGCTCAGTTTCGATAAAAAAAGTGCAGCCTGCCTATGAGCAAGGCTGCACTTTTTATTGCTCAGGAAACAAAATTAATTATCTGAATCACTTAATTTGTAAGCGCTCTTTCCAAGATCGAATCCAATCAATCTGATGGAGAGAAGGCGCTTGTACTTTTTATTCAACATTTCCAATAATTAGATAATAATGATACACTTGACTTGTATAAAAACAGACTGGTGACGGTTTTAAAAGCGGGGGAAATCTATGGAAACATTACAAATTGGAGAAATTAAGCTAACTTGGTTGAATGGTGGCGTTACTTATATGGATGGGGGAGCAATGTTTGGTGTTGTTCCTAAACCGCTCTGGTCAAAAAAATATCCAGTGAATGACATGAATCAAATTGAATTGCGGACGGATCCCATTCTTATTGAAGCGAATGGATTAAAGCTGCTGATTGATTCAGGAGTGGGAAATAGCAGATTTTCAGAAAAACAAATACGAAACTATGGTGTAAAAGAAGAATCAAGAGTGGCCGAAGATTTAGCAAAGCTTGGGCTAAAGCCATCCGATATTGATTATGTGTTAATGACACATTTACATTTTGATCATGTATGCGGACTAACTAAGCGTATAGGAGAAGAGTGTGCACCTGTTTTTGAGAATGCTTCCATAATTACATCTGATATCGAATGGGAAGAAATGCAAAATCCAAACATTCGTTCAAGAAATACATATTGGCGGGAAAACTGGGAAGCTATTGCCCATTTAATTCAGCCTTTTAGTACAGCTATGCAAATAACAAAAGGGATCAAAATGATTCATACAGGCGGACACAGCGCTGGCCATTCGGTTGTCGTCATCGAAAGTGGCGATGAAATGCTCATTCACATGGCTGATACTATGCCAACGCACGCACATAATAACGTTTTATGGGTGCTTGCCTATGATGATTACCCGATGGACTCCGTCTATCAAAAACAGAAGTGGATGAAAGAGGGGCTAGAAAAAGGAGCATGGTACAGCTTTTATCATGATGCCTATTACCGAGCAGTAAAGTGGGACAAAACGGGAAAAGAAATTCTAGCCGAAGTAAAACGCGAACGACCATAACAGATAAGGAACCATTCCACAACGAAAGGGTCAGACCCCACAACTACAAATACAGTTCAAATTAAGTGTATGTAACACTGTAAACTGTGTATGGAGTGTGAGGTCAGACCCTTTTGTGACAGTTTATTTTTTCGAAATTAAATCAATAATTGTTCCAGTTGTTGCATCGGCAACAAATTCGAATTGTTCTTGGGTATTGTTAATACTCCTTGTAATGCCACCCTTATACACTTCATAATCGAGGTCGTACTTTTGATACGTTTCAGGCTTCATCAAAATCCAAGAACCGTAAATTTTTCCATCCTTCTTAACGGCTGCTTTCACAACATCTAATATCTTTTCAGGAGAAGGAGGTCCTGATTGCTCCAATACTTGTTTCGTTGCATAGCCTGCAGCAAAACCTGCAGTAACCCCTAGTATGAATGTTTTCCAGTTCATTCTCTGATCCCCTCCATTTTCTCACGTGTAAATCTATCTCTTAGTATACAAAAGATTGTCATCACTTCCCAATAATTAGTCACTGATATAATGTTCTATGGTGTACGTGTTCATATTATGCAAACTATTTTATTGCTAGGGCAAAATAATCTGTAAGTGGTAACGAACATCAACTTTCTGTAAAATGGAGGAGTACATAAAATAGTCAGATTCGAGGTAGAGAAAATGAATCAAGAAACTTTAGCGTTATTTAAGACGTTGACTGAGTTGCCAGGCACTTCTGGGAATGAACATGCCGTCAGAAAATTTATGAAATCTGAGCTTGAGAAATATTCAGATGAAATTGTTCAGGATCGCCTTGGTAGTATTTTTGGTCTGAAAAAAGGACCAGTAGATGGACCGACTGTACTAGTTGCCGGTCATATGGATGAAGTAGGGTTCATGGTTACATCGATTACGGATAATGGAATGGTTCGCTTCCAGCCACTTGGCGGTTGGTGGAGCCAAGTTTTACTTGCGCAACGTGTGCAAATTATTACTGATAACGGTCCGGTAATAGGGGTTATCGGTTCGATTCCTCCTCATTTACTTGAGGAGTCTCAACGTTCGAAGCCAATGGATATTAAAAATATGCTGATTGATATCGGTGCCGATGATAAAGAAGATGCGATGAAAATCGGCATTATCCCTGGTCAACAAATTGTCCCGATCTGTCCATTTACACCGATGGCAAATGAAAAGAAAATCCTTGCGAAATCATGGGACAACCGCTATGGTTGCGGTCTTTCCATAGAACTTTTGAAAGACTTACAAGGGGAGACGTTGCCAAATAATTTGTATTCAGGAGCAACGGTTCAAGAAGAAGTAGGCCTTCGCGGTGCACAGACTTCTGCATTCATGATTAAGCCAGATATTTTCTTCGCTTTGGATGCGAGCCCAGCAAATGATATGTCCGGTAATAAATCTGAATTTGGACAGCTAGGTAAAGGAGCTCTCTTAAGAATCCTTGACCGTACGATGGTGACGCATAAGGGGATGCGTGAATTTATTTTAGATACAGCAGAAACCCATTCAATTCCATATCAATACTTCGTATCACAAGGTGGTACTGACGCTGGACGTGTGCATCAAGCGAATGAAGGAATACCAAGTGGAGTAATTGGCATTTGCTCAAGATACATCCACACAGCTGCCTCTATGATCCATGTCGACGATTATGCGGCAGCACGTGAGCTGATTGGGAAATTAGTACGTGCATGTGATAAAACGACGCTTGAAAGCATTCTAAATAACGGGTAAAGGTGTTTGATAAGTACGATGTTACGAATTGTAGTCGGGAGTTATAACCCAGCAAAAGTGCAAGCAGTGAAGAATGCATTTTCAGGAGAACTTGTTGAAATCTTATCACTAAATGTTCTATCTGGTGTACAGGAACAGCCCTTTTCTGATGACGAAACGATAGAGGGAGCCGTGAATCGGTCTAGAAACGGCTTGAGTGAAAGTGATGCACAAATTGGAATAGGCCTTGAAGGCGGAGTTGTCGAAACAAAACATGGATTGTTCCTCTGCAATTGGGGAGCACTAACAGTCCGGGAATCATCAGATGTGTTCATTGCGGGCGGTGCGAGAATATTGCTACCAGATGTAGTAGCCAAAAGATTGCTCGCTGGAGAAGAGCTTGGACCGGTTATGGATGATTTCACAAATCGTGCCGGCATTCGTAAAAAGGAAGGCGCGATTGGCGTATTTACAAATGAACGGATTACCCGAGAAGACATGTTCAGCCATATTATGAGCATGTTGGTAGGGCAATATGAATATAAATTTGGACAACAGCGATAATTTAAAAAAAGGTTCTTTCTTCGTAATGAAGGAAGAACCTTTTTCTGTTAAACGAACGGTTCTCACATACATGCAATATTTGAAAATATGAATTTATGGGTCAAAATCAAAAAATATGCGTCAAAGTAATTGTTCGATAAGCTATAGAGCTCTCAAAAAACATCCATGAGCGTCTGCTCTAAAGCTCAACGATGAAAAAGGTTCAGGTTGTCGAATTGTATAACCTTATGAAGGTGGCGGTGCGGAGCTGATTTTGCGAAGCCCCACCCCTTTTCTGCAGAAAAAAGAAAGAGATTGTCCCAGAAGGGTCAGCCGCTTTCTCCTTTGTACTATGCGTTTTTCTTTAGCTTTGGTAACTTAGTTTTTTTCTCTTTTTTGCTTCTATTAAACTTCATGACAGAAGATGGTTTCCAATGAATCTTCTTTCGTTTTAGGTTCGTCTTTTTTGCTCTTTTCTTTTCAGAATGGATTTCGCTAACTTCTTTCTCAAGATTAAACTGGGAAACGACCGTTTGTAAATCAGCTGCGATATGGCTTAGTTCTGTTGCGGCTTCGCTTACCTGTGTAATTGCCATTAATTGGCTTTCGCTTGAGGCACTGACTTCTTGTGAAGCGCCGGTGGTTTGCTCTGATATTTGATACACATCCCCCATTTTTTGAACGAGAATGGTGTTTGCGTTTTGGACATCTTTAATGGAACGTTGGATGGTACCAATTTTCAAGCTGATTCGTTCCACATGTTGAACGATATTTTCAAACGCGCTCTTTGTATAGTCGACTGAATGACTTTGAATCGTTTTATATTCATTAAATTTCTGCGATTCAATCATTAATGCATTCATTTGTTCATTCATTGTATGGATGACATCTTGGATGCTATTGGCTTCATGTTTGGAACGTTCCGCAAGCTTTCGTACTTCGGTTGCCACTACACTAAATCCTCTTCCAGCATCCCCAGCTCGTGCGGATTCAATGGCTGCATTTAAGGCGAGAAGATTTGTGTTTTCAGCAATGTCTTGGATTGTTCCAACAATACCTGATATTGCAAGTGATTTTTCAGATGCACTCTGAATTTGCATCGTCAAATGTGTAGCCAATTGTAGGAATTGTTCAGATGTCACCTGAAGGCTTGCGACTGTTTTCAGTCCAACATGCCCTTCATTCTCTGTTTGTTTTGCCTCTATAACAATTTCTTTACTTATAATTTCTGTTTCTGAGATGGAATCCGTTACCTTTTGTAAAATAACATTGCTTTCCTCAAGCTCTAAAGATTGTAGTGTCGCGCCAGCTGCAACTTGTTTAATGGCTGCATTTACTTGATTGGATTGAGCAGAAGTTTCTTCAGAAATAGCGGCTAGATTTTGTGAAGAAGAGTTCAATTGATCAGCTGAATTTCTAACTTCAAGTAATGTGTGTTTAACTTTTTCCGCCATTTTATTAAAAGTTTCTGCTAAACTCATCATTTCGTCTTTTCGTTTGATGACTACTTGATGTGCCAGATTACCGCTACCGATTTTATCTGCGCCATGTTTTAAAGCGAAAATGGAAGAACGCATCGATGCCATTAATAGATAGCCAATGGACGAGAGAATCAAAATGATAATAACGCTGATTACAACAAGAGAAATAGTAATCCGTTTGACCTTTTCTTCATTTGCACGTTTCATTTTCGTTTCTTGCTCATGCACAATGGTTTCTAAATCAGAAGCTGATTTTTCAACTGTACGTGCTGATGTATCAAATGCCAACGTCATGGTTGTTGTGTCCAGATAGGTTGTTACGATCGATCTCATTGTCTTTCTATATTTGCTTAGTTGAGTAATAAGAGCCTCTTTTTGCACAAGAGGAATGGCTGAACTAGCTATTGTATTCTCTAGGTCAGTTATCCGAGACGAATATTCTGTATATGGAGTATGTTCTTTCGTTGCCATGTATTGTTGTTCGAATAGCCGAATCATATAGAATTGGTTGAAAAGCTCTTGCTGATTCGAATGTTTAAGCAGATCCGCCACTTTATTTCCGTCAGTTTCAAGCTCTGCTCGAAGGCCTTCCGTGTTGAAATAGCCCGTTTTTTCATATAGTTGAACAATTTGCTTAAAGCTCTTTTCGTAGTCTTTAGAATGAATCTCAATGAGTTTGAATTGCTGAACCATGTCAGGGTAGGAGATGTATTCTGCTTTTAATGAAGCAGAAGTATCGATAATTTTCCTGACACGCTCGAATACAAATCTTGCATTGGAAGCTTTCGGATTTTTCAAATACTGTCGCTCGAATTTTCGCGTATCCGCCATTTCATATTTAAGATCTTTACTATCCTCAATAGCTTGATTGAGAATCGACTGTTCTTCTCTAACGTTATTTTGCATTCTCATTGCGATCATGTTAAAAACGATTAATAGAAGAACACTAACTAATGATATGAAAATAATAAGTCCGATTTTTGCTTTAATTGTTTTCATGAACTTCCTCTCTTTCCGAATAAGTAGGTAATTGTATGTACTATACTATTGCGATATAAGAAATATTTCCTATATTATAGATTTTTTAGTTGTTGATAACAATAGAAAGTTGTAAAAGGCAGACGATCATATAAAGAAAAAATCGGCAAAAAGACTTAGGTTTATAGTAGGGTGTAATACTTGCCAATTTAAATGCAAAACAACTATGGCGTTAAAACGCCACCCTTTATCATGTATCATGAAGGATTCATCCTGTAACACGCTACACTCCCCTAATCACAATGGTGGCGGTGCGGAGCCGAATTTTGAAGTATTTTCTTAATAAAGTACGTATATCTGCAATGTAGATTGGCTATAGTAGTAAGTTGCGAAGCCCCGTCCCCATGTCCTTCATACAAACAAGTTTGCGTATTGTTGGTTTATCCTGAAGTAGTTTGGTATCATCAAAATAAGTGTTGAGGGATAAAATTTATCGAATACATGGAGGGAATTAGAATGAAGAATTTAGAATCTATGGAGCAATTTACAACGTTAAAAAATGAAGGGAAACATATTTTCTTGTTTTCAGCAGATTGGTGTGGAGATTGCAGAGTGATTGAACCGATTTTACCAGGCATTGAAGCGGCATACGCTGATTATTCCTTCGTACATATTGACCGTGATAAATTTATTGATCTTTGTGTAGAAAATGATGTTTTTGGCATTCCAAGTTTTATTGCGTATGATAACGGAAAAGAGCTGGGGCGTTTTGTTAGCAAAGACCGTAAAACGGAGCAAGAAATCAAAGACTTTATCGAATCCTTATAATATTTCATATCAAGTATGAAGAGCGTCTTATTTTAAAAAGCTAAACCAACTCAAAATAAAGTACGTAAGCCTGAGCTCCGTCCTTGTTCCTTCATACAATAATCAAAGGAGTGAAGAATGCTGAATGAAAATGGATAGTAAGAAGATCATGAAACTTATGAAAGAGCGGTTAGGTTCGCAATACCGCAGCTATGACTTTAATAGTAAGACAGATGTTCTTCGAATTGAAAACACGGTAACTGGAAAAGGCATTTCAATTGAGTTGCCAAAAATCGTTGCAAATTGGGAAAATTCAAAAGAAAAAGCGATTGATGAAGTTGTTTATTATGTAGAGGAAGCATTGCAGGTGATGGGTGAAGAGCACACATTGATTGGTAAGGAAAAAAACATCTTTCCAGTCATTCGGTCCACCTCATTTCCTACAGAAGCGACATCTGGGAATCCGTTTTTATTTGATGAACATACAGCTGAAACACGGATTCTGTATGCGCTTGATTTGGGAAATACATACCGGCTAATCGATCGTCAGATGCTAGAGAAAGAAGGGTGGGAACCTGAACGGATACGACAAATTGCAAAGTTTAACGTCCGATCGCTCAAAACACCCTTGAAATCTGATACGGTTGCTGGTAATACATTTTACTTCCTGAATACGAATGATGGTTACGATGCAAGTCGTATCGTCAACGAAACTTGGTTAAAAGAAATGAAAAAAAACATGAAAGGTGAGATGGCGATTAGTATCCCGCATCAAGATGTAATCATTATCGCAGATGTCGAGAATGATACTGGCTATGATGTGCTTGCACAAATGGCGATGAGCTTTTTTGCAAGTGGCCATGTCCCAATCACCGCTCTTTCTTTCTTATACGAAAATGACGAGTTAGAGCCAATCTTTATCCTCGGCAAAAATAAAAAGAGAAGCGAGTAATCAAGCAAAACCTTATAGGATGCGCATTCTGACAGTGAAACATCACTGAGTGGGATGTGCTTCTTTTTTTATCCCGGTTTAACAGGCTGTAATACCCCGACTGATGGAAGTTTTCCTCTTTTATCATGAAAATATAATATGACTGTATTGATACTGAAATAGAATCCACGTATACTAGGTCACCTAGAGAATATGAAAATATCACAAATAAAACGGTTTCCTCACATAATTTTGTGAAACTCATTGATTAATTGGTGTATACTGGGTATATTCCAACTGGCTTATGATGCAGGTAATGGGTACGCATAATAGTTGGTTTACCTATATTTTATAAAAAAAAGATCGTTGACTATAAGTTGGTAGAAAGAGTGATTGTATTGAAATGGCTCAAAAAAATAAAGAAATGGTTTCAAGATGAAGAAATTATTGAAATAGAAGAAATTATGATAGATGAAGAGATTGATAAAGAAACCTTAAAAACAATGGATTTGACCCAACTGAAAAAGGTGAAAGAACTTTCAGTCTCCCATGATGAACCCGTATCCTCCCGTTTAGACCCGGATACTCGGATATTATTTCAATACCCAAAGGGTGAATTTAAATTCCCTATTATCCCAGATAGTAAATTGAGAGAAAGGCGTCCCAAAAAGCCTGTCCGTCCAATAAACAAAGAAAGAAACATAAATCATCGGGAGAACAGTTCGGAAACAGTTCACAAGCAACCAGTAAAGCCGGAAGAGAAGAAACAGGAAGTAGCACCAAAAACGACTAAGATTATTCCGTCCAAAAAACCGTTTCGGCCAACTGAAATTCCATCTCCTATTTATGGGTATAAACGACCGGAACCCTTTAATAAGACCGAAGATGACCATGTTGAGTATGAATTAGAAAGCTCAATAGAATTACATGTTCCCGATCCAATAGAAACTAAAGCGATACTTCGAAAAAATGATAGGGAAGAACCAGAGGAAAAGCTTGAAACGATAGCAGATACAGAGTTTGAAGAACAAAAGGTCGGCGAAGATGTATCAGAATTAATCGATGTCTATGATGAGAAAGAAAAAAATGAGAATTTGACGGACTTAATCAAAGAAGAAGAAAAAGCGGAGCTTAAAGAAATAAGTATTGATACTACCGCTGCTACAATTGAATCGCTAGTACCAAATGTAGAAGAAACCGAACAAAAGACTGCCACGATTTCTGTACATGAAGTTGAATCAAGTGATACAACGACAATCGCAGAACCTTCTCTTGAACAGGAACATTTCGTTCAACCAAAACCTACAAAAAAACATATTCCCTTTAATGTAGTTATGTTGAAGCAGGATAAAGAAAAGGTCGATAGGCTGAAACCTTTCGGGTCGACGAGGAAATCTATTGTCGAGGATTGGAACATTTCCCGGGAAAATGTCGAGTCAGGGTCTGAAGTTAAGTTTGAACAAGATGCGAATGAAGTACATAGCAAAGAAGCTCGTGTAATAACTAAAGACTTAGTTGAATCGAAATCCGAAGTACACCTTACTTCTATTCAAAGTCTTGTACATACCGAAGAACCGGTAAAAGAGATCATTCCTGAAGACATTCCTACAGAACCGTTAGAAATGAATCTACAAAATCAAATTGTATCGAATCATACAAAGAGTGAGGAAGAAAATCCATATTACGCATTTCCTTCCATCGACCTATTAACACCAGCAGCAACTACAGAAAATGACAATGAATGGCTTGAAGGACAAACGGCACTATTGGATGATACATTGAAGAACTTTAATGTTCGTGCGAAAGTCGTCAATGTCACGCAAGGACCTGCTGTTACAAGATTTGAGGTCCAGCCAGAGCCAGGTGTGAAGGTGAATAAGGTTACGAATTTAATGGATGATATTAAACTAAGTCTTGCAGCGCAGGATATTCGGATGGAAGCACCGATTCCCGGTAAGCATACAATTGGCATTGAAATTCCAAATCGAAAAAGTATGCCTGTTTTTTTGCGGGAAATTCTCGAAAGTGATTCATTCAAACAAGATCCATCCCCGTTGACAGTTGCACTTGGACTTGATATTTCCGGTGAACCGATTGTGACTGACTTGAAAAAAATGCCGCACGGACTCATTGCCGGGGCAACGGGCTCAGGGAAAAGTGTGTGTATTAATTCTATGCTAATTAGTTTACTGTACAAAGCTACACCACAAGAGGTGAAACTGCTACTCATAGATCCTAAAATGGTCGAACTTGCTCCATATAACCGTCTCCCTCATCTCGTTAGCCCGGTTATTACAGATGTAAAGGCAGCTACTGCTGCTTTGAAATGGGCTGTTGAAGAAATGGAACGGCGCTATGAGCTATTTGTTCACGCGGGAGTACGTGATATCGGGCGTTTCAATGAAAACGCAGAGGCTGCGGGTCAGCACGCGAACAAACTGCCATTTATCGTGATTATTATTGATGAGCTTGCCGATTTAATGATGATGTCGCCTGCAGATGTGGAGGAGGCCATTAGTCGAATTGCACAGAAAGCACGTGCTTGCGGAATTCATTTGATTGTTGCAACTCAGCGTCCTTCAGTTGATGTTATTACTGGATTGATTAAGGCAAATATCCCGACAAGAATTGCTTTTTCAGTCTCATCTCAAGTGGATTCACGCACAATTCTCGACAGCGGTGGTGCAGAAAAGCTGCTAGGTAGAGGCGATATGTTGTTTGCAGAAAATGGATCTTCCAAATCGGTTCGGCTTCAAGGTACGTTCGTCACTGATCATGAAATTGATGAGGTTGTCCATCATGTGAAGAACGAGCAGCAGCCGCAATACTTATTTGAGCAAGAAGAATTATTAAATAAAGTACAAGTTACGGAAGAAATCGATGAACTATTTTTTGAGTCATGCGAATTTGTCGTCTCTCAAAATGCTGCTTCAACCTCAAGCTTACAAAGGAGGTTCAAGATTGGTTACAATCGGGCAGCTAGATTGATGGAAATGATGCATGAACAGGGGATTATTTCTGAATCCAGAGGTAGTAAACCGAGGGATGTGCTCATCAATGCAGAAGAATTAGAATACTTTTTAGAGGAAAAATCGGTGATGTAAGAATCGGGCAGTAATTCGCCGACTACAGTATGTGTGTTGCGGCCACTAGTAGGATGGGCTAACGTGTACAGACAATACTCTTTTGAAGGTGTTTCTGTTCTTTGTGTAAAGGAAATAGGAAGAGCTAGGTTTACTTAAAAAGTAGAAACAAATAACACGGGGAATTTAAGGGGTTTTGTAAGAGGATGTATGGAAGTACTACTCACGCAGGCCATATTACTGGAGCTAGTTTGTCTAACTAAGATGACTTTAATACTAGATATGGGTGTTTAATAGCCATATTCGTGTCTTTTATAGGTGAACATCCTAGACGAAAATGTATATACTAAGAATTATAACGTATTAATTGGCAAATGAAGGGTCGATAAAATCAACTATGTTAAAATGGTAATATTGTGTGATGGTTGATTTTTTTAAATAGTGATATAATGAATACTCATGTATTAAAAACGTGAAGTTAAGATTTCTATTCTATGGGAGATACTGAAAGGGAAGCCATTAAGCTCCCTTAGAACTTCCAAATTAGTTAACAAGTAAAACAAAAAATGACATCATATACCGTGATACAGATAGACGATTGGTGGAGGATCTATTTATGACTGTTTACCATTTTGTAGGAATTAAAGGCTCTGGGATGAGCGCGCTTGCTCAAGTACTTCATGATATGGGGTATGTTGTTCAAGGTTCTGACTATGATAAGAAATTTTTTACACAAATTGCATTAGAAAATGCAGGCATTACAATTCTACCTTTTGCTGAAGAAAATATTCAGCCTGGAATGACAATTATTGCAGGAAATGCATTCCCAGACACTCATCCGGAAATTGTTGCAGCGATGAAGCTGGGATTGCCAATCCTTCGCTATCACAAATTCCTCGGAGACTTATCGAAGGGATTCATCAGTGTGGCTGTAACAGGCGCACATGGGAAAACATCGACGACAGGATTACTTGCCCATGTAATGGGAGGAGCAAAGCCAACTTCGTATTTAATCGGTGATGGTACGGGGAAAGGGATTGCTAAATCGGACTATTTTGTATTCGAGGCGTGTGAATATCGCCGCCATTTCCTTTCTTATTATCCTGATTATGCAATCATGACGAATATTGATTACGACCATCCAGACTATTTTGCCAACATTGAGGACGTATTCGAGGCGTTTCAGAAGATGGCTCTGCAAGTGAACAAAGGAATTATTGCTTGTGGCGATGATGAACAACTTCAAGGAATTCAAGCAAAAGTTCCAGTGATCTTATACGGATTTGCGGAAGAAAATGATTTTCAAGCACGGAATATTCAAGTTTCCGAACAGGGCACAACATTTGATGTTCATGTGCGGAATAATTACTATGAGACGTTTACGATTCCGACCTATGGTAAGCATAATGTGTTAAACGCTGTAGCCGTTATTGCACTGTGTCAATATGAAAATTTGGATACGGAAACGGTGAAGGCGCAATTGACGACATTTACTGGGGTGAAACGTCGTTTTTCTGAGAAAGAAATTGGCAATCAAATCGTTATTGACGATTATGCCCATCATCCGACTGAAATTACAGCAACGGTTGATTCTGCACGTCAAAAATATCCCAATCGTGAAATTGTGGCCGTATTTCAGCCGCATACGTATTCAAGAACTCAGGCATTTCTAA
Source organism: Peribacillus loiseleuriae (assembly GCF_001183985.1). Taxonomy (GTDB): domain Bacteria; phylum Bacillota; class Bacilli; order Bacillales; family DSM-1321; genus Peribacillus; species Peribacillus loiseleuriae. Next base: position 4,015,027 of record NZ_LFZW01000001.1, on the reverse strand, counting down.
ATGAATTTGCCGATAGCTTAAACTTAGCTGATCAAGTATATCTATGCGAAATCTTTGGTTCGGCACGTGAACATCAAGGGAAGCTTTCCATTGAGGATCTTCAAGAGAAAGTCCCAGGAGCTGAGCTGATTTCAGAGGAAACAACAGAAATCCTTCGCAAACATGACAACAGTGTCATTCTATTCATGGGCGCCGGAGATATTCAGAAATTCCAGGCTGCATATGAGAAATTACTAGAAGTGAAATAATATAACAAATGCCATCGGAGATTATTACCCGGTGGTTTTTTTGTGTTATAAATAAAAAACTCAGATTCCCTATATGGAAAATCTGAATTCAAGATACTCAATGGAGGAAATGGTGCCTTGTACAAAGGTGGAAAAACGTTATATTTTTGCTCCCTTTTTTATATGATTCCAGATGATGGAATCATATAGGAAAACAGTCTTAGACATCTGCCTTGAATATGCTATTCATGCTATAAGAGCATCACTTCTGTATTTGGGGGTTAATAAATATTAGTCTAGTTGATTAGTGTCCTACTTGTAAATCTTTTATAGAATTTCATTGGTAAATCACGAAGTACGTTGCCATCAATGTTTATATGGTAGAGGCAATTCTAATGAGGTTAAGACAATTCGAAATGATATTTGACCTTACACTTCAACTCTAACTTATCTTTCTTTTTGTTATCGTATTCACACTTTGACTCTGACTTGTTTTTTTTATCTTTCTTTTTGTTATGGCACTCACATTTCAGCTCTGACTTATCCTTTTTATCTTTCTTTTTATTATGGCACTTGTTTTTCTCAGGATCAGGACAGTAATCACGAGCTTCCATATAATACTTATTTTTCTTTGGGTTATAAAGTTCCATAAAATCACCCTTTCTATCGCCTTAATACAGGGTATTCAATGAACGAAGGGGATGCTTGTACCAAGCAGGAAAATCACTCTATTTTTGCGCCTTTTTCTATAGAAAAGAGGAGAGGCTTCGCAAATTCAGCTCCGCAATTGCCATCTTCATAAGGTGATACAGTTTATAGAACCTGACCCTTTTTCAGCGTTAGGTTAGAGCAGGCGCTCGTGGATGTTTTATGTCGGACCATGCATGTGTCTTTGTTAAAGTAAAAATAGAATGCTATATTTGAACAAAAACAGCTTGTGCGATTAATCCTTTAAGCTTTCTTTTTAGAGTGTTAATGTATTGGTTTCGTTCCTTTAAAAAAGGCAAGATCATTGAGAAATCCATTTAATAAAAAGATGGGCGCAATATATTCGCATAACTGGAATAAACATGCACCCATTCATAAGCCCTTTATATAAGTACATCCTGTATCGATAAAAACAAAATCTATGGTCAGACGATTTATTAACACTGATTACTATCCATGTTTTCATCATTATTTTCAATTTTTGTCTCTTTATTTAAATACTTCCAATAATATGCTTCTATGGCAGTATCAATCATCCGTTGTTTAATAAAATGGTCGAAAGTCTTTTTCCCTTTCTTTTTTTCTTCCAACGCTGCATTTCGATCCTTCTTGAGCTCGTCAATCCACTCCAATAATTCCTCACGGTTGGAATCAAGAAAATCGTTATAAATTTCTCTGAAAGGATGTGACTCAGGAATTTTAGGACGCTTTTTCCATTCTGACATAACGATTTATCCCCTCCTCCTTTGAATAGGGTATTCATCTATCTGTCCAAAAGCTCCCAAATTTTTAAAAGAGAATGGGAATAATAATTAGTTTGCCCATAATAAGGCGAACAAAAGACTTATTATTTTAAATAAAAATAAGCTCTTGTCCCTTACAAAACTACGCCTACTTGCATTATATAGCAGGGAAGACATATTAAAGTGTCAAACTTATAGGGAGATGAGAGAATGGGTTATATTGCAAGATCATACAGTGGTGAGGAATATTACGAAAGTTGTCCGAGAAAAGAAAGTAAGAAAGATAATAGGAAAGATCACGACAAAAAAGATGATAGGAAAAACCAATGTTTTATTTCAACTCATGAGTTCAAAAAGGATGACATTAAACTTCCGCAGAACACACCTCTAACACTTTTTGAAGATTTTACAAACAATCATAATAAAACATTTATTGTATTAACTCCAGACCATGATGTACAGGTAACTATTAAAACAAGAGAAAAAAAAGAAAAAGATTGTGACAGACATTGTGACAGGCATTGTGACAGACATTGTGACAGACATTGTGACAGACATTGTGACAGAGTAATTAAAGAAGATATCATTAAAGATAGTACAAAAATATTTCAAGTTGAGGATTTTAAAAGTCTTGTTGTTACACCTAGACATGGAGATTTTACAACGATTGATGTAGATATCCAAAAAACGTTCTGTATCTGCTGTCATAATGAAAATGATGAGAAACATGATAAGCATCATGATTGTGATTGCTAATAAGCATGAATAAAAAACCCCCTTGATATACAAGAGGTCATTGGAAGAGGGCATGGTTAAATGAAATCATGTCCCTTTTTTTAGGAGATAGGCACGTTACTTAGTAAAGATATATTTAACGGAGCGTCTCTAATACCTCTAAATAAAATTTCTTATTAATCTCCTGCATCTGTGTTATATCTTCACTTATTTCCTCCAACTTGCTTTTAGTTGTAAAATTACTATTTTCCTCCACGTCCTTTGATCCTGTTGTAGAATGTTGTCCAAGCAATAAATATAGCAAGGCATATGAGCTTAAGCTATGGTCAATATTGATGATAGTTTGCCCGTTATGCAGCATTGTGGTATCGTTCTCGTTTTTATTAATTTTTCTTTCAATTTCTTTTTGTAGCAGTGTTTCTAACAAATCCTTAATTTCCTTATTCTTCGAAGAAAACAAATTCCTCACCCCATTTCTAATAATTTATGCTGATGGAATTCAAAGAAGCAATCCCTTCCATTCTTTCTTTGTAATAAATAAACCCTTCAACCTGTATATAGGCGGGTTCAACGTTTGTGAAACGAAGCTGGAAGTTCGAGAATGAGAAGGTTTCATTTGGCGGAATTATCTCATTTGAGACTGGCTTGAATAAGTACTCCTTATCCCTATTACTTTTTGAATTTTCGATCCGTTCCCAAAAAAAAGTTTCGTTTTGAAGAGGTTTATTAGGAAGGACGTATTTTCCGGAAAAGTCGTATGGTTTGTCCGAGTTAATCTTGAGTAAGATAACTGGACTGTGTAGGGGAAGAGCCGTTTGATTATGAAAATGAAAGGTTCCTATAACGGTATGCTCCTGATTATTTTCTTGATCTATAATCGTCGAATAATTGAAATAGGAAATGGGATTTGACACTTGAACTTGCTTTTTATTATGTAGACATGTCCTTATTTTTTCCTGAAATTCGATACTTTCGATTTCCATTTCCTTGAGTTTATTTTCTAATTCTTGAAGTAGTTTGTCCGTCATATTTTCACCAGCCTTAAAAAGAATGAAGAGAGGAAATCTCCTCTCTTAAATCTTATGCAAGCTTATTAGTTATCATGACCAGGGAAAATGACTGGGCATTGTGGAGGAACGACTGGTGCTTGGCATTGTTCTGTCAAGATATCTCTTGGCTGGCAGAAGTCTGCTTTCACTTCGATCGTAACGTCAGCAACTGCTTGAATGCTTTGGCATGTTGTTAATGTAAGATCGACGCTTTTTAAACGATCATCGTGGAAATTAAGCTTAGCAGTGCCATCTAGATCTGTTATTCTAACTACTAATCTTGTGCCTTCTGGCGCACATAAGAATAAACTTTCATGAGCTTCTACACGGATTGGGCAAGATTTAAAGACGAAATGTGTATGATCATGAATACCTCTAAATTCAATGACAATGAAGAAGACCTTTACGAAAGAGACTTTTTCCAGTGTTACTAAGGCACCGTCAATGACAAACGTTTTTTCCTCACGCTTATCGATTTCTTTTACCTTAACCTCAGCATTTGGACCAAGCGGTTTTCCACGCTCATCAGTTAAAATGAAGTGTGTTGTTAAATGCTTTACATTATCCAGTTCATGGTCAATTTCAAGCTCTTCGGCTGAAACAAATTGTCTAATCGTATTCTGTAATACAACCCAATCATATACTTTTTCAGCATTGATACATAAAAGCTCTTGAGTGGGCCGTGGTGAATGACTCATATGATCGACTCCCTAATAAAATTTTTATTGTACAGTACAAAGTATGTAGACCCCCTAGTCCTAGTTACGGTATGAACGCCCATTTTCTGAAAGGGAATCATCAGAACTTTGAAATGATTCTTTCTGCACAGCCTAGATGGAAGAACATACAATACTCTATATCATTTTTAATGGGGGGGTAAATGTGTCCAATTTCACTGAGGAAAATCAGCTCAGTACGCTGATTCGCCAACTTAAAAAATACAAAAAAGTGTTAAAAAGCTATCGGGAGAATGATATCACAGAGGAATATTTGACCTTAAGACATCAGCATGAACTAATTGCAGCTGAAAGGGAGGTTGAAAAGCGAGTCCATTCAGAATTAGTCGAACAGATTCAAACCATGACCAATCAAGTAGAGGAAATGAAAAATCAATATACCATTTTAGAAAAAGAAAATGAGGAATTAAAAAGGAAACATACAGATCAGGAAAGAGACGCTGATGCTGTAAATCAAAAAAATATCGACTTGAAAGAAAAGACGCAAGAACTAGAGGAATTAAAGCAATCATATGAAGCTCTAAACCAAGACTTAGAAGAGTTAAAACGGTCTTATGAAGAAATGAAACAAGAGCTAGCAGAATCCAGGTTGTCAGAACAAGACCAGAAACGAGTCCTTGATGTGTTAAAGCAAACTCATCAAGAACTGAATCAGGAACTTACAGATTCTGGTTTGACCCAACAGAGTCAAGAAAAAGAACTTGAAGAAGTAAAACATGTGCTTCTGGAAACCAGAATGGCTCAACAAGATCAGAGCCAAGAGCTTGAAGAGATAAAGCAATCATATGAAGAGATGAATCAAGAGTTAGAAGAAACTGCATTGAGGGAACAAAGCCAAAAACAAGAACTCGAAGAATTACTTCATGCTTATCAAAATCAGGACCAAGAGCTTGAAGAGATAAAGCAATCATATGAAGGTATGAATCAACAGCTAGAAGTAACTGCATTGAAGGAACAAAATCAAAAACAGGAACTCGAAGAATTACTTTATGCTTATCAAAATCAGGACCAAGAGCTTGAAGGGATCAAACAATCTTATCAAGAAATGAACCAAGAGTTAGTAGAATCCAGAATGGTAGAACAGAACCGTAGCCAAGAGGTTGAAGAACTAAAGCAATCATATGAAGATGTGAATCACCAGCTAGCAGATTCTAAACTGAAGGAACAAGACCAACGACAAGAGCTCGAAGAATTACTCCAGTCTTATCAAAATCAGGACCAAGAGTTAGGGGAACTAAAACAATCCTATCAGGAGTTGAACCAAGAGTTAGCAGAATCTAGATTAGTGGAACAGGATCAGAGCCAAGAACTTGAAGACCTAAAGCGATCATATGAAGAACTCGATCACCAGCTTGAATCTTCAATATTGAAGGAACAAGACCAAAACCAAGAGCTAGGCGAACTAAAACAATCCTATCAAGAATTAAACCAAGAATTAAAAGAATCTAGAATGGTGGAACAAGAGAAGACTCAAGAACTTGAAGACCTAAAGCAATCACATGAAGCAATCAATCACCAGTTAGCAGCTGTCACATTGAAGGAACAAGACCAACGACAAGAGCTCGAGGAATTACTCCAGTCTTATCAAAATCAGGATCAAGAGCTTGTAGAATTAAACCAAAAATTAACAGGATCTAGAATGGTGGAACAAGAGAAGATTCAAGAACTTGAAGACCTAAAGCAATCACATGAAGCAATCAATCACCAGTTAGCAGCTGTCACATTGAAGGAACAAGACTATCGACAAGAGCTCGAGGAATTACTCCAGTCTTATCAAAATCAGGACCAAGAGCTAGGTGAACTAAAACAAACGTACCAAGAATTACTAGACTCCAGAATGGCGGAACAGAACCAGAGACAAGAGCTAGAAGAATTACTCCAATCTCATCAAAATCAGGACCAAGAGCTAGGTGAATTAAAACAATCCTATCAGGAATTGACCCAAGAATTAACAGACTCCAGATTAGTGGAACAGAACCAGAGTCGAGAGCTAGAAGAATTAATGCAAACATATGAAGAAGTGACCCAACAGCTTGAAGTAATCACATTGAAGGAACAAGATCAGGAGCAAGAGCTAGAAGAATTACTTCAATCTTATCAAAATCAGGATCAAGAGCTAGGGGAACTAAAACAAACGTACCAAGAAATGACCCGAGAATTAATGGAATCCAGAATGGTGGAACAGAACCAGAGCCAAGAGCTAGAAGAATTACTCCAATCTCATCAACAACAGGACCAAGAGTTAGGGGAACTAAAACAAACGTACCAAGAAATGACCCAAGAATTAACGGACTCCAGAATGGTGGAACAGAACCAGAGCCGAGAACTTGAGGAATTACAGCAATCTTATGAAGCGATCAATCAGCAGTTAGCAGATGTAACTTTGAAGGAACAAGACCGTCGACAAGAGCTAGAAAAATTACTCCAATCTCATCAACAACAGGACCAAGAGCTAGGCGAATTAAAACAATCCTATCAGGAATTGACCCAAGAATTAACAGACTCCAGATTAGTGGAACAGAACCAGAGTCGAGAGCTAGAAGAATTAATGCAAACATATGAAGAAGTGACCCAACAGCTTGAAGTAATCACATTGAAGGAACAAGATCAGGAGCAAGAGCTAGAAGAATTACTTCAATCTTATCAAAATCAGGATCAAGAGCTAGGGGAACTAAAACAAACGTACCAAGAAATGACCCAAGAATTAACGGAATCCAGAATGGTGGAACAGAACCAGAGCCGAGAACTTGAGGAATTACAGCAATCTTATGAAGCGATCAATCAGCAGTTAGCAGATGTAACTTTGAAGGAACAAGATCAACAACAAGAGCTAGAAGAATTACTTCATGCTTATCAAAATCAGGGCCAAAATCTTGGAGAATTAAAAGAATCTTATCAAGAATTGAGCCAAGAATTAACAGACTCCAGAATGGTGGAACAGAACCAGAGCCGAGAGCTAGAAGAATTAATGCAAACATATGAAGAAGTAACCCAACAGCTTGAAGTAATCACATTGAAGGAACAAGATCAACAACAAGAGCTAGAAGAATTACTTCATTCTTATCAAAATCAGGACCAAGAGCTTGAAGACCTAAAGCAAACATATGAAGAATTACTCCAATCTCATCAACAACAGGATCAAGAGCTAGGCGAACTAAAACAAACGTACCAAGAAATGACCCAAGAATTAACAGACTCCAGAATGGTGGAACAAGAGAAGATTCAAGAGCTAGGCGAATTAAAACAATCCTATCAAGAATTGACCCAAGAATTAACAGACTCTAGAATGGTGGAACAGAACCAGAGCCGAGAGCTAGAAGAATTAATGCAAGCATATGAAGAATTGACCCAACAGCTTGAAGTAATCACATTGAAGAAACAAGATCAACAACAAGAGCTAGAAGAATTACTCCAATCTCATCAACAACAGGATCAAGAGCTAGGGGAACTAAAACAGACCTATCAGGAATTGACCCAAGAGTTAGCAGAATCCAGATTAGTGGAACAGAACCAGAGCCAAGAGCTTGTAGACCTAAAGCAAACATATGAAGAAGTGAATCACCAGCTAGCAGATTCTATCTTGAAAGAACAAGACCAACAACAAGAATTTGAAGAATTAAAGCAGACTTATCAAAATCAGGACCAAGAGCTAGGCGAACTAAAACAATCGTACCAAGAAATGAACCAAGAATTAATGGGCTCCAGAATGGTGGAAAAGAACCAGAGCCGAGAACTTGAGGAATTACAGCAATCTTATGAAGCGATCAATCAGCAGTTAGCAGATGTAACTTTGAAGGAACAAGACCGTCGACAAGAGCTAGAAGAATTACTCCAATCTTATCAAAACCAGGGCCAAAATCTTGGGAAATTAAAGGAATCTTATCAAGAATTGAGCCAAGAGTTAGCAGGATCTAGAATGGTGGAACAGAACCAGAGCCAAGAGCTTGTAGACCTAAAGCAATCATATGAAGAAGTGAATCGCCAGCTAGCAGAGTCTAGGGTGAAGGAACAAAGTCAAAAAAAGGAGTTTGAAGAAGTAAAACAATCCTATGAATTACAGAAAAATGAGCTAGCAACATCAAAATTTGCTGTACAGGTTCAGAAAGAAGTACTCGAAGTATTGAGACAATCTTATGAGGCGCAGAACCGAGAGCTAGCAGAAATCAGACTTGCTAAACAAAGCCGATATCAAGAGCTTGAAGAAGTAAAACAATCTTATCAAAATCTAAAGAAAGAACTTGAAGAAACCAATTTGACGAAACAGGATCAGCACCAAGAGCTAGAGAGGTTAAGACAATCTTATGACATGCAGAGCAGGGAGCTAGCAACATTCCAGTTGATTGAAGCTAATCAAAAACAAAAAAATGCAGAATTACAGCAATCTTATGAAGAACTGAAGCAAAAACACAAGGAATTAATCGAAACAAATAAAATCGAAACAGAGGAAATGATGCATTGTAATAATACCGATAAAGCCCATGCATCAATGAGAACGCCATTGGATTTAATGAGGTCGTCTCAGCAGAAAAGTACTCAGCAGAATAATGTCCAGCAGCAGATTCAACCTAGGCGAATGACTTTTCGAGAAATGCAATCGAGTCCTATGCTTCAACAGGAGAAAAAACAATAAACCCTTAAAATGGAATCAAACAAACTCGCTATAACAAACCGTTATAGCGAGTTTTACAGACTTTTTCGAACGAGAAAGCCCACTTCTTTAGAGGTGGGATGGTAGTGAGGTCGAAACAGGCATGTCTTTAGACATGTTCATGTTTCGTTTTTTTTTTGCTTTAAGTGAACGTATCATTTGCGAATGGAACAAATGTTCTGTATGATTGAATTGTGGAGTTATTTGAATAATAAGAAAGGAGGAGAACACCGTGTTTGTGACTCATTCATTTAAAATCCCTTATGATAAAAAATTGTATTCAGAGTTAAGGTTCATGCAACGAGAAGCAGCTTCCGTTTGGAATGATATTGTCAGAGAAGCAACTTCTTATTATTTTTCCTTTAAAAAGTGGTTAAGTAAAACGGAAATCCAAGCGATTCGGAAACAAACGTATCATCTTCATTCTCAAACTGTTCAAGCTATTGCAGATAAATATGTTGCCAATCGTGAAACCATTCGTCAGCTACGAGTAACGGACAAAAAAGCAAAATATCCGTAGCGTAAAAAATACTATTATTGTATTCCGTTAAAACAAACGTCTATGGAGATTTCAAACGAAGCGATCAAAATTAAAAAAGTAGAATACGAAGTAAACCTCTCTACCCTTTTAACGAAAAAGAAAAAGAAAAACTGGAATGAAAAAGTTCCTAAGAAAAACAAATCGGCCACCATTCCTAATCTTTCAAAAGAAGATTTAAAAAACTGTAACTACGCTGAGATCGTTTGGAGGAACGGAGCCTACTGGTTTTGTTATTCGGTATCTGTACCAGAAAAAGACACTTCAACGTATGCTTTTAAAGCGGCGGGTGGAGATTTGGGTGAAATTCACTCCGTAACTGTAGCGACCGAGGATAAGGCATTATTAATTTCGGGTCGAGCGATGCGTAGTATTTCTCAATTCCGTGCAAAGGTATTAGCCGATTTGAGTAAAAAAATGTCTCGTTGTAAAAAGGGCTCTCGTCAATGGAAAAAATAAAAGACAAAAAATCAGCTTGAAGAGTTGGAACATAAGACAACAAAAGAAGCCGTTTCTTTTTTAGAAGAAGAAAAAGTAACGAACTTTGTCATCGGAAACGTATCTGGTTTGGAAAAAAACACAAAGAAAAATAGGAAAAAGAAACGGAAATACAATAAAAAAAGACGACAACAATTATCGCTATGGAATCAGGGGAAAATCAAACAAAAGCTGAAATACAAAGCCCAATTAAAAGGGATCAGCATGGAAGAAACAGAAGAAAGCTATACCTCCCAAGATTGTCCGTTTTGTGGGGGGCGACACCAAGCAAACGGAAGAAACTTCATATGTTCTGTTCACAAAACAGAAATCCATCGTGATGTGAATGGAGCGCAAAATATTGTGCGCAAAAAATATCACATGGAAATGAAACCACTTCTTTCGGTTTTATATAAGCAACCGGTATGGAATAAGCGTTTTTTGTCCATGGAAGAAAGACAAAAAGCAAAACATCCAAAGGATCAACCGAAAAAAGAGAAAAGTATCGCCGAACGAACGGCGTAGCAGGCACAGACCTTGCCCTTTCGATGGACTGTTTTTTATCGAGAGTTGTTCGCCCAAGTTTTGCCTCTGCGACTTCCTTTGGGAGTTTGTAAGTAAAATGTTTGCGAAAAAGAATCCCACTGCTTTAGCTGTGGGATTGGTCAATCATTACTTCAAGTTTTCCGGATTTAACTTCTCAAGCTCTGGAATGACAAAGCGGCCATCTTGACGGATTAAGACGTCATCAAAGTAGATGCTTCCGCCGCCGTAATCAGGGCGTTGAATGTTCACTAAATCCCAGTGAATGTTGGAATGATTGCCATTATAAGCATCATCATAGCATTGACCTGGTGTGAAGTGGAAGCTACCGTCAATTTTTTCATCAAATAGGATGTCTTGCATCGGATGAAGGATGAATGGATTCACACCAATAGCGAATTCTCCAACGAACCGAGCTCCTTCATCTGTATCGAAAATTTTATTTATGCGCTCTGTATCATTCGCCGTTGCTTCAACAATTTTGCCATCTTTGAACGTTAATTTCACATTTTCGAATGTAAATCCTTGATAAGGTGATGGCGTATTGTATGTAATCGTTCCGTTTACTGAATCACGGACAGGAGCCGAATATACTTCACCGTCAGGAATATTTAATTCTCCAGCGCATTTAATTGCCTTGATGTCCTTGATAGAAAACGTTAAATCGGTGCCAGGTCCAGTTAAGCGGACTTTGTCGGTACGATTCATGAGCTCAACAAGGCTGTCCATTGCCTCGCTCATTTTGCCGTAGTCTAGATTGCATACATTAAAGTAAAAGTCCTCAAATGCCTCCGTACTCATTTTAGCCAATTGAGCCATTGAGTTTGTCGGGTAACGAAGCACAACCCATTTTGTTTTAGGAACACGGATTTCTCTATGTACTTTTTTACCGACTGTATTGCCATGAATGGCCATTTTTTCTGCAGGTACATCTGATTGCTCATTGATATTGTCACCTGCGCGCAGGCCGATATAGGCATCCATATTTTTCATAACATTCGCTTCGAATTCAGCAATCATATCAAATTGATCTTCTTTTGCACCCATCAGTAAGGCGCGATCTACTTGATGGTCTTTTAAAGAAACAAATGGGTATCCACCTGCTGCATATGCTTCTTTAACAAGGGCATTGACGAGCTCGCGTTGTAGGCCGAAGTTTTCGATCAGGACTTTTTCCCCTTTTTGTAGCTTAACAGAGTAGTTGATTAAATTTTTTGCCAGTTGTTCAATTCTAGGATCTTTCATTAGTATGGCCTCCATAAAAATAAGATAAAGAGATAGGAATTCACTCAAATTGTTAAGAAAACGTAGATTTGTTGCGTACCTCTATCACATCATTATTGTAACCGATTTTCTGTATTCTGTTGCATGTAATGGTTCGAGAGGAGAAATAATTTTCACTCGTGAAAAAATTTGTTATTCTAAGACTACGATGAGGAAGGAATATGTATCATAATTGTGGAAAATGTTTAGGGATGATGTTTATCTCAGAACAGAAAGGGTATTGATAAGAACAGACAAAATATTGTGTAAACATAAGTGAAACATTTTTCGGAGGTATGGACATGGAAATAATTTTATATTTAAGTGCTGCCGTTTTCGCAATCGCTTTTTTCATTTTAGTTGTTTTTTTAGCCAAAACATTAAAGTCGCTACAATTTACACTTGATAGTGTGTCGAAAACACTAACTGGGTTAGAAAGCCAAATGCAAGGTGTGTCACTTGAGACGACGCAATTATTGCATAAAACAAATGCACTCGCAGAAGATTTACAAAAGAAATCAGAAAACCTAAATACCGTGGTAGATGCAGTGAAGGATGTGGGAAGTTCCATCCAAAACTTTAATACATCTGTTCAAAAAATTTCACAGAAAGTGCAGCATGAACTCGAAAATAATCAAGATAAGATTTCCCAGATTGTACAGTGGACAAATGTTGCGATGGAAATCCGCGATAAGTGGAAATCTAAGAAAAAGCAGACTATGTCAGCTGACGAACCATCTTATAGTCAACAAGAGGAATTAGCATCAGACAAAGTAGTAAAAAAGCGTTTCTTACGTTCTAGATAATACGTAAGAAAAAGAAAACTATTAAATACAAAGTTGAGAGGAGAAAGAACATGGCACAAAAAGAATTTCCGGTTAAGGATTATACGAAGGATTGCGAAAGGGCAAATGAAGATCGTAATTCTGGTAACTCTTCAGGATTTATCATTGGGGCTGTGGTTGGAGGCGTTATTGGTGCTTGCTGCGGCTTATTCATGGCTCCTAAAACGGGGAAAGAATTGCTGCGCGACCTCAATGAACAAGCGAAATCTTTAGGTGAGAAAACAGAAAAACTCCGTCTGGTTGCGATTGAAAAAGGCAACGGAATTGCTGAAACGGCTAAAGAAAAAAGCAGTTCTGTAACACAGCTTGTAAGTAAAGGTTCTGACTTATTGGATAAAGTATCAAGCTTAAAGCCTGGCGTTAAAACAGGAGAAGAATTAAGTAAAAAAGAAGGTATCGAAAGTTTGGCAGATGATAAAGGAAGTTCCAGTCATCATTCAAAAATCAAAAGTGTTGAAGTGAAGCATGTACCAGATACAGATAAATCAACAGTTAACGATTCGAAAAAGAGCGACAAAAGCGCGGCTCAATTGCTCGATGAGACCGAAAAGGCATTCGAAGAAACGGAAACGAAGTATAAACAGTAAATTTGTCAAAACTGGCGCTGAAATGATAGGCTAATTTCAGCGCCAATTTTTTGTGAAATGGGTTAACAATCTATAGAATAATGCCTAAAAAGGAGTTGTTGAAATGACATTAGTGAAAATTGAAACAGAAGAACAGTTTAATGAATTAGTTAAAGAGGATTCATTCCTTCTCTTTAAGCATAGTTTAACGTGCCCTGTTAGCGCAGAGGCCTTTACAGAGTATCAAAGGTATATTGATGAGCACAATGATGTTAAGACAGCTTATTTAGCTATTCAGGAAGCACGTCCGCTTTCTGCTTATATTGCGGAAATCTTCGATGTGAAACACCAATCACCACAGGCCATTTATTTTAAAGATGGCAAGCCTGCTTGGAATGATTCACATTGGAGAATCACTGTGACTTCACTCGAAGACGCAGTAGGGAAATGATATAACAGGCTATCACGTCGTAATGAAGGGTCAGAACCCCACATCTCCATATACCGTTTAGAGGACATAATAAACGGTGTATAGAGTAAGGTCTGACCCTTTTTTACTTTTTTTCATGTCGGTGATGATGTCGGCCATAAAATGTTTAGTTCATCTCCAGGAGCTAATGTTTCGTTGAAGGTTGTCTCTTGTTTGTTTTTCATTAACAGAAATCCTCCTACGATGTGTTCTGGCATGTCAATGTCAATATGCATAAATACATCCTGAAAAATAAACGGCTCCATTTTATTTTGAACGAAGCTAAGAGTATCTCCATGGTTGATGACATCTTCGCTCGTTAAAGTATGTCCATCGCGATAAAACTCAGCGAGCTTCTTTGTAAGCCGTAGTTTTTTTCCGTTGAATGTAACTGGGATTGAAAATGTGAGCTGTGCATTCATCGCATAGGCTAAATCAGTAGTGAGTGGCCGGGACGACTTCATTTCAATCACATCACCATCTTCGTATGTACTTGTGGGATTTGTTGGAATACCGTTTTTGACAATCTTGCCTCCGAATGCAGGGAGGGTAACTTCCTTTTCATTCACTGTAACCGTAAATGGCTTTACACTTCTCAATAGATCTTCTTTATTGGTCTTAGTAAAAAGTTCTTCTAGTGTACCTGGTATTGTACATGTAATTCTATCATTGTCATGAAGAAATTCCTCACCTGTAACAACTTGATCATTACGGCGTAGTTCGGCATGAATCGTGTGTTTAGCGTCATTGATTGTGACCTGTTTACTTGGCAATCCATCTGCAAGGTCTTTAATAGACAATCTAGGTGACCTGCCATCATCTCCTTGTTGGACTGTGATTTCATCGCCATCTTGAACGGTGTAATCTAATGATACGTCCTTGCCGTTTATTGTCAGGATCGGTTTTGTCCCATGCTCACCTGGGATTGTAATTAATTGTCCGTTGAACTTAACCATCATGGCCATGCCAGGTCTTCCATATAATTTATTCAATTTAATTCCTGCAGTTAGCAGACAATCCCCTACTGTCATTTCTTTCATATCAAAGAGGCGGATCGTTTGACCGTTTACATTCACACTCATATATTGAATCGGACTTTTATGAGCGGCTAAAGCAATCCCGATTGGTGTTACGAGCTCAGGGCCACTGTGTACATGATCAGCAATTGTGAGCTGTCCAATGGCTTCAATCCCTCGAATAGCGACACGGTTTTTCGGAAGATTTAATTTATCAGCCAGAATTTCAGGGAGCTTGGGGGTTAGACTGCCACCGCCAACTAGCATCACTGCCTTTGGTGGTATGTTGTTATTTAATATATATATTTCCTGGCTAATAGCATCTGCCAATTTTTCAATGGAAGGCATAATACTCTCGACGACCTCAGTACTTGGTATTTCCGTCTCGAAACCAAGGATATCGGTTACAGTAATTATCTCTTGATCAATCAACTGTCTTTTAGCGGTTTCTGCTAACGGAAAATCAAGTAGAAGCGAATCGCTGATGGCTTCTGTGATTTCATCACCAGCAATCGGTACCATCCCATAGGCAATAACGGTTCCTGAGTCTGTTAAGGCAATGTCAGAAGTCCCGGCTCCGATATCCACGAGCGCGACATTTAATCTTCTCATCGACTGTGGGATGAGAACATTGATTGCAGCAATTGGCTCAAGCGTCAAAGCTTGCATATGTAAATCTGCTCGTTTCAAAGCGGCAAGTAAGCTTTCAACAACCGCTTTTGGAAGGAATGTTGCAATAATTTCGACTGAGACTTTTGTTCCACTCTGATCGATTAAGCTGCCGATTTCTTGATCATCAAGTCGATAATATAAAACGGAATATCCGACACAATAATAATGATGGTTTGAACTTGAGTTGTTTTTTTCAGCCACAATGGCTTGTGCTTTTTGAACGGCACTTAATTCGAGATGCAGAATATCATCGTGTTGGAGTATTGATTTCCCGTTAATATCGATACTAATAGAGGCAGGCTCTGTTTTTAGTGCACGCCCAGCTGCAGCAACCGACACATTATGAAGTGAGCCGTGTTTCTTTTCCAATATGTCTTTAATGGTTTGAATGACTTTTGAGACAGCGATCACATCGTGAATTTGCCCATCTAGCATAGCTCGTTCTTGATGTTCCATTGAAACAATATCTGTTACTTCAAATGAATCAGCCGTTTTTTCTAAAATAATTCCTACAACGGAACGAGTACCAATATCAAGCGCGAATAGTTTTTCGTGCACAAAGAACACCTTCTTTAGACTAAAATTTACTTTAATGCTTAAAAGCGTTTAATTAATAAAGAAAAAAATAGTGACAATTCAAAAATTTTCATTTATAATGAATGAAATTATATAAAAACAGTAACATATTTTTTCAATTCATAACAGATTCCGGATGAGAATGATAAAAACTTGTCAGCATCTCATTAATTATGAAGAAGCTATGTTTTTCAATTGGTTGACCGGAAAGGAAAGGGTGGATTATTTTGAGTAATAATAATTTGGAACTTTTGCGTGAGAAACTAGATGATGTGAATTTGGAGTTATTGCATCTTATTAACAAACGTGCTGAACTTGTACAAGAAATTGGCCAAGTGAAAGAAAAACAAGGGATTAACCGATATGATCCAGTTCGTGAACGAAAAATGTTGGATTCAATCGAAGATCATAATCAGGGTCCACTAGATCCTGCATCACTTAAACATATTTTTAAAGAAATCTTTAAAATGGGTCTCGGTTTACAAGAAGAGAATCAGAAGAAAGCGTTGCTTGTTTCTCGTCAGAAAAAAGCAGAAAATACAGTGATTGATTTGAAGGGCGAACTAGTTGGAAACGGTATTCCAAGCTTCGTGTTTGGTCCTTGTGCAGTTGAATCTTACGAACAAGTAGCTCAGGTTGCTGAAGTTGTCAAAGCAAAAGGTCTGAAACTACTTCGCGGTGGTGCATTTAAACCACGTACTTCTCCATATGATTTCCAAGGTCTTGGCCTTGAAGGATTAAAAATATTGAAACAAGTCGGTGATAAGTACGATCTAGCTATCATCAGTGAAATTGTTAGTCCGAATGATATTGAAACTGCTCTAGATTATATTGATGTGATTCAAATTGGCGCACGAAATATGCAGAACTTTGAATTATTAAAGGCTGCTGGTAAGGTGAATAAACCAGTTCTTTTAAAACGCGGGATCGCAGCTACGATCGATGAGTTCATCCATGCAGCTGAATACATCATGTCACAAGGAAATGGCAACATCATCCTTTGTGAGCGTGGAATTCGTACGTATGAAAGAGCAACGAGAAATACATTGGATATCTCAGCTGTTCCAATTTTAAAACAAGAAACGCATTTACCTGTCATGGTTGATGTTACACATTCAACTGGCCGCCGTGATCTATTGCTTCCAACTGCAAAAGCAGCTCTAGCTATTGGTGCAGATGGTGTAATGGCAGAAGTTCACCCTGATCCAGCAGTTGCACTTTCTGACTCTGCGCAACAAATGGACTTCAAACAATTTGATGAGTTTTATAAAGAAATTCAGAAAATGTTGACTGGCGTAACTGTATAAATTGATTTATTAAAGAGAGGCTGTCCCATAATATAAGGGTTAGACCCCACATCTCCTATATATCGTTTAAATGATACAATGAACGGTATATTGAGTGTGAGGTCAGACGCTTTTGGGACAACCTCTCTTTTTATTTGTTTCTAGGACCTTATTGCTGTGGGGAAGAACGGTGAAGTTAGAAATGTGACGTAATCTGTCGTTTTTTCTTCAACGAAACGCTTGTATTTTTGTTGAATGTATTATGAAAAAGAATCATTTCATCCGATTTGTACGCAAAAATGGCAAGATTCGTTGCAGTAATGCGTCACTTATCGTATGATTAAAGGAATCTTTACGAAACAATTTTTTCTTATTAACTTTTTACTAGGAGTGAATAGGAGAGTTTTGTCGAAAAGTATGTTATAATTTGTATGTTTTTCTTAAAAGACGTTTAAAGTGTACGGCATGAATTCTCATCATGTTTAAAAGATAGGGACAGTGCCTTTTTGACTTGGCATATATACTTTTAATAAAAACTTTCATCAGTCGAGTTTTTTTCATCCCATTGATGGTTAGTTAAACAGAGATAAAGTAAGAAATTATTTTTTTTTCAATGAATTTTAGTATCTAGCTCAAGTAAATGAAAAATGATAGTAGTGAAGGAGTGGTTTGATGAATAATATTACAATTTATGATGTTGCGCGTGAAGCAAATGTATCTATGGCGACCGTATCACGTGTTGTCAACGGCAACCCAAATGTTAAGCCAGCAACAAGGAAGAAAGTTTCGGAAGTCATTGATCGCTTAGGTTATCGTCCAAATGCTGTTGCCAGAGGACTAGCAAGTAAAAAAACAACAACGGTAGGCGTGATAATACCCGATATTTCAAGCATTTTCTATGCGGAATTGGCACGTGGAATTGAAGATATCGCCACGATGTATAAGTATAATATCATCTTGAGCAACTCTGATGAAAATCAAGATAAAGAGTTTCGTTTATTGAATACAATGCTTGGGAAACAAGTGGATGGAATTGTATTCATGGGATCAAACATTACTGAGACTCATATTTCAGAGTTCCAAAAGTCTCCTGTTCCAATCGTGCTAGCAGGAACGGTTGAGGATACGAAGCAAATTCCGTCTGTTAATATCGACTATGAAGCTGCAGCTTTCGATGCAGTCTCGTCTTTCACAGGGAAAGGCCATACTCAAATTGCTTTTGTTGGCGGGAATCTTGAAGATCCAATTACGAAAAAGAAACTAGAGGGATATAGGCGTGGACTTAAAGCTGCCAATATTTCGTATAACGAAGAATGGATTGTAGAAGGGGATTACACGTATGATTCAGGAATCGAATCATTAGAAAAATTACTTGAATCTCAAACTAAACCGACTGCGATTATTGCTGGTACAGATGAGATGGCACTTGGAATTGTTCATGGAGCGCAAGATAAAGGCTACAATGTCCCGGAAGATTTCCAAGTCATCAGTTTTGATAATACACGCCTGACTTTAATGGTACGCCCACACATTACAACCGTTGTACAACCTCTTTATGATATCGGTGCTGTTTCCATGAGATTGCTGACGAAATTGATGAACAAAGAAACGGTAGAAGGAAATGAGGCTGTCATTCTTCCTCATCGAATTGAAGAAAGACAATCAACGAAATAAGAATTTGAGGCTGTCTCAAAAGCCAATGTCAGACCCACAACAACGCATTCAGAGTATAACTGTTATGCTGTGTAGTGAGGTCAGGATCTTATGAGACAACCTCTCTTTTTTTTCGTTTTGGTGCATGAATACCTATGATGAAGCCGATTTGTTTGACCGAATGGGATATAACGCCTTTGCTACGGTTTGTGCATTTTTCTCCGTAATTTCCGCTCGCCGGGGAATCGGCTCATAGATACCTTCTGGATCCTCCCAAGTAGTAGGGAGTGTAACAGGTGTCTCAGTTTGCCAACGGTCAATCCAAGATTGTGGCAATGGACCTGAATTTCTATTGTTATCGGTCATTTCCAACCAGATAAATGACCAAGCACGGGGTACCACCCTCCAGATATCATAGCCGCCACCACCGACCGCAATCCAGCGCCCCTCGCAATATTTATGAGCGAGTTCATGGGCTATTTTAGGGATTTCTTTAAAAATACGCATTGTGGCTGATAAGTGTGTCAAGGGATCGTAATAATGTGAATCTGCGCCATTTTGAGTAAGGATTACATCCGGTTTGAAATACTCAATAATTGCTTTAAAAGAAGTTCGGTATGCATCAAGCCAAGAATCATCTTCTGTAAATGCATCAACGGGAATATTGAATGTGAAACAATACCCATTCCCTTGTCCACGTTCATGAATATTTCCGGTCCCAGGGAATAAATAACGCCCTGTTTCATGAATCGATAACGTACAGACATCTGGATCATCATAGAAGGCCCATTGCACGCCATCACCATGATGGGCGTCGGTATCGATGTACAAAACACGCGCATGATATTTTTGCTGCAAATATTTAATGGCTACAGAGCTGTCATTGTAGATGCAAAACCCAGACGCTTTCCCAGAAAAGCCGTGGTGTAGTCCTCCGCCTAGATTTAAAGCGTGCTGAGCTTGTCCTGACATGACAGAATCAACAGCTGTAAGGGTGCCGCCGACCAATAAAGCACTTGCCTCATGCATCTGCTTGAAAATAGGTGTGTCTTCGGTGCCGAGTCCAAAATTCTCCGCTTTTTCCGGAGATAGCTTGCCTTGACTTGCAAGTTTGACTGCGTTTACATATTGGGGGTCATGAATCAATTGAAGTTCTTCGTCTGTCGCCATTCTCGGTTTAATGATATCTTCATTAGCTATTGCTTGATGGGTTTGTAATAAATCAAGTGTGAGTTTTAGCCGTTTTTGGTTGAAAGGGTGATGATCATGGAATTTGTAAGTTAATAGCTCATCTGAATAAATGAATACGGCATCCTTTTTCCTGATTTGTTTGTTAATCATTTCCATTCCTCCTAAACACACTTAAACCTTAATACATGAAACGGTTCATAAATCTAAGTTGATCAAATTTCTGAACGGATTCAAGGGGGATGTGTTTGCCAATCCGAGCCATTAAGCAATTGGCTGGATGTGAGCTTATTTCTGGATCGTCCGTTGCATAATAAACAAGACTTCCAGCATTCATCATTTTTTCCATCACTTTTCGGTACTCCCATACATTCAAGCCTGTTCCTTTTAAATCCCAATGCCAATAATATTCAGTCGTAATAATGATATAGTGCTCCATATTCTCATCCATCATGGATACTCTTAATAAATTTTTTCCTACTGAAGCACCACGGAAATCGGGGATCACTTCGATGGCACCAAGTTCTATCAAATCCGGCATTTTAATCTCTGACCATCGCTCCAGCGGATCTGGATATAAGTAGGTCACATATCCGACGACTGTGTTCTCACTTCGGGCAATGATAATCCGGCCTTCAGGAAGATCCGCAATTTCAATTAAAGCTTGATGTTGCTGTGCTGCGGGTCGAAATGCAACTAAGTCCTTGTGAAATTCATAGGATTGTAGTTCCCTTGCAGTTATCGGCCCTTCGATAATTAATGTTTGATGCATCGTGTTTAATTCCATTTTGTTATATGTCTGGTTGTGCTCCAATTCTTCACCACCTAACAAGTCGTTTCTTTCATTATACATAAAAATAAGTTTTTTAAATAAATCAAATATAACAAAATCAGTGACATTACCAAATTATGTCTACTGAATATTAAAAAAATTGTGAAAAAAAGTTAATTATATTATAATGAATCTAGAGAGTATGCGGAGGGGGATGAATGTTTATGAAAATGGAAGCGTTACCATCGGTTAAAGGGGATTATAATCTAGGAGATTACGAGAATACTTACAAGCATTTCGACTGGTCTGAAGTCGAGAAGGAATTTACTTGGTCAAAAACAGGAAAGGTAAATCTTGCTTATGAAGCAATTGATCGTCACGCTGAGTCATTCCGGAAAAATAAAGTGGCCCTCTATTACAAAGATGAGAATCGAGCTGAAAAATATACATTTAAGGAATTGAAAGAGTGGTCCAATAAAGCAGCGAACGTCATTAAGGAGTATGGGAATATTGAGAAAGGGGATCGTGTGTTTATTTTTATGCCACGTTCACCAGAGCTTTATTTTGCTGTGCTCGGCGCGATCAAAACAGGTGCGATTGTCGGCCCGCTCTTTGAAGCTTTTATGGAAGGCGCTGTTCGGGATCGTTTGACTGATAGTGGGGCTAAAGTGTTAATTACAACGCAAGCTCTTATTTCACGCGTTCCTGTAGACGAACTTCCCGATTTAAAACATATTTTTCTTGTTGGAGAAAATATTGAAGAAACCGAAACGCAGTATGATTTTATGAAAAAAGTCGCAGAAGCAGATAAGAACTGCTCGATTGAATGGGTGGACCGGAACGATGGGGCGATCCTTCATTATACATCTGGTTCAACAGGGAATCCTAAAGGTGTACTTCACGTACATAATGCTATGATACAGCACTATCAAACCGCTAAATGGGTACTGGATTTGCAAGAAGAGGATGTATATTGGTGTACTGCAGATCCTGGCTGGGTTACAGGGACTTCTTATGGCATATTTGGGCCGTGGTTAACGGGAACGTCGAATGTGGTAGTAGGCGGTCGCTTTAAGCCAGAATTCTGGTATAAAACGATTGAAGATTATGGAGTAACGGTTTGGTACAGTGCTCCAACTGCATTCCGCATGCTGATGGGTGCGGGAGATGAAGCTGTGAAGCAATATGATTTACGTTCACTGCGCCACGTTCTAAGCGTAGGTGAGCCTTTGAATCCTGAGGTTGTCCGGTGGGGAATGAAGGTCTTTAATAGGCGAATTCATGATACGTGGTGGATGACAGAAACAGGCGCACAATTAATCTGTAATTATCCGAGCATGCTTATTAAACCAGGATCCATGGGTAAACCGATACCTGGAGTCGAGGCGGCAATTATAGATGATCAGGGAAATGTGCTTCCGCCGAATCGAATGGGGAATCTAGCGATTAAGAAAGGCTGGCCGGCCATGATGCATACGATTTGGAATAATGAGCAAAAATATGAATCGTACTTTATGCCGGGAGACTGGTATGTTTCAGGTGATTCTGCATATATGGATGAAGAAGGCTATTTCTGGTTCCAAGGTCGTGTCGATGATGTGATCATGACGTCAGGCGAACGTGTAGGACCATTTGAAGTAGAGAGCAAGCTGGTGGAACATCCAGCCATTGCAGAAGCAGGTGTCATCGGTAAGCCAGATCCAGTTCGTGGAGAAATTATTAAAGCATTTATCGCGCTTCGAGATGGATATGAGCCTACACAAGAGTTAATTGAAGAAATTCGAACATTTGTCAAGCAAGGATTAGCAGCTCATGCGGCTCCAAGGGAAATCGAGTTCCGAGAAAAATTACCGAAGACACGAAGCGGAAAAATTATGCGTCGTGTACTTAAAGCATGGGAGCTTAATTTGCCAACAGGTGATTTGTCTTCAATGGAAGATTGATATTATCAAGAAAAAAATCCTCAAAGGCACATATTGTGAATGTGCTAAAGAGGATTTTTTTATTTTAAAAAATTTATTTAAGCAAAGTACTAGTAATCTTATGTGAATCGTAATATAGTAATAAAAGATCAAAACCAACTTATCTTATATGAATAAGAAACTATAATGGTTCAGGAGGGGTATGTATGTTAGGGTATGTTCTATTGAATATTGCTATTATGCTAGTATTAGTAGCTGTTTTATTTTATATGCAAAAAAAGCATATGTCATTTACGGTAAGAGTGTTTACCGGATTAGGTTTGGGCGTTGTGTTTGGATTCGTTCTACAGTTTTTTTCAAGTCCGGATTCTGAGGTCATCGCTTCATCGGTTGGCTGGTTTAGCATTATCGGAAGTGGGTATGTGAAATTCTTGCAAATGATTGTTATGCCACTCGTCTTCATTTCTATTATTTCAGCGTTTACAAAGTTAAAACTTACGAATAATATTGGGAAAGTCAGTACGCTAATTTTAGGAATTCTAATCGGTACAACGGCCATTGCCGCAGCAATTGGGATTGGATCCGCTACCGTTTTCAATTTAGAAGCTGTACAAATTGAGCAGGGTCAAGCAGAAATGGATCGTGGTATTCAACTGGAAGAGAAATTTGGAGCTTCACTAGAGGGGAAAACGATGCCACAGCAAATTCTTGAATTTTTCCCTGCTAATCCTTTCCTTGACTTAACAGGTGCTCGCTCGACTTCAACGATTGCAGTTGTTATCTTCGCTGCATTTCTAGGCTTTGCTTTTATCGGAATTAAAAGAAAGCAGCCAGAGCATGCAGAAATGTTCGCAAAAATCGTTGATGTCTTTTATTCGTTAATTATGCGTGTCGTTACCTTAATCCTACGATTAACACCATACGGCATCCTTGCGATTATGACAAACACGGTTGCGACAAGTGATCTTGATGCTATTTACAAGCTGGGTAAATTCGTCATTGCTTCTTATGTTGCGTTAATCATTATGTTCTTGATTCACTTGTTGATGCTGTCTTTAAGTGGACTAAGTCCAGTAAAATACTTGAAAAAAGCATTTCCAGTACTTACGTTTGCCTTCACATCTAGATCAAGTGCCGGGGCCTTACCGTTAAATATTAAAACGCAAAAACAATTAGGGGTTTCTGATGGAATCGCAAACTTTGCTGGATCTTTTGGATTATCGATTGGTCAAAACGGCTGTGCGGGAGTCTATCCTGCGATGTTGGCTGTAATGGTCGCACCTACTGTTGGCATTAATCCATTGTCCCCTTCGTTTATCGTGACGCTCATTCTTGTTGTTGCTATCAGTTCATTCGGTGTCGCTGGAGTTGGCGGCGGAGCTACATTTGCCGCATTGATCGTGTTATCTGCGATGGACCTTCCGGTTGCGCTGGCTGGTGTGCTTATTTCAGTCGAACCGCTCATTGATATGGGACGTACAGCACTAAATGTAAGCGGAAGTATGACTGCTGGTGTGCTTACAAGTAAAGTAACGGGTGATTTGGATAAAGATACTTTCTTTAATGAGTCTACATCCATTGAAGTAGAGGCGTAAAAAAACTGCACCAAATTTGAAAAAACGAGGCGGTCCCACTACTAAAGGGACCGCCTCGTTTTTTTGTTTTATACTCCTAATTTTCCGATTTAGCCGGTTTTTCTGCTGGTGGCTCAGGAGTAGTAGGTGAAGTCGTTTCTACAGGTGTTACATCAGGTTTCGTTTCTTGATTGGTTTGTTCTTTACGAGTCTCAGTTGTATTACTTGGAACCTCTGGCTTTTGTTCCCACTGTTTAGTAACGGCATTAGAAGGTGTGGATTCTTTACCAACTATATCAACAGCCGTGACATAATACGTTCCGTCTTGAATGCTGTACGCTAAAGTTTCATTGGAACGAATACTAGCCACTCTTTGACCATTACGATAGACTCTATACCCGACCACATCTCTTTCAGGATGAGAATTCCATTTCATACTGTTTCCGTTTAATGCAAGGTCTGGGGCAGTAGGAGCCTTACCGTTATCAGAAAGTGTCGAACCGGTAACATTATATTTAGATATTAAATCACTCATATTAGTAATATACTTTCCACCGATTTTATTCAAATACTCAGGATTCAGCATGTAACCGCCACTTGTAAATTCACTTGGTGTCGATGATTGTGCCAAGTAACGACCGCCACCTGCATAGACATATTGCCCATTAATAAAGCTATTATCCACTTTTGATGGGACGAATTTTACGTTGAATAGATCGGTTTTGACCAATCCAGCACTTGAACAAGCATCAGATGGAAGTAAACCTGATACTGAGCAGAAGGAACGAGTCACGATTCCAGCTGGTTTTTCAAACTTGCCTTTAGGTCCAATGAGATCGGCGTTTACACTGTAAGCCGAGTTGACTAAACTTGCCCATAGCTTAATATTTCGTTGGCTATACGTAAGACCTTTATATTTATTATCAATTCTCTTTGGGGTATCATAGCCCATCCATGTGCCAAATGTTACATTCGGGTTTGTGGCCACGAACCAGGCATCTTGTGTATTGTTTGTTGTACCCGTTTTTCCAGCCCAGTCCGAAGAGAAAGATAGCTTGCCATTTAAATATCGAGCAGTCCCATTTGATATAACGTCTCTCATAATATCTAGTGTAAGATAGGCGGTTTGCGGTGAAAAGACGTCTACTGGATCCACTTTATGTTGGTAAATGACTTTCCCATCTTTTGCTACAATTTTGTCAATCATGTAAGCGTCAATGAATTGGCCGTCATTCGCAAATGTTGTAAATGCATTCACGTTTTCTTCTACTGTTACCCCGTTTGTAGGTGCCCCTAGAGCTAAAGAAGGGATTGAATAGTCTGTTTCAATTAACGAGGTAAAGCCCATTTTTTCGAGATAGGTTGCAGGGCGTTGATTTATAATGCCCATATAATAGCTTGCCGCAGGGATGTTGTAGGATTTAACGAGTGCTTCTCGTGCATTGGTTAATCCAGTATATCCTTCTCCAGCATTTTTCGGTTGCCATCCACGAATCGAAATAGGTACGTTAATTCCGACAGATCCAGGTGAAATATATCCTAGTTCAAATGCAGGTGCATACACAAGTAGCGGCTTCATCGTCGATCCGTTTGGTCTTTTAGCTATTGTCGCATGGTTGGTCTGCTCTCTATCAAAATCACGGCCACCTACAAAAGAAAGAATTTTCCCAGTTTTGTTTTCAATGAGGATGGCTCCTGTTTCTACTGGTTCTTGAATCGTGGTTTCTTCACCAGTTTCATGATTGGTCACTTGCTGGGGTTTATCTCGCCCGAAATATTCATAGTTCTTAACGACCTTTTGCATGTTATCGTACATGTCTTTGTTAATCGTTGAATAGACTTTGTAATTATTCTGTTTCAGTTCTCTTCTTGCTAGAGTAGTATATTGTTCTTTTAAATCTTTATCTGTTTCCAGGTCTGATTTTTCATAGCCTGCCTGCTCTGCGAGAATTCCTGAAAGAACCTTGATCGCCCGTTCTTCAAGCTCCACAACCAACCATGGATATACTTTGGAAGGTGCTGTTTTCGGTCCGATGAAATCTTTGGTAATATCATAATTCAGGGCATCGTTGTATTCTTGTTCTGTAAGGTAATTTCCTTCCCGCATTCTTTTAAGTACGGTTTTCATCCTTAACAATCCTGGCTCAAGACTCTCTGGACTTTTCAATTCCCCTTTTTGCGTATAAGGCGTATAACGAAAAGGACTTTGAGGTAGCCCGGCGATAAAAGCTGCTTGTGGAATGGAAAGATCCTTTGCTTCGATTCCAAAGATTCCTTTAGCTGCTGCCTGGACACCAGCGATATTTTGGCCAGAAGAATTCCTACCTAGGGTTGATACGTTTAAGTATGTTTGCAGGATTTCGTCTTTTGTAAAGAAATTTTCCAATCGAAGAGCGAGTAGAATTTCTTTTGCTTTTCTATCAAAGGATACTTCATTCGTTAAGATTTGGTTTTTGATCAATTGTTGTGTTAATGTACTTCCGCCAGATTGAACGGATGCGTTTGTCATTTCTTGAAAAATCGCCCGCATAACGGCCTTAGGTACGACACCTTTATGCTGATTAAAGTATTCATCCTCTGTTGCAACGATGGCATTGAGCAAATGTGGTGACATTTCATCAATAGTTATTTCTTCGCGATCGAGATCTGACTTTAACTTCCCGAGAAAAATGTTATCAGCAAAATATAAGTCTGATGATTCTTCGTAATTATAAATATCTTTTCTGAGTTCTTCTTTTGAGCGAACCGGTTCATCTTTGACTAAAGCGGCAAAATAACCTGCACCTACACCGCCGGCAAAGGAAAATCCTAAAACAAGGACTATAATAAACAAAAGCAGTATATTCCAAACTACATGATATGTAACTCTGGAGTATTTTTGCGTTTTTTTACTACGAAAGAAATTGGTGAATTTCAACCAAAATGATATAGGCTCATTTTCATTATTTTTCATCTATCATACCCCCTGAAATCAGATACATTATAGCATATATCCGTATTTAGAAGGGAAATTTTCAAGTATTTCTATAGGATGCTGAACTTGACATAGCATGTAATATATGATAAAAAATCATTAACTGGAATTTTATTAGGAAAGCGATGAGAGGACTCAGTAGTTAAACTATCCCTGTTTTAGAGAGCCGGTGGAAGGTGCGAATCGGTACACATAGTTTTGATGAATTACTTCCTTGAGCATTTGCTGTGAACGCTAAGTAGCAGTAAACGGTAGACAGCCGTTAACGGTCTTAAGACGGAGGATGAAGTATGTCCTCAAGTTGGGTGGTACCGCGAATATATTCGTCCCTTCATTGATGAAGGGGCGTTTTTTATTTGTCATTTTTTGAAAAACAGGAGGAAATCAGATGGAACTGCTTAAAGATTTAGAATGGCGAGGAATTATTTACCAACAAACAGATGAAGAAGGAATGAAGGAACTTTTAGAAAAAGAAAAAATTGCGTTATATTGTGGCGTGGATCCGACAGCAGATAGCATGCATATTGGCCATTTATTACCATTCTTAACCTTGCGACGTTTTCAACAACATGGTCATCGTCCGCTTGTTTTAGTGGGTGGAGCAACGGGATTAATCGGTGACCCGAGTGGAAAAAAAGAAGAGCGTTCCCTGCAAACATTGGAAACAGTTTTGCATAATGCTGATTGCCTGAAGGGTCAATTAACGAAAATTTTTGATTTTGATGGCGACAATGGTGCAATCATGTTAAATAACTATGACTGGATTGGCAAGATTGATATGGTTACTTTCCTGCGTGATTACGGGAAATATATCGGCATTAATTACATGCTTGCGAAGGATACGATTGCTTCAAGATTGGAAACGGGGATTTCGTTTACAGAGTTTACTTACACCATTTTGCAGGGAATTGATTTTAATCATCTATACGACAATCATAATTGTAAGCTTCAAATTGGCGGAAGTGATCAGTGGGGCAATATTACAACGGGTTTAGAAATGATTCGCAAATCTCATGATGAAGCTGTTAAAGCATTCGGGATGACAATTCCACTTGTAACAAAAGCAGATGGCACGAAATTCGGAAAAACAGAAGGTGGAGCAATTTGGCTTGATCCTGAGAAAACGACACCGTACGAATTTTACCAGTTCTGGATTAACGCAGCAGATGCTGATGTAGTGAAATACATGAAATTCTTCACATTCTTATCACATGAAGAGATTGAGGGATTAGCACGATCGGTAGAAAGCGAACCGCATTTACGCAAAGCACAAAAATCATTGGCAGAGGAAATGACCCGTCTAATCCACGGTCAAGCTGCTTTGGGCCAAGCGATAAAAATTTCCGCTGCGTTATTCAGTGGTGACGTGAGAAACTTAAGTGCTGCGGAGATCGAAGTTGGTTTCAAAGACGTTCCAAGTTTCAGCCGAAACAATACCGATGACATCAACTTAGTTGAACTAATTGTTGAAGCGAAGATTTCTCCATCTAAACGTCAAGCTCGAGAAGATATCCAAAATGGGGCGATTTCAATTAATGGAGAAAAGGTGACAGACTTAGAATATGTCGTAACAGAAGCAGATAAGATTGAAGGGCAGTTCATGCTCGTTCGCCGCGGGAAAAAGAAATATACGTTAATTAAATAATAACTAAAGTTGTCTAAAAAGGGTCAGACCTCATCTACTATACACTGTTTAACCCAGTATAATAGTAGATATGGGGGTCTGACCTTTGTTTGGATAAGTAGGATTTAGGTCTGGCGCGCAAAGTAGCTATTCCGGCGCGACCTTTATGAAGGACATGTCTACCGAATTTCTATGGAGTATTGCCCTGCATCGACCTTATGAAGGACGATTCGAAATCTAACTCGCAAATCCCCAAAAGCGTCTCGCGGTGTACCCACTCCAAGCTGGTAAGCCATCTATTCTGGCTCGTAAAATCATAGATTTGTTCAGAATAACACTTTCTAAGACAGATGTTTCAAAGCCTCTCGCTTGCTCAGCGGTTTTAATTGGTTTTGAGAAACAAATAATTGAACACTGGAAGCGTTCGTTTTGGCGTATTCGCGTAACACCCAGCCAATCGCTTTTTGTACAAAAAATTCATTGCTATGTGCTTGGCGTAAAATGTAATCATACAAACGTTTTTCATTCACATGCTCTTTATAGTAAAGCTGATAAAGAATGGCAGACCTTTGTAACCAAATATAATCATCTTCAATCCATTGATCAGGGTATAAGGGGATAAGATGAGGGTATTGTAAAAAGATATATCCCATGATGTGAGGGGATAGGACGTCGATTGTATCCCACCAAGATTTACTCTTGAGCAAACTGACTAGCCAGCGCATGTCATCGGGAGTAAGGTTTTTTTTAGTCTTTTCCAAGATATCAAGGGCAGCTTTTTGGTATTCTCGTTCTGGCTTTTCCCATAACGTAAGAATAACTGTTTCAAGTTCCTCTTTTGATGGTAATCCGTATTCTTTCAAAAATTGCTTGGTCAAATTTCGTCTAATGGGCGTTCGGATACCTAAAAAATCAAATTGATTTCTCATATATTTTTTAGACCACTTTGCATATTCTGCCTCGGCGTTTTCAGAGTATAATTTTTCTAATTTTTGAATATAAAAGTCCATAGGCCCCTCCATGGTATGTCAGATTTGGTTGATAATGTTTCTACTGAAACAGAAACTATGTATAAAAAAACCCCCATCCAAGGATGAGGGCCAAAAGCAAAATCGATTAACGAGAGTAGAACTCAACGATTAGAGCTTCGTTAATTTCAGCAGGAACTTCAGAACGTTCTGGTAAACGAGTGAAAGTACCTTCTAATTTGTCAGCATCAAAAGTCAAGAAATCAGGAACGAAGTTGTTTACTTCGATTGATTCTTTGATTGTGCTTAGGTTACGTGATTTTTCACGAACAGAGATTGTTTGTCCAGGTAACACTTTGAATGATGGAATATCAACGCGTTTTCCATCAACAAGGATGTGACCATGGTTTACAAGTTGGCGTGATCCACGACGAGTACGAGCTAGACCAAGACGATAAACAACGTTATCAAGGCGAGATTCAAGAAGAATCATGAAGTTTTCACCGTGTACACCTTGTAGTTTACCTGCACGGTCGAATAATGAGCGGAATTGACGCTCAGTAACTCCGTACATATGGCGAAGTTTTTGTTTTTCTTGTAATTGCAATCCGTATTCGGAAAGTTTTTTGCGTTGGTTTGGACCATGTTGTCCAGGAGCGTAAGGACGCTTCTCTAATTCTTTACCAGTACCTGTAAGGGAAATTCCAAGACGACGGGATAATTTCCAGCTTGGGCCAGTATAACGAGCCATAGGATGACTCCTCCTTCAAATGTTTTTATTTGGGTAAAATAAAAACCGTTGCGATTCACGATTATGGTCATTTTGTTTTCATGTATCTTCGCCCTAGCAGCTGAGGGTTACGGGGTACACCTCTATAAAGAGGAACAAAATGAGACCGTAAAAGCACTCACATAGGCTGCACTATTTTACACAAGTAATAGTATATAATTTAAAAGAAATATAGTCAAGTCTATTTCCAGATAGTTAGTGATGTAAATAATAAATCATCATGGTAGAATTACTTTAAAATAAGAATATTTTTAGCCTGCACTTTTTATAGGTATAAAGAATCGAGTCTAAAAACATGGGCTTTTACGTTTATTAAATAGAAATTTCTAAAATTTATAAAGATATTTTTTGTATACACGTATATAATGATAAATATAGAAAAAAACGGAAAAGTGATAGTTCTTTTTTCCTGCGTGTTAGTGAGATTTTAAAGCTTCAGCATTACTTATATAGGGATGAGATAAAGATGAGAAGTATGACTCAGTTACTATATGAATTAAAAACGTTATTAATTAATCAAATGGATGATTCAAAGGGAAGAATGGAAGACACTTCTTTTTTTGAAAAATTTGTTCTTGAAATATGCGACGCTTTTTATGCTGATGAAGTTACCTACTTTAAGCTAGACTATGGACGGAAATATTTACATATTGAAGCTTCTACCGAGCGTTATCTGGAGCGAAGATATATCCCGCTAGGAAGCTGTGCAGTATTTAATGATGGTGAACTGTATTATTATAAAGATTTTCAAGTAGAAGCGTTAAAGGATTTCCAGCTGTATCTGCCACTAAAACGCGAAAATGGAATAGTAGGACTTCTTGCATTAAAAGAAGGGATTCCTGGTTCTTTTGAACAGATCACTTCCGAGGAAGGCGAGGCGTTCTCAAAAGAAGTGCTGAAAATCTTAAATGCGGCGATTTATATGTCAGAGATTACGAGTGAAAGAAGGCGCTATAAACAGCTATTTCGCGTGACTGAAAAATTTCATGCATCCATGAGTATGGATGCAGTACTCGGCGAAATTATCTCAACACTACAAGAAGTTTATCCGTCTTTCACCTATTTTCTTCTTCTTTCTCATGATAATGCAAACCACGAAAACCTTCCGATAAAGGATCTCGGTTATGATAGTGAGAATGTGGCAGTTATGCAAGCGTATGTTACAGGAACTGTTCAAATCGAAGACGAGTGGACTGCACGAAAAACAAATCTATATGCACCGCTAAAAGGAAAACAAGGCGTGTACGGAGTTCTTCAAGTAATTGCTCCGAATGCTCGTATGTTTTCAGAGAAGGAAGTCGAATTTATTTCTTTATTAGCAAATACCGCTGGTGGCGCTTTTGAGAATGCACAGCTGTACCAGCAATCTCGCCGTTTAATATCTGATTTGCAGCTTATTAATGAAACATCCCATAAATTGAATTTAAATCTGCGCTTAAGTGAAACCATGGAGTTCATGAAAGAGCAAATTATGGATTCTTTTCATGCGGATGAGGCGGGGTTTGTATATATTTTACCCGATGGAACGGCTAATTTCTTGGCGGGCAGCACAGAATTTTTTCATTCTGATAGATCGGGATTATACGTCGATTTTTTGAAAGAAAAGATTTGTTCTACGATGGAATCCCTGTTCATTGGAGATTTACAATTGAAAATACCTAATAAAGATGTGAAGTATCGTTCGATGATGGCTGTTCCTATGATGGAAAGTGAGCAAGTACATGGATTCGCTCTTGTTTTACATAAAGATCCCTATTATTTTTCCTTTGATACATTCAAGCTTTTACAATCATTGATTCATCATACTAGTCTGGCATTGGCGAATTCGATGCTGCGCGAAGAACTGGAGAAAATGGTCATTACCGATCATTTAACAGGCTTGTATTCACGGAGTTATTTAGATGAGAAAATGTTGGAGTCGATGGAAAAAGATCATGAGGGAACATTTATTTTGGTAGATATTGATGATTTTAAAAAAGTGAATGATACTCACGGTCACCAAATTGGCGATGATATTCTCATTCAAGTTTCCATGATCATCCAGTCAAGCATACGAGAAACGGATATTGGGGCCAGGTGGGGTGGAGAGGAGTTGGCAATCTATCTGCCGAATTTCTCCATACACGTTGGGCAAGGGATTGCGCAACGGATTCAGGAGAAAGTAAGCGAACAAACGGAACCGAAAGTGACCATATCATGTGGGGTCTCCTATTGGACGAAAGGACACAAGGATCACGTTAAAGCCTTATTTAAGCGTGCGGATGATGCTTTGTATGTAGCCAAGAATACAGGGAAAAATAAAGTGCTTGTTCAAGACTAAACAGGTTTTATTCATATATACGATTCGGTTGTGGATGTCCAAAAGGGTCTAACCTCACACTTTATAGTGTCGAGTTAGACCCTTTCCTTTTATTTTGAGACAGCCTCAAGTATTTGTTGAAAAGTTTTGATTTTCTGTGCAGGCGACTATTTTTTCAATGGTCTTCCCGGTTTTTATATTACAAATATTTCACTAATGTATGCGTGAATTTCTCCAGCATTTCTTCGTCTATAGCATCGAAGCGATTTGTGATTGGACTATCAATATCGAGTACACCGATTAATTCGTCGCCTTTTATAAGCGGGATGACAATTTCTGAACGAGAAGCGGCATCACATGCAATATGCCCTGGGAATTGATGAACGTCTTCTACACGATAAGTTTTACGTTCAGCAGCTGAGGCACCGCAAACACCTCTACCAAACGGAATACGAATACACGCCGGTAATCCCTGGAAAGGACCGAGCACTAATCCGTCATTTTCTACTAAATAGAAACCGACCCAGTTCACTTCATCCAAAAGCTGATTAAGGAGTGCGCAAGCATTGCTAAGATTCGCAATCCGATTTGGCTCCCCTTCAACAAGCGCAATTAGTTGTTTCTCAGCAAGTGAGTAATTTTCCTGCTTACTCCCTTTATATTGTTCGACATTAAACATAAACATTCCCCCTGCTTCATGATAAAAATACAACTTTCAACATCGTTAGAAAGTATCCTGTGTAAGTTGTCGAGAAGTTCTAACAGGATATTGTAAATATTCCGAGAATAACTTATTTTAAGACTTGAAATTAGAGGAGGAATTCAATCATGAACCGCCCAACTCAAACGAAGGAAGCAATTCTTGAATCCGCCCTATATTTATTTCACTTGAAAGGTTACCATGCGACTTCCATACGGGATATAGCTCATAAAGCCAAGGTCAATTCCGCTAATATTGCTTATTATTTCAAAAACAAACAAGGATTGCTAGAATATTGCTTCACTGCATATTTAGAAGCATATATTCAACTGTTAGAGAAAAATCTTGTCCAACTTGATCGTATTGGAGCACAAAACGGTTTACTTGCAATACTTACAGATGTCTTTGAATTTCAACGGAAAAACTTCTTGGCTGCGAGTTTTATTTATGGAGAATCCGCCCTTGACTCTAATCTTAATCGAGAAGTTTTATCAACTTATTATATGAAAGAAAACTCTTATTTTCAGTATGTCTTAGAAAAAGGAATAAAAGAAGGAATATTTCGTAAAATCCAACCAGCAATTTTCACTTTACAAATAAAAGGACTGCTTTCAGCTCCAATCATACATGCCCACTATGCAAGAGAAGTGTTGCATGTATATACGCAGGAAAAATATTATACAGATAAATATCGTGATGAAATCTGTTTGTTTTTAGAACATAGTCTGTTTGTTAAACGTGATATACAAGAAGAATTGCTGTACAATGTTTCTTCTATTTAGTGAAAGCTTCGGCCAAACATGTATCATACCCTTGACCTAGATCCGAGGCTTGGTGGGCATCAGACCCATACCGTACAGGGATACCTAGATGCAGGGCATATTTGACAAAACGTTCAGGTGGATAGGGTTCCAAACAAAGTGGTTTAATCGCCCCTGCACCATTATAGTCTAGCTCATATCCCTGCTTGTTCATTTTATCTAAAATGGAATATAGTTTCTGATCATAATTTTTTTTCGGTAAAAAACGCTGCTGAAACTTATGAACAAGGGTTATATGGCCGATTCGCTTTGGTTTGAAATCCCCTAAATCAGCAGCAATACTATTCTCTAATGTATCGTAATAAGATGAATAAACGGCATCCACGGACCCCAATCTATTGGCAATGCTTTTAAACATTTCGTCACTAAAGTCGATGCAATGCCACTCATTTTCATGTCGAATAAAATGAACCGATAGGATACTATCATCTAAATATTTGCCAAATTTGTTAAGGAAATTCTTAGTTTCTGTTTCAAATCCTTCGATATAATCTACTTCGAGCCCTGTCTTAATCGTGATTTTTTCCTTGTATCTCTCTTTTAATAAAGCAAGTTCTTGAAAATAGTCTAGTAACTGACCACGTTCCATTCCACTATCACGATCTGGTGTAGGATCAATGAAACCATCTGGCAAAGGTGCGTGCTCTGTAAATGTCAACTCCTCAATTTCAAGTGTGATTGCTTGCTTGATATATTCTTCAAACGAATCGCCAGACCCATGAGGACAGTATGGACTATGAACATGACCGTCAATTTTCATCAAAATCCCCCCAATAAATTCAATTACAAGCACATTTCTGTAAAAAATATATATTTAT
The DNA here is from genome assembly GCF_001183985.1 of Peribacillus loiseleuriae. Lineage (GTDB taxonomy): Bacteria > Bacillota > Bacilli > Bacillales > DSM-1321 > Peribacillus > Peribacillus loiseleuriae. Next base: position 3,979,826 of record NZ_LFZW01000001.1, on the reverse strand, counting down.
TAGTCAAAAATTATTGCTAACATGGTATCATAAAAGCATTGAATTGAACATGTAAACATTTATATAGATTGTTTTCGACTTGCGCGGCTTAGAACTGGGGGGCATATGATGGAGTACATACTAGGTATAGTTATACTAGTTATTGCGTTAATAATATGGGGATATTTTTTGAAAAGGAAACACTTTAAAGAAATTGACCAGCTTGAAGCTTGGAAAATGGACATTATGAACCGCCCAATATTGGAAGAGCTTTCTAAAGTAAAGCAATTAAATATGACTGGTGAAACAGAAGAAATGTTTGAAAGATGGCGTAAAGAATGGGATGCCATTATTACCATCTACCTGCCGGATGTTGAAGATTTATTTTTCGATGCAGAGGATTATGTCGACAAATATCGCCTCGGTAAATCGAAAGAAGTCCAGCGAATGATCTCGACTAAGCTTACTAATATTGTAAAGATAATCGAAAAGATCCTCATGGAGTTAAATGAATTGGTTGGTAGTGAAGAGAAAAACAGAGTTGAGATTGAAGAGATTAAAGAAAGTTACCGTAAAATTAAGAAAGACTTGCTAGTTCACCGCCATACATTTGCAAAAGCGGCAGATCCGCTTGATGACATGCTCGATGAAATAGTGGAAATTCTTAAGCAATATGAAGAAGCGACTGAAAATGGGAATTATTTAAACGCGCGAGAGCTTGTTTTATCGATTAAAAATAAACTTGCCACCATTCAAACAAGAATGGAAATCATTCCTCAATTGCTGCTTGATGGGCATTCTTCACTTCCAACATCCATTTCGGAGCTGAAAGATGGCTTCAAAGAGATGGTGGAACAGGGGTATTCTTTAGAGCATATTGAATTTGAGACAGAAATTTTAAGGCTTGAAGCAGACCTTGAACATTATAATGTTCAACTTAATCTTGCAGAGGCGGAAGCTGCTGAAAAAGGAATAAATGAAATTTTTGATCGTGTAAACCTTCTGTATGATTTACTTGAAAAAGAAGTGCTTTCCAAACAGTATCTAATAAAAAATGAAAATCTTTTGAAGGAAAACCTTGAAGCATTTGAATATGAGAATGATAAATTGAAAGCTGAGACAGCGGTTGTCCGACATAGCTATCATGTAACAGAAAGTGAACTAAGTGCTCAGAAGAAATTAGAAAAACAAATTGATAAATTGATCAAAAGGTTCCAATTACTAACCTTGAAAATTGCAGATAATGCTACTATCAGTTCTGTCCTAAGTGACGAAATGAAGGGAATTGAAGCGATTCTAAACGAACTGAAGGTGGAGCATGAAGTCTTTTCTAAGAAACTTCATGCACTGAGAAAAGATGAATTGCAAGCACGTGAGGTATTACAAGAACTTAGAAAGAAAATGGGAGATACTAGCAGGACAATCTCGCAAAGCAATGTCCCTGGTTTGCCTGAAAGGTATCGGGATTTGTTATCTGAATCAAAAGAAAGCATGGAAGACGTTCAAAGTAAACTAGAGGAAAAGCCTTTGGATATGGGCTCTGTTCACATTTTTCTTGAAAAAGCGATAGCTTCTGTCACGAGGTTATATGAAAACACAGAAGTTCTGATTGAAGAAATGCTGCTTGCGGAGAAAGTAATCCAATATGGAAACAGGTATCGCAGTAGGTATCCAGCTGTTGCTGAGGCATTAAGGACTGCAGAACAGTATTTTCGGGATTATGAATATGAGCGGGCGTTAGAAGTCGCAGTATCGGCCATTGAAAAAGTGGAGCCAGGAATTTTAGATAAAATCGAGGCGAATATGGGAAAAGTTTATTCGTAATACAAAAAATGGATTAAGAGGATGTCCCAAAAAGGTCTGACCCAGCACTCAACATACAGTTTAAGCTAACACTTCATTTAAACGGTATGTAGTAGGTGCGGAGTCTGACCTTTTATTTATGGGACATCTTCTTTTTTACGTATTCCGCAGGTATAAGACTGATTTTGGCAACATGAATCTTTTTCAATAATCATGATTTATGGTAAAATGACGTGTCGTTAATAATTAAATTGAAGAACGAGAAGCTACACTAAGTTTTTATCCCGCATTAACGTGCAATAAAATACCCACTGATTGAAGTTTCACTTTATATAGATGAAATCTAAAAGTGAGTGTTCAAAAAGGAGGATAAAAAGAGCTGAGAAGTTCGAGGAGCGGATCGTCTCTAGACCTGCGTATATACAGTAATACGTGAGGACGGGACTTGCGCAGGATGTGCGCGATCTTAACAGAAGGTCATTCATGAGCTTTGAAGCAATTCGTAAGCTTTTTTACCAGACTTTTTGAACATCCTCTAAAAACAAATTTTAGTGCCAAGAGAAAGTAGCCTAGCCCCTCCAAGTCCTACAAGAGGTCAGGATGGCGTTTGCTACACGATGTGGCAATTTTATAAAGCCGCTTTCCTCTTTCAAGGCGCTTTTAGCTTTTCTATTAGGAGGTTCATGCATGATTTATTTTGATAATAGCGCGACGACGAAGCCGTATCCGGAAGTCATCGATTCTTTTATAAAGGTGTCTACAGAATATTTCGGTAACCCTTCTTCTTTACATGGTTTAGGGGTTAAAGCTGAAAAACTGCTAACTCAATCGAGGAAGCAGGTAGCTGACCTTCTTCAGGTGAAAAGCATGGAGGTTTATTTTACTTCTGGAGGAACGGAAGGAAATAACCTGGCCGTTAAAGGAACAGCACATGCGTATTCTAAAAGAGGTAAGCATATTATCACCACCGTTATGGAGCATGCATCCATTAAAGAAACCTGTAAGTCGCTTGAAGAAGAAGGGTTTTGTGTCACTTATTTACAAGTTGATTCGAATGGGCTTGTTTCTGTGGAAGACTTGAAAAATGCTTTACGAACAGATACGATTTTAGTGTCAATCATGTCTGTGAACAATGAGGTCGGTTCAATTCAGCCGATAGTAGAAATCGGTCACTTGTTAAAAGAACGTCCACAAGTGCTCTTTCATGTCGATCATGTGCAAGGTATTGGGAAGATTCCATTAGACTTAGCTGCTGCCGGGATTGATTTATGTACGATTTCTGGTCATAAATTTCATGGCTTGAAAGGTACGGGTGTATTATATGTTAGAGATGGCATTAGGGTTTCGCCGCTCTTCACTGGGGGCAATCAGGAGGCGAAGCTAAGGAGTGGAACGGAAAACGTTGCTGGGTTCGTAGCCTTAGCTAGAGCATTACGACTTACTTTACAAAAAAGTGCTCAGGATTACGGTAAGCTAACAGAAATTAGAGATATGTTATGGAATGGGCTGAACGAAATAACAGGTGTAAAAATAAACAGCCCATTACATGGTGCTCCCCATATTATCAATTTTTCCATTCCAGGCATGAAATCGGAAGTATTCATCCATTCGCTTGAAGAAAAAGAAATATATGTTTCAACTACAAGTGCCTGTTCGTCTAAGAAAAAATCAATCAGTGATACCGTATTTGCCATGTTCCATGATCAGAAAAGGGCAGAGAGTATCATCAGAATTAGCACTTCATACGGAAATGAGCTCTATGAAGTGGAGCTTGTACTTCAGGAAATAAAGAACACACTTTCAAAACTACAAAAGGTAATGAGGTAAAATACATGAAATTTGATCATATTATCATTAGATATGGTGAGATTTCAACAAAGAAACGTAATCGAAAAAGCTTTGTTGATAAACTCAAAAATCATATTCGCTGGGCATTAAGAGATTTTAAAGCTGCCAAACTGCAAGCGAGTCGGGAACGGATGTACATTATGCTAAATGGTGAAGATCACCAGAAGATCATTGACCAAATAAAAGGTGTATATGGCATCCAATCATTAAGTCCGGCTTTAAAAATAGGCCGTGATATTGAAGAAATTAAAGCGGCTGCATTACACTATGTCGACCAGTTATCAGGAGAAATTGAGACGTTTAAAGTTTCAACAAAACGGTCAGATAAAGATTTTCCATATGATACGAATGAAATGAACCATCTTCTTGGTGGACATTTGTTACGAAATAAAGATGGAATTTTAAAGGTTGATGTGAAAAAACCAGATTTAGATTTACGTGTAGAAATACGTAAGGAAGCAGTCTATTTATCGGGGGAGAATATTCATGGTGCAGGTGGTCTTCCATTTGGCTCGAGCGGCAAGGCGATGCTCATGCTTTCAGGCGGAATAGACAGTCCAGTTGCAGGCTTCCTTTCCATGAAGCGTGGTCTTGAAATTGAATGTATTCATTTCTACAGCCCACCGTTCACGAGTGAACGTTCCAAACAGAAGGTCATGGACTTAGCGGAAAAACTTGCTTTAGTGAACGGAAGCATGAAAGTTCATATTGTTCCGTTTACAGAAATTCAAGTGCTGATCCAAAAGCAAATACCAGAGAACTATACAATGACTAGCACACGTCGTTTAATGCTGCGTATAGCTGATGCGATAAGAGAAAGAGAAGAAGCGCTTGCCATCATAACAGGTGAAAGTCTTGGGCAGGTAGCAAGCCAGACGATGAATAGCATGTTTGCGATAAACGAAGTGATCTCTACGCCAGTATTACGTCCACTTATCGCGATGGACAAATTAGAAATTATTGAGCTTGCGAAGCAATATGATACATTTGAGATATCGAATCAGCCATATGAAGATTGCTGTACGGTATTTACACCGGCAAGCCCTAAGACAAAGCCGAAGCTTGAAAAGGTTCAGTATTACGAAAGTTTTGTTGACTTTGATAAGTTAATTGAAGAAGCTGTGGAAAAAACTGAAATCAGGAAGCTTCACTTTGGTGAAAAAGCTACTGGGGAAGAGTCAATAGAAGACTTATTCTAAGTTGGAAATGCTGACTATATTTACCAATAAATCAATGAATGAAGCCATGTGTTTTTACACATTCTATATTTACAAGGAGGTGAAAAACACATGGCAAACAATAACTCAAATCAACTTGTCGTACCTGGTGTACAACAAGCTCTAGATCAAATGAAATATGAAATCGCATCTGAATTCGGTGTGCAGCTTGGCGGTGAAACAACTTCACGTGCTAACGGTTCAGTTGGCGGTGAAATCACAAAACGTCTAGTTCAAATGGCTGAACAACAATTAGGCGGGTACCAAAAATAATTTCATAAAAATGGCTGCAGAAAGCGGGCGATTTCGCCCGCTTTCTTTCATTTGTTTTCATTCCATCTTATTTTCTGATAAGATAAGAAAAATATTTATTATTTTACATACTTATAAAACTGTATAATGTATCTTGAGGTTTTGTATGGAGGAAAAAGGGACGGAGCTCGCTAATTTAAATAAAAAGTTAAATGAGAATTTTATGTGAAAAGTTATAAAAGTTGTGGAACTGTGCCGCCACCAATTAGAGTTAGTTCCCTCATTTGAAAGAGATCTTCCTTCATACTAGATCGTGGCGTTTTAACGCAATGTTTTTATGATAAGGGAGGATATATAGGATGAGAAGAGAAGATTTGATTGCTCCAGAGAAGTATAATCTTGTTAGTGAAATGGAAATATTCGCAAAAGACAAGAACCGTTTAGCCCTAAAATGGGAATCTGAGGATGGAGTAAAGAAAGAAGTTACATACAGTGCTTTAATGAAACGTGTTAATAAAATCGGTAATGTCTTCAAAAATGCAGGATTTGAAAAAGGAGATATTGCCCTCATCATCATCCCGAGACTAATTGAAGCATATGAAGTCTATTTAGCTGCACTTAAGATTGGGGTAGTGGTTATCCCATGCTCAGAGATGTTAAGGCCAAAGGATATTGAATATCGAATAAGGCATGCTGAAGTTAAAGGAGTCATTTGCTATCATCAATTTTGTGATCAAGTAAATGCGGTTAAAGATGCGGAACAGCTTGTGAAATTTTCAGTTGGTCAGGAAGTCCCAGGATGGTTGTTTTTGGAGGAACAAATAAAAGTAAGTAATGACACACTTGTCCTAGCTGATACGAAAAGCTCAGACATGGCTTTTCTCTCCTATACATCTGGTACGACCGGCAATCCTAAAGGTGTAGTACATACTCATGGCTGGGCATATGCTCATTTAAAAACAGCTGCCGCAAACTGGCTTGGTGTTCGTGAAGGGGATACGGTATGGGCAACCGCAGCACCAGGTTGGCAAAAGTGGATTTGGAGTCCGTTTCTTGCTGTACTAGGATCAGGTGCAACCGGCCTAGTGTACCATGGCAAGTTTGAAGCAAAAAAATACTTACAGCTGCTTCAGGATTACAAAGTGAATGCTTTATGCTGTACGCCGACTGAATATCGCTTAATGGCAAAAGTGGATAATCTGGCGGATTATAGTCTTACAGATCTACACAGTGCGGTATCGGCAGGAGAGCCCTTGAATCGTGAAGTGATAGATGTATTCGAAAAGTATTTCAATATTCAAGTAAGAGACGGTTACGGACAAACAGAAAATACGCTTCTTGTCGGGATTTCTATAGGGATGGAACTGAAACCTGGCTCAATGGGGAAACCAACACCTGGTAATCGAGTTGAAATCATTGATGAAGATGGAGCACTTTGTCAAATAGGTCAAGTCGGAGATATTGCTGTGCATATCGAAACACCTGCTTTATTCAAAAGTTATTATCGTGATCCTGAACGTACAGCTATGCAATTTCGCGGCGATTATTATGTAACAGGTGATAAAGCAAGAAAAGACGAAGACGGCTATTTCTGGTTTGAGGGACGCGGCGACGATATGATCATCAGTTCTGGCTACACAATCGGGCCATTTGAAGTTGAAGATGCACTAATTAAGCACCCTTATGTAAAAGAATGTGCTGTAGTAGCAAGTCCAGATGAAGTAAGAGGAAATGTTGTCAAGGCATATATCGTGCTTCAGGACCATGTGGCTGAAAGTGAACCACAGTTGGTGAAAACCCTTCAAGAGCATGTAAAGAAAGTAACGGCACCATATAAATATCCACGGAAGATTGAATTTATTAAAGAACTGCCAAAAACTACTTCGGGGAAAATCCGTCGTGTAGATTTACGCCATTTGGATGAGAACCATACTATTTAAATAAGGAGAGGTTGCCTTATAACAAAAGGATCAGATCCCATATCTATTATCATCGTTTATACGACATGTAAATGACATAATAAACGGTATATAGAGTGTGAGATCAGATCCTTTGTTGAGACAACCTCATTTTGAACTATTGAGGTGTTTGCTGATTATCTTTTTAAAGAAAATAACTTTAACAATGGATGCTTTTTTTTATCTACAATCTTTAACTCATGCATGACAAGATGATCCTCGTGATCCGCTATCCACTTCTTAAGCGCCTCTTTATCCTGACAATGGGTCAAGTATGTCTGTCCGCCTTTACCTACGGCGTTAATTACATATCTGTTGGAAATATTCCCCATATTTATTCACCTTCATATTCATAATGAAATTTCAACTTACAAAAAGGTCTTGCGATTCATATATAGTATACAAGCTATGAATCTAAATAAATGTATTTCTTTTAGTCAAATAATTACAAACTTCGACAACGTGAAGGTTGCTAGTATTGTAGACTGAAAGACCCGATTTTAAAGGCTCTTCTCTAAGTCTTTATCCATAATAAAAACTTCGATTCTCTCCCCAGTTTTCGTACTAATATCACTATGAGAGGAAAGAACTTTACAGTCAGTATAATGCTCGACAATTTTTTCATAGTCTTCACTGTACATTTCGCGGAGAAGCTCCCGTATTTGTTTGACAAGCTTTTTACCAGAATCACGATTGACAAGATGCTTTTCTTCTACCGTTAGAACACCTTTGAAACGGGTAATCAACATGTCTAATGATATACGTTTTGGCTTCCTGTGGTCCCCTGCCGATCAAATCTCGCTGGAATTTAATAAACGCAGCACTAATTTCAGCCTCTAGTTTCTTTTTGGAATTTGACATGATGCCTCCAGTTATTTTCTGAGATTTATGGAGTTATCATAATGTCCAATGTGAGTTCTTGTCAATGCAAAATAAAAATCTTTATAAAACTTTAATAACCTGTAAAATCTGTAGAAATACTACGTGAAATAGTGTTATTGTACATAAATTTGATAAATTTGGCCATATTTGGATGGATTTGAACGAATTTAGTACTTTTAATGAGTTTACAATGATTGAATAGCAGGCGTAGAATAATTCTCATAAATAACAAATTTGATATCGGCCAAATCTCAATTAATTGAGAACGGAGGACCCATTATATTGGGGTTAATACTGCATTTGCAGTAAGGATGAGATACTCTTTCGCCATCCTACCCGTCAGCTAACTTCGTCGGCTAAAGCGAAGGAGGTCATAAGACCACCTTAATTCGGGGGGGCTTTTTTGTTGTATTTGAAGCAAGAAAGCAGCCTGATGAACGATACGTAGGTCTTTTTCTGTGGAAAAGGGGCGGGGCTTCGCAAGATCAGCTTCGCACCGCCACCTTCATAAGGTGATACAAGTTGAGGACCTGAATCTTTTCATCGTCGGACTTTAGAGCAGACACTCATGGATGTTTTTTATGCGTAACTATGAAAAGATTTCTTGGGTGACAGAACGCAAAGAGAGTGTATAACTTGCTGGGCGTTAAGTAGACCAATGAGTTCTTTTTCTCCATTCAACATGTTGTTTTTGCAAGTGTTCAATACCATTGTGTGAATCGTTTGGTTTACCGCTGGAATCTTGAATGATATTGCATGATTGCGTTCTGGAGAAAAGTACCATTGGTCTTTTTGTGTTCACTCTACTATTCACTTAACGTTAAATGATTTCAAACAACTAACTAGTTGGATATTTATTAAACTAACTTCTTACCTCGTAGAACGGAATTGTCCATAGAAGAAACACTTGCTTGTTTCAATATTTTAATAGGTAGGAGATCATTATGGAAAAAATAACAGCGTTTCTAAACCCACCAAAAGTTCTTGTATTGGGCTTTGCGGCTGTGATTTTAATAGGTGCATTATTATTGACCCTTCCCCTTTCAACAGAAGATGGGGAAGGCCTCTCGTTCTTAAATGCTTTATTTACCGCAACATCTGCTACATGTGTGACAGGGCTTGTCGTCGTAGATACAGGAAGTACATTTAGCAGATTTGGCGAGATTGTCATATTAATACTCATTCAAATCGGTGGATTAGGGTTTATGACATTTGCAACTTTTATCTTTTTTCTCTTAGGCAAAAGAATATCACTGAGAGAAAGATTGTTACTTCGAGAAGCGTTAAATCATTTATCGATGGCGGGAATTGTCAGATTAGTGAAAAGAGTGTTGATTTTTACAGGAATGATCGAGCTTGTCGGTGCAATCATTTTATCGGTTCGTTTTTCTTTGGATATGCCAATCGGTCGAGCCATCTATTTTGGTATTTTTCATTCAATCTCCAACTTTAATAATGCAGGTTTTGATTTACTAGGAGGATTTCGAAGTCTGACCCCTTACGCAGAAGATCCAACGGTCGTGCTAACCGTCTGTGCGCTTATCACATTAGGGGGAATTGGTTTTATCGTCATGAATGAAATGTATGAATATCATGATACAAAACGTTTATCTGTGCATACGAAAGTGGTATTACTGACTAGCCTAATTTTAACTGTAAGTGGAGCCATCTTAATCTTCATGTTTGAATATGGTAATGAGAAAACGTTAGAACCTTTATCCTATCTAGGAAAAGGATTGGCAGCATTGTTTCAATCGGTGACTGCGAGGACAGATGGGGCTAATACAATGAGTATTTCAGACTTAACACAACCAACGTTATTTCTGACCATCATTCTCATGTTTATTGGCGCTTCTCCAGGTTCAACAGGTGGCGGAATTAAAACGACTACCTTTGCTACTTTACTTGGAACCGTCTGGTCTCAGGTTAAAGGAAAAGAAGATGTCATTTTCTTTCGTAAACGCATTGTTTTTGACACGATATTTAAAGCTCTTACTGTAACTGTAAGTGGATTATTTCTTGTTATTACAATTACCATGCTACTGAGCATCACAGAAAAAGGGCATGAGTTTATCGTGTATTTATTTGAAGCGACTTCAGCGTTCGGCACCGTAGGACTATCGATGGGATTAACTCCTGAACTATCACCTATTGGTCGTGTTCTCATTATATGTACGATGTTCGCAGGCAGATTAGGCCCTTTAACGATCGCTTTTGCCATTGCTTTGAGGCGTAAACCAGATGCGTTTCGTCACCCAAAAGGGAAAATAATGATCGGTTAATTAAAAAAATAGGGAGTGTAAATAAGATATGGTCAAACGACAATATGCGGTTATTGGTTTGGGGAGATTTGGAGTGAGTGTAGCCCGAAAATTATATGAGGCTGGGCATGATGTCTTAGGCATTGATTGTAATGAGGAACGGGTTGAAGATGTTGAAATAGCTGTTACTCATGCAGTCGTAGCTGATACTACAGAAGAAAAAGCGCTGATTTCAATCGGTATTCGCAATTTTGATTGTGTAATTGTAGCAATTGGGAATGACATGCAATCGAGCATTTTAACAGTGATGCTTTTAAAGGAATTTGGAGTGAAAAAAGTAATTGCGAAAGCTCTAGGAAAGCACCATGGCCGGGTTTTAGAGAAAATCGGGGCTGATTGGATCATTTATCCTGAAAGAGATATGGGGGAACGTGTTGCAAATCAGCTCCTCTCACCGAATATGTTGAACTACATTGAACTGTCAAAAGAATTCAATATCGAGGAAATCCTCATACCACTTAGCATGGCTGAAAAAAGTTTGCGAGAACTTGATATTCGTGCCAAATATAATGTTAGTGTCATTGCCATTGTTAGAGAAGGAGAAATAATCGTATCCCCATCCTCAGATCAGATTATTCATAAAGGAGATTTATTAGTGGTGATTGGGAACAGAGAAGATCTAGCTGAATTTTCAAATATAGAATAACAGTCGTAGGGCTTAACATTTTAAGGTGTAGCTAGTGTAGGGCGACAATGTTACATAGAAAAGTCAATCAAATTCAGCTGCTTCAATCATTCGATTTTTACTCTCGTATGTTTTTAGGTAAACGCTCCAACCATATAGAGATATTGGTCATCAACATAGATCTCATACATTTTGATAACAATGCCACTTAAAAGTATCATTTTAGAGGTTGTTCAAAAAGACCGGTAAAAATAGCTGTCGAATTTCTGAGGGTACTGAAAAAGTCTGTATACAGAGGGAAATAAGCTAATGACCTACTACATACTGGTCGTTAGCTTATTTTATTATTTGTATATTGATGAAAATTTTCAAAACTGTTAATAAGAATTACTTTTCCAGCGGCCATGAATTTCTCGGCTCTTTTTATCCTCCATTTTAAACCAGCGCTTTTAGATACAAATTATAAATCTGTCATGCCCCCACTGATATTCCTTCCACATAAGTTTTCTTATGTAATATTCTGATTTTGGTGATACACTTTATGAAGAAAACAGTCTGGTCAAATATAGAAAAGTACGCAAGGGGGCAAACGATGGGAACGCTTTGGCATAACGGAAGCATTTATACCATGCAAACAGAATATGATCGAGTAGAGGCGATTTTTACCGAAAATGGCTTAATCATTGAGGTTGGAGAGGCTTCTACACTAAGAAATACTTATCAAGACATGATTACGAATGAAATCAATTTACAAGGTCAGATGCTTATTCCAGGACTTGTGGATAGTCATCTGCACTTAATCGGACATGGTGAAAAGCTAATGAGGCTGGACCTCTCAAAGATGAAGAGCAGAGCTGAAATCCTACAGGCTTTACTTGAAAAATGTGCGCAAACGCCTGCTGGAGAATGGATTATAGCAGAAGGTTGGAATGAAAATGAATGGCAAGATTCTACACTTATATTGCGAGATGACTTAGATCAACTTTCGAATGAACATCCGCTCATCTTAAAACGGGTTTGTCGCCATGCTGTCGTTGTGAATTCCTTGGCTATGACAATTAGTGGGATTGAGGAAAATATCGAGCAGCCGTTTGGAGGAGTGATTGGGCGGTATAAGGATGACCGCTTAAACGGTATGTTTAAGGAAGACCCTGCTCTGAAACTAATCATGAATCATTTACCGGGAATTACGGAGGAATATGTGAGGCGGGCACTGACGGTTTCGATTCGTGATTGCCATAGACTTGGCTTAACTGGGGGTCATTCGGAAGATTTACATTATTACAATGGTTTTTTGCCAACTTATCAAGCATTTGTTTCAGTTATTGAGGAAGCGGGATTGCCATTCCGTGTCAACCTGCTTGTCCATAATAAAGTGGTTGATGATATGAAGGAGTCTGGGTATGGATATCGCAGCAAACGAGGGTTGATTGAATTAGATGCGATGAAAATATTTGCAGACGGATCACTTGGCGGCAATACGGCATTATTAAGCCATCCGTATCATGATCGTCCGGAAACTCAAGGTGTGGCGATTTATACTGAAAATGAGCTACACGATCTTGTTCAAAAAGCGAGGAATTATGAGATGCCAATCGCTGTGCATGCAATTGGTGATCTGGCCTTCGAAATGGTACTGAATGCGATTTGTACCTATCCACCAAAGCTTGGATTGAGAGATCGGCTTATTCATGCACAAATTATGAGACACGATTTATTAGATCGTGCCAAAGAATTACCGGTGATTTTCGATATTCAACCTGGCTTTGTCCCTTCTGATTTTCCGTGGGTTATTGATAAAGTTGGAAAAGATCATATGGCAGCTAACTATGCATGGAAAACGTATATGGAAAAAGGCATCCAGTGTGCAGGCGGTTCAGATGCACCGATTGAACCGGTAGATCCGTTGCTTGGTATACACGCTGCTGTGACAAGAAGAAAGCCATTTGATGCAGACCAAACGATTTACGGTGAAAAGGAGTGTCTATCGCTATTTGAGGCGCTCTCCTTATATACGACGGGTAGTGCTTATGCGATTGGTCAAGAAGAGTCACGTGGCAAGATTGCACCAGGGTATATAGCGGACTTTACAGTTTTTGAAAATGATTTGTACACCGTCCATCCTGATGAATGGCTTGAAATAGAAGCAGCTATGACTGTTGTAAATGAACAAATTGTCTATGTGAAAAAATAATAATAGAAGCAGTACAAACTTGCATGTATAATAAATATATTTCGTCATCTGAAATATAATAGAAAGAAGGCATGCAGGTCATGAAATTAGAAAGTCAAAGAGAAGGTGCCTTTTTTGCGGCATTATCTTATTTAATGTGGGGAATCATTCCGATGTATTGGAAGATGATACAAGATGTATCTGCTGGAGAAATCCTTGCCCATCGGATTATTTGGTCGTTTGTTTTTATGGTCATTCTTTTGTTGGTTTCGAGAAAATGGAAGAGTTTTGTCGGTTTTCTAAAAGAGATTGCGCAGAATCGAAAAATCCTGTTCTCGCTTTTTCTTGCTTCGGTTCTAATCAGCGTCAATTGGGGAACGTTCATCTGGGCTGTGAATGCAGGTAAGATTATGGAGACTAGCCTTGGGTATTATATCAATCCATTAGTTAGTGTATTGCTTGGAGTTATTGTCTTAAAAGAAAAATTAAGCAAACAACAGGTCATTGCTTTTGCGTTTGCTGGTGCAGGTGTGCTCATTCTCGGTATTTACTTTGGCTCAATCCCATGGATTTCCCTCATTTTGGCTGTTACATTTGGATTGTATGGTCTTGCAAAAAAAATGATAAAAGCCGACTCAGCTATGGGGCTCACGCTAGAAACCTTAATGGTTACACCATTTGCGTTAGGATATCTTATCTATATTCTGTCTACATCAGGTGCAGCGTTCTTTACAGCACCTCATATAGCACTCCTATTGATGGGAGGAGGCGTTGTCACAGCGCTGCCACTGTTGTTTTTTGCAAAAGGAGCACAAAAGGTTCCGCTATCCATGCTCGGAATTTTGCAATACATTGGTCCAACTCTTTCATTGATGCTTAGTGTATTTGTCTACCATGAGACATTTACGAAAGTTCATTTACTGGCGTTCATCTTTATCTGGAGTGCACTAGTCATCTATACGCTCTCGATTACAAAAAAGAGAGTCATAGGCAGCAATAAAGTAAAAAAACAGGTAAGCCATGGTGCTTGATCTTTATTGAAACAAGGAGGTTGCCGAAACGGGCAACCTCCTTATATTTAATTATAAAAATGTTCTTTTTACTTTTTCCCAAAATGAGTTGTCTTTTAGTTTGATCGTTTTAATCGATTTTCCACTTAGTTTTATTTGAATTTTCTCAATGTTGCGGATGCTTACTGCTTCGTTGTCGAGACCGATTGTTGGGTAATCGTTTTCATTTTGCGGCATTCTGACGGATAATGTTCGTTCAGGCCCGAGAATAAAAGATGATCCAAGTGTCCGATAGGTATTGTTGTTGATCGAAGCAAGCTCGCTCACTTGAAAGCATGGCAAAGTGGGATCCACAACCGCGCCATTTACCGATTTGTTATAGGCGGTACTTCCGGTTGGTGTAGCGACCACGATACCATCCCCCCGGAACGTTTCAAAATGAATCGAATCAATAAAGAGATCCAGTACGAAAGTTTTTATAATCGCAGACCGAATGCTTAGTTCATTGAGCGCAAAGAAAGAGGGTTGGTTATCCAATTTAATTTCAATCGTTGGATAGCGCCGTACTTCTATTTGATCTGTTTCTGTTGATTCAATCATTTTGTTAGTATCTTCCAAATGGAAGTCGCAATACATATTTAAGTTCCCAGTTGTAGAAATCCCCGCATATAAGCAATCTTCTCGGAAACCCGTTTTTCTGACTGCTTGAAGAAATGTTCCATCGTCTCCGATGCTAACAATGATGTTTGCTTGTTTAAAATCAGGTACAATATTGTACCCATAGCGTAGAGCTATATCCCGTAGTGGCTGTACTTGAGCAATAATATCTTCAGATTGCGCATGAAAGAAATATAAGTTACGACGATGATCCATAGTAAAAACCTCCAACAGTATTGAAATTATTTTCCAAAAAAGTAGATTGTTTGTTACAATATTAGGGTGTTTCCTTAGTTTATCATGAGATGAATATTTTTGAAAATTCTAACACAAAAAACTATTAGTGTAGAGAGAGGATGAAGATAATGAATGGAAAGCGTTGGGCTGCTTTGGGGATTGCGGTAGTACTATTTGGCTTCTCAATCGGTTTCAATTTTTTGACTACAGCCTTGTTTGTTGATGTAGATAAGCTTCTTAATGGTTTACTTGGGTCAGATGGTGAATTTATGACAGAAGTGATTGAACAAGGTACAGGCTTTGACGAAATTGCTGTGCTTGATATTGAGGGAGTCATTCAAGATACAGGAAATTCTAGCTCCCTATTAGGTACAACAGGCTACAATCACAAAGCATTTATGGACAAATTGGATATGGTGAATGAAACCTCTGCAATAAAAGGAATGATTTTGCGCGTTAATTCACCAGGTGGCGGCGTTGTTGAAAGTGCTGAAATCCGTGATAAAATTCTAGAAATTCAAAAAAATGGCGTGAAGGTTTATGTATCAATGGGCTCCATGGCTGCGTCTGGTGGATATTATGTGTCTGCACCTGCTGATAAGATATTTGCAAGTCCTGAAACATTAACTGGGTCACTTGGTGTCATCATGCAAAGTGTGAACTACGGGAAATTGGCAGAAAAATACGGCGTTGACTTTGTCACAATTAAAAGTGGTCCATACAAAGATATAATGAGTCCGACACGAGAGATGACAGATGAGGAAAGAAAAATTCTGCAAACATTAATTGATAATTCATATAATCAATTCGTAAAAATTATTTCAGAGGGTCGCGGTATATCAGATGCGGAAGTCCGGAAATTAGCGGACGGTCGAATTTATGATGGGCGCCAAGCGTTGGATGTGAAGTTAATTGATGGTCTAGGCACATTAGATGATACCATAGCCGCGATGCAAAAAGATTTGAAATTGAAGAATGCCTCTGTGATAAGATACACAGATCAAGCTGGACTTGGTTCTCTGCTCAATATGAGTGCAAGAAAGTTAATGGGGACTGATCTTGAGAAAGAGGGTCTTACTGAATTACTTTCGAGAACGAATTCTCCACGGCTCATGTACTTATATTCACATTAAGGAGGCGGGAAGAATGAATGAGGAAAATTATATAAATACTGATGTAAATCTTGATGAAAAACAGGATAAAGAAACACGCCATGCTCCTTTTGATGAAACATTACAAAAACAAGAGCGGATCTCACCAAATGAAGTGGTAGAAGATTTATATCGGGGAGAACATCTGTCAACAGTTGCTTATGCAGGATTTTGGATGAGGTTTTGGGCGTATTTAGCCGATTTATTAGTCATTGGCAGTTTGAATCGAATTTTAATTAGTCCCCTTTCCATGGCGATTACGGGAAATGTATTTAGTGGCTCCTTCTTTTCATTTCAAGCAATTGGAACTACGATTATTTTTTACTTGTATTTCGTGCTGATGACTCGATTCTTTGGAAAAACATTAGGGAAAATGATATTTGGCCTGAAAGTTGTCAGTCTAAAAGAAGAAAAGATCTCTTGGGGAACATTGTTTTTTAGAGAATTCATTGGCCGATTCATTGCGAAGTTTCTTTTTGCAGGCTATATTATTGTCGGATTCCTCCCGAAAAAACAAGGACTTCATGACATCTTTGCCGATACAACCGTTATACTAGATAGAAGGTAACAAGAAAAGCGAAAGTACTTTTGAAGCTAAAAAAACAAAAAATAAACCTGTGGGATTTTATCTATCCTGCAGGTTTATTTTTTGCATGAAAGGCAACAATGAGAAGTTGAAGGGGTGTGAACCGATGAAGTGGTTTATCTTAATAATCACAATCTTGCTATTTATATTTATCCTTATTTTCATAACAAAATTAAACATCTACATTACATACTCCCATATACAGAAAGACGACCACTTTCATCTGAAGTTACGTGCCTGGGGTGGGATTATACGCTATAGCATAAAGATTCCGGTCATTAAAGTAGCTGAAGATTCCGCATCCCTTGTCTATAAAAAAGAAAATGGAATCAATGCCAATAACGCTGGAAAAGACGATGTAAAAGACTTTACGGTCGAAGAAATGCTTATTAGTTTTGAAAATATGAAGAATTTGATCAAACATGTATTTGGGTTTCATATACTAGTCCGTAAATTTCTAAATAAAGTAAAGGTTAAAACATTTCAGTGGCATAGTTTAATTGGAACAGGGGATGCGGTATTAACAGGAATCAGCGTTGGCGGATCCTATGCAATCAAAGGCTCGATTATTGGTCTGTTAAGTAGGTACATAAGATTTAAAGAAATGCCGATTTACTCGATAACTCCTGACTACCAGAAAGCATCAGCAAGTACTTCGTTTTTTTGCATAGTTGAGTTTCGAATCGGACATGCTATTGTGGCAGGTATCAAAATATTCCGCTACTGGAAAGGCGGAAAGGTAAAAATTTCTTCCGAACAAGTAGCGAAAGATTCAAGTTAGAAATTGATGCAGAGTGGAGGAAATAAGATGTCAGATCATCCGATTCAAGGCTTGATGACAGCCGCAATGGAAAATCTTAAAGAAATGGTAGACGTAAATACAATTATCGGAGATCCAGTTGAGACGCCGGATGGAAGTGTCATTCTAACGGTATCAAAGGTTGGATTTGGCTTTGCAACAGGTGGAAGTGAGTTTATGATGGATGGTGGCCATAAGGCTGAGTCTGGAGGCAATCAACCGTTTGGCGGTGGAAGCGGAGGTGGTGTTTCCATCACACCAATCGCTTTTTTAATCGTTGGTTCACATGGAGTAAAAATGCTACACCTTGATCAAGGCACACATTTACTTGAAAAAGTTCTTGATCTCGCACCGGCCGTTGTCGAAAAAATTCAATCAATTTTGTCCAAAAATGATCAGAGTAACCCAAAAAGCCCACCGCAAAAATTAGATGATTTAGGTATTTAATGAATAGCTAGTTGCCATTAAACAAGAGTAAAAGTGTGTTCATAAGGGTCAGACCTCGCACCCTAAATCAGTATGTAGTGTCTCATACACTTATTTTATACTGTATTTAGTTGTTGCGGGGTCTGACCCCTTTGCTTTAGGATTCCCTCATTTTCACGGACATTTGTCATTGTAATGTTAAACAATTGCAAAATATGGTGGAACAATCTATCATTAAACAGTAGTAAATAAAGCTTTAAGGGAGGAATTATTAATGGCATCTGTTACATTTAAGAACAACCCGATCACACTTGTAGGCGAAGAAGTGAAGGTAGGCGATCAAGCTCCTAACTTTACCGTATTGGCAAATGATCTTTCAGAAGTAAAAGCTAGTGACTTCGACGGTTCCGTCCGTATTATCAGTGTAGTTCCTTCCATCGATACTGGAGTTTGTGATGCACAAACAAGACGCTTTAACGAAGACGCTTCGAAAGTGGCTGGCGTGAAAGTGTTAACAATCAGTGTGGATCTTCCTTTTGCACAAGGCCGCTGGTGTGCAGCGAATGGCCTTGAGAATGTTCATACATACTCCGATCACAGAGACCTTTCATTTGGGACTGCATTTGGAGTCGTTATAAAAGAGCTTCGTTTGCTTGCTCGTGCTGTATTTGTTATTGATAGCAATAATCAAGTTACATATGTGGAGTATGTGAGTGAAGGTACTTCACACCCTGATTACACAGCAGCAATTGAAGCAGCAAAAGCAGCAAAATAATGCCTCAGAAAGGGTCTGACTTCATACTCTATACACCGTTTATTGCGTCATGTTCACGTTATAAACGATGTATAGTAGCTGTGGGGTCTTGACCCTTTCGTTATAGGGTCAGCCTCTTGTTTTAACATTCCCCTTTGATGAATCCCAATTCTATATTAAAAGGCTAGTTATATGATAAGATTGATTTTTGTCTCTTTTTTTTAATGCGTTCTTAAGCGAATGAGTCAAGAATCGTTTTCTAAAATAATATTGTGGAACAAAGCTATGTAAAAAGCCATGGCGCTTGTGTCTCTAGCCTAAGAGTTTTAGAATAATACACGAGAATGAAACAGGAGGAAGTATATTTTGAAATTTGCCCCGATAGAAGAGTTATTCCATATCTTTGATGAAACTGCTCACATTTTACAAGAAGAGCTATCATGTACGTATTTAGATGCTCTTGGTGAAACAGGAGAAAATATATTTCACGGTAAAGTATTGCAGGAAGAAGTCAGCGAGTTAGCACAAAAAAGATTGATGAAGCATTATCAAGAATTTACGCTTGGTAAGTATCAGAAAGAAGAAATTCGGAAAGCCTATCAATTAGCCATTCTAAAAGGCATGAAAGAAAGTATCCAGCCAAACCATCAAATGACTCCTGATGCTGTGGGGATGTTTGTCAGTTATTTAATTGGGAAGTTCACTAATGAACAGGCTACATTGTCGATGTTAGACCCGGCTGTTGGCACAGGGAATTTAATGTACACCATTCTCAATTATCTCACAGACAAAAATATCGCTTCCTATGGAGTTGATGTGGATGAAACGCTGATTAGGCTTGCATATGCAGGAGCGAATCTTCAAGAACATGAAGTTCAGTTCTTTAACCAAGATAGCCTAGAGCCGCTGTTTATTGACCCTGCCGATGTAGTGGTGAGTGATTTGCCGATTGGTTATTATCCAAATGATGTACGAGCTAGTGAGTATAAGCTTGCTGCTGATAAAGGGCATTCATATGCGCATCATCTCTTTATTGAGCAAAGTATTATGCATTTGAAAGATGGGGGATACACATTCTTTATCGTTCCGAATAATCTTTTTTTATCTGAAGAAGCTCCCAAGTTAAATGGGTTCTTAAGAAAATACACGCATATTCAAGGACTTGTGCAATTGCCCCTTTCCATGTTTAAAAACGAGCAATCAGCGAAAAGTATTTTAATTTTGCAGAAGCATAAAGAAGGACTTCGTGCACCAAAAGAAGCCCTATTAGTCCAGCTCCCCAAATTATCTGATGCTGTGAAGACAAAATTCATCATGGACCAGATTGACACGTGGTTTCGCCAAGAAAAACAAATGGCAAAATAATAGAATAAGTGGTTATGTTTAAGACGAGTTTTGATGTCAAGCGAAAGCAGCTTAAGCCCTACTAGATCAAATGTTCTCCACCCAAAAAGTCAGGGAATGACTTTCCGGGTGGAGAGTATTTGCTTGTCGGACTTCCATGTTCGCCACAGGACGTGACGGATCTTAGTCGAAATTCCTCTAAGGTGCTTGCGTGTTCTTATAACAGGCGGGGAAATACGTATATTTCCTCGTATGTTTTCTGTGGAAAAGGGACGAGGCTTCTAAAAAATCAGCTCCGCCCGCTACTCATAAGGTGATGCAATTTTTAGAACCTGAACCTTTTTCATCGTTTTAGTTGGGATCAGATACTCATGGATGTTTTTTAGAGAAAAATCTGAATATATTTTCTTCTCTATTGTAAGCGCTCTATAGACGGCTCGCTCTTGAAAGCTCTTTGATTCAATGTTTAAATGAGAATAGAAGCATTTGTTCTTAAGTGATCATTGTAAATACGTGTAGAAAAGAGGCTGTATAATGTCTAAAGTTATTGCGATAAATGCAGGCAGTTCTTCATTAAAATTTCAATTATTCGACATGCCAAGTGAGGATGTTATTACTAAAGGTCATGTGGAAAGAATCGGGTTGAAGGATTCAGTCTTTGTTATTTCAGTGAATGATGAGAAAATCACTGAAACATTGGATATCCCGAACCATGAAGTGGCTGTAAAATTATTATTAGAAAAACTAATTAATTATAAAATCATCTCTTCTTATGATGAAATTAATGGTGTAGGACACCGAGTTGTCCATGGTGGAGAAGTTTTTACAGATTCTGTATTAATCACAGATGAAGTATTAGCTCAAATTGAAGTACTTTCTGATTTAGCACCGCTTCATAATCCAGCTAACATTACAGGAATTCGTGCATTCCAACAAGCGCTTAAAAATGTGCCAGCTGTTGCTGTATTCGATACGGCATTTCATCAAACAATGCCTGAGAGCTCTTTTTTATACAGCTTGCCTTATGAATATTATAAAGAGTACGGAATTCGAAAATATGGTTTCCACGGAACTTCACATAAATATGTAACAGAGCGTGCAGCAGAAATGCTTGGACGTCCAGTTGAACAGCTGCGCTTAATATCTTGCCATTTAGGAAATGGTGCAAGTATTGCTGCTATCAAAGGTGGAAAATCGCTTGATACCTCAATGGGATTCACGCCACTTGCAGGAGTAACGATGGGTACGCGTTCTGGAAACATTGACCCTGCTCTTATTCCTTTTATCATGGAGAAAACAGGAAAAACAGCAGATGAAGTTCTTGATGTGCTGAATAAGGAAAGTGGAATGCTTGCTATTTCAGGCTTTTCAAGTGACTTGCGTGATATCCAAATTGAAGCTGACAAAGGTAATGAACGTGCAGAATTGGCACTTGAAGTTTTTGCTGGCAGAATCCATAAATATATCGGTTCATATGCTGCAAGAATGAGTGGTGTCGATGCAATCATTTTCACAGCAGGTATTGGTGAGAACAGTGCAATGGTGCGTGAAAGAGTCCTACACGGTCTTGAATTTATGGGGATATATTGGGATCCTGCTTTAAACCAAACGCATGGAGAAGAAGCGTTTCTCAACTACCCGCACTCTCCTGTTAAGGTAATGGTCATTCCTACCAATGAAGAAGTCATGATTGCCCGTGATGTACAACGCATTGCGAAAAAATAAGTGATACGCACAAAATAAGGTTGTCCTAAAAAGGTTAGGCCTCACACTCTACACAGTTTATCTGAACTGGATATAGTCGTCGTGAGTTCTAATCTTTGATTGGATAGCCTCTTTTTGCATTTTGCGCAGGAGTTGCGCCAAGAATGTGGCTATGTAGCTCTCTGTGTTATACTAAAAGGAAGAATCAGCCAATATAAAAGGCATGGAGGAGGTTGGGATATGGGAATGACAAATCGGGAAAATCAAGTCTGGAATGAAATAGGTGAATGGGAGCAAAAGCTTTATCAATATGAGCCGACAGATTTTACGGTGATGTATAATAGATGGCTTGAACAAAGTTTTTCCTTGCTTCCAGAAGAAGTTCGGACACGATTTTTTGCGAAACTGGATACAATGCTCTTTCATTTACATGCATTGGTGCAAAGTTCGCACATTCAGATGGATGCTAGAGACAGAATTTTAGATGCTGCACGGGTTTATAATCCTGAAATTGAAAAGATTACTGATATGAAACTTTTACCGATTGATCAATTGAATTACATAGCGGCACAGCAAATCGCGAGACATAGACTTTATTCATTTGCCCAAGGCGGAGCAAGTGGGTCAGGAGGCCTCGTTCTATTAGGAAGCGATATTCCAGCCATGACGGTCATCAATGTTCGTGTTGTTCAGTTGACAGCCATAACGTACGGCTTTGAAGTGAATACTCCATTTGAAATGATGATGGCCCTTAAGGTCTTTCATATTGGCAACATGCCGAGACGCCTTCAAGGTGCCGCATGGCAGGGATTAATCAATGAAACACATCAGGACGGTGAAGAATATTTTTACGAAGGAAGCGATGATTTAACAAACATGACTTGGATGGAGCAGCCTTTAAAGCAGTTGCTGAAGGCGGGAGTGATTACCATGTTTCGAAAAAAACAAATCCAAGGTGTTCCACTTCTTAGCATGTTAATTGGGGCCGGCTCTAATTATCGAATGACGCGGCAAGTGAGTGAATTCGCGCAAAAATATTATCAATATCGTTATTTGCAGAAAAAACATCC
This sequence comes from Peribacillus loiseleuriae, assembly GCF_001183985.1. GTDB lineage: Bacteria > Bacillota > Bacilli > Bacillales > DSM-1321 > Peribacillus > Peribacillus loiseleuriae. Next base: position 3,957,030 of record NZ_LFZW01000001.1, on the reverse strand, counting down.
ATGAGCGTCTGCTCTTATGGCTAACGATGAAAAGGGTTCAGGTTCTTAAAATGTATAATCTTATGAAGGTGGCGGTGCGGAGCAGATTTTGCGAAGCACCGCCCCTTTTTCGCAGAAAAAGAGAGTAGTCAGTGAATGAAGGGCACTGTATCGTAACGAAGGGCATATTTAAACGGAGGTGTCTCATAAGGGTCAGACCTCGCACTCTAATTCAGTATGTAGTGTTTCATACACTTATCTTGTACTGTATTTAGTTGATGCGGGGTCTGACCTTTTGCTTTTCAGTATGTAGGGAGTTATGAAAATACGTTTAGCGCCTTTCTTTTTCAAATCAAAGGAATCTTCAGAAAAATCCCCGTTTAATCTCTAAATTGTGCTTGCAATCTTTTTTTAAAACTGGTAAAGTACTAATTAAGAGATGTATAAAAATAATAAATTATGAATTTTTATTCACATAAAAAGGGGACGATACAATCATGTCAAATCAAAAAGTAGTGTTAGCATATTCCGGAGGTCTAGATACTTCTGTCGCGATAAAATGGTTACAAGGTCAAGGATACGATGTTGTAGCATGCTGTTTGGATGTTGGGGAAGGAAAAGACTTAGACTTTATTAAAGAAAAAGCACTTCAAGTAGGTGCCATTAAATCCTATGTAATCGATGCAAAAGACGAGTTTGCGGATGATTTCGCACTTGCCGCACTACAAGCACACACGTTATACGAAGGGAAATATCCACTTGTCTCTGCGCTTTCTCGTCCGTTGATTTCGAAAAAGCTTGTAGAAGTGGCTGAGATGGAAAATGCTATCGCAGTGGCACATGGTTGTACGGGAAAAGGAAATGACCAGGTCCGCTTTGAAGTGTCGATCCAAGCATTGAATCCAAATCTTACGGTTCTTGCTCCAGTGCGTGAATGGAAATGGTCTCGTGAAGAGGAAATCCAATATGCGATTGAAAATGATATTCCAATTCCAATCAATTTAGACAGCCCGTACTCTATCGACCAAAACCTATGGGGCAGAAGCAATGAATGTGGAATACTGGAAGATCCATGGGCTGCTCCACCAGAAGGTGCATATGATCTAACGGCAAGACTTGAAGATACTCCGGATACACCTGATGTGATTGAAATTGGTTTCGAACAAGGTGTTCCTATTACACTGAATGATAAACAGTATAAACTCGCTGACTTAATTGTTGAATTGAATGCACTAGCTGGCAAACATGGTGTTGGCCGAATCGACCATGTTGAAAATAGATTAGTAGGAATTAAATCGCGCGAAGTGTATGAAGCACCTGCTGCGATGACATTAATTACTGCACATAAAGAACTTGAAGACATTACTTTGGTTAAAGAGGTCGCTCATTTCAAACCAGTCATTGAGAAGAAGCTGACTGAGCTTATTTATGAAGGACTATGGTTCTCACCTCTTCAAAGCGCACTATCAGCATTTTTAAAAGACACACAAAAAACGGTAACAGGTACAGTGCGTGTGAAACTATTCAAAGGCCATGCGATTGTGGAAGGTAGAAAATCCGAGTACTCTCTTTATGATGAAAAATTGGCAACCTATACGAAGGACGATGAATTTGACCATGATGCAGCTGTCGGCTTCATAAAACTTTGGGGTCTACCAACAAAAGTTAGCAGTATCGTAACGAACCAAAACAAGAAGGTGACTGTGTGAGCAAGTTATGGGGAGGCAGATTTACGAAGTCTGCTGAAGAATGGGTAGATGAGTTTGGTGCTTCCATCTCGTTTGACCAAGAACTCGTACTTGAAGATATTAGAGGCAGTCTCGCTCATGTTGCGATGCTGAAGAAATGCAGTATTTTACCTGGAGAAGATGCAGACCTGATTACGTCAGGGCTGCTTACTCTTCAAGAAAAAGCCGAAAAAGGCGAATTGTCTTTTAAGGTAGAGATGGAAGATATCCATCTTAATCTAGAAAGTATGCTCATTGCTGAAATTGGTCCAGTAGGTGGGAAGCTGCATACAGGTCGAAGCCGAAATGACCAAGTTGCTACAGATATGCATTTGTACTTGCGCAACCAAACCGAGGATGTTTTGGGCTTAATTTCAGCTTTGCAGACAGCTTTACTCGAACAGGCGGAGAGTCATGTTGAAACATTAATTCCTGGATATACCCATTTACAACGTGCACAGCCGATTTCATTTGCCCACCATGTTATGGCTTATTTTTGGATGTTGCAGCGTGACAAAGAGCGATTTACGGAAAGTTTGAAAAGAATTAACGTGTCCCCGCTTGGTGCAGGTGCATTAGCTGGGACAACCTTTCCAATCGATCGTGCATACAGTGCTGAGTTACTTGGATTTGACGCAATCTATGAAAATAGCTTGGACGCCGTGAGTGACCGGGATTTTGTGCTTGAATTTCTTAGTAACAGTAGCACATTAATGATGCATCTTTCTCGTTTTAGTGAAGAAATCATTCTTTGGTCAAGCCAGGAGTTTCAATTTATTGAGTTAGATGATGCTTTTTCAACGGGAAGCAGCATTATGCCTCAGAAAAAGAATCCAGATATGGCCGAGCTGATTCGCGGGAAAACAGGGCGTGTTTATGGCAATCTTACAGGTCTTTTAACCGTTTTGAAAGGACTGCCGCTTGCTTATAACAAAGATATGCAAGAAGATAAAGAAGGCATTTTTGATACGGTGAAAACGGTCATCGGCTCTTTGAAAATTTTCGAAGGTATGATCTCCACGATGAAAGTTAATGCCGATGTCATGGAGAAGGCAACGAAAAACGACTTTTCAAATGCAACGGAATTAGCAGACTACCTGGCTGCGAAAGGAATGCCTTTCAGAGAAGCGCATGAAGTGGTCGGTAAACTGGTGCTATCATGTGTGAATCAAGGTTGCTATCTTGCAGATTTGTCTTTGACGCAGTTCAAAGAAGCATCAGATTTGTTTAATGAAGATATCTATCAAGCTCTTAACCCGTATGAAGCAGTAAAGCGCCGTAACAGTGCAGGTGGAACAGGATTTGAGCAGGTTAAATTAGCGATTCAAAAAGGAAAAGAACTAGTGAAGTAAAAAAACAAAGGGTCAGCCCTCACGCTCTATACACCGTTTATTGTCTCATTTACGAGTTATATAAACGATATATAGTTGGTGTGTGGGTCTGACCCTTTAATTATTCTTCTTTATCCGTACGAACGATCAGTACATCACAATTAGCATTGCGGACGATGTTTTCAGAAACACTACCTATTAGGAAGCGTTCTACTGCATTCAGCCCAGTTGCCCCGCAGACGATGAGGTCGATATGATGTTTTATAGCAAGATCTTTAGGGATGACGACTTTGGGAGAGCCGTATCCAATGATCGTTGCCGCTTCTTTGACATCGGCTTTTTCTGCCATTTCTTTATAGCCACTTAATAGTTCAGATGCGTAGTCTTCAGAGTTGTCTCCGATCGTACTGTTAAAGGCTTCAGTTGCAGGGAAATTCCTTGCATCCACGATATGGGCAAGCAATAGTGATGCATCGTTACGAAGTGCGATTTCAATGCCTTTTTGCAAAGCCCATTCTGCTTCTTTCGATCCATCTACCGCAACTAGAATTTTTTTATACGTCATTGTCATATTAATCTCCTCCTTCATCAAATTGCCTAACGAACTTCACGATCAAACGATCACAAAAAAATCGACTGGAAAAGAAACTTTACTTGATGATTTGCAGCGTTTTCGGATATTTGGTTAACACTTCTGCCCCGGTTTCAGTTACATATATATCGTCTTCAATTCGAACACCAGCAACATTTGGCACGTAAATGCCAGGTTCAATTGTATAGACCATACCTGGTTTCAAAAGAAGCGGGTTTGTTTCAGTTAAGGAAGGAAATTCGTGTACACTGATTCCTAAGCCATGACCAAGGCGATGAGGGAAATATTCTCCATACCCTTTGTCACGAATGATGTTGCGAGCCGTTAAATCGATTTCGGCGCATGAAACACCAGGTTTACTTGCTGCAATCGCTGCTTCCTCTGCTTTTAGAACTGTTTCATAAATTTCCCGTTGCTTGTCTGAAATGTCTCCATATGCAACTGTTCGGGTAATGTCGGAGCAATAGCCTTCGTAGACAACACCTAAGTCAAACAGAACAAAATCACCGCGCTTAACTTTCGTAGATCCAGGTGTTCCATGTGGAGACGCTGCATTGGCACCCGTTAGTACCATGGTTGAAAATGACATATCCTGTACGCCTGCTTTTTTCATTTCATATTCAATCGCAGCAAGAATTTCCATTTCCGTTTTGCCTTCTTTAATCTCTGATACCCCAATTTCGATCGCGTAATCAGCAAGACGGCACGCTTCACGAATTTTTGCCATTTCATCTTCTGTTTTAACCATGCGAAGTTCCCGCAGCTTCTCCTCAGCCGCTACTAGTTCAGGAACGGAGAAAATCATTTGGACTTTTTCTAGTCGTTCCACATTTAAATGTTCTTTTTCAATGGCAAGCCTTTTTACATTTACCGAACGACGGTCTACTGCTTGTTTAATTTCTTCCCAAGGATCTTCAATATCCGTGTAGCCGATAATTTCCCCTGTCCAACCTGAACGCTTCGCATCTTCCGTTTCCATTTTAGGGCAAACAAGGATTGGTTCAGCTTTTGGGAAAACAGCCAATGCAAGCAGTCTTTCGTGTGGGTCGCTCAAGAAGCCGCTCAAATAAAACACATTATCTGGAGCTGTAATCAAAGCAGCATCCAGTCCACTTGTTTGTATCCATTGGGTTAATACAGTTAATTTTGTATTCATCTTTTATTGCCTCCAGTAGTAAAATCGTCAGTATCTGTATCAACCTTATCAATAATAAAAAGCAAAGTAAACTATTTTGGAATAGGAATAGTCGTTTGGAAAATAAGGTTTACGATCTTGAAAGAAGGGCAACTAATAAAGAAAAGTGATTAATAAAAGGAGAATGGGAACGAAGAGCGAATGTAGTTTAGTTGAGAAATATTGTTTGAAGGGAGCTCTTATTTTGAAAATATCTTTTCACGGACATTCCGTAGTGATGATTAATACGAAGGGGACGACGGTTTTGTTTGATCCATTCATTAATGGAAACGGACAGACCGATTTAAAAGTAGAGGATGTTCATCCTGATGTCATTATTTTAACACATGGGCATGGGGACCATCTTGGTGATACAGTGGAGCTAGCGAGAAAACACGATGCACTTGTGATTGGTTCCGCTGAGATGGCCCATTACCTTAGCACGCAAGGCGTCAAACGGACACATGGCATGAATATTGGCGGGGCATATGAGTTTGAATTTGGCAAAGTTAAGTTGACAACTGCCTTTCATAGCAATAGCTTTATCACAAATGAAGGACAGATTATATATCTGGGTATGCCTAGTGGCGTCTTGTTTACAGCAGAAGGAAAAACGGTCTATCATGCTGGAGATACTGCTTTATTTTCCGACATGAAATTGATTGGCGAACGCCATCCAATTGATCTTGCCTTTTTACCTATTGGGGATAATTTTACAATGGGGCCTGAAGATGCAGCACTGGCGGCCGAATACTTACAGGCGAAACAGGTTGTTCCGATTCATTATAATACGTTTCCGCCAATCAAGCAGGACCCGCAGAAATTTCTCGCTTTACTGAAAGCAGGGAATGGAAAAGTGCTTGAACGAGGAGATTTTATTGAGCTTTAATTCTTTCAAACAAAGTTTCACTTTATAATCTTTTGGACGAGATATTTGATTTAGGGGCTTCCCTTACGTCTTTTTCCAGTTTACTTTGCATACAATGTAGGCAAGGAACAGTGGGGGAGGGGATTGTCATGAAACAAAGATTATTACTTTGTTTGCTTCTATGCGGTGTTATGCTGTACTATGCGGTACCAAGACTTTCGCTGGCAACTGGCGGATTGGAGTCACTATTTTCTGTTACTTGGTTGTTATTTGCTTTGTTTGCAATCGCCGGGAATTTAACAGGCATTTTATATTCCCCGAAAAAAGGAAAAAAGCACAAGCAATCTATGAAAATAAAGAAAAGAATTCATTATTATCAATAGTTGCGTTTGAATAGCACGTACATTCACCTTATAATGAAAGTAGGAAGATTGGGAAAAGGGTGAAGAGCTTGGCAACGAAGCATGAGCAAATTTTAAAACATATAGATGGACTACCGGTCGGTAAAAAGATATCCGTACGTCAAATTGCGAAGGCTTTAAGTGTAAGTGAAGGAACAGCATACCGGGCCATTAAGGAAGCAGAGAACCAAGGATATGTCAGCTCAATCGAACGGGTTGGCACGATTCGGATTGAGAGAAAGAAGAAAGAGAATATTGAAAAGCTGACCTTTGCTGAAGTTGTCAATATTGTGGACGGACAAGTATTGGGCGGACGCGAAGGTCTTCATAAAACATTGAACAAATTCGTGATTGGTGCGATGAAGCTTGAGGCGATGATGCGATATACAGGACCAGGAGATTTGTTAATTGTCGGGAACCGGACTCAGGCACATGACCAAGCATTACGGGCAGGGGCAGCTGTATTGATCACCGGAGGATTTGATGCGGAAGATGATACGAAGAAGCTCGCCGACCAGCTACAGCGGCCGATTATCTCTACAAGCTATGATACATTTACAGTGGCTACGATGATTAACCGGGCCATTTATGACCAATTAATAAAAAAAGAAATCCTGCTTGTTGAAGATATCTTAATGCCCGTTCATGAAACGACTTTCTTAAAAATAGGCGACAAAATTAGCGATTGGCTCAAGCTTAATCGAGATACGAGGCACAGTAGATTTCCTGTTGTGGACACCAATATGAAGGTGCAAGGGATGATTACATCAAAGGATGTTCTGGCTCAGGAAGAAGAAGTGTCCATTGATAAAGTCATGACGAAGAATCCAATGACGGTCGGCATGAAAACAAGTGTTGCTTCATCCGCTCACATGATGGTTTGGGAAGGTATCGAACAACTCCCTGTCGTAAATGATTATCATGTGCTCCAAGGAATTGTCACTCGTCAAGACGTTCTGAAAGCATTGCAAATGAGCCAGAGACAGCCACAGGTCGGAGAAACGATTGATGATACGATTACAAGTCAGCTTGTGATGAATGGTAGCGGGGGCAAAGGTGAAGAAACCTATCAGTATGAAGTGACCCCGCAAATGACCAATTATTTAGGAACAATTTCAGCAGGCGTTTTTACGACACTTGTGACAGATTCCGCGAATCGAGCACTCAGAAGCTATAAACGGGGCGATTTGGTGGTAGAAAATATGACGATATACTTCATCAAACCGGTTCAAATGGATAGCGTGCTAGATATTCATCCGCGCGTTCTTGAAGTGGGTCGCAAATTCGGTAAAGTGGATGTAGAAGTATTCAACGAAGGGAAATTGGTCGGTAAAGCGATAATGACGTGCCAATTACTTGACAGATCATAAATGATAGGAAAAGTGTAGGCTACTTGCGCTAGTGATCAAAATCCATTGAAAAAAACGTATACTTTATCTAGATAAGAAGAAAATGTCCTAAAAAAGGGTCTGACCCCGCATTCTATACACAGTTCATAGTGGTATTTACGCTTCGTTTGAACTGTATATTATGAATGCGAGGTCTGACCTTTTCTTGATGGAACATCTTCTTATCTACCTTCAAGCGCTTGTGCTATTTTTATTGCTCTGCTTCTTCAATCGCTAACGGCAAAAAATGCTTGTATACTTTAAATCCACCCCAAATGCTTACTCCACCAATAACGATAAAGATTGCGCCAATAATAAAGGTCGTAGTCGTGTGAAACAGAATGAGCTGATTGATTCCGTAAGTGGCAACAAATGCTCCCAATGCTATGGACGATTTGCCTTTCAGCCATTTCTTCTCCATTGGCAAACGAGTTCGAAATGCTTTTATTTTATAAAACACATAAAAAGCAAGAGAAACCAAAATAATCGCTACAAGTGGTATCATAAGTCTTAATCCTCCATTTTCAAGCTTCTTCATAAAAGGTATTCATGCTAATAAAGTTTCCTTTATTGTAACGGTTTCAGTGATAGATATCCACCTTAATTTCCCTGTACTATATAATGAATGAAGGGATTTTGACTTGGTGGAGAGAATAAATTATAGAGTAGAATAACCATATAAGACAAGTAATAAAGGAGAATCTAATGACTGCAGAAATTTTAGAAGTAATAAGAGCATATGAGACTATTATTATCCACCGCCACGTTCGGCCAGATCCAGATGCATACGGATCACAAGGAGGACTAGCAGAAATCCTAAAAACTTCCTTTCCCGAGAAAAATATTTACACAGTCGGACAGGAAGAAGCATCGCTGAATTACTTAAGAAGATTAGATACGATAAATGATGATACATATAAAGGTGCGCTTGTCATTGTATGTGATACGGCCAATGTGGAACGAATTTGTGATGAACGTTATCGCCTAGGCGATAAAATGATCAAAATCGACCACCATCCGAATGATGACAGGTATGGAGATTTCCGTTGGGTGGATACGCATGCAAGTTCGACAAGTGAAATGATTTATGAGTTTTATTTGTTTGGAAAGGATAAAGGGTTGAAAATGAATGATGAAGCTGCCCGACTGCTGTTTGCAGGAATGGTAGGAGATACGGGGCGCTTTTTATATCCAAGCACGTCTGAAAAAACCTTCCTCTACGCCGGTGAGCTTATTCATTATGCCTTTAGTAGACCTGAGCTGTTTACAGCAATGTACGATGTGGAAGAAAAGATTGTGCGCCTGAACGGCTATGTGCTACAGCATTTTGAAATTCTCACAAGCGGCGTTGGGAAAATGGCGATCACGAAGGAAATTCTAAATCAATTTAAGGCAACACCTGCGGATGCTTCATTGCTCGTTAGTGCGCTAGGATCGGTTAAAGGGCTTAAAGCATGGGTGTTTTTCATTGAGGAAGAAAAAGAAATCCGGGTTCGACTGCGCTCTAAAGGTCCCGTCATTAATGGAGTTGCGAAGCGTTACAATGGTGGTGGACATCCAATGGCGGCTGGAGCTTCGATTTATTCCTGGAATGAAGCAGAAGATGTCATTCGCGACTTAGAAGAGGTGGTCCATTTGGGTCACTAAAATTGTGCATAATGGGAAAAGGGTCGATTAGAAGAGTCAGACCCTTTCCGTTCATTATTGTCGGTGCAGCTTCACTTCAATATTCATCGTCGTATAGAAGAAAATTTCAACGACTTCAAGGCGGTAGCGTTTCTTGTTTATTTCAATGGTTTTGTTTTCGATCGACTTTTTCAAAAGGGTTTTGCTTTTATAAACTGTTTCAACCTCTTTTGCTATCAAAGAGGTTAAATCGTCTTCAATGACTTCTTCCGCCTCAGCTACACTCAGTAAATCAAGATGATATTGTTTGCCGTTTAAAACCACTACTTTCACATCTTCAATCAGAAGCTTTTTTTCGGCTTCTTTATTCAATCGATTATAATCTTTTTCCCATATTTCCATTTTTTTCGACATATCATGGATGAGCAAACTTTGCTTATGAATTTTATTGATTTGTTTTTCTTGAAGCACTCCATGCATGTACAGAAAAACAAACCAGCTGATCAGCGATCCAATCACAACACCGACAAAAAAACGCTGCCATGTAGCCTTTTGATAAAGAGGAGGAATTCTCATGATGGTAGATCACCTTGAGTGAACCACATGATTAGTAATGATCCAGTCTTGGCACCACCCATTGCCGAAAGAATCAGGAGAAATTGCTTGAAAACATCTTTGGTTGCTCCATCCAGCATGCCACGCTCAAATGAATAAACTGTATCGAAGGTTCCACCAATGGCCGCGATAATCGCCCAAATCCGTAATGAATCCGCAAGATTTCTAATTATAGTCAAAGGTGCTTGTCCAGTGAAAAATGCTGCCAGCCCACCAATCAATGCTCCCCCAAGTAATACGCCGAGAGAAATAAAATAACTGTTAATAAATGCAGGGAAAAAAGCTTCCTTCATTTCCATCACCCTTATACGTTTAATTCTTCATTCTTATTTATATGGACAGAGTAAACCTGATATGATAAAGAAAAATTGAATTGAACAAACTCTATAGGTAGAATCGCATTGTACCGACAACTAATGTGTGGCAACGTAGCCTAATAGAAGTCGCTTCACTCATACATTGCGGGAATATTGGCGAAAATGCGTCAAATTTAGAATTTATGCGTCATCTGCACAAAATGAATACCTTTAAACGTAAAAAATGGGAACGTATTTTCCTTTTTGGAAGTTTCGCACTATACTATAAAGAAAAGATGCTAGATAAAGGTGGGAGAGAAACGTGTGTATTCACCTTCATATACAAAGTGCTTATAGCTTGCTAACTAGCACGGTTAAATTAAATGAGCTTGTGTCAAAAGCGAAGGCGAATGGATTTACGAGCCTAACATTGACTGATAGAAATGTTATGTACGGTGCACCTTATTTCTATAAAGAATGTAGAAAACAAGGGATTAAGCCCATCATAGGCTTGATTGCGGATATATTAGATGAACATGAAGCCTCCTATCCGCTCCTTTTACTTGCCAAAGATAACCAAGGTTATTCCAATCTGCTCAAAATAAGCTCAGCGATTAAAACAAAGTCACAGACAGGCTTGCCGATAAAATGGCTAAAGGCGTATTCAGCTGGCTTGCTTGCCATTTCCCCTGGCAATGAAGGAAAGATTGAATCTATGCTCGCGGAAGGAAGAATAGAGGAAGCAAAAGCAACAGTCGCCATGTATCAACGGTTATTTGGGATCGACTCTTTTTATCTGTCTTTACAACGCCTTTTGACAACAGGACAAGATGAAGAGAATAGCCGGATTCTCACGTTTGCTAAAGAAGTAAATATTGCCGTTGTCGCAACGAATCCAGTCTTTTACTTAGAAAAAAACGATGCGTTAGCCCAAGAAGTGCTGCTTGGAATAAAAAATGGCAATAAGCTTTCGGATGAAAATAGAATGACGCTGCCTTCACAGGAATACTATTTAAAAAGTGTCGAGCAAATGACAGAACTTTTTAGTGATGTACCAGATGTACTCGAAAATACATGGAAAATCGCAGAGAGATGCCAGGTAGAAATCCCGTTCAATCGTTCGTTATTGCCTAAATTCCCAGTGCCGAACGATGTAACGGCTGATGATATGCTGGAGCAAGTTTGCTTAGAAGGGCTGAAACAGAAAAGACCAGATATGCCTAGTGAATATATGGAACGTCTTCATTATGAGCTTCATGTCATTAAAACGATGAAGTTTAGTGATTATTTTCTCATCGTATGGGATTTTATGAAGTTTGCGAAAAAGCAAGGAATCCTGACAGGACCTGGAAGGGGATCGTCTGCAGGTTCAATGGTTGCGTATGTTTTATCGATAACCAATGTCGATCCGTTAGAGCACCAGCTACTGTTCGAACGTTTTTTAAATCCAGAGCGGGTAACAATGCCAGATATTGATATTGATTTTCCAGATAATCGCCGTGATGAAGTGATTGCCTATGTTGCAAAGAAATATGGAGAATTTCATGTTGCCCAAATTATTACCTTTGGGACACTTGCTGCAAAAGCTGCTCTCCGCGATACGGGAAGGGTATTTGGATTGAATTCGAAAGAGCAAGAAACATTGTCTAGGACGATACCTGTGAAACTTGGCATAACGTTAAAGCAGGCATATGCAGAGTCAAAAGGTTTTCGCGACTTTGTCGATTCGAGTGAGCTTAATCGAAGCTTGTATGATACGGCGATTAAGCTTGAAGGACTCCCGCGACATACATCCACTCATGCGGCCGGTGTTGTGATAAGTGATCAGCCACTAACAGAAAACATCGCGATCCAAGCAGGACATGATGGCATCCATCTGACTCAGTTTCCAATGGATGTGCTCGAGGAAATCGGTCTGTTGAAAATGGATTTTCTCGGACTGCGCAATTTAACGCTTATTGACAATATCACCAGTTCAATCAAGAAAGGGACAGGGCGCAAAATCGATATGGCTACCATTCCTCTTCAGGATGAGAAGACGTTTGCCCTTCTAAGTAAAGGTGAAACAACCGGAATTTTTCAGTTTGAATCAGAAGGAATTACGAAAGTACTGGTACGTTTGCAGCCGTCTCGATTTGAAGATATTGTTGCCGTAAATGCTTTGTATCGCCCGGGTCCTATGGATAATATTCCGCTTTTCATTGAACGAAAGCATGGTTTGGCACCTATTGACTATGCGCACGATGATTTACAAGAAATTTTGCAAGATACATATGGCGTTATCGTCTATCAAGAACAAATCATGCAAATTGCGTCTAAGCTTGCTGGGTTTTCGTTAGGCGAGGCAGACCTTTTACGCAGAGCTGTTTCAAAAAAGAAAAAGGAAATTCTGGATCAAGAGCGAAATCATTTTGTAAGCGGATCTGTAAAGCAAGGATACCGGGCAGAGATTGCACATGATATTTACGATATGATCGTCCGCTTTGCAAACTATGGCTTTCCAAGAAGCCATGCGGTTGCCTATAGTTTCATTGCCTACCAGCTTGCTTATTTGAAAGCCCATTTCCCGACGTACTTTATGTCCGCTTTGTTAACATCGGCTATTGGCAATGATGATAAAGTCGCTCAATATATCAGGGAAGCGAAGAAGAAAGAAATGGTAATCCTTCCTCCCTCTATCAATAAAAGTTTTTATTCATTTACATCGGAGGCGGATGGAATCCGCTATAGCCTTGCTGCAATCAAAAGCGTCGGTGGTGTGATACTAAAGGAAATTTTTGCAGCAAGGAAAGAAAAACCCTTTCAGGATATCTTTGATTTTTGCTTGCGTGTTTCCACGAGCGTTGTTAATCGTAAAGTCATTGAAATGCTGATACATGCTGGGGCATTTGACGAATTTGAGGTGGACCGGGCAACATTATTTGCAAGCCTTGATGTAGCCATTGATCATTCTGAGTTAGTCAATCCAAACGATGGTGATTTTGACTTATTCCTTAATAGTGAGTTCTCTCTCAAACCGAAATATGTTCAAGTTGATCCTATTCGATTAGAAGATAAACTTATTTTTGAGAAAAGGGCTCTTGGCTTGTACTTGTCCGATCATCCAGTCATAGGATATAAAGTTCTATTTCAATACTTTGGGGCTGTATCCATTGACGAAGCCGTTGTTAAAAAAGAGAATAAAGTGCTAATCGGGGTTTATATCTCTTCTGTGAAAACGATTCGCACGAAAAAAGGGGAAGTGATGGCGTTTTTAGGACTTAATGATGAGGCCGGTGAATTAGAAGCTATTGTGTTTCCAAATGTGTATAAAACGTGTGCAGTGAATCTAAAGAATGAGGGCATCATCATGGTCCAAGGCCGCATCGAAGTACGTGATGGAAAAACGCAAATGATCATGGATGAAGTGTACTCACTAGATGCCTTGCAAGAAATGAAAGCAGAATCGACCGCGCGTTTATTTATTAAAGTCCCGAAAGAAAAACAAACAAATGATACACTTAGGAAAATTAAGAAGGTGTTGGTTAAGCACAAAGGAATGACAAAAGTCATGCTGTATTATGAAAGCGAAAACCGTTATGTTCAACTTTCTTTATGGGATTGGATCGCTCCAAACGGGGCAATAATGATGCAACTAGAGGAAATAATCGGAAAAGAAAACGTCATTCTAAAACAAGAATAAATGTTTACATCAGTAATAGATATGTTATATTGTAAGAAGCCTAATGTGGTCAGACCACTTAATAAATAGAATGAAAAAATTGCCTAATTCTATCCGAACTAGTTCAAGGAGTGAATACATTGACATTAAGAGAAGAAGCGCTGCATATGCACCGGGTCCATAAGGGAAAGCTTGAAACGGTATCAAAGGTCCCAGTCCGAAATGCGGAAGATTTAAGTTTAGCTTATTCACCAGGTGTTGCTGAGCCATGCAAAGAAATCTATGATAAACCAGAAACTGTATATGATTATACAATGAAGGGAAACATGGTAGCTGTTGTTTCTGATGGGACAGCTGTGCTGGGTTTAGGAAATATTGGACCTGAAGCAGCTTTGCCGGTTATGGAAGGCAAGGCACTTCTTTTCAAGAGCTTTGCCGGTGTCGATGCATTCCCCATTTGTTTAAAAACTACGGATGTTGAAAAAATCATAGAAACAGTAAAACTTCTTGAACCTACGTTTGGCGGAGTAAATCTAGAGGATATTGCAGCTCCCAATTGTTTCGTTATTGAAGAAAGACTGAAGAAAGAAACGAATATTCCAGTTTTTCATGATGATCAACATGGAACAGCAATTGTAACAGTGGCGGGTCTTGTTAATGCTCTAAGAATCGTAGGTAAGTCTATGACAGAAATTAAAGTCGTGGCAAGTGGTGCTGGAGCTGCTGGAATTGCTATTATTAAACTTTTATATAATTATGGAGTTCGTGACATTATTATGTGTGATACTAAGGGCGCTATTTTTGAAGGACGCAAATATGGCATGAATGACGTGAAGGATCAAGTTGCACAAGTGACAAACCGCTTTAAAATAGAAGGGTCACTTAAAGATGTAATCAAAGGTGCCGATGTATTTATTGGCGTGTCGGTTGCAGGTGCGCTTAACTCAGACATGGTCGCTTCAATGAACACGGATCCGATCATTTTTGCGATGGCAAACCCTGATCCAGAAATCATGCCGGCACTTGCTAAAGCAGCTGGGGCAAAAGTCGTTGGAACAGGGCGCTCTGATTTTCCGAACCAAGTCAATAATGTCCTTGCATTTCCTGGAATATTCCGCGGTGCATTAGATGTCCGTGCGACACATATCAATGAAAAAATGAAAGTGGCAGCAGTTGAGGCAATCGCTGGTTTAATTAAGGAAGAGGAGCTTCATCCTGATTATGTGATTCCTGCTGCATTTGATGAAAGGGTAGCACCAGAAGTGGCAGCTGCTGTTGCGAAGGCTGCGATGGAAACAGGTGTTGCGAGAAGAAAAGTAGATCCAGAAGACGTAAAGAAGAAAACGAGAAGGCTTGCCATTATTGGAAAGAGTGAAAAATGAATGATTTGAAAAAATCAACACCTTCAACAAAGCTTTATCTAGAGATTGTGGAAAAGCTTAGGCAAATGATTGAATCAGATGGTCTAGTTTCTGGGGATAAGATCCCTTCTGAACGTGAATTATCAGAACGCCTCCATGTGGGTCGTTCTTCCATTCGTGAGGCTTTAAGGGCTTTGGAACTTCTCGGGTTAATTGAAACTCGCAGGGGAGAAGGCACATTCATTAGAGATTATCAGGATCACAATCTCATTCAGCTATTAGGTACCTTTTTTCTGCAAGATCCAAAGGTGAAACAGGATTTGGCTGAAACGAAGGAGTATTTGGAGACCAATTGTATCCAAATTGTAATTTCGTCTGCAACTGAACAAGAATTGCAGCATTTTCTAAACTGGGCGACTGAACAAGCATTTAGTGACGATGACTTTTTTACTAAATTGGTCGCATTAAATAGCAACTATTTAATGGCAAGAATATGGACAATCGTGAATAGCTATGCAAGAGCTGCGAATCAGGTAAACGAAGCAATTGAATATGATTCATACATTCGTTTTGTCCATTTAATGATAGAACGGAATACAAATCAAGCTATTTCTCATTATTTGAAGAATATCAGAAAAATATCAAATGATGAATGACAAGGTTTTACAAGATTTTCATTCATCCCCTGCTAAAGTGAGTGTTTAAAAAGGAGGATAAAAAGAGCCGAGAAGTTCGAGGAGCGATTGTCTCTAGACCTGCGCGTATACAGTAATACGTGAGGAACGGACTTGCACAGGATGTGCTGACTTCTGTGTTGCGCACAGGACGTGCGCGATCTTAACAGAAGGTCATTAATGAGCGCCGAAGAAATTCGTAAGCTTTTTTACCGGGCTTTTTGAACAACCATTTAAAGTAGAGGACATGCATAAGGGGCAGAGATTTGCCGGTAAGGGAGGATTCATCTTGCTTAAAGATCTTTTTACGAAAACTAAAAAGAAGAAATATGCCACGATTCCGTCTGATCGTGATCAACAAGATGTACCGGAAGGTTTAATGACTAAATGTTCCGGATGTAAAAAAATTATGTACACGAAAGAGCTTCAAAAAAATGATAAAGTCTGTATTCATTGCGGATATCATCACCAAATGACCGCATATGAACGAATCGACAGTTTATTTGAACCTGGCAGCTTTACTGAATTAGACCGCGGTATGCTGTCAGTTAACCCGCTTGATTTTCCAGATTATCTGGAGAAATTAGAAAAAGATAAACGAAAAGCAAATATCAATGAAGCAGTTGTCACAGGTACTGGGGAAATAGAAGGCTATGAAGTGGCAGTTGCCGTAATGGATTCACATTTCCGAATGGGCAGCATGGGCTCAGTTGTTGGAGAGAAAATAACAAGGGCGATTGAAAAAGCAGGAGAATTACACATTCCCTTCATTATTTTTACGGCATCAGGAGGCGCACGTATGCAAGAAGGCATCTTAAGTCTTATGCAAATGGCGAAAACAAGTGCTGCATTAAAAATGTTCAGTGAGGATGGCGGCCTAATTGTATCCATTATGACGCATCCGACAACTGGAGGAGTTTCTGCAAGCTTTGCCTCATTAGGTGACATAAATCTGGCAGAACCTGGAGCCTTGATTGGCTTTGCCGGACGACGGATTATTGAACAAACGATCCATGAAGAGCTACCGGAGGATTTTCAAACATCGGAGTTTCTGATGAAGCATGGTCAATTAGATGCCGTTATTTCTCGGACTGAAATGAAAGAAAAACTAGTGAATATATTGAAAATCCATGTTCCAGGTGGTGAATGGGTATGATAGGTGATTTAGAATTTGAGCGTCCAATAACGGATCTTCGGAAAAAAATTGATGAGCTAAAAGAGCTGACAAAAACGGCAGATGTTGACTTAACAGCTGAAATTCAAAAACTGGAGAAACGGTTGGAAAACCTACAAGACGACATTTACAAAAATATGAAGCCTTGGGACCGAGTTCAAGTAGCTAGACATCCCGGCCGTCCAACTACATTGGATTATATTCCGCGGCTTTTCAGCGACTTTCTGGAGCTGCATGGTGATCGTTATTATGGTGATGATGAAGCGATCGTTGGGGGTATAGCTACATTCGAAGGGATTCCAGTAACGGTTATTGGGCATCAACGCGGTAAGGATACGAAAGAGAATATCAGAAGGAATTTTGGTATGCCTCATCCTGAAGGCTATCGTAAGGCATTAAGGCTAATGAAACAGGCTGAGAAGTTTCGCCGTCCTGTCATTTGTTTTATTGACACAAAAGGCGCCTTTCCCGGAAAAGCAGCGGAAGAACGTGGGCAGAGCGAAGCGATTGCGAAAAATATTTTCGAAATGTCTGGCTTGAAAGTGCCAATTATTTGTATTGTTATAGGAGAAGGTGGAAGCGGCGGTGCGCTTGCACTTGGTGTAGGAGACAGACTTCTTATGCTTGAGAATTCAACGTATTCAGTCATCTCACCTGAAGGAGCAGCAGCTTTATTATGGAAAGATGCTTCACAGGCAAAGCGGGCGGCTGAAACGATGAAAATAACTGCACCGGATTTATTAAGCCTTGGGATTGTAGATGAGATTATCCCTGAAGCTAAGGGCGGTGCTCATAAAAATGATTTAAGCGTCCAAGCAGAAGCCATTAAGGTTAGCTTGAAACGATCATTAAATGAATTATTGCCGCTTTCAACAGGTGAAATCGTTGACCAAAGATACACGAAATATAAAAAAATTGGGAAATACGAAATAGAAGAAGAACGAAATCTTGATCAGATTAAGTCTAGATAAAGTGAAACTTCCATCAGTGGTTTTTTTCACTGATGGTTAGTTGAACCAATCGGGGATTTACAGGCCGTTTATCCCTATATAATTTATTGATTTTCTCACAAAAAATTGAGTTGGGGATATTACAGCCTGTTAAACCGGGATAAAGTGAAACTTCCATCAGTGGGATGCCTGTGGTTTTTTGCTCTAAACCGGGAGAAGTTCATAATTTTCTTGTATTCCTTTTTTCGATTGATGATGGATCGATTGAAAACTCGCCGAATAAAGTAGGCGAGTTTTCTTTTGCTGATTTCATAGAATATTTCCCTAGTAGTTCTTTGAAGTTAATGTAGAATATTATGAAGATTTTGTTCTTATTAATGTAATAGATGATGAAAATGCTTATTATTTTTAATTAATTAGGAAATAATGAAGAATGGTACAAAAATAGTTTACGAACGACGGTAACTATTCTAAAATGGATTGTTGAGGTATCTTTTACTTCAATTCATAAGCGAAATCATGTAGTCTTGAATTATTGAGCTACTATTAATGAATAGGTAACAAATCCTATTCAAATTAGTAAATGAGACATGTTAAAGAGGTGATAGAAATTGAAGAAAATTGGTGTACTTACGAGTGGTGGAGACGCTCCGGGAATGAATGCTGCAATTCGTGCAGTTGTCCGGAAAGCGATATATCATAATATTGAAGTGTATGGGATTTCTCGAGGCTATCAAGGGCTAATAGAAGGAGATATTCGCAAGATGGAAATTGGCTCCGTAGGCGATATCATCCATCGAGGAGGAACAATGCTTCGTACAGCCCGTTGTCTGGAATTTAAGACAGAAGAGGGTCAGTTAAAAGGGATTGAACAATTGAATAAGCATGGTATAGAAGGTCTTGTTGTCATTGGTGGAGATGGTTCGTACCAAGGCGCACAGGCTTTGACAAGACGAGGCTATCCTTGTGTTGGGGTTCCAGGAACCATTGATAATGATATTCCTGGCACAGACTTCACTATTGGTTTTGATACAGCGCTGAATACAGTCATTGATGCGATTGATAAAATTCGTGATACGGCAACATCCCATGAAAGAACGTATGTAGTTGAAGTAATGGGTAGAAACTGTGGAGATATTGCCCTATGGGCAGGTCTTGCAGGTGGTGCTGAAACCATTCTATGTCCAGAGAACGAGCATGAAATAAAAGACTTAACTGCAAAATTAAAGCGCGGACAAGAACGCGGTAAAAAACATAGTATCATCGTTGTCGCTGAAGGTGTAGGAAGTGCTGTTGATATTGGACGAGAAATTGAAGAGATGACGAAATTTGATACTCGGGTCACCGTATTAGGCCATGTTCAACGTGGAGGTTCACCAACAGCGAGTGACCGTGTGTTAGCCAGTAGATTAGGAGCGCTTGCTGTGGAACTTTTGATGGATGGTAAAGGCGGTCGAGCAGTAGGTATCGTTGCGAATCAATTGGTCGATTATGATATCAATGAAACACTAGTTAATAATCATACAATTGATCAAAAAATGTATAAACTTTCAGAAGAATTATCGATTTAATTTTTAGTTAAAAACAGGAGGGGTAGAATCAACATGCGTAAAACAAAAATAGTATGTACGATCGGTCCAGCAAGTGAAAGTGTAGAGAAATTAACCCAGTTGGTTGAGGCTGGAATGAATGTGGCTCGACTGAATTTTTCCCATGGAGATCACGAAGAACACGGTGCTCGTATTAAAAACATTCGTGAAGTTGTTGAAAAAACAGGGAAACCTGTAGCAATTTTATTAGATACAAAAGGTCCGGAAATTCGTACTCATAGTATGGAAAACGGCGCGCTTGAATTAAAAGCTGGTTCAAACATAATCGTATCCATGACCGAAGTTTTAGGTACGGAAGAAAAGTTCTCCATTTCATATGAAGGCTTAATTAACGATGTTGAGGTCGGTTCCAAAATTTTGTTAGATGATGGTTTAATTGGTCTTGAAGTAACAGAAATTGATCATTCTAATAATGAATTACATACAAAAATTTTGAATACAGGAACGCTGAAAAATAAAAAAGGCGTAAATGTACCAGGTGTATCCGTAAACCTTCCAGGAATGACTGCGAAAGATGAAAATGACATTCTTTTCGGAATTGAACAAGATGTTGATTTTATTGCGGCTTCATTTGTTCGCCGTGCATCAGATGTACTGGGAATTCGTGAATTGCTTCAAAAAAATAAAGACTGTTCGATTCAAATCATCCCGAAAATTGAAAACCAAGAGGGCGTCGATAATATTGATGAAATATTAGAGGTTTCCGATGGTTTAATGGTAGCAAGGGGAGACCTAGGCGTTGAAATCCCTGCTGAAGAAGTGCCACTTGTTCAAAAGCAATTGATAAAAAAATGTAATATGGTTGGAAAACCAGTTATTACAGCAACGCAAATGCTTGATTCTATGCAGCGCAATCCTCGTCCGACACGTGCAGAAGCAAGTGACGTAGCCAATGCGATTTTTGATGGCACAGATGCTATTATGCTTTCTGGTGAAACGGCAGCAGGTAATTATCCGGTTGAAGCGGTTCAAACAATGCATAACATTGCTTCACGTGCTGAATCTGCTCTTCACTATCAAGATATTTTATCGAAAAGAAGTAAAGACAGTAAGCGCACAGTTACAGATGCTATCAGTCAATCAGTAGCCCATACTGCACTAAATATGGATGCTGGAGCAATTATCGCACCAACAGAAAGCGGTCATACAGCACGAATGATTGCTAAATATCGTCCAAAAGCGCCGATTATTGCTGTTACATTTGATGAGCGTGTATCCCGTAAATTAGCACTTGTTTGGGGGGTTTCTCCACAACTTGGAAAGCAATGTGAAACAACGGATGATATGCTTGAAAATGCTATTGATACAAGCTTACATTCTGGACTTGTTCAACATGGTGATCTTGTTGTGATTACTGCTGGTGCAGTAGGCGAAAAAGGGACTACGAATTTGATGAAGGTTCATGTTTTGGGCGAAGTTCTTCTTAAAGCTCAAGGGATTGGCCGCAAAACTTCAAATGGGAACGTAGTAGTTGCAAAAACGGCTGCTGAAGCACTTGAAAAAGTGACTGAAGGCTCTATTCTTGTAACAATTGGATCTGACCGTGATATGATGCCGGCTATTGAAAAATGTTCAGCTCTTATTACAGAAGAAGGTGGATTGACTAGTCACGCAGCAGTAGTTGGTGTGAACCTAGGAATTCCTGTGATTGTTGGAGCGGATAAAGCAACATCAATCTTCAAGGATGGTCAACATATAACAGTTGATGCTAGCCGCGGCGTTGTTTATAAAGGTCACGCAAGCGTACTTTAATTCGTACTAAAGAAAAACATTAAAAGGGTCAGACCTCACACTCTACATACAGTAGCTGTGGGGGTCTGACCCTTTAGTTTTTCGCTTCTTTGAATGCTGAAACTGCTTGTAGACAAATTCCTTAATTTTGCCTACTGATGAACGTCTTCATGGTGATAAATGTGGTACTCAATTTTTAAAAAAGGGATGGAAAAAATCCACATGATATGATTGGCGACAAGGATGCCGTCTGTGGTTTCTTTAACATGAAATTGTTCTTCTATCGGCAGCTTTACTAGCCAGTGTTTGAAGGCTAAATAGATGCCAGAATCAGCATTTGGTGTATGAACTTTTTTACTTGATAACTGCAATTCGTTGCCTATTTGGTTCAGTTCAAGAATGCCAATCATAGATGACCATGGCAGGGGAAGGGAAATATTCATATAGGTTCTCCTGTCCTTTTCATGTGTGGAGTAAAGAGCAACGAAGACGACTTCTCCTTTGATTTTCCTTACCCAGGCTCTAGTATTAGCGCGTCCATCCTTGTCGTCATTAATCGCGAAGATTTCACCTGTCATTTCGATTTGCCGACTTGAGAGAGGCAAATCGATTTGCTTTACAAAACGACTTATAAGTCGATAGATGATGGCAACCGGCTTAAACCATGCTTGCCATTTAACTTTAGTAAAGAGCCTGTATTCATTCGTGTTTTCATAAAAATCAACGATTCTAGGTGCTAATGTTTGCCGGTCAATGTCTGGTTCATACAGACTCATATGATCAATCAATCCCTGATAATGATTATTTCCCCCAATTTCAACAAGGATGTTTTCCCCAATTACATGTTTTCCTGTAATCTTACTAATGGGAAACGTCCATTTTGCGGTTGTTGGCGGAATGGAAATAGACCAGCCAATGATACCTGTTAAAGCAAATCCAATTGCATTAACAATGCCGTGAAAACGGAGCATGAAGTCGATGCTAATAGAATGAGAGCCGAATAGATTCCCTGAAGCATACAATAAGGAAAATAATATCGTTATACCTAAAGCCGCAAATGACAAACAGACGAGCCACTTCTGTAATGTTCTTAAAAATGCTGCTTGGCAGGATAAATGAATCACTCCATAAATCCCAATCATATAGGCGATAACGGATAGAAGTTCAATCACTGTTGAAAAAGTAATGCCAACAGCAACAATCATAGGAGCAAGGAGAATGATACTTGTAATCAGGCTATATGACTGCGGTTTATAGACTCTCCCTAAAAAACCGACAAAAAACGGCAGTAAAAAGGCGGAATAATGAAAGTGAATCGCTGTTAGCCATGTTAGCATCGGCGTAAATCCAGTGTCGATGTTGGCTGTATAAGCAAAATACCAAATACCGCCCATTGCTAAATACATCATCGCCATATTAATCGAAAATTCCTCTATATGCGTAAAGCCAATCATTAAGAAACGATCTAAACCATATAAAGCAACAACAAAGGTAAATAATAAGTAAATTGCTGCAAACAGAACGTCCCATTCTGTATTTGTTGTGAGTTGGATTAGGGTAATGGAAAGATAAGCAGGGATTGAAATATAGGGATAAAATTTTGAAAACCAATCTCCTTTCGTCATTATTAGCTTTAAAGTAAGCGGTACATAGACAATTTGTGCTGCTGTTAATAATAATACATGCCATGGACCTTTACCGAAAAAAACGACAAGCAAGAATAGAGTAATCGGTAGTGAGGTTTTAAGGGCGTTCATTTGGTATAAATTCTCCTTCATATGCGAAAAGCAGGCCGATTAGCGGATTACGCACTTCCACTTTTATCGAAAAGACTTTCCGTTCTTCTATATATGTCTCTGTTACGGTTGCTAGCCCTTGTAGAAATTTAGGTACAGGGATTTCAATCGGTCCTAAAACGAGACGTTGATCTTTTGATTCGATTCGCACTTCACCATTTTGTGAAACATGAAACGAAAGGTCAGAGTAAAACAAGCTAGGTTCTCCTAAATAATCCTTAATAACAAGTCGTTCATGATCCAAACTCATGAGAGCATTGAAAAATCGCTTCTTCTCTTCAAAATAAAAAATGCGTTCCCAATGAATTTGTTCTTCACCATTTTTGCTAATTTGAGCCGTATTCACAATTGAAAAAGGAATACTTTGACCGTGCTCTGGGAATAATAGTTTCCATTTTACTCCCAGTAAGAAGAAAGGGTAAAGCCATTTTGGTCCACCTTTTATCGTTTTCATCACACCATATGCTTGAAACGGTTTTTTTGCAGAAATATCATACCTCTTTTGGAGCATAGGATGGAGTGCCTCAAATTCGTTTTTGAGTACTTTTTTATAAATTGACATGCTAATCACCTAATTTCTTACTCTCTGTCGCTTACAACTAGTAGCGGTAGGTATATCTTTGCTTAATAGAATTCCAATAATGGAAAGAGTGAATAAACTTAAATTAAAGGTGAGTGGATTAAAAGGGTGAATTAAATAATCTGGCTCAGCCAATATTGCTCCGAAAGTAAGCAGTGGAAAAATGATGATTTGTAGTCCAAAAAGCTGTCGTTTGTTTTGATAAAACAGCCAAATGAAACCAAAGAGTACTTCGGCAATTCCAATGAAGATGACTGACCATTCTGCTTGATCTGTAATGAACGGAAGTCCGTTTTTGATCATTGATAATTCCTCTGGATGTTTGAAGAGTAATTTCGGAATGAAGCCGTGATACGTCCAGACGATGAAGAAAAGAAAGGAGATCATCCAATTTGTAAAAAAACGAATATATTGAGTCGCAGGTGTTTCACCTTTTTCCAGCCATCTTTTCAGCACATCAAAGCTAAGCGCAGTCGCCCAGCCAATCAGTGGACGAAACAGTAAACAATCGAGGATATGACCGATACGACCAAAATTCACGTTATATGTATATTGAGTTAAGAAGGTAATGGAATCGTTTTTTTGCTTATATTGCCAATAGCCTTTGCCTTCTTTAATAATAGAAATGGAATCATCTGTTTCAAAGTGTAATGATGATGTTCTTGATCCATCCTTTCCAGAATGTGATCCTACAGTCGCGCCCCAGCCTTCGATACTCCATCCAGGCATGATCTTTGTTTGATAGGAAAACTTCTGAGGCTCGTTTTCTTCGCTAGGTAAATAGGTAATGGAAGAAAAACGAAGATCCCATTGCTCATGAAGGCTTGGTGTTTGTGTTGCTTCCCATAGCTTGTCCATCTCTGAATCGATATTAATTTCAACATAGATTGGCTTAGCATTCATTGATCTCACCTCTAATTACAGCTTACCATAAATGGGAAATTGGGGAACATAATAAACGAGTTTATTAGATAAATTGAAAAAGTCCTTTATTTGTAAATGAATCCTAATTAGTTGCAAATATATGATCGAAAAGTCTGGTAATTGGTTTTCTGAATAGTACTATTATAGTAGAAGTGAAAAGTATTATATGGGTGGAATCCATTGCATTTTCTTGTTTCTTCGTTATACTTGGCAAGCTCTCGAACAATTACTAAATCTATAACCAAATATAGGAGGAATCATGAATGGGGAAAATGTCCACGCCCGAAAGAAGCTGGGCCATGTATGATTGGGCAAATTCGGCTTATTCCATTGTCGTCGTCACAGCTATCTTACCCTTATATTTTTAGGCATCCGCAGAAGATGCAGGAATTACAAGCAGTGGCGTTTTCAGTCTGATTATCTTATTTGTAATTGGAGGCACTCTGTTGCTACAACAACGATTTCTAGTTAAATTATGAGCGAGACTGGCCTCTCGACTTGGCCAGTCTTATTTGTTTAATCTAACTAAATTTAAAAAATGAGTTTCAAGACAGAATGATAAACTTTGTGCCTTGTATAAAAAAGTGGGGATCAAAATAGGATGAACGAATCATTTTATATCAAATTCTAAATCAACAACAAGTTAGAAATTGTAAAAGCAAGATATGAAAGAGGCCTATACTATTTTACCGAATCATTTTGTGGAAAAAATTAGTAGATTTTTAACTTGGATGATTTATATGCAAAGATACAGAAAGTTTGCTAATATTTGAATATAGCTATTTTAGATTATAATACAGAATGGGTGATTACGATTCTTAGCATCCGGTCACGATTGAAAAAAATGAATACATTACGTAATCAGATATTAGCCGTTTTTTTGTTTGTAATGATGATAGTTCTATCGATTGTTTCGGGCATGGTGTACAACCAGCTAGGAGATTTGATGCAGGATAATGCGGAAAAACAGATCAAACAAACGGCAATTGAAGCAAACGGAAGAATGGAAGCGCTTTATAAACAAATTGATACGTTGTCAAATCAGTTGGTGACAAATGATACCGTACAACAGTTACTTCTTGGTTTAGTTAATGGAGAGAGCATGAATTTTGATAAATGGCAAACTTTAACCAAAATAGTTAATAACATCCATGCCTATTCAGATGGTATATCTTCCTTTGAACTATACACAACAGAAGGAAAAAGAATTTATCCTTTTGATGATAAAAGTATTTCAAATGTCATTAATGAAAGATGGGTCACCATGGCGGATAAGGAAAAAGGGAGATTAGTTTGGGTAGGAAAGGACCTAAACAATGAAAATTATTCATATGCAATAAGAAGAGTTAGTCTAATGGACCGTTCGTTTTCACACGGGGGCTATTTAGTGATACGGATATCTAATAGCTATTTTCAAGTAAAAGAAATTGTGGGGGGAAATGGGGATGAGGACTATATGATGCTACTAGATCGTGACTTAACCCCTATTACCCGTGATTATGGAATCGATATTCAGAATGTCCTATTAGAAAGATATAAAACCGTTACGATTAGTAAGAAAGAATACATGATTGTGAAAGAATCATCCAAATTGACAGGATGGACGATCGTTATCTTAAAGCCAATGAGTTTTTTCATGGAAAGCATCTCTACAGTGCGAACGGTTATCCTTTATTCAGGAACAATCGGCTTTGTCATATTTTTTATATCTGCTGTGTTGTTAGCAACGATGATTACCCGACCGATAAAAAAACTGACAAAAACAATGAAACACGCAAAAATGGATGAATTGAAGCTTAATCCAGAAAATTCATCTTCACTGGAAATTATTGAACTGAATAGGACCTACAACCAAATGGTAGAAAACACGAATCATTTGATACAAGTAGTATATGAAAAGGAGCTGCTTCGAAGTAGAACTGAGTTGAAGGCGTTGCAAGCCCAGATCAATCCGCATTTTATTTATAATACATTGAATGCGCTTTACTGGTCGTTGGAGGAAAGAGAAGAAGAAGATTTGGCAGGAATCGTTATCGCGATGTCAGAGCTTTTTCGCTATACGATAGGGAATTCGAAAAGTGATGAGTGGGTAACAATCCAAGATGAGTTGGAGCATATTGATCGTTATTTAAAGGTGATGAAAATGAGGTTGGGCGACCGTTTATTATGGAATATATCAGCGCCGGAAGAATATCTTAATGTGAAAATCCCGAAGCTGATGATCCAGCCATTGGTTGAGAATGCTATTTTACATGGAATAGAAAAAAAGAGAAAACAAGGGTATGTATTGATTAAAATAGAAAAAGTGGACAACTCTTCAAACCTTGAGATCACAGTAGAGGATAATGGTCTGGGAATTGAAAGCGAAACACTAAAAAATATTAACCAAGAAATTGAAAATAATGGTGTATCGTCCTTTAAGGGAATGGGGATGGCGCTTACGAATGTGAATAAAAGGTTACGACTTTATTATGACGGATGTAACCTAACAGAACTACACTTGATTAGTGAACATGGTAAAGGAACGAAAGTAGCATTTGAAATTCCAAGCATTGGGGGCATATGATGATGGGTACGAAGACAATATTAATTGTCGATGATGAGCAAACAACCAGACAAGGATTGAAAAAAACACTTGAAATATGGTCTGCTGGCAAATACGAAATTATGAGTGCAGCTGACGGGCCTGAAGCTTATGAATTATTCAGTAAAACCAAAATTCACTTGTTAATTACAGACATATGCATGCCTGAAATGGATGGTCTAAAGCTTTTACAAAATCTAAAGATTAAGGGATACAAGCCGGTTGTTATAATCGTTTCTGGACATCCTAATTTTGATTATGCTCAGGAAGCAATCCGTCTTGGAGTTATTAATTATTTGCTGAAGCCTATTAGTAAGCAGAAGATGATTGAAGCAGTAGAGCAGGCACTGGAGACTGAAGTGAGTATTGAAAGGGTAGACTTTATGGAAAAGGTAGTCGATCAAAAACTTATGAAAATTGATAGAAGGAATGATCATTCAAAATTCGCCATCAAAGAGGCTCTTACTTATGTTAATAATAATTTAAACAGACAGATCACCTTAAAGGAAGTAGCAGATTCTGTTTATTTAAACGCAAGTTACTTTAGTGTTTTGTTTAAAGAGCAGACAAGTTTGACCTTTAGTGAGTATATAACCAGAAAAAGGTTACAAATTGCGAAAACTTTATTGTTGACTACAGATTCGCAAATCGAAGAAATCGCGCTCGAGGTAGGCTATCAAACAAGTAAATATTTTATTAAGTTATTCAAGGATTACGAAGGAATCACACCAAGTAAGTACCGGAAGATGGTCAACGCTGAAGAAATACAAATCTAAAAATAGTGGAATTTCCCCCAATCGTGGTTACCTTACCACGATTTTTCATTGATGCTAGAATTTAAGTGTAAGAGAAACTAATTAATAGGGGGTTTTGATATGTTAAAGAAAACGCATACATTTTTTCTGGTACTTGTTTTACTTCTAATAGCTGCACTTACTGGTTGCAATGGATCAGATAAGGCAAGTAATGAAAGCGGTTCCCAAAAGACGATCAAATTTATGCATCTATGGCCTGCAGGTAGCTCAAAGCAGCAAAGCTTGATTGTTTCGGATATTATCAAGCAATTCGAAGCTGAAAATAAGGATGTAAAGATTGAGTTAGAAGTTCTTGAAAATGAACAATACAAGAACAAAATAAAAGTCCTCTCCTCTTCTAATGAGCTTCCAGATGTAGGATTTACTTGGGCTGCAGGATATATGACGCCATTTGTAGAGGGGAACCTTTATGCAGATCTTGATGACGTATTGAATGAAGGCTTGAAGGATTCTTTCGTTAGTGGAACAACCGAAGCTTATGCTTTAGACGGCAAAACGTATGGACTTCCACTAGAATTGAACATCGCACCCATTTATTACAATAAAGAAATATTCGAAAAATATAATCTTGAAGTTCCTAAAACATATAGTGAATTCCAAACTATCGTGAAAACGCTTTCTGATAAAGGTATTGCGCCAATCGCACTTGGAAACAAGGATCGCTGGACAGGTTCATTATGGTACATGTACATGGCTGACCGTATCGGTGGTTCAGATGTACTAAACAAAGCGATTGACCGTACTGGATCATTTGAAGATCCTGCTCTTGTATCAGCTGCTGATGAAATTCAAAAGCTTGTGAATGAAAACGCTTTTAATAAAGGGTTTAATGGTTTGTCCAATGACGAAGGAAAGTCAGAATTTCTAAATGGAAAGGCAGCTATGTACCTAATGGGTACTTGGGAGCTACCTAACTTCACAACCAATGAAGAGCTTCCAAAAGAGTTCCGTGACAATGTTGGATTCTTTAAGTTTCCTACAGTTGAAGGTGGGAAAGGCGATATCGATAGCTGGGTAGGTGGGCCTGGTGTTGGATTGTTCGTATCCGAAAATTCAAAGGTTAAAGCTGAATCGAAGGAATTTGTTAAGTTCTTTGTTGAAAAATGGGGAGAACAAGCTGTAGAAAAAGCAGGTGTTATTCCAGCAACAAAAGTAGATACGGCAAAAATAGAATTACCACAGCTTTATATTGATGTATTAAACGAATTAAGTAAAGCTAGTAACCTTACACTATTTGCTGACGTTCAAATGAGCGCATCTGTGGCTGAAACACACTTGAATCTTATTCAATCACTATTTGGTAATGAAGTAAAACCGAATGACTTTGCTAAGAAACACGAAGAAGCACTTAAGGCTGAAGAAAGAAAATAATGTGCGTAACTAAAGAAAAGGACATATCTCTTTAGCTGGTGTGTCCTTTTAATGGAGGGAGTTGAATCGAAATGAATAAAGTCATGTCCAATAAAAAAGTAATTGCTATGTACATAGCGCCGGCTCTTTTTCTTGTCCTTGCTTTGATTTACGTTCCAATTGTACAAACGGGGTATTTTGGCTTAATGAAATGGAATGGAATTGGGGATATGGAATTCATCGGTTTAAAGAATTATTCCCATCTTATAAATGATCCTCTATTTTGGAAAAGCGCCCTCCACTCCTTTTTACTAGCAGTATTTTCAGCACTTAGCTTGATTGGCTATTTATTTATCTCCATCATTCTTGCCGGTAAAATCAGGGGTGCTAATCTGCTTAGAAAAATTTATCTAATTCCAATGCTACTTGCTTCCGTTGCAATCGCACAGCTCTGGCTAAAAATTTACCACCCAACCAATGGGATTTTAAATACTGTCCTGATTTCACTAGGGGTAGATAATCCGCCAGCTTGGCTTGCAGAATCTAATCTAGCATTGTATGCAATTATCGTACCGATTATCTGGCAATATGCAGGCTTCTATATTCTGATTTATTATGCAGCACTAAAAAATATCCCAGAATCGCTCATTGAAGCTGCCAGAATTGATGGTGCGACACCCTTGCAAATTGCGCTTAAAATTAAGCTTCCATTAATTATGAATGTAATCAAGGTAACGATTGTTCTTGCGGTTGTTGGTTCGCTGAAATACTTTGATTTGATTTATGTTATGACGGATGGTGGTCCGAATGGTTCAAGTGAGGTTATGGCTTCTTATATGTACCACAAAGCGTTTAAAGGGTTTGACTTTGGATATGGAAGTGCAATTGGTTTCTTCCTATTAGTTATTTGTTTAGTCGTTACCTTTATCATTAGTAAGCTTACTAAAACAAAAAATGATACGTATTAAATGAGAGGGGGATTAAGGTGAATACGGTGAAAACGACTGGGTCTCAAGCAATTGTAAATGAAAAGAAAACGAACCTGGGCACAAATTCACTTTTTAGTCGAGCTGCCTATGGAATCATGTATTTATTCCTCATCATCGTAGCGATATTCCAAATATTTCCGATAATCTGGTTATTCCTTTTTTCATTGAAGAATAACCAAGAAGTTTTCAATATGTCTCCCTTTGCCTTACCAGAAAGTCCAAAATGGGAAAATTACTCGAAGGTATGGACAGAAGGAAACATTAGCCTGTACTTCTTCAATAGTGTGACCTATACCGTTGTTGCTGTGATATTGACGGTTGTATTGGCCAGCATGGTGACCTTTGCAATCACAAGAATGAATTGGAAAGGCAGCAAAATAGTCTTGGGATTATTCATGATTGGATTAATGATTCCTGTTCATTCAACGCTCATACCATTATTCAGTACCTTTACAAAATTAAACATGATTGATAATCCTTTATCGGTTATTTTGGCTTATACCGCCTTTAACCTGCCGATTACGATTATGATCCTGCTCGGATTTTATGAGGCATTGCCTCGAGAGGTCGAAGAAGCGGCAGTTATGGATGGAGCCTCCATCAATTATATTTTTTTCAAGATTACCTTACCGATGACATCACCGGTCATTGCAACAGCTGCGATCATTAATATGATTTACAACTGGAATGAATTTGTTTTTGTTAATACATTCATTAGTTCAGAAAAATTTAAAACACTGACTGTCGGTATCCAGAACTTTATTGGACAGTATACAACAGATTGGGGAGCAATTGGCGCGACGCTCGTTATTAGCATTCTGCCTATTCTATTAGCATTCTTTTTACTAAGTAATCGAATTGTCGAAGGGATCGCTTCAGGTTCAGTTAAAGGGTGATCCTTCTATACAATCGATAAAAATAGGATGGGTACCATCGAAGAAGATTCGTAAAAAGAGGGGAAAGATCATGCAAAAAACAATGGGAAAACTGTTCACGGTTTGTGAGTGGATCATGAGGCTTGCCTTCGTCAATCTATTATGGATTCTCTTTTCCATAGCTGGGTTGCTCGTTTTCGGAATCATGCCAGCTTCTGTAGCGCTATTTACGATCGTACGAAAATGGCAGATGAAAGAAACTGATATACCCGTTTTGAAGACATTTCTTACCGTCTATCGCCAGGAATTCAAAAGATCTAATGGATTAGGCTTCGGTCTCTCATTGGGTGGAGCCTTCCTTATTTTCGATTTCCTGTACTTGAGAACTGTACACGGAGCTCTTCAATTAGCTTTGTTAGTACCATTAATGATTATTGCTGCTTTTTATATCACCACTGCCTTGTATATCTTACCGGTTTATGTCCATTACGATTTGAAAATGATAACGAATCTAAAAAATGCTTTTTTCTTGGGTATTCTTAATTTTCATATGACGTTACTGATGCTTGTAACTCTAGCCGCAATCATTATCTTGATTTTGTACCAGCCAGGTCTAGTCCCGTTCTTTAGTGTTGTATCTATTGCTTGGATCCTGATGTTTGGTGGCATATACAGCTTTAATCGAATTGAAGCACGACAAAGCAAGGTAAGCGGTGGATGAGACTTACAGTGTAGCTTTTACCTTGAAGGGAGGTGCAACGATGAAAACATATGTGGAGAAAATCACTTTTTTACAAGAACCGGCGATAAAAGTAGGGAATGAACAGTTGGAGTTTATTATCGTTCCAGGCTGGGGATCAAACTTGATTTCATTAGTTGAGAAGGAATCAAATACCGAACTGTTAAGAGTCCCGACTTCTGTAGCTGAATTTTGGGACAAACCAGTTCTTTACGGTACCCCTATCTTGTTTCCGCCAAATCGAATTGATCAGGGGGCATTTACGTTTGGCAACCGAACCTATCAATTCGACGTGAATGAAGAGGATAAACAAAACCATATCCACGGTTTTGTTCATACAAGAAAGTGGGACATCACCAAAGCCGAAGCAAAAGAAAATAGTGTAACGGTTGTGACCGAGTTTGATTCTAGCAAACATGAAGACGTGATAAGTCAGTTTCCACACCATTTCAACATTCGTATGAGTTATAGTCTTAACGGAAATCTCTTAACAAAGCAAGCAGAAGTCATGAATAAAAGTGCAGAAACTTTGCCTTTGGGTTTTGGCTATCATACTAGCTTTTTATATCCAGAAGAGAGATCAGAGTTTGCTCTCTCTGCAGAAAAACGATGGAAGTTGAATGAAAGAAATTTACCGACAGGCGAGCTTGAAGACATAACGTACCGGGAAGAGTTGAATAATGGAATACGTGTAGTTGGTTTGGAGTTAGATGATGTTTTTCTTTCTTTTGCGGATTCCAGGGGACTGCACACAGCTCGACTTGTGAATGATTTAACTGGAATAGAAATTAGCTATACTGTTGACGAAAATTTCAAGCACTGGGTCGCATATAACAAGGATGGAAAAAGCGGCTTTCTCTGCCTTGAGCCGTATACTTGGGTAACTAATGCACCGAATCTGGACGTCCCGACTTCGTTATCTGGATTGCAAGGAATTGATCCTGGGGATTGTAAGAGTTTAAGTACTTGGATGGCTATATCTAATAAAAGTGGACAATGAAATGAATCGATACACTAAAAAATTTTATCTATTAGGAGGAAATTCGTATGACTTATTTTACTAATATCAACAAGATCAAATTTGAAGGTCCAAAATCAAAGAATGCCCTTTCTTTTAAATATTATGATCCACAAAGAATCGTAAATGGGCAAAAAATGGAGGATTTGCTTCGTTTTTCAGTTGCTTACTGGCATACATTTACAGCAGATGGTTCAGATCCATTTGGAGCAAGTACAATGGTACGTCCTTGGAATCACCTTCAAGGCATGGATCTTGCGAAAGCACGCGTTGAAGCAGCATTTGAATTATTCGAAAAATTAGATGTTCCATTCTTCTGCTTCCATGATGTAGACGTTGCACCAGAGGGAAGTACATTGAGAGAAACGTATCAAAATATCGACACCATTGTATCAATGATTAAGGATTACATGAAAACTAGCAAAACAAAATTACTATGGAACACTGCGAATATGTTTACTAATCCCCGTTATGTTCATGGTGCAGCTACTTCAAACAATGCTGATGTGTTTGCTTATTCTGCAGCAAAAGTAAAAAAAGGCTTAGATGTAGCAAAAGAACTTGGTGCAGAAAACTATGTATTCTGGGGTGGACGTGAAGGATACGAAACACTTCTAAATACTGATATGAAGCTTGAACAAGACAATTTGGCACTTTTCTTCCATATGGCTGTGGACTATGCAAAAGAGATAGGATTCAATGGACAATTCTTAATTGAACCAAAGCCGAAAGAGCCAACAAAACATCAATATGACTTTGACGTAGCAACGGGACTCGCGTTCCTTCAAAAATATCATTTGGAAAAATATTTTAAATTTAATATTGAAGCGAACCACGCAACCCTTGCAGGTCATACTTTTGAACACGAGCTTCGTGTTGCTCGGATTAATGGCATGCTAGGATCTGTCGATGCGAACCAAGGCGACAAATTAATTGGCTGGGATACAGATGAATTCCCTACAGATCTTTACTCTACTACTTTAGCCATGTATGAAATCTTGAAGAATGGTGGTTTAGGTAAAGGTGGTCTAAACTTTGATGCGAAAGTAAGAAGAGCAAGCTTTGATGTGGAAGACTTGTTCCATGCACATATTGCTGGAATGGATAGCTTTGCGATTGGATTAATGGTTGCTGATAAGCTGATTGAAGATAGGGTGTTTGATAACTTTATCGATGATCGCTATAAGAGCTATACATCAGGTATCGGTAAGGATATTATCGAAGGCAAGGCTAATTTCCATAGTCTAGAAGCGTATGCATTAACACTGGGAGAAATTCAAAACAAGTCTGGCCGTGAAGAACGCTTAAAGGGCTTGTTAAATCAATATTTATTGGAAACGATTTCTGAATTAGCAACTGTTTAAACACTCGTCATGGATTTTCCCTTATTAAAAAGTGCTGGAAAAGCGTATGTTTCCAGCATATTTTTCACATATCGACGAGCATTAAATACGTCATAAAGGATGATATAGATGAAATATGTAATCGGGGTCGACTTAGGTACGAGTGCGGTGAAAATTTTATTGGTGAATAAGACTGGAGAAGTCTGTCATGAGGTAACACATGCATACCCATTAATTCATGAAAAGTCAGGATACAGTGAGCAAAATCCAGAAGAATGGGTAGAAAAAACAATTGCTGGAATTGCGGAGCTTGTGAGTGTATTCCAAGGCGATGTTCATGATATTGAAGGAATTTCTTTTTCTGGACAAATGCATGGACTGGTCTTACTAGATAAAGAGAATAAGGTCCAAAGAAACGCGATTTTATGGAATGATACTAGAACTACTGCGCAATGTAAGGAAATCTATGCAAAAGTAGGAAATGGGCTTTTGCTTGAAATTACGAAAAATCCTGCTCTTGAAGGCTTTACCTTGCCAAAGTTATTGTGGGTAAAGGAAAACGAACCAGAAATTTTTAGCAATTCAGCAGTGTTCATGCTCCCAAAGGACTATCTTCGTTATCGATTTTCGGGAGAAATAAATAGTGAATATTCCGATGCGGCAGGTACCCTACTTCTAGATGTTAAAGAAAAGAAGTGGAGTGAGGAAATCTGTAGTAGGCTCGGCATTCCATATAACTTATGCCCACCCTTATTGGAATCATATGAATGTGTTGGCATGATTACAGAAGAAGTCTCGCAAAAGACAGGGCTAGGATTGAAAGTTAAAGTATTTGCTGGTGGTGCCGACAATGCTTGTGGTGCAATCGGCTCCGGGATTTTAGCAGAAGGAAAAACCTTATGTAGTATCGGAACTTCAGGAGTTGTACTTTCATTCGAAAAACAAGGTGATCAAGATTTTAATGGGAAGGTTCACTATTTTAATCATGGAAAAAAAGATGCTTTTTATTCTATGGGAGTTACGTTGTCAGCGGGGTATTCATTAAGCTGGTTCAAGGATACATTTGCGGAAAATGAGGATTTCGAACAACTATTAAAGGGTGTGGATTCCGTTCCAATTGGCTCTAACGGCTTGTTGTTCACTCCTTACTTAGCAGGTGAAAGAACACCACATGCGGATTCTTCAATTCGGGGAAGCTTTATTGGAATAGATGCGGCTCATAAACGGAATGAATTTGCTCGTGCGGTGATGGAAGGAATCACATTTTCATTGAATGAGTCAATCGAAATTTTCAGAAACAATAGGAAGAAGATTGATTCGATTATTTCCATTGGTGGAGGCTCGAAAAATCCAGTATGGCTTCAGATGCAGGCGGATATTTTCAATGCAACGATACTCAAGCTATCTAGTGAACAGGGTCCCGGAATGGGAGCTGCGATGCTAGCTGCATATGGATGTGGCTGGTTTTCATCATTAGAGGAATGTGCAACCGAATTTATCAAGCCTATCCAAGCCTATAACCCTATTAAAGAAAATGTAGAAAAGTATCAGACCCTATTTAGTATATATAAACAAGTCTATCAACAAACAAGAGACATAAATGTTCAGTTAATGGAATTTAGAAAATAGGTGATCCAAACACTTCCTGATTATACCGATTGGACACAAGAGAGGAGATTTCCGATTGAATTATCGAGAACTGGGAAACACCGGAATAATGGTAAGTGAAGTTAGCTTTGGAACATGGGCAATTGGGGGTGCGTGGGGGAAAACAAATGATAGTGAATCATTAAAGGCACTCGAGTTTGCCATCGATCAGGGCGTAAACTTTTTTGATACGGCTGATGTGTATGGGGACGGTCACAGTGAAGAATTATTGGCAAAAGCAACCAAAGGATTAGAGGATAAAGTTCATATTGGGACGAAATTTTGCCGAAAGGGAGATATTTTCGCTCCAGATAATTATTCGTATGAATCGGTTAGGTCCTATTGTGAAGATAGTCTCCGTCGACTGAACCGAGAAGTAATCGACTTGTATCAGGTCCATTGTCCGGCTACAGAGATAATTAGAGATGGGCAAGTGTTTGATGTTCTTGAACGCTTAAAACAAGAAGGAAAAATCCGTCATTATGGGATCAGCGTTGAAACGGTAGAAGAAGGACTCATTTGCTTAGAGAACACAAATGTAAAAAGCTTGCAGGTCATTTTTAATGTTTTTCGTCAAAAGCCATTAGAGATTCTTCTACCTGAAGCACACAGAAGAGGAGTAGGCATTATCGTCAGACTACCGCTCGCAAGCGGGCTCCTAACGGGAAAATATACTAATGATCATGTTTTTGAAGCAGATGATCATCGAAACTTTAATGAACATGGAGCGGCGTTTAACGTCGGAGAAACATTTGCAGGCCTTGGGTTCGAAAAAGGGTTGGAATTAGCCAATCAGCTAAAATGGATTGCTGAAGGAAGAAAATCTATGGCAAGTGCATCACTACGCTGGATTTTGGATCAAAAGGAAATCACCTGCGTTATTCCAGGCGTAAAGAACCAAAAGCAAGCAGCGGTTAATCTTGAAGCAATCCATACAAAACCGTTTTCCAAGGTGGAACAGGAGCAACTGCAAAACTTCTATCAAGCAAAAGTAAGCCATCAAATCAGAGGACCATATTAGCAAAAAAGGGTGGAAGAAATTGCTGTGAATGGTGAAATCAATAAGTAAGTACATGAATGAATAGGAGTGTAAAAATGGCAACGATTCATAATCCAATATTAACGGGATTCAATCCCGATCCGAGTATTTGTCGAGTGGGCGAAGATTATTACATTGCCGTATCCACATTTGAATGGTTTCCTGGGGTGGGTATTTATCATTCTAAAGATCTGAAAAACTGGCGTTTGGCAGCAAGACCACTTAACCGTTTAAGTCAGTTGAACATGATGGGGAATCCAGATTCAGGAGGAATTTGGGCTCCTGCACTTTCGTATAGTGATGGGCAGTTTTGGTTAATCTATACGGATGTAAAAGTTGTTGAGGGTCAATGGAAGGATTGCCACAATTACCTTGTTACTTGTGAAACGATTGATGGAGAGTGGTCAGAGGCGATTTATTTAAATAGTTCAGGCTTTGATCCATCTTTATTCCATGATGAGGATGGAAAAAAATATTTGGTCAATATGTTATGGGACCAGCGTGTTGCCAATCACAGTTTTGGTGGCATCGTGATTCAGGAATACAATGATGAAGAACAAAAGCTGGTTGGAAAAGCGGAAGTCATCTTTAAAGGAACAGATATTAAACTAACAGAAGCTCCTCACTTATATAAAATCGATGACTACTACTATCTATTAACAGCTGAAGGTGGCACGAAATATGATCACCAGGCTACCATTGCACGTTCTAAACAACTGAGGGGACCATATGAAATACATCCAGAAAACCCTTTGATCACTTCATCCCTAAATCCTAGAAATCCGCTCCAAAAAGCGGGTCATGCATCCATTGTACACACGCATACGGATGAGTGGTTTCTGGTTCATTTGACTGGTCGTCCTTTACCAAGAGAGGATCAGCCTTTATTAGATCCGCGAGGTTTTTGTCCACTTGGAAGGGAAACGGCTATCCAGAGATTGGAGTGGAAAAACGGATGGCCATATGTCGTTGGTGGCAACCAACCATCTCTTGAGATAGAAGGTCCAAGAATGGCGGAAGTGCAGTGGGAAAGGGAGTTTCCTGAGAAAGACGATTTTAATGCAGAATCTCTAAACCCCCATTTTCAGAATTTACGTATCCCATTAGGTGAGCATATTGTTTCACTAAAAGATAACCCTGGCCATTTACGACTGTACGGGAAAGAGTCACTAACGTCAAAATTCACTCAAGCTTTTATAGCAAGGCGCTGGCAACACTTTACTTTTACCGCGGAGACCAAGGTTTCATTTAATCCAAATAATTTCCAACAATCAGCAGGTTTGGTGAATTACTATAACACACAAAACTGGACATCATGTCAGATCACTTGGAATGAAAACAAGGGCAGGATCCTTGAACTCATAACGTGTGACAATTTTTACTTTGCCCAACCTCTTCAAGGTGGGGAAATAGTGATTCCAGATCACATCGAATATGTGTATCTTCGTGTTGAAGTGAAAACGGATGTGTATCAATATTCTTACTCATTTGACGGAGGGCACTGGACGGCTATTCCTGTTACGTTCCAATCTTATAAGTTGTCGGATGATTATATTCATGGCGGAGGCTTTTTTACAGGTGCGTTTGTTGGCATGCAATGTCAGGATACGTCAGGTCAAAATCAATTTGCTGATTTTGATTACTTTATCTATAGGGAGGAGCCTGAGAAGGTGGGAAAAGAATAAGCTTTGAAAACTTAACCAGTAATTTTGTGGTAATAAATAGTTAAGTTACTTTTTTCTAGTTAAATAACAAATGAGGCAGGCATTTAGTGTCTGTCTCATTTGTTTTAGGTAGTTATATTTAATATTTCATCTCATATGCAGTATAATAAACCTACAGACACCAAATTGGACTGTGCTGGAGGAATGTTGAATGAAGTATTTGATATCTAGTCTACTTGCACTTACCGTTATTGAAATAGTCGTCCTTTTATTGGTTGGAAAAATCATGGGTGTTGGCGGAACGTTGTTATTAGTGATCGGCACTGGAATTCTCGGTGTTTTCTTGCTGAAAAGACAAGGAATTAAAACATGGAAAAAGGCTCAGGAACAAATGAAATATGGTGAAGTTCCCGGTTCAGAAATTGTAGACAGAATATGTATTTTACTTGGTGGAATATTATTACTGTTTCCTGGTTTTGTTTCTGACTTGATCGGTCTTTTGTTAGTACTGCCATTTACACGTTCTCTTATCAAACCAGCTATTTTTAGATATATTAGAAACCGAATGCACCGAATGAATCGAGGAAAAGTGACGATTATCAGATAAAATCCTTAATATATGAAATAGTCGTATCTTTACATGGCCATAAGAATGGAAATCCATAGAGAATGAAGAGGCTGAGTCGGTATCAGCCTCTTTTTGTCGATTTCACCGAATTCTCGGTCCTTCTCTCCCAACGACGAAATTCCAAATCTCTTTAAATACATTGGCGCGATGGAGTGTGTTGATAATAACAAGAACAACAGGACCTGCAATCAATCCGAGAAAGCCAATTAATTTATAACCTACGAATAAAGCTAGGAGTGTGGCAATCGGATCAATGCCAATACTGGATGACAGAACTTTCGGCTCAACTAATTGACGTTGAACAACTACGATGACATACACGACGATAAGCCCGATTGCTAAGTGATAGTTTCCGATGATCACTTCATATGCAATCCATGGAATAAAGACGGTTCCTGTTCCCAAGTATGGAATGATATCAATTAAGCCGGAAACTAATGCAATCGTGATGCTATATTCCACTCTCAAAATAAGCAAACCAATTAATACGGTGACAGTCGTTAATGAAATAAGTGTGAACTGAGCTTTAATAAAACCCAATAATGCCCCTTTCAAATCTTTAATTACCTTGCCAGTCCCAAGTAAAATTCTAGGTGGAAGTACTTTGTTGCTGAAATTGGATAATTTTCTCCAGTCTTTACTGATAAAAAAGGTTGCCAAAAAAGAGAAAACTAAGACAGTGGCTGCATTGGGAAACCAGGCAATGAAAGCAGGGATGTTTAAGAGGAATTTTTGAATGAAACTACCTACTGATGTGGCTAGATTATCACCAAGGTTGCGAATGTTGGAAAGAATCGTATCTTGTTGTTGCCCATCGAGATTATTAAATAAGGTAGCGCTTTGATTGTATAAGGGAAGAAGCTGACCGGCGATAAATTCCTCGATAAATCGGATAACGGTTTCTAAATGGGCAGGTACCACTTTTGCCAGATAGTTTGCCCCTGAAACGATTTCAGCAATTAATAACGTAATTAAACCTGCAAAGCCGGAAAGAATGAGCAACAGGGAGAGAAAAACCGCGATACCTCTTGGTAATCTTGTCTTTAGTTCAAAGAAGTTTACAAGGGGATTCATAAAGAAGGCAAAAATCATCGCGATAATAAATGGGTATGTATATTTTGATAAATAGAACAGAACCAAACAGCCAATCATTGCCGCTCCTATTACAATACAGAAGCGGATAAACCGCTGTAGGTAAACTGGATTCAAAAGCCTCACCTTCCGTCAAAATGCTATTATTTCGGGTGAATGAGAAATGCAAATTTACTGCTGAAAGTGTTATATACTATAATTGTACATTTTGAAAGATAGAAAAGAAAGATAATTTTTATCAATTCAGAAAAATAAAAAATCTATTGA
Organism: Peribacillus loiseleuriae; assembly: GCF_001183985.1. Lineage (GTDB taxonomy): Bacteria > Bacillota > Bacilli > Bacillales > DSM-1321 > Peribacillus > Peribacillus loiseleuriae. Next base: position 3,916,522 of record NZ_LFZW01000001.1, on the reverse strand, counting down.
TTTAAAAGGGAATCATCTTGTTTTTCGTTATGCTGAGATAATAAACGAGGAAACTTAAGGAGGACGAACATGAATGGACCTATCATATTTTTACTACTTTTATTAGGAATTGGCCTGCTTGCCAAAAACTCATCACTGATGATGGCGGCAGGTTTTTTACTGATATTGAAAATAACTGGATTGGATGCTAAGATATTTCCCTACCTTTCTGCAAAGGGGATAAACCTTGGCGTTACCGTAATTACGATTGCTGTATTAGTTCCGATTGCAAATGGCTCAATTGGGTTTAAGGAGTTACTGGATGCAATGAAATCTCCTTATGCATGGATTGCCCTTGCGTCAGGAATTGCGGTCGCTCTCATTGCTAAGAACGGTGTCGTTCTATTGGCAAATGATCCTCATATTACCGTTGCCCTTGTTTTCGGAACCATATTAGCAGTTGCTTTATTCAAAGGTGTAGCAGTAGGACCTCTGATTGGAGCGGGGATTGCCTACTTGTGCATGCAGCTTGTCCAATTTATTAAATAAGTAGGAAGAGACGTCACTCTTAATCGTATTTAGTCACTACTGCGTCTCTGCCCTTTCTTTGGGGCATCTTTTATGCATGTAGGATACGACTTTGGCAAAACTTGTATTTTTCTAATAAAATAATATTTTTTTCACAATTTTAGTGCTTTTCATTCCCAAAAATCTGAAAATTGTTTATAATGATAGTATAATTGCTCTCTGATATTCTAACTACAGTTTATGTTTGCAATTATTTGAGCTAGCGCTTAATTGGGGGCTTTGTCGTATTATTTTAGGGAATATTGAAAGTATTCAATCCATTGCTTTTTTAATCATGTCGTTATATGATGATATCTTTCACTTAATGGAAATTACTCTCTAAAATACATATTGGCTTGGATAAGCTGAACTTTTATTGGAAGCGCTATATTTTTATGCGATAAAAGGGGCACAGGGGATATTTAAGAAAAGGAGAGGTTTTGTATGACAGCAACAAAAGGTCTAGAGGGTATCGTAGCAACCACTTCAAAGATAAGCTCGATTATTGACGATACGTTAACGTATGCAGGATACGATATCGATGATCTAGCTAAAAATGCGACATTTGAGGAAGTTATTTACTTGCTTTGGCACGGTAGTCTTCCTACAACAAGCCAATTAGCAGAGCTTACAAAACAACTGGCAGATAACGCGGCTATCCCAGTTGAAGTTCTAAATCACTTTAAAACATATCCAATCGATAAAGTTCACCCTATGGGAGCGCTTCGTACTGCCATTTCTTTATTAGGTCTATATGATGATGAATCTGACGTGATGAGTGATGAAGCGAACTACCGTAAAGCTATCCGTATTCAAGCACAAATTCCAACTGTTGTAACTGCATTTTCTCGTGTACGCAAAGGCCTAGAACCAGTTGCACCACGTACCGATTTAAGCTTCGCTGCCAACTTCTTATACATGCTAAACGGAAAAGAACCTTCCTCAATTGAAGTGGAAGCATTCAATAAAGCACTTGTCCTTCATGCAGATCATGAATTGAACGCTTCTACCTTCACTGCCCGTGTATGCGTAGCTACTTTGTCTGACATATATTCTGGCGTAACTGCTGCAATCGGTGCACTTAAAGGACCACTTCATGGCGGAGCAAACGAGCAAGTTATGAAAATGCTGAGTGAAATCGGTTCTGTTGATCAAGCAGTGTCATATATCACAGCTAAATTAGATAATAAAGAGAAAATCATGGGCTTTGGCCACCGCGTATACCGTAAAGGTGATCCTCGTGCTAAGCATTTGCGCGAGATGTCTAAGAAATTAACAGAGATTACTGGACAGCCTGAGTATTATGAAATATCCATTAAAATTGAAGAACTCGTTACAACTCAAAAAAATCTTCCGCCAAACGTAGATTTCTACTCAGCATCTGTATATCATAGTCTGGGCATTGATCATGATTTATTTACACCAATTTTTGCAGTTAGCCGTACATCTGGTTGGATCGCTCATATACTTGAGCAATACTCTAACAACCGTCTAATCCGCCCTCGTGCAGAATATACCGGACCTGGCTTGCAAAAATATGTACCAATTGAAAAAAGATAAGATAGTATTTTTTTATAATTATGTGAATGTGTAGTAAATTAGTAGATGACAGGAATAAAGGTTAGGGGCTTTCAGTATGTACCTTTCTAACTTTTGATAATGAATCGGAGGTAATTAAACATGACACAAGGTGAAAAAATCGCAGTAACAAATGGAGTACTAAACGTACCAAACAACCCAATTGTACCGTTCATTGAAGGGGATGGAATTGGTCCTGATATTTGGGCAGCAGCATCTCGTGTTTTAGACGCAGCTGTAGAAAAAGCTTACAATGGTGAGAAGAAAATTGTTTGGAAAGAAGTATTAGCTGGACAGAAAGCATTTGACCAAACGGGAGAATGGCTTCCAGAAGAAACGCTTAATATCATTCGCGAGTATTTGATTGCGATTAAAGGACCGCTTACTACCCCAATTGGCGGTGGAATACGTTCATTAAACGTTGCATTGCGTCAAGAGCTTGATCTTTTCGTATGTCTTCGTCCAGTACGTTATTTCGAAGGTGTTCCTTCACCTGTAAAACGTCCAGAAGATACTGACATGGTCATTTTCCGTGAGAACACAGAAGACATCTATGCAGGTATCGAGTATGCAAAAGGATCCGATGAAGTAAAAAAACTTATTGACTTCCTTCAAAATGAAATGGGTGTAAACAAAATCCGTTTCCCTGAAACGTCAGGTATCGGTATTAAACCAGTTTCTGAAGAGGGAACGCAACGTCTTGTACGTGCGGCTCTAAACTACGCAATTAAAGAAGGCCGTTCTTCATTAACGTTAGTACATAAAGGGAATATTATGAAGTTCACAGAAGGCGCATTTAAAAACTGGGGCTATGAAATTGCTGAACAAGAATTTGGTGATAAAGTATTCACTTGGAATCAATATGATCGCATTAAAGAAGCTGAAGGAACAGATGCGGCAAACAAAGCGCAAGCTGCGGCTGAAGCGGAAGGTAAGATCATCGTAAAAGATTCGATCGCTGATATCTTCTTACAACAAATTCTAACTCGTCCGAAAGAATTTGATGTAGTGGCTACAATGAACCTTAACGGAGACTACATTTCTGATGCGCTTGCGGCTCAAGTTGGCGGAATCGGGATTGCTCCTGGAGCGAACATTAACTATGAAACTGGACATGCAATTTTTGAAGCGACTCATGGTACTGCTCCGAAATATGCAGGACTTGATAAAGTGAATCCTTCTTCTGTTCTTCTTTCAGGTGTGCTATTACTTGAACATCTTGGATGGACGGAAGCCGCGGCAAGCATTACGGCTTCAGTAGAAAAAACCATTGCTTCTAAAGTTGTAACATATGACTTTGCTCGCCTAATGGACGGCGCTACAGAAGTGAAATGTTCAGAGTTTGCTGACGAACTAATCAAAAACCTATAATTTTCATACAATGCTTCTTTGAGCAGGAGCCGGAATGTACCGGCTTCTTTTCGAAGAGGTTTATACGTGTAACAGGACTTAGAGGGGAAAAGGGACGAAAAGATAACTTTTATATGGGAAGGGGAAATTTTCATGCCAACACGTAAAAAAATCTCGGTAATCGGTGGCGGTTTTACAGGAGCAACAACGGCATTTTTTGCTGCACAAAAAGAATTGGGTGATGTTGTATTAGTGGATATCCCGCAAATGGAAAATCCGACTAAAGGGAAAGCGTTAGATATGCTAGAAGCAAGCCCTGTGTTTGGATTTGATGCAAACATTACAGGTACTTCTGATTACGCAGATACTGCAAATTCTGATATTGTCATCATTACTGCTGGTATTGCTCGTAAACCAGGTATGAGCCGTGATGATTTAGTACAGACTAACCAAAAAGTTATGATAGCTGTTACGAAAGAAATCGTAAAGTATTCTCCAAATTCAACATTAATTGTTCTAACAAACCCGGTAGATGCAATGACTTATACGGTATACAAAGAATCTGGTTTCCCGAAAGAACGCGTTATCGGTCAATCAGGCGTTCTTGATACTGCTCGTTTCCGTACATTCGTTGCCCAAGAGTTGAACTTGTCTGTTAAAGATGTGACTGGCTTCGTTCTAGGTGGGCATGGTGACGATATGGTTCCTCTTGTTCGCTACTCATATGCAGGCGGAATTCCGTTAGAAACGCTTATTCCACAAGATCGTCTAGATGCAATCGTTGCTCGTACACGTACAGGCGGCGGAGAAATCGTAAACCTTCTTGGAAACGGCAGTGCGTACTATGCACCTGCAGCATCTCTTGTAGAAATGGCAGAAGCTATTTTGAAAGATCAACGTCGTGTTCTTCCATCAATTGCATATCTTGAAGGAGAATATGGATTTGAAGGAATTTACCTTGGTGTTCCTACTGTCCTAGGTGCTGGCGGGATCGAGCAGATTATTGAACTTGAATTAACAGAAGATGAAAAAGCAGCACTTTCTAAATCTGTTGATTCTGTACGCAATGTTATGGCGATTCTCCAATAATCGCCAAATGTAAAAATTTATGTTATAAAAGCTGTCTAAGGAAGAGAAAAAGGTACGTCAATCGTCCTGCTCTCTTCTTGGACAGTTTTTTTCAAATCTGACGGAGGTCAAAATTATGTTGCTTAAGAATCGCAAGCTTGGAAGAAAAATTGAAGAAATCAAAGAAGGCGAAACGCTAACGCTCACTGAGAAAATGGAAGACAAAGATTTATTGTTGTATTTAGGATTAACGAATGATGCAAACCCCTTATATGTCCAGCATGATTATGCCTCACAAACTACTTATAAAAAACCGCTTGTTCCGAGTATCATGCTCATTGGTATGGTCACATCAGCTGTCTCCAAATATCTGCCAGGTCCAGGTAGCTATATTTTGTCCCATCATATTGAATTTCCGAATCCGGTCCATCACTATGAAACGATTAAGTTTCGATTTGAAGTAAAAGAAGTGAAGATAAAAGAAAATGAAGTGGTAATTGAAATTGTTGGAGAAAATGAAGATGGATCCCGTGTATTGAACGGTAGAATTAAAGTTTGCCCTCCTAGCCAAATTAAAGGAATGGGCGGCACTGTCTTAGAAAACTTTTAAAATAGATGATGAATAGGATGATGTCTCAGGAAGGTCAGCCTTAAGCTACTAACATATTGTATATCGTGTTAGTAGTGATCTGGTCAGAACCGTTGCCTATGGACATCTTTTTATATTACTCTTACTCTTTTCCTTAATATAAATTATAATGTAGATGGATGAGTCGGCTCATAGTGAGTCGCGGGGTAATATATTTTCGGGAGGAAGCTATGTCTAATAAAATTCTCGTAGTGGATGATGAAAAATCAATTGTTACATTACTACAATATAATTTAGAGCAATCGGGTTATTCCGTGATTACCGCTTTAGATGGAGAAGAAGGGTTAAACCGGGCAATTGCCGAAAAACCACAGTTAATTATCCTTGATTTAATGCTTCCAAAACTAGATGGAATCGAAGTTTGTAAGCAACTGCGCCAGCAAAAAATAATGGTGCCAATCTTAATGTTAACAGCGAAAGATGATGAGTTTGACAAAGTGTTAGGATTGGAACTTGGTGCCGATGATTATATGACAAAGCCGTTTAGTCCAAGAGAAGTGGTCGCAAGAATTAAAGCGATTCTTAGAAGATCACAAATCAGTCAGGAAGCTGGAGAATCAAATGGCGAACGAGAAGACGTACTGAAACTTAATGAATTAGAAATTTACCATGATCGTTATGAAGCTTTTTTTAAGGGAAGATTACTTGAGTTGACTCCAAAGGAATTTGAATTATTGCTGTATCTTGCACAGCACAAGGGAAGAGTTTTAACGAGAGACCAGCTTTTAAGTGCAGTCTGGAATTACGATTTTGCGGGAGATACTAGGATTGTTGATGTACATATTAGTCATCTTCGAGAAAAAATAGAAGAAGATACAAGAAAGCCAATTTATATTAAAACAATACGTGGGTTAGGGTATAAGCTTGAGGAGCCAAAAGCAGAATGACCAAATTCAAGACAAAGCTGCTAGCGGCGATTATCAGCTTGATTATTATAGTTCTTCTGGCAGAGGGGTTACTGCTTGGACAAGTTTTCAAAAACTACTATGTCAATACATTCAATGAAAAGATTGAAAGAGAAACCCTTTTTATCGCCAAATATATTCAGGAAAACGGGGGAATTTCTGAATTTATTCATCAAGGAAAAACAGAGGATTTGGCCAATCTATTTGATGCCAATTTCGCAATCATCAGGAATGATGGAACAATCCTTTATGACGATAATGTAAATCGTAATAACTATCCTAACCGTCACAAAGATATGTTGAAAAGTATTACTAATCGATTGGAAACGGATCATCAGAGTGGAGTTGTGGAAGGGCCTAAGAGTCTTCACTATTATTATCACACGATACAAAAAAACGGCAAAATTGAAGGTGCTGCCGTATTAAGTAATGAAATAGAAGCCATCAATCAGGTGAACGGTCAAATGTGGTGGATTTTGACGATAAGCCTTATCGCGTCGCTTTGTATTATTACCATGTTTGCTAGCAGAATCGCCTCTAGATATTCTCGACCAATTGAGGCAGCGGCGACAACCGCAATTGAGCTTGCGGATGGAAATTATCGTGCAAGAACTTACGAGCGGAGTTCTGATGAAATAGGTATGCTTAATAAAGCGTTGAATATATTGGCAAGAAATCTTCAAGAAATGCAAATTGCCAGAGATTTGCATCAGGATCGTCTGGAAACGCTTATTGAAAATATTGGTAGCGGTGTGTTGCAGATTGATCACAAGGGATATATTACGATGACGAATCTGGCGTATAAACAACAGTTTAATATGGAAGATACTGATTTATTGTACAAATTTTATTATGAAGTGATTCCATATGAAGAGATTATTGCGATTATTGAAGAAATTTTCATGACGGAAAAAAGCATCAAACGTCAAGTGTTAATTCCTCTTTCTATTGAAAGAAAGCATTTTGAAGTGTACGGAGCGCCGATCATAGTTAAAAATGATGAATGGAAGGGAATTATTATTGTTTTCCATGACATTACTGAATTAAAAAAGTTAGAACAAATGCGGAAAGATTTTGTTGCGAATGTGTCTCATGAGTTGAAAACGCCCATCACTTCTATCAAAGGGTTTTCGGAGACCTTACTGGACGGCGCATTAAAGGACGAACAAGCTCTATATGATTTTCTAAAGATCATTTTAAGTGAAAGTGATCGACTTCAAGAGCTTATTCAAGAATTGCTAGATTTATCAAAAATTGAGCAACAGGATTTTGTATTGCAAGTTGATTCCGTGAATGTAAGTACCATTCTTGAAGAATCCATCTCGATGCTTTGTGGCAAAGCAGAAGAAAAGAATATAACTTTGATCCTTGAAAGTGAGAGCCCTTCATTATGGGTTGAGGGAGAAGCGAACCGTATTAAACAAATTTTTATCAATCTTATTACAAATGCCTTAAACTATACAACTAGAGAAGGCGAAGTAAAGATTGAAGCTTCAGAAGATAGTGACAATGTTTGTGTAGCTGTCAAAGATAATGGCATAGGAATAGAAAGTAAAGAACTGCCTCGGATATTTGAGCGCTTTTACAGGGTGGATAAGGCAAGAAGTAGGGATTCCGGGGGAACGGGGCTTGGCTTAGCGATTGTAAAGCATATTCTCGAAGTTCATAAAGGGAAAATAACTGTTGAAAGTTGCCCTGGGAAAGGAACGACGTTTACAGTTCTCTTAAAGAAACATATTCGATGAAGGGTGAATAAGAATTTACATGATTTTAACAATTCTATTACATTCCTTTTATATAAGGGGTTTACAATGAACTAGAAAACCCCATCATCCAGGGAGCAGATGAGACGAGGACAACCCCATGTCCTCGTCTTTTTTTATATAAAAAGGCGTGTGAAACCACGGTTTCACACGAATGAGCCAAAACTTTTTTTAACAACAATATTATTTAACAGAGCCTATAAAATAATAGACAATCATGTAATTAGTAATAAAATTATCAAAACAATGAATCCTTTTCCTATATGTATCGTACATAAGAAGAGAGAGAATAAAGGAGGGGTTCCGTTGGTCAGTTTAAAAAAGATTTACATAACGACTGGATTGACGCTATTGATTATCGTTTTAGGAATTGTAGCGCTTACTACCTGGTATACCGTTGATGAATCCGATCAGGCCGTGATTTTAACATTCGGAAAAGTGGATGAAACGATTACTGAACCAGGATTACATGTGAAAATGCCTTGGCCGATTCAATCCGTTGAGAAAGTATCAAAGGAAACATTCAGCCTACAATTCGGATATTCCGATAAAGATGGTGTGGTGGAAGATTATCCGAAAGATACGAAAATGATTACGGGTGATGAAAACATTGTGCTTGCGGATTTAGTGGTGCAATGGAAAATAACCGATCCACAGAAATATTTATATAACGCAGATAACCCAAACGAACTACTATATGACTCAACATCGGCAGCACTTCGCAGTATTATCGGGAACTCGAGGATCGACGATGCATTAACGTCTGGAAAAGCTGAAATTGAAGCGAATGTTCGTGAACTACTTTCTCATCTGATTGAAAAATATGATATCGGGATTTCTGTCCTTGCTGTTAAGCTACAGGATGTTGAGCTTCCGAATGCAGAAGTTAGAAAAGCCTTCACAGCTGTTACCGATGCTCGTGAAACGATGAATACAAAAAACAATGAAGCAAAGAAGTATGAAAATCAGAGAATGAATGAAGCAGAAGGGGAAATTGCGGCGATTAATTCTGCGGCGGAAGGAGAAAAAGCGGCTAGAACAGAGCGTGCTCGTGGAGATGTAGCCGTTTTTGATAAGTTATATGCGGAATATAAAAACAATCCAGATATTACAAGAGAACGTTTAGTGATTGAAACGCTTGAGCAAGTCCTTCCACATGCAGAAATATATATTATGAATGATGATGGGAATACGATGAAATACTTCCCTATTCGCGGGCTTGAAAAAGAACAGCCAAAAGCACCAGCTGAAAGTGAGGGAGAGCAATGAGTGATAAAGTCATCGAAATGAGTAGTCGCAAAGATCTTGGACCGTGGAGAGGGTATGCGAAAGTCGGTATTTTCTTCGTGATATTACTTATAGTACTTTTTATCTTACTCAGCAATGTGTTTATTGTGAAGGAAGGGGAATATCGAGTAGTTCGTCAATTCGGAGAGGTTGTTCGGATTGAAAAGACTCCTGGTTTAAAGGTGAAGATCCCTTTTATTCAAAGTGTTACAACACTGCCGAAGTATCAAATGGGCTACGATGTCTCAGAAGCAGAGATTAATACAAGAGATAAAAAACGAATCATGATCGACAATTATGCGGTATGGCGAATTGAAGATCCAAAGAAAATGATTACCAATGCAAGAACAATCGAAAGTGCTGAAGCTAGAATGGAAGAATTCATTTATTCCGTAGTCCGTACCGAACTCGGTCAATTGAATTACGATGAAATCATCAATGACGAAAAGTCTACAAGAGGAAGCCTGAATGATCGAATGACGGACAAAGTAAACGAGCTTCTAGAAGACTCGAATTACGGAATTGTAGTTACAGATGTTCGAATAAAACGGACTGATTTGCCAGCGGAGAACGAAGCGTCTGTGTTCAAACGGATGATTTCAGAACGTGAATCAACCGCACAGCAATATCTTTCAAAAGGGGACGCAGATAAGAACCGAATCAAGGCAGATACAGACAGAAAAGTTACCGAGCTTATTGCAACGGCAAAGGCAGAAGCTGAAATCATTCGCGCTCTCGGTGAAGCCGAAGCAGCTAAAGTATATAATGCTTCTTTCTCCAAGGATGCCGAATTTTACCGTTTATACCGAACACTTGAATCGTATAAAAAAACGATTGGAGACGATACGGTTATTATCCTGCCAGTTAATTCTCCATATGCAAGTCTGTTGATGGGAAATACTAAATAATCGACTCCCCAATGTAACCCGTTCATTTCTCTTTCTATATCTACTCGTGGTAGAATATAGAGATGGGATGGACGGTTTTTTTAATAAAAAAACAAGATAATTTACTATAAAAGTGGTTTGTAAATCCAGTATGTTTATAAAAGGAGGATTCGAGTTTGAGTAATAAATTAGTACTTATTGATGGAAACAGCATTGCATATCGTGCTTTTTTTGCATTGCCGCTGTTGAATAATGATAAAGGAGTCCATACGAATGCAATCTATGGATTCACGATGATGTTAAATAAGATTTTGGAGGAAGAAAAGCCAACGCATGTTCTCGTGGCATTTGATGCCGGGAAAACGACTTTCCGCCACGAGTCTTATAAAGAATATAAAGGTGGACGCCAAAAAACGCCGCCAGAGCTGTCTGAGCAATTTCCGTTTATCCGGGAGCTTCTAGACGCTTACGGAATTTCTCGTTATGAGCTTGCGAATTACGAAGCGGACGATATTATCGGTACTTTATCACTTCATGCTGAAAAAGAAGACTTTGAAATTAAAATTATCTCTGGAGATAAAGATTTAACACAATTATCTTCGTCAAAAACAACGGTCGGCATCACGAAAAAGGGTATTACGGACATTGAAGAATACACCCCTTTGCATATTCAAGAAAAATACGGCATCACACCCGTTCAAATTATTGATATGAAGGGACTAATGGGAGATGCTTCTGATAATATTCCTGGAATTCCTGGTGTAGGAGAAAAAACGGCGCTTAAATTGCTTCATCAGTTTCAAACAGTGGAAAACCTGCTACAATCCATCGATCAAGTTAGTGGAAACAAACTGAAAGAAAAAATTGATGAACATAAAGAACTTGCCGTTTTAAGTAAGCAACTAGCTACCATTACGCGCGAAGCTCCGATTGAAATCCAACTAAATGATACAGTATACAATGGAATGGACCAAGAAAAAATCGCTCCTTTATATAAAGAACTCGGATTTAACACATTGCTTGAGAAATTAAATGTTGCTGATACTGCTGAAGATATTGTTCAAGAAGAGCTGAATGTAGAGTTGGTCACAGAGATTACTGAAGAAATGTTGACAGAGGAAACGGCTCTTTATATCGAAATTCTCGATGATAATTATCACCGTGGAGACATTATTGGGATTAGTTTTTCAAATGAAAATGGGGATTTTTGTATACGTGGTGATGCTGTCATCCACTCAGAGATTTTTAAAAGCTGGGCAGAAAATGAATCGTATAAGAAATTCGTCTATGATGCAAAACGCTCGATTGTTTCGTTAAGTAGAAGAGGGATTGAATTAAAAGGAATTGAATTTGATTTATATTTAGCGGGCTATTTACTTAATCCTGCAGAATCGGTTGTGGATGTTGCAGCCATTGCGAAAGCTCAAAAGCGTCCAATGCTTCAACCTGATGAAATTTTTTATGGGAAAGGTGCGAAGCGTTCGATTCCTGATCAAGATGCACTTTGTGATTTCTTAGGGAGAAAAGCAAGGGCTATTTTAACATTAAAAGATGAAATGATTGCAGAGCTTGAAGCAAACGAGCAGTATGCATTATTGACTGATTTAGAATTGCCGCTGTCGATCATTCTTGCCAATATGGAATTACAAGGCATAAAGGTTGATGTCCAGCGTCTAAAGGATATGGGACAAGAGCTGTCACAGCGTTTACAAGCTATTGAAGGAAAAATCTTTAGCTTGGCTGGTGAGGCTTTCAATATTAATTCGCCTAAACAACTAGGTGTTATCTTGTTTGAAAAGCTACAGCTACCGGTAATGAAGAAAACAAAAACGGGTTATTCAACTTCAGCGGATGTTTTGGAAAAATTGGAAAGTAAGCATGAAATTGTTCGTGAAATTTTACACTACCGTCAGCTTGCTAAGCTTCAATCTACCTACATTGAAGGCCTGTTGAAAGTAGTTAGTTTTTCGGAGATAGATAAGGTTCATACAAGATTTAATCAAGCATTAACTCAAACTGGGCGCTTAAGCTCAACAGATCCAAATTTGCAAAATATCCCGATCCGTTTAGAAGAGGGAAGGAAAATTAGACAGGCCTTCATTCCTTCAGAAAAAGACTGGCTTATTTTTGCCGCTGATTATTCGCAAATTGAATTGCGAGTACTTGCGCATATTGCCAATGATGAAGCCATGATTGAAGCGTTCCGCTCTAATATGGATATTCATACGAAAACAGCGATGGACGTGTTTCATGTTGAAAAAGACGAAGTGACTTCTAATATGCGACGTCAAGCAAAGGCGGTTAATTTTGGAATCGTCTATGGAATCAGTGACTATGGTTTATCTCAAAGTCTTGGTATATCCCGGAAAGAAGCGGGAGAATTTATTGAGAAATACTTAAAGAGCTTTCCAGGGGTGCAGGAATATATGCGTGAAAGCATATTTGAAGCGAATCAAAAAGGGTATGTTAATACGCTTTTAAACCGCCGTCGCTACATTCCAGAAATTACGAGTAAAAACTTCAACATACGAAGCTTTGCAGAACGGACAGCAATGAATACACCAATCCAAGGCAGTGCGGCTGATATCATTAAGCTTGCGATGATTAATATGACGGAGCGAATTCAACGGGAGAATTTAAAAACAAAAATGCTTCTTCAAGTACATGATGAACTAATCTTCGAAGCCCCGCCAGAAGAAATTGACATCCTAATGAAGATTGTACCTGAAGAAATGGAACGAGCGATTGAGCTAAATGTTCCGTTAAAAGTAGACTATTCCTATGGTCCGACATGGTTTGATGCGAAGTAATAAGAAAAGCGGAGGCGACTTGGTCAAGGATGAATCGGTTATATTTTTCATATTTTGTAATGGTCATTGATGTTAACCAAATAAGGAATTAAAAAAGGGGGAAAAGTGAATGCCAGAACTTCCTGAGGTTGAAACGGTTAGGCGCACATTAGAGGAACTTGTAATTGGCAAAAAAATCCATGATGTGTCAGTGTTTTGGCCGAAAATCATTAAAGCTCCAGAACAAGTTGAACAATTTAAAGATGCCTTGCAAGGACAAACGATTCATGAAATCCAGCGTCGTGGGAAATTTCTTATTTTCCAGCTTGACGATTATGCGATGGTGTCTCATTTAAGAATGGAAGGGAAATATGGCGTGTATGCTTCAGTGGAGTCATATGATAAACATACCCATGTTATTTTTTCCTTCACGGATGGCACTGAACTGCGATATCGGGATGTTCGGAAATTCGGCACGATGCATTTATTTGCAAAAGGCGAGGAAATGCATCAACTTCCACTTGCGCATTTAGGTCCAGAACCGTTATCTCGTGAATTCACGATTGACGATCTCACTGCAAAGCTAAGGAAAACAAATCGTAAAATTAAAATGGTTTTACTGGATCAAACAGTTGTAGTTGGAATCGGGAATATATACGTGGATGAGTCTCTATTCCGTGCAGGAATTCATCCGGAACGAATAGCCTCATCCTTGTCAGCAGAAGAAATAGCTCGCCTGCATCGTGAAATCATTGCTACTTTATCAGAAGCTGTTAACAAAGGTGGTAGTACGATTCGTTCGTACATCAATTCACAAGGCCAAATCGGCATGTTCCAACTTGATTTATTCGTGTATGACCGAAAAGGGGAAGCGTGCAAACGATGCAATGCAACTCTTGAGAAACTTAAAGTAGGTGGCAGAGGAACTCATATTTGTCCTACATGTCAGCCACTTCATTCAAATTAAATTTATATGGGTAAACACACATTGGATATGCCCCCTCCATATACTATCCTAGCAACTTGAATGGAAGGGGCATACGTTTCGATGTGGCTACAATTAATATTTCTTGCATTTGCGGTAAGTATGGATGGTTTTGGTGTTGGTATGACCTTTGGTATGAGAAAAATGAGAATTCCATTTAAATCAATTGCCGTTATCGCGTGTTGTTCGGCATTAAGCGTAGGTATGGCAATGGTAATTGGTGATTTTATCACGAGGTTTGTCTCTGTAGAAGCAGCAGCAAAAACGGGTGGTATCATCTTAATCCTACTTGGGAGCTGGATTTTATTTCAATATTATCGTTCGAAAAAGCGCGTTGGGGAAGAGCAAACGCATGATACTGAGAAAATTCTCTTTAATTTTGAAATCAAATCATTAGGCGTGGCGATTAATATTTTACAAAAACCGATGAATGCTGATTTTGATAAATCAGGTACAATTACCGGTGTAGAAGCAATTGTCTTAGGTTTTGCATTATCCCTTGATGCATTTGGGGCAGGTATTGGGGCAGCGATGCTTGGTATATCTCCGTTCATTCTCTCAATTAGTATCGCTTTAATGAGCTCATTGTTTTTGTGGAGCGGTTTGCAAAGTGGTAAATTACTTTCTTCAAATAAAATTGTACAGCATTTGTCCTACTTACCAGGTGTTTTATTAATCATTATTGGTCTTTGTAAATTATAATTATTGAAATAGGGGTTGGGTATGAGTCAGGTAATCGGAATTACAGGCGGTATTGCAAGTGGTAAAAGCAGTGTCAGCCAATTTATTCGAGAAGAACTTGGTTTTACGATCATTGATGCAGACATCGCTGCAAGAGAAGTGGTCGAACCTGGGCAAGAAGCCTATCAAGAAATCGTCGAGGTATTTGGCACAGATGTACTTCTAACGGATACTTCAATTGATCGCGCTAAACTTGGTGGCATTATTTTTTATGATGAAAAGAAAAGGCGCAAGCTTAACGGGATTGTTCATCCAGCTGTGAGGAAAAGAATGCTTCAGCAAAAAGAAACGGCTTTTGAGTTAGGGGAAAAGGTTCTATTCATGGATATCCCACTTTTGTTTGAAAGTAAATTAACGCATATGGTTGATAAAACGATCCTAATCTATGTGGATGAGCGGATTCAACTCGAACGTCTCATGAAACGTAATGGTTTAAGTGAGGTAGAGGCTAAAGCTAGAATCGATTCTCAAATGCCATTAGTTGAAAAGAAAGAATTAGCTGATGCAGTCATAAATAATAATGGATCACTTCTAGAATCACAGAAACAAGTAAAGCAAGTTTTGGCTGAGTGGGAAGTTATATAAGAAACGGAAAAAAGAGGCTTAAACATGGCTTCTTTTTTTTGATTATATATGTTGAATGAATAATCTGCGTCTTTATTTTCGTGTCGGATCGTATCGATAAAACCATTCCGCTCGCAAAACTGGATTCTGGGACGAAAAGAGTTTATTCCGGTGCGTAAAACTTGATTCCGGATTGTCTTCTTGATCTGCCGTATCGGGTGCTCACACTTTTTGTTGAGAAGGAGGTTCGTAATCTAAACTCCAAATGATACGTCAAAACAAGTTATTTTGATTAGTGGTGAAAACGAGAAAACTTATATGGTATAGCCTTTTGTGTGGAAATCATGATTTGTGATGACAAAAAAGCGAATGGTATAAAAATAGCATTTTATACAGAAATTATTAACACGTATACTTAAAATATGTTATACTAATTTTAATATTTCGATAAAAAGTATAACATTAATTAGAGGGGGTTCTGAATTATGAGCACGAAAATCGCGATTAACGGTTTTGGAAGAATTGGGAGAATGGTTTTTCGTCAGGCTATTTTAGATAATGATCTCATTGTAACTGCAATTAATGCAAACTATCCAGCTGAAACGTTAGCACATTTAATTAAATATGATACAATTCATGGGAAATTCGAAGGGGATGTATCAACGGAACAGGATGCCATTATTGTAAATGGTCACCGTGTTCAATTACTCAATAATCGCGATCCAAAGCAGCTCCCATGGAAAGAATTAAATGTTGATATCGTCATTGAAGCGACTGGGAAATTTAATGATCATGAGAAAGCAGCCCTTCATATCGAAGCGGGTGCAAAAAAAGTTGTCTTAACAGCTCCAGGAAAAAATGAAGATGTTACGATTGTTATGGGTGTTAATGAAGATGTACTTGATGTTAATCGTCATGTTATTATTTCGAATGCTTCATGTACAACCAATTGTCTTGCCCCAGTTGCAAAAATTCTGGATGAACAGTTCGGTATTGAAAATGGGTTGATGACAACTGTACACGCTTACACAAATGATCAAAAAAATCTCGATAATCCACATAAGGATTTAAGACGTGCTCGCGCTTGCGGACAAAGTATTATCCCAACAAGCACAGGTGCTGCAAAGGCACTGTCACTTGTGTTGCCGCAATTAACAGGGAAGATACATGGCATGGCGCTCCGTGTACCAACGCCTAATGTGTCACTCGTGGACCTTGTTGTAGACGTACTGTGTGATGTGACTGTGGAAGAAGTAAACGAGGCCTTCCGTAAAGCATCAGAAGGTAAACTTAAAGGAATTCTCGAAATTTCGATGGAACCGCTCGTGTCTATAGATTTTAATACAAGTCCACAGTCGGCAACGATTGACGGCCTATCGACGATGGTCATGGATAATAGAAAAATTAAAGTATTAGCCTGGTATGACAATGAGTGGGGGTATTCGAATCGTGTCGTGGACCTTGTGAAATTAGTAGGGACAAAAATGAAAAGCCTTTCAAAAGTGATGGTCGGTATGTAAGCTTGTTTATTTTGTACATAGCTAAAAAAGTGCCGAGTTATTGAAGGCGCTTTTTTACTGTTCTATTAGTTATGCCAAGAGTATCCCTTCTTCAAATTTTCATTAGAAAATTAAGTGGGGAACATACATGAAGTAATAGGTTGTTAGAAAGCATCGCGCTCAAGCTTACACAGAATTTAAAATTATGAATAAAATAAAAAAAACGCTGTTGCAAATTTTTTTAAAACGAAGTATACTAACAATCGTGAACTTCTTGAATAAGAGTCCATAATGGCTACTTAAAGGGTTAGGACCTCTTTGGACTAACTTTCCCCCGTGGTAGTTATTGGTAGAATCATATTCTACAGAATTCTTAATCATGTAAAAGGGGGAAAAGTAGATGGAAACAATGGGTAGACATGTAATTTCTGAGCTTTGGGGCTGTGACTTTGAAAAACTAAATGATATCGATTATATTGAAAGAGTATTTGTGGATGCTGCGTTGAAATCAGGTGCTGAAGTACGTGAAGTAGCATTTCATAAATTCGCACCGCAGGGAGTTAGCGGAGTCGTCATTATTTCTGAGTCACACTTAACTATTCATAGTTTTCCGGAACACGGTTATGCTAGCATTGATGTGTATACATGCGGCGATTTAAATCCGAATGTTGCTGCTAATTATATAGCAGACGCATTGAATGCAGAAATTCGCGAAAACATGGAGCTTCCGCGAGGTATGGGTCCTGTTTCAGTGAAAAAAAGCGAAGTAAGTGCTATATAATTTTGGCGAGTACAAGAGGTGCAAATGATGCATCTCTTTTTTGATTTTATAAGAGGTTTTTCAAAAAGTCCGGTTCTCACATATCACTGTATACACACAGGTCTAGAGACGATCGTTTCTCGAACTTCTCGGCTCTTTTTATCCTCCTTTATGAACACGCACTATAAGAGGTTCGTGTAATTCATTTGTTGTAGCGATGATGTTTGTGCTTTTCATATGATAAGGTACTAGTTTTTCCATGAGTTTTATTAGTGTATCGTGTATAATAAAAGGTAAAAAGAGATATGAGGATGATTTAGAGTATGGGTTGGTTGAAAACGTTTACGAATCGATATAGTCAGCAATGTGAATCAAATGAACATCATCATGATACAGAACTGAAAACTCGCTATTATAAAAGTAATTTTGAACAAACGATACGTGGTGTTGAAGAAGTATTTGGTAATAAACAACATTATGAGATTAAGTCAGTTTCTAAAGAGCATGGGGAGATTTTTGTCCATTCTAAACAGTCACCGGCTCTAGACATCATCATTACAATTATCACGGTCAGACCACTAGAAACGGCCGTTGACTTTACTGTATCAACAGAAAAATGGTCACCGATGGGAATTAATAAGGCACTTAAAAAACAAATCCTTGCGGCGTATGATGCTCTCGACCAAAAGCTTCCGTCCCTCCGTACCAAATAGTGGGGCAAGAGTTTGAACGAATACCCTTGTGCTGGTAGGAAGTTTTATATAAGATGGATATATCTAAAGTGAGAAACATCTAGTAGTGGGTGTCTTGCTGCCCATTAATGTGGGATAAAACGTAATTTTCTGAAATGACAGCTTTATCGGGAATACTACATAATACGGAGATGATTAACTGTGAAATGTCCGTCATGCCAATATAATGGAACTAGAGTGCTTGACTCACGACCAGTCGATGAAAGCCGTTCAATTCGTCGCAGGCGAGAATGTGAGAAATGTAGCTACCGTTTTACAACATTTGAAAAAGTGGAAGAAACTCCGCTCATCGTTGTAAAAAAAGATGGTACACGTGAAGAATTCAGTTCTGACAAAATTCTTCGTGGCTTAATTAGGGCTTGTGAGAAACGCCCCGTTCCTCTCAAAGAATTAGAAGATATTACGAGCTCTATTGAAAAGGAACTAAGAAACGAAAGCGCATCTGAAGTGAAGAGTGATTTAGTTGGCGAAATGGTCATGAATAAGCTTGCAACAGTTGATGAAGTCGCGTATGTCCGCTTTGCTTCTGTATATCGCCAATTCAAGGATATCAATGTATTTATTGATGAGTTAAAGGACTTAATAGATAAAGAGCGAAATCAGAGCTAAAGGGCTATTAACTTTGGCTCTTTTTTCACTACTGATTGAAGTTTCACTTTATAAGAAAGGGTCTGAAGGAAGATGTCTAACACTTGGCAGGAATTACTTCCTGTTGATCGATATACCGTTTCATCGACAGGGTTGCTTCACGATTATGATCGTAAAGTAATGACGTTGCTGTATCAACCGCTTATTGGTCCAATTTGTACTAGTTTATACATGACATTGTGGAGTGAGTTGGAAGAGAATCGACTTTGGTCCCAATCTTCCTTGCATTACAATTTAATGAACACAATGGACTTGAACTTAAATGAAATCTATAATGCAAGGAATAAATTAGAAGGAATCGGTCTTTTGAATGTGTACCGAAAAAAAACGGAAGAAGGAAAACGATTCATCTATGAGTTGAATCCACCATCAACACCAAAGCAATTTTTCAATGATGGGATGTTGAATATCTATTTGTTTAAAAAAATTGGCAAGGTTCATTTCAATCGTTTAAAGAATTTTTTTAGTGATGAAGAGATGCCAACCAATGAATATGAACAAGTAACGAAGAGTTTTACTGAGATTTTTGCATCTGATCAACAGACATCTTTATATGTGTCAGATGAAGGCGAAGAAGAATTAAATCTTGAACAAGAGAAACGTTTTATAGGTCGACAGGATGGTAAAGAACTTGAAGGGTTTAAGGAAGACTTTAATTTCGATTTATTGTATTCTGGGGTAAAACCATCTCAAATCAACCGTAAAGCTTTCACACCGAATGTCCAAGATACGATTGCTAAGCTTTCGTTTTTATATGGGATTAATGTACTGGAGATGCAAAAACTCGTAATAAGTGCTGCTGATATCAACGATGAAATTGATATCGAATCATTGCGGAAAGCTGCGCGAGATTGGTACCAAATTGAATCGCAAAATCAATTGCCGACTTTAATGGACCGCGTGCAACCGCAGCGTGATCGAACTCAGTCGAGTGAGCCAAAAACACAGGAAGAAGAATACATCAGACATCTTGAAACCATTTCACCGAGAGAACGACTCAAACAGCTTTCTGGGGGGGCTGAACCGACAAAGGCTGATTTGCAAATCATTGAGGGAATTCTTTTTAATCAAAAATTAAACCCTGGTGTTGTAAATGTGTTAATTGAATATGTAATGCTGAAGACCGATATGAAGCTAACGAAAGCCTATATGGAAAAAATCGCCTCCCATTGGACAAGAAAAAAAGTAATAACTGTTAAGGCGGCGATGGAGCTAGCCAAAAATGAGCATCGTCAATATCAAGAATGGGCCAAAGCGAAAAAAGAAGGAAAAACGACGACAGGAAAAGCGACTCGAACGGAAGTCGTTCCTGAGTGGTTGAATAAAGAGAAAGCTATCGAAAAAGAAGAGAAAACAGAAACAAAACTGAATGAGCAATCGGCGGAACGGCTACGCAAGATTGAAGAATCATTAGGAATTTTGAAAGACCGGGGGTGAGGTAGGCATGGAACGAATCAATAATGCCTTTAACAAGGTGACCAATACAAATAAATTTCGAATGCAATATGAAGACTTGAAAAAAGAAGTGCTTAGTGATGAGCAAATTCGTCTTTTTCTGAATGAAAACAGCTCGCAAATTTCAGAAGAAATGCTAGATAAGAGCTTGATGAAGCTGTATGAATTTACCTCCCAAAGTAAGCAGTGTCAAAATTGCCCTAGCTTAGGCGGGTGTGTGAATCTATTGCAAGGTTTTCACCCGAAGCTTGTTATTCGGAGAAATATGATTGATCTAAATTATGAGGATTGTCCACGTAAGGTCATGGATGATAAAAAACGAAAACTAGAGAAGTTGATTCAAAGTCTCTATGTTCCCAAAGACATTCTTTCAGCAACGATGGAAGATTTTTATCGCAGTGATGCATCTGAGAACAGAATTGATGCGGTGGAGAAAGTGGTGGCTTTTATTTCGAATTATAAGCCGGGAGAAAAGCGGAAAAGCTTGTATTTGTACGGGGAATTTGGAGTTGGAAAAACGTATCTTCTTGGCGCGATTGCAAATGAACTTGCCAAGAAGGAGATTTCTTCATTACTCGTTTATGTTCCAGATTTTTTAAGAGAATTGAAAGGATCATTTACGGACAATACGTTTAATGACAAAATTGATATGGCCAAAAAAGCGCCAGTCCTTATGTTTGATGATATTGGCTCAGAGTCCATGACAAGCTGGGGGAGAGATGAGGTAATCGGGCCTATTTTGCAATTCAGAATGCTTGAGAACTTGCCGACCTTTTTTACGTCAAATTTTAGCTTTACGGAAATGCAGACACATCTTACGTTCTCACAGCGAGGTGAGAAGGAGGAAGTCAAAGCAGCTAGAGTCATGGAACGAATTAAATATTTAGCAGAACCATTTTTATTAAAAGGAAAAAACAGAAGACATTGATTCTGTATGAAGAGGCTGTCCCATAACGAAAAAGTCAGACCTAATCTCCAATATATCGTTTATTTGACATGTAAATGACGCAATAAACGGGTATAGAGTTTTTAGGTCACTTTTTGGGGCAACCTCTTTTTTGTGTGAGGACATGGGAACGGGGCTTCGCGATTTACTAATCTAGACAATCTATTTGGCAGATATACGAACTTTATTAAGAAAGTACTTCCGCACCGCCACCATTGTGATTAGGTGAGTGTAGCGTGCTACAGGATTAATCTTTCATGGTAAATGGTGGCGTTTTAACGCCATTCGGGTTTTGTATGCAAAATCACTTGATTTTCCGTTAAGGTTCACTTCTAAAAATGGGCTTATCCCATATACATAGAAACAAAGCGTTTCGTATAGGGGGGGTATCGTTGGTACATATTTATTTTCCAGATGATATAGAGGCACGTAAATGGCTCCAATTCGTATCTGTCCACCCTTTAGGGGCAGAACTGCATTCATATATACAATTTGTTTCGGAAGAAGGAATCTTCATTACGGTAGAAGAGCGGCATTTGAACGATGTTCACCGGTTATTAAGTGATGTGTTTTACACGTTTTTAGTAGAAGAAAAGTTAAGGGATGGCCTTGAGCAAGCGATTCGTGAGAAATTTTTATTTGAGGAACAGGAAGAAGTGGAGGCAATTCTCGACATTGCCGCTTCCATTGTTGAAGGTGAGATGAAGTTGGGTTCAAGTAATGGGTTTGAGGAAGCGGAAGCCGCGATTGCCGAATCTATTCAGGTTGTACTAACTGAAGAGAAATCCTTTTCGTTTGAATCGATTGCGACGTTTCGCTTAAAGGGCTTTTTTGAATCTTTGGAGCATTATGCAGGCCTTGCGATTGATGAGTATAAACTTGAACAAGATTATCAAAATTTTATTGCTACATTACGTGACTTCCTTAATAAGCGCCAGACTCAATTACGAACGATCCATTTAGTGCATCAAGAAAGCTTTTCTTTTTTTGATGAATCTTTTCAGAAATTGGAAAAGGAAGACCTCACGAGAATGATGGATCGAAGACTATTGGGAGGGTATCCGATTTATATTGATTCAACAGCACTCGCACCGCTTATTTCGATTGCGCCAGAGCGATTATATGTATATACCGATGATGCGGAAGATGGACTTATTCAAACGATTCGTCGTGTATTTGAAGAGCGGACTATTATTCGGCCAATCCAGTCTTTCTCAAGAACGCTTATTTAAATTTAAGAAACTTCATGATTAATTTTTTGCAGTCCTTGATTTTCTTTGAATAACCCGATATAATTTCCTACATACTAACATTTATTATAATGAAAAGTAATGACGAGGACATGGGTATTCTTATATTTCGGTTATCAGAGAGGGAACGCAAAGCTGAGAGCTTCCCAGCACGAACAGAACACTTACCACCTCTAAACTTCAGTTAGGAACGCGTATAAACGCAACTATTAGCTGACGGGAAGCTGCCGTTACCAAGCAACGAGTGTCATTTTGCCGGAATAAGCAAAGTGAAACGAGGGTGGAACCGCGGGTTAAATAATAATTATTAAGCTCGTCCCTGTTTTATACAGGGGCGGGCTTTTTTGTGTTTTCCGCAAAATATCACACAATTAGAAGGAGTGAACGAGCATGTCAGAAGTAGTGAAAATAACTTTCCCAGACGGAGCCGTGAAGGAGTTTGCCAAAGGTACAACAACAGATGATATCGCAGCATCCATCAGTCCAGGGTTAAGAAAAAAGGCAATCGCAGGCAAATATAATGGTGAAATGTATGACTTAAAACGTCCAATTGAAGCAGATGGTTCGATTGCGATTATTACCCAAGACAGTGAGGAAGCGTTAGAAGTTCTTCGTCACAGTACAGCTCACTTAATGGCGCAGGCGATTAAACGTCTATACAAAAACGCTAAATTCGGTGTTGGTCCAGTTATCGAAGGTGGATTCTACTATGATGTTGATCTTGAAGAATCCTTAACACCAGAAGACCTGCCGTTAATTGAAAAAGAAATGAAGAAAATTGTCAATGAAAATCTTGAAGTCACTCGTGTTGAAGTGAGCCGTGATGAAGCTATTTCACGTTTTAAAGGAATTGGTGATGAGTATAAATTGGAGTTGATTGATGCTATTCCAGTTGATCAACAAGTAACCATTTATGAGCAAGGTGATTTCTTCGATCTATGCCGTGGAATTCATGTACCGTCAACAGGGAAGATTAAAGAATTCAAATTATTAAGTATTGCAGGCGCTTATTGGCGAGGAAACAGCGACAACAAAATGCTCCAACGTATTTACGGAACCGCCTTCTTCAAAAAAGAAGACTTGGCTGAACATCTACGTTTACTTGAAGAAGCAAAAGAACGTGACCACCGTAAGATAGGAAAAGAATTAAGCCTCTTCACAAGTAACCAATTGGTCGGACAGGGACTGCCGTTATGGCTTCCAAAAGGTGCTACGATTCGTCGAGTGATCGAACGATATATTGTCGATAAAGAACAACGTCTTGGCTATGATCATGTGTATACTCCAGTCATGGGAAGTGTCGATCTTTACAAAACGTCCGGACACTGGGAACACTACCAAGATGACATGTTCCCTGTCATGGATATGGATAATGAACAGCTTGTCTTACGTCCGATGAACTGTCCGCACCATATGATGATTTATAAAAATAGCATCCATAGCTATCGTGAACTTCCGATCCGAATTGCTGAGCTTGGTACACAGCACCGTTATGAAATGTCTGGAGCTCTATCAGGTCTACAGCGTGTTCGAGGAATGACATTAAATGATGCGCATATTTTCGTTCGTCCTGATCAAATTAAAGAAGAATTTAAACGTGTAGTCAACTTAATTCTTGAAGTGTACAAAGATTTTAATCTGAACGATTATTCCTTCCGTCTTTCATATCGTGATCCACAAGATACAGAGAAGTACTTTGATGACGATGCAATGTGGGAAAAAGCACAAAGTATGCTGAAGGAAGCGATGGATGATCTTGGTCTTGATTATTATGAAGCAGAAGGCGAAGCAGCATTCTACGGTCCTAAGCTTGATGTTCAAGTACGTACTGCGCTAGGTAAAGATGAAACATTGTCAACTGTTCAATTAGACTTCTTGTTACCTGAACGCTTTGATTTAAACTATGTTGGTGAAGATGGGAAACAACATCGCCCAGTTGTTATTCACCGTGGTGTAGTATCCACAATGGAACGCTTTGTTGCATTCTTAATTGAAGAATATAAAGGGGCTTTCCCAACATGGCTGTCGCCGGTTCAAGCACAGGTGATCCCAGTTTCTCCTGACGTACATCTTGATTATGCAAAAGAAATTCAGGATAAGCTAAAAGCAGAAGGAATCCGTGTCAACCTCGATACACGTGATGAGAAAATTGGCTACAAAATCCGTGAAGCACAAATGCAAAAAATTCCATATATGCTCGTGGTTGGTGATAATGAAGTTAAAGAAAACAGCGTAAATGTTCGTAAATATGGCGAACAAAAATCCGAAACGATATCATTCGAAGACTTCGTGAAAGCCATTAAAGCCGAAGTGAATCGCTAATTAAACCGGGATTAAGCAACTAGGTCAGATTTCGTCCTCATGAAAGAGGTACGGGTCTGACCTGTTTATGTTTCTTTTTTTTGATGCAAATTATTTGTGTAGCCGCCACTTATGGACTACTATGTAGGTTACGATAAGGTGTACAAGGAGTTGTTTGTGTGAATCAAAAGAAGAAATTCATCACTCTCTTTGGACCTGCATTCCTTGCAACGATTATTTTGTTACTGCTTCCGGATTATAGGCAGTGGGCCATTATTCCAGTTATGTTGTTTTGGGTTGTCTTTTTTGTGTGGGAATCGATAGATAAGAAAAAAGCCAAGAACATAAATGAATAAAATTAGCAGGAAATCCTTGGAATAGGTCCGCCAGTGGGGTTTGACCCTTTGTTTTAAGTGGCAACAATCTTTCAGTCTTAAAAAAAAATCAAAGAAATGTATTGCAAAATTATTGGGAATTTGATAAGATAATTTTTGTTGTTACAAAAACAATTTAAGCATTTGACAAATCATCAGTGTTTATGTTATATTTTCTAAGGTAATTTGAATACGTGTTTGAGTAAAAGAAGAAGCACCCGCTTCTCACCTGATTGACGCAGTATGCTGTCGATAGGTCATGATTTGATTATTTGGATTTATTCTACTTAGTCTATCAGTGTGGGTGTTATTGCATCCGCACTTTTTTGTTTGTTCAATAAAGCAAATACAAATCATGGGGTGAAAGGATCACCTAAAACGTGTGTATTCTTTCTTTTAGCCCAAACGATTGTATTCGCTAAATATCCTTGGAGGTGGCTAACTATTAGTAAAGACGCGATGGTAAACGAGGGCATCCGCGCCCGTGAAGTTCGACTTATCGACCAAAACGGAGAGCAGCTTGGAATTAAAACAAAATTCGAAGCGATGGAAATTGCCGCTCGTGTAAATCTTGATTTAGTTTTAGTTGCTGCGAATGCAAAGCCTCCTGTAGCCCGAATTATGGACTACGGAAAACACCGCTTCGAGCAACAAAAGAAAGAAAAAGAAGCTCGTAAAAATCAAAAGGTCATTAGCTTGAAAGAGGTTCGTCTGAGCCCAACAATTGATGAACATGATTTTAACACAAAGCTTCGAAATGCAATTAAATTCCTTGAAAAAGGCGATAAAGTAAAAGCCTCTATCCGTTTTAAAGGACGCGCAATTACCCATAAGGAAATTGGACAACGTGTATTGGATCGTTTCTCTGCAGCTTGCAAAGAAGTTGCTACCATTGAATCGCATCCAAAAATGGACGGACGAAGCATGTTCTTAGTTTTAGCACCAAAAATCGAAAAGTAACTGTAATGAGGAGGAATACCTTATGCCTAAAATGAAAACTCACCGCGGATCTGCAAAGCGTTTCAAGAAAACTGGATCCGGCAAGCTTAAGCGTTCACACGCTTACACAAGCCATTTATTTGCTAACAAATCTACTAAAGCTAAACGTAAACTACGTAAAGCTGGCCTTGTAAGTAAAGGTGACTTCAAACGTATTCGTCATATGCTAGACAATATTAAATAAGTTCGATTTATCGAGTTAAATAGGAGGGAAATAACATGCCACGTGTAAAAGGCGGTACTGTTACTCGCAAACGTCGTAAAAAGGTAATAAAATTAGCTAAAGGTTACTATGGCGCAAAACATATTTTGTTCAAAGTAGCTAATCAACAAGTTATGAAGTCAGGAAACTATGCTTTCCGTGACCGTCGTAACAAAAAACGTGATTTCCGTAGATTATGGATTACACGTATCAACGCTGCTGCTCGCATCAACGGTCTTTCTTACAGCCGTTTAATGCATGGTCTAAAGCTTGCTGGTATCGAAGTGAACCGCAAAATGCTTGCTGACTTAGCAGTTGCTGACGACAAAGCATTTGCTCAATTTGCAGACGCTGCAAAACAACATTTAAACAAATAAGATCAATTTGATCTAAAACAGCCATTCTCGGACTTCGAGAGTGGCTTTTGTTTTAGGTAGGGAGGAGACTGAAATGGGGATAACACTACTTACCATTTATTTGGTGGCAATCAATGTGGCAGCATATAATATAATGGGGAGTGACAAGAAAAAAGCTCGAAACCATGAGTATCGTATCAGCGAACGAACGTTGTGGTTGTTCGCTTTTTTTGGAGGCGCAACAGGTGGTTACATAGGGATGAAACATTTCCATCATAAAACGAAGCATGTTTCTTTTAAAAGGGGTTTTCCGACTTTAATGATTATTCAAGTGGCGATTCTAGCTTACTGGATTTTCAGATAAAATCTAATAGTGCGTGTTCAAAAAAGAGGATAAAAAGAGTCGAGAAGTTCGAGGAGCGATCGTCTCAGACCTTTAGTGTATACAGTAATACGTGAGGGCCGGACTTGTACAGGGCGTGCGCGATTTTAACAGAAGGTCATTCATGAGCTTTGATGCAATTCGCAAGCTTTTTACGGGACTTTTTGAACATCCCCTAATAAGAGGGCAATATGAATTGTCATATGTTGAGAAGGAAACGTATATGCTTGTAAGAGCAGGACGAAGCAGCAGAGAGGGGATTCCCATTATGAATCAAGAACTCGTTATGCTCGTGAGCATTATTCAGTCAGGGACGGTATTTGCGCCAGTGACCTTTATTCTATTTCATGTAGCAAGGCAGGTCTTATTTATTCCCGTTGCGGTCGTTTGTATGACGGGCGGGTTATTATTCGGTCCGCTTGCCGGGACGATTTATTCAATCATTGGTCTCACGTTATCTAGTCTTGTTTTTTACGGAATAAGCCGCAAAGTTCCGAAGTTGACGGAACGCTTGTTTAAAATGAAAAATAAACTGTTTGGTCACCGAAAACTCAATGTCAAACAAATCACTGTGCTTCGTCTTATCCCTTTTGTCCATTATCATATGCTTTCTCTTTGCTTAATGGAAGTGAAGAAAGGATGGAGAGCGTATGCATCTGCCTCCTTTACAACCAATATCCCACTCGCCTTTTTCTATACAGTGTTCGGTCATTATATACGTGCATTCAGTCCGACACTCATTGTCCTTATCCTATGTTCATTCACGTTATTGGTCTATTTAATGAGAGAAAAACAAACAGTGATTAAGTGGCATGAGTTTTTTCAAGTAGAAAACTAAAAATGCCAAGGCAAATTCTAATGGATATACTTATGGGATGAAAAACACTCGTTTCAGCAGAGATTAAATGGGGGAATAGTAATAATCGAAAATCGCAACAAAGAATGAGATTGGGGAAATCTCCACAGTGTTATATGTAAAATGATACCCTCTATTATAGAGGGTATCATTTTACATAAAAACACTATATTTTTCCACAAACGGGCCATTTAATGAAATAAAACTCTTGAACAAAAAATAGATAATTATGTTAATATTAGTGTGAAAATGTGAAGAAATGTACTTAAACTAAAGGAGCAGGTGTGCGGCCGAGCCTAGGTCGTATCATATAACGGGTGGGATTCCCGTCGAGTAAGAATTAGCCATTCGCTCGTAGCGAGTCTTGGAGGGCTAAAGGTAACTTTAGTCCTTAAGCGTAGACAGTTAGGTGGCGGGCCGAAAGCCAAAAGGTTGAAGGGATTGAGCTCCATAATGTTAGTGAATCGAGAGGGCTGATGCCTTACCTGCAGCAGAAAGCTACATTTTATCCTTTGTTAAAAGGCAAGAAGGATAAAACCTCTCTGGAGTCAGAGACCTTGGCACGTTACACATTGATATGATACGGCAACTCGGGAGACCCTACCGGTCTTTTCTTCCTTTTAGAAGAGTATGGTGTACAAGCGATAATAAGCAAGGAAACCAAATGCCGATGTAGGGAGTCGGATAGCAGCGTAGTACCAATGAAGTTGGGTAATGCCGATGGAGGAAAGGCTAGCTACCAGTTATCACCCTTATTAGGGACACATTTACTACACACAGAGGTAGGTATAATAAATGGAAACAAAACTACTAAGGATAGCAGAATTAGCAAAATCTGATCCTAAAATGAAATTTACATCTCTTGCACATCTTTTAAATAAGGAAGCATTAGTTCAATGTCATCATGAACTTCCCAATAAGAGGGCAACTGGGATCAACGGTACAACTAAAGAGCAATACGGTGAAAGTTTAGAAGAAAACATAGAGGATTTAATAAGTAGGCTTAAAAGCAAAAGTTACCGTCCTGTTCCAGTAAGGAGAATGTACATTCCAAAGCTCAATTCAAACAAGAAAAGACCATTGGGAATACCTGAACATGAAGATAAAATTGTTCAAAAAGGCATTACAAAGATACTTAATACCATTTATGAAAATGACTTTCTAGATTGTTCATTTGGATTCCGTTCAAATAGGAGTTGCCATGATGCTTTGAAAATACTGAACCACTATATTGAAAAGAGGTCAGTAAATTATGTAGTAGATGTAGATATTAAAGGATTCTTCGACAACGTTGACCACATATGGATAATGGAGTTCTTAAAACTGCGAATCTCTGACCCTAACTTACTAAGAATGATTGGTAGGTTTCTTAAAGGTGGATATATGGAGGAAGGTAAGAAACACAGAACAGATAATGGTACACCGCAAGGTGGAGTGATATCTCCGGTATTAGCCAATGTGTATCTTCATTATGTCCTCGACCTTTGGTTTGAGAAAAGGGTAAGAAAACAGTGCAAAGGACAAGCATACATAGTGAGATATGCAGATGATTTTGTCTGTTGTTTTCAATATAAGAGCGAAGCTCAGGAATTCTTCCAATCATTAAAACTTAGATTAAAGAAGTTTAAACTAGAGATAGCTGAGGATAAAACTAAAATTATTCCCTTCGGGAGGTTTGCGGAGAAAGATGCGAAACAAAAGGGAAATAGAAAACCAGCAACCTTTGATTTCCTAGGTTTTACACACTATTGTGGGAAGAGTAAACAGGGAAATTTTCGAGTGAAAAGGAAATCAAGCAGGAAGAAAGTCCAAGGCAAACTTAAGGAATCAAAAGAATGGTTGAAGAATAATAGAAATAAAGATATTCATATGATTATGGATAGATTTAAACGCTCACTAATAGGTTATTACAACTATTACTGCATCACAGATAACATCCAAAGTGTAAACAAATTCAAAGACAAAATCGGATACATACTGTATAAATGGCTCAACAGAAGAAGTCAAAGGAAATCCTTTACATGGGATAAATTCAGACTATTTCTTGATAAATATCCACTACCTTCACCAAGAGTTAAGGTCAATATATATGACTTAAGAAAAGAGATTAGCTACATTTTGTGAATGATAACTAGGAGGAGCCGTGTGCGTGAATAGCGCAAGCACGGTTCTGTGAGGGGGGAGGAACACAATCTACCGAAAGGTAGAAAGGTTCCCTTCTACTCGACTAGTTGAAGAGTGTTGTTTAACTTGTGTTCAACAATCGGGCCAAATAAGTTAAGAAGGTTGACTCATTATAATTAAAGGGGATATGCACTAATGAAAAATATTTTTAATCATATGCATACAGCAGAAGTTTTAAAGCGTATTGACAAATTGAGTCCAAATTCACAACCGAAATGGGGAAAAATGGATGTCGCTCAAATGCTAGCGCATTGTTCATCTTTCCAAGACATTGCAATGGGAAATTCTTTTCCACCAAGGAGTTGGTTAGGAATAATAGTAGGGAGGTTTGCAAAACAAATCATTTACAATGACAAGACGTTGCCCCATAATATGTCTACTATTCCAACCATTTTGATTGCAGATGATAGAGAATTTGACACAGAAAAAGAAAAGCTTAAACAAAAAATTATCACATTCCAAAATAACGGACCAGAGAAGTGCACAACTCATCCACATCCTTTTTTTGGGAAACTCACTTCTGAGCAATGGGGTAAAGGAATATACAAGCACCTTGACCATCATTTTAAACAGTTTGAAGTTTAAATATTGAAAAACAAAATGAAACGATGTGCATCGTTAGTTGAAGAAAGTATCTACCATGAAAATAAACTTCTGTAACTTAGGGGAAAAGGGCACACTAAAGAAGAAGCAGCTTATTCATTTTAAAAAAAGAGGAGAGCGCCTAAATAATTGGTTTTATTGAAGATAAACGGACTGGATTAAGATGCTTCAGGTTCTTTTAATGTAACTGTGTATCCTAAACTTTCAAGTCTTCGTAGGGAATGCCGAATAATTGATTGCTCTTTCTGCTTATCAAAGTAGTCTTCGCCTAAATCTACATACATTTCTTTCCGAGCTAAGAGATAATAGGAGATGCGTAAGATGGCATGAGCGACGACAATACCTGCTCGTTTCTTACCTTTTCGTGATGCTGTACGGTCTATACAGTGCCCCGAGATAGTTTTTAGATTCTCTTACAGAATGAGCTGCTTCTGTTAATGCGGATCTCAAATACTTGTTTCCTTTTTTTGTTTTAGCTGATTTCCTTTTTCCCGCACTTTCGTTATGCCCAGGAACTAGTCCTGCCCAAGAACA
Source organism: Peribacillus loiseleuriae (assembly GCF_001183985.1). Taxonomy (GTDB): domain Bacteria; phylum Bacillota; class Bacilli; order Bacillales; family DSM-1321; genus Peribacillus; species Peribacillus loiseleuriae. Next base: position 3,885,309 of record NZ_LFZW01000001.1, on the reverse strand, counting down.
CATATGAGCTGCACTTGGGAATTGTTTCTTAATATCAGTCCCGATTTCAGATGAGATTTGTTCAGCCATTCTTGTAGCTATGCCAGAAATAGAATCTAGTCGTTCGATATCTTCTTGATATTTACTCACTCTTTTTTCCACTTCTTCATCTAGCATCTCCATTTGTTCAGTCAAAAAATCAATGTGCTTTAAAATGGTTTTCAACATTAAACGTTGATGTGGATTGATAGATCCTTTTAGAGCTAGCGCAAGTTCATCTTTCTTTTTTTTCATTGTACGTCGAGCGAAGTTTGCTAGTTTTTCAGGATCTTCTTCACCTTCGGCAATAGCGTCAAGCATATTCCGAGCTGAAACGCCCATAATATCTGAAACAGCAGAGCCCAACTTAATATTCGCTCCTTCTAACACCTTTTGGATCCGAGTATGTTGTCTGGCACGCTCTTCAATGATACTTCGACGATAGCGAACAAGTTCACGTAATTCCCGTTGATTTCGGTCTGGAATGAAACTAGCTTTGAGTAGCCCATGACGAAGAAGTTTAGCAATCCATTCTGCATCCTTAACATCTGTTTTACGTCCTGGGACTGCCTTCATATGTTGGGCATTCACAACTAGGAACTCAATAACTTCAGTCTCTAGTAAATTTACAATAGGTTTCCAGTAAACACTCGTGCTCTCCATGGCAACGTGGGTACATCTATGTTGTTTAATCCAGTCAACCAACTGTATTAGAAAAACAGTTTCAGTTGAAAACGTTTGAATCACCTTTCCTTCTGGTGTCATAATACATGCAGTAATATTGTCCTTATGAACATCCATACCACATGCTCTTTCAATGACTACATCCATTGAAAACATCCTCTCCTCGGCTCTCATTATTATTGGAGGCTGGTGCAGCAATCAGAATAGAATTAATCTACCATGTGTGCTTCCCGTGAGGGAGCGACAGTCAGTGGTGCACCGTGATCGTTGGAGTCAGACTAACGGATGGGTTCTAACGCACCAAGGTTCATCGATCTTCCTCTCCAGCCGTAGAATCAGTATTGACGGTTTTCCACCATTTTCATTCTCTGTGGTGTAGCGCTGATTTTTGCGCTACATGGATGGCTAACGAGGGCTTTTCTTGAAGATCATTGAGTTGCATATGTAGCTCTTTTTTATTTATTGAACTAACCAAGCAGATTAGTTGAATAAGAATAAGTTGCGGTATGCATGAAGAAAATAATTTCTGTAACACCAATACTATAAATGAAAATAATTCTATATTTGTCATAGAAATAATTAGTGGTTTTCTTTTTAACGAACAACTTGACACAATATTATATTAAAGGATATTATAGATAGGTAAAGTCTATGAAGGAAGTGCTATTATGAAATTTACAAAAGCTACGAATTATGCTCTGCATACTATGCTCACACTTGTCACTGCTTCTCCAGCAAAACCTATTGGCGTTCAGCAATTAGCAGAATCCCAAGGTGTTTCTCCGACCTATCTTTCTAAAATTTTAACTAAGCTAGTGAAGGCTGAGATGATTGAATCAATTTCAGGAGCCCATGGAGGGTATCGTCTATCACAAAAAAAAGATGATATTACATTTTTAGATATTATTCATGCTATTGAAGGCACCGCCTCATTATTTGAATGTAATTTTGTCCACGGGGATGAATGTTCGATTCAAGCTGTTATGACGGAAGCGGAAGGGAAAATGCAGAGTCATCTTAGAAATACTAAATTGGCGGATTTGGTCCAAAAGCAACCATAAGATCTAATTAAGCCAATTAATGATGAAAGGAGGGGTTTGGACCGTTACATAGATAGTTTTTTTGCATTAATAATAGATATAAAGAGTCTTTAATATCTGTTAAGGAGATATGTACTTATTCAAGGTGTAATAAAGAGTACGGGAGAAAAAAGAAGGCAACTGATAAAATAGGTTTGTCTTAAACTCACGTTTTAGGAGAATTATTTTGTATTCAAAGGACGAATTTTACTACGTATAGGAGAATTTTTTTAGCCATATTAAAGATATTGAAAGTCTTTAATATCTACTTTAAAGGAGATGAGTGTCATGATTTACGATTGCGCTATTATTGGTGGGGGTCCCGCTGGATTGAATGCAGCACTTGTGCTTGGAAGGGCAAAAAGAAGTGTGGCTTTAATTGACAACAATCAGCCTAGAAATGCAGTTACGCATGCGTCTCATGGTTTTATTACAAGAGATGGTGTAACACCAGCCGAGTTCCGCCGTATTGCTTATGAAGAAGTATTAGGTTATCCATCTGTCGATCATCTGCAAATAAAGGCCGTTTCGATAAACAAAATTGATTCTGGTTTTGAAGTGTTTGATTCATTAGGACTGTGTGTTCAAGCACGAAAAGTAATCTTAGCGACAGGCGTAAAGGAGATATTCCCTGATATCGAAGGGTTTTATCCTCTATACGGTAAAAGTTTGTTTAATTGTCCTTATTGCGACGGGTGGGAGCTTAGGAATAAACCACTTGTTGTCGTTTCCGAATTACCTTCCGTTTTCCATGTCGCCAAACTGTTGCAAAATTGGAGTAAGGATTTGATAGTCTGTACAAACGGACAAAAGCCCCTTTCGGATGAACAAAAAAAACGTCTTCAATTGAATGGAATTATGGTGATAGAGAAACCTATTGCTGCTTTTATAGGACAAAATGGGAATCTTGAGTATGTTCGCTTTAAGGATGGTACTCAAATCGTAAGGTCAGGTGGCTTCGTAACTCCTAGATTTATCCAAAGTACACCATTTGGAGATAATTTAGGTTTCGAAAGGACGGAATTGGGCGGAATCAAGACGGATGCATCAGGGAGAACTTCAATACCTGGTCTTTATTCTTCTGGGGATGCTTCATACATTAATCCATCGCAAGTGGTCTTTGCTGCAGCTGACGGTAGTCGAACTGCTATGGGGGTAAATATGGATTTGACTGACGAAGATTTTAAATGATGTACTATTATACTTTTATTTGGCTGTATGACGGTTTATTGCCAACCAATTAAGTAAAAGGAGATGAGGTAATGAATCGAAATGCAATTTATTTATTAGCTTTAGGTGCTTTTGGTGTAGGGACAGCTGAATTTATTGTTTCGGGCATTTTGGAAGTGATTTCTAATGATTTGAATGTTCCGGTTTCATTGGCTGGACAATTAGTAACTGTATATGCCTTATCGCATGCATTTGGTGCACTGGTACTCGTTATGCTAACTACAAAGTTTGAAAGAAAAAGAGTTTTGTTATCTTCAATGCTGATTTTTATAGTCGGAAATATCGTCGCATTCTTTAGTTATAATTTTGGTATGCTAATGTTTTCACGTATTGTACTAGCAATGAGTGGTGGGCTATATTTCGTTATTGCAACCATTTACGCGGCTCAACTTGCTGAGCCTGCCAAACGAGGTAGCGCAATTGCAACTGTCATTACTGGATTTACAGTTTCTTTAGTATTGGGTGTACCAATTGGAACTTTCATTGCTTCATTTATGGATTGGCGTTATGTTTTCTTATTTATTGCATCCATTACACTGATTGATTTGATAGTACTAAATAAATATATTCCAAAATTAAAGGGAAATAAATCAATTTCTTTGAAGCAACAATTGTTAGTAATTCGAGATAAGCAAATAATCAGTGGTTTATTCACCACTTTATTTTGGATTCTTGGCTACACAATGGTCTTTACGTATATTGCTCCGCTTTTAAACAAGTTAGCTGATTTCTCTATAGAAAAAATTAGTACAGCACTATTAGTCTTAGGCGTCTTTGCCTTTATAGGCTCTCGTCTTGGCGGGTATGCAGCTGATAAATGGGGACCTGTTCGAACGGTTTATATTAGTTTAATCGTTCACTCAGTAGCATTGTTCTTTTTAACGGCAACATCAATTTCAACTATTGGTGTCTTCATAATTATTATGGTTTGGGGAACTGCCGCATGGACAACTACTCCTGCAAATCAATTTTATCTAATTTCCTTAAAACCACAATCATCAGAAATTGTTTTGAGTTTCAATACGGCAATTATGAATATTGGTATGACGTTAGGCGCAGGTATAGGGGGATTGGTGATTGAGTACGCATCTGTTTTGAATCTAGGTTGGATTGGTGGGATAACAGTATTAATGGCGCTAGTTACTGCATCTTTTTCGTTTACGATAAATAAAAGGAAAAAAGAAAGTGACTTTGGTTTAAGTAGATGAACAGAGGTTCATTATATTGAATAAAAGGAATCAAAAAAAGAGTGAGGAATAGATAGTGAATTACTGAAATCTAATAGGAGAATTTGAGTGTGAGGAGCTAAACGATTCAAATTTATCTATTGTTGTTTCTATAAAAATCATCTCACCTCTATAGATTTCTTAAAGGTTAGATGATTTTTATATCGGTTATTTATGTTTATATCACTATAAAGATTGTGAAGAAATGTACTTAAACTAACGGGGTGCTTGTGCGGCCGAGCCTAGGTAGTATCATATAGCGGGTGGGATTCCCGTCGAGTAGGAACTAGCCATTCGCTCGTAGCGAGTCTTGGAGGGCTAAAGGTAACTTTAGTCTTTAAGCGTAGACAGTTAGGTGTTTCTTGGCAACTTAATCTGCCAAGCTAAAATGTGAGAGAGAAGCATATATCTTTTTTAGTTGTACAGGTATTTATTGTTTTCTCGAGAATTTGCGTTCGTTACAAATAAGTTGTCAATCCCGCATTAACGGGCAGTACCCCCCACATCAAGGCTTTGAGGGATCGAAGAAGTATACCAATCGGGTTCGTCCTGTCAATCTTAGCGATAGTAGAACGGGACTAACAATCAGTGGGGATGAAGTAACCCCCACTGATGGAGGTTTCACTTTATTTTGATTTGTCCTCGAACGAACATCTCTTCTATTCCAAAAATTCCTTTATCGGGCTTTTCCAATCAATGATTGCCTGTGGATACCTTTTTTTTACCTCTGACTCAATAAACTGAAAATCTTTGCGCTCCATTCCGTGTAACGAGCTCGTATTTCTGGGCCAGATGAAAATTGAAATGACTTCAAAGGCTTGTGCAGTTGTCCCAAGATATTTTTCACCTTCAAATAGAACGCCTTTATATGTCACAACAAAGTTTTTTTGGATGTTGTTCGGATCATCGAGGAAGAAAAACTTACTATGTTCTTGCGCGAGTTCCAATTTCCGCTTTGGACTGACGATATATTTAATCACGGTATAGATGAGAAAAATAATCAAAGCGAACAAAAGCAGGCGAATGAACAATACCATGGAGATTCCTCCTCATACATTTTCCTATATTTACGTATGGACAAGAAAAAAGTTTCATTAATTTCGATAAAAGTTTTCTCGTTATATAAAGAGTGGACAGGGTATGAAAAGGATAGGAGAGCAACTAAATTGTTTGTGATTGAAAAATCTGTATGTTAGACTAGAAATGTACCGAGTGGTAGGTACATAATAACTGTGCATAAATAGAGAGGATGTTGAATATGAACTTTTATCAAACAGAAAGTTTGAAAAATTTGAATCATGTAAAAGAATTGGCACCTGAACAAATGCAAGCTTTTTCAGAATTCAACAAGACGGTTTTCCAAGAAGGGGCCCTTTCTAAGAAAGAAAAAGAAATGATCGCAGTGGCAATCGCACATGTAACAGAATGCCCGTATTGTATCGATAGTCATACTAAAAAAGCCAAAGCCGTTGGTGCAACTCTTGAAGAACTAGTTGAAGCTGTATTTGTAGTATCTGGTCTAGAAGCTGGAGGAGCAGTGACACATAGCACACATATGGAAAATGCTTTAGATTCAGAGGCTGCCGATTCATTATATAACAGGTCTAACCTTAAAAAACTCGGTCAATTGCAAAAGGGAGCTCCTGAAGGTTTTAAAGCGTACTCCAATTTTAGTGCAACTGCAATGAAAGAAGGCAAGCTAAGTGCCAAATTTAAAGAAATCATTGCTGTAGCTGTTGCACATGCGACACAATGTCCATATTGTATTGATGTTCATTCTAAAAACGCGGTAAAACTTGGTGCAACTAAAGAAGAATTATCAGAAGCAGTGCTCGTTACATCGGCTTTACTTGCAGGTGGAGCGTATGCACATATCGCTAATTTAATTCAAAGTTATGGGGAATAATCATTGAATTAAATAGTGAGCACAATCATCTAAGATTAAACAACGAAAAAGGTGTGAATATATGTCTAAAAAGCAAGAAATTATTACAATCACTAGAGGGATTATTCATTCTAAGGGATACCAAGCAACTTCAATTTCTGATATTCTCAAAGCAGCTTCTATTGGCAAAGGGCAATTTTATCATTATTTTTCATCGAAATATGATCTTGGATTAGCTGTTGTGGAAAACTTAGTTCAAGATTTAGATCAACAGTTGATAGACGAGATCTTCCATTCGAAGGAAGAAGCTAAGACAAGATTAAACAAAATGCTTGATTGGAATCTTGCCTCTTATATGGAAACGAAAAGTAAACTTGGCTGTGCTATTGGGAATTTAGCGATTGAGATGAGCGAGCACGACGAAACATTTCGAGTGAAAATTAAAGAATTTTTTGACAAGTGGATTTCTGAGGTAACAGATGCATTGACGGAAATGGTAAAACAAAATCAATTAGATCCGACAACAGATTGTAAAAAAAATGCCCAAGCTATCGTTGCCATGATTGAAGGCGGGATACTATTAATGAAGAATCAGCAAGATATTGAGATTTTGGTCCATGTGATGGATATCATTCGAAAACAATATGATCTCAGGTTAAACATATAAAAAAGACTTGTAAATGATAGTATTGATTCGTTTTTAGTGAACTATGGACGTTTTTGATACCTGATTTTACAGGTCTTACTTAAATAACCAATGTATTTGCGAGTCCTGTAAAATGCAGTTTTGGAAAGTGAAGAAGTCCTAATTCATTGCAAAATTAGGACTAAATATTCATGTAACGATCAATGAAGTTTTGCTCCTGCTTTTAGCAAAATTTGCTCAATTTCTTTGAAGCCTTTCTCTCGTGCATGTTGCAAAGGTGTCACATGATTATGATCAGGTATATTTACATCGGCCCCATAATCTATCAGTAATTGCACAGTTTGTTGCTGTGTTTCGCCGCCATCATTTAGAATAATCGCTTCTAATAATGCTGTCCAACCGAGGTTATTTATGTGATTAACATCAATATTAGTATGAGTAAGTAGTTCTTTGATTACATTCACGTATCCATGTTCGGAAGCAGGGATTAAAGCTGTTCCACCATACCTGTTGGTAATGGCGGGGTCCGCACCTGCATGGATCGTAAGTTTTAAGATATCAAGATATCCTTCCGCACCTGCATACAGAAATGGATTGTTTTTCATGTCATCTTGAATGTTGACATCTGCACCCGCATCGATTAAGACTTTTGCCGCCTCGACATCATTGCGATACGTTGCGATCATAGTAGCTGTTCGACTATTTGAGTCCTGTGCATTGATATTAGCCTCTTCCTTAATCAGCTTTCTTATAGTACCCGACTCTCCACGTTCTGTTGCAATTAGTAGTTGTTCATTCATTACTATCCCCTCCTTTTTCATTTTATCTTGTTCCTCCTTGTCATCTAAGGCACATCCTTGAAGTAAGTACGTGCAACCAAGATTACTGCTAGATACCTCCACATAAAATACACATCACGATCTTGTTTTTGCCATCACTTATTACTCATAATGGCATTTAACTGTTCATTTCTTTCCAAAGAGTAAAAGGATTCTTATTTTGGAGATTTTTATCCAATTTTTTTAACATAATACCTCGTTTGTCCTTTGGAAGTGTTATTTGATGATAAATGTAGTCTGTTCCTAAGCCAATTTCTTCTTCCTCTTCTGCAGTGTAGGCATAATACACCTCCTTTAATTTCGCCCAATAAATGGCGCTTAAACACATCGGGCAAGGTTCACCGCTTGTGTAAAGTTCACAGTCCGAAAGGTCAGATGTGCCAAGGATGCGGCAAGCTTTACGAATCGATTGAAGTTCAGCATGCGCAGTTGGGTCAGGTGTTTCAAGAACATCGTTTACTCCTTTTGCAATTATCCTGCCGTTTTTGACGATAAGGGCACCAAATGGCTTCCCTTTTTTGATTTTTGTATTTTCGTAGGCTAACTCGATCGCTCTCTTATAATTTCGTTGATTTCCAAAGTTGTTCTAGCACGATTACAATCATAGTACTGACAAGCAGGCCATTACTAAAGATATATTGTAAAATGGAAGGAAGACCCTGAAATATATTAGCAGGAAGAAACATTAACCCGATGCCGATTAACAATGTGATTCCTAATATGGTCAACCGGCGTTGGTCTAGTTCTTCTTTCAGAATAGACTGAAAGGCGATCCCTATCATTTGGACAAATGATGCTAACAGGGCAGCACTGGCAATAGGGCCTGGAAGTAGCGCTAAAAAATTAACGATCGCTGGAATGAGAGCTATCCCAGATAAAGCTAAACTTGCTATAAGGAATGGTCTTATCCTTTTTTGCTCGGTTAATCGAATAAAACCCGCAGATACTGGCAGTGGAACGATTCCAATTGTGGAAAAAAGAGCAGAAAGAAAATGTGAAATACCACCTGCCCAACTACCACGTTTAATCGTTTGTTTTTCGTATTTCTCGGATTTAGAAATTACTTCTTTGGCAGCAGAAACAGCTGCAATCGTATTTAAGACTAAAATAAACGTAAACAGAATAGATGTAATAACCATTCCAGCATTAAGTTTAGGGGCACCCCATACGAAAATTTCTGGTAATTGAACTAAGGGAACCGATCCGGAAAAAGTATTGGCAGTTTTGCCTACTGCCGCAAATAATACCCACCCTGACAAAATTCCGATCAATACGGCATAATTTTTAATCCAGCCTTTCCCTTTAATCGATAGCATAATGACAAGTAAAAATACACCGAATGAAATCGCTGTTGTTCCATAATCTGGGCGGAGTGGTTCTCCTTGTAATGCCATCATTCCTTTTAAAAAAACACCACTAAGTTGAAGTGCTAAAATCAAAAGAAAGGAACCAGTTACTAAAGGAGTGAATAAAAACAGGAGACGATTAACTAAACCGGTTATACCAAGAATGAAAAGCAAAAGTCCTGCAACGATTAATCCTCCTTCTAAGAGTTGTAAGGTTTCATATGTGTTTTGCCCCTCCTGAGTAGCCACACCCGCTAAAATAACAAACACACTAACCCATGAACCTGCTGGTCCGTCAGCAATGGGGTATCGATGTCCCAGCCAACCCTGTATAAAAGAACTAATTCCCACCACAAAAAATGTTCTCTGCATTAAGTCGGAAATTTCCTCGAGCGATAAGTGAAATACGCTACCGATTACGATAGGCAAGGCAATAGAATTGGCTAGTAGGAAAATAAACCATTGAAATGTGCTTAAACTGCCGTAAAAACGTTGGTTGACCATAATGTTTCACCTATATCTGTTTAGTATTTGGAGTAGATCTAGAAGAATTGATGTACCGTCATCTCGCCATTCTTAAAGTTATAGGAAAGGAGAATGGCTTCTATTTGATTTGTCCTAAACCTTTAAAAGGAGGAACATAAATTGAATGCCTTTTTTCCATCTATAGGATTATGATATCCTAGAGAGTAGTATATGGAAAATATAAAAAAAATTAGTTTTACTTAAGTTTTTCGTATACATAAAGGAGTGTTCTGCTCATGGATATAAGACAACTACGTTATTTTGTTGCAATTGTTGAAGAAAGAAAAATCTCTGCTGCTGCTTATAGACTACATATCTCACAACCTCCACTTAGCCAACAATTGAAAGCGATGGAACAGGAATTAGGAGCAAAATTAGTTGAGAGAACCGGGAAATATTTAGAAGTAACAGAAGCAGGTCAAACTTTATATAAATATGCGCAGAAAATGATCCATTTACTTGAAGAGGCTAAAATGGATGTAAAAGAAGTTGAAGATGGGGTAAAAGGAAGACTCACCATTGGCGTCAACACTTTATCGGTAGTCGGACTACCTGAATTGCTAAATCAATTTCATGAAAAATATCCTAGAGTCACATATAAAATTCAACAAAATGAATCGGCCCAGCTCCGTCAATTAGTGAAAGATCGGGTAATAGAACTAGCCATTATTCGATTGCCACTCAAGTTAGATGACTTTTCTGTAATTCATCTTAATACAGAACCCTTTTATTTTATTACTTCAAAAAAAAAGCAAATAGGTCATCATGAGATTACCTTTGCGGAAATTCAAAACTATCCAATAATCATACCGAGTACGGAAGGCTTAGGCGTATACCAAATGATTCTAGATGCATTTTCCGAATGCAAATTATCCCCAAACGTTATATCGGAGTGTTCGGACGTTTCCGTTTTATTAGATTTAGTCGCATCTGACTTTGGAACGTCCATTGTTCCAGAAACCGTACTTAAACGATATAAAAACGATCAAATCCAAGCTTTCAAGATTACGAAAACAAATCTCTCAGCTTCTACAAGTTTAATTTGGTTGAAAAACCATTATCTATCAACTACAGCTCAAAACTTTGTTGAACTATTAACAAATCACAATAATAAATTTTAAGTAGGATTATTTCGAAAAGTGGGAGTTTAAGTAAGTGGAGATTTACTATTATTGAAGTAGAATCCAAGCAATTTCCTGATATCTGTAATGGCACATATCTTCATTACAGCTTTATCCGGCATTAATGGGCAGTACCCCCCCCCACCTCAAGGCTTAGAAGAATCGAAGAACATAGGTGGGGGGAGGAGGGGGAAGAAAGCCCCACTGATTGAAGTTTCACTTTATTAGTTGTTTTATCTAATTCAAATGAGGCATGGATTCTTGATCAGAATGCACCTGTGGATCTTTCTTGTATTGATCTCAGGGTCAAGATCACAAAGGGAATATTACTCCCTTTTAATTGTAACATCTGAACCGTGTTACAGCGAAAGAGTCATCAATAACGAGATTTGAAAGTGGATCTTCCAAATGTTGTTTTCGTATATCGATTATATAGTCAATACTAAAAAAAGTGGATCCTATGTTTCAGCATAGGATCCACTTTTTTTAATAACCATATAGAACGCCACTCGTCCGTTCATAAAAAAATGGGTTTTAATTCAACAGCCGTAATAATTCAGATGTATCACCTTAATTATTACTTGTGTCTTTTGCAGAGCCCGTTTTATTGACACCTTTGCTACTATAAGGTTTGGCACTTTTGGCTTTGTTGGCACCAGCTTTCCAACGATTCCAGCCTTTCTTGTCTGTGCCTCTACCTGTTCCACCTTTACCTTTAGCTTTACTCATATAATCACTCCATATTGTTGTAGCCTTTAGTTAACGGTTATTGGCTAGTTTTGCCCATTTTGTTAGTAATCAAGCATTAACTATACAACACAATGACAGATAGATATACCCTTTTTTCCGCACGTTTAGAAAGTTCTTGAATGGAAAAGAATGCATCTTAAAAAAACAGGCGTACACAGAAGGCAAAAAACTTCATAGTTCATCCCTCTTCGCATATCTTTATATTGGTTTCATAATAATAAAAAGTATCTCATGAAGACTCGATCTTGTTCTTTTTAGGAAGAAGCATACGAAGAAACTAGTTATAATATACGACTACCTTTCCCATCAATCCCTATTGTTCGTGGAATATGCTATAGTAATCATAGACAAACCGCTTATGAAAGTAGGAACAAATCATGAATATCGCCAAACTATTTGACATGCAAAAATCACTTGATCAGCATATACAAGAAAAGCATCAACTACATGAAGAAGATCTGATTGAGAAAAAAATCCTCGCCTTATTCGTTGAGCTTGGTGAACTGGCCAATGAAACAAGATGCTTTAAATTTTGGAGCTTAAAGGGTCCATCGACAAGACAAACCATTTTAGCTGAGTATGTGGATGGCATTCACTTTATACTTTCGCTTGGAATCGGCTGTAAGTTGCAGGTAACGAGTGTTGATGAGAAAGTAGGGCAATCTAGTAAAGTACATGATGTAACGACTCAATTTCTGAGAATATACGCTTCGATTCAATCATTTAGCATGGAGCAATCTCAAAAAAACTATGAGAACATGTTTGCAGATTATCTCCTTCTCGGGAATATGCTTGGTTTTTCTGGAGAAGATGTGGAACAAGCTTATGTCGAGAAAAATCAAATCAATTATGAGCGGCAGCAACAAGGGTATTAATGCGTGAAAATGAATGGCAATGTACTATAATAAGAAAAGTATCCATACATAAGGAGGAAAAAGAATGCCCCATTTAGATGAAACATTAACGATGCTTAAAGGTTTAACGGATGCAAGAGGAATTGCTGGTAATGAAGGGGAAGTCCGTCAAATCATGAAAGAGTACATAACCCCTTTTGCCGATGAAGTGACTACAGATAATCTTGGTAGCTTAATCGCGAAGAAAACAGGTCAAGAAGGCGGTCCAGAAATTATTGTAACGGGTCACTTAGATGAAGTTGGCTTTATGATAACCCAAATTGATGCAAAAGGTTTCTTGCGTTTTCAAACAGTTGGCGGCTGGTGGTCACAGGTTATGCTCGCTCAGCGTGTAACAATCGTGACAAGAAAAGGCGATGTTACTGGAGTGATAGGTTCAAAGCCACCACATATTTTAAGTCCAGAAGCAAGAAAAAAACCTGTTGATATTAAAGATATGTTCATTGATATTGGAGCATCAAGCAAGGAAGAAGCGGAGGAATGGGGAGTAAGACCTGGAGATATGGTCGTTCCGTATTTCGAATTTACTGTGATGAATAATGAGAAAATGCTTCTTGCAAAAGCTTGGGATAACCGAATTGGCTGCGCGATTGCTATTGATGTTTTAAAGCAATTAAAAGACAGTGAACATCCAAACATTGTGTACGGGATTGGAGCGGTTCAAGAAGAAGTCGGACTGCGTGGTGCCAAAACATCGACGTTTAAAATTCAACCAGACATCGGGTTTGCGGTTGATGTCGGGATTGCTGGGGACACGCCAGGAGTTACTGCGAAAGAAGCACTAAGTAAAATGGGTGAAGGTCCGCAAATCGTCCTTTATGATGCAAGTATGGTCTCTCATAAAGGACTTCGTGATCTTGTAACAGATACCGCCGATGAAATGAAAATTCCTTATCAATACGAATCGATGCCTGGAGGCGGTACAGATGCGGGCTCCATCCATGTGACGGCAAATGGTGTTCCAGCGCTTGCGATTACCATTGCAACTCGCTATATTCATTCACATGCTGCGATGCTTCACCGTGATGATTATGAAAACGCGGTTAAATTGATTGTCGAAGTGATTAAAAAACTGGATCGTAAAACGGTTGATGCCATTACGTTTGGCTAAAATAATGACCTTCGAGTAAGTCGTTCTTACAGCATAAAACCATGTACAAAGCACTGCATTTCGGATAAGAAACTGCAGTGCTTTTTGCAATGGTAAAAGGGCCTGTGACCTAGCGCCCTAAATCAGCAGGTGGTGTTTCAAACATCTTATACTGAATAAGTTGGTGCGGGGTCTGACCCTTCAGAAGAGATGTGTAGTGTACAAGAATATTGAAATAGTTCGTTCATTATTATACATTATGTTTAGCAATAGAAATTTCTATGGAACTATTGCTATTCGGTCAATGCCTATTGGGATTTTTACTTTTTAATTAGTTAAAGGAGGAAATGATTTTGATTAAAGCGGTTATTTTCGACTTTGATGGTTTAATTTTAGACACAGAGACGGTTTGGTATGATGCTTACAGAGAAACGTTAGATTTATATAAGGTTAAGTTGCCGCTTGAACAATTTGTTACATGCATTGGTACAGATGATACTGAACTTTTTAGATATTGCCAAGAACAACTGGGGGAGAATTGTAATATTGAAGAGATTGAGGAAAAAGCAAAAAGTATACATAAGGATAAGATGAAAACACCCCTGGCGCGTGAAGGCGTAAAGGAGTATTTAGAGGAAGCAAGCAAGTTAAAATACAAAATCGCCCTCGCTTCTAGCTCTACTAAAGAATGGGTAACAAACTATTTAGACGAGCTTGGGCTGTTACACTATTTTGATTTCATTATCTCACGGGATGATGTCGAAAAAGTAAAACCAGCACCTGACTTGTACTTAAAAGCAATCGAAGTCTTAAAGATTGATCCAAAAGAAGCCGTAGCATTTGAAGATTCGTTAAATGGGCTTCAATCGGCTTTAACTGCTGGATTAAAATGTGTAATCGTACCAAACCCCGTGACTGAAGCTTTAGCTTTTGAAAACCATCATTTACGACTTCAATCTATGTCGGAAAAGAGCTTGATTGATGTTATAAAACTTATTGAGCGGTAGGGAGTTCCTAAAATAAGTCCGTCTTTTTGTTTATATTCTTTTTTCTGTTATTATTTCCTGGCCTATGCGTATTAGCTAGCTTTTGGCTCATGACTTATGTTTAAAGGATCACGTTCCGGGAATAGCTAAACTTAAGACGTGTACACGAAGGAGTGAAAATAATGGACAAGAAGAGAAGAGAAAAGGTGGTTGATTCAACGAATCGAGTGGAGGAAGAAAAGGAAAACATCCAATTGGATGAGGATGATAATCCAATAATAAATGATGAATATTTTCAGAATCGGATTAATACCGACCATTTATAAGCGAAAGAAAAGCAATAGCCAAATAACGGCTATTGCTTTTTTAAACCAGTTTCTAATGATTGTAACATTTCGGTTTTTTCTTGCTCTGATGCATGTTGCCAAATAATTTCAAACAACACACCGAGTCCAGGCAACATTTTTTCTTCGCCATTTTGAATGGCGTCGACAATCGTATCCTCTAACTGATCCTGTGTATTCCCTGATACGTTGTGAATAATTGCATTTCTTAAATTCAAGTTCATATTGAATCCTCCCATCACCATAATTGTCCACTTTTTTAGTATGGAACAAAATGAATTAAAATATGTAGCAAAATATAAGCCATACAAGACATAGGTGAAATACGTTATAATAAGAACTAGTGAAAAAATGAAGGAGCGTTTACCTTGAAATATATTGAGTCCGTCAAAAATCAAAAAGTAAAGCAATGGAAGAAATTATTAACGAAAAAAGAGCGTGAACTAACAGGTACATACCTGATTGAAGGGTTTCATCTTGTAGAAGAAGCACTAAAAGAAGGAGATATTGTCCGCGAAGTGATTGTCAGCATTGAAGCTGTCATTCCTGCAAAGTTTAAATTAGAAGGAACAGAAGTTACATATGTGACAAATGAAGTGATGAATGCAATTTCTGATACGGAAACACCACAAGGAATTGCTGCAATCTGTGATCAAAAAAAGATCCGTTTTGAAGATCTTTCATCAAAAAAGGTGTTGCTGATAGACGCAGTTCAAGATCCAGGTAATATCGGCACGATGATTCGAACGGCTGACGCGGCAGGAATGGATGCGGTTATTCTTGGAGAAGGTTGTGCAGATGCTTATAACCCTAAAGTGATTCGCTCTACTCAAGGAAGTATCTTTCATATGCCTGTCTTAAAAGGAAACTTAACAGAAATCATCGGTGCATTGAAGGTACAGAACATTCCGGTGTATGGCACCGCTTTAGAAAAAGCGGTTTCCTATGATCAAGTAGAAAAATCAGAAACATTTGCTCTGCTTGTAGGTAATGAGGGTCAAGGTGTTGACAAAAAACTGTTAGCACAAACGACGCAAAATCTCTACATTCCGATTTTCGGGAAAAGCGAATCGCTGAACGTGGGAATTGCAGCAGGGATTTTGATGTACCACTTACGGAAATAGGGCTCCGGCGCGACCCGAGGTGAAACCGGCGCGAATCAAGGTGGAATCGGTCGCGATCAGAGGCAAATCCCGCGCGCAAATTCGGATTCCGGCTCGAAAGCTGTAGAATAAATTTGAATTTGAATCTCGGGTTGTTTTATATTATAATTAAAGCTAAATTTCATAATGAAAAAGACTATGACAGAGAAGAGTAGCATCGTATCATTCATTCAGGAAGAAAATGCCTTAGACTGCAAGCATTTTTATGATTATGTTGATGTGAATTCACCTCTTGAGTCGGCATCGGGATACAGATAAACCTGTTGAAAGCTGCATCGGCAAAAAGCCGTTATCTGCAATGAAGTGAGTGCTTATTTTTATTGGCGCTAATAAGGGTGGTACCGCGATACATAAACCTCGTCCCTTTCTAGGGATGGGTTTTTTTTGTGTTTATTTATAAACAATAAAGGAGGATATATGATGCAGGAACGTTTACAAGAACTGCAAGCTGAAGCGTTGCAGAAGGTTGCCGAAGCTTCTGAATTAAAGGAATTGAATGACATTCGTGTCGCATATTTAGGGAAAAAAGGACCAATCACGGAAGTGTTACGCGGAATGGGCAAGCTTTCCGCTGAGGAACGCCCAAAAATGGGAGCGTTGGTGAATGTTGTCCGTGAAGAGATTGCCTCAAAAATCGAAGAAAAACAGCAGGTGCTTGAAGAGACAGCTGTCCATGCCAAACTAGCTGTTGAAAAAATTGATGTGACATTACCAGGACGTCCGGTTAATAAAGGGAATCATCATCCGTTGACGCGTGTCATTGAAGAAGTGGAAGACTTATTTATCGGAATGGGCTACACGGTTGCGGAAGGTCCGGAAGTTGAAACAGACTTCTACAACTTTGAAGCGTTGAATTTGCCAAAGAGCCATCCAGCACGTGATATGCAAGATTCCTTCTATATTACAGAAGAAACATTGATGCGAACTCATACGTCTCCAGTGCAAGCAAGAACGATGGAGAAGCATAAAGGGCAAGGGCCGGTTAAAATTATCTGTCCGGGTAAAGTATATCGTCGTGATAATGATGATGCGACTCACTCGCATCAATTCATGCAAATTGAAGGACTAGTGATTGACGAAAACATCTCAATGAGTGATTTAAAAGGAACGCTTGAAGTGTTTGCGAAGCAAGTATTCGGCAAAGAACGGGAAATTCGTCTGCGTCCAAGCTTCTTCCCATTTACAGAGCCATCGGTTGAAATCGATATTTCTTGTAAAATTTGCGGCGGAAAAGGTTGCAGCGTTTGTAAAGGGACAGGCTGGATCGAAGTACTCGGTGGTGGAATCGTTCATCCTAATGTTTTGGAAATGGCTGGATTTGATTCTAAGAAATACTCAGGTTTTGCGTTCGGAATCGGTGTAGAGCGTATTGCGATGTTGAAATACGGCGTAGACGATATTCGTCATTTCTACACAAATGATGTCCGTTTCCTAACTCAATTTAATCGCCACGAATCTTAATAATTTTTTTAAAGGAGGAGCAATCCATGTTTGTTTCATATAAATGGCTGCAGGATTATGTCGATCTTTCTGGCATGACAGCAACAACGCTTTCAGATAAGATTACCAAAAGCGGCATCGAGGTTGAAGGAGTAGAAAAGAAAAGTGAAGGTCTTAAAGGGGTAGTCATTGGCCACGTACTAGAACGTGAACAGCACCCAAATGCCGATAAACTAAATAAATGTTTAGTCGATGTTGGTGGTGAAAGCCCGGTTCAGATCATCTGCGGTGCGCCGAATGTTGATAAAGGACAAAAAGTGGCAGTCGCAACGGTTGGGGCTGTGCTTCCAGGCAATTTCAAAATTAAGAAAGCGAAATTACGCGGTGAAGAATCGAATGGCATGATTTGTTCACTTCAAGAGCTTGGCATTGAATCAAGATTGATTGCAAAAGATTATGCCACAGGAATTTTCGTCTTCCCGAATGATGTAGAAGTCGGCCAAGATGCGCTTAGTGTTTTAGGGCTTGACGATGAAGTACTTGAATTAGGCTTGACACCGAATCGTTCGGACTGTTTGAGCATGCTTGGTGTTGCTTATGAAGTAGGTGCGATTCTAGGTCGTGAAGTAAAATGGCCGGAAATCACCAAAGAAGAAAGCGCTGAAAAAGCAACAGATCTCATTCAAGTAAACGTTGAAGCATCTGAAGATAATCCATTATACGTTGCGAAAGTCATTAAGGATGTGAAAATTGCACCATCACCACTTTGGATGCAAACACGCTTGATGGCAGCGGGCATTCGTCCACATAACAATGTCGTCGATATCACGAATTATATTCTACTTGAATACGGACAACCACTCCATGCATTTGATTATGATCGTCTAGGTTCAAAAGAATTAGTCATTCGTAAAGCGCATGCTGCTGAAAAAATTACGACATTAGATGATGTAGAACGTGAACTTGCAAGCGATCATCTTGTCATTACAAACGGAACAGAGCCAGTTGCGATTGCTGGTGTAATGGGTGGAGCGAATTCTGAGGTGCAGGACGATACAACAACCGTCATCATTGAAGCGGCTTATTTTGCTGGAACCGTTGTCCGTAAAGCATCAAAAGACCATGCGTTACGCAGTGAATCAAGTGCTCGTTTCGAAAAAGGCGTCGACCCGAATCGCGTTCGAGAAGCGGGAGAACGTGCTGCACAGTTGATCAGCCAATATGCTGGTGGCACTGTGTTAGAAGGGTCTGTTGAAGTCGATACACTGACAATCGAACCAGCTGTCATTTCAATTACTCTTGAAAAAATTAATAAATTGCTCGGAACAAGCATGAGTGTTTCCGAAGTGGAATCAATTTTCACTCGTTTGCAATTCGGAGTTTCAGTAGACAATGAAACATTTACTGTAACCGTACCGACACGTCGCGGCGATATTACGATTGAAGCCGATTTAGTTGAGGAAGCAGCTCGTATGTACGGCTATGATAATATCCCAACAACACTACCTACTGGAACGGTAACACCTGGTCATTTGACAGATTATCAGCAGAAACGTCGCAAAGCACGCCGTACGCTTGAAGGTGCTGGTCTTTATCAAGCGATCACCTATTCATTAACTAGTAAGAACAAAGCGGTACAGTATGCATTAGATGCTCGTGAGTCTGTTGCATTGGCGATGCCGATGAGTGAGGAGCGTAGCCAGCTTCGCCTAAGCATCGTCCCTCAACTATTAGAAGTTGTGAAATACAACAATGCTCGTCAGCTTGATTCACTAGCTCTTTATGAAATAGGCTCTGTATTCTTGAAACAAGATGGTGAACAACTTCCTGAAGAGCGTGAGCATGTAGCTGGAGCGATGACAGGTCTATGGGAATCAAACCCATGGCAAGGAGAGAAAAAGCCGGTTGATTTTTACGTAGCAAAAGGCGTGCTTGAAGCATTATTCGATACACTAGGATTGATAGGGAAAATCGAATATCGTCAGTCTGAAAAAGAAGGCATGCACCCAGGACGTACTGCAGAAGTGTTGTTGAATGGTGATGTAATTGGCTTTGTCGGCCAAGTTCATCCAACTGTCCAAAAAGAACTAGATTTGAAAGAAACGTACGTTTTTGAACTATCTTTCAAAGCGATGGCAGAAGCGGCTGTTGCACCGATCCAATACAACGCGATTCCGCGTTTCCCATCGATTACACGTGATATTGCCCTTGTGGTAGATGCAACTACAGTTGCGGGCGATATCCAAAAAATTATCGCCGAAGCAGGCGGAAAACTTCTTAAAGAAGTAAGTGTCTTTGATTTATATGAAGGCGAACGCATGGAACCAGGTAAGAAATCTCTAGCGTACTCGTTGAAATATTTCGATCCAGAGCGCACGCTAACCGACGAAGATGTAACGAAAGCGCATGAAAAAGTACTAGCAGCGGTGAAAGAAAAAGCTGGCGCTGAATTACGAGGATAATTGTAAACAAAGCAGCCTTCCGAGTTTGGGAGGTTGCTTTGCTGTTTTAGGGGAAGCGGTTGTGCGTAATTAATTAACCAAAGTTGGTTAGTAAAAGTGGCGAGTAAAAGTAAAAAGTTGAATAGTAAAGAGTATGAATTGGTTAGTATTTCAAGTGTTGGTGAGTATGTCTAAAGTGTTGATCGTTAATCTCTTCATGATGGTGAGTAAAGTTATGAAAACAGGAGTGGCTATCGGTTGATGGGTGGAAAAGTCGAAAAAATGATTGGTTTAATTTCCTAATTTAAAGGCAAATCTCAAAAATAAAAGGGCCGACCCAAAAAAATCCTGGGGCAACCCTAATATCAACGACAAACCCTCTATTAATATTTCTTCCGATACAATGTTTTTGCTTTTTCCGTATTGGCAAAATGAACCTTCGTAAACTCATTCAAGGCGTCGATCCCTTTTTCGTGAATAAGGCGTGCCGCTGCCTCATCTACTGCGTGGCCTGCGCCTTTTGGAATTTTGAACCCAGCTTTTTCACTCAATTTGTCAAAATGCTTTACGAATGCATAGCGCGCTAAAATGGAAGCAGCCGCAACACTAAGGTGAATGCCTTCTGCTTTCGTGCTTAAATAAGTATGTTCCGCTTGAAACAGTTCTTGTCCCTTTAAATAGTTAAAAAACACATCGGGTTGAGCAAATTGGTCAATGAAAACCGCTTCTGCCTGTTCGGGTGAAATCTTATCAATGACATGCTTAATCGCTTGGTTGTGTAGCAGAGCTTTCATTTTACCTTGTGACATGCCACGAGCTTGAAGTGCATTGTACTTCGGATTGTCGCAGATGAGCAGGGAAAATGGAACAACATTTTTAATCTGCTTCGCAATGTCAATGATTTGCGGATCTTTTAGATTTTTAGAATCTTGCACGCCTAAATCTTTTAAAAGGGCTAGTTGCTCTTTTTTTGCATAAACAGCGACGACCGTCATTGGCCCGAAGTAATCGCCTGTCCCAACTTCATCAGAGCCGATGACAGACATGGAACCGATATGAGCAGGTGGTGAATAACGATGTTGGGTGACAGAAGTCTTTTTTTTAGTAGCAGGAGTCGCAGCTTTTGCTTCACTAGACCATTTTTTTGCTTCAACTTCTGCGGATGCACCTTGGAATAGGACTTTCCCCGACTTATAGGCAGTCACGGTACACTGTACCAGTTTAGCCATAAAAATACTTCCCGGTGGTGTTTTACCAGATAGGGAAGTTTGGTAATGTTCCTTCATTTTGTTCATTTGAGCTGTGGAAAGTGTTAATACAACATTTGACATAAGTAAAGACTCCAATTCTTTCTTTTTTTGGTAGCTCATTTTTTCCTAGTGATGTATAGCCCACGAGTTTCCTTTAGGTAACATATGTAAGTCAGGATAGTCCAAGCTACACTTGCTTTTCTATTTGTTCAGCTACAGCATCTAGCCCCTCAAGGTCATTAGCCAATCAAATTGTTGAGGAGAGGGCACTCTCCAGACGATTTACTCGTCTATTGCTTGTCGCCGATAATCGGGCACCTTCCGCCTTTCTTGCTTTCATGACAGAAAACTTCATGATATGATAGAAATTAGGATTTTTCAGATTGGAGGCATCGGCTTGTCAGATGAAAAGAAAAATAGGATAACAGTTGATATATATGGACAGCAATATACAATCGTGGGTGAGGAGAGCTCAGGCCATATTCGATTAGTTGCATCGATGGTGGATGATAAGATGCGTGAGATCAACTCCAAGAATCCTTATTTGGATACAGGCAAGCTTGCTGTATTGACAGCTGTGAATGCTATGAATGATTATATAAAAATAAAAGACGAAATAAACCAGTTAGAACTGGAATTAAAGAAAGTAAAGGACTGAGTACATGTTAGACTTGGCGATTTTGGCCATTCTCTTAATTGGATTTTTAGTTGGGTTGAGACGGGGGTTCATTTTACAGCTCATACATTTGACGGGCTTTTTTGTTGCTTTTGCCGCGGCTTATGCGTACTATGATAAACTCGCTCCGAAGCTAACCCTATGGATTCCGTTTCCTTCCCTAGGCGGTAATTCAGAAACAATGAATATGTTTATCGGCCAAACAGGTCTTGAAGAAGCTTATTACCGTGCGATTGCATTTGCCATCATTTTCTTCGCTGCTAAGTTAGTTTGGCAGCTATTTGGCTCGATGTTGGATTTTATTTCGAACCTACCAATCTTAAAGCAGTTGAATCGATGGGCTGGCGCGATTTTAGGCTTCGCTGAAGTATATCTTATCATGTTTATACTATTATACATAGCTGCTTTACTGCCAATGGCTAATGTTCAGGATGCGATGAATGGCTCGTTTATGGCAGATCTCATCGTGAAAAATACTCCCTATCTTTCGGAGAAAGTAACAGAGCTGTGGTTTCAATATGTAGCTGCATAAAGTGAAGCTTCCATCAGTGGGGTGAGTTCCCTGCTGATGGTTAGTTAAACCGGGATAATGGCTACAGGTTCTTTAGATGGCCTTGTGTCATCTTTTTTTAAGAATTCGCGTTGGAAAGGTGAGGAACCATGTCAATCAATAAAAAAGACATCATTAAATTATTAGAAAAAATAGCAATCTATATGGAGCTAAAGGGTGAAAATCCATTTAAGGTTTCAGCGTTTAGAAAAGCGGCAGCTGCACTTGAAACAGACAATCGAAGTTTATCATCCATGGGTGATTTCACGGAATTGAGCGGAATTGGCAAGGGAACTGCTGCTGTTATCGAGGAATATATTAATGAAGGGAAATCTACCGTATTAGAAGAACTGCAGGAGCAGGTACCTAAAGGATTGGTGCCACTGTTGCAGCTACCTGGACTTGGTGGTAAGAAAATTGCCAAGCTGCATAAAGAACTGCAAATTCGGGATATACAAGAGCTAAAGGCAGTATGCGAAGAAGGAAAAGTACGCGGACTTGCTGGGTTTGGCGCGAAGACAGAAGAAAAGATTCTTACTTCAATTGCTGAAGTGGGTTCACGACCTGACCGGCTCCCACTCGCTTTCATGATGCCAATTGCAACGGATATTGAAACGTCGCTTGAAAACATGACAGATATCATTCGCTTTTCAAGAGCAGGCAGCATCCGTCGCATGAGAGAGACGATTAAAGACCTTGATTTCATTATTTCATCGAACAACCCTGGGATGGTGAAGGATCAACTACTTTCCTTGTCTGCAATCAAACATGTCATTGCGGCGGGTGATACGAAAGTGTCCGTTACCCTTGATTACCAATATGATGTTTCGGTTGATTTTCGGATTGTAACGGATGCTGAATTTATTACGACGCTTCACCACTTTACCGGATCGAAAGACCATAACGTGAGAATGCGACAGCTGGCCAAAGACCGCGGCGAGAAAATTAGTGAGTATGGCGTTGAAAATACGGAGACAGGTGAGATTCTGACCTTTGATTCCGAAGAAGCCTTCTATGCTCATTTCGGTCTGCCGTTCATTCCACCTGAAATTCGTGAAGATGGAACAGAAGTGGAAGGGTACACGGATAAGGAACCACTTGTTTCACTTGAAGATATTAAAGGGGATCTCCATATGCATACAACTTGGAGTGATGGGGCCTATTCCATTGAAGAGATGGTTGAAGTGTGCCGGGCTAAAGGCTATACATATATGGCCATCACCGATCATTCTCAGTATTTAAAGGTTGCCAACGGATTAACAGCAGAACGATTACGAGAACAAAAAGAAATCATTCATGCTTTAAACGATAAATATGATGATTTTACCATTCTATCAGGAATCGAAATGGATATTTTACCTGATGGATCACTGGATTATGACGATGAACTGCTTGCCGAAATGGATCTCGTAATAGCGTCCATTCATTCTAGTTTTTCACAACCAAAAGAGAAAATTATGGAGCGTTTGAGAACCGCGATGGAAAATCCTCATGTGGATATTATTGCCCATCCAACAGGCCGCTTGATTGGCAAACGTTCTGGGTATGAAGTCGATATGGACCAATTAATCGAACTTGCAGCTAAAACAAACACCGCTTTAGAGCTGAATGCTAATCCGAATCGATTAGATCTTGCTCCGCCTTATTTAAGAAAAGCACAAGAAGCGGGCGTAATGATTGTGATTAATACGGACGCACATAATTTTGATATGCTTGAACATATGGCAGTAGGCGTCTCCTCAGCGAAAAAAGGCTGGGTGAAACTTTCTTCCGTCTTAAACGTAAAAGAACCAGACGAACTGCTTGCCTTTTTAAATAGAAATGACTAATTGACGCATAGAAAAAGGGAGGACTATAACTCCATGCATTCGAAAGTTTTGAAAACATTGGAATTTGATAAAATTAAAGAACAACTATTGAAATATGCTTCCTCTGCAATCGGTAAAGAAAAGGCGGCGGAGCTTGCCCCTTCTACAGACCTTACCGAAGTGGCAAACTGGCAGGAAGAAACAGATGAAGCAGCAAATGTACTTCGCCGGAAGGGAAATATCCCACTCGGTGGAATCTTTGATATTCGACCACATGCAAAACGGGCACAAATCGGCGGGATGCTCAGTCCTCATGAATTAATGGAAATCGCAAGTACGATTCGCGCAGGCAGAATCCTTGCCCGTTTTTTTGAAGAATTGCTTGAAAATGAATTTAGTTTGCCAAACTTAAATGGTCATATGGAATCATTGCTTCCTATGCCTGAATTGCAACAGCAAATTTCCTTTTGCATCGGGGAAAATGGTGAAGTGCTAGATTCAGCTAGTGATAAATTAAGAACAATACGAAATCAACTGCGGACAAACGAAAGCAGAGTACGTGAAAAATTAGAAAGCATGATCCGCTCGTCTAATGCTCAGAAAATGCTTTCTGATGCGATTATCACCATTCGAAATGACCGATTTGTTATTCCAGTGAAACAAGAATACCGCAGTAATTACGGCGGTATCATTCATGACCAGTCCTCTTCAGGTCAGACCTTATTCATAGAACCGCAAGTGGTTGTTGAGCTGAACAATGTACTTCAAGAAGCAAGATTGAAAGAACAGTTGGAAATTGAGCGCATCCTTGTGGAATTATCACAAGCGGTTGGCGAGCATACGCATGACTTACTCGTCAATGTAAAGGTACTCGCGCAAATCGATTTCATTTTTGCAAAAGCCCGTTATGCGAAGGCAATCAAAGGTTCAAAGCCTGCTTTGAATGATCGCGGCAGAGTCAAGCTCTTAAAAGCAAAACATCCGCTTATTCCTGCAGATGAAGTGGTAGCAAATGATATTTACTTAGGTGATGAATTTACAACGATTGTGATTACCGGACCGAATACCGGAGGAAAAACGGTAACGATTAAAACAATTGGTCTTTGTACATTAATGGCTCAAGCTGGCTTGCAAATCCCTGCTATGGATGGATCGGAAGTCGCTGTTTTCAAACATGTGTTTGCGGATATTGGTGATGAACAGTCCATCGAGCAAAGTTTAAGTACATTTTCTTCTCACATGGTCAATATTGTCGATATTTTAAAGTATGTCGATTATGAGAGTCTTGTCTTATTTGATGAACTTGGTTCTGGAACAGATCCACAGGAAGGTGCGGCGCTTGCCATCTCCATTCTTGATGAAGTCTACAAGCGAGGGGCAAGAGTCATTGCGACTTCCCATTATCCGGAATTAAAAGCATATGGTTATGATCATGAAGGGGTCATCAATGCAAGCGTTGAGTTTGATGTGGAATCACTAAGACCAACCTATAAGTTATTGATCGGCGTACCCGGACGCAGTAATGCATTCGAAATTTCAAAGCGGCTCGGATTGGATGATGCAGTGATTAATCATGCGCGCAGTCATATTGGCGCTGATACGAATAAAGTGGAGAGTATGATTGCCTCACTAGAAGAAAGCAGAAGACAAGCTGAAGAGGATGCAAGGGAAGCAGCAGATTATCTAAAGCAAACCGAAAAACTGCATAATGAGCTGCAAAAAGAAACGCTGGAGTATCATCAAGAAAAAGATTCGCTGATGGAGAAAGCGGCAGAAAAAGCAGCCGATTTAATTGAACAAGCGAAAAAAGAAGCGGAAGCAATTATTGCAGATTTACGAAAGATGCGACTTGAGAAAAGTGCCGATATTAAGGAACACGAATTGATTGAAGCGCGAAAACGTTTGGAGGAAGCAACACCAGTTATCAAGAAAACATCTAAACCACTCGTGAAAAAAGCGCCTAGAACGATTCAACCAGGTGATGAAGTAAAAGTGATCTCTTTTGGGCAAAAAGGGCACGTAATCGAGAAAGTTTCCGATACAGAATGGCAAGTACAAATTGGCATCATGAAAATGAAAGTAGACGAAGCAGATATTCAGCTGATTGGTGCGCCAAAGCCTGAGAAAATGGCGAAGCCACTATCAACTGTAAGAGGCAAGGATTATCATGTAAGTCTAGAACTCGATCTTCGCGGTGAACGCTACGAAAATGCCTTATCAAGGGTTGAAAAATATATTGATGATGCCCTGCTTGCCGGCTACCCTCGTGTATCCATCATTCATGGAAAAGGAACAGGTGCGCTAAGACAAGGGGTTCAAGAATATTTGAAAAACCATCGCTCGGTTAAACGGAGTCGCTTTGGTGAAGCAGGTGAAGGTGGAACGGGAGTTACAGTCGTCGAATTTAAATAAGGGCGAATCAGGAGAAGTTGAATGGAGAAAATCTGGGAAAACGAATACGTGTATACGACGGCTTATTATAGCGTTGTTATTTTATGTATTGTCTTATTTTTAGCCGTATTTGAGTTGGTAACCAAGTATAAAAACTGGGAAGAAATTAAAAATGGCAACATTTCTGTCGCGATGGCCACAGGCGGAAAAATATTTGGAATAGCTAACGTTTTTCGCCACTCCATTATGCACAACAATTCTTTATTGACGATGATTGGTTGGGGTGTTTACGGATTTGTTCTGCTTTTACTTGGCTATTTCATTTTCGAGTTTTTAACTCCAGGCTTTAAAATCGATGAAGAAATTGAAAATGACAATCGCGCAGTCGGGTTACTGGCGATGATTATTTCCATCGGCTTGTCCTTTGTCATTGGAGCAGGTATTTCATAAGCCTTAGGCAGAAGGGAAGAAGTTGAAATGTTGGAAAGACTTGCAAAAATCTTATTTATTTGTTGCGGAACCTTTCTTGTCATTGGAATTATTTATATGGTAGTGAGTGCAGGTTAACTTACATAAAGAAAGGGTCAGACCCCACATCTACTTTATACCGTTTAGAGAAGCGTAAATGACGTAATAAACGGTGTGAAGAGTGTGAGGTATGCCCCTTTTTTTTATAAATTTAATTTTACATTAATTTTGATATAAACATGGTGGCAATACCAAAGTAAATCAGTAACGATAGTATATCATTTAGTGTTGTAATTAATGGACCAGAAGCCACTGCAGGATCAATGTTAAATTTAAATAAGATGAGCGGAATAATGGTCCCAGCTAAAGTCCCAATAATAAGCGTCATCACCAATGAACTTCCAACCACTAATCCCAGAACTGGATTCCCTTGCCAAATAAAGGCGATAATCGAAATGAGTACTCCGCATGTAATGCCTATGATTAAACCAACGATCAGCTCTCTAAAAATAAGTTTGAAAACAACGCCTTTATCCGTATCAGTAGTAGCTAGACCTCTTACAACAACAGCTAAAGACTGGGTACCCGTATTTCCAGTCATGCCTGCAATCATCGGCATGAAGAAGGCTAGTGCAACTACTTTGGACAATGTTTCTTCAAAACTACTAATAATCGTTCCGGACACTAAACCGATAAATAAAAGCAAAATAAGCCAAGGGAGCCGGCGATACGCAGCAACATGTGCCTTCGTGTCAAAATCAATGGCTTTACCAGATGCCGAAAGTTTTTCAATATCTTCGTTTGCTTCCTTAATGACAACGTCAATAATATCATCGACGGTTACAATTCCTAATAACTCATGATTATTTTCTACAACAGGGATCGCTAAAAAATCGTAACGCTCTATAACACGAGCTACTTCTTCTTGATCAGCATCAGCTGAAACAGAGATCACTCGGCTGTACATAATATCTTGAATCTTTTCATATTCATCACTTATGATTAAATCTCGATAGGAGACAACCCCAACTAATTTTTTATCATGATCAATGACGTACAGATAATTAATTGTTTCCGAGAACTCTGCAAATATTTTAAGTTTATCAACTGATTCACGAACCGTATAGTGTTGCGGAATCCACACAAACCGGTTTGTCATGATTCGTCCCGCCGTTTCAGGAGGATAGTTCATGATATTTTGAACGATTTTCGATTCTTCTTGTTTCATACCGGAGAGAAGTTCTTCAATTTTATCAGGAGATAGGTTCTCTAACAATGAAGCTAAATCATCATTTTCCATTAAATCCATTACTTGACCTGATTTTTCAATGCCTAATTTAGTAAGAATTTTTAATTGATGTACTTTTTCAAGTTCTTGAATGAGTTCAGCGATTTGTTCCTTCGTTAGAAACAATAAGAATCGTGTATGATGTTTTTCTGGAAGACCCTCAAAAAATCGTGCAATATCATAAGGATGAAGTTCTTCTATTATTTCTTGAAATTCCCTCCTTTTTCCTTCTTTTAATACTTTTATGAATTGAAGCGTTAGTTGGTCTTCTGTCATGTCTTTTATCATCTTCGCCACTCCTTTTTTGAGGAGAAAAAATAGTCCCCCTAAAGCGTATAACAAAGGTAAGAAAAATGTTTTGAAATTCTTCTCTCATAATCTTTGTCTTTATTTGTTTTTTATGCTTTGAGTAAGGGTCTGAATCGCTATCCATTACTCCTCACCTCCCAATTAGCAAAGTGTAAGCACCTTGATCAGCAACGTTTGAGCTAGATACAACAACTTCGCTTAAGAAGTTTTGCTAATCCATAAATTAAAAACACCTTCATTACAAATGAAGGTGTTATACATGGCATATATGCGTAGATTGGCTGCATAATAAATACACTACAGACAATCTGTTCCTCCATTCGTAGAGCTTTAGCACTGTGTGGCATAGGGCAAAAGCCCAGCTACATTAAAAACCACCTTATGTCGATGGTTTCTGTTGACCCATTGGCGTCTTTCGACATTTTTGGGCAGTAGCATATCTCCAACACAGGAGCCTCACCTAACGAGGATATTTAGTTTGCAAATTCACTCTAAAGGAATATTTTTTAGAAGTCAATGTTTATATGAATAATACAATATATTACACCTAGTATCACGTCCTTATTTTTAGTCCTTATGAATAAAGATGTGGTTTAGCTTGTGAATGGAGTGGTGTACCTTTTATGTTGAATTGCCTGTTTTCTTCTTGATTATGAAAAACATCCACGCAATTTTCTAATCTACCTCATACGATGTACATTAGAAGAGTACTAGTATGTCCACCTTCTTTCGTATCATTATTTTATATTAGAAGGAATGGTCACCCATTGTCGGGTATATTATAATAAAAGACAATAATTTGAATTTTCTGTTTTTAGATAAAGGAGGAATTGGATGAATAATAAGCCTTGGCAAGATATGTATCCAGCTACTATTCCTACGTCGCTTGAATATACAGAAAAGCCACTGCACTCATTTTTACAGCAATCCGCAGAAGAATACTCCCATCAAACAGCGATTTCTTTTGAAGGAAAAGAGCTGACGTATAAGGAACTTTACGAATCGGCTCTTAAATTTGCCACTTATCTACGAGAGATTGGGCTCGAAAAGGGGGACCGGGTGGCCATTATGCTACCAAATAGCCCACAAGTTGTTATTGGTTTCTTTGGAACACTTATGGCTGGTGGAGTCGTTGTTCAAACGAACCCGCTTTATACGGAACGAGAGCTTGCCTATCAGCTGAACGATTCTGGAGCGACATTTATTTTAACACTAGACATTCTCTTTCCACGAGTTTCGAGCATTGCCCCAAAAACGGATCTTAAACACATCGTTGTAACCACCATCAAAGATTATTTGCCCTTCCCGAAAAATCTTATCTATCCATTTATTCAGAAAAAACAATACGGACTTGTTGTTAAAGTCGAGCATAGCGGCAACCATCATTTATTAAAAGAAATTATGAAAACAACGGTCCCAAAAGAATCGACCGTAGACATTGATTTTGACAATGACTTGGCACTTTTGCAATATACAGGAGGCACAACCGGTTTACCAAAGGGAGTCATGTTGACGCATAAAAATCTGCTTGCAAACACGGAAATGTGTAAAGCATGGATGTACAAAGGAAGACGAGGGAAAGAAAAGGTTCTCGGTATTATTCCTTTTTTTCATGTGTATGGGCTGACGACAGTCATGCTTTTGTCTGTTGTACAAGGCTATCAAATGATATTAATGCCCAATTTTAATGCTGAAAAAGCGCTTAAAACAATTCACAAAGAAAAGCCGACGGTGTTTCCAGGAGCACCAACCATTTATATCGGCTTATTGAACCATCCTGATATCGGAAAGTATGATTTATCTTCGATTGATGCATGTATTAGTGGATCAGCTGGTTTGCCAGTAGAAATCCAAGAGCAGTTCGAAAGGATTACAGGTGGAAAATTAGTAGAAGGCTATGGCTTATCAGAAACTTCTCCTGTCACACATGCCAATTTAATCTGGGATGAACCACGCGTTAAAGGTAGCATTGGACTGCCGTGGCCAGATACAGATGCTGCCATTCTTTCGTTGGAAACAGGAGAGCCTGTGCCAACAGGAGAAATCGGTGAAATTTCCATTAAAGGCCCTCAAGTGATGAAAGGCTATTGGAACCGTCCGGAAGAAACAGAAGCAACATTCAGAAATGGTTGGCTTCTTACAGGCGACCTTGGATATATGGATGAAAAGGGCTATTTTTATGTAGTCGACCGGAAAAAAGATGTCATCATTGCTGGTGGCTTTAATATTTATCCCCGGGAAATCGAAGAAGTATTATATGAGCATGAAGATATCCAAGAGCTTGTTGTGGCGGGTGTCCCTGATCCGTATCGTGGAGAAACCGTGAAGGCTTATATCGTCTTGAAAGAAGGAGCTTCAGTTACTGATGAGGAATTAGATGAATTCGCAAGAAAATATCTCGCGGCATACAAAGTGCCTCGCATATATGAAATCCGCAAAGAATTACCAAAAACAGCAGTAGGAAAAATTTTGCGCCGAGCCCTTATTGAGGAAGAAAAAAAGAAATGGAGTGAAGATGAACACAAGGAAGCCTAACGATTTGCTTCGGTTTAGCCAATGACACGTGTGCAAATATGAATGAAAAATCTAAGGGTCTAACCTCGCACTCAATAATCAGTGTCTCATGCGCTTATCTTGTTTGCGGGGTCTGACCTTTTCTGTGACTAAAATAAAAGCATGAGGCAGTGTTCAAATGAACATTTTTCCTTGACAGGTAGGGGCATTCACTCTAATATGAATGGTGATTCATTCATATGTTGAAAGGTAAGGAGAAGTTCAGTGAACCGAAATAGACCAAAGTACAAACAAATCATAGATGCTGCTGTTGTTGTAATTGCACAGAATGGCTATCATCAAGCACAAGTCTCAAAAATTGCTAAACAAGCGGGTGTAGCTGATGGTACAATCTACCTTTATTTTAAAAACAAAGAAGACATTTTAATTTCATTATTCTATGAAAAAATGGGCTATTTTGTGGAACAAATTGAAGACGAAATAAAGGAAACGATGAGTGCAGCGGAGAAGTTACTTGTAATGATTAGAAAACATTTTCAAATTCTTGCAAGTGATGCGAACTTGGCCATTGTCACCCAACTTGAATTACGGCAGTCCAATCTTGAACTCAGGGAGCGGATCAATGATGTGCTACGAGACTATTTAAAGATTGTTGACACAATCATCCTTGAAGGAAAAGAGAGTGGTGAGTTTCTTTCTAATTTGGATGTCAGACTAACAAGGCAGATGATTTTTGGAACGATTGATGAAACGGCAACAACTTGGATAATGAACAATCAAAAATATTCATTGCCAGAACTTGCGGAATCGGTCCATCAGCTGTTACTTGGCGGTTGTGGCTCTAAAATCTAGACGTTGGATAAGAGGAACGCGTATGAGACGTTTTAAAGAGTCCTCTTCTATATGTTTTTTACATAGTTAGTTATAATTTTTAAGGAGGGTGCGCTAATGGCGTTTTTAAACCATTCGATCGAAAATCATGTGGCACTTGTTACCATTCAAAGAGCTCCTGCTAACGCATTATCATCAAGTCTCATTAAGGAAATTTCTCAGCTGTTAGATGAGCTGGAAACGAATGAAGCAGTTCGTGTGGTGCTTCTACACGGAGAAGGAAGATTTTTCTCTGCGGGTGCTGATATAAAAGAGTTTACAACCGTAAGTAGCGGTGAAGCCTTCACGGAACTTTCCAGAAATGGCCAAGAAGTATTTGAGAAGATTGAACGATATCCCAAACCGGTTATTGCTGCCATTCACGGTGCAGCACTGGGTGGGGGGCTGGAGCTGGCGATGGCTTGCCATATTCGCTTAGTGACCGAAAATGCCAAGCTTGGCTTGCCAGAGCTACAGCTTGGACTCGTACCTGGCTTTGGTGGCACACAGCGTTTAACCCGTTATGTGGGAGTTGCAAAGGCTGCTGAAATGCTGTTCACTAGTGAAGCGATTACTGGTATAGAGGCTGTTCAATGCGGGTTGGCCAATCATGCTTATTCAGATGAAGAGCTTTTGTCTAAAGCAAAGGAATTGGCAGAGAAAGTTGCTGCGAAAAGCCCACTCGCCTTGAAAGCGGCGATTGATCTTTTAAACGATGCCAAGCCAGAGAGTTTTTATAAAGGCATTGAAAATGAAGCGAAAAGCTTTGGTACGATTTTTGTTTCTGAAGATGCTCAAGAAGGAATCAGCGCTTTTATTGAAAAAAGAGCGGCTGTTTTTAAAGGTAAGTAATGAATGTTTTCTAGTTACGTTTGTTCAAAAAGGCGGATAAAAGAGTCGCCGACTTTTTGAACAATGTCTAAAATAGTCTTAATTTTTAAAAAATAAAACTAGGAGGGATTCCCTTGAATATTTACGTATTACTGAAAAGAACGTTTGATACAGAAGAAAAAATTACATTAGTTAACGGAAAAATCAATGAAGACGGTGTTGAATTCATTATTAACCCGTATGATGAGTATGCGGTAGAAGAAGCAATCCAAGTACGTGATGCACAAGGTGGAGAAGTAACCGTTGTTACTGTTGCGAATGAATTCGCTGAAAAGCAGTTGCGTACAGCACTTGCCATGGGCGCTGATAAAGCGGTTTTAATCAATATTGAAGAGGATGTAGCATATGGCGATCCATTCACGACAGCAAAAATCATTAGTGAATATTTAAAAGATAAAGATGCGGATTTAATTATCGCTGGTAACGTAGCAATTGACGGCGGTTCAGGTCAAGTTGGACCGCGAGTTGCTGAGCTACTGAATATTCCTTATATTACAACCATTACTCAGCTTAAAATCGATGGTATAAATGTAAGCGTTACCCGTGATGTGGAAGGTGACGCAGAAATCATCGAAACGTCCTTACCATTATTAGTTACGGCTCAGCAAGGCTTGAATGAGCCGCGTTACCCATCTCTTCCTGGCATTATGAAAGCAAGGAAGAAACCGTTTGAAGAATTAGAATTGGATGATTTAGATATAGAAGAAGCCGATGTAGCAGCAAAAACCAAAACGATTGAAATCTTCCTTCCCTCTAAAAAAGAAGCAGGAAAAGTACTGAGCGGTGACATGAGTGAGCAAGTAAAAGAACTCGTACAACTACTACGCGCAGAAGCTAAAGTCATTTAGTTTTTTTAACAGCAATATCAAAATGTCCATCCCAATTCAAACAATCAATGGTTTACAGGAGGTTGATCATAATGGCTAGAAAGGTCCTTGTATTAGGTGAAGTGCGTGATGGTTTTTTAAGAAACGTATCATTCGAAGCAATCGGCGCAGCTATTTTGGCAGCAGATGGCGGTGAGGTAGTAGGCGTTATAGTAGGCGAAAGTATCCAATCATTCGGGGATGAATTGATTCAATATGGTGCGGACCGAGTTGTTACGGTCGAGGATGCAAAACTAGGTCAATATACATCTGATGGCTATGCACAAGCAATTCTTGCGGTTATTGATGCGGAAAAACCAGAAGGCATCATTTTTGGACATACAGCTCTTGGAAAAGACCTTGCGCCCAGAATTGCTGGGAAATTGAATTCCGGACTAATTTCTGATGTCACTTCTATTGAAGAAGCTGGCGGAAATCTAGTCTTCACTCGTCCAATCTATTCAGGCAAAGCGTTCGAGAAGAAAATTGTAACGGATGGAGTCATCTTTGCAACAATCCGTCCAAATAACATTGAACCGCTCAGAAAGGATGAAAGTCGTACTGGAGCTGTGTCATCGCTTCGTGTGGAGATTAAAGACCTTCGTGCCATTATTAAAGATGTGATAAGAAAGGCAACAGATGGCGTGGATCTTTCGGAAGCGAAAGTGGTCATTGCTGGTGGACGTGGAGTGAAAAGTGAAGAGGGCTTTAAGCCATTAAAGGAGCTTGCTCAGGTTCTTGGCGGGGCTGTTGGTGCTTCCCGAGGAGCATGTGATGCAAATTATTGCGAGTATTCCCTCCAAATTGGGCAAACAGGGAAAGTGGTCACACCTGACCTTTATATCGCATGCGGTATTTCAGGGGCGATCCAGCATTTAGCCGGAATGTCCAACTCTAAAGTGATTGTCGCGATCAACAAAGACCCTGAAGCAAACATCTTCAAGATTGCAGATTACGGCATTGTCGGCGATCTATTTGAAGTTGTGCCATTACTTATTGAAGAATGTAAGAAACTTAAAATAAACGCTTAAAGGGTCTGCTCCCCCTTATATTCAGTGTAAAAGCCCTTTACGAGTAATATAAACGATACATGATAGATGAGGGGTCTGCCCCCCACTCTTCGTTATAGACAGACATTTGCAATTGAAGCAGATGTCTTGATTTTTGCGATTAGATGATGCTATTTTAAGTATTAATACGAATCATATTGCGAAAAGATACGTAAGCTAAGGGTATCTTAGCAGTAAAGCAAAATAATAGTATGCACGCCATGATCAATGGTATACTGTTTTTTAGAAATATAGTATTTATTAGGAGGTATATATTATGGCAATTGTACACGCAACAGACCAAACATTTACGACTGATACAAACGAAGGCTTAGTTCTTGCAGATTTCTGGGCTCCATGGTGCGGACCTTGTAAAATGATCGCTCCTGTTCTAGAAGAGCTTGACGGCGAAATCGGTGACAAAGTGAAAATCGTAAAAGTGGACGTAGACGAAAACCAAGAGACGGCTGGTAAATTCGGCGTAATGAGCATCCCGACTTTAATCGTGTTAAAAGATGGAGAAGTCGTTGATAAAGTGGTTGGATTCCAACCGAAAGAAGCATTATCAGAACTTCTTGCAAAACACGTGTAATTCTTTTATATGTAAGAAACTTCAAGTCTTTGGCTTGGAGTTTTTTCTTTTAGTGCGTGTTCAAAAAGTAGGATAAATAGAGCCAAGAAGCGGACAGACAGAGCTTTCATGCCATTCGCAGGCTTTCTTACTGGACTTTTTGAACAACTTCTTTAATACATTATAAAATTTTTTTGACCCGGTTTGATGGGTTGGGAGGTTTGACATGCATCAGCGAATTAAGAACAAGCTTGCCCTTCTTCCTGATCAGCCCGGCTGTTACTTGATGAAGGACCGGCAAGGTACGATTATTTATGTTGGCAAAGCTAAGGTGCTGAAAAATCGGGTCCGTTCGTATTTTACCGGTACCCATGATGGAAAAACGCTTAGACTCGTCAATGAAATTGAAGACTTTGAATATATCGTTACATCATCAAATATTGAAGCACTCATCTTAGAATTAAACTTAATCAAGAAACATGATCCGAAATATAATATTATGCTGAAGGACGATAAAACGTATCCGTTCATCAAGCTGACGAATGAGCGTCATCCGCGCTTAATCATCACCAGAAAAGTGAAAAAAGATAATGGTAAGTATTTCGGTCCTTATCCGAATGTCATCGCGGCTAATGAAACGAAAAAGCTCCTTGACCGCATTTATCCGCTTAGAAAGTGTAATACATTGCCCGATCGCGTGTGCTTATACTATCATCTTGGTCAATGTCTCGCACCATGTGTGAAAGAAGTGCCACAGGAAAAATACAAAACGATGATGGGTGAAATTACGCGATTTTTAAATGGTGGCTATCAAGAAATTAAAAATGAGTTGTCTGATAAAATGCATGAGGCAGCTGAAGAACTTGATTTTGAACGGGCTAAGGAATATCGAGATCAAATCGCCCATATTGTCGTTACGATGGAAAAGCAAAAAATGATGTCCAATGATTATACAGATCGTGACGTATTTGGTTTTGCGTATGATAAAGGCTGGATGTGTGTACAAGTATTCTTTGTTCGTCAAGGTAAATTGATTGAACGTGACGTCTCGTTGTTTCCGATATACGATGAACCTGATCAAGAATTGCTAACATATCTGGGGCAATTTTATTCGAAGGTAAATCATTTCAAGCCAAAAGAAATTTTTCTACCTGAATCAGTAGATACACAATTAGCGGAGCAATTATTACAGGTTAAAATTCTTACTCCGAAAATTGGACAAAAGAAAGAATTACTCAATCTTGCTAGTAAAAATGCTAGCATTGCGCTGGGAGAAAAATTTGCTTTAATTGACCGGGATGAGGATCGCACGATTAAAGCAGTGGAGAGGCTTGGAGAACAGCTCGGCATTTATACACCGCACAGAATTGAAGCTTTCGATAATTCAAATATTCAAGGAACGAATCCTGTTTCTGCGCTCGTTGTCTTTATCGACGGAAAACCTGAAAAACGGGAATATCGTAAATACAAGATTAAAACGGTTAAAGGACCAGACGATTATGAGTCAATGCGTGAGGTGGTCCGTCGCCGCTACTCAAGAGTGTTGAAAGAAGGACTTCCGCTGCCAGATTTAATTATTATTGATGGTGGAAAAGGGCATGTTGAAGCAGTTCGAGATATTTTGGAAAATGAACTTGGTCTAGAAGTTCCACTCTCAGGCCTTGTAAAAGATGAAAAGCATCGTACATCTGAACTGATGATTGGCAATCCGCTTGAGATTATCCCACTTAACCGTAGTAGTCAGGAATTTTATCTGCTACAGCGGATTCAAGATGAGGTGCATCGTTTTGCCATTAGTTTTCACCGCCAGCTTCGAGGTAAAAATGCTTTTCAATCTTTGCTTGATGAGATTGAAGGCATC
The DNA here is from genome assembly GCF_001183985.1 of Peribacillus loiseleuriae. Taxonomy (GTDB): domain Bacteria; phylum Bacillota; class Bacilli; order Bacillales; family DSM-1321; genus Peribacillus; species Peribacillus loiseleuriae. The sequence continues at coordinate 3,848,220 of NZ_LFZW01000001.1, read as the reverse complement.
GGTGAGAAACGAAAAAAACAACTTCTGAAGCATTTTGGCTCAGTAAAGAAAATGCGTGAAGCAACGATAGAGGAAGTTCAGGCAGCGGGTATTCCACGACCAGTCGCCCAAGAGCTTGTAAAGAAATTGCAAGAATAATCTTGCTGTTCGAAATTGGGTGTGCTATACTACAACTAATTTTATACGACCTTTAACTTTTTAAAGTGTTGATAGAGGTGCGAGTTTCATTAGTAAAGACTTGGAGAAGGATGAGCTTCTGTGAAAAGTCTTGAAAGGGGAAGTCGCCGAAGCAATCAAGTCTCATAGCTTGATTTTGCTGGTCTGACATTGAATAAATGGCAGATTGTCAGAACAATTTTGTTCTGGAGGGCTATCTCACTGTGATTTTCGTATGTGTAGGATACGTTACCACAGCAATGAGATAATTCTCATTGCTTTTTTTGTTTTGAAAAAACAGCTGGAAAGGGTGTCACATAGTGGGATTAATTGTGCAGAAATTTGGCGGTACATCAGTAGGAAACATTGAAAAAATAAAACATATAGCAACTCGAGTAATAGAAGAAGCAGCTCAGGGGAATGAGGTTGTTGTCGTTGTGTCGGCAATGGGCAAAACGACTGATGAGCTCGTTAGGATGGCGAATGAAATCAGTAACACGCCAAGCAAACGGGAAATGGATATGCTTTTATCAACTGGAGAACAAGTAACCATTTCAATTCTTACGATGGCTTTACTTGAAAAAGGGTATGAAGCCGTTTCTTTTACAGGCTGGCAAGCTGGGATTCAAGCTGAATCGATTCATGGGAATGCAAGAATATTGGATATTGATACGAATCGGGTTTGTGAACAGCTTTCGGCAGGGAAAATTGTTGTTGTAGCGGGCTTCCAAGGAGTTGATACGAGCGGTGAAATTATGACATTAGGTCGCGGTGGTTCAGATACGACGGCTGTTGCATTAGCAGCTGCTTTAAAAGCAAAACGCTGTGATATCTATACAGATGTTACAGGTGTGTACACGACGGATCCTCGTTTTGTAAAGTCAGCAAGGAAATTACAATCGATTTCTTATGATGAAATGCTTGAATTAGCGAATCTTGGGGCAGGCGTCCTTCACCCACGAGCCGTAGAATTCGCGAAGAATTATGGAATACCGCTAGTCGTTCGATCAAGCATAGAACAGGAACAAGGAACAATCATTGAGGAGGAAGTCACGATGGAAGAGAATTTAATTGTTAGAGGGATTGCATTTGAAGATAGTATTACAAGAGTAAGCATTTTTGGACTGACTGGAAGGTTAACTTCATTATCTACCATTTTCACAACACTTGCTAGGCAGCACTTAAATGTAGACATCATTATCCAAAGCATAACAGATACTGGTACGACGAATTTAACATTCTCCATTAAAACGAAAGACGTAAGGGAAGTGTTAAATGTTTTAGAAAGCAATAAAAAAGAATTACAGTTTGAAAGAATTGAAACAGAAAGTGAATTAGCGAAAGTGAGCATCGTCGGTTCGGGAATGGTTTCTAATCCAGGAGTTGCGGCAGAAATGTTTGCGATTCTTGCAGATGCAGGCATCCAAGTGAAAATGGTCAGTACATCTGAAATCAAAGTTTCTACAGTTATCCCAGACAAAGATATGGTACAGGCTGTTGAAACCTTGCATGTGCAATTTCAGCTTGATGAAAGAATGGTAGTCAAAGCGTAAAAAATGAGTAGAGGATCGTTAAACCTATGCAAAGCATGGCCAAACGATCCTCTTTCTTATCCCGCATTAACGGAAAGTCAAGCCCCCTGATGGAAGTTTTACTTTATCTACTCAATCGGGTCTTTTAAATCTAATTTTACGAATAACATAACTCTACCAGCACGGCGTTTCGGTTCTTCGGCGCCTTCTGCTGCGAATTTTTTTTGCAAGCTGATTTGTTCAGCAAGAAATCCAGTCTCAAGTTGAAAGTGGCACTCTGTGTTCAAGTCAAACCGTCTTTCAACCATTATACCGGTTAATGCCATTTCAACTTCGTCTTTGGATTGCTTGACCAATGATAAGTTCCCCCAGCCGGCACTAGAGAAAAAGTTAATGATTTCATCTATGTTGTGAAGCGGAAATTTTCTTGCCAACTGTTTTCCAGCCCAGTATAGAACATGGGGAGAATCTTTGCCTAAAATATCATTTAAAAGTATTTCTCTAATTAACTCGTAGCCAAAAATCGGGATATGCATTTCGGTGTTGTCAGATAATTCTTGCAGAGCCTGAGCTTCTTTTTCCATTGTATTCCCCACTTTCTATACAACTATTATATACGTTTTGTGAGTTGAAGCATTAATTTTATAGGAAATTCTTAAATTAAATTGTTGGATAAATGACGATTTATGGGATTTTGCTTAGGTAAATAAGGAAAAAAAATTATTGAATGAGGAAATGTATTCCCTTTAAACTAGTACACTATTTCTATTTTAAAAAAGAAATCTTGTATCCGTTTTCTTGACGCAATTATTAGTCAGGGGTAAAATGGACATGTCAGATAATTGTTAATTTCTATACTAAATTTAGAAAATGCAGGGATAAGGGGGAAATGATTTTATCTTTGCGAGAGTTTTCACAAATTAAGGGGGGCACTTTGTGGCGCAAAATCGTGAGTTTGGGAATCGTAGGCTTCATTCACTTCTTGGGGTAGTTCCAATTGGACTGTTTTTAATCTTCCATTTAACAGTCAACTTTATGGCAACAAAAGGAGCAGAGACCTTCAATGCAGCGGTACATTTAATTGAATTTACGCCAATCAAGATTGTCGTTGAATTCGTGGTCATTTATTTACCGTTGATCTTCCATGCTGTTTATGGGATTTATATCGCTTTTACAGCAAAAAACAATCTAGGGAGATTTAGTTTTTTCCGTAATTGGATGTTCTTTTTACAAAGGATATCAGGAATTATAACGTTAATCTTTCTTATTTGGCATGTGTATACGACAAGAATTCAAGCGGCACTTGGCGCTGAGGTTAACTTTGACATGATGGCAACGATTTTTTCAAGCCCATTCATGATCGCTTTTTATATTGTAGGGCTTATTTCAACCGTTTTCCATTTCGCTAATGGACTTTGGTCATTTTCAGTAAGCTGGGGTTTGACTGTTTCACCTAAATCGCAAAAAATCATGACTTACATAACGTTAGTCGTATTCCTAGTCCTTAGCTATATTGGGGTACGTGCAATTTTTGCTTTCGTATAAGTGGTTAGAATAAATCAGAGCAAGCAAGCTTTGAACGGATATGAGGGAGTGAGCAATAATGGGTAAAGGTAAAATTATTGTCGTCGGTGGGGGTCTAGCAGGATTAATGGCTACGATTAAAGCGGCAGAGCATGGACAACAGGTAGATTTATTCTCTTTAGTTCCTGTTAAACGCTCTCACTCTGTTTGTGCTCAAGGTGGCATAAATGGAGCGGTAAATACAAAAGGTGAAGGGGACTCCCCATTGATTCACTTTGATGATACGGTTTATGGTGGAGATTTCTTAGCGAACCAGCCGCCGGTTAAAGCAATGTGTGAAGCGGCACCATCGATTATTCATATGTTCGACAGGATGGGTGTAATGTTCAACCGTACACCTGAAGGTTTACTAGATTTCCGTCGTTTCGGCGGAACACAGCATCACCGTACGGCATTTGCTGGGGCGACAACTGGCCAACAATTGCTTTACGCATTGGACGAACAAGTTCGTCGCTATGAGGTAGAAGGACTTGTTACGAAATATGAAGGCTGGGAATTCCTTGGGGCCGTCATTGATGAAGAACAAGTGGCGCGCGGGATTGTTGGGCAAGACTTAAAAACAATGGAAATCAAAGCGTTCCCAGGCGATGCAGTCATCATGGCAAGCGGTGGACCAGGTATCATCTTTGGTAAATCGACGAATTCGATGATTAATACGGGTTCAGCCGCCTCTATTGTTTATCAACAAGGCGCGATTTATTCAAATGGAGAATTCATTCAAATCCATCCAACTGCACTTCCTGGAGATGATAAACTTCGATTAATGTCAGAATCAGCTCGTGGAGAAGGCGGACGTGTATGGACGTATAAAGACGGGAAACCTTGGTATTTCTTAGAAGAGAAATATCCGGCATACGGAAATCTTGTTCCTCGTGATATTGCAACACGTGAGATTTTCGATGTGTGCGTAAATATGAAGCTCGGTATAAATGGCGAAAACATGGTTTACCTGGATCTTTCTCATAAAGATCCGAAAGAATTGGATATTAAACTTGGTGGCATCATTGAAATCTATGAAAAATTCATGGGTGAAGATCCACGTAAAGTTCCAATGAAAATCTTCCCTGCCGTTCACTATTCAATGGGCGGACTATGGGTAGATTATGATCAAATGACTAATATTAAAGGATTGTTTGCTGCCGGTGAGTGTGATTATTCACAGCATGGTGGTAACCGTCTAGGTGCGAACTCCCTTCTTTCTGCGATTTACGGTGGAATGGTAGCTGGACCTAATGCCGTTAAATATATTTCCGGTCTTGAGAAAACAAGTGAAACTCTACCATCTTCCTTGTTCGATGGCTACGTGAAGCAAGAGCAAGAAAAATGGGATGGCATTATGTCACTTGATGGAACAGAGAATGCATATGTTATCCACAAAGAACTTGGAGAATGGATGACGAACAACGTAACGGTTGTACGTCATAACGATCGATTACAAGCAACAGATGAGAAGATTGTCGAGTTAATGGAACGGTATAAAAACATCAATATCCTAGATACAGCAAAATGGAGCAACCAAGGGGCTTCTTTCACGAGACAACTACAAAACATGCTCCAGTTAGCTCGTGTTATTACGATAGGTGCTCTTAATCGTAACGAAAGCCGCGGCGCCCATTATAAACCGGACTTCCCGGAACGGAATGACGAAGAATTCATGAAAACGACAATGGCTAAGTTTACTGGCCCAGACTCAGCTCCTGAGTTCTATTACGAAGATATTGATGTTTCATTAATTGCGCCTCGTAAACGCGACTATACGACTACTCACTAAAAAGAGGGGGAGAAAAGCATGGCTGAGACAAAGACAAAAACAGTACGTTTTGAAATATCTAGACAAGATACTCCAGATTCAGCTCCATATACAGAGACCTTTGAATTAGACTATCGTCCAAATATGAACGTCATTTCTGCACTTATGGAAATCCGTCGTAACCCGGTAACTGTTGACGGAAAAACAACAACACCGATTGCTTGGGACATGAACTGTTTAGAAGAAGTTTGTGGCGCTTGTTCAATGGTGATCAATGGCAAGCCAAGACAGTCTTGTACAGCACTTATCGACCAATTAGAACAACCGATTCGCTTAAGCCCTATGCGCACATTCCCTGTAGTTCGCGACCTACAAGTGGATCGCAGCCGTATGTTTGATTCATTGAAAAAAGTAAAAGCATGGATCCCAATCGATGGAACGTACAATCTTGGACCAGGACCTCGTATGCCAGAAAAGAAACGTCAATGGGCATACGAACTTTCTAAATGTATGACTTGCGGTGTGTGTCTTGAAGCTTGCCCGAACGTAAACAGCTCTTCAAGCTTCATTGGGCCATCAGCACTTTCACAAGTACGTCTATTCAATGCGCATCCAACTGGCGAAATGAATCGTTCAGATCGTTTGAATGCGATTATGGGAGACGGGGGCCTTGCAAACTGTGGGAACTCACAAAACTGTGTACAATCTTGTCCGAAAGGTATCCCACTCACGACTTCAATCGCTGCCTTGAACCGTGACACAACTCTACAATCGTTCCGTAACTTCTTCGGAAGCGATCAAGTGTAATGAAGATTAGGCAAAAAGAACCCAATTTCGGGTTCTTTTTGCATTATAGTGAATGGAAAATGGCGAAGTCTGCCTTGAACCTTCATTTATGCGTCAAGCTTAGAAAATATGAATAAGGGTAAGTGGGAAATTTGGAATAATTTTAAATAAATATTAAAGCACCTAGCTCTTTTCAATAATATAGGTCAAATTCATTCCAAAGGGTTCTTTTTAAATAAAATGAATAAACATTCATAAAAAGGAGTGAGCGCAATGAGTAGAATACCTTATATTGATAATATGGAGGAGTGGGTTTCATCCTTTCATTTTAAACATCCTGTTAAAGTCCGTTTTTCGGAAACAGATATGTTTGGGCATTTAAACAATACCATTCCGTTTACGTATTTTGAAGAAGCAAGGATTGAATATTTTAAGAAGATTGGTTTTATGCAGATTTGGTTGCATGATGGAAGAGTTGAAATCCCTGTTGTCGCCGATCTACAATGTGATTTTCTCGAGCAATTGTTTTTTGATGATGAAATCGATGTTCACGTCAAGGTAGCACGAATCGGCAATTCATCCATAGATCTTCATTACATGGGGACGAAGGAAGGAGAGGTGTGCTTTACAGGTCGTGGCACGATCGTTCAAATTTCAAAGAAGACAGGTAAGTCAGTGGCATGGACGGAGGAAATGGAACAGAAGATGAGCGCGTTTTAGCAAGGGGCTTCAAGTCTAAATCATTTCTAACGAAAGGGTCAGACCCAGCATTCGCAATTTACAGTTCAAATTAAACATAAGTACTTCTACATACTATGTATAGAGTGCTAGGTAAGACCCTTATTTTTTTACATCAATCCGAATATTATCTAGATACATTTAAATTATGAATTGTTTTTCTGCCCTTTTTTGTTATGGGCATAAGAAACTTACTAAACTTTGTTTATACAGTTATTCATTAATTGGAGAAAGCACGATAGATTTTTCCATAAAGTAATTTGGAAAGACTTAAGAGATCCGTTTTAGGAAGCAATATCTTGTTTTGAGTATCTCGTTAATTTGTCGATAAAAGTTTTATTAAGCTAACTTTCTTTTCGCAGATTCTTTTTTCATCCATGGAATTACTTCACGATTGAACCAGTAAATGTCTCTAAGGTTCATTCCTCTTGGTGCTTGGGCAGATGCAGGATTAGTAAAGGTAGAAGTGGTGATAAATTCACTGAATACGCAACCATAATTACGTTTTGAACCATCTAATTCTCTAATTAAACTAACACTGATTTCCTTTTGTGAACGTATATAATGTTTAATCTGTACGGCTGTCTTTCCATCTTGAGGATGATAGTAGATCAAATCAATTCCTCCGTCTGCTCCCTGTTTTGTTAATTCAGGTTTATACCCTTTACTCTTATAATAAAGAAAACATAACCTTTCAACTTCACGCCATGACATTTCGTCAAGGCCCATTTTTAATATTTCATGATCCGTTCTTAATCGGTTGTGAGCGGCTTTTTTGTCTATTCTTTGGTTTTTTCTTGGTTGTTTCTGTTTTTTCTTTTTTATTGATACTGGTAATAATTGATCCATAATGATAGACGAAATCGTAGGGAGGATGAAAATAAGTATGTAATAATAAATGTCTGCTCTATTCAATAAAAGAATAGTTAAAGTAATAAATCCAACTATTAATCTAACGAGTTGAAGGATGCTGTTTCTCTGCTTCTTATTCATGAATTTCTCTCCTGTTCTAATTATCATTTCACAATAAACCATATGACTTTAGATATCTAGCTCTTCATCATTTAACTACACTCCGCTTCCTAAGATTAACTAATTTGAGAGAATGTGTTCGTGAAATTAAAGATTTTAAAGCAACTTTCAATTTTAGTCAATATAGGTAAACACAACCAAAAAAGCAAGTCCAGTATCATTACTCGTAATTTGCATTTGCAGACACCGATTCACTTCATAAAGAATAAGATACTTTGATTTCTTGAAACAACTATGAAGAATGAAGTTTTGGTGCCAACTGATTCAAAAGAGCCCAATATATCTGTTTTATTAGCCTCAGTAACGAAAGAGGTTTGTGGGTTCTAAAGTACAGATTTGGATCAACAAAAGACCCATGGTCAAGTCCATTTTAGACAGATTAAAAATCAATAATTAGGTCAAATAAAAAATACAAAAGAAAATCACTATTCATGCCTTGAAACAGTCACTCTCTTCCCTTTCTTGTCATACTATAACTTGACTAAATAGACACCCACCCCGGGTTTTTATGCTGGTGAAGGCAAGGAGGGTTACAACACTTGAAGGAGAACGAATTCACTCATAAGCCATTACTCACCAAAAGAGAAAAAGAAGTATTCGAATTATTAGTTCAAGATAAGACAACGAAAGAAATCGCAGGTGAATTGTTTATTAGCGAAAAAACAGTTCGAAACCACATCTCAAATGCGATGCAAAAGCTTGGAGTCAAAGGGCGTTCCCAAGCAGTCATTGAACTCCTTCGTATGGGAGAGTTGAAGCTCTAACACATTCTCGATTTCATACGGAGTTGATTGATAGAAGCTTAAAGATCACCATTTTTCAAATTGTTAGCAGCGATATTTCTAGCACAATAATGAATGATTACATTCAAGAAGGTGCTCGTTATTGCTGTTAATTTTTTGTGTGAAGGACATGGGGACGGGGCTTCGCAACTTACTAAAATAGACAATCTACTTTACAAAAATATTTACTTTATAAAAAAAGTATTTCAAAACCGGCTCCGCACCGCCACCATTGTGATTAGGCGAGTGTAGTGTGCTTAATAATAGGTTTTTACTGGTAAATGGTGGCGTTTTAACGCCATATTTGTTTTGTATGTAAAGAATGGTTCTTGAAATTTCCCGATATTTCATAGACAATAAAGATAATAATGTTTTTTATAAGTGGTTGGGAGTTGTGAGAAATGGATGAAGTAACGCATGTGGAGCATGTGGCGAAAATTGAAAAAGAGCTGCGTTATATTTCGGGTCTGATTAAGCAAAAGGGCCGGGAAATGTTACATAATTATAAAATTACGCCTCCACAATTTATTGCTCTTCAATGGCTGTCAGAAGAAGGCGATATGACAATAGGAGAGCTCTCTTCTAAGATGTATTTGGCTTTCAGCACAACGACAGATTTGATTGACCGCATGGAAAGAAACAAGCTTGTCCAACGTGTGAAGGATGAGAAAGATCGTCGAGTGGTAAGAATTCACCTATTAGAAGAAGGAAAAAGGATAATAGATGAGGTAATTAAGAAGCGTCAAGTGTATCTTCAAGACGTATTAGTGAATTTTTCAAGTGAAGAAATCATCACACTGAAAGAAAATTTAATAAAATTACATCAAGAAATGCGATAAGAATGAGGCGAGAGGTTTGAAACGACCAATAGGTATAATGGATTCAGGAGTCGGCGGCTTAACGGTAGCAAAAGAGGTTATGCGTCAGCTGCCTAATGAGAATATAGTATACATCGGGGATACGGCGAGATGCCCGTATGGTCCGCGCCCAATGGAAGATGTGAAAACCTTCACTTGGCAGATGACGCGTTATCTTTTGAAATACGATATGAAAATGCTGATTATTGCATGTAATACGGCTACAGCAGCTGCTCTTGAAGAAATTAGTTCAGAGCTACCGATTCCGGTACTCGGTGTTATCTACCCGGGTGCCCGTGCAGCATTAAAGGTTTCCTTGAATTTACATATCGGTATCATTGGGACAAATGGTACTGTTACGAGTAAGGCGTATGATCAAGCGCTTGCGATGATTAATAATCGAGTGAAAGTTGACAGCCTTGCTTGTCCGAAGTTCGTTCCAATCGTGGAGAGCGGAGCGTTTCATGGTCCAATTGTTAGAAAAGTAATTGCTGAAACGCTACAGCCCTTAAAAAAAACGAATATAGATACGCTCGTTCTAGGCTGTACCCATTATCCATTACTGGGGCCGGAAATTAGTCGGTTCATGGGAAGGAATATTAAAGTCATTTCATCTGGTGAAGAGACGGCGCGTGAAGCAAGCGTCATTCTACAACATGATAATCTATTGAATATAAGCAAAGAAGCACCCAAACACCAATTTTTCGTGACTGGCTCTAAGGAAATATTCCAAAGCATTGCCTATAATTGGATTGGTGAAAAGATAGGGACTGTTCAAACGGTGAAAATTGATTAATCGATGGCCCGAAAACGAAGGGTTACTTGGTAATGACAATGGTTCAGTTTTAAATATGATTGATTTTTAGGAGGTAGACTGTTAAGTAGTCGCCTTCTATTTTTTTTGAAAAAAATGGTCTATAAATTCCCATGGCTCGTATAAATAGTAGTACAAACTGTCCTGGGAGGGATGTCCATGTCTAACGTAACAAAAATATCAGTTGTCGCAACAGTTCTGGCTTCGTCGCTTTTTTTAGGTGGTTGCGGCCTGTTTGGTGAAAAAGAAAAAGTAAGTATTGATCCGCCAGAAGGAGTGACACTAGTAGATGATGAAGCGGGGTTAAAAGAAGTGAATGGTAAGGAAGCAACGAAAACTGACAGTAAAAAAGAAGCAACAAAAACAATCAAAACTGAATTGTATTTGATTGATAAAAGCGGGTTTGTCGTACCGCAAACGTTGGAACTTCCTTCTAATACAGCAGTTGCTCAGCAAGCGCTGACATATTTAGTCGCAAACGGACCAGTGTCTGAGATACTTCCAAACGGCTTCAGGGCGGTAATACCTGCAGATACACATGTAAGTGTTGATATTAAAGAAGGTGTAGCAACCGCTGATTTTTCCAAGGAATTTGCTACATATCAAAAAGAGGATGAACTAAAAATTCTCCAAGCCATCACTTACACATTAACCCAATTCGATACGGTTGATAAAGTAGTATTAAAATTGAATGGCACGGAAATGAAAGAAATGCCGGTTAACAAAACACCGATTGCAGACGGATTGAATCGTTCAGTAGGTATTAACTTCGATTTATCTAATGTTACGGATGTTTCTAATACGACGCCGCTTACTGTGTATTATATTGGCGGTGATGAGGGTAGCTACTATTATGTTCCTGTGACGAAAAGGGTCAATGAATCGAATACCGACACGATTACGGCAGCTGTCAATGAGCTTGTAAAAGGACCGGGATTTGCATCAAGCCTGCTTTCAGGTTTCATGAATGATGTTGCCTTAATTGATAAACCGAAAAACGAAGATGGAAAAGTTACCTTGAATTTCAATGAAAATATTCTAGGCAGTTTCAAAGAAAGAAAGATTTCGAAAGAGGCTCTTGATGCACTCGTTCTTTCATTAACAGAACAAAACGATATTAAAAGTGTGGAAGTGCTTGTACAAGGAAAAGGCGGCTTGATGGATGAAGAGGGTAAAGCAATAACTGAACCTGTAAGCCGTCCTGCAAAAGTAAACACGGGTAGTTTTTAATAGAAAGATATACAATGAAGGGCTGCTTATGGCAGACCTTTTTTTCATTTGTGATAAAATTTGTATCGCGATAGTCCATTAAATATTAGGGTTTTTGCGATAGTGGAAATTGTGTTAGACTTTAGTTAATAGCGAAAAAGAGGATTACTAAAGCCACGCTAGATGCAAAAGCCAACCGCGTTTTAAAAAATCTTACATGGACTCAGGAGTGATATAGTATGAAAACGGTCATTATTGCAACGAAAAATAAAGGAAAAGCAAAAGAATTTGAAAGTTTGTTTCATTCAAGAGGGTTTCAAGTTCAGACTCTGCTCGATTTCGAAGATGCACTAGATGTCGAGGAAACAGGGACAACCTTTGAAGAAAATGCTATTTTAAAAGCAGAAGCCATTAGTAAAATGCTTGGGAAGTTTGTGATAGGTGACGATTCCGGCCTCATCGTAGATGCACTTGATGGCAGGCCCGGCGTGTATTCAGCGCGCTACGCTGGTGAGGCAAAGAGCGATTCGGCTAATACAGAGAAGGTTCTTCAAGAATTAAAGGATGTTCCAGAAGAAAAGAGAACAGCAAGATTTTATTGTGCACTCGCACTTGCATCTCCGAATCAAGAAACAATCACAGTGTCTGGTTCTGTGGAAGGACGAATCACAAATGAACCAAAGGGTACGAATGGTTTTGGCTATGATCCTGTTTTTTATGTGGGGGAAAAAGGGAAAACAATGGCTGAGCTCAAAAGTAACGAGAAAAATGAAATCAGTCACCGCGCCAATGCCCTTCATGCACTAGAAGAAAAATTAGATGCTTTTCTTGAAAGGGAAGCGACTCAATTATGAAAGTAGGGATTATGAGCGATAGCCATGGTCTAACGTCAGAGGTTGAAAAAATAAAAGAACGTCACCAAGCAGAAGTCGATGTATTCATCCATTGTGGTGATTCTGAGTTAGAGAAAGCGGATTCAATTATGGAAGGGTTATTAGCGGTTAGAGGGAACTGTGATTATGACGCTGACTACCCAGATTATGTTGTAGAAACAATCGGTGACTCGCGCTTTTTGGTCACCCATGGTCATTTGTATAATGTGAAAATGACAGTCATGAATCTTTCCTATAAAGCAGAGGAAGAGCAAGCGGACATCATTTGCTTCGGTCACTCACACATCGCCGGTTCTGAAATGATTGACGGAAGACTATATATTAACCCAGGAAGCATACGTCTTCCAAGAAACCGTAAAGAAAAAACGTATGCCATCCTAGAGCTTCATCAAAAAGAAGCAACAATCCAATTCTATGATGACTGTGGGAATTTAGTAAAAAACTTAAGGAATACTTACACATTTAACTGAGACCAAGAATAATGAAGCTGTCTCAAAAGGGTCTGATCTTAACTCTATATACCGGATACTGTGTCATGTACATGTAATATAAACGTTATTTAGTAGTTGTTGGTCTAATCTTTTCGCTATGAGACAGCTTCATTCATATTGTGGTTGAAATAAATCAATAACAAGTGTTGACTATCTGACGCATACATACTATAATAAATCTTGTCATTACATATCATGTCCCAGTAGCTCAGCTGGATAGAGCAACGCCCTTCTAAGGCGTCGGTCGGGAGTTCGAATCTCTCCTGGGACGTTAATTGAAAAAAGGCTGTTATATTGAGGTTTTTAAGATTAGAAATAATCTTAAGTGACCGATGTATAGCAGTCTTTTTCTGTTTTACTTTTTGACATTTAAAAAAAGGGTATTGGCGAATAAATGGGTCTGTCAATTATAAGCTCTTCTATATTATTTTCAGAAGAAAAACACCTCAACCTTAGGGATGGTGAGAGTGTTGTTGAAGAAATCGACATGACCCATTAGAAGAAGTTTCTATATTTGATTCATTTGATAGACTGCGAAAACCCTATAGGGTCCGCTTCTTATTTCTTGTCATTTCAAAGATGTAACGGCAAACTCATCATTAGTATGATCGAAATAGAGTCAAGCTTACTTAGCGTTCAAGACCTATTAACCTAGAGTAGTTCCAGTCGTAGAACCGGGAATTATTTGGTTTCCAGTAACTTGGATTTGTTGAACTTGTAATACTTTTAATGTGAGGTCCATGACAATTTTTTCACGCAAAGTGCTAAACGCTTGTTCAGGTTCTACCATAGTTGGCGAGAAATCAAGTTCAAAGAAGTTGGCACGTACTAACTCGCCATAAGGTTGTTCATTATAGTTCACAAGGTTCTGGAAGAAATATTTATCCAAACGTGGAGCTACTTGATTTGCTTCATTTAGGAACATAGCTGAGTTAGCTGAAGAACCAGCAAGAATTGGGAATAAGATAAAGTCCGCTGCTGTAAGATCTGCGAACCCGGAAAACGGAACATCTGCAATTCGATCAAATAAGTTTCCGTTACATTCGGTTGAAGCATATTCAATATTTTTACGAATGAATCCAGAAACAAATAATTTAGCTCTTGTTACGTTGAAGAAGTTAGTACCGGCAATTGGAGCAAATTCAACAGGCACAAGTTTGACTTGACTTAGAAATGCATTCTTATGAACTCTTTTAATTTCCGTTGCTGCTGGCGAAAGTGAAATATCCGCCTCTACAACAATTTGTAATGTTCTTTCTGCTACTACAACCGGAATTTTAATAGTTGGAGTACTTGCTACACTAACGAGTGGTGTTGCTTGATCGCTTAATGGAATTTGTTCTGTCGAAGTTACTGGACAAGGTGGGTTAACTTGTTGTAAAGGTTGATTATTGAGGTTATCGCTCATAAAGTAATCTCTCCCTAATATTTGCTAATTTTTACTACCATACGAAATTACTATATTCAGCATTTTATTTTTAGCATGGGTAATGTGAGTAGGGACTTGGCCTTTTTTATTTGATGGCTTTGATTTTTTACAATGGGTAAAGATGTTCAGGCTTTAAATGCCGTTGGGCTTGGGTGAATATCTCCTTTTCGGGAGCTAACCATACGGCTATACGTTTCTTATAGGTAAGTAACTTTTTTTCCTTTATGTGTTATCGCATCTAACTCGAACACGTTGTTCTTGTAGCAAATGTACGAATGTAACTAATACTGTTTTCTGGGTTAATTGCTTTTCATTCGTTTCATTTTTTTCGTGTATGGAATTTACTTGAACAGACTCAATAGGAGTATTGTCGTAATTTTCATTAACCTTGTCTGATAAACTTGTATGTTCATGAATTTCAGAAAAAATTAAACGACAATATGGCTCCTCTGGATAATAAGTTACAGTGTTGAATAGTTTAGTGTTAATTTGAGGGACTTCTTTATTGTCTGGGTCAAAAAAGTCAAAGGTTTTTTGAGTAATCGCTCCAAACATCGGTGGATGGAGAAAATCATCAATTTCGACAATTGTGGAGAATGGTCTTTTTTTTGTCATTGAATAAACTTTTCCATCCTTATAAAATGGTTCTGTTTCAAGATCCTGGTTAGCGGCAGTATATTCAATGTTTTGGGAGATATATCCTTCTATAAATAAGTTTCCTTTTAAAGCTTTAGACATCCCGTTATCTAATGGTCCGGAAAAACGAGTGGGTACAAATTTACTATTTGATAGGACAACTTTATTGGAAATTGTGTTAATCTGCATAAATTTTTCTTTAAACAATACCGCTTCTTCTAAACAAATATCTACTTTGTATTCCCCAACTACAACCGGAACTCTAATATTTACAAAATCAAAAGAAGTGCTAGTTTGATTATCTTTCCCCTCCGTTTTATTAATGGGTGAATCATGTACGGGAACGACATGCGAATCCTCCTCGTACATATCTTCATCGATGCTCTTGCGGTTAAAAACTTTATATTTTTCACCTGCTTCGTTGGACTCAGAAGGATCGTTCGTATCCAAAGCAGAATCCATTGGAGAATAATTGCTACCATCGGTTTGGAAATTCTGCTGATCATTAGTGGGTTCGGTTATGTTCATAGCGCAATTCACTTCAGCTTCTGGTTCCATTTCAGAAGGCTGCTCAATACCTATACACGCAGGTGATTCGCATGGATTCTCGTTTATTTCTGTAAGAGATTTTCCGTTAACATCATCAGCTTCGTCTGAGATACAACGGCTAGAAATCAGATTGGATAGTCGACAATCAATTCTGATTTCTGTGAAATCTTTGTTTTTACTGCAGTAGGGGGAAGTAGAATTTATTTGAACTCTAGAAGAATTAACAATGTTTATTTGTTTGGATATAATTTCCTGCATCTTTGTCGAATTCACCCATGGAGTCTTCACTATACTCAACTCCTAAATGAAATTTTTTTCCCTGTTATTTATGTATGCTGTTTCTCCGCTATTGTTCCTATGTATCTGTATATATTCTGGCACCCACTGAAAGCAGTATGTTGAGGGAAAAGAACGCATATATGTGGGGAGTAGAAGATTTGATGCCATTCGACAGTTCAAGAGTCTTCATTCTAGAACAAGTCGTGTATGAAGAATTTAAGAAGAATGATAAAACGAATGGAAGGAAAGGGGTAAGGAAGTATAGCAAAACGAGACGAGTCTACCTTCAAAAACTGAAAGTAGACTCGTTTTTTTATGAAAAAATTTAATAGCTCATCAAAAGGCCTAAGTGTTTCAGCGGTCTTGATAAAAGGGAGTAATCTTTAAACAAATCAGAATGGGAAGGATTGGTTGGAAGCACCTTCTCTTATTGGAATTTTACTGTTCCGATATTTGATGGCATTAGGGCAAGTGAATAAAAAAGAATGCCCGATTGTCCAAACGCCTCAAATGCAATCCGAATAAATTGAAATAAAAGGAGTGAAAAGATGGGATATACTTATATTCACAAAAGTTATGGAAAACGTGAGTGGAATCGATCTAATTGTAAATGTGACCATAGGAATCGGTGTCGGTATTGTTGTGTTAAGAATGTACCTGGCCCACAAGGAATCCCCGGCCCACCAGGCCCACCAGGCACAGGAGGCGTCACTCCAAGTGTTGAAAGATACTTTCATATTGTAACCTTAGATATTGAGACTACTGAAACGATTTCTTCGAATCAATTTACAAACGATAATGGGGAACTAGCAACTGGATTTCTGACGGGACAAAATAGTTATGTGAATTTATTTCTTAATGGAATACTACAACCGGGTAATTCATACCTTATAAATGAAAAAGCTTTAACTATCATTCCTAATGGCGGCACTATTTACGAAGGCTCTTCAATTATTCTTGAAATAGTGATGTTTTATAATCAAGAAGACGGAAGATAAATGTGTGACTATATTAGGTTAATAGCTCTTCCCTTTTTCAATTATGCACATTAACTAGAGTATGAAAGAAAAGGGGAGGTGTATAGAAATGGCGATAGTCAAACCTTTTATAGCTGGTAGAAAATTTACGGCTACTGCTGGTTCAGGGACTGGTACAGGAGCTACATTTTTAATTGACGCAACTGAATTTACTAATGACGCTGGTGTTGCTGCTACAGCATTTCCGGCTTCATTTGCGTATTACACTCTTTATATAAACGCGATGATTCAGACTTCAGATACTTCATCTGTTACCACTGCAGCTATCACGATTCCTGGTGGCGATGTATTAGATCCAGATACTCCAATTGTTGTTGAGTTTATCGTAACGTAATCAATCTACAGGGATTTAAAATCGGACAAGATTATTAAAAAAGAAAATATTTAGCGGAAAATAGAAACGGGAAACTTTAAACATTTAAGGTTTCCCGTTTCGTAATTTTCATTTGACCTTTAAGATTAAAAGTAGATATTTTTGCAAAAAAATCATATAAAAATTCACGCAAAATAAAACTAATTTTTACATGGAATCGTCTAAGGTATAGAAAGAAAGGGTGAGATACGTGAAGGAGTTAGTTGCAGAAGCTCTCCGAAATGGCGAGGAGGACGCGCTGCTTGATGAAATTATGACGGTGTATGGACAAGATATCTTGCAGCTTGTTTATTCGTATGTGAAGAACCTTCCATTGGCAGAAGATTTAACTCAGGAAATCTTCGTGAAATGCTATCAAGCACTGCCGAGGTACAGGGGACAGGCGAAAATACGTACTTGGCTATGGCGGATCGCGATCAATCATTGTAAAGATTACTTGAAGAGCTGGTATTATCACCAAGTCGAATTAGACGCTGAAAATCATGCTGCTTTTCAAGCAGTAGATCATGTTGAACAAGATATCATTCAAAAGGATGAGGATCAGGTATTAGCAGATGCTGTCATGAATCTTCCGGTGAAGTACAGAGAAGTGATTTATTTGTATTATTTTCAAGAGCTTACGATTAAAGAATTGGCAGAAATGACAAGGAACAGTCAGAGCACGATTAAAACAAGAATGCGCAGGGCGAAACAAATATTAAAGAACAGTTTGGAGGGAACAGGATGGAAAATCGATTAAAACAGTTGAAAAAAGCGATGAAGACTACTGTTTTTTCAGGCGTGAATTTTTCAGAAAAACATCAGAAAAACATTCGTCAGGCCGTTGTAAATGAAGGAGCCGGTGAAGAGGAAGTCATTCTTGCGATTTTTAGAATGTTGAAAAGTGAAAAAAGCGGCTTTGAAATTATGGACGTTCTGACGAGTAAAGGGAATATAAAGTTCGCTGATCATGAAGGTTTGTTGTATGCATTACTACATGATTTAGAACAAAAAGAGTACATACAAGCATATTGGGGAACTTCCGAGCAAAAATTATACAAATTGAATGATAAAGGGCGGAAGCTGTTGAGCAAAGCGGAGACAAAAAAAGAATCGGCCTCATTTGTTCTTCAAACCGTAATGGGTGGATAATTCTATGAATAAAGAAAAGTTTTTGTCCGAAGTATCGCGTAGTATTCGTTCCACGGAAGCTAGGAAACTCGTTGAAGTAGAACTGAATAATCATTTGAAACAATCAATAGAAGCGCTAAAGAAACAAGGGTTAAATGATGAAGAAGCTGAACAAAAGGCCGTTTTAAGAATGGGGAGTCCAATCCTCCTTGGGCAAAAAATGGATCGTTTGCACCGCCCGAAAGTGGATTGGAAAATGATTGGCTTGTTTTTGTTTATCGTTGTTCTTGGAATGGTGCCAATATTTGTGTTCGAATCTGAACATACGGCGATGGCCTTTCTTCAGAAGTTCATTGTAACGTTTATTGGAATTGCTTTCGCCGCAGTTCTCATGTTTTTTGATTATCAAAAATTGCAAAAACTAGGTATTGGCTGGTTCATAATTGGTTGGGGAATAATTTCTTTTGCACTCATTTCAGGAAATATGGTACACGGAAGTGTTACTCTCGTGTTAGGACCATTTTCAACGGATATATCGATCACACTGCCACTCTTTTTATTAGGATGGGCAAGGATTTTTCGAAATGAAAAAATGAAAATGTATATGGTCGTGATTTTATATCTAGTTACAAGCTATTTAATTATATTAACCCCCAATCTTTTCGTTTTTGGCATGTTCACGATTATCACAGGTGTAATGTTGTGGGGAAGTCATTTTGAGAAAAGGAAAGTTATTTGGTCTTATATAATTTCATTGGTGATTGGTGCGTCGATACCGCTATATGTTTGGTTTACCTCTGGAATTAAGGAATATCAACTAACACGTTTACTGGCGTATCTACATTCTGAAAAATATGCAGATTCATCTGGATATCACTATGTAAAAATCAAAGAACTCCGAGATGGAACCGGATGGTTTTGGCAGTCGTTACCTGAATCAGGATTGATGTTACCAGAGAGTACAACGGATTTTGTTTTCATTTCTTTATCTTATACCCTAGGATGGACATTTGCGGTTGTGTTGGGAGGCACATTGTTGTTGCTAATCTGTCGCATGCTTATTGTTGTTAAAACGGTCCGTGATGGATACGGAAAGTTACTTGTAATCGGCGCCTTAAGTCTTTTCGCCTTTCAGGTGGTGTTTAATCTTGGGATGTCATTGGGGCTATTTCCGATCATGAGTGTATCACTCCCATTTATAAGTTACGGAAATATGCAGGTCCTGTTGAATGCGGGGCTCATCGGTCTTGTATTAAGTGTGTATCGAAAAAAAGATTTGATTCGATCTAAGACTCTATAAGTGAAAACGAGAATTTTCTTTAAAAAAGAAATTCTCGTTTTTTATGTTTCTTGAATTTTTTTAAAAGGTCAAAAGTTCTATTAATATAGAAAATAAGTCACAGCAATGATGTAAGCGGATTCAATTGAATCGATAAAATAGAATAGTCAAATAATTAGGAAAAAGGTATTGACGTGCTTTAAATATCAGCGTAATATTAGTTTCAAATACAACAGCTTTTACATTCTTCTAAAAATTATAAGAATTTAAATAGCTGACTACTACGCAAATTTTAGCGAGTAATATAATAATAAAATTCAACATGTTAAAGCATTGATGAGGATAAGTAATCTTTTGAGCAGACATTTACAGAGAGCCGGGTAGCTGGAAGCCGGTAATGTCCAAAAGGTGAACTCACCTCTGAGTTTCAGCCCGAAAGTGTACGAGTAAGGCTGAACGGGTGCCAACCAGCACCCGTTATCAAAATACAGTACAGAGTGAAATCTGTTTAGAGTGCGCACGTATTTTGTGCGAATTAGGGTGGTACCGTGGATAGGATATATAGCCTCTTCACCCCTTTAAGTAATGCAACAGCATGCTTAATGAGGTGAGGGGCTTTTTATATGTTTTTCGCCTTTATTGAGTAAAAGCATTACCACAATCAAACAAAAAATAAGCGAAGGAGGTCTTTTCAAATGACAGAAAAAGCAGTGGTAACAGCCAGAAAAGCGGAACATCAACTAAAAAGCGGGGCCGCTTTTCTGATTGATGCCCTGAAAAAGGAACAAGTTGAAGTCATTTTTGGATATCCGGGTGGAGCTGTTCTACCGATTTACGATGAAATTTACCGATCAGGCATGGTACACATCCTACCGCGTCATGAACAAGGTTCCATTCATGCGGCAGAAGGGTACGCCCGAATTACTGGAAAACCTGGGGTAGTTATTGCTACATCTGGCCCAGGGGCAACGAATATTGTGACTGGCCTTGCAGATGCGATGATTGATTCAATTCCTTTAGTTGTCTTCACTGGACAGGTTGCTACGTCCGTCATTGGCTCAGATGCCTTCCAGGAAGCAGATGTTATCGGAATTACAACGCCAATCACGAAGTATAACTATCAAGTAAGAAAACCGGAAGACCTCCCGCGCATAATCAAAGAAGCGTTCTATATTGCTTCAAGCGGTCGACCGGGACCTGTACTCATTGATATACCTAAAGATGTAGCAACGATAGACGGTAAGGTTGGCGAGGAACCGCAAATCGATTTACCAGGCTATCAGCCAACTACACAGCCGAATTATTTGCAAATCAGGAAAATGGTAGAAGCTGTGAGCAGTTCAAAAAAACCAGTCATTTTAGCTGGAGCTGGTATCCTGCATGCAAAAGCATCCGAAAAACTTTTGCAATACGCACAGCAACAAGGTATTCCTGTTGTGCATACACTTTTAGGACTCGGTGGATTCCCGGCTGACCATCCACTATTCATCGGAATGGGCGGAATGCATGGAATCTATGCAGCCAATATGGCGCTCTCAACATGTGATTTGCTCATTAATATCGGGGCGCGCTTCGATGACCGATTAACTGGAAATTTAGCGGAATTTGCGCCAAACGCCAAGGTTGCACATATTGATATTGATCCTGCTGAAATTGGGAAAAACGTACCGACGAAGATCCCGATTGTAGGGTGTGCCAAAGAAGCACTAGAGCAATTAGTTGCACAAGACGGCAAGAAGCCTGAGCTGACAGAGTGGATAAAAACGATCAAAGACTGGAAAGAAGAATTCCCATTTGTATACGACAAAGAGTCAGATACATTGAAGCCGCAAAAAGTGATTGAACTTTTACATGAAAAAACGGCTGGTGATGCGATTGTCGTAACAGATGTTGGTCAACATCAAATGTGGGCCGCTCAATATTTTACGTTTAATAAACCGAATGCTTGGGTAACTTCAGGTGGACTTGGAACGATGGGATTTTGTATACCAGCAGCAGTTGGTGCGCAAATTGCCGAACCTGACGCGACAGTATTTGCTGTAGTAGGTGATGGCGGATTCCAGATGACGAGTCAGGAATTAGCCGTAATGGCTGAATTAAATCTTCCTGTCAAAATTATCATCGTGAACAATCATGCGCTAGGGATGGTTAGACAATGGCAGTCAGAGTTTTATGAGGGACGCTTCTCTCATAGTAAATTTGATTATCAACCAGACTTTGTTAAATTAGCTAATGCGTACGGAATTCCGGCTTTTAAAGTCGATAATGAGACAGATGCTAGTGCCAAAATTGAAGAAGCACTTGCGATCAAAGGACCTGTACTCATTGACTTTGAAGTAGAAGCGGAAGAAAATGTCTATCCGATGGTGGCGCCGGGTAAAGGGCTGCATGAAATGGTAGGTGTGAAGCTATGAAGAAAGGCATTCTAACCCTAACTGTAAACAATCGCCCTGGCGTGTTAAACCGAATTACCAATTTGTTTACGAAACGAAATTATAATATTGAAAGCATATCTGTTGGACAGTCTGAACAAGAAAACATCTCAAGAATAACTGTAGTTGTTCATGTTGAAGATGAGAATGTCATTGAACAGATGACGAAACAGCTAAATAAACAAATTGATGTATTAAAAGTAACAGATATTAGCGATCAATCCATTGTAGCGAGAGAGTTAGCTCTTGTAAAAGTGCTTGCTTCAAGCCAAACCCGTACGGAGATTTATTCATTAATTGAACCATTCCGCGGCTCGGTCATTGATGTCAGCAAAGATAGCCTCACGATACAAATTACTGGAGAGTCCGATAAGGTAGAAGCGTTCATTGAATTGCTTAAGCCCTATGGAATAAAAGAACTTGCGCGAACCGGCACAGCTGCCTTTCCGCGCGGTACACAAAAACAGTCGGTTGTAAAAAGCTTTACGATTGTCTAATAAAGTGAAGCTTCCATCAGTGATGGATTTTCTAACTAATAGTTAATAGAACTATGCAAGGATTTACAGGCTGTTTATACTTGCATATTAAGGCGGTATTACAGCTTGATTAATCAGAAAAAAATGACTAATGAGAAAAAGGGAGATGTATTAAAATGACAAAAGTATATTATAACGGTGACGCAAACGAAACGTATTTAGCAAATAAAAAAGTAGCAGTAATCGGGTATGGTTCTCAAGGACACGCTCATTCACAAAACCTTCGCGATAGTGGTGTTGATGTAGTAATCGGTCTTAGAAAAGGAAATTCATGGGATAAAGCAGAAGAAGATGGTTTCCAAGTTTATTCTGTAAAAGAAGCAGCAGATCAAGCAGACGTAATCATGATCCTTCTTCCAGATGAAATGCAAACAAAAGTATATCAAGAAGAAATCCAACCCGTACTAAGAGCTGGTCAAGCATTGCTTTTCGCACACGGATTCAATATTCATTTTAATCAAATCGTTCCTCCAGCAGATGTAGATGTTCTATTAGTTGCTCCCAAAGGTCCTGGACATCTTGTAAGACGTACGTACGAACAAGGCGCAGGTGTACCAGCATTATTTGCTATCTATCAAAATGTGACTGGCGAAGCACAAGAATTAGCTCTTGCTTACGCTCAAGGAATCGGTTCATTACGTGCTGGTGGTTTGGAAACAACATTTAAGGAAGAAACAGAAACAGATTTATTTGGAGAACAAGCTGTACTTTGCGGCGGATTAACGTCATTGGTAAAAGCTGGATTCGAAACATTAACAGAAGCAGGCTATCAACCAGAAGTTGCATACTTTGAATGTTTACATGAATTGAAACTAATCATCGACTTAATGTACGAAGGCGGACTAGAAAACATGCGTTATAGCATTTCGGATACAGCTCAGTGGGGAGATTTCGTTTCAGGACCACGCGTTGTGACTGAAAACGTAAAAGCAGAAATGAAAAAAGTGTTGAAAGATATTCAAGATGGTGAATTTGCTAAAGGTTGGATTCTAGAAAACCAAGCAAATCGTCCAGTATTCACAGCAATCAATAACCGTGAAAATGAACACCAAATTGAAGTAGTTGGCCGTAAGCTTCGCGCAATGATGCCTTTTGTACAACAGCAACAAAAAGCTAAGAAAGAGGTGGTGACTGTTGCGAAAAATTAATATTTTCGATACTACACTTAGAGATGGTGAACAATCAGCAGGTGTGAACTTGAACTTCTCTGAGAAAGTAGAAATTGCTCTACAATTAGAACGATTGGGAGTAGATATTATCGAAGCAGGATTCCCTGCGGCATCAAAAGGCGATTTCGCATCTGTTCAAGAAATTGCTAAAAAAATTCGCACAAGCTCGGTTACCGGGCTTGCGCGAGCAGTGCAAAGTGATATCGATGCAGCATGGGAAGCATTAAAAGATGGTGCAGAGCCAAGATTGCATACGTTTATTGCCACTTCACCGATTCACCGTGAATATAAATTGAAGCTCTCAAAAGAACAAGTAGTGGAACGTGCGGTACAGACAGTAGCTTATGCTGCCAGCCGCTTTCCACTTGTTCAATGGTCGGCAGAGGACGCAAGTCGGACTGAGCTTGATTATTTAGCTGAAATCGTAGAAGCGGTAATTGGTGCTGGGGCGAGGATTATTAATATTCCAGATACGGTTGGCTATACAACACCAAAGGAATATGCAGAGATTTTTACGTATCTACGCGAACATGTTCCTTCTATTAATAAGGTGCAATTATCAACACACTGTCATGATGATATTGGAATGGCTACAGCTAACTCACTGGCTGCTATCGAAGCAGGCGCCACTCAGGTGGAAGGTACCATTAATGGGATCGGTGAACGAGCTGGGAATGCTGCACTGGAAGAAGTCGCAGTAGCGCTACATATCCGCAGTGACCATTATCAAGCAAATACAAGGCTGACTCTTAATGAAATTAAACGTACAAGCGATATGATCAGTAAATTGACCGGTATGATCATTCCGCCAAACAAAGCGATTATTGGTAGAAATGCATATGCACATGAATCTGGCATTCATCAGGATGGCTATTTAAAAGAAAAATCTACTTATGAAATTATCTCTCCTGAACTAGTCGGTGTGTCTACAGATGTGCTAGTGCTAGGAAAACATTCCGGACGACATGCTTTCAAAAACAGGCTGGATGAATTGAAATTGTACGTAACGGATGAAGAAATGAACCGTCTGTTTG
Source organism: Peribacillus loiseleuriae (assembly GCF_001183985.1). Taxonomy (GTDB): domain Bacteria; phylum Bacillota; class Bacilli; order Bacillales; family DSM-1321; genus Peribacillus; species Peribacillus loiseleuriae. The sequence goes on along the minus strand of NZ_LFZW01000001.1, from coordinate 3,823,733 downwards.
TTCAATTCAAAGCATTAGCGGATAAGAAAAAAGAAATGACAGATGAGGATCTTGTAGCACTTGTTCTTGAAGAGAAAATTTCGAAGGATGATCGCTTCTTTGAATTAGATTCCTTACAGGTTACGTATGGAACGAACCAAATCCCGACGGCGACTGTTACATTGAAAAATGGAAATACAGACCTAATACAAGAAGCAGCTACAGGTGCTGGTAGCATCGAAGCCCTTTACAATACGCTAGAACGATGTCTGGACAATAAAGTGAATCTGCTTGATTACCGCATCCAATCCGTTGGAGCCGGCCGTGACGCCTTGGCTCAGGTGTTTGTGAAAATCCGTTATCGTGGGATGGAAACAAGTGGTCGAGGCCTACATCAGGATGTATTGGAAGCATCTGCAAGAGCGTATCTAAATGCAGTAAATCGCATCATCTATTTGAGTGAAAAAGATACCGTTCTACAATAACAGCGAGAAGTTATGTTCAAAAAAGAGGATAAAAACACACTTTATCTAATTTTTTGAACATCCTCTAAAAAGGAGAGAGAAAGATGAAAAGGAAAATTGCAGTGTTGCCTGGAGATGGTATCGGAAAAGAAGTGGCGGGAGGTGCAGTTGAAATACTCGAAGCCGTCGCAGAACGATTCGAGCATGAATTCACCTTTGAATATGGCCAAATCGGTGGGGCAGCCATTGATGCAACAGGACAACCACTTCCTGATGAAACCATTGAATTGTGTAAATCAAGTGATGCAATTCTTCTTGGTGCAGTTGGTGGGCCAAAGTGGGATAGTCAGCCCACTCATTTACGCCCGGAACGCGGGTTACTGAAAATCCGGAAAGATTTAAATCTTTATGCCAATCTGAGGCCAATTAGCTATTTTTCTAGTTTGTCGGAAGCCTCTCCGCTGAAACAAGAAATTATTGAAGACGTGGATTTTATCATTGTACGAGAATTAACTGGTGGCCTTTATTTCGGAAAACCAAGTGAACGTACGATTTTTGAAGGTAAGGAAGCTGTCGTTGATACGTTATTTTACCAAAAAGAAGAAATGAGACGAATCATTGAACTTTCTTTTGAAATCGCAAGCCAAAGACAGAAAAAAGTAACGTCTGTCGATAAAGCGAATGTGCTTGAATCAAGTAGACTATGGCGTGAAACGGCAGAGGAAGTGGCAAAGAATTATCCTGATGTAACATTAGAGCATATGCTTGTGGATAATGCCGCGATGCAATTGATTCGCAATCCTAGACAATTCGATGTTGTGGTCACAGAAAATATGTTTGGGGATATTTTAAGTGATGAAGCATCGGTGCTAACAGGATCACTTGGAATGCTTTCTTCTGCATCAATTTCAGTAGACGGACCTAGTTTATTCGAACCAATCCATGGTTCAGCGCCAGATATTGCTGGCAAAAACGTAGCGAATCCGCTTGCAACGATTCTTTCAGCAGCATATATGCTTAGATTGTCGTTTGGAATGGAGAAAGAAGCAGAAGCTGTTGAAAAGGCAGTTCACTCTGTACTCGATTCAGGATTCAGAACAATTGATATCGCTGGGAATAATACAGAGAGCTTGTCAACTGAAGAAATGATTGCTGAAGTCAAAGCTGCTCTTTTAAATGAAGTAGCAATCTAAAGCAAGATGGGTGTTAATGAGTAAATGTGATTCACAAAGAAGACGGCTCAAATAAGCCTTCTTTCAGCCATTATTGGTGAAGGAAGAGTCTTTTTTGAGCTATTTTAAAAAAGTCACATAAATGGTGCAATAATGGCATCGTTTTATGAAGGAAGAATGTATAAAAGTCATAAAACCAGCTCCAATTAAGTGATGGAGTGATTGTCACATTTTTAGGTTTTTACACATTGTCTAGCTTAACTTTAAAAGGTCATGTTAGTTAGCTGTTTAAGTTAAGCGCTGGTCCATCCTTATTCTTCATAAATTATAACAGCTAAACATTAAAAATTTTGTGAGGTGAGCAAGCGTGGGGAAATCAATTATTGAAAAAATTTGGGAGCAACATATCGTTCATCAAGAGGAAAATAAACCGGACTTATTATATATTGATCTGCATTATATTCATGAAGTCACTTCACCGCAAGCATTTGAGGGTTTAAGGCTAAAAGGTAGGAAAGTAAGACGACCTGACCGGACGTTTGCGACGATGGATCATAACGTTCCAACAATCAATCGTTATTTTATTGAAGATGAGATTGCTTTGAAACAGTTGACGGCTCTTGAAACGAATTGTCGTGATTTCGGAATTGAGCTTGCAGATTTGAACAGTCCAGATCAAGGGATTGTCCATGTCATCGGACCTGAAATGGGATTAACACAGCCGGGAATGACTATTGTTTGCGGAGATAGCCACACATCAACTCATGGCGCGTTTGGTTCGATTGCTTTTGGGATTGGAACAAGTGAAGTGGAGCATGTTTTTGCAACACAGACACTATGGCAAACAAAACCGAAGACGCTAAAACTTGAAGTGAACGGGAAATTAAGGTTTGGTGTAACGGCAAAAGACGTTATTTTATACGTAATTGCCAAGTATGGCGTGAATTTTGGGAATGGCTATATTGTTGAATATTGCGGAGAAGTCTTCCGAAATATGTCGATGGAAGAACGCATGACCGTTTGTAATATGTCGATTGAAGGCGGTGCGCGTGCTGGGTTAGTTAGCCCGGATGAAACAACATTCTCATATATAAAGGGCAGAAAGTTTGTGCCGACAGGCGAAGAGTTTGAACAAAGTGTGAATCAATGGAAACTTCTGGCTAGTGATGAGGATGCAGTCTATGACAGGGAAATCACAATTGATGCAGAGCAAATTTCGCCGATGGTTAGCTGGGGAACAAATCCTGGCATGGCAAGTGCTGTGGATGAGAACATCCCTGTTGGGTCAAGTGATACGATTGATGAAAAAGAATTGCAACGTGCTCTCGAATATATGGGGTTAACGGAAGGGATGCAGATTACCGATATTCCGGTTCAGCATGTATTCATTGGGTCTTGTACGAATTCACGTATTGAAGATTTGCGAAAAGCAGCCGATGTTATATCGGGGAAACAAGTGCATAAAGGAGTCCGGGCAATGGTTGTCCCTGGTTCGCAAAAGGTAAAGAAACAAGCCGAGGAAGAAGGGCTTGATGAAGTATTTAAGTCAGCGGGTTTTGAATGGCGGGACTCTGGCTGTAGCATGTGTTTAGGCATGAATCCAGATGCAGTTCCAGCAGGAGAGCACTGTGCCTCAACGTCCAATCGGAACTTCGAAGGTCGTCAAGGTGCAGGTGCACGAACGCATTTAGTCAGCCCGGAAATGGCGGCTGCGGCTGCGCTTTATGGGAAATTTATTGATATCAGAAATTTAGAAAACTCATCAGAAATGCATCAATTACATTAATTTAGGAGGTGCAATATGGAACCAATTACGGTATACCGAGGAAAACCGGCAGTTTTAGACCGGAACAATGTGGACACAGATCAGATTATTCCGAAGCAATTTTTAAAACGAATTGAACGGACAGGTTTTGGTGAGTTTTTATTCTACAACTGGCGATATAATGAAAATGGTGAGCTTCGCGAAGACTTTGAGTTAAACCAGCCTGAGGCCGCTGGTGCTTCCATTCTAGTGGCAGGTGAGAACTTCGGCTGCGGATCTTCAAGGGAGCATGCACCGTGGTCGTTGCAGGACTTTGGTTTTCAAATCGTCATTGCGCCTTCATTTGCCGATATTTTTAAGAATAACTGCCTGAAAAATGGGATTCTGCCAATTGCTCTTTCTGCAGATGAAGTTTCCTATTTAATGAAGGAAGCCAAAAATCCTGATGTTGAATTCACAGTCGATTTACCTAATCAAAAGGTTTACGGACCAGCTGATTTTGTTACGGAGTTTGACATTCACCCATATTGGAAAGAAATGCTAGTGAATGGGTGGGATGAGATCTCAATCACTCTGCAATATGATGATCAAATTGCTAAATATGAACAAACAATAGATGTTGTGTCTACGAAATAATTGCGTAGCATTTGTCCAAAAGGGTCAGACCTCACACTACTACCCAGATTAGAGTGTTACAAACACTTAATTTGAATGGGATATAGTTGTTGTGAAGCCTGATCCTTTTTGTATGAAGGACATGGGGACGAGGCTTCGAAAAATCAGCTCCGCACCGCCACCTTCATAAGGCGATGCAGTTTTTAGAACCTGAACCTTTTTCATCGTTTTAGTTTTAGAGCAGACGCTCATGGATGTTTCTTATGAGTCACCCTCTTTTGCTATTGAATTTTTAGTTAATTTTTGTATTGTGAAGAAAACAATGCTAAACTATTTGCTAGAAAATATATCGACAGGCGGAGTTATAAAATGGGCGGAAAAAAGAAACAAAAACCAGAAGGAAATGTTATTCCGTTTCCTAATTTGGGTAGTCGGCTTGTGGAAAAGGGCATGGAACATATTGAAAAAAGAGAGTTCAAACATGCGGTGGAATTGTATAGCCAAGCAAGAGAGCTTGATCCTGAGAATCCCGATGTAAATGTCGGTTTAATCGTTTCTTTTGTCGAGGTAGGTCGCTATATAGAAGCGCGGGATTTGTGTAAAGAGGTGCTTCATAAAGGAATTGGCGACTATTTTCAGATCGTAAGTATCTATTTAATGGTCTTACTCCAGCTTAATGAGCATGAAGAAATGGTTATGACAATCAAAGCGCTATTGGATGATAATCAAGTACCTCATGATAAAATCGACCACTTTGAAAAAATGCTTGCCTTTAGTACTAGAGTTTTAGAAGAGAATGAAGATATGTTTGTAGAAATCGAAGAAGAGAAACGAACGGAAGTAGGTTTTGATGCTGACGAATGGTTTGCTGGGAAATCCGACGAAGAAATATTTAGGAATATCAGTCGATTTTCAGATGCGAATATTCGAGCTTTTATACCATCTGTTCAGAAATTTCTGCTTGACGAAGCAGCTCATCCTTTTTTGAAGACGCTATTAATCCACATCCTTCAAGAACAGGAATACGATAAAAATGTACGGCTAACAAAGCTCTCACAAGAGATGGACATCATTCCAACAGAAATACTACCTATGAAGGATACGGATTTTTTCAAAACCGTTACAATCCTCGTAGAAAGACAATTAGAACAAGAAAATCCATCCTTATTAGCTATGGCCACATCTCTCATAGAAAGGCAGCAATTTGTGATGTATCCAATTGCACCTGAGGAGAGCACTTTTCCAGTTTGGGCTTGCGCCTATCATACTGTGGCAGAGAAGTATCAAACCGGTGATAATACTGCCAATAAAAGAGCCGCTCAATATGGAGTAAGTTCGGATTCCGTGCACGAAGTGATCCTCCAAATTAATATAATTGAAGAATTTTCTTATGGGAATATTTAATGTATTGCTGTTGAAACGAAGGGAACCTGTGTTATAATGTAGGGGTTGTAATGTCTCGTTTTATTATGAAACGAACAGAGCCCTAGATTAATTAGGGTATGGTGATGCTTGTTAGGAATAGCATAGCAGATTCATCCATTGCTTATTCATTTTAGTATATAGATTTTTGGAGGGAAACACATGTCTGTAAAATGGGAAAAACAAGAAGGTAATCAAGGCGTACTAACGATTGAAGTAGAAGCTGCTACTGTTAATGAAGGTCTAGACGCTGCGTTCAAAAAAGTTGTAAAACAAGTAAACGTACCAGGCTTCCGTAAAGGGAAAATGCCTCGTCAAATGTTTGAAAAAAGATTCGGCGTAGAATCTCTTTATCAAGATGCACTTGATATTATTCTTCCAGATGCGTATGCAAATGCTGTTGAAGAAGCAGGAATCAACCCAGTTGATCGTCCTGAAATTGACATTGAACAAATGGAAAAAGGCCAAAACCTTATTTTCAAAGCGAATGTAACAGTCGCTCCAGAAGTTAAATTAGGTGAATACAAAGGTCTTGAAGTAGAAGCATTCAACGCTGAAGTAACAGACGAAGATGTTGATAATGAAATCAAAACTCTTCAAGAACGTCAAGCTGAGCTAGTAGTAAAAGAAGAAGGACAAGCAGCTAATGGCGACACAGTTGTTATCGACTTCGAAGGATCTGTTGATGGCGAATTATTTGAAGGTGGAGCATCTGAAAACTACACATTAGAACTTGGTTCTAATAGCTTCATCCCTGGTTTCGAAGAACAATTAGTTGGTCTTGAAACAGGAGCTGAAAAAGATATCGAAGTTTCTTTCCCTGAAGAATACCATGCTGCTGAGCTTGCAGGTAAACCTGCTGTATTCAAAGTGAAATTACACGAAATCAAAACAAAAGAACTACCTCAATTAGATGACGAATTCGCAAAAGATGTCGACGATGAAGTTGAAACATTTGCTGAATTAAAAGAAAAAACTAAGAAAAACCTTGAGCATGACAAAAAACACCAAGCAGAAAACGCAATTCGTGATGCAGTTATCGAACAAGCGTCTGCAAATGTGGAAGTTGACATTCCAGAAATTATGGTAACGAACGAAGTAGATCGTATGATGAAAGACTTCGAACAACGTCTTCAATCTCAAGGCTTGAATATGGAGTTATACTTCCAATTCTCAGGACAAGATGAAGAAGCTCTTAAAGGCCAAATGGTAGAAGAAGCGAAAAACCAAGTTCGTGTAAGCCTAACTCTTGATGCAATCGTTAAAGCTGAAAACATCGAAGTAACAGAAGAAGATGTGAATGCTGAGATTGAAAAAATGGCTGAAATGTACAAAATGGATGTAGAAAACATCAAAAAAGCACTTGGTAGCCTAGAAGGTCTTAAAGGTGATCTTAAAATCAACAAAGCAATCGACTTCCTTGTTGCAAACAGCAAAACAGTCGCTGCTGCTGAATAATAAAGGCCAACGTACCTTAGGCTAAGTATTAAAATTTAGCCAAACAACATATTTTGTATTATAATTAGAGACATGCAAGGCACGAGCATTCGTGCCTTGTTTTATACATAATGCAATGGGCTAATATCGTATCGTTATATAACGTAATCGTACATAAAAAATGGAAACAGTGAAAAACGCTTGCTGTTACGACAATATGCCTACATAACCACTATGACTTTAGAAAGCTCAAATCATCATTTAAAAAAAATAATTATTTTGTTGGGAATTTCAGCATTGATTTTTTTGTGAATTCAGTGTAGATTAATTTTAATACCGCATATACATAGTTATACTTACACAATATCCCTACCTTGCTAGTAAGTGTCAAAAAAGAGGAAGGAAAGAGCCGAGAAATTGTGAAAATTTATTCCTATCCATGTTCAGTAAGTAAGAGACATTATTGTACCGGTTCCATGAAATCGCTTTGCGCAAAGAATTGAACAAACGATACAAACTTGCTTCCCCGTGAAGTTATAAAATGTTTTATTCAAATGGTTAGTAAGCGTTTTCAAAATTGGTCATATGATATACTCACTTTGCCGTTTGCTAATTCGGTGGAAGTGGTCTGGGGCATTGGACTCTATTGACACTTAACGTTTTTCAGGTTTGGGAAAGCCTATTACGGGCAACATACATATTATCGTTTAGAATAGTTAGTACTTATTGGACAACTTTTAGTTTTGAGCATTTTTATTACAAAAATACTTGAGACATGGTACAATGCGGTCTACATCAAAATTTTAATACCCAGTTTATGCGTTTATTTACGTCCAAAAATAATGCGCATGACTATGTATATAGGAAAATTTAATAAAGGAGTGAGTCCATGTTTAAATTTAATGATGAAAAAGGACAATTAAAATGTTCTTTTTGCGGAAAAACTCAAGAGCAAGTTCGTAAACTGGTAGCAGGACCAGGTGTATATATTTGTGATGAATGTATTGAGCTTTGCACAGAAATCGTAGAAGAAGAATTAGGTACGGAAGAAGAAATCGAATTTAAAGATGTTCCAAAACCAATGGAAATTCGTGAAATTCTAGATGAATATGTAATTGGGCAAGAGCAGGCTAAGAAATCTCTTGCAGTTGCGGTTTACAATCATTACAAGCGAATCAATTCAAACAGTAAAGTGGATGATGTAGAACTTGCAAAGAGTAATATCGCACTCATCGGTCCGACAGGTAGTGGGAAAACTTTACTTGCACAGACATTGGCACGACTTTTGAATGTACCGTTTGCGATTGCTGACGCTACATCATTAACTGAGGCTGGATATGTTGGGGAAGATGTTGAAAACATTTTGCTTAAATTAATCCAAGCTGCAGATTATGATGTTGAAAAGGCAGAAAAAGGGATCATTTATATTGATGAAATCGATAAAGTAGCACGTAAATCGGAAAACCCATCCATTACGCGTGATGTGTCTGGTGAGGGTGTTCAACAAGCATTGTTGAAAATACTTGAAGGTACTGTTGCGAGTGTTCCACCTCAAGGTGGCCGTAAACATCCACACCAAGAGTTTATTCAAATTGATACAACAAATATTCTCTTTATTTGTGGTGGTGCATTTGATGGAATCGAACCAATTATTAAACGCCGTCTAGGCCAAAAAGTAATTGGTTTTGGATCAGATGTGAAGAAAGATGATGTGGCAGAAAAAGAATTACTGTCTAAAGTGCTTCCAGAAGATTTATTGCGCTTCGGTTTAATTCCGGAATTCATTGGTCGTATTCCAGTAATTGCTACATTGGAGCAATTAGATGAAGCGGCATTGATTGATATTCTAACGAAGCCGAAAAATGCTCTAGTGAAGCAATTTGAAAAAATGCTGGAGCTTGACAATGTCATTCTCGAATTCGAGGAAGATGCTCTACTTGAAATTGCGAAGAAAGCAATTGAAAGAAAAACAGGTGCTCGTGGACTGCGTTCTATTATTGAGGGCATTATGCTTGAAGTAATGTTTGAATTGCCTTCACGTGATGACATTGACAAATGTATTATTACAGGGGCAGCAATAACAGAAAATGAGTCACCTAAACTAGTTCTTAAAGATGGAACAACGATTAACGTAGCTGATAAAACATCTGCATAATCTTAAACGGGTCTGATTTCGTACTCTACACACAGTAATGCGTGTTATTTTCACGTATTACTGCATGTCGTAGCGGCGAGGTCAGTCCTTTTTTTATGGAAATTAGGATAGGATTTCCTGTATGGGGCTATCGTATAGGATGAAGTGGGAGAGGAGATTGGATGAATTTTGTCGTGACTGTTCAGCGAGGGATGCTTTTTTTATCGAATGTGGTTCCGGCGCGCAAATCGGAAATCCTGCTCAAAAAGTGGAGGAACTGGCGTGCAAATTTGAAATCTCGCTCGTAAGACATGAAATCGACGAAAGTGCCCGCCTGAATATCGGTGTATCGGCTAGTCAACGCTCGCCCCGCATCATTAAGCGACGGGGTTTTATAAAAGCGTAATAATGGGGTTTGTTTTTATTACTGTTTCCCATCCTATAGCGAAAAAAAGTGGCTCCAGCGCGCAACTTCGAAATGCGGCTCCGCTATCTATGCCAGGAAAGGGAAGTGGAACCATGCACCAAAAGGCCGGGGGCGTTTCAGTATGCCTGCCTGCTAGCGTGGCGTTTTCCTTCATACACGTACCATCCAATCCTCATTCATGGTCCTTTTAAGGCAATTCTTCAAAAAGCATCCATGAGTGTTCCCTCCAAAACCAATGATGAAAAAGGTTCGGGTACTCAAATAGTATAAATTTATGCAGGTGGCGGTGCGGAGCTGATTTTGCGAAGCCCCGCCCCTTTTCCGAAGAAAATGAAGGATCTATGTTCTCCTTATCCGTAAAAAAAGATGGATGATTCATTAGGGCAAAGGAGATACTATCATTTACATACTTGGTGAATGCAGGAGGGAAAGGCAATGAATTGGACAGGAATCGCGTTATTAATTCAGCTGTTTTTTGGTATTGTGATTGGTATGTATTTTTTTAATTTACTTAAGGGACAAAGGACACAAAAGGTATCGATTGATCGTGACTCTAGAAAAGAAATGGATCAGCTTCGAAAAATGCGGTCTATTTCACTAACAGAACCACTATCAGAACGTGTAAGGCCGATTACATTTGCTGATATTGTTGGACAGGAAGATGGAATTAAGACGTTAAAGGCTGCGCTTTGCGGTCCAAATCCACAGCATGTTATCGTATATGGCCCACCAGGTGTCGGAAAAACAGCTGCCGCAAGGCTTGTTTTAGAGGAAGCAAAGGGCAATAAGAAATCGCCGTTTCAAAAATCGGCCGTATTTGTAGAATTGGATGCAACAACAGCCAGATTTGATGAACGAGGCATTGCAGATCCACTAATTGGCTCTGTTCATGATCCAATCTATCAAGGAGCTGGTGCCATGGGACAAGCGGGGATTCCGCAGCCAAAGCAAGGGGCAGTAAGTAACGCACATGGTGGCGTCCTGTTCATAGATGAAATTGGTGAGCTTCATCCTATTCAAATGAATAAACTGCTTAAAGTGCTAGAAGATCGTAAGGTATTTTTAGAAAGTGCGTATTATTCAGAGGAAAATACGAATATTCCAACTCATATCCATGATATTTTTAAAAATGGATTGCCAGCGGATTTTCGCTTGATTGGTGCAACAACAAGAACCCCGAATGAAATTCCTCCTGCTATCCGTTCGCGCTGTATTGAAGTTTTTTTTAGAGAACTTGATCCTGGAGAAATTATTTCGATTGCCAAAAAAGCGTCTGACAAGGTAGAGATGACAATCAGCGATAAAGGTCTTGAAACAATCGCCGAATATGCCCGAAATGGCAGGGAAGCTGTAAATATGGTTCAAACGCTAGCGGGTATTTCCATTACAGAAGATCGCGATTACATTAAGGAAGAAGATATAGCTTGGATGGCTCACAATAGTCAACTGACGCCAAGAATGGACCGGAAAATCGATGACAAGCCGAAAATTGGCCGGATTAATGGACTTGCTGTTTACGGTCCAAATAGCGGAGCACTACTTGAAATTGAAGTAACCGTCATGCCTGCGCTTGACAAAGGAAGCATTAATATTACCGGAATCGTGGAAGAAGAAAGCATTGGCGGAAACGGGAAATCTATCCGTAGAAAAAGTATGGCAAAAGGCTCAATCGAAAATGTTATTACTGTTCTTCGTTCAATGGGGGTTCCTGCTGACCAATTTGATATTCATGTCAACTTCCCAGGAGGTAGCCCTGTGGACGGACCATCTGCCGGAATTGCGATGGCGAGCGGAATCTACTCTGCTATATACAAAATTCCTGCAGAAAATACAGTGGCGATGACAGGAGAAATCAGTATCCATGGTCATGTTAAACCGATTGGTGGGGTTATTCCGAAAATTAAAGCAGCTAAGCTTGCGGGAGCAAAAAAGGTGATTATTCCTTACGAAAATATGCAGCCGTTACTGAATGAAATAGACGGAATTGAAATCATCCCAGTGAAAACAGTGAAAGAAGTCTTCGAAATAGCATTAAGGAAAGATATTATTCCTGAACAAATCCTGCCACAGCTCGATTTAACCAAAAGGGAAAGTGTATAAAGAGTCTTAAAAGGGTCTGATCTCGTACTCTATTCAAAGGATATAGTGTTAAGCGCACTGGATTCGTACTGAATAAAGGAATTGCGAGGTTTGCCCCTTTTTTTTAGTATACGTTTTTTCCGGTGGCTTTTGATGTCTAGCACAAGCAAGCCGATTGCTTTTGATTATCTACTGTTTGCGTGTCACCTAGGCAATTTTAGACGTGTAAAAATAACTAGTATTCTACAGGTGATAATTGGTAACGTTTTTTCTGCTAATAAACATCAAATATTTGGTTTCACGTGCGTATTGTTTTATTTTTGGAGATAATAAAAGAGGAATAAGCTTGCCAGATAGACACGTTCTTATAAATACGTTAGAATTGTTACACTGGTCAATCTAAAAAACTAGACGATATGATAAATTATTGGAGGTGTCAGGCATGGCTGATAAAGAAATCATCGTCCCCCTCCTGCCGCTAAGAGGCTTACTTGTATATCCTACAATGGTGCTACATTTAGATGTTGGGCGTGACAAATCGGTACAGGCTTTGGAAAAAGCAATGGTGGGGGACCATCTAATCTTTTTAACAACACAAAAAGATGTTTCCCTAGAAGAACCAGGTGAAGAAGATATCTATCAGATGGGAACCTTAACAAAAGTGAAGCAAATGCTTAAGCTCCCAAACGGTACAATCCGTGTATTGGTAGAGGGGCTGAACAGGGCGCAAATTATTGAATTCTATGATAATGAGACACAATTTTCAGCGAAAGTCGAAGTGTATGAAGACAGCGATGAGAAGGAAATTGAGCATCAGGCATTGATGCGCACACTGTTGGAATACTTTGAACAGTACATAAAGATGTCAAAGAAAATTACGCCTGAAACATTTGCCGTAACGGCAGACATTGAAGAACCTGGCAGGCTTGCGGATGTAGTAGCTTCCCATTTACCGTTAAAGCCAAAAGAAAAACAGGAAATCTTAGAAACCATTGATGTAAAAGAACGATTAAGCAAAATAATCGAAATCATCAATAATGAAAAAGAGGTATTAAACCTCGAGAAGAAAATTGGCCAGCGCGTGAAACGTTCAATGGAAAGAACGCAAAAAGAGTATTATTTGCGAGAACAAATGAAGGCAATTCAAAAAGAACTTGGCGATAAAGAAGGAAAAACTGGAGAAATAGCCGTCCTAACTGAGAAAATTAATGAAGTTGGGATGCCAGAGCACATTAAGGAAACGGCTATGAAGGAATTGGATCGATATGAGAAAGTCCCTTCATCCTCTGCAGAAAGCTCCGTCATCCGTAATTATATTGAATGGCTCATCACGCTTCCGTGGTCCAAGGCGACGAAGGATGACCTCAATATTCAAAAGGCTGAAAAAGTGCTGAATCGTGATCATCACGGTCTTGAAAAAGTGAAAGAACGTGTGCTTGAATATTTGGCTGTCCAGCAATTAACACAGTCGCTTAAAGGACCGATTCTTTGCCTTGTCGGGCCGCCTGGAGTAGGGAAAACCTCCCTCGCACGTTCGATTGCGACGTCGATGAATCGCAATTTCGTTCGGATTTCGCTTGGTGGAGTGCGTGACGAATCAGAAATTCGCGGGCACAGAAGAACGTATGTTGGTGCGATGCCAGGACGAATCATTCAAGGAATGAAAAAAGCAGGAACGATTAATCCGGTGTTTTTATTAGATGAAATCGATAAAATGTCCAATGATTTTAGAGGTGATCCTTCCGCTGCGATGCTTGAGGTGTTGGACCCGGAACAAAACAATCATTTCAGTGATCATTATATTGAAGAAACCTATGATCTCTCAAAAGTGATGTTCATTGCGACAGCTAATAACTTGGCGACGATACCAGGACCGTTACGGGATCGGATGGAGATCATCTCCATTGCAGGGTATACGGAGATTGAGAAACTTCATATCGCAAAAGATCATTTACTTATTCGTCAAATGGAGAATCACGGTTTGCAAAAGACCCAGCTTCAAGTTCGTGAAGATGCACTAATCAATATTATTCGCTATTACACAAGAGAAGCGGGTGTCAGAAGCCTGGAACGTCAATTAGCTAGTATTTGCCGTAAAACCGCGAAAATTATCGTATCCGGTGAGAAAAAGCGAGTAGTAATTAGTGAGAAAAACGTAGAAGACTTCCTAGGAAAAACCATTTTCCATTACGGTCAAGCAGAAACTGAGGATCAAGTAGGTGTTGCAACCGGTCTTGCTTATACAACAGTAGGCGGAGATACGCTACAAATCGAAGTGTCTCTTTCACCAGGAAAAGGGAAGCTTGTTTTGACAGGACAATTAGGCGATGTTATGAAGGAATCTGCCCAGGCAGCCTTTAGTTTTGTTCGTACGAAAACGGAGCAACTCGGAATTGACGCAAATTTCCACGAAAAGCAAGATATTCATATCCACGTACCAGAAGGAGCCGTTCCAAAAGATGGACCTTCAGCAGGGATTACTCTTGCAACAGCGTTAATATCTGCTTTAACAGGTCGACCGATTCATCGAGAAGTAGGGATGACAGGCGAAATTACTTTGCGTGGACGCGTGCTTCCGATAGGCGGTTTAAAAGAGAAATCATTAGCTGCGCACCGGGCAGGTTTGACGAAAATCATTATCCCGAAAAATAATGAAAAAGACATTGACGACATACCGGAAAGTGTCCGAAAAGAATTAGAATTTGTTCTCGTTTCTCATGTTGATGAAGTGTTGGAACATGCATTGGTAGGTGAAACAGAATGAAAGTAACAAGTGCCGATATCGTCATCAGTGCGGTGAAGCCGGAACAGTACCCGAATGAACCGTTTCCGGAGTTCGCCCTTGCAGGAAGATCAAACGTCGGCAAATCCAGCTTTATCAATAAGATGATTAATCGCAAAAATCTTGCACGGACATCTTCAAAGCCAGGAAAGACGCAAACGTTAAATTTTTACATCATTAACGACATGCTGCACTTTGTTGACGTACCTGGATACGGCTACGCAAAAGTTTCTAAAACGGAGCGGGCAGCATGGGGGAAAATGATTGAAACGTATTTTACCAATCGTGACCAGCTTAAGGCAGCATTGTTAATCGTTGACCTGCGCCATCCACCGACGAAAGATGATATTATGATGTATGGCTTCTTTAAGCATTATGATTTACCTGTCATTGTCGTTGCGACGAAAGCGGACAAAATCCCAAAAGGGAAATGGCAAAAGCATTTGAAAGTGACACGTGAGACATTGGGTATGGAAAAAGAAGACGAAACCATCGTTTTCTCTGGTGAAACGGGCCAAGGGAAAGACGAAGCTTGGGGATTGTTGAAGAAGTATATGTAAGAATAGGGTCAGACCTCACACTACACATTGTTTATCGTGACATGTACACGCCACGTAAACGGATATGAGAGATGTGGGGTCTGACCCTTTCGTTATAAGAGGACGCTCAAAAAGTCCGGTAAAAAAAGCTTGCGAATTGTGTCATCACTCATTAATGATCTTCTGTTAAAATCACAAACGTCTTGTCCTCACGTATTACTGTAGACGCGAAAGATTACTTTTTTTTAATAAAAAGAATATAGATGCCAAGCCCCATAACAAGGAACGGCCAATAGGAAGCTGAGTTTGCGAGTGTTGTTTCGCTCAGTCCGAATAGGCTGATTAACTGGTCATAATAGACAGTTATGATGGCAATAATAAGGAGCAGGACTCCTTGAGATAGGCTTGATTTCGTTTTACTTGCCTGCAAAAGAAACCCAATGGCAACAATGAGTAGGAGAACACCAATGTGATTGGGCCAAAAAGCAAGACTGCCCACTAGATGAAAGTGCAGGCCGGTTCCAAAAAGGATAACACCTGGAAGGATGGCGTGAGCCTGTTTTCCACCATAAGCTTCTCCTAAAAAAGCAGCTCCGATGATACAAAGAACAGTTGGCCAATTGAAAAAGCCTTCAAATAGAATGAGATGATACTGTTGAAGCAAGAAATAAAGACCGAAGCCGAGTAAAATAATTCCGGGAAACATACGCTGAGTTTTCATTAGGACCTCCTAGTTTGATTACTTGAAGTTCGTTTCGATTTTTGTTATGGTTCTTTTATATAGATTAATTGTCGAATCCACTTATGTAAAATGAAGATTAGGTAACAATTCTATGTTAGCATATCGTTTTCATGAACTGTTCATAATTTTGACGTTTTAAGTAAAATATAAATGATATAATATAGTTTGTTGAGTATTGAATTTACTGGGGGGTGCAAACGAAAAGATGCATATAGTAGCGGTAGGCTTGAATTACAAATCTGCCCCTGTCGAAATTCGAGAGAAATTATCATTCAATGAAGCGGAACTTGCTTTAGCAATGAAAGCGTTAAAAAATAAAAAAAGTATTCTCGAAAATGTGATTATTTCGACATGTAACCGTACCGAAATTTATGCGGTAGCAGATCAATTACACACAAGTAGATATTATATAAAAGAGTTTCTTTCTGAATGGTTCAATATTGAGAGGGAAGCGTTTTCTTCCTATCTGACAATCTATGAAGGCGAGGGTGCGATTGAGCATCTATTTAAAGTGGCCTGTGGATTAGATTCGATGGTTCTTGGTGAAACGCAAATACTTGGACAAGTACGTTCAAGCTATATGGAAGCCCAAAAAGAATCAACAATCGGCACCGTGTTCAATCATCTTTTTAAGCAATCATTAACTTTAGCAAAAAAAGCTCATTCCGAAACAGAAATCAATACAAATGCAGTATCTGTTAGTTATGCAGCAGTTGAGTTAGCTAAGAAGATATTTGGCGGATTAACGGGAAAGAATACCTTGATTCTAGGTGCAGGTAAAATGGGTGAACTCGCCATTCAAAATCTCCACAGCAATGGAGCAGATGATATCACAGTCATTAACCGCACACATGAGAAAGCCATTGCTTTAGCTGACCGCTTTTCTGGGAAAGCGAAGCAGTTGCAAGAGTTGCAATGTGCGCTTGTGGAAGCAGATATTCTCATTAGTTCAACTGGTGCGAAGGATTTCGTCATTAATAAAGAAATGATGACCTTTGTGAATAAGATGCGTAAAGGCCGCCCCATCCTGATGGTTGATATTGCTGTTCCACGTGACTTAGATCCTGCGATAGCGGAACATGAAAATATTTTCTTATATGACATTGATGATCTTGAAGGAATCGTAGAAGCGAACATGCAGGAACGAAAAAAAGCAGCCGAGAGTATTTACATGATGATTGAATCCGAGATTGTTGAATTTAATCAGTGGGTAAGCGTCTTAGGTGTTGTGCCAGTGATTTCAGCACTTAGGGAGAAGGCTTTATCGATCCAATCCGAAACAATGGTAAGTCTTGAGCGTAAGCTTCCCCATTTAAGTGAACGTGATCGAAAGCTAATCAGTAAGCATACGAAGAGCATCATTAACCAAATGCTGAAAGACCCAATTCTCTATGCGAAAGAAATAGCGGTCGAACCAAATGCAAAAGAAGCTTTGGATCGTTTTGTGAAGATTTTTCATTTGGAAGATTTAGTTGAAGATTCCAGCATGCCTGTACAACAAGAAAAAAGAAAAGTGGCACAGGTTAAACCAGTCCCTGTTCAAGTGTAATTGGAGTACGATATGGAATTGATTATGACAAGATTGCATGAAGTGACCGTATTAATTTATGCAGCAAGTGTGCTCTTATATTTTATTGATTTTCTTCATAATAACCAGAAGGCAAACAAAGGAGCTTTCTGGTTACTTGCTATTGTTTGGGTTCTGCAAACGATCTTTCTACTTTTATACGTACTGCAAACGGGACGATTTCCCGTGCTGACCATTTTTGAAGGACTTTATTTTTACGCTTGGGTGCTGATCACGTTATCCTTGATCATGAATAAATTGCTTCCTGTTGATTTTACCGTGTTTTTTACGAATGTATTAGGGTTCATCGTGATGGCAATTCACACGTTTGCACCGGTTCATATTGAGTCAAAGGTACTTGCACAACAGCTCGTTTCAGAACTTTTGCTCATACATATCACACTGGCAATCCTATCATACGGGGCTCTATCGCTTTCCTTTGTATTTTCGTTATTGTATTTAATTCAATACGATTTATTAAAAAGGAAAAAATGGGGCAAGCGTCTGTTACGGCTTGGTGATTTAACCAAGCTTGAGCATATGTCTTATGTGCTCGCGGTAATTGGCGTTCCGATGTTAATCCTATCACTTATTCTAGGGTTGCAGTGGGCCTATATCAAAGTGCCAGATGTCGTATGGTTTGATCCAAAAATCCTTGGATCATTTTTAGTGCTCATTGTATACAGTGTCTATTTATATTTAAAGGTCCGAAAGCAAATGTATGGAAAAACATTAGCCTATCTCAATTTGGCTTCATTTTTGACGGTCCTGATTAACTTTTTCCTTTTCGGAAGTCTTTCCACATTTCATTTATGGACTACATAGGAGGATATCATGAGAAAAATAATTGTCGGTTCAAGACGAAGCAGGCTTGCTATTACACAGACTAACTGGGTGATTAATCAATTAAAGGAGCTTGGTGTTCCTTATGAATTTGAAGTAAAAGAAATTGTGACAAAAGGAGATCAAATCCTTGATGTGACCTTATCTAAAGTTGGCGGAAAAGGCCTATTTGTTAAAGAAATCGAGCAAGCACTTTTAAATAAGGACATTGATATGGCTGTTCATAGTATGAAAGATATGCCTGCTGTACTGCCGGACGGCTTAACAATTGGCTGCATTCCACCAAGAGAGGATCACCGCGATGCCTTGATTTCTAAGGACCATATTAAACTTGCTGATTTAAAGCCTGGTGCAATCGTTGGAACGAGCAGTTTGCGTCGCAGTGCACAATTGTTGGCTGAACGTCCTGACCTTGAAATTAAATGGATTCGAGGCAATATCGATACTCGTCTTGAAAAACTAAAGAACGAAGATTATGACGCTATCATCCTTGCAGCTGCGGGACTCGCGAGAATGGGCTGGAAATCAGATGTCGTAACAGAATTCCTTGAACCTGAGCTTTGCCTGCCTGCTGTTGGGCAAGGGGCACTTGCTATCGAATGTAGGGAATCAGATGCTGAACTGTTAGAACAATTGGAAAAACTGACGTCTAACGAAACGAAGGCAACAGTTGAAGCAGAGCGGGCATTTCTTGATAAAATGGAGGGCGGCTGCCAAGTTCCAATTGCAGGATTCGCTATTGCAAAAGATGCGGGAAGTATTGAATTAACGGCGCTCGTGGCATCTCCTGATGGGAAAACGATTTTCAAAGAAGTGGTTACAGGGGAAAATCCTCAAGAAATCGGCATTGAAGCGGCCCGGATCTTAACGGAAAAAGGCGCGAAGGAATTAATTGATTCTGTAAAAGAGGAGCTCAATCAGTAATGAATGAGTCCGGCCCTCTAAAAGGTTCTCATGTTCTCATTACGAGAGGGAAAAGTCAGGCAGCGAGCTTAGTAGAAAAAGTGGAGAGTTATGGCGGCGACGCTGTCGTCGTGCCACTCATTGATTTTATCCTGCCTGATAACGTCGAACAGCTCAACCATTATATTCGTCATATTCATGAATATGACTGGTTAATTCTTACGAGCCAAAACGGAGTCGACTACTTTTTCCGTCTCCTAGAAGAACAGGCACCAGTAAAATTGCCACGGATTGCTGTAATCGGCAGTAAAACAGAAGAGTACCTTATGAGTCGCGGCTATAGCCCGGATTTTGTCCCCTTACATTTTGTAGCGGAAGCCTTTGTAGAGGAATTTAATCCTATGTTAAAGCGTGGCTCGCGTGTCCTCATTGCGAAAGGAAATTTGGCTCGTACGGTTATTGCCGAAAAAATTCGTGAGGCAGGGGCACAATGCCAGGAAATGATTATTTATCAAACGGTATTGCCTGAAGAAAGCGAGCAACAGCTTTTAGACTTGCTTTCTTTAGAACGATTGAATATTGTTACGTTCACCAGTTCGTCAACGGTCCATCACTTTATGAAAATCGTAAAAAAACACAATTTGCAAGCGAATTTAGATAAACTTATTTTTGCCTGTATCGGTCCAATCGCTTTGAAAACAGCCGAATCATATGGCTTATCCGTAGCTGTTTGTCCAGAAGTATACACAGCAGAAGCTATGATTGATTGCTTGGTGGAATACATAACAAGAAAACATACAAAATAAGTAAGGCGTTTCTAACGCCACCATATGCTATGAAGGACAAATCGTGAATCACGCTAAACGCACCTCATCCTAAAGATGGTGGTGTGAAGCTGCTTTGAGTACACTTGTTTTAGTATGAAGAAATTTGATATCTTAGTAGATTGCCGATATTTTAAAATCGCGAAAGACGTCCCCTTGTCCTTCGTGCAAACCATTCTTAGGGAGGAATTCATATGAAAGACATTCAATTTACAAGACACCGTCGTCTTCGTGCAAGTGCTGGAATGCGCTCACTTGTTCGAGAAACACATTTACATAAGGAAGATTTTATTTACCCGATCTTCGTCATTGATGGTGAGAATATAAAAAATGAAATCGCTTCTATGCCAGGGGTTTTTCAGCTTTCCATGGATAACCTCTTGACTGAAGTAGATGAAGTGACAAGTCTTGGCATTAAATCGGTCATCTTATTCGGTGTACCATATGAGCATGATAAAGATGAAGAAGGTACGGGCGCATTTAGCCATAACGGACTTGTACAAGTAGCTACACGCTTGATTAAGGAAAAATATCCTGAACTGATCGTTGTTGCTGATACTTGTCTTTGTGAGTATACAAGCCATGGTCATTGCGGCGTTGTAGAAGGCGGGAAAATTTTAAATGATGCTTCCCTCAACTTACTTGCCAAAACTGCAATTAGTCAAGCAGAAGCTGGAGCCGATATTATCGCTCCTTCCAATATGATGGATGGTTTCGTTGCAGCGATACGCGCTGGGCTTGATGAAGCAGGTTTTGAAGACGTGCCAATCATGTCGTATGCGGTTAAATATGCTTCATCCTATTACGGTCCTTTCCGCGATGCAGCAAATGGCGCTCCACAGTTTGGAGACAGAAAGACCTACCAAATGGACCCTGCTAACCGGATGGAAGCGTTCCGTGAAGCGGAATCGGATATAGATGAAGGGGCAGATTTCCTTATCGTCAAGCCAGCACTTTCTTATCAAGATATTATTCGCGACGTGAAAAATTATACGACTCTGCCAGTTGTTGCTTATAATGTAAGTGGTGAATACTCAATGGTAAAAGCAGCTGCAGTAAACGGCTGGGTAGATGAAAAGTCGATTGTCTTAGAAATGCTAACAGGAATGAAACGTGCCGGAGCGGATTTAATCATTACATACTTTGCGAAAGACGCTGCACGCTATCTTGATGATATAAAGTAAGAAACTATTTCTAAAATAAACGATGAAATGGGGAGTATCATGCGTTCATATGAAAAATCAAAACAAGCTTTTGTTGAAGCTCAGAACTTAATGCCTGGCGGTGTCAATAGTCCGGTTCGCGCATTCAAATCGGTGGATATGGATCCTATTTTTATGGAACGGGGAAAAGGCTCGAAAATTTATGATATCGATGGTAATGAATATATCGATTATGTGTTATCATGGGGTCCGCTTATTTTAGGACATACGAATGAGCGCGTCGTGGAGGCTTTAAAAAAAGTAGCAGAAACAGGTACAAGCTTTGGAGCATCTACACTCATTGAAAATGAATTGGCGAAGCTAGTCATCGAAAGAGTCCCTTCGATTGAAATGATCCGAATGGTTTCATCTGGAACAGAAGCGACATTGAGTGCTTTACGACTTGCTCGCGGATATACAGGTCGCGATAAAATTTTGAAATTTGAAGGCTGCTACCATGGCCATAGCGATTCATTATTAATTAAAGCAGGTTCCGGTGTCGCGACACTTGGATTGCCGGACAGCCCTGGTGTTCCTGAGGGCATCGCTAAAAATACGATTACAGTTCCGTACAATGATTTGGCAAGTGTGAAGTACGCATTTGAACAATTTGGTGAAGACATTGCGGCCATTATTGTTGAACCAGTTGCCGGCAATATGGGAGTTGTCCCACCTCAACCAGGATTTCTTGAAGGCTTACGAGCTATTACGGAGGAATACGGTTCACTATTAATTTTTGATGAAGTGATGACAGGATTCCGTGTCGGCTACAACTGTGCCCAAGGATATTATGGCGTAACACCTGATATTACATGTCTTGGGAAAGTAATCGGCGGCGGTTTACCAGTCGGCGCATTCGGTGGTAAACGAGAGATACTTGAACGCGTTGCCCCAAGCGGAACGATTTATCAGGCAGGTACGCTCTCAGGTAATCCGCTCGCGATGACAGCTGGACTGGAAACATTGAGTCAATTAACACCTGAAGTGTATCAAGAATTTACCCGTAAAGGGGATATGTTGGAGAGTGGCATTGGTCAAGTTGCCAAGATATATGACATCCCACATACGTTTAATCGTGCGGGTTCTATGATTGGCTTATTCTTTACAAACGAAGATGTCATCAATTACGAAACAGCTAAACAATCTGACTTAAATTTCTTTGGTACCTATTTCCGTGAAATGGCTGAACAAGGCGTATACTTACCGCCATCACAATTCGAAGGGATATTCCTATCAACCGCCCATAGTGATGAAGACATCGAAAAAACAATCGCAGCTGCTGAACAAGCATTTGCTAAGTTGAAAAAATAAAAGTAAAAAGCAGATTTACCTTTTGGGAATCTGCTTTTTTTACTGTAATGAAAATATACGTCAAATCCCAAAAGAAGCGGCAAAATGTAATACTGCAAATTTTCCATCTGTCTTCTTCACAAGTGACAACCCACCTCGAAATAAAGTAACTTACTTCGGTCCCCCCTCATTTTCACGTCATATTATCTCAGCACTATTCATAGATTGTTAATGGCATCGTTATTTGTTTTCTGAGTTTGGAAGGAGGAGTTTGTTTGTCAACCGAAAATCAATCGTTTTTACGATTTTCCTTAGAGGAATCAGTCTGGTTTCAGAAAGGACAGGAGATAGAAGAGCTTTATTCACTATCGCTTGAACCAAACGTGACCATTCAAGAGAGTGATCAATATGTAGTGATTAGGGGTTCATTGGATTTGAGTGGTGAGTATAAGGAAGCTGGAGAAGAAGAGGGGGCTTCAGATCTTGGATATTCACAGCCTTATTATCCAAAGACGATTCATAGTGTGGATCAAAGAGAAGACGGATTGAGCGAATTTATTCACCGAATACCTGTTGATATTACAATTCCAAACAATCGCATACAGTCCCTAGATCATATTGATGTGAATATCCATGCTTTTGATTATTTTATGCCTGAAAAAAATTGCTTGAAGCTTGAGGCGGAGCTTTTAATTAGTGGAATTGAAGATTCGCGACAGGAAAGTAAATCTGAAGAACGAGCAGCGCATTCAAAATCAGATGAATATGAAATGGTAGAAGATGCGCGGGATGAAGCAGATTCAACATGGGAAGAAACGGTGGAAGTAGAAATCGAGGATGAGAGTTATTCATCGTCTGAGAATGTGGAAATCGAACCAGAACCGGTCTCCCTATACCGTGAACTAGAAGAAGTGGCCAATGAAGCTGAAGAAATCGATGATTCATCAGAGGAAATCGAAACAGAGCCAATCTCTTTATACCGTGAACTAGAAGAAGCGACCAAAGAAGCTGAAGAAATCGATCCAGAGCCAGTCTCCCTATATCGTGGACTAGAAGAAGTGGCCAATGAGGCTGAAGGAATTGATTATTTATCAGAGAAAATAGAAACAGAGCTAGTCCCTTTATCCCGAGAAATAAAAGTGGAAAACGAAGAGGAGGACGAGTTATTCACTCCATTTGTTGTAGAGGCTAGGAAATTGCCAGACATTGAAGATGCAGAAGAATCACGGCCAATCTATGCAAATAAAACGAAAAAAACACAAGAGATACATGCTGTTGAACCTCCTAAAATGGAGCAGATCTTAGAAGTACCCCGAGCTTTAGAAATTGTCACAGAGGATGTTTCCGAGAATGCACAGTTAGAAAAAGAATACGGTCCATTACTCGATTTTGTCCGCCGGAAAGAAGAAAAATCAATTAAGAAAGAACCAACTGAACGTGAAAAAACTCCTGAACGAGAAGGGGCAGAAAAAGAGGCCACAAGGGAAGATCATCTCTCGTTAACGTCTTTTTTAGGTAGAAAGAAAGAGGAAGAGTTAATTGGTATTAAAGTATGTATTGTTCAGCAAGGAGAAACATTAGATAGCTTGGCTGAACGCTATGAAGTCAGTGTACAGTCACTCCTCAATAGTAATGAACTAGAACCAAGCCAAGATATTTATGAAGGTCAAGTATTATACGTTCCTAAGGTGAGAGTTACTAAAAATTAAAAGCGGAGGCAGAATGGGCTAGACCCTCGTTCTGCCTCCTTATAGAGGATGTTCAAAAAAGCTTGCGAATCCGCATCCAAGCTCATGAATGACCTTCTGTTAAAACCGCGCACGTCCTGACGAGCAACACAGAAGTTAGCACATCCTGTGCAAGTCCGGTCCCAAACGTTCTGCATACGCGAAAGGTTCTTGAGATGCGCTCTCAGAACTTCTTGGCTCTTTTTCTTCTTCTTTTTGAACACGCACTTATACAGAAATTAATTGCTGGAAGTGAATTCCATGACGGATAATGAAAGCAGTAAGATGGAAACCGAAGCGGTTCTTCGTAACTATTCGTTAAAAACGTACTATATTGAATATATGGGTAAAATCACAAAGCTATATAGTGATAAAGGAGTTTTTGCCCTCAAATCGATTGATCCTCATATTGGGATTGATTTTATTCGAAATATTCAGCGATTATATCAGCGTGGGTATAATCGAATTGTTCCCATCTATCAAACGATGGACGGCCGTTATGCGGTACTTCACAATAGTCGATTGTATTATTTGATGCCTTGGCTTTCTGATCAGGAAGATGGAGAACGCTCTGAACGGAATAAGCAAATGTTTCGTGAGCTTGCCCGTATGCATGCTTTGTCTGTAAGAGAAATTACCGTTAATGAAGAGGAACGTGAAGAACATTATCAAGCGACCATTGAAGAGTGGAAGAAACAGCTGGAATTTCTCCGTGAATTTGCTGAAAGCTGTGAAAAGAAATGGTATATGTCCCCATTTGAGCTGATGTATTGTACGTACTATACCGACCTTTCACAGGCGCTAGAATATTCAACGAAAAAACTAGAAGACTGGTATGAGAAAACAAAAGATCATGAAAAGATACGGACAGTTGTGACACATGGCAAGGTTTCATTGAAGCACTATGTATACGATGATCGCGGCTATGGCTACTTTATTAACTTTGAAAATTCAAGAACAGCACCGCCACATTTTGATTTACTCCCGTACTTAGTGGAGGCTGCAAGAACCTATCCGTTTCCGTGCGATGACTGTGTCGATCTTCTCTACAACTATATGCGCTATTTCCCTCTGAAGCCAGAGGAAGTGCTGTTATTTCAAAGCTATCTCGCTTACCCAGAGTCATCGATTGCTGTGGTAAAAGGATATTTTGAAAAAAAAGGAAGTCGGAGTGAACTGCAATACGTCAGTTATTTTCAACGGCAATATTGGTTATTGAAAAATATTGAGTATATGGTGATGAAAATCGAAGAAAACGAAAGAGCAAAGAAAGCAGCTGTAGAAGCACAGCAACAACAAGAGCAAGAACAGAATGCAGAATAATCCGAAGTGAATGCTAAAAGGTGACATATCGCTTCGGATTATTTTTTGCTTCTTTATAACCAATTTTGCCGAAAAGAAACCAATAGTACGACCATAATCGAAAGCAGTAAGATGTCTAAAAATGTCGGAAATAAAAGAGTACGAAATGCCTGGAAAATACATATCGGTAACATAAACTGACTGCAAACATTACGAATACCTTTCAGCCAAGGTGGCAGCGTATAGGGAGTATAACGTTGTCTCAAATTGCCCAACTCCTCACTTTTAAGTGATACGATATTATATGGTTAAAAGTGGAATCACGTGAATAGATGATCACATTTCCGGAAATGCTGAATATTATAGTAAAAAAACAGAGAAGATGATTGACGTTAGGTACATTTCTTTTGTAAAATGAATCTTAATGAATAATTACATATAAACCGCTATGATTGGAAGTAGTATGATGAAAGATCGCTTCAAGAGAGGGAGCCGTTTGCTGAAAGGTTTCTAAGTGTGTCCCATCAGAAGTCGTCCATGAGCAGTTTCCGTGAACAATAAAAGTAGCGGAAACCGGCGAAAAGCCGTTATCTAATCTTTAAGAGCCGAGAAAAGGATTGAACTCTTTTTTCGGAAAAAAGGTGGCACCGCGAACAACTTTCTTCGTCCTTTTGTGATGAAGAAAGTTTTTTTGTTGTCTAGCAACATGTTCACTGCTTTTCTAAGTTGTCTTTAAAACATTTTTAAGGGGGAAATGAAGATGGAAGAATTAACGATGCCGACAAAGTATGATCCGCAGTCCATTGAAAAGGGCCGCTATAAATGGTGGTTAGATGGACAGTATTTCAAAGCAGAAAGTGACGAAAAGAAAGAGCCGTACACGATTGTAATCCCACCACCAAACGTAACGGGTAAATTGCATCTAGGCCATGCATGGGATACGACGCTTCAAGATATTATTACGAGAATGAAACGGATGCAGGGCTATGATGTTTTATGGCTTCCGGGGATGGATCATGCTGGAATCGCAACACAGGCAAAGGTTGAGCAAAAGCTTCGTGCTGACGGAATTAGCCGTTATGACCTTGGACGTGAGAAATTTGTTGAAGAGACTTGGAGCTGGAAGGAAGAATATGCAGGCCATATCCGCGATCAATGGGCAAAGCTTGGTTTAGGTCTTGATTATAGTAGAGAGCGGTTTACTTTAGATGAAGGGCTTTCTAAAGCAGTGCGCGAAGTGTTCGTCAAACTATATAATAAAGGTTTGATTTATCGCGGGGAATACATTATTAACTGGGACCCTTCGACTAAAACGGCGCTTTCTGATATTGAGGTCATTCATCAGGATATTCAAGGTGCATTTTATCATATGAACTATCCATTAGCGGATGGATCAGGGTCTATTGAAGTAGCGACAACTCGTCCTGAGACGATGCTAGGCGATACGGCAGTGGCTGTTCACCCTGAAGATGACCGCTACAAGCATTTAATTGGCAAGCATGTTATTTTGCCGATTATTGGCCGCGAAATTCTAATTGTTGCGGATGATTATGTCGATAAAGATTTCGGTTCAGGTGCGGTGAAGATTACGCCAGCTCATGATCCAAACGATTTTGAACTTGGCAACCGCCACAATCTAGAGCGCATTCTTGTCATGAACGAAGATGGCTCAATGAATGACAAGGCCGGTATTTACAAAGGAATGGACCGTTTCGAATGCCGTAAACAAATTGTAAAAGACTTACAAGAACAAGGCGTTCTTTTCAAAATTGAAGAACATATGCATTCTGTCGGTCACTCTGAGCGAAGTGGCGCTGTCGTTGAACCGTATTTGTCTACGCAATGGTTCGTCAAAATGCAGCCATTAGCAGATGAAGCGATTAAACTTCAACAAGGATCAGATGAAGAAAAAGTTCACTTCGTACCGGATCGTTTTGAGAAAACATATTTACGCTGGATGGAGAATATCCGTGATTGGTGTATTTCTCGTCAGCTTTGGTGGGGCCACCGTATCCCGGCTTGGTATCATAAAGAAACAGGAGAAATATATGTCGGTCAAGAAGAACCTGCTGACAGTGAAAATTGGGAACAGGATACGGATGTTCTTGACACATGGTTCAGTTCAGCACTATGGCCGTTTTCAACAATGGGCTGGCCGGATCGTGAAAGCGCCGATTTCAAACGCTACTACCCAACTGGTTCACTTGTTACAGGCTATGACATTATCTTCTTCTGGGTGTCTCGAATGATTTTCCAAGCGATTGAATTCACTGGCGAGCGTCCATTTAAAGATGTACTCATTCATGGGCTCGTACGTGATGAACAAGGTCGCAAAATGAGTAAATCCCTTGGTAATGGAGTAGATCCAATGGACGTCATCGATCAATATGGTGCGGATTCATTACGTTACTTCTTATCAACAGGAAGCTCACCAGGCCAAGATCTTCGCTACAGCACAGAAAAGGTTGAAGCAGTATGGAATTTCGCCAATAAAATTTGGAATGCATCCCGTTTTGCCTTGATGAATATGGATGGAATGAAATATGAAGAAATTGATTTGACAGGTGAAAAATCCGTTGCAGACAAATGGATCTTAACTCGTCTGAACGAAACGATTGAAACAGTTACGCGTCTTGCTGATAAATATGAATTCGGTGAAGTAGGCCGCGCTCTTTATAACTTCATTTGGGATGACTTCTGTGACTGGTATATTGAAATGGCGAAGCTACCATTATACGGTGAAGATGAAGTAGCGAAGAAAACGACTCGTTCCATTCTCGCCTATGTTCTTGATAACACGATGCGTTTATTGCACCCATTCATGCCGTTTATTACCGAGGAAATATGGCAGAACTTGCCGCATAATGGCGAATCTATCACAGTTACTGCATGGCCGGAAGTACGTACTGATCTTTCTGACAGTATCGCCGCTGAGGAAATGAAGCTGCTTGTTGAAATTATCCGTTCTGTACGTAATATTCGCAGTGAAGTAAATACACCGCTTAGCAAAAAAATCAAGCTGATTCTGAAAGCGAAAGATGAAAACATTGTCACAACCCTGCAAAATAACCGTGCCTATATTGAACGATTCTGTAATCCAGAGGAATTGACAATTGGTACAAAAGTAGATGAGCCAGGCCAAGCAATGACAGCTGTCGTTACAGGAGTGGAGCTGATTCTACCTCTTCAAGGCTTAATCAATATCGAAGACGAAATCAAACGCCTCGATAAAGAACTTGAGAAACTAAACAAAGAAGTGGAACGTGTGCAAAAGAAACTAGGCAATGAAGGCTTCGTGAAAAAAGCTCCTGCACAAGTAATTGAGGAAGAAAAAGCGAAAGAAAAAGACTATGTTGAAAAACGTGACGCTGTTAATCAACGTATTATTGAATTGAAACAGCTGTAAACAAAAAGCAACCTTGAGCGTCTGCTCTTAACCCTACGAGGAAAAAGGTTCAGGATCTTAAAACTGTATCACCTAATGAAGGTGGCGGAACCCCGCCCCTTATCCACGAAAAAAGGATGACTCAAACAGGTACCAGATGACTCTATGGGTCATCCTTTTTTATTAGTTGCCGGCTGAAGCAAAAGTTGGTTAGAAAACTTCCGTACTTTGTGAGGAAATCTTCATGTGGTTGGTAAACTCCAATACATGATCAGCTGTGCATGAAAAAAATCCTTTTGTCTATTTTTTAGGAATTTGTTATGGTTAAATGTGATCCTTTATTAAATCGAGAAATAGAACAGTTTTAGGGAGTGGTCGGTTTGTTTCAGTCAATGGAAGAAGTCATGGATTATTTATATAGTAGAGAATCGAAGCTTGGGATGGATTTCGGGCTTGCGCGGATGGAGAATCTTTTAAAGGAGCTTAGGAATCCAGAAAAGAGCTTTCAATCGATCCATATTGCTGGATCAAATGGCAAAGGCTCGACTTTGAATGCTTTGAAGGAAATCTTAATGGCCCAAGGACTTAAAGTGGGTAGTTTTACTTCACCGCATTTGGAAAAAGTGAACGAAAGAATGATGATTAATGAAACGATGATCTCAGATGAAGAAATGATCGAACATATGAATACCATTTATCCTTTTTTAGAAGAAGGGAAGGTGGGGTATCGAGCGACTTTTTTTGAAATTATTACGGTTATTTCTTTTCTCTATTTCCAAAAAAACGAGATGGACATTGCGATCGTCGAAACAGGTTTAGGAGGAAGGTTGGACTGCACAAATGTCATAACGCCTTTACTTTCTATAATCACATCGATTTCTTTAGAGCATACGAATATACTTGGCAATACACTGGCTGAAATCGCATCTGAAAAGGCTGGAATTATTAAACGCGGTGTGCCTGTTATTAGCGGCGTAACGGAAGAGGAACCTGCTACGGCTATAATGGAATATGCCAAAGTACAGGGCGCAAACCATTATTGCCTAAATAAAGAAATCCTCGTGAGTGAGCCTAGTCAAGTTCAAGACGGTCAATGTTTTTCTTTTAAAATGAGAAATACAACGCTTGAACAAATCGATCTTAAAATGCTCGGCCGTCACCAAGTGAATAATGCGGCTTTAGCGATTGCTGCAGTAAAGCTGTTAGTTGAAGAGTATCAGCTAGAAATCTCTGAAAAAAGTATTCGGGCTGGTTTGGCAAAGGCACATTGGGCTGGAAGATTTGAAGTGTTACCTGGTCAGATCATTTTAGACGGCGCTCATAACCCTGCTGGCATGACCGTTTTACTTGAAACATTACAAACTAGATATCCAGATGTCCATTATCATTTTGTTTTTACAGCCTTAAAAGATAAAGATTATCGACAAGTGTTAAGAATGGTAGATGAACATGCGACATCGATTACCTTTACGGAAATTGACTTTAAGCGAGCAGCATCTGCTCAGGAATTGTTAGAAACGAGTAAGTTGGAGCGGAAAAAGGCGATGATCAATTGGCAGGAAGCAATCGATTATGCACGAAATTTACAGAATCCCAATGATTTAGTCATTGTCACAGGATCGCTCTATTTTCTGGCATTGGCCCGCCCTTATATTAGAAAAACAAGCTGAACGAAATGGGAATATTCGCGCCGGAATGAACGCCTTTACGAATTTCGGGCGTAAAATGGCCTCCGGCGCGCCAATCGTGAATCTCGCTCGTAAAGATTGAAGAGGGGATTGTGGCTTTGAAATAAAGTCACGATGTTTGTAAAAAAGATGCGATGTTTAAAATAGAGCCGCGACGTTTATAAAAATGTTGCGGTGCTTTTTTTCCTTAACTTGTCTTAGGGTATTTTTGGCACCATATTTTAGAACATAAAAAGATTGATAAAACCCTGTATGAATATAGGGGGGCTTTTGACCCTTAAACTCCAGCTGTATTGTTCAATTATGGTTTGTTGATGAGGAACTGAAAGTAAAAGGGGTAGCAGAAGCTACCCCTTGAAATAAAAAAATATAAGGGTGCCAGGCACCGTCCACCTATCTTTGTTATAGTACTGAGCGGTTCCTGACGCTCTAGATTGAACTTACTTATTATTTAAAAGGTAAACCACTTTTGCTGCTTGAGCACGTGTTGCATTATCGGCAGGCTTGAACTCTTTTCCATATCCTTGGATTAATTCAAGCTCAAATGCTTTTTGAATGGCAGCTTTTGTTTCCGTGGTTAAAGTTTCAATATCTGTGAATTGCGTTTGTTTTCCATTCGTTACTTTACCATTTTTCACTTCATATGCTCGGATTAGCATTGTTACCATTTGTGAGCGTGAAATCGGTTTATTAGGGTCGAATGTAGTTGAAGTAGTGCCTGATGTTATGCCCGCTTCAAATGCTGCTGCAACTTCTTTTGCTAGTTCACCAGAAACATCTTTGAACGGTGCACCCGCTTTAGCTGTTAAGCCTAAAGTGCGAACGAGTAGACTCGCGAATTGTCCACGAGTGACGTTGCCATTTGGGTCAAATGTTGTTGGCGTTTTGCCTTTTATGATTCCTTGTTTTGCAAGACTATTGATGTATTCGCCAGCCCAATGGTTTACTTGTACATCAATGAATGATCCTGATGCTGTCGGTTTACTAAGATCCACTTTGAAGATACCAAAGCCTTTTTCATCTGTTTTGCCTGTATAGGTGATATTTTCCGTTGATTTGGCTAGTTCATCAGCTTTTGGATTTGATAGGAATGTAACAACTGCATTAACTGGAGTAAATGTCCAATTGTTATTTACTGCAGCATCGATTTTTTTATTTTCCACTACATAGTCCATCATTGCTTGACGATTTGAATCTGGAGCTTTTAGGATTGTGTTTACTCCGCCCGGATTCATTAGTTTGCTTCCTGAGGCACGATAATCATTTGTTGCGACAATGAATTCCATATCAGCAGTTACTGGTTTACCATTGAATGTCAGATTTTTAATCCGATTGGCATTAGCGTTAATTACATTTTGCCCTTTGTCATACTTCGGCAAAGATGTTACATCAATCTCATAGGTTACACCATCAATAACATCAAAGTTATATGTTGGGAAATCATTATTAATTAGCATTTGATCTTCCGTTTTTGATGGGTCAATTGTATTATATTGTCCAGCAGACCACTCTAACCATTCTTTAAGAGTCGAACCCGTTACTTTGACAGCATTCACTACATTACTGTCAAATTGGTATAAATCAGCAATATTCTTCAAAACAATCGTTCCAGATTCTACATTAGTGAAATCCTCCACACCACCTCGACCTGCTTTAAAAGGTGCAGCTGCAGAGATGACTGGTATATTCTCATATTGGGTACCTTTTAAGGCTTTTTCAACATACCAAGCTTGAGCTCTATTTAATATTTCCATTGCAGCGTTATCTTTCACCAAAGCGAAATAGGTATTCAAATCGCCTACCAATTCTCCAACGGGGCTTTCCATATACTTGATGGTTGCTTCGTGTTCCGTTTTAACGGCATCGACAATGGCCTGATCCGGCTTAACGGTTTGCTCTCCAGCTGTAATAGGCTTTAATTTAGCTTGTCCAGCTGTAACATCCCATTTACCGTCAACCTTTTCAATGGTTAAATCGATTAATCCGATGTTATTCCCCCACGACCCAGGCATTAACATAGGAACTCCATTAATTGTTCCTTTCGTGTTATCAATTCCATTTTCATCTTTGAAGGAAGGTTTAGCTGCATTTGGGAACATTAAATGCTGGTGTCCCGTTAAAATGGCATCAATGCTTTCTACTTTACTCAAATAATAAGAAGCATTTTCCATGCCATCTTCATAATCTTTCATTTTGCCATTTTGATCATATTCAGCAATGCCAGAGTGAGACAAAACAACCACGATATCTGCGCCTGCTGCTTTCATTTCAGGAACTACCTTTTTAGCTGATTTTACAATGTCCTCGACGACAAGCTTGCCAGAAACATGTTTTGCATCCCAGTTCAAGATTCCTTGTGGGACAAAGCCAGTCACACCTATTTTTAGCTTGTGTGTTTCTCCATCCGTATCTTTAACTTCACGTTCTAGTATTTCAAATGGAGTAAAATAGTTATTCCCTTTAGTGTCGTAAACGTTTGCATTCACGTACGGAAAATCAGCACCCTTTAGTGCAGTATCTAAATAAGTTAAACCATAGTTAAATTCATGGTTACCGACTGTTGCAGCATCATAACCTAATTGATTCATAGCTTTATAGACCGGATGAACGTAGCCATTCTTCATTAGATCATTATTATGTACATAGTCTCCTAGTGGGCTACCTTGAATTAAATCTCCATTATCAAACAATAAGCTATTATCTGCTTCTGCACGTACTTGCTTGATTAAATTAGCTGCTTTTGTTAACCCATATTCATTTGTAGAAGACCCTTGATAGTAATCATAATTCATAACGTTGGAATGAATATCTGTCGTCTCGACAATTCGTAGATTTACGATATCATGATTCATAACTTCAGCATATGTAAGTGTCGGTCCAACTTGTGGAATAATTAATCCTAATGCTAATGCCGCACTAGCAATTGTTTTTTTACCAATCATTTTCTTCATCATTATTGCCCCCTATAATTGCGTTTCCAAACAATTGAATTCTAGCATTTTATTGCTATTAAATCTAGGGAGTTTATTAAATATACGAAAAATAAATATTGTTAAAATTTGTAAGTTAATAAAAAAAGAAGGCTATGAATTTAGTATTTTTCCTTTTATAAAAATATATTTTGATACATTCATCTAGGGTATGCATCATCCTAGATGAATGTGTATTGACAATAATGTGTTAGGTTTCTGGATTTAAATAAGTTGAGACTTATAAAAATAACTTTGTTATTATTGGCAGTATACTGTTTGGTGCTGGTTTACTATCGGCTATATTTACTTACTATAAATATGTGCTTTCCGTAAAGTGGAAAACAAAAATATAGCCTAATTGTTCTTCAATAAAAGGGCGTGATTGTGGAGCAATACAGGTAGGAGATGATCAAACTTTATTTCAAAGCAACAGGGATATCTTCAGGTACTAAGTTCAGAGTTTCCAGCGATATTCTCTAGGAACGTATCATAAAGCTACGGGACTTATGTTCTGAATTTGAGATTTACGCACCAAAACCTGAGTCATACATGCCAAAATTAGTTTTCATACTCTTTTTTTTATTTTTTAATATTCATAGGTTTATGATATGTTTAATATGAGGTGAAGCATTTTGATGGTCCTATATACAACTATGATTGCAGTCATTCTGCTAGCATTCCTTCTATACACGCTTCCTCTACGAATATCGCGATCCAAAAGAACAGCTATTTTTATAGCTAGTGTTTGTATCGCATCAGTACAGATCATTGCGAATGATCGTTTTTCCATTTGGGAACTATTTGGCCTGCAGTTTCTATTAGCCATTCTCGTGACGTATTTCATAATGAATTGGCTACAATCGAATGAAAATGAAACGAAAGCAGCTGTTTTAACCGAAATGAATCCTTTGTTTTCTTTTGCTGAGTTACAAAAACGAGCGAAGATGAGTGAAACAGTCGATGAGTATTATCGTTCTTCGGTAGAGCGTGTTTCTTTAGAATCTGGCCAATTGTTTGAGACTGATCCAATGGTCATTCAAGAGGATGTAAGCTTAGAAGCCGCATCTTTACTTGACAGAACAGCAGACTCGGTTCATCATACGTTCGATTTTGAAGTGGATTCATCGGAGTTTATTGACTTTACCAATCGGAAAATATTCGACTTACATGAGACTTCGTCTAAATTAGGGGCAGTCCGTATAAGTGATGAGGAGCAGGTCTTAGAAGCGAGGAAGAAGATCTTTGAAAATCTTGAATCTCAAGTTGCAGCTACCGTCGAGCCTAAGCAAGATGATAATAAAGAAGTGGACGTGGCACTAAACGAACGTCTGAGTCATGCATTTGATGATTTGGAAGAGATATACTTGAAAAAAAAGCAAGAGGGGGAACAGTAAATGGAGAAACGTTCTCCTTCCTATCTACGGATTTTAACCATTGTGATTCTTTCAACGGCTTTTATCATGTCTTGTTCACAATTAGGCGCTTTTGCGTACGGAAAAATCTCGCAGACCGATCAGCCATTTGCTGCAAATACTTCTATTGGCACTGTATTGGTTAGTGGTGAATCGAAAAAACAAGCAACCGAAAATCTTCTTCATTCTATCAATGAACGGCAAACAAAAAGCGGCCTTTCATTAACATTTGCGGATCGGAAAATGACACTTCCTGTTCATGCTATTCAATTCTCTCTAGAAGAATCTGTTCGAGATGCAAAAAATGGGATCGACAATCCATTAGTTGCAACGATAACGGAAAGTAATGTAAGACAACTGTTAAAGGAAATAGCCGATGAAAAGCTTATTGAAACGGTTAAAGTTTCTGAATTACGAGCAGAAATTCAGAAACAAGCTGGTTTACTCGATATGAATGAGCAAGTGATAAGTCTAACGGATTTCTTTGACGATTCGGTGTCTGTAAGTGTGATTGCTCATGCTAAAAAGGAAAACATAGATGTCAAATCATTATCATCATGGGTTGAAAGCACGCCTCCAATTAAGATTCCAGCTTTCGGCGAGTTTTCTTTTATGAACGATTTGAGTGTGAATGCTGGCAATTGGTCGGATGAATTCTTAACACAAGCAGCCTCCCTAGTGTATGAAGCAGGCCTATCAACAAATCTCCAAATTCTTGAAAGAAATACAAGCAAAGAGCTACCTGAAGGAGTTAAGCTGGGCTTTGAAGCAAAAGTAAATCGCAACGGAATGGACTTGAAATTAGCCAATCCCAATGACTTCGAAATGACGATTGCATTCAAGGTTACTCAACCAGATGTGCTCATCGTTGAAATTAGTGGATATCCGACAGGACGACAATATAACGTCGTAGTAAAAGATTCAAAGACCATTCCATACCGGAAAATCGTCCAATACACAGCTTTATTGCCGAACGGAAAAGATATTAAAGTAAAAGGAAAACCAGGATATTCCGTATCTGTTTACCGGGAAACGCAAGATCCATTGAAGAAAAAATTGGAATCCGTTCAAATGTCGAATGACTTTTACTTGCCTGTGAATGAAGTGGTTTTGAGAGAAATGCCTGTGGAGTCTGAAACTGAAATAGAGGAAGGTGCTCGATTAGACGGAGAAGTGAACGAGCAACAAGCGGTTGAAAAAGATGAAATAATACTACGACCGGAGATTAGTGGAGAAAAAGATAACTCTCTAGAATAAATTTGAGAAATGGGTCTGACCCTTTTGTTATGGGACAGCCCCATTCTAGTTATTTTACTAATCATATATTCCTTCATTTTTAGTGAATGATAAACCCAACCTTCTTTTGTTCAATCATTTGTATTTGTTAATCAACCTTACTTAGTGTCTGAAGTGGAAAATCTTTAGGATCCCTTATATACTGTTCAATACCCTTGAATGTAACAGTAGTTCCCCCACTCGTCACATAAAAACCATCTCTAGCCATTACTACACCTTCAAATGATTCACCACTAAAAGTTACCTTGCCATTTGGGGCAAATAACACTCCTGTCATTTTTAAGCCCCCGCTAGTTATATTAATATCTCCCTGACTAACAATGATTGCGTTAGTAAAAGTATTTACATATTTTCCTAAACCACTATCATAATAGCTTTGAACATTTATGCTATTCCCATATAATTTCATATTATCAGGTTTTATCGTTTGGGTATATCCGTGATCCTTGTACCACTGAGAATCTTTTAATGGTGGAATATCCGTATAACTCTTAGTTAACTTTGGAACATCAGCTTTAAGAATCACTTTGTCCAGAATAGATTGATGATAATTATTAGGATATTTTAAAGTACCTTTATAATAAATTCTTGCATTTCCTTCTATCGTAGGTGTCCAATCCAATTCAACATTCCCTTGAACGTAAACATTTCCATGAATGATAGCATCTTTGAGCTTAAGATTTCCATTAACATATACATCTCCATATATATGACGTGTTCCACCCCACAAGGTTACATCTCCATTCACATATATCGTTCCTGGAGATGTACGTGAACCCAAACCTGCACTACCTCCATCTATATTTACGGACCCATTTATATTAATATTAGAAACATTACTAAATGAACCACCGTTTAATTGACTGCCAAGCAAATTTCCTCTAACAATAATTGCGGCATTAGGTCCGTTTACTTGATTACCTTGAAATTCAAACTGTGAACCATACACAAAAACATCATTCTTTACTAGATACGTATAAAAATCTTCCACTGTACTAGGAGTAGAAGGCTTCATGATCTCACCTGCAATGGGCTGATTCATTGTCCCCGGTAATACCGTTTCCAAGTTGTATTCGTTTTGATAGTGATCTATCATAGTAAAAGCTACTTTGAAAGTTGATGTAGACAACAGCTGTATGCTTTGCTCTGAAACGACTTTAGTCCCATTGATTAGTACCTCTGCAAAAAGATAATTTGTTTCTGTTGCTAATGGATTTTTCTTTTCTTTATCTGTGTATAACATGCCAGAGCTATACCAAATGCTATCTCCATTCTCATGCATCGATCGCAACTGGGTCATGACAATATTTGCTTCTTGCCTCAATTCGTTATGCGACTGTGTCTTCTCCTTAACGTGTAGTGTTTGAAAAAACACAGCATACACAACAATCCCGATAATCCCTGTAATTGCTACAGCGGCTAGCACTTCTATTAAAGTGATGCCAGATTCCTTGTTTACCTGTTTCATGAAATTCACCACTTTTTAATAAAATTGATCCATTCCCTATTATAGTTTGTTATATAATGAATAAAAAGACATTAGGTGGTAGCAAGTCGTGAATAATCTAAAAAATAATCAAGCCTTCACTCTTATCGAAGTTCTAACTTCCATCACAATTCTAGGTATTGTGTTAACGATATTTTTATCCTTCTTCTACAATGCAATCACATTTTCTACAAAAACAGAAGATAAATTAACAGCAATTAATCTAGCTGAACAAGAACTTTATGAGGTAACAAATAGCTTGGAAACATATTGCAAAACAAACGATTGCCAAACTATCCCGGTAGATAAGTATATTCGCCCGTCCATTCCATTAAATCACAAAAACTATCTTTCAACCGTGACACCTTTATCACAAAGTCGACAAGAAAGCTCACTGGGCTTACTTCCTATCTCTATAAGAATAGATTCCGAAGACCATAAAGAACTAACCATTGCATATGGATATGTTGATGTAAACCTCAACAATTAGGAGAATAAAAGATGAAACAAAAAAATGAAGCAGGCTATACATTAGTGCTTGTATTATTAACGATTACATTAATTCTTATTTTTTCGGTAACTTTAATTGGTAATGTTTTAAACGGTGCTTTGCAGAATCAAAAATCAGAGAAAAATATACAGTTAGATCAATCATCACGAATGGGCGTAATGTATGTTGAGAAGGAGATAAACTCAGCAAATGAAGAAGCAAAAAAAGCAGTCATACAATGGCTCAATGATTTCCTTACTACTGACTTTATTCCTACAAATGCTGAAATTGCTGCTAAATATGAAGAGAAATTTAGGACTAAATTAGTAGATCAAGAAATTATATCATCTGATAATACATATCGATTTAAAATAGATTATATTAGTATAACAAGAGCAGATAATACTCTTACGGTCACGTATACCGTTATTCCTTCATTGAATAACGTGTATGCTCAAGCAGATCTGGAACGAGAAAAAACCATTAATATCAAGATCCAAGAACAAAATCGCTAAAGCCATCTTTCTCCCGTCTCAAGTGTAGATTTCCTCACTTGGGATCCTTTCTCGCTTGTCGCATCGTTCCATGACAAAAAGGGCAGACTGCTTCAACTTCATCTCCCTTTCTCAAATTATAACTAAATTCGTATACAACAATGTTAGGTACCTCATCTGTTTTCCCTTAATTCATGCAAACAGAAGGGGCAAGTTCTTCTTTTTCTTCTAAATCAAATGGAAAAATATTTCTATATCGTTATTCATATAGTACTACTAAAATTGGGTAATTCGCTCTATAATTTAAGCAGATTTCATGTTATTTTGAATGATAGCAGACGATGATTAAAGGATGCCAGATAGGGGTGATAGAATGAAAAGTGAAAGAAAGCGGTTAGGTGATTTACTTGTTGAAGCAGGTATGATCACGAAAGAGAATCTCCAGGATACATTAAAGAACAAAAAAGCAGGGCAAAAGATGGGCGATGCGTTGTTAGAACGACGGTTGATCAATGAACAACAGTTAATTGAGGTACTTGAGTTTCAACTAGGTATTCCTCATACTAACTTGTATCAATGTCCAATTGATACGAGCGTACTCAGCCTCATTTCTAAAGATTTCGCCTTTCGAAATTTGCTTATTCCGATCCAACGAGAAGGAAATCAACTCACTGTTGCGATGCATGACCCGATGGATTATATCGCATTAGATGATATGGGACTATCGACTGGTTTGGTGATTGCACCTGTCATAGCGAAAAAGGAAGAAATCATTGCGTCGCTCTATAAATATTATAGTCGAAGAGAGACATTTGAAGAGTTAGACATGAACAGGATCGCGACGGAAAATCTAGCTGGTGAAGATGCACCAGCTGTTAAGCTTGTCAATCAACTTCTTGAAGCAGGCCTACAGATGAAGGCAAGTGATATCCATATTGATCCACAGGAATCAACCATCCTTATTCGCTATCGCGTCGATGGGATTTTACGTACAGAACGTATCCTTTCGAAAAATATTTATAGTCTGTTAATTGCTAGAATTAAAATTTTGGCTAATTTGAACATTACGGAAACGAGGCTGCCACAGGATGGAAGAATAAAACTGGATGTGAATGCTACGCCTGTTGATTTGCGAATTTCCTTACTGCCAACTGTATTTGGT
Organism: Peribacillus loiseleuriae; assembly: GCF_001183985.1. Classification (GTDB taxonomy): domain Bacteria; phylum Bacillota; class Bacilli; order Bacillales; family DSM-1321; genus Peribacillus; species Peribacillus loiseleuriae. Next base: position 3,784,133 of record NZ_LFZW01000001.1, on the reverse strand, counting down.
GAAAAAATTGTTATTCGTATTTTAGATTTATCCAATGTGATGATTCAGCTTTCACAGTTAGGTTTTAATAAAGTGAATGGACAAGCGTTTGGAGCGATGATTGAACGGCCGTCTGGGATGATTCTAATTACGGGTCCAACGGGTTCTGGGAAAACATCTACTTTATACGCGGCTTTGAATCAATTGAATACAGAACAGGTTAATATTATTACCGTGGAAGATCCTGTGGAATATCAAATGAAGGGCATTAATCAAGTGCAGGTCAATCCATCGATAGGTCTAACATTTGCTAGTGGTTTGCGCTCCATTTTAAGACAAGATCCAAACATTGTCATGATTGGCGAAATTCGTGATCGAGAGACAGCAGAAATAGCCGTCCGGGCATCTTTGACGGGGCATCTTGTGTTGAGTACTTTGCATACAAATAGTGCGCTTTCAACGATTCCGAGACTATTAGATATGGATGTCGAACCGTATTTGGTCGTTTCCTCCTTAATTGGCGTCATTGCTCAGAGATTGATTCGCAAAGTTTGTCCGGATTGTAAAGTAGCATATACACCGTCTGAAATGGAAAGAAACTTGTTTCAAAAACGCGGCATACCTGTGCAAGCATTACATCGTGGTAAAGGATGTCCCAGCTGTCAAAACAGCGGTTATCATGGCAGGATTGCCATTCACGAAGTATTGAATATCGATGATGAGATTCAATCGATGATGATGAACAACAAGCCGCTTAGTGAAATCAAACAATATACGGTTCGGAACGGGATGATTTTCCTCATTGACGACGGATTACTGAAAGCTAAACAAGGATTGACGACTGTGGAGGAAGTCCTACGAGTAGCGCTACAGGATTAGGGGGCTAAATGATGAAAGAGAAATTGGATTATATTTTAAAAGCCGCTTTTGATTTAGGGACGTCTGATATTCATTTAACTGTAGGTGTACCGCCGATTATGAGACTTCATGGAGACTTGAAACAGTATGGGAAAGACATCCTTAAGCCAGCGGATACTGAATTGATGGCGAAAGTGATGATTCCTGAATCGATGTGGCAGAAGTTTAAGGAAACAGGTGAGCTGGATCTTTCGTACGGAATTCCAGGGGTTTCACGATTCCGGGTCAATGCTTATCATCAACGTTCTTGTATCAGCCTTGCGATTCGGGTCGTTCCAACCGAAGTGCCAACATTAGAACAATTGAATCTGCCATCTGTATTAAAAGCAATCTCCGAAAAAACGCAAGGGCTCGTTTTAGTGACCGGACCGACCGGAAGCGGGAAGTCAACGACGCTTGCTGCGATGATTGATTACATCAATAAAACGATGAAGAAACATATTATTACACTTGAAGATCCAATCGAGTATCTACATAAACATCATTTGAGTATTATTGATCAACGGGAAGTCGGTTTTGATACGCAAAATTTCTCAAACGGACTACGCGCTTGCCTGCGACAGGATCCTGATATTATTTTAGTAGGAGAAATGCGAGATTTAGAAACGATTTCCACGGCCGTTACGGCAGCGGAAACAGGCCACTTAGTGCTTGGCACCTTACATACAACGGATGCACCCGCAACAATTGACCGAATCATTGATGTGTTCCCGCCCAATCAGCAACCACAAGTCCGTGTTCAGCTTGCATCTGTTTTATCTGCGATTATCTCTCAGCGATTATTTCCGTCAAAAGGTCGGAAGGGGAGGGTGGCGGCTGTCGAGATTCTGGTGAATAATTCAGCTGTGAAAAATTTAATTCGTAATGAAAAAATCCATCAAATTGATAGTGTCATGCAGACGAGTAAATCGGCTGGCATGCAAACGATTGAAATGTCGATTAAACAATTAGTTGAAGAAGGCAAAATTGATAGTTTCGCAGTCCTCCCTTATTTAGAAGAAGGAATCATGTAATGCCAGTCTTTCACTATAAGGGTAGAGATCGGACAGGAAGAAAGAAACAAGGGAAAATGACGGCGGACACACGAAAAGAAGCAGTAGCCAGATTAAGAGAAACAGGAATAGCGGTGACGAGTATTGATGAACTAAAGGGAATTTTATATAAAGAAATCTCCTTTGGTAGAAATAAAGTGAAAAATCGCGATTTTATTATGTATCTACACCAGTTTTCAACGTTGATTAAAGCGGGCATCAGTGTTGTGGAAGCGACAAAGATTTTGGCGGAACAAACATCAAGTAAAGTGTTAAGAAAAACGCTAGAAAATATCGTCCAAAGTTTAGAAGAAGGAAACCCTTATTCGGAAGGGGCAGAAAAACAACGAAATGTGTTCCCGCCTCTCTTCACCAATATGATGCGAGCGGGTGAAGCTGGAGGGAATCTAGAAGAGGTTCTGGAACGAATGGCAGTTTATTTTGAGAAGCAGTACCAAACAAGGCAAAAGGTGCAAACGGCGCTAATGTATCCGGCGACTGTTGGGGGGGTAAGCGTAGTGATTATTATTTTTATGCTAACGACCATCGTCCCTACTTTTGCAAATATGTTTGCTTCATTTGGTAGTGAACTCCCTTTTTTTACTAAGCTGGTCCTCAATCTTGGCGGTTTTTTTGAAAGGTTTTGGTGGGTATTTCTCTTATTAGCGGTTGGCTTATATGCTCTTATTCGCTATCTAAGATCCAATAGCGAGACGAAATACTATCTGGATTATTGGCTGTTACGAATGCCAATCTTCGGGCAACTGATTCAAAAGGCGGAAATTGCCAGAATGACGAGAACGCTAAGCTCGCTTTTCAAAAGTACTGTGCCCATTTTACAATCTTTAACAATGGTTGAAAAGATTTTAGGAAATCAAGTGTTGACCAAAGTTATTAAACAATCAAGAAATTCAATTGAAAAAGGGGAGTCCATGGCGATGCCGATGGAAAAACACTGGGCATTTCCACCTATGGTCACGCAGATGATTACGGTTGGAGAAAAATCGGGTACATTGGATGTCATGCTAGAGCATGTGGCTGATTTTTACGAAATGGAAGTAGATAACGCTACGAATCAAATGAAAGCACTCATTGAACCCTTTCTCATTATCTTTCTAGCTGTCGTCGTCGGAGGTATCGTAGCAGCCATTGCCATCCCGATGTTCACTATATTTAACAAGATTCAATAAATATGTTCAATATAGTAGAAATAGTAGTTGTCAACTAGTCCCTTCGTCTTATACACTAGTAATATATGAATAGATTGGAAACTGTGATTGATCATTTTTATTTGGGCACTTAAATGATCAGGAGTGAGTAGTGCAACCCGCCAATTTATATTTAATTCAAAATTATTTTTGAACTAAATATAAACGTGGCGGTTTTTTGTATGAAGGACATGGGAACGGGGCTTCGCGACTTATTCATATAGCTAATCTACTTAGCGAGTTTACTTATATGATCGAGAAAGCATCCGAAAATCCGGCTCCGCACCGCCACTATTGTGATTAGGCGAGTGTAGCGTGCTTCATGATCTATCCACTATAGTAACTGGTGGCGTGTTAACGCCCTTCAGGTTTTGTATGAAGTTTCAAGCTGTTTTATTACACCGTGTCAGACTACATAAAAAATGAAATGAGGAGTGAATGTACATGATTAAACGAGTAAAAGGATTGATTAATAACCAAAAAGGGTTAACGCTAGTGGAACTGTTGGCTGTCATCGTAATCTTAGGGATCATTGCGGCGATTGCGGTGCCGAGTATTGGGAAGATTATTGATAATAGTAAGAAGGATGCGCATTTAGCGAATGCGCAGCAAATGATATCGGCCGCTAAATTGGCCGTGGCGGCGAATGAGGAAGATGCAAAAACTCCACTTGGGGAAACTAAGAACATATCATTAGAAAAATTACAGCTGGCTGGTTACCTCGATGAGTTTACTGATCCTGATTCATCGGCACCTTATTCAAAAGATAAAAGTTTTGTTGAAATTACAAATAATAATGGTAAGTATACGTATACAGTTACGTTAGTAGGTTCAAAAAGAACTATCAATAATAAAAAAGCATCCGAATTAAATAGAGATAGTATTGGAAATACTTCTTCTACATCGCCAACAGCTGTTACACCATAAAAATAAAATTTATTATTTCCCACTCCTTCCCAAAAGGAGTGTTTTTTTATCCAATAATAATCATCCTGCTTGATCAATCTATGAAATCTTCATCAAATAATCATATTCAATTAAATCCACCTTCCTGTATAATAAAAGAAACAACATGACGTTAAAACTCCACATCCAGTATGAGGGAAGGCTTATTGAAAACAGGGAAACCAAAACTCCAATAAAAAGGGAGAAATCCATGACAGTATTCATTTACAGCTACTTATGTATATTAGGTCTAGTTCTCGGATCATTTTACAATGTCGTCGGTCTTCGGATTCCAGAAAAACAATCAATTGTAAGACCAAGATCACATTGCCCATCTTGCAAACGAACCTTAACGACAACTGATTTAATCCCTGTGTTCTCCTACTTGTTCTTAAAAGGAAAATGCCGGAACTGTCATTCAAAAATATCACCGCTTTATCCCTTTATGGAGCTATCAACGGGTTTATTGTTTATGCTTGCATTCTATGAATTTGGATGGACAGGTGAACTAGTAATAGCTCTCACCTTTATCTCGTTGTTAGTGATTATCTTTGTTTCTGACATTGTGTATATGATTATTCCGAATAAAGTGCTGGTATTTTTTGCGCCCCTTCTCTTAGTTGAACGTTTCATCGTTCCATTAGATCCGTGGTGGGATATGTTTGTCGGGGCGGTTGTTGGCTTTGGTCTGCTCTTTTTCATTGCTGTCATTAGTAAAGGCGGCATGGGCGGGGGAGATATTAAACTATTTTTCGTGTTGGGTTTGGCACTCGGACTCAAGCTGACCCTCCTTACGTTTGCCTTGGCAAGCTTCTTTGGTGCATTATATGGGGTAGCTGGTATGATACGCGGGAATTACAAGAAACGCCAGCCGATTCCTTTTGGTCCATTTATTGCAATAGGTGCATTGCTTTCCTATTTTTATGGAGCTGAAATTTTAAACTATTACTTTACTATGTTTTATTAAAGCGGGTGATGAAGAGAGTGAGTTTACTTAACAGGCAACATCGAGTTCATCTATCCATTAAAGATCGCTATATTCGATTTGTGGAATCTGGAAAAAAGCGAAAACTACTAGCCTATGGGCAAAAGAGCCTTCCAGATGGTGTGGTGGTCGAAGGTCAAATTAAAGATCGTGAAACGCTTGAACTGATTATGGAAGAAATGGTCGGACAATGGAAGCTGAAAGGGAAAAAAGTTTCTTTCTGTGTACCTGATTCGACAGTCGTTGTTAGGAAAATTCAGGTTACGAATGAAATTCCCGATCATGAATTGAAAGGGTATTTATATATGGAATTGGGTCAAAGTATCCATCTGCCTTTTGAAGACCCTATTTTGGAAGCAATACCTTTAGGAGAGGCAACTGGAAATCGAGAAGTGCTGTTATTTGCTTCGAGAGAGACGGTGCTGAATGAATTTACAGAATTGTTAAAGGGTGCATCTCTTAAACCTGATATAGCAGATCTATCAGTGCTATCGCTATATAGAATGTATTATCATCTAGGTCTTGCCAAGCAGGATGAGCATGTTTTATTGGTGCAAATCGGCTTAGATGCGCTATTATTATCTGTTTTTAACGAACATAAACCCGTTTTTTCACGTCACTATCCGTTGGAATTTCATCAAGAGCACTTCGAACTTTCTAAAAGCCGCAGTGGCTCTGATTTTTATTCTTGGATGGGTGCACAGAACGAATTAAAAAGTCAATCTCAGGATATTACTATGGAAATCGAACGTTTTCTATCCTATTACCATTTCAATCTCACAAAAGGAAATCATAGTATATCAAAGCTCGTTTTGTCAGGAGACCATCCTTGTATGGAAACTTTTTATACGGACATACATACTGCGATTGAAGTATCGGTTCAGCCGTTGCTTGAACCGCTATTTCAAACGAAAAAAGGAAGGAACATCCCTCCTGTATATGCTGAATGTATTGGACTAGCGTTAAAGTAGGTGTCAACATGTTTGTAGATATTAACTTATTACCTAAAAAAGAAAAAAAACGACGTACCGTTATCCTATTGATCTTGTTGGTGGGGCTCGTTTTATCGGTCACTGGATTCTTCTTCATGACTAACTATCAAGCTCAGAAGGTCCGATTGGTACAACTAGAGCAAGAGTTAACGTTGACTAAAGAATTAAAAGTCGCGAAGGAAAAAGAGCGAACTCAGAGTGTTGAGTCCAAATCTGTTCGTGAATTGACAACGGCTGTTCAATGGGTTGAAGAACATCAAAGTTCAACATTTTTCATCATGAGAACTGTATCTTCATTATTACCTGAACGAGGGTTTATCGTAGATTTTTCCTATAAAGAAGAAGGGACTGTGCAGCTGACTGTTCAATTCGATTCTTCCCGGGAAGCAGCTTATTACCTAAAAAGTATTTCAAGTTCATCGATTATTTCGGCAGCTAAGCTACTGACACTTTCAACAGAGAAGCTTAAGGACGGTGTTACAGCGGAGCCTATCCTTCCTCGTTATAACGCACAATATGAATTAATGGTGGACAAGGCAGTCATTCAAGCATCTGTAAAAGGGGAGGTGGGACCATAATGCTTTCCCGAAAAGTAGTGTCCTTGATTCTCACACTTTTGTTACTTTTTTTTATCATAGGTGTGGGTGGAGTGTATTTTTTTGAATATAAGCCATTACAAGACAAAGTTGCTAGTCTTAAACGTTCGATTACGAAAGAACAAGATGAACTAGAAAAATTAGATCATAAAGAGCAGAAAAGTATCTCCGTTAATACGACGGCTCTACAACGGAAGCTTCCAGTAAGTGAACTTGTTGATCAATTTGTTTTATTGCTTGAAGAAGTGGAAGTGGCATCTGGTAGTCTTATTACGAATCTAGCATTTACAGATTATCAACAAGCAGGAGATTCAGTAGAGGAAAACATAGCTGGAAAACTAGATACAACAGAAGAAGCGTTAAATACAAATTCGCTCCCTGAAGGGGTAAAGAAATTAACAGCGGTCATTACGGTTGAATCACCAACATATCTTGAACTGGAATCATTTGTGAAAGGGCTCGAGAAATTGGAGCGCCTTACAAAAGTAGAGAGCCTTCAATATACCGGACTCAAAGAAAGTAGTCGTTTAATGAACACGGCAGATAGTCTTACATTCAGTTTGACAGTTGCTACTTATTATTATCCTAAACTAGAAGAACTTAAAAATCAGCTTCCAAAATATCAGGAACCGAAACCAGCCAATAAAATAAATCCATTATTTGAGGCGAAACTTCCTAATCTAGTGGAGAAAAAGTCGAGTGAACCAGCTGAGAAAAATAACGGTACTGACGGGAAAATAGTTAAACGGAATCAAATCACATACAAAGTGTACACATATAAAGTGCAACCAGGAGATACTTTTTTTCAGCTTGCAGTTTTGTATTATAATAGCCGAAACGGTGAAAAGATAATTAAGGATTGGAATCATCTGAAACAACTTGAAGCGAATACGACGATTGAAATTCCTGTTCCTACCGATGGCGAAAATTGACGAAAGCTATTGATAACAAGACGACAAAAGTCTTGTTATTTTTTTTTGTTCCTATGATAGGATGGAAAAAAATGTGCGTAGGGGGCGAATAAAATGGACAACCCAGAAAATAAAAAAGGAATCACCATAAAAATTAATGGCGAGGAAAAGCCCTTGGTTGAAGATAATGGTCGCGATAGCGTTAAAGTAGCTAAAAATCAAACTTCTGCAGCAATCGAACCAGAGGATGAAAGCTTTGAATGGGTATTTCCTAAGGATGAGGATGTATTCTACCAACCACCCGCTTCTATGAAAAAGAAAAATCCAACAATCCTTGCATTTGGCGGTAAACGGAAAAATCCAGAAAATAAATCGGGAACCTCTCTTAAATTTCCGTTTTTTGCTATTTTATTTGCGGTGATTATAGGTTCAAGCCTAGGTGTAATCGTGTTAAAAACGATTACGGCTGATAAAGAGGTAGCAGCAGTCCCTGTTGAACCTGTGATACCTAGTGAGCGTGTGAAAGGTGACAAGAAAACAGCGGCTGCATCCACTATCCAACCATTAACGGTTTACCTTGTTCAAGGTGGAATGTTCAGTAATGAAGAGGCTGCCAAACAAATTCAGGAACAAGTTACGGCTAAAGGTGTGCCTACCAAGATCTTGAAACAAGGTGAAAGTTATTATTTGTTTTTAGGTTCAGCTACAAGTCTTGATGAAAGTAAGCAACTTGCTATGTTTTTAAAAAGCTATGATGTAGAAGTGTTTTGGAAAGAGCTTACCCTTAAGCCTGGAAGTGTGGCAAGCGGTAACGAAGCAATTATGAATAAAATGATTACAGTCTATCAGAACCTAACAAAGGCATCGTCAGAACAGCTATTAAATCCGACAGCAACGACCGATCTGAAACCATTCCAGACAGAACTTGAAGAACTTAAAGCCAATGTAAAAGACGATGCACCAGCAGGGCTAAAAGCCGCTTATTCTGACTTGAGCGTTGCCGCCGATTTAATCAAGCAATATCAAAGTACTAAAGAAACCTCTCAGTTGCTAAAAGCCCAACAAAAACTACTACAGTTCTTGAATTCCTATCAAATCTGACATAATACGACTATTTCTCGGGAAATAATGAAGGACTAGACCTACTTTCATGCTTTACTGCGTGAAACGGGGTCTGCCCCCGGTTTGCACGTTACTGTAATAAAGTATAAATTTTTCCATGAAAGTGGATTGTTAGTTGAGTGATTATTTGGTACGATTAAGTGGGTCTCCCGGCCTGAAATGATATTTTTTATAGTAAGGATTGTGATTTAGTATGCATCCATTGATTTTAGCTTCTTCGTCACCTCGCCGTAAGGAATTGCTGCAAGTGCTTCAAATTCCTTTTCAATCTGTAGACGCGAATGTTGACGAAAGCATCGAACCGAATACGGAGCCATCTGTTGCCGTAAAAGAGCTGGCCCATAGAAAAGCAAATGCAGTTGCTGTGAATCATCCTAACTCTTGTGTGATTGGCTCTGATACGGTTGTTGCTTTAGACGGTAAGATATTAGGCAAGCCGGTTGACCGTGCAGACGCAAGAAGAATGCTGCAACTGTTAGCTGGAAACACGCACTTTGTTTATACAGGTGTCGCGCTTGTTCGAGGAAAGAAGAGCCAAGTATTTTTCGAAGAAACAGAAGTGACGTTTTGGGATCTGTCAGATACAGAGATTGAAGGGTATCTTGATAGTGGAGAACCGTTTGACAAAGCAGGAAGCTATGGAATCCAAGGCTATGGTTCGCTTTTTGTCAAAAAAATTCATGGTGATTATTTTTCTGTAGTGGGTCTCCCGGTTTCAAGATTGTCTCGTGAACTTCTGGCGTTTCAAGCGGAAAACGAGTAATCCGTTTAAGCTCTCTGATAGGAATCCATCTAAATGAAATGAAGAAAGGATGGTTATTTTGTCAGAAAAAATGTTAATTCGCGATGTTCCGAAAGATGAGAGGCCGCGCGAAAGATTTATCCAAAACGGCCCTCAAAGTCTCTCCAATCAAGAATTGCTCGCAATATTACTCAGAACTGGAACGAAAGACGAATCTGTTCTTCAGCTAGCCAATCGTTTAATCGGTACGTTTGAGGGGCTACGCATGTTAAAAGATGCGTCCATCGATGAAATTACCGCCATTAAAGGCATTGGTGAAGCAAAGGCGATTCAAATTCTAGCCTCAGTTGAACTGGGCAAAAGAATCACCCAGTTGAACTATCAAGACCGCTACGTAATCCGCTCCCCCGAAGATGGCGCGAACTACTGCATGGAAGAAATGCGCTTTCTCTCACAAGAACATTTCATTACCCTCTATTTAAACACCAAAAACCAAGTTCTCCACAAACAAACGATTTTTATCGGAAGCTTAAATGCCTCGATCGTGCACCCACGCGAGGTGTACAAAGAAGCTTTCAGAAGGTCTGCCGCCTCGATTATTTGTCTACATAATCATCCCTCCGGAGACCCCTCACCAAGTAGAGAAGATATCGAAGTCACGAAGAGATTAGTCGAATGTGGTAAAATAATTGGTATAGAACTTTTGGATCATATTATTATTGGTGAACATAAATTTGTGAGTTTGAAGGAAAAAGGGTATTTGTGACACTATCAAAATTCTTGATGATGCGGTATAATAATGTTTATGATTTTTTAAGGGGAACATTATAAAACTTTGCATTATTGAATATTGACCATTTAAAATCTTACTATAAAAAGTATTTTGTGTATGAAAGGGAGAAACCAATATGTTTGGAATTGGCACAAAAGATTTGGGAATCGATTTAGGAACGGCAAACACGCTTGTTTATGTTAAAGGAAAAGGGATTGTCGTCCGTGAGCCGTCTGTCGTTGCGTTGCAAACAGATACGAAACAAATTGTCGCAGTCGGAAATGATGCGAAAAATATGATTGGGCGTACGCCAGGTAATGTAGTGGCATTAAGGCCTATGAAAGATGGCGTAATTGCCGATTATGAAACAACAGCTACTATGATGAAATATTATATGAAGGAAGCACAGAAAAAAGGTGTTTTCGGGAGTAAGCCATATGTGATGATTTGTGTACCATCTGGAATTACGGCGGTTGAGCAACGTGCCGTTATTGACGCGACTAGACAAGCAGGTGCACGTGATGCGTATCCAATTGAAGAACCTTTTGCGGCAGCAATCGGTGCGAATCTTCCTGTTTGGGAACCGACAGGAAGCATGATTGTTGATATCGGTGGCGGTACGACAGAGGTTGCAATCATTTCACTTGGCGGAATTGTAACAAGTAAGTCGATTCGAATTGCTGGCGATGAAATGGATGATGCGATTGTCAGCTATATCCGTAAAAATTATAACTTAATGATTGGGGAACGTACCTCAGAAAGCATTAAGATGGAAATCGGTTCAGCAGGGGATACAGAAGGCATTGAAAATATGGATATTCGCGGCCGTGATCTATTGACGGGCTTGCCGAAAACGATTGAAATATCTGCTAAGGAAATTTCAGTTGCACTTCGCGATACAGTCGACGCAATTGTCGATTCTGTGAAGAATACGTTAGAGAAAACACCTCCTGAGCTTGCGGCAGATATTATGGATCGCGGAATTGTCCTAACTGGAGGCGGGGCTTTACTGCGCAATCTCGACAAAGTAATTAGTGAAGAAACGAAAATGCCAGTTCTTATTGCTGAAAATCCACTTGATTGTGTAGCGATTGGAACAGGTAAAGCATTGGATCATATCGATAATTTTAAAAATAAGACAAAAGATTTACGATAAAAGCTTGAAGCAAGCCTCATTAAAAACTTCTTGTAATAATAGGAACTCACTTCGGGTGAAGTAAAGTGAAACTTCAATTAGTGGGGGGCTTTATCCCTCACTGATTATTAGTCCCGTTCTACTGTCGCTAAGATCGAAGCACACTACGAACCCGATGGGATCAACTTATACCTTTTGAAAACCACAAAGGTAAGTTTCGCTGTATCTCACCAATCGGGCTTTTACGGGTAGTTTATCCCCCACCTACGCTTTTTTGATTCCTCTAAGCCTTGATGTGGGGGGCTTATTGCCCGTTAATGCGGGATAAATACGGAGTGCATTCAATTTACGGTATAAACTTCTTTCATCTTGGCTAAAAACTGCCTATAATGGGGATTGAACACATTGGGCCACTTGTAGTAAAGCCCAAGTGGACAATCCCTGTTTGTTTGAAAAAATATCGAGGCTGAGCAGTCGTCCGATATTTGAAGTAAATTCCTGATTGGTGAGATACAGTATAACTTACCGAAAGTTAAGCAGAGGTAATGTTTGAGGCCCAAAGGATGTAGGCCACACAGACGAAAGACTAAAGGACGCCGCGCACTTAGTCTGTGTACGTTGAACTTTAGTTCCTAATGTCGCTGTGTCTAAGGGAGGCTTGCGATTTAGCGACACTAGAATGGGACTAACGAGCAGTGGGGGATGAAAAGAATCCTTGCTGATGGAAGTTTCACTTTATGTAATCGTACGTTATAAATGAATTTTAGTGTTCAGCGCCAGGTGCCATTGGATTGATAAGCAAAAGTAGTGTTTCCTAGGCCGCGCCGCTCATGCTTGTAGTTGATATGCGGGTGCCTGTCGCTATTCCAGATAGAGGTGTAGATAAATCATGCCACAGTTTTTTAACAAAAAATTAATCTTGTTATTAGCAGGAATTATTGTTCTTGTGGCGTTAATCGGGTTTTCAATGAGAGAACGCGAAACATTGTCATGGCCGGAACAATTTTTAAAAGATACAACAGGTTGGTTTGCGAATGCCTTTGATAAACCAGTTACAGCTGTTACCGGGCTTTTTGAAAATCTGAGCGACTTGCAAAACACATATGATGAAAATGCCAAGCTTAAAGCTCGTCTAGGTGAATATGTGCAGATAAAAACAGAAGTCCAAGCATTGAAAGAGGAAAATGTAGAGTTACGGAAAATTCTTGATAAAAAAGATGACTTGAGTAAGTATTCGCCGATTCAAGCGACTGTAATTGGCCGGAATCCAGATCGTTGGAATGAGCTAATTACGATTAATAAAGGCGAGATGAATGGGATAGAAACAAATATGGCAGTCATTACAGCTGATGGGTTAATTGGAAAGGTAAAGAGTACGACTCCTACCACTGCAACTGTACAGCTGGTCAGTTCCGCAGACCCGAACAATAAAATTTCAGCCTCTATTGTACAACAAGATGCAGCCAACGGAATTATTGAAGGGTATGATGATAAGCAAGGCTATTTGTTAATGAAGCGAATTCCATTTGATAAAGAAATAAAGATTGGTTCGATTGTAGAGACATCAGGACTTGGCGGCATTTTTCCATCACGTTTAATTGTTGGGAAAGTTGTCGAAGTTAAAATTGATCAAAATGGCTTGAATCAGACGGCGTATCTCAAACCAGCATCAGATTTTTATGACATAAAAAATGTCATGGTCGTCAAACGTGAAGTTGTAGGTGAAGAAGAAGCGAGGGGTGAGGGTCAAGAATGAAGCGGTTAATACTTCCCCTCACTGCATTTCTCTTTTTTATCATAGAAGGTTCATTCGCAAACTTACTTGCTGGCAATATATTTGGCGGTGACAAAATTATTGTCCCGCGATTCATTATGATTTTAGTAGCGTTCATTACAATATATGGAACGCGAAGAAACGGCATGGTATACGGTTTCGTACTGGGTATAATGTATGATGTCGTGTATACAGAAATTTTGGGCATTTACATGTTCATGCTTCCATTTTTTGCTTACCTTATTGCAAAAATCATGAGAATCCTTCAGTCCAACTTGATAGTGACCATTCTGACTTCGCTCTTATTTATTACGCTTTTAGAAATGATTGTCTATCAAATTAATATCCTGATTGGGTTTGCTCATATAGAGTTTAATACGTTTCTGACAATTAGGCTTGTGCCAACTCTCTTGTTAAACCTTGCTTTCCTCGTTGTTTTTTCTTATCCGCTAAAGCGTATGATTGAGAAACAGGAACTTGAATCAGACGGAGAGTAGAAAGAACTTAGTTTCTTACTATACAGGTAAAAAGCGGTTTCTTGATGCTTAGGAAGCTCTCCAAAATGATTTAAGTGGATCACTTAATGATCTGTCCGCAACAAGCGAAAAGCAGCTACCTTAAAGGTCCAAGCTAATCATTCAGGTGGGGCAATCCACTTTTTATAGAGCTTGTTCGACATTCATGTCGAATTGACCTTGTCTAACCTTACACCAGCCATGCGTGACTTTCCTTGGCTTTAAGTGAATAGCCAAGAAGCGGTGACGGTTTTTCTACTTTCATGCGCGTAGAAAAAGGAAATATCTCTAGTCATGTCGAATTATACTTTCATTGAGGTGAAACATGCGTCATGAATAAAAGAATTCAGCAAAATGTTATGATAAAAGGCACGAAGGATGGACTCACGCTTCATCTTGATGATTCATGTTCTTTTTCTGAGCTTTTGAAAGAACTTGAATCAAAGCTCTCTGCAAATTATCAATTCCAAGAAAATGATTCGGGCATTGCCGTTAAAGTACATACAGGAAATCGTTATCTGCTTGAAAATCAGAAAAACGGTATCCGAGAATTGATTAGTCAGAAAAAAAAACTGGTCGTTGATGAAATCATCTCCAATGTGGTGACGAAGGAAGAAGCAAAGCAATGGAAGGATGAACATCAAATGACGACCATTGCTAAAGTTATTAGATCAGGTCAAATTTTAGAAGTTGTTGGCGATTTACTGTTGATTGGTGATGTGAACCCTGGTGGGACAATTATAGCTAGTGGAAATATTTTCGTGATGGGTGCACTTAGAGGAATTGCGCAAGCAGGGTATAACGGCAACCGCGAAAGCTTTATTAGTGCTTCCGTCATGAAACCATCACATATCAGAATCGCTGATGAGATCATGAAAGGACCTGACAAATATATAGAGGATGGCCATGCGATGGAGTGTGCTTTCATCGATGAAAATGGCCAAATCGTTGTAGAGAAGACTCAAGCTTTTAAGAACCATAGACCGAATTTTAATAGATTAGAAGGGGGACTCTAATCGTGGGAGAGGCAATAGTTATTACATCTGGAAAGGGTGGGGTGGGAAAGACCACAACATCCGCTAATTTAGGTACATCGTTAGCTCTTCTTGGCAAAAAAGTATGTTTGATTGATACAGATATTGGTCTTAGAAATTTAGATGTCGTCATGGGATTAGAAAATCGGATTATTTATGATTTAGTTGATGTTGTAGAAGGACGCTGTAAAATACATCAAGCTTTAGTGAAAGATAAGCGCTTTGAAGACAGGCTTTATCTTCTTCCAGCTGCTCAAACGACGGACAAAACATCAATTGTTCCTGAACAAATGCATAAACTGGTTCACGAATTAAAACAAGATTACGATTATATCATTATTGACTGTCCGGCTGGAATTGAGCAAGGATTTAAAAATGCGATAGCTGGTGCAGATAAAGCAATTGTCGTAACCACACCAGAAAAATCTGCAGTTCGTGATGCGGATCGGATTATTGGATTGCTTGAAAAAGAAGAAAATATTGAACCGCCAAAACTCATCATTAATCGAATACGTAGCCATATGTTGAAGAATGGGGAAATGATGGATATTGATGAAGTCACGACACATCTCTCTATTGATTTAATCGGTATCGTTCTCGATGATGAACAGGTGATTAAAGCATCTAACCTAGGTGAGCCAATTGCCCTGGATCCTAATAATCGCGCATCCATTGCCTATCGCAATATTGCGAGAAGAATTTTAGGTGAATCGGTTCCGCTTTCATCAATAGAAGACGAACGAAAAGGCTTAATGGCAAGAATAAAAAAAATACTTGCAGGTTCTTAACCAAAAGAAGTTGTTTAAAGAAAGGGTCAGACCTCACACTCTATACACCGTTTATTGTGTCATTTACACGACTTTAAACGATATATAGTAGGTGTGAGATCTGACCCTTTTGGTATGGGACAAGAGAGAGTTTATGCGTCAAATTTAAGATTAATGCGTCGAAATCAGAAAGTATGCGTAAAATTTGGCTCCGGCTCGCAAATTGCAAATCCCGCTCGCAAAGTACAAGTTCCGGTGCGCAAATTTGATTTCTGGCTCGTAATGTTTGAAAAGAAAAGTTGATACCACGCGCTAAGCCTGATCTCGCCTTTGCCCCCTCCTTGTATCAGTCATAGTTCGGACAAGTACATCATACACTTGTACAAAGTAATTAGATGGGGAGGACCAAAGTATGGATGATCGAAGAAAGAGAATTCAGGATCGGATTGCGAAGCGGAGAAGGCAGGCTGAACAAAACCAACAAGGGGCATGGGCGAATTTGATTCAGGATGAATCGGATGGGTATCGTCCCGATTTGTCGTATGAAAGCTCATCGCCTGGAAATGATTATCCCCTATTTAAAAAAGAGTGGTTTCTATTTAAAATTCTTGCAGCGGCTTGTTTGTTTTTACTAGTGGCCATTGCCTTTAAACATCCGTCCACACAGCTTGATAAAGTGCGAGTTGTAGTGAAAGATACGATGAATCAAGAGTTCCAGTTTGCGACAGTAGCATCGTGGTATGAAGATACATTCGGAAAGCCGATTGCGTTTTATCCTGATAAAAAGAAAACCGAATTGGGAACAGTTGCAGAAAATCCGGATCAACAATCTGCTCTTCCAGTGAGTGGCAAGATTACGGAAAGCTTCGAGGTGAATGGTGAAGGTGTGTTGATCGAGACATCCCAACCTAAAAAGGTAGAGGCACTTGATAAAGGTATGGTCAAGTTTGCTGGAGTAAAGGATGGTCTCGGAAAAACGGTTGTAATTCAGCATGCCGACAAAAGTGAAACATGGTATGGAAAGCTTGAGTCAATTGACGTAAATCTTTATGATCCTGTTACAAAGGGTACTGAACTAGGCAAGGTATCAGCAAGCGAAAACGGTTCAAAAGGGACATTTTATTTGGCGATTAAAAAAAGTGGTCAGTTTATTGATCCGACACAGGTGATTTCCTTTGAATGAATTATTAAAACTACTGTGGAAAATCAAAATTCATCCTACGTTATGGCTCGTGATTGGGATATCTGTACTGACTTCACATTTCACGCAAATACTCATGTTTTTTGTCATTATTTTTGTTCATGAAATGGGTCATGCTGTTGCCGCCCACTTCTTTAAATGGCGGATTAAATCGATTCAGCTGCTTCCATTTGGTGGCGCATTGGAAACGGACGAGTATGGAAACAAATCACTTAAGGAAGATTTGATTGTGATTTTAGCAGGACCTATTCAGCATGTGTGGCTTGTTGGACTTGCTTATTTGTTCTACTCGTTTTCTATTATGCCATATGAAATGTATCAGCAATTCTTTTACAGCAATGCAGCTGTGATGCTGTTCAACTTGCTTCCTGTTTGGCCTTTGGATGGCGGCAAACTATTGTTTCTTGGTTTATCAAAACACAAATCCTATCTGGATGCGCACTCGTTCACTCTCCTTATCTCATCTTTTCTGGCAGCAGCAGGTTTCGGTCTATCGGTCCTACTGATTTCTTTTAATTTAAACGTATGGATTATTGCCTGCTTCATCGGGATTTCGCTTGCAATGGAATGGCGTCAGCGCTATTATGCATTCATTCGTTTTCTGCTTGATCGCCATTATGGCAGAAGCGAAGATCTAACAAGACTTGAACCGATTCAAGTCGATGAGAATGAGATGATTTACAAAGTACTGGAAAAATTCCAGCGTGGTTGTAAACACCCAGTAATTGTTATGAAAAATGGTCAGGAAAGCGGTTCGTTAGATGAAAATGAGCTTCTTCACGCCTATTTCACAAATAAAATGACCAATGGGAAAATTGGTGAATTGTTATATGCGTATTAAATGTGATATTCTTGCTTCACATATTGTTTGAAGGGATTTTAAAATGAAGAAGCTAATTGCCAATCTATCTACACGAGAAAAAAGATACGCATGTTTAGAAAATGGGCGTATCAGTAAATTAGAAGTTGTGCCGCCAAATCATGCCAGTAGCGTCGGTAACATTTACCTTGGTAAAGTGACGAAGGTTCTGCCAGGCATGGAGGCGGCGTTTGTTGATTATGGGGAAAAAAAGAGTGGATTTCTATATCGTGATGAGCTCCCATCTTATCAAGAAGCGAAACGATCAGGCGCACGGAAAAGCTCGGTCAATCAGTACATACGTGAAGGGGAAAAACTGCTTGTTCAGGTGACCCGTGATGAAACGGGTACAAAAGGAGCGAAATTGACAGGATTGATTGAGCTTTCGAGCAATCATGTTGTTTATATACACGGAATTGATTATATCGGGGTATCGAAAAAATTCAAAAGCCATCAAAGTCAGAATCAATGGCGAAATATCGCTCATACGCATAAAAAGGAAGATGAAGGGCTCATTATCCGAACAGCTATGGAAGAGAAAAGTGAGGCTATATTTCTTAAACAGCTACATGCCCAGAGAGGGAAATTTGCTCAACTGCTCAAAATGGCTGCCTCATTAAAAGCGCCTAGTCTTTTGTGGCAACGAGATTCTTTCCTTGAAAGTATTTTGACAGAAATGTCCGAAGTTCCAGATGGGGAGCTTCATGTTGATGATTTCACTTATTTTCAGGAATTGAAAAAATGGCAGGAAGCTCATGAAAGTGACTGGGCGATTTTTTATGAAGCAGGACCAGTAAATATTTTCTCTCACCTAGGCATCGAAAGTGATGCAGAGCAGGCATTGAAGAAGATTGTTTGGTTAAAAAACGGCAGCTACCTTATTTTTGAAGAAACGGAAGCCTTCACAGTTGTTGATGTGAATACGGGGAAATTTACCGGCAAGGCTCAAAAGGAACAGACGCTATTTGAAACGAATATGCAAGCGGCAAAAGAGATTGCTCATCAACTAAGACTCCGAAATATCGGTGGCATTATCTTGATTGATTTCATCAATATGGAACAAGTTCAGCATCGCCACGCGATTTTTGATACGCTGAAAACAGAAACGAAACAGGATGAAATGCGTGTTCAATTGATTGGTTTTACAGAGCTTGGGATTTTCCAATTGACGAGAAAACGGACATCCGCTTCACTTAGCGAAAAATTAACGACAGCGTGCCCTACGTGTCACGGCACGGGCAAGGTGGATAGCGCAGAAACGGTTGCCTTCAGGCTCGAGCGTGAACTGATGGAACATCGTAAGCTTGAAGAGGAAGCCGTTTTGATTGAGGCGGACGAGGCAGTCGCAGCTATCTTATTTGGAGAAAATAATTCTTACAAGCCGGTTCTTGAAGAGATGCTTCGTAAAGAAATTCTTGTCACAATTTTGAAAGGGAATGATCATCGATATGAAATCAAACGATTTGGAACAAAGAACGAACTGATGAAAGTGCGTGAAAATCTATTGACATAATTCATGAATATATGATAATATTTTACTGTTATGTTTGTAGCACCCGTGCTACAACCGCTCATAGTAGGTTCACAAGCTTTTGCTTTTTGCAAAACGCCTATGATTGGCGAGTCTGAGACATTTAAGGAGGTGCAGGTATGTACGCAATTATTGAAACTGGCGGTAAACAAATTAAAGTAGCAGCTGGCGAAGCAGTTTACATTGAAAAATTAAATGTAGAAGCAGGCGAAACTGTTACATTTGACAAAGTTTTATTCGTAGGTGGCGAAAACGTGAAAGTTGGTGCTCCACTAGTTGACGGCGCTACTGTAACAGGTAAAGTCGAAAAACAAGGGAAACAAAAGAAAATCACGGTTTTCAAATACAAATCGAAGAAGAACTACCACAAAAAACAAGGTCATCGTCAACCTTACACTAAAGTTGTTATCGAAGCAATCAACGCGTAAGGCTGATTATTATGATCACAGTAACATTTGATGCTCCACAAAATGTAATCAAATCGTTTACAATGAGTGGACATGCTGATTTTGCTAATAAAGGTTCTGATATCGTCTGTGCAGGTGCATCAGCGGTTTCCTTCGGGGCGGTTAATGCGATTATGTCTTTAACGGATGTAAAGCCTGAGATTGAGCAAGGGCAAGACGGTGGATATCTTCGCTGTATCATTCCGGATTCCATTTCGGATGACTCACAGGAGAAGGTGCAATTGCTCTTAAACAGTATGCTTATATCGCTTCAGACGATCGAACGTGATTACGGAAAATACATGAAAATTATCCTCAAGTAATAGGAGGTGGAACATATGTTAAGATTAGACTTACAGTTCTTTGCTTCCAAAAAGGGAGTAGGTTCTACAAGAAACGGTCGTGACTCACAATCAAAGCGTTTAGGCGCTAAACGTGCGGATGGTCAATTCGTATCTGGTGGTTCTATTTTATATCGCCAACGCGGAACGAAAATCTACCCGGGTGAAAACGTTGGACGTGGCGGAGATGATACTCTATTCGCGAAAGTGGACGGAGTTGTTAAATTCGAACGTTTCGGACGTGACCGTAAAAAAGTAAGTGTGTATCCAGCTGCACAAGAAGCATAAACCTTGCATCTTTGAATAAGAAGGCTTTGCTTTAAAGGGTCTGATTCCTTCTATAAACACAATATATCGCGACATTTGCATGAATGGTTTGCTGTATATCGTGAAGAAGGGGTCTGACCCTTTTTTATAATTGAAAAATGGTTGAACATGCTCTGCCATCGTCCAAAGAACTTATATGTATGTGTTCAAAAAAGCAGGCTGACTTTTTGAGCAACCTTAATATGCAAAAAGAGTTTTTTGGAAGATGGTTCATGTAAGGATAATAATCAATCTCCTACTATCCGCACTTCACGAATATTTGATATAATGAAAAGAAAACTTCGAACCGATGGCGGCTGAAGCTAGCGATTCATCAAATTACGTAAGAAGTGAAGCTATTATCCATTTAGAAATACATGACAGAGCCTAAGACGAAATAGTAGGAGTAATCATTTATGGAAAAAGAATGGACAACCGTTGAAATTTTACGCCATTCACGACATGACTGGCTGAATAAAATTCAATTAATAAAAGGCAACTTGGAACTAAGCAAACCCGACCGTGTGAAGGCAATTATTGAAGACATCATTATAGTGGCACAACATGAGGCAAGAATATCTAGTATAGCCATGCCTAAATTTAGCGAACTATTACTGACGGCTAATTGGACATATAGTGTGTTTCAGAGTGAATTCGAAGTGATTGATCTGGTACAAGGTACGAGCGTGTTGGACCAAATGATGTATGATTGGACAAAGAGCTTTTTTCAGATTCTTGAAGAACAGCTAGATACTTATAGCGAAAATAGATTATCAATCAGCATTGATAAAAATGAAAGTACCGAGTTAATCCGATTTTCCTTTGATTTACAGGGAAAGATAAAAGATGTATCATCAGTTGCTGAGTTTTTGCAGAATTCATCAGTAGATACTCAGACGATAGATCTTGAAGAAGTAACGGAGCAAATTGTCTATTTTACGATGGATATTAATATGAAACAGAAGACATCTTAGGATTACATACAGAGATAAGGAAGTGATAGCATGTTTATCGATCAAACCAAAGTATTTGTAAAAGGTGGAGACGGTGGGAACGGAATCGTTGCTTACCGAAGAGAAAAATATGTACCAATGGGCGGACCAGCTGGAGGAGATGGCGGGCACGGTGCGAATGTTGTGTTTGAAGTAGAAGAAGGATTACGGACACTGATGGATTTCCGCTATCAGCGTCATTTCAAAGCACCACGTGGCGAGCACGGCATGTCAAAAAATATGCACGGCAAAAACGCGAGCGACATGATCGTTAAAGTTCCACCTGGTACAGTTGTTATGGACGAAGATACGAAAGAGGTCATTGCCGATCTAGTCGAACACGGTCAGCGCGCCATCATTGCCAAAGGAGGACGCGGTGGTCGTGGGAACTCCCGCTTTGCAAGTCCATCTAACCCGGCTCCGGAAATTGCGGAAAATGGCGAACCGGGGCAAGAACGGAATATTATTCTTGAGCTTAAATTACTTGCTGATGTAGGGTTAGTTGGATTCCCAAGTGTTGGTAAATCAACCTTGCTTTCGGTTGTTTCTGCTGCACGTCCAAAAATTGCTGAATATCATTTCACTACGATTGTACCGAATCTTGGTATGGTTGAAACAGAAGATAGCCGTAGCTTTGTTATGGCGGATTTGCCTGGATTAATTGAAGGAGCTTCTGAGGGTGTTGGACTCGGACATCAATTTTTACGTCATATCGAAAGAACGCGCGTAATCATACATGTTATCGATATGTCTGGACTTGAAGGCCGAGACCCATACGAAGATTATCTAACAATTAATAAAGAACTTCAGGAATACAATCTGCGTCTCACTGAGCGTCCGCAAGTCATTGTGGCAAGCAAGATGGATATGCCTGATTCAGAAGAAAATCTGCAAAATTTCAAAGATAAATTGACGGATGACTATCCGATCTTCCCGATTTCAGCTGTTACACGTGAAGGAATTCGCGAACTTCTATATGCTGTTGCAGATAAAATTGAAGAAACGCCAGAGTTCCCGCTTGAGCATGAAGAGGAAGAGACAGGCGTTCATCGTGTTATGTACAAGCATGAATCCGCACAAGATGAGTTTGAAATTACACGTGATTCAGATGGAAGCTTCAATGTTTCCGGCTTCAAAATTGAACGCTTATTCAAAATGACAGATTTCACTCGCGAAGAATCGATTCGCCGTTTTGCAAGACAGCTACGTACTTTCGGTGTAGATGAAGCATTACGCTCACGTGGAGCAACTAATGGAGTGACCGTTCGAATTCTGGAATATGAATTTGAGTTTGTGGAATAAGAAAAAATGTAGACAGTTTGTAACAATCAAGTTGATTGAATGCTAAAGAAAAGGATTTCCTAAAATATGGAGTCATAGAGTTGGGGGTGCGAGCATGGCGAACAAAGTCGATAAACGATTCTTCTTGGTTAGAGAAGATGTATTGCCGGAAGCGATGAAGAAAACGCTGGATGCGAAGGAAATGATTGAAAGAGGCAAAGCTGAATCAGTCTGGGAAGCTGTCCAACGGGTAGATTTGAGTAGAAGTGCTTATTATAAATACCGCGATACCGTTTTTCCATTTCATACGATTGTTAAGGAAAAATTGATTACGCTATTCTTTTATTTAGAAGATCGCTCCGGAACTTTATCAGAGTTGTTGCGTGTCGTCGCATCATCCGGCTGTAATGTGTTAACCATTCACCAAACGATCCCTCTTCAAGGCAGAGCCAATGTGACGTTATCACTCGACGCAAGCGCGATGAAGGTTGGAGTGGATGAAATGATGACAAATTTCAGGAAAATGGAGTTTGTCGAAAAGGTAGAAGTACTAGGCTCTGGCACGTGATTGCCTGCCCCCATGCATTTTATGTGCGTGGGGGTTTTTCTATAGATTGACGCAAATTTTATGAACCCGGCGCGTAAATCTCAGATCGGATGCAAAATTCAGTTCCGGCGCGTAAATCGGAAATCTCGCTCGAAAAGTAAAGGAACTGGCGCGATTGCCTCCCCATTTGGCGCGTAAATTTGAAGTTTGGCTCGTAAGACATGAAATCGATGGAAGGCCGGCCCGAATATCGGTGTTTCCGCTAGTCGATGCTGATCCCGGCTCATTAAGCGACGGGGTTTTTATAAAAAGCGTAATAGATGTTTTGGTTTTTATTACAGTTTCCCATCGAAAGACGGGAAACATCGCTCCGGCGCGCAAATCTCAATTTTGGGGATTCGACGCATATTTTCATTTTCATGCAATCAATCTTTCATTTTTTCACCTTTTGTTGCAAAACTATTGTAAAATATCAGAATATAGCATAATATAGACATTATTTTCGTGAAAAAGGAGTTCGTTTACATGACATATGAAATTGCTTTCTTGGGCCCAAAGGCAACGTTTACGGATTTAGCGGTTTCTCGCCTATTTCCTGATGCAAAGAAAATACCGATGCCGACGATTCTCGACTGTCTAGATGCAGTTGAAAAAGGAGAGGTGAAACTCGCTCTCGTTCCAATTGAAAATGCGTTGGAAGGTTCGGTCAACATCACGATTGATTATTTAACCCATGAAGCACAGTTGCCGATACGAGGAGAAATTATAATCCCGATTCAGCAGCATTATATGGTTCATCCTAATCATAATGACCCTGAATTTAAACCGGATATCGTCTATTCCCATTCTCATGCGATTGCGCAATGCCATAAATTTTTGCATCGCGAGCTGAAAGGGATTCCTTATGAATATACAACATCAACGGCAGCGGCAGCAAAAATGGTAAAAGAGAATCCAGAGCGGAAAATTGCGGCGATTGCTAATGAGATAGCAGCAGAGGAATATGGACTAGTCATCACGAATCGTAATATTCATGATTATTCCCATAATCATACGAAGTTCGTTGTTATTTCTCATGAAGAAGTGGAGTATCATGGTCATTTGGCGGCGGAAGGTGGAAGGAAAACGACGCTTATGGTCATGCTGCCAGCGGATTATACCGGAGCGCTACATCAGGTGTTGTCTGCATTTGCTTGGAGGAAGTTGAATCTTTCTAAAATCGAGTCTCGGCCAATGAAAACGGGTCTTGGCGATTATCTCTTTATTATTGATGTGGAAATGGCGATGGACGAAGTGTTGATACCAGGAACAATTGCAGAGCTAGAGGCTTTGGGCTGTAAAGTGTCTGTTCTGGGCTCCTATCCTAGCTTCTCCGTTAAAAATAGCGTCATGCAGGGGTGAATGGTAAAAGAAAGAAAAAGGGTGCGACAACTAAAAACACGATACACAGATAAAACCATTCTATCTCAAAGGGTCTGACCTTGCACTCTATATCAGTATGTAGTGTCTCATACATGTATCTTATACTGTATTTAGTTATACGGTGTCTGTCCCTTTGCTTTTGGTGTCAACCCCTTATGAGACATCCTTTAATCAATAAGGATGTCTGCTTGCTTTAATGCTGCCTCTGCTTCATTGAGGAGTTCCTCAGACGAGGCGGCGATCGTATGTAAATGAATGCCGTTCGTCAATTCGGATAGGAAGGCTGCTTTTGTTTGCGAAACTTTCTCTAAGAATTGCTGAACTTCCTTGCGGTTGGTCACCATAATGGAAGCCGTCAAATCGCCGTACACAGGATGTTCGACTTTCACATCCTTTACCAAAATACCGAGGTCAACAAGCAAATTTAATTCTGTTTCGGCAAGAGATGGGTCATGATTGCATGCGACAGTCCGTTCATGCAAGATTGGCTTTTTTGTTTGCAAATATATATAGCCTTGACTCGTGGCAACGATGGGTTCATTCCTAGCTTTGAGCAAGGTAATATCGCCCACAATGACTTGCCGGCTTACCTTCGTCATTTTCGAGAGTGCGCTTCCTGTAATCGGCTGATCGGATGTTTGTAATAAACTCAGCAGTTTTTCCCGTCTTTCTTCCCCTAACAATTTCTTTCTATCTGTCATTGTACCGCTCCTTAACGAAATTATTGATATCCTCAGTTTATCATAAGAGACTGTAAACCGTAATCTTGTTATGAAACCGTAATAATGTCAATGATACAACGACACAGTTTTTTAACATCTTCCTCCGTTGTCCTTTTACCAAATGAAATCCGAATGAGCTGATGCGCTTCTTCTTCTGATTTTCCGCGGGCAATCATCGTTCTTGAAGGGTCTTGTTTGCCGATTTGACAAGCACTTCCTGTTGATATCGCAAATCCCATTCGATTTAATTCCAGCATGATATATTGGCCTTGGAATCCTCTACAAGTAAGCGCAAGAATGTATGGGGATTGAAAGGACGATTCAATAGCTTGGACATCCATGTCATGTTCGGATAGCTGGTTCAAGCAAAGATCGCGTAATGCTTTCATTCGAATGAACTCTTGACTTTGCTGGTCTACGAGAGCATTCGCTGCCGTAATAAAGGCGGCAATGCCAGGAACATTGACCGTGCCTGCGCGAAAACCCCCTTCATGCGTCATGTTTGGAATGGGTGGGGTAAGCTCGCTGATTTTAGGGAAAATCACAGCACCAACTCCCTTTGGCCCATACACTTTGTGGCTTGAAACACTTACGCTATCGCAAAGGGCACATATCGATTGAAGCGAAAATTTAGCAAAGGATTGAACACAATCGACATGTAAAAAAGCGCCACACTCTTGAGCCAATTGTCCAATTTCGGCTATCGGCTGAATGACGCCTGTTTCAGAGTTGACATGCTGAACAATGACCATGCATGTCCGTTCATGCAAACTTTCACATAGATGCTCAACATCAATTCTTCCATCTTCCAAATGCCGTAAATATGTAACTTCATAGCCTGATGCTGCAAGTTTTTTCACGTAGTTTGCAAGAGATGCGTGTTCTGTCTGACTGATCATGATATGATTTCGCGTCGGGTTTCGCGATGTTAAAAATGTCTCCAAGGCAAGGATATTGCTTTCGGTCCCTCCGCTTGTAAAAACAACACTCTCTTTTTTTACCCCAAGAATTTGGGCAAGTTGTTGCCGTGACACATCGAGTAGTCTAGAAGCATCCGTTCCGGTGTCGTGAAGGCTGCTACTATTGCCAAAGTAACATTGTGAAGCCTCGATCCAAATCTTCATTGCATCCGGATCCATTGGGGTTGTTGCTGCATAGTCAAAATATTTCAATATGTCCACATCCATTTATTTAGTTGAATAGACGGCTAGAAAAAAACTCTTGTAAATCATTTAATAGTATGTAAAGATATGTGTCAAGACATCTGTTTTTACAGGAGGCGGAAAAATGGACCCGGTGGATGTACTGATTATTGGTAGTGGTATTGCCGCTATGCAAACAGCGCTTACAGCTAGCAAGACTAAACATGTGATACTCATCACAAAATCAGAGCTAAGAGAAAGTAATTCTTACTTAGCTCAAGGTGGCATTGCTTGTGCGATCGCCAATGATGATAAACCTGAGCTACATAAAATAGATACAGTTTGTGCGGGTCGCCATTACAATAATCGACTTGCCGTTGACAAGCTTGTGAACGAAGGTCCTGTCGTAATGCAAGAACTCATGCATACAGGGATGGAGTTTGATTGTAACGAACATGGCGTGCCATTGTTAGGACTGGAAGGAGCGCATAGTCAAAGAAGGATTCTCCATCGTCAAGGTGATGCAACAGGAAAGCATCTGATGGAACATTATCTAAAGCGCTTAGCAAAATCCTCCGTACACGTGATGGAGCATACAGCAGCTATTGAATTAATTCTCGGAGAAGACGACTCATGTATGGGCGCCAAAACGATGAGCAAACAAGGGAAAATAAGCTCCATTTATGCAAATGCGGTTGTATTGGCAACAGGGGGCTGTGGATCGCTGTTTCGTTTCACTTCCAATTCACCGACTGTGAGCGGTGATGGCATTGCATTAGCCTTTAAAGCGGGAGCGAGAATTCGAGATATGGAATTCATTCAATTTCATCCGACCTTGCTTTATATTAAGGGCAAAACAGTAGGACTAGTGTCAGAAGCTGTTCGGGGGGAAGGGGCAGAGCTGGTTACCGAGTCAGGGAAGCGAATTATGAATGATGTGCATCGGCAAAAGGAGCTTGCTCCCCGTCATATAGTCGCGCAAACGATTTATTCTTATTTGAAAAATGGTGAACAAGTGTATCTAGATATCTCGATGATCTCTGATTTCAAAAAAAAGTTTCCGACCATTGCTGCGCTTTGTGAAAACAATGGGCTGGATTTAACAAAGGCGAGAATTCCGATTGCTCCGGGAAATCATTTTTTAATGGGTGGCATTGAAGTAGATGAATGGGGGAAAACGTCCGTTCAAGGTCTATATGCAGTAGGAGAAGTCGCTTGTACGGGTGTTCATGGTGCCAACCGCCTTGCGAGCAATTCACTTCTTGAAGGACTCGTTTTTGGCAAGTCGTTAGGCAAGCATCTTATAGAAGCACCTAAACGTGTTTGGCCTGCTGAAAAAAAGCAAACAAAACGAGTGGTGACACAACTAGCTTTACCTAATCTAACAGAGCTACAAGCAAATATAATGAATGATGCAGGAATCGTCCGTAATCAAGCGAATCTTTCCAGGTTGCTATCATGGCTGGAATCATTTGATCTGGAAGCACTATTGGATGTAGATGTGACAAAGCTTTCTTTACGTGAACTTGATAAAATCCACGCGATAATCGTGTCGTGGTTAATTGCCTATTCTGCATTAGAGAGAACTGAAAGTAGAGGTGGTCATTTTCGGACAGACTATCCGCTTGAAAATAATGAGAATTGGCGTGAAGAATCTGTTGTACTTGACCATCATTTAGCCATCCATCAATTGAAAGGTCGGGAACTGTATGAACCTATTGAAGCTTAAGCAATTATTGGAAGTGTTTTTCATCGAAGACATCGGTGAACGAGATGTGACGAGTGATACATTGTTTGTTGAAGATGAGCGTGGCACATTAACTTTTTTAGCGAAGGAAAAAGGTATTTTTTCAGGAAGTGATGTGGTTAAGACTGGCTTTTCATTACTTGATGAGGATGTATTTATCGAGTTCTTCGTGGAAGATGGTGAAGAATTTGAGGCAGGCTGTACACTTGTCTCCATCACTGGCAACATGGCGGCACTGTTGAAGGGTGAGCGAGTCGTTCTTAATTTAGTGCAGAGAATGTCTAGTATTGCAACGGCATCTAGGCAAGCTTGTACCATATTGGAAGGAACGAAGACGAAAGCTTGTGATACACGAAAAACAACGCCAGGCTTAAGAATGCTAGAAAAATATGCCGTTCGGTCTGGCGGGGCATTTAACCATCGCTACGGGTTATATGATGCTGTCATGATTAAGGATAATCATATTTCTTTCGCTGGTTCGATTACGAAAGCGGTTGAAATCGCTAAATCCAAGCTTGGTCATACCGTTAAGATCGAAGTGGAAACAGAATCAGCAGAACAAGTGAGAGAAGCGGTTGCAGCCGGCGCTGATATCATTATGTTTGATAATAGAACGCCAGAAGAAATTGCTGAGCTTGTCAAACTCGTGCCTGCTCCTATTGTAACGGAAGCTTCAGGGGGGATCACGCTAAATACTTTGGCCTTGTATCGCGAGACAAATGTTAATTTTATTTCGCTAGGCTGTCTGACACACAGCGTTCGGGCATTGGATATTAGCGCAAAAGTAATGGAATGTGAGGAGGTTACAACAGCTTAAAAAACCTATGAAAACCTATCAAATTATATATAGAAAAATTTAAAGAACATCACAGTTGGAAACTGTGGAATGTGGTGCATAAAACCGTAAGGATCAAAAACCAGGAATTACAACTGAAGGAGGTGTAATCCTGGTGCTAAAATCTTGGCGATAAGAATGGTTTGTCGCCACCCCGCTGGCTCTAACAGAGCACCGCAGGTCGTTTTGAACAATAGGTTCATGACAAGGGTGAGATTCCCTTCCTGATGGAATGACGTGAGAATCGTCACAGTATGTCCCTTTTTCTTGGTTCAGGGGGCGAAATGTAGTTTTTGATAGATTTTAGTAACCAGGTTCTGCAATGAGTATTTTGGATATGGTTAAAGCTACAACAAGTGTTTTACCTGAAACGTATAAAACGATGTCAAACGAACAAATGGAAGCCCGTGTTTGGGAAATTAAAAAAGAACTTGGCGGACGTTTGTTTATTCCGGGTCATCATTATCAGCGTGAGGAAGTGATTCAGTTTGCCGATGTAACGGGCGATTCCTTACAATTGGCACAGCTTTCCGCACAAAACCGTGAGGCGGAATCGATTGTGTTTTGCGGCGTTCACTTTATGGCGGAGACGGCTGATATTTTGACAACACGTGAGCAAACAGTCATTTTGCCAGATATGAGAGCAGGCTGTTCGATGGCGGATATGGCCGATATTGAGCAAACGGAACGAGCGTGGTCAAAGCTTTCGGCGATGTACGGTGACACGATTTTGCCACTTACGTATGTAAATTCAACAGCTGCCATTAAAGCTTTTGTCGGCAAAAATGGTGGAGCGACTGTCACCTCATCGAACGCCAAAGAAATGGTATCGTGGGCGTTTTCCGAAAAGCAACGAATTTTATTTTTACCTGATCAGCATTTAGGGAGAAATACCGCTTATGATCTGGGTATCCCTTTAGATAAAATGGCTGTCTGGGATCCGTATAAGGATGAACTAATTTATGATGGAAACGTCGAGGATGTTCTCGTGTTATTGTGGAAGGGACATTGTTCTGTTCATGAAAATTTCACAATAAAGAATATTGAAGCATTACGAGTGGAGCGTCCTGAGATGAATATCATTGTTCACCCAGAATGTCGCAGAGAAGTTGTCGAGAAGTCCGACTATGCCGGTTCGACTTCATATATTATCGATAAAATTGAAAATGCAAGTCCTGGAAGTGAGTGGGCAATCGGCACAGAAATGAATCTAGTCAAACGGTTGATCAACAAGTACCCAGATAAAAATATCATTTCCTTGAATCCCAATATGTGTCCGTGCTTGACGATGAACCGTATCGATTTACCTCATTTACTGTGGTCCTTGGAATCGATTGTAAAGGGCATTCGGTTTAATCCAATCGAAGTGCCACAAGAAATAGCAAGTGATGCCATTCTTGCCTTAAATCGCATGCTTGAACGGGCATAAGCAACAACATGGTGTTTAGTCGCCATGACTCGTTACTGCTTCTTAACTTAGCCACAGCTCACTTTAGAATGTCTTAATGGCATTCTTTTTTTATGTTCTAAAAGAGCTTTTTCCTAAGCGGTAAGCAGGGTTGCGCTCATAAAAACGTCATCTCCCGCATAAGTTTTCATGATAATGATAGCAATTTGCCTAACGCTTCATAGTATATATGGACTTATGCATAGGAGGGGTTTGCAGCGTGAAAATTCATATAGTCCAAAAAGGTGATACCCTTTGGAAACTTTCCAAGAAATATGGGGTAAGTTTTGAAGAGCTTAAAAAAGTTAATACACAGCTTAGCAATCCAGATATGATGATGCCAGGTATGAAAATAAAGATTCCTGGAGCAAGTGGGCATGTTGCGAAAGAAGGGCACCATCATGCGAAAATCAATTATGGTACGAAGGCTGGGGCTGTGGAGCAACACCCCATCATGAAAGAACAACATGTTGTGAAGGAATATCCGATCGTGAAAGAGCATCATGTAGTAAAGGAACATCCCATTGCGAAAGAGCAACATGTAGTAAAAGAACACCCGGTTGTGAAAGAGCATAAAGAACACAAAGAGCACAAAAAAGAGCATCACAAAGTAAAAGAACACCCGATCGTGAAAGAAAAAATAATCGTGAAGGAACAACCGATAATAAAGGAAGTGCCAATTCCTCAACCGGTTATTCCAGAAATTGATATTAATAACTATTATATGGTGAATATGGCAAATATGAATGTGCAAAAGCCTGTTGTACAGCCACAAATGCCTGTGATACCTGAACAGCCAAAACATGTGCTACCAAGTTATGAAGTAGAAGAAAGTGTTGAATCCATGGAAGTTGAATGTGTGCAGGAGGAAATTCTCGTAGAGGAGTGTATGCCTATTACACCTATAATGCCAGGTACTGGTTTTTGTTATCCGCCACCGCCTAATCCTTGGGCCTATGCACAAATGCCTGGTATGGTAGCGGGCGCACAAAGCATGCCGAGTCCAATCGGTTACGGATATCCTGATCAGCCGGTTTACGGTACAGGATATCCGATGCCACAGGTTGCATCTCATCAGCATCATATGGATGAATCTTCATCGTCTTCTGATGAAGTGCATCACCACCATCATCAATATGGAAATGAAAATATACATGGAGTCATGAATCAACAGCCTTATCAGCAATATCCGGATTATCAAGTTCCATATGTTCAACAGGAGTCCTCCGTTGAGTCTGGTGAAGTAATGGGTTCTCAATACAATCCGTATGCACAGCCACAATACGCACCATCAAGTGTTCCACCTTTAGCAAATCAAGAACAAGATTGTGGCTGTGGACCTAAACATGTAGCACAACCATATAATCCGTATCAGCCGGGCTATGCAATGGGCTCTGGGCATCATCATCAAGCTATGAATCCACAAGTAAATCCCAATATGGAAGGGTACCACCATACAGAATCATCCGATGATTCAGATCACCACATTCCGGTTGCACATTCAGGTTACGGAGGCCAGCCGGGCTATGCAATGAACCCTGGACATCACGAACAAGCTATGAATCCACAAGTAAATCCTAATATGGAAGGGTACCACCATACAGAATCATCCGATGATCCAGATCACCACATTCCGGTTGCACAACCAGGCTACGGAGGTCAACCAGGCTACGGAGGTCAACCAGGCTACGGAGGTCAACCAGGTTACGGAGGTCAACCAGGCTACGGAGGTCAACCAGGTTACGGAGGTCAACCAGGCTACGGAGGTCAACCGGGTTACGGAGGTCAACCGGGTTACGGAGGTCAACCAGGTTACGGGGGTCAACCAGGTTACGGAGGTCAGCCAGGCTACGGAAGTCAGCCGAGTTACGGAGGTCAACCAGGGTTCGGAGGTCAACCAGGTTTTGGTGGTCAACCCGGACCGGGTGGCCAGCCAGGGTTCGGAGGTCAACCAGGTTTTGGTGGTCAACCCGGATCAGGTGGCCAGCCAGGGTTCGGAGGTCAACCAGGTTTTGGTGGTCAACCCGGACCGGGTGGCCAGCCAGGGTTCGGAGGTCAACCAGGTTTTGGTGGTCAACCCGGACCAGGTGGCCAGCCAGGGTTCGGAGGTCAACCAGGTTTTGGTGGTCAATCCGGACCGGGTGGCCAGCCAGGGTTCGGAAGTCAACCAGGTTTTGGTGGTCAACCCGGACCGGGTGGCCAGCCAGGGTTCGGAGGTCAACCAGGTTTTGGTGGTCAACCCGGACCGGGTGGCCAACTAGGATTTGGAGGTTATCCAGGCTACGGAGGCCAACCAGATATTATGCCAGGAAGGGTGAATGCACCACAAACGTTTGGACGACCAACATTTGCTGACGAAAGTGATGGATATTAAGGCAATGGGAGACAGTGTATTTTACACCTGTCTCCTCTCTCATTTGCAGAACCATATGATACATCCATCGAAAATAGAACATTTACGTAGCTCTGTTTATCTCATCCATTGTAACAACCGACTTTTTATCATAAAAGGGTTTGATTCGAATCAAACATTGAACAATCAAAAAGAATTGACTCAACGATTAAAAAAGAACGGGTTTATCCATACGTATTCATTTATAGAAGATCTACCTACGTTTGAATATGACGGTCAAGTATTTGGAGCAATCGAGTACATTCAACCATCATCGGACCGTTTTCATTTCGGTAGTGAAAAAAATCGTATCGAAGGATTGACTGTACTTCATACATTTCATAACAGCACCGGCTTAAATTTAACGAATAACCTCTCTCATTTTAATCAAATTGTTAAATGGGAAGAACGATTGAGGATATTTTGTAAATATCAGCCGATAATCGGTGAGTATGTTGCTGAATCGATTTTATCAAGTTGGATAAATTGGGCCAAGTGGGCATTGGTAGGCATGAAACAGCATGAAACAGAGCTGATGGCTGAGAAGAAAGTAATCATTCACGGCGATTGCGCTCACCACAATTTTTTAAGAAAGCAGGATGGAGAACTTGCCTTACTTGATTTTGACTTAATTGCTTACGCACCGCCGTTTATCGACTATTTGCAGTATTGCAGTCGAATCTTGCCCTATTTAGTTGACCCGGCAAAAGAGCTATGGTTCTATCCAGAAATAGCAACATATAAAGAGAATAAAGCGTTCTTATATGCACTTACGTATCCAACCGATATATTGCGCGAGTGGAATCGTCTGTGCAAAAATCATCTTTCCCATCATTCAGCACAGCTGCATAGAATATGGAAGATGACCATCGAACAATTTGCGAAACGGATGAAATTCAATGAAGAGATTGCGGGTATGATCGAATCGCTCTGACAAGAATCCTCTCGCCTGGACGCAACTGACAGTGTAAAAACCTCAACTGAAATGGAAACTAATGTAGAGCATAAGCTCATTCCATTTTAGGAGGTTTTTTTAATTGGTGCAGAAAAAAATACACGTTCTCCTATGTGTCGTTTTGCTTGCCGGGCTCATTGGTTGCTCGGCTAATAATCAGGCTGGGGGAAAGAATCAAGAGGATGTCCTAAATACGGGCGGTCATTATACGAATGAAAAGGATAGCTTGGTCCGGCAAATAACGTATCAAGCACCAATTGGACAAGTAGTGCACGATTATAGCGAAGCCAATCGGATTCAAGAAAATCTACAGAAAAATGGCGAAAACCCTACCATACCGAGATCAGAATACGGCAATGGATTACTATTTCAAGAACGAATTTCCAGCCCAAAAGATCGTAATTACCATGGCCACATCACCCAACTAAGGACGAAATCGTCTTATTACAATGCGTATGAAGGAACGCTTGTCGACGCCATCATGAAACAGGCAAACAAAGTCGACCATGTGAAAGAATCATGCGCGATTGTCAGAGATAAAGAGCTCATTGTTACATTATTGCTTGATGATTATTCGAGGGACGCAGCAATTGCTGCCAAACAAGAGGTAACAAGTAGGGTCCAACCAATGGCTGGCAATCGTACCTTGTACGTCCTGACTGATCAAGGAGTTTATTATCGCACAACAGTGCTTGACAATAAGCTTCGTGGTGGCGGACCAAAAGAGCAAGTCATCTTGAACGTGGAAAATATGATGGAAACTTTAGGGGTACATGAGCACCATTTGGAATAAATTTCAGAGGGTCTGACCTCACACTCTATACACCGTTTATGATGTTTTTGATACGTCATATAAACGGTATATAAACGATGTGGGGTCTGATCTTTTTTTATGAGTAAAATCGCTCTTACTGGCCAAACTATGAAATAAAGTGAAACTTTCATCAGTGTTTTTTTATCCTCACTGATGGTTAGTTAACTCAGGATACATGATTCCACTTCGGCAGAAGAGGTGATAGTAGTGAAATTGAAATTAGTCTTTCTTTCTATTCTTTTAACAGGAATAGCTTGGATTGGCTCTGTTTCATCGGCATCAGAGCAAACATCTGTGATTCCGGCAGTTCCGGAAAGAAAGGTCGTATTACAGCGGGTGTATTTGGACGGCGAGATGAGTGAAGAGACGCGTACAGAGTCTATTTTAGCGATGAAGGATTTCTGGGCGGAATATGCAGGCTGGCAGCTCGTTGACCAAAATAATGAAAAAATCACTTTGAAGAAAAACGAGTCTGATATTTCTCCATTACTAAAATCAAATGGCTTTTTCGGAGTAAGTGAAGATGGAACATTCTCTATTTTCAACGGCAAACCTGAGGAACAAAGAATCATTCAATCCTTTTTTCATATTGATATTGAGCAGTTAGAAGTGAAAAAACAAGAAGAGCTCGTCCAAGGAATTCCCATTCTGAATAAGAATCAGTATGAAAAGGTGCTGGAAGCGTACAAGTCATATTCTCTTCCAAATGATGAAAAGTGAATGAATCCATTCAATAAAAAATAGGCATGTTTCGTTTAAGGAAAGGTGACGAACATGTCTGTTTGTGTTGTTTTTTTAAAAAACACATATTGCCATCTTGATAGCAATCATTTCTCTGTCTTGTCCGTGTTTTTATGGTAAAATGAGAGGTAAAGCAAATTCAGGGAGCGAAGAGATTTGTATAATTATATAAAAGGAACCATTGATTATATTGGACCGGAATACATAGTGGTGGAAAATGGGGAGATTGGCTATCAGATTATGACGCCCAATCCTTTTGTTTTTTCTTCAAAGGTGAATGAAAAGGTGCAGATCTTTGTCTACCACCATGTACGCGAGGATAGCGCCGCGTTTTATGGCTTTGAAACGCGTGAGCAAAAAGCATTGTTCACAAAATTGTTGAATGTAACCGGAATTGGTCCAAAGGGAGCGCTTGCGATTTTGGCTTCCGGCCAAGTTGAGCAAGTAGTGCAGGCAATCGAGAATGAAGATGAAAGCTTCCTTGTGAAATTTCCGGGCGTCGGCAAAAAAACGGCCCGTCAAATTGTTCTTGATTTAAAAGGGAAGCTTGAGAATATCATTCCAGATGCTTTTCCGAATCTTTTCAATGATGGCCACGCTAAAGCTGTGAGAGCTGCTGGATACAGTGAAGCGTTGGAAGAGGCGACACTTGCGTTAAAAGCACTTGGGTATTCCGAGAAAGAAGTTCAGCGGGTAGCGAAGAAGCTTTTGGATGAGGAAATGACGACAGAACAATATATTAAAAAAGCATTGCAAATGATGTTAAGATAAGGGGTGGCGAACATGGAGGAGAGACTGCTCAACCAGGAAGCGGAATTGAACGAACAATCCTTTGAACAAAGCCTACGACCTCAATATTTAAAACAATATATTGGCCAAGAAAAAGTAAAGGCGAATTTAAGTGTTTATATAGAAGCTGCGAAAATGCGTGAAGAAACATTGGATCATGTTCTTTTATATGGACCACCTGGGCTTGGGAAAACAACCCTTGCCGTGATTATTGCGAATGAAATGGGTGTGAATGTCCGGACAACATCAGGTCCTGCGATTGAAAGGCCTGGTGATTTAGCGGCGATTCTTAGTGCGCTTGAGCCAGGTGATGTTCTGTTTATCGATGAAATCCACCGTCTGCCGCGCACTGTTGAAGAAGTACTATATCCAGCAATGGAAGATTTCTGTTTAGATATCGTCATTGGAAAAGGACCGACTGCCCGTTCTGTAAGAATTGACTTGCCGCCCTTTACGCTTGTCGGAGCAACGACTCGGGCCGGTTCCTTGTCTGCGCCATTGCGGGATCGTTTTGGCGTATTAAGCAGGCTTGAATATTACACGGAACCACAGCTTGCCGATATTATCGTTCGGACTGCTGTGATTATGGAAACAGAAATGGATCAACACGCAGCAGGGGAATTAGCGCGACGCTCTCGAGGCACGCCTCGGATTGCCAATCGATTGCTACGAAGAGTTCGTGATTTTGCCCAAGTACGTGGAGATGGTACAATTACACGGGACATGGCGGATTATGCGCTTGAATTAATGCAAGTAGACCGTTTAGGCTTAGATCATATTGACCATAAATTACTTAAAGGTATTATTGAAAAATTCCGTGGTGGCCCTGTTGGTTTAGAAACGATTGCAGCGACAATCGGCGAAGAATCCCATACGATTGAGGATGTCTACGAACCATATCTTCTGCAAATCGGTTTTATCCAGCGAACGCCAAGAGGTCGGATTGTGACAGAGCTTGTCTACAGGCATTTTCAGATTGACCCTCTAAATGAATAAAGTGTAACTTCCAAAAGTAGGTTTTTTTATCCCCCACTGATGGTTAGTTGAACCGGGATAATTACGTAGTCGAAAAACTCATTGGACGACCCGGTATATGTTTTGGCATCAAGAGAATGATTTAATGATTTAGGAAGTGAAAAAGTTGAAGGTAGATTTATTTGATTTTCATTTACCAGAAGAATTGATTGCACAAGTTCCGCTTTTAGACCGTGAATCAAGCCGATTAATGGTGTTGAATAAAGAGACTGGTGAGATAGCGCATGAAACATTTAAGCAAATAACGAACTATCTGAAGCCGGGGGATTGCCTCGTATTGAATGATACGAAGGTTCTTCCGGCAAGATTATTCGGTAATAAAGATGGTACAGGGGCGAAGATAGAAGTTCTTCTTTTGAAGCAGCAAGAAACGGATTCGTGGGAAACGCTCGTCAAACCAGCAAAACGGATTAAAGAAGGGTCTGTCATTGTATTCGGAGATGGCAAGCTTAAAGCCGTCTGTACGGGAGTGCTTGAGCATGGCGGCAGAATCCTTGACTTTAGCTATGAAGGGATTTTTTACGAAGTGCTGGACGAGCTAGGTACGATGCCGCTGCCACCTTATATTAAAGAACAACTGGATGATCAGGATCGCTATCAAACTGTTTTTGCCAGAGAGCGGGGATCAGCAGCAGCTCCAACAGCGGGGTTGCATTTTACCGACCAACTTTTGGAGAAAATAAAAGAGATGGGCGTTCATATCGCCTTTATCACATTGCATGTTGGCCTAGGCACCTTCCGTCCTGTGAGTGTCGATGATATCGACAACCATGATATGCATTCGGAATTTTATCAAATGACGGCAGATACAGCACAGATTTTGAATCAAGTTCGTTCAGCTGGTGGAAGGATTATTACAGTCGGCACGACGTCAACACGAACACTGGAAACAATCGCAACGCGTCATGATGGTGTTTTTCAAGAAGAAAGTGGCTGGACGAGTATCTTCATTCATCCTGGTTATGAGTTTAAGGGGATCGATGGCATGATTACCAATTTCCATTTGCCAAAATCCACCTTGATCATGTTAGTCAGTGCTCTGTCTAACAGAGAACATGTGCTACATGCTTATGAAACAGCCGTTTTAGAAAAATACCGCTTTTTCAGTTTCGGCGATGCGATGCTGATTATCTAAAAAAATTTAAAAAATAAAGGAGTTACTACTTTTGACTGCAATACGTTACGAACATATTAAAACTTGTAAACAAAGTGGTGCGAGACTAGGAATTGTTCATACACCACACGGTTCTTATGAAACGCCGGCATTTATGCCAGTAGGAACGATGGCAACTGTAAAAACAATGTCACCAGAGGATCTAAAACAAATGGGTGCCAATATTATTTTAAGTAATACGTATCATCTATGGCTTCGTCCGGGTCATGATATTATTAAGGAAGCCGGCGGTCTGCATAAGTTTATGAACTGGGACCGTGCTATTTTAACCGACTCTGGCGGCTTCCAAGTATTTAGCTTAAGTGATTTCCGGAAAATTGAAGAAGAAGGCGTTCATTTCCGAAATCATTTGAATGGGGACAAGCTTTTCTTAAGTCCAGAAAAAGCGATGGAAATTCAAAATGCACTCGGCTCTGATATTATGATGGCGTTTGATGAATGCCCGCCATTCCCAGCAACTGAAGAGTATATGAGAAAATCGGTTGAACGTACGTCGCGTTGGGCTGAACGTTGTTTAAACGCTCACGAGCGTCCACAAGATCAAGGGTTATTCGGGATTGTCCAAGGTGGCGAATTCGAACATTTACGTAAACAAAGTGCCAAAGATCTTGTTTCACTAGATTTCCCTGGTTATGCAATTGGTGGTTTATCTGTTGGTGAACCGAAAGACATTATGAACCGCGTGCTCGAATTTACAACGCCACTATTGCCAAGTGATAAGCCGCGTTACTTAATGGGGGTAGGCTCACCGGATTCCTTAATTGATGGTGCGATTCGCGGGGTAGATATGTTTGATTGTGTCCTGCCAACAAGGATTGCCCGTAATGGAACATTAATGACAAGCAACGGTCGATTAGTTGTGAAAAATGCGAAGTATGCGCGTGATTTCGGACCAATCGATGAAAACTGTGATTGCCATGTTTGTAAAAATTACAGTCGTGCGTATATTCGACACTTAATTAAATGTGAAGAAACGTTCGGAATTCGATTAACTACTTACCATAACCTTCATTTTCTGTTAAACTTAATGGAACAAGTCAGACAAGCGATACGTGAAGATCGTCTGTTAGACTTTAGAGAAGAATTTTTTGAGCAATACGGTTTTAATAAGCCAAATGCTAGGAATTTCTAACTCAAAAAAATAGATATTATTCAGAAAGGAGAGATATTATGCCACAAGGACTAGGTGGAATTCTACCATTAGTATTAATGTTTGTTCTGTTTTACTTTTTATTGATTCGTCCAAATCAAAAGCGACAAAAAGCGGTTAATTTGATGCAATCAAGCTTAAAAAGAGGGGACAAAGTCGTGACAATCGGCGGCCTCCACGGGACGATTGACAGTATTGAAGATGCAACAGCTATCATTAAAGCGACAGACGGAAGTAAACTGAAATTCGAGCGTTCTGCAATCCGCGAAGTAAAGGAAAGTGCTCCGGAAAAAGAACTCGTATAATCAGAATGAAAAAGATATCACAAAAGGGTCTGATCTCGCACTCTAAATCAGTATGTAGTGTTTCGTACACGTATCTTATACTGTATTTAGTTGCTGCGGGGTCTGACCCTTTGCTTTTTTTGTTACGTTTGTGATGAGCTCATATTCACCCCAAGAACGCCGCCCATCATCGCGGTCACGATGAAGCAGCCTTGATGAATCCATTGCTTCAGTGAGAATAGTGAGTCGTGACCAAGATATTGGAACATCAGGATAATCAGTACATAAAGCACCCCTGTACCACTTCCTAACAGCAACCCTTGTTTTTTTCCCTTGCCACCTGAAACAAAACCCCCAATAAACAATGTCATAAAAGAAAGCGCCATAATAATATAAGTGAGTGAATGTTCCGTAACACTCGTAAATCGCAGAATCATTGAAAAAATAAAGCTGAAAAGAATGATTAATATAAAAATGACGCCCACTCCATACAAAACTGCAGTCCCCATTTTTCTCGTTTCGATTGTATTCCTCCCCCTTCAAAATGACTCAAGTCTTAAAATGGCCTAGATGTCTTTGTACAAGCATATTCTATAGACCTGGGTTTTAGACCAGATGATGGGAATGAAAAATGTAACAACCCATTCTACTCAATCGACATAAATAATTTTTAGACTTCAGGCTATCCTAAAAGAGATTGCAATGATTGGGGGTCTAGTTCATGAACGATTATTTAACGGTAGGTTTACGAACCGTTATCATTTATTTGCTCATTCTTTTGGTTTTTAGATTAATGGGGAAACGAGAAGTAGGAGAATTGAGTGTGTTGGATTTAGTGATTTTTATCATGATTGGTGAAATGGCGGCTCTGGCGATTGAGAATTTTGATAAACCGATTATGCATACCGTTTTGCCGATGTTGATTCTAATGGTTATCCAAATTATTTTAGCTCTTGCATCATTAAAAAGCACAAAGGTCAGAAAAATCATTGATGGCTCACCGACAGTCATTGTGAATAAAGGGAAAATAGATGAAGCAGCCATGAAGAGTCAGCGCTATAATTTCGATGATTTGCTTATGCAGCTGCGAGCACAAAATATTCTGAGTGTTAGTGATGTTGAATATGCGATATTAGAAACGTCTGGTGAGCTTTCTGTAATCGAAAAAAAGCAAGTGAGAAAGTCGGATAAAACAGGTCCTTTTCCGCTCATTCTTGATGGGGAATTACTAACATCCAATTTAAAATACATTAACAAATCTCCCGAATGGTTGATGAAGCAGATCGAGCAAAAAGGCTATACGGATATCAATCTCATCTCGTTTTGTAGCTATATTGACGGTCAATTGTTTATTGATGAAAAATAAAGCCTCGCGCATTTTTTCAGCGCCAGGCAAATCTTGCAAGCATATGGCCAATAACCGGAATCCGCTGGAGTTCGGTTTTCTTTATTTCCCCAAGGAGCAGTAGAAGAATGCCGAATGTGAAGACCATATTTATGCATGAAATCAATAGTCGGGGTAATAAAGGTTGAGAAGCGAACAAGGTAAAATAAGAATAATGTCCACAAAATCCTGAGAGCAGTGTAATCAATACGGTCGATGCATATAAACGAAGATGGACCGTAACCGGGATGATTTTTAAAAGAGTCGTGAAATGTAGGAACGTGACTAATACAGTGCCCACGGCAATTCCAATTGCGGCACCCATGATGCCGAAGCTCTCTTTAGAAGCGAGAAACCAAATGGCGGCAATTTTGATAATCGAACCAATTAAGCTGTTTACCATCGCAGCCTTTGCTAAATTCAGTGCCTGAAGCATCGACTGCAACGGCGTTTGAAAATAAAATAAAATGAAAAACGGCGCTAAAAATTTGATGAAAACGGCTGCATTGTCAGAGCCATACATGATTTGTAAGATTGGTTCTGCTAGGACGAATAAAACGACAACCGCTAAGGCACCCGTAATCAACGTAATTCGGATTGATTGTTGAAGGCGTCGCTCAATTAATTTTGTATCACCAACCGATTGGGCTTCGCTAATGGAAGGGATGAGTGATGTTGCGAGCGACGCGGTCACGAAAGATGGCAGCATTAATAAAGGCAGGGCATATCCTGTTAGTTCCCCATATTGCTTTGTCGCAACGGATGCGGTTAATCCGGCAATAGCAAGGCTTTGGGCAACGACAATTGGCTCAAGAAACCAAGCAACATTGCCAATGAAACGGCTACCAGTATTCGGTAAGGCAATCCCCATTAATTCCTTAAACGTACTTTTTCCAGATGAAAAAACGGAAAAGAAATTTTTACGCATTTTAAAATGCTTTTTAATTTTAAACATCGTAAGTAAATAAACGAGTGAAACAAGTTCACCGATAATGGAAGCAAACATCGCACCAGCTGCTGCGTATTCAATCCCATACGGTAGAAACGCTTTCGTCAAAACGGCAATAAAGGTAATCCTGGCCATTTGTTCAATGACTTGCGAAAACGCAAATGGCTTCATATTTTGCTTGCCTTGGAAATAGCCGCGAATCACCGATGAAATGGCGATAATCGGCACAATTGGCGCAATCGCCATTAACGGCCACACTGTGCGCTCATCTGTGAAAAGATGCTGAGACAGCCAAGGGGCTAGCAAAATCATAGCTGGTGTGAAAATCAGTGATAACGTGAGTGTGCAGGTAATCGAAACAACAAGGATTTTCTTTACTTTTCGTTCATCACCCTTAGCATTCGCTTCTGCGACATACTTCGAAATTGCAACGGGTAAGCCAAGTTGTGTAATATTGACAACAAGGAACAGGGTGGGAAGCGCCATCATGTATAGACCAACGCCCTCTTCACCGATGAAACGGGCAATGACGATTCGATTAATAAAGCCTAGAATCCTCGTAATTAAGCTCGCAGCAAGCAAAATGAGGGTTCCTTTTAAAAATTTCGACATGCGATTCATCCCTGCCTTCTCAAAAAAGCTAATATCATTTACAATTATCTATATGAAAATGTGGACAAAGCATGACCTAGACTTCTAAAAAATGCTTAGGAAATTAGAAAAAGCACTGTGCTAGACAGTTAAATTCGTGAAAATAAAATCAAGTCTAAGTAGCAAAAATGATCCCCATGGAGGTGTCTTTAATGGAAAAACAACATCCTTATCAGCGCTATTTTATAAAAGTGAAGCCTGTATTACGAAACAAAGTGGAAGAATTACGGCTGCTCGGTCTTGGTGACGTGAACGAAAATGAAGTATGGGAATGCTTGGTGACGAAAAAGTGGAAGAAGCCGGATGTGGATATACATATTCATGAAATCGTCCAAGACATATTGACTCTTTCCAATAGTCAATACATGACATATAAAACGATAGAAGCTTATAAAGCGCCCAATTTATTCAAGGAATTATCAAGTGAAGATCTAAATCAACTACTCAAAGATTAATGTTTTGTAAAAGGGATAAACTTAAATTGACAGTAGTTTGTAATTGTTTCATAATAATGATGTTGCAATTATATAGAAATTTCATTGGGGAAATATGGCTATAAGCCTATTTCTGATTAGGTATGTTATACGCTTTTCATCAAATACGAACAGGGTGAAACTTGTTCGATAGAACCCGTTTCTTTTGTGAGGATGCCGATAATACCGATCACTGAAACTTTTGGGTAAGGCGTGTAAAAGAAAGGGGTCCACAAATCAATGGTAAAAAGAAGTAGAATCGTTGCGTTTTTTCTCATCTTACTATTCATTATCGCGACGATGGGCACAACTTCAAAAGGAATCTTAAGCAATATTAAGCTCGGTCTTGACCTGCAAGGTGGCTTCGAGGTTCTGTATGAAGTAATACCAGGTGAAAATCAAAAAGTTACTTCAGATGTACTAAACAGTACTGTAGAGTCGTTGAACAGACGAGTGAACGTCCTCGGCGTTAGTGAACCAGTTATTTCGATTGAAGGGAATAACAGGATTCGTGTGCAAATACCTGGTGTTGAAGACCAGAGTAAAGCTCGAGAAATTCTATCGACTCAAGCGAAATTATCATTCCGCGATTACAATGATAAATTGATGCTAACTGGTTCTGATTTAAAAGAGGGCGGAGCAAAGCCTACTTTTGATGAAAATAATACACCAGCAGTATCTGTCACGTTAAAAGATAAAAATAAATTCAAAGAAGTAACCCAAAAAATCTCAGCCATGCCTCAAGGTACGAATCTTTTAGCAATCTGGCTTGATTTTGAAGAAGGAAAAGATTCACTCAAAGGAAATCAGGAGAATATGATCTCCGCACCTGCTGTTTCCCAAGTATTTAATACAGATACGGTTCAGATTACCGGGAACTTCACAGTAAAAGAAGCAAAAGAACTAGCTGATTTGCTAAATGCAGGTTCATTGCCAGTCGAATTAAAAGAAGTGTATTCGACATCTGTTGGCGCACAGTTCGGTGAGCAGGCATTAAATGAAACCATTTTTGCTGGAATCATCGGGATTCTCCTTATTTTCGTATTTATGTTAGGCTATTACCGTTTCCCAGGCTTCATTGCGGTCGTTACGCTTGGCGTTTATATTTTCTTAACTTTACTTGTGTTCGATTGGATGAACGCTGTCTTGACATTGCCGGGTATCGCTGCCTTGATTCTCGGGGTCGGCATGGCTGTGGATGCGAATATCATTACCTATGAACGAATCAAGGATGAAATCAAGCTTGGCCGCTCGGTGAAAGCAGCTGTAGCAGAAGGTACGAAAAACTCACTTAGCACGATTTTCGATGCGAACTTAACGACGCTAATTGCTGCGGGCGTATTGTTCTTTTACGGGACAA
The DNA here is from genome assembly GCF_001183985.1 of Peribacillus loiseleuriae. Taxonomy (GTDB): domain Bacteria; phylum Bacillota; class Bacilli; order Bacillales; family DSM-1321; genus Peribacillus; species Peribacillus loiseleuriae. The sequence goes on along the minus strand of NZ_LFZW01000001.1, from coordinate 3,739,737 downwards.
GCTCTGTTAAAGGATTCGCAACAACGCTGATCATCAGTATTTTAATGAGCTTTATCACAGCGGTTTATGGAACACGTTTCTTCATGAACCTGTGGGTGAACAGTAATCTCTTTAACAAACGCCCAGGCTGGTTTGGTGTGAACAAGAAAAACATTCATGATCTGTCTGAAAAAATTGAGCTCTATCACTTGCCTACCCGTTTTGATAAACTTGATTTTGTCAAAACAAGAAAAATATTTTACGGGCTTTCAATTGGTGTAACAATTATAGGAATCATCTTCCTGTTTGTTTTCGGCTTGAACCTTGGCATTGACTTTAGCAGTGGTACGCGTATTGAAGTGACTTCACCACAACCGCTAACAAAAGAAGAGATCAAAGGTGAATTTGATTCTCTCAAACTGAAGACAGAAGACATTGTCCTTGCTGGTGCAAAGAATCAAACAGGTGTTGTCCGATTAAAAGGGGTTCTCAACAAACAAGAAATTGCTGACTTAAAGAGCCATTTCGTTAAGAAATACAAAGCTGAGCCGAATGTGAGCACCGTTTCGCCAACAGTCGGTAAAGAACTTGCGAAAAACGCTATGAAAGCGATCCTGATTGCATCGCTTGGTATCATCTTGTATGTTTCTGTCCGTTTTGAATGGAGAATGGGTGTACCAACGGTTATCGCGCTCCTTCATGATGCATTTTTCATCATAACCATATTCAGCTTACTGCAAATTGAAGTCGATCTAACCTTTATCGCAGCGGTACTGACCATCATCGGCTACTCGATCAATGATACAATCGTGACCTTTGACCGGATTCGGGAAAACCTGCGTCATAAAAAGAAAATTAAGACAGTGGAAGAACTTGAAGAGATTACAAACATCAGTATCCGCCAAACATTAACACGCTCCATCAACACCGTATTAACCGTACTTGTTGCTGTTATCGCATTGTTAATCTTCGGTAGTGATGCTATACGAAACTTCGCACTTGCACTCCTAATCGGTATGCTTTGCGGCGTATATTCTTCACTCTTCATCGCTTCACAATTCTGGCTTGACCTAAAAGCAAAAGAATTGAAGAAAAAAGGAACACTCAACACAGAAAAATCAAAAAAAGAAAACTTAGAAGGACAAGTATAAAAAACAGGGATTAGCACAAGAATCGTGCTGGTCCCTGTTTTTTGTGTACTCCCAATTGGCGACCTGGTGCACGCACTGGGTGCAGTATTTTCACCCATGAATGGCGGTTCCGGCGTGAAAAGGGGAAAAACTGGCGCGTAAAACATGAAATCGATGGAAGGTGTGCCCCGCCCGAATATCGGTGTTCCGCTAGTTAATGCCGGCTCCGGCTCATTAAGCGACGGGGTTTTTATAAAAGTTGTAATAAAGGGATTTAACGAATGAATAGGGAGAGGGATCTGGATGTATTTTGTCGTGAATGTTCATCAGGGGGGGAGGCTTTATTCATCAAATGCGGCTTCGGCGCGCAAATCGGAAATCTCGCTCGAAAAGTGAAGGAACTGGCTCGATTGTCTCTCCTTTTGGCGCGTAAGGCATGCAAAGGAAGAGTGATGTCTGTTTTCTATCGCAGCGTGACCGGATGGAAACGAAATAAGTTTGAAACCCCTCGTCCTCTTTTGTATACTTATAGGATTGAGGGGTGAATGTATTGTTAAAGCCAAGAACTCGTTGGAACTTACAATCTGCCGATGAGCAGATTACGGATGTGCTAGCAAAGGAACTTCATATAACACCTCTAGTTGCATCATTATTGGTCAACCGGGGCTTCCAAACAGTTGAAGAAGCTCGGTCTTTTCTTTTTATAAAAAAACAAGCCTTCCACGATCCATTTTTATTAAAAGATATGGATCTTGCTGTTGAACGTATAAAAGCTGCCATAAATCATGGGGAAAAAATTCGCATTTTCGGAGATTATGATGCAGACGGGGTTAGTTCGACGACCGTAATGATGGATACGTTGAATAAGCTTGGTGCGAATGCTGATTTTTACATTCCTAATCGTTTTACTGAAGGGTATGGACCGAATGAAATGGCTTTCCGATTAGCTGCACAAGAAGGCGTAAAGCTATTAATTACAGTAGATACGGGGATTTCAGCTATTAACGAGGCGAAGATCGCGAAAGAATTAGGCATCGATTACATTGTCACCGATCACCATGAACCAGGAGCGGAATTGCCGGAAGCGCTAGCAATTATCCATCCTAAAATTGACGGAAGTACTTATCCATTCAAGGACTTGGCTGGTGTTGGCGTTGCTTTCAAGCTTGCACATGCGCTAATTGGAGAAGTGCCAGAGGATTTGCTTGAGATTGCAGCGATTGGAACGATTGCCGATCTTGTCCCGCTTCATGGGGAAAATCGTTTACTTGCGGCGAAGGGAATTGAACAGCTTCGTCAGACAAGACGTCCAGGCCTCCTTGCACTTATGAAAAAAGCAAGCATTCAGCAGGACGCATTGAATGAAGAATCGATTGGGTTCGGTATGGCACCGCGGATTAATGCCGCTGGTCGACTTGGAGCCGCTGATCCTGCCGTTGATTTACTCATGGCCGAAGATATGGAAACAGCCACTGATCTTGCCGAAGAAATTGATGCGCTGAATAAAGAGCGGCAAGCGATCGTGGCTGAAATTGTTGAAGAAGCGATTCGTGAGGTGGAGGAAAACTACCCACTAGCCGATAATGGTGTCCTTATTATTGGCAAAGAAGGTTGGAATTCTGGCATCGTCGGCATTGTTGCGTCTAAGCTAGTTGAGAAATTTTACCGACCAACCATCGTGTTAAGTTATAACACCGAAACAGGACTTGCGAAAGGTTCAGCGCGAAGTATTGAAGGCTTTGATTTGTTTAAAAATCTGACACAATGCAGCGATATTCTGCCTCATTTCGGTGGCCATCCAATGGCTGCAGGCATGACGTTGAAGCTCGATGATGTAACAGATTTAAGAAACAGGCTGAACAAGCTAGCTGCTGACCAACTAACAGAAGAGGATTTCACACCCATAACAAAGCTTGATGCAAGAACGGTTCTGTCAGAGGTCAGCATTCAAACGATTGAAGAAATGAGCCTGCTTGCACCGTTTGGGATGAGTAATCCGAAACCTCGTGTTTTAATAGAAGGTGTCGGTGTGACTGGCATTCGGAAAATAGGGTCAAACCAAAATCATCTTAAACTGCAACTTGATAATGGAACGGTCAAACTAGATGGAATCGGGTTTGGGATCGGCCATCTCGCCGATCATATTTCATCAAATGCGAAAATCTCGGTAATAGGGGAACTAGGGATTAATGAATGGAATAATATGAAGAAACCGCAAGTTTTTCTTCAAGATATTTCCGTTGCAAATTGGCAGCTTTTCGATTACCGCGGACTAAATAAGGTGGAAAAATGGTTCGAAGATGTGCCAAAGCAAAATCGTAAAATCATTATTTTCTCAGAAACGACGCTTAGTCGTTACCCATTTTTACAACAGGAACAAGGTTTTTTGCATATTCATAATGAAGAAGAGGCAGCGCAAATTGATGTGAATGATTGTTCATTAATCTTAATGGATATGCCGCCATTCAAGTCTATTTTGGAAAAATTAATCGAAAACAAAGAACCTGCTCGGATTTATGTTCATCTGTATCATCAGCAAGAGAATTTTTTCAGCACGATGCCAACGCGCGAACATTTCAAATGGTTTTATGCTTTTTTAGCAAAAAAAGGCCCGCTTGATTTGAAACGACATGGTGATGATTTAGCGAAATATCGCGGTTGGTCACGAGATACCATTGATTTTATCTCACAGGTGTTTTTTGAACTAGATTTTGTTACAATAGAGAACGGGTTAATTATGCTCACAAACAATGCGAATAAACGCGACTTGAGCGAATCGGAATCATATGCACGTAAGAAAGAGCAATTTGAGCTTGAAAGAGAGCTTGTTTATTCTTCCTATCAGCAGTTATTCGATTGGTTCAATCATTTAGTTCATAAGGCGACACGCCTTGAGGAGGAAACAAAGCAATGGATTTAAAGCAGTTTATCACGATTGTACCTGACTGGCCGAGACCAGGTATCTCATTTAAAGATATCTCAAGTCTTATGGAAAACGGCGAAGCGTATCGATACGCAACAGATCAAATCGTTGAATATGCGCAAGATAAACAAATCGACATCGTTGTAGGTCCAGAAGCACGCGGCTTCATTATCGGCTGCCCGGTTGCCTACTCACTTGGAGTCGGTTTTGCACCTGTTCGTAAAGAAGGGAAGCTTCCACGCGAAACGATTAAAGTCGAATACGGCTTAGAGTATGGCAAAGACGTATTAACGATGCATAAAGATGTTATCAAACCAGGGCAGCGTGTGCTGATTACAGACGACTTGCTTGCAACGGGTGGAACGATTGAAGCGACGATCAAGCTTGTTGAAGAGCTTGGCGGCGTTGTTGCAGGGATTGCGTTTTTAATCGATTTAACTTACTTAGAAGGAAGAAGTAAATTAGAAGGCTATGATGTTCTAACTTTAATGACCTACTAAAACTAGATAGCTTCCAAAGAGTCAGACCTCACTGAAAATGTGAAGTCTGACCCTTTTTATTATGTATAAATTGTAAAGAAACGGTGAATATTGTCGTTACCAATTAAAAACACCTCGAATTATGCAGAAAATACTGTCTTAGCTCTTTACATATGGCTTCTTTTTCTTGATAATAGATACAATACTAATTTTCTGTTTTTTGGACAAGAGGTGTCAAAGGGAAAGACCTTATGCGACATTCTCGAATAGCGGAAGAACTTGTCTTCCAATTGCAATACATGTCACTTTTTGCTGAATACCTGTACCTTCCATTTTGTCTTGTAGAAAGATGAAGCATCAGCGGCAGCACTAAATGTGGCTATTTTTTATTAACCTTATTCGGAAAACCTTTTGATAGGCGAATCTGCTGGGTAAAGTGGGGTAAAGGTGATACGATGGCAAATGATCAAATTTTAACAGCTGAGCAGGTTGTTGAACGGGCAAGTAACTATCTTCAACAGGATGAGACAGACTTTATTTATCGTGCCTATAAATTTGCGGAGCACGCTCACAGAGAGCAGTTTCGTAAATCTGGCGAGCCATATATTATTCATCCCATTCAAGTTGCAGGCATTTTAACAGACCTTGAGATGGATCCATCGACAATTGCAGGCGGATTTTTGCACGATGTCGTTGAGGATACCGAAGTGACGTTACATGATATCGAAACGCAATTTGGTGAAGAAGTGGCGATGCTTGTTGATGGTGTGACCAAGCTTGGTAAAATTAAATATAAATCACAAGAAGAGCAGCAAGCCGAGAATCACAGAAAGATGTTCGTGGCAATGGCCCAGGATATTCGTGTAATTCTGATTAAACTAGCTGACCGTCTTCATAATATGAGAACGTTAAAGCATCTTCCTCAAGAAAAACAACGTCGAATTTCGAATGAGACACTGGAAATATTTGCACCACTCGCTCACCGTCTTGGCATCAGTACGATTAAATGGGAGCTTGAGGATACCGCTCTTCGTTATCTGAATCCTCAGCAATATTACCGAATCGTGAATTTAATGAAGAAAAAGCGTGCCGAGCGTGAAGAGTATTTGGACGAAGTCATCAAGGAAGTTCGCAAAGAAGTAAATGAAGTGAACATCAAGGCCGATATTTCTGGCCGACCTAAACATATTTACAGCATTTACCGAAAGATGGCGATGCAAAACAAGCAATTCAGCGAAATTTATGATTTGCTTGCGGTGCGGATTGTTGTGAACAGTATCAAGGATTGCTATGCAGTACTTGGTATTATCCATACTTGTTGGAAACCGATGCCAGGCCGTTTCAAGGATTATATTGCGATGCCGAAACAGAATATGTATCAATCGTTGCATACGACGGTGATCGGTCCAAAAGGCGACCCGCTTGAAGTGCAAATACGTACGACTGAAATGCATCGAATTGCAGAATACGGGATTGCCGCACACTGGGCTTATAAAGAAGGCAAAGAAATTGATGAGCAATCTTCTTTGGAAGAGAAACTTACCTTTTTTCGAGAAATTCTTGAATTCCAGGATGACGCAACAAATGCTGAAGAATTTATCGAATCGTTGAAGATTGATTTATTCTCAGATATGGTGTTTATATTTACCCCAAAAGGCGATGTAATTGAGCTGCCGTCTGGTTCGAATCCAATTGACTTTGCCTACCGAATTCATTCTGAAATTGGGAACAAGACCATTGGTTCGAAGGTAAACGGTAAGATGGTGCCGCTTGATTACAAACTGAAAACAGGCGACATCATTGAAATCCTAACGTCTAAGCATTCGTACGGACCTAGCCAAGATTGGCTGAAGCTAACGCAAACCTCTCAGGCGAAAAATAAGATTCGACAATTTTTCAAAAAACAACGTCGTGAGGAAAATATCGATAAAGGCCGCGAGATGGTGGAAAAAGAAATTAAAGCACTCGATTTTGAGTTAAAAGAAATTCTGACTCAAGAAAATATCAAACGCGTTGCTGAAAAGTTTAATTTCTCTAATGAAGAAGATATGTATGCTGCAGTTGGCTATAATGGCATTACGGCCGCGCAGATTTCCACCCGCCTTACCGAGAAATTACGGAAACAAAAAGAATTAGAACAAGGACCGACGATTACAGAAGCTGTAACGGAGCTTAAATCGATTCATAAATCGAAAAAACGGGAATCTGGTGTCCGGGTTTCTGGTATTGATAATTTATTAATTCGTTTATCAAAATGCTGTAGTCCGGTTCCAGGTGATGAAATTGTCGGTTTCATTACGAAAGGCCGTGGCGTCTCTGTCCATCGTAGAGATTGTACAAATCTAAATACTTGTGAAGCTGAAAATCGACTAATTCCGGTTGAGTGGGAAGGGAATCTAAATGATCTTAAAGAATACAATGTCGATATTGAAATCAGCGGCTTTGACCGTCGCGGTTTATTGAACGAGGTGCTTCAAACCGTCTATGAAACGAAAACGGACATTACGGCTGTATCTGGCAAGTCGGACCGTAACAAAGTAGCGACGATTAATATGTCGATTGCCATTCAAAATATTAGTCATCTGCAAAAGGTGGTCGACCGGGTTAAACAAATTCCGGATATTTATTCAGTAAGAAGAATCATGAACTAAGGAGTTATCACCATGCGTGTTGTTGTGCAACGTTCTAAAGTAGCAAGAGTACTTGTGAATCATGAAACAATTGGCTCAATCGACCACGGTCTCGTTTTATTGGTCGGTGTTACACATGGAGACACAGCGGAAGACGCCGCTTACCTCGCTGAAAAAATTGCAAACCTGCGTATTTTTGAAGATGAAAACGAGAAAATGAATCATTCCCTACTCGACGTAGGTGGTTCCGTTCTCTCGATTTCACAATTTACCCTTTACGGAGATTGCAAGAAAGGCCGCCGTCCGAACTTCATGGATGCCGCCCGTCCTGATGAAGCGAACGCCATATACGAACTTTTCAACGAAGAATTCCGCAAAAGAAACATTCATCTCGAAACCGGCCAGTTCGGAGCTAATATGCAAGTCGAACTCACCAATGACGGCCCTGTCACATTGATTGTCGAGAGTAAATAGGAAAGTAGACCTTTAGATGGTTTGCTTTCTTTTTTTGTGGGAAAAATGGACCGGTTCCGACGATTATTATCGGAACCTCCTGCCTTATTGCGTGAAAAAAACCTCTTTCGAGCGGGAATTCAAATTATCGAGCTAGAATCGTCTACTTTCGCGCTGAAAATCAAATCTACGAGCCGGAGTCCAATATACTAGCTCCGTTACACCAAACAACGTGCCCGGAGTAGGCACGTTTAGCTTTCATCTTATTTAAAAAACGTCATCAACCCATCATAGATAGCAGTTGTAACCATTTCTTGATATTCATTTGAAGTAATTTTGAGTTCTTCAGCGGGATTACTTAAATAGCCGAGTTCAAGCAGGGTGGCGCTTTGATTATTTTCTCGTAAAACGTGATAGTCACCGAACCGATAGCCGCGATTATTGATTTGCAGGGCTGTGCTTAGAGCGTCGTCAAGAACTTTGGCAAGTTGTTGTTGATATGTATGGTAGTAGTACGTCGTAATGCCATTGATTCTTGTATCTTCGGTCGCGTCGTAATGGATGCTGATGTAGGCATCCGCGATGTTCAGTTGTGAAATCCCGACCCGAGCTGGCAGAGTGATGTACGAATCAAGATTGCGAGTTAATAGGACGTCTGCTCCTACTTTTTCTAGCTTTGCCTGAAGCAAACGAGCTGTTCGTAACGTTAAATCTTTTTCCATCGTTCCGCCTACGCCGAGTGTACCTGGATCGTGACCGCCGTGACCTGGGTCAAGGACAATTACTTTACCGTTAAGATTATTTTCAATGCCTGATTGTTTACTTTGCGTTGCTTGTCCATCAGTTGAAACGAGCCACCCTGCCACATAAGCCGTCTGTTCTGCGAGCTGGATTTTGTACCAGTCATTTTCCACACCGAGAACTGTAAACGTCTCACCCTTATTAGCACGAGCGAGTAATGTAGTATTTGTATCTGAACCGCTTCGCAAACTAGTACCATCACGTAGGATGACGATCGTGGAACTAGTAGGCTTGTCTGCTACTGTAGGCTCGGTTTGAACCAATTTGGACGGCTGTTGCAAATAGCGAGTCGCAACCCAGCCAGTTTTTTCGCTTTCATATTGGATTTTTGCCATATTATTTCTTTCTTGTAAAATGGTGAAGGAATCCCCTTTATGAACAGTCGCAAGAATTTCGCCATCGGTCGTAGCTGATTTACGGACAACTAATTCAGACGCAGTGACAGTGGCTTTTTCTTCACCATCGATTGCGATGAATGATGTGTTAACCCAACCACTTTCGCCATGAAAGGTAATTTTCCCCCATTCCCCTTGAATGTCTTCAAATGAGAGAGTCGCATCTTTTTTTAGCTTGCCAATCACTCTCCCATCCTTAGAAGCAGATGCACGGACATTGAGATTGTTCGTTAATGCCATTCCTGTTGCTTTGACGGTTTGTACGTTGGTCTCATTATTTTCTACTACGCCAGTTTGGATAAAATCAGCGGATATCCATCCAGAAAGCGTATCGTTTTGAAAATGGATCCAATTATTTTCTCGATCGAGGATGCTAATTTCAGTACCGTTATTTATATAACCTGTTTCTTCAAAAGACGTGCCAGGTCCTTTGCGGATACGCACATGATCAGACGTTACGGTTGCTTTTTCCGCACTCTTTGCACGTTCCATATCACCGGCAACAAGATAGCCTGCAATCCAGCCTGATTTGTTTTCACCAAGTTTAATTTCTATCCAATCATTTTCCTCTGAAACGACATGATAGGTATTTCCGCGATACACTTTTTCTACAATAGGGAAGCTTAAGGCTGGACCTTCCCGAACGTTGATTACTTCCGTGTTGACAGTGATGTCTGATTTAGTTTGACCATATACATGTTGTACCGAAAATCCAGTTGACGTAAGAAGAGCTGCTGTCAGAATCCCGGCGAAATATGTTTTAGTTTTCATGTCTTCCTCCTCGTTGAAAAATCGTCTAGCAACTAGTAATTCTCCCTTGTCATAAAATTTCCTGTTTATTTATGAAGAAAACTTCGAGAATTGGGTAAAACTAAGGAAAAAGCAGGAGGGATGAATGATGAAATTTAGTGAAAAAGGGCAATTAAGCCTAGACCCGGCCAATCAACTTTCCGGTGTCGATTTCCGAGATCATTTACAAAAAGAACAAGATTCAACAATGTTTGAACTTGCATCAGAATTTGGCCTAAATCAGCGAGAGGTACAAAAGTTGAAAAAAAAGCTTAGTGGGCGCTGATATTTCGCGCTTTTCTGCTAGAAACTGACATGGTGGTATTGACAAGACTAGGTGGAGTCCTTATTATTAATGAAGTATATAAGTAAAATTATTAGATTTTTTATACATAGAAACAACCAATGATGAAGAAAAGTAATTAAGAATCACATGTAAAGAGAAGAAATGCCTTAGGCTGAAAGCATTTCTACATGATGCCTTAATGAAAGAACACTTCTGAGGCTTCGCTCTGAAAAAAATTTTAGTAAGAGATGAACGTAGGCAGGCGTTAACTGCTTGTAAAGTGGAAGCATATGCATATATGCTTCAATTAGGGTGGCACCACGGGAATTCCAACTCTCGTCCCTTGTAACAGCAATGTTACGAGGGATGGGAGTTTTTTGTTTTTACAAACATAAAATTAATGTTTTTTTCAATAAAGGAGGAAGCTTTATGAGCATTCAAATTCCAAGAGGTACGCAGGATTTGCTTCCGGGTACAACGGAGATTTGGCAATATATCGAGAAGACAGCGCGTGATTTATGTAGTCGTTATCAATATAAAGAAATACGAACACCGATTTTTGAGCACACCGAATTGTTTTTACGTGGTGTCGGTGATACGACTGATATCGTTCAGAAGGAAATGTATACATTTAAAGACCGCGGTGATCGTGACTTGACGTTACGTCCAGAAGGAACGGCTGCTGTTGTTCGTTCGTATATCGAAAATAAAATGTTCGGTCTTCCGAATCAGCCGGTGAAATTGTATTATATCGGGCCGATGTTCCGTTATGAGCGTCCACAGGCTGGTCGTTTCCGTCAATTCGTGCAATTTGGCATTGAAGCGTTAGGAAGTAAGGACCCGGCGATTGATGCAGAAGTTCTGGCACTTGCTATGGGGTTGTATAAAGAGCTCGGTTTGAAAAAATTGAAGCTTGTGATTAATAGTCTAGGTGACAAAGAAAGTCGAACCGCGCACCGAAATGCTTTGGTCGACCACTTTAAACCTCGGATTGGCGAGTTTTGTAGTGATTGCCAAAATCGTCTAGAGAAAAATCCATTGCGTATTCTGGATTGTAAAAAAGACCGTGATCATGAATTGATGAAAACGGCACCGTCGATTCTCGAATATTTAAATGAAGAATCACGCACGTATTTTGAAAAAGTGCAAAAATATTTGACGGATATTGGGATTGAATTTGTCGTCGATCCTACACTAGTTCGCGGTTTGGATTATTACAATCATACGGCGTTTGAAATTATGAGTGAAGCGGAAGGATTCGGTGCGATCACAACGCTTTGTGGCGGTGGACGTTACAATGGTCTAGCTGAAGAAATTGGCGGTCCTGAAACGCCTGGAATCGGCTTCGCACTAAGCATTGAGCGATTAATTGCGGCACTTCAAGCGGAAAATGTGGAACTGCCAATCGAGCAAGGCATCGATTGCTACCTTGTTTCACTGGGCGATGCTGCAAAAGATTATTCGGTGAAACTTGCGTATGATTTACGCAATGCAGGCTTTACGGTTGAAAAAGATTATAACGATCGTAAAGTGAAGGCGCAATTTAAATCAGCCGATCGACTAGAAGCAAAATTCGTGGCTGTTCTTGGTGATGATGAGCTTGCGAATGGAAAAATTAATGTGAAAAATATGGCATCTGGTGAACAAGTTGAATATGAACTAACTTCATTTGTTGCTGAATTTAAGAAGCTCTACGCTTAAGGAGGAAAAAGCATGTTTGGGAGAAGTTATTTTTGTGGTGAAGTAACAGAAACAGCAGTTGGCGAACAAGTTACATTAAAAGGGTGGGTCCAAAAACGACGCGATCTAGGCGGTTTAATTTTTATTGACCTTAGAGATAGAACGGGGATTGTCCAAGTTGTCTTTAATCCTGACGTATCAAAAGAAGCATTAGCAATTGCCGATAAAATTCGTACAGAATATGTTGTCGATATTCAAGGTAAAGTGGTCATCCGTGACGAAAGCAATGTAAACAATAATATTGCAACAGGGAAAATTGAAATTTTGGCAGACTCTGTAACGATTATTAATGAAGCAAAAACAACACCGTTTGCGATTGCTGATAAAACGGAAGTGTCTGAAGACCTTCGTTTGAAATACCGTTACTTGGATTTGCGTCGTCCGGTTATGTTTGAAACATTGAAAATGCGTCACCAAACGACGAAATCCGTTCGTGAGTACTTAGACGGTGCTGGTTTCCTTGATATTGAAACACCGATTTTAACAAAAAGCACGCCAGAAGGAGCTCGAGACTATTTAGTTCCAAGTCGTGTTCATGACGGAGAATTCTATGCATTGCCACAATCGCCTCAGCTTTTCAAACAAATGCTGATGGTATCTGGTGTTGAGCGTTATTATCAAATCGCTCGTTGTTTCCGTGATGAAGATCTTCGTGCAGACAGACAGCCTGAATTTACACAAATCGATATTGAAACAAGCTTTATGAGCCAAGAAGACATTATGAACATGGCAGAAGAAATGATGACTAAAGTCATGAAAGATGTGAAAGGAATCGACATCACATTACCACTGCCACGCATGAAATATGAAGAAGCGATGAGCCGTTACGGATCAGACAAACCAGATACTCGTTTTACCATGGAATTAATTGACGTATCTGAGCTTGTGAAAGATAGCGGATTTAAAGTATTTGCTGGAGCCATTGCAAATGGTGGACAAGTGAAAGCCTTGAATGTGAAAGCTGGTGCTGCTGACTATTCTCGTAAAGACATTGATGCGCTTGGCGAATTTGCTGCTGTATACGGAGCGAAAGGACTTGCTTGGCTGAAAGTGGAAGCGGATGGCTTAAAAGGCCCAATTGCAAAATTCTTCACAGAAGAAGACCAGAAGCAATTGAGCTCAGTCGTTGAAGCAGAAACAGGCGATCTTCTCCTATTCGTTGCCGATAAGAAAAGTGTTGTCGCGGATGCGCTTGGAGCACTACGGATTAAGCTCGGAAAAGAAAGAGGCTTAATCGACAATAGCCAATTCAATTTCCTTTGGGTGACAGACTGGCCATTACTTGAGTATGATGAAGAAGCGGGTCGTTATTTCGCAGCACACCATCCATTCACAATGCCTTTCCGTGAAGACCTAGAATTGCTTGAATCAGACCCAGCAAGTGTTCGTGCCCAAGCGTATGACCTTGTGTTAAACGGCTATGAACTTGGCGGTGGTTCCCTGCGTATTTTCGAACGCAATGTTCAAGAAAAAATGTTCAAAGTTCTCGGCTTTAGTGAAGAGGAAGCAAACGAACAATTCGGCTTCTTAATGGAAGCATTTGAATATGGTACACCTCCACATGGTGGAATCGCATTAGGGTTAGACCGTCTTGTGATGCTATTGGCAGGCCGTACAAACTTACGTGACACCATTGCCTTCCCGAAAACGGCAAGTGCGTCAGACATGCTTACACAAGCTCCTGGCGTAGTAAGCAAGGCGCAATTAGACGAATTACATTTGTCACTAGTTGGGAAAAAACAAGAATAATTTTCTATAAAAATGTTCTTGTAAGTGAATATTCAGTATGTTATGATGATTCCAATAAGTAGGAGTCCTGAAGTGTACGTTCTTTAACCTATAAGTTTTGACCGAACACTTATAGTTTCGGGAGCACAGGTTTCTGCTCTACGCAAATGCCTCCTTGAAGAGGACTTGCAAACGACCAGAACAGCGCACCCACCTGCTGCGAGCGGGTTCAAAACAAAGGCGTAAACGGCACAAACGGGGCTCTTACCTAATAATTAATGATAAACCCTACTCTTAGGAGTGGGGTTTTTTGTGTGAAATCGGTGATGGGACTACCCGTATTGGATCGACAAACTGGACTCCGGCGCGTAAATCGGAAATCTCGCTCGAAAAGTGGAGGAACTGGCGCGGTTGTTTCTTATTTTGGCGCGCAAAATTGAAATCTGGCTCGTAAGACATGAAATCGCTGGAAGGGCTCGCCCGAATATCGGTGTATAGGCTAGTCGATGCTGGCCCCGTCACATTAAGCGCCAGGGTTTTCCCCATCGATCCGGCGCGTAATGGTGGAAAGGAGGGGTGAAGTACGCACCTAATTACAGGGGTTGGGATTTTAGATGTAAAACAAACAAATCCGCGAAAAATGGGACGACATATCTAGACAATTTCCTTGCGCAATCATATATATATAGAAAGGAACATTCCGAATATTGAATGAAATATGAAATATTAGATTGACGAAGTGTAAATAGTCGATTAAAATTATGTCAATTTGGTAAACAAAGCGTGCCAGGTTTAATCTAGGAGGGATTTGCGCAAGGTTTTGAATGTATTACGCTTCTCGTTATGAATGATGAGAGATCGTTAAGCGTATGATGAAGACAGGACCTTTTGTAGCGGATGTTCCAATTTAAATAGAACAACTTTTTCTTGCATATGAGTATAGCAGGACAAGAGTTACAAACAAAGGGATGACTTTGAAATGAAATTGATGAGTTGCGGTTTAGACGAAAAACAGGAGGAAATGCTTCAGTTTATTGAACAATTGGTGAATATAGATAGTGGTTCCTATGTAAAAGACGGGATCGATACGATTGGGTTAATTTTGAAAGAACATTATGAAAAATTGGGATTTTTGGTGGAAACAATACCGCAAGAGAAGAACGGAAATCATTTGGTCATACAGCACCAAGATGCGGTCGATCCAAAGATTATTATCGTTGCCCATATGGATACCGTTTTTCCGAAAGGCACTGTGGAAAAGCGTCCGTTCCGAATTGAAGGAGACCGTGCCTATGGTCCGGGCGTCGTAGACATGAAATCAAGCTTAGTCGAGCTATTGTATGCGATTAAGTATATGAAAGAAGAGAGTTTCGAAGGCTACAAAAATGTGCAAATCATCTTGAATAGTGATGAAGAAATCGGCTCACCGACGTCTCGCTCGCTCATCATGGAAAAAGCGCAAGGGAAAGAATTTGCGTTGATTATGGAGCCGGCAAGGAAGGACGGATCTCTCGTTTCGGCAAGAAGAGGCGGTGGCCACTACACCTTGATTGTAAAAGGAAAAGCGGCACATGCAGGCATTGAGCCGGAAAAAGGGAGAAGCGCGATTGAGGAACTTGCCCATAAAGTAATTCAGCTCCATCACTTAACCGATCACCAAAAAGGCATTAGCGTCAATGTCGGGATGATTGAAGGCGGGTCTGCCTATAACACGGTTTCCTCAAAAGCCGTGGCCCATATTGATATTCGCATCGCTCAAATGGATCAAGCTCAAACTTTGCTTGAGAAAATGAAAGAAATTTGTTCATTTACATCTGTTCCAGGCACAAAAATCAAGTTGACCGGTGAAATTGGCCGGCCGCCGATGGAAAAAACGGAACAGACGAAGAGCCTTCTGAAAATCATCCGCAAAGTGGGAGAAGAAATCGGTATTAAAGTGTCTGACACGTCAACGGGTGGCGGATCAGACGCATCATTCACAGCGGCAACCGGTGTTGCAACCGTAGACGGACTGGGTCCCGTCGGTGGAAACGCGCATAGTGATGAAGAATATCTCGAAATCCCGACCTTAACGGAACGAACCCTACTATTGGCAAAAACGATTCAAAAACTATCTGAATAAATGTGGGTTAGACCTCACACGCTATACACCGTTTATTCCATATAAACGATCTATAGTAGTGTGGGGTCTGTTCTTTTCGAAATGCCAATAATTATCCCAATCGACCTACTTATCCTTTATCCCGTAAAAGCCCGATTGGTGAGATACAGTGAAACGTACCGATGCGCTCTTCAGAGGTATTAGCGACACTAGAACGGGACTAACCATCAGCGGAAAAAACCCCACTGATGGAAGTTTCACTTTATAAAAGTTTATGTTATAGTCTGTTTTGGGAATTGTATTTATTAAGATTGTAAAGATGGAGTTGAAACATATGTTACATCAGTTTTCACGTAATGAGTTGGCGTTTGGCCAAGAGGGTTTAGATTTGCTAAAAAATTCAACGGTTGCCGTGCTTGGGGTTGGCGGAGTTGGGTCTTTCGCGTCTGAAGCATTAGCACGTTCAGGTGTAGGTCGTTTGATTCTTGTAGATAAGGACGATGTCGATATTACGAATGTGAATAGACAGTTACATGCGCTGCTTTCGACGGTTGGTCAGCAGAAAGTTGAGTTAATGCGTGACCGGATTCGAGATATTAATCCGAATTGCGAAGTGATAGCGATGAAAATGTTCTATACTGAAGAAACGTACGAAGACTTTTTCAGTCATGGCATTGATTATGTCATTGATGCTTCCGATACGATTATCTATAAAATCCATCTTATGAAAGAGTGTCTGAAGCGAGATATTAAGATCATTTCGTGCATGGGCGCAGCTAATAAAATGGATCCAACGAGATTCAAAATTGTCGACATTTCCAAAACACACACAGATCCATTAGCAAAAGTGATCCGTACGCGTTTACGTAAAGAAGGCATCTACAAAGGAATTCCGGTTGTATTTTCCGATGAAACGCCAATTGTCACAAGGGAAGAGGTCAATAAAGTAGTCGGTAAACCAGACGCGACAATTCGCAAAGCGAAAATGCCGCCATCATCGAATGCGTTCTGCCCATCCGTTGCAGGGTTGATTTGCGCAAGCTGGGTCGTAGGTGAAATTACGAAAGACGTGAAAGTATATCGTGTTGGCGACGTAATGAAATAAGATCGGGGGGAAATGCTGATTTCGATCGGCATTTTTTTATGTCGGTTTAACAAGCTGTACTACCTCAACATCAATTTTTATATGAATAGGTGGAGGTAACAGCTTGTAAATCCCCGATTAGTGAGATACAGTGAAACGTACCGAGAGTTAAGCAGAGGGAAAGTTTGAGGCCCGCCAAAATACTTTTCGCTAAATTTTTTGCAAGGGAAAATATCGTGAAATAAAAATAATGTCCTAGCACACGATGTTTTTTGAAAAAACACCTATATTACAATAAAATTATGCAATGGCTCCCCATACATAGACCTATTACTAAATCACTCTCTCCTATAAAACCATCTAGACGAATGAATCAGAATCAGTTACACTGTTGTCAAAATATTTATTTAATTTTGAATATTTTATTTTCGTGTAAAGTTTTGATTTCCAAATGTTTTAACATTATGAAAATCAGGGGGTACAAGCATGAAAAAGAAAAAGCTAGCGGGAATTCTCATGACGCTATCACTAGTAGCGGGTGTATTAGCCGGCTGTAATTCAGACAGTGCTGGGAGCAAAGCAAGCGAAGAAGTATTGATTGGGGCGAACTTAGAATTGACCGGCGGAGTTGCTTCATACGGTCAATCGATTTATGAAGGGGCAAACCTGGCGCTTAAAGAAATTAACAAAAAAGGAATCAACGGTAAACAACTGAAGTTAGTTAAATATGATAACAAGTCTGAAGCACAAGAAGCGATGAACGGGGCTTTGAAACTGATCAACCAAGACAAGGTTGTTGCCATCATTGGCTCGGCAACAAGCACGAACACACTTGCTCAAGTAGAGCTGGCGAATAAATACAAAACACCGATTATTACAGCAACAGGAACAAGTCCAGAAGTGACGGTGACGAATGGGAAATTGAATGACTATGTATTCCGAACATGCTTTATCGACCCATTCCAAGGAACCGTTGCCGCAAACTTTTCTACGAAAAATCTAGGTGCCAAAACGGCAGCGATTTATATTGACAATTCAAGCGATTATTCAAAAGGGCTTGCGGCTTCTTTTAAAGAATCATTCGAAAAAAATGGCGGGTCCGTTGTAGCCCGAGAAGCCTATTTACAAAAAGATACCGATTTTCGTGCCACTTTGACACGCATTAAATCGGCAAAACCTGATTTCATTTACATTCCTGGCTATTACGAAGAAGTTGGCTTGATTGTCAAACAAGCACGTGAATCAGGAATTGATGTGCCAATTATGGGTGCTGATGGCTGGGATTCTCCGAAACTATTAGAAATCGCAGGGAAGGATGCTCTAGCAAACACATTCATTACCAATCACTATTCATCGGGTGATCCTGACGTGAAAATCCAAAGCTTTGTCGAAGCCTTCCGAAAAGAATATAAAGGCAAAAAACCAGATGCTTTCAGTGCGCTAGGATATGACACGGCATACTTCCTGGCAGAAGCGATTAAAAACGCTGGCGAAGAAGTAACGGGCGAGAATATTCAAAAAGCGCTTGCGGAAACGAAAAATCTGCAATTAGTATCAGGCACATTTACAATCGATGAAAACCATAACCCAATCAAATCGGCGACCATTTTACGATACGAAAAGGGTGAGCAAGTTTTCGAAACAAAAGTGAATCCTTAAAAACATGAGACTGTCCGATAATGAAAGGGTCAAACCTCACAACTCCTATCTATTGTTTATAGACGTGTCAATCACACAATAAACGGTGTCTAGAGTGTGAGGTCAGACCCTTTTTTGAGATACTCTTATTTCCGGCTCCCAATCTTCCCATCAGTAACTTGGGGGCTATTTATAAAAAAATTTCGTGTCTAGCGAAAGCAGCCCAGCCCGTCTGAGGTCAAATGCTTCTCCATCCAAAAAGTCAAAGAGCGACTTTCCGGTTGAAGGAGCATTTGCTTGTCGGAGACCCACGCGATGTGGGTCAGAGCGGCGAAAATATAAGGATGTGGCGAACTTAGCCGTTCTTGCTTAATGGGCGCTTACGCTTTTCTGATAAGGGGAGTCGAGCAATGGAAATCATCCAGCAACTAGTAAATGGAATTTCTCTTGGTAGTATTTATGCACTGATTGCTCTCGGCTATACGATGGTTTATGGCATTGTCAAACTAATCAATTTCGCCCATGGAGACGTATTTATGGTTGGTTCGTTTGTTGGCTTTTATTCGATCACCTTTTTACACTTATCTTTCTTTCCTACTTTAATTTTATCAATGGTCGCATGTGCATTGTTCGGTGTTCTGATTGAACGGATTGCCTACAAGCCATTGCGGAATGCGACGAGAATTGCTGCGTTAATTACTGCGATTGGTGTGTCATTACTCATTGAAAACGGCATGATCTTTTTTAGAGGCGCTCAACTTGAAGCGTATCCCAATGATATCTTACCTACGAATAAAATCGATGTACTTGGCGTTACAGTGGAAAGTAAATCACTGCTCATCCTCTGTGTTTCTGTTGCCCTCATGATTATTTTACAATTTGTTGTTCATAAAACAAAAATCGGCAAAGCAATGCGGGCAGTTTCCCATGACGCAGAAGCCGCAAAATTAATGGGCATTAACGTTGATAACACGATTTCGGCCACATTTGCCATTGGTTCATCGCTAGCTGGGGCGGCGGGTGTTATTTTCGGAACATATTATTATAAAATCGAGCCACTGATGGGGGTAATCCCCGGCTTAAAGGCGTTCGTTGCCGCTGTGCTTGGTGGAATCGGCATTATTCCGGGTGCGATGGTCGGCGGATTGTTGCTCGGTGTGATTGAATCCTTGGTGAGTGCAGCCGGAGGATCGCTTTGGCGGGATGGAGTCGCCTTTATTATCTTAATTCTCATCTTGATTTTTATGCCTCAAGGAATTTTTGGAAAAAACAAACGAGAAAAAGTGTAAGGGAGACAAAGCGATGATCAAACTGAAACAGACAAAAGGTTTTTGGTTCTCCATTCTATTCGCGTTCGTCTTGTTTACGATCGTCCAAATCGTCATCGCAAATGCCGTGATTAATTTTTATTTCGTCAACATGATTCTGACGATGGGCATCTATATTATTCTTGCAGTAAGCTTGCATCTGATTATTGGCATTACCGGTCAATTTTCCATTGGCCATGCGGGCTTCCTTGCAGTCGGTGCTTATACGTCCGCCGTATTTACGATGAAACTCGGTCAGCCATTATGGATTGGCCTGATAGCTGGCGGACTTGCTGCGGCAATAGCTGGGATGCTGATCGGGATTCCGAGTCTTCGATTAAAAGGAGATTATCTGGCCATAGCAACACTTGGTTTTGGTGAAATTGTTCGGATTACCTTTTTTAATATTGACTATATCGGCGGACCGAGTGGCATGATGGTGTCACAATTAACAACGTGGCCATGGGTATTTGGCTGCATGTTACTCACCATTTTAGTCATTCGGAATTTCACGAATTCTACTCACGGTCGGGCTTGTATTTCGGTTCGGGAAGATGAAATCGCCGCGGACGCCATGGGCATCAACACGACCTATTATAAAGTAGTCGCTTTTTTAATCGGCTCTTTCTTTGCTGGGGTCGGTGGCGCGCTTTGGGCTCATAATTTTTACATTATTCAACCGAGCCAATTCGGATTTTTAAAGTCCTTTGATATATTAATTTTTGTTGTTCTCGGCGGACTAGGTAGTATGAGCGGTGCTGTGATTGCCGCGATTTTACTCACACTCGTTTCCATGCTGTTAACGGAATACCCGGAAACGAGGATGATTATTTATAGCCTGATCTTGATCTTCACGATGCTGTATCGTCCTCGGGGATTGCTTGGCACGAAGGAAGTCACATCTTTGTTTACGAACCGAAGAAATAAAAAAGGAGGTCCTAAAGATGGAAACACACACACCGTTGCTTAAAGTCGAACAAGTAGGAATCCGCTTTGGGGGCTTAAAGGCAGTGGCAAACGTGAATATGAAATTATATCCTGGAGAACTCGTCGGCTTAATTGGTCCGAATGGTGCCGGCAAGACAACGTTTTTCAACATGCTGACAGGTGTATACGTGCCGACCGATGGGAGCATCTTTTTTAAAGGGGAAAACTTACGAAAACAACCTCCTTATAAAATAACGAAAAAAGGAATCAGCCGTACGTTTCAAAATATCCGTTTATTCGAAGAGTTATCTGTCATTGATAATGTAAAAGTTGCCTATCATTCGCTCGCCAAACATACGATTCTAAGCAGTATTTTACGGTTACCGAATTATTTTTCCGGTGAAAAAGAAATGGATGAAAGGGCGTTGGAATTTCTAAAACTATTTAACTTAGATCAATATCGGGACGATAAAGCGAAAAACTTGCCATACGGACAACAGCGGCGGCTTGAAATTGCCCGGGCGCTTGCTACAAATCCAGAATTGTTGTTGCTTGATGAACCGGCAGCTGGAATGAACCCGAAGGAAACGGAACAGCTGATGGATCTAATTGCCTTCATTCGTGAGAAATTCAATTTGACCGTCCTGTTAATTGAGCATGATATGTCGCTCGTCATGGGTGTTTGTGAACGAATCTATGTGCTCGATCACGGACAGCTCATTGCCCATGGAACCCCTGAAGAAATCCGCAATCATCCGAAAGTCATCGAGGCGTATCTCGGCGAGGAGGTTTCCTAATGCTAAAGGTTGAAGATATCCATGTGTATTATGGCAATATCCATGCTTTGAAAGGTGTTTCGCTCGAAATCAACGAAGGAGAAATTGTCACACTAATTGGAGCAAATGGAGCAGGAAAAAGTACGTTGCTTAAAACGATTTCCGGCTTGCTGAAACCAAAGCAAGGACAAATCGTCTTTGAAGGGAAAGCCATTAGCGCTAAAGCAGCCCAAACAATCGTGAAGCAAGGAATCTCTCATGTTCCGGAAGGTCGCCGCGTCTTCGCCAATATGACAGTAGGAGAAAACCTTGAACTCGGGGCCTTTTTACGAAAAGACAAAAAGGGCATCAAACAAGATATGGAGATGGTGTACGATTTATTTCCGAGGCTATTGGAACGATTGAAACAACAAGCAGGTACTTTATCGGGTGGTGAACAACAAATGCTTGCTATGGGCAGGGCCTTAATGGCAAAACCGCGCTTGCTTTTGCTTGACGAACCATCGATGGGCTTAGCACCATTACTCGTAAAAACCATCTTTCGCATTATTGAAGAAATTAACGTAACTGGCACAACAGTCTTACTAGTCGAACAAAATGCGAATCTAGCACTCTCAATCGCCGACCGTGCCTATGTCATGGAAACCGGCCGTATCGTTCTCTCAGGCAATGCCGAAGAACTCACCTCCAGCGAGAAAGTAAAAATGGCCTATCTTGGAGGTAGCTAAAGGGAAGGGATGTCCATAAAGAAGGGTCAGACCCCACATTTTATATATGGTTTATATAATGTGTAGAAGTAGAAGACACACTAAACCGTATATAGAGTGTGAGGTCTGAAGGACATGGGGAGGGGCTTCGCAACTTTATAATAGAGCCAATCTACTTAGCAAGTATACTTATTTTATAGAGAGTGCATATAAAATTCCGGCTTCGCACCGCCGCCATTGTGATTAGGTGAGTGTAGCGTGATACTTGATTGATCCTTCATACTAAGTGGTGGAGTTTTAACGCTATTTTAGTTTTGGATAATAACGAAAGAAAAAGCATTGGCTCCACCTACGCCAATACCACGATAGCCACGCATGCTATCCACCTGTGTTTTAGTATAGGGATATATTGTTAATTCCATATAATGCTTGTTTAAAGAAATGTAAAAAGGTGGTGATGATTATTACGAATAATTAATGAATGAAAATTTCATGCCTGGACAATCTAGGGTTGAACTACCCCTTCTTAACGTCCTTACGGTTGTTTGAAGAAGGGGATTCCTAAGAACACCAACCTACCGGTCAGTTATGGATTAGGCGATCTCCGTAGTCCCTACGGTTAGAAGTCTTATCGCTTCATTTTTAAGATTGATTCCTGCGTTAATATCCCTATGGTGATGCGTTCTACAGGATGGGCAATCCCATTCACGTAAACCGAGATATTTAACGTCTTTATTTTTATAGCCACAACACGAACACAATTGACTACTGGCAAAGTTTTTGGCAACCGTGACCACTTGTTTTCCGTACCGTTTTGCTTTGTATGCCATCATATTTTTGAATGTTGACCAAGATACTTCATGAATGGCTTTGGCTACATTGTGATCTTGCACCAAATTTTTCACCGACAAGTCTTCCATCCCAATTATGTCGTGGTTTTTGACAATTTTGGTTGAAATCTTATCGAGATAATCTTTTCGTGCATGTGTAATTTGTTCATGGATTCGAGCCACTTTAATACGCTGTTTATTCCAATTTGAGCCACCTATCGTCCGTCTAGTAAGAATACGTTGTGCCTTTGCTAACTTCTCTTCTAATGTGCGAAAAAATTTGGGATTGGAATAGACCGTTCCATCCGAGAAAATTGCGAAGTCTTTGATCCCGACATCGATTCCTATGGCCGACCCCGTTTTCGGTATGTCTAACACGTCCGTTTCAGTTGCTAGAGAGACAAAATATTTTCCAGACGGAGTACGTCTAATCGTTGCACTTAAAATCCGCCCTTCCACTTCACGACTTTTTGCATAACGAACAAGACCGAGTTTAGGCAATTTCATATGCTTATCTAATACAGCAATATTTCCGTTCGTTCGTTTTGTCGTGTAGGACTGTAGCGGGTTCTTTTTTGTCTTAAAACGAGGTTGCTTGTTCTGTTTTATATAATAACGATCATAAGCATCACTAAGATTTTCAACAGATTTTTGCAGAGCGATGCTGTCTACTTCTTTTAAGAAAGGGTAATGTTTCTTTAATTCAGGAAGTGATTTAACGGTTTCGTATTTATTTAAACGGTTACCTTTCCAGTTATTGGCCGGGAGCTGACCGTTCTGCCTCATTTCTTCTGTGATAGACCAATACGCATCTTTTTCTCTTTGTTTGGCAAGGAAAAAATTGAATACGAAACGCGAACAACCGATTGTTTGATGAATGAGATTAATCTGTTTCTGGTTGGGGTAGATACGGAATTTATAAGATTTATTCACTAGCATACGATTCCAACTCCTCTTTTACCTATCTGAATTTTACCATTAATCATCCATGAATACAAACGTTTGTTCTACTTAACGAAACTGTCTATGGATTATTTTTGCGCAGAGATAGAAAAAGAGAGCTAGAACTCGTTTGATGATTATTTTTAAATGACGGAAGAAGCACTCGAACAGTCGGACAATCAAGATGGCAAGTAAGCCATCCCTTGTCCGAAGGCGATTCATTCCCTCCCTCCTCATTGGGTTTCACCCTTCGCATTCCTTGAGGAAGGGGTATTCTCGCCTAATTTCAATAAAGGAGTGTCGAAATGAAAAAACCAAACCATACTGGGGAACCGACAATCGCTGAAGGAATCAACACAGAAGATCAATTAGAAAAAAACGCATCTTCAGAAGAAATCGCAAAAGGCGAATACACGAAAGTCGTCACATTATCATTAGACGAAAACGACCCAAGCTAGCAAAATCACCGTTTAGAGACGGTGATTTTGGTTTTTTAACTTAATTATGAAATTTACGATCCGGAATCGAGATTTAAGTGCGGAATCCAAATTTTAGGATACGAGATTAGAAACAGACTGCACCATAACCACGATTTCACTAAAATTCATTGAGAAGCCTACCAAATTCCCTCGATCCAACCCCATAATGACAAGTTTTATAAAAACCCCGAAGCTAAATGATACGTGGTTGGTGAGTATTGGGGAAAATGCGGGTTTTAAAGCGTGAATCAACCGACCTTATCAAGCAATTCGATCCGGAAATTAAATTTTCGTGCCGGATTGTTCTTGTTACGCGCCAGAACTTGCACATTTCGAGCGAGATTTGCGATTTGTGAGCCGGATCCAAATATTGGGATGTATCGTGGTCAAAGGGGGGCTTCGCAAAATCAGCTCCGCACCAAATTGCCCTCTTCATCAATTTGACATCAGAACGATGAATTTACGTCTGTTTTTAATAGATTAGGCTCTCATTGATTTCCATTTCCTCTTTTGATATTCCTAAAATAATGGCATCCTGCATAATCTCTAGCCACTCAGCATCCAGAGTTTTATTGTTAACTTGTTCATCCAGTAAGGAATCTACAGTTACACTAAGAACCGTTGCGATTTTTTCAAGAACCCAAATAGTAGGGTTTGTCTGAAGATTTCTTTCCAGTGAGCTTATATATGATTTTGCTATATTAGCCCTTTCTGCCAGTTGGCTAATCGACATTTTATTTTCTTCCCTAACCTTTTTAACACGATTGCCTATCATTCTGACCGCAGCCAACAATTAATATGTATTTTTGATATAATATGTAATTTAGTCTAGAATCCTTTCTAATCGTTCATTCTAAAGGAACGGTTCCAACTTGCACAGTGTATCATATGAACGGTTTTCTGAGAATGAAACCCTTTACATAAATATGATAAATCAGTAGCAAAGTAAAGAGAAACCTGTTAGTTGAATGCATGTTGGAACACTATACATTTTTCAATGTATTGGCTAACCTAATGGCTTTTTTCCACGAACCAAAACGTCTAAAAATAGTCATATAGTGAGGATGGTTGGATAACTTTGTATATTCTGCTATAGTTATGTAGTCCGTTTTGTTTAAGTCTATGCAACGTTTTAATTCTTCTAATAACTCTTGATTAGTGAAATTTACATAAGTAGGTTTAATTCCTGCTATTCTCAAAGCATTCATCCAACTCCCAAAACGTCTTTGGATGGATAGGGGTTTAGGCTGTATACCATCTTTTATATAATCAAGGGACGTGAATCTTCCCTTCCTTTTTGCATAGTCTTTGAGAATTCTAATCATTTCTTCATCCGAATACATACCACTGTTTACCCTCAAACCTGCTTTTCTAATCGCTTCATTCCATGAGCCAAAACAAGCAACAAACGTTTCAAGGGCTGGTTGTTTCCCTTGTTTTTTGTATTCTTCGACAGTTAAGGCTTGACCATTATTTACGATGGATTGAAGGATACAAATTAAATCTTCTTCTGTATACCACCTCTTCACATCGCGGTTGGTCTTCACACCAGCTTCCATTAAAGCATGATTCCAAGAACCGAATTTTTTTCTTATCGTAGTTTCGCTAGGTTTATATTTTTTTTCAACATACAATGTTAACGTTAATGTGCCTTCATTTTCTTTAGCATACTTCTGTAGTGCCAGGATGATCTCTTCCTTGGAATATCGCTTGGAGGGCTGTTCATATGTTTTCAAACCAGCAGCTTCAAGAGCTTTTGTCCAGGAACCAAAATAGTTGGCAATTGTTTGAGGGGAAGGGGTGTATTTCAAATCACGAAATGCTTTAAAACTAATCTTTCCGCCATTTTCCTCTGCGGCACTATGTAGGATACTTATATATTTTTTTCTAGACATACATTCCTCCAGTTTTTCAGTACATGTTCATATTTTCCAAATAGTTCATTTTAATGATTTTTTTGTTCTTTTTAACGAATTGTATCAACAAAATGAAAAAAAGTTTATGAATTCTTATCAATTAAATATGACAAATTTCGACTACCAGCACCCTGCATATTCGTTTTAACCATTGTCTTACATGAATGGTTTAGGGGATTCATTTCCTTATCGAATAACCCATAATCTATTAAAAATGAAAGCGGCATTTCCTTTTTTCCTGTCATTCAAAACAATTGAAACTTTCTTCTCTCCAAAAATACAAAAGCAGCCGCCTGAAATTCAGGCGGCTAGTTCCTTCATGGTAGAAATCGGTTTACCCTTAGAATGGATGAATGAAGCGTAATGATCGACATAATAAGTGGCACCGGGGATTACTCGCCTAAATTGAGTAAGATAAAAGTCTTAGGCCTGTTTAAGACTGTAAATGTGAGATGAAAACCATGGACGGTTAACAAATAGCCAGTTAGTAAATAAAATCTATTGCTATATAGATGAAGTGTCTACATAAGGAAGGGAATCAATCGGCAAGGAGTGTGATGCAAGTGGAATAAGAACTTTGTCATAAAGTGTCGAAAAAATTGCATTCAAGTGGAGAACTTGCCTATCAAACCTAGCACCAAGTAAAATCAACCCTAGGACAATTACGGAGTTTATAGCAAGTTGTACTTCCGGAGCCATAAGAAAAGCGACTGGAATACATGAACTTACGGGAATCTATTTGTGCGCCACAGTTGTTGGGAGGGTGACGGAAAAAATCATCAGGAACGATTTAGCTAATCCATACAAGATGAGTTAAGCCCTATATACTCTGCTCTTTACATGAATGGCATGAATAAGGACTCAGCCATGGACATGAATCTCTCAATTCACCGACTTTAGCAAGTTGCCTGCTGTTTTCTATAAGAAAGACATCGGACTAATGACAAACTACAAAAAAATCCACCTTGTTTTCATGAAAAATAAGAATCACAGTAAAATTACGTGCGAATGATAATCAAAAAATAAAATTACTCGCCTTTAGAATCAGACAGCAAAAAAAAGAAGGCCAAATGCCTTCATAATTTGTTTAGCTATGAGATTTTTTTACGGCTCCTGTTGCCGAATTTCACGTATGTATGACCGTCTTCTGATTTGAAAAATTTAATTCGAAAGAGCTTTAAGGGTGTCCAGACTTCTCTCATTTTGTATAAGGCCATCTAATCATCATCCTTTTAGCGGTAGCACAGCCGTCCTAGCATCATGGCCTTAGACCTGTAACTTTGCGTCCTTATTTTTCAATAAGTTTGCCTTTCACAAAATTATCCATCTTCTTAGAAAAAGTATACCAATAAAAAGGATAAAAGGTTAATACTTCTTATCAGGGAAATTCGACATTACTCTCGTATAGCGATTCATTCACTTATGGGACAGCCAAGAATCCCGAATAAGCTCGCTTTATTCTCTCTTCATTATACACAAGTTTAGACACACATGTCCCCCCCCTTAAAAATAGAAGCACCCATTATAAGAATATAGGCTACCCCATAATGAAAGGGTCAGATACTACATCTCCGGTCTATTGTTTAGAGACGCGCAAATGACACACTAGACAGTAGATAGAGTGTGAGGTCTGACCCATTTGTTTCTTATGGCTTGGCAATTAAATAATCGATTACATAGCTACTCCATATATGATATCCCGCTTCGTTCGGTGCACTCAGCTCCTCAATTAAATAAACCTTCAATTGTTTAGAATGATCATCTGGCCAAGCTTGCCAATGATTCAAATAAGGCAATTTCTTATCCTCGGCGTATGTCTGCAAGGCATCGATTTGACGAGGATAGAACTTCGCGTTAAATAATGGATAAGGCGGCTGCAAGATAAATGTTGTTGACGGTTTACTTGCACAAACATGGGTGACGATCGTTGTAATGTTGACTAATGAATTCTCTGTGCTCACTTCGCCGTTATCGTTCAGTGTGAATGGCTCGAGAATGATCATGTCAGCATTCGCTGCAAGTAAGTCCTGTTGTTTCTCTTGTTGAACAAAGATTGTTGAAGTGAGAGCATAATGAAGAACAGCAACCTGAATCATCTCTCCATAGGTTTCTTTCAACGATGAAATGACCGCTTCTGTCCAATCCTCCCCGGTTTTGCTTTCCGCTCCGACGAGGAGAATCCGATAAGGCTCACCAGCTTGTTCTTTTCTTTTAAATTCAGCGACGCTTTCCTTTGGCCAATTTTTTGTAAAAGAAAGGAAGCTGAAGCGGATGTCACAGAATTGTCATCCTTTTCAGCACTCGTTAGGTGTACTTGTTGATTATGCTTCGAAATTTGCTCATTCCAATGCTTGTTGCTGAAAATGAGCACGGCTGCTACACAAATTAGTAAGAATAAGGTCAAAAAAACTTGCATATGAACCCCAAAAGATGATTTTTCATATTGCAACTATATTATTCAAGTAAATTCTACCAGATTTGAAATTACTCTACCAAATTCATAAAAAAAGGTATAGTATTACAAATGGGGCATCGGAACTACCAAATTTGACATTTTCCCTTACCTTATGACAATTATTCCTTTTTTACAACAAAATGTATGCTATAATACTTACTAATTTTAAGCAACCATCTAGGAGGAACACATGGAAGAGACAATTAGTTTAAAAGAACTATTTTTAACATTGAAAAAACGATTGGGATTAATCAGCATCATCACAGCATTAGCTGTCTTAGTGAGCGGAATCATCAGTTATTTTTTCTTAACCCCTATTTATCAAGCTTCGACGCAAATACTGGTCAATCAAGCGAAAAATGACCAATCTGCCTATAACGTTGGTGAAGTCCAAACGAATCTACAGTTGATCAATACATATAACGTGATTATTAAGAGCCCGGCGATCCTAGACATTGTCAATGATGAATTGGAACTAGGAATGAGTGCCCATGACTTGAACCAGAAAATTACCGTTCAAAGCGAACAGAACTCACAAGTTGTCAATATCCTTGTACAAGATGAGAATCCTGCACAAGCCGTATTAATTGCCAATAAAATCGCCGCAGTCTTTCAAAAGGAAATTGTCGATATTATGAGTGTGGACAATGTAAAAATCCTTGCCAAAGCAAACGTGGCGGAAAACCCAGCCCCGATTAAACCGCAGCCGCTTTTAAACATTGCGATTGCGCTGGTTGTAGGACTTATGGCAGGTGTTGGTCTGGCCTTTCTTCTAGAATACTTAGATAACACGATTAAGACAGAACAAGATATTGAAAAGCAATTAGGACTGACCGTTCTCGGAACGATTACAACGATTGACGATCAAGTGAATAGCCAAAGAAGAAGTGAACGTACTAGCAGAGGAGGAGTGAGAGCAAATGGCCTTGAAAAATAAAAAGAAACCAGTAAGTGATAGCAAAAGAAAACTGATTGCGAAATTCAATCCGAAGTCTGCCATTTCTGAACAATACCGGACAATCCGGACAAATATCCAATTTTCCTCGGTCGATAAAGACATTCGCTCCATCGTTGTCACTTCTTCATCACCAAGTGAAGGAAAATCAACAACGGTAGCCAACTTAGCGGTCGTCTTTGCCCAACAAGGAAAAAACGTCCTATTAATTGATGGAGATATGAGAAAGCCAACTGTCCATTACACATTCAATGATGCCAATACAATTGGCTTAACCAATGTATTAACGAAACAAAAAGAATTAGTGGACGCGATTATTACAACCGATGAAAAAAATCTCTTTGTCTTAACAAGCGGTCCTGTGCCACCTAACCCTGCTGAACTACTAGCATCAAATGCGATGAAGGACTTAATGGAAACAGCGAAAGAACAATTTGATATTGTGCTATTCGACAGCCCACCTGTACTTGCCGTAACAGATGCGCAAATTCTCGCAAATTTCTGTGATGGAACGATACTAGTGGTTTCAAGCGGAAAAACAGAATCAGAAGCAGCTCTGAAATCGAAGGAATTATTACTCGCAGCCAATGCGAATCTATTAGGAGCCGTCTTAAACAATAAGAAGAGCAATGCGGGAGATTACTATTATTACTATGGGTCTAAAGACTGATGAATTGACAAGTCTATTAGACTGGTTTAAAGTAAAAAACTGTTAAGTGATTTGCGGAATATTGGATGAAATGGAAATCAATTAACAAAGTGTATCCCGGATTAACAGGCTGTAATATCCTTCATACATAATTTCGAAAGTAAAATAAATGGGTAGTAGGGATAAACAGCCAGAAAACCCCGATTGGTTCAACTAACCATCAGTGGGGAATTACACCCCACTGATGGAAGTTTCACTTTATCCAAGGAGATGTTTTTTATGATAGATATTCATTGTCACATATTGCCTGGAATCGATGATGGAGCAAAGCATGTCCCGGATAGCCTTGCCATGGCAAAACAAGCTGTGTCACAAGGGATCCACTCCATCATCGCCACACCTCATCACAAAAATGGAAAATATGAAAATACGAAACAAGAAATCCTTAATAGAGTAGCAGAGTTGAATGAAGTATTAGTAGAAGAGCAAATCCCACTTAAGATTTTCCCAGGTCAGGAAAATCGCATCTATGGCGAGCTCGTAGAGGACTATCAATCAGGAGAAATTTTAACAGTCAATGATGCTGGTACATATGTCTTGATCGAACTACCATCCGGACATGTTCCACGATACACAGAACAGCTCCTTTATGATATGCAAATGCAAGGCGTAACACCCATCATTGTCCATCCAGAACGAAACCAAGAACTGATCACGAACCCAAACATGCTCTATCAATTCGTCAAAAAAGGCGCCTTGACTCAAACGACAGCAGCAAGTGTTGCAGGAGGATTCGGCAAGAAAATCAAGAAATTCTCGCTACAACTGATCGAAGCGAACTTAACTCATTTTATTGCCTCTGATGCTCATAATATAACAAGTCGGGGCTTCATGATGAACGAAGCATATGACTTGATTGAAGATAAGTATGGGGTCGATATGGTGTATTTGTTTATGGATAATGCTGAACTTTTATTGCAAGGACAAACGGTATTTAAAGAAGTTCCGCAAAAAATTACACAGAAGAAATTCTTGGGGATTTTTTAAACGAAAACGACTATTTTCACTATATAAAAGGTGATGCCTCCTTCCCGTTATCGATGGAGGTACTCGGTCATGCTGTGGGATGAATATCCTTAGACGCATTATGTCGTCAATAGTGTGATGTGAGGGTGGGTTAGATGCCTGTTTATTTTTTTGCTTATATTTCAATTTATTTGTAAATATACCATAAAAACCTTCTATTTAAATGTATCGGCTGGGTAGCAAGAAGGTTTACTACCTTTTTTAAATAGTTAATAAGAGGGCATGTACCAAACGTGACTTATCATTAGCTATTTAATTGTAAGACTACATACCTATATAAAATAGTAATCAAATAAAATTAGAGGAGGAATTCAGTGTGAAAAAAGTGCGTAAGGCGATTATCCCAGCTGCAGGACTAGGAACACGTTTCTTACCAGCTACAAAAGCGATGCCGAAAGAAATGCTCCCAATCGTTGATAAACCAACCATTCAATACATAGTAGAAGAAGCACTTGAATCCGGCATTGAAGATATCATCATTGTCACTGGTAAAGGCAAGCGGGCAATCGAAGATCATTTTGATAATGCCTTTGAACTGGAAACCAAATTAATGGAAAAACAAAAATTTGAATTACTTGAAAAAGTCTAAGCTCCGTCGAAAGTAGATATCCATTATATTCGTCAAAAAGAACCTAAAGGACTAGGACATGCGGTTTGGTGTGCACGTAAATTTATTGGCAATGAACCATTTGCCGTTCTACTAGGAGACGATATTGTCCAAGCGGAAACCCCTTGTTTAAAACAATTCATTCATTAATTAATTAATTAATTAATTAATGAATATGACCAAACATTATCGTCTGTCATTGGTGTACAAACGGTGCCTGAAAATGAAACCAATCGCTATGGGATCATTGACCCAACGGAACAAAACGGCCGACGATATCAAGTTAGTCAATTCGTAGAAAAACCAGTACTCGGAACCACACCATCCAACCTAGCCATTATGGGCCGTTATATCCTAACACCGGAAATCTTCATGTTCCTAGAACAGCAAGAAAAAGGGGAAGGCGGCGAAATTCAGTTGACGGATGCGATCCAAAAGTTGAATGAGATTCAACGTGTCTTTGCTTATAATTTTGAAGGGAAACGGTATGATGTTGGCGAGAAGTTTGGCTTTGTCAAGACAACGGTGGAGTTCGCCTTGCAAAATAAAGAAATCAAAGATGAATTATTAGCGTTCTTAGAGCAAATCGTTCAAGATGCTTCTTCTAAAAAAATTAAAGCGTAACAACGAAGATCCATGATCAACAGTGAAACAGAAATGTTTAATAAAAGGGGGGGGGTTGCTAGTGAGTTATAAAAAACGGGTTCCGTTATTAGTTCTAATGGATTCTTTTATTGTTTTATCGGCCATATTTCTTGGCTATTTTATTTTGCATCCCTCTTTGCATGTTTACACAATACTTGTGCTTTGGATTAGTGCGATTACATTATTAATAAGTCATCATTTATTTGCTTCTATTTATCGCCTCTACCAAAAAGCATGGGAATATGCAAGTGTTGGAGAGTTAATTGCGATTGTCAAGGCTGTTACTTTTTCTATCGCAGTGACAGCAATGATCCAATTTATCTTGACTCAGGATGTATATTTTCGGGTTTTAGGCATCACGTGGATGATACATATGCTTTTAATTGGCGGTTCCCGATTTTCATGGCGGGTTCTACGAGACCGATTTATTTCACCAAATCCTAATAAGAAACGTACGTTAATTGTTGGCGCTGGTTCAGCTGGAACGATGGTTGCCAGGCAGCTTTTGAAAAACTCAGATACCGATCTCTATCCGATTACCTTTGTCGATGATGATCCTAATAAGTATAAACTGCAAATCTATGGAATTGAAGTGCGAGGGAATATTCAAGATATCCCTCAATTGGTAGAAGAATTAAACATTGAAAACATCGTCATTGCGATTCCTTCCTTACAAAAACAAGAGATTAAAAGAATCTATGAAGAATGTGCAAAAACGAAAGCGAAGACAAAGATTATGCCATTGATCGAAGACCTTGTGACCGGCAGAGTATCCGTGAATCAAATTCGCGATGTGCAAGTAGAAGACTTACTTGGCCGTGATCCTGTTGAATTAGATATGAGTACGATTTCGGAAAAACTAACCGGAAAAACGGTCCTTGTCACAGGTGCTGGTGGATCGATTGGGTCGGAAATATGTCGACAAATTGCCCAATTCCAGCCGCAAACATTGCTGCTTTTAGGTCATGGTGAAAATAGCATTTATTTGATCGATATGGAATTAAGGAAAAAGTATACTGAAGAATTTGAAATTATTCCTATTATTGCAGATGTTCAAGATCGGACCCGGATCTTTGATATTATGTTTGAATACAAACCGGATGTTGTGTATCATGCTGCGGCCCATAAGCATGTTCCGTTAATGGAATATAATCCAATGGAAGCTGTGAAAAATAATATCTTTGGTACTCGAAACGTGGCTGAAGCGGCTGATGCCTTTGGGGTTAGAAACTTCGTTCTTGTATCTACTGATAAAGCTGTGAATCCTCCTAATGTGATGGGTGCGACGAAACGGTTTGCAGAAATGATTATCCAAAACTTAGCAAAAGAGAGTAAAACAAAATTCGTTGCTGTTCGTTTTGGAAATGTGCTTGGAAGTCGTGGTAGTGTCATTCCATTATTTAAAAAGCAAATACTAGCTGGTGGTCCAGTCACAGTTACCGATCCCGAAATGACACGCTACTTTATGACCATCCCTGAAGCTTCACGACTCGTTATCCAAGCTGGTGCTTTGGCACGTGGCGGCGAAGTATTTGTTCTTGATATGGGTGAACCTGTTAAAATTGTCGACCTTGCGAAAAACCTCATCACTCTTTCAGGCTATACAATAGAAGAAATCGGCATCCAATTCTCAGGCATCAGACCTGGGGAGAAGTTGTTTGAAGAGTTATTGAATGAGAATGAAGTTCAAACAAAGCAGGTGTTTCCGAAGATTCATATTGGCAAGGCGGAGCCGATGGAGAAGGAAGAGCTTTATTCTACGATTGTTAACTTGTTAGATCAAGACCCAGTGGAGTTAAAAGAGACTTTGGTTGGGATTGCGAATACGAAATTTAGTGAGAAAACTTTGGTAGTGACGAATATGTGATTTGAAAGAGAGTTGATTAAGTCGTTAGTAGGTTAAGATCTTATTCCTAATCGCCTATGACCTAATCAACTTTCCAATTTTAAAGATTGAAGTGAGACTGAGACATAGGTGTATGTGGGTTAGTAGTTGGTTGGATAAAAAAGGTTAAAACTCCAATGAAGCACTAAGCAACTAAAAAATTTACATATAAACAGACTTATTCGAGAAAGGAAGTTTTAGACAATGGGAGATAGAATATTTCTTTCATCACCACATATGAGTGATGAAGGTTATGAAATCCAATACATAAAAGAAGCTTTTGATACGAATTGGATTGCACCTTTAGGTGAAAACGTGAATGAATTTGAAAATGAACTAGCAGCTAAAGTCGGTTCCAAAGCTGCAGCAGCACTTTCATCTGGAACAGCTGCCATTCATTTGGCTCTTAGGGCAGCAGGAGTAGGCGAAGGGGATATTGTTTTTTGTCCAACACTCACATTCTCAGCTACAGCTAATCCGATCATTTATCAAAACGCGATTCCTGTTTTTATAGATAGTGATTATGAAACGTGGAATATGTGCCCTAAAGCATTGGAAGAAGCTTTTGAAAAGTATCCAGAAGTGAAAGCTGTTATCGTTGTCCATCTTTACGGTCTTTCTGCGAATATGGATAAGATCATGGAAATTTGCAAGAAACATAATGTTGCGGTTATAGAAGATGCTGCTGAGAGCTTAGGTACTTATTATAAAGGACAGCATACAGGAACATTTGGCGATTACGGCATTTTTTCATTTAATGGAAACAAGATTATTACTACTTCAGGTGGTGGCATGCTCGTTTCTAATAATGAAGAGAAAATTGCAAAGGCGAGATTTTGGGCTACTCAATCTCGTGACCAAGCGAGACATTATCAGCATAGCGAACTAGGATTTAATTACCGCATGAGCAATGTCGTAGCTGGAATCGGTAGAGGGCAGCTGAAGGTGTTAGATAAGAGAGTGGAGAAGAAGAACTATATTCTTGAGTTTTATAAGCGAGAACTTGGTGAACTTGAAGGTGTGGAGTTCATGCCTAGCAATGAATGGGATGAGCCGAACTATTGGTTAAGCAGTATGACATTAAGTGGAAAGGTTAGACCAATTGATGTTATGGAAGCTTTAGAGAAAGAGAACATTGAATCAAGACCCGTTTGGAAGCCGATGCATATGCAGCCGTTCTTTGAGAAGTATGATTTTGTTGGGACTAATGTATCTGAGAAGTTGTTTGAAAATGGGGTTTGTTTGCCTTCTGATACGAAGATGACGGATGCGGATTTAGAAAGAGTTGTAAAGATTGTTAAAGGGTTGTGGTTGAAGTAATGAATAATTCCAAAGGTGGAATTTATAGAGAATTTATAAAAAGGCCGATGGATTTTATCCTGTCTTTGCTCGCTATTATTGTTCTTAGTCCTGTATTTTTAGTTGTTGCTATCCTTGTAAGAACGAAACTAGGTAGTCCTGTATTGTTTAAACAAAAAAGACCAGGGATGAATGAGAAGATTTTTATGATGTATAAATTTAGGACGATGACGGATGAACGAGATGAGAATGGGGAGTTGCTTCCCGATAGTGTTAGGTTGACGAAGTTTGGAAAATTATTACGTTCTACTTCTCTTGATGAACTACCGGAACTTTTTAATATTTTGAAGGGAGATATGTCCATTATTGGGCCTAGGCCACTATTGGTACAGTATTTACGATTGTATAATAATCATCAAAAACGACGTCATGAAGTAAGACCAGGACTATCTGGCTTGGCGCAGATTAGTGGTAGAAATGCAATCAGTTGGGAAGATAAATTTAATCTAGATGTTCAATATGTGGACAGTGTAAGTTTCATCGGAGATTGGAAAATAATTTTGTTAACAATAAAAAAGGTTTTCGTTAGAGAAGGTATCAATTCAGAAACTGCAGCTACGATAGAGCCTTTTAAGGGAGCAAAAAAGGAAAGAATTGAGCTATGAAAAACAAACTTCTTATTATAGGTGCTAGTGGCCATGGCAAAGTTGTTGCTGATATTGCATTGAGAATGAATAAATGGGAAAGTATTGCTTTTTTAGATGATGACGAAAGCATTAAGTTATCGATGGGTATAGAAGTCATTGGGACTTCAAGTGATGTTTTTACACATATAGATGAGTACGAAATATTTGTGGGTATTGGTAATAATAGTACGAGACAAAGGATTCATGAAATGCTGGAAACAGTAGGTGCTAGCATTCCCGTGCTAATTCACCCGAATGCAGTAATTGGGAATCAAGTGGATGTAGGGTGTGGAACAGCTGTAATGGCAGGATCCATTGTTAACTGCTGTACTAAAATAGGGAAGAGCTGCATTATTAATACCGGCTCTTCAATAGACCATGATAATTGTATTGAAGATTTTGTTCATATATCACCAGGAGCTCATCTAGCAGGTACAGTCAAAGTTGGACAAGGGTCTTGGTTAGGCATTGGAAGTGTAGTTAGTAATGATATAAACATCGCTAGCGGATGCAAAGTAGGTGCTGGTTCTGTTGTGGTTAAGGATATAAAAGAGACTGGAACTTATTTAGGTGTTCCGGCTAGGAGAGTATAAGGTATGAAGAAGAATATTTGGATATGGAATCATTATGCTACAAACATGTATAAAGACCAAGCAGGTAGACATTTTTGGTTTGCAGAAAATCTAATTAAACAAGGATATAACCCTACTATTTTTTGCGCTTCTACAGTGCACAATTCAAATGAAAATATAAATACTAGAAATCAAAAGTTTATTTTAAATCAAACAAATTGTATACCTTTTGTCTTTGTAAAAACACCTGAATACAACGGGAACGGACAACAGCGGATTAAAAATATGTTTGCTTTCTATAAAAATCTCTTTCCTGTAGCGAAAGAATATTCAGAACAATATGGTAAACCGGATGTGATTATTGCTTCAAGTGTTCATCCTCTTACTTTAGTTGCAGGAATAAAGATAGCGAAAAAATTCGGGATACCTTGCATTTGTGAAGTGAGAGATCTATGGCCTGAAAGTATTGTGGCGTACGGTGCATTAAAAAGAAACAGTGTTATTGCAAAAGTGTTATATCAAGGAGAAAAATGGATATACAAAAAAGCCCACTCTATCATTATGACATGGGAGGGCGGCAGGGAATATATTATGGATCAAAAATGGGATAATCAAATTGATTTAGAAAAAGTCAAGCATATTAGTAATGGTGTAGTTATCGATACATTTGATAAAAACAGTGATGAATACAAGATAATTGACTCAGATTTAGATAATAAAGATTATAAAAATATTGTGTATGCTGGTTCTATTAGGAAAGTGAATAACCTCGGAATGTTGTTGGATGCTGCAAAAATAATTCAAAATCAAGGAAAGGTAGACATTAGATTTTTGATATATGGTTCTGGTGATGAAAGTGAGATGCTTAAAAAGCGATGTGAAGAGGAAAAAATTCATAATGTAATATTTAAAGGACGTGTTGAAAAGAAGTATGTGCCTTCTATACTTAAAAAGTCTTATATAAATATACTTCACAATTCAAGTACTTCACTTGATAAGTATGGTCAAAGCCAGAATAAGTTTTTTGAATATTTAGCAGCTGGAAAATGTATCGTTCAAACATATTCTACTGGTTATAGTATTTTTGAAAGAGCTAATTGTGGAATTAGTGCTCCTGTACAAATTGCAGAAGAGATTGCTAAAGCCGTAATTACGGCGTGTAGTGATGAGAAGAGAAATCGTTTAATGGGGCAAAATGCTCGTGAAGCTGCCTATGAATTTGATTTTAGTAGATTAACGGAGAAATTGATTAATATTATTGAAGGTGTAAATGAAAGAGAGGAAGCATCAAATGAGTTTATACGAAAAAGTAGTTAATAAAGAAGAAAAAATTTCGGTAGTTGGATTGGGTTATGTAGGTATGCCTATAGCAGTTGCTTTTGCTAAGAAGGTTGATGTTATTGGTTTCGATTTAAATACTCATAAAATTGAGCAATACAAGAATGGAATCGATCCTACAAACGAAGTTGGCGATGAAGCTATTAAACAAACCATGGTGGAGTTTACTTCAGACGAAACTAAGCTACAAGAGGCAAAGTTTCACATCGTTGCAGTTCCGACACCAGTAAATGCGGATAAGACACCTGACTTAAGTCCTATAGAAGGAGTAAGTGTAACTATTGGAAGAAATCTCACTAAAGGATCAATTGTAGTGTATGAGTCCACGGTTTATCCTGGAGTTACTGAGGATATCTGTATTCCTATTCTTGAAAAGGAGTCAGGTCTAAAATGTGGAGTGGATTTTAAAGTAGGATACTCTCCAGAACGTATTAACCCTGGTGATAAAGTACATCGATTAGAGAATATTACAAAGATTGTTTCAGGTATGGATAAAGAATCGTTAGAAGAAATTGCTAAAGTTTATGAACTTGTTGTTGAAGTTGGAGTTCATCGTGCTAGTTCTATTAAAGTAGCTGAAGCTGCTAAGGTGGTTGAGAACAGCCAACGTGATATTAACATTGCATTTATGAATGAGCTTGCTATGGTTTTTGATCGTATGGGTATTGATACACAAGAAGTTGTTGAAGCTATGAATACCAAGTGGAATGCACTTAAGTTTTATCCTGGATTGGTTGGAGGTCACTGTATTGGTGTTGATCCATACTACTTTATATATGAAGCAGAGAAACTTGGTTATCATTCACAAATCATTTTGTCAGGAAGAAAAATTAATGATGGAATGGGTGCATTTGTTGCAGATGCGGTTATTAAGAAATTGATCCATGCTAACAAGGTGATTAAGAAGGCGAAGGTTGTCATTTTAGGAATAACATTCAAGGAGAATTGTCCTGACACACGTAATTCAAAAGTAGAAGATATTATTAAACGTCTTAATGAATATGAAATAGAGCCGGTTGTAGTTGACCCCTACGCAGGTGCAATGGATGCAAAACATGAGTATGGTGTTGATTTGGTTCCTCTTGATATGATAAATGATGCAGATTGTCTTATATTTGCTGTTGCCCATGATTTATTTAAGGATATGACGATGGAGAAGATAGACGGACTATTTGGAGAATTTTCAAACCAAGAAAAAGTAATAGTTGATGTAAAGGGTATCTTTGACAAAGATGTGATTGCGAAATATGGATTTAGTTACTGGCGATTGTAAAAAAAAATATAAAACATTGTCAAGATGAATAATAATATATGCTTATAAACTTAGATTTAGGAAAGGATTCAGTAATAATCAGAACTTCTTTAGCTTTTGATTTGGTGGAAATATAAATACCAGTGAATTCGTGTGACTATTAAGAAATCAGGTAATTATTTGATATTGTTGAATTGAAAGATAAGTTGTTACGAATCACTTCTAGTTTTATATATTTTCTTAAGATACTTTATTCACAGGTTATTTCAAGTGACTAAAGAGGAGTATTATTTTGGGTGTTACAAGGGATGTTAATAGTTACTGCTAAAATAAATTTAAAGTGAGGATAATATATGCTTGATAAGCAGAATTTTGATTTTATTTTTGTAGTACTAACTTACAGAAATACTACTGACTTAAAAAATCTGTTAAATAGTATCAAAGATAAGGTTAAAGATACTTATAAAATAGTTGTTGTAAATAGTTATTATAATGAAACAAGCTACAATGAATTATATAAAATAGCTACAGAAAATAATTGTGACTTCTTAAATGTAGAAAATAAGGGATATGGGTACGGGAATAATCGAGGCATAGAGTATGTAAAGAGTAAATATCAATTTAAATATTTAATAGTTAGTAATCCTGATATAGAAATAACATATTTATCTTTGAAAGAATTAAAGGGTTTAGAAGAATATATAATTGCACCAACAATAAAAACATTATCAGGAAAGAATCAAAATCCGTATTATTATTCAAAAATAGATTTAGTGGAGTGGTTGATGTATCGGTCTATGCTATCTGAAAAACCTGCCTATTTTTATATGGGAGTAGTTATAAATAAGCTATATAGAGAGATTTCTTTGTTTATTGATAAATGTTTATCAATAAACAAAAGGAAAATTTATGCTGCTCATGGTAGTTTTATAATATTTGGTTTCAATGCACTTAGTAGATTAGATACATTGTATGATGAAAAAATGTTTCTGTTTTGTGAAGAAAACCATCTTGCTCAGCTTGCTCTTGAAAAATCTATTAAAACATATATGGTTCCTGAAATTAAGGTACTGCATAAAGAAGATGGTAGCGTAAGCTATGAGAATAAAAATATATTAAAATATAGGAAAGAATCATTTATTGTTTATTACGAAAATTGGAATAAGAAGTAAAGGATATATCTGTTGTGAGAATCTATATTTATAGAACTTAACCTTTTCTCTATTCTCTTAAAATAGAATAGAAGTTGATAAACTCTTGTGTTTCTCATATAGTAGTCTCCAAATTTGTTACTGTTGGAACTAAATGAGAAAGGTTCAATGAAACACTGATCCTTAATCAATTTTCACTAAAGTCAATTTTGTAAATGATTCTCTCATACTATAAAATTTTTCTTGAAAAAATACTACAAAGAATATAAGTGGTTAAGGTGCTGAAAAAATAAATAAGATTTAGTATTTTAATTGTAGTCAATGCTTAATTTAGAACTAAAATAATCTTAACCAATTAAATGTGCAAATATTTTCATTAATAATGAGCTACCCCAAATAAAAAAACGTTATAAAAGTCATTATCTGTCTTATTGATATTGTATATTATGTAAATAAGTTGTGTTTTATTATCTTAAAGCTTTATCAATGTTTTTACTAACTAAGAGATATATTGAATTAATATAGATTACTGTGAAATTGTAATAAATATAATAGTACTATGGAGCGATAAAATGAAATTAGTAAAAGATGAAAAGTTATACGTTGAACATAAGCCAGAAAAATCCAATATATGTGCAGTAATAGTTACGTTTAATCCAGATTTAAACATACCAGACCGAGTGAATGCAATAAAAGAACAAGTTATGGAAGTAGTTATTGTTGATAATGGATCTGAAAATCTGGAATGGATAGAGGAAATTACAAAGGATAGCAGTGTGAAGGTTATTTGTAATAAACAGAATCTTGGAATTGCAACTGCTTTAAATCAAGGTGCCTATTACGCAAATGAAAATAGATATAAATGGTTACTTACTCTGGATCAAGACACTTTTGTTAATTCATATTTAGTTGAAAACCATATACAGACATTTATTAAACATACTACTCAAAAGGATTTGGCTTTATTAGGAACTAACTATCAGGATAAAAATATTAATAAGCAATCAATTTATCAAATAGATAGTAAATTAAATTGGAT
The DNA here is from genome assembly GCF_001183985.1 of Peribacillus loiseleuriae. Taxonomy (GTDB): domain Bacteria; phylum Bacillota; class Bacilli; order Bacillales; family DSM-1321; genus Peribacillus; species Peribacillus loiseleuriae. The sequence goes on along the minus strand of NZ_LFZW01000001.1, from coordinate 3,698,078 downwards.
AGAGATTGATGAAGTAATTTGCTCAGGCAGTTTAATGTATATCCCTATATTTTTAAATCTTGGTTGTTTTAGAGAAGAACTTTTTATTGATCAAGTTGATAACGAATACTGCATTAGATTAAAAAGTAAAGGTTATAAAATAGCTATGTCAAGTTATATTGGAATGGTGCATAGCATGGGAGAAATTACGTCTCGAAATTTCTTTAACAAAACTATTTACGTTTATAACCAATCATCTCTTAGGAGTTATTATCGGACTAGAAACTGTTTGATCTTATTTCGAGAAAATATTCTAAAAAATCCTAAATGGGCACTAAAAAAATTGATATCAGTAATTAAGGATTATACAAAGGTTATTTTATTTGAAGATAATAAATTTTCGAAAGTAAAATTTATGATTTTAGGGTTTTATCATGCATTAACTAAAACAACGGGGAAATTATGAAAAAATAAAGGAAGAAATTTATGATATTATTAATTACTTTATGTGTAGTTATTATTCTTTTTGTTATTTTTTTGAAAATAACAATTAGTATTTCCAAAAAAATTTATGGTGTGAGTTTAAATCCATTATCAATTTTTACATTCATCTGGTTGTTTATAGTAGGAATATATATTTTACCATTAAACATATTTTACCCGTTAACAGGATACGGATTGACTGCTATTGGATTAGGATACCTATCATTTTTTGGTGGCTGTCTTCAAGTAGGACTTTTGAAAACAAAGGTAACTAAATCAAGTGGTAGTACAGATTATTTATTTCCACAATATATGAATGAGCCTATACTAAGGAAGTTTTTATATTTTGCATTATTGTGTAGAATAGGTCAAATTGTAATTAGTTTAAATACTATGTTGAAAATTGCGGGATCCTTTTCAGTATTAATTAATAATTCCACATATGTAAGAAATATATATTTATCAAGAAGCGATATACCTGATTTTTCTTTAATCGGCAGGGTATTTCCGGTTCTATTGAATTTAGTTGCAGGTGTCGGTATTATTGTAGCTGCTATTTACTTATTTGTGAAAGGCCGTAAAATACTATTACCAATAATGCTTTTGCTATCTAGTCCATTACTAAGTTTAATATTGATGTCAAAACAAGCGGCTATTATAGATGGACTACTTTTCTTTTGGACATTTGTTATTTGCTTTGTAGCTTATAAATATAAAATTAGTAAAGTAAAGGAAAGTATAAAATTAAATATAAATATAAATGTAACAAAAAGAAAAAGTATCTTTAAATTAATTCTAGGTTTATTAATTTTACTAGTATTATTACTTAATCTGATTGCATTGCAGAGAGGGTATTCAGAACAAGAATCACCAATACCTATGTTACCAAAAACTGTAGCTCAGGCAATAATTTATGGATTAGGACCATTGGAAGGCCTTAACGTATTAGTTTCTAATTATGAAAATGAAATGTCACATGGTGCTAGGACTTTTAGACCGCTAGTAAAATGGCTGATTTCTTTTAATATTCTAGATGCATCAATCCTTCCTCCCTTTTTTGATTCTATGATTCAGGGAAAGATTGGATCAATAAATGTATATACATGGTTAGGGATGTTCTATAAAGATTTTGGATATGCCGGAATTATTATACTTCCTTATTTCATGGGATTGTTTTCATCTTTTGCATTTAAAAAAGCATTATTTAAACCTACAATATTTTGGATTGGTTCAGCTGCACTATTAGGTACAATTATCTTATTCTCATTTTACAATTGGTTGGCTCAGGAAACATATTATTTGATTCTACCTTTTATTCTTCTCCTGTTAGAAATTTTCCTAATGCAAATAATGAAAGGTTCTAAAAGTAAGTCATTGAAATAAAGATACTGTTTTGATTCTTTTAAAGATGGGATTATTTAAACCGGATTTTTAGAACTTAAAATTGATTTATTGGCGACAGGAGAGACCAGACTAAATGCAATTCAAGAAAGATTTATTAAAGGTATTTAACTCGAATTTAATTAACTTATTAGTTGGAATTATTACTGGTTTTATAGTACCTGCGTTTTTATCATTAGATGAGTATGCTTCATTAAAAACTTTTACTTTATATTTAAGTTATATTGGAATATTACATTTTGGGTTTATAGATGGAATATACATTAAATATGGGGGGAAGCTTGAAACAGAAATAGACAAAAATAGATTAAAAGGAGAGCACAAGTTTTTGCTCTTATTTCAAATAATTGTGACTCTCCTTTCTCTAGTAATAGGAATAATTTTGCAAGATGGAATTCTAGTTGCTTTTTCAATTGCAATATTACCAATTAATATACAAACTCTATTTAAATTTTTATATCAAGCTTTGGGGAAATTTGATATTTATTCTAAAATAATGATTCTTACACCAAACTTATTATTATTATTAAATTTATTAATAATTTTTGTATTGAAAATCAATAATTTTTGGCCCTTTATTCTTGTAAATATAATAACTTATTACATTGTATACATAGGTCTTGAAATATATTTTTTGATTAAATACAAAAATGTTACAGCATTAATAGACTTTAAAGATATATGGAATCATTTTAAAATAGGTAGTTTTATTATGATTGGAAATTTGGCATCAATGTTTTTCTATGCCTCCGATAGATGGTTTGTGAAATTTTTCTTAACTAACAAAGATTTTGCATTTTATTCCTTTGCTATTTCAATGATGGTAGTTATTAATACTTTAATTAGTTCTGTTACTATGACCTTCTATCCATATTTAGCAAGGGGAAAAGATGAAGAAAAAATAAATCTTATTAAAAAATATTTACTAATAATTGGAGCGTTATCAAGTGGTGGATACTTTGCTTTTGAATTTATTGTTAATATGTATTTGAAAAAGTATATTCCCTCATTAGAAATAATAGTGATTTTATTTGCTGGATTTCCAGCGATTATAATAATAAATGCTTTATATATAAATTTATATAAGGTTAAAAAACAAGAAAAGAAATATGTTTGTATGGTATTAAAAATGTGTTTAGTTTCTGTTGTTATAAATATTCTGGCAATATTAATCTATAATAGTACATTTTCAATAGCACTATCTACCACGATATCTTTTTATATATGGTATTTCTATTCTGCTAAAGACTTTTCAAATTTAAAACCAAATATTAAGGAATTAGTATATTTAGTATTGTTTTTCTTTACTTACTTCACTTGTACTTTGTATTTGAACTGGTTATTTAGTTTTCTTATTTATTTTCTTGTGATTTTTTTCTTTACTTACATATTTTTTGAAAAAGAGTCTATTATTCTTATCAGAAATATCGTAAAGAAAAAAATTACTAATTAATAATGTCTACTTGAGTACCAAGTTTTTTATAAATTTTATCACTGAATATTTGAGGAATTATTGTCAAGGTAGATATAAATTTGATTGTTATAGATACATGTTTAGTTTAGTTATATTTCGCAGCAACATACAGATATAAAACTCTATATTTATTAGAATTTTTTGAAAACTAAGTAGTGAATATTTTCGGAGGTGCATCCAATGAAAGGGATTATTTTAGCAGGCGGAAGCGGTACAAGACTTTACCCTATTACAAAATCAATATCAAAACAGTTGATTCCAGTTTATGACAAACCGATGATTTACTATCCTTTATCTGTATTAATGCTTAGTGGTATTCGTGAGATTTTAATTATTTCAACACCAGAGGATACACCAAGGTTTGAGCAACTTCTTGGTGATGGAAAGGATCTAGGTATAAAGTTAAGATATGCTGTACAACCTTCACCAGATGGATTAGCTCAAGCTTTCCTTATCGGAGAAGAATTCATCGGAGAAGATTCAGTAGCGCTTGTTTTAGGAGATAATATTTTCTATGGTCATGGATTTACGAAAATTTTAGAACGTGCGGCAAGCCTTTCAGAAGGTGCGACAGTTTTTGGATATAACGTGAAAGACCCAGAACGTTTTGGTGTAGTGGAATTTGATGAAAGTGGAACAGCTATTTCTATTGAAGAAAAGCCACAAAAACCTAAATCAACTTATGCCGTTACAGGTTTATACTTTTATGATAATGATGTAGTTGAAATCGCTAAATCAATAAAACCTTCTAATCGTGGTGAATTAGAGATCACTGCAGTAAATGAGGAGTATTTAAAACGAGGTAAACTCCAGGTTGAATTGTTAGGACGTGGATTTGCTTGGTTAGATACAGGAACCCATGAATCCTTATTAGAAGCTTCAACTTTTATTGAGACAGTTGAGAGACGCCAAAGTTTAAAAGTTGCTTGTTTAGAAGAAATTGCTTATCGGAAGGGATATATTTCTAAAGGGCAACTAATTGAACTTGCTGAGCCGTTAAAGAAAAATGAATATGGTCAATATTTATTACGTTTAGCTAAACAAGTGTTAGTAGACGATAAAATAGTAGGTGAAAAATAATGATTATTACAAAAACGAAATTAAAAGAAGTCGTAATTGTAGAACCGAAAGTATTCGGAGACCACCGGGGCTGGTTTAGTGAAACATATAGTAAATCTATTTTTGCTGATCATGATATTAATATAGAATTTGTTCAAGACAATCAATCGTTTTCTGCAACAAAAGGTACTTTACGAGGATTGCACTATCAATTAGATCCGAAAGCACAAACTAAACTTGTTAGATGTACTAAAGGTTCTATTTTTGATGTAGCTGTGGATATTCGTAAAGGGAGTCCAACTTATGGAGAATGGTTTGGAATTGAATTAAGTGCCGAAAACAAAAAGCAATTGCTAGTACCAAAGGGCTTTGCTCACGGGTTTATGACTTTAACGAATGACGTTGAAGTTCAGTATAAAGTAGATGAAGTGTACTCCCCAGAACATGATCGAGGTATTTTATGGAATGATCCAGCTATCGGGGTAGAGTGGCCCATGGATGTTAAACCTGTATTGTCTGCTAAGGATGAGAGTGCTCCACTGTTAAAGGATGCCGATAATAATTTTGTGAGTGGTGAATAATCGAATGAAAGTATTAGTAACAGGTTATGGAGGTCAACTTGGCTATGATGTAGTCAGGGAAGGTACCATGCGTGGACTAGAAATGATTGGGACCACCTCTCATGATTTAAATATCACAGATAAAAGAGAAATTTCTGGATATATCAATAAATTAAATCCGGATGCCATTATTCACTGTGCTGCTTATACAGCAGTGGATAAAGCTGAAGATGACCAAGAAAACTGCTATGATGTGAATGTAAATGGAACTAAGTATTTAGTAGAAGCAGCTAAAGCAACTAACGCAAAATTTGTTTACATTAGTACGGATTATGTTTTTGATGGAGAAGGGGAAATTCCTTTTTCAGAGAATTCTACTCCGAATCCAATTGGATACTACGGTGAAACCAAGTATCAAGGTGAGCAAATTGTTCAATCATTGCTAGATGAATGGTTTATCGTACGTATTTCATGGGTGTTCGGAATAAATGGAAATAACTTCATAAAAACTATGCTCAGACTATCTGAAACGAGAGATGAATTAAGCGTAGTTGGTGACCAATACGGTTCTCCTACGTATACATATGATTTGTCACGCTTATTAATTGATATGGTGCAAACGAATCGCTACGGAGTTTATAACGCTTCGAATGAAGGTTTTTGTACATGGGCCGAGTTTGCTGAAGAAATATTTAAGTTGTCTAATCGAGAAGTAAAGGTTCAGGCAATTTCTACTGAAGAGTATCCAACGCGAGCTGTTAGACCGAGAAATTCTCGAATGTATAAAGATAAATTAGTTTCAAATGGGTTTATGCTGTTACCAGAGTGGCGAGATGCCCTATCACGTTATTTGTCTGAGTTAAGTCAAGGGGTGAAATAAGATGAAAAAGAAAATTTTAGTTACAGGTGGAGCAGGTTTCATAGGTGGAAACTTTGTTCGATTTATGGTGAATAAACATTCAGATTATGAAATATATAATTTAGATTTATTAACATATGCGGGAGACTTGACGAAACATCGCGATATTGAAAGCGAATCTAATTATCATTTTGTAAAAGCAGATATTTCCGATAGGGAGAGTATTTCAGCTCTTTTTGAGAAGGAACAGTTTGATTATGTTGTTCACTTTGCAGCGGAAAGTCATGTTGATCGTTCTATTACAAATCCTGAAATTTTTGTTGTAACTAATGTTCTTGGAACACAAGTATTACTCGATGCAGCAAAAACGAATAATATTACGAAATTTGTTCATGTTTCTACAGATGAGGTATATGGTGAATTAGACTTCGATCCTAGCACTTTCTTTACAGAAGAAACACCATTACAACCGAACAGTCCTTATAGCGCTAGCAAAGCATCTTCTGATTTATTAGTTCGTGCCTATGCTGAAACGTTCAATTTACCGGTAAATATCACCAGATGTTCCAATAACTATGGTCCGTATCATTTTCCAGAGAAATTAATACCTCTTACTATTTCTAGAGTAGTGAATGATCAAAAGGTACCAGTATATGGTGACGGTGAGAATATTAGAGATTGGTTACATGTGTTAGATCATTGTGCTGCCATTGATTTAGTGTTGCACGAAGGAATTAACGGGGAAGTTTATAATGTAGGTGGGCACAATGAACGAACTAATTTAGAAGTGGTTAAGACAATCATTAATACTCTAGACAAATCAGAGAATTTAATTGAATTTGTTGAAGATCGTCTTGGACATGATAAAAGGTATGCAATTGACCCAACTAAGCTAGAACAGTTAGGTTGGAAACCTATTTACACTTTTGAAACGGGCATTGCCCAAACGATTCAATGGTATTTGGATAATAAAGAATGGTGGGAACGAATTATCAGTGGTGAGTATCAAGAGTACTTTGAAAAATAATATATTACTAAGTAATTATTTTTAGCCTGACCTGATAAAGGGCAGGCTTATTACGTGCGAGGACCAGCCGCGCCTAGCGTTACCTCACACTAGATGAGCTATTAAGGGTAGGGGACAATAGAATTTGTATAAACGGCTTCCGTCTGAAGGAGATGCAGATTGTATTTGAGATCCTTGGCGGGATATGTAGACCCAAATTCAAGAATAGTTAAAAATAAGTATAATTTCACCATAATAAATATTGAAAAAGGAGAACATGGTTTCAATAGATACAATTCCCTTTTTTTTTTACATTTATACTTATCTGTGTAACTTTTTCCGTTTTTCTTTTTTAACCATGGTGACTGTTCCAAACGACGGCTCTGCTTTCGATTTCTTCTTTCTTTTAAACGTAATTCTTTCTTAAAGGAACTAACGGATTGATTGAGATACGTTTGTAAAACCTGAAAGAATTGCAGGGTGTCTTTTGTGACTTGGTTATAGTTTAACAAGAAATTCCTGGTGTCTGCCCCCCACACCTTTAAAGCGAGAAAGTAATTGGTAGAAACTTTGCGTGCACTGTCGCCGCTCGAAATTTATCGAAAGATTCATAGATTTGAGGAAAGGAGAGTGTAACATGGTAGCTAACTCTCCTTTCTTATTGTTTTCTAAAAAGCTGGAATATATGCCATTTAACTCACATTTCGCACTTCGTAATCGAACACACCGAATTTTAAGAAGAGGATTTTATGATAACGGTCTATTTGTGGAGTTCCTCCTATAAATACTGCCCCCAGCCCCTTTAGTAGTGTATGAAAAAGAAGGTAAATAATAAATTAGAGGTGATTAATAGATGGAATGGGCGCTTCTTATTACTTCAGTAATATCGATTTTAGGTATTTCAGTATTATATTTTCAAATTTTGTTATTAAAAAAGGATACACCACAGAAAATAATGAATGATATCATACAAATCCAAGAAATAAATACAAAAAAAATAAAGGAACTTATAAATGGAAATAATCAGTTTTTTGAAGAAGAAATATCAAAATTTAGTGAAGAACTTGAACAACATACAAAACAACTGTTTACTGATAATATTATTTCGCAGAAGAGTAGTTTTAATGATCTATTAGTAAAATATCAAAGTGAATTTAAATCAATTGAAAGAAATATTATGCAGAATATAGTTGAAAGGTTAGATGAAACTCAAGAAGAAATAACATCAAAATTAGATTTTTACATAAATGAAGAATTAAACGAGATTGATAAATGGATTCATGCTATAAAAAAATATAAAAATAGTCCAGCGAAATGTGTTGCAATGCTCGAATCTGCTTTAAATAAATATCCAAGTAGCAAACACTTAATGAATCTCTATAAAGAAAATATTCTTTTCTTAATAGATTCAAAAAGTCCGGTCATTAAAAGACAAGCAATTGAACGGTATAATCGCACAACTAGGGTGTACTTAGATAATTGTAGAGTGGAGGACTGGGAGTTCGCAGAGGAAATTAAAAATCACTCTCTCAAACTCGGTAATCAATATATGAATGATATAGAAAGTAAACGCTTATCCAAAATTAAAGAAACGATTGAAGAACTTCAAATAAAAGTAAGTAAATTAACTTATAGAAAAAACTTAACAGATGAGGAAATTAATGAGATAGAACAACTGGATAATCAGGTAGATAAAGCATTTATTGCAAATTATCCTGATTTAAATGACAGATATAATGAAGTATCCAAGATGTTAATTCAATATTTCTCTACTGTTGAGAATGATGAGAGTAGAATAAAAGAGTACAATTTAAATGCTATTGATTCTATTCAAATTGCATATAATGATTTTCAGAATAATGATAAATCTTACAAGAAAGGCGAAAATATACATAAGCTTGTTTCGAAGTTAGGTGGATGGGATTCGAAATATTTATATTCTTCGACACAAATCTACTTCCAGTCAGCTTACTCCGAAATTTTCTCTAAACTAGATCTGAATGTAAAACCAACCTTCACAGAAAAGATGGTAAATGAACAAATAAAGGGGATTGGTTGATGTGAGCATTAAGACACGTAAACTGCCTAATAATGATTGTTTTCATTCTTCTAAACGGTATGGGGAAGGAATCGCATTAAGTTATATTTCAACTAGTTGGATGGTTGATGAATTTATTTCTGAACCAAGGGAGTTAGAATTTTTAGAGTATAAGGAAAATGCTACTGCACAATTTCAAGCTTTAAAAGAAAGCTTTGCCAATAATAGTATCACAAGTATTCATACAGCTAGGAGTTTAGGCGTTCAACGAGAGTGGGCAGAATATAAGTTTTTTGCCCATGATGAAATTAATGCACCTGAAAATGTATTAGTCTATGTTAATGACAAGGGGGAAGTTGTTCCTTTCTCAGAAGAGGAAAGGAACCTGATTTTAGAATGGCAATCGGGTGAAAAATATCCAATTTCGGGTATTCAAGGCCATCATATGAAACTTGTCAAAAATAATCCCGATAATATCGATCTAGCTGCAAATCCTGATAATATACTGTTTGCGACAGAGGAAGGTCATAGAGAATTTTTACATGGTGGGAATACACAAAATGCTACAGATCCGGAATATTTTAAATATTCATTGACAATGGATGAGAAGTTCGAATTAACCGTTAATTATAATGAAGATTTGATTACATTGGGATTGATAAAAAAAGGTGCACTTTCAGTGGGGAGTTCAATGGCTTTATATTCTTCTATTAGAATGTTAATCGAATGGTATCGGTTAAAAAATGATCCGAGACCGTGGCACAGAAAGAGAGAAGAATTGGTTAAAACAGGAATTGCAACGGCTTTATTCGGAGGTGGCTTATCAGCAGTTGGTTATCTGACACGAATATCTATGGATGGATTTTTTGCTGATTTTACACCAAGTATGCTAGATCACTTCTTTACAGAAATGGTGGCTATTAACGGGTCCTTTTTTATAATCACAGTAACTGGGAGTTTATTACGATATATATGGGAAGTTAGAAAAGGGAAGTCTCAAGAAGAGGCAAAGAAAGATTTACAAACAATGCTGATGGTAGCTACCGCAGAGTTACTCGCGTTTTCAGCGCTAGGGTTAGGTTTAGATATATTGGTCGATTTTGCAACGGATACTATAATGGATGCTTTAATTCCAGATCCAACCGGAATATTAATTGCTGCAAGGGTTGGTTACGGGATCGCTAAACTTGGGAAAAAGGTTTGGGATGGTAAGCAAAATAAAGAAGCATTAATTCAGTGTATTGCTATAAGAATGAATTATTTTTATGAATTAGCCCGAAATAAGTTTAGACCAGATGATTTTGATTTTAGATTAACCTGAAAATTATTTAGGAAATAGTACCATGTTATATCCAAGCCTTTTCTTAATTGGAGTGCTTGTTAGAAGCAAGGGGACGGTTCTTATAGGGGACAATCGGAAGTTGTGCCTTAGTTCTGATTCTGCCAGAAACTATACCGCAAAATTTTTGATTGCCAGAGAAGAATGAAGTCGCGGACTTGGCCTATGGGGGTTCAATTAATTTTGGGTGCCTGTCACCACCCGAATTTTCTTGTTTCACAACAACGCTTCACAGAGTGTTTTCCTGTGTTTGCCAACAAATCTTATGGGAATATTTGTAATTAGAATTGTGCTGTGCAGCAACAAATGAGTTCTTACTAAATTTTGATCCTAATTGGTCGTTGTCTTATTTTATTATCTGTATATTGATGAAAATCTTTATAACTTTTAAAAAGAATTACTTTTTCAGCAGCCACTGATTAGGTCGATTGTCTTTTGTGTTTGAAAATCCAGTGCCTGTACCGCGCCCTTTAAAGCGCGAAAGTGATTAATGATGAAATAGTCTTGCAGTGAATTTTTTCTGCAAGATTTTTGTTATTTATTGTGAGAAGAACATTTTTTTCGTGCCATCACAGGGTATATGTTGAAGTTTGTCAAAATTGCTTCCTATTTAAAGCTATGAATGCTTTTTGGAGGGCTTAAGACAAATTTTTATCATATTTTATAGGGAACAGTTTAGTTGCCCAAATCGGGATATTTCGAAATCTACATAAAGAGGCAGTTCCATCTGTAGGAGGAGATTATTATTTGAACATTTTTAATAAATTACTAAAGTCGATAAAGAAAACGGTGAGATATATTAAGCAAAATGTGCATTCTATTGATAAATCAGAGGAAATACAGAAAGTTCTTAATGCACATATAAATAAGAGCAAACAATTATTGCAAGAACAAAACAAGGGATAAAGTAAATCGCTCTTTCTTTATAATCTACAACATTGAGTAAACGCACTACTTGTAGTTGGAATATTTCGATATTTAACAGAAAAAAGCTGTTTGGTTTCCCAAACAACTCTTCATGTTTAATTTAGTTTTGATCTTAGAATCATTGCTTTTTGCTCATGATGGTTTGCTATGGATTTTAACTTTGATTTCAGACTGCTACTAAGTGCATCATCCACAAGAGCTTCATTATACTTTTGTAAGAATACATGAATATAGTATTTCATTTTTAAATAATTTTTCACCATAGTATTTCCTCCTCTTTTCTTCATAAACCGTAGGAGGTCCGTATTCGGAAGCTGGCTGACATAGTTATTATCTATAACTTTAGTCCCTAAAGCTTTGCGTCATCATTTTTCAATGATTTTGCCGTTTCGTACGATTTATGCTGTCCATTAACTAAGATAGCGGAAATGAGAGAATTGATTAAGGGTCTAAATACCTATATTGATGAAAATAATGATAATTTTAGGGGGAAATGTAACGTTGATGAAAATTCTAATTGTGATTATGGTCCTAGATTGTTTTTATAGGTCAAAACAGCTCTTAGAATAATAATTGGATAAGGATTTTCATCCAGCCGAAGAATGATAACCATAAAGGAATACTGAATGCTATTGCCCACATTACCCCTTTAAGGAAATTTCCGGTTTCATCATAGTTTATTTATAACACCTCCACCTTTATTTTATAGGCTCTGTTACGAAATTATTTCCTTATTTCTTGTGTAATAGACATGAATCATGAACATCTTTACTTTCTTCGTAAATTCAACAGTAGAGTGGATGGATACATCATATGGTGAAATAGTAGGGGGAGTGTCAGGATGTAATATAAGAACAAACAAGCCATTTGCGATAGGTTTTTTATATCATTTTAGTATGTATGGAATGAATGAGTGTATCTGGCGATTAATTGATGTATGTTTCGGCAATATGTTTAGTAATCATTTTGAATCATTACTCAGTGAGGAATTGTATACACACAAATATTTATACATATTTGTAAAGCTGTACTTATTGCACGAACGGGCAGGATCGTTGTGCGAAATGTTTTTCTAGCTTAAGAATGGATATATTACTCTGATAAAGGCTAGACAGTTCTTATAGGAACTGAAAAATTATATCGAAGAATGAAGGGAATTCATAAACCTTTACTGAATTTGTATAACAGTAATATATTTACTTAAAAAAAGGAGTTATCAAAAGATGAAAAAAGTGTTCTTAGGAATTTTCCTTGCATTGATTCTAATCATTACATCGTCACCTACTTATGCAGCAGCTATTCAAATAAAAATTGACGGTGTTGCTATTGCATCCGATGTGAATCCCGAAATTAAGAATAATCGTACAATGGTTCCTTTGCGTGTTATCAGTGAAAATTTGGGAGCTAAGGTCAATTGGTCGGATTCCCAAGTTACTATTACTAAAAGCAATATGCAGGTAATATTAAAACTAAATAGCAATACAGTAGTAAAAAACGGTCAAACTGCGCTTTTTGATGTAAGACCATATATAAAGAATAATCGTACGTTTGTTCCGATTCGTTTTCTTGCAGAAACATTTGGCTGTAATGTCAATTACAAAAACTCCACAGTAACGGTTGATACAAAGCCATTAGTTATAGATGGTGTACAAGTAAAAGCATTGCAATCCGAATATCATATGACTATGGGCGGTGTAGTACAGCAAATCAAAGGAAATGGTTATAACGAAGCTATTTATAATATTTTTGTAGAAAACAAAGGTAGTAAGGTCAAAACTCCTGCTAATTACTCGTGGCAGATTCACTACGTTTCACCAGGGGACTATTATAAAAATGGACAATATGATTTTTTAGACCAAGAAGGGAACAGTATAAAACGCTTTGATATCTATTCTTTAGTTCAATCTTATTCAGTCGAAACTTTGCCTGGACACCCCGAGGTTTTAATTTATGACGCCACTGAAGATCAATGGTATTTGTTTAGTGATACCGCAAGCCAATCCATTTATCAATTAATTGATACCGCCTCGAAGAACGGTTTTCTGACGGTTATCAGTAATACAGTTCCATAAGGTAGACAAAAGTGTTTTTCTTATTGTGTTAACGGGTAGATTTAACACAATAAGGAATAAAATTAAAGAGCCTAAAATATGCAAGGTTTTATGCGCTTCTTGTATATTTAGGCTCTTTTTCCATTCATAAAACATACTGCCATAAACAGCATTTTTTGAATGCCGAATACAATTAGTAGTTATAAGACGATGAAATGACATTATTTAATAGAGGAGTTTATACTTATGAAACCAATGAATCTAACAAATGAAGATTTTTTTTAACTACTAACAGATGCGTTTGAAAAAGGGGAGAAAGAATCCAATCTAACTGCAGATGAACTTGTTAAAGAACTGTCCGCTCAATTCATGCACATCATGCAAGAATCATAGGGTATATGAACATAGTTGATAACTTCCAAGAATAATTGGCGAATACCCCGACATTTAGAGGTGGGGATTAGTGTTTATGGCATTTGAGGGATTAAGGAGATGTTGGCAGTGGCCGAGATTAATTATATTAGACATATAAAGAGTAAGGAGCGTTTTTCTTGCTTCTAAATTTGGTGCTTGCCCCCCGGCCGTTTGAACCGATCTGTGCATCAATATCCATCAATAATTTCACTGGCTGTGTCGTCACTCGGAATTTTCGAAAAATTAGTAGTGACATAGAGTCACTGAATTGGTTCCCTGTCTTTTTGCGCAGCTACAATGTGGCCAGCCAGAGATATACTATTGCAGCATAAACAAAAAAGGTTCAGTCCAACGGAAGAACTATTTAAGGGGAATCAATGATGTTTGGTATTCGGAAATTATCACCTTTATTTTCCTTGGTATAGGTGAAGTAAAAGAGCACTCATATAAAATAAAAAAACGAAATAAGGATGAATGTCATGAAAAAAGTGATCGGTTTATTCCTATGTATGGTGTTCGTTATTATTGTTTTTTACCAACAGAATCATGCTGTTACTGACCAAAAAGAGAAGATATACGTGGAAGATTTTAAAGGGGCCAATGATTCTGTTAAGATTCAAGCTGCTATCGATAAATCGAGGGCCAATAAAATAAAAACCGTTATGCTGGATGATAAAAAGTACAGAGTTACATCACCAATCATTGTTAGGCAAGGTGTTAAGTTACTATCCGGATATGGAACAGAGTTTATTGTTGAGGGAAACTTCAGGGTATTTGAACTTGAGAAAAATGCTTCAATTGAAGGCGCTTATATAGCCATTAATGATGCAGATTTTAATTCAGAAGTTATTTACTTAGATGGTAAGTATAAATATTATAACACCTGGTATAAAACACATGTAAAAGATATAAATATCGTTAATTGGTCTGAAAGTAACCAGGGGACAGGAATCTCCTTATACGCTGGCGGAAAAAAACACGAGATTTCTTTCGTTAACTTCGAAAACGTGAAGGTTTCTGGAATGGAGACGGGTGTAAAGTTAATAGCTGAAAAACCAGCTTCTGGATATGCCTGGATCAACGCTAATCGGTTTATGAATGTATCCTTAGAGGATTGTGTAAACATGATATACATGGATAGTCATTCAACTATACCGAATGAGACTAGTGGTAATCAATTTACAAACTTACAGATCCAACCATCAAGCAAAACTAAGAGTATTTTGAAGGTAAGCGGGGAGTACAATGAGTTTGATGGGATGGCTTGGGATTTGGACAAAATCACTCATCAAAACGCTGTTATTGAATTTACAGAACATAGCAAGGATACGACCATTGACATTCCTTCTATACCTATGAACAGAATTTCCGACAACGGACAAGCAAATAAAGTGAATCAGTAAATTGCAACAGCCCTTCTCAATGGATGAGAGGGGCTTCATTCATTTATAATGATAAACCGAAGGATGGTAAGTGTGACTCTTTTACATATTTATCATAGAGGCTTTTTCATAGATAGCAAAATGAGACTAGTGAACACACTGTTTTTATTGGATTAAGAAAAATTAGTATGTGAATATCCTTTTCTTTTTAATCGGTATTGAAGAAAACTTTTCTGAATTAAATCAGAGTTTTACTAACTTCATAGTTTTGTCGTAATAATTTGTCCTTGATCATTAATACTTACTCTCCATCTTCCTCCATTAGGAGAAACGAGCGTAACAGCTTTGCCTGTTTGTAATTCTAAATCGCCATATAATGTCCCACCTGTAGTTGGCAACCAAGAGGCTCCTTGCTGTAAGGAAGATCGTGCAAAGATCCGATTAATCCGAAAACGTTTGTGCTCTTGTGTATATCCACTTAACGTAAGTCTAACTTTATATAATGTTGCTGCTCGTACTTCTGAAATAATCGTGTTTCCGACATTATATGGTACATTTTTAGCTACTGTCCAAGGTCCATTTAAACTTTGTTGGTATTCAATCAAAACCCGACCTGGGGTTTCATTCCAACCAAAATAGATACCAAGGCAATTCAGCATTTGAATGGGTTGCTTAGAAAAATCTAACTCGATGATAACCGGCTGAGAACTAGGCACATCCAGATAATTTACACTTTGCTCATCCAATAAGTTAAAACAATTACTAAGGGTTCCTCCATAGGGTGCTTTTCCAGAAAGTTGACGTACGGCGTACCTGATATGTGCATTAACTAAGATATCATCTTGATTGCCAACCAGATGTGATTTTCCTAGTGCAAGGGGGGAGGATACTGGAAGGGATTCTTCATGAGGTGATGTACAACGGTTGTATAGGCCAAGATCAAGAATTGATGTAGATAATTGGTTCGAAAACAGGTAGTTGTGATGAGAAATGGAAGAGAATTCGATGACGAGTGGAGGGGCAGTCATACGGTAGATGTCCCAAATCACTCCTTCAAACATATTATAAGCACCCGAACATCGGATTACCTTTTTAGTTTGTGCCCTGCATTGAACTTGGATTCCAGTAAACGTATTTCCAGAAATTTCATAAGGTAGATCACTATTGCCGACTATTTCAATTCCATACTGACAACCATCTATGAAAATAGAATCAAAGGAGTTTGCATTAATCCAGCATGGGGTGCTAATATCCTGAAGCTGTTCAGTTTTTAAATAGATAGCTGTTTGAAAGTTTGTAATTTGGATGGCGTGGATTTTAAGGAAACTTATGAAATCCCATGCTTTTTTACAAGCTAAATGAATGGCGATCCCTTGGTAGGTATTTGTACGATTCATAATATTAATATTAGATATAGAGGTATGATTATGAATTTCAATTTGTTGGGCGCCGGAGAGAAAAATTACGGATGAATTAAAACTATTATCCACAATCTCAATCGTACCCCCTGTGATTGAAGCATCCTTTTGAAGCTCGAATACTTGGAAGTTTCCTTTGACTATTAATGTTACGGTGGAATCTATTTCAAGATGTACATTAGACTTAATGACAATGGGAGAGGCTAATGTATATTGCTTCTTCCCAGTTATGACAACTTTAGAGTGATGATTAGCTACACAATAATCAATGGCTTCTTGAATCGCCGGCGAATTATTTAGTAAATCTGGACTAGCGCCAAAACAATCAATATTTACAATATCTCTATTCTGGCAATCTTCAGAAAAATTAAGGGCATCTGTCAATGTATAACACTCCTTATCTAGTGGTGTGTTATAGAATATGCATGTCCAAAAAGAATGCATAGGTAAAAAAATAAAAAACAAACGATGAACGTTTGTTTTTTAACTTTGATACGTCTCAAGTGTAGAATGAATCATACTTGCGAGGGAAAAGGATTTTTCTACTTTTTGTCTTCCTGTGACTCTCAAGTGTTGTCTTAAATTTTCGTTATCGTGGAGTAATTTAATTTTCTTGGCAAATTCTTTTTCAGAATGGTGGGAAATAAGAATCCCTGTTTCATGATCTACAACCGCTTCTTTAATGCCGCCTACATCTACAGAAACCATTGGTGTTCCAGTAGATAATGCTTCAAGGACAACCATAGGGAACACTTCTCTTAAGGATGTTAGAAGTAATATGTCCATATTGCAAATAAATTCATATGGATTGGTTGTATTACCTAGAAGCTTTACCTTATGATTTAAATGTAAATCACTAATGATTCTTTCAACAGAATCCCGCTCTGGCCCTTCTCCAGCCATAAAAAACATGACTTTAGGTTCATCTTTTAATTCATTAACAATTTTTAAAAAAAGTTCATGATTTTTCTCTTTGGATAACCGCGCTAAAATCCCGACATTGAATGTTTCTTTAGGTTTTTGTTGGTGAAAAGAAAAATGATCTATATCGACTCCATTATAAATAGTTCGAGTGATTTCATTCTTTACACCCAACTGAAGTAGGTTTTCTTTTTCGAAATTACTCACCGCAATAATTTGATCAACATGCTGATTTAACACTTTTTTAAATAATGAGGGCATCTTTTTTTCTAGTATCGTCACGTTATGTTTGGTATACACTAGCTTCATTTGTCTTCTTGTGATCTTCTTTATTGTGATGGAATAGAGTAACATTCTTAAACTATTTGCATGTATGACCGTAATGTTTTTTTGGGTAACCTCTTTACTTAATGTATAAAGATTAGCCATATGATTTTTTAAGCTTAAGGGAATAAAGTGATGCTTATTTTGAATTTGATTGTACAACTCACCAGTGGCAGCAGCTGAATAAAAGGCCATTTTTTCATCCTTGAGATGATTTTCTAATTTGCAAAAATACATCTCAGCTCCCCCAGTTATGAGTTTATCTGTTAGTAGCAGAACATTGTTCATTTTCCTTGTTTACCTTCACTTGGTATAGAGGTAGGCCGCTTCCCTCTGTTTTTATTGTATGCATGATAGGCATATTTACTAAAATAAAAGTTGGTTTTAATAAGATTTAACTTTTCCTGGCTTCGTAAAAGTTTCCAATATCGGTAGGCAGCTTTTAATTTATTTCTTGAAGTAGAGTTCCTCACAATCCGATACTTGGATAAAACCTTTTGTAAGCCATAGGCTTGATACCCTTGCCTTAACAACAACAACCATAAGGCGGTATCCTCCGGCTGAATAACCGGCATTTCAATTTGCTTAATTTGCCGTCTATCTAACATTACCGTTAAACAGCCAATCGTTGTATTTCCAATCAGATACTGATAATCTACGGTTTCTGGTGCGGTTACTTCAATATCCATAGGATTTCCTTTTTCGTCCATTAAAGAATAGGAAGTAAAAGAAAAAGCAAGATTTCCTTTTTGCATAAACGTGACTTGGTCTTCTAATTTAGTAGGGAACCATAAATCATCACTATCAAGAAACGCGATATACTCTCCTTTTGCCTCATTAATAGCCACATTTCTTGCTCTAGCAGCACCACCATTTTGGGTTAAAGGAATCAGTTTAATCCGTGGTTCGGTTTTTATATATTCATGAATAATATGGACCGAGTCATCCTTGGACTTATCGTCAACGATGATCATTTCCCAATGGGGATATGATTGAGCCTGAACGGATTCAATGGTCTCTTTTATAAATGCTGAGCTATTATACGATGGGGTAATAATAGAGACCAATGGTCCGCTATCCTTTATGGTGTATATCATAAAAATCAGCCTCTTTTCGTTCATATATAGAAATATATTTGAAAGCAAGTGCTAAAAAGAAGAAAAATGCTTCATTAATCATGAGAGAAAGGGATACCATCTGTAATAGAAACGCGAAAAGTGTAAGAACCATATATGGTTTTTCTTTATGCAACTTTGTCTTGATGAAGGTGATAATGAGCATTAATAAAAAAGAAAAGTAAAGAAGGAAACCTATAATTCCTGACTCTACTAATACCTCAAGAAACGTATTATGAACAAATAGTTTTTCATTATATTCAAATTCGTAGTAATCGGAAAAGTTAAAGGCACCAATTCCTAAAAGGGGACGTGACATAAAATAGTGAATGGCCTGAGCCCATAACTCAAATCGGCCACTTCCTCCATCAGTAGAAAAGTCGGTAATTCGGCTGAGAATGATCTGATTAAAATCGACTTGCATGAAAGAGCCCGCAGCCAAAAGCACAACTAGGCATAATAGGAAAACAGTCATCATCTTTATTTTTTTTGAAACACTTGCTAAAATTGCGTATAAAAGCACTACCAGTAATAGGGCAACAATCCCACCTCTTGAAAAAGTAAGGAGGGAGGTAATCACACATAAGATGAATCCAATCGAATGCTTCCATCCCTTTAAATACGTTAAATAATAGGAAAAAAACAATGTATTATAGAAAATGAAGATGTTTGGATCGTCTAGTAATCCAATTAATCTTGGATAATCTCTATCTAATAATAATCCAAACGAGGTAATCTCAACGCCTTCTGGTGATCCATCTGTCAATCGTAAACCGATTACATATAATAGCAGACTAATGCTATTGAAAATAATCCCAACATTTGCAATAGAAGTTTCAATGGCGCGAATCGATGCTTGTTCCACGACATATCTCATGATAAAAAAACAGCCAAGGGTGAGAATTACGCCTAGAATGACTCGAATGCTTGCTTCAGGATACTGTGAAAAAGCGCCACTTAGGCAATAGATAAAATAAAAGAAAAGCAATAAAATTTCATAATGATAAAGTGGACGGAAGTAAAAATCTTGAAAATAGGTAAAGAATAAAATGGCAAGAAAAATCATGTAAATTTTCAATGAAAAACCAATCGACAAATGATATTTACTAAGTGTAATAAAAAGCAACAAGTAGAAGACAGGCCACATAGAGGTATTCTTGTTAATTTGCAATATTTCCATCCTCTTTTTGTCTCCCATCTGTTAATTGTTTGGTATCTGGTTGTTTTTTCTTTTTAATAAAATTTACGATGAAGGCCTGGATTGTCTTATCAAATAGGAAAATCATCGCAGACACGAAGATGATTGTCGATAATATGGCTATAAACGGGTACTTAAATAATAAATAGTGTACTAGGATAAAACTTATAGAAAAGTAGGACCCATACGGAATGATGACAGTGGTTAATACCGTTTTTCTTTTTGGGTGGGCCAAGATATATCCGATGAATGATACGATTTCCATAATTAGAACGGCAAAAGCTGCACCCTCCACTCCATAGGTAATGCTCAGATAATAGAAGGACACTAAACCAATAGAAATGGTAATAAACTGAGTAATCGTACGTCGGTTCTGTAATCCTCTTGTCGTAAGGCCGTCAGCGATGGCAATGTTAAAACCTTGTAAGACAATAATTGCGGCCAATATTTTTAAAGGTTGGACTGCAGAATGCCATTCATCCCCGAATAAAATCGCGACTAAGTATCCAGCCAAATAGAATAACGATATGGTCATACACATCCCAATAAAGGACATCATCTTCATTTGCAGGATATTTAATCGCGTATGTACCTCCAACTCCCCGCGGTTGTAGTGCTTAAATAGCAGAGGGAAAAATGCACCCGCAATCACCCCTGGTACTTGGTATAGAGCAGAAGGGATCCGGTAAGCTACTGCAAAGAGACCAACAAGCGTTAATGGCAGTGTTCTTTCTAACACTAATGGACCTAATTGGGGCGTTAACATAATAAATAAACCACTGATTAAGAACGGACTAAGATTCGTTAATAACTGTTTTTGAAAAGAAGACTTCCATTTTACTTCCGCTTTTTTGTAAAGTAAATACAAGCTATATATACCGCCCCCTACATAAGAGAAACCGTATAAAAAGGCCGCCAAATGGACTTCCACTTTGAAAATCATGCACAAAGTGGTTGAAATGATTAAGACAATCGCTGAGAATATTTTAATGGATGCGATAAACTGCATCCTTTCAATTAATTGAAAATAGGTGATTCCAATACTTTGCATGGTCAGGCCGATAACCATGGGGATCAGTAAGCTATACATCATAAAAAGGATCTGTAGTTCTTGATAAAAGACATGAATGCCAATAGAAAATACAATAAATGCTAAAAGCAAACAGACAACCCGGATCTTTATGTAAGAAGATAAAGTAGTGCTTAAATCTTCCTTCTTCGATCCTTCGCGAAGAAATGTGTTACTTACTCCAAGGTCTGTAAAAAAGTGCATGATCATGGCAAGCGCAAGAGCCACACTAAAGATTCCATAGTTCTCTGAGTTAAAATAATTAGCCAATAGGATGAGCGTAGTTGCATTTAAGGCATTGGCTAGAATCGCACTGTAAAATAAATGAAGTATATTTTTAATAATTGAACTCTTCTTTTTATTCACTGGTTTTTCTCCCAATTTATAACGGTAAATTTGTAGGATTGAGTATGGTTTCAACTGTAGTTGAATTAATCTGATTTTTCCTAAAATAATATTCATATGTTTTCGAAAGACCCTTTGTCAGCGAATATTCGGGCAGCCACCCTAACTTTTGGATACTCTGTTTATTACAGAGCAAACTTTCTTTGATATCTCCATTTTTAGCTGATTTATAAATAGGAGAGAGCTCATGTTGACTAAATGATTGAATAATAGGGTATAGTTCATTAATACTTGTACTAGTTGTTGATGAAATATTAAAGATGCCACTTCCATCGAATTTTAAGGCTTGAAGATTGGCACTCGCAACATCTGCTACATAGATAAAGTCCCTCGTTTGTAAACCATCACCATAAATAACCGGCTGCTCTTTGTTGATCACTTGATTCGTGAAGATCGAAATGACACCACCTTCACCATTTGCTGTTTGCCTTGGTCCATACACATTACTATAACGGAGGATTGCATAGTCTAAATCGTATAATTCTTGTGCTAATAGTAAATACTCCTCAGCTGTTTTTTTCGAAGCACCATAAGGAGATAATGGTTGAGTAGGTTGTGTAACTGAAATAGGCATCACATTAGAATGTCCATATACAGCCGCAGAAGAGGAGAAAACGACCTTTTTTACTGCAAACTTATGAGAAAGTTTAATAATATTTATTGTTCCCATAATATTAATCAGTGCATCATTCGTAATATCGGAAATAGAGTTTTGTACACTAACTTGCGCAGCTTCGTGAACCACATAGTCAGGCCGGAACGTCTCCATCGCCCTTTCTAGTGATCCCTCATCTTCTATACTTCCTATGAAAACCATGACTTTCGAATGGATGTTACTTATAGATCCAGTGGATAGATTATCATACAAGGCCACTTTATAATTATTACGAATCAATGTATCTACAATATGGGATCCAATAAATCCAAAGCCACCTGTTACTAGTACTCTCTCCATATCCTAATCTCCCCATCCATAAATTATCTAGCTCCATTTCCAGTAAAGATAATGACCAATGTTAGTAGCAAAATCTTGAAATCCAAAGCAAGTGATCGATGTTGAATATAGTATAAGTCAAGAGTCAACTTTTCTTCAGGGGTTACATCATACCCCCCATTCACTTGTGCCCACCCAGTTAATCCTGGTTTTACAAGTAAGCGGCTTTTAAAATGAGGAAGAAACTTTTCAAACTCATCATAGAAATATTCCCTTTCTGGTCTTGGACCAATGAGTGACATATCTCCTTTTAAAACATTAAAAAGCTGAGGAATTTCATCAATGCGGGTTCTTCGTATGAAAGAACCTACTTTTGTAACTCTAGGGTCTTTTTTACTTGCCCATTGCGGTCCATTTTTTTCAGCGTTTACAATCATGGAACGTAATTTTATTACGTTAAATTTTTTTCCATTTAGGCCCAGACGTGGTTGACAAAAGAAAGGGGACCCAATTGAATTTATTGGAATAATTATACAAAATAAAAGTAAAATGGGTGATAAAATAAGTAACAAAGTAAACGAAATGGTAAAATCTATTGATCGCTTAAAAGTGAAATTTGTGGAAGTCCATTGTGGTTTTATTAGAATTTCTTCCTGCCTTTCAACTTTAGCTTTTGAAACCAATGATTCCCCCCCTTTATTTATGAAATAATCATGGTACCGGTTATTTCATGTTTTGCACGTTCAAATTGTTCTTTTACATTCACAATCTTTTCTAACTTGTCCTGTCCTTCCTTTATCGTTAAAACAATACCATCACAATATTTTGCCACGATTTGTGCATCAGGCTTGTTTAGACTATTGGATGTGTGAAATAGAATGATATCAAAATGCTGTTTCCATACCTCAATTTGGTTAGGAAAGGTTTTTAATGTTAGCAATGTTGCTGGTTCAAAGTGGATTTCTCCTGTAGGTAAACAGAATAGATAATCGGTTATCTGGATCGGATCCCTTTGTTTGTGTTGCTCTCCTAAGAGTAAGGTTGATAGACCAAATGAGTGATCCATATTATACAAAGTATGGAGTGAAGGTTCGCGGAAATTAGCATCTACAATCAACACTCGTTTATGTTGTTCCGAAAAAGTAAGGGCTAAATAAGCTGTAGCATTGACAATATCTTGTGTTTGATCTAGTGAAGTGACCATTAACAATATTGAATCCTCCTTTGTAAGCCGAGATTCAATATTGTTAGATATCGTATAAAATTGTTCTTTAATTTTGATATCATATGGATTAAAGGGATGATTTTTTTTAAACTTTATAGTCAAAGTCTTCACCTCGTTTCGCTGAGGATAAGGTTTTATAATCTGTTTTTTGTTTTTTCTTTTTACGTTTCGTGTTTAAGTTCACTCGTCCTAACAATGGAAGACCAAGACGGTCAAGTTCACAATCGCTGTAGGTTGCATCATCAAGATGTTCTCGCATAAGCGCCAAAGCTATTCCAGAAAAGAAACCTATCACGATTGAAATGGCAATAACGAATTTAGGTTTTGGAAAAAGCAGTTCTGCATCATCAAGTACATTGGAATCATTCAGAATATTAATCTGGTTTACGTTTGCAAAATTTTTAAATCTATTTATGGACTGCTTTGCGACAGACTGTGCAATGGCATTAGCTAACTCTGGATTAGAATCTTTGACGGAAATCGTTATAATTTGTGAATTATCTCGATTGGTAACGGAAACTTGCTTGAGTAACTCATAATTTGAACGAGTTAGATGTAATTCTTCTTTTACGGCTATCATGATAGTAGGACTTTTAATGGTGTCCATATACGAAAGGGCGAGCTGTCTGTTTTCTTGTACTTTATTTATTGAAGTATCCTTTGAATCCATACTTAAAGATCCTGCCAGAATTTGAGTCGAGTATTGATAAGTAGGTTTCATTATGTACATGGACGAAATAAAAATTACTCCAATAATACAAAGTGTAGTAAGGATAATAATTAAGAATCGTTTTTTTAAGATTTGGATCAAATCTTTAATTTTTACTTTTTCGTTCATCTTATTCACCACTTTTCTATGATAATCAACTATTCGATTGAATATTCCGAATATTTAGCGCGTATTTAATTCTTATTTACCTTTCATTTAGCAAAAAAAGTGAAAGTTTATTACATGGGGATACGATCTATCTAATTTTTCCTTTTTGTATGGGATACTCGATTGTATCTGTTACATTTACAATGATTTTTCCATATCTAGTTAGATACCGTCCAAGATTTATACATGGTTTCTCCACAAAAAGATAAGCCAAAAAGGATAGTAAGAAAGAAAAGAAAAAAGAAAGAATTAGAATGAAGATGGTAGGTAATTTATCATAAAATAGATACATGAATGAGAATAAAGAAATAAGATGATACAAATAAAGACTAAAAGAAATTTTCCCAAGGAATGTAAGTGCTTTCGATCTTAAAAATGTAGAAAGTGTTAAGGATGCTAGGCTCAGAATCATTAAGATACAAACCCCACCGGAGACGACATAGTCTCTAAATATATAATTGTTTAAAAAGTCTATTTCACCAACGATTCCTTCGTACATAAAACAAGTAATTGCTATCGCTAGCAATAGGATTTTTATTGTTTTTTTCATTTTAAGAGTACAGTTAATTAATACATGGCGATATTTCGCTAATAAAGAACCCATTAAAAAAATAGTTATGTAGTGGAAACTTAAAAGATTGCTAGTTATTTTCACACTAGAACCAAATAAATATAATAAAATAGTCGAACAAACACTTAAGATAATAAAACATACTAAGGAATATCTGAACTTTTTCCGTATAAAGAGAAAAATCAGTAATGGAAATAGGATTGATATTCTCATTTCGTGCACTAAAGACCAGATAACATTGTTATAGGAGTCTGTATTATACTGCCCGATAAAAAAAAGATGTTGTAATAATAAGGTTGGAGTTTCTGAAGTGGTCCAGGATTTACTAAACCAGTTACTAATAAACGGCATGTTATTATGACTTAAAAGCACTTTAGCTAAAATAGAAATGATGATGGCTACAAGATAAGGGATATAAATTCTGCAAATTCGTTTTATAATATATGTAGAATAATGGAACTTAGTATTATTAATAGATAGATACAAAACGAAACCACTCAATAGAAAAAAAAGAATAACAGATTCATTGCCGCTACTGAGGAACAGACGAAGAGGGGTTTCCTTAATCATATATACTATGAAAGGACTATTTAATTCATAGTTGTAACTTTCATAAGCAGGAAATACCATCATATAATGCCCAATTAATACAATAAGAGCTGCTAATCCTCTTAATGAGTCGAATTCCTCATATCTTTTAGTCATATTTTCCCTCCATAAGAGCTGCTTGTGTAGATAATATAGCATTAATTCATTATAAAGTACATTTAGTTCTTTAAAACAGACAAAAATATACAGAAAACGAATCATAATACCCGTAAACTGTAGCTGAATGATTGGTGGGAATTGTGCTATCTATGGTATGGTAAGTTGAAAACTTCCCCATGATGACAAATCACCCCTTCCATTAGAACCCAATATTTCTTTATGTTTAGACTTGCCTATTGGCAGTGTTTATAACAATATTTTAAGTCCCTAAGCATTGAATGAAGAAGTAGAGGTAAGTCAGAATCAAGCGTAACTGTAAATGAATGAGTAGAAGAACTGTCGGCTAAATTAATGGATATTATGCAAAAGTCATAGACTATGTAAGACCGAAGTTGTTAAGCAAACAATTATAATGTGGGCTCTGGTATTTTCTTTATTTCCTTACCGTTATACAGTGAGTCAGATGTAACATTGTATTTAACCGTTTACTTAACGCTAAAGCCATTGTAATAGGGTTAAGATTCTTCCTGATAATCGGCTTACTTATGCAGGCAGTGGGATAAGCATGACCAATCTAGTTTTGTGTGCCTGTCAGAGTGACGGAGCCTAGGTTGCTATAGTGGGCGGAATTCCCACCGAGAAGGAACTAGCTATTCACTCGTAGCGAGTCTTGAAGGGCAAGGGAAACTTATGTCTTTAAGCATAGACAGTTTGAAGAAATATTAACGTTAAAAGATTAGTTGTTATATGTAAGACCTTGATTGGCTAAATACCTTTCAAGGTCTTTTAGTAGGAGCGAGTGCTGAATAAACATCTCTTTATGTATAACAACATCACCCATTCACATACACTCTATCTCAGTTTTTTTAAATTTTCTATCAAACGGGCATCCAAGAACGGTTTCTTGTTAACATCTTTCAGCTAATTCATTAAAGTATAAAGCGATTAGGTGAATTCTAGTATGCCGCTTCATTGTGCAAATTTTGAATCGCTTTTTTTATGGCGATACTTTTTTGGAAAGCCATACCTGTTGCGAAAAAGTCTTTAAAAGGTGGTTCCTCTCGGCATATGGTTGCTATTACTTTAAAGTAACGATCGCTTATCGGGAAAATACGTTGTCTAGTGTGAATAGAAAGTGAGTATTCGAAAATTTCAAGTTCTATCTCATCACCATATGTATTTACCCATTGTTTCACTTCGCGGGAGATATAGTTTTCCATTCGTTTTTTGTCCTCCTTTGTCCGTTGTTGTATCTAATATTTTATGCGATATGGACTTGTAAGCATACTTCAAGTTTTGTAAAAATAGGAGACTGTGTTTTGCGTGCCAGTCTTCACCCGAATAATCGTGATTTTACAACTATCATAAATTCATAATTTTTCGGATAGTACATAAACTAAAATGGTCTAGCGAAAAATCATTCATTGTAAGGGTAGGATATAGTTTCTGCACTGTTTACTGTAGAAAACCTTCGCGGAAAAGATTGATCTCTTTTCCTAATTCACAGAGGTACTGCCTACTAGCAGTAACCTCTCTTTGTCTCGCTTAAAAGGCGATGGGCTGAGTAGTTACAAATAAATCTTTATATCCATTTATAACATTGTAGTAATACTCTCCTTCAAATATACGCATAGCAGTGGGACCATTATTAATAGTTCATTCCCAATGATGCGTTTGGAATGGTTTATTACTTTTCACCTCATAAAAATAGCCCAGTCCTCGTAAGGAACATAGGCCTGATCACTAAAATCAATATATTTTATGCAATAATGGCTGTCAATATACCTAACATTAAACCAATTTCTAAAATCCAACTATATCTTAGTACTTTACCAAGATAAGTGAGTTTCCTCCATTTACCAGAGTTAATGGTTCAAGTGAGAAATAATTCCTGATGTTTTTGTTCTGAGGCAATCTACCTAGCTCGTATAACGGAGTAAGGAGGTTGATTGTATGGACATCTTAGAATTAGCAACTATACCAATAAAGGATATTCATCTAGTTACTAAGAATGAAGTGCATTTACCTTCAAAAAATTCCTTAAGGGAACTGAAGTACCTAGTTTCTGTTCCTCCATTACTCTTAACATTATTTCTGTGGGACGAAGAGCTATATTATGTAAATAATTTTTTATGAGATTGCATTGCAAAAATCACAATGTGGAGGGATATGTGTCAAGGCTCAAATCATAGACGTAAATTCAAAGGATGAAATTGTGCATCTAACATTACGAAATTCTTTCACAAACAAGGTCGGTATTCAAAAACTGAATCAATTTCGATTTGAATTGATTCTCCAACTAACTGAATCTAATATAGAGGAGATAATAAATAGAGCGGGTCTCACTAAAAAGCAGATTTATGGATCTTCCTTTCATGAAGAGATGTCACGAAAAGGTAAACGGTATGCGGAGAAAGAGCGAGATCTTGCAATGATGAATAAGATTTGGAGTTCACACATCATTTGTTTAAAATGCCCATATATACGCCAATATCTCGAAACAATGAGAATGGATGGTAAATGAACTTCGAGTCAATACCATTTCATAGAAAAATACGTACGGTCAGTATCCATTCAACCTTTTAACAAAAAGAAAAAAGTTTATGGATCCCAAATATATATGCTTTTGTCTGAAAAAGAACCCCGTGAGCAAATTTTATTTAAAGAGGTGAAAACGAAAGGGGTTTCTGGAAAATCTTCATTTACAACATGATTTCAGTCACAGTGGTGCCCTGAAAGTTGTTGCAGATTGATAGATGTATTTGATAATTTAAAATTGAGCCACTTTTAAGCGGTTCGATTAAAAAATGGGCGACATGATTTCCACTTTAATTAACTACTCTTATGATTGAAAGTGACGAAACGATCAATTAGAAGAGAGGAGAAATGATAATCAATATGACTCAATTTTATATTGGTAAAAAAAACGTATTAGTTGTAAAATTACATTTGTAATTACAACATATTACTTCTGTAATTTCTATTGTTGGATTAATGAATTTTGTTGAGAATTTTTGAGGGTATAATCTTACATAAATTTACTTTTGTGAATAATCCTGGTATTATTAGTTAAGCATTAGTGCACAGTCGGTCGAAACTGTACAGCAACATAAAAAAGCCGAGATCTATCTTAAAAATAGTGCCCGTCACTTCCAGAATAACCCTCTAGCTCAATTAGTGTTCATATGAGATAAGGAAGTACATTCAGCTTGTCTCTCAAACTAGGAGCTAGAGTTAATTCTAAAAATTTTATTGACAATGTTCCGAAAATATATTTTAATAAGAATAACTTACTTAAACGTTTAAGTAAAGGAGGTATGATGAAATGTTTCTAGGTATTGATATTGGATCAGGTGGCACAAAAGTCATCTTACTTAATAAAGAAGGAAAAATGATAGAGTCTTGTGAAGTTTCCTATTCATTTGATGTTCCGAAAGAAGGTTGGACGGAGCATGATCCTGAAGAATGGTGGCTTGCGGTAAAAAAGGCTTTAAAGACTTTATTTATACATAATGACCCCTCATTTGTAGAGGCAATTGGCGTCACTGGTCAAATGCATAGCAGTGTTTTATTAGATGCTAATGGCCAGGTCATACGAAAGGCCATTCTTTGGAATGATCAAAGAACCGAAAAAGAATGTAAAGAAGTTTTAGAGACAATTGGTGAAGAGAGGTTTCGCTCTTTAACCATGAATACTCTTTTCCCTGGTTTTACTCTTCCTAAAATGATTTGGTTAAAAAGAAATGAGCCAGAAGCTTACAAACGAATCGCTACGATTATGATGCCTAAAGATTTTATCAATTATAAATTGACAGGTGTTAAGGCAACAGACGTTACAGATGCGAGTGGTACAGGAATTTTTAATGTTTATAACAGAAAGTGGAATAAGGATCTTATCCATGAACTTGAACTTAATCCTGAGTGGTTTCCACCGGTCTATGAAAGCATAGACGTGATTGGAAAGCTTGGTAGTACGGCCGCAAGAGCCATCGGGTTAAAGGAAGGGACTCCTGTTGTAGCTGGGGCTGCGGATAATGCTGCGGCGGCAATTGGAAACGGTGTCTTTAATGAAAATAAAGGGCTTATTAGTGTAGGTACTTCGGGAGTTGTATTGGTGCCAATTAATAAAAGGCCTGATAAAGAGTTGCTGACAAAAACAAATTCTTCGTTGCACATATTTTGCCATGCTTTACCGAATACATGGTATGCAATGGGAGTTACGTTAACTGCGGGAGAGTCGTTAAAGTGGTTTAGGAAAGCTTTTGAATTGGCGGAAGACTATGAAGACTTAATAGTAAAAGCAAGAGATGTAAAAGCGGGTGCAAACGGACTAATTTTCACGCCATATTTATCAGGTGAACGGACACCACATAATGATTCGACGGCCAGAGGCGGTTTTAACGGAATGAATTTGACTCATCGTAAAGGTGATTTTGTACGAGCTGTGTTGGAAGGGGTTTCATATAGTTTGAAAGACTGTCATGAACTGATAAAAAATATAGCTTCCCCTGAATCATTTGTGATTACGGGTGGTGCAATAAAAAGTGAGATTTGGAGTCAAATATTATCAGATGTCATAGGTGTTAAGCTAAAAAAATCCGCGCGATTTGAAGGACCGGCTATTGGTGCTGCAATCTTAGCTGGAATGGGAATTGGTCATTGGAGAGAACCTGATGAAGTAACGAATGGAGCAGATGATGTTATAATAACCCCTAACACAGATCATTATTTTCTATATAAAGAGAGCTTTCATAAGTATCAGAACTTATATAAGCAGTTATCCAGTAAATAATGTAATCGGATAGTAGAGGGAGATAGTATATGGTACAAAAAAAGCGGCCTACGCTATATGATGTAGCAAAACAGGCGAATGTTTCAATAGCAACGGTCTCGAATGTATTAAACAATAAGGATGAAGCAAGCGAAGAAACAATCAAAAGGGTCAATGAGGTGATCAAACAAATCGGCTATTCGAGAAATGAATCAGCGAGAAGCTTAAAGAGAGGCGAAAGTAAGCTAATTGGATTAATTGTACCTGATAACAACCCTTTCTTTACCGAAATATTAGACGGGATTCAACAAGAATGTGAATATTATGACTGGCAGGTTGTAGTCGCTAATTCCGAGGAAAGTGAAAAAAGGCAAAATCAGTTAATTGAATTGCTTTCAGCACAACAAGTAAGTGGGATTATACTTGCTCCTGTATCGGAAACATTAAGCACTACTAAAATAAAAGAAAATGCACCGATTGTTTTAATTGACCGTGAAGTAGAAAATGTTAAATTGCCTGTCATAAAGGCAGATAATATTGACGGATGTTACAAGGCTACAAAGAAGTTGCTGAAAAATGGCCATAAAAGAATTGGGTTAATCTTGGCTTCACCAGGTATTAGTACGACGGTCCAAAGAAAACAAGGATATGTCGAAGCTTTAAGTAGTCAAAACATACAAATTGATGAAGAGTTAATTCAATTTGGGGGAAACTATACAGGGACGAAGGCACAAATTAATGGGGGCTATCAGGCTGTCATGAGAATGATGAACTTGCCTTCACCACCAACAGCTATTTTTGCGACGAATCACCTGCTCATGATAGGGGCACTTAAAGCCATAAAAGAACAAAATCTTAGTATTCCAAAAGATATTAGTTTTATTGGTTTTGACGATCATCCGTGGCAAGAAATAAGTTCTCCCAAGTTGACGATTGTCTCGCAACCCGCTTTTGAAATGGGAAGGCAGGCAATTCATGCCTTGCATAAATTGAAAACTAAAGATGAGGTTATCACGGCCTCATTGCCATTGAAGTTAATTATTCGTGAATCATGTGGAACAGTTTAATGTTCCACTACAATTTCCCTTTAACTTAAACGTTTAAGAAGGAGGCTCCCAATGTACGATCAACAGTTATTAGTAGAAATGAAAGGGATTTCAAAAGTGTTTAATGGTGTTAAGGCCCTTCGCAATGTGAGTCTAAAGATTCGTAAAGGAACCGTTCATGCACTCATGGGTGAAAATGGAGCAGGGAAATCAACAGCAATGAAGATTTTATCTGGTATCCATAAACCAACCGAAGGGTCCATTTTAGTAGAAGGAAACGAAATTTTTCTAGATAATCCTAAAATGGCTTTAGACAATGGGATTGCGATGATTCATCAAGAATTAAGCCCCATTTTTGAAATGACTGTCGCTGAAAATATTTTTTTAGGAAGAGAGCCCGTTTATCCTAAAATTCATTTAGTGAACTATCCGAAAATGTATAAAGATACGAAAAAGATGTTTGAAAGCCTTGGTTTATCGATTGATCCTAAACAGAGAATGAAAGAATTAAGTGTTTCTGAGATTCAAATGGTCGAGATTGTAAAAGCTGTTTCATATGATTCGAAAGTAATCATTATGGATGAACCTACTTCTTCTCTTGCAGATAAAGAAGTAGAACAACTGTTTAGTATTATTAATCGATTAAAAAACGAAGGAAAAGGCATTATTTATATTTCACATAAGATGGATGAAATTTTCCAAATTGCGGATGATATTACGATATTTCGTGATGGAGAATATATTTCTACGAACTTAGCAAAAACGCTTGATCATGATTCATTAATTAAGCAAATGGTAGGGAGAGAGCTAACGGATATTTTTCCTGAAAGAAGTAAGTCAGTAAAAGATCAAATCGCTCTTAGTGTAGAAGGGATTTCTGCTAAAGGATACTTTCAAAATGTTAGTTTTCAATTAAAAGAAGGCGAAATTTTGGGGTTGACTGGATTGATGGGAGCGGGCCGAACAGAAATTGCCAAAGCAATCTTTGGTATGATCCCTATCGAGAGTGGAATCATCAAACTAAAAAATAAAGAAGTAAAAATAAAAGGACCAAAAGATGCGATTAAACATGGAATTGCTTTTGTAACAGAAGATAGGAAAGAAGAAGGGCTCGTCTTGCCTATGTCTGTGAAGCAAAATATAACGATCTCATCACTCCATAAATTCACGTCAGGACCCATGATGAAACGGGATTTAGAAACCCAAGTAGTCGATGACATGATTAAGAAACTTAAAATTAAAACATATAGTCGAAATCAACTTGTAGAAACACTAAGTGGTGGGAACCAGCAGAAAATTGTCTTAGCAAAATGGCTGTTAACCGATCCGAAGGTTTTAATATTAGATGAACCGACTAGGGGAATTGATATCGGAGCTAAAACAGAGATTTATAAGTTAATGGATCAACTTACGAAAGAAGGATACTCCATTATTATGATTTCATCGGAAATGCCTGAAGTTTTAGGAATGAGTGATCGAATCATTGTACTGAGTGAAGGGAAAGTAACAGGAACACTTCGTCCAAAAGAGGCGACTCAAGAGAAAATATTAAGTTTGGCTACAGCCAATAAAATGGGGGTTTAAAATGAATAGCCATGTGTCTACAAACAACACACAACCAATCAAAAAGAGAAGTCCAAAGTTTGGCCACTTATTATCAGAATATGGCATATTACTTGCTCTAAGTGCTTTGGTGATTGTCATCACGATATTAAGTCCCAACTTTTTAACTACTTCTAATATGTTGAATCTTTTTAAGCAGGTATCGATTAATGCCATTCTAGCTATTGGCATGACCTTTGTTGTTTTAACAAAAGGAATTGATTTATCTGTAGGTTCCATCTTAGCTTTTTCAGGGATTGTTACCGCTTCATTAGTTACCGGAAGTGATACCAATTTATTTCTTGGAATAGCTGCTGGTTTAGGGACTGGACTGATTCTTGGCCTCGTTAATGGACTTGTTGTTTCAAAATGGAAAGTAGCGCCTTTTATTGTCACACTTGGTGTCATGTCCATTGCAAGAGGACTTACGTATATTTATAGTAATGGTCGGCCGATTTCTGGTTTGTCAAATTCGTTTTTGGTTATTGGAACAGGTGGATTTTTAGGGATACCCATTTCCGTTTGGATCGTATTAATTGTTTTTGTTTTTTGTAGTGTATTACTCTATCGTACTAAATTAGGCCGACATATTTATGCTGTTGGGGGAAATGAAAACGCTGCAAAAACATCTGGACTGAATGTTGATAGAACATTAATGTCTGTCTATTGTATTAGTGGATTACTTGCAGGCCTTGCTGGTGTCTTGCTTACGTCTCGTGTTTCTTCAGGTTTACCACAAGCTGGAATGTCTTATGAATTGGATGCGATCGCGGCAGTTGTTATTGGTGGAACGAGCTTAGCTGGTGGACGAGGCCGTTTATGGGGGACGTTAGTAGGAGCACTGATTATTGGCGTTTTGAATAATGGATTAGATTTATTAGCTGTTTCTTCTTATTGGCAGCAAGTGATTAAAGGAATCATTATTATTATTGCTGTTTTAGTAGATCGTAAGAGAGTGTAAATAGGGTAAGAGAAGGGATCACCTTTTTTTAATAAAATTTAAATGACAAAGGGGAATTTTTGATGAAAAAAATTAAAGGGTCACTATTACTGCTCGTTCTATTAATCATGACCACAATGGTCGCTGCTTGTAGTTCCAATCTTGAAACAAGTTCAGGTAGTGGAGATAGTAAACAAAAGAAAGATTCTGATTCTATTAAAATTGGATTTCAGGTTTATGGCCTTCGAGGAGAATTTGCAACGAATCTAACTGAAGCAATGAAAGCGCATGCGAAAGAAATAGGAGTAGACCTTATAGTAATGGATGGAAACTATGATGTTAGCACAGCTATTTCACAATTAAAAAACTTAGAAAGTCAAAAAGTAGATGCCATTATTGTGAACCCCATTGATGAAGAAGCGTTAAATGCAACTGTGGATGAAATTATTAATGCAGGCACACCGGTATTAGGTGTTAATGCGTTCTTGACATCTGAAAAATTGAACTCTTATATTGGTTCTCCAGATGTTGTTGCGGGTGAAACAGAAACACAACAAATTGTAGATTCATTAGGTGGAAAAGGGAATGTTGTTCTATTAGAAGGTCCAATTGGACAAACTGGCCAAACAAAAAGACGTGAAGGAATAGACAATATTTTGGAAAAGAATAAAGACATTAAATTAATCGCAGAGCAAACAGCGAACTGGTCAAGAGCTGAGGCTATGAGCATTATGGAAAACTGGATTCAAACACACGGTGATAAAATTAATGCCGTTATTGCTCAAAATGATGAAATGGCAATTGGAGCAATCAATGCGCTACGTGCCAAAGGCATGACGGATGTACCTGTTGTAGGTGTTGATGGGGTCCATGATGCCCTTCAAGCAGTCAAAAAAGGGGAAATGATTGCAACAGTATACCAAAATGCACTAGAACAAGGCAAAACGGTAGTTGATATGGCAGTGAAAGCAGCCAAAGGGGAAACCATTGAGAAACGATATGAAATTCCTTTTGAGCTAGTAACAGATGAAAATGTTGATGAATATCTAAAATAATTTTGATAGAGGAGTGGTCTACGTGATAATTGAAAAGATGGAATTAGATGATTCTAAACATATAAAAAGTACGATGGATGCAGCAGTCCTAACCGAAGTAAAAAATATTGAAATACAGAAACGGGAAATTCCAACACCAGAAGCTGACGAGGTTTTAATTCGAATCAAAACGGTAGGGTTATGTGGATCAGATGTTCATTATTATGAGCATGGGAAAATTGGTGATTATATTGTAGAAAATCCCATTATTCTAGGACATGAGGCATCAGGAGAGATTGTCAAAGTGGGTGAAAAGGTTACGGAACTTAAGGTGGGGCAGCGTGTATCCATCGAACCTGGAGCGACTTGTGGAAAATGTGATCATTGTAAAGAGGGACGCTATAATCTATGCCCACATGTAGAGTTTCTTGCTACACCACCCTATGATGGGGCTTTCTGTGAATACATTGCCATGAGAGCTGATCTAGTTTTCCCTATTCCAGACAGCATGAGCTATGAAACGGCAGCACTAATTGAACCATTTTCAGTAGGGATCCATGCTATTAGCCGAGGAAAACTTCAATCTGGAGAAACGGTTGTGATTATGGGAATGGGACCTATTGGCTTAGTAACTGCAGCAGCGGCAAAAATGGCTGGAGCAAAAACGATCATCGGGGTCGATTTGGAGCAAAGTCGTTTGGATGTAGCGAAAGAAATGGGAGCAACTCATACAATCAATTTACGTGAAGACAATCTTGATGACAAAGTCATGGAATATACGAATGGTGTTGGAGTCGACCTTGCCATTGAAACAGCCGGTAATCCGAAAGCTGTACAAGGAACGATTACATCGGTCAGAAGAGGCGGAAGAGTCGTCATAGTTGGAATGTCCCCACAAGATGAAGTACCTGTCAGTATTAGCAAGATTGTTGATAAAGAAATTGATCTAATGGGCGTCTTTCGTTACCATCATACCTACCCGAAAGCCATTGAAATGCTTGCTAGTAAAGAAATTGATATCGAGAAAATGATTACAAATCAATATCAACTCTCTGACGCGAAAGAAGCGTTTGAAAAGGCTATCCATGATAAAACGAATACATTGAAAATGATGATTTACCCTTAATCTAGGGTACCTGTTTTTTGTACCTGTCACTCCCCGAATCATCTTGTTCAATAGGAAAATAGAAAAGGAGAGCGATTACCTTTTGGGTAATCCGCTCTCCTTTTTTGCTAGATTATTCTTTGTAAATATCTCCATGAGTGTCTATTACAATCATGATCAACATCATTATGTATTTTCTCGAAGCAGATTCTTGGGAGGCAATATCTTATAATACTGAAGATGGATTACCTTTTTTATACAATATAAAGTAACGCCCCCAATCCGGCGCGTAAATCGGAAATCTCGCTCGAAAAGTGGCGGAACTGGCGCGATTACCCCTCTTTTTGGCGCGAAAAGAGGCGAAATTCGCTCGCAAAGGTTGAAAAGTAGGGTTTGAGCACGAGTCCATTTAGCTTTCCTATGGATGAAAAGACACGAGACTATCAGATTGGTTAAAATATAATATGAATGAACCATTATTAAGCACCACTCTTATGAAAGGTGAGCCATTTCGAGAGGCATATTCAGGTAGTGGTGGCTATAGTTCTCAAGATGGGGAAGGGTATGTAAACTTTATGAAACGCATAATGTACAGTTAGTTCCCACTTGGACATTATCTAGTAAATGGTAAAGGAGTTTTGGGGAATTGCCAAGCTATTTTATTAAGCTAATTGTACCGTTAATTAGCATTCGACTTCCCTACCTTTGAAAGATATTTATATGATTGTAATGTGTTTTGTGAAAAAATGTAATTTTAAAGAGCGGTGCTAGTCACTACACATATTAATTTTTCATGCCTGTCGCCGCCTAAATAAAGTAACCTCGTATTCTATCCGTTTCTTGCAGTAAAACGTAAAGTAAAGAATATTGAGGAATACTAACTGACAGGGGGGAAATAGATGAGTAAAGTTGCTATAAAAATAGAAACAAAAAGAGGTCTGAATAAATATGTAGTTCTTATAAGGAAGTAAACAGAATAATCGAAAATCGGAAAATGAAAACAGTATTTCCTCGATGTAATATAATGATGTAAAATAAGGAAAGTTTATAAAGTTCCGACACTACTGTTGTATGATTTGAATATTTATCATATGTGTAAGTGAGCAAAATAAAGGGAGGGGAGAACAATTTGTCAGATTTAGAATCATATATTCCAATGATAAAATTTTTCGCGCGATTTCTAGGGACTGATGCGGAAGTGATCGTGTATGATACGAATAAAGAAGAGGTAGTGTTGATTGAAAATCCATTCAACCCTGAGATGGGGGTAGGAAGCGAAATTCCAGATTTAGAAAAAAAGTTTTTGAAACAAGAATTATATAAAGAGGAAGAATCCATTGTGAACTACCGTGCTTTTTCATCAGAAAGGAAAAAATTAAGATCTGCCACTCATTTTATCAAAAATGCAAATAGAGAATTAATCGGTATGTTAACAATCAACTATAAAGTCGATGAGTTAATCGAGCTAAGGAGTGTGTTGAATCGGATAATAAGTGGTTCAGAGCCGATTCAATACAAAGGGGAAAATTTTTATGAAAGTTTTAATCTATCATTTGAAGATTTAATGAACAATACGATTCAAGAGGCTTTGACAAATTTTCATGTGCCTCCAGAACGATTAAGCCATGATGAGAAAATGGAGCTCATTCGAATGTTAGATGAAAAAGGTACATTTTTGCTAAAGGGATCTATAGCCGAGTTAGCAAAAATCCTACATACATCAGAAACATCTATTTATCGATATATTAGTAAACTTTAGGCTGACTTAAGAACCAAAGAGGTGTCTCAAAAGGGTTAGACCTCACACTCTATCCATCGTTTATACGACATATAACGATGGATAGTAGATGTGGGATCTGGCCTTTTCGTTGTGGGACAACCTTTTTTGCTGTATCCTCAACTATTTTCCAATAAATTAAAATTAATTTTCAGAATGTTGTTGTAAATATAAATATTTGTTGTTAAAATATTTACAAGGTGATAAAAAAATCACATTCCAGAAAGGATGATCTGT
Source organism: Peribacillus loiseleuriae (assembly GCF_001183985.1). Lineage (GTDB taxonomy): Bacteria > Bacillota > Bacilli > Bacillales > DSM-1321 > Peribacillus > Peribacillus loiseleuriae. Next base: position 3,659,829 of record NZ_LFZW01000001.1, on the reverse strand, counting down.
ATATGCGTTTTATGACAGCTGAACCATTTCGAATCAAAATGGTAGAAAGACTGAAGAAAACCACAAAAGAAGAACGTCAAAAATGGCTGAAAGATGCTGGTTATAATGCTTTTAAAATCAAAGCGGAGAACGTGTATATCGATTGCATAACGGATAGTGGCACATCTGCAATGAGTAGCGAACAATGGTCTGCTTTAATGCTAGGTGATGAATCATATGCTGGTTCAAAAAGCTTTTATAAGTTGGAAGAATCTGTCCAAGATATTTTCGGCATGCCTTATGTCCAACCAACACATCAAGGTCGAGCAGCTGATTTTATCATGGCAAAATTATACGCAAAAGAAGGAAAATACGCGATTGGAAACATGCACTTTGATACATTTCGAGGAAATGCTGAAGTATTGGGAGCATTAGCTGTTGATTATGTGGTCGATAACGGAAAAGACACAGCAAGTCCATCTCACCCATTTAAAGGGAATATTGATCTAAGCAAAATGGAGAAGTTAATAGAAGAAAACGGATCAGATCAAATTTCAGTTGTGATTATTACAGTAACCTGTAATAACAATGGCGGGCAGCCAGTTTCCATGCAAAACATAAGAGAAGTGAGCAATTTAGCTAAATCGTATAACATACCAGTTGTAATTGATGCGGCTCGACTATCTGAAAACGCTTACTTTATTCAACAAAGGGAAGATGGATATCACAATAAATCCATTAAAGAAATTACCAGAGAAATGTTTTCTTATTGTGAAACAGCTACAATGAGTTCAAAAAAAGACGGATTGGTTAATATCGGCGGTCTGTTTGTCACAAGGAATGAAGATATTTTAAAACAAGCGCAGCAATTAGCCATTGTGCATGAAGGTTTTATCACATATGGTGGTTTAGCTGGACGTGATTTGGAAGCGCTTGCGGTGGGGTTGCAAGAAGGGGTTGACGAACAATACTTGGAGTATCGGATCAACCAGGCTAAATATTTAGGTGACCGATTGCTGGAACAGGGAATTCCTATTATTGAACCAACAGGAGGTCACGGTGTATATGTGGATGGAAGGAGATTTTTCCCTCATATTCCGCAGAATGAGTTCCCGTCTCAAAGACTTGTTGTTGCCCTGTATGAAGAAGCGGGAGTACGTGCAGTAGAAATCGGTGCTTGTGCATTTGGTTCTAAAGACCCGATTACAGGTGAAGACATTTTGCCAGACGTCGAAACGATGAGAATCGCACTTTCGAGAAGAGTATATACAAATAGTCATATGGATGTGATTGCGAATGCTCTTGGTGAAATATACAAAAATCGTAATCTATATAAAGGGATGAAGCTTGTCTATGAGGGACCCATTATTTCATTGCGACACTTCACAGCTGGATTTGAGCTTTTATAAAATAAGAGAAAACTGCTAGATACACAATTAGGAGGAATAATTATTATGAAAAAGTATATTAAAATTGCTGCTGGTTTAGCACATGTGGACTATGGGCATATCGCTGATATTGTGAAGGAAGCGTCCGATGCTGGTGCGGACTACATACACTCAGACGCCGCTGATATGTATGATTTAAGAAACATGCAACTAATGGGAGGACATCAGATCATTGAAGGGATTCGTCCGGTCACTGACAAGCCAATCGAATGCCATATCTACACACGTGAATGCGACCGTCTGTTTATTGAAAAAATAGCTGCAGCGGGTGCCAATATGTTAATCATCCCGGCAGAGCAATTCCTTGGTGCGCCACTCGCTTATATTATCAACTATTGCCGGGAATTTGGCATGAAAGTCGGATTAACGATTGGTTGTTACACGCCATTATCATTTGTTGAGGAAGCGGTTTATGACATTGATCGCCTGCATATTGTCGTTCATGGTGTTGATGAGACCGATGGAAAAGATAATTGGGGATGGAGAAGATCATCCATTGATTTGGTAAAACGAGCAAGAGCACTTATTAATGAGAAAAATCCTTCATGTGAATTAGCCGTTGATGGCGGCTTAAGAGCAGACAATTTATCAGAGATGATCGCTGCAGAACCGGATGTTGTTATCTTATCCTCGGGAATCTTTAAGTATCCAGAAGGTATTACTGCTGGAGTGAAGGCTTGTCGTGAAGCAATCGATTCTGCGAGTATCCAATACTTTGGTGAATAAATATAAGGGGGAGAGGGAATGAATTTTTCATTTTATTCACCTGCAAGGATTCATTTCGGTTGCGGTGTAAGGAAAGAAATTGGAGAGCGATCTAAATTTTTAGGAGAGAAGTGTTTGATCGTTCGAACACCTGTTAAGAATAACGATCGTGAGAAATATTTTCAAGATGTAATTGCTAGTTTAACGGATAATGGAATTCAGTATGTGATTTTTGATGGAGTAAAACCAAATCCAACAATAGATATTGTAGATCATGGGAAAATGGTAGCAATAAATGAACGAGTAGATTTTATTCTCGCATATGGTGGAGGTTCCGCCATGGACACCGCTAAAGCGATTGCTTTAATGGCTTTTAACAATGATTTCACCTGGGAATCTAGCTTTAGGGAATTCTCTGATCCCTTCCATGATCATGACCAATCGGTAAAAGCATTACCAATCGTAACGATCACAACAACATCGGGAACTGGATCTCAAGTCACACAGGCGGCTGTTGTAACGGATACTGAAAGGAAAGAAAAATTAACACTTTTTCATTCATGTCTTTTCCCGAGAGTGTCTATCGTTGACCCAGAATTAATGATAACCGTTCCGGAAAAATCAACGGCAACAACTGGGTTTGATGCCATGTGTCATGCGATCGAAAGCTATTTTAACCCGAGAGCAACAAAACTCACAGAAACGCTTTCGTTACAAGCGATTTCTATTATTGTAGAAGCTTTGCCCCTTGTAATGAAAGATTTAGAAAATGTGAGTTTAAGAGAAAAACTTGCATATGCCGACACATTGGCAGGCATTTGCTTATCGAATGCAGGAGCTGAAGCACCACACCCGATTGCAGAGACGATTAATGGCTACTTCCCAGATTTAGCACATGGGGAAACGTTATCTTTTGTGTATCCTAATTACTTGAAACATGTTAGTACAATCATACCCGAAAAGGTTGAAACATTACTTTCTATTTTAAAGGACTATAATCCATCTACAAAACAAAGCACATTAGCAGAAAAAGCATCTCTGACAATGGTGAATTTCTTACAAATGATTGGTCTTTCTGAGCGTTTTCCATACCAAGAAGATAAGGAAGCGCTCATTCGTGAAATGAAAGCAAAACTTTTTTTCAATCTGCCATTAACCAATTCGAAACTGATGCAAGAAATTCTTGAGGAAAGCTTATAAGTATAATGTAGAAATCAGGAATCCAAAGTATACGTAAAGAAGAAATTGACCGGGTTGCCTTTGAAGCGATCCGGTCAGACATGGAATCAATAGATGCAACCTTCTATTTGGTGTCATAGTAGGAGAGCTAGATGGGCCACTTGCATTTCGTGAAAGCACATCCAGTTATGAAGGCAATCGAAAATCTCTTCTTATTTGTAAGATCTTGGTTGTATAATTAACTGAAAATTCTGTGTTTAAAATAAGTAAGATAGTAAAAATAATGAGAGCGGGAGGTAAAGTAAATGAAATACCTCTTTGATTCAGCTAATTAGCATGAAATCGACCATTCACTAAAGTGGGGTATAGAAAATGTAACGACTAATCCATCACTCTATATAAAGGAAAATATAGATTCTTATGAATTGTTAAGACGAAATAGTGACAAAAATATTTTGTTACTAGCAGAAGTCACCTGTGAAGATTACGGTGATATGACTCGCCAAAGGGAAAAAATATTAGAGCTTAGATTCATAGAAGAAAGCTTTCATTATTTGTTAACACCCTTCAGGTACAAATCAATTTGAGGTTGATATGAAGCAGGTCAGGGATGTTAGGGAGGTGGTAAAGTCTTGAACAATCTCATCAAATTTTATTATGAAAAACTTCAATTATATGAAGAACAGCTAATGGAAGATTTAGCAGAATTAGTGTCAATCCGTTCTGTACGTGATGAAAAAACGATCACCGATCATGCGCCATTTGGAAGAACTATTCGTGATGCATTTGATCAAATGAAAAATTTTGCAGAGCGAGATTTGTTTTTACATGAGGATTTCGACGGATATGCCTGTCACATTGAGCATGGCAATGGTGAAGAAATTATCGGAATATTGGCTCATTTAGACATTGTTCCAGAGGGAGATAAAGAGGAGTGGACATTTGATCCTTTTACATTAACAGAATATGATGGCTATTTGTATGGAAGAGGTGTAAATGATGATAAGGCTCCTCTTTTAGCAGCCTATTATGCGATGAAAATTTTAAGAGACTTAAAAGTTCCGTTTAAAAGAAAAGTCCGTCTAATTGTAGGAGGAGCCGAAGAAACAACTTGGGAATGTATGGAGCATTATTTCCAGTATAATCGACAGCCTGTGATGGCTTTTTCCCCAGACGGAGATTTTCCAATTGTCAATGGCGAAAAAGGCGTCATCCAAGGTTCTTTCACCTTGAATAATGAACTTCCTTCGATAAATAATTCTCCTCACAAGTTACTCGAAATTCAGAGTGAGAAACAGAGAGGGTTTATTTGTGAAAAATGTATCGTGATATTTGAGAGTTCCGACCCTGAGTCTTTAAAGAATCTGCTTCTTGAAGCGGATAAAGTAATTATGTCTAATCAAAAAATCTGCGCATTTTATCAAGGAGAAAAAACGTTATCTCGCAATCCTCATAAAGGAAAGAGTGCATTCTTTAAATTCGCCAAAGATCTGGTCGGGATTAAGGAGGGGATTAGAAATGCGGAAGAATTTACTCGATTACTAGATTCCTATTTTAAAGAAGATGTCTACGGTGAAAAAATAGGATTATTCCATGAAGATCAAGAAATGGGCATTTCAACGATGGGAATCCCTTATGTTGTCTATGATGGCAGTCATTTTGAAATTGCCTTTGATTACCGGTTTCCAAAAGGACAGACATTAGATATGACAATTGAAACATTACAGGCGTTTAGCGATCAAAATCATTTAGACTTACTCATTCATAAAACATATGACTTACTTTATGTAGAACCGGATGCCAAGTTAATCAGGACATTGCAACAGGCATATACAACGGTCATCGGAGAAAACGCAGAATGCCTTACCAAAGGCGGAATATCGTATGCAAGGGCACTGGAAAATGGTGTTGCATTCGGGCCAACATTTACTGGTGATGATCCAAATACACACAAACCAAATGAACGCATTCGTATTGATACATTGTACAAAGCGATCATCATTTATTGCGAAACACTTCGATTATTGGCCTCTTAGATAAGAACAACATGAACCTTTTTTAGTCAAAGTTGATGTAGAAACGATCCTTAACAAGGGGTGTGGGATGAATGAAAGGTAAAATTCAAGTGTTTGCTGGGTCAATGATGATACCGGTAATCCTTCTAGTTGTTGCTGGGATATTTATTGGGGTTGGAGCTGCTTTTGCTAACCTAGATAATGTAAATGCCCTTCATTTAGGGTGGCTTATTCAAGAGGGGAATTTCGCTCATAGTTTCTTTAAAGTTATTAACGATTTAGGTTTTATGGTAATGAGATTTTTACCAGTATTTTTTGCAGTAGGTATTGCTTTTGGTTTGGCAAAGAAAGAAAAAGGATGGTCAGCATTAGGAGGAGTGGTTCTTTTTCTTGGGCTTAATACAGTGATTAATACTATGTTAACCATCAATAATTTAACACCTGACACAACTTCAATCGAAGCTTTAGTTGGAGCAGGTTACTCTGAACTTGATGCGAAAAATTACAATTCTCTATTTGGATATAATCTTAGTATTTTCAGCTACAATATGGGGATTTTTTCAGGGCTGATTGCCGGTGTTGTTGCAAGTATCATTCATAATCGTTATTGCGAGAAAGAATTACCCAATGCTCTTTCGTTCTTTTCAGGTCCTAGATTTGCCCAGATCCTCAATTTTATCGTAGTCATACCTATCGGGATCTTGCTTTATTATGTGTGGCCATATATCGGGCTCGGTCTTGCTGGACTTAGTAACTTTATTACAGCAAGTGGTCTCATTGGTACATTTGTATTTGGTGCACTAGATCGTGCATTACTACCAATCGGGATACACCATTTGATTGCTTTCCCTATTGAGTATACATCAGTAGGTGGGACGATGGCAGTCGATGGGACATTATTTGAAGGTGTTCGTAATATTATGCTTGCGCAGATGGGGTCATCAACTGAAACCGAATACATTGTCAGAAACTTTACAACAGGACGAATCTTATTTCACTTCGGTGGCTTACCTGGTGCTGCTCTTGCGATTTATTTAACAGCTAAGAAAGAAAACCGTAAAAAAGTAGCGAGCTTATTAATTCCAGCAGTTTCAACAGCTGTTTTGATTGGGGTTACAGAACCAATTGAATATACGTTCTTATTTGTTCAACCATTACTTTATTTCTTGATTCATGTGCCACTGTCTGGATTATCGTATGTGTTTACAGAGATGCTTCATGTATCCATTGTAGGTACTGCCGTTCGTGATGTGTTCCCGAACCTTTTGCAACCGGATAAAGTTCATGCACTTTCTTTACTATTTTTAATCCCAGCATATTTTGCTGCCTATTACTTCAGCTTCCGCTGGGCAATTTTGAAATTCAACATTAAAACTCCAGGTCGTGACGACGGTATGAGTGGTATCAAACTTTACTCGAAAAATGATTATCAATCACAGAAAGAATCCGCAGTCTCTGAGGAATTTGCTTTAGACAATACGTCGGCAAAGTCTGATCAAATTTCTGGTATCATTAAGGCGTTAGGTGGAAAAGACAACGTTGTCCACATTACCAATTGTGCAACAAGACTACGTGTTGAAGTCAAAGACGAAACAAAAGTTGATACAGATGAAAAATGGGTCAATGAACTTGATGCAAAAGGGGTCATAAGAAGCGGTAAATCCCTACAAATCATTTACGGAGCGCATGTGATTATCTTGGCGTCTCATGTGAAAGATGAGTTAGACATGGAGTGAATGTACTACCCATAATAAAATACCTTCGATAAATGTTCCCTTAGCACAAGTACATTTATCGGAGGTGTTTTTTTCGTTGGGAAATATGAATTTTCGGTACTTGTTACCACTTGGATTTTGTCGAAAGATTAATAGTGACAGCGAGTCATTGAGTGGCGGTTGTTCAATGAATGTAAGTGTAATGATTGAATATGGTTCAGTCCGATTTATGTTTTGAATCGTAAAGTTCGTTTCAGCGCGCAAATTTACTTTCTGGTTCCGATTGTCCCCTATAAGAACCGCCCCCTTGCTTCGAATAAAAATTAGAAAATTCAAATAATAATATTGACTTATATCAACTATACCAACTATATCAATTAAATTAAATGTATACCAAGTTTACTTAAACCAAGGAGAGCGAAGGTGATGGGGATTTGATTATTCCGGAATGCTTATCGTAAGAAGTGAATGTAGGGAGAGGAACTTTAATTCTTTTATAAATTGAAAGCGTTCGCTGGGATGGTTTTATTATATTAGAGATTGGGAGAGGTTTTCATGAAAATAAAGAAGTATAAAAAGATTGCTGCCTTTTCAGTTATTGTGACCAGTATTTTGTTTAGTTCCGCTTGTTCAAGTGAAAATGCTTCCTCAGATAGTACGAAGGAAGGGGAAAAAGAAGAAATTAGCATCACTTACCGTTCTGGTGGAGGAAGTAATAAAGGATTGACGGATTGGCTAAAGAAGGATGTCATTCCTGAATTTTAAAAAAATCATCCGGATGCGCAGATCAAGCTCTCCCCTCTTAATGTGTCAGAAGGGGACTATTTTGCAAAGGTTGCTTTGATGCTCAAATCCAAAAATACCGCTCCGGATCTTGTGACCGAGGATACGTTTATGGTTAATTCTGATGCAAGTGCAGGTTATTTAGAGCCATTGGACGAACAGGTAGAGAACTGGGATGACTGGGCTAATTTCACAGAGAATGTGAAAAAAGGTGTTAGTGCAGAGGATGGCAAGGTGTATGGGGTACCATATAATACGGACTCACGCGGGATATGGTATAACAAGGATTTATTTGCTAAAGCAGGTCTTCCTGTTCCATGGGAACCAAGAACTTGGGATGATATTTTGCATGCTGCCAGAACCATTAAAGAAAAATCTCCAGCTGGCGTGATTCCCCTTTGGATGAATTCCGGAAAAGCCACAGGGGTAGCAACGTCGATGCAAACATTTGAAATGCTGCTATATGGTACAAAAACGCCTCTATATGATATTGGGGAAAAAAGTGGATTGTCAAAAGAGAGGGTCTTGTTAATAGCTTCAAGTTTATTGATTCGGTGTATAATGAAGAAGTAGATTTTAGTCAGTGAAATGACATGGATGAATAGAGGCGTTTGTTCATTTGAAATCAACGAAAATATCAAACGAGGATTTTTTTCAACTTCTAAGAATTGCGTTTGAAAAGGACGAGAAGGACTCAAGCGTACCTGTAAATGAGAACTGTCGGCTAAGTTAGTGGACATAATGCAAAAGTCATAAAGTAAGATCAGAGTTGCTATGGCAATTATACTATGTGCTCTGCATTTTCTTGATTTCCGAACCGCCATACAGTAAGCCAGATGTAATTTCGTATTGAGCGGTCTTCTTAACGGTTTCATTGTAATCGGGAAAGGCAGCGTACTATTGCTTTTTTTGTCTTTCGTTTTTTGTTACTCCAGAGGGTTTACCAATTGAACTGTATGAAGCGTAAGGATATATATTTGAAAGTTGTTTCGTTCAAGACTATCATTAAAGCCAAAGGTATCTATTATATACGGTGGCCTAACACCTCTTTTTAGGAGGATTCATTTTAATGAATAAAAAACGCATCTTATTCGTCATTCTTCTACTTTGGGCTTCTATTATATTTTACTTCTCATCCCAACCATATGAAGAACAGAATCTCAAACCGGTTTTAGGGAAGTATCTAGAAGGTCATACGAATTTGGAGAATATGTTCTCTTGGATTGTCTTTAGTTATGCTGGGCATGAGGTAAGTGTTCAAAGTCAGGGACTTGCTGGGTTTCTTGAATTTTTCATTCGTAAAGCGGCTCATTTATCTGTATTTTTCGTATTTGGATTTTTGACTGTCGCTGTACTGCGGTATTTCTCTAAGCATCGTGTTTTTTCTTTTGGTGTACCACTAGCGTGTGTGTTTCTCTATGCATGCTTTGATGAGATCCATCAACATTTCACCGGAGGCCGGACTCCTTTATGGCAGGATGTCGTCATCGATACAGTTGGTGGTTTACTCGGGATATTAGTTTTTAAATGGATAGTGTGGAAAAAACGAAAGGCAAGGTAACACGATTGAAGCAAGGGGACAGTTCTCCTGCTTTTTTCCGTTCACGTACTTAGTGTTGCATGCCTGTCCAGAGTGGTTTTTGTGTGTTGAAATACAAAAGCTCTTGTTAAAGAGAATTAGAAAGTATTGAACTTTTCGGAAATTTTGATCCTGACTTTTTCGATATGAAAGAGGTAAATCGTAAATTAGCCAAATTGAGATGATGAATTTGGATTCCTTCCCCACTTGGAAGGGTAGTTTTTTTGCCTAAGATAAAACTAAGGCACAACTAGCTAATTTTCGCTAGCTGTGCCTTTTTGCGCGCAAAACTTCCGCCTGGCAAGTGCGCCCCGTATTTAGGAAGAATGGTATTCCTTGTATACTCATCCACTTGATAAAGTGTATCGACTATATTCAGCACGTCCAAAGCCTCAACAATTTGATTGATTTTGAAAAAAGACCTTAAAAAGGATACGGCTCTGCCTATCATTGGTTAAGGTCTTTTTTGTTACATCATTTATCCTATTTCAAATTATTCATTTCACTTTTATGATTTTTCTATAAACTGGCACCTAGGTTTTACGCTAAATTGACACTTTTAAACATATCAATCCTTTGCTAAGGTTATCAGTAAATAAACGGATTTAAGGGGATGGATGCTATCATTGGTAGCCGCTTGTACAAGTTTGGACTGAGCTTGCCGATCATGTCCTAATGCTCGATAGCGGTATCTATGGTGAAGGTATATATACTTAGAATATTTCGTCCTGATTTATAGAAGGAACCCGTTGTAGTAGTTGCTTATCATAAAGGTGCCCCTGTTGAAGACGTACGTGATTTAGATTTCAAAGGAAACGGCAACCTTAAGCTACTAATCCTTGATTCCGATAAAGAAAAGATAAGGAAGGTTTATGACTATGCAAAAAACAACAAGTTATTCAAACTCACGCACTTTCGATTTAATTCTAACATCCATGTTAATTGCACTGGTATTCGTTGCCACGGTTTTGTTAAATATCAAACTACCAATCACGGCAAATGGAGGTTTAGTTCATCTTGGAACAGCGATGCTCTTTATCGCATCCATCTTATTTGGACCTAAAAAAGGCGCCATCGCTGGTGCCGTTGGGATGGGGGTATTTGACTTAATCTCTGGGTGGACAATGTGGGCACCGTTCACCATTTTAACTCGCGGCTTGCAAGGATATATAGTTGGGAAAATCGCCTGGTCGAAAGGCCGCAATGGAAGTAGTTTTGGTTTCAATCTATTCGCTACTATCATCTCGGTTCCTTTTATGTTAGCTGGTTATTACCTTTGTGAAAGGGTTCTATTCAGTAGTTGGATTGTACCGGCGGCCTCTATTCCCGGAAACATCCTTCAAAATGTTGTAGGGATCTGTGTAGCCATTCCAGTTTGTGCTGTACTGAAAAAAATTCCACTTTTTAAATAATTATTAAAAAGATGCGCAATAACATAAATAGTTTCTGATAAACAATATTTTATATTACATGAAGAAGGGAGAACGTCTTGTATATCAAGCATTCACCTTCTTTTGTTTTTCATTAAACTTCAGATTTAATTTTGATACGGTTCACCCTAACGCATCTAAAAGCATGTTCATTCAAGTAAAAATATACAATAAAGAAATGATAGTGTTACAATCAAATAGTCTAAAATTTTCTAACAAGAGAGGAACTAAGGGGTATGGAACGTAATAAAGATTGTATGTATTGCATGGAGGATGAAGGTCGTGACAACTTAATGATTGAAATTTGTCAGTTGGATGTTTCTACTGTCTTTCTATTTAAAGAGCAGACGTATACTGGCAGATGTAATGTCGTGTATAAAGATCATGTAAAAGAACTTTTTCAACTTGATCAAGATGCATTGGCGGCATATATGAATGATGTAAAAAAAGTAGGAGAGGCTTTAGACAAGGCTTTCCAACCAAATAAGCTTAATTATGGGGCTTACGGTGATAAAATGCATCATCTGCATATGCATCTCGTCCCTAAATATGAAGATAAAGAAGAGTGGGGTTCCACCTTTGAAATGAACCCAGGTAAAACATACTTAAAAGAAGAAGAATATAAGGAAATGATCGCAAGTATTAAAAAATATCTCTAACAACAAATGTTGAAAAGAAATTTGTAAAACAAGAGGTGCACCAAATGGTGGTACCTCTTGTTTTTTTATTTACGTACAACTATCACCTGTTGTCCTCCGTTGCTATTGTAAAAATCACTGCAATGAACCCAGGTAAAACCTAGCAACCAAATATTTTACGAATGAAATTAGGATAGAATTCCAAGGAAAGTATGGTGTTTCAGTTGTTTAACTTATAAAAGCGTGGTCTACCTCCACCGTCTCTAGATGATATATGCTTTTAGCCTTGCTTTTGGTGTTCATACTTGTGATGAAGTGAAATGTATGGACGGTTGTAAAAAGAGTAGTCATGCAATCTATGACATAGAGTACTATTGTTATTTGGGTAACAAAATATCGAAATAAAATGTTGAAGGGAGCCATAGTGATACGAGTTAGGGAATTAGTAAGGTAAGGATGTGAAGCAAGAGGGATTACGATTCTGCAAGGAAGGGTTGGAAAAGAGCATATTCACTTGCTTCTTTCATGTCATCCTAGTTTGACACCGAGTAAAATTATGCAATATCTAAAGGGAAGGTCATCTAGCTCACTACAAGAAGACTTTCCTGAATTAAAGAAAAGATATTGGGGACAGCACTTATGAGCTAGAGAATATTTCTGTTGATTTAACGGCTGCTAAGGAAAGATTTATAGAATATTAATGAAAGAAAAAATAATGAACAATATCTAGATGATAGAGTGAAGAAAAGAAGATTAACAGATGAAGAGGCAAGGACAGAAGTCAAGAAGTTGCTTGGTGCTATTGAGATTGCACAAGAAAAGAGTTTGCCTAAGTTAAAAAGAAATCAAGCGATACGAAAAGTAAAAGTAATCGAAGGGCTGTTATAACGCCAAGCTTTTGGGGACACCATCCTTGTTAATGGCAAAGTATGGCCCTATTTAAAAGTGGACCCACGAAAATACCGATTCCGGCTGTTAAATGGATCTAATACCCGTTTTTATAAGATCAAGCTTAATTCAGGACAACTCATTTATCAAATCGGGACGGATAGCGGATTAATGGAATATCCAATAGGGATTAAAGAAATCATATTTGCTTCAGCAGAAAGAGCAGATATCATCATTGATTTTACCAAACTTGCGGGAAAGAACATTATCGTGACAAATGACGCCCCTGCTCCTTTTCCAGATGGGGATCCCGCAAATGCGGTAGGTATAGTGATGGAATTTAGAATCTCTCTTCCTCTTACAAGTATTGATACGAGTGTTATTCCGGCTTATATGGTGCCTCTTCCAAGAATAAATGAACAATTAGCTTCAAAGATACGATCCTTTACATTAAATAATAAGATGGATAAGTACGGTCGTGAATTCATGTTATTGGATAATAAACAGTAGGATGCCCCCATAACAGAAAATCCAAAATTGGTATCAACCGAAATATGGTATCTAATTGACTTAACTATCGATACACACTCCATTCACGTTCTCTTAATTGATTTCCAGGTGATAGACCGAAGACCTTTTGATGTCGATCAATATAATAAGGAAGGGGTCATCTATTATACTGACCCGGCAATTCCCCCCGAACCACAAGAACGAGGAGGAAAAGATACAGTAAGAGCTAATCCGAAACAGGTAACGCGAATCATCATGAATTTTGGTCCTTATACAGGCAGGTATGTATGGAATTATCATATCTTGGAACATGAGGATTATGAAATGATGAGGCCGTATATAGTCCGTGACATTTAGATCCATGCGCGTATATCATGTGAGGTCACTAAACTTTTTTTGTAGTACAAACAAAAAGGCACCCATCGTCAAGCGACGATGGGTTTTATCCTTTCATATTCCACCAATTGACCCACAACGATCTTCAATACTTGAACGATATATATTAATTCTCTTAACAAGTTTTTTCAAAGATTTTGCATCATGCTGGTCAGCACCGACATGGATATGAATGCTGCAAGATTCATTTACACCCGCGCCAGCTTCACGCAACGTCCGAATAATTTCTTGTTAAGAAACTTAGATATAGCAAGTTTGCCCCCTTAGAAAATTCCCAAAAACAAGACTCTCTATAATAATAAATTATTTCTATACAGACCGGACCCTTGTCCATTCATTATTTTCATATCAACATATTTTATAGTATGTGAGTGAAAAGGAGGGAATTTGAATGTGGGATAGAGGACGTTTTGATCGTTGTGATCGATTTGAACGATTCGATTGTTGTGATCGATTTGAACGATGCGATCGTTGTAATCGATTTGAGCGATGCGATCGTTGTGAGCGTAGAAGAAGATGTTTTTGGTGGTTTTAATTATGGTGCCTGACCCCTCTCCTTTAAAGCGTGAAAGTAATAAATAATGAAATGGCCATGCAGAGAGTTTTTGCTGCACGGTTTTTGTTATTTGTTATGTACTGCCATCCCTGACCCCCGATATTTGTTAGAAATAAATGATGCTATAGTCGCATAATCGTCAATTGATAAAAGAAGTAACGCCATCATCTTGTTTTGCGTAAATCTCATTTGAGGATCATTTTTGTGTAAGTTGGAACTACTAAAATCATCACACACACTTGATCGGACTTACTGATTCAACGAAAGAGGGGAAGACGCAATCCTATGAACGTTTTCCCCTTCCAACTTTTCGCTATTTTATTTATCAAACCCCTTTTTTCTTCACCTGCTTAATCTTAGCAATCTCCTGTAACATGTCCGCAAACCTAGCATTCTGTACTTCTTCCGATTCCGGTCCACAAATCGGACAACAGGAAATCATGATGGATGAAACGCTAATCGCACTGATAATGTGTGTACCATTACAAATTTGACACATGTTTTGCACCCGCCAAACTATAATTTATTTGCCTACGATCTCCTGTAATGACGACTGTAAAGTCCTGTCACATTTGATAAATTCTCGTACTGAGAGCATCGTCCACGATTTCATCTACGGGTAACTCGGGTGGAACGAGGAGTGGCTTTCGGTTCTTCTTTCGATAAGAAAAAGCACTTCATTTCTTTTATAAGCCCATTTACACAAAAAGTAGCATGCCAATAAAAATTTTTTTCAAGGACTCATATATGGAATAGAATTCTACTTTATGGCTACGATACTCTTTTTTTAATATCAAAAAATGGACAAGTCGATTCACAAGTTTAGGAGGGGGAATATGGGTTTCTTAAACGGACTATTAGGGAACGCATCGATAGTTCCATAAAGAAGAACACAGTTATTAGTGCCGAATGAAGAAAATGGCTGAGTATGATTGTAAAACAAGGAGTAACAGAAAAAAATCGAGTATCATATGATTCCAAACAAATTGATTTCTCATTTTAGCGTTGAAACAGTAGGCCGATGTGTATGTAAATGGATGAAGTGAGGGGGCTGACCGTTCGCTGAATTAGCTAACATTATTAGGGAGTGTAATTGTAGGTTTGGAGTTGGGTATGATTACGAGGAGAATCCAGACATTCAAGTTGACTCATACTACCTCCCAATCAGTCTTTCTCAAGGAGAGATTGTTGAGTATTTAGGGGAACCAAATGATGAAGGCATCAATGAAGTTGATTCTGGGTATTATCTCTATTATGACTTAGGAGAGTACGAGTTTTTTGTAGAGAGAACCGCTGATGAAGCTTCTGCTCCTTTTGATTCCATTTGACAGCTTATCAATTCGACATAGAGGATGCATGGAGAAGTGTTCGTAGCACTTTTCATCTTACTATATTCTCATGGTACATAAAATAATCTTTAGAATAAGGATTTTCTAGAAAGCAGGACCAGTCTACATCTTATTTCTCTTGTAAAATTTGTGTGATTTTTCTGTTGAAATAGAGGAAGTTGAGTCTCCTATACGAAATATATATAGTATGAATATTTTAACAAGGTGGTTTGTTTACTATGGGAAGTCAAACGTATGTCCAAAGTGGGGAAAAAGAGTTCGTTAATGGGGTAACTAGAGCTATAATGGAATGTGATGTATCTAACAATCATTACCTTTTGAATAATGCTGGAGTCCTTATGTATATTGTTTCCTCTAGAAACCAAAGGGTTGGACTTCAAGTTAATAGTAAAACAAAAGTTCTTTGTGTGTTCTCAAAAGGCCTTATTGAAGACTTTCATGATAAAGCAAGAGGTACTGATGATCTGGCTAAACAGTGGATTAAACGAGCAATTAGAGATGTAATTGATCATGGTAAAGATGTACCTAGAATCGTTTACCGTGTATTTTAGAGCAACCGAGATAGTTTGTTACATAGATTTGACGTGAAATGTCGCCACTCACAAAGGATCAGATCCCGCAAAACTAAATACAGGATGAGATAACATACTGATTTAGAGTGCGAGGTCTGATCCTTATGATTTAATCGATTGAATGCGCTTACATAACTATTTGTTAAATAAGGTCTTTACTCCTTGATATATTAAAGCCAATGAAAACACGATAACTGCTAAAACGCCGATGATTGTAGTGAATGGTTCCAAACTTGATAAAAATGTTCCGGCTAAGGACACTTTTATCAGTGAAAACCCAGCTAAAAGACTTGCTAAAAACACTAGGATCATTCTATCCATCATTTTAACCCCCTTTATTTAATAATATATGTGTATTTTGGGGGAATGAGTGGTTGTTTACCTATGTTGTACATAAAATGAATTTTATTTTTAAATGAGTAGCTTCTGTAATCTGAAAATGAGAATTTTAACGGGATCTTATAAAAAAATCCGACGAATAGCCTGAATGCATATATGTAATTCCTACTAATGTCATATATGACCAAATTTTACCTATCGATATAATAAAAGTATAAAATATACGACAGGTGGAGGATGTCCTTTATAATGAAAGTATTAGAAGTAGGTTCGCTGCATTCTGGCATTGATGAGATCCTTGATAAAATAGGTACCCAAAAAGAGCAGATGAACCAAATCAAGGAGGCTGTTACAAATCTCATTGCACTTGAGAATTCGCTTAAAGGAGCAGGCGGGAATGCCATCCGTGGATTAAACGAGGAATGTTATAAGCCGTTTTTATTGTTTTATGAAAACTTTCTTGTCGAATACGAACAAACCTTGAATACAATCAAAAGTTCATTAACGGGACTCAAACCATCGAACAATGGGTTCATTCGTCAGAGCTTTTTGGAACATGAGCTTAACAATGGTTTGAATCAGACGAAAAGCGTTACGATGGAACTGACCGATGAAGCAAATCGTGTGATGGAAAGTGTGTCAGATATCGTCAGTCTACCGCATCTACAGGACCAGTCCTTTCTGGAATCAGCAGAAGAAGCCAAAAAGGAAAAAGGCCGAACGATCGAACGGCTCCTAGAATTTGACCTTCAGCAAACGAAAAACCTGGATACAGTAGAGCAGGATATCGAATCGATGAACCAGTATATTACACATATCGCAAGTCTATTCCAAAGCGGAGACTTGCAGGTAGGAGAGTACAAAACCGGACAGCTTGTAGAAAACTTAGGCTGCTTTAATACAACTGGAATATTTAATATAGAATTGAAAGAAGAATCATAAGGGGCGATTCAATGAAGAAAATGATAGTGTTAGTTGTATCAGTTCTATTTATTGTCGTTTTCGTATTTAACAACAAACTTTTCTTTCCTCCACTTCCAATTGAAAATGTTAGCAAAAAAGAAGCGATTGAAAAGCTAAATGATTCAAATGAAGCAATCGTTAAATTATCAAGAGAAAATGGATATGAGTGGTATATCACATATAGTGATCAAAGCATAGCTGACGACAATATCAAGGAAATGCTAAGTCAAAATAGCTGGATGTTCAAGCAAAAGGACGGTAGCGGACTTTTCTTTGAAAAACAAGGAGAACATTTGATTGCCACGACGCAGATGTGGACTGGAGATTATGTCTTGGTTAAAATTCCTGTCACTCTTAATGATTAGTAAAACAAATAAAATAGACTTGTTCGCAAGTGTAGAGCTAAATTCACATAAAATTTACTATTGAAGATTTAGTATAGCCCACTAAACAGTATACTAAAGAAAAGGAGAGATTCTAACGATGTACGAACTAAAAACAAAAGAAACTGACAGTAATGTTATTGAGTTTATTGAAAATGTCGAAAGTCCTAAAAAACGTGAAGACGCATTTAAATTATTAGATATTTTTACAGAAACGACAGGTTATCAAGCGAAGATGTGGGGACCGAGTATTATTGGATTTGGTTCATATCATTATACATATGCATCCGGTCACGAAGGCGATGCACCACTAGTCGGCTTTTCACCTCGAAAAGCTAAAATCAGTTTGTATTTTGCAACGGGTGACACGAAACGAGAGGAATTGTTAAAGGACTTTGGTAAACATACTACAGGGAAAGCGTGTGTGTACATAAATAAAGTAGCAGATATTGATGCTGATGTATTAAAAGCGTTAATTAATCAATCTGTACGGTTTTTGAAAGAAACCTATCCAAATCAGTAAAGCGTCTAAAGAAAGCTCATGACTTAAATTTTTAATTAGTTTGAATCTAACTATTGTTAGAAGACACCAGGCCTACATTACGAAGCAGGATGTTGTCCATTTAATAGAATTTCTAGAAAACTAAAAGATCAATCAATAACTGTTTTTGTTATTAACTAAACGAGTTACGTTGATGGAGAGAGATGGCTAACGGCTTTGAATCGTTAGTCTATTTCAAGTTATTGTTTGAAATATCAGAATAATCACGATGCAATTAATGCATTAAATCACATATAAGATTCAATATCACACTTATGATTTGTAGGGGGTGCACATATGTCCGTTAAATCTGCAGAGCGGGTTCTTCGCGTATTTGAATTATTAAGCCGAAAGCCACATGGTTTAACGATTAAAGAAATAAGTGAAACATTATTTATGGTATGCTAAAATTTGTAATTTTTAAATAGTAAAAGTAGTATGTCCAATTAACTGAGGTCATATGGGGAAATCACTTTAATAAAAGTTCTATAAAAAATATTCTTATTTTATAGAAAACAGCTATTAAATAAGAGGAGGAGATTCATAATGATAAGAAAGCCATTTATTACTCTACTAATTCTAGTGTTTATTGCACTAGCAACTGCTCCAATGGTGCGAGCTCAATCCGTAAACCATTCCGATGTGGCGAAGATGTATTTAGTGAAACATGAATTGAAAATGAAGAAAAATGCTTCAACAGCAGTGTTTGACGGGAAAACAATTTCAGTTGATCCTTACCTGCTTCGAAATGAGCGAACCTATGTACCGATCAAATTAGTTCGCGACTTACAGATAGGTTCCGTTCAATGGGATGGGAAAACGCAATCTGCCGATATACAGTTAAAAGAAGAATATCTTAATAGAAAGATTGGTTTCAAAGTTGGCAAGCCTTATTTGTATGCCCCCGATGGTTCGTTTAATTCTGATATTAAAATACCAGCACCTTTTATTCATAAAGGTAGAGTGTATTTACCTGTAAGCGCCATGCCTAACTTAGGAATCAATGTTGGCTATGAAAAAGGCATCCTAAAGTGGCAATGGAGTGAGAAAATGATTGAGATTCTAAAGCCGCAAATACATACTGAAAATCCAGAGGTAACATTCACTTTGCTTTATCAAAAGGATCTCTATACGCCTCAATACTTGTTAAGTAGCGGGTTTGGTGGCTGGCTTGGATATACTGGAAAAATCGTTGACAAAGATTTAAAAATTGATAATCGAATCTATCATCGGATTGAATTTAGAGCAACCGTTAAGCCTGGCATGAATCCAATCATGCTTACAGCTGTTTCAATGGGGAACAAACCATTTGAAGTGATTTGGAAACCAGAAGGGAATGTACCTGTAAACATTGAAAATGACCGCTATCTTCAAATCGATAAACCGGCTAACGGTTTTTTGCAAATAGAAAAAGGAAAAGCATTTACATTAGCAGGTGCGATAAAAGAAAATTCACCACAGTTTACCGGATTTTCTGTTCATATTGGTAAATATAGCAATCACAATTTTGAACTTGTCAAAACTGAACAGATACCTATGAAAAACTTACAATTTTCAAACGAAATTAAACTAGATGAACCCGGATATTATTATATCCAAGTAAGAATTGAAGAAGATCCAAAACTGAATTTTCACCTAAGAATTAACACTTGGGCGGACTTTATCGTAGAAGTGAAATAGGGTAAACGTAAAAAACTCT
The DNA here is from genome assembly GCF_001183985.1 of Peribacillus loiseleuriae. Classification (GTDB taxonomy): domain Bacteria; phylum Bacillota; class Bacilli; order Bacillales; family DSM-1321; genus Peribacillus; species Peribacillus loiseleuriae. Next base: position 3,640,162 of record NZ_LFZW01000001.1, on the reverse strand, counting down.
CCACTGCACTTAACAGCAGCGGGGAGTTTTTTTGTGTAGAAATAGTGGCTTTGGCGCGCAAATCTCAAATCTCGCTTAAAGTATCGATTCCGGTGCGCAAATTTGAAATGCGGCTCGTAAAGTATGAAATGGCAGATTTATCTGATACGTCTGGGTATAGAAATTTTCAAATTTCCCTAAAAATTGCACTTCGTTTTGGGGTGGTTGGCTCATTTCGTAAAAATACGATCAGTAAAAGAAACTTTTACATCAAAAAAATAACGAAATTACTCTTTACGCTTTCGCTTTTGTAACTTATAATAAAAAACACTAAATAAACTAATAATTCTAAAAATTAAGAAAGTGTGAGATGATGTGATTACTAGCAAAAGGCATGAGTTGTTACTCCAGTTTATTGAAAAAAATAAGATGGTTAGTATTCATGATATTGTTGATCTCTTTACCATTTCATCTGTCACAGCAAGAAGGGATGTGGAGTTTTTAGAAAAAAACACAGGAAATGTAAAAAAAATAAGAGCGGGTGCAGTGTGGCAGGACTCAACATCCTCTAATGAAGGAAGAGAGAATGCCTCTACGAAATACTTAAACAACCGTTTTATCGAACAAAGCGGGAAACAGTCACATGAGAAAGGAATGATTGCTAAAAAGGCAGCCACTCTTATACAGAATAATGAAAGTATCATGATGGATGCTGGGTCGACCATATTTCAGTTAGCAAAATGTCTATCGCCACAACTATCTGCGACTGTTTTTATTACGGCGATGAATATTGCAGAGGAACTTGAACATTATGAAAAAATCACAAAAATTGTTTTAGGTGGCGTTTTTCGATCAAAGGCAACAACGATGGTAAGTTCGATGATGGAACAGCTAATTTCAAGCGTGTATGTTGATAAACTCTTTATCGCTTCAACTGGACTTTCCTTTTCACATGGATTTACTTGTAATGATATTTTGGAAGCAGATGTGAAGAAACAGCTGCTTAAGTCAGCAAAAGAGGTGTTCTGGTTAGTTGATTCTTCGAAAATTGGCTCGATTAGTTCATTTCAAATTTCTGATTTTGACCCAACACATACGATTGTTATCGATGACCGAATTCACCATGAGGATTTAGAAAAATTGAAATCGAGGATGAAAGTTATCATTGCGAAAGAACAAGAATAGGCAGGTGGCAAATGAATATTCTCGTTGCACAATCAGGTGGGCCAACCCCAGTCATTAACGCGTCATTATACGGTGTAGTAGTACAAGCATTATCCGAAAAGAAGATTACAAAAGTACTTGCCTCTGTTAATGGAATGGAAGGACTCTTACATAATCGGATCATCGAATTAACAGATAAAGTAGCACTTATTAAAAGAGCAAAAGAACAGCCTGGTGCGATCATCGGTTCTTCACGCTATGCGTTGACGGAATTTGATTATGAAAGAATCGTTGATCAATTAATCGAACTTTCGATTGAAATCTTTTGTTATATCGGTGGGAACGGCTCAGCTGTTTCGCTTCATCAGATTCACGAAGTTTGTAAAGCGCGAAAGCTAGATATTAAGTGTATTTTCATTCCTAAAACAATTGATAATGATGTATGCGGAACGGATCATACGCCGGGTTATCTCAGTGCTGTTCATTTTTTAACAAAAACGATCCGCTATTTAGAAGCGGATATGAGATCGATTTCCTCTCAGCCGCAAATCGAAATCATGGAAGTTATGGGTGGAAATGTTGGTTGGCTTATGGCAGCAAGTACTTGTAGAAAATCGGCAAGAAACGACTTCCCGCAATTAGCTTATTTACCAGAGCAAGAAGTATCGATCAGTGAACTATTAGGAGATATTGAGCGATCGTTAAAAGGCAGTTCAAATATTCTTTTAATGGTGTCAGACCATATGAAAATAAATGAGCTAAACTCTGATATCACGATTCACAATCCGCGGAAAAACTATAATGGTGGCATCAGTTATCGATTAGCACAGGAAATTCAAATCCAGATGAACATAAAAACCAGGATTACTATCCCAAACAGTTTATATAGAAGTTCCATGGAATTTGTGTCAAAACAAGATGTACTTGAAGCAGAAGCAACAGGAAGGGAGGCGATTAAGGCTGGTTTAAGGGGAGAAACTGGGAAAATGATTGGCATTGAAAGGACAGAGAATTACCCCTATATGTACCAATTCGTTTGTGTTGATTTATCTGAAATTTCAGGAAAGGAGAGGAGTCTACCCGCTAACTTTTGGGATGGGAAACAGCATAAGGCAACCCAATCATTCCATGACTATTTATTGCCATTAATCAATTTGGAAGCGTTACCAAATGTCGTGACGTTAGAAAATTTATTGTAGAAAAGGGGAATAAACATGAGGAATTGTAAGATGATCGCATTAATAAGTGTACTCATTCTTTTGCTGACAGCTTGTGGTCCACCATCCACTGGGAATAAGGTAAATAATGACGTAAATCAAAACAACACACCAGGAAAGAACGGAAAAGTACAAATTCATTGGTTACAACATTGGGTCAATGAACAAGGACCAGATAAAATTAATAAAGTGAAAGCAGCATTCGAAGCGGAAAATCCAGATATTGAATTGATTATCGATGATCTACCATTTGCTCAAGAACATGATAAAATTTTATCTTTAGATTTAGCAGGCACTCCCCCAGATATCATTACAACATCAGGAGCTTGGTTAACGGAATTTGCCGAAGCAGGCATTATTGATCCGATTGATGACTATGTAGCTCAACTTCCAGAAGACTATCAAAACGCGATTGAAGGCCCGATGATGCAGCCTTATAAAGGGCATTTGTATGGCATGCCGATTACGAACGGGAATATGGCGTTGTTTTACAATAAAAAACTGCTAAAAGATGCCGGTGTAGATGTACCTGAAACATGGGATGAGTTTTTAGAGGCATCGATTAAACTAACGGATAAGAGTAAAAACCAATATGCACTAACTGGGAATCTTGCTGCAGAACCACCAACTGTTATTAGTTATGAAGTATTTCCGTTTATTTTGCAAGCTGGAGGCAAAATTCTTGAGAATAATAGAGCGGTATTCAATTCACCAGAAGGTGTAAAAGCGTTAAATTACTTAAAAGATTTAATCAAAACAGAAAAAGTCACAACGCCTGGCGAACTTAGTGCAGGTGAAAAAGAGAAACGAGCTAATTTCTCAGCTGGAAATGTAGCCTTTATGTTTGAAGGTCCTTGGGGAGTAGCAATCCAAAAGAAATTGAATCCAGATTTGGATTTTGGCGTCGCTCCATTACCGAAAGGCGAACAAACTGGAACGATTGCCCAAGGTTCGGTATTATCCCTTAGTGCGAAAGGAAAAAATAAAGAAGCATCTTGGGAATTTATTGAATTTATGGGCAGCGAAGAAGGGCAATTACTATGGGATCAAGCGACCAACTTCTTCCCATATAACAAAGAAACGATGAATAATGATTTCTTCAAGAAAGATCCGTATTTAAGCGTGTTTGTAAACGAATTTGAAACATTTGATCGTGTGGAAGTTATTGATCATTACTTACCAAACGCTGTTGATTTAAGAAAACGCTTTACGGTTGAAATTCAAAACTTTATCAATGGTAAAAAATCGGCACAAGAGGCACTAGATGACGCAGCAAATTATTGGAATAAAGCATTTGAAGAAAACGAATAAGAGATGAATAAATTGATACAAAGAGGTTGTTAGAAAAGGTCAGACCCCACATTCTACATACAGTTTACCATGTCATGATGGGCAGTAAGTGAGGTCTGACCCTTCCTCTTTGTTAAGCCTGGGGGAGGAACATGGATAATAAAAATGTTGCGAATCAATTAACCGAATACTTTAAGAAGATTTCCTTTATTTTACCAGCACTAATTTTACTACTTCTACTAACTGCCTATCCTTTATATCAAGTAATTCTCATGAGTTTTTATGATTATACAGACAAGTCGAATCCCGTATTTTCAGGTCTGACGAATTATATGGACTTTATTGTCGATCCACTATTTTGGAATGCGCTAAAAAACACATTGATATTTACCATTGTTAGTGTCGTGATGGGGTTAGTGATAGGGCTAACCTTTGCATTATTACTGAACCAACCGATTAATACGAAGTTTAGAGCGGTGTTTCGGGCGTTGTTGATGTTTCCGTGGTTAACGTCTACGACGGTCATTGCCGCTATCTTTATGTTAATGCTCAATCCATTCGGTCTCGTCAATAAAATTTTAGGCGGACTCGGATTTATGGAACTATCTCAAATGGCATGGTTAGGAAATGAAAAAACCGCCTTGATGGGTGTCATCATCGCAAATATTTGGCGTGGTTTTCCTTTTATGATGTTAATGCTACTAGCCGGTTTACAAACCATTTCCCATGATTTGTATGAAGCAGCCGAAATTGACGGAGCTGGTTTTTTCACAAAATTAGTTTATATTACGATTCCACAATTAAAAAATATTATCATGACATTAGTCGTCTTAGAGTTCATTTGGAATTTCAGAGCCTTTGATTTGGTCTTCCTCATGACGGGTGGGGGACCGATGGATAGTACCGAAATTTTATCCACCTATATTTATCAAAGTGCGTTTAGAACGTTAGATTTTGGCTATGCATCAGCTACGTCATTATTCATGCTATTTGTTATGTTGATCATTTCGTTATTTTATATTAAATCATCGATTAGTAAGGAGGGGGAATAAAACATGAATAAGAAACATAAATATACGGTTTATTTATCCTTGCTCGTTCTTGGGAGTATCGTGATGATTCCAATTTTTTGGATGATTAGTATAGCATTCCGAACGAATCCAACTGTATTCTCAAACCCGCTGAAGCTATTACCTCCTACCTTTACGCTGGATGCATTTAGTACGGTGTTTAAAAACAAAGATTTAATCCAATTGTTTGTCAATAGTTATATTATTGCTTTGTCCGTTACTTTCATTTGTATAATCGCTGCAGCCATGGCTGGGTATGGGTTTTCACGGTTTCAATTTAAAGGAAAAAAAACCGCTTTAATCTACATTTTAATCACGCAGATGTTTCCCATGGTGCTTCTCGTCATTCCTTACTTTTTATTTATTACGAATGTAGGGCTGTATAACACCTACTATGCTTTAATTCTAGCCTATACGTCTTTTGCCTTACCTTTTTCAATTATGATGATGAGGGATTTTATTAGTACGATTCCCAAAGAATTAGATGAAGCGGCCAAAATCGATGGATGTGGTCCGCTGAAAACTTTTTTCTATATTATTTTACCACCAAGTTTACCAGGGTTAATTGCGACAGGCGTTTATACATTTATTCTCGCCTGGAATGAATTTTTGTTTGCGGTCGTACTAACCAACTCGATTTCCGTCAGACCGCTTACGATCGGAATCGGGATGCTCATTGGAGAATTTACTACGGAATGGAATGCTCTAATGGCGTTATCCTTTATGGCCAGTGCACCATTAATCATCGTGTTCTTATTTGTTCAGAAGTATTTTCTGCAAGGGCTTACTGCGGGGAGTGTCAAATAAGTAGTTGGAAGGTTAGGGGATGATTGTTTTTCCTATCCTTTTTTTGTGGGTTGAAGTCTCCACAGCTACACGAGACGTGATTAACCTATAACTGTCTACCTAAATATTAATGAACAAAATATCAAATTCATTAAAAATGGGAAAATTTAAATAAGTAAGAAAAATTTGTTGAAAAATAAAAATGATGAGCTATAATTAGGGAAAGCGCTTACTTAAAAACTTTACTTACAATAAATAGAAAGCTAAAGGTGGGAGTTTATGACTAAGATACATTGGGGAGTCATGAGTGCGGCAAATATAGCCTATGATGAAGTAGTTCCAGCTTTACGTCGTTCAGATCGTACAGTAGTTGCTGCAGTTGCATCGAGGAGCAAGAGGAAAGCTGAACGCTTTCATACACCTGTCATTTATGAAAGTTATGAAGAGTTATTAGACGACTCAGCTATTGATGCCGTTTACATTCCGCTTCCAAACTCGCTTCATGCCAAATGGGCAGTAAAGGCCATGGAAAAAGGGAAACATGTACTTCTTGAAAAGCCGGCTGCGTTAACAGCACAAGAAATGGAAGCTATAAAAAAAGCAGCGGATGATAATCATGTAGTCTTTATGGAAGCATTTATGTATCAATTTCATTGTCAACATAAACGCGTGAAGGAACTGCTTGAATCGGGGATAATTGGCGAATACCGACATGTGAAAGCCCACTTTTCCTGGATGCTTGATGAGGTAGGGGATATCCGTTTAAATCGAGAATTAGGTGGAGGTGCCATGCGTGATGTCGGGTGTTATGGTTTGCATGCGGTAACACAAATTATTGGCTTTATCCCTACCCGTGTTTCAATGAGCGGGAAAATGAGTCCAGATCATGGAGTTGATACAACGTCTACTTGCGTATTAGTTGATAATCAAAACCGAATAGCTGAGGTATCGGCCTCAATGGAACTTCCGTTTATAAATCGGTATGAAATTATTGGTCCTAAGGGTTCAATTATTGTTGATTCCGCTTTTCGGCCAGATGTATCAGATGATCAACATGGGAAAATCACTGTAAAGGATGACAATGACAATGTGATTTTATTTGAGAAGTTTAAAGATGATCAATATTTAAATCAGGTTGAGCATTTTCATGATTGTATTCTAGAAGGAAAACAGCCTGATTACAACACGAACCATTCGCTTCAGATGGCCGGTTATCTTGAGAAAAGTTACCAGTCATTGCATAACCATTCTGTAATGATGGATATGAGTGAAAAAGGAGAACAAAAATAATGACAACAAAAATTCGCACGGCTGTATTTGGACTTGGAAGACTTGGATATTGGCATGCAGTAAATGTAGCAACAAGAATTCGCAACGCAGAGCTGGTGGCGGTATGCGATATGAACATTGAGACGGCCGAGCGGGTCGCAAAAGAATTAGAAGTGCCGACTTATACGACTAATCCCGATGAGATTTTTCAAGATGATACGATTCAGGCAGTAATTATTGCTTCACCAACAAGCACTCATTTTGATTTATTGAAAAAAGCGTCAGAATCAGGTAAAGCCATTTTTGTTGAAAAGCCACTGACGATTGATTTAAATGAAGCCAATGAAATTAAAGGGATAATCGAAAAGAATCATACAATCTGTCAGGTTGGTTTTATGCGTCGATTTGACCCTGCGTACGATGCAGCGAAAAAACGAATAGAAGCTGGTGATATCGGTGATCCGATATACTTCCGCGGTATTTCTCGTGATCCTCATGCACCACACGAAGCGTTTATCGAGCATAGTGGCGGGATGTTTGTTGATGTGTCCATCCATGATTTTGATATTGCCCGTTACTTAATGGAGTCTGAAGTAACCTCAGTTAGCGCTCATGGCCGTGTTTTAAAGTATCCGTTCATGGAAAAATACGGGGATGTAGATCAATCTCTTACGTATATAGAATTTGCTTCAGGTGCAGCTGGAGACGCCGAGGCCAGTCGTAACGCTTATTATGGCTATGATATTCGGGCAGAGGTCATTGGTACAGAAGGCTCCATTTTTATTGGAAATCTAAGAGAGCATGATATTCAGATTTTAACGAAAGCGGGAAGCACACATGATATAGTACCAGATTTCCCAACCCGTTTTACAGATGCTTACAATTTGGAACTCTCAGACTTTTTCCGAGTGGTGTCTGAGAAAGGAACACCACGTGTTACAGTAGATGACGGTGTAAAAGCTCTAAAAATCGCTCTTGCAGCACGGGAATCCTATCAAACTGGACAAAGAGTTAGCTTATCTCCATTACCAGTGCGTTAATTCGAGAGAATCATGTTTTTAAAAACTATCATATGTTTGAAAAATAAAAATAGAGTCTTTTTATACTAGTTTAGGAAAGCGCTTACTCAGAAATAAGGAATAATAGAAAGGGGTCTGTACATGGTTACTCATGCAGGAAGCCTCCTAGAAATGAAAGGAATTAAAAAAAGCTTTGGTCAAAACCATGTTTTAAAAGGGATTGATCTAGATGTAAAAGCTGGAGAAGTTCATGTTTTGCTTGGTGAAAATGGTGCAGGAAAGTCCACTCTTATTAAAATTTTAACAGGTGCCTACGAAAAAGATGCTGGTGAGATTTATTGGGAAGGTCAAAAAATTCAACTTAATACGCCAGTTGAGGCTATGAGTCTTGGCATTGCGACCATTTATCAAGAACTGAATGTCATTCCAGAATTAAAGGTCTATGAAAATATTTTTCTTGGAAGAGAATTAAAGCGCCGAGGAAAGCTGTCCCTTCTTAACCAAAAAGAAATGCGCAAGGAGGCTGAACGCTGTTTGATGATGCTCGGCCAGAGCCCGGCGCTTGCAGATAAGCAACTTGGAGAGTTGGGAATTGGGCAGCAGCAACTTGTCGAAATTGCGAAGGCGCTCGCCCTCGATGCGAAATTGATTATTATGGATGAGCCGACATCTAGTCTTAGTGGAACAGAAGTAGAACAGTTATATAGCTGTGTTGAACAATTAACGGAAAAAGGCATTGCAATTGTCTTCATTTCCCACCGGCTTGAAGAAATTAGACGGATGGGCGATCGGATCACTATTCTTCGCGACGGATTTAAAATAGATACGTTGCCAGTTCAGACAACTGAAACGGATTACTGGATTGAATTGATGGTTGGCAGGACGCTGGATGAAAAGTACCCGAAGCAATCGTTTACGCTTGGAGAAGAAGGATTTAGAGTTGAGAACATAGAGGTATCGGGAACGAAAGAACCCGTTGGATTTTCGGTTCGATACGGTGAAATTGTTGGCATTTCTGGGCTCGTTGGTGCAGGACGAACAGAATTAGCAAGAGCCATTTTCAGTGCAGATGTACGTGGCGGTGGAAAAGTCTTTATAGATGGAAAGGAAATCCGCATTAAATCACCTCGAGATGCAATTGATTCAGGCATTGCTTTTATTACGGAGGATAGGAAAAGTGAAGGTCTTCTACTTGATCAACCGCTCGACTTCAACATTGCCATGGCAAATATGCGGAAATTCACAAAGAAATCTAGATTGGTTGATTTAAAAGGTATCAGGGAAGAAGCAATCAATTATATAAAAGAATTGAAGGTGCGACCTAATAACATTGATCTTCACGCACGACACCTAAGTGGAGGGAATCAACAAAAGGTAGTTATCGCCAAATGGTTATGCACACAAGCAAAGGTATATATCTTTGATGAACCAACAAGAGGTATTGACGTTGGTGCAAAAGTTGAAGTGTACCGATTAATGAATCAGTTAATTGAAAGTGGTGCCATCGTGTTGATGATTTCTTCAGACCTGCCTGAAATTCTTGGTATGTGTGATCGGGTCCTAGTAATGAGTGAAGGGAAAATAACCGCTGACCTTGAGATAGAAGAAGCTACTCAAGAGAGAATCATGAAAGCGGCAACAGGAGGATGAAATGATGAGTGAAGTAGTCATTCAAAAACCAAAGAACGAAGAAACTAAACCAAAGAAAACAGTAAAGAGTTATGTAAGTAAGTTTGCACCACTAATCGGTCTCGTACTCTTAACTACAATCCTTACATTTTTATCGGACAAGTTTTTAACTATGAATAATGTCATGAACATTGCCCGTCAGTCTTCTATTAATGCCATACTGGCCATTGGAATGCTTCTTCCAATATTAACAGCTGGTATTGACTTGTCTGTAGGTTCAATACTTGCTGTCTCCATTATGGTGATGGGAATTGTTTCTATTAATATGGGCTTGAGTCCCATTCTAGGTATTCTTGTTTGTCTTGCCGTCGGTGCTGCATTTGGTTTAATAAACGGTTTGTTATTAACAAAATTACGTTTACCACATCCGTTTATTTCTACACTTGGTACGATGAACATTGCCCGTGGTATTGCGCTGATTATTACTGCAGCAGCTCCGATTGCTGGATTCCCATATTTGATCCAATTTCTAGGACGTGAATTTGTAGGTCCGATCCCAGTTAGTTTCCTACTAGTTATAGCCGTCTATATCATTTTCCATATTTTCTTAACGAGAACACAGACGGGTCGATATATTTACGCAATTGGTGGGAATAAGGAAGCAGCTCGATTATCAGGAATTAATGTGGATCGTGTGTTAATTATTGTGTATGTAATTAGTGGTTTAATGGCAGGACTGGCGGGTCTTGTGATGGTTGGCCGTGTGAATTCTGCTTTCCCTCTAGCTGGTCTTTCCTATGAGCTGGATGCAATTGCAGCCGTTATTATTGGTGGTGCTAGCTTCATGGGCGGCGTTGGTACGGTTTGGGGTACTTTAATCGGTGCGATGATTATAGCCGTTCTTCGTAATGGTCTAAACCTATTAAACGTTCCTGCAGATTTCCAAATGGCGGTCATTGGTTTCGTTATTATCGCTGCTGTATATGTTGACGTCCTTCGTCAACGAAAAGGTAAAAAAGGATAATGAGTTTTAAAAGCACGTATAGGACATAGAAAAATGGGGGTAATGAGATGAATAGGAAGTTTAAATGGATCACAGCTATAGTAGCAGTAAGTTGTATCGCGTTAGTTGCAGGATGCAGTAGCGCAGATAAAAAAGCAAGCGGTGGCGGAAAAGAAAGTGTTGCGGTTGTTTTAAAAACTTTATCTAGTCCTTATTGGAAATATGTTGAGGCAGGAGCAAAAGCTGCAGGAAAAGAATTCGGTGTAGATGTAGTCGTGGTTGGACCATCTGCCGAGTCAGAAGTGATCCAACAAGTAAATATGCTTGAAGATCAAATCAGTCAATCGCCAGATGCGATCGTTGTCGCTCCCACTCAACCGGAGACAGTTGTTCCCGTTTTAGAAACAGCAGCTCAATCTGATTTGCCAATTCTCCTGATTGATTCAGATGTCGATTTTGCTGGGAAAACAAGCTTTATCGGTACAGAGAATCACACAGCAGGTATGGAAGGTGGCAATTTACTTGCTTCTATGCTGCAAAAGGGAGATAAAGTGGTATTAATTTCAGGAGCACTTGGCAATCCAGCTACAGATGAACGAATTAAAGGGGCAAAAGAAGCACTTAAAAAAGCAGGTCTAGAAGTTGTCGCGGAACAACCTGGAGATAGTGATAAAACAAAAGCGATGACTGTTATGGAAAATATCCTGCAGAAAAATGGGGAGGTAAAAGGAGTTTTCGCAGCCAATGACGATATGGCACTAGGTGTAGTGCGTGCTGTTGAATCAAAAGGACTTGATATAAAAGTAATCGGTACAGATGGCACAAAAGAAGCGGTTGAATCTATTTTAGATGGCAAGCTTTCAGGTACTATTGCTCAAAGTCCTTATAATATGGGCTATCAAGGCGTCGAAAATGCATTAAAAGCAATAAAAGGGGAAAAGATCGATAAGCGAATAAACAGTGGAATTGACATCATCACAAAAGAAAATGCCCAAGAAAAATTAGAATTCTTAAAGAGTATTGCAAAATAGGACGATCGATCTCACTAGCAAATTTCCTTCATGCTAAAATAAGGTAAAGAACAATTTGAGGGAGTTTTGAAAACAGATGAAGCCGACCATTTATGATGTAGCAGAAAAGGCGGGGGTCTCCATCGCCACTGTGTCGAAGGTAATCAATAATACAGGGCGCATTAGCGAAAAAACAAAAAATAGAGTAGTGGATATTATGCAAGAACTCGAATACCAACCAAGCAGTGTAGCGACAGCGCTCACAGGGAAGAAGACATTTACAATTGGAGTGCTCGTTCCTGATATTGCCAATCCATTTTTTGCTGAAGTTGCCCGGGCGTTGGAAAATAATGCTCGGGAAACCGGCTATGCCATCATCATTTGCAGTACAGATTATCAGCGAGAACGTGAGCAGGACTATCTGGAACTTCTTTTAAAAAAGCAAGTGGATGGCATTATTATCGCAACAGATCCAAAAGATTGGAAGGTTTTCAAGAAACTTCAGAGCAGGAATATCCCACTGTTAATGTTTTCAGTGGATCATCCATCCTTTACGTCTCACGTTGTAACGACAGATGACGTACGTGGTGGATATCTTGCTGGACGCTACTTATTGGATAAAGGACATCGACATGTGGCTGTCATTGCTGAATTAAATCGTGCCAGTGGAAGCCTGCGTGTAGAAGGTTTGAAACAGTCATTTGCTGATGAGGGAATTAAGTTTAATGACAACTTGGTTATTTACTCTAAGTCCAAAATTGGAGAAGCGAGAGAAGCTGCCAAGGAAATTTTGAAATTAGAGAATAAACCCACTGCGGTATTTGCGGCAACGGATTTAATCGCTGCTATTTTTATGAATGAAGCACGGAAGGAACATGTAGTTATTCCTAATGACATATCGGTGATTGGCTTTGATAATACCATACATGCCGAGATAGCGGACCCAGGCTTAACGACAATCGCGCAACCTATTGAGGAATTGGCGCGTTTAGCCATTCATCAGCTTTTGCAGTCGATTGAAAAACCTACTATGTCTGGACACAGAATTATGCTTACACCAGAGCTTATAGAACGAAACTCAGTAAGAGATTTAATGAATCATACAAATAAAGAGTAAAGAGTCAGCCGGTATATTCGGATAGTTTCTAATTCAAAGATTAAGCGCTGAATTAAACGTAAAAAATCTAAAAAATAGGCAAGACGACCTTGCGAATAATAGTGAATATCATAATGCGAACACTTGAAACATTAACAATACTTTTATTGGGGGATTGGCCATGACATTGACTGTTGGAATTATAGGAGCGGGACGTATTGGAAAATTACATGTGGATAATTTGAGAGTAATTCCACAAATCCGAATTAAGAGTGTTTCGGATGTTGCGACGGATCATCTAGAACCATGGGCAAAAGAGAAACAAATTGACGTATTAACAACGGATTACCATGAATTACTTAATGATCCGGAAATCCAAGCCGTCTTTATATGCTCACCGACAAATACACACGCAACGATAATTAAGGAAGCAGCACAAGCTGGGAAACATATTTTCTGTGAAAAACCAGTTAGCTTCTCTGTGGCTGAAACAGAAGAAGCACTTACTGTCGTTGAAAATGCTGGTGTAAAGCTTCAAGTCGGTTTTAATCGTCGCTTTGATCCAAATTTCCGAAAAATCCGCACGCTCGTAAAAGAAGGTGAAATCGGAACACCTCATATTTTACGAATCACTTCACGGGATCCACAACCACCAAGTCTTGCTTATATTAAATCATCAGGCGGGTTGTTCATGGATATGACCATTCACGACTTTGATATGGCACGCTACGTTATGGGCAGTGAAGTTGTGGAGGTTTCCGCATATGGGGCAGTTCTAGTGGATCCAGCAATAGGCGAGGCTGGTGATATTGATACGGCAATCATCACGTTGAAATTTGCAAACGGTGCACTTGGTGTCATCGATAATAGCAGAAGTGCAGCCTACGGATATGATCAACGACTTGAAATATTTGGTGATAAAGGAGCTGCGCAAGTCGATAACAACCGAGCTACAACTGTTGAAGTATCAACGAATGACCATGTGAAAAAAGAGAAACCTCTTTACTTTTTCCTTGAAAGATACACCCAAGCCTATATCGAAGAAGTAACAGAGTTTGCATCTGCATGCCTTGGAAACCAAGAAGTGAGTTGTAGTGGCTTTGATGGTTTACAAGCTGAACGTATTGCAAAAGCAGCGCAACAATCTCTCGAAACAGGGGCCCCAGTTCAGTTGACGCAGGCTGCCGCTACGGTTGTAAATTAAATAGAGGGAAAGAAAGAGAATATATGCCCGTGTCGTATTTTTCCAGCAATAAAGATTCATTCTATGGCTCTACTTGAAAATGGCACAGCTGGCGTTGAACGTTAGATACTTGTTACGTGAAAAGGGAGTGGTAGGACAGAGATGGTCTGTGCCTCTTCCCTTTTTTCATTTTGAATGGAACGAGGGGGAACGAATTGAAATTTTCGATATGCAGTTGGATTTTTGGCAGTCTACCAATAGAAAAGGTTATGCAATTTGTGTCTCAAACAGGTTATGATGCAATCGAAATTCGAGCAGCTGTGAATGACTATAACTGGAAAGATATTTTACAGCTTTCGAAGGCGTTGTCTTTGGAAATTGGCGGTTTGACAGGAGATACAGGATGGCCAAATGAAGAACAAGACTTAGCGAATGCCAGCCCAACAAACCGTCAAAAAGCGATCGAGTATTTTAACAGACAAATAGAGGCTGTTAAAGAAGTAGAAGGAACGTACCTCGTTGTTTGTCCTTCGGCAGTTGGAAAGACCGCGCCGATGGGACAAAATGGAGAGGATTGGAAATGGGCCGTGGATTCTGTGCAAAAGCTAACAGAAAAAGCCAGTGAATTAGATATTACACTTGTGATTGAACCTTTAAATCGGTATGAGAGTTGTATTGTCAACAGCGGTCAAGATGGTGTACGATTTGTTCGAGAAGTAGGACATCCGAAGGTAAGAATGCTGCTGGATTCATACCATATGAATATGGAAGACGAAGATATGGAAACCCCATTTCTACTGGCTAAAGATCATTTAGAAATCCTACATGTAGCAGACAGTAATCGACGTGCACTTGGCAGAGGACATATTGATTTTGGACAATTTGTATCGGGGATGAAGAAATCTGATTTTACTGGTTATATTGTCGTGGAGTGTATGGCACCTGGTGTCAATCCTTTTCAACCTGATAAAGGACAGCCGGAAATGGATTTGATATATACGTACGCGGAAGAATCTTTGGGATATTTAAGGAAACTAAACACTTTAATGTGAAAATGTATTACATACACTAGCGACAAAGAAAGGGGAAAACGATTTGACAAGAAAATATACGATAGGAATCGATTTTGGAACGGAATCAGGAAGGGTACTATTGGTTGACGTGGACACTGGTGAGGAAATCGCCACGCATGTAACCGCTTATAAAAATGGCGTATTAGATGAGATGCTGCCGAATGGACAATCACTTCAACCAGATTGGGCTCTACAACATCCTGGAGATTATTTAGATGTGCTTTTTCACTCCGTTCCTGAAGTGATGCGTTTGGCTCAAATCGATAAGAAAGATGTAATTGGGGTAGGGATCGACTTTACATCTTCCACTATTTTACCTTTAGATCAACAAGGAAATCCATTATGTTTGGATCTGAAATGGGAAAACCATCCACATAGTTGGGTGAAATTATGGAAACATCATGCAGCACATAAAGAAGCAGATGAAATAACAAGACTTGCCAAAGAAAGAAATGAGGAATTTTTACATCGTTATGGTGGCAAAATCTCTTCGGAATGGATGTTTCCCAAGATCCTACAAATTATCAAAGAGGCACCGGAGGTTTTTGAAGAAGCAGACTTATTCATCGAAGCTTGTGACTGGGTAACGTATCGATTAACCAACAATCTGATTCGCAGTAGTAATACATGTGGTTATAAAGCATTTTGGAATAAAGAAGCTGGGTATCCAGAGGCTTCATTTTTTCAAGCACTTCATCCACGACTGGAAAATATATTAGAAACAAAAATGCGTGGTGAGGTTCGGTCGATTGGCGAGAAGGCAGGAGAACTGACAGAAGAGATGGCTCACAAATTAGGGCTCTTACCGGGGATTGCTGTTGCTGTTGGAATTATTGATGCTCATGCTGGAGTACCAGCTGTTGGAGCGGTACACCCAGGACAGTTCGTATTGGCGATGGGGACGTCTACATGTCACATGCTGATATCGGATAAAGAAGAAGCGATCGAAGGGATTTGTGGAATTGTAGAAGATGGAATTATTCCTGGTTACTACAGTTATGAGACTGGTCAAGTTGCGGTAGGAGATTCCTTTGCTTGGTATGTAGAGCAAGCAGTACCAAGCTATGTCGTACAAGAAGCAGAAGAAGCAGGAAAAAGTGTGCATCAAGTATTGGAGGAAAAGGCATCCACGTATAAACCTGGACAATCTGGCCTTATCACTTTGGATTGGTGGAATGGCAATCGCTCTGTTTTAGTTGATGCCAATTTATCTGGGACGATTATCGGGCTGACATTAGCTACGAAACCGGAAGAAATCTATCGTTCTTTATTAGAATCGACAGCATTTGGGACTAGAAAAATTATTGAAAATTTTACAGAAGCAGGGGTAGAGGTTCGCGAACTTTTTGCATGTGGTGGTCTTCCACAACGAAATAAATTGCTTATGCAAATATACGCTGATATTACCAATCGTGAAATAAAAATACCTGCTTCGAATCAAACAACGGCTTTAGGTGCTGCTATGTATGCTTCTGTTGCTGCAGGGGGATATAATGGTGGCTACGACACGATTTTTGAAGCAGCTGAGAAGATGGCTAAAGTTAAAGAGGAAGTCTTCGTTCCAATCGTAGAAAATGTGAAAATTTATGATGAACTTTATAAATATTATCTAGATCTTCATGATTATTTTGGTCGGGAGAAGTATGAAATCATGCACGGTTTGAAAAAAATGAGAATGATAGACGATGTAGAACCAGGACAGAATGACAGGAAATTAGAAGTGCAAATGTAACAGAAAGTGCCCATTGTGTGCAATAAACCACCAATGGACACTTTGTTTTACTAGGCAGTGGAGTTGGATGAATTCATGTCAACTACTACTCCGGATATTTGAACTGTTTTTAAAATACTTCGAAGGAGGAGCTTTTTCAAATCCCTGCTCCTGAAATGGCTCCGGCGCGTAAATAGGCAAATCCGGCTTGTAATTGGATTTCCGGCTCGTAATGTTGGAAAAGGAGGAGGATACATCAAACAGAGCTAGATTGAGCACTTTAATGTAAAAATGTAAGCGTTATTATATTTTTTAGTATTTTAGAATCTCGTAAACTTTTTAGTAAGATCTATAGGCTTTCCAGCAATTCATTTAAATTGAGGGATTAATTATGAAAAGGTTGCCTTCCTTACACTAAAAGTTAATTTCATTTTATTCGATATTTACAAAAGTTATATAAATAATAATGATAATTTCAACTAACCTCATTAAATTAATATTTTCTACTGACAAACAAAAAAAACTTTATTGTAAAAAGTTAGTAAATATGTAAATATTACAAATAAAGAATTTATTTGTAATGTCAGAATATTATTGAAAATGGGGTTATTACTTGATAAAGAGAATAGGAATTATTACGCTGCTCCTTTCATTTGTTTTAGGTTCTACGATTTATGCCCATTCTGGAAGGACGGATAGCAGTGGGGGACATAATTGTAGCGCAAAATCTCAAGCAAAAGGATTATGCTCTGGCTACCATTATCATAACGGGGGAACAGCGGAATCTTCGCATAAGAGTAATTCCACTTTTACAACTCCCACTCAATCAAGCGATAAGGATTGTTCCGATTTTTCTAGTTATGAGGAAGTAGTAGAATACTGGAATTCAAAAGGGTATACAAAAGAGAATGATCCAGAAAGACTGGATGGTTGGGGAAACACGGTCGATGATGGTATACCATGTGAAGCGCCAAGTGGTTATGACACTAGTAAAATAAATCATAGCCCAGCCCAAATTGCCAAGATAACTGCAGAAAATGATAAAGCAACTGGTGAAAAAGAAGGATATTCTGTAGGGTATACAGCTGGTTATTCCGATACAACAAAGAATACTAGTGCAAATGGATCTGATGACTATATTCAAGGGTATCAGTCGGGATATGAAAAGGGTTATTTAGAAGGAAACAATAAATTACATGCTGATAAAGAAAAGGCTAAGCAGACAGGCTATGAATTTGGAGCTAAACAGGATCAACTTGTGATTCCTGATACATTTAAGGCAAATACCAGTTTACAAGAATCGTTTACTATAGGGTTTAATGAAGCGGTAAGTGAAAGAGATGAAAAGAAGAAAGCGGAGTATGCTGCTCTTGGTTATCAAGATGGAAAAGATGAAAACGATGGAAGACCTCCTAAAAATATTAAAGATTTATACATAGCTTCATACAATGAGGGTTTTGAAAAAGGGCAAAGTGAATTGAAAGTAGAGTACAAAAAACAAGGGTATGAAGCAGCTTTCACCATGCTGATTTATAAGAAGCCGCAACTTGAGACCGATAAATATGTAGGTTGGTATAAAGAAGGATTTGAGTCTAATAAAGAAATAAAAGAGATTCAAGATGACGCATATAATCTGGGTTTGCAGGGAGAAGCTTTTCAAATTCCTGATAAATATCAAAAAGCTAAAGTTATATTTGATGAATATTATCATCTCGGTAAGAAAGAACATGCTACCAAGCAAGAAGAAAAGCGTACTACAGCAACTGCTTCAACGGTAGCTGGAATGGGCATTATAGGTTGGTTCGCTCGCCGCTTTTATGTAGCACGTAAAATGGCAAGTTAAAGGAGGAGAATAGATGGGATTATATAGATCCATTTGCTATAGTGTAGAGGATGCTTTCGTTAAAATGATGACCAGAAAAAAAGACCCTTCAATGGTGAGGGAAAAGGTTATGACATATCGAAGTGAAAAAGAAAATAAGAAGTATGTGAAGAAATCTAAAAATAAGATAGGATCATAGTTTGTATCCCACTGTCACCACTCCGAATTTATTCGAAAATTTAAAAAGACAAAGAGCCCATGATTGATCAATTTGGCTCTCTGTCTTTTTTTTACCCATAAAATCATAGCGTTTTCAGTCATTCAGTAGTATCTGCCGCAAAGGTTTCGGGAGCTTTGTCTCCTCTTAAAGGTGTGAAAATTCTGTAGAATAATGTAGAGTTTTGCGGTATACTACATAAAAACAACAAACATTCTAAAAATATTATTATATCAAAAGAATACAAATAAGTGGATTAGAAGTACTTTTAGTTCTAGTTTATTGATTTTTTTGATAAATTTGAGATTTTTCATGTATACAATTATAGGAATGCGTTGTATGAAAATACAAATTCTAGAATGTTAATTCAAATGAGATGCCGGGAGATGTTATGGGAAGGAGCTTTCATATGAAAGGTGAGTCTGTTTTAGAAGTGAAAAATCTGCGTACTTCCTTTTTTACGGATGATGGAGAAGTGGCGGCAGTAGATGATATCGATTTTTATATTAACAAAGGAGAAATACTTGGGGTTGTTGGGGAATCGGGCTGTGGGAAATCGGTGACTTCGTTATCGATTATGGGCTTAGTTCCCAGTCCTCCCGGTAAGATTGTTGGCGGAGAAATTTTGTATAAAGGCGAGGATTTGACGAAGGCATCGGAAAAACGGATGCGACAAATTCGAGGCAATGATATTACGATGATCTTCCAAGAACCGATGACGTCTTTAAATCCGTTGTTTACGATTGGGAATCAGATTATGGAAACGATTCGCTTACACAACAAGTGGAATAAGCAGCAAGTGAAGGAACGAGCGATTGAAATTTTGCAAATGGTTGGCTTACCTCGCGCGGAAGAATTGCTAAATGAATACCCTCACCAGTTATCTGGCGGCATGCGTCAACGAGTGATGATTGCGATGGCTATGGTCTGTAATCCACAATTGTTAATCGCTGATGAACCGACAACTGCTCTAGATGTCACCATCCAAGCACAGATTCTAAAGCTTATGAAAAAGTTAAACCAAGATTATCAAACGGCGATAATGATGATTACCCATGACCTTGGCGTTGTTGCGGAAGTTTGTCAGCGCATTGTTGTGATGTATGCGGGAAAGGTCGTCGAAGAAGGCGATATTGCGACGATTTACAGAAATCCAAAGCATCCTTATACCATTGGGTTAATTAAATCTGTTCCTGATATGCGAAAAAAGGTCGATCGGCTTTATTCAATTCCAGGAAATGTTCCGAAGCCAGGAAGTATTAAAGATGGCTGTCGTTTTGCCGCACGCTGTGAGCATGCCTTCGACCGATGCTTTAGGGAAACGCCTGAACTGTATCAAACAGGAGAAGGGCAAAAAGTAAGATGCTTTCTGCATGAACAACAAGGGGGTGTTTCTGAATGACGAAGCCGATCTTACAGGTGGAACATGTCAAAAAATACTTCCCGATTACGGGCGGGATTCTAGGGAAGAAAATCGGCGATATGAAGGCTGTGGATGGTGTTTCTTTCCATGTCAATGAAGGCGAAACATTAGGGATTGTTGGCGAAAGTGGCTGTGGTAAGTCGACAACAGGCAGGATGCTGCTTCGGTTAATTGAACCGACAGAAGGAACCATTCTATTCGATAATCAAGATCTTCGGGCTTTACCGAAAAAAGAAATGAGAAAAGTACGGCGTAATATTCAGATGATCTTTCAAGATCCATATGCATCGCTTAATCCGAGACATACAGTGGAGAAGATATTAGAGGAACCGCTGATTGTCCATGGAATTGGCAATGCAGCTGAACGAAAGAAAAAGGTAAGCGACATGTTAGAGGTAGTAGGGCTAACTAGTTATCACGCGAGACGCTATCCCCATCAATTTAGTGGTGGACAGCGGCAACGTATTGGCATTGCCCGGGCGTTAATGACCCATCCAAAACTGATCATTGCTGATGAACCTGTTTCGGCGTTGGATGTGTCAATTCAATCACAGGTTCTTAATCTATTGAAAGACTTGCAAAAGGAATTTCAATTAACCTATATCTTTATCGCCCACGATCTTGGCGTTGTCCGTCATATTAGTGATCGAGTTGGGGTTATGTATAAAGGCCGGATGGTGGAGTTAGCTGCCGCTGAGAAAATTTATCAGAATCCGCTTCATCCATATACCCAACAATTGTTAGCGGCAGTTCCGATACCTGATCCGGAATATTACCAAGAGGGTGCAGAAGCTGCGATCCAATTTGGCACACTGCCAAGTCCGTATGTCATCGATGATTCTTGGATGAATATTGACTCAGAACGTGATGATTTAGTGGAAGTGGAGCCAGGCCATTTTGTGGCTTGTCGTCTGAAATAAATTTCGAAAAAACATTGTAAAATGAAAGGGGAGGGGTTCTTGTGTTAACGTACACAATTCGCCGTCTATTGATGCTTATACCCGTCCTGTTTGGTATGACAATTGTTGTGTTTTTCATCATTCGAGCCATCCCAGGTGATCCGGCCCAAGTGATCTTAGGACAGCAAGCAACAAAGGAAGCGATGGCGCAATTAACCGAAAAACTTGGCTTAAACGATCCATGGTATGTGCAATTTTTTCACTATGTAAAAGGGCTCCTGTCAGGAGATTTAGGGGAATCATTACGCAGCTCAGCGCCGATTAAGGATGAAATTTGGCCATATCTTGCAGCGACGCTGGAATTATCCTTGGTTGCAATGCTCATTGCGATTTTCATTGGCGTAAATGCAGGGATTATCAGTGCCTGGTTTCAAAATTCATGGTTTGATTATACCGCGATGATCCTGGCGTTAATTGGGATTTCGATTCCGGTTTTCTGGCTCGGTTTAATGGAGCAATGGGCTTTTTCTTTAGAATTAGGTTGGCTACCTTCAACAGGGCGAGAAAATGTTCGTGATCCAGTTGAAGTGGTAACGAATCTCTATTTAATCGATACATTGATCGCTGGTAGATTTGATCAATTCGGTGAAGTCATCCGCCATCTAATCTTGCCAAGTTTAGCACTTGCAACGATACCAATGGCGATTATTGCCCGCATTACTCGTTCTAGTATGTTAGAAGTCATGCGTTCCGATTATATTAGAACGGCACGTGCAAAAGGGATGAGAATGTTCTTTGTTGTGTACAAGCATTCGTTAAAAAATGCGGTCATCCCGGTGTTAACTGTAATCGGACTTCAAGTGGGACTATTACTTGGTGGAGCGATCTTAACGGAAACGATTTTCGGCTGGCCTGGAATTGGCCGTTATATTTATGAAGCGATTGGGTTTCGTGATTATCCAGTGATTCAGTCTGGTATTCTCATCATTGCCACCATCTTCATACTGATTAATCTAGTTGTGGACCTTCTGTATGTTGCTATCGATCCACGCATTAAATACAACTAAAGAGAAGGGGGATTTTTGTGCCGGTTTTAGCAAAACGTGAAAATGAGATAGACCAGCTTCAACAGGAAGAAGCGAGTTCCCCATGGCGGGAAGGATGGAAAAGCTTTAAGAAAAATAAAGTCGCATTGATTGGTGCTGGTATTGTGCTATTTTTTGTGATCATTGCGATCTTTGCACCGCTACTGGCTCCATATGGCGTCAATGACCAAGAACTTTCCATCCGAAATACCCCACCTTCTTTTGAGCATTGGTTTGGAACCGATGACTTTGGTCGGGATATTTTTTCCCGGGTACTATACGGAGCTCGAATTTCATTATGGGTCGGCCTCGTATCGGTAGCGGGATCTGTTATCCTTGGCTGCTTCCTTGGCATTATCGCCGGATATTACGGAAGATGGATTGATACACTGATTTCGAGAATTTTTGATATTATGCTCGCTTTTCCTAGTATTCTATTAGCAATTGCGGTCGTAGCCGTGTTAGGGCCATCCTTACAAAATGCCTTAATTGCGATTGCGATTATCAATATTCCGAATTTCGGCAGACTCATTCGTTCGAAAGTACTTAGTGTGAAACAGGAAGAATATATTATGGCGGCTCGAGCAGTGGGGATGAGTGATGGTCGTATTTTATTCCATCATGTGTTGCCAAATAGTTCAGCACCGATTATTGTACAAGCGACATTGGCGATTGCAACAGCGATCATCGAAGCAGCAGCGCTCGGCTTCTTAGGGATGGGAGCCCAACCTCCGCAAGCGGAATGGGGGAAAATGCTTGCTGATTCAAGGCAATATATTATTCAGGCACCATGGACCGTTTTATTCCCAGGGTTAGCCATCATGTTGACGGTCCTTGGCTTTAACTTAATGGGTGATGGACTCAGAGATGCCTTAGATCCAAAAATGAAAAACTAAGAATTGGTAGATTGCGGGACGAACACTTCGTACCGCTTTCCATATAGAAAATAGGGGGAACGATGATGAAACGGAAAACTTCATTTTTTGTCAGTCTTTTAATTGTACTAACAGTAGTACTTGCGGCTTGTTCTGGTGGCAACAAAGAAAAAGCCGGAGACAAGAGCGAAACAACAGAGCCGAAAGCCGGTGGTACATTAATCTATGGCCGTGGCGCTGATTCGATTGGCTTAGACCCAATCAATATTACCGATGGTGAGTCGATTCGTGTGACGCATAATATTTTTGAAACATTGTTTGTCTATGATGATAAGCTCAAATTGCAACCAAAACTAGCGGAATCTTCTCAAGTTTCTGAAGATGGCTTAACATGGACACTTACGCTTAAAAAAGGTGTGAAATTCCAAGATGGCACCGATTTTAACGCAGATGCTGTTGTATTCAACTTTGAACGTTGGATGGATCCAGCAAATCCATACCATAAGGGAGATTTCCCATACTATCCATTCTTATATGGTGGATTTAAAGGCGATCCAAATCACAAAATTGCCTCTGTAAAAGCAGTGGATGAATCAACTGTAGAAATTACATTAACTGAAAGAACGGCGCCATTTCTTAGCTATCTAGCGATTCCGATGTTCGGAATTGCCAGTCCTGATGCGATTAAAAAATATGGAGACAAGTTCTATGAAAACCCAGTTGGTACTGGACCATTCAAGTTTGAGAGCTGGAGTCGTAATGATAAAGTGGTCTTAAAGAAAAATGAAAATTATTATGTCAATGGACAACCATACTTAGATGAAATGATATTCCGCGTGATTCCGGATAATTCATCCCGTCTAACAGCTCTTCAAAGTGGTGAAGTAGATATCATTGATGGACTAAATCCAGATGATGCCGATACAATTAAAGCAAATTCACAATTAAGCCTGATTAAGCGTCCAAGTTTTAACACAGGATTTATGGTTTTCAATACCCAAATGGCACCATTTGACAATGTAAAAGTTCGTCAAGCCATTAATATGGCGATTAACAAAAAAGAGTTAATTGATGCATTCTATAATGGCTATGCAGAAGTAGCGAAAAACCCATTCCCATCTTCACTTTGGGGCTATAATGATAAGATTGAAGATTACCAATACGATGTAGAAGCAGCGAAGAAGTTACTTGCAGAAGCAGGTTTCCCGAATGGCTTCAAAACGGAATTATGGACGATGAGTAATCCAAGACCATATTTACCACAACCATTAAAGATAGCAGAAGCGATGCAAGCGAACTTGAAAGCGATTGGCATTGACGCAGAAATCAAAACGTATGAGTGGGCAACCTATTTACAAAAGACGGGTGAAGGGGAACATCCAATGGCCTTATACGGTTGGACGGGCGTTATGGCAGATCCAGATAATTTCTTATTCCCGAACTTAAGCAATACGAATATCGAAAAACCAGCCAGCAACCGTGCTTTTTATAATAATGAAGAGTTTACCATGCTATTACAACAAGCTCGTACAACATTTGATCAAGACGAGCGCATCAAGTTGTACCAACAAGCACAGGAAATTTTCCATCAAGATGCACCATGGGTAACAATTGGTCACACAACGCCACCTATGGGACTTGCGGGCTATGTAAAAGGATTTAAAGCACATCCAATGGAAAATGACAATTTTGCTGAAGTGTACTTGACGAATTAAGGAAAAACTCACACGCAAGAAAACTTATAGCGTCATTTATGCGAAAGGGTCTGACCTCACACACCATATACCGTTTAAAAAGTCATTTACGACCTATAAAAACGAGATAATGTTGTGGGGTCTGACCCTAATTTTATACAAGGAGGAACAACAATGTTTGAACTCTTAAAAAGCCTAAGCAATATCGTTGGACCAAGCGGTTTCGAACAAGATGTGCAACGGTTTATTTTACATGAAGTGAAAGACTATGTAGACGAATATCATGTCGACGCAGTTGGCAATTTACTAGTAAAAATAAATGGGAATGATGAAAAATTCCCATCCTTAGTAATTGCGGCGCATACGGATGAAATCGGCTTTATTGTTAAAAAAATTGAGGAAAACGGCCTGATTCGATTTGAAAAATTAGGTGGGTTTGATGACCGAATCTTGCTTTCTTTACCTGTCCTTATTAAGTCGGATCGTGGCGTTGTACATGGGGTAATCAGTACTCTATCGGTTCACTATGTAAAATGGGATGACCCAAATCGAGTGGCTAACCATCGCGAGCTTTACATAGATGTCGGTGCTCGCTCAAAAGAAGAAGTCTCAGAAATGGGGATTCGCGTCGGGCAACCGATATCTTATGGAACGGAGTGTAAGAAAATTGGCAACAATCGTGTCGTCGGCAAAGCATTCGACGACCGAGTGGGATGTGCGCTACTGATCCGCTTCCTGCAAAACATTCGTGAAACAGGTGCTAAACATGGCGATATTTACGGGGCATTTACTGTTCAAGAGGAAGTAGGATTAAGAGGGGCATCCGTTGTATCAGCAGCTGTTGAACCAGATTATGCTTTAATCCTAGATACCACGCCATCAAGTGATACACATGACGCCTTGATGACAGGCACACGGGTCTTAGGGGCTGGCCCTTGTATTAAAATTGTCGACAAATCATTGATCGCCCACCCACTTGTTACACAACATTTAAAGAAGATAGCACAAGACAGTCATATCCCTTACCAGCTTGAAGTATTTATGGGCATTGGCACAGACGCAGGGGCCATTCATATGACACATAAAGGCGTATCAACCGGCGTTATTTCCATCCCATCGCGCTATACCCACACACCGATTGAGGTAGTAGACTTAGAAGATATGGAAAACTCGTATAAACTTCTCTATGAATTTGTTGTTACGTTGAATGAATTAAAGGGGAAGACGTTTTTGGATACGTGAGAATGAATGTGAAAAAAGGCAGTGATATTGACAAATCACTGCCTTTTTTGCTAGAAATCTATTTTATTTAAGTGCTTTTCAAGTTTATATGCATAATTAAATTCTTTTCTCCCTTTTTAAAAGTGGTATCCTAAATGATTTCATGAAACTTTAGATATTTCAAAGAGTATTGAATGCTTTTTGCAGTACTATTATCAATCATTGGAAGTCTGTTGCTTGCATCAATTTGGTTTAAATTTGTTATAAAGTCAATGTCATATAATTCTCATTTTTCATTTTGGAAGCATTTTTCTGCATACTGAATGATATCTTTCCTTCGAACTTGATACATTCGTTTTCCATATTTTTTGCGGCCAAATAGTCCTTCTTTTTCTCCATTTAGTAATTTATAATAATGGGATTTATCATTTTGGTTTACGATTCCTAACATACGTAAAACAATTTTATTGGCATCAGGCACTGTTTCATAACCTGAGTCTAGATGATATTTTTTGTCATGACAAACCTTCAGTTTTTATTATTCACTTATTATGTTTTATGATTTTTAAAAATTTATATGCCTATAGGTATAGGGATTTATACATGTACAAACTAATCGGTTATGCCTTAGCATGCTCATAGTTACGGTTGTTGAAAGTTGAAAAAGCAAGTGATATAACAGATGAACAGATTGAGCAAATGTCTGACATAGCCATTCACCAAGTTCCTTACTCATAGCACTATCATCAAAAATTGTTATCCATTTTTTGATTTTAACTATTATAATATAGTTAAAAACATCTCATATCGAATATTCTCTAAAGGCAGTTAAATAAAAAGCTATCTAAAAATCTTATACTAATTATTTTCTGAATTATTAAATTTAAGAGGAGGATGTATATGGCACCCCTTTTACGAATAGTGCCCGTACTATGTATTCTAGGGTTATCTGCCTGCAATCAAGCTACCCAGACAAACATTCAACAAGAAAAAGTCAGCCTTGAATTTTTTACACCGAAGGATGAAACGGAGACTATTTTTGAGGAACTGATTAATGAGTTCGAAGCACAAAATCCTGAAGTCGAAATTAACCAAGTCATTGTGCCGAATGGAATGAACGTGTTAAAAACACGAATTGCAAGGGGAGATACTCCAGATTTATTTGTAACATATCCTATTGAGCAGGATTATGTAATAAGAGCGAAAAATGGATATTTATTGGACTTATCTGATGAGAAATTTATTCGAAATATTGAACCAAGCATACAGGACCGTTATCTTGTAAATGGTCGAATGTTTGGAATCGCTTTAACTCAAAATGCCGTTGGGGTGCTTTATAATAAAAATCATTTTAAAGAATTAAATTTGACTGTTCCAGAAACATGGGATTCATTTATTGAAACGATGGAAAAATTAAAAGCGGCAGGAAAAACACCGATGCTCATGCCGAATAGTGAGGCCGATCAAACCAGTATATTTAACTTAAATCTAGTTGCCAATCAATTTGATAATAATTACTGGGAGCAAGGAGAGATTACTATAAAAGATAGTCGGGAATGGAAAGATATTTCAAAAAAAATATTGACTGTCCTTTCCTATGTTCAACCTAACTCCTTTAGCGATGATTTTTTTGAGGCGAATCAGAAGTTTGCACAAGAAGAAGGTACGATGTACATTATGGGGACTTGGGCTCTTCCAGAGATTGAAAAAATTAATCCCGATTTAAACTATGGAATTTTTCCTTTTCCAGCAACGAATCAAGCAGACGATAATATTGTTTTAGGCGGGGTAGATATAGGATTAGCTATATCTTCAGATACTCCATATCCAGAGGAAGCAAAAAAGTTTTTAGAGTTTTTAACGCAGGCGGTAAATGCTCAAAGACTCTCAGACTATGAAGGGTCTATCAGTACAGTCAGAGGCGTAGAAAACAAACGTGAGGAGGTCAGTAAGTTATTTGAAAAAATAAAAGAAGGGAAATCGAAAAATTGGCCTAACCACTATTGGCGAGGAGGTACAGCTTCAGAATCTGATTTTCGAAAATATTCCTTGCAATTCTTTTATGATAAGAATGTCAGTGAGTATCTTGGAAATCTTGATAAAATGTTTCAGCAGTATAATTCCCATCCGTAAAATGAAATAGGTGCAGATATGATGACTTTTCAAAAAAAAATAATTGTAGCGTTTCTGCTATTCGTTATCTTACCCATTGTTATCTTGGGCTTTTTTTCTTATAGAATTTCTTCTCAAACTTTACAGCAAAAAATTAGCAATCAAACGGTTCAAACACTGAAAGCTTTAGATCGTAATTTACTGACTTCTATTTCAGAGATGAACACTTTTTCTGATTATGTTATCTCATCAGGTGAAATACAATCTTTTCTGAAGTCTAAAAAAACCACTTCGATCTTTGAATTTTACAATAAACGACAAGCTATTGCTGGAATCATGCATGGAAATACTCAATTGAATGATTTTATTCTTTATCAAGATAATGGAGATGTTGTCCATATGAAGAATACATCGATCCCCACCTTTGAAACATTCAATTCGAGTTCTTTTTATCAGCTCATGATGCAGGAGAGAGGAAGACCCGTTTGGTTATTGCCATCTGAGAACGCTTCACTCTTTCAAGGGGACGGATTATGGTTAACGCAAGGTCGAGTTGTAAAAGAGATTAATAGCTTAAATAACATAGGGTACTTGATTTTACAGATCAAGATAGATTTGTTTGATGAAATTTTTGACGATATTCATGAAGGACAGTCCGATGAAATGCTCCTAAACGAAGAAGGGGAAATTCTCTATTCATTAAATCGTGATCTTATTGGAAGTAAATTGAGTGTTAAGCAATTATCAGACATTCAAACCTTGGATAAAGGGTATCTAATTGATGAATGGAACAATGAAAAAAGCTTACTGACATTCATGCCATCAAGTTTTAAAACGGGATCAGGCTCAAATTTGCTGTTGATTTCCGTCACACCTTGGGAAATAATCGCAAATGATATTGTACATATCCGAAACACGACATTGTTGATTGTATGCATGACGGTCATCATTGCCATTCTCTTTAACCTATTGTATTTAAAACGGATTTCTCTATTTATACAAGCGCTATTGATACATATGAAGCAAGTAGAACAAGGTCAATTAAGTAATCGAATGGGCAAGTTTAAACAAAAAGAATTTGGGCAGATTTCGAACGCTTTTAATAGCATGATTAAACGAATTCAACAGTTACTCATTGAAGTGAAGAACGAGCAGGAACAAAAACGACAAGCGGAGTTCCGAGTTTTGCAGCAACAAATAAATCCTCATTTTTTATATAACACTCTTGAGTCGATCAATGCACTTGCTTCTTTAAACGGGCAAAAGCAAATTAGTAAAATGACGATTAATCTAGGGAAATTATTACGAATTAGTATAAACGGTGATTTTGAGGTGAAGGTGAAGGAAGAATTGCAACATGTGATCAGTTACTTAGAAATACAGAAAATACGATATGATCATCGATTTTCATATGAAGTGGAAATTGAGGAGGAATTGAAACATCATCTCGTTTTAAAGCTTATTCTTCAGCCGCTAGTAGAAAACATTTTAAATCATGCCTTTTCTCAGAACCACGCAGGGATTATTAAAATAAGAGGTTCGTTTACGAACGGGCAAGGGAATCTTTGGATTGAAGATAATGGATCAGGAATTGAAGAGACAGTGTTATGGAAATTAAATGGCTGGGCAACGGAAGACAACGATAAGAAACGTTTAGGGCATGGAATTCGTAATGTGCAAGAGAGGTTACGTCTTTATTATGGTGAAGAGTATGGACTGATGATTTGTTCGAAAGAAGGCAAAGGTACAATGATGAAAATTACATTTCCAATTAAAGGTGATAAAAGTGACCTATAAAGTATTAATAGCAGATGATGAACCGCTGATTGTAAAAAATCTTTCATATATCATTGATTGGGATCTTCTAGGTTGTGAAGTCGTTGGGACTGCACAAAATGGACATGAGGCAATCGAGTTTTTAGAAAAAGAACGAATTGATATTTTATTGACGGATATTTCAATGCCAGGCATGACTGGCATTGAGTTACTTAAACGGGTACATAAGATGTCAAATAAACCAATTATTATTTTAATAAGCGGATACGATGAATTTGAATATGCTAGAGAGGGACTGAAATATGATGCATTAGATTATATACTAAAACCGATTGATTATGATGAATTACATGAATGTATTTTAAGAGCCATAGAGAAATTAAGTAAGCAAGTAATCGGTGATTATGAGCGAAGAAAGCACGTAATTTATGAGTTGATGACGTTCGGGCCTCATGAATCTAATGTAGCGAATTCTTTCAACCCTTATGTTGCTTTGATCATCAAATCAAAAGAAAAAGACATTGATCATATGATCAAGAAATCGAATGATCTTTTTCTGAAGATGACTGATGCGTTATATTTATACAAAATATCAGAGCAGGAAGCAATAGCCATAATAGAATTTGCCAGTCAAATGTCCGATCAGACCGCAAGGAATGCGGAACTTTTTGCTCGACAAATACAAGAGGTTTCTAAACAAAGTGTAGTAGCAATTGGCAGAACCGTTGATTACCTATTTGATATAAAAACTTCGTTGGATCATGCAAGGGAGTTGATAAAAATTGATTCACTTGTAAATGAGAACATAATCACATCACAGCTTTTAAATGGGGAATACAAATCCAGACAATCATCACAAGCCATGATACACGAGGCAATCACCTATATAAAAGATTACTTCCAAAATGATCTAGGCATTGAAAATGTAGCTGAACATGTTGGATTAAGTGTGAGTTACTTTAGTCTATTATTTAAGCAAGTAACAGAAGTTACCTTTCTAGAATTTTTAACGAATGTAAGAGTAGAATACGCTTGTTTATTATTGCAAAAAACAGATATGAAAACCTATGAAATCTCAGAAAAAGTTGGTTATAGCGATCAGCGATACTTTAGCCAAGTATTTAAAAAGAAAATGAAGAAAACGCCAAGTACCTATCGAAAAGAGTGTAATGAAAAGAAGAAATAAGATAAATTTAAACATTTATAAGAAGATCACCTCGTTTTGAAAGCGTTTTTATTACTCTATTATAAGAGTATGAAAACGCTTTTTATTTTACTGTAAACGAGGAGGAAAGCCGATGAAAAAGGCACTAACATTGGGTATGGCTTTTGTATTATTAATTGGAATTTTGAGTGCTTGTAGTAATGATAAGAGTGCTTCTGGAGATGGAGATGGGCCAGTTAAATTAACGTTATGGCATCCTGAAGGAGATACGACAGAAGCGTATAAAGAGATCATTAAAGAGTTCAACAAAGAAAATAAAGGGAAAATAGAAGCTGAAATTACCTTTATTCCAAGAGGAAATAAATATGCTTATGAAGATAAAATCTCAGCAGCTGCAACAAGTAACACGTTGCCTGATTTATTGTCACTCGACGGACCAAATGTTGCAAACTATGCAGATGCTGGAATTATCCAACCAATTGACGGTCTCATTAAAGACCAGGATGATTTCGTACCTTCCATTATTACGCAAGGTACATATGATAAAAAATTGTATACGGTGGGGGCCACAGAATCGACAGTTGCTTTATTTTATAATGTGAAAATGTTAGAAGATGCCGGAATTAAACCACCAACAACATTAGAAGAGGCGTGGACATGGGATGAATTTTATCAAGCTGCGAAAAAATTAACAGACAAAGAAAAAGGGGTATATGGAGTAAACTGGACCCTAGATTATGGAGAGTGGATCATCTACTTTACTGGACCTACTGTCTGGAGTAATGGTGGTCGTTTCATAAGTGAAGACGGTGAAAAAACGGAAGGGTATGTAAACGGACCAAAAACTATTGAAGCACTTGAATACCTTCAGAAATTTACAAAAGAAGGGTTAGTGAATTTACAGCCAACTCCTACTGAATTCGAGGATGGAAAAGCTGCAATGATGTTAATGGGATCATGGGAATGGACGAAATTGCAGGACTATAAAGATACACAGTGGGGCATTACATATTACCCTCGGAGTCCAGAGGGAGAGCAAGTATCACCATCTGGTGACTGGAACTGGGGTATGTCAACAAGTACGAAGCATAAAGAAGAAACAGCTACATTACTTAATTATTTAATGACGAAAGATCATGTTGTGAAATTAGCGGAAGTTTCCAATAAACCTGCAGCACGACTGTCATCTTTTGAGGAAATGAAAGAGTGGAATGAAGCTCCATTAAACGTTTTAAAAAATCAAGTTTTGAAAACTGCTCATCCTAGACCGTCTACAACCTCTTATCCTGTTTTATCAACCAAATATGGGCAAGCCGTTCAAAATATTTTTCTTGGTGGAGATGTTAAAAAGGAATTAGATAAAGTGGCTAAAGAAACTGATACAGATATTGCTCGGAAAAAATAACAATAGGAGAGGCTGTCCCAGAACGAAAAGGTCAGACCCACATTTTCTATAAATTGTTTATTTTACTTTGTAAATGACACAATAAACCGGAGTTTAGAATGTGGATACTGGCCCTTTTGGGACTACCTTTTTCCTTAAAAGGTGGTGGACGTTGTGGAAACTTCTTTAGTAAAAGGGAAAAGCCAAATAAAAGGACAAAGCCAAATGACCTATCAACGTCAAAGAAAATGGCTTGGTGCGATCTTTTCTTTACCAGCATTAGCTCTTTTATTTACGTTTTTGGTTTTGCCTGTTATCTTAGCTTTTATTTATAGTTTTATGAATTACAATATGCTAAATCCCGATGGTAAAACATTTACGGGCCTAGAAAACTATAAAAGGCTATTTCAGGATGAGGTGTTTTTTACAGCACTAAAAAACACCTTATATTTTACAGTACTTGTTGTACCGCTTCAATGCAGTGTTGCTTTATTGCTGGCAATACTCGTAAATAAAAAGGTTAAAGTAGCTTCGTTAGGGCGTGTGTTTTTCTTTAGCCCTGTCGTAACGTCAATGGTAGTTGTAGCGATACTCTGGACATTCTTATATAACGTAGATAATGGGATTATCAACAATACATTGAATTTTCTTGGCATAAACAGCCAACCCTTTTTGCTAAGTCCAAATCAGGCCATGAATTCGATCATTTTTATGTCAATATGGCAAGCGGCTGGCTTTCAAATGATGATTTTTCTAGCGGGTTTAAAAGAAGTGCCTGACACGTTATATGAGGCAGCAGAAATTGATGGAGCAAATGCATTTCAGAAATTTTTGCATGTAACCTTGCCATCTATTCAGCATGTGACAGGTTTTGTCCTTATCATTACAACGATTCAAGCATTCCGGCTTTTTATTCAGCCATATGTGATGACAAATGGGGGGCCAAGTGATTCAACGAAAACATTAGTTTTTATGCTATATGAAAATGGCTTTCAATTTCGTGATGTAGGTTATTCATCTGCCATTGCTGTCGTCTTTTTTTTAGTAGTCATACTTGTATCTTTAATTCTCAAGAAAGTGTTAAAACAATAAAGGGGTGGATAAACTATGACACACCGTACAAAAAAAAGAATAGGTAAAATTGGTGTAACCATCGCCATTCTTGTGCTAGGATTTTTGTTTATTTCCCCGCTTTTATGGATGATTATAGCATCACTTAAACCTGAAACATTAATTTTTAAAGATATGGGATTAGCAGCATTTATCCCAAAAGAAATGACATTTAGTAACTATTCAAAAATCCTATTTGCAGAAAACATTAACTTTTTCCATTATATGTGGAATAGCTTATTTTCAGTAGGGATGATCGTTCTATTTGGAACCATTGTAAATTCTCTTTGTGCATATGCACTTGTTAGGTTGAAATTTCCTGGCAGTGATTTTATCTTAGTGGTTATCATTGCTTTGTATGTTGTACCATTTGAAAGTGTGTTAATTCCGCTTTACATTGTTGTGAATAAATTTGGTTGGATTAATGAATTTCCTGCTTTGGTTGTGCCGTTTGTTGCCTCGGCTTTTAACATTTTTTTATTTAGACAATTCTTTATGGGCATTCCAAGAGAATTGGAAGAAGCGGCTCAAATTGATGGAGCATCCCCACTGCAGGTGTTTTGGAAAATCATTGTACCAAATTCGAAGCCAGTGTTTGCTACAGCTGCTATCTTAACATTTGTCACTCATTGGAGTGATTTTATGTGGCCACTCATAGTTGCGACGGATGATTCCATTCGAACAGTTCAAGTTGGCATTCAGTATCTATTTACGGATAATAACATTCAATATGGTCAAATCATGGCCGCATTAACATTAACCACGATTCCGGTTATCTTGATTTTCTTATTTTTCCAAAGATACTATGTCCAAGGAATCACATCAAGCGGGGTAAAGGGATAAAAAGGAGAAATATGCTATGTATGATGTTGTTTCATTAGGAGAACTATTAATAGATTTGATCCCGAATGAAGATTATACACCGAATCATTTTTGCTATGAGGCTAAAATAGGTGGTGCCCCTGTTAATGTTTTATCAGGATTGGCCAAATGGGGGCATTCTACAGCCTATATGGCAAAAGTGGGCAACGATTCTTTCGGGCGCTATATTAAGCAAAAGCTAGAAAATGGAAAGATTCATAGTGAAAATGTAGTCATTGATAGGACAGCACCGACTACGATCGCTGTTGTTTCCTTGGATCAAAATAGAGAAAGAACCTTTGATTTTATTAGAAATCCTGGTGCTGATCAACTGTTAACAAATAAAGAAGTAAATTATGAATTAATCAAACAAGCCAAAATTTTTCACTTTGGTTCTCTTTCATTGACTCACAATCCTTCTAGAGAAGCGACGCTCGAAGCATTGAAATTTTCAAAAAAGCATAACAAAATCATTAGTTTTGATCCAAATTATCGCCCGCTTTTATGGTCAAGTAAAGAAGAAGCTTACGAGCTGATGGCTGAAGCATTAAAATGGGCTGATATAGTGAAGATTGCAGCTGAAGAGTTACAGTTTATGACGAATGAGAGCAATCTATTAAAAGCTGTAGACAGATTGATAGATACATATGATATTCCGTTAGTATTTGTGACGAAAGGAAAAGACGGAGCATTTGTAAAATGCAAGGAGTATCTGCTAGAAGAGCAAGGATATAAGGTGAACGCGATAGATACTACTGGTGCTGGAGATGCATTTATGGCTTCTATTCTTCATCAGTACTTACTGAGGGGAAAATCAATACACCAGTTAAATAGAGAAGATCTACTTGACATGTTAACGTTTGCGAATGATATGGCTTCGAAGTCAACGACTCAAAAGGGTGGGTTCGGAATTGTGCCTGCTTTAGTTTAGAAAAATACTGAAGAACAGAGGTGGAAAGATGTACGATGAGCAATTTCGGCCGCAGCTACATTTTAGTCCAAAGGAGAAGTGGATGAATGACCCAAACGGAATGGTGTATTATAAGGGTGAATATCATCTGTTTTATCAATATTATCCACATGATACTGTTTGGGGGCCTATGCATTGGGGACATGCAATAAGTAAAGACCTGATCCATTGGGAGGAGCTTCCGGTGGCACTTTATCCGGATGAATTAGGGCAAATTTTCTCAGGAAGTGCTGTCATTGATCAGCAAAACACAAGTGGCTTAAAAACAACAGATGAAGATGTAATGGTTGCGATTTTTACGCATCATGGAGAAGATCATGAAAAACAAAGTATTGCTTATTCAAATGATAAAGGAAGGACATGGACTAAATACAAAGGCAATCCAGTCATTGATAATCCTGGATTAAAAGATTTTCGTGATCCTAAAGTTTTTTGGCATGAAGATTCACAAAAATGGATAATGTCATTGGCATGTGGGGATCATATCCAGTTCTATGCATCACCAAATCTACTTGAATGGGATTATTTATCAGAATTTGGTCGTGATTATGGAAATCATGGAGGAGTTTGGGAATGTCCAGATTTAATCCAATTAGCTGTAGAAGGCACAAATGAAACAAAGTGGGTATTAATTGTAAGTGTTAATCCGGGTGGACCTAACGGAGGTTCGGCGGTACAATATTTTGTCGGTGATTTTAATGGCACAACTTTTACATGTCTCGACGATATGAATCGAGTTAAATGGGCAGATTATGGTCGTGACTTTTATGCGGCAGTTTCTTGGAGTCATTCAACGGAACCGATTTGGATTGGCTGGATGAATAATTGGCAATATGCAAATACTGTTCCAACTCATCCGGGCAGGGGGGCCATGTCAATCCCTAGAAAATTATATTTACGTAAAAAAAATGAGAATTTAGTTCTCGTACAAGTACCGATAGATTTAAAATCTTTACAAAAAAATACACACCTAGCTACAGCAACTTTGCCTATTAAACCTGACCAACCATTTCAGATGCAACTTCATGATTCTCAGGTAATGATTGAGGCTAAATTAGAAAAAATAGCTGGTTCTTCTTTCGCATTTACTCTTAAAGGTGAACATGAACGCATCGAGATGGTATTTGACCGAGAAAAAAGGGAGTTTTCGATTGATCGAACTAATAGTGGTCAGCTATCATTTTCAGAACACTTTTCTACTGTGGATATAATGCCTATCGAAACTGTAGAAGATTTTATGATTATATTGGATAGAACCTCGATCGAAGTCTTTTTCAATCAGGGTGAGCATGTTATGACAGAATTAATCTTTCCAACAGAACGAGCTTTCACTTTAGAGTTAGAGGCAATAAATGGCGAAGTTCATTTATCTGATATGTTAATATGCAGTCTTGAATCAATTTGGAAATAAGAAGGGATTATTTAAATGAATCTTTGGGAAGGAAAAACTGCAGCGTTTTTAAAAACGGGTAGCAATATCATTTTATTGAATCTTCTTTGGTTGACTTGTTCAATCCCGATTATCACGATAGGGCCTTCGACTGTAGCTTTGACGGGAGTCATAAGAAGATGGCATTTGAACAAAGAGGAAAGTGTGGTCCGTTGCTTTTTTTATGAATATCAAAAATATCTGAAACAAGGGTTTTTGGTTGGGACGACATGGATTTTTTTAGGGGTTATTTTGCTAATAGATGTAATCTTTTTTTTACAAATCCAAAGTGAATCTAAAGTGATCTTCATTGCAATAACAGCAATCGTCATTATTCTTTATTTGATGATCAGTACACTCTTATTTCCTATTCTCGTTCATTATGAATCAAAAGGGTTAGCATCTATTAAACAAGCATTTATTTTTTCCTTATGGGATGTGAAAACAGCCATTGCAATTATCCTTATGTGGATTGCAGCGGGACTTATAATCTTTTATGCCCCAATCGGAATATTAGTCATATTTGTTCCACTAACGATGGTAACATTCAGGTTTGCCACACATGTTTTTCTAAAAGTAGAATCGATAATAGAGTATAAATCTGCTTCTTGTTGATAGATTAATAAAAGTTAGTTAAGTAAAATGTTAACAATCGTTATTCGCAAATAATAAAAAAGTAACTTTCCATTAGACTTAAGCTATGGGAAAGTTACTTTTTTGTATTTGCTGATAATCAAAACGGGTTTGCTACTCACACTAGGGGAGCGGCTTAATTAGATGTGCAATCTCTGGGTTACCACCCGAAAATTTAGAGACAGATATAGGCTATTTGTATTTTTGTGTTTCTATTCGCTTGGATGTGCAAATCTGAAAATTTTCCCATAATTCTGGATGGTGCCTGGTGTCTTGAGTTATTTATATAGGGGAAATTGCACGGAAAAGGAATTTAACGGAATACTCACAATATAATTAAGTCAAGGAAGGGAATATCTAAGAAAGTAGGTGTCGTGTTGGATAGTAAACAAACAAAGGCGATTGTTATTGCAGGTTTATTTGGTATTTTCTTAATAATAGCTATTCTTTGTGTTTATCTATCTTCACCAAAAGAAAAAGAAAAGCCTGTTGCACATGTTGACGTACTTGAAAAAGTTCATACAGGTGGAACAACGATGCCGGCGTCTGAGGATTTATTGACAGAGGAACAGGTAGAAAATGTCGAGGCTTATATTTCTGAGGTTGTGGCAACGAAAAAAGAATAGGAATAAGAAGACTGATCAGAGGTGTAGTTACTGGTCAGTTCTTTTTTTGAATATGGGATGGAAGTAACGGCTTGGGTTATATAGAAGAAATCATAAGGCTCTTTTGCATCGTAATATTCTGGATGGATAAAATTTGTTTTGGTCGTAATGTTCCGGTTCTCGTTCGTATATCTCGATTCCGGCTCCAATCTTGATCAGAGCGGTACCAATGGCTCGAACTTTATCTAATTTTGTTCTGATATTTTTTCCATATTATTCATGGTTATGATGGGGGCTGTAGGGGTACATGACTATTAAAGTAGAGGTTTCTTGTTATATCACCCGAATCTTGTCGAAAAATTTTAAAGTGAGTGCTTAGGCAATTATGATAAAATGGTAAAATAACTGAATCATAGGATTTGATTGTTAATTGTTTTCTTCTAGTTTTTGGAACGAGTATTATATGTAGGGAATTGGGCTGGCGAACGTGTAAGAACAATATTCCAGTTTCTTATGAAATGAGAAGAGGGCGCCCCAAACGACTATATACCTGTTTATATTAAGTGAAAGTAAACGGTGTATCGAGAGTCAGATCCTTCTGGGACATCTTTTTCGTACATATACGAGGGAGAATAAATCATGAATGCAAGTATAGCAAAGGAAGATTTTTATCACATTCTCAAAGAAGCTTTTGAAAAAGGAGAATCGGAGGGGAATCTAACAGTCAGTGAGTTAATAGAAGAGTTGTCTTTAAAACTCCAGGAAATTATTATAGAGGTGTAAGGGAAATCTATATTTTCACCACTAGCAGATGAATCATGGAGAACGAGTCAGCTTGATGTAGGAATAGGCACAATTGAGGGATATAACTACTTGAAAAGGGGTTAGATTATGTTTTTTTGTAATTTGACCTCTTTATTGGAAGTGATTCAATCCTTTTACGAAGCTAGAGCGGTTGGGCTATTTTGTAAGGTCGGTGGATTTTTTGGGATAAAAAATTAACTAGGCCTTACGTTAGCTAGCTACAGTCGTTTTAAGTGTGCTAGTCAGAAATGGAATTATTTGCAAGTTTATCTAAAGCGGATTTGTCATTCACCCGAAAAGTTAACTTGTTCAAGCGAAAAAATTCAAAATGGTGTAAAATAGTAATAAGAACTAGAAAGGGAGGTTGTCATATGCGATTAGAAGGAAAGAAAGTTATTAGTTTGGTTCATCATGAATGTGAAGATTTAGAGCTTTGGTATCCGATTCTTAGACTTCGAGAAGAGGGAGCGATTGTCCATCTGGCTGGTGAAGTGGCGAATGAGACATATATTGGAAAATACGGTGTGCCAGCAGAATCTGATTTGGCATATGGTGACGTCAATCCAGAAGATTATGATGCCATTCTTGTACCAGGAGGCTGGGCACCAGATAAAATCAGAAGGTTCCCTGAAGTGATTTCATTAATCCAAGAAATGGATGCCAATGAAAAACCGATTGGCCAAATCTGTCATGCAGGCTGGGTATTGATCTCTGCTAAAATTTTGCAAGGCAAAAATGTAACAAGTACACCGGGTATTAAAGACGATATGGAAAATGCGGGTGCCAATTGGTATGACGAACCGGTTATTACAGACGGACATCTCATCTCAAGTCGCCGTCCACCAGATCTGCCGGATTATTTACGAGAGTTTATTAACGTATTGGAAGGAAAGTAAAATCCGATCATTGCTTTTATATGATGTTTATTCAAAAAAACCTATGCACACAGCTGCATAGGTTTTTTCTTGTATTTCCTCGATATCCGCTCAGAACGTTAATCAACTACCCAAAGTTTGCTCTTCACAAAACAAGGTGCAATTTGGCGAACGTGATATAGAAAGATGCTCAAATTTATTTGTGGGTGAACGAGAGAGTTAGAATAAATTCCATTTTCACATTCGTCAAATTCTTTCAGATGGCCGTAGGAAGGATGGTTATTCTTTGATGAATAGCAGTCATACGGTATAAGCCAAGTCCTTTGCATTCTATCTTTATTAAATCATAAATTGAAAATTTTCTGGGAATATGAAATACCTTTCATTCCTTAGATATTCACTTAACACCGTCCTATTACTTGTGATCCGATGGTTCTGATGAAGCGAAGTATAGTCCAAATTTATTGGACTTTAGGAGTTTCCAATTTGCATCATTGCATTGTATTTGTATTAAAAGTGAATTTTACACTATCACCTAACCATATTGTTTCTGAATATTCTAATGGATTTTGATCAATTAAGTAGGAAATACTCTTTAGAAAAGTTGCAGGGACAGTGTATTGAACATTTAATAGCTTCATGTCTGCTGCATTTGGAATGATGGACTGTATAGAATTTTCAATATTTACAGGTGTTAGATTATAGTTTATTGAAAGAGTTGTACTTAGGTGGTTACCTATTAACGGTTTATCTAGTATTTTAGGAACCATTGAGTCAGCTAACCACGATCTATTAAGTCCAATAGGTTTGTTATTGAATACAAATAGGCGTTTAATATAAATTAAATTTTCCTCTTCAGATATTTTTAAACATTCATTCACATGAGGAATAGGTCCACACATAGAAGATGTTAATAGTACTGGAATAATATTATTCCCACTCTGTTCTAGCTTAGCATTTAATGCAGTTGGTAAACTGAAATCATGAACGAAAGGTTTCGGGTTATATTTAACAAAAACGCCTTTACCTTGAATTTTATTAATAATTCCTTCTCTTTTCAATTCCTCTAAAGCCTGTCTTAATGTAACACGACTAATGTCATATTCCTCTGTTAGTTTTGCTTCTGAAGGTATCTTTTCATATTCTTTCCATTCATTCTTCATAATACGTTCTCTTATATTAGTTGCAACCTGATGATAAATTGGTACAGGCGAATCTTTGTCGATAGATATTCGATTAGTGTACACCACATAATCCCCTTTTTCATATAGTTGTATGGTTATATATACAATTGATTGTAAATGATTATGAAATAAATTCAAAGTTTACTGATCAATTTGAAAAAATAAAATATTTGGATTGATAATTATTGTATGGTTGTGTTAATGTTAATACAAGTTAAAAATATGTGAATGGAGGGTGACTTATGCGAGATTATGATAATGCAATGAGA
Organism: Peribacillus loiseleuriae; assembly: GCF_001183985.1. GTDB lineage: Bacteria > Bacillota > Bacilli > Bacillales > DSM-1321 > Peribacillus > Peribacillus loiseleuriae. The sequence goes on along the minus strand of NZ_LFZW01000001.1, from coordinate 3,599,250 downwards.
AACCAAGTGTTTAGTTTACCTAAATTATTAAAAGAACAATATGAGGATTTAGAGCCTAAAACAAGAAAGCTATTAACCACTCCTGAAATCTTTGCCATTCAAAAGATTGTGATTACAGGATGTGGAGATTCTTTCGCGGCAGGATTAGCGACAAAACACATCTTTGAACTATTAACAGGTATCCCAACTGAAGTCGTAACATCCATTGATTTAAGTAGATTGTATGCGGAAAATCAATTAGGAAATTCCCCAAATAACCCATTTATTTTTGCAGTCAGCCATTCTGGTACAGTAGCAAGAGTAGGTGAATCAGTAGAACGTGCGAATAAATATGGTGCCTATACAATTGGAATAACATCTAATAAAGACTCTTATCTTGGAAAAACTGCGAAAAAGACATTAGATTTAGATATTCCAAAATTCGAATCAAGCCCGGGGGTCCGCAGTTATTTAGTGTCAGTCCTATCACTGCTTTTAATAGCCATTAGAATTGGTGAGGTTAGAGGGAAATACACGATGGATGTTGCTATGGATTATAGAAAAGACATTTTAACACAAGCGGATCTACTAGAAGAATCACTTACTTCCATGGATAGTAAAACATTAGCACTCGCTTTGGAATGGTCCGAAATGGAAGCGTTTGATTTTGTAGGTTCAGGTTTTGATTATGCCACAGCATGGTATGGACACGCAAAGATATTTGAAGCTGTAGGGAAGTATGCGATGCACATTAACACGGAAGAGTGGTTACATCTGAATTTCTTTATGAGAAACTTTTCGAAAATTGGAACAGTAATGATAGCCAATTCTACAAATCCCAGTTTGTCTCGAGCAATAGAAACCATCAACTATTCGCTTGAACTCGGCCGTCCAACATTAGTTATTTCAGATCTAAAGGAAAAAGCATTTGCAGAAGGTTGCACGGTAATAGGAACACCGATATCAAAGTACCCTATTTCGATTCCTTTAACACAATTCGTTCCATTAGCCTTGCTGAGTGGCTATATTGCGAACATGATCGGTGAAGAAGATGGTAGGGGATGTAAAGATAATTGGTCATTTGCTCAACATGGAAATGCCGTTAAAAATAGTGAAATCATTGTAAAATAAGAAATGAAAAGAGGATTTACTAATGCTGAAAAATTTTACGTTGCGAACTAAAGAACATGATGTAATCAAACTAAACGATGAGATTGTTGAATTTGTTAAAAATAGTGGTGTAGAAAGTGGGACATGCGTCATTTATACGCCACATACAACGGCGGGCTTAACCATTACTTCATATTGGGACCCAAGGGGATTAGAAGATTTACAAGATGAAATACGAAGAATCGTTCCAACGAGAATTGACTTTAAGCATCAACATGATACTCCACAAGATGCAGCGGGTCATGTTAAATCTTCATTAATAGGTGTTTCAATGAGCTTAATCATAGCGAATAGTGACTTATTACTTGGACATTCTCAAGGAATCTATTTTCTAGAATTCGATGGACCTAGAAATAGAGAATATTTCGTGAAGGTTCAATCAGACAGATAAAATGGAGGTAGACCAATGAAAAAGAAATTAGTTGGCTTAGTTACAATATTCTTGGTGATGGTAATATTCGCTGGGTGTTCAAACGATAGTAAAACAACAGCAGATGGAAAAGAAATCATAACTATGTGGTTCTGGGGAGCGCCTCCTGAACATCAAGAAACCCTAAAGAAAGTATTAATTGATAAATACAATAAATCGCAAAATGAATATGAATTAAAGATTGAATATAGAAATTCAGTTGATAAAGATATTTCAGTAGCCCTTTCTTCAGGTAAGGGTCCAGATATTGTATACGGTTCAGGTCCATCATTTGTCATTCCGTTAGCAGAGGCTGGGAGAATTGAAAATTTAGACAAGTATGCTGAAAAATATGGTTGGAAAGATAGAATCTTAGATCCTATCTATGAATCTGGTACTGTGAATGGTAGTCTTTATAGCTTAGGAAATTCTTTGAACACGGTTGGTATTTTTTATAATAAAAAGGTTTTAAAAGATAATAATTGGCCTGAACCAAAAACTGTCGAAGAATTAGAAAGAATTATGGATGAGGCAATCGAAAAAGGGATGTATGCCTCTGTAACAGGAAACAAGGGATGGAAGCCAGTTAACGAAAATTATTCATCACTGTTTCTTACCCATTTTGCTGGTGGTGAAAAAGTTTATGAAGCCTTGACTGGAACGACTAAATGGACAGACCCTGCAATTATTGCCGCGTTAGATACTTCAGCGAAATGGTATAAAAAAGGCTATTTAGCAGGAAAAGATTATACAAACCTTACATTTAATGAATCAACCCAGTTATTAGCTGATGAAAAGGCTCCATTTTTCTTTGGCCCCTCTTTAGTATACCAATTTGCCGCTCAATCCTTTTCAGGAGACAAGGCGAAAGATTTAGGATTTATGGCTTTTCCAACTAAAGATCATCAAACAAATGATCCTTATTATACATTAGGTGTCACAGCAACGTTATCCATTAATGCACAATCAAAACACAAAGATGAAGCAGCAAAGATTCTAGATACTATGATGACTAATGAGTTTATGAATGAAATGACGAAAACATGGCCTGGTTATTGGGGGATTCCTTTAAAAGATCTGCAAATTGATACTAGCGACATGCCAGAATTGTCAAAAGCATACGCTGAAACAATAAAAAATATGGTGGATGGTGTAAATAAAGGTCACTTTGGTTATTATACAGGTGTATTCTTACCACCAGCAACACAACAAATTTTCCTAGATATTGAATCGATTTGGAATGAACAAATGACTAGTACAGAGTTAATGAAGAAAGTGCAAGTAGAGTTTGATAAAGAAAAAGAAAAAGGCTTAGTACCACCGATACCAAAACCTTCTGAGTAACAATAGAAAATGGGACACTCGAATTTATTTGAAATCGTCCCATTTTTATCCTAATGGAAGTAGAGAGGGGTCATTGCTGATGAGAAATACAGTCAATTATTTTCTAATATCCCCAGCATTACTAATTAGTATATTAATAGTATTTATCCCTGGATTATTAACGGTAATCGTTGCTTTTACCGACTGGAATGGAGTTTCAACAACGCCAAATTTTGTCGGTATTCAAAATTTTAATGAATTATTTGTAGATGGCATATTTTGGAAGGCGTTGTTAAATAATGCAAAGTGGACATTAATGTTCGTAACAGTTCCGATTGTAATAGGACTACTAACGGCAATGATGTTACTAAAAAGAAAAAAAAGTAAGAGTGCCTATCAATTAATCTTCCTCTTTCCTTATATATTAGCACCAACTACAAATGCAATTTTATGGCTGAATATTATCTTCAATCCGGTTTCAGGAGTAATTGGATACCTAAAAGAAATTGGAATTCCAATTGAATCTCCGTTATCATCGGTCAATACAGCGTTATATGCAGTAGCGTCAGTGGACATTTGGCATTATTGGGGTTTCCTAACGGTCATTTATTTAGCTGCACTTCGGCAAACTCCTGCTGAACAAATTGAAGCCGCTTACTTAGAAGGTTGCAATGGTTGGCAAATTTTTAGATATGTGTATTTTCCTAGTATTAGGCCTACGTTCAATATAATGTTTGTGATGATTATTATCTTCTCTTTCCTTACCTTTGATTATGTTTACTTATTAACTGGTGGAGGTCCATCACATTCTACTGAAATGTTAAGTACCTATGCCTATACATTTGCTTTTTCGGCATTTCAAGTAGGAAAAGCCGCTGCCATTGCTTTATTTATGAGTTTCTTTGGATTGTTAGCTTCATGTCTATATATTTGGATGAGTAGAAATGATTTGAAAAATTAAGAGGCTGGAGGAAATATTATGAAAAGTAGTTCATTGGCAAAGAAGAAACGAACGTCTGTCTTATCACATGTGATCCTACTATTATTTTCCATTTCCGCTTTAGCTCCATTGTCACTTGTGTTATTAAATAGTTTTAAAAACCAAACTGAAATTATCAGAAATCCTCTGTCTTGGCCAAAAGCATTAAATATTTCAAATTATGTTGATGCTTGGCATGCAGCGAATTTTAGTACAGGATTTATCAACAGTATTTTGCTTACTGGAACGACAATCGTGATTGTATTAATTGCGTCAGGTCTTGCTGGGTATGTATTAGCAGGAAAAAAGATAAAAGCAACTCAAGCAGTCACGATCTATTTCATGGTCGCAATGACGATTCCGATTCAGTTATTTCTCTTTCCTTTATATTTTGTATTAGCAAAATTTAATTTAATAGGAAATATCTATGCTGTTAGTTTTATTTTAGCTGCTGTAAATATGCCGCTTGCCACTTTCTTAATGCGGACATTTTTTATGAATATACCAACAGAATTAGAGGAATCAGCAAGAATAGATGGCGCTTCAACATTTAATTTGATTACAAAAATAATGTTTCCTTTGGTGAGACCAGGATTGATTACAGTTAGTATTATTGTTGGAATTTCTGTATGGAATGAATTTTTGATTACATCTACATTTCTACAGGGGCAAGAAAACTTCACAGCAACTTTAGGATTTTTATCATTGAATAATACGTACAATACAAATCAAGGATTAATGATGGCTGCTTCTGTCTTAATGATTGCCCCCTTAATTGTTTTCTTCTTAGTCGTTCAAAAGTACTTCATTGAGGGATTAGTAAGCGGGTCTGTTAAAGGATAAAAAAGAAAAGGGTGATAGTGAAAATGAGTATCTCCAAATATGAATCTCAGATTTATTCGGGAGTTTTAGGGAAAATTATAGGTGTATATTTAGGGAGACCTATTGAAGGCTGGACATATGAATCTATCTTTGAATCGTTTAAAGACGTTAATCATTTCGTGCATCGACAAGTAGGAGTCCCATTGATTGTACCAGATGATGATATCTCAGGAACATTCGTATTCTTTAGAGCATTGGAAGATTATCAATTTAATAAAGATTTGTCTGCGGCACAAATCGGTGATACTTGGCTCAATTATATTATTGAAAATCAAACGGTATTGTGGTGGGGGGGATTATCAAGATCAACAGAACATACCGCTTTTCTAAGACTGAAAAATGGAATAAACGCCCCCATAAGTGGTTCAAGTGAGTTGAATGGAAAAAGTATGTCGGAACAAATTGGTGCTCAAATATTTATCGATAGTTGGGCAATGGCATGTCCGAATAACCCTGAATTAGCAGTCGATTTTGCTAGAAAAGCTGCAAGTGTGAGTCATGATGGGATAGCTGTTGATGCAGCGTGTCTATTGGCGCATATGGAAGCTAGTGCGTTTGAAGAAAAAAATGTTGATAGATTACTAACGAATGCCCTGTCTGTTGTGAACAATGTTGAACTTACTACAGTCGTTACAGATTTAGTTCAAGAATGTCGAAATGCTACGGATTGGCGAGAAGTTAGGGAATGGATTTCAATGAACCATGGCTATGATAAATATCCTGGAAGTTGTCCGATGGTGACTAATCATTTGGTGGTTATTATGGCTTTATTCATGGCTGGAGACGACTTTCAAAAATCAATTATGATTGCAGCATCAGCAGGTTGGGATACTGATTGTAATGCAGGTAATGTAGGGTGTCTTAATGGCATACGTTTAGGGCTTGAGGGACTAAGTAAAGGACCAGACTATCGAAAATCTGTTTCTGATCGAATGTATGTTGTCTCAGCAGATGGTGGTAGCTGTGTGACGGATGCTGTCATTGAAACAAGAAAAATAGTGAAAGCAGCTTATGCACTTAATGGGGAAGAGATACCTCCCAAAATGAAACGTTACTCTTTTGAATACCCTGGTTCAACACAAGGATTTACACAATATGAAGACTTCCTTGAAGAATTGGCAACTACGAAAATATATAATTACAATACAATTTCAAAAGAAAATGGATTGGTTATTGAGTACGATCATTTAGCAAAAGGAAACCATTCTACTGTTTCATTGGATACTTTTGTTGAATTGGAATCAAGAGGAAAAGAAGGAACTAGCTACTTTGAAGTATTAGCTTCCCCTAGCTTGTATTCTACACAGGAAATAGAAGTGGAAGTTCTATCAATGAATGAACTACAACCAATATTAACATTTTTTATTGATATATATGATCAAGAAGATGAAATTCAAACTTTATATAGTGATTCCTATATTCTGGAGAAGGGAAACAATCGATTGCAATGGTCTCTTCCCCATACACAAGGACATGCTATTTATAGATTAGGCATCCGATTAACAAGTAATGAAAGAATCGATGGCCGTGTAGTCATAAAATCGATAGATTGGAACGAGGCACCCAAGTCTTTTGAATTAAAAAAAGCGATAGAGTTAACGCCAAGTTTAACACCTTGGACGACAAATACAACATGGATTAAATCATTTATGAGCTCTGCGGATCATTTTAATCCTGATTATGCTGAAACTTTTTCTATTTCTCATTCAACGAATAACGGAGTTGTAACAATAGGGTCAAAGGAATGGAAAGATTATTGCGTGTCATCAGAAATTATTTTTACAAATCAAGAATCAGCTGGACTTGTAGCAAGATCTAGCGGTCATAGAAGGTACTATTCTGTGCTTTTTTACAAAGATAAAATGGTGATCGGAAAACAAAAGGATCACGAGTATGTAAATTTAGCTCAAAAAGAATTCGATATGAAGCTGGATGCGCGTTACAATGTATCGTTTTCTGTAAGAGGCAATGTGTTAGAAGTAATGGTAGACGGTGAAAAAAGACTTCATGCAATAGATGATGAGTACTGTAACGGCAGCGCAGGTTTCGTAGTGAACTCAGGTGCAATCTTAGCTAATGGATTTAAAGTGGTGTCTAGCTAAATTTGGAGGTGTTCTTTATGGAAAATCATAATTATGCTGAATTAACATACGCAGGAGTATTAGGGAAGCTAATCGGTGTTTATCTTGGAAGGCCAGTGGAAGGATGGGCATATGAGAAAATCCAAAGCGAATTTAATGAAATAAATTACTATGTTCATGAAGAGTGTAAAGTACCATTAATTGTTGCCGATGATGATATATCAGGTACATTTGGATTTTTTAAAGCATTAAAAGATTACAATTATCAAGACTTAACGGCCGAAAAATTTGGAGATACGTGGTTAAACTATATTATTGAAGATAAAACCGTTCTTTGGTGGGGGGGGTTGGGACGTTCAACCGAGCATACGGCATTTTTACGATTAAAAAATGGTGTAAAAGCGCCGATGAGTGGATCGATTGAGATGAATGGTCAGACATTAGCCGAACAAATTGGCGCACAAATATTTATTGACGCTATTGCAATGAGCTGTCCGAACAATCCTGATCGAGCAGTGGAATTGATAAAGGCTTCAGCAAGTGTAAGTCATGATGGTATGGCAGTTGAGGCAGCATGTTTTCTAGGTGCTATGCAAGCCATGGCATTTGAAGAGAAAGAGATTAACACTTTATTAGATCGGGGGCTTAAGTATATAAGTAATCCCTTCTTAAAACAGGCGATTCAAGAAACGAGAGAAGTTTGTAAAGAAGAAAAAGATTGGAGAAAAGTACGAGCGTTTTTAGACAGTAAATATGGTTACAAACAGTTTCCTGGATGTTGTCATATTATTCCTAATCATTTAATGGTTTTAGTAGCATTTATTTTAGGGGAAGACGATTTCCAAAAGTCCATCATGATTGCAGCATCAGCAGGTTGGGATACGGATTGTAATGCAGGGAATGTAGGTTGTTTAAATGGCATACGTTTAGGGTTAGACGGAATAGGGAGTGGGCCCGATTTTAGAAATCCAGTGAGAGATATGATGTATGTAGTTTCATCGGATGGTGGTTCAGTAGTCACGGACGCTGTAAAAGAAACACATAAAATTGTCGAAGCTAGTAAGAGATTAATAGGCGAAAATTATGAGAGAGAAGAAAAAGCTTATACATTTGATTTTAAAGGATCTACACAAGGATTTGATTTATGTCCATATTCAACAAATCACACGAGCCATTCAAAAATCTACAATGCCAATGAGGTATCTGATGAAAATGGTTTGCTTATTGAGTGTAATGGAGTAGCAAAAGGGCTGAGTGTTCATGTATCAACACCAGTATTTATTGATTTTGATCAATTAGCAGTAAACTTTTCGACTACGGCGTCCCCGACGTTATACGCGTCTCAAAAAGTAACGTCAACCATTCATTATCATGATTCTAAAGAAGTGCAGATTAAGCATTATGTACTGTATTATGACATCAATAATGAAGTTCGGCGGTTTGAAAGTGAGCCTACTTCATTACAACAAGGTGAAAATAAAGTTGAATGGGTTGTCCCTGATACAGAAGGTATGGCTATTTTTAGAATGGGATATGAAATTCTTTGCGAAGAGAGATTTGACGGTAGTTTAGTAATAAAGGACATCGATTGGAATGAAGCACCAAGTCACTTTTATCAAAAAGGGATGATGATGACATCCATTTGGAGTACTACTCCATTTTGGTTGTATTCTTGGTCAAGTTCAGCCAAACATTTTGCTGCGGATTTTAAATACACATATTGTATTTCACATCATGAGAAGAATGGCGTCGTAACGATAGGGACACAGGACTGGAAAAACTATTCAGTAGAGTCTGCACTAGAATTCAGTTTACATGAGTCAGCTGGATTAATAGTAAGAAGTAATGGTCATCGTAGATATTATGCAGCTAAGTTTGTAAATGGCAAACAAATCGTTATTGTTTGTAGGAAAGATAATGAAGAACGAATCCTTGGTTCAGTAGATTTTGAATATGAACATGACAAATTGTACAAGATAGAATTTTCAGCAAATGAGAACATGTTATCTGTATCAGTTAATGGCCAAAAGTTAATCGAATTAATTGATAGAATCAATACGTATGATCGTGGTGCAGCAGGCTTTATCATCGATAATGGATCGATGGTTGCAGATGGATTCTCTGTTAAAAATATAATGTAGTGTAAGTATATGAGGTGATGATGGGTGTCTAAATATTTAATCGTATCCACAGCTGTGACAGATGAAACGCATAAAAAAAATAGTTCAGAGGTTAAATATGCTCTCGGTGGAGCAGGCATTTATGCGTTGGCTGGTGCGAAAATTTGGTCTGACGACATATCGATTCTGACAGGTGTAGGAGAAGACTTTCCAAATCTTCATTTTGAGTGGTTCCAAAATAACGAACTACCTACACAGAATTTGATAATTAAGGATGCGAATACACCAAGAACCATCATTCAATATGAAGATGAAGAGAATCGAACAGAAACACCTTTTTACGGAGCTAAGCATTATCAAAAAATGAATGCTTCAGTGAGAGAAATTGAGGAAGCTGTTTCATGTGATACGGAAGGTATTTATATATTTAAAGGTCACGACGAACAATTTTGGAAAGAATTTTTCATCCTAAATGAGCAAAAAAAATTCAAAATTTTGTGGGAGCTTAATGCAGATTCTGCACACTTTGATTTTAATGAACAAGTTAAAAGGATTGTTGAGAAAATTGATGTATTTTCGTTAAATGAAAAGGAAGCAAAATCCTTATTTGCTGAAAGTGATTTAGATGTTGTTATTGAAAGATTGAGAGAATGGAACATTAACACTATATTCTTAAGAGTCGGATCAAAGGGAGCTTATATGCTAACGAAGAATGATTTGGTCAAAATAAACAGCGTAAAGAACATACATGTTGTTGATGTAACTGGTGGTGGAAATAGTTCGTCTGCAGGGGTATTAATTGGATTCTGCGAAAATCGTTCTTTAGAAGAGATGGGATTAATGGGGAGTATAAGTGCAGCTATTTGTATTGCACAAGAAGGTGTGCCGAGCAAGATTGATAAGAAAACAAAAGAAACAGCAAAAGAAATCTTACAAAAAATGATGGCCAAGAAAGGTGAATGAACATGACAGAATTGAAAAAAGTATTAATTGATTGTGATCCAGGAATGGATGATTCTTTAGCCATAATCGTAGCATGTAAATCGGAGGCTCTTGATGTAAAAGCCATTACGACTGTTTCAGGAAATTATCATGTTGATGTAACACAGGTAAATGCGAGAAAAACACTTGAATTATTGAATAGGACAGACATACCAGTAGCTAGGGGGATGGCTAAACCAATTGTACGAGATTTAGCAAGTGATCCTTTTACACATGGTGAAGACGGTCAAGCTGATGCAAACCTTCCAGATCCTACAATGGAACTTGCGGATCAACATGCTGTAGACTTAATTATAGATACAGTAAAAAAATATCCAAATGAGTTATATATAGCAGCACTAGCGCCATTAACAAATATAGCGATGGCCTTCTTAAAGAGTCCGGAAATCATTCCAATGATTAAAGGTATATATGCTATTGCAGGAGCATTTGGATTGAATAAATATTCTTCAGCAAATGCAACTGGTGACAATCCTCAAAGTGAATGGAATGTGTATGTTGACCCGGAAGCAGCTGACATCGTATTTAAATCAGGGGTTCCTTTGACTGCGATTGGATTAGATGTAGCAACACATTTTGATGTTAATTTTTCAGAGCAGCATCTACTTACATTAGAGTCAGCAAAAACAAAAGAGGCAGATTTCTTATTAAACATGATTAATTTTGTTAACAATAGAGGGTTTGAATCGTATTGTGTGCTCATTGATTCTATGGCAATCGGAGCAATTATCGATGAATCTATTATTAAAACATTGAAAGGGAAGGTAGGCATTGAGACTAAAGGTGAAATTACACTGGGGATGACAGTTTTAGACACGAGACATCACCATACATGGAACGATCTACCCGAAGTTAATATCGCATATGAAGCTAATTATGAGAAATTCCTGGGAATTGTAATAGATGCTGTTTTAAAATAAACAAGCTGGTGGTGAATAAATGATTACTGTGGTTGGCAGTATAAATATGGACTTAGTTGTAGAGAGTGATAAAAAGCCGATTCAAGGAGAAACAAGATTAGGTAATTCTTTTTCAACTTTTCCTGGTGGTAAAGGTTCCAATCAAGCCGTTGCTGCTGCAAGATTAGGTGGTAAAGTGAATTTTGTAGGGAATGTGGGTAGAGATATTTTTGGGAAAGAACTTCAAGAGAATCTATCGAATGAAGGAATTAACATTGATTTTATCAGTATAGACAAAAATAAACGAACGGGTGTAGCTACTATCATTGTATCTGAAGGGGATAATAGTATTATTGTCGTCCCAGGTGCCAATTACAATTTAACTCCTTCAAATGTCCAACATGTCAAAGCACTTTTAGCGAGCAGTGATATTGTCATTGTTCAATTGGAAATTTTATCAGAGACGGTAGAAGAAGTACTTAACATTTGTCATGAACAAAACGTCCCAGTTCTATTAAATCCAGCACCAGCGTCTTCGTGTACAAAGAAAATGATTGATATGGCAACCTATATAACACCTAATGAGACGGAATGTATTGAATTATTTGGAGAATATTCGGAGGAGATTTTGAAGGAATTTCCCAATAAATTAATTGTTACACAAGGGGAAGCGGGAGCAACCTATTACAATGGTTCAGAGGTTGTTCAAGTTGATGGATATAAGACAACAGTTACCGATACAACGGGTGCTGGTGATACTTTTAATGGTTCATTTGGTTTTGCAATAAGTAAAGGCTTCGCATTTAAAGAGGCCATCCAATTTGCAAATGCTTCAGCATCACTTTCTGTGGAGAGACTAGGAGCTCAGCGAGGAATGCCATCATTACATGAAGTTAAAAAGCGATTAGAAGGCTTGGAAAATGATTAATATTGAAAAGTTATTGATACGCTCACCTTATCTATCGGTTTTTGAAATAACTTCATAACTAACTAGTGTCATTTTTAGTCTTGACTTCCTAAATTTAGATTAATGATTTAATGAATTACCACGCCTAAAGTTAATATTAAGCGCCAGTCATGAAAACATTGCCTCAGCTTCATGTCGGTCCCGACCTAACAATAAGCCTATGCACACATCACGCATGCATAGGCTTATTCATGTATTTATTCCGCTCCGTAACTAATCAAGTTTGTCAAAATCCGATATCCGCCTGGCACTTGGCTTTGGATTTGGCGGTAGAGGACAAGATTGGTGTAGAGATAGGTCCCTTTGCCGTATTGTGCCATCAGGATGCCACTATCAAATGGTTCTTCATTTGGATCGGCCATGGAAATGAATGTTTCAAAGTGTGGATCCCACTTCATTGGGAAGTATAATCCTCTTTCTTGCACCCAATTGTCCCAATCTTTTGTTGTGATTTTGTTCGGGTAGTTGAAAAGCGCTGATTCTGGTTTTAGGACGTTGACTGCAGCCTTTTCATCGGTCACTCTCCATTTAATCGATGGATTGCCAATTGTAAGTGGATAGGGAGCCGTCGTTTTTTCATCCCATCCATCTCCAGGTTTGTGATATTGCACAACAAGATGTCCGCCATTTTCTACATATTGCAGTAAGCGAGCATTATTTGCTTTTAAATCTTCGCGTGACAAGTAAGCGCGAATGCCGGTCACAATCGTATCGTATTGACTTAAGTCACCGGATGCTAAATCTGTTGCTGTCAGTTTCGTAATAGTAAGACCTGCGTTACTTAAGTAATCGGCTACTTTGTCGAATCCGCTTTCAATATAGCCAACTTTTAATGAGGCTGGCTTTAATAGCTCAAATGCAACGGTGTTGATTGCAGCTGGATATTGATAATAGAACGTTCCGATGTGGTCATAGGAAATTTCTTGAATTGTCGAATTGAATGTTTTTCCATTGACCGTAGCTTGAGCTGTTAGCGTATACTTCCCATCTTGAATCGTTTTCGGTGGTGTAACAGTGAACTTCACTTGCTTTTCTTCTGATTTTTTCGTAAATGAAACGGTTGATTTGCTAGGAGAAACTTTCCAATCCTTTGGTGTGTGTAAAGCAATGTTAGCGGATGTTTTTCCATCTCGATAATTTTTCACCGTGACGGTCACTGGTATTTCTTTTTGCCTGTCTGCGGTGTTGACGACGATGTCTTCAGGAGAAAGGGTGAGACTGACATCTGGTAGAACAGCGACGGTGCCTTCTAATTCCTCGATTACTGTTGTTTTAGTATTCCCGAATTCATAAGAAATGATTGTTGTAAGTGCTGGTTCATGATAGGCGTGATAATAGTCTGCATCTTTTGGCACGTCAATCTCGTAGGTAATGGTCGTTGATTGATTGGGCGCTAGATTGATTGCTTTCGATTTTGTTTTTGCTTTCCAGCCTTTTGGCGTATCCAATGAAGCTGTGACTTTTTTCAACGTTTGCTCACCTGTATTCTTCACGGTAACGGTTGCGCTTGTTTTTTGCTCTTTTGTAAGGATGGTAGAAGCTGCTTTTGCTTGAACGTCTAAGCCTGAAGAGACATAACTGACAGTTTGTAACTGTTCTTCTTTTAAGGAAAGCTTGTGGAGTAAATCATTTTCCAACTCATTGCCAAGCCTTGCCTTCTTTATTTGTGCTGTAAGTGACCTTACATCAGACAGTGCGGTTTGTGATGTTGTGAAGACATGATGTTCATTTGGATAGGCGGCAACAACCGCGTTCAAATTTCGCTGCACATTTATGAATTCAGTCCTTAATTTTGACGCTGAGCTTGGCAGTTTAGCAGACCACTCGGTAAAATTATAAGGAACTCCGGCAAATAGGTCTGACTTGCCTTTTGTGTCAACAGCAGTTTGTTTCAATTCTAAATGAACTTGGCGAGGTGCTGCTGGGATATCAGAGCCCATTCCTTGGCTTTTGTGCATATAACGTGATTGTTCGCCTAGTTGTGGATAGGTCATGCCATATATGGGGTCAAAGGCACCAATTTCGATAGATGTAGTCGCTTGCTCTTTAGTGGAAACAGGTAGGTATAACTTTTTCACTTGCCATACCGATAGTCCTTGTTTCAATTGTTGTGGGAAAATTTTTGGATCTGCTGCATCTTTAAAAGCTCGTTCACTTAAAATCGTCATGGTACGATGATGGCCATGCTGGGTATCATCATCTTGAAAGGATGGCATCAAAATATCGGGCTGATATGTACGGATAAAGCGAATCACCCGTTCATACGTTAAATCTTCGCCCCATTTTGCTAATGTTTCTGCAGATGTTTTCGAAAAGCCGAAATCATAAATCGGATCAGAGGTTGTTTCACTAAGATGATAAGCTTTTACTCCGGTAATTTTGGCTGCTTCAATCATTTCTCTAGAGCGGATAATTCCGAGAGCATTATCCAGTTCATTGCCGATTTCATTTTGTCCGCCTTCCCCGCGGTTGGCGATCAGACTTGATGTTTTTACACCTAATCCCCTCGATAAAAAGGCGAGAAAATCGCTGCGTTCATCATCAGGATGAGCGCCACTGTTTAAGAATGTAACGGTCGTTTCAAGCGGTTTGACTGCATTCCACAACGCCACATCTGGTTTGTTCGGTTCGTTTGCACTACCTGTGATCGGTACGAGTGAAAATACGATCACGAGAGAAAGCCAAGTGATTAAAACCTTTTTCATACTTGTAACCCCTTTCGATTTTAGTTAAGCTTCTTTGAAGTCTATGCCTAGTAGGTTAGTAATATTACCTAACGAACTGGATAAAAAAAGCTTATCTAAATAAATAGCACGCTTGGTTATAATTGTAAATGATACTTAATAACTATTAAAAACCGAATATTTAAAATAATTAAAAAATAACTTGTTCATATTATCCTAATAAGGTATATTTTAGTTAATTAGGTAGATTGACTAACTAAACAGGTAAGGCCGTGATGTGATGAGTTTTAAACGAACACCCAGTCATCTAAAATTCGTTAATAAAAAAAGAATTATTCAATGTATAAAAGATTGTTCGCCGATCTCAAGAGCTGAGATAGCGGTTAAGCTTGGTCTCAGCAAACCGACTGTTTCTCAACTTGTAGATGAACTCATCTATGAAAAATGGGTCGTCGAGAAAGGAAGCGGTGAATCCTCTTCCCAAGGTGGGAGGCGACCGATTCAGCTATTCTTTAATGAACGAAAAGCTTTTATCATCGGAGCAGATATTGGTGGGACGAATGTAAAAATCGTGCTATGTGACTTAAATGGCAACATTCTTGCTGAAACGAGTTTTTCAACAACTACGTATTTGCAATCCGGCCTCCTTAAGCAAATGGCGCTTGAAACGGATCGATTGATTACCAAGAATCAGATTGCGAAAGAGCGGATTTTAGGAATGGGCGTAGGTATTCCCGGGATCACTCAAACGAAAAGCGGCTTAGTGATTGAGGCTCCGAGCTTAGGATGGATTCAATATCCGTTTATAGCAGAAGCAAGACGCTACTTTGATTTTCCGATTTATGTCGACAATGATGTGAATGCGGCTGCACTTGGTGAACAGTGGTTGGGGAACGCAAAGAATAAACGAAATGTGCTGTTTATTGCGGTTGGCACAGGAATTGGCAGCGGTATCATCTTGAATAACCAATTATATAGAGGGGCATCAAGTGCAGCTGGAGAAATTGGCTATATGGTGACGAACAAAGACGAGATGAAACGTGAATTTAAGCCGATTTTCCACAGATATGGCTATTTGGAAAGTGTCGCTGGAGGGAAGTCGATTGGCGCACATTTTACCAGAGCTGTCCAAAATGACCCTGAGCATGCATTATATGAACAGGCGAAGTCCTCTGAATTAGTAGGCGAAGAAGCTTTTTGGTTTGCAAAAAAAGGAGACATTCTAGCGACTGCGGTTATTGATGAAGCGCTTGAACATTTGGCGTACGCAATTGTCAATGCTACAAGTTTACTAAATCCAGAGATTGTTATTTTAGGAGGTGGTGTATTACATTCAGCTGCATACATTTTACCTAGAATTCAAGAGATTGTAGAACCTTATCTGCCAAGTCTAGTAGAAATAACAACTTCAAGGCTTGGAGAAAACGCAGGCGTCTTAGGAGCGGTATCACTATTTTTGAGAGAACATGAGAGCATTTTGAATGTTCATGATGAGGGGGATTTTTTATGAAAAATAAGAAAAAGTCAATTGTTTCCGTGTTGACATTATCTGCAGCGTTATTGATTTCTGGATGTAGTAATACAAATACGAAGACAAATTCGAATGCAGACGGTGCAAAGGAAGAAAAAAATGCGTTGGAAGATAAGATTGTCGTGTATTCACCACATGGAAAAGACATATTATCCAAGTTTGAGAAGCAATTTGAAGAAAAATATAACATTGATGTAGAGTGGCTGGATATGGGCTCTCAGGAAATTCTTGACCGTGTGCGATCAGAGAAGAATAATCCACAGGCCGATGTTTGGTGGGGAGCCCCTTCCACGAACTTTAACCAAGCAAAGGACGATGGTCTGTTAGCTGCCTATCAACCTACTTATTCTACTAGTCTTGATGAAGGATTCCGTGATCCAGATTGGTATTGGACAGGTACGAGCCAGACGCCTGAAGTCATCATGTATAACAGCAAAAAGCTTTCAAAAGACGAAGTTCCGAAAGATTGGGATGAGTTGCTTGATCCGAAGTGGAAAGATGAAATTATCATCCGCTATCCGCTTGCATCAGGAACGATGAGAACGATTTTTTCTTCGATGATTTATCGTACGTATAAAGACACGAATGATCCAAAAGCAGGCTATGATTGGTTGACGAAGCTCGACCAAAACACGAAAGAATATTCAGCTAACCCAGAAATGATGTATAACAAAGTGGCCAAAGGAGAAGGTTCACTGTCTGTTTGGGCGATGCCAGATGTCGTGATGTTGAAGGAAAATAAAAATTATCCGTTTGAGTTTGTCATCCCTGAAAGTGGGACACCGGTGTTGACTGAAGGAATTGCGATTGTTGAAGGAGCCAAGCATCCAAAAGCAGCAGAGGCCTTTTATGAGTTTGTCAATACACCAGAAGCTGCGAAAATCTTAGCAGAGGAATTTTATCGAATTCCGACAAGAAGTGATGTGACGGACTTACCTGACTGGATCACGAATACAGAAATTAAAGCGATGGATATTGACTGGAACGTTTTCCAAGAAAAAGGCGATGAATGGATGAAATATTGGGATGAAAATATTAAAAGCGGAAATAAAGAAATTAAAGAATAAGGAAGTGCGTTTTGATGGCGTCGATACAAATAGAGAATGTCCAAAAAGCCTTCGGCAAAACGATAGCTGTCAATCACTTGAATCTAGATATTAAAGACGGCGAGTTCTTCACCTTTTTAGGACCAAGTGGTTGTGGGAAAACGACAACCCTTCGAATGATCGCTGGGTTTTATTATCCAACAAAAGGTGTCGTCCGCTTTGGCGAAAGAGATATGACGCGAGTACCTCCTGAGAAACGGAATACGGGCATGGTTTTTCAAAACTATGCTCTTTTTCCTCACATGACGGTGTTTGAAAATGTAGCATTTGGCTTGCGTGTGCGAAAGGTTTCAGCTGCTGATGTAAAAGGCAAGGTACTGGAAGTGCTACGTAAAGTGAGACTAGAGAATTATTCGAATCGACAAGTGAGCCAGTTGAGTGGCGGACAACAGCAGCGGGTAGCTTTGGCCAGAGCACTCGTTATCGAACCGGAAATCCTCTTGTTGGATGAGCCGTTAAGTAATTTAGATGCTAAGCTTCGCGATGAAATGAGAGCAGAGATTTTACGGCTGCAGCGGGATTATAAGATTACGACCATTTATGTGACACATGATCAGGCAGAGGCGTTATCGATGAGTGATCGGATAGCTGTTTTCAATTATGGGGTATGTCATCAAGTTGGGACACCTGCAGAAATTTATAACCAGCCTGCCAATGATTTCGTAGCAAGTTTTATCGGAGAAATTAATCTATTGCCTGTTCAAGTCAATCGTGTCGAACAAGAGAATATAGCGGTTACGTTAAAAAATGATGGCGAACCAGTAAAACTTATTGTCCATAATCACGCGAATGAAGGCGAGTTAAATAAAGGGGATTTGGCTGTTTCCATTCGTCCTGAAGCCATTCGAATTCTCGATACTGCTGAAGATCAAACGAATGTTTTAAAGGGGAAAATAGAAGCTGTGCAATTTTTTGGATCGATTGTTAATGTGCTGGTACAAGTTGGACATGTAACATTACGGGTGGATGTGTTGAATACCCATGAATTCGGCTATTTTTATCAAGGGAAGGACGTGTATGTAGAACTTCCTGAAAAACAACTCCGCCTGATTCCTGTCATAAGTGGTGATGCCAATGATTAAAAACCGTGATACGAGATTAACGATTTGGCTTCTAATCCCAGTCGTATTCGTGCTCGTCGCCTATGTTCTTTATCCGTCTTTACGAACCTTTTTTGAAAGCTTACAAAAAGACGGGGCGATTTCATTCGGAAATTATCAGGACTTTTTCGTGCAGGAATCGAAAACCAACTTAGAAGCTTTATGGAACTCGGTGTATATTTCGATTTTGAGTGTATTCGTTAGTGCCTTAATCGGGATTCCACTGGCGATTATTTTTAACCGTTACGATTTTCCGGGTCGAAGTTTCTTTTCAACGGCCGCAATTTTGCCAATCGTTCTACCATCACTAGTCGGTGTAATGGCATTTATGTTTTTGTATGGGGAATCTGGAATGATTCCGAACGCGATGAAAGATTTGTTTGGTCTGGAAAAAGTCCCTTTTAAAATTGGCGGCGTTTCCGGAATTTTGATTGTGCATGCCTATACGATGTATGTGTATTTCTATATGACGGTATCAGCCGCGATTAATAAAATCGACCCTTCTTTAGAAGAGGCGGCTTACAATTTAGGGGCAAATAAGTTCAAAGTGTTTTGGAAGGTGACATTGCCATTATTAACACCTGCCATCGTTGCTGCGTCATTGCTTGTATTTATGATCTCAATGGCTTCATTCAGTGCTCCGTTTCTATTAGCGGGTGGATATCGGGTTTTGAGTCTACAAATTTATTTCTCGAAAATTAATGGCGATATGGAAATTGCTGCGACACAATCGGTCATACTCTCGATTGTTTCAATTTCCTTTCTATTATTTATGCGTTGGTATCAAAATCGGAAAGATTATCGAATGGCTACAAAAGGAATTGGTGCACACAGGAGTGAAGTGAAAAATCCACTGCTGAAGTGGGTGATGGTTGGCTTTGGTATGATTGGCGTATTGGTTTTACTTTTGCCGCATTTTACGATCTTGTTGCTTTCACTTGTACCAGATGGGACATGGACGTGGCAAACGTACCCGTCGGTATTTAATGTTGAGAATTATCGGCTTTTGTTTGCGGACCCAAATATATTCAAGCCGTTAAAAAACAGCTTAATCATGGCTGTAATTGCTACGGTAGGAAACTTGGTTTTTGGTGTAATCGCTTCTTATGTGTTGGTAAAACGAAAATTTGTTGGCAAAAGCTTCGTTGATATTCTCGTCATGATTCCGTGGGCATTGCCGGCGACTGTTATTGGGATGAATTTAGTTTTCGCTTTTAATGAGCCGAGCGTTTTTTCTTTCGGTCAAATATTAGTTGGCACATATTGGATTTTGCCGCTTGCCTATTTCATCCGGCATATTCCGCTCGTTGTCCGCTCGACGAACGCAGTGTTAGAACAGTTGGATGATTCCATTGAGGAGGCAGCGAGAAATTTAGGAGCCAAGTGGTTTTATACGTTTAGAAAAGTGATTTTGCCAATTATTATGCCTGGTGTTTTATCAGGGACATTATTAGCGTTTATTGAATCGGTTGGCGAATTTCCAACGTCTGTCTTATTGTATACGATTTCAAACCGACCCATATCGATTGAAATTATGAACCAGCTTCGCATGTTCAATATGGGGCAGGCTGCTGCTTACGGGATGATTCAGATTACGTTGATTGTGATAGTCCTCTTTATTTCGAACAAATTTTTTGGAATTAAAGCTGAAAAAGCCTTATAAATGGTGGTGTAAAAATGAGCAAGTTGGATGAATTTATCAAAAATGAAGGCCGTGTATTTCCGGGGAAAACCTATGTTGAAGAGTTGTTAAAGCCGGTTTTTAATGATCAACGAGATTACTTATTTCATGTCATGTTTGATATTCATCGGGCCCATGTGATTATGCTTTGTGAACAGAAAATCATTAAAGTGGAGGAAGCCAATACGATGTTGGCTGGCATTCGGAAGGTGGCACAAACAGATCTGACTTTAGTATCCTACCAGCCGCAATTTGAAGATTTATTTTTCATGATGGAAGCAAAGATTGGTGAAGAAATTGGAGATGAGTTGGCAGGCAAGATTCATATCGGTCGTAGCCGGAATGATATGGGCGTTGCGATGTATCGGCTCGTTTTGCGGGGCCATCTTCTGCAATTCATCGGCTATGCCAATCAATTGAGCGAATCATTATTGGTGCAGGCAGAAAAGCATACTGAAACGTATATCACTGGGTATACGCATACACAACCAGCACAGCCGACAACATTAGGTCATTATTTTCTAGCGATTTATGATGTGTTGCAAAGAGATGTCGGCCGGTTCTGGGCTGCCTATAAAACGGTGAACCAATCTCCGCTAGGAGCGGCTGCTTTGACGACAACGGGTTTTCCCATTAGTCGCAATCGTACCGCTGAACTGCTCGGTTTTGATGAGATTGTTGAAAACTCTTATGATTCGATTGCCGGAGCGGATTATTTAATCGAAACAGCAACAGCACTGATGACGTGCATGGTGAATACCGGCAGATGGATACAAGATTTCTTGCAACATGTGACAAGAGAGTTTGGCACCTTTTATGTGGCCGATCCGTATGTACAAGTGAGCAGCATCATGCCGCAAAAAAGAAATCCTGTTTCGATTGAACATTCCCGCTCAATTGCCAGTAGTAGTTATGGGGACGCGCTTAGTGCGATTCAGATGATTCATAATACGCCATTTGGCGACATCGTCGATACAGAAGATGACCTACAGCCACATTTATATCGCGCCTTTACAAACGCAAGTCGCGTGATGAAACTAATGTATGCCGTCATTGCTACGTTAAAAGTAAATGAAGAGCATGCAAAGAAAATGGCTGCCAAATCAAGTATCACAGTAACAGAATTAGCCGATACGCTTTCTCGTGATTATGGAATCCCGTTTAGAAAAGCTCATTCCATAGCTAGTCACATCGCCAAACAATCGATTTGTGAACGGAAGGAGTTATATGACTGGGACACACAAGACATCAACAAGATCATTGCTGAATTTGTTTCGGTGCAAATTACCGAAGCAGAATGGCAGAAAATCATCTCACCTGAATATTTTGTGGGAATTAGAAAGATTCAAGGTGGCCCGAATCCGAAAGAAGTAATGCGGATGATTGGGAATAGAAAGAATCAGCTGAAGCAACAGTTAGCGGAATATGAGAAAATCGTTAGAGAATTGAACGAAAAGAGGCAGGCTTTATTGGCCTATTAATATGACGTCTAACAATGATGGGAAGAAAGCTATTGATGGAGCTTTCTTTTTTTCGTTGGCTGTAATAAACAAGTTTGTTGTCAAAAAAACACTATGAAATGCATGGAATCTCCATAGTGGAATAGAATCAGCTGCTTTAGAAAGAATAAAAGAACGGAGTGGCCATCTACAAGAATGATGGGCTAAATAAAGGAAATGGTGATAATGAAAGCTGGAAAAGAAAAATTATGGACGAGGCAATACATAACAATTGTCCTATCGACACTGATTCTATTTATCGGCTTTTATATGCTGACAGCCGGGTTTTCGATACATATTACAGAGATTAGTAAAAATCCAGCTTTAGCTGGGTCGATGACGACGGCTTTTATGATAGCGTCTCTTGTCACCCGCTTTGCGTCAGGAATTCTTATTCAAAAACTGAATATGAAAGTGCTGTTGCTAATTTCGCTTGTGTACTTCATGGGAACGATCGGTTTAAGCTTTCTAAATGATTCTATCGGATATTTGCTTTTCATTCGTGTCCTTCAAGGGGTTGGCTTTTCGATTACCACGGTGTTACTTTTTACATTATCGAGCAGTCTTGTACCAAGTTCACGTTTAGGGGAAGGGCTTGTATTTTTTGCCATGGCAACGAGCATTGGCTTGACAGTGGGAAACATGCTGGCGATATTCCTTCTCGGTCGTTTTTCCTTTAACATGTTGCTACTTGTTATATTTACTCTTGTACTTCTTTCATTTGTTGGTAGCTTATTTATCAAAAAAATCAAAAAAGAGAAGCCTGTTAAAAAGAAAACGTCTAGTGAGCCATTCTACAAATATATGTTTGATCGTCGCGTATTTCTTCCAAGTATCATTGTCTCCTTAAACTATATGGCGATCGCAGGAACCGTGAACTTTATGGGAGCACTAGGGAAGGAGACTCATATTGGCGGCAGTATTTCTCAGTTTTTCACTGTACAAGCGATTACGATGATTATCGTCAGAATCTTTTCAGGGAAAATCTTCGACCGGTTCGGTCATAAAATTTTAATGATACCAGCGACTATATCGGGTGCGATTGGCTTAATCTTGTTAGGGATATCCCATCATATTGGCTTGGTTTTGGTTAGTGGTTTCTTTTTTGGAGTCGCTTATGCAGTCATTCAGCCAACCATTCAAGCTTTGGCCTTAAGCCTCGTCCCACAGGAAAAAAATGCGACAGCTAATTCCATGCTGTTAATTTTTATGGATCTTGGAATGGCAGTTGGCTCTATTGGGCTAGGAAGCATCGTTGGCTTTGTCGGCTACGGGATGACTTTCAGTTACTCTGCCATTTTCATGATTCTCATTTTGATCATCTATCTTATTGGCAATCGAAAATGGGGGGCGTCAAACATTAAATGATCGGCAAAGAGGCCCGAGGCTATCCTAATGAAGGAACAGCTTCGGGCCTCTTTTGATTAATGTACTGCATATTCATCTATATGACGTTCAACAACTCTTGCCCCTTTCGCATTAATGAATGATCCAGACGCTGTTGTGAAAACATTACTCGCGATCATTTCATCCATAGCCGTTTTCACTTTTCCCACATCCACCGGTTCAATAGGGTCGGTAATGGAAAGAGTCGCTGATTTACCGCCTTCGGTTAGAAACAATAATTCTAATGTTTTGGCCATTATCTTCACCCCTTTCTTCATTTAAAAAATTAATGGGATAGAACGGTTGTCTCAATTTGAGCGACTTTTGATAGGGGATACAATTGTAACCCTGCGATCGTCGCTGACGCTTGCAAAATTTCATCTGACGTAGCATCCGTTTTTACATTGGAAAATGATTTACGCTTCACGATCGGCATGCCTTTTTCATCCAAGCCTGTTTCAAACTCTAAGCGAATCGTTACAGCTTCAAGAATTTCGTTTGCCAAGTTACTCACCTCCTTTCACTCTCTTTATAATCGCTAAAATGGAAAAAGTAGTATGGGAAGAAAAGTTTTTAAAAAGGCATTGAAACTGAATGACGGAATTCTCGTTTTTTCTAAGATTTTAAAGCTTACTAAATGAAAAATGGGAGCAACATGTAGAGGAATCGAAAGCAAATAGCAAATTCCGAACCTGCCTGGTGCTAAAAGTAAGCCTAATAAACGCAAATCGAGCGAGATTCAGAATTACGCGCCGGATTGAGTAGTTTACGAGCCAGATTTTGAATTTACGAGCCCAATTGGGCACTTTACCAGCGAGAGCCGTGATTTTCGAGCCGTATTTCGAATTTACGCGCCGGAACCCATACTTTTCGAGCGAGATTGGCAATTTTGGCGCCAGTCTCGAGCAGTTGGTTAGACGAGTGTCATGCCCACGTAATCAATTTATTTGAAATTACAAAATATTTACAATCTCTTAACGCTAGAACAAGAAAAGAATGGACTTTCTTTAATAAAATAAAGAAGAATAAACTTTATTTACGAGGGGGGATTGGATGAATATTACCATTGCTGGAACTGGTTATGTCGGGCTGGTTACGGGTGTTTGTTTAGCTGAATTGGGTCATCAGGTGATATGCTCAGACATTCAAGAAGAGAAGATTGCCATGTTACAATCCGGCCGTTCGCCGATTTATGAACCGGGGGTAGAAGATCTACTTGAAAAAAATGTGGCGTGTGGCAGATTGCATTTTACAACCAACTCACAATATGCCTATGGAAATGCTGAGATTATTTTTATTGCGGTAGGGACGCCAGAGCAACAAGATGGCACGGCGAATTTAGCATACGTGCGTGAGGTCGCCCATTCGATTGCCCAGTTCATGAAGAATGATGTCATTGTTTGTACAAAGAGCACCGTACCTGTTGGAACAAACGATCAAATAAGCGAGATTATTCATCGTCATAAACCTGCAAATCTCCATGCAGAAGTGGTCGCCAATCCTGAGTTTCTTAGAGAAGGATCTGCAGTGGTCGATTTTTTTTACGGAGATCGTATTGTAATTGGTACGGATTGTTCAAAAGCAGCAGCTATTATTGAACAAATCTATCTTCCGCTAGACATTCCGATAATAAAAACAGATCTAAAAAGTGCAGAAATGATTAAATATGCCGCCAATGCTTTTCTGGCAACAAAAATTAGTTTTATCAATGAAATTGCCATGATTTGTGAGAAGGTTGGTGCAAATATAGAAGAAGTAACAAATGGGATTGGCAAAGATCAACGAATTGGTCCTTATTTTCTTCAAGCGGGCATTGGCTATGGAGGGTCTTGTTTTCCAAAAGATACGAAAGCACTTGTTCAGCTCGCTGGAAATAATCAACACTCATTTGATCTTTTAAAGGCTGTTATTGAAGTGAACAATCGTCAAGCATCACTCCCAGTTTCAAAGGCAAAGGAAGTAATCGGATCACTAAAGAGCAAGAAGGTAACGCTGCTCGGCCTGTCGTTTAAGCCGAATACAGATGATGTTCGGCAAGCAGCTTCTTTGAGCATTATCAAGGAATTATTGAAAGAGGGGGCAATCATTACAGCATTTGACCCGATTGCGATGTCAAATGCGCTACAAGTTTTAGGAAACACAATCGAGTATACCCAGGACATTCGGCATGCGCTACTCCATGCGGACGTAGCCATCATTGCGACAGAGTGGGAAGAAATTAAGCAAATTCCATTAGATTTTTTCGAGTTATATATGAAGAAACCAATTGTCATCGATGGGCGAAATTGTTATTCTCTCAAAGAAATTCGCAAACACCGAATTACCTATATTTCGATAGGTAGACCGATTGTTACAAATGATTATAAGAAAAGCGAGACCTATTAATGGAGGCAGACCATGGAAAGAATGTTACTTACCTTTTATGACTTCGAATGTCGATTATTACAGAAAGTAAATCGCCACTTTAACAACAAACATTTAAATTTATTTTTCAGAAATATTACACATTTAGGCGGAGCTACATGTACAATCGCGACTGTGCTGATTCTGATCATCATCCAGACAGGTCCGTCGAGAATGACGGCTATTTCCAGCGCACTAGCTTTAGCAGTAAGTCATATACCGGTTCATATTGTCAAGAAGATTTTCCCAAGAAAAAGACCGTATTTAATCATAGAAAAAACAAATTTTCATGCGAATCCGTTACAAGACCATTCGTTTCCTTCCGGTCATACAACGTCGATTTTTTCAGTTATTATTCCTAATGTCCTTTTTATACCAGTAATTGCATTCATCTTACTTCCTTTAGGCATGCTTGTAGGCTTATCACGGATCTACTTAGGCCTTCATTATCCTTCAGATGTTTTGGCTGGTGTCGTACTTGGGTCATGCATTGGAAGTCTTTGCTATTACTTACTAAGTGTGTAATGCGGTGCCGAGAGGGAAGAAACATACGTAATTATCCTTGTCTTGAATCGGTTCTTATGCTTTTCTAATGAGGAGGAATCTCATGAAGATTGCCATTTTCACAGATACCTTTGATCCAGATATAAATGGCGTGGCCCGTACGCTGAAACGATTTACGGATTATTTAGGGAAACAGAATATTTCTTTTAAAATCTTTGCGCCTAAATCACAATCGGATGAGTATGTAACTAGTCATATACACCGTTTTAAAAGTCTGTCTTTTTTCTTATATCCTGAATGTCGTTTGGCTTTTCCCAATCTAAGTCAAGTCAAATCAGAATTACAGGATTTCTCTCCAGATTTGATTCATGTCGCAACTCCATTTAATATTGGGCTTTGTGGTGCATATTATGCAAAAAAATTAAACATTCCATTAGTCGGCTCCTATCATACCGATTTTGATCATTACTTACAATTTTATAACATGGAATTTCTCTCTAAACTGCTTTGGCGATATATGAATTGGTTTCATCGACCGTTTAAAAAAATCTTTGTGCCATCAAATGATACGCTAGAACACTTAAAACGTCATGGGTTCAAGAATTTGGAGCTTTGGGGTAGAGGTGTCGATTGCAATCTTTATCACCCTTATTATGAAAAAAAAGCGGTACGCAAGCAATATGGCATTCAAAAAAAATACTTGCTTACGTATGTAGGCAGATTAGCTCCTGAGAAAGATGTAAAAACCCTCCTTGCCATCGCAAAATCAATTCCAGCTTACATAAATGAGTACATTCAATGGGTAATCATAGGAGATGGTCCGATGCGTGAAGAGCTTGAAAATGAAGCTCCCGAAAACATGATGTTTACTGGCTATTTAAGAGATGAAAAATTAGCGGAGATTTATGCTGCATCAGATGTATTTGTTTTTCCTTCTTCAACCGAAACATTTGGCAATGTGGTTCTTGAAGCTCTTGCAAGCGGCACTCCCGTCATTTGCGCGAATGCAGGCGGGGTAAAACATATTATTCAAGAAGGGATAACTGGATATTTATGCCAGTCAGGGAATGCGCAGGCATTTACCGATTCGATTTTGCACCTTATTCATCATGTTCAAGTACGGGATCAGATGGGGATAGAAGGAAGAAAGTATGCGGTCTCGCAAAAATGGGATACGATATTTGAACAATTACTTTGGCAATATATGAATGTAATCGAAGAACCGAAGCAACAAAAATTCGCTTAAGTGAGGAAGCAGCTACTTCTAAGAAGGAATCAAGATGTAAAAAGAGAACTATAAGTTTAAGAAAGAGAGGAGCGTAGGTTATGCAATTTCTTACAAAAAGAAAGGGATTAACAATAATATTTGGTGGCCTTTTGTTAATAATACTTTCCATCCCCTTTGTTATCAGATATCTCCTTAATAATGGTAACCCTTATGACAAATATCTCGTCAATAAGTATATCCCACTTTACTTAGAAAAATGGGTTATTCAGAAGATGATATTATGAAACAATCGTATATACAGCCCAAACATAGCATCAATTATGATGTCTATCAAGGTCACATAAGGTGTTTTTAAAGACGAACCTCAGTTTGAATATCTTTATGGTGTAACAAAAAGAGGGAAGGAAGTTATCCAATTTTGTGAAAAAGAATCCTTAATTGCAGAGAACCATTATGGAGATATGATTACGACGAAAACGAATCATAGTGAAATCGGGTATTTGGACAATAGAGATTAATCGCAAATGTCTAAGTTCCAGCTGCGACACAGAAGTTCTATTGGCTTTTCGGCATGAAAAATTAAATGAATTTTAGTAGAGCATCTATATTCAGCTAACTTGGGCGATCTTCAATAAAGAAGGTCGCCCTTTATTTATTGCGATAACGACCAAAGAAATAAATATGAACTGTTTAAGGAGTAAAGGATAAGTGATTAGTAAAACTTTATCGGAAGATTACTCCGATTTTCATTTAGTTGAAAGGAATTTCAGTGAATTTTACTAAAGTTAAATGAGTGCCTTTCGAATGAAGTTATATTAATACGGAAAAAATGTCCATTTTTCATAAAAAATAGATAGAATTTTCTAAAAAAAGTATTGAAAGCGTTTTAAATTATTGGTATTATTTACGTAACAAGTAAATATTCAGTAAAAGATAGTGATAATATTAGTTTGATGTTTACTGAATGAAGTGAAGGAGTCTGAAATGGCAACAATCAAAGATATTGCAGTTCGTGCAAATGTGTCAAGTGCAACTGTATCTAGAGTTTTAAATAATGACCCTACACTTTTAGTCACTGATGAAACGAGAAACCGGATCGTAGAAGTTTCAAAGGAACTGGACTATACGACTGTGAGAAAGCGGAGAAATGTAAAAAGGCTTGAGAGTGTAAGAAGTCCTAGGGTTGGCATCATTTTAACATGTTCATTGGAAGAGGAAGAAGATGGTGTGGATGACCCTTACTTTACTTCTATTAGGCAAGGTGTAGAGAGTGAGTGTTTAAATCAGGGGATTTACACGAACAAGATTATTCGGTCTTCTGATTCAAGTCAAGAGCAAATCATGGAAGATATAGATGGTTTGATTGTGATCGGCGGGATGAACCTTAATCTATTAAATCGAGTAAAAGCTACTATAGATCATATCGTATTTATTAATTACTCACCAGATGAGGATCATTATGATTCGGTCGTTGTAGATTTTAGAAAAGCAACAACGAGTGCCATGGAACACTTATTGAATCAAGGGTTTAAGGAGATTGGTTATATCGGCGGAAGAGAGAGAGCGAAATCTTTAGATAACAATTTAGTAATTGGGGATATGCGCTTAACAGTATTTGAAGAAATTATGAAAGCAAAAGGGATGTATCGGGGCGATCAAGTGTTTATTGGCGAATATTCAATGACGCAAGGATATATGTTGATGAAAGAAGCAATTCTTAAGGGGAATCTACCTGAAGCCTTTTTTATCGCGAGTGATTCGATGGCGATAGGGGCTCTGCGCGCAATTCAAGAGGCACATTTAAAGGTGCCAGAAGATGTGGCCATTGTTAGCTTCAATGATATCCAAGTGGCGAAATTTGCAAGTGTACCATTAACGTCAGTCAAGGTTTATACAGAGCAATTGGGAAGAGAAGGTGTGAAGTTGTTGTTAGACAGAATTAATGGGAGGGAAATTCCTCTGAAAGTGACTGTCCCTACTAAATTAGTGATTCGTGAAAGCTGCGGAGGAAAAATAAACTAGATTCGAAAAGGTTTCATTGTTTCAGACCTAATATGCTTTTATTAAATGCTTCACTATTAAGGAGGTGAGGAACTGGCAGTTTGTGAGTATAAA
This sequence comes from Peribacillus loiseleuriae, assembly GCF_001183985.1. Taxonomy (GTDB): domain Bacteria; phylum Bacillota; class Bacilli; order Bacillales; family DSM-1321; genus Peribacillus; species Peribacillus loiseleuriae. Next base: position 3,570,202 of record NZ_LFZW01000001.1, on the reverse strand, counting down.
AAAAGAGATGAAAAGCCATAGAAAGAGATAAACATCCATTTGGCAGAATAGATGTTTATCAACGATCTTTCAGTTAACTTTTCCATCTCTACTATTCTCAATAAGAGAAAAGAACTAGATCTCTATTATATGTTAACTTCATCCGTTTTAGCAAAAAATAATGTGTTACTAGTTACCGAAAGAACCATTTATTTTACTAAGAAAATAGGGGAGAAATACGATGAAAAAGTATCTGAATATGTTCTTGCTTATAGTAGCTTTCAGTTTAATTGTTTCGGGATGCTCAAGAAGTTCATCAAATAAGACTGGTGGAGCGGACGGTACAATCACATTATCTCTTTTCTCATCGATGAATAATGAAGGGGAAAAAAAGGCATTTGCAAGTGTTGTTGCCAAGTTCGAAGAGGCAAATCCTAAAATAAAGATTGAAGTGAATTCGCCTGGAGATTATGAAGATATGCTTCGTGTCAAGATGGCTGCGAATGATATGCCAGATTTATTTGATACACATGGCTGGTCACAGCTTCGATATGGTGAATATGTCACCGATTTAAAGGATATGGATTGGGTCGCGAATCTTGATCCAGCGCTAAATCAAATTATTAAGGATGAACAAGGAAAAGTGTATGCGTTTCCATTAAATCAAGCAAAAGATGGGATTAGCTATAATGTTGATGTGTTAGACGAGTATGGCATTGAACCACCGGCAACGTTAGATGAGTTTATGGAAGCTTTAGAAACAGTTAAAGAAAAAAGCGATGGAGAAGTTACACCATTATGGATTCCTGGTAGTGACAAATCTAATATTGCTCAAATTTTTGACGAGTTTGCGACACCATTACTGATTACCGATCAGAAGAATAGCTATGGCGATCAATTAGTAGATGGAACATTTGACTGGAATAATTACACGCTGCTCGCTGAAAAAATGAAAGAAATGCAAGACAAAGGGTTGTTAAATGAAGATGTTTTAACAGCTCAATTGCAACAAGCAACGGAGTTAATTGCCCAAAATAAGATTGCTTTCACGTTTGTTGCAGGCTCACTTGGTCCTGATGCAACCGAATTAAACCCAGATGTAAAAATAGGGACGATGCCAATACCTGCGATTCATGAAGGAGATCAGCCAAGTTGGATTGGCGGTGAGCGTCATACTTTAGCGATATTTAAAAACACAAAGCATGCGGATGAGGCAAGACGTTTTCTTGATTTTATCGCTCAACCAGAAAATATTAAAACGATTGCTGAAGGTACATCAGCACCAGATGCTTTAACGACTGTTGATGCGGAAAACTATTTCTCTAAATACTATAAAGAATTTGAGGATATTGATGTACAACCTTACTTTGATCGTGTGTATTTACCAAGTGGCATGTGGGATGTTATGGGGACGACGGGTCAAGAATTGCTTTCAGGTAGCTTAACGCCTGAAAAGTTATCGAAAAAAATGGGCGAAGAATATAATCGTTTAAGAAAACAGTAGCTACGTGTATGAATAAGGGAGTTATTGAAGGATGGCGACTCCCTTATCCACCATAACGCTTTAGCGCGTCTAAATAAGGAGTTGATATGATGAGCGAACTAGTAGCGAGAAGAAAGGTAGCCGTTGCCAAGAAAGCACCGAAGCGAAAAGAGAAAAAGCCATCTTCTCTTTGGTGGATGTACACACCAAGCTTGGTCATCGTTTTTCTGTTTATTTTATATCCATTTTTAAATGGGATTCAGTTATCGTTTACGAATTGGAACGGTTTTTCGCAAAGTTATGATTGGGTAGGTTTTGACCAATACAAACGAATGTTTACAGATCCTACAACGTGGCTCGTTGTCAAAAATACCTTACTTTACGGAATGGGTAGTACCATTTTGCAAAATATTATTGGCTTATTATATGCGTTATTGCTAAATCAAAGCATTCGAATGAAAGCCATTACCCGAACGGTGATTTATCTTCCGGTTATTATTAGTCCGTTAATCATGGGATATATTTGGTACTTTTTCTTTGCTTATCAAGGTGGAGCACTGAATGACGTCTTGCTTTTCTTAGGCTTAGAAAAAATCAATGCATTAGCAAATCCGGAGTGGAATACGTGGATCATCGTATTTGTCAATACATATCAATATGTGGGCGTTGCTATGATTATTTATTTAGCGGGGTTACAAAGCATCTCAAAAGATTATTATGAAGCAGCGCAAATTGATGGTGCCTCTGCCCTTCAGCAATTTAAAAATATTACCCTCCCTTTGTTAATGCCATCCATCACGATTAATATGGTGCTCAATATTATCGGTGGTTTGAAATTATTTGATGTAATTATTGCCTTAACGGGTGGAGGACCAGGAAATGCCTCGCAATCGATGTCAACGTTTATGTATGATCTGTATTTTAAAAGACAGGATGCTGGTTATGCAGCCACGCAAGGTGTTTTTATGGCTGTGATCATCCTTATTTTAAGCTTAGCTGCTCTCGTTTACTTTAGACGAAAAGAGGTCGAAGCATAATGACATACACAGACAAGAAAAAGAAACGATTGTTTGCTGGGTTAGCCATTTTCATTACGCTCGTTCATATCATTCCTTTCTATATTTTAATTACGACTTCTTTAAAAGCGAAAGGTGATTTTAGTTCAAAATGGGCTTTTCCTGAGCAAATAAGTTTCGAAAACTTTTCCGAGGCGTGGGAACTTACCAACTTAGGGAATTCGTTTATCAATTCGGCCATTATCACACTGTTTTCGGCCGTATTATTGATCGTGTTAGGATCAATGGCCGCCTATCCACTGGCACGTCGGCAAACAAAATTAAATAAGTTTTTTTACTTCTTATTTATCGCCATTATGATTATCCCACCATTGACTGCGTTAGTACCTTTGTACAATTTGGTTGTCGATTTTGGCATGATGAATACGTATGAAGTGGCGATTTTCAATAATGTTGCCGCGTTTATGCCATTAACGATCTTTTTATATGCAGGCTTCATTCGGTCAACGATACCAAAGGAATTAGAAGAAGCTGCAAAGATTGATGGGGCTAGTACGTTAGGGATTTTCTTTAGAATCGTGTTTCCGTTGTTAAAACCAATAACCGCATCGATTCTGATTATATCTTGTGTATACATTTGGAATGATTACCAGTTTGCGATCTTCTTCTTACAAGATAGTGCTATGCATACATTAACCGTTTCTTTAGCTAATTTCTTTGGTTCCAATCAAAATAAACTAAACTTAGTAGCAGCAGCAGCCTTAATGTCGATGTTACCAATGACCATTTTATTTTTATTCTTACAAAAATACTTCATTAAAGGGTTAGCAGCGGGTTCAGTAAAAGGTTAATCATAAAAACAGGGATAAGGAAGGAAGATGAAATATGTCTAAAATTACATTTATTGGAGCAGGAAGTACCATTTTTGCTAAAAACGTTCTAGGAGATTGTTTGTTTGTACCAGCATTAGCTGGGTTTGAGTTTGCCCTTTTCGATATCGATGAGCAACGTCTAAAAGACTCTGAAAATATGTTGAATAATTTAAAGCAAAACTACAATAGCAATGTAACGATTCAATCATACTCTGATCGAAAAGAAGCGCTAAATGGAGCGAAATATGTGATAAATGCGATCCAGGTTGGTGGCTACAAACCTAGTACTGTAATCGACTTTGAAATACCTAAAAAATACGGTTTACAGCAAACGATTGCTGATACGACGGGGATTGGCGGGATTTTCCGAGCACTACGAACCATTCCAGTGATGTTGGATTTTGCAAAGGATATTGAAGAGGTTTGTCCGGATGCCCTTTTCTTAAATTACACAAATCCGATGGCAAGTTTAACCGGTGCGATGCTGCGCTACACAAACGTGAAAACGATTGGATTATGCCATAGTGTTCAAGTTTGTACTGAGCATTTGTTCAGAGACTTGGAAATGGACCATGAAGGAATTGAAGAACGGATCGCTGGTATTAACCATATGGCATGGCTATTAGAGGTCAAACGAGATGGCAAGGATTTATATCCAGAAATCAAACGTCGGGCGAAGGAAAAACAAAAACACAAGCATGATGATATGGTTCGCTACGAATTAATGGATAAGTTTGGCTACTATATTACGGAATCTTCTGAGCATAATGCAGAGTATCACCCATATTTTATCAAGAGTAACTATCCTGAGCTGATTGAAAGATTCAATATTCCGCTTGATGAATATCCGCGTCGTTGTGTTTCTCAACTTGAGAGCTGGGAATCGATGCGCGAAGATATGGTGAACAACAGTCAGCTAACACATACTCGTTCACAGGAGTATGGCTCAAGAATTATTGAGGCAATGGAGACAAATGTTCCGTTCAAATTTGGTGGAAATGTATTAAATACAGGTCGTTTGATTAGTAATCTTCCGGAAAATGCAGTTGTTGAGGTACCGTGTGTTGTCGATCGCAATGGCATTATGCCGACCTACATCGGTGATCTACCCGAGCAACTAGCTGCACTTAACAGGACAAATATTAATACACAACTCCTCACTATCGAGGCAGCGATTACTGGAAAACGAGAGCATGTGTACCAAGCGGCTATGCTTGATCCACACACAAGCTCAGAACTATCAATGGACGACATTATCTCCATGTGTGATGAAATGATTGAAGCACATGGTGATTGGTTGCCACAGTTTACGAAAAAAGAATCTAAGGCTTATATGAAATAAGAATTTTCGAGTGGTTTAGAGGTTGTCTTAAAAAGGGTCAGACCACGCACTACATATACCGTTCATAGTGATACTTATGCTTAAGTTGAACGGTATAAATAGTTGCGGGGTCTGACCCTTTCGCTCTAAATACTAAAATCTTAAATAGAAGTTCTCTAGGTAAACCATCCATTTCACAAAGTCTTTACAATTCAAAGCCCATTTTCATTAATATTTTTCTAGACGGAAGATTATTAGGGGCAATTATTGCTGTTATTCTTTTCAAATTAATAACCTTGGTTCTTTCTAGCAAAATTTTTGCGATGTTACTGTCAAATCCTTTTCCAACATGTTTTGGCAGTAACGTATAACCTAATTCAGCCCCGTCTTTATTTTCTTCATTCATAGTTAAATTACCTGAATCTAAAAATCATTTATTTCATTGTCATAAACTTTTTAAATTTTAAAGAAATCAATGTTTTTTATGTGTAGCCCTACTTTAAAGAGGAAGTTTTCTTAGACATAAAGCAGTGAAAGAAATTACAAGTTTGTTTCTTTTGTTAAGAACAGATAACAATTCGATTACAAATAGAAAATATTGAATGAATCGACAAAATTTTAAAAATAGCTTGTTTATAATGGCTTTAGTTTTAAAAGAAGGGAGTTGAAAATCCCCGTAATTAAATATTTGTGATGATAACTTTGAATGAGGAGCAAAATGGTATTTAAAGCATATTGGAAACTATCAGCTCTTGCCCTTTGCGTGATGCTTACCGCCGCCTGTAGCAAGATATGAAAGAAGATAAGAATCCCTAAGAAGAGCCTGCAAATGTTGAGAGGAATCCAGAAGAACCTACTAACTAATGATTTTGGCTTCATGTAATAGGATCCAGTTAAAAACGAATCGTGTAATAAAAACTAGTTGGGATTATATTTTACCCACTATTTGAATAAACTAGTTGGCTTTAGAAAATAGCTTGATTCTAGCTGACTATCAGAAAAAGGAAACTTTCATCTTTTTACCAATCATTTACCGACGATTATGTTGATTATTCAGTTCTTTTAGTAGCGAGCAAGCCAAGTTTCTAGGTCATCAAGTGTCAATATATCGTGTACAAAATGTTGATAGAATTCCCTAGCTCACAACAACTCGATCTCTTGCGTTACGATTCGTCACGGCAAGAAAAGGAGAACAAGGTAAGCTAAGAAGGAGTCGCGATGGAAATTTTACTCTATTTAAGTATATATCTTTCGGGTGCACTTTCTGTTCTATGGCTAATCACTATCGTTTTTGACTTATTTCTGGAGTAATAGGCTAAGAATAAGAGAAACATCCGTTTTTTTGTGGAAAAGGGTAGGGCTTCGCAAAATCAGCACCGCAACGCCACCTTCATAAGGTCATACAATTTAAGAGCCTGAACCTTTTTCATCGCTTTAGTTTTAGAGCAGACGTTCATGGATGATATGTTCCATTTATTAAGAACTTACTAGATTAGTTTGAAACGGTTGATTGGAAGGAGAACAGGAAATGCGTAATGATACTAAGCTTCTAGAAGAAAAGGAAAGAAAATTAGCCCGATTTATGGAAACGCAATCAACGGAAGAAGTGTTTAAAGAAGTTCAGGAATACGTGCCATCCCTTCGTTCTAGCTCAGATGTTCTTCGTAAGCTGAGTGAAATGAAGCTGCCACCCCCTGTCATAAAAACTCTCATTTATTACGTACTTGCTACTGACAAACAAAAGTTCGTGACTGATAAACTACTAGCGTTAGCTAATCTATGCAGAAAATTGAACATACAGGATGCCCAGGAAGCTATTACCTTTTTTAAACAATACTATTCATTTCACACTCAAATCAGTCAAGAAGGTATCTCATAAGAATTCGACCCTTTGCTTAGAAATTCTTTAAAACAAAAAAAGAAGGAAACGGTATGTGAATTCGTTTCCTTCTTTTGTGGAAAAAGCGGTGGGGCTTCGCAAAATCAACACCGCACTGTCCCCTTCATAAGGAGATACAAATCTTAGAACCTGAACCTTTTTCATTGTCTTAGTTGGGATTAGATGCTCATGGATATTTTTTTAAAGTTTTAAGTTCGAGAAGATTTATTAGATCTGTTTCTTTTGCCAAAAATCGAGTCATAGGTAAAAATAATCCAGTTTATCATTCCAGGCAAGAAAATTCCCACTTCAATTTTGTGAAGCGCAATGCCCAAAAGTAAGTGGTGGGTAGTTCAAAAGTGAGTCGAATAATCTTGATAATTTCACAATCGTATAAGAAACGACAACTGTGACCATTAAACTGCCTACTACGTCAAACGGATAATGAAGTCCCGCCCAGATGCGAGAAAAACCGGCTAATAGAGCTAAAATAAATATGGGGATCCCGATGCTTTTATAATGTGAAACCACCCATTTGATGGTCCTTTCAATATACTTAAAAATCAAATTTTCAATCAACTCAACGTTTACTTTGGAGATTCATTATTAGTTAATTCTTTTGTATTTGTCAATTTTATATCTCTTTGCTTTCGTTTATAAACGAACTTAGATAGAAAAACGCTTATTTCATAGATAAGAATTAATGGGATAGCTACCGAAATATGAGAAATAAATTCAGGTGGAGAGATCATAGAAGCAATAACCACCAAAATAAAATAGGCATATTTTCTTAATTTAGCGATCGTATAAGGATTTACAATTCCAAGTGTCGTTAAAAACATCATGATGAGTGGTAGTTCAAATGCGATACCAAATGGTAAAGTAATATTGATTAAAAAGCTGAAGTATTTATCTGCCGTGAAAGATGTTGTCATTAAGTCGCTACTTAAATTGAGAAGAAAACGTAAGATGTTTGGAAATATGAAGTAGTAGCCAAATGCTAATCCGCAAATAAATAGAATAAATAGCCCCGGTATATAGGCTAAAACTGCTTTTCTTTCATGTGGCTTTAAAGCAGGACGTACAAACAACCAAATTTGCCAGGCTGCAACTGGAATCGTTCCTGCAATAGCTACAATGGACGCAATGTGAAAATAAATCCACATAATATCACTAGGTCCCAAGATCAGCAATTTGTAATCAAGATTTCCCATGAAAAAGAAGTAAATCTTTTTTACAAATATAAAACCAATTATTAGAAATACGAAGAAAGCTAAAGCAGAAATGATCAGTCTTTTACGTAACTCATCTAGATGCTCGATTACATCAAAATTTTTTTCAGTCAAAGTAATCCGCCATGCCTTTCTGTTAAAAATTAATTGACTTATCCTTCTTGAATAATAGCCTACTTATTTTGTTCCTTCAATTCTTATTTTATCGTAATCTATTGCTTCCCATGTTGTTTTTATACGATAAGAGGGACTATGCTGTCGTAGATTACAAGTATTTTGTCCTATTTGCACGCTTTTTGCACAATTTTGTAATGAAAATGTAAACAAAGGTATATATGTCTGTCACGTTATGATGATAAAATCAAAGAAAAAGAGATTTTATCGGAGGAAATATAGTACATGAAAAAGATTATTGCATCATTTGCATTGACTGGCTTATTGCTTTCAAATCCAATCGTTAGTCATGCTGCATTGGGTGATCAAACATTAAAAAGTGGAATGACTCATATAGAAGTTCAACAATTACAAGAGGTTTTAAAGTCGAAAGGCTACTTCACCAATCAAAAAACGACAACATACTTTGGTACAGCTACTGAAAGTGCAGTAAAAAAGTTTCAAGCAAGCAAGGGATTGAAAGCGGATGGTGTTGTCGGTGCAAATACATATAAATTATTGGGAGTAACAAAAGCAGCTCAAGTGAATAATAGTTCGTCGAATCAATCGAGCGAATTGGTTAAAGTAGCGAAGAAACAATTAAATGTCCGGTATGTATGGGGAGGAACTACGCCTAAAGGTTTTGATTGCAGCGGCTTCCTTTCGTATGTGTATAAAGAAAGTGAAAATGTCAGTTTACCAAGAACGGTCTCTGGTATTTATAAAAAGGGCGTAAAAGTATCCAAGCCACAAGTCGGCGATGTAGTCTTTTTTGAAACATATCAGTCTGGTGCTTCACATGCAGGGATTTATATCGGGGGTAATCAATTCATACATAGCTCCTCATCAAATGGCGTGAGCATTAGTTCTTTGAATAACAGTTATTGGTCTGCAAGATATATAGGAGCAAAACGAATATAATGATAGACATGGAAGCCAGTCTTTTTAAAGACTGGCTCTGTTTTTAATATGGTGCCTGCCCCCCGATACGCTAAAGCTTTAGCATATCGGGGGGCAGGCACCTCTTTACATATTGGACAAACAGGATAGTTTACCTAAAATTCTAAATATTCCGCTTTACAAACTGACCCAGGTCATGTAAAGTGTGTGTTGTATCTTAGCGATATAATTTATAATGCGAGGGATTTATATGACCGTTCTTACAAAACAAACTTCAAAGGTCAAGCTATGGAGTCGTTCTTTTATTTTTGTTATGTTGGCTAATGCATTATTATTTGGGGCTTTTGAGATGTTGCTTCCGACCTTACCTCTATTTGTTTCAGATATTGGAGGAGATGCTACACAGATTGGATTAGTGACAGGAATATTTGTATTTTCAGCTATTCTCATTCGACCATTTGCAGGTGTTCTTGCTACAAAAATGGATAAGAAATATTTATTAATAATCGGTATTGCTATATGTGCCCTTTCTACAGGCGCATACTACCTATCGTCAGGTATATCGATCATGCTTCTTGTAAGAGTCATTCATGGTTTTGGTTTTGGCTTGGCCACAACCTATTTTACAACCATCGCAGCTGAAAGCATTCCAGAGGAACGCCGTGGAGAAGGAATTGGGTATTTCGGTGTTGGAGAGACGATAGCCATGTCTGTTGGGCCACTTATAGGGGTTAGTATCTTACAAACCTATCATTTCCAGAGTTTATTTATGAGCTGTATGGCTATCACATTATTAGCCTTATTAATCGCCGTATTCATTTCTAGAAAGCCTAAGTCAGCAAATAACTTAGGAAACGAAAATACTCCAACCACTATTTTCAAATTAATAGAAAAACGAGTTTTATTTCCGGCCATTCTCATTTTTCTGGCGGGAATAAGCGCAGGTGGAATCATATCCTTTTCTGCTTTATACGCAATCGATAAAGGTTTTGAAAATGTTGCATGGTTTTTCTTCATGGTAGCTGCTGCTGGTTTTCTAGTGAGGTTGGTTTCTGGAAAAATGTTTGACAACCTAGGACCTGCATCCGTTTTAATACCTGCTGGAATGATTACCATTGCTGGTTTTATTGTACTAATAGTTGCTCAAAATGAGTTTCAGTTTCTCATTGCAGGGTTCCTGTATGGATTTGGGTTTGGAGCTATTTTCCCTGCCCTTCAAACAGTATGTTTGAATCTAGTTGAAGAACAAGATCACGAAAATGCGATAGGTACATTTTTCAATTTCTTTGATTTAGGGATTGGTGGAGGCTCTCTTCTACTTGGAGTTGTTGCAGAGTCCTTTTCCTATCAGGCTATATTTTATGTTTCAATCGGGTCTTATGTATTGTATCTACTTGTATATGTAACTTATACTTCTTTCAACATACAAATTAGAAAGAAGAGAAAAATAGTATAGAGAAAGAGGCTCCAATTTTATTTTTACTAAGGGAGGTCAAGATGAGTAAAGAAAAGATAAAAAAAATAGCAATTAAACATTTTAATCAATATGGATACGAGGGAACGAAAATGGCCCAGATTGCGGAAGATGCAGGAATGAGAAAGCAGTCTCTTTCTTATCACTATTCGACCAAAAAGGATTTATTTTTTGAATTATACAAAGAAGTCATAGAAGAAGAGCAAGCGTTTATCAATCATTATTTTGAGGTTCATGTAGAGGAACTTTTAGAAGTACAGCTGTATAATTTATTAACGGAGCATAAAAATCGTTTTCTAACAAACCCTAACGTAACGTTTCTGTATATGTTTTCCTTTTTTTCTCCACTAGAAGCTTATGAATTTATATCCTCTCAATACGGTATTTATCTTGGAACGCTGAAAGAAGCTATTAACGCTTGTTTTGCTAAACATACATTTCGACGAAGCTCTGAAGAATGTACCATTGCCTTTGTAACTCTATTAGATGGGCTTGATATTCAGTTAGTTTATGTACCTAATCACATGTATGAAAAAGTACAACAGATTACTTGGGATATTTTTTGGAATGGCATTCAGATGAAATAAGTTTATTTATCTTCGTATTTGTACTATAAAGAATGAATAGAACTGCCTATAGTAAAATGACAATAAAGTTATTTAATCTTAAAAACTTAAACAAGCATAACCCCGTTCTAAATTTAGGACGGGGTTAAAAATATAGTTGTTTAACTTTTGATGTAAGATACTTCACTATACTAAAAAATATAACAATAAGTCGTTTAAAAATCTAAGTTTTATTAAACAATTGCGCCCGATTGTTAAAGATCCTTGCAAAACTTTATTCAAGATAAGCACCATTTGTTGAATAAGAAGGAATATCCTATAAAATCCTAATTAGCTCACGAATACTACCTATACCACTACCTATACCACTACCTAGAGCACTGCCAATAAAGTAGTATGAGTCATATACAATATTGCAAAATTCTGCAAGTATTGATTAACACTATAAAAAGATGATTTCTGTTTGGAGTCATTTTTTTTATTTGCAGCTGTTCGGGCTTCGACATTCACGGATTGAAAAGTTGATTTCTTTCAAAAATGTTCCATAATTGTTGTGCCATAAATTGAGGAGAATGTGGCATATCATTTTTAATCCACCACTCAACTGTTCCGACAAAAGCAGATGCCATAAATTGAATGTCAACATCTTTGTTATATTCTTGATTAATCTTTCCCGTATTAATTAGCTCGTTAATTCCATTTATGCTCATTCGTATCATCTTATCATGAAAACAAGATATACCTTTATTAGATAGCATAGAGGAGTAAAGTAAATAATTTTCTTCAAAATATTTAAACATAGGCAGTAGGGAATGAAAGATATTTAATCTTTCTTCCCCTGTTTTTGTTGAAGTACAGAAATTTAACATATTACCTAAATGTTCATCGATGCATTTGTCTAACAAATCAAATTTGTCCGTATAGTGAAGATAAATTGTTCCTCGATTAATATTGGCTCTCTCCGAGATATCATTGATAGTAATTTTGTTGAAATCCCGTTCAGACATCAATTGAATAAAGGCATTATTGATTGCCTCCTTGGTCTTCATTATTCTTCTATCCACTTTCGGCATTCCGTATGACCACCTTCTTTATGATAATTAACAAATTCACAACTTTTGTTTATTAATGAACAAAAATTAAAATTTTAACGATTGAGTTTTTTCTTGTGCTCTTTATAATATTAACCAACAGCTGTTAATTATTCAACAACTGTTGATTAAAGTGAGTGATTAGTAAATTGAGCTTCAAAAACATGGGAAACATAAATTTTCTGGGAAAACACAAAATAGAGAGAAAATTTAGGTGAGGAGAATAGGATTTTTAAGCAAGTTATTTAGAAATAAAAATCAAAATACAACTACAGAGGAGAATAGAACAATGTCAAAAGTATTATTTATCCAAGTCAATGATCGACCTGCAGAACAAGCAGTAAGCACTAAAATGTATGAAACATTTTTAAAGACATACAAAGAAGCAAATCGTACAGATGAAATTATTGAGTTAGATTTATTTAAGGAAGAGTTGCCTTACTATGGTAATACTGCAATGACTGGAGTTTATAAACGTAACCAAGGGTTGGAGCTTACAACTGAAGAAGAAAAAGCAGCTAATTTAGTTGATAAATATTTAGATCAATTCCTTTCAGTGGATAAAGTGGTGTTTGCTTTTCCTTTATGGAATTCAACTGTACCTGCACCACTTATCACGTACCTTTCTTATCTGGCACAGGCTGGTAAAATGTTTAATTACACAGCTGAAGGTCCAATTGGGTATGCTGGTGATAAAAAAGTAATGTTATTAAACGCTCGTGGTTCAGACTTTGCTTTAGAAGGAATGGCTGCAGCTGAAATGGCTATAAACTTAGTGAAAAATATTATAAGTTTATGGGGTATTACAAATCCTGAAACAGTGGTAATTGAAGGTCATAACCAGTATCCTGACCGGTCACAAGAAATTATTGCAGACGGTTTAGAAAATGTTGAAAAAGCTGCTGTAAAATTCTAATTTGAAACGGTTAAATAAAATACCAGCATGGTAATTCATTCTAGTTTCTAGACTATCTCAAAAAGTTACCTTTATAGTTTCAAAGAATCTTTCCTTCAGGAAATTGGCAATCGTTCTTCTGCTCATCTAAGCGCCTTGGGGAAAGTGATATTGGCTATTTAAATCCAAATGAACAAAAAGATCTTTTTTCCCGTCTTTCTTTTACGCAAGCGACTGATCATACATTTGTAGATCAAGAGTTTTTTTCTATAATTTAGATATCGCTAAAAAACAAGAGTTTGCGATAGATGATAAAAAGAGATTTTTATGGGTTCGTTGTATAGCAGCTCCTGTGTTTCGTGACAATCAAATCATAGCAGCAGTCGCAATCGCTGGTCCTAGTGAAAAAATAAAGAGGAGCCATATGCGAAGCTTAACGAGGAAAGTAATCGAAGGCAGTAAAGAAATCACAAATGAAATAGATAGGTTTTTGATTTGAAAGGCTCTTAGGAATACACGGTTCAACCCGTTTTCAAAATAAAGAATGAAAAGAGGAATGAAAGATGAAGAAGCAAACACAATTAGGAAAAACAGGTATATACGTTAACCCGATTGGGCTTGGGACGAATGCTGTTGGAGGACACAATATTTATCCTAATTTAGATGATAAAGCAGGAAAAGAGTTAGTGCGAAAAGCCATTAATCACGGTGTCAATTTTATAGATACAGCTTTTATTTATGGACCAGGCCGTTCTGAAGAATTAGTCGGGGAAGTGATTAAAGAAACAGGAAAGCGTAGTGATATTATTCTTGCAACAAAAGGAGCGCATAAATTTGTTGGACAAGATGTTGTGATCGATAATTCTCCGCACTTTTTAAAACAAACCGTTGAGGAGAGCTTAAATCGTCTGCAAACGGACTACATCGATTTATTTTACATTCATGAACCAGATGAAAATACACCAAAGTATGAAGCGGTTGGTACTTTAAAACAATTAAAAGATGAGGGGAAAATTAGAGCAATCGGGGTATCTAATTTCTCTATTGAGCAGTTGAAAGAAGCCAATAAAGACGGTTATGTCGATGTGTATCAAGGTGAATATAACCTATTACAACGATCTGCTGAAAAAGAATTATTCCCATATACAACAAAAAACAATATTTCATTTATTCCTTACTTCCCACTTGCAGCTGGTATATTAGCAGGTAAATACAATAAAGACATGGTATTTAACGATTTTCGTTCCAATATGCCGTATTTACAAGGAGAAGCATTCGCACAAAACTTAGAAAATGTAGAAAAGATTCGTGAGATTGCTCATGCGAAACAAACAGATGTAGCTCATGTTGTCTTAGCTTGGTATTTAACACGTGATTCCATTGATGTTGTGATTCCAGGTGCAAAGAGAGCAGAACAAGTACTCGATAACTTAAAAACATTAGATGTTGTATTAACAGCAGAAGAAATTCAAGAAATCGATCGCACATTCCAATAATAACAAACTTAGGAAAGTAAGAATCCTACCATTATTCAAATGAAATATTTAAACTGCAAATAATTGATTCTAAAATTGATTATTTGCAGTTTTTTATGTAAAAAATTATATGTGCAATAAAAGAATGTTAGATATATTTGATTTGAAAGGATTGAATGGCCAAAAAGGTGTAGCTTTATATGTATAGCCTATATTAAAGAATACGTTTTTCTTAGAGCATCGCCAAATATCTAATGAAAACAAAGTAGAAGGATTTATTGTTAAATACGTAGTTTCAGCTAAATTAAAAACACCTCTTATTAAGGTGTTTTTTCTGTGACTTATTTAACCTAAATATCCAATTTATTTTTTGAGTGTTATTCAAGAATATGGACCGATTGTTGAATAGAATGACTCACATTTTTTTAAACAACTTTATTATTTTTTAAACGACTTTATTGTAAATTAAACAACTTTTTTATCACTTAACATCTATAGTATTGCTGTTTTATGATTACCGTTATTTCGTAATATCAATCTATAGAGGTTCTTTGCTTATTCAAGAATTGGGAGCTTTTATGAAGATTCCATAAGGGCAGGTTTTTCCTCAGAAAATGCACGTTCAATTAAAAGAAAAATGATTATTTTTAATATTTTCAGAAAATTACCTTTGACAAACTATTGTTTATGATGGTATTGTTATTGTTATATTCAAAACATTATAAAAAAATAAAAACTCTTATGAAGAGAGGCGGAGGGACTGGCCCTATGAAGCCCGGCAACCATTCAACAGCTTTGTTGAAAAGGTGCTAAATCCTGCAAAGCGTAATGCTTTGACAAATAAGAGGGGATTCCATAAATGATGAAAGCCTCTCTACTATAAAATAGGGGGGCTTTTTGTCTTCAGGAAAGCGTAGGTTAAGAGATTCTTTGTTATTAAAAAATTTCATATAAAATGCATCAGGTGCTGGGTAAATGAATTCCCAGCTCAAAAGGGAAGTCCGGTGAAATTCCGGCGCGGTCCCGCCACTGTGATGGGGAGCGACTTATCAAATTGCCACTATTTCATATCGAAATGGGAAGGGATAAGAAGCGATGAACCTAAGTCAGGAGACCTGCCTGTTGTATTCGCTTGTACTCTACGGGTGTATAGGGAGGAGTGAGGAATACGTGTTGGGAAAATTAGAATGTCTCAACTCTAGTTAAGTGTGCGTATGAATCTCTCTTTTCCATTTGAAAAGGGGGATTTTTTAGAAAAGAACGTATACCTTTTTGAACAAAGTGTTGGGGTCTAGTCAGTTAAGAATGGACGGAGGAGAAGAACACCTTCTATTCTTGAGCATCTTATTGCCCAAGGTTGAATATGGCGCCCTGTGCTTTTGTTAGTTGAGGATAAAAATTCAAACATACAAGGAGTGTAAAAAACAATGAGTAAAGTTAAAAGCTCGAATTTAGGTTATCCAAGAATTGGCGAAAAACGTGAATGGAAAAAAGCACTTGAACAGTTTTGGACAGGTAAACTAGAAAAAGCGGAATTTTTAGATCAAATTGAGGAGATTCGTCTAAAGCATCTTCAGAAACAAAATGATCAAGGAATTGACTTGATCCCAGTCGGCGACTTTAGTTTGTATGACCATGTACTTGATACAGCGGTAATGTTCGGTATTGTACCGAAGCGTTTTGAATACGCTGGTGGTAAAGTATCGCTTGAAACATATTTTGATATTGCACGGGGCACTACAGGTGCGGTTGCATCTGAAATGACGAAATGGTTTAACACAAACTATCACTATATTGTTCCAGAGTTGGACGGAGCAGTACCGACTCTTGTCGAAAACCGTCCACTTCAATTTTATAAAGAGGCAAAACAAAAACTTGGTATTAATGGAAAGCCTGTTATCTTAGGGCCTGTAACATTTGTAAAGCTGTCAAAAGGCTATAAAGAAAATGATTTCAAAGCAGTTGTTGATCAATTTGTACCGCTTTATGCCAACATTTTACGTGAATTGCAAGAAGAAGGCGTAGAGTGGGTACAAATCGATGAACCGATTTTATCTACAACTCTATTAAAAGAAGAGATTTCATTATTTAATGATGTTTACCAAACATTAAATGAAGCAGCACCAAACGTAAAAGTAATTTTACAAACTTATTTTGACAGCATTGAACATTACGAAGATGTCATCTCACTTCCTGTACAAGGTATTGGACTAGACTTTGCACATGATCGCGGTCAGAACCTTGCTGCATTGAAAAAACATGGTTTCCCAGAAGATAAGGTGCTTGCTGCTGGAGTCATTGACGGACGTAACATCTGGCGTGCGAATCTTGATGAAAAGTATGCAATTCTTGCAGAGATTTCGGAGATTGTTTCCAAAAATCAACTTATTGTCCAGCCTTCATCAAGCTTATTGCATGTACCTGTAACAGTAAAAAGCGAAGAAACACTCGATGGGGTTCTGAAGGGTGCATTATCATTTGCTGATGAAAAATTACATGAACTTGTTATACTTACAAAAGGCTTGCAAGATGGGAAAGAAGCGATCGAGAAAGAAATTGAAGTAAGTACAAATGCGATTCAAACATTAAATGAATCTTCAATTCGAAACAATACGCAAGTTCAGGAAGCCATTCAAAACTTGCATACGTATAAAGCAGAACGTGAAGCTATATTTAACGTTCGACAAGGGATTCAAGAGGAGGCTTTCCAATTGCCACTTCTTCCAACGACAACAATTGGAAGCTTCCCACAAACCCAAGAAGTACGAAAACAGCGTTTAAAATGGCGTAAAGGCGAGATAACTGATGCAGCATATGAAGAATATATAAAAGCGGAAATTAAAAAGTGGATTGAAATTCAAGAAGAAATCGGCCTTGATGTGTTTGTACATGGAGAATTTGAACGTACAGACATGGTTGAATTTTTTGGTGAAAAATTAGCAGGCTTTCAATTTACGAAATTTGGTTGGGTACAATCATATGGTTCCCGATGCGTGAAGCCACCGCTTATTTATGGGGACGTATCATATAAAAAATCGATGACAGTTGAAGAAACCGTATATGCCCAATCGTTAACAGACAAACCTGTAAAGGGAATGCTTACAGGCCCAATTACCATTTTAAATTGGTCGTTTGTACGTGATGACATTTCACGCAATGATGTAACAAATCAAATTGCTCTTGCGCTTAGAAAAGAAGTTGAGGCGCTTGAGGAAAATGGAATTCGTATGATTCAAGTGGACGAGCCGGCCATTCGTGAAGGGCTACCGTTAAAGCATGAAAACCGGGAAAGCTATCTGAATGCTGCGGTTTACGCGTTTAAACTTGCAACAACGTCCGTGCAAAACGATACACAAATTCATACCCATATGTGTTATTCAGACTTTAAGAATATTATCGATGCTATTAAAGCGCTCGATGCTGATGTTATTTCAATTGAAACATCAAGAAGTCATGGTGAATTAATTTACGCATTTGAAGAAAATACGTATGATCAAGGCATCGGTCTTGGAGTATACGACATCCATAGTCCACGTGTACCAAAAATTGAAGAACTGACAAGAAACATTGATCGTGCCCTTCAAGTGCTTGATCCAAAACTGTTCTGGATCAATCCAGACTGCGGATTAAAAACACGTGGCATTAATGAAACAGTAGCAGCACTTAAAGTCATGATTGAAGCGGCAGAACAAACGAGAGAAAAACTTAATGCAGAGCAGACGGTAAATATATAAGAAAAGTAAAGCAGTAACGTGAACTGTAACAAGTTCCGTTGCTGCTTTGTGTGTTCTTGGGATTAGGCCAGAGCGTTTTAGACTTTACGCAACTATCTGATTTCATTCATGAATTATCAGAACGTTTAGATCAAAAAAATGCAAAGATTGAAGTAAGTTTCCCTTGGTTTTACGAACAGAAAGCACCTGCTTCTTCTCTTACAGGTTTGAACCATGCGGATGCAAGAATTTTGTTATCTGATGATTATGATGATTCTGTCCGACTGGAAAGTTGTACTTTTACATGCTGCCCAATCAAATGCCAGTGCCATGATACATCCAATACTAAAACGCCCAAATGAAAAAATAAAGAAGGACGGCCATGATGGCCGCCCTATTTGTTACGTTTTAGCAGAAGCCTCCACCGAATCCACAACCACCATCAACAAAACCTGACATTTACAAACAACTCCTTTTTTAAAGGAGGCACTTACATAGGCTAAGATATAGTGTGTTTAAAATCATGAAGTGACACACCTATACGCATATTTATCTGACGATAGGCACAGTCATCTAGACCAAATCATACACTACGATAAAGGTTTTTTTCTGTTTGATCCCATAAAAGAGGTGCTTTTTGATGGAAAACCGAATTAGTAAACAAGTGGACAGAAATGTGCCACAGCCAATTAGAAGTGATGGTGCTGGAGGAATTGATTCTGGACCACGTAATATAATGCGGGATCTTCAAAATCCGAATATGCTTGTCCCACCTATTACAGATGCAGGCTTGGTTCCTAATTTGAAATTCTCATTCTCAGACACTTCTATGACATTGAATCACGGAGGATGGTCCCGGGAGATCACCGCCAGGGAACTACCTATTGCGACCACGCTTGCTGGAGTAAATATGAGCTTAACTGCCGGTGGGGTACGTGAACTCCATTGGCATAAACAAGCAGAATGGTCTTATATGCTGTTAGGACGGGCACGTATAACGGTGGTTGACCAGCAAGGTCGAAATTTCATTGCCGACGTTGGCCCAGGAGATCTTTGGTACTTCCCACCAGGTATCCCACATTCGATTCAAGGGTTGGAACATTGCGAATTTCTGCTCGTCTTCGATGACGGAAATTTTTCCGATCTTTCCACCTTATCCATCTCTGATTGGTTTGCACATACCCCAAAAGATGTTCTGTCGGCCAATTTCGGAGTACCAGAGAGTACTTTTAATACCATACCTTCTAAACAGGTATATATCTATCAGGGCGAGGTACCCGGTTCACTGGAAAGTCAAGAAGTCCAATCACCCTATGGAGAAGTTCCTTTAACCTTCAAGCACGAGCTGGTGAAACAAACACCAATTAAAACGCCCGGTGGTAGTGTACGAATTGTGGACTCTTCTAACTTTCCAATTTCAAAAACAATCGCAGCAGCACTCGTTGAGATTGAACCGGGTGCAATGAGGGAACTTCATTGGCATCCCAATAACGACGAGTGGCAGTATTACCTCACCGGACAAGGGCGAATGACTGTATTTACTGGAAACGGCGCAGCTCGTACATTTGATTATAGAGCAGGGGATGTTGGATATGTACCCTTTGCTACTGGACACTATATTCAAAATACCGGTACCGAAACGTTATGGTTTTTAGAGATGTTCAAAAGCAACCGCTTTGAAGACGTATCGCTGAATCAATGGATGGCACTGACTCCCAAAGAATTAGTTCAAAGCAACTTACATGTTGGATCAGAATTGCTCGATTTGCTACGCAAAGAGAAATGGCCTGTTGTGAGATATCCCGGGTTTTCTGACTATCCAAAAAACAAATAGATATATGGTAATGATGCCTGACCCCCGATATGTTAAAGCTTTAACACATCGGGGTCAGGCACCACTTTAATCGATTCTCACTCCCACATCATAAACATATGGATTTTTTGGTTTAGGAATTTTTTTTACTTGTTTGATTTTGATGATTGGAATGGAAGCGCTGTTGTATATCGTTTGCTCGATTGTGCCTGTTACTTGTACCCACTCGTCGTTAGGTAAACTTGCGACATTGCCTTGTGCCATGATGCCGTATACGGAGGCATCGGCAACACAGCAAGTGATTCCAAATCTGGCGACGATGATTTGATCTTGCATGGATTTTTTTTCCCGATACACAAACCCTTTCGTCGTAATCGATTTACCAATCATACTAGATTGGTGATCTTGGATAATATTCATCATAGGTACGTAAAGATCATCATCGATAATCATTTTTTTTTCCAGGAGTAATTTCTTTTCTAAGGCGGAATATTCCGTTTCTGAAATGGGGTCTGGTTTTTCAGCAGACAGATCGGCATTAGGGTCATTACTACTAGGATTAGAAGAAGTCGCATTTGATTGTGATAATGCATTCGTATTTTTTGAAAAGGAGTCTTGTGAATAGGCGCCGAGTTTGATCGTTCGGTTCATGACTACAGAGCTACCAAGTACATGATCGGAAAATAAGAATCCTGTTGCAATAGGGATGATAAACAATGAATAAAGAAATAAGCTTTTAAAGAATGTTTGGGGATAGGAATGGTGATCGGCGCACTCACAGTCATACCTATATTTCTCATTAGACGTTCCTTTTAAAACTAATACAACCCCTAAAATAAGTAAAATAAAAAGGGTGAAGTAAATAAAATGGACCATCTTCGGCGCAATCAAGAGGGAGATGTTGTTGGTCAGGATTAATTTAAAGAGTAGGAGCATAAAACCAATTAAGATAATTCCTCTTATCAGATGATGGGATTTTTGATCTTGATTACGATTCATAACACACCTCTTCTTTAAAAATTGGTTATGTCTGATGGCGAATTTGTTTAGTAAAGCTTAAAAGTGAAAGATCAGATGAAAAAGATAGACGGTCAAATAGACACATATAAAAGTAACGATCGCTAGCAAACAGACAAATCTTTTTCTAAAATAAGCGAATAGCATTAAGGTGTTCTTGATGTCAATCATTGGACCGAAAACGAGAAAAGCAAGTAATGCCCCTTTTGAAAAGGTCGATCCAAATGATGCAGCAACAAAAGCATCGGCATTCGAGCAGACGGACAATATATACGCAAAACCCATCATGACACCTGGTGCTAGTGTTGAGCTTGTCCCGATTGATAATAAAAGATTACGGTCCAAAAACGTCTGAAAAAGACTCGCGCAAAAAGCGCCGATGAATAAATATTTACCTGTATCGAATAATTCATCACTAGCATGATATAACGTGTCTGCAAGTTTATTTCCTCGTGTATGGTGGTGGTGATGTCTTTCTTTTCTTTCTTTTAAGATCGTGTCCCACTTAAATAATTGGTACATCACCAAGCCAATGACCATGGCACTAATAAAACTAACAACCATTCTGGCGTTCGCCATATAGGGTGTACTTTGAAAGGCGAAATAAGTAGACGCATAGACGACAGGATTAATGATCGGGGCGCTGAGCATAAAAACAACACCAACATGTGCGGGCAGTCCTTTCTTGATAAGCCTCCGAACGACTGGAATAATGGCGCATTCACAAATGGGAAAAATAAGACCTAGCAAAGCTGCAGGTATAACGGCTAGATAAACATTACGTGGCAATAATCTATGTATCATATTTTCTGATACAAACGTTTGAATAAGGGCGGATACAAAAACGCCTAATAAAATAAAAGGGATGGCTTCTAAAATAATACTAAGGAAGATCGTATTCACGTTAAAAAAAGAGCTAGGAATATGATCAAAAATTGTATTGGTATTAACCATTTCTGCAAATAGAAAAAGAAAGACAAATGAACAAAATAGTAGGAAGCTTACACTGTCTTTTAGTCGCTTCGATAAATTGGTCACAACAAAATGTACCTCCTTATATCTAGTAGTCCTATCAAAAAGATATGCAAGTCTAGCGAGTTGAGTACTAAAAAGAGAGTGATGGAAGGAAATATTATAAGATATAATTCGTAATTGTTACGTTTTATAAAATCTGATAATACGTATAGTTATGCTATATGTATCTTACTAATTCCAATATGTAAAAAATTTAATGAAGGGAAGCTAGATTTTTTTTGCATATAGAGCAAAAAAAGTTTCGAAAATACAATTGTATTTTTCAGATTTACAGTTAATATTTGATATGGTAGTATAGTATATCAATATATATTCGGAATTATCAAATTAAAGATTTTTTTGTGAATATTCTTTTTGATTATAATACTTTGTATATTCTTTTTTTAGGGGATGAATGATCATGAGTATCAAAAAATTTTCAAATTCATTAAAATCAGCTGAAATAGTAGAGCAAACAGTTGGAATCTATGAAGAAGCCGTGAGATTAAGAAGAAAGATCCATGAAAATCCTGAGCTTGGATTTGAAGAGCATAAAACGGCTGAAATGATCGCAAATCATTTACAAGATCTCGGAATTGAAGTGATTACGGGAGTAGCGAAGACAGGTGTTATTGGTATTCTTCGTGGAGAGAAAGAAGGGCCTGTGCTGGCTTTACGAGCTGATATAGATGCTTTACCGATTCAGGAGAAAACAGATGTAAGCTACAAATCTAAAAATCCAGGAATTATGCATGCCTGTGGACATGATATGCATACCGCAATGTTACTATCTGCCGCTAATATTTTATCTCAAAATAAGCAACATATTTCGGGTACGATAAAATTTATTTTTCAACCTGCTGAAGAGATGAAGGGCGGAGGAATCATGATGGTTGATGAAGGTGTATTAAGTAATCCTACCGTTGACCATGCTTTTGCATTTCATGTTTGGCCTGAGTTACCGACCGGAGTATATGGTTTTAGAAACGGTCCGATGATGGCGAGCATGGATACTTTTGATATTGTTTTAAAAGGTAAACAAGGTCATGGGGCAGCGCCTCATCAAGGAGTAGATGCAATTGTGGGTGCTGCTCATGTTGTAACAGCTCTACAAACCATTGTTAGTAGAGAAACGGATCCAGTAGATTCTGTCGTTATAACAATCGGAACCATTGAAGCGGGGGATGGCTATAATATCATTCCTGAAAAAGCTAGTTTCAAAGGAACTGTACGAACACTTAATGAGAACACTCGTAAGGAAGTAGCGGAAAGTATTCGACGAATTATCGAAGGAGTAGCTTCTGCTCTTAAATTAGAAGTTGAAATAAACTATAACTTTACAGTAGGGTATCCTGTTGCAATGAATGATCCAACATTTAATGAACATGCTTGTGCGATTGCTACTGATTTATTTGGAGAAGGTTCAGTGCAGTGGTTAAGTAGACCAAGTATGGCAAGTGAAGATTTTGCTTTCTATTTAGAGAAAGTCCCTGGCACATTTGTCTTCTTAGGAGTAGGAGAAAATCCAGAGAATCCTATGAAGCTACATAGTGACGTATTTTTACCAGATGAAAAGGCGATGATCCAAGGGATTTCCCTTATCGTTGGACTAGCCATAAATACTACTGAAAAAATTCAATAAGTTAAAAAATATCCATGAGTATCTGATCCCCAAAAGGTTCAGGTTCTCAAATTGCATCACCTTATGAAGGTGGCGGTGCGAAGCCGGATTTTCGGATGCTTTCTCGATCATATAAGTATACCTGCTAAGTAGATTAACTATATGAGTAAGTCGCGAAGCCTCGCCCCCATGTCCTTCATACAAAATAATAATCGTTCTGTTTTTCTTTTTTAGAATCAGCACAATTTATAGAAAAGGAGTGCAAATAAATGCAAGAAAATTCTTTGCGTAATTGGAAAATTCATTTATTCGTTTTGGTATTAGTATGCATGACAGAATTTATCGGCGTAAAAACGTTTAACATAGGAATTGGAGCCATTGCATTATTTCCAATGTTGTATGCATTAATTATCGGAGCCATTATTAGTTTACCGTCTTTAAAAATTTTAAAAATGAAAGAAATGAATGTAGCAGCCAATATTTTAGGAATTTCATTCATGCTATTTGTAGCCAAATTAGGCATGTTAATGGGACCCTCATTACCGAAGATCTTTGAGGCGGGACTTTCTTTAGGATTACAAGAAGTAGGCCATTTTGCAGGGACCATCCTATTAGGTTTACCGATCGCTTTACTACTTGGGATGAAAAGAGAAGCAATTGGAGCCACTTTTTCAATTGATCGAGAACCTAACTTGGCCATTATTGCTGAAAAATACGGTTCTGATTCACCAGAAGGACGGGGAGCACTAGGCGTATATGTTTGTGGTACTTTGTTTGGGGCTTTATATCTGTCGGTGTTAGCGAGTTTTATGGCTCAAACTGGTTGGTTTCATCCCATTTCACTAGCCATGGGTGCTGGAGTAGGTTCAGGTAGTATGATGGCTGCTATGTCTGGTGCATTAGCCGTTATTTTCCCGGAATCTGCAAAGGATATCGCGGTTTTTGCTGGTGCCGCTAACTTAATTACAACCATTTTAGGAACATATATTTGTGTATTCTTTTCACTCCCATTTACAAATTATTTATACAAAAAACTTGAACCTATTTTGGGGAGAAAATCAAAACAGATCAAATGAAAAATATTAGAGCGCAGGACATAAAAGAGGAGATTTTATATGAAAGATAAAATATTGACGTTTGTAATGATTGGAATAATAGCTCTTATGGGAAATTGGATTGGCTACAATGTTTCCCCTATTGATGCATTACCAGGTATGATGATCATTGTTGCTGTTACGATATTAGGGTTCTTTTTCACTAAAATATTCCCTATTAAGCTACCAATCGTTATTTGGGTGTCTATGTTAGCATTATTGATTACAACGCCCATATTCCCTGGAAATGGATCAATCATTAAAGTAACAGAACAAGTGAATTTTATGGCCTTGGCAACACCTATTTTGGCGTATGCCGGCCTCTCTTTCGGGAAAGATTTGAAAGAGTTTAAAAAACTAGGATGGCGTATTGTTGTAATCTCACTAGTTGTATATACAGGAACATTTCTATTATCCACTCTGGTAGCAGAAATTGGTTTTCGATTAACTGGTAAATTTCATTAATTTTTTGTGATCGTGTTATTCTATTACAGAAAGTGGGTTCTTATACTGGTAGAAATCGTGATACCTGATGATTCGGGTGATGAAAAAGCGAGTGAAATAGATGACTATTTCACTCGCTTTTTGTGATGTTATGGCAAGAAAAGCTGGTTTTATCTTAGACTGCGAGAGAGTTCCGTAAAAATAATTCCTAGAGCAGTGGCTCCAGCATCCGGATAACCCAGGCTTCTTTCGCCAACCGTACCAGCGCGGCCCATTCGAGCAACGATTTCCTTTGTATATTCGGCTCCTGCGACAGCCGCCGCTGCCCCTTTTTCAAAAGCGGTCTTAAAGTCCTCACTAGCTGCTGCACTTTCTGACCAAGAATTTGCACAAGGCACAAGCGCATCCACAAGGGTTTTATCGCCTACTTCTGCTCCTCTTCCGAAAGATCGCTCACCAATGAACTGTATCCCTTTGACTGAAGCATGCAACATTTCAGCAAACTCTCCGACTGTTAATTCCATTTTTTCATGACTAGCTTTACCGGCAGCTCGGAATGCCGCGCCCCAAATTGGACCAGAAGCACCGCCACAATGTTCCATAATGATTATGGAGCATGCATCTAGAAAGGTCCCGATCGTTAAACGGTCTTGATTCAAAATCGTGCTCCATTCTCGTTTTAATTGCTTGAATCCTTTCGAGACACTCATTCCAAAATCGCCATCGCCAGCATGTGTATCCAATTCGCAGAACGGTCCTTCGTTCTTGATAATGACTTCGCTCATTTTATCGACAAGATAAATGATAGTATGTAACGTGAGTACGTCATCCTTGATAATAGCGTGTTCTTCTGCCGTTTCCGTCTCAAAGAAAACAGGCTTTGTTTCTACGTGAGCCTCAATGTCAACGTACTCAACAGGAGAAGTGGGTCCATCGACTCTAAACGCAGGTGTATGACATTCTCTAGATAGTAATGTTTTTAGCTCATCGTCTAGTTTCATCACGGTCAGGGAAATACCGGCCATATCAATGCTCGTCATGTAATTACCGACAAACGTTCGATAAATGCGTCTATTTCTGTTGTTCAACTCTCGGGTAACCGCATGGTTAAAAAGGTAGAGCTCTTGTAACGGTGTGCCACCAAAGCCATTTACTAGAAGAGCAATTTCTGCAGGGTCATCATCATCTAGTCCTAAATCAGCCAAAAGGTCTGTGGTCATACGTAGGGCCAACTGATCTGCGGTCATCACTTTTTCCCGTTTGATGCCTGGTTCACCATGAATGCCGACGCCATATTCCATCTCATCCTCACCTAGTTGGAATGTGGGTGATCCATTAGCGGGAACCGTACAGGAAGTTAGTGCTAGACCGATGGTTCGAACATTTTTCGCAGCTTTTTCCGCTACGGCCTTGACCTCCATTAATTCTCTACCATCTTCTGCTGCTGCTCCAGCTATTTTATGTACCAACACGACTCCGGCAACGCCACGGCGTCCTACTGTATAGAGACTGTCTTCTACGGCAATATCATCCTCTACCTTGATATATTCTACTTGAATACCATCCTCAGTAGCTAAATAGGCTCCATTTTTAAAGTTCATAATATCGCCACTGTAATTTTTAATAATGAGTAGAGTACCTTGTTTGTTAGCGGTTGCTTTAATTGCTTGATATACTTGTATTTGTGAAGGGGAGGCAAACACATCTCCACATACGGCGGCATCTAACATCCCTTTTCCTACCAACCCCGCATGTGCCGGTTCATGGCCACTTCCGCCACCGCTAATCAAAGTTACCTTATTTTCGTTCATTTCTTTTTTCTTTATAATCTTATACTTCTGGATGAACTCGAGTTCCGGATGCGCCATGACCATCCCGTTGCACATCTCTGCGACGAGAGTTTCTGGTTTATTCATAATTTTTTTCACTTGTACTCCTCCTTATTTTAGCTTTTGTTCAGGTTTATTTTACCTTTTCACAAATGTAGAGAGAGCTACTTTCTACTGAAGGTATACGATACTATTTCGACAAATTTTTTGGCATTCCTTCTTCATCTGACCTGTCCTGATTGTGCAATACATCTTAAAGTGCCTAGTGATTGGATGACACCCATGTCATATAGTGAATCGTCCTGTTTTTTGTGTGGAAAAGGGGTGGGGCTTCTAAAAAATCTGCTCCGTACAATTTTTTTATAAAGTTATACAATTTTAAAAAAACTAAACCTTTTTCATTGTTTTAGTTTTAGAGCAAATACTCATGGATGTTATTAATTTTAAAAAAACACTTGCAAATAGGAATTATTACGTTTTATAATGATTAAGCAAATGTAAACGCAAATGAGGTTTTCCTTAGGTCTATCAAAACGCTATTCATTTTATTGAGATATAAAACGTAATAATTTTGATTTGTGAGTTGGAATAACCTAAGGAGATTTCGCGTGAGGGAGTGAACATGTTGGGTAATCAAAAGATTCCAGTTGCCGTACTGAGCGGGTATCTTGGTTCAGGAAAAACGACTTTGCTCAATCATATTTTAGCGAACCGTGAGCAATTGAAAGTAGCTGTTATCGTCAATGATATGAGTGAAGTAAACATAGATGCTGCATTAGTTAAACAAGGTGGCTTCCAGAAAACGGACGAGAAATTGGTGGAAATGCAAAATGGTTGTATTTGCTGCACGCTCAGAGAAGATCTACTAATTGAAGTAGAGAAGTTGGCAAAGCTAGGTGACATCGATTATATCGTCATTGAATCAAGTGGGATTAGTGAACCCATTCCAGTAGCTCAAACATTTACATATGTGGATGAAAGTTTAGGAATCGACTTGTCTAAATACTGCAAGCTGGATACGATGGTGACGGTTCTCGATGCGAACCGCTTTTGGCATGATTATGCTTCTGGAGAAAGTCTGCTTGATCGTAAACAGGCCGTTGATGAAACGGATACAAGGGAAGTAGCCGATTTATTAATGGATCAAATTGAATTTGCAAACGTGATTGTGCTGAATAAAGTAGATGTAGTAGCCCATTCCAATATTCAGGAATTAAAAGCCGTTTTGCAAAAGTTTAATCCAGAAGCGCGGATTATCGAGAGTGAATATTCTAAGGTCCCACTTGATCAATTATTAAACACGGGTCTGTTTGATTTTGAAACGTCTAGTCAAGGAGCGGGTTGGCTAAAAGAATTAAACGAAGAGCATGTTCCAGAAACAGAGGAGTATGGCATATCTTCGTTCGTGTATCGTCGTCAGAAGCCGTTCCATCCTGAGAGGCTTTTGTCTTGGTTGGAAGAATGGCCCGTTGAGATCGTTCGAGCAAAGGGATTTATTTGGTTAGCGACTAGAAATGATATGTCTGGACTATTATCGCAAGCCGGACCATCTTTGGCCATTCAAGGAGCAGGCAATTGGATAGCAGCTTATCCGGAAGCGGAACGAAAACAACTATTGGCAGAAGAACCTGACCTTCTCAATCGCTGGGACGATACATATGGTGACCGTATAACAGAATTAGTCATGATCGGCATCAGTATGGATCAAAAGCAAATCGAGCAGACATTGGATGCATGCTTGCTTACAGAAGAAGAAATGGTACAGGATTGGACGAAATTTATCGATCCCCTGCCTTCATTTGTATGAAGGACATGGGGACGGGTCTTCGCGGCTACCTAATATAGCCAATCTATTTATCAGGTATACTGATTTTATCGAGAAAGCATCCAAAATCCGGCTTCGCGTAGCCGCCATTGTGATTAGGTGAGTGTAGCGTGATACAGGATGGATCCTTCATAGTAAATGATGGCGTTTTAACGCCATATTTGTTTCATATATAAAACCTAGATAAGTCCATGAGGAGGAAACATAATGAGAGTGAATATTACATTAGCATGTACAGAAACAGGAGATCGGAATTACATGACAACGAAGAATAAACGGAATAATCCCGATCGTATTGAGCTTATGAAATATTGTCCAAAATTGAAAAAACGTACTTTGCACAGAGAAACAAAATAAGTAGAACACCAATTATTAAGAGTCAGGCTTTAATTTATAAAACGTAATGATTTTGTTTTATCTCCCTTTCGTAGTGTCGCTTTATCTTTGCTATGTGGAGATAGTAGCGACACTAGAACGGGATTAACGATCAGTGGGGGGATGAAGAAAACCCCTATTGATTGAAGTTTCATTTATCTAAAGTACGTAAAGGAGAATCGGAAAATGGCGAAAAAGTCTAAAGTTGTAAAAGAGAAAAAGAGACAAGAAACGGTGATGAAATATGCAGCTATCCGTCAGGAGCTTAAAGAAAAAGGGGATTATGTGGCTCTAAGTAAACTGCCGCGAGATTCTTCACCGACGCGTTTGAAAAATAGATGTGAAGTAACCGGAAGACCAAGAGGATTTTTAAGAAAGTTCAAAATGTCTCGGATTGCTTTTAGGGACTATGCACATAAAGGACAAATTCCTGGCGTGAAGAAAGCAAGTTGGTAATAAAACAGGCTGGCTGATCTATAAAAGGGTCTGACCTCGCACTCTAATCACCATATATAGTAGTAAAATACTAAGTATGATCGATCTAAAGTAGTTGCTGAGGTCTGACCCTTTCGCTGAAGAAAGCACGATAAAGGCGATCTTCCTTGAATTTTCACTGCGAATTTCTGTCGTAAGCAGAACGAGTAGTGCAATTGAATGAAATGAATGGATTGCACAAATAGAATGAGAGAAAACATCGACCAAACGATTCACTGGTCTTTTTTTCTTTTTAAAATGACGGAGACAGAGAGCATGAGAGGGCACTGAAAAAGTCCGCTTAAAGAAAAAAGAAGCTAACGACCTACTACATATGGGTTGTTAGCTTCTTTTATTATTTGTATATTGATGGAAATTTTCGATACTTTCAAAAAGCGTTACTTTTTCAGTGGCCTCAGAACATGATATTCTCTGTCTTCTTTTGTATGTTAAATGAATTTTTTCTTTCAATTTGAAATTTAATATTAATATTTATAAAATTTATTGTAATTTTATTTCAGAGATGATATTCTTTCTTTAGAAAGCGTTAACAATAAATGAAAACGACTAATATAAGAGGATGATAGGAATGTTAGAACATTTAACAACTGAAGGTCGTAATGAGAAAACCATGCGTTTGGATGAAATGGAGACGCTTGAATTTCTGGAGGTGATGAACGCAGAGAATATCAAAGTTACCGATGCTGTGCAGAAGGAGCTACCCAAAATTGCAATGGCTGTGGAATTGATTGTTGCAGCTATGAAAAATGGAGGAAGGTTAATTTACATGGGAGCGGGAACAAGTGGTCGAATTGGTTTGTTGGACGCTGTTGAATGCCCACCAACTTTTAATACTTCTCCAAATGAGGTAGTGGGTCTGATTGCCGGGGGGGAAAATGCCTTTATCAAAGCGGTAGAAGGTGCAGAAGACAACATTGAATTAGCTCCTAAAGATTTAACCGGCATTCAATTTACAAGCAAAGATGTTCTAGTTGGAATCGCCGCCAGTGGACGTACACCGTATGTTGTTTCAGGTTTGCAATTCGCAAAGCAACTTGGTGCCAAAACGATTGCAATCAGTTGTAATCGACATTCGGAAATTGGCAAGGTTTCAGATATAGCCATTGAGGTAGTGAGTGGAGCAGAAGTATTGACAGGATCAACCCGATTAAAAGCAGGTACTGCTCAAAAGCTAGTATGTAATATGCTTTCAACTGCTTCGATGATTGGAATTGGCAAGGTATATGGTAACTTAATGGTCGATCTACAACTTACAAATGAGAAACTTGTCGAACGAGCGAAACGAATGATTATGGATGCCACAAATTGTAAGTATGAAATGGCTGAAGACTATTTAGAAAAAGCGAATAAAAAACCAAAAATTGCCATTGTTATGATTGTAGCAAACATTTCATGTGAAGAGGCTATACAAAGATTAGAGGCCGCAAATGGCTTTGTAAGGAATGCAATTTAAAGCATAATTATGAGGAGGAAATGAAATGAAAGTATTGTTTGTATGTTCTGGTGGAATGTCAAGTGCGATTGTTGTGAACGCTTTAAAAAAGGAAGGGGAGAAAAAAGGAGTAGAATTAGACGTGTTAGCTGTTGGGACACAGGAATTCGATTCGGAAGTAAGAAACGGATGGGATATAGCCATGGTAGCACCTCAAGTAAAGCACCGTTTTGATAGTTTCAAAGAATCTGCTGATACTGCGGGTGTTCCTTGTCAGATTATCCCCCCTCGAGCATACAGCCCACTTGGCGGCCCTACTTTATTAAAATTAGTAATGGAGCAAGTGAAATAGTTCAGGAGATTGAGATAACTAAAAAGGAGAAGTAGAATATGAACAAATTTGTAGATTTTCTAGAAAATAATCTTTCCACTCCTATGGCTAAATTATCAGAGCAAAAACACTTGCGAGCAATTCGTGATGGGGTAGTTTCGGCATTGCCATTTATAATTTTCGGAAGTATTTTTCTACTTATAGCCTTTCCACCAGTTAGCGCAGAATCGGCAATTGGAATATGGTCTGCTAATCACATTGCTGAAATCCTTATACCTTATCGATTGACAATGTTTATTATGACTTTGTATATAACATTTGGAATAGGATTTAGTTTGTCTCAAAGCTATAAGCTGGATCCATTATCTGGAGCGTTACTATCCACAGCCGCATTCTTATTTACAATCGGTGTTCAAGTGATGGATAATGTTGGTTTTGTCTTACCAATGGCTAATCTTGGTGGGCATGGGCTCTTTGTTGGCATGCTTGTATCGATATTCTCTGTAGAAGTATTACGTTTTTGCAAAGCAAAGAAAATAACGATTAAAATGCCAAGTTCTGTTCCTACTTCAGTAGCGCGTTCCTTTGAAGCGTTAATTCCAGTGGTTCTTGTTTTAACGATTATGACATTCATTACTATAGTGTTTGGAATTGATTTGCATTCGCTTATCGATAAAGCGGTTGCACCACTTGTTAAGGCTGGGGACACTTACATTGGCGTGATGATTCCGGTATTCTTAATTACGTTTTTCTGGTCTTTCGGGATTCATGGCGTGTCAGTGGTTGGTGCAGTCGCACGTCCTGTTTGGGAAGTGTATTTAGCAAATAACTCTGCAGCAGTTGCTGCCGGAAATGCGATGCCACATATTGCTCCAGAAACATTTTTTCAATGGTTTATTTGGATTGGCGGATCTGGGGCAACATTAGGTTTGGTTATTGCCATGTTAATATCGGCGAAATCTCAATACAGTAAAGCAATGGCAAAGACGACCATCATTCCAAGCCTTTTTAATATTAACGAGCCAGTTATTTTCGGAATGCCGATTGTATTAAATCCAATCTTAATTATCCCATTTATCATTACACCATTAATAGGTACGACCATTGCTTATATTGCAACATCGATAGGATTGGTAAATCCTACTTATATTATGGTGCCGTGGACCTTGCCAGCACCAATTGGAGCTTATCTGTCAACAGGTGGGGATTGGCGTGCAGTTGTCCTCGTATTTATCAATATTACTGTGTCAGTTTTGATGTATTTACCATTCTTTAAGATGTACGATAAAAAATTGGTCACACAAGAAGTGGAAGAAAACACGACAATACACAGTGAAAGTGTTATGAGCCGTTAATGTTTTCTAGCATGAGGTAAAAGGGAGTTTGGGACAAGATGCTCCGAGCTCCCTTCTCTATTTACTAGAGATAGGGGGAATGAAAGTGAATACATCACCTAAGCTTCACTTTTTTAGCTATAAGGGTGCCTTTTTATTTTTCAGCTTTGTTCTTATTTTTAATCTTCTCTTTACTCCTCTTTTACAAATTATTGGAGTAGATAAGTATATGGCACTATATATAGGGAATACATTTGTGATTAGTGTTGGACTAACAGCAGTTCTTGTGTTCATTGAAGGAAAGTGTAAAGGAATAAAGCAAATCCTTACCTTATTTTTTTCTTTATTGATCTTTTGTGCAATGGTTTGCTATTTGATTGTCTATAGATAATGTAAAAAGGTTGACGTTATCAACTATTAAAGGGGGACACATTGGATGACAACTCAAGAGGGAATCAAGATTGTAACCATTGGGGGAGGATCAAGCTATACACCGGAGCTAGTTGAAGGGTTTATTAACCGTTATGATGAGCTGCCAGTTAGGGAACTATGGTTAGTCGATATCGAAGCAGGTAGAGAAAAACTTGAAATCGTTGGCAATATGGCCAAAAGAATGGTGAAAAAGGCTGGAGTCCCAATGGAAATCCATCTAACACTAAATCGAAGTATGGCTTTGCAGAATGCTGACTTTGTTACAACGCAAATGCGTGTTGGCTTACTCGATGCTCGAGTTAAGGATGAACGTATCCCATTACAGCATGGCTTAATAGGCCAGGAAACAAATGGGGCAGGTGGGTTATTAAAAGGATTGCGTACGATCCCTGTTTTACTAGAAATTGCAGAAGAAATGCAAGAGCTTTGCCCAGATGCTTGGCTGATTAACTTTACTAATCCCGCGGGAATGGTGACAGAGGCACTATTGCGTTACAGTAAACATGATAAAGTAATTGGTGTGTGTAATGTCCCTTTTAATATGCATATGACGATTTCGAAACTATTACATGCTGATATGAAAAGGGTACATATCAATTTTGCTGGTCTTAACCACATGCTATACGGAACGAATGTCTACTTAGATGGGGAGGAGGTTACGGGAAGAGTGCTTGAATTATTGGGTAATCCTGATAGTCAAATGACGATGAAAAACATTGCACCCCTTCCTTGGAATCCAAGATTTTTGAAAGCACTCGGCGTAGTACCATGCCCATATCACCGCTATTTTTATAAAACAAAAGAAATCTTGGAAGAAGAACTCGAAGCATTTAAAGATGGACAGACTCGTGCCGAAATCGTAAAAGAATTAGAAGATTCATTATTTGCCTTATATAAGGATGAGACCTTAGATATCAAACCACCACAATTAGAAAAACGTGGCGGGGCCTACTATAGCGATGCAGCTTGTAATGTCATTTCGTCTATTTATAATGATAAAAAAGACATCCAAGTACTAAATGTGAAAAATAATGGATCCATTACTGGAATAGATGACGATTCTGCGGTTGAAGTAAGCTGCGTAGTTACAAAGCAAGGTCCAGTTCCACTGACAATCGGAGAATTACCCGTTCAAGTTCAAGGATTGGTTCAGCAAATTAAATCATTTGAAAGAGTAGGCGCCGAGGCAGCTGTAACGGGTTCATACGATAAAGCACTTCTTGCATTAACGATTAATCCACTTGTTTCTAGTGATGATTTGGCTGAAGTAGTCCTGCAAGAATTACTTGAAGCCCATAAAGAATATTTACCATCATTCTTTCAAAAGTCGACTATATAATGAACGATTGAGGTGGAACCATTGGCATATGTTGTAGGATTAATGTCTGGGACGTCACTAGACGGTGTAGACGCTGCATTAGTGAAAATAGAAGATTGCGGTTTGAAATCAAAGGTTGAACTGATCGACTTTATTTCGATCCCCTTTGCAAATGAAATCAAACAAGAAATCCATGATGCTCTTTCTATTGAAACTTCTTCAAGTCAACAGATTTGTTCTTTAAATTTTCAATTAGGTGAAATCTTTGCAGATGCCGTTATAGCTATTTGTCAGAAAGCTCGTTTCCCTTTGGATCAGCTAGATTATATTGGTTCACATGGACAAACCATTTACCATCAACCAATTAAAGCAGGGAAATTCATCCCATCGACGTTGCAAATTGGCGAAGCAGCCGTCATTGCTTATCGGACAAAAACGATAGTTGTTTCTAACTTCCGAACAATGGATATGGCTGCTAGCGGTCAAGGAGCACCACTTGTACCATATACCGAACTTATTCTCTATGGAAGCTGCGAAAAGTCGAGACTTCTGCAAAATATTGGCGGAATCGGCAACGTAACGGTTCTTCCAAAAGATGCTACGTTAGATGATGTACGTGCCTTTGATACCGGTCCTGGAAATATGATGATTGACCATATTTGTCAGAAGTTTTATGGAATGCCCTATGACAAGAGTGGAGCAATTGGCAAAAGCGGTCAAGTTAATGAAACACTGCTTCAGCAATGTATGCGGATGCCATATATCCTTACACCACCTCCTAAATCAACGGGAAGGGAATTGTTCGGAGCAAAACTTGTTGATCGGCTAATTACCGATTATTCACATCTCTCAAAGGAAGATTTTGTAGCCACGATGACGATGTTTACCGCAAAATCCATCGCTGAAAACTATAAGAAATTCATCTTTCCAACTACTACAATTGATGAAGTGATTGTTGGCGGCGGTGGTAGCTATAATGATACGCTCATGAATATGCTGCAAGCAGAATTGGCAGGACATTGCAGTGTTTTCAAACAAGAGGATTTTGGCTATTCGTCTGAAGCGAAGGAGGCCATCGCATTTGCAATATTAGCCAACGAAACGATGAATCACTTACCAAACAATGTACCGAGTGCCACCGGTGCAAAGCAGTCTGTGATTCTAGGTAATATTACACCAGTCCCATACTAAAAATTTAAAGGAGTGTTCAACATGAAATCTGAATCAACTAATAATGAGATTGAAATCTTTGAAATTATAGCACATGGCGGCAATGCAAGAGGACTTGCCTATGAAGCACTAACGGCTGCTGAGGACTTTGATTTTGACAAGGCGGAGGAACTTATTAAACAAGCAGCTGATGAATTAACGCTTGCTCATAATACACAAACGAAATTAATTCAAAATGAACTGAACGGTGTTCCAAATGAAAAATCACTCTTGATGATTCACGCGCAAGATCACTTAATGACAGCGATAAGTGAGCAAAAATTAATCGAACATATGATACGTATTGTAAAAAAACTTGCACCAAAACAGAATTAAATGGGAGGCACTTTTTTATGAGGAAATTAGGGATTTCGATATACCCCGAGCATTCAACCCTAGAAAAAGATAAAGCGTATATTGCATTAGCCCATAAATATGGCTTCAAGAAAGTCTTCACATGCCTGCTTTCCGTTGATGGAAATCAAGACGAAATCATGAGTACGTTTAAAGAAACGATTACTTTTGCCAATGAATTGGACATGGAGGTTATGGTCGATATAGCTCCACGGGTGTTTGGCGCATTAGGAATTTCTTATCATGATTTGTCGTTCTTCGCCAATTTAGGAGCGTATGGAATTCGCCTTGATTTGGGCTTTACAGGAAATGAAGAAGCGATCATGACCCATAATCCGTATGGTCTGAAAATCGAAATCAATATGAGTAACGCGACTCAATATTTAGATAACATCATGGCATATAAGCCAAATACAGAAAATCTAGTAGGCTCACATAATTTTTATCCTCATCGCTATGCTGGGTTAAGCTATTCCCACTTTGTTACGTGCTGTGAGCTTTTTAAACGCCATAATATTCGGACGTCTGCTTTTGTCAATTCACATGAAGCGACATTCGGACCCTGGCCTGTTACAGAAGGGTTATGTACACTAGAAATGCACAGAGAGTTGCCAATTGTCACGCAAGCGAAGCATTTACTGGCAACAGGTCTAATCGATGATATCCTCATCGCAAATGCCTATGCTTCAGAAGCCGAAATGCAGGCATTAAGTGGGCTTAATCCTCAAATGCTAACGTTTAACACCGAGCTTTTTGATACCATTACAGAGTTAGAGAAAAAAATTGTGCTTGATGAATTTCATTTTTACCGTGGTGATGTGTCTGACTATCTGATTAGATCGACGCAATCACGTGTGAAATACAAGCAAGAAGAATTTAAACCGACCTTTACGCCAAACATTCGCCGTGGTGATATCCTGATCGAAAATGAGCTTTACGGTCAATATAAGGGAGAATTGCAAATCGCGTTAAAGGGTATGGAGAATTCAGGGAAAACAAATGTGGTAGGACGGATTGCTGAAACAGAAATTTTCCTTCTCGATTTTCTAGAACCATGGGGTAAGTTTCAATTCGCGTTAAAATAGATAGCAGAGATTAATTTAATAGGTTGGGCTCCCTTGTTTTACGATTGATGATTTTCTATACTATTGGGCTTGGGGGCCGGCCTTTTTGTGATAAAATCGTTAAAGAGGGGAAATACATATGAAATATCTCATCGGTGTTGATGGTGGAGGTACGAAAACAGAAGCGGCAGCCTATGATCTGAATGGGAATCTGATAAGTACCGGTATGTCTGGATATGGGAATCTACTCATCAACGAAGACCAGGCCATTTTTCATATTATAGATGCCATTACGCAATGTCTTCTTCCATTAAAAAAAAGGGATTGCTGTTATCTCTATTTAGGATTGGCTGGCTATGGTGGGGTAACCGACACGCGTACGATCGAAGAGTCGATACGTCGTTCGTTTAACATCCCCTTCACGATTGAGAATGACGGCATCATCGCTCATGCGGCCTTGCTTAAAGGGAAAGAGGGGATCTTGACCATTGCTGGTACAGGGTCTGTTAGTATGGCTGTTCATAATCGGGTTTATAAAATGGCAGGAGGATGGGGACATCTTCTCGGTGATCAAGGCAGCGGTTACTGGATTGCTTTAGAAGCATTTAAAAGAATGACGTATGAAGAGGATAATCAACAAGCTTATAGTCCTTTAACGGGACAAATATTGACAAAGCTTGGTTATAAAAGCGTTGCGGACATAAAGAAGTTTATTTACTCATCGTCTAAGGGCGAGATTGCTTCGATTGTACCCTTAATAGTTGATCAGGCGAAAGCCGGTGATGACATAGCTCAAACAATCCTTATGGAAGCGGGCTGTCATTTAGCCAATACTACACTTGCTGTTTATCATAAACTTCCTTTTCCAGCGCAAGTAACAGTAGCCATTAAAGGTGGCATCTTGACAA
Source organism: Peribacillus loiseleuriae (assembly GCF_001183985.1). Taxonomy (GTDB): domain Bacteria; phylum Bacillota; class Bacilli; order Bacillales; family DSM-1321; genus Peribacillus; species Peribacillus loiseleuriae. The sequence continues at coordinate 3,532,244 of NZ_LFZW01000001.1, read as the reverse complement.
ATATACCTATCGTACAGGAAGCTTTTATTGATAAATTAAAGGCAATGCTTCCAGAAACTCAATTTGTACTCGATGAGGTGTCCTCTACATTGGGCTGTTACTACTTAGCGATGGAGAAAATGAAAGATTAGAAGGGGGAGAATGACTACGAATTCTGTAAATATCTTATTAAGAATCGAAAGTGTACTTGAGGAATTACCAAAATCCGAAAGGAAAATAGCTCAATATATTTTAGAACACGCAAATGAAATCGTACGAATGACGGTACATGAGCTAGCAGCCAATGCCAATGCCAGCAGTGCCGCAGTCATACGGCTTTGTCGCTCCATTGAAGTGGCTGGATTTTCAGAATTGAAAGTTTCATTGTCGTCCCAAATCTCTCGTCCGCTTAAGAGCGGCTTTTATGATATTGAGCCGAATGAAACGATCCAGTCCATTAAAGAAAAAATCGTTTCAAATTCAGTTCAAGTAATTCAAGAAACAGCTATGGAATTGAAGGAAGAGATGATTGATAAAACAGTAGAAAGTATCAGAAATGCAGAGATCATCTATATCTTTGGTCTAGGAGCATCATGGCTCGTCGCGGAAAATATGATGCAAAAATGGTCTCGATTAGGGAAAGTTGTAATTGCTTACCAAGATGCTCATATTTATGCAGCAGCACTTGCGGCATCTAACCAAAAATCTGTCTTCTTCGGAATATCGAATAGCGGTGAAACGCCAGAGCTTCTGCGTTTAGTCAATATCGCTAAAGAATCCGGCTGTCAAACAATTGGACTCTCTCGATTCGGTAGTAATTCATTATCCAACAGTGTTGATATATCCTTACATCATGTTCGGGCACCCGAAGCACAATTCCGCAGTGCAGCATCAAGCTCCTTATTCGCTCAATTTTTAACGATCGACCTCATATTCTATGCATATGTCTCAAAATACTATGACGACAGCATTCAAAAAATTGTCCGATCGCGAAATTCTGTTTTAAAATATCAGTAGTGTTGCTTAGTTATGCATGTAAATCATCACTCGGAATTTCTCAATAGAGACAAGGTGCCTTTCATTTTGTTCTTTGACTTGTAAAAATTGTTCTAACCAATCGAATAGAAATTTCGCCGTTAAGAATGAAGAAGATATAAGAGCAGCTGACTTTGGTCGGCTGTTTTGTTTTAACTAGTTAAGTCAAATGGATATTATTACGATTCGGAAGTACTTTTTACATGCACTTACCTCGTCGATTTCGTGTAGCGTAGCACCAAAAAACAGTAGAATGTTATCGATTTTTTCTTACTATGACGGTGATTTATTTAATTGTGGCCCTTGTTGCAGGACTAACCTATATCGAAGCAAATTTGAGTAACGGAACGAACTATCTTGTTTTTTCCTTAATTCAAGATTACAGGAAGTTTACAAGTAATATTTTCGCCATTCACTTTCGTTAGAGGGGTTATGCTACTCTCAGTTATTGGCTGTTCAATGTGTGTAGGTACATTTATAAGAGAGTTTACTATAATGAAGAATAATGAAAAGAAACCGATTGAATAAATAAAAGTATTTTCTTAGATTGCTCCCATGAAAATTAAAAAGCTCAAAATTTATTAAAAGCAAGAAAGTCCAACAGATTGGGAAAAACAAACATTGCTGTGGAAATAGAAGGGAAATCAATGATTGATTTTTGTTAATGATCAAATTACGCTTAAAATATGAAACGAGTGCAAGAGTTGTAACGGTAGGTTAGTTCGACCATAAATTGGGTATTAAACCGGATTTAAATAGGACTAATGATAAGATGTTAAAAAAATCTTACACAGGGAGAAAAATATGAATTTATAGAGGAGTACAAAAACGGAGTCTTGGAACGGAGGAAGTAAGAATAAATGAAAAAAGCAGTAATTAGATTGGCTATGACTATTGGATTAATCATGGTGTGCTCTTTTATCTATATCAAACTAAATTAACCATTAGTTGATGGAACTGTAGCCTTTGACAAAGAAAAATATATCGTACTAGTTGGGGGGCCGAAATAAAGGTTTTCAAGAGATAAAAATTACAAGTGTCCTTATTAATAACAATGAACAGCCCAAAAAGTTAAAGGTACAAGTAAGTAATTCATTAAAAGGTTTTGCTTTAACAGACTCATTTGAGGCTGTGGCAGGAGAATATGACATTAAAAATTTAGAATCTGTGACGATACAACCGAAAACATCGCCGCAGATGCAATATGAAAAAATGGATAAAGGGACTGCTACTGAAAAAGATGTCAGTTACGGAATAAGTATTGTATCTGATCGACCAATAGAAACGGTGATTATAAAGTATCAATATTATGGTCTTCCATTCGTAAAAAATCTAGATTCATTAAGAGATTCCATCTTCAACGAACGGGTGCTATTTTGGTATAAAATAAGATGTGCGATGTATTTGACGTACCATCCCCATTTTAAATACATATAGAATGTAAAGAAGATGCCTTTCCTGTAGAATACAGAAATCATCTTCTTTTTGTGGCCAAACCTTTTTTATGTCTTTGAAAAGGGTGCGATTTATGTGCTGGTAGGGTTTACTTAGTGCTAGTATATTCTTTTAGGACACGAATAAGTTTAAGTCCTTACAATGATTTTTGAGAGGATATGTCCGTCTTGGAACGTAAGAATACAGGTGAAAAATATCCTATTTTTGTCTTTTCATCCATTGTGTTGCAACCCACTTTTCTCCAGTAATAACGGGCGCTCCACCATGTAAAGTTAGTTCGTTTACGCTTTTATCGTTATAGAAATATTCGAAATATACCGCCATTCCTTTTTGGGGGGAGACTGAAAAATTTAGTTTAGGAAAAAAGGTTTCTCCGCCATGCTCCAGATCATTTAAGTACATGACCATTGTGCTAATTCTATTATTATTTGTTGCTTTATTTGTAGAAGTAAAAAAATCAAAATGAGCTTTATATTCTTGACCAGGAGTATATTTAAGAATTTGAATCCCTTCCCCATGTTCAATGGGTATATTCATAATCGATGCTATTCTTTTTTCAATGTTGGTAATGGTGTCATTTTCATTTTCTTGAAAAAACATACTACTGCTTGTTCTTATCTCATTGACATCGTGGGTAGCGCCAATTTTGGAACGATGCATTTTGTCTTTTGACAATCTAATTAGTTCGTCACATTCTTCGTCACTCAAAACATTTCCTAAAATTACGATGAGTGGTTCTTCTAATCTAGCAATGATATTAATCTCTCTATCTTCTGTTTTGATTTTATTGCCAATGTGATTAAAAATTGTTTGTTCTTTACTAGCGATTGTCAACTTTCATCGACTCCTCAGAATATTTAATATTCAGAACTATTAACTCATTTTGTTTATGTAAGCGATTTTGTATGATAATTATATCATGAACCACACGTTTATAACGGTTTCTTATTCAGCTACTAGAGAAAATATTTTTTTCAGGAAACTTACATACATGGTCTCAATCCGATTGGCTTCCGTATTATGGATTTCGAGGCTACCTTTCAAGCAATGCTTGAAAGGCGTGTGAAACCAGAGTTTCACACGAATGAGCCAAAAATCTTGTTTAACATAGCCTTTTATAAAAATAAATAAAAGTTGAATCGTTTTGTTGTTCCTTTTTCTCTAATAGGGGAGAAGAGAAAAGGAGGTTGCATAATTGAAAATAAAATCAAAAATAGTAAAGCGCGCCAAACAAGGCGATGCGGAAGCCTTTCAAACATTGATTCATGAAGAGAAAGAAAAATTGTACAAACTGGCCTATGTGTATATGCGAAATGAAGACGATGCGCTTGAAGTGTTTCAAGAAAGCATCTATAAAGCATTTGCATCAATCGCTACACTAAAAAACAACGATTATTTCTCTACTTGGGTGACGCGGATTTTAATAAACACGGCAATTGCAACATTGAAAAAGAAACAAAAAATCGTTTTGAACAGTCATGAAATGCTAGAAAATATGAGCGAGATGGAGCCTTTAGATCTTGAGGATCAACTCGATTTATTTCAGGCAATGGATGAAATCGAGGAGAAGTACAAAACCGTCCTACTGCTGCGTTTTTATGAAGATTATACAGTGAAGCAAATTGCCACGATTCTCAACTGCCCCGAAGGTACGGTAAAGACGAATATTCGTCGTGGGTTAGCGATGTTGAAGAAAAAAATGAAAGGGGCTTATTTCGATGACAGACAAAATTCGATCGTTTAAAGAAGAAATTGATAATATTCACGTGCCGGTTGATAAGTTGGATGCCATTATTTTGAACACGATTCGAGGAAGTGCGCCAAAAAGAAAAAATTCCTTTCGAAACAAAATGTTGTATAGCGTAGGGGTTGCTGTGGTTATGTTCGGTTTGTTACTCAGTTCGGCAATCATCTCACCTGCTATGGCTACTATCGTTTCACACATTCCGATTATAGGAACGATATTTAGTACGTCCGGAGATCGCGGTTTGGAGCAGGTCAGTAAGCAAGGTTTAACAGATAAAGTAGACATGACGAAAATGGTAGAAGGCACTTCCATTACACTTCATGAAGTTTTCTATGATGAAACGCGATTTACGATTGGATTTTCAATTGAATCAGAGCAGCCGATAGAAGAATTCTATTTGTCCTCAGGGCCAACGTTCACGGTGGATGGGAAAAGCTTTTCACACGCTGGCGACTATAAAGAAACCGAAATATCTCTGACCCATCGAACTGGCATTGCTAGTATTGATGCATTTGAAAAATTGCCTGAAGCTTTTACGCTAGGCTTAACGTTTAAAGGAAAGGATGGCAAGCTGTGGGACTTCTCGATTCCGGTTAGCACTCAAGCAAATGTTCAGTCTGTTGCGATTCATCATACTCAGAAAGCTTATGGCATAGATCTCACAGTTACGGATTTAAAAGTAAGTCCAGCCGGATTGCTCCTTACCTTTAGTGCGGAGTCAGAAAAAACAGGCTATTTATCTGGTATGCTAGACTTCAAAGTAAGTGACGTGAAAGGCCATGAACTTGTTTCTCATTCTGGTGGAAGCAAATTAGAAAACATTGCTAGAAAGCAACATTTAACTGGCACTCGTCTAATCGACCCAATCGTTGACAATGTGAAAGAGTTGATAATTACGCCTTATCTTGTTCAATCGATAAAGGGAAGCAGTGTGAGAATTGACGCGCAAGGAAATGAAACGCTAACTGAACTCAAGCCTTTCAAAGGGGCTAATATCGAATTTGAAAGTTTTACAGTGACACTACCTTAAAAAACTGCCGTATTGCGCGAGTCCAACTAGCGGTTCCTTTCGTTTCTTACTGATGTAAAGAGCTTGTTTACTGCAAGCTTTTTCTTATTCCATTAAATGATTAGTAGAAAATAAAATGGTATAATTTAGAATGTATTTGACATACGGAGGTGAGTTGATGTTTGAACTTATTTTGGTGTTCCTGTTTTTGGCGATTTTAATCATATTTCTGTTTGATTTTGCAAGATTTAGGCAGCAAAATCAAATAATCATTGAACAGAATGATAAGGTTATTTTTCTATTAGAAGAAATTAAAAATAAATAATCACTTTTATCCGGGGGAACAGGCTGTACTACCCCCACCTTAATTTTTGTGAATAAATAGGTGGGGGATGAACAAAACACGAATGGAGCTTTTACGAATTTTTCGTTATGATTCATACAATGTCTCAATAGTAGGGAGTAACTTTCTTATTTTTCCATCCTAGTAACGAAATCAATAGGACCAAACAAAGCACCATCATTAATACAAAGACTTGTTTATCATATGCAATATAATCTCTTAATAATCCAGCGATAATCGGAATAATTCCACCAATCATATAGCCAACCCCTTGCATCATGGAAGTCCAAGAACTTGCTTCACTTGACGAAGAAACAGCGTTTAATGGAAGAGCCAAGGCGAGCGGGAATAATCCTCCAAGGCCAATTCCAATCAGAATGGTTGCAAGCCAAGGATTCGCTAGATCAAAGACGATGCAAAACAAACCAAGTAAAACAAATAATGTACTTCCCATTAACCATGCCTTTTCGTTTTTATAGACATCTGCTAATGAGGGAATGGAAAAGCTAAAAATCATTTGAATAATTGTAAATAAGGTAATAATTGTCCCCGATTGCTCTCCACTAAAACCCATGGATTGTGCGATGGGGGCTAACCAGGTGCTAATACAATAAAATATACCAGCTTGTAGACCAAATATGAGAGTAAACAACCATGCTTTTTTATTTTTAAATGGGAATGGAATCTTTTTCGTTGTTGAATGCTTCACAAACTCACTTTTTTTCAGCATTGGATACCAACATAATAATCCGATCACTGCAAAGATGCTCCAACTTGCTAATGCAAGCTGCCATGAATCATTGAGTTGTTTTTGCAAGGGAATCATCAATCCAGCGCTTAATGAAGCACCAATTCCCATTCCTACAGAGTAAACACCAATCATCATCCCAATTCGATTCGGAAATTTTTTTTTAATATATCCCGAAATTAGGGGTCCTGCAATAGCTATACCTATCCCAATCAGAAAAGCTGTCAGAAGCAGTGCCAGTACTGAATTTGTAAAAGCACGAAAAGCAGTTGCTAATCCAATTAAGAGTAAACAATAAGCAATGGTTTTCTCTAATCCGAATCGAGTACTTATGCTTGTTGCGAAAAATGCAAAAAAGCCCATACAAATGACCGGAATCGATGTAAGTAAACTGACCATGCCATTAGTTAATGCTAAATCATGTTTAATGCTCTCCAATACAGGGGATACCGAAGCAATGCTCATTCGTAAATTTAAGGAAACAAGAAATAGTGCTACGATGATAAATAGGATCTGTTTTTTCATCTTTAAACTCCCTTGAACATTTTAAAACATCATATCATCAGACGTTTGATTTTGTAAAGGAGCTTATTGCTCCAGATTTTGGTTCACAGAATGAATGGCTTTTTCTTCATCTTGCGCTAAGATGGCTTGATATAAATCCTCATGAATCTCTGAGTTATCGTTATAATTGGTTACATGTACAATAAGGCTACTCAAGATTTTCCGTAGAACAGGAATGAAGGATTGATATAGATTATATAGGACCTGATTCCCGCTTGCTTTGGCAATGGCTAAATGGAAATCAATATCTGCTTCTACATATGTCGCATAATTTCCTTGCTGTAACGCTTTATAACGTTGATCCAAACAGGTTTTTATCTGCAATAAATCTTCATCTGTTCTTCGCCTTGCAGCTAATCTTGCGACTTCTTGATCTAACATCGCGCGTGCTTCATATACATCATTCTGATCAGCTTGGTTGAGCAGTTGATTAAAAGAAGTTTCATTCGTCCATTCCAAAGACAAAATGTGTGTGCCTTTTCCTTGTTTTACTTCGAGAATTCTTGCGTGAACAAGTACTTTTATGGCTTCGCGAAGGGTGGAACGACCTACCGCAAATTCTTCCATAAGCTGAGGTTCAGGAGGAAGACGATCCCCCACTTTATACTCACCTGAGAAAATTTTATTCTTTAATTGCTCAATGATTTCATCTGTTAATTTTCTACCTATTACTTTTGAAAATGAAGATGAATGATTTGTCATATCCTTTCACTCCTATCCCTTAACAATAATCCTATTATACCGTGAAAGATGATAAAGATATAAAATTCATCGCCAAGATCGTGTGAATGATGAAAATGATTGAGGATTCAATATCTTAGTATTTATTAAACTAACGAAGTATATGGTGTGGTTTCGTCCATTCCGTTATTTGTAACCTTGCTTATTGCGTCATTCGCCTAATTCCTCTCCCGCAAGGCGTCGAGATTTTCAAAGAATTAAATTAGTATACTTGATAAAAATACTCAATGAAGGGTTTTTGTGTAACGAGCATTTTAAAAAAATACATAAAATACGAGCCTGTTATGATCCGAATTTTTTCATAACGGGCTCTTTATATTTGCTATGTAACAGATTATGGGTTGCAAACTAGATACACAGTTGGAACAGAAGGTGGAGTGGTTGAAAGGGTTACCTTTTGGTCGTACCGTCTCGATCTCTATTAAGGTATGAGCGGTGAAAATGATCTTGATATCCTAGCAATGCCATTTCGTATACTCCAAGATTCTGCTCTATACGAGCGATTGTTCATTTTTCTTTAAAAAGTATAAATAAATAATCATTGAAATAAAAATAGAAAGAGCAGATGTTAAATAGATGATTCGATAGCCGAATAGGTAGCCGATTTGACCGAATGTGATGGCGCCAATTCCTACGCCAAGATCGAAGAAGGAGAAGAAGGTCGCGTTGGCCATTCCTTTTCGATTTCGTTCCGCCTTTTCAATGGACCACGCTTGGAGTGCTGGTTGGACTGTTCCGAAGCCGAGACCATAGAATATGGCTGCTGTGTAGAGCACGATGTTATTCGGCAGCCATGCGAGTAGCAGCATGGCGATGAAAATGCACATCGCTGATGGAATGTAAATGAATTTGTGTCCATTTGTATCGTATAGCCTTCCTGCATAAAGACGGGTAAATAAAAGGGCCATGGCATAAATGAGGAAATACCATTGAATGCCTGTGACTCCTTGTTTTATTGAATAAAGTGGGAGGAATGTTGCAATCCCACCAAATGTTACAGTGATGAAAAATAATAAAATCGACGGCTGTAGTGCCGTTTTTTCATAAATATCCAATTTACGGGTTGTGGTTTTTACAGCGGATTTTTCGCCTTTTTTGTAGTGGATGAATGAAGCTAGGAAAACAGCTCCTAGTCCTAATGTCCCGCATAAGAGGAATAGTGTTTGAAATGATAGTTTTCCTGCAAGTACGAGACCGAGAGAGGGGCCGATTGCCAGTGCTAGATTGCCAGACAAGCCGTAAAAGCCCATACCTTCACCACGCCGGCTTGCAGGAATGATATCTGTAGCAATGGTTCCAGAAGCAGTAGTAGAAAACCCCCAGCCTATTCCCTGGGCAACTCGTAAAGCGAACAACATAAAGATGCTGACCATGAAGCCAAATGCTCCAACTGTTACAACAAATAAAGAAAGACCGATTAAAAATACAAACTTTCTTCCTTTTGTTTCAAGAATTTGTCCTGCAAAAGGGCGCACAATCAAGGCGGAAAATGTAAAAATCCCAACGACGATGCCGATTAATTGATCATTGCCCCCTAAGTATTCAACAAAAAGCGGAATGGTTGGTAATGTCATTTGAAAACCGAGAAAAATAAAGAAGTTTGCGATACAAATTATAACAAAGTCACGGGTCCATATTTTATCCGAACCTTGAGGACGTTGTGTTACTATAGCTTTGTCCATCTATAAGTCCTCCTTCAATCCCCTTTATATGTATATATGTTACTAAAATTTGGATGATTAAGCTATTGTTTAGGATTGGGATTTTTCGTGTTACTAAGTATATTTATATTCCCCACCTATTATGACATATCTGTTTCATGGTCAGACATACATATGAAGAAGAGTATGTTTTTAGGAATGGTAGGTGGGGTTTATGCGGAAAAAAAGAAGTAGAGGGCTGCTTTTAGCGTTGGTTGTCTCGGCCATCGTCATCGGAATCATCCTTTTTATTATGTTTAAACTCCCAAGTGGCCCTGAAAAAGTGGTTCGCGACTTTTATACGTATGAAGCAGAGGGAAGTTTTGATCAGTCATGGTTATTGTTTCATCCTGATATGAAGGTTCGGTTTCCAAAAGCAAAGTATATCGAAACACGTTCACATGTTTTTATGCAGCATATGAACGTTGAGACATTTTACTTTGAAATTGGTAAAGCGAAGAAAAAGAAAGAATGGAGAATGAATAAAGCGAGTGAAGTGTTCGCTTGGGCTTATGAAGTACCAGTTGATGTTACTTTTCATTCTCAATTTGGTATTTTTACGATGCATCAAAACTGTTATGTTGTGAAGGAAAAAGGAGAGTGGCTTATACTTTGGGATTACCGATTTTAGGTGAAAAATAAAGCTGGAATATCGTGTTCTTCTCCTTTTTCATTCAAAATATGATAAGAGGTTTTACATAGATTTCTTTGCACGATTGCTAATCGCTTGAAGGATGAACATTTTATCTTGTGAGGTGAGCATAATCCAACTACCGGCTTTAATTTTCATAGCGATCGACTCCTATTATTAATTTTTTAGAAGGAAAAGTATTTTCTCCTTAATCAAAAGTATACCGCGAATTACGCCGATATAAACAAGATAAATTCCTACAAATTTTTTGCATAGGCTCGTATTTTGTCAAATAATCGTCAAGTAAAGGGTCAGACCCAGCAACAATTTCTGGGTCTGACCCATTTAGACAACATTTCTTATTTTAACTCTAAATGTACTTTTAGTTCGTCATGAATTCTTTGTTTTTCTTCGTTACTGACAATGCCATAGTAGATTCCGTCAATTTTTTTGCCAGTACTCTTAATTTCTATTTGTTCAACATTCTTCGCTGCAGCTCGATAGTTTTTCTGGATGTCATTCATTTGTGAGAATGTAAGATTTGTTTCAATATTTTTGCTTAATGTATCAAAAATAGTAGAGTAGTTTGTTAATGTTGCAAAGCTTGCCCCTTTGTTAATAATTCCTTGAATGATTTCACGCTGTCTGTATTGACGTCCGAAATCACCGCGTGGGTCTTCATATCTCATGCGAGAGAAGTTTAAAGCTTCTGCTCCATTTAATTTGATCTTTCCAATTGGAAAATGATCTCCCTCAGAACTAAAGTCTAAGTCATTGTTTACTTCTACGCCACCTATTGAATCTACGATATCCTTAAACCCTTCCATATTGATTTTGACGTAATAATCTAATGGGATATCAATGAAGTTCTCGACAGTATCCATCGACATTTTCACGCCGCCAAATGCGTAGGCATGGTTAATCTTATCTACTTTATTTTTGCCAATAATATCGGTTCTGGTGTCACGTGGGATACTTAACATTTTCACGGAATTTGTTTCTGGGTTCACGGTTAAAGCGATGATTGTATCAGACCGCCCACTATCTCCTTCGCGTTCATCAACCCCTAGTAAAAGGACGGAAAATGGTTCTTGGTTCGTATAGGCGATTTCGTTCTGTCGTTTATCAGAAATGGGACGATTTTCAATCGGCGTGTGCATCGTTTCAACTGCTTTTGTTAGAGAATGATAGATGGAGTATGCATAGGCACCACCAGCTACTAAAAAAATAAGAAGGGTAATGACGATAATCTTCAGCCAGTTCTTTTTCTTCTTCGTTTTATCTTGACGTTTCATCTAGTACTTCCTTCCGGTTTGTGAAAATGGATTTAAAAGTCATTATATAGAGATTTACTAGAATTGGATAGTATTTGTTAGTGGGCTATTGTCTAATGGTGGTGAATTTTAACAAATTTTAATGTGACTTATTAGTCATATAATGTTAAAATTTATAAGTATTTCCTTTGATATGTGATGTCTGATGAAGAGGAGAGTGTTTGATTTGGTAGTTATCTCGCTAAATAACGTCTCGAAGAAAATTGGTAGTAAGACGATTATTGATAATCTCAGTTTTGAAGTGTTTGCTGGGGAAGTATTCGGTTTTCTAGGTCCGAACGGGGCTGGGAAAACAACGACGATTCGGATGCTTGTTGGATTGATGAAGATTACGTCTGGTGATATTTTCATAGATGGGCATAGTGTGAAAAGTAATTATGAAGAAGCGATCAGTAAAGTGGGCGCCATTGTAGAGAACCCAGAAATGTATAAATTTCTGTCTGGCTATGATAATTTGAAGCATTATGCAAGAATGACAAAAGGCGTAACGATAGAGCGGATTGATGAGGTTGCAGAGCTTGTTGGGTTGCAGAATCGAATGAAAGAGAAAGTGAAGACTTATTCATTAGGGATGCGTCAGCGACTTGGTATCGCACAGGCTTTGCTTCATCGACCGAAAGTATTGATTTTGGATGAACCGACGAATGGACTCGATCCAGCCGGTATCAGGGAAATTCGTGATTACTTGAAACGATTAGCCCGTGAGGAAGATATGGCTGTGATTGTATCGAGTCACTTGCTGTCTGAAATGGAATTGATGTGTGACCGGATTGGCATTATTCAAAATGGGCGTCTGGTTGATGTACAAAATGTGACTGACATGGTGAATAGCGGGAAAGTTTCTTATGTGATTTCAGCAAAACCGATTGATCAAGCGTTCCAATTGTTACAAAATGCTTTTGACGGTATAGCGGTGAAAATGACGAAGCAACACCTCCATGTGGAAGGCGCGTCTGTTGATGTTCCTAAACTAGTAAAACGACTCGTAGAAAACAATATTGATATTTATGAAGTGAAACAAATGAATCAATCTCTTGAAGAGAAATTCCTTGAAATCACAAGTGAAAAAGGAGGGATAGCTTAATGGGATTGCTCACAAACGAATGGATCAAGATTTTTAAACGAAAATCAAGTTACATCATGATTGGTATCCTTGCGATCATAGTAGTAATTGCGGCGATTGGAATCACGTTTATAAATGATCAGGACACTGAAACTGGTGATAATGGAAACTGGAAGACGGCACTGGAGACAGAAAATAAAAACTTAAAGGAAGAGCTCAAATCAACATCAGATCCTTATAAAAAGGATATTGAAAGAATAATCGCTGAGAATGAGTACCGCATCACTCATGATATGCCAAAAGTGACGTCTTATAACGTTTGGACGTTTATGAATGGGATGATGGGAGTAGTCGATTTTGTGGCATTGTTTACTATCATTATAGCGGCGGGAATCGTAGCTAGTGAATTCAGCTCAGGAACGATCAAACTATTGCTCATTCGTCCGATAAATAGAGCGAAAATTCTGTTGAGCAAATACATAACGGTTCTGTTATATGCTCTATTTATGCTGGGCATATTATTTGTTCTAAGCTTTATTTTAGGCGCTGTATTCTTTGGGTTTGAACAGAACCAGCCACATTTAGCCTATTTAGATGGCCAAATTATAGAACGTGCGCAAATTCCCTTTTTACTGACCCAATATTTATTAAGTTCGGTCGGCTTGCTGATTTTTACGACGATGGCGTTCATGATTTCGGCTGCTTTTCGTAACAGTTCCCTTGCGATCGGACTATCCATCTTCCTATTATTAGTGGGGAGTATCGTAACATCGATTATTGCGGGATTCTTTGATTGGGCAAAATATTTACTGTTTGCCAATACGAATTTGCTTCCATACTTTGGCACAGGGTTACCGATGGTTGAAGGCATGACCTTATCCTTCTCACTTATTGTTTTACTAGTGTATTTTGTCATCTTCCATGTCGTTGCATTCTGGACTTTTGTAAAACGTGATGTAACAGCTTAATTTATGAACCCTCGGATAAATCTGATTCGGGGGTTTTTGGTGCGGGTCGCATTAGCCTTGAAATACGTTTTAGGGTATTGATGAATTTTATTGGTGTCTTAGTTTAGTGCTCAGTTCATTATCCCTCTCGCTCGCAAAGTGCAGAATCCGGCGCGCAAATTAGATATCCCCGTAAAGAGTGAAAAGTAGGAGTAGCACCAAAAAAACACCAAGCCTTTATTTCCGTGTAGGGTTAGGCTTGGAGTTTTTCTCAATTTTATCATAGATAGCAGCAAGAGCTTGTTCGAATTTACCGCTCGTTTTAGGCTGGTAATATTTTTTGCTAGCGAGTTTATTTGGCAAATATTGCTGCTTCACCCATCCGCTTTCATAGTTATGTGGATATAGATATTCAACGCCGCGTCCGAGTTCTTTTGCTCCCTGGTAGTGTGCATCTTTCACATGGTCCGGTATGTCACCAGTGTTTCCGGCACGAATGTCAGCGAGTGCTGCGTCAATCGCGATCATGGCTGTGTTTGATTTAGGTGATAAGCATAGCTCGATGACTGAATTAGCTAGCGGAATGCGCGCTTCGGGAAAGCCGAGACGTTCGGCGGCTTCGACGGCTGCTAATGCACGTGGTCCTGCTTGTGGATTAGCGAGACCGATATCTTCATAGGCAATGACGACGAGTCTGCGAGCAATGCTAACTAAATCACCTGCTTCAATTAAACGGCCTAAATAATGAAGGGCGGCGTTTGCATCACTGCCGCGAATGGATTTTTGAAAGGCGGAAATGACGTCATAATGGGCATCACCATCTTTGTCGTGAGAAAAGCTTTTTTTCTGAATGCATTCCTCTGCGATTTCCACCGTGATTGTAATCATTCCATCGTTGTCAGGCTCCGTTGAAATGACCGCGAGTTCCAGGGCGTTCAATGCGCTTCTTACGTCACCGTTTGAAGCGGTGGCCAAATGAAGGAGGGCTTGCTGGCTCACTTCTGTCGTATATTTCCCAAGCCCACGCTCATCATCATCGAGAGCACGTTTCAATGCCGTGACAATATCATCGGGTTCAAGTGCTTTTAATTCGAAAATTTGACATCGGCTCCGAATGGCTGGATTGATGGCATGATACGGGTTACTTGTTGTCGCACCAATTAATGTGATCATGCCATTTTCAAGGTACGGTAACAGGAAATCTTGTTTTGCTTTGTCGAGCCGATGAACTTCATCTAATAACAAAATGACTTTTCCTGACATTTTTGCCTCTGCGGCTACAATTTCCATATCTTTTTTATTGTTGGTCACCGCGTTCAATGTCCGAAAAGCGAATTGGGTACTACCAGCAATGGCACTAGCAATCGATGTTTTTCCAACTCCAGGCGGGCCGTATAAGATCATGGAAGAAAGTTGTTTTGCCTTGACCATTCGATAGATAATTTTTCCTTCATTAATGAGATGCTCTTGCCCCATCACTTCCTCGATCGAACGGGGGCGCATCCTAAATGCAAGCGGTTTTATGGACATCGTCATCGCTCCTATAGCTATTATGTAAGATAAAGGTATCATATTTTTCACGAAAAAGAACGTAATTAGGCTGTTATGCATTTTACCTACGAATATGCTATAATTTTTAAAGCATATTAATCCGATCATGAAAAAAAGATATAGGTTATAATTTGAAGGAAAACATAAAGGTGGGTAAACGATGAGAATCTCGACAAAAGGCCGCTATGGCTTAACGATTATGATAGAGCTGGCAAAGCAGTATGGTGAGGGGAAGAGCCCGACATCGCTTAAGTCGATTGCACAGACACATAATTTATCAGAGCATTATTTAGAGCAGCTAATCGCACCGCTTAGAAATGCTGGCTTAGTGCGCAGTATTCGTGGTGCATATGGCGGATATATTTTAACGAAAGAACCGAAAGAAATTACGTCTGGTGACATCATCCGCGTACTGGAAGGTCCGATTACCCCGGTTGAGGGCATTGAGGACGAAGAGCCAATTAAACGCCAACTATGGGTTCGGATTCGTGATGCAGTGAAGGATGTCCTAGACAGTACGACACTTGAGGATCTATCGAATTATAAAGATGATAGCGAACATGATTCGTATATGTTCTATATTTAATCCGTTTATAACGGTTAGGAATAAGAGGGTCTAACTCCCTAGACTATACTACGTAGAAGCTGTTTATGTAAAGATCTTCTAAAATTGTAGTCTTTTTGAGTTTGACTCCTTTTTTCTTTGTTTTGCATAGTACCAAATAAAATTATAGAATATGACCATGTGTGAAAATTTTAGAATAAATCGCCAAGAAAATTTATTCTCTTTTATATAACGGAGGAAATAACGTGAATAAAGTGTATTTAGATCATGCGGCCACGTCACCGATGCACCCGCGTGTGATGGACCGGATGATGACTGTCATGAAGGAAGAGTTTGGAAATCCTTCAAGTATCCACTCGTTTGGCCGCGCATCACGTCTCGTGTTGGATGAATCCCGTATGATTATGGCAAAGAGCATTGGTGCTTTGCTGAATGAAATCATTTTTACAAGTGGTGGTACGGAAAGTGATAACACGGCGTTAATTGGAATTGCGAACGCGTATCAAAATCAAGGTAAGCATATTATTACGACAGAAATTGAACATCATGCAGTCTTGCATACATGCCAGTTTTTAGAGAAATCTGGTTTTGATGTAACCTATTTGCCTGTTAATGAAGAAGGGCTTGTTTCGGTTGATGAGGTGCGATCTGCCCTTCGTGATGATACAATCCTCGTTTCCGTCATGTTTGGTAATAATGAGGTCGGAACGATACAACCGATTCAGCAAATCGGCGAACTCCTTCAACATCATCAAGCATTTTTCCATACGGATGCAGTACAAGCGTACGGCTTGGTAAAAATCGATGTGAATGAATTTTATGTTGATTTACTTTCTGTTAGTGCTCATAAAATTAATGGTCCTAAAGGTATCGGTTTTCTCTATATCCGAGACGGCATTAAGCATCAGCCGTATTTGTACGGTGGCGAGCAAGAACGGAAGCGTCGTGCTGGAACGGAAAGCGTCCCAGCGATTGCCGGCTTTGCAGAAGCTGTTCAAATTGCTCAAAGCACATTGGTGGAGAAAAGTGAGTTGTATGCAAGTTATAAAAAAGTGATTTTAGATATTTTTAACGATGCTGGTGTGGACTATATCGTGAATGGGTCTCGTGAATCATCATTGCCACATGTGTTAAATATTAGTTTTCCTGGAACAAATGTGGAGTCCATGCTTGTGAATTTGGATTTAGCGGGAATTGCTGTTTCAAGCGGATCTGCTTGTACAGCAGGGTCTATCGATCCTTCCCATGTCCTCGTTTCGATGTTTGGCAAAGGTTCAGAACGGACGAAGAATTCGATACGCTTTAGTTTTGGCTTGAACAATTCTGAGCAAGATGTGAGACAAGCGGCACAGGAAACGGTTAAGATAATCAACAGATTGCTGAAATAAAGGAAAGAGGTAAGAGGTGAAACATAATGAATAAAGCACCTAAAGACACGCGTGTCGTTGTGGGGATGTCGGGTGGCGTTGATTCATCTGTTGCTGCCCTACTATTGAAAAGACAAGGCTATGATGTAGTCGGGATTTTCATGAAGAATTGGGATGATACAGATGAAAACGGCGTTTGTACCGCGACAGATGATTATAATGATGTAATTGCAGTATGTAATCAAATTGGCATTCCTTATTATGCTGTAAACTTTGAAAAGCAATATTGGGACAAAGTGTTTACGTACTTTTTAGATGAATATCGAGCAGGTCGGACACCCAATCCGGACGTTATGTGTAATAAGGAAATTAAATTCAAAGCATTCCTTGAACATGCAGTCAGCCTAGGTGCGGATTATTTAGCAACCGGTCACTATGCACAAGTTGCTTTCCGTGATGGTGAATACAAAATGCTTCGTGGAATAGATGAGAATAAAGATCAAACGTATTTCCTGAATCAGTTGACGCAAAGCCAGTTGGAAAAGGTCATGTTCCCACTCGGTCACATTGATAAAAAAGAAGTGCGGGAAATTGCCAAAGAAGCTGGACTTGCAACAGCAACGAAGAAAGATTCAACGGGAATCTGTTTCATCGGTGAACGTAATTTTAAAGACTTCCTAAGCAACTATTTACCAGCACAGCCTGGTAATATGGAAACTCTGGATGGAAAAGTGATGGGTAAGCATGAAGGTCTCATGTATCATACAATTGGTCAACGCCACGGACTTGGTATTGGTGGCAGTGGTGAGCCTTGGTTTGCAGTCGGTAAAGACTTGAAAAGGAATACTTTGTATGTTGAACAAGGCTTTGAGAATGACGTGCTATATTCTGACTCACTTAAGGCGGTTAATATGAGCTGGGTCGCACAACATGCACCTGCTACGGAATTTAGCTGTACTGCTAAATTCCGTTACCGTCAAGCGGATAGTCAAGTGGATGTAAAAGTGCTTGGAAATGGTGATGTTGAAGTCATCTTTGCTGAGCCAGTCCGCGCGATCACACCTGGACAAGCCGTTGTTTTCTATGATGGCGATGTGTGTCTTGGTGGCGGTACGATTGATGAAGTGTTTAAAAATAATGAAAAACTGACCTATGTCGGATAAACTTGATCCCCAGCCGTTGTTCGGCTGGGATTTTTTTATTTTTTACATGTGCCAACCTACTGCGTAGAGGATGAATCCGTTCTCTGCCTTGAATCGTCCGGCACGCAAATCTTGAAAAGGGAAGTTTACGCACGCAACAGGACCCGAGTTACCCCTATATTCCCCCGAACGTATCATTGAAGCGACGAGGTTTTTATAAAATCAGTAATAAAGGGGTTGTTTCTAATGAATATGGATGATAGCGTGAAAATGGCTCCGGCACGCAAATCGCAAATCTGACTCTAAAATTGTAGGATGAAATGAATCGCGCAGATCTCACGAATCTCAAATCATCCATTCAACTTGCCGCGCAATCCTGCCACACGATTAATGATGAGCTAGCGGCTTTATGGTATACTTCAAAGGAATGAAACCTAATGGCAGCTGTACGTAAGCTACCTTTTCTATCGATTAAATGGAGAGTGAACATAATGGATAAAAACCAACAAGGAATTCAATATATGCAAGAGGGCAAGTATGAGGAAGCGGTGAAGATTTTTTCAGAGGCGATTGAGGAAAACCCGAATGAGCCTGTAGCATACATAAATTTTGGCAATGTTTTAACTGCGGTCGGAGAAACAGCGAAGGCAGAGAGTTTTTATAAAAAAGCACTTGAACTTGATGAAGAGGCTGGGGCTGCTTATTATTCACTTGGTAATCTGTATTTTGAAATGGATAAGCTGATCGAAGCAAAGGATATGTTTGAAAAGGCTCTTCGTACTGGGCTAGATACGAGTGATGCGTATTTTATGCTGGGCATGACTTTGATGCAGCTTGATCAAGGCAAGCTTGCGATGCCGTACTTGCAACGTGCAGTTGAATTGAATCCGGAAGATGTCGATGCTCGTTTTCAATATGCGCTGTGCCTAGCTAATGCAGAATTATATGATGAGCTAATTAAAGAATTGGAAATTGTGATTGAACAAAATCCAGAGCACGCGGATGCCTACTACAATCTTGGCGTGGCATTTGGCGGCTATAAAGAAGACGCAGCGAAAGCTATAGAATATTTCGATAAAGCATTGGCGGCACAGCCTGACCATATGCTTGCAGCTCATGGAAAAAAATTGATGGAAACGTTGAACGAAGAATAAAATCGTTTTGGGGGAGGGAAACCGTATGGGCCAGCAGGATGCCTTGGATCTTTTTTCAGAAGAGAAGAAATTTATGAAAGGTCGGCACTTAGTGACAATTTTTCATAATGAGTCAAATTTGTATTCTGTCGTGCGGATTCGCCTCGATGAAACGAATTTGGATTACGATGAGCAAGAAGCTGTTGTAACAGGATATTTCCCAAAGATTCATGAGCAGGAAACGTATATTTTTTATGGAACGATGAAGGATCATCCGCGATTTGGCATGCAGTTTCATGTCGAGCATTTCAGAAAGGATATGCCTCAGTCGAAAGAAGGAATCGTCGCTTATTTATCAAGTGATTTGTTCAAAGGGATTGGGAAAAGAACGGCGGAAAGCATAGTGGATAAGCTTGGTGAGAATGCCATTTCGAAAATACTCGCCAACCCCTCAATCTTGGATACAGTTCCGAAATTATCGTCTGAAAAAGCGAAAAGCTTCTACGATTCTTTGATTGAACATCAAGGTCTGGAACAAGTCATGATTGGGTTAAATCAATATGGATTTGGACCACAGCTTTCAATGAAAATTTATCAAATGTACCAACACGATACGCTATCGATATTACAAAAAAATCCTTATCAGCTCGTGGAGGATGTTGAAGGAATCGGCTTTGGGCGAGCAGATGAACTCGGGTTTCAGCTTGGTATTTCAGGGGGGCATCCTGATCGAATTAAAGCAGCCTGCTTGTATACGCTTGATGCCCAATGTCTTCAAGACGGCCATGTGTATATGGAAGCTGAAGACTTACTTGAAACAGTTAAGCGCATGCTTGAAGAAAATAAGCGGGATGCGATTGAGTTTACGGCGATTTCCTCGGAAATTGTGAAGCTTGAGGATGAGGGGAAAATCAAAGTCGAGGAGCGTCGGATTTATCCACCATCCTTATATTTCTCGGAAAAAGGGATTGTCACGAATATTAAGCGAATTTTATCGCAAACCGAATATGAAGATCAATTTCCTGAATCTGAATTTTTACTGGCACTTGGTGAATTAGAGGAGCGGCTTGGCGTTGATTATGCCCCTGCACAGAAGGAAGCGATTCAGACAGCGCTTCAGTCGCCGATGTTGATTTTGACAGGTGGGCCGGGTACGGGGAAAACGACGGTTATTAAAGGAATCGTTGAGCTTTACGCTGAACTTCACGGTGTGTCGATGGAAATTGGAGATTATAAAAAAGAGACAGAACCGTTTCCATTTGTTTTGGCAGCACCGACTGGACGTGCGGCAAAGCGAATGGCCGAATCTACGGGATTACCGGCAGTAACGATTCATCGGCTTCTCGGCTGGAACGGGAGTGAAGGCTTTTCCCATGATGAAGAGAACCCTATCGAAGGGCGGATTGTGATCATTGATGAAATGTCAATGGTAGACACATGGCTTGCCCACCAGTTGTTAAAAGCTTTACCTGAACACGTACAGCTTGTTCTCGTTGGCGATGAAGACCAGCTACCATCCGTTGGTCCAGGTCAAGTATTAAAGGATTTACTAGCATCACAATCCGTCCCGATGGTGGGTCTTGAGCAAATTTACCGCCAGGCAGATGGTTCTTCTATTATTGAACTTGCTCATGAAATTAAGCGAGGAAGATTGCCGGAGAGTTTCAGTCATCAGCAAAGTGATCGTTCCTTCATCCGCTGTGGCACAGGACAAATTGCCCAAGTTGTTGAAAAAGTGGTGGCGAATGCTCGTAAAAAAGGTTTTACATCAAGGGATATTCAAGTACTTGCCCCGATGTACCGCGGGCCTGCTGGGATTGATAATTTAAACAAAATGCTTCAAGAAGTGTTCAATGGCAATGCTGAAGAAAAAAAACGAGAGTTGAAATTCGGCGATGTTGTTTACCGAAGTGGCGACAAAGTATTGCAACTCGTCAATCAGCCTGAAGAAGGCGTCTATAACGGCGACATGGGCGAAATTGTATCTGTACTTTTTGCGAAGGAAAATACGGATAACGTTGATAAGCTTGTCATTTCATTTGATGGAATTGAAGTGATGTATAATCGCCAGGATTTGAATCAAATTACCCATGCTTATTGTTGCTCGATTCATAAATCACAAGGAAGCGAATTTCCGATCGTTATTTTACCTGTCGTCAAAAGCTATTATCGAATGCTGCGGCGAAATCTGTTATACACCGCAATTACAAGAAGTAAAAACTTTTTGATTTTGTGCGGGGAAGAAGATGCCTTTCGTCAGGGAATTGAACGCAATAATGAAATGAAGCGCAAAACGACGTTAATGCAAAAACTGCAAGCAGCCGATTTGGGAGAATCTGAATTGGAAACGGAGACTGAAGTGGCAATCGATCCTTTCGAAATCCTCATGAAGGTCGACCCAATGATCGGGATGGAACACGTTACACCATATGATTTTATGTAACCAAACATGGAAAACCTTTCAGCTCATCTTTGTTTGTCCTAGACAAATACTAAAGATGTTCGGAAAGGTTTTCTTTGCTTAGAGGGTATGTTTTATGGGAAAAATGGGCACAATCATAGCGAATGAAATGTTGAAATATCATTTCGGTCTATGAAGAGGTAGGTGTCCATTTTGGAAATTAAATGCCCGAATTGTAACAGTAAAGATGTAGGTAAAATCGGTGTCAACCAGTTCTATTGTTGGAATTGTTTTATTGAAATGAGCGTAATGAAAGGGATCATTAACACCCATCAAGTCGAGGAGGACGGAAGTTTAAGCTCGTTGGACGACTTGTTTGAAGAAGATGATCGCCGTTTGAGTATGTAAACTCAGAAAAGAGGTGCAGCAATGAGGAGACGTTCAAAAAACTTCCTTGGTAACAGTACCGGTCTGATGAAGAAATACACGAAGAAGATGCGGAAAAAATTAAAATCAATGCTTTAAAACGAAACCCCGACGTTTTTAGAATCGATTTCGTTTTAAAATCAGAAAACACACAGTCTTGACTGTGTGTTTTTTTAGGTTTAAAGGTAAATAGGCCAATTGTGGGGATAATATCAAGAGTATTATCTGAAACTTTGTAGAAACATAAAACAACCCTGAAAGGATGAAATGAATGAAAGAACTTACAGTTTCAACAGTAGAAGAGCTTGTAAATGCAGTGGGCAATCAAGCGGTTGAATTAATCCGGATACAAGGGAAAATAAAAGAGAGTCCTTCCATACATTTGTCACCAGGACAACAATTAGTCGGTGAAGCTGATTCGATTATTGAATTTAAAGGTGGTGTTGATGGGGTCGAGGTAAGTCAGGGCAATAGTATTGATAGAATAACCTGTATTGTTGAACCTAGCCGTCGGGCAATACTAAACCGTTCAGATGTAGAATCACTCGGAACTTTGGAACTTAAGAATGTAAAAACAATTGGGCAAATTCAACTTATTGCTACTGGATCTGTACGATCCGGGCATGTCGTTGCTCAGAATGTGGAAGTAATCGAAGCAGATACGAGAGGATCGGCAGGAGCGACCGAATGGGTTTGGCGTGTATGTCTTGCAGGGAGCCTTCACATTATGGAATCAACAAACTGACTCAAACGTGACCATCTCCGCTCATCTTGTAGGTTTGAAAGCTGGTAGTGACAAAAAACCGGTACAAGGAAGTGGCATATTTATTAGTGGGGCTGGTGATGTAGGTGGGAGGCTCGATGTGGATATGTTGGAAACAGGTGAGATACACTCAAATGGTGGAATTAAACAAGGTACGCCCGATCTTATTACAGGTGGTGTTTTTGTCGTATACGGTGCTCATGTGAAAAAGGTTGTGAATCGCGGTCCAGTGACGACATATGGTGTAAATGATATGGTGTTAGATAACTGGGGGATCGTGAACGAATGGGTGGCAGAAGATCGAATCACGTCCCATGGACCAAGTGGGATTGGTTTTGTAAACTTTAACGAAATCGGGACGCTGCGTATTCTGAGTAATATCGAGACGTGGGGGATTGGTGCTCGGGGATTTAATTTATATGATGGTAGTCTAAAACAGGCAGAATTTAAACGGATTGTTACCCATGCAAATGCTTCAGTAGGGATTCAAGTCAGTCGACCTTTAGGATCGCTAGTCGTGCATGAAGATATTGAAACCTTTGGTGGGGAAGGGGAATCCTTGGTAAAGGGAGTTATCACGCAACTAGCTGCCGATGGATTAAGTGTCAAAGAAGGCGGTGAAATTGATCAAGTTGAAATTGGTGGAAGAATCGTTACAAATGGGTCTAACGTTCGGAGTCTTCACGTACAAGGTGAAATAAATCAACTTACTGTCAAGGGTGGAATATTCGCAAATGGATCTGGATCGAAGGCAGTTTTGATTGAAAATGGTAGCGTTCCATTAAACGGTATAGAAATATATGAAGCAACAAAATAAAGGAGATGTATGAATAATTATGAATGTCTAACAAGTAAGCTGTTAACGCTTGGTGAGTGTGCGTCAAGCCCCAAATAAATCCTCCATACATATTTCCCCCCCGCCTCACGAAAACTAAATCTTGAGGTGAGGTGGATGGACATTCGAATGAAATGGTTTTATCGACTGGGATTTCTGTTGCTATTATTTATTGTTTTATATATTTTTATGAAGCTGAAACCGATGTGGGCGCCGATTGTAAGAGTTGGCATGAAGGTGCTCATTCCCTTTTTAATTGCGGCATTTATTAGTTATCTGTTGCATCCGGTCGTTGAGCTTTTGCATCGGAAGGGGATGAAGCGAGGGCTTTCCATTGTCATTATCTACTTATTGTTCTTTGGTGGATTTGGTTTTGCAGTGTACAAAGGGATTCCAATCATGACCGAACAAATCCGAGAGCTGTCTGAGAATGCACCAGCAGCAGCGGAGCAATATCGGAACTGGACAGACTGGATTGGGCGTAAGACGGAAGATTGGCCATTTGGTATTCATGAGCGATTAGACGCTACCATCCTAAAGATTGAAGGTAAACTGGAATCGTTGATGGATACAATCATGAACTATTCGATGAAGCTATTTGATTTTGTTTTATTAATTGCCCTGATCCCATTTATTGCGTTTTATATTGTGAAAGATTATGATGCATTGAAAAAAATGACGCGATATTTAACACCGCGAAAATGGCGCAATCAAGGGATTGCTTTTTTAAAAGATATCGACGTTTCGCTAGGTGGCTATATTCGTGGGCAAATCATCGTGTGCGCGGCAATCGGTGGTATATCTTCGCTACTGTTCTGGATTGTCGGGATGAAATATCCCTTACTGCTAGGCGCGCTTATTGGGATTACCAATATTATTCCGTACTTCGGTCCGCTTTTCGGTGCGATTCCAGCGGCGCTGATTGCGGCCTCTATTTCCGTGAAGATGATCATTATCGTTGTTGTGATTGTCTTGGTACTGCAATTTTTAGAGGGAAATATCCTTTCACCGCTTATTATTGGAAAAAGCTTGCACATGCACCCAATCTTTATTATGTTCGCGTTATTGGTTGGTGGAGAGGTTGCAGGTGTGATTGGGTTAATCATTGCCGTTCCCATTCTCGCTGTCGTTAAAGTATCTGTCATTCATGCACGGATTCATTTTAAAAATAACCCATCCATCGATTAAAAATGGCGGTATCGACAGGTATCCATTGACAAATGAAAATCTTGTGAATATAATCCAATACATATGATTTATTTTCACATGAAAACTCGTTGAAGGATCAAGTACACTGCAGCCCTTTTTACAGAGAGGCAATCCCCACGGCTGAAAGGGATGCTAGAATGAAGAACAGTGGAAAGCTAGTCCGGAGTGCAGTTAATTCCTGCCGTATGCCGCGTTAAGGCGTTGATTGAGGTGATGAGTGGGTATTTGCACTCATAATCAGGGTGGTACCGCGAGCAAACTCTCGTCCCTGTCAGGGATTAGGGTTTTTTTTGTGTCTAAAAATGGGTATGACAAGGTGTTTCCATAGTACGAAATAACTAATATTTAGGGTGTCCAACTTAAGGGTCAGACCCTGATAAGGCGCTTTTTAAAAATAAGGAGGAAATAGCTATGAAGAACTTAACTGGCGCTCAAATCCGTCAAATGTATTTAGATTTCTTTAAAGAAAAAGGCCATTCTGTTGAACCAAGTGCATCTCTTGTGCCGCATGAAGATCCAACATTACTATGGATTAATTCAGGGGTAGCCACGTTGAAAAAATATTTTGATGGTCGTGTGATTCCAGAAAATCCACGGATTACGAATGCACAAAAAGCTATTCGGACGAATGATATTGAAAATGTTGGAAAAACAGCGCGTCACCATACTTTTTTTGAAATGCTTGGGAACTTCTCAATTGGCGAATATTTCAAGGAAGAAGCTATCACATGGGCATGGGAATTTTTGACGGATGAGAAATGGATTGGTTTTAATCCGGAAAAGTTAGCTGTGACGATCCATCCTGAAGATGATGAAGCGTTTGAACTTTGGAATAAAAAAATTGGCATTCCAGCTGAACGTATTATCCGTCTTGAAGAAAACTTCTGGGATATCGGCGAGGGTCCAAGTGGCCCGAATACCGAGATTTTCTATGACCGCGGACCTAAATACGGCGACGACCCGAATGATCCTGAGCTTTATCCAGGTGGCGAAAACGAACGTCATCTTGAAGTGTGGAACTTGGTGTTCTCTCAATTCAACCATAATCCAGATGGTAGCTACACACCGCTTCCAAAGAAAAATATTGATACAGGAATGGGTCTTGAACGGATGGCTTCTGTTGTCCAAGACGTGCCAACGAACTATGATACAGACTTGTTCATGCCGATTATCCGTGCTGTTGAAGAAATTTCTGACGTGAAATATCGTACAGATGTAGAAAAAGATGTTGCATTTAAAGTCATTGCTGACCATATTCGTACTGTGGCATTTGCTGTCGGTGACGGTGCACTTCCTTCAAACGAAGGACGTGGCTATGTATTACGCCGTTTGCTGCGCCGTGCTGTACGATATGCGAAACAAATTAATATTAACCGACCATTCATGTTTGAACTAGTGCCAGTTGTCGGTGAAATTATGTATGACTTTTATCCGGAAGTGAAAGATAAAGCCGAATTCATTGCGAAAGTCGTGAAAAATGAAGAAGAACGTTTCCATGAAACATTGCATGACGGTTTATCGATTCTTGCTGATGTGATTGAAAAAGCGAAGAATTCTGGCAGCACAGTCATCCCAGGAACTGACGTATTCCGTCTTTATGATACATACGGCTTCCCGGTAGAATTAACGGAAGAATATGCAGAAGAACAAGGCATGACGGTTGACCAAGCTGGCTTTAATACAGAAATGGAAGCTCAGCGCGAACGTGCGCGCTCTGCACGTCAAGATGTCGATTCGATGCAAATCCAAGGCGGTGCTCTTGGCGACATTAAAGTAGAGAGCAAATTTGTCGGCTATGATGAGTTAGAAGCGGAAGGTCAAGTGCTTGCGATTGTTAAGGATGGCGACCTTATTACTGAAGCGCATGAAGGGGAAGAAGTACAAGTTATTTTAAGCCAAACGAGCTTCTATGCGGAAAGCGGCGGACAAATTGCTGATAAAGGGATCATTGTTAACGAAGATGTGAAATTGAATGTGTTAGGTGTTCAAAAAGCACCAAATGGGCAAAATCTACACAGAGTGACGGTTGAAGCTGGAACGTTAAAACAAGATGCAAGCGTGATTACTGTCGTTGATGCTGATAATCGCGGCCAAATTATTAAAAATCATACAGCGACCCACCTAATGCATCAAGCGTTAAAAGATGTGCTAGGAACTCATGTAAACCAAGCGGGATCCCTTGTGGAACCAGACCGTCTTCGTTTTGACTTCTCTCATTTCGGGCAAATCACAGCGGAAGAGCTTGAGAAAATTGAGGCAATCGTAAATGAAAAGATTTGGAAAAGCATTGCTGTAAACATTGACTACAAAAACATCGAAGAAGCAAAAGAGATGGGTGCAATGGCCTTGTTCGGTGAGAAGTATGGTAAAATCGTTCGTGTCGTTCAAGTGGGCGATTATAGTCTAGAACTCTGCGGCGGATGTCATGTACCGAACACAGCCGTAATAGGCTTGTTTAAAATTGTCTCAGAAAGTGGAATTGGCGCAGGAACACGTCGTATTGAAGCGGTCACTGGAGCGGGTGCCTATAAACTAATGGCTGATCAAATTGGCGTTTTAAAAGAAGCGGCAGCCAAATTAAAAACAAATCTGAAAGAAGTTCCAGCCCGAATTGAATCTGTTTTGGCAGAAGTGAAAGATCTTCAACGTGAAAATGAGAGCCTAGCTGCTAAACTTGGCAATATTGAAGCCGGAAATCTTGTTTCACAAGTGAAAGAGGTTAACGGCGTTAAAATTCTTGCTGCCAATGTGCAAGCGACAGATATGAATAATCTTCGTACAATGGCAGATGAATTGAAACAGAAGCTACAATCCGTTATTATCGTGTTAGGTTCGGCTCAAGGAGATAAGGTTAACTTGATTGCTGCTGTCACGAAGGACTATATTGATCAAGGCTACCATGCCGGTAAATTGCTGAAAGAAGTAGCAGGCATTTGCGGCGGCGGCGGCGGCGGTCGTCCCGATATGGCACAAGCTGGTGGGAAAAATCCTGAAAAATTGAATGAAGCACTAAGTTTTGTGGAAGAATGGGTAAAATCCGTTTCATTATAAATCTGACTAGTGTACAATGTATGTATCCATGGAAACCCGTTCGGAAATATGGAACGTTGAAGAGAGGTGCAGGACATGAGTTCGTTTGATAAAACCATGAAATTCAACTTTCCGGAAGAGCCCTTTGAGAGAGATGTGCAAGAGGTATTATTCCAAGTCTACGGTGCACTTCAGGAAAAAGGCTATAATCCAATTAACCAAATCGTCGGCTACCTGCTTTCTGGTGACCCAGCCTATATCCCGCGCCATCAGGATGCGAGGAATATCATACGGAAGCTTGAGCGTGACGAAATTATTGAGGAATTGGTAAAATCATATTTAAAACAACATCGTGAGGGTCGTTAATGCGTACAATGGGGCTCGATTTAGGTTCAAAAACGCTTGGCGTTGCAATTAGCGACGCGATGGGTTGGACCGCACAAGGTATAGAAACGATTAAGATTAATGAAGCCCAAAAGGACTTTGGCTTAAAACGACTTGGACAACTTATTGAAGAGTACGAAGTTTCTGCAATAGTTATCGGATTTCCGAAAAACATGAACGGAACGATAGGACCGAGAGGCGAAGCGAGTCAAGCATTCGTACAACTCCTCGAACATAAGTTCAAGCTGCCAACTCACCTTTGGGACGAACGACTGAGTACAATGGCTGCAGAACGTGTTTTGCTTGAAGCAGATGTGAGCAGAAGTAAACGGAAGCAGGTCATCGACAAAATGGCCGCAGTCATGATTCTTCAAGGCTTTTTAGACAGACAAACAAATTTATAAAGAGGTGCATACAAATGGAACATGGTGAAAATAACATTACAATTGTAGATGAAAACGGAAACGAACAGCTTTGCGAGGTATTATTCACATTTGATTCTGAGCAATTTAACAAATCATATGTCCTTTACTACCCAATCTCAGCTGAAGATGATGAAGATGAAGAAATGGAAATTCATGCTTCTTCTTTCGTACCAAGCGAAGATAATAAAGATGGCGAATTATCTCCTGTTGAAACAGAAGAAGAGTGGGATGTAATCGAAGAAATGCTTTCTACATTCCTAGATGAAGAAGGCGACGAAGACTGATCTATTTGATCACTTCTATGTAGCTAAAAGAGGCTGTCCCGTTATGGGGCAGCCTTTTTTCTTTTTTTGTATAATAATTTACAATAAAATTCTGTTTTTATTAGCGAATTTTAGTATAATAAGTCGGAGCGTAGCCTTTTACAGAGAAAGACGGCAAATACCGTTATAAGCAGTTGCTTGCTTAGAGGGGGAGCATAAATGAATCAGGAAAAACAAACAAAGAAACAGTATCTTCAGCAGAAACTGCTCGAGCAGCAAGGTGAGGCGAGAATAGTGAGGAAAATTATTATGATTGTCATGTTGGTGATTGTGGTAGTGGCAGCTTGTGTTGGCATAGGTGGTTATTTGTATGTGCAATCTGCCCTAAATCCTGCTGACCCGGATAATCAAAAGATACAAGAGGTAGAAATTCCGATTGGTTCTTCTGTTGGTAATATATCGACAATTCTTGCAGAACAAGGAATTATTAAGAACGCAAAAATATTTAAATATTATATTAAATTTAAAAACGAATCTGGTTTTCAGGCTGGAAGCTATAAACTCGCGTCTTCGATGACTTTACCGGAAATTATAAAAAGTTTGAAAACCGGTAAAGTTGTGATGGATGCCCAATTGAAAATAACGATTCCAGAAGGCAAGCAGCTTGTACAAATCGCACATATCGTTGCTGAAAAGACCAATCAGGATCCCAAAGACGTGTTCGAACAAATGAATGATAAAGCTTTTATTGATAAAATGCGAGCGAAGTATCCAGATTTGTTAACGGATGAAATTTATGGGAAAAAAGTCAGGTATCCACTTGAGGGATACTTATTCCCAGCTACTTATGATTTTTATGAAGAAAAGCCGAGTCTTGATATGATTGTCACAGAAATGTTGAAAAAGACGGACGAAGTTCTTGCTCAATACAAAGATGAGATGAATGAAAAACAATTTAGTAATCATAAACTGTTGACGCTCGCCTCTTTAATCGAGGAAGAAGCGACAGCGAGAGTGGATCGTGACATGATCTCTTCTGTTTTCTTTAACAGAATGAAAATTGATATGCCGCTTCAGACGGACCCAACTGTCCTTTATGCAAAAGGTCAGCACCAAGAAAAAGTCCTTTATAAAGATTTAGAAGTGAATTCCCCGTATAATACGTATCAAAATAAGGGCTTAACACCTGGACCAATCGCAAATGCGGGGACAGTGTCGATTGAAGCTGCTTTGAATCCGGCAGCATCCGATTATTTGTATTTCTTGGCAACAAGCACAGGAGAAGTAGTTTATGCAAAGACCTTGGATGAACATAATCAAAATAAAGCCAAATATATTACAAATAAAAAATAATAACACATCAATTGGGAGAGAGATATTCACATTCTCCCTCTTTTTGTGGTAAAATAGTCAAAGTGCAATTTTAGGCAAGTGAGATTTTGTTCATAAACGTATGAGACTTGGCAAGGGCCGGGTTTTTCATGAGAAATAAGAAGTATAAGTTTCTAGAGGTGTTTTGCTGTTTCGTTCAAATAGTTAACTCCCTCTTTTTTAGCCGATTGAGCATGGTGCTTGTGCTTTTCTATAGAGCTAAACTCTTTAATGAATGTAAGTGGTAGCGCATGACACCTTCTTTCGTAGCAAGGTGCTTGCGCTTTTCGTAGGAGGAAAAAAACATGAGCATAGATGAATATCTTCAGTCGCTGATCCCCAAGCGAACTGGTTTGATAGCGGAGATGGAAGAGTATGCAGGGTTACATAATGTGCCGATTATGGAGCCAGAAGGTATGGAAGCATTGCTACAAATCTTAAGGCTTGAAAACCCGCAGGCGATTTTGGAAGTAGGTGCAGCCATAGGATATTCGGCGCTTCGAATGGTTGAAGCATTACCGGATGTGAAAATTGTCACAATTGAACGTGATGAGGAACGAATTGGTGTGGCTAAGGGAAATATTAGAAAAGCTTGTGCACAAAATCGGGTGACTTTAGTCGAAGGTGATGCACTTGAAGTGACAGAATCGATTAAAGAGTATGGTACTTTCGATGCGATTTTTATTGATGCGGCGAAAGGCCAATACAGAAAATTCTTTGAGCTATATGAGCCTTTCTTGAATGATGGCGGCATTATTGTGACAGATAATGTGCTGTTTAAAGGCTTAGTGGCAGTAAAGGAAGAAGAAATTGAACTGAGGCGCATTCGGAGTCTAGTACGGAAGATCAAAGAGTATAACGTTTGGCTCCACAATCACCCCGATTACCATACAGTCATTCTGCCAATTGGTGATGGTGTTGCTATTAGTAAGCATAAGGGGAAACGAAAATAAAGAAATCAGAACTTCTTGTCACACTGACAAAAGTGGAACATATTCAATCTTAGTTTGGATAAATGACTCTTTAACAGTCAATAAGAATGGCTCGGTGAACTCGGGATAATATACGGACCTTAATACGGAAAATAGGAAGTATTCAAAACGTATAAGTAGCGATTGTTCGGGAAACATAGCGAAAAGACGAGCTTCCTTTAGTTCGCCGGGTTAGTTCTCAGGTGATAAAGCATATACAGGAATGGAAACGATGGGCAGCCTTATTCTTTTGAACTGGGAGACTAAGGCGAATTTCTTAGTTCAGAAATCTTAGATTTTCCCACAACCGTGTGAGACGGAAAAGAAATGAACTTGGGTGCTAGCAATCATCATCTAAAAAATTATCCGAAGAAATAAGGATAAACCTGATTTGCCAACAACATGATGCGAGAGGGGAACTAACGGACATGGAAAAGAAACCAGTTGTAATCGGAGTAGCCGGCGGTTCAGGTTCAGGAAAAACGAGCGTAACACGCGCGATTTATGAAAGCTTCAAAGGACATTCCATCTTAATGCTAGAACAAGATTATTATTATAAGGATCAAACGAATCTCCCTTTTGAAGAACGGTTAAAAACGAATTATGATCATCCGTTTGCATTTGATAATGATTTGCTAATTGAGCATATACACAAGCTTTTGGATTATGAATCGATCGAGAAACCAGTGTATGATTACAGTATTCATACTCGCTCTGAAGAAATCATCCAGGTTGAGCCGAAAGATGTGATTATTTTGGAAGGCATTCTGATTCTTGAAGATGAGCGTTTACGAAATTTAATGGATATGAAGCTATTTGTGGATACAGATGCTGATTTACGAATTCTTCGTAGAATGTCCCGCGACATCGAAGAGCGAGGCCGTTCATTGAATTCAGTAATCGATCAATACATTAATGTGGTCCGTCCGATGCACAACCAATTCATTGAGCCAACGAAGCGATATGCGGATATTATCATTCCTGAAGGTGGCCATAATTATGTAGCAATCGATTTAATGGTAACAAAAATACAAACAATCCTTGAACAAAAGTCATTTTTGTAATAACATGGCATAGATAAAGATAAGAAGCAATTATTTCTTACATGGTTTAGACTTACGTTAAAAAGGGACTAAACAAAGTCTAAACTTTTATACAACTGGCGAAATTGGACGAAAAATAAAATACGTACAAAGCGGCTGTCCCATAAAAGGGTCAGACCCCACATCAATTATATATTGTTTAAGACGATAGCATATTAAACGATGTATAGAGTGTGAGGTCAGACCCTTTTGGGGCAGCCCCGCTTATATATTGTTGCTTGTTTTTATTTTATTTTCGCCAGATGAGCGTTACAGCTAGAAAAGTGTAGATCGCTAGATACTACATAAACGGTCACTATGCTTTTCGCATCGTGAAGAATTTTGAAGGAGTGAAGGTTTTGGCAGTTGAAAAAGTATTTCCCATGACAAAAGAAGGTAAAGAGAAATTAGAGCAAGAACTTGAATATTTGAAAGCGGTAAAGCGTAAAGAAGTGGTCGAAAGAATTAAAATCGCCCGTAGCTTCGGTGACCTTTCTGAGAACTCTGAGTACGATTCTGCGAAAGAAGAACAAGCATTTGTTGAAGGGAAAATTACCACGCTTGAAAATATGATTCGCAATGCGAAAATCATCGTTGAAGATAGTACAAATTCAGATACCGTTGGTTTAGGTAAAACAGTAACATTCGTTGAGCTTCCAGATGGTGATGAAGAAACGTATTCGATCGTAGGAAGTGCCGAAGCAGATCCGTTTGAAGGTAAAATCTCAAATGATTCGCCGATCGCCAAAAGCTTAATTGGTAAAAAATTTGGTGAAACCGTAACCGTTAACACACCAGGCGGCGACATATCTGTGAAAATCATTAGCGTTAAATAATTGCATAACCGCTTTAAAAAGGGTCAGGCCTCGTACACTATACAGTAGCGGGGTTTGACCCTTTTTGCTTGGAATTTGGGAATCGGATCCGTTAACTACGAGTGGATATATGCGTCACTCCCTGGATATATCCGCCAATTTAAAATCCCCCAGTCCAATATATGGCCTGGGGGAATACAGAAGGAGAAGGATATAAAACTAAGATTCTAAGATCCATTGCAATAGGTGGTGATTGGTTAAGGGTAAAGATGGAATGGGGAATAGGTCATTGGTTTAGCCATTTTCCACGTGACATATGCCACCACAAATTAAGAGTCTCCTTCTGCACCTTGAAGCGGAGTCTCACCACTTCAAGGCTTAAAAATATTTATCGCTATCAAAATCAAGTTCTATTTGATAGTTTTTCGCATTGATTAGATTCGAAAGTCGGTTTGCTTGTCTTTCTGTTTCAATACCCTTTATACGGTAAACTTCCGGATCAAATGTTGCAACCCTGACTAAAGTGATGGCTTCGCTATAGGAATGAATCATCTCTTCTTTAGCAGAGATGCCGTATTGTTTATATTTACGTGCACGTGCACGTAGCTGGGTGGCGAGCTCTATCGCTTCTACAATCGCTAAAGATTGCTCTTCAAAGGAAACTTCATTTTCATAGTTCGCTTTGTACATTAACTTATCAAGTAAGCGAAAATCACTGCGAACCTCTTCAAGCTCTTTTTCCACTGCAGCGAGATTACGTACCTGATTTGGTATCTCTGACCCTTTTTCGATTTCGACAAACGCAAGTAGGTCCATTTCTGCTTCTAATTCCTGAATGCGCTTTGATAGGACACTTTTCAGCTTAACCGCATCGGCCAATATCAATTTTCTCATCCATTTGCCCCCTGGGAAATTTTCTACTCCTACTGTATCATAAACACCAGAATTAAAGCATGTATAATTGTTTGAAAAATGGAGACCTCGTCCAAAATAGGGATGAGGTGTTAAATGATGAAAATACGACGAATAAAATGGCTAGGTGCGTTTATTATGGTGCTGTTAATCGTTTTGATAGGGAGATTAGTCGACATTCAGTTATGGAACACCGAGTCGTTTTCGAAACGTAATATAAACTTAATCGAAGCGAGTGTGAAGCAGAGATCACAAGTATTAACTGTTGACGATGGGCGCGGCAAGTTTTATGACCGGGATGGTGAGCCTTTAACCCATGAAGAGAAACAAGTGCTTGTCTTATTTCCATTTTTAAAAAAGATGGAGTGGCCTGCAGACCAAGTTGCATCAATTCTTGGGATTCGAGAAGATCAGTTACGAGCGGAAATTCTGAATGAAAAGAAACCATTTGCTTTTGGCGGTAATCAGCCGCTTGAATTAAGCGGGTATCAGTCGAAATCAATTAATAACTTAAAAATACCAGGTGTATTTGCTGTGAAGCAGAAATTCAATTCTGTAAGCATGCAAGCTAGCCAGTTGCTTGGTTTGACGGTGAAATACTCTTCATTACCGAAAGAAAGATACCCTGAGCTTGAGCTTGCGCCTGACACAAGAGTGGGGGATAAAGGGTTACAGCGTACTTTTGATGAGTTTCTCGTATCAAGTGGTGAGTCTAAACTTGTGTTTCATGTTGATGCGAATGGAGGGCCAATGTTTGGGGTTGATGTGAAATATGTGGAACCTGCCAATCCGCTTTACCCTGTAAAAGTTATTACAACACTAGATAAAGAAATTCAAGAAACCGCAGAAAAAATCGTAGATAAATTTCAAATTAAAAAGGGGGGACTTATTTTACTCGATATTGAGAAAAGTGAAATCTTAGCAAGCGTTTCTCGCCCTGTCTTAGATAAGCAACATCCGAATGGAGAAGGAGCAATCAACAATATGCTCACCCAACATGTGCCGGGTTCAGTTTTTAAGACGGTTGTAGCTGCAGCAGCGATTGATTATGAAACAGCGCCACCGACTCGAATGTTTGACTGTAATAAAACGATTGATGGTAAGGAAGAAAAACAAAGACCGCTCGGGATGTTAAACTTTCAAAGCAGCTTTGCGCAAAGCTGTAACCGGGCATTTGCAGAAGTGTCCCAGGAAATAGCTAAAAAAGATGCTAATTTCTTTGAAACTTATGCTGATAAACTCGCGATCACTAAGTATTCTGGTTGGCAAGGTGATTTATATCATTCAGCTTTTAAACAACTGTATGGCGAGCAAGCAGGAACCATCTGGAAGAATCAGAATGAATTGAAGAACGATCCGAAGATGGTCGCCAAAACAGCGATTGGTCAATTAAATGTTCAGGTGACTCCGCTTGCTGTCGCCAATATGATGGCGACGATTGCCCGTGGCGGCGAAAAACAAATGGTGAAGGCGGTACAAAAGGTCGAGTTTAGCAATGGGACATCTGCGATTGATTTTCCAAAAAAAGAAATGGATCAAAATAAAATCTCTCCATATACAGCAATGAAGCTTCAAGAATTATTAAGAGGTGTGGTGAATGAGCCAAAGGGTACCGGCGCTTTATTGAAGGAGTTGCCTTATACTGTGGCAGGAAAATCAGGGACAGCCCAGACTAAAATCCAGGAAGGAAAGCTGAACAAATGGTTCGCTGGCTACTTTCCCTATGAAAATCCGAAATATGCGTTAGTAGCTGTTAACTTAGATACAACGGAGAATACGAGTGGGATGGCAGCTGTTTTTGCAGAAATGGTCAAAGCGATTTATGCGGTTAATCATGAAAATAGTTTGAAAGAAGGATAAAAGTTTGGGATAGTATTCTCTTCAAACTGATACGTGAACGTGTTAAAATAGACCTTGTATTGAATAATGAGGGGGAAGTACATTGAAAAAAAATTCTGGACCTTTTCATACGGGTGCACGTTCATCAACCAAAGACAAACAGAGAAAAACAAATCGTATATATAATATTTCCATAACTGTTGTGATCGTGTTAATTCTGATTGTCGGCGGATCGATTTTATTTAGTAAAGACGAAACGAAACAAGCGTCAACGACTCCAGCAAAGGAAGCTTCTACTCAGCCAACGGATAAAGGAGATACAGGGACGAGCAAAGCTGAGGATAAAGATTCATCTTCGGCAAATGATGATTCTAATACCGAAGAAAATGGCGAAAAAAATGCTGATTCGGGAATTGAAGAGACTGGTCAAGATGATTCAACGGTCAATTTGGAATCTGAAGACGAAAATGACGTGAATACCAATACAAGTGACTCAGCAGATTCGGTGGGAACTACGCAATCTTCCAATGCCGAAGTAACAAATTTCGATAAAGGATCCAATAACTGGACAGAAATGGAAAATGCCGTTGCGCAAGGAGCTGGTATCTCTACAGATAATATGACAGTCTTGTGGCTGGGAAATGGCGGAGCGCCTGGTAAAGCTGTTGGAACCGTTTCGGCGAAGGATACAAAGCAAGTTTACAGCGTCAACATCGAGTGGGTGGAAGGCTCGGGCTGGAAACCAGTGAAAGTGGAAAAAAAGTGATTTAACAAAAAGCAAAGAGGATGCCTAAAAGTGGATCTGACCTCGTACACTACAGTAGTAATGTGTTATAAACACTTATTTTACTTGTAGTTGCGAGGGCAGACCTTTTTTTATAAATTAAAATTTATTATTTTTCATCTTAAAATGCACGACAGCACTGTAAAATCGATGTCCTTCTTCCACATGCATTTGGTGAGAAACGGACTGTACTTCAAGGAGAATGGCTTTGTTTATCTCGATTTGTGTTTGTATTTGCTTTTCGAGATTTCTAATGGTGTCTGCTTCAAAGAATTCCACTTTGTCTTGGATTAAATCTAGCTGAAAATTCATGGTCATGCCTCCATATACTTAGGTTATAGAGCTATTTTATCACGTTTAAAGCCTAATTCGCAGGGAAAACTAATAGTTGAAGGAAAGGAGAAGATATGGTAGATTAAGAACAGATTTAAAACAAAAACATACTATGCTCATAGGAATAATTAAATATAAAAAGGTGATAAAAATGGGAAGAGAATTTATCGAGCTTTTTGAAGAATGGTCGAAATCTTATGATGATACTGTAGATGGTCATAATTTAGAGTACCGTGAAGTGTTTCTGAACTATGAGCGGATTTTAGATAGTGTAGTAAGCAGAGTACATGGTCACGCGATTGAATTCGGAATCGGAACGGGTAATTTGACAGAAAAATTGTTGAATGCTGGTTTAACGGTAACAGCTGTGGAGCCTTCACCTGCAATGAGAGAGAAGGCATTTGAAAAATTACAACATCGAACCGACATTGTCGATGGTGATTTTTTTGAGTTTCCTAAGCTTGAGAATGTGGATTCAATTATTAGCACCTATGCGTTCCACCATTTAAATGATGTCGAGAAGACGAAAGCTATTGCAATCTATAGCCAATTATTAAAAACTGGTGGTAAAATAGTGTTTGCGGATACGATGTATCTTACAAAGGAACATCATAAACAGGCCATACTTGATGCAAAATCGTCTGGGTATCATAATTTAGCAAACGATCTATCCACTGAATACTATACAACAATCCCGTTTTTAGAAGATATATTAAAAGAAAATGGCTTTACTGTATCATTCGATAAGTGCAACTCGTTTGTCTGGATTATGGAGGCTGAAAAATTATAGAAAGAGGTACAGGAATGAAAGTAGCAATTATCGGAGCAATGGAAGAAGAAGTAGCGATTCTAAGAGATAAAATAGAGAACCTTGAACAAATGACGATTGCCGGTTGTGAATTTAATACGGGCACATTAAACGGCGTTGAGGTCATTTTACTGAAATCAGGAATCGGCAAAGTAAATGCAGCCATGTCTACTGCGATTCTATTAGAAAAATTCAAGCCGGATGCGGTTATTAATACAGGTTCTGCAGGTGGTTATGAGCCATCATTAAATGTCGGGGACGTTGTGATTTCTACTGAAGTACGCCATCATGACGTGGATGTAACGATTTTCGGCTATGAATATGGTCAGGTTCCACAGTTGCCAGCAGCGTTCATCCCGAATGAAAAATTGTTTGCCATTGCAGAAATGGCTGCGAAAGAAATTACCGATATCCAAGTTGGCAAAGGATTAATCGTAACGGGCGACTCGTTCATGAACGACCCTGTTCGGGTTGACTTTGTTCGCGGCAAGTTCACGAACCTATATGCAGTTGAAATGGAAGCAGCCGCGATCGCTCAGGTCGCTCATCAATTCGGCACACCATTTGTGATTATCCGTTCCCTTTCTGATATCGCCGGAAAAGAATCGAATCTTTCATTCGAACAATACCTAGAAACGGCAGCACTACATTCATCACAGCTGATTATCAAAATGATTGATCGCTTGAAAGAGAGTTAAGTAAAAAAGCCTAAGTTAGATACGTGGAGATTCGTTGGACGAAAGAATGGTTTCGTTCAACGCACTCTCACATTCTGAAATACTCCTAAAAACATGAGAAATAATAGGAGGGGGAGAAAAAATGGAAGTTTATCGTGGGATTCATGAATTGATCGGTCATACACCGATGTTGGAAATTACCCAATTTTCTTTACCAAAAGGTGTCCGAATTTTTGCAAAGCTTGAGTTTTTTAATCCAGGTGGAAGTGTAAAGGATCGTCTTGGTCGCGAATTACTTGATGCTGCCCTAAAGAGCGGCGAATTAGTTGCAGGTGGTACATTGATTGAACCAACGGCGGGAAACACGGGGATTGGACTGGCATTAGCCGCAATCAACAAAGGCGTTGACGTCATTTTTTGTGTGCCGGAAAAATTCAGTGCAGAGAAACAGGAATTGATGCGTGCCCTAGGCGCAAAGGTTGTGAATACGCCTACTGAAGAAGGGATGATAGGAGCAATCACTAAAGCCAAACAACTGCTAAAAGAGATTCCGAACTCCTATTGTCCACAGCAATTTGCCAATCTGTCCAATCCAGCTGCATATTATAAAACACTAGGCCCAGAAATATGGGGACAGCTTGATGGAAATGTGGACATCTTTGTTGCCGGCGCAGGAACAGGTGGAACATTCATGGGAACGGCCCGTTATTTAAAGGAACAAAATCCACAAGTTAAAACGGTGATTGTTGAACCGGAGGGCTCGATCTTGAATGGTGGTGAATCTGGTCCGCATAAAACAGAAGGAATTGGCATGGAGTTCTTGCCGATTTATATGGATGAAAGCTATTTTCATGAGATTTACACAGTACGTGATGAAGACGCTTTCAGGCTGGTGAAAGAACTAGCCCTTAAAGAAGGTCTGCTAGTCGGCAGTTCATCAGGCTCTGCCTTTTATGCGGCATTGCAGGAAGCGGAAAAAGCAGCTCCAGGAACGAATATTGTCGTTATTTTTCCAGATTCAAGTGAACGTTACTTAAGTAAACAGATTTACCAAGGGGGAGAGTAAGATGAAAAAAAAGACACAGTTAATTCACGGAGGCATTTTTGGAGATGAACAGACAGGAGCCGTTTCTGTTCCCATCTATCAAGTGAGCACATACAAACAAGATGGTCCGGGAAATCATCGTGGTTATGAATATTCACGTACAGGCAATCCGACGCGTCATGCCCTAGAAGAATTAATTAGTGACCTAGAGGAAGGAAAGCGCGGGTTTGCATTCGGTTCCGGGATGGCGGCAATGACTGCGGTTATGATGCTGTTCAATCAAGGGGACCACGTGCTACTCACGGATGATGTATATGGGGGAAGTTACCGTGTCATCACGAAAGTATTAAATCGTTTTGGCTTAGAAGCAACATTCATCAATACAAGTGATCTAGATTCCATTGAAGAAAATATCAAAGAAAATACAAAAGCTTTATTCTTAGAAACGCCAACAAATCCTACTTTGAAAATTACCGATATTGAAGGGGTAGCGAATATCGCGAAGAAACATGGCTTGCTTACGATTGTAGACAATACCTTTAGCACACCGTATTGGCAAAATCCGATTACACTTGGGGCGGATATCGTGCTTCATAGTGCGACCAAGTATATTGGCGGTCATAGTGACGTTGTAGCTGGTCTTGCCATTGTGAATGATGAAAAGCTTGGGGAGGAACTTCATTTTGTTCAAAACTCAACAGGAGGCGTTCTGGGGCCTCAGGATTCATGGTTATTAATTCGCGGCATCAAAACACTCGGGCTTCGTATGGAAGAAACGGAAAAGAATACGAAACAAATCGTTAACTTCCTGCTTGAACATGAAGCAGTATCGAAAGTCTATTACCCAGGTATTGAAAGCCATCCAAACCATGAAATTGCCAAGAAGCAAGCGCGCGGCTTTGGCGGTATGGTATCCTTTGATGTCGGCAGTGCAAAAAAAGCGGCAGATGTACTAAGTAAAGTGAAATATTTTACCCTTGCTGAAAGCCTTGGTGCTGTGGAAAGCTTGATTTCCATTCCAGCCCTTATGACACATGCCTCCATTCCGGCTGATCGGCGAGCTGAATTAAATATTACAGATGGACTTATTCGTATCTCGGTCGGTATTGAAGATGCTGAAGATTTAATTGATGACTTAAAACAGGCTCTGCAAAACTAAATGTATAATGAGGTGCTTAAAAAAACGAGGAGATTTACAATTGGGATTCATTTTTAGCAAACGAATAGTCAAATGAATGTAAAATCCATTCACAATTTTGCCATCGTTTAGATGAAATTTGTTCATAATTGTCACCGTTCTGCTAAAGGAAAACATGGTACTTTTAAATGAGGCAGGTAAAAGGAGTGTATGCCATGTTTTCGACAATAATGATACTAGTAGTCATAACTGTTATTGGGATTGTAATTGCAACAGAAGGAACAGTGGACTCTGATTAAAATTCTTGTAGGGTCTGATCTCACACTAATCCCCGTTTATTGTGTTATTTAGATGTCACACAAACGATAGATAGTAGATGGGAGGTCTGACCCTTACTTTAAAGAAAAGGAGCAAATGCATCGATGCATTTGCTCCTTTTTCATTAACAGACAAGAGGTCCACAACTAACAAACCACCAGAATCCAAAGATTAAGAGAAGAATCAAAAGAACGATAAATAGCGCATAGGCTGGACCTACACTTCCGCATCCAAACCCAGGTCCGTACGGAGGATACGGACCATAATTGTACGGGCCACTTGGAAATCCATACCCCATAAGATCACCTCCAATTAGGATAGAATTTTCCTTTATACTGTATGCTTCATGAAGCCAAGATGTATGGGGGGATGCCCATTATCGAAAACGATGGGACGTCTCATAGTATGGCTGTAACAGAAGTGAAATTAAAGTGTACAGACACAAAGACGTCCCTTCATGCATAATCATTAGATATAGGCGAATGACGAGAAACTCTGGAG
The DNA here is from genome assembly GCF_001183985.1 of Peribacillus loiseleuriae. Lineage (GTDB taxonomy): Bacteria > Bacillota > Bacilli > Bacillales > DSM-1321 > Peribacillus > Peribacillus loiseleuriae. The sequence goes on along the minus strand of NZ_LFZW01000001.1, from coordinate 3,490,860 downwards.
GTGTGGAAATGCCGGATATCCTAACTGCATTAGGTTATATGGTTAAAGAGTTTTATTTGCTCGTATCATACGTAAAGAACAATGCTTTCCCTCAGCCGTTATCGGCGAGTGATGAACGCAAATACTTAAAGCTTATGGCCGAGGGAGACGCCCAGGCACGTAATATGTTGATTGAGCATAACTTAAGGCTCGTCGCCCATATTGTCAAAAAATTTGAAAATACGGGTGAAGATACGGAAGACCTTATTTCCATCGGCACGATTGGATTAATCAAAGCAATCGAAAGCTATTCAGATGGAAAAGGAACGAAGCTTGCGACTTATGCGGCACGTTGTATTGAGAATGAAATACTCATGCATTTACGAGCTACGAAGAAAACGAAAAAAGATGTATCGCTTCATGATCCAATTGGCCAGGATAAAGAAGGAAATGAAATTAGTTTAATTGATGTACTGAAGTCTGAGTCAGAAGATGTCATCGATACGATACAGTTGAATATGGAAATTGAAAAGGTGAAAAAATATATCGATATTTTAGATGAACGTGAAAAAGAAGTGATTGTCGGTCGGTTTGGGTTGGATTTAAAAAAGGAAAAGACACAGCGGGAAATTGCCAAAGAACTGAATATTTCAAGAAGCTATGTATCACGAATCGAAAAGCGGGCGTTGATGAAAATGTTTCATGAGTTTTACCGAGCAGAAAAAGAGAAACGACGCGGCGGATAAATGAAGATAAGCTGTTGGTGCTTGTTGGTATTTAGAACATTTGATGTATAACATAAAAAATAAACAGAGCGTGAAGCATTTACTTCACGCTCTGTAGCTCGTTTATTTGGTTTTAAACATTTCAACGATGGCATGGTAGATTTCAGTGCCTTGATAAAGGAATAATCTAGATGCGGTCAATGAAAATAGAGCTATCATAATGAAACGAAATACCATTTCGTCCACTCCCTCTTTTTTTATTTTATCTAATAAAAAATGAAGGAGTTAAAATGAGATAATTCGATCTGTAAAAGACGGGACCGTGTAGGATATGCCGTCGTACGAGCTTAATAAAGGATATGCTGTAGAGAAACATCGTCAGTATGAGTAGAACAACTGCAGCAAGATCTATTAAGCTGAAATCAGGTATAAACTGCATTGCTTCAATCTGAACTTCGGCAGCTACTGTGGTGTCTTCTTCAACCATTTTGAAATGCTTGTGTGTGAAAAGGCTGGGTGCTGTGAGTCCCCCATGGATTTTACTAGCTGCAGAATGTTGAATGCTTCCGAGTAAAATCAAGGCGAGTATGAGTACGGATAATCTTTTCACTGTAACCCACCCCCCTTTTCCTTTTGAATAATAACTATCATACCACGATTTTTCATGAATGCTAGAAAGAAAAATAGACAATTTCCATAAGAAGGTTTAAGTGAATATCGGCACTTTTCACTAAAATATGTCATGTAGTGGCAAAATTCCACCTTTAAGTTAGAATAATTCTGGAAAATTCTCTATAATGGAAGTATCAAAAAGAAGGAGGTTGGGTCTATGGCATATCCGTTAACTTGGGATATAGATGTGTTTTTTAAGGGTGGAAGCGCTTCACAGGAATTCGCCGCTTTTTTGGATCAATTACGAATAGATGTAGGCGAATTTGATACTTTAGTAAGTGGCTGGAAGGTGAAATCTGTAGAACAGGATCAGCATTTGCTTGAAAGTGCTATGGAATTATTTGAACAATCCGGTAAAAAAATGCGTCAAGCAGGAGCGTTTGTTAGCTGCCTAGAGGCGCAAGATGTTAAAGATAAGAAAGCGAATGAATTACGTGGTCAAATAACGAAGCAAAGTGCCATCTTCCAGAATGCATTAACGAAGTTCGATCAGAAACTTGTCGCTCTGGATGAGGAGTTTTTCCAAAACGTACTAAAAAAAGAACCGTTAAAAGAATTAAAATACATACTGAATGAACGTCGTGAGCGTGCGATGGAGAAGCTTTCGGTAGAAGAAGAATCATTAATTAATGCATTGGCAGTGGACGGATATCATGGCTGGAGCCAACTGTATGATACGATTGTCAGTACGATTCACATCCCATTTGAGGAAAATGGGAAAATGAAGCAATTATCTGTAGGGCAGGCAGCTAATAAATTTTCAGATCCTAATCAAGATGTACGCAAGCGCATTTTTGCTGCATGGGAACATGCTTGGGAAGAACATAGCGAGATATTGGCTAAAGCGTTAAACCATCTTGCTGGATTTCGCTTAAGTGTTTACGAAAAGCGAGGCTGGAAAGACGTACATAAAGAACCACTCGAAATAAATCGGATGTCAAAAGAAACATTGGATAGTATGTGGTCCGTGATAGCGGAACATAAAGAGCCGCTTGTCCGATTCCTGAAACGAAAAGCAGAACTGCTCGGTGTCGAAAAATTAAGCTGGTCTGACATGGATGCACCAATTACAACTTCTGCTGAAACGAGTGTCATGAGTTATCAGGAAGGTGCTGAATTTATTCTAAAGCATTTTGGGAAGTTTAGCAGTGAGTTAGAGGGCTTTACGAAAAAAGCGTTTGAAGAAGGATGGATCGAAGCGGAAGATCGTCCGAATAAACGCCCAGGTGGATTTTGCACGGGGTTTCCTGTATCTGGTCAATCCCGGATTTTCATGACGTATTCCGGAACGCCATCTAATATATCAACCTTAGCTCATGAATTGGGACATGCCTTCCATTCATATGCGCTAAAAGATACACATACATTAAACCGCGCGTATGCGATGAATGTTGCGGAAACGGCTTCTACATTTGCTGAAATGATTGTCGCGGATGCTTCCGTAAAAGAAGCAAAGTCTGAGGAGGAACGTATTTCTCTTTTGGAAGACAAAATTCAGCGTACTGTTGCTTTATTAATGAATATTCATGCGCGTTTTCTATTTGAGACACGTTTTTACGAGGAACGAAAACAAGGTATGGTAAGTAGTGCTAAACTGAATGATTTGATGATTGATGCCCAAAAAGAAGCGTATGGAGAGGCATTAAGTGAATATCACCCGACATTCTGGGCATCCAAGCTTCATTTCTATATTACGAGCGTTCCGTTTTATAATTTCCCTTACACATTCGGATATTTATTCTCGCTAGGCATTTATGCGAAAGCGCAAAAAGAAGGGAAAGGGTTTGAAGAGAAGTATATCGCCCTGCTAAAAGATACGGGTTCAATGCGGGTTGAAGAATTGGCAAGCAAACATTTAGGCGTAGACATAGCAAGGCGTGAATTCTGGAAAGATGCTGTTGGTACATGTTTGAAAGATATTGAGGAATTTTTTGAATTGACGGATCCGTTGGTGAAACAAGCATAACAAAGGTAACATAAGAAGGGGCTAACCTCGCATCCTATATACAGTTTAGAGCTATATCGCTAAATTTGAATTGTATATCGGAATTCGGGAGCAGGCCCTTTTGTTCTATGATTAAGAAAGGAAGATTAAGAAAGGAAGTACGTGTTCAAAAAGGAGGATAAAAAGAGCCGAGAAGTTCTGCGAGCGATCGTCTCAAACCTATCGTGTGTATGCAGTAACGTTTTTTACCGAACTTGCACGGGATGTACTGACTTTTGTGTTGCGCGTCATGACGTGCGCGATTTTAACAGAAGGTCATTCATGAGCGATGACACAATTCACAAGCTTTTTTACCGGACTTTTTGAACAACCTCTTAATATTGTTCTAGACTTTTTTAAGTTTAAATGGACTGATCATGAGTAAAGATAATATAATCATGAAGAATAAGAAAAATACGGGCGGGGCGTGCTGAACCACGAGGAAGCTTAATGTCAATAGGCACCCAGCTACCGTAATCGGCAATCCGGTAAAATAGCCATTGTTTTCACTAATATTAAAACGAGCTAGCCTAAAAGCTCCGCAACCAATATAAAAAACAGTGAAGAAACTGCCTGGTGCTCCAAATTCAAAAATGATTCCTTGATATAGAAGTAGGGCTGGAGCAACGCCAAATGAGATAATATCACACATAGAGTCGAGTTGTTTGCCTAACGCCGATTCAATATTAAATTTTCTTGCAATCATTCCATCGAAGCGGTCAGCGAAAGCGGCTAGAAAGATTAAAAGAAGACTAAGGTTCAACTGATTTGTTAAAAGAGCTATAATGGCAAATCCGCCAAGCGATAAATTTAGAAGGGTGATAATATTTGCCGTTTGTGCTTTCAATTTTTTTAACGTAAGATCCAAAGCATGCAGGAAAAACAATTCATTCACTCCCTTCCTGTATTTTTAATAAGTATTGATTATATAATCATATTATTTCTGGTACAATTTATGCAAGAGTAATTTCTATTATTTAACAAACGGTGGTGTGTTGTATTTGTATCAATCTTTATATCGTCTATTTATTGAGTTAACAAATGGAAGAATTACTTCAGGTGCTTTGCGGAAATTTAGTCAATCTACAAAGAGCCGTGCGGTTATTCCTTCTTATGTGAAAATCTTTCAAATTAATCAGCAGGAAAGTGAGCAGAATGTTACAACTTATCCCACTCTTCATGATTTATTTACGCGAAGGCTAAAAAAGGGAGTAAGAGTGATTGATACTGAACCCAATTCTGTCGTTAGTCCTGTGGATGGGGTTTTCAGTGAGTATGGTTTAATCACTGAGGATAAAGCGATTGTGGTCAAAGGAAAAACGTATTCAATCGAGGAAATGCTAGATGACGCAGCTGTTTTCGTGAAGTATGTTGGTGGAAGCTTTGCCGTCCTCTACTTAAGTCCGAGCCATTATCATCGTATTCATGCACCCATATCAGGAGATGTTACGAAACGGTGGATTAAAGGGGAGAAATCCTATCCAGTTAATCGGCTGGGCATGCAATATGGCCGTGCTCCTTTATCCAAGAATTATCGAAATATCACCGAGGTCCAGCATCATTCATCGCATGTAGCCGTTGTAAAGGTAGGTGCGATGTTTGTGAACTCCATCGTCATATCAGACGAAGCTAATCAATTAAAAAAAGGTCAGGAATTTGCTTATTTCAGCTTTGGTTCAACGGTTGTGCTGCTTTTTGAAAAAGGAAGTTTCGAATTACAAGAAGATTTGATTGTTCCAAAAGAAGTGAAGGTTGGAGAACGAATTGGGACGATAATGAGATGAGAAGAGGGCGTCCCGTAACGAAAGGGTCAGCCCCCAACTCTACTATACCTTGCTCATATGAAGTGTAAATGACACAAGAAACTGCGTATAGAGCGTGAGGTCAGACCTTCTTTGAAACATCCTTTGTATCTATTATGCTAACGAACCTCTAATTTTGTGGGTTAACGATCTTCGTTGGATTTCTGTTTCGATTAAAGTGATAAAGTCTGAACCTAACTTCAGTTTTATGGCTTTGAAATAAGCTTCGATTAATAAATCATCTGATAGTTTATTCATTGGCATGCCCTAAGGCAGGTCACCTCCAATTTTTTTCCTAGGAATAAAAATTATTTCACATGCATATAGTGGTAAGTGATCTATGGTATAGTCATACCTTACCAGAAAAGGAAATCGAGAACAATCGTTCTTGTTATCCACAATGGGCGTGGATAAGTTGTGGGTACTTTGTTTATAAATGATTGTTTGGTGTGCGGTTCTAAGGGGATAATGTGTATAACTTTATCCACAATGAAAATAAATGAAGAAATTGTCGAAATGTTTTTAGGAATATACGTAAAATATGAATAGGATGGACGGAAAGTAAATCGTCATGCAATAGAGAAATTCATTAGGTTTGCTGCTTTCCAGAGCTGCTTTTTTATATTATGATGGAACTTTACGGCAAGACTAAAGAAGAGAACGTGATTTCTTTGGAAATATGTAGTGATGGCAAGAAAAAAGTTGAACAGTAATTCAAGAGAGATGATTGAGGTGAATCATGCTTAAATTATTTTTACCAAATGAACATGTGAAAAGCATTTTTGAGATAAAGCCTGAAGACTTGAAGAAAAAAGGCATAAAGGGGATTGTTACAGATTTAGATAATACCCTTGTGGAATGGGACAGGCCTTCTGCCACGCCTAAATTAATTGAGTGGTTCGATTCCATGCGCGATCACGGGATTTTAGTCACCATTGTATCGAATAATAATGAAACGAGAGTGAAATCATTTTCTGATCCCCTTCAGATCCCGTTTATTTCTCTTGCACGTAAGCCGATGAGAAGATCTTTTCGCAGAGCGGTTGAGCAAATGGGAATTAAGCGAGAAGAGGCCGTAGTGATTGGCGATCAGTTGATGACGGATGTGCTGGGCGGAAACAGAGGCGGTTTTCATACGATTCTTGTCGTGCCGGTTGTACAGACAGATGGTTTCTGGACGAAATTTAACCGAAAAATTGAAAGACGGATTTTGGCATTTTTCAGAAGAAAAGGAATGATAGAATGGAACGATCAGAATTAATGCACGAGGAAGAACTAGCTTGTATCGGTTGTGGAGTGAAAGTGCAAATCGAAGACCCGCAAGCTTTGGGATATACGCCTAAGTCAGCTTTGGATAAAGAAATGATTATTTGCCAACGCTGTTTTAAATTGAAACATTATAATGAAGTTCAGGATGTTTCTCTGACAGATGATGATTTTTTAAAAATATTGAATCAAGTAGGTCAAACCGATTCATTAATCGTGAAAATCGTAGATATTTTTGATTTTAATGGCAGTTGGCTACCTGGGTTACATCGCTTTGTCGGGTCTAATGATGTCCTATTGATTGGCAATAAAGTAGACCTGTTACCGAAATCGGTAAAGCATAATCGATTGATTCACTGGATGAAGGAGTCTGCTAGGGAGCTTGGATTAAATCCAGTAGATGTGTTATTGGTAAGTGCTGAGAAAGGTAAGCAAATCCAAGAAGCAGCATCCGCGATCGAACAGTATCGGAATGGAAAAGATGTTTATGTTGTTGGTTGTACAAACGTTGGTAAATCAACATTCATCAATCGACTAATCAAACAAGTGAGCGGAGAGGAAGATGTGATTACAACATCTCACTTCCCTGGAACGACGCTTGATATTATTGAAATTCCGCTGGATGATGAAAAAGCATTGATAGATACACCAGGCATCATTAATCATCATCAAATGGCGCACTATGTCGATAAGCGTGATTTAAAATTCATTACACCGAAAAAAGAAATCAAACCGAAGATTTATCAGCTTAATGAAGAGCAAACATTATTCTTTGGCGGGTTAGCTCGATTGGATTATGTATCAGGTGGTCGCCGTTCTTTCACATGCTATTTGTCCAATGAGTTGAATATCCACCGCACAAAGCTTGAAAAAGCGGATGAATTATATAAAAATCATGCAGGCGAGCTTTTAACTCCTCCGCGCAGAGAAGGTATGGCTGATTTTCCTGAACTGGTCGCTCATGAATTTTCAATCAAAGATGGGAAAATGGACATTGTCTTCTCAGGACTGGGCTGGGTAACAGTTAATGAGCCAGGTGCAAGAGTTGTTGCTCATGTTCCAAAGGGTGTTAATGTAATTTTACGAAAATCATTAATTTAACAAAGGAATTGAAAGGATTTATTCCGTAAAAGTCTGATTGGTGAGATACACAGATGAAAGATTAAAGGATGCTGTGTATTTAGACTGTGATTCATTGAACTTAGTTCGTAGTTTCGCTTTATCTATGCTGCGCGAAGGGATTAGCGACACTAGAACGGGATAACCATCAGTGGGGATGAAGAAAACCCCACTGATTGAAGTTTCACTTTATTTTAGTTAGATAAACTAGAGAGAATGAGGGGAAAAGGATGAAGAAAATCTACGGAGTTATAGGGGACCCGATTGCGCATTCGATATCACCAGCGATTCAAAACGATGCTTTTGCTCATCAAGAACTAGATTGTATTTATCATCCATTCCATATAACGCCAGAAAACTTGAACGATGCGGTAAAAGGAATGAAAGCGATTGGTATTGCAGGCTTTAATATCACCATTCCACATAAAACGACCATTATTCCCTATCTTGACGAGGTAGATGAGCTTGCTGCTACAATTGGTGCAGTCAACACCGTTTCTTATCAAGATGGCAAGTATATAGGGTATAATACAGATGCAATGGGTTTTTATAAGGCGTTATCTGATCAAATCTCAAATCTAACAGAAAAGAAAATCTTAGTAATTGGAGCTGGTGGCGCAGCACGTGCCATCTACTTTACGCTGCTTTCGCACGGTACGGTCTCCGTTGATATAACGAATCGGACTTTAGAAAAGGCGGAAGCGCTAATAGCGGATTGTCCATTTGAGAAACAATCAGCTGCTCTAACGCTCGTACAGGCAGAAGAGAAGCTAGCAGAATATGATGTGATTATTCAAACGACCTCTGCTGGAATGAGTCCCCATCAGGATGCAATGCCATTTAGCATTCGAAATTTATCAGAGGGTTCGTTTGTGAGTGATATTATATATAACCCACTGGAAACAAAGCTGTTAAAAGAAGCAAAGCAAAAAGGTGCTGACGTTCAAAACGGATTGGACATGTTGGTCTATCAGGCTGCTTTAGCTTTTCAAATCTGGACAGGGATTACTCCGGATACAACAAGAATGAAAAACATCATGCGAACGACATTAGGAGGAAAATAAATGCTTACAGGTAAACAAAAACGATTTTTACGTGCAAAGGCACATCATCTTAATCCGATTTTTCAAGTTGGGAAAGGTGGCGTCAATGCCAATCTGATTAAACAGATTGGTGAAGCATTAGAAGTTCGGGAATTAATCAAAGTGAGTGTTCTGCAAAACTGTGATGAAGACCGAGATGATGTTGGTGTTGCTCTATCAAAGGGAGCGCGTGCAGAGCTTGTACAAATCATTGGAAATACGATTGTGTTGTACAAAGAATCTAGAGAAAATAAACAAATCAAGCTGCCTTGAGTATGAAAAAGGTCGGAATCCTTGGCGGTACATTTAACCCGCCACATATTGCCCACCTGATTATTGCGAACGAGGTGCTAGATGCATTAAAACTGGATGAAATCAGATTTATGCCCAATTACACACCGCCGCATAAAATAAAAACAGACGATGTTCCGGATGATGATCGTGTTGCAATGCTTAAGCTTGCGATTGACTCTCACCCGTCATTTTTACTAGAAACGATCGAGTTAGAACGAAAAGGTACGTCTTATACGTTTGATACGATACAAGTCCTCTTAGATCGTGAGCCGAATACAGAATTTTACTTTATCATTGGTGCAGATATGATTGAATATTTACCAAACTGGCATCGAATTGATGAGCTGGTTGAGCTTGTTACCTTTGTTGGCGTCAAGCGGCCAGGGTATGAGGTTTCTACACATTATCCTGTTGAGATAGTAGATATTCCTGAGATGCTTATTTCATCCTCTTTAATCAGGGAACGGGTCAAGCAAAGGAAAACCATTCGTTATTTAGTTCCTGATCAAGTGTGGGAATATATGGAAGGGAATGGGTCGTATGAAACGTGAGGAAGCACTGGAAATCGTAAAGAAACAGCTGACAGAACGAAGATACGTGCATACAGTCGGTGTTATGGAAACGGCGATTGAACTTGCTAGACAGTACGGAGCAGATGTGACAAAAGCTGAACTCGCTGCAATATTTCATGATTATGCGAAATTCCGCCCAATAGAAGAAATGAGGGACATCGTAATCTCTGAGAACATGCCTTCTGAGTTACTTGAATACAGCGATGAGCTGCTTCATGCTCCAGTTGGTGCCTACCTTGTGAAAAAAGAAGTGGGCATCACCGACCCGGAGGTGTTAGCTGCTATTTCTTATCACACTTCAGGTAGGGTGAATATGACGCTACTTGACAAGATTGTCTATTTAGCGGATTATATTGAACCGGGGCGTTCTTTTCCTGGTGTGGAAGAAGTCCGGCAGTTGGCGAAAGAAAGTTTGGATTCGGCGTTACTACAATCCGTATCTAATACTCTTACATTTTTGATAAAAAATAATCAAGCGGTGTATCCGGATACGTTTCATTTTTATAATGATTTAATTTTATAACATAAGTGAGTGTTCAAAAGGAAGCTAAAAAGAGCCGAGAACTTGTGAGGTTAGAGCTTTGATGCAATTCATAAGCTTTTTACTGGCCTTTTTGAACGACCACTATAAGAGGGAGAAGATTTGATGACTGAAAGAGAACTATTAATAACAGCGGCAACGGCTGCTGATGATAAACGCGCAGAGGACATTCTTGCATTAAATATGAAAGGAATCTCTCTGATTGCCGATTATTTTCTAATTTGCCATGGTAATTCTGATAAGCAAGTCCAAGCGATTGCTCGTGAAATGAAAGAAAAGGCTGAAGAAAATGGGATACAAGTAAAGCGTATGGAAGGCTTTGACGAAGCAAAATGGATCCTTGTTGACCTAGGAGATGTAATTGCTCACGTATTCCATCGTGATGAAAGAGGGTACTACAATCTTGAACGTCTATGGGGAGATGCTCCAATCGAGAACTTGCAAAGCGAATTAAGCCAATGAGTTATGAACGCTTCGCCTATGTGTATGATGAACTGATGAAGGATGCTCCTTATGAGAAATGGCTTGAGCTCTTACTAGCAAAAATGACCCAGTACGGCGCGAGTGGCAAAAACGTACTCGATCTTGCATGTGGTACAGGAGAATTTACAGTAGAACTGGCAAAGCTAGGCTTTCATGTTGCAGGAGTGGACTTATCAGAGGAAATGCTTGCGATTGCCAATGAGAAAGCAGCATTACTAGGACGTTCCATTCCGTTTTATCAGCAAAATATGGCTCAGCTTGAGGGGCTTGGCGTTTATGATTGTGTAACCCTTTTTTGTGATTCTTTAAATTATCTTCGTGAGGAAGCAGATGTACAGAAAACATTTGACTCTGTTCATGCTCATCTGAAACAGGATGGCTTGTTTTTATTTGATATCCATTCCACCTATAAAATGGAGCATGTTTTTCAAAACCAAACCTTTGCGATAAGCGATGAAGAGGTTTCGTATATTTGGGAATGTTATGCAGGGGAAGAACCGTATAGCGTCGAACATGATCTAAGCTTCTTTGTCCGAGATCCTGAAAATGGTCTGTATGATCGCTTTGATGAATATCATTATCAACGCACATATCCAGTTTCTTTCTATCAAGAAAAGCTTGCGGAATGCGGTTTTGAAGTACTTGAGCTGTTATCAGACTTAGAGAATGAACCGATTCACGATCAAACCGAGCGGATTCTTTTTGTAGCTAAGAAGAAATAAATGATGAAAAGGGGTCTGACCTCACACTCTATCCACCGTTTAGTGTGTCGTGTACACGTCATATAAACGATTTTAGTAGATGTGGGGTCTGACCCTTTTTTTGTATGAAGGACATGGGGACGGAGCTTCGTGACTTTTTAATATAGTCAATATACTTTGCAGGTATATCTTCTTAATTAAGAAAGTATTTCAAAATCGGGCTCCGCACCGCCACCATTGTGATTAGGCGAGTATAGCGTGCTTAATGATAGATCCTTCATGATAAATGGTGGCGTTTTAACGCCATATTTGTTTTGTAAAAAAATTTAAAAATAAGAAAAGGATTTCTGCATTCTATTGCGAATATTAATAAGGAGTCCTAAATTGTTTTTCCACTTCTTCGATGTCTTCTGTGAACTTCTCGTTTGTTGCTTTGAAAAGCTGCTCGAACATCTCCCCTGTTTCTGCTTCAAGTATTTTTATTCCTTCACCAGTAATTCCACCTTTTACACATACTTTATCTTGTAACGTTGGTAAAGTGTAGATGCCTTTCCTAAGAAGGTCCCCTAAGCCGATTAACATGTTTTCTGTTAAAACACTTGCCGTTTTTTCGTCTATTTTTGTTGTTTGAACAGCCCCGTCGATAAATTTTCTTGCTAAATACGTGAAAAATGCCGGCCCGCAGCTGACAATGTCAGATGCAGCCCGTGTTATTTCATTTTCAATAATCACTGCTTCTGACATGCTATTTGCTAATGCGGTAATGGTTTCTTTCCAAACGCTTTGACATTGGCTTCCGAAGCTGAGTAATGATACACCAGAAAGAGCACGATTTGTAATACTTGGGATGAAGCGGGCGCAAGAACAATCCAATTGAGATTCGAGCTGATCGACTGAGATTGGACTTGTAATCGAGATCACACACTTGTCTTCGTTTATATAAGGCTTGATGGTTTGAAGTACCCGCAAAACCTCCAAAGGCTTTACACAGACAAAGATTGCATCAGCATTTCTTGCTACATCAGCCGCGGTATTCACCACGGTTACGCCTTTATAATGATACTGGATAGCGAGTGCTTTTGTTAGCGTGCGGTTCGTGATGATGAGATCTACTTCTGTGATTGCTTTTGCTTCCAGCCATGATTCAAGTAAAACAGTCCCCATATTTCCCGTTCCGATTACACCGATTTTCAAATGAGCCACCTCCTACTAAACGGAACTTCTCCTAAACTCTATGATACCAATTGCTTGGTTATGACGAAAATTAATATGAAGGGTGATTTCAATGGACTTTCAAGGAAAAAAGAAAATAATTATGGGAATAGCAACAGGAATTACTTTACTACTCGGTTTTGCTTATTATCAAACTTCAAAGCCGGAACCTAAGGCAACGGCAGATATTTTTTCTGATGGGGGCGGTGTATTTGATGAGCCGTTAGAGCCGAAGAATGAGATAGAAAGGGAGGAGATCATTAAAGTAGATGTAAAAGGAGCGGTTAACCGTCCGGGCGTCTATATCGCCGCTGCAGGAGATCGAGTGATTGATCTTATTGCAGATGCTGGTGACTTTACAAAAGAAGCGGATAAAGATCAAGTGAACTTAGCACAAGTTGTAGAAGATCAAATGGTCATTCTTGTGCCAAGAATTGGTGATGAAAGTGGGTTAGCGCCAGTGACATCTTCAGGTGGTTCGTCCGACGGAAAAATCAATCTGAATACGGCTACACAAGCGGAGTTGGAAACATTAACGGGTATTGGCCCATCAAAGGCGCTCAGTATCATCGACTATCGCGAAAAAACCGGAAAGTTTCAGAGTGTGGAAGATTTGAAAAAGATATCAGGAATCGGTGACAAGACGTTTGAAAAATTAAAGGATTCAATAAAGGTAAAATAATCAGCTATTCAAATTGGGGAAGAGAAGGTAAAATGTAGACAATGTCGGAATTTAAGTGAAAAAGGGGAATGTATTTTGAATCGAATAAGTTGGAATCAATATTTTATGGCTCAAAGTCAGTTACTAGCATTAAGAAGCACGTGCACGCGATTAGCCGTTGGTGCAACGATTGTTCGTGATAAACGAATCATTGCTGGTGGATATAATGGTTCAATTGCAGGGGGGACGCACTGCATCGATGATGGCTGCTATGTGATTGATAATCATTGTGTCAGGACGATTCATGCGGAGATGAATGCAGTGTTACAATGTGCCAAGTTCGGTGTACCGACTGAAGGCGCTGAAATATATGTCACACACTTTCCTTGCTTGCAATGCTGCAAATCATTAATACAAGCGGGAATCAAAGCGGTTTATTATGCGGAAAACTATAAAAATCATCCTTACGCTATTGAACTTTTCGACCAGGCTGGTGTTAAAGTAGAACAGGTTTTAACAGAGGAAATGATGGACCTAAAAGGTCAGGAAAAACAAAAGCTTGTTTCTGATTTATTAACCGCACTTTCAGAAGCTGGCAGTTCGATTGACCAGGTGAATGAACTTCAGAAACGGGCAGAACGACTATTTTTATTAAAAACAGATGGAGATTGACTAAAAACATTAAAGGGGCAGACCTCACATCTAATCTAAAGGATATGGGTCATTTTGTGTGAAGCAGCCCCCTTTTTAGTCTTCTTCTTTTAAGTTGAAGGAGGTCTTATGACGAAACAACTCATATTTGCTGCCGTGTCTGCCACATTTGGCGTAACAGCTTTCACTTATTTCGGGTGGGAATGGCTTGTTTGCGCGATCATCTATTATGCTTTCCTTTATTTTCAAATCCCCAGCAAAATCTTAGCTCTTCACCTTATTGTCATTCTGCTATTTTTCCTCAGTGCTACTATTTCTGACAAAAAGAACCGTACGGAATTTTCAGGTATGGAAACAAACTTCATGATTACTTTTACGGATTCAATCGACATTGATGGAGATATGATGAAGGGCTTTGTGACAGCTAACCATAACGAAAAGCTCCAGCTACGGTATAAAATTTCTTCTGAGTCTGAGAAAATAGACCTGCAAAAACATCTAAAAATTGCTTTGTCCTGCCCTATGCAAGGTGTTCTTGAAGTACCTAGTGGGATGCGTAATTTTAATAGTTTTGACTATCAGTTGTATTTAAAAAGACAAGGTATTCATTGGGTTCTTAAAGCGGATTCGATTCAATTTACGAAATGCATGTTAAAAAAACACACTGCAAAGCAAGCTATTCAGGATTTTAGAAATAAGGGGATATCCTATGTAAATGAGCATTTTCCAGAAGAGTCAAGTGGTTATGTGAATGCCCTCCTATTTGGAGATCAGAAGTTGATTGATGAGGAAGAGCTAAAAGACTATCAGCGTTTGGGCATTGTTCACTTGCTAGCTATTTCAGGATTACATGTTAGTTTTTTAACAGGCATGATTTTTTTTCTTGGTATCCGGGTTGGGATAACACGAGAAAAGATGTCTCTTGTCCTACTTCTATTTTTGCCGATGTATATCATCCTCTCCGGTGCAAGCCCTTCTGTTCTACGTGCCTGCTTTATGGCGATGCTTTTCTTTCTACTTTCTTTTTTCAAAAAGCGTATTTCTACTACTGAAACGATTTCCAGTATTTATTTACTCCTTTTATTATATGATCCGAACCATCTCTACAATATTGGCTTTCAGCTTTCCTTTTCTGTTGCTTTTGCCATTATCATGTCGCTAGGGATTTTTGGACGAATTCAAAATCAACTCGTTTTACTCCTTGTTTCCAGTATTCTATGTCAGTTTGCCGCCATTCCGATTTTACTGTTTCACTTTTTTGAGTTTTCATTAATCGGTGTGCTTTTGAATGTGATGTTTATACCAATCTATTCTGTAGTCCTCTTGCCGTCTTCGATTATTGTATTGTTCTTACATCTTCTGATTAACCAGATTGGTGAATTTTTGCTATTTTTTCTAAATAAAAGCTTTATTTTATGTAATGCGATAGCGGGGTTTACAGCGGACTTACCATTTGCTTATATTAGCTTCGGAAAGCCTGCTTTCTTCATGCTTTTGTTGATAGTTGTCGTGGTTCTTGCATTGTTTGCAGTGTGGGATTTGGATGATCACCGAAAAACAAAGATTTTATTTCTTATACTGATTCTCTTGCTTTTATTGCAATATAATATCCAGAAGCTGTCTCCATATGGGGAAGTGACCTTCATTGATATTGGTCAGGGCGATTCGATTTTCATTAAGCTGCCTTTTAACGAGGGAAATTATTTAATTGACACAGGCGGTAGTATCAGCTTTGAACAGGAGGCGTGGAAGCAGAGGCGAAAAGCATATTCAACCGGAGAGGATACTGTGATCCCTTTTTTAAAAAGCAAAGGAATCCATGCCCTCGATCTGCTTATTTTGACCCATCCGGATGCAGATCATATCGGAAGTGCGGATGATATTGTTAAGAATATCAATGTGAAGAAAATTTTAATAGGCGGTGGCAGTGAGGAATTATATAAAAATAAGGAGTTTATACAAACAGCCTTAAAGACGGGGAGTGAGGTTACGTCTGTGAAACGCGGGGATCGCTGGTCAGTGGGAGATGCTGCATTTTACGTTTTGAATCCATATCGGCCAGAGGAAGACATGAATGAATCATCGATTGTTTTGTATGCGGAAATGGGTGGGGGAAGCTGGTTGTTCACTGGTGATTTTGGAGAGCAAGGTGAACAAGAGTTGATTCAGGAATATCCCGGATTAGTCGTTGACATATTAAAGGCTGGTCATCACGGAAGTAAAACATCTTCTTCTGTCGCATTCATCGAGAGTCTGAAGCCGAAAATAGCTGTCATATCAGCTGGAGTGAATAATCGATACGGTCATCCGCATCAACAAGTGTTAGAAACATTAAGTAATTCAGGAATATACGTCTATAGAACAGACCTAAATGGAGCAGTTTCATATCAGTATTATCAAAAACGAAATGGAACCTTTTCCACAGCGCTACCATAGGATGGAGTATATAAGAAAACGAATTGCTTTTACAACAAAAAAAGGAACTGCTAAACGCAGTCCCAGTCTTTGTGCCTGTTTGGAAAGCTGTTATGTAGTGCAGATTAAGAACCAATAACCTGAACGGTTACAGCAATTCCGAAAATAACGGCAAAAAACACAAATGAAGCGATGAATCCTATTGCAGAGTCATTTACATCGTTTGATCTAGGTTGCAAATTTTTTTCAAATTCGTTCATTTATACCCCTCCTATTTCTCTAATAGTATAAGCGATTACATGGGAAAAATCTAGGACACCATTTTCAGAATATGGAATTTAATGAAATTGTTTCAGATATCTTTCATTAGTAATTCGGGATTAGCCGCTAGTAAGAACTGATACGGAGTAATACGTTCTTTTGTAGAAAATCAACTTCCTATACTGACAAGAGTTGTCACAAATAGTTTTGGCTTAAGGGGCTAAAATAAATGTACAAAGCACAGAAAAGCGCTTGACAAATTATCATGTACCAAATACCGCTGAAGAGAAAGTTAAACCCGGGGACTTACTTAACAGCGTTTATATAAAGTGGGGAATTGGTCAACACGAGGCCATTTCCCTAAAGTTCGGGAAAATTTTTAAAAAAAGAAGCATACTCATTCATTGTGTAAGGCTATTTCTCGGAAGCGGTCCTAGTTGCATCCACGCTAATCTCTCTACTTACTTATGTACACTATTAAATAGCTTGTCAAAGTCTCTTGTTATCTATACGATAAGAGGGAGATTACATAAAAAGAGGCGGTATTCCTTGGTAGTAGATGTTTGGAAAAGTATTAAAAAGAAGCAATTTGCGCCAATTTACTTATTAGTTGGAACAGAATCTTATTTGATCAATGAAACGAAGCAGCTTTTAATGCAGCATGCTCTTTTGGGAGATGAAATTGATTTCAATTTCTCACAATATGATCTTGAAGAAACAACGATAGAAACAGCGTTAGAGGATGCAGAAACACTGCCGTTTATTGGTGAGCGTCGACTTGTTTTTGTTCAAAACCCTTTCTTTTTGACAGCTGGTGATAAAAAACAAAAGGTTGAGCATGATGTAAAACGATTGGAAGCATACTTAGCTGATCCTGTACCTTATTCAATTTTAGTAATTGCGGCACCGTATGAGAAACTGGATGAACGGAAGAAAATCACAAAAGAACTGAAACGTAAGGCCGTAGTTGTTGAAGCGAAGAAGTTGAACGAGCATGAGCTAAAAGTGTGGATCAGAGATAGAGCAGCGGTGTCTCACGTTCAAATAGATGAGCAAGCAATTGATTTGTTGCTTGAGTTAGCTGGGACAAATTTAATGATGTTAACGAATGAACTAGATAAAATGGCCATGTATGTAGGTGAAGAAAAAAGAATTGATGCAGCGATTGTAGAAAAATTAGTGGCGAAATCATTAGAACAAAATATTTTCACACTAGTAGATCATTTACTGCAGCGGAAAATTGAAAGAGCCATTATTATTTTACATGACTTGCTGCGCCAAAATGAAGAACCGATTAAAATACTGAGCGTAATGGCTGGGCAAGTACGCCTTCTTTATCAGGTAAAAGAATTGGCAAGACAAGGCTACAGCCAGCAAAAAATCGCTAGTTCCATGAAAATCCACCCGTATCGAGTGAAGTTGGCTCTTGAAAAGACCGGGAAATTCGGTGAAAGTGAATTGATGACGATTATGCATGAGCTCGCTGAAGCGGATTATAAAATGAAGACAGGACAAAGCGATAAAGCAATTACACTTGAACTGTTAATGTTGAAAATGGGCTGATTCTTAAATGATACGAAGCGTTGACTTGGCTTTTGCTGAAAAAGTGAAAAAAGGTGTCCGTATGAACGGACACCTTTTTTGCCTGTAAAAAAACGATCCAGGGGATCGTTCATTCGTTTGTTGATTAAGCGTTTAAAGCATTAAGCCTTTTCGTTAAACGAGATTTTTTACGGGCTGCCGCATTTTTATGGATTAATCCTTTAGATGCAGCTTTGTCTAATTTTTTAGCAGCTATTAAAAGAGCTTCTTTTGCAGTTGCAGCGTTGTCGCCTGCTAGAGCAGCTTCAGCGTTTTTAATAGTTGTACGCATTGTAGATTTTACAGTAGCGTTTTGAACGCGTTTAGAATCGTTTGTTTTCACGCGTTTAATAGCAGATTTAATATTTGGCATTCCGTTCACCTCCTACATTAAGAAATCGAGATTATATGAACTCGACTTATCAGTTCTATACTTAAATAGCACAAGTGATATTTTATCAGAATGCTTCCTATAATGCAATACTCTTCAAGAGGAATAATTGTAGCTAAAAGCAAACTTTATCTCGTTATAGAGTATTGTACCAAAAAAATGAATAATAAAAAAGAAATATTAGCAGAATGGTAATAAGAAAAGCGGAACCTCCTTGGGTAATTACCTAATAAAAGGTAATAGACTCTGGGAAAGCATACGTACGCATATATTTTTTAAAAGAAGCTAGGCGTTAGGTCAAAACACCAAACTTCTTTAAAACAAATATAATTCTTCTTAGGATAACTACCATTACAAATAACGGAGGTCAATATGGAAAAGAATTTGGATTTAAGCCAGTTTTCTATAAGAACGGATCTTGCAGTGGAAGCTACTGCATTAGCAGCAGCTCACAAAGGGGTTTCAAGTGAGAAAAATATTTCAAAAATTGAAGGAGTGATTATCAAAGAAAAAAATAAGAATGATTTAAAAATTTCCCTTGTAGAAGTGACAGAGAAAGGAGCCGAGCAAATTGGTAAGAAAAAGGGAAGTTATTTAACGATTGAAGTGCAAGGAATTCGCCAGCAGGATACAGAAACACAACAAATGGTAGAGAAGGTGTTTGCTTACGAACTGGCGCAATTTTTACAGGCAAGAAATATTTCCAAAGAAAGCAGCTGTCTCGTTGTCGGTCTTGGAAATTGGAATGTGACTCCTGATGCATTAGGACCTGCAGTGGTTGAGAATTTAGTTATTACAAGGCATTTATTCGAATTGCAGCCAGAATCTGTTGAGGAAGGATTTCGGCCAGTGAGTGGAGTTGCTCCTGGTGTTATGGGGATTACTGGGATTGAAACGAGCGATATTATTCAAGGAGTGATTGATAAAAGCAAGCCAGACTTTCTAATTGTCATAGATGCCCTAGCCGCGAGTTCAATTGAGAGAGTGAACTCTACTATTCAGATTACCGATACAGGCATCCATCCAGGCTCTGGTGTTGGGAACAAGCGGAAAGAGTTGAGTCAGGATACGCTTGGTATTCCGGTTATTGCAATTGGCGTTCCGACTGTAGTCGATGCGGTATCGATTACAAGTGATACGATTGATTATATTTTAAAGCATTTTGGGAAAGAGTTGAGAGAGGGAGATCAGCCATCAAGAGCTCTAGCACCAGCAGGCTTTAGCTTTGGCAAAAAGAAGAAGCTGACAGAAGAGGATTTACCGGACGAATCGCATCGGCAAACCTTCCTTGGCATCGTTGGTACATTGCCAGATGACGAGAAGCGAAAGCTTATTTACGAGGTGTTATCGCCCATTGGCCATAATCTAATGGTAACGCCAAAAGAGGTCGATGTGTTTATAGAAGATATGGCGAATCTGATTGCAAATGGGTTAAACGCCGCGCTACATGAGTCCATTAATCAAGACAACACAGGATATTACACAAGGTAGAAAGCATCCTTGTAACTGATAGTTCTACTCTTTCTATTAAAGTCATATTTATATGAGACAAGCAATAGAGAGGGTGGAAAAATGAAAAGAGACCGATCTGGCGGAATAATCACAGTTGTCCATGGATCTACCATTATAAAAGGGTTTTTGTCCGTTCTCGTCATGATGGTTTTGCTATTTTCAATCATTGGGGTTATGACTTCTTTGCGTCCTGAATATCGACTTTCCTCGGAATCTGTGAATGCAATGACCGATCAAATTTCAGGGAAAATGTTGTATTCACTACTAGCAAATGAAAATCATTATTTTTTTTCAGCATTGCCTGAAGGGAAGTCAAGTCCCAAAATCACTCAGCAAGTTTTAAAACTATCAGCCAATATATCATTAGATGATCCGCGTAGCCTTCTTGGTCGTGAGCTTCCTGGTTTTTCAATTTTTGACAGTGAGATTTTGGTAGCGGGTGAAGGGACGAATTATACGAATATGCCATATGAATCCTCGCCACCCAATGATGTTTTGAATGAGGAACGAGAAGCGGCGACACAGAATTTGGGAGGGATAGTAGAACCGACAAAAGAGCCAGTACAAACTCCTGCAATGACGACGGATGGAAAAAAGGTTGTGTATATATACAATTCACATAATAGGGAGTCGTTTTTACCGTACTTAAAAGGTGTCACAAATCCGAATCTAGCCTATCATTCACAAATCAATATCACCAAGCTAGGTTCGAAACTGCTTCAGGATTTAGAAAGTAAAGGAATTGGTTCTTCTCTTGAAAAAACAGATATACAGGCTAATCTTAATAAAAAGGGACTGAGCTATACAAAGTCTTATCAGGAATCACGCTCGATCGCTGTAAGTGCGATGGAAACTAATCGTGATTTAGACTATTTAATTGATATTCATCGTGATTCTAAAAGAAAAAATAATACGACCATTACGATTAATGGGAAACAATACGCCAAAATTGCTTTTGTGATTGGTTCGAATAATCCAAACCCTGAGAAGAATATTGAGTTAGCAACAAAGCTCCATCATGCTATTGAGAAAAAGTATCCTGGATTATCAAGGGGAGTTTTGAAGCAAGGTGGCAAAGGGCAAAATGGCGTCTATAATCAAGATCTCTCTGCAAATGCGATGTTAATTGAAGTGGGTGGCGTTGACAATACATTTGAAGAAATGTATTTAACCATTGATGCTTTTGCCAATGTTTTTAGTGAATTTTACTGGGATGCGAAGGAAGTCAGTGTACCGGTTACGGAGAAAAAATAATAGGGAGGAGTGTCATCCGTGCTTCGATTTTCTTTTAAATGTTTCATAATTGTCCTAGTCTTGTTCTTCGGAGTGTTGCTCGGCATGCAGCAAGCGAATACGGGCATGAAAAAAATGAAAGGCTACGATGACCCTTCCCTCTATAATGCTTTCACGGTTACAGAGTCTGATAAGGGGGACATTCATGCGTCCATTCTTGGAGAAACGGTCACGAGTCATGATTTAGCCAAGAAAAAAGAAAAGCTTGAAGAAATGAAAGCTTATAATTTTTTCTCATCGGTAGGGAGAGGAATAAGTGATGCCGTTTCTAGTGTTTTTAAAAAAGTATTTCAATTGATTTCGGATCTCTAATAAATTGCATTGGAACCAAGTGAAGGTTATTGCCTGAACTTGGTTCTTTTGATACAAGAACGGAAAAAGACGGAGCCAGATGAGAGAATTCGCTAAAAATTAGTCAACCACCAATTCAAATTCCATTGACCCAACCTCCTTTTTCAAGCTTTGCGATCCAAAAATTGAATTTGCGTGCCAAAATAGCATACAATCGCGCCAGAATGGATCCTTTTCGAGCGAGATTTGAGATTTACGCGCCTGAGCGAAATTCGCAAGCTGACCAAGGCGCCTCCGCTTTTCCTACTGTCCAGCTCCAGCGCCTAGCTTGCTGTGAAAAAGATGATCGCCCCAAGAAGGCAAAGAGCGCCTTCGTGGGTCAATCCCTATTTTCTTCGCAAGCTGAGCAAGGCACTTCCGCTTTTCCTTGAATCTTGCTTTTTCTCTTGTTATAATGTAAAACAGTGTATTTGTGTCGAGAAGTAGGAGTGAACGTGATGAATAGAGAAGAAAGATTAAAAAGACAATCTAAAATTAGAAATTTTTCCATCATTGCTCATATAGACCATGGGAAATCGACGTTGGCAGATCGTATTTTGGAAAAGACGAATGCCTTGCAGCAACGTGAAATGAAGAGTCAATTGCTCGATTCGATGGATTTAGAGCGTGAGCGTGGAATCACGATTAAATTGAACGCAGTACAATTAAAGTATAACGCGAGGGATGGAGAAGAGTATATTTTCCATTTAATTGATACACCAGGGCACGTCGATTTTACATACGAAGTTTCCCGAAGCTTAGCAGCGTGTGAAGGTGCTGTGCTTGTTGTCGATGCTGCGCAAGGGATTGAAGCACAGACGCTTGCTAATGTGTATTTGGCATTAGATAATAATCTTGAAATTATTCCTGTTATTAATAAGATTGATTTACCAAGTGCTGATCCTGAACGGGTCAGAAATGAAATTGAGGAAGTAATCGGGCTTGATGCATCAGATGCGGTTCTTGCTTCTGCTAAAGCTGGTATTGGTATTGAGGATATTCTAGAGCAAGTTGTTGAATTAGTTCCAGCACCACAAGGAGATCCAGATGCTCCGCTTAAAGCGCTGATTTTTGACTCCGTATATGATGCCTATCGTGGTGTTGTTGCTTATATCCGTGTTATTGACGGTTCAGTAAAAGTAGGCGATCGAGTAAAAATGATGGCGACAGGCAAGGAGTTCGACGTAACAGAAGTTGGCGTCTTTTCACCGAAATCTCAACTTGTTGATGAGCTGAATATCGGGGATGTAGGCTTTTTATCAGCGGCCATTAAGCATGTGGGCGATACACGAGTTGGGGATACGATTACGAATGCCAAGAATGGTGCGACTGAAGCGCTTCCTGGCTACCGTAAGCTTAATCCAATGGTGTATTGTGGCCTGTATCCAATTGATTCATCGAAATTTAACGATTTGCGTGATGCTCTCGAAAAGCTTGAATTGAATGACTCAGCACTACAATTCGAACCTGAGTCATCACAAGCGCTTGGATTTGGTTTCCGTTGTGGTTTCTTAGGATTGCTTCATATGGAAATCATTCAAGAACGGATTGAACGTGAATTTAAAATTGATTTAATTACGACTGCGCCGAGTGTTATTTACGAGGTCATTATGACAGATGGGACTCAGCTACAAATCGATAACCCGGCTAATATGCCGGAAGCACAAAAAATTGAACATGTTGAAGAGCCTTATGTAAAAGCATCGATGATGGCACCAACGGAATTTGTCGGCACCATTATGGAGCTTTGTCAAAACAAACGCGGAAATTTCATCGACATGCAGTATTTAGATGAAACACGCGTCAGTATCAATTATGAGATACCACTTTCGGAGATTGTGTATGATTTCTTTGATCAATTGAAATCAAATACAAGAGGCTATGCATCTTTTGATTATGAATTAATCGGCTATAAACCATCTAAGCTAGTGAAGATGGATATTTTACTCAATGCAGAGAATGTCGATGCATTAAGCTTTATTGTTCACAATGATTTTGCATATGAACGTGGGAAAGTCATTGTTGAAAAATTAAAGAAGCTGATCCCAAGACAGCAATTTGAAGTGCCAATTCAAGCGGCAATCGGTCAGAAAATTGTTGCTCGTTCTACGATTAGTGCCATGAGGAAAAACGTTCTTGCAAAATGTTATGGTGGTGACATCTCTCGTAAACGTAAACTTCTTGATAAGCAAAAAGAAGGTAAAAAACGGATGAAACAAGTTGGATCTGTTGAAGTGCCTCAAGAAGCATTTATGGCTGTATTAAAAATGGATGACACAACGCCAAAAAAATAAAGTGAGTTTCAAAAAGAGGGTAGGCCATGGTATTTTCGGTGTCTAGCCTCTTTTTGATTTTTTATCCCACATTAACGGAAAGTCAAGATGCCGACTTCAAGCTTATTAGGAACAAAGAAGGTAGGTGGGAGACAAACTGCCCGTAAAAGCCCCACTGATGGGAGTTTCACTTTATACAAAACAAATATGGCGTTAATCACCATTTGCCATGAAGGTCCCATCCTGTAGCACAAAAAAGGATTAATAATAAAGGTTGTGAACAAAATGATAAAAAGCGCTTATATCCATATTCCGTTTTGTGAGCATATTTGCCACTATTGTGATTTCAATAAAGTATTTTTAAAAGGCCAGCCGGTTGATGAATATTTAGCGATGATGAAAAAAGAAATGCAATTACAGCTGGCTAAGTATCCAACTGCGGGGCTTGATACTGTTTTTGTCGGTGGTGGAACTCCGACCTCTTTAGATGAAAAACAGTTAGCCTTTCTTTGTGATTCAATTTCTGAATTGATGCCAATGAATGCAGGAGCTGAATACTCCTTTGAAGCGAATCCTGGTGATCTTTCCCGTGAAAAATTGGACATCATGTTTCGATCAGGTGTAAATCGACTTAGTTTTGGGGTACAGAGCTTTAATGATGAGTTATTAAAGAGAATTGGCCGAACACACCGAGCGAAAGAAGTGTATGAAACCATTGAAAAAGCGCAATCGGTCGGCTTTACGAATATAAGTATTGACTTGATTTATGGACTTCCAGGTCAGACGATGGATGATTTCATAGAAACGCTTGATGCAGCGCTTGCGCTTGATTTGCCGCATTACTCTAGTTATTCGCTGATTGTGGAGCCTAAAACGGTTTTTTATAATTTAATGCAAAAGGGAAAACTAAATTTACCTCCTCAGGATTTAGAAGCGCGCATGTATGAGCGGCTAATGGAAACGATGGAGTATCATGGTCTTCATCAATATGAAATCAGCAATTTTGCTAGACCAGGCCATGAAAGTCGTCATAACTTAACTTATTGGAATAATGATGAGTATTATGGAATCGGCGCTGGTGCCCATGGCTATACAGCAGGTAGCCGTATTGCTAATCATGGGCCTGTGAAGAAATATATGGAACCACTTCTAGATAACGAGCTGCCTGTCCTAGAAAATCATCTTGTTCCCCTTCATGAACAAATGGAAGAGGAAATGTTTTTGGGGCTGAGAAAAACAGAAGGTGTTTCTTACACGAAATTTTTCGATAAATATCGTGTAGAAATGACAGATATTTTTGCAAAACCGCTCGAAAAACATATAGGGAATGGCTTGTTAGAAGAGAAGGACGGGTTTGTGCGATTAACCAAGCGAGGCAAACTACTCGGTAATGAAGTATTCCAGGAATTCATTGGTTTAGAATAAAGATATACTTTCTCTAAAAAAAATGAAGAAAGTTCTAGTGCTAAACCGTTGACATCACTACCGGCATTTGATAATTTATTAGTATATTAGCACTCAAGAGGACAGAGTGCTAACAGGGGGGATCATAGATGATAACGGATCGTCAATTATTAATCCTTCAAGCTATTATCGATGATTTTATTCGAAATGCCCAACCAATTGGATCGCGGAGTTTGTCGAAAAAAGAAGGAATCGCCTTTAGTTCTGCGACAATCCGGAATGAGATGTCGGATTTAGAAGAATTTGGTTTTTTGGAAAAAACACATACCTCGTCGGGGAGAATTCCTTCTGAAAAAGGGTATAGATATTATGTGGACCATTTGTTGGCGCCGCAGAGCTTAAAAACAGATGATCGGCGCATTATTCGCTCGATTTTTGCAGATCGGATCTATGAACTTGAGAAAATTGTTCAAAAATCCGCCAAAATACTCTCAGAGCTAACGAATTACACATCTATCGTTTTAGGCCCAAAAGTCAAAGATAACAAGCTGAAGAAGATTCAAATTATCTCTTTAAGTAGGGAAACGGCGATTGCAATTATTATTACCGACACTGGACATGTTGAGAATAAGGTCATTTCACTTCCGCCATCTTTTGATATGAACGAAATTGAGAAAATGGCAAATATTTTAAATGATCGTCTTGTTGGGGTCCCTCTTGCTGAACTGCGCGATAAGATTTATAAAGAAGTAGCCGTATTACTTAGTCAGCATATCCATAATTATGGTACGTTAGTGACTTCTCTTGCAGAAACGCTGGATATCTCTAACCCGCCCAAATTATTTTTTGGCGGCAAAACGAATATGTTGAAGCAACCTGAGTTTCATGATATTGATAAAGTATCCTCACTGCTATCATTGATTGAACAGGAACAGGGCCTTTATGAAATTATGAAACAAAATCCAGCTGGTATTCACGTGAAAATCGGTAGAGAAAATAACAATGTTTTACTTGAAGATTGCAGTTTGATTACCGCGACATATTCGGTCGGGCAGCAACAAGTAGGGACGATTGCGATTCTTGGACCGACAAGAATGGAATACTCCCGCGTTATTAGTTTGCTGGAATTTTTCTCGAAGGATATGACAGCCCTTTTAACAAAGCTGTATCAAAATTATTAGTAAAGGCAATATTGGAGGAAGTGCAGAATGTTCCGTTCTGCCGTTCTCTAGCATGTCTTACATATATAAAGCACCCATTTTTAGGAGGTGAGATTGTGACAGAAGAGAGAAAAAATGAACAGACAGTGGAACAGCAAGTAAACGAAGAAACTGTTGAAGCTATTTTTGCTGAAGGGGATGTTCAAGTTGAGCAGGTAAGTGAAGAAGAATCTGTCGTAGAACTAGATGAACTTCAAACTGCCACTGCGAAAATTGAAGAACTAGAAGCAAAGATTGAAGAAATGGACAATAAATATTTACGTTTACAAGCTGATTTTGACAATTCAAGACGACGTGCCAAGCTTGATATGGAAGCGGCATTGAAATATAGAGCGCAAAGCCTTGCTGGCGATTTAATTCAGTCTCTAGATAATTTTGAAAGAGCAATGAAAATCGAAAGCGATCATGAAGAAACGAAATCGATGCTTGCTGGAATGGAAATGATCTACAAAGGAATTGTAGAAGCGTTGAAAAAAGAAGGCGTAGAAGCGATTGAGGCTGTTGGAAAAGAATTTGACCCACATATGCATCAAGCTGTAATGCAAGTACAAGCTGATAACGTTGAATCTAATATCGTCGTGGAAGAGTTCCAAAAAGGTTATATCTTGAAGGACAGAGTGGTTCGTCCATCAATGGTAAAAGTAAGTGAATAAGAAATTACATAAATAGTAGGAGGTAAGTGACTATGAGCAAGATTATTGGTATTGACTTAGGTACAACGAACTCATGTGTATCCGTTCTTGAAGGTGGAGAGCCAAAAGTAATTCCGAATCCAGAAGGCAATCGTACAACACCATCCGTTGTTGCTTTCAAAAATGGTGAAAGACAAGTTGGGGAAGTAGCGAAACGTCAAGCAATCACAAACCCTAACACAATTATTTCTGTTAAACGTCATATGGGAACAAATCACAAAGAAACAATTGAAGGTAAAGATTATTCACCTCAAGAAGTTTCAGCAATTATCCTTCAATACTTGAAATCATATGCTGAAGAATACCTTGGCGAAAAAGTAACGAAAGCAGTTATCACGGTTCCTGCATACTTTAATGATGCAGAACGTCAAGCGACAAAAGACGCTGGACAAATCGCTGGTCTTGAAGTAGAGCGTATTATTAACGAACCAACTGCTGCAGCATTAGCTTATGGTTTAGATAAAACTGATCAAGATCAAACGATTCTTGTTTTTGACCTTGGTGGCGGTACGTTCGACGTTTCTGTCATGGAATTGGGAGACGGCGTTTTCGAAGTGAAATCAACTGCTGGAGATAACAAACTTGGTGGAGATGATTTTGACCAAGAAGTTATTGATTACTTAGTAGCGGAATTCAAAAAAGAAAATGGCATTGACCTTGGTAAAGATAAAATGGCATTACAACGATTGAAAGATGCTGCTGAGAAAGCGAAAAAAGATCTTTCTGGTGTTACGTCTACTCAAGTTTCATTGCCATTTATTACGGCTGGAGAAGCAGGTCCGCTTCACTTAGACGTTACATTAACAAGAGCGAAATTTGATGAAATCACAGCTGGACTTGTAGAGCGTACAATGGGACCAACTCGTCAAGCATTGAAAGATTCAGGACTTTCTGCATCTGAAATCGATAAAGTAATTCTTGTTGGTGGTTCAACACGTATACCTGCTGTTGTTGAAGCAATCAAAAAAGAATTAGGTCAAGAACCTTCAAAAGGTGTAAACCCAGATGAAGTAGTAGCAATGGGTGCAGCGATTCAAGGTGGCGTTCTGACTGGAGATGTAAAAGACGTTGTTTTACTTGACGTAACTCCGCTTTCTCTTGGTATCGAAACAATGGGCGGCGTATTTACGAAGTTGATTGAACGTAATACAACAATTCCGACAAGTAAATCTCAAGTATTCTCAACGGCTGCTGATAATCAAACAGCTGTAGATATCCATGTTCTTCAAGGTGAGCGTCCAATGTCTGCGGATAATAAAACGCTTGGCCGCTTCCAATTAAGCGATATTCCACCAGCACCACGTGGAATTCCACAAGTTGAAGTAACGTTTGATATTGACAAAAACGGTATCGTAAACGTTCGCGCGAAAGACCTTGGTACAAACAAAGAACAAGCGATTACAATTAAATCATCTTCAGGTCTATCTGATGAAGAAATCGACCGCATGGTACGTGAAGCGGAAGAAAACGCTGATGCAGATAAACAACGTAAAGAAGAAGTTGAACTTCGCAACGAAGCAGATCAACTCGTTTTCCAAACGGAAAAAACGTTAAAAGACCTTGAAGGTAAAGTAGATGAAGCGGAAGTTGCGAAAGCAAACGAAGCGAAAGACGAACTGAAAGCTGCTATTGAGAAAAACGAATTAGAAGAAATTCGTACGAAAAAAGACGCGCTTAATGAAATCGTTCAAGCATTATCAATGAAGCTTTACGAAGAAGCTGCAAAAGCACAACAAGCTGCTCAAGGTGCAGAGGGCGAAGCACAACCATCAAATGATGATGTAGTGGACGCTGAATTCACAGAAGTAGACGACGATAAAAAATAATAAAACGAGATATGGCGATTGATTAACGAAGAGCCAACTCTCTGAAAAAAAGTCAAAGTCAGGTTATCTTGGCTTTGGCTTTTTTGAGATTCGAAATGAAATGGTTGGTGGGCAAGTAACATGCATGCGTCACCCCCTTTTTCTTAGGCCCACAGAATGTGGGTCATGCCGACGTTGCCGCAGGACGTGCCGATCTTAGTCAGCCTACCTTAAGAGGTGCTTCAACATTTCTTTAAGTTAAATACCTAGTTTTTTGTAGCCAAGGACCGGTGACGGTTTTTCTTATTGCACTATATCTTTGAAGAATGTTAGAATAATCTTTATGTGAAAAAGGATCGGGAGTGAGAAATAGGTATGAGTAAACGAGATTATTATGAGGTGCTTGGGGTTTCCAAAGGAGCATCTAAAGATGAAGTAAAAAAGGCGTATCGTAAGCTTTCTAAACAATATCATCCAGATATTAATAAAGCGGAAGACGCGAATGATAAATTTAAAGAGATTACAGAAGCATATGAAGTTTTAAGCGATGATCAAAAGAAAGCACATTATGACCAATTTGGACATACAGATCCGAATCAAGGTTTTGGTGGGCAGGACTTTGGTGGTTTCGGCGGATTTGAAGACATTTTCAGTACGTTCTTTGGTGGGGGCGGCGGAAGAAGAAGAGATCCGAACGCACCAAGACAAGGATCTGATTTACAATACACGATGACCCTTTCTTTTGAAGAAGCGGTGTTTGGTAAAGAGGCCGTCATCGAGATTCCTCGTGAAGAAACATGTGACACATGTTCTGGTTCAGGAGCTAAACCAGGAACAAAGGTAAATACTTGTTCACATTGTCATGGTACAGGTCAATTGAATGTAGAGCAAAACACAGCGTTTGGTCGCATGGTCAATCGTCGTACTTGTCATCATTGTCAAGGAACTGGGAAAATTATTCCTGAAAAATGTTCAACATGTAGTGGTGCTGGAAAAGTTCAAAAACGTAAAAAGATTGAAGTCAAGGTTCCGGCTGGAATTGATGACGGCCAGCAGCTACGTGTTACAGGGCAAGGAGAACCAGGGTTCAATGGCGGTCCTGCTGGGGACTTGTATGTAGTGTTCCGAGTACGTGAACATGAATTTTTTGAGCGTGAAGGCGATGATATTTATTGTGAAATGCCGATTACATTTGCTCAAGCAGCACTAGGTGATGAAATTGAAGTCCCTACTGTCCATGGAAAAGTGAAGCTGAAAGTTCCGGCTGGCACACAAACAGGTACTCGCTTCCGTCTTAAAGGAAAAGGTGTTCAAAATGTACGTGGCTATGGTCAAGGTGATCAGCATGTAGTTATTTTACTTATAACGCCGAGAAAGCTTACTGAAAAACAAAAGCAATTACTTCGTGAATTCTCTGATATCAGTGGACAGAATGCTCCAGATGAACAGGAAGCTGGATTTTTTGCTAAAGTAAAACGCGCATTTAAAGGTGAATAATTGATTAGGGGAGTTGGTAGAAATGAAATGGTCTGAAATTGCAATCCATACAACGAATGAAGCGGTCGAACCTGTTTCCAATATTCTGCATGAGGCGGGTGCGAGTGGAGTTGTTATTGAAGATCCATTGGAACTGCAAAAGGAACGAGAAAATGTCTTTGGGGAGATCTACCAGCTCAACCCTGCCGATTATCCCGAAGAAGGCGTTGTCGTTAAAGCATATATTCCTGTGAATAGTTTCTTAGGTGAGACAGTTGATGCGATTAAAGAATCCATTAATAATCTTTTAGTGTTTGATATAGATTTAGGGTTAAATGCTATTTCGATTAGTGAAGTGAATGAAGAAGAATGGGCAACTGCTTGGAAGAAATATTATCATCCAGTTAAGATTTCTGAACGTTTTACCATTGTGCCAACATGGGAAGACTATACACCAGTGAACAGTGATGAGCTGATCATTGAATTAGATCCAGGAATGGCTTTTGGAACTGGAACTCATCCGACGACAGTCATGTGTATCCAAGCCTTAGAGCGCACAGTAAAACCTGGTGATGTTGTAGTAGACGTTGGTACGGGTTCTGGCGTTCTAAGTATTGCCTCGGCATTACTTGATGCGAAGAGCGTTCATGGTCTTGATTTAGATGAAGTGGCCGTCCGATCCGCAATCATTAATGTGAAACTTAATAAAGTTCAAGAACGAGTTACTGTTTCGCAAGGGAATTTACTAGATGGCATCAAAGAACAAACAGATGTGGTTGTTGCTAATATTCTAGCTGAAGTCATCCTTCGCTTTACTGATGATGTGGCAAAAGTAGTGAAACCAGGTGGCTATTTCATTTCTTCAGGAATTATTCAACCCAAAAAACAAGAAGTGAAGGATGCCATTATTGCGGCTGGATTTACGATTGAAGAGACGCTGTTAATGGAAGATTGGGTTGCGTTTATTGCGAAAAGAAACGGTTAATGTGAGTAAGGCCTATCCTTTCCGTTAGTACGGGATAAAATGTTGTATACTAAAGAGATAAAGAAGGTGGCAAAAGCAATTGCCACCTGTTTTGTATGAAGGACATGGGTACTTAGTATTCGCGACCTACTAATATAGCCAATCTACTTAGCGGGTGTTGCGTGCTTAAATGATATTTCTTCATAGTAATTGGCGGCGTTTTAACGGCATTTAAGTTTTGTATGAAAGTAGGTGTTTGTTTGCAACGATATTTCTTAGAACGAGATGCGTTTGTAGATGAAGAAACCATACAAATCACAGGAGCAGATTTTCATCATATTACAAGGGTAATGAGGATGAATGTTGGTGATCAGTTGATTTGTGTTAAACCGGATGGACAAGCGGGATTGGCTGAGATTGTAGACGTGACAAGTGAAACTGTTGTAGCTACTGTTGTAAAGTGGCTTAAGGAAGATAAAGAACTACCGATTAAACTTGCAATTGCGAGCGGTCTGCCTAAAGGGGATAAATTAGAGGTAATCGTGCAAAAAGGAACGGAGCTGGGAGCGCATGAGTTTATCCCTTTCATTGCGGCTCGTTCGGTGGTAAAATGGGACGACAAAAAGGCGGGGAAAAAAATCGAACGCCTGCAGAAAATTGCTAAAGAAGCGGCTGAGCAGTCACATCGTACAGTCCGCCCTATTGTAACAGAACCTCTGAACTTAGGAGGTCTCATAAAGTACGCCAATGGGTATGATGTGAAAATGGTCGCATTTGAAGAGGCAGCAAAACAAGGAGAGAAGGGCGCTCTTGTTTCTGCTTTACAAAACATAAAAGCTGGGCAATCCATGCTTTTTGTATTTGGACCAGAAGGTGGCTTATCTGAAGGGGAAGTCACTCAATTAACTGAAGCGGGATTTACCCTCTGTGGTCTTGGACCGAGAATATTACGAACTGAAACAGCACCACTTTACGCATTGGCTGCTGTTTCCTATCAATTAGAATTATTGAGGTGAAGAAGATGGCAACTGTCGCTTTTCATACATTAGGATGTAAAGTAAACCATTATGAAACGGAAGCCATTTGGCAATTATTTAAAAATGATGGCTACGAACGTGTTGAATATGAAACGAACGCGGATGTATATGTAATCAATACATGTACAGTAACAAACACTGGAGATAAAAAAAGTCGCCAAGTAATTCGTCGAGCGATTCGGAAGAACCCGGATGCTGTTATAGCTGTAACAGGCTGTTATGCACAAACGTCACCAGCTGAAATTATGGCCATTCCCGGTGTTGATATTGTAGTTGGTACCCAAGACCGGACGAAGATGCTTGGGTATATCGAGCAATACAAACAAGAACGTCAGCCGATTAACGGCGTTGGGAACATTATGAAATCACGCGTATACGAAGAACTGGATGTACCTGCTTTTACAGATCGCACGCGAGCTTCCTTGAAGATTCAAGAAGGCTGTAATAATTTCTGTACATTTTGTATCATTCCTTGGGCTCGTGGCTTAATGCGTTCCCGTGATCCGAAAGAAGTGCTTAATCAAGCACAGCAACTTGTAGATGCCGGATATAAAGAAATTGTTTTGACTGGTATCCATACAGGTGGCTATGGGGAAGATATGAAAGATTATAATTTAGCGAGATTGCTTCGTGATTTAGAAACGCAAATCGTTGGACTAAAACGAATCAGAATTTCTTCAATTGAGGCAAGTCAAATTACGGATGAAGTTATTGAAGTGTTGGCGAATTCCGAAAAAGTCGTACGTCATTTACACATCCCGATTCAATCTGGTTCTGATACAGTCCTTAAACGAATGAGAAGAAAATATTCGATGGCCTTTTATGCAGATCGTTTAGAGAAACTACGTCAAGCGTTACCAGGTCTTGCGGTTACTTCCGATGTAATTGTCGGATTCCCGGGTGAAACGGAAGAAGAGTTTATGGAAACGTATAATTTTATTAAAGACCATAAATTCTCTGAATTGCACGTTTTCCCATATTCTAAACGTACAGGCACTCCGGCTGCGAGAATGACAGATCAAGTCGATGAAGAAGTGAAAAATGAGCGTGTACACCGCTTAATCTCGCTTTCTGAGCAACTTTCAAAAGAATATGCTTCTCTTTTTGAAGGTGAAGTGCTAGAAGTTATTCCAGAAGATCTTTACAAAGAGGATCCAAAAAGCAGCTTATATGTAGGCTATACAGATAACTATTTAAAAGTCGTCTTCCAAGCTACCGAAGAAATGGTTGGCGAAATTGTGAAAGTGAAAATTACAAAATCAGGTTATCCTTATAATGAAGGACAGTTTGTGACAGTTGTGACAGACTCTAAAGCAACAGCTGAAATTTTAGGGTGATTAAGTGAACAAATAGTTAGCTCATCGTGTAAAAAAAGGGTCAGACCCCGCACTCTAAATCAGGTATGTAATGTGTCATACACTTATCTTATACTGGATTTAGTTGTTGTGGGGTCAGACCCTTCTTTATTTCGAGCGTGTAAGTTTATCGCTCGTCAATTTTGACTAAACATGATATGATGAAGAGGTACGTACAACTAATACACTTAGTTCAGAAGGGAGATTTTATATATGACACAAAATGTAGCAAACTTAATTGATCATACGTTATTAAAAGCAGATGCAACAAAGGCACAAATTAAACAATTATGCGAGGAAGCAAGAGAGCATCACTTCGCTTCAGTGTGCGTTAACCCTACTTGGGTTGCTTATGCGAGCGAATTGCTTGCAGGCTCTGATGTAGTCGTTTGTACAGTGATAGGCTTCCCGTTAGGAGCAAATACTCCTGAGACGAAAGCATTTGAAACGAAGAATGCTATTGAAAATGGTGCAAACGAAGTCGATATGGTCATCAATATCGGCGCATTAAAAGATCAAGACGATGAATTAGTAGAACGAGATATCCGTGCCGTTGTCGAAAGTTCAAAAGGGAAAGCATTATCCAAAGTCATTATCGAAACGTCTTTATTGACAGAGGAAGAAAAAATCCGTGCATGTGAGCTTGCTGTAAAAGCAGGTGCTGATTACGTGAAAACGTCAACTGGCTTCTCAACAGGTGGAGCGACTCCTGAAGATATTGCCCTTATGAGAAAAACAGTAGGTCCAACGATCGGTGTTAAAGCTTCAGGTGGTGTCCGTAATACAGAAGATGCAGTGAAAGTAATCGAAGCAGGAGCAACTAGAATTGGTGCAAGTGCAGGGATTTCGATTGTGAATGGTTTAACGGCTGATTCAGATTATTAATTCGAAAAAAGGCTTTGTTTCAAAACCTCCCATGGTTTTTGAAGCAAAGCTTTTATGTTTTTTTTCTAGTATGAATTCTCGATACGATGCTTGCAAATTGCTTAGAGAATGGCAATACAGCGAGTGATGTGATGACATTAAATAAGACGCTTGCATGGGCAAGCTGCATGTCCTTTGAAGAAGTTAACGCTTGTGCGAATGTTCCTAGATAATGAATCAAGGGTATAAATAGCAAAACTCCTAGAAAATTCAACCAAATATGCGCATACGCCGTAAGTGATGCTTCTTTTCCAGAGCCGATGCTTGCCATCCAACCGGTAATGCATGTCCCGACATTTGATCCGAGCATTATTGCGATCGCAGTTACTAAAGCCATATCTCCCCCTGCCAAAAAACTCATTGTAATGCCGATGGTAGCTGAGCTGGAGTGAATGATAGCTGTGATGATCACACCTGTTAAAATAGCAATGAAAAGATGACGATCCATTTCTGCTAGCAAATGCTTTGTAAATGGATAGTTGGCTAATGAAGAGGAAAGAAATTTAAACCCGCTCATCGCTGCGAAGATTGAGCTAATCCCAATCAAAGCAGTCCCAAGGCTTCTCGTGAGCGTTGATGGAAGTAGCCACAATACAGCCCCGCTAATAACGCCAGGGATAATATAAGAGTTAAGTGAGAAGGTCATAAACTCTGCAGTAAATGTTGAACCAATATTTGTGCCAAGAATAATGCCGATAGTTTGACGGAAGGCAATGCTTCCTGACGAAACGAGTCCGACCGTCATGACCATGACGGCTGAACTACTCTGGAGGATACCTGTAAACAATACGCCTGCTAAGAAGCCTTTCCAAGGGCGATTTGTTATTTTTCCAAGCAGCGTTTTTAATTTTTTTCCAGACAAATTAAATAAGCCGATTCGCAGTACAAACATTCCAGTAAGAAAAATGACAATAAACAATACAAACAGGGCTAAATCCCTCAAGTAGCTCACCTCTGCTAAAGTGTATGGACTAGTTGTGTGGGACATGACCGCTTGGAACAATATGTATAAAAAATAATTTTTCACAAAAAAACTTTAGATATATCGCAGTAAACGACAATTAGTTTTAATTAACCAGTTGACCTGATTAAAGGCATATATTATAATGGTTTAGTACATGTATAACATGTTGACAACTTGAGTTTGTGTGTTGTTTTCGGAGGGAGGGAAAGAGATGTCTAAAACCGTCGTTCGTAAAAACGAATCGCTTGAAGATGCTCTTCGTCGTTTCAAACGTACTGTATCTAAAGCAGGATCGCTTCAGGAAGCTAGGAAGCGTGAATTTTATGAAAAGCCAAGTGTAAAACGTAAGAAAAAGTCTGAAGCTGCAAGAAAACGTAAATTCTAAGAGAGGGTGGAAAGATGAGTCTTCTCGAGCGTTTAAATAATGATATGAAACAAGCGATGAAGAACAAAGAAAAGGACAAACTGTCTGTTATTCGAATGCTTAAATCTTCTCTTCAAAACGAAGAATTGAAAAAGCGTCAAGAATTAACAGATGATGAAGAATTGACAGTGCTCTCTCGCGAATTAAAACAACGCAAAGACTCCCTCCAAGAGTTTGAAAATGCAGGTCGTATCGATCTCGTGGATAAAGTCCGTACCGAAATAGATTACGTTGAGGCATATATGCCGGAGCAACTTTCAGAAGAAGAGATTTCAGAAATTGTAAAAAATACAATTGAAGAAGTCAAAGCATCATCTAAAACAGATATGGGTCGAGTAATGGGAGCACTAATGCCTAAAGTAAAAGGCAAAGCAGATGGTTCTCTTGTAAATAAGTTAGTGCAACAACATCTATCTTAAACTCACACACCCAAAGCCATAGGCATTATGTCTATGGCTTTTTGTTTGTGCGTATGTAAATAGAAGATTTTTTGCTTTCTCCTCATGCAAATACTTTATGAATATTTACATACGTTTGTAAGGGATTATCCTTGATGATTTTAGCTACATAGGCGATACTCAAAATAGCTGTAAAGATTCTGAAACC
Source organism: Peribacillus loiseleuriae (assembly GCF_001183985.1). Taxonomy (GTDB): domain Bacteria; phylum Bacillota; class Bacilli; order Bacillales; family DSM-1321; genus Peribacillus; species Peribacillus loiseleuriae. Next base: position 3,454,189 of record NZ_LFZW01000001.1, on the reverse strand, counting down.
TTTGGTCAACACATACGTAATAAAGAGGGGAAGCAAAAAATAAGGAAAGGAGGCATCTCCTTTGAGAATTTGGCGTTCCGTAATAATCGGTTTCTTACTATTATTAGTGACAAGCTTGTTGATCGTTCAGCCTAATCAAGCAAAAGCTAAGGGGGGAATTGTTTATCTCGTTCCAATTGAAGATACAGTGGAAGATGGATTGTATGCATTTATTAACCGTGCATTGACAACAGCTGAGGAAAACGGGGCCGAAGTCGTCATTTTTGAAGTAGATACACCAGGGGGAGTAGTTAATTCTGCGACAAAGATTGCAAAACGCATGCAAAATACGTCAGTGGAGACAGTTGCCTATGTGAATAATCGAGCACTTTCGGCAGGCGCGTATATTTCGCTCAATACAGATAAAATATACATGGCTCCGAATGCAACGATGGGATCAGCGGCTGTTATCGATTCAGCAGGAAATGCAGCAGGTCTCAAGGCTCAATCAGCTTGGAGTGCCGCAATGAAAACAGCGGCCGAACAAAATGGGCGAGATCCTATCTATGCCCAAGCGATGGCTGACGCAGATATTAATCTGCCTGAGTATGATGCGGGAAAAGGTAAATTACTAACGTTCACAGCTGAGCAAGCAAGAAAAGCCGGCTATAGTGAAGGGACGGTGCGTACAAAAAGTGAGTTATACAGCATACTTGGTGTAGAAGATGCTGATATCCGGTCGATTGATGAAAGTATCGCCGAAAAAATCGCCCGCTTTCTGACAAATCCATTTGTTATTCCGGTGCTGTTAATCATTGCTGGAGTGGGAATTGTGATGGAGCTATTTACCCCAGGCTTCGGAATCCCGGGTGCTACTGGGCTCATTGCCTTATTGCTCTACTTTTACGGGCATTTTGTAGCGGGACTTGCGGGGTATGAAATTTTAGTTTTATTTATTGCTGGTATTTTATTATGTATCCTCGAATTGTTTGTACCAGGTGGGGTTGTCGGTGCTCTTGGTATGGCTGCGATTATCGTCAGCTTGTTTTTGGCTTCTGACAATCCCATCCAATTAGGAATTTCGCTACTGGTTGCAATAGCGGTATCTATACTTGTGTTTATTCTACTTGTAAAGGTGTTTGGAAAAGAGATGAAATTTTTTAGGAAAATTGTATTAAAAGACTCAACAAGCTCGGAACAAGGATATGTATCAAATGTAAGTAGGATTGAGTTGGTTGGCCTAGAAGGAATCACGATTGTTGATTTAAGACCTTCAGGGACGGCTGAAATTAATGGGGAACGTTTGGATGTTGTTTCAGAAGGAAGCTTTATTTTGAAAAACTCTAAGGTTAAAGTTGTGAAGGCAGAAGGATCACGAATTGTCGTTCGTGAAATCTAGATGATTTTATTTTTATTTTGAAAGGATGAATGATTTGGACGCAAATACTATTTTTATTATTTTGGCTGCGATAGCGATTATTATCGTACTGTCTGTATTTTTTACATTTGTACCCGTTACACTTTGGATTTCAGCATTAGCCGCTGGCGTAAGAGTCAGCATATTTACACTAATTGGGATGAGATTACGTCGAGTGATTCCAAGCCGAGTTGTAAATCCGCTTATTAAAGCACATAAAGCTGGAATAGGTGTAGGAACTAACCAATTGGAAAGTCATTACTTGGCTGGAGGGAATGTGGACCGTGTCGTGAATGCGTTAATCGCTGCTGAACGAGCGAACATCGCTCTTCCTTTTGAAAGAGGTGCGGCGATTGACCTAGCCGGCCGTGATGTATTAGAAGCGGTTCAAATGAGCGTTAATCCAAAGGTTATTGAAACTCCTTATATTGCAGGTGTGGCAATGAACGGGATTGAAGTAAAAGCAAAAGCAAGAATCACAGTGCGTGCCAATATTGAACGCCTTGTCGGGGGGGCTGGTGAAGAAACAATCATCGCCCGTGTTGGTGAAGGGATTGTCGCGACAATTGGTAGCTCAAAAAGCCATACAGATGTACTTGAAAATCCTGATTTGATTTCTCGTACCGTTTTATCAAAAGGCTTAGATGCTGGCACTGCGTTTGAAATTCTCTCGATTGATATTATGGATGTAGATATTGGGAAAAACATTGGTGCGATTTTGCAAACGGATCAAGCGGAAGCAGATAAGAAAATCGCGCAAGCAAAAGCAGAAGAACGTCGTGCGATGGCTGTCGCCGAAGAGCAAGAAATGGTTGCTCGCGTACAGGAAATGAGAGCGAAGGTTGTTGAAGCTGAGGCTGAAGTTCCGCTAGCGATGGCTGATGCGTTAAAATCAGGCAATCTTGGTGTCATGGATTACATGAACATCCGAAACATCGAAGCGGACACGGGAATGCGTGGTTCCATTGGCAAAATGTCAAAAGGTCCTAAGGATCATGACGATACCAAGTAAGGTATTAGGAAGGGAGGCTTATGATGGAATCCCTCTTTGATTTAATCTTCGGCAACATCTGGGTAATCGCCATTATTATTGGGATTGTGTCCAGTATGTTTAAAAAGAAGAAGGAAAAACAAAGTGAACCCAAACGTACCGGGACACCTACTGCGCCTATTAACCAGAAGCCAGTGCGTGAACAAAATCCAAGGTATGAGCGTACAAAAACCATTCGTCAATTTTACGAAGAAGCAAAGAAATCAATGGAGGCTCCTCGTCCGGCTGCTCTTGAAACCGAACACGAAGCAAAACCAGCAACGGAAGTATGGGCGAAGGAGCAAGAACTGAAAAAGCAGGAATCTGAACGTACGCGTAAAATGCAACCTAAAAGCGTTTCAGCTGTGAGGAACGAGATTTCTGATCATAACAGCCCAGTTTATCAAACCAACTTTGAAATCACTCAGCAGAAAGTAATGGATGGTATTATAATGGCTGAAGTGCTTGGTCCTCCAAGAGCCAAGAATAGACCCCGTTTGGGACGTCGATTGTAAGAATAAATGAGAGTAAAATAATGGTGCTAGAACCCCCATTCATTTCATACATTGAGATGAAAGGGGGTTCTTTTTTATGGCACAAAAATGGGGGCAGCGATTTAGAAGGCTTCTTGTTAAAACTATGGATCTGCCGCAAGATGTCATGATGGACCTGCCAAGAATCACGATGATTGGTCAATTACATATTTATATTGAAAATCATAGAGGGTTATTGAACTTTACAGATACAGAAGTCCGGCTTCTTTTAAAAAATGGGCAGCTTCTCGTTAAAGGACGTTCATTCGTGATCAAAACGATTTTGCCCGAAGAAATCATGTTAGAAGGCAAAATTGATCAGGTTTCTTATATAAACGAGTAAGCTTGGGAGGAGAATCATGAAGAATCAATGGACAAACTTGTACACAGGGTTTGTGGAGGTCAAGGCGAGTGGTAAAGGGACGGAGCGGTTAATAAATGAACTGATTAGACAAGGGGTGTCTGTATGGGATATCAGGAGAACGGCTCCTGGTATTCTTGTCTTTTGTATGGATGTGAAGGAAATTTCGAACCTGCGGAAAGCCGTTCGAAAAAATGAGTGTAAAGTTACCTTTGTAAAAGGAAGCGGTGGTCCATTCATCATTAAAAGGTTAATCAAAAATAGCGGATTTGTCTTCGGCTTTTTTGCCTTTTTGATTACGATTTTCGTGCTGTCTAATATGGTTTGGGGAATCGAAGTCCACGAAGCAAGCCCAGATACTGAGCATGCGATTCGGAAAGAATTGGATAAGATGGGGATAAAAAAAGGCAAGCTTCAATTCTTGTTGCTTGATGTGGATGAGATCCAAAAGCAGTTAGGAGATAAAATTGATGTGTTAACATGGGTAGGTGTAGATTTAAAAGGTACAACCTATCACTTCCAGGTTGTTGAAAAAGAGACGCCGGAAGAAGTGAAAACCTATTCTCCACAACATCTTGTCGCTAAGAAAAAAGCCATTATTAAGAAGATGCTTGTTGAAAAAGGCAAGCCCATCGTTAGTATCAATGATTACGTCACAAAAGGGCAGCTGCTCGTATCTGGTCTAATTGGCAAAGAAGATAAGCCGCAAATGGTACCGGCAATTGGCAAGATTATGGGAGAAACATGGTATAAGGCAACGGTTGAAGTTCCTCTAAAAACACATTTTTCTGTGTTTAATGGTGATGAATCAACTAGACACTCTATAGCCATCGGTGGTCTCTCTATTCCAGTTTGGGGATTTAAGAACCCGGATTATCCAGACTACGTAACAGAAACAACGTCTGCGCCTTTCTATTTTTTGCAATGGAAAATGCCAATTTCCTATAAAGCGCAAACGCTAAGAAGTAAAGAAGAGTTGATTAGGGAATATACGAAGAATGAAGCCGTGAAAGAAGCAAGAAAAATGGCAAAGGCGAGCTTAGAAAAAGAACTTCCAGAAGATGCGGAGATTATTAGCGGAAAAATTTTGCACGAAAGCATAGAAAATGGTAAAGTTATACTATCAATACATTATCAGGTTATCGAAAACATTGCGATTGGGCAACCAATTATTCAAGGAGACTAGCGAATGTCAGAAGATATAAAAGCGATTAACGTAAGGCTTGAATCTCCCCATGAAGCGCAAGCGCTGCTTGGTAATGGGGATGTACATATTAAGGTGCTTGAAGAAGAATTGCAGGTTTCCGTAATTACACGCGGAGAAGGCATAACGATTGCGGGCGAACTAGATCGTGCTGCTCTTTGTGAGGATGTTTTACGATCTCTTCTTGCTATTATTCGTAAAGGCATCAATATAAGTGGACGAGATGTGATCTATGCACTCGAACTTGCTAAAAAAGGAACACTTGAGTACTTTGCCGATTTATATGAAGAAGAAATTGGCAAAAATGCGAAAGGTAAATCGATACGTGTCAAAACGCTTGGACAGCGCCATTACATCCATTCGATTAAGAAGCATGATCTTGTTTTTGGTATTGGTCCAGCGGGTACTGGTAAAACATACTTAGCGGTTGTGATGGCCATCAATGCATTGAAAAACGGTCAGGTGAAGCGAATTGTTTTAACTCGTCCAGCAGTAGAAGCTGGTGAAAGTTTAGGTTTTCTTCCAGGTGACTTGAAGGAAAAGGTCGACCCATATTTAAGACCATTGTATGATTCTCTCCACGATATGCTTGGCGTGGAGCAGACACAAAGAATGATGGAACGTGGTACAATCGAGATCGCCCCCCTAGCATATATGAGGGGAAGAACCCTAGATGATGCTTTTGTTATCCTTGATGAAGCGCAAAACACCACTCAAGCCCAAATGAAAATGTTCTTAACAAGACTAGGCTTTGGGTCGAAAATGGTCATAACGGGGGACCGATCACAGATTGATCTTCCAAAAGGAGTGAAGTCTGGTTTAATTGCAGTAGAAGGGGTATTAAAGGAAGTGAAAGGCCTTTCTTTCATCTATCTCGAGCAGAGTGACGTAGTCCGCCATCCATTAGTTGCGAAAATTATCTCCGCCTATGATACGGTAGAAGATCAATAAAGATGTTACATAAGGGTTAGAGCTCGTACTTTATACACGATTTACAGTGTATAGGAGATATGAGTTCTGACCCTTTTTCGTGATAAGTTTTTTTAAAAGGAGTTTAAGTCTTGTTCAATAACCGATACTGGTAAAAAGGAAAAAAAGATGAGTTTTCTTCTGTAATCAGTGATAAGAGGATGAAATGCCGATTGAAAACTGTTATGATTTTACATGATAGATGTTGTTCAATAAGTCCGGTAAAAAAGCTTGCAAATTGCATTAACGCTCATTGAAGACCTTCTGTTAAAATCACACACGTCATGACGTGCAACACAGAAGTCAGTATATCCTATCCTGTGCAAGTCGGGTCTTGACGTATCACTGCAACTGCATATACGCAAGGTTAGAGATACAAGCTTTTAGAACCTTTCGACTCTTTTTATCGTCCTTTTTGAACAAGTACTAATAGACGGATGCCAATTCTTATGTATACATAATTTGATGTGAAACAAAATAGGAGGGGCGATTTTTGAGACTAGTTCAAGAATATGTGCGTAAATTAAGAGAGCTATTAGGAAATAGATTTGTCCGGGTTTTACTGTTTGTACTAATAGGTGTGTATTGCTGCTTTATTATGTTTTCAAATGTAAAACCAGAGAAAATTAATATCCAATTGTTTCAGCCTTCTGAACAAACGATTCGAGCCACGAAAACTGTTGAAGATACATATAAAACTGAACAGGAGAAAGCAGAAGCAACAAAGCAAGTATCAGATGTGTACACGCTAAAAAAAGAATATGCCCAAAATAAAGTCGATTTAATTTCATCTATTTTCGATTCTGCTTTGGAAGTAAAGAAAGAAGCAGAAGAAACGATCAGAAAAGATGAAACCGGAAAAAATATTCCAGTTTCGACGAAAGACCAATTATCCTTACTTAAGGAAAAACTAACAGAAGATGTGAGTCGGGAAATTGGTGATACTGTACTGACATCTCTTGTTAATGCGGACGAAGATGAACTGAACATTACGAAGGACTTGACAATAACAGCTGTCAATAATGTCATGAGCACAAAAATTGCCGCTAATGATGTGGAAAACGCGAAGAAAAAGGCAGAAGAAGAGCTAAGGTATGCTAGTATTAGTTCAGAGCTAAAGTCTGCTTCCTTTTCTTTGGCACGAAATGCGATTATCCAGAATTATTTCTTTGATCGAGAGAAGACAGAGGATCAAAGGCGAAAAGCAATAGAAACTGTTGAACCAGTAAAAATTCTGCAAGGACAAATCATTGTTGAAGAAGGACAACTTGTGGAACGGGAAGTATATAGACAGCTTGAATTAGCAGGTTTTCTTAATAATGAAAATACAATTTATCCGTTTGCTGGATTGTTTCTCCTTGTGTTCATTTCGCTGGCAGGATTTTATTATTACTTTTATCATTCCAATGATCTCGAAATAAGCAAAACCAATCAAATGTTGATTTTTGCCCTCGTGTTTATTTTGAGTATCGGGACGATGAAAATATTCAGTTTACTGGGCGAACTTAAATACGGGGAAATTGGCTATTTTTTTCCGGCTGCACTTGCAGCTATGTTATTAAAAATTTTGCTGAATGAGCGATTTGCCGCGGCGATTATGATTATTCTAGGTGCATTTGGCTCGATTATTTTTAATACGGAGACTCCAGGTAATCTTAACTATACAATTGGGTTATACATATTATTTAGTGGCATTGCCGCAATTGTTGTCATGTCTCGAAAAAACTTCCAAGTAAAAATTTTACAGGCAGGCCTTGTATTATCAGTGATTAATATTTTGCTCGTGTTTGCCATTACGTCTATTACGAATGGCAACTATACGAAGATGGAGTTTATGATTTATTCGCTTGCTGCAATCGTATCTGCATTAGGATCAGCTGTGTTAACAATTGGTTTACTGCCATTTTTTGAAGCTGGTTTTGGCATTCTATCGTCCATTAAATTACTTGAACTTGCTAATCCAAATCATCCTCTTATTCGGAAAATACTGACGGAAGCCCCAGGTACATATCATCATAGTGTGATGGTTGCGAATCTGGCAGAGTCAGCTTGTGAAGCGATTGGGGCGAACGGGTTGCTTGCAAGAGTAGGATGTTATTATCATGATATTGGGAAAACAAAACGGCCACATTTTTTCATAGAAAATCAAATGAATAGTGAGAACCCACATGACAGGTTGCCACCTGAAACGAGTAAGGATATCATTATTGCTCATGCTGTCGATGGAGCAGTGATGCTTAGGAAGCATAAGTTCCCCCAGGAAATTGTTGATATTGCAGAACAGCATCATGGGACGACGTTGCTGAAATTTTTTTACCACAAGGTTTTAAAGGAAGACGAAACAACACTTGAGGGAAGCTATCGTTATCCAGGCCCAAAAGCGCAATCTAAAGAGGTTGCCATTATCGGCATTGCGGATAGTGTCGAGGCTGCTGTTAGATCGATGAATCATCCGACACAGGAGAAAATAGAAGCGCTCGTACGTGCGATCATTACCGACCGCTTGAATGACAATCAATTTGATGAATGCAATATTACGATGCGTGAATTGCATGTAGTAAGAGAGGCTCTTTGTGAGTCCTTACACGGCATCTTCCACTCAAGAATAGAATATCCCGAAATGAATAAAACTGAACAGAAGGTGAATCTATGACGATAGAAATCGATTTTTTGGATGAGACAAATGAAGTGAGCGAAGCGGCAGTTGAACTTGTTGGTAAGGTGATTCAATTTGCTGCTCGTAAAGAAGGAATTGAAGCGGGCAGCGAATTATCTGTTACATTTGTAAGTAATGAACGGATCCGTGAAATCAACTTTGAATATCGCGATAAAGATTATGCAACAGACGTGATTTCCTTTGCGCTGGAGGAAATGGGTGAAGATGAAGTGGAAATAGTCGGTGACAATCTACCGAGAGTGCTAGGGGATATTATCATCTCGATTGAAAAAACAAAAGAGCAAGCTATGGAGTATGGTCATTCTTTCGATAGAGAGCTTGGATTTCTTGCACTGCACGGCTTTTTGCATTTATTAGGCTATGACCATATGAACGAAGCAGATGAAAAGGAAATGTTCTCGCGTCAAACGGACATTCTAGAAGCATATGGGCTTAAAAGAGACTAAGCCAAAGTCACCATTGAATAGGAGTTTTGGTTTCGCTTTTTGCGGCATCATTCAAGCGGTAAAATCAGAACGTAATATGAAGATTCATATGGTTATTGCGCTAATTGTGATCGGATTTGGCTTTTACTTCTCTTTGTCAGGAATCGAATGGCTGTTCATCTTGCTCGCGATTTCAGGTACGATTACTTTAGAAATGGTGAATTCAAGCATTGAAAGGGCCGTCGATTTGGCTACAGATCAAATTCATCCATTGGCAAAAGAAGCAAAAGATTTTGCAGCGGGCGCCGTTTTGATATATGCTATATTCTCTGTCATTATAGGATTCATCATCTTTTTACCGAAAATATTTTCTTAAAAAACCAAGTGGATTTATGCAACTGTAAACCAACTAAATCATCTTTTGATTGAAAGGAAGATAATAAATGGAATTATCTCAACTAATCTCTGAAGCGAAAATTGCGAGGGATAAAGCGTACACACCGTATTCCAAATTTAATGTAGGGGCGGCATTGCTCACAGCTGATGGCAAAGTGTACCATGGTTGTAATATTGAAAATGCTGCTTACTCCATGACCAACTGCGCCGAACGTACAGCCATTTTTAAAGCAGTTTCTGAAGGAGATACGAGATTTTCTGCTATTGCGGTTGTAGCTGACACTAAAAGACCCGTGCCACCATGCGGGGCGTGCAGACAAGTGATTGCTGAATTATGTCCAAAAGATATGAAAGTGGTTTTAACGAACCTAAATGGGGATATACAAGAACTAACAGTAGAAGAATTGCTTCCAGGAGCATTTACACCGGAGGATTTGAATGGATAAATTATTTGAAGATACGCAAGAAAAAGGGTACAAGTCAGGATTTATTTCGATTATTGGTCGACCAAATGTCGGAAAAAGTACCTTCTTGAACCGAGTGATTGGACAAAAGATTGCCATCATGAGCGATAAGCCGCAAACAACAAGAAATAAAGTTCAAGGCGTCCTGACGCAAAATGATTCACAAATGATTTTTATCGATACACCTGGCATTCATAAACCGAAGCATAAGTTAGGCGACTTTATGATGAAGGTTGCAACGAACACGCTAAAAGAAGTTGACCTAATCCTCTTCATGATTAATGCTGTTGAAGGATACGGACGTGGCGATGAATTTATTATTGAGAAATTGAAAAATGTTAAAACACCGGTTTTCCTAGTTGTAAACAAAATTGATCAACTACATCCAGATGAGTTATTCCCGTTGCTTGAAAAATATCAAGCGCTATATCCATTCACAGCTGTTGTGCCGATTTCTGCACTTGAAGGAAATAATGTCGAAACATTAGTCGGACAGATTAAGAAACATCTGCCAGAAGGTCCTCAGTTTTATCCAGCAGATCAAGTGACGGATCACCCTGAGCGCTTCATCATTTCTGAATTAATTCGAGAAAAAGTTCTTCACTTAACACGCGAGGAAATCCCGCATTCTGTTGCCGTTGTGATTGATTCGATTAAGAAGATGGATAATAGTGAAACGATTAATGTTATGGCGACGATTGTAGTTGAGCGAGACTCACAAAAAGGGATCGTCATTGGCAAGCAAGGGAAAATGCTGAAGGAAGTCGGCAGTCGTGCGCGTGTTGATATTGAAAATCTATTAGGTTCCAAAGTATTCCTAGAATTATGGGTGAAAGTTCAAAAAGACTGGCGCAATAAAATGTCTCAGCTCCGTGATTATGGATTTAACGAGGACGAATATTAATTAACAATATTTACTCCTTATGAAAATGGATAGAAGGGTCAAGATACTAATAGGTCAGAAAAAAGAATCATGCTACTCACGAAAGGTGGGCTTTACGATGTTAGAATTTACCTGGGGAATGTTTAGTCAAACCGGTAATATTGATACCTATCTTCTTTTTAAAGAATTAGAGGTGGAAAAATGCGGTCGAGCCGAGGATGACGAAGAGATAGCTGAAATTGATTTTCCTGTTACCTGATGTGCGTCTTGATTTCTAAATATGCATTATTAATAGTTAAAGGCGCCGTGGCTCGAAGGAGTCAGGCGTTCTTTGCGCTTTTTAGAGAGGGGACGGAGCTTCGTCAACTTTAAGATTGTTACCAAGTAAATTGCAAGGTAAACTAGAGTTTGAGTGAAAATCGATAAATTCTAACTATGCTTCGTCATCTTCTTTGTTTTATAAAGCATTCCTTTAAATTAGATTGTGGCGTTTTAACGCCAAATTGTTTTTTTATGATTGGTGGGTGATCGTTGCTTGATACAAAAATGTGAAGGCATTGTCATACGGCGGACAGATTATGGCGAGAATAATAAAATTATTACCCTATACACTCGAGAGTTCGGTAAGATAGGCGTGATGGCAAGAGGAGCCAAAAAGCCTAATAACAGGCTCTCAGCCGTCACTCAGCTATTCTATTACGGATATTTTATCTTCACTCCTTCGAGCGGTCTCGGTAGTCTTCAACAAGGGGAAACAATCGATTCGATGCGCTCAATAAGGGAAGATATTTTTGCAACTGCTTATGCGTCTTATATGGTAGAACTGTTGGATAGGAGTGTGGATGATCGAAAGGCAAATCCGTTTCTGTTTGAGTTGCTTTATCAATCGCTCTATTACATAAATGAAGGCTATGATGCTGAAATTCTCAAGTTCATCTTCGAGATGAAGATGTTGCAGGTGAATGGACTTAGTCCTACGCTTAGTCAATGTGCTAGTTGCGGCAACAGTGAGGGCGAGTTCTCCTTTTCGATACGTGAAGGGGGTTTTCTTTGTCATCGCTGTGTTGGGAAAGATCGTTACCATATGAAGATTTCTCCTATGACCGTTAAATTGTTACGCCTATTTTATTACTTTGATTTATCTCGTCTCGGTAATATTTCTGTGAAAGCTGAGACAAAGAAAGAACTGCAGACGATCATAGACGCCTATTATGATGAATATTCCGGATTGCATTTAAAGTCCAAGAAGTTTTTAAAACAGATGGATTCGATGAAAGAACTATTTTAGAAATATTGACAACCGAGCAACTCTTCGTTAAAATTCAAAACATAATCAAATATAATGCGTTGAAGAAAAGGAGTACTTGATTTTTCTCCATATAAGCGAACCTGGGATGGTGTGAGCCGGGCTATGGATTTTCAAGGAAGGCGTTTCTGAGCATATTAGCTGCATTTGCAGATAAAAGAGGCCGTGTATCTACGCGGCAATTAGGGTGGAACCGCGGGTAAACTCTCGTCCCTATGCTACAGGCATAGGGACGGGAGTTTTTTGCATTTTTGAATGAAGGACATGAGGACTTAGGCTCCACGACTTACTATAATAGTCAGTCTACTATGTAGATATACTTTCTTTATTAAGAAAGTACTCTAAAATCCAGCTCCGCACCCCCACCATTGTGATTAGGGGAGTGTAGCGTCCTACAGGATGATCCTTCATAGTAAATGGTTTTTTAGTTTTAACGCTATAAGAGTTTTGTTAGAAAAAATAACATGTAATGGAGGAGCAGTATGAACATTCAAAATATGATTTTAACGCTGCAAAAGCATTGGTCAGAGCAAGGATGTATTTTAATGCAGGCATACGATGTCGAGAAAGGGGCCGGGACGATGAGTCCATACACATTCCTGCGGGCAATCGGGCCTGAGCCATGGAATGTTGCTTACGTTGAGCCATCAAGGCGTCCTGCAGATGGACGCTATGGTGAGAACCCAAACCGTCTTTATCAGCATCACCAATTCCAGATAATTATGAAACCATCACCAGATAATATTCAGGAACTGTATCTTGACTCCTTAAAAGCACTCGGAATTGACCCGCTTCAACATGATATTCGCTTTGTAGAAGATAACTGGGAAAACCCATCACTTGGGTGTGCCGGATTAGGTTGGGAAGTTTGGTTGAACGGGATGGAAATTACTCAATTTACCTACTTCCAACAAGTCGGTGGATTAGAATGTAAACCAGTATCTGTCGAAATTACTTATGGAATTGAACGGTTGGCGTCGTATATTCAAGAAAAAGAAAATGTCTTTGATCTTGAATGGACAAACGGCTTTACCGTTCGGGATATTTACGGACAGCCGGAATATGAGCATTCAAAATATACTTTTGAAACGTCAAATCTAGAGATGCTATTCCAATTATTTACGATGTATGAAAAAGAAGCGCACGCACAAATGGAAGCCGGACTTGTACACCCAGCTTATGATTATGTGTTGAAATGTTCGCATGTGTTTAACCTGCTGGATGCAAAAGGGGCCATTTCCGTTACGGAAAGAACAGGCTATATTGCACGCTGCCGTAATTTAGCTCGTAAGGTAGCGAAAACTTTCTATGATGAGCGTGAAAAATTAGGCTTCCCAATTTTAAAGCAGAAGGGAGAGAACTAAGCTATGAGTAAGCAAGATTTATTAGTGGAAATTGGATTAGAAGAAATGCCTGCAAGATTTGTTACAGCGTCGATGGAACAATTGTCTGATAAAGTGCAAAAATGGTTAACGAAAAAAGCGATACCTTTTGGAGAGGTCTCTATATTCTCAACACCTCGTCGTTTAGCCTTTTACATCCAAGACGTGGCAACGGCTCAAGCCGATATTGAGGAAGAAGCAAAAGGCCCTGCTAAGAAAATTGCTCAAGATGCAGAAGGAAATTGGTCTAAGGCGGCAATTGGGTTTACAAAAGGTCAAGGAATGACGGTCGAGGATATCTATTTTAAAGAGATTAACGGTGTGGAGTATGTTCATGTTAATAAGTTTATTAAAGGACAGCCGACTCTCCAATTATTAACAGAATTGAAGGAGATTATCATAAGCCTTTCATTTCCGAAAAATATGCGTTGGGCTAATCAGGATCTCCGCTTTGTTCGCCCAATTAAATGGCTCGTTGCACTATTCGGTGGCGAAGTGATTCCATTTGAAATTGCGGGAGTGGAAACAGGTCGCCTGACAAAAGGGCATCGTTTTCTTGGAGAAGCTGTAGAAGTCATCACACCTGATCAATATGAAGAAGCGCTAGAACAACAATTTGTCATGGCAGATCCGAAAAAACGGAAGCAGTTGATTCTCGATCAAATTCATAAGATTGAAGAGGAAAACGGTTGGCAGATTCCTGTTGATGAAGAACTACTTGAAGAGGTTAATAATTTAGTGGAATATCCAACTGCTTTATTTGGGAATTTTGAAGCGGAATTCTTGGAGCTGCCGTCTGAAGTCTTGATTACTTCGATGAAAGAACATCAACGCTATTTCCCTGTTAAAAGTAAAGACGGCAAGTTGCTGCCCCACTTCGTGACTGTTCGTAACGGAAACGCAGAACATCTTGATAATGTTTCAAAAGGGAATGAAAAAGTGCTTCGTGCTCGTTTATCTGACGCTGATTTCTTTTATCGAGAAGATAAGAAAAAAGAGATTGCAACTGCGTTAGAAAAGTTAAAATCCATTGTGTACCACGAAGAAATTGGCACATTGGCTGAAAAAACAGTCCGTGTTCAAAAGCTCACTGGTATTCTTGCAGATCAGGTAGAACTTGGAGAGCAGAAAGAGCTTGCCTTACGTGCAGCGGAAATTGCCAAGTTTGATTTAGTGAGTCATATGGTTTATGAATTCCCTGAATTGCAAGGCTATATGGGAGAGAAATATGCATTATTAAAAGGCGAGCCAAAAGAAGTAGCAGCTGCAATTAATGAGCATTATATGCCTAGACATGCAGAGGACAGTGTTCCGCCATCGCCAATTGGAGCAGTTTTAAGTGTTGCTGAAAAAATTGATACAATCGTTTCGTTCTTTTCGATTGGCGTCATACCTACAGGCTCTCAAGATCCATATGCATTACGCAGGCAAGCTAGCGGCGTTGTTCAAATTTTAACAGAGAAAAAGTGGTCGATATCTCTAGAGAAATTACTCACATACGCTCTAGATGAAATGGAAGCGCACAGTCTTGTTAAACGAGACATTTCTGAAATCTCAGCGGACCTGTTGCAATTCTTTAAAGCACGTGTGAAGCATTTATTAACTGAAAAAGGCATTCGCTATGACTTGATTGATGCACTGCTAACAAACGAGATTGGCAACGTATCAGCCCTAGTAGAGCGGGCTTTAGTGCTTGAAAAAGAAAAAGACGGCTCTGAATTTAAAAAGAATATCGAAGCGTTAAGCCGAGTAATAAATATTGCCAGTAAGTGTGAGCAGAAGCAAATAATCGATCCGTCGCTATTCGAAAATAAAGAAGAAACATTATTGTATGAAAAATACCAAGAGGTCGCTTCTAGATACAGCGAAACAAATGATGAGGAAATTCGCTTCCAATTACTTGTGTCCCTTCAGCCGGAAATTGAGCAATATTTTGAACATACAATGGTTATGGCGGAGCAAGACTCTATTCGCGAAAATCGCTTATCACTCATGAAAGAAATTAGTGAGCTAGCAGAAAGCTTTGCCAGCTTGAATAAAATTTTATCCTTATAATAATTAAAAGATGCACCGGTCATCTATTATGAAATGACGGTGCATCTTTTAAGTCTTTTCTGATTATGATAACCGAATGGTTTACGCCCTTTTTAAGAAAGAAAGGGAATGAAACGTATCTAACAAGTTATCGATTACATGGCAAGTTAAACTAAATAGTGGCGGTTTAAGCCATGTTACATATTGATTTCTGTGCTCTTTTCTTCTAAATGGTATATAATAATGACTAATAGTATAGCTTAATAGGTTTCTCTGCTTAAGCAGTAGGGTGGTGATTAAAATCCAATTAAATAAACGCCAAGAATTGATTGTAGAAATTGTCAAAGAAAATGGACCGATTACCGGAGAACATATTGCAGATAGACTCAATTTGACTCGAGCTACACTTAGGCCGGATTTAGCTATTTTAACGATGGCTGGATTTCTCGATGCAAGGCCAAGGGTAGGTTATTTTTATACAGGTAAATCTAGCACTCAGCTCCTAACCGATAGTTTGAATAATATTTATGTGAAAGACTATCAATCGATTCCAGTCGTTATTAATGAAAGCATATCGGTCTATGATGCCATTGTAACGATGTTTCTTGAGGATGTGGGAACGATGTTTGTTGTCGATAAGCATGCGTTGCTTGTTGGCGTTCTTTCACGTAAAGATTTATTAAGGGCGAGCATCGGAAAGCAGGAGTTGGCTACGGTTCCTGTAAATATTATTATGACAAGAATGCCGAACATAACGATGTGTACAAAGGAAGATTTAATGATCGACGTCGCTAAGAAATTGATTGAAAAGCAGATTGATGCTTTACCGGTCGTGAAAGAAGTTGAAAGTGGATTAGAAGTGGTAGGACGAATCACTAAAACGAATATAGCCAAGGCTTTCGTTGCTTTAGCTGATGAAAGCTATTAGAGACTTTAGGGGGGATGGGAAGAAATGAAAGGTTCGATTATTTTTGTAGTTTCCGATTCAATTGGTGAAACAGCAGAACTTGTCACAAAGGCAGCAGCCAGCCAGTTTTCAGCTAATCATTTTTCAATAAAACGAATTCCGTATATTGAAGATGAACAAGGTGTGGATGAAGTGATTGCCCTTGCAAGTTTAAATCAGGCAATTATTGCGTATACACTCATAAAACCGGATATTCGAGCATATATGAAAGAACAGGCTGAAATGGAAAACGTATTAGCATATGATATCATTGGGCCGCTTATGGACATGCTTCAGCAGCGAGCTGAAACATTGCCACTCAATGAGCCAGGGCTTGTTCGCAAACTTGATGATAACTACTTCAAACGAGTTGAAGCGATTGAATTTGCGGTAAAATATGATGATGGCCGTGACCCGCGTGGCATTCTTCGAGCTGATATTGTTCTTGTTGGTGTCTCAAGAACATCGAAAACACCTTTATCACAATATTTGGCACTTAAGCGTTACAAAGTTGCGAATGTTCCACTTGTTCCTGAAGTTGACCCACCGGAAGAGTTGTATCTCGTTCCTCCAGAACGATGTTTTGGGTTAAAAATCAGTCCTGAAAAACTGAACACGATTCGTAAAGAACGCTTAAAATCGCTTGGGTTAGGTGATCATGCGATTTATGCCAATGTAGAACGGATTAAAGAAGAACTTAAGAATTTTGATAGCATCGTTGCAAACTTGAATTGCCCAATCATTGATGTGACGAATAAAGCGGTGGAAGAAACAGCTAACACCATCATTAATATAATAAATAATCGCAAATAAACGTTTGCCGCTATATCAAATGGCGGCTCCTTTTTATGGTTTAAGAATTTTATTCACAAAAAAAGTAATGAATACGTAGTGGGTTTTGCACCCAATATTCTTCCAACAGATTTTAAACTAATAGAAAAAGAATTCAATCGTGTGATTCCAAGCTTTTTAAGGTGAAATGGTGGCAACTTTTAAACAATTGTACTATAATAAAAAATTGTGAGAAAAACGAAATTTTAGGTTTAGTATTAATTAATACGGAATAAACTATAAATATTAGAATGTCAAGGAATTCATCATGATAAAATTCGACAGATGTTCTTTTCGGCAAAGAATCGAAGGAGAAAAAAGGATTATGCAGAAAGATGTAGAATTAGTACTTATGATGAATGAAAAACCAACGATTTATGTAGATGCTGATGCGTGTCCCGTAAAAAGTGAAACATTGCACTGTGCAAAACCTTTTGATGTTTCGGTTGTTTTTGTCGCTTCATATAAAAATATGATGAATGATCCTGAAGGTGAATGGATCTATGTGGATGCAGACAAAGAAGCAGCTGATCTTCAAATTGTAAATTCCGTAAAAAAAGGTGATATCGTGATTACTGCTGATATCGGATTAGCCGGAACCCTGCTCGCTAAACGAGTTTATGTGCTTTCTCCTCGTGGAAAGGAATATACAGAGGACAAAATTATGTCACTTCTTGATATGCGTTATCAATCTGCCAAACTTCGCAGGCAAGGTAAGCATACAAAAGGACCTAAATCGTTTACAAAGGAAGACAGAAAAGCATATGTTGAAAAACTTATGGAAATTTTGTCGAACTTTGCAGGAAATGACGGATCTGTGTCGAATTAAGAACAAACACCGAATTGTAAGGTGAAAATATGGCGAATGCCCGAATAGAAGATGAAAAATTAAATCAAATCCGAGAAGCTGTGGATATCGTCGATTTAATTGGCGAATACGTCCAGCTAAAAAAACAAGGGCGAAATTATTTCGGCCTTTGTCCGTTTCATGGTGAAAGCACCCCTTCCTTTTCAGTATCAGCTGATAAGCAAATCTTTCATTGTTTTGGCTGTGGAGCAGGTGGCAATGTGTTTACTTTTTTAATGGATATTGAAGGCTACAGCTTTATCGAGGCCGCCAAAAAGGTTGCTGAAAAAGGAAATATCCCATTAGATGTCGAAATAAACCAAGAATCATCTCGCCCTCAGATCCCGGTTGAATCTAAACAGATTATTGAAGCACATGATCTTTTGAAAAAATTCTATCATCATCTCCTTGTCAATACAAAAGAGGGGCAAGACGCATTAGAATATTTACTTCAACGGGGATTTACGGAAGAAGCCATCGAAAAATTCCAAATTGGCTATTCATTGGATTCGTGGGACTTTGTGTATAAATTCCTCACAAAGAGGGGATATGAGCCGGAGCTTTTAGAAAAAGCTGGTTTGACCATTTTACGAGAAAGAGATGGCACCTACTTTGATCGTTTTCGAAATCGAATCATGTTTCCCATTATGGATCATCAAAGTAATACGGTTGCGTTTTCGGGGAGAGCCCTTGGTCAGGATGAGCCGAAATATTTAAACAGTCCCGAAACACCGGTATTTAATAAAAGTCAGGTTTTGTATAATTTTCATACTGCAAGGCCACATATTCGGAAGAAAGAACAAGTTGTCATATTTGAAGGATTTGCTGATTGCATTTCAGCTGTCCGTGCAGGTGTTGAACAATCGGTAGCAACAATGGGAACTTCCTTGACTGAACAGCATATTCAAATGCTTAAGCGGAATACCGACCAGGTTTTGATATGCTATGATTCAGACTCCGCTGGAATGAACGCAGCAAACAGGTCACTAAATATGCTTCTTCAAAGCGGATTTCAAGTGAAGGTAGCCGTCATGCCTGATCAACTTGACCCCGATGACTACATAAAGAAATATGGCGAGAAAAGCTTTAATTCTGAAGTAATAGGGGCCAGTTTGACACATATGGCATTTAAAATGCTTTTCCTTCGTAAAGGAAAAAACTTAAATAATGAAGGAGATCGCATTCAATATATTGAAGATATACTACAGGAGATTTCAAGGCTTGCAAATCCGGTTGAAAGAGATCATTATTTGCGTCAACTTTCTTCTGAATTCTCCCTTTCATTGGATGCGCTAGAGCAGCAACAACGGCAAGTTTTTTTCTCGGAAAAAAAGAAAGGGAATATTACTTCGCCTGCTCCTCCTAAAATGAATTCTTTACAATATGAGCGAAAGCTTAGACCCGCTCATTATAACGCTGAACGAATGATGATTGCCCATATGTTAAAAAGCAGGGAAATCACCGCGAAAATTCAAGCGCTGCTCGGAACGACCGTTTTTCATGTAGATGAACATCAAGCGATTATTACGTACTTATATGCATTTTATGAAGATGGCCACGAGCCTGATGCGAGTTTTTTCTTAACATACCTGCCTGATCAAAACTTGAGAAGAATTGTTTCTGAGATAGAAATGATGTCAGTGAATGAGGAAGTTACCGACAAAGAGCTGACAGATTATCTAAATCAAGTGTTGAAATATGAAAAGATGTTAATGATAAAAGAAAAAGAAGCAGAACGAAAAGAAGCAGAACGCCGCAGTGATCATCTTAAAGCGGCAGAGATTGGTATGGAAATTATTCAATTACGAAAATTATTATAGTTGGTTGAATTGTGTAAGTTTTGGAAGGAGGGGAACAAATGGCTGAAAAATCAGCACGTTCCAAAGAGGTTGACAATAATGATTTGAATCTTGATCAGGTGAAAGAACAATTGCTTGAGTTAGGGAAAAAGAAAGGGTCATTATCCCTTGAAAAGATTGCAGCGCGACTCGGGAGTTTTGAACTAGATTCAGATCATATGGATGAGTTCTACGAATTTTTAGGTGAGCATGGCGTCGAAATTCTTACGGATGGTGAGGAAGAAGACGAGGATGATCCAAATGTTCAAGAATTGGAAAAAGAAGAAGAGTTTGATTTAAACGATTTAAGTGTACCACCAGGGGTGAAAATTAACGACCCTGTTCGCATGTATTTGAAAGAAATCGGCCGAGTGGATTTATTATCTGCCGAAGAAGAAGTATCCCTTGCAGAGCGTATCGAAGAAGGCGATGAAGAAGCAAAACGCCGTTTAGCTGAAGCGAACCTTCGACTAGTAGTAAGTATTGCTAAACGCTATGTAGGCCGAGGAATGCTCTTCTTAGATCTTATCCAAGAAGGAAATATGGGTTTGATTAAAGCTGTCGAGAAGTTTGATTATCGTAAAGGATTCAAATTTAGTACGTACGCCACATGGTGGATCCGCCAAGCCATTACTCGTGCGATTGCCGACCAAGCACGTACGATTCGGATTCCTGTGCATATGGTTGAGACGATCAATAAGTTAATTCGTGTTCAAAGACAATTGCTTCAGGATCTTGGCCGAGAACCTTCTCCAGAAGAAATTGCTGAAGACATGGATTTGACTCCTGAAAAAGTTCGTGAAATCTTGAAAATTGCACAAGAGCCAGTATCACTAGAAACGCCAATTGGGGAAGAAGATGACTCCCATTTAGGTGACTTCATTGAAGATCAAGATGCGACATCACCTTCTGAGCATGCTGCCTACGAGTTATTGAAAGAACAGCTTGAGGATGTTCTGGATACACTAACAGACCGTGAAGAAAACGTACTTCGTCTTCGCTTTGGTCTTGATGATGGTCGTACACGCACACTTGAAGAAGTAGGCAAAGTATTTGGTGTTACGAGAGAACGTATCCGTCAAATCGAAGCGAAGGCACTGCGTAAACTAAGACACCCAAGCCGAAGCAAACGTTTGAAAGACTTCTTAGAATAAGATATCCCTTCATGTAGATTTTTTAAAAACCTAAGGTCTGACCTAACACTCTATATATCGTTTATTGTGTCATCTAAACGATATATAGATGGAGGGTCTGACCTTTATTTTGTTTACTAGCACATAAAGGCGCTCAGGCTAAAGAATGTATGTAATCTACCGATATAGTTAATAAACGATTGCTTTAGGATGTGCGTATATGAACGAGACGCGAAAGAAAGTCATTATCCAAGAAATTATTTACTGGAAAAGGAACAGATTACTGCCAGAACAATATTGTGATTATTTACTCGTGCTTTACAGCGGCGGTGAAGAAGTGAATCCTACCAACTCAACTAGGACAACTTCAAGAAAAAAAGCAAATTATCTTTATGGCATCGTAGTACTCCTTTTATTTTTTACTCTATTTTTGAATTATTTTACTCAATTTGCTGATGGTTTGCAAATGGGTCTGACCTATTTTTTACTTTTTTCTCTAATTATCTGTACCCTATTATTTTATAAGAACAATATTCAATATCAGTTTCCACTTATTGGTTCCACGATTGTATTACTGTTAGCGACGATACAAACTGCTGAGTACATGGCTTCTGGACAAGCAATCGTCCTATATGTACTTTTAATTGTCAATTGTGTGATTTGGTTTGTTTTAGGTAAAAAGTTGAAAATGATATATTTCCTAGTTTCGGGAATATTGGGATTAACAGTAATTTTTTACATCATAGTTAGATTATACATTAATTTTTGAAAATAAAAAATATTCCATTGTTTTTTTCTATAAGTTTATAAATACTTTATCGGAGACAGGATAAATTTGCCTTAAATAAGAAATTATATAAGTTATTCGTGTTTAGGTCTTTTCCTTATTTCTTTTTTCTAGTAAACTAAAGATGCCTGTATATTTATTTATTATGGACAGAATAGTAATACATAGGGAGGTAATTCTATGAAACGCAATCCAGTTATTCCATTTATTCTTATTATGGTGCTTGGAATTGGCTTGATGTTCATGCTTTCTTTCAAGGGGCTTGGTGATGCAAAAAACATCGCTAAGGAAGCAGAAGGCGGTGGCGAAAAGACGGGGGAGCAAGTTGCTGCTTCACCAGAGGAACTGTATAAAACTAAAAGTTGTATTGGGTGTCACGGAGGAAACTATGAAGGTGGAGTGGGTCCTAAATTAGCTGGCGTAGGCGATCATTTATCAGTGGATGAAATCAAAAATGTCATCAAAAATGGTAAAGGCCCAATGCCAGCAGGATTGATTCCAGAAGGTAGTATCGATGCGATGGCGGAATTTATTCATGGTTTGAAATAATGTAAGCGGGTAGCAGCATTTCTATATGGAATGCTGCTGTTTTTTTAGGAATTCTCTCATAAGGCAAGAATTTTGACGGATCCACTTGGGTGAACCATCTCACACGCAGCGAGTTCCGTAAAATAGAACATCGACGAAAGAATGTAATTATACGTCAACTCGAGAATATACGCGTCAAATTGAAAAAGAGCAGATTCCAATAAAATTTGGGCATCTGCTCTTTTGACTATACGTAGTTTCCGGCATGGATGGTTCGTGTAATCGTGTAACAATAAAAGTTATCCAAATAAGGTAGAATACAATAAAAATAAATTGAGACAAATAATTAAGATCGCGACAATCCAAGCGATTATCGTTGTTATTCGGTGGTTTGTAAGATTACCCATAATTTTTTGGTTACTCGTAAACATGATTAATGGCACTAAAGCAAACGCGATTCCAAAAGAAAGGACTACTTGACTCATAACGAGAGCCTTAGATGGGTTAACACCCATCATAATGATTGCTAACGGCGGAATCATCGTAATAATTCGTCTTAAATAGATCGGTACTCTTCTTTTGATAAAACCCTGCATGACGATATCACCCGTCATCGTACCAACAGAAGAACTTGAAAGTCCTGCCGATAATAGGCCAATACCGAAAAATATCGCTACAGAAGGACCGAGTAATACGCTAAATTGATTAAAAGCGACATCTAAATCCTCGACGAATAAACCATTTTTATGAAAAAGCGCCGCAGCTACGATTAACATACTAGCATTGATTGCGCCGGCAATGAGCATAGCAATCATGACATCAACTAACTCAAAACGAAAGATTTTTTTTCGTTCACTATCATTTTTTCCGACTATTCTATTCTGTGTTAAAGCAGAATGTAAATAAATGGCATGTGGCATAACAGTCGCTCCAAGCATCCCAGCAGAAATTAAAATGCTATCTACATTTTCAAATTTAGGTGTAAAGAGTCCTGAAAGAACAGAAGAAGTATCAGGTTGTGCAAAAAAGACTTGAATACCAAATGCAATCACGACAACAAAAATCATTCCTGTAATAACTGCCTCTAATGTACGTACGCCTCTTCTTTGAATTTCTAAAATAGCAAATGAACCGATAGCAGCAATAATTGCAGACGTTATGAGTGGAAGATCAAAAAGTAAATATAGGCCGAGAGCTGCGCCGATAAATTCAGCTAAGTCTGTAGCCATAATAACAATTTCTGCTTGGATCCATAACATGATGGAAGTTTTTTTTGAAAATCGCTCACGGGATACCTCAGCGAGATTTTTTCCTGTCGCGATTCCTAATTTAGCTGACATGGTTTGGATTAATGCAGCCATTAAATTAGAAGCGAAAATGACCCATAGTAATGTGTAACCATATTTCGAACCGGCTGCTATATTTGTAGCATAATTACCAGGGTCAATATATGCGACAGCTGCAATAAAAGCAGGGCCTAAAAAAGGCAGCAATCGTTTCATACCTTTAGCATCTCCACTTAATGAATGAGAAGCAGATTGTGTCAGTCCCTTCGAATTAGCCATGAATTTGGCAACCTCCTTTTTTGGTTTGACCGATAAAGTTTCCTTAAGGAAACTTTATTTGATGGTAACAATTATATTCGCTTAGTGTTAAAAATGTCAAAGATAAATAAATTTATTCCTGTTTCAAGTGCGAAAAGAATTGGTAATGCAAAATATGAAACAGATGTTATTGCATTAATCGAAAAAATATTGACCAAGAGGCGCCCTCTAAAAAAGGGAATACATTCAGATTATAAGTGTATGGTGAGTGCTAAGTTCAGGCCCTAGCTTGCTTGGCTTATGCTATTGCCTGAGTTTTTCTTATAATCGCAGTTCTTATCAATATTTGTTATACTTTATGTACGATGCCAATGTGTTTGGCTTTAAATTGAAAAGAGAGATGATAACTATGAATCATGAAAAACTGTCGATGAGATTAGAACGAGTTGCTACATATATACCAAAAGGGAGCGTGTTGGCTGATATCGGATCAGATCATGCGTATTTGCCCTGTTATGCGGTTCAGAAAGGGATATCCGCAAAAGCAATTGCGGGAGAAGTAGTGGAAGGGCCCTTTCAATCGGCAAAAAAACAAGTGAAGCAGACGGAATTAGAAGATCAAATAGATGTACGGTTAGGAAATGGCCTTGATGTGTTAGTGTCTGATGAGGCAACATGCATCACAATTGCTGGAATGGGTGGTATATTAATTTCTGCCATTCTTGAAAATGGGAAAGATAAGCTTGGTGCCGTAACGAGGCTTGTTCTTCAGCCAAATGTGGGGTCAAATATGGTCCGTCAGTGGCTGCTTGAAAATGATTGGGAATTGGTGAATGAAGAAATTCTTGAAGAGGATGGGAAAATTTACGAAATATTAATTGCTGAACGAGGACTACCTGCCAAGCCATATGCAAATCATGCTGAATCGGCTCTGCTTTTTGGACCATTTTTAATGGAGGAGCGTCATGAAGTATTTTTGAAAAAGTGGAAATTAGAAAAGGAACATTGGCAAAGAATTATCAGAGAGATGGATGAAAAGAGTCAGAATGCTGCAACAAACAGCAAGCGTCAGGAATTAATGAATCAGCTTCAAAAGCTTGAGGAGGTACTTGGGATATGAAAACAGCCAATGGTTACCAAATCATTGAATTATTTGAACAGTTTTCACCTAAGCGATACGCAGCTATGGAAAACGATCCGATCGGCCTCCAAATCGGCAGTTTGAAAAGGCCTGTAACAAAAGTATTGATTGCCCTTGATGTAGTTCCAGAAGTGGTTGATGAAGCAATCGAGGCAGGGGCCGAGCTAATTATTGCGCATCATCCATTTATTTTTCGTCCATTGAAAAAAATTGATATGACGGAAACAAGCGGCCAAGTGATTGAAAAGTTAATTAAGCATGACATCGCGGTCTATGCTGCGCATACAAATTTGGACGTGGCAAAAGGAGGAGTAAATGATTTATTGGCTGATGCATTAGAGTTGCAAAATCCGGAAGTGCTCGTACCTACACATGAAGTGAAGCTGAAGAAACTTGTCGTATATGTTCCAGTGGATACTGCGGATACAGTGAGAGTAGCAATTGGCAAAGCTGGAGCAGGTGCGATTGGCAACTATAGTGATTGTTCGTTTTCGATGGAAGGAACGGGCAGATTTTTACCGCAAGAGGGAAGTAATCCGACGATAGGTTCAAAAGGAATCATCGAAAGTGTTGCTGAGGTACGAATTGAAACGATTTATCCTGAGACGATTGAGCGAAAACTTCTCTCGGCTCTGATCAAGGCACATCCTTATGAAGAGCCTGCTTATGATCTATATGAGCTAGATAACACAGGGGAAGTATTGGGTCTCGGTAGGATTGGTACATTGAAAGAAGAAATGACACTTGAGCAATTCGCGGGCCATGTGAAGAAGACACTCGAGGTTGATACGGTCCGCATGGTAGGAAACCGTCAGACATTGGTAAAAAAAGTCGCAGTTCTAGGTGGAGATGGAAATAAGTATTTCACCCAAGCGATATTCAAAGGTGCCGATGTGTATGTAACGGGTGATATGTATTATCATATCGCGCACGATGCAAAAGCGATGGGATTAAATATTATTGATCCGGGGCATAATGTGGAAAAGGTTATGAAAAAGGGAGTAGCGAACGTCATGGCTGCTCGCTGCGGTGTGCAAGGACTATCTGTTGAATTTATAGCCTCGGAAATTCATACGGATCCATTTACGTTTCTCTAATTAAAATGAGGTTGTCTAAAAAAGGGCCAGACCTTACACTTTATACACCGTTTATTGTGTCATTTACATGTCACATAAACGATATATAGTAGATGTACGGTCTGACCCTTTTGTAATGAGATAGCCTCGTTTTGGTATTTACCTTAAGACTTTTGCTTGATTTTCGGCAAGATTTTATTTAAGGGTACTTTCTTTTCCGTATCCCAAGTCGACTCATCCTCAGGATCATATTTCTCTAAAAATGTGATGACTTCTTTCGTAATGGGTGTTGGGGTGGATGCACCCGAAGTAACACCAACTGTTTTCGCGTCTTTTAACCAGTCTAACTGAAGCTCGGAAAGATCAGCGATTCGATAAGCTCGCGTGTTGGCAATCTCAATGGATACTTGTGCAAGGCGATTGGAGTTATTACTTTTAGGGTCTCCGACAACAATCAGAACGTCAGCTTCACCTGCTTGCTTAGCGACGGCTTCTTGACGAACTTGGGTCGCCATGCAAATTTCTTTGTGCACGTCACAATGTGGATATTTCTCTTTCACTTTGTCCATAATCTCGACAACATCCCATTGACTCATTGTTGTTTGGTTCGTGACAATGATTTTATCGTCTTTCAGTGTCAGCTTCTCTACATCTGCAACCGATTCAACCAAATGGACCATACCTGGTGCAACTCCAAGAGCTCCTTCTGGTTCAGGATGGTTCTTTTTCCCGATATAAATAATTTGGTAGCCAAGAGCTGTTTTCTCCCGAATTAAATCATGGGTGACTGTAACATCCGGACAAGTGGCATCAATGCTTACAAGTCCCTTTTCAGTGGCTAATTTTCTAATTTCAGGAGAGACACCATGAGCAGTGAAAATGACGGTACCACCATCCACTTTCTCAAGAATTTCCTTTCGATTATTTCCGTCAAGCGTAATGATTCCATCCGCCTCAAAAGCATCTGTCACATGTTTATTATGAACAATCATTCCTAGTATATAAATCGGTCGTGGTAATGTTTTATCTAAAGCCGCATTACGAGCGATCACCATAGCATCCACAACGCCATAGCAATAGCCGCGCGGTGATATTTTAATTACTTTCAATGTGGTTCCTCCTTATATGGAAAAAGAAATCCATGTATACAATTAATATTATATAAGAGGTTACGAGATATTACAAAGAATGTTGGTAAGTTAAAAGAGGTTGTTCAAACAAATCGGTAAAAAAGCGTGCGAATGGTATCAAAGCTCATAAATGATTTGCGCGCGTTCTGTTCAAGTCCGATCCTCCCGTATTCCTGTATACGCGAAAGGTTTGAGACGATTGTTCCTCGAACTTCCCGGCTCTTTTTATCCTCCTTTTTGAACACACACTAAAAGCTAAAGTAATGAAAAGAATGCAGAGGGGGTCTGCATTCAAATTAGATATATAATTTAGGGCTCGAATCACCTGATACTGTTCTTTTTTTTCGAGGTTTCTTTTCTTGAACTTCTTCTTCCTTGACAGCTGTGTTCTCTGTTAAAGGGTCGGTGATATTTTCAACAGTTTCCTTTGGTGTTTCTTCAGCTGAATCAGCCGAGCCTGAGTTTTTCAGGGCTTGAAAAATCTTCCACATGGAGGGGATATTCTTAACAATTGGACTGTATTGCTGAATCATCGGCGTCACTTGTTCGGCTGCTTGTAATACCTTTTGTGTGTTAGCTAACATGCCTGAAAGTGCACCTGGATTTTTCAACGTTCCCAGAATTCCACCGGCACCTGCTTGTGCCGCTGCTCCTCTTGTTGCTTGACTAGCTGCAGAAGGTGGGGCGAATGGATTTTTAGAAGATTGGTTTTTATTTTTCCCTAATAGCTTGGATAATAGTCCACCCGACGAAGGTTGTTGTTGTGAACGGTTTCCTTGTCCTTGTCCTTGCCCGAAGCCGGCCCCTGGTCTCATAGTATTTCTAGCCTGTGGAGGGGGAAAGTTAGCCGGCCCAGAAAATCCATTTTGTCCTCTGAAGGATTGCGGATTTCCGTTCCCACGGCCCTGCCCGAACATTCTATTTGGAGGCATATTGTCACTCCTTTCTAATAAATTACCCTCGATGCGTGTTCCATATAAATTATGCATTGGAAGGAAAAAGGTTATCTGTTTTGGGTGACCTATTAAAAAGTGTATGTATAAACTGAATAGTTCATTTCCATTCGACACATCATTATTATGGAATAATATACGTATACTTGCGTATTACACCACTCTTAAACTATAATAAATAGATATGTCAAGGTTCTGATGAAGATTGGAAAGCCTGACGATTTAAAGGAGTTTTTAGATGAAGCAAAACAATTTTGAACGATTTAAGTTGCAAAGCTATATGATAGAGGCCGTGGAGGCATTAGGTTTTGATAAACCGACGGAAATACAGGAACGTGTGATTCCAGCTGTTCTAAAAGGGACAAGTCTAATTGGTCAATCGCAAACAGGTACGGGGAAAACTCATGCGTATTTACTCCCAATTATGAACAAACTTGATAGTACAAAAGAAGAAGTGCAAGCGATTATTGCAGCACCAACACGTGAGCTTGCCACCCAAATTTATAAAGAAGCACTTAAGATAGCTGAGCATTTTCCAGAGGAAGCCCCTCTTGTAGTTCGCTGTTTTATTGGCGGGACTGATAAGCAACGTACAATTGACAAGTTGAAAAACCAACCACAGCTCGTAATTGGTACACCAGGAAGAATTAAAGATTTGGTAGCGGACCAAGCACTTCGCGTTTTCACTGCAAATACACTTGTGGTCGATGAAGCGGACTTAATGCTCGACATGGGCTTCATAGAAGATGTTGACAAATTTGCTTCGAAAATGGCGCAACATCTTCAAATGCTTCTTTTTTCAGCGACCATACCTGAGAAATTAAAGCCATTTATGAAAAAATATATGAATAACCCGAAGCATGTCCAAGTCGATCCAAAACAAGCGGCTGCGGTGAAGATTGAACATGTCCTTGTGCCGTTAAAACATCGGAATAAAACGCAGTTGTTACACGACTTGGCTGTAAAATATAATCCTTACTTAGCGATTATTTTTACAAACACAAAGAAAATGGCAGACACTGTTGCGGATGCTCTTATTGAAAAGGGATTAAAAGTCGGCAGAATTCACGGTGATCTTTCACCGCGTGATCGCAAGAAAATGATGAAGCAAATTAATGACTTGGAATACCAATATATTGTAGCGACAGATTTGGCAGCTCGCGGGATTGATATTGAAGGTGTCTCGCATATCATTAACTATGAGCTTCCGTCAGATCTTGACTTCTATATCCACAGAACAGGGAGAACGGCACGTGCTGGCTATTCTGGAATCGCTGCAACCATCTATGATGTTTCTGACGAAGATGCATTGAATCGACTAGAAAAATTAGGTATCACTTTCCATGATACGGATATCGTAAATGGCGAATGGGCAGAAATTGATACTCGCAATAAACGAAAAAACCGTAAAAAACAAGGAAATGAAATCGACGAAAAAGCAAAGAAAATGGTGAAAAAGCCGAACAAAGTAAAGCCAGGTTATAAAAAGAAAGTTCAACGTGAAGTTGAAAGTTTCAAAAAACGAGAACGTCGCTTACAAAAAAAGAAATAAAGTGAGGCTTCCATCAGTGGGAGGGGTATCTCTCCCACTGATGGTTAGTTGAATCGATCGGGGATGTACAGGCTATTTATCCTTCACCTATTTTATCTTGATTCTCCCACGAAAATTGAAGTGGGGGTATTGCAGCCTGTTAAACCGGGATAAAAGTCAGGGGGATACGATGTTGAAATTAGGATCACATGTCTCGATGAGCGGGAAAGATATGTTGCTTGGAGCGAGCGAGGAAGCTGTTTCTTATGGTTCGAACACGTTTATGATCTATACGGGCGCTCCTCAAAATACGAGACGGAAGAAAATTGAAGAATTGAATATTGAAGCCGGGCAACAACATATGGCAGAACATGGGATTACCGATATTATTGTACATGCCCCGTATATCATCAACATCGGAAACTCGCAAAACCCGGCAACCTTTGAACTAGGTGTGAATTTTTTGCGAAGTGAAATTGAACGCACGGCGGCACTGGGGGCGAAACAAATTGTGCTTCACCCTGGTGCGCATGTAGGTGCTGGAGCGGACGAAGGCATTAAGAAAATTATTGAAGGCTTAAATGAAGTGCTCGTGTCCAATCAAGAGGTGCAAATAGCACTGGAAACAATGGCAGGAAAAGGAACTGAATGCGGTAGAAGCTTTGAAGAACTAGCGATGATATTCAACGGTGTTGCACTTCATGATAAATTGTCGGTTACCCTTGATACATGCCATGTCCACGATGCGGGGTATAATATTATCGAGGATTTTGATGGTGTTTTAAATGAATTCGATAAAATTGTTGGACTTGATCGTTTGAAAGTGTTACACATTAATGACAGTAAAAACGAGTGTGGCATGCGTAAAGACCGCCATGAAAACATTGGCTTTGGCCATATCGGTTTTCGTGCGTTGCGCTATATTGTTCATCATCCACAATTAACGGAGATTCCGAAGATTCTTGAAACACCATTCGTTGGTGAAGATAAGAAAAATAAGAAAGCTCCATACAAATTCGAAATTGAGATGCTAAAGAGCGATTCCTTTGATAGCAGTCTACTTGAAAAAATTGCATTAAGTTAAGAAAAAACAGCGAACGGATTCGCTGTTTTTTTCTTTTTATCGTGAAAGAAGCAGATAGGGGGATTTTAAAGAAACTAAAAAAAGGTGTGAGTTGAATCGAGTGATAAGTATGAGTAGAGTAAAATTAGTTGCACATTCAGTGAATGAATAAATGTCTTGAATGGTCCGACGTTTGTTAAATTAGAATGAAAGTGCATGTTGACAGCTGAAAAAACATCTCCTTATCCGATAAGAAGATGCTGCCCGTTCATTATAGCCATTTTTCAGCCCAATTCTCAAAGTAAGTAAGCGCTTTCGTTAATTCGGTCCCTTTTTTAGTTAAAGAGTATTCAGTCCGAATGGGGCGATCTGCAATCACATTACGAATAACAATGCCGCTATCCTCAAGTTCCTTAATTCGTTCATTTAGGACTCGCTTACTTAAGTTAGGGATGTAAGTAGCGATTTCGCTAAATCTTTTTGGCTCATCCTTTAAAGTGTAGAGAATTAAACCTATCCATTTTTTTCCTAATAAGTGATATGACTGTTCTACTTTTTCACACAGCTTCTCTTCTTGTTTTTCCTCAATCATATTTTCTCACCTCATATCTTTAGTATATTTCAAATCACATAGGGAACAAATAGTAACTAATAATGTTTTTGAACGATAATAAATTATATTCTATGTAATCATATAATAACACATAATACTTTTTAAATGTATGTTTAATGCCATTATTATAGATTTTAGTAAAAATGAGTAACGAAAAAATAGGTTATATAAAATTACTATGTTATTATTAATGTAATTCATATATTCTAATTAATACGACAAATCAAAGATGTTATATCTTTTTATTGTTTCAAACACAAAAATATGCTGGAAAATATATTTGAAAAATGTATAGTGGAGAATGTGCTTTAAAAAACAATACGAAAGTTGATTTCTAAAG
The DNA here is from genome assembly GCF_001183985.1 of Peribacillus loiseleuriae. Taxonomy (GTDB): domain Bacteria; phylum Bacillota; class Bacilli; order Bacillales; family DSM-1321; genus Peribacillus; species Peribacillus loiseleuriae. The sequence goes on along the minus strand of NZ_LFZW01000001.1, from coordinate 3,422,828 downwards.
TTGGTACAAGGCGTTGCCGAAAACATGATGTTAGGAGCGAGAACGGTGATTGAAAAAAAAATCGTAGGTGAAAAAGCAGTTGAATTTGTAAAAGATGGCATGACTGTGGGGCTTGGTACCGGTTCGACCGTTTATTATACGATTATTAAACTTGGACAATTAATGAAAGAAGGACTTACTATAAAAGGAGTCCCCACTTCCGTCGAAACAGAAAAACTAGCAATTGAATGTGGGATTCCACTCGCTAACATAAAAGAGATTGATCAGATTGATGTAGCGATTGATGGAGCAGACGAAGTGGATTCGCAATTAAATCTAATGAAAGGAGGTGGCGGAGCGCTCTTGAGAGAGAAGATTATCGCTAGAGCTGCAAAGAAATTTATTGTTGTTGCTGATCCAGCTAAAATCGTAAACCATTTAGGAGCGTTTCCCCTCCCGATTGAAGTAGTCCCATTTGGTGTGGAAATGACAAACGAACAGATTCGTTTATTAGGGGCGGAAACGAAAATTCGCTATAGCAATGGCAATCCGTATCAGTCCGATAACGGGAATTATATCATTGACGCTAAGTTTCCCAATATATTAAATCCCGTCACATTAGAACAAAAACTTAATATGATTCCAGGTGTTGTTGAAAATGGCTTGTTTAATCAAATGGCAAATGCTGTGATTACTTTAAACGCTGAAAAGAGTGTCGTGATTAAAAACCGTTCATGAAAAATAGGAAGTCGGCGTTTTTCACGGGCTACTCAAAACGAAACTTTTTGTTAGTGGTTTACAAATAATAATAAATTGATCATGTGGTGCCTATTGTGTATTATTTTAGGTGTTGCTTCGGAAAATAAATTCATGCAACAGCTTGAACTAAGTTCACAAAGTAGACACAAATTACTTGACTATAAATGATCCAAGGTATAACATGGTTATATAAAGTAACTCATGTAATAAAGAGTACCTGGTAAATTTTTCTTGATGAACTATATCCAAGTACAAAGATATCAACCATGTTTTTGTTAATTAAGGGGGAATAAAGGGATGGAGTCCATGACCTTTGTTTTATTCGGATCAACGGGGGATTTGGCGAAGAGGAAAATTTTCCCTGCTTTGTATAATTTATATGCAGAGCAAAAAATGCCTCAAAAAATCTCGATCATCGCTGTAGGAAGGAAAGAGATGTCAGATAGTGATTTACAAGCCTATGTGAAACGATCTTTGCAAACCTTTTCTAGAAGTATAATAGATGATGAAACTAGTTTGGCAGATTTTCTTAATGCTTTTCGCTATAGTCAATTTGATGCGACGAAGATGGAAGACTATCAATCATTACGTGACCTTGTTGAACAGAGAGAAAAGGAATTACATATTCCTGAAAATAGAATGTTTTATCTTTCTGTTGGTCCTGAGTTTTTCGATCTCATTGCTTTGAATATAAAAGAAAGCGGATTAGGTTCTACAAAGGGCTGGAAACGTCTGATTATTGAAAAACCTTTTGGGCATGATTTAGAATCAGCACGCCTCTTAAATGCAAACTTAACGAAAGCGTTTGAGGAAGAAGAAATATATCGAATTGACCATTATCTTGGTAAGCCAATGGTTCAAAACTTAGAAGCTTTAGAATTTGCGAACCCAGTTTTGCAAACGCTTTGGAACAATCAACACATCGCAAATGTACAAATAACTGCGAGTGAAACGGTTGGGGTTGAAGAACGAGCAGGCTATTATGATAAATCAGGTGCACTTAGAGATATGTTTCAAAATCATATGTTACAAATGTTAATGATGACAGCTATGCGAAAGCCAAACCGAATTAGCGCAACTGACATACGGAATGAAAAAAGAAAAGTAATGGAATCTCTTCGACCATTAACAAAAGAAGAGGTCGGATTACACATCATTCGTGGGCAATATACGTCAGGTAAAATGGGTGGAGAGCCGGTGAAAAGTTATCTAGAAGAACCAGGCATTAACCCTACTTCTATGAATGACACCTTCATCGCCGCTGAACTATGGATTGATAATTCATTTTGGAGCGGGGTGCCGTTCTATATTAGAACAGGCAAACGAATGAAAGAAAAGTCTACGCGAATTGTTATTGAATTTAAAGATTCTTCACAAGATCTATATAAGGATCAACATGAACAAGTGGCTCCGAATCTCTTAATCATTGAAATCAATCCAAATGAAAATGTTACATTACAATTAAATAGCAAACACCCAATGACTGGAGAAGTCGAACCGATAAAAGTCAATTTCACTTCCAATAATAAAGATGTACCTGAAGCCTATGAAAGACTCATCTATGATGCTTTTCGTGGTGATTCCACATTCTTTGCCCATTGGAATGAAGTAGAATTGGCTTGGGAATGGGTACAACCTATTATCGACGCCTTTTCTGAAGGCTCTGTGCCGCTCGCACATTATGAGTCCGGATCTTACGGGCCAAAAGAAGCAGATCAATTATTACAAAACACCGGTTTTAAATGGTGGTTAGATGAAGAAACTGTGGACTCGAAAAAGGAAGCTGTACTTGTTTAACAAATAAAAGATCATTCAGGGGGATAATAAAATGACACATAATATTGAAACTTTAGCCGTTAATACGATTCGTACTCTATCAATCGATGCAATAAACAGTGCAAATTCAGGACATCCTGGACTACCTATGGGTGCAGCACCAATGGCGTATGCTTTATGGGCCAATCATTTAGATCATAATCCTGCACACTCAAAATGGTTTAATCGTGATCGTTTCGTCCTATCTGCAGGACATGGCTCAAGTTTATTATATAGCTTGCTTCATTTAACAGGCTATGACGTTTCTATAGAGGATTTAAAAAACTTCCGTAAGCTTAACAGTAAAACACCAGGTCACCCAGAAGTGGGCCATACAGACGGTGTTGAAGCAACAACAGGTCCATTAGGTCAAGGAATTGCAACTTCAGTTGGAATGGCGATGGCAGAAGCACACTTAGCAGCAAAATTTAATCAAAAAGACTTCCCAGTAGTAGATCACTTTACGTATGCACTAGTAGGTGATGGTGACTTAATGGAAGGTGTAGCGTATGAAGCGATGTCTATGGCAGGTCATATGAAACTAGGAAAATTAATTGCTTTATATGATTCAAACGACATTTCTCTAGACGGAGAATTAAACCTTTCATACGGTGAAGATACAAAAAAACGTGCGGAATCTGTTAATTGGCAGTATTTACGTGTCGAAGATGGAAATGATGTTGAAGCAATCACAAAGGCGATTGAAGAAGCAAAACAAAACCTAGATCAACCAACTTTAATCGAAGTTAGAACGATTATTGGTTTCGGTAGCCCGAAAGTTGCTGGAACGAATAAAGCACATGGTAACCCACTTGGTGCAGAAGAAGCGAAAGCGACAAAATTAGCGTATGACTGGAATTATGAAGAAGATTTCTACGTACCTGAAGAAGTAAAAGCTCATTTTGCAGAGTTAAAACAAGCTGGTGGCAAAAAAGAAGAACAATGGAATACATTATTTACAGCTTACCAAGAAGCTTGTCCAGAATTGGCAAGTGAACTTTCTGATGCGATTGATGGAAAAGTGCTAATTGAAGCACAAGACATTTTAACTTTTGACACAGATAAAGACGTTTCAACTCGTGTGGCGAGTGGACAAGCCATTAACCACTTTGTTAAAACAGTTCCATCTATTTTTGGCGGAAGTGCAGATCTTTCAGGTTCGACAATGACGGATATTAAAGGCGAAGCAAAATTTGCTGTTGAATCATTTGCTGGTCGTAATGTGTACTTCGGTGTTCGTGAACACGCAATGGGAGCAGCAGGTAACGGGATGGCTCTTCACGGAGGCGTAAAACCATTTGTTAGTACATTCTTTGTCTTCAATGATTATTTACGTCCATCTATCCGTTTAGCTGCAATATCAAAACTTCCAGTAACATATGTGTTTACACATGATTCCGTTGCGGTAGGAGAAGATGGTCCAACACATGAACCAATCGAACAATTGACGGCTCTTCGTGCGATCCCTGGCCTTACAGTGATCCGTCCAAGTGACGCCAATGAAACAGCAAGTGCATGGGCATATGCATTACAAAACGTGGATGGTCCAGTTGCGTTAGTTCTAAGCCGACAAAACTTGCCTGTGTTTGAAGAAACAAAAGGCAATATTGAGAGTCTTTCTAAAGGTGCATACGTACTAACGGAAACAAATGAAAATCCAGATCTTATTTTAATGGCTACAGGATCTGAAGTATCGCTTGCTGCTAGTGCGAAAGCAGAACTTGAAAAAGAAAATGTATCGGTTCGTGTTGTGGCAATCCCAAGTTGGGAGCTTTTCAATAGCCAATCAAAAGAATACCAACAACAAGTATTACCGGCTTCCGTTACGAAACGTATTGCATTAGAAATGGGTATTTCTCTTGGCTGGGAACGATTTGTCGGCCATGAAGGAAGAATCTTATCGATTGACACATTCGGAGCATCTGGTAGCGGAGCATCTGTATTAGAATACTTTGGCTTTACTACAGAAAATGTTGTGAAAATCTCAAAAGAATTACTAAATGCTTAATCAAGAATTTACACATGATTTATAAATAAACCAGCGCTTTCTAATGGACTGGATGGATTTATTCTTAAAAAAGGAAATTAGAAAGCGCAGGATTTATACATTGCTTGTACTATCTTAGGAGGCGTCATCATGAAAGTCGGATTAATCGGTTTAGGAAAAATGGGATTAAATCTCGGTCAAAATTTATTGGATCACAACCATGAAGTGGTTGCATTTGATGTAAATCCCCAAGCAGTTCAAGAAATGAAAAACTTTGGTGCAACGGGAACATCTAGCTATCAAGAACTTGTTGACAATTTAGACAAACCTAGAGTCCTTTGGATCATGGTTCCTCATTCTGTTGTTGATTTGGTCATCGATGAAGTGAAACCTTTCCTTGAACCTGGAGATATTGTGATTGAAGCTGGTAATTCCCATTATAAGGAATCGATTCGCCGTTACAATTACTTTAAAGAAATTGGGGTAAACTTCTTAGATGCGGGTACTTCTGGTGGAATGGAAGGAGCTCGTAATGGTGCCAATTATATGGTAGGTGGCGATGCCGAAGCGTGGTCGATCGTTGAACCTATTTTCCGTGATACCTCTGTAGAAAATGGCTATATTTTTACAGGTCATGCAGGTGGCGGACATTTTCTAAAAATGGTTCATAATGGTATTGAATACGGAATGATGGCTGCGATCGGTGAAGGTTTCGAAATCCTAGAAAAAAGTGAATTTGACTATGATTATGAAAAAGTCGCGAGAGTTTGGAACAACGGATCGGTTATTCGCTCATGGTTAATGGAATTGACTGAAAATGCCTTCTCGAAAGATGCGAAATTAGACGAAATCAAAGGCATTATGCATTCTTCAGGCGAAGGTAAATGGACGCTCGAAACAGCTTTAGACCTTCAAATGGCGACACCAGTCATTGCGATGTCCTTGTTAATGCGTTATCGCTCATTAGATGAGGATACGTTTACAGGGAAAGTTGTCTCAGCACTCCGCAATGAGTTTGGTGGACATGCTGTAGAGAAGAAGTAAGAAAGCAACAACACAACATCCATGAGGGTCTGCCTTAAAGCCTAACGGTAAACAAGGTTAGATTCTAAAAACTGAATCACCTTATGAAAGTGGCGGTGTGGAGCTGATTTTTTAGAAACCCCGCCCCTTTTCCACAGAAAATAATTTATATGAAAATATGGGGGTAATTTATAATGAAATTTTTTATCGATACTGCGAATCTTGAGGATATTAAAAAAGCGTATAAAGTTGGCGTTCTTTCTGGCGTAACAACAAATCCATCTTTAGTGGCTAAAGAAGGCGTTAAATTTGAAGATCGTATTGAAGAAATTCTACAAGCTGTACCAGTTGTTGAATCTGTATCTGCAGAAGTAACTCCTGCTGCCGTTTCAGCTGAAGAAATGATCGCAGAAGCAGAGGAATTAATTAAAATCAATGGTGGAGATAAAAAGGTAACCATTAAAGTTCCGATGACTTTAGCTGGTTTAGAAACGACTCGTTATCTTGCAGCAAAAGGTGTTAAAGTTAACGTAACTCTTATTTTCACTGTGAACCAAGCGCTTTTAGCAGCTCGTGCAGGTGCTGCTTATGTATCACCATTCTTAGGTCGTTTAGATGATATTTCTGAAGATGGCGTTCAATTAGTAGCGAAAATCGCTGAACTATTCCGCGTTCATCAATTAGATGCACAAATCATTGCCGCTTCAGTTCGTCATCCAGATCACGTAACTCGTGTAGCAATGGCTGGTGCTCATATCGCGACAATTCCTTACAGTGTCATTGAGCAACTTACTAAGCACCCACTTACAGATCAAGGCATTGAGAAATTTGCTGCTGATTGGGAAAAAGCTCCTAAAAACTAATTGTTAATAAATGAAGACCATTTGTATGGTTTTCTATGAGGCGTTAGTTTCTTGTCAAATTACCTGGAAGGAATTATTTCAGGTAATTGTAAAGAAGCTATCGCTTTTTATGTTGAAAAAATGGCTGTAATAAAATGAAGCAAAATGGCACTAACGAAATCGATTTTTAAACCAGCCCATCATTAAAACATATTTTCCTTTGGTATGTATTCGAACATAATCTTCAGCATTTTCTACATCATCTAAGCTACCTGCCTCATACGATATCACCTTGTTGTGAATTTGAGCTATCTGTATAAAAATAACCACATTAGTTTAATCTAATGCTGTCTAAGTTATTTTAGAATTGCAAAATTAGAATCGGTATTATATAATGTGTAATCGGAACATAAGTATAAAAAAATGAACTATGAGTTCATAGGGGGAACATGAATGAATCAATCAATGAAAAAGACTGATCGTCCACCGTACGGGATTCTTGCGGTGCTGATGATTGGTGCTTTTATAGCTTTTTTAAACAATACTTTACTAAATATCGCTTTGCCGTCGATTATGAAAGACTTAGAAGTGGGGACATCGACTGTACAGTGGCTGTCTACAGGTTTTATGTTAGTAAACGGAATTTTGATTCCGACTACGGCTTTTTTAATTCAAAAATATTCTGTACGTAATCTTTTCTTAACAGCCATGCTCTTATTCACGCTTGGTACGATTTTAGCTGGTTTTGCCCACGCATTTCCGCTTTTATTAATTGGTCGAATGGTTCAAGCATCTGGATCAGCCATTATGATGCCATTGTTAATGAATGTCATGTTAACGAGCTTTCCTGTGGAAAAAAGGGGGGCGGCGATGGGAGTATTCGGTTTAGTGTTAATGGGGGCACCAGCCATTGGCCCGACTTTATCAGGCTGGATCATTGAAAACTATGACTGGAGAATGCTTTTCCACTTTGTGACACCTATTGCTTTTATCGTTCTTTTGATCGGCTTTTTCTTGCTTAAAGATAAAAAGGAAAAAGTGGATATCCGTCTTGATCTACTTTCAGTTCTTTTATCAAGTCTGGGCTTTGGTGGGTTGTTATATGGCTTTAGTTCTGCTGGTACGAAAGGCTGGGATAGTCCACTCGTATATGGGACATTAATCATTGGAGTCATTGCATTGGTTACGTTTATTTTACGTCAATTTAAGTTAGAAAGACCAATGCTTGAATTTAGAATTTATAAATATCCAATGTTTGCTTTATCATCAGCCATTTCCATGACGATTACGATGGCTATGTTTTCGGCTATGATCTTGCTCCCTATTTATGTCCAAACGATTCGCGGAATATCGCCAATGGATGCAGGGTTAATGTTGTTGCCAGGGGCGATCTTGATGGCCGTCATGTCACCAATTAATGGGAAGTTATTTGACAAGTTCGGTGGACGTATATTAGCCGTCATTGGTTTAGCGATTACTACAATCACGAGTTATTATTTCAGTAAGTTAACTCTTGATACGTCTTATACGTACTTAATGGTTTTATACTCAGCCCGGATGTTTGGGATGTCAATGGTGATGATGCCAGTTTCGACAAATGGTTTAAACCAATTGCCAGCACGTTACTATCCACACGGGACGGCGATGAACAATACCATGCAGCAAGTATCTGGTGCCATTGGTACGGCATTATTGGTAACGATTATGTCCAATCGCAGCGAAACGCATGCGACTGAAATAGCTGCAAATGCAATGAAGAATATAGTAGGTCAACCATCAGCCGCACAAGCTGTAGAAATGAAACAGCAAATTATGATGCAAGCGATGTTAGAAGGAATTAATGATGCATTCTTAGTAACTGTTGGTATTGCCGGTGTTGCTCTAATTTTAGCTTTCTTTATAAAACGATCCAAACAAGCGGAAGATATAATAGGAAGAAAATCGTCCGATAAAAAGGTTGCAACGAAATTAGCGAAGAATTAATTTTAATACGAGTGATCTCACACTCGTGTCATATAAACTTTATATAGTTGGGGATTTTGGTTTAAAACTAAAGGGTCAGACTAAAAACAGCCATTATAAACGGTACAGTCCCTGCAGTGAAAAAAGGAATAAAGCATGAAGGCCAAAGACAGCCTCCATGCTTTATTCCTTATTTTTTAGCTATGCTCCAAAGACGTGCGAAACCAAGGGTTTACAGGAATGATCCAAAACCCATTTTATCTAAAGTGGTGTTTAACATAGCCAGTTTTTTTAGAAATTTGCAGTGAGTTGGGTAAAAAGCTTTGCAATTTGATTTGCTGTTGAAGGTCCTGCAATTTCTGCAATTTCGTTAAGTACATTTTTTCGCTGGACAGAATCAAAAACATTTATATTTCTCCCGGCTAGTATGCGGCTAATACTGTGCGCATCTTTTTGGGTAAGGCTGACTCCATGCTGACCTGCAATGGATTGCAATTCATGGGCCTGAATTTTATTAATTTTGTGATTGATCATCGTTTCAAATAATTTCACCTATTTGACCTCCTTATTTGTTAACATATAGTTAACATATGACGGAAGTGAACGGAAGTGAACCATACTTTACATTTAGTACAGGCTATTTTATTAGTCAAAAGGCTTAGTTTCTTTACAATTGGCCTTATTTCTTATATACTACTTTAAGTAAATCGTAACGATTCTTATAAAAATAAAATAGGTGATTAAATTGGGAGATAAGAAAGTGATGCCGATTATTAAGGTTGAGGATATTTCCTATAAATATTCAAAAGATCTTGTTTTAGAAGATGTCTCTCTCCAAGTACCTCAGGGGGCCTTTTTAGCGATTGTTGGTCCAAATGGTTCAGGAAAGTCGACATTGCTGAAATTAATTCTCGGCGTATTGAAGATACAAAAAGGGAATATTGAATTATTTGGGCAACCGATTCGTCAGTTTAAAGATTGGCAGAAGATTGGCTTTGTTTCGCAGAAAGCTAATTCATTTAATTCAGGTTTTCCGGCAACGGTATTTGAAGTGGTGCTAAGCGGATTAACGAAAAAAATCGGTTTATTTAAAATTCCACGTAAAGAACATAAAAAGAAAGTGGTCAAAGTGCTAGAGTCTGTCGGCATGCTTAGCTTTAAGGATCGTAATATAGGGGAGTTATCTGGAGGGCAACAGCAAAGGGTATTCATTGCTCGGTCTCTCGTCAGTGAACCAGAATTAATGATTTTGGATGAACCAACAGTAGGTGTTGATCAAAAAAACGTCCAACAATTTTATGAAATTCTTGAGATGATGAATAAACAATTAGGGATTACGCTTATTTTAGTTACTCATGATGTCGCGACTGTAACAGATAAGGTGACGCATGTTGCGTGTATCAATAAAACCCTGCACTTCCATGGAGATGCATGTGAATATAACGAATTAAATGAAGAAGAACTGTCCTCTATATACGGTCATGGGGTTCAGCTACTCAGTCATAATCATTAAGAGGTTGGAGGTCACCCATGATTTCGGGTATTTTGCAGTATGAATTTTTACAAAATGCATTTCTAACAGGCTTGATTATTGGTGCGTTGGCTCCTCTAATCGGCGTTTTCGTAGTGGTACGGAGAATGTCGATGATCGCGGATGCTCTTAGCCATGTCGCCCTAGCAGGAATTGCATTTAGCTTATTATTAGAAAAGAACTTTATTGCATTGGCGGGTCTGAATCCATTGTATATGGGCATGACGTTCTCCGTTGTAGGTTCTTTATTTATTGAAAAGTTGAGAAATGTGTATAAACATTTTAAAGAGCTTGCAATACCGATTATTTTATCGAGTGGAATCGGTTTAAGTGCGATTTTCATTTCGCTTGCAAACGGCTTTAATACGGACTTATATGGCTATTTATTCGGCAGTGTTAGTGCTGTTAGCCGAACAGACTTGCAACTTATTATTATTGTAGCTATCTTTGTTGTCATAACACTAGTCTTATTATATAAAGAGCTTTTTTTATTGTCTTTTGACGAAGAACATGCAAAAGCATCAGGAATTCCTTCAAAAGTCATTCATTTTATTTTCATTGTTATGGTTGCGCTTGTCATTGCTGCGTCGATGCGGATTGTAGGGATTTTGCTCGTTTCTTCCCTAATGACGATACCGGTTGCGGCTAGTCTTCGCTTTGCAAAAGGCTTTAAGCAGATGATGTTTTATTCTGTGATATTCGGTGAGGTTTCAGTCATTTCCGGTCTGTTCTTATCATATTATCTCGACCTTGCACCTGGTGGCACTATCGTCATGCTTACTGTATTAATATTAGTTATCTCGATTCTTATAGGAAAAATCAAAACACGATTTGCGTAAGGAAGGGTGATTCTTATGAACGTAACAACAGCGATGCAATTATTAAAAGATAAAGGCTATAAACATACTGGGAAACGAGAAGAAATGCTTCAATTATTTTCTTCAAGTGATAAATATTTAACTGCGAAGGATGTTCTTGAAAATATGAAATCGGATTATCCAGGGCTTAGCTTTGATACGATTTACCGTAATCTTTCCCTTTTTGTGGACTTAGGGGTATTTGAAACAACAGAATTAGCTGGTGAGAAGCATTTCCGTTTCACTTGTGGCCATCATTCCCACCATCACCACTTTATTTGTTTAACGTGTGGAAAAACGAAGGAGATTGAAACTTGTCCCATGACGGATTTAAATGAAAGTCTACATGATTATGATATCTCTGGTCATAAATTTGAAATTTATGGAAAATGCCCGAGCTGCATTAATTATTAAAAAAACCATCATAGAAGATGGTTTTTTTGCAGCTATAATGAATCTTTTACCCAATTCTCTACCCATTTTTCCGCTTCATGCCAATGGTAAACTCGAATAACGCTGTCAGGAATGGGATCTTGATTGTACGGTGTATCGAATAATAATACTGGGATATTACATTCTTCTGCAATAGCTACAGCATTGTCATGTTTGTCTTCAATAAAAAGATCGACCTCGAATTTCTTCGCAGTCGCTACTTTATCATGTGATCCGATCAATTCAATATGTTTGTATTGTAATTCTTGCTTTGAAAACCAAGATTCTGTTACTTCCAGCATGGCATTATTTCTAGCACTAATAAAGTAAAGCTCATGCGAATTTGCCCATTTATGCAAAACCTCTTTTGCACCGTCTACGAGAATGGATTCAGCATAAATAATGGGTTCATTCTCGATAAACCACTTAGAAAATTCTTCTTCGGGAACATTTACAAAAGGATTGAAGTCATATTGATTAATTTCTTCATATGTGAGTGATAATTGAAAAGCTTTATTTAAATATGGAACAAATGTATCAGGTCTAGTAATTGTTCCATCGATATCAATGCCTAGTCGTTTTCGCAAGCTAGTTATCCTCCTTATCCGATCTTGCTTCAAGTGTACCATTAGTAAATGTAACCATGCAAAGAAATAATTTTCATGAGGTTTTTGACCATAATCACATACACTATAAATGCTCCTAAAAACGAAAGTGAGGGATGCACGTATGGAAGAAGATCGATATTCCAGCATGGATGATGAAAAGAGGAAATCCAAAAAGCTTGAGACAGTGGAGAATCGCTTAGATACAACGGCACTGGATGAGGAAGATCAGGTAGTAATATCAGATATTAATCGCAGTTATGAGACTGTACCAGTAGTGACTGAGCAGAAAGACATCTCTTCCCACCGGTATGATGAAGAAACATCTGCAGAATTTGCTGAGCCAATGGGCAACCGTGCTTACTCAGTAAGAGAGCATGATGATCATGATGGAAAAACAGGAACGGGGTTTGGAGCATTCGCATTGATTGTGTCCATTCTGTCTCTGTTCTTCATGCCAGTAATCTTAGGAATTGTCGGGATTATCCTTGGATTCATTGCTCGCAGGAGAGGGGCTTCAACCCTTGGTGCGTGGGCAATTGGTGTTGGAGTGGTTTCCATTATCGTCGGAATCTTTATCATGCCGTTCTTTTAAAAAGGTAAGATTAGGGGCAAAGAGAAAGGCCTGGATCAATTCCAGGCCTTATCTTTTCATTATTTATTTCGCAGCTTCTGCTTCAGCCCGTTGTTTAGCATAATATTCTTCAGCAATTAGATCGATTTCTTTTTTCAATTCTTCAACCATTGTTTCTTCGGGAACTTTACGGACGGTTTTTCCATGACGGAATAATAGTCCTTCACCACGTGCTCCAGCAATCCCGATATCCGCTTCTTTCGCTTCACCAGGACCGTTTACCGCGCAGCCAAGAACAGAAACTTTAATCGGTGCTTTAATGGTTTGAATATATTCTTCCACCTCATTAGCAATACTAATAAGATCAATTTCAATTCGGCCACAAGTTGGGCAGGAAATCAGTGTTGCCATGTTTGAAGCAAGCCCAAATACTTTCAATAGCTCACGAGCAACTTTGACTTCTTCAACAGGGTCAGCACTTAAAGACACACGCATCGTATTCCCGATACCTTTGCTTAAAATTGCACCAAGTCCTGCTGAACTTTTCACAGTTCCAGAGAATAACGTCCCTGACTCCGTGATTCCAAGATGAAGCGGATAATCAAAAGCTTGAGAAGCTTTGTCATATGCTTCTATGGCTAAGTTTACATCAGATGCTTTCATGGAAACGATGATATCATGAAAATCAAGGTCTTCAAGAATTTTAATATGATGAAGAGCACTTTCTACCATTCCGTCAGCTGTAGGGTAGCCGTATTTCTCAATAATCCGTCTTTCAAGCGACCCAGCGTTTACACCAATTCGAATGGGAATCCCTTTTGCTTTTGCTGCTTTTACAACAGCTTCTACTTTTTCACGACGACCAATATTACCCGGATTGATCCGGATTTTATCTGCTCCGCCTTCTATAGCTAATAAAGCAAGCTTATAATCAAAATGAATGTCTACGACAAGTGGAATGTTAATTTTTTTCTTAATTTCTGGTATTGCTTTCGCCGCACGTTCATCAGGGCAGGCTACACGTACAACTTGGCAACCAGCTTCTTCGAGACGCAGGATTTCCGCAACCGTTGCTTCAACATCATGCGTTTTCGTTGTTGTCATACTTTGTACAATTACTTCGTTATTTCCGCCAATTGTTAAGTTTCCAACTTTAATTGGACGAGTTTTCGTTCGATGTATTATTTCACTCACGTGGAATTCTCTCCTTTAGGAAAAAATCATATTTCGGTACGTCTTAATGACCGCTTTACCTATTGTAACAATCTTATGAGTCTGTTGACAAGGATTGAATCTTTTATTCATTATAGAAGGGAATTTTATACGTATTGCCAATTTGCATGGCTTCAGGCTTAATTCCATTTAAATTCTCAAAATCCGAAATGATGGATTCGATGGAAAGAGGAAGTGTACCTTCCTGCTTTTTGATTAATGATAATAGCGAATCTCCTGCACGTATCTTGATTTCTTTATATGGAATTGGGATAATTTCTGAAACAGGAGTCGAACTAGCCTCAATGGTTCTCACAGTTGATTTAGTAGGAAGCGTTCCTTTTGTCATATCGTAATAAATGATAAAAACGGTAAAACAAATCGATAAGAAGAGCAACATTTTTTTCATGAACGTCCTCCCAGCCTGTCTTTCTTTTATGTATATGTAAATCTATTCGGACTATGCCTAAAATTGGGCAGTCTTTTACCTATGATTTCTAAGTTTCGGGTGTGCAGGCAATCCGATACGAGGCGTAACGTGGACTAAGGAGGATGCATCAAATTCGTTGAGGGAATATCTTGAAGGAGCATTCTGTGAAAGGTTTGCTTATGGAGTATAGAAGATGATGCGTTTAAAAAAGGACATCGATATCGATGTCCCTTCGAAATTATTTAGAGTTAGTAGGTTCGATTCTATCTTGGTTATTCGATACCTCTTTCAGGGTTAAATACAACATGATAATGGTAACGAACCAGTTTATGATTGAACCGTATGGGACAGCCGTTTGAAAAGCAGCCATGATCGTGAAAAAGATCGTCGGCAATGTGATACAGTAAGCTGCAATTCTCCAAAGATGACGATAGGAAAGGCCACGGCCGAGCGAATTATTGAAAAGTAAACCAAACATAGCAAAAATAGATACTTTAATAAACAATAATGCTGACGTAAATAGGAACATTGCTAGAACTAGTATAACAATAGCTACAGGTAAAAGGGATGTAGCAGTGTCTAGCATCTTTTCAATATCTTTGTTTGAGATAGATTGTCCTTCAAGTAAGGAGTAGGGACCTGTTTGAATTTCTCCTCCTGTCGTAAAGACAAATTCATTTTGTAAAAATCCGATAGCGGTTATCGATTCTCGAGCAATTTGCTGGGCAGTGATTTCGCCGCTGTCGTCCATGTAAATTGTCATATTATTCTTCTCGATAATAACAGGTTCTTCACTAGTATCCGTTAGTATTCCATTCTTTATTGTGAAATCAGGCAAATCTTCCGTAAATGTTGACTGAATTGCAGGAATGCTTGCTGAGATTGCCGTACTGAAATAAATGGCAGAGGGAATAATGGAAACGAGAGAAAGGAAGAAGATGAACAAGATTGTTTTTCCGATTCCTTGATTTCTGAAACTTGCGATGTCTTTCGGTGAGTATAAACTTAAAATAAATTGTTTGAAAATATTCATTCTTCACAGCCCTTTTTATGAAATGGTTTCTTTATATCTTTTTCATTTTAGCTAGGTGTCTCGAAGAACACAACAGAAAGTCATTGAAGATTCGTTAGAATGTATTTGAAAGAATGGTTCTTTCAATAATAAACGTATAAGTTTATTACAATGGGTATTGGTATGCTCCATAGTCAAATAAATTTATAATAGAAGATAGCCAAGGACCCGTATTAGTTTTTCTTAGAAAGTAGGATGAAAATGGATGTAATGTATTGGCTCGTAATTGTTATCATGTTTATTATTGGGTTTATTGGTCTCGTTTATCCCATTATCCCAAGCGTGTTGTTTATTTTGGGAGGTATTTTGTTATATGGGGTATTTTACTCCTTTGAGACTTTTAATTGGAGGTTTTGGGCGATCCAAATTTTATTGGTCCTTCTATTATTTTGTGCAGATTATGTAGCTAATTTAGCAGGCGTGAAAAAGTTTGGGGGTTCGAGAGCAGGCATATGGGGAAGTACGATCGGTATCCTAGTCGGTCCGTTTGTTATCCCGTTCTTAGGGATTATCATCGGACCATTCATTGGAGCGGTTATAGCGGAGATGGTTGTACACAAGAAAAATCCGGTCGTAGCTGCAAAAATTGGCTTGGGTTCAGTGTTTGGATTTGTTGGTAGTGTTGTAACCAAAAGCATCATCCAGTTGTTTATGGTGATTTACTTCTTGTTCACTGTTTTATAAATGAAAGTGAGGAAGATTTAGTATATGATGAAGCATAACATTTGAAACGTTACCAAAACTTTGATATTCTAATTGAAACGAGCAGTAGTGTTTGCATGTGCAATTCTACTTCGTCAAAAAAACTAAAGTTACATAGGGAGGAATTTTATTTATGGCATTCGAACTTCCACAATTACCGTACGCATACGATGCGTTAGAACCAAACATTGACAAAGAAACAATGAACATTCACCACACGAAACACCATAACACGTATGTAACAAACTTAAACGCTGCTCTTGAAGGCAATGAAGAACTTTTGAGTAAAAGCGTTGAAGAAGTAATTGCAAACCTTGATGCGGTTCCTGAAGCAAAACGCACGGCTGTACGCAACAATGGTGGCGGACACGCTAACCACTCATTATTCTGGCAAATCATCTCACCAAACGGTGGCGGACAGCCGTCTGGTGAATTAGCGGATGCAATCACTTCTAAATTTGGCAGCTTTGATAGCTTCAAAGAAGAATTCGCTAAAGCAGCAACAACTCGTTTCGGATCTGGCTGGGCTTGGCTTTCAGTAAACAATGGTGAGCTTGAAGTTTCAAGTACGCCTAACCAAGACTCTCCAATTATGGAAGGCAAAACGCCTTTACTTGGTTTAGATGTTTGGGAGCATGCTTACTACTTGAACTACCAAAACCGTCGTCCAGAATACATCAACGCATTCTGGAACGTTGTAAACTGGGATGAAGTAGCTAGTCGGTTCAGCTCAGCAAAATAAGATAGAAACTAAAAAAACAGGGATTCCTCAAAGGAATTCCTGTTTTTTTAGTTTCTGGAGGAAAAATTTTGAAATAACCGCTCCTTTAAATAAATGTCCATGGTTCTTCAAACACTATAAAAGCACTTAAAGGAGAGTTAAAACATGGGCATTATAAAAAAATGGACTGGAGACATGGAGATTAATCGGGATTTACGGATTTTGCTAATTATCGGCGGATTGTACAGCATGAGTATTGCGCTCTCAAATACGTTTGTAAATGTATTTCTGTGGAAGCAGTCTGGAGATTACGTAGATATCGGAATTTATAATTTGGCCGTGGCGATTTTTCAGCCGCTCACATTTGTGTTTGCAGGTAGAATTGCCAAAAAGGTGGACCGAGTTATTGTTTTGCGACTCGGCGTCATATTTTTAGCAGCTTTTTATTTAGCTGTTCTCTTAATTGGCACACAGGCCACTCATTTTCTTATCTTACTTGGTGGATTACTTGGGATAGGGTATGGGTTTTACTGGCTTGCTTTTAACGTGTTGACTTTTGAAATTACAGAACCAGAAACACGTGATTTTTTCAATGGCTTCTTAGGCCTGCTGACTTCTTCAGGAGGTATAATCGGACCTATTTTTGCGGGCTTCATTATATCTAGACTGGAGAAATTTACAGGGTACTCCATCATATTCGGGGTATCGTTGTTATTATTTGCGATAGCGGTTTATTTTAGTTTTTCTTTAGAAAGACGACCAGCTCATGGTAAATATTTATTTCTACGTACACTTAAAGAAAGGAAAAATGATTATAATTGGCGTCAAATATTGTATGCACATTTTTTCCAAGGATTACGCGAAGGAACATTTATGTTTGTCGTCTCGATTTTTGTTTTTATTCAAACGGGAAGTGAACTCGCGCTAGGAAATTTCAGTATGGTGAATTCAATTCTTTCGTTTATCGCTTATTATTTCGCAGCAAGATACATTAAGCAAAAAATTCGGAAGAAATCAATCTTGCTTGGAGGAATTCTTTTATATGTAGGCGTATTTTTGATTGCTTTCAATGTCACGTATGCCAAGCTGCTTATTTACGCGGCGACCATTGCGATTGCTTATCCAATCTTGCTTGTACCGTATATGTCACTGACTTACGATATTATTGGCCGTGCCTGGCAGGCTGCAGAGTTAAGAATTGAATATATTGTAGTGCGGGAACTCTACATTCTGTTCGGGCGGATTGTTTCAATTACCGGTTTTATTATCACAGTTATGTTTTTTGACCCGGTAAAAAGCCTACCTATTTTTTTATTGATGGTCGGAGCCGGACATACAATCATTTATTTATTTGTTAGAAAAATTAATATGGACCGCCCCGCATGATATACGGATGTCTTAAAAGGGGTAGACCTCGCGCATGGATGAAGTGTTACAAACATAAAACGCGAGGTCCGTGCCTATTTATTGGTCACGCATAAGTTTATTCAGATCATATAGGCTAAAATGAAAGATCACCGTAATTATTTTTATTCTAAATCAGCAAAAAAGTATTTCGGAATAATTTTAAACCCTGGATAAAAATATCTTGATCTTTGGTACCGAGTTCTCTTCATTTTTGGCTAAGAGATAAGCCTGGAATCGGACACTTATTTTACTAGTACCTTGCTTTTTACTCCCAATTTATCTATACCCATCGTGATAAACTAATAATTTGAAACCCATTCGTAAAAAACTAGGTAATTCAATCGTTCAATTTATAGAGGAAAAAAATAAGCTGTGCAATTTTCCATTAACAAAACTAGATATTCTCTTTTAAGTTATATAGAATAAGGTAGATTACTATTTTTATAAGAGGATGTGTGGCTTAGCGTGACAAAAGAAAAGAAGAAAAAGACTCATGTTCCTTTGCGATTAAATCTACTTTTCTTCGCTGTTTTTCTATTATTTTCAGTACTAATTCTCCGTCTTGGCCTTGTTCAAATTGTCTATGGAGATGATTATAAAAGAGAAATTGAAAGAACAGAAGAAGTAACAGTGAACAATCCAGTTCCTCGTGGAAAAATGTATGATCGAAATCTAAAGGTGATGGTCGATAATAAGCCGTTGGATGCTATTACTTACACTAGAAGCCAGAGAACAACGGCAAAGGAAATGTTGGAAACGGCAGAAAAACTAGCCAAACTGATTCATAAAGAAACAAATAAAATAACGGAACGAGATAGAAAAGACTTCTGGATTCTAAAACATCCGGATGAAGCGGAAGCGAAGATTACCGCTGCCGACCGAAAAAAGGTCACCGAAGGCGAACTTGAAGAAAAAGATTTATATAAGCTTCAAATTGAAAGAATTACTGAGAAAGAGATCAATTCCTTTACAGATGCTGAACTTGAAGTGCTCGCGATTTATCGTGAATTTTCAAGCGGCTATGCACTAACACCACAAATTGTTAAAAACAAGGACGTAACCGAGGAAGAATTCGCGAGGGTAAGTGAAAATCTTGATTCTTTGCCAGGTGTAAATATTACAACGGACTGGGATCGGACATATGTTTTTGGTAACACGTTGAAATCTGTTCTAGGTAAAGTATCTACCTCAGACGAAGGTTTACCGAGTGAACGTCTTGATTATTTCCTTTCACGCGGTTATAGCCGGAACGACCGAGTAGGGAAAAGCTATATCGAATTACAGTATGAAGACGTGCTTCAAGGAAATAAAGCGAAAGTGAAGAATATAACAGATAAGGGTGGAAATGTAGTTGAATCCCAAGTTGTTTCCGAAGGGCAGCGTGGAAAGGATTTAGTCTTAACCATTGATATGGATCTTCAGCAAGCAATCGAAAATGAAATTGAGAAGCAATTACTACAGGCGAAAAAAGCAGGGAATACGAAATTCCTTGATCGCGCTTTTGTAGTATTAATGGATCCGAAAACGGGTGAAATCCTGACAATGGCTGGGAAGCAATATGTAATCGATAAAGAAACAGGCAAACCAACGATCAATGATTATGCACTAGGTAATATATCGTCTTCCTATACAGTAGGGTCTAGTGTGAAAGGTGCAACGATTTTGACTGGGTATCAAACTGGTGCCATTCAGCCAAATAAGTATTTCTATGATACAACATTAAACATTAAAGGTACGCCCAAAAAAGCATCATATACTAACATGGGGAATATTAATGATTTAACTGCGCTGAAAAAGTCTTCTAACGTATATATGTTTAGAACGGCGATTGCTATAGCTGGTACAGAATATGTACCAGGTAAGGGGCTGAATATTGGATCAAGTGCTTTTGAAACGATGCGAAATTACTATGCCCAATTTGGGTTAGGTTCAAGGACAGGCATTGATTTGCCGAATGAAATGGTTGGGTACAAAGGAACTGATACACTTCCTGGTAAATTGCTCGATTTAGCGATTGGACAGTATGACACCTATACACCAATGCAGCTTGCACAATATGTCTCAACGATTGCCAATGGTGGCTATCGAATGGAGCCGCATATGGTGAAAGAAATTCACGATCCTGTTGATGATAATACAGAACTTGGTGCTGTAGTCAGTGAAATAACCCCAACAGTACTTAATAAGCTAGATATGAAAGATAGCTGGATTAATCGGGTTCAGGATGGCTTTAAATTGGTTGCCATGGAACAAGGTGGAACTGCTTATAAATACTTTGGTCATAAATCTTATACGGTAGCTGCAAAAACAGGTACGGCCCAAGCCTTCTATGATGGACCAAATAAAGATAAATATAAAGATCTCCAAGCAACTATGAGTCTAAGCATGGTTGGCTTTGCACCAGCAGAGAATCCAGAAGTTGCTTTTGCTGTTGTCGTTCCTTGGGCGTATCAAGGTCATTCTAGCAATGGATTGAATGGAAAACTGGCTGAATTTGCTCTAGATACTTATTTCGACTTGAAAAAGACTCGTCAACAAGCCGATGAAACAGATGAAACGACGGAGAATAAGGTTGTGACTGGCAAGGAAATCCAACAAGAGCAGGCAGAATAATGAATAGACGCTTGTAAGAGGATGTCCCAAAAAGGGTCTGACCTCACACTTTATCAAATAGTACATACGCTCCATTTGTGCTGTTTATAGAGTCTGTGAGGTCAGACCCTTTTTTTTGCGTTTCAATTCTAGTGATTATCTTGTCTACATGTATAGGAGATAAAGATGGGGTTATTACTAAAGAAAAGAATTGGTTTTTCTTTCTTATTCGACGCAATTCTTGTTTGATGTTTACAAAATTCGCACAGAGGTTTACGCAAAATTTACAAAGTGTTTAATGTTCGTTAACAGTAAGATAGTAATCTTAGTTTGTAGAAACAAACAATGAATATTTCAGGGGGAATAAGTAAATGAAGAAGTTTAAAGGTTTCGCTATAACAGCAATGTTAACTGGAGTTTTGGCTGTAGCAACAGCATGCGGCTCAGACACTACTAAAGAAAAGAGTACTTCTGGAACTGGGGATACAGCTGCAAAACTTTCTGGTGAAGTTATTATTGATGGTTCATCTACTGTATACCCAATCATGGAAGCTGTTACTGAAGAATACGGAACAGTTCAGCCAGATGTAAGAGTATCTGTCGGTCTTTCCGGAACTGGCGGCGGATTTAAGAAGTTTATTGCGGGAGAAACGGACTTAAGCAATGCTTCACGCCCAGTGAAAGATGAAGAAAAAGCAGAGCTTGATAAAAACGGAATCGAATTTACTGAATTACCATTAGCATATGACGGAATTACAGTTGTTGTTAATCCTCAAAATGATTTTGTTGATCATTTGACAGTTGATGAATTAAAAGCATTATGGATTGATAACGGAAAAACAAAAATGTGGTCTGATATCCGTCCAGAGTGGCCGAAAGAAGAAATTAAATTCTATTCTCCAGGTACAGATTCTGGAACACATGACTATTTCAACGAAGTTATTTTACAGGATGCACCAATGGTTGCAAATGCAACACTTTCAGGAGATCCTAATATCCTTGTTCAAGGTGTGACAGGCGATAAGAACGCAATTGGATACTTCGGTTATGCGTATTATGCTGAAAACAAAGACAAGCTTAAAGATGTAAGCATTGATAATGGAAATGGCCCAGTTGAACCAACTCATGAAACAATTGGCGGGGATTACAAACCACTTTCAAGAACAGTATACACATATGTATCTAATAAAGCAGTAGCTGATAAAGAACAAGTTGCAGACTACACAAAATTTGCAATCGAAAATGCTGGTAAAATGGCCGAAGAAGTTGGTTATATTAGTTTACCTGAAGCAGATTATAAAAAAGATTTAGAAAAACTCGCTGAACTTACAAAATAAGTTTCAGATATAAATGAATAACAAAAAATGAAAAGATGGCGGGTACAACCTGGATAAACCTGCCATCCTTTTGGCTATGATGAAAGGGGTTTTCAGATTGCCACGTGGTAACGATAAAGAATACTCAGTGCAGCAAATGATTATAGAGAAAAGATTAAAGAAAAAGAATCACTTTAATTTTGAAAAATTAATTCCCGGACTACTATTATTGACAGCAGTGCTATCTGTTTTGACAACGATAGGAATTGTGTTCACATTAATATTTGAAACATTTATTTTTTTTGACCGAGTATCCATCATTGAATTTCTCACGAATAAAAAATGGTATCCATTTTCCGCGACAAATGCATCTTTTGGAATAATGCCGCTCGTTGTAGGTACTTTAAAAATAACAGGAATTGCAGCAATAGTCGCAGTCCCTATTGGTTTGGCGACAGCCATTTATTTGAGTGAGTATGCTTCTGAAAAAGCACGTAGAGTCATTAAACCAATATTAGAAGTATTGGCTGGTATCCCTACCATTGTGTATGGATTTTTTGCACTGACATTTGTTACGCCAATATTGAAACAAATGATTCCGAGTCTGGAAACATTTAATGCATTGAGCCCGGGGATTGTAGTGGGAATTATGATTACGCCAATGGTTGCTTCTCTATCTGAAGATGCCATGTCGTCTGTACCACGTTCCATTCGAGAAGGAGCCTTTGCACTAGGCGCAACTAAATTGGAAACGACAATTAAGGTCATTTTACCGGCAGCAGTATCTGGTATTACTGCATCGGTTGTTCTTGCTTTATCACGAGCAATCGGTGAAACGATGATCGTTTCAGTAGCAGGTGGTTCAACTCCGAATGCAAGTTTTGATGTCACATCTTCTATTCAAACGATGACTGCGTATATTGTTCAGGTAAGCACAGGTGATGCTGGGTATCAAACGACCATTTATTATAGTATATATGCAGTAGGAATGACATTGTTCCTCTTTACACTGTTTATGAACTTGTTTGCACAGTTCATCACACGAAAGTTTAAGGAGGAATATTAATGAGTAAGTTAGTAGATAAAGAAATAGTTGCAAAAAAAATGCCGAGTAGAATTATCAGAAATCAAATTTTTAAAGGATTGTTTTTCCTTTCGACATTGTTTGGTTTATTAGTACTCGGGGTATTGTTCTACAGAATTATTACCCAAGGAATTGGCTATATAGATTTGGATTTCTTCCAGAACTTTGCATCAAGAAGACCGGAAAACGCTGGGATTAAAGCTGCTTTCATCGGTACCATCTGGCTTATGGTGGTCGTGGCTCCGGTTTCGTTAATACTAGGTGTCGGCACTGCGATTTATTTAGAAGAATATGCGAAAAAAAATAAATTCACATCTTTCATTAAACTTAATATCTCCAATCTTGCTGGCGTCCCATCGATTGTATTTGGACTACTGGGACTTACCATTTTCGTCAGAGCAATGGCATTAGAACGTTCTGTACTAGCTGCCGGATTAACAATGAGTCTTTTAGTTCTTCCTGTCATTATAGTAGCCTCACAGGAAGCGATCCGTTCTGTTCCGAAAGAACTCCGTGAAGCATCTTTCGCTATGGGAGCAACGAAATGGCAAACTGTTTTAAAAGTCGTATTGCCCGCTTCTATTCCTGGCATCTTAACCGGAGGAATTTTGGCCTTATCAAGAGCGATTGGTGAAACAGCACCGCTTATCGTTATTGGGATTCCGATGTTCGTCGCTTTTTTGCCAAAAACAATCATGGACACATTTACTGTATTACCAATGCAAATCTACAACTGGACATCCCGTCCACAAGCAGAATTTCAGGATTTAGCAGCGGCTGGTATTCTCGTTATGCTTGTTTTATTAATCGTGATGAATTCGATTGCGGTATTCATTCGAAATCATTTCCAGAAAAGATATTAAGGGAGGAAACGGCAGATGAATGTGACATTATTAAAATCCCAAAGTAAACAGATTGAAAATACTCAAACGACACATATTGAAAAACAATTTGTCTATAAAACAACAGATTTGAACCTGTGGTATGGTAGCACACATGCATTAAAAAACATCAACTTGGATTTGCATGAAAATGAAGTTACAGCTATCATAGGACCATCAGGTTGTGGAAAGTCAACGTATATTAAAACGTTAAACCGCATGATTGAAATGGTTCCTGGTGTAAAAACATCCGGTGAAATTCAATACAGAGGTCGTAATATTCTAGATAAATCATACGGAGTGGAAGATTTACGTACTCAAGTAGGAATGGTGTTCCAAAAGCCAAATCCATTTCCAAAGTCTATTTATGAAAATATAGCGTACGGACCCAAAATTCATGGCATCAAAAATAAGAAGGTTCTTGATGAAATTGTTGAAAAAAGTTTACGTGGTGCTGCGATTTGGGATGAAGTGAAGGATCGTCTAAAAGAAAATGCCTATGGGCTTTCAGGTGGACAGCAACAGCGTCTATGTATTGCTCGTTGTCTTGCCATTGAGCCAGATGTCATCTTGATGGATGAACCAACTTCTGCCCTAGACCCAATTTCGACTTTAAAAGTGGAAGAATTAATTCAGGAACTAAAAAATGATTTTAGTATTATCATTGTTACACATAACATGCAGCAAGCTGCACGTATTTCTGACCGTACGGCATTTTTCTTGAGCGGTGAAGTTGTCGAATATCGTGATACAACAACGATTTTTTCAAACCCTACTGACAAACGGACAGAAGACTATATTAGTGGAAGATTTGGTTAAGAAAGGGTCTGACCTCGCACTCTCAATACAGTATAGTGTTAAATGCACTTTTTATACTGTACTGTATTGAATTGTTGCGGGGTCTGACCCTTTTTTTGAGGCGCCCTCTTTCCTATTCAGTAATCATTTTAACAATTTCGGTAAGTTCCATATCAGGCGTTAATGTATATTGTCCAATCTGAATGCGTTTGATTAATTGATTTTCTTTCAAGTATTGGAGAAAAACTACACCATTTTCGAAAATTCCCTCGTTTTCAAGAACCTCTGCTATTTTTTCGGGTGTCATTCCAGATTTCACGATTAATGTATAAGAAACAGAGGAAGGCTTCTCAGCTTGTTTAGGTGTCACTGGTTTCTTAATATCAGTAATGGATTCATTACCTTGTGATTCGCTTGCAATCTCTTTCTTGCTAGTTTCAGCAGACTGGATTATGTATCCATTTTGTTTCACTATAACTTTTGCTTCTTCAAGAGTTATAGTGGTTTTCTTTTCAATGGAAAATGCAAATAAATAGCAACCAACAAGAGTAGAGGTGAATATGATACCAGCTGCAAATGCTCGAATTGTCGATTTATTCATGTTTTGATCCTCGCATTGAAACTTCTTCAATCACTGTGATGACCGTATCCATCGATAAGGTAGATTGTTTGGCTATTTGCTCAAGAGACAGCCCTTGTTTATACAGTGAAAGCACTTGGCTTTTGAGAATTTCGTTGGTCTGTGAAGAAGTGTTGTTTGGTTTATGTGTACTTGGTTTAGGTACTGCATAAGAGAGAGGACTTTCTTGAATAAGTAGTTCTTCTTCCAATATTTTAATTTTCTTTTTAATTTGATACATTTCTTGCATATGATTGATGGTCATTTGTTCCATTTCTTCTAACTTTACAGGATCTTTTTTAACGAAAGAAATCAGTAAAAGAATAATGGAAAACGTAAAAAGACCAATCAGTAGATACTCCATAATTTCACCTCTGTATTTTTTCATGGGCTTTTGTGTTTTCAAAGCGTACTATAGGAAATCTTTTATGTAGATAACTCTTTGAGTCGAAGATGCCGGTCCAAGGACTGCGAAGACATGGGGATGTGGCAATCTTAGCTGTTTGACCTCTTTTCAAGTCGTCTTCCGCTTTTCTTAATTTACCACATTATTTTGCAAAATTGGGCAAGTTTCTGGAACAATGAGCATAATTATAAAAAATAAACCGGTATTTGTCTAATCGGTTACTGAAACGTTGTCGAATTCAAATCAAAAATACTAAAAGATAAGTTTAAGAAAATATTTTATGACTAATTTACCTAGAAGGAAAAGGAGTCATAAAATTCGACAAAATGCGTTTATTGTACGGAATGCTATTCAGTGCTACGATTAGAGTAATTAAAAACTGACTATTCAAACTATTGAACAGACACGCAGCTCGAAGGTTGTAGGTCTTAACTTAAGTACTGATACATTAAAGCGCTTACATTTAATGGAAAGGGGAGAATCATGATGAACACACTATCTGCTTACGAAACATTACCCAAAGGAACTGAGTCACATGGCTTCCGTAAACAATTAAAGGCTGGAATATGGATTGATGGAGAATTTGACTGGTATTCTGAAGAAGAAGTGGCAGTCAATACAGGGGGGCAAATGCGTTCATTAATCCAATCTTTTTCAAAACAACATATATCATTTGTAAGATGCACGATAAAAAATACATCTGCCTTTTTAAAATCACCTAAAATGGTCTTTCATTATGAAAACATGCGTGATCCTCAGAACGTTGCCTTTTATTGTCCAGGAGAAAAGGCCATTTTACACATTGGCAAAAAATCAATCTCTTTGCTTGGCGGGGTGGTAAAAGGAAAGGGAATCTCGCAGTATTGTATTCAAGGAAAAGGGAGCTTGTATCAGTATGGCTGCTTTAAATCACTTAAAGAAGGAATACTTTCCTATTCACCGCTAGCAAAAGGAGAAGTAAGCAGCATTTTTTCCTTGGAACCGGAAATTCAACCTGATGAATGTATTGAAGCAGTCGCTTGGGTCATCCATACAAACACCAAAGAGGAAGCCTTGTTTATGCATGAAAAATTACTTTCTGCTCTGCCCCATTAATAGAAGTATTTTATGATGATATTTCTCAAAAAACAGACTAGCATTTGCATAGAAAAAATGATATTATAGAAAGGTCCTATGTGAAAACGTCAATATGTTTGGAGGGAAATACACATGCGCGTGAATATTACGTTAGCTTGCACTGAATGTGGAGATCGTAACTATATTTCTAAAAAAAATAAACGTAACAATCCAGATCGTCTTGAGCTTAAAAAATACTGCTCAAGAGAAAAACGTTCAACTACACACCGTGAAACAAAGTAAGCAACAGGGTTTTCCCCTGTTGTTTTTTTTATGAAGTAAAATGGTTGGAGCTATGAAAAATGTAGTACGTGTATGAATCATATTGGAACAAGAATGGAATTGGCTGAAAAATCAGAATCGAACATGCTACATTGATACTATCTTATTCAATTATGTTTTGTATCGCTTGTAAAAACATATTTTTTTAAGAAAGGCGGGATTCTATATGGTAGATAATAAGCGAAAAATCCGTGAAGAAATGAAACGAAGATTATCAAGTTTGTCTATTCTTGAGCATACCCAGTTATCTCGTGAAATTGCACAGAAAGTATTTGAGCTAAAGGAATGGGAGCAGGCAGAAACGATTGGTATTACTGTAGCGGTTCATCCAGAGCCTGAAACAAATTTCATTATAGAACAAGCTTGGATCGAAGGAAAACGTGTAGCGGTTCCGAAATGTATTCCAAGCAGTAAAGCATTGGATTTTCGGTATATAGCAAGCTTCTCGGAATTAGAGACGGTTTATTTTGGCTTAAAAGAGCCAGTATTGACGACGGAGCTAGCCCCTAAGGAAGACCTCTCTTTGCTTATTGTACCAGGCTTAGCTTTTACAAGAAAGGGTTATCGATTGGGCTTTGGTGGTGGGTACTATGACCGCTTTCTTACTGATTATAAAGGAAATCTATTTTCACTTGCATTTGAACTTCAGTTAATGGAACACTTGCCTATTGAACCTCATGACATCCCTGTTTCAAAAATTATCACACCGAATCATGTATATAGTGCCGAGAAATAATACTCTGTCAAGGACTTTATTCTACTGATAGTTAATCCCACTATACTATTTTTACATCATTCGCGTATGTTTCGTTAAAATGGATACTACGAACACAAATACATAAACCAAAGTACACAGCTGTTAGAGAAAATTATGCTAGCTATAATACGAGCTGTTAAAATGGGATAAAAAATCCTGATTTCGCCACACTAGGGGTAGGAGGGATTAATATGCTTCGAACAATAGTGAAAATTACTATGATTGGTACGGTTGTATATTTTGGGTATCATTGTCGTTACCGCCTGATGAATCTTGTCTTAGCCAATTCATTTTTGCGTAAATTGCTCGTTTCGGGAACATTCGGATCACGTGCTGTACGTGAGAAGATGTTGCAGGGCCTATTTGGTGAAGGAAATGGTACCAATTATTCGTAAGGTAAATATTGGGTCTGATTCTGTATCTCCTAAGCTTTTAGGAGTGAGGATCGGCCCTTTTTTAGGAGATAAAGTACAATAAGCTTTTAAAATGGATTTTGCCTAGCAAAAGCAGTAAACTCCAGGCTAGAGTCGATCAATTTGATGAGAGAATGACTACTCACTGTATAGCTTTGTTAGTCTATTTCTATGCCTTAGGTTGAGCAAGGAGCTTGCATTTTTTCTAAGGGATTCATTAACAAAAAAACGAAATGAATCATGTATCTTTGTTTGTACAATTACAATTAAATCTACTATAGTGAAGAGGAAGGGTAAGGAAGACTACATAAATTAGCAGTAAGAAAGTGGGGAAAGTATTGGGATTTAAGGAGGATTATCTATATTGGTCAATCGTTAAACAGCTTTCAGTTCAATATCATTATCGAATGGTTACGATATCTGACGATCATCAGGAAATATGGCTTGAAACAGATAAAGACAAGGCGTTTCATATTGTTAGAATCATTCGTCATGATCTTGATTGGGCGAATTGGCTAAAGCGTGATATTGAAAGAGCTTCTCTAATTGGCGAACAAATACGGAGGAAACTCATTAAAAAGCCATTGACTATTTTGAATGTTTATATCACAACATATGAACCTGTGGATGATTATGAATTTATTCACAAGCAAAGGATTGAAAACAAAACGACTGTCACTTCACAAATTGTAAGTACAGCTTCCTATTCTGCCAGAATAAATGAGCTTGAAACCATTTTTACGAAGCCCTTTTCCATTGAGTTGCCACTTGATGAGGAAATCGACGAACAAAAGATTAGTAAGATCAAGCAGGCGGCTCTAGCGGGATCCGTTAAAAAGGCAAAGGAAGAGCAACAGCTTTTCCAAAGAGGAAAACCTATCTTTACATATATTTTTATGGCGATTCAGATCATGATCTTTTTACTAATGGAAATGAATGGTGGAAGCACGAATACAAAAACATTAGTGGATTACGGGGCTAAATATTCACCATATATTATGTCCGGAGAATGGTGGCGCTTTTTTACACCAATTGTTGTACATATTGGCTTTATGCATTTATTGATGAATACCCTGTCTCTCTATTTTATTGGATCGGAAGTTGAACGGCTTTATGGAAATATCCGATTTTTAATCATTTACCTGATTGCAGGCTTTGGCGGATCGTTAGCAAGTTTGATCATCACGCCGTCAGTTTCAGCAGGAGCGAGTGGTGCCATTTTTGGCTGTTTTGGTGCATTATTATTTTTTGGAATGACGTACCCGAAATTATTTTTTAGAACGATGGGCATGAATATCATCATTCTGATTGCTATTAACCTAGGCTATGGCTTTTCAGTGTCAGGTATCGATAATGCCGGGCATATCGGTGGGTTGATAGGCGGCTTCTTGGCTGCCGGTATCGTCCATCTACCTAAACATAAACAAAGTATCAAACAGCTGTTATTTGCGGGTGCTACGATTATCCTCACTTATGGATTACTTCAATACGCCTACAGTGATCGTAATCAATCCGTATATTTTGATAGAACGACAGGGAGTTTGGCCCAAGAATATATGACTGCTGGCAATAGTAACAAAGCATACGAGCTGTTAACAGATAGTATTGATAAAATGGAAAACCATCCATTGTCTTCGTTTATGCTTGGGAATATTGAATTTGAGCGTGGACATTTCCAAGAAGCCTCACATCACTATGAAGAGTCAGTCAAGCAGCAACCAACATTTCATGAAGCGCACTATAATTTAGGTTTATCCTATTATAATTTGCAACGCATTGAGGAAGCGAAGAGGCAGTTTCAAAAAGCAGTTGAGCTGTCTCCAGATCACGAAGAATATCAAAATATATTGAATCAGTTGAATGGAGCGCCATAAAGTGAAACTTCCATCAGCGGTTTTTTTTCACCCCCCCACTGATGGTTAGTTAACCTGTGATAATGTGCCGGTTTAAAAAGGGGTGTAGTTCGAGCGGGTTCTGACTCGCTGCCTGATCTCTTATAACTCTTGGCGAAGCAATATAGGTGTCCTATCATTCGTTTGAAATAGAACGAGCAGCTCGCTTTGGTTTTTGGCAACTAGTACAATTGGGACGGTACTGCCTAATGGATTTAGGGCGCTTGCGCCTTCTTTATTTATTCCTAAAAGATAATTTTTGTATAACCCCTCCCAAAGTTTTCCGATTATTTCTTCTTTCTGTGCCGAAGGAAAACCTTTAAGTAATTCATCGGTCCTGTTCGGCAGGTCAGTTAACGATAAAGCAGTGTAATGATTTTCAAGGATTCCAAACTTCTTCAGGGCGTCTGTAAAAGCTGCTTGAACAATAGATGTAGTGTACTTGTCAAGCGTATGCTGCCATTCCATTTGATCTTTATCGATCGACTCGTGAAATGCTTGAAAGCCTGTTTGGGGAGTGATAATCGCATAAAGATGATCTTTACTCATTTTTTGCACACTAGTATACGTGTTTTCCTTCGGATGCACTTCTCCGTAATGGAAGCTGACACTTTCGAAGAGACCACTATCTTTTTCGGAAAAAGACTTTGTTTGCAATAAGTTCGCTTTATTTTGCTTCCAATCCTTTATTAGCCCTATTAATCGTCCATTTTTATATAATAAAGAAACATCTTGCCGTAAATAAACTGGCTGTGCTAAGGTGGATTCGATTTTCCAATTTACTTGATAGTGTGAGGGATCTTTTTGCTTTGCGTGTAATTTCGTATCAGCTGTATCAAAGTGGAGGACGGGATCTATCGGGAAAAAAATAATGGTTTCCTCAACTGATTTTGATCCGAACGTAAAAAATGCGGCCAATAGAGCTGTTAGTAAAATAATGGCTGTATGCTTCCATTCAATTTTCATTTTGCACCTCCAAAAAAAATCACGGTACTCCATTTTATGAATCAAGATAGACAACTATGAAAAGATAATGAGTTTAAAAAAAATAAAAAACGCTTTCACTTGTAGGTTAATCATGCGTTCGATATACTTTTAATAGGGTATAAATAAAGCGGAGTAAAGCAACTTTAGGAAAGGGACATCCATGAATACAATTTATGATATTAAAACATATTTAAAAAGATTTGGGACATTCATCTATACCGGTGACAGAACTGCAGATCTTGAATTGATGGAAATAGAGATTCGAGAAATTTATAAGTTAGGTATGATGGACACTAAAGAATTTCAGATGGCTATTTTGTTATTAAGGCAGGAGATTCAGGCTGAGAATACGAATAAACATTCAATAAAAAAATTAGAAGGTGACATAAATGGATAAATGGCTAATGGGCGTAGATTTGGGTGGAACTACAACGAAACTTGCAATTATTAATATGCACGGAGAAATTCTTCATAAATGGGAAATTGTTACTGATATTTCAGATAATGGTCAGCGAATCACCACCAATATTGCCAAAGCGATTGATGACAAATTAGCGGAATTAGGAGAGTCTAAGAGTAGATTGCTTGGAATCGGCATGGGGGCACCAGGTCCAGTTAATGCTATAAATGGTTCTATCTATGAAGCTATTAATCTTGGCTGGAACAACTACCCGTTAAAGGATTTACTGGAAACGGAAACTTTACTACCAGCTGTCATTGATAATGATGCGAATATAGCGGCTCTCGGAGAAATGTGGAAAGGTGCTGGGAATGGGGCAAAAGATATCGTCTGTGTGACACTTGGAACTGGCGTTGGTGGTGGAGTCATTGCTAACGGATTAATGGTTCATGGTGTAAGCGGTGCAGGTGGGGAATTGGGGCATATTACAGTAGTTCCAGATGCAGGTGCTCCTTGTAACTGCGGTAAAACCGGCTGTCTTGAAACGGTAGCTTCCGCGACAGGAATTGTTCGTTTAGCCCAAGAAGCTTTGGAAAAAGCAAACGAGCCTTCCTTACTCCAAGAGAAAATAGACGATGGAGAAAGCTTATCATCGAAACTTCTATTCACATGTGCACAAGAGGGAGATGCTATATCACTAAAGGTTATTCAACAGGTTAGCAAGTACTTAGGGCTTGCGTTATCACAGGCAGGTAATATCTTGAATCCGGAAAAAATCGTAATTGGCGGAGGGGTCTCTAAAGCGGGTGATTTACTGCTTAAGCCAGTACGGGAATATTTTGAGCTCTACGCATTTAAGCGTGTTCGCAAATCAACAACAATTAGTTTGGCTACACTTGGAAATGATGCAGGAGTTATCGGAGCTGCATGGCTTGTGAAAAAACATTTTGCTAATTAATTGATTGTGATAAATCATCACAATGAGAGGATGTTCCAAAAGGGTCTAACCCTTTCGTTATGGGACATCCTTTTTATAATCATCCATGATAATAAAAAAATATTTATGTGACAGTTTTTGGGGGCTTTCGTTGATTTTTTGTTTTATAATGAATATCTAAAGCATTCGTAAAAATAGGAGGTGTGGAGGTTGAAAAGTTTTTTAGGGCAGTAGTTCATCTATTACTGCGGCTGGGAGTGCCGGCAATTCGTTTAAACATTCGTTTTGTATTATGTACCATCTCCATTTTCCTTCTCCTAACGGCTTGTGAGGCCACGAAGAATGAAACATTGAAACCAGAAAAAGAATTAGAAAACCCCGTTGTAGTTGAAGACAAGTACGAGATACCTGAATTTCTAATCGACAAACACGAACAGATTGTACAAGTGTATGGCTGGTTGGATTCTTCCACCATTCTTTATTCGTCAAAACTTGATGAAAGTGACCAATTACAGGTGATGAGCTGGAATTTTCAGACGCAGAAAAAAAGCGTTTTTTATCAACCAACCGATGATATTGTGGATGTTAGTATTAGTCCAGATCGATCGTATGTGCTCGTTCATTTAGCTCTATTAGCTAATAAAGCAGCGATTGAAGTTTTGAATCATGATGGTACAAGGGCATTTTCTGTTTCTGTGCCATCCATTGAGTTAGCTTATGAATGGAATATTCATGACCAAGGTGTGCTGTTTCTTTCAAGTTTTTTTGAAGATTGGTCATATCGAACATACATCGTAAATACGAAAGAACAAAAGATTGAAACAATCGAATTTCCACAGCCCTTTGTGAAGTGGGGAAGTAAGGAAGATCTGCTGTATTTAGACTGGAATGAAGATGAGCCTAATTTAAAAGCGCCACTTATCAAGAAGAACCTTCATTCAAATCAGCGGGAAAGTATGATGCTTGACGTTATTTACTTTACTCGAACAGCACATACATTAATGACGATTCAAGATCAAAGTGAGAACTATGATAAAGCTACTTATAGCTTTTTTAATGATAAAAACAAGCTTATTACTAGTTTTTCAGTGCCACATATAAAAAACTTTTCAAATTGGCTGATTCCTTATTTTGAAATGAGAGAAGAAACCTCTCAGTTTATCTCTTTCGTACCAGAAAAAGCGACGAATGTTGATCAATATGATGGGAAATTTTCTTTACGAGTATTCAACTGGAATACAGGAAAAGAAGAAGAAATTCTCACCAAAGCAGAAAATGAACCAATAAGCTGTTCACAGAATGGCCTTTGGTGCCTATATGGGAATCAATTTGAAAAAATCATTAACTTGAAAACTAAAACAGTAAAGCATTTATTTGAGATAAGCTAAGAAAAAGAGGCCGCCGAATAGCAGCCTCTTTAGTCTTGCGATTTAAGTAATCAGTGTACCAGTGTTGGAAAGCCATTGTTAACGACAGTCATAATGGCAAACCAGCCAAATACGACTGTGCTTCCTCCAGCAAACAAAATCGCTAGAATGTTTTTATCTTTAAATGCACGTAGTGTAGCAGCTAGTCCTAATATAGCGACTAGAGCGAAAATAATTACTAATCCCATGTTTTTGCCCCCTTTGTTCTTAATCTTTGTTTACCTATAATGTACCCAAAGATTTGATAACGAACTTTAGAATATGTAATTTTGATTG
Source organism: Peribacillus loiseleuriae (assembly GCF_001183985.1). Lineage (GTDB taxonomy): Bacteria > Bacillota > Bacilli > Bacillales > DSM-1321 > Peribacillus > Peribacillus loiseleuriae. Next base: position 3,388,735 of record NZ_LFZW01000001.1, on the reverse strand, counting down.
CATATATTAACATTTTAATGTTTTTTTGGATGTTTGTCGAGGTTTAAAAATGAACCTTCATTGTAAGTTAAATGAATGGTTTTATTTTTTCAAAAATGGTAGGTTTAAAATGTTATGGGTTTCTCGTGAATGTAATAGTAAACAATAAGTCTTAGAAATTGTGTAAAATGATAATAAAGCGTTTTGGAATTAGGATAGGAGTGAAGATGTTGAAGTGGAACCAGATACCTTTAGGACCGTTACAAACAAATTGCTACGTAATGGAGAAAGCAGAAAAATGTGTGATTGTTGATCCAGGCGGAGAAGGCGATAAATTAATACAGTATATCCAGACTAAAAAATGGCAGCCCATTGCGATATTATTAACACACGCTCATTTTGACCATATCGGAGCTGTGGATGTTATTCGAGATTATTATCAGATTCCCGTATACTTACATGAAAAAGAAGCAAAGTGGCTTGTAGATGCAGCCCTAAATGGCTCGCAATCATTTACACCAGGGCATCCAATCAAAATAAAGCCAGCAGATCAAATGATTACAAATGAATTTGACTTAGTGCTGGGCGAGTTCCATTTTACTGTATTGGAAACGCCAGGACATTCTCCAGGAAGTGTTTCTTATTACTTACGAGATGAAGGAATGATTTTCTCAGGTGATGTACTTTTTCAACAAAGCGTAGGCCGCACTGATTTAAGAGGTGGCAATGAACAGCAATTGTTAACAAGCATTCACGAAAAGCTATTAGTTTTGCCGGAGGATACGATCGTATTACCAGGACACGGACCGATTACGAACATTTCCGATGAAATGAATCAAAACCCATTCCTGAATGGGTTTTAAGGGAGAAAATGTGGAAAAAGAGGAGGTCCCAAAGAAAGGGTCTGACCCCACATCTACTATACACTATTTATATGTCATGTAAATGACATTATAAACAGTGTATAGAGTGTGAGGTCAGACCCCTTGCCTCTCTTTACTATGTAGCACTTAATGCGCTGCCCCGCCCGCAGGCAGTAAAAATACTGTGTAGTAGCTGTATCCGACAAAGAAAACGGTTAAATAAGCGCCAAACACATAGATATACATACGCTCTGAAAGTCGAAGATAACTTAAAAGTACAAAAAAAGCAGTTTGCCCGAAGAAAAGTAAAGATAATGCATACATGTCTCCAAGGTAGAAAAAGATTGCCATAACGGCTGTCCAAAAACCTAAAACGCGATACATACGATCCACTCTAATACCCCCTTTAATTCCCATTGATGGTTATCTCTAACGTAATTATAGAATAGTTGCTCACGAACTGTAAAGCCTAGTTTGTAAACACTACCAAATATGTGCCGGTTGACAAGTTTGCAACAGAACGGAATTACTCTGTTGTTGTTCTGTATATGCTTCGAATTTTCGAATTAATCTGCTTAGCATATTGCTCTTTTTTGGCCATCGATATTTTTCTCCAAAAGCAAATACTGTAGTACCTGTGCTAATTATGCGATTCTTCCTACGTTTTCAAGTCATATTCATTATGCCCATTATTATATATGGAAATTCTTATGGTAGTGAAAGAATCAACAAGTCAGTAAAATGTGTAAAGATGGCTCTTAGGGATGTCATTCAAACAAGTCCAATAATCTAAGGTCGGTTAGAAAAATATTTGCCAGATTATTATGGACAGAGACGATATTTTTCACTCGAAAAAAATATTTAAAAAAATTTTATTTTTTTAAAGGATTTTGCCAAAAGGCGTCGAAATGTACAATTATCCAAAATAGGAGGTGAATTGTAATTGAAATCGATTGAAAAGACAGCAGACGATATCCTTTCGCGTGCTGTCCGTCTAGGAGCATCTGATATTCATATTGTTCCTAGAAAAGATGGTCCTCTCATCCAATTCCGTATCGAAAGCAAGCTACATCCCCAGGAAGTGTTAACGAAAGACGAAAGTGATCGCCTCATTTCTCATTTGAAATTTCTTGCTTCGATGGACATTGGTGAAAAAAGACGGCCACAAAGCGGAGCCATCACCCTTGAGTTGGACAACAAATTTATTGGTCTAAGATTATCTACGCTGCCCGCCACTTTTTCCGAAAGCCTTGTGATTCGACTCATTCCTAAGCAAAATATTCTACCTATCGAACAGCTTTCCATCTTCAAGAATACAGCGGATAAACTGTCAGCTCTAGTAAAACACTCTCATGGGATGGTCATTCTAACCGGACCGACCGGAAGCGGCAAAACGACTACCTTATACTCGCTACTTCACCACGCAAAAGCTATGATGAACCGCAATGTCATCACCTTAGAAGACCCCATTGAAAATGAATCAGAACAAGTCCTTCAAGTCCAAATTAATGAAAAAGCCGGCATTACGTATTCTGTAGGCTTGAAAGCTGTGTTACGACACGATCCGGATGTCATTATGGTAGGAGAAATTCGTGACGCAGAAACGGCGGAAATAGCTGTGAGGGCGGCCATGACCGGGCATCTCATACTTACAACAATGCATACTAGGGATGCACAAGGTGCCGTTTACCGACTGCTAGAATTCGGAATCAGTTGGATTGAAATTCAACAAACCTTACTAGCTGTGACGGCTCAAAGATTGTTAGAACTTCAGTGTCCAATCTGCGGGAGAAATGAATGTTACGGCGAGTGTGGTATTCAAAAAAGAAGAAAACGAGCAAGTGCATACGAACTTATTACAGGTAAAGAGTTGTCGGCAGTATTGCAATCGGCCAAAGGTGAAGGGAATGACGTATCTTATCGAAAATTAAGGAATGAAATCGGCAAAGCAGTTGCGTTTGGGTATGTAAATCAAGAGGAATTTACAAGATTGGTGTATGAATATGAAACGAAGTAATTGGAATATGAAGGAACAATCACAATTTCTTCTCAAATTAGGAGAGTTATTAGAATTTGGCTACCCACTTGCCGAGGCCATCCAATTTCTTATGCTTCAACATTCTAAAAAGAAAGAAGCTGATTTACGTCGTTCAATTTCAGAGTTGCGAAGTGGAAATCCCTTTCACAGTGTCTTAACTATGATGAATTTTCATCCTCAATTGGTCCACTTTATTTACTTTTCTGAAGCATACGGCAATCTACCTAAAGCACTTCAGGAAGCAGGACTGTATTGGGGGCAAAGAAATGACGACATCGAGAAATTAAAAAAGATGTTTCTGTATCCGCTTTTCCTCATTTTTTTTGTAACGATTGTATTTTATATGATGAAAACCGTGCTTCTTCCTAAAATTCAACATCTCTTTCAAACGATGAATGCAGAAGAAACGTTGTTGTTACAAATCATTATATCATTCGTAACTTTATTAGACTTGCTTCCCTACCTCCTCGTTTTTGGGATTATCGTATATCTGCTGCTCCACCTATTCTACTTGAAGAAACTCCCACCCTTTAAACGGCAAAGCTTGCTTTTAAGAATCCCCCTCCTTGGTACCTTTATAAAATTGTATGAAACCCATTTTTTTGCAAGTCAATTAAGCGGCCTTCTAGCGGGGGGATTATCCATTAACGAAAGTATTACCCTATTCGAAAAGAGTGGAGTCCAGCCGTTTTATCATGATGTTTGTCAATTAATAAGAAATGAATTAACGGAAGGGAAGCCGCTTGACGCCATATTTCGAGATCTGCCCTATTTTGAGAAAAGGTTAAGTATCATTACTGCAAATGGCCAGAAATCGGGGAGGCTTGAGCAAGAATTATATATGTATAGCCGCTTTATTTTAGATCAAGCCGAAGAGAAGATGAAGTTTATGATGCAGATTATTCAGCCAGCCTTATTTTCACTAATTGGTCTTGTGATTGTTTCCATTTATTTGGCCGTTCTGTTACCAATGTTTTCGCTTATGAAAGGACTTTAAGGAGGAAAAAGAATGAATGAAAAAGGGTTTACACTCATTGAAATGCTCATTGTTTTATTTGTCATTTCTATCCTGTTAATTATTACTATCCCTAACATTTTGAAAAACCAAAATTCGATTCAGTCAAAAGGTTGTGACGCCTATGTGAAAATGGCGCAAAGTCAAGTGCAGGCATATCAAATCGATCATAATGCTCTACCGGCGAGTTTAGATGAATTGGAAAAAGAGAAATATCTTAATAAAGCTTACTGCTCGAAGGAAGGTGATATCACGATGAATGCCGATGGAGAAGTAAGTTTAACGAAAGCAAGTAAAGATGAATAATGAGAATACAATTCCAAGTGACGAACAAGGATTTACACTGTCAGAAATGTTGCTTGTTCTGTCCATTTTTATGTTGATTGTATCGCTTAGTCTCGGCTTTCTCCCAGGCTTTTCAAAAAGTATGGAGAATCGACTTTTCATGAATCAAATGATTGATGATTTGCATTATGTCCAGCATTATGCAATGACTCATAATATGAAGACGACTTTTTCGATTGATTTGAAAAACAAAGAATACTATGGTTCCACCGATTATAAACAGAAAAAACTTGTTCAACGCTCGATTCCAAGTGACATTAAAATCGAAAAAGGGAGTATGAATTTGGAAATTGCCTTTTATCAAAAAGGATCACCCAACTTGTCAGGCACTTGGATCATTCGGACAAAAAGTTCAGTGAATACACTCACCATTTATCTTGGGTCAGGAAGGATGAAAATTGAGAAACTCTAATGGATATATATTTCTTGAAACGATGATTGCTTTTGTGATCTGCCTATTTATCGTAGGCACAATTTTGCCTATTGTTCATGAAATCAAGAATGATCGTGCAAATATAAAAAGTAGATCAGTTGCTCTGCATCTACTTTATGAAACATTGGCTGCTTATCTTGACAGCAATGGAAGATTGTCAACAGAAATATCGGACGAGTACCGTTTCACTTGGACGCTTATAGACGGATCGGCAAAGTTAATGGGCTGTATGGAATATGAAAATGTAGAAGGTTCATATGAAACGGTTTGTGACGCAGTTGAATAATCGAGGATTTACACTCATCGAGATGCTGTTGTCTTTGTCGATCTTTATTCTGATTGCTGGAATGATAGTTCAGCTTTATGTAGTAGTAGGCAAAGAACTTCATCAGGATAAAAGTCTTAATCAAATGGAATGGGAAATTTTTCTGCAACAAGTAAAGGAAGAACTTTGGCTATCAAGCAGCCAGACTATATTGAATGACAACATTTATATGGTTGTAGGAGAAGATATTGTAAGCATTGAAAAATATAATCAAATTTTACGAAGGCGGGTGAATCGTACGGGACATCAAATTATGCTTCAAAACGTCTCTAGTTTTCATTGTAGGCTGGAAGGATATAAAATTGTTATATCCGTAAAAGACTTGGCAGGAAATACGTTTACAAGGGTGCTGCGGCCCTTCGTGACAAGTGGATGAAAATGTTCAGAAATGAACAAGGTGCAGTGTTGCCTGTCACAATGGTTGTAGCTGCGGTTTTAATTATGCTCACTTTTTATAGCATAGAAAAATTCAACCTTGAAAAAATGTTTTACAAAAATGTTGAAGATGGTTTAGTACTTGATCATATTCTGTTGTTGGCCTCTCATAAAGTGCAGAATATGGTCGTCCATGATGATCAAATTGATGAAGGAGTCCTTCACTTTCCCAATGGGACTGTCGAGTATGTAGTGATAAGCAGGGAAGAGCGCTATATTTCGCTGATATTATCCGCACTAACAAAGCAAGGTCTGAGTAGGAAAGTGAATTTCCTTTACGACAAAGAAGAGGGGAAGCTGGTGAAGTGGGGAGAGATATTTACTTAAATGGCTAAAGCGACTTTGGGCGATCTTATGAATAAAAAAGCTGATTCTGTCCATACTGAATAGTAGGTGATGTCTATGTCTACGAACGATTATATTAAATATTTAACGCAGCAACTAGTAAAATACTTTGAAGTTCCAAAATCCGTTCGAAAAGAACAGCGCAAACATAAAAAAGAAAACAGGCCAACATTTCTGAGTCAGTGGTTTGGGATTGTACCTTTCGCAATAACTATGCTTTTGAAAAGAAAATAAACGAAGAGGATGTCCCAAAGGGTCTTGACCTCACACTCTATACACCGTTTATTATGCCGTGTACGCGTCAGATAAACGATATCTAGTAGATGTGGTAGACCCTTTCGGTATGGGACCTCCTTTTTATTTTGTTTCAAGAAGGTTAGATGGCTTGATTAGATAAATAAAACAACCCACCATTGACAATAGAAATGGTGATATTTGGTTCATAGCGATTTTGCAATGCTACCTTTTCGGTATAGTAGCTCTCAGCCTTGTCTTCCATATCTTGATAAAAGTTTTCAAGTAACCGTAGATCATCTTCCCATCGCTCAATCGCTCTTTCAGCCCAAGTATGATCATCACCTTCAAAGGTTCGCCGAATATATGAATCAAGCCTGAGCAGACCGCTTTTCGGTTTGATGAGCGGTGATAAGGTAAATGAGTAGTCTGGAATTTTTGGGGTTACTTGTATGTGTAAAAGCCTTTCATGAAACTGTTCGATGATTTTTCCTGTTATTAAATTTAAGCCTGCAGACAACAAAATATCCTTCTTACGATCACTTTGATAGGAAATTTTTGCATTGATAGAAAGCCATGGATATAAGGGACTTTGTGCATGGCCCTTTTGAACAATCTCCTCATATAGGCGGATAAATCCGGCAAGCTTTTTCGTAGACGCAAAAATTTGATGGAGTCGTTGTGATCCGAAATGGATCAGTTCCCCTTTTACATCAGCTGGTGCTTGCTGTGGATCTGTTATAAGGGTAAGCTGAGATGGGTTGGGAACGCCACCGGTTTTTTCAAGGTAGTGCCAGTAAAAGGGACGGTTCATCAATTCTTTGTCGAGTTCAACTGTTAACTGAATCGTTAAATAGGCAGGGTGATTTTCTAAAATTTCACAATGATTCGCTTTGAAATAGGTGAGCAAGAAATCATGAATTTCCTGTTGCTGCATGAAGATTTTCCTCCTTCATTTCTTGGGCGAATTGAATCATGGAAGAAAGATTATCCATTTTAATTTTCATTTCGCCTTCTGATTTTGATCCTTCTACTACATCCACTAAATACTCTTCAATATTGCCGATATCTAATTTTGTTAAAATATCATCCAACTCGCCAATCACTTTTTCAAATAAATGAATCTTTTCATAGAGAAGTTTCAAAATATGTTCTTCTACTGTATTTTCCGTCGCGAAATTATAAATCATGACATCTTCCGTTTGGCCGAGCCGATGGACCCGTCCAATTCGTTGCTCGAGCCGCATTGGATTCCATGGCAAATCAAAGTTGATTAAATGATGACAAAATTGTAGGTTGATTCCTTCACCGCCAGCTTCTGTAGCAATCAGCACTTGAATCTTATTTTGAAAAAGCTCTTTCATCCAATCTTTTTTACCACGCTTAAACCCGCCGCGAAAAGGCACTGAGCTTATGCCGTTTTGTTGTAAAAACCATTGCAAATAAAGTTGTGTAGCTCGGTATTCTGTGAAAATAATGACTTTATCGTTGATTTTCTGTATTAATTCCAATGCTTTCTCAGCCTTCGAATTGCGCTCAACCAGCTTTGCCGTTTCAAAAAGATTGTTCAACTTTTCAATGAATTCAGGTGCAGGATTTTCATGTTTTTGCGACATGTTTTTCAGAGTATTAAAGACTGCTTCTCTACTGCTGCATGCTTCTCTTTGGAGAGTTAAGCTTGAAAATGCACTTCCGGCTCCTTCCGATAGCGGTTTAAATGTAGATACAGCATCATATAAGGCCTGCTCGGTCGGTGTAAACTTAATAATAATCGTTTCAACATGACGTTTCGTCCACTCGATTCCAGTATCGGCCCGGCGGTTACGAATCATTACCGTATTAACAAGCTCCTTAAGATGTTCGTCTTCATATATGGTACGGCCTTTTCCTTTATATTTTTCGGAAAAAAGAGTAGCATTTCCTAGATGCCCAGGCTTAAGTAGGGAAACAAGATGGAAAATTTCTTCTACCTTATTTTGAATAGGTGTAGCGGTTAGCAGAAGGCAGAACTTCTTTTTCAAACTTTGAACAAATTCATAGTTTTTCGTTTTGTTATTTTTTAATTTATGGGCTTCATCAATAATGATAAGATCGTATTCTTGCTTGAAAATGATGTCTCTATGTGGATTACGCTTTGCTGTATCTATGGATGAAACGATACAATCATAAGAATCCCATACATAGCTTTTTCTCTGGACAACAGCGGGAATATGAAACTTTGTATTCAACTCAAAAGCCCATTGAGAAACAAGTGAAGCAGGAACGAGAATGAGTACCTTTTTCACGAGACCGCGAATCATGTATTCTTTAATGATTAAACCAGCTTCGATTGTTTTTCCTAGACCTACTTCATCAGCTAGGATAGCCTTGCCATTCATATTCTCTACAACTTGTCTTGCGGCTTCGAGCTGATGAGGAAGTGGTGTTAGCTGATTAAGATGATGAGGTGCCTGCAACCCTTCAAATTCAGGGATGGCCAAGTGATTTTCAGCCTGAACTGCAAGTTTATACAGTTCCCAATTCGCCCAAGGACCATCATTCTCCACTTTATCTAAAAATTCTTCTGACCATTCATCGTCAAATGTGATTCGAATTTGCATAAACGTTTCTCCTTTCTAGAAATACAAAGATAATACACGAACGTTTATAAGGTTAATATATATAAAGGTTTGTATTTTGTGGAAAAATGATTGCGATTCAAGCATTATTAATGGTAGTATGAACGTAACGGATTAATTTTGAAATTTTCTATAAATAAATACGAGTTGTTATTTGCAAGACTTTCACTGTTTGATTTACTATAGTGGTAACAGTATTCAATATGTTTCGCGAAAGCAGCCTCGTTTCCTTTGAAATATCAGATTATATAAAGGCGGCAAAGACTGTCTTCGTGGTTCTATCCTTATTTTCTGTTCATTACATAGTATGTTCAAAAAAGACAATATTATAAGCGGATGAAGGCAGGGGGAGAGACTACATTTGTAGCGCCGAAGGAGCAAGCTTAGCAGCGAATCTCTCAGGCAAAAGAACCCTTGTTGGACGCAACTCTGGAGAGTGTCTATTTTAAGACCACCAAAGGGGAAAGCCTTTTTAGGTAAACTTTCAGGTTTCAGGACAGAGAAATAGCTCAAAAGGAGCTTCTCTGTCTTTTTGCTATGGAAAAGGGGCGGGGCTTCGCAAAATCAGCTGCGCATCTCCACCCTCATAAGGTGATACAATTTTTAGAACCTGAACCTTTTTCATCGCTTTAGTTTTAGAGCAGGCGCTCATGGATGTTTTTATGCCCTAAAAAATGTGAGGAGGCGTAGTATGACTGAATTAAAAAGGACGCCATTATTTACGATCTACGCAGATTATGGTGGTAAAACGATTGACTTTGGTGGCTGGGAGCTACCAGTCCAGTTTTCTAGCATTAAAGAAGAACATAAAGCAGTCAGAACAAAGGCAGGCTTGTTCGATGTCTCTCATATGGGAGAGTTTGTTGTAAAAGGTGAGGGAAGCACTGATTTTTTACAAAGAATGATTACGAACGATATTTACAAGCTTGAAGTAGGGCATGCACAATATGCCGCATTGTGCTATGAAAATGGTGGAGTTGTCGATGATTTAATTATTTATAAGAAAGCGGAAGATGACTACTTATTAGTTGTGAACGCTGGCAATATCGAGAAAGATTTCAATTGGTTGTACGATCACTTGATTGGGGATGTCGAACTTACCAATATATCAAAAGAATTAGCTCTGCTTGCTCTTCAAGGCCCAGCTGCTGAAAAAGTCCTTCAGAAATTAGCTGTAAACACGAATTTGAGTGAGATTGACTTTTTTACTTTCGAAGAGAATGTGGAAATAAATGGAGTCTTGGCTCTCGTATCACGCACAGGGTATACAGGGGAAGATGGCTTTGAAATGTATTGTAAAAACGAAGACGCCAAAACACTTTGGAAAGCGATTCTTGAGGCTGGTAAGGACGAAGGCGTTCAGCCAATCGGTCTAGGTGCTCGTGATACGCTCCGGTTCGAGGCTAAGCTTCCGTTATACGGTCAAGAATTGTCACCTGATATTTCGCCGATTGAAGCAGGAATCGGTTTTGCGGTCAAAGTTGACAAAGAGGTTGATTTCATCGGCAAGTCTGTTCTTTCTGAGCAAAAAGAGCATGGTGCACCGCGTAAGCTTGTCGGCATCGAAATGATTGAACGCGGCATACCACGTCATGGCTATTCTGTTTACTATGGTTCTGATTTAATTGGTGAAGTGACAACAGGGACACAATCGCCGACATTGCAGAAAAACGTTGGTCTTGCACTATTGAAAAAAGAGTTTACAGCGATTGGAACAGAGGTTGAAGTTGAAATCCGTTCAAAACGTGTGAAAGCTGTTGTGGCTAAGACGCCATTTTACAAACGACCAAGAGGATAAAGGGGAGAAATTCATGACTAAACATCGCTATTTACCGATGACTGACCAAGATCAAAAGGAAATGTTAGATGCAATTGGAGTTTCTACTATAGATGAGCTATTCAGTGATATTCCAAAGAGTGTTCGTTTTCAAGGTGAATACAAGATTAAACCTGCTAAATCGGAACCAGCTCTTATAAAAGAGCTTACTAAATTGGCTGGGAAAAACGCCGATGCAAAGCGTTATGCTTCTTTTCTAGGTGCTGGTGTATACGATCATTATCAACCAATTATCGTCGATCATGTGATTTCTCGTTCTGAATTTTATACAGCGTATACCCCTTATCAGCCGGAAATTTCTCAAGGTGAGCTTCAAGCAATCTTTGAATTTCAAACGATGATTTGTGAATTGACTGGTATGGATGTTGCCAATTCTTCCATGTATGATGGCGGAACAGCTCTCGCTGAGGCAGCGATGTTAAGCAGCGGGCATACAAAGCGTAAGAAAATCTTGATTTCTAGCACGGTACATCCAGAGTCCCGTGATGTTGTAACGTCATATGCGAAGGGACAGCGAGTTGAAGTAGTGGAAATACCTCATCATGATGGCGTAACCGATTTGGCTGCACTGCAAGAGTTAATCAGCGATGACATTGCAGGAGTCGTCGTTCAATATCCAAATTTCTTTGGGCGTATTGAACCTTTAAAAGATATTGAAAAAATCGTTCATGAACAAAAAGCGATGTTCATTGTTTCAAGTAATCCATTAGCGTTAGGAGCCTTAACTCCTCCAGGAAAACTAGGTGCTGATATCGTAACTGGGGATGCTCAACCATTTGGAATTCCCGCTGCATTTGGCGGACCGCACTGCGGCTATTTTGCAGTAACAAATAAATTAATGCGTAAAGTCCCAGGTAGACTTGTCGGGCAGACTGTTGATGAAGATGGCAAACGTGGCTTCGTTTTAACGCTTCAAGCTCGGGAACAGCATATTCGTCGTGATAAAGCGACTTCCAATATTTGTTCAAACCAAGCGCTAAATGCTCTTGCTGCCTCGGTTGCTATGACAGCACTCGGCAAAAAGGGTGTAAAGGAAATGGCTGTACAAAACATTCAAAAAGCTCATTATGCGAAAAAAGCTTTACAAGCCAAAGGAATTGAAGTCGTATTCGAAGGACCTTCCTTTAACGAATTCGTTATAAAACTTCCAGCATCGTATCGGGAAATTAATGATCGATTGTTTGCCAAAGACATAATTGGCGGCTATCATCTAGGTTTAACTTACCCAGAACTTCAAGATCATATGCTTGTAGCCGTGACAGAATTGAGAACAAAAGAAGAAATTGCTGCATTTGTACAAGAATTGGGGGATAGCCATGAATAACCAGGATCAACCATTAGTTTTTGAAATGAGCACCGAAGGACGCATCGGTTATAGCCTACCGGAAATGGACGTAGAAGCTATCACACTTAAAGAGCTGCTTCCAGCAGACTATATCCGCATTGAAGAAGCGGAATTACCAGAAGTATCTGAGCTTGATATTATGCGTCATTACACGGCTCTTTCGCATCGTAATCACGGTGTGGATTCAGGTTTTTATCCACTTGGTTCTTGTACGATGAAATATAATCCTAAAATAAACGAAAATGTTGCTCGCTTTTCCGGATTCGCCCATATTCACCCGCTTCAAGATGCTAGCACTGTACAAGGTGCGCTTGAGTTAATGTATGACCTTCAAGAACATCTTGTGGAAATTACCGGTATGGATCAAGTCACACTACAACCAGCCGCAGGGGCACATGGTGAGTGGACTGGATTAATGATGATTCGTGCGTACCATGAGGCAAACGGAGGTACGAAACGTACGAAAGTCATTGTCCCAGACTCTGCCCATGGAACGAATCCAGCTTCTGCGACTGTTGCCGGATTTGAAACGATTACAGTCAAATCGGATGAATTCGGTTTGGTTGATCTTGAAGATTTAAAACGCGTAGTAGGTGACGATACAGCTGCATTAATGTTAACGAATCCTAATACATTAGGTTTGTTCGAAGAAAATATTTTGGAAATGGCTAAAGTCGTCCATGATGCAGGTGGTAAACTGTATTATGATGGTGCAAACTTAAATGCTGTACTTTCCAAAGCACGTCCTGGTGATATGGGCTTTGATGTTGTGCATTTAAATCTGCATAAAACGTTTACTGGGCCACATGGCGGCGGCGGCCCTGGTTCTGGACCAGTTGGCGTAAAGCAAGATTTAATCCCATACTTGCCTAAGCCAGTTCTCGTAAAAAAAGATGGGCAATATATGTTTGAAAATGATGTACCTCAATCCATTGGCCGTGTTAAGCCTTTTTACGGCAATTTCGGCATTAATGTTAGAGCCTACACATATATCCGCTCAATGGGGCCAGATGGCTTGAAGGCTGTGACAGAGAATGCGGTTCTAAATGCAAACTATATGATGAGAAGACTCGCTGAGTATTACGATCTTCCGTACGATAAACATTGCAAACATGAATTCGTATTAAGCGGTAGACGCCAAAAGAAACTCGGCGTGCGAACGCTCGATATTGCCAAAAGACTGCTTGATTTCGGTTATCATCCGCCGACCATCTATTTCCCATTGAATGTTGAGGAATGTATGATGATTGAACCGACCGAGACAGAATCAAAAGAAACCTTAGATTCTTTCATTGAGGCGATGATACAAATTGCCAAGGAAACGGAAGAAAACCCAGAAATCGTTCAAGAAGCACCACATACGACAGTAATCAAACGTTTGGATGAAACACTGGCAGCCCGCAAACCAATATTGCGTTATCAATCATAGCAGGAATTAGAATGCAATAAGGAGAAGAAGTCTCTCTTTATTGCATTTTTTTCTGTTTTCTAGAGGTAGATATGAATAGGAATAATAAAGTCATTAAAATTTACTTATAAAAACGTAAAGGAGACACTATTTAAATTGTAGCATCTCCTTTTAAAGTTCTTTAAAAAGATTAAGTTCAGCTTTACTTCTGGAATTAAAACAGATAATAAAGTTGTTTAATTCCTTGCGGAAGCTATCCGTTAGCCATCCATGAAGCGCAAAAATCAGCGCTTCACCACAGAGAATGAAAATGTTCGGAACCGTCAATACTGGTTCTTAATCCAGTTAATCCAATCCATAGATCAATGAATTGTGGCTCTCTCCATTTTTTTAGGCGAATGAGACGGGTCTTTTTTTGTATTGTCTTTTTTCGGAGTTACAGAAGTTTATTTTCATAGTAGTTGAACAAAAGGGCATTTATATTTTTTTATAATACTCTTTTGGATTTGTTATTTGATTTTGTATGAAAAAATGGACAATAATAAAAGAGTATTATACTAAAGAAATAAGGGAGGCTACTAATTATGGAATTTGTCCGAGTGACTGGATCAGATGATGTATTATTTAAGAAAGCATTTGATTTATATGAAGTCAGCTTTCCAGAACACGAACAAAGATTATTTGAAAATCAATTAGCAGCATTAAATAATCCAGAATATCATTGCGAAGTAGTCTTAGAAAAAGGCGTATTTGTTGGCATTATCTTTTATTGGGAAACCGCATATTATTCTTATATTGAACATTTTGCAATTGATCCTGATAAGCGAGGGAATAGCGTAGGGTCTCGTTGTTTAAAAAAGTTTTGTGATATGCACAGCCTTGTAATTTTAGAAATTGATCCTCCGGTAGATCCTATTTCTATTAGACGCAAGAACTTTTATTTGCGACTTGGTTTTAATGGGAGTAATTACCAACATAACCATCCCGCGTATCGAAAACAGAATTTACCTCATGAACTTGTCATCTTAAGCTATCCAAGGAATATTTCGGAAATTGAATATACGGAATTTAATGAGTACTTGAAAAATACGATTATGCAGACTGACTTTTAGTGAAAAGAGCATAGCACAATCAAAAAAGCCTGTATCCCTTAATATTCTGGATCCAGGCAAATTATATTTTAAAGTCTTCTTTCAATTGATTTAATCTAACATTTGACATTTATTGATCCATTTTTTAAATCAACTTTTGCACCCTTTAGTTGAATAACAATTATTTTGAAGCGCCAAAATCAGCGCTTCACCACAGAGAATGAAAAAGGTGAAAAACCGTCAATACTGATTCTACGGCTGGAGAGGAAGGTCGATGAACTATGGTGCGATAGAGCCCATCCGTTAGTCTGACTCCAACGACCATGGTGTACCACTGACTGTCGCTCCCTTACGGGAAGCACACATGGTAGATTAATCCTATTCTGGTTGCTACACCAGCCTCCAATAACGAAAGTCGTAGAAAGGTTGTTTTCAATGATGTAGTCATTGAACGAGCATGTGGTATGAACGTTCATAAAGACAATATTACTGCATGTATTATGACACCAGAAGGAAAGGAGATTCAAACATTTTCGACTAAAACTGTTTTTCTAATACAGTTGGTTGACTGGATTAAACAACATAGATGTACCCATGTTGCCATGGAGAGCACGAGTGTTTACTGGAAACCTATTGTGAATTTACTGGAAGCTGAAGATATTGAGTTTTTAGTTGTGAATGCCCAACATATGAAGGCGGTCTCAGGACGTAAAACGGATGTTAAGGATGCAGACTGGATTGTGAAACTTCTTCGTCATGGACTACTTAAAGCTAGTTTCATTCCAGATAGAAATCAAAGAGAATTGCGTGAACTTATTCGATATCGTAGGAGTATCATTGAAGAGCGTGCTAGGCAACATAATCGGATCTAAAAGGAGAGAACGTTGTTTCAGATGTTATGGGCATTTCAGCTAGAGACATGCTTAACGCTATCGCCGAAGGTGAAGAGGATCCTGGAAAACTAGCAAACTTTGCTCGACGTACAATGAAAAAGATTGAGCTCGCTCTTAAAGGATACATCAATCCACATCAGCGTTTAATGCTAAAAACTATTTTAAAGCACATTGATTTTTTGACTGAACAAATTGAGATGTTAGATCAAGAAGTGGCAAAAAGAGTTAGATCTTATCAAGAAGAGATAGAACGACTAGATTCTATTCCTGGCATAGCTACAAGAATGGATGAGCAAATTCTATCTGAAATCGGTACTAATATTAAAAAACAAATTCCAAGTGCAGCCTATATGTGTTCTTGGGCAGGATTAGTTCCTGGACATAACGAAAGCGCGGCAAAAAGGACATCATCTAAAACAAAAAAAGGAAATAAATATTTAAGGTCGGCATTAACAGAAGCAGCTCAATCTGTTAGAGGATTTAAAACTATCTCGGTGCACTGTATCGGCGTACAGCATCACGAAAAGGTAAGAAACGAGCAGGAATTGTCGTCGCTCATGCAATGTTACGTATCTCTTATTATCTCTTAACTCGTAAAGAAATGTATGTAGACTTAGGCGAAGACTACTTTGATACACAGAGACAGCAATCGATTGTACGGCATTCTCTACGAAGACTCGAAAGTTTAGGATACACCGTTTCATTAAAAGAACCTGAAGCATCTTAATCCAGTCCACTTTGCTACAATAGATCAATGATTTAGGCGCTCTCCCTTTTTTTAAAAAATGAATGAGCTGCGTCTACTTTAGTATTGCCTTTTTCCAAAGTAATAGAAGTTTATTTTCATGGTAGTGGAAGAAGTTAAATTACTTTAATTTGGAAACCAGCAATAGTAACTTAATATTAAAATGCTTATTATCATTATGATTTCAAACTGTTTCCCCTTTGATTTTTCAGCAGAGTTACTTCCACCAAAGAAGAAATACAGTGAGCCAAGAACAAAAATTATATAAGCTAATATTTTTTAAAAAAAGTTTATAGCACCTCCTGATTTCCTTTGTACTAATTTATTCAAAATTCTTATTCTAATGTCCTTCCTACTTAAAGAAACTTGCCCCGTTTAGGTGCAATCCTTCACAATGGAATAACACGACTGATATTTATAAACAACTTTATTGTTAATCAACAATAATAATGCTAGTGAATCAAATCCATTCACATCTCATGGGTTTACCTTAGCAATTCCAATATATACTAAAGGATCTGCATTTGGCAGATCCTCTAAAATAATATTAATGAATGGACTCAACAGAATCAACATGCTTTACATGCTTATAATTGAACCAAATAAACACCACCGAAATAAATACAAACGATGCACCCACAATGAAAGGTACACTTGAGTTGTAAATCTCCGCCAGTTTCCCTGCCATAAACGGGGCAATAGCTCCTCCTATGAAACGCAAGAAGCTGTAAGCAGCAGAGGCTGTTGACCGTTCGACAGGTGCCGCATTCATAACAGCTGTCGTAATTAACGTATTGTTATTCCCTAATAATGAGCCAGAGAAAATTACAGCAGCGATAATTACCCATTGGGTCGACGTCCAGATGCCCATTAAGACCAAGACAATAGCAAACAAGATCAACATCATACACATAGATTTAATTGTTCCAAACCATTGCTGAAGCTTTGGAGCCATGAAAACAGAGGTGATGGCAAGCAGTATACCCCAGCCCAGGAATACAAAGCCTAATCCATGCTCATCTAGCCCCATGACAAAAGGCGCGTAAGCCAACAAAGTGAAGAACCCAAAATTATACAGAGCGGCTGTAATTCCGAAAACTAAGAGAGAGCGATGCTTCAAGGCTCGAAATGGATCCATTAAAGATGTTTTGGATTTTACTGCATTTGTTGGGGTTTTAGATTTTGGCATTAATATAAAAAGCCCAATAAAAGCAATGACCATCAATGTGGCGACCCCAAGAAATGGGCCTCTCCATGACATAGCGCCTAACCAGCCGCCAATTAAGGGTCCAACTGAGATTCCAAGTCCGATCGCTGCTTCATACAGAATGATGGCTTTGGCGGTTCCGCTATTTGAAAGAGACACGATCGCTGCTAAAGACGTAGCAACAAACAGTGCGTTACCAAGGCCCCACCCACCTCGTAGTCCAACGAGTGTCCAGATATCGTTGGAAAACCCTCCGAGCGCTGAAAATAATGCAATGATTACGATACCAGTAAGCAGTGTCCACTTAATGCCAAGTCTTGAAGAAACAGTACCGGTAATCAGCATCGCAACGGCCATAACGGCATTATAGCTGGTGAAAAGTAAAGTTACTTCACTATGTGAGGCATTTAATTGTTCGGCAATTGCTGGCAAAATCGGGTCAACAAGCCCCAGCCCCATGAAGGCAATAATACAAGCGAAAAAGACGGCCCATACAGCCTTGGGCTGTTTAAGAAGACTTTCCTCTTCTTGAATAGTTGGTATTGTGTTAACAGATGAAGCCTTTAGAGTTTTGGATACCATATGCTTCTCCTCTCTTACTTAATATTTTGTTTAACATTCATATTTTTGATTCGAAATAGGAATGTGTTTTTAAAATGTTGCTATAAACTACCGGTAATGATGTATTAATTACTAAATGTGCTGAAGAATTAAAGAATGGTTCTAAAAGTGTGACGGATGACAGCCCCACGGCTTATAAATCTAACTAATACCCGGTTACGCTCAACAGGCAGTTTTTTTATTTATATTTTTCCTAAAATCGCTGCAATATTTTCAATTTATTCATCCCAAGCCACTTTAAAAACCGTTTTCTCGTGCAATTTTCAAGACATTTAAATCGAGTATTTTTTTGTTCTTTCTTCGAACTCTTCATCATCGCCTTTGATCACATTCACAAAAAAGAAGGAGTCGATGATTATATCCTAATGTTTTCTGATGCATCGCATAATATCCCCATTACTACTATAATTAACGATTTCGTTTCCATCGTTAATTACTGGAAGATCGCTGATGCTGTGCTCCATAAATATTTCAATAACTGAGCGTATAATATCATCTTCCTTTAGTACTTTAAATCGGAACCACTAATAAAAACAGTTGTCTGGGATTCGATCTTTAGGAATCATTAATTTTTTCTGACCCTATTACTAAGATGGTTGCATTTATTATTCCTCAGCCTCCTCTTATAAAAAATGGTTTAATAATTGTACTATACAACTATATAATTGTATCACACAACAAATTAGTTGTATAGTACAATTATATTCCGATTCTTCAATGTTGCTATCTGCTTGATTACGGTAATTTGACAAACGCTTCCGGTAGGTTATTATAGTTTTTATAAAAGGCAATTGTGAGGTGGTAAAGCAATGAATGAAAATTCACTAGAAACCATAGAACTTGAAATGGCAGTCTTAATCCGCCGTATTACATCTATTACATCTGATAAAAGAAATGGGATTCTAGATCGGTCTGCTTATCTTTTGTTACTTCAACTTCACGTTCAAGGTTCTTCTGGAGTAAAAGCTTTGGCAGATGAATTTCAATTGGATACTTCCACCGTAAGCAGACAAGCTGCAGGTCTTGAGCAAAAAGGATATGTGGAAAAAGTTCCAGACCCAATGGATGGAAGGGCCTACTTCTACCAAATTACTGATTTCGGAATTAAGGTATTAGTTGAATATAAACAAGGACGATTGGATAGAATAACAAAATTATTGAACGGATGGTCGGATGAGGATTGTGAAAAATTTGGAGATCTGTTGAGAAAATTTAATCAATCCATAGTTGGAAAAAAATAGAGTGAACAATATTGAATTTATAACTGTCGAACTGCATCGGCAGTTTTTTACTTTAAATTAATGTATAGATTGGAATGCCGTTAACATTTTGACATAAAACCCACGAAAATAAACTGATTAGAAAATGAAAACTATAAATAGGTATTTGAATATTCAATTATAAGTTTTTCCAGCAATAGCTAACGAAAAAATTATGATTATCGTTGGAACTTCGAATAATCTTACATTAAATTGTACCGTAACTAAAAGAGGCCAACACTAATAAAAATAGTATTGGTTCTAATTTTTGAAACAACTTTATTATGTTTGAAACGACTTTATTGTAATTTAAAGAACTTTATTATTTGTGAACAAGATATGGGGGGCTTACTCGTTTCTTTACAAAATCGGAACGACTTAACCATGAATTGCTCTGCGCCGTTTTAAAAAAGCCGAGCGAAAAGGAATAAAAACATCGCCGTGTAGTTCTTCTTCATAATTTCTCCAACATTCTTTTTTAAAATGAGTTTTTCTTCAAGTAATAATTATCAATTGACGAAGAAAAACTTAAATGGGATGGGTTTTGAAAGGGTTATCAACTTGAGAAGAAAGTCTTAAGAAATCATTCCATATTATTGTTCATGCACTATGAATATATCTAGCATGTGTAAATTTTTTTTAGTAGGAGAGAAGATAATGAAAGCTGTTATGATTCCGGAAGCACATAAAATTGAAGTATTAGATGTACCTCAACCAGAAATTAAACAAGACAATGAGGTCCTAGTGAAAATTAAAAGAGTAGGTATCTGTGGTTCAGATATGCATATTTACCACGGTACTAATCCTCTCGCTACTTACCCAAGGATTGTTGGACATGAAGTGACTGGTGAGGTTATAGAAATCGGTTCTAATGTTAATGGATTAATAACCATTGGTGACCATGTTGTTGTTGAACCAATTAGCTATTGTGGTACATGTTATGCATGTAGAAGTGGCAGACCAAATGTATGTAAAGAGGTATCGGTTTTCGGTGTCCATGAAGATGGGGGAATGAGAGAAATTGTAGTCCTGCCAGAAAACCAATTGCATAAAGTTGACTCGGAAATTAGTTGGGACGAAGCGGTAATGGCTGAACCATATACAATTGGTGCTCAAGCTACATGGAGAGGGAATGTGAAAGAAGGAAATACTGTATTTATTCAAGGTGCAGGGCCAATCGGTATTTGTGTTTTAAAAATGGCTAAGCTAAATGGGGCAACCGTTATTATTTCAGATATTACGAATAAACGATTGGATTTTGCTAAAGAAAATGGTGCAGACTACACGATAAATCCTACTGAAGTGGACCTAGAAAGTAAAATATATGAAATTACAAACAACGAAGGAGCAAATATTGTTATTGATGCAGTGGCGGTACACCACAAACATTTGAATTAAGTGTTAATGTAGCCTCTGCTGCTGGGAATGTAGTTACATTAGGTTTCAATGAGAAACCGTCTTCAATCGCTCTATTGCCAATTACGAAAAAAGAATTGACAATATCAGGTTCAAGACTTCAAACAAATCAATTTGGTAAAGTTGTACAACTTATCAATGAAAAAAAATTAATGCATGATGGTTTAATTACGCATAAATTTCATATCAGTGAAGCAAAAGAAGCATTTGATTTTGTAGAAAAAAATCCTGAAAAAGTTAGAAAAACTGTCATTATTTTTGACTAAGAAATAAGGAAGCTAAACCTTCTCTAGAGGGTGTCTCATCTCGCACTCTAAATCAGTAAGATGTGTTTCATACACTTATCTTAAACTGCATTTAGTTGTTGCGGGGTCTGACCCTTTGTTCGGGACACCCTCCTCCTTTAATTTTATAACTTATGGTTATACAACACATAAATGTGAATTTCTGCACAAGTCAAGGCTGTTGAAAAAAAGAACAAGTTGGGCGAAGCTTGACCGTTTCGAAACAACTAAAGGATGTGATTTTGCCTATACGGAGGAAGGGGTGGGTAAACAACTTATGGTGAAATAATAATTATCTTAAGAAATTGGCTTGTCTTAGTCCATCAATCTTGGTCACAGGATTAACCCCGTATTTCGTTCAAAGGTTTCTTTGGTATTGGGTGATATTTATAGCTGATCATTTGTAAAAAAATTATGAAATAAAGGGTTTACATTCACAAAAATGTATTATAGTATACTTGTATACAAGTTAGTTTGGAAATGAAATCGTTTTTAGAAAACGTTTTAAAATCGTTAATTGGCAAAAACGAAAAGATGGGTATTATTTCCGTTCTCTTTGGTAGCGTTTCCATATTTTAGAATAATAAAAATTATGTAGAGCAGGATTTAACCGACTATGTAATCTAAACCTAATAAATTACTAATCAAGTGGTTACAATGACAGCTGATGCGGGCATACAAGAAGTTATTAATGAGATGTCGGTTTATTAATGAACTAAGAAGTTTTCAAATAGGAAGCAATTATCAAAAAAATAGAGAATTAGTTATCCAAGAAATTCATTTAAAATAACAAATTACAAAGATTGTTAGGGAAGGCGAGATGAAAATGGACAATAACAAGTATATGCTTGGTGTAGATGTAGGAACAACGAGTACAAAAGCAGTTCTGTTTCGCGAAACAGGTGAAATTATCGCTCAAGAAAACAATGGTTATCAATTATACACACCTAATGTTTCAATAGCAGAACAAGATCCAGAAGAGATTTTTGATGCAGTTGTACGCTCTATTCGTAATGTTATGAATAAATCAAAAATTGATCCAAAAGATCTATCATTTCTTTCTTTTAGTACTGCTATGCATGGGGTCATCGCAATGGATGAATTCGATAAACCTTTAACACGTTGCATAACATGGGCAGATAATCAAAGCGAAGAGTGGGCAAAGAAAATAAAACGTGAACTTAATGGTCATGAAATTTATTTGCGAACTGGGACACCTATTCATCCAATGTCTCCGCTTAGTAAAATTGCCTGGTTAACACATGATCGCCCGGAAATTGCAAGTAAAACAAAAAAATACATAGGGATTAAAGAATACTTATTTCACAAGTTTTTCGGCGAATATGTTGTGGATCATTCCCTAGCTTCATCAATGGGATTATTAAATCTTAAAAAACTTGCCTGGGATGAAGAAGCGTTGGAAGTAGCGGGGATCACAGCTGATAAATTATCAACTCTCGTTTCTACTACCAAAGTTATGACTGGTTGTCATCAGGATCTAGCTCAAGAGCTGGGCATTTTAGAAACGACTCCTTTTGTTCTAGGAGCAAGTGATGGGGTTTTATCTAATATTGGCGTCAATGCAATAAAAGGGGGTGAAGTAGCAATAACCATTGGAACGAGTGGGGCAATTCGTACGGTGATTCCGAAACCACAGACCGATCCTAAAGGCCGAATTTTTTGCTACGCATTAACAGAAAATCACTGGGTAATTGGTGGTCCAGTCAACAACGGTGGTATGATCTTACGTTGGATAAGAGATGAATTTGCTGCAAGTGAAGTTGAAACGGCGAAACGATTAGGGATTGACCCATATGAAGTGCTTACACGTATTGCAAGTCGAGTTAGACCTGGTGCCAATGGTCTTTTATTTCATCCGTTTTTATCGGGGGAACGTGCACCATTATGGAACTCAGATGTTCGTGGCTCCTTCTTCGGGTTAACTTTGAGTCATAAAAAGGAACATATGGTTAGAGCAGCTCTAGAAGGCGTTATTTTTAATCTCTATTCTGTATATTTAGCTTTAGTAGAGGCAATGGATGAGCCTGTTACTAGTATTAAAGCAACAGGTGGATTTGCTAGATCGGATGTTTGGCGTCAAATGATGGCTGATATTTTTGACCAAAAAGTTATCATTCCAGAAAGTTATGAGTCTTCTTGTTTAGGTGCTTGTATCTTAGGTTTATACGGACTTGGTAAAATTGAAGATTTTGATGTAGTCGAACAATTAATTGGTCATACACATGAACATAAACCTAATCCTGATCATGTGAAGGAATACCGTAAATTAATGCCTATATTTATTAATGTTGCTCGTACATTAGAAAAAGAATATGAGCAAATCGCAATGTATCAAAGAAACATAGATGGAGAATTTTAATAAGTCCTGAATTAGTAAAAAATAACATGTGTAGTAGGGAGAAAGAGTTATGCCATTAGTCATTGTCGCATTGGGGATTATTGTTTTACTAGTATTAATCATGAAATTTAATATGAATACATTTATTTCATTAGTTGTCGTTTCATTCTTAATTGCTTTAGCTTTAGGTATGCCAATCAGTGAGATTGTTGCATCCGTTCAACATGGAATGGGGAACACTTTAGGTGGTATCGCCTTAGTTTTTGGACTAGGAGCGATCCTTGGTAAATTCATTGCTGATGCTGGGGGAGCCCAACGTATTGCAATGACATTAATTGATAAGTTTGGTGAGAAGAGAATTCAATGGGCTGTTGTAGCAGCTGGATTCATTCTAGGTATTGCACTGTTCTTTGAAGTAGGTCTCGTCTTATTAATTCCAATTGTTTATCAAATTTCGAAACATTTGAAAATATCGTTTTTATGGTTAGGTATGCCAATGGCGACTGCATTATCAGTTACCCATGCATTCTTACCACCACACCCAGGTCCAACAGTTATTGCTCAAGAATTTGGAGCGAACGTAGGTCTCGTATTAGTTTACGGTTTAATTATTGCGGTTCCAACAGTAATTATTGCGGGTCCTCTATTTACGAAATTTGCAAGAAAATTTGCACCATCGGCTTTTGAAAAAGAACCGATGGGAAGTATGGCTTCCATAGGTAACGCAAAACAATTTAAATTAGAAGATACACCAGGGTTTGGTATCAGTGCTTTCACAGCGTTATTCCCAGTTATTTTGATGGCATTTTCAACAATCGTTACTTTATTTCAAGATGCGTTGAATTTACCAACATTATTTATTGACATTGTCAAAATGATTGGTGCACCAACTACAGTTATGTTGCTTTCTGTATTACTTGCAATGTATACGATGGGTGTAGCACGAAAAATTTCAATGAAACAACTGATGAAATCTGCAGAAGCTTCGATTGCATCAATCGGTATGATGTTGCTCATTCTAGGTGCCGGTGGTTCCCTTAAGCAAGTATTAATCGATGGCGGTGTTGGTGATTATGTAGCAGTTCTTTTTGAAGGTAGTACAATATCACCACTCATTTTAACTTGGCTGATCGCTGCTGTAATCAGACTTGCTCAAGGTTCTGCAACAGTTGCTGCGTTAACAACAGTTGGTTTAGTTATTCCAATGATGACCGGAACAGATGTCAATATGGAATTAATGGTATTAGCAACAGGTGCAGGTAGTATCATTGCATCACACGTAAATGATACTGGTTTCTGGATTGTTAAGGAGTCCTTTGGCTTAACAATGAAAGAGACATTCGCTACTTGGACAGTACTTGAAACACTAATTTCTGTATGTGGTCTTGCGTTTGTTTTAGTTCTTAGTTTATTTGTTTAAGGTAAGACGTCCGTTTTCACTAAGTGTAATCGGTTTATTGAGCAAAAAGGATAGCGCTTAAATTAGCGAATAGTAGGAATAGTGACGACTCTTATCATGTAATCATAAATAGTATGTAAAATAATATTATGGATTACTGTTTAAGTACCTTCATATGAAAGAGTAAACGGAGAAGGTCGTTTTCAAACAGTGGAAACAAAAGTGGATGGGAATTTTGTTCGATGATGAATAAAGGAATTAAATATGTAGTACTCGTTGTTTATAAAAGTGAGAATCTAATACTTTTATAAACTTCATCAATTGAATAAGGGCTATTCTATAATGAAAGGGTCAGACCACACAGCTACTATATTATTGTTGATATGACGTGTACATAACACGATAAAACGGTATATAGAGTGAGAGGTCTGACTTTTTTCTATAAAATGTTTTAATTCTCTAAATAGAATTAGATATTTATTAATGCCAAGTCGTTAGTCGAATATAAAATTCAGAAAATAATTAAAAATCAAAATGAAACTGTTTACAAGTAGTGACATTTATAATAAAATGTACTTGTATACAAGTACACAACTTATTATCGTAGGAGAGTGATCTATATAATGAATTATCCTACATCTTGGTTAACGAGCATGTCGATTGGGGAGAAGATTGCTTGTGAAGTGCGATTAAAAATTATCAGAGGTGATATTGCTGTAGGGTCTGTTTTGTCCGAAAATCACCTGGCAAAAGACTTTGGAGCTAGTCGCTCACCGGTGAGAGATGCATTACGTGTACTCGCAAATGAAGGTTTGATCCGGCTTGAGAGAATGGGCGCAGTTGTATTAGGCTTAAGTAAAAAGGATATTGAAGAGTTGTATGATGTTCGGATTTTAATTGAGACTCATTTACTTAAAACTTTAAGTAAAACAGATCAAACGAGCTTAAGTCAGGAACTATCAAAAGTAATAGATAAGATGACTATGGCGATGGAACACCGGAATCCTATTGATTTTTCTTATCAGGACTTACTTTTTCATGAGTTAATCGTAATTGAATCGAAACATGAACGATTATTGAGGGTATGGTATAGTTTAAAGCCGGTCGTTTTGACTGCACTTCTCGTCGCTACGGCAAAGAGATTTGAAGTGGATTATGATGAGATCCAACTATTAATAGACAAGCATAAATTAATCATTGATGCGCTTCTTTCACAGGATGATCATGTAATCGAACGAACATTACTCGAACATTTCCAGGACACAAGAACAACAGTCTATGATTCTTTAATGAAAGAGGACTTACAATAATAGAAAATGAAAACGCTTAAAGGGAGAGTCGATTAATATGAAAGCTGGTTTGTATCTATCTGAAAAAAACGTACGTGTTGGAGAATCAGCGAAACCTGTCCTTAAGGAAAATGAAGCCCTTATTAAAGTGGCTTATGCCGGTATTTGTGGAACCGATATGATGATTTATTCGGGTAAACATCCACGTGCAAAAGCTCCACTCGCTATGGGGCATGAATTTAGTGGAATGATCGAAGAAATAAATGGGGATTCACCGTTTAATATTGGCGATCGTGTAGTAATCGAACCAACAATCAGCTGTGGGAAATGTGATGCTTGTTTATCGGGGAACTCACATGTTTGTAAAACGTTAAAGTTAATCGGGATTGATTCACATGGAGGGTTTGCCGAATACGTGGCTGTTCCTCTACACCGTTTACATAGAGTACCGAATTCATTATCTGACTCACATGCAGCATTAGCAGAACCAGTTGCAGTAGGCATCCATACTGTCCGGCGTTCTAACATAAAGGTGGGGGATACTGTCGTCGTATTAGGAGCAGGGCCGATTGGCTTATTAATTGCCTTAACGGCGAAATTGGCAGGAGCAGGCAAAATATTTATTTCTGATATTAGCCCATACAGATTAGGGAAGGCGGAAGAAATGGGATTTATCGCTTTAGACGGTAAACAAGTAGATGTAGTCGAGCATGTGAAAGAGGCTACGAATGGTGTAGGTGCTGATGTTGTTTTTGAGGTAGCCGGTACAAGTGTAACAGTTGAACAAATGATTCATGTATGTCGGACACAAGGCCAAATCGTTGTAGTAAGTGTCTTTAAACAACCACCAACCATTGACCTAGCAGCTATGCATTTCCGCGAATTATCTTTGACAACGACTAGATGCTACAGTTCAGCAGATTTTGCAACGGCCGTTCGTATGATGGCTAGTGGACAAATCGATGTAACGCCGCTTATTTCACACGAACTGCCGTTGGAGGAAATTGAAAAAGGGTTTGAATTAATGACCAATCCAGAGGATTCATTAAAAGTTTTATTTCGACCACACGCATAATAATGGAGGGAAAAGAACATGTTTCGATTAGATGGTAAAGTTGCTGCAATTACGGGTGCAACGAGAGGAATTGGAAGAAAAATGGCTCTATCTTTAGCAGAAGCAGGAGCTACAGTAGCCTTACTTCAAAGGAATACGAGTGATGATTCTGTACAAAAAGAGATTGAGGCATTGGGACAAAAAAGCGTAATCATACCGTGTGATTTGGGAAATCAGGCACAAGTGAAAGCGGCGATTCCGACTGTTGTCAAGGAACTTGGTCAAATTGATATTCTAGTCAATAATGCAGGTATTCAACGAAGATCTCCTTCTGTTTCATTCTCTGAAACGGATTGGGATGACGTAATCAATGTGAATTTAAAATGCGTCTGGCTGTTATGCCAGGAAGCCGGTAAATATATGGTACCTCAAGGTAAAGGGAAGATTATTAATATGGCTTCTTTATTATCCTTTCAAGGAGGTTTAACAGTTCCTGCCTATGCCGCAGCGAAAGGCGGAGTAGCACAATTAACGAAAGCATTATCCAATGAATGGGCGAAAGAAAATGTAAATGTCAATGCCATTGTTCCTGGCTATATTGCGACGGATATGAATGAAGCATTATTACAAGATGAAACAAGAAATCGCCAAATTCTTGAGCGAATCCCAGCAGGTCGATGGGGGCAGGCAGAGGATTTTATGGGATCTGTGGTCTTCTTGGCATCTGATGCATCGAATTATATTCACGGTCATTTATTAGTAGTTGATGGCGGTTGGATGGGAAGATAAGTTAAGTCACGTAGAGTGAAATATGACAGTGATGTTGTTTTAGCATTTCTCTTTACTTTTATTGTCTAATCTATCTACTTTGGGGAATGCGTACTCAAATGAACTAGTTTAGGAATGAGATGCTTTCTTACTTGTTTCTAAATTCAAAGAGGATACTCTATAGGTAAATTCATTACAACTCTCAACAATGCAGAAAATAAAGCTGAGTTGAAAAGGACGTCTAAACGTAATCAGGAGATAAACCTGAACTTCCATAAGGAAAAAGGGGTATGATTTAATAAAAATCATATCCTTTTTCAGTGCCTCTCTCTTTACAAGACCACTTTAATCAATCAGCAAAAGTTTAAATTGGAAGGTAAATTGCCGATAGTTATTTGTTATATCTCCACATATCTACTCGAAATGCTATATCACTAGAAATACATCCGCTTTTCTCCATTAAAAAAGAATCCATACAAGATGGATTCTTATTTGCCAGATCTTATTTTTCCAGTCCACTGTTTAAATCCGCCTTTTAATTGGTAGATGTCTGTGTACCCTTTTTTGCGTAATATTTGAGCAGCTTTGGCGCTGCGCATACTGTTTTGGCAGTATAGATAAATGGGCTTGTCCTGACGTAATTCTGTAAGACGTGTCTTAATTTGTGTTAACGGGACGTTTCTTGCACCTAGTATATGACCGCCCTCGTATTCATTCGGTTCGCGAACGTCAAAAAGCTGCGCTTTACGATACCCTTCAATAAAGTCTTCCTGGCTAAGCGGTTTAACCGCACGACGCTGACTGAAAAAATTGAAAAGTGCGTAAGCAAGAAGTGCAATAAGTATAACGAGTGATATAATCCAACTCACGGTAAAACTCCTTTCTAGACTAAGCAACATATAGACATTACTTATTATATAATTGAAACGAGACTTAATCAAAAGATTTTTCCTGAAATGGCAGGAATGTTCGTCAAAGTTGAAATTCTTTTTATCCTTGGTAAATTTTGATACACTACAAACGGTATGAATGAGCAATGTACTTTACGTTATACCTGTAATTTTATAGAAAACGACAAGTAGGCTATGGGAGGATTTTATGGGAAAACAAACGTGGGCATTTATTGATTCAGGAAACAGCGCGCCATCGTTTAATATGGCATTGGATGAAGCGTTGTTGAATTGGCATAGTAATGGAGAAATTCCACCAGTTGTCAGATTTTACGGCTGGAATCCGGCTACTTTATCGATAGGATATTTTCAAAGAGCAGAAAAGGAAATAAACATAGCAGAGGTAAAGAAACAAGGATTAGGCTTTATCCGCAGACCTACAGGGGGGAGGGCTGTTTTACATGAACATGAACTTACATATAGCGTGATTGTGAACGAAGAATATCCAGATATGCCAAAGAATGTGACAGAAGCGTATCGGGTAATCTCAGAAGGTATTCTAATGGGTTTCAGAAATCTTGGGCTAGATGCCTATTTTGCCGTACCGTCAACTGAAAAGGAAAAGGCGGCATTGAAGGAACCTAGAACTTCGGTTTGCTTTGATGCGCCAAGCTGGTATGAGCTTGTCGTTGAAGGCAGAAAAGTAGCAGGGAGTGCCCAAACGAGACAGAAGGGAGTCATACTGCAGCACGGATCGATTTTGCTCGATATGGATGATGAGAAACTATTTAGTCTATTTAAATTCCCAAATGAACGAGTGAAGGAACGGATGATGAGAAGCTTTAAAAATAAAGCCGTTGCCATCAATGACCTACACACAAGAAAAATTGGGTTAGATGAGGCAAAGGATGCTTTTCACAAAGGGTTTGCTGCAGGATTGAATTGTAATCTCGAACCTCTCAACTTGACAAAAGACCAAGAAAATGAAGTATACAGCTTAGCGAAAGAAAAATATGAAGCTGATGAGTGGAATTTTATGAGATAAGACGAAACATAGGAATCAGAAAATTGCCTATGGTCTTTCACAGGTTCACTCGCAATATATTAAATCAATGAATTCTCCATGGGATTCACATGAAGTATATTGGTTTTCTATAACAAAAGGGTTAGACTTCGCAACGACAATATTCAGTTCAAATTAAAGGCCTGGGAATAATCTTGTATCCGTAACTTCATTAGCTTCTTCTGGCGCTCATTTGGTTTTATTTACAACAGGCAGAAGGACTCCTATTGGTGGACCAGTGCCGACCGTAAAATCTCTAGCAATACGACTTTGAGTAATAGAAAGAAAAGCCGGCTCGATTTTGATGCGGGCCGTTTAATAGAGGATTCATCCATGGAAGAACTAAGATTAGAACGATTCCAATATATCATTAACCTTGCTTCAGGAGAGGCAGTTACACATAATGAAAAAAATGGCTATAAAGAGATTTTTATTTTTAAAGATGGTGTTTTCTTATAAGTAAAACTAGCTAACTCCAAAAATCAATAGCTTAGATACTTAACAAAATAAAGTGAACTTCAATCAGTAGGGGTATTCTTCATCCCCGACTGAATTGAAGTTTCACTTTATAAATCGTTCTACCTCAGAACATGCTACGAACAGTAAAACAGACTTACTATTTGATCCAAAATCCGTTCTAAATGATTCTATCAATTGCTATAAAGTTCTTCGAAAGAATGGGCAAGAGCGTACCAATGCTGTGCTTTTATTTCATTTACTTGTTCTGTAAGTATTTTTGACAAAATACTGTCGCTCTCATGGAATTTTGTTATTGGTTGACTATTTTTTAAGTTTTCGACTATTTTAAATAGCATCCTATGGTAGGTTTCTTTAAATTCTCGATATTGTTGTGGGTATTTTTCACATAATTCATTATATTGCGAGACCACATGATGAATTTGGACAAAATTAAGGGGCGCGTGTTCTAATGCTAATGCTAGCACATCGAAGTTAGGGAATTTTTCCATAAATTTATATAAATTACCCATTGCTTCAGGAAAGTTATTTGAAGATGTCGGATGCTCTTGATGATAACAAAATGTTGAGGGATCAATAATGAAGCGGGCACCATCTTTGTAAAAACGATAGCCAAGCTCCCAATCCTCTGCTCCATAACCAAGAAATGATTCATCGAAATATCCAACTTTATCAAGCTGCTCTTTACCGACTGATACATCTCCTGTTAAAAAGGCGATATATGGTATTTTAAAATCACTTAAATCCATTCCAAAATCGTTTAATCCATTAGTTAGCACTTGAGTAAAATACCAGTTTGGAAAGGATAAATCTTTAAAACGATTTTCATCAATGTCTTTTTTAGTAATAAGAGGGAATGACATATTGGAAGTTTGATGATTTTTTTTATATTCCTTATAAGGAAAAATAAAATAAGGATCACGTGGAACAAAGTCATTAATATGTTCCCATTGTTGCCTATTGAAGTTAGAAGTTAAAAAAGTATAGATACCCCGATAGTGCATGGCACCACATACTACTACATTTTTATCATGTACGTGGTGTTTATAATGATTTTCAATGAAATCAGGTTCTGTTAGCATTTCTCCGTCAAGGAAGATAATTACTTCTCCCTCTGAAAGTTTGATACCTAAGTTACGAGCACGCGATCTACCTTGATTTATAGAAGGCCGAACATACTTAAATTTAAAGGGAGGATCGAATTCTTTAGGAATTCTAGGCGTCAGATCATTGGAACAGTCGTCTATTAAGATTACCTCGAATTTAGAGAAATCAAAGGTTTGTTTTAACAAGCAATAAAGCGACAAAGAAACATATTCATACTTATTAAATGAAGGCAAAATAATACTTACTTTTATGCTATTCATTTCTTTATTCTTGACAATCAATTCGTAGTTTTCAATCTGCTGTAAATTTTCTAACGGCTCGTTTTCAACCAGTTGTTTATTTCCGGACAGCTTGTTTTCAACCTGCTGTAAATTTTCTAACGGCTCGTTTTCAACCAGTTGTTTATTTCCGGACGGCTTGTTTTCAACCTGCTGTAAATTTTCTAACGGCTCGTTCTCAACCAGTTGTTTATTTCCAGACGGCTTGTTTTCAACCTGCTGTAAATTTTCTAATGTCTTATTCTCAACCAGTTGCTTTTTTACTAACTTCTTGTTATCACCTTGATGTTTATTTCCTAACGGCTTATATACAACTTGTTGCTCTTTTACTAGTTTCGTGTTTCCACTCGGTTGCTTTTTTACTATCTCATTGTGTATAAATATATTCTTATTTGTTTTTTTTTTGGCATTCCCCATTTTTGATTTTTCCCCCATATCAACTGAATAGTAATATAGAGTATGAATCATTTCTTATTTTGATAATGGACAAATTCATCGGTTTTACAAAATTTTACAAAAACAAATAAAGACTTTGTACAAAATATCTAGATCATGTCAGGCGATTTACTAAAGGAGAACCAGGGGTGTTATAGCTATGCGAAAAGGTACTGGTTTAAATAGAGGATAAATGTGAATGCATTTGGGAATCAGTTTTCGATAAAATCTGTGATATCATTTCTATTTTTATGATATGCACCTAACATGTTGGCACTTCTTAAACAGATGTGCTGCTTTATTGTTTCTTTTTCCCATGAGAAACTTCTGGGAACTCGGATAAAATAGAAGTATTGTTTATTTAGATGAGGTGTCTTTAATTGAAGGAAAACCAGGAGTTCAGTGATAATAATAAAGTTAGCACTTGGTGTGTTGTTAGTATGGCATCTATTCCGCTTGTGATGACATTAGGAAACTCAATGCTCATTCCGGTGTTGCCTATTTTTGAGGAAAAGGTAGGAATTACCTCGTTTCAATCGAGCATGATCATTACGAGTTATTCAGTTGCATCGATTTTTCTTATTCCAGTTGC
Source organism: Peribacillus loiseleuriae (assembly GCF_001183985.1). Taxonomy (GTDB): domain Bacteria; phylum Bacillota; class Bacilli; order Bacillales; family DSM-1321; genus Peribacillus; species Peribacillus loiseleuriae. The sequence goes on along the minus strand of NZ_LFZW01000001.1, from coordinate 3,356,288 downwards.
TGGTTATTTGTCTGATAAAATTGGCAGGAAAAAAGTGATATTGCCGAGTTTGATTTTAGCGTTGATTGGCGGGTTGATTGCCGGTTTTGCTTCATGGAAATTGGAGAATCCATATACGGTGATCATTATCGGTCGGATTCTTCAAGGAATCGGTGCATCAGGAGCCATGCCGATTGTTCTGCCTTTAGTAGGAGATTTATATCAAGCCGATGATGAAAAGACTAGCTCATGTTTAGGAATTATTGAAACCTCAAACACATTCGGAAAGGTACTAAGTCCGATATTAGGCTCACTTTTTGCGGCTTTTCTATGGTTTCTGCCTTTTTTCTCTATCTCCTTTTTTAGCTTCATTTCAATAATGCTTGTCTTTTTCTTTATTAAAAATCCAAAGGAGAAAAAAGAGTCCAGAAAACTAAAAGAGTTTATGGAAAAGACAAAGCAAACCTTTAAAAATGAAGGAACATGGTTGTGTACCATTTTTATCATTGGAGCGTTTGTAATGCTCGTGTTATTCGGTGTCTTATTCTTTCTTTCGGAAAATCTGGAAAAAATTCATCATATAAAAGGTGTGAGAAAAGGCTTTGTGTTAGCGATTCCGCTTTTCCTACTTTGCATTTCTTCGTTTGTAACCGGAAGAACAATCAAAGGGAATATTGCAGTGATGCGGAAAATTGTGATTGTCAGTCTTTTTTTCCTATCCATTAGCGTTGTCTTTGTAGGATATGCACGTGAAAAACTATTCTTGCTTCTTATTGTCACGAGTGTTTTAGGGGTAGCGATCGGAGCCATACTTCCTGCACTGGATGCGATGATTACGGAGAATATAGAGAAAGGTGAGCGAGGGACGATTACGTCTTTCTATAGCTCTTCTCGTTTTATTGGAGTTGCGGCCGGTCCCCCGGCGATGTCGCTGCTAATGAAGGATCACTTGAACATGACGTATATTGTTACAGGAATCTTAAGTATTTGTATTCTTTTACTAGTACTTAAGTTTATCAAGAGTAATCCTGAGAAAGAGGCCGGACCTTCGACTGATTAAAAGAGCCGTCAGATTGAAGTTGCACTTTATTCAAAAGAAACAGTAATAAATCCCTCTCTTCCGGATTAAAAATGTAACAAGACCGGAATATGGGGGAGGACTTCAATGATTATTGATGGTGTGTTTTCCGGTGGTGGAATTAAGGGGTTCGCTTTAGTTGGAGCTGTTCAGGTGATGGAAGAACAAGGTTTTGTCTTTAAACAATCTGCTGGAACGAGCGCAGGGTCAATTATTGCGGCTTTACTGACAGCTGGGTATACGGGAGTGGAAATGCAAGAAATTCTGAATGAAACGAATATTAAAGAATTATTGGATCCACGGAGAATTCTACCTATCCCATTTGTAAAATGGCTGTTGCTTTATCGGAAAATGGGGTTATTTAAAGGGGACGCACTTGAAAAATGGATTGCAGCTAAGCTTGCCGAGCGTGGAATTGTTTCGTTTGGAGATATACCTTATCAATCTTTACGGATTATCGTAAGTGATATTACGAATGGGCAGCTAGCTGTATTGCCAGACGATCTTGATAAATATGGTATGAATCCGCTTGAATTCCCTGTTGCAAAAGCTGTGAGAATGAGCTGTAGCATACCTTATTTTTTTGAGCCAGTCAAATTAAAATGGCTTCAGTCGAGTAGTTTGTTTGTAGATGGCGGAATTTTGAGTAATTTTCCGATGTGGGTATTTGAAACAGAAGAAGGCAAGAAAACTCGCCCGGTCATTGGAATGAATCTAAGAGGGGATGGGCTTAGCAAAAAAGCGGATGAAATCGATAACGCAGTGGAAATGTTTGCAGCACTTTTTAAAACGATGAGAGATGCACACGATTCGCGTTATATATCGAAAAAGGTAGCTAAAAATATTATGTTTATTCCGATGAAAGGGATATCAGCAACTGATTTTCATTTAACCGAAGACAACAAAGAGATATTATTTGAACGAGGGAGAACGTGTGCGGAGCTTTTTTTGAAACACTGGTCGTATTAAGTCCTTATAAAACATCCGTGAGCATCTGATCTAAAACTAAAACGATAAAAAAGGTTTAGGGTCTAAAAATTGCCCCTTTTCCACAGAAAACCTGAATGGCGTTAAAATGCCACCAGTTACTATGTAGGATCTATCATTAAGAACGCTACACTCGCCTAATCACAATGGTGGTGGCGCGAAGCCGGAATTTTGGATGCTTACTTGATAAAATGAGTATACCTGCTAAGTACAATGGCTATATTAGTAAGTCGCGAGGTCCCGTCCTCATGACCTTCGTACAAAAAGAAAAAATCGGACTGCTTAAAATAGCGCCCGATTTTTCTTTTTATTTTTTTTTCCTTCAATGACGGTCAATTGGATATCAGATTTCTTTCTGATACGATTTTTCTTTGTTGAGTTTGTAGACTTTGAAAAACTAGTGACATTGCTTTTACTCTTTGTTTTTTTCTTTGACTTTCTGGCAGCCTTTTTAAAAGCTCTTTGTCCGGCATTACCAGATTTGTCTTTAGTAATCATGCGGTATATGAAAAAGATAGCTCCAGCAATAACAATCATGACGATGATATTTCGCAAAAAACCAACCGGATCATTTACGACTTTTGCAAATAACCCAAAAATCCCCAAGGCGATGATTCCGTAAATTATATAAGACAATGAACGATTCAACAAAGACACCTCCTTAAGAGCATCATGAGCAAATCTGAGTCATTTTAAACGCCCGAAGGAAAATTAATTTCCTTAAGATGGGATAAACTCTTAAGCATTACACAATATCTTGGTCTTTTAAACCTTGCTCAGTACGACTTTCCAATTTCATCAACTCGTTAAAGGAAGCAAGTGCCACTTCAACTTGTGAGTCATCAGGTTCTTTCGTTGTCAGTAATTGTAACCATAATCCAGGATATCCTAAATAACGAAGTACGGGAACATCTCTTAGTTTATTTGTGAGTTGAAGAACTTCGAAAGATATTCCGAGAACAACTGGAATTAAGGCAATTCGACTGACGACCCTAGACCAAAGCGGCTCAGTTGGTACAAACATATAGACAAAGATGCCAACAACGACAGTGAAAAGAATAAAGCTGCTACCACAACGGTAATGAAGCCGTGAAGAAGTTTGAACGTTTTCAACAGTTAAAGGCTTGCCACTTTCGAAGCAGTTGATCACTTTATGCTCTGCACCGTGATATTGAAATACTCTCTTGATAATCGGGGTTAAGGATACAAAATAGATATAGACAAGCAATAGAAGTAGTTTGAAAGCTCCTTCTACTAAAATTTGGGAAGTGTGACTTTGGAAAATTGGTCGAGTTAGTTCAGCTAAAAACATCGGTACTAGCGTGAAAATAAACTTACCAAACAGAAAGGAGATGATTCCGATGGCAGCGACGCCTAGCCACATTGCAAGCTTAGATTCTTTTTTTGACTCTTTCACTTTTCCGGGTTCTTCCGGTGCATCTTCCTCAAATTGCTCGGTTGAAAAGTTTAAGTGCTTAGATCCGGTAGCGCTCGAGTCAATAATCGCTACAATGCCGCGCAGAAACGGAATCTTTTTCAGTCTTTGCAGGAGAGGCTTGCTTTGTCGCGGCAAGTGATAGTAATCAATGGTTGAATCTTTCCGGCGTATGGCTGTTATGGTATGATGTTTGCCGCCAAACATGACACCTTCGACAACGGCCTGACCGCCATATACAGGTTTTTTTGTATCAGACATTGTAGACACCAACTTATCTTTATATTTACTGGTTTTCATCTAGAGGTACTCTCTTATTCATGTATGAGCAGGTTGCTCTGTTTATGAAGCAAAATTGAAAATAAACCTGTGATTGGTTGATAAGATTAAACATCTATTTAAGAAGAAAATCCACGCATTATGAGATTCAATTAATCATACAAAACTAACCAGTTTTTTGCAATAAAGACGTACTAATAATGAAAGAAAAAAGACGCTGAGGTAATACCCTGAAAAATAACGATAGCATTGAATGGACGCTTAACAAACAACCTCTGTAAAAATTGGGCATTTCCTGTATGAGTCCAATTATGAAGTATTCTCCACATTCACGCGTTAACCCAGTTTAACAGGCTGTAATATCCCCCCACTTATAGAAGGTTCACTTTATTTTCCTTATTGAGCAAGCACTTAAAAATGGAGAAATGATTCCATCGCTTATGGGGCATACTAGTAGTGGAGGTGTTATAAGTATGTCGAATGAACCGAAACAAGTTAACGGCGTCGTATACCGTGTATCAATCTTAAAGGATGTTTTTGTTATTGGAATATATGGAGGTTTCCTTTGGTGTGCTGTAGGACTTGTTGCTGTCTTTTTTCATTTCATGGATGTTAGTCCGAAGTTTATTTTGACGTCTTGGTCAGATGCTGCATGGATTCATACTTGGCTTGGGGCAGTAATGACTCTCATTATTTATAGTATTGTATCCATTGTTTTTGCGTACCTGTATTATGCACTTTTTCGAAAAGTGAATCATCTTTCCGTAGGAATCGTGTACGGAGCCCTTTTATGGCTTGTATTTATCCTTATTCTTCACCCGATATTTCCTGATCTGCCTTCTTTTTCAAAAATGACAGCTGATACAGGGATTACAAGTATATGTTTATTTATCTTATATGGTGTATTTGTGGGGTATTCGATTTCTTATGAATATGGGGAACTACAAAGGGCGTTAAATAGAGATAAATCTGAGGTTGGGACGAACTGAAATTTGTAAAAAGTAGTAAGATAATTCGCAATTATGATAGAATGTTGATGGTGAACATTTTTTGGGGAGTACTAAAAGGTAGTCGGAAGCAAGGTGGGAGTGGGACATGGAAAAAATATTGTTAATAAATGGACCTAATCTAAATAGGTTGGGTAAACGAGAACCTAAGCATTATGGAAAAGTGACGCTACGTGATGTGGAGATAAGTGTTCAGGAATTAGCTGATGAGATGGGGCTTGACCTAAGCTGCTATCAGTCTAATCATGAAGGAGAAATTATCGATAAGCTACATTGGGCTGAAGATGCCGGTTTTAAAGGTATTATTATGAATCCTGGAGCATTTACACATTATAGTTACGCCATACGTGATGCAATTGCAGGAATTGATGTTCCAGTTATCGAAGTACATATATCTAATATCCATGCACGGGAAAGTTTCCGTCATGTTTCTGTAACAGCCCCAGTCACAGCTGGGCAAATTGTCGGTTTAGGTGTCAAAGGCTATCTACTTGCCTTAAGAGCCATTGAAACGATAATAAAGGAGAGATAGGAAATGGAGAAACTAGAGAAGTTTCGCTCACAGTTGGTTAAAAAAGGTGTGGACGGCTTTTTAATTACGAGCACATATAATCTGCGCCATATGACGAACTTTACCGGAACGGCCGGTCTTGCTCTGATATCAGGAGATGAAGCGAAATTTATTACAGACTTCCGCTATGTGGAACAAGCAGGTAACCAAGCTGTAGGGTATGAGGTTGTTCAACACAAAGGGACAATTATGGAAGAAGTGGCTATTCAAGCGAAGAAGATGGGGATCAAACAACTTGGTTTCGAACAAGATCATATGACATTTGCGACATTTAAAGCATATGAAGCTTTAGTTAATGCCGAACTTGTACCTATATCAGGGATGATTGAGAATTTACGCTTGATAAAGACTTCTTCAGAGATTAATATATTAAAGGATGCTGCTGCGATTGCAGATACTGCATTTACACATATTGTTGAATTTATTCGTCCAGGGATTTCTGAGCTGGACGTTTCAAATGAACTTGAATTCTTTATGAGAAAACAAGGTGCTACTTCTTCATCCTTTGATATCATCGTGGCTTCTGGGAAAAGATCGGCTCTTCCGCACGGTGTTGCAACAGATAAAATCATTGAAAACGGTGATTTTGTCACGCTTGATTACGGTGCTTATTATAACGGGTATGTATCAGATATTACGCGAACACTTGCAGTTGGGGAACCAGATGCAGAATTAAAGAAAATCTATGATATTGTTTTAGAAGCACAACTACGAGGTATGGCTGGTATTAAACCAGGCATGACTGGAAAAGAAGCGGATGCCCTTACTCGAAACCTCATCGCTGAAAAAGGTTACGGTGAGTATTTTGGACATTCAACGGGTCATGGAATTGGGCTTGAAGTGCATGAAGGACCTGCGCTTTCACTTAAATCCGAAACAATTCTTGAACCAGGAATGGTCGTAACTTGTGAGCCGGGAATATATGTGCCTGGTTTAGGCGGTGTTCGTATTGAAGATGATACGATCATTACAGTGGAAGGCAATGAAGCATTAACACATTCAACAAAAGAATTAATTATTTTATAAGCAAGCAGGAGGAAAAAGATGATCTCAGTTAATGATTTTAAAACAGGCTTAACTATTGAAGTTGATAATGGAATTTGGCAAGTTATGGAATTCCAGCACGTTAAACCAGGGAAAGGTGCTGCATTCGTCCGTTCTAAGTTACGTAATCTTCGTTCTGGCGCTGTTCAAGAAAAAACATTCCGTGCCGGTGAAAAAGTAGCAAAAGCACATATTGAAAACCGTAAAATGCAATATCTTTATGCGAGCGGTGATGTTCATGTTTTCATGGACAACGAATCATATGAACAAATTGAGCTTCCAGAAGCAAATATCGAATATGAGCTCAAATACTTAACGGAAAACATGGAAGTACATGTTATGACTTTTGGAACAGAAACCCTTGGTGTTGAGCTTCCAAAAAACGTAACGCTTGAAGTAGCGGAAACAGAACCAGGAATTAAAGGTGACACATCTTCTGGTGGAACGAAATCAGCCACACTTGAAACGGGCCTAACTGTACAAGTGCCATTTTTCATTAACCAAGGCGACAAATTGATTATTAACACAACTGAAGGATCTTATGTATCTCGTGCATAAGGCTTAATGTGGATGTCCTAAAAGGGTCAGATCACGCACACCGTATACAGTTCATTGAACTGTATATGGTGTTGCGGGATCTGACCCTTTCGTTATGGAACACGTTTTTAATTTTTAAAAAGTGGTGTGTAAGAAAATAAAAGCCTGTGTTCAACGCTAGCTACTTAATCCCACTATGGTCTAATCATCAATATATCGTGTTAGTTGAACAATAGCTTTCTTCTTTTCTTGTCATAAACTCCTTAAGCAAACATACATTTTAACAAATGATTAGCTGCAAATAGGAGGTTTCAGGCATGGATACGGTGTTTACCCTATTGCCGAAGAAATTGGAGGAGCAATTTAGGAAAATTCCACTGTCAATGGCAAATAAAGTCGAAGAACTACGGATTCGAATTGGACGACCTCTTGAAGTGATTATTGAAGGTAGGCCGACCTTTTTACCATATTTGGTTCATGATGAAGACGCAAGGCAGTTACTTCATCACATTAGTAAATATTCTTTATATGCATTAGAAGAGGAATTAAAGCGAGGGTATATCACAGTAAGTGGGGGGCATCGAGTTGGCCTTGCAGGTAAGGTCGTGCTTGAAAATGGTGAGGTAAAAGCGATTAGAGATGTGTCATCCTTTAATATTCGAATTGCGAGACAGAAAATTGGGACGGCAGAGAAATTAATTCCAAGTCTATATACAGACGAATGGCATCATACAATCATCATTGGCGCTCCTCAAACAGGAAAAACCACACTTTTACGTGACATTGCCAGGATTATCTCAACTGGATGCGAAAAGCGAAATATCTTGCCGAAGAAAGTCGGTATCGTGGACGAGCGTTCTGAAATTGCCGGATCAGTTCGAGGTGTACCACAGCTTGATTTTGGACCAAGGGTAGACGTTTTGGATGGATGTCCAAAGGTTGAAGGAATGATGATGCTCATTCGTTCCATGTCACCGGATGTATTAATTGTTGATGAAATCGGTCGCCCTGAGGACACAGCTGCAGTGTTGGAGGCGGTCAATGCGGGGATTAAGCTCATGATCACTGCACATGGACGTACATTAGCTGATTTAAAAAAACGTCCATATATGGCACAAATCCTCGATCAACATATATTTGAACGCTTTATAGAATTAAATCGAAATGACAAATCTGGCTGGGGCTGTACGATCCTTGATGAGACAGGAAATGCACTTCCTAAGATTGGAAGTGTTAAAGAATGATTAAGTTCATCGGTGCAGCTCTCATCGTACTTGCTACCACCTGGGTAGGATATGAATTAGCCCGTGTCTTGAGGCAAAGACCAAGAGAATTACGACAGCTTAAGTCTGCGCTACAGTCGCTGGAATCGGAAATCATGTATGGACAAACACCGTTAACAGAAGCTGCCTATAAGCTTGCTAAGCAATTGCCGAAGCCTCTATCTCATTTTTTTGAAAGTTTCGCTGTCAAGCTGTCAGGCGGTGAGACGACAGTAAAGGCTGCTTGGGAAACCAGTTTAAAACTTGTTTGGAAACAACTTTCCCTAAAGCAAGGTGAATATGAAATACTTGTGCAATTCGGTGAGACACTCGGTCAGCATGATCGTCTTTCTCAGCAAAAACAAATTCAATTGGCTATGATTCATTTGGAAAGAGAAGAAAGTGATGCCCTCGACCGTCAAAATAAGTATGAAAAAATGATGCAGAGTTTCGGTTTTTTATCGGGTGTGTTGATAATCATTTTGCTGTTGTAGCAGGACTGGAGGATCTTAGATGGGCTTAGATGTAGATATCATTTTTAAAATTGCAGGTGTTGGCATTGTCGTAGCATTTCTCCATACCATTTTGGATCAAGTCGGAAAAAAGGAATATGCGCAGTGGGTTACTCTCTTTGGTTTTATCTATATTTTGTTTATGGTGGCCAGCATCGTTGATAATTTATTTCAAAAAATTAAATCTGTGTTTCTTTTCCAGTAGGAGGGATCGGCCATTGAAATCTTAAAAATTGTCGGGATCTCACTTATCGCCACCTTTTTAGCACTTATTGTAAAAGAGCAAAAACCGAATTTTGCCTTTTTGCTTGTCGTCTTTACTGGCTGTACCATTTTTCTAATTCTCGTTGACAAAATATATGAAATAATCACAATGCTCGAGAAGCTCGCCGTAAATGCAAATGTCAATATGGTGTATCTGGAAACCATTTTAAAAATTATCGGGATTGCCTATATCGCCGAATTTGCTGCCCAGATTACAAAAGATGCCGGCCTTGGGTCAATCGCTTCAAAAATTGAGCTAAGCGGAAAAATACTAATTTTAGCCATGGCTATCCCGATTTTGACAGTCATTATCGAAACAATCATTCAATTGATACCGAGCTGACAGGTAGACACCTGCGGCACTCATGAGGTGAATCTATGAAGCAGCGAATTTACTACTTTTCATTCTTGTTCATCGCTCTCTTTTTTATGCACAGTGATACGGTACTTGCCTCAGAAACAAATCAGGAAATGGGTGTTCTTCAATCCGATTTGGTACAAGCTCAGATGGATCGACTTGGAATTGAAGAGCTGCAGGGATTTTGGGATAGTATTGTCACGGAATATGGCGGATTTTTGCCAGAAAGTCAAAAAGGAAGTTTTATGGATTTTGTCAGCGGTGATAAGAAGTTTTCTTTTGCTGAATGGATGAAAGGGATTGGGAAATTTCTTTTTCATGAGCTTCTAGTAAATGGTAAGCTGCTCGGATCGCTCATCTTGTTAACCGTATTCAGTATGTTTTTACAAACACTCCAAAATGCGTTTGAACAAAGCACAGTCAGTAAGGTAGCCTATTCCATCGTCTATTTGGTGTTAATTATCCTCGCACTAAATAGCTTTCATGTAGCCATTCAATATACCCAAGAAACGATTGATACGATGATTGCCTTTCTAATGGCACTACTGCCGTTGCTACTTGCATTGATTGCTAGCTCTGGTGGATTGTTATCAGCAGGATTTTTCCATCCAATTCTTCTATTTTTAATGAACTCAAGTGGAGTATTAATTCAATATGTTGTATTGCCACTGCTTTTTCTTTCTGCCATCTTAAGTGTTGTCAGTACGATGACGGAACAATACAAAGTCACACAGCTTGCCCAGCTTTTGCGCAATTGGGCAATTGGTTTATTAGGTGCCTTTATGACCATCTTTCTCGGCGTTATTTCTGTACAGGGCGTTACCACGGCCGTTGCAGATGGCGTGAGCATTCGGACAGCGAAATTCGTGACAGGAAACTTTATTCCGGTTATCGGCAGGATGTTCACGGATGCGGCTGACACGGTCATCAACGCGTCAGTTCTCCTAAAAAATACTGTTGGGATGGCAGGCGTTATTATTTTGCTCTTTATCATCACGTTTCCAGCATTGAAGATATTAATGCTATCTTTTATTTATAAATTGGCAGCTGCCTTATTACAGCCGCTTGGCGGAGGTCCCGTTATTAAATGTTTGGATATTATTAGTAAAAGCATGATTTATATTTTTGCAGCACTTGCCATTGTATCTATTATGTTCTTCCTCAGTGTTACCGTTATCATCGCTGCTGGTAACATTACTTTGATGGTTCGGTAGGGAGGGAAATCTATGGAATTTATCACGAGCTGGGTTACAAATATTATTGTGTTTGTCCTCCTTGCGACTGTCATTGATATGCTACTTCCGAACTCGGCCATGCAAAAGTATGCGAAAATGGTCATCGGTTTACTGCTGATTGCTGTGATTATCTCGCCGATACTTAAGTTATTTCAAACAGACTTCGATGATCTATTGAAGAGTGCGACGAGTTCAATTGATGAAAAAACAAATCATCAGGTAGAAAATTTAACAGAATTGAAGAAAAAAGAAATACAAGCAGTACAGGGTGCATATATTTTAAAACAAATGGCTGTCGAGATGAGGACAGGGGTGGAAGAGGAGTTGATGGATCAATATAAAATGGAAATTCAGTCATTGAATCTCGAAGTAAAAAACAAAGATCAGCCTAGCCTTCCGGATGATTTACAAAAAATTTCAATCGTCCTGCAAAAGACAAAAGATCAAGCAGCATCGGTTGAAGTAGTTGCTAAAGTAGACATTAACACGAAACAGTCATCGCAGAAATCGTCCAGCGACTTAGATCATATAAGGGCGTTCCTTGCTGCAAAGTGGGCGGTAGACGAAGAAATCATCGAATTTGCCGGAGAAAGGGGTGGCTAATAATTTGAAAAATGATAAAGGCCCGTTATCATGGCTGAAAAACCTTTTTAAGCAAAGTGATGGTGAAGGAGAAAATAAAGAGAAGAAGCCCTCCAAATATGCCTATGTATTGACTGTTCTATTGTTAGGTGTCGGCATTATGATGGTTAGTAATTTGCTAACAAACAAAGCGTCGCAAAAAGAAACTGTCACAACATTTAATCAAACTAGCTCTCAAAGCAAAGAAGTAGAGACGTTTGGCAAGGCAGAAAATCAGTTTACGTCTGTAAGCGACTATGAAAAATACTTGCAGAATGAAATGAAAGGAGCGCTTGAATCGATTGCGGGTGTTGAAGAGGTCAAGGTTGTGATCTATGTAGACGCTTCTGAAAAGAAAGTGTTTGAAAAAAATAACGTAACGCAAAAACAAGTGACAGAAGAGACCGACAAAGAAGGTGGTAAGCGAAAGGTCGAAGATATATCGGATGATTCACAACTCGTTATTCTTAAAAGTGGGGATAAAGAGGGGCCTATCGTTGTTGAGACGAAGAAACCAAATGTATCAGGAGTCCTCGTCGTTGCCAAGGGTGCTGAAAATATACAAATTAAGAAATGGATCATTGAAGCCGTAACTAGAGCATTGGACGTACCGAGCCACCGTGTCTCGGTTATGCCTAAAAAATAAGGGGGATTATTACAATGTTATTAAAAAAACAAACCGTCTGGCTGTTAACGATGTTAAGTTTGGTCGTTGTCCTTTCAGTATATTATTTAACTGGTCCAGATCAGAATGGCACTAATATAGCAACTTCTCAGGAAGAAAAGGACAAACCGAGCACTGAAACAGCAAAACCAAAAGAAGAAACAGCTAAAAAGTCTGAAAAAGAAGTGCCGAATGTTTCCATATCTTCATCTGATGATGAGTTCGAAGCATTACGACTTAATATTGAAGATCAGCGAAGCAAAATAAGTGAGGATTTAACAAATAAAATGGGGGATACAAGTCTTTCGGCAGAAGAAAAAAATCAGGCTGTCGAAGCAAATAACAAGCTTTATGAAACAAATACTACAGAACAGTTGTTAGAATATGAAATCATGCAACTGAATTACCCAGCAGCTTTGGTTCGTATTGACGGAAACAAAGTAGATGTCACGGTTAAAACAGACGAAAAGTTAACGGCAATAGCAGCTGTAGAAATCATGGATATCGTGAATAAAGAAATGGACAATGTAGAAGATGTCGCAGTTGATTATAAATTAGATGAAGGGAAATGATGGAAAAGAGGGTGTCCTAATGGGCACCCTCTTTCGTATATTTTAAGCAACAAATTCAAGTAGAAATCAATAGGAAAGCGTTTCCTTGATAATGAGATATAATTTCACATTTATCGTGAGAAGATGTAAGATAGAAAAAAGGCAAAAGAAAAAGTCACAAGCATTGCTAAAACATTTATTGAATTTACACTACGTATTATCGTATGATATTAGTAGTTGGTCATAATGATTATATTAAGTACAGCCATGTAAAGCGTGGATAAAGGCCAGTTGGTGTTTGTATATTTTCGTTAGAACGCTTGTTTTTTATCCCGCATTAACGGGCAGTAAGCCCCCCACCTCCAGTTTTAGAGAAAACGAAGAAACTTAGATGGGGACAACTGCTCGTAAAAGCCCGATTGGTGAGAGACCATGAAACTTAACGCTTTGCTCTTCAGCGGTTTAGTTGAACCAATCGGGTTCGTACTGTCGATTAATTGAAGCGAAAGCGAAGATCTTAGCGACAGTAGAACGGGACTAACAATCAGTGGAAGAAAACCCTACTGATTGAAGTTTCACTTTATAATCATTCTAAAAAGGAATTTTTTACAATAATAATGAGACAAGGGGTGCCAAGATGTTAAAGGTACAAGAAATTAGAGAGATTATTAAGTTAGTCGACCAATCTAGTATAAATGAATTTATTTTTGAACAAGAAGGAACAAAGATTAAATTGAAAAAGAATACACAGGAACAAGCCGCATCAGTTGTATATCAGGCTACTCCTGCTGTTCAGTCTGTAGTAGCTATGCCAACTACAAATGTTGCACAAGAAGCGCCAAAACAAGTTGAACATGTAACCGACACACAAGCGAGTAATCAAGAAAATTTACATAAAATCACATCACCGATGGTTGGAACATTTTATGCTTCACCATCACCAGAAGAAGGGCCATATGTGAAAATTGGATCAAAAGTAGGTAAGGACTCAATTGTATGTATCGTTGAAGCAATGAAGCTCTTTAATGAAATTGAAGCGGAAGTAAACGGTGAGATCACAGAAATTCTTGTCCAAGACGGCCAATTAGTAGAATACGGTCAACCGTTATTTTTAGTAAAGCCGGAATAAGGAGCTGTTTTCAATGATTGAAAAAGTATTAATTGCAAATCGGGGAGAAATCGCTGTTCGGATAATCCGGGCATGCAAAGAAATGGGGATCGAAACCGTTTCAGTCTTCTCAGAAGCAGATCGTGAAGCGCTTCATGTCCAGCTTGCAGACGAATCGTATTGTATTGGACCGACCGCTTCAAAAGATAGTTATTTAAACGTTACGAATATCATAAGTATTGCAAAGAAAACGGGGTGTGACGCTATTCACCCTGGTTATGGATTTTTAGCGGAAAATGCTGATTTTGCAGAGCTTTGCCGTGATTGCAATGTCATCTTCATCGGACCATCACCTGAAGCTATTTCGAAAATGGGAACGAAGGATGTAGCAAGGGAAACGATGCGAGAAGCGGGTGTACCAATCGTTCCGGGATCTACAGGAATTATTAAAGACTCGGCTGAAGCGATTGCTCTTGTGGAAAAAATCGGGTACCCAGTCATCATTAAAGCTACAGCTGGTGGCGGCGGAAAAGGAATTCGGGTCGCTAAAACAGAAGAAGATTTATTGAATGGGATCAGAATCACTCAGCAAGAAGCGTTGACGGCATTTGGAAATTCTGGCGTATATATTGAAAAATATATTGAAGATTTCCGTCATGTTGAAATCCAGGTGATGGGAGATACACATGGTAATGCTATTCACTTTGGTGAGAGAGATTGTTCGATCCAAAGACGTCTTCAAAAGCTTGTAGAAGAAACGCCATCACCTGCAGTTGACTCAGAGATTCGTGAGGAAATGGGTTCAGCTGCAGTTAAAGCGGCTCTTGCTGTTAATTACTCTGGAGCAGGAACGGTTGAGTTCATCTATGATTACAAGAAACGCCAATTCTATTTTATGGAGATGAATACAAGGATCCAGGTGGAACATACAATCACAGAAATGGTAACCGGTGTTGATTTAATCAAAGAGCAAATCCGTGTAGTATCAGGTGAGAAATTGTCACTAAAACAAGAAGATGTGCAATACAACGGCTGGGCAATCGAATGCAGGATCAATGCTGAAAATCCTGAAAAGAATTTCATGCCTTCAGCTGGGAAAATTCAAATGTATCTTCCGCCAGGCGGCAATGGCGTACGCATTGATTCTGCTGCGTACCCAGGATATGTGATTCCACCATACTATGATTCAATGATTGCGAAGTTAATTGTTCATGCCCCTACACGTGGTGAGGCGATTAACAAGATGAGACGTGCATTAGAGGAATTTGTGATCGAAGGAATCCACACCACTATTCCTTTTCACAGCAAACTTATGCAACATGAACAATTTATTTCTGGGGAATTTAACACAAAATTTCTTGAATTATATGAGGTAATGGATTCATAATGGAAAAATCCAGGAGGTGCTGAAAAATGAGTGAAATGGAACAAATGCTTGAGGTAAACGATACTTACAATGGACTAGGTAAAGTGGAGATTTCTCCTGATGTAATTGAAGTCATTGCCGGTATTGCTGCTAGTGAGGTAGAAGGAGTTGCGCATATGCGTGGAAACTTCACCACTGGAGTTGTCGAAATGCTTGGGAAGAAAAGTCACGGAAAAGGTGTCAAGGTAGATCTTGCAGACGATGGCATTAAGGTAGACTTATATTGTGTCATGAAATTTGGCGTATCGATTCCAAAGGTAGCGCAAGAAGTTCAAGACAATATTCGTCAAGCTCTACTGAACATGACAGCCCTTGAAACTTCCGAAGTGAATATTCATGTTGTAGGGATACAATTTGAAATGGTAAAACAAGAAAGTGAAATTGAGCAAGAAATGTAAGGATAAGAGAAGCCCGGCATTTAGCCGGGTTTTTGCGTGAAAAGAAATCTTTTTACACGAAAGAGTTTAAATCTTTGGGGGATGAGATATACATAGTAAAGAGTAGATTATGCAAATAACGTCAGTAAAAAAAACACCACTGAGGGAAGCTTCACTTTACCCCGGTTTGACAGGCTGTAATATCCCCGTACTAATTGTTGCGAGAGATTAAAGTAGCTAGTTGGAGATAAACAGCCTGTAAAACCCCGATTGGTTCAACTAACCCTAAGTGAAAACCACACTGAGGGAAGTTTCACTTTAACTCCATCTTATTTTCTGTTAGAGTGTTACATATGTGATTTTTTATGATATAAATTAGCACAAGCTCCACCGTGAAAGTAAGCTGCATTTCTTTTTGAAGAAAAACTTAATATTTATGGTGATTTAGTTAATTAATGTTCGTATGTGCTGCCATTTTCATATATAATAGTCGATATAGAAGGAGTCAATTTTATGAAAAGAAGAACTGCCCGTGAAAAAGCCTTACAGGCCATATACCAACTTGAAATTGGTAAGGGAGAAATTCAAGATGCTCTAAACAGTGTTTTGGACGGACATCCGAGTGATGAATATCTTGAACTGTTAGTAAAAGGAACACAAGAAAACAAAGAAGAGATTGATGGAACAATTCGTGCTAATCTCGACAACTGGAAAATTGAACGATTGGCGAATATTGATCGGAACTTGCTTCGAATTGCTGTATACGAAATGATCTACAGTGAACAAGTTCCAGTCAGTGTTGCTATGGATGAAGCAATTGAAATCGCAAAAGTCTTCGGTGATGATCAATCAAGCCGCTTTATCAATGCAGTTCTGTCAAAAGTTAAAACTCAGCTTAATAAATAACCAGTGCATAGAATACATGCTAGGGAAAGACTATTTATTTTCGGGTCAAGCGGCTAAAATCATTCTTACCTTAAGACAGTCGATTTCTTAAGCTAACTTTGGAGGGTGATGAATGTGTCAGGAAAAATTATTGATGGAAAAGAAATTGCTCAAACTGTAAGAACTCAGCTTCGTGAGGAAGTAGGCAAGCTAAGTAGCAATGGAATAGTACCCGGTCTTGCGGTTATACTAGTTGGAGATAATCAAGCTTCGAAAACATATGTATCTAATAAGCAAAAAGCTTGTGCCGAAATTGGTATTCATTCTGTTTTAGTCGAATGTCCAGCGACGTTGTCTCAACAAGAACTACTTGCTAAAATTGATGAGTTGAATCATGATGATACCGTTCATGGAATTTTGGTGCAACTACCTCTTCCAGCTCATATTCAGGAAAAGGATGTTATTGAAGCGATTTCTCCTGAAAAGGATGTAGATGGTTTTCATCCCATTAATATCGGGCGAATGATGACTGGTCAGGATGCGTTTTTGCCATGCACACCATATGGAGTTATGGTCATGCTAGAGCATATTGGCTGTGAAATTGCAGGCAAGCATGTCGTTGTTGTTGGAAGAAGCAATATCGTCGGAAAGCCGTCAGGACAATTATTTCTGAATAAAAGTGCGACGGTTACGTATTGCCATTCTAAAACGAAAGATCTTGCCTATCATACAAAGCAAGCTGATATACTGGTCGTTGCTGTCGGTAAGAGAGATACAATTACGGCTGCTCATGTTAAGGAAGGTGCAGTTGTCATTGACGTTGGAATGAATCGGAATGAAGAAGGTAAGTTATGTGGCGACGTTTCTTTTAACGAAGTAAGAGAAGTTGCCTCATATATCACACCGGTTCCAAAAGGCGTTGGTCCAATGACAATTGCCATGCTTCTAAAAAATACCGTTAAATCAGCCAAGAAAACGATTGCCCTACAAGATGCATAAATAGCAACTTCCATCAGTGGTGAAAACCCTCCCGCTGATGGAAGTTTCACTTTATGAAGAAGCTATCACTTGCTCTATAATGGCAAGTGATAGCTTTTTTGTTTTATAATAAAAGTATAGATAATCAATTCCGAGGTTAAGCGCGAAACTAGTAGGTACACAATACATAGCGCTTGCACTTTTTAATAAGGAGAAAATGATGGAAGAGCAAAGATATTTAAGTGTTTCGGCGTTGACGAAATATATTAAGCGGAAATTTGATGCAGATCCTCATTTGCAAAATGTATACATAAAAGGAGAAATATCGAATTTTAAGCAGCATTCAAGCGGACATATGTATTTTACGATTAAAGATGAAAAAGCAAGAATACTTGCAGTGATGTTTTCTGCCCATAACAAGAGTTTGAAGTTCGTACCTGAAAATGGAATGAAAATCTTGGTGAGAGGCGATATTTCTGTATTCGAGCAAAGCGGGCAATACCAGTTGTATGTCAAGAGCATGTCACCTGATGGAGTAGGGGATTTATATTTAGCCTATGAGCAGCTGAAAAAAAAACTCGAAGCAGCAGGGTTATTTTCTGCCCAGCATAAGCAAACACTTCCGAAATATCCGCATGCAGTTGGTGTCATTACTTCACCAACAGGGGCTGCTTTGCGGGATATTTTGACCACGATTAAAAGAAGATATCCAATTGCTAAAATTATCATATACCCGGCGCTTGTCCAAGGAACAAATGCACCTAAATCAGTCGCTAAAGCAATTTCGGAAGCAAATTCGCGTAAAGAGGTTGAAGTCCTTATCGTCGGGAGGGGGGGAGGCTCCATTGAAGAGCTCTGGGCTTTTAATGAAGAAATTGTCGCAGAATCGATTTATGACTCTGATATCCCGATTATTTCGGCTGTTGGACACGAAACGGATTTCACAATTGCAGATTTTGTAGCAGACTTGCGTGCACCAACACCAACTGGAGCTGCTGAAATGGCCGTCCCACATCTTCAAGAAATTTACGAAAGGCTCTGGAACCAAAAGAATAGGCTGACAAGGACGATTCATGAACAAGTGAATGTTGAACAAACAAAACTGTCACGATTAGCAAAATCTTATGCTTTTCGTTATCCTAAAAAAATGTACGAGCAAAAGGTCGAACAATTGGACCGGGCGACAGAACGACTAAAACGCGAGAGCACTAAATATTTTCAAAAGAAAAACGAGATGCTCGAAAATAAATGGGTCCAATTAAAAAAACAGCATCCAAACCAACAGTTAGCGATTGCTAGGAATCGTTTAACCAATAGTGAAAAGATGTTGAATCGCCTTATGCAGACATCATTAAAAGGGCATACACAAAGGTTTGTCTCAGTTACTGCAACTTTATCTGCCTTAAGCCCGCTTAAAATTATGGAACGGGGCTATGGCCTAATTTTTACTGAAGAAGAAATACTTGTTAAAAGCAGATCACAAGTAACAGTCGGAGATCATATCGATGTGAACATAACCGACGGAATTTTGCATTGTAAAATAGAAAAAATAGAGGAGCGACAAGGAAATGAGTAAAGAAAAAGAGTTAACTTTTGAGCAGGCAATGGAAGAACTTGAGCAAGTTGTCGAAAAATTAGAAGAAGGGGACGTACCACTTGAAGAGGCAATCACCATCTATAAAAAGGGAATGGACCTGTCCAGACTTTGCCATACAAAATTGAAATCGGTTGAAGAACAATTGACGCAAATACTTAGGGAAGATGGCGAACTTGAGGAATTCGCTACAGAGGAGGAATAGTAATGAATGCAACGTCATTTCATACGTTTTCAGAAACATACAAACAACTCATCGAATTGAAGATAATTGAATATGTTGAAGAGCTAAAAGCACCTGATAACTTAAAAGCAGCGATGGCTTACTCCTTGAAAGCGGGTGGAAAAAGAATTCGTCCTTTACTCGTTTTGGCTGTATTGGATGCATTTGCGAAGGATTTGAACGCTGGGGTACCGACTGCGGCTGCCATTGAGATGATTCATACCTATTCTTTAATCCATGATGATCTGCCAGCGATGGACGACGATGATTTACGTCGCGGTAAACCGACCAATCATAAAGTTTTTGGTGAAGCGACGGCAATCCT
Source organism: Peribacillus loiseleuriae (assembly GCF_001183985.1). Lineage (GTDB taxonomy): Bacteria > Bacillota > Bacilli > Bacillales > DSM-1321 > Peribacillus > Peribacillus loiseleuriae. Next base: position 3,336,988 of record NZ_LFZW01000001.1, on the reverse strand, counting down.
TGCAGGTGATGCATTACTTACATATAGCTTTCAACTAATTGCGAATACGGAGCATCCTGACGTGACACCTGAAATGAAGCTCAATCTTATCCTTGAAATCGCTAAAGCGGCAGGTGCTGAAGGGATGGTTGGTGGACAAGTAGCCGATATGGAAGGCGAGAACAAACAGCTTTCACTAGAAGAACTCCAATATATTCATGAACATAAAACAGGCAAGTTGTTAATGGCATCTGTTCTTTCAGGAGCGATTTTATCAGGTGCAAGCGCAGAACAAATTCATGCGCTTAAACAATTTTCTTATCATTTAGGGTTAGCTTTTCAAATCCGAGATGATATTTTAGATATCGAAGGCTCTGAAGGAGAAATCGGTAAACCTGTCGGCAGTGATACAGGGAATAACAAGAGCACGTACCCTTCATTGCTTACTCTAACAGGAGCAAAGGTAAGGCTTGCAGAACATATCAAAATGGCGCACAAAGAGTTGGCAAAAACGCAATTGGATACAGTCCTTCTTAATGAAATAACGGATATGATTGCAAAGCGTAAATCCTAATACGACAACAATTGTTAGGAAATCCTATTTGTGTTATACTTTTGTTGTTTAACTGGCTTATCTTATTAAAAATCGGTATAATATGTTGGAACTAAAAGCCGCCGAAATCAGAGGGTATCGGCGGCTATTTTTGAAGAATTTTGCGGAAACTTGCTGAATAATGACAGCCATTATAGTGCGTGTTCAAAAAGGAGGATAAAAAGAGCAGAGAAGTTCGAGGAGCGATCGTCTTGAGGACCGGAGAGACAAAGCGACGAAGAAATTCGACAGCTATTTTTACCGGACTTTTTGAACAACCTCTCATAGTAATTAAATTAGAATTTTCCAGCCATAGGTCTCTGATAAGACCTGGAAATAACAGAAAGTGAGTGATCCAATTTGGATCTTCTATCTATAAAAGACCCATCTTTTTTAAAAGCAATGAATAATGAAGAATTAAAAGAATTAAGTGCCGATATTAGAAAGTTTTTAATAGAGAAATTATCGATTACTGGTGGACACATTGGCCCAAACCTTGGGGTGGTTGAGCTGACCATCGCATTACATAAGGAGTTCAACAGTCCACAGGATAAATTTCTGTGGGATGTTGGACATCAATCTTATGTTCATAAAATCCTGACAGGCCGTGCTTCTCAATTTGATACTCTGAAAAAATACAAAGGACTTTGCGGTTTCCCGAAAATGAACGAAAGTGAGCATGATGTATGGGAAACTGGCCACAGCTCAACTTCTCTTTCTGGTGCAATGGGAATGGCCGCAGCGCGCGATGTGAAGAAGGAAAAAAACTATGTTCTTCCAATTATCGGGGATGGTGCTTTAACGGGTGGTATGGCTCTTGAAGCACTTAACCATATTGGGCATGAAAAGAAAGATATGATTGTTATCTTAAACGATAATGAAATGTCGATCGCGCCAAACGTAGGGGCCTTGCATTCCGTACTAGGAAGACTTCGGACGGCTGGGAAATATAATTGGGCGAAAGATGAGCTTGAATTATTACTGAAGAAAATACCAGCAGTCGGTGGGAAAGTCGCTGCTACAGCTGAGCGTATTAAAGATAGCTTAAAGTATTTGTTGGTTTCAGGGGTATTTTTTGAAGAGCTAGGATTTACTTATTTGGGACCAGTGGATGGCCATAACTTTGATGAGTTATTCGAGAATTTTCGTTATGCTAAAAAAACAAAAGGCCCTGTCCTTTTACACGTGATTACGAAAAAAGGGAAGGGGTATTCTCCAGCAGAATCTGATACAATTGGAAACTGGCATGGAACAGGACCTTATAAAATTGAAACGGGCGATTTTGTTAAAACGGTGACAACAGCTCCTGCTTGGAGTTCACTTGTTAGTGAAACAGTAAGGAAACTCGCGCGAACCGACGAACGAATTGTTGCGATTACGCCTGCTATGCCGGTCGGTTCTAAACTAGAAGGCTTTGCAAGTGAATTTCCGGAACGAATGTATGATGTAGGCATTGCTGAACAACATGCGGCAACCTTTGCAGCAGGACTTGCCACGCAAAAAATGAAACCGTTTCTTGCGATTTATTCTACTTTTTTACAACGCGCCTACGATCAAGTGGTTCATGATATTTGCCGTCAAAACTTAAATGTCTTTTTTGGAATCGATCGAGCAGGCTTAGTCGGGGCAGACGGGGAAACACATCAAGGAGTGTTTGACATCGCCTTTATGCGTCATATTCCGAATATGGTCTTGATGATGCCAAAAGATGAAAATGAAGGCCAGCATATGGTTAATACAGCGATAAAATATGATGATGGTCCGATTGCAATGAGATTTCCACGCGGGAATGGGTATGGTATCCCGATGGACGAACAACTGAAAGAAATTCCGATTGGAACTTGGGATGTGTTGAAAGAGGGTAGAGATGCTTGCATTTTAACATTTGGTACAACGATTCCAATGGCAATGGATGCGGCGGAGTTCTTAGAGAAACAAGGGTATTCGATTAAGGTTGTGAATGCACGCTTTATTAAACCATTAGACAATGACATGATGCATCAATTACTTGAGCAGAAGATGCCGATTTTAACGATTGAAGAAGCCGTTCTTCAAGGCGGATTTGGCAGTGCGGTGATTGAATTTGCTCATGAGCATGGATATCATGGTGCGATTATTGACCGAATGGGTATTCCAGACCGTTTCATTGAACATGGAAGTGTGAATCAATTACTCGCAGAAATCGGCATGACAGTAGAGGACACGGTGCGGAACATCAAACGAATTACACCGAAAAAGCAAAAAAGGGCTTGAATGAATGAAAGCGAAAAAAGAGAGACTTGATATTTTACTTGTTGAATCTGGGTTGGCAGAAACTCGGGAAAAAGCAAAACGAATGATTATGGCGGGCCTTGTTTATGGAAATGAGGAAAGATTAGAGAAGCCGGGTGAAAAGGTTTCAACTGATTTAGTACTCACCATTAAAGGGAAAGTCATGCCTTACGTATCTAGAGGCGGGTTAAAATTAGAAAAAGCATTGAAACAGTTTGAATTATCTGTTGAAGGAAAAGTACTGCTTGATATCGGAGCTTCAACTGGAGGATTCACTGACTGTGCCCTACAAAATGGGGCACAGATGTCTTACGCGCTTGATGTGGGTTACAATCAGCTTGCCTGGAAGCTAAGACAAGATGATCGAGTGAAGGTAATGGAAAGAACGAACTTCCGTTACGTCACACCTGCTGACCTTGATGGGGAAATGCCTAATTTTGCGAGCATTGATGTTTCATTTATCTCGCTTACATTGATATTACCTGTCTTGAAAACATTATTGGTCGCTAATAGTGATGTTGTTGCCCTGGTTAAGCCTCAATTTGAGGCAGGCAAGGATCAAGTAGGTAAAAAAGGAATTGTACGTGATGTGAAAATTCATCGTGAGGTGATGGATAAAATTATTCATTTCGCTCAAGGTGAGGGGTATGATATTCATGATGCTTCTTTTTCTCCGATTAAAGGTGGCGAAGGGAATATTGAATTCCTTTTGCATCTTAAGTGGCAAGGTGAAAAAGATCAAGGAGAGAACTTCTTGAAGCAGTCGGTTGAAGAAATTGTTCAGAATGCTCATCAAGAATTAAAGCAAACGAAAAATGATGAATAAATAGTAGAGCTCCTGATGCAGTATAACTGTTGACGGAGCTTTTTTTACAGATGCTTAGTAAATGGCTAGTTTTGGGATTGATTTATGTAAATTCCGAGCAATATGAAAGAAAACAACCTACTGTTAGCCCACTAATTCGCGAAAAAAGGAGCGCCTCTAGTAACGAAAATTAAGGTTTACGATCTGGAACGATGTTTTTTACACATCAGAACGAGTCCTTTTCGCGCCGGAATCGAGATTTGCACCCCAGAATGAGCATCATTCAATCCAAATCCTTAAAATTACAGCCCAAAAAATTTTGTCGATTAGAAAAGAAGATAAAATAAGAGCTCATTCATTGAAAACATACAAATAACGATTTTTTGTTCATTCGTATGAAACCCCGATTTCACACATATTCAAATAAATGCTGTCGAATGCAAGAAAAAATTGTACAATTTCAAGCAAATCCGCTAACATTATTTATATAATAAATAGTAGCGGTCTAAATTAATTGGACAGCTAACTTAGAGGAGCTTTAAATAAATGAATAAAGGTCAACGACATATAAGGATTCGAGATATCATCACGAATAATGATATAGAAACACAAGATGATTTAGTGGATGCGTTGAAAAATGCTGGCTTTTCTATTACTCAAGCGACGATTTCAAGAGACATTAAGGAACTGCATCTCGTGAAAGTACCGCTAATGGATGGTCGATACAAATACAGTCTACCTGCAGACCAGCGCTTTAATCCACTTCAGAAATTAAAACGAATGCTGATTGATGCATTTGTTCGGATTGATTCGGCGAGCCATTTTCTCGTATTAAAGACCTTGCCGGGTAATGCACAGGCAATTGGCGCCTTAATTGATCATTTAGATTGGGAAGAAATATTAGGTACGATTTGTGGCGATGATACATGCTTAATTATTTGCCGTACTCCAGAAGATACTGAAGAAATTTCTAATCGATTTTTAGATATGCTCTAATGAAGACTGAGAGGTGATGAGAGTTTGTTAACAGAACTTTCTATAAGGAACTTTGCGATTATTGAGGCCCTTTCAGTTTCGTTAGAAAAGGGCTTGACTGTTTTAACAGGGGAAACAGGTGCCGGTAAATCGATTATTATCGATGCGATTCACTTGTTAGTTGGCGGTAGAGGATCTGCAGAGTTTATTAGACATGGGGAAACAAAGGCGGAAATTGAAGGGTTATTTCAAATTGACGACGAACTCCATCCGGTTTATCGAAAAGCTTCGGAATTAGGGATCGAGATAAGCGATGGAATGATCGTGCTGCGCCGAGATATGTCGACAAGTGGCAAAAGTGTTTGTAGGGTAAATGGCAAGCTTGTGACGATTGCGCTGCTGCGTGAAATCGGTAGAACGTTGATCGATATTCATGGCCAGCATGAACATCAAGAACTGATGGATGGGCGTCTTCATCTGCAACTGCTCGATCAATTCGGCGGCGAAAAAATTGCCAAGGCGCTAGGAGAATACCAAAAGCTCTATAAAGAATATGATCATGCGATGAAACAACTTCTAAAATTAAGCCAAAATGAACAACAAATGGTTCATCGTTTGGATTTAATTCAATTTCAATTTGATGAAATTCAGCAAGCGAATTTAAAGTTGAATGAGGATGAAGAGCTGTCTGAAGAAAGAAAGAAAATCAATAACTTTGAAAAAATTCACGAAGCCCTACAAACAAGCTATTTAGCATTATCCGGGGAACAAAAAGGGCTTGATTGGCTATCTGTTGCAATGAATAACCTTGAAGAAGCAGCAGGTCTTGATGAGACCATTAAAACGATTACAGAGCCAGTCTCGAATAGTTATTACGTTCTTGAGGACGCAATATCTGCCATTAGTGAACAGCTTGATGCTCTTGAATATGATCCGGAACGTCTAGATTTTATTGAAAGCCGCTTGAACGAAATTAATCAGCTGAAACGGAAATATGGGAGCACGATTGAAGAGATTGTTGTATACGGTGCCGCAATTGAAGAAGAAATTGAAACACTTTTGAATCGCGAAACCCATATATCTAAGCTTGAGTCACAAATAAAATCAGTAAAGGCTGATTTGTTATTAGAAGCTAAAAATGTAAGTGAATTACGTGAAAAAAATGCTAGACAGCTGACGAAAAAAATACTACAGGAATTAAAAGAACTTCATATGCAAAAAACGGTATTTGAAGCTCATTTTCATCATACAGCCTTTTCGTTTAGTGAAGGGGACTCCTCTACAATTGGACGTAACGGATTGGATGAGATGGAGTTTTATATTAGCACTAATCCTGGAGAACCACTCAAGCCGTTGTCTAAAATTGCTTCAGGAGGAGAATTGTCGCGAATCATGCTTGCATTAAAAAGTATATTTTCCAAACATCAAGGAATCACATCAATTATTTTCGATGAAGTGGACACAGGGGTCAGTGGTAGAGTGGCCCAATCCATTGCTGAAAAGATCTACAAAGTGGCCATTGAATCACAAGTTCTTTGTATTTCTCACTTACCACAGGTCGCTGCAATGGCAGATACCCACCTGTATATAGCAAAAAATATTAAGGCAGGGCGGACGAATACATCTGTTCACCCTTTACAGTATTCGGACAAGGTAAAGGAAATCGGTCGAATGATTTCTGGCGTCGAGATTACCGATTTAACTAAACAGCATGCTGAAGAACTTTTACAACAGACGGAGAAAATTAAACAGACTGCTGGAGTATAGTCTTTATCCCACATTAACGGACAGTATACCTCCTCACCTCAAAGCTTTGAGTGAGGAGGTATAAGCGACACTAGAACGGGACGAAGCATTAGCGGAAGGTCATCGCTAATGGAAGTTTCACTTTATTCGTAATTACTCATTATTTTTCATTGAAAAGCTATCCAAAAACGGATAGCTTTTATTTTTGCCTAGAGTTATAAATGCTTGCTGTGAGGGCTACATTAAAGGTGTAGCCATTTAGGATTTAAAGCAAAAGCGAGGGGAGTGAAAAAGATTGTACAAACAATGGATTAAAAGAATCATCGGTGGAATTCTCCTTGTTTCGCTATTAACAATAGGATTGTATCAACCATTTCGAGAATATATTTCAATTCCTAAAAAAATTGTCCTTTTCGAAGGTGAACAATATAGCATCCGTAATACTTTAGCTGTTCATGCGACGACTCATTCAAATGAAGAAGGGGTAACTATTCAAGATGAACCAGGTTTGCTAACACTTGGTGCAGATAAACCTGGAACGAGCGAGTTACTTTTGAATGTTGCTGGATTCCCAGTCAAGAAAGTGGATGTTCATGTGTTAAAGGATTTTAAGGTGATTCCTGGAGGACAGTCGATTGGTGTAAAATTAAATACGCTCGGAGTATTAGTAGTTGGACACCATCTAGTGGCTACAGGTGAAGGCAAGAAATCACCTGGTGAAGCAGCACACGTTATGATAGGTGATATTATTACCAAAATAAATGGCCAGACAATCAAAAAAATGTCTGATGTAACCCCTTATGTACAACAAGCAGGTGAAAAAGGAGAACCCCTTCAACTTGTGATATCACGTGAGAAAGAAACGATTGAGACAAACCTTTTACCATTAAAAGATAAAAATGAAGGCACATATAAGCTTGGCCTATACATTCGCGACTCAGCCGCTGGAATTGGCACGATGACCTTTTACCACCCTGAAACAAAAAAATATGGCGCACTTGGTCATGTTATTTCAGATATGGATACGAAAAAACCAATTGTTGTAAAAGACGGACAAATTGTTCAATCAACTGTAACATCTATTGAAAAAGGAAGCAACGGAGATCCGGGTGAAAAATTAGCTCGCTTCTCGTCAAATAAAGAAATAATCGGTAATATTAATAGAAATAGTCCATTTGGAATTTTTGGGAAAATGAAAAAAGAAGTCGGAAATGGGATAGCTGATCAACCTTTGCCAATCACTTTATCCCATGAAGTAAAAGAAGGACCAGCAAAGATATTAACTGTGCTAGAAGGGTCAACAGTAGAGGAATTTGATGTCGAGATTGTCAGTACTATACCTCAGAAATTCCCAGCTATTAAAGGAATCGTATTAAAGGTAACTGATAAGAAACTGCTTGAGAAGACTGGTGGGATTGTACAAGGCATGAGTGGTAGCCCTATTATTCAAAATGGAAAACTAGTCGGTGCTGTAACTCATGTTTTCGTAAATGACCCAACAAGTGGCTATGGGGTTCATATTGAATGGATGCTAAACGAGGCAGGTATCGACATATATGAAAAATCTGATCCGCAGGAGAAAGCGAGTTGAAGAAAGGAGCCTTCAGTCTGGGCTTCTTTTCCTGTTTACTAAAAGAAAAGAATGTCAAATATTTTTGTATATCAGTCTGTTTTATTCATGTACTATGTTAGAATGAAAGAAGTAATAAAGAATTTTCGACAAAGCCTATATTACTTAGCGAACATGATCGAAAATAAGAGAATTTACGAGAAAAATATTGATTTTGTATATTTTTTTAAAAAATAAAAGGAATTTAGTTTCCTATGTCGAAAATTTCAATTACAATGTTTTTAGAAATAATAGAAAAATTGACCAATTGTAGTTGAGGAGGAATTCAAGCGTGAAGAAAATTAAGGTATGTGTTGTGGATGATAATAAAGAACTGGTTTCCTTATTGGATGAGTATATTTCTTCTCAAGAAGATATGGAAGTAATTGGTGTAGCTTATAACGGACAAGACTGTTTAAGTCTGCTTGAAAATATCGATCCTGATATTCTTATATTAGATATTATCATGCCTCATCTAGATGGCCTTGCTGTTTTGGAAAAGTTGCGGGAAATGAAGCGTGGTTCTATGCCTAATGTCATAATGTTAACTGCCTTTGGTCAAGAAGATGTAACGAAGAAAGCAGTTGATCTTGGGGCTTCCTATTTCATCCTCAAACCATTTGATATGGAAAACTTAGGTGGCCATATTCGCCAGGTAAGTGGAAAAAGTAATCAAATTACGAATAAGCCTTCTCAATCTGGATATCGCCCAGTTGAATCAAAACCAAGAAATCTTGATGCCAACATCACGAGTATCATCCACGAAATTGGTGTTCCTGCTCATATTAAAGGATATATGTATTTAAGGGAAGCGATTTCGATGGTCTATAACGATATCGAGTTGCTAGGATCTATTACAAAAGTTCTATATCCTGATATTGCTAAGAAATATAATACTACCGCCAGTAGAGTGGAACGTGCAATCCGTCATGCAATTGAAGTTGCTTGGAGTCGTGGTAATATTGAATCTATATCTTCTTTATTTGGCTATACAGTTTCCATGTCAAAAGCAAAACCAACGAACTCGGAATTCATTGCCATGGTAGCGGATAAATTACGATTAGAACATAAGGCTTCTTGAGAGGGTTAGAATGTAGATCTTCTTACCCTTAGAAGCACCCCTGATAATTATAGGCAATTTCGAATTATCGGGATTATCCGATATTGGCGAAGCTGCTTTTTTTTATGAGTGCTGGTCAAATCGTTATACGTATCTGCCATTTCTAAAAACTTCATACGATAAATCGAATGTCCCCTTTTGTTTATTCAATTGAGTTCGGAAGGAATAAATAAAAAGAAATGATTCTCTGCTCCGGAAACGGATATACGATTACTTTGGAATGAACAAAATTTTATCCGAACATTTAAGGCTCAATTAAAGGATGTTAAGGAAGCGTTTTCATTATCGGCGGAAAAAGAGTGGAGATTGACCTTGATCAAATAATTGCCTCATTCGTATCTGATTTGTGCGGAAGAAAATCTCCTATAGTTAATACCCCTATTTTGTCGCTGAGAATCTGACTGGAAATGCATACTGGAAATTATTCGCGAAGCTGTATTGGTGACAGTTATTCAGAAAGAATGTCAATTAATAGAATAAAAGCCGTGAAAGGAAAAGGTATGGTTCTTACCTTTAACAAGCATTAAAGAAAGTATATCTGCCAACGATGGATCATTTTGACGTAGGTGTCCTGTGGGGTGAAAATTCAGCTGGATGAGAAAATATTGTTATAAAAATATAAAACTAGTTGAACACGATGGTAAAAGAGATCTTCTCATGCGGAAACATCGACTTGAATTTTAAATGATTTTAACTTGGGAGGATAGAAACATGACTCAAATTTTTGCTCATAGGGGAGCCGCCGGAACGCACCCCGAGAATACAATGGTTTCCTTTTACGAGGCTTACAGAGTGGGAGCTGATGGGATTGAGTTAGATGTACAACTTTCAAAAGATGGTGAAGTGGTTGTGATTCACGATGAATTATTGGATCGCACAACGAACGGTAAAGGAAATGTGAAAGATCATATGTGGAAAGATCTTCAATCGTTAGATGCGGGATATAAGTTTCAGAAGCAGTTCGCGAGAGCTACGATTCCAAACTTAGAAGAAGTGCTTGCCTGGATTCAAGGTACGAATCTGATTTTAAATATTGAGTTGAAAAATGGCGTTTATCCTTACCGAGGCCTGGAAGAGAAAGTTATCGCTTTAGTGCGGACGTACTCAATGGAAAGTCGAGTCATTTTGTCTTCTTTTAATCATTATAGCCTTGTATACGCATACCGAATCGCCCCAGAGATTGAAACAGCGCCACTCTATCGGGATGGCTTATATATGCCATGGGTATATGCTACATCAATTGGGGCGAAAGCGATTCACCCTTCGATTCATACGGCACCGGATGCAATCGTTGCAGCGTCAATGAAAGAAGGAGTAGCGGTCCGTCCTTATACGATCAATAATGAAGATAAAATGAGACATCTTTTCGAAATTGGAATCAGCGCATTTATCACAGATTTTCCAGAACGAGCAGTAAAGCTACGAAATACGATAGACGTACAGTAACTCTTATATAGTGAAATAGAGGATGTCCCAAAAGAAAAGAATCAGACTGGCAACTACTACATACAGTTTAAATGAAGTGAAAGTATCACTATCAACTGTATGTTAAGTAGATGGGTTAGATCCTTTTGGGACAGCCTCTTTTTCACACTTTAAATCTTGTTTGCACCTTATCTTTCTTCCGGTCGCGATGGAGTACAAATCCTGCGATAAATCCAATCCCGCTAATGGTTAGAAACAGGCCTACTAAAAATTGGACCCAAAGGGCTGGGTATGGGAATTGAGAGATTCCAAACAGCATATCTCTCATTATCTTAATTCCGTAGGCAGCAAGTGCGCCGGGTATGAAAAGGATAAGAAAAGCGATAGCTCGTTTCATAAATAAAAACCCCTCAAAATGAGAACTTTGGAACTTGGCATCATAACTTTATTGAGATGATGTCTTATTTTATATGATAAGGGATGCGTTAGATTTGTCAAGAGACAGGTAATTCATTAAAATAAAGGTGAGTTTGAAAAAAGTTGCGTTTAATAATTGATATACTATGAAAAAAATTGCAGATATAGCCGAGGTGGGTATTTATGCAGCGAGTAATGATCGTTGGGGCGGGACCAGGTGGAACAGCAATTTTGCGAATGCTACATGAAAGTAAAATGTTTTTAGTGGCTTCAGTTGTTGATATCAATGAAAATGCTGAAGGGATGGTTTATGCAAAAAAACTGTCTATTCCAACCGCTACTGATTGGAAGTCTGTAGAAACGGAATCGATGGATGTGATTATCGAAGCAACAGGAAATGAACAGGTTTTTCGAGAAATCAGGCAAGCATCGCAAGGGAACTGTTTGCTGATTACTGGAAGTGTCGCATTTCTAATAATTGAGCTGTTTGAAGAAAAAAAGTTATTAATTGAAAAGCTTGAAAAACAATCGTACGAACATGAACTCATTTTCAATACGATAAATGATGGGATGATCGTGATTGATAAGTATGGTTGTATCATTTTGTTTAACCGTAGTGCAGAGCGAATGATAGAAAGAAGCGAAGAAGACGTAATTGGCATGCATATCCATGAGGTAATCCATAACAGCAGGCTCCCAAAAATTCTTCAGACGAATCGAACCGAAGTAAATAAAGAACAAGTACTTGAAAACGGCTTGAAAATCATTACGACACGAATTCCATTGCTTGATGAACAAAACGAAATAATTGGGGCGTTTGCAGTCTTTAAAGATATTACCGACGCTGTTGATTTAGCAGAGCAAATTACCGACCTTAAGGAAGTTCAGATATTACTTGAAGCCGTTATTCAGTCAAGTAATGACGCTATATCCGTCGTAGATGAGGAAGGGCGGGGACTCATTATAAACCCTGCTTATACGAGAATTACTGGATTAAGCCGTGAAGAAATTATCGGTAAGCCAGCAACAACGGATATTTATGAAGGAGACAGCATGCATATGCGTGTCTTGGAAACGAGAAGATCTGTCAGAGGCGTTAAGATGAGGTTGGGTCCTAAGCGGAAAGAAGTGATTGTCAATGTTGCGCCAGTCATTGTTGATGGTCGTCTTAAAGGGAGCGTCGGGGTAGTACATGATGTAACAGAAATTCAACATTTAACGACTGAATTAACACGAGCCAGGCAAATAATCCGGACCCTGGAAGCGAAATATACCTTTACTGATATTATTGGCGAATCAGAAGAAATGAGTCTGCCAATCGAACAAGCAAAGCTTTGTGCGAAAACGCCGGCGACGGTACTCCTTCGTGGTGAATCTGGAACAGGGAAAGAATTGTTTGCCCATGCGATACATAATGCAAGTGACAGAAAGTATAATAAATTTGTTCGTGTGAACTGTGCCGCAATCTCAGAATCCCTTCTTGAAAGTGAATTATTCGGCTACGATGAAGGGGCTTTTTCTGGGGCGAAACGCGGCGGAAAAAAGGGTTTTTTTGAAGAGGCGAATAACGGCAGTATTTTTCTCGATGAAATTGGTGAATTGAAAGCGAGCACGCAAGCAAAATTATTAAGAGTGCTTCAGGAGAAGGAAATCGTCAGGGTTGGGGGCACAATACCTATTCCAATTAGTGTCCGTGTGATTGCAGCCACCAATATTAATTTGGAAAAAGCCATTTCTAATGGTAGCTTTCGTGAAGATTTGTATTTTAGAATGAACCGGATGCCGATTCATATTTCGCCATTAAGGAATCGAAAGGAAGATATTAAAGAACTTGCTCTCCACTTAATTCACAAAATCAATCAAGAATATGGTCGGACGATTGAAGGAATTAGCCCTAGTGCGATTGAACGATTAAAACAATACGATTGGCCTGGAAATGTAAGAGAACTGGAAAACATTCTTGGACGTACAATTATTTTTATGAAATTAACTGAAACAATCATTGAAGAGCATCATATCCCTGATTTTATCGAATCCTATAAACAAGGCGGTAAAGAGTCACCATTAAAAAAAGATCACTTGCAGACAGAGAATAAACCTCTTAGCGAACAGATGGATCGTTATGAACATCAGATTATTAAGCAAGCTCTAATGAAAAACTCAGGAAATAAAACAAATACAGCAAAAATGTTAGGCGTTTCGGTCCGTAACCTCTATTATAAAATGGAAAAGCATGGACTTGAAAGTTTTGACGCGCAATAATTTTCATGATATGCAAGTATTTGCATATCATTTTAAAGAGATAGTCGTCCGGATATGATTGTTGCGGTCATATAAAGTTGGCATGTATCTTGCATATATATTGTGTTGAAATCAAGGAGAAGGGCAAAATATCAACTTGCTTTTTTTATCTTAGCTTAGTGACAACGATTAATGGTCACAATCCTCAGATAAGGAACATATAAACATAGATGCTGCTATATGAGCTGGAATATAAGCACCTATTGTGTGATCAAGCAGATTCGTTGCAGGCAAGACCTATTCGTTAGTACTTGCCATATATCAACTTCAGATGGGAAAAACCCGTTTATTAGGAGGAACTTTCATGGAAATTTTTACTTATCTAGAGAAATATGATTACGAACAACTTTTATTTTGTCAGGATAAACAATCGGGATTGAAAGCAATTATTGCGATTCATGATACAACACTAGGACCTGCTCTTGGCGGTACAAGAATGTGGACGTACGAATCTGAAGAAGCAGCCATTGAGGACGCTCTAAGACTTGCCAAAGGAATGACTTATAAAAATGCTGCGGCAGGATTAAACCTAGGCGGTGGTAAAACAGTTATTATAGGCGATCCACGAAAAGATAAAAACGATGAAATGTTCAGAGCGTTTGGTCGTTATATACAAGGATTAAATGGTCGTTATATTACAGCTGAAGATGTGGGAACGACAGTGGCTGACATGGATCTGATTCATGAAGAAACCGATTTTGTAACGGGTATTTCACCTGCATTTGGATCATCAGGGAATCCTTCACCAGTAACGGCTTTCGGTGTCTATCAAGGAATGAAAGCAGCAGCGAAGGAGGCTTTTGGCACAGATTCATTGGAAGGAAAAACAGTCGCTGTACAAGGTATTGGAAATGTAGCCTTTACCTTATTGCAATATTTACATGAAGAAGGCGCGAAACTGATTGTAACGGATATTAATAAGGAAGCGGTACAGCGTGCAGTTGAGAAATTTGGTGCTCGTGCTGTCAATACGGATGAGATTTATGGAGTAGAATGCGATATTTATGCACCATGTGCACTTGGTGCTGTTATTAATGATCAAACGATTTCTCAAATTAAAGCAAAAGTCATTGCTGGATCTGCGAATAACCAATTGAAAGACCCACGTCATGGGGACCAAATTCACGAAATGGGGATTGTTTATGCTCCAGATTACGTGATCAATGCAGGTGGAGTCATAAACGTTGCTGATGAATTATACGGCTATAACCGAGAGCGTGCTATGAAAAAAGTAGAGGGTGTCTATAACACGATTGAGAAGGTTATTGAAATCGCAAAACGTGACGGTATTCCGACTTACCTTGCTGCAGACCGCATGGCTGAAGAAAGAATTAAGAGAATGAGAAATTCTAGAAGCCAATTTCTTCAAAACGAAAAACATATATTGAATCGCAGGAAATAATCAGAGAACAGAGATGAGTTAGCTGAAGTACCATGTTTATCCCGGTTTAACAGGCTGTAATACCCCCACCTCAATTTTTGTAAAAAAATAGGTGGGGGTAAACAGACTGTAAATCCTTTGAGTGCCGCAGGTTGCGGGGAAGTTTCACTTTATGTCAGCCTAGATTTGTTTTAAAAGAGTAAGAAATTTTTTTCAATGAGTTTTAGTATCAAGCGAAAACAGCCTAGCCTCTCGAATTAAGATAACATCCAACATCTGTTTACGTTAGAATAACTACTTTTTGTAGCTAAGGACCGGTGACAGTTTTTCTAAGGAGGATCATGATTTTGCCAGTGTCTAGATATCGAATTCTTGTTATTAATCCTGCTGTTACATCGACGAAAGTTGGTGTATATGAAAATAGTCTACCTGTAATGGAACGAACCATTACGCATGATAAGGAAATAATCGCTGAATTTAAAACAATCAATGAGCAAGATCATTTTAGAAAACAGATGATTCTTGCTGCCTTAGATAAAGAAGAAATCAACCTTTCAAAAATGGATGCAGTGTGTGGACGAGGTGGATTATTACGACCTATTGAAGGTGGCACTTATACAGTGAATAAGGCGATGCTTGAAGATTTAAGGAAAGGCTATAATGGACAGCACGTCTCTAATTTAGGGGGAATCATTGCCTATGAAATAGCCAATGGTTTGAATATCCCTGCTTATATTGTCGACCCGGTGGTTGTGGATGAACTTGAACCGATTGCGAGAATATCCGGATTACCTTTGATAGAACGCAAAAGTATATTCCACGCACTAAATCAGAAAGCAGCAGCAAGGAAAGCGGCTTCTGAATTAGGAAAAAGCTATGAAGAGCTGAATGTCATTGTTGTCCATATGGGCGGTGGAGTCACAGTTGGCGTTCATAAAGGTGGTAAAGTAATTGATGTTAATAATGGCCTTGATGGAGAAGGACCTTTTAGCCCAGCGCGTGCTGGGACCGTTCCAATTGGCGACTTTGTAAGACTCTGTTTCTCGGGTGATTATTTCCGTGAAGAAGTAATGAGACAGTTAGTAGGACAAAGCGGACTTGTTGGGTATCTTGGTACCAATAATGCGATTACTGTTGAGAAAATGATAGATAAAGGTGATAAGCATGCAGAGCTGATTTATGAAGCCATGGCTTATCAAATAGCGAAGGAGATTGGTTCAGCTGCGACCGTGCTTTCCGGAAAAGTGGATTGTATTGTTTTAACTGGAGGTCTTGCCTACGGTAGGCGTTTTGTTGACAGTATTTCCAAGAAAGTCAGCTGGATTGCAGATGTAACCGTTCATCCGGGTGAAAATGAATTACAAGCGTTAGCAGAAGGTGCACTAAGAGTACTCGATGGCAGAGAAACTGCGAAGGAGTATTTAGGAAAGCAGCTAAACGCTGTTAATGTGCACAGATGAAATGAAGGAGGGCTATTATGTCCAAAGATTATGATCTCGTCATCCTAGGAGGCGGCACAGGAGGTTACGTCGCAGCAATTCGTGCAGCACAGCTAGGCTTAAAAACGGCTATTGTTGAAAAGGGAAAGCTTGGCGGTACCTGCCTTCACAAAGGATGTATTCCTTCTAAGGCATTATTACGAAGCGCTGAAGTATTTACAGTCGCGAAAAAAAGTGAAGAATTCGGAATAATGACAGGTGAAGTGGAACTAGACTTCTTGAAAGTGCAAGAACGAAAAAACAAAATAGTCGATCAGTTATATCGTGGTGTCCAGCATTTAATGAAACAAGGAAAAATTGATATCTATGAAGGAATCGGTCGTATTCTTGGCCCTTCTATTTTTTCACCTATACCAGGAACGATTTCTGTAGAAATGAATGATGGTTCTGAGAACGAGATGCTGCTTCCGAAAAACGTGATAATCGCAACTGGTTCAAGACCTAGAACGCTTTCAGGTCTTGAAATCGACGGGGAATTTATTCTTACTTCTGATGAAGCCCTTCAACTTGAACAAGTCCCTCAATCTATCATTATTGTTGGTGGAGGAGTGATTGGAATTGAATGGGCTTCAATGCTTCGCGATTTCGGTGCTGATGTTACAGTGATTGAATATGCTGATCGAATTATCCCAACTGAAGATTATGAAGTTTCTAAAGAAATGCAGCGCCTGTTAATGAAAAAAGGTGTAAAGATCATTACAGGAGCAAAAGTATTACCGGAAACGTTCAGTAAATCAGAGACAGTATCCATTTCTGCAGAAATCAATGGTGAAACAAAGGAATTTTTGGCTGAAAAAATCCTAGTGTCCGTAGGTAGAGCGGCAAATGTTGAAGGGATTGGAATAGAGAATACGGAAATTAGCGTGGATAAAGGCTTCATTAAAACGAATTCATACTATCAAACAAAAGAATCGCATATTTATGCCATTGGTGATTGTATTGGCGGTTTGCAGCTTGCCCATGTAGCTAGTCATGAGGGAATAACGGCTGTAGAACATATTAAGGGGGAAAATCCAGCGCCGATTGACTATTCCCTTATATCCAAGTGTATCTATTCAAGTCCAGAGGCTGCTAGTGTCGGCTATACAGAAACAGATGCAAAGGAAAAAGGATTCGAAATTAAAATTGGCAAATTTCCTTTTAAAGCAATTGGAAAAGCACTTGTCTATGGAGAATCTGATGGATTTGTCAAAATTATTGCAGACAAAGCAACGAATGATATTCTCGGTGTGCATATGATTGGACCACATGTAACAGATATGATCACTGAAGCTGGATTGGCTCGTGTTCTTGATGCGACACCTTGGGAAGTCGCGAAAACGATTCATCCACATCCTACTTTATCAGAGGCGATTGGCGAAGCGGCTTTAGCTGTAGACGGCTTAGCCCTTCACTTATAATGATTTGATAAAATAAAATAAATCTTTAAAATATGAGTTTTAATGTCTAGCTAAAGTAGCCACACCCCTCGAGGTTACAAGCCAAACAATTCGATGGGAAAGGTGACCACTACCCATTCGATCTGCTTGTCCTGTACTAACCTTTAGGGTACTCAAGGCGCTATCGCTTTTCTAATAAGGAGGTAAAATAATGATTGAAAATCGTCATAAAGAGTTAGGGCTTAGTGATGAAAAGGTACTTGAAATGTATAAGGTGATGTTGTTATCACGGCGTATTGATGAGCGAATGTGGCTTCTAAATCGTTCAGGTAAAATTCCTTTTGTTGTATCATGTCAAGGACAGGAAGCAGCCCAGGTTGGTGCAGCATTTGCTCTCGATCGTGAAAATGATTATATTTTGCCCTATTATCGAGATGTTGGTGTGGTACTAACGTTCGGAATGACAGCAAAAGATTTAATGTTATCTGCCTTTGCTAAGGCAGAAGATCCAAACTCGGCCGGCCGACAAATGCCAGGGCATTTCGGACAGAAGAAAAATCGAATTGTAACTGGTTCATCACCAGTTACAACCCAAGTTCCACATGCTGTTGGAATTGCTTTAGCTGGTAAGATGGAAGGCAAAGATTTCGTTACGTTTACAACCTTTGGCGAAGGTTCTTCCAATCAAGGTGATTTCCATGAAGGAGCGAACTTCGCAGGTGTACATAAACTTCCGGTTATTTTCATGTGTGAAAATAATAAGTATGCCATTTCTGTACCAATCGAAAAGCAGCTCGCTTGCGAAAATGTCTCAGATCGTGCTATTGGCTATGGAATGCCAGGGGTTACTGTCGACGGAAATGATCCATTAGCGGTATATCGTGTCGTTAAAGAAGCAGCCGATCGATGCCATAGAGGAGAAGGACCTACCCTTGTTGAGGCAGTTTCATATCGGTTAACTCCCCATTCAAGTGACGATGATGATAGCAGTTACCGTACTTCAGATGAAGTGGCCCAGGCCAAAACGAAAGATGCAATCATCACGTTTGGGGCTTATTTAAAGGAAATCGGCCTATTAAATGACGAACTTGAGAAGCAAATGAACGATGATATTATGAAAACGATCAACGAAGCAACTGATTATGCGGAACATGCACCATATGCAAAAGCAGAAAGTACACTAGACTACGTATACGAAAAGTAAGGGGGAAATGGGATGCCGGTAATTTCATATATTGATGCTGTTACAACAGCAATACGTGAAGAGATGGAGCGTGATTCACGCGTATTCGTCCTGGGAGAAGATGTTGGGAAAAAAGGCGGCGTATTTAAAGCAACAAATGGTTTATATGATCAATTTGGTGAAGAACGAGTGATCGATACTCCACTTGCTGAATCGGCTATAGCAGGTGTTGGAATCGGTGCGGCTATGTACGGAATGCGACCGATTGCTGAAATGCAGTTTGCTGATTTCATTTTGCCTGCAGTCAATCAAATTATTTCCGAAGCGGCAAAAATTCGCTATCGTTCTAATAATGATTGGGATTGTCCAATCGTTATCCGTGCCCCTTATGGCGGCGGTGTTCACGGAGCACTTTATCATTCACAATCTGTGGAGGCCATATTTGCTAATCAGCCTGGATTAAAAATTGTCATGCCATCGACGCCTTATGATGTGAAAGGTTTATTAAAAGCAGCAATCAGGGATAATGACCCAGTTCTTTTCTTCGAACATAAACGTGCGTACCGTCTTATCAAGGGAGAAGTCCCTGATGATGACTATGTATTGCCAATCGGAAAAGCAGATGTGAAACGGCAAGGTGAAGATATTACAGTGATTACATACGGACTTTGCGTTCATTTTGCCCTTCAAGCTGCTGAAAAATTAGCAAGTGATGGAATCTCAGTACACGTACTGGACTTACGAACTGTTTATCCGTTAGATAAAGAAGCCATTATAGAAGCTGCTGCTAAAACAGGTAAAGTTCTGCTCATTACTGAGGACACGAAAGAAGGAAGCATCATAAGTGAAGTTAGCGCCATTATTGCAGAAAACTGTTTATTTGACCTTGATGCACCGATTATGCGACTCGCAGGTCCAGATACTCCAGCGATGCCATATGCTCCAACGATGGAAAAATATTTTATGGTCAATCCGGATAAAGTAGAAAAAGCAATGAGAGAGCTTGCTGAATATTAAATGACATCAGTAAGGAGGGTAAAGACTATATGACAATTGAGCAAATGAAAATGCCCCAGCTGGGTGAAAGTGTGACAGAAGGCACAATCAGTAAATGGCTAGTTAAGCCAGGTGATACTGTAAGCAAATATGAGGCTATTGCCGAAGTGATGACTGATAAAGTGAACGCGGAAATCCCATCTTCTTTTACAGGTGTGATTAAAGAATTAAAGGCTGCTGAAGATGAAACATTAGCGGTTGGTGAAGTAATCTGTTCAATAGAAGTTGAAGGTAGCGAAACAGACGAATCACGAGCAAATGAAAACATCCATAGTGGTGTTAAAAATGAGGGCATAACACAAGTAGTGGCTACTGATGTTAGTATTTCAAAAGCCCGATATTCTCCAGCTGTTTTAAAAATATCACAAGAAAATGGCATTGATTTGCAGCAAGTTAAAGGAACTGGAAAAGAAGGTCGTATTACGAGGAAAGACCTATTAAAGCTGATTGAATCAGGTAATATCCCTAAAGTAAAATCAGCTTCCAATCAGGTGACAGCTCCTGCGGCAGATTTCATGCAAGAGCAGCCTAAAACGACGCAAGTAAAAGCAGTTCAACCGATTGCAGGAGACATTGAAATTCCTGTCACAGGTGTCAGAAAAGCTATTGCGGCAAATATGCAAAAAAGTAAGCACGAGGCACCGCACGCTTGGATGATGGTCGAAGTGGACGCAACAAATCTAGTTCGCTATCGTGATTCAATAAAGCAAAAGTTTAAGCAAACAGAAGGTTATAATTTAACGTACTTCGCATTTTTCGTAAAAGCGGTAGCGCAAAGCTTAAAGGAATTCCCTGAAATCAACTCAATGTGGGCAGGAGATAAAATTATTCAGAAAAAAGATATTAATATCTCCATAGCTGTTGCGACAGATAAGGCTCTATTCGTACCCGTTATTAAACATGCTGATGAAAAAACAATCAAAGGCATTGCCCGGGAAATTACAGAGCTTGCTCAAAAAGTTAGAACAGGTACGATTAAATCAGATGAAATGCAAGATGGTACGTTCACAGTCAATAATACTGGATCATTTGGTTCAATTCAGTCAATGGGTATTATCAACTATCCGCAGGCTGCGATCCTTCAGGTTGAATCAATCGTTAAACGTCCTGTTATTATTGATGGAATGATTGCCGTTCGAGATATGGTTAACCTTTGTTTATCAATGGATCATCGTATCCTCGATGGTCTCGTTTGCGGCAAATTCCTTGCACGGGTGAAAGAAATTATTGAAACGATGACACCGGAAAATACACAAATTTATTAATGAAAAAAGTCGGTTCAAGGAATTCTTGAACCGACTTTTTTTCCATTTATAAGCATCTGATTTCTAATTAAGGGCGAAAAGGATTTTGAATACATCTTTGTTATCGGCCATTTTAATCGCTTTTTTCCAATAAGGCAAAGGCCAATTTAATGAGATGAATGGAGTGACATTCACCATCTTCATCGCCAATGACCTAAGAGCGCGTTCCCATGAGGTAGGTTCCGAAGCAGCCCCATTTATGATGTTGTTCTGCGGGATTCAGTCTTTTAATCCCTGTAATCAATTATCATAACGTTATCACAAAAAAAATAGAAACAAGTGTTCTTTTTCTGTTTTGATCAAATATCAACATAGTTCACTAACATCCTTTTAAAAAACTAAAAATAGGTATTTTGAAAATTTTTCTATGTACTCTGAGTTTTAATCGTGTCTTAGGTGTAACGCTCTTTTTAGTAAATGCCTATTAAAAGTACGTCTGAAGTATTTTTCGATATATCGTGAATTTTGAAAATATGCTTCAAAACCCGAAAGATATAACCTCAACTATCTACAGAAATGTGTAGAATAGCTCCTCGATAGATAACTTATCCTTTCTATTTGACAACTAGGCTAATGACTTTTCTAAAGCAGCTCTCGTTTTCTAACTTTGCCCCATACCTAATCTTTGCTCATCCAAATTAGCGAGCATTACTCCCCTTACAAAAGTAAGAAATATAATCTATTTTTAGCTTCCAAAAATCACGAAAAGTTGGCTTTCACATCACTAAGTTGACTCGATTCTTCACTACTCACCGCATTGATAATATACGTTCAATTATTCGAAATTTCATTGAGTTAATCTGTTCGGCATATTTTTGCTCTCCACTTTGAACAAGTCATAATCTAAAAAATCCACCCACCTAGAAAATATGGATAAATTTTAGATTAGATGGAAAAAGCTTATCACTATCCCTAGGATTGTTGACTATTAACTTGCTGAAACATATCGTTAATGGGAAGAACAAATGGAAGAAGGAGATTGTACATGAAAACTGCTATTTTTTTGCTTCCAGTTTTTCAAGAAAGAATTTGGGGTGGAAAAAAGCTTGAAACAGAATTTCAATATGATATCGAATCTGATTTGACTGGAGAGTGCTGGGCTGTCTCTGCACATCCTAATGGTCAAAGCATAGTAAATAATGGACCATATAGAGGCAAGTCACTTAGTAAACTTTGGTCAGATAATTCAGAATTATTCGGGAATGTCAAGAGTGAAGTATTTCCATTACTAACAAAAATTTTAGATGCAAATAATGACCTTTCTGTTCAAGTGCATCCTCATGATGAATATGCAAAAAAAAATGAAAATGGAGAACTAGGTAAAACGGAATGTTGGTATGTAATTAACTGTGAAGAAAATGCTGAAATAATCTTTGGGCATAGAGCGACTTCAACAGAGCAGTTTGTTGAGTTGATTAATAACGGAGAATGGGATAGCCTACTGCGTCGTGTGAAAGTAAAACCAGGTGATTTCTTCTATGTACCAAGTGGCACAATCCATGCATTATGCTCAGGCGTTCTTATCTTAGAGACGCAACAAAGCTCAGACACAACATACCGTGTATATGACTATGAGCGTGTTGACAAACAAGGTAACAAGAGAGACTTACATATTAATAAGTCAATTGATGTCACAACTATCCCACATAGTGATATTTCTGTCATACCTACTACAGAAGAAATCGGTGGCGGCACAATTACAACATTCGTTCAGAGTGAGTATTTCTCAGTCTACAAATGGGATATTGAGAGGGTAGCTACTTTTACACAAGATAAACCCTTTTTAATAGGCAGCGTTATAAGTGGAACGGGTGTAATCATGACAGAAGAAGGTAGCTATTCATTCGAAAAGGGGAGTCATTTTATCTTACCAAATGGCTTGGGGGAATTCCACATAAAAGGGTCAGCGGAAATGATTATTTCTCATCCGTAAGGTGCACATAATCCTTTGTTGATTTCTTTGTGAGCATGTACAATCTAAATCAACAAGGCGGTAATCTAAATATCGACTAATATTATCAATGCTAGTTCTGAGAGGTAATTTCTTTAGGAGAAACAATAACACCTTTCGGATAGCGGCTATACCAGTGTTCAGCTTTCAAAATAATAAAGAACACCTTGATTGGCTTAATGCCTTTCAAGGTGTTCTTTATTATTGCGTGGATGGCGTTTTCTTTTTCAAAAATTAACGCAAAATATTAAACCTTAATTTATTTGTTTTCGTCAACGCATAACTTAGTTTTTTAAGCAACAGCGTCTTCATTTTTTACCTTTTTTTCATGTCCTTGTTTAGCGGGAAAGGACGTTATAGGTGATACGTATGAATAAATCTAACAGATTAGTTAACTAACTTTACTAATCTATCAGTGATTGGTCTGTTTAATTATGAATATTCGATTTCATTAAAGGTTATAAATTACTAGTGCAACAAGGTGGATATTTATTATTACTCATAAAGAAAAGGATAAACACTATTCTATAGTTTTATCTTACAGCGGTATCATAACTTATGATTCTTAGACAAACTTATTCTTTTCTTAAGTTAGATATGTTAGAATATTACGGTTTTGGGTTATTATCGAAGGGAGACAGCTTTCTTAACTTATTTATAATAAGAAACAGTATTCAAAATCAAGAGAGCGTTTTCGTTATGGCCTTTGGTATGTGCTTTTCCATAACTGATGGAGGGGGACTCCAGAATTGTGGAATATGATTCAGCAATTTGAAGAACTCACGAAAACATTAGGCGTATTTCAGGAAAGACGGAGGTCACAAGCGAAGGAATGGTAAGAAACATTAATGAATGATCAGCTTCGACTGTTGTTTTTATGGGAATCAAAAAATAAAAACAAGCTAAGTTATCGCTGGTGATAAAACGGTAACAAACAGTTCAGGCTGCATTTCAAGCTTTTTTAGGAAGAGAATCTCATTTCTCACAATAAAAAAACGGATAGCGGAGATCTGCTATCTAAACAGGGAGTAAGGGATGATTCTAGATTACTTGTACGTTTTCCCGTCTGAAACAGCTTGAAACCACTTTTTTATAAAGTTTTGATATACACTCGAACCCCTAACGAAGACCTTCTCCAAAGCTTTGCTTGCCCGTCTCATGCTAGTCTTTTGTTCTGAGTAGGTAAAAAGATTGAAACACTACCTTGCACTTGTTATGATGGAAGAGAAGATGAATAATGGAAGGGGAATGAAATATGAGCATGGATTTTAATTTTTTTATGAATGATGTTGTCAGCCAGGCACGTAGTGAAATCAAGGCTGCTGGATATACAGAACTAAAATCACCTGAAGAGGTGGAAGAGGCGTTTACCAAAAAGGGCACGACGCTAGTCATGATTAATTCAGTCTGCGGATGTGCAGGCGGAATTGCAAGACCGGCAGCTGCTCATTCAGTTCATTTTGACAAACGTCCTGACCATCTAGTTACTGTTTTCGCCGGACAAGATAAAGCAGCAACGGAAAAAGCACGTGATTATTTTGAAGGCTATCCACCATCATCTCCTTCCTTTGCTCTATTGAAAGACGGGGAATTCCTTACAATGGTAGAACGTCATGAAATTGAAGGGCATGATCCAATGTCTGTCGTAAATAAGCTGCAAGGCTACTTTGATCAATATTGTGAAGAAGTTTAATATTTTATGAAAAGACTCGTTTATCGGGTCTTTTTTTGAAAGCTAGTGTATTTGTAAATGAATTTTGGTAAGAGAAGGCAGCCTATCCCTCAAGGTTTTTATGTTTGTCGGATTGCAAAGGATTTGTTAGATCTTTGTTGAAGTTTCAGTTTGCGTCAGACCGATGTTGCAACAGTTCGTAGGCCCTGCTTCTGATTTCAATCATTTAGAGTAACCAACATATCATCTATTGTTGTATCGGGGTAATTTTCCGAAAAAAATTGATCAATGGTTAGTTCTAAATTCTTCATTAAAATTTTGTTTCATTAAAATGGACAACCCCTCTTTAGGTCACATTTAATTTAATCTTCTCTACAAGTCTACTAGCACCCTCATTGGCAAAGCACTTATAAAGGAAATGAATGGAGTATCCAATCCATTTAATTTAGAGAAGCAGGGAGGGGCTTCAGAATATAAACTACAAGATTTAGTTTTTACCCTAATACATGTAGTTTACCAAAGTAAATTGGACGAGCCAGGGTTGAATAATAGAGTCATGATGTTGGAAGAGATTGTGACACACTAGAACTGAATAATTACCTAAATTTTCTAAAAATATTATTGACTTTAAAAAAATGAGAGTGTAATATACTTAGAAAGTGGTACTAACATCATGACGTAACGATCTTAATTTTGCTCAGATGTTCAAAATAAACTCAAGTGGAGGAGGAAATAGGACAACATAAGGTAAAGAGAGCTCTATGCGTCGTACTATATTTCTTGATAATCGATGCAATTCATTAAAAAGCAATAAGATGGATATGATCTGTCATTGTGTACTCGAAAAATATTGATCGAATACTAAGCATGAAAGGCAATAAGAAAAATGGAATGATTGTTAGAAATAGTTATGGTTTCAAAAGTAAGTAAATAAATATAAAATTAATGATTATGTAATGCGATGTGAGCTTAAGTGCCTAATTAATGTAAACGCTTACTTAACGGTAATTCCAAAAAATACTGAAAGTTGGTGGAAGTTTGGAACATCAACAGGAAGAATTAAAACCTGGACTTAAACAAAGACATTTAACAATGATATCTTTGAGTGGAGTCATTGGTGCTGGTTTATTCGTAGGAAGTGGTATTATCATTAGCCAAACTGGTCCCGGAGCTATTTTGTCTTACGCATTTGCAGGCTTAATTGTTGTTTTAGTGATGAGGATGCTTGGGGAAATGGCTACAGTAAACCCCAATACGGGATCCTTTGCTGTATATGCAAGAGAAGGGATTGGTGAGTGGGCAGGCTTTGCGACAGGTTGGTTATATTGGTTTTTTTGGGTGATTGTCATTGCACTTGAAGCAACAGCAGGAGCAGCAATCATACACGAGTGGCTTCCTTCGGTTCCAGTCTGGTTAATAAGCCTTACATTAATTATTCTATTAACACTTACAAATATTTTTTCCGTTAAATCATTTGGTGAATTTGAGTATTGGTTTTCTATTATTAAAATAGGTAGTATTATTGTCTTTTTAAGCCTAGGAGTAGCAGTGATTCTAGGGGTAATACCAACTATTGAGTCGCCAGGTGCTACTAATCTTATGAACATCGGCGGTTTTATACCTAATGGGATAGGTTCAGTGCTTGTTGGTATAGCGATTGTTTTTCATGCTTTCGTGGGAGTTGAGATTCCCGCCATTGCGGCTGGAGAGACTAGCGATCCAGTGAAGTCCGTAAGAGGTGCATTAAATAGTGTGGTGTGGCGAATTCTCATTTTTTATATCGGTTCAATCGCTGTAGTCGTGACTCTTTTACCCTGGAATTCAGCATCCTTGCTAAAAAGTCCATTTGTTGCTGTTCTTGAAATACTAGGAATTCCTTATGCTGCTCTGATCATGAATATAGTTGTATTGACGGCGTTGCTTTCCTGTCTGAATTCAGGACTTTACACAAGCTCCCGTATGCTATTTTCTCTTGCACAAAAGGGCGATGCTCCCAGACTGATCTCAAAGGTAAGCAAGAACGGGGTCCCTGTTTTTGCTGTAATAGCGAGTACATCAGTTGCCTTTATCAGCACAATTTTTAGTTATACTTCTCCTGACAAAATATTTTTCTTTTTAGTCAATTCTTCTGGCGGGATTGGAATTCTTGTCTATTTAGCTATTGCGATTTCTCATCTGCGCTTAAGAAAAAGAATGGAAAAAGAGAATCCCGAAATTTTCAAAATTAAGATGTGGTTCTTTCCATATTTAACGTATGCAACCATCATCGCTATGCTTTCCGTTTTACTATTAATGGCTTTTATTGATTCACAACGTCCACAGTTTATTTTCACAATGCTATTTGGCGCTATCGTTATTTTTTCTTATTTTGTCATTCGACGAAAAAAAGAAAAATATATAGAGAAAGAAATAAATTTGGTTTCTAATCCTCCAAATTCTGAGAAGTTCTAATTGAATTAGATTGCTACACGATTCGAAATGTAAAATAGGTAAAACTAAGAAGCCTTCACGATCGCCAATCTTACTACTTCATTGAACTAACTCCTTCAGACACACTACTTCATCACAATTAATACTGTACAAGACAATCAAAAAAACACAGCATGCCATAGGTCTGTTTTACAAAATAAAAACTGGAATGAAAAAAGGAGTTTTTACGCCAATCATTTGAGGGTGTACGTGTTTCATAAGAGGGGAGCCATACACTTAAACTTTTCATTTATTTGTAGTCGTCAGACCAATTTTACTGCTCGGATGTAATAAGGTTCTTTAATATTACACAAGCGTAAGAGGACTTGTTAGAAATTTAAGACAACAAGGATAAAAATAGGCTCGACAACGGATTTGAGTTTCTACCGAGTTATATCAAGGGCTCATTAAGATTTTCTATGTGCAAAAGTTGAGTAAAGAAACAATATTTAGACATTATTTGTATTCAAACTTTTGTGTGGTTTTTGCATAAGTAAATCAATAGTGATATAAATCCTAAACTTTTGAGATGGATAAAACACTAGGTGACTTTCATCCAAAAGAAATAAGAAATGGGGGAGTAAAATGGCTGTACTTGATTTGCCACGGAATATTTTGATTGAAAATGGTGCCATTAATAATTTGGATAAAATCGTAGCTTCAAAAGGTGGTAGAAAAATATTTATACTCATGGATTCTTTCTTAGCTAAATCTCCTATAAACCTTCATCAAAAAGTAAAAAAGATCTTGATGAATAGCGGTTTGGAAAGCAAGGTGTTCACAGACTTTTCAGGAGAACCAACAACAAAAAATGTGGATGATGCCCTATTTCAATTAAATGCCTTTCAGGGTGACTGTGTCATTGGGATAGGGGGTGGTAGTGCTATTGATTTGGCAAAAGCATTGTCTGTTTTCGGTAAAAATAAGGATATGGAATGGGATACCATAACGCAATATCAAAAGTTAGATCGACTGCCATTGTTTGCCGTGCCTACAACATCAGGAACTGGTTCAGAAGTGACAAAAGTTATGGTGATTACCAATCTTGACACAAATATAAAAATGAATCCTAGTCATCCCAACCTTGTCCCAGATGTGGCAATTCTAGACCCAGAATTAACTTTAAGTCTTCCACCCAGTTTTACGGTTTACACAGGGCTTGATGCTTTGTCCCATGCTATTGAAGGATTTTTATCGAACAAAGCGTCAATAATGACCAATCTATTTTCCCTTGAGGCGATTAAAAAAGTGGGTAATGCACTCCCAAAAGTTTATGAAAATGGCGCTGATATTGAATCAAGAAGAGATATGATATTGGCCAGCTGTTATGCAGGTATCGCTTTTTCGAATGCATCCACAAATTTAGCACATGCAACTGGAAGAGCGTTAGGTGCTCGTTTTCACATCCCTCATGGTCTAAGTGTAGCTTTACTCATGCCTTTTGTCATGAGATTCAGTCTAGATTCCTGCAGGGAACAGTTTGCAGAAATAGCAATGGCTTTAGGTGCAAACCCTTCTTTGGGCAAAAATGATCGGGCATTATACGTAATTAGAACCCTTGAAGACTTTAATGAACGGTTTGGAATATGGCAAGACGGACTTAAATATATGGATTCCCAACAGTTAATTGATGAAATTCCAACTTTGGTTATTGACTCGTTATCAGGTAATGGCATCGCCACTAATAGGAAAGTTCCAACTGAGCATGACATTCAGGTGATTTATTACTTATTAGCTGAAAAACTATCTAAAACTGATTCGCAAACTGATCCAGAAGTTATTAATAAATAAACGAATCCCAAAAGAGAAAATTAGAAGGAGGAATTAAACGAATAAATTGGTAATGGTACTACAAACGATTAAAATGACATCAACGAAGTGAAGCAATTGTTGAAATTTTGTATGAAGGACATGGGGACGGGGCTTCGCAACTTATTAATTTGGCCAATCTACTTAGAAGGTATACTTATTTTATTGGAAAACATCCCGACATCCGGCTCCGCACCATTGTGATTAGGTGGGTGTAGCGTGCTACAGGATTAATCCTTCATGGAAAATGGTGGCGTTTTAACGCCATACAGGTTTTGTATGTAGAGGGATCAATCAAATTTATGGAATTTTAGATTTCATGTTCCGCTTTTATGAAAATGCTCGATCTTATCCCCACTGCAACAATTAAATGCATCCCTGTCAAGCATGAACTAAATGCAGCTCACATGGGAGATGGTTGCATACGCGTGAAGGGGAAAGCTGAAGTAGTTCCCAAATATGCCAATATGAATTTTAGAAACTGGTAAATAAACGTTATATTTCTGGATAGGAGGTCAACCACCTGGTTGGCCCTTCTCCATCTTAGGATATATCAAAATTGTAATTAGAACCGCTTACAAATATAGTGTTCATATATTGTTGAAATTCTAATCTCTTATTTGATTAAATCACGATGTCAGGGAGGGAAAATATTGAAAAAAGTAAAGGGAAATATGCTCTCACGTGCGGTAGGTGCTAGTCTCATTGGCTCTACGATCGAATGGTATGATTTCTTTTTATACGGTGTAGTGGCTGGAATTGTATTTAATAAACTATACTTTCCTGCTGAGGACCCGATTGTATCTACCTTGTTAGCCTATATCACCTTCGCAGTAGGATTTGTGGCTCGTCCAATAGGTGGGATTATATTTGGCCATTTCGGCGACAAAATTGGTCGAAAAAGCATGTTGATATTGACCTTAAGTATTATGGGCGGAAGTACGGTATTAATTGCTGTTATCCCCACTTATAACCAAATTGGCATTTGGGCTCCTATCTGTTTGCTTTTTTTGCGTATCCTGCAAGGGATTGGGCTTGGTGGTGAATGGGGTGGAGCTGTATTAATGACCTTTGAGCATGCTCCCCATAAAAAAAGAGGTTTATATGCAAGCTTTCCACAAATTGGACTGTCGATTGGTCTTTTGCTTTCATCAGGTGTAGTAGGACTTCTTTCTTCCACGTTATCTGATAGCCAGTTCATGGCATGGGGATGGCGTATTGCCTTCGGACTAAGTGCCATATTGATATTCCTAGGTTTATGGATTCGCCTAAATGTTTCGGAATCACCGGAGTTTCAAAAAATTAAAGAACGAAATAAAGAATCAAATATGCCTATAAAGGACATGTGGAAAAATAATACTGGTAATGTCCTAGCTGGAATGGGCGCACGTTTTATAGACGGTGTTTTCTTTAATGTCATGGGTGTGTTTTCTATCACCTATTTAACAAGCTCCCTTGATTTGTCACGCACAGATGCTTTACTTGGCGTTTCTGCAGCAGCGTTTGTTATGTGCTTTTTCATTCCTCTATTCGGCCATGTATCTGACCGTGTCGGAAGAACTCGCACCTATTTGATTGGTAGTCTAGTAACAGGGTTTTCAGCGCTTCCTGCTTTTTGGATAATGTCGAACAGTGGTGGTAACATTCTTTTGATCTGGTTGTCAATCATCATCCCTTTTGGAATCTTTTATGCTTCAATCTATGGTCCTGAAGCTGCTTTATTTGCAGAGTTATTTGATGCGCCGGTTAGGTATACTGGAATGTCTTTTGTTTATCAATTTTCAGGAATTTTTGCAAGTGGACTAACGCCAATCATTGCTACAGCATTGTTGGGTTATAATAATGGCTCTCCTGTCTTACTCACTATATATGTTCTATTTGCCGGTGTAGTAAGTGCAATTTCAGTCTGGTGGATCGGTAAGAAAAAAGTTAAAGTAACCCAAAATCAAAATATAAAATCAGAAATAAATACAAGAAAGGCATAGTTTTCAGGGTACTGGACATTTTAATTTATTTAATAATATAAATTTTCAAATTATTTGTTGACTATTTTAGAGAGAGGTAGTAATATAAAAATCATAACTGGTACGGACGTTCTAACGTCATTATCAGAAATAAATCGAGTTAGGAGAATGTTCAATGGCCGAAACAAAAACGTTAAGAGGAACGAAGGTAAAAATGACACCAAGTGAAGCAATTGTTGAGACATTAGTCGCAGAAGGGGTCAAACATATTTCCGGAATTTTAGGTTCTGCTTTTATGGATATGCTTGATTTATTGCCAACAGCTGGTATTCGTTTTATTGGAGTTCGTCATGAACAAAGTGCCGCGCATATGGAAGATGCCTATTGCCGGGTTTCGGGCGTTGCTGGAGTTGTGATCGGCCAAAACGGACCTGGAATGACCAATATGGTGACATCAGTAGCAGCGGCCAATCAGGCTCATACTCCTATGGTCGTAATCTCTCCTTCTGCAGGAACACCTACTGTCGGGTGGGATGGATTTCAAGAATGTGATCAGGTTTCCGTTTTCAAAGCCATCACGAAAGAAACAGTGAGAGTGACTCATCCAGGCCGAGTAGCCGATTGTCTACGAACTGCTTTTCGAATTGCTTATGCTGAAAGAGGTCCTGTTTTATTCGATATACCGCGTGATTACTTCTATGGTGAAGTGGAGGATCAAATTCTCAAACCTCATCAATATCGAGTTGATTCACGAGGATGTGGTTCATCTGAATCCTTAGACCGAGCAGCGGAAATTTTAGCTAATGCTGAGTATCCTGTCATTATTTCTGGTAGAGGTACAGTTGATTCGGATGGAATTGAAGAAATTAGGAACATCGCAGAACATTTAACAGCTCCTGTGGCTGTATCCTATATGCATAATGATGCATTCCCAGCTGATCATCCGTTAGCGGTCGGGCCGATCGGATATATGGGATCAAAAGCTGCTATGAATACGTTAAAGCAAGCCGATGTTATTTTAGCGGTTGGTACAAGATTATCCGTATTTGGTACATTACCGTGCTATGACATAGATTATTTCCCTAAAGATGCACAAATTATTCAAATTGATATCAATCCAAGACAAATTGCCAGAACTCATCCAGTGGAAGTTGGTATTATCGGTGATGCCCGCGAAGCTAGTCGAGAAATCATGAAGCGGTTAAAAGATATTAAACCTAACCCTAAACAAGAAAAACTGCGTTTAGGAGAAATTACTCATGAAAAACAAAAATGGGAACAAGAACTAGTAGATCTTGCTATGATAGATGGCACACCAATTAATCCCCGTCGTGCGCTATTAGAATTAACAAAAGTATTACCTGAGAACGCGATCGTTACAACTGACATAGGTAATGTATCATCTACTGCAAACGCTTACTTAAAGTTCAATCGAAGCCGTAGACATATCGCTGCCCTTACTTTTGGGAACACTGGTTTTGCCTATCCATCGGCTCTTGGTGCCAAATTAGCAGAGCCAAATGCTCCTGTTATCGCCATCGTTGGAGATGGAGCATGGGGCATGAGTTTACATGAAGTAAGTACAGCAGTTGAAGAAAATATTCCTGTCATTGCTTGCGTCTTTAATAATAATGCATGGTGTGCAGAGAAGAAGAACCAGGTAGATTTCTATAATAACCGTTTTGTCGGGGCAGATATCCAAAATCCTGATTTTGCTGAAGTGGCCCGTTCTATGGGTGCGGTCGGAATTAGAGTGGAAACACCTGAAGAATTAGGACCCGTCATAGAAGAAGCGATAAAATTAAATAAACCTACTGTCATTGATATTCAGGTTGATGGTACACAATTAGCGCCTCCGTTTAGGAAAGATGCGTTAAAAATGCCTACTCGATTATTAGCTAAATACTCGCACTTAGATCATAAAAATTGGGATAAATAATTGTTAAAGAGAAAGTCCTAACTAATTAGGCTCGATCTCTTCATACATTCAGTTTGAGTGATTGAGTCTAATATAGACAATCAAGATAGAGGGCATGAGATTGGATTTTTGTGAGACGTTATGAAAATGTTTGATTCACCTGGTTATGTATGAGCAGAACATTCCGAAATTTATCTTCTATTAAAATAGAAAAGAGTGATAGAGATGATTATAGGTGTTCCGAAAGAAATTAAAGATAGTGAGAATCGCGTAGGTATGACTCCTGCAGGTGTAACCACGTTCAAAAATAGTGGGCATGAGATTTGGATTGAAAAAGGTGCCGGATTAAACAGTGGATTTTCAGATCAAGAGTATATCCAATCAGGAGCTAAAATTGTAGAATCAGCAAAGCAAACTTGGTTAGCTGATATGATCATTAAAGTCAAAGAACCTCTAGCAGCGGAATATCAATTTTTTCGTGATGGATTAATTCTCTATACGTATCTCCATTTAGCGGCAGAGCCAGAATTAACGCAAGCCCTAATAGATCATAATGTAGTAGCGATTGCTTATGAAACCATTCAATTAGAAAATGGATCCCTACCATTGTTGACACCGATGAGCGAAGTAGCGGGACGTATGTCCATTCAGATTGGTGCACAATTTTTAGAAAAACCAAAGGGGGGTAAAGGGATCTTAATGGGTGGTGTGCCGGGTGTATCTCCCGCTGAGGTTGTGATTATTGGCGGTGGGATTGTTGGTACGAATGCAGCTAAGATGGCACTAGGATTAGGGGCAAGTGTCACCTTGATTGATATTAATGCTAATCGTCTCCGTCAATTGGATGACCAATTTCAAGGGCGATTAAAAACATTGGTGTCCAACAGCTTTAACATAGCCCAAGCGGTGCAAAAAGCCGATTTGCTTGTAGGTGCTGTTCTTATTCCGGGAGCACGTGCCCCACGTCTAGTAACGGAAGATATGGTCAAAGACATGCAGACGGGCTCCGTTATTGTTGATGTAGCTGTTGACCAAGGGGGTTCGATTGAAACCATTGATCGAATTACGACACATAATAATCCAACATATGTAAAGCATGGTGTTGTCCATTATGCAGTTGCTAACATGCCAGGTGCTGTTTCTCGTACTTCTACGATCGCCTTAACGAATGCAACCGTACCTTATGGAGTAGAAATTGCAACGAAAGGTTACAAGCAAGCTGCCCTTCATAATAAAGCCTTAGCTAAAGGATTTAATGTTGTCAATGGAAAGGTAACATATGAAGCAGTGGCCATTGCTCATGGTCATGATTACCACTCACTTGAATCTATTTTAGTCAAAGTTCCTATTACGCTGTAGAAACCGACATGGTTTTTATGCCATGTATCCCACTAAATATAAGGAGGGCTCTATATTGAAAGTAGAAACTGAAACGAAAGACCTCGTCCAAATGGATAAAGATCATTTATGGCATGCGATGCATCGGTATAATGAAAAAGCAAGTCCTATGATTGCTGCGGAAGGGAAAGGCTCTTGGTTTACCGATACAAAAGGTGATCAATATTTGGATGGAGTATCTGGATTATGGTGCTTGAATCTAGGGCATGGCAGACAAGAAATTGCTCAAGCAGCTTATGAACAAATGATGAATTTATCATATTTCCCACTTACCTTAAGCCATAAACCTGCTATTGAACTATCTTCTAAAATAAGTGAACTTCTAAAAGGATCCTATACGACTTTTTTCTCAAACAGTGGATCTGAAGCGAATGAAACGGCTTTTAAGATTGCTCGGCAATACCATTCTCAAAATGGCAACCCGGGAAAATATAAATTTATTTCCAGATATCGTGCTTATCATGGGAATACTTTTGCTGCCCTAAGCGCAACCGCTCAGGCAAATCGAAGAGTAAAGTATGATCCAGCCGTTCCGGGCTTTCTCCATGTGCCACCACCTTATAGTTATCGAAGCCCATTTGGAGAAAATGTTGAGAATTCTGATTTGTTAGCAGCAGAATATATAGACCAGGTTATTAATTTTGAAGGTTCAGAAACGGTAGCAGGCGTTATTCTTGAACCATTCATTTCCGGAGGGGGAGTACTGATCCCTTCCAAGGAATACCTGACAAGAGTAGCAGAAATTTGTAAGAAGCATGATGTTCTTTTGATAGTAGATGAAGTGGTTTCAGGTTTTGGCAGAACAGGGAAAATGTTTGGATTTATGCACTCTGAAGGGGTTCAACCTGACATTGTAACAATGGCGAAAGGATTAACAAGTGGTTATCTACCGTTGGGAGCAACGGCTGTAAACTCGAAGATTTACGAAAATTTTAAGGAGAACGGAAAATTAAATCATTTTAGACATGTTTCAACTTACGGAGGTCATCCTGCATCATGTGCAGTTGCCCTGAAGAATATTGAAATAATCGAAAATGAAGAGATTGTCAAACGGGTATCTGAACTTAGTGAATCTACCTTAAGTGAACTCTATGAATTAACAGCGCTTAATAAAGTTGGAGAAGTGCGTGGAATTGGGTTTTTATATGGAATTGAATTAGTGGAGGATAAAAAATCAAAAACACCTGTTTCTGACGAGTTTATGGGAAGTGTTATCGGGGCTTGTAAAGAAAAGGGTCTGATTATTGGTCGAAATGGTGATACAGTTCCTGGCTATGGGAATGTATTAATCATTGCTCCCCCACTCTCTTCCACAGTTGAAGATTTGCACTTTGTTATAGAAACTGTAAAGGCTGTATTGCATGAACTGTGCTAATAAATAAGAACGAGAGATTATTGTTAATCCGGTTGAGTCGATTAAATATCCCAATTGTTCACGATTAAAATAAATGGGCATGAGTAGTCTGGGTATTTTGACAACCATGCCCGTTTTTTATTTCAAAGCTGATCCAGCTAGTGTTAATACTAGGATGTAGCAAGGGGGGAGAATGGCAAATGGAATTAGAAAAATATAAACCTCTTGAGGAAACGAGTGAGGTTTCCAAAGTCGAAAATTCAAAATTACCTGTTCAAGAAAAGAAATCAAGATTACTTATGTGGGTGAGTGGTATTGCCTTTACATTTTTTATCGCGCTCTTAGGTTTCGGGCTGTCGAAAATTACAGGATTTGACCGAATAGGGCCGCTTGCATGCTCTATTATTATTGCGGTGATGTATCGACAAATCGCAGGGTATCCGGAGAAATTCCGTCCGGGTATCGAATTTTCAGCTAAAAAGCTTCTCCGTTTTGCCATCATTTTATATGGACTGAAATTAAACATTGACGTAATTTTTAATCAAGGCTTGCCTTTGTTGATTCGTGACATAGGCACAGTGGTTTTTGCTATTATAGTAATGGTTCTGATTGCAAAATGGTTAAAAGCAGATGCTTCAATTTCCCTTCTTCTCGCTGTAGGAACCGGGGTGTGCGGTGCAGCTGCTATCGCGGCGATATCTCCTATTGTGAAAGCAAAGGAAGAAGATACCGCCATCGGAGTGGGGATCATCGCTTTAATGGGGACACTTTTTTCCATTATTTATACCCTACTACGCCCGATCCTTCCAATGACCGCTGTAGATTATGGCATATGGTCGGGAGTCAGCCTTCATGAAATCGCTCATGTCGCGTTGGCAGGTGCTCCAGCGGGTGAGGATGCACTTGCTATTGCGTTACTGGCTAAACTTGGACGCGTCTTCTTACTAATCCCATTATGCTTCATATTTATGTATTGGATGAAAAGACGCTCGTCGGAAAAAACAGGTCTAGATGCAAAAATTGCTTTCCCATGGTTCCTCATTGGATTTATTATCATGAGCTTAATTGGCAGTTATGTGCTAGGCAAGCATATCCCGGTTTCTCAAATGGTAATGGCAGGTGTTTCTAATACGACGACCTTTATTTTGACAATGGCTATGATTGGACTCGGTCTTAATGTTAGTTTTCAGGCACTTCGTACAAAAGCCATGCGTCCTCTTTTGGCAATGACCATTACCTCATTGCTCCTTTCTGTAATCACGTACTTACTTATCTAAAGAAGAGTAAATAGGAGTTCTTTTAAAGTGGAGCAAGGGTTCCTTCTTAGTTGCCTATTAAATAAATTTCTTATAGAAATTACTGATTGAAGCACAGACTTTTCGTGGTGATTGCCCTATCTTTGTTAGATAAAACGTAATGCTATACTTAATAGTAGAAAAAGGGAGTAATAAACTTAAGAATTTGTGAACGCCGCCCAATTAAGGAATGCTTGATTGTTAAAAAACAGTTTGTTTGAATATTACTAAAACTTAGTCTATAATGTGGTAACTGATACGAACATCACAATGTCTTTTTAGACTTGGAGGAATTTTTATGGAGTTAGACTTTAACAATCCAATTCCATTACATGCTCAATTAAAAAATATATTAGAAGATCAAATTTTACAAGGGTATTATAAGGACAAAATCCCAAGTGAAAGAGAACTCATGGATATGTATTCTGTTAGTAGGAGCACTGTAAGAGAAGCGGTTTCTATTTTAGTTCGCGAGGGAATATTAGAGAAAAGGCATGGTAAGGGAACATTCGTATCTCTAAAACCGGTACAAGAATGGCTTAAAATGATTAGTTTTACTGAGACTACTAAAAATATGGGGATAAAATTATTAAACCATGGACCTGTAATAACTCCTGAAAATATTGCCGATGCAAATGGATTTGAAGATGAGTCTTACCATATTAAGAGGCTACGATTACAGGATGATATACCAATCGCAATCGAATTACATTATTATCCGATAGAACTTGGACAAAAGATTGCAGAATATGATTTAAGTACGACTGTTTTATATGATGCTCTCGAAGGGGACCTTAACATTAACTTTTGTGAAGCAGAACAAATTATAACATGCGGCTATCCTACAATGGAAGATGCTGAACATTTAGCTGTATCCGATACAATGTGCTTGTTAATTACAGAGCGTATGATCTTTGATTCTGATGGCAACATGGTGGAATATTATAAAGGACTCTTTCGATCAGATATGTACTCATTCGCTATGAAAATGTCTCGGAAGAACAACTAACAATCTAAAAACCAGTAAACGTATTACCGGCCACATTAAATAATCCAAGTCTTCTATGTTCGTAGAGAGGCTTGGATTATTTGCTTCCTAAAATCTGTGGTTTGTCCTGTTCCAAGAGTCCAATGTGGGTTAAGCCTTTTTGGATCGAAAAATAGAAATCTTTTTAAAGCTAGAATGAATGCTCATGGTAATGCTTTTTTACACCATTAGTCTTATCGTTTAAAATGAAAAACTGCCCCAAATGATCTTCCGCCAACAAAGTATTGCTTTACATTCATTGGTTTGCTTCCACATTCTAGCATAGACTGCACAGAGAAGTGTAAAATTAATAATTGTAAAGAAAACTACTGCTGCCAATATTCCGTCTATCCATCATTTGGTAATTCTCGTACTTCTTTTAATCAAAAGCGTCTTACTTCTAATATTCTAAAAAGAGGAAACACATACTACAGCTTTAAACGGGAAAAAGTCCAACTATAAGATTACCAAGCTAACGAGCTAGCAGATTTATCTAACCCTTCTTACATTTTTCTAAGCATCTTTATTTGGGGCGTAAAAAGTAACTTAAACGAGCCGAAAGATTTACAGTTACAGTTAAATTGCGTTCCTACCAGTTCTTAGTTCAAATAAATTTATTTATCCAAGAGAAAGTTTCAAACATCTAATTTTGAAGCTTTTTCTTTTAACTTAAATTGGAAGGAGGTATATGTAATGAGAGATATAATAAAGATCATTGCGGGAAATATTTCGATGACTTTTGCTTATGCTTATTTAATCGTGCCAAATGAAATTATTAATGGTGGTGTGACAAGCTCCGCGTTACTATTACATGCTATATCTGGCTATAGCATTGCCATGCTAGCCAATTTTGTAACAGGACTTTTATTAATCATCTGTTTAATTTTTCTAGGAAAAGAATACTTTTTTAAATCGATAGTAAGTAGCCTTTGTTATATGTTGTTTTTTAACCTTTTTTATTCACTGAATATAAGCATAGATGTAAACATCGTGATAGTGATTATCATTTCATCGATTTTGATCGCATTTGGATACTATTTATGTATAACAGCAAATGCATCCACTGTTGGGTTTGATGTTATAGCTCTAATTTTAAATCATAAAAATAAAAAGGTAGATATAGCAGTGACAATAAGAATTATTAACCTTATTGTCTTATTATTTGGTCTGTTCGTTTACGGTTATCATTCGATTATTAAGGGAGTTGCTTATACGTTACTCTTTTCGTATCTATTAAAGAAAATGCTAAATAGAAAACAGAAGAGCGAAAAGATAGAAAAAGAGACTGGGGAGGGAATCACAAATTTAAAGTGAAGAATGGGTATCTGCCTCGTCGACACCCACGGCTTTTGTGAAGGTAAATCACCGGGGGCGTATACTCATTTTTGCCATTGGTATTTAAATGAGTGAATGATAAGAAACGGAAGCGAAAACATTGAAATACGGAGAAGAAGAACTCGAAATTGTAAATGTTCAAAAGCATCAGCGAAATAGCTTCAGAAATTTTTTGCGATATTCATTGAGGGAATAAAGCCAGATGGCTTTTAAAGTGTTATGAACGGATTATGAATTTGGGAATTTACAATATTGAAGATACGTATTTCAAGAAAGTGGATTGGACATTGAATTCATTCAAGCACAATGCAGAACAGAAAAAGAATGATCTTTGTATAAAATTTCCGTTTTGCAGAGGAGTGCTGAAGGAAATATGAGGGGAGTGACATCTTATCTAACAAAGGCTATAATAATTATTTGGATAGGAACCATACATAGGAACAAAGGGTAGAGTAATAGAAAGGAATGTGCACGGTGATATCTTTACATAATGTAAGTAAAAGCTATCAGCAGCACCAATCAATTTTGCAAGCAGTGCACTCGGTTTCGCTAAACATAGATAAAGGCGAAATTCACGGTGTGATTGGTGCGAGTGGTGCTGGTAAATCAACACTGCTTCGTTTAATGAATGTGCTTGAAACTCCAGATCAAGGAATAGTTGTAGTCAATAATCAAACGTTAACGACGCTATCAAACCGTAAACTTCGTGAAGCAAGGCGATCGATTGGCATGATTTTTCAGCATTTTAATCTGGTTGCGAACAAGACAGTATTTGCTAATGTTGCAGTACCACTTGAACTAGCTGGCTATTCAAAAAAGGCTAAGGGAGATCGAGTTAAAGAATGCTTGGAATTTGTCGGGCTTCGAGATAAAGCCCATCAATATCCAGCACAGTTAAGCGGCGGACAAAAGCAGCGGGTAGCCATTGCAAGAGCTCTTGCAAACCGACCAGCTGTTTTGTTATGCGATGAACCTACTTCTGCCTTGGATCCACAGACAACAGCAGGGATTCTGGACGTATTGCAGACAGTGAACAAAGAATTGGGTGTAACGATTGTCATCGTCAGCCATGAGATGGACGTCGTGAAAAGTATTTGCGATAAAGTCACGGTTATGGAAAGTGGAGAAATACTTGAAACAGTTTCAATTGAATCCCAAGCGTACATCATTCCTAAAAATGATCCAAAATGGTTTCTGCAGCAATTAACAGAAAAAGAGAGGAATTCGAATGCCTGAAATCATTTTAAAGTATCAAGCTGAAATCTGGCAGTCGATTGGTGAAACATTTGTGATGGTTGGGATATCCATCTTTGCAGCTCTTTTGGTCGGATTACCGATTGGAACTTTGCTATATCTTTGTCGAAAAGGACAAATGCTTGAAAATCGAGCCTTATATTCCAGCTTGAATATATTTGTTAATATTGTTCGCTCGTTCCCGTTTTTATTGCTCGTCGTATTTTTAATTCCTTTTACAAGGTTTATTGTTGGAACAGCAATCGGGACAATGGCCGCTACGGTCCCTCTCTCTATAATGGCTATCGCCTATTATTCAAGATTAGTGGAACAGGCCCTTCTCGAAGTTCCACGTGGTATCATTGAATCGGCTGTTTCCATGGGAGCTTCAGTCCCAGAAATTATCTTTAAGTTTTTGTTCGTAGAGGCACGTTCAAGTCTGCTACTCGGATTAACAACGTCAACGATTAGTTTTATATCCTATTCAACCGTAATGGGTATTGTCGGCGGAGGCGGAGTTGGTGATTTTGCGATTCGATATGGCTATCAGCGCTTTGAAACTGAGTTAATGATTTATATGATTATTATTATGATTTTCTTTGTACAAATGATTCAGTATACTGGAACGACCATCGCCAAAAAACTGGACAAACGATAAAGTAAAACCTCCATCAGTGGGGTATTACAACCTGTTAAACCAGGAGAAAATAACAGATTGAGAGGTAATCAACTATGAAAAAAATCATCACGCTTTTAGTACTAACCATGTTTGTATTGGCCGGCTGTAGCGACAAAGCCAAACCTGCCCCTGGAGAAAAGAAAGTAGTCAATTTAAAAGTTGCCACATTGATTCCGCCTATGACGGATATGTTGGAAATTGTAAAGCCTTTGATGAAAGAAGAAGGAATTAATCTGGACATCGTAGTGCTTGGCGATAATGTGCAACCGAATAATGCCCTTGCCAACAAGGAAGTCGACGTAAACTTTTTCCAGCATGTTCCTTTTATGGAACAGTATAATGAAAGCAATGGCACGGATTTAGTTCTTGTAAAGCCTATTTATCATGCCATTTTTGGTGCTTATTCAAAACGTTATAAAAGCATGGAAGAGCTGCCAGAAGGTGCAACAATCGCTATTCCGAATGATTCGGTAAATACTGCTCGTTCACTCATTATGTTTGCCGATCAAGGTATCATAAAGTTGAAAGAAGGCGTAGGGCTTAAAGCGACCCAGGCTGATATAGTGGAAAATAAGAAAAACTACAAGTTTGAAGAAGTAGACTTGCTCATGCTTGCTAGGATGATGGATGATGCTGATCTCGTGACCTTGTACCCGTCCTATGCTGCTCCGCTTGGCTTAACGCCAAGTAAGGATGCTTTATTGACAGAAACTGTGGACTCAGAATTTGCGATCTCTTTAATTGCTCGTTCTGACAATGCTGAATCAAAAGCTATCCAGACATTAGCTGAAAAATTGACCGGACCTGAAGTCAAGAAATTTTTAGAGGAAGATTACGCAGAAACGGCTTTACCTGCATTTGAATAATTCTGACTATCAATTTGAATAAAACTAATTATTCAATTGAAAAGAGGCTGTCCCATAAGGGCCTGACCTCGCACTCTAAATCAGTATGTAGTGTTTCATACACTAATCTTGTACTGTATTTAGTTGTTGCGGGGTCTGGCCCTTTGCTGTTGAGACACCCCTTTTGTTGAAACCAATCTATCCGGCAATAAAATTCACAAATTGTTCATAGCTTTTTGTAAGCGCTTATATTATAATTAGGATATCGATATAACATTTTACTTTAATCGATTAGAAAAAAGAAAAAGTTCCCCTTTAATGAAAGTAGAAGGGGAGAAAAAATATTTTTGTCAATCAATGTAAACGCATACATTATTTTTATGAAAATAACATAAACTTTTACAGTGTAATTAAAACTTTATTAATAAACTAGACATCAAAGGAGGCTACATCATGAAAGATTATATTTTTATCTTGGATAATCAAATAGAAGCAGAAGAAATAATTATAGAAGCCAGTGGAATGATGGATGCATTTATGAAGGCTAAGGAGTTGCAAAGAAAGAAGAAAATCGATAAAAAGTCAAATGTGAACTTACTATTTAAAGGAATTAGTTATTAAATTAAAAGATGTATTCTATGATTTGAAAGTAGATTACAGTAGAGGATTTACTTCGAATAACGAGGCGACAAATTTTGGAATGCTTTCCAAGATTTGTCGCCGTAAGTTTAGGCTGTATCAATCTATTTACTATTCTTGTGATTCTAGCTTGTTACTCCCAATAATATTAGAACTGTAAGAATATCTTCATCGTTTTCAACTTAAAGAATAAAGTTAGCGAAGAGATATAATATGATAATACTAATTACAATACAAATATTTGATAGTGTGCCAATTAAGCGATGAGTAGAATATTTAAATTCATGAGCAAAGGGCAAAACGGATAGACCAACCGGTAGTAATAATCCAATTAAGATCGTGTATCGAAACATTTGATTGAAAGGAAGTAAAAAGTAAAACGCTAAGCCAACTATAAGCCCGAAACCATATCGGAAAAGGACGTACTTAATGGTAGGTCTCAAATATTGTTTTTCAAAATTAAAGTTTAAATATAAACCCAATAGTAGTAAAGATAAGGGCAAGTTAGCTTTAGATATAATCGTAGCTATATCAATGAATCCACCCGGAAAATGGATATTGCTGAAACTTAAAGTGCCCGCAATGATATACGTCATTAAAGGAACAGATTTGCTGAGTTTTTTTACAATTCCAATCGGTTTAAGGACTAGTCCCTTCTCTGAATAATAGCTTCCCGCTATATAAGAAAGTCCAAAGACAATTAGGGAATTTCCTATATCAAACATTCCGAAATAAATTAGACCTATCGGACCCCAAATTGCTTCAACGAGGGGGAAGGCAAATAAGCCTACATTATATCCTGTAGCCATCATCATTAAAGTTCCTTTAAGCACCCTCTCTTCTTTTTTGAATACAAAGAAAGCGAGAAAAAGAGAAATAAAGCCAATCAAAAACGCTATTACAGGTAACAGGATTAATGAAGGCTCAATTTTGACCGAATTAAGTGAAACGATAACTAGAGCTGGTAGGGTGATATTAAAAATAATTCTAGAAATGGTTTCCCCATCTTTTTCTTTTAATAGATTAATACGTTTTAATAGATATCCAATGCATATGATGACTATTATATAAAGAAATTGTTGATTCATACCGTATGATCCCCTCTGAATGTAGTTAAGAAAAATATATCACACTATCATATCTTTGTATTTATATACCTAAAGATGTTGAAAAGATTTTTTACTGTAAAATAATGATTTTCATGTAAATTATTGAGTGTAATCTTTTTATCTATTAAAAAAATCACCTAAATCTCTAGCCTTATGGCGAGACTTGGGTGATTTTTTCTAATGGAGCCATTCTTTTATCTAGTTGAGCCTGTATGATTTGCTGTTGTTACCTGTTGCTTCTTTTTCTCGCCACTTG
Organism: Peribacillus loiseleuriae; assembly: GCF_001183985.1. Lineage (GTDB taxonomy): Bacteria > Bacillota > Bacilli > Bacillales > DSM-1321 > Peribacillus > Peribacillus loiseleuriae. The sequence goes on along the minus strand of NZ_LFZW01000001.1, from coordinate 3,292,993 downwards.
CCCATTTGATGCAAATAAGCAATGTTACGAAGATAATGGCTGCGCCAAATATATACGGCAGACCCATGTCTACATCAAATAATGCGCCAGCGAGTGCAGGGCCGACCATGTTGCCGATACTCATATATGCATTATTCATACCAGCTGCAAAACCTTGTTCGCTTCCAGCCATTTTTGATATGGTCGTATTGATGGCGGGCCGAATCAAGGATGTCGCGATAAAGAAAAAGGTGGATACAAATAATACAGAGACAAAACCAGTTGCAAACAAAAGACTGATTAAGGAAATCGCCGTCACGACAAGCATCGAATTCATAACGCGTACTTCACCAAATCGATTAAGCACTCGATCGAGAACAAACGCTTGAACGATGACTCCAATTAAACCGCCAACGACCATTAACATTGATATATCAAATGGACTGAACCCAAACTTCACATCTGTAAACAAACTGATGGTTGACTGATAATTCGACAAACCGAATGAAAGAGTAAACATCATGAGTAGAAGGATGAAATACGGTTTTTTTACGGAAACAGCTAATTGATTGATCAATGAAGTTCGTTTTGCTGGTTGTTCAGATTTGGTTGAACGGGCTGGTTCTTTCAAGAAAAAGAGGGACAAAATGACGGCAATAGCGGCAACAGCTCCCGCAATGTAAAATGGCGCTTTCACTCCAAAAGCCGCTAAAAAGCCCCCAATACCAGGTCCGACAACAAATCCTAGTGACATCGAAGCTCCGAGACGCCCCATTCCTTTAGCACGGTTTTCTGTAGTTGTAATATCTGCTACAAAGGCCATCATGGATGGAATTAAAAAGGCTGCACCGATCCCGCCAATCGCCCGTGAAATAAAAAGCAGTACGAGTTGTTGAGAAAAAGCAAAGATAAATTGTGATAATGAAAAAAGAATTAAACCGAACACAATGATTTTCTTTCTACCAAATCGGTCAGACAAATCCCCGGCAATCGGTGAAAAGATAAATTGTGCCAAAGCAAAAGTAGCAATCAAAAAGCCAAAGGTTTTCCCACCAGCTCCAAAATCATGAATAATCGTTGGCATGATTGGAATAACGAGCCCTATCCCGGTCATGACGATAAACATATTGGCCATTAATATGAGAAGGGGGAACTGTTGTAATTTTTTTCTTGACATTTATTAACCCGCTTTCTTTATACGTTCTAATTTTATCCTGGTTTACCAGGCTGTAATACGCCACTTCAATTTTTATTTAGAGAATGAAGAAAAAATAGGTGGGGGATAAACAGCCTAATCTAGCTGCGGCTCCTAGCCCGTCTGAGGTTATCAAACTACGCCCCGGAGTATTACAAAGCTTATGCTTGTCGGACTATCATGGGACGTAAGCAACGTAGTAGACGTTACTTATAGCAAAATCCCCGATTGGTGTGATTCATTGAACCTTAGTTCGTCATGTCGCTTTATCGAAGCGGCAGCTTACGATTTAGAGACACGACGAACGGGACACCATTAGCGAGATTTCCCCCACTGATGGTTAGTTTCACTTTATTTAATAAGTGTAGTGATCGGCATTTGTTTAATCGTTTTTTCCAATTCAGACGCAAGTTCCACAAGACCGCTGTTTTCTTTTAAATTGTGGATCATTCCTGATAAAACCGCTACACGCGGTTTTATTTCTAACAGTTCCTTTTCCAGAATTTCCACAGATTCAAAAATAATATCTTCTGCTTGCATATTTAATGAGGCAATCGTTTCTTTCATTTTCCGAACGATGTAAAGAGGATGAGTGGTTTCTTGTGGCTGTGCTTGCAAAGGAGGAGTCATAAAAAACGGATTAGGTTTTTCCTCAATGAATGTGCGTACGATTGCGTTAAGCTGTAAAAACAGAAAACGAGCAAGTTCATTAGGGTCACACGTTTTTCCCTCTTCAACAATGCCGCGCACGTAGGTAATCAACATGCCTTTTAGCGTAGCCGTTAAATCTGTCGCATACGCTGCTGCATCTTTCCCAAAAACCGACACGATTCCTTTTTCTGTTTTCCGGAGTAGTTTGGTATGTTCTTGATGCACGAATTGATTGAGTGATGGGTCCTCAAGCCCTCTAACCTCATTCATTTGCATTTGGAAAAACTCGTGAAATTCGCAATAATGACGGAGGCGAATAGCAATTTCCCGGATAAAGGCTTCCTCGACTGAATCAACGTTCGTTTCTGCTGCAGCCATTTGCTGGCCTAGCATTTGATAATAATACGAAAAAATATCGGATAAGAGTTCTTCTTTCGATTTGAAATGGGTATATAAGCTTCCTTTTGAGACTCCGCATACATCAGCAATTTGCTGCATGGACGTTTGGTGGAAGCTTGTTTTCGAAAAAAGTTTCATAGCAGCGATTAATATTTTTCGTTTCTTTTCGTTCATCCCGAACCTCCATAAACCGATTGGTTTTTGAATTGACCAATTGGTCATCTCTTTATAAATTCTACCACAGGTCTCGAACACTTTCACGTAAAAAATTTCGTATAGCGAAATTTTTAATATCCAAACATATTCGCAATACAAAGCATCCAAACATGCAATAGTATTTCAGTGTATAGGGAGAGGCTTTTCTAGTTTTTTGTATTGAATATGAATGTAAGAGAGATAATACATATTGAAATAACAAAGAAGGGATTAGTAAAATCATTCATCAGATTTTGATCAGATCTATTATTATAAATGCTATTGCATAAATATAAAAATGTGTTAAAATACATTAAAGTGTATGAATATTAAAAGATATAATAATATTTTCCTATAATGAATGTATTAAATCTTGATAGGGAAAAGTCAATTCATGATGGTATCGGAGGAGTATAGAATGAAGAATAGTAAACAACTTATGCTTATGTTTGCCATGATTATGATGATCGGCATTTTAGCCGCATGTGGCACATCCAATAATGATGATTCAGCAAGCAATAAAGAATCAGCAAATGGTGATGGAAAAAAAGTATTAATGATGGGAACATCAGCGGATTATCCGCCATTTGAATATGTTGAGACGGCAAAGAGTGATGATATCATTGGCTTTGATATAGATGTGGCTAGAGCTATTACTGAAAAACTTGGCTATGAATTCAAAGTGAAGGATATCGACTTTAATGGACTTGTGCCTTCTTTAGAAAACGGTACAGTAGATTTTGTTCTTTCGGGGATGTCTCCTACTGCAGATCGTAAAAAAACAGTGGATTTCAGTGATATTTATTACAAATCGAACCATATGATTGTAACGAAAGCAGATGGGGAAATCAAAGATGTTAAAGATCTGAATGGTGCTACAGTAGGTGTTCAATTAGCGTCCATCCAAGAAGGAATTGCCAAGGATCTTAAAAAAGACGGCATAGACCTTACGATTGAAAACCGTAATCGAATTCCAGATATCGTGCAAGAAATTAAAGCTGGCCGTTTTGATGCAGCCATTATTGAAGATACAGTCGCAAAAGGCTATTTAGCTGACAATTCAGATCTTGCTGGGTATGTGATTGACGGAAAAACAAAAACAGAAGAAGCAGGTTCAGCGATTGCTTTCCAAAAAGATAGTGAACTAACTGAAAAATTTAATACTGAACTGAAAAAAATGATGGAAAACGGTGAAATGGAAAAACTTATATTAAAATGGTTTAGTGGCGAAACAGCTAAATAATTGAAGAAAACGTTCAGAAGGGTGCGTGTTCTCTTTTGAACGTTTTTCCGCGCTTTCCTGTTTAATGATCAAAGAGAGGATGAATGGTTTGAACTTGGATTTTGAAAGAATTATGCCCTCCCTACCTTATATTTTAGAGGGAATTCCTATGACGTTAAAAGTCGTTGCTGTAGCAGCGGTAATCGGGATTGTTTTGGGAATCGTGTTGTCGTTAATGAAAATTAGCCGCATGAAGCCATTGAAATGGATTGCGGACTTTTATACTTCTATTTTCCGCGGCACACCGCTTGTGCTCCAGCTTATGTTAATTTATTTTGGATCTCCACAATTGTTCGGCGTACAAATTGATGCTTTTGAAGCAGCTTTCTTGTCATTCGGTTTAAATTCAGCTGCTTATATTTCAGAAGTGATTCGCGGTGGAATTAATGCTGTTGATAAGGGACAAAGAGAGGCGGCACTTGCGCTAGGTGTTCCCTATTCGAGTATGATGTTAAGCATTATTCTGCCTCAGGCGTTCAAAAATATTTTACCAGCCTTAATGAACGAATTTATTACGTTAACAAAAGAATCAGCAATTGTCACAACTATTGGACTAGCAGATATCATGCGCCGTTCTTATATTGTCGGTGGCGAAACATATAAATTTTTCGAGCCGATTTTATTTGCTGGGTTGATATATTATGTGATGGTCATGATTTTAACTGTGATTGGCAAATTGGTTGAAGGGAGAATGAAACGCAGTGATTAAAGTAGACAACCTCCACAAAAGTTATGGAAAACTGGACGTCCTTAAAGGAATCAACACAAGTATTAAAGAAGGCGAAGTAGTCGCAGTTATTGGTCCTTCAGGGTCAGGGAAATCCACATTTCTTCGCTGTTTGAATTTACTCGAACAGCCAACTTCTGGGCGAATTTGGATAAAAGAAACGGATATTACCGATAAGAAAGCAAACATCATGAAAGTCCGGGAAAATGTTGGAATGGTGTTTCAACATTTTCATTTGTTCCCACATAAAACAGTTCTGGATAATTTAACCTATGCACCGATGAAGGTGAAAGGTCTTTCCAAACAAGAGGCACAAAAACAAGGACGGGAACTACTAAAAAAAGTGGGCCTAGCAGATAAAGAAAAGCAGTATCCTAATAAATTATCTGGGGGGCAAAAACAGCGTGTTGCAATTGCTAGAGCACTTGCAATGAACCCTGATGTTATGCTGTTTGATGAGCCTACTTCTGCACTCGATCCAGAAATGGTTAAAGAAGTGTTAGCTGTTATGAAAGATCTTGTTCATACAGGAATGACGATGGTCATTGTCACACATGAAATGGGCTTCGCGCGTGAAGTAGCTGACCGAATTCTTTTCCTTGATGGAGGAAACCTCGTCGAAGATGCACCGCCAAGTGAGTTCTTTTCAAGCCCGAAAAGTCAGCGTGCGCAAGAATTTTTGGAAAAAGTTTTATAAGACTAAAAAAGACAACTAGCAGTTGTCTTTTTTTTGCGGAAAAATGTGAATACTAGAATTATGGTAGTCAATAGCACTTTCACTATAAATTGGCTGCATTTGTTGGTAAGATGGGTACTATCATAAGAAAATTAGGTGATATCATTATGTTTAAAATTGGATATCGGACATTGAAAACGGCAGCTGGCACGACGCTTGCCATTTTTCTAGCACAATTAGCGGGGTTGGATAGTTTTCCATCTGCAGGAATTATCACAATCCTATGTACGAAGGTAACGAAAAAGAAATCTCTTGGGGCCGCCTATTCACGATTCATAGCCTGTTTAATTGCGATGGTCTATTCCACCATCCTGTTTGAACTAATTGGCTATAATCCAGTTATCATTGGCATTATTTTATTACTTTTGATACCAACAACGGTTGCCTTGAAAGTAAATGAAGGCATCGTAACAAGTGGCGTTATTATCCTCCATCTATATACAGCTGAGCATATTACGCTGGATCTCTGGCTGAATGAATTAGGAATTATCATAATTGGAATTGGCTCAGCCTTATTGATGAACTGGTATATGCCGAGTCTTGAGAATAAATTAATCGATTACCAGCAAAAAATTGAGGAGAATTTCAGCAAAATTCTTATGGAGTTAGTGAATTATTTGCATACCAACGAAAGTGAATGGGATGGGAAAGAAATTACTGAGACAACAAAATTACTAGCGGAAGCAAAGACGTTAGCATTTCGTGATGTAGAAAATCATTTTTTGCGTGAAGATGACGTCTATTATCATTATTTTAAAATGAGGGAAAAGCAATTTGAAATTATTGAGCGCATTTTGCTGCTCGCTACGAATATTCCGTCAAAAGTAAAGCAAAGCAAGATGTTAGGGGAATTTCTCATCGAGCTAAGCAACAACGTCCATCCACAAAATACCGCGATTATTTATTTACAAAAACTTGATGAGATGGAACAGATTTTTAAAAAAATGGAGCTTCCTGTGACCCGAGAAGAGTTTGAATCGAGAGCAGCGTTATTACAGTTAATGAAGGAAATCGAGCAGTATTTGCAACTTAAGCATTCATTTAAAGGTCTACCAGAACCAAAAAAACAGCATGAAAAGTTGAAGGTGGGTGAAAACTAACGGAAAATGAATGGAAGGTTTGATCAAATGAAGATACTACTTTCCTTAATCCTTACAAGTATATTGTTGCCCTTTGTCCCGATGTCCGCTTCAGCTGTTGTTGGAGAACCCTTTGTCATCGTGAATAAAGCAACCAACAAGGTGGCATTCATTGATGATAATAAAGTTCAGAATGTCTACCCAGCTGGCACGGGAAGAAGCAACGAGCTTACTCCAGAAGGATTATTTACCGTTAAAGTGAAGGCTGTTAATCCGTATTTCCGAAAAAAGAACATCCCTGGAGGTGATCCTAGAAATCCACTTGGAACGAGGTGGATTGGCTTTGATGCATTAGGAACCGATGGGAGAATTTATGGACTTCATGGTACGAATAATCAAGCTTCTGTTGGGAAATATATCTCGAATGGGTGCGTCCGTTTGAGAAAAGCCGATATCGAACATTTATACGAGCGTGTACCAATTGGAACAAAGGTTTTTGTCACTCATTCACCAAAAGACTTTGCAACATTGGCTAAAGAGCAAGGAGCAATGAAATGAGAACGGCGAAGCACCACCAAAAAAAGAGATTGTTTAAAAAGCGAAAGGGTTAGCCCCCACATCAATTAATTATCATTTATTGACGAGTATCTAATAAACGATAATTAAAGTGTGGGGGGCTAACCCTTTTTGGGCGATCTCTTTTTATTGTAGGAGGAAGGCAATGCCAGAAAGTAGGCTTGTCAACAACATGGAAATAATCATTAAATAAACAACGATTTTTCTCGTTTTCTTGTTTTTCATTTTAATCTCTCCTCATTGTAAGGAGTTTGGAATTCCTTACAGCATACGTATATATACAGTTTAACTCGTCCATAGTAGAATCTCAAGAGTATATTGTTGATAACCGATTTAAAGAATATTAGTAGGATTGGCTTTAATTAACAGAATATTATCATTATTCAACAATAGTAAACTGGGGGCTTTTTATGATAAAGAAGATTGACCATATAGGTATAGCTGTCACATCGATAGCGGAAGCGTTGCCGTTGTATACGAATATATTTAAATTGGAGCTGGAAGGAATTGAAATAGTCGAGAATCAAGGAGTCAAGGTAGCATTTGTAAATGCTGGCAATACAAAGTTGGAATTATTGGAAGCACTATCTAAGGATAGCCCAATAGCCCGATTTATTGAAAAACGAGGCGAAGGCATTCATCACATAGCTTTTAATGTGGGAAACATTTCCTCTCGAATTGAAGATATTAAAAATGCTGGCTTACATATGATTGATAAGACAGCAATAATTGGTGCTCATCACGCTCAGATTGCTTTTCTTCACCCAAAATCAGGTGGCGGCGTTCTTTATGAGTTGTGTGAGAATTACGAGGAGGAGGAAAATGACAGACATTTATGAACATATCAATAAGTTGTATGACCGACGATGGGAAGTAGAGCTTGGTGGTGGAGATGAGCGAATTATTAAGCAGCATGAAAAAGGCAAGTTAACTGCAAGAGAACGAATTCATCTTTTGGTTGACAAAGGGAGTTTCGTTGAACTCAATCCATTTATCGAGCACCGCTGTGTTGATTTTGGTCTAGACAAAACTAAAGGACTTGGAGAAGGCGTTGTAACAGGATATGGAAAAGTGAACGGACGTCCGATTTATTTATTTTCTCAAGACTTCACAGTGTTCGGCGGTGCGCTCGGAGAAATGCATGCAAAGAAAATAGCAAATGTAATGGATCTAGCTGCGAAAAATGGTGCGCCGTTTGTCGGACTGAATGACTCCGGTGGCGCTCGAATTCAAGAGGGGGTTGCCTCACTAGATGGCTATGGACAGATCTTTTATCGGAATACGATTTATTCGGGTGTAATTCCACAAATCTCGGTTATGATGGGCCCATGTGCTGGGGGAGCAGTTTATTCACCAGCTATAACCGATTTCATTTTTATGGTAAAAGATACGAGCCAAATGTTCATTACAGGACCAAAAGTGGTTGAAACGGTGACTGGAGAAAAGATTAGTGCAGAAGATCTAGGTGGTGCAATTGTACATACTAGTATTAGCGGAAACGCCCATTTTCAAGCTCAAACAGAAAAAGAAGTATTGGAAATGGTGCGTCAGCTACTCATGTATTTACCGCAAAATAATGATGAAAAACCACCACACTATGCAGCTGATGAAAAAGATGATTACCGACCAAAACTTACAGAAATTATTCCTTTTAATACTTTACGTCCATATGATGTTTCTAAAGTAATTGGTGAAGTCGTAGATACGGATTCATTCATGGAAATCCAAAAAGATTTTGCGGAAAATATTGTCATAGGATTAGCAAGAATGAAGGGTGAAGTGGTTGGACTAGTCTGCAATCAGCCCAAAGTATTGGCTGGCGGACTTGATATCGATTCTTCAGACAAAGCAGCACGGTTTATTCGTTTTTGCGATTCGTTCAACATTCCACTGATTACCTTTGAAGATGTGTCTGGTTTTTTTCCGGGCGTTAAGCAGGAGCATGGAGGAATCATTCGTCATGGCGCAAAAATCCTTTATGCTTATTCAGAAGCCACAGTTCCAAAGCTGACGGTCATTCTCCGTAAAGCATATGGGGGTGCTTATGTAGCATTAAATAGTAAATCAATTGGTGCAGATCTTGTATTTGCCTGGCCAAATGCTGAAATCGCTGTCATGGGGCCTCAAGGAGCTGCGAATATTATTTTTGCAAAAGAAATTGAAAATAGTGATAACCCAGAGCAGACGCGCGCACAGAAAATTACAGAATATCGCGAGAAATTCGCGAATCCGTATGTAGCAGCGAGTAAGGGAATGGTCGATGATGTCATTGATCCCCGAGAAACACGGATTAAATTACTTCAATCTCTAGAGATGCTGCGTAACAAAAAAGAATCTAGACCTTTAAAAAAACATGGGAATATTCCTTTATAAAAGTGAAAATCGTTAAATGAAACATGATATCTTGCGGGTACCGAACGATTAGCGATATACTAGGAATGTTGAAGTAGTTAAACTACTTCAAAAGGGGACTGTTCTCCCCAAACTGGTGGATTATTGCCTGTGATAATGTGAAGATCCCTCATCGGAATTTTTCCGATCAGGAAATGGACCTTATCAGGTATATACATATTGGAGGTTTTGTTGAAATGGTTAATGAAGAACGCATTGTAAAGGAATTCCTTGAATTGGTCCAAATCGATTCGGAAACTAAGTTTGAAACGGAAATTGCAAAAGTTTTAAAAGAAAAATTCACGGCTCTAGGTGTGGATGTATTTGAGGATGATACCGCAGCAGTTACAGGCCATGGAGCAGGCAACTTGATATGCACGCTGAAAGGAACGAAGGAAGGAGTGGATACGATTTACTTCACTTCACATATGGATACGGTCGTTCCTGGGAATGGGATTAAGCCGTCCATTAAAGACGGCTATATCGTCTCTGATGGTACAACGATTCTTGGAGCAGACGATAAAGCGGGTCTTGCAGCGATGCTTGAAACTCTTCGTGTATTAAAAGAGGAAAACATTCCGCATGGTACGATTGAATTCATTATCACGGTAGGTGAGGAATCAGGTCTTGTTGGTGCGAAAGCCTTAGACCGTTCACTTGTTACAGCTAAATACGGGTATGCACTAGATAGTGATGAAAAGGTTGGGAATATTATTGTAGCTGCTCCAACTCAAGCAAAAATCTTTACAAAAATGTACGGCAAAACAGCTCACGCTGGCGTTGCCCCTGAAAAAGGAATTTCTGCCATTACGATGGCAGCAAAAGCGATTGCGAAAATGCCGCTTGGCAGAATCGATGAAGAAACAACAGCAAATATCGGCTATTTCAGAGGTGGACAGCAAACAAATATTGTTTGTGACTTTGTTGAAATATTGGCTGAAGCTCGCTCTTTAATACCAGAAAAAATGGAAACTCAAGTTGAGAAAATGAAACAAGCGTTTGAATCCGTTGCATCTGAAATGGGTGGAAGAGCTGAAGTTGAAGTAACAGTTATGTACCCTGGCTTTAAATATGGCGATGGCGATCATGTTGTTGAAGTAGCCAAGAAAGCCGCAGCTAAAATCAATCGCCCATCAAAGCTTCTTCAAAGCGGCGGTGGAAGTGATGCAAACGTCATTGCTGGCTTCGGTATTCCAACAGTAAACCTTGCTGTCGGCTATGAAGACATCCATACAACCAATGAAAAAATTCCTGTTGAAGAGTTAACAAAATTAACAGAAATGGTCCTAGCTATTATCGAAGAAGTTGCAGGAGAATAACTAAGCGAACATATGACTGGAATCTGTAGTAACCCCTCAGATTCCGGTTTTTTGTTGGGAAATAATCTGGGAAATGGGGTCTGACCCCAATAAGGGGTGATCGAGATGTATCCGAAAAAAGGAAAAGTGATACTCCATGTGGATATGAATAGTTTTTTTGCATCTGTAGAGATGGCGTATGATACTGGACTGAAGGGGAAGCCGCTTGCAATCGCTGGGAATGTGGAGGAGCGCCGAGGGATTATTATCACGTGTAGTTATGAAGCAAGGAAATTTGGTGTGAAAACGACGATGCCGATTTGGCAAGGGAAAAAGCTGTGCCCTGAACTTATTGTATTAAAGCCTAACTTTGATCGATACCGGAAAACTTCCATTGCCATCTTTGAACTAATGAGACAATATACAGACCTGGTAGAACCGGTCTCAATTGATGAAGGATATCTAGATATCACAGGTTGCGCGGAACTAGGTTCTCCAATTGAAATTGCCAATCGTATTCAAAAGCGGATTTTTGAGACGATGGATTTGCCTTGTAGTATCGGAATCGCCCCGAATAAATTTCTAGCTAAAACTGCTTCAGATATGAAGAAACCGATGGGCATCACGATTCTCAGAAAACGAGATGTTCCGTTGATACTTTGGCCTCTTGAGGTTGGTGAAATGCATGGGATCGGCAAGAAAACAGCAGAGAAGCTTAATAGTATCGGAATCGAAACAATCGGCGATCTTGCTAAAGCTCATGATGTAACACTCAGGCAAATTCTCGGTATTAACGGTCTAAAATTAAAGGAACGGGCTACAGGAATAGACGGGAGAGCAGTCGATCCTGAATCTATATTTGATCATAAAAGCATTGGCAACTCGACGACTTTGCCAAAGGATATAACGAATCAGAAAGAATTAATCGATATATTAGAGCAGCTTTCAACAAAAGTAGCTCTTCGGTTGAAAAATAAAAAATTAGTAGGGCAAAAAATTGGCGTAACCATTCGCTATAAAGACCGCCGGACGATAACAAGAAGTAGAACTGTTGAAAATCATTTTTTCGAGAAAGCTGATATTCATCGCCTTGCAGTCGAACTGTTTAAAAAGCATTGGAATGGAGAGAAAGTTCGTCTGCTTGGGGTGACAGCTTTCGAAGTAATGGATAAGGAAGCTGCCTATAAACAACTAGATTTATTTTCTTATGAAAAAGATGCGGAAAAAGAATCACTTTACTACGCTATGGAAAAACTGCAAAGTAAATATGGCAAGGAAATCATTAAAAAAGGGGTCGAGGTAGCTGAAAAGAAAGGGCAAGCTGAGACAAGTTTTAGTAAGGATTTTCTTGATAACTTGCGCTTAAAGGAATAAGGAGCGGGATGAGTAAAAGACACAGCTTTCATAAAAAATGTCTATCGACAAAAATGCAATTTAGTTTAGAACCATTTACATAGAGAACACCGTCTGAACAATTCCAGACGGTGTTAAACTAGTTGTTGAACAGTAATTATGAAGGTAATTAAACAGTAATTATGAAGGTAATTAATAACGATGAATTTAACATCCAACTAGGCTTTCTTGCTATTTATCTGAATCTGTTTTAATGACTTTAATATCCATTTCTTTCTCGTTTTCAACAATATGCTTAAGCATGGATAATTTATTATGCCAAAATTGCTCGAAATATGAAAGCCATTGTTTTAATTCATCCAAGGATTCGGGTTGCAAGCGAAAACGTTTTTCTCTTCCTACTTTTCGTCCACTAACTAGTTCTGCTTCTGAAAGAATATGAAGATGTTTTGCGATAGCTGTGCGAGTCATTGGGAAATGCCCAGTTATCTCTAAAATAGATAATTCTTTATCAGCGAGTAATCGGAGTATATCTCTCCGTGTTGGATCAGCAATAGCTTGAAATACATCATGCTTTTGTAAGGAAGTAGACACTAGTTCATAACAATCTTTCTCAATTTATCAAGAATACCTGTCCAACCTTGATTCATTGATTCACGAATAACGGAACTTTTCGCGTTAGGTTTCGGAAGGATATAATCAGGGCTTTTCCATCCGCCGTGAATAAGAGTAAACTCCGTCTTACCTTCTATCTCTTTTAAAATAAATGAAACGACCCATCCATCTTCATCCCATGTAAAAGAAAGTCGATTAGGCGGATCTAATTCAATGACTTTGCAGGGGGAAGGACCGAACGGTGATTGCAAATGGAATTCCTGTCCAACTTGCGCTTGAAAATCATTGGGCATGAACCATGAGGCAATTCCTTCTGAAGTTGAAACTGTATCCCACACTTTTTGTATAGGTGCATCAAAAACGACTGTTTGCTGAATATCTTGTAATGTAACCTGATTATTTTCCACTAAAATAAATCTCCTTTTTTGCATATAATATAAAACCAAATGGTTTTGTGTTTTTTTTTTAGAGTATATAACACCTATTGGTTTCATGTCAATACAATGAAACTAAAAAGGACAAACCTACTGTCGGTTTGTCCTTTCCTTTGTTAATGGCGATGCTCTACTAGATCAATAACACCGAGAACGATATGTGCTAGTCCGAATCCAAATAATGTATTTGCTACCATTTTGTTGGATTTACGTTTTTGTTTCATTGCATACCCTGTTGCCGTTACCGCTGTGCCTAGCGCGGTAGGAATTAAGCCCTCTCGAATATCGATCATGTTATCCCTCCACACAAGAAAAATTTGATGATACTTCCATCATCAATAGTTTTACCTTTTGGATAGTCACTAATCAGGTAAAAACAGGAGTAAGTACCTAGTGCGAAATAGGGATTTTGGAATTTGAAAATTTTGGTGTATATCAGATAATGTAATCACTATAGAAAATATAGTAGGGAAGTAGAAAGAGCAGGTTAGATCATTCAAGGAGGGCCAAATAAAATGAACATTATCTGGATTTTTGGAGCGCTATTTTTATTTTTCATTGCCTTGGAATCAGGAATCGCTTATTGGCTTAGCTTAGGAAAAGCTGAGTATGTGGAACGAGAACAACATAAATGAACAAGGCTGATTCTTAAGTGAAAAGAAGTCAGCCTTGTTTTTTTATCTGTTTTAATTATCGATTTCTAGATTTTCAATTGGCCACCAGAAATGGCCGTCTTTTTCCAGAAGATTATCGGCACATTTGGGACCTGCACTTCCGGCAACATAATTCGGGAAGGTTTCATCTTTCGTGTGTTCCCATACTTCTGAAATGATGTCAACGAATTTCCAAGATAGTGCGACCTCATCCCAATGGGTGAAATTGGTGGCATCTCCACGCATACTGTCGAATAATAATTTCTCGTAGGCTTCAGGCGTATTCATTCGGTCAATGCTCGTATTGGAGAAGGAAAGTCTAACTGGCTTCGTTTGCATTTGGTTGCCGTTTTTCTTAGCGTTTAAGAGCAATGTGATTCCTTCTTCTGGCTGGATATGGATGACAAGCAAGTTAGGATGGACATTTTCTTCTGGTTCCTTGCTATAGTATAAATTCATCGGAATATCTTTGAATTGGACAACAATTTTCGTTGATTTCACATCCATGCGTTTTCCAGTTCGAATATAGAATGGCACACCTGCCCAACGGAAATTATCAATGAGTAATTTACCTGCCACATATGTTTCGGTATTGGATTCAGAGTCAACAGAAGGCTCATTTCGGTAAGCAGGAAGTAAGGAATTCGAAACAGTGCCTTCATCATATTGGCCACGGACAAAGAAAGCCTCAACATCTTCTTTTTTCATCGGGCGTAATGACCGAAATGCACGTGCTTTCTCACTGCGAATTTCTTCATCAGTCAATTTAATTGGCGGTTCCATTGCAAGCAACGCAACCATTTGCATTAAATGATTTTGGACCATATCGCGAAGCGCTCCACTGGTTTCGTAGTATCGACCCCGTTCTTCAACTCCAAGCGTCTCACTGGAAGTTACTTGGATATTGGATATGTATTGGTTATTCCAAAGCGGTTCAAACATTGCGTTCGCAAAGCGAATCACTTCAATGTTTTGGACCATTTCTTTTCCAAGGTAATGATCAATTCGATAGATTTCATCTTCAGAAAAGGCTGTGCGAATTTGTACATTAAGTTCTTGAGCTGATTCAAAGCTAGTACCAAATGGTTTTTCAATCACGAGTCGTTTGTAACCTGTCGTATCCGTTAAGCCCTGTGCTTTCACCTGCTCAGCAATTGTACCAAAGAATTCTGGGGCCATAGCTAAATAAAAAATGCGATTTCCGTTCAAATCATATTGTTCATCCAACTTATCCGCAATGTTTTTTAATTCGATGTAGGATTCTGAACTACTCACATCATGGGAGTGGTAAGAAAAATGTGAGACGAAGTCATCGACGTTTTCATGGCTGTCAGCAAAAGTCTGAACAGAATCTTTAACATTTTCTTGAAATTCAGCGTTTGTTAATGGTCTTCTAGCTACACCAATCACAGCGAATTTCTCAATATTTTTTTTTTGAAACAATCGATAAATAGACGGAAACAGTTTCCGTTTGGCCAAATCTCCAGTGGCCCCAAAAAGGATGATTAATGCGGTCGGTTTATTCGTTACATTCACTTGCATAACCTCACTTTTCATAGTAATAACAGTATTTTTTGTTCATGTATTTAACTATAAAGATACATGGGAATAAACGCAATATTCTTTCACTTTATCTCTTTAAGAGGATGTTCAAAAGGTTCGGTAAAAAAGCTTGCGAATTTCTTCGTCGCTCATTAAATAACTTCTGTTAAATTCGCACACAACCTGTGCAAGTCCGGTCCTCAACGTTGCTGCATATGCGAAAGGTTTGAGACAATCGCTCGCAAAACTTCTTGGTTCTTTTTGAACACGCACTTTAAGGGTACCCATAACTTGACTGTAGTATTTATCTCGGTTAAATAGGCTGTAAATCCCCGATTGGTTCAACTAACCATCGGTGCAAAAACCACACTGAAGGAAGTTTCACTTTATCCCGGTTTAACAGTCTGTAATATCCCCACTAATTCTTACGTGGGATTAAAATAGCTAGGGTGATAAACAGCCTGTAAAACCCCGATTGGTTCAACTAACCATCAGTGCAAAAACCACACTGATGGAAGTTTCACTTTATGTTATAATATACGAAGGAAAATGATGCATCGGGGGTAATGTTTTGGATTTTGTTTTTTTAGGGACAGGTGCAGGTGTTCCTGCAAAGGCTAGAAATGTTTCGGCAATCGCACTTGAATTGCTAGAAGAGCGAGGGGTGGTCTGGTTATTTGATTGCGGGGAAGCTACCCAGCATCAAATATTAAAAACATCAGTTAAACCACGCCGAATTGAGAAAATTTTTATTACGCATTTACATGGTGACCACATATTCGGTTTGCCTGGACTGCTGAGCAGTCGCTCTTTTCAAGGAGGAACTGAAGACTTAACTGTTTACGGCCCTAAAGGGATCAGAGACTATATTCAAACAAGTCTTTCCGTAAGCGGCACTCATCTTAAATATTCTCTATCCGTCGTGGAAATAGAAGAAGGTATCATCTTTGAGGATGGGCAATTTACGGTTTCCGCCTTAGCGTTAGATCATGGAATCCTTTCTTTCGGTTATCGGATTGTAGAAAAGGACAGACCAGGTACTTTGCTTGTTGATAAGCTGAGAGATGAAGGTGTACCACCGGGCCCTATCTTTAAAGCTATTAAAAATGGGGAAAATGTTACATTGGAAGATGGACGAGTTTTATATGGAGCTGATTATCTTAGTGAACCAAATAAAGGAAGGATCCTAGCGATACTCGGTGACACGAGGACATGTGAACAGACTATTTTGCTTGCGAAAAATGCGGACTATCTCGTTCATGAAGCAACTTTTTCAAGGGATGAAGGGGAAATGGCATTTGATTATTTTCACAGTACGACCGCCCAAGCTGCAAATACAGCAAAACTTGCAGGGGCCCGGCAGTTAATTTTGACACATATTAGTGCCAGATATATGGGGGAAGACATCGCTGAACTGCAAAACGAAGCATGTGAAATTTTCCCCAACACCGTGATTGCCGAAGACTTACTGCAAGTAAAGATTCCTTTGTATGTAGAGAAACAAGGGTAGGGGCGTCTCAAGCAAAGGGTCAGACCCTTATGAGACACCCTCCTCTTTGTATGGTATGATAAGATAACGAAAAAGAGAGTTGTACATAAAGGAGCTTTAAGTATGA
This sequence comes from Peribacillus loiseleuriae, assembly GCF_001183985.1. Classification (GTDB taxonomy): domain Bacteria; phylum Bacillota; class Bacilli; order Bacillales; family DSM-1321; genus Peribacillus; species Peribacillus loiseleuriae. The sequence goes on along the minus strand of NZ_LFZW01000001.1, from coordinate 3,276,272 downwards.
GCGAAGAAAAAGATTTACAAAAGAAGGCCCACGATTTCTTAGTGCAAACGAGTCGAACCTTTGTCATTCCAATTAGCCAGCTTCCTTCAGGACTGCAGGAAACTGTGGGCGCAGCATATTTATGCATGCGCGCAATCGATGAAATTGAGGACCATCCTGTGCTTCCGGCAAAGACAAAAAGCAAGCTATTGATGGAAATCAGCAACTTATTAAGAATGGGCTACAATCGTGAGAAACTGATGAAAGTTCTCCTTCCCTATGAAGCTTCACTACCGGACGTTACATTATTTCTAAATGATTGGATCACGCTTTGTCCTGAAACTGTCGTTGATAAGGTACTTGATGCTACGGCTGAAATGGCAGAAGGAATGGCTAAATGGGTCGAATTGGACTGGCAGATTCGTAATGAAGCGGATTTGAATGAATATACCTATTATGTGGCTGGCCTTGTGGGGACGATGTTATCAGACCTTTGGGAATGGCATGATGGTACAGAAACAGACAAAGAACTTGCCATCGCATTTGGTCGTGGACTTCAAACCGTGAACATTCTTAGAAACAAAGCAGAAGACGCAGAAAGAGGCGTTAACTTTTTCCCTGATGGCTGGGAGTTTGTAGACATGCTTCAGTTTACTGAACAGAATTTGCAACGCGCTAATTTATATTTGGCAGATATTCAAACGACATCCATCCGTCACTTCTGTGAAATTCCATTAGCATTTGCTCATGCTACTGTCACGGCGTTAAAGGATGGCAAAGAAAAAATTAATCGAGAAACTGTTACCGACATTGTAACAAAAATTGTTGGCAATTAATGATTATTGAACCGTTCAAGAAAGTGAAAATCACTTTTTTGAACGGTTTTTTGATTGTTTTTTTAAAATATTATTGGAAAAATTAGAATTGTATTGTAATTGGTCTAGGTATTTGGTTATAATTTATTTCAACAAAGCGTAAAAGCGATAAAGGAAATAGGGGGATATATTCATGAGAAACACATGGCTTAAAACAGCAGCGGTCGGTCTAACAGCAACCGTATTATTAGCAGGGTGTGGAAGTAGTAATACTAGTAGTTCGAGTGGTTCTGAAGATGCGTCTAGTGGAAAAACATATCAAATTGGTGTCTCTCAAATCGTCCAGCATGCTTCTCTTGATGAAGCTTACAAAGGGTTTCAGGAAGCATTGAAAGATAAAGGAATCGATGCGAAATATGACGAGCAAAATGCACAAGGAGATCCAAATAACTCATTAACAATTGCGCAAAATTTCGTAGGAAAAAATGTAGATTTGATATTTGCTAATTCTACGCCAAGTGCAATGGGAGCATTGACTGCGACGAAGGACAGTAACAAGGATATCCCAATTGTCTTTACTTCTGTAACTGATCCAGTAGCAGCTGAACTAGTTGAATCACTTGAAGCGCCAGGAGGAAACGTTACTGGTACGACAGATACACATCCTGATGCAATAGCAAATTCAGTGAAATTTATTGCAGAAGAACTTGGAGCAAAAACGATTGGAACGGTCTACAACTCTGGAGAACAAAATTCAATCGTTCAGATTAATATGTTAAAGGCAGAAGCAGACAAACATGGAATTAAAGTAGTTGAAGCTTCTGCTGCGACGTCCGCTGATGTGAAACAGGCCACTGAATCACTTGTTGGAAAAGCAGATGCCTTCTTTATCGTCACAGATAACACAGTTGTATCAGCCCTTGAAGCGGTGATCATGGTTGCCAATGAAAAGAAAATCCCGCTGTTTGTCGGAGAATTGGATTCCGTTGCCCGCGGTGGATTTGCGGCATATGGCTTCAGCTACCACGATATCGGGTATGAAGCAGGGGAGATGGCTGCGGACATTCTATTAAACGGAACAAAGCCTTCCGAGCTTCCGGTTCAATATCCGCAAAATCTTAAACTTGTCATAAACGAAAAGGCAGCGAAGGAAATGGGTATCGAATTGAAGGAAGAATGGAAATCAGAAGCGGAATTTATTAAATAAAAACAAAAAACATCTAAGGATAAGCTTCTAAGAAAGGGATGAAAGGATGCCTACAGCAATCTTTAGTTCATTTGAATCGGGACTGATTTATGCCATCATGGCTCTCGGCGTATATTTAACATTTCGGATTCTTGATTTCCCAGATTTAACGGTCGACGGTAGCTTTGTAACGGGAGCAGCTGTCACGGCAATTATGCTTGTAAATGGCTACTCACCGCTTATCTCAACGGGAGCAGCCTTACTAGCTGGTTTTGCAGCTGGTTCGATTACAGGTCTCCTTCATACAAAAGGGAAAATCAATCCGCTGCTTTCTGGGATATTGATGATGATTGCCTTATACTCCATTAATTTACGGATTATGGGAAAATCCAATATTCCGTTATTTTCGGAATCAACAATCATTACGAGTGTAAAGGATTTTTGGGTAAAGACGGGATTGGATTCCTTTTTAAATAAAGGAATGGAAGTGATCGGTCTTGGAAACTCTACTCCAAGCACATGGGCGATTATTTTTATAATGTTAGTGATTTCACTTGCCATAAAATTTGCCTTATCACTGTTCTTAAAAACAGAAATCGGGCTTGCCATCCGCGCCACTGGTGATAACCAAGCGATGGTGAAAAGCTTTTCTACCAATACCGATAACATGAAGGTGCTCGGACTTGCAGTTAGTAATGCGCTAGTCGCTTTCTCTGGTTCGCTTATCGCACAGTACAATGGATTTAGCGATATTGGCATGGGGATTGGCATGATTGTCATCGGGCTTGCTTCTGTTATTATCGGTGAAGCTATTTTCGGGGCAAAAACCATTGCACGAGCTACGCTTGCTGTTATAGGCGGTGCGATTGTATATCGACTTGTCGTTGCACTCGCGCTTCAGGTTCAATTCCTACAAACTGGGGATGTGAAATTAATTACCGCAGCGATTGTCATCGGTGCATTAATCATTCCGCAGTTAAAGGATAAGCAAAAAGAAAAAAGCATGAAGAAGAAACGTTTGAAAGAATTGCAAATCCAGCAAACATTGGTGAAGGGGGCAAAAGAGGTTGCTACAGCTAAATCAGATATATAAAGTGTTTAACCAAGGAACTCCAGATGAAAAGTTAGCGCTAAAATCTCTTGAGCTTACTCTTGCCAAAGGTGAATTCGTAACAGTCATCGGTAGTAATGGTGCTGGTAAGTCGACACTAATGAATATGATTTCCGGAAAGCTAACTCCTGATGCAGGTGCAGTGATCATTGATGGTAAAGACGTTTCACCTGTCGATGAGAATGTACGTTCCAAAATGATTGGCCGTGTTTTCCAAGACCCAATGGCTGGAACTGCTCCACATATGACGATTGAAGAAAACATGGCAATCGCTTATGGCAGAACGCATAAAAGGGGCTTGAGATTCGGTGTCACGAAAAGTCGTCGTAGCTATTATAAAGAAACGCTTGAGACACTTCACCTCGGTTTAGAAAACCGGATGAATGCGAAAGTAGGCATGCTCTCAGGTGGTGAACGGCAGGCATTATCATTATTGATGGCGACCTTCACGAATCCGAAAATTTTACTTCTTGATGAACATACAGCAGCCCTCGACCCATCACGTGCTGAACTTGTTACTAACCTTACAAAGGAGATTGTAAGTCAAAACAATCTAACAACATTAATGGTCACGCATAATATGCAACAAGCCCTTGATCTTGGCACTTCCTTAATTATGATGGATAAAGGCCAAATCATCTTTGAAGCAAGAGGCGAAGAAAAGAAAAAGTTAACCGTAGAGAAGCTTCTTCATGAATTCCAACGAATCAAAGGTGAAAAAATGCTGAATGATCGAGCGGTATTGATTTAAATAAGATGAATGCCATTATGACATGTTTTAGGAACATGTAGAATGACGAAAATAGAAGCAGTGAGATGTTCATGAAACCTCACTGCTTTTTCATGGAGATGTGGGTCGAGTATCTCAAGTGTTTAGTTGGATGTATGTGACCGATAAGTCCAACTCTAACATACCTTAAATAAGATGGTAGTGTAAATAAGCGAGCCGATGAAATATCAAACCCCTTTAATCGCTCCATAATACCCTGCCAGAAGTAGAGTGACAAAATATAAAATGAATACAATATCATATTTAGAAAAGCCGATTTCGTAATAATATGTACGGTTCCTCGTATCGGAAAAGCGCTTTGCTTCCATGGCTACAGCGATTCGGTGCGCGCGCCGGATACTCCCTGATAACATCGGGATGGAATAAGCTTTCATTTTTAAAAAAACGGACCGTATTCCTGTTTGTCTGACCACACCTCGCACTCTCATAGCATTTTGAATCGTTTGAAATTCCTCCAACATGATCGGAATTAATCTTAAGGCTGCCATAAAGCTATAAGCATATTTAGGATTGAGTTTGACTTGTTGCATTAAAGAATAAAACAGATAGACGGGTCTTGTAGTTAAGGCAAAGGTTAATCCTAGTATTGCAAATAGCAAGGCACGAAAACCAACAAGAAGTCCTCTAAAAAAACTTTCTTCGGTAATATGAATGAGCCCCCACTTAAACCAAGTCGTGTTTCCTTGTCCAAAAAAAATCAACGAAGAAGAAGTCGATAAAAATACAACAAAAAAAGGGATGAAAAGTAATAAAATTCGTTTGGTCGGCTGTCCTGTAAAACACAAAAATAAAATCAATACGATAACCGTAAAGTTCATCATAAATAGTAAATTATGAACCAATAACACAATTATACACAACATAATTAATACGAATAACTTAAGGCTTGGATTAATCCGATGTAGCCATGTTTCTTTACTCGAAAAATCTAATTGCATGATGTTCCTCCATTACACGGATACTAATTCAGTCTTCATATTCATACTTTGTATTTCATCGCTGATCACTTTCCCAGCCTCGATGGTCCAAATTCTTGTTGCAAAGTTGTTTATAATCTGTTCATCATGGGTAATCATGATAATCGTCGTACCTTTCAGTCTGAGTTCTTCAATCCATTCAAGTAACGCAAAGGTGTTTTTGGAATCTTGCCCAAAGGTAGGCTCGTCTAGAAGAATAAGTTTTTGTTCCTTTACAATTGATGCAGCTACACTTAAACGGCGCTTCTGCCCCATTGATAATTGATAAGGGTGTTTATCCCAATGGTCTACTAGCTGGAACCATTCTAGAAGTTCTTCGACTTTTATTTCTATTTCTCGGGAATCCACTTTGTCTACTTTTAATGAGTAGGCGATTTCTTCATAGACTGAATTTGCGACAAATTGAAATTCTGGATTTTGAAACACAAATGTCATGAAATCTGTTTGTTTTTTAACTTTTTTAATAGCGATCCCTACTAACTCACAATGTCCTGTTGTTTTGATAAATTGCATGAAAGCATGTAAAAGTGTGCTCTTACCAGCACCGTTTTCTCCTTTTATAACAATCCATTCTCCTGAATAGGCTTGCAAATCATCCACTAGTATTTTTTCTTCCTTTTGCCTAAATCCTTTAAAGTTTTGCACTTCTAATACTTTCTCCTTTTTTTCAAAAGGCTTCCTCGATCGAAGGAGGGGGGTGGTATCTAGATATTCTTCCCAAACACCTGGAAACCAGATTCCTTGTTCCCTCATTTCATTTTTATACGTTGATAAGATTTTTTCTTTTGGTCCATCGGCTATAATCTGTCCAGCTTCATTAAAAAGAATGATTCGTTCAATGAATTCTAGGACATGATCAATTTTATGCTCCACAATAATGACTGTTTTTTCTTGTCCGACTTCTTTTAATACATTCCAAATCTCTTTTGTTCCTTTAGGATCAAGCATTGCCGTTGGTTCATCTAAAAATAATACATCTGGTTTAAGGGCCAAGATCGATGCTATCGCTAAGCGCTGTTTCATTCCTCCAGATAGTGTTTGAATGCTAGTATGAATATCTGGTAAATGTAAGCCAACTTGCTGTAAGTGATGATGAATTCGATCAATCATTTGTTGTTTTGGAACGTTAATATTTTCGAGGACGAAGGCAATTTCTTCATCAACAAATGGCATACAAAACTGACTATCTGGGTCTTGAAAAACATAGCCCCAAGAAGTGGGACTTACTAGTTCTTCAGCTTTCATAGGAACTTCAATGGAATGAGGAATTAAGCCACTTAAAACTTGTAAAAGCGTCGACTTCCCGCAACCTGATGGCCCAAGAAGGAGAACTTTTTCCCCTTTGTAAAAGGTAGAAGATAAGTCCTTAAATAACAAGGACGTATCTCCAGGGAATTTCAATCGTAATTTTTCAACATGTGCAATTCGTTCCATAGTTATCAACCCTTACTTTTGGTCCAGTTCAGCATAATCTTTACTTGACGCTGGACGAACAAGATTTGTTACGCCTGTAGCTTCTAAAACTTTCACTAAATAGTAAGCACACACACCAGCAAAGAGAATAGACCCGAGAAATCTAGCAATCATAAATAATGTTAAATTCCAAGCAACAAGATCGCCGATTTCTCCATAGGCGAAATCCATAAGGACCGACCCTAAGCATGCAGCGATAGCCGACAAGATAGCTACTGAAATATGAAATCGCTTATATTTGAAAGCCATAAAGACAAGCTCTGCAAACAATCCTTGGACAACGCCATAAAGAAGCACGGTCAGCCCCCATGGTGAACCTAACAGAAATTCACCGGAAGCTGCTGCGATTTCGGCAAGCAATGCAACGCCAGGTTTACGGATGATAAAAAAGGCAACATTAGCCGCAATAAACCACATGCCATACATAAATTGGTCGGCATGTAAGCCGATTGGTTTTAGAGCATAATATACGGAACCCCAAAGAATATAGACAATGCCAAATGCAATGGCAATTACAATCGTCACTAATATGTCTGTCAATTTTAATCCTTTTGTCATGTTATGAATCTCCTTTTTTAGAATTGGCTAATTATTATACTTCTAGTACTTCTTTTTGAACCGGCCACGTTTCTAACCGATACGCCATTTCCCAAAAAGAGTATTCATATTGACTACTAAGGATGAAATGCTCTTTCATTCGTAGTTTATCTTCCTCAGTCACTTTGTTAGCAATTTCATCGATTCTCTTAATCTGTTCGTCTACCAATGTCCGGAACCAATCGCCCCCATATGCAGCAATCCATTCTTGATAAATCGGTTCTTCTGGTGTACACCCTTTTAATCTTTCACCAATTTCATAATACAACCAGTAACATGGCAGGATCGCCGCAATTACGTCACCTAAATGTCCTGAATAGGCAGCACGATACATATGTGACGTATAGGCATAAGCAGTAGGTGCAGGTTTAAAATTCTCCTTTTCCTCTTCAGTAATACCTAATCGTTTAGAGAAATTGTCATGGAGCAATAGCTCAGCTTCATACGTTCCTTGTGCATGGCTGGCAAGTCGACTCGTTGTGTATAAATCTGTTGCTTTTACTGCCCCTAAAGCTTGTACTCTAGCAAAATGAGATAAATAATAAGCATCTTGCATCACATAGTAGCGAAAACAGGCGAGTGGGAGTGTCCCATCTCCAATTCCTTTAACAAACGGGTGGTGAAAGCTTGCTTCCCAGATGTGATCAACGTCTTTACGAATTTCCTTTGAAAATGTCATATGATTTGCCCTCCATATTTTCTGTTATTAGTAGGTGAGACATAGATAGATCTAAAAAATTGTCCAGTATCCTTTATAAAAAATAAAAAACCACTTCCTTTTTTAGCATAAGAAAGTGGTTTTGATTGGCTACAAAATAGGTGTCCTTAGTATAGACGCCTCCACTTCCCTACGCTGGTATAATCCAGATCAGGTTCTAAGGGTCTTAAAGTCACACTCTAATCTCAGCCTTTTCGGTAAATAAGAAGCTTCAAATTTCTTGGTCAGCTTCCATTTTCCATTAAAGAGGCACCCCTAGTGGTAATAATTGTTTATTTAATTGTCATTTGTCTAAATACTATCATGAAATGTATAATTGTCAATCTTTTTCGAAAAATCAGAATCTGTAATTGCTACTCAAAAATCCAACTCATAATTTATCCAATAATGGTAACCATAAAAATAATGTTAGAAATGATGGTGATGAATCGATGAAAAGTTGGTTTCAAAATAAAAGAGCACAAGGGGATACAAAACAAGAGAACTGGATACAAACATTAGCGAAATCAGAAGACTTAAAACAAACCTTTTATAACAATCAAAAAACAAATATCCGTTTTAGTCTAACATTTTTAACCACCTTAGTTGATGAAAAAATCATTGAGCAAAGTATTCTTACATCTTTATTAGATAATGATTTTCATTCGATTGATGATCTAAAGAGAATCGTTCCAATTGGTGATATTCAAACCTGTAATGACCCTTCGAAAATTGAAGAAAATCTATGTAACGGCTATGTACTTGTGACCATTGAAACGGAGGAACAGTATTTTGGTTTTATCGCTGCCAAAAAGGAAATAGGCCGTGGTATTACATCACCCGAAGTAGAGATATCCGTTATTGGCCCAAAAGAAGCCTTTGTGGAATCGATTGCGACAAATTTAAACTTAATTAGGCGAAGATTGCCCGTGAAAGAATTAATCATAGAAGAATTTACGATTGGCAGTCTCTCTAAAACAAAAATTGCTTTCTTACATATGGAAGGAATTACAAATCAGGAGAATGTAAATACAGTTAGGCAGCGTTTGAAAGATGTTGAATTTGATGCAGTAACTGACAGTTCATATATCGTGCAAATCATATCAGATAATTCAAATTCACCATTTCCTCAGTTACTAGATACGGAAAGACCAGACAGAGTCGCAGCGGTTTTAGCTGAAGGGATGATCGCCATTTGTGTAGACGGTTCACCGCAAGTTTTGCTCACGCCGACTACTTTAGTTGATTTTTTCAGTTCATTCGAGGATTATTATTTAAATTGGATAATCGCTTCCTTTTTTAGATTACTTCGGGTGAGTGCTGTTACTTTTTCGATCATGGTAACTCCCCTCTATGTGGCAGTACTTACTTATCATTATGAAATTATTCCCCATGATTTATTAAGTACATTAATTACATCAAGGAGGATTGTTCCCCTTCCACCAGTTTTGGAAGCTATAATTTTGGAATTGACGATTGAATTGTTAAGGGAAGCGGGGGCGAGGCTGCCGACCAAGGTTGGGCAGACAATTGGTATCGTCGGAGGTATCGTGATTGGAACTGCATCGGTTGAAGCAGGCTTGACGAGTAACGTTCTCCTTATTCTCGTTGCACTGGCAGCTCTTGCTTCCTTTACGACACCTATTTATAAGATGAGTAATACCATCCGTTTACTTCGTTTCCCTTTTTTGTTTTTTGCATACCTATGGGGATTGGTTGGCATTGTATTTTGTTTATGTATTTTATTAACCCACCTAATCCGCCTTACCTCCCTTGGTAGGCCGTTTTTAGAGCCTTTTTATCCAACAAGATGGACAGATTTACAGGATTCCTTAATCAGGTTTCCGTTCAAAGAGCGGGCTATGCGTCCACAATACTTACGAACAGAAAAACCTTATCGCTATAGTAAGAAAAAAGCAAGTATCAAGAAGGATATCGATGAATGAATATAACAATAAGGAAAAAGAGGAGGTGTACCAATTATGCACGAGCAAACTATTCCTGATCGACTGAAAATTTCCCCTTACTTAATTTTTTATGCGATTATGTCCATGCAAATCGGGCTGGGTGCTATGGACTTTCAGCGTCTAATTGCCAAATATGCTGGCTACGACGCCTGGATTTCTATCTTGTTTGTAGGTGCATGCCTTCATATTATTCTCTGGATGATGTATAAAATTGTTGAAACCGTTAATGGAGATATCGTGACGGCCCATATGTATGTTGCCGGAAATTACCTTGGAAAGGTATTAAGTTTTCCTTTTATTCTCTATTTTCTCGTGCATTCTTTGGCTACTCTTCGTACCTTCATTGAAATCATCCAAGTTTGGATATTTCCTGACTTGAGCATTTTCTGGTTCACACTAGGCTTTATGCTACTTTGCATGTATATTGTCTTTGGCGGCTTGCGAACAGTCGTTGGAATCTCCTTCTTTGGATTAGTCTTGCCTGCTTACTTATTGCTTACCTTTGGTTTTAATTTACCGTATTCGAACTTTGGAAGTATCTTGCCTATTTTGGACCACTCCGTAAAAGATTTGCTAAAGAGTTCCTTTCATATGTCACTTTCCTTTATCGGCATTGAAATCGTGTTGTTTCTATACCCCTTTATTAAGGAGCCACAAAAGTCTAAAAAATGGGCCCATTTAGCGATACTTACGACCACACTCCTATATGCAGTTTTTGCAATTATGACTTTTGCCTATTTCTCGGAAGGGCAATTGCAAAAGGCAATTTGGCCAACGCTGATGATGTGGAAGATTTTGAAACTATCCTTTGTAGAGCGCTTCGAATTTATCGGCATTGCAAACTGGAATTTAATTATTCTTCCCAATGTTTGTTTCTCAATCTGGATTGGCTCTAGGCTAGTGAAAAAAATTTTTAATATCAAGCAGAAAAAAGGGGTGTATCTGTTCATTATCACCCATATGGCTATCATCACTTTCATTCATACACGGAAAGAAATTAGTCTGTTAAATAGCATGATGGCGAAAATAGGATTTGCTTTTATAATGCTGTACATTCCTTTATTATTCATTGCCGTCCAGATTGCAAAGAAGGTGAAGCGAAAATGAAAAGGCTTTTCTTATGTGTATTCTTACTATTTCTAATGTCGGGATGTGTTGAAAAAAAAATCATTGATGATATTAGTATCATCCTTGCTGTCGGGTTTGACCAATCAGATGATAAACAAATGATTGGCACGTTCCTCACTGACAATTTCATGGCTGATAAAAGTATCACGAATCAAGTGTTTACATCTAAAGCCTCCTTAAGAAGAGATCTTGTAATAAAAGCGAATCGACAAGTATCACAACCGCTTGTCACCGGTGGTTTGGGGGTAACAGTGATAGGGGAGGAGCTCGGAAAGCGTGGAATTGAGGATATCTTAGATGTTTATCAAAGAGATGTGTCCATTGGGGCCAGAAACTTTTTTGTAGTCTCGGAAGGATCTGCTCAGAAAACTTTGCAAGGTCAATATGGAACCGAAGGAAGCGGGACTTATTTATATAATCTTCTGAATAACCATATCAAAATGAAGGATTTACCTGAAACAAATCTCCACTTGTTATTACATGATTATTATCAAAAGGGAAAAGATATTTATCTTCCTAGACTCAAACAAATAAGCAATAATCAAGTCGAAATAAGCGGGGTTAGCCTGTTTAAAAAGGATAAAGTAGTAGACGTTATTCCTAGCGAAAAAATGTTTTTTTTCAGGCTGTTAGTAGACAAGCATGGCAAGGGCAATTTTTCAGTCCCAAAGAAAAGAAACGAGAGGGCTTCCATCAGAGGTTTCCATTCCAAGCATGAATTTAAAATATCTAAAAAAAACCCTTCCGAGGTTACTGTTCAGATTAATATTAAGGGAGCCATCCAAGAATATACAAGTAAGAAGCTAGGACAAAAAGTAGTAAAGGAAATCCAGAAGGATTTAGAAAAAAAAGTGGAAAGTGAATGCTTAAAGCTAGTAAAGAACTTTCAAAAAAAGGACATTGATCCTATGGGATTAGGAGCATTTTATAAAAGCAGGAATCGGGGGTTTGACTTCAAAAAATGGGAGGGGGATTATAAAAATCTGAACGTTAAAATAGTCTGCCATGTCCTAATTGAGGAAACAGGCATTAGCAGGTAAGGTAATCAATAGGGCACCCATAGTCCGTTAATCTAAGATAAAGAATCAGGCACAACTGTGCGTTATTTGCAAGAAAGTTTACGTTTATTAAAATGAGTTTTCTATCCTTTAGGCAGATCAAGACACTTGCGCTTTTGACATGAACATAACTAGCTTTTCAGTGTCTTGTATCTTGTAACTTGTATAGTTGGCAGAAGAGTTTTCGTTTGCCCGAAAACTAATGTTGAAGTAAAAAAAGGGCTCAACACCAAAGTCTGTTTTTGACCTAAAAACAACTTTGCCCATGAAGTCCAACTTGTTATAAATAAAGGAATTTATTAAGGTTGTTACAATGAGCAAAACATATGACAGTTCCGTCAAGTACATGCTTTGGTGAAGAACCAAAAAAAGCACGATGAATGAATTTGAGGATACGTGTACAAATGCGCAACATAACTAGCAGTCGACTAAAATAATCTCATCGTAGTTTATGATGTGCAAATTTGCGGAAAGTCCTTCATTTCTTGAAGTTATATGGCTGTATCCAAAGAGAAATCTTTACGAAAATGCTGGAGTCTTCTCCACTTTGAAGTCTTAAAAAAATAGAGCAGGAGATTCTGCTCGTAGCTTGATTAGCCGAATAAAAGTTGGAAAATGTGCCGCTTTTTTTGCTTATTCGGTGCTTTTTTTCCGTCAAAGACAAGTGGTTTACTAGATAAAGCCATTTCGGTTTCGTGATTTTTCCCCGTCTCCAGTACTTCAATTCGTTTAGCCATGCGATCAATTTGTTTGTTTAGCTCTTCAATTTCTTTGCGATGTTGTAGCAGCTGGTAAGAGGCTACACTATCAGCTTTATCATCGAGTCGTCTTTCTAACTCCTGAACGGTTGTCAGAAGCTTTTCTATGACATCGTGATGTTCAAGAGGTTGAACAGTTGGTTTGACTGCTCCTTTTCGACTCTTTTTCTTTCCCAACTCAACTTGTTGAAGCACTAAACCATCGTTTAACTGCTGTTGGATTTGTTTCAATTGCTGTATGTTTTCGTCCGTGAATAAATAGTGGCCATGTGAATTACGCTCAATCTTCATATTGCATGCTGTGACCCAACGTTGTACTGTACTTTGAGAAATTCCTAATTCATTTGCAACTGCGCCCGAATTTTTCATTAAAAATCCCTCCCTATGACTATACAATTCTTCTTTTATAATTGTTTTCCTTTCCAGATGACAAAACAAGTTCCAATTCGGCAAAGAAAGTGGATTTGCTACTTATTTTTTAGAAGATGTCGATTTTGCTTTGAAGAAAATTAACCTTAGGAAGGAGGAGTTTGAGTAATAAAAAGCGTATTGAACGATAGGATACACGATCAAGCAGTTTGAGTTACCAGACAAAAACAGGTATGTCAATCGATGAGTAAAGTTTGCTCAGAAAACTCAGCCCATAATAAACTGTGTGGTTATAATCTTGTCCTATATTGAGAATTCTGATAGTTGGCAAAGGAGGAGGTAGAAGCATGAGTGATGTGTACGTAATTGAAGGAGCACGAACGGCATTTACGAGTTTCGGAGGATCCTTTGCATCAGTTCTTGCAGCTGATTTAGGGGCAGCAACTGCGCGGGAGGCTTTAAGAAGAGCAAAAATAGCGGCAACAGATGTAGATCATGTCATTTATGGGAATGTGATTCATACTTCTACGAATGCATCCTATTTGGCGAGGCACATTGGCTTAAAGGCTGCTGTGCCCTATGAGGTTCCCGCATACACTGTGAATCGTTTATGTGGCTCAGGAGCACAGGCCATTGTATCGGCTGCCCAACATATATTATTAGGCGAGGCCCAAATCATCCTTGCTGGGGGTGCAGAAAATATGTCAATGTCCCCTTATGCAAATTTTACTGCCCGTTTTGGCGGCTCTGAATTTGGCTCGCTTGTTTTGGATGATATGCTGAAATGTACATTAACGGATGAGTATGCAGGTAGTGGAATGGGCATGACGGCAGAGAAATTGGCATCCATCTACTCGATTTCCCGAGAAGAACAAGATTCGTTCGCTTTGTTAAGTCAAAAACGTGCAGTGAAAGCGAGAGATACTGGTGTATTTGCGAAAGAAATTGTTCCTGTTGAAGTTCCACACCGAAAAGGCAACATGTCTGTTTCTGTGGATGAACATATAAAAGGGGATGTAACACCAGAGAAAATGGCGTCATTAACCCCGTCATTTAAAAAGGATGGAACCGTGACACCAGGAAACGCAAGTGGGATTAATGATGGCGCAGCTTCTGTTATTGTTGCTAGTAAAAGAGCAGTGGAGGAAAGAGGCTTATATCCACTAGCGAGAATAGTGTCATGGGGAGTAGCTGGTGTGGATCCATCCATTATGGGAATTGGCCCTGTGCCAGCAATCCATCAAGCGTTGGAAAAGGCTGGATTGACAATCGCGGAAATGGATGTAGTCGAAGTAAACGAAGCATTTGCTGCACAGTATTTGTCAGTTGAGAAGGAGCTTGGACTTGACCGTGATAAAACGAATGTCCATGGTGGAGCGATTGCATTAGGTCATCCAGTTGGTGCTAGTGGGGCACGCATTCTATTATTGCTAACGTATGAGCTTAAACGACGGGGTGGACGATTTGGAATTGCAAGTCTTTGTATTGGTGGTGGCCAAGGAATCGCTGTTGTTTTAGAAAACGTCTAAAGAATGTATATTTTACAGGCTCAAGTATTTAGAAACTAAAAAGGGGATTTTTTCTGGTTTTGGAGAAATGAATGTACTCGTTGACAGGAATCCCCTTAACAATGAGTTTTTGTTTCTAGCTAAAGCAGGCTAATTCTAGGGAATCAAATACAGGCAAGAAATATGTAGAGGAAACGGCCTCTCATATTTCTTGCCTGGCTTATGTTAGCCTTTAGTTAAGAAAAAGGCGCTTGTGTTGTTGTTCTTACCAGCCTCTCTCATACTGTACAGGTGGTGTGAGAGAGGCATTCAGTTCTTGTGCCGCTGTTCTGGGCCAGTACGGGTTTCTAAGTAGCTCCCGTGCAAGAAAAACTAAGTCTGCACGGTCATTTTGCAGGATTTCTTCTGCATGAATGCTAGATGTGATTAGGCCAACTGTGCCAGTCGCAATCTCTGCGCCGTGTTTAATGGTTTCACTGAATGGAACTTGATAACCTGGGAAGACATGAATGCGGGCAGGAGCCACCGCGCCAGAGCTTACGTCGATTAAATCTACGCCATCTTCTTTCATCCATTTGACAATTTCGATATACTGTTCTGGAGTCATGCCATCTTCTAAATAGTCATTAGCTGAAATTCGGATGAATAATGGTCCATCCCATACTTCTCTTACAGCGGCAATCGTCTCTTTAACGATCCGATAGCGATTTTCAGCAGAACCGCCGTATTCATCCGCTCGTTTGTTACTGATCGGTGAAAGAAATTGATTGAGCAAATAGCCGTGGGCACCGTGCAATTCAATCACTTCAAAGCCTGCTTTTTTGGCACGTTCAGCTCCTTTTTGAAAAGCGGCAACCGTTTCTTGAATCGTTTCTTTGGTCATTTCTTTTGGAGTTTGATAACGATCATTAAAGGCAATGGCAGAAGGAGCGATAATATCTTCTTTCAGCTCAGCTTTACGACCGGCATGAGCAATTTGTATGCCGGTTGTTGCTCCTTGTTCTTTGATGAGTGAGACTAGTTCCGATAGTCCTGATACATGCTCGTCACTCCAAATACCAAGATCATTCGGAGAGATTCTTCCCTGTTCCGTAACTGCTGTCGCTTCCACGATAATTAAGCCTACGCCGCCGACTGCACGACTTGTATAGTGGGTCTTATGCCAGTTTTGGACGATTCCGTCTTCATCTGGACAGGAATACATACACATTGGAGACATAACAATCCTGTTTTTCAACGTAATATTCTTGATTGCATAGGGAGAAAATAGCTTAGCACTCAATTTGTTCAACTCCTTGGATTATGTTATGGCTAGTATATCAACTTCATTTCGATTCTGCCAAAAATTTGATTATCTGTTAGAAATGAAGACTGGAAATCTCCTTTTTAATTTCTTTAGAAATTTCATCACCCATTCGTTTCGCTTGGTTGGTTGCTTCTTCAATACAAGCGATAAAAGCATTCTGCACATGGTGTTGTTCCAATACTTTTAGCCCTGCTTCTGTAGTGCCTCCAGGTGAGGTTACTTCTTTACGAAGCGTTTGAGGCGTTTTTGGTGATTGTTTAAGCATTTCTGCTGCCCCTTGAATCGTTTGGATAATCAACTGTTTGGCTGTAACAGGATCAAGGCCGATTTCTTGGGCAGACTTTTCCATTGCTTCTACAACGTAATATATATAGGCTGGGCCGCTCCCTGAAAGGCCAGTTACGGCGTTCAATTTGTGTTCCTCGACAACAGAGACTGTGCCAATGGTTGTGAAGAGATCAATGGCTGTTTGAAGCTGTGCATTTCCTGCTAATGAATTAGCGGCAAGAGCAGTAGCCGATAAGCCGACAGCAGCGGAGGTGTTTGGCATGGCCCGGACTATCGCCATTTTCTTTTCAATAATACCTTCAAGGCTTGCTAGATTAATACCTGCCGCTACGGAAATAAGTAGCATATTTTCCGTTAAATAGGGGCGGGCCGCTGTTAGAGCAGCAAGCACATCTTTAGGTTTCACCGCAAGAAATACGACATCTGCATCAGTTAGAGCCGCTTCAAGAGATGTGTGACCACAAACACCATACTGTTGTTGGATATAAGCTAACCGTTCTTGATTTGATTTATTGGCTACTTTAATTTGCCTAGGGTTGATACCTCCTCTTGCAATCATGCCTGATATAATCGCTTCTGCCATTGAACCGATGCCGATACATACGATATTGTTCATTTCATTCGCTCCTTTTTTGATCAATAAAAAAGCCTTTCATCCAATAAAGGACGAAAGACATGACTTCCGTGGTACCACCTTTGTTCATCTTTCTTTTGAAAGACGCAGCTCATAGTCCGTTATCGCCGGACGGACGTCAGGTTTGCCTGATGGCTCATAAGGAAGGTTCGATAAACAGCGGGTGGTGAAGCCTTGCAGCCTGTTGAGCTTCACTCTCTTGCACCATTTTTTATGTACTAGCCTTATTCACAGCCTACTATTTGTGGGATTTGTATGGGATGTAGCTGTTCTGTATCCCTTTAATAGGATACAGTTGATTTCTAATTATAAATTATGATGGAAGTTTCAACTTGTTGTCAAGAACTATGTCGATAATCTGATGAATCGTTATGGAAAAATCATGACAATTCTAGCATGTAGTTGTAAACTATAGACTACATCTTATTAAAAAAAACGATTCTTATTGAAATCTTACATATGATTTTTTATTTTATACTAAAGGTGGTATCCACATGACAAGATTAGACACGGAAATTAAAAAACTATCGATCCCGACTCCTTATGCTGTTGGCGATGTAAATGTTTATGTGATAAAGGGGGAGGCGCTTACACTTGTGGATGCAGGACCGAGAACTCATGAGGGAAAAGAGGTTTTAGAAAAAAGTCTTCGTGATTTAGGGCTCTTGATAAGTGATTTTGATCAAATCGTGCTCACACATCATCACCCTGATCATGCTGGAGGCATTGATTTTTTTCCTGAACAGGCAATCGTATTTGGACATGCTTACAATCAAAGATGGCTTGAACTGACAGCGGAATTCAGAGCGGAACTTGATCAATTTTACCTAAATATCGGAAAAGAATTGGGTGTTCCAGAAGAAAAGGCCGCTTCGATGAATAATTATCGCGGTTCAGGAGGGTATATCAGTAAGCGCACAGTACAGTCGTATTTGAAAGAAGGAGATGAAATTCCTGGTCTTTTTGGCTGGCAAGTGATTGAAACACCAGGGCATGCCCAAAGTCACATTTCGCTTTTTCGGGAAAGGGATGGGGTGATGATTGGCGGGGATCATCTGCTGAACAAAATCTCACCAAATCCGATATTGGAACCGCCATTTTCGCCTGCTGAAAGCCGTCCCGAGCCTCTAAATCAATACAATAACTCACTTAGAAAATGGCTGGAGGTTCCCATTTCACTCACTCTTACAGGACATGGTGGGGACATTTCCGAAACGCGTAAATTGATTAGGCATAATCTAGCTCGGCAGCATGGGCGTGCTATGCGAGTTAAACAAATGCTTGAAGCTAAGTCTCAAACAGGGTTTGAGATTTGTAAACAGCTTTTCCCGAAAGTATATCACAGAGAGCTTGGCTTAACGATTTCTGAAACAGTCGGTCAGCTTGACTATTTAGAGGGTTTAGGCGAAATTAAAAAGGAAGATCAAAATGGGATTTATATGTATTCAGTACATAGCTAAAAAAAGAGAGGTGGACAATGAGTAGATTACATAACAAATGCGTCGTCATTACAGGTGCTTCTGGTGGAATTGGTAAAGAAATTGCGAAGAAGGCAGCAGAACAGGGAGCTCGTGTCGTTTTGCTTGCACGAAATACGGATAAATTAGAGGAGTTAAGGAACGAGCTAAACAACCAGTATGGCGATGTAGCTTATGCGTATACATTAGATGTTTCAGATATGAAAAAGATTGTTAATGTGTTTACAGATATTTATGCACATATTGGTGAAATCGATGTTCTCGTAAATAATGCCGGGTATGGCACATTTAAGGAAGTCGATGAGACAGATACCGAGGAAATCCAAGCCATGTTCCGTGTAAATGTAATCGGCTTGATGGCTTGTACGAAAATGGTCGTTCCTGCGATGAAAAGGCGGAAATCCGGTCATATCATCAATGTCGCTTCAATGGCAGGGAAGATTGCCACTCCGAAGTCTACCCTGTATTCTTCAACGAAGTTTGCCGTGATTGGCTATTCCAATGCGTTGCGTTTGGAATTAATGCGCGATGGAATTCGTGTCACAACCGTTAATCCAGGACCGATTCAAACAAACTTCTTCGACATTGCTGATGAAAGTGGAACATATGTGAAAAATATTGAAAAGTTCATACTCCAGCCAGCTTATGTAGCGGATAAAATCGTTGCAGCGATGCTTACGAAAAAACGCGAAATCAATTTACCACGCTTCATGAATGCAATTAGTAAGATGCATACACTTTTCCCCAATACCGTTGAAACGCTTGGAAAAAATGCGTTTTTTAAAAAATAATGGCTGTAATTTGGTAAGACCAGTTTGAGTATTCGCTGGTCTTATCATCTTTCTTCACTTCATTTTTTGGTACAAACCCTCCATTTTAGTAATCACTTACTTTTCAAGATTATTTGTAAGCGTTTTCTTTGCGGCGATAAAATAATTCATATATACCTTTGGTACATGCATAACATAATTGAGGAGGGATTATTTATGGCAGATAACGTGAAAATTGGTCTTATTCAAGCTTCGAATGATGTGGATGGAAATCAACCTGTGGAAGTCCACAAGCAACAGGCAATTGAAAAGCATATGAAGCTTGTTAGAGAAGCAAAAGAAAAGGGTGCACAAATAATCTGTTTACAAGAGATTTTTTATGGACCTTATTTTTGCTCAGAGCAAAATACAAAATGGTATGATGCAGCGGAAGAAATACCGAACGGCCCGACAACAAAATTGTTTCAGGAGCTAGCAAAAGAACTATCTGTAGTGATTGTTTTACCAATCTATGAGAGGGAAGGGATTGCAACATACTATAATACGGCAGCCGTCATTGATGCAGATGGATCGTATTTAGGAAAATATCGAAAACAACATATCCCACATGTAGGAGTAGGAGACGACGGCTATGGGTTCTGGGAAAAATTCTATTTTAAACCAGGTAATTTAGGATATCCGGTGTTTGACACCGCCTTTGCAAAAGTAGGGGTTTACATTTGCTATGATCGTCATTTTCCAGAGGGTGCGAGAATACTAGGATTAAAAGGTGCGGAGATTGTGTTAAATCCATCTGCAACAGTAGCTGGACTTTCTGAATACTTATGGAAACTTGAACAACCTGCACATGCTGTAGCGAATGGATACTATCTTGGAGCCATTAATAGGGTAGGAACAGAAGGCCCTTGGAATATGGGGGAATTTTACGGACAATCCTATCTTGTTGACCCAAGAGGGAACTTTGTAGCAATGGGAAGTCGTGATCGTGATGAAGTAATCATTGGGGAAATGAATAAAAAAATGATTAGAGAAGTTCGTGATACATGGCAATTTTACCGGGATCGAAGACCGGAAACGTATCAAGAAATGTCTGAGTTATTACCTTAATAAATTAATTTTCAAACGAATAACGAAAGGGTCAGACCCACAGCTACTTTATATCGTTTATATGAATTGTAAATGACACAATAATCGGCATATAGAGTGTGAGGTCAGACTCTAATGTGTAGTATGGCCCTTTGCAGCTATTAAGGATCGTCTCTCAAGGAGGTTTTTATAGTGAGTAACGTAAATCAAGCAAGAATCTCAGTTGAAGATTTAAGCGGGAATTTCCAAGAAGTTCATCCGGGGTTAACGAATCAGGAAGCAATGGAAGAATCGAACCGTTGTCTCTATTGTTACGATGCTCCATGTATCACTGCTTGTCCAACTGGAATTGATATTCCGACATTCATTAAAAAAATTGCGTCAGGGAATGTGTTAGGGTCGGCCAAAACGATTATGACGGCGAATCCGATTGGGGCAAGCTGTGCCCGTGTATGTCCGACTGAAGAATTATGTGAAGGTGCTTGTGTACTAAACCATTCGACCAAACCAATCATGATCGGCAACTTACAGCGCTATGCAACAGACTGGGCCATACAACATGAACAGATTTTGTTCCAACCAGGGAAGAAGAACGGTAAAACAGTCGCCATTATTGGAGGAGGTCCAGCTGGCTTGGCTTGTGCCCGCGAACTTGGACGATTAGGCTATGAAGTGACTATTTTTGAAGCAGAAGAAAAAGCGGGTGGATTAAACACCTATGGCATTGTTTCATTCAGACTCCCTAAAGAAATCTCTTATTGGGAAGTGAAGCAAGTAGAAAGCTTACATGTGAGAATTCGTACAAATACACGAGTAGGTAAAGATATTTCAGTAGAAGAAATTCTTGAAAATCACGACATTATCATTCTAGCAATTGGCATGTCTAGTGTTCCAGATATAGGGGTTAGCGGAGAAGATTTAAATGGTGTATATGATGCGATTGAATTTGTGAAGGAAACGAAAACAAAGCCTATTTCAAATCAATTTCTCGGCAAGCGAGTCGTTGTGATCGGAGCAGGCAATACAGCGATTGATGGAGCAACTTGTTCCGTTCGTCTTGGAGCTGAAAATGTAAAAATTCTATACAGACGTACAATCGAAGAAATGACAGCGTACGAGTTTGAATATGAATTTGCGAAACAAGATGGGGTTGAATTTAGATGGCTTACTGCTCCAAAACGGATCATCGGCGACGGGCAAGGGCGTGTAAAGGGAATCGAATGTATAAAGATGGAATTAGGTGAACCTGGAGAAGATGGCCGCCGCCGTCCAGTTCCAATTGAGGGTTCTGAATTCACACTTGAAGTAGATGCAGTCATCAAAGCAATTGGACAATCAAGATATGTAGACCTAATTGAGGAATTTGCGTTAGAGCATAATGGTGGCGTAGTGAAAATTAATCCAAACACCTTTCAAACATCCAATGAGAAGGTGTTTGCATGTGGGGATGTGATTTTTGGAAAAGGGCAAGGCGAGGCAATGGTTGTCTCAGCTGCACAGCAAGGAAAAGAAACAGCTTATGCTATTCATAAATTGTTTCATTCCGTCTCAGAAACAGCATAAGTAAAAACACACCTTACTAATAAGGGAGGTAAAATCATGGCTGATTTATCTATTAATTTAGCAGGTATTGAATCCCCCAATCCATTTTGGTTAGCCTCTGCTCCTCCAACAAATTCAGGCTATCAAGTTCAACGTGCATTTGAAGCAGGTTGGGGAGGAGCCGTTTGGAAGACATTGGGTGACCCTATATTAAATGTTACATCGCGTTTTGCAGCAGTTAGCTTCAATGGCCAAAAAGTAGCGGGGTTTAACAATATCGAATTAATCACCGATCGACCGCTGGAAGTAAACTTAAAGGAAATTTATGAAACAAAAAAGCGGTTTCCTAATCATACAATCATCGCATCACTGATGGTGGAGCCTAACCAAGAACAGTGGCATGAAATTGTCAAAAGAGTAGAAGACGTCGGGGTAGATGGTTTAGAACTCAACTTTGGTTGTCCACATGGTATGGCTGAAAGAGGGATGGGTTCTGCTTCAGGTCAGGTGCCAGAACTAGTGGAAAAACAAACGTATTGGGCAAAGGAGGCTGCAAAAACGCCTGTAATCGTTAAGCTGACACCTAATATAACAGATATTACGGTTACAGCTGAAGCGGCCGTAAAAGGTGGTGCTGATGCGATTAGCATGATCAATACGATTAACAGTTTAGCAGGGGTAGATATTGATTCTTGGAATACGATACCCCATGTCGGTGGGAAAGGGGCTCATGGTGGCTATTGTGGACCTGCTGTCAAACCAATTGCCCTTCATATGGTTGGCGAATGTGCGAGAAATCCTCGAATCAATATCCCGATATCTGGAATAGGTGGCATATCTAACTGGAAAAATGCGGTTGAATTCCTGTTAATGGGTGCAACGGGCGTGCAAGTTTGTACAGCGGCTATGCACCATGGTTTTAGAATTGTCGAGGATATGATTGAAGGATTGGATCATTACTTAGATGAAAAAGGAATCGCCTCTGTCATGGAATTAGTCGGAAAATCTGCGGCGAGATATTCAGATTGGGGCAATTTAGATCTCAATTATAAAGTTGTTGCCAAAATTAACAATGATGTCTGTATTCATTGTAATAAATGCCATATAGCCTGTGAAGATACGTCACATCAATGTATTGATATGTTGAAAGACCCATCGGGAACTAGCATTTTAAAAGTCAGAGAAGAGGACTGCGTAGGCTGTAATTTATGCTCCATCGTATGCCCAGTGGATGGTGCCATTGACATGATTGAAATCCCTAGTGGACTTCCGCCCATGACATGGAATGAACGCGAAGCAGCGCTCGGAGCAGCTTCATGTGAATCAACCAAATGAATAAATCTGAATATTCGTGATTATTTTAAAGGTGGAGGATAAATATGAAAAAATTGATAAAAAACGGTACGATTGTCACCGCAACGGATACGTATCATGCAGATCTATTGATTGAAAATGGAGTGATTAGCCAAATTGGCAAGCAGATTTCCCTTGACGGGGCAGAGGTTATTGATGCAAAAGGCTGTTATGTCTTGCCTGGTGGCGTTGATCCACATACTCACTTGGAAATGCCGTTTGGGGGGACGGTAACAAAAGATGATTTTGAAACGGGTACAATTGCAGCAGCCTTTGGTGGTACAACAACAGTCATTGACTTTTGTTTAACCAATAAAGGTGAAACATTAAAAAGCGCCATCGAGACATGGCATGCAAAATCAAATGAAAAAGCGGTCATTGATTACGGATTCCACCTGCAGATTGTTGAAATGAATGATGCTGTGTTACATGAACTTCCTAAAGTGATTGAACAGGAGGGAATCACGTCTTTTAAAGTATTTATGGCATATAAAAATGTGCTGCAAGCCGATGACGAAACACTTTTCCGAACACTTCTTTCAGCAAAAGAATTTGGAGCGCTCGTCATGGTCCATGCAGAAAATGGCGATGTCATTGATTATTTAGTGAAAAAAGCATTAGAACAAGGGAACACTGATCCAATCTACCATGCGTTAACAAGACCTCCTGAAGCGGAAGGGGAAGCGACAGGAAGAGCAGCAACCTTAACAGGACTAGCAAACTCTCAACTTTATGTTGTCCATGTGTCTTGTGCAGATTCAGCTAGAAAAATTGCTGAAGCAAGAAATAATGGCATCGATATTTGGGGTGAAACTTGTCCGCAGTATTTAGTGTTAGATCAGTCTGATTTAGAAAGACCGAATTTCGAAGGAGCAAAGTATGTGTGGTCCCCGCCCTTACGTGAGAAATGGAACCAAGATGTGTTATGGAATGCTCTAAAAACCGGGCAACTGCAAACGGTAGGTTCCGATCAATGCTCGTTTGACTTCAATGGACAAAAAGATCTCGGAAAAGGTGATTTTTCAAAAATCCCGAACGGGGGACCTATTATCGAGGATCGGGTTAGTCTCCTATTCTCTGAAGGGGTAAAAAAGGGCAGAATTACACTCAATCAGTTTGTAGACCTTATTTCAACAAGAGCAGCCAAATTATTTGGCTTATATCCAAGAAAAGGAACCATTGCTGTTGGGGGTGATGCGGACATTGTCATCTTTGATCCAACAGTTGAGAGGACGATTTCAGCTGAAACACATCATATGGCTGTAGATTACAATGCATTTGAAGGAATGCAAGTCATAGGAGAACCAGTTTCCGTCTTATCACGAGGCGAATTTGTTATCCGAGATAAGAAATTTGTCGGGCAATTAGGAGCTGGACAGTATTTAAAACGAGAGAAATATGGTGCAAACAATCAATCAGTAACAACAAATCTAGTTTAACTTTCCGTTGATAACAATGTTTAAATTAGCGAAGCTCGGTTCCCTTTTCCGTTCTAAAAAAATGAAACAAATTGAGTTAGTGGAGGCACAAATATTTAGTGGCCTCTCCTTGCTTTCTGCGAAAGAGGGGCGGGGCTTCGCAAAATCCGTTCCGCACTGCCACCTTCATAAGGTGATACAATTTTTAGAACCTGAACCTTTTTCAACGTTTTAGTTTCAGAGCAGACGCTCATGGATTTTTTTCTCAAAAAATAGCTAACGTGTCAAATGTGATAATGCCCAGAGGATTATAAAAACAACGAAGAAAAGGGGTGCTTCAATGAAAAAGAGTGGGAATTATCTCAAGTCTCCAGATTTACTGCCAATTTCGCATAGTGATAGAAAGATAGGGACTAAAGGTTTTGCGGTTATATGGGTGGGGATGGCTGTTGTATTAGCCGCATTTGCTATTGGGGGTGCGGGTGTACAAAGTTTACCGCTAGGATGGGTGATTGTTGCGACGATTATAGGGTCTGTTGCGATTGGGATATTCATGACTATTATTGGTGATATCGGCATTGAACACGGTCTTTCCTTTCCTGTGTATATGAGGGCGCCATTTGGAACAATAGGCACACATATCCCTTCCTTAGTACGTGGTGTAACCGCTGCTTGTTGGTTCGGTATCAATACGTTTTTCGGAGCAACTGCCATGAATGGAATCTTAAATATCCTCTTTGATTTTGATAATTGGTTTGTTTGCTTCCTGATATTTGCAGCCGTTCAATTAGTAAATACAGCTCTTGGAATCAAGGCAATTGAGCGATTTGCCGATTTGGCAGCGCCAATCATTATTATTATTTCTGCCTGGATGTACACTTCCCTTTCTGATAAAGCAATGGAGCAAGGAAGAGAAATCTGGTCATGGGTGGAAAGTCCTGTTGTGGGCGGAGCCGCTATAACCGCTTTTATGGTCGTAGTTATGAGTAATATGGGCTTTTGGGCAACGTTGGCAGCGGATATGCCTTCTTTATCCAGATTTTTTAAAGCGCCAAAAAACGAACGGAACTGGTTTAAACGAAATAAATCGCAAATTGTAGGAAGCATTATTGTCATGCCGATTGTCAACACATTTATGATCATTATCGGGGCCGTTTCTTACATTGCTGTATCTAATTTTAATCCTGTTGCTGCCCTTCAAGAAGCGGCAAGTGGCTTTATCTTAGGAATTCTTTTATTGATGATTGTGTTTGCCCAATGGTCTACGAATACGTCTGCCAATGTAGTCCCAGCTGCTACTATTTTTTCCAATATTGGTGGTCCAAAGGTGCCGTTTTGGGCAGGGGTTATTATAGCGGGTATCATTGGGATCGTTGTCCAACCGTGGAGTTTATTTGATGTCATTATCCCAGCTCTCCTTGTTATTGGGGGAATCTTGTCTGCGATTGTCGGTATTTTATTTACGGACTATTATGTGCTTCGTAAGAGACGAGTAAATGTGCATGAGCTCTATGAAGATCATGGCCAATTTAAATACATGAATGGATTTAACCTAGCTGGAATGATTGCGTGGGTCATTGGCGGTTTTGCTGCCTATTGGTTACCCGCCTATTCATTTCTCGTTGGCTTTGTAGTTGGTGCTGTTATTTACTATTTCTTAGCAAAATATTGGTGGTTTAAGAAATATCAACAAGCAGAAATTGCAGACCCAAGTGATGAAAAATATTTGGGTATCACGGTTGGGCGCGATTGGGTCATTGATACAGGGGAAGAAGCGGTTGTCGTTCCTGAAAGTGTCGATACACCATTGTAACAATTGATGGTCTTTGTCCTTCATTTTTGAATATAAATGTGATAAAGGAGAGAAAGCAATGTCCGAGTACCAGCAGTTTTTACAAGAGCGAGATCAAATCGATATCCTCCTACAAAAGGGATTCAAAATCAAGCATATTACGGAAAACTTGAGTGGTGCTTTTGTAGAATTTGAAAAAAGGGAAAATCATGACGGGGAAAGTGATAATGAAACATTACACATTACAACACCTGAAGCACGTAAATATTTTTCAATTATTATGATAAAACAACAAACAGAAGAAGCCTAAGCTGTTTTCTAATGAATAAGACGTGGTTGTCTAAAAAGGGTCTGACCTCACACTCTAAGCACAAAATATTGTGTCATTTATACGTCAGATAAACAATATATCGTAGATGTAGGGTCTGCCCCTTTCGTGGGGACAGCTCCGCTATTTATGAATTTGGAAAGTGAACATATTCTTTTCTTGCACATACCGGTTTTAAAAAACAAATGAAAGGAAGGCTGCTTATTCATGACAGAAATCAAAAAAGAAACAATAGTTTTAAAAAATTATATTAATGGAGAATGGGTAGAGGCAAGAAGTACGGAAACAGCTGTTGTACCAAACCCAGCGACTGGAGAAACATTAGTAAGAGTTCCTATTTCCTCAAAAGAAGATGTCGATCAAGCGGTACGTGCTGCTGATGAAGCATTTAAGACTTGGAAAAATACGCCTGTACCAAAACGGGCGAGAATTTTATATAAATATCATTATCTTTTAACAGAGAATCATGAAAAACTAGCCAGACTTGTTGTGGAAGAGAACGGAAAAGCATACAAGGAAGCGTATGGTGAAGTGCAAAGAGGGATTGAATGTGTAGAATTTGCAGCAGGTGCTCCAACCTTAATGATGGGGGAAACGTTATCCAATATTGCTGAAGAGATTGATTCAGAGATGTTCCGATATCCGCTTGGTGTTGTTGGCGGAATAACACCGTTTAACTTTCCGATGATGGTTCCTACTTGGATGTTTCCATTGGCAATTGCCTGTGGGAACACATTTGTGCTGAAGCCTTCTGAACGTACGCCGATTTTGGCAAATGAGCTCGTTGAACTATTTACTCAAGCAGGAGCTCCAAAGGGAGTTTTAAATATCGTTCATGGTGGACACGACGTTGTAAATGGGCTATTAGAACATAAAGATATAAAAGCAATTTCGTTCGTTGGCTCCCAGCCAGTTGCTAAATATGTATATAAGCGGGCAGCGGCAAATGGAAAACGTGTTCAAGCTCTATCTGGTGCGAAAAATCATCATATTGTTATGCCAGACGCGAATATTGAAAAGGCGGTAGCGAATATTATCAGCTCTGCTTATGGCAGTGCAGGTCAGCGATGTATGGCTTGTAGTGCGGTCGTCGTTGTAGGAAACGGTGACGAGTTTGTTAATCTGCTAAAGCAGAAAGCAGATGAGTTAATGATCGGAAACGGGTTAGATGAAGAAGTATTACTAACACCAGTTATTAGAGACTCTCATCGTGAGAAGGCATTGCATTATATCAAAATAGGTTTAAAGGAAGGAGCATCTTTAGTCCGAGACGGTCGAAAAGAAATGGCTGAAATGGAGGAAGGAAATTTCTTAGGTCCGACTATATTTGACCATGTTACCCCCGAAATGACGATTGCAAAGGATGAAATCTTCGCACCCGTTCTCAGTTTATTACGGGCAAAGGATTTAGATGAGGGGCTTGAATACATTCGCAAGTCTCGCTATGGGAACGGTGCAACAATCTATACGAAAGATGCAAAAACCATTAGAAAATTTAGAGAAGAAGCAGATGCAGGCATGTTAGGGATTAATGTGGGTGTACCAGCCACGATGGCCTTTTTCCCGTTTTCCGGATGGAAGGATTCCTTTTATGGAGATCTGCATGTGAATGGAAAAGATGGTGTAAACTTTTATACGCAAAAAAAGATGATTACGTCTAGATATGACTATTAAATGTGAGAGGTGGAACAAAATGGCGAATATTAAGCAAAGTGAAGATATCCAAGCGCTGGATCAAGAATATGTTTGGCATGCAATGAAGCCCTATAGCCCTGACGCTACAATGGTTATTGAAAAAGCGGAAGGCTCTTGGATAACGGATCACACTGGCAAACGCTATTTAGATGCTATGTCGGGTTTATGGTGTGTAAATATTGGCTATGGAAGAACGGAACTCGCTGACGCTGCTTATGAACAGTTAAAAGAAATGGCTTATTTTCCACTTACTCAGAGTCATACTCCAGCCATTAAATTAGCAGAGAAGCTAAACGAAATGTTAGATGGCGAATATGTCATATTTTTTTCCAATAGCGGATCAGAAGCAAATGAAACGGCATTTAAATTAGCGAGACAGTATCATCAACAAAAAGGCGATCATGCTCGTTACAAATTTATTTCTAGGTATCGAGCCTATCATGGGAATTCAATGGGCTCGTTAGCGGCAACAGGTCAAGCGCAACGCAAATATAAATATGAACCGTTGGCTCCTGGATTCATCCATGTTGCACCGCCAGATTCATATCGTTCTAAAGACGATGCAGACTGTACACCTACAGAATTGGAGTCCGTGAAAGATATTGATCGCGTGATGACATGGGAGTTAAGCGAAACAATCGCTGGTGTTATCATGGAACCGATCATTACGGGGGGCGGCATTTTAGTCCCACCTGATGGCTATATGGCAGGAGTCAAAGAGGTTTGTGAAAAGCATGGCGCCTTACTAATTGTAGATGAGGTAATCTGCGGATTTGGTCGTACAGGGAAACCATTTGGCTTCATGAATTACGGCGTCCAACCGGATATTATTACAATGGCCAAAGGGATTACAAGTGCCTATCTCCCATTATCAGCGACTGCCGTGAAAAAGGAAATCTATGAGGCGTTTAAGGGCTCAGAAGAATACGATTATTTTCGCCATGTTAATACTTTTGGGGGGAATCCTGCAGCATGTGCTCTTGCCTTAAAGAACCTTGAAATGATGGATGATGAAAAATTATATGAAAGATCAAAAACATTAGGGGAGCGCCTGAAACAAAGCTTATCATCTCTTACAGAAGAACATCCATTTGTCGGCGATGTAAGAGGAAAAGGTCTGTTGGTAGGAATTGAACTTGTAAAAGATAAGGTAACGAAAGAACCACTAGAAATCGGGTTCGTCAATAAAGTTATTGCAGGCTGTAAACAAAAAGGACTCATTATCGGAAAAAATGGAGCCACGGTTGCTGGATATAACAATGTAATAACCCTAGCTCCACCATTAAACATTGCGGAAGAAGATTTAGAATTTATGATTAAAACGTTAATAGAAGAGTTGAAAGCGATTTAGAATGTCGCTCTTAGAAGGAGGTGGGACGTACGACGTTATGCAAACTTTAACGATAAACAAAAAACGATTAGAGCAAAAAATAAATGCTCTCTCGCAAATTGGGAAAATTGCCGAGACGGGAGTTTGTCGACTTACACTGTCAGACGAGGATCGGCAGGCAGTCGAGACAGTGAAGCAATGGATGGAGGAAGCTGGACTAACGACAAGAATCGATCATTTCGGTAATCTAATTGGCCGATTAGAAGGAGAAAATCCGGAAGTTCCGATTTTGATGCTAGGTTCACATATCGATTCACAGCCATATGGCGGAAGATTTGATGGTGTTATCGGAGTACTTGGTGCACTTGAAGTCGTTCAAACGATGAAGGAGCAAAACATTGTACCGAGCATGCCCATTGAAGTCGTAGCGTTTTCGGATGAAGAAGGTTGTCGTTTTAATAAGGGGTTATTTGGGGTCAGAGGGATACTAGGGAAACTAGAAGACGGTGAATTAGAACGGACTGACAAAAATGGAATCACAAGAAAAGAGGCATTAATTCATTTCGGATGTGACCCTACTAAATTAAAGGAGTCGGAATATCCAGAAGGAAAGATTGCAGCGTTTCTTGAGATGCATATTGAACAAGGACCTGTTCTGGAAGCGAAGGATAAACCTGTTGGAATTGTTACGGGTATTTCGGGACCATTATGGTTAACGGTAGAATTAGAGGGCTTTGCTGGTCATGCCGGCTCAGTGCCAATGCCAATGCGAAAGGATGCCCTTGTTGGAGCAGCGAAGATCATTGTAGCGCTAAATGAACTAACTAGCGCAGATTGTTCGGCTCCTACAGTAGGTACTGTAGGAAGTATGAATATTTTTCCAGACTCACGGAACATCATCCCAGAGAAGGTGAGTTTTACAGTCGATTTAAGAGATATTGATATCGACCGACGACATAGAATTGAAAAGCAATTAAGAACAAGAATTACGGAAATCACAGAGGAGCATCAATTAATTTGTAAAATCACAGAAGATACCAATAGTGAGCCACGCTATTGTTCCGAAAGAATTATGAATGTCATGAGAGAAGAAAGTGAGCAAATCGGTTTAAATCCAATTGATTTAATGAGCGGACCATTTCATGATTCTCTCGCGATGTCATACGTTTGTGAATATGGAATGATCTTCGTGCGCTGTAAGGATGGTATTAGCCATAATCCGAAAGAGTTTTCCACCATTGAGGACATATCGTTAGGAACGGAACTGTTGTACCGGACGACTATTAAGATGGCGAGTGAATAACTGTTATCTATAAATTGAACGATTGAATTCCCTCTTTTATTTCGAAAGCTATGTAAAGTCAAAGTAAAAATCAGGGTAATAGGAAAAAACGCATTCAAATCCGACCTTCTCATCAGGAAAAGTAGGGAAGCCCAGTACAGTTGATTAAGATTACGAGTCGGAATCAAGATTTGCGCGCGGGAATGAGCAATTTTCGATCCAGAATCGAAAATTACATGGAAAAATCGTTTTATCGTTCGTGTGCAACACCCGCCTTCAGTGGTCTAATGAATGACCTGTGAAGGTAGGTGTTTTTTTCTTCCACATAGGATACAGAAGGCATTCTGCTTCGAAGTCGGAACAAAAGATATGGAAAAATCAGCGAGTAGTCTTTATCCACAGCGAAACAATGGGGAAATTCTTTGTACTGCTTTCAGATTTTTCAGCTCGCCCCGTGTGCCAAAATAGCCAATTTCTCTTCATCCATCGGCCCAATGATCTTTTCTCTAATGATGCCCTCGCGATCGATAATATAGCTTGTTGGGATGGAAATGGTTTTGTACAGCTTCCCAACAGTGTCTGTTTTGTCTAACAAAATCGGGAATGTTAATTGATAGTTTGCAACGAAATCAGCGACCGCTTTTTCATTTTTTTCTTGAGCTGTTAAATTTACTGACAACAGCGTAATATCGGAATTACGACTTTTTTCATAAAAACTTTGCATTTCCGGCATCTCTGCTTTGCAAGGCGGACACCATGTCGCCCACAAGTTTAGAATTACGACTTTGCCTCGATAATCCGAAAGCTTTATTTGCTCTCCTGATAACGTCGTTAATTCAAAATTCGGAGCAGGATTACCTATTTTTACAACAGGCCGAGTCTGTCTGGAGTCCGTTAGCTCCTCAGCACTGACGTATGAGTTTGCGGCTATTAGTCCAATCCATACAAATAGGATTGTATAACATAGTTTTTTCACTAACCTATCCCTCCTTGCTAACACCATCTTTTCTTAATTTCCCCTGAACGCTGTCAAATATGAAAAATGATTTATAACAGAAATGTTAGGCGACAATAAAGTTATTTAATTACAAATAAAATCGTTACATTTACAATATAGAAGTATTTGTATATATTATAAGTACTCTTTCCAAGTCAATAATAAGAGAATGTGAAGAAATGAACTTAAATTAATGACGCAGGTTAGTAAAAGAAGGAAAAAGATAATTAAGATAGCGTTAGGAAAATGCAGATATACAACATTAAGGAAATCCAAATATAAATGCCTGATTTCTGGCTTCTAGCATCTGGGAATTAGGCTTTAGTTACTCCAGAACAGCACCTTTTAGTAATTAAAATATAGATTCTCTTGAATACAGGCTGCTTGCCAGAATCTATAAAAACTTTGTCAATCCTGTGCGGTGAGAGTAAAGTAAATACATCAGTTTTAGCTTTCTATGCATTGCTATATATTCATTAATCCTTCTTTTGTTAATTGACTTGAATGTTGTTTTTTAATAATAATGACAAATAAGCTTGCTAATAAACAGAAAACTCCTGCCAAGAAGAATCCCCAAGTGTAAGTGTTGAAAAATTTATAGATCAGCCCCCCTCCATAAGCAGCAACTGCTGCGCCTGCCTGATGGAATGCATAAATCCAACCATAAACTATTCCACTTTTATTGATGCCGAAGATTTGTCTTGAGATACTAATCGTTGGTGGAACAGTTGCAATCCAATCTAATCCATAAAACACAGTAAAGATAACTAGCATAGTAATGGAACCTTCATTTAATGCATAGGGAAGAAATACAAGAGAAACCGCTCTTAAACCGTAGTACCAAAATAATAGCCATCGATTATCGAATCGATCTGACAGCCAACCGGATAGAGTTGTTCCTACTAGATTAAAGATTCCCATAAACGAAAGAATCGAAGCTGCTGTAACTAAAGGTACTCCAAAACTAATACAGTAAGAAACAAAATGTGTACCAATTAAACCACTCGTTGAAAGCCCACAAATAAAGAAACTACCAGCTAATAACCAAAATTCCTTTACTTTCACAGCTTCGAATAAACCATTGAAGGCGATAACAATAGGATTTTCCTTTAGTCCTTCATTGCTCTCTTGTATTGCCTCTTCAAGTCCATATGGAAGAATACCAACATCCTTTGGTGTGTTTTTCATAAATAAAAAAATTATGATAAGCATAATGAAACTAAGGATCATCATTAAACCAATCGCTGGGCGCCACGAATAATTCTCTATAATAGCTGCTAAGACAGGAAGTAGAATTAATTGGCCTGTCGCTGTACTTGCCGTTAATATTCCTACTGCAAGACCTCTTCGTTTCTCAAACCAATGATTCGCTACATATGGACTTAATACCGTTAAAAAAAGACTTGATCCTAGCCCAATAATAAAGCCCCAAATGATGATCAGCTGCCATGATTGATTCATTATGACGGTTAGTATGATACCCGTCAGCAAAGTTGCCATAGAAACAATCATCATTTTCTTTAAGCCAATCACATCAAGTAATGCTGCTATAAACGGACCTGATATACCATATAAAAACATACTAATGGCAAAAGCTAGTGCAATAACAGATCGATCCCAACCAAATTCATTTTCGAAAGGATTTATGAAAACCCCTGATGATGACATGACAATTCCGGCTACAATAATGGAGAAAAATGTTACGGTAAGAATAAACCAGCTATAGTGTATACGTTTCAAAACTCAACCCTCATTCTATGGATATTTTTTCATCATGTTCTACATTCTTGGTGTAAGATGCAATCTAATTCCCAAGGAGTTACTTAAAATATTTTTCTGACTTTTTAGATGCACGGTGGCTATTTAATCGTTTCTAACTACATATTCTCAAAAGTTCAATATTCTTTCTTAGATAGGTCTAATTCAAAAATAAGTGAATCTCTATCAGGGTAGTCATATTTAATCGGCAAATCCTCTTTGACAATCTCCTTAAATCCAACTTTTTTATAGAAACGATGTGACCTAGTAGCTTTGGATGGAGTATCCAAAATTACCTTAGTAAACCCTTGTTTCTTCGCAAAAACAAGTAATGTTTCATAAAGACCTGTTCCTATCCCAACCTCTTTACCACGGTAATCTTTATAAACGAAAAATTTCTTTAATACTGCAACCTCATTGTTTTTTTTCTGCAAACCAATAGAACCTACAACCTCTCCGTTATCATTTAACGCTACCCAAAAGTTACCACCGTCATATATATAATTCGATTGGATGTCTAGAATATCTGGCTGTTCTTCGACACGAATACCCACTTCATACTCCACATTCTGTACATGCAATATTAATTTAATGACTTTTTCTTTATACCTATCATCGTAAACCGTAATCATTTATTAACTCCCCCAATTGTGTTTATAAAAAGATATACTATTTATCTTTTTGTAATGGAAATATTGAATTAATCTACTTTACCTACTGAAATCAACAACAATGTTTAACAGAGTACGGGTCAACTTAAAATATTGGTTTAAAGTTGTTGTATTACTAGTTGAACTATTTATGAATTATTTTTCTTTATCCTTTTGTTGACAGCCGTTGTACATCTAGAAAAACAGATAGGCTTATCATTCTCATCTGTAATTTGAATTTCCCAAACCATGGTTGTTTTGTGGATGGGAAAACCAGTAGCTTTTACAGTTCCTTCACTCTCTCCACGAATGTGATTGGCACTGATCTCCAATCCAATTGCATATTCATTCTCCATATCCAAGAGATTCCAACTTCCTACACTTGCCACAGTTTCACTATTGAAGCTCCCCATGAAGCTGTCCAAAGTGTTGTCTGGTTGCATCATGAACGGGCATCGGGCGACTACCTTCTCATTTGACACTTCAACAATTTCGATTCTAAGGGCATCCAATATGTATCCTCCTGTTTTCTATTTTTCTTAACATTAACTCGTACCTGATTATTAGTAAAATTGAAGTTTATGAAGTTATCCATTGATTTTTTTGATACTATAGAAGTAAGAGTAAAATAAAGGTTGGTGAAATGATGGAAATACGCCATTTTGTTACGTTTAACAAGGTCATTGAAACGGGTAGCTTCACACAAGCAGCAGAACATTTAGGTTACACTCAATCCACGGTGACTTCTCATATTCAGGCGCTTGAAGAACATTTAGGCGCACCTCTGTTTGATCGGATGGGCCGAAAGATAAGATTGACTGATATTGGCAAGAAGTTGTTGCCCTATACTCAAGAGATTTTAGATACCTATGGAAAGATCGAAAGCATTACCAGTGATGGAGAGGATATGAGAGGGGAGTTAAAGATTGCGGCTCCGGAATCACTAACGGTATATCGCCTAGAACCAATATTAAGAGAATATAGAAAGAAGTTTCCTCATGTAAGCATCAGTTTAAGTAACGCCACCTGTGGAGATAACAAGAGAGCAATATTTAATGGTAGTGCAGATATTGCATTTGTCATGTTGCCACAGTTGCAGGATTCAGATTTAATCGTCCATTCGTTATTAGACGAACCTATTGTCCTTGTTGGAAGTCCTGACTGTTCGCTGAATAATTTAGATAAAAGCTACGAAAATCAAAAGATAAGCGAGTGTTTGATTGCGAACGAGAAAGAATGCAGTTATCGAACGATGTTTGAAAAATACCTCGGAGAACGGGGGATCGTACCTTCCCACACGATGGAGCTTTGGAGTATAGAAGCGATGAAACGTTGTGTAATGAGTGGGCTTGGTATGGCTTGTTTACCTTTAATGACAGTAAATGATGAAATCAAGGAAGGAAGGTTAAAAATAATTCCCTGTGTTGGTGGCTTTAAACAGATTTTCTCCCAAGTCGCTTATCACAAAAACAAGTGGATTTCCCCAGCTTTATCAATGTTTATCGATATTACTTTGAAACATGCAAGAGACTGGTCATGTGCGGAGACTACTTGTTGAGCGAAAATGGTGCTTTTCTTGAATAAGGTTGAAGAACACTTAGATTTATATGATTTTATTGTTATATGATTAAGCGTAGTGAAGATTTTACATTTAAAAAGTAACCAACTTTATTTTAACCCCATCCTAAAATCAGAACGGGGTTATTCGTGTTTGAGGTTGTAAAATTAAATAACTTTATTGTCACTTTACAGCTGGTTTAGTGAATCCTAATAGATACGTTTCTTTCTTTAAATAACTAGACCAGCCCATGCTGAAATACCACCTATTATGACTGAAGTTAATACATAAATGATTGCTAATTTTATTTTATTCGTTTGGATTAACGTTATGGTTTCATGTCCAAAGGTAGAAAAGGTTGTATATGCACCACAGAAACCAACCCCCAAAAACCCCCATACCCAATCACTGATTTGATTTGTCTGATGAAGACCGGCAATAATTCCAAGTAAAAATGAGCCTGTAATATTAATAATCCAAGTACCGATTGGGAATGGATGCACTCTTTGAGCTTTGTTCGTAATAAAACTGCCTAATAAAAATCTAGCAGTAGCACCTAATGAACCACCTAGTCCTATTAACCAAATCATACTACATCTCCTTTTGCTTTATATGTTACTGCCAATTTACGACCTAAATATGCTAATAGTAAGCCGAGTATTGTGGTAGTTAAAATATAGAGTAGGGCTAGAAAAACAAGACCTTCTTGGAATAAATGAATCGTCTCCACTGAAAAGGTAGAAAAGGTTGTAAATGAACCGATAAATCCTGTTCCAATAATTAAAGTAAATTCAGGTCTTATTGTTTTCTTTTGGCTCACAAATGTTAGAAACCAACCGAGGAAGATGCACCCAATCAGATTTATTAGTAAGGTACCCAAAGGAAACCCATTAGTTGTAGGTATCCATTCTCCCAAAGCATACCTACATACAGCACCGAAAAAGCCACCAAGCATAACTGCTAATACATTTATTTTAATCACCTATTTCTTTTTTTTGGACGTATTTTTTTAAGAAATATAAAGGATATTATCGATTTCAAGTTCAAGCCAAACTGAAGCATATCTAATGGACAAAAAACAATTACATAACTTATCCCAATAACTAAAAAAGGAAGGGGGTACTAAGTCGCATAGACTTTTACCAATAATGGCAACATCATACACTATTTGATAATCCCTCATTCATATTTCTTCACTCTATTTTACTCTTTTTTTGAATGTGAGATTAAAAATACTTAACCTACTCTTTTTTCGCTATAATTAATCATGATCAGCTCATTGTTCTCAGAAAAAGTACTACGACTAGATGATTATAGTAGATCAAGAAAAGGGAGCTTCTTCATCACAGAATAAATGAGTTCGATAGGCAGTACATAAAGTACACATTGAAGATGTAGATAATCGGCTTATAAGCAGATTAATTAACGCAATAGGAGAGATTCGGTATAATAGGGCTCGATAAGGAGTGGAAAGTATGAAAATCGAATGGACAGAGACGGCTCAACAGAAAATGATGGAAATACTTAATGGACAGAATGGCTATATGAAATTAAAGTATGATACAGAAGGCTGCGGCTGTGTGATGAGCGGGGTAACGGCATTATGGCTGGTGCGTGAAACCAATGCAGACGACGAGCTAATTGACACGAATCATATGCCTGTATATATAGAGCGTACAAAGGCCATTTTTCTCGATGAAGTAATGAAAATTGATTTTGTACCGGAAGTGAACAGTTTTCAGCTAAAAAGCCCAAATGGCATGCTGAATCCGCGATTAAGCTTTCATAATAAAATGGTATGAAAAAAGCCGTTTGCAGGAGAGAATTCCTACAAAGCGGCTTTTTCGTTGAAAGATAAGGATAAGTTTTTTTCATGGAGTTTAGTGTCTAACTTTACAATAAAACAGATTATGTCTCCTTGGCCAATACATAGTTATTAAGAAATTCATCAATCGCCTGCTCATACTCTTCGCGATTTTCATTGTATGATTGAGCATGTGCGCCGTTGACTGCTAAATATAGCTGCTTGGGCCCTTGTTTCTTTTCGAATAGATCAACGGTCATCGAAGCTGGAATGAACGAGTCATTTTGACTATGAATGAACAGAACCGGTTTCTTAATATTTTGCACAAAGTCAATCGGCGAGATTTCACTCGTCCAATAATGGTCGCGAATCCTGATGAAGGCGCGGCCAATTGGAAGTACTGTCCAGGCAGGCAAAGGAATCTCCTTCGTAATTTGATACTGCAACTGCTCGTCAAAATTAGAAAATGGACAATCGGCGATATAAAAATCAGC
This sequence comes from Peribacillus loiseleuriae, assembly GCF_001183985.1. Taxonomy (GTDB): domain Bacteria; phylum Bacillota; class Bacilli; order Bacillales; family DSM-1321; genus Peribacillus; species Peribacillus loiseleuriae. The sequence goes on along the minus strand of NZ_LFZW01000001.1, from coordinate 3,238,296 downwards.
TCCGTCTTCAACCATTCCAGCATACAAAAGTAAAGTTGCCGCCCCCATAGATTCACCATGAATGCCAATAAGAAGATTGTCACCTTTTTGTTTCTTTAATTTAGTAATTACCGCCTGTAAATCGAATTTCTCATAATGGCCATAGCTGCTTGTTTTACCACCAGATTCCCCGTGGCGGCGGTGATCATAAATGATTGTATTAAAGCCACGTTCAAGAAAAATTGCACTATATTTAATCGAGTTTACCTTATTTTCCGTCACCCCATGGCAAATAATTACCCATTTATTCGTATCATGTGGCTCAATAAATAAACATTTCAATGGATAGCCTGAAGGCGAATCCACCCAGCTTTCCGTTTTTGGTAGCGCCGCAAAATCTTGTGGATTCAAGCGCTTTGCTGTAATTTCACGATTTTTAATAAATTCATCTTCTTTTTTCTTCATAAACATGACTCGATTGGAAAAATAGATGCCGATTCCGATTATGTAAATCAGCACTCCGGCTAACGCAAAAAACCACTTTTTCAAAGTACATCCCTCGATTTCCATGAAATACTATTATTATATAGCTGGCAGAATCAGATGACAAATGAATCCAAACAATGAAGCAATCGTGATATACTAATAGATACGAATTTAGAGGAGGTTTTTAACGATGAAGAAAAAGCAAACGAAGCAACAACAACCCAAAAGAGAAAAAGACGATTCGTTAAAGCTTGGCGATTTAATCGGTGGGGATATTATGGCGCAGCTTAAAAGCAAACAGAAAGAGCTGACTGAAGCTCAAGCGGCGGAAAAAGCAGCGGAAGAAGCGAAAAAGAAAGAAGAACGAAGATTACGTGAGAAAAACAAGTCGTTTGAAGAACTTCTCGGTGAAAGTGATCTAAATTGGAAGAATTATAAATAAACACGAAAAGGGTCTGACCTCGCACTCTATGAACAGGTTAAAGCGTTACTTACGCTTAATTTGAGGTGGATATGTAGTTGCGGGGTCTGACCCTTCTTAGTTAATCACGGTGGTTGTCGTAAATTCCTGCTTTCGTCAATTGTTTTACGAAAAGAATCTCAACTTCAGAAAGTGGAGTACCACAAGCGGCACGGCAGTTTTCACGAAGCTGCTGTACGGAGCTTGCTCCTGGAATAACTGCGCCGATCTCTGGTTGTGATAGAACATATTGTAGTGCTGTTTCATTCATATTGCGTGGAGATAGTTTTTCTTTTATCTGTGGCAGGATGTCTTCTAATTCTGTAAAGCTATAATCTAAGTATCCGTTCTGTGTTATATTTTCAGAAGCTTTCTCAAGCATTTTTTCGCTTAGAATCCCTTTCGCAACGGGTCCTCGGGCAATCATGCTGATTTTATTATCAAAAAGCAGCGGTAGCCATTCTTCAGGTCGACGATCAAGCAGGCTGTATTGCATCATCACGGATTCAATGTTGGAATTCGCAGCAAATTCTTTAATGACATTCGGTCGAATGGAAGAAATGCCGTAATAGCGGATATAGCCTTCTTTTTTTAATTCTTCGAACGCATCAATCGTTTCCTCAATATTATCTTCCATCGTGCCTCCGTGGAGCTGGTAGAGATCGATATAGTCCGTCCCCAGACGGTGCAGGCTATCTTTTACCGCTTTTTTAATATAGCCTGCGGAAGGATCCCAGCCCCAGCTGTCATGATTTTCATTCCAACGATTGCCAACTTTTGTGGCAATCACCACATCATCGCGGACAGATTGGAGCGATTCCCCAACAATCTTTTCATTTTGACCAAAATGATATAAATCTGCCGTATCAAAGTAATTGATTCCTTCATCAAGCGCAGCCATAATGATTTCCTTTGCTTGGTTTTCATCTGTCCCTAGCGACATACAGCCCAGACCAATCTTAGAAACATGTAAGTCAGAATTCCCTAACTTTCTCTTTTCCAATGTATTCACTCCTCATCATGACTGTTTCATTATACAATTTAATTATAAATCAATTGTAAAGGAGGAAGGTAACTTACTCAAAGAATTAACATTATCGGAATAGAAAGTGGTGGTTCTCTTTAAAATAATCAAGAAACAGTCTGTTTTTCACTTGATACGTGTTAGAACTCGTTCTTTTTTCGATGAGTGAATGTCGTGAATCCAATCGCTGACAAATTCATATTTCAATTGAAATTCTTTGAGCTTTTGCTTAATTTCCCAACTCTTTCCCGTAAGAACAATCCCTTTTTCCAATACATACAGCTTCATAAAAATCACTCTCCAGCATTATTATGGTAAAATATATGAACGATCATGCTAGAAGTAGAACAAGGAGTGGATAAAATGAAAAAGTTTGAAGAAAAAACACTTACGTCTCAATCTATATTTAAAGGAAGAATCATCAGCTTACAGGTGGATGAAGTCGAGCTGCCAGACGGGAATACGAGCAAACGGGAAATTATTAAGCATCCGGGGGCAGTTGCTGTCATTGCGGTAACCGATGAAGGGAAGATTATCATGGTCGAGCAGTATCGAAAGGCAATGGAGAGAAGTCTCGTTGAGATTCCTGCGGGTAAGCTTGAACCAGGAGAAGATCCTGCTGCTTCGGCTGCACGTGAATTAGAAGAAGAAACAGGGTATGGCTGTAAGAAAATGGAGCATCTTACGTCTTTCTATACATCACCTGGGTTTGCCGATGAAATTGTGCATATGTATGTGGCTCATGGTTTGCGAAAAATAGAGCAGCCAGCAGTAACAGATGATGATGAATTTGTCGAACTGATGGAATTAACCTTAGAAGAAGCTATTAAGTATGAAACAGAAGGAAAAATCAAAGATGCAAAAACGGCATATGCGGTTCAATATTTACAACTACAAAAAGCGATCAACAAATAAATGAATGAATATTATGCAGATCTTCACATTCATATCGGGCGGACATGGACGGGCAAAGCAGTTAAAATCACTGGTGCTAAATCCTTAACGTTAACGGAAGTGTTAAAGGTCTCAAGTGAACGTAAAGGGCTGGATATGATTGGTGTCATTGATTGTCATTCACCAGAAGTCATGGAAGAAATAGAGGAGCTGATGAGGCAGGGAAGTGTAGCTGAAATAGAGGGGGGCGGTTTGCAGTTCGGCAAAACGACCCTCATTCCTGGTTCAGAAATCGAAATCTATGATAGCCAGTGTCAGGGACCAGTCCATGTACTAGTTTATTTTCCAACATTAGATAAGATGAAGCTTTTCTCAAATTGGATGGCGCAGCATGTAACAAATATTCAACTCAGCTCGCAACGCATTTATTGTGATGGAAAAACACTGCAGTTAAAGGTGAAAGAGCTAGATGGTCTGTTCATCCCCGCCCATGTGTTTACCCCATTTAAAAGTTTGTACGGAAAAGGGGTCAGTGAAAGTTTAGCAGAAGTATTTGACCCGAAACTAATTGATGCGATAGAACTTGGATTAAGCTCAGATACAAGCATGGCTAAAGAGATGAATGAGCTAAACGATTATGTATTTATTACGAACTCTGATGCCCATTCACTCGGAAAAATTGCTAGGGAATATCAAAGACTGGAGCTTGAAAAACCAAGCTTTTCCGAGCTTAGCATGGCACTTCGAGAAACCGGTGGCAGAAGAGTTGCCACGAATTATGGACTGAATCCAAAGCTAGGCAAATATCATAATACCGTCTGTGCGAAATGTTTGACACCGGCTGAACCAAATACGAAATTGTGCTTGAATTGCGGAGCAAAAGCAATCGTCAAAGGTGTTGCATTACGGATTACAGAGCTTGCGAAAAATAATCACACCCACAACTACCGCGAGAGGCCACCATATATTCACCAAATTCCACTCGATTTCATTCCAGGACTTGGACCGAAAACAATGGACAAACTTCTGGATTATTTCGGTACAGAAATGAATATTTTGCATGAAGCAACCTTTGAACAATTAAAGCAGGTCGTCCCTGAAAAAATCGCTCGTTATATTGATTTAGCACGTAAAGGGAAATTGCTAATTGAGACAGGTGGCGGTGGAAGATATGGCAAAGTAAAGGCAAATGATGAGGAATCTCATTGAAGAATTTTCCATCTAGTCATAAACTAGCTACTAAAAGAGTAGAAATGCGAAAACAATGAACAAAGATTGCGACGATACGATATAGCTGCAAAGAAAGAGGATGTCCCAAGAGAGTTTGACCCAACACTCATCACACAGTTTATTTAAACTATATGTAGCAGTTGCGGAGTCTAACTTTTCTTATGGGACATCCTCTTTCTTATTTTGTAATTTTCGAAAACACGCAAGTATCCCGCACTGATTCGCCATCCACGCTCACACTATCATTTCTGAGAATCGCCTCAAGAACAAAGCCTAATTTCTCGGGAATCCGTCTGCTATTGACATTGTTCGGGTCACAGCGGATTTCAATTCGTTTCGCTTCATAATAGTCAAAGACGAAATCGGTTAAAGCTTCTACGGCCTCTGTAATATACCCTTGTTTGCTATGGCGAGTATCAATCCAATAGCCGATTTCAAATTTAGGAACATTCCAGTTGATTCTGTGAAGTCCGGTTGACCCTATAAAAGAATCGTCCTCTTTTCGGTAGATATGTAGCCGAATATCTTCCATTAAAATAAAATCAGCATAAGAACGGCGAATATTTTCTTCCGTATGTTCCAAAGCAGGTTCATGGATAGCGAAGGGAAGCCATTCTTTTAACTGATCACGGGAATGCACAATGGCCCGATAAACATCATGTCCATCTCCTGGCCGACATGGTCTCATATAAAGCCTCTCTGTTTCAATTCTCTCCGGGAAATCCTTTAGTATCGCCTTCATTTCATTACCTCCTACGTGAAAATGAGCTTGGGAAATTATAACACGAAACCTATCCGTTATCCGAAAAAACAAATAAGTTTTTAAATTCGAAAAATACAGAGTCATATTGAACACAACTCGTCATACAATCTAGTAAGCAATAGTCGGGAGGAAAAAAGATGAAGAAAAAATCCGTCGTACAAAACGCAGCAATTAATCATATCAACGAACATTCCTCATTGTACGTGTTTATTACCGTGCTATTTTTAATGGGGGTCATCTTTGGGGCCATCCTTGTAAATAGTTTGAGCTTCACTCAGAGCGATGACTTATTTTATTATCTATCGCAATTTTTTGGACAAGTATCCGAGGCGAAAATTACGGCTGATTGGGACATGTTTACTCAAAGCGTTTCTCATAATGTGAAATATATAGCGGTTATGTGGATATTAGGAGTGTCTGTAATCGGCCTGCCTGTAATTTTGGTTTTACTGTTTTTAAAAGGAATAGTAGTTGGATTTACGGTTGGCTTCTTGGTTAGCCAAATGGGGTGGGGGGGCTTTTTGCTTTCGTTTGTTTCGATTCTGCCGCAAAATATTATTATCGTTCCTGTATTTATCATCATCGCCGTCATATCCGTTTCGTTATCGACGAAAATGATTCAAAGAATTCTAATGAAACAAATTCGCGAGCCTTTAAAGCCGATTATCATGCGTTATATATTTGCGTTGACCGTATCGGTCGTATTCCTAGCCGGAGCTGGTGCAATTGAAGCCTACGTATCACCATCTCTAATGAAAAATGTTGTTAGTTTATTAAATAGGTAAAAAATAAACAGATAGCGATTTTCTCTTTTGACAGTTTACCCTCTTTTGATATAATAGAAACGATACGGCGCGGGAGGGAAAAGGTATGGAGACTAGAATCGATCGAATAAAAAAGCAGTTGCACTCGTCCAGCTATAAATTGACGCCTCAGCGAGAAGCGACGGTCCGCGTTTTACTTGAACATGAAGAGGATCATTTAAGCGCTGAAGACGTTTACCTCCTTGTCAAAGAGAAGTCGCCGGAGATAGGCTTGGCAACAGTATATCGTACGCTTGAATTGCTTACTGAATTAAAAATAGTTGATAAAATTAACTTTGGTGACGGAGTGTCCCGATACGATTTAAGACAGGAAGGCGCAGCACATTTTCATCATCATCTTGTCTGTGTGGAATGCGGAGCAGTGGACGAAATTCAGGAAGATTTGCTTGAAGATGTAGAAGTAATCGTTGAACGTGATTGGAATTTTAAAATAAAAGATCATAGATTGACCTTCCACGGAATTTGCCACAGATGTCATGATAAAACAGAAGATGATAACACAGAAGATGATAAAGCAACTGAATGAGTCACGCAGCCTTTTCCTACACAAGGAGAAGGTTTTTTGCATATTTCCCTTATTTAAAGCAAAAACCCGTATAAAACCTGTCTGACTTGGCATAGATTGAAGTAAGACAAGTTATTCGAACTGTGAACCAAAGAGCACAGACTCGAATAAAGTGAAACTTCCATCAGTGAGGTTTTTTCATCCTCCCACAGATGGTTAATTAAAGCGGGATAAATAGGGGACGGAGGGACGAAATGAAGACATCATTATCCATGTTACTTCATACGGCAAAAGTATTGCTGCTCTTTGTTAGCTTTACTGTTCTTTTTTATAGCGGCATGGTATGGTTAAATCAAGAGTTTGAAGGGTATCATCGCTATGATGAGCCGAAAGGAACAGCGATTAAAGTAACAACAGCGGAACATCCGGAAGAAGAGACCTGGTTTAGCAGGCTCATGCTGTTTTATTTAAATGGGGAGTAATGCATATGGAAGACCAAATAAGAGATTATATTCACTTTCTGACCGTAGAGAAAGGGCTTGCTGCGAATACTCTTGTTTCCTATGAGCGAGATTTGAAATCGTATCAAACCTACTTGAAAAATGTCTGTCAACTGGCAAGCTGGAACGATTCACGCCGGACGAACATTATCCATTTTCTTGCTCATTTGAAAGACCGAGGGAAATCCTCGAAAACTATTGCCAGGCATATTGCTTCGATACGGTCCTTTCACCAATTTCTCATCCGTGAAAAAGTAACAGATCAAGATCCGTCTGTACATATTGAATCACCAAAGCCAGAGCGAAGCCTTCCAAAAGTGCTAGGCATGGAAGAAGTTGAATCATTGCTTGAATCACCAAAGCTTATCGAGCCATATGGATTTAGGGATAAAGCGATGCTTGAGCTCTTGTATGCAACTGGAATGCGGGTGAGTGAATTGATTAATCTCAATGTATCTGACGTTCACTCGACAATGGGCTTTGTACGTTGTATCGGTAAAGGGAATAAAGAAAGAATTATTCCGATTGGAAAAACAGCACTTGGAGCAATTGATCAGTATTTAGGTCAAGCTCGCGGAAAATTTGTTAGTAAAAACTATAAAACCGATTCACTGTTTCTAAATCATCATGGAAATCGACTGACCCGCCAAGGCTTTTGGAAAATTTTAAAGAAACTTGCGAAAGAAGCAAACATTGAAAAAGACCTAACGCCACATACATTACGCCATTCGTTCGCCACGCACTTATTAATGAACGGAGCCGATTTAAGAGCGGTGCAGGAAATGCTCGGGCATGCTGATATATCAACAACGCAAATCTATACACATGTGACAAACGTTCGTTTGAAAGATGTGTATTCGAAGTTCCATCCAAGAGCTTAATAGATTGATAGGAATGTACCAAAAGGTTCAGACCTCGTACACTACACTACACTTTGCTTATCGGTTAAAGTACTGCAATTAGACTGTAAGTAGTGGTTGCGGGGTTTTTAAAATATAAAATCGTTGAAAAAAGGATAGCAAATCGATTACAATGTAGTTGTCAGACTTCTGACTTCAAAGAACGCTTACATATTTAGAGATTTAATCAATATTGTTACGGGTAGTATAAAAGATAGAGACAAAAAGCAAGGAGGAATGAATATGACGCAAGGAGCTAGTTTTAAACGTATCTTCTTAGTTGTAATGGATTCAGTAGGTATTGGTGAGGCACCTGATGCTGAATTATTCGGTGATAAGGGTGCAGATACATTCGGTCATATCGCGCAGAAAATGAACGGATTGAAGATGCCAAATTTAGGTAAATTGGGCCTTAGTAATATCCGAGAAATTCAAGGTGTAGACAAAGCGGTACAACCATTAGGGTACTTCTCAAAAATGCAAGAAGCATCAACGGGAAAAGATACAATGACTGGTCATTGGGAAATTATGGGTTTGAATATTACGAAGCCATTCCAAGTTTTCCCTGATGGATTCCCTAAGTTGCTTATTCAGGAATTAGAAGCAAGAACAGGACGTGCAATCATCGGGAATATCCCAGCAAGTGGCACAGAAATTCTTGACCAACTTGGTGAAGAGCATATGAAAACAGGGGCGCTGATTGTTTATACTTCCGCTGATTCTGTCCTTCAGATTGCCGCGCATGAAGAAGTCGTCCCACTGGATGAATTATATAAAATTTGTGAAATTGCGCGTGAATTGACATTGGCTGATGAATATAAAATAGGTCGTGTCATTGCTAGACCGTTTATCGGGGATCCAGGCCACTTCCAAAGAACGTCAAATCGCCATGACTATGCATTAAAACCGTTCGACCGAACTGTTATGAACGAATTAAAAGATGCAGGTCTTGATGTTCTTGCACTCGGGAAAATTTCCGATATTTTTGATGGAGAAGGAGTGACTAAATCCTTACGAACGGTGTCCAATATGGATGGCATGGACAAATTACTGGAGACGCTAGACATGGACTTTACGGGTCTAAGCTTCTTGAATTTGGTTGACTTCGATGCATTATTCGGACATCGCCGCGATCCAATCGGATACGGAAAAGCCTTAGAGGAATTCGACGCACGTATGCCAGAAGTGTTTAGTAAGTTGAAGGAAGATGATTTATTAATCATTACTGCAGACCATGGGAATGATCCCGTTCACGCAGGAACCGACCATACACGTGAATACGTGCCATTACTTATTTATTCAAAACGCTTTACAAATGGTAAGGAATTGCCAATTAGTCAAACGTTTGCAGATCTCGGCGCAACAGTAGCAGATAATTTCAATGTGAAGATGCCGGCATTCGGAAAAAGCCTGTTAGGATATCTTAAGTAAAAGGGTGATGATGTTGATTCATCTCACATGAATTAGTGAAAAAAGTGTTATCAACCATTTTGTTTAGCAAAATCTAATAAAAAGAATTTAAGGGAGAGTAGTGAAATGTACGGAAAAATTGAAAAAGCAGCATCATTTATAAAAGAAAAGTTTAATGCTACACCAGAAATCGGCTTAATTTTAGGATCAGGTCTAGGGGTATTAGCGGACGAAATTGAAAATGCGGTGAAAATTCCGTACAGTGAAATTCCAGAGTTTCCAGTGTCAACCGTTGAAGGTCATGCTGGGCAGCTTGTACTTGGCGAGCTAAGCGGGAAAAAGGTTGTCGCTATGCAAGGACGTTTCCATTATTACGAAGGATATCCTATGGAATTGGTCACGTTCCCTGTTCGTGTTATGAAGCTTCTTGGTGTTGAGAAGATGATTGTGACGAATGCTGCAGGTAGCGTGAATGAAAGTTTTGTTCCAGGTGATTTAATGCTCATTACAGATCATATAAATTATACAGGTACAAATCCATTGATCGGACCGAATGATGAGCGCTTTGGCCCACGCTTCCCGGATATGTCTGAAGCCTACAGTAAGCAGCTTCGTGCAAAAGCGAAGGAAATTGCTTCTTCTCTTAAAATCGATACAAAAGAGGGAGTTTACTTAGGATTTAGCGGTCCAACTTATGAAACACCAGCAGAAATCCGTCTCGCGAGGGTTATGGGCGGAGACGCAGTAGGGATGTCTACTGTACCAGAGGTGATCATCGCTCGTCATTCAGGGATTGAAGTGCTAGGTATTTCTTGTATTACAAATATGGCAGCCGGTATCTTAGATCAGCCATTATCGCATGAAGAAGTGATTGAAACGACGGAGAAAGTAAAAAGTAGTTTCTTGAGCTTTGTAAAAGAAATTGTTAAACAAATGTAAATAAAAAATATTTTAAGAAGTGGTGATTTCAATGAGAATGGTTGATTTAATTGAAAAAAAACGGGATGGCTTTGAACTATCAACAGAGGAAATTAACTTTATAATAAATGGTTACACTGATGGTTCAATTCCTGATTACCAAATGAGTGCGTTAGCAATGGCTATTTACTTTAATGGCATGGGTGAAAAAGAGCGTGCTGACTTAACGATGGCGATGGTCCACTCTGGAGATACGATTGATCTATCAGAAATTGAAGGAATTAAAGTGGATAAGCATAGCACGGGTGGTGTAGGTGATACGACAACGCTAGTTCTTGGACCTCTTGTTGCTGCAGTTGGCGTACCAGTTGCGAAAATGTCAGGCCGCGGTCTTGGTCACACGGGTGGTACTATTGACAAATTAGAAGCGGTAGAAGGCTTCCATGTTGAAATTGAAAATGAAGAATTTATCAATCTTGTCAACAAAAACAAAATTGCAGTAATCGGCCAAAGTGGGAATCTGACTCCAGCTGATAAAAAGCTCTATGCTCTTCGTGATGTAACAGCAACAGTTGACAATATTGCGTTGATAGCAAGCTCGATTATGAGTAAGAAAATTGCCGCTGGTGCTGACGCTATCGTCTTGGATGTGAAAACAGGCGCGGGTGCATTTATGAAAACAGTAGAAGATTCTGAACAACTGGCTAAAGCGATGGTAAGTATCGGGAATAACGTAGGTCGTAATACAATGGCCATTATTTCAGACATGAGTCAGCCGCTTGGCTTTGCCATCGGTAACGCATTAGAAGTAAAAGAAGCCATCGATACATTAAAAGGTGAGGGACCAGAAGATCTAACGGAACTTTCCTTAACGCTTGGCAGCTATATGGTCTATTTAGCGAAGAAAGCGGAATCGATTGAAAGTGCTAGAACGATGCTTAAACAAGCAATCAAGGACGGCTCAGCACTAGCTTCTTTCAAAACTTTCCTTGAAGCCCAAGGGGGAGACGGCACGATCGTTGATAATCCAGAAAAACTTCCCAAAGCCCAATATACATTTGAGCTTGAAGCAAAAGAAGATGGCTATGTTTCTACAATCGTAGCAGACGAAGTGGGTACAGCAGCGATGCTTCTAGGAGCAGGACGGGCTACAAAGGAATCTGAGATTGATTTAGCTGTAGGTCTTATGCTAAATAAGAAGATTGGGGATAGCGTCGTCAAAGGGGAATCCCTTGTTACGATTTATAGTAACTTTGAAGATGTGTCTGCTGTCAAAGAAAAACTATATGCTAATATAACAATTTCTTCAGAAAGAGTTGAAAAACCAACCCTTATTTATAAACAAATTACGGAATAATCTTGGGTGGAACTAAGTCGTTTCTTAAAGCATGTTGAGCTTTAAGAAACGGCTTTTTTGTTTTAATTAAAGGATCATACGACTCGGTGATGAAGTAATTTGGAATTGGTTGATATACTACCTAGGCCATTATTTTGACAGTTAAACTTGGATGAATCAGTTCTATATACAAAAAATTCCACATGATCTATAGAAAATAAATGGGGAAATTTATTAATGCGTCAAAGAGAGCAGATGCCAATATAATTTTGGTATCTGCTCTTTGGTTACAATGATCAGTTCTAAAGAATGAGTTTCATTTACGGTAAATTGGAAAGCGTTCCACCATTAAGCAACAGTTAGATAAATCAGAGTTTCAATCAATTCATCCTATTTTAGTCGGTGAATTAAAAGCCATTGATATGGTAATCAACGAATTTATTTAATTATTTGAAATACATGAGATTGAAGCAATGGACATACCCAAAAAAAGTTAATAAATAGAAAACTCAGTGTTTTATAGTAAAAAGTCTATAGATACTGGTGAGGAAGGAATTGGATGTAATAAAATAAATTAACAGTTATTTTGATTCAGTGTTTCATATCAAATATTGGTAATTTAAAAGAATACAGAAGGCGTGGTATAGGTACAAAACTATTCCAAAAGTTAGAAGAGTGGGCAATAACTCATAATATATTACGATTAGAACTTACAGTGGCCACTCAAAATGAAATAGGAGTATCTCTATAAGGGAAGAATATAAAATGATCCAATCGATTCTCGGTATAAGAGAAAAAAATTGCAGCCACGATTATCTTTGGAATTGGTGAAATTGATCGGTTTAATCATCTGAAAAAACTCGTTGCCTACACTGAAATCGACCTTAGTGTTCACTCATCAGGAAAGTTTACGGCAACAATTAAACGTATTACGAAAAGAGGTTCGAGCAGACTGCGCCATTCCCTGTATCTTGCCGTTTTATAGAGTATAAGGAGTTCAAGAAACAAAAGCTTAAAGCTTTCTATTATAAGAAAAAATCAGAAGGAATCCAGCCAAAGTGGCACTCGTTGCCTGTATAAATAAACTCCTTCATTGGATTTACGCTTTATTAAAGAGAAAAGAAATGTTCCTCGATTTAGCCCAATCAACGGTTTTGTGAAACAGAGAAAAATCCTTCCAAAATGGTTTTGGAGGGTTATTTGGCATAGCTGAAAATTGTATATCATAAGGGAAATGAAAATTTTAGAGAAAGATATTGATATCCTAATTAACTGATTTAGATCTATAAGGAACATAATAATGATCGATCTTTTTTATAAAAGAATAACCTGTTTAAATATTATAAGAGCATGTTTTAATCAATCTATTTTCAAAACACGTTCTTTCAATTTGTTCTTATATCAAGTTTATTAGGGTTAGTTTAATCAAACTTTATTATCAAGATAAATTTAGCTCTTTTAATTGGAATATTTTTCTGATTTATACTTTTTCCACCTTCATAACTTCCATCATTCCCCTTTTTAATTATCGGAATCTGTATATTAATGATTATTTTGGAAAAAATAAAACTAACAAGAATAGGAGGGGTTTGCAGATGAAGCGGATAGTGAGTATATGCGCAGCCATTCTACTACTAACAAGCATGAGCATTCCACATAGTTTTGCTGCTGAGACAAGAGGCGTTGAATTAGCAGAACAGGCGAAGTCGGCCATTTTAATTGAAAGAGATACTGGAACAGTTTTATATGACAAAAACGCAGAAGAGCAGCTGCCGCCTGCTAGCATGACAAAAATTATGACTATGTTGCTAATCATGGAGGCACTTGATAAAGGTGAGTTAAAGCTAAATGAAAAGATTAGCACAAGCGAATATGCAGCCTCAATGGGAGGGTCGCAAATCTTTCTAGAACCAGGAGAAGCCATGACCGTTGAACAGATGCTCAAAGGAATTGCGATTGGCTCTGGAAATGATGCATCAGTTGCAATGGCAGAAAGACTGGCAGGATCAGAAGAAGCTTTTGTCGAAAAAATGAATAAAAAAGCGAAAGAATTAGGAGCAACACATACCAAATTCCAAAATTCTACAGGACTTCCAGCGTCTGATCATTATAGTACAGCACATGATATGGCGGTTATGGCCAAAGAATTATTGAAATATGACTTAATTACCAAATTTACAGGTACATATGAAGCATTCCTCCGTGAAAATACGGACAAGAAATTTTGGCTTGTAAATACAAATAAACTGGTTAAATTTTATCCAGGTGTAGATGGATTGAAAACTGGATTTACAAATGACGCGAAATATTGCTTAACTGCAACAGCAAAAAAAGGGGATATGCGTGTCATTGCAGTTGTGATGGGGGCCCCGACACCGAAGGAACGGAACGCACAAGTGACGAAAATGCTTGATTATGCATTTTCACAATACATGACCCACCCACTATATAAGCGCGGTGTTAGCCTTAAGACGGTTTCTGTAAGTAAAGGGAATAAGAAAATGGTTACAGGTGTTACGAGTGAGCCGATTTCTGTATTAACTGCAAAAGGCGGATCAGTCAAAGATTTCACAAAAAAAATCACACTTGACAAACATATAAAAGCACCGATCAAGAAGGGTGAAAAAATTGGAACACTTGAAATCTTAAAAGATGGAAAAAAAATTACGAGCTCACCCGTTGTAGCGAAAAACACAGTGAAAAAAGCAAGCTGGTGGGATCTATATAAACGCTCTTTCGGTATGTTAACAAAAACGGAGTAGCATTTTGTGTCAAAATTAAGCCCAATTCTACTATTTTAGCCGAAAAACCACTAGTTTTGCCAATAAGAAGGAATTGACCCTCTAAAAGTAGAAATTCACTCCTTATACGACAGATAAGGAGGCATGGAGTTTTGAGCCTGATAATTGAAATGGAAACGAGAAACCGAGTCTTATGTATTCGCCTAAAAGGAGAATTGGACCATCATACAGCTGCCAACTTAAAAAAACAGGCAGAATCAGTGTTGGAGCAACAGGAGATTAAACATATCGTGCTTAACTTAGAAGAGCTAACATTTATGGACAGCTCAGGGTTGGGTGTTATTCTTGGGCGGTATAACCAGATAAAGAAAAACGAAGGTGAAATGGTCGTCTGTGCAATCTCACCATCTGTAAAGCGTTTGTTTGATATGTCAGGATTGTTTAAAATTATCAAGCTTGATATTTCAGAAGAAAATGCTTTACAAAGATTGGGGGTTGCCTAATATGAAAAATAAAATGGAATTGACATTCTCGGCACTCAGCCAAAACGAATCCTTTGCGAGAGTGTCTGTCGCATCATTTATCGCACAATTAGATCCGACGTTGGATGAATTAACAGAGATTAAGACCGTTGTATCTGAAGCAGTGACGAATTCCATCATTCACGGTTATGAAAATGACCCAACTGGTGTCGTTTATATTTCTGTCATCCTCGAAGAAGACATGGTTGAACTGGAAATTCGTGATGAGGGTCTTGGTATCGAAGACTTAGACGAAGCGCTTCAGCCGCTTTATACGACAAAGCCAGAACTCGAAAGATCGGGAATGGGCTTTACGATTATGGAAAATTTCATGGACGAAATGCATGTCATTTCTCATAAAGGCGAAGGAACCATCATTCGACTAAAAAAGCACTTAACTAAAACCAAAGCTTTGTGCAATTAAGGGAGACACGCTTATGGATGTGGAGGTTAAAAACAAGAAGAACCAGGTCCATTTAAAAGATGATGAATTACGGAGTCTAATCCGACGCAGCCAGAGTGGGGACCAAGAAGCTAGGGACAAAATTGTAAATAGTAATCTAAGATTAGTTTGGTCGGTCGTGCAGCGATTTTTGAATCGAGGCTATGAGCCAGATGATTTATATCAAATCGGCTGTATCGGTCTTCTGAAATCTGTTGACAAGTTCGATCTATCATTTGAAGTTAAATTTTCTACGTATGCAGTTCCGATGATTATTGGTGAAATTCAACGTTTCATTCGTGATGATGGGACCGTAAAAGTAAGTCGATCGTTAAAGGAAATGGCTCATAAAGTCCGTCGTGCCAAGGAAGAACTTTCGAAGACATATGGGCGGGTTCCGACATTAGCCGAACTGGCTGAGCACTTGGAGCTAACGCCAGAAGAAATTGTTCTTGCACAGGAAGCGAGCCGTAGTCCATCATCGATTCATGAAACCGTATATGAAAATGATGGAGATCCTATCACCCTGCTCGACCAAATTGCAGATACGAATGAAACAAAATGGTTTGATAAGATCGCCCTAAAAGAAGCGATTCATGGATTGGATGAACGAGAGCGATTAATTGTCTATTTGCGCTATTATAAGGATCAAACTCAATCAGAGGTGGCAGTACGTTTAGGCATCTCTCAAGTGCAAGTATCCCGTTTGGAAAAGAAAATTCTTCAACAAATGAAAGACCATATGAATCAATGATTCATATGGTTTTTGGCGTGTAAAAAAAGAATATAGTACGGTTGAATTAAATGGTAATTTTTAGTCTTCACTATTCTCCCGTATGCTCCTCTGATTTCCAATCCATACTACAAATATAAGGAAAATAACGTGCGGGGTGAGTGAAATGGAATTAATTTATGTACGAATGCGAAACCGCGTACACGTCAAATTAAATCAGGAAGTGAAGGTTAAAGATGTAGTAAAAGTAATTGGTCCTGAGGATATAGTCAGAAAGCTAGAGGATATTACGCTGCTAAAAGTAAAAAAAGAGGACAAAAATATCATTATTATTGATCTAGTTCAAATTATCCAGGAAATAGGGGGAATGGATGCTGAGCTTGAGGTACAGACGTTTGGTCCTGCCCAAACGATCGTTGAAGTAGTCTATGAAAAAAGAAAATTCTCGTTTTTATTTTTCATTGGAGTATGGATGCTTCTGTTTATAGGTACAGGAATCACGATTATGAACTATCATGTCGATGTGAGTATGCAAGAAGTCCATCAAAAATTATTTAAGCTTATTACAGGCAGGGAAGATAAAAGTCCGTTGTTGATTCAAATTCCTTATAGCATTGGCTTGGGACTAGGGATGGTCCTGTTTTTTAATCACTTTTTTAAAAAACGATTCAATGAAGAACCAAGTCCGCTTGAAGTAGAAATGTTCAATTACCAGCAAGATTTAGACCAATACGTGATTATGAATGAAAATAAGGAAAGTATTCGTCAGATTGATGACAGGTAATTTGATTTTAGTTGCCATTATCGGTTTTGCAGGCGGACTTTCTGTTGGTGCTGGATTTGTCGCTTTCTTGACTGTTCTCGGACTACTACCAAGGCTAACTCAACTGACAAAAACGACGAAAATGATTCATTATTACGAATGGGCCGTGGTATTCGGAGTGCTTGCTGGAGGATGGCTTGGCCTGCAAGGAACTATTTTGCATTGGAATCAATACGTATTGCCAATCATTGGTGTGGCAAACGGCATATTCAATGGAATGCTAGCAGCTGCATTAACGGAAGTGCTAAATGTGTTTCCGATTCTATCTAAACGGATTGGGATACAAGATAAAATGGTTTATCTAATTATGGCAGTTGTTTTTGGAAAGGTGATTGGATCATTGTTTCAGTGGATTTATTTCGTAAACTTGTGAAGGAAGATGAACATATGGAAAATGACTTTATCAAAAATTGAAGAAATGACTTATGCATGAATGTAACTATAAACCTTTATTCTGCTCATTTCATTTTAACAAGCTATAAGATCCCCACTTCAATTTTGATGAGAGAATCAAGAAAAAATAGGTAGGAAAAAACACTAATCGAAATTTCACTTTAACATAGAAAGGATACTTTTAATGATCAACAAACGAAAAGTAATCCTCATAACCGATGGTGACGAATATGCAAGAAGGGTTGTTGAGATTGTAGCCAAGGAAATTGGCGGTCGATGTATCTCCATGTCTTGGGGGAACCCTACCATTCTTTCAGGCCAGGCTATTGTTAAGTTAATAAAAAAAACCCCCAATGATCCCGTATTAGTGATGTTTGACGATAGCGGGATTGTAGGAGAAGGTGCAGGAGAGACTGCCATGCGCTATGTAGCTAATCACGAGGACATTGAAGTACTCGGCATCATTGCTGTTGCTTCAAGAACACGGCACGAAGAATGGACGAAAGTGGATGTTAGTATTGATCGTGACGGTAAATTAACAGGAAATGGCGTAGATAAGTTTGGGTCAGAAGAGTTTGAACCAGGCAAGATTACCGGAGATACCGTTTATTGTATCGATCAGTTACATGCACCGATTGTCGTAGGAATTGGTGATATCGGAAAAATGTCAAAAAAAGATGATTATGTAAAAGGAGCGCCAATTACAAAGCTTGCAGTCGAACTTATATTAGAAAGGAGCGGGCATAATGACGAACGAAAAAAAGCAAGAAATGACCCCGATTCCTGAGCGGGTAGAACAAATTGAAGCCTTTATGGAGGAGAGAATTGGTTTAGGAGTAAGTTTTGATTTAGGGGTTAGGAAACTAATTGTTCTAAAAAAGCAAGTTCATATTTATTATGTGAACGGACTTACAGATACGGAATTTATCATTGAAATTCTTGATCAGCTGATCGATCAAAATGATACCGAGAGGCATACTCAAAAAGTATTTGAAAAAATCGAAAATAATCTTATTCATCAATCAGTCGAAGAGATTGATACACTTGATGAGTTAGTCGATCAGGTTCTTTCTGGGCTGATTGCAATCGTTGTGGATGGAGTTCCAAAAGCTCTTATTGTAGATGTTAGAAGTTATCCAGGGCGAAACCCAGAAGAGCCGGATACAGAAAAGGTTGTCCGTGGATCTCGTGATGGTTATGTTGAAAATATTATCATCAACACTGCGCTAACACGTAGAAGAATACGAGATGAAAGGCTCCGCTTTGAAATGTTGAAAGTAGGGGAACGCTCAAAGACGGATGTTGCCATTGGCTATATTAAGGACCTTGCGGATCCAGACCTTATTGAGATTGTTCGCAAGGAATTAAATAATATAAAGATTGATGGATTGACCATGGCTGATAAAACTGTCGAGGAATTTATAGTCAAACAAGGCTATAATCCATATCCGCTAATTCGGTACACGGAACGTCCGGATGTTGCGTCAGCGCATTTATTGGAAGGACATGTCATTATTTACGTGGATACGTCACCTAGTGTCATCATTACACCCGCGCCAATTTTTCATCATATGCAGCATGCTGAGGAATACCGACAAGCTCCGGCTATTGGTACAATGGAAAGGTGGGTTCGGTTTTTAGGGATTTTTGCTTCTGTTTTTTTATTACCGGTTTGGCTCTTATTTTGTCTAGATCCATCCTTATTGCCTGAAAAACTTGCATTTGTTGGACCGAACGAAACAACGAATATTCCGATAGTCTTGCAAATTATTATTGCGGACATCGGAATTGAATTTCTGAGAATGGCTGCCATTCATACACCAACCCCACTTTCAACAGCCATGGGACTAATTGCGGCCGTCTTGATTGGACAGATTGCCATCGATGTTGGATTTTTCGTACCGGAAGTCATTCTCTACTCGTCTATTGCTACAATTGGAATATTTATTACACCAAGTTTGGAACTGGGAATTGCAAATAAAATCTCACGGTTCTTTCTTTTGATATTAGTTGCATTATTTAAACTGCCTGGTTTAATGATTGGCATAACAATATATATTATTTTGCTAACTAGTATAAAAACATTGAATACCCCGTACTTATGGCCGTTTATCCCGTTTCGACCTAAAGCGCTTTCGCATATTTTGTTTAGAAGACCTGTTCCAGGTTCAAAAATTCGACCGAGCATTGTGCATCCACAGAATCGCTATCGTCAACCGAAATAAATGGAAAAACTAAAGGACTCCCTTTATAAAAGGTTATGGTAAACTGTATTATTGGTTCATTCGTGCGAATCTGTGGTTTCACATGCCTTTTAGCTAAAATAAGCCAAAAATCAACAGCGTGATCAAAAGAAGTTTCACATAAGTATTGCTGTTGTCGAAAAGTTGTGGTAATTTAACTTTATTCTAAAATCAATAGTAAAAGCTAAGTATAGCTATTGATTGAAACAGATTCCAAATGAAAGAGAGTGTCCCAATAGGCAAGAGTCAGACCCCACAACCACAAAATACAGTTCAAATGAAGCATAAGTACCACTATGAACTTTGTGTGTATAGAGTGCATGGTCAGACCCTTTGAGACACCCTCCTGATGAATTTCGGGAATTGGCTTTAGAGTCAGGAAAGGGAGAGACACATATGCACTTTTATGGAACAGGAAAAGTAAATGATGCAAACCATCTTGAAATAGGCGGAGTAGATACTGTACAGCTTGCTGCCGAATATGGAACACCTCTATACGTATATGATATCGAATTAATTAGAGAAAGAGCGAGAGGATTCAAGCAAACATTTGAAAAACTGGGAATCTCTGCTCAAGTAGCATATGCAAGCAAAGCATTTTCTTCAATCGCCATGATTCAACTAGTGAAAGAAGAAGGACTTTCTCTTGATGTTGTTTCTGGAGGAGAGCTTTATACGGCATTAAAGGCTGAATTTCCAGTAGAACGGATTCATTTCCATGGCAATAACAAGAGCGAAGAAGAACTAATGATGGCATTAGAGCATCATATCGGTTGTATTGTCGTAGATAATTTTTCCGAACTGGAATTATTAGAAGAATTATGCGTGTTTAGAGAGCAGAAAGTAAATATTTTACTAAGGGTAACACCTGGGATTGAAGCCCATACACATGACTATATTCTGACAGGGCAAGAAGATTCGAAATTTGGCTTTGATTTACTAAATGGGCAAGCAGAGCAAGCGTTAAAACAGGCTTTAAATAGTAAGTGGATGAATGTACAAGGACTTCATTGCCATATCGGTTCACAGATTTTTCAAACGACCGGTTTTGTCTTAGCTGCAAAAAAGATTATCGGACAATTAAAGAAATGGAATGAAGACTTCGGCTATCAACCTCCAGTGCTAAATTTAGGAGGAGGTTTTGGGATTCGCTACACAGAAGAAGATACTCCCATCCCTGCTTCTCAATATGTAGAGGAAATTGTTCGTGAAGTTCAAAATGAGCTTCAAGGAACAAACATTCCAATGCCTGAAATTTGGATTGAACCAGGACGTTCCCTTGTAGGGGATGCGGGGATTACTTTATATAAAGTCGGTTCTGAAAAAGAAGTTCCACAAGTCCGTAAATACGTTGCGGTTGACGGTGGAATGAGTGATAATATTCGTCCAGCGCTGTACGAAGCAAAGTATGAGGCTGTCCTAGCGAATCGACCATTAGATGAAGTAGAAGAGACGGTTTCAATTGCCGGCAAGTGCTGCGAAAGCGGCGATATGCTTATTTGGGATTTGCCTTTGCCAAAGTCTGGCCGCGGTGATCTTCTAGCGGTATTTTGTACAGGAGCGTACGGGTATTCGATGGCTAATAACTATAATCGGATTCCACGTCCAGCAGTGGTCTTTGTGGAAAATGGTGAGGCGAAACAAGTGATTAAACGAGAAACATATGAAGATTTAGTCCGTTTGGATTTAGAATTAAAAGAAATCGTCAAAACAAAATAAAAAACGAGGCTGCCTAAAAGGGTCTGACCTTACACTCTATACACTGTTCATAGCATAACTTGCTTAAATTAAACTGTATATAGTAGTTGTTGGATCAGACCCTTTGGTTTTACAGCCTCGTTTTGTCACTTTTTAGGGGTTGTTCAAAAAGTCCGGTAAAAATAGCTTGCGAATTGCATCAAAGCTCATGAATGACCATCTGTTAAAATCGCGCACGTCATGACGAGCAACACAGAAGTCAGCACATCCTGTGCAAGTCCGGTCCCAAGCGTTACTGCATACGCGGAAGGTTTGAGACGATTACTCGCAGGACTTCTAGGCTCTTTTTATCCTCTTTTTTGAACACACACTTTTAAGAGAAGAAGGATTTTATCGCATCAATCAAGCTACTAAAAAAGCTTTTAAGCTTATCGAGGAAAGATTGACCTTCTTCAGAGTGAAGGAAGGTAGACAATTTTTCTTTTGCTTCTGTCAATTGATTGCCGACAGCATTCCAGTCAATATTTAAATCTTTTAATTTATTAAACAAATCAATAAGACTTTGGATTTGTTCCTCCGTTAAGGTAATCCCGAGTTCTTTTGCAGCGGACTCAATGATTGCTCGAACATCCGCTTCTGTTTTCGGAGGATTTATTGCCATTTTTTCTTTTATCTTTGTAATAAGAGCAGTGGCTTCGTCTGTACCAACCTGGTCACCGAGTTGAGCGGTTTTTACCATCTCCTCGTTCGCCGCTTGTTTTACTTCTTCAGGTATCGTTTTATCTGATGAAAGTTCATAGGCTTTAATCACACCAGTTAACGCTGCCGTCCCTGAAACGGGAATCGGAGCCGTTACATGAACGGTAGCATCTTTGACTCCAGCAGTAGCAAGTGCATTAACGTACATCTCTTCTGTAACCCAGTTAATATTCTTTGAATCAACTTTCAATCCCGTACCGGCTTTTTCTAATGTAATGGAAGAAGAAGAGATTGCTTTAGTTCCGATCAATCGGCTTGCGATATAACTTCCTAAATAATCGTGTTCTTCCTTATTGGTGACTGTTAAAATCTCAGCGTCAGCCGGTGCACCCATTTCTGCAAGTAGCATCTGTTTCTGCTCTGCTGTAAGATTTTCACCAAGAGTAATAATCATGTCGCCTACCGCGGCATCGGCAAATGCACGAATTGGTAAGAACATACAGAGTATCAGGGCCAATAATCCCCATTTCATTATTCTTTTCATTGTATTTCCTCCTTCAATTTAGTAGACGAACGTTTTTAGAAAAAGTTTCATAGTGTGAGAGGAACTATCACCAGTCATGGTTTACAGAAAGCTGGATCCTAGCTCAGAAGCTATTAGATTGGTTCAACTAACCATCAGTGGAGACCACTGATGGAAGTTTCACTTTTATAGTATAAGCAGATTGTAGAGAAGTTTCAAAATAAAAGTGGAAAAGTATCTGCTTTTATGGTAGAAAATTGAAATAATATTGTCAGAAAGTAAAGATTGTAGTAGAATGGAAGCATATGCAAATTGAGAGCGGCTGCCATATGCCGAAAGTTTATTTATATGTACTATACAAACAATTGCTGGGTGATAAGGGAGTTCATGAATGAGAAAAAATAATCTAGCTCTAATCTTCATATTGATTGCACTTGGGCTTACTTGGGGAATAGTATACTGGATATGGATCGCGTAATGCTAAACTTTCATCAATTGGAGTCAAACTGTTTGTAAAACCGGGGTAAAAAGGAATTTTGGCGGATGTTGAAACAAAAGAAGTTTTTATGTATGATGAATATCAGTTCAATTATTAAAATACAACGTTCTTTTAGTAACGAGGGATATTATGTTAATCAAATATAAAAAAGCATACGAGAAATTTGCGATGGGTCTATTGTCGTTTATGCCAGAGGAAAAGGATATAAAAAAATTGCAAAACACTATGAAAGAGTACGAAATCAATGATAATATGCAATTGTATCTTTGGAAAGATGAGGAAATCATCGGTGCGATTGGAATCGACCTATCATTTTCTGACGTGATTATCATTAAGCATATTTCTGTTAACCCTTCTTTTCGTCAGCAAGGCATTGGTAAGACCATGATAAAAGAAATTCAAGAGCTTTTCCCAAATAAAGAAATTAAGCCGAATGAAAATACCGTATCCTTCTTTGAAAAATGCGAGAATATCAAAGAAGTTGAATAATAAGAAAGTGCAAGAGATTTAGTATTCATGTAAATAAATGATTGTTAAAAACGAGGATGAACCAAAAGATCTGACCAAGCAACCTATATATACACAATAGATAGTGGTACTGAGGCTGACCTTTTTTATGGGGCATTCTCGTTTTTATAACTTATTGGGATAATCGAAAATCTATGGGCAAAGGCTGAAAAAATCAGTCTTTTTCTTTTGGACAAAAACCTCGATTCACTTACATATAGATTATACCTTTAAAACTTGGAAGAATCAGTCATTTTTGGTTTTTCGTATTTGTAGCTGTTTGTTGCGTTCCGTAATGACCTCTGAACGATCGCGAAGTACATGCCTGTTAATAAGGAGAGAATCATTGAGATCACTTTCCTTCATCCATCGATAACCAGCTTCACGGCAACCAGCAAGACAGGCTTCAATTAATTTTTTGTCGCAAATCGGCAAACTTACACTTTGATAAGGTTTTTTTAAGGTGATTTTTTCGGTTATATCATGGATGAGTTCCATTAATTCATCATACTCTATTCCAAGCTTGCGGATTTGAGCAGGATTCATTTGAAGAATACTATCTGCTTTTCGAATAGTCTTTATTGCTCCAGCAAGATTTCCTCTACGGTAATGATAGAGCGCCACGGCTATTTGGATGAATCCTACCCAATAGGAGTCCCTTTCGCGAGGTGATACCTCTTTCCAATATTCTTCTAGAATTTCGTGGCATTCGAAGTAATCCCTGCTAGCATGGAAATGAACTAAATAAGACACATATTCTTTGGGGTAGCACATTTTTGTCCACTCCTTTATTCACTTATTACTGTGATTGTAGCATAAGCCCTGTTTAGAAGTGAATCGGTACAGTCATAAAGACTTTGTTAAGGAACATAAGAAGAGCGAAGAGCCTTGTTCAATCAAAAGACTTGCAAGTAATATGGAGAGTGGGTTTCTTCCCATCAGATGATTGGCTATGGCTTTTAGGAAGTATCAGCTTACGTTGGATATGGGCGGACATATAATGTTATACAAATAGATAATTTCGTATAGTACGCCAAGCAATGAAAAAAGAGGATTTGACTTATAGTCAAATCCCTTTTTGTAAAATAATTTGATACATATTAACTAGGCAAAGTATTTCAAGTTGTTCTATTCAGTTTAGTACTGTTATTTTGGAGCTCCTAGTCGCCTTTCTAATACGGCATATGAGTTAGAAATTAAAACCAAGACGCACCTACGATAATTAACAAAATGAATAATACAACAATCAAAGCAAAGCCTCCACCGTGAAATCCTCCATCGCCCATGTTAGTACCTCCCTTAATTCTAATTTCTTTACAGTGTCAGAGTATGCAATTTTTAAGAAAAGTGTTTGGGCAGAAACCTAAATTGGAGAAATGTTCCTAGAAAAAAACAACCTCTTTGTTTTTGCACACTATTGGATAACGGCCGATAATCCACTATACTATAGTGTGGCATATTATGAACAAGGTAGAAAAGGAACGAATCTCAATTCGGTTTGCCAGGGATTTGCTACCGAAAATGATGTAATGGGGTTTTAAAATGGCTTATAATATTAAAATTGATGCTTTTGAAGGGCCAATGGATTTACTGCTTCATTTAATCAATCGGCTCGAAATAGATATTTATGATATTCCGATGGCTGAGATAACCGAACAGTATCTTAGTTATATTCATACAATGAAGCATCTAGAATTGGATGTAGCGAGTGAATATTTAGTAATGGCTGCCTCGCTGCTTGCCATCAAAAGCAAAATGTTAGTACCAAAACATGAAGAGGAACGCTTATACGATGAAGAAGGCATAGAATATGAAGAAGATCCTCGTGATGAGCTTGTAGAGAAATTGATTGAATACAAGAAATACAAACTTGCAGCTCATGAACTAAAGATGCTTGAAGAGGACAGAAGTTTAATGTTTATGAAGCCTCCAAGTGACCTGGGGGAATTTGCAAAAGAAGCCGAAATGAATCATCCAAATCTTAATGTAAGCTTGTATGATATGCTTGGCGCACTGCAAAAATTGCTTCGCAGGAAAAAGCTTCAGAAACCGATGTATACAAAAGTGACGAGACAGGAAGTATCTATAGAAAAACGGATGGATCAAATCATGGCGGATCTACAAGCTATTAAAGGCAGAAAAAGCTTTTTTGAATTATTCCTAGAACCAGAAAAAGAGCAGATTGTTATTACTTTTTTAGCGATATTAGAGTTAGTGAAACTAAATGAAATCTTTCTCGAACAAGAGCAGAACTTTGCTGAAATATTCGTTGCAACTAAGGATGGTGTAAGAAAAGTTGGAAGTGATTAATTGGAAAGGTATAGTTGAAGCTCTGTTGTTCGCAGCTGGGGATGAAGGATTATCTCTGAAACAATTAACTTCAGTGCTTGAAATGGCTGAACTTCAGACAAAAGAGGTTCTCCAAGATCTTAAAGAATACTATGAAGAAAATGAAAGTGGTCTTCAGCTAGTTGAAATAGCTGACGTTTATCAATTGGCTACTAAAAAGGAACATTCAGATTATATTAAGAAGCTTGTGGAATCATCCGGTTCGGGTGGATTGTCTCAAGCTTCTCTGGAAACACTGGCCATCATTGCATATAAACAGCCAATAACGAGGACTGAGATTGAGGAAATACGTGGTGTAAAAACTGATCGGCCTTTGCAGACGCTTATATCTAAAGCGTTAGTCAAAGAAATAGGTAGGGCCGAGGGAGCTGGAAGGGCATACTTATTCGGAACAACAAAAGAGTTTCTCGATTATTTTGGACTGAAAACACTTAAGGAATTACCCGCTCTCGGCGCCTCTACTGAGGAAAACTTTGAACAAGGTGAAGCTGATTTATTTTTTGAAAAATTCCAGGAAACACTTGAATGACATTATTATCATAATTGTGTTAATATACTAACAATACCATCTTAGCCAGACCATAATAGATCGTTGAAGACTAAAATGGATTGGCGGATGAAATTTCTTTAAGGAGGTTTCGCTGTTGGATAATACAATGATTCAGTCCCAGCTAATAAATGTACGAAACTTTTTAGAGATAACGATAAGTGAGCTTGAGACATATCTTAATGAAACGACCATGCATGAGCTGAAGCAAGAAAAACCAGGGGATGAAACGTATTACAAAGGGATTTTATCGACCATTCGCCGCTTGTTGGTGAACAGTGAACATTGTTTGGAGGAATGTCAGATTATCCTAAAGAACACCACCTTTCATAAAGCGGCAGCTGAGAAAACGTTATATCAAATTTTTCATGGGTGTGTAGAAGAATTCTTTACCCCCAGATCAGATGTTTGGTATGAAGACAGTCGTTCTGCCTATACAGGTGCACACGCGATTAGATTCCAAAAGGAAGCCCCTGACAGTGTAGACAGGTTGTTGAAAAATCTTGAAGGTAGCTTTCAAAGAATACGTGAAGAGCTGGAATTTTATGAAACCGATTATCGAACTAAAATGACGCAGTCCAATTGATTATAAAGTGAAACTCCAATCAGTGGGGGTTTTACTGCCTGTTAATGCGGAATAAATGAAAAGCCGATTTGCGTAGAATCCACTAGCAAATCGGCTTTTTATATAGAAGTAAGCATAAGTTTTTAAAAGGTGGTTCAGTGTCTACCATACGCATGCTTGGACTATTACAGGATGTGTTGGCTAGAACAAACAAAAGAAGCTATTCAAGGCGTTTACGCTTTTGTTCTTTCGATAATTTCTCACACAACTTATACCTTTTCATAGGATACTTCTGTATGGGCGGAGTCGATTATGATTGGTCCATAATCCACTCCGTTAAAAAAGGAAGATTCCAGTAAAAATGGGGGAACTAAAGCGATGAATAAACAGTATATAGAAGATGTAGTAGAATGGCTTAAAGGTATGGAGATTTATCTTGAAACAAGACAGGGTGGTGCTGGCCAATTAAATGATGAACTACATCAGCTTTTAGAACGGGCATCTAGAATAAGTGAAGAGGACCGGCCTGCTTCTGAAATCGAGCAGTTTCAA
The DNA here is from genome assembly GCF_001183985.1 of Peribacillus loiseleuriae. Classification (GTDB taxonomy): domain Bacteria; phylum Bacillota; class Bacilli; order Bacillales; family DSM-1321; genus Peribacillus; species Peribacillus loiseleuriae. Next base: position 3,211,233 of record NZ_LFZW01000001.1, on the reverse strand, counting down.
CAGCGTATCTATACTCTCCATCATAACGTAACCAAACCTTCACAGGGGCAAGCTCAGCAGCCAGATTTAAATAAATCCGTGCCGATTGGAAAACACACCCTTCCGCCGCTCCCATACTCCTACAATGCATTAGAACCGGTCATATCAGAAGAAATTATGAAACTTCATCATGATAAACATCATCAAGCCTATGTAGATGGACTTAACAAAGCTGAACTTATGATGCAAAAAGCTCGTGAAACCAATGATTTTTCCTTAATTAAGCACTGGGAAAGAGAAGCAGCTTTTCATGGATCAGGACATTACTTACACACACTATTTTGGGAAAATATGAGTCCGAAAGGCGGCGGAAAACCAAAAGGGAGTTTGCAAAAGCAATTGGTGCATGACTTTGGTAGCTTTGAAGCCTTTAAAAAACATTTTAGTGAAGCGGCAAAAGCGGTTGAAGGGATTGGTTGGGCGCTATTAGTATGGGCTCCTAGAGCGAAGAAGTTAGAAATTCTTCAGTCGGAACGACATATGATATTGACGCAGTGGGATACGATACCCTTACTTGTTTTGGATGTTTGGGAGCATGCCTATTACTTGCAATATAAAACAAATCGAGCAGGCTATGTAGATAACTGGTGGAGAATCGTGAACTGGCCAGACGTGCAATATAGATTTGATAATGCAAGTCAACTTACATGGAAAACTCAATAATAAAACAATGAAAAAAACAATTGTAAAAACCAAGTTGGTTCATACTATGCTTGGTTTTTTGCGATTTTAATGAATCTTGGTGAGTTTAGACCCTCGAGGACATAAGACGAGCACTTTACGCTTTTCTTATCATATCCGTTGACTTTATGCATAAACTTGTACAAAACCATAAAGGGACGAGGGGACTGCATGCGTTTTCGATATCGAGTTTTTCCATATATATGCATGATGATGATCGTCTTTACACTCTTTCCAGCCAAAGCCAAAGCAAGCCTTCCTGTTGTAAGCGCCCATAGTGCAATTTTGATGGATCAGGAAAGCGGACGAGTCATTTATGAGGAGAATGCCCATGAAAAAAGCCGCATTGCTAGCATAACAAAAATCATGACAGCAATCTTAGCCATAGAATCCGGTAAACTAGATCATACAGTAACAATAAGCCCAAATGCTGTTGGGACGGAAGGTTCTTCTCTTTATTTAAAAAAAGGGGAAAAAATCACATTGGAAAACTTAGTTTATGGCTTAATGCTACGATCCGGAAATGATGCAGCTGTCGCCATCGCAGAAGAGGTAGGCGGCAGTTTGGACGGATTTGTCTGGATGATGAATCAAAAGGCAGAAGAAATTGGCATGACAGATAGTCATTTTTCAAACCCGCATGGACTCGATAACACGGAGAACCATTACTCGACTGCCTATGATATGGCACTATTAACACGCTATGCCATGAAAAATGAGGCATACAGAGTGATTTCAGGCTCGAAAAAGCATCGAGCTTCGAATTCAGAAGAAGACTGGGACTATGTATGGAAAAATAAAAATCGTTTGCTTACTGAATTATATGAATACACAACAGGAGGCAAGACAGGCTATACAAAACTTGCAAAGAGGACACTTGTTACAACAGCCACTAAAGATGACCTAAATTTGATTGCGGTCACACTAAATGGTCCAGATGACTGGAACGATCATATTTACATGTATGAACATGCCTTTTCGGATTTTAGACCAATTGAATTGTTACAAGCAGGACCTGTTAAGGATGTAGGGATTAAGCAATATAAAGGGAAAATCTATGTAAAGCACGCCTTTACCTATCCGCTTTCGGATGAAGAAGAAAAAAATGTGGAAGTGAAAATCAAACTAATTAAGCCAAAGGAAGAATGGAAAGACGAACGGAGTACTCCAGAGGTTGTCGGGAAAGCAGAAATATTTTATGACAATAAGCGGGTCGGATCCCGATCAATCTATTATGGGGAATCTAAAGAAGCGTACAGTGAACAAAACTGGAGCAAGATATGGAAAGACTTCATACAATCATTTGTAAGGATTGGTCGCCATGATTAATTATATATGGGTAGGCATGACTTTGATTGGTGTCATATTTGCCATGGTAAATGGGACAATGGATGCTGTTAATGAGGCATTGTTTAAAGGTGCGAAGGAAGCTGTTACGCTTTGTTTTGGTTTGATGAGTATCCTTGTGTTTTGGCTTGGCTTAATGAAGATTGCACAGGATTCAGGACTACTGGATAAGTTATCTGCATTATTCCGTCCGTTTATCAGATTGTTATTTCCGGAAATACCAGCAAATCATCCTGCAATGGGCTATATTTTATCCAATATGATGGCTAATTTCTTCGGGTTGGGCAATGCCGCGACTCCGCTCGGAATAAAAGCGATGGAGCAATTGAAAATATTAAACGGCGGCAAGGACTCAGCGAGTAGATCCATGATTACCTTTCTTGCTATTAATACGTCAAGTATTACCCTCGTTCCGACCACAGTCATCGCGATTCGTATGACGTATGATTCAGCCTCACCAACTGATATTGTATTTCCTACAATCATTGCAACGGCGATATCAGCTGTAGGGGCCATTTTGATAGACCGTTACTTTCATAGAAAACGAGTCCGGAATGGAAGGAGGTAGCTTGTATGTATTGGATGACCGTTATATCCATCTGGATGATTCCATTTTTAATTTGTAGTATTTTGTTATATGGAACGTATAAAAAAATTCCCACCTATGAGACGTTTGTGGAAGGAGGAAAGGAAGGAATCCAGATGTCCTTTTCAATCATACCTTATTTAGTTGGTATGCTTGTCGCTATTTCCGTTTTTCGCGCTTCTGGAGCACTAGAATTTTTTGTCCAATTTCTCAGACCGTTACTTGAATTACTCCATGTACCTGCAGAAATCGTCCCTCTTGCTATTATCCGCCCCATTTCAGGTACGGCTGCACTCGGGATGACGAGCGATTTAATATCCGTTTATGGACCGGATTCTTTTATCGGCAGACTTGCCGCAACGATACAAGGAAGTACGGATACAACGTTTTATGTATTAACCGTTTACTTTGGTGCTGTTGGGATTAAAAAAATGGGTGACGCGTTAAAGGTTGGATTGCTGGCAGATCTAGTCGGTCTGGTTGCAGCAATCGTAGTAGTTACTCTTGTATTTGGTGTTAAATAATGAAGGGACGGGGATGGATTCCGTCTCTTTTTTTTCTGAAAAATTAGTGAAACATAATAAATGAAAATATTTTCAGCATATTGGCAATTTGTCGAAATATCGTCATCTTTTTTTGGCTAAGTATCAGATGTCTGTGGTAAACTCATATTGAATAATTCTCCATATTTCTGTGGGAAATGGGCGGGACTTCGCAAAATCAGCTCCGCACCGCTACCTTCATAAGGTTATACAATATGAGAACCTGAATCTTTTTCATCGTTGGATTTTAGAGCAGACGCTTATGGGTGTTTTTAATGAAAAAACTGTAAAAAATATTGTCTTTGTTAGAAAAATAGCGCTGGTTGGTAAGTGCTCAAATTTAAAGTAAAATCATCTCTTTTCTTTAAAAAATTTCAATCACCTTCTTTTTTTCGGTACAATGTGTAATAATTGTATGATTGCGTTACAACTACAAACATGTTAAACAACATTTGATGAGGTGAAAGATAGATGGAGAGATTACAAAAAGTTATTGCACATGCTGGCATGAGCTCAAGAAGAAAAGCAGAAGAGTGGATTCAAGAAGGAAGAGTAAAAGTAAACGGTACAGTCGTGAAAGAATTAGGAATCAAAGTAGGCCCGAATGATAAAGTAGAGGTAAATGGTGTCCCTCTTGAAAAAGAAAAACCTGTTTATTTCCTATTTTATAAACCACGAGGTGTCATCTCGGCTGTATCGGATGATAAAAACAGAAAGGTCGTAACAGATTACTTTTACGAAATTGAGGAGCGAATTTATCCGGTTGGACGCCTTGACTATGATACATCTGGCTTATTGTTGATGACAAATGATGGAGACTTTGCTAACGTTTTAATGCATCCGAAGCATGAGGTGGATAAAGTATACGTGGCAAAGGTAAAAGGAATTCCACTACGTGAAAGCCTGAAAAAGCTTGAAAAAGGTATCGTATTAGAAGATGGAAAAACAGCACCTGCGAAAGTGAAATTCCTTTCCAGTGACAAGAAAAAACAGACTTCAATCATTGAGATCACGATTCACGAAGGAAGAAATCGTCAAGTAAGAAGAATGTTCGATGCAATTGGTCATCCGGTTCAGAAACTGAAAAGAGAACGTTACGGATTTTTAACATTACAGGGACTTACTACAGGGGATGCACGTGAATTGACGCCTCATGAAGTGAAACAACTGAGAGCATTAGCAACCACTGATGGGAAAAGCAACAGATTAAAATAGGGAGAACTTCCACCTAAGGCATTCCTGTCTGTTAAACTGGGATAAGTGCCAACATGTGCAATTTGCAACATTGAAATCATTTATGAAGTGCGTAGGGGGATGGATATGGATAAAAAACAGCGCCGTCTTATTATGAGAACATCAATCCTTGTTCTTTTAGGTGCAGCTTTAGTTTTTTCACTGTATGCGAATTTTACAAAAGAGAAAGTAGCAGCCGTACAAAAGGGTGAAATGGCTCGAGATTTTGTGTTAACCGATATGGATGGAAATACGCATAAGCTTTCTGATTATAAGGGGCAGGGAGTGTTTTTGAATTTTTGGGGGACATGGTGTAAGCCATGTGAATATGAAATGCCGTATATGGATAAACAATATCAGAAATATAAAGATCAAGGCGTACAAATTTTGGCAGTAAACGTTGGAGAATCCAATTATTCTGTCAAGAAATTTGTCGAGAAGCATTATTTAACATTTCCCATCATGATTGATAAGAACAAACAAGTACAAACGGCTTACAAAATAGATCCGTTGCCGGTCACCTTTTTAATAGACAAAAATGGAAAAATTATCGATAAACTTACCGGTAGCCTAAGTGAAGAAAGCATTCAAAAACATATGGAGAGAATTAAACCATAATATTGGGGAGATTTTGACATGAAAGAAGTGGTGAATTGTGTTTGTGGCCATGTGAATCCGCATGGCACTATTCTGTGTGAATCTTGCGGTCGGGTGCTTGACGAAACACAAAAAGACTCAAAGATGATTGATATGCGTTATGAGGGGAGCGCACGTCGGTCACAAACCTATAATAAATCGATCATTGATAAGATTTGGAATTTCTTCTCTTCTGTAAAGGTAGGCGTCAGTTTGATTGTGATCCTACTCATTGCTTCATCTGTGGGAACGATTTTTCCTCAAGAACAGTACATCCCGCCCACAGAATTACCTGAAGTTTTTTACGAAAAAGAGTATGGTTTTTCAGGCAAGTTGTACTATTTATTAGGGTTTCATAACTTATACAGCTCGTGGTGGTATTTAATTTGTATCGCGATGCTTGGGACATCTCTCCTGATTGCAAGTATTGACCGAGTGGTTCCGCTTTATCGGTCGTTGAAAAAGCAGAAAGTTTCAAGACATGATGGTTTTTTAAAGAAGCAGCGAATCTTTGGGATAACGAAAACAGATCAACAGGACATCGAATTTGCAGAACTCAAGAAAATATTAGAATCTAGACGATATAAAATCAAAGAAGAAAACGGTAACTTACTCGCGGAAAAGGGACGATTCGCAAGATGGGGTCCTTATGTCAACCATGCTGGTCTCATCATCGTTTTGATTGCTGGAATGCTTAGATTCTTACCAGGCATGTATGTGGATGAAGTTCTTTGGCTCCGTGAAGGTGAAACGAAAGGAATTCCTGGAACAGATGGACGATATGCCTTGAAAAACAATCAATTTAAAGTAGAAATCTATGATAAAAAAAACAAGGAAGATCAAACATTCAATGCTGCTATTGATAAAGTGGGAACAATCGTAAAAAATTATCAAGCTGATGTAACACTTTATGAAAAAGAAGGCAATACCCTTCCAGGAGAAGAGGCAAAGTTTAAAAAAGTCAAAGACCATTCAATCAAAGTGAATAATCCATTAAAACACGATCATTATGCACTCTATCAAGTCGATTTTAAACTAGATGAATTAAGTGAAATGTCATTTAATTTAATGAATAAAAACACGAAAGAAACGTTCGGGATGATAACCATTTCGTTGGACGACCCGAAAACTATGTATAAATTGAAAGATGGCTATTCAGTTGAGCTGTTGAGCTATTTTCCTGATTTCGAATTTGATGAAAATCAGGAACCGGTTACTAAATCACCAATTCCAAACAATCCAGCATTCATATTTAACATGAAGACACCAGATAAACCAGAAGGTGAAGTCAGTTTTGTTGCAATTCAACAAACGCTTGAACCGTTAGGAGAAAATACATATAAGATGGCTTTCGCAGGAGTAGATACACGAAATGTCACGGCGCTTACTGTTAGAAAAGATCTTACACTCTGGATCTTTTTCCTTGGCGGGGCCATATTCATGATTGGTGTTATTCAAGGGGCATATTGGAATCACCGACGTATTTGGATTCAAAGAAAAGACGGGGAAATTTGGCTTGCAGGACATACGAACAAAAACTGGCATGGATTAAAACGTGATATATCCATGACACTTGAAGGCACCAATATAGACGAGCCTGAAGACCAGTTGGAGCCAAAAAATTTAGGAGAATTAGAGAAATAAGGTGGGGTATACGTGGTAGAACTAAGTGGGAACTTGTTATATGCTTCTTTTATCCTTTATTTAATTGGTACATTTTTCTTTGGTGGTGCAATTAGGGATAAAAAAGGAGCATTGGAGAAAAAACAAAATAAATGGGCCGTAATTGCCATTGGATTAACAATATTGGGATTTGTTGCGCAGCTCGGCTATTTTATTACAAGATGGGTTGCAAGCGGGCATGCACCTGTAAGTAATCTATTTGAATTCACAACTTTTTTTGGAATGATGCTTGTTGCTGCATTTATTCTGATTTATTTTATCTATAAAACACCTGCACTAGGATTATTTGCTTTACCAATTGCCCTTCTTATTATTGCTTATGCAAGTATGTTCCCGCGGGAAATATCACCGCTCATTCCGGCGCTTCAGAGCGATTGGCTGCATATTCATGTAACGACGGCAGCTACAGGACAAGCCGTACTATCGATTAGTTTTGTTGCGGCTATTTTATATCTTGTAAAGTCTGTTGATCAGACGCGCCGGAGCAAGAAAACAGCTTGGCTCGAAGTGATTATGTTCGCCATGGTAGCAACTATTGGTTTTGTCATCATCACATCGACTTTTTCGGCAATCGATTATAAAGCAAATTTTAAATGGGTGAACAAATATGATGAAGAAGCCGTATTTGAATATCATTTGCCTGCATTGATTGGTCCACATGAAGGGGAATTAATGACAGAAGGAAAAATGGAACCGTTTGTAAAAATGCCGGCAATTATCGATGCAAATAAAGCAAATACAGTTGTATGGTCGCTTTTTTCCGGATTAATCTTATACGTGTTAATTCGCTTACTTTTCCGTAAAAGGGTGGCGGCCATTTTCAAGCCACTAGTTAAGAATGTGAACTTAGATTTAGTCGATGAAATCAGCTATCGATCCATTTTAATTGGGTTCCCAATCTTTACTCTCGGTGCCTTAATATTCGCGATGATTTGGGCACAAATTGCTTGGACACGTTTCTGGGGATGGGATCCTAAAGAAGTATGGGCACTAATTACCTGGCTGTTTTATGCTGCGTTTCTTCATCTTCGTCTTTCGAAGGGGTGGCAAGGTGAAAAATCAGCATGGCTTGCGGTAGTCGGCTTTGCTATCATTATGTTCAATCTAATCGTCGTGAACTTGATTTTAGCTGGACTCCATTCATACGCATAACTAAATCAAGAGGCGCTCTCCATTCAACAGAAAAGGATCGCCTCTTTTCTATGTGATAGACTAGTTTTCTCGCAAAAGGCTCTTTATCATTTCAGGCGATTCAACTCCCACTTCAATTTTGTGCAAGGCGACGCCCAAAAATAAGTGGGAGATGAATCGCCCTTTTGCATAGAGGAACGCTTGTTTGTGCGATGTAATATTCCTGTACAAGTTGTTCTTCGAAGACTTAAGATATGAGGTTGTGACAGGAAAAACGTCTGTCATGTAAAATCTTCAACGTTCTTTCGCTACCACACGTACCGAAGTTGCTAATCTTAGCTAAAGTAGGGCATGTGGCGAGTCAACGTGCGAGATATTAAGCTATCACTGTAAGGACTACGGGGTAGTTCAAGGGAAATAATATCTACATGAGTGCTTGTAGTAGATTGAGACATAAAAGCCTGTATAAGTGAAAGATTTGTGACAAACTAAGCCATTCAATCCGTACAAAAACAGAAAGAGAATAGAAATATCGGCTTTCATTTTGTAAAATAGAGGTAAGAAGGGGTGCATATATACATGGGAAATCCTATTAAAGTTTTAGTTGTAGATGATGAAGAGAGAATTCGTCGCTTATTACGAATGTATCTTGAAAGGGAGGACTATGAAATTGATGAGGCGGAAAATGGTAATATAGCGCTCATGAAGGCAATCGCAATCGATTATGATGTCATTCTTCTAGATATTATGATGCCTGGTAAAGATGGAATCGAAATGTGCCAGGAATTAAGAGAGAAAAAGGCGACACCTATTATTATGCTGACGGCAAAAGGAGAAGAGGTTAACCGCGTACAGGGCTTTGAAGTTGGCACGGATGACTATATTGTGAAGCCATTTAGCCCTAGGGAAGTTGTTCTACGGGTAAAAGCATTGCTGCGTCGTTCCTCGAGAATTACCTCTGTTCAAGCCGATACAACTACGAGGGATATTATTGTGTTTCCTCATTTAACGATCGATCATGATGCACATCGGGTAACGGCTGTCGGAGAAGAAGTATCCTTGACGCCAAAGGAATATGAATTATTATATTTCTTAGCTAAGTCTCCTGACAAAGTGTTTGATCGTGAGCAATTACTAAAAGAAGTATGGCATTATGAATTTTTTGGAGACCTTCGAACTGTAGACACCCATGTAAAACGACTGCGTGAAAAACTGAATCGCATTTCAGAAGATGCTGCTAAGATGATAACAACCGTATGGGGTGTTGGGTATAAGTTTGAAGTTATACAAGAATGAGGCTGTGGAGAAGTGTAGTTGGGAAACTATGGGCGACCATTTTATTATTGGTATCCCTCGTTTTGATTATTTTAACGATTTTACTCGTTGAGTTTTTTGGGAATTTTCAAATTGATGAAGTGGAAAATAATTTAATGAAGACCGCAAAACGAATTGTTGAAATAACCAATACCCATGCTGATACAGATGAAGTGTTACAGATTGCCTCGGAAATGATTGGAATAGAAACTAAAATGCTCGTTTTGAATGATGACAACATTATTTTCAGCTCAGAAGCAATGGAGGAATATGGTGTTAATCCAGAATTTCTTAAAAATGACCCTAATCTAATCAAGGTATTCACAAAAAGAGAAATGGTGAAAAAGGAACTGCTGCTCCCGCTAAAGGTTGGTAATCAGGAGATATCGGCAATTGTTGTTGGAGTTCCGCTTGATTTAAATGGTCAACAAGATGAAGTCTTTCTCTTTCAATCATTAGAAATAATGGAAGAAGCTATTACATCCACTACAAAATTCATATTGCTGGCAGCTGGCGTCGCAATTATCCTCACAACCATCTTTGCGTTCTTTTTATCAACGAGGATCAATGCCCCATTAACGAAAATGCGGGAAGTGGCGTTTGAAGTGGCAAAAGGCAAATTTGATACGAAAGTTCCAATTTTAACCGGTGATGAGATTGGCGAATTGGCCATTGCATTTAACCAAATGGGTAAACAGCTGAAGTTTAACATTAGTGCCTTAAACCAAGAAAAAGAGCATCTAGCAAGCATTTTAAGAAGTATGGCAGATGGCGTCATTACGTTTAATCGAGATGGAACCATTTTGCAAACAAACCCGCCTGCGGAGCGTTTTTTGCATAGCTGGACTTTCGAAAAACTTGAGAATAATGGAATGGTTCCGTCTGTACTTATGAATTTATTCGATCGCTCGGAGCTACTTGACAAAGAACAAGTTGGTGAAATTTCTCTACAAGGTCACGATTGGGTGTTGATCGTCAGTCCTTTATATGGAAGCGAGAGTATCCGGGGAGCTGTGGCAATTATCCGTGATATGACGGACGAAAGGAAAATGGATAAACTCCGCACTGACTTTATTGCAAACGTCTCCCACGAATTGCGAACACCGATTAGTATGCTCCAAGGGTATAGTGAAGCAATCATTGATGATATTGCCGAAAGTGAAGAGGACAAAAAGGAAATGGCAAAGGTAATTTATGATGAATCGCTCAGAATGGGACGACTCGTTAATGATTTGCTTGATTTAGCCAGATTAGAATCGGAAAATATGCAACTTTGTTATGACTGGGTTCAAATGGAAGATTATTTAGAAAGAATCGTCTATAAATTTTCCGGGCTTGCTAAGGAAAAAGAAATTATTCTGATAACAACCTTGAGGAATCCAGATCCTGAATGGACATTCGATCCAGACCGAATTGAACAAGTATTAACGAATTTAATTGATAATGCCATTCGTCATACACCAATTGGTGGAAGAGTTGAAATCATACAACGGATAGATGAGCAACATGGGTTGATGATAGAAGTGAAGGATTCAGGTTCTGGGATTCCCAAAGAGGATTTAGCCTTTGTGTTCGAACGCTTTTATAAAGCAGACAAGGCAAGAACTAGAGGGGGTTCAGGTACAGGTCTGGGGCTTTCTATTGCTAAAAATATTATCAATGCACATGAAGGGAAAATATCAGTGAACAGCTTACATGGAGTTGGAACCACTTTTACCTTTAGTTTGCCTCGAAAAATGAAAGAAAATGAATAAAACACAAAAAGCTTGCCGGAAAATCTCGTTTCATAAGAAACTTTCATCATGTTAAAACGTCTTCACCTAGTATTCAGTTAGATTGATTTCAAACAGAGAAGCCGACTTCAATTAGGTGGTGGAGCGGAGCAACATATTTGTAAATGTCCACATGAAATCCAGTTTACTTTCGATGTAATGGGTAACAGTTTTTAGTTAATGAAGCCCGCCCACTTGTATAAAAAACTAGAAAGACGATAGAGGAGACTGCTCATGCTATCCTCTATTTGTCTATGGAAACAGCAATAATCCTCATTATAATTTGATAAGGTGTTTTTGCTTCCTTACAGGTGTAACCTTTTTTATGGAAATCCGACTAATAGTATGAACGGAGGGGAGGAAATTATGGACTCCGTTTTCGATGAATTATATGACAAATATCATCAAGAACTATATCAATTTTTATTTTATATGGTGAAAAATCATGAAACGGCTGAAGATCTAGTACAAGAGGTTTATATAAGAGTACTTAAATCATATGAGCATTTTGAGGGTAAAAGCAGTCAAAAGACTTGGCTTTATTCGATAGCGAAAAATACAGCAATCGATCACTTCAGAAAACAAAAAGGATGGAAGCAACGATTATTAGACAACTTTGATTGGGATAAGCAGCCGCTTAAGGATGATCATCCTCTTCCAGAAGAAATTGCACTATTAAATGATGAGATGCAATTCATCTATCACAGTTTGAATCGATGCACAGTCAATCAGAAATCTGTGATTATTCTCCGTTTTATTCAAGGTTTATCTATTTTTGAAACAGCCGAGATATTAAATTGGAGCGAAAGTAAAGTGAAAACAACCCAGCATCGCGCCTTGAAAGCAATCAAGAAGTACATGCAGAATCATGCAGAAGAGGAGGGCCATCACAATGAAGAAATCCCAATGGAATGATGAGGAAATTGAAACCTTATTGAGAAATTTTCCGAAAATCCGGGATAAACGTGACTCTCAAGAAATTTATCAGCACATCATCAAGAAGGAAAGCCGTAAACAACGATATTGGATTCCTGTTCTGGCAACAATGGCCACTATTTTCCTGCTTGGCATCCTTGCTGCGTCCATGATAGACAATCGAAATGAATATGTAGGTTTTGAAAACAAAGCCATAGAACAGGTGAAAAGTGATTCTGATAGTGGGTATAGAGTACTGCAAAATAAAAAAATAGAGTCTACAGAAGCTCCATCAGATTCTATCGATATGAATGAAAAAGGTGAACAAGTAGACATAGCGAATCAAGAAGTGACACCTATTTCCGTTTATCACATAGATTCTGCCACCCAATCACTTGTTATCATTCCATTATTTGATAAAAGAAATGTCAATTATTTTGTACCTGTTACAAGGCTTGTAGATAAGTTTGCAAAAGGTCAGCTTGGAGAGAATACGGTACAGACACTATCAGAATTGGATGTAGCTGCACTCGGACTTACTGAACTCGATCTAGATGGAATCAAAATAACTGAAGGTGAAAATGAAAAAACGATAAATATCGATTTTCCGAAAGACAGTTCACTTCTTAAAAATGATTTGAATGTAGAAAGTCTTTTCATAACCATGTTGAAGTATCAAAATATCGACAAAATTACGTATTCTACAGAAGGTATGCCAGGTGCGGAATTTTCACATAGGGGATACCTAACTGAAGATAATATTCCTCATATTGAGAAAAAAGCGTATGTAGCTTATCAATTTGATAAAAAATCGCCACAATTTCTCGTACCTACTAATGTGAGCTATGAAAGAATCGAAGAAGCATTAGAAGTTACAAAAACCACGCAAGCTGGAGATGGTATATCTTCGTCAGTACCGAAAGAGTTTATATGGAAACAAGTATTTGACGAAGGAGAACAATTAACCGTGGTGTTAGCAGAAGAGGCAATTCTGCAAAACACTAAATCGGATATGTTAGCCTTAGAAGCTATTTTATTAACGGCTAAGGATTTTGGATTTGAAACCGTTGAAATTCAGAATTCGACAATTGAACATGTGGGTTCGTTTGATTTAAATGAGCCAATTCAGGTTCCGCTCGCACCAAATAGAATAAAGTGAGACTTCCATCAGTGTTTTTTTCATCCGCTACTTATGGTTAGTCCCGTTCAAGAGTCGCTAAATCTTCAGTTAACACTTCGATAAATCGACACTACGAATACAAAGGTTCAGTGAACACAGACTAAATACGTCGTCCCTCATGTCATCGTCTGTATAATCTACATCTGTGGACAAAACTTTACCTCTGCTTAACTCACGGTAGGTTTCACTGACTTTCACCAATTGGGAGATTACAACTTTGTAGATCCGGAATAAAAAATGAACTAAGTGGTCTACATTTCAATTATATCTCATACAAATAGAGGGTTAATGAAATCGGTGTGAGGGGATAAATATGCTAGATTATGGAAAACGTTTATTGATCGTGTTGATTTTTGGAATTTGTATCAGTTTGATGTTTATTGGTGGGAAAGGTAAACATGAAGTAGACGAAGGATTCTTTACTAGGAATCTTAACGAAAATGTGAAGGACAAATATGGATACTTCATGTGAATTTTGTGTTTCTGACTATGAGTAACTACACGATATGATTCATGAATTGGCAAAAGAAGAAATCCCAAAATGGTCAGACCTCACACTCTATACACCGTTTAATCTGTCATGTATCTGTCATATAAACGATATAAAGGTGGGTTTTGACCATTTGGTTATGGGACAGCCTCTTTGTTTATTCGTCGATATTTAGTTACTTCACTATAACGTGATTCGATATAAGAATGTAATATCCTCGAGTTGTTTTAGTTTCTCTAGCATGTCATCACTTAAAGGATTATCAAAAGAGAGAACCATGATGGCTTCTCCACCAGCTTGTTTACGACCGACTTGCATGGTCGCGATGTTCTCACCATGGTCACCGAGAATTTTACCAACCCGCCCAATGACCCCTGGGCGATCCATATGCTGTACATACAGCAGATTTCCTTCAGGGTGGAAATCGATTGTGAAATCATTTAAACGAACGATGCGTGAACCATAGTTCTCCACATAAGTTCCACTAATATCAAGTTGTTTGTTATCTCCCTTGGCTGTAACAGTAATTAAGTTACTGTACCCAAACGTATCGTGGGAAGTCTTTTCGCCTATTGTCAGTCCACGTTCTTTAGCAATCAAAAGAGCATTGACCTCATTAACGGGGACATCTAATCTGGGCTTGAAGAACCCAGATAACAAGCTTTTTGTCAAAATACTTGTATCAAAATCCAATGCCTCACCTGCATAATTCACTGAGATTTCATGAATTCCCTCAGGCATACTTTGACTGATAATAGATCCCATCTGTTTTACTAGTTCATAAAAAGGTTGAACCTTCGCAAAAACTTCTTTGGATATCGCCGGAAGATTGATAGAACTCGTGACAGGTTTGCCAGTAAGGAAAGATAGAACTTCCTGGGCAACTTGAGTAGCAACATTTAATTGCGCTTCTTTGGTAGATGCCCCAAGGTGAGGTGTCGCAATAACTGAATCAAGTTCGAGTAACTTATGCCCTAGTGGCGGTTCTTCTGCAAAAACATCAATAGCAGCACCAGCAACATGCCCTATGACAATTAATTCGTACAAATCATCTTCATTAATAATGCCGCCTCTAGCACAATTTAATAGATAAACACCTTTTTTACATGTTAATAAATTATCTTTATTAATAATGCCTCTTGTTTCTGGTGTAAGAGGGGTATGTACCGTGATAATATCAGCCAAGGTTAGTAGTTTTGCCAGGTCAAGCGAAGTAACTCCCATTTTCTTCGCCCGATCTGTCGTTAAGAAAGGATCATAGACGAGTACGTCCATCCCGAAAACTTTTGCACGTTTCACGATTTCACTACCGATTCTGCCCATACCGACAATTCCTAGGCTTTTCCCATAAAGTTCTGTACCTGTAAAAGAAGATCGTCTCCATTCCCCATTCTTAAGTGAAGCATGAGCTTGAGGAATATGGCGCATTAAAGAAGCCATCATGGCAAAAGTGTGCTCAGCTGTAGATATTGTATTTCCATCTGGCGCATTAACAACGACGATTCCACGTTTAGTAGCAGCGGGTACGTCGATATTATCGATCCCGACTCCAGCACGGGCAATGATTTTAAGATTTGGCATAGAAGAAATTAATTCTTCAGTTACTGTTGTTGCGCTTCTAACGAGGATTGCATCAATTTCATGAAGTACATTTTTTGCTTCTTCTACAGTTTTTTCAATTAGATTCACCAATGGCGCTTCTAATAATGGTCCTAGTCCCTCTGGTTTAATTGCGTCTGCTACTAAGATCTGAAACAACATAAAACACCACCCATGAAATAATTTTCTTAAATTTCAGTTAATTTTACAGGATGGATATACAAGTGTCAATTTGAGAAAAATGATGAGAGTGTGCAATATTTTTTGCTTTTTCTCAAATACCCCGAGTATGAACATATTTAGATCCAATAATAAAATAGCAACGAATTTTTATTACAATTTTTCAGGGTCTTCACCAAAACATGTACTTGACGAAACTAACTTACGTTCTGTTCATCCTAGCACCTTAGTAAATCCCTTTGTTTATAACAAGTTGGATTGAATGTACAAAGTTGTTTTTTATGTCAAGAACAGACTTTGGTGTTGAGCCATTTTTCAATATGGAATTTTTGTATCGCTCGTTTTTTAGAGAATCAGAGAAAAATAATAATGTCCCTATTTAGAAAATGTCCCAAGTTAAAAACGAAGAGGATTTAATTACTTAACATTCATTCGGTCATGATGCAAATTTAAATCCTTGCTTTTTATTCCATTCGATGTTAAATTAAAACCAATCAAGGCAGTATGAATATTTGAGAATGTATGTGAAATAGATTAGTAGCCGCTCGTTATCAATCTTAAGATAGGTAACAGAGGATAATCTGGTCGCATAAACTACTACTTGTATCGTCCTGCTTGGAACACGTTTTGGAAACGGAAAAAAATCGAATAGGTCTATCTTCGGGGCGGGGTGTAATTCCCCACCGGCGGTGATGAAGGGACACCTTCAAAGCCCGCGAGCCTTCGGGTTGATTTGGTGAGAATCCAAAGCCGACAGTATAGTCTGGATGGGAGAAGATGGAGGTCTCTTGAGAAATGTTCAAATTTACTTGAATTGAACGTTTATTTGACGATACCTTTAAAGCTCCCTTTAGTTCTATGAATTAAAGGGTATTTGAATGGGCGCAAATAATTTCGATGGAACCAATCCTCTTTTTCGTGGGGTAGATCACAAAAAAGAAGGAGAGAGATCTATGAAGGTGTACAATGTAAAGAAGCTGGTCATTTTGGCAATGCTGGGGAGTATTTCTTATGTGTTAATGGTATTGAATTTTCCATTTCCTGGTTTACCGCCGTTTTTAAAGATTGATTTCAGTGATATTCCCGCGATAATAGCTGCGCTGATTTTCGGCCCTGTCGCAGGGATTATAGTTGAATTGCTGAAAAATATATTGGATTTTGTCATGATTGGAAGTCCGACGGGTGTTCCTGTAGGGCATATTGCTAACTTTGTAGCTGGAATACTATTCGTTCTGCCAACTTATTATATCTTTAAGAAGTTAAATTCAAAACACGGAATGACAATTGCTTTAGTTATGGGTACTATTATCATGTCCTTGTTAATGAGCGTGCTAAATTATTATGTGGTTCTTCCAGCGTATACGTTATTTATGAACTGGGATGCGATGTCATCTCAGGAAACAAGACAATTTGTTACAACTGCAATTCTTCCATTCAACATTTTGAAGGGTGGATTGATTACAATCGTATTTACGCTGCTTTATATTAGAATGAAAACATGGATTCATAAACAAGCATTATCTCATAATGGTTGAAGCGAATAGGTGAAAAGAGGATGTCATAACAGGGCCTGACCTATTGCGGCAGCCTCTTTTTCATTAACAACATTGATTAATAATTACTTTGAAAAACTCCACCTTACATATACAAGGTGGAGTTTTTCAAAATAGTATAGAGTTGTTTGCTCTTATTTGTACTTACTCAAATTTAGTAGCATCTCCATCAAATGGTTCATCTGCAATTTTGATGGAATCTGTTGGACAGCCTTCGAAAGCGTCCATCATATCATCTAAAAGAACATCAGGAACTTCAACAGTTCCTTCATTATCATCTAGTATTACGAAAGCAATGCCTTCATCATCATAATCATAAATGTCAGGCGCTGCAGCTCCACAAGCACCACAAGCGATGCATGTATCCTTGTCAACGATTGTATATTTAGCCATTACAAAACTCCTCTCGGTAAATCCGCACTTTTCTACTTCTAAATTGGTTCATGCCCTTCATACTTCCTTATTGTAAAACTGAATGTAGAAATTTTCAATATAAATGTAATGAAAACACTTTTTATATCAGGTTTTGTCAAACGATATTAATAGGATATTGTGACAAAATTATTATTGATATTCAAAAAAATGACCAATTTTTTATAAATCAATCAGGTTTCATAACCAATAGGCTTCAATGTTTTGGTACAATGATAAGAGGTAAAGATTATAACAAGGTTGTGAATGTATAAAATGCAAAATTACTTTGAAATGATCGTCCTATATTGTATTCGTATTTTTAACGGTGAACGCTCTGTTTACGCTATTTTGCATATGCTAAAGGGGAAAAAGTCATCTCAAACGATTCAAGATGTTCATCTGTTTGGACTAACGAACCTGTTAGGTACATTACCTGATATAACGAGAAGACAGCTTGAAATAACTGTAGATAAACTGCTTCAATCAGGGCTACTTATTGTATTACCTCAAAATGGCTATTATCTGATAACCTCAATCGGTCAAGAACTACTACAACAGCATGTGAAAAAGTACCCATTCCCAGAAACTTTGAATGGATTCAGATTTCAAAATCGTACCCAACCGTATTGGAGTAGATTAAGCCTCTTGATTCAAACTATATCACATATTATTCACAAGCAAAATCGTTTCTATCCGATTCAACGGAATTTCCAAACACAAACATGGGTAAAACGGTATTTAGCCCAAAATCGGCAAAATAGAGTGGAAATTGGCCGTCATTTATTTGACGAATTATCTACTCTTTTAGAAAAGAGACCTGAAAAGGAACGAGCCATTTTTGTAAAAAGATTAACAGGTATTCATCGCATAGGAAGTACTTATTCGCAAATTAGCAAAGAATTACATGAAGACGAATGGTATGTGCGGTACTTATTTCTCGGAACGATTCATTTTATGTTACAGGAATTTGATGATTCATCTGTGCAGTATCCTTATTTATATAGCATTATTAAAGATATTCAAGGCAATTCTCACACTCAGTTAACTAACTCGACGCAAATGACTTTAAAGTATTTACAGACAGGCAAATCGTTAGAAGAGATTGCCTTTATTCGAAGATTGAAGCGAAGTACAATTGAAGATCATATTGTGGAGCTCGCTTACTCTGATCCACTGTTTAATATTTCGCGCTTTATGTCTCAAAAAATTGAAGAAGTAATAAGAATAGCTTCTAAAACGAGCCGAACGAAACAATTACGTGCTATTAAAGAAATCGTGGCCAATGATGAAATCAGCTTTTTTCAAATCCGCCTTGTCCTGGCAAAAGCAGGTGATGATCAGTGAACGTAGAAGAAATTTTAGTCAAACAGTTTGGGTATAGCACGTTTCGTCCCGGTCAAAAAGAGGTTATCGATTCTCTACTTGAGGGCAATCATACATTGGCAATGTTACCAACTGGTTCTGGGAAATCATTATGCTATCAGCTCCCATCCTATGTATTAAATAAAGTAGTTATAATTGTTTCGCCTTTACTTTCACTTATGCAGGACCAAGCAGAGCAGCTTAAAATGCGAGGCGAAAAAAGCGTAATTACACTGAATTCATTTTTGACCTCGGTTCAAAAAAGGGAAGCGATTGAGCGTTTAGACTCGTATCGCTTTATTTACTTATCGCCCGAAATGCTTGCCATTCCTCGTATTATCGAACGGTTGCAAAAGCTTGAAATTGGATTGTTCGTCATTGATGAAGCGCATTGTATTTCACAATGGGGGTATGATTTCAGAACGGATTACTTGAACTTAGGAAATATAAGGAGTAAATTGAATAATCCGCTTACGTTGGCATTGACGGCAACTGCTACAAAAACGGTTCAAGCAGATATTAAAGAAAAGCTGAAACTTGAACATCCAAATGAAGTCATTACTTCCGTAGACCGCAGTAATATTGCTTATATTGTCGAGGAGCACTCTTCGTATGATGAAAAACTTGCAAGGCTCAAGGAATTGGTGAATAGCTTCGATGGCTCAGGGATTATTTACTTTTCAAGTAAGAAAGCGGCAGAATCAGTTACGAGATTTTTACAAGAAAATGGTGTTAAGGATATTGATTATTATCACGGGGGTATGGAACAGGAGCAAAGGATGCTGATTCAACAGCAGTTTCTCCATGGACAATTACGTATCATTTGTGCGACGTCTGCATTTGGTATGGGTGTGAATAAAAATAATGTAAGAGTCGTTATTCATTTTCATTTGCCAGGAGGGATGGAAGCTTATTTACAGGAAATAGGCAGAGCAGGCCGTGACGGAAAGCAAAGTGCAGCCATCCTATTGTATTGTGACGGTGATGAAGGGTTACCACTCCATCTAGCAGAGCAGCAGTTGCCTACGTTTTATCAAATTGAAGAGACTTTGGCATCTCTTCATATACTTGAAGCGGGGATCTGGAATATTGAACCGAAACAAGAAATAGAATTAAGAGAAATGTATGCTTTAACAGATGTGCAGTGGAGATGGATTACGCATTTTGTAAAAGAATTTGAATATGAAGATCAGTTTATGATAACTGAGAAGTTAAAGGGAATTTCTAAAGCGAGAAGGATTGAAAATCAAAATAAACTTGAGCGTTTCTTTCGTTGGGTTTCTGTTTCTTGCTGCAGACGGGTAAATATTCTGTCTTACTTTGATGTGGCGCTGACAGAAAAAAATCAAACATGCTGTGACCGTTGTGGAGTGGTGACGGATGAGCTTTTAGCATCCTTACCACATGATGATCTAGAGGTTAAAGAGTTGAAAAAAACATGGAGGCAGGAATTGGCTGCCATTTTGATAGGAGAAGCAAAAACTAATGAAGAACAAACAAGCTGAGCTCATTGCGCGGCTTTCCAATCATGAGCTACATAAGCAGTTATTTTTAACACAAATTCTGCTTTTGGTCATTTCCGCCATACTTGGGATCATTCTGTTTGATTATTATTCATCCTTCATGAAGCTTTTTCGAATGGAATGGAAAATAATTTATATCGGAGTTAGTGCAGGACTCATTGTTGTTTTGCTGGATTTAGTGATGATGAAACGACTGCCAGAAGCTTATCACAATGATGGGGGAATCAATGAAAGAATCTTCACTAGTTTGTCATGCCCGATGATTGCCGTGGTCGCATTATTGGTTGCAATAAGTGAGGAACTTCTATTTAGAGGTGTATTACAAACTCATATTGGCTTAATATGGACAAGTGTTCTCTTTGCTCTTGTTCATTATCGCTACTTATTTCATCCATTTTTATTCATCAATATTATTTTATTAAGCTTTTTTATTGGTTTCATTTTTGAAATGACAGGTAATTTATATGTGACGATTAGTATGCATTTCACGATTGATTTCATTTTAGGGCTAATTATTAAACTGACAAAAGGAAAGAACCTAGATAGAAAGAGGGAAGAATGATGAATCCCGAGAATATAACAAAAGAGTATCAAAAAAATAATGTAGGAATGAACTCGAAACCTTTACCAAGCAGGAGCGAGCTTCGAGCAAAAAAGAAAAAAAAGCGCAAGAATAAGTTTCCGTTAATTAAGATATTAGCTGCTTTTTTTATTGCTATGCCGGTTGCGATTTATTTTTTATTACCGTACTTAGAAAAACAAGAGCCTATTTCATTAACTCCACAAAAGAAAATAAGTGGGTTTGAAACGGTAGAAGTTACAAAGCGCATAAACAGTGTAGAATCAAACGAAACAGTAGGTCCAGAGCAAGGAAAAACGACTGATATGAAAGCGGTCCCTGCTGTTTCTAAACTACCTAAAGGGATTGAAGAACCTGAGGGGAAATCTTCAGCATCTGTTTCAGAAATGAAAGAGAAGAAAGACAAAAAACAGGACTCCAAAGATGGATATCAAATTGTTTACCATACTGTTTCACCAAATGAAAGTTTGTTTATTATTGCAATGAACTATTATAAATCTGCTGCTGGTATCGAACGGATTAAAGAATGGAATCATATAAAGGGAGATGAAATACAGGTAGGTCAAGTTTTAAAAATCCCTGTTAAGGAAAACGAATAAGAGTTTTCAGTCATAGTTTTTGGACAAGTACATATAGTGATGGTGTAGACGCATTGGAGGGGAAAATGAATGGAGTCAGCCATCCTATTATTGGACGATAATACTGATCAGGCGACGAAACAAATGCTACAACATGTCGTAGAGCGAAAAAGAAAATATGAAACATTGAAAAAAAAGCATATCATGACGATGTGGGCAACAATTATTTCCGCAGGCTCATTGTTTGCCTACCTATATGCTGCTATAATTATTCCCTATTCTTATTCTTTTTTTACAATGTTTTCTGTGTTCGTTGATCAGTTTACACATATGTTATTTTTACTAATGACAGTGGGCCTGTACGGCTACATGGGAATCATGAAGAAAAAGGTTGATAAAGCAGAGCTTGAATACCATACGATGAGAAAAGAAATCATTCATAAAAGCAAAGAGCTGTGGAAACCTGAAATGAAATGGAAAGATCGGCATAAGGTGTTTGAAATGATGAAGAAAAATTATGATATAAATCTGTATCATGAAAGTAAATAGTGTCATAATAAACGTGCTTTTTCAGTATGACGTGTAAATTGTTTCATCGGGGGCATGACTCTTTGACTTTGAGTCAGCCTATTTTTGTTTAAAATCAATTGGTAAGTGACTAGAAAGAAGGCAGACAATAGATGATATTGAACGGAATAATTATAGGTATTGCCATAATTGTATTCCTGATTTTGTATATGTGGCGAATGGCATTTTTAAATAGAATTTTAGTACAATCCTTGAATTTCGAAGATTTTTCGGAATCGGCACATCCTTTTTCTTTATTTTTTATATCTGACATTCATAGAAGGAAGATTTCTCCTAAACTAATTGATTTTGTTCGTAATAAAGCGGACATTGTTATCATTGGCGGCGATTTAAGAGAAGGTGGCGTTCCATTGAAACGGGTGACAGAGAATATTGAAAAGCTAAAAGAAATTGGACCTGTCTACTTTGTATGGGGAAATAATGATTATGAACAAAATGAGCAAGAATTATGGACTATGCTTGAACGGCAAAACGTGACAATCCTTAACAATAAATCAGCGAGACTTAAAAATTCAGAACATCTAAAAATCACACTAATAGGTATTGAGGATATAGGTGAAAAAAAGGCGAATTATGAATTAGCTCGTAAAGATGCTGCTGAGAATGATTTCAGAATATTAATCAGTCACAACCCACTTATTTCCAACGAAGTGAAAAAGGAACATAATATTCATCTTGTTTTATCAGGCCATACTCACGGAGGACAAATCCGGTTTTTCGGAATCGGACCATATAAGCATGGAGGAATAACTAAAACGGAAAAATCGCTTTTTTTAACGAGTAATGGGTACGGAACAAGTTCGATACCGTTACGATTGGGGGCAAAACCAGAGACCCATTTGCTGACGCTTCGCAATGGAAAGAATACGGAATATAACCCAAAAGTTATTGAACTGTAGCTTGGATAAATGTCGATTTTACGGTTTCTAAATCTTTGAATTACCTTGTATTAATTGTTACATGAAAGGATAAGACTATTAGAAATTGTTAAACTAGATTTATTATAATTATCCTGTGCTTGGGATGGAAAAAGTGAAACATGCAAACCCTGAAATAATAATTATCGGAATCAGTGGTGAGAATGAAGGATCATTTAGAGGCGAAAAATGATATGCACCGTGAATAATCGTTTTCATATGATGTATGAAAAAGGTTATTCAGGGGGCATTCTTTTA
Source organism: Peribacillus loiseleuriae (assembly GCF_001183985.1). Classification (GTDB taxonomy): domain Bacteria; phylum Bacillota; class Bacilli; order Bacillales; family DSM-1321; genus Peribacillus; species Peribacillus loiseleuriae. The sequence goes on along the minus strand of NZ_LFZW01000001.1, from coordinate 3,188,132 downwards.
TGAAGCTTGAGCGATTGACGAATAACAAGATTAAAATATTTTTAACATTCGATGACTTGTTTGATCGAGGGATAACCATAGAAGATATTAAAGCTAATTCGCTTAAGGTTCACAAACTTTTTCAGGAAATGGTGGAAGAAGCATGTGAGGAAATGAACTTTAAAATGAGCGGATCGATTGCGGTTGAGATTTTTTCTTTACAGGCACAAGGGGTAATTATTGTTGTGTCTAAGGACGAGGAAGACATTTTGATAGATGAAGATGAATATCTGGATTTAGATGTTCGGATTGGTGAGCATCCTTATATACTTTATACGTTTGCAGATATTGAAGCAGTTATTCAGCTCGCACATTGTGTAAAACAAATGAATGTTTGCATAACCCTTTATAAATTTGAAAGTCAATATTATTTGCTGATTGAAAAGGTGCCGGAAGAGTTGTATGATACAATCATTTCGCTTTCTGCTGAATATGGGTATGCATCTACGTTGACTTTATACAAATTAAAGGAGTATGGAAATTGTATAATATCGGAAAACGCTCATTTAATACTTACGAAGTATTTTTCCAAATAATTATGTTTTAAAAGGTTAAGAGCAATGGCAAGAAAAACAACGTTCAATTGCTCTTTCCTGCTTTGTAAATCCAGGGCCTAACTGTTATATTATGAGGTATAAAGCAAGATGAATGATACCGCTTTCAAAAAGGTTTGTGATTATTCTTCTTTTCCCAATTTTAAAGCTTTGCAGAAGTGATACAAAGGTGTATACTTTTGAATGAAGGACATGGGGACGGGGCTTCGCGACTTACTCATATAGCTAATCCATTTAACGGGTATACTTATAAAGTATCCGATATTCCAGCTTTGCACCGCCACCATTGTGATTAAGCGAGTGTAGCGTGCTTAATGATCTATCCTTCATTGTAGCAAGTGGCGTTTTAAAGCCATTCAGGTTTTGTATGAAAGATGACTCAAAGTAATTACTGAAGATTCTAGGAGGTATACAGATGGTAGCCGAGAAAGGTACTGACCATACTAACCAAGAACAAGAATATGATGTGCTGAAGTCTACTCAGACTGTAATACATAAAGCATTGGACAAGCTTGGTTATCCTGAGGAAGTTTATGAGCTGCTTAAAGAACCATTGCGTTTGTTAACAGTGAAGATTCCAGTAAGAATGGATGATGGTTCAGTAAAAATATTCACTGGATATCGTGCACAACATAATGATGCGGTAGGACCTACTAAGGGTGGAATCCGCTTTCATCCGGATGTGACTGAAAAAGAAGTGAAGGCATTATCTATTTGGATGAGCTTAAAATGTGGAATTGTTGATTTACCATATGGAGGCGGAAAAGGCGGAATCGTTTGTGATCCTCGTAATATGTCGTTCCGTGAGCTAGAAAGATTAAGCCGTGGTTATGTGCGTGCGATTAGCCAAATTGTCGGACCAACAAAGGATATTCCTGCTCCTGATGTATTTACCAACTCGCAAATCATGGCTTGGATGATGGATGAATATAGTCGAATGGATGAATTCAACTCCCCTGGTTTCATTACGGGTAAGCCGCTTGTTTTAGGCGGTTCACACGGTCGTGATTCAGCTACGGCAAAAGGGGTTACAATTGTCATTCATGAAGCAGCTAAGAAAAGAGACATCGATGTAAAAGGTGCGCGCGTCGTTGTTCAAGGATTCGGTAACGCTGGAAGCTATCTTGCGAAGTTTATGCATGATGCAGGTGCGAAGGTCGTAGGGATTTCTGATGCTTATGGGGCCCTTTACGACCAGGATGGACTGGATATTGATTATTTACTTGATCGCCGTGACAGTTTTGGAACGGTTACAAAGTTATTTAAGAATACGATTACAAATAAAGAGTTGTTAGAGCTTGAATGTGATATTCTTGTGCCAGCAGCTATTGAAAACCAAATAACAGAAGATAATGCTCACAATATACAGGCGAAGATTGTTGTCGAGGCAGCTAATGGTCCGACAACAATGGAAGCTACACAAATCTTAACTGACCGCGGCATTCTACTTGTACCAGACGTACTTGCTTCATCCGGTGGAGTTACCGTTTCTTATTTTGAATGGGTTCAGAATAACCAAGGGTACTACTGGAGCGAAGAAGAAGTAGAAGAGAAACTAGAAAAAATCTTGATCAAAGCGTTCAATAATATTTATGACACTGCACAAACAAGACGTGTTGATATGCGATTGGCTGCCTATATGGTCGGCGTAAGAAAAATGGCAGAAGCTTCACGTTTCCGTGGTTGGATTTAAGCCTTAAGCTTAATTAATTGATGAAAGTGACAAAATCTCCTATTCTTAATGAAAAGGAGATTTTTTTTTGAAAAGTTTCTTGAAATGTAAGGGATCGTATCTAACAACAGGCACCTTGCGCCAGCAGCTCGAGATCAAAAGCTATTAAGAGGACGCCTTGTGCTTTGATAACAAGAAAGAGGGTAAAACATGATTCAAGAAGAAGTGATTATTATTGGCGGGGGACCATGTGGACTCGCTGCAGCCATTGCATTAGGAGAGGTTGGAATTCAGGCCCTCGTGATTGAAAAGGGTAATATTGTGAATTCCATTTACAACTACCCGACTCATCAAACGTTTTTTAGTACGAGTGAAAAACTTGAAATTGGCGAAGTTGCTTTTATTACAGAAAATCGAAAACCGGTCCGGAATCAGGCTCTGGCCTACTATCGTGAAGTGGTGAAAAGAAAACAATTACGAATTTCATCATTTGAAAATGTGATCAGTGTTGAGAAAAAAGAAAGTGGTTCCTTTGTCGTTATTACTTCTAAGGCAACATATTCAGCTAAAGCCGTCATTGTGGCAACTGGTTATTATGATCACCCGAATCACCTAAATGTTCCAGGTGAAAATCTTCCACATGTATTCCATTATTTTAAGGAAGGTCACCCATACTTCGATAAAGACGTAACAGTGATTGGTGGGAAAAATTCAAGTATAGATGCTGCGTTGGAACTGGTGAAGGCAGGTTCCAGGGTTACCGTTCTCTATCGCGGTATGGAATATTCTCCAAGCATTAAACCGTGGATCTTACCGGAGTTTGAATCACTAGTTAGAAATGGAACAATCGTAATGGAATTTGGGGCTCATATTGATGAAATTACAGAAAACCAAGTAATTTACCATACAGCGGAGCGTGTCGAAACCATTAAATGCGATTATGTATTTGCTATGACAGGCTATCATCCGGATTATTCCTTTTTAGAAAAAATGGGGATTCACATTGATGAAGAAAGTGGACGGCCAACATTTGACTGTGAGACAATGGAAACAAATGTACCTGGTATATACATTGCTGGAGTTATTGCTGCTGGGAATAATGCGAATGAAATCTTTATTGAAAATGGTCGTTTCCATGGTGGAATGATCGCTACAGATATCGCTTCTAAAATTCACTAATTCGCACATGTCAAACAAAATAGAGTGCTAAATCAAAATTCGATTAAGCACTCTATTTTGTTAACTCGTACATGCATGAAGACAATCTAGATTCACTATCCAAAAGCTGAGAAACCTAATGTCGGGGTAATTCAGATAGAGTATTAAGTGGTAAACTTCGCGAAATTAAATTGATTAATTTGACTATCCCCGCACCTTTATTCCATTCACGATTTGGAAGAAATTTTGACTGTAGAGACATTTCTTTTTAATCATTCCGATACAATCCCTTTAGTCTAACAACAAGGCATTTACATTTTCCTTTTTTATACTATGGAACATATCAGTAATTGGATGCTGTCAAGCGTTAAAGAATAGAATATATTTAGGAATGGAACCTATTCCATTTTTTCATTCTTAGTATCTGGTCTCTTTTTAGCAAACGGTGTAAGTCATTTATTTCAATTCATTAGTTTAAAAGACTATGTTCCAGGTATCGTTACATTTATAATTGTCATCTATCCATACTCTATTTTCACTCTCAAACACTTGCTCAAAGAGAAGTTAATCACGATGAAAAAAATTTTAGGGCATCTGTTTTTAGGTTTTATTTTACAAGTTCCTTTTGCGCTATTATCCCTTTGGTTGGCCAGATTATTGTTTTAATTCAGCTATTTTTCTTTGAAACGAGTAAGTGTCCTCTGTTAAAATTTACAGAGAAAACATTCGCTGAATTTCTAATTGTGATTCCGTGTTATGAAGGCCAATCAATAATTTGATCCGAGCTTTCTGACCATTTAGGCCATTTGAGAAAATGATGCCTATATCTTTCAAATGCTTTCCGCCTCCGTTATACCCATACACATCTTGCACGATTCCGTTAAAGCAACGGGACACAATAACTACAGGGATATTTGCCGCTAATAAGGCCTCGATTCCTTTTATTGTTTGGGGAGGCATATTTCCTTGGCCGAGGGCTTCAATTACTAATCCATCAATATTCATATCCTTTAATGCATAAAATAAGGAAGAGTCCATTCCGGCATGCGCTTTAAGCAAGGTTACTCGTTTTGATACTTTTTCCAGCGGGTATTTTTCTTGATGCTCAGGATGATGGTGGAAAAAAACCGCACGCTTTGTCACAATTCCAATAGGACCATATTGTGGACTTTGAAAGGTAGAAACGTTGCTAGTATGCGTTTTGGTAGCATTGGCGGCTGTATGAATTTCATCGTTTAAGACGATGAGGACACCTTTCCCGATAGCCTGATCACAGATTGCGACCTTAATGGATGAAATGAAATTGTATAATCCGTCAGAGCCAATTTCATTGCTCGAACGCATAGCACCTGTGACAACAATGGGGATACTTGTCTGTATCGTCAAGTCAAGAAAATAGGCTGTTTCTTCAAGCGTGTCTGTACCGTGCGTGATCACAACGCCATCGATTGGCTGTTCTAGAATTGATGCCTCTACTAGCTTCTTAATCGAAAGCATTTCTGCAGCTGTGATATGTGGCGAAGGCAAGTTAAAAGGTTCCTTAACGATTAAATTAGCCATATCGTGTATCGTCTCAGACGTTATTTTAATTGGGTTTTCATGGGCTAGCTTTACAGCTCCAGCTGAATCCTCCATCATAGAAATTGTCCCGCCTGTATGAATAATTAACACGTTTTTTTTCACAAATAGTCACCTCCGGGTTGGTTAAAAAAGCCAATTACAGAAATTAAGCTGTCATTTTCTTTTTCCTTATTCCATGATACGATTAAATAAAAGATAAGAAAAGGGGTCAGCCATGCTGGTCATTTTAACTGCAGGCATTGCACCCGGTTTAGCATTGCTGAGTTACTTTTATTTAAAAGATCAATATGACTCTGAACCGGTTTCTGCCGTGTTTAAGACGTTTTTATATGGAGTTTCACTAGTTCTTCCGATTATGTTTCTCCAATATGTGATGCAAACGGAAAATGTCTTCACATCCCAATTTGGCGAAGCGTTTCTAAAAGCTTCACTGCTGGAGGAATTCATGAAGTGGTTTTTCCTTTTGTATATTATTTATCCGTTTGCTGTATTCGATGAACCGTATGATGGAATTGTTTATGGTGTTTCTGTTTCACTAGGGTTTGCGACGATGGAGAATATATTATACTTAATTGCGAATGGAGTTGAACATGCATTAGGCAGAGCGATACTTCCTGTGTCTAGTCACGCTTTATTTGGTGTAATTATGGGGTACTATTTAGGTAAAGCCAAATTCTCCAATACACATAAAAAACTATTCTTGTTCTTATCATTAGGAATATCGGTGTTTCTTCATGGCTTGTATGACTTTATTCTCTTAACAGATCGATTCTGGATTTATTTGATCTTGCCATTTATGACTTTTCTTTGGTGGTTAGCTTTGAAAAAAGTAAAATCAGCACGACGTTTATCTGAATTTCATGATTCAACAAGTTATTAAATAATAGGCAATGCTAGAAGCCAAATATCGATTTTTTAACTCAAATAATTTAAAACTGAGAAAAGAGGGAGACCATTTGGTTTTCCTCTTTTTTCTATTAAGATTTTTCTACTTATCATGGAATAAAAACGGCGCTTAAGAAGAAAATAGGTATACATTACATCATGAGAAAAAGAGGGTGTGTAGTTGATGAAAGGAATTTCGTCAAAATGGAAAGGTGTAATAGCGACAGGCTTAGCTGTTTGCTGCATAACATTTTCCGACTTCCATACTGAGGCCTTTACGAGCCAAGTTATTCAAAAAGGTGCGGTCGGAGACGATGTCATTGAGCTTCAGGCACGTTTGCAAAATATCGGCTATTATCATGGTAAAATCGACGGGGTGTATGGGTGGGGGACGTATTGGGCTTTGCGAAACTTTCAACAAAAATTTGGGCTACCTATTGATGGTTTAGCTGGTTTTGCAACGAAAAAAAAGCTTGCAGATGCATCGAATTTTAATGCGAAATTTGTCCATGAACAAATTCAAAAAGGCAACGAGTTTACGTATTATGGTGGCGTAGATATTGAAAAGCAAATTAAGCCAAATACAAATAAGAAGAATACGAATACGGCGGGGAAAACGAATACTAGTACGAAACAAGCTACCAAAAGCAATCAAAAAACAAATACCGCATCGAATCTCCCAGCTGGGTATTCACAGAATGATATCCAATTATTAGCGAATGCAGTGTACGGTGAATCTAGAGGTGAACCTTATATAGGACAGGTTGCAGTTGCTGCTGTAATCTTAAATCGTCTGGATAGTCCTTCGTTTCCAAATACGATATCTGGGGTTATTTTTGAGCCTGGAGCGTTTACGGCTGTAGCGGATGGCCAAATCTGGCTGACTCCCAATGAGAGAGCAAAAGAAGCAGTAATTGACGCAATCAATGGCTGGGACCCAAGTGGAAATGCGGAGTATTACTTTAACCCAGCAACAGCAACAAGTAAATGGATTTGGACAAGACCGCAAATTAAACAAATCGGCAAACATATTTTCTGTCATTGAGAGGTGAAACGAATTGATTAGAAACGTAGTGATCGGTGTATTAGTATTAGCTGTAGCGGGTTCTGGCTTTTGGGGCTACCAAGAACATAAGGAAAAAAACGCAATCTTGATTAATGCTGAAAATACGTATCAACGTGCATTTCATGATTTATCGTATCAGGTAGATATTTTGCAAGATAAGATTGGTAATACATTAGCGATGAATTCTCGGACATCTCTTAGTCCAGCCCTTACGGATGTTTGGAGAATTACATCCGAAGCACAAAATGATGTAGGTCAGCTTCCATTGACATTACTTCCGTTTAATAAAACAGAAGAGTTCTTGTCAAATATCGGTGATTTTAGCTATCAAACAGCTGTAAGAGATTTGGAAAAAGAACCGCTTAATGATAAGGAATATGCTAGACTTGAATCTCTTTACGGACAAGCTGGAGAAATTCAGAAGGAATTAAGAAAGGTCCAATATCTTGTAATAAAGAATAATCTTCGTTGGATGGACGTTGAAATGGCGTTAGCATCAGGGAAAGAGAATACAGACAACACGATTATTGATGGGTTTGAAACGGTTGAAAAAACAGTGTCAGGTTACTCGGAATCTCAATCAGGGGACCCTACATTTACAAGTGCGAAGCAAGAAAATAAAAACTTTCAAAACATAAAAGGGGAAGTCATTTCGAAAGAAGAAGCAATTAAAAAAGCTAAGAAATATGCAAAAATGACAGAACCGATCGAGGTGAAAATTGAGGAAAATGGAAAAGGGTCGAAATACGGATTTTATAGTATAAGTCTCGTTGAAACAAAGACGAATAACGAAGTAGATATGGACTTAACTAAAAAAGGAGGCTACCCAGTTTGGTATATTAACAATCGTGACATTCAGAACAGTAAATTGGATTTAAGTACAGCCAGTCAAAAAGCGGTTCAATTTCTAAAAGAAAATGATTTTGAATCATTGGATCTGTTTGAAAGTGCTCAATATGATCATGTAGGATTATTTAATTTCGTTACTTTACAGGATGGTGTAAGAATCTATCCAGATTCGGTGAAAATTAAAATTGCACTTGATGATGGATCGGTGCTTGGCTTTTCAGCTGATGACTTCTTTCAATCACATAAAAAACGTGATATTCCTAAAGCTACACTAACTGCTGAAGAAGCAAAAACAAAAATTAATCAGAAAGTAACTATTATGGAGGAAAGAAAAGCGTTAATTATTAACGATCTTGATCAAGAAGTTCTTTGCTATGAATTTTTAGGAACCATTAATCAGGATACGTATCGGATTTTTATCAATGCCAATTCGGGCAGAGAAGAAAAAGTGGAAAAATTAAAAAATGCTGAGCCGGTTTACGAAAATTTATTATAAGAAATGATTATGTAAAAAAAAGAAGTCCCAACGGCAAGACCAATGGGATAGAGGGTCTGGGTGTGTGTAGTCCACCGATGTGACAGCACCGTTGCTCGTTAATCGTTCCGGTTCACGTAGAACTTTTAGGTGAGCACATCGATACGACAGAAACCCCTTCCTCAAAAATGCGTTAGCATTTTAGATGGGGGAGAATGCATGACTGAAGAAATGCATAAAGCAATGGCAGTAGAGATTGAGGATAGCGGATTATAATTTAAAGAGTTTGAATGAATGACATATCATTACTCCATACTGTTAGAAAGACTTGATCGCAGATGGAGGGGTAGAACAAACTTGGAAATGGTAGAACGATTTATTATTAAATTGATTTGGATTCAATTGATTTTCTTACTTGCCTTTCAACTTTTTTTGAATCGTGAAGATACTTTTGTTCAATTTAAAAAACTTGCTCGGTATGAAGGGGTCAATAGCAATAATTATACGAAAGTCATTGAAACATTCGATGATTTGAAAGACTAAAAGAAAGCGAATTTTTTTCGCTTTTTTTTGTTGAAATAACCTTTGAGGATTAAAAAGGTCATTTAGTTCTTGACGTACGGAACCGTTATTTTATATGAATGAGCTAAAAACGATTTAACAACAATAACGTAGCCTAGTTTTTATGGTTCTTCACTTGGGAATATGAATTCTATTTGTTAGGCAAAAGTATTTCTGTTTCCTTAAGTGAATGTGATAAAATAAACAGGATAAGATACTACAGCATTAGATAGGATTTTAGGAGGATTTATGATAAAGAAAATATCTGTTGCCATTGATGGACCTGCAGCAGCGGGGAAGAGTACCGTGGCAAAAATAGTGGCAGAAAAATTTAATTATATTTACGTGGATACAGGAGCCATGTATCGCGCATTAACATACAAAGCTTATAGTGAAAGCATCAATCCTGCAAATGAGCTAGAACTTTTTTCATTGCTGACACAAACGGAAATTGAGTTAAAGCCAAGTGAACATGGACAGCTTGTGTTTCTTGATGGTGAAAACGTCACTGCACAAATTAGGAATAACGAAGTGACAGCTGCAGTATCTGAAGTATCTAAGCATCGTTCGATTCGAGAAGAAATGGTTCGCAGACAGCAACAGCTAGCAAAAGGCGGCGGGGTTGTCATGGATGGGCGCGATATCGGTACACATGTACTTCCGGATGCAAAAGTAAAAGTGTTCTTAATTGCTTCCGTAGAAGAACGTGCACACCGTAGATACCAGGAAAATTCACAAAAAGGATTTTCAGCAGATATAGAGAAATTAAAAGAAGAGATTGCTTTACGCGATAAGCTGGATTCGGAACGAGAAGTATCCCCATTGAGAAAGGCGAAAGATGCCTTGGAACTAGATACTACCTCTATGTCGATCGAAGAGGTAGCAAAAACAATCATTTCGCTCATAGAAGAAAGGATAAGATGAATTTGAATTTTTACACATTTGCCAAAAACGCTGTAAAAATTGTTCTATTGCCATTCTATAGGGCTAAAGCGATAGGAAAGGAAAATATCCCAGGAGAGGGGGGAGTACTAATCTGTTCCAACCATATTAACAACTTAGATCCGCCAATGGTTGGAATTGCATCGAAAAGAGATATTCACTTTATGGCTAAAGAAGAATTGTTTCAGATTCCTATTTTGAAGGGGATATTACCTAAAGTTCATGCATTTCCAGTAAAACGTGGATTAAGTGACAGGGAGGCATTGCGAAAAGGCCTAGCGGTACTTAAAGATGGGCAAGTATTAGGGCTTTTCCCAGAAGGAACACGAAGTAAGGATGGTCAATTAGGTGAGGGATTAGCCGGAGCAGGCTTTTTCGCTCTCCGATCAAAAGCAGCGGTCCTCCCATGTGCCGTTATCGGCCCTTATAAAGCGTTTAGACCTGTAAAGATTGTCTTTGGACAACCGATGGATTTTGAAAGATTGCGTGAAGAGAAAGTTTCAGCAGACGTCGCAACGAAGGCTATCATGGATGAAATTCAAACATTGATTAATGAGCATAAATAATTCATCTTGCTTGACAATTTATCGTTTTTATTAGAGTTTATATAAATGGGGGATTAATTCCGAATTATGAATTAATATAAAATCTTTATTCGCTCTTAGACAGGCCAGCTAACTTATTCTTAGATCAGGAAAAAGCCTGGAATAGAAATTCTGCAGTGCAGTCATGGGTTAAGGAGGAGTTCGTAATGACAGAAGACATGAACCAAATTGAAGTAAACAATTATGTAGTGGGAGACAAGGTGAATGCAACGGTATCCAAGGTAGAGGAAAAGCAAGTCATTGTAGCTGTGGAAAACGCGAAAGCCGATGGAATTATCCCTATAAGTGAATTATCAAGCCTGCACATCGAAAAAGCATCTGACGCAGTGGCTGAAGGCGATGTACTTGAGCTTGAAGTAATTAAGGTGGAAGAAGAAGCTCTTATTCTATCAAAAAGAAAAATGGATGCTTTACAAGCTTGGGATAAACTTGAACAGATGTTCGAGACACAGGAAGTATTTGAAGCGGAAGTTCGGGACGTCGTGAAGGGCGGTCTTGTCGTCGATATGGGAGTAAGGGGATTTGTACCAGCATCTCTCGTTGAAGACTATTTTGTAGAAGATTTCTCAGATTATAAAAACAAATCATTAACATTTAAAATTGTTGAGCTGGACAAAGAGAAAAATCGTTTAATTCTATCACATCGAGCTGTCGTTCAAGATGAAAAGAAAAAACAAAAATCTAACATACTTGATAAAATCGAAAGCGGGCAAGTGATTGAAGGAATCGTTCAAAGACTGACAGATTTCGGAGCTTTCGTAGATATCGGCGGTGTAGACGGTCTTGTTCATATTTCCCAGCTTTCTCATGAACATGTTGAAAAAGCATCTGATGTCGTGTCAGAAGGCGATCAGGTAAAAGTGAAAATTCTTTCCATTGATCGTGATAATGAAAGAATCTCTTTATCCATTAAAGAAACACTTCCTGGACCTTGGGAAGGTATTGCTGAAAAAGCTTCAAAAGGATCGGTGCTGGAAGGGACAGTTAAGCGTCTCGTTTCATTTGGAGCGTTTGTTGAAATTTTCCCTGGTGTAGAAGGTCTCGTGCATATTTCGCAAATTGCACATAAACACATCGGCACGCCGCACGAAGTTTTGCAGGAAGGTCAAACGGTTACGGTGAAGGTGCTTGAGGTGAATGAAGTAGATCAACGGCTATCCTTAAGTATTAAAGATTTGCAGGAGCAAGACTCTTCACATTATGAGGAGTATGAATTACCTGAAGAGTCAAAAGGGTTTCAATTAGGTGAAATTCTTGGAGATGCATTTAAAAAATTAAAATAAAAATAAGCCTGTCATATACTGAATGAGTCAGACCTCATACCTACTATATTCGTTTATCCAATCTAATAAACGGTGTATAGAGTGTGAGGTCAGACTCATTTTTTTTAGAATAGATTCGTTCCTTTAAAAAAATAAGTAATTTTCAATTAAATTTTTACAGTTTATTTCTTCTTCTCGCCTCTTCAGGCCCTTCCAATTTTGTTGCACCAGAATATTTAAGAGACTGATCACGGTCTGATTCCACCCTGTTGCTCATCTTTAATTTTTTCTCTTGTCGATCTTTTCCCATTATTAACACCTCCTCCTTTTAACCTAACTAAAGGCCTCTTTATTTATTCACAGAATCCATATGAATTATGAAAAACAAGTTATGCCAAGGTTTAACCTCTGATTAAAGCAGACATACTGTTTTATAAGAGGGGTGTTGAAAATGGAAGGGTTACTTTTTTATTGGATTGCTTGGATTACGTGGGTCATTGTCATGTTCTTTTTTTCAAAGGCACAGGTTTATCGTTTTCCATTATTAGTTCACCTATTAGCTGTAATGGGAATCGCTGGATATATTATTCATATCGGAAGGTATTCATTTGGGTTCGCTGGAATTTATTTATTATTTGTCGTTCTCATCTATCATCGTAGACTTTCGTTGTATCAGTTTGCCTATTTCATGCTTTCTTGTTCGATAATTGCATTAAGTTATGCTTCTTTTCAGTTATTTACACTGCTCGATCCGCTTTGGGTCTTTGTTAATCCTACATGGTTAGCTGCGCTTGTGCTTCATTTTTTAACATTATTTTTATACAAAGGCTGGAAACAGCGAATAAGTAGCATCCTTGTCGGCATGATTTTGGGTGATGGGATTTATATGATTACTATGGTACATAATTCACTTCCCTATACCGCGATATCTTACATATTGCTTGATATGATGACCATTTCAGTCAGTGCAAGTCTTTTTTGGTCAGGTCTCGAATGGTTAAGTGTTTTTGCAATGAACTATATGCAAAATAAATTTCAGACAGGACAAAAACAATTGTAGAGGTTGTTCAAAATGACTGTTGAATGGCAAAGAAGTGCAGGTAACAAATGTACTAAAATCAGCTGCTACTATACGGAAACTAGGATTTTTTCTAGTGTTTGCCTGATCCTTATCGTGTAACTACCTCCATTGATTCGCTTCCATATGAACTAGAAGCATACTCATTTCCATAGTACCCCTTAGGCTTGCTAATAGATGTTCATTGGTATAGATTATTGTAGCTTTGGAATGGTTGCAGTTATTCTATATTGTTGATTGTTGAAAAATTTGATACTATATGATAGTTAGTGAAGGCTTCTGAAAAGCTTTGCAGATAACGAATGAAGAACAATTAGAGCGTATGCCCAAAGATTGTCTTCTTTAAGGAACCTGTCAATATTTTATGAAAGTTTGTGGACTCTTTTCATTAAAATATATTTGATTATCTAAAAAAGGCAGGGTTTAATACGATAATGGAATGCATTCATGAATGTAATGATGGAAGCGATACATGTAAAAAGAGAGGATGACAAACAGCATGCCAAAACCGGTAGTTGCCATAGTTGGCCGCCCGAACGTTGGGAAATCAACCATCTTCAATCGAATTGTCGGAGAGAGAGTTTCGATTGTAGAAGATGTACCTGGTGTTACGAGAGATAGAATATATAGTTCAGGCGAATGGCTGACATATGATTTTAATATTATTGATACAGGTGGAATTGATATCGGAGATGAGCCATTCCTTGAACAAATCCGCCAACAAGCTGAAATCGCTATTGATGAAGCGGATGTCATTATTTTTATGACAAATGGACGTGAAGGAGTTACTTCTGCTGATGAGGAAGTAGCGAAAATCCTTTATAAATCAAAAAAACCTGTTGTTTTAGCAGTGAACAAAGTGGACAATCCTGAAATGAGAAATCAAATTTATGATTTTTACTCGCTTGGTTTTGGGGAGCCGTATCCGATCTCTGGATCACACGGTTTAGGACTTGGTGATTTGCTAGATGAAGTTGCTAAACATTTCCCAGAATTCGATGGCAGTGATTATGATGAAGGTGTCATTAAGTTCAGCTTGATTGGACGTCCAAATGTCGGCAAATCATCACTTGTAAACGCCCTATTAGGTGAGGATCGAGTGATTGTCAGCGATATTGAAGGAACAACAAGGGATGCAATTGATTCCCCTTATAAATTTGATGGCAAAGAATATGTCATCATTGATACGGCAGGTATGCGGAAAAAAGGGAAAGTATATGAAAGTACAGAGAAGTATAGTGTACTAAGAGCTTTACGAGCGATTGAACGTTCTGATGTAGTTCTTGTAGTCTTAAACGCGGAAGAAGGAATTCGTGAGCAGGATAAGAAAATCGCTGGATATGCTCATGAAGCAGGTCGTGGAATCATCATTGTTGTCAATAAATGGGATGCGATTGAAAAAGATGAAAAAACAATGAAGGAATTCGAAGAAAGTATCCGGGCTCATTTTTTATTCATGGACTATGCACCAATCGTTTATCTATCTGCATTGACGAAAAAACGGATTCATACGGTCATGCCAATCATTGATCAAGTCAGTGAAAGTCATGCATTAAGAGTTCAAACGAATACTTTAAATGAAGTATTAATGGATGCGATTGCTATGAATCCAACACCAACACATAATGGTACTCGTTTGAAAGTGTATTATACAACTCAGGTTGCAGTTAAACCGCCAACATTCATAGTTTTTGTAAATGATCCAGAGCTCCTTCATTTTTCATATCAAAGATTTTTAGAAAATCGAATTCGAGATGCCTTTGGCTTCGAAGGAAGTCCTATCAGGATGTTCGGTCGCCAAAGAAAATAACGGAGGCGGTGTAAGCATGTCAGAAATTAAACAAAAAATCGCAGTGATTGGCGCAGGGAGCTGGGGGACAGCTCTTGCCATGGTTTTAGCCGACAATCAGCACCAAGTCCGTCTATGGGGTCATAATGAAGTGCAAATCACTGAAATTAATACACATCACACAAACTCAAAGTATTTGCCTAATATTGAACTACCTACGAATATTGTTGGATACCATTCACTTGAACAAGCAGTGGAAGATATTGAGACGATTATCATGGCGATACCAACAAAGGCTATCAGAGACGTGCTGAAAGATATTGTTCCATTAGTAAAACGTCCTATGACCATTGTTCATGTATCCAAAGGTATCGAGCCAGATTCACTTTTGCGCATATCGGAGATGATTGAAGAAGAGGTTCCGGCATCAAAGCTTCAAGCGGTAGTCGTATTATCAGGGCCAAGTCATGCTGAGGAAGTCAGTTTGCGTCAGCCGACGATCGTAACGGTTTCATCAAAAAACATGAAAGCTGCTGAGAAAATTCAGGATTTATTTATGAATCAAAACTTTCGTGTCTATACAAATCCAGACATAGTGGGTGTTGAAATTGGCGGTGCGTTGAAAAACATCATCGCATTGGCTGCGGGTATCACGAATGGCTTAGGGTATGGCGACAATGCGAAAGCAGCGTTAATCACACGGGGACTTGCTGAAATATCAAGGCTAGGAACCGCGATGGGAGCGAATCCTCTGACGTTTTCCGGAATCACTGGGATTGGTGATTTAATCGTTACTTGTACAAGTATTCATTCTAGAAATTGGCGTGCGGGTAATATGCTTGGAAAAGGAAATAACCTTGAAGAAGTACTTGCGAATATGGGCATGGTTGTAGAGGGTGTACGAACAACGAAAGCTGCCTATCAACTGGCCCAAAAGATCGGAGTCGATATGCCTATCACGAATGCATTATATGATGTTTTGTTTAATGAACAGAACGTGAAAGATTCGGTCGATTCATTGATGACGCGAGTGAAAAGAAACGAAATTGAAGATTTGTTTAATGCTTGGGGCGAAAAACAAGAACTGTAACATAAATATTTATCCTAAAATAGGCGATAGACGGTTCGAGTATGTGCACACCTGCATACAATGCTACGACAGTAAACTAGCAATATGGCTTGGTATTAGGTGGATTTAGTCAAATGGCGGAAGATAAGGGATTTCTTTATCTTCTGTCTTTTTTTATAATTGACTATGTTAACGAATAAAGTTGATAAAACAAATAGGCCTAGAGCTAGAATGAGTCAAAAGTCAATATCGCAAAATCATATAACCAATTATTTATAACAATTTGAAGGTACGTTTTGCCTGAGGATCTTATCCTTTTTCAAATATTTCTACAGGAATCGATAATTCTCTCCCATTACTGGAAATTCATATGATATAATGATTCGGAAAAAGGAGAGGATTTTAATGACACCAGCACTGCAGAAAATGTGGATTTCGTTTGTTGCCATGGGATTTATGGCAATCTCCATATTTTCTATTTATTTTAGCCGTTATAAATTAAAAGGAATATGGCGTACGTTAACCGCAATAATTGCATACATATTAATGATTTTGGCCGGTCTGATTATTTTTGTAATAGTTGTCAGCGGGCCAACGAATTAAAGAGGATACCGACATGAAATCGATAAAAAAGTTCTTAAGTATTTGTACAATTCCCCTCCTATTATCAGGATGTTTATATCCAGCTGAAAAAAAAGTGGAGAATCGAAACCCTTATAAAGAGCAAATTCAGTCTGTGCAAAGCGCAGTCGATCAATTTCAAAGTGATCAAGAGGTTTTGCCGATTTTAACGAAAGAGAATGATACGCCTATTTATCAGAAATACGTAATTGACTTTAAGAAAATAGCGCCAAGGTATATGGCTGAAGCTCCAGGAAACTCCTACGAGGCGGGAGGAGTGTTTCAATACGTACTAGTCGATGTTGAGGATAATCCAACTGTGAAATTGATTGATGTTCGTATGGCCCAGCAAATCCAAGAATTGGTGATAAGGATTACTCTTTATCGTCAAAGTAATGGATACCCGCCATTCGGTGAGAGAATTTCCGACTATGTGTATGCGTTGAATTATAAGAAGTTAGGCATGAAGGAAGCGCCAACAGTGACAAGTCCATACAGTCAGAAACCACTCCAAATTGTTATCAATACAAATGGTGAGCTGTTTGTCGATTATACGCCCGATTTATACGACGCCTTACAAGCCCATCAAGAAAATTACAAGCCTGGAGAAGATATTCGCAATCTCCTAGTGGAAAATAGCGAGTTTGTTCCTGCATTTTCATTACCATACACCTATGATGCTGAATCAAAGGTTCCAATTTTCTTGACAAAATAGTCATAACCCTTTCCCTGCAAAATATACTGTAGGGGAAGGGTTATTTTATTTTCTTCTACTATCCACAAACATAAATGCCTGCCTTTATAGAGTAAAAAAACAGGTATATTTTTTTAGGACAACATCATACATTTATATTGTCCTAGAAATAAAAACGGATGAAGTTTATCCCGAAGACTTCAATTCAGGAGGGGATACCTTGGAAAAGGTAAACATTTTTAAAGATATTGCTGAGCGTACCGGCGGAGACATTTATTTAGGTGTCGTCGGTGCAGTAAGGACAGGAAAGTCTACATTTATTAAGAAGTTCATGGAACTTGTGGTCATCCCGAATCTCGGAACTGAATCAGATCGGGTACGAGCGCAGGATGAACTTCCACAAAGCGCAGCAGGAAAAACGATTATGACGACAGAACCGAAATTTGTTCCGAATCAAGCTGCTTCCATTCATGTTGCAGAAGGTCTTGATGTGAATATCCGTCTAGTCGATTGTGTCGGCTATACTGTACCAGGGGCAAAAGGCTATGAAGATGAAAATGGTCCCCGAATGATTCACACACCTTGGTACGAAGAACCGATTCCGTTCCATGAAGCGGCTGAAATCGGAACGCGAAAAGTAATTCAAGACCATTCCACTTTAGGCGTGGTCGTTACAACAGATGGTTCCATTGGAGAAATTCCCCGCAGTGATTATGTTGAAGCAGAAGAACGAGTAATTGAAGAGTTGAAAGAAGTAGGTAAACCTTTTATCATGATTATAAATTCTGTACAGCCGCATCATCCTGATACTGCAATTTTAAAGGAAAATCTACAAGAAAAATATGATATTCCTGTATTGACGATGAGTGTAGAAGGAATGCGGGAATCTGATGTACTAAGCGTTCTACGTGAAGCGTTATACGAATTTCCAGTGCTTGAGGTAAATGTGAATTTACCGAGCTGGGTCATGGTTTTAAAAGAAAACCATTGGTTAAGAGAGAGTTATCAAGATGCGGTAAGAGAAACGGTCAAAGATATTAAAAGGCTTCGGGATGTGGATCGGGTCGTCGGTCACTTTAATGATTTCGAATTTATTGATCGCGCAAGTCTTGCAGGAATCGAAATGGGTCAGGGTGTAGCAGAAATTGATTTATACGCACCTGACGCATTATATGATGATATTCTGAAAGAAATTGTAGGCGTTGAAATCCGCGGGAAAGATCATCTACTCGCGCTGATGCAAGATTTTGCTCATGCTAAAGCTGAATATGATCAAGTATCTGATGCGTTAAAAATGGTAAAGCAAACGGGGTACGGAGTAGCGGCACCTTCATTGCATGATATGAGCATAGATGAGCCGGAAATAATCCGACAAGGGTCACGATTTGGCGTACGCCTAAAGGCGGTAGCCCCATCCATTCATATGATAAAAGTGGATGTAGAGTCCGAATTTGCGCCAATCATTGGCACAGAAAAACAAAGTGAAGAACTGGTCCGCTATTTAATGCAGGATTTCGAGGACAACCCGATGTCAATTTGGAATTCGGAGATATTTGGTAGAAACTTAAGTTCTATTGTACGAGAAGGAATACAAGCTAAACTATCGTTAATGCCTGAGAATGCAAGGTATAAACTGAAGGAAACGTTAGAACGAATCATCAATGAAGGCTCTGGAGGTCTCATTGCGATTATTTTATAAAATGGAAAAGGTCATTCCTAGAGAATGGCCTTTTTGGAATTTGAAAACGTCTGATTAGGATAGTTGGCATCTTCGTGTACAGGAAAAGGGGCATTTGAGTTATACTCCCTTAAAGAGGTTGCTCAAAAAGTCCGATAAAAAAGCTTGCGAATTGCTTCAAAGCTCATGAATGACCTTCTGTTAAGATCGCGCACGTCCTGTCCTCACGTAATACTGGATACGCGCAGGTCTAGAGACGATAGTTCCTCGAACTTCCCGGCTCTTTTTATCCTCCTTTTTGAATACTACCTAAAAGTATGATTAAATCAAGTGATTTTGTGTCGTGAACTTCAATCAAATCCGTTTATTAGTCTGTTTATCCATTTAACTTGTTTTTGATTATCACATAAAGTGATGTAGGATGATTGTATCTACTTACTTGTAAATAAACTACATATTCATTTTTATCCTTAATATTTGCATATTTATTGAGGTTGGAGTAGAGTATGAAAAGTTAGTTCTAAAGTGAGCCTTACTCTTGCAACACATCTAGTGTTTATAAAGTGCATATAAGGGTAATGATGAATGGTATGAAGTCAAATTTATACTATATGCATTTTCTCATGAAAAGATTCCCATTATTTTATGAAATTCCTTGCTATCTGAATAGGAATTGTGATAATCTACATTAAGAAAACGCATTGTATAGCCATTCTTGCAGGTTTAGGGACCTTTTCTAAAACGTTCCGGTGAGCTGCAAATTCATCCGGAATTCCTTGAGGTATTTTTAATAAGAACATTGACACTGTGAATTTTTCAACTAGGTAACAAATCACTATTATAGTTTGTAATAATGATTTTTTATAAAGATCCTTTTGGGAGGAGGTGAATGGCATGAACAAAACGGAATTAATTAACGCAGTTGCTGAAACAGGTGAGCTTTCTAAGAAAGACGCTACGAAAGCTGTTGATGCTGTTTTTGATACAATCTTAGACGCTTTGAAAAGTGGAGATAAAGTACAACTAATCGGATTTGGTAACTTTGAAGTTCGTGAGAGAGCTGCTCGTAAAGGGCGTAACCCGCAAACTGGTGAAGAAATCGAAATCGCAGCAAGCAAAGTACCAGCTTTCAAACCTGGTAAAGCTCTTAAAGACGCTGTTAAGTAATTACATAACGGTATTTGAGCATAAAAGAGAGGATGTCCCATAAGTAAAGGGTCGGCCCTGCAACTACTATACAGTTTAAAGTAATGTGTAAGTAACACTATTAACTGTATGGTAAGTTCTGGATCAGACCCTTTGGGATATCCTCTTTTGCCTATTTTTTTACGAGTGTGTTACAATTGAAGAAGTTGTGCTTATCTTAAGTTAATCTTTTCACAAATTTTATAATTAAAAATAAAAAATAATGACCTACATAGAATGAATGTTACTAAATCTAGGGAGGTAAAGAAATGACAAAAGTGAACCATGCAAAAATTGAAGAAGCTGTAAGGATGATTTTAGAAGCGGTTGGTGAAGATCCTGAGCGAGAAGGATTGTTGGATACACCGAAACGTGTGGCAAGAATGTATGAAGAGATATTTGCGGGGTTAGAACAGGATCCAAAAGAGTATTTTGAAACAGTGTTTGGAGAAGACCATGAAGAGCTTGTATTAGTGAAGGATATCCCATTTTATTCAGTATGTGAGCACCATCTCGTCCCCTTTTACGGTAAGGCACACGTAGCTTATATCCCGAAGAACGGAAAAGTAACGGGTTTAAGTAAACTAGCTCGAGCAGTTGAAGCCATTTCAAAACGACCTCAGCTTCAAGAACGAATTACGTCTACAATTGCAAGTTCAATTATGGAGAAGTTGGAACCCCATGGAGTGATGGTTGTTGTGGAAGCGGAACATATGTGTATGACGATGCGCGGTGTGAAGAAACCTGGCGCCATGACAGTCACGTCAGCAGTAAGAGGTATTTTTGCTGAAAATCACAGCACAAGAGCAGAAGTTTTATCGTTTATTAAAAATTGATAGAATCGGGGGGGAATGGGATGGATGAGAAAACATTTAAAGATTATCTTGTGATAAAAGCAATGGAAGATAGCGTTAATGTAATTGGACTAACGAGAGGGTCAGATACGAAATTTCACCATTCTGAAAAGCTCGATGCAGGAGAAGTTATGATTGCGCAGTTTACTGAGCATACTTCCGCGATAAAGATCAGAGGCAATGCCAAGATTTATACCCCATACGGCGAAATCGAAAGCGAATCAAAAAGAGGGTAAACGAAAACAGCCTGTATACATATTTGCAAGTTTTAAAACAAATTCTGCTATTATATTATGAAATACCGATGTTAGAGTTTTTATTAAGTAATTTAATTTTACAAGTGTTGTTACAAAAATAAAGCATTCAAGGATAATTCCTATTATTTTTATGTTATACTAATATGTGCTTCTAACCCAATCTAAAGAAGGTATAGAGCGTCAATATTATCTTACGGGATACAAGGGTGATCTCAATTGTTAAACATAGACGATCTTTTGATTGAACTGAAAGAATCAACTGAATCAAAAGCTTATCATCCATACTTGCTTAAGTATCTTGATAAGCCCAATATAGATTATGATAAATTACTCTTGCTTTGGGGAATGTTTAATGAGCTGGATATTCCAAAGCAAGAACGAAATACGTATATTTTGGCTACCTTACTTGTTCAGAGCGCTTTAGATACACATGAATTAGTAACGAATACCAATGACAATGAGAATAGCAAAAGTGGCCGTTTGCTGAAGGATCGACAATTAACTGTGCTTGCAGGTGACTATTATAGTGGTCTCTATTACCAGTTATTGGCTAATTCGAATAATATCGAATTAATTAGCGTTTTATCGAATGCAATTAAGGATATAAATGAACATAAAATCATGCTTTATCAAAATACTATCACCAATGAAGTTGAATTAATTAGGAGTACGAAAGTAATTGAATCTTCTTTAATTGGTAAAGTGGCCGATTATTTAAACATGCCCTTTTGGAAAGAAATATCAGGCGCGTTACTTTTGTTAAAAAGGCTTCATTCAGAAAGGTTGAGCTATCTAAAGAACGGCGAATCCATCGTAGTTGCAGCCTTTGATTCAATAGCCGCTCGAAACCTCGATCGGCATACCTTTCATGAAGGGGAATCAAATCGGATACACGCAACCATTGATGAGCATATTTTACAAGCTCATAGGTCTGTAGAACATACAATCCGGAAGTTTGCTCCCCGAAATAAATGGGTCAACGAGAGAATTCATCGTATTTTGGAAGTAACAGCCGCCCATACAAATACATTTGTGGAAGAAGGGTGAACATGGAACAATCTAAAGAACAAAAAGTTCACCATGTTTTTGAAAAAATTTATGGGAACTATGACAAGATGAACTCTGTCATTAGTTTTAAACAGCATATCAAATGGCGTAAAGCAACGATGGATTATATGAATGTAAAACCAGGCACTAAGGCATTGGATGTTTGTTGCGGTACCGCAGATTGGACTATAGCTTTAGCAGAGAAAACGGGTAGCGAAGGAGAAGTAACAGGTCTCGATTTCAGCAAAAATATGTTAAAAATCGGTGAAGAAAAAGTAAAAAATATAAAGCAAATTACTCTTCTTCACGGGAATGCCATGGAATTGCCTTTTGAAGAAAATACCTTTGACTATGTCACGATCGGCTTTGGCCTTCGAAATGTTCCTGATTATATGCAAGTGCTTAGAGAAATGTATCGTGTTTTGAAACCAGGTGGAATGGCAGTTTGTCTAGAGACGTCACATCCGACAATGTTTGGATTCAAACAAGGTTTTAATTTTTATTTTCGTTTTATTATGCCGCTTTTTGGAAAGTTATTTGCAAAAAGCTTTAAGGAATATTCTTGGCTACAAGATTCGGCCCGTGATTTTCCAGGTATGAAGGAGCTTGAAAGTATGTTTAGCCAAGCTGGTTTCGCTAATGTAAGCTATAAGGCACATACTGGTGGAGTAGCTGCTACACATTTCGGCTACAAGCTCAAACGATAGAAAGGGTTAGTGACTACAAAGCTGGGTGGAATGTATGAAATTTAAAATGTTGTATTCTTTTTTGAATACGGATCTGCAATTAATTGAGAAACAATTGGAAGCTGCTATCCAGGCGGATTCCCCTGTACTTAGACAAGCATCACTGCACTTACTTCAATCTGGAGGGAAACGCATTCGCCCAGTCTTTGTATTATTGGCTTCTAAATTTGGCAATTATGATATTCATGTTATTAAACATGTAGCCGTAGCTCTTGAGCTTATTCATACAGCATCTCTTGTCCATGATGATGTTGTAGATGATGCTGATCTACGAAGAGGTTCAGCCACAATAAAATCAAAATGGGATAATCGTGTCGCTATGTATACAGGCGACTACATTTTTGCGCGTGCACTTGAAGTCATGTCCCATATTGACAATCCATCTGCCCATCAAATTCTTGCTAAGACAATGGTTGAATTGTGTTTGGGGGAAATTGAACAGATTAAAGATAAGTTTAATTTTGAACAAAATTGGCGGACTTATTTCAGACGAATTAAACGAAAAACAGCTTTATTAATCGCTTCAAGTTGTCAATTAGGTGCGATTGCTTCAAGCGCTGACAAAGAAGTGTGTCAGAAGCTTTATAAGTTCGGGTATTATGTTGGGATGTCTTATCAAATCACAGATGATATTCTAGATTTTACAGGCTCAGAAGAAGAATTAGGCAAGCCGGCAGGTGGAGATCTTCGGCAAGGGAATATTACTTTACCTGTACTAATTGCAAGGGAAGATCCAAAGCTTAGAATGATAATTGAAACAGTCCATGAAGCGATTTCAAATAAAGAAATGGATATCATTATCAAGGCGATAAAAGATTCAGGGTCGATTGAAAAAGCTGCAGAGGTTAGCAATCTTTATTTAAAAAAAGCGTTTGCTGAGCTTGAAGGACTTCCTTCCAACCAAGCGAGAAAAACTTTATCCCAAATTGCAAAAAATATTGGTAAACGTAAATTCTAATGAGTACATAAAGATTGAGTCAGGATGATTCACATAGTGGATGATCTAACTCTGCTCTAAACAAGTAGAAGCGCATTCTCGTTTCTACTTGTTTAGGAAATAGAAACGAGAATGAGTTGTAGGTAACTTTGTTTATAGGGTCGTAACATCACTTGTGTTTTCGCGAAATGAATACGCTTCCAAAAATTGATTGCTATATTTTTAGAAAAGTGGTAATATTTTGATGGATAGTCGAATAGACAAACAGATGATCATATGGGAGTGGGAGAAATGGAACAAACATTTTTAATGGTCAAGCCAGATGGTGTACAACGTAGTTTAATCGGCGAAATTGTCGGCCGCTTCGAAAGAAAGGGTTTTCAACTTATTGGGGCTAAATTAATGGTAATCTCAAAAGAACTTGCCGAACAGCATTATGCTGAACATAAAGAACGTCCTTTTTTTGGCGAGTTAGTAGATTTCATCACTTCAGGCCCTGTCTTTGCAATGGTTTGGGAAGGTGAAAATGTTATTGCAGCAGCACGCAAAATGATGGGTACGACAAACCCTAAAGACGCAGCAGTTGCAACAATCCGCGGTGATTTCGCTATGAAGGTCGAAAAGAACATTATTCATGGTTCCGACTCACTAGAGAGTGCAGAGCGTGAAGTGGCATACTTCTTCAAAGAAGAAGAATTGGTTTCTAGCAAAAAACTAATCAATGAGTGGGTTTATTAATCATTTGCAATATACTTATTTAAAAAGCCTGGATGATGAGTGAATTCGCTCTTGATCCAGGCTTTTTGCTCATGGTTTAATAAACTGTATGACCCCGTTTGAAATTTGACGAATAAGTTAAGAATAAATAAGTGGAGGGAAGAAAAGCAGGATGAATGCAACGCTTTATTTTTTCGGAATCAGGTTGAAAAGTACCATTCTCTTCCGATAAGAGTATTAGATTGTATAAATAAAATATTCAAATGTTGTGGGGAGTCGTTAAAAATGGTACAAGAGTACGAACAATTTATTTTGAAGATAAAAAAACTAACGGGTATAGATTTATCATTATATAAAGAAGCGCAAATGAAACGGCGTTTGACCTCCCTCTATGAAAAAAAAGGATATCAATCATTCGATGCTTATTTCCAAGCGATACAACAAGACACAAAGCAACGAGAAGAATTTCTTGATCGGATGACGATTAATGTGTCAGAATTTTTTCGAAACGCAAAGCGCTGGGAAGTGTTAGCAGAGAAAATTTTGCCTCGGCTGCTTTTATCTAAACGAAAGTTGAAAATTTGGAGTGCTGCTTGTTCGACAGGGGAAGAGCCGTATACGATTGCGATGGTGCTTTCAGCCTTTCTTCCGTTGCAGCAGATAGAAGTGTATGCGACTGATATTGATGAAAACGTCATTGCGAGAGCGAAGCTTGGTGTGTATCCGGAAAGGTCATTAAATGAAGTGCCTGCTGAGGTGAAAAAGAAATTTTTTATAAAAGAAGGCAATTTTTATCATGTTGCGGATGAAATTAAGAAAACTGTTACATTTAAAAAACAAAACTTATTATCTGAAAAATTTGACACAAACTATGATTTAATTGTTTGCCGAAACGTGTTAATTTATTTTACTGAAGAGGCTAAGCACTCTCTATATACAAAATTCAGTCAAGCTTTAAAAACCGACGGCGTGTTCTTCGTTGGAAGTACAGAACAGATTTTCAACCCAAACCAATACGGCTTTGAGACGGAAGATACTTTTTTTTATAAAAAACTTCCATGAGCGTCTACTCTAAAACTAAAGCGGTGAAAAAGGTTCAAGATCTCAAATTGTATAACCTTATGAAGGTGGCAGTGCGGAGCTGACTTTACGAAGCCCCGCCCCTTTTCCACAGAGAAATCTAAGTCTACAAAAGTGGCCAGCTAAAGGTGAGTGTTCAAAAAGGAGGATAAAAAGAGCCGAGAAGTTCGAGGACCGGAGAGACAGAGCGACGAAGAAATTCGACAGCTATTTTTACCGGACTTTTTGAACATCCTCTAAAAGAGTTATTTAGCAGTAGCGGAACCTTCCGTTTTGTTAGGTAGCCTCTTTTTATTTAGCTTGCTTATTCCATAATAAGTAATTGGTTTTTCCTAAAAAATGATAGATGAATCGTTACTTGGATAAAACGGCAGTATTTTTCTTGAAATCAAATTCCCATTTTTCATAAAATTGTGGTATATTGTTACTTAAATCAAAATCCTTTAACGGTTTAAATGGGGGCAGAGAAAATGAGATATTTAACAGCAGGCGAATCGCATGGTCCACAGTTAACGACAATTATAGAAGGACTTCCAGCAGGAATGCCGATTACGGCCGAAGATATTAATAATGAGCTAGCGCGCCGACAAAAAGGTCATGGTCGTGGAAGAAGGATGCAAATTGAAAAAGATGAAGCATTTATCGCATCTGGAATCAGACACGGCTATACGCTTGGTTCTCCAGTGGCTCTTGTTGTTGAAAATAATGATTGGAAGCATTGGACAAAAATTATGGGTAGTGACCCCATTTCTGCTGAAGAAGCGGAAGAGGTCAAACGAAAAATCACACGACCACGACCGGGACATGCAGATTTAAATGGTGGGATTAAATATGGTCACAGAGATTTACGGAATGTACTCGAACGATCGTCAGCAAGAGAAACGACAGTCAGAGTGGCTGCGGGAGCAGTTGCCAAAAAACTCCTTTCTTTGCTAGGGATTGAAATTGCATCACATGTGCTGGAAATTGGCGGAATCAAAGCAAGTCCGACTCCGTATTCTTCAATAAAAGAATTACAGCAGATCTCGGAAGATTCCCCTGTCCGCTGTTTAGATAAAGAAGTGGAACAAAGCATGATGGATGCCATTGATCAAGCAAAGAAAAATGGTGATTCCATCGGTGGAGTTGTCGAAGTAATTGTCGAAGGAATGCCGGCTGGAGTGGGGAGCTATGTACATTACGATCGTAAACTGGATGCTAAGCTAGCTGGGGCAATTGTGAGTATAAATGCATTTAAAGGTGCAGAAATAGGCATTGGCTTTGAAGCAGCTCATCTATTTGGCAGTCAGGTTCACGATGAGATTGCATGGGACTCAGAACAAGGTTACTATAGAAAAACGAATCGTCTAGGTGGATTTGAAGGTGGAATGACAACTGGAATGCCGATTGTCGTCCGTGGTGTTATGAAGCCGATCCCAACACTGTATAAACCATTAAAAAGCGTTGATATTGATACGAAGGAAGAGTTTGGGGCAAGCGTAGAGCGTTCGGACAGCTGTGCAGTTCCCGCGGCGGCGGTAGTCGCCGAAGCAGCAGTAGCGTGGGAATTAGCATGTGCAATTGTTGAACAGTTCCCATCTGACCGATATAATCAATTATCAGAATATATCGAGCGATACCGTCAAGAAGTAAAGGAGTTTTAAAAGATGGAGTCAATCGACATTAAAACACCTTCCAAAGAGTATCCTGTTTTTTTAGGACAGCATGTGATTGAGCAACTTCCTTTATTTTTAGAAAAAAATTATTCAGATATCACGAAATTATTGATTATTAGTGATGAGAAAGTTGCTAGTATTCATTTGCATAAAGTGAAGGAATTGGCTGCAAAATCAGGTAAACAAGTATTGGAATATATAGTTCCTGAAGGGGAACATGCAAAGACATTCGATGTGTTTTATCAATGTCAAAGCTTTGCCCTTGCGAATGGGTTAAACAGAAAATCGATGATTCTAGCCTTGGGTGGTGGAGCGGTCGGCGATGTTGCTGGATTCGTTGCAGCGACATTTATGAGAGGGATCCCGTTTATTCAGCTGCCTACGACATTGCTTGCCCATGATAGTGCAGTTGGTGGGAAAGTTGCGATTAATCATCCAGAAGGAAAAAATATGATTGGCGCTTTTTATCAGCCGGAAGCTGTATTTTATGAGTTATCTTTTTTACATACGTTACCGATAAAGGAACTGCGATCAGGTTTCGCTGAAGTCATTAAACACGCGCTTATTCAAGATCCGGAATTTTACAAATGGCTTCTTACAGAAATTCAAGATTTAGCAGCCATCACAGATGAACAATATCTTTACATGATCAAAAGAGGCATTGCAATTAAAGCTTCAATTGTCAAAGAAGATGAGAAGGAAAATGGAGTACGTGCTTATTTGAATTTTGGGCATACATTAGGTCATGCTGTGGAAGGATTAATGGGCTACGGCAATTTCACACATGGTGAAGCTGTTTTAATTGGCTGTGTGTACGCCTTGAAACTAAGTCAATACAAAGGGTTAAGTTTTGATTTAGTAGAATTTATGGAGTGGGTGCAATCATTAGGGTACTCTACCAATATTCCTAAGCAACTTGATCACACATCATTAATCCAGAAAATGAAAAAAGATAAAAAAACAATTTCTGATACGATTACATTTGTTTTGCTGAACGAGGTAGGATTTCCGGAATTAGCAGAAATCAATGATGAGATCATTCTTAAGCAATTAGAAGAGATATTCTAAAGCTAATCAAAGAAATATAAAACGCTGGAGAGTGAATGATAATGATAAGAGGAGTTAGGGGAGCTACGACAGTTCTAAAAGATGAAGAACATGAAATTATACAAGCAGTTGAAACACTTCTCGTTGAAATGATTCAGGAGAATGAGATTCACCCAGAAAAGGTAGCATCGGTTTTCGTTTCAGTTACTGAAGAATTGCAATCAACTTTTCCGTCAAAAGCGCTTAGAAATATTGAGGGATGGAAGTATGTTCCGGTTGTTTGCATGCAGGAAATACCAGTTGAAGGATCGCTTCCTTTCTGTATTAGAATCATGCTACATCTTAATACTGATAAAACGCAGCAAGAAATTCAACATGTCTACCATGGTGAAGCAGTGGCATTACGACCTGATTTAAAGAATTAAAATGCTCATATAAAACAATAGAAAACTAAGAATTTCTATATAAAAAATGAGGTGTAAGAGAATGAAGTGGAATCAATCGGTATTATCATTAAAACCATACCAACCAGGAAAATCAACGGATGCAGTAAGAAGAGAGTATGGTCTGGATGAAATTGTGAAGCTTGCTTCCAACGAAAATCCATTTGGCTGTTCAGAAAAAGTAAAACAAGCTTTATCAGAATCCGCTTCTTCATTAGCGATATACCCGGATGGTTATGCTACTGCGCTTCGAGAAGCGGTGGCTAAACACACAGGCGTGAAGGAAACACAGCTGATTTTTGGGAATGGTTCAGATGAAAATATTCAAATCATTTCACGGAGTTTGTTAAGTGAAGGAAAGAATACAGTCATGGCGACACCAACTTTTTCCCAATACAAGCATAACGCCGTTTTGGAACATGCTGAAATTCGTGAAATTCCCTTAATAAATGGGGATCATGATTTAGAAGGAATGCTTGCGGCTATTGACGAAAATACGGCAGTAGTATGGGTGTGTACACCTAATAACCCGACTGGTACATATATTGGGGAAAAGCAGCTTCGTGAATTTCTTGAGAAAGTTCCAAAAGACGTACTCGTTGTCCTTGATGAAGCGTATGCGGAGTATGTTGTGGCAGAAGATTATCCGAAGACGAATTCATGGCCTACTACATACAAAAACTTAATCGTTTTACGTACTTTTTCAAAGGCGTATGGTTTAGCGAGTATGAGGATTGGCTACGGAATAGCGGATGAAGAAGTCATTTTGAAGCTGGATCCTGCAAGACAGCCTTTTAACGCAAATACACTAGGTCAAGCAGCTGCTATTGCTGCTATTTCTGACCAGGATTTTATTCAGCATTGTAGCATTGAAAATCGACAAGGACTTGCCCAATATGTTAGTTTTTGTGAATCTGAAAACTTATTTTATTACCCATCACAAACGAACTTTATTTTGATTGATTTTAAAGTAGACGCTGACCAACTATTTCAACATTTATTAGAGCATGGGTATATCGTGCGTTCTGGCAAATTCCTTGGCTTCCCAACCAGTCTGAGAATCACAGTTGGCACAAAGGAACAGAATGAAGGTATGATTGCTGTTTTAAAAGAATTCACTGCCTCACAAGTTGAAGTTTTCAGCAAGAATATATAGAACGATTGAAATAAATTAGTAAGGTGGGCGCTATGCCATAACGAAAATAATGGTAAGTGGCTCACCTTTTTTTAAACAATGCTTTTAGAAATGATCGTTAGGATTTTAAAGAATGAAGCAGGTGGCATGAATGAACGGAAATGTATGTGTAATCGGTCTTGGTTTAATAGGTGGATCGCTGGCGATGGCGATTAAACATGAACATCCGGACGTGAACATTGTAGGGTTTGACCGGGATGATAACAACGCTCATTTGGCAAAAATTCTTGGAATTATTGATGAAATTACTCCATCGATTGAATGGGGAGTACAAGAAGCTGACCTTATTATTCTTGCCGTACCAGTCAATGAAACCGAGCGAATTATAGCTGAATTGGCAAATATGAACCTGAAAAAGGACTGTATCGTGACCGATGCCGGTAGCACAAAAGGTTCAGTTGCAAGAGCGGCAGCAGGATTACTAGATAAAGGAATTACGTTCATTGGAGGTCATCCGATGGCAGGTTCCCATAAAAGTGGCGCGGGAGCTGCTAAGCGTCAATTATTCGAGAATGCTTTCTATTTATTGACCCCAGCAGAGGGAATTCTTGATTCAGACATCAATAGACTCAAAGAATGGCTAAAAGGAACAAATGCTAACTTCTTACTCGTAACACCGGATAATCATGATTTATTAACGGGTGTCATCAGTCATTTTCCACATATTATTGCTTCAGGGCTTGTCAAACAAGCAGAACATTACAGTACTAGAAATCCGCTTGTCTCGCGTTTGGCGGCAGGGGGATTCCGGGATATTACCAGAATTGCGTCAAGCAGTCCAGAAATGTGGCGGGATATTCTTATTCATAATAAATCAGTATTAGTTGAACTAATGGATAATTGGATAGATGAAATGCTTCAAGTGAAAGATTTGATTACATCAGAGGATCGTGTTGGTATATATCGCTTTTTTCAGGAAGCCAAAGAATTTCGTGATGATCTTCCTGTCCACGGAAGAGGGGCAATACCCGCTTATTACGATTTATATATTGATGTTCCGGATTACCCTGGTGTGATTTCGGAAATTACGGGCTATTTTGCAAAAGAAGAGATAAGCATTACTAATATTCGAATAGTCGAGACAAGAGAAGATATATTTGGAGTCTTGGTCGTTAGCTTCCAAACAGATATTGATCGGACAAAAGCTGCTGCATGTATAAAAAAATATACTAGCTTTGATACTATTCTCGTCTAATGTCGAATTAATTACAAAGGAGACCAATAGATGGATACACAAACATTACAAACAAACATTACATCACTTAAAGGAACAATATCTATACCAGGGGATAAATCCATTTCACATCGCTCGATCATGTTTGGTGCTTTGGCTGAAGGAATTACCAACATTGAAAACTTTCTGCCTGGGGCGGATTGCATAAGTACAATCGATTGCTTTTCTAAATTAGGTGTCAGCATTCAGCAGAACGGTGACCTTGTCGAAGTGATTGGCAAGGGTTTTTCTGGATTAAAAGCACCAAGTGAAGTTCTTGATGTTGGTAATTCTGGCACAACGATTCGACTTATGCTCGGAATCTTGGCAGGTCAGGCTTTTCAGGCTGAGTTAATTGGTGATGATTCAATCGGCAAGCGTCCAATGACTCGGGTCGTGAATCCATTGAAGCAAATGGGAGCGGATATTGAAGGTAGGAATAACGGTGAATTTACACCATTAACGGTTAATGGAACTGAACTTAAAGGGATTCGGTATGAGCTTCCAGTAGCAAGCGCACAGGTGAAGTCTGCGATCATCTTAGCTGGTCTTCAAGCTAAGGGTACGACAACCATTGTTGAACCTGAAAAAACACGTGACCACACTGAGAGAATGATTGTCCAGTTTGGTGGTAAGGTGGAAAGAAAGGGAAACGAAATTAGTGTTGAAGGTGGCCAAAGTTTACAAGGGACATCCATTTACGTTCCTGGAGATATATCTTCAGCAGCCTTTTTCATGGTGGCCGCTGCGATTACGCCTAATAGTGAAGTAAAGCTATTAAACGTAGGCTTAAATCCTACCCGTACTGGAATTATTGAAGTGCTTCAAAGAATGGGTGCTGATATCGAGATTGAACATATAAATGAAAAAGGAGAGCCGTATGGTCATATTACAGTACGATCGTCCAAACTTCATGCCATTACGATTGAAGGCGATTTAATTCCTCGGTTGATCGATGAAATTCCTGTTATCGCGCTGTTAGCTGTTAGTGCAGAAGGAACGACTGTCATTAAGGACGCAGCGGAATTGAAAGTGAAAGAAACGAACCGAATTGACACGGTTGCTGATGAGTTATCCCGTCTTGGAGCTAAAATCAAGCCAACTGAAGACGGATTAGTTATTACAGGAGGTACGCCAATACATGGTGGTGAAGTTTCAAGTCATGGAGATCATCGCATTGGTATGATGCTAGCCATTGCAGGATTAGTTGCGAGTGATGAAATAATCCTCACTGATTCAAAGGCGATAGAAGTTTCCTATCCTCAGTTTTTTGACCACTTGACAACACTAATAAAATAAGATAATTGTGATGATTCAACTAAATTTACCTTTCGAATGAGGAAGGTCATAAAACAGGTTGAATCATCATTTTTTTATTGAGAGAGATTGTTCAAAAAGTCCGGAAAAAATAGCTGTCGAATTTCCTTGTCGCTTATTAATGATCTTCTGTTAAAATCGCGCACGTCCTGTGCAAGTCGGGTCCCCACGTATTAACTGTATACGTGATAGATATAGAGACTCACTCCTCGAACTACTCGGCTCTTTTTATCCTCCTTTTTGAACTCGCACAGATTGTATCTTTATTTCTGTAATCGTAAAAGTACTTCAATTTTCATAAATGAACATATCTTTGCGTTCCTTTTCATAAGCTGGTCATAAGACAAGGCTAGGGAGGGGTTGTATGTCGAATTATATCATTGATAAAGTAATGGTATGGCAAGATGGCAAGACGTCAAATAAGTCCATTGTAGTGAAAGGCGATAAAGTGGATTCTGTTCATAACTCCGTCAAGCAGCTACGAATGATGAAACAAAATCTAGAAAATTTTATTATGAGCCCTGTTACAACGACAGTCTTTAACGAATCGAATCTGCCTGCCTCCTGGTCACTTTATGAACAGCATGTGTTAAATGGTATAGGGATGATCTTAATCCCTGTAGAAGTTCCTTATGAATATCTCCTCGCTCCTCGTCTAGAAGAAATACGAAAGCTTATGAAAGATTCACCACTTGATTATCTACTTGCGATTAAAGTTGCCCAAAAAACGGTTTCTCCAAAGCTCATGCAACGCTGTATTAAAGAACGTATCTCCACTGTGTTTGTAAAAATTACGAATTTAGATGAACTACAACGGCTTCCATGGAGCTGGATTCGCCAATTTTCCTTTCCATATAATCCAACTTTTATCCCTATATTTAGACAAGAAATTGCAAATGACAAAGCGAAAACTATTTGGAGTAAGATTATGACTGACACTAAACTTTCACACAGTAAAGAGTCCCTCACTGAAGGCGAACCTATCTCTATTCAGATATTAAAAAAAATTGGTTTGTATCCGATTAAAGGATATTTACGCAATAATGGAGAATTAAGCTATAACTTATTTTATTCTTCACACGATACAAGTGATTTCAATGGAATTTCAGAAGGGGAATATGATAAACTGGTTGTCACCGTGTTAAATGGGAAGGTTGTGAGGGCAGGGGCGACACTATCCCTTGCCGAGAAAAAAGGGTCTGAAATAAAAATCAGGATTCCTGGATTTTTAATATGAAGAAATTGTTAGCAGGAGGAAGGTTTTTATTATGAACACAATTGAAAAAGTGCTCAACAATCTAAAAAAAGGCGAATTAGAAGAAGCATTTCTACATATAAATCGAATAAAATCATCTGAAGCAATTGAAGAGATGCTCCTTTTAGCGGAGGAATTATTACAGCTGGGATTTATGGAGCAAGCAAAGGATTTATACGAACATTTACTTAAGCTGTTTCCTAATGAAGGAGAGCTCCTCGTTACACTCGCTGAAATTCTCGTCGATATGGACCAAGAAGATGAGGCATTCCTATTGCTTGAAAAAATTAGCGGGTCGGATGACATGTATCCAAGTGCTCTGCTCCTTTTAGCGGATTTATATCAAATGCAGGGAATGGATGAGGTCAGCGAACGAAAGCTTAAACAAGCAAAGGAACTGCTACCAACAGAACCATTGATTGATTTTGCTTTAGCAGAACTGTATTACCAGCAAGGGAAGGATCATGCTGCTGTTGCGAATTATAAAGAGGTACTTAAGCAGCAAAAAGAAATAGGCGGTGTAAGTATCAACCAGCGGCTAGCGCAGACCTTAAGTAATTTGGGTGAGTTTGAAGAAGCCATTCCTTTTTTTGAAAAGGCGTTGGAAGACAAACTCGAAATTAACACATTATTCGAATTTGCATTAACTGCATACCAAGCAGCCATGTTTGAAACGGCGATTCAAAGGTTTACCGAACTCAAGGAGTTAGATCCGGAATATCATTCCCTTTATCTGTATCTTGCGAAATCTTATGAAAGCCTAGAGCGTCTAGATGAAGCTCTAGAAACGGTAAGGGAGGGGATTCACAAGGATGAATTCAACAAAGAGCTGAATCTTTTTGGGGGGAAAATTGCTTTGAAAAAGGGTCTGACAAATGAGGCAGAATTGTTTTTCAGGGAAGCTCTTGCCATTGATCCAGGCTATTTAGAAGCTACGCTTACATTACTTAAACTGTTCATGCATGAAGAAAAGTATGATGATATTATTGAAACGATTGAAAGTGTTAGGAAATACGGCGAAGACGATCCGCAATTCGAATGGATGCTGGCTATAAGCCTGCAAAAAAATGAACGGTTTAAAGAAGCTTTAGAAAGCTTCCAGAAGTCGTATGAATTTTTCGCCAGTAACCAAGATTTTTTAGAAGATTACGGATTCTTTTTAATTGAAGAAGGAGTACTAGCTACCTCTAGAGAAATATTTAATAAGCTTCTCGAGCTGGATCCGGCAAATGATGAATATGTGCTGATTTTGGATCGATTAGCTGAGGAATAAGAAATGGTAAAGAATGCTGATTGATACAATATCTGTACAGAGGAGGGAACTCATGGTGGCAGCCCCTGTATCTGTTAACGAAAAGAAAGACTTTATTCGCTGGTTTTTAAATCATTATCAGTTGAAGCGCAGGGAATGTGTGTGGATTTTAAATTATTTAATGAGCCATGATCAGTTAATGAAAAAGGTTCATTTTGTGGAAAGTGCTCAATATTGCCCACGAGGGTTGATTATGTCAACGCATTGTGTGGATGAGGCACCTTTCCGATTTTATAAATCCAATATCATGACCACTGACGCAGAGAAGTCGTTTCATGATATCCGCCTGAATCGGGATGAAGACATCTATATCCAGTTAAATTTTAAATCATCCTACTCATCCTACCACTATGCCGCGGTTTTAGAAGAAAATCCATTTATGCCAAAAAGCACAGGAAGTAATGAGAGAGATAAGCTCATGGCAGAGAAGTTTTTAGAAAATTCGTTGGCGACATTTCAGAAAGAGCGGATATTGGAAGCGATTGATAATGCACTCGACCAGAATGATAAAGAAACTTTTTATTCATTAACAAAAGAACTGAATAAGCTGTAAAGCGAGGTTTCAATTAAGCTATGGTATTAGATGATGTTGATTTACTTCCTAGAGTATTTTTTCAGCATAACAGGAAGAGATATGACATCATGGTTACACACCAATGAACCTAAAATCGTTTTATCAACAAATATGTATAACCTAGTTTACAATTAAAGAGAAGAGGGTGTCCCAAAAGGGTCAGACCTTACATTCTATACACCGTTTATATAAGCCATATAAACGATATATAGTAGATGTGGGGTTTTTCGATCCTTTCGTTATGGGACAGCCTCATTTTTTTATTTTTTGGTTATGTTAAACAATATTGTTGATAAAGTGATTTTTGATTCGATCAATCTGGTGGGGGGGAGCACACCTTATCCATCCTGCTTGTTTTGTGAGGTTTCGTTCACAGCATCACCCTTAAGATGTTATTTAAACTTCACCTTTAGAATTTGACGTTCTACTGCCAAGTTCATTTCTTATCTTAATTAATTAATGAATAGTTTGTTAAAAAGAAGAATAACTGGTAATGATATATGAAACAGGAATTAATCATGATAAAATGGTAAGAAGATGATTGATAACTGTAAGGAGTGAGTAAGTTGAAGTGGACTTATAAGGAAATTGGGATGTATCAAGAGTCGAAAGAATATGTGGACAGTCTGATCATTCCAATGAATCCGATTTCATTCGGTGCACAGATGAAACAATTTTCGTCCATGCATGAATTTATGGGGATTTTAATGATGGAAGTTGAGAAGCAATTGAAAGGTAGATTGCTTTTAATGCCAGGGTTAACGTACTGGTCTGAAGGTCAGGAGAGA
Source organism: Peribacillus loiseleuriae (assembly GCF_001183985.1). Classification (GTDB taxonomy): domain Bacteria; phylum Bacillota; class Bacilli; order Bacillales; family DSM-1321; genus Peribacillus; species Peribacillus loiseleuriae. The sequence goes on along the minus strand of NZ_LFZW01000001.1, from coordinate 3,151,932 downwards.
GCGGATCTCATTGAGATATGGAAACTAAAATTATTGGAAGCAGATTTCAAGCACGTTTTTTGGATTACATCTGACAGTGAGTGGAAAAAATATGAAGAACAGCTTCCTGGTTCACTTTTATGGATTCCTTCCATTCCTCTCGAACATTTAGAAGAGGGACAAGCAAGGCAGATGATGAACGATCAAGTTCGCCAAATGCTCGATATGCTTACTCAAAGCTGGAATAAATAGCACTGGGTACAAAGGAAATATACCACAATGTTGCCATCATTTAGGACTAACATATATTGACCTTCATGAAATATTGAGATATCATTGTAATGTCCTAGTTTTATAGTGTTGCTATTTATTGGCTAATTGGTTCAGAATAGTAATAGAGGGGGGGAAAAGCATGAGTAAGCGTAATGTTTCACGACGTCAATTCCTTAATTACACACTTACAGGTGTAGGCGGTTTCATGGCTGCAGGAATATTAATGCCAATGGTTCGATTCGCGATTGATCCAGTGTTGAAAGCAAGTGCATCAGGAGGTTTTATCGCAACAAGTCAGAAAGTTTCGGAATTGACAGCGGAACCAATCCGTGTTGATTACACATTCGATCAAATCGATGGATGGTATGAGTCCCAAGTGACAAACACGGCATGGGTATACAAAGCAGATGATGGTAACATCGTTGCATTATCACCTGTATGTAAGCACCTAGGATGTACTGTTGCTTGGAATACAGACAAAGAACATCCAGAACAATTTTTCTGCCCTTGTCACATGGGTAGATACGAAAAAAGTGGGGTAAACGTACCAGGAACTCCACCTAGTAAACCGCTAGATGTTTATGAAACGCAGGTAAAAGACGGAATTCTTTATTTAGGTCTACTAAAACCGCATAAGGGGGCGTAATTATTGTTTAACAAGATTTATGACTGGGTTGACGAACGTTTAGACATTGCGCCCATATGGCGGGATATTGCTGACCATGAGGTTCCTGAACACGTAAACCCTGCACACCATTTTTCAGCATTTGTTTATTGTTTTGGGGGCTTAACCTTCTTCATCACAGTTATCCAAATTCTCTCGGGTATGTTCTTAACCATGTATTATGTACCTGATATCGTCAATGCATGGGAGTCTGTTTACTATTTACAAAATGAAGTAGCATTTGGACAAATTGTACGAGGGATGCATCACTGGGGAGCAAGTCTAGTTATCGTGATGATGTTCTTACATACTCTCCGTGTTTTCTTTCAGGGGGCTTATAAAAAACCGAGAGAGCTTAACTGGGTTGTTGGAGTACTCATTTTCTTTATCATGTTAGCTTTAGGCTTAACCGGCTATTTATTACCTTGGGATATGAAAGCGGTTTTTGCGACAAAAGTTACATTAACGATTGCTGACTCTGTTCCATTAATTGGTCCAGCTATTAAAACGTTAATTGCTGGAGATCCGACAATTGTTGGAGCACAGACGTTAACACGTTTCTTTGCGATTCACGTATTCTTCCTACCAGCTGCACTATTAGGCTTAATCGCAGCTCACTTTATAATGATTAGAAAACAAGGAATTTCAGGTCCATTGTAAGAAATAAAGAAGCACGATGATTAGAAAAATCTAGTGGCTATAACTAGACAAGCTTCTGACTCGCGTGTGTAGTCGGCTTTTGCAGGATATCGAAAAATGTATCCAGTAATCTAAATAATAACCTTTTCATAAAGGAGGGGGATTGTTCAATGCATCGTGGAAAAGGTATGAAATTTGTAGGTGATTCTCGAATCTCGGCAAATGGTAAACCGTTTATCCCGAAAGACTATTCGGAATATCCTGGTAAAACTGAAGCGTTTTGGCCGAATTTCCTATTGAAAGAATGGTTGGTTGGAGCCGTATTCCTTGTTGGGTTTCTTTGCTTAACAGCAGCGCATCCAGCGCCGCTTGAAAGAATTGCCGACCCAACAGATACTGCATATATTCCGCTTCCTGACTGGTATTTCCTATTTCTTTACCAGTTGTTGAAGTATTCGTATGCATCTGGTCCATATAATATTGTAGGTTCAATAATTATTCCTACACTTGCATTTGGAGGTTTGATGCTTGCGCCGTTTCTTGATCGTGGTCCAGAGCGTCGTCCTGCGAAACGTCCATTCGCAACTAGCTTCATGCTATTAGCTATCGCGGGGGTTGTGTTCTTGACTTGGCAATCTGTTTATTACCATGACTGGGATAAAGCAGCTTCACAAGGAAAGATTGTTGAAGGTGTAGCGATTGATAAAGAGGCTGGTGGATACAAAGCTCTTGAAGCAAATACTTGTCTTTCATGTCATGGCGCTGAATTGACGGGTGGAGCTGGTCCAGCGCTTATCGATACTGGACATACTGCTGATGAAATTAAAGACATTGCCAAAAATGGTACTGGTGGAATGCCTGCTGGTATTTTTAAAGGTTCTGATGAAGAACTAGAAGCTCTTGCTGAATTTCTTGCGAATTTATCAGCTAAATAAAGTGTGAAGAAAGAGGATATCCCATAGTAAGGGTCAGACCCGGTAACCAATCCAAACAGTTTTTTAGGAAGTGTAAGTAACACTATCAACTGTGTGGTGGTAGCCAGGCCAGACCCTTTTGGGGCATTCTCTTTTTTGCCATCTCATTTACATGATTATCTTGAAAGAAAGAGGTATATATATGAACATGTTCTATCCGATTCTGGCAAATAAGAAGTTTATCATGATGTTGCTATTGATTAATATATTCGGAACATTATACGGTTACATTTGGTATGGAAGCCAACTTGCGGTTACCCCTACCATTTTTCTACCATTCGTTCCGGATAGCCCAACTGCATCTTTGTTTTTTGTATTTGTTTTACTCGCATTTCTATTGAAAAAAAACTGGGGACTAATGGAAGCACTTGCGATCATGAGCCTTTTTAAATATGGAATATGGGCTGTAGTGATGAATGTATTGACATTATATACGACAGGGGAGTTGCCATGGGAGGGGTATATGCTGATAGCTTCTCACTTGGGAATGGCGATTCAGGGAATTTTGTATTCACCATTTTATCGAATCAAGCCATGGCATTTTATTATCGCAGGAATCTGGATTTTACATAATGATATTGTTGATTATGTTTTTGATATGATGCCAGTTTATCGGGATTTACTTATACATATGAATGAAATAGGCTATTTTACATTTTGGCTCAGCCTGCTTTCGATATTTATTGCCTACTATTTTGGATATAGAGAAAAAAGATTTACGTTATCCCTTTGAAATTTTTATGAAACAGTGGTCTACTCCACCTTCCCTTCTCATATTGATTAATAGAGAAATAAGGAGGGACAAGGAGTATGGTGAAAAAAATCCTGGTGCTTGCATTGCTGCTAGTAATCACCGTTTCTTTTTATAAAGTTCGTGCTGAGCCTTCTGGAAGTTTGAGGCAGTTGGATTCCATCTCCGACGAAGCACTAAGACTTGTAGAAATGAAACGATATAAAGAAACAGAGAAGGTTCTTCAAAAATTTTCAGAGCGTTATCTACTTTCAGCAAAAGAAAAAGAGCTCTTTAGCATGGCTGAATTAAGAGTTGTTACCGTTGCTTATGATGATGCATTGGCGACCGTACAAACCTTAGAAAAAACAGATTCTGAAAAAATAAATGCTGTGACAAAGTTTCGATTAGTACTTGATGCCGTCAATTCGAATAATCAGCCATTGTGGATGGCTTTAGAAGATCCAATCATGGATGCCTTTAATGAGACAAAAGCAGCAGTCAAAGCAGGGAATTCAGAAGGATTCAATGATGGGTTGAATAATTTGTTATCACAGTACAATATCATTTATCCAAGTTTAAAAGTTTCAGTATCATCTGAGAAACTTCAACAGCTTGATGCTCGTGTAACATATCTGGAGCAATATCGTCCGGTTATGTTAACGATGGAGTCAAACGAACAAGAATGGGATGCATTGGAAAAGGATTTAAAGTCTATATTTGATGAGCCTAATGAGGATGAAGCAGATCCATCATTGTGGTGGGTAATTATTTCAACAGGAAGCATTATTATCCTGACATTATCTTATGTAGGCTGGAGAAAATACAAAGGCAATGAGAAGACAGTAAAACCACGGAAAGATCACAATGTTTGACAGAGATGATCGCTACTCTTACAATTGAAATAATCATTCTTATAGGAGGAAACAATGTTTTTACTTTACTTTGCGATTATCATCTTAGTCCCGCTATTTGCTCAAATGAAAGTGAAAAGCGCATACAAAAAATATTCTAAAGTGCCTGCTTCATCCAGAATGACGGGTGCAGAGGCGGCAAGAAGAATTCTGGATTCAAATGGTTTGTATCATGTTACGATAGAAGAAACAAGAGGGGTTCTTAGTGATCACTATGATCCACGGTCTAAAACAGTTCGATTATCCTCAGACAATTACCACGGTCATTCTGTGGCAGGAGTTGCCATTGCAGCTCATGAGGTAGGCCATGCCATTCAGGACCAACAAAATTATTCACCACTTCGTTTACGTCACACTTTAGTACCAGTTGCCAATATTGGTTCGAATTTTTCATGGATTTTGATCCTTATCGGTATGATAGCAGGAATGAGTAACTTTGTCTTACTTGGCATTATTTTCATGGCAGCGGCTGTTATATTCCAACTTGTAACGCTACCGGTAGAATTTAACGCTTCATCTCGTGCGATGGATCAAGTTGTTTCTCTAGGAGTCATTCGTAACGATGAGGAACGTGAGACAAAAAAAGTATTGAACGCGGCAGCATTAACATATGTTGCGGCCGCCCTTGTAGCTGTACTCGAATTACTCCGTTTAGTTCTAATATACACGGGTATGACTAGAAGTGACGATTAGTAAAAAAGCAGCTCCTTTGGACCTGCTTTTTTTCGTTGTTTAGCGTAATTATACGTTATTATTTTTGTGGATCACTTAATTAGCCTGGCTGAATCCAGCGGAATTCTCTTGCCCCTTGAATCTTGGTTTCCACAAATGAGATAGTTAAAGAACGACTGGATTCGAATGCTGCCGACGGTGGGAAGGAGATAGCTTGTTTGATGTACGCTATACAGCTTCTCCACTATAGAATGAGTACTGTTCACTTTGAAATAGAAAACCTTGCATAAATTAGTATAAATCGATGGGGATATTTATCGCTCGATTGGATTTTTATTCTCGTCTAATGTAAATCCTTCTCCAAGTACATCGTGAACTTCACTGACAGATACAAAAGCATGTGGATCTACAGAAGTGATAATGTTCTTTAAACGGACAATTTCCGTTTTTCCAACGACGCAGTATAGCACTTCTCGATCTTCCTTTGTAAATGAACCATACCCCTTTAGAACGGTAATTCCCCGTTCCATTTCCTTCATAATTTTTTCAGCAATTGCTTCGTTATTGCGACTAATGATCATTGCACCTCGAGCGGCATATGCGCCTTCCTGCATGAAGTCAATGACACGAGCAGCTATAAAGACCGCAACGAGCGTGTACATCGCTTCCCGATATTCTAGATAGGTAATAATGGAAATAAAGATAACAACGGCATCAAATAAAAACATCGTTCTGCCCATATTATACCCCCAATATCGGTTGGCAAGCCTTGCGATAATATCAACCCCACCTGTTGTTCCTCCATAACGAAAGATAATACCAAGACCTACACCGATAAAAACACCTGCAAATAAAGCAACAAGCATTAAATCATTTCCGAGAGTTAATTTAATTTCATTACGTTCAAAAACCCAAAGCCAAATGGATACGCCAACTGTCCCGATAATTGTATACAGAAACGTGGTTCGTCCGAGAAACTTCCAGCCAATGAAAAATAATGGCACATTTAGAATTAGGTTCGTATAAGCTGGGTTAATTCCAGCTAATTGATATATAATCAAAGTAAGTCCAGTGAAACCGCCTTCAGCTAAGTGATTTTGCATATTAAAGTGTACAAGACCAAAACCAAAAATAGCTGCGCCAAATAATATGAACAAAATATTTTTAAATCTCAAACCGTATATCAAGCGTTTGACCTCCAATATCAATTATAATAAAGTGAATCCGACTTAGGTTACGCCTTAAAGCCTATGAAACCAAGATAATCGAGAATGTTCTTTATTATATCGAATTCTATTACTAGTTACAAACAATGGAAAATAAACGAAAATCTTGTCATATAAACGACTTTTGGCTAACATGGGGAAGAGAATCATTCTAATGGTAGTTCAAAAATCCGGGGGAATTCACCGCACAAAGAAAACTTTTTTCCTTGTGGGGGCGTACCTAAAGGTAAGGTTTAGGACATAACGACGAAGAATTTCGACAGCTATTTTTACCGGACTTTATGAACAACCTCTTATAACACAGATTAATCTAGATTAGTTAGAAATAGGTGAGGGTATGGAACAGAAAAAAACAATGCAAGATCTTCAAGACGAAGTAAATCAATACATAAGTCAATTTAAGGAAGGCTATTTTAGTCCTTTAGCCATGCTTGCGAGAATGACAGAGGAACTTGGCGAGCTTTCACGAGAAGTAAATCATTTTTATGGTGAAAAGCCCAAGAAAACGACTGAAAAGGAAAATACAGTTGAAGAAGAGTTGGGAGATCTCCTATTTGTCATCATTTGCTTTGCGAATTCATTGAACATTGATTTAGAAAAAGCTCACGATATTGTCATGCATAAATTTAAAACACGTGACAAAGACAGATGGACAAAAATTGATGAAGAGAAAAAAGGAGAATAAAGGCTATGGGAACAATTCGAATCATTGTGGCAGGACCTCGCGGAAGAATGGGGAATGAAGCAGTCAAGCTCGTTCAAGAAACGGAGAGCTTTGAATTAGTTGCGGTCATTGACCGTAAACATGATGGTGATAATTTAGGGAATCTTGATGGTTTTCAGGGGATAGATGCACCGATATACTCAGATATTGAGAATTGTTTTTCCTCAGTCAAAGCGGATGTATTAATTGATTTAACTACACCTGAAGTTGGGATGCTGCATACGGTTTCTGCTTTGAACCATGGAATTCGTCCAGTAGTTGGGACAACTGGTTTCAGCTCAGAAGATTTAGCGAAATTGGAAGACCTAACGACTGAAAAAGGCTTAGGGTGTATTATTGCTCCGAACTTTGCGGTAGGTGCAGTGTTGATGATGAAATTTTCCCAAATGGCTGCTAAATATTTCTCAGATGTGGAAATTATTGAAATGCATCACGATCGCAAGCTGGATGCCCCTTCAGGTACAGGCGTAAAAACAGCAGAGATGATCAAAGCAGTTCGTGAACCAAAAGTACAAGGTCACCCTGAAGAAAAGGAAACGATGCAAGGGGCTCGTGGTGCGAATATTGATGGCATGCGTATACATAGTGTCCGCTTACCCGGGTTGATTGCTCATCAACAAGTGATGTTCGGTGAAAAAGGTCAAATGCTAACCATACGTCATGATTCATTCGATAGAGTATCCTTCATGTCCGGTGTGAAGCTTGCAGTGGATTCTGTTATGAAACTAGATGTGCTTGTTTATGGATTAGAGAATATTATTGAATAAAAGAAGGGGAGAATACCTATGAAAATTGCATTAATTGCCCATGATAACAAGAAAGAAGATATGATTCGATTTGCAACAGCGTATAGAGATATTTTGGGGAAACATGAACTGTTTGCAACTGGTACAACCGGAAGAAGAATTAACCAGGAGGTATCCCTTCCGGTTCATTGCTTTAACTCGGGACCGCTTGGAGGCGATCAAGAAATCGGCGCACTTGTATCACGTAATGAAATGGATATGATCCTATTCTTTCGTGATCCCTTAACTTCTCAGCCACACGAGCCGGATGTGAATGCCTTAATTAGACTTTGTGATGTATATAATGTACCGCTCGCAACGAATATGGGGACTGCAGAAGTACTTATAAGAGGACTAAAGCATGGCTATTTAGACTGGAGAAAAATAGACGAAACGCAAGGTGAATAAAATGGAAAATAAAATTGATATACTAGCTTTTGGTGCTCATGCTGATGATGTTGAAATTGGTATGGGAGCCACGCTTGCTAAATTCGCAAAGCTTGGGAAAAAGATCGTCATTTGCGATTTAACAAAGGCGGAATTGTCTTCAAATGGGACTGTAGAATTACGTCAGCAAGAAGCGCAGAACGCTGCACGAATCCTCGGTGTTAAGCGAATTTCGCTTGATCTACCAGATCGGGGTTTATCGATGAAAGAAGAATACATACGAGAAATTACTGGTATTATTCGTAAATACCGACCACGTTTGGTATTTGCGCCTTATCGAGAAGATCGTCATCCTGACCACGGTAATTGTGCCCAACTAGTAGAGGAAGCTGCATTCTCAGCAGGTATCCGAAAATACATGGAAGAATCAGGTCTGTCTGCACATAAGATCGCTAATCTTTATTTCTATATGATTAATGGCTTTCATAAGCCTGATTTTGTTGTTGATGTAACAGATACGATGGATAAGAAGCTTGATAGTTTACGTTCATATAAAAGCCAATTCCAACAGACAGATACGGCTTTTGATACACCACTAGTTAATGGCTACATCGAAACGGTGGAGGCAAGGGAGCGTCTATTTGGAAAAGAAGTGGGCGTTACGTATGCGGAGGGATTTCTCTCGAAAAAACCATTATTACTTTCATCAGACTTAATAGGAGGATAACATGAAGTTGAAAATTGGTATTACATGTTACCCAACGGTCGGGGGATCTGGAGTCGTAGCGACTGAACTTGGTAAACTGCTTGCTGAGAAAGGGCATGAAATTCATTTCATTTCATCAAGTCTCCCCTTCCGGTTAAATAGAATGTATCACAATATTTATTATCATCAGGTTGAAGTGAACTCTTATTCCGTTTTTCAATATCCACCTTATGATTTAGCTTTGGCAAGTAAGATGGCAGAAGTCATCACCCGAGAAAAGTTAGATGTTTTACATGTCCATTATGCAATACCTCATGCCGTCTGTGCGATACTTGCTAAACAAATGGCGTGTCATGATGTAAAGATTGTTACAACTTTGCATGGAACAGACATAACCGTCCTAGGGAATGATTCATCCTTAGCTGAGCTTATTAAATTCGGAATCGAAAAATCAGATGTAGTAACGGCCGTATCAGACTCATTATCACAACAAACGAAGGAATTATTAGCTCCAGATAAAGAAATAAGCACGGTTTACAACTTTATTGATGAACGAGTGTATCATAAAACAGATTCTTCTAATCTACGTCATGAATATGAAATAAAAGATTACGAAAAAGTAATCATACATGTGTCGAATTTCAGGGCAGTAAAACGGGTAAAAGATGTGATCCAAGCATTTGCTCAAATTAGAAAACAGATTCCTTCTAAGCTTATGCTCGTAGGGGATGGTCCTGAAATGTCGGAAATAACGAAATTAATTAAAAGTTTGGGACTAGAACGAGATGTTCTTTTACTTGGAAAGCAAGATAACTTAAATGAGTTGTATTCAATTAGTGATCTTAACTTATTACTTTCAGAAAAAGAGAGCTTTGGACTTGTTCTTCTTGAAGGGATGGCTTGTGGTGTTCCTGCCATTGGAACGAATGTAGGAGGCATTCCTGAAGTAATCATAGATGGAGAAACTGGATTTATATGTAAGGTTGGTGATATTGAAGCGATTGCGGAGAAGGCGGTTTTACTTTTAAAAGATGACCAGCTTCACAATCAATTTAGTACAGCTGGAATCATGGCAGTCGAAACGAAATTCCATTCCAATACGATCACTAAACAATATGAAGGGATATACAAAAAACTGTTAAATCGGTAGGGGTGACAATCAACTTTGAATCAATTATTTACAGAGGCGCTGCCAGTTATCGCTGCTTTAGAAGAAGCTGGATATGAAGCCTACTTTGTTGGAGGATCTGTCCGTGATTCCCTAACAGGAAGATTGATTAATGATGTGGATATAGCAACTTCTGCCACTCCACATGAAGTAAAAGCTATTTTCCAACAAACTGTGGATGTGGGAATTGCGCATGGCACAATTCTTGTCTTGCATAAAACTGGAAAATATGAAGTGACTACCTTTAGAACAGAGAGCGGGTATTCTGATTTTCGTCGACCTGATGAGGTGAACTTTGTTCGATCATTAAAAGAGGACTTACAACGTCGAGATTTTACGATGAATGCGATAGCGATGGACCGTAAAGGAAACGTAATTGACCCTTTTTACGGCAAAGAAGCGATTCAAAAAAAGGAAATTGTAACGGTCGGGAATCCGAATGAACGGTTTACCGAAGACGGACTTAGGATGATGAGAGCACTCCGATTTGTAAGTCAGCTTCGTTTTGAATTAAATCCTGATACATATGCGTCATTAAAGAAACATGTTCATTTAATGGAACATATTTCAGTGGAACGGATTCTCGTTGAATTTGAAAAGCTGTTATTGGGAGTGGATCGAAAGAAAAGCTTGGAGTTGGTCGTGAATTCTTCCTTGTATTACTATCTGCCAGGCTTTAAAGCTTATAAAAGTCAATTAGCGAAAGTTAGGGCCTACGGTATCGAGCAGCTTAAAGAGGAAGAGGAAATGTGGGGATTCCTACTTGTTCTATTAGATATAGATGACATTGAGTCTTTTTTAAGAAACTGGAAGATGCCAATGAAAAATATTCGTTTTATTCAATCTGTAGTCAGATTGGTAAAGCAGGAGCCGAATTTTTTACAAGATAAGTTTCTTCTTTTTAGAGAGGGTGAAAAGGCGGCTGTATCGGCGGCCTCGGTAAGGGCTGTTTTGGAACATACAAATGTAGAAAATGCGATAAATACCGTGAAAGAAGTGTATACGAACCTAATGATTAAATCGATGTCTGAGCTTGCTTTAACAGGACATGATTTGCTCGCTTTTGCATCTGACCGGAAACCTGGACCATGGGTGAAGGAAGCGATGGATGGTGCCGTGCAAGCGGTACTAACAGGGCAAGTGGCTAATGATAAAGCAGCAATAAAGGAGTGGCTTAACACGTGCAATCTGATGTGAGGAAAAAAATCATTGATGCTTTCTCAAATGCATTTGGTAGCTTTGTTTCTGGCCAAGAAATAGCGGATTATGTCGGTTGTTCCAGGACAGCTGTGTGGAAGCATATCGAGGAACTAAGAAATGAAGGCTATGTACTTGAAGCGATTCGGAATAAAGGCTACCGAATTATTTCAGCACCTGGAAATGTAACGAGCAACGAAATTCAAATTGGCCTGCAAACAACTGCGTTTGGCCAAAACATTCACTATGAAGAGAGTGTCGATTCTACCCAAAAAATCGCCAATCGTCTTGCTAATGAGGATGCAGCCGAAGGAACAATTGTGATTGCAGAAGAACAAACCTTAGGTAAAGGACGGTTATCCCGCAATTGGCACTCTCCAAAATTTACAGGCATTTGGATGAGCTTGATTCTAAGGCCTAATATCCCTTTCCATGAAGCTCCGCAATTGACCTTGCTTGCGGCAGTTGCTGTAGCTCAAGCGATTGAGGATGTTACTGAACTTACGCCAGAGATCAAATGGCCGAATGATTTATTGATTAAAGGGAAAAAAGTGACGGGAATATTAACAGAGCTTCAGGCCGAATCTGATCGTATTCATTCCGTAATAATTGGCATCGGAGTAAATGTGAATCAGAAGCTCAGTGATTTTCCTAAGGAACTACAGGATATTGCTACCTCTTTGTTCATTGAATCGGGAGTAAGTATATCGCGAGCAGCTCTAATCCAACAAATCCTTCGTAATATGGAAAAACTGTATCATACATACTTGCAACATGGATTTAGTCCGGTGAAACTTCTGTGGGAAAGCTACGCAGTCTCACTTGGGAAAGAACTAAAAGCAACTACTGTTAATGAAACGATTATCGGTAAAGCGCTAGGTATTACGGATAGTGGTGTTTTACTTTTAGAAGATAAAACGGGGAAAGTTCACCCTATTTATTCAGCAGATATTACGATTCCGCGTAAATAGGTGTAATAATATTACAGACTTAAAGCCCACTTCTTCAGAGGTGGGATGGTAGTGAGGTCGAAACAGGCATGTCTTTAGACGTGTTTATGTTTCGATTTTTTTGTGCTTTAAGTGAACGTATCATCCGTGAACAGAACTTATGTTCGTAATAATTGAATTATGGAGTTATTTGAATAATAAAAGAGGAGGAAAACACCGTGTTTGTGACTCATTCATTTAAAATCCCTTATGATAAAAAATTGTATTTGGAGTTAAGGTTCATGCAGCGAGAAGCAGCTTCGGTTTGGAACGATATTGTCAGAGAAGCAATTTCGTATTATTTTTCCCCTGAAAAGTGGTTAAGTAAAATGGAAATCCAAGCGATTCGGAAACAAACGCATCATCTTCATTCTCAAACTGTTCAAGCTATTGCAGATAAATATGTTGTCAATCGTGAAACCATTCGTCAGCTACGAGTAACGGACAAAAAAGCAAAATATCCGTGGCGAAAAAATCCTAGTATTGTATTCCGATAAAACAAGCGTCCATGGAGATTTCAAACGAAGCAATCAAAATTAAAAAAGTAGAATACGAATTAAGACTTTCTACCCTTTTAACGAAAAAGAAAAATTGGAATGAAAAAGTTCTTAAGAAAAACAAATTTGCCACCATTCCTAATCTTTCAAAAGAAGATTGGAAAAATTGTAACTACGCAGAGATCGTTTGGAGAAACGGGGTCTACTGGTTTTGTTATTCCATATCTGTACCAGAAAAATACATTTCATCGTATGCTTTTAAAGCGGCGGGTGGAGAGTTGGGTGAAATTCACTCCGCAACTGTAGCGACCGAGGATCAAGCATTATTAATTTCGGGTCGAGCGATGCGTAGTATGTCTCACTTCCGTGCCAAGGTATTAGCCGATTTGAGTAAGAAAATGTCGCGTTGTAAAAAGGGCTCTCGTCAATGGGAAAAATATAGACAGGCAAGAGTACGAATTCGACAAAAGACAAAAAATCAGCTTGAAGAGTTGAGACATAAGACAACAAAAGAAGTCGTTTCTTTTTTAGAAGAAGAAAAAGTAACGACCTTTGTCATCGGAAACGTATCCGGTATGGAAAAATATACAAAGAAAAATAGGAAGAAGAAACGGAAAAACAATCAAAAAAGACAACAACAATTACCGCTATGGAATCAGGGGGAAATCAAACAAAAGCTAAAATACAAAGCTCATCCGCATGGAAGAAACAGAAGAAAGCTATACCGCCTAAGATTGTCTGTTTTGTGGGGGCGACACCAAGCAAACGGAAGACACTTCATATGTTCTGTTCACCAAACAGAAATCCATCGTGATGTGAATGGAGCGCAAAATATTGTGCGCAAGAAATATCCCATGGAAATGAAACCACTTCTTTCGGTTTTATATAAGCAACCGATTTGGTATAAGCGTTTTTTGTCCATGGAAGAAAGACAAAAAGCCAAACATCCAAAAGATCAACCAAAAAAAGAGAAAAGTATCGCCGGACGGACGGTGTAGTAGGCACAGGCCTTGCCCTTTCGATGGGCTGTTTTTCCTCTACGACTTCCTTTGGGAGTATGTAAGTGAAATGTTTGCGAAAAAGAATCCCACTGCTTTAGCTGTAGGAGTGGTTAATATAGAATATATCGGATAAAGTTGATATAATGCTTATGGGCAGTATCATTCGAACTGCACCTGCACGGCCTTTTAAAATCAACAAATTAAAAATTTCTGCCTTGATCCAGTATTGGACGGGGACGGAGGGATGAATCTTCTGATAAATTTAAAGAGACAAACTTTTAAATAGGGAAAACGGCCATTTGAAAATTTGGCTGGGATAATGCGTCCTTTTTCCTTTAAAGCTCGTCTCTTTTTTGTTATATGCCTATCAAGAAAGATTTTTCATCTCCTCTAAAAAAGGAGGATATAAGAATGAAGCTTTCCGGACATTTCCTGAAAATGAAAAAAAATAATGAGAAAATTGTCATGCTTACTGCGTATGATTATCCAAGCGCGAAGCTTGCAGAACTTGCTGATGTTGACATGATTCTTGTAGGGGACTCCCTCGGTATGGTTGTTCTAGGTTATGAATCGACACTTCGAGTAACAGTTGATGATATGATTCATCATACAAAAGCAGTAAAACGCGGAGCACCCAATACCTTCGTTGTTACCGACATGCCTTTCATGAGCTATCATCTTTCAATGGACGAAACACTTAAAAGCGCTGCACGCATGATACAAGAAGGTCGTGCTGATGCTTTAAAACTTGAAGGAGCAGGTCAAGTAGCTGAAAAGATTGCTGCCTTAACAAAGGCTGGAGTCCCAGTTATTGCTCACTTAGGATTAACACCGCAATCAGTAGGTGTACTTGGAGGATATAAGGTTCAAGGGAAAAGCGCAAATGATGCCGAGCAGCTATTGGATGAAGCAAAGCAATGTGAAGCTGCAGGTGCAATAGCTGTAGTACTTGAATGTGTGCCATATCAAGTAGCAGAAGTGATTACCCAAAACCTTAACATTCCAACAATTGGTATTGGCGCTGGGAAAGATGTAGATGGCCAAGTACTTGTCTATCACGATGTAGTTACTTATGGGGTCGATCGCGTGTCTAAATTTGTAAAAACATACGCAAATGCTAATGAATTAATCAGCGGAGCTTTGTCACAATACGTGAGCGAAGTAAAAGCAGAGCAATTCCCGACCTTAGAGCATAGCTTCACAATGAAAGAAGAAGAAGTAGCTGCATTATACGGCGGTAAAGCATGAGAATCCTTACAATAGCAAAAGAGATACAACAACAAATACTAGAAGAAAAAAAGAACGGAAAATCAATAGGATATGTCCCAACAATGGGGTTTTTGCATGAAGGGCACGCAAGTTTATTGAAAAAAGCACGTAAAGAAAATGACATCGTTGTCTTAACGATTTTTGTAAACCCGCTTCAATTTGGACCAAATGAGGATTTTGACAGCTATCCACGGGATATTGAACATGATGAAAAAGTCGCACAATCGGCTTTAATAGACTATTTATTTTATCCATCCATTGAAGAAATGTATCCTGATGAAGTGTCTGTGAAAGTAACCGTTCAACATCGAACGGACGTGCTTTGTGGGAGAAAAAGACCAGGTCATTTTGATGGAGTAGCAACTGTCCTAACGAAGTTTTTCAACATAATTAACCCGGATAAGGTGTATTTTGGTATGAAGGATGCTCAGCAAGTAGCTGTTGTGGATGGGTTAATTACGGATTTTAATTTCGATATTGAAATCATGCCAGTCGAAACGGTTCGTGAAGAAGACGGTTTGGCAAAAAGCTCGAGAAATGTTTATTTACTTGAAGAAGAGCGTGCCTGTGCTCATGAATTGTATAAAGGTTTGAATCTTGCACGAGAAGCAGCTCTACATGGTGAAGACAATCCAGAAAAATTAGTTTCACTCATTTCAAATCATATTATGAACTATACAAATGGCAAGATCGACTATATTGAAGTATATTCCTATCCTGAACTAAAGCCACTCGAAAAAGTGTCAGGAAACGTCATTATTGCTTTGGCTGTCCAGTTTACAACAGCTAGGTTAATTGATAATGTAACATTTTTGGTTCATAATGATACGAACTAACAAGGAGGAACTTGTATGTTTCGCACAATGATGAATGGAAAGATACACAGGGCAACTGTAACAGAAGCTAATTTAAACTATGTTGGTAGTATAACAATAGATGAAGACATTCTTGATGCAGTCGGAATCCTCCCCAATGAGAAAGTGGCCATTGTTAATAATAATAATGGTGCAAGACTCGAAACTTATACCATTGCTGGTGAAAGAGGATCCGGAGTTGTTTGCTTAAACGGAGCTGCAGCAAGACTTGTACAGCCAGGGGATATTGTCATTATTATTTCGTATGTGATGATTGCTGAAGAATCTGTTCGCATTCATAAGCCTAAAGTGGCACTTATGAATGAAAATAACGAAATTATTGAAATGATTTCTTATGAACCAGAGGCAACGATTTATTAAATGATCAGGATGAATGGCTAAAGAAAATTTAGCCTGGGTTAACAGAGGCTGTAATACCCCTACTGATGGAAGTTTCACTTAATCCTATAATGCTGCTCATCATTGAAAAGGAAGTTCCTCATAAGGAACGATAATTTCTCTGAATGAGTAGCTTTTTCTTTTGTTAATTTGGAATGAGGTTCATTTTCCTTATTGGATTAAATGTGGTATAAACAAGGAAGAACAACAAACGAACATTACTGCGATGAACGGGATTTAGAGGTGTATTAAACAATGGCACAACGCTATGTAGTAGTCGATTTAGAAACAACAGGAAATTCTCCGAAAAAAGGGGAGCGCATCATTCAATTCGCCGCAGTTGTGATAGAAGAAGATCAAATCATCGCTGAATATTCTACTTTTATACATCCTGAACAGGAAATCTCAATGTTTATAGAAGAGCTGACAGGTATTGACAATGATATGGTGAAAGATGCACCTATTTTTGAAGTGGTGGCCGATCGTATCTCGGCTTTGTTAAAGGATGCTGTCTTTGTAGCGCATAATGTATTATTTGATTTGAATTTTTTAAAAGAAGAGTTAGAACGCTGTGGAATGGAAGCTTTCTACGGCTCTACAATTGATACTGTCGAACTTGCTAAGATTATGAAACCAACCTCTGATGGATATAAATTAAATCAGCTTGCCAAAGCCGAGAAGCTTGATCACTTTAGGCCGCATCGAGCTGATAGTGATGCATATGTCACGGCTCAGCTATTTCTTGAACTGAAAAAGAAGCTTTACCAACTGCCGCTTCTAACTATGAAACATTTATACCGACTTTCATACTCGTTGAAAAGTGAAATTTCGGAGCTCATTCAAGAATGTATAGCAGAAAATCTTTCTCAGCCAAATGATTACGATGCAACGATTGAAGCATTTCAGGGCTTAGCTTTTAAGAAAATGAGCAGAGATCATGCCCAGAATACGTGGAAAATGGATTATCCGAGCGATAGACAAGCGAAACTAAAACTAATTCGTGAATCATTGCCCCATTTTGAAAGCAGAGAAGGGCAACTTGAGATGATGGATGGGATATATGATTCGTTTGAAAACGAGCATCATTCTATTATCGAAGCTGGTACAGGCATTGGTAAGAGTTTAGCTTATTTACTACCAGCAGCCTATTTTTCCGTGAAACAAGGAAAGCCCGTGGTCATCTCAACTTATACACTTCAGCTTCAAGAACAGTTGCTTCAGTCTGAGGTGCCAAAATTAAAGAAAATTCTTCACTTCCCACTCACTGTCGTTTTATTGAAAGGACGCAGTAATTATCTTAGTCTTGCAAAATTTGAGAGAGCCATTAGAGAAAAAGAAGACAACTATGAAACCGCGCTTACAAAAATGCAAATACTAGTTTGGTTAACTGAAACAGAAACGGGAGACAAGGATGAATTAAATTTAACGAGTGGAGGAGAGTTATTTTGGGAAAGGCTACAAAGCAATTCATTTACTAAAATGGGGTTACAAAAGCCTTGGCAAGCTGTCGATTTTTATGAAAGAGCCAAATCTGTAGCGCTAAAAGCAGATATCATTATTACAAACCACGCGTTTCTAATGGCTGATTTAGTATCTCCTGATCATTTGATTCCGAGAGACGGTTTCCTAATTCTTGATGAAGCACATCATCTTGAACGTGCTGCAAGCAAGCATCTTGGGCGAAGACTTGATTATGTTTCGGCAAAAACCCTCTTAAATCGATTAGGCCATTCTGATCAAAAACAATTGCTATTTCGATTGGAAAAAATGCTGCTTCAATATTCGCTTACCCCTGTTACAAAGTCAGCGAATATTGACCGCACCTTACTTGATTTTTTCTATGAATTTGACCAATTATTTTTTCACTTAGGGGCACTTGCAAATAAACAAGGAAGGTCTAGTGGGCCAAAGCAGATATCCATTCGTTTAATCGATGAACAATGGAAAATGACTACAATGCTTGCAGAAAGATTGGTCGATCAGCTCCAGATGATTCTGTCAGGATTAGACGAAAGAATTTCTTTACTAAGTAGCGTTGAGAGATTAAGCAAAAATGCTCAGTTTTATTTGAATGATTTTGAACTGATTCGTTATCAAATCAACGAGCTTAAGAAGACTCTTGCAGACTTTTTTGTCACACAAAATGCTGATTTTATCTATTGGATGGACTATACAAAAGCAAATCCACAGCAAGGAATCTCTTTAGCTTCTCAGCCGATTACAGGAAGCAAGTTGTTATGGAATACATTCTTTTCGAGGCAAAAAAGTATTGTTATGACATCAGCAACACTTTCTGTTAAAAGTTCGTTTCAGTTCTTTATGAATCAGCTCGGGATGCAGGATGTACCAGTAAAAACATTCAGCTATTCTTCGCCATTTAACTATCGTGAACAAGTTCGAATACTTGTACCAAAGGATATTCCAGATATTCAAAGTGTCTCACAAGAAGAATTCGTCCTTCACGCGGCTGAAAATATTATTCTCGCTGCAGAAGCTGCAAAAGGGAGGATGATGATTTTATTTACCTCCCATGAGATGCTGAGAGCTACCTATTATTTACTAAAAGAATCTCAAATGCTGCAAGAGTATACGCTGTTTGGACAAGGGATAACGAGTGGCAGTAAAACCCGGCTTCTGAAAAACTTTCAAAGCTTTGACAAAGCTATTCTGCTAGGCACGACAAGCTTTTGGGAAGGGGTTGACGTACCTGGGGAGGATCTATCCTGTCTTGTTATTGTTAGATTGCCATTTTCACCTCCTGATGATCCAATTACGGAAGCGAGATGCAACGTCATTAGAAATCAAGGCAAGAATCCATTTTCTATCTATTCACTTCCTGAGGCAATATTGAGATTCCGACAAGGTTTTGGCCGATTAATTCGTACAAGCACGGATAGAGGTGTACTCGTCGTTCTTGATCGAAGAGTCATGACAACGGTATATGGAGAGGCCTTTAGACAATCCATTCCTTCAGTTAATTGGCTGCAAGTTTCAAAAAATGAACTAGTTAAAGAGATTGAGGAATGGATTTAAACTACTTGCTATAGATGGAGTGTTTAAGATAGAACATTGAGCTAAAAATGCCATGATTTAGTGAAAAGGAAGACTTATTTAAAAGAGAAAAACAGACTCACTTAAGGTGGCGGAGCGCAGCCATAATCTTATAGAATTTCAAACAAATCTAGTTTACCTTTCAATTTATTTGTTCATACTATTTAAGTTTACGAAGCTCAGTCCGCTGTTGCTTCATACAAACGAATAAATTCTAAGAATAGCAAAAAAATTGATATGGAAATGCGAAACAAACTGGTATAATGTGAAAAGAAGTCATACATTTAAAGCCTTGTTATTCCAAGGATTTATGAGGAAATTTGCTGTTAAGGGGGTGTTTGGAAATGGAAAGCAAAATAGAAGTGATTTCAACCGTAAAATTGCAGCATTCCCCTGACTTATATAAAATAGTCGATTCTCTAAACCGTAATTTAAAGGAAAGAAATCTAATGTTTGGGCTTGCGCTGGATTCAGAGAATCAGGAAAAAGCGATATTCACGATTTATCGTACATAGAAAGAGTGACTGTATTTGAAAAAATGGCTGATTATTTCTTCTGTTTTCGTCCTTTGTTTAATCGGTTTTGTGTCAGGGGCATACATCAAAGCGATGGGGCCGAGGCAAGATGCATCTGACATCGCTTATGCAAAGGCTCAGCAGGAGAGTAACATAGTTACATTTGATGAATTTTATCTTTACCATGGACTCGAATCTTATTCTGTTGTTGTCGGAAAAACTGCAGCTGGCGAGAAACTAGTTGTTTGGATACCTGAGAACAAAGATTTAGATATTGTAACAGCTCAATATAAAAATGGTAAAACAAAGAAAGACATTACTAAGATTGCCAAGGAACAATCAAAATCTCAGAAGATTATTTCAATAAAACTTGGGATGGAAAACAATGTTCCACTTTGGGAAGTAACTTCTCAAGATGCTACAAAACATTATAATTATGAGTATTATGATTTTAAAACAGGCGAAATGATTGATTATTATCGAGGTATTTAGACAGAAAATGGAGGTTTTTTCTATGAAAAAGTTAGCAAATCGCGTACAGGCATTAACACCATCTTCTACATTAGCTATTACAGCTAAGGCCAAAGAGCTTAAGGCTCAAGGTCAAGATGTTATTGGACTTGGAGCAGGCGAACCAGACTTTAATACTCCACAGCATATTATCGATGCAGCTTTTAAATCAATGAATGAAGGCCATACAAAATATACGCCTTCAGCTGGCTTGCCAAAGTTGAAAGAAGAAATCATCAACAAGCTTATAAAAGATAATAGTCTTGAATATAAACTAAACGAAATAATCATTGGTTCTGGAGCAAAGCATGTGCTTTACACATTATTTCAGGCGATTCTGGACGAGGGGGATGAAGTGATTATCCCAATTCCGTATTGGGTCAGCTACCCAGAACAAGTTAAATTAGCTGGTGGAACACCAGTATATGTAAATGGAACAGAGGATCAGTCGTTTAAAATTACAAAAGAGCAGCTTAAAGAGGCGATTACAGATAAAACGAAAGCGTTTCTAATCAATTCACCTAGTAACCCTACAGGCATGTTATATTCTGAAGAAGAATTACGTGAACTTGGGCAAGTTTGCTTAGACAACGATATATTAATCGTTTCTGATGAAATTTATGAAAAACTTATATACGATGGTGCTGAGCACATTTCCATTGCGTCTATTTCTCCAGAATTGAAAGAACAAACGATTGTCGTTAATGGAGTTTCCAAATCCTATTCAATGACAGGCTGGAGAATTGGCTATGCAGCTGGGAATACTGAGATCGTTAAAGCAATGACTAATTTAGCAAGCCATAGTACTTCAAATCCAACAACGACAGCTCAATATGGAGCGATTGCGGCTTTATCCGGGCCGCAGGATAAAGTAGAAGAGATGCGAGTTGCATTCGAGGACCGTTTGAATATCATTTACAATAAACTAACTGCCATTCCTGGAATCACTTGCCTGAAACCTCAAGGGGCATTCTACCTCTTCCCAAATGCAAAGAAAGCAGCTGAACTTACAGGGTATGATAATGTAGATGCATTTGCTGGAGCTCTGCTTGAGGAAGCGTTAGTTGCTGTTATTCCTGGTTCTGGATTCGGAGCAGATGATTATATTCGTTTATCCTATGCAACATCACTTGATCAGTTGGAAAAAGCTGTTGAACGCATTCATTCGTTCGTAGAATCGAAGATGGTCTAAATCTCAAATTTCCACTTTGGAGCATAGTAACAGAACAAGGTAATGCGTATTGGGTTTGCCACTACAATGAAGTACATGTATAATGAAAATGTTATATAAGTATAAGGTTTATTAATGAGTTTTAGTGTCTAGCGTAAGCAACCTAACCCCTCTAAGGTTTAGCCAATCAAGTCATATAGAGAGAAAATTACTTTCGATATTACTTGTTCGTCTTATGCTTAACGAGGGTGCTCAAGGTGCTTGCGCTTTTCTTATGATTTGGAGGGAAATGTATCGTGAAAATTACGATATCACAGGTAAGTAAATATGTTGATCAAGAAGTGACAATTGGCGGTTGGTTAGCTAATAAACGTTCAAGTGGAAAGATTGCATTTTTACAATTGCGCGATGGTTCAGGGTATATTCAAGGTGTAGTTGTGAAAGAAGATGTTGGGGAAGAGATTTTTGCTCGTGCGAAATCGATTACACAAGAGTCATCCTTATATGTTACAGGTATTGTGCAAACAGATGAGCGTTCTCCATTTGGCTATGAGCTGCAAGTGAAGAGTGTTGAAGTCATCCATGAATCAGTAGACTATCCAATTACACCTAAATCACACGGAACAGAATTTTTGATGGATAACCGCCATTTATGGTTACGTTCGAAAAGACAACATGCAGTTATGAAAATCCGTAATGAAATCATTCGTGCTACGTATGAATTTTTCAATAATGAAGGCTTTGTGAAGGTGGATCCGCCGATTTTGACAGGAAGTGCACCAGAAGGAACTTCAGAATTATTTGCGACAAAATACTTTGATGAAGATGCATTTTTATCACAAAGCGGACAGTTATATATGGAAGCTACGGCAATGGCACTTGGAAAAGTATTTTCCTTTGGTCCAACATTCCGTGCAGAGAAGTCAAAAACGCGTCGCCATCTCATTGAGTTCTGGATGATTGAACCAGAAATGGCATTTTACCAACATGAAGACAGTTTAAAAGTACAAGAAGAGTATGTGTCCTATATCGTTCAATCTGTCTTGCAAAACTGCAAATTAGAATTGACTACGCTAGGCCGTGATGTAGAGAAGCTTGAACAAATTAAAGCACCATTCCCACGGATTACGTATGATGATGCACTTAAATTCCTACATGAAAATGGATTTGAAGATATTCAATGGGGAGACGACTTTGGGGCCCCACATGAAACGGCGATTGCGGAAAGTTATGCGTTGCCTGTCTTTATCACGCATTATCCAACTTCATTAAAACCATTCTACATGCAGCCGGATCCAGAGCGTGATGAAGTGGTATTATGTGCTGATTTAATTGCGCCAGAAGGCTATGGTGAAATTATTGGTGGGTCAGAACGTATTCATGATTTTGATTTGCTTGAACAGCGAATTGAAGAACATAAATTAAGCAAGGATGCTTATAACTGGTATCTTGATTTACGGAAATATGGGTCTGTTCCTCATTCAGGTTTCGGACTTGGACTTGAGCGTACTGTAGCTTGGATTAGCGGAGTGGAGCATGTTCGTGAGACGATACCATTCCCACGTTTATTAAATAGACTATATCCATAATTAAATGAGAATATCATAAAAAGAGCGTGTTCAAAAAGGAGGATAAAAAGAGCCGAGAAGTTCTGCGAGCGAGTGTCTCAAACCTTTCGCGTATACAGGAATACGTGAGGACCGGACTTGCGCGGGATGTGCTGACTTCTGTGTTGCGCACAGGATATGCGCGATTTTAGCAGAAGGTCATTCATGAGCTTTGAAGCAATTCGCAAGCTTTTTTACCGGACTTTTTGAACAACTTCAAAAAGAAAAAGGGTCTGACCTCGTATTCTACAACGGTAGCAAAGTGTTATATACACTTCTATACTGTATTCCGTAGTTATGGGGGCAGACTTTTTTTAACCCGCATTAACGGGCAGTAAAACCCCTACCGATTGAAGTTTCACTGTATAAGAACATATAAAAAATAGTTGTTAAAATGATGTTTCGTTCGTGTAAAAGGAACTAGACAATCAAATAAAAAATGTTCATTTGGTGGTTTTTTTCCAATGTGTCTTATAGTTATTGTCGAACCTTGTTTCATGTTATACTTATAATGAGGTGTCAAAAAGGATGAAAAACAACTTATATGCATGGTTTAAAGAAGGATCGATGACGATTCCTTCATTTTTATTTACCCATTATAAAAAGATTGGCCTAAATGAGCAGGAAGTTATGCTACTACTTCAACTCCAACATTTTATTGAAACTGGAAATGATTTTCCCGCGCCGTCGCAGCTAGCAGAACGAATGACTCTTCAGGAAACAGAGTGTTTGTTTCTAATACAGCGTTTAATTCAACGAGGATATATTAAGTTAGAGGAAGATAAAGGGCAAGCAATTGGTGATGAAAGGTATTCACTTGATCCTTTATATGAGAGATTGATTGATTGCTTCTTGCAGTCTCAGAAACAAGAGAAAGCGGAGCAGGCATTAAATGAAGGAGAAAGCCTTTATACAGTATTTGAGCAGGAATTCGGAAGGCCGCTATCGCCATATGAGTGCGAAACGCTTGCCTTATGGATGGATGATGACCATTCACCTTCAATCATAAAAGCGGCATTGCGTGAAGCTGTTATCTCTGGTAAATTAAATTTTCGCTATGTTGATCGTATTTTATTTGAATGGAAGAAGAATGGCATTAAGACGATTGATCAGGCAAAGAATCGTGGTCAGCAATTCAGAATGCATCAAAAGCAAGAGAAGAAGCAGGCTACACAAACTCCAATTAAAGATGTGCCTTTTTATAACTGGTTGGAGCAATAGTTCTAGGTAAAAGGAGTCTATTATGCTGAATAAAACCCAGATACGCTATTGTTTAGATACGATGGGTGAGATGTTTCCAGATGCACATTGTGAGTTGAATCATTCTAATCCATTTGAACTCGTCATCGCGGTTGCGCTCTCCGCCCAATGCACAGATGTTCTAGTAAACAAAGTCACAAAAATGTTATTTCAAAAATACAAAACTCCTGAGGATTACTTAAGTGTCCCGATTGAGGAGCTTGAACAGGATATTCGTTCGATTGGATTGTACCGAAATAAAGCTAAGAATATCCAAAAGCTTTCAAAAATGCTGATTGAAGAATATGGAAGAGAAGTTCCTAGAGACCGAGATGAATTAACGAATTTACCAGGTGTTGGTAGGAAAACGGCAAATGTTGTTGTATCAGTTGCATATGGTGTTCCGGCCATTGCGGTTGATACTCATGTTGAGCGAGTGAGTAAACGCCTTGGAATATGCCGCTGGAAAGACAGTGTTCTTGAGGTAGAAAAAACTTTAATGAACAAAATTCCAAAAGAAGAATGGTCCGTTACCCATCATCGCTTGATTTTTTTCGGTAGATATCATTGCAAAGCTCAAAATCCACAATGCCCTGTATGTCCACTACTTGATGTATGTCGCGAAGGGAAGAAACGAATGAAAAGGGAAGCTATGAAATGATTGTAAAATTACCACAAGAACTTGTACATGAAAAGTTCTTTTTCAGTGATAGGATTGAAATCGAAAATTTTATTACTGAAAAATGGAATCCGAGTTTTAATCCAACACTATTTGTTTATGATATGCTGTATTGGAGTGGGGGACAAGGATTTCAACCGTGGCGGCAAGGCTTTATAACAATACCTGTCCTTTTTGAAAAATGGAAGGAATTAGCTGGCACAGGCAGAAACATATTTGCTGAGCGAAGGCAGAATGAAGCTGAGACATTTATGAAAAAAGGAACGGCTCTTTTTTTTCAAGTAGTGTTTTGGATGAATGAACAACCAGTCGTCCTGTATAATTGGCATGAACAAATTAACAGGCTATCGATAAAGCCGCTAAATGTTGCTGAAAGACTTTCATTTGTTGAAATGTATCCCGCTCATTATGCATCTTTTATCCAGTTAACAGCATTATTTCTTGAAGCTGAAAAACAATTTTATAAAACCTTAGTAATGCAAAAACGAAATCAGCAATAAAGAAGAGGATGTCCCATTGGGGGACATCCTCTTACTTTTATTGGAGACGTTAAGGATTGTCTCCTTCAGCAGGTGGTACCGTGTTTTCGGCATCAATAGGAGGTTGTGGTGGTTCAGTAGTTCCGCTATTGCCGCCAGAGCTATTTTCAGAACCATTACCATTGTTGTTTCCGTTGCCAGGATTATTATTACCATTATTGTTCCCGTTGCCAGGATTATTATTACCACTATTGTTTCCATTGCCAGGATTATTATTGTTTCCATTGTTATTGCCGTCATTGCTATTGTTATCATTCGAATTATCTTGCCCTTGATCATTCTGTCCAGTGTCACCTGTCCCATCAGGGTTATTTAAGTCAGGATCAGGCACAATCGGTTCTTCGTGAAGCGCAGTGATTTGGACACTGGCTGATGCTGGATTACTTTTCTGGCCGTTAATGATAGCTGTGACAGTGAATGAATAAGTTGAGCCAGGGTTAGGCTGTTGGATTGTTAATCCCATCGTACTCGAACGTGCGAGTACTTGAGAGGCGCCCCCATCAATCGATACTTTAACCTCAAATTCTGGTGTTTTACTACTATCAGATTGAGGATAGTTCCAATGAAGATTAATGGAATTACTTGCTGCATCATAGTTTGCGTTTACTCCAACAGGTGCAGATATCTTATCATATTGTTTAGTTACTTTTGTTGGTTCATTTCCTTTTAAGAAATATTCATAAGCAATCTGATCTTTAGGCGTGAAATCACTTGCTTTTACAGCGGGGTTCGATCCTTTAAGGATGCCAAGTTTTACAACGTTTTTCGGCTGTTTAAAGTCTTCGATTTTAACGCCTTTATGAACATGTTCCATCAGGTTTTTAACCATATATTTTGGAATTCTTTGAGAGTCTTTTCCAAGGTATTCTTTTGGGTCGTCATAGCCAATCCATGCAGCGACCGTATAATTGGTCGTATAAGCTGTCATCCAACTGTCTGGAATACCTTCAGCAGGGATGTTATATTTCCTCTTGATATCAGCAGGGAAATTGGAGGACCCGGTTTTACCTGCCATTGGCAGACCTGAAACTTTCGCTAAACGTCCAGTTCCATAGCTTTCATCTATGACTCCTTTTAACATATCGGAAATCATAAAGGCTGTTGATTCTTTCATGGCAGCTTTTGATGTAAATTTGTTTTCGATTGTTGTCTTATCACGTAAAACAATTTTTGTGACGGTATGTGGCTCATTATAGATTCCGCCATTTCCAAAAGCACTATAAGCACCAGCAATTTGCATGGAAGATACAGATTGTGTTCCACCAATTGCGCCAGACTCAAAATTGTCTTTAGGGATCGGTATACCTAACTCTTGTGCAAAGGCATACCCTTCATCAACGCCCACTGCTTGAAGGGCTTTAAGGGCCGGGATATTTAGAGAGCGCTCTAGAGCCTCACGCATACTCACATCACCGCGATAACGACCACCTGCATTTTTAATCGGTGTGCCATTTGAATATTGGTATGCTTCATCGGTTAGTTGATGATAAGTAGACCAATTTAATTTGTCGATTGCGGGAGCGTAATCCATGATCGGCTTAATCGTAGATCCCGGTGAACGCTTCGCCTCAGTTGCGTAGTTAAACACGCGTTTACCTTGTATATTTCTACCACCACCGATGGCCCTTATTTCACCGGTTTTCGTATCAATCAAGGAAATTCCGGCTTGCAATGATTTACTTGGATATTGAATGATATCCTCGGTATTTAGCATGTCATAAACATATTTTTGTGCATCTTTATCAATGGTTGTATAAATCTCTAGTCCATCTGTATATGGATTGTAATCTCCCATCTTTTGGACTTCTTCAATCACTTGGTCAATAAAAGCATCGTATGGTTTTGTATCAATTTTACTAGTATCCTCTGATTTTAACGTTTGGGTTACGGGAATACTTTGTGCTTTTTTCATTTCCTCTTCTGTGATAAATCCGTGACGATTCATTAAGTGAAGCACAACATTGCGTCTTTCTTGTGCACGCTCAGGATATTTATACGGGTTGTACCTACTCGGACTTTGCGGTAACCCGACAAGCATGGCTACTTCTTCGAGCTTCAGATCTTTAAGTTCTTTTCCGTAATACGTATCAGCAGCAGTTGCGATACCGAACGCATAGTTGGCATACCATATCTTGTTTACATACATTTCAAAAATTTCTTCTTTCGTGTATCTTTGTTCAAGTTTAATGGCTAGCCATGCTTCTTGAACTTTTCGTTTAAGTGTTTTATCAGTAGTTAAAAATGTCCGCTTGACTACCTGTTGAGTCAGTGTACTGGCACCTTGTGAACCGAAGCCATTCGTTACATTTCCGATTACAGCACTTCCTAGACGGAGAAGGTCGACTCCACCGTGTTTAAAGAACCGAACATCTTCAGTAGCCAAAACGGCATTTTTAACAACTTCAGGAATATCAGCATAGGCTACATATTCGCGCTTTTCAACGCCTTCCTCGGTAAGTAATTTACCATCTTTATCAAGAATTTTTGAGGAAAGAGGGTCCTTTAAAAGAGATTCGTCAATTGTAGGTGCATCGCTAATGAAATAAGCTAGTGTTGCTCCACCAGCGACCAATCCAATAATCCCGAGCGTTACGAGCACGAGAAAAATCTTCTTAAATAACCCTTTAGGCTTCTTCTTCTTAGCTTTTCTTTGTTTATTAGAGTTTGCCTGATTACGGCGTTCCTCTCTTGTATGATATTTTTCAGCCATTAAAAGCTAACCTACCTTTCATAATGAACCATTAGGAAATAATCCTAAGATGGAATCTATTACTTTAATATAGTCAATCCTAGGATGAAAGCCGAGTGAAATTTGTTTTGAACAAGATTCCACCTCTGTTTTCGTAATTGATTTTCTTCCGCCTTCAATCATTCGGTTCCAGAATTTTGTTAAATGTTCTGATTCCATTAAGTAAATTTCATCAGTTTTAGAAAACCGGATAATGACGAAAGCAATCCCACCTTGTTGGGCAATGCTTTCCATATGCCGGATTTGATGTTCGTGAAAATTCTTAAGTGGAAACGAGGTTGGATTTTGTGTTTCCTTCGCCTCGAAATCTAAATGCTTACCCTTGTACACTCCATTATAATCCGTAGTAGATGCTTGTTTGAAATAGGCTTCTTTTATCACGGCTGCACTCCGTTTTGGATAATGAACATCGACAATTTGAATAGGAGTAGGCTTCTTATGGACGATAGCTATGCCATTTGCTACATAATATTCGTTCGTATCGTTTAAATCATCCTCCAACGTTTTCCCTCGATTGCTGAAGCTGCTTTTTTTGATGGAACGTTGAATGGCTTCCGAGTTTTTAGAAACATATTTACGCCCATTGGGGTAATGAAAAGCCACGTGAATTCCCCCTTATTTTTCACTTATCATATAATAGCAAAAAAAAATGTGAAGTAGTGAATAAAATGATCTTTTTCTTTTCAATCTAACTATGTATTTTATCACATTTAGGTGTAATTGGGTAATGAGATAAGGCTAGATTCACTGATTAATACTTTCAAATACAATAAAACAGAACTAAGAAAAGCAAATAAGGAAAATATCATAAGAACAATAGCTTTGAAGCATTCTTAAATTTTTTGGAAATCAGTGGCTGTTATTTTAAGTGATCCGCATAATTTTTATAAATGAGTTTTGATGTCTAGTATAAGCAGCTTAACCCCTTTATGGTCTAGCTTGTGTGCTTAGCTTGCTGTGAAAAAGATGATTACGAAAAGTCGACAAAAATCACCTTCATCGTTCACTCCCTATTTTTTTACAAGTAGCCTAAAGTGCTTGTACTTTTTTAATTATGGATATCAGAAGTTTCTTCTGGGATTAATGTAAATAATTTGAAGTATTTTTAGGAGTAGACAAGGAGCAACCAAAAGTGGTTGGAAAATTAAATAATAATATTGGACTGGTATGTAAATAAACGGTTGTCCTAAACTAAAGGGTCAGTTACTACCAACACTATATACAGTTCAAAATGAATGTGTATACCAGTATAAACCGGGGAGTAGTGTTAGAGGCAGACCAGTTTAGGACAGCCGCTTTTAGAGGATGTTCAAAAAGTTCGGTAAAAAAGCTTGCGAATTGCATCAAAGCTCATGAATGACCTTCTGTTAAGATCCGAGCACGTCCTGTGCGTAACACAGAAGTCCGCACTTCCTGTGCAAGTCCGGTCCTCACGCATTCCTGCATACGCGAAAGGTTTGAGACGATCATACCTCAAACTTCTCGGCTCTTTTTATCCTCCTTTTTGAACACTCACTTTTACAAACTTATTCTGCTTTTTTAGGTAGAAGGGCGATCAGGTCCGGTTAATTTCGGGTTTCCGATAGCCGCTTTTGTATTCCTGTTCTTTTCATTTTGCTTTTTTTGTTGTTCTTTACTCTCATTTGTCGTCATGAATTAACACCTCCTCCTCCTAGTTTTATCTCAATTTGTCCACTCATTCATAAGATTTGTCGAAAGTTTAAAAAATCCCCCTTTATTGCACTTTCTTTGACGATTTACTTCTAGTTTTGTCAGATGTGAAGGGCTTTTAGCAAAAACAAAGAATACTACATGTCAAAGGTATAGGGAGGGAATTGTATGGGAATCAAACATGTAGATGTAGAAGAAATTCTCGGGTTAATGGAAGAAATCAATGAGCATTTAGAAACTTTAGAAACAACATTATCTGTTTCCTTTGCCACGGAACGCAACAAGCTATGGACTAACCAGCATCACATGGTCGATTCCGCCAGTATGAAAGTAAATGAAGCAGAAGCTAAATGGTTGTTGATGCAGAATGAACATACAGTTCTAAGTGATACGGATAAGAATCGGAAAGGGATTCTTTCAATGAATCCTGAGCTAGGGTTTTAAATGACGAATGAAGTTAACAAATCCGGCAGCTAAGCTGTACGGGTTCTTTTTTTGCAAAAATGTTTTATAATTTGGTTATAGGGGATGTTCAAAAAGTCCGGTAAAAAAGCTTGCGAATTGCATCAAAGCTCATGAATGACCTTCTGTTAAGATTGCGTACGTTCTGTGAGCAACACAGAAGTCCGCACATCCTGTGCAAGTCCGGACCTCACGTATTCCTGCATACGCGAAAGGTTTGAGACGATCGCTCGCAGAACTTCTCGGCTCTTTTTATCCTCCTTTTTGAACACTCACTTAATAGAGGATGTTCAAAAAAATGAGGGAAATAACGGTTGAATTTTTTCAAAGCTCTATTTCTTTAGTTATTGCGGATTACCTGTATGGGCGTAGACTATAGAGCCAAACATTTCTCGAAATACTCGTTCCTTTTTGAATACACACTTAAACATAAAAATGGAGGTTTATATGCTGGATAAGATATATATGGAAACACTTACCGTCCAATTATTACAGTTCACTGAAAAAGCGGATAAAATATATGAATCAGTTAGGGAAGAAGGAAAAGAAAGGGATTTTTATCGTGAGGTGAAACCATTTGTTGATGAAGTGGACGCTGTTTTAAAATTATGGACACCTAACATGAGAGAATGGATGAAAGCAGAAGAATTTACCCACTTGTTCCCACAGCAAATTGAGCAAACAGCAAACAATCTTGCTGATGTAGTCGTACAAGCCTTCTTTCCGAAAACAAGCTATAAACGATTTAAAAGTCATATTCAATCGGTACGTTTTATTCTGCAAAATGTTTTAACAGAGATTCAACACAAATTGTAACTGATTGATCGGGTTCTCACCAAATACACTTACGACACATATAATAGATCAGCTAATGACTTAATGGGGGGAGTATACATGAACACGTGGGGGTCCTACTATGAATGGGATCACAGAAATAATGGAGCCTATTTTAATGAGATGAATGGTTATGTGAATGGGTATCATATGCAGCAGCCTTCCTACCAGCCTCATCCTCAATACGTACAGGTACCAGGGCAGCATGCGACTGGACATATGCCTCAGCATGCTCAAAACCCATATCAGATGGCTTCCTATCATCCTTTTATGCAACATCCCCAGCCAAGCGAGCCGGTCTCCGGCTATTATGGACAGCATCCAATGCAGTTCTACCAACAGCCAGCACAGGGGATTAATCTATTTGAAAATCCATTATCTAAAGCAAAAAAAAAGAATGGGCAAATGAATACAAACATTCAGGCTGGTTCCAATCCGTACCCTAAGCAGCAATTTATGCAAAAGCAGCAGCCGACAGGAGTTAAATCGATGCTCAATCAATTTAAAACACAAGATGGATCAATGGATTTAAATAAAATGGTGAATACAGCAGGACAGATGATGAATACGGTAAATCAAGTATCTTCGATGATCAAAGGGGTCGGCGGTATTTTCAAAGCGTAAATATGAAGGGGCAGATTCTACCGATTATCGACTTGAACGGTAAAATCTGCCCCTTTTAATATTATAAAAAAAGAAACCGAAATAAGTTAGTCATTGACTTTAATTGATTTACCTCTGATTTTTGGTATGGTCAGACGAAGGATACCGTCTCGATGGTGAGCAGTCACTCTTTGTTCATCGATTGGTTTGGACAAGCTAATTGTTCTTGTAAGGGAGGTTGATTGTCTTTTTCGTGCTGAAAGAAACTCTTTTTTTTCAACGGATTGCTGTTTGTCTTTGAGAATTCGAATCGTGACAGTCTGAGGTAAGATTTCTATATCAATATCGTTTCTACGGATTCCTGGCAAGGAAGCGCTGACGAAATAATCATTTGCTGTTTCTTCCACATCTACCGGAAAGCTTCCAGAAGAAACAGATCCAAAAAAGTCATTCATTGATTGGAGCATTCCCTTTGCCGGTTTATCACTAAAAAGTCGATCCATTTTATTCAAGAAGTCGTGAACACCTTCATGGGGTAATGATTTTTTTCTTTTTTCAAAGTCAGTCATGGTTGAAACTCCTTTCGCTTTTTGGAGTAAATCCCCAATTGGTGAGATACAGTGAAACTTACCGCGAGTTAGGCAGAGGTAAAGTTTTGAGGCCCACAGGATGTGGATCACACAGACGAAGACATGAAGACGTGGCGTACTTAGTCTGTGATTCACTGAACCTTAGTTCGTAGTGTTGATTTTTAATATAGCGACAGCAGATCGGACTAGCCATCAGTATGGGATGAAAAAACCACTGGTGGGTTTCACTTTATTATTAGCCTATGTATTTCGGTCTAACTTTGTGTCAGAACTTTGTACGAAATGGTTTAGTGAAAGGTGAAAAGGGAAGAAATGAATAGGGACAAAAAAGGAATGAGGAATAATAATGAGAGAAGTAAGCAAGCTTTCATATCTAGACATAGGAGAGGGTAATCCAATACTTCTGCTTCACGGATTTTGTGGAAATAAAGAATATTGGCAAGAAATTGTACCATTATTGCAGTCACATCGCCGTGTTATTGCAGTTGATTTGAGTGGTCATGGTGATTCGAGGATAGTGGATGGGGAGTACACTATTGAGGGGTAC
Organism: Peribacillus loiseleuriae; assembly: GCF_001183985.1. Classification (GTDB taxonomy): domain Bacteria; phylum Bacillota; class Bacilli; order Bacillales; family DSM-1321; genus Peribacillus; species Peribacillus loiseleuriae. Next base: position 3,119,118 of record NZ_LFZW01000001.1, on the reverse strand, counting down.
GCAGAGGAAATTTACCAATTGATTGAACAACTTTCACTTTCGAAGGTTTATTTAATAGGTCACTCACTTGGAGGGTATATAACGCTTGCTTTTGCAGAAACATACCCAGAAAAATTAGCGGGAATTGCCATCGTGCACTCTACTGCATTTCCGGATGATGAAAAAGGAAAAGCAGGAAGAGATGCTTCCATACAAAAAATCAATAATGAAGGCATTGCAGCGTTTGTAGATGGTCTCATACCAAAATTATTTGCAGAAGACGATCATGTTGGCATTCAGATTGCCAAGGAAATTGGCTATAAAACGAATCCTAAAGGAGCAATATTCGCTCTTAATGCAATGCGCGACAGACCTGATCGAAATCATGTACTTAAAAATATCGACCTCCCTATACTGCTCGTTGCTGGAGAAAAAGATCGTGTGATTTCTCCAGAAAAAACTTTTTCCGTTTCGACTCCTTATACACAGGAATTGCTGCTTAAGAATAGCGGTCATATGGGAATGCTTGAAGATCCAGTGAAATTAGCTTCCGAACTTATTAGTTTTACCGAATAAAATAGTCATGTAAAATATCATTCCATTTTAAAGGAATGATATTTTGCTTTTTTATCGAACGCTTATTCGGTAATATAGAAGAATGAGGTGGTTTTATGAAACTGAGAAAAAATTTACAAGAAATCATGGCTGAATTAAAAAGTAGTGAAGAATATAAGCATAATATTGCCCACTGGCAGACAATTGAGGCGAAATTAGCAAAATCAGCACCTTTTCCAGCTCGTATGCATGAAAAGCTTCGGGCTGCATTAGTAAAACGAGGAATTCATAATCTGTATACCCACCAAGCAACAGCTTTTGATGTAGCGGTTGAAGGGGGGAGCTTAGTTGCCGTTACTCCTACTGCTTCTGGTAAAACGCTTTGTTACAATCTTCCTGTTCTGCAATCTATTCTGGAAAATGAAAAAACGCGTGCGCTTTATATTTTTCCAACGAAGGCACTTAGTTATGATCAAAAGAGTGAACTCCATGAAATGATTAACGAAATGGATGCTGCAATTAATAGCTATACGTATGATGGTGATACACCTTCAAACATTCGTCAAAAAATCCGGCAAGCAGGACATATTGTTATTACGAATCCTGATATGCTACATTCAGGGATATTGCCTCACCATACAAAGTGGGTATCGCTGTTTGAAAATTTGAAATATGTCATCATTGATGAATTGCATATATACCGCGGTGTGTTTGGTAGTCATATGGCGAATGTAATTCGAAGACTAAAGCGAATCTGTGCATTTTATGGAAGTGATCCTTTGTTTATTTGCACGTCGGCGACCATTGCCAACCCACTTGAACTTGCCGAGGAGTTGACGGAAAAAGAAATGAAGCTCGTCGATAATAATGGGGCTCCAAGCGGAAGGAAGCATTTTGTTTTTTATAATCCTCCGGTTGTCAATAAACCGTTAAATATTAGAAAAAGTGTGGTGCTAGAAGCAAGAAAGCTTGCTCTTGAGTTCCTTTCCAACAAAATTCAAACAATTGTGTTTGCGAAAAGCCGTGTCCGAGTGGAGATTCTGTTAACCTATTTGCAGGAGCTAGTGGCGAAACAGCTAGGACCGAAATCGATTCGTGGATATCGCGGTGGGTATCTACCAAAGCAGCGCCGTGAGATTGAAAAAGGGCTCCGAGACGGATCCATTTACGGAGTTGTTAGTACGAATGCATTGGAACTTGGGGTGGATATTGGGCAATTACAGGTATGTATTATGACCGGTTATCCTGGTTCAATTGCAAGTGCTTGGCAGCAAGCGGGAAGAGCAGGACGACGACACGGTGAAGCCTTGATCATCATGGTTGGCAGCTCGAACGCCCTTGATCAGTATATCGTCCAACATCCCGAGTATTTTTTTACGAGAAATCCCGAAACGGCACGCATTAATCCTGATAATCTCGTCATTCTTGTTGATCATTTGAAATGTGCCGCGTATGAACTTCCGTTTAAAAAAGGCGACTTATTTGGTAAGAATGACGTTTTAGATGTGTTGGAATTTTTAACGGAGGAGAGAGTGCTTCATCAAAATGGAGACAAATGGTATTGGATGAATGATGCTTTTCCAGCTCACAATATCAGTCTGCGATCTGCTTCACAAGAAAATGTAGTCATCATTGATCAAACAGATTCACCCAATCATCAAGTTATCGGTGAAATGGATACATTTAGCGCTATGACGTTGCTTCATGATGAAGCGATTTATTTGCACCAGGGTACCCAATATCAGGTAGAAGATCTTGACTGGGAGGAAAAGAAGGCATATGTAAGTGAAGTGAATGTTGATTATTATACAGATGCTAATCTTGCTGTACAGCTTTCTGTGTTGGAAATTGATAAGCAAAAGCTGTTTGCGCAAACAGAAGCGACCTACGGTGATGTATCAGTCAGAGCGATGGCAACTATTTTTAAAAAAATTAAATTCGAAACGCATGAAAATATCGGGTCAGGGCCCATCACACTACCAGAATCTGAACTGCATACAAATGGTGCAATGCTATCGATCAATCATGATGCATTTGACTGGGATGACAATCGAATGGAACAAGGCCTGATTGGTGCATCACACGCATTAAATTTCATGGTCCCGCTATTTGTCATGTGCGACCCGAATGATATTCACGTATATCCACAAGTGAAAGCAGCCCATAATGAAAAACCGACCATTTTTATCTATGATAAATATCCTGGTGGTGTCGGTTTAAGTGACAAGGTCTATCAAAATGCCGAGACTATCCTTAAAGAAACGCAAAAGATGATCGAACGCTGCCATTGTGAAAATGGCTGCCCATCCTGCATAGGAACAGACACGGCATCATCCACTGCTAAAAGAGATGCTGTGAATGTGTTGAAAATATTCCGTTAAAGAGGTTGTTCAAAAAGTCCGGTAAAAAAGCTTGTGAATTGTGTCATCGCTCATGAATGATCTTTTGTTAAAATCGCGCACGTCCTGTGTAAGTCCGGTCCTCACGTATTACTGTATACGTGAAAGGTTTGAGACGATCGCTCGCAGAACTTCTCGGCTCTTTTTATCTCCTTTTTGAATACGCATTTAAATGTTGTAAATAGAGGTGCTTGAATTGTCATTAAAAAATAAATTAAATCGCATGAAGACACATATGGATTTACAGGATTCCGAGAAAAAAGGAAGTCCGGTTGAAGGCGCTAAAAAGCAGCTTCATGAAAAAAGTGAAGGGCATCTAGAGCTGCCATTTGCTGAAAAATGGCAGCAATTCGATACACTTCCGTATAAGTTTGATGAATCTTATTGTTGGATAAGAGAGGTTCGTTATCCCATTGAAATGAAACATGGCCACTACTCGTTTGCAGATTTACACACTGTCATTGATTTGTGGCAGAAAAGTGGATTGAATCATCCGTTAACTGCTTCAGGAATCGGAACAGAGGATTTATTTTTCTTTGATACAGAAACAACTGGTCTTGGTGGCGGAGTTGGGAATACCATTTTCATCCTCGGGTATGCAAGCGTTGAAAAAGATGAAGTTGTTGTTCGGCAACATATTTTGCCCCAGCCTGGAGCTGAGATCCCACTGTATCAGAGTTTCTTAGAAAAAGTGAATTATGAAACGCTTGTTACGTATAATGGCAAATCATTTGATTGGCCTCAATTAAAAACAAGACATAGACTTATTCAACAGCATGTACCGAACTTACCAGAATTCGGACATTTTGACCTATATCATGCCTCGAGAAGACTTTGGAAACGTAAATTAGAAAAAGTGAAACTATCGATTGTCGAAACTGAAATTCTAGGGTTTAAGAGAGAAAATGATATCCCGGGATACTTAGCGCCGATGATTTATTTTGATTATGTAGAACGCCAAGATCCGGAAATATTATTTGGTGTTCTGAAACATAATGAATGGGATGTTCTTTCTTTAATCACTTTGTATATTCATCTTTCACGACAAATTCTCCAAGTTGATGGATATGGGGATGAGTCACTTGAGATGGCACGCTGGTTCCATTATCTTGGAAAAAAAGAGGCGGCATATAAAACATTCGAACTTGTGGTCAAAGAAGGTTCTGAAGATGAAATCCTATTTGCCAAACAGGCCCTAGGCTTTGCAAAAAAGAAAAATAAAAACTTTAATGAAGCGTATTCGATCTGGAGAGAGGTTTTTGAGAAAGGGAATGGCATGTTAAAAGTTGAAGCGGGTATTGAATGTGCGAAATTACTGGAACACCAATTTAAAGATTATGAACTAGCAAAAAAATATACAGCAGATGCGATGGATACACTCTCAGGTTTATCTAAATATAAAGATACTTTGATTGTAAATGAGTTGACGAAACGCCTATTACGACTGCAGAGGAAATTACAGGTTGATTCGAATATCCTTTAAAGTGCGTGTTCAAAAAGGAGGATAAAAAGAGCCGAGAAGTTTTGTGAGCGATCGTCTCTAACTTTTCACGTATATCGGAATACGTGAGGACCGGAGAGGCAGAGCTTTGCTACAATTCGCAAGCTTTTTTACCGGCCTTTTTGAACAACCTCTTAAAGTAGAAAAATGATAAAAATTTCCTATTTTTATATGATAAGAAATAATTGTAGCAGTGCCTTAAAGCGTGTAATATTGAATGCGGATGGAAAGTCCTAAAATATGATAAATGAGGTCGTATGGGAGATGTACAAAGCAATTTTATTTTTGTTTTTCGTTGTCTTATGTTTAACTGCATTTATATTTTCTACTTTTGGAGATTCGTTCTATACCTTTTTATTATAAATTAGGTTTTTGACTAGTACATGAACCCTCCTTTTATCATAGTCTGTAATTGAAAGCAATACTTTGATGAAAGGGGACAAAAAAAACGATGGAATACTCTAAAAAACATGTCGACTATCACAAAAATGTCGACTATCATAAAACAGTGGTAGGTGCAAAACATGGTTGTGGTCACAAAGTAATGGGCGCACATACAGGTCCAGCATACTCTCCAGCAGTTATGGGCGCACATACAGGTCCAGTATACTCTCCGGCAGTTATGGGTGCTGCAGTTGGGCCGGCAACTCCAGCACCTTATCCTTATGTTGGTGGTGCCCAGATGGGACCGGGTTATCCAGCTCCTGGATATGGCGCAAGTCCAGTAATGCCGACAGATATTGCACCAGCTCAAGTATCACCAACGACAAACACAGTCAATACCAATGTAATGAAGACGATTGTACCTCATATCCACCCGTCTCATAATACAACGGTTAATAAGCATGTATTTCAGCATCAACACTATTTTCCTCACTCCAATTCAGTTGTAAACGAATGCTATAACCAACAATTAATTTGTTGTGGACCGCCACCGATGCCGCCGTTTAATCCGTGCTGTGGACCAAGACCAAGACCATTCGGTTTTTAACAAATAGAACAAGGGCCTATACTTGCCCTTGTTTCTTTTTAATATAAATAAGGAAGAGGAGTGCTAAGAACAGGAAAGATGTTATACTAAATAATAGTATTAATGATGGGGAGAATAAAATGAAAGTTCTATACATAACAGGCTATAAGGCCTATGAATATGGTATTTTCAAAAAGGATCATCAAGGTATAAAATATATAAAGAAGGTACTAAAACAACGATTACTATCATTCATTGATGAAGGATTGGAATGGGTCATTATTTCTGGACAGCTTGGAACAGAGCTTTGGGCTGCTGAGGTCGTTTTTGAATGTCAGCAGGAATATGCTGTAAAGCTTGCGGTGATTACGCCATACTTAAACCAAGAAGAGTCATGGAACGAGGAAAATCGTGAATTTTATCAATCGATTATAGCCAAAGCAGATCTAGTGGAATCCATTTACAAAAGCCCGTATGAAGGCCCAAGTCAATTAAAAATGAAAAATGTCTTTATGGTTCGCAAAAGTGATGGTATGATGATAATTTATGATGAAGAAAAAGAGGGCTCTCCTAAATTTGCAATGGCTGAAGCGAAGAAGTATAGGCTAGACTATGACTATTCGATCTACCCTATCACATTTGATGATCTTGAACAAATAGCTACGGAAGAGCAATGGTCTGATTAATGCCTGTAATACCTTAGTTTGTTTTATAAAGTTTCATTGACAAATCAAGGTTTTTTTGAAAAAATAAATGAAAAGTCGATGTATGGAGAAAGTGTAGAGGTGAGTCTTATGCTATCTGATAAGATAAAATTGACTGGAAAAGATATTTTGGAAAAAGATTTCAAAACGGCAATGCGTGGATATAAACCTGAAGATGTGGATCAATTCTTAGATGTTGTTATTAAGGATTATGAAGCATTCTATCAGGAAATTGAAGATTTAAAGCAAGAAAATCTAAAACTGCGAAAACAATCTGAAGATCAAGTTAAGCGCCAGAGCCAAACAAACACTGGGCCTATGCCTGGAACAACGAACTTCGATATTCTTAAAAGATTATCGAACTTGGAAAAGCATGTATTCGGCAGCAAACTATATGATTGATTAAATTGCTGTTAGATGTGATTTTTCACTCATTTATGAGAAAACAGTTTTTTAAGATTTGAAGCTGGAATAAGGTCGGGAAATCAACAGAACATCCCCTTTATGTATCATTACCCAACATGAGTAATATTTCCTACTTGCCAACTAGCGAAAAATAGTGTAAGATAAATTCTTGTGTAATGACGTTCGGGTAATTGCTGCAGTTTCTTAACTGTAGAGGAAAGTCCATGCTCGCACAGACTGAGATGTTTGTAGTGTTCGTGCCTGGTGAAAAAATAAGCCACGGCAGCAGGATACATCCTGCTGACGGCCGGGAAAATGCCTAAGTCCTTTAAGGATATGGCATGAATACCTATAAAAGTGCCACAGTGACGTAGCCTTTTCAGAAATGAAAAGGGTGGAACGCGGTAAACCCCACGAGCGAGAAACCCAAATTAATGGTAGGGGCGCTTTCTTCCTTGGAAATGAACAAGGAGAAGGACAGAGGCTACTGCCTCTGTAGATAGATGATTACCACCTAAGTACGAGATGAATAATCGCTTGCAGTACTACGGTACAAAACATGGCTTACAGGACGTCATCATACAAAACAAAGCTCTCCTTATTTAATGAGGAGAGCTTTGTTTTTTTTTTTTAGGCTATTTTCTAAAAGTAGGTTTTTGAAAATCATTCGCTTTATATAATTCATGTTTTGATAGGTGCGATTTAAATTGAATCACGCACAATCTATGATGATAAAATTCATATTGCACATTCTAATTTCAAACAACCTCGAGATGCTGTATACTTTGCTAGTGAATTGATAAAAGTGGTAAGGGGATCTTTTTTTTATAAATCAATCAAGAAATTTCACAACGACAAGTGTGGGAATCGTATTATATCCGTTTGATGGAACTAACAGGGAAACACTGCTTATGAATATCAAGTTGGAAAGAAACTACACGTAAATTAGTGACATTGAGACAATTAGGCATTAAACTATCTATTGATGACTTTGGAGTGAGTTGTTTGGCGGTAATAGAGTTAAGTTGTCTTCCGATTGACACATTGAAAATGGACCAAAGTTTTATCTGTCATTTACATATGTATATCGATGATATCGCTGTTGTAAATACATTCTTTCGATGACTAAGACCCTTAATGTAATATGGTTGATGAAAGTGTGAGAAATAAGAAGAATGTACGATAACTCAAGGATGCTAGATCTCTAGGTAGTTCAATCCTGAGTTGCTAATAGGAAAGCTGGTGTAAATATGAAACAATTTGATATTATCGCTACTTCGGCAATGGGACTTGAGGCTGTTGTAGCTAAGGAAGTTCGCGCCCTCGGTTATGAGTGTGAAGTAGAGAATGGAAAAATCTTGTACAAAGGTGATGCGACTGCGATTGCTAGATCTAACTTATGGCTCCGGAGTGCTGACCGAATCAAAATAAAAATTGGCGAATTCAAGGCGACTACTTTTGATCAATTATTTGAAAAAACGAAGGCGTTGAACTGGGAGGATTATCTCCCTGAGGATGCGGAATTTCCTGTAAGTGGAAAATCTGTTAAATCCACTTTGTTTAGCGTGTCGGATTGTCAAGCAATTGTAAAAAAAGCGATTGTTGATAGAATGAAAAAACATTATAAAAAAACAACATGGTTTGAGGAAAATGGTGCGTTGTTTAAAATTGAAGTATCAATCCTAAAAGATATCGTTACACTAAGTTTAGACACGAGTGGTCCTGGACTTCACAGACGAGGGTACCGGACAGACCAAGGTGAAGCGCCGTTGAAAGAAACCCTTGCTGCGGCACTTGTGATGCTGACTAATTGGTACCCTGACAAGCCGTTTATCGATCCGTTTTGTGGTTCTGGAACGATTCCAATCGAAGCGGCTTTAATCGGTCAAAATATCGCTCCAGGATTCAATCGGGACTTTGTTTCAGAAAGCTGGAACTGGTTTGATCGGAAAGTGTGGGATACAGCAAGAATGGAAGCAGAAGACCTTGCGAAATACGATCAACCACTTGATATTGAAGGCTATGATATCGATCACCGGATGATTGAAATTGCCAAAGCAAATAGCTTTGAAGCTGGTTTTGGCGATCTAATTTCTTTTAAGCAAATGCAAGTAAGTGATCTAACGACGCGCAAGGAATATGGAGTGATTGTCGGCAATCCTCCATATGGAGAACGCCTAGGAGAAAAAGAACAGGTCGAAGAAATTTACAGAGGGATGGGTCAAGCGTTTAAAAAACTTGATACATGGTCCATCTATATGATTACTTCACATCCTGAATTCGAAACGTACTATGGAAAACAAGCAACGAAAAAGCGCAAGCTGTTTAATGGATTTATTCGAACAGATTATTATCAGTACTGGGGAAAACGCCCACCAAAGCTGCCTAGAACACAAGAATAAGCGTAAAAGAATGTCGGGTAGCTGGTGAACAAGTACTTATTTTCTGTTTTAAGCTTGCTTTATTTAGGGCTATCTGTTATTCTAATAAAGAATTATTTTTGTTCGATATGAAAGAAATAGCTGTTGTATGACGCGTTATCTTTATTATCATCAGGGCAAGGATAGTAATACAATGTGTGCTATCACACTAGGAGGCAACAACAATGGAACAAGGTAAAGTAAAATGGTTTAACGCAGAAAAAGGTTTTGGATTTATCGAACGTGAAGGCGGAGACGACGTATTCGTACATTTCTCAGCTATTCAAGGTGAAGGATTCAAATCTCTTGATGAAGGTCAAGAAGTTACTTTCGAAGTAGAACAAGGTCAACGTGGACCCCAAGCTACTAACGTAAACAAAGCATAATAAGATTGATCATATATAAACAGGCTCCCTTTCTTGGGGGCCTGTTTTCATCTGGAATGAACTATCTTTTAGTTAAAATCATACCATGTTGCCTTAGTAATATCTTGACGATGAACGAGAAATAAAGGATAATGTAGTTTTGTAGATAAAATGAATGCTAACCAGCAGTATTTAAAAGCTATCACCTGCTAGTTGGTTAAATGAGGATAAAAGTAATGACAGGTTTATCACCCTTTTCGTTATGAATCATATAAATGAACAGAAATTTTACAATGGAAGATTTAAACCTTTATGAGCATGAAACGCATAGAGGAAGATCATTCTTTAATATAAACATAAAATGTCTAGCAATGGCACCTTGCCTAAGGAGCTTTCGCTTTTCTTATTAGGAGGAAATTGATGATTCAGTCGCTGCCTTTTCCAATAACAAAAGAAGATTCATTTTACGATAAGCTTTCTGAGTGGATAGGGGATGTTTTTTATGACATCTTACCAGAGAAAGGCTTTGAATTAAGAGATGAACAAATTTTTATGGCTTTTCAATTAGAGAAAGCTTTTAAAGAAAAACAAGTGATGTTTGCTGAAGCAGGAGTGGGTACTGGAAAGACTCTAGCTTACTTGCTTTATGCAATTTGTTATGCGCGCTATACGAATAAACCCGCAATCATTTCTTGTGCTGATGAAACACTCATCGAGCAATTAGTGAAAGAAGAAGGGGATATTCAGAAAATTAAAGAAGCCCTTGGATTAACGGTCGATGTACGCTTAGCGAAATATCATGATCAATACCTATGTCTTAAAAAGTTGGAACATGCTGTTAATACGGTGGATTCAGAAGGAATTGATCAGGTTTATGATTCTCTGCCTAAATTCGTACATGGTAATGAGTCAATGTCTGCCTATACGGCATATGGTGATCGTAAGCAATACCCGTACCTAAACGATGAAGAATGGTCACAGGTAGGCTGGGATCAGCTGCAAAATTGTTTTAGTTGTGATGTGAGACATCGCTGTGGTCAGACGCTTTCACGTGACCATTATCGTAAATCCAGCGATTTAATCATTTGTTCCCATGATTTCTTTATGGAGCATACTTGGACAAAAGAAAAGCGAAAACGCGAAGGACAGCTACCATTATTACCTGAATACAGCTGTGTCGTTTTTGATGAAGGTCATTTATTGGAGTATTCTGCTCAAAAAGCACTCACATATAAAATTGGTGAGGCGACTTTAGCTACCGTACTAGAGGCACTTATAGCGAATGAAGTTCGGGAAGAAACGCTTTATATGATAGAAGATTTAATCGATATGAGTGAAAATTTCTTTGCTGTCCTACATGAACAATCGGTCCCTGTTACCGGTTCAAACCGCTCTGAAATACCAGCATCGAACGAAATTCATTCATTAGCAGTTAAACTTCATAAAAAAGTAGAAGAACTTGAGGAAAGTCTTGTATTTGAAGCAGAGCTTTATACGATTAATGAATATGACTTGAAGGTGACGGAAGAGTATTTAGAGCAATTGAACTATTCCCTTTCATTATTCGTCAAAAATGAACAAGCGATCACATGGTTTGAGCAAACTGAAAATAGTAAAACATTGGTCATTATGCCTAGACTTGTTCAAGAAATTCTTTCTGAAGAAGTGTTCTCGAAGAAGATTCCTTATATTTTCTCGTCAGCAACACTTTCCAATGATGGTTCATTTGATTATATTGCAGACAGTTTAGGGATTAAGGATTCTAGTCATTTTTCAGTTTCTTCCCCATTTGAATATGATGAAGTGATGGATATTAAGTTGCCAGTTTTTTCAACAGACGACGCTGATGCCAAGCTAACTTATACTCTTAACAGTATAAAAGAAGCGGAAGGCAGGACTCTAGTACTTTTCAAATCAAAAGAAGAACTTCAGTGGTTTAAGAAGCGGACTGAATCATCTCCTTATTCATTCTATTTTGAAGGGGATATAGAAATTAGCGAGCTGGTAAAGAAATTTCAAGAGGAGGAAACTTCTGTTCTGTTCTCTTACCATCTGTGGGAAGGCTTGGATGTACCGGGAGATTCATTAAAGAATGTCGTCATCTTTTCCCTCCCGTATCCGCCACATGATCCTGTATTTCAGGCGAAACGCTCTGCTTGTGCTAATCCGTTTGAACAAGTAGATTTACCGTATATGCTTTTGCGTTTGAGACAAGGTATTGGCCGATTAATTCGTACAGGTGAAGATTCAGGTACTGTTCATATTCTTACAGAGAAAAGTCTGTCAAGATCGACTCTTGATAAAGTCATTTCTGTTTTACCAACCTCATTAAAGTAATTAATCAACCATGAGTGTCGGTGGATTTCTAGATTAAATATGGTAACAAATTGTTTAAATGATAAACATAAAGGTAGTTAGGTTGTGGGCAAATACCTTACGGGGATTTTGTGGATGAAATGTGAAGGTTTTGCAGTATTCAATCATTAACAAAAAAAAGTAAATTATTTCTGTTCAAATCTAATTACAGCTGATATAATTATATTACAATAAAAATATACAGCAACACTCATATAATCGCAGGGATATGGCCTGCAAGTTTCTACCGGATTACCGTAAATAATCTGACTATGAGTGAGTCATATATACTTGATGCTAATCATGCGGTCGGTTCTATTTGTATTTTTACCTGCCCATGTAATGCCCAAGGATGATTGTCTCACTCTAATTTTCAGAGTCAGGTAATGATCCTTGGGCTTTTTATATTCTAAAATAACAAGGGTGATGAGTGGAAAGATCATGATGAATTGGAGGAGCAATTACATGCAACTATTGAAGACAAAAATCCTAGAAGAGGGACAAGCTTTATCTGATAGCATTCTGAAAGTGGATTCTTTTTTAAACCATAGAATGGATCCTGTTCTAATGCACGAAATGGGTAAAGAATTTAAACGAAGATTTCAAGAGGAAAAGATAGATGTTGTTCTTACCATCGAATCATCTGGGATTGGTCCTGGTGTGATGGCTGCACTTGAACTTGGGGTTCCAATGATTTTCGCTAGAAAGCGCAAATCGGTGACGTTAACCGATGACCTAATTACTGCTAATGTATATTCCTTTACAAAAAAAGAAGCGAATGAAATTGCCGTATCCAATAAGTTTATTAGTAGCGGGGACCGAGTGCTAATCATTGACGATTTCCTTGCGAATGGGCAGGCAGCTTTAGGATTAATGGAAATTTGTCATAAAGTGAATGCCACTGTAGTAGGAATTGGAATTGTGATTGAAAAAGCTTTTCAAGATGGTGGTGCAAAATTACGAGAACAAGGCGTACGTGTTGAGTCCCTTGCAAAGATCGAAGCGCTTAGTCTTGGAGAAATTACATTTGTAGAAGAGCGGGAGGATGCAATACATGAGTAATCATCCGCTTAAAACGGCGTCACTAGGAATTCAGCATGTATTAGCTATGTATGCAGGTGCTGTTATCGTACCTCTGATCGTTGGTGGCGCATTAGGCTTAAGCGTAGAACAATTAACCTATCTCGTATCGATTGATATCTTCATGTGTGGAATTGCGACTATTTTACAAGTTTGGACAAATCGCTTTTTTGGAATTGGCCTGCCTGTAGTGCTCGGCTGTACCTTTACCGCAGTTGGCCCGATGATTGAAATTGGTGGGAAATATGGTATTACCTCAATTTATGGATCGATTCTTGTCTCGGGTCTTGTCGTGATGCTGATAGGGAAATCATTCGGAAAGCTTGCTCGTTTCTTTCCTCCAATTGTAACTGGCTCTGTGGTTTTAATTATTGGAATCACCCTGATCCCTGTAGCGATGAATAATTTAGGTGGGGGACAAGGAGCTAAAGATTTCGGATCGATAGAAAATGTAGTACTGGGATTTAGTACACTTCTATTGATTATTATTATGTATAAATTTTTTACTGGATTCATTCGATCCATTTCTATATTAATCGGTTTACTGGTTGGAACTGTGGCTGCTTCGTTTTTTGGAAAAGTTGATTTTTCACCAGTAATAGATGCATCTATTTTTCATATGCCACATTTGTTTTATTTCGGGATGCCGACTTTTAATATACCAGCCATTTTAACAATGGTGTTAGTTGCGATTGTCAGTTTAGTTGAGTCAACTGGTGTTTATTATGCATTAGGTGATATTACGAATCGAAAAATCAGTCAAGCTGATTTAACGAAAGGATATCGTGCAGAGGGGCTAGCGATTGTGTTAGGTGGCCTATTCAATGCATTTCCTTATACCGCATTCTCTCAAAATGTAGGGCTCGTTCAGTTATCTGGTGTGAAAAGTAAAAATGTAATCTATACTGTAGGGGCCATGTTAGTTGTGATCGGGCTAGTTCCCAAAATAGGAGCTCTAACAACAGTAATCCCTTCATCTGTACTTGGCGGTGCCATGATTGCCATGTTTGGAATGGTGATCGCTGCTGGCATAAAAATGCTGAGCCAAGTTGATTTTGCAAGACAGGAGAATTTATTGGTTATTGCATGCTCCGTGGGAATGGGTCTTGGTGTCACTGTTGTCCCAGACATTTTCTTGAAATTACCGGAAAGTTTGCAGATCCTTACAAGCAACGGAATCGTAGCAGGTAGTATATCAGCCATTTTCCTTAATATCTTATTCAACATGATTCCTTCTAAGCGAAGGATTAATCATTCTGTGGTACTTGAGAAGAAGGCTTCTTGACCCATAGTATAAATATACGACGTTCTAGTTAATAAAAGTAGTGAGAATGTCGTAGCAATACTGACTGTAAGTAGGATATATACCTCAAATACTCTAACTGGGTTGGAGGTATATATATGAATAAAAAAAGGGTAATCAGACGAGGGAGAATTGAACAACCCAAGGATGAAATAAAAGTATCTTTTGAAGATGCATTTGAATATTTTCTCACAGCAAAGAAATCTGAAGGTTTAAGAGAAAAGACGATAATAAGTCATAAAGAGCATTACGATTTCTTTGTAAATTGGCTTAAGAAAGCACATGTCGATATTAAATACATCGATGAAATAAGCGCCCCTCTTGTTAGAGAGTATATCGTTTTTATGAAAGATGAACGTTATAATTATAAAAAGAAAGAAATTGGTCTTGCTCCACAAACGATAAATGCACGGATAAGATTTTTGAAAAACTTTTATAACCTTTTGAACAAGGAGCAAATGATCGATTCAAATGTTCTAGATCAAATAAAATTTTTAAAAACAGATGAGACTCCATTTGAGCTATTAACACAAGATGAAATGCATTCATTGCTAAGTATGCCTGACCATGCATTTTATCCACAATACAGGGACTATGTAATGATGATGTTACTTTATGATAGCGGCATGAGGATATCTGAGGCGGTTAATTTGGAGATATCAGAAGTGGATTCGGCATCAAAGAGAATTGTGCTACCTGCTCATAAAATTAAAACTAGAAAACCTAAAGTGATTCCATTGTCTTCTGAAATAATACGATTATTAAATGGTCTTATTGAAGAAAATAAAGGCTATTTTGGAGAAGAGAAAACACAAATCTTTTTAACGTGGATGGGTGAAAGTTTAAAAGAAGATACCTTTCGAAGAAATTTGAAAAGATATGTTCAGAAGGCTGGTATTACTAAGTCGTTTTCCTGTCATGATTTCCGCAGACAGTACTGTACTGAGTTTCTTGATTCAGGTGGAAGTCTATTTGCACTTCAGGCAATCGTTGGCCATAGTGAAATTTCTACTACGAGGAAGTATGTTAGGTTCGATGAAGAAATGATAAAAAATCAACATGAGCTTTATAGTCCTGTTGCTAAGTTAAGAAAAGGTAAAAAGAAATAATTATATTTCACGAGTCCGCAGGGTCACACCTGTGGGCCTTTTTTGTGTTCGAGAAAATAAAAAAGAGGCTTAGAAATGGTCTCTCTGACTTTTATAGTGGAGATTGATAATAAAGAAATAAAATTATAATAATTGTTAAATTTAGGTTTACACAAATAAAATTATAGATTACAATAAATATAGCAAGAGGGAGTTAATCTCCCTGCTTTGCATTCTACACAAATAAAATTATAGATTATAATTACATTAAGAAAGGGGGAGAAACCCATTCTCAAGATTTACACAAATAAAATTATAGATTAGTAAAATTTTGAAAAAACTCAAAACAATTAGGAGGAATTATTTTGATGTCGAATTCAGATAATATGGAATATTTATATAAAGGAACAAAGGTTGATTTCTTACTGCAAACACTAATCTTGGATGATTACGTTTCTAATAAGGTGATATTTGATTATAAGGATATACGTGTAGATATGTTCTACATTGAGGAGTTAGATAATTGTTTCACAATTATTAATAAAATATGCGAAGTGATAGATAAATTAGGAGGAGAAGGCTATAAGAATTTCAATGAATATTATCACGACTATCATTCTTTGCAAAAACGCAATATTGTCATTGAAGGAAAAGTGTATAAGTATTTTCACAGTATTCCTGCATCAAGTGGGAAGTTAAAATACCA
Source organism: Peribacillus loiseleuriae (assembly GCF_001183985.1). Lineage (GTDB taxonomy): Bacteria > Bacillota > Bacilli > Bacillales > DSM-1321 > Peribacillus > Peribacillus loiseleuriae. Next base: position 3,103,288 of record NZ_LFZW01000001.1, on the reverse strand, counting down.
TCACATGAGTATTGATATGAATGATGGAACAAGGATTACTAATCATCCTTCAATTAATCAAGACTATATCAGAGATCCGTTTGAAAGAGATGTTTATAATTTTAAGAAGTCTGCCGAAAACATAAAAAATAATGCCCTGAATTATTATAAAAAGCATGGTGTAGTGCCTAAAGATGAGTGTATAAACCAAGAAAAAACTGCCAAGTTGAGTGAAATCTTATTATGGATTAAAGAAAATGGTGTTCAACTATAAAAGCTTTAACAGGAGGATTTCTGTTGACTACTAAAGAGGATCTGTTATTCATATACGATGTTCAATTACATAAGAAGATTAAAAGGGCTGGATATACATATTTAACATCTGCCATCAGCTTATCGGATAGACGCTTTTGGCTTTACCCCAGAACGCCTGATATTGAAAGCATCATGACTGAACATGCTCAATTAACATCTTAAACAATTATTCAATTAACCAATTATACAAAGGGGATATCTATTATATGGCAAAAAAGAGAATCTTGCGGAAACATGAAGATATTAGAAAAATGATCGAAGATACTGATATGAAATTTATAATGCTAAACAATCGTTTATTCGATGATTTCTATAAACTAGGAAAGATTCAGTACAGACCTAAGCTAATATCAGACAAAGATGGTGACAGATACATTAATTATGATGGTATGGTTTACCCGTATCAGGAATTTGCGGATAAAGAGAAAATGTTGACTGCGACCTTTGACGAGCGTGACTTCATTCTGATTGTTTTGTTGAAGTTTTTATCATTACATAATTTTAAAGGTTATACCAAGGAAATTGCGGATTATTTAGGCTATAGCGACAAAAGGGTTAAGGAACGAATTAAAAAGCTTCAGTTTTTAGAAGGGACAATGAATAACACGTTCTATCATAAGAAAAAGGAAAGAACCATGTATCCTGATGGTGTGAAAGTAAGGGTGATTAATGAAGAATCTGAAGATGGGTATGAGAATGGCAATATCAAACGAAAATTTTATAAATGGCATTTGAACTTTGACTGTGATTACAAAAGAGAAGTAGATGAGCACGGGGAAATTCAGGATACTCCAATTAACTTCTTCAAAGTCACGATTTATGACTTAGATTTATACACAAGTAAATTACTTAATGAAAAAGAATTTATTACATATCTGTATTTCGTTAGTTCTTATAATGCTAATCAAGATATATGGCATACGATGGACAAATTGTCAGAAAATCTAAATACCAAAGATGTCAAAATTACTGAGAAAATCGTTGCTCGGCTTATTGAGCTCAGAGTGAAAGATAAGTTTGTTGATGAGAATAATCAAGATTTTCCTTTGTTTCATGTTAAGAGGCCTGCCAACTATGAGAAGCGTGTTAAGGAAAGAGAGCAGCCTAGCGCATATTATATTCCGATGTATAACGTTCAAATGTGTGAGAGGTTAAATGATAAGAATTCTGATACATATGTAAGTAACGAAGCTGAGGAAGTACATAATGAAGAACAGCCTGTTGGTAGTACCTTTGGAGAAAAGAAAAACCAATGGGGTTCACGAGAATTCGGTGATGAAATTGCTGAATTATTTGGTTGATTATCATTGGACACCCGCCAAACAAATACGGACACCCATTATAACAAATAAAGACAGTCATCTATACATATACGGACACTCGCCATTTATATACGGACACTTACTTATCAAATAAAGACAGTGACCATTCATTTTAGGACGGTGACATTTTAAATACAGACAGTGACCAGTCTTAAATGGACAGGTACTATATGGGTGTCCTTCGATACATGTAGTCGTATCAAGGGTTCAGAGGGTGTCGGGTAACGCTACAAGACTTATAACAAGACACTTAACAATACATATAACAAGATTAAATAACAATATACTTAATAAAATTCACAATAATATATTACATAAGATTCGATAGAAGCTTATGAGGATTCACCAATTGAAATTGCTAAATCCTGAGCCGTTCACTATCGTGAAGCCTCCATATACATATACAAAATGTAAGTTTTGATTTTCAGTTGTATTAGTTGGAGTAGTTTTCAGTTAGTACCAGGATAGTATCAACTCATAAGAAATACATAGGTCAAACTTTCAGGATTCGACAAATTGAATCGGAAATAACCGTAGTAACGATACGATAAAAAAGGGTGTTTTTGAGTAGTTTTATACATAGAAAAGACAGTGTTTATAAGGGTTTTGCGATAGGGAAACGATACAAGTTTTCAGGGAGATAATTCGACAAAATAGGAGGAGTTATATTGAGAAAAATGCAAGCTGAAAGCTACTTGAATTATGGTGATAAGGTTAGACCTAAAGATTATAATGATAAATTTTGGTCACATGAAGAAGAAAGAGCGATGGTAATCTGGAATGTGAAAAAGTATAAAGAAAAGCTATATGCTGCAAAAGTTTATACTGATAAAGAAGTTGCTGATATTCTTAAGTTAATTCTCGGTGAGCCTAGCTCAGAAGATCAAGGATTCGATTATAATGATTTTATTTATAGGTTCATAACGACTAAATACTATGCGGATAAGCACGGTGATAATACAGATGGGTACTTATCAGAACACGATTCATTTACTAAGGGAATCCAATCATTAGCTAATGAAATTCTAAATGTAAGTCCTAATAAAACATGGTTGAGCAGTGTACGCCTAAGTCAGATAGGCAAGAAGGAGGTATCCCTTTATAGGAAGAATGAAGATGGAGAGTGTGAAATTGATTTTGATTTGCTTGATACATCATACATGAGGCTTCATGATGATCAGAAATCTCAGTTGTTAAAAAGACTAAGTGAGGACATGAAAAAGAAGCAAAGGAAAATATCTGAGCAGGATCTAATTGAATATCCCGAACTATTAAAAATGGAAACTAGCATCATTTCTACAATTGAGAAATTAGGCTTGGATTTAAATGAGACGGAAAGAATGATTAAGCAAGAAGAATTTATTAAGGAATACGAATTATGGTTAGCTTCTGAAAAGGAAAAAACTTTTGCAGCATGGAGAGAAGGGAGGGGTAGAAAGAGTTTATCTGTTATACAGGGGAAAACAGGCAGAGAAGCAGCTTATGAGATTGATGTGAATTCAGTTATGAAGCCTATGAAAGATGAATTGCAGTTAGATGCTAAGTGGAATCAGCTAATAAGTTTCTACAAACTGAAGCCTACTGGGAAAAGTCAGTACTTTGAATTAAAAAAACTGGTCAATACGACTAGATATGAAATGTTTGTTATGAAAGAGGAGTTAAGGAAGCCGGTAAGAAGTGCTAAGGGTAAAGATACAACTGTTAATGAAGTGGATTCAATCATTGACTTGGAGAATATTGAACATATTAAAGCTTTATTAAGCTTCCAAACTTCACAGGAAAAGGTTCACGATGGATATAAGACTAATACATATGGTAAAAAGGTACAGAAACAAAAACGCTTTACTACATATCATCAAATTTACTCAATGCTGAATACCAAGTATCAAGATAAGACAGATAGATATACTTATCTTACATTACTTGATTTTAAAGAGGCGATTAAGAATGCAGATCTAACAGATATTGAACGAGGGTCGTTGAACGCTGTCTTGGGAGAATGTGATATTAAGAATGAACACCCGTATCAAAGAGCTGTGATTTATCTAGATAAGGTTCATGGGGTTAAAAAGAAAAATAGAGACATTAAATATATGATGGAAAATAAAGTGAGTAACGAAATACATAAAGCTTATTTTGATATTCTTGATAATATTGTAAGTTAAATTAGTCTAGTTTAAGAGGTGCGCCAATCAGGTGCGTCTTTTTTAATGGATAAACTAAGTAAAAATGTTTAATTTTAAAATATAACATACAATTATCATTAAATGCAAATATTTTTATTATTTCTTGTAAAATATGTACATATCCTCCTGATATATGTATATAGCCCTTGAGGATGTTTAATCTACACATACGATTCTAGTTCTTTATTTGTTTATTCATTTAATAATTTTTTCTCCTTTGAATTGATGTCAGCATAACGTTGGCATTTTTTTTGAGGAATGTAGTTTAGATTAATCTAATCGTTAGGAGGAAAAGGAGTGACGACATGAAGGAAAACATTAAAAAACCAAAGCGACACCAGCTAGTAAGTCTTAGGTTTGATTTTGGATTATCACAGTCAGAATTAGCGGAAATGCTTGGTGTATCGCAAATGACCATATCAAGGATTGAGCAAGGGAAAAAAGAAATTGAATGGGAATTAAGAAGGAAAATTGAAGATTCATTTGGAATAGATATGGATTAATTTCAAAAAAAAGGAGGTAGTGAATTGGAAATTAGCTTAGAGAAACATGAACTAAAATCTGCTGTGATTGAATATGTGAAAAAGTATCATAATGCTGATGTAAGTAGTGTTAATTTTGGGAATACAGAGAGATGTGTTGCTGTTTCAAGAGCAGATATTACTTTTAAAAAAATAAGGAATTAAAAGTCATTTAAATGGAAGTATATGTTTCTGAATAATGATTAATTATTTTAAATCATTAACTACAAGAAATAGTTAAAATGTAATGAAATAATACAAGTTTCATAGTTATTTCCTCCTATCATTCTCGAAATATGGTGAAATATTGAGAAGATTGGGAGGGTAAGTAATTCATGAAATCCATTGGAATAAGAGTTGAACCATCAGAAATCTACTATACCATAGTTGAATCTGATGAAAATAGTAATTTTAACTTTGTTAATCAAAAGCTAGTATTACCGAAAGCATTTAATAATGATATCCCGAAACAATTATCTTTTGTTCGCACAACTCTGTTTTCGATTATTTGCGAATATGATATTAAATACGCTGGATTGAAAACAACCGAAGGTTCTGCACTACAACCTAGTGTATTTAGGATGAATGTTGAAGGAGTCATACAAGAGCTATTTGCTGATAGCACAATTCAAAAATATTTTACAGGAACATACACATCTGTAGCGTCTAGATTGAAGACAACGAGTACTATAATAAAAGACAATTGTAATGGAGTGTCTAACATACTAGGTATTAATGAATGGGGTAAAATAAAAACTAAGCATAGAGAGTGTATATTGGCTGCTTTAGCATCAATAAACTTCAATATTGAGGTGAATATGGATGTTTAAGATCAATCATGTAAAGCCGCAACTTTCATTAGATAGATGGAAAAGAATTGGTGACACTGAAGGGAAAAATTCTGAAGTATGGATTGCTAGAGATACTCAGTTAGATCAAGTAATGATTCTAAAAAAAATAACAAAACAATCATTGGAACAGCAGTTGGTTGAAGATTATTTTTCTGAAGCAAAGATGCTGAATGAATCTAAGCATCCTCACGTCATGCCGATACATTATTCTGCTGAAGATGACGATAACGTGTATATAACGATGCCTTATTATGAAACTGGCTCTTTAAACAGTCTTATAAATGATCGTTTTTTAAGCACCAGAGAAATACTAAGGTACTCATTAGACTTTCTTTCCGGCTTACTATACATTCACATAAAAGGCCTATTGCATTTAGATATCAAACCAACAAATGTAATTATTGACTATTCTGGTAAGGCCATCCTAACGGATTTCGGGCTTTCTAAATATCTGAATGAAAATGGCTTTGCAGATCAGCAAAGACAGTATGTGGCACATAAATCTCCAGAATCATACATTACTACAGATAAAACTGTTTCAGATGATATTTACCAAGCAGGATTGACTTTGTACAGAATGTGTAATGGTAACAAGGATTTTGATGCACAATTCGATGATTTAAAAAGTAGCTTAAACAAGCAAGAAATTGAAGCGAAAATCAACAAAGGATTATTCCCTAATAGAAAAGTCTATCTTCCTCACATACCTACTAAATTGAGAAAAGTAATAAATAAAATGTTAAATCCGGATATATCTAAGCGTTATCAAGATGTATTAAGCATCATAAATGACTTGAGTAAAATAGATGAGACAATGGATTGGAAGTATGTTATCATAGGAGAACAAACATTCGAATGGACTTATGACGGTGAAAACTCTATGATTACTGTAAAAATAGAACATGTTGAAGAAAAATATTTGACTTCTGTTTCTAAATATGTTAAAAATAGTAAAAATACTCAAAAACAGCCAAAAATGGCTAACAGTAGTAATACTTTATCAGAGGCATTAGCTCATGTCGAAACTATTTTTCCACAATACGCATAAAGGAGGGTTACTTATGATGTTTCGAGAAGCTAACGAATTATCACGAAAATTTTTAGCGAATCCACATCAGGATAAATCCTTTATTGAGCGTCTGAAGAATAATAAGTCGATTGATTTAAGAAATAATATGATAACTGTTGACCTAGGTAATGGTTATGAAGATATTATCCCAATTGATACAAATAAAAAATTTTAAATTTACTGACCTCCACTCTAACAAGTGGGGTTTTTTGATGTAAACAACACAATCTTTTCTCTTTTAATGTATAATGATGGTATATTTTACATTTAGGAGGATTCTATTAATGAATGTCACTGGTGGTTTCTTTGGCCTTTTTGCACTAATACCTATATTAATTTATCTCGGTCTTGTTGTGTTCAGTATTTATTTTACTGTTAAGGTGATAAAGTTTATGAATGCTAAGACAAAATTGGATCAGGAGAGAAATGAAAAGCTTGGTGAGTTGATTAGGGTTATTGGCGATAGGAATAAAGAGGAATTGTAAATATTTATAAATTGAAACGGACACTCAATTAAAGTTGGGTGTTTTTGTGTTTGTAGAAAGTGAAGGAGGAGTTCAGTAATGTCAAAAGAAGTAGAAGCCATTCAAACAGAAACAGAGTTAAGTGTTGAACAAGAAAAAGTAGATGAAACACCAGAGGAAACAACAAAAGGGTTAGAGGACAAAAAGAAGGATAAACCTTCTACTCGAAATCAAAACAATGAAATTAAGAAGTTACAGGATGAATTAGATGGGATCAAAACAGAGAATGAAACTCTAAAATCACAACTAAAAGAATATCAAACTAAAATTACCGAATTAGAAGCAAGGCAGTTAGAAGTTGAAAAACAAACGGCTGAACATGTTGCTACTATTCAACAAAAAGATGTTTCACTCAAATTAGCTGAAAAGGGCTTGGGAGAATTTAAAGAGTTTTTCACAAATGTTGAAGCAGATAAACTAGATGAGCAGATTCAAAAGTTTCAACATTTAGTAAAGCAAAAAGAAATTGATAACTCATATAAACCAACAAATCACAAACAAGATGATATATATACTCAAGCCAAGAACAAAGGCGACTTGAAATCTATGTTCGGGGCTTTATTATTTAACAAAAATTAAGTAATTCGTGGTCATTTGACTACTTGTTATAAAAAATATTAGGTGACGACTAACGTCAGAGGAGATTTATAATTATGACATTCACAACAGAAAATTTTGTACCAGGGCAATCATTTGACATTAAGGATACTTTAATTCTAGCTAATCCGAAAGTAAGTGCATTTTCAACATTTGCATTAGGAAAAGCAGTTCAAGCAAAAAATCCAACAGTTAAATGGATTGAAGAAACGATTAATGAAACATCTGCGGTAACAATGAAAGAAGGTGGGGATAGTCCGAATCATGTGAATGATGATGCTGATTTAATGGAAAATTATCTTGAATTATTTGGAGCTACTGCACAAGTTTCAAATACCGCCCAAGCTAGTGAAGCAATTGGAATTGAAGATTTAATTTCTAAAGATATGGCTGCGAAAACAGAAGCAATTAAACGTAGAGTCGAACAAAAATTCCTATATGGAGTTAAAGGATTTAAGGCTGGAAAATATGAAACCGCGGGAATTTTTAATTTAGTTAACCCATCGAATGCTATTGTAGATAACACTGCTTCAATTACACCAGCCATGTTTGAGATTTTAATTTCCAAAGTCTATGATGCTGGCGTATCGTATAATCTTGTAGCGTTTATGAATGCTCATACAAAGCAAATGATTAATCAATTCGCAAATGTTACATACTTAGGGAAAGATAAATTTCAAGGCATGGACACAAGCGTGTACTCTACAGCTTTTGGCGATGTTTCATTTATTGATACACCTGCCATGAAAACTAAGGATATTCTTATTCTAAATCCTGATTTCATTGAAACTAGTGTGTTGATTCCATTTACTGGTACAGTTCAAGGTGCAAGTGGTTCTAAAAAATCTGTTTATTTAGAAACACAACTTGGTATTAAATTATTGAACTCTAAGGCAGCAGCAACTTTATCATTTACAACTGCTGAGTAATTCATATGAATACATATTTAAGAGGGGATTCTGCTTTTGAGTGGAGTCCTCTTTTTATAGTGTAGTAATAATTATACATAAAGAATTAGAGGTGAAATATTAATGAACATTCATGAAGCTTTAAAGTCAGTACACTGGAAGAAGGCAGCTTATTTCAAGTGGAAACACGATATTGGTTATGTTCAGAGTGATGAAAAGAAATCTGAGGAACAATTTCTAAAAAGTGTGGAGTTGAAAACCTTAAATAGTTTTATAGCTTGGGAACGTTCTAAAGAATATGCTGATTTGGTTTATTTACTTATGCAATCGAGAGTTGCTAACGATATCCTGGAATCATATGATCAGATTTCTACCAAAGCCCGTACTGGTGATGAAAAGGCTGTAAAGCTATTAATGGATATGAGTAAGCAGATCAATAAATATGCAAAGTTAGCATCTAAAAAATATGAAGTAATGGAAGAAATAGAGGAAGACGATGGTTTAGTATTGAGTTGATGTAGTATCGATTAACTTCTTCTACTTTTGGAGGTGAAAATATGGTTAAAATAACAACTAAGCAGAAATTAGAAACAATCAAACAAAATCCTAAACTGTGGATTGAAAACTTTGTCAAAGTCGTAAATCCTGAAGGTGAATTAGTTCCTTTTAAACTACATGAGCAACAAGAAGAGTTACTAACTGGATTAACTAAATTTACAATCATAAGTAAGGCTCGACAATTAGGAATGACTTTATTTAGTCTTGCCTATTGTATCTATCAAGCATGTACCAAGCCTAATACGAACTATTTAATTGTCTCCTACAAAAAGGAATCCTCAAGTGCATTATTCGAACGTTTGAAATTAATGTACGAAAATCTCCCTCATGAAAAGTATCCTAACTTCTTTCCAACGATTAAGCGAGATAATCGAGATGAATTAGTATTAGAGTTTAGTAATGGCCAGCGTTCTAGAATAGTGTGTACTGTTGCAGGTAACAAGGATGTGGGGCGAGGAAATACATTTGAATATATATTACTAAGTGAATTAGCTTTCTATGATAATCAAGAGAAGTTATTATTATCGGCTGAACAGTCATTAGCTAAAAATGAAAATAGTAAAGTTGTGATTGAGTCAACAAGTAATGGAATGAATTATTTTTATAAAATGGTGTCTAGTGCATCAAAAGGGAACAGTAAATATAAACTGTTCTTTTTTAACTGGTACAGTTCGGCTTACATGAAATTAAATAAGCATGATTATGACGAATCTGAAAGATGGTTTAAGGCAGATAATAAAGGTGTACGATTGTCTGAACAGGATTTAGAAGAAGATGAGAAAATTCTATATGATAATGGGGCAACTCTTAAACAAATTATGTGGAAACGATGGAAACGTCTTGATATGAGTGAATCGGAATTTAATCAAGAATATCCGGCAACATGGCAAGAATCATTTATCAGTTCTGGAAATAATGTTTTTGATAATGTAAAGGTGATTAAACAATATGAATTTATTATTGATCCATTATCAAAAGATGAATTGATTGATGAGTTACCTAAAGAGTTACATAGATACATAAATAAGCAATTATACATATATCACTTTCCTAAACGGGGAAAGAAATACTATGCAGGTATCGATGTTGCCAGTGGTTCGGGTGGAGATTTCAGTACCATTTCGATATTTGATGCAGATGGTGAACAGTCGTGTTCTTTCTATAACAATAAAATTGCCGTGTATGAGTTTGCCGATGTGTTAGATATTATTGGGCATTATTATAATTATGCCTTCTTGACAATTGAGAGAAATAACGTGGGGCGACCATTAATCGAACGAATGAGAAAAGAAAAAAGATATATGAATATGTATAGACAAAAAATATTTGACCAAGGTAAGGGACGTTTACAGCTAGGATGGATGACTTCAGCAGTAAATAAAGGAATCTTAATAACAGATTTCAAGGAACAGTTTGAAAAAGGTTTAATTAATATTAACTGTAAAGAAACATTAGAACAAATGCAGATATTTATTGAGGATAAAGGAAAAATGGGTAATAAACGTGGTGGGGATGAGAATCACGATGACTTAGTAATTGCTAAGTCATTAGCCGTTCAAGGAATGAAAGCTAATAGGTGGTATGTATAGAGATTGCTGTCGGTTGCAAGGACAGTGATTTCTTTTTTATTGGAGGTGGAAAGTTTGAGTTTAAAAGAATATGTTCAAGAATTTTATGGGAATGATCCAGGATGGTTACAGAAGGAAACAAATGATGTCAGTCATAATCAGCGGATTAGAAAAATATTTGATATTCAAGATTATTTAGATGGAAAACATAAGATATTGAATAAGAAATCTGAAATGTACGGGGGCAAAGAGTTTCATCCTAGAAAGATTGTCTTACAGTATGGAAAACAAATATTAAATTTCCAAGTTAGTTATTTAATTAGTAATCCTCTAACATTAAGTGGTTCTGAGAAGGTAGTAAATGAGTTTAAGAAGATATATAAGAAGGGAAAATTCCATAGACAAGATTTTAAGATCATCAATTATGTCACCAAGTACGGACACTGTTTTGAATACCTGTATTTTGATGAAAACAGGATAATCAAAAGTAAGCTAATTAAACCAGAAAATAGTTATCCAATCTTTAATGATGAAAATGAGATGATCGGATTTATTGAACACTATACAAGTAATGCTGTTAGCTACTGGAATATTTATGACAATAATAAAGTACTTAGATATACCAATAGGGGTGGCAGTATTTCTTTACTTGGAGAATACAGAAATGTATCAGGACTTCCTATTCATTATCATAATCAATCCGAGGTGGATGACAACTTTGGACGCAGTGATCTAGAAGATATTGTTAGCTTAATTGATACAATGGAAGATATTTTAAGTAAACTAGTTGACAGTTATCATAAGTTCCATACACCTATTCCTGTAATAACTGGGCAACAAATAACTGATGGTGCATTAAGTAATGATATTGCAGGAACAGGATTGACACTAGAAGATGGAAGTACATTCTCACTAGAAACAAGTAAATTAGATTATCAATCATTTCAAACAATCTGGAAAACTTTAATGCAATCTATGTTGGATGTTAGTGGTACTCCAAGTGTAAGTATGAATCAGGGTACTACAGCAAATATAGCAGAGGTATCAATTAAGATGTTATATACATTGGCCGACATGAGAGCAGCGCAGAATGAAATATACTTTAGAGATGGCTTATATGACAGGTTCGATAAAATCAAACTTATGCTTGAATATTTAAATGTGAGTCTTGATGATGAAGATTACGACACATTAGATGTAGTATTCCAATATGCTCGCCCATTGAATGAATCAGATGTAATTAATAACTTACAAGTGCTTGCTAAAATTGGTGGAATTAGTTTGAAGAGCTTATTAGAACGTAATCCATATATTGTGGATGTGGTGCAAGAACTAGAGCGATTAAAAGGGAGTAAAAGGAATAAGAATGATACAGTTAATGAACGTATGAAAGATAATCTAACTGAGAATGAAAGTAAAGTAATTGAGAATGTTTGATTTAGTGGAAACATAGGTGGCAGTAGGGGTATAGGTGGATAAGAGTATGTCAGTTCGCACGCACATGTTACCGTATACCCCGTAAGTATATATAGTGACAGCTCTCCATTAAAAAATGAACGTTTGTTCTATTTTTTTGTAAAGTAAAAACACTTTACTATTTAAATGAGATTAATTATCAGTTAATTAATAAACTTAAATAATAACGTACTGGTTTTTAGGAATGTATTACAATGAAACGAATGGGACACAATGTAACTGTGTTCCATTAGCCTCTTTGACGAGGAGAAGGTTAAGATTCATAGTAGGATGTTCTTCAACTAACGGAGCAGTTTAGTTAAAGAAGAAACTCAAATAGCATAGCCTGCAAAAAATAAAGCAAACTAAATAGTGGGTGCCAATAACAAAAAAATTCGGAAAAGATACTATTCTGAAATCTTTATATAGTGTATTTATAATTGTTGGGCATCCAAGTGGAATAACTAAATCAAACTACAAGGGTGGTAAAAAATGTCTAAAAAGAAGAATAAGCAATTTAAGAATAATAATGCTCTACCTAAAACAGATGTGGAATTTGCGCACAATGGACTTGAAAAAGTAGCATTAAAAGCCCAAGAAAGCAAAAATAAATAAACATATGTGACAGTCCAACTGACTCTCAATTTAACTTGATGTTTTTTGGGGGATCCTAAAATTAATTGTCATAAGACCGTCTTTTTATTTTAGGTTAAACAAATGGAATTAACGGGTGCAAGAGTTAAACAGGGGTTGCTGCGGCAATCCTTTTCTTTTTGTACTAACGGGGCAGGTGTGCGGCCGAGCCTAGGTCGTATCATATAACGGGTGGGATTCCCGTCGAGTAAGAATTAGCCATTCGCTCGTAGCGAGTCTTGGAGGGCTAAAGGTAACTTTAGTCCTTAAGCGTAGACAGTTAGGTGGCGGGCCGAAAGCCAAAAGGTTGAAGGGATTGAGCTCCATAATGTTAGTGAATCGAGAGGGCTGATGCCTTACCTGCAGCAGAAAGCTACATTTTATCCTTCGTTAAAAGGCAAGAAGGATAAAACCTCTCTGGAGTCAGAGACCTTGGCACGTTACACATTGATATGATACGGCAACTCGGGAGACCCTACCGGTCTTTTCTTCCTTTTAGAAGAGTATGGTGTACAAGCGATAATAAGCAAGGAAACCAAATGCCGATGTAGGGAGTCGGATAGCAGCGTAGTACCAATGAAGTTGGGTAATGCCGATGGAGGAAAGGCTAGCTACCAGTTATCACCCTTATTAGGGACACATTTACTACACACAGAGGTAGGTATAATAAATGGAAACAAAACTACTAAGGATAGCAGAATTAGCAAAATCTGATCCTAAAATGAAATTTACATCTCTTGCACA
>NZ_LFZW01000001.1:2912469-3088969 GCF_001183985.1 Peribacillus loiseleuriae | reverse complement strand
AATAGCGCAAGCACGGTTCTGTGAGGGGGGAGGAACACAATCTACCGAAAGGTAGAAAGGTTCCCTTCTACTCGACTAGTTGAAGAGTACTCTAAAATCATAAAATAGTTGACTAAAATTAATCAGGATTATAATATAGGGATATCCAAAACGGACAAATTGTCCGTTAACTGTTAGGAGGGAGAAATTTGAGTGAAAAACCAGAAAAAAAACCTAGAAAAGAGATTACAAAAAGAAAAGTTTTAAACGCTGCTAAGGAGCTATTTATTCAACAAGGTGTCGAAAGCGTAAATATGCATCAAATTGCTCTAACTGCAAAAGTCGGCCAAGCTAGTTTATATAGACAATATAATAAACTCAGTGATATTTGTGCAGATATAGTACGTGAAGAATGCCAGGTATTGATTGATGATACTCAATATTATCTAAGTAATACTAATGAGAATCTTTCATCATTAGATAAACTATATCAAGTCATTATAAAGTTTGTATCTTATCTAGAGTTTAGAGTTGATTGGATATGTGAAGTTACAAGGGCATCTACAAACTATCGTCCCATTCAATCTCCTCTTTATCAATGGATGAGGAAAATATGTACTGAATTATTGTTAGAAGCTGTTGAAAAGGGTGAAATTATTGATGTTGATGTTCCGTTTACAGTTGAAGCAATCTTAGGAACATTAAATAACGTGGATGAACAACTACTTCATCAAGGCTACACCATAAAGAGAATATTAGAAGGTATAGAGAATATCTATTTTAATGGGTTGCGAAAAAGCACGAATTAAAATGATGACAAAGATATATTTTAACTAGTTGGAGGGGAAATATGAAAAAATCTGTTGGAATTCTTCTTTTAATTTCAGTCATCGCAATATCTTTTGCGGCAATCTTTGTTAAATGGTCGGATGCACCGTCTACAATATTAAGTATGTATCGAATGTATTTAGCCTGTGTATTATTATTACCTATGGTATATATAAATAGAAACCAATTTTTAAAGCTATCCAAAAAGGATTGGTTACTTTTATTTATTGCTGGTGTTTTTTTAGCATTACATTTTGCTTTATGGTTTGGCTCCTTGAAACTGACGACAGTAGCTAGCTCAACAATTATTCTTTGTTTACAGCCAATTATAGCTTTATTAGGAGGATTTTTAATCTACAAAGAAAGAACCAATTTTTCAACTATCCTAGCTATCGGAATTTCTATCATCGGTGTAGTTATGGTAGGGTGGGGTGATTTCGGACATAGTAATAAATCAGTCATTATAGGAGACATATTATCTTTCTTAAGTGTTATAGCAATTGTGGGTTATTTATTAATTGGGCAAAATAACGTAAAACGTATTTCTCATTGGGTATATAGTTTCTGCGTTTTCTTATTTGCAGCGATCTCATTAAATATCTATAATCTCGTCTTAGGTTTTCCTATTATTGGATATGATTCAAAAGAGTGGGGTATCTTTATATTATTAGCAATTTTCCCTACTATTGCGCACGTTATTTATAATTTTTTATTGAACTATGTAAACACAACAACTATATCTATGAGTATCTTAGGTGAGCCAATTGGAGCAACCATTTTAGCAGTAATTCTTTTAGGTGAACCTATTGTCACCTTACAAATTGTTGGTGGTTTCTTTGTCCTGATAGGTGTTTTTTTGTTTTTAATTCAGCAAAATAAAATTAATTCCAAAAAATCATGAGAGTTTGTGAAAGGATGTACTTAAACTATCGGGTGCGATTGTTCAATACGAGTAATCGCTTTTTTGTATTGGAATCCAATCCTAAATTTCGGCTATTTAGACTCTTAACGAATGAGACACAATCGAATTATGTCTCATTCAGGTGAGTGTCTTCACCCTTAGAGCCACAATGGATTGAACAATTTAACAATAAAATTCTTGGTTTCTATTGATTTTAAATGGGACATAATTTATAATTAAATTAGATTAAGTCTCATTCGATAAAATCGATAGGAGTGATAAAAATGGAATTTGTGGAGCCGATTCGTGATCGTAAAAAAATTGATGCTATGAAAAAATTACTTGGTGATTCGCCTAGAGACCATTTATTATTTCTAATTGGAATTAATACTGCTTTTCGAGTATCTGATTTACTTTCGTTAAAATATTCTGATGTGATGGATGATAAGGGACGACTTTTTGAACATTTTACATTGAAAGAAACCAAAACAGGCAAAAATAATAAGGTTGCTATGACAAAAGGAGTTCAGAAAGCCTTAAAAGAATACATCAAGTCTAATTATGAAGGCAATATTGATGAATATTTGTTCAAAAGTCGTAAACATGGCAAGGATGGGAACTCCCAGCCAATCAATAGAAAGAGTGCTTGGAGAATTATTCAGCAAGCAGCAGAACAATTAGGATTAAGAAATATTGGTTCTCATAGCTTAAGGAAGACTTTTGCTTATCATCAATATCAAATGGGTACAGATATTGTGTTATTACAGGATATGTTGAACCATTCAGCTCCATCTGTAACATTACGATACATTGGAATAACGCAAGATCAAAAGGATAGAGCAGTAAAAGCATTAGATTTATGAGTAACGGCTTATTGTCGTTACTTTTTTTATTTGGATGCGTTGACTCCCTTTTTAAAAAATGCCCCACAGCATAACGAAAAACACACATTCGAAAAAATATAGTAAAATATATGCAATAATAACGGGAGTGTGGGATATGCAAAGGTTGGAAGAAAAAGTTTATTGTTCAAAGTGCGAGCGTCACACGAATCACAATATAATAATGACTCATGAAAAAAAATCTAGTTCTGAAGATGATATTCAATTTAGTCATAAATATCATATTGTTCAATGTGCAGGTTGTGATGAAATAGCCTTTGTCGATCAATACGGTGATGAAGATATGTGGGAATATGCCAATGAAGGGCATGGAGAGCGAGTTTGGGTAGAAGAATTTAGAGTTTATCCTGAAAAGTCTGTAGTAGAAGGTAATCCAGTTTTTTGGATAGAAAGAAAAGAATATAGAAATGTGCCTGGTGTGGTTCAAGTATTATATTCACAGATAATTGAAGTTTATAATCAAGGTTATTTTCTCCTAGCAACAATAGGAATGAGAACTTTAATTGAAGCAATTTGTTTAGATGTTGGGATAAACAAAGGATATTTATATAATGATGATAATACTGTTAAGGAAAACAAAAGAGGAGAACCTATTTTTTCATCATCTTTAGAAGGGGAAATATTTGGTTTATTTGAAGAAAATATGATTATTTGGGATCAAGCGATTATACTTCAAAAGATTAGAGATATTGGAAATGCTGCAGTCCATGAAATAAAAGAACCAAGTTTTCTAGTTTTTAAAAGTGCCATGCAGATAATTGAACAAGTTTTAAATAATGTCTATGAATTAAAAGTCCATAAACTCTTAAAACAATAAAAAGTAATTAATTTTCTTTATTTCAAATGTTATGTATAACAGATTCATCAAAGTTATTATAAAATCAGGAGGACTTTATGAGCGATAATTATCATGACGTTAGAATAAAAGAGATAGAACAGTTAGTAAAGAAAGAACAAAAAGAAAATGAACTTCATTCACTCATGAATCGAATTGTTAATGCTGCTGATGACTAAACTGTTGAATCACTTATAGATAAGACCGTTATATTAATGAAAATATGGATTTATCACTGTAGAAGAGTTTAACTATATAACAAAGGAATTTGAACAAAGATTAACACTCTCATTTGAGGGTGTTTTTTATATTACAGAAAGGAGCGATTACATGAACAACCTACAAAGACTCGAACTTGAAACCAAGGGAATTAAACTAGAACAAGAAGAACTATCAATCTATCTCCAAGAAAATGATCTAGAACCCTTTGTAGAGTATAATCCCCAATCTGCCACAAGTAAGAAGAATATCTATCGTGCTGCATTATCAGTTTTGGAATCCATTGCTAATGACGTAAGCAGAATGAAGTCAGTAAAGTTGGACGATATGACGGTATCAGATTTTAGCGATTCCATACAATCACGCATAGATCAATTAGAAAGAAAAATACGTCAATTGAAAACAGATGACCAACTGCAAAATGAATCAAGTTTTTTCATGTTGTTTGCGGATTAAAAAAGGAGTGAAATAAATGTTTCAAGTCCATGAGGATGATTTACAATATCTATTTGAATCAGCAGGGCAACCAGTATTAATAAACGATACACCAATGAATGTTATCGTCACTAATCCATCTATCAGTGAGTATGAAGAACGATATATTCATAGCCTAAATAAAGTGTCTAGGGGAGATTTGGTGACATTAGAAGGTGAACAGTATCTTTGTTGCTTATCAGAAAGCGTTACAAAGCGTCATGGTAAGTATAAGGCGGTTGTTAGACACTGTAACTACAACATAGAAGTAAGAGAAAAACCTACACGGACTGTAATTGGTTATACGGCTTTTCGCGATCCAATTTTTGATGAAATCCCGGGAGAGCTACATTTAATTCCATCATTCATTGAAACTCAATCGTTTTCCGTCACCAATGGAATATGGGTAACATCCAACAATGAAATACTTGTCACTGTTAAAGATATTACAGAATATAAACCACTGTTGGAATTATCGGCTAAAGTGGAGGTAATGGGTAAAACGTGGCAAATTACCAATCTACTATTAGATAAGAAGGGACTAATCACGTTGAATTGTAAAAGGCAATAAATAATTCAAAATGCATGAACAGTAATTAGCAAGGGGTGAATAAAATAAAAACTTGGGAATTTGATGATTATTCGATAATTTTATTAGAAACTAACATCTGCAAATGTTTACATATCATCGATAATCAGAACAAAGAATTATGTGGTTGGTTAGACTTTGATGGTTTCTATTTAGGAATAAATTCAAAAGTAATAGTAAGCGGTATATACATTTTAGAACCGTATAAGAATAAAGGTTTACTACAAATATTGATTGGTGTACTTGAAGTAATATACTTAGAAAATTACAATTGCTACAGTATAGAAGTAGATGTGATGAATCCTAAAATTAAATCATACATAAGAAGATTAATGAGGACATCAAGATTTAATAATGCTGAGTGGATTTTAGATGAAAGTAAATCATTGACACACAATGCAGTTTTAGGAGCATTGATTGTGTTTAACATTCTCACCAAGAAAAAGAAACAATTGCTCATTGATGTTGGTGTGATTTAAAGGGGGAGGATATAAGATGGAATTTACATATAACAACAAACAGTATCAATTGATTCATATAACAAGTTTTGAAAAGGATAATCAATCAATACAGAAAATATTAGTTGAGGATTCAAAGGGAGAATTTATTGCCGTATTAGCGTTTACAGTTGATCAAACACAAAATATTTTATGGGATTTTAGCACTTGGATTGACCCAATTTATCAAAATACTAAAATTAAAGATATTATGATGGAAGGTTATTCTAAGATTTATGCAGAAAACTTTAAAGGGTATTGGCACGTAATTGCATATTCTAACCCACGTCTACAAAAGTTAATTGAACGAAAAGTAAAGGCCGGAAAGTTACCACGTGAAATATTAGATAAAAGCGTTGGACTATCCGACCTTGAATGGGTAAAAGGTGAAATATTTAGAAAGGGAGAACAAATTGTTCAACTTTACGCCAAAGCATTTAACGGAAATGATGGTGCGAGAAGTGAAGCACTTGAGTTGGCAACTTCTTTTTTAGAAAAATATGAGGAGGCTAACATTTTATCAATACATGATAAGATTTTTGTAAAAACAATAGAAGCACTAGAAATCAAATTCACAATATATGTTATGCAGCAACTCAATGAATATATGGGAAGGAATAATAATAGTGAGGAAATAAAAGAAGAAATAAAGGAATTGTTACTCAAAATTAAAGATGAGTATGGTATTTCCATTGTCACATTAACAATATAACTTATGTGAAGGTTTAGATGCTGCTCCAATGCCGTCTTTATTTTTGCTTAGAATGTAGAATAAATTAGGAAGTGAAAATATGAATTGTAATGATAACTTCAAACACAAAGGCTTTAACCATTCTACCTAATTATTGGGTGGTGGCTAAAGCCTTTTTTTGTTTTACCTTCATTACAATTAATCTTCCTATTTGCCTTCATCGATGAGTCGGTAAATGCTTATCTCGAATATAAAATTTTTTATTATTTAGAATTATTAATATATTTTATAATAACTACTATTAAAATATCGAAGAATCTAACGATATACGTAAAAGAGGGAGGATTATTCTATTACATATTTATAACTTGCAAAAAAGGAGGAATGGAAATTAAAACTAAAATGAGTATTTTTTCAATTGGATAACATCTTAAGTTTTTCAATACAAATAATAGGGGATATAATACGATGAATTTATTTAAGCGAATAATAATAACAGTACTTGGCACAAGTATACTTATCTTTGTTTCAATTATAGGGGTTACTCTATATAAAACAAATAATTTAGCAGTAAAAAATGCGAATCATATTGCTTTAGCGGAAAGTGAAAAGCACGCAAAATATATTGAAACGGAACTTAATTATACTATGGATATTGTCAGAACATTGGCAATCACATTTAGCTCAATGGCGGAAGGAAATAAGGCGGAAAGAGATCTTGCAAATGCCATATTGAATAAGACTCTTAAAGAAAACGAGCGATTTTTAACTGTTTGGACAGGTTGGGAACCAAATGCATTTGATGGAAAAGACGCAGAATTTGCTAACATTGTAGGCCATGATGGAACGGGAAGATTTATTCCATATTGGAGTCGGACAGATGGGGAAATTAATGTAAAGGCTTTAGAAGGTTATGACAAACCAGGCGTAGGCGACTTTTATTTACGCTCTAAAGACAGTGGCAAGGAAGTGATTTTAGATCCTTATTCATATGAAGTAAATGGAGAGAAAGTATTGATGACTTCAATCACTGCTCCTATCAAAATTGGGAATGACGTAGTGGGGGTAGTTGGAATTGATATTAGTCTAGATTCTATGAGGAAAATGAATGATACCTTAAATTTTTACGATAGTGGCTTCGGTGCAATTCTATCCAATAACGGAACTTTGGTGGCTCATAAATCAAACAAATTAGTTGGGAAAAGCTATTATGAGATTGAAGGTATAAAGTCAGTGAATGAGATTAAATCTACAGTTGAATCAGGAAAATCGTTATCAATTAGTGACTTTGACCCTGTAGATAACGGAGATGTTTATAAGACGTTTTCACCCATTAAAATAGGCTCAACAAATACACCATGGTCACTAATGATAGCGGTTCCTATAGATGAAGTAAAGAAGGAATCCAGAGATTTACTAAATTTGTCCATCATTATTGGTGTAATTGGAATCATAATACTTGCCTTAGTTATATTTGAGATTGTAAGAAGACTTATCAAACCGATCTTAAAAGTAGTCGAACAAATGAAAGAAATTGCAAGCGGTAATTTAACAGTTGAAGCATTAGAGATTAAATCAAAAGATGAATTAGGGCAATTAGCACACGCGATGAATGAGATGACTTCAAATACCAGAGTCTTGATTCAAGATGCAGCGGGTATTTCAGATCAAGTGGCTGCTTACAGTGAAGAATTAATGACATCCACAAATGAAATAAAAGTTGGAATTGAACAGGTATCTTCAACGATGGAGGAAATGGCGGCAGGATCTTCTGATCAAGCACATCATGCCGGTGAAACTATGGAGGAGATTCAACAAGTGGATTATGAAGTTAAACAAATTATTCAATACACGAATGAAATGACGGATCGTTCGCTAGTAACGAAGGAATCTTCTCAAAAAGGGATACAAAGTGCAGAACAATCGATGCAGGAAATGGAGATTATTGAAGACAAGGTTTCCTCAGCTGCAAACATTGTTAAAGAATTAGGAATTAAGTCTGTAGCAATTAATGAAATACTTAATGTTATCCATGACATTGCTTCCCAAACGAATTTATTAGCACTAAATGCAGCCATTGAAGCAGCTCGCGCTGGAGATCATGGAAAAGGATTTGCGGTAGTAGCTGATGAAGTTAGAAAACTGGCTGAACAGTCTGCCGAATCGACAAGCCAAATTTCAAGCATCATCGAAAGTGTACAAATAGAAGCCCAGAAAGCTGAACAGGCTATGGTCGAAGTAGTACAGGAAGTGAAGTCTGGTTCCGAAGTGATTGATAATAGTCGTAAAGCGTTTGGTGAAATCGCTAATAATATTACGGAAATGGTCAATCAAATCAGCAGCGTGACTGGTGCATCAAGACTCATTGAAGAAGAAACAAAAAAAGCGGTAAAAGCTGTGGAGAATATAGTATCAATTACCCAAGAGACCTCTGCTGGTACAGAAGAATTATCTGCTACCATGGAACAACAAAATGCATCTATGCAAGAAGTGGATGGTATGGCAAACAGTCTTGCTAAAATGGCAGAAGACTTAGGGAAATCGTTATCAAAGTTCACGTATGATAATAAAGGAACTTCTTAATTAAATATGATTTAAAAGGAGAGGAAAGACGAAATGGCTTGGCGTCTTTTCTCTCTTTACTGTGACATTAAACTAACTTTAAAATTTATCCAACTAAATATACAACAAAAAAACCTACCGAAATACTCACTCAGTAGGCTCGCTATCATCCTTCACATGTTCTACAACTTCTTCAATCCTACACTCCAACTCATTACATATCTTATCCAACACGCTCATTGCAACTAATTCATCCTTGCCAATCTTAGCAAGCGTAGCAGACGTTAAAACTCCATTATTTACTAAGTCGGTCTTTTTCATTCCTTTCCTATGTATAGTGGCCATTAGCGGTGCATACGTAAACATAACAATTCCTCCTTTGTTATTATCTTATATTAACATTTTAAATATTATCTTTAAGAAAGTAAATATTTTATTTAAAATCGCTTGCAATTGTATTTGCTATATTAAGTTAAACATTACATTAAAAAAAGAGAAGCGATTAGAAGAGTTTAAAGGGAATGTTAAGGGGGAGTTTAGAACGCCTGTAAACGTCTCTAAAGGCGTTACGATGGTACTTAAAAGTAATGGGAATGGAGCGTTGAGTATTAGATTATAAAGGCAAAAAACTACTGAGAAGGATTTTTACTCAGTAGTTTGATTATTGGTTTGAAGCTTCCCCGTGGTTAATTCAATTCTTTCTTCAAGAAAGCATCTGGGTCAAAACAGGAATAAATGGCGTTATCAATTGCATGTGATCTACAGCTAAACTGATAAATCTTTGATAAGCGTCCATAAACCTGGGTGTATTTTGACTTTCTTCTAAATTATTAACTGCATCAATTATAACCGTTCTTTGAGTTGAGTCTGCTATGTTATTTTGTAGTACATTTCTTAATTCATCGAATAAATGTTGAGATGTTGTATTTACAATATTTGTAGAATTATCAACAGAGTGCACATTTATTCTAGCATTACTACCATGAACATTATAAACCACATTATTAGCTTCTGATTTATTTCTAGACTCATTTATTGACCTTAGAATTATTAGCTTTGAAGAGATATCAGCTGCTCGCATTCCTTTGTCTTCCTTAGATCCTTTCCCATATAGTGTTTTAATTAGAGTTCTACAATCAGTCCTCCACTTAACCACTTTATCGTGATCATAGTCTAATTGCTCTTCTAATAAATCTTCGGCTCTTTGAATCATCTCTTCAATTTGATTCATGTACTACACCTCATTATAATTTTTTATTATTGTATCATTTGAGAAAGTGCGGGAATTAATGGTGAGAAAATATTTATTTGGTTTGCTATATTTGTAATAAATCTAATATAATGTTGGTTAAACTCGTTTGCACCTTGAGTCAGTTCCATATTGCTAACAATATCTCTTAATACTCTTTTAGTAGAGTCATTCTCGATACTTTCTTTTATCAGTTTTCTAATTTTTTCAAAAACATCATCTGCTGATAACTCAACTAAGTTAATTGAATTATCTATCAAATTGTTATTTAATCTATTATTAGATCCATAAAGATTATAGATGACTTGTTTTGGATTCTCCAATTCAATACAAGATACCTTTTTAACTTTGCATTGATAGTGCGCTTTGATACTACCAAACGAATTATAGTAACCTCTATCTAAGATTATATACATCTCTTCCAGCCCGTTAGGAAGCCCTCTTAGAAAATAATCTCCTTCTTCTATCGGCAAATTTGGATCATCTATAAAGAACATATCAGGTTGAACTACTTTAGATTTTATATCATCAATAATAGTTCCACATTGCTTCTGTAATGTAACTTTTTCGTTTCCCCTAATCATTACTAATCACTCCAATGTAATAGACATATTATTCTTTCAACATACAATAAACTAAAACTCTTTTAATCCATTTTACCTATAATTAGCCTTTCTATAATTTCTTACTGCTGTTTTACCATTTGAAACCTTCTTTTCGTCCATTTCAAATACAGCATTTACAACACAATCGAATAATAAAATTGTTTTTATGGAATTTAATAGTTGCCCATAGTCTATATCTGCTCCATGCAAAATCGCGTTTCTACTTATTTCCGATCCAGCTGCTTTCCCATGTTCAAATCCAATTAGTATATTTTTGACATAATAGTCATGTATTTCTCTGTCAAAGTTTAAATTAGCATCTTCATTGTTTTTCAGCAGATTTTCCCACAGTATCTTAATGATTTCCCCGTTAACCTTCCCTTTGATATGAAAAGCATCAACCAATAGGCTTTCTAGTTGCGTTAAAATTGTTGGAATTGCAACATTATACATACCTTGGTTATGAGCCATTACTACGTTACGTAATATTGGAAGTCTCTTTTGAATTACTTTATTGTTTTCCCATTCCAAAGAAATAGTTTTAATGAATTTGCTATCATAATATACACACATAAATTCTTGTATAACATCTGGTGTAATCGATTCTTTATTTTCTTTATAACTCTGTGCAATTGTCCTCACGGTGGAAATATCAATGCCTTCATGTGGAGGATATCCCATTTCAACCATAACAGATTTAAATATTTTTAAATCTTCTTCAGTTTCAATGATTCCTTGTTTGAACCTAGTTACTGCATTTTCAATATCACTTTCATCGATGTGTTTTCTAATTAGATCGCCGATTTCACTCATTTTTGTATTAATCGATTGAAATACAGGTTGCATTATTTCATTAAAATCTAAGATTGGTTGAACCAATCTTTCTCTAATTGTACTTATCATTTCTCCCATTTAGAAACGGTCATTCATAATATCCACCTTTATCATCTTTTAAAATAATTATTTACTCGTTATATTGTGTTACAGATTATTCCTTTTGAACAATAATCTCCTATAAATGTAATGTAGTCAATAAAGTAGGTGAAAAGATTTATAGATACAAATAAATTCCAAAATTTTCACAATTTTAACAAGGACTATTTTACCATTATCTCAAATGTATTAAGTAGCAAAATTTGGAGGGGTATTATGGAGAGGATTCAAGCAAAAATTCATGTAACTAAAGATTATATTTACGTTTTTGGGGATTTGACAAAGAAGCCAGTGAAAATTGAGAACAGAATAAATCATGAGCATTTTTTAATTGGTGAGGCATTCAGGAAGTATGAAGAAGAGAATTTCATTACCTTGAGAGGGAAGAGAAAATCGCATAAGAAGCCTGTTTGGAAATAAAAAGGGTATATACACCTATATGTCGAATTGACGTAGATGAAAGGAGGGATATCATGAGAAGAATCGTAAAGGGTAATAAAGTTGGCGGCTATACAAGACCACCAATCGGGGGAAAGGTATTGTTAGATCCAGGGACAGGTGGACATTCCGAATCACTAAAACCACCAATCGGAGGAATTGTAATTTTAGAGCAAGGTGTTGTTCGTCCATAATACTATAATTTGCTGGGCACTCATTCATTGGGTGTCTTTTTTATTTTGTAAAAACAATAACAAAAATGGGAAAAATGTGTTGATGAAAAATAAAGAAAACGTTGCAATAATTAATGGAGCAAGCTTAGAAAAGACAACTAGAGGGGATACATATGAGAAAGCCTAAATACGATATTATAATGACGACTACTCCATCAAATAGGACTAAAGAAGAAGTCAACATAATTATGGAAAAAGTAACTGATCTACTAGTTGATGAAATATTAAGTATAATGAATGAAAAAGACGATAAAAAGGAATTATAAATTTTACTTTTGTTGGAGTGAAGGAGCATGAAAATGGATAAATCAAATGAATTAAACAAACCAAAAAAGAAAACTAAAGATAAAAAGTTCTATGTGCGAAGTGTTACATTTTTAAATCAATTTACAATTAAAGATTACATCAGAAAAGAGGCGCAGATTATATTAGAGAAGTACAAGTAAGGATTGATTGTATCAAAAATGTAGATGATAAGGAATGAATTACTTATGACAAGTCCCAATAAAATTTTAGCAATTGCAAATAAATTTGTAGATAAGTGTGGAATTGGTTTACCGGTACATAATGTTGACAATCGGCAAGAAAGAATTACAATGTTGGATAAGAAAAATAATAGGATTATCGTTGACTCCACAAGCGTCTACTCTGCTTATGAAAATTATAAATTATCTATAGAAGATTATATACAGATAATAATCAGCAGAGAGTTAGGAAGGTATTTAGATCCTGACTATGAGTACAGAAGTGAAAAGATTGATAGAGGATACGAATTTGTCACCAAAGGAATTGAATCAGATACAATAAAGGAATACATGGAAAGTTTAAAAAAAGAGGAGGAAACTGTTGCAGGTGAAATAGGGCGGCAATTTATAAGAGAAGATTTATATGAAAGTTATGATTCCCTTAATGAAAGGTATGTCATTTTAGCTAAGGAAAAAACAGGTAGGCATGTAACATCAACTAGGATCAAATTAGAGATAAGCGAAATGAAGAGAATGCTAACAGAGAGTTGACCAACTTATTTACAATAGGAATGTTTAATGAACGGAAACCCCTACTAGGTGATTAAATTTCACTCGGTAGGGGTTTCTTTATCTTCTACTAATTCAATTACTTCATCCATTTTACATTCGAGATACTCGCAAATACTAATTAGAACTGATAAAGCAACATTTTCTCCCTTTGACATCTTAGCCAGTGTTGCAGGGGAGATTTTTAAATCTCTTTTGAGATCCGTTTTAGTTTTATCTTTTCTTATTAAAGTAATTTCTAAAGGTTTATAACTAGGTTTAAGTCCCAAAGTAACAACTCCCCACATCTCATATAGATAAATTATATGCTAAAGCCCTTGGGAATTCTATGTTTAAAACAAAAAGTTCATAAAGTTGAATTTATTATTCATTTTGATATTGACGAGTGATAAATAAAGATGTATCATAAGTTCAATAAGTTGAACTAAAAATTAATTAAAGTGAAAGTGGTGATCTAATGTTCGTAACTGTTTTGGTTAGTATACATGATATAACGCAAAGTGAAAGGCCACGTTATCTCAAACTCTTTGGAAAATTGATCGGGAAAAATGAAGTGATCTATATTGATGACAATAACATTTATTATTGCTTTGCAAAACCCACATTAATAAAAGACACATATCTAAAGGTATCCACCTATGCGTTATTAGCTGATAACGTAAAGATTACTGACAGAAAGTTGATGATTGACGAAATGGAAAAAGCGATTAATGAAATAACAGTTAGACAGCTTCTTTGTCAGTATTTACTGGATTCTCAAACTAATTGGGGGAATCATCCGATTGAGTTTGAATTCATCAGAGAAGGCGAAAGCGAAATTAGGAAGTTTTGCAAAGGTAAGGTTCATCTTGCACACCAGAGCTAATCGGTAGGTCAGGCTGAACCATCGTGAATAGGAACATCGGAAGACATGAGGACTTGGACAGTTTAAGTGGCTGTCCCTACATAAAAAATTCGAATTATAAAGGGGATAATTAAAATGACAATCAATAATTCAGAAAAATCAAAGGAACTAACTTTATTTTCAGGCTGGAATAACTTAAATCTTACTATTTCTACAAACTTCCTGAGTGAAGATGAAAAGAGAGCGTTTGAAATTGTATCTAAGACGCTGAGTAGGAATGCTATTGCTGCTATCGACTTAACTATTACATTAAATAATGGTACTGAGTTTAAAGCAAAAGTCCACGACTGGGAAAGTGATGATGAGCTGGCCGTTTATGATGAAGGGGAAGGTGGAATACATTGAGGTCATTTTTAGCAAGGAATCAATTCTTTGTAGTGCTATTTGTTCTTGTTTTCATGTATGCAATTTATGTCAGTTTCACCATAAAGTAAAGAGCCTAAGCACTGCAATGCCTAGACTCTCGTTTAAAAATGCATTTCACCAGAAATACAACTGAATAGGATTAACCCTTCAGCCCTTTTAGTATAAATTTTTTGAAAGTATATTTCAAGGGCTTGCTTTCTTGCGCTTATTTTTGGGGTGTCCCGTGTGAATAGCCGTTAAGCACACGCAAATAACTAACGTCACGTTTAGTCAGCGACCGCAAATAAATTGACTTAGGATGGATTTGCTCCCTATTGTTTATAATCCATCTGAAGGGCGAAAGCTGCCATTAAGTGCTGATACGAAGGATGGGTAGGCACTTTATACGGTGCGTAGGACAAGCTATAAGTACCAATACGGGAAACTCTCAGGGCTATCTGAAAGAGTAAGCTTGTTTAGCTGTAATAGGCTAACGACAATAGGGGCGATGACACGGACACCATAACTAAGCTATACAATCGATCATTGCAATCGGCTATCTGGTTTGATTGTTATTTTTTTAACTTTCAAACTTAGGTAGCCAACTTTGCTTCTGAGCCGTTGTCCATCCTTGCTGCCAATCGTGTGGGGGATGCAGTAACTTATCAAGAACTTTTAATGAACTTATTAAAAAAATGAATAATATAATTAAAAATAATTGAAATAAAAGTTAGATCAAAGAATTTACAAATGGTGATATGACAGATTTGTATAATTCTTACAATGCCGTTATCATTAACAATCTCTATATATACGCCAACCGATTCTGATGTTAGTGGTAAACCGTAATGGATTAAAAAACCAACATAATATGAGTCAAATAAGAATAAGAAGTATTGTTCATTTATAATATCAGGATTGAAAATACTTATAGCAAGAAAGTATAATAGACCAAAAACAAAGTCAGGTAGAATGAAAGTTGCGATAATTAAGCTTACAAGAATGAACTTGTCTTTATTATTTTTAATATTAAAGCCATTTGGACTTTTTAA
This sequence comes from Peribacillus loiseleuriae, assembly GCF_001183985.1. Lineage (GTDB taxonomy): Bacteria > Bacillota > Bacilli > Bacillales > DSM-1321 > Peribacillus > Peribacillus loiseleuriae. The sequence goes on along the minus strand of NZ_LFZW01000001.1, from coordinate 3,073,699 downwards.
ATATCCGAATAATCCAGCAATAAATTCAAATAAAAAATATATAAAAAATCCTGATGCGAATAAAACAATACTAATAATTATTAGAAAAGTTGACTTAGTTATGATTTCTGAGATAAAAAGTATTTCCATATTTTCTAATATTGCAAAAGACATTGTTACTAAGAGGATGGAAAAAATAAATAAGTACAAGCGCGAAAAAGCTATAAGGGGTTTAGAAATATTGGTTTCTGGTGAGAGAATCCTCCAAAGTGATTTAATATGAATGGCTGCATAAAAAAATACAATGGAAAAAAAAGAAAATGACCATATTATTAATGAAGGAAATGCTGAGCTAAATATAATTATAGAGGGCGTTATTAAGAATAGGATTCCCCAAAAATACTCCTTAAAAAATTGATTTGTTTTCATAACAGTTCTCCTAAATTTAATGATAGGAAAATTATATCAAAAATGTAATGAAAAAAGTTTAAGTAACGAACAAAATATAAAACTTATATTCCACAGGTGAATAAGGCAATTACAGAGTTGCAATTTCAATTCTCAGGTGCGTATAATGTAGTTATTAAACAGTTAGAGTATATGTGGGAACAAACCTACAATGACGGATGAAAAACACATGGAAAACCTTTCATATCAAGGGTTCGTTCTATTTAGAAGCCTACCGCATTCTCTCAAAATGTAGGGCTCGTTCAGTTATCTGGTGTGAAAAGTAAAAATGTAATCTATACTGTAGGGGCCATGTTAGTTGTGATCGGGCTAGTTCCCAAAATAGGAGCTCTAACAACAGTAATCCCTTCATCTGTACTTGGCGGTGCCATGATTGCCATGTTTGGAATGGTGATCGCTGCTGGCATAAAAATGCTGAGCCAAGTTGATTTTGCAAGACAGGAGAATTTATTGGTTATTGCATGCTCCGTGGGAATGGGTCTTGGTGTCACTGTTGTCCCAGACATTTTCTTGAAATTACCGGAAAGTTTGCAGATCCTTACAAGCAACGGAATCGTAGCAGGTAGTATATCAGCCATTTTCCTTAATATCTTATTCAACATGATTCCTTCTAAGCGAAGGATTAATCATTCTGTGGTACTTGAGAAGAAGGCTTCTTGACCCATAGTATAAATAATATAGAAGAGGCTGTTTTGATGGTAACCCCATTTGAAATGGCCTTTTTTATTTGCAATAAAAGTAAAGTGAAATGGAAACAGTTAACCACCTCATTCATATCCTGTAAGAATAAGTATAAGTGTGTGTTCAAAAAAAGGAGGATAAAAAGAGCCGAGAAGTTCTGTGAGCGATCGTTTCAAACCTTTCACGTAACACAGTAACGTTGAGGACCGGACTTGAGGATGTGCGGACTTCTGTGTTACGCATAGGACGTGCGCAACACAGACGGTCATTCATGAGCTTTGATGCAATTCGCAAGCTTTTTTACGGGACTATATGAATATCCTTTATAAGAAAGAGAGTGGAGTATGTGAAAAAAAAGTATTGTAAACACTGCAGAGCATTGTTAACCGAAGAACCAATTTGCGAGCATTGTGGAAGAGATGAGTTTCAAGATATTATCATTGAAGTTCAAAAGCAAACTCGCAGGTTTAACACAGAAAATCAGCTATAGTCATATATGTATGATATTTGGCACAAGTAAGTGACTACGACTGTTACTTTCTTTTTTGGTAATAAGTCATTCTATTAGTGGGGTAGATATTATGATTCAATCATTAATATAATGTGGATTATTTTATCGGCCTCAATCGTTATGGGTAAATGTATGGCTTTTTTAAATCCATATATTTTGGTTTCTCCAACTAACACGGTTGGCGGTGAGATATCCATTACGATCTTGTCAACCGTAAGTTGGGTAGCTAAATGTCCGGCAATCATGTTCCCAAGCTCTGCAGCAAAGGATTCTAGCATTTCACCTTCTAACATCATGCCGAACATCGTTTCACCAATTCGACCAATTGCGTCTGAATTTCCTTCGATTATTAATCTTCCACGGACATCGCCTGTCATACCTATTAAGACACCAATGCCCTGCTGTAAAAATGGTTCATTAATTAATAATGGTTTACTCATCTCGAGATTGAGTGGAATAATCGACTTTACTGCTTGAACGGTCCCGTTTAAAACGCTCGTAATCTGTGTGGTAATACTCATTCTATTTCCTCCATAAAACAATATAATTAATCATACCATTTTATTGGGTATTTAGGATTATTAATTTTAGAAAATAACAAAAATTTTGTTAAAAAAACAAGAATAATGTCGTTTTTTTAGGAATTTAGGCTGGTTTTATTGCTCGATAAATAGTAATTGAAGCTATGAATAAAGAAAGTAATTTTGGGAATCATAACCATCATTATCACTGGGGGTGGAAATATTGCCATATATTCTATCAACATCACATATTCAACTTCCTTATTTATTTGCTCAAGAAAAATTAATGGAATTTTCACGTGAAATATTTGGTTCTTCTTTTAAAGACATTGATCGGCTATTGAGAGCTTTTAAAAATGGACAAGTTGATACGCGCTATTTTATTAAAGATTTGGATTGGTTTAAACAAGATCATACATTCGAAGAACGAAACAATGCTTTTATTGAAGGTGCTGTGACATATGGAACTAAAGCTATTCAAAGCTGTCTATCTAATGGAACTTTTTTAAAACAAGAAGTAGCATTGCAAGACATCGAAGCGATTTTTTTTGTAACAAGTTCAGGTATAGCGACGCCAACCATCGATGCAAGAATTATGAATATTCTGCCTCTGTCCACTCATACAAAGAGAATACCGATGTGGGGGTTAGGGTGTGCAGGAGGTGCGTCAGGTTTGTCTCGTGCCTTCGAATATTGCAAGGCATTTCCAAAAGCAAAAGTGCTTGTTCTATCAGTCGAACTATGTAGCCTGTCCTTTCAAAGGAATGATCGGTCGAAAAGTAATTTAATCGGCTCATCTTTGTTTTCGGATGGGGCAGCCTGTACGCTTATTTGCGGTGATAAAGTTACACGTAAAAATATAAGTCAAGTAAAACGAGTTCCTAAAATACTGTCCACGCAGTCCACATTAATGCCAGATTCATTAGATGTCATGGGCTGGGACGTAAAAAATGAAGGCCTTCATGTTATTTTTTCAAAAGATATACCGACGATTATTAGTAATTGGTTAAAACCAAATGTAGAAATTTTTCTCGATAAAAACGATATAAAGCAAATAGATATACATCATTTCATAGCTCACCCAGGTGGTAAGAAAGTGATTGATGCGTACTGTGAATCATTAGGTTTTAACGAGGAAATGGTGAGGATTTCAATGGACGTGCTAAGAGAGTATGGCAATATGTCTTCTGCCACCATACTTTACGTGTTGGAGAAATTTATGGAACAAGATATAAGTGAAGGTGAATATGGGCTTGCGGCTGCGCTCGGGCCTGGTTTTAGTTCAGAATTACTATTAATGAGGTGGGAAGAATGACATTGCTACTATTTATTACGTTGCTAGCGGTACAGCGACTCAGCGAACTTGTATTGGCGAGATATAATGAAGAGCGTCTAAAGGTGAAAGGGGGGCTTGAGTTCGGTAGCTCCCATTATCCTTGGATTGTACTTATGCATCTGGGGTTCTTTTCGTCCTTCATTGCAGAGATCAATTTTCTTGAAAAAAATGTATCGACAATATGGCCTTTTTGGCTGACTTTATTTTTATTAGTACAGATTGGAAGAGTCTGGGTCATTACTTCACTTGGACCGTATTGGAATACGAAAATTATCGTTCTGCCGGATGCAGAGGTTATAGCAAAAGGACCCTATAAATATGTGAAGCATCCAAACTATATCATTGTCGCAACAGAGATCCTGGTCATATCACTCTTATATAATGCCTTTATCACAGCAATATTGTTCACATGTCTAAATGCGTGGGCTATGTCAGTTAGAATTCCAATTGAAGAAAGAGCATTGAAGAATTTAACAAGCTATTCCACCGTTTTCCTAAAAAATAAAAAATAAAAAAATCTTATTGAAAATGATTATCGTTCGTGATAAGATTGCTATACAAGATGAAAATGATTATCAATTGAGACAACTATAAATTTTATGATATAAGGATGGTGTATAAAATGGTCTGGTTTTTTGTATTACTAACAGTTGTTACATATAGCTTTGTGATGAAACATGTGATAAGCCATATTGCAAGTCCTGCAAAAGCAAAAAAGGATCCGGCAATGAAACGAATCGTAACGAAAAATAACCAAACATACATCCCGACACCGACAACCAGGTAACATACTTGGTTGTTTTTTTATACCTTCTTTAATTCGTTTCCAAACATATGAATAAGTAACGAAATCGTTTACAATTAAGAGACAAGCTCGTATTGAATTTTTCATTTGATAATACATATGATAAATCGTAGTTATACAACGATATTTAAGGGGAAGAGACGAATGGTTTACACAAGTAGAACACAAACACATAGCGTAACCGACTTAATGTCATTATATGAAAAATTTTCTGAAGAAGGAGATCAAACGAATGCGGAGAAAATAAAAGAACTTTTGCTAAAATCTCATAAAGATGAATATGTAATAGCGTTCTGCGGCCACTTCTCAGCAGGGAAATCAAGTATGATTAATTTTTTATTAAATAAGCATTTGCTTCCATCAAGCCCAATCCCGACAAGTGCGAATACGGTGAAAGTTCAAAAAGGTGAAGATTTTGCCAAAGTCCATTTTCGTAAACGTAAACCTGTAATTTTTCCTGCTCCATATGATTACGCAGTCGTTAAGACGTTTGCGAAAGATGGTGATGCTGTATCCTCGATTACAATTAGTTCGAAAGATTTTCCTTTACCTGATGCTTGTGTGATTATGGATACACCTGGCATCGATTCAACAGATAACGCTCACCGAATTTCAACTGAATCTGCTCTTCATTTAGCTGATGTCGTTTTTTATGTGATGGATTATAATCATGTTCAATCAGAAGTGAACTTCCTTTTTACGAGAGAACTGACAGAAGCAGGAAAGTCTCTGTATTTAATTGTTAATATGATTGATAAACACGATGAAAACGAACTAAGTTTTGAAACATTCAAACAATCCGCTCGTGATGCTTTCGCAGCTTGGGATGTAATTCCCGATGGCATGTTTTTCACATCCATCCGCGATTTAACGGATCCTCATAATGATGTTGAAAACGTCCGGCAATTTATTGACACATTAGTTCGAAATAAAGAAACAAATCGAGAGCATTCCCTTATTGTTTCTACAAAAAGGGTAATCAATCAGCATCTTAGCTGGCTGAAGAATAAGTATGAAGAGGCACATTCAGAAGAACTTGAGTCGTTATATAGCCTTCCTGACGCTGAAAGATCCGCTATAACAGAGAATGTGAATCACCTTCTTCAGGAAAAACAAAAATTAGTTCGTAGTACTGAACTGGTGAAAGAACACTTTGATCAAGGTACACAATCTATAGTGAAAAATGCCATACTCATGCCTGCAGGAACCCGCGAATTAGCCAAACAATTCTTAGAATCCACGCAGAAAGACTTCAAAACAGGTCTATTTTTCACTAAGAAAAAAACAGAACAAGAACGTCAAGATCGAAAACAAGCGTTTCTAACAGATGTACGGGAAAAAGTCAAAACACAGTTGGATTGGCATATCAAAGAGTTCGCAGTCCAAACGGTGGCAGCATCTGGCGTCCATGATGCCCTAATGGAACAAACTGCACAGAGCCTACACGTAGCGGTTACCGAATCCTTATTAACTAGTTTACTTAAGGGGCAAGTCCAAATTACGGGAGAATATGTATTAAATTATACTAATGAGCTTTCTGAAGCAATAAAGAGAGCAGCAAGAAAATCGTGTGAACAATTCATAGATCAATTATCTCGAAAAATGCTGGAAAAGAACGAACAGCGCACTCAGGAATTAGAGGAAGAATTGAATCAATTTTCATCGTATCAATATGCGTTAGCGGTAGTCAACACGATGGAAAAAGAACTCCAAGAAGAAAAAGACCAGCTTACTAAAATACTTGCAGGTAATGGCAACTACCTACCTCAAGTAGAAAAAATGTTGAAAGCTTGGCTAGAAGAAGAAAATGAAGCGGAAAGAAAAGTAATCGTTCAAGAGGAAATCCAACAGCAGAATATGGTTGAAAGGAAGAAGAAAAAGGAAGAAGTTCCTTTAAATCGCGTAGATTCGCAAGAAGTAACTAAGCGAATCAGCGCGAAAGATAAACTACATCGAACAGCTGTCAGTTTGTCAGGAGTTGCAGAATTGATCTACCCTTTAAAGGGGTTTCAATCTTTATATAAAGAATTAAAGGGAAAATCCCAACGACTTGAAAATCAAACGTATACTGTTGCCTTATTTGGTGCTTTCAGTGCAGGGAAATCTTCCTTCGCCAACGCATTGATGGGAGAAAGTATACTCCCTGTTTCACCAAACCCGACAACAGCGGCAATCAATAAAATTATGGCAGCAGATCTCGGGCATAAGCATGGGACTGCTGCTGTCAAGCTTAAAACGGAAGCCATGCTTCTTGAAGATGTGAATGTGGCGCTAGCTGTGTTCGCAGAAAAGGCGGCAAGTCTAGAGAAAGCGCATCATCTTTCAGACGTCATTATCCAAAAAAGCAGCAAAACTGAAACGGGTAAAACACAATTGTCATTTTTACGTGCTTTTCACGCAGGATTGCCTCAATACAAAAGCGAGCTTGGTACGACTTTGACTGTTGATTTGGATGGGTTCCGACAGTTTGCTGCCCAAGAGACGAAATCCTGTCTGGTTGATTTAATTGAATTGTATTACGACTGTGAATGGACGAGGCAAGGCATGGTATTAGTCGATACACCTGGGGCAGATTCGATTAATGCCCGACATACCGGTGCAGCGTTTGAATACATTAAAAACTCTGATGCAATTCTTTTTGTAACCTACTATAATCATCCATTTTCAAAAGCAGACCGTGAGTTTCTTATCCAACTTGGCCGAGTGAAGGACTCCTTTGCGATGGATAAAATGTTTTTCATTGTGAATGCGGCAGATTTAGCAGAATCACAAGATGAGATCAATGAAGTCAAAGAGTATATAAAAAATGAATTGGCTGGTTTTGGCATCCGTTTTCCGAAACTTTTTGCGCTTAGCAGTAAAGGAGCTTTAGGAGAAAGGCAGAAACAAAGTTCGTTTTCACATGCTTTTCTACCAAACAGTGGCATCGCCAAATTTGAAGCACAGTTTAATGCGTTTATCGAGCATGACTTAACGGATCTTGCTTTGCAATCGGCAAAAGCTGCCATGATTCGAGCTGAGGGGCTACTGCTGGATGTTATTATCACCTCCAAGCAAGATAAAGAAACGAAGCGAAAAGCATTGCTCGAGCTCCAGAAGGATATTCAAAAAATGAAACAAATTGTGCTAGAAATGAACGGTGAAACCGATAAACAACGTTTAAAAAAAGAAATCGATGAGCTTATCTTTTATAGCAAACAACGAGTGTTTTTTCGATTTGCTGATTTCTTCAAAGAATCCTTTAATCCAGCTGTATTAAAAGATGACGGGCAGGATATTAAAGTCGTCTTGAAAAAATCGTTAATCAGTTTATTAGAAGCGTTAGGTTTTGACTTTGCTCAAGAAATGCGAGCAACCGCTTTAAGGGCTGAATTGTATGTAAGTAAGCTCGTTTTAGAAAAGCAAAAATCGATGATGGAGCAAGTTCAAAAGGTAAAGAAAAATATTGCTCTAAAACCATATGAATCACAAAATGGTCCAATTATCGAATTCAAGCGTGCGTTTATTGGGCTAACGGAGAATGAATTTAAAAAAGAACTTGCCTTATTTAGGAATCCGAAAGCATTCTTTGAGAAAAATGAAAAAGTCAAAATGAATGATGCACTAAGGGAAAGATTAGATAAACCAGCACTTGATTATGTGAATGCAAAAAGTGAGCAATTAAATGAAAGCTATCAAGAGCATCTTGCGCAACAATTGATTTTGCTGCAAAAAAATAGTGAAGCAGAACTCACTGAAATTTTTGCAGGACTACAAGCTGCTCTTGAAGAAACGATTGATATTCCTCGCTATGAACAAATTGCAGCAGAAATTAATCTGTTAAATAAAAAATAAACATGTATAAGGGCCTGACCTCGTACACTGTCCCTTAAATGTTTTATACAAGAAAACAAGTTGCGGGGTCATCGGAACATTATCCAATTAAAGGAGCGAATATTAAAATGTCATTTCTAATTAAGCCATACGAATTATTGGAAGTAATGAAAGATGAAGAAATTAGAATTGTTGATTGCCGATTTAAGCTTAGTGAACCTTCATACGGCAGAGCACTTTATAACAAAGAACATATTTCTGGAGCTGTGTATTTCCATCTTGAAGAAGATATGTCAGGGACGGTGGGTACCCATGATGGCAGACATCCACTGCCTAATCTTGTTGAATTTAAACAAAAGCTTGAAGAAGCAGGAATTGGGGATAACACAAGAGTGGTCGCTTATGATGGTGGAGAAGGAGCCTTTGCCTCAAGATTTGTTTGGATGCTTTCTTACGTAGGGCATAAACAAGTGCAAATTCTAAACGGCGGTTACTTTGCTTGGAAACGAGAAGGGGGAAAAGTGGACGGAGAAATACCTCATTACAATCGACAAACCTTTAATGTCCATACTGATTCTACTATTTTTGCTACATATAATGAAGTGAAGGAATATGTGAATCTCCAGCCGAAAGGAGTCACTCTGCTTGATTCTCGGGAAGGAAGACGTTATTTAGGGATAGAAGAGCCAATTGATAAAGTGGCAGGGCATATTCCTGGTGCGATTAACAAACTATGGACGGATGGAATAAAAGGCGGCTCGTTTTTATCTGCTGAAAAACAAAGGGAAAGATTTGCTGAATTAAGCAATACTCAATCAGTGATCGTGTATTGTGGCTCAGGTGTCACAGCCGCGCCGAATTATATTGCACTAAAAGAAGCAGGATTTGAACAAGTTAAGCTATACGTGGGAAGCTTTAGTGATTGGATTTCTTATGAGGAGAATGAGGTTGCTAAGAAAGGCTGACTTTATCTCGCATTAACGGGCAGTAGGCCCCCGCCGATTAAAGTTCCACTTTATTTTTATGAAACTAGTAATTATCCTGAAATAATAGTAGAGTAGTGTATGAGGTGATTGTTTTGGATGTAAAAGAAAAAGACCAGCTGCCATCCTTTTTGCTTGTCGATGGAATGGCGCTTTTATTTAGAGCATTTTATGCAACAGCAGTAACCGGACAATTTATGATTAATTCGAAAGGCGTTCCAACGAATGCAGTTCAAGGTTTTCTTAAACATATGCTCATGGCTATTGATCATATTTCACCAAGTCATGTTGCCGTTTGTTGGGATATGGGAAGTAAAACCTTCCGTAACGATTTATTCCCGGAATATAAGGCAAATCGATCGGAAGCACCGGTTGAGATGAGACCTCAGTTTGAGTTGGCAAAGGAAGCTGTTGAAGCATTTAGCATTCCTAACATTGGTGTTATTGGATATGAAGCAGATGATTGCATGGGAACCATTGCCAAAACAGCTATGAATGAAAGTCATGTATCAATATTGACAGGTGATCAGGACATGCTGCAATTGATTGATGATCGCATTTCTGTTGTCCTGCTTAAAAAAGGATATGGAAACTATGAAGTCCATAATGGCGAAAGCTTTTTTGAGTGGAAGGGTATTACACCAAAGCAAATGATTGATTTAAAGGCACTGATGGGTGATACTGCGGATAATTATCCGGGAGTAAAAGGGATAGGAGAGAAGACAGCGTTAAAGTTGCTCATTCAATATGAAAATATTGAAGGTATTCTCAATAATCTTGCATCACTTACAAAAACTCAACAAACAAAAATCCAAGATGCCGTTGACATGCTTCATTTATCAAGACAGCTCGCAGAAATTAAATGTGATGTTCCTATTTCATGTCCACTTGAAACGAGCGTTTATCGCTATGACCAGGAAAAGGTTAGAAAGCTAGCAGAAGACCATGAATTCAAAACGATTCAACGAATCATCTAATAAAAAAACCGCATCCTAGGGTCCTATGATCCGAATGCGGTTTTTTCCACAGTACATTTTACGAAAGATATAATTGGATCACTTGGGAAGTCGGTCTACTAGCAGAAAAACCCTCAATATATGCCAATTTTGATGGGGAGAATCCACGCTGATTGAGACTGCTCATGATTTTTATGTTAACTATTATCCCACTCTTAACGGGCAGTAAGACCCTCACCTCAAGATTTTGAGCATGAAAAAAGAAGATAGGTGGGGGGGATCAAACTGCCCATAAAGGTCCGATTGGTTCAACTAACCATCAGTGGGATGAGGAACCCCCCACTGATGGAAGTTGCACTTTATTTATGATTTTCTTTCTTGGCTTTTTGTTCTAATTGCGATTTAGGACTTGTGTTGCCTTTGCCTCCACCTGAATACCCTTGAGGATTTACTCCGCTAAATGCATCATTGCCACGGTTGCGATTTTTGCTCAATGAAAACACCTCCTAGCTCTACTATTTCCTTAAAGTTCAAAAATAATATGGAAACTTTTGTCGAAAAATGGATAGTCAAAGAGGGTGATTTAAGGTAATATGTAGAATGGAAAAGGATGGAGTGAATGTTTGTGGAGAAAACAGTGGAGGAATATGTTTGTTTTCTAGAAGAAAAAGGCTTCACTTTTGGAGAAGATGCCATTGGCTTTATTTATTTCGGCCAGCGTTATACAAAAGCGAGCGATTTCCTTGTTAATATAGCCATAGAATTAACGTTAAAAGCACAAAAAAACTTCGATGGTAGCTTTTATATTTCTTTACTGGAAACCATGAAGAGAAATAAGATAGCCAGTCGTTCTAAAGCTGAACGATTTGCCCGTGAACAGGGATTGTTAAATTAGATAGAATGGTGAAATGAAAGTTACTTGAATTGTTAGCTAAGCCGCCCTATTCAAGTTGGGCGGCTAATTTTTTCGGAAAAGGTAGCTCGGCACAAATCATGCCTGTAAGAATAAATAAACAGCCAATAAGTGACACTGTTGTAAGACTTTCCCCGATTAAAACAAAGGATGTTAGTGCTGCAAATACAGGCTCCATTGCAAAAATCAACGCAACTCTTGTTGGCGAGGTATAGCTTTGAAAGTAGGTTTGGGCAAAGAATGCAAAAGCTGTAGCGAAAAAAGCAGTGACAAGTAAAGCGCTCCAAACGTCTGGCTTTAGCATGACGGCTGGGTTCATTAGAATAGAGAAATCTTCGAATAAAAGGGCCGACACGAAAGAGAGAATGGCTACTGACAAGACTTGGATAATCGTTAATGGCAAGGCTGGATGTGCTTTCGCATATTTTGCGGTCATAATGATTTGCATCGCAAAACTAATGGCGCAGAAAAAAACGAGAACATCTCCAAATACGATCGTAGAGCCTTTTGCCGCCGTTAAAAAATATAATCCAAAAGTCGCGAATAGAACGCCCAGAATGGTAGGCAGTCGCAACTTTTGCTTCAATAGCAGTAAGGAAAACAGCGGCACGAGTACAACACTTAGTCCTGTAATAAATCCTGCTTTTGCAGGCGTTGTCGTTAATAAACCAACTGTTTGAAGGGCATAGCCCAAAAACAGCCAGATGCCGATTTTGATTCCAGAAAAAAATAAGGACCTAGTCCAAATTGCATCGTTTTTTTTTGAATAAAAAATTCTGTAGCCAATGATTAGCAAAATAGCTGCAATAAAAAAACGGATTGCATTAAATAGATGTGGTGCTAAAAAACCAATCGCATTTTGGACCATAACGAATGTTGATCCCCAAATGAAAACGACAAATAATAAAGTTAAATCTGCTACTGCCACTTTCTTCATGAATCAGTACCCCTATTATTCGTTCGAATCGCTCTCCTTGCTAGTTCATCAGCTGATTTATTCTCGCTACTTGGAATCCATTTCAGGAAAAATAAGTCCAATTTACTAGACAGAACGAGAACCTGATCTAATAATGGAGCATACCGTTTATTTTTCACAAATCCTTTTTCAACGGCCTGATTAATGAGTTGTGAATCTGTACGAAATGAAACAGTCTTAAATTGGTGGCTAAGACAAATTTCCAGGGCCTTAATCAGTGCCCAGTACTCTGCTTCATGATTTTCCATATTTCCAAGTGGGATGGAATAGCGTTCGACCGTTCCATTATTATTGATAAAAATGCCAGCGCCGCTCGGTCCAGGGTTTCCTGCACTAGCACCATCGATATGTACCTCAATCATGATGATGAACACTTCCTTGTAGAATAATTTGCTGATGATATGTAAAATCCTTAAGTAACATATCTGATATTTCTTTCATTCAATAATAAGCATGAATCCATGTATTTCTGCGTAAAATATGAGAAAATAATATCGCTCAGCACGAAGATACAACAGTTATTATAGTCCTAAATGAATGAATTTTGTATAAATATTTGTAAAATTTTATAAGGAGGTAATGAATTGAAGGTCACCATGCTATGGCAGTATCACCAAGCTAAGAAACCCTCCGCCATGTTTACTTCTGATTGGCTTTCCGCAAAAGAAGCCTTGATTATTGCAGACGATCTTGAAAAAACAGGACGTTTGAAGGACATAGAGTTCAAGGATGAAAAAGGGACCTCTTGGACAAAGAAGGAAATGAAGAAATTATTAACGGAAATCGAGCATGAACCTCAGGATGTAACGGTCTACTTTGATGGTGGCTATCAGAAGGATTCAAAGATGACCGGCATTGGTGTAGTTCTTTATTATAAACAAGGCAGAGAAACCTTTCGAATTCGCCTGAACGGTTTACTAGAGGAGCTTGAATCGAATAATGAAGCTGAATATGCTGCTTTTTATGAAGCTGTGAATCAGCTAGAGATACTTGGTGTACATCACCAGATCGTTACATTCCATGGAGATTCCCAAGTTGTCCTAAATCAATTATCTGGAGAATGGCCTTGTTTTGAAAAGGTATTGAATGCATGGGGGGATCGAATCGAGGAGAAGCTGAAGAAACTTGGCGTCACACCAATTTACGATCCTATTACTCGGAAAAAGAACGTTGAAGCAGACCAACTTGCTTCACAAGCTCTCCGGGGAGAAGAAATTTTTAGTCAACTTCAGGTTGAATGAAAGGATGTATCGTTTTAAAAAGTAAAAAAAGGAGTAGACAAGATGAGCAGGAATGAACTGTATAATGAAGTACAAGAAATTTTAGAGCTTCAGTGCAAAGGGTGCTTTGTTCATAACCAATTTAAAAAAGAAAAAGGCAGACGGTTTGCTCATAAATTCTGTATTTCGCAGTGCACAATCGGAGAGCAACTGCGAAAGGTAGGAAATAAACTTGTTAAGTGAAGGAAATGAGATTACTTTCTCATAACCTATTGACAATTATCTAATTTTTTTGCATACTTATTAAAAACTTGAACGAAGATGGAAGATTAGTAAATGACATTTATTGTGTCAGAGAGCGGGAGATTGCTGAGAACCCGTCACAATGAACCATTGAACCTGCTTCTGGAGTCCTGGGAGAACCTCGGGCGTATCCTTGGCGTTAACAAGAAAAGTGGGATGCGATATAATGCATTCAACAAAGGTGGTACCACGGAAACTTACCCTTTTCGTCCTTTTTTTAGAGGATGAGAAGGGTTTTTTTATACATAAATGATGATTTATGGAGGAAATATTCATGCAAAAGAAACGGATCGTCGTGAAAATAGGAAGTAGTTCTTTAACGAATAGTAAGGGGCAGATTGATCAGGAAAAAATATCCGATCATACAGCAGCCATTGCCGAGTTGAAAAATGCCGGACATGAGGTACTATTAGTATCTTCCGGTGCCGTTGCGGCTGGTTTTCGGAAATTGGGCTATTCTTCCCGACCCGTCACCTTAAAAGGAAAGCAAGCTGCAGCAGCTGTCGGTCAAAGTGTACTTATTCAGTCGTATAACGAGCAGTTTAGTGAATACGGAATCATACCTGCACAAATTCTATTAACAAGAGCCGATTTTTCTAATAAAAGTCGTTATCGGAATGCACATGAAACGTTAACTGAATTGCTGAGTCGAGGGATTCTGCCGATTATTAATGAAAATGACACGGTTTCAATCGAAGAACTAACCTTTGGGGATAATGACATGCTATCAGCTTTGGTAAGTGGACTTGTACATGCGGATCAGCTTATCATTTTGACAGATATAAATGGGTTATATGACGCGAATCCGAATAAACAGCATGATGCAAAACGAATTGATTATATGGAAACGGTGACCGATGATCTCATGAAACTTGGAGGAGATTCAGATTCAAAGGTTGGGACTGGTGGAATGAAGTCCAAGCTTCATGCTGCTAAGATGGCCTTATCATTAGGGGTAAAGGTCTTTATCGGAACTGGTGACGGCAGTGAAAAACTTAAAGATATTATTGCTGGAACTGGTGATGGCACCTATATTGGCAAAGGAGCTCTCCCTACAATTGCTAGAAACAAGCAATGGATTTCTTTTCATTCCCATGTATCAGGTGCCTTATTCGTTGATGAAGGTGCAGAAGAAGCGTTAGTGAAAAAAGGCAGTAGTCTGCTTCCAGCTGGTATTTATAAAATGATTGGTAGCTTTGATAAAGGCGATGTAGTTGAGGTATACGGATCATTAGGGTTACTTGGAAAAGGCGAAGTGCTCTATTCGGAAAACGAACTAAAAGTAGTCATGGGTAAAAGAAGTGATGAGATTGTTTTTCCAGCAATCGAAGTGATTCATCGAGATAACTGGGTAAAAATTAAGGAGGAAAAATAATGAGTGAAATAGCCGAAAAAGGAATGCGAGCTAAAGCCGCGAGTTATCAAATGGTCAATGTTTCATCGATAGAGAAAAATGAAGCGTTAGCAAAGATTGCTGAACTGTTAATCGCTGAACAATCCTATTTAATGATGGAGAACAAAAAAGATTTGGAAGCAGGCAGTGAAAATGGCTTAACGAAAGCGGTGCTTGACCGAATAATGCTAGATGAAAAGCGCATTACTGCCATGGCAGAGGCGATTCAATTATTGATCGAGCTACCAGATCCAATTGGCGAAACATTAGAAACGATAGAAAAAGAGAATGGTCTGTTAATAAAAAAAGAGCGAGTTCCTCTTGGAGTTATCGGGATGATCTATGAAGCTAGACCGAATGTAACGATTGATGCTGCAACTCTTTCGTTAAAAACGGGAAATGCAGTCATTTTACGTGGAAGTTCTTCAGCACAACATTCTAATCAAGCAATCATAAAGGTTATTCAACAGGCATTGAAAAATACGAAACTACCGGTTGATGCTGTACAATTAATTGAGGATACAAGCAGAGAAACAGCAAAAGAGCTTTTCCATGCAAGTGAATACTTAGATGTGTTAATACCTAGAGGCAGTAAAAACCTAATTGACACAGTTGTAAGAGAATCAACGGTTCCCGTTCTCGAAACTGGTGCAGGAAACTGTCATATTTATCTTGATGAAAGTGCGGATTTTGCAATGGCAACAGAAATCATTGTAAATGCAAAAACTCAGCGTCCATCGGTATGTAATGCTGTGGAAAGCCTTGTTATTCAAGAAAAATGGTTAGAGCTTCATGGGAAAGATTTGTTGAAAGAGCTACATGAACATGGTATAAACCTATTCGGCGATAACAAAGTTCTAGCACAGTTTCCGGAAGTAAACCAAGCGACAGAAGAGGATTGGTCAACTGAATACTTAGACTTATCACTCAGCGTTAAAACGGTTGCTAATGTATTAGAAGCTGTCCATCATATCAATACTTATGGCACAAAGCACTCAGAAGCAATTCTTACGAAAGATAAAGTCGCAGCGAAGTTCTTTTTAACAAATGTTGATGCGGCGGCTGTTTATCATAATGCATCTACTCGCTTTACAGATGGGTTCGAATTCGGCTATGGTGCTGAAATCGGAATTAGTACCCAAAAGCTACATGCTAGAGGGCCAATGGGACTACCAGCACTAACGTCTACTAAATACTTCATTTATGGTCAAGGGCAAATTAGAGCTTGATACAAAAAAACGTGGCGTAGGCGTCTGAAGGGCCGGACCTCACATTCTATATACTGTTTAGAGTATCATTGACACGTCGTAAACGATATATAATTTTGACCCCTTCGTTTTACATGGTCTCCATAAAACGAAGCTAGTAGCAATTAAACAAGCTTAGTCTCTGCTCGTTTAATTGCTTTTTTAGTGATAGGGCATAAAGTTCGGTCCGTTTCTTTGTCTATTCTTTTATCCCGATTACACGAATCCTTTTGTAATCAGCAATCCAAAGATTATCTTTATATAAAATTGGTTTTAAATGATTCTCAACTTTTGTGATGATATAGTCTTTTTTATCCTGATCAATTCCTGCAAACATCCCACTACCGAACATATTCATCCAATTCTTTAATCCATCATCTCCTTCTAGTCGAGTTGGTCTTTCATAGTGCTCGGCAAAAATGACTCTAAAGCCTACTTCTTCCATTAAAGACGAATACTCGCCAATACTTGGATAATACCAAGGGAATTGATCCGTTTTGTAATCTCTTCCTACTTCCTTAATTTGATTGATGATTTCATCGGTTATTGTTTGAACGTTTCCTTTACCGCCGAATTCTGCGATAAACCTTCCGCCTTGTCTTAAACTATTATATATGCAATTTAGTGCTTGTTTAGGCTGTTTTATCCAATGGAGTGTGGCGTTAGAGAAAACCGCGTCAAATTCGTTCTTGTATTCTAAGTTTGTTGCATCTTGCACAAAAAACTTAATCGTTGGATACTTATTCATTGCTTGCATTACCATATTTTTTGATTGATCTACACCTACAACATCCACTTTGTAATCATGTAATCTCTTTGCTAAATCTCCTGTTCCACAACCGAGATCAAGAATCCTCTCACCTGCTTTTGGGGCTAATAATTCAATTAAATGATTCCCATATTCTGAAACAAAGGAATGTTTACAATCGTATAAATTGGCGTTCCAATTGTCCTCGGCATTTGGCACTTTCCCCATAGTAAATCGCTCCTTTTTATTGGCAGTATATTTTTGTTAATTAGATTATACTTGAGAGAATAAATAATGGATATTAACAAAAAAAGAGAAAATTAATAACGAACTGTTATTACAAGGGGAGATATGTATGGAAATTAAATGGCTCAAAACATTTATGGTTGCAGCGAAGTACGAAAATTTCCGCAAAACTTCAGAAGAACTTTTTCTAACACAGCCTGCTATTACAAAACATATAAGGAGACTGGAAGAGAACCTGAACATTGAATTATTCGATCGGAATGGAAAAACAATTTCACTTACATCAGCGGGTTTTAATTATCTTCCATACGCAAGAGAAATAGTCGAAAAATACGAACAAGGATTAGCCGATTTTGAATCATGGAAACAAGGATACAATCGTAAGTTAATTATTGCGGCAGCACCACAAATAGCCTCATCCGTATTGCCAGTCATATTACGTTGCTTTATGGATGAAAACCCCAATATAGAAGTATTTATTAACGTACTTAAATCATATGAAATAGGTGAGGAAATTAGTGCAGGAAGAGCAGATTTAGGTTTAACAAGAATCAAGCCCTTCCAAACAAATATAAACTGCCATATTGTACACGAAGAGCCTGTCATTTTAGTAGGTCCTCATGAAGATAAAGTGAAGTCAGATGATGAAAAAATACTAATCGAAAAATACAGGGTCATCACTCATAATCATCCTGACTATTGGGAAAATCTATTAAATGAAATTAAACGGCATTATCCAACTGTCCGGACTATGAAAGTGAATCAAATAGAAATTACGAAACGATTTATAGAACAAGGACTTGGCATTTCATATTTACCATATACAATGGTTAGGGATGAATTAAGAATGAATAAGCTAATTCAAATAAAATCAGATCAAATTCATCTACCTACATCTTCAACATATGTTTTAACAAAAGTTGAAACAAATGAAGCGAATATATTTATTCGCTTTTTCAAAGAGGAAATGGCAAAGATTTAGATCGTTTTTTGAGATTTGTATTCTCTCATCTTAAAAAAGTTGAATAATGATCAAATTTCTTCATTATTTGAGATTTGTTAAGAATGGTGTTTTGTTCGAACCTACTATAACAGGCTGTAATTCCCCCACTATTGTAAGTTTAACGTTATTTGACAATTTTTTATCTTAAACTTGTTTAAATCGTACCCTACTTGACAATAAAAATAAATTCTATTATTCTATTAAAAAATTGATGAAAAAATTTCGTATAACTCCAATGATATGGTTTGGGGGTCTCTACCAGGAACCGATAATTCCTGATTACGAAGAAGGTACATGTACGTGTATTTTCTTCGTAATCAGGAATTTTTTTTACCTTTTTACTATTCAAATAACATAAAATTAGGAGGTTATTATGAATTTCGCAGCGTTACCTAAAATTGAACTTCATTGCCATCTAGATGGCAGTCTTAGACCTGAAACGATCATTAATATTGCAAAGAGAGAAGGTATCAGTATCCCTTCTTATGATCTTGAAGAAATTCAGAGAGAACTCATTGCTCCGATAGAATGTGAATCTCTTGATGATTATTTGAAAAAATTCGCACTCCCTAATTTAGTTATGCAATCTAAAGAGAATCTAAGAAGAATTGCCTTTGAGCTTTTGGAAGATGCTGCACAGGAAAATGTGAAATATATGGAGGTTCGATTTGCTCCTTTACTTCACACTAAAAAAGGATTAGATGTAGAAGAAATCATACAAAGCGTCTTAGATGGAATGAAGGATGCCGAAGATCAATATGATATAAAAGGAAACTTAATACTTTCATGTATGAGAACGATGTCGGTAGATCGTGCTTTTGAGGTCGTAGAAAAGGGTAAAAGCTTCCTTGGAAAGGGAGTTGTTGCTATCGATTTATGTGCATCTGAGGAGGAAGGGTTTTGTGGAATCTTCGAAGCACCGATACGATTAGCGAAAGAATATGGCTATAGAGTTACAATTCATGCTGGTGAAACTGGTATAGGTACAAATGTATTAGAGGCAGTTAAACTTTTGGGTGCTGAAAGGATTGGACATGGAGTATTTATTAAAGATTGTGATGAAGCATATCGAATAGTTAAGGAACAACAAGTTGTGCTTGAAATGTGTCCGACAAGTAATGTCCAAACAAAAGCCGTGAATAATTTTCGTGAACATCCAATCTATAATTTTCACAAAGATGGAATAAAAGTAACGATTAATACGGATAACAGAACGGTATCTGCTACAAATATGCTGAATGAATGCAATATAGTATTTAACGAATTTAATATGATTTTTGAAGATTATAAACAAATTTATTTTAATAGTGTTGAAGCATGCTTTGCAGATTTAGAGACAAAGGAAATGCTGAAAAAGTATATATAATGGAGAAGATTAAACTGCCAGAACCAAGTAAATAAGGGTTCTGGCAGTTTAAAACCAAGTTAGTCTAATTGCTGATTAATTGAGTTGAGGGCATAGAGCAAATAGAATGACGACACTTATTTAGAAAGCTCCTGAATTAGTTCCGAAAGTCTTATTAATCCTTTTTTTAGTTGGCCGAGTGATGCATAACAATAAGACAACCGAAGATGCTGTTGATCGTTTCGAACATATACATTTCCTGGGTTTAATAAAATCCCTTCATTTAGGGCCTTTGCAAATAATTTTCGAATTGGAATTTGTTTATGGATACAAAGCCAAATATAAAAACCGCCTTCGGGTATATTCCAGGATGCTAAGTCTTTAAAATGTGCATTTAGTATGTCAATCGTAAAGTCTCTACGACATTTTAATTCTGCTCTAATCTTCTTGATGTGTTCATCATAAAAACCACTTGATAACCACTCGGCAACGGCAAATTGAGATAAAGAACTTGAGCCATAATCGGTTTGCATTTTAATATCTGATAAACGGTCGATTACAGGTTCGGGCCCTACAATCCAACCTATCCTTAAACCAGGTCCAACGGTTTTAGACATACTCCCCATATATAAGACAAGCCCCTGGTTATCTATAGCTTTTAATGGAGCAGGTGGCGAACGATCAAACCATAAATCACCATAAACATCATCCTCGATAATCGGTAACCTTTCTTTTTTACAAACATTCACTAAATCTATTCGTCTATTTGAAGACATGAGCATACCAGTTGGGTTATGAAAAGAAGGAATGGTATAGAGTAAAGCTCCGTTATGCTGCCTTTTGAACCTTCCTAGCGAATCGGTAAGGAGCCCTTCATGGTCCATAGGAATGCCAAATAAGTTCATACCTGCTGATTGAAAGACATGCACTGAGTTCAAGTAGGAAGGGGTTTCGAGAAAAATAGTTGAACCACGGTGTAATAAGCCTAAAGAGATTAATTGCAATGCTTGTAGACCTCCTGAAACAATCAATATGGAAGAAGGGGAGGCTATGATTCCTTTGGCTTTTAAATATTCACTTAATAATTCTCTTAAATGGATACTCCCTTTTGGTTCAGAATATCCTAAAGAAAACATTCTTGAACGACTTTGGAACATTTGTTGCATTTTTTCAGCAGGCAACAATTCGGGAGAAAGCTCTCCTGTGCCGAGTCGAATGATTTTCGGATTCGTTTCAGCTTTATTGATATCTTGAATTATTTGTATGTTTGGCTGATAAGAGCCGGACTTCACGTAACTATTCCAATCAGGTGGTGGCGTAGAAGCTAGTAAACTCCAAGTATTATTTACAACGATCGTGCCTTTTCCAACTTTTGATTCGATTAGTCCGTCTGCTGTTAACTCTCCTAAAGCATAGACAATTGTACTGCGATTCACTTGAAATTTTTTTGCTAGATCCCGTTGTGCTGGGATTCTAGTTCCGATCGACCACTCACCGTTCATGATTTTACTTTGAATATATTCGTATATTTGTTGGTGAAGTGGCGTCTGGGATGATTTGTTTAATGTCCATTCTTCTGGCGAAAGAATACACTCCTCTCTTTTTTATCCATTATAATTGAATGGTTGGTTTATATTCCAACCAAATGGTTGGAGACCTATCGAACTTTTTCTTATACAATGACATCAATAATCAAGCAGGAGGAGTAAAAATGTTAGAAGCGATGATTCATGGTTTCATCTTAGCGTTCGGATTAATTTTGCCATTAGGAGTACAAAATGTGTTTGTGTTTAACCAGGGTGCGGTCCAGCCTAAATTTTTGAGGACATTACCAGTTATCATAACTGCAGCTATTTGTGACACTATATTAATCTCTTTAGCCGTTTTAGGGGTGTCTGTTGTTGTTCTTGAATATTACTGGTTAAAAACAGTCCTACTTACAGCGGGGATTTGTTTTTTACTTTATATGGGGTTTGTTACGTGGAGGAGTACACCGATTGTTAAAGAGCAGAAAAAAAGCGTTTTGATTACTACTAAAAAACAAATTGCATTCGCCATGTCAGTATCGTTGTTAAATCCACATGCAATTTTGGATACAATTGGTGTGATTGGCACAAGTTCATTAAAATATATTGGGGTTGAAAAAATCGTGTTTGCTGTAGTATGCATACTGGTTTCATGGGCATGGTTTATTAGCTTAGCAATTATAGGTAGAATAACAGGGAAAATAGATCGAACAGGCCGCTTTTTAGCCATTCTCAATAAAATTTCAGCCATTGTCATGTGGGGAACAGCAGTCTATATAGGATTAACTTTTATAAAATAAATCTATTATACAGATTAATCTCCATTGAACGAATGGATAATTCTACGATTCATCCATATACGAAAATCGAATTTTGCTGTAAAGTTATTATGTAGAAGGAACTTGTTCAAAAAGGAGGGTGCACTGAAGTTGCCATCCGTGTTAATTATCGCCGAGAAGCCTGATCAAGGGGCAACTCTGGCTAAGCAATTTAAAACGAAAAAAAATCAAGGGTATATAGAGATTCTACCAAATGAACTTTTCCCTGATGGAGCTTATGTATCGTGGGCGATTGGCCATTTAACAGAGCTTATTTCACCAGAGAAATATAAGCCAGAATGGAAAAAATGGTCGCTCGATACATTACCAATGATTCCAGAAAAATTTCAATACGAAGTGACGAAATCGAAATATAAGCAATTTCAAGTAGTCAAATCGTTACTGAAAAAAGCAGAAGTGAAGGAAATCATCCACGCAGGAGATGCCGGTCGTGAAGGGGAATTAATCGTTCGCAACATCATCCAACTAAGTGGTTCGAAAAAACCAATGAAGCGGCTTTGGATATCGTCACTTACACCAAAATCTATTTATGAAGGGTTCCAGCATTTATTAGCAGAACAAGAAACAAGACCA
Organism: Peribacillus loiseleuriae; assembly: GCF_001183985.1. Lineage (GTDB taxonomy): Bacteria > Bacillota > Bacilli > Bacillales > DSM-1321 > Peribacillus > Peribacillus loiseleuriae. The sequence goes on along the minus strand of NZ_LFZW01000001.1, from coordinate 3,051,314 downwards.
TTGTTCCATGAAGCATATACAAGAGCGTGTGCAGATTGGACTGTTGGGATGAATGCTTCAAGAGTTTACAGTATACTTCTAAAGAAAAAAGGAATGAGTGACGTATTTTCAGCAGGACGGGTGCAAACACCAACACTTGCTTTAATTGTGAAAAGGGAAAAAGAAATTGAACAATTTATATCGAAGCCTTTTTGGGAAGTCCTAGCTGACTTTAATATGGAAGGTGGAAAATATCAAGGGAAATGGCAGAAGAATCAGGAGACCCGTATTGACGATCAAGAAATGGCTGAGAAAATCGCAGCATTTTGTAAGGGGAAAGATGCAAAAGTCACCGATATGGTAACAGAACGCAAAGAATTTCTGCCACCGCTACTATTCAATTTGTCTGCATTACAGGCAACCGCAAATAAAATGTATAAATTTCCACCCAAAAAAACGCTTGATGTTTTACAAAGCCTCTATCAGAAAGGCATCGTATCCTATCCCAGATCAGACTCCAATTATGTGACAATGGGAGAAGCGGAAACCTTTCCAGATATCATGGATAAATTGAGTAAATATGCCGACTATTCGCCATACTTCCCACTGCCACAGCCATCAATTCTCCATAACAAACGCTTTGTCAATGAAAAAAAAGTGACCGATCATTACGCAATCATTCCAACAGAACAAGTGACTGATCCAGCACGTTTGTCTGATGACGAACGAAAAATGTACGATTTAGTCGTTAAAAGACTAATCGCTGCTCATTATGACAAAGCTATTTTTGATTATACGACAATAACGACAATGGTCGATCAACGGGCTGAATTTGTTTCAAAGGGGAAGCAGAAAATTCAAGAAGGTTGGCGGAAGGTCATTTTTAATAATGAGAAAGAAGACGAGGATATTTTGCTTCCGAATGTTGAAAAAGAAGCTACAGGAAAAGTAGTGAAGTGTAAGGTGAAAGAAGGAAAAACCCAACCACCAAAGCGTTATACAGAAGGTCAACTCATTACGCTCATGAAAACAGCAGGAAAGCACCTTGACAATGAGCAGCTTGAAAAAGTATTAATGAAAACAGAAGGTCTGGGAACAGAGGCAACAAGAGCTGGAATTATTACGATGCTTAAGGATCGAAAGTATATAACCGTGCAAAAAAACCAAGTCTTCGCGACCGATAAAGGGAAGGTATTAATTGAAGCAATCGGTGATAAAATCCTCGCATCGCCAGAAATGACAGCCAAATGGGAACAGCGCCTCCGAGAAATAGGTGAAGGCAAAGCATCTGCAGGAACATTTATGGAAGCTGTTAAGAAATTATCATCGAAAATCATATCAGATGCAATAACAGCTTCAAATGAATGGGACTTCTCTCAATTTGATACAGAATCGATTCAACGGAAGTCTTCAAAACGAAAAGGCTCTGCTTCACTTGGTCCATGTAAATTATGCGATGGAAAGATAGTCGATAAAGGAAATTTCTACGGCTGCACAAATTATCCGACAACAAAGTGTACATTTACTGTTTCGAAAAAAATTTTTAATAAAAACATTACGCAGGCAACCTTGAAAACATTATTAAAATTAGGAGAAACGGATGTAATTGAAGGATTTGAAAAAGGAGACAAAACATTTAATGCAGCCTTGTTTTGGGATGAACAGTCAAAGAAAGTCAACTGGAAGTTCCCGAAAGAAACGAATGTATACGAGTAAAGTCTTTTGCTTCGTACTTGTTTAAGTAAGTTTAATATAGTAGAATTTTTTAGTATATGTATAAAATATTTAATACATTTTAGAGTTTAACCTTATACATGTCACACTCGCCATTGTCTGGCGCGTTTTTTCTTGGCTTATCAGTTATGGTAGTATAGCTAGTTTTTGTAGCCAAGGAACGGTGACAGTTTTTCTTGAATGATAAGAAAGTATAAGGTTTTTCAATGAGTTTTGGCGTTTAGTGAAAACATCCTAATATCTTGATTAGAAATATACAGGATGTACTGACTTCGGCAATCGCCACAGTAGCAGGCGGATATTAGTCGTAGTTCCTTAGTTGGCGCTTTTCGCTTTTCTTATGAATGGGAGGATTAATAAATGCCTACACCGAGCATGGAGGATTATATAGAGCAAATCTATTTATTAATAGAAGAAAAAGGATATGCTCGGGTTTCTGATATTGCGGAAAACCTGTCTGTTCATCCTTCCTCAGTTACGAAAATGGTACAAAAACTTGATCAAGAAAAATATCTAGTTTATGAAAAATATCGCGGACTTGTGCTAACCGCTAATGGTAAAAAAGTAGGGAAACGGCTCGTATATCGCCATGACCTGCTAGAACAGTTGTTACAGATTATCGGGGTAAAAGAAGAAAATATTTATCAGGATGTTGAAGGAATTGAACATCATTTAAGTTGGGATTCCATCGATCGAATTGGTGATTTAGTTGAGTACTTCCAGGAAAAACCAGTGCGGATAGAGCAACTAAAAGCCATACAAAAGAAAAATGAAGACGTAGAAAAATAAGAATGATTGAGGGGGCCTGACCTCGCACTTTACACACAGTAGATTGATATTTACCACAAATCTATACTGTAATCGTAATTGCGAAGTCAGGCTTTTTGTGTTCACCGTCTTTTTTTAGGCCGTTTTCGCATACTTTGTCGCTTTTAAATGATATTTACATCAATATCCTGGGTGAATTCCGTTGCAGGTACTCGCTTTCCGCGGGCGGTCTCCCTCCTCAGTGTCCCCCTCAACACGCTTCTCCCGCAGGAGTCTCGTACCTTCCACTACAATCAACATCTGTTCGAATTTGTTTTGCTAATAACAACAAACTTTACGAAAAAAGCCTTTTTTTTATAAATAAATATTCGAATATACTGAAACCTTTTTTTATCATTATCGTAAGTATAAATAGCTTATTTCACTTGCAGGCGTGCAATCATTTTAACAGAATACTTGAATACACTTGAAAAGATGAGGTGTGAAACATGACTATACATAATTGGCTTTTAGATGCCAAGAAACAATGGAATCAATTTGCACTTGATTGGTCAAAAAAATCACAACAGATGTGGGAAACGGGAAGTAGGCAGACGATTATACCATTCTTTAAGGATCATGTTCCATCTGGGGCGAAAGTAGCTGATTTAGGTTGTGGCGATGGATATGGATCACTTACACTTGCAAGCCTAGGTTATCATGTTACTGGTCTTGATTTATCCTCTGAAATGATTGAAATTGCTCAATCAAAGACGCTTGGAATTGAACATATGTCATTTGTCCAAGGTGACTTAGCAAAACTTCCATTCTTGAATCAAGAATATGATGCCATAATGGCGATAAATTCGTTAGAATGGACAGAAAATCCAGTACTTGCACTTCAAGAAATGTATCGTATCGTGAAGCAAGGTGGATACTGCTGCATTGGGATATTGGGACCGACTGCTATGCCAAGAAAGAAACATAGTTATCCCAAAATCCTTGGGGAAGATGTAATTATGAATACTTTGCAATCATGGGATTTGGAAAAATTAGCTACGGAAAACGGTTGGGAAATCATAGCGGAAAAAGGAATCCCGAAGCGTGGAGTGGATTTTGCGAAACTTGATTATTTAGAAAAAGATTTACGGCAATCGCTTTCATTTACATGGTTATTTATGTTTAGAAAAAAATAATGGAGCTGATTAGTATGGAAAAATACAGAATAAATCAATTCATTCATCAAACGAAACAAGAAGATAAAGGGCAAGGTTTGTTTGAGTTGGAAACACCGAGAATTCTTGAAATTAACCTTGAAAGCCAAATATGGGCAAAGATGGGATCGATGATTTCCTATCGAGGCAACATAACGTTTGAACGTGAAGGCATTCTTGAACATGGAATTGGCAAGCTCTTTAAGAAGGCATTTACAGGCGAAGGGGCTCCGCTTATGAAAGCTACAGGGCGAGGTAAACTATATATTGCCGATCAAGGCAAGAAAATCTCTATTTTGAATTTAGATAATGAATCGATTACAGTGAATGGCAATGACTTACTTGCATTTGAACCTAGTATCGATTGGGATATTAAGCTTATGCGAAAGGTTGCTGGCTTAATGGCTGGGGGACTTTTTAACGTGACGTTGAAAGGTACAGGAATGGTAGCCTTCACATCACATTATGAACCACTTACTCTATTGGTTGAACAAGGAAATCCAGTTTATACAGATCCAAACGCAACCGTCGCTTGGTCTGGCCATCTCGAACCAGAGTTTGTCACAGATGTTTCGCTTAAATCATTTTTTGGGCGAGCCAGCGGTGAGTCCATTCAGATGAAATTTCAAGGAAATGGCTTCGTTGTCGTACAGCCTTTTGAGGAAATATATCTTTCTCAGCAAAGCTAATAGAAGGTATCGGACTATCTTTACTCTTTCTATGGTATAATGTATTTAGAGAGGGAGTGTGGACGGTGTCCAATAAGAATAAATTCCAACCAGGCGAAGTTGTCAACCTTGGAGAAACTGGTGAAGAAGTAACGATTATGAAATGGCAATATGTTCCAAATATGAAAAAGTATACGTATGTAATCAAAGAAAAGCCGTCAACTTTTTACTTTGAGGAAGAACTTACAAAAATATGATGTAATGGATAGGAGACCAACTTTGAAACGAGTTGGTCTCTTTTGGCATGAGATTAATGGGTTATTGCTATCTTAATTCCATTCATAAGGTGTCTCTTGATATACATAATAATTGAGCCAATTTGAAAATAAAAGACTACTATGGCTTTTCCAGCGATGAAGAGGTGTCTTTTCCGGATTGTCGTCTGGATAATAATTCTCAGGGATATCAGTTAGAAGCCCTTTTTCTTTATCTCGTTTATATTCTTGTCCTAATGTGTCTGCATCATATTCGAGATGTCCTGTAATCATAATCCTTCTACCATCTTTTGATGCGAGCAGTAAGATTCCTGCTTGGTCTGATTGGGCAAGAATCATTAACTCTTCTTGAGCGAACAATTTTTTTGAATCAATGTCCGTGTACCGGGAATGTGGGGCCAAGAATTGATCATCAAAGCCGCGAACAAGCCGCTCGTTTGGTTGAAGAACATGGTGTGGAAAAATACCAAAGCATTTCTTTGGTAACTCGTGTTTGTTAATTCCATAATGATGATAAAGAGCTGATTGTGCCCCCCAGCAGATATGTAAGGTCGATGTAACATGCTTGGTTGTCCAATCCATAATTTTCTGAAGCTCTTCCCAATAATCCACGTCTTCAAATTCAAGCTTCTCAACGGGGGCGCCGGTAATAATCATCCCATCATATTTCTTGTTTTTCACCTCTGAAAAAGTCTTATAAAATTGATTTAAATGCAGCTTACTCGTGTTTTTTGCTTCGTGTGAGGTTAATCGTAAAAATGAAACATTTACTTGAATCGGTGTGTTACCCAAAAAGCGCAGGAGTTGGGCTTCCGTTTTTTCTTTCTCCGGCATTAAATTCAAGATAAGTATATTTAATGGACGGATGTCCTGCTTAGTTGCCAGTTCTTCTTCCATTATAAAAATATTTTCTTGCTCGAGAATTTGTTTGGCGGGTAATAAACCCGGAATTTTGATAGGCAATTCATATCCTCCTTTATCGGTTTGAAGTTTGAAAATTCTAATAAAACTTATTATATAGAAGTTTGAGTAAGAAGACATCATTTTTTGTCTAGAATGAACCTGATGATTGAATAATGATGGAAACATGCTTGTATAAAGTGTTTAAAGAACTCCTATTTCGAAAGAATCTACTATACATCGTTTTATGACATATACATGGCAAAATAAACAGTGTATAGAGTGTGAAGTCATCTGCCCTTGGGGCTATGGTGTCATTATGGTAAAATATGAGGCTAAGAAAAAATGAATCAAGAGGTGTGCTATGGTATTTGATCCAACTGCATTTGATAATATGAAAGTTATAGTTGAAGGAGCGGTATATGACCGAGATTTAGACGGCGATATCCTTGTGACGAATCGAAAAGATTTAGTGAACCTTGCAGACTTGTCACGTGAGTTCATCATGGAAATGGAGTTAAAGCATGCACATGCAAGAAAAAAAATCTACGCTGGAATAACGCTCATTTCGAAGTTAGAAAACCTTAGTGCTGAATTGCTGCCGCAATCCGATCATAAATTTGCAACAGGATCAATCCTGACAGTAATGGTCGCAGTCCAGGATAAGCTGGATGAAATTCAAACCCAACATTTAATGAACGTTCTTACCCATATTTGGGGAGAGACTCGCCTCATAGAGAAAACCGAGTCCGAAACGAAAAACAATCAAGAAAAGCAAGTGCTCTATACAACAGAATGTACCATTTCTTTTGGAAGGCTAATTAAAGAAGAACAGATAGATGATCTTGTGGAAATTGTCGATTATGTAATTGAAACGTTGGAGCAATTAGAACCTATATTCAAGTAAAACGTAAAAATGGGAAAGTTAGGGTGAAATGATATACAATATATCTATTAGTTAAAGGGAGTGACCTTGAATGTCGATTTACCAATTTGTCGTTAAAAAAATAAATGGTGAACATATATCTATGGAAGAGTACATAGGGAAAGTAGTGATCATCGTTAATACGGCAAGTAAATGCGGCTTTGCGCCGCAATACGATGAACTACAGGCATTATACGAGCAATATCATGATGACGGATTGGTCATACTCGGTTTCCCGTGTAATCAATTTCTCTCACAAGAGCCTGGCGATAATCTCCAAATTGATTCGTATTGTAAATTAAATCATGGTATCACATTCCCAATGTTTGCTAAAATTGATGTGAACGGTAAAAACGCCGACCCTTTGTTTCAATATTTAACCGAACATGCTCCTGGTATGCTCGGTTCAAAGGGGATAAAGTGGAATTTTACAAAATTTTTACTAGACCGTAATGGAAATATTGTCAGCAGATACGCTCCACAAACAAAGCCTAAAGTACTAGAAGACGACATAAAGACACTTCTCTTTTGAAACTGATCAACAGGGAATTCAAAAAAGCCTGATTCCCAATCCATCTGATCAATACGTTGATTAAGATTTCTGAGAATCAGGCTTTTATGGGAATGACCTTTTTTCAGTAAAAGCAAATGTTCATACCTATTCCATCATATAATTGGAAAATGATTACATACATTTGGAGGGCATTCAGAATGACTAAACGTATAGCCTGGGTGATGGACAGTACCGGTTACTTGGATGAGGAATTACAGAAAAATGATGATATCTATATTGTTCCGATGGTTGTCATTTTGAAAGGAAAAGAATATCGAGATGGAATTGATATTGTACCAAAAGAACTTTATCGTTTGATGGAAGAAGAGAAGGTGGTAGTGACAACGTCTCAGCCTTCTATTGGAATCTTCGTGGAATTGTATCAGTCACTTGAAGAACGATATGATTGTGTCATTTCAGTTCATTTATCGGGAAGCTTAAGCGGAACGGTTGCTGCAAGTAGGCAAGCAGCTGAAATGGTCTCAATTCCTGTTCATGTATTCGATTCCCTTGTCATTTCTTATCCATTGACGATGGTGTTGAAAAAAATCATGAGCTATATCGACAGTGGAATGGAGGTTGGTGAAGCTTTAAAGAAAGCAGAGAAATACAGGGAGAGCAATGAGACGTATGTATTGATCGGTTCCCTTGAACAACTCCATAGAAGTGGTAGGCTTTCAGGCACTCAATATTTGCTCGGCAGTATGTTAAACTTCAAACCGATTATTTCGATTGAAAACGGCATACTTGCTACTATCGCAAAAGTGAGAAGCGAGAAAAAAGCAGAAGCACGGATTTTTGATCTATTTAAAAAAGCATATAACTCTAAAAAAATAAAGGAATGCTGTTTATTATTTGGTGCATCGCCTACTCAGACTGACAAATGGCGTGACGTCATTCATGAAATCGATTCAAGCATCATCATCCATGCCTCCCCAATAGGAAGCTCTGTCGGTGTTCATGCAGGTCCAAAGACTCTTGGATTGTCGTGGTTTAATGAAGAATGACCAAAGCGTTCCAGCATGATACAATATGAAAGAAAAAGACCAGGGAGTACACGATGGACATAGACCTAATTGAAGAAGCTGAATTTTTTGTAAAGAATAGGCTTGGAAATGACACAACAGGACATGATTGGTTCCATATAGACAGAGTAAGAAAATTGGCCTTGCATATTGCGAAGGAAGAGCAAAAAGGTCATGTACCTACAATTGAGTTAGCTGCATTATTGCATGATATACCTGATCGTAAATTAAATAAATCTGAAGTAGATGGCTGGCGCGTATTGAATGAGTGGTTTCTTCATTCCAAAATCGAGAAGCAGACCATCGACGAGATAACGGCCATCATTGATTCTATTTCGTATAGTAAAGGACAATCCAGACTACCTTCCATTGAAGCAAAAATTGTGCAAGATGCCGATCGGTTGGACGCAATTGGTGCAATTGGAATAGCAAGAACATTTGCGTATGGTGGAAGTGTAGGCAATCCAATCCATCATCCAGATTTAGACACAAATGAGGCAAAGCAATCAACGATCCAGCATTTTTATGATAAATTATTGAAGATAGCGGATCAATTACATACAAACACAGCAAAAGAATTGGCAAAAAAGCGAAATCAGTATATGCAGGAATTTTTACAGCAATTTTATATAGAATGGGATGTACAAATATGAAAGTTTTTGCAATGGAAAACGTAACAAAAATGCAAGGTGAAAAATTAGTCTTTGAAGACCTTTCTTTTTCAATTTCTGAAGGCAATAAAATTGGTATTATCGGTGTAAATGGAACAGGAAAATCAACACTTTTAAATATCATCGCAGGAATTGAGGAACCTGACACTGGGAAAAAAGATCACCCTAACGACTACTCCATTTCATACTTATCTCAGGATCCAGATTTTCCTAGCGGTGTTACCATTATGGATTTCCTTTATGAAAGTGACTACCCTGTTTTTAAAGTCATTAAAGACTATGAAAACACGCTACAAAAATTGCAAAATGATTCGGATAATACCGAGCTACAGAACAGGTTATTAAAGCAACAACAGGAAATGGATGCATTAAACGCATGGGATACAAGTGCTGACGCTAGAACGATTTTAACAAAGCTCGGACTCCCTGATTTTTCAAGGAAATTAGATGAGCTGTCAGGCGGGCAAAAAAAACGGGCAGCGTTAGCGAAAACGTTAATTGAAACAACCGATTTGCTTATTCTTGATGAACCAACGAACCACCTTGACTACGATAGCATTAAATGGTTGCAGGAATATTTAATGAAATCGAAGCGTGCCGCTCTCTTTGTAACCCATGATCGTTATTTCCTTGATACGGTAGCGGATAAAATCTGGGAGCTTAGCGGTGGCAGTCTATTTGAATACACAGGAAATTATGGCGATTTTCTAGAAGCAAAAGCAATCCGAGAAGAAAATGAAGGCATTGAACGAAGCAAAAAGGAAAGCTTATTCAAAAAGGAGCTGGCTTGGATAAGAAAAGGCGCAAAAGCGAGAACAACGAAGCAAAAAGCAAGAATTCAACGCTTTGAAACCCTCGAATCCGATGTACAAAATAAATCGCAGCAAGGGTCTCTTGATATCGAATTAAGCGGGGCACGCTTAGGGAAAAAAGTGTTGGAGCTTGAGTCCATCTCGAAGTCATACGGCAATCATACGATTCTACATAATTTCTCCTATTTATTTAAACGAGGAGATAGAATTGGTATCGTCGGTCAAAATGGAACAGGAAAGTCGACGTTGCTTAATATTTTGGCAGGTAGAGTAAACATAGATTCTGGTGTGATTGAAACAGGACAAACTGTGAAAATCGGCTACTATACACAGGAAAGTGAAGATATGGACGATAGTAAGCGGATGATTGAATATATTCGCGAGACAGCCGAATCGATTGCCTTGAAGGATGGTACCTATATATCTGCTGCTCAAATGCTCGAGCGATTTCTTTTTCCACTAAACACTCATGGTACACCAATCCGAAAGCTTTCGGGCGGAGAAAAACGAAGACTTTATTTATTGAAGATACTAATGTCTGCACCGAATGTCCTGCTTTTGGATGAGCCGACCAATGATCTCGATACTCAGACATTAACCGTACTTGAAGATTATTTGGAGACGTTCCCTGGGGTAGTCGTCACTGTTTCACATGACCGTTATTTTCTTGATAAAGCATGCTCCCAGCTGTTTGTTTTCAAAAGGAATGCTGTTGTCAGTCATTATTACGGCAGCTATTCTGAGTTTTTAGAAGAAAAAATAGCAGTGGAGCCTGTTGAAAAGCCTGTTGTTCAATTACAGCAACAGCGTTCTGAGAAAAAGAAAAAGAAATTGACCTACGCTGAGACGAAGGAATGGGAAGAAATTGAAGAAAAGATGGAGAAAGCTGAGGAACGTTTAACAAGTATTACCGCGGAAATGGCAACAGCAGGAAGTGACTTTGATAAACTTCGCCTCTTAATGGAAGAGGAGACGAAAGTGAAAGAAGAGCTTGATTATATGCTTGAACGATGGGAATATTTAGCGGAGAAATTAGAGGAATAAGTAGGATAGGTATGACTAATCATTCACACTAAAAGCGTCTAAACCCTAGATTATGATAAATTATAGTCACATATTCTAAAAATATGTGTAAAGGAGCGAACGTATGAATATTATATCGATTGAACCTACACCAAGCCCAAATACGATGAAAATTAACTTAACCGAAGAGCTTCCAACTGGTAGAAGCAATAATTATAAAAAAGAGGAAGCCGAAAAAGCGCCGCAATTGATCCGCGAAATCTTACATATCGATGGTGTCAAGGGCGTTTATCATGTTGCTGATTTCTTAGCCGTTGAGCGAAATGGTAAATATGATTGGCAAGAAATTTTGATTAAAGTTCGCCAAGTATTCGGTGAAGATACTAGCGATGAAGAAGCGGGACAGATTATTCTCGAACATTATGGAGAAGTCAATGTTTCGATTTTGCAGTTTAAAGGATTGCCATATCAAATTAAGCTTAATGATGGAAATAGTGAAAAGCGTTATGCCCTTCCGGAAAACTTTGCTCAGGCTGTTCAAGCAGCGCAAAAACAAGATGATAATGTTGTTTTGCAAAGAAAATGGAAAGACTACGGCGTCAGATACGGAGATATGGATGTAATTGGTGCAGAAGTATCTGAAGAGCTTATTGCTGCGTATCCACCAGAGCGGATAAATGAACTTGTAGCTCAAGCGAAGCAAGAGAACGACAACAAAAAAGAACTAGTAAAACGGGCTAAAATCAAGCTTACTGCAGAGATGCTTGAGGATGAAAACTGGGAAAAACGCTATCAAGCACTTGAGCAAATGGAAGATCCAACTATAGATGATATTCCATTGCTAAAAAAAGCTCTGTCAGACAGTAAAGTATCCGTACGTAGAGAAGCAGTCGTATTACTAGGCATGATTGAAGATCGAAAAGTATTACCTGCTCTTTATCTTGGCTTAAATGATAAAAATCCAGCAGTGAGAAGAACGGCTGGAGATTGCTTATCTGATCTCGGATTTGCAGAAGCGATGATGGAAATGGCATCTGCCTTAAAAGATAAAAGTAAGATTGTTAGATGGCGTGCTGCGATGTTCCTCTATGAATCTGGCGATAAAAGCGTGTTATCTGCTTTAAAAGAAGCGGAAAAAGATTCTGAATTCGAAGTGGCTTTGCAAATAAAAATGGCAATAGACCGGATTGAAAATGGGGAAGAAGCAAAAGGATCTGTTTGGAAGCAAATGACAGAAGCGAGACAGGCAGAAGAATAATATGATGCATAGATAAATAGAAAAAGGCTCTCTCTTTTTTAGAAGTTCGTATAAAAAAGAGAGAGCCTTTTATTATTATTTTGACATATCATATGTTCAATTAGATTTAATTGTGTTAGAATTTTTAGAGAATACAAAATAATGCTATTTATTATTTAATTTAATATATTGGGGGTTTTCAACAAATGTCTACGCCAAAAATGAGAAGTGACATGATTACACAAGGAATCGACCGTGCTCCGCACCGTAGTTTGTTGCGTGCAGCCGGCGTTAAAGAAGAAGATTTCGGCAAACCGTTTATCGCAGTTTGTAACTCTTATATTGATATCGTTCCAGGACATGTACATTTGCAGGAATTTGGAAAAATTGTAAAGGAAGCGATTCGCGAAGCGGGCGGTGTACCTTTTGAATTTAATACAATCGGAGTTGACGATGGAATCGCTATGGGTCATATCGGCATGCGCTACTCTTTGCCAAGCCGTGAGATTATTGCCGATTCAATTGAAACTGTTGTTTCAGCGCATTGGTTCGATGGAATGGTTTGTATTCCAAACTGTGACAAAATTACGCCAGGGATGATGATGGCGGCTCTTCGTGTCAATATTCCAACAATGTTCGTTAGTGGTGGACCAATGAAAGCCGGTGTGGATAAAGAAGGTAACCCACTTAACTTAAACTCTGTTTTTGAAGGGGTTGGAGCTTACCAAGCTGGTAAAATTGATGAAGCAAAATTACAAGAGATTGAGCAATTTGCTTGTCCTACATGTGGTTCTTGTTCTGGTATGTTTACTGCAAACTCAATGAACTGCTTGGCAGAAGGTCTTGGTCTTGCCCTACCTGGTAATGGTACAATTTTAGCTGTAGCTCCCGAACGTAAAGAGTTTGTTAAACGCTCAGCTACGCAATTAATGGAGCTTATCAAAAAGGATATTAAACCACGTGATATCGTAACAATCGATGCAATTGACAATGCGTTTGCGTTGGACATGGCGATGGGTGGTTCAACAAACACAGTACTTCATACACTTGCATTAGCACATGAAGCTGGAATTGAGTATTCATTAGAACGTATCAATGATATTGCAAGTCGTGTACCTCATCTTGCAAAAATCGCTCCGGCATCAGATTATCACATTGAAGATGTTCATAACGCAGGAGGCGTTAGTGCCATCATTAATGAGATTCTTAAAAAGCCGGGTGCAATCAATGGTGATTGCCTAACTGTATCTGGTAAAACATTACGTGAAAATGTTGCTGGGGCGGAAATCTTGGACAAAAATGTTATTCGTCCATTAGACAATCCTCATTCTGAGCGAGGCGGCCTTGCTGTATTATTCGGTAACCTAGCGCCAAATGGTTCAGTTATTAAAGTTGGAGCGGTCGATCCAGCAGTTGGCGGCTACCATAGAGGTCCTGCAATCTGCTTCGAATCTCAAGAAGACGCACTTTCTGGAATTATAACTGGGAAAGTAAAAGAAGGCGATGTTGTAGTCATCCGCTATGAGGGCCCTAAAGGGGGACCTGGTATGCCAGAAATGCTTGCGCCTACTTCTCAAATCGTTGGTAGAGGTCTTGGAGCCAAAGTTGGTTTGATTACAGATGGACGTTTCTCAGGTGCGTCGAGAGGTATTTCAATTGGACATATTTCTCCAGAAGCAGCAGAGGGCGGTCCAATTGCATTTGTAGAAAATGGTGATATCATCGAACTTGATTTGAATAATCGTACCATCCAATTAGAAGTTTCTGACGAAGAATTTGAAAAACGTAAAGCAAACTGGAAAGGCTTTGAGCCAAAAGTAAAAACTGGCTATTTGGCACGTTACTCTAAGCTTGTTACGAGTGCTAGCACAGGCGGCGTATTCAAAATCTAACAAAATGACTGATACCAATTCAACATTCAAGAAAAGCAGCAGAATCTAAAAATTCTGCTGCTTTTCGGTCATCCGTTTGTTTTGCATAATTGCTAACATGTATAGTATTCTAATGGAGTATAGGAAAATAAGGGAGGCATTTACTTATGTCAATGGCATATGAAGAATATATGAAACAAGTGGTAAAACCAATGCGTGCTGAGCTTGTTCAAGCGGGCTTTACAGAATTTACTACTCCTGAAGAAGTAGTAAATTTCATGAATACAGTAAAAGATGAAACTACTCTTGTTGTTGTGAATTCAGTATGCGGATGTGCCGCTGGGCTTGCCCGCCCAGCAGCAACACAGGCAGTGTTAAATACTGAAAACAAACCAGATCATATAGTGACAGTGTTTGCTGGCCAAGATAAAGAAGCTACGGCAAAAATGCGTGAATATTTTACAGGCTATGAACCATCCTCACCATCGATGGCTTTATTAAAAGGAAAAGAAGTAATCCACTTCATTCCACGCCATGATATTGAAGGGTTTCCGATGGAAGCAGTAATGGAGAATCTTCTTACAGCACTTGAACAAAATAAATAATTTAGTATGGAGTATGTAGAGACTTATTTCTCGGGGCCTGACCTTCTTGATAAGTCTCTACTGCTTTTTAGTTAACTAATAAGGAGAGCTATCATGTTTGTCACAACAGCTGGTCGCACCGATGATATACATATTGAACGAGCTAAAAATATTGCCGCTCAATTTTCATTTCCATTTTTCCAGAGGAATAAACGTTCTATAGCTAGAATGCACCAAGACTATGAAATGGATTGCCTAGTAGTGGGGAAAAACAAACTTGAACTTCATAAGATTTCTGGAAGTGCGCCTTTCTTTTTTCATCCGAATATCGCAATGGTTCGTATCAAACGAATAATGAACGGTGAAGAAGATCCGTATATAACGGCTGCTGGAATTGAAAGAGGGTCCTCGATACTTGACTGTACACTCGGGTTAGGGGCAGATGCCATCGTCGCGAGCTATGTCTCAGGACCCATTGGGGAAATTAGAGCAATTGAAGAAAATCCGATTGTCTCTTTTATTGTTGGGCAAGGTCTGTCACGGTGGGAAAGCGGCATCGAACTGATGGATGCTGCAATGAGAAGAATAGACATTAATACAGGCAATCATCATGAGGTGTTAAAGACGCTTACGGATAATAGCTTCGATGTCGTGTACTTTGATCCGATGTTTACAGAACGTATTGAAGAATCAGAAGGTATGGAAGGGCTGGCCCAATTTGCATCGTATGGAGATTTACTAGAAGAAACAATTGAGCAGGCAAAGCGTGTTGCTAAAAACCGAGTTGTGTTAAAGGATCATTTTCGAAGTAAACGCTTCGAACAATTGGGGTTCACAACAGTCAAAAGGAAAACCTCTTTATTTCATTATGGCTATATCCAATTATAAACGAAACTCGTCGCCTTTTTTTCGACGGGTTTCTTCGCGTTTGGCTTTTACTCTATCTAAAATGAAAAACTCAATGAAAGTAAAAGAAACCCTGCCATCTGTTAATGACAAGGCTAGTTAAGGCTATTAAAATGAAAAACCACTTCTTTTTCTGAATAGAAACAAGAATAGAAGTGAAGAAAGTTCATTCATGGCAATACAAGAGATTAATCGGCAATCGCTTCATAAATGAAATAAACAAGTGAAATAATAACAAGAATCAAAATCGCTGACGATCCCATAGATGAATTCCTCCTTTACAAATCAATGGATTACTAGTAGTAGTTCTACATCAGATATAGATAATCCTTCATTCTCTTTTGCGTATGTATAAGAAAATGAAGGAAAGCGGTATTTCTTTATTATATACAAATATCCTTTTTTCTCATAATGAAAACCTTACATACAATTTTTTCGTAATTTCCTTAGAAATTCAGTATACTAGAAGATATTAATAACTAGTCATGAAAACTGAAATATGCCAACTAAATTATAATATATGAATTGAACATTATAAAGGAGGAGAGAAAACATCATGCAGAAATCGAGATGGTTGAAGAAAAGCCTCGTTGTATTAGTATCTGTTTTAACATTCGGTATGGTTTCTCCTTCCGATATATCTTGGCTTGCAGAAGCGCATTCCAATAAACACTCGAAGAAGGACATTTTTGAAGAAGCGGAAAGTACAGGCTATTCCTTAATAGAATCAGCTGATGATCCGATTTCTACAAGAATATTTGATCGAAGTGAGTTTATCGAATCAATGATGGCAAGGGCTGAGGAACATGCCTTTACGAAATTCGGTGAAAAGATTGGTCCAAAGATTGAGGATGAATTTAAATTTGCTGTTTTACCCAAAATCGAAGAAGCGATTACCGAAGTGACAGTAAAATTTCCTGAAGAAGAGCTTGTGCAGTTAGCCATATCTAAAGGTCCGTCTTCAGGGCGTAGTGAGAAAATTTTTCATATTTTTAATGAAAATACCGGAAAAGATATCATTCGTTTTCATGTAAGACAAGAGAATCCGCCTCAAGAAGGATATTGGTTCAACTTTCACTATCATACTTATCATGATGGATTCGCTGCTCATTATGATTTAGGCAAAATTTATTGGGATAAAAACACACCTCCAAAATGGTCGGAGCGAACCTATCTTTCTTGAACGTATTTTATTTTGATGGAAAGAGAGAAACTAACATTTGAAACATTAGTCCAATAGGCGTATGCTATCGATATAGTCAGACAGAATGCGCTGCTATTAGCGCATTTTTCATTTTAAAAAGAATTAAGTATCTGGTTTTTTGATGGAGCTTTGATGTCTAGTGAAAGTAGCCAGGCTCCCTCTAGTCATATGTCAATCAATCTGATGAGCAAAAGCTTACTCGCCTTCAGCTTATTTGTCTATTGCATGTGGGAGTTTCTTAATAGGAACCTTGCGCTATTCTAATAAAGGAATGGTATTTATTTTAACAAGAAAGCCGGGATAGTATGTTAACAAGCATTATGGACACATATGCTCAATTTTTTGATTGGGGGATGTGGGTACACGTATTGTCAGACCCAGTAAGCTGGGGGTTAATTGGCACACTGATTTTACTTGAAGGCTTGCTGTCAGCGGATAATGCATTAGTTCTCGCTGTCATGGTTCGTCATCTACCTAAGAAACAACGAAAAAAGGCACTCTTCTATGGGTTACTTGGTGCTTATGCATTCCGATTCGTTGCAATTGGACTTGGTGTTTACTTAATTAATCTATGGTGGGTAAAAGTATTAGGAGCAACATATCTTGCGTGGCTTGCCATTAAGTATTTTATTGATAAAACGAAACAAGGTGAAAGTGAAGAAGAAACAAAAGGAATGTCTAAGGAAAGCTTCCTGATTAGAATGTTCGGGAATCTATGGGGAACAGTAGTTGCTGTTGAATTAATGGATATTGCGTTTTCGGTTGACAGTGTGCTTGCTGCCTTTGGTGTCAGTGAAAAAGTATGGGTATTGTTGATAGGCGGAATGCTTGGTGTGCTAATGATGCGTGGCATAGCAGGTGTCTTCCTTAAACTAATCGACAAGGTACCTGAACTTGAGACGGCTGCATACGTATTGATTGCTATTATCTCAGTTAAAATGTACCTTTCTGTCGTTCATATTGAGATTTCTCATGTAATGTTTTTCTTTTTGATTATCATCACGTTTGCGATTACCTTTGTTGTCCATTTTCGCAATTTACGTCATATTAAAGAATGAATGAAAAAGCGTTTTTAAAAGGGTCAGACCTCACACTCTATACACCGTTTATTGTGCTATTTATACGTCAAATAAACGTTATATAGTAGATATGGGCCTGACTCTTTTCTATGTTCTGATGGAAATAGAGAAGGTATAGACTCAAATATCCGGAAATTTACGTTTGATGATCTGAAACACTATGAAAAAGAAGATAAAGAAGCATAATGGAACGAAAATGGACCATAGGACGGAGTCAATTAAAGGGTGTAAAAGAAGCCCTAAAAAGAGCGAAAATATGAAAAGATCAAGATAAATGAAAACCTCTAAATTAAATACATCAATCACTTCATCTGCAAGTTCAGGGTGAAGTCTTAATAGCTCCTGTTTATTAACACGTCTCAATATAATCACCTAGCATTCATCCAGTTACTTCTTGTATATGTTCAAATCCACCGAAGCGTTACTCCTAAAATGAAACTTCCCTCAGCGAGGTTTTTTCCTTGCCCACGGATGGTTAGTTACACCGGGATAAATTCATCGAAATTCTTCTGTTTCCATTAGAGATCACATCTTATTTTCCAAATGTTTCCGAAAGTTTAAAGGTTTCATATTATGTTATACTTCAATAATATGAAAGTAGTAGTTTATATTGCTAGTTTAATGAATGGGTGGTTCTATACATGAGAAGAATCTTATCTTTAGTCTTATTCCTCCTTCTTTTTTTCATTCTATCTTCATTTTCATTTGTTGAAACAGATGGCTTAAGCGTTGGTGCTTTTCCGGAAGATCATCGTCTAAAATTAACAAAGGTATGGCAGGAAAATTCAAATCTAGGCAGACTTTTTTTATTTCCTGAACAGTCCTTTAATGTAGAGAAAGCTGTTCAGATTGTTGAACAAGTTAGTGTACTTCCTCCTTCTACAATTCAGAAGTTAGTTGATAAAAATGTGGAAATTAAACTGTTCACAGGTCGTTTAACCGACGATCCATTTGCTGAGCATTTAAAAGGAAGTAAGCCAAGAGGATATAAAAATAAACAGACGACTTGGGATGATGTGCCTGGAATGGGAGGGGATCGAATTGTCCTTGTGAAAATTGGTGCAAGTGAGCCGGGAAACGGGCACAGTTCGATTAATCTTGAGCTTCACGAATTAGCCCATACGATTGATACATATGCATATGACGGAATTCGTGATGATGTAGTATTTTTGGGAATTTGGGAACAAGAAGTAAGCCGTCTTTTTCCTGGAAAACCTTATTATTCTACATATCCAGAAGAATATTTTGCCGAAACATATGCGATGTTCTTTGCTAATTCTGCTTCCAATAAAGTGCTGAAAGAGAAGGCGCCGCACACTTATTTATATATTAAACAGTTAAACTAAATTAGAAATTAACGTAAAGATCTGCACTAAAATATTACTTTTCGAAGGGTACAGGAATTTTGATTATCGCTGCATCTTAAATGGTTCTGTAATTGAATTTTTCCTTAAGAACTAGTTGAGCTCGTTGATAAAATAAACGAAGAGTAGTCTCCCTAATCCAACATTCAAAAAGGTTTTGGTGTTGAAACCAAAACTAGGCTACAATAAAAGTGTGTATTTGAAAAAAGGTGGTTTATTTAATGAAACAATATTTGGAGTTATGTAAACATGTGCTTGAAAATGGCACAAAAAAAAGTGACAGAACAGGAACAGGTACAATTAGTACTTTTGGCTATCAGATGAGATTTAATCTGCAAGAAGGCTTTCCGGTTCTTACGACAAAAAAACTAAGCTTAAAGGCGATCATTCATGAATTATTGTGGTTTCTACAAGGTGACACGAATGTTAAATACCTACAGGACAATGGTGTACGCATTTGGAATGAATGGGCGAATGAAAATGGGGAGCTTGGTCCTGTTTATGGCCATCAATGGCGTTCATGGGGAACAGCTGATGGCAGACAAATTGATCAAATTACTCAATTGATTGAGCAGATTAAAACAAATCCTGATTCACGCCGTTTGATTATTAATGCTTGGAATGTTGGAGAGTTAGAAGAAATGGCTTTACCTCCCTGCCATGCGATGTTCCAGTTTTATGTTAGGGATGGCAGGTTGTCTTGTCAGCTCTACCAACGATCTGCTGACGTATTTTTAGGTGTGCCATTCAATATCGCTTCATATGCATTGTTGACAATGATGATTGCGCAAGTTTGTGATTTGGAGTATGGAGAATTTATTCATACATTTGGTGATGTTCATATTTATAGCAATCATCTCGAACAAATCAATCTACAATTAACCCGGGAACCGTATCTGCTACCGGTTATGAAAATTAATCCAGAAGTAAAAAGCATTTTCGATTTTAAATATGAAGATTTTGAATTGGAAAATTATGAAGCTCATCCACATATTAAAGGAGAAGTGAGTGTATGATATCTTTCATGTTCGCAATGGATGATAATCGATTAATCGGCAAGGATAATACCTTGCCTTGGTATTTACCAGCGGATCTCCAGTATTTTAAAAAAGTGACGATGGGTCATCCGATTCTGATGGGGAGAAAGACGTATGAGTCTATCGGTAAGCCTTTGCCGGGCAGAGAGAACATCATCTTAACTCGGAATACAGATTATCAGCAAGAGGGCATAACAGTGATCTCAGATATGAAAGAAGCCGTGGCATATGCGGACGCCTTGGATGCAGAGGTATTTGTTATTGGTGGAGCAGAAATCTTTCAGCAATTACTTTCTGATTGCAAGCGTCTATACATAACTCAAATTCATCATTCATTTGAGGGTGACACGTATTTTCCAGAATTAAATATGTCAAAATGGCAGACAGTTTCTAGAATGACTGGAATCGAGGATGAAAAGAACAGGTATCCTCATGAATTTATCGTATTAGAACGAATAGAGAACTAGGCAGAATTGGAGTACTTCATTTGTGATATTAAGTGTAGTACTCGCTGTCTTATTCAATAGTGAGACACGTTAGCGTAACTTGTGAGAGTTTTCTATTAGATGCAAATAAGGTGAAATATCTGAAAAATCTGTTGATTTATTTTCAAGTAGTGATATAATTTACAAATTATCTAGTGAAGTGAAAAGAGGGTATTACATGAGCCAAATAACATCAACAAGAAAATGGGTCCAAGTTGAAGATATCTTAGTTGCTTACCAGGAGCTTAAAGATATCGTTGCGCATACACCGCTGCAAAGGAACGAAAGATTGTCCCAGAAGTACGGGTGTAATATTTACTTAAAGCGAGAAGATTTACAGCATGTGCGCTCTTTTAAGCTTAGGGGAGCCTATTATAAAATGAAAAAGCTGACTGCAGATGAAACAAGAAATGGAGTTGTCTGTGCGAGCGCGGGCAATCATGCGCAAGGGGTTGCCTTTGCTTGTAGTCAGTTGGGGATTCCAGGGAAAATCTACATGCCTGCGACAACTCCAAGGCAAAAAGTTGACCAAGTTCAGCTATTTGGTAAAGACAAAATTGAAATTGTATTAGTAGGTGACTCGTTTGATGATGCATTTCTTGAGGCAGAGAGATGCCAGGAAACAGAAAACAGAACGTTTATTCATCCTTTTAATGACGAACTTGTCATCGCTGGTCAAGGGACAGTAGCAATTGAAATATTAAATGATTGTGATGAAAAGATTGATTATGTATTTGCAGGAATTGGTGGAGGGGGCCTAGTGTCAGGAGTCTCTACATATTTTAAATCGGTCTCACCTGAAACATCTTGTATCGGAGTCGAACCAGAAGGCGCTGCTTCAATGAAACAATCTTTAATGAAAGGTGAAGTAGAGGCTTTACAGGATATTGACACGTTTGTAGATGGTGCCGCTGTTAAATGTGTAGGACAAAAAACGTTTGATATCTGTCAGGAATATGTGGATGATATCATTACGGTTCCTGAGGGAAAGGTTTGCACAACTATTCTGGACTTATATAATGAGCATGCGATTATTGCGGAACCTGCAGGGGCGTTGTCTGTTGCGGCACTTGATTTTTATCAGGAGGAAATCAAAGGGA
Source organism: Peribacillus loiseleuriae (assembly GCF_001183985.1). Taxonomy (GTDB): domain Bacteria; phylum Bacillota; class Bacilli; order Bacillales; family DSM-1321; genus Peribacillus; species Peribacillus loiseleuriae. Next base: position 3,029,921 of record NZ_LFZW01000001.1, on the reverse strand, counting down.
AAACCGTGGTATGTGTCATTAGTGGGGGCAATAATGATATTGGCCGTATGCAAGAGATAAAAGAAAAATCGCTTTTATATGAAGGTCTACTTTATTATTTCATTGTCAATTTTCCTCAACGAGCAGGAGCTTTACGTGAATTCCTAGATGAAGTACTCGGACCTAATGATGATATTTCGAGATTTGAATATACGAAAAAAAATAACAAAGAACAGGGACCTGCTCTCGTAGGAATTGAGCTGAAAAATAGACAAGATTATGAACCTTTGATTGAGCGTATGAGCAAAAAAGGGTTTCCATATGTCGAAGTAAATAAAGACAGTAATTTATTTTCGTTACTGATTTAAGGTTAAATGAACGGGATATTCCAAAAGGGTCTCACCCAGTACTCACCACACAGTTTATCGTGTTACTTACACCATATTTAAACTGTATGTAGTAGTTGCTGGGTCTGACCCTTCTTACTTATTGGATACCCGCTATTTTTAATAAAACTGGAATTAATTACTGGTATAGGGTAAAATAATAAGGTATAAATCGTCACTTATTGCACATTTTAAAAGTATTCTAACCAAGTCATGTCAATTTAAAAGTGAGAAACTATTTGGAAAATGTATCATTTTATGTAAGAAAGTAACAGGAGGGGTGTTACCATGTTGTCAAATATAGGGGTACCAGGATTAATTTTGATTTTAGTGCTAGCTCTCATCATTTTTGGGCCAAAGAAATTACCTGAAATTGGACGGGCATTCGGTCAAACTTTACGTGAATTTAAAAGTTCAACTCGTGAATTAACACAGGATGTCTTTGATGAAAAAGATGAAAAAAAGAATAATTCAGTAAAATAATAACTGTGTCTAAGAGGAGGTTGTCCCATGACTAAAGTGTTAGACCCCACAACTACAATATATAGTTGAAATTATGTGTATATAACACTATAAACTGTGTATAGTAAGTGAGGTCAGACCTTTTTGGGACATCCTCCTTTTAACTTGTAAGATAAGGGACTTAGTTATGTGGTTAGTGACATACGGTCTGAAAGGTCAAATAACCATCAATCTTCTTGGAGTTACCACGTAAAGAGGACATACTAGATTCGTTCTTCTTCATCCAAGTAGATTTTGCTCTATCTTATCAATAATTAATTGATACATAAAGGACTGTAGTTCTTTCTTTGGAAGCAAAGAAGAACAAATGGCATTATTACTATTTGTGTGAGTTACCACTACATACCGGAATAATAAAAAAATCCGGTAAGATTCGTATTTTTAATAGAGAGCGTGATAGATTTGGTAGACCAAGAACAAAACGTTATTGCCCATTTAGAGGAGCTGCGTAAACGTTTAATTATTACGGTAATTGCATTTATCCTCTTTTTTATTGTTGGTTTTATCTATGTTGAAGAGATATATCAGTGGCTTGTTAAAGATTTTGATGAAAAACTTATGGTGCTAGGACCTAGTGATATCCTTTGGATTTATTTCATGCTTGCAACGGTCGTTTCAGTAGCGGCTACAATCCCGGTTTTTGCGTTTCAATTATGGTTATTTGTGAAACCAGCATTGCTGCCAAGGGAGATAAAAACAACTCTATCTTATATTCCAGCGCTTTTTCTTTTATTTGTAGGTGGTCTAGCATTTGGATACTTTATTATTTTTCCAATGGTACTGGACTTCTTACTTGGATTAAGTAATGGAATGTTTGTGACCAATTTTACAGCCGATAAATATTTCCGGTTTCTTCTTAATATGACTTTACCGTTTGGTATTCTTTTCGAGCTTCCTGTTGTGACGATGTTTTTAACATCAATTGGGATTGTTAATCCATATGTTTTGCAAAAGCTTAGAAAATACGCGTACTTTGTCTTAGTCGTTATAGCGATATGTATTACCCCACCAGATTTTGTATCAGATTTTCTCGTGACTATACCGTTGCTGCTGTTATATGAGATCAGTATTTCATTGTCAAAATTTGTGTTCAAACGGAAGCAAAAACGAGATACACTCATTCAAGAAGAGTTGCTGGAAGAAGAGGGCCTAGATAAATAAATAGCTTTCGTAGTGTGAGCTTTTCACTAAGAAACTCATAAAATTATATGATGCTGTCTGAAGTATTGAATGAAGAAGTAGGGAATGAAATTGCCTACTTCTTCATTCAAATCAAGGGCAGCATTTTTTATCGTTTTCTTAAATAGGAATGCCAGAATGCCATATTTTTTGAAAAATAATCAAAATAGTAGAAGAAATGTGTCGAACTTTCAAACTTTGTCAAAATAGCTCGAAATATTGAATATTAAGATTGAATGATAGTATTAACAAGGTATAATTAAGGGAATTGTTGAGGTTGGGATGTGTAATAATGGGGAATGTGAAAATTGTAACAGATTCGACTGTTGATATGACACAAGAGGAAATCAAACGATATGGTATTGAAATGGTACCTTTATCGGTTTCAATAGACGACATGATTTATTTAGATAAGATCGAAATAGAACAAGAAGAATTTTTGATAAAAATGAAGAATGCTAAGGAGCTTCCGAAAAGCTCGCAGCCATCGACAGGTACTTTCTTAGAGGTGTTTGACAGACTTGGAGAAGATGGAAGCGAGATTATATCTATTCATATGACTGGTGGAATGAGTGGTACCGTTCAATCTGCAGAGAGTGCAGCGGAAATGACTGAATCCAATGTCACAGTGTTTGATTCAAAATACATTTCAAAGGCATTATCTTTTCAGGTAATTGAAGCTGCCAAAATGGCTAAGGAAGGCAAAAGTGTTGCTGAAATTCTGGAAAGAATCAAGGAAATTCAATCCCAATCAAGATTGATTATCTCCATTGATACGTTAGAGAATTTAGTGAAAGGCGGACGAATTGGTAAAGTGTCTGCCATGCTCGGTTCTTTACTGAACATTAAACCAATTGCGATCTTAGAGGATGGAGTGCTTCAACCTGTCTCGAAAGCAAGAAGTCAATCGCAAATTGTTAAATTTGTCGTGAATAAATTTAAAGAAGATTTAAAGGATAAGCAAATCACAGGAATAGGCATCGTTCATATAAATGGGTATGAAATCGCTTCAAAGATTAGAGATGCTCTAGCTGAAATTAGTGATTTAACTGATATAAAAATTGAAGGTACAACGCCTGTTATAAGTACCCACACGGGCGAAGGTGCTATGGCTGTTATGTATCATTGGAAATAGAAGCATGAAAATATAATAAAAGCTGATAGTTGTGCCTTATGTGAAAAAGGTCATAAATTTTTTAGCTTGAATGCAAATTTCTTTAAACACCTGACACCCTTTGTTACAATATAATAATCATAGTATTCATATAAAGGCGGTAAAACAATGAAAAGGCGGCAAAACATAATTGTATTCATTGGAATCATGACAATATTGTTATTATCAGCTTGCGGTCCTCAGGGGATTCAAAACGGGTATAATTCGGATCTTGAAGAGTTTACTTTCACGGATCAGAACCACAAAGAATTTTCGAAAAGCGATTTGAAAGGTAAGGTCTGGATTGCCGATTTTGTGTTTACAAATTGTACATCGGTCTGTTTACCAATGACGAGTAATTTGTCTGACTTTCAAGGTATGCTTAAGGATAATGGAATATCAGATGTAGATATTGTTTCTTTCTCAGTAGACCCTGAATTAGATACACCAGCGGCGTTGAAGGAGTATGCAGAACGGTTCAATGCTGATTTACCCTCTTGGCATTTCCTAACGGGCTATACGCAGCAGGAAATTGAAGAGTTTGCTAAAAAGAACTTTAAAACCATTGTTCAAAAACCTGCCAATACTGATCAAGTCATCCATGGGACAAAGTTTTATTTAGTTAATAAAGAAGGGCAAATCGTTAAGGATTATTCAGGCGTGAGTGATGTACCGTTTGAAGAAATGATGAATGACATTAAAATCTTACAAAAATGATGTGGATGTCCCTAAAAGAACTGACCACGCACCCTATATATTGTTTATTGTGTAATATACACTGAACGGTTTATAGTAGTTGCAGGTTTGGGGCTTTTGCTAAGGGACATTCTTTTTATTGGCTTGCGTTTTGAAAGCAGATTATGTTATCAATCTTCATGATTTGCGATTTTTATTAATGGTAAGTGATATAATAATGAAAGACCTTTTTTAGGACGTGATACCTATGAAGAAAAAAATAACTTGTCTATTGTTTGGCCTATTTTTGCTCACTTCCTGTTCAAACCTTCAAATTGTTTCAAATTATACATTGCAACAAGAAAACGAGCTTGGGTTAAAAGGAAAGGTTGCGATCCCGGCTACTTTTTTCCCTGATCCGATCGAAATCGTTTCGTTAGGTGATTCTTTGACACAAGGTGTAGGGGATACGACTGACACAGGCGGTTACTTACCCTATTTGCGACATCTGCTAGAAAAAGAACCAACTATTACGTCTGTGAATTTTGTCAATCATGGCGTAAAAGGCAATCGGACTGACCAGTTATTGAAACGGATGAAAGAAGAAAACATGGTTGCAGATATTAAAAAGGCAGATGCAGTTGTAATTACGATTGGTGGCAATGATATCATGCGGGTATTCCACCAAAATATAATCGATTTGAAAATGGAGCAGTTTGAGAAAGCAAGAATAGGGTATGAAAAAAGATTGGAACAAATATTAAATAAGGTTCGCTTGAACAATGACCATGCACAAATTTATTTAGTCGGCGTATACAATCCATTTTCCAAAGTTCTAAGTGCTTTTCAAGAATTAGATATTATCATGGACCAATGGAATCGAAGCGGGCGAACGATTGTTGAGGGATATGATAATGCGTATTTCATTGAGATTGGCGATTTATTTGAAAATACGGCAGAGAATTTGTTATTTACAGAGGACCACTTTCATCCAAATAATCGAGGTTATGAGTTGATTGCAAACAGAATCTATCAAGAAATGCATATTGAAACATTAGGAAGAGTTTCAACCGAGGTAAGTGCAAAAGGGGATGAAGAATAATTGATGTCTAAAGCAAGTTGGAAATACTTATTTTTAGGATTGGTGACAATAAATGTTATTGCGCTAGTTACAGTTATTATATTAATTAATTTACCTGCGAATGATGAGGAAATTTCAAAAATAGATCGTAAAGATCAAGGTGTTTCATTTGTTATAAATACGAATCGAGATGATTTAAATACGTTGATTTCTCAATATATTGAGAAAGAGGGATTGGCTGGGTCTGTCCATTATGATGTTTATTTATCAGATGTCGTTGAACTTTACGGAACAATGCCTTTTTTCGGGAGGGATATTGAATTAAAGCTCACGTTTGTTCCTGAAGCTCAAAGCAATGGAGATGTTGTGTTAAAACAAGAGTCTGTCTCAGTGGGCCAACTCAATTTACCTGTCTCTTATGTATTGAATTTCATTAATCGTCAATATAAAACACCAGATTGGGTCACTATTCAGCCAGATAAAGAACAAATTTATGTATCCTTGCAAAATATGGAATTGAAAAGTGATGTTAAAGTAAAAGCAAAAGAATTCGATTTAAAAAATGATAAAATTTCATTTGTATTAACAGTGCCCTCTTTACAGCCTTAAAAAGGTCAGACCTCACAATCTACACACCGTTTGTCGTGACATTTACACGTCATATTAACGATATATAGTAGATGTGGGGTCTGCCCTTTTATTATGGCGGCAGCCTCATTTGTTCATTCATGGCAACGAAGATGGATCAAGTCTAATCCGAAAGCAATTTCTGTATATCCTAAGTTAAGGAGAAATGAATACTGCTTCTAACTCAGGCTCTGTATCATGTAAACCGATTAGATAGATGGTATAAGCTTTATCTGCATTGAAGGCGGCATGAGGAATTGAGAGCAGGTCTTGTTTCGTACCAGTAGTTCTTACTTCAAGGTCAATGCTCATTGGCGTAATCCCCATATAATTTGTTGCTTTTCTGTACGGTATATTTTGAAATACTACATCTCCATTTTTCACAGCTAGATCAATAGCTGGGCTATCTGAAGCCAAATGGATCAACCGAACTTTGGATTCGCCGTTAGGAACATGAGGTAGGTCTTCATGGACAATGAGTCGTATTGACTTATCCAGACCACTTATAGCTAATGTATAAAGCTTTCCTGACTCAACTTGAATTTTCTGACTTAGAATGGTTGAAGAAAGCTGGCCAGTTGGATAGATATCTATTTGATATTTCCCTGCAATTAATGGTAAATAGTCACTAATTGTTTTATATGGACTGTTCTGCAAAATTCTTGTTTCATTCACATACACATCGACATTTCCTGCTTGTGGTGCTGCGTGAAGAATTCTTACTCTGCTAGGACTCTTTCTAAATACTTCTTCTGAGCGCATCACTTCAAAAGCTTTATTCAAAGCTGTTAAATGTTTGTGGTAATAATGAACATGTAGGTTTGGGTCAATGTATTTATAATAGCTGGCTAATAAATCATACTTTTGTGCTTTTTTAAAATAATTTTTTCGACTATTCATAGAATTCGACATGAGTTTCGCTCCAATCTTCAAAGCTTTCGTAAACAGCATATGCAAACCGAAGTAGGCCGGTGTCACAGAAAAGAAAAATTTTCGTTTTCAATGTTAATTAAAAACCAATATGAAATGGATTGGGTGTAGTACAGCGTATCATTTTACACGGCATGTAAAAAGCGGTAAAATTCATACAATATGATTTTTATGCTAACTAGCAGATAGAACTCGATTATTGGCCATATATTCGAAAATTGGAGGTTGAATAGTTGTGACTCACAATTTAGAAAAAGCAACATTTGCAGGAGGATGCTTTTGGTGCATGGTGAAACCGTTTGATGAACAGCCGGGGATTGAATCTGCGCTATCCGGTTACACAGGCGGTAACAAAGAAAATCCAACCTATAAAGAAGTTTGCTCTGAAACAACCGGGCATTATGAGGCTGTACAAATTACGTATGATCCGAACGTGTTTCCATACGAACGATTAGTCGAATTATTTTGGCAGCAAATTGATCCGACAGATGCTGGAGGTCAATTCTATGACCGCGGCGGATCTTACCAAACCGCAATTTTTTATCATACAGATGAACAAAAGCAAATAGCTCAAGTCTCAAAGGAAACATTACAAAACAGTGGAAGATTCAATCGTCCAATTGTTACACCTATTTTACCAGCTAAACCGTTCTACCCTGCCGAAGAATATCATCAGGATTATTATAAGAAAAACCCAGCTCATTATAATCGGTACCGAATCGGATCAGGGCGTCAAACATTTATCGAACAGAATTGGGGGAGTCATAATGACTAATCAAAATCATGATTTAAAACAAAAATTATCACCTATACAATATGAGGTAACGCAAAATAATGGAACAGAGCCAGCTTTTAGAAACGAGTATTGGGATAATAATGAAGAGGGTTTATATGTAGATATCGTCTCTGGTAAACCTTTATTTACTTCAAAAGAAAAATACGATGCAGGCTGTGGTTGGCCAAGCTTTACAAAGCCGCTTGAAGGCCAGGAAATTATTGAGAAGATTGATATAAGCTATGGAATGAGACGTACGGAAGTAAGAAGTAAAACAGGAGATTCTCACCTTGGTCATGTGTTTGATGACGGACCGGGACCTGAAGGATTAAGATATTGCATTAATTCTGCTTCCCTCAGATTCATTCCAGTTGCTGACCTTGATAAAGAAGGCTATGCACAATATAAAAACGTATTTCGTTAATCACTTCGATATACAAAGCTTTTGTGTTATTATAGAAAAATGTTGCATGATGTAAGATAGGGAAGGGGATTTTTATGTTTAAGAAATTATTTGGGAAAAAAACGGAGGAGCCCGTAGCGAAAGATATCGTACTATTCGCGCCAATGAATGGGAAAGTAGTAGCTTTGGAAGATGTTCCTGATCCGGTTTTTGCAGAGAAAATGATGGGGGATGGCCTTGCGATAGATCCAGAAGAAAGCACGGTGTATTCACCTGTAGATGGAGAAATTGTACAAGTTTTTCCGACAAAGCACGCTGTTGGCATTAAGACTGCAAATGGAGCGGAAATTCTCATTCATATCGGCCTTGAGACAGTAGGCTTAAATGGAGAGGGCTTTGAAGCCTTTGTCAGTGCTGGTGATACAGTGAAAACGGGGGATAAGCTCATTTCCTTTGATCAAACGATTATTAGAGAAAAAGCGAAAAGTACACTTATTCCAATTATTATTACGAATAGTGATGAAATTAAATCGATTGTGAAAACGGCTGAGACATTGTTAACTAGAGGAGAAACACAATTTCTTACAGTAACAGTTAATTGAACTACCCTCCCACTTAATTTCATACGAAATTTGAAGTGGGAGTTTTCTCGCTTGGAATAATAAACGACGAGATATCCAATATTGAAAAGGTCAAGACCTACATCTACTATATATCGTTTAAGGCGTGAACATGTCACTAAACGGTGCATAGAGTGTATGGTGAGTCCCTTTTGGGACAACCTTTATTTATTCGTAATGATACCGAAGATATGAACATCAGCTTTACCCGTGTTATTCATTAATGATTTTGTGCCGTTTGTTTCAAAGCGTACTTTGTGTATTCCATCATGTAAACCGCTTTCGATATAGAGATATCGCATTTTTGAAAAAGGCCACCAAGTATCGAGTGTAGTCCTATAATTTCCATCGATAAATACATCAAGCTTCCCGCCTTCAGGGCTTCTTAAGAAAATCCCCCCTAGAATTGTTCCGGTAAATTCATACTCGATATAATTGCCCTTTTTTTCACTTACAAAACCCAAAGAGGAATGGTTAAAACCGTATATAAGGCTAGGCTGATTTACTTTTAGAAGGTTCATTTCCTTTTGCCTATATAGAGGAGAAGGCAATGAAGTGATTACTTTGTCTTCAACAGTATGATTAAGTAATTGTGAGTATATTTCATTAGCATATAGCTGATACCCTACTCCGTTCGGGTGAATAGAATCTTTTGTAAGGTGCTCTGTGCTTAAGCCGGATTTCTCAAAGGCTTGACGCATGTCAAGGTGGGCTGTTCCATAGTGACTAGAAATTTTCTTGATTTGGTCAGCAAAGTCTTTGAAAGTGAGGGAACTTTCTGTTATTGTAAAAATCTCAGTCTCAGGAAACCGAGTTTTTACCTTTCTCACTAAAGCTTCATAAATTTCTCCAAAATCGTCCGCCGACATGTATTTTCGGTCGTTTTCTCCAAAAACAAGAAAGACAAGATCAGGGAGTTCTTTTATATTACTGACAGAAAAATTATAGAGCCCTTCAAAAGCTGTGGCCCCACTTTGCACAATATAATCCCCAGATATCTTAATATTCTCTTTTTGTTTCATCATATTTTCTAAACGGACAAACCAGCGCTCTTCTGGCGTTTCTGCTCCTGAACCTCTGCCTATGCTATCACCGATTACTAAATAGTGAATGGGTATGTTGGTTTTTATCTTTTCGTAAACATTTAGATGAGTATCGTACCCATAGGTTTTTTGATTTTCAAAAAAAACAAACAGTATGTTCATAATTAGGAATAAAGCAATTAATGACTTGATCACTCTTCTCTTCAATATTTCCCCGACCTTTGTTTAATAGAAGTTGGTTTGCAGCGGAATTTGGCGACTTACCTCAATCCGCTTCTGACTTTTTAACCCCTCTCATATTATATCCTATTCTGTAAATAACTTTGCAATTTAAAGGCCGTATACCACCTTACCTATAGGGTATTGTCTTTAGATAAATGGTGCAGTCGCAAAAAAATAGGCAAATGCACAGACCGAATCGGGCGCATCTGCATATTGTAAAAATGTAAGAGATATCAAAAAAAGGAGTGAATGTAATGTACGGATTTGGTGGAGGATTTGGTGGAGGATACGGTGGTTATGGATATGGTGGCGGATGTGGTGGTGGATGCGGCGGCGGCGGTTTTGCTCTAATTGTGGTGCTGTTTATCCTTTTAATCATCATCGGTGCATCTTTCTGCTGTTAACGAAGTGTAATAGTAACCGACCTTATAACAAGGTCGGTTTTTTACGTTATTAACCAGGGAATTCCCGTTATTTCAAACGCGAACTTCAGACATGTGCATCCATTTGCCACAATTCCGATTAGGGGCGATGCTTGAATTGAAGCGAGGACGGACATGTGGAGCTTCCGATTGGTAGGAATTGTGTTTTGGTTTTTAATGGGGCGAGAGAATTGGAAGACTACATAAAATAGTACATTTACAAAAATGGAATATGAAAAACTTATAGCCTAAAAAACATGTTCCTCGATTTAGAATAATCAAATTAGATTATCTTACAAAGGTTAGCCCCTGTACATTATTTGTGGCTTTGAAATAAAGTTGAACTGTTTATAAAAAAGTCGCACCGTTTTGAAAAAAGTTTAACCGTTAAAGGGCCAAATTGTGGAATAATTCCTTTAAATAAAGTAACTTAATAGCTATATTATCTGATTAAAGAAGTATATAAATAGAGATTGATATTTCATTAGAAAGGATTGAAATAGTATCGAATTACGACATTTAGAATATTTTTTAATGGTTAGTAAAGAACTACATTTTACAAAAGCAGCAGAAAAATTGGGAATCTCGCAACCCACTTTAAGTCATCAAATTAAGATGTTCGAGCAAGAAATAGGATATTCACTTTTTAACCGTATTGGCAAGAAAATTGAGCTTACTAAGGTAGGAGAAATTGTGCAACAAGAAGCATTGAATATTCAAGGTTCCATCCAAAGTATGTCCTCTCAAATTGAAGCATTTACGAAATTAGAAATTGGGGAATTGAAAATTGCTGTGTTACCAGGGGAAATAACTGATTTGGTATCTACTTTGTGTATTCAATTTAACCAACTATATCCGAACATTAAAGTGTTCATTCAAACGACTGATCAAGTGGAAAAGGCCGTTCTAGAAAATCGAGCTGATTTTGGTATTGGTTTTCATCTTAATCAATCTAGTCTGTTACAAGTGACGAAGTTGTATGATGAAGAGTTTTACCTGATTAGTAATCAAAGTAATGGGGAGCAGAGGGTTTCATTTTCCTCTGTTTTAGATGGTCCTCTAATTTTATTTCCAAGTATGCATCAATGTAGAAAAATACTTGATAAAACGAGCTATGAGGTTGGCAAACAATTAGAGCCTATTGTTGAAACGTCTAGTATTGAATCTATTTTGAAGCTAGTTCGAAGTGGTGTTGGTCGTAGTGTTGTTTCGCGTACATTATATGAATTTTATGATACAGAGGATTTATCTTTCCAACATATTGAAAACCCATCTTTGACTAGATCAGTTTATCTCGTGATGAAAAAGAATTGTTTTATTAATTATGCAGCACGTAAATATATTAAGTTATTAGTACGTGAAATCGAAAAGCTTTGTTTTCACACAGATAAAGATTCGATTACTTCTTTACGAAGTTCTATATTATAGTTTTTGTCTATCATTATCATAGAAATAATCGAATAGAATGATAATAAATTTCTCTTTACAATGAAGATAAGCTCATGAAAATGAGAACTACTAAATTGTAAGGGGGATTTTCAATTATGCTTCAAGAAGTAGCAGGTATTAAAATTCCAGATTCTCGATTGGCGAAAGATGCAGCCGATATTTTACGTGAGCATGGGAACGGCTTGTTGTGGAATCATTCAAATCGTGTATTTTTATTTGGTGCAGTCAACGGAAAAAAAGCGAAGCAGAATTATGATTTAGAGTTACTATATGTCAGTGCTTTATTCCATGATTTAGGCTTAACCAAAAAGTACAGTAGTCCAGATTTACGGTTTGAAGTAGACGGTGCAAATGCAGCAAGAAGTTTTTTACAGCAGTATCAAATTCCAGATGAGTCGATTCGTCTTGTATGGGATGCGATTGCATTACATACGACACCCGGTATTGCAGAACATAAAGAGTCTGAAGTAGCACTACTCTTTTCAGGTGTTGGTTTAGATGTGATGGGAGATGGCTTTGAACAATTCCCTGACGATTTGCGTGAAGCAATTATAAAAGCTTTCCCTCGTAACAATTTCAAAAAGGAAATTATTCCAGCGTTTTATGAGGGTTTTAAGCATAAGCCAGAAACTACTTTTGGCAATATGAAAGAAGATGTTATTAAACATTTTAGACCGGAATATAAAAATAAGAATTTCTGTCATTGTATTTTACATTCACCATGGTCAGAATAAGAAGCAGAAATAACAACGTAACCAGGTAGTAGGTTTGACCATTTATATAGGGTTATTCTTTGGATTCTTAAACGTTGTTAATCTGTATTTTTCGGACCATTAAAGTAAAGGTTATGTGCATTAAACAAGTAACGCAGTTCTATATGTTTTTTTAGTGAGTGATTTATATACTTATTACAGAATAAGGCGCAATTGTGGAAGAACATTGGATGAAAGTGATCAAACTTTTTTATAAAAAATGTATATTAATTCATAAGAGAAGAATCCATTTTGATTAATTTTTTTTCAAAACGGATTTTTTTTATTTGCCCAGAATGAGTTTTTACGGAATACTTTTGACTAAACTTTATTCCAAAGCTACATTATTAACAGTATACGAGATATGACCCTTTTTTTAACACAATTGATTATTTTTGTAAAAATAGACAATTGTGTTAAGTGCAACATTTTATTTCCGGGAAGAAAGATTGCGACATTCAAGACATACACTAGATTATACGGTTAGTAAGATAAGTGAAAAGGAGTGCTGAAAAAAAATGGGGAAATCGTCATTAATTAAACCAGTACTCGGCGTGGAATATCCGATAATTAGTCATGGGAAAGGAGTGTTTCTTTACGATGCTTTTGGAAAAGAGTATCTTGATGGATGCTCTGGAGCAGTGACAGCGAATATTGGCCATGGAGTGGAAGAAATTACAAAATCTATGGTTGAACAAGCTGAGAAGGTTTCGTTTGTGTATCGTTCACAGTTTACTAGTGACGCGGCAGAACAGCTTGCATTAAAACTTTCAGATTTAACGAATGGCGATTATCCTTGGAGTTTCTTCGTGAACAGTGGGTCAGAAGCAACAGAGACTGCCATGAAACTAGCCATTCAATACTGGCAGGAAAAAGGAAAGCCACAGAAGAACCGAATCATCTCGAGATGGATGAGCTATCACGGGATCACGCTTGGAGCCTTGTCTATGTCTGGACATCCAGTACGTCGAGAACGATTTACGGAAATTCTGGAATCGTATCCGGCAATCTCTGCTCCCTATTGTTATCGTTGTCCTTTACATCTGGAGAGAAAATCATGCGGGCTTGCTTGTGCGAATGAACTTGAAGCAGCAATCAGAAGAATTGGAGCGGATCATGTGGCCGCCTTCATTGCTGAACCAGTCATTGGAGCAGCGGGAGCAGCCATTACACCACCTGATGGCTATTTTCAAAAACTAAAGCAAATTTGCGAGAAGTACGATATCTTATTTATTGCCGATGAAGTGATGACAGGAATGGGGCGTACGGGAAAAATACTTGCTTCAGAACATTGGGGAGTAAAGCCTGATATTGTAACACTTGGTAAAGGCATGAGCGGGGGCTACACGCCGATCGCAGCGACAATCGTTTCGGATCCTATCATTCAAACAATTCTACAAGGTTCAAGAGTCATTATGGGCGGTCATACCTTTAGCGCAAATCCATTATCTTGCGCTATTTCACTTGCTGTACTCAACCATCTCACTAAACATAATATAGCTGAACGTGCAGCCATCGCCGGTGTTTATTTGAAAAACAAGTTGCACTTATTGGAACAGAAGTATTCTTTTATAGGAGATATTCGTGGAAAAGGTCTCCTTCTTGGTATTGAATTTGTCCAAAATAAAAAAACGAAAGAACCTTTTCCGCTAGTCGCTTCTATAACAAATACAGTGATTAAGCTTGCAATGGAGCACGGCTTGTTATTATATCCTGCTGCTGCTGGTGAAGAAGGGGTCACAGGTGCTGCCATTATTGTCGCACCACCATTAACAATTACCGAAAAAGAAATGGATGAACTAGTGAGCCGTTTAGAAGCTGTTTTTGAAGAATGGTCTGAAAAACATTTGCTGAATGTGAATGAGGAAATTTAATAGGCGGTGTGGAAGATGACTGAAAACACGTTTAAGAAAGTAGTGAACCGTGCTAGTTTAACCCCACTTTTTAAAGATGGAATAAGCATCTTATTCGGTGGTTTTGGAGGAGTAGGTACACCGCCGGGATTGGTGGATCTTATTTTAGAAACTGGGATTAAGAATCTAACATTAATCGGCACAGATGCCGGATTTCCTGACATTGGAATCGGCAAAGTCATTACAAAAAAACAAGCAAAAAAATTAATAGTTTCTCATATTGGTTCCAATCCTAATGCAGGGACTTATATGAATACTGGTGAGCTTGAAATTGAATTTTCTCCACAAGGAACATTAATTGAACGCATTCGAGCAGGCGGGATGGGCCTTGGTGGTATCTTATCTGATATCGGTATTGAGGCTGAAATTGTAAACCGTAGTAAAGAAAAAGTGAAAGTGGCAAAAAAAGAATACTTAATTGAGCCAGCCATAACGGGCGACATTGCTATTGTTTATGCAAAAAAAGCTGATTATTATGGAAACTTGATTTTTGATAAAAGTGCAAGAAACTCAAATCCTTATGTGGCAATGGCTGGAAAAATAACGATTGTAGAAGCATTAGAAATTGTCCCCATTGGTTCATTGAACCCAGAAGAAATTATCACTCCAGGGGTATTTATCAATTATATCGTGCAATCGAAAGGAGTGAATTGGCAATGGGCATGGGAGCAGAAATAAGAAAGAAACTAGCAAAACGAGCTGCACAAGAAATTAAGGAAGGGATGTTAGTCAATCTGGGTATTGGGATTCCTTCTCTGGTACCTGATTTTTTGCCGGGAAGTTTTCCAGTCATGTTTCATGCTGAAAATGGAATTATCGGAATGGGGCCCTCTTCGGAACCGGGCAAAGAAGATGAAAATCTTTGTAACGCAGGCGGGTATCCTGTCACATTACAGACAGGAGGTTCGTATTGCGATGGTGCTATGGCATTCGGGATCATACGATCAAAACGGATTGATTTAACCATTTTAGGTGCGTTACAAGTCAGTGAAAAAGGTGATCTTGCGAATTGGATTGTCCCAGGGAAGCGAATTCCCGGGATGGGTGGGGCTATGGATTTAGCAGCCAAAGCAAAGAAGGTCATCGTTGTAATGAATCATTTTGACAAAAGTGGTACTTCGAAGCTAGTCAAAGCATGTACATTACCCTTAACTGCACCTAACTGTGTACATATGATCATTACAGAGATGGGTGTTTTTAACGTTACTTTTGAAGGACTTCTGTTAACTGACTTATTCGAACCATATACATTTGCTGATGTAATAGCGAAAACAGAAGCTGAAGTAAAAAGAGCCAAACAGATTCGCATCATAAAAGAAAGGTAGAGATTATGATGGATAAAAAACATAGAGTGATAGATTGGATCCATGAGAACTATCCTAAAGGCGTCAAGTTATTGCAGAAGCTAATTCAAGAACCAAGTAAGAGAGGGAATGAGGGAGGTGCGCAAGCGATTATCATTGAAAAATGCCGCGAACTCGGATTGGAATTGGATATTTGGGAGATTGGCGATGATGAATTAAAAAATCATCCACAATTTCACTGTGACCGTAGTGATTTTAAAGGAAATCCAAACCTTGTTGCAATAAAAAAAGGGGAGGGATTTGGGAAATCTATCCTTTTGAATGGGCATATTGATGTTGTACCTGAAGGGAATCAAAATGATTGGGAAATGGATCCTTTTAGCGGGAAAGTTATGAATGGTAAAGTGTTTGGTAGAGGGTCCACTGATATGAAAGGTGGCAATGTTTCATTACTGTTGGCGATTGAGGCAATAATGGCAAGTGGAATTATGTTAAAAGGAGATATGATTTTTCAAAGTGTAATTGAAGAGGAAAGCGGTGGGGCAGGAACACTTGCAGCTGTATTACGGGGATATCGCGCAGATGGAGCGATTATCCCCGAACCTACGAATATGAAAATCTTTCCGCTCCAACAAGGTTCGTTGTGGTTTCGACTTACTGTAAAAGGAAAATCAGCTCATGCTGGTACTCGATATGAGGGAGTGAGCGCTATTGAGCAATCCGTAATTGTTATGGAAGCTATTCGAGATTTAGAGAATAGAAGAAACGCAGCGCTTACTCATCCATTGTACGAAAATATCCCCATCCCGATTCCAATCAATCTGGGGAAAATCCATGGCGGTGAATGGCCATCATCTGTTCCTGATACGGTCGTTTTGGAAGGACGACTTGGAGTCGCTCCTTTTGAAACAGTAGACGAAGCTAAAGATAGCTTAAAAGCATGTATTGAAAAATTAAATTCCTCATGCGATTGGTTTAGGAACAAACCGGTTGAACTTGAATTTTTTGGTGCACGTTGGTTACCTGGTCATATCGATTTAGAGCATCCATTTCTTCGAACAGTGCAAGCAGCATATAAAGAAAAAATGAACCAAGAAGCAAAATTAGAAGCATCGCCATGGGCAACGGATGGCGGCTATTTATCTGGGATCGGCGGAATCCCGACCATTGTGTTTGGTCCAGGAAAAACCGAATTAGCCCATGATGCCAATGAATATATTGAAATAGAAAAAATGATCGAAGCAGCTCAAATCATTGCGATAACGATACTTGACTGGTGCGAAGTTTCTGAAGAATGAAAACCAAAGAGATTAGTTCATATGGGTTAGGCGATACCCTTCATATCCTATATTTATGGATTAAATCATCCAAAAATATAAGGGAGAGAAGGGTGAGGTCTGACTCTTTCTTTATTTTTTGGTACACTAAATATGAAGTAAAGGGGGAAGGTCAATGAATGATATACCTATGGAAAAAGAGATAAATGGAAATAGCTTTTATGTGAAACTTGTAATCGACCCTTTTAATAAACGGGTTAGAATGGATGATTATTTAGGGAATATTACTCTTTGTTTAAAAGAGGCGGTTGAAGCCGTTTTAAAAATCGGTGCAGAGAAACTGATTGTAAAAGCCAGGCAGGAAAATTTTAAAGAGCTGATCTTAGCAGGTTTTGTTTTCGAAGCCAGTATTGATAAGTATTTTTATGGCAGTGATTGTTGTTTTTTTGCAAAATATTATCAAAATGAACGTCGAAATAGTGGGAACTGGCAGGAAGAAGACGAAATTTTAACCCGGGTAATATCCCTTAGTGCTATTGAACAAAGAAAACAGCTCCCTTTAGGCTATATAATAAGAAAAGCGAATAGTGCTGATGCAAATGAATTGGCATGTTTATATAAACAGGTTTTTGAAATCTATCCGGTTCCGATGAATGATCCAGAATATGTGAAAAAATGTATCGAAAACGAAGCTGTGTTTTATGTATGCCTATTTAACGAGAAAATTGTAAGCGCCGCATCAGCAGAAGTGAATAGCCACTATCATAATGCTGAAATAACGGATTGTGCGACACTGCCAGAACATCGGCAATTTGGCTTAATGAAGCTTTTGATTAGTGAGCTTGAAAAATACTTAGCAGAACACCAAATCTTTTGTATGTATTCTATTGCAAGAGCCCTGTCATTTGGCATGAATGCGACCTTTCATTCTCTTAATTACACGTATCGTGGAAGATTAGCGAATAACTGTTATATTTTCGATAAACTAGAGGATATGAATATTTGGGTGAAAAACATTTCATAAATGCCGGAAAAACAGCAGCAATCTGACAAGATTCTGGCATTCCTTCATATACTTTACTAAGTAAGACTTGAAGGAGTGAACGAATGTGAATCGGGAATTTTACACGACAAGAGAAGTGTTAGAAGCGATTTTAACGAGTATTGATGAAGGCATTCATGTAATCGATACGGAAGGGTATACAATTTTTTATAATAAAGTGGCAGCGGAACGGGATCGAATGAAGGTGGAAGAGGTGTTAGGGGAACCACTTACACAATCTTTTCCATCTCTCAATCGCCATACATCAACACTGCTACAGGTTATTGAGCGAGCAGAACCAATTAAAGATAAACGACAGTCATATATGAATATACATGGAAAAATGATTGAAACCATCAACACGACCTTGCCGCTGCATGTGAATGGAGAGTTGTTTGGAGCCATCGAAATTGCCAAAGATTACTCCAACTTGAAAGCATTATCAGAACGATTGCTTGATCTAAAGCAGAGCGATACCAGTCAGCAGAAGAAATTCGCAACTACTAGTACCAATTATACATTTTCTGATTTATTAACGGTGAATCCGATCTTTTTACAGGTGATTCATCAAGGAAAAAAAGCCGCAAATTCCGACTCATCTGTACTTGTTTATGGTGAAAGCGGGGTAGGAAAGGAATTGTTTGTCCAAGGCATCCATGCCGCTTCAACTAGAAGCAAAGCGCCCTTTATCGCTCAAAACTGTGCAGCGCTTCCAGAGTCACTGCTGGAGAGTTTATTATTTGGAACAGCCAAGGGAAGCTATACAGGTGCAGTAGAGCGTGCGGGGTTGTTTGAGTTAGCGAATGGAGGAACCTTGTTTTTAGATGAACTGCAATCGATGCCGCTCCAGTTGCAAACGAAGCTATTGCGAGTACTTGAAGATGGACTGATAAGAAGAATTGGAGGGACAAAGAATAGTCAAGTAGACGTCAGAATCATGGCGGCGATGAATATGCATCCCGAAAAAGCACTATCAGAGCAATTACTTCGACCAGACTTATACTATCGATTAAACGTGTTGAGCTATGAATTACCGTCTTTAAATAATCGAACGGAAGACATCGAACTACTCGCCCATCATTTTATTTCATATTTTAATAAAAAGATGAAAAAACATATTAGTGGTATGGAACCCAATTTGCATGGATTCTTCAACACATACAAATGGCCCGGCAATGTACGAGAACTTAAGCATACTATCGAATATATGATGAATATTGCTGAAACGAATTTCCTTCATTTAGAGGACTTGCCCCCATTTCTTAAATATAAGGATACACATGCACTAGACATCCAACCTTTAAGAGAAGTTTTGAAGCAAACAGAAGAAGAGCTGATTTCTAATGCATTAACAAAGACCAAAGGGAATATTCTGCAAGCCGCTAAATTGCTCCAGATACCGCGCCAAACGCTTCAGTATAAGCTAAATAAAATCGAATAAGGTGGATGGGTGACCACTAAATTTTAATAAAAATGCTGATTTTTGTCTATATTGGCATGGCTCTTGCATTAACTATTACTATCAAGTGGCAAGGGGGAACCATAATGTTATTCGATTTATATAAACCAGACCGACACTGGAAAGATATCGAGCTATGGAAAGATGTAACCGATGAGAAATGGAATGATTGGATTTGGCAGCTTACGAACACGATTCGAACCTTAGATGATTTAAAAAAAGTGATAAATCTTACACCAGATGAAGAAGAAGGGGTTCGAATTTCGACGAAAACGATTCCACTGAATATTACACCCTACTATGCCTCATTAATGAATCCTGATGATCCAAGATGCCCAATCCGAATGCAAAGTGTCCCGATCTCAAGTGAAATGCATAAAACCAAATACGATATGGAAGACCCGCTTCATGAAGACGAAGATTCCCCTGTACCAGGCTTAACCCATCGTTATCCTGATCGGGTACTGTTTTTAGTGACTAATCAATGCTCGATGTATTGCAGGTATTGTACACGAAGAAGATTTTCCGGACAAATCGGAATGGGGGTTCCAAAGAAACAGCTTGATGCAGCGATTCAATATATTAGGGAAACGCCAGCTGTTCGTGATGTTCTGTTATCTGGTGGCGATGGACTATTGATTAACGATACGATTCTGGAATATATTTTGAAAAATTTGCGTGACATCCCACATGTGGAAATTATCAGGATTGGTACACGTGCGCCTGTTGTTTTTCCGCATCGGATCACAGAAAATTTGTGTACGATTTTAAAAAAATATCATCCAGTATGGCTCAATACACATTTCAATACATCCATTGAAATAACAGAAGAAGCAAAGAAAGCGTGCGAAATGCTTGCTGATGCTGGCGTTCCTGTAGGTAATCAGGCTGTTATTCTTGCAGGAATCAATGACAGCGTGCCGATTATGAAAAAGTTGATGCATGATCTCGTGAAAATCCGCGTTAGGCCTTATTATATTTATCAATGTGATCTTTCTGAAGGAATCGGACATTTTAGGGCACCAATTTCAAAAGGTATTGAGATTATTGAAGGCCTGCGGGGACATACTTCAGGTTATGCAATTCCCACTTTTGTCGTCGACGCCCCAGGTGGCGGAGGTAAAATTACGCTTCAGCCTAACTACATTATTTCACAATCACCGGAGAAAACGGTTCTTCGCAACTTTGAAGGCGTTATATCAACGTATCCTGAACCAGAAAATTACACACCAGGGCGGGCAGATGACTATTTTGAGAGCATTTATCCGCATGCAGGAAATAAACGCTCAGATATTGGCATTGCTGGTTTGCTGAATGAGAGTAAGTTCAATTTGGTCCCTGAAGGACTTGAACGTTTATACCGTCGTGAAAAATATGAAAATAATCCTGAACATAGCTCATTAAAAGATCAACGTGAAAAGCGTGATATCTTAAAAGAAAAAAAATATCAGGCACAACTGAAGAAAATGTCATCTGCAAAGAGTGATCAAGATAAGGGGGATCAAAATGGATAAATGCAGCTGGTGTGAAGCCACTGGGGTTGTGCTTGGTTCCGGATCGGTCTATTGGGAGCTTCCAGATGGTACAAAAGCGATTGAAATCTTAAATACGCCCACCTATTCCTGTGAAAGGTGTGGGGCTGTCTATCAAAGTGACGAGACGGTGAAACAAATTGAAGACCAACTATTCTTAATCTCTACGGTGAATTTAAATAAAACAGTCGATTTTCAAGAATTGATGAAGATGAAGCGACTCCTTAAACGAAACTATTTTGATTTTTCATAAATTTTCACAATTTATTACCCTTCATATTTGTTACTTATTCATTACATGTAACGAGAATAAACATGTAGCAATAGGGCGAGAAAATAGATTGTATTTAGTCAACATTCTGAAATTAGGTTAGCAATGATAGAATGGCTGTCCCATAACGAAAGGGTCAGTCCCACTTCTACTATATCGTTTATATGACATGAAACAACGGTGTACAGAAGTGAGGTCAGACCCTTTTTTTGATCACTTCTTTTTGACGGCAAGACAAATCTCCATTATATTTATGTCAGATTTATTTTATTTTGGAGGATAATGATGAAGCCTTTTTACACGTTCTTAATGAACTATCGCCAGCCGAAAGAAGTGGATGAAATGACGAAATTTGCGAATGAAGCATTTAATGATCATACATTTCCGAAGCAATCTAATAATTATGATGAACTCAGCCGGTATTTGGAAATGAATGGGCATTATCTACGCAGTATGTCTATTTTTGATGAAGTTTGGGATACGTATATGCTGAACGAGAAGAGATGATAAACTCATAAATCAAATTAGGTATATATGGATTTTTGTTCGTACAAAGCTTATTTCTAATCGGCTTATTTGCAATGGCTACACTAAAAGGTTGGATATTGTGAAAATTCATCTACTAAGGAGTAACCTGATTTACTGGATGTAAACCAAGTATAGAGAGCTAGTTCTTTTTTTATAACTGAAAAAGGACTGGCTTTTTTTGTATGCGGTTATAAAGGAGTTAATACAATGACATTAGAGAATTCAGATTAACGCAGTGAATATATTCTGCATATACTTTATATTAATCAAACATATAGGACCGATTTATAAGGGGATGTCTCTTATGGGGAAAAAGAAACAGCCGAAATTCCAGAAAGGCGATACAGTGGTTATTACGATGTATGGAACAGTGGGGAAAATTACGGATGTAAAATTTATGGATGAATCTTTTGTTTACGAAGTGAATCACAGTCAAGGTCTTTATTTAGAAAACACGCTGAAAAGTGTAGAAGAATATGAAGGTGAGTTAGTATCTGATTCAGAGCATATTGATATTGAATATAAGTTTACATTCGGTGACCTCGTTCAAGTTGATGGATATGAGCGTGATTATTTTAAAATATTGGGCTTTAGAACCGAGATATGGCGTTATAAAGAAGATGCCTGGGAAGACATTGTCTATGAACTTGCTAGAATTGCAGACGGAGAATGGCTCGAAGCACATGAGGAAGAAATTACGTTAATTGCGGATGCGGAACGAGCAGAAAGTATCATGTCCAAATTAGGACTTATTGGCGACCAGCAAAAAACATCCAAAGTTGCCGACTCCTTGAAAAAAAATGGACAAAAAACAGAACCGATCACGAACGTTCAAGAAGGTGATAAGAAGGAATTTATCGATGGTTTACTCGATCTTTATAATGACTATCAAATGCTTTACGAATGGTTCGGGGATGAAGATTATTTCCATGTGATGAAAATAGCGCTTTTGAAAATGAAAAAGACAGTAGACGATACGGCAGGCGATGAAAAATTAAAGAATTGAAGGAATAAGATCAAGCAGTCATAATTCGTCTTGCAGGCTCATACATCTTTAATAAGGGGGCGATGACATGCGAGAAATTGAAGTATTCATTGATACAGAAGAAATTGCGGAATTCTTCTTTCAGGAGTTAATGAAACGGGGCTATATACCGAATGAAGAGGAGTTAGAAGATCTTGCAGACATCACATTCGATTATTTGCTTGATAAATGTATAATTGATGAAGATAATGAGGACTAACTTGGGTGGATTTTATACTTTCCCACATCAGTTCAACTCGCTTTAGCGGATAACCCCTCACTTCTTTAAAAAAGTCAGGCTTACTGTGTGATCAACATAGTGACTATGTCAAAAAACATACATGGCACACCAAAGCATTGTTTCTCCTCAGCAATGCTTTTTTTTGTTTAGCTTAGGAAACAGAAGAATGATCTTTTGTTAAATTGAATCAATTTGGGCCTTACGTATGTTTAAGAAGGAAATTGGTTTGGAAGAGATAACAAAGGTCGTGAATAGCATGCATTTTTAACAAAAATCAATTATAATTGAGGTTCCATGCACATTTCCATTTTAGGATGGTGCTATGGTATAGTTATTTTCGATATTTATATTTCAAGCTTTAGAGGAGGAAACAAAAGTGAGTGTACATATTGGTGCAAAAGAAAATGAAATTGCCGAAACGGTCTTGTTACCTGGAGATCCACTTCGGGCAAAATATATAGCAGAAACTTTTTTGGAAAACGCTACACTTTACAATGAAGTCAGAAACATGTTTGGTTATACAGGCACATATAAAGGAAAAAGAATTTCAGTTCAGGGTACAGGAATGGGTGTACCTTCGATTTCTATTTACGTCAATGAATTGATTAATAGCTATAATGTTCAAAATCTTATTCGTGTTGGCACAGCTGGAGCCATCCAAAAAGATGTAAAGGTACGTGACGTTATTCTTGCGATGAGTGCTTCAACTGATTCTCAAATAAACCGTTTAACGTTTGGCGGTATTGATTATGCACCAACAGCAGATTTCGATTTATTAAGAAAAGCTTATGAAGCGGGACTTACGAAAGGATTGCAATTAAAGGCTGGTAATGTCTTTACAGCAGATCATTTCTACAATGAAAACAGTGATTTAGAAAAATTGGCGAGATACCAAATCCTTGCAATAGAAATGGAGTCTGCAGCACTTTACACGCTTGCTGCCAAGTTTGGCCGTAAAGCATTGTCTATCTTGACAATTAGCGATCATATTCTTACAGGGGAAGAAACAACTTCAGAAGAACGTCAGACAACATTCAATGAAATGATTGAAGTTGCCTTAGAAGCAGCTATTCAAGAATAAAATGAAACATTCAACTGTGGGATTTATTTTTATTAAATCCCCTTCTAATGTCTAACCAGGATACTCTCTGAGTGAAGTTGTGGGATAGATTGCTGATTGAAAAAATTCGGTTTACTATCCAGCAAACACTTACTTTATACTTTTTTGCTTATACTAAACATTTATATTTCTAGTAAAGACATAAATCTGGTAAAATAATTTTACATACAAACGAATGTTACATTTATTGGCATAAGCGGGCCGTAATATTCCGTAGTTTCCTCGAATGAACATGAGTAAAATTTGAAGGTACAACCTGAAAGTGGTGAACACGCATTGGAAGAAGAAAATAAACAAACAGATTCTCCAGAAAAGACCAGATATGTTAAAATGAGAAGATTTCCGTTTATTATGGGGATATTTTTACTTGTTTTTTTGACAGCAGGAATTACTACGATTGCGTTGACTTTTGGAACAGATAAAGTCGAATCATCTTTACCTTCTCAAATGTCTTCCGGCGAACATCCTGAATTCGCCAAACTTTATTCTACTTATGACACATTAAAGAATAAATTTTATCAAGATGTAAATGAAACGGATCTTGTGAACGGTGCCATTGATGGTATGATTAAAGCCCTTGATGATCCATATTCTACCTATATGAATCAAGAGGAGGCAAAGAGCTTTCAAGAAAGTATTTCCTCTTCCTTTGAAGGAATCGGTGCAGAAATTCAACAGGCAAACTCGTTTATTAAGGTTGTTTCTCCGATTAAGGGTTCTCCTGCAGAGAAAGCTGGAATTAAGCCTAATGACTTAATTCTAAGCGTGAACGGTGCCAGTTTGGAAGGCGTAAACTCGACCGAAGCAGTCATGAAGATAAGAGGGAAAAAAGGCACTAAAGTTGACTTAGAAATTTCTCGAGAAGGATCTGAAAAACCAATTGAAATCACAATCATACGTGATACCATTCCAGTTGAAACCGTTTATTCCGAAATGTTGGACAATCATATTGCTAAAATTCAAGTAACTAGCTTCTCCACAGATACTGCTAATGAATTAAAGCAAGCTATTACGGAAATGGATAAGCAGGGGATGAAGGGTATGATTCTGGATTTACGTGGTAATCCGGGTGGTCTGCTTGATCAAGCAGAAGAAATTGCTAGCATCTTTGTACCAAATGGCAAACCCATTTTACAAGTGGAAAATCGGACAGGTGAGAAACAGGTGGCTAACGCAAGAAACAATGGTGTGTTTGAAAAACCTGTAGTCGTGTTGATCGATGGCGGTAGTGCAAGTGCTTCGGAAATCGTAGCTGCTGCTGTCAAAGAATCAGCAGGCATTAAGCTTATTGGGGAGAAGTCATTTGGTAAAGGAACTGTACAAACAGCAACTGATTTTAAAGATGGCTCTAACTTTAAATTTACAGCGGCAAAATGGCTGACACCTAATGGAAACTGGATACATTCTAAAGGAATCAAACCGGATATTTTGGTTAAACTTCCAGATTATGCGAGTCTTACTTATATTTCACCTGAAAAAGAACTGAAGGTATCTGAATCAGGTGTGGAAGTGAAAACGGCAGAGAAGATGTTAGAAGCGGCAGGGTATAAGCCAGGCAAGATTGATGGTTTCTACGACGATGAAACCGAAAAAG
Organism: Peribacillus loiseleuriae; assembly: GCF_001183985.1. Classification (GTDB taxonomy): domain Bacteria; phylum Bacillota; class Bacilli; order Bacillales; family DSM-1321; genus Peribacillus; species Peribacillus loiseleuriae. The sequence continues at coordinate 3,004,398 of NZ_LFZW01000001.1, read as the reverse complement.
CAGTGTCACAATTCCAAAAAGACCATAGTATTAAAGTAACGGGAATACTTACTGGTGAGTCTACAACAAAGCTTATGCAAGTTCTGCGAGAAAAGATTCTTGCGAACGATACACAACTAAAAAAAGCATCGGAAGTACTTGAAAGTCAGTTAAATACTAGCAAGTAATCAAACCAGCAAAGTTTCCCTAAAAGGGCACTTTGCTGGTTTTTTTTGCTGTATTTTCATGCGCGTATAGCGATTGTAACGCAGCAAGCTACATGTTAAGACACGTTAATTTATGGTACACTGGTAGTGAAAGTAAATTATTTGAAACAGGAGTTTATTTAGAATGGAAAAAATGACAGAGGTATACATATTAGGTGGTTTTCTAGGCAGTGGGAAAACGACATTATTGAAGGAAATTATTCGACAGGAAAATGAAGCAGGGCGTAAAGCTGCCATTTTATTGAATGAACTTGGCAGTGTTTCAGTTGATACGGAAAGGCTAGGGCAAGATGTTCCGTTTAAAGAGCTACTTGGTGGCTGTATTTGCTGTACCATTCAAGATAAGGTGGAAGTGCAGCTACATAGTTTGCTATCTGAGCATGAACTTGATGCGATTTATATAGAAACAACTGGAGCTGCTCATCCGGTTGAGGTATTGGATAGCATCATGAGTCCATTATTTGCTAAAAAGCTAAAATATCGCGGGATTATTACAGTAGTGGATTTACTTCGTTACAGAGATCGGAACGAGCTGTCACCTCAGCTTCGTCAGCTTTTAATTGAACAGGTGCAGCATGCAGACTTTATCCTCTTAAACAAACAGGATTTGGTGAGTGAGTTAGAGGCTGGACAGCTTGTATACTCGATTCAGGCAATAAATCCTGAGGCAATAAGTTTACTTACTACACAAGCTAAAGTCTCCCTTTCTTCTTTACAAAAAATGAAAATGAAGAAAAAAAATGTCCATAGTCAATTGGATGTCCATAGTCATTTACATTTGCAGGCTATCGTCCATTCCTTCAAAAAGTCTATAGATCAAACCTCCTTCGAAGAGTGGCTTCGCGGTCTCCCGGATACGGTTTATCGAATGAAGGGCTATTTGTCCTTTACAAACTCTGAGCAGCCATACTTATTTCAGTATTCTTATGGTATGCCAATCTATATGAATGAATTTATTAAAATGCCGCTTAATCTTGTTATTATTGGTGAAGACCTTAATGAAGAAGAAATTCTGTGTCAACTAGCAGAATTGGAAGAAAATAGCGTTCTTTAAGTTTTTGTTGAAATCTATTGGGGGAAAGTAGAAGTATGGGACACTTTCACTTGGGATAAAAAAGAGTAAACATAGCAAGAAGCTGGCTATGATGAGCAATAAGTCAGCTTCTTTGTATGTAATCAGTTTTGAATTAGTACGATTCGTATAAAAACTACATGCTTCGATCTCCAAATGCAGCAAAGGTTTTTTCGTCTTCTATTAAACCGCATGCTGCACATTGGACTCTTACTTCTGGTCCACGGTAGGGAAGATGAAATGGTTCTAAATTATCACTTGAGTATTCCTGAACAACATCACCAGATTGAGGATCTTTTTTTACAGAAGTTGCGACTTGTTGAATAAGATTAAATCTTGATTTATTTGTTCGGCAATTTGGGCAGCGGTATACTTGTGCCAATAGAATCACTCCTTTATACAGTTCTCTAAATTGATTTTGGCTTAGCCTTGAGTTGACAAAAACTTCTCGTATAGGCGTAGATTGATCTATTATTAGGATTACCTTTATAACGGTAATTATGTAAATCAAAGGGGGGAGTAGAATGAATGAAGAAAACGCGAAAAATCTATTGCGCATCTATTCGAAATTATGGAAGAATCGAGTAGTAGAGGAGCGTGGCGACAAAGACGATGATTTTTTGCTTCGTGAAAAAATAAAAGCAGAACTGCTTGATGAAAACAGTCATCCAAGAGCAAGGAAAAATAGGTATGAGAAATTTTATTTATGCCTTCAAAGAGTTCAATATTCCAAATTAAACGATGAAGAGAAGAGTATAATGCTTTCGGTTTATATTGAAGAAATGGAGAAGTTACAGACACCGTTGTGATTATCAGGAATTTACCACGTTGATTACTGATTTAACGCCCTAATTCATGATATCTTGTAATATATATTAATAAAAGGGGAAGAATGATGAGAAAAAAAGTAGGAAGCATATTATTAATTATTTCAATGATGGTTCTTGCTGCATGTTCTAACAATCAGGGGAAAGGTACTGAACCAAAAATGCTAAACGTAGAGCTGACGATTAATCCTGAGCATGCCCAAGTGAATGATGTCGTTACTTTTAAAGCAAAAGTTACATATGGTGATGAAGCAGTAGAAGATGCTGATGAAGTGAAATTCGAAATATGGCGTTCACAAAGCGAGAACCATGAAACGATTGAAGTAAAACATTCCAAAGATGGAGTATATCAACTTGAGCAATCTTTCTCTGAAGAGGGTACCTATTATGTTTATGCTCATGTGCAAGCAAGAGATTTGCACAATATGCCCAAAAAGGAATTTGTGATTGGGGCTGCTAGTGAACCGGAAGAAAAGAGTACAAGTAAATCGATGAATGATGAAAGTCAACATAACCATCAATAAATAATAGCAAAGAGATGTTGTCTCAGGAAGGGTCAGACCTCACACTCTATATACCGTTTAATGTGTCAAATATGCGTCATGTAAACGATATATAGTAGAAGAGGATCTGGCCCTTTCATTATAATCGTTTTTTAAATATTCAGATTTATATATGAATCAAATAGTTATATTTGTAACATAAAAGTAAAGAATGTTACATGAAAAGACCATGAAAAAAGTTGTCAATCCTAAATTACTAGTTTTATTTGGTAGTGAAGTGTGTACCTACCATTGACAGAGACAAAAAGAAAGAGAATGAATCTAGTAAGAAATATGTTAGAAAACTATTAATCTATAGGTTTTCCTGAAAAAATTATCGAATTTTACTACTATGACTAGCTGTTCATTACTTAATTTTCCCTCAAGGTAATTCATGGTAAGAATGTTACAAAAAAAGCCGTGTTATGATTTCGGTAGAAAGAAAACACCATTGAATTTCAGGGAGGAATTAATAATGAACAAGAAATCACTATTTACAGCAGCGGCTGCAGCGGCCCTAATATTCACAGGAGTTGGAGCGAAAGAGGCTGATGCTTCTACAATAAAAAATGTAAACATTCAAACAGTAGCATTTAAGGTTAATAGCCAAGAAGATTTGCAAAAAACATTAGAACAATATCTTGCAAACTATAATATTCCGGTACACTTTAACATTCAAAAACAGTATGGTACAACAACTAAACAATATACGACAACACCAACAGCTCCAGATATGCAACCGACAAAAGCACCTGCAAAACAGCCTGTTAAAACGCCAGTTGCACAGCCAGCTGAAAAACCAATAAAAACACCGACTGTTCCTACACAAACTCAAACGCCACCACCTGCTTCAACGCCGACTAATTCTGGAACTCCAACAAGTTCTTCAATTAGCCAATTTGAAAAAGAAGTGGTTGAGCTGACAAATGCCGAGCGTGCAAAATCTGGTTTAAAAGCTCTTACAATTGATACAGAGTTAAGCAAAGTTGCACGTGCAAAATCTCAAGATATGAAAGACCGTAACTACTTTGATCACACTAGTCCAACATATGGTTCACCATTTGATATGATGAAACAATTTGGCATCAGCTATTCTTCTGCTGGTGAAAATATTGCAAAAGGTCAGACAACTCCTCAACAAGTAGTACAAGCATGGATGAACAGTGAAGGTCACCGTGCTAACATCTTAAATGCAAGCTACACACATATTGGCGTCGGCTATGTACAAGCAGGCAACTATTGGACACAAATGTTCATCGGTAAATAATTTAGCAAATTGCTAAGAATAGGCTTCCACCCAACATATAACGGGGTGGAGGCCTTTTTGTTGTCTGGCGTAACTATACGGAATTATTTATGTGGAACAATTAATTTGAATGTCCGCTTCCACTGAAAGGCCAACCCCTCGAGGTTACGCTGAGGTTGATAAAGGAGCTTGTCCGTTTTTATTTTATGATTAAAAAAGCAATTTGATACCGCTCTTTCCTCGAAACAGAAATGGACGTCTCATTAAATTTCCGAGACGTCAATTTCAGAAAACTGAATATCCTGCTGCTTAGCAAGCCGAATTTCCAGTGTTTCATTTTTGTATTGCGCCGACGTTCCTTTTTTCTTCACGATGCATGGTAGGGTAGTAACGAGTTTTTCTTCACATCCAGGAATGCCATCTATCAAAAGCTGATTTGAAGTATGATAGATTTTTAAATTCCTAATACATGTCGAATCTTTAATTAGGATGCGAACGTAAACATCTGAATGCGTTTCAAATACAGCAGTTTGTAGTTTTTCGTCTGATGAGGTGTTTTGTTGTGTGTGTGAATTAGAGTTTGGGTTTTGTTGATTCATGAACTGTTGCATCTGATCAGGCATCGCTTGTGAAAAAATTTGATTCATGAACGATTGGATATCATTTGGGTTCATATGCTTGATTTTATCAGAACTATTTTTCTGAAAAGAGAAAAGAGAACTCCACGGAAACATTCTGTACACCTCATTTCTTCTTCGGTAAGGGCCGTACAAGGATTTAAACCAATTAGTTACGTTATAATATGCAAAAGTGCTCTATAGGGTAACGAATAGGATTGATCATGGGGGATTCAAAATAGTGAATCAACTTTTATTATGTGGGAATACAGGCAATGTGGTATGTAAGGGGGATTGTGGGTAAGCGTAAGGAATATGAAATAAATCGGTAATGCGCTACCCAAGTTTAGAAAAAAACCATTCCTGTTAATATGCCAGGAATGGTGATGAATACTCTAAATTCGCTACTAAATCTTAAGTTTGGGGATGTACAACGAAATAGTGCGCCCTCGTATAACTGCTGATACAGTTCAAATTAAATGCATATATAACAATAAACTGCATTTAGAGTGTTAAGACAAACCTTTTTAGATCATTTTCTTTTTTAATTTTCTTTCATCGGTGAAAATTTCACTCGCTGCAAGAATAGAAGTCGAGCTAATAATCCAATAGCTCCTAATGCAAGGCCCGAGATCAGACCAATCCAATATCCGAATGGACCTAAATCCGTAAAGTGTGCAAGGATAAACCCAAAGGGAAGCCCGATAACCCAGTAAGAGACTAATGACATGAAGAATGTAAAATTCACATCTTTATACCCGCGAAGAATTCCTTGGATGGGGGCTTGGATGGCATCTGAAATTTGAAAAAAGATCGCATAGATTAGAAAGTGTGTTGTCAATTTTAGGACAAGCTGATCATCTGTGTAAATTGAAGCAACTTGCTCTCGTAAAAAAAAGATAACAAGAGAGAAAACTAAGGACATCAAGACTGCAATGGATATTCCGATTTTGCTGTATTCAAGTGCGTCACTGTACCGTTTTGCGCCAACTTCAAAAGCAATAACAATGGTTAATCCCATCGAGATACTCAATGGTGCCATATATAGAAATGAAGCAAAGTTCATCGCAATTTGGTGAGAAGCAATTGTGATCGTATCATAATTACTCATTAACAAAGTGACAGCTGCAAAAATACTCGTTTCAAAAAAGATTGAAAAACCAATTGGTAGCCCGATGACAAGGAGGGTTTTCCAATTTTTTAATGATACTCGATAAAACCTTTCAAAAATTCGATAGGAGGCAAAAGGTTCTACCTTCATCACAACTAATATGGCGATGATAAAAATCAACCAATAAGTGATGGCTGTAGCATAACCAGAACCAACTCCTCCTAGTTCAGGGAAACCTAATTTACCATAAATTAATAAATAATTAAAAATGATATTGATAGGTAATGCGGATAGTGTGATGAGCATTGAAATTTTCGTTTGGCCAAGACCATCCATGAACGAACGGAGAACATTAAATACAAAAAGCGGTAGAATTCCGAAACCAAGTCCTACTAAAAAGGAATGAGCAATTTGTTCCACAGCAGGTTCTAGATTCATCTTCGTTAAAATAGGGTTAAGAAAGATGAATCCGATTATTGTAATACCAACTCCAATAGCGAGAGCCAAATATATCGCTTGAATGATATTAAAAGGTACTTTTTTTGTATCTTTCGCTCCGATTAATTGAGAAATAATAGGGGGGATAGCAAGTAGTATACCGCCTAGTCCTGAATAAATAGGCATCCACAATGAGCTGCCGATAGAAACCCCTGCAACATCAGCAGTGCTGTATCTTCCGGACATCATAATATCAAAGAAGGTCATTGCGAATAAACTGAGTTGCGTGATGAGTAATGGGAATAAAATGACGAATAATTGACGGATTTTTTCGCTATTTGTAAAGGTCTTTTGCATAATATTACCTCGATTTATTAATTTTTGCACAATGATAGAATTATATCATAAGTTGCAGTGCCTGCCAGTTAATTAGCGAAAAATGTCGATATTACATACTACAGCTTGGGGCTGTTGACCTGTTTTTATTCAAATCGATAAGATTTACGCTGTGTATAAGCTGAAGATGTGGTAAGATGAGGGGTAGAAATTTTTGGCTTTGGAAGGTGAATCAAATGAAAAAGAAGATTGTGTTTACAGGTGGGGGTTCTGCTGGTCATGTTTCAGTCAATACAGCAATCATCCCTGAATTTTTGAAAAATAATTGGGAAGTTACATATATAGGCTCTGAAAAAGGAATCGAAAGAGAAATCATTGAAAAAGAATTTCCAACCGTCAACTATCAAACGGTTTCTGTTGGGAAATTGAGAAGATATATGTCATTGGAGAATTTGAAGGATCCATTTCGTGTTATAAAAGGAATATTCGATGCAAGGAAAATTCTTAAACAAATCCGGCCTGAATTTGTTTTCTCAAAAGGCGGTTTCGTTTCAGTACCTGTTGTATTGGCAGCAAAAATGTTACGAATTCCAGTGTTTATCCATGAATCCGATTATACCCCTGGTCTTGCGAATAAACTAGCGATGCCATTTGCTTCAAAAATATTTACGACATTTGAAGAAACGGAAAAACATGTCGCGAAATCAAAATCCATCTATATTGGTGCAGTCCTTCGCGACGGAATATTTAAGGGGAATGCTGACAAAGGTAGAGAGAGATCAGGTTTTGATAAAAGTAAACCTGTTTTGCTTGTAATGGGGGGAAGCCTGGGGGCTGTCAGAATTAATAACCTAATAACGGAAAATCTTGATGACCTATTAGGTTTCTACCAGATTATTCACATATGCGGTAAAGGAAATGTTCAAGAAAATTTACGGAAGAAAGGGTATCAGCCATTTGAATATGTTCATGAGGAATTATTCGATATGCTGGCTTGTGCCGATGTAGTTGTATCTCGTGCAGGATCAAATTCTATTTATGAATTTCTTGGTCTTGAAATACCAATGCTACTCATTCCACTAAGCGCCAACGCTTCAAGAGGAGATCAAATCTTAAATGCGGCGAGCTTTGAAAATCAAGGTTTTAGTAAGGTGATTCAAGAGGAAAATCTAACGTATCAGGCTTTTTCGGATACGCTTGATCATTTGGTGGATGAATCACCACAATATAAAGCGAAAATGCATCAAAAACGACCGTTTAAAACCGGTACAGAGATGTATGAGTTGCTCATACAGCTTCAAAAATAATTCTTTGGATAAGTTATGTCACAATCCACTCCTAAGTTGAACAATCAGCAAATGGGGAGAGTGGCTATGTGCGTATAAAACGTATATTATTCGAAATCTCTATCAAGAAGTAATAAAAGTGGGAAAATAAGAAAAAACAAGCATGGAATTGATTCTATGCTTGTTTTTTTATTACTTAGCGATCTATACAAAATTATATAAGTGGATCACCTAATTTGTCTGTCCATATTCAGCGCAGTTGCCAAACGCCCCAACAAATTTGCTTTCCTTAAGGTATGACGTTGATCAAGGCACTTACACTGTTGTTCATTGTCTGAAAAAATGGATTTTTTTTCGTGATTACTTATTAGAGGGCTAAGCTAAAATTTTTTTAAAAAATTGCGAAGATGACAAGGATAAATAGCAAATAAAGAAGAATGAGCCATTTAAGGCAATAAAAATAACCAGTTCATAATTGATTTCCTGTCCACTAAACTTATCATTCATTTAGAAAAGGATAACAACATTGATAAAACAGACAGAGGAATGCCATCTCACTGCCTGTTTTTTATTTCAATTAAGCTTCTAATAATTGTTGGGTTTCATCATCGTCTTGACGGAGAACATGAAGATTATACAGATCTTTTGGGATTTCATAAAGATCATAAAGATTATCATGCTTATTTAATTGCTCATATAAATAGTTGCGAGATTCATTAGCTAATAATGCATAAGGTAGTTTTTCTGCAGCTTTAATGGAACGGATATTTTGCTTTCTTATTCTCATGAATACCGTTTCGATACCTAGCTCGAAAAAAACCTCATTAAAGAATGCTTCTTTTGCCATGGAATTATAGCCTTTTCCATGGTAAGGCTTCCCCAACCATGTTCCTAGAAACCCTGCATGATTTTCAATATCGAATAATGAAATAGTACCAATCGGTGTACCCCATTCATCGGTAATTGTTCTGGAAATCAATTCGCCTTTTTCTTCTGCTTCCACCGTTTGTTTCGTGACGAATAGATACTCTTCATAGGAGTCTACTTTATGGCGCACGAAAGGGAAGACATCTGGATGCGTCATAATTTCATAAAGAGGATAACAATCAGCAAAGTCTCTCTTTTTTAACATTTCCGTCCCTCCGTTTGAGGGCAGTCCTAGTGTATACCTGCTCTCACCCTCGAAATTTTTTAGTCATTCATCAAAAAATTTCGGGGTGGGAATCGAACCCACTAGAACCGGAAACCGGTGGCGCACCATTTGCCTTCCCTATTTTTATTTTTCAGCAATATCATTAAAACAAAAGATCCTAAAAAGATAATACTAAAAAAAGTTTAAAAAGAAAATAGGTATTTGCGGTTTTTTTTTCAACAAATTTCAACAATTTTATGGACATATTAACTTGTTGATTCCAGAATGCATTTTCTATAAACAAATGGATGTAAATTATCGGAAATAAGTCTGTTTAGAGGTTGAAGGTATGGCTAAAATTTTCCGGTATATTGAAGTATTAAAATCAGCCCTCCTAATGTCCAAACATAAATGGAGAAAATTTTCAGTGATCTTTTCTTTAAAAAATTTATCATCCACATCACGGCTAAATAGCCGAAAAATGCGGAAGAGAGAGTGCCGAGAAACAGTGTTGAAAACGGTAAAGGTTCAATAGCTCCTGTAATGACCGGTTTTAATTGAAAAACGATTCCGCCGCTAATCGCTGGAATTGATAATAAAAAAGAAAAATAAGCTGCTGTTGCACGATCAAGCTTGCATAATAGACCTGCTGCTATCGTTAACCCGGAACGTGAGAGGGCTGGCATGATGGAAAAAGCTTGGAAGCTTCCAATTATAAAGGCATCTTGGATAGTGATTCCGTCAAGGGTTTTCGTACCCCGTCGAGAATTGTCAGCCATCCATAAAATGAATCCTGTAGCAAGAAATTCCCACCCAATCGTCACACCCGTCTTGGACAATTCATCAAACCAGTCATTAAGAAGTAATCCCGCAACTACCGCTGGAATCGTACCGACGATCAGCAATGCAGTTAATTTTGAAAAGGGCTTTTTTATTAAGTGACCAAGTTCGTTTTTATAGACAACGAGGAGAGCGAGAAGTGTGCCGATATGCAGCATCGTATCAAGGTAGATGCCCGCTTCGTCTAGATTGAATAAATGCCTACCTAAATATAAATGACCTGTACTTGATATAGGAAGAAACTCTGTTAGACCTTGTATAAGTCCGAGAATAATGGCTTGAACTTCGTTTAACAAGGAACTTCACCTCTCTTTTTTGTATGAAGGACATGGGGACGGGGCTTCGCGACTTACTAAATTAGACAATCTACTTAGCAGGTATACTGATTTTACCGAAAAAGCATCCAACATTCCGGTTCCGCACATGCTACAGGATTTATCCTTCATGGTAAATGGTGGCGTTTAACGCCATATTCGTTTTGTTCATTTAAGGCAATCATCACTTTCATATGTATGCCTGTCTAAATTGAACATGTTCATAATATTTTTTATTCAAAGTGAAACTTTTTCTGAAAAATTCGTATAGAATAGGGTAGGAGTAAAAGAGGAGGGGATTTTGATGCCGAATCAAGATGAAAAATTTTTGGCAATGTTAATTTATTTAATTAGCTTTTTTACAGTTTTTATAGGTCCTTTAATCATATGGTTAATAAAAAAGGATTCTTCCAAATTTATAGATTACCATGGAAGGGAATATTTGAATTTTCTTATTTCTTACACAATCTATACATTTGTTGCATCGCTCACATTTCTTATATTAATCGGCTTTGTTTTGGTTCCGGTTGTTGCAATTGCGGCATTTATCTTTACAATTATCGGCGCTGTGAAGGCGTATGAAGGAACCGAGTATAAGATTCCATTTATTTTTCGAATGTTATAAGCCACCTCGATAAAAGTCAGTCCTCTTATTCTATTACAGCATATAGTGTTAATTATATTTATCATTGCTGTAATAGTAGCTATGAGGTCTGACCTTTTGTTCTACTAAGGAAAGGCTCTTTTCGTAAAGATTGTTATTATTAGCAAAACAAATTCGAACAGATGTTGATTGTAGTGGAAGGTACGGGACTCCTGAGACCACCCGCGGAAAGCGAGTACCTGCAACGGGAATCAACCCAGGATATTGATGGAAATATCATTTAAAAGCAACAAATTATGTGAAAACAGCCAAAGGAGAAAACTACCTTCAGGGTTCAATCCCAATTTTTTTCGTAGGTTGTCCAAGGCGTACGTTTCAGACGAGCAAAATATATGAAGAGAATACCACTCTCCATACGTATTGCTCGTCTACTATTTGCCCTCAGGTTGGTCAAGGCCTTTGCTCTTTTGTTTATAAGGCAGCCTTTTTTATTTTTACCTCTTTTTCAGTCAAAATTCTCATTCTATCAGGTCGTTTTTTTGAATAAACTAATTGGACAAGCAAGTAGGGAGATTTAAAAAAGTTGCCGTTTTCCAATTATGAACATGGCCTATGGAGGAGAGAAGATGGATATTCAGAGGTATTATGAAAAATCAGCGAAAATTTCCTATTATGCAGCCATGATTTCACTACTCATCGCGATTCTCTTTTTGGTGTTTCATTTTGTAGGGGGAATGGCTGGAAATATTATTTGGTTAACTCTTCCTTTTATAATTCTTAGTCTGAACTATTATATACGTTTTCGTTTGTATGAAAAACATATGAAAGATACACCAGTAAATGTCCAGTCACAAAGAACGCAGCTTCTTGATTCAGAGCATTTGTTGATAACCTTTTTGCCAGCCCCGACCTTAAGAATGCAATTTTTTAACAAAGATGGGGCTGTCGTAGGGGAAATTAGAGATCAAGACATGTCTTGGTACAAGTGGCTGCTGCCAAATGCTGTATCTATGTTTATGCCAAAACGCTACGGATTATATGATTGTTTTGGAAATCAGCTTGCGGAATTTCAGACTGGGGCAGGGCTGTGGAGTAATATGATTGTGAGGGATCATGAGGGAAATAAAATTGGACGATATAAAGAAAATGGAAAAAGGGCTTTTGTCAAAACAACTGGGATGATTTCAAAACCGGATGGAACAGATTGGATCCCTATCAAAATTGGAGGATTAAGCTCATTTCAATTGGATGAGATGAATGGAAAAAAACTTGCTTCGTTTCAAACAGGATGGATGCCGCGGGAATGGGGAAAACTGTTTAAAAACCCTAATATGCCTATCCTAACATTTCATGAAAAAACAGATTTAGAAGTAAAACTCGTGACGTTCGGTTTCTTATCCGCAATCTTCCATCATGTCTCTAATTGAAGAGAAAACTAAAAAAATGTAAAAACGAGACGTTTATTTAAGCGAATTATCAAATGTTTTGTTATAATTTAAGAATTCTAAAGGAAAAGCGGTGCAAATGATGAATTTATTAGAAGAAATAATTACCTTTAATGAAAAATTTGTCGAAGAAGAAGAATATGTAAGATATGCAACAGACAAATTTCCTGACAAAAAACTGCTAATACTTAGCTGTATGGACACTCGACTTGTCGAGTTATTGCCAAAATCTATGAATTTAAAAAATGGCGATGTGAAATTCGTTAAAACAGCAGGTGCAACTGTTTCTCATCCATTCGGAAGTGTGATGCGGAGTATGCTTGTTGCTGTTTATGAACTGAAAACAGATGAAATCTTTGTTGTTGGACATCATGATTGCGGCATGGCTGCGATAAATGCAGATGTCATGATTGAAGAAATGAAGGAACGCGACATTACATCTGAAACACTAAGTACAATCGAAAACTCGGGAATTGATGTTAAGAAGTGGTTACGCGGATTTGAAGATGTAAGTGAAAGTGTAAAAAACAGCGTCAACATTATTAAAAACCATCCGTTAATGCCAACAGGTATTGCCGTACATGGTCTTGTAATCGCCCCTGATACGGGAAAATTGGATGTAATTGTCGATGGTTACATAGATTTACATAAATGAATAAATTTGACAGTTGTTTTTACAGGACTTTTTGAACAACCTCTTACAGGGAGTGCATGTATCATTGTGAAAAGGATTCTGATTATTAGAATCTAAATTAGAAGACTTGCATCTTAGTGAATGTGTGATAAACTCACGCAGTGTGGTTTGTCACATCTACAAACGGGTGGGAGAGGGATAAAACTATAGGGAAGTTAAAATGAAAAAGACGATCTTAGAATCTTACTATAAGTTTGCAGAGAGCAACACAACAGGGAAACGAGAAGTACTAGCAGGATTTGTTAGCTATTTCACCATTGTATATATCATCGTTGTCAATTCGATGATTCTTTCAGAAGCCGGAATTCCTCTCAATGGAGCAATTTTCGCAACCATCTTGATTTCTGCAGTAGGTTGTATTTTCATAGGCCTGTATGCAAATGTGCCAATTATCCTTGTGCCTGGTATGGGAATTAATGCAATGTTCGCATACACGATGGTGCAAGGAATGGGCTTATCTTGGCAATCAGCTCTTGCAGCTGTGTTTGTATCAGGGCTCATTTTTGTTGCTATTGCCTTTTCACGCTTTTTAAATGTCATCAATACAAGTATCCCACATTCTTTGAAAGAAGCAATTTCAATTGGTCTTGGGCTATTCCTTCTTTTTCTCGGTTTGGAAAAAGGAGGGCTGATTACAGCCGGATCCTCTACACTTCTTCAAGTGGGCGACTTTGGCAGTATGGAAGTCATTGCAACAATTTTGACAATGATTCTTGCTTTTGTACTTTTTATTCGCAATGTACCGGGCAATTTTCTTCTTACAATTATCGCCGGAACTGCAATTGCATGGTTTTGTGGGACAATCAAGCTTGCGGATATTGCATTTTCAGTTCCAGAGGTTAGTGAGTACAAAGAAGTGTTTTTTGCCCTTACTTTTGTAGAAATCAATCGTCTCGAATTTTGGATTGCTGTCTTCTCGATGACCATGGTGCTTGTATTCGAAAATATCGGGCTCGTTCATGGGTATGTGAATAGTGTTGGCAAGCCTGAGCGTTACAAAAAAGCGTTTCAAGCAACCGGGGTATCTATACTCCTTTCTGGAATATTTGGGTCAAGTCCACCAGTTGCGACAGTAGAAAGCGCTGCGGGCATAGCATCAGGAGGACGTACTGGATTTACATCGGTCGTAACAGGAATTCTATTCCTTTTCTCGTTTTTGTTTGTTCCTGTCATTAAAGTGATTCCGAACAGCTCAATCGCTCCGATACTTATCATCATCGGTATTTTAATGCTTTCGAATATTAAACATCTTGATTTTGGTGATTTCTCAGAAAGTATCCCAGCCATTATGATTATAGTCATGATCCCATACACACTTAGTATTCCTGATGGCATGGCTGCTGGATTTATCTTATATCCGATACTGAAAATTGCTGCTGGCAAAGCTAATCAAGTATCAAAACCGATGTATTTCATTGCGTTGTTATTTCTTGCTTACTTTGTTATTGGGGTAATCAGTTAAAAAGTAGGCGACTGACTGCCACCTAAATATCTGTTGATCATTTAACAATCATCTTGATATTGTATAGTTTTTAGTCTAGTCGCCTTCATTTTTTTGACGCTTATTGATGGAAGCTCCTGTAATGAATCCATTAATGATTCCATGTATGAACCTAGCAGAATATTTTTACATCAGATAAAGAAAGAAGCCTAAAAAAAGTCTTAAATCAAGTTTCTTTCTTTGGTCTTGCTGATTTTACATGGGTTGTATGGATGCAAACATGATTATACTGTTCATGTATTTTCCTTTCCCTAAAGAATAAGATAATGTATACTTAAATCAAGTTAATATTCTGAATACGAGAGACCACAAAATACGTAGCAATGGCTGTGTGCGTTGTGGCCTCTTTTTTGTTTCAAGCATATTTCCTTGAACTACCCACCACTTAGCTATCGCTTGAAGTGTGGGAGTCCTACGAACACCCGTGTATCCACCGGTTATTGAGTAGGCTCTACCCGTAGTCCCTACGGTGAAAGCACAAAGTATCTTGTACGTTGGATTCACCACAGACATTCTCCTTTGCTTGGTTATCGCTACTTCGAACGCCATGGGACGCTTAGAACGTTGAAAATTTTATATGACAGACGTTTTTTCCTGTCACAACCTTATATCTTCAGTTTTCAAAGAACAACTTACAGGAACATTGTACCGTGCGAACGAATGTTTCTCTATGCAGAAAATTGAAGTGGGAGTTTTCTCGCCTAAAATGATAAAAAATTGGGTATTTCATTAAAAAGAGCATCATCAAGGAGGAAAAGCGATGAGTTTTTCAAGCTTAGATAGAAATGAGAGGATACATAAAGTCCAAGAACAAGAATTTGATTTATTAGTGATCGGGGGTGGAATCACAGGTTCAGGTATCGCCCTTGATGCGACAACCCGTGGTATGGAAACAGTATTAGTGGAAATGCAAGATTTCGCAGCAGGTACTTCGAGCCGCTCAACAAAACTCGTTCACGGTGGACTTCGTTATTTAAAACAGTTTGAAGTTGGGATGGTTGCTGAAGTTGGTAAAGAACGCGCGATTGTTTATGAAAATGGTCCTCACGTAACAACACCGGAATGGATGATTTTGCCATTTTACTCTGGAGGAACATATGGTAAATTTATGACTTCGATCGGTTTACGAATTTATGATTTTTTAGCTGGGGTAAAAAGAAATGAACGAAGATCCATGCTAACAGTAGAGGAAACGATAAAGAAAGAACCTCTTGTAAAACGAAAAAACTTAATGGGCAGTGGCTATTATGTAGAATACCGTACAGATGATGCCCGATTAACGATTGAAGTGGCGAAGAGGGCATCAGAACTAGGTGCTGAGTTATTAAATTATGCAAAAGTAGTTGACTTTACTTATGAAAATGGAAAAGTGACAGGAGCGATCGTAGAAAATGTGTTGACAAAGCAGAGATTTATCATTAAAGCGAAGAAAGTCATCAATGCTTCAGGTCCGTGGGTGGAAACCCTTTTACAAAAAGATGAATCAAAAAAAGGGAAAACATTGCATTTAACAAAGGGCGTACATATTGTAATAGACCAATCCAGTTTTCCTCTGAAACAGGCGGTTTATTTCGATACACCAGACGGCCGTATGATTTTCGCGATTCCTCGTGCAGGTAAAACATATGTAGGAACAACTGATACATTTTATGAAAACGATCCACTGAATCCTAAAATGACTTTAGCAGACCGTGACTATATTCTCAATGCGATTAAATTCATGTTTCCAGAAGTGAATATTACTAGCGATGACGTTGAATCTAGCTGGGCTGGTGTTCGCCCACTTATTCACCAAGAAGGAAAAGACCCATCAGAAATTTCTAGGAAAGATGAAATTTGGGTGTCTGATTCTGGATTGGTTACAATCGCAGGTGGTAAATTAACTGGTTATCGTAAAATGTCCCAACAAGTGCTTGATAAGGTGGTGAAAAGCTTCGAAACAGAATATAGAATTAAATATGACAGATGCCAAACTAAGGATGTTCGCATCTCTGGCGGTGAAGTAGGTGGATCGAAAAACTTTCATACATATATAGAATCTCAAAAAGAAAAGGGAGAAGCAGTTGGACTTGACTCTAATCAGGCTCTGGCAATTGCGCAAATGTATGGTTCCAATGCAACTGATGTTTTTGATCTTATTAAAGGTAAATGTAGTGATGCCAAGCAATATAATCTGCCTTTAGATGTTTACGGCATGCTGGTATATGCGATTCAAGCAGAAAGCGCTCTAACGCCTGTTGATTTCCTTATGAGACGGACAGGAGCAATCCTGTTTAATATTCAAGGAGCAAAAGCTTGGAAAGATGGAGTTATTGACTTTATGAGCGATATCTTCCAATGGACAGAAACGGAAAAACAGCAGTATACAATTGCTTTAGAAGAGCAATTATATGCAGCACAGCATCCCAGGTAATAATGGAAAACCAAAGATGACAACCAGGATGAACATTTCCTGCTTGTCATTTTTTTTATGTAGCAAAAACCCATCTTTTTTATAAAAAGGTTTACAACTTTAGGTGATTAAAGACATAAAAAAACCTAGGACGAGCAACTTAATAATAAAGTGAAACTAGCGGGGGCTTCTTCAACCTGCACTGATGGTTAGTCACGCAGAGCATGATTGCTTTTTTATAGGCTGAAGCCCAAAGAAAAATCTTATTTCACAAATCGTGGATTTACAGGCTGTTTTTCCCCCGCCTATTATTTCTTGATTCTCCCACAAAAATTGAAGTGAGGGAAATTACAGCCTGTTAAACCGGGATAAAAAGGAAAGGTTGGACATACGATGAGAATACTCCTTAGCTTTCTAATCGTCACAATATATTCATTTACAATTGGACTACCTATTTTTGCAATACCTATTCCTGCAGAATTAGCGCCACTAACAAACACATCAGAATTTGCAGAACGTAAGGTTGCTTATTTAACCTTTGACGATGGTCCGTCTCACAATACAATTCCAATTCTCGATATATTAGACAAGTACGACATTAAGGCAACCTTTTTTGTTATGGCAAATCGACAAAGCTATGCAGAACAGGCTTATGTAGAAATGGTGAGACGCGGCCATACAATTGCCCTACATTCGAATACCCATGATTATCGAGTCATTTACAGATCGAAAGAGGCTTTTTTTAAAGATATGGGGAAATTAGAGTCGTTGCTGGATAATAAATATGCTATAAATACAAAGTTAATTCGCTTCCCAGGTGGTTCCAATAATATGCTTATTCAAAGGAATGAAAAGAAATCGATTCGTACAGATATTATTTCAGAACTTGAACAAAGGGGCTATACGTATTTCGACTGGAATGTAGACTCAAAGGACGGCATTAGTCCGATGATTAGTCAACAAACCATTACGCAATCTGTATTAACTGAAGCGAAGAAGCATAAGCAAGCAGTAATTTTACTACATGACATCGATGATATGAAAAACACAGTTAGAGCATTACCTGATATCATTATCGGGCTTAAAAAGCAAGGCTTCGAATTTGAAATGATAACGAAAGACAATGGAAAAGTACAATTTCCATGAAAAATGAACTTGCAACAGTCGGGTCTCCTGAAAGAAAATTTGAATTATTTAAACAAAAGGAGTAAATAAATGTTTTTTTGAAAGTATTAAAAAACGAGAGTGTTTCCTAAAACGAAAGGGTTAAAATTTACAAATATATACAGTATATTTTACGAATATGAACTACTATAAACTGTGTATAAAGGAGATTTAACCCTTTCAAGACGCCATTACTTAATTTCGTATTTCGTTTGGAGAAAATTATTGTTGTAAAGTTTTAATTTTTATGAAAGTAACAAGGTTATTATGTATAATGATCTTGAGGTTTAAAAGAACAGTCGAAAATTCAAATCAGAATATGTTGAAAGTGTGCAAAAAGATTCAACAATATACCAAAATACTATGTTCATTCAAACTTATAAAATTCAACTCTATTTAATAAAATCCTAGAGTTTTAGAAAAGAAAAGTAAGAAGAAAGCTGAATAATATAGAAAATTTAAGACGTTAGACATGAATTATTGCAATGAGTCAGCATAATTATGTTTTTTCCTCGATTTTTCTAGGTTTAACCTTTGGATATTTGTTAAAAACATGGTAGTATAATTATTGAAAACGTTTTATCATTTAAATATTGATAATAGTATAAAAATATAACTTTTTTAGAAGTTCTTTAATAAAAAAGTTAGCTAATATCATCGGGGATGGGTAAAACGAAATAAAAATTATTAGTTAAATTTGGGGGTTTAAAAAAATGACCATCAAGGAAGCTAAGGCATATGACCCATGGAAAGCTTTTTCTGGTCCAAACCTTGGGTACGTCTTGGAGCAATACGACCTATTTCAACAAAATCCGGATTCAGTCAATCCAGAGCTACAAAACTTTTTTGAAAATTCCGGACCACCTATAGTAAACACTGTAGCAGGTCAAAAAACAGTCGTAGAACATCAAACGACTGTAGTTTCGGCAGGAGATGTACTTTCAATGAAGAAAATCACATCTGCTGTTAAACTTACAGAAAATATTCGTTCATATGGTCATTTAGCAGCGAATATTAATCCGTTGAACGAAGTGGCGTTGGATAATGAACTTCTCCATTTGGAGAAATACGGGTTAACAGCTGACGATTTGCGTAAAATTCCGGCTGACTTTATTTGCCCTGAATCACCTGAATCCGTAAAAGATGGTTATGAAGCATTTCGTTATTTAAAGGAGCTTTATACAAAAACGATTGCTTTTGAATTTTCCCAAGTGAATGACTTGAATGAAAGACAATGGCTTATCGATGCAGTTGAATCAGGAAGTATTTTTCCAGAGGTTACAAATGAGCAAAAAGCCATTTTATATAAACGATTAGCGGAAGTTGAAGGATTTGAGAAATTCCTTCACCGTACGTATGTTGGACAAAAGCGCTTTTCAATTGAAGGGCTTGATATGCTGGTCCCTGTTCTTGATCATTTAATTTCTCAAACTGTTCAAAATGGCACAACTAACGTAAATATTGCAATGGCGCACCGTGGACGTTTGAATGTATTAGCGCACGTACTTGGTAAACCGTATGAAATCATTTTCTCTGAATTCCAGCATAGCCCTAATAAGGATTTAGTCCCATCTGAAGGGTCGATAGGTATAAATTATGGCTGGACAGGTGACGTTAAGTATCATTTAGGATTGGATACACTTATCACAAATGGAAAAACACAAAAAGCAAGAATTACACTAGCTAATAATCCGTCCCACTTAGAGGTAGTTGGCCCAATTGTTGAAGGATATTCTCGTGCCGCACAAGAAAATCGGACAGAAGCGGGCTTCCCAAAACAAGATATCTCTCGTTCAATGGCGATTCTTATACATGGTGATGCAGCATTTCCAGGAGAAGGCATTGTCCCTGAAACGCTTAATTTAAGCCGTTTAAAAGGGTACCAAACGGGTGGAACGATTCATATTATCGCGAACAATATGATTGGATTTACGACTGAAAGTGAAGACTCTCGTTCTACTAAATATGCAAGCGATCCTGCAAAAGGCTTTGAGGTACCGATTGTTCATGTGAATGCAGACGATCCAGAAGCATGCCTTTCTGCTGTTACACTTGCTATTCAATATCGTGAAAAGTACAAGAAAGATTTCTTGATAGATTTAATCGGATATAGAAGATTTGGACATAACGAGATGGATGAGCCACTAGTTACCCAACCAGGAATGTATGGTTTAATTCAAAAACATCTAACCGTTAAAGATTTATATGGGAAGAAATTGCTTGAAGCGAGTTCAATTAGTAATAAAAAACTCGAGGCACTGTCAGAACAAGTTGAGGAGAAATTGAAAAAGGCTTATGACAGAATTTCTGGCAACAAACCAGAAGCTGTATGTGAACTAGATCCACCTCAGACTGTTGAAAAAGGATTTCCAAAACTTGATACTACTATAGCTGCAGAAGATTTAATTCGTATGAATGAGGATCTTGTGAAATGGCCAGAAGGATTCCAGGTTAATAAGAAATTAGGTCGTATTCTTTCCCGTCGTCTCGATTCATTCGGAGAAGAAGGAAAAATTGATTGGGCTCATGCTGAAACATTAGCATTTGCTTCGATACTTTCAGATGGTACGCCGATTCGGTTAACTGGGCAGGACTCTGAACGTGGAACGTTTGCACAAAGAAATATCGTCTTACATGATAGTGAAAATGGTAAAACATACTCGCCGCTACATACATTAAAGACTGCTAAAGCATCTTTTGCTGTTCACAATAGTCCGTTAACGGAAACTGCAGTTCTTGCATTTGAATACGGATATAATGTTTTTGCACCTGAAACACTAGTGCTTTGGGAAGCACAATTTGGTGACTTTGCAAATACGGCTCAAGTAATCTTCGACCAGTTTATTGCTGCGGGTCGCGCTAAATGGGGGCAGAAATCTGGGCTCGTCATGCTTTTACCACATGGATATGAAGGGCAAGGACCAGAACATTCTAGTGCACGTTTGGAACGTTTCCTCTCCCTTGCTGCTGAAAACAACTGGACAGTTGCGAACTTAAGCTCTGCAGCCCAATATTTCCATGTGTTGAGAAGACAAGCGAAAATTCTTGAAATGGAACAAGTTCGTCCGTTAGTAATTATGGCACCAAAGAGTATGCTACGTAATCAAGTAATGGCTTCTACTGTAGCTGAATTCACGGAAGGTGAATTCCAGTCGTTTATTGAAACGCAAGCTTTAGGACAAAATTCTCAATTGGTTGAAAGGGTTGTTCTTTGTACAGGTAAGATAGCAGTAGAGATACGTGAAAAGCTTGTCAATGAATCAAATATTGACTGGCTCCAAGTCATCAGCCTTGAACAAATTTATCCATTCCCATTAAAGGGAATTAAGGAAGCTTTCGCTAAATATCCAAATTTAAAAGAAATAGTATGGCTCCAAGAAGAACCGAAGAACATGGGTGCATGGACATTTGTTGAGCCACGTCTATATGAAGTAGCTCCAGAGGGGGTTTCTGTCTCTTACATTGGCAGAAAGCGGAGATCGAGTCCATCAGAAGGGGACCCACTTGTTCACAAGCAAGAACAGAACCGTATTATGACTGAATCAATTACGCGTACTAATGAGGGGGAGAATTAAAATGGCTGAAGTAAAAGTGCCTGAATTAGCAGAATCAATCTCAGAAGGAACGATTGCACAATGGTTAAAACAACCTGGGGAAACAGTGGAAAAGGGAGAATATCTTTTAGAACTTGAAACAGATAAAGTAAATGTTGAAATCATCTCTGATTATGGTGGTACATTATCTGAATTACTAGCAGCTGAAGGGGATACTGTTCAAGTTGGGCAAGCTATAGCTGTAGTTAATGAAGGCAAAACAGGAGACACGGCTTCACCTAAAACAGTAGCTGAGCAAGTAAAAGCTGAAGAAGTTAATCCAGCACCAACTGTTCAGGTAGAAAATGGTGGCCAAAGAACAATCGCTTCACCTGCAGCTCGTAAACTTGCACGTGAAAAAGGAATTGATTTATCCCAAGTGCCTGCTGTAGATCCACTTGGCCGAGTAAGAATCCAAGATGTAATAGCAGCAGCACATGCACCGGTACAAACAAGTGCCCAAGAGCCGGCACCAGCCAAACCAGCGCCTCAAGCGCCAATACAAAACGATGATCGTGTAGAAGTTGTGAAAATGTCTCGTCGTCGTCAAACAATAGCGAAACGGTTAGTAGAAGTTCAACAAGAAGCAGCGATGTTGACAACTTTTAACGAAGTAGACATGACGGCTGTTATGGATTTACGGAAACGTCATAAAGATGCATTTGTTAAACAAAACGATGTGAAGCTTGGTTTCATGTCATTCTTCACAAAAGCTGTAATTGGGGCACTTAAGAAATATCCATTACTTAATGCAGAAATTAACGGGAACGAAATACTTAAGAAAAAATTCTATGACATTGGTGTTGCTGTATCGACAGATGAAGGCTTAGTAGTACCAGTCGTTCGTGATGCAGACCGTAAAAGTTTTGCTGAAATTGAACAATCGATTAGTGATCTTGCTATTAAAGCAAGAAACAATAAATTAGCTCTTTCTGATCTTTCAGGTGGAACGTTCACGATTACAAACGGCGGAACATTTGGATCATTATTATCTACGCCAATACTTAATGCACCACAAGTCGGTATTCTTGGAATGCACAAAATCCAAGTAAGACCTGTAGCCATTGATAATGATAATTTTGAAAATAGACCAATGATGTATTTAGCACTTTCTTATGATCACCGTATCGTCGATGGGAAAGAAGCTGTTGGTTTTCTTGTAACTGTAAAGGAATTGTTAGAAGATCCAGAACAACTATTACTACAAGGTTGAGAAAAAATCCCCAATCAGATTGAATCTGATTGGGGATTTTTTTCTTTTCAGTGGATAAGGGGCGGGGTTTCGCAAAATCAGCTTCGCACCGTCACCTTCATAAAGTTATACAAATTGAGAACCTGAACCTTTTTCATCATAGGACTAGGAGTAGACGTTCAAGGATTAGAAATGAATGATATCATTCTATTAGGATGAATGATTTTGAATAAAAATATTAGAAAATGAATGATTTTGAATGATTTTGATTGAAATTTTTCGACTAATCATTTATTATACAAATATAGCAAGGGAGGTAATTATTTTGTTAACAACTGAGAGGCATCAATTGATTTTAGCTTTGCTGAAAGAGCAAGGAACAATCAAGCTTCAGGACCTCGTTGAGCAGATGAATGCTTCTGAGTCAACCATTAGACGCGATTTAGTTCAATTAGAAGAAATGAAAGCGTTAAAAAGGGTGCACGGTGGTGCTGCATTATTAAAGCAAAAAGGACTTGAACCTTCAATAAATGAAAAAAGGCATGTGCATCATTTAGAAAAACAACAAATTGGCAAACTAGCTGCTTCCTACATCGATAATGGGGATTGTGTTTATCTTGATGCAGGAACGACAATACTTGAAATGATTCCTTTTATTAAGGAAAAGAATGTTACGGTTCTCACAAATGGACTTATGCATCTTCCATTACTTATGGAGGCCGACGTAAAAACATTTCTTGTTGGAGGAAAATTGAAAATTGCAACGAACGCGATTGTAGGTACCCAAGCCGTTCAGTTCCTTTCCGATTATCGTTTTGATAAATGCTTTTTAGGGATGAATGGAATCCATCCAGATTATGGGCTGACAACACCAGATCCTGATGAAGCTCTGTTAAAAATGAGAGCGATTCAATTATCGAATAAATCTTATGTTCTTGCAGATAGTTCTAAACTATTTGAAACCACATTTGCCAGAGTTGGAACTATTGAAGAGGCTACGATAATAACAGATGCAAATGATGAAGAAGCGGTACTATCATTACGAAATCATTCAAATGTAAAGGTTGTGACACCATGATATATACGGTAACACTTAATCCTTCCATCGATTACATAGTGGAAGTTGATCAGTTCAAAGTGAATCAATTAAATCGAACGAAGCGGGATACGAAATTTCCTGGAGGCAAAGGAATAAACGTGTCACGTGTTCTAAATAGAATCAATGTGGATTCTATTGCTCTTGGGTTTTTAGGAGGGTTTACCGGTTCATTCATTCAAGACTTTTTAAAGGGTGAACAAATCCAAACGGACTTTATTGAAGTATCGGAGGATACGAGGATCAATGTTAAATTGAAAAGTGATAGTGAGACGGAAATCAATGGCTTAGGACCAAGTATTTCTAGTCTTCAATATGAACAAATTCTCGAAAAAATTAAACAACTAAAAAGTGGAGATACCATCATATTGGCTGGTAATGTAGCTCCAAATATGCCCTCCGACTTTTATGAAACGGTTTCAAAAGAATGTGGAAATAAGGGGATTGATGTGATCGTTGATACAAGTGGTCCTTCTCTGTTGAATGTGCTGAAACATAAACCGTTTTTAATTAAGCCGAATCATCATGAACTCGGAGAGATCTTTGAAACGGAGGTCCATACAATTGAGGAAGCTGCCTTATACGGTAAGAAACTTGTTGCTTTAGGTGCGAAACATGTCATCGTTTCCATGGCAGGTGATGGCGCAGTCTTATGTACATCTGACAAAATATATACAGCGAACGTACCTAAAGGAAACGTCGTGAATTCAGTTGGAGCAGGTGATTCATTAGTAGCCGGCTTTGTAGGGACGTATAAAAAAACGGGTAATCTTCTTGAGTCGTTTAAATTTAGTATTGCATCGGGAAGTGCGACTGCATTTTCAGCAGACCTTTGTCAAAAAGCCGATATCGAACGTTTAGTATCGCAGATTGAAGTTAGTGAGATTACGGGGGGGGTAAAAGGATGAAAATCACCGATTTATTAAAGAGAGAAACAGTGATCATAGATTTTAAAGCAACGAATAAGCAAGCTGCCATTGATGAATTAGTTGAGAAATTATCAGGTGCTGATCGATTGAATGATAAAGAAGAATATAAAAAAGCGATTTTAGCTCGTGAAGCACAAAGCACGACAGGGATAGGAGAAGGAATCGCTATCCCGCATGCAAAAACAGCTGCAGTAAAAACGCCCAGCATTGCGTTTGCACGATCCACGCAAGGTGTTGATTATGAATCTCTTGATGGTCAGCCAGCACATTTGCTCTTTATGATAGCTGCAAGTGAAGGGGCGAACAATGCTCATTTAGAAACTTTATCAAGATTATCTTCCTTATTGATGGATGCTAGCTTCCGTGATCAATTGTTAGCTGCACAATCAGAATCAGAAGTTATTTCATTAATCGACAAAAAAGAACGAGAAAACGCAGAGGAAGAAGAAGCAGAAAAAAATGAACCGACTTCTCCTTCAGGAAATAAAAAAATCTTGGCTGTTACCGCTTGTCCAACAGGTATCGCACACACCTATATGGCTGCTGATGCACTTAAAGCAAAAGCGAAGGAAATGGGCGTTGATATCAAAGTTGAAACGAATGGTTCAACGGGGATTAAAAATGGCTTAACAGCTTCAGAAATTGAAAAAGCGGATGGGATTATTGTTGCTGCGGATAAACAAGTTGAAATGAATCGATTCGCTGGTAAAAAAGTGGTGATTGTCCCTGTTGCACAAGGTGTACGTAAACCGGAAGAATTGATTACGCGAGCAATAAAAGGCGATGCACCTGTTTATCAAGGTGATAACAGTAAAACAGAAAGCAAAGAAAAAGTAGGAAATGGTATTTATAAGCATTTAATGAGTGGTGTCAGTAATATGCTTCCGTTCGTCGTTGGTGGAGGTATTCTAATTGCCCTGTCCTTTATGTTTGGCATTCATGCAAATGACCCTGCTGATCCAACCTATAATCCGATTGCAAAGGCTTTAAATGATATTGGTGGAGGCGGAGCCTTCTTCTTCCTAGTACCAATCCTTGCAGGTTTCATCGCGAGCAGTATCGCTGATCGACCTGGATTTGCACCTGGTATTGTCGGTGGATACTTAGCAGCAGAAGCTGGCGCTGGATTCCTCGGCGGTTTGATTGCCGGCTTCCTTGCTGGTTATGTAGTTGTAGGTCTAAAAAAACTATTTAATACTCTCCCAGCAACATTGGAAGGAATTAAACCCGTTTTACTTTATCCTGTATTTGGTATTTTAATTACCGGACTCATTATGATGTTTGTAATAAACGGACCGGTCTCAGCGATTAACAGTGGCCTTACGAATTGGCTACAAAGCTTGTCAGGTACGAATGCAGTTTTACTTGGTATTTTGCTAGGCGGGATGATGGCTGTTGATATGGGCGGCCCTATTAATAAAGCAGCCTTTACATTTGGTATCGCAGCAATCGAAGCGCAAAGCTTTGGACCACATGCAGCAGTTATGGCAGGAGGTATGGTTCCGCCACTCGGAATTGCACTAGCAACAATCATCTTTAAGCATAAATTCTCTGATACAGAAAAAAAATCAGGATTTACGAATATTTTCATGGGAGCATCCTTCATAACAGAAGGAGCGATTCCTTTTGCAGCAGCTGATCCATTACGGGTGATTGTAAGTAGTGTGATTGGTGCAGCTACAGCTGGTGGGCTATCTATGTTATTTCAAGTAACTTTGCCTGCTCCACATGGTGGAATTTTTGTTATTCCTCTTGTCAATCACCCATTCCTCTATATTTTAGCGATTTTAATCGGCTCATTAATCACTGGGATTATTCTTGGGCTCTGGAAAAAGAAAACGGTATAACAAATTTTAAGAAGATGACTAATGGAGCTCATTACGCCCTTCATTGGTCATCTTTTTTATATGGAAATCAGAAATTTACTTAAAGAGGATGTTCAAAAAGTCTGGAAAAAAAGCTTGCGAATTGCATCAAAGCTCTGTCTCTCTGGTCCTTGAAACTATCACTCCTCGAATTTCTCGGCTCTTTTTATCCTCCTTTCTGAACACGCATTTAAAAGAATGAGATTATCCACATTTATAGACATGGTAAGAATGAATGAACGAGCAAAAAGCAGCTTGAATAATTCTGCTAAGAGGAGGTATAAGGGATGAATGCAATGGTTGTTTATCTAATAAATACCATAAGGTGAAATCAATTCTAATGTAAGTTCATGCACAGCTTCCATGTTATTCAATGGCTAAATTATGTAAAGTAAAAAGAATTTGCGTATAAACGCTGATATGATACGTTTATACGCAATTATATGAAGTCAGCCATGTGATTTCTATTTTTTTCCTTGATTTCCTTGGGAAAAATTAAACACTGAAAAACACTTGAATGCTTGTTATCCTTGTGAAGTGCTTAACAAGGAGGTTACAGGATGAAACTTTTAAGTATTGTGATATGTATCATCACTTTTAGTATAATTTCAATAGGGTATAATTTACCTGTAAATACATCAAAGGTATATGCAGCGGAGAAACAACATATTGCAAAACAAGGGGAAACGATTTGGGATATCGCAAAGCAATATGGTGTGCCAATTCAACAGTTAAAGAAAGTTAATGATAATGAAAATAATGTCGTTATTCCAGGAGAAACATTTATCATACCTACTAGTATTAGTAATAGTGATAAAGAGCTATTAAGCAGATTAGTTCATGCAGAAGCAAAGGGAGAACCATATGAAGGCAAAGTTGCAGTTGCAGCTGTTGTTTTGAACCGTGTTCATGATGATGCTTTTCCAGATACGATTTCTGAAGTCATTTATCAGGACAATCAATTTTCTCCGGTAGATGACGGTAGTATCAAACAACCTGCTGATGAAGATTCGAAAAAAGCTGTTAATGAAGCACTCGCAATTCAAGGCTATACGTATGATCAATTATATTTTTATAATCCGAGCATTTCAAGCAGTAAATGGATGAGAACGCTACATGTAACGAAAATAATCGGTGGGCATCATTTTGCTATATAAACCATATTAAGGGATGAAGAAGGTTGACGCTTCTTCATCCCTTTTTCTTTAATACAGCAAAGAAGTGGAGTATAATAAATGAGATGAATAATAAAAGGCTGGATTTCCTAAAAAAGGAAAAGTGATGGCCGGGAATTTGGAGCTGAATGAATGGCAAATACTCATGTTTATACAAAGAAAGAAGAAGTTGCCAATGCAATCACGCACGGTATCGGTGTATTGCTTAGTATCGCAGCTTTAGTATTTTTAATCATTTTTTCAGCGAAGCAAGGAAATGCCTGGTATGTGACAGCTGCTACGATTTATGGCATTTCGATGATTACCTTATTTGTAGCATCAACTTTGGTGCATAGCTTTCCAGAAGGAAAAACGAAAGATGTATTTGAGATTTTCGATCATTCAGCTATCTATTTTTTCATCGCTGGTACATATACCCCGATTATGCTTATTGCTGTTCATGGTACCCTAGGTTGGACACTGCTCAGTATCGTCTGGGGAGTAGCTGTTGTAGGGACTGTCTTTAAAACATTCTTTGTGAAAAAATTTCTATTTCTTTCGACCCTTTTGTATATTGCGATGGGGTGGATGATTGTCATTGCTTGGGGACCATTATCATCAAATTTGCCTGCAATGGGTGTCAACCTATTAATGATAGGTGGCTTACTTTACACGGTTGGAGCCATTTTCTATGTATGGCGTGGGTTTCCATATCATCATGCGGTATGGCATTTATTTGTATTAGGCGGATCTGCTGCACACTTTTTTGCTGTATTGTTGTATATACTCCCAATTCAGATATTGTAAAAAAATCTATGGAGCCGATAATTGACCAAAATGGCTGGTCTATTATAGGCTCTTTTCTTGTTTATCTATTTTGTAGGGTTTATATTTTTAAAATTGGGAAATATATAAATTATGAATCGCGAGGAGGTACAATATGATGAAAAAATCGTTAAAGATATTATTTGTTTCAGTTGCAGCCTTTCTTTTGTTAGCTGCTTGTGGAAATAAAAACGCTGTTAATAATCCCCCGGTGGAAGAAAAGGCCGGACAAACAAATAGCGGAAATGCCAATGTAGATCAGGATCAAATTCAGAACGCAGAATTGGCTTCTAACGTTAAATTTAAGGAATTTGAACTTGATGTGGAGTATGTGGATGGTAAAGAGTATAGTGCTGATTTTGACACAATGGGTTCAGATATGGAAGCATCCGTTAAAGATGAAGTTAATGGGGAGCGCATATATGGTGATGACGCGATGAATCAATTAAAGACTAAATTCGACCAACTAACCTTCACAAAAGATACTTCAGATAATGAAGTCATAAAAGAAGTGCTTCAAGTTTTTAAACTTGATGAGAATTATCATGATTTTGAATTAGACGTTCATTTCGATGATGGTACAAAAAAAGAATACAAGCATCAAAAATAAATAAAAAAGGAGCAGCAGTGCTGTTCCTTTTTTATTTATTTTTGATTAAGCCAAAGTGCTCTTAGGAAGTACTTTGGCTGACTCTAACCTAGAGCGGAGGAGAATGCCTAACCAGCCAGCAAGTATTGCTTTTGCAATACCGACAACGATGAAAGGGAGAAAACCTCCTGCAAATGCAGCTGTCCAAGACAGCGAAGCTGCAATCTTAAGCCAAGCCGTACCGATTAGTAATGGAAAGAACATGGAAATGATGTTAGCGATGATTGCATGAAACACGTTGTACTTCGTTTTTTCAAGATAAAAGCCAATGAAGTAAGCAGCTGGAATAAAGCCGATTAAATAGCCACCGGTAGGTCCGAAGATAATTGAAATGCCACTTTTCAACTCTGCAAATACAGGTATTCCAACCGCTCCAATTAATAAGTAAAGTAGTACAGAATAAGTTCCTCTTTTTGCGCCTAATATTGTTGCAGCTAAGCCAACTGCTAATGTTTGTCCTGTAAATGGAACAGGGGGAATTGGAATCGTGAATTGTGAGAGGATTCCAATAATTGCTGCGAATAAAGCAATAATAATAAGATTGACTAGCCGAGTTTGACTTTTAGTTTGCAAGATTTTCACTCCTTTTGTTAACTTTAAAGTTAATTTGGTTTACAATTGAATTTTAAACGTGATGCCGTTGACTGTCAATCTATTATTTTTAATTTTTTTGGGAATAGAGTGAAAACGAGAATCCTTATAGAAATTTCAAAAAAAACGAAACCTTCGCAAAACAAATTCGTATAGTAGGTAAGCAACAAAAAAAAGAAAGAGAGGAGTGCTTTACCAGTCATGTAAATGAGATGTATGCCCAAAGTTAAAATTCGAGATAAAAGGATGAGGACGATGGAGATATTTGGATTACCACTTGAAACAATTTACTTATATACCTTAATTATATCTGGTGTATTGACCCTATTATTTATTTTATTCGGTGATATCCTTTCCGGCTTGGAAGCTCCTGATTACTTAAATCCGGTATTAATCCTCGCTTTTCTCACCGTTTTCGGTGCTTCAGGCTATCTTTTTGAAAAGGTAACGAACTTGCATAGTGGTTTATCTGCAGTAATATCTGGATGCAGTGCTCTCCTGATTGTCAGCTTGTTGAATATATTCATTCTTATTCCTTTATCATCTGCAGAAGAATCACTATCCATTTCCGAATCGGATTTGAAAGGACGAATTGGAAAAGTGTTAACATCCGTTCCAGTGGATGGTTTTGGGGAAGTGTTGATTGAAAGTGCAAGCGGTTCGATTGCTAAGCCTGCAGTAAGCTTTGATAATGAAGCAATTCCAGAAGCATCGCTCGTATTAGTGATTGAAGTGAAAAATGGTGTATTACATGTTTTGCCACATCAACAGATAGAAATTGGATAGGGGGATATTATAGATGATAGAATATTTATGGATTATTGGAGTAGTCGTTGTTTTATTAATAGCTCTTGTTGGGGTTTTTATAACGAAATATCGTACTGCAGGACCTGATGAGGCTTTAATTATTACAGGTAGTTACTTAGGAAACAAAAATGTACACACAGATGAATCAGGAAATAAAATTAAAATCGTCCGAGGTGGCGGAGCGTTCGTACTTCCAGTTTTTCAACAAGCAGAACCAATAAGCCTGTTATCTAGTAAATTGGAAGTTTCCACACCTGAAGTTTATACAGAGCAAGGTGTTCCAGTAATGGCAGATGGCGTGTCCATTATTAAGATTGGAAGCACAATCAATGAGATTGCGACTGCTGCCGAACAATTTTTAGGAAAAGCGAAGGAAGACCGTGAACAAGAAGCGCGTGAAGTACTTGAAGGACATTTGCGTTCCATCCTTGGTTCAATGACAGTAGAGGAGATTTATAAAAACCGTGAGAAATTTTCACAAGAAGTTCAGCGTGTGGCTTCCCAGGATCTTGCGAAAATGGGTTTGGTGATTGTGTCATTCACCATTAAAGATGTTCGTGATAAGAACGGCTATCTTGATTCACTCGGTAAACCTCGAATTGCTCAAGTGAAACGGGATGCGGATATTGCTACCGCTGAAGCAGATAAAGAAACAAGAATCAAACGTGCTGAAGCATCGAAAGAAGCCCAACAAGCTGAACTTGAACGAGCAACAGAAATTGCCGAAGCTGAAAAAATCAATAAACTGAAAATCGCTGAATTCCGTAGAGAACAGGATATCGCAAAAGCTCGAGCTGACCAAGCGTACGACCTAGAGACAGCTCGTTCGAAACAGGAAGTAACGGAGCAAGAAATGCAAATCAAAATCATTGAGCGGCAAAAGCAAATTGAACTTGAGGAAAAAGAGATTCTTCGTCGTGAAAAACAATATGATTCAGAAGTGAAGAAAAAAGCAGATGCAGATCGCTATGCTGTTGAACAGGCTGCTTCAGCAAATAAAATGAAAGATATTGCCGAGACAGATGCGAATAAATACCGTGTTGAAGCAATGGCGAAAGCAGAAGCAGAAAAAATTAGAGTTGACGGTTTAGCAAAAGCGGAAGCACAAAAAGCCCAAGGAACGACTGAAGCTGAAATCATTCGATTAAAAGGGGTTGCAGAAGCAGAAGCAAAACAAAAAATCGCAGAGGCATTCGAACAGTTTGGTCAAGCGGCTGTTATGGACATGATTTTGAAAATGCTTCCTGAATACGCGAAACAAGTAGCAGCTCCATTAGGTAATATTGATAAGATTACAGTAGTGGATACTGGAAGCAATGGCCCGAACAGCGGTGCTAATAAAGTAACCGGCTATGCGACTAACCTTATGTCAACATTACAGGAATCACTGAAGGCTTCTTCTGGAATTGATGTGAAGGATTTACTAGAAAGTTTTGCTGGTAAAAGAAATCCTTATATAGACCGAAATCGTTCGGAAACTGAACTTATTGAAACGAACTTAACAACGGCTGCAAGCAAAGAAACGAAAGAAAAATAATAGATTGCAAGGATATAGAAGGGTCTGACCACGTACTCTAAATCCAGTATATAGTGTTAAATACACTTCTTATATACTGGATTTAATAGTTTCGGTGTCGGATCCTTTTTTTGATACAGCAAAGGAGAATAAGTAGGAAAGGGAATGCAGACGACGTGATACGGAACGGCTTTTTACTGTTTGAAGCTTCACGTAATTAGTCGATTTGTGTAGCTGATTTAACAAATCTAAGACGATTGCCTATGCAAATAAGATTATAGAACATACAGCTAATAGGAATAGGAATTTAGAAAAAACCGAGGAGGATTATTAATGAACCAAGAATTTCCTTACTTTTATCATGATCTCAGAGGACCTGTATATGGTGGTCGGCCAGGATTTGGGGGAGGACCGGGATTCGGTGGGTTTGGCTTTGGTGGTTTTGGCAGCGGATTAGCTGGCGGTTTGCTCGGTGGGCTCGCTGCGGGTGCTTTATTAGGCGGAAGTTTTGGAGGATATGGTGTCAGGCCGAGACCATACCCTTATCCTTATCCCTACCAGTATCCTAATTATGGGGGGTATCCAGTCTACCGATGACCTAATTAGGAATGTATTCCAAGTAGACCTCGTCATCTGTACACGTATCCAGTGTTTAGTATTTACGAGGTCTAAATCTATGCATTCGGATATTTGCATGACTTCCTCATAGGATCAATTCCAATTAAATCGGTCAAATATCTTCGTAATTTAACCACTAGACAGCGCGGAAAGGTAAACTTATCACTTGAAAAGGTAGATGAAATATACCTTCTCCAATTAACTCTCCGAAGAACTCCTTTATTTTTTAGAATCGATTCTTTTTTCGCTTTTTCATCCGTTTAGTCATACTTAAATACACCATTCAAAAGTAATATTTTAATGGTTCTAGCATGCTGGATCTTAGATCAAAAGTATATCATTTTATCCCGGTTTAACAAGCTTGTAATACCCCAACCTCAATTTTTGTAAAAAATAGTGGGGGATAAACAGCCTGTAAATCCCCCATTGATGGAAGTTTCACTTTATCAATTGACCCAATTATTTTTAATGAAGATATTTTGAAAAATTCTAAAATGAAAAGCGAATTCATCAAAGAAAAGTGGTTCATTTTGTTGGAACTCGTAGCACTCTAAAAACTTCTCCAATATTTCTGGTTTTGTTTTTCCTAGTAAATTAGTTACATAAAGCTGATATTGGAATTTTTCGTATAAAAACAGCAGTCCTGCATCCTCAAAGAGATCTTTTGTTTCGTTCGTATGCATGAATCATCACTCCTTACTTCCATTATGCCAAAATGGCTCCAACATAAACCTCGGTAGAATAAATGAAAAAATAAAAAGTGAAGGGGATATTAATGAAACAATTTATGCATTTTAACAATTACCTCGTCAGAATATAGTATGGTATGCTTATTCCAGAAATTGATTAAATTAAGTATTCAGGGCTCTAAGTTTCAACCAAATAAAGAAAAGGTGACTCATTTTGAGTCACCCACGGATTCAACCTATTAATACATGGCAGCAATTTGCTTTTGAAGTTCGCCATTTTCAAGATATTCATCATATGTTACTTGTTTATCTACCATACCACTTGGAGTTATTTCAATAATGCGGTTAGCAATCGTTTGAGTAAACTGATGATCATGTGATGCAAAAATCAATGAGCCTTTAAAATTAATAAGGCCGTTATTCAAAGCAGTGATTGATTCTAAATCAAGGTGAGATGTTGGTTCATCAAGCATTAGAACATTCGAACCACTCAACATCATTTTTGATAACATACAACGAACCTTTTCCCCACCAGAAAGAACACTAGGTTTTTTCAGTACTTCTTCACCAGAGAAGAGCATTCTTCCTAAGAAACCACGCAGGAAGTTTTCTGTTTGATCATTTGGTGAGTACTGACGTAACCAATCCACTAATGTAGTGTCAACACCTTCAAAGTATTCAGCATTGTCTTTAGGGAAATAGGCTTGAGAGGTTGTTACACCCCATTTGAATGAGCCACTATCTGGCTCCATTTCGCCTGCCAAAATTTTAAACAATGTTGTTTTAGCAATTTCGTCTTTCCCAACAAAAGCAATTTTGTCGTCTTTATTTATAATGAAGCTTACATTGTCTAATACTTTAACACCGTCAATTGTTTTTGAGATGTCTTCAACACGTAATAAATCATTTCCAATCTCACGTTCCGGTGTGAACGCAACATATGGATAACGACGAGATGATGGTTGAATATCATCTAAAGTGATTTTTTCAAGAGATTTTTTACGAGAAGTTGCTTGACTTGATTTAGAAGCGTTGGCACTAAACCTTGCCACGAAGGCTTGTAATTCTTTAATTTTTTCTTCTTTTTTCTTGTTGGCATCTTGAGCCATTTTAAGTGCAAGTTGGCTTGATTCATACCAGAAATCATAGTTTCCGACGTATACTTTGATTTTACCGAAATCAAGATCAGCGATATGCGTACAAACTTTATTTAAGAAGTAACGGTCATGCGAAACAACGATGACCGTGTTTTCAAAGTTGATTAAGAATTCTTCTAACCATTTAATTGCTTTTAAGTCAAGATGGTTGGTAGGC
The DNA here is from genome assembly GCF_001183985.1 of Peribacillus loiseleuriae. Lineage (GTDB taxonomy): Bacteria > Bacillota > Bacilli > Bacillales > DSM-1321 > Peribacillus > Peribacillus loiseleuriae. The sequence goes on along the minus strand of NZ_LFZW01000001.1, from coordinate 2,969,793 downwards.
TCATCTAGTAGAAGAACGTCCGGTTTACCAAATAGGGCTTGAGCAAGTAATACTTTCACTTTCTCTCCACCTGATAATTCAGCCATTTTCTTTGTGTGAAGATCTTCACCAATTCCTAGACCTTTAAGAAGGATAGCCGCTTCAGATTCTGCTTCCCATCCGTTCATGTCAGCAAATTCACCTTCAAGTTCAGCTGCTTTCATGCCGTCTTCGTCCGTGAAATTCTCTTTCATGTAGATGGCATCTTTTTCTTGCATCACTTGGTACAGTTTCTCATGTCCCATAATAACAACTTTAAGTACTTCATGTTCTTCGAATTCAAAATGGTTTTGTTTTAAAATAGCAAGGCGTTCACCTGGTCCCATGTGAACGTCGCCTGTTTGTGCTTCTATTTCACCAGAAAGGATTTTTAGAAATGTAGATTTTCCAGCTCCATTTGCCCCAATCAGACCGTAACAGTTACCGGGATTGAACTTTATATTAACTTCATCAAATAATTTACGGTCACCATAGCGCAAGCCGACATTATTAACAGTAATCATTTACATACATACCTCCAATGACAATATCTATAAAAGTATACCATGTATTGTTGCCACGGAGAAATGTTTTCAGATAAACTGTGATTTTATCTGAAAATAGCTGATATAAATTATCGATTCAAGCGGTTATTTGTAAAAATGAACGATATTTAAGTGGAAAGTTGATAATTGTCAAAAAAATATCAAAAATTTGAAACTTTATTACTGTTAAATACGTTTAATAATATATAGATACAATATTATTGTGGGGGTGGATGTTCATGTCGAGAAGTTTAATATTAGTAGGAATATGCAGCTCGATTATTCTACTCGGCTCCTGCAGTTTTTTTTCAGTGCATAATACAGATGAGGATAAGTTTCTGGAAATGGCTATCATTGATGAAAATTTACAATTAAAAAGTAAAGTAGCTGAATTAGAGGAACAAATAATCATGCTGGAAAAGAATCAACAAACTGCTTTTGGAATTAATGATGATGTGTTCCTTTTTATCAAAGCGATTGAAACTAAGGATCTTGTTGAATTGAAGAATAGGGTGGCAGTAAACGTTAGCATTGAGTCAACAGGCATTACATTTGATAATGGAAATTCTTTAAGATATGGCTTTAGTAAATCTAAAGATTGTATAGATTATATGAAATTGAAAGATCATGAGATTAATTTTGACAAAGGGACTTTCGTATATGAAGTTTTTTCAGTCGGTAATAAAACGGAAGCAAAACATATTTCTGTTGAAGTCGTTCAGCAGGAAAATGGCTGGAAAATTAATAACGTTACAGGGGAAATTTAATAAAAATTTTAAAATAGGAGGAGGGTAGTTAATGAGGCGTCCCGTTCTTAATAATGTTGAAATTTTAGCTGAAAGAAATGATCTTTATTTTAGTTGAGTAAATATGAAAAGTGACCGGTGTAGAAGAATAAAAAGATTTTAATTCTATTAAAAATGGGGATTATATTTGCTTCAGCTAAGTGAAATGATGTCACAATCCTTTCAGAAAGGTTGTAGTTCATGGAGATATGCTACTGTTATGAAAAATATAAAGATGAGCTTCCTAAGGGGATAAAAATAAAATGTTTCAGGGATGCGTGTAAAAATTATAGAGAGCACCATGCAGGAGTATATAAAAGAATGGAGGATCTTGAAGAGAGCGAGTAAAGGCCAGCTTACTCGCTTCTGTATGTATGCTCTTGTATAAAAAGTAATTACAGTCTTGATGTTAGAAGTTTTGGTTAATGATAAATGTTTTTTTAGCACCTTTTCTTGCTCTTAGTGAATTCAGAGTAACCCTAACAAAAAGGCATAAAATAAAGAATTTTTATTATTACAAAATAGAAAACGATGAAAGTGTAGGGGCTATTTTAGTCATTATCAATAATGGAGAAAATAACTGGCCTTTACTTTTTTGTGGAAATAATATGAATGAAGAGTCATTATTTTTAATACATATAACTAATCCTGTTGATTTGTTTTTTAATGAAGGACAAGGAGATAATAAATGGTTTCGGGATTAGAATTGCTGATTTCAAGCCCCATTTGAATGATTGTAAAGACCTGCTGATAGATCCCCCTTTTTCAACATTTTATCAATAATATGGACTAAGAGAGCCTTTAGAATTGAAAAAGATTATGAAGTGTAAATGATAATTAACTGTGATGACTCATCAAATTGGGTTCACGTCTTGAGCAAAATCTTTATTTTAACTCATCAACTTTTAATACAGTTCCATCGGTTGCATCCACGGTAACCTCTGCTTCACGATGATCAGCTGTACTTATTTCAAAATTATAGACTAAGCGATTATTAAAATATTGTAAATCCGCTTCAGTTATTGTCCCTCTTACTTGATCTAACGCTAATTCTTTTGCATGCGCTAGAGAAATGTTTGGAGAAACATTTTGATGATTATTTACTTCAACTTTGAGTTCACCTTCACTTAATAAGTTTTGATCGATTTCGATAACATTACCTGTTTGGGCATCTATATCCACTTCGAATTTTTTATCTTGCTTTACGATAATAACTTCGTATTTTTTACCCTCGGTATCTTCTTCTAAATGAGTATTCGTAACTATACCACCTTTTGTTGTTTTCAGAGCAAGTTCGTTTGCTTTTTGCTCAGTAATTGTTTGAGCTTTTACATTTTTTTGTGAAGGTTCAATTATTTGTGGTGTTGTAGGTTCGTTACCTGTCAACGCATAAACACTAGCCCCTAGACCACCTATGACTATCGCACCAGTTAATAGCTTGGTTATTAATTGCATGGTTTTAAACCTCCCTGATTTGTCTGTATTTATTTTTATCATAATCCATGGAATTTATAGAAAAAGAAAGAGATGGTTAATATTTCCTTGAAGAAGTATAAGAATATAAAGAGTTCAGTTTTTTTGACTTGCTTTATTGCTTTTTATAAACGGAATACGATCATTTTTGACAGCACTTAAAATTATAATGGTATGTGTAGATTGGATTGAATCTTATTTTCGACAACTGGAATTGGGTCATGTCGACGAAGGTATTAAATCTGGATGGTTGCTGGTAATCTATATTTTGGCGGAAGCTTCATTTTAATGTTGATAGTAGGAATCGAAAGTAGGGAGTGTAGTGGAATGGAAGATCGATATTTACAGCAGAAGCGATTTAAGATGCTTGGTACAGAAGGTCAGCGAAAGCTTCAGGAAGCGAATGTGACCATTATTGGCTGTGGAGCGCTCGGGTCAGCGGCTGCAGATATCCTCGCCCGTGCTGGTATTGGCACAATAATACTTGTAGATCGAGATTATGTTGAATTCTCCAATTTACACAGACAAACACTATACACCGAACAAGACGCTATAGATATGATTCCTAAAGTAGAAGCTGCTAAAAGACGACTATATCAAGTCAATCACCATGTTGCCGTTGAAGCGATCTTTGATCATGCTGACGCACAAATGGTTGAACAATTCGCCGGCAGAAGCGATATTATTGTCGACGGGACGGATAATTTTGAAACAAGGCTGATCATCAATGACGCTTGTTTGAAGCATCAAATTCCGTGGATTTACGGTGCGTGTGTGGGAAGTACAAGTGTTGTTAAATCATTTCATGGAGATTCATCTGCCTGTTTTCGCTGTCTGTTACCAGTTTTACCGGCTATGAACGAAACATGTACTACATCAGGTGTAATTGCTCCAGCCGTTTATATGACAGCAGCATACCAATGTGCAGAAGTGTTCAAATATTTAAGTGGCGATATCGATCATATGCATAAAGAATTAGTCTGGCTCGATGTATGGACGAACCAACATCACAAGTTTGGAATTGAAAAAATAAAGCGAATAAATTGCCCTTCTTGTGGCGAGAAACGTACATACCCGTCACTTAAACGTATCAATCAAACTAAATCCACTTCATTTTGTGGTCGTTCAACTGCACAAATTATTCCAGCAACAGGGCGAACGCTCACACTTGATGATGGTGAACATGTAGCAAACAGTCAAAACCTCCCATTCAAACGAACCCCTTACTTTGTTCAAATCGACTATAAAGGTTGCCGCTTAATGCTGTTTGCTAATGGTCGCCTACTCTTTCATGGTATCCAAGATGTGAACGAAGCTAATTCGCTGTATCATCAATTATTTGGCTGAAACTGCATGATTGAATCTAGCTGGAATTTTATAATACCCGTCCGAATAGTAGTAGAACAGTCAGGCTTTTTTTATTCGGATTTATCGTCCCAAGGAATGTTGTGTTTTAAGCGCTGTGTCTTCCAGAGAATACTCATATTGATCGAGAGGAGGCAATTTGCCATTTTGAAAACAAGGAATCCGATCACAGTTAGTGAAGCAATCTCAAGAATTATGAAACAGGTTGGTAAAATTTCAAGTGAAACGATCTCACTCAATGAATCTTGTGGGCGTATTTTAGCAGAACCTGTATTGGCGAACCATGATGTTCCACCGTTTCATCGTTCTATCTATGATGGCTTTGCGGTTCGTGCTATTGATACAACAGAAGCTTCCAGTCATTCACCAGCTGCTTTTACAGTAATTGATCGTATTGGTGCAGGCGATGTATCATCTGTATCGCTTGAAGAAAATAAAGCTGTCCGGATCATGACAGGTGCAAAGCTACCAAAAGAGGCAAATGCAGTGATTATGTTGGAGCAAACAGTAAGTAGTGAACATTCATTTGTGATTCATAAGCCATTTACTCCATTTGAAAATGTGTCGCTACAAGGCGAAGATGCCAAAAAAGGCGATGTCATCATTGAAAAAGGATCCATGATTACCCCGGGCGTGATTGCGGTTCTGGCGACATTTGGTTATACGCATGTGAAAGTAGCAAGGAGACCAGTTGTCGGGGTGCTTGCTACTGGTTCTGAATTACTAGATGTTTCCACACCGCTTGAACCGGGTAAAATCCGTAATTCTAACGGTCCAATGATTTTGGCCCAGCTAAAGCGGCTTGGTGTGCAGCCCAAATGGCTAGGTGTACGGGCTGATGATGTAGAAGCTTGCTATTTGACAGTAAAGCAAGCGGCTGAAGTTTGTGATGCAGTGATTACAACAGGAGGAGTTTCAGTGGGTGATTTTGATTACCTACCTGCTGTTTATGAAAAAATGGAGGCGGAAGTTCTATTTAATAAGGTAAAAATGCGTCCCGGTAGTGTGACAACCGTTGCGCATACAGATCAGACTTTATTGTTTGGCCTATCCGGAAATCCAAGCTCCTGCTTTGTCGGTTTTGAATTGTTTGCCAGACCAGCACTATTAGCAATGATGGGATCAACTAAACCATATTTGCATTACGCTAAAGCAGTTATAAAGGAAGATGCTACATTCAACTCGTTTACACAATTTATTCGAGCTGTTTATGAATCGAAACCTTCTGGCGCATTGATTGCCCCCGCTGGTTTTAATAAATCGAACTCTGTTACATCGATTGCACGCGGAAATGCATTCATCGTACTCCCAGGAGGAACTGACAGAATTAAGAGAGGAGAAGTTGTGGACGTCTTGTTGCTTGGGATGGATGAAGGCCATGAAAGCTGGGTCATACGTGAATAAGAGGCAGTTGGATTTTCAACATGGTTACCGCCAAAATTCTTATGACGGAGGGAAATATGGGTCCATTTGAAGTTACTAATGAAGTATTAAGCCCTACTCGATATTTACAATATGTCACACATCCAGAGGCTGGAGCCGTGACGTTGTTTGCGGGGATTGTCCGCGAATGGACAAATGGAAAGCGGACTGTTTATTTAGAATATGAAGCGTATGTTCCAATGGCCAAGAAAAAACTAGCGGAAATTGGATCTGACATTCAAACGAAATGGCCGGGAACACGGATTGCCATTGCCCATCGAATCGGTATATTGCAAATTTCAGAAACCGCGATTATCATAGCAGTTTCTTCGCCACATCGAAAAGTAGCTTATGAAGCAAACGAATATGCAATCGAACAAATTAAAAAAAATGTTCCCATTTGGAAAAAAGAAATTTGGGAAGATGGTGAAAAGTGGGTGGGCGGACAAACATATAAACCATCGGAGGGGGGAAGTGATGATTCATCTTTATTACTTTGCGCAAATGAAAGAATTGACGAAAAAAAAAGCAGAAACGATCAGTTGGACAGCTGGAACAGTCGCTGAGCTCATTAAATGGGCGAATGAAACGTATCCGGGATTTACAGACTTTTCATGGCATGTCGCAGTAAATGAAGAATATGTATTAGAAACAGAACCAATATATTCGGGCGATTCTGTTGCTTTTATCCCGCCGGTAAGTGGAGGATGAAATCACAAATAAATCTAAAAAAGGACTGATCATGATGACTGAACTACTTAGTGATCGCTTAAACAGACCTTTAAGAGATTTACGCATTTCTGTAACCGATCGCTGTAATTTTCGTTGCACCTATTGCATGCCGAAAGAAGTATATGGTGATGAATATGCGTTTTTGCCAAAAAGTGAATTATTGTCTTTGGAAGAAATGACAAGACTAGCTACTATTTTTGTTCAAATGGGTGTGAAGAAAATTCGGTTAACTGGTGGGGAACCATTGCTTAGAAATGATTTGCCAGAGTTTGTCAAGATGCTTAGAAAAATAGAGGGGCTAGAAGACATCGCCTTGACTACGAACGGATTGCTTTTAAAAAAATATGGAAAATCACTGTATGAGGTAGGACTGCGACGTTTAAATATTAGCCTTGATGCGTTGTCTAAAGAAACATTTAGCAAAATGAATGGTCGTGGTATCGATCCAAAGCTAATACTTGAGAACATTGACTATGCCAAAAATCTCGGCTTTTCAGTGAAAGTTAATATGGTCGTCCAAAAAGGAGTCAATGAACAAGAAATTATGCCGATGAGCGCTTATTTTAAAGAAAAGGAGATTACGCTTCGGTTTATTGAGTTCATGGACGTTGGCGAAGATAATAATTGGAGCTTTCAACAAGTGGTAACGAAAAAGGACATTCTCAGCAAATTATTAAGGCATTATCAATTGACTCCTGTAAAAGCCAATTATTACGGGGAAGTGGCCGGTCGCTATTGCTATGAAAATAGTCATGTTGAAATCGGCTTTATTACGTCGGTATCTGAATCGTTTTGCTCATCTTGTACGAGAGCGAGATTATCATCCGACGGGAAAATGTATACGTGTTTATTTGCATCAAACGGGTATGATCTAAAAGAACTCCTTCGGGGGAATGCGACAAATGAAGAACTGGCCAATGCGATTTGGCAAATATGGAATACGCGGAACGATCGCTATTCTGATGAACGAACGGAGCTAACTGCAAAAAGTCGAAAGAAAATCGGTATGTCTTATATTGGTGGCTGAATCCATTTATCATAAGATAAGGATGTATTTCATTGAAAAGAGGGAAGGCGAGATGTTAGAATTTAGCCATTTTAATGAGCAGGGTCGGGCAAGAATGGTCGATATTGGCGACAAACATGAAACAAATCGAACAGCCATTGCCCAATCTAGCCTTCTTTTATCAGAAGAAATATACAATAAAATGACGAGTGGTTCGATTGAAAAAGGGGACGTACTTGCCATTGCGCAAATTGCTGGAATTATGGCAGCGAAACAAACGAGCCATATGATCCCGATGTGCCATCCCATTGCCTTAACTAGCATTGACATTTTTTTTCAATGGGAGAGAACAGAGGATGCTAACCGATTAATTATAACCTGTTCAGTAAAAACGAGAGGAAGTACAGGCGTCGAGATGGAGGCGCTCACGGCTGTTTCCGTTTGTGCCTTAACGGTATATGATATGTGTAAAGCCATTGACAAAGGCATGATAATCGGACCAACATTTTTAGTGAAAAAGACTGGTGGCAAGAGTGGCAATTTTACCAGAATTGAATAAAGTGAAACTTCAATCAGTAGGGGGGTTTCTTCATCTCCTACTGATTGTTATCCCCGTTCTAGAGTCGCTAATACCTCCACTCTGCTTCGGTAAAGCGACTCTACGAACCCGATTGGTGATTGGTTCAACTAAAGCTTTGAAGACCACAAAGGTAAGTTTCACTGTATCTCACCAATCGCTTCTTCGATTCCTCTAAGCATTGAGGTGGGGAGGAAGCTGCCCGTTAATGCGGGATAAACAAAAAACGCTTGGCTAAAAAGGCTAAGCGTTTTTTGTCACAGAAGTGCCTGTCTATTTTAATAGTTGAAGGTGGAGGAACTTGAAAAATATGCGTCAAATCCAGAGTGTATGCGTCAAATTGTAACGGAATTGATACTTTGAATCTGCTTATTTAGTTATGGGTAACCTTGCCTTGGTATAGATGGATGTACTGTTATCGATGAATGGTTCTTGCATTACTCGCAAAATGGCGGTTTACTTTTTCATCTTTTGTTGAATTATAGATCATTTCTTTTGTTAATGATTTGTATCAGCCCAAGTAAAATAAAGGCCAAAGTAATGCTAAATAATACATAACTAAAGGCGAGTTTGGTGTTGCCAGATTCGACAGCAATATAAATCATGGTCGGAATCGTTTGCGTTTTGCCTGGAAGGTTGCCGGCAAACATGAGAGTTGCGCCGAATTCGCCGAGTGCACGGGTAAAACTAAGTACACCACCGGCTATAAGCGACTTGCTTGCTAAAGGAATTGAAATTTTCACTAAAACAGCCCAAGTAGACGCTCCATCTACTTTAGCAGCACCTTCGATATCTTTATCAACTGCTGTGAATCCCGCTTTGGCAGATTGAAACATCAGCGGAAAAGCAACGACACTAGCTGCTATCATTGCCGCCAAGGGAGTGAAAAGGATGGTGCTTCCTGTAAAGGCTTCAATCAGTTGACCAATTGGGGATTTTGCACCAAACATCAAAATTAATAAAAATCCGATCACAGAAGGAGGCAATACGAGTGGTAGCATAAGAACTGTTTCAAGAAGGATTTTTCCTTTAAATGATTGTACAGAAAATACCTTCCCTAATATGACACCAGTAATAAAAGCGGCCAATGCCGCTGCAAAAGCAACGACTAAGGATAATTGAATCGGAAAAAAGTAATCTTGGTTCATGTTTCCACCTTCAGTTTCTATCCTTTATTTCGAGGTAATAGGGATAAATCCGTTTTCAACAAAAATCTTCTGAATGGCTGAATTATGCAGAAAGTCGATAAATAATGACGCTTCCTTTGAATTGCTCCTGTTCGCAACAACGCCTCCGTAATACTGAATCTCTGAATGAAGGGAAGGATCAATTTTTTCAATGATGTTCAATTTAACAGAACTTGCAGCATCAGATTGGTAAACAATGCCACCGCTTACGTTTTGTTGCTCCACAAGAGTTAATACTTGACGGACATCTTTAGCTAACACTAATTTATCTTGTATCTCTTCCCATTTCCCTATTTTTTGTAAAGTTTCTTTTGCATAGGCGCCTGCGGGAACAGTTTCAGGGATGCCGATTGCGATTTTATCTCCTTTTTCTATCAAATCGTTGAAAGAAGCATACTTTTTATTTGTTGGAGCAATCACGACAAGGGCGTTCTTTGTAAAAGGCCCGCCCATCTCTGGAATTAGCATGTTTTCTTCTTCGAGTGCTTGATAATTTTGTTCCGCAGCAGAAAGGAATACATCAACTGGAGCGCCCTGCTCAATTTGCTTTTGCAACATGCCTGATCCCCCATAGTTAAACGTTAGAGAGATATTTGGGTGTTCTTTTTCAAATTGTGCTTGGATGGCATCCATACTATCTTTTAAGCTGGCCGCTGCCGAAATGGTCAGTTCAACTTTCTCTTGTTTCTCCTTACATCCACTGATAAAAAGTAGAAGGATGATAGAGAACATCAAGACTGGTTTAAAGAAAATTTTCATCATTTTTGCCCCATTTCAGTTATAAATTTTTTCTGATTTCTGAAATCACATGACCAAGTTCGGGGATAATTAATTTTTCCATGGCTAGTTTAACGGCTCCTACTGACCCAGGTGTACAATAAACAGCTGTATCGTTATAAACTCCAGCAATCGCCCGAGATAGGATCGCCGCTGAGCCGATATCTTCCGTATAGCTCAGCATTCGAAAAATCTCACCAAAGCCGACCATTTCTTTATGTAATAATGGCTGGATGCTTTCAATCGTCACATCTCTTTTGGCAAGGCCCGTTCCACCGTTTAGTAAAATGGCATCGATCTTAGGGTCTATACATCCGGAATGAAACGCCTGCACGATGTCTGTTTTTTCATCTGTAACAAGTTCATAGGCTGTGACAATATGCCCGTTTTTCAGTAGTAACTCTTTCATTAACTGGCCACTGTAATCCGTGTCAGCGGTTCTTGAATCGCTAACTGTTATAATTTTGCAGTTGATAAACTTTTTTTTTGATCATGTAACATAAGACAGCCCCCTTTCCACCTAGTTGTTATATATGCGAAGTAACAAAATTGATGCATATCATATTTGTTAGAACGAAAATTGCTGTCCTGTTCATGTTTCTTTGTGTTTGTTTTATAGATAGGCTATGTTAAACAATATTGTTGTTAAAAATCAACAGCGTTATATAACACAGCCTATAGATAAAGTAGAGCGTCATTGACCCTGGACATGATCTAGCCTTACAGGAAATCATAAACGACTAAGTTTATTGGTACTCTAAACATAAAAAGAGGTTCACGAAGTGCTCAAGCTAGCTTACAGTTGACTTTCAGATTTATACGTTTCAAAAAATAAAAATCAACAAAAGGGGAACCCTAAATACAGATTATCTACTTTGATAAAAATGGGGTCAGATTGCACATGACACATAACATGCAATTGGAAAATAAAACACTGCTTATTTTGAAAATGGCTCTTGCATCTGCGCTGTCTTGGGAGATTGCTAAATTTATGGGGTCTCATCATCCTTATTTAGCGCCCATCACCGTCATTCTTTGTTTACAAACTACAATTAATCGCTCTATTCGCTTTTCCTTTCACCGAATAGTCGGAACAATGATTGGCATTTCAGTCACTGTTCTCATAGCCCCACATTTACAAGTAAATGGTTGGACGATTGGAACACTGATTCTTATTGGCTGTTTTGTCGCTACATGGTTAAAAAGGGATGCAACGACGATCCATCAAGTTGCGCTAACGGTATTGCTCGTCTTTGATTTGGGTCATAAATCAGGTTATTATCCAATAGACCGTTTCCGTGATACATTGATTGGCGCATTTGTTGCTGTTATTGTACATATGTTCATATACCCACCGAATTTTACCAATCAAGCTTCGAAAAGCATCCATCATTTCGCTACTCATTTAACAACAACCTTTAGTAGAGTATCTGATTGGGCTGAGTCTGGTCTGGAAAAACAAGCAGGGTACACCTTGCAAACAGAAACAAAACAATTGCTTAAAGAGCTTCACCAAGCTAACTCTCTTATTCAAGATGCATCTGAAAGCCTTCAATACAATCCTTTTACAAAAAAAAGCAAGAAAAATCTGCAAAATTATCAACAACGGATGGATTACTTAACACAAGGCTATGCTTATCTTTCAAATATTGTTGGAACACTCATCGCTTGGTCTGAATCAGGAACGATAACACCTGATCAACAATCTATTTGGGCTGCTCAAGTCAAAGCATTGGCCCCATTTTTTCACGCAAAAGAAAACCCGGTAGTTCTTTACCCACCGAGTGAAACGTTAAAAGTTATGATTTCAAGTAATCTTGAACAACAGCGGTTTCATGTTTCTTTATATCATGAAACAAAAAGCTTGTTGAAAAAACTAGATCAGTTGTCAAAAAACGAAGGCTAGCTCGGTGGAAGGACGCGATATGGCCTCATCATTTCATAATCTTCATGTTCAAGCATATGACAATGCCACACATATTGACCTGTATAAGGGAAAAACGGAATGATAATTCGGGTAATAAAACCAGGAGGACAGCGAATCGTATCCTTCCAGCCTCGTTCCCCAGCATGCGGTGGAATAGGGCGATCTGTGTATTTGATTTGCTTTGTTTTTTTATAAAAATCCACATCGAAAGAACATCGGTCAAGAAGTTGAAATTGAACAAGGTGGATGTGGATGGGATGATCATCATTATCTGTATTCACGAAATTCCAAATCTCAGTTGTACCAACATGTGGCTGTTCAGTAATCGGATCATCCCATTTTTTCTGATCAAGAAGAAATAAGGGTCTCCCATACCAGTCCTTCTCCTCGCTTAATTGTAGGTATCGATTATTTCTTGCTGTATGTTCAGGTAGCCATTGAATAGGCCCCATAAAGTCTGGTATAACGCTTGTATCGATAGTGGAGAGTGGCATTGTCACTCGAAATTGCATCACAATCCCCGTTGTATCCGGATCAACAGGATCCCCAATCGGAAAATGAGTCGGAGCATCATTCTTTAGCGTGATCTTTTTACCGCCAAGATTAGAAAAATCAATAATCACATCTAACCGCTCTGCGGGTGCAAGCAACAATGATTTGACCCCAATCGGTTTCTCAAGAAAGCCACTATCTGTGCCAATTTGGTAAAATAACTGATCCGAATCTAATGTTAAGCGGAAGAAACGCGCGTTCGCTGCATTTAATAAACGAAAGCGATACTTACGTGGTGCGACGTCAAGATATGGCCAGACTTTCCCATTTACAACAATTGTATCACCAAAAAAAGAAGGGACTATTGAAGGGAATATACCGGAAACATTGTCTTTAGGCTGCACTGGATAGGCTAAGGAGCCATCCTCCCTAAATGAACGATCTTGAAGTAATAAAGGAATTTCATATTCGCCGCTTGGCAGATTTAACGATTGTTCGCGCCAATCCCGGAGTAGATAAAATCCTGCTAAACCAGCATAAATATTTAATCGCGTTAGTCCAATTGCATGATCATGATACCAAAGTGCACGGGAACTTTGCTGATTATCATATTCATACACACTTTTTTGAAAAAATGATCCGAATTTGCCGAATCCTTTTGAGAACCATGCATCCGGATAACCGTCACTTTCTGGCTCTGTTCGACCGCCATGAAGGTGGACAACGGTTCTTACATCAGGTATTTCCTTTTCCGCTCCGTGTACGGTGTGATCAATTGGAAACAGATGGTGTTCTGGCAAATCATTCATCCACTTAATAAAAACTTTTTCGCCTTGAACGACTTCAATTGTAGGCCCAGGATAAATGCCTTCATAGCCCCAAATAGTTGTCTCCGGTATGTCATGATGTAAAGCTTGCTTCGCTTCTTTCATGGTCACTTCGTAATACGTATATTCTCCTGAACGCAAAGTCGGCTTTAAGAGTGGAGGAATAGGCAGTGCATCTACAAATTTTCTTAATTTCATAATTTTCCCGCCCCTTACAAGGTTTTCTTCTATGAAGGACATGGAGACGGAGCTTCGCGGCTTACTCATAAGCCCCTTACTTAGCAGGTATACTCATTTTATCGAGAAAGCATCCAAAATTTTAGCTCCGCACCGCCACCATTATGATTAGGCGAATGTAGTGTGCTTAATGTTGTATCCTTCATAGTACCTGGTGGCGTTTTAACACCATTCAGGTTTTCTATGTATATGACCCTGTTAAGAAAAAAACTATCGATTCTAGGAAAGGGGTGTCTATGAATATACATAAATTAGAATCTATATATGACGGACATGGGGACGGGGCTTCGCGGCTTACTCATATAGCCAATCTACTTAGCTAGTATCCTTATATGAATGAGTAAGCATCTGAAATTCCGGCTCCGCACCGCCACCATTGTGATGAGGCGAGTGTGGCGTGCTTAATGATCAACCCTTCATCGTAACTGATGACGTTTTAAGGCCATTTAGGTTTGTATGACGGACATGGGGGGATTACATGGAAGATATTTACCGAATATTAGACATGATGAATGATTCGAGGAAAAAAGTATTAGCGACTATTATTCGAGTTACAGGCTCGGCCTATAAAAAAGAAGGTTCACAGATGCTTTTTTTTGAAGATGGAACACAAATAGGCATGTTAAGTGCTGGTTGTTTAGAAATGGATTTGGCGATCCAAGCGCAACAGGTATTGAAAAATCAAATGGCGATTTCGCTTCAATATGATATGAGCGAGGAAACTGACTTAGCTTGGGGGCAAGGGGCAGGATGTAACGGAATCATTGATATTTTGCTGGAGCCAGTGAGTGAAATATATCAAAGAGATCTTAATGTAGTTAAGAAATTGCTTGCTACTGATAAAACAATCGCCATGTTGAAAAAATATCCTGAATCAGAGGAGTATATGTTTATCCCAAATGATGGTGAACCATTCGGACGGTGGTCTGGGCAAATTCCTCGTATAATTTTTGATTTGAAAAGCGGGGTTATCGCTGAACAACCAATTTTCCTTCATATTTATCAGCCAAAACCACGACTAATTGTGTTCGGTGCAGGGCCTGATGCTCAGCCACTTGTCGCACTTGCAGCAGAAACAGGTTTTTCTGTAACTGTGTGTGATTGGCGGGAAGAGTTCTGTCAGAAGAAGAATTTTCCACAAGCGGCTCGACTTTTGGTTGATTTTCCAACGAAACTTATGGAAGAAATCTCAATTTCCGCCGATGATTTTGTTGTCATCATGTCACATCATTTTCAAAGGGATCAACAAATTCTTTTATCATTAATCGATAAAAAGTTAAGATACTTAGGTGTTTTAGGGCCAAAAGAAAGGACAACACGGCTTCTTCAATGTGATAACGTTCCAGAGTGGATTCATTCACCAATAGGGATGCCAATTGGCGCTAAAGGACCTATTGAAATTGCCGTTAGTGTAGTTGCTGAAATGATTGAAGTGTGGCGAAAGCCTGTTTGTGAAAGAGTGGAATATCTATGAATCATTCTGGACTAGTGGGGATTTATCTTGCAGCAGGAAAAAGTAGTAGAATGGGCAGATCTAAACTTAATTTACCAGTTGAACATCAATGGTTGGGAAGTATGGCTTTTAGGGCGGCACTGGAATCAAAGCTTGATGTCAACATCGCTGTTACTCGAAAGGGAGATTCGCTCCAGTGGTTGGCCCCATTTTCGAAAAATAAAAGTTGGCGTTATTTAGAATGTTTAGTAGCTGATCGTGGTCAAAGCGCTTCACTTCAAGCAGGTGTGCGCGTGGCCGATGAAATGGGGGCGGCCGGTGTGATTGTTTTGCTTGCAGATCAACCATTTGTGACGAGTAAGATGATTAATCAATTAGTTGATAAATTTGAATCATCACACATTGTTTCTTATATAGCTTGTTCGCATGAAGGCATGTTAAAACCACCAGTACTATTTACAAGGAGTCTATTTCCATTGTTAATGGAATTAACTGGTGATCAAGGGGCGCGGGCTATTATCCGTGGTGAAATAAAAGAACAAGGTAAACAAATTGAAGTCGCAAATGATATTCATTTTTTAGATATTGATACAGAGGAAGAATACCAGTCTTTATTGAAGCGACTGAGATAGAAAGATATTAAATATCTAACAGGTGGTATTTAGTATGAGCTAAGAGCGATTCAAATGTTTTGGTCGGCGAATCCAACTAATTACTATAAATGGATAAGGAGGGGGGGAATTGGATGTGATCGGTAAAAGCATCGTTCGAAAAGAAGCACAAGATAAAGTGACAGGGAGAGCGAAATACACACATGACTATCACTCAGGAGCGATGCTTTCAGGGAAAATCGTGATTAGCCCGTATGGTCATGCGAAAATTATGAAAATTGATACGACTGAGGCGAGGAAAATGTCTGGCGTTCGAGCGATCCTCGCTGGCGAGCATTTTCCGCTTACTGGCGAAGATATTCGTGACAGACCACCTCTTGCTGTCGATAAGGTGCGCTACCATGGAGAAGCAGTTGCCCTTGTTGTTGCTGATACTCCGGCTCAGGCAAAAAAAGCTGCTGACCGGATTAAAATCCAATATGAATTGTTACCAGTTGTTCATTCACCGACACAAGCCTTTCAAAAAGATGCACCATTAGTACACGAACGATTAGGTGAATATACAAAAGAAAATGCCACCCCGGTTCCAGGAACAAATATTGCAACACATATTAAAATCCGTAAAGGCAATATGGAAAAAGGCTGGGCTGAAAGTGTAACAACTGTCGAAGCTGACTTTTCATTTGCTCCATCCGATCATGCGGCGATGGAGACTCGATGTTCAACTGCAGAGATTTTACCTGATGGAACGATTAAAATCATGACATCGTCACAAGCCCCTTTTATGGTCAAACAACTAATCGCAAGTTATTTCAATGAAGATATCGGGAAAATAATCGTAGAAACGCCGCTTGTAGGTGGTGCATTTGGAGGCAAGGCATCCGTACAGCTCGAAATTCTTGCTTATTTAGGCTCGAAGGCAGTTGGTGGGTTGCCAGTGAAAATACTAAATACACGAGAAGAAGATATATTAACATCCCCATGTCATATCGGTTTGGATGCAAAAATAAAATTCGGTGCTGACCGCCAAGGCAAAATCAAAATAGCTAATATCCGTTATTTGTGGGATGGTGGAGCCTATTCCGATAAAGCAATTGACCTAACAAGAGCAGGAGCGGTTGATTGCACAGGTCCTTACAATATTGAAAACTTATGGTGTGATTCGTACTGTATGTATACAAATCATCCTTATGCTTCCCCTTTCCGAGGCTTTAGTCATTCAGAACTCTCATTTGCTATCGAAAGAACAATGGATTTATTAGCAGAAAAATTACAGATTGATCCATTAGAATTACGTTTGCGAAATGCCATTAAGCAAGGAGATACAACGCCAACGAGGGTGCTTTTGAATAAAAGCAATGTGGGGAACTTGCAGAAATGTATAGAGAGATTAAGAGAATTAATCCGTTGGGATGAGGGACAAATGGAGGAAATAAATGATCGTTTTATAAGAGTAAAAGGCATAAGTTGTAGCTGGAAAACATCAACAATTGAACCGAATGCCTCATCAGGTGTAATTTTAATATTTAATCGGGATGGAAGTATTAATGTTATGTCAGGTGTCGTTGAAATTGGTACGGGGACAAAAACCGTGCTTGCTCAGATTCTTGCAGAAAGACTACAGATGGATGTGGATAAAATTCATGTTAGGATGGAAGTCGATACCCAAACAACACCGGAACATTGGAAGACTGTCGCAAGTAGGGGCATATACATGGCGGGAAGAGCTCTACTCAAAGCTGCAGACGATGTCATCAATCAGCTGAAGGAGATGGCCTCAATTGTACTGAGGGCACCAAAAGAAGATCTTAAAGTGGCCGAAAGCCGGGTGTTTTTACGTGATAATCCTGCAATAGGTCTTGATTTTGCAGATATTTGCTATGGCTATCAATATCCAAACGGAAACTCAATCGGCGGCCAAATCATTGGTAAAGGAAATTTTATTTTACGACATCTTTCTTTTTTGGATCCAGAAACAGGCGCAGGGAAGCCTGGACCAGAATGGACGGTTGCAGCGTACGGGGTTGAGGTGGAGTTTGATCGACGTGATTATACATACCGATTAGTGAAGGCGGTGACGGTTGTTGATATTGGCACTGTGTTAAATAAAAAAGCGGCTTTGGGTCAGGTGATGGGTGCAATGAGTATGGGATTGGCGTTTGCAGGACGAGAAACGTTTTATTTTGATAAGTATGGACGGGTTTTAAATCCACAGTTACGCACCTACCGGCCGCTCCGTTATGGTGAAAATCCTGAATATTTAGTGGATTTCGTGCTGACCCCTGATCTTGAAGCACCATATGGGGCACGTGGTGTTGGCGAGCACGGGGTACTTGGAATGCCTGCTGCACTTGGAAATGCCCTGTCTGTCGCTAGTGGCGTTTCGCTTCATCGTCTACCTCTTATTCCAGAATTAATTTGGAAAACAAAGGGGGGATCAGGTAATGCTACCGTTTGATTTTGATTATTATAAGCCAACAAAATTAAATGAAGCGGTAGCACTCTATCAATCATTGGATAAAAAAGAAAAAAAACCGATGTTTATTTCGGGAGGAACGGAATTAATTACGCTTGGAAGAATAAATCTTGCTTATACGGAAGCGGTGATTGATCTGAAAGAAATCACCGAATGCAAGGTCATGAAGTTTGAGGGAGATCACCTTGTTTATGGGAGTACTTTAACTCTTACAAAAATTGAAGAAACCAACCTGTTTCCGTTATTAACAAAAACAGCGAGTGAAGTGGCCGATCATACTTCCCGCGGAAAAATTACCCTTGGTGGCAATATCTGTGCGCAAATTTTTTATCGCGAGACTGTACTTCCGTTTTTACTAGCGGACAGCCAAGTGATGATTGTCGGCTCTGAAGGTATGAAAGTGGTACCAATCAATGATATTTTCAAAGAACAACTTCAATTGAAAAATGGCGAGTTCCTTGTTCAACTCGCAACAGATAAGAGGTTTATTGAAGCACCATATATCAGTATAAAACGGCGCCAGCAATGGGATACAGGCTATCCATTAATCACAGTCGCAGCTTTAAAAATGGGGGAAGAAGTGCGTGTTGCCTTGAGTGGTCTATGTCCGTTTCCGTTTCGGTCCAAAAAGCTGGAGGACTCGTTAAATAACCGGGAATGGCCGATTAATGATCGAGTTGACGCTGCTTTAGCAGAATTACCAAGACCGATCTTAAACGATGTGGAAGGCTCTTCAGATTACAGACTTTTTGTGTTGCGGAATTTATTACATGATGTTTTAGAGGGATTGGATGCTAGTTTTTGAGTTTACTGTTTTTACGAAGCCTCAACCCTTTTTGACAGAAATTCATCTGTTATGTCGATGAGTTTACTGCCTAGTAAAAGCGGTCGCCCAAGTAATCAATTGGTTGGGGAGAACCCCGCTAGCCTGTTTCTAATCGCTAACTCGTTTTATGAGAGGGGCAATAAGTATGAAAATGCAAATCATTGATTTACATGTAAACGGGACTCTTCGCACGGTGACAGTCAGGTTCGCAGATACGTTATTATATGCAATAAGAGGAAAGCTAGGTTTGACTGGGGCAAAACCGGGATGCTTGAATGGCGACTGTGGGGCATGTACGGTGAATGTTGACGGTTGGCCAATGAAATCGTGTTTGATGCTCGCGATCGAAGCCGTTGGGAAAAATGTAACGACCATAGAGGGTTTGAAAAACACATCTATTCAGCAGGCTTTTATTGAGAACTTTGCGTTTCAGTGTGGCTACTGTACGCCTGGTTTTATTATGAACTGTCATTCGCTCATCCTAAAGCATCCAGATGCTGATGATGAAACGATAAAAGAGTGGCTAGAATCAAATATTTGTCGCTGCACAGGCTATGCTGAAATCGAAAAGGCGGTTAAATCTGTTTTAGAGAAGAAATGAACAAAGATTGAACTTTGGAAGCATAATGTATCAAATGCACTATTTCGAAAATGGTAACTTGATGAAATGATCATAATAAAGAAAAGTCTCCGTAAGTACTAGCTTCATAACAACTTGACTATGTGGTGTTTTTTGGTTCATTCATAGCGATAACTAGCTGGAAGTAGGTTAGATCGGTAAATACTTTCGATCTTTTTTAGAAACTTCATCACGATTCTTATGAAACTGCTTTCTTCTTGCGTTCGACGGATTTTTCTGATAATATTAATATCCATTTCACCGCTGCAAACGATTGTCAAGACGTTTATTTCAAGAGATGAAAGGAGAACACAATGACATCGAAGCAGCATCCGGATCTGAAACAAGAACAAGATAGATTAGAATTTACGAAGCGGTATATCGATGTGGTCGTTAAGACCGCTAGGACGAGTAAAGATCAATTTAAAAAAATTATGCAAGAGACATTTGGAGATGAAGATTGGCAAGAGTCGGGAAGGTATGCAGAATTACTAACGACGGCCAATTTTTTTGACATGTCGAAAGCTGAGTTGGAAAACTTAAGTAAAGCAAAAAGAAAACCGTATTTTGCTCGGGTCGACTTCTCAAGAGATGAAAGCGGCTTAAAGGAAGTCCTTTATTTTGGAAAGGCATCCCTTTATCAGCGGGAAAATCAGGAGCAAATTATCGTGGATTGGCGTTCGCCGATTGCGAACCTTTATTATGAGGGAAGAATCGGACCGGTAACATATGAAGCAGAAGGGGAGAATTTCTCGGGAGATATTACGTTGAAACGGCAATTAATGATTGAGGAAGGAAATTTAGAAGAAATCCGAGACATTGATTTAACAACAACCGATGAACTTCTTCAAGAATCACTTTCCAAGAGTTCAAGTAATCGTCTGACAGAAATTGTGTCAACGATTCAGGAAGAGCAGAACAAGATTATTCGAGCAGACTTAAATAAACCAATCATCGTTCAAGGTGCTGCGGGAAGCGGAAAGACGACGATTGCTCTGCATAGGATTTCTTACTTCATTTATCACTACAAAGATCTATTCGATCCAAGACAGCTGATGATTCTTGCTCCTAGTCGCCTGTTTATCGATTATATTTCGGAGGCGCTGCCAGAATTAGGCGTTGAGAAAGCGAAACAATTTACCTTTTCTGAATATGTACAAGTGGCAATTGAACGTGAAGTGAAGCTAGTTCCTGATAGAAAACTCATTCATTTACTTGAAAAAAATGATGAGGAGACTTTGGAGTCCATCTGGGTATCTGGATTAAAGGGTTCATCGCCATTTAAACGACTACTTGATCAATATATCATGGACATTATTAACCGATTCGCGCCAATGGAAGATTTTTATTGTGATAAGTACCGATTGTATTCTGCGAAGAAATTTAAAAAACTATTAGTGGAAGAATATTGGTATATGCCGGTATATACTCGGGTTGATAAATTAAGACAAATTTTGCAAAATCAAGTGAAGTCTAAGAAGAAAGCCATGCTTGAGCGAGTAGAGAAGTTCTATGACAATCGAATAGAGAAAGCTTTATATAAAAATATCGATCCAAACATCCGTCGAGAGTATGTCACGAAATGTCTGGATAAAAAAGCAGAACGTCAGGCAGAAATTACGAAAGAAGTGCGCAATTCTGTTAAAAACTATTTTAAACAATTTGAACGAAAATCGATTTTTGAGTATTATCAAGATCTGTTCTCAGAGCCAGAAATGCTAGTTACATATAGTAAGGGATCTCTGTCCATTCATGAAGCAGAGCGACTTTGCATGTATCAATCGCAGTTTTTTAGAAAAAAGCAGTATGAACTTGAAGATTTAGGAGCAATCCTTTATCTCTATTCCCACCTATTTGGGGTGGATAAAGAAAAAAGGGCGAAGAATATTGTCATCGATGAAGCTCAAGATTATAGTTTTATGCAGTTGCAATCGTTAAAGACCGCTTCTGACACAGATATGTTTACACTCGTCGGAGATCTTGCACAAGGTATTCACTCGTATCGTGGACTAGAGGAATGGGATGAAGTCCATCGGAGCATATTTCCAAGGGCTACCTACACTGAACTTCAAAAAAGCTATCGAACAACGGTGGAAATTATGAATGAAGCAAATAAACTATTGGATTTATTGCCTTATCGTTTTCCTCAAGTAGAGCCTGTTGTTAGGCATGGTGAACAACCGTTGTTTATAAAAATAGAGGATGACAGATGGGGCAAAGAACTACTTGAGCGGACTACTAAATTGAAAGAGCAAGGATTGCGGACATTTGCCGTGATTGCGAAAACAATGGCTGATTGTCGTGAAGTATACAAAATTCTGAGTGAGTTAGATTCATCTGTTTGCTTGCTTGAAGAACAAGCCTCTATTCCTAAGGAGCAGTTGGTCATCTTGCCTTCATATCTCGCTAAAGGACTTGAGTTTGATGGTGTGTTCGCCATTTCCTTGAACGAAAGATATGAGCGTGACCGTGAACTGGACATTAAACTGCTTTATGTAGTTATGACAAGGCCGCTACATCGCTTGTATTTTATCGGAAACTCAAAGGAGGATTTTTTAATTAAGTGAAACGTCAATCTATTAAACGGTCAGAACCAATTCTTGTAACCAATTTTTTGTTGGGTGGAGAGTGGTTCAGACTTTTTTTCATCGGAATTCGAATAAGTAATCGTTATTCTGAAATAAATGATGCTATCATATAACGGTGTAGTAAATCTGCTAATGGATTTCATTGTGAAATCGTGTAGTACTTTATAATTGGCTGTGTTATATAACGCTGTTGATTTTTAACAACAATATTGTTTAACATAGCCTTATAATTAAATTTAGTTTCCTTTTCGCGATGTTTTGAATATCCAATTACTGAGATCTCGGGCTTTATTAGGGGTTTCAGTATTTTTTATTTTCAGTGAGTAAATTGACAATGTAATTTCCGTTAGGTAAAATTTCTAATATATCTATTATAGAAATTAGTATTTCTATAATAGAAACGATAATTAATATTGGAGGGATAGGATGATTACGTTAATAACAATTGGTCAGACTCCAAGAGAAGATTTATTGAAAGCGTTTAAAATAGGGGGAGTAAGTGACTTTCAACTAGTTGGTGCACTTGATGATGTTTCTCAAAATGAAATAGATATGTTAAAAAAACAGCCAGGAGAAGAAAAATTATTCGTTGTGTTGAATAATGGAATGGCGAATATTATCCATGAAATAATAGAGCAAAAAGTTGAGAATGTAATAAAAGAATATGAGAATTGTTCTGATGCTATTGCAGTACTATGTATGAGTGAGTTTACATGTACATCTAATAGGACGAAAATAATTTATCCGATTAGAGAGATAAAGAGAAAAGTAGGAAAAATAAAAAGCTGTGATACAACGATTATATTTGTCCCTATAAAAGAACAGGTTGGATCAGCAAAAATAAAATGGGCAAGTGTAGAGGGGAATAAACATATTGTACCTGTTCATCCCAAATCTGAAACTGTACTTGATGAAATAATCAGAGAGATTGATTTGCATCATCCAAATCATGTAATTTTGGATTGCTATGGGTATGACTATGAACTAGTAGAAAAAATTGAAAAAAAACGACAATGCACTTGCTATAACGCTCAACATCTAGTTGTTCAAAAAGTGAAGGATGTTATGAATGAATAAAAGTTCAGATATTTTATTAACCTTAGATAAAGGATTACAAGTTATATCACATTTATCGATTATTAATAGACCAATATCAATTGGTGAATTATCTAAAATAATGAAGATAAATAAATCAACTTTATTCAGAATATTAAAAACACTACAAAGAAGAGGATTCGTCTTTCAACAAGATAATGGTGATTACGGTTTGCGTCCTGAGGAATTTAATATTATTGTGGATCGATTTGATAAAAATGAAGCTCTGCAACGCACATTGCGACCGGAATTGGAAAAATTATCGAGTCAATGTTCAGAGACGGTAACTCTTTCGGCTCTTGTGGACGAAAAAGTGGAGTGCATTGATAAAATAGATAGTCCCAAATCTGTACATGTCACCCATATTATTGGCAGATATTCACCTTTACATGCAGCTGCTTCTGGAAAAGCGGTATTGGCTTTTATTCCTCAAGCTAAAATAGCCAGGATTATGAGTGAAGAGGTTTTGGAGAAATTTACTGATTCTACAATTGTTTCAAAAGTGATACTTGAACAGGAATTAAAACAAATAAAAAAGAATGGATTTGCTGTTAGTCATGGGGAGTTAGATTTAGGAATTAGTGCAGTAGCTGCACCCATATTCTCGAAGTCTGGAAAAATAGTAGGATCAGTTAGCATCCTAGGAATAAGTCAAAAATTTTCGGAAGAAACAATCATAAGTCTTTCAAAAACAGTGATAAATTCAGCTGATAAAATGTCAGCATTATTAAACTATTGATGGGGTGTAGAGATGGAATTGATAAATAAAGATCGATTATGGAAAACAATAAATGATTTAGCTGCTATCACAATTGAGAATCAACCATGGACGAGACGGTCATTTACCGCCAAATATAACGAAGGGCGAGAATGGTTAATAAATGAAATGAGAGAAATAGGTTTAGAAGTAAAAAAGGATGAAGGGGCTAATGTAATTGGACGTTTGATTGGAACTGAACCAAATCTACCTCCAATTGTTATTGGATCTCATACGGATACGGTTCCAAATGGAGGAAGATTTGATGGAATTGCTGGTGTACTTGTAGGATTAGAAATTGTTAAATCTTTAGTTGAACACAACATTGCAATCAAACATACAATTGAAATTGTAGATTTTACAGCAGAAGAACCATCAGAATACGGTTTATCTACAGTTGGGAGCCGTGCATGGTCTGGTAACTTAACTGAGGAAATGTTGACGTACACGAATTCGGATGGACAATCGTTATCAGCTGCGATTTCATTTGCAGGTGGAGACCCAAATACTCTATTTAATTGTAAAAAAGAGAAAGATACAATTGCTCTATATTTAGAATTGCATATTGAACAAGGACCAGTCTTATTAAGAAAGAATGCGAATTTAGGTGTTGTAACAGGGATTGTAGGAATTCAACGCTATAAAATTTCAGTAGATGGATTACCAAATCATGCAGGAACAACACCGATGGATATGAGAAATGATGCTCTTACAGCAGCTGCTGAAATGACGCTTGCTCTAGAGAAAGTAGCAAATGAAGAATTTGAGCAGCCAGTTGTTGGAACAGTTGGCGTTTTTAATAATTTTCCAAATGCATCAAATGTGGTACCTGGAAAAGTAGAATTCGCTGTTGAAATTCGTAGTATTTCTGAAGAGGTAATTGATAAAGTAGCAAATGCCTTTTTAGCAAAAGTCGATTGGATTGCAAGTAACAGAAATGTGAATGTGATGACTGAAAATGTCTCTCGATCAGGTTCAATTGTAATAAAAGATGAGATTAAAGAATTATTACATAAATCATGCAGAGCAGTCACAGAAAGAGTGATTGAATTACCGAGTGGAGCAGGACATGATGCAAATCAAATGTCATTGCTTGCTCCGGTAGGTATGATATTTATACCATGTAAAGATGGCAGAAGTCATTGTCCAGAAGAATGGGCAGAGAAAGAGGATTTATATTTAGGAGCAAATGCCATGTTAAATGCTGTTCTAGAGTTTTCAAAATAGATTTTAAGGATAATACTGAAAAAAACCCATTCACCTTATTTCAAAGATGAATGGGTTTTTTATTGAATGAAATTTCTGAATAAAAGCGCTTGCAAAAAAAGATTACAAAGTGTATATTATCAATAATAGATAATCAATTATCACTAAATGATAATTTTTTTTGCGAAATTATAGATTTCACATTATCTAAAGAACGGAGGATTGTAGTGAGCGCAGAAAAAACTTTGGAAATTTTGGAACAGTTTGATTTTGAATCAAGAACACTTTCTGTTCCTGAACTAGCAGCTAAGCTACAGCAACCACAAAGTTCAGTGTACAGGCATATGAGAGTACTTAAAGAAAAAGGATACATTATTGAGTATTCACCTGGATTGTATAGCTTGGGATATATATTTTTAAAATTAGCTAAAATTGTAAAAATGGATATTGATCTACCAGTCGTTTCGCAAGAAGCAATGAGAGAACTAACTCGATCAACGGGAGAAACCTCCATATTATTGGTACCATCGAATTTACAAGCGGTTTGTTTAGCAGCAGTTCCTTCAGGGCACCCCATTAAAGTTTCTTCTGAACAAGGAAATATTGTCCCTATTTACGGTGGAGCTTCCTCGAAAGCTTTATTGGCATATATGGGTGACCAAGTTGTTGAAGAACTTTATCTTAGCGGCACTGTAAAAAAACACACGGATCAAACGATTCTCGATTTGGGTGACATGTTACATCATTTAGAAGAAATCCGACAAAAAGGGTATTCATTTTCGGACAGTGAAATTGACTATGGTGTTATTTCTTATGGGATGCCGATATTTGATAGTGATAATAAGCTAGTTGCATCTTTGAGTGTTGCAGGCCCAAAAGAAAGAATGGAAAAAAAAGAGATGAATGAAATTGTACATACAATAAAAATTGCTGTAAAAAAAATTGAAAATCAACTATAAAAAGGAGCTTTACGTTATGAACAAAGTAGATCGAATTATTAAAGGGAATATCGTTACAAAAGATAAAGTAATAAAAGGAGAAGTGGGTATTAAAGAAGGAAAAATCGTAAGCATTAACGAAGGAACAGGAAATTTGGATTCTGAAAATGTCACTGATTTTGGTGATGCATATGTTTTTCCAGGAACGATCGACGTTCATGTGCACTGTTTTAGTAATCCGAATGAAGGCTTTGTTACAACTAGTTCTTCTGCAGCTGCAGGTGGGATCACAACTTTCCTAGATATGCCTTATGATTTGCCAAACCCAATCAATAATGTTGCTCAATTCAAAAAGAAAGTTAAGAAGTTAGAAGAAGAAGCGGTTGTTGATATTTGTTTATGGGGAACCATTTCAAAGAAGGGTGGAACAGATCAAATTATCCCTTTAGCAGAAGCTGGAGCGATTGCTTTTAAGATGTCTACTTTTGAAACAGATGAGTATCGTTTTCCGAGAATTCCAGATCCGGAAATCTTAAAAGCTATGAAACTGATTGAAGAGACAGGTTTACGAGCTGCTTTCCATTCGGAAAATGATGAAATAATAGTTGATATGATTGATCAATATCAGAAAGAAGGAAAGGTTTATCCTAAAGCCCATAACGAAACACGCCCGCCAGTTACCGAAACAAGCGCCGTATTGAAGTTATTGGAATTTGCCTATTGGACGAATGTGAAGCTTCATATTGTTCATGTAAGTCATCCAAGAACAATAGATTTGATTAAACTATTCCAAGCTCAAGGAGTAAAAGTAACTTGTGAAACATGCTATCCATATTTATTAATGGATGTAGATGATTTAGAGAAATATGGGCCAGTTGCGAAAAACAACCCACCATTAAGAGAAAAAGAGGAAGTTCAAGGTTTATGGGAGCATATCAAAGAAGGCAATATAGATTTAATCTCTTCTGACCATGCTCCATGGAGTGCTGAACAAAAAGTTAAAGGGAATGAAAATATTTTCCTTGCGTCATCAGGGTTACCTGGCGTTGAAATTATGACACCGTTAATGTTTAACAGCGCCGTTTCAAATGGGAAATTAACACCGAACGACTTTGCTAATTTAATGTCTACACATCCAGCAGAAGTATTCAATATCCCTGGAAAAGGGCAAATCAGTGTAGGATTTGATGCTGACTTTACTGTAATTGATCCAAATCAAAAAACAGTTATTGACCAAAATTCATTTAAATCTTTCTCGAAATTAACTCCATTTGATGGACAAGAATTAGATGGTAAAGTTATTTCTACCATTGTTCGTGGCGAGGAAGTTTTTGATGGTATAAATGTAACGAAAAATCCTGGATATGGGAAGTTTGTTGCTGGATCAGCAGCAAAAGTCACTTTATCTTTGTAAGTAATATTATAGAAAAGCTCTCAGTCCTTGGGAGCTTTCAATCTCAGATAGACAAAAGTCCAATCTGCTTCCTTCATGTTTAAGAAAAGCAAAAATAAATGTATTTAATCATATTTGAAAGGCATGGTGAAGATATGAAGTTATACTATTTACTAGCTTTACTACCTTATATTGCAATATTAGGTGGAGCTGCTTTTGTAAATAAAGTTGAACCGTATGTGTTAGGAATACCATTCTTCTTATTTTGGATCATACTTTGGGCAGTCCTTTGTTCAGTAATCATGTTCGTTATTTATCGTTTGGATCCTATTAATAAGGAGAATGAAGAATGAATACTGCATTGTTAATAATAACTTTATTTTTAATCATAAGTATTGTTATGGGACTTTTAGCTAAGCGCGGGAAAGATATGAGCATGGAACAGTGGGCAATCGGTGGTCGGGGTTTTGGTGGGCTTTTTGTATTCCTCCTATTAGCTGGAGAAACCTATTCAGTTTTTACGTTGCTAGGAACGAGTGGATTAGCATTTAATAACGGTGCAGCAGCCTTTTATTTATTGGCTTTTACTGCTTTAGGAACAATAACATCTTATTGGCTATTACCCGTTATTTGGAAATATGCTAAAGAAAACAATGTAGTATCTCAATCGCAATTCTTCTCAAAAAAATATAACAGCACAGGACTTGGAGTATTTGTTGCAGTAGTAGGTGTAGTTGCTCTGATTCCGTATATCACGATCCTGTTTAAATCAATGGGGATTTTAGTTGCAGCAACATCATATGGAGCTATTTCTTCAAATGTAGCCATATGGGTGGGGATGATCGCATTATTAGGTTACGTTATGGTCTCAGGAATTCATGGATCGGCATGGACCTCTACAATTAAAGATTTTTTAATATTCTTTGTTATCTTATTTTTGGGAATTTATTTACCGATTCATTATCACGGAAGTCTTGGTGGGCTATTCCAAGCGGTTAGTGAGGTTAAGCCTCAAGCCTTAACCCTGCCTGAGAAAGGGTTAAGTGTATCGTGGTTTATCTCAACTGTTGCAATTAGTTCCTTTGCGTACTTCATGTGGCCTCATGTTGCACCAACAGTATTTGCATCTAAAAATGCAAAAGCATTTCGTTTAAATGCAGTATTACTTCCGATATACGCTATCATGGTTTTATTTGTTTACTTTGTTGGATTTACAGCAATTGTCCAGCTTCCTGGCCTAAAAAGCGGAGACTTTGCGTTGTTAGAACTTTCAATGAAAACGTTTGATCCGTGGTTTGTCGGTATTATAGGTGCAACAGGATTGCTTGCAACACTAGTTCCCGGATCGATGATGTTAATGTCAGCAGCCACAATGATTACGACCAACGTGATAGAACCATTAAAGCCAAATGTTTCTGATAAAAATAAAGCACTCTCTGCAAAGGGATTTGTTGTTTTATTATCAATAGTATGTGCATTTTTTTCTATGAGTGAAAGTAGCACGTTAGCCACATTATATTTGACATCATTCAGTTTAATTACACAAATGGCTCCTTCCATGTATTTAAGTTTGAGAAAGAATAATGGAATAACAAAATATGGTGCTGGAATCGGAATGCTGGTAGGGGTAGCGATCGTTATCTATGTCACATTTACTAAAACAACAATGGCGATATTATTTCCATCTCTTCCAAGTGTGATTCAGGATTTAAATATTGGAATAATAGCTCTTGCTGCTAATATTTTGGTAATGTTTATTATAAGTTCACTTACAAAAAAAACCATTGTCAATAACGGAAATAATGAAAATAAACACGATGTAAAGTTAACGAGTTGAATAGAGTTGTATATTTTAATAATATTTCGAATGTTGATTAACTAATAAAAAAGATACACATTGGGACACCCATCTTGTAGATCGTTGATAAAGTAATGTTTAATTCACATGTGAGAAACCGTGATTTCTCACGCCCATTAAGCAAAGCTGAAAGGTAGCCTTGGCTCCAGGAAACGAAGGAGGAAGTACGATTCTCCAATTGTTACCTAGAGCCAGAGCTAAAATGAGTCAAAACCAACAGAGTGAATGAACAAAACCATTCATTGATAAACTCTTCTATTATTTCACTGTTAATTTCTTTAGTTCCACTTCCGCAAAGGTTAAAAACCCGACTAGTGATTCATAATCAGGAAATCCAGCTTGAGCTGATTTGTCATTTCCTCCGCCTTTTCCACCATATTCTCCTAAAATCTGCTTGAAGAATTGTCCGCAATGAATTTCTGTTATTCCATTCTGATAAAGCACTGCTTTATTTTCTGAAGCAGAGCCGAACAAAACAACCGCGTCTCGTTCAGAGGTAATCTTCGCGGCAAGTATTTGAAGTTCTTTTAATGCTTTAGTGGAAAATCTGCGAGTGATTAGTAACCCTTTACTCTCAGACAAAATTTCTTTCATTTCAAAGAATGCCACTTCTTCTTTTAATTTTTCATTTTCATAAAGTAGGTGCTTTTGGTTTTGCTCTGACTTATTTACACGGTCAAGAATGTCATCCCGTCCTGCACTGTACTTACTGGATAATGCTGTGAGTACTGTTAAGCTTTCTTGGAAATCTCGTAACGCCCGAAATCCGCATTTGAAATAAATGCGAGTGAAGCCTTTTTGTTTTTCCGTTTTCAACAGTTTAATAATCCCAATTTCACCCGTTTGTCGGACGTGTGTTCCACCACATGGGTTATATTCGATTCCTTCCATTTCGACTATACGAATATTTTCAGTAACCTTAGGTAACTTCACGACTGGCAATTCCTTAAGCTGATCAGAAGTGATGAAATAGGTATGTAGCTTTCTATTATCGTAAATATATTGATTCGCAAGCTGTTCGATGTTATTAATTTGATCTTCAGAGAATTCTTTTCTGTCCACATCAATCGTTACATGGTCTGTACCAAGGTGAAAGCTTAATGTGTTCGCATCAAATAGCTCGCGGCAAACGGCTGACAAAAGATGCTGGCCACTATGATGCTGCATATGATCAAAACGGCGTTTCCAGTCAAGTTCACAGTGAACCTTACCTAGTTCTGGCTTATTGGCTAAAACATGTACAATTTCCTCATTAATAACTTGCACATCTAATACATCAATCCCAGCAATTTTTCCGTGATCCGCCGGCTGGCCACCACCTTCTGGATAAAAAGCTGTTTCCTGTAGTGTAACGTAGAACTGGCTTTCTTTTTCTGTGATTGACTGGATCTCGGAATCCCATGTTTTTATCGATGTAGTTTCATAATATAGTTTTTTCGTCATTACATATCTCCTCCTGTACCCAATAACATAATTATACCATGCAATGATGATTCAACAATTATGTATTAACCAATCCGTTTATTTGGGGTTGACCAAACTTTCGGTTTTTTACTCGAATTTGTGGCACTTTTTGAAAAATGTAATTCAAGATGAAAAAATTTATATGGAAGGCGAGTGAATTGTATTATGATGAAGGTAAGTTAGTAATAGGGGGATATTTGTGAATCTGGAAAAATATAAAAACCATTTAATACAAAATACAAAAAAAATTTTAACGGATTGGTTTGAACCTAAAGAAAATGAAGGAATTCCTCAAAGAGACGTCTACCGTTTTCTTCATTCCATCAAAGGAACTGCTGGAACTATACAGCTTGGCGGTCTGATGCAAGTATCTGATCGGCTGCTTTTGGAACTTGATGAAAATAGTAAAAAAGTTTGGGAGCTTGATGAGCTAAGAAACTTTCTATTTGATTTGATGGAGTTAACCTATGAGTATGAAAATTTTGAACATCTAACAATAAAAACTAGTGCAATCCGACCGTCGAATGCACCGCTAATCCAGATAATTGATGATGATGTGTCCATGTTAATTCTGCTTAAAGATGTACTTGAAGAAAAAGGTTGGATGGTCATAACAAATACAGATCCTGAAAAAGCGGTTAATCAATATTTCGAAATGCATCCTGATCTTTTAATTCTAGATATACATTTACCGATGAAGGACGGCTTTCACGTTTTAGAGGATATACAGACTCATAATGAAAAGTATTTCATTCCCAAGATGATAATAAGTATTCAAAATGACAAGCAAACAAGAATAAAAGCTTATCAATCTGGTGCAGATGACTTTATCGGTAAGCCAATTGATATAGCAGAGTTTATCGTGAAGATAGAACGACATTTACAAAGGAAGAAAATGTTTGATCAATCGGTCTTAATAGATGAATTAACTCAAGTCTATAATAGAAGATTTTTGGAAGAAACGCTTCCACGATATTTTCAAGAATATAAACGGTCAAAACAGGTTTTCTCAATCAGCGTGGTAGATATTGATTACTTTAAGCAAGTGAATGATACATATGGACATTTGTTGGGGGATAGAGTGTTAAATGAATTTGCCCAATTTATTAAAAGGTCCATTAGAAGTTCCGATTTAATTTTCAGGTATGGAGGAGAAGAGTTTGTCATAATATTTCCGAGAACCAAAAATAAAGAAGCTAAACGAAGGCTGACGGAACTTATTCATGCATTTTCCCAAAAAGTGTTTACATATAACGAGAAGAGTTTTACAATCACATTCTCTGCTGGATTATTTACGGTTGATGATGAAATCGTAACTCCTGAAGAAGCGTTTAAGTATGCAGATCATTCCTTATACGAGGCAAAGCGTTTAGGGAGAGCGCGGGTGGAAACTTCTAGAAGGACTCTTAGTTACAAAAAGAATGTACTCAATGTGTCGGTCATTGACGACGATATTATTATTCGGACCATGCTCAACAAAATAATCGAATCGATTGACATGGGTCATATAGAACTGAATATTGCGGTGTTTGAAAATGGACCTTTATTTTTCGAATCAGGAAGGGCAAATGACGGTCGGGATCATTTCTTAATTGTTGATGGAGTCATGCCAATCATGGATGGACTTGAGGTACTGCAAAAAGTGAAAACTGGTCCTCATGCAAACCTATTCTCGGTATTAATGCTGACTGGACGAAAGAGCAAAGATAATATTGCTCAAGCATTGAAGCTTGGTGCAGATGATTATGTTACAAAGCCATTCTCTATGCCTGAGCTACAGGCGCGAATTGAACGTTTACTAAAAAGAGAAAAATAATGCAGGTAAGTAGTAGAAAATATGACAAAAATTCCGATCTATAAAGAATGGGTGTTTTTAATAAAATCACTTACAAGAATTAGTATGTAAGAAAAATAATGTGTGTGAATTATCTATTATGGGTATCTACTTATTTAATTCAAGGAGGCAAACATGAAACGGATTTTATTGGCAGAAGATGAAGCTGTGTTACGGATGTTAATTGTTGACACGCTTGAGGATGAAGATTATATCGTTGACGAAGCGGCTGATGGCCAAGAAGCACTTGATTATTTGAAATCGGAAGAATATGATCTTGTAATTCTTGATTATATGATGCCGGTATATACCGGTCTTGAACTTATTGAGAAAATTAAGGCAGGAGAATCACTGGGACTTTCAAAAATTTTGATGCTTTCAGCAAAAAGCCAAGCCTTTGAACAAGAAAGAATTCTGTTAGCTGGTGCGGACTACTTTATGGAAAAACCATTCAGTCCGCTTAAGCTTTTAGAAAAAATTGAGGAAATTATAAATGAGGCTTAGTAATTACTTTCGGAACAGCCTGCCCAGACAGGTTATTTTACTTATAAGTGCTTGCTTTATAATTTGTCTTATTGGGACTGCCATTTTGTTTTATCTTCAACAAAACTTAAATCATCAATATATCGAGAATCGCAAAGTGCTCGTTGAAAAACGGAAAACGATTAATGCGATTTATGATGATTATAATGCCGTTTTTTTAGATGTTAGAGGATATATTGCGCTAAATAATCCTCAAATGATGGAACGTGCAAGAGGGAAAGAAAAAGGTATAAGGGAGTTGATCTCAGAACTAGAGCGAGATAGTGTGACCATTTCAGAAATATCCGAATACCAAGAAATGGTTGATTTTTCAGATTATTATTTTGGTGATGTTCTGCCAAATGTTATAACTAATTATGAAAATGGTAATAGAACTGAACTTATGGATATAGCAAATACAGAGACTACCACGAAAGTGGAACGGTTTCTAAAAGATACGAAGGCCATAAGCGCTGGGCTGGAAAATCAGTTAGGGAAGAATGTAGTCGAACTTAGTAAAAGCCAATCAAATTTACAGTTATTTTTTATTGGTTTTATTGTTCTACTCTTATTGCTCATCCAATATATTATTCGAATGATATTTAGAAATATTGGAAAACCACTGATTGACTTCTCATTTGCTGCAAATGAAATTGCCGCTGGTAGAGAAGCAATTATTCATGTAGATTCTAAGAGAAAAGACGAATTAGGTACTCTATCTGTTGCTTTCCAGAAGATGGTTGAAAGCATTCAGGAAAAAGAACAGGGATTAGTTGCGCAAAATGAAGAGTTAATAGCCCAACAAGATGAATTACATGCACAGCAGCATGAACTTGAAGTCACGTTAGAAAATCTCAGATCACATGAGCAAAAACTCACTAGAAGAAATGAATTAATTCATAGTATTTCTAGTACTTTAAATAAAAAAGAAGTTCTTCAAAGTGTTGTTCAAAACATGTGTAAACTGATTGGTGCAGATCGAGGAATCATTAAACTAGTAGAAGAAGACGCTTATGCCGCTTTTGGTCTAACACAAATAGGTATCGATCGATTTATTCGTTTTATGGATATAGGTTTGGTACAGCGTCTATTCGAGACAAAGCAAGCATTTACCTTGAAACGGGAACAAGAAATTGCAGAAAAAGGATACCATGAGAATATAAACTATAGTTATGATTTATATTTACCCGTTCTATCATCTTCGGATAAAGTTGAAGCTATTATGGTGTTCAGCCGATACGGTCACAATTTCTCAGACAAGGATTTGAGTGAATATGAAGCATTGGCGAGACAAATTGCGATTTCACTTGAAAAAATCAAGATGTATGAACAAACGGAGAATAATCGTAATTTAAATCAAGATATTTTAAATGCAGTCCAAGAAGGGATTCAGCTGATTGATCAAAATGGTAAAACGATTCAAGTAAATCAGCGTCTAAATACCATTTTTAATCAAAAACAGTTTACAAATGGTTTGATAGGGATGCCATGGAAGCAATGGAGCTCGCTTATGGCTGAGCAAATTGAAGGGGATGAATTCCCCTTCAATTTGAAAAAAACCATTGAATCAGCCGTAAATGCAGAAGAAGAGCAATCATTTGTTTATTGTAAAAAGGATACAAATCAAATAATTAAGGTGTATGCGAAAACGATCTATCATGGTGATGACACTCTAAGAACAATCCTTGTCCATCGTGATATAACGAAAGAATACGAAGTTGATCAAATGAAATCTGAATTTGTAAGCACGGTGAGTCATGAATTACGGACTCCACTAGCAAGTGTTCTAGGTTTTACAGAGCTTCTATTAAATAAAGAATTAAAGCCAGAAAGAAAAATGAAATATTTGCAGACGATATATAACGAGGCAAATCGGTTAACTCTATTAATTAATGATTTCCTTGATGTTCAAAGAATGGAATCAGGTAAGCAAACGTATGAGAAGAAATATGTGGATCTATATCCAATTATCGAAACTGCAATCGAGCACCAAAAAGTGAATACGACTCTTCATCATTTTGCGCTTCAATCGGATGTTCATCAGTCCATTATTTTTGGAGATAAATCTAAGCTTGAACAAGTGTTTACGAATCTTCTTAGCAATTCAATAAAATACTCGCCAAATGGAGGAAATGTTACAGTTAGGATAAATGAAAACCCTGAATTTGTATTCATCGAATTTGAAGATGAAGGATTGGGTATTCCTAATGACGCTATTCCACACTTATTCCAAAAGTTTTATCGAGTAGACAATTCGGATCACAGAAGAATTGGCGGGACTGGTCTTGGACTAGCAATTGTTGAAGAAATTGTTAAAGCTAGTGGTGGGAAAATAACCGTCGAATCTGAATACGGTAAGGGAAGTGTCTTCAAGCTTGAATTTCCAAGGGTGATAACAAGAGAGCTAACGAAACAATCTGAAGGAATCTCGTCTGATTTGAATTACAATATCATGGTCATTGAAGATGATTTAAGTTTAGCTGAACTATTAAAACTTGAATTACTTGATAGCGGATTCCATGTAAGTTACTTTAGCAGTGGAAGTAAAGCGTTGGAACAAATGAAAACAGCTGTCCCAGATGCCATTGTTCTAGATATTCTTCTTGAAGAAGATGAAATGGATGGCTGGAGTGTTATGAAAGAATTAAAGGAAAATGAACGATTCAAACATATACCAATCTTTGTTTCAACAGCTCTAGATGAAAAAGAACAAGGTTTTTCTTTAGGTGCTCAAGAATATCTTGTAAAGCCTTACCAGCCAAGTCAACTTTCAAAAGTGATTATGTACACGCTGTTAAGCAATGGGAAACAAGGTCAAATCTTAGTGCCTGAATAAACAATTTACATTTATTGTGATAGATGTTGGTGATGTTGAAATCTTTAGCGAGAATGCCTGGATGTGTCTAACAGAAGTACGCTGATATTATAGATAGAGTAAACTTATTAGGAACGGAGACGGTATATGGGAAGAAAATCTCAACGAACACGGAAACTACTAATTCAAACGACATTACTAATATTGGTCTGTTTGATTATAAGTGTTGCTTTTTATCTTTTTCAACTGCAGTCGATGGAAAGACAGGCTGTACCAGCTTTTTCTGTTAAAGAAAGTCAGGTTACAAAAGTTGCCGTTAAGAATGTTCCAGAATCATCTTTTTTAGAGGGAAAAGCGGACGTATTAAAAAAACACGAGCAATCAGTTACGCATAAACCAATTACAGTAACTTTTACAGGAGATGTTTTGTTAGGACGAGGTGTAGGGCAATTAATAGATACATATGGAGTAGATTATCCTTTTATACAAGTTGGCGAAACTCTCCGGAACTCTAATATTACGGCAATTAATCTTGAAACATCTGTCTCAACACGTGGCATCCCAGCTGAAAAGCAGTTTACATTTCGATCCGATCCAAAGACATTGCAAGGAGTAGTAAATGCAGGTGTTGATGTTGTTTCCTTGGCCAATAATCATACACTAGATTATGGGATGGACGCGTTACTCGATACATTCGATCATTTGAAATCGTATAATATTGCCTATACAGGTGCAGGGAATAACGAAGAAGAGGCTTTTTCTGCCTATTATAAAGAAGTGAATGGTAAGAAAATTGCAATCATCGGAATCAGTAGGGTACTACCTGAGGTTTCCTGGGCTGCAAAAGGGGATAAACCTGGTATTGCAAATGCCTATCAAAATGAACCGATGATGACCTATGTAAAGAAAGCAGCTGAGCAGTCGGATTACCTTATGGTGATGATTCATTGGAACCGTGAAAGACAAGATTACCCAGAAAGCTATGCTAGAGAAATGGGGAAAGCTTTCATTGATGCAGGTGCTTCTGCCGTTATTGGCTCTCATAGTCATTCATTGATGGGTATTGAAGAGTACAAAGGGTGTCCAATCTATTATAGCCTTGGCAATTTCATCTTTACGGATTCTGCATCACCAAAAGGTTCAGAAACAATGATTGTTCAAGTTACCTTAGATAATGGAGAAATTTCCTCTTCGCTCAAGCCTACGAAAATTGTCAAAGGACAACCACAATTCATGGACGAAAGCTATAACCAAGCGATTATATCAAAGCTTAATCAACTTTCTTATAATGTAAAGATTGACGGAAAAGGTGCCGTGAGTTACTTGCAGTAACTCCGCCCTTTCTGTGGAAAAGGGGGGGGCTTCACAAAACCAACTCCGCACGGCCACCTTCATAAGGTGATGCAATTTGAGAACCTGAACTTTTTCATCGTTGGGCTTTAGATCAGATGTTCATGGATGTTTTTTTAATTTAACATATACAACTCTTTCGAAAAATGATAGATTCAAATATGGTATATAGAAAAAATGAGTGACTGCCTATGCTGTATGTAGTCAGTTGAATTTATTTGACGGCATTATTTATTCGTTTTTAATACACTAAACGATAAAAAAACGGGAACAATATTAGAAGTACATGTAGCGAAATGCTTCAGGAGGTATAATGATGAGTAAGATTCAGGCTGGAATGGCCATCAAATTAGAAGTAGAACGAGAAGCTGAGTTTGGTTATTTTATTGGTGATGGAATGGAAAGTATCCTTCTACCTAATAGTGAAATCCAATCCGATTCACAAATTTCAATTGGTGATAAAGTGAAGGTTTTTGTATATCTAGATAAAACGGGTCGCTTGACCGCAACAACGAAAATCCCTGAAGTGCGCTTCGATTCCTATGGCTGGGCAGAGGTTGTCAGCGTGAAAAAAGAAATGGGTGTATTCGTAAACATTGGCTTAAGTAAAGATATCCTAGTTTCGGTTGATGATTTACCGAATCTGCGCCATCTATGGCCGAAAGTGGGAGATGCCCTGTATATTTCACTAAAATCAGATCGTCACGAGAGGTTATTAGGAAAACTTGCGTCAGAAGACGTGATGCAGGAAACGTCAGTCGAAGCCCCGTTAAAAGGAATTCGTAATGATTCTGTTAAGGGAAATGTATACCGATTATTAATGGTTGGCTCTTTTTTCATCTCCCAAGAAGGATATCGCTGTTTTATCCATGAAACGGAACGAGTTGAGGAACCTCGTCTCGGTGAGCTTGTGGAGGGACGAGTTATTGATCGGAAAGAGGATGGCACGTTAAATGTTTCCCTTTTACCTTTCAAACAAGATAAAATGGAAGAAGACGCAGCCGTTATTTATAAATATTTATTAAATCGTGGTGGTGCAATGCCATATGGCGATAAAACATTGCCGGAAGATGTAAAATTCCATTTTGGCTTAAGTAAAGGTTCATTTAAACGTGCGCTTGGGAAACTAATGAAAGAAGACAAAGTCTATCAGGAAGATGGCTGGACCTATTCTTCAAATCGAAAATAAAGCCTAGGGATGATGAAATTTTTCACTGTAATTTAGTGAAATACGTTCATCGTCCTTTATCTGTTGTATAGGAATCTATGTCAAATATTTTTTATGTAGATAACTTAATTTTTCCGTTTAAATTTAGCGAAAGTAGCCTAGCCTCTCGAGATCAAATGCCAAGCAAGTTATACGGCGAGAAAATCGATCTCTAAATATTTTGCTTGACTAATACTTGCACTTTTATTCCATTGGTAAAATAATTGACTATTCTGCCTCCTTGTTATCTCGTTGTCATCTCTCTGTTATGTTTGTTACTAGTTCTTTATCTGCTTGTTCTTTGCAGGGGGGAATTCTGTGTTAACATGAATATTGTTAGCTTGAACAAGCATAACAGGGAGGTAACTAATATATGAAAAAATCAATCTTATCATTAGCTGCGGTTGCGGTATTGTCTGTTAGTCTAGGAACACAAGCAAATGCGCAGGATGTGAAAGTGAAAGATGGAGATACAATATGGGGACTTTCTCAAACACATCAAGTATCAGTAGAAGACATTATGACATGGAACGGGTTGGAAACGGCTCGAATACATACGGGCGATATATTGAAGGTTTCAAGTGAAGAATATTATTCGATTAAATCTGGCGATACATTATGGAATATAGCGAAAACAAACGGCGTAACAGTCGATGAAATTAAAGAATGGAATGGTATCGAAAGTGATTTAATCTACCCTGGCAATCAGATTGTTATTTTGGATAGTACAAGTCAGGCACCCGTTCAGTCTGCATCTGTCCAAAAATCAAAACCAGTTGAAGCTCCACAGACACAGTCTACAAAGCAGACCGTATCAACGGCACAAACGGAGCCAGTAGTTAAACAGACTGAGAAAACTGCAACTAGCACTGAAAATATCGCGAAGGAAATAACCGTTACTGCAACAGCTTATACGGCAAGTTGCAATGGCTGCAGCGGAATCACTGCAACTGGCATTAATTTAAAAAACAACCCTGATACTAAGGTAATATCAGTCGATCCGTCTGTCATTCCATTAGGCTCGAAAGTCTATGTTGAAGGGTATGGAAATGCAATAGCCGGAGATACGGGCGGAGCGATTAAAGGAAATAAAATCGATGTTTTTGTTCCTAACTTACAAGATGCAAAAAATTGGGGAAGAAAAAATGTGAAAGTGAAAGTTTTAAACTAAACGCTATACATAAACGAAGGGTCTGATCTCGCGCTCTAAATTAGTATGTAGTGTTTCATACACTTATTATATACTGAATTTAGTTGTTGCGGGGTCTGACCCTTCTTGTTTTTAAATAATGCTATTTGTCATCATATCTATCTTTCCGTATAATGAAAGTGCTTATACAATCTATGAAAATGGATGGAAAGGGTGAAAGAGTTGAAAAGTGAGCATCAACAGCTGCTTCAAACCTATTTCGGATATGATTCATTCCGATCTGGTCAGGAAGATATTATTGAATCGGTTCTAGCAGGATACCATACGGCTGGGATTATGCCGACTGGCGGGGGAAAATCGATTTGTTATCAAATTCCCGCACTTATTTTTTCCGGAATTACGCTTGTCATATCCCCACTTATCTCATTAATGAAGGATCAGGTGGACGCATTACATCAAAATGGTATTTCAGCTACATTTTTAAATAGTTCCCTAAGTGCTAACGAAGCGGCAGAACGACTTGTTGAGATGAAAGCAGGAATGTATAAACTTGTATACATTGCTCCGGAAAGATTGGAACTTACTCATTTTTTACATCAATTAAGTGAACTGGACATTTCGTTTGTTGCCATTGACGAGGCGCACTGTATATCACAATGGGGGCATGATTTCCGTCCGAGTTATTTGAAAATCAAAACACTCCTACAAGAAATTCCTTCAAATCCGGTTGTCCTCGCCCTTACAGCCACTGCTACACCAGTCGTCAAGGAAGATATTTGCCGGACTCTAGATATCGATTTAGACCATCAATTCTCCACAGGATTTGCACGAAGTAATCTTACCTTTTCCGTTATGAAGGATGAAAATAGAGCGCAGTTTTTAATGAGATATTTGGAAAAAAATCATAGTGAGTCAGGGATTATTTACGCATCAACCAGAAAAGACGTGGACCGGATCTCGCAAAAGCTTGCGAATACTGGGATTAAAGCGGGCAGATACCATGCTGGGATGAATGAAGAGGAACGTACACGTCAACAGGACGCTTTTTTAAAGGACGATATAACGGTAATGGTGGCAACTTCCGCCTTTGGGATGGGGATTGATA
Source organism: Peribacillus loiseleuriae (assembly GCF_001183985.1). Lineage (GTDB taxonomy): Bacteria > Bacillota > Bacilli > Bacillales > DSM-1321 > Peribacillus > Peribacillus loiseleuriae. The sequence goes on along the minus strand of NZ_LFZW01000001.1, from coordinate 2,929,156 downwards.
AATCGAATGTGCGGTTTGTCTTACATTATCAAACACCGAAAAATATGGAAAGTTATTATCAAGAAGCGGGGCGTGCGGGGCGAGATGGACTTGACAGTGAATGCATCCTTCTTTATTCTCCGCAGGATTTACATATTCAACGGTTTTTCATTGATCAATCACAAGGAACGGATGAATGGAAGCATCAGGAGTTACAGAAGCTGAACCAAATGAAGGATTATTGTTTCACGGAAGGGTGCCTACAAGCCTTCATTCTTCGCTATTTTGGAGAAGAAAATCCCGATGATTGCGGTCGCTGTGGAAATTGTAAAGACAATCGTGCTGAAATGGATGTAACGACAGAATCACAAATGGTTTTGTCATGCATGATCCGAATGGGTGAACGTTTTGGGAAAACAATAATTAGTCAGGTGTTAACGGGCTCAAAGGTGAAAAAAATAGAAGAGTTTGGTTTTCAAAAATTATCGACCTATGGCATTCTTTCAGCGAAATCAGCCAAGCACGTTGCGGATTTTATTGACTATTTAACTGCACAACAATTCATAGAAATTACAGGTGGGCAATACCCAGTACTAAAGGTGAGTGATACGGGCAAAGAAGTATTACTTGGAAAACGTAAGGTTATGCAAAAAGAATTGAAACAGGTACAGACGATTACAAATATCGACAGCGGTTTGTTCGAAATGCTTCGCCAAACTCGAAAGGAAATTGCCCAGAATGAAAAAGTTCCACCTTTTATTATTTTTTCCGATGCTGCGTTAAAAGACATGGCAGCCAAGTTGCCGGTTTCGATTTCGGAAATTCTAATGGTTAAAGGGGTTGGAGCACAAAAACAAGAGCGATATGGGGAGCGATTCCTTCAAACAATTGCCGAATACTTAGCCGGAAATCCGGAAGCTGAATTAGAGAAAACACTTGTGGCTCACGCTGAAGTGAAAAAACAAACCAAAAAAGAAGCCGCACATCTGGAAACCTATCGTTTGTACAAAGAAGGAAATAACATGAGTGAAATAGCAAGCATTCGTGGTTTAAGTAAAATAACCATTGAAAATCATCTTGTAACATGTGCGGAAGCCGGTTTTGATTTAGAGTGGGAAACGTTTCTACCGAAGGAGAAACTGGAGTTGATCCATCAAGCCATTGAAAGCACAGGGGCTGAGAAGCTCAAACCAATTAAGGAAAATGTACCAGAGGATATTTCCTACTTCATGATAAAATTAGCCTTATTGAAAATGGGACAAACCAATGGATGATTTGGATAAATAAATTCGTTTTTTATGAGTATACTAATCTCAAAGGTTAGTATACTATTTTTTTGAAAATTATGTAGTGTAAATTGAATCTCTAATCAAGTAACAGAACTATTGAGCTAATAATTTTCATTTGGATCAGGAATATTGTATAGCCGACTAATGTGATTTATTTGGTTTTCATTATTAATCAAGGAGGGGAAATATGGAAAAAGATCAAAGTATACCAACCCAGAATCTGGAGCATCCACCAAGTAATACAAATATAGTTTCTGTAAAAAGCTGGCTCGGTACTTTGGCATTATTACTCATTCCAATCGTAAACATTATTCTTTTGTTCGTGTGGGCATTCGATGGTGAATTCAATGTGAACAGGAAGAATTTCGCGAAGGCTCAATTGATACTTATGGCAATAATAATTGGACTTTATCTAATTATTTTTGTGTTTTTTTTAGTATTGGTTGGAATTACTGCAAATTATTAATAAGCATCAGTATTAGGCAGGCTATTTCTTATTACTGTGCCGCTTGATTAATGTGGTGATATATTCAAGACACATGAAACAAGCACTAACAATTTTTTTGATAAATAAATCCTGGTATTTATGAGTATACTATCCATAAAGGAGGTTACTCTTATGTACTTTGGTAAAAAGAATGCAGAGGAACCCGTTGTTGAAATGGTCGATACAGTCGTCTATTCATGTGAATCGGAGGCTTGTAATGGCTGGATGAGAAAAGACTTTGCAAGTGCAGAAAATACTTGTCCAATGTGTGGGAGCAATCTAGTTGAAGAAGTAAGGGAGTTACCGAAAATTTCGAACGAGTATAATGCATATCGTTAAGTTGTAAAGGGGTTGCCTATAAGGTAATCCCTTTCTTTATGGAAAAAGACCTTGACCTCCTTACTATATAATGTTACAATTCATATCTAGGTGTTTTTCTAATGAATTACACAGAGGGTAATTTTATATAGAACATTTTTATTAAAGCATGGTAAAACAGTTTTGTTTTAGCAGCATAGAAGTACGACAATGTGTATGTTATGAAGCCTAATGGCTTATTAAGTAAAGAAACCCATTTGTTTTTCCTCACAAGTTTTTTTATTCTTCAAGTAAACACACTTCTATTCTTTCTTTCCATTGGATAATGAACCCTTGTGTCTAGGGATTTCCGACAGTTACCTTTAATAAACATGTGCTTACAGTCAAATCTGATTCTCACTGGCGCGGTCTAGGAACCGTAGAGATGGGAGAGAGGCAGGGCTTTCATTGTTTTAGGTTTGGAACAGAAATTACTCTCATACTTTTTGAAGCTATATTGAAAAGATGGTCATTATTGATAGACTGACTAACTAAAGCTGCTCTTATGAGAAAGAGTAGCTTTTTATTTTTTGACATTCTTTCGTTATCTAGAGGCCATGTCCCCTACTAACTGTAAATTTTTAATAGGGTAGAAGTCAGAACGGAGAAGATATAACTATGATGCGACGATAGTTAGTCTTTTACAAAGCGCTTAGGTTATTCTTATGGTATAATGAGAGAGAACGTTTATTTATAGTTAAGATTTTTTTGAAAAATACGCACCGAACCATTTTAATCAGAGGAGTGAGCTATTTTGTATAGACGTAATAATACAGAAGAAGTGGAGCCGGAAGAAACAAAGATTTGGGATTGTATATCTCCGACTTGTAAGGGATGGGTTCGAGCGAATTTTACAATGAGTGAACAGCCTAGCTGTCCTTTATGCGGTAGTGAAATGGTTGCTACGACAAAAATGCTTCAAGCAATTGATAATCCAAGGCATAAATAAGAACGACAAACAATGTGTATTTATTTTATGCAATAAACATAAAGAGGTTGTTCAAAAAATCCGGTAAAAATTACTGTCGAATTTCTTTGTCGCTCATAAATGACCTTCGGTTAAAATCGCGCACGTCTGTGCGCAACACAGAAGTCAGCACAACCTGTGCAAGTCCGGTTCTCACGTATTACTGCATACGCGAAAGGTTAGAGATTATCGCGTCTCGAACTTCCCGGCTCTTTTTTATTCTCCTTTCAGAACACATACTTAAAGACTGCAATTATTAACATTCTTTTTATGAAAAAGAACTACCCATTAGAAGGTTACTCATAACCTCACTGATGGCTAGTTCTTTTTTGTATGAAGGGCATGGGAACGGGGTTTCGTGATTTACTAATATAGCCAGTCTTTTTAGCAGGTATGCTTATTTTATTGAGAAAGTTCTCAATAATTGGACTCCGCACCGCCACCATTGTGATTAGGCAAGTGTAGCGTGCTACATGATTTATCCTTCATAGTAAATGGTGGCGTTTTAACGCCATATTCGATTGGTTAGTGAATGTCTTTCTTTTTAAACCGACCGCCGCGTACTTCAGCGATATCTCCGACTGCTAGGAAAGCCGATGAGTCAAAGTCTTTCACAATTTCCTTAAGCTTTGCTTCTTCAAGTCGGTTGATTACACAGAAAATGACTTTTTTGTCGTCTCCGGAAAACGCTCCTTCTCCACTTAAGTAAGTAACACCGCGCCCTAGTCGATGCAGGATAGCATCCCCAATTTCGCGAAATTCATCACTGATGATCCAAATAAATTTCGATTCATCCAAACCAGCAATGACAATATCCATTGTTTTAAAAGCCACATAATACGCGAGGATGGAGTACATTGCACGGTCCCATGAATAGACGAATCCGGCACAAGTAAAGATGAATAAGTTAAAAAACATGATAATCTCCCCTACAGAGAATGGGAGCTTCTTGCTTGCAAGTATCGCTAGGATTTCTGTTCCATCAAGAGAACCTCCATAACGAATAACGATTCCGACTCCAACGCCAACAATCATTCCTCCAAAGATTGATGCAAGTAAGATATCTTGAGTAAATGCTGGAACATGATGAAGAAAAACGGATGTAATGGAAAGTACGACTATTCCGTATAGGGTGGAAAGGGCAAATGTTTTTCCAATCTGTTTATAGCCTATGAAGAAAAACGGAAGGTTTAGAACGAAGAGAAATACTCCTAATTTCCAATCAGTTATGTAAGAGAGCATGATTGATATCCCTGTTATTCCGCCATCGATGACATTATTAGGGACAAGGAATACTTCGAGGCCGGTACTCATTAATATCGCTCCGATTGTAATTAATATCCCTCTTTGAAGAATTTGCCTCGCGGTAAGCTTTTTATGCTTCGCTTTCTTAATCAATGTTTCTACTGTTGTCAGATCTGATTCAATTGACATATAGGTATCCTCTCTTTCTCTGTCTTTTTACGTGGAAAAGAATCCTGATAAATAAGGTCTTCTTAAATTATTATACAGTTTAATTATTCATAAAAATAATATTTTGCATTCATTTTCTTTACATTATGTATTTAAACTCATTCTTTTCGGTTAAATATTGAAGGGAATATCGGATTATTTTAGCCGATTCCCTGTTTTTCATTCTTTTTTGGTGCATAAAAATATCTAGTGGTTCGGATTTCCTCAAATTAAAATATTTGTATAAAATGGGTATTGTTGAAAAACTCATCATAATATATACTACATTACAACACTAATGCACTGCACCCTAGGAGGTGTGTACTTGATTCTAAATACTGATGGAACGAAACCGATATATGTTCAAATTGCTGAATGGCTGGAAACTGAAATATTGAGTGGTAGTTTTAACAGCGATCAAAAAGTTTATTCACAATATCAACTTGCGGAAATCTTCAATATCAATCCAGCGACTGCTGCAAAGGGACTGAATATATTAGCGGATGGAGATGTACTTTATAAAAAACGGGGCTTAGGCATGTTTGTTTCAAATGATGCCAGAGAAAGAATTTTGAATAAAAGAAAGAAGCATACTTTGAAAAAACTAGTGCAGGATCTAGTCCTTGAAGCAGAGAGGTTGAATGTAAGTGAAGAAGAAGTATTTGACATGATTAAGAATGTGAAAAGGAATTGGGAGGGGACATAGAAATGAAAGTCATTGAATCGAAAGAAATGACAAAGGTGTATGGAAAAACATATGCATTGAATGGAATAACATTTGAAATTGAAGAGAATAAGATTACCGGAATAATCGGCCGAAATGGAGCAGGTAAGACGACGATGTTAAAGATTATTGCTGGGCTTTTCAAAGAGACGTCTGGAGAGGTACGTGTTTTCTCCGAAAAACCGTTCAATAATTTGACCGTATCTGCCAATATGATATTCATTGATGATGGAATGATTTTACCTGCTTCTTTAAACCTTAAAGAGATTTTAGATGAAGCAGAACGATTTTATGAAAACTGGGATAGTAGTCTAGCCAATCGTTTGTTTGACTATTTTTCTCTCAGCCCTAATCAATACCATAGCAATCTTTCAAAGGGGATGAAGAGTACCTTTAATATGATTCTTGGTTTGTCGGCGAAATGCCCGTTGACCATATTTGATGAGCCGACGACAGGTATGGATGCTGGAGTAAGACATGATTTCTATCGAGTCATGTTAAAGGATTATCTTGCATATCCACGAACTATTCTCCTTTCTAGCCATCACCTTGAGGAAATTGAAGACTTACTTGAGGATATTCTGTTAATAAAGGATGGGCGGGTTCATCTGCATCTGCCAGTTGCAGATTTAAAAGAATGGGCAATTGGTCTTAGTGGAAAGAAGGATTTAATAAATGAATGGGTAAAGACTAAAAAAGTTTTTCACGAAAAAAGTATTGGACATAATAATCTATATGTTGTAGTTAAAAATGACTTCACAATTCGTGAATTAGAGAACATCACTCTTTCGGGATTGGATGTATTTCCTGTTTCTTCAAGTGATTTATGCATGTATTTGACACAAAAAACAAAGGGGGGAATTGATGATGTCTATAACAAAGCCAAGTCTGACAAATATAGTTAAGAAGCAATATTCGTATAAATTAAGAGCTTACCGACAAGTGTATAATTCATTAATCGCTTTACAGCTTTTGGCGATTTTCTTTTCCTTTAACGGAGTTGGTTCTATGAGCGGAAATTGGGGAGGCATTCATCTGAACATCAACTATTATTCTGCAGACATAATTATTATTTTTACGATGCTATGGGGATTGAATTCGGCAGCTCTAATCACAACAAAAGCATATAGATTTGATGATTTTGCATTCGTTACGAATAGGCTAAGCGGTAATATGGCCAATCTATATGTTATGCTCACCCTTAGTGTAATTGGCGGCTTAACTTCGATCCTGTCGGGTGTTCTACTTAAATTACTTATTTATTACTCTACGGATGTTCAAATTTTTAATGATACGAGGTTAATGAGCGAACCAAATCTCTTTGTCACAAGCATACTTTCAGCTTCAATGTATGTATTCTTATTTTGTGTGCTTGGCTATATGATTGGGATGCTTTTTCAAGTGAATAAAATGATACTTGTGGCGCTAGCAGCTTTATTCATTTGGGGATTATTTAAGGATGTTAGCGGTGGTAGTAATGTAATGGTGAATGTGTTTACGTTTTTCGTCTCTGAATCCTCTCTCTTTCTATTTTTTATCAAAATGATGTTCTGCTCTATTTTGCTGTTTTCTATTTCATTAGTAATCTCTAATCGAATGGAGGTAAGACAATGACTATTTTGTCGGGTATTCTATCGCTGTTTATCCTTGTCTTCGTTGCTATCGGATTTTTTGTTATTTGGAGGGGGTTAAAAGGAGTTAAGAAGAGTTACGTTTCCAAACGTTATTTGAAATGGTTGATACGCGTGTATGTAAGTGTGTTAGTCCTCTCGATAATTTGGTATTCATTACTATCCGTCAGCAATCGTATTGAAGATGTTCCCTCAACGTCGGGAAATTTCTATGATATTGCTGTGAATCAAAGTGTTGATGAGATTGATCCCGCCTTCATTGGAAAACAATGGTCCATAGATTATGAAAAAAATAAGCTGAATATTGGCACAGTCGATCATGAGTATTTAGAAACGCCGATTATTGTCTATAGAAGCGATAAGAACAATCGCAAAATATCGGCCACATATTATAAAAAGCTAGTTGTTAGTGAGAATGATTATTCAAAAGAAGTAAAGTCGATTGATTTGACTTTGAATCAGGATAGACTGTTATTATATCAACCAGCGCAACCAGATTTCAAAATTGTTTTGTTTAAAAAGGAGTTTACAATTAGACAATTTACAGAAGAAAAGCTCTTTGAGAAAAGGGAAGAGGATGTATCAGCTCAAAGTCTATTGTATATAAGTATCCCAAAAGATCTTACATTAATAGCTGAAGATGGACTTAATATCCACTATTTGGATAATTGATTTACTGAGGAAGAAGTGTATGAATGCTTCTTCTTTCTTTACACTTTTGAAAATTCCAACAGGGAAAGATAAGAATTGTCTTTTCTGAATGGGGTGATTGCTATACACTGATAATAATACATACAAATGGGTACTATTTTTTTAGATAAGGAAGTGCATGAATTGGAGCAATATTTTGTATCATCAAATCCGATTCTCTTATTAGTCGCATTAATATTGACATTTATGGCATCTTATACGAGTTTGGATCTACTTACATTGCTGAGAAGCTCGGAGAATCATAAAAAGTTTTTATTAATCGGTGGAAGCTTTTCAATGGGGATCGCGATATGGACGTTTAATTTTTTTGGAATCTTGGCTTTTGAGAAGAACAGCGTGGTCACGTACAATTTATCAGTGATGGTGCTTTCACTCGTTCTTGGCGTGGCGCTAGCCTCAATGGGGTTTATGGCATTAACAGTTAGGAAGCTCTCATTCATAAACATTGTTCATTGCGGTACATTATTAACCGTTTCCTTATTATCTAACTATATTATTGGCTTATATGCTTTGAATCTTTCTATTGAAATCCATACAGTTTTGTTAATGATGACAGTAATGATTACGTTAATTATTTTTATTGTCGCATTTTTATTATTTTTTTATTCGAATTATCGGCAAAAAGAAAACCAAATATGGTTGAAGCCGACGAGTACATTTATCGTCTCTGCTGCGATTATCCAAGGCCATTTCATGTTAGTTCGTGCACTGCCTGTTAAACAATCCGTTGAAAATGTGAATGAACTTGTCCGTGATACTTCTTTTGTACCGTTCCTAGTGTTGTTTGTTTTTTTATTAATCGTTGGTGGACTGATTACTTCGAGCTCCATCATCACAAAACGGCTACAGAATAGTGATAAATATGTGCAAGACTATCGATATGCACTAGACCAGGCTTCAATTGTGGCAGTCACGGATTCTAAAGGCAAAATTATCTATGTGAATGAGAAGTTTACAGAAATCTCACAATATAAGGAAGAAGAATTGTTAGGGAAGAATCACTCAATCATCAATTCTGGCTATCATTCTAAGGAGTTTTTTCAGGATTTGTGGAATACTATCTTAGGAGGAAGAACATGGAAAGGTGAAATATGTAATCAAGCGAAGGATGGAAGTCTATATTGGGTATCAACGACGATTGTTCCTTTTCTAAATAAGAAGGGAAAACCGTATCAATTTGTCTCGATCCGAAATGATATTACTGAACGAAAACAAACTGAGGAGCTGCTTCATCGACAGGATAAGCTAACAGCGGTTGGTCAATTAGCTGCAGGTGTTGCACATGAAATTCGTAACCCGTTAACATCGATGAGAGGATACGCTGAATTTCTACAATTGGATGAGACGAAACCAGAAAGACTGGAATACTTCGATATTATCTTAGATGAAATAGAACGAGTGAATACAATTGTAGAAGAGTTTATGGTACTTGCAAAACCTCAGACCGTTCATCTGGAATTGAAAAACATCGTTCTAATTGTACAAGACGTGCTTACTTTGGTTGAATTCGAAGCGAAAAATAAAAACGTATACGTTCATTTTGAAAGTCAAAATCAAGAAATCTATGTGAATTGTGATGAGAATCGTTTGAAGCAAGTGTTATTAAACTTCGCAAAAAACGGAATAGAAGCCATGCCTTCTGGAGGAGATTTATATGTAAATGCTTCGCAGCAAGGAGGTAAAGTGATGATCCACATTCGAGATACGGGAGTTGGGATTCCTTCTGAAAAGTTGAATAAGTTAGGCGAGCCATTTTTCACTACGAAAGAACAGGGAAATGGGTTGGGATTGATGGTGAGCTATAAAATTATTGAAGGTCATAAAGGGAAAATTGAGGTAGTTAGTGAAGTGAATGAAGGCTCAACTTTCATCATTAAGCTTCCTACTGTAACGGTTTAAAAAATTCAATTGAGCATTAATGATAAGTAGATTCAGTACGGGGATCCTTTTTGATAAAGGAAGGATTTTTAACGTGTATTTATTGTTCAGTTTTTTACCTTTAATCAGTGTTCTAATGACAGGACAATTCTTCATCGTTAAAAAAATACCAATTTAAAACAGCCTTCTTAGCTGTTAACAATGAAAGCTTGGCTTCTCACTTCTAGAGAAACGGAGCTTTTTTTGTATTCTGATGCAAATTAAGTTATTGCTTTATATTGGAACCTTGAATTTTTAAAAGAACAAAGGGTGTGATTTAATAGAGAGAAAGAAGCAAAGGAGAGGGTAAGTGTGCTGGGTAAGAAAAGTGTACGCTACATAACAATAATTGCTGCGACTTTGTCTGTTCTTTGGCTGCTAAGTTTAGGGTGGGCCATTCAGGATTATTATGCAGGTGCTACAGACCATGTGGTTAAAAAACAGGACAGATCCCAAAAAACAGTGATAAAAAATCATATGTTTACAGTAGTTGCATTAGGGGATTCATTGACAAGAGGGACGGGCGACGATTCTGGAAAAGGCTATGTTGGCTATGTGGCAGATGATTTGAATGAGCGATTTAATGGAAGCATTGTTGTTCAAAATCTCGGTATTAATGGTCAAGTTTCTAGCCAGCTGAAAAAGCAGGTTAAGCAACCGAATATTCAAAGACAACTTGCTGAAGCGGATATTATTTTACTTACGATAGGTGCGAATGATTTATTTCAGCAGGGAAGAACATTGGAAAATTTTGATTTAGCTACTATTAAAACCATTGAAGATGCCTTTGTTAAAAATATAACTACGATTTTCACCGATATTCGTAAGGCGAATCCAGATGCTACTATCTTTTTTGTTGGACTCTATAATCCTTTTATTGACGTTGATGAAACAGGGGTAACCAGTCCAACCGTCCGTGACTGGAACCGTATAGCTGAGGAAGTAAGTTCTACATATCCGAGGATTGTCTTCGTTCCTACCTATGATATTTTCCAGTTGTCTGTAAATGATTATTTATTTACGGATAAATTTCATCCAAATCAAGAGGGATACCGATTAATGGCAGACAGAATTGCTCCATTAATTAAATGGGAGGGGGAAAGTAAATGAGCGCGACGACTCTTTCTGTGCGGAATTTAACAAAGACGATTAAAAAACACAAAATCATTAATGGAATCAGCTTTGAATTAAAGGCAGGTGAGGTTTTTGGTTTTCTCGGTCCAAATGGTGCCGGTAAAACGACGACAATTCGTATGATTGTTGGTCTAATTAAACCGACTTCTGGAACCATTGAAATTTGTGGTTATGATGTAAAGAAAAATTTCACAAAAGCGATGGCGAATCTTGGTTGTATAGTTGAAAATCCTGAGCTATATCCTTATTTAAGCGGCACAGATAATTTACTTCATTTTGCGAGAATGCTTCCAGCAGTAGATAACAAACGAATTGCGGAAGTTGTTGATATGGTAAAGTTAACAGAAAGAATTGATGATAAAGTGAAAACCTATTCGCTTGGTATGAGACAAAGGCTTGGTATTGCGCAAGCTTTGCTGAATCGACCAAAGGTACTTATTTTAGATGAACCGACTAATGGGCTGGATCCTGCAGGCATTCGTGAAATGAGGGTTTTTATTCGAGAACTTGCTGAAAATGAAGGTTTAAGTGTGCTTGTATCCAGTCATTTGTTGAGTGAAATTCAATTATTATGCGATCGAGTGGCTATTATTACAAAAGGAAACATCATAACTGTGGATACAGTAGAGTCATTGCTGTCAAGTCAGGAGCAAGCCATCTGGCATCTTGAGCCATACCTCAAAGGAAGAGAAATATTGGAAGGTCTAACTGAGGTAACTACACTCGAAGATGGTTATATGGCCACGCCTTATGATTTCACCCAAATTCCTATGTGGAATGCTGCTTTGGTTCATGCAGGAGTACAAGTGCTTCAACTGAATAGAAAGCTCCCTGTATTGGAAGATTTATTCCTTCAATTGACGGATACAGGAGGTGCCCATATTGAATAAACTAATTGCAAATGAAATGATGAAGCTTGTTGCTAGAAAGCGTTTGTTGGTAATTGGAGCAATTGTGGGGATCTTAGTGATCTTGTTTACCTTTGCACAGTATAAGGAAGTGCAAACACAGCGAGAAAAGCTAGGGACAGATGATTGGCGAGATTCTCTTCAGCAGCAGATTATTGATATGCAAAACAGGCTTGGTTCAAGCCGAATATCAGATGACTGGCGTGAACAGATTCAAGTTAGTGTACAGCAATTGCAATTCTATTTAGATCAAGATATTAATCCAAGTGAACCAGGAGCCGTTACTTTTGTTCGAATGTTCATCGAAAATTCTACTGATTTGTTCATTCCTCTGTTAATCATGATTGTTGCGAGCGACCTTGTTTCTTCTGAGCACACTCTTGGTTCTGTAAAATTACTTTTAACAAGACCTGTAAAACGATGGCGGATTTTACTAAGCAAATATATGACGTTACTTTTGGCCACTTCTTTAATTGTTACGATGACTGGATTGCTGTCGTATGTAATATCAGGGATTGTCTTCGGATATCATGGTTGGAATGCACCGATTATTACGGGATTTGTTGTAGATGGAGGCAATGTTGATACAAGTAGTATCAGGCTTATTAGTCAATGGAAATTTCTGTTGATGGATTTTGGGCTTGTTTGGTTTGTGGCTGTTGTAGTTGGGACATTAGCATTTATGCTCTCTGTTTTAATAAGAAGTACGGCGGCAAGTATGGGTGTTATGCTTGCTTCGCTTGTTTCAGGAGCTATTTTAAACAATATGGTGTCGTCTTGGGAATCGGCCAAATATTTTTTTATGGTGAATCTAAAATTGACTAATTACTTAAATGGAGTGGCACCGCCGATTACAGGAATGACTTTGCTTTCTTCCATGTCGGTTCTCCTTATATGGTGGGCAGCAGCGTTAGTTCTATCGTTCTTTGTCTTCACACGACAGGATGTATATTAATAGAATTCGGATTCACTTCCAGCAAGCTTGCTTGTTGGATTTTTTTGATGCTGGAGATATAAATGGAGTAAAAACAAGATCGACGTATGGTGAGCATAATTCATAGTGTGATACAAATACTAGGCAATAGAAATGTTTAGCTTAGATGATGCTTCTATTCAAAATGTGTTTTTAAAAGCGTATAAAGCCTTATATTTCAAATCGGTTACAAATCTTGATTCTGGAAAATTTGTAGATGGGGAGGGTACACATTATGACAAAGAAAAATGAAAATCAAGCAGAAATTGCGGGTAGACATTATCAGACTGAAGATTTTGAGAAGAAAGACCAAATTTCATCTGGATTTGCTGAAACTCATGAACAAGTAAGTGACCATTTTTTTGAGGGTACGGTAGATCAACTAATAAATAATCAAGAAAACAAAACGGAATAAGGGGGATTGTTTTGAAATCTATTAGAGAAATCATGACATCTAATGTAGATTACTGCACAACCCTTGATAATGTGTACGAGGCAGCTGTAAAAATGGCGGAAGGGGGCGTAGGTGCTATTCCAATTTGTGAGGATGGAAAATTAGTGGGTGTTCTTACAGATCGTGATATTGCAATCCGTTGTGTAGCTGGGAAGAAACCAGGTTCGACGAAAATTACCGATGTTATGACGAAGGAACCAATTGCGATATTACCAGAAACTTCAATCATGGAAGCGGAAGAATTAATGGCAGAGAAACAAATACGTCGTTTATTCGTTGTCGAACAGGAATCCCTCATAGGCATTGTTTCGTTAGGCGATTTTGCTATTCATAAAGGCACCAACATGGCGGCGGCACATGCGCTCACCGAAATCTCGGAAAAACAACATATTCAACATTGAAATATATTTGGTTGTAAGATTAGGCACCAAAACTCATTTTAAAAAATATTTCGAATGAAAAGAGGAACTGTCCCATAAGGAAAAAGTAAGACCCCACATCTTCTATATACCGTTTAGATGACGTGGAAATGACACAATAAACGGTGTATAGAGTGTGAGGTCAGTTCTTTTTTGGACATCCCCTTTTTGCGCTTTTCTTAATTAATATGTTTATTAAACCAATCGCGAATATGCTCGGTATGCTGCAATCGTAAACGTGGAGCTCCGCTTCTTGATACTTCATGGGTCTGTTCTGGAAAGACCACAAGTACCGCTTCTTTTTTCTGACGTTTTAACGCAACGAAGAATTGCTCTGCTTGTTCAATTGGACAGCGATAATCTTTATCGCCATGTAATAATAACAGAGGTGTTGTAACATTACCTACATATTTCAGAGGGGAGTGTCCCCATAGTTGTTCAGGAGATTCAATAATATTACCGCCTAATTCCCATTCAGTGAAGGAATAGCCAATATCGCTCACTCCATAGAAGCTGAGCCAATTGGAAATACAGCGCTGGGTAACGGCTGCTTTAAATCGATCTGTATGCCCAACAATCCAGTTTGTCATAAAACCGCCGTAGCTTCCACCTGTTACACCTAATTTGTGTTCATCAAGAAAATCATACTCTACAAGTACGTAATCTACGGCGGCCATTAAATCTTCATAATCCATGCCTCCATAGTTACCTCTGTTTGCATTAACGAATTCTTGACCGTAGCCAGCACTGCCTCGTGGGTTTGTGAATAGGATCGTATAACCTTGTGCAACAAGGGTCTGAAACTCATGAACATATGTATTTCCGTACATGACATGCGGTCCGCCATGAATTTCTAGAATCAACGGATATTTTTTTCCCTGTTCGAAATTAGTCGGTTTCATAATCCACCCGTGCAATTCGAGACCATCTTTAGCAGAAAAAATAATTGGTTCAGCTTCCGAAAGGAATTTATCTTTTAGAAATTCATCATTAACAAATGTAATTTGCTCAATTTCACCATTTGTTAAATCAAAGGAGTACAAGTCGCCAGGATGGGTGGGTGTGCTGATTGCTACAACAGCTTTATGTGTTTCTGGATTAATGGTTAATCCATAAACATGCTGATTTTCGAGAAGAGAAGGATACATTGCACCTTCAATGGTTCCATAATATACGCCTGTGTTTCCGTGGTCACTAATTAAAAAATAAAAGCCTTGACTGTCATTAGTCCAAAGAAGTCCCGGATTGACCGCTTCAATATGAAAATCGCCTGCTGTTAAATCACCGACTTCAACATCCCAATCTGTAGTTATGCATGAGAGTGAATCTGTAACTAGTTTGTATAACCAGATCTTGGATACTGTCGCTCCTTCATATTCTCGCTCATGCCCAATTAACGTTAAATAATTGCCATCAGGTGACCATCTAGGAAAATAAAAACGCCCATTGGTTGCCGTTATCTTTCTCCATGATCGATCTTCTAAATGGAAAATAAACACATCGGAAGCAAGATTATAATCAGCATCGTCTGTGTCATTACTCACATATGCAAACTCTTTCCCGTTTGGCGCCCATGAGGAGGGAATAAAGGACTGTTCCCCTGAGGTCAATTGCTCTACTTGACCTGTAGGTACATTGACTAGTATGAGGTGAGAAAATGAACGATCAAAATAGCCGCTCCCATCTGCTTTATATTTAATTCGATCATATACAATTGCTTCTTTGCGTTCCTTTTCTGGGTCTTTTTCTTTCTCATGTAAAGTGTATCCAGCTTTTATTCGCGTAGAGGTAAGGATTTTCCTTGAATCAGGAGACCATATAGGCGTAGTAGCTCCCAGGTCAAATTCTGTCAGCTGACTAGCTTCTCCACCAACTGTATTTATTATGTATACTTGATTTTTTCCAGACCGGTTTGATAAAAAAGCAAGATGGAGTCCATCAGGAGACCACCTTGGTGAAGACTGACGATGAAGTCCATATGTCCATTGAACGGTTTGTTTCGTTAAAAAACTATATACATATATATTTGAAATATATTTCTCATCATCCTTAGCAACGGAGGTCTCGATATAGGCTACCATACTGCCATCAGGCGAAAGCTGTGGATCAGTGACGGATTTTAAGTCAAATAAATCCTCGGCAAGGATTCCTTTTTTATTCATGTTATTCATCCTTTCTTTGTGTCCTACGAAATGAATTCAATCTAGTAATTGTTGCTACGACAATAATTATGGAAACTTCCCCAAATACTCCAATGTTGAAAATAAAATCCTTTATGAAAAGGAGAATAAGCAGAAAGGCTTGAAAAAAAGCCTTGCCATTTTATAAAGGATTATACCTTATAATTGGCAAGACTTCTATGAAGCTATTTGGATTATTCTGCGGGTTTTTTGTGGTGGTGCGAGTGATGTGGTTGAAACCCGTTTTCTTCTAACTTTTGATAATGCTTTTCCATATGTTTCACAATCATTGCAGCTTTTTCTTTAGAAATTGCACCGAATTCTACATATTTTTGCATAATTTCTTTTTTCTTAGCCAGAATTTCCTTATGCAATATTGCAAGTTCGTCTTGCTGTTTCTTGGTAAACTCTATTTGTTGTTCTTGTTTAACTTCGCTTCCTTGGTTATCTTTCTCAGCAAATGCCGTGATCTCGAAGTTACTAGTTACGAAACTAATTGTTAGCAAGGCAATAAGTAATTTATTCATGATACAATCTCCTTTTGTTCTTATTTTTTTGTGGAAAATGAATTGATACCCTTTCTAAAAAATTTAAGATGCTGTTAGTTTTTTAATAATGGAACTAAATTATGCATGTATAAATAATAACTAAAGGATTTATCGGACACACTTGTTTATCCCGCTTTAACGGGCAGTAAGACCCTCACTTCAAGGCTTAGAGGAATTGAGGTGGGGGAGGTTTCACTTTATCTAATAACTTTTAAATATCCACTAATTCATTATGCCAAGTAGCTCCTTTATGAATACCTTGTAATACAGAAGGAGGGAAGAGCATGAATGCTGAACGAAAAGAAGTAATAAAAAGATTTCTCGAACAAAGGTTTACTTTAGATAATAATTTTGTTAATGAAGCAGGACTTTCGCAACTTATAAATATGTTTAAAAGTAAAACAGAAGATTCTGAATCTGAAGATGTAGCTCTAGAGCAAAGTGAAGACGAAGCCCTAGATTTAAGCTCAAACGAGAGTGGGGATGAAAATTTAGGAGAGCTTGGGGATGAAAGTCCAGACGAGAGTGGGGATGAAAGTTTAGGAGAGGGATGAAAG
>NZ_LFZW01000001.1:2693635-2912308 GCF_001183985.1 Peribacillus loiseleuriae | reverse complement strand
GGGGATGAAAGTCCAGACGAGAGTGGGGATGAAAGTCCAGACGAGAGTGGGGATGAAAGTCCAGACGAGAGTGGGGATGAAAGTCCAGACGAGAGTGGGGATGAAAGTTCAGACGAGAGCGGGGATGAAAGTCCAGACGAGAGTGGGGATGAAAGTTCAGACGAGAGTGGGGATGAAAATTTAGGAGAGCTCGGGGATGAAAGTCCAGACGAGAGTGGGGATGAAAGTCCAGACGAGAGTGGGGATGAAAGTCCAGACGAGAGTGGGGATGAAAGTCCAGACGAGAGCGGGGATGAAAGTCCAGACGAGAGTGGGGATGAAAGTCCAGACGAGAGTGGGGATGAAAGTCCAGACGAGAGTGGGGATGAAAGTCCAGACGAGAGTGGGGACTAAGACGAAGAAAAAATAATTCTAATTTCGGTGGGATCATCTTAAGGTGATCCCACTAATTAATTTTTATCCTGGTTAAACAGGTTGGAATACCCTAAGTAAGATGAATATTTAATGTTCTTAGTATATTGCTCGACAAAAAAAAATTTTGTGCTTCAAAATGGCCAAGCGTTCGTGTTAGTTAGTCATTTCATAACTTGTTAAACAAGTAAGAATTGCCAATCGTTTCAATGATCGATGAATTATTCAAAAATTCAAAATTGCCTTCTGTTTCTAAGCAACTATCCTATACAAATATTTTATCAGAGCATAACTTAGTTAAGAGTATTTAATCCTGCAGATGGGTCCGAAAAATAGGTACATCCTTTTAGACTACTTAAATTAGTATCTTGGAAAATCATCATCTATTACCTGTTTCTTTGAGGATCTATGGAGATAATTCTTCGAGTAAATTATAGGGGGAAATGAAGAAATCTGTTTTGGAAAGCGTTGACAAAAATAAGGTTGAACTCAAATAAAAGTAATAATTGACAGCGCTTCACTCTTGCAGAAATTACGATTTAACTCATAGGAGGGATATGATGGATCACCCAATAATTGAGCCATGGGAAAGCGATGATTTAACTCATGAATTTTATGTACCTGATTATATTGAACGAATAGCACAGGATGTTCTTGAAAGTTACGACCTTTCTGTTAATAGCATACAAGTCATAACAACTAAGCCAGATAAAGGCGGTGCGATTTGGAAACTTGAAACAACTTCTGGTCCAAAAAGTTTAAAATTGTTACACAGAAGACCAACAAGAAGTATGTTTAGCTTAGGAGCTCAGGAATATTTAGTTAAAGTCCAAGATGCAAGAGTACCCGCGATTGTAAAAACAATGGATGAAAAGGATTATGTTGAAGCTGGAGGAAAGTTATGGTTCGTTGCAGAGTGGATAGAACCATTAGAACCTGTTACAAAAGATTTAGAAGGTGCGAAACATTTATGTTATGCGCTCGGTGAATTTCATCGTTTAAGTAAGGGGTATGAGCCACCGCAACAATCTGAAGTAGCTTCAAGACTGCATAAATGGCCATCTAGTTATGAAAAGATGATCATCAAAATGGATTGGTTCCGTAACATTGCCAATGTCTATGGTGAATTGCCAGCAAGTACACATCTATTGAATGTAGTTGACAGGTTTGAAGAGCAAGCTAGAAATAGTTTGACAAGGCTTAATCAATCAAGTTATTCCGAATTGATAAAAAAAGGAAATGCTTTTTGGGGGCTTGTTCATCAGGATTATGGCTGGTCAAATGGTCAAATGGGTAGTAACGGAATGTGGATTATTGACCTTGATGGGGTTGCCTTTGATCTTCCGCTTCGTGATTTAAGAAAGCTAATTAGTGGTACAATGGCAGATTTGTATAGATGGGATGTGAATTGGGTTCGGGAGATGATTAAGTCTTATCATGAATCTAATCCCCTTACAGCTGAACTATATGAGATTTTAATGATTGATTTGTCACTCCCAAATGAATTTTATAAAAATATTAAAGAAGTTGTATATGAACCTGAATTATTTTTAAATGATCAAACAACCCAATTAATTCAAACGATTGTTGATACAGATCAGACTAAATGGCCAGTTCTTAAAGAAATTGAAGATGATTGGAGGGGGGTGGAATCACTATGAAAATATTAATGATCTGTACTGAAAAACTACCAGTGCCTCCTGTGTTAGGTGGAGCGATTCAAACGTATATTTCTGGGAACCTCCCTTATTTATCCCGATTTCATGAAATCACGGTTTTAGGGATTAGTGAACGATCACTTCCAAATCAGGAAACAATAGATGGCGTTCATTATGTACGGGTACCTGGTCAAATATTAGAGATCTATCGAGAAGGAGTCATCAAGTATCTAGAATCGACTTCCTTTGACCTTATTCATATTTTCAATCGACCGCGTTTAGTCCTTCCAGTTCGGAAAGTTGCTCCTGAAGCAAAAATTACTTTAAGCATGCATAATGATATGTTCAATCCTGACAAAATAAGTCCAGAAGAAGCAACTGCTGCATTAGAAGAAGTATCTAATATTGTAACGGTAAGTGATTATGTTGGTAATGTAATACGAAATCTTTATCCACAAGCAACAGCGAAAATAACTACGATTTATTCTGGAGTAGATACTGAGCAGTTCTTACCTGGATACCATCCAAAGATGCAAAAGATACGTAATGAAATTCGTCAAGAACATGGCTTAGAAAACAAAACAGTTATCATGTTTGCAGGTAGACTTTCTCATAATAAAGGAGTAGATCGGTTAATTAGGGCATTGCCGGAGCTATCAAAAAAATTTAAAGATTTAGCAGTAGTAGTAGTTGGAAGTAGTTGGTTTAGTGAAGATAATATAACTGATTATGTTGCCTATGTTAGAGCAATGACAAAGAAACTGACAATACCAGTAGTAACAACAGGTTTTGTTTCACCAAGTGTCATACAAAACTGGTTTGCAGCGGCTGATTTATTTGTATGCACATCTCAATGGAACGAGCCATTGGCACGGGTACACTATGAAGCGATGGCAGCGGGACTCCCTATATTAACGACAGCAAGAGGAGGAAATCCAGAAGTCATTCAACTCAATGAAAATGGTCTTGTTGTAGAAAATCCAGAAAATCCGATTGGTTTTGTAGAAAAAATTACAGAAATCCTATCAGACAAATCTAAAATGAAAAACATGGGGATCAAAGGGAGAGAACTTGCTGTATCTCTTTATAAGTGGGACAGAGTTGCTTCCGAAATACTTGGAGTATGGGGCGATGCCATTCATACGTCATCTTCATCAGTACCAGAAACTTTAACCGATATTTATGTTGAACAAGAAATCATAAAAGATTTGGTAAGCGCAGATTCTATTGAAGCGAAACCTACTGATACTAAATCCAACTATAAGCAAAAGTCTACATTAGAGAAAAAAGTTGAAGCGAGGCCTACTGATACTAAATCCAATTATAAGCAAAAGTCTACATTAGAGAAAAAAGTTGAAGCTGAAGTTAAACAAGAACCTATAATAGAATTAGATAATAAACCAGAAAAAGAAATTGAAAATAATGGAATGAAAGATAAATCGAAAACTCATTCTGTTAGAGATATGATTAAGGAGTCGCTTAGGGAATCGGTTAGAAAGACGATCATAGAACAGATGATTATCGATTCGAATGAAGTTTCAACTGAAGATTCGATTAGCAACTTAATTAGGGAGTTGAAAAGAAGAAGAAACATTGAATAAGTGAGTAAGGCTGCATCATGATAATGATAAGCCCCGTTTCAAAGTAGAAACGGGGCTTATCATTGTGAAAAGTATATCGTAAAATTTATTTCGGATGTCTTAAATAGATTGGACTCTATACACCCAATATACCTACAAGCTATATATTAAGGAATTTGTATATTGGACAACCTCTTGGAACTTAGAAGAGGGAGTGGAGTAAAATGGTCTTTTAATAGATTGAACTTGATCCACTTAATTATAATTAAGGGTACAAGTCAAAACACTCAAGAGAAATCGTTTTTGTGGCACCAATTATTAATTTTATATCCTCGTCCGGAAAATCGATATTTTAACCTCTAACTAACAGATTATCGGCCTGAGCCACTACTTTATTTAATAATTCGGTATATTGCATTCTTCTACCTATAAAATCTTCTTCAAGTCGCATATTGTTTCACCTCGACTATTCGTTTATACTCAGCATTTGCCTTAGGGGAGGCATCTTATCAAACTCTACCCAATATCTTTGTCCAGATCACATCCATCAATCAAACGGTACGATGCGAATCCATATTCGTGAAAAAAAGCTCATCTTTCTGTCGGAATAGTTCCAGCAATAAGAGATCCTTTTGAAAAAAGAAAGTCTAGAGTAACAGTTGTGAACTCCGCAATATGTATTGATAACCTAATCAGTTTTAAACAAACCGTGCCTTTTGAAGGTTCTATTTTCCAAATAGTTTTAAAATCTCCTCTTTACATGACTTTCATGTTCAACATTTAAAAGTGAGAATAAAACGTAGTCACCAAATGTTGAATCGGGAGATATGTTTTGAAGTATCTATGCTTTGTGTAGTTTATGGATATTAGACCATAAAATAAAGAGGGAATAGCATGTCTAAAGAAAGATATTGAGCCTTCGTTCAAAGATGAACAACGTGATAAGTTTTCATCATCTTTGCTTAATATTTCACACATATCGGAAATTGGGCGATCGACAGTGAGAGAATCCATTTTATAGACAAAAATCCCGTCACTGTCAATCACAATCATACTTGAGGCAAAATCCTGGTGGCATAATGATTTGTTCATCTTTGTTTCTTCTAGTCATGAATCAAAAACCAGATTAATGAGCATGGTGATAGAAGTCTGGCATCGATTTAATAAAGTATCTACATGTGAAAAAATAGCCGGTCAAATTCAATTTGAACAGTTACTAGTGATCTTCGTTATTTCAAGTTGACTATCCACACCTATCTTTTTTCAAATCTGATTTCCATTCTGTTAATTGAAAAGACGGCAGTGTTTCTGCTGGGAATCCAATTACTTTTGAAGTTTGATGAAAGGATACTCATTTTCCGGAAATCTTCCATAGATCGCTTTAAAGACTAAAAAGTATTTGCTATCAACATTTACAGAACCTCGCCCAAATAAGTTTTGAGTACAACCGAGGTATGAATCTTGATATTTTTCAAATAATGTATTGCGTGAATTATAAAGATAATATGGTCTTATTAAATGAACCCTTTTCATCATGACTCCACCAAAATCTGTTTCAATTGACATACTGCTTTTTTACTTTAAAACGATATTAAATACATCTTCGTCACTGCTAGTGGATAGTGAGCGATTCTGTTTTTTGCATCTACTACGAATCCTGTTTCCATTCAGACTCCTTTCTAAGGTTTCTTGCTTTGCGTGGAAGCTACATAAAGTCCTTCCATCCGTTTTGTTACATGCTCAAATCCAAAATTTGATTCAACGAAAATCCGGCCTGTTCTCGCAATCGAGTTGGCTACTTGCTTATTAGATAATAAAAAGGCAATCGCGTCTGCAAAAGCTACTGAATTAGTATAATCATCAATGAGGATCCCGTTATCTAGATGTTTAATAATTTCCGCATTTCCGCCTCGGTTCGTAGTAATGATCGGTAATCCAGCACCCATCGCTTCATAATGTACTCGAGCAAGGGGTTCTTGCCATTGGGAGCTGCATACGAATAGATCCCCTACAAGGAAATGAGAAGGAATTTCGCTTGGTGGTACAAAACCGGTAAATACAACTTTGTTCTTACCTAACACTTCAGCAAGCTTTCGCAAGCTTAGTCCAAACTCGTCAATTCTATCGTCACTAAACCATTTGCTACCTACAATAACTAATACTGCATCAGGATGTTTTTGGATGACTTGCTCCATGGCTTCTAAAAGTATATCGGGTCCTTTTACGGCACTCAATCGTCCTACGAATAAGACGACTTTCTTATCTTCTACGCCATACTTTTTTCGAAGTTCGTTCCTTCGCGATTGTGCATCTTGTTCCCAAATCGGTTTATATCTTTGCAAATCGACTCCTGAATAAATAGCCTTAACTTTACTTTTGGCTAAAGGAAAACGAGATATGATCGTTTGTCCGATATATTCGCTGATGGTCATGATCCTATCCACGGCTCTAATGACCAGATTCCCCATTTCAGTAGAGATTTTGCCGTCCCTAAACATTTCATTATGGAGACTCAACACAAAACGACTCATTGGCATTGCATTTTTATAGATCAGGAGATCACGAGGTCGGTTGAATACATGTATTACATCGTAATATTCCATGCTTGCCGTTTTTTCTGCTAGCTTTTTGCCGACATGAAAGGCGTAATTCTCACGAGGAAAACGAATGTATTTGACCTCGTTCACTACTTCCATGTCAGGGAGATCAGGGTCTGTAATACAATAGATTGTTAAATGATGGTTTTTGCTAAGATGAGGTGTGATGCCATCGATTAAGACTTGAATAGCACCCCCTCTAATTGAAGGAACGGTAAGCATCTCTGTACAAATCAATGCGATTTCTATTGGGTACACGCCCTTTCATTGAAAATTGGGTCTTGCTGATTTTAAACCAATAGTACTAATTTCACTCACTTAAGTGCTTCTGTTAGAATGTTAAAATCGAATATACAATGCTCCAACCATCAATTATAGGGGTTACTCCATAAATGGTTGGATGTATTGATTGGCAGCTAGAAATTCTTCAAATCTGCTAATATCAAAGCGCTTTCCAAGAATCGTTGTACCAAAGAAATTTTCCGTCTTCATCATTTCGTTAATGGCATCTGTTAATTGAATTTCGTATCCTACTCCAGGTGTTATTCTTTCTAGATAGGAAAAAATTTCAGGGTTAAAGACATATCTACCGATGACGGCTAAATTTGAAGGTGGATTTTTTGCAGGTTTTTCCACGATGCTAATAACTTTACTTATCTCATTTTTAATTTTCTCACTTTTAACTACGCCATAGTTTGACAATAAGTGTTTTTCCACTTCATATAGACCAAGTACACTTTTTTTATGCTTTTCATAAACTTTTATTAATTGATTTAATCCTGTTGTCTTTTTATCAAAAATAATTTCATCTGGTAACAAAACAGCAAATGGTTCATTACCAATAAAATTTTTCCCTAGGAGGATTGCATCACCAAGCCCTTTAGCATATGGTTGTCGAATATATTGGATATGAATATCGGGAATTTTATTTTTTTCTAATAAATGAATGGATTGTTTTTTTTCAAGAAATGCTTCAAGTTCAAGTGATCGATCAAAATAGTCAGTAATCAGATTTTTTGATTGTGAAACTATAAATAAGATCTCCTCAATCCCTGAGGCCAAGGCTTCTTCAACGACATAATGAATAGCAGGTTTTACACCAATCGGAAATAATTCTTTTGGAACGACTTTAGTTATCGGTAAACCTCTCGTTCCATACCCAGCTGCAGGGATAATTGCCTTTTTGATCATTTCTTAATTCACCTCGAATGCTATTTAATATATTATGAAAAAATGGATATTTGTGACAATGTTAAGATTTTGTTAACTTTAGTATTAAATGATTTTGTCGTCTTTATTGGAAGTACAATAGTCTAATTTCTCAGTATTTTTTTAAAACATTTGAATAATTGCGTTTCTGCCAAAATAGCTAAGATCAATATGGTTATTCTTGGGTTGAAGATGGTATAGAGGAGAAATAAAAGATACTTTTATTGTATATAGGCATATGATAAGTCACTGTAAATTGTCCACTAATATGATATAGAACTTTAGATTATTAGAGAGGGGACAATGCGGTATGGAAATCTGTGTGATAGGTGCGGGATATGTTGGCTTAACGACAGCGGCGGTTCTAGCCGATCTCGGACACACTATCTGCTGTGTTGACACAAATAGTGAAAAAATTAAACAACTAAAACGCGGGGAAGTTCCAATTTATGAACCTGGATTATCTGAATTAATAAGTAAAAACAAAGACCGATTAACCTTTAGTTCTAAGGTTGTTGAAAATATTCAAAAAACAGCAGTTATTTTCATAGCTGTTGGCACTCCATCTTTAGCAGATGGAAGAACGGATTTGACTTATATCCAATCAGTAGTAGATGAAATTGCTGAAGGAATAAAGTCTTATAAAACGATTATTACAAAAAGTACGGTACCGCCAGGAACCAATGAAAATATCTATAAAATGTTAAAAGAAACAGGAGTAGACCCAAAGCTTTTCAATGTCGTCTCCAATCCTGAATTTCTCAGAGAGGGCTCTGCCATTTCAGATATGATCAAACCAGACAAAATTGTCGTTGGCAAACAGCAAGAAGATCAAAAATCCCTTTCGGTGGTAAAAAATATCTATAAAAACATTAATGCGCCCTTCATTATTACAAGCCTTAACGGTGCAGAAATGATTAAATATACATCCAATGCTTTTTTAGCTACAAAAATTTCATTTATTAATGAAATAGCTAGAATTTGTGATAAGTATAATGTGAATATTGAGGATGTTTCAAAGGGGATAGGCACCGATCCAAGAATCAGTCCCCATTTCCTTTCATCGGGTATTGGGTACGGTGGTTCCTGCTTTCCAAAGGATGTTCGTTCATTAGAACACAGCGCATTAGACAGAAATGTAACACCACAGTTGTTACAAGCTGTTCAAGCGGTCAATCATTCACAAGTTAATCTGTATATTGATAAGCTAAGTGTTTTCATAGATGATTTTTCAGAGAAAACGATTGCGGTATTGGGAGTTGCTTTTAAACCAAATACAGATGATATAAGGTATTCTCCAGCCGTTTCATTAATTGAAAAATTAAGTTCTCTAGGAAGCATTGTGCAGACATATGATCCTAAAGCTCTACTTCCTTTGGCAATGATGGAAATGGTCAGTCAGCATATCAAATTAGAACAGGCGATTATGAATGCCGATTGTGTGGTTATTGCAACAGATTGGGATGAATTTAAACAGTTGAATTGGTTGAAAGTAAAAGAGTTAATGAAAGGTAAATACATTTTGGATGCCCGTAACTGTATTGAACCGCAAGTGGTCAGGGATGCTGGTTTAACATATATTGGAGTTGCCCGTCCATGAAAATATTAGTCACAGGGGCAGCAGGATTTATTGGTTCCCATCTTTGCGAAAAGCTCTTAACAGACAAGAATAACCAAATTATTGGAGTTGACACTTTTACTGGACCAACACCTAAAAAATTGAAGAGTGTGAATCTGGGGAATTTGCTCAATAACACTCGTTTTAGGTTGATTGAAACGGATTTATTGACAGCTGATTTAGAAAAATTACTAGAAGAAATAGATATTATTTATCATTTAGCTGGTATACCCGGTGTACGTTCGAGTTGGGGAAAGGAATTTGATCCATATGTGAGTAACAATATATCGGTCACTCAGCGCCTTTTAGAAACAGTTAAGGATAAAAAAATAGAGAAATTTATTTATGCTTCTACATCTTCTGTTTATGGAGAGGTAGATGGAAAAGTGACAGAAAATGCATATTTATCTCCACTTTCCCCATATGGAATCACAAAATTAACAGGTGAACATTTATGTAATGTTTATCATAAAAGCTTCAACATCCCGATTGTAACTGTAAGGTTTTTCACTGTTTACGGGCCAAGACAGAGACCAGATATGGCATTTCATCGCTTCATCACACAAATAATGAAAGGAGAAAGGCTTTCCATATTTGGTGATGGAACACAGACGAGAGACTTTACCTATGTAACGGATTGTGTTGAAGCAATTGCGTCGATTATATACAAAGGCAATGTGATTGGCGAGACCATCAATATTGGAGGAAAAGAACGGGCTTCGATTAATGAAATCATTACAATCATAGAAACACTTACAGGAAAAAAAGCAATGATTGATTATTTACCAAAACTACTTGGAGAGCCAACTCACACATGGGCAGATATCTCAAAAGCAAAAAAATTGCTGAGCTACGATCCTGAAATTTCCTTGAGGGAGGGGATTACAAAGGAAATCGAGTATATCCGTTCCATATACACATTAAAAGGGGAGAAAGACTCTTGTTGATATAAAGGAAAAATGAATGGACTATTTAACTGTTGGAAGTGTCCCATAGGCAAAGGGGCAGACTTAAAATCCCTCTTTTCGGAAACCTTTCTTTTGTTCCTGCTTGAACAAAAGAAGGGTTTCTTTTTTTATACTGGGCGAGGTTCGCCAAGCAAACGCTTATGCATCCATATCGCTGCTTGTGATCCATCACCCATTGAAATGGTCACTTGTTCGGAATGTGAAATCAGGTCGCCGCCCGCCCAAATCCCATTTATATTCGTTTCCTTTGTGCGCGGATTAACGATAACGTGATTGCTTTCATTTAATTGTACCCCAACTTGTTTAGCTAAATGATTGTTTAATTGATTGCCGCTAAAGCCGGTAAATCCGCGCTCGGCTTTAATCAATACACCATTTTTAAGCAAAAAGCCAATAAGCTGTTTTGTTGAATCCACTACGATCTCGCTAATGGGTTCTTCAATAGTCTGAATCCCAAGAGTTTTTAATTTCAAGAGGTTCTCATCACTAATTCTTTTTTTGTCATGATTGATAACAGTAAGTTCTTTTGACCAATATGTAAGAGTAAACGCCATATTAGCTACTGTATTTCCATTCCCAAATACTATGGTCTTCTTACCGGTTATTTCATAGCCATCACAGTCAGGGCAAATAAAGATTGAAGCTCCAAGGCACTGTTGGAGATTAGGCAAGTTTGGTAAATAATCCGTTAATCCTGTTGCTAAGAATACGGTATTTGCTGAATATATTTGCTTTAGTAAGGTGCGTACGGTAAATGTATCGTCAGATTTTTCAAGAGAAGTCACTTTATCATTGAGAAAAGAAACACCGCATTTCTTAGCATGCAGTATACCGAGATCTCTTAATTTTGGTCCGCTAATTCCATCCGGCCAACCAAGAATATTATGATATCCCCTTGTTATTGTAGATCGGCCTTGGTTTGAATCGATTACGATAACGGAATGATTGTATCGCCCCATTTGAATGGCGGCCTGTAACCCAGCAATGCCACCACCAATAATGATACAATCTACTACCTTCATATGTTTCACCACCTGTAAACGAGGAAAGATAATGTGTCCTTATTTTAAAAAATATACCCAATTTAATGTTTAACTATCCCTAGAGAATAGTTGTGAAAATAAAAAAGCAATCCAACTTATATGTATTGGATTACTTTTCATCGTCATATATAATCACTCTTCTTCACTACTATTTTCGATCCATTCTTGAGACCATTTTTGGATTTCTCTGACAGCAGGTGCAAGGGCACTCCCTTTTTCAGTTAGTGAATATTCAATCCGTACCGGTGTTTCGGCAAAGACTTCGCGTTTAATTATGTCTTTTTGCTCAAGGTCCTTAAGACGCTCCGATAAAATGCGACCGCTAATTGGAAAAGCAGATTCTATTTGGCAAAATCGTTGAGGTCCGTTTAATAATTGATTGACGATTAGTACCGTCCAGCGTTTTCCGAGTATCTGCGTGCCCTTTTCAAAGCGAGGGCATAACAAATCTTCAGTTTTATTCATTTAGTATCACCCCATAATGGTAGTATAACTCTTTACGCATAATGTAACAACATAACAGTTTAGTATATAGTGTCATAAAGTAATCATGAAAAATTATCTTTGAAGGTAAGAATAATAGAGGTTGTTCAAAGAGTCCGATAAAAAAAGCTTGCGAATTGCATCAAAGCTCATGAATGACCTTCTGTTAAAAACGCGCACATCCTGTGCAAATCCGTTCTCCACGTATTACTGTATACGCGAGAGGTTTGAGACGATCGCTCGCAGAACTTCTAGGCTCTTTTTATCCTTTTTTTGAACACACACTAATATGGAGTCTTTGTTTAGGGTTTTTCAATAAGTGGTATATAAAAGTAATCAAAAAGGAGGTTGGTAGGGATGGGATTAGTAAAATCCATAGGTTCATATGTAATGCTTGGCATCGGAATTGCGGGTGTCTCAATGGTATCAACGAAAAGAAATAGGGGAAAAGTTGTAAATGTATATTCCAAAATGAGAACGAAAGCACTGAAGTTATGGGAAAAACAACAAAGTGAGGTAGATCATTTATTAGAAAAAGCGGGACAACCTAATCCATACGATATCGATGGTTCAAGAATGATTGACGAAGGTAGCATGACGGGTATTCAATATTACAATAGAAAACAGTAAATGGAGATCTAATAGTACGAATGGTATGGACAGAGCATGTTAAGGAGATTATTAGCTTAGTAATTGATAAAAGCGGACGGTTCATTTGAGCCGTCCGATACGTTTACTGATTAAAGAATTCTTCAAAATCTTGCTTTTTAATATTCACTTTTGTAGTTGATATGGATTTTCTTCGTCGGTATTTTGGTCCAAATTCGTTGAGATAACAAGTTTAGGACTGTCTGAAGGTACTACATAAAGCCTTGTATTATGTTTTGGATTCGTTTTTTAGTCATATGTCAGCCGCCATTTTCAAATCTGTTCTTCCGTCCCACCAAAGAGGGTTTTAGAACAATTAACTGCGTTTTTGTTTCTTGTTCGATGAAGGTACTTGAATGGAGCCTGTTTCATGGGTGGTGGTTCCTTGACCTTCTACTTGTGAAGAACGTAGGCTTGCTTTGGAATGATCCTTTTTAATTTTACTCATTATGTTCACCTCCAATATTACTTTTTGCTAAGAGGGGAGAAACTATACAAGTCGAAAAATGGTTTCCAGAGTGGAGACAGAGTTTCTAAGTAGGAATTTGAATGGCTAATTGCTTTTCTTTCTCTAGCGTGCAGATTTGATCTCTACTTCTAAAGAAATTTCTACATTCCCTTTTAGGGCTCGTGAAATCATACACGATGTCTCAGCTTTTTCGGCTAGCTTTCTTGCTAAATGATGATCACTTTCACTCGCCTCTTGTTTTAGAACGATTTTAGGCCGATGGATGATTTTTTTATAAGTAAACACCCCGTCCGTTACATCTACAATGCCTTCTGAATGAAGAGTAATTCTTTCTTTATCCAGCTTACTTCTTTCCATCATCGCCGCTAACGTAATAATGTAGCAGGTTGCTGCTGCTCCAAGCATCATTTCATCTGGATTTGTCCCAATACCAGGTCCATCCATTTCAGGAGGAATGCTTATTTGTGTTTTAAGATTGCCAGCCTCTATTGTCCCGGTATCGTTTCGCCCACCTTCCCAAATTGCCTGTAAATGAAACTGATGTTCTGCCATATATAATAGCCTCCTTGTTTAGTAATTACTACAATTGTATAGCAAGCAACGGGTAATTCCTTGTATTTTGCTTCGAAACAGGGGGATGAAATCTGTTTTGTCTGCCAAAAGTATAGGGTGTATTGACAATTTATAAAAAAAGAGTTACCTTTAATTCGAGATATTTGAATAAAAGTGACTAAGTGTAAATTAAATCCAATTTTAATAGGAGAAATATACAAAAAGGAGCTGTATAATATGGAGCTTAAAGGAATTCACCATGTATCAGCGATTACTGCAAGAGCAGGAGATAACTTTGATTTTTATACTAAAACATTAGGTCTGCGTTTAATCAAGAAAACAGTCAATCAAGATGATATTAGTGTTTATCATTTATTTTACGGTGATGAAGTGGGGAATCCTGGAACGGAATTAACGTTTTTTGAAATTCCGAACGCAGGAAAAGTGCATGAAGGTAATAACAGTATTTCTGAGTTATCACTGCGTGTTGCGAATGATGCTGCCTTAAATTTTTGGAAAAAACGTTTTGAAGAAGAGGGCGTTTGGCATGGGGAAATCAGTAAAAGATACACACGTCTTGTTCTTCCGTTCAAAGATTTTGAAGGGCAGAGATTTGCGTTAGTTTCCGATGAGAATAACCAAGGTGTAGCTGGTGGGAATCCTTGGGAAAAGAGTCCGATTCCAGTTGAATTTGCAATTCTAGGACTAGGACCTGTCTCATTGACCGTACCAAATATCGAACCTACGGAAAAAGTGCTCGTTGAAATTATGGGATTTAGGAAAGTAGGGAGATATCCTTCAGAAGGTGCAGGGCAAGCAGAAATAATCGTTTATGAAACAGGTGAAGGTGGAACGGGTGCAGAAGTACATGTTGCAACACGTAATGATCTTCCGCCTGAACGTCTAGGGCGAGGAGGTGTTCACCACGTCGCTTTCCGAGTAGATAATGAAGAAGAAATGAAGCAGTGGATTGCAAGAATAAGTGAAAATAGAATTCGGAATTCAGGATTCGTGGATCGTTATTATTTTAGATCATTATATTTCAGAGAACCAAACGGAATATTATTTGAACTTGCGACGGATGGTCCAGGATTTGCAACAGATGAAGAGTTAGAACATCTGGGCGAATCTTTAGCATTACCGCCATTCTTGGAATCAAAACGAGAACAAATTGAGGCGAAATTAAAACCATTAAATACAAAAATAAATTAACGAGTAAAGACAGAATCAATATGCAAAAGCAAACAACTGGAATTCACCATATTACGGCTATTGTCGGCAAACCACAGGAAAACGTCGATTTTTATGCAGGTGTCCTTGGCTTAAGAATGGTCAAGAAAACTGTAAATTCCGATGATCCAGGAACCTATCATTTATATTTTGGCGATGCCTCAGGTTCACCAGGCTCAATCATTACTTTTTTTCCCTGGCCAAATGCTTATCAAGGTCGTTTAGGTTCTGGACAAGTTGGAATCACATCCTATGTAGTAACAGAAGAAACATTGGGATTCTGGGAGGAGCGCTTAACGAAATTCAAGATTATCTTTAAAAAACTTAGACGATTTAGCGAAGGCTATCTTCGGTTTCAAGATTCTCATGGTTTAAATGTGGAACTTGTTGCCCGAAAAGCTGGAGCTAATAGCGGTTGGGAATTTGGCGGCGTACCTACTAATAAAGCCATTAAAGGTTTTGGTGGCGCTGTACTACTAACGGCTGCTCCAGAAAAAACAATGAAAACTTTAGTAGAAGTAATGGGCTTAGAAAAGGTAGGAGAAGAAGGAGACTTTTTTAGATTTCAATCAACATCCGATATTGGAAATGTGATTGATGTGAAGAATGTCTCTTTACCAATGGGCTCAATGGGGGTAGGAACCGTTCATCATATTGCTTGGCGTGCGACTGATTTTGCTGACCATAACGAATGGCGTAAGCATGTAAGTAGCTTTGGCTTTGATGTAACTCCAATCAAGGATCGGCAATATTTCGATGCGATTTACTTTCGCGAAGATGGTGGTATATTATTTGAAATTGCCACAGATCCACCAGGATTTGCTTATGATGAATCATATGGGGCAATGGGAAGTAAGTTAATGTTACTACCATGGTTGGAAGAAAAACGAGAGTCAATGGAAACAACTTTATTACCGGCAATTCCAAGAGTATTGGAGGAAGATAAGTCATGATGAAACATATTTTTCAAAAGGGAAGTAATTTGGAGACACCTGTATTATTGCTTTTACATGGTACAGGAGGGACAGAAACCGATTTATTAGGAATAGCTGAGATGGTGTCACCTGAATCCTCTGTTTTAAGTGTTCGCGGAAATGTGTTAGAAAATGGAATGCCTCGTTTTTTCCGCCGACTTGCAGAAGGTGTTTTTGATGAAGAAGATTTGGTGTTTCGCACACAGGAATTAAATGAATTTCTTGATCAAGCAGCAAAAGAATACGAATTCGACCGCAATAACATTGTAGCGCTTGGCTATTCAAATGGTGCCAATATTGCTGCAAGCTTGCTGTTACATTATGAGGGGGCGTTAAAAGGGGCCATCCTTCATCATCCGATGGTGCCAAGACGTGGAATTGATTTACCAAACAATAGTGGCATTCCCGTCTTTATTGCCGCAGGTGTGAATGATCCAATATGCCCAGCGAAAGAAACAGAAGATTTAAGCCAACTACTTCAATCGGCCGGTGCAAAGGTTGAAGTGAAATGGGAAAACTTTGGCCACCAGCTGACGCGATCTGAAGTAGAAGAGGCAGGAGTTTGGTTTCAAAAACATTTTGGCTAAAAGGGTGATCAGATGATTTCTTTGAATCCAGAAACGATAAGTGAGCGGGATAATTATAAATTTTTGGTTGGGAGCATTATTCCGAGACCGATTGCTTTAGTGACAACTTTATCGAATGAGGGTGTCGTTAATGTAGCCCCGTTCAGCTATTTCAATATCGTTAGTTCAAATCCGCCGTTACTTTCTGTGTCGATCCAGCGTAAAGCTGGTATTCAAAAAGATACTGCACGGAATGCGATCGAAAAAGGTGAATTTGTCATTCACATTACCGACGAGAATATTGTTGCAGGAGCAAATGAAGCAGCGGTTGAACTGCCACCTGAAAAAAGTGAATTGGAAAGAACGAATTTTACTCTTATTGAAAGTGAACAAATTACAGTACCAGGAATTAAAGAAGCAAAAGTTCGCTTTGAATGTAAACTTGAACAGGCGATTCCATTAGGTGGCAATGATTTAGAGTTGGGATGCGACTTATTGATTGGAAGAGTGGTTTGCTATCATATCGACGAATCTCTCTACCATGAAGGTCGGATAGATGCACTAGGATTAAATCCAGTAGCGAGACTTGCTGGAACTAATTATTCGAAGCTTGGAGAACAATTTTCGATGGAACGTCCGAAATAAAATAAGCCAAAGCTATAATTCAAGAGTAGTGAATCCATCTTATAGCTTCGTGACGGATAGAAAGAAAAAGCTTGTAGACGATGGTCTTCAAGCTTTTTCCTATGACTTAAGGCTGATTATAAATGAATCACAATCAGGTTATGAAGTGTTGAAAATTATTCCAAGTACACCATAGACTAATTTTTTAGAAGTGCGCATGTTATGCTATTCATCTTCTCTTCTTTTTCTTCAATCGTTGCCTCCAATGAACCATCCAATCATTGCTGTCTTCAAGGGTTTTTGTTGCTAATTCCTTTCAAACCGATAATATATCCTAGTTTATTATTCGTCGCTCTGTCTCTCAGGTTCTCACGTATTACTGCATACGCGCAAGTCTAGAGACGATCGCTTCTCGAACTTCTCGTCTCTTTTTATCCTCCTTTTTGAATACGCACTTTTAGAAACATTAAAGAAAAATAGCTAGAAATGTACAATATCATTCGTCTTTCATATGAGATTAGCCTCTATTTGAGTTTTTTGTTCTATTTTGCTTGTCTTCGTAAATACAGTAAAGAGAAAGAATGATCTGTGAGGAGATGAGCAAGATGGCAAGTGGTGTTCATAGTGTGAACATTCCATTATCTATCGAAAAGGTATGGAATTTTGTTAGTGTGATTGATAATTGGGCTCCGCTTGTACCAGGATATATTGCACATACGGTTATAACAAAAAACCAGTCAACATGGGAATTCATCAGTGACCTTGGGCTGATTAAGAAAAAAATTAAGCTACTCGTTGATATTACAGAATGGTCGGGGCCAGAGAAAGTAACATTTCAACTGTTGGGAACAAATGAAAATTTCAAGGGAAGCGGTTATTTTAGAGCTGAAATGATTGATGAGAACCGAACGAAAATGATCGGGTATTTGGATATTACAGCCAAAGGAATGAAAGCTCCAATGGCTAATCCGCTGTTAAAATCATATGTCCCGGAAACGGCAAAAGCTTTATCAGAAGCAGTTGCCGTTAAATTGCTAGAAATTCATCATGGAAAAGGATAAGAAACAACGATGATTTCCTTAAATGGCCTGCCCTAACTCTCTATACATAGATTATAGTGCCATATACTAACGATATATTGTAGTTGTGGAGGTAGGCACATTCGTTATGGAATTCTTTCAATCTCGTTTGAAGGAAAAATAACAAACAGGGAAACTGACCTAAATAGTTGGCGGAGCGATGTAATCCTGTTTTAAGTTTACAGAGCTCCGTCATCATTTCTTACACGCAAATGATGATCACTTTCTAAATAGGGAAACTGTTCTTAACAGAATAAAAAATGAAACTTATAATAGATGATCTACGTATATCTATCTATACTCTTATATTTAAGGTACGAGCAGATACACTTTTCTTATCCGTATTGGCGTGGTATTGTTAATGATACTAAGAAATATTTGAAGGTGTTGATGGAGATAGAGGCGCAAATAACTTCTATATTATTTAATTCCGTGATGGGATTAAATATTCTGTTTGCTTTATTTGTTATTTTTTGGGAAAGGAGAGATGCAGGCACTTCTTGGGCTTGGTTACTTGTGTTATTCTTTCTTCCAGTGGCTGGCTTTATCCTATACTTAATTTTTGGACGGACATTGCGACGTGCTCATCTCTTTGAATGGGAAGGTCGAGAGAAAATTGGGATTGATGCTATACTGAAAAAACAGCAGGAGCAACTGAATTTAAATCAATTTGATTTCAGGAATCAGATAACAGAAGATAATAAAGACTTGATTTATATGCATTTACGAACGAATGATGCAGTATTAACAGAAGACAATTCTGTTGAAATCTTCACAGATGGCAATGAAAAGTTTGCCCAGCTGTTTGAAGACATTAAAGTGGCGAAAGATCATATACATATTCAGTATTATATACTAAAAAAAGACGAGCTAGGCAAAAAATTTATTGACCTGTTGACCTTGAAAGCAGAAGAAGGTGTTACAGTACGTATACTGTATGATGAACTAGGTTCGCGTGGACTAACGAAGCGTTTTTTTAAGAAGTTTCGGAAAGCTGGAGGTTTAATCGAAGTTTTCTATCCTAGTCGATTGCCTTTTATTAATTTGCGGCTTAACTTTCGTAATCATCGCAAGCTGGTCATTATTGATGGTAGAATCGGTTATATCGGCGGCTTTAATGTTGGTGATGAATATTTAGGGTTAAATCCAAAATTCGGTTATTGGCGTGATACTCATCTGCGAATTCAAGGTTCAGCTGTTTACGCGATACAGACAGTGTTTATACTCGATTGGAATGAAGCGTCTAAACACCATAATATTGGCTTTGTTCCAGAGCATTTTCCTAAAGTTCATTCTCCTCATAGTTCCATTGGGATGCAGATTGTAACAAGTGGTCCAGATTCCAAATGGGAGCAAATAAAAAATGGCTATATCAAGTTAATTATGTCGGCTAAAGACTCCATTTTGATTCAAACCCCTTATTTTGTCCCTGATGCAAGCTTATTGGATGCGCTCCGTATTGCAGCATTATCTGGTATTAAAGTAAGAATTATGATACCGAATAAGCCTGATCATATGTTCGTATATTGGGCGACCTATTCATATATTGGTGAGTTGCTCGAGGCAGGAGCGTCGATATTTATTTATGATAATGGATTTATACATGCGAAGACAATTGTCGTAGACAATGAAACAGCTTCAGTAGGAACGTCGAATATTGATATGAGAAGCTTCAAATTAAATTTCGAAGTAAACGCCTTTATTTACAATGGCAAATTCGCCAATGCGCTTACAAATGCTTTTGAAGAAGACATTAAAGTTTCGAAGCAACTTACTCTTGAAGAGTATCATAAGCGTCCATTATGGCTTCGTTTTAAAGAATCGATATCCAGATTATTGGCACCGATTTTATAAACGAAAACTCTATTAGAGTAAGTAATTCAATATAAAAAATACCAACGCCCTTTTTAGTGAGACTACCGGTATTACGTCCTGTGTAGTCTTTAGTCTGGCCAATATGTATACTTAGCAACTAAAATTCATTTTTAAAAATTTAGGATCTAAAAAAAGAAATTTTATCAATTGGTAAGTGAGAGTGGAGGGAATAACTTGTTTAAATCGAAGTCAAAATTACAATTTTGGACTTTACAGTTATTATTAATGGCTCTTTTGATTTTCGTTTCCACAAAAATCTCTTTTTTGTTTGAGCCGATCGTAATCTTTACTACTACATTGTTTTTCCCAATCTTAATCGCGGGCTTTTTATACTTTATTTTCAATCCAGTGGTCATTTTTTTGACGAATCAAAGAGTACCAAAAGGCTTAGCAATCTTATTGATTTTTGTCTTGTTTGTGGGGATTATTGCCATATTGAGCAGTCTAATTGGACCAGCATTAACTAAACAAATCACAGACTTGGTGAATAATTTGCCAGAATATATTGGTCAAGGTCGAGAATTTTTCGATAATTTCCTTGCCTCTAAGCAATATCAATGGTTGTTGAATCAAAATTATGTATCACTAGATAAGATGGAAACATCATTAATAAATTTTGTGAAAGACTTACCTAGTTACTTAAGCACCAGTTTATCTTCGGTATTCAGCGTCGTAACGAATATTACATTAACAATCGTTACGGTACCTTTCGTTCTGTTTTATATGCTGAAGGATGGACATAAATTCCCCCATGCGATTGCAAAATTCATTCCAGCTCATTATCGACGTGAAGGGATTACTTTACTAGGTGAAACAGCAGCAACATTGTCCACTTATATTCAAGGACAGTTCTTAGTTTGTCTGTTTGTCGGGGCAGCAACATTTATCGGCTATTTAATCATTGATCTTCCATATGCCATTGTC
The DNA here is from genome assembly GCF_001183985.1 of Peribacillus loiseleuriae. Lineage (GTDB taxonomy): Bacteria > Bacillota > Bacilli > Bacillales > DSM-1321 > Peribacillus > Peribacillus loiseleuriae. The sequence goes on along the minus strand of NZ_LFZW01000001.1, from coordinate 2,891,800 downwards.
TTGGCCTTAATCGGGGCACTGACTAACATTATTCCCTATGTCGGCCCGTTTTTGGGAGCAGCACCTGCCGTCATTGTAGGATTGATTGATTCACCGATTCAAGCGGGAATTGTAATAATAGTTGTTATTATTGTTCAGCAGCTTGATAGTAATCTTATCTCTCCGCTTGTTATAGGGAAGAAATTAAATACACACCCGTTGACGATTATCTTTGTGTTGCTCGTAGCGGGTAATCTGGCTGGAATTTTAGGGATGATTCTTGCTATTCCTACTTATTCCGTCATTAAAACGATTGTGTTAAATATTGTTAAATTCATTCGCTTAAAAAGACGTACTGAAAATGAAAATCCAGACTCAGCTCCACCTATAATTGAATGACTTTTTTATAAAACGCCTGGTTTTCGTACTGATTTCCAGGTGTTTTCATGTTCAAGAATCATAAAAATGTACCGAAGCTCCTTTTTTTTGTACAATAATTAAGAAAAAGGAGGGGGAGCATGAAAACATTTATTATTACAGGAGCTTCTAAGGGACTTGGTGCTGCATTGGCGGAGCAATGCCTCGAAAAGGGTTTCCGATGTATATTAGTTGCAAGAACATTTGTTTCAAAATCGAATGATAAAGAAGTGGAAAATAACGAAGATCTAACGTTCGTTACCGCAGATTTGACTGAAACAAATCATTTAGAAAGAGTCATGGATGACATTATTTCTCATTTTAACAATGATGAAGATGAGTTGTATTTCATTAATAACGCTGGCATGGTTGAACCGATAAAACGAATTGGAGAACTAGATCCGGAAGTATTTATTTTACATGCAAAATTGAATTACCTGGCTCCGGCGATTCTAATGGATACATTTTTAAAAAGAACAAAAGGATACAAGAATAAGAAAGTGGTTGTCAATATCTCAAGTGGGGCAGCAAAGAATCCTTATGAAGGCTGGGGCGCGTATTGTAGTTCGAAAGCCGGTCTTGAAATGTATACGAGAGTTGCTGGAGCTGAACAGCTGAGAGAGGAAAATCCCGCGTACGTGATATCATTTTCTCCTGGTGTGATGGATACGAATATGCAAAAAGTGATCCGATCTGCAAATGAGACTGATTTTGCTGATTCTGCCAAATTTCATGATTATAAGGAAAAGGGAATACTAAGGACACCTGATTTTGTTGCAAATATCTTACTTGAGTTACTACATGAAAAAGAATTGGACAATGGGAAATTTTACGATATAAAAGAGTTAATAACATAACTACCAAAAAATAAGGATAATCCATCCCTATCAAAAATAGCGTCCAAACTCTCCATTCATTTTTCATATTCCATGATGATTGAATGGAGAGTTTGGACTTCTCTGTATGTATTTATATCATACGAATCAATCGAGTGCTCAATGAGATTTTCTTTACTTCTACATGAAATGTTATGGGTAACAACGCATTTGTAATAGGCGTCTTTGTTACTCATGACATATCCCAGGAAGGGCAGTGTAGCCTTTATGGATTCATTACTAGTATACAATGCCCCTTTGTTTAGCTGCGGCTTTGCATCGAATGAAGTTACAAAGCAAGCCAAAAGAAGAAAAAATAAACTTAGAATCTTCAAAGTACGCATTTATATCCTCCTAATAAAAAGTTACTCCCATTATAATAGACGTTTTATTCCAGGAATAGGTTTCAAAAAAACATAATTTTTTTGAAAAAGACATAACCAGACCAAAGAACCCCATAAACTAGTATTAAATAAAATTTTCATCCCGGTTTAACTAACCATCAGTGGAGGATTGAAAAAGCGCTCACTAATAGAAGTTTCCTATTATCTGTAAGAGTGACCCGTACGAAACGTGGGTCAAGCCAAGGGCCAAAAGATATGACGAACTTAGTCTGTATGGTTAAAGTAATTAAACAGGGAAAATAGGAATGAGGTGGAGAAATGGCAATCCATGTGGTGAAAACCGGTGACACAATATGGTCAATTTCCCTCATGTATAAGATTGATATAACAAGTCTTATGAATATAAATGGTTTGGTCTCAAGCACGGCAATCGTACCTGGCCTGGCGCTTGATATCCCAGAAACTACATTAAGGAATCGACTGTATTATATTAAACCTAGAGATACATTATATGAAATAGCAAACGTGTACGGTACGAGCGTGCAGGCTATCATGCAAGCCAATCCAAATATTGACCCGTATAATCTTCAAATTAATCGAAGGATTAAAATTCCTTCTCCATATAAAAATAGGCTGATCACACTTGGTTTTGCATTTCCAGTTAGCGGAGGTTCGGTTTTTACCAATCTTGAACAGCATGCCTATCAACTGACATATTTAGCGATTGTCGCATACTCCTTTACAAACGAAGGCAATGCCTATGTCGATGGAGATGACGATGCACTTGTTGCGAAATGTAAACAAGTCGGAGTTAAACCGCTTTTGATGATTCGGAATTTTCAAGATGGCAATTTTAATGCTGAATTGGTTGGGACTGTGTTAGAAAGTTCAATCTATCGTACCAATTTAGTAAGAAGCATGATGATTTTCATTGAGGAAAAGGGGTATAGCGGTGTAAGTATGGACCTTGAATTTATCCCGCCAGCAAGACGTGGAGATTATGTATTATTACTTAGAGAATTGAAAGCTGCACTCGGTACACGTATCCTTCATGTTAATGTTCATTCGAAAACGGAAGATAATTTTTCAAATCGCATTGTCGGAGGACACGATTATCGCGCAATTGGGGAGGTGGCCGACCTTGTCGCGATTATGACAATTGATTATGGCTATCCAACAGGTCCGCCGAATCCCATTTCCCCACTATGGTGGATGGCTCAAGTATTGCGGTATGGACTTGCCAATATCCCATCAATGAAGCTTCAAGCTGCTATCCCGTTGTATGCGTATGATTGGATTGTTCCAAGTAATATTACCACGGCTACTTCAGTAAAAAATGCTCAAAATCAGGCCATTGTTAAATGGAGTGAAATTAAGTACAATCAAGCTGCAGCTTCCCCCAGGTACACATATTTGGAAGGTGGAAATCAGCATACGGTCTGGTTTGAAGATATTCGGAGTATAACAGCTAAATATGAGATGATTGACGGCTATCGCTTAGCCGGGACAACTTTTTGGCATATCGGATTGTCATTTCCGCAGAATTGGGTGTACATGAATAATAATATACTTGTTTTAAAATAGAAATAGTCCCAAATAGATCCGAACCTTTAATTATGGGACAACATTACTTTTGAAAAATTTTAAGTCATTTCACAAACTTATTAGTATTGTCGGCTTCTTTATATCATTTATGGGTTTTGAATTATTCTATATGGACTTCGTCAATAGGTGAAAAATAGAAATGATCTTGATAATTTAAAACGATAAGAACACCATCTAATAAAAAACCTCAGTTTTTTTATCGACAAATGTGGGGGAATATAAAATGTAAAGCAATGTTTTCAATAAGCTTAAAAAGAATGTATCATTTTCCTCGAAATTCATGTTAATACCGCCTTTAGTTGTTGTACAATAAATAGGACATTTTTAATAAGTGAGAGAGGAATATCCTAAAGGGTCTATAACGTCAGACTCTATATACCCTTTTGTTGGTATTTACTCGGAACTTAACCGATTTATTGTAGATACGAGATCTGATCCTTTCGTTATGGGACAGCTTCATCAGGATGAGCGTGAATGAATCCATTCCATTTTAGACAAATTGAATATCTCTCAATATTCCACTAAGTACTATGGCTTTTTACAACAAGGAGTGAACAACATGCAAAAATTAGTTAAACTTTCGGAACGATTTCTTTATTTAACACCTGTTCAAAAAACAGACCGCCCGGTTTTGGCTGCGGTTGTAGGAGATCAACAAACGCTATTGATTGATGCGGGAAATTCTGTGAATCATGCAAAATTGTTTCAAGAACAATTAGCAAACCAGGGCGTAAAAGGTGATTATCTTGTTCTTACCCATTCAGATTGGGATCATGTTTTTGGTTTAAATGAAATCAAGAGCCCGGTCATCGCGCAACAAAAAACAGCAGAAAATCTTAAAAAGATGCAAACTTTATCTTGGGAAGACTCATCCTTGGATGAGCGAGTTGAAGCTGGAACTGAAATTCCATTTTGTGCAGATGCAATAAAGCTAGAATTAGGCAATGAACGAGATATCGTCATTCCAATACCTCAACTTATTTTTGACAAAACGCTGCAAATTAATCTTGGTGGTGTTACATGTATGATCGAGCATGTCGGTGGAGATCATGCTGAAGATTCGACGATTATCTATCTGCCTGAAGAAAAGGTTTTATTTCTAGGCGATTGTTTATATGCTAATCTATATGCGGAAAAATGGAATTATACGGTGGAAAAATCATTACAGCTCGTACAGAAATTAGAATCCTTTGAGGCAGAGACCATTTTTCTCTCTCATCATCAATCTCCATTAACAAAGGAAGAATTCCAAAAACAGTTGTCCTTCATGAAGCTTTCAGCACAGCTTACTAAAAAACATAAAGGAAATAAACAAAACATTGAACAAGAACTTTCGCAAGTACTTGCAAGAGTATTAAGTGGTGAAGAATTAGAAACTGTAGAATTTTATGTGAACGGCTTTTAAATAGTAGCAGGTTGAAACCGAAAAAATGTCCCTAAGAGGTATAATTTTCTTAGGGACATTTTTATTAATCTACATCAATATTTCTAACAAAAGCCAAACTAAAGGCGATAAAATCGGAGGCTACACCAGTAGTAAGAGTATTATTCTATATATTTAGAGCACTTGTTTATTTCCTGTGCTGGTTCTATAATTCTAGTATTATAGGAAAGGAGATTTGATAAATGATTCGACGTTTTTATTCTTATTATAAGCCACATCGACGTTTGTTTATGATTGATTTTAGTTGCGCAGTTATCGTGGCTTTACTTGAATTGGCCTTTCCGCTTGCTGTTCAATGGTTCATTGATAGTTTGCTTCCTGGCGAAGATTGGCCAACGATCGTAACCGTAAGTGTTGGATTATTAGTGCTGTACATAATCAGTACGTTATTGCAGTATATTGTGAACTATTGGGGACATATGCTCGGAATCAATATCGAAACAGATATGCGTCAGCAACTGTTTCAACATGTACAGAAGCAATCTTTTAAATTTTTTGATAATACGAAAACAGGACATATCATGAGTCGGATTACAAATGATTTATTTGATATCGGCGAGCTTGCCCATCACGGACCAGAGGATTTATTCATTGCGGTTATGACCTTCTTCGGTGCTTTTTGGATTATGATGACAATTAATATTCAACTTGCACTTGTGACAGTATGTATTATACCGTTTCTTGTTGTGCTAATTATATTCAGTAATATGAAAATGAACAAAGCCTGGAAGCAGATGTATACGGAAGTGGCGGATGTGAATGCACGTGTGGAAGACAGTGTATCAGGTGTACGTGTAGTTCAATCTTTTACAAATGAAAAATATGAAATGGATCGATTCGCAGTCAATAACAAAAAATTCAGAAGAGCAAAGCTAAGTGGCTATAAAGTGATGTCCTTCAGCTCATCGGGAATATACATGATGACTCGCTTCATGACTCTTGCCGTATTGGTAGTCGGTGCTTGGTTAGTATATGAAAACCGTTTATCGTACGGTCAAATGGTAGGGTTTGTCTTATATGTGAATGTGTTATTTAAACCTGTGGATAAAATCAGTGCCTTGATGGAGTTGTATCCAAAAGGGATGGCTGGCTTTAAGCGATTTACCGAACTTCTTGATGTCAATCCAGATGTACAAGATCAGAAGGGTGCAGAGAATGTTGCGTCGTTACAAGGCGACATCTCATTTTCAAATGTCAGCTTTGGTTATGATGACAAAAGAACGGTATTGAACGAGATTGATTTGACCATACAAGCTGGTGAAACCGTTGCCTTTGTTGGTCCATCTGGTGCTGGAAAAACCACCATTTGCTCCTTGATTCCAAGATTCTACGATGTTACAAAAGGTAGCATTAAAATCGACGGGATTGATATTAGGGAGATGACAAAGCAATCACTACGATCACAAATTGGAATAGTGCAGCAAGATGTGTTTTTGTTTACAGGAACATTGAAAGAAAACATTGCGTATGGAATGCTAGGTGCTACAGACGAACAAATTCATGATGCCGCAAAAAAGGCACATCTTGAAAGCTTTGTTGCAGGTCTTCCAGATGGTTACGAAACCCAAATTGGTGAGCGTGGTCTAAAATTATCTGGCGGACAGAAACAACGGATTGCAATTGCGCGGATGTTCTTGAAAAATCCCCCAATTTTAATCCTTGATGAAGCCACGTCGGCATTGGATACAGAGACTGAGATGATTATTCAAGAAGCGTTGACGGAGCTTGCTGTGAATAGAACGACTTTAGTTATTGCTCACAGGCTAGCGACGATTCGTAACGCTAATCGAATAGTAGTTGTTACCGAAGAAGGAATTGCAGAGCAAGGGAAGCATGATGAGTTGATTGAACAAGGTGGAATATTCGCTAACTTACACCACGTTCAGTTCCAAAGATAAAACAAAAAAGTGAGGATGTCCTAAAAGGGTCTGATCCAGCACGTATCATACAGTTAATTGGTTACTTACACTTTATTTAAACTGTATGTAATAGTTGCGGAGTCTGCCACTTTACTAATGGGCCATCCTCACTTTTTTATGGTATAAGAAACTTAAAAGTCTCAGCACATTTTCTTACCGAAGTTACTCACTGTTGTTAATTATCTTGAGATTTTGATAAACTGATAAAAAGAAGATTCAGAGGAGTGTTTTGTTTGGCAAATGCTGTATATAAAATCCCGCCTGTTGGCGAGATTTTAACTTTTGAAAATAGGGAAGAATATATTGAAAAAGGCTTAGAATGGAGTTTATTTACCGCTAGGTCGATTAAAGATGAACTGTGGTATAAAACGTCCCATTATCAAGGGAAAGTAAAGCTTGTAGGTTTCCAGGTATACTCGAATGGTTTTAACACGATTGTTGTTGAATTTGAAGATGGTTCACTAAGCTGTATCCATCCAGCCTATTTGAAGGAAATGCAAAGTAACAGCTTCGGCAAGGAATTGTTGAGTGGTACTGTTTATGAAACAGCAATTGAAATTACGAAGGACACCATTGAAGCGCTAGTTGAAGAAATTGTTCCTGAAAAAGCATCGAAGCCTAAAGAAAAAAAATCAAAAAAAGAAAAGAAACCCAAATTAGCGCTACCTGAAGATAAAGTTCACTTCACCGCAAAAATCAAAGAATTTACTGTGAAAATGAATCATTTCACTGGTGAAGAAGATGAAGTGATTCTGTTGGAAGATGTCCAGATTATCGGAGAATCAGAGTTATTTATTGGCGATGCGTGGTGTGCCTATAGCAAGACGTTAAAAAAACTTGAGTTAGAAGAACACGACCGAATTGAATTTGACGGTAAAATCGTTGATAAGAAATTTAACAAAGAGATCCTGTATAAGATAAATAACCCGTCAAAATTAAAAAAAGAAGTTGACTAACCATGTAAATACACTAAATTGATTTTTTTAACAAAATCCGCACTAAATCTTTAAACGGAATAGGAATTATGATAAGTAAGATGGAATAATTTCGAAACATAAGAGGTAGTTTACTAAGGTGGAACGATCTAAATGAGCAGTAGGACATGTTTAGTGGAGAGGCAGAAATGGGTACAATTCTTAATATGAGGTAAAGAAGGAAGACTACTGCTATGACCCAATTTTCGTCTTTAACCATTACATAAGAAAGAGGAACCTGCCTATGAGTGAATTGCTTAAATTATTGAAGCAAGGTAATAAATCAGCGATTATCGCTGCTTGTGTTAACGCAATTATTGCTATCTTAAAAGCAGTTGCGTATTTTCTTACCGGAAATGTCGCGATGTTTGCAGAAATGTTACATAGTATAGGAGATGCTGCCAATCAATTCTTCGTATTTATCGGCTCAGCTCTAAGTAAAAAAGCACCCACAGATCGTTTTCCAGAAGGTTTTGGTCGACTTGTCAACCTGGTATTATTGGGTGCTGTAATTATCGTGGGAATCATGTCGTATGAAACCATTAAGGAAGGGATTCACCATATCATTCATCCAACTTATTCAACTGGGATCGCAATCAATCTTGCTGTTCTTTCAGTAGCGGTAATTCTTGAAGGGTTTGTATTATTTAAAGCGATGAAAGAAGTACTTCATGAAACAGGGATTGAAGCAAAAGGATTTGCGATTGTTACGAAAAGCTTTGGGGCATATAAAAAAGCGAAACCAGCAACAAAATTGGTCTTTTTAGAAGACTTTGTTGCTACAGCTGGAGGATTGCTCGCCATTGTGGCAATTCTGCTGTCACATTATACTGCATTTGCTCAAGCAGAAGGGATTGCTTCTGTTATGATTGGGGGCATGATGTTCTTTGTAGTTGGTAGAGTCTTCTTTGATAATGCTGCAGGTGTACTCGGAGAATCTGATGCAGAAATCCGTAATAAGATTGGCAATATGGTCATTAAGGATCCAGATGTAAAAGACATTCAAGAAATCACCGTATTAAAAGAAGGAGAGCATCTTCATGTTGAACTAGAAGTGGAACTGGATGCATCGATTACGATTGCTGAAGCTGATGATATAAAAGACAGGTTAGTTGAAGCAATCAGCAATGAAAGAGGTGTTACAGACGTCATCATCGAATTCGATGAGGATGATGGAGTTCAGACTTGGAAGGAAAGTTCTACAGAAACAAGTGCCCCTGAAGAAAAGTAATGGAAAAACGGATCCAACTAAAAAAAGCCTGCTTATACAATAAGATGTCAGGCCTTTTTGTTGTATAATTTAGCATTTTCTATTATGGTTTAAAGGAAGCTGGTGACATTTAAGTGTAAGGAGAGGGAATTATGAAACCAATTATACTCCAGGATCTGAAGCGAATTGAACAAGAATTTGATGTGAAGATTGTTTATGCATGTGAATCTGGAAGTAGGGCATGGGGTTTCCCTTCTAAAGACAGTGACTATGATGTTCGTTTTATTTATGTCCACAAACCAGAGTGGTATTTATCCATTGATAACAATAAGCGAGACGTGATTGAAATTCCAATTAATGATTTACTTGACATAAATGGATGGGAAATCACGAAAGCGTTACGATTGTTCCGCAAATCTAATCCACCCCTATTAGAATGGATGCATTCAAGCATTGAGTATTACACGGCCTATTCTACCATCCATCAAATGCGCAAATTGGAGAATAGTGTGTTTACCCCGTTTTCCTGCATATATCATTATTTACATATGGCCAAAGGGAATTATCGAGACTATCTACAACAAAATTCTGTGAAAATTAAGAAGTATTTTTACGTTTTACGTCCGGTTCTAGCCGCAAAATGGATTGAAAGATACAGTGAAGTCCCTCCAAGTGAATTTCAAACCCTATTAGCAGCATTGCTTTCTTCTGGAAAATTGAAGGGTGAAATCACCACTTTGCTTGAGAGAAAAATGGCAGGTGACGAATTAGATTATGAACCAAGAATTCATATTATCAATCAATTTATCGAAAGCGAAATCCCTCGACTTGAACAATATGCAAAATCTTTACAAAAAGAAGCTACGGATTCAACAACAGATTTGAACCTTCTATTTAGAAACACATTGCGAGAGGTGTGGGAAAATTAAAAGTTTTTCCGGTTTAATAGCCTGTAATTCCCCACTGATGGAAGGTCCAATTTCCCCCGGATGAACGGACTGTAACATCTACATACTAGTTTTAATGTAAAAAAATGAAAAAATTGGAGTGGGTCAACAGTCCGTAAATACCCATTTGGTTCAACTAATACGTTTGAAAGGATGAAATCAAAATGTCAGAATACATATTGAAAAATGAAATAAAATTAATTGCTTTGGATATGGACGGAACACTCTTGGATTCAGACAATAAAGTGACGGAAGAGAATCGTCAAGCCATTAGAGCGGCTGAGGAAAAAGGGGTTCGTGTTGTACTAAGTACTGGTCGTACTTATGCAACATGCAGTGATTATGCGAAATCATTAGAACTGTCTTCGTATTTAGTCACAGTGAATGGCAGTGAAATTTATGACGAGCGGGGAAAACTAATAGAAAGAAATATCGTCCAAACAGATTTTGTAAAATGGATGCTTGATTTAAGTAATCAATATGGAACAGACTACTGGGCCGTCAGCTGTGATCAAGTGTATCGAGAAGATATACCTGGAGACCTTTTCGCTTCAGAGTGGCTGAAATTCGGATTTAATACGAATGATGATAAAGCACGTGAAGAAATTATCCAACTGCTTAAAGAAAACGGCCAGCTTGAAATCAGTAATTCTAGTCCAACAAATATTGAAGTAAATGCTCTCGGTATAAATAAAGCCAAAGCAATTGAAGTCGTCTGTAACCGCCTTGGGATAAACATGAGCGAAGTAATGGCGGTAGGCGATAGTTTGAATGATATTATGATGATTAAGGAAGCGGGCCTTGGCATTGCAATGGGAAATGCACAGGATATTGTGAAGGAGACAGCTGACTGGACTACATCAACAAATGAAGAGAGTGGCGTCGCCAAAGCAATTGAAAAGTGGATATTAAAATTATAAAAAGAAGAATCTGACGCTTTTGTCGGATCTTTCTTTTTTTCGAATGGTAATGTTAAATAATATTTATCATTTCAGGCATCATAAAGAAAAAATCGAAGAATTTTAGGGCTTATTGCAATGAACCGCTTCATCCGTACACGAAAGCACTACTTTCGGCTGTACCTATTCCAGATCCGACAATGAAAAGAGAACGTATTGTGTTGAAAGGGGATGTGCCCAGTCCGATTAATCCGCCGAGTGGCTGTGTACGGAATGGAAGAAACAAAAACCGGGTCATTTTGTAGCGTGTCATCTCTATTGATAATGTATTTGAAGGTAAGCTATTTAGAATCAATTTAAAGTGTTGTTTCGAAATGATGGTAATATTAGGTGAGAGAGGATGTTTCAAAAGAAATTTAACCTCATTTTCTATACACCGTTTATTGTGTTATTTCCAGGTCATATAAACGGTGTAAAGTAGATGTGGTGTTTCCCAATGTATTCCTTACGAGATCGCCTCCTTTACCAGATACATTAACTAATTACTTGCTTGATTTTGTTTAAATCGCCCAACTAATACAAAGTAAATGACTAGAGCACCCACTTCAGCAGTAGCAATGATAATTCCCAGAGGTAAAGCCGTATTTTCTCCTCCTATACCAACGAATGGAGCAACAATACCTCCAAATAAAAACGTCATCAACCCAAGTAAAGCGGAGGCGCTCCCTGCAGAATTTGCCTGGTCTTTCATAGCAAGTGAGAAGATAGAAGTATTAATAATACCAACACAGGATACAAGAACGAATAAAGGAATCAGGATGCCAAATAATCCTACGTTCAATAAAATCATAAGAAGTAAGCTTGTTCCTGCTACTGCACTAAGTCCAAGACCAGTAATTAGAAGTTTTGTTTCACCAAATCGCGCAGCCAATTTTCCAGTTAGTTGAGTAAAAATAATAATTCCGGCCCCATTAACTGCAAAGCATAAACTGAACATTTGCGGTGAAAGCTGATAGATGTTTTGCAGAACAAATGGAGAACCAGCAATATATGCAAATAATCCAGCTCCTATAAATCCTTGAGAAAGTGCGTAGCCCATAAATAAGCGATTACCTATGATCTTTCTAAACGTTAGGAAGGTTTGTTTCAATCCACCTTTGGAGCGTCGTTCTAGAGGGAGTGTTTCACCTAAACCAGAAAAAACAAAGATTAATGTCATCATTCCAATTAGACTCAGAACAAAAAATATACCTCTCCATGATGTAAACTCTAACAATTGGCCACCAGCAATTGGAGCTAAAATCGGAGCGGATCCATTCACGAGCATTAAAAGAGCAAAAAACTTCGTTAGCTCCGTTCCAGAGTATAGGTCTCTCACAATAGCTCTCGAAATGACGATACCAACTGCTCCTGCTATTCCTTGAGTGAACCGCAAAATAACAAATATCTCGATAGAGGGTGCTACGATACATAGCAATGATGATAAAATGTAGAGAAATAGTCCGACAAGAAGCGGTGTCCTTCGTCCTTTAACATCACTTAGTGGACCAGCGAAGATTTGTCCAATAGCAAGACCGAGCATGCAGGCAGTCAGGCTGAGCTGCGCGTATGAAGCACTTGATCGTAAATCATCTGCAAGTACCGGTAAAGCTGGCAAGTACATATCAAGAGACAATGGTCCAAATGCGGACAAAGTTCCGAGTATTAGAGCGAGCCATAACCGCTTTGATTTACTTGGGATTTTTGGTGTTTCTAAACTTACTTGTACCTGATTCATTACATTTTCCTCTCCTACTTCAATTGAATGGTTTCCTTACTAAATACTCTTAAATTTATCACAGAAAGGAAATATTTACATTAGTTGAAAGGGAAAAAGTTAATTTCAAGTGGTTTTTTTAAAATTTCATACCAAATGGAAACAGTTATTGCTATTTTTTCACCAATATTCCATATAGCCACTAAAGTGATACAAGTTTGTAAAATTCTTCGATTTGCTTCCACCTGAATACAAAAGTACTTTTATAGAGGTTATTCAAAAAGTCCGGTAAAAAGTGCTGTCGAATTTCATTGTCGCCCATGAATGACCTTCTGTTAAAATCGCGCACGTCCTGTGCAAGTCTGGTCCCCACGCATTATTGTATACGCGCAGGTCTAGAGCCTATCGCTCTTTTTTGAACACGCACTTATACTGAATATTATTAAAATGGAAAAGAAAGAGTAGGATTGTATTCAGAGAATAATGAAAAGATGAAAAAATAGGGTCATAGAAAGAAGAAGGGGAAAAGTGGGTGATCGCCTCTTTGATGAAATATATTATTTCTCCACCTTGTGTTCAGTGAGGAGTTATAAATCCATTAATGAGGGTTAAATAGAAGAGTAGTGATCACATGGGGTGATCACTACTCTACATCTTTTTTGACTAAAACCTCTTATTCATTTTCATTCGAGCCAGCATAAAGCCGCCTTTGAATCTGGTAGGTTCATAAGAAATTATGAATGCCTTTGGTTCGAATTTTTCTATTGTCGCATACAGTTCATTTTCTCGATTTCGTTTCGTTAAAATATCCATGCGATAACGATTTCCATCGCGCCCTTCTCCGGTATAAAGAGTCACTCCAAAACCGAGCGTACGAAGTGTTTCAATAAGTTCCGAGTTTTTTTGCTGTGTATTTGCGACAACATTAATATACCCGATTGCTAATTTCCGTTCGATTTTTGTACCTAAAATAATACCTAGTCCAAAACCGACTGCATAAACAATCATCGCGATTAAATTTTGATCGCCGCTGAAAACGAGGGAAAGTCCAAACACATAAATTAACATTTCCAAAATCCCAATGACAGACGCGAGTGATGTGACTCCTTTTACTAAGAAGATTGTTCTTAGAGTAAGCAGCGGAACATATGCTAATTGCAATAACAAAATGAGTAGAATTTCTTTCATCATGACCACCTCGGATGTATCGTTAAAGTGGAACGTCCATTAGTAAGGGTTCATACCCCACTGATGATTAGTCCCGTTCTAGTGCACTAAGTCTTCACGCGTTGATCAAGCGATACTAAGAGCCTCGATTCGATGAACACAGTCTAAATTACCCCGTATCCTTATGTCTTCGTCTGTGTGACCCACATTTTGTGGGCGTAAACTTTACTTTTGCTTTCGCATCGGTATAAGTTTCACTGTATCTCATCAATCCTATTAAAGGCAGTTACCTTCACTTAAAAATTCTAGTTTAATAGTTTCTTAGAAGGGGGCGTATTGTTCGTTAAAGCGTGATAAATACATTTCATAATATAGTACAAAAATGTGAGAATCACAATGGGATAAATTACCTTTATTCAAATAAGCCGTTTAATATAGAAAACGTCTGAAGCTAGATAATCCAAGCTTTTTTTAATTTCATATAGAATCTCTTTTAATACCCATTACGATAATCGACGATATTAATAGCTGGCGTTTTATTTTCTAAATAGCTTTTGAGATTCGGAATAAAAATATCTTCAATTACACGTTGACCATAGTACTCAGTTAAGCCAGAAGAATGTGGGGTAATAATAACGTTTTCAAACTCCCAGAGTGGACTGTTTTCTGGGAGGGGTTCCACAGCAAAAACATCTAGTCCTGCTCCTGCTATTTCTTTCAATTTTAGTGCAGAAATCATTTCTTTTTCTTTTACAATCTGGCCACGAGCAATGTTAATAAAGAAAGCAGATTTCTTCATAAGCTGAAATTGCTCGGTACCGAATAAATGCTTCGTTTCGTCTGTAAGTGGAAGGGTCACTACTACATAGTCACATTGTGGCAGTACTTCGTTCAGTTGTTCAATCGTATACATCGTATCCACAAATTCTTTTGTTTTTCCTGAATGGCGAACACCAAGGACTTTCATGCCAAATGCTTTGGCAATTTTTGCTGTTTCAAGGCCAATTGCACCAACTCCAATTATGCCGATTGTTTTATTGTGAATTTCCAAACTAACATTTGCCTCATCCCATTTTTTGCTTTGCTGCTGTTTCACATAAGTATGTAATTTTCTTGTTAATCCGAGCATTAGGGAGAATATTGTTTCAGATATCGGATAGGCATGTACGCCATTTGCACTAGTGACGATAACTTCTTTTTCTTCAAGCTGCTTTAGTGGGAAAGTATTTACACCTGCACTCCAGGATTGAAGCCACTTTAGCTTAGACTGATTACTTAGTATCGAATCCATTATCTCATTTTTTCGAATCACGATAATTTCTGCTTCTGTAAGTTGATCTTGCCATACACGCGGATCATTGCCAATAAGTATATTCCACTCTGGTATCACCTCTTTTATTTTTTCAATATAATGGTCTTCTAGTTCTGTATTAATGATTAGTGTTCGTTTGGACATGTTCTTCCTCCTCATATTGCGCGAGATTGATTCTGAATATATTTAATATTGTATCAAATTACCAGGGGATACTCTTCCTATTTGAACAATTAATAAAGTTTATAATTGTGGGATATGCACTAAACTAGCATCAAGAAGCATGGGTAGTTCATGGCCAAGCTGGCCCTTCCATTAGGTGAGATCGAATCGATTATGGACAAATAAAAACAGAGATCATAAAAAGATCTCTGCTTCTACCAAATTGATTAAACTTGTAAAAATTTCACACATACTGGATATGGAACAGCAACATCGGATTGTTCTAATGTTAGTTTGCCTGTTTCTTCATTACGAGTATAGAGAACAAGATTGCCTGATTGTTCGTTAGAAGCAACCAAGAATTTTTCTGTTGGATCTAATACGAAGTCACGTGGCCAATTTCCCTCAGTAGAGGTATGCTCAATGAAGGCTAATTCTCCTGTTTCGTTATTTACGCTGAATAGGGCAATGCTATTATGTCCACGATTCCCGACGTATACAAAACGACCATCAGATGATAAATGAATGGCACTACCTTGACTATTTTCTGTGAAGTCTGCTGGAATAGCAGAAATATATTGAAGTTCGGTAAACTTCGCATCTTCACTGTTATAGGACAAGACTATCACTTCATTGCTGAGCTCTGTCATTACATAAGCAAATTTGCCATTAGGATGAAAGGCGATATGTCTTGGTCCACTTCCAGGCTTAACAGATAAGCTATGTTTGATTTCAAGTGAGTTATCTTCAATGCTATACGTTACGATTTTATCAATGCCAAGATCAACTACGACAGCATATTTCTCATCAGGTGTAAATCCTGAAAAATGAACATGTGACTTCTCTTGACGCTCTACATTTGGCCCAGACCCTGTATGTTGAACGAAAGCTGAAACTGGAGCTACTTTTCCTCCATCTGTATTATATAATTCGGCCGTACCGCGATGATAATACGCAGTGAGGACCTTTTCATTATTTTGGTTCACACTTACGTGGCAAGGTGATGAACCAGGAGAGACTTCAGTATTCAATGGAGTAAGTTCACCATTCTCTTTCGTTATGCGGTAAGAAGAGACTCCGCCAAACTCACCTTCCTTAACGACTGCATACAGTATTTGACTATCTGCTGTGACAGTTACATACGTAGGATTCTCGAGCTCTGCTGCTAGAATCGGCGCGCTTAAATTTTTTTTCTCAGTATCTAGTGTGAAAGTATAGATTCCTTTGCTGTCACCTTTAGTATATGTACCAATATAACCTCTAAATGTTGTCATTTTTACGCCTCCATTTAATTCTTTGAAGTTTCACTTTATCTTACCACAAAACCTTTATATTCAGACAATTTCATGCTCAAACGAGCGATGTATAACATTTAAAAGAATGATAGGATTCCCGACCATTAAAGTTAATACTATTAAGAACAACTAGCGATGTCCAACAATTCTTTTTAATAAAATACCTACACCGCAATTAACCGGATAATGAAATAAAAATAGTTCATTCAATCGAATGTACCTCCAATTTTAAAACCCTAAATAACAGAATCTTATTTTGTGAGATGGTAAGTATTTTGATTTTGCTAGAAAAGTGGTACTCTTATCTGTACATAACATTGATGAAGGTGAATTAGATGGGATTTTTAGGAGTTTTATTGCCGATTTTTGCGATATTTATATTAGGTTTTATTGGTCAAAAGAAGTTTCGCTTTGACACAAAAGTCATTTCGACGATGGCACTTTATTTAATGAGTCCGTTTTTAGTCTTTCGGACATTCTATACAACAGAATTTGATAAAGACTATATTTATATGATTTTTTATACTGTTAGTCTTTGCTTGACTCTAATTACCCTTGTATATCTGGTTGCATTTTTCCGAAAGTATGACATTAGAGAAACATGCGCGATGATTTTAGCGTCTTCATTCATGAATAATGGGAATTATGGAACTCCTGTTGTTTTTCTATTGTTTGGCGCTGCGGGTCTTAAGTATGCGATCGTTTTGATGGTGATTCAGCAAATGGTTATGTGTACGATAGGCGTATATTATGCTGCTAAAGGAAGTCCAGAAGGAAATGGAATCAAATCAGCGCTCCGTGCGGTAAGAAGAATGCCGATCGTCTATGGAGCAATCGTCGGTGTTTTATTTCAATTTACGGGAATTACTTTAACTGAACCAATGCTTGCTGCAGTCAGCCTTGTTGCAGATGCTGCGATTCCAACCATAATGATAACTCTTGGGATGCAGCTGGCTAATATTTCGATGAAAAATATAGCCGTCAATAAATTATCACTATCACTGATTCTTAAATTAGCCATTTCTCCAGTTATCGCGTTTTGTATCTCGTTGTTCTTACCGGTCGATGATCTGGTTAAACAAATTATGATTATTATGGCTGCGATGCCGACAGCGGCAAATACAACGATGTACGCATTGCAGTATAATACAGACCCTGAATTTGTATCCAGCGCGACATTTATAAGTACGGTGTTAAGTTTGGTAACGTTGCCAATCGTATTCTTTATTGTGATTTAACCTAAAATTGAACTTCAAATCAGCTAATTTCCAGTAGGGTTAATTCAGATATCAATTAAAAAAGAGGAATAGTAAAATAGGTAACGCATAAACTTAATTCATTAAACCAATTATTAAGAAATAAAGTGAGACATCCACCACTGATGGTTAGTTGAACCAATCGGGGATTTACAGGCTGTTTCCCCCCTTATTTTTCTTGATCCTCCCACAAAAATTATGGTGGGGAAATTGCAGCCTGTTAAGCCGGGATAAAAATTATTTCTCGGGAAAGCGCAAATTTTTGCAATATTTTTAAAAACGGCTATTAATTCCTCGGAATAGTACGATTCATAGCGAACCATATCGAAAAATCTCCATATCGATTCGTGGGACAAGCTTTTTTTAACACCACGATTTAATATAGAAAGTACTATATGATCCTAGCTGCTGAAAAAAAGATGATAATGGGGGAAATCATTATGTTGCAAACGGCTACAGAACTTATAAATCGTGAAGAAATCGAAGGCATTCTAAAAGAAATGGTCAAAGCTGAGTATGAAGAAGTAAGGGAAGAGGGGTTGCTGCTGTGTATGGAATGTGGTGATGTCGATTTATATATAGCAGCTTCACACCATGAAGGTCTTCAAGAGGCCATTAATAAGAACTTTGAAACTGATGAGTGTGGCGATGTGATCGATCGTAAGCTGCATCAGCAACTTATGGATGATTTATTCGAATATTTTCTTGAACTTCATAAAGAAAGTGGTTTTTTCGATTTCTACTCAGCTGGATATTATATAGTAAATGGTGAGAAACGGGAGTCTGAAACAGACATGCTGGCTCCTAAGGGATTATTTTATGCCCCGTTTGAAGATGCAAGGACTGATTAATTAAGATGTATAAAAGAAGGGGCCAAAAGATGGCCACGCGCTCAATACACAGTTCAAATTGGTAGTTACGCATAATTTGAACTGCGTATTGTGGTTGCGGGGTCTGATATCTCTTAAATGGCCCCTTCTTTGTATTGGGGACAAATATAGGATTTCACCATTTAGGGGAAATGAAAGATAATGTGAAACTTCAATTAGTAGGTGTTTTCTTCATTCCCCACCGATTGTTAGTTCAATTCTAGTGTCGCTAATACCTTCGCGCAGCATAGATAAAGCGATACTACGAATCCATATGGTTCAATATCTGCAGAAAACCGTTGATTGTTATCAACGGAATCTGAATTTCATGAGCTACTGATGCAGCTAATTGACTGATTGCATTTAACTTCTCAGTACTTTCTAATTAATCCATCATTGACGCTTGTAGTCTGCTAGTTTCTTATAGTTAGATAACTGCGTAGAAAGGAAAGGAAGAAACAGCAGTGAAAATTAATAAATGAAGATAATATTCTAGATTATTTGTCTAAGTCATAGATATAAAAATAAAAGCTTATTGCTTGTAACAGCTTTTGTTTGTAAGAGTAACGCATGTAATATTTAACACTCCAATAAAATAGAAAGGCTATTAGGGAATTAATGATGCGTAGCATGCCTAATTAAAAGGATAATGGGAATTTGATGGTAATTTTTAAGATATTTGGTAATGCACAATATGATAGCAAGAAAAAATCTTTGAAAATTGTTTTATGGAGTACGTATTCCATAATATTCCTTAGGGATATACCGTGAAATGTATGTAATTACAAAATCTTTTTTATGCAAAAATTACTGAAATTCTTAGCAGACTTAACTATTCCGAGATAGGATTTTCTTCGTGTGTTTATTAATTGATGGACTAAACTAGTAGTTTATGAAGATAATTTCTCTACAGTTGTTTAATTCAGAATATTTAAAAAATAAATAATTTGATCTTTTCATTCAGAATATTACATACATAATAGTTACTAGTTACGGGGGGAGGGCACAGTATGATTGTTTTTGACAAAGTAAATAAGTATTATGGGGATTTTCATGTACTGAAGAATATTAATCTAACCATCAATAAAGGGGAGGTAGTTGTTGTTATAGGGCCTTCTGGTTCTGGTAAAAGTACATTACTACGATGTATTAACCATCTGGAGGCCATAACTGAAGGATCGTTAACAGTGAATGGGATTTCGGTAAGTGATAAGAAAACAAACATTAATAAACTCCGCCGTGAAATCGGCATGGTTTTTCAGCATTTTCATCTATATCCTCACAAAACCGTTCTTCAAAATATTATCCTGGCACCTATGAAAGTATTAGGACAAACCGAATCACAGGCAAAAGAAATCGCACTTAAATATTTAGAAAAAGTAGGAATTGCTGATAAAGCGCAATCCTACCCATCACAGCTATCCGGTGGACAGCAGCAACGTGTTGCCATAGCAAGAGGACTTGCGATGAGCCCAGAAATTATGCTATTTGATGAACCGACTTCAGCGCTAGACCCTGAAATGATTGGAGAGGTACTTGATGTTATGAAGGCTTTGGCACATGAAGGAATGACGATGGTAGTTGTGACCCATGAGATGGGGTTTGCACGAGAAGTGGCTGATCGGATCGTATTCCTGGACCAAGGTCAAATTTTAGAAGAAGCAATTCCGGCAGAGTTTTACGAGAATCCAAAAGAAGAAAGGGCTCAGCTATTTCTCAGCCGTATATTAAATCATTAAAAAATAAGAGGGGGAATACAAATGGTGAACCCAAAGAAGTTTTTCAAAATGGCAGCTCTGCCACTAATGGCAGCGATGATACTTGCAGGTTGTGGAAGCAGTAATTCAGGCACAGGATCAGACAATAGTGAGAAAGCTGGAGTATTGGCAAAGGTTGAAAAAGACGACAAAATTGTGTTCGGTGTTAAAAACGATACTCGGCTTTTCGGTCTTAAAAATCCAAGCACAGGAGAAGTGGAAGGTTTTGATATTGATATCGCAAAAGGGCTCGCTGGTGAAATTCTTGGTGATGAATCTAAAGTGGAGTTTAAAGAGGTTACCTCGAAGACTAGAATTCAGCTTTTGAAAAATGGAGATATCGATGCGATTATCGCAACGATGACTATTTCAGAAGAACGTAAAAAAGAAGTAGACTTTACTGATGTCTATTTCGATGCAGGACAATCACTACTAGTGAAAAAAGGCAGTGATGTAACTGGTATTGAAAGTCTTACAGGTAAAACAGTGCTTGCTGTTAAGGGTTCAACCTCAACAATAAATATTCGTGAAAAAGCACCTGATGCAGAAGTGTTAGAATTTGAAAATTACTCAGAAGCATTTGCCGCTCTTAAGCAAGGCAAAGGTGATGCACTGACTACGGATGATTCTATCCTTTACGGTATGGCTGATGAAGATCCGAGCTTTGAATTAGTCGGAGGCACATTTACAGATGAGCCATACGGAATTGCTGTCAATAAAGGTAATGAAAATTTCGTTAAAAAATTAAATGAAGCATTGAAGGCTCTTAAAGATTCAGGTAAATATGATGAAATCCATGACAAATGGATTAAAAAAGATTAATAGATTTTGGATTTAATTTATTGGGATGAGCGCGTTTGCTCATCCTGATTAGTTAGAGGGGGGGGTGTCAAAGTGAATTTCTCAATTTTAACGAATAATATGGACATGTTTCTTCAAGGATTCAAGGTAACTATAATTGCAAGTGTTACTGCCCTTATTGCAAGTTTATTACTTGGAGCATTTATTGCTGTATTAAGAATTGCCCCATACAAGCCATTGAATCGGTTAGGCACTACATATGTTGAATTTTTCCGCAACATTCCTCTATTAATCATTACGCTATTTGTCTATTTAGTCTTTAATTTCAAAGGGATTACAGCTGGTACAATTGCTTTAACCATTTATACAACGGCTTTCATTGCGGAGGCGATTCGAGCGGGTATTCTTTCGATACCAGAAGGACAAATGGAAGCGGCAAGGTCTTCAGGTCTTACATATAGTCAGGCAATGAGAATTGTTATTTTGCCGCAAGCAATTAAAGTTGTAATACCCCCGCTTGGTAATCAATTTATTAATCTGGTAAAGAACTCTTCTTTGGTAGCTGTCATTGCCGGCGGTGATTTGATGTATCAAGCTGATCTTATTTCAGCAAGAACATTTAGGGTGATGGACACGTATATATTAGTTGCCATGTTTTATTTAGTACTAACCATTCCTTTAAGTCTTGGCGTAAGTTATTTAGAGAAACGCCTGGCTAAGAGTAATTGAGGGAGGGACACCGATGGATTTTATTGATGCATATTCAGCTGATAATCTGACATTTTTATTGAATGGTTTTTGGTTGACGCTTAAAATGGCCTTAATCGCTATCATTTTAAGCTTCATACTTGGTGGATTTGTTGGAACTCTTCGTTTTGCCAAAATACCTGTCCTATCACAAATACTTGCAATGATTGTAGAGATTATTAGAAATTTACCCTTATTATTAATTATTTTCTTTACTTTTTTTGCTCTGCCGGAAATAGGGATTAAATTCAAGGAAGTTCCAGCAGCTATTATTGCCTTAACTATATTTGAAGCAGCAATGATATCAGAAATTATTCGAAGCGGATTAACTTCGATTGATAAAGGTCAAATGGAAGCTGCACGATCATCAGGTTTAAGTTACTTTCAAGCACTATGGCATATCATATTGCCGCAAGCTCTACGAAGAATGGTACCACCGACAGTTAGTCAGTTTATTTCTTTATTAAAAGATACTTCACTTGCGGTTGTCATTTCAGTACCTGAACTGACACACCATGCACAAATTGTCTATGGTCAAAAAAGCACTTATTTAGTTCCGATATTACTATTTGTTGCTCTTATGTATTTCGTCGTGAATTATACTTTATCTGTACTATCCCGTCGATTGGAAGTAAAACGAACATGAAAGAGGTTGTTCCAAAAGGATCTGACCACAAAGACTATATACTGTTTATTATGTCTTATAAACGCTATATCGTAGATGTGGGTATGATCCTTTCGTTATGGGGCAGCCATTTTGTTGTTTATCCTTAGTGTTAGACGGATCTATATGAATTAAATAATAATATTATGTTAACTAAAAGGGAGGGGTTAAGTAAAACTACAATTTATCCTGCTATGGCTATAGAATATCTTTTTAAATAAACCAAATACTAGCTGAAACCTTTAAATCTACAGACAAAAAAGTGTAAGTCTTCTAAACTCAATAAAAAACTAGGGGATTTGTTGAAATATATCAGTTGTAAAAGGCTTAAATAAGCAATGAAGCCAATGTGTAGATATTTTTAATGTGTATTTATAAGCTTCATTCACAACGCTTCAATCAAATTTTTGAAATGCCTTACCGGTAGAAGAGGGTAGTGCATCTTCCCTAGGGACTGGACTGACCATGGACTATTTAATCATTCATTGTCACAATCCAAGCCCTATCTTGAATAAGATAGGGTGAGGTGGAGAACCATGGATTCATTAGAAAAACAAAAAGAAGAGGCCAATCTTTTTGAGACAGAACACCCAAAATCAGTGGATTCTATGAAGGATTATGTAAGGGATGGTTCCTCAGAGTATATTGAACAATTATTTATGTATTTTTGTAAAACGAACCGCCATATTAAATAATGGCGGTATTTTTAAGTGAAAAAATATCGGATTGAATATGTAATTGTGTTTATTTCAATAATAATGTCGATAGAATACATTGTTAAAAAACTTGTTTATTCATAGCCAAAACAATATTCGTTAAATTAAAAAGCTCATTTTGGTATGTATTTTTCAATTCCAGCTAGTATTGTCTAGATTGTAGTTAGTAATGCACAGATTCTAACTGCTAAAGGTATATGGTATTTCCTTACTTTTGATTCGATCAATGAGATTCTTACGTTTTAACTTTACCTTCAATTATAAAGTAAGCAAACGAAATCAGATGTAGTCTCATATTGTACAATTGAACGACCCCCTACTAAAGTAGGGGGAATCCATTTGGGCTAAAGCCCACTGAAGAACAATGGTTCAAAAGCAAAACTGAAGAACTAAAGAACTAAGCTAAAGCGTATACCGTCTAAAGGCGGTGGTTTTGAACCGCGCTTTTTGAAAATAAAAGTCATGAAAGGGACGTAAGATAACCACCATTTGTATATTTCAATAAAAACCTCGCCAGAATATAAAGGACTAACCTCACTACATTAATAGAATTACCTAAAATAACAAGGCCTTTATAGAAAAAACGATACAACGACTGCAATCTTGATTTCTTTAGCATATATTTAAAGCTAAATGACTCACACTCATTAATCTACGTTTACTTGAACAGATTCATACGGGCTGGTACGAATCATTTTATTATCTCTACAACATCATCGATGATATGTTATAGTTTACCCAAAGAATAGAATGAAACTGAATCTGGCAGGCAATGGAGGGTATATATGTTTGTGCAACTTCAAAACCTATTGTTAAAAAGAGTTCTTTTTATAGTTGGGAGTCTAATTTTCATCTCATATCTGTTATTTCTCAGTTACCTATTATTTTTTGCATATTATCGACAATCTGTAATTATCTTGGACTATAACCTTGTCCCATTCAGCACAATTTCTTTGTATTTTAAGTTATTATCTACAGGTTACTATCATGCTTGGTTCATAAATTTCTGGGGAAATATTCTAGCTTTTATGCCTTTTGGGTTTCTTATTCCTTTACTATTTAAACGTTTTCATATAGTGAAAACGGTAATTACGTCATCTATGGCATCGCTGCTCGTAGAAAGTCTGCAACTAAGTTTTCGGATTGGTAGCTTTGATGTGGATGATATCATACTGAACACAATTGGCGGATTATGTGGGTATCTTATAGCGGGAACTTTTATGATAATGATGAACAAAGTGGATAAGATAATTTGTTCCTGAGTTAAGAAAACTGTATTTTAACCGTGACTACAGTAAGACATGAAAGGGATGTGTTTTTTTAAACACGGCTATTTTCTCATTTGATGAAATAGTTTAAAAGGTTTATTCTGTTAAAATAGTGGGTAAAGATCAATAGCTCAATGTAAAGGGGGGCGTCCGCTGTGGTTACAATCGATATTGATTATTTGTTAGAAGCAACCGAAGAGTACGCAGAAGAAGTAGTTTCTTTCCCTATGAATAAAATTGATATTGATGTATTACTTGAGATTACAGAAGATTGGTAATGAACCTATTTCTCTCATAGTTCCTTAGTAAAAGGCTTAGTTGTTGACTGAGTCTTTTGTTTGTGTTTAACCTACAAACATACTCTTTCACTAGTACTCTATGACATCATTCAAAAATGGAGTATAATGGGCTTCTATGCAAATGTTGAGAAGAGAAGGTGGAAAAAGTTTGACTGGAAAAACACATATTATGGGCGGTATTGCGGCTACTGCTGCTTTTGCTCAAACATCGAACTATGATCCTGCGATCATGATTGCTGCTGGAGCACTTGGTGGAATGATTCCAGATATTTGTCATGGGGGAAGTAAAATTGGCAGGAAATTACCATGGCTATCGAAATTCATTAATAGGATATTCGGTCATCGTACCCTAACTCACAGTATATTATTTTTGATCATTATTAATGGCCTACTCCTTTTAATTATCCCATTCGAATCAATTCGGATTGGTATCTTGATTGGGATGGCAAGCCATTTACTGCTGGATGCAGCAACAAAAAATGGAATCAAATTATTGTATCCTTTGGACATAACGTTCCGACTACCATTAACGATGAAAACAGGAGGGGCCTTAGAATCTATCGTATTAACAGGCTTGACTCTCGTTGTCCTTTACTACGGAAAGGACATCTTATTGTATTATTTATATCAGTATAAATAAATCGTCATTTGCCGTTGAGAATGTTCAACAATCACTAAGAAATTTTATATCGAGTGTCCTAGATTACAAAAGGCGCAGAATACTGGAAAATTAACAATCAAATGTATTACTAAATAATGATGACTTACACCCAAAGCCCTTCTTCAATTTATTGAAGAAGGGCTTTGGGACGTGTCGCTTATTTACTAACATGAGGAGCATCATGTCTATCGATAACGCGTGAGAGCGTCTACAAGTCGCCCGACTACTGAAAAAGGCAGAGTAGTTGGTAGTCAGTCGAGGTGTGTATGTAAAATAAACTTACTCTTCATTACGAATTACTCCTAAAAGAAAGAACATCCCAATCGTTCCTGCTACAAATACAATTTTGATTATCCATAATAAAAGTTCATCCACTACACTAACCCCCTTGTTCATTATTCGAATAAAACATATGATTGAATTATAACACATTCAACAAAGATAAAACCAAAAATGGAACAATTAGGATTGAAATTAATACGAGGCTGTCTTAAAAGCAAAGAATTAAACCATCTAACGACTAATACATAATAAGATAAATGTGATTAAATACTATATATGGAAACTGAATGATTGAATTAAACATTATTTTACGAAGGTCAGTTATTACAGATTTTCTGAAAGAGAAAGCCCTTGTAAGGCATGGGAGGGATGTGAGGTCAAAAATGAGTATATTTCGTATCAAATTTGACAATTACGTGCCAAAACGAGTTTTATCAACTTAGGAAGATAATAATAATGGAGTATCTTTCATTAAACAAATCTACATAAGAATTTCAGCACAAATAAAGTGTTAGTAAATACACTATTTAAGATGATCAAAGCAAGGAGGGAACCTATTTGTCTGGCAAAAACGTAGATGAAATCATTCAACAAGGAATACACGGACAGAAGGAATTGAAACCGGAAGAAAGAAAAAGATACCTCGGTACGATTCGAGAACGAATTATTGCTGTATTGACACAGCCGCAAGTGAGGGATAAAGAGGTCTATCAGGAATTTATGAATTTGATGAAAAAGCATCCACAGGCACTGCTATTTGCGAACGGAAATATGGAATACTCTTCTTTGAAAAAATATATTGAAGCTGCGCGAATTAATAAAATACCTTATAAAATGGTGATCAATAAAGATTATAATACTGACATTGGACTTGTGTTGGCGTTTGAGTATGCGATTGATAAAGAAGAGATATTTCTAGAAAAAAACGCTTCAAAACTAAAAGTCACCAAAGTAAAAGAACAAGGGTCTTTAGCTAAATTGACGAGTTGGTTAAGAGAAAAACGTCAAGAGGTGAAAGGGAATAAGTAATTCGTAAAAAATGCGAACATCAGCATTTGATGTTCGCATTTTTTCGTTTTTTTGACAAAATAATATTCTTTATCAAAATCGAATTTCATTCATGATATCTTAACAATTATTCGGGCATCTAGCTTACCGCCGCTAATGATACCCATGATTTCTGTTGTTGGTAAATCCCCAATGGATGGCGGCATTGCTAATCCGATTCCCTTCTTAAAATCTGAGGGTGATGGCAATAGAAAGAATGTAATTATTTTAACTCGTAATAAAGAATATAGAAAAAACAAGCAAACTTTTAGCTGGTATTTTAAACGGAAATATGGAAAAGATGAAGAACTGATAAATGCGTTGACGAAGCGTCATGAAGTGTATAATGATACGCTTCACTATTTAGATGAGGAAGAAAAGAAAGAAAGGGAATGTATTCATCATCCGACCAACAGAAGGGCTGGATGTAGGTCGGGTAGAACGAAAACTAAAACATACCAAAAAATTACAGTTTTTATTAAAAATTCGGAAAATTAGGTGATTAACACTTGAACTTTGATAGTATAAGGTAGTAAAATGAAATATAGAATTTTTAATTATAAATTATATCTACAAGGGAGTCTTGGTAATGAAGGAACATGACATGGAGATCACGCTAACAACAACGAAGAAAGAAAAACCGAAATCTGATCAACTAGAATTTGGAAAAGTGTTTACTGATCATATGTTTATTATGGATTATACTGAAGGAAGTGGTTGGCATGATCCACGAATCGTTCCTTATCAATCGATTACACTCGAACCCTCTGCAATGATTTTTCATTATGGACAATCTGTATTTGAAGGGATGAAAGCATACTATACAGATGACAAAGATATGGTTTTATTTCGCCCGGAGAAGAACTTCCAACGGTTAAATAAATCGAATGATCGTCTTTGCATACCTGAGGTAGATATCGATTTTGCATTGGCAGCTTTGAAAAAATTAATTGTTATTGATAAAGAATGGATTCCAGACGCAGAGGGAACATCACTCTATATACGGCCGTTTATTATTTCAACTGAGCCCTACTTAGGCGTATCCCCTTCTTCGCGATATAAATTTATCATCATAATGTCGCCTGTAGGTTCATATTATAAAGAAGGAATACACCCTGTAAAGATTGCCGTTGAAAAAGAATTTGTCCGTGCAGTTGTAGGCGGAACTGGTACAGCGAAAACAGGCGGCAATTATGCTTCTAGTTTAAAAGCGCAAAAAGTATCAGAAGAAAATGGCTATTCCCAAGTACTTTGGCTTGATGGTGTTGAAAAGAAATATATTGAAGAAGTTGGAAGTATGAATGTATTTTTCAAAATTGACGGAGAAGTAGTCACTCCTGCACTAAATGGCAGTATTCTTGACGGTGTTACAAGATCATCGATCATCGAAATGCTTGAACATTGGAACATCCCTGTTTCACAACGGAAAATTTCCATGGAAGAGGTATATCAAGCTCATCAAGAAGGAAAATTGGAAGAAGCATTTGGTACTGGAACGGCTGCAGTCATTTCACCAATTGGTGAGTTTTTCTGGAATGATGAAAAGCTCATTCTCAATGAAGGGAAAACGGGTGAATTATCAACGAAATTATACAACACGATTACTAGAATCCAAACTGGTAAAGAAGAAGATCAGTTAGGATGGATCACACATGTTGAAGAAAAGGTTACTCAAGAATAAAAAAAGGGCAAGCTAATGGAAATTCCAGATGCTTGCCCTTTTTTAGGCATGGTAGAGCATCGAAACGTTTATTTCTTTTTAGCTAGGTAGGTAGGTTAAGAAGTAAAAAACAAATAATGATAAGGGGTTTTAAATTATGCAAACTACTTCTCCGAGCTTATTGACGAAAGAAGATATGCAAAATCCTGATAAAGTACCTCCGTGGTTAATTCAGGAGTACCAAACCTTTCATAACATTGTTACTAATAAGACGTTTCCTTGCTATTTTGGAATGAAAGCTGAAAATAAGGGTGAGCTTCGCTATGCATACATAACTCAAGATGATTGGTCCAATCTACCGAAAGCGATTGAAGAATTTCTAGGATTATTTCAAGAGCCACCATATATACGACATGGGTTATTTGTTTTTGTCGAACCAGAAAAAGAAATGGGGGATATTGCGCATTATCGAACTTATTTTTGGAATGTTTTGCAATATTTGCATGAGCATGATCCGAAAGAATGGCCCCAAGAGAAACCGAAAAATCCTGAACATCATCTTTGGGATTTTCACTTTGCCGGTGAACCTTTTTTCATATTCGGCAACGCACCTGCCTATAAACAACGAAAGACTCGTGACTTAGGGAGGGGGCTTGTACTTGGAATCCAGCCGAGAATGATTTTCAAAGGACTTGAAGGAACAGAAACAGGCGGGATTATGTCTCGTGAAAAAGTAAGAGAACGCGTTGAAAAGTGGGATAACCTACCTAAGCATCCGGATATTAGTCATTACGGTGATCCTACACATAATGAATGGAAGCAATTTTTTATCGGTGATGATATTGAACCCATATTAGGAAAATGCCCATTTCACCATAAGGATCAATTGTAAGAAAATAATTTTTTGAGTTCTACAATACTTGTTTACCTAAATGGGCTTCGCTTATAAGAACATACAGAATGAAAACTATGTTCTGTATGTTCTTCGCTGATATTGGAATGAGACAATTCTAGTAATCTTTGTTAAAGTAAATAACATGATGTAGTTTCAGTTATGAAAATACATACGTTCAAAGCAGATATTTTCCGAAAAGAGATAATAAGTCCTCAACTGAAAAATTAACTAAGGTATGAAAGATTTAACTTTCAGATGTATCACGTTTCATTATATAAAAACCGCTCCAGGCAAATACAATCGAAGCGAGATAAAAGATACTGCCAATCGTAAGAAAATCAACTAAATACCCTGTAGCAATAACAGCAATCGCAGCACCAATTGATGTCCAAATATGATAGCGGCCGATTTCTTTCCCTGCTGTTTCTTTTTTTACAGAACGAGCCAGAACTGTTTTTTCCGAGTTTTTTTGCACCGCACCTAGTAATCCCATCACAATCTGCAATAC
Organism: Peribacillus loiseleuriae; assembly: GCF_001183985.1. Classification (GTDB taxonomy): domain Bacteria; phylum Bacillota; class Bacilli; order Bacillales; family DSM-1321; genus Peribacillus; species Peribacillus loiseleuriae. The sequence goes on along the minus strand of NZ_LFZW01000001.1, from coordinate 2,862,065 downwards.
ATAAACGTGCCAAATTTCATAAGCTAGCGGAAAAGCGATCAAGACAAGTGCCATGCCCCAAGAATAAACGACCAACAAGGCGTTGTCTCCAGCGTTATCAGCGAATTTTCCAATCACAGAATAACTTAGTGCTGCTGTTAATGCGAATAAACCATATGCCCAACCAAACTGAGAATAGCTACCGCCAGCATTTTTCAAAAGCAGCACATAAAACGGAAAAATCATGCTTGCTGCCATACCAACAGTCCCTTGATAAATAATAAACCTTCGATAATTCATTTGTGATACACCTCATAGAAAAGATTCATAAATCGTCCGTTAGGATCATATGATTCTTTCATTTTAAAGAATTCCTTTGTGTGTGGATAGGCTTTTTCCAATTGCTCTTTTGTAGGATAATTATAATAAGGAAGATAATAGCTTCCATTATGATCTAATGTCACATCAATCATGTTCCGAATCACTCGACCCGTTTCTTCAATGCTTTCTTTATTCGTTCCTTGGTTAATAAGCATAACGAGCGCAAACATATCATCTTTTGCATAAGACATGATAGCTTCTTCGTTTTTCTCGACATAACGAACGGTGATATTGAGTAGGTTGAAATTTCTTTCATCCTTGAGCGTTTCCCTGAGATTATCAATATAGGCTGTGAATTGATCAACTGGAACAAAGTATTCTTGCAGTATTTCTGTTTTGTTAGAACTATCGTATTCCATAAATGTCGAATCGGAACGCATGGCATTATTTCTAGAAATGTATGAGCCATTAATTTTATCGTTGTATGCTTCTTGAGTAGTCCAGAACATATTCTTTCCCCAATCATTCAAGCGAGAAAGTCCGAGAAAAAATTTAGGTACAGCGATAATTGTTTCTCGTTTTAAAGTGCTATAATTCTCCCAATGTGATGAATCATCTGTTTTATAATAATCAGTTACATACATCTCTTTTAAGAAGCTGTTAGGTGCAACTGAAATTCTAGCAAGATGCATTTTAACGTTACTATTTTGAAGAACATCCTTGGCAATATAAGAACTGTATTCATCATATGCAAGCGATTTTGTTTGAATTTGATAGAGTTCGTCATCTGTCAAATGTAGTGTTATATCAAGAATCACACCGAATAATCCATATCCGCCAATTACTGCATGGAATAGCTCTGAGTTCGCATCACGGCTTACAGTAATGATCTCACCTTGTGCGTTTAATAGACGAAATGATTCAATCGTTTCAATCAAGGCATGATGGCGTATGTCCCGACCATGTACATTTACACTTAATGAACCGCCTACTGTAAAAATATTTTGTGACTGGCTTACTTTTAAAGCAAGACCATAGGGATTGATGAATTTTTGAATATCCGCCCAAGTTGCTCCACTTTGAACGGTAATTTGCTTTTTATTTGCATCTAATTTCAAGATTTTATTATATGGTTTCATATCAAGTAGGATTCCATTTGGATATAGTGTTTGCCCACCTTGACTGTGCTGCATGCCGGCAATGGAAATCGGATCATGATTGATGTTTGCGTCTAACACGATCTGTCTAAGCTTCTGTTCATCATCACCTGATTTCACCGCTTTCATCTTAACTGGCAAGAGACGGCCCTTATCTTCTACGATCGGATTTGTAAGCTGAAATTGAAAGTATGATAAAGAACATATAAAAATTACCGAATAGATTAAGATCACGAAATAACGATACTTGAAAATTAATCTCGCCTCCTTTTTAAAGAATGAAGCTATACTTTTCTATATTACACCATATTATGAAAGATGCTTGACATTTTCGGAAAAACGCCTAGTTATACAGATTCATACATTTTCGATATAATGGGAAAAATAATATAAAAGGGGGATGAATTATGACTGCTTATTCGATTAGAGCTGATGTTAAAGTAGAAGAAACTTGGAGATTGGAAGATATTTATCAAAACCAGGAATTATGGGAACGGGATTATCAAACGATCTTGAATAGTGTGGAGAAGTTAAAGACATTTGACGGGGAAATTGGGGATGCTGAGTCACTATTTCGTTATTTATCACTAAGCGAGGAATTAGGGTACACATATAAAAAACTATATGTATATGCTATGCTTCAGGTTGACTTAGACACAAGAGTATCCGCTGCACAAGGTTTACTTGATCGCGCCAGTCAATTAGGGCAAAAAATTAGTGCCGCTACTTCGTTTTTTATGCCATTTTTATTAAGCCTTGAAGAAGGTACGTTAAAATCATACATAAAAGAAGTAGAAGGATTACGCTATTTCGAGGATGATTTGCTTGATTCTTATCGCTTTAAAGCACATGTTCTGAACAAGGATCAAGAAGCAATTCTCTCATTATTTGGTGAAGCCCTTTCTTCTCCGCAAAAAACGTTTGGCATGATTAACAATGCTGATATTAAATTTGGAGAAGTGACAAACGACGACGGAGAAAAGGTTACTTTAACACGCGGTATGTACAGTAATTTGGTTGAAAATCATGACCGTGGAAAACGAAAAGAGGCATACAAGGCCTATTATCAACCATACCTTCAGTTGCAAAACACGATCGCAAGCACCCTTTCATCGGCCATTCGAAACAATACGACGATGGCTAAAACAAGAAACTATCCATCTGCTCTTGAAAAATCATTATTTTCAGATCAGGTTCCAACAGAGGTATATGATAATCTGATTTCGGCAACGAAAGCGAATATTAAACCAATGTATGACTACATAAAATTGCGCAAAAAGCATTTGGGTGTTGACGAATTACGAGCGTATGATTTAAATGTTCCGCTCGTACAAGAGGCAAAAGAAGATATACCTTATAATGAAGCGTTTGAAATCATGATAAAAGCACTGAAACCACTTGGCGAAGAATATGTATCGACTCTTGTAAGTTTCAAAGAAAATCGTTATTACGATGTAAGGGAAACGCCTGGAAAACGATCTGGCGCTTATAACTTAGGTTTATATGGTGTTCATCCATTTGTGTTACTAAACCATCAAGATGATTTAGACAGTTTATTTACGTTAGCACATGAATCTGGTCATGCGATGCATTCGTATTACAGTTCAAAGTATCAGCCACAAATTAGCGCTGGATATTCGATCTTTGTTGCCGAGGTCGCTTCAACGGTGAATGAAATCCTATTAATACGATACTTGTTGAACACAACGACAGACCAGAATAAAAAGAAGCATTTACTTAATCATTTTATTGACAGCTTCAAAGGGACTTTTTTTACACAAGTCATGTTTGGGGAATTCGAGAAAATTACACACGAAAAAGCGGAGAATGATGAGCCTTTGAATGCAGAAGTCTTTAATACTGTATATGAAACAATATACCGTGCGTATAATGGGGAAGACATTGTTTTTGACGATGAAGTGAAATTCGGCTGGTCTAGAATTCCACACTTTTATCGACCGTTTTATGTGTATAAATATGCGACGGGGTATGCGTCTGCTATTGATATCGCCGACCGGATTTTATCAGGTGATGAAGGTACACTTGAACAGTATTTAACCTTTTTAAAAAGTGGTAGCTCGGAACATCCGCTTGAATTGCTAAAGAAAACTGGAGTCGATCTCACTAAACCAGAGGCGATTGAAAATGCGTTGAAGATATTCAGTGGTCTAGTGAAAGAATTCGGCGAATTGTTGGAGAAGTAATATTTCAAAAAAAGGCTAATCTCTAAAGGTCTATTCCTTTGCTGAGATAGCCTTTTTTTAATCAATCAATAAAAAGATCATGCTACTTTGACAAACTTTGTGAAAAGCGTACTATTGTAAAAGAACATTAATTAAATAATAAAAGGAAGATAAAATGAACTCAACGGTAAGCTATATAAAAGAATGGCAAGCAGCATTAGAAAATGAAATCCGCCATTTAAAAAAATACGGAAGTACCAAATATCACGTTTTAAATGGTCATTTGATAGATCAGGTGGATGGGTTTACTTATTATTTCGAAACGGTTGGTTCACTGAGGATTCCAGTCGGATCATTTGTTCGACTGGAATGGGGAGGAATCAAGCAGGAAGGGGGTGTACTCTCATCTGAAGGCAAAAGCATCATTTTATCATTTGAAAAAACACTTGGTGATTTGATTTCCGAGGCCTTCCTTTACCATGACCCATGGGAACTTTTGGAACAATTAATTGAGCGACTAGACGAAGTGAAAAAAAGTAAGAAAAAGCGGCTTCGAGTCAAACGGTTGATGGACCCTTCGATGGAGAGCAGACATCCGATAACTCAGGATCACAGTAATATTAAGGAGCTTTTTTTACGCTCTAATTTTAATCCAATTACATACGTTTGGGGCCCCCCGGGAACTGGGAAAACATATACATTAGCGCGGATAGCAGCGAATCATTATTTTAAAGGGAAAAAACTTTTAGTTCTCTCCCACAGCAACCAGGCCGTCGATGTACTAATGGCGGAAATTTCCACATTTACAAAAAAGAAAAAACGCTTTAAAGAAGGCGATATTCTAAGGTATGGTTCTCAAACAGGGGATAGCTTAGCCAGTCATCCTGATATCATCTCAAGTCAGTTGTTAGAAAAACATGAACCTAATTTAGTCGAAGACAAGGAAAAACTAACAGAAGAGAAGAGGCTCTTAAAACAAGATTTATCCGGTTCATTTAGCAAGCGGGATACAGATCGATTAATTGAATTGGAAAAAAAACTTGGCAGAGTCATTGAAAAATTTCGTCGTAAAGAAATGGAGCTTGTCAAAGAAGCCAAAATCGTTGGTAGCACACTTGCAAAGGCAGCAAGCGACAGCACACTATATGAACAGGAATATGATTTAGTCATTCTTGATGAAGCGAGTATGGCTTATGTTCCACAAATTGCATTTGCTGCATCGATAGGAAAAAATATCATTGTTTGTGGTGATTTTAAACAACTTCCACCTATTGCTTCAGCTCGTGATGAAAAAGTGAATAAATGGTTAAAAGAAGATATTTTTCATTGTTCAGGAGTTGCGAATGTAGTGAATGAAGGGAAGCTCCATCCACATTTGTTTCTACTAAAAGAACAACGCAGAATGCATCCAGATATTTCGGCTTTCACGAATAAACATATTTATCATTCCCGAGTTTGTGATCATGAAAGTGTACAAACGAGCCGTGCAAAAATTGCAGAGAGAAGACCATTTCCTAATCGTGCCTTAATGCTGTTAGAAACGAGTGGAGCTGGTGAACATTGTATAGCAGAGCGAACATCGAGATCGAGGATGAATCTTTGGCAGCTGTTCTTGTCGTTCCAACTTCTTCATGAAGCATATTCAAGCGGTACACGATCTATCGGATATGTGACACCGTATCGAGCTCAATCTCGTCTTATGGATCTATTATTACAAGAAGTTTATGCGAAAGAACTTGAACAAGCTGATATTATTGCAGCAACTGTTCATCGATTTCAGGGAAGTGAACGTGATGTAATGATATTTGACACGGTTGATAGTTATCCTGAAACACGCGCTGGTATGCTTTTGACTGGAAAAAATAGTGAACGGCTTATTAATGTCGCAATTACGAGAACCAAAGGAAAATTCATACAAGTAAGCGATACGGACTATATTCGAAAAACGGTTTATAAAGGGAAAACATTACGTAAGCTTGTGGACCATCAAACAATCTTCGGACATACAATTGGAACTAGGGACATTGGCAAGTGGATTCAAAATCATCATCCTAGGCTTCAATGGATGCATGCGCGTAAGCTGGAAGTTCTAGGTGAGGATATAAAAAAAGCACGTCATTCTATTCTATTGTCAATACCTGATTCAGGAATCGTTACGGAAGAATGGATAAATTTGCTGAATTGTAAAGAACAACATGTCAAGATTACACTTATTTCAACTCGACCGCATCCTGGTTTGGCCGTAGAAGAACAAATCGAAACTAGTGTTGCTTTTCCCTTTATCATTATTGATAAGCAATATTTCTGGCTAGGTGTTCCTCTTGAAGCAGCGAGTAGGCTTTTCCCACCTTTTGTGGCCGCACGACTAGATTCAGTAGCAGTAGTTGAACATTTTCTTACACAACTCCCTGGGTTAGAATAGAAGAAACTAAAAGGGTCTGGACACAGTATAGATGTGTCTAGACCTTTTTTGTTATATCCTGGTATTACATCCGATAAATCCTAGATAGGTGAGATCTAGTGGAACTTACCCATGTGTAGTTTGCCAATGGGATGTGGGTCACACAGAAGAGATGCTGACATAGCGTGCAAAGCTTCGTAGAGTCGCTTGATCTATTCTACGCGGAGGTATTAGCGACACTAGTAGGGGATTAACCATCAGTGTCTTATAGACAATGTAATATGAAAAAATATTATTCAAACAATTCCGATGAAAAATATATGAATTAATCTTGACAATCAGTTATTAGAATATTATGATAAAACTAACTTAATACTTCTTATCAAGAGAAGCCGAGGGAATGGCCCGATGAAGCTTCAGCAACCTCTACGATTAGTAGAAAGGTGCTAATTCCTGCAAGCACATGCTTGTCAGATAAGGGTGACTACGAATAAAGTCCTCTTTCTATCAGGAAAGAGGACTTTATTCGTTAAATATGGATCAAACCCTTTGGAATTAGACTGTACAAAGGATTATAACTAATTTACTAAGAAAGAAGGTTAACAAATGCCTAATGTTGTGATTTTATCTGGAAGCCCTTCTGCAACTTCTAGGACTGATGTTGTTTTAAAATTTGTTCAATCATTGTTAGAAAAGGAGAATATAACGGTAAAGTATGTTTCCGTTTTAGATATTTCTGCTGAGGATTTGCTTTATGCACGCTATAATAGCGCTGAAATTAAACAAATAGCAAAGTCAATTGAGGAAGCAGATGGAGTAATTATTGGATCTCCTGTCTATAAAGCGTCTTATACAGGTGTGCTAAAGGCTCTAATCGATTTATTACCAGAAAGTGCGTTTAAAGGCATTCCAGTTTTACCGTTAATGGTCGGTGGGAGTAAAGCACATCTGTTAGCAATCGATTTTGCCTTAAAACCGCTTATTACTACTTTAAAAGGAAGAGCCACCCAAGGGACTTATATGATCGATAACCAAATTGATAAAGAAAATCATTTACAGCCTATTACGGATCAAGATATTCAAGCTCGACTTACTAACGATTTAGAAGAGTTTCTTCAAATCATTAAACAAACTAAACCAATAACCGCTTAAGCACACATTTAACACCATATTTCATCATTAAAAAACGAATGGGTGGTAATGATTATGACCAAAAAAAGAATCTATTTAAATGCATTTGATATGAACTGTGCAGGGCATCAATCACCTGGTCTTTGGACACATCCAGACGATCAATCATCTACGTACAAGGATGCAGAATACTGGACGCATCTTGCAAAAGTACTGGAAAAAGGCAGATTCGATGCCATTTTCTTGGCAGATGTCCTTGGAACGTATGATGTATACCAAGGTTCTCGCAATGCCGCAGTTCGTCAGGGAGCTCAAGTTCCAGTCAATGATCCCGCATTTGTTGTTCCAATCATGGCGCAAGTTACAAAGCACTTAGGATTTGGGTTAACTGCGTCGACGAGCTACGAGCATCCATATCTGTTCGCTCGACGGATCTCGACATTGGACCATTTAACGAAAGGACGAATTGGTTGGAATATCGTAACTTCTTATTTAAATAGTGCTGCACGTAATCTTGGTTTAGATCAACAAATTAATCATGATAATCGTTACGATATAGCTGATGAATACTTAGATGTTGTCTATAAACTATGGGAAGCTAGTTGGGAAGATGATGCAGTCGTAGTGGATAAGGAAAAAGGGATTTATGCAGATCCAGAAAAGGTTCATGATATCCATCATGATGGTGAATTCTATAAAGTTCCAGGAGCTCACCTATGTGAACCTTCACCACAACGTACTCCAGTAATATTTCAAGCTGGGGCATCACCAAAAGGAACGAAATTTGCAGCAAAGCATGCAGAACTAGTTTTCGTTGGTTCCACATCAATGGAGCGCACGAAAAACACAGTAACTGCTTTTAGAGAAGAGGCAGTGAAAGCGGGACGGAAAGCAGATGAAATTAAGATCCTTACATTGATTACGCCAATTGTTGGCGCGACTCAAGAAGAAGCTGAAGCTAAATATTTGGATTATAAAAATCATGCCAGTTACGAAGGATCACTTGCATTATTCGGTGGCTGGACCGGTGTGGATATGGATGGGGTGGATCCCCAGGAGAAAATTCAATTTGTTAAAAATGATGCCATCCAATCGACATTAAAATCGATGGCCGATTTTACCGTAGAAGAAGTCGCGGAGTTTATTGGAGTTGGCGGAATGGGACCTGTTGTTGTTGGCTCTCCAGAACAAGTGGCAGATTCTTTAGAGGAATGGATTGATGTTACAGGCGTGGATGGTTTTAATATTGCTTATGCGGTTACACCTGGGACTTTTGAAGAATTTGTCGATTATGTAATTCCGATTTTACAAGAGAGAGGTTTAGTAAGAAAAGAATACGAAGAAGGAACCTTCCGAAAGAACTTATTTGGCAGTGATTATTTGCCAGATCATCACCATGGCAGACAATATCGTAAGAGACTTTTTCCAGTAGCTAGCGTTTAATTTGTGAAATTGTGCATGTATCAAAAAACATACGAGTCTCTAAATCAAATTTTAGCATCATATAGAATGAATCATGAGGATCGAAAGGTAGGCAATCAAATTATTGATTGTCTATTTTTTGTGGAGAACAATCACTATACAAATATTCTGATTCAAGCTCAAAGCGTTCTAAGTGCAATTTTAAGGATTCTTTTATATGATGGCTGTAAGTAATCTGATACTAAATGATTTTAGAAAGAAGATGAATACATGTCACAATCAAAAAAACAGTTGAGTGAAATTCCTTTATCAGTGCTTGATCTTGCAAACATTACAGAAGGTAGTACACCAGCTGAATCTTTCAAACATACACTCAATCTAGCGCAGCATGTAGAAAAATGGGGTTTTAATCGATTTTGGTTAGCGGAACATCATAGTATGCCGGGCATTGCCAGCTCTGCTACATCCGTTGTCATTGGCTATGTTGCAGCTGGAACGTCTACACTCAAGGTAGGATCTGGTGGGATTATGCTCCCAAATCATTCTCCACTTGTAATTGCTGAGCAATTCGGAACACTTGAATCCATGTATCCGGGCCGTATCGATTTAGGGCTTGGACGTGCTCCTGGAAGTGATCAATTTACAGCTATGGCACTCCGCCGTGATAGTAGAAATACCGGCGATGATTTTCCGGAACAATTAGAGCAGCTTCGGACATACTTCGATGCCAATTCCCGTCATAACAGAGTTCGTGCAATCCCTGGTGAAGGCTTAAACGTTCCGATCTGGTTGCTTGGTTCAAGTGGATTCAGTGCTAAGCTTGCTGGTAAACTCGGCTTACCATTTTCTTTTGCCAGTCACTTTGCTCCAGAAAATACAATGGCTGCTTTAGAGATATACCGTAGTAATTTCCAGCCTTCAGATGTATTATCAGAACCATATGCAATGGTCGGCATTAACGTCTATGCAGCAGACACTGAGAGAGAGGCCGCTTATTTAGCGACATCATATCAACAGCAATTTCTTAGTTTGATTCGTAATACGCCAAATCAGCTTCAGCCTCCAGTAGATTCAATGGATGGACTTTGGACGCCTTATGAAAAAGCATCGATTCAAAGCAAGTTGGATGCTAGTGTAATTGGTAACCCTGAACAGGTCAAAGAAAAGTTGCAGGCATTTCTTGATAAAACAGGAGCGGATGAAATGATTATTAATTCAGGCATGTTTTATCATGAGTCTCGACTCCGCTCATATGAAATTATTGCTGAGATTGCTGATAAAAATTAAGATTAACATCAAGTCTCTGAATCTAATTTCAGGGACTTTTTTGATAAGAATCAATATATATAGAGCCAGATCAAGTGTGGCTTTAAAACAAAGATTGATAATTTGTAAAAAAGTTTGGTCAAATATCCTGTATTGATGTGCAGGATTTTTTCTTGTTTAGCAATCAGGCTATTTAATGGAATAAGAAGTTCAATTCAAAAACATTTCTATACAGATATTAAGGGTATTTAAGCGTGTACAAAGGAGAAACCCCCAAATGGAAACACTAGGTTTCCATTTGGGAGTTATGTGTCTTTTTAATCTTCAATTGGAAACCATCCAGGTCTGTTGATAATCGCTTGCCAAAGAGGATCTGGCACGACAAGACGAGATTGAGCGTCTTTCTTTAGTTTTGTTTCAATTTCAGACTCTTTTCCTTGTCTAACCTTTTCAACCCAATCAGGGTCAATAATGAGCTCTCGTCCGATTGCAATCATTGAAACACCAGTTTGAATCGCTTTTAAGGCATCGTCTGCTGTGTAAATTGAGCCTACGCCAATCACGGGAACGCTTTCCCCAACTCTCTCCTGAATAATTTCAAGGCGAGAACGGGAATCTTCGACACCACGTCTTGGAGTTGACCAGAACTCCATTAAGGAAACATGAAGGTAATCAAGATTTTTACTTGCCAAACCATCCACTAATGCAAGAGTATCTGCCATTGTAATTCCGGGTGTTTCAGGTTCCTCTGGTGAGAATCTATATCCAACGAGGAATGGTTGTTTCGCATGTGCAGCTACTACCTTTTTTACTTCATCTACAATGGCAATTGGAAATGATAATCTTTTTTCCAAATTGCCGCCGTACTGATCTTCACGTCGGTTGGAATGTGGTGAAAAGAACTGCTGAATTAAGTATCCATTAGCTCCATGTATTTCAATCCCATCAAATCCAGCTTCGATCGCTCTCCGGGTAGACTCGCCAAAATCACGAATAATGGATTGAATTTCTGTCTCAGTCAAAGCGCGAGGAACTTGATATGATACTGTACCTTGTTCTGCCGGAACAGCACTAGCACTTACAATTTCTCCATTTGGAACTAACTCTGGCGGACACATCCTGCCGCCATGGAAAATTTGCAGGACTGCTTTTGCTCCTTGTTCTTTAATGGCAGAAGCGAGTCGGCGTAAACTTGGAATAAAGTCATCACGATCGCTTCCAAATTCACCATGAAATCCTTTTCCGTTAGCTGTGACATATGCACAAGCTGTGACAACCATTCCGACTCCATTCGAACGGCGGCTATAGTATGCTACTTCCTCATCTGAAACTGTACCGTCTGGATTTGAAGAAAAATGGGTCATCGGTGCCATAACGACACGATTATCTAATTGCATTCCGCTGCGCAAGGTAATTGGCTGAAATAGTGGTATATATTTTGAATTCATAATTCTTGGCCCCCTTATTTTAGTGAACATTTATATCATACTATTACGATATAAAAAATGCGTTAAATATGCTTGATAATAGTAGATTCTCCAGTCATTGAGCTATTTATTCTTCAACGAAGGGCGCAATTGTGAAGCAACATAAATAGGAAATGATCAAACTTTTTTATAAAAAATGAGTCCATTGAAAATATTAAGAGCGTGTTTTGATCAATCCTTTTTTCCAAAACACGCTTTTTTCTATGATCGTTTATCAAGGTTATTAGTATCAATTTGATCAAACTTTATTTTAAAGCAACATCAAGTATGAATAAAGTACTTTACCCCTATAAGAATCCTAATCAAATGACAAATCCAATTATAGTTGAAAACAATATCTAGCAAGCATTTTGAAGATATTTTTGCTAAAATAAAGTACATTGGAATCTAGAAACTAAAGATATGCAAGATGTAGCAACAATTAATAAAATGATCGATCAAAAAAATGGAGACTAACAATGATTTTACTTATCGATAATTATGATTCTTTTACTTATAATTTATATCAATATATCCTCATGGCTGGTAAAGAGATCACCATCTGCCGCAATAATGAAATGACATTAGACGAGATTAGAGAAATGAACCCTGAATCGATTATTCTCTCGCCAGGACCCGGAAATCCTAATGAAGCTGGGATATGTCTTGAGGTTGTAAGGGAATTTCATCAAAGTATACCTATTCTAGGGATTTGTCTTGGGCATCAAGTGATTGCCCAAGCTTTTGGAGGTGTGGTTGAAAAGGCTAAACAGCCGGTACATGGAAAAACGTCGATCATCACCCATGATGGTAAAGGAGTCTTTAGTGGAATTTCTACTTCATTTTTAGTTACTCGCTACCATTCCTTAATTGTCAATGAGTCATCGCTACCTGATTGTATGGAAGTCACAGCAAAAACGATAGACGATGTCGTGATGGGACTTCGGCATACAAAGTATCAAATTGAAGGACTACAGTTTCATCCTGAATCAATATTAACGGAACATGGTCATACGTTAATTAGCAATTTTATTAATAAACAATAAATACGTTATGTAAACGGGGTAGTTATTATGAATAAACATGCTGAAAACATCAATATTCTATTAGAATTTAATAAAGAAAGGAAGTATTTTCAACATCCAATTAAGATTATTGAAGCACATACAATAGAAGAAGTACTGACCGCTCTGGAAACTATCCAAAAAGAAGTGAATGCAGGTTTTTACGCAGCTGGGTATCTGTCATACGAAGCAGCTCCTGCATTTGATTCTACTTATCAAGTGGCAGTCGGTAATAAAATGTCATTACTTTGGTTTGGGATTTTTGAAAAATTCGAATCTTTTCCGTCAACAGAAGCACCCGCTGAATTCAATCTTTCTGATTGGCAATCTGAGATTACTTACGAAACATACGAGAAAGCAATTCATATGATTAAAAACCAAATTGAAGTGGGGAATACATATCAGGTCAACTACACGATGAGGTTGGATTCTTCATTTAACGGCGATGATTTTGCTTTTTACCGCCAGTTAGCTAAAGCGCAAAGTTCTAATTATAGTGCTTATTTACATACGGGTAGATTTAAAGTTTTATCCGCCTCACCTGAACTTTTTTTTGACTGGAAAGATGGCACTCTCACAACACGGCCAATGAAAGGAACTGTGAAAAGGGGAAATACTTTTGAACAGGATATGAACCAGAAGCAATGGCTGCAGAATTCTGAGAAAAATCGGGCGGAAAATGTCATGATTGTTGATTTATTGCGCAATGATTTAGGGCAAATTGCAGAAGCGGGTAGCGTAACAGTTGATCAATTATTTGAAATTGAACAATATCCGACTGTTTGGCAGATGACCTCGACGATTACAGCCAAAACAAAACCGGAAACAACGATCATGGATATTTTTAAAGCGTTGTTTCCATGCGGTTCAATTACAGGGGCTCCAAAAATTAGCACGATGAAAATAATTTCAGAGTTAGAACAATCGCCACGTGAGATCTACTGTGGGGCCATTGGTTATATTTCTCCGAATCATGAGGCAACTTTTAATGTTCCCATTCGAACGGTTGTCATTGATTCTCAAGAAGGAACTGCCCAATACGGTGTTGGTGGTGGTATAACCTGGGATTCGAGTTTTACAGAAGAGTATGACGAGGCTTTCTTGAAAGCTGCATTGCTTACTACTGAAACACCTGACTTTGAATTGCTTGAATCGCTAAAGCTTGAAAATGGTCAATATGTTTTGTTGGAAAATCATTTGAAACGGCTTTCTGATTCAGCAAGATATTTTGGAATCAGTCTTTCAGTCCCAGCTATTAAGAGTGCACTTGAACAATTTGCGGATCGATATGAAACCAGCACTAAAAAAGTGCGCTTACTTGTTTCGAAAATAGGAAAGTTCTCCATTGCAGCCGAAGATATTGCGCCTTTTCCAGATGTACTAGATGTTGTACTAGCTAAAGAGTCTGTTTCAAGTAACGATACGTATTTATACCATAAAACAACAAATCGTTCTGTCTATCACTTACATAAAGACCAGTTTCCTAATTATTTTGACGTTCTACTTTGGAATGAAAGGGAAGAAATAACCGAATTTACTAATGGGAATGTTGTCATAAAGATTGAGGATGAGCTTATTACACCTGCGCTAAATTCAGGGCTTCTCGCTGGCACGTTTCGTGAAAAATTAGTGCAAAGCGGAAAAGTGAAAGAACGAGTTGTCCATCTTACAGAACTTAAATCAGCTAACGAGATTTGGTTCATTAATAGTGTTAGAGGATGGATAAAAGTAAACTTACTATAATAAAAAAACGGAGTGTAGTTTGGAATCTATACTCCGTTTTTGATTGCCGCGATATTCGTACCTAATCTAAAGTGAATAAAGGTTTAATTCTATTCAATTTCACAAAATGAATTCCGTATCATACATGAATCAAGAACAAGCGAATGTTTTTTGAAATAATAGTCTTTAGTGCCTTTGCCCATTAACCTCTTTATGAAGAAAATATTGGGATTAATCCCAATCAAATTTCATTAAAGATTCATAAGATACCTCAGTGTAAAAAGGAGGTAATGTAGAATTGAGTTCGTATAATTATTGTTCATATAGTTGGTCAAATGACTATGAAAGTAAACATAAAAAATGTTCAGACTGTGGAAAAAAGAATTGCGATTGTAATCGGAATATGGAACAAAAAGTTGAGATTAATGTAAATGTACCCGGTGGTTACACTGGTGCAACTGGCGCCACGGGAGGTACAGGATCAACGGGTGCAACTGGAAACACAGGGGCTACAGGATCAACGGGTGCAACTGGAAACACAGGGGCTACAGGTTCAACAGGTGCAACTGGAAACACAGGGGCTACAGGTTCAACAGGTGCAACTGGAAACACAGGAGCTACAGGTTCGACAGGTGCAACTGGAAACACAGGAGCTACAGGATCAACAGGTGCAACAGGAAGCACCGGAGCGACAGGTGAAACTGGTGAAGCGGGAAGAACAGGAGCCACGGGTGCAACAGGGGCCACGGGAAGCACCGGAGCGACAGGTGAAACTGGTGAAACGGGAAGAACAGGAGCCACGGGTGCAACAGGAGCCACGGGAAGCACCGGAGCGACAGGTGAAACTGGTGAAACGGGAAGAACAGGAGCCACGGGTGCAACAGGGGCCACGGGAAGTACCGGAGCGACAGGTGAAACTGGTGAAACGGGAAGAACAGGAGCGACGGGTGCAACAGGGGCACGGGAAGTACCGGAGCGACAGGAGAAACTGGTGAAACGGGAAGAACAGGATCAACGGGTGCAACAGGGGCCACGGGAAGTACCGGAGCGACAGGTGAAACTGGTGAAACGGGAAGAACAGGAGCCACGGGAAGTACTGGAGCGACAGGTGAAACTGGTGAAGCGGGAAGAACAGGAGCCACGGGTGCAACAGGGGCCACGGGAAGTACCGGAGCGACAGGTGAAACTGGTGAAGCGGGAAGAACAGGAGCCACGGGTGCAACAGGGGCCACGGGAAGTACCGGAGCGACAGGTGAAACTGGTGAAGCGGGAAGAACAGGAGCCACGGGTGCAACAGGAGCCACGGGTTCTAGTGCGATCATTCCGTATGCATCAGGGATTCCAGTTGCGCTGACTGTACTTGTTGGTGGATTAGCTGGGACAACAGGTCTAATCGGATTTGGAAATTCTGCTCCTGCTGTTCTCATAGGTGGAACAACAATTGATCTAACTGGTGCCGCAGGAACACTTCTGAATATGGCATTTACAGCTCCTCGTAGCGGTACGATTACTTCAGTATCAGCATTCTTCAGCACTACGGTGGCATTAAGTCTCTTAACATCATCAGTAACTGTTACTGCTCAACTATTTAGATCAGCTGGACCAACGGCCAACAACACATTTACTGCAATTCCAGGAGCATCAGTAACATTAGCGCCATCTTTAACCGGAATCATTGCTATCGGCGATATTAGTCAAGGACTTACTACAGGATTGACCATTCCAGTATCTGCAGGAGATCGACTACTGATGGTGTTTTCTGTAGCAGGAACAGGTATTACTCTTCTTACGACTGTTGCAGGTTATGCAAGTGCGGGGATTACAATCAATTAATTAATCTTTTTTAGCAATGAAATCTAGTAGGGGAGTTTAACTTTGTCCATTCAATAATCATGGATATGTTACTCAAACAAAAATTCTTTGATCTAAATAAATTTTTAAGTCACACAAAGACCTAAGATTGAAATCTAATTTCAGTTTCGGTTTTTGTGTGATTCGTAATTTAATGAAGTGATCTGTTTTTATGACTTCGAGGTTTTGCTTAAATTCAATCACTTAAATTCCAGACTGTGTCATTGCCCACGCTCAAATTTTTTTTGATATCAGCAGTAAGATCAGTCATTCATTTTGAAACTAGTTATCTTAGATTAAGGTGAGCCTTCTCTGACTGAGGAATATTTGCAATAATTAAAATTATTTTGGAAATAAAATATTAATTTTGCATATATTTATGAAAGGAATAGGGGGAGAGTTTTTGATTACAATTAGTTTATGTATGATTGTGAAAAATGAAGAAGACGTAATTGGTCGATGTTTAGAGTCTGTGCGTGATATCGTAGATGAAATCAATATTGTTGATACTGGTTCTACGGATCGCACGAAGGAAATTGTTAGTTTGTATACGAATCGGATTTTTGATTTTTCCTGGATCGATGATTTTGCAGCAGCTAGAAATTATTCATTTACTCAAGCAACTAAGGACTACATTTTATGGTTAGATGCAGATGATGTATTTTTAGAACTTGATCAAAAAAAGTTTCTTCATCTTAAACAGACTTTGAATCGAAATACTGATTCCGTATCTATGAATTATCATCTAGCTTCCGATGAAGAGCAAAATATAACGACAAGTATAAGGAGAAATCGCTTAGTTAAAAGAGAAAAACATTTCCCTTGGATAGGAGCGGTACATGAATATTTAGCGGTTCACGGGATCATCCATGATAGTGATATAGCGGTGACACATTTACCACTTACTCACGATACTAATCGCAACCTCATTATTTATGAAAGAATGCTAACGGAAGGAAAAGAATTTTCTCCGCGAGACTTGTTTTACTATGCAAATGAATTAGTCGATCATGGGAATTATAAAAAAGCGATTGAATATTATCTTCGCTTTCTAAGAACCAAGAAAGGTTGGGTAGAGGATAATATTCGTGCATGTAGCAAATTAGCAGATTGTTACCATCAATTCAATCTTAAAGAACAAGAAGCACATTGGGCATTAAAAGCACTCTCATATGGAATCCCTCAACCGGAAACATGTTGCAGATTAGGTTTTCATTTTTTAGAAAAGAATGAAATCGAAACAGCTATTTATTGGTATGAAAAAAGTCTGGAAAATAAAGAAACAGAAAAATTAAGTTTTCAGAACAACGCATGTTCTTTTTGGCTACCACATCTTCAACTAGCTGTTTGTTATGATCGATTAGGTCAGTATCAATTAGCCTCCAAACATAATGAATCAGCACTACTATATAGGCCAAACGATCCGAGAATGTTAGCAAACAAAGAATATTTTGATGGGTTGACTAAGAATGGGAAATAATTTCCGTTTTTATGTCGGCTTTTTTTATCTGATCATTGTAGTATAAAAATCTTTGTGAATGTTTCCTCATCCAATATATAGGTATGCGCCTTCAAAATGAGATGTAGCTAGATAAAGAAGAACGGCCCTGTATACCAAGCCGTTCTTCTTCAGATCTAAAGTGGTTGTATGATCAGATTTGTGATTCATTTGTTTCGCTTTTTGTTACATGGATAAGAATTTGATAAACCTTACTGTAGTTTGCTAATTGATCCATATTAAACCCGAAATTCTCCGCTAAATGAATGACCTCATTTAGGAAAAGCTCTACATTGGTTTCTACGGCAATTTGCTGATACCGTTGTTCGATGATTTCAAATTGGGTAGATGGGAATAACGTATGAACGGTTTGTGGGGTGAAGAATCTTAAATGGGTTCGATCTAAAATTCCTGCATCGGTATAATGCCAACTACCTTGTAATAAAGGGATAAGTGCCTCAGCATGAGATATATTAGGAATACTACATATGATGGAGCCATTAGGCTTTAGAAATTTAGACAGATTTTCAATAACCTTCCAAGGATCCTTTAGATGTTCTAGGATGTCAGCAAATATAATTGTATCGAAGTAACCAAGTGGATAAGAGAGTTCTAGTGCTTCAACATCTGTATGATCTACAGTTTCATAATGCGCTTTGGCAATGGAACTTACTAATGCATTTAATTCAATCCCGTATAATTGACAAGGCTGCCGATTTAAAAGTTCTAAACCGGTTGCACCGGCTCCACAGCCTACATCCAATATTTTTCTAGCTTCAATAGGCACTAAATCAACAATTTCTGGACGAGGATGGGTGAAATAAGTTAAATCAATTTGCCACTTATCTATAAATCTCCGCCGATTTTCATGATATAAGTAATGAATGTCAATATCTTGATTTCCATTGAAAGTTGCATGACCATGATGGTGGATAAAAGAATCTAAGGAGATATGTAGCTGGTATCCCTCTTGTAAAGCACGAAGACATAGATCATCATCCTCAAATGAGCCATATACAAATCTTTCATCAAAACCACCGATTTTTTCCAAAATCTCTTGTTTTGTTAATAAACAAAATCCTACTAAACGTAGTACGCGTCTGGATTTTCCACGTTGCTGTTCACAGTATCTAGAAGCAAAGTCGTCTATCTGCTCGATATCCTGATAATCTACAGAAATCTGCTGTAACCCGCTGACATAATTACTAACAGGTCCAACCATCCCTACATTCTCCTTATCTAGTAGTTCAATCATCGGATCTAGCCAATTTTCTGTCACAATGACATCATTATTTAAGAATAAAATATAATCACCAGTTGCAAGCTTTAATCCTTGATTACAGCCCTTCGCAAATCCCACATTGCTGGGATTAAAACAAGTTTTGATAAAAGGAAGACCTTTTAGATACTCTACAGTACCATCTGTCGAGCCGTTATCAACGACAATTATTTCAATTTCCTCCATCACAGTGTGCTTTTGAATGCTATTCACACATCTTATGGTTAGAGGTAACTGATTGTAGGTAAGAATAATCACGCTTGTTTTTCTCAATTCGATCTCCATCCTTCCAGATTTCTATTCAATAGGCTATGTTAATTGGTTTATTTGTGCAAAAACATAGTTTCACACGCCAAAATCAATAGCGTTATTTCACAAATTCATTCAATAAAATATGTATATGTTCTGTTGGACTCATATTTTACAAGAAATAAATTTTGTTTGATCTAAAAAAGCAAGATAACGTTCATGTTGTGAAAAAAATAATTTGAAGTAAAAATCATACATAGTAGATGAAATGACACATACCAATTGTAAATGGGGGGAGTAACTAAAATAAATTAGATGAATCGTAATGTCACGTTTCAATCTTGCTAGAACATAGAGAAAAGGCTTATGAAGGATGTGACTGAATATGAAAGGTATTGTGCTAGCAGGTGGAACTGGTACTAGGCTGTATCCTTTAACAAAGGCTGTTTCCAAACAGTTAATGCCTGTTTACGACAAACCCTTAATTTATTATCCACTATCGGTTTTAATGCTTGCGGGTATTAGAGAAATTCTAATTATAACAACCGACGAAGATCAACCACGTTATCAATCCTTACTTGGCGATGGATCGCAACTAGGCATTACACTTACTTATATGATTCAAGAAAAGCCTGAGGGAATTGCACAGGCATTTATTATTGGAGAACCGTTTATAGGGGAAGATTCCGTAGCGCTCATACTTGGGGATAATCTTTTTCATGGTCATAATTTTACAAAAACGCTGGAACGAGTGGCAGCGATTAAATCAGGTGCAACTATCTTTGGCTATCCAGTTAAAGATCCCGAGAGGTTTGGAGTCGTTGAATTTGATCAATATGGAAAGGTCTTATCATTAGAAGAGAAGCCAATTCAACCTAAATCTACGTATGCTGTTACCGGTTTGTATTTTTACGACAATCAAGTCATTAACATTGCTAAAGGTATTAAACGATCACCTCGAGGAGAATTTGAAATTACGACCATCAATGAATACTATTTAAATAAAGGTGAGCTTAACGTGGAGCTTTTGGGTAGAGGGTTTGCATGGTTAGATACTGGTACTCCTAAATCATTATTGCAGGCCTCACTATTCGTGGAGATGATTGAGGATCGGCAGAGTCTTAGGATTGCTTGTATAGAAGAAATTGCCTTTCGAAAAGGCTATATTTCTAGGGAACAGTTACTCGCGTTAGCTAAACCACTAGAAAAAAGTGACTATGGGAAATATCTTACTCGTATAGTGGATAGATAAATAGCGATAACAAGTACAAAATTTTGAATTCCTATAAAATTATTTCTCTAGGAAAGTATGGTGGCGTAATGAAGATTACCAAAACCAAGTTAGAAGGAGTCCTGGTTTTTGAGCCCGTTGTATTAGATGATCGACGTGGCTGGTTTATTGAATCATATAGCCAAACAACATTAAAGGCATTAGGAGTAGAGGTGGTTTTTGTTCAAGATAATCACTCCTTATCTACAGAAAGGGGGACTTTACGAGGTTTACATTACCAATTACATCCTAAAGCGCAAGTCAAGCTCGTCCGTTGTACAAATGGGGCAATTTTTGATGTGGCGGTGGATATACGCAAAGGAAGTCCGAGCTATGGAAAATGGCTGGGCATCGAATTAAGTGCGGAAAATAAAAAGCAATTATACATTCCCAAAGGGTTCGCTCATGGTTTTTTGACGCTAACAGATAATGTTGAAGTCCAATATAAAGTTGATACTGAATATGCATGGAACTTTGATCGAGGAATACGCTGGGATGACCCGACGATCAATATAAAATGGCCGATTCATAATGAACCTATAGTATCAGATAAAGATCAGAAAGCGCCACTTTTAAAAGATGCTGAACATAATTTTGTATTTGGGAAGTGAGGAATTGAAACTATTAGTGACTGGTATCGGTGGGCAGCTTGGTTACGATGTTGTGAGGCAAGGAGTACAGCAAGGATTAGATGTACACGGAATCGGGAGAAGGGATTTAGATATAACGAGAGAGCAAGAAGTATATCAATATATTAGTCGTGTAAAACCAGATGTATTGATTCATTGTGCGGCATACACAGCGGTTGATCAAGCTGAAAGTGACAAAAAAGCTTGCTGGAATGTCAATGTAGAAGGTACAAAACATTTAGTAAATGCAGCTAAAGAATTTAATATAAAATTTATGTATGTTAGTACGGATTATGTGTTTGATGGACTAGGCGAAAAACCGCTTGTGGAAACAGATTTACCATGTCCCAAGAGTTACTATGGGTTAACAAAATATGAAGGTGAAAAAGCGGTACAAAGTATGTTAGATCAATATTTTATAGTACGTACTTCATGGGTTTTTGGCATAAATGGCAATAATTTTACAAAAAAAATGCTTCATCTTGCGAAATCCCGTGAGGAGGTAGAGATAGTAGGTGATCAAATTGGCTCCCCTACCTATACGTATGACTTAGCAAAATTGTTAATAAGTATGGTCCAAACAGATAAATATGGCATCTATCATGTGACGAATGAAGGTTTTTGCAGTTGGGCCGAGTTTGCTGAGGAAATATTCAAACAAGCAAACCGCAATGTTCAAGTACGCATAGTTTCAACCGAAGAGTATCCAGTAAACGCTGTAAGACCCAAAAATGCTCGACTGTCTAAGGAAAAGCTTAAAAGTAACGGTTTTACATCATTACCAACTTGGCAAGATGCTTTAGGACGTTATTTAAGCATATTAAACAAAAAGGAGAAGTAAATGAAAAAGAAAGTTCTTGTGACAGGTGGAGCGGGATTTATTGGTGGTCATTTTGTTCAACGAATGATGAATAGATATCCAGATTATCATATTTATAATTTAGATTTGTTAACATATGCAGGGGAACTATCCAAACATAAGAATATGGAGAAAAGAGAAAATTACCACTTTATTAAAATGGATATTACAGATCGCAAGGCAATTATGGTTTTATTTGCAAAAGAGAAGTTTGATTTTGTCGTCCATTTTGCCGCAGAGAGCCATGTTGATCGATCGATTATAAATCCAGAAATTTTTGTTCGAACGAACGTTTTAGGTACACAAATATTATTACATGCTGCACATCAAAATAAGGTAGCAAAGTTTGTCCATGTTTCCACGGATGAGGTATATGGAGAACTTGATTTTGACCCTACCATCTTTTTTACGGAAGAGTCGAAACTGTTGCCAAATAGTCCGTATAGTGCAAGTAAAGCTTCATCTGATCTCCTTGTTCGTGCCTATTATGAAACCTATGGATTACCCATAAATATTACACGATGTTCTAATAATTATGGGCCATTCCAGTTTCCAGAAAAGCTCATCCCTCTCACAATTTCTCGCGTTGTACAGGAGCAGAAAGTTCCTGTTTATGGGGATGGTAAGAATATTCGGGATTGGCTACATGTGTTCGATCACTGTTCAGCCATCGATTTGGTTATGCATGAAGGTGTAAACGGGGAAATATACAATGTTGGCGGACATAACGAACGAACAACATTAGAGGTTGTAAAAACGATTATTCATAAACTCGGAAAATCAGAAAGCTTGCTAGAGTTTGTAAAAGATCGTAAAGGACATGATAAACGGTATGCAATCAACCCAACAAAATTAGAGAAATTAGGTTGGATACCGAACTTTTCATTTGAAATAGGATTAACACAAACTATTCAATGGTATCTTGATAACAAATGGTGGTGGAATAAACAACTGTAGAAGAAGGATATCAAGATTTATACAATTACCCATATGAATTGATAGTAAGTAAAGAACGCCCATTTATTTTATCATTCCAGGTGAGAAAACTCCCACTTCAATTTTGTGCAGGGCAACGCTCAAAAATAAGTGGGAGATGAATCGCCTTTTTGCGTAGCGAAACACTCGTTTGCATGGTGTAATATTCCTGTACAAGTTGTTCTTTGAAAACTGAAGATATGAGGTTGTGGCAGGAAAAATGTCCGTCACGTAAAATCTTCAACGTTCTTACACCTCCACACGTACCGAAGTTGCGAAAAACAAGCTAAAGGGGCGTATGGCGAGTCAGCGTACAAGACATGAGGCTACCCCCGTAGGGACTACGGGGGTAGCCTGCTAAATAACCGAAGTTTACTTGGGGGTTCGCAGGAATCCCCCATTTCAAAATTCGTATGAAATTAAGTGGTGAGTAGTTCAAGAACGTTCTTACCAGTTGTGTAAAAGGATCACTTTGATTTTTTTCACGAAGTATCCTACCTCGAAAAACATTCCTTCTAATCATTTAACTGGAGAACCCCCAAGCATGTAATAATAGTTGAATCGCATCATCTAATTTCGCTTCAGGAATACCAGCAAAACCAAGAATAATCTCCGGAAGTGCATCAATTTTCTTTTCGATTGAATAAGCAGACATCGGATAGATTTTTATACTTGCCTTTGCAGCTTGATTAATAAGGGCCGTTTCATCCATCCCGTTTTTGACAACTAAAACAATATGCAAACCAGATCTCTCACCAATTATGGAGATTTTGTTTTGATAGGGCTTTAATAGCGTCAAAACAATGTCTAATTTGCGACGATATAGCTTTCGCATTTTATTCAAGTGCTTTTCAAAGTCTCCTTGAATCATAAAATCAGTCAAAATTTGCTGGTCGATTCGAGATACGGTTGAATGATAAAACGAAAATTCCTCCGTATACCGATTCATGAGCGGTTTAGGAAGCACCATATAGCTGATTCTAAGAGATGGGATGAGTGATTTCGAAAACGAACCTAAGTAGATCACTTTTTCAAATTGATCCATACTTTGCAATGAAGGAATAGATTTTCCTGTATAACGAAATTCACTATCATAATCATCTTCAATGATATACCGATATTTAGAACTTGATGCCCAGTTGAGTAGCTTTGTTCTTCGATTGATGGAAAGAACTGAACCATAAGGGAAATGATGTGATGGTGTCACATAGACAACATCAATCTTGTGCTTTTCAATGCTTTCCACCTTGATGCCATCTTCATCCACTTCAAGTGGAAAGGTAGGATTTCCATAGTTTTGGATAATTTTTTGAAATAAATGATATCCAGGGTCTTCCACACCATAAACGGAATTTCTCTCGAATAACAGTACAAGCTGCTGAAGTAGAATCTCAATACCTGCTCCAATGACAATCTGTTCTGGTTCACAAATGACCCCGCGTGCATGGTATAAATATGTAGCAATTTCTCGGCGAAGGTTGTATTCCCCTTGGGCATCCCCTAGTAATAACAATTCTTGGTTGGCAAAATCCATCGTATTTTTTGCATACTTTCTCCATTGAGCGAAAGGAAAATGTTCGGTATCAATTTGACTTGGATGAAAGTGATAGTCATATGTTTTTTTAAATTCATGAATTGGAGGAATATTACTTTTTGCACCTGCATATTCTAAGTCCTCCAAGTCCATGACGTAATATCCTTTCCTAGCTTTGACCTCTAAGTATCCCTCTGCAGCAAGCTGTTCATAAGCCGTCTCTACTGTGTTTCCGCTTATATGTAAATGCTGCGCCAATTTTCGTTTTGACGGAAGTTTTGTTTGGAAATCTAGGCGACCCTCAATGATTTCTGTTTTTATATATTCATATAATTGCTCATATAAAGGGACAGTAATTTCTCGGTTCAACACACATGAAAGCATATTCATAATTGATAATCTCTCCTCTGACCCCATTATTTAATGGAAAACTGGCACTTTTAATGATGTCACTTTCTTTTTATACTAAGGAATATAAATGAAAATTGCAAATATTATTTAGGGGGATTAAGAATGGAGAAATTAATAGCAACAGATGCAGTGAAAAGAGGAATGGCTCAAATGCAAAAGGGTGGCGTCATCATGGACGTTGTCAATGCGGAACAAGCGAGAATTGCGGAAGCATCAGGAGCTGTTGCAGTAATGGCACTGGAGCGAGTACCATCTGATATACGTGCAGCAGGTGGAGTTGCTAGAATGGCAGATCCGCGAATCGTAGAAGAAGTTATGAATGCGGTAACGATTCCTGTCATGGCAAAAGCTAGAATTGGCCACATTGTTGAAGCGAGAGTGCTAGAAGCGATGGGTGTGGACTATATTGATGAAAGTGAAGTATTGACACCTGCTGATGAAGAGTTTCATCTATTAAAAAGCAGCTTTACAGTTCCATTTGTTTGTGGATGTCGTGATCTAGGGGAAGCAGCACGCCGAATTGGTGAGGGAGCATCGATGTTACGGACAAAAGGAGAGCCGGGTACAGGAAATATAGTTGAAGCTGTTCGTCATATGCGAAAAGTGCAAGCGCAGGTTCGTAAACTTACTTTAATGAATGATGACGAAATTATGACTGAAGCAAAAATTCTTGGCGCTCCTTATGAGATTTTGAAACAAATTAAAGAAGCAGGTAAATTACCGGTCGTGAATTTTGCAGCTGGCGGCGTAGCTACACCTGCTGATGCAGCATTAATGATGGAGCTTGGAGCGGATGGCGTGTTTGTCGGTTCAGGAATCTTCAAATCAGAAGATCCAGAGAGATTCGCGAATGCTATCGTTCAAGCAACAACCTATTTCACTGATTATGATCTAATTGGTAAGCTTTCCAAAGAATTAGGAACCGCTATGAAGGGCATCGATATTTCGAGATTGCCGCAAGCAGAAAGAATGCAGGAGCGTGGCTGGTAATATGGCAACGATTGGTATTTTAGGCCTGCAAGGTGCCATTAGTGAACATGTAAAACAGATAGAAGCAACTGGACAAAAAGCCGTAATTGTAAAGCAAGTTGATCAATTAGCAGAGCTCGACGGGTTAATTCTTCCCGGTGGCGAAAGCACAACGATGCGGAAGCTGATGGATCGTTATGGCTTTATAGAACCGATTCTTCAATTTGCGAAGCAAGGTAAACCAATCTTTGGAACATGTGCTGGTATGGTTTTGTTGGCAAAAAAAGTAATTGGATCTGACACGGCTCACTTGAAATTAATTGATATAGAAGTTGAGCGGAATGCGTTTGGTCGTCAGCGAGAGAGCTTTGAAGTGAACATAGATATAAAAAATTTAGAACAGCCTTTTAAAGCGATTTTCATTCGTGCACCAAATGGAGAGAGGGCTGGCAAAGACGTTGAAGTGCTTGCAGACTTTGAAGGGAAAATCGTTTGTGCAAGACAAAAAAATATTCTGGTCAGCGCTTTTCATCCTGAGTTGACGAATGATATACGTATATTGGAACAATTTATTGACATGGTTGAAGAATCACTAAAAACAGGTGTTTAATGAAAAATAGTCTCCCAAAAATGTAATCGATTAATTTGGGTAGACTGTTTTTTTTTGTACTCGAAATCATATTTGTCTCTTGATATTCTATAAAAACTATATTTAAATTTTGTTGCGGATTTGAAATAAAGTTGCGATGATTTATCCCTTTGGATCTGTTTATCAAAAGGGGATTAAGGAATTGGTGAGTGGCAATAAAGTTACTCGACTAAAGATTATGGAATAATACTTAAGAAACTGGTTAAGTACACTATGCAAAGATAATTTAGGATGTAAAAATTTATGGATGCACCATGAAGAAATCAGTGTTATACATTTACTTATATCGAATTCCATTGGATGCTTTATCTAAATCATCCCAATTTAATATACGAATAGAATTTTTGTCTCTTTCAATAATGTTCTTTTGAGTAAGAGAATGAATAACTCGATTTAGATGGCGATATGTCGTGCCAAGTAAATTTGCCATTTCTTTGATGTTGGAAGTTGTTAGCTCTATTCCAAAGTTGTTATTAGGTTCAGCTGATATCGTAGACATAAGGTAACTCGCAAATTTGTTTTCAACAGATGCTAATAAGTTTACACGTGAAGCTGTTGTACAAGTTTGGAGTTTATAGCATACATGTTCTAAAAGTGTATGTAAAAACTTTGGGTTGTCTATTTCGTATTGCTTTATATAATCGAAGGGAAGTCCGATTAATAAGCATTCATTGACTGCTTGGACTTGTGATTGAACGGGAACGTCACGGATTAATTCAATATCTCCAATGATGGAAAAAGGGTGAATAAATCGTAGTAAAAGTGATCTCCCGGTTGCGATACTTGATGTTATTCTTACTTTCCCTTCTACCAAGAATAACAGTGATTGCATCTCCATTCCCTCAAGTAGAATAATTTCATCTGGTGTATATTGCTGTAGTGTAAATGGGAGTTGTTTGGTTTGATCAAACATTTCTTCAACATGATACTGCTGTATAATTTTTTCAAGTAGCTCCGAATCTTGAATATATTTCATATAGAACTCCTTTTTGGGACATATGTCCTTTTCATTATAAGATAAACTGATATGATAAGAACAATAAAAAATGTAGGAGTGGAGTAGAATGAAATTTGTATTCGATTTAGATGGGACAATCTGCTTTAAAGGTCAGCCTGTTTCTGAAAAGCTACTAGTATCGTTAGAAAAGTTAGTAGCACAGGGGCATGAAATTATTTTTGCTTCAGCTAGGCCAATACGTGATTTACTCCCCGTATTACATGCACGTTTTCATCAACACCCAATGATTGGTGGAAATGGATCAATGGTTGCAATAAACGGAAAAATTATATCATCAGTGGGCTTTGCTGAAGAAATACTCGCCAATATTGTTCAATTACTAGAGACATATAACGTTTCTTACTTAATAGATAGCGATTGGAATTACGCTTATACGGGGCCAGCTAATCATCCCATTTTAAATAATCTTGACCCACAAAAACGTGCTAAAAATGTTGAACTGGGTAAATTACAGTCAGTTGTAAAAATCTTGATACTTACTTCAGATAACATGGGAGAAGTATCAGAACAGCTTAGCAAAATGGAAATAGTAGTTCACATTCATGGAAATGAAGGAATCTTAGATATAAGCCCACAAGGAGTAGATAAATGGAGTGGATTACAGCAATTGGGTGTGGAAGAAGGGGAGTATATTGCATTTGGCAATGATGCAAATGATATGACAATGTTTCAACATGCAAAGTATTCAGTTATGATTGGTGGAAATGCACAGCTAAACCCATTCTCATCTGAACAATTGTCATTAGATAACGATATAGAAAACCATTTAGCACAAAGATTTGATGAGCTGGGAAGCATAAACCCATTAAATAAGCCTGTAAACTTACAAGAAGTAACCAATTAAATCTTGTACCTTTTTTGAAATCACTAAAGCCTAAATAAACTAACCAATCAACCAGCTTGTTTATCCCGGTTTAACAGGATACAATATCCCTATCTCAATTTTTGTTTAGAGAATTAAGAAAAAAATTGGTGAGGGATAAACAGCCCAATCTAACAATTAACATTTACAAGGTGTCATCCACTAGTCACATAATTCGCAGTTAAAACAAAAATCCTTACGTTTATAACGTAAGGATTTTTGTTAGTCTTACCCAGCATTCTGCAAACTCTGTTTAGGTTTTTCATGAGGAATAATCAAATTCAAAACAACAGCAGAAATGGCACCTATACCAGTTCCAGAAGAAAGTAGATAGTTTGCAAAGTCAGGTAAAGAATAGAGAATGTCCTTTGGAAGTACTGTTACACCGATTGCCAAAAGAATAGGTATTCCGATTACCATCATATTACGATCATCAACCACAATATGTTGAATAACTTTAAATCCATTCATGACAATAGCCACACAAACAATTCCGAAAATCCCATTGATGACTGGCTCTGGAATTGAAATGATTAAAGCTGAAAGTTTCGGCATCAGTCCCAAAGCAATCAAGATAAAGCCGGCTGCGAGAATCGCCATTCGACTAGCAACACCTGTGAGTGCAATAATTCCGGCATTTGAGGAATATCCGGTCATTGGAGTACCGCCGAATAATGTTCCAACAAAACAGCCAAGTCCTTCACCGAATGAAGCTTTATTTAATCTTTTTTCCGTTAATTCACTGCCTGTCACTTTAGAGACAACAAACCATGTACCAGTCGTTTCAATCAAAATAATGAGATATATAAAGACAATTGTTAAAATGGCACTCATATCGAAGACCGGTGCTCCGAAAGGAAATAGTTTTGGCAGGGAAAACCAAGCTGCATCTGAAACAGCGGAAAAGTCAATTTTTCCAAAAAGACGAGCTGTGATTGTACCAGCTATGATTGCTAGAATAACTGAGACGAGTCTGAAAAAGGTTCCAAAGCTTTTTGCTTGTTTTCCAAGGATCATACAAGCAACTAATACACCAGCTGACACGGCCGCAATGATGACATTATGACCTAAATGGCCGGGAGCGGAGTAAACACTGTTAAATGCATTTGGCATTAAAGAAATTCCAACAATAACAATAACCGTGCCTCCAACGAGCGGTGGGATAATTTTCACAACCGTTTTAGCAAAGATTTTCAATGGATACCCAAGCAATGCGATTAAAATGGCTCCGGGAATCAAGCTTCCATAAATGGCTCCAAGGCCAAGCTTTCCACCGATTGCAGCAAGTGCGCCGATGGGAACATAGGATGGTCCTTGTACGACAGGGAGCTTAATCCCAAATCCGGTTTGAATGATGGTCGCAACACCTGCTGCTAAAAAACACATTTGCACAAAAAATGTTGTATTACTCGTATCAAGCGCCAATAAGCCGGCGATGATGATAGGCGCTATGTAGAGATCCATAGCCAGTACATGTTGTAAACCAAGCAGGATCGATCTACCAACACTGATTTTCTCATCAATTCCTACTAGTAATTCTGAATTTCCCTTTTGTTGTTCCACTGGTTCTTTCCCCCTCGGAAATATGTTTGTGAAAGATATAAACGTAATTATAGGAGAAAAAGGACATTTCGTAAACAGAAAAACGAACATTTATTTTATTTTTATAAAAAATATTCGGTTTACATTGACAACTTCGTGATATATTTCTAAAATAATAAGTGAATAAGTGAACTGGCTAGAGGGGGTACTATTTTGTTAATACAAGATGAAGTTTTACGAAATGATTGGATTGTTGCAAGTAGATCGATAGATATTAAAGGAGAACCCGTTCAGGTTATCGTGATGGGAGAGCGTTTGGTTCTTTATCGTAATGAAGAGGGAGTTCATGCTTTTAAAGATTTGTGTATACACCGGGGAGCAGCTTTGTCATTAGGGTGCGTAAAAGATGGAAAATTGGTATGTCCATATCATGGCTGGGAATACGAATCGAATGGAGAATGTTCTCACATCCCTCAGCTCCCTGAAGGACGATCGATTCCAAAGAAAGCAAAAGCTTTTAAATATGGCTGTATCGAAAAATATGGTCTAGTTTGGGTAAATCTTGAAAACTCAGGGACGGAATTATTTAATCTTCCTGAATTTGATGATGAGAACTATCGTAGTGTTATCTGGGGACCTGTTCAAGCTTTGGCGAATCCGCCTAGAATTGTTGAAAATTTCCTTGATGTTGGTCATTTATCTATATTACATGAAGGCTTTCTTGGTGTCCCAGAACATTCGATAATTGGTGATTATAATATTCACTGGGAGGATGAAAGCATTCGCTCGGATGAGATTGCGATTTATCAACCAGATCCAGATGGCTCTGGACAACCGAAGCATGTGTACTATACATACGAAATTCTTCGTCCATTAACAGTCCGTTTCACGAAAAAAGATCATGAAACAAAGCAAGAGATGGTGATTCTATTAACGGTTTTACCTGTTGAAGAGACGAAATCCATCGCATTTGGTGTCATGTTATTCAATTATGATTCAGGTCAAACAGATCAGGAAATTATTGAATTTCAGGATATGATATTCGCTCAAGACAAACCAATCGTAGAAAACCAAAAACCAGAAGATTTACCATTGGATTTACAAGTGGAATTATCGCTAAAAAGTGATCGGGTAAGTATTGCGTATCGTCAGTATTTGAAGAAATTAGGGGTAGTATTAGGAACAGCGTAAGAATTGCCAAGCTAATTCAAGGAAAGCAGCCAACTTAAAAAAAGTTGGCTGTTTTTTATCATTATGCAGAATTCAACATTGTAACGAATATACTTACAAATGAGTAATCACTCATTTATTATTGATTGAGGGGGTAATGTAAATGAATTACAGCATTGCTATTAACCAAGTAAGCAAAAGTTTTGGGAAAAAAGTAGTATTAAATCAGATCGATTTAATAATCGAAGAAGGTCAAATTTATGGGTTTATTGGTCCTTCAGGCGCAGGTAAGACAACGTTAGTGAAAATGATTGTTGGCATGGATACTCCAGATGCTGGAACGATTCATGTATTAAATGAAAAGATGCCCAATTTAGAATTACTCCAAGAAATTGGTTATATGGCTCAATCTGATGCCCTATATTCTGAGCTAACAGGTATGGAAAACCTTAAATTCTTTGCTTCTCTTTACAAATTAAATAAAGTAGAAATAAAGGAACGTATCTCTTATGCAGCTAATTTAGTACATCTAACCACCGAACTAAATCAAAGAGTGAAAGCATACTCCGGCGGGATGAAACGTCGATTATCTCTTGCAATCGCTTTAATCCAAAATCCAAAAATCTTAATATTAGACGAACCAACTGTAGGAATTGATCCTGAATTGCGATTAAGCATATGGAATGAATTGTTACGATTGAAAAATGAGGAAGGAAAAACAATCATTGTGACCACACATGTTATGGATGAAGCGGAAAGATGTGATTTTGTAGCGATGGTAAGAGATGGTGTCATCTTAACTAGAGGTACACCGGAAGAATTAAAGGCGCATTACCAAGTAGATAATTTTGATGAAGTGTTCTTAAAAGCAGGGAGGAAAGATTCATGAGAACAGTTGCGTTAATCAAAAGAATTTGTCAGGAAATGTTACGAGACAAAAGGACTTTGGCACTGTTGTTTGTTGCACCATTAATCATTCTAACTTTAATGTATTTCTTATTCAACGGAAATACAGTTGACCTTAAATTAGGCGTTGTGAATGTTGATAATAGCCTTGAAAAAATATTAGAGGAAGCAAATATAAACGTGATACAGTATGATACAGCAGATAAGGAAACAATCGTGGTAGAAGATCTTGATGGTTTATTGGAAGTAAAGAATGAAA
The DNA here is from genome assembly GCF_001183985.1 of Peribacillus loiseleuriae. Lineage (GTDB taxonomy): Bacteria > Bacillota > Bacilli > Bacillales > DSM-1321 > Peribacillus > Peribacillus loiseleuriae. The sequence continues at coordinate 2,830,023 of NZ_LFZW01000001.1, read as the reverse complement.
AATTGGAATTAACATTACAGAATAGTGACCCATCAATCGCTAAAGCCTTGCAAATGAAGGTAAACCAATCTGTATCCTTGCACGCTCAGTCAAAATTTTTGAATCCAAATACTGCACCAGTGGCAATACAGAAAAAAAATATAGATACACAGTATGTATATGGAAACAGTGAAACGGCATTTTTTGATGTGTTAAGTCCTGTCTTAGTTGGTTTTTTTGTATTCTTTTTTGTATTTCTTATCTCGGGAATCGGATTATTAAAGGAGCGAACTACTGGTACTTTGGAACGCTTAATGTCGACACCAATACGCAGAGGAGAAATTGTAACCGCATACTTAGTTGGTTTTGGTATATTTGCAGTGATTCAAACCGTTATTGTCGTATTATATTCAATCAATGTGTTAGATATGGTCATGGTAGGTTCCGTTTGGAATGTTATCCTTATTAATTTACTGTTAGCGTTGGTTGCGCTTTCTTTGGGGACGCTATTGTCTTCTTTTGCCGCTTCTGAATTTCAAATGGTACAGTTTATTCCGATCGCAGTTATTCCACAAGTATTCTTTGCTGGAATTTTCCCGCTTGAAGGAATGGCGGATTGGTTACAATCTATTGGGAAAATCATGCCAATCTATTATGCTGCTGATGCTTTAAAAGGTGTCATGTATAAAGGACTACATTTAACGGATATAAGTGGGGATCTTTTCGCATTGGTTGTATTTGCAACAATCTTTATTATACTGAATATATTCGCATTGAAAAAGTACCGTAGGTTATAAGGAGTTCAGAGTTTAAAGGAAGTGGTTTTAATTGTCTAAAGGCAATCTATTGGATGCAATTATAGCTCAAACCAAATTAACAAAGAAACAAACGGATAAACAGCAAAAAATAGTTGAAACTGCGATTAAATTGTTTGCCGAAAAAGGGTACGCAAATACTTCAACAAGTGAAATAGCAAAAGCAGCAATGGTTGCCGAAGGAACAATTTTTCGCCATTATGGTACGAAAGATAATTTATTACTATCAGTTATTCTGCCGTTTATAAAGGATTCCATCCCTACAATGGCTGAAGAGGTTTTTGGTGAAATTATGTCAAAAAACATTGGATGTTTTGAGGATTTTTTGAGAGCCTTACTAACAAATCGGATTCATTTTATTAATGAAAATAGAGAAATATTTCAAATTGTTGTTAAAGAACTTTTATATAGTGATGAATTAAGGAAAGACTTACTTCCTTTTTTTACTAAAAATATCTTGCACCAAATCAGCAAAGTGATTAATCTGTATAAAAAACGTGGTGAACTGATCGATATCCCAAGCAGTACGATTCAAAGAATGATTTTTCCTTTGATTGGAGGGTATTTCGTATCACGGTTTGTATTACAACCAGATAATTTGGATTTAGATGAAGAGGCGGAAATTGGAAATTTAATTCGATTTATAATGGATGGATTAAGAAAAGAATGAGGGCTTGATTTCGCATACTACACACGGTTCATAGTGGTACTTACGCATAATTTGAATTGTATTGTAGTTGCGGGGTCTGACCCATCCGTTATGAAGAATCTTTAATATTTACATAGTAATAAAGGTTGAAATTGCAAATAAATGATTTCTTATAAATATATCCCTTTATTGTTTTATTCAATCTTCAAATAATTGTGAATTTTCACCATTACTATAGCCACTAGAAAAAATCCGAAAATGACTACTTCGAAAAAGTGAAACTCAATCAGTAGGGGTCTTACTGTCCGTTAAAGCGGGATAAATACTGTGAAAAGGGTAGAAAATTTCTTATGTAGATGTAAAATAGAAATATATATAAATGAAAAGAGGGAGTATAATGGAAGGCATCTTAGATCATCTTAAGGAAGGTTTGGATCTGCTTTTTATCGGCTTTAATCCTAGCATTCGCTCTAGTGAAACCAGTCATCATTATGCTAATCCGAACAATCGTTTTTGGCGGATTATCCATGAGGCGGGATTAACACCAAGAAAATATCAACCGATTGAAGATCGCACATTATTAGAGTTGGGCTATGGATTTACGAACATCGTATCACGGCCCACTAAAGCCGCTAATGAAATTACGAAAGAGGAATACATACAAGGTAGGCAAGAATTGAAGCAAAAAATTATAACTTTCAAGCCAAAGGTAGTTTGCTTTGTAGGCAAGGGAGTATATCAGCAATACAGCAAAAAAAGAGATATACTCTGGGGTGTACAAGACGAAAGAGTTATTCCAGAAACAATTGAATTTGTTGCTCCTTCTTCAAGTGGACTGGTCAGAATGAAAATAGACGATGTCATAAGCATATACAGCAAGCTACCTTCTATTATAGAAGAAACAAAAAATGATCATCGTTGAATAGTGAACAAATCCATGCAGAACAGGAGTAGAATAAATGAGTGAACTAAGTACAGATTTGAACAAAAATGTAATGGAAGAGGGAGATAGCTTTTGGCAAGGAGTCAAAGATTGCATTCCTACATTATTAGGCTACCTCAGTATTGGATTCGCAGCAGGAGTTGTTGAAAAGACTGCAGGCTTGAGCATGATTGAAATTGCACTAATGAGCCTACTGCTATATGCCGGATCAGGTCAATTTATAGCAGCAGGAATGATTGCAGCTAGCCATCCTGTATCTGCGATTATCGTCACCATCTTCTTCATCAATAGTCGACATCTTCTATTAAGTGCAGCGATAGCTCCATACTTTAAAAAAAATACGACATCAAAAAATCTAATCACAGGTGCATTACTAACAGATGAAACATTCGGAGTGGCGATTACCCACGCCCAATCAAAAAAACAATTAGATTATAAATGGATGCTTGGCTTAAATATTGCTGCCTATTTAAATTGGGCGCTAGCTACAATTGCTGGAGGAATTTTTGGCCAATGGATACCAGATCCCGAACGATTTGGACTAGATTTTGCTTTGCCAGCCATGTTTATCGGCTTGCTTGTTCTACAAATTCTCAGTCAGAAGAAGTACTTCATCGACATCATTGTAGCAGTAAGCTCAGGTGTCATTGTCATAGCGGCAAGCTTTTTTGTATCAGGAAGTGCTGGAGTTATTTTGGCGACGATTCTGTCCGCTACGATAGGGTTGGTGATTTCAAAATGGAGATAAATTGGTATATTATGAGCGTTATTATTGGATCTGCCATTGTCACCTTTATACCTAGAATATTACCTCTTGTTGTATTAAGTAAACTCGAAATACCAGAATGGGGAATAAACTGGCTTAAGCATGTGCCTGTAGCGGTAATGTCTGCTTTATTGGCATCCGAATTACTCTTACTTGATAATAAAGTTTCTATTCAAGAAAATACCTTAAATTTAATGTCTGCTATTCCAACTTTATTAGTAGCTATCTACACAAGGAGTTTACTCGGCACAGTCCTTGTAGGAATAGCGACACTTATGACAATCAGATTTTTACTTTAATCGTTTTCATGGAACCCAATAATTTTGGGTTTTTTTGAATTTTCCATACTTTAACCAATATATTTAGATTAAGAAAGAATGATGAATAATATTTATTTATAAGAGCTAAGATAGCCAACATACAACATTATTCCCATAGGCAGATGCTGAATTTTAGATGTTGATAATCAAATCATATAATTCAACATAAAGTATAAGTAACAACAATTGTAAGCGTTATCTTTCAAAGGCTTGTTTTAGAAAACTTGTCTTCAAATGTTTAGAAATTGTATCTCTGTCAACAATGGAGAGGAAAGCAAATAGCTATGGGGGTGTTATTAAATGAATACGAATGAAGCCATTAAAGTTCTAGATCGGATGCGTTTATCGAATGGAGCTTATACGGCAAGTCTGTCGCAAGATTACAGTTTTGTTTGGATTCGGGATATCGTTTACACAGTACTGCCTTTTATGCAAAAACCATCAGAACGTTATGAAAAAGCATATCATGCCTTATTCGATCTATTTAAAACATATGAGTGGAAAATTGATATCCATCGACAAAAGCGTCCGGTATATTTGTTTGAGTATATTCACTCACGCTATTCAACAGATTTAAAAGAACTACCTGTCGAATGGGGGCATGCTCAAAATGATGCTATAGGAGCATTCTTATGGGGCGTAGGGGAAGGCTTTCGTTTAGGGCAAAAAGTTATTCGTGATGAAAAAGATTTAGAAATTGTTCAGAAGCTCGTTGATTATTTAGACTGTCTGCAATACTGGCAAGCAAAAGACAATGGAATGTGGGAAGAAAATATGGAGCTTCACACTTCAAGTATTGGAGCCTGTGTAGCTGGTTTACACGCTGTGAAAATGCTCGTAAATGTGAAAGAAGAAACTATAAAAAAAGGTGAAGAAACATTAAGATTCCTGTTACCTAGAGAAAGTGAATCAAAGGACACGGATTTAGCGTTATTGTCCCTTGTCTATCCTTATCGTATACTTGATCGAAAAACGGCTCTGAAAGTTGTAGAAAATGTATCGAGCAAATTAGAGCGTAAATATGGTGTAATTCGATACGAAAATGATCAGTATTATAATCAAGGCAGTGAAGCTGAATGGTGTTTTGGGCTTCCGTGGCTCGGACTTTGTTATTTAGAATTAGGTCTCTTTAATAAAGCGATTGGCTATTTGGCAAAAACAGAAGCGATTGTTCCAGAAAATTGGGAAGTTCCAGAGTTGTATATCGGTGGCACAAATGTTCCTAACGGCAATACACCACTTGCTTGGTCAGTTGCATTATCTTATCTATTCATCAATCGAATCGAAAAAGTTAGCGATGAAAAAGCAACATAGATCTTTTGAAATGAGGCTGCTCAAACAGTCTCTTTTTTTGTGTCTGAACAATTCATAAGAAAAAGGATACAAGGAAACACCATTATTCAATAATAATATATCAATATGAAAAACCAGATGATGATGATAACGATAGAACCATCCATTAGATGTTAAACACATGAAGAAAAAGGAAGTAAATACCTAAAAATGAAAACGTTTTCTTTGGTACAAAAGTCTCCTTCTGTTTGTGAAATATTAATCTTTTTTGAATTTTCCTACAAAACGACAATAAAAAACAAATTTCGCTAAAGGAATAATCTTTTCCATAGCGAATCTAAATATTACAGAAACATGTTAGTTTCGATTATTTTAAATTGGAGGTGTACAGTGTGAATAGCATAGCGAGCCAGAATACAGATATTACTCCTAGTGAATTAGAAATATATTTATTTCATGAAGGAACGCTCTTTGAAAGTTATAAGATGTTAGGTGCGCATGTCAGTACATATAAAGGGATTGATGGTGTCCGTTTTTCAGTTTGGGCTCCGCATGCTAAGCAGGTTGCCGTTGTTGGAGATTTTAATAACTGGAACGGAACTCAGAACCAAATGCAGCAAGTGAATCATTCTGGAATTTGGGTTTTGTTCATCCAAGGTCTCGAGGAAGGTCAAATTTATAAGTATGAGATTGAAACCGTAAATGGGGAAAAACTATTAAAAGCAGATCCCTACGCGTTTTTTTCGGAATTACGACCTAACACTGCTTCTGTTGTAAAGCGTTTGGACCAATATGAATGGAAGGATAAAAAGTGGCTGCAGCAGCGGGATAAGGAAGAATCTTATCATAAACCGCTTCTTGTTTATGAATTACATATGGCATCTTGGAAAAAGAAAGAAAATGGAGATTTGTACTCCTATCGCGAGCTTGCTGATGAGCTTATCGATTATGTGGTCGAGCATGGATTCACACATATTGAATTAATGCCGGTAATGGAACATCCATTAGATTTGTCCTGGGGCTATCAGCTTACCGGATTCTATTCGGTAACAAGTAGACATGGAACTCCAGAAGATTTTATGTATTTCGTTGATCAGTGCCATCAAAAAGGGGTAGGAGTCCTCCTTGATTGGGTGCCGGCCCATTTTTGTAGAGATGAACATGGTTTAGGGCGATTTGATGGAACCCCACTTTATGAACCACATGATTCACGCAAAGCAGATCGCCCACTCTGGGGTACCTATAGTTTTGATTTTGGCAAACCCGAGATTCATAGTTTTCTAATCTCTAACATAATGTTTTGGATGGAGGTCTATCATATTGACGGGTTTCGTGCAGATGCGGTCTCCTCAATGATTTATCTAAATCACGATAATCCTCAATCAGAGAAGTTAACGAATCAATACGGCGGTGAGGAGAACATTGAAGCCATTTCATTCTTGAAAAAAATGAATGAAGCAATATTCGCGAAATACCCTGGTGTCCTGATGATGGCAGAGGAAGCAACAGATCATCCATTGGTAAGTGCACCAACTTCTATTGGTGGTTTAGGTTTTAATTACAAATGGAATATGGGATGGGCCAATGATCTTCTTAAATATATGAAGCTTCATCCATCTGAAAGACGATACCATCATAATCTTTTAACGTTTTCATTTTTCTATGCATTTTCTGAAAATTTTATTCTTCCTTTTTCACATGACGAAGTGGTTCATGGGAAACTATCGTTATTGAATAAAATGCCTGGTGACTATTGGCAAAAATTCGCTAATTATCGATTGCTTTATGGGTACTTCATGACACATCCGGGTAAAAAGCTCGTATTCATGGGAGCAGAATTTGGACAATTTGCCGAATGGAAAGAATTAGAGGAGCTAGACTGGCTTCTTCTCGATTATGAGTCCCATACTAAACTGAATCGCTATATTACAACGATTCAACATTTCTATAAAAATACATCCAGCTTATGGAGATTAGATCATGAGCAGGAAGGATTTGAATGGATTGATGCTGATAATCGGGACCAAAGTGTCATCACCTTCATGAGACATGGAAAACGAAAAGGAGATTATTGCATTATTGTTTGTAATTTTTCAACAGATGTTTATCATGATTATCGAATTGGAGTACCTTCTAGTGGGAAATACATCGAGGTATTAAACAGCGATGAAGAGGTCTATGGAGGTTCAGGGCAACTTAATGAAAAAGCAATTACAGTAGACAAACAGCCTCATCATAACCAGCCATACAGCATGAACATTAAAGTTCCGCCACTTGGCACAGCAATCTTCATGAAACAAACAAAAAAGCGGCAGGGGAGAGTAATTCATAATGAAATCTAAAAAATGGATCGCAATGTTATTAGCAGGAGGGCAAGGCTCAAGACTTGGTGAATTAACGACTGGACTTGCAAAACCGGCTGTTCCGTTTGGAGGAAAATACCGTATCATCGATTTCCCCTTAAGTAACTGTACCCATTCTGGAATTGATACAGTTGGTGTGTTAACTCAATATCAACCACTTGTCTTGAATCACTATGTTGGTAATGGCAGACCGTGGGATTTAGACCGAAACTTTGGAGGTGTTTCCGTTCTTCCACCTTATCAAGGAAAAGATGGTGGTGAGTGGTACGCGGGTACAGCAAATGCTGTCTATCAAAACATTCAATATATTGACCATTATGATCCAGAATATGTGCTTGTTTTATCAGGCGATCATATTTACAAAATGGACTATAGTCGCATGCTTAAATATCATGTTGAAAAGAAAGCACAAGCGACTATAGCGGTCATAGAAGTACCATGGTCGGAAGCGAGCCGGTTTGGGCTGATGAATACAGACGAAGAAGATAAAATTTCTGAATTTGAAGAAAAACCAGCAAAGCCGAAAAGCAACTTAGCATCAATGGGTGTTTATTTATTTGATTGGAAACTATTGAAACAATATTTAATCGAGGATGAGCTTGATGCATTTTCCACAAAAGATTTTGGGAAGGACATTATTCCTAAAATACTTGGGGATGGAAAGAGTTTATATGCATATCGCTTCGAAGGCTATTGGAAAGACGTAGGGACAGTCGAGAGTTTATGGGGAGCTCATATGGATCTACTGGATGATGTACCAGGATTTGATTTAAATGATCCACATTGGAAGTTTTATGCTGGTAACGCAAATCATGCTCCACAATATATTTCAGCAGAAGCAAATATTACGCAATCATTAGTAAATGAAGGCTGCATCGTTCATGGTACTATTAATCATTCTATTCTTTCTTATAATGTTCATGTGGGAAAAAACACGATCATAAAAGACTCGGTTATCATGCCAAATGTGAAAATTGGTAACAATGTTACGATTAATAATGCAATCATTGCGAGCGATATTTGCATTGAAGATTACGCAGAAATCGGATCAACTTCACCAGCTGCAGAAATTACTGTAATCGGAGATGCCGAGAATATTTCATACGTTGCAACAAACGAAAAAAGTAGAATTAAATAAGAATATGCATATAGGGGAGTCGCTATATTTGGATAATGTAATTGGAGTTATTAACCTCGTGAACGAAAAACAATATTTAAAAGAATTAACATCACATCGCTGTCTTTCTGCTGTTCCATTTGGCGGAAGATACCGGCTTATTGATTTTACTATGTCCAATTTTGTTCATGCAGATATAACCAAAGTTGCTGTATTTACGAAAGAAAAATACCGATCAATCATGGATCATCTGGGCTCAGGGAAGGAATGGGATTTAGATAGACGAAATGGCGGGCTGTTTATATTGCCTCCGACTCATCCAGATGAACTTATTAAAGGAGATTTACAGCAATTTCACGATCATATCGAGTTTTTTAACCGTTCACCTGAAGATACGGTTGTTATTTCACCAGGTCATCATGTGTGTAAAATGGATTTTCAAGAAATCGTTGACCATCACAAGGACAGTTGCGCAGATATTACCGTTGTCTATAAAGATTTTGATGGTGAATCTGTAGACAAACCTATTTATCATAAATATTCAATTCAGAATGATGGAAGAGTAAAGAATATCGAACTCTATACATCACCTGAACAGGGTGATTCTGTAGGGCTTGAGACATTTGTCATCAAAAAGGACTTGCTCATTGAAATTATTAAAACTTGCTGTGAAAATGGTGAATATGATTTCTTAAAAGATGGGGTAAAGGCAAATTTACATCATCTAAAAGTTAATAGTTATCATTATAAAGGGTATTTTCCATTCATTCATTCTATTTCTAGCTACTATAAAAGTAATATGGAATTCCTAAATCCTGAGCTTGCACAAACTTTCTTTTATGACACTTGGGATATCTATACAAAAATAAAGCATGAAGCACCTGTTAAATATTCTATTACTTCTAAAGTAACTAATTCTTTAGTTGCGAATGGCTGTGACATTGAAGGAACGGTTGAAAACAGTATTATTTTCCGCGGCGTGAAAATTCGAAAAGGAGCTGTCGTAAAAAATAGTATCATCATGCAAAAAGGGGAAATCCACGAAGGAACGTATCTCGAAAATGTGATAACAGATAAACAAGTAAACATCACATCAGAACAAGTTGTCATCGGTGATTCTATACCGCGAATTGTAAAAAAAGCAGATGTCGTGTAACGGAGGATTTGTAATGAATATTTTATATGCTGCATCCGAGTGTGCCCCGTTCATCAAAACCGGAGGGCTTGGGGATGTCATCGGTGCATTACCGAAAGCTTTGCAACAACAAGGCGTTGAGGTAACGGTTATATTACCTAAATACAGTGACCTAGCAAACCAGTATAAGAATCAATTAGAACTCGTTAAAATCATAGATGTACCTGTCGGCTGGCGGGAACAATATTGTGGAATCGAAAAACTCGAATATGAAGGGATAACCATCTATTTTCTTGATAACGAGTACTATTTCAAACGGCATGGTAGTTATGGATATTATGATGATGGGGAACGGTTCGCCTTTTTTTCGCGAGCGGTGCTTGAAGCATTGCCCCATCTTGACAAAAAGCCTGACATCATTCATTGCCATGATTGGCAGACAGGGCCTATCCCTGTTTTATTAAAGGCACATTATCGGAATCATCCGTATTATCAAGGGATAAAAACAGTATTCACGATTCATAATCTTCGATATCAAGGTGTGTTTTCCAAGAGTGTTTTAGCAGAGCTACTTGATTTAAGTGAGCTATATTTCCATATGGATGGTCTGGAATTTCGCGGAAATGTCAGTTATATGAAAGCAGGTCTGGCATATGCTGATTATTTGACCACTGTTAGTCCAACCTACGCAAATGAAATTCAAATGCCTTATTATGGAGAAAATTTAGATGGATTCTTGAGACAGCGTAGTTGGAATCTTCGTGGAATTGTCAATGGAATTGATCCTGACACGTATAATCCAGCACTAGATTCAGCCCTTTTTTCAGGCTATGATACTTATGAAGGCAAAATGGAGAACAAACGACTGCTCCAAAAACAATTAGGACTACCTGTGAATGAGGGAATTCCTGTCATTTCAATGGTAACAAGGCTAGTTGATCAAAAAGGGGTTGATTTAGTTCTTCATGTGATGGAAGATATTCTCAAGCAGAATGTACAGGTTATCGTACTTGGAACAGGTGAAGAACATTATGAATGGGCCTTTAAAGATTTAGCACATCGCTACCCTGATCAAGTCTCAGCACAAATTTACTTCGACGAAGGACTATCTCGGAAAATTTATGCGGGTTCTGATCTATTCTTAATGCCTTCCCACTTTGAGCCTTGTGGCATCGGGCAGTTACTTGCACTACGTTATGGTACACTTCCGCTTGTAAGAGAAACTGGAGGACTTAAAGATACCGTCGTTCCATATAATGAGTTGAGCGATCAAGGGAATGGATTCAGCTTCTCGAATTACAATGCCCATGATATGTTATACACGATTGAACGGGCAGTTTGGTATTATCGCTATCAACCGAAGAAATGGAAAAAACTCGTTGAACGAGCAATGAGTATCGATTATAGTTGGGATGCTTCCTCTAAGGAATACAAAGAGCTGTATGAAATGCTAGTATAAAATAAGTAGCACTTCCATGGTAATCTGGAAGTGCTTTTTGCCGATTTGGTTGGGACTGCATTACTATTCTTGAGTTGAAAATGAAGGGGGGAAGTGACGGGTCTTTTTTTACAAAAACAGCATTGCATTTTTATAAATCAATTACGAATATAAAATGAAAGAAAATTTAGTTTAATGATCAGTGTTGGATGGCATTCTTCATGGTTCATGAATTAAAATAAGTACACAAATTTATATGTAGCAAAATATAAAAAAGGAACCATTCTCATATCGGTCTTGAGATTGATTCCTTTTATGTTTTTTTTCATATTTTTCTAAAGTTGCCTGCTTCGTTTTTGTCATTCGGCTAATTGGTTTAATGTCACACCATGTTCCTCTGCTTTTTGAAACATCCCTGTTACCTTCTCTTAGTTGTTTTTCTCTCAACTTCATTGCTTTTGATTTAGCCAATTATTGTCACTCCTTTAAAAAGATCCTATGCTTCTTTCATTATATGCATAATCAGTATAGATGCAAGGTTTTCTTTATTCTCCAAATCGGGTATAAAGAAGAGAGAATAATTTATTTAAGTGAGGATGAACCTTATGAAAAGACGGAGAATGGAATTTATATTTTTATTTGTCTTGATGTTATCCGTTTATATTGTTCTTTTTGGTAGCTTTAGCTCAAACTTGAAGCTTTTTTCGATTGGATTATACGTTCTCATTATCCTCATTACGATGTATTCCTTGATGTTGGAATACCGATCTTCTCACCATACTTTGCTCTGGATGTATGTTTTGCTGTTTATTCCAGTGTTTGGTTATATGTTTTACCTGTATTCAGGGCAACTTTACTTAAAAGGTTATTTATTTAGAACGAAGCGTCATAGAAATCGAGAAGAATGGAAAAAGCTCGTAAATCAAGCGACATCGCCTGATTTATCCTTTCTAAACGATCATCAACGAGCCTTTTCAACGTTTGCCAGTAATGCCTCACAAACTGCATTCAGCACGAACTCTAATACGTATGTATTAAAAAATGGAAAAGAAACATTTAGTGAAATTATTAAGAAACTTAAAGAAGCAAAGCAGTTTATTCATATTGAATATTATATTTTCAGGTCAGACAGGCTTGGAAAAGAGATCATACATATTTTGATGGAGAAGGCTAAAGAAGGTGTGGAAGTTTTATTTATATTTGATGCAGCTGGTAGTTTTAGTCTAGCCAAATCTGATATTAAGGATATGATTTCTGCAGGAGTGAAGGTACAACCATTTTCACCATTGAAAAGTGGCTTTTTTAATCAAAAATTTAACTTTAGAAATCATAGGAAAATTATCGTGATTGATGGGGAAATCGGTTTTGTTGGTGGTTTGAATGTTGGGGAAGAGTACTTAGGTAGAAATAAAAAAATAGGGTTCTGGAGAGATACTCATTTGGAAGTAAAGGGTGAAGCAGTCTATACATTGCATACGGTATTTTTGATGGATTGGGAGTATGTGAGTGGGGAGCAGGTACTTAATGAAAGAGCGAAGATGATGCAGACTCACAAACCAGGTGATGGTGCTGTCCAGATTGTAGCAAGCGGTCCAGATACTCAACAAGGCATCATGAGTGATTTTTATTATTCGCTTATTTCGTGTGCAACGAAATCGATTTGGATTGCGACTCCTTATTTTGTTCCAGATGAGGCAATTCGTGCAGCCATGAAATCCGCTGCTCAAAAAGGCGTTCAAGTACGCTTAATGATTCCAGAAATAAATGATGGGTTTCTGACTCAATATGCAAGTCGTTCCTATTTCAATGAGCTCTTGGAATGCAATGTTGAGATTTATTTGTATAAAAAGGGATTTTTACATCAGAAAGTTATTATTGTCGATCATGATATGGCGACAATAGGAACAGCTAATATGGACAAACGCAGTTTTCATTTGAATTTCGAAGTAAATGTTTTTTTACTTGGAACACAATCTATTAATGAACTTGTGGAAGATTATGAAGGAGACATTCTAGAGAGTGAAAAAGTAGAGATAGACACGTATCGTAAGCGCGGGTTTGTTGTGAAATCGAAGGAAGCTTTCAGCCGTTTGTTTTCAGATGTTCTTTAATAGGAATATGAGCATGAAAATTGTATAGTAGAAAATAGAAAATAGCAAATAGTAATAGTTTTAGGGAGAGTAGAAAAAATGAAATTAGTTTCTTGGAATGTAAACGGAATTCGAGCCTGTGTAAAGAAAGGCTTTCTTGATTATTTTCATGAAGTAGATGCAGATATCTTTTGTTTGCAGGAAACAAAGCTGCAAGAAGGGCAAATCGAATTAGAGCTTGATGGTTACCATCAATATTGGAATTATGCATTGAAAAAAGGCTACTCTGGAACGGCTATTTTTACAAAACAAAAGCCATTATCTGTTTCATATGGTGTCGGCGAGCATGAAGAAGAACCAGAAGGGCGCATTATAGCGTTAGAGTTCGAGGGTTTTTATCTAGTAAACGTGTATGTGCCAAACGCGAAGCGGGATTTAACAAGACTAGATTATCGGCTTCAATGGGAAGATGAAATCCGCGCCTATTTAACTGAACTGGATCAGATGAAGCCGGTTTTATTTTGTGGAGATTTAAATGTTGCCCATCAGGAAATTGATTTACGAAATGCAAAATCTAATTTCGGTAATTCTGGATTTACGATTGAAGAACGTGGGAAAATGACAGAGTTGCTTCAAGCGGGCTTTATTGATACGTTTCGTTATTTTCACCCGGACACGGAAGGGGCTTATACTTGGTGGTCCTATATGAGCAAGGTGAGGGAGCGGAACATCGGCTGGCGGATTGACTATTTCCTTGCATCAAAACGCCTTGGAATCAAGTTAAAGGATGCCGGGATTCATCCGCAGGTTCTTGGAAGTGATCACTGTCCGATTTATCTGGAAGTAGATTTCATATAATCTCCAATAATCGGTTATAGTACTAACACAGTCACCAAATTAAAGGAGGATATGATGAAATCATTTAATGTAACATTTCACAAAGAAGACGATGTAGATACAATGCTTGTCCAAAAACTGGCAGAGCAGGAATTCGAACAAGCGACTGTTGGAGGAACACGTCGATTATTTGAGCTTGATACGAATGTAGGATTTTTCGTATTTTTTGATGGACAAGACAAAGATGGAGACTTGTCTTATTTGATGCTTCAATATGAAGAAGACAGTGAAGATCCAAAAGCATGTTATGCATTTGAAATGAAAGATTTTTATGAGTTCATCACACTTTATTTACAAGGGGTTGATGATTTCCCAGAAGATGATGAAGATGATGATTCGTATGGTCCCATTCATCACTTGGCACATCTATTATTCCATGTTGCTGAAGAGGGGAATTCGATTAACCTAGACTAATTTCGGCGTAGACCTTCAATGCTTATTGAGGGTCTATGATCTGTTTATGTATAAAAAAGAGGTGGATCCATGGAGGATTATTACTGCCCGTTAATGCGGGATAAAAAGGCGATAAACGATTGGAAATCATGTGAAATAAGCCAAGGAGAATTATTTTGATCAAAGCAATGAATATAAAACAAGAAGAAACAGCACGTGAAGCTTTAGGTATCCAACTTCCAGCCTATCAAATTGAGGCAGAGCTAATTAATTTTCATGAAATTCCACCTTTAAAAGACAAAGTAGAGACGATTATGGCTAGTAGAGAACAATTCTTTGGCTATTATATAGAAAGTCAGCTTACTGGGTTTATATCTTTCGAAGAAACAGCGGGTGAAATCGATATTTGCCGCATGGTTGTTCATCCTAATTTTTTCAGGAAAGGAATAGCAAAAAAACTTATTCAGTATATTTTACATACAATCAAAGGCCATAAAAAAATAACGGTCATGACTGGCGAGAAAAACTACCCAGCAAAAAATCTATATTTGTCACTCGGCTTTATAAAAGTAAAAACCGTTGAAGTGGCAGACGGTATCTTTCTGTCAGGGTTTGAGAAGAAGTAAAAAAAGCATCAGAGAATTCTTCTCGATGCCTTTTTATAGATATTAAGTTGAACGGATGTTTTTTACTCTACCAACCTGTCCGTCGGTTAGCCTTACTTTAATGCCATGAGGATGGGAACTTGATTTCGTTAAGATATCCTTCACAATACCACTTGTTAAATTTCCAGTGCGTTGGTCTGCTTTAAGGACAATTTCAACAGCAGCACCAGGTATGATATCTTTTCTAGTTTGCCCGTTCATTATACACCCATTTTTCTGCGGGTATTGCTAATTTTTTTCGTTTGCTGGCTCTTCATCTTTTGACCTGTTTGCAGCCCGTTCGTATTTGTTTTTCCTTTAGCACCTTTATTTTTTTTAGCTTCAAGCTGCTGTTTAATTGCATCTTGAAGGCTCATTTTCTTCTTTGGTGTTTCATCTGGGGTAACTTGGTTATTTTCTGTCATGTAAAAAATCCTCCTGATCAAGTATGTCGTGTACGTCTAGTATAAACCATCTTATTGCGTAAAAGCTATGAATTGATTAAAAGAATAATTTTAACTTAAGTAAAATAAATGTAACTTTACTACTTAAATTGGCATAAGTACTACGGAAAGGTAGGTTTGAATCATATGCCGATGATTAGTGAAGCAATGCAATAATGCAAGCATCTATCTTAGGATAATAGTGAATTTCCCTATTCACTCTAATATAGAAAAAACAGAAAATTCACTATATATCCACTTGCATTTAACTATGTAATTTATGTATGATTAAACTAGATTTACCAAATATAAGGAGGTTTATCATGAGTACATTTGTAAAATCAAATCAAACAGCACTATTTTCAGGAAAGTATGTAGAAGTTGGACAAGGTGGAGGGAAAATCAAAAGGGCACAAACTTTTGAAGCAAAAGAAGGAACTGAACTACCCGAATTGAAGTCCTATACGATTAAATTAGCATATAAAGGGACAGAAAAATCAGTAGAAAGACAGCGTCAATGGAAGCTAATTAAGTAAAAACCAGGATAACTTCTTTATTAAGAAGTTATCCTGGTTTATTTTTTTAAGGATTACTCCTATTTACTTTAATTTTGAAAAGTATTAAATTCACTTATGAACTGCTCTTTCAATCTGTTTGCCTGCTTCAACTCCTCGTTTTTTATCGATAAGGTTGGGTAATGATAATACATAACTGCCTTTTCAATAAAGTGAAACTTTAATTGGTGGGGGGCTTCATCCCCACTGACTGTTAGTTGAACAAATCGGGCTTTTACGGGCAGAAGAATACACTTCTTCGTTGAGGTGGGGGTCTTACTGCCCGTTAATACGGAATAAATGGGGGGAATTATAAATGAAACTTACACCAGAGCAGCGTATTGAATTACATGGATTTAATAATTTAACGAAATCACTTAGCTTTAATATGTATGATATTTGCTATACAAAAACGAAAGAAGAGCGTGAAGCTTACCTAGAATATATCGATGAGCAGTATAACGCTGAACGGTTAACTGCTATTTTAGAAGCGGTGTCAGATATGATAGGTGCACATGTATTAAATGTGGCAAGACAGGATTACTTTCCACAAGGAGCAAGTGTTACGATGTTGGTGTCAGAAGGGCCGATCATTGCTCCTTCAGAATCTTTAGAGAAATCGCCAGGTCCATTGCCAGAAGCACTAGTCATGCATCTTGATAAAAGTCATATTACGGTGCATACATACCCCGAATATCATCCAGATGAAGGAATTAGTACATTCCGGGCAGACATTGATGTTTCAACATGTGGGGAGATTTCCCCGCTTAAAGCGTTGAATTATTTAATCCATTCGTTTGACACCGACATCATGACTATGGATTTCCGTGTTCGAGGCTTTACACGAGACAAAAACGGTCACAAACTCTTTATAGATCAGGACATTAACTCCATTCAAAATTACATTCCTGAAAAAGTAAAAGATCAATATGACATGATTGATGTTAATGTGTATCAAGAAAATATCTTCCATACAAAATGTAAATTAAGAGAATTTGACCTAAATAATTATTTGTTCGGATATTCAAAAGATAAGATTTCACAGAGTGAAGAGAAAGAAATCACAAGAAGACTAAAGCGCGAAATGGATGAAATTTTTTTTGGAAGAAATATGAAGGAAGAATGAAACAACTTTTGATCGTTAATGGTAATAATTCAGTTCATAAATAATAGAACTACTAGATAAAAGTCATTTATAATCAAACTAATTCACTAACTTAGTGCTGTATGTCAGTTTTTCACGCATCAAATGTTTCCATTTGCAAAAGGAACTATTTATCTGATATTAAGCAAGTTCAATTTCTTCCAAAATCATCGCAAATCTTTTAATATGGAGATATTACCATTCTAAAGTGAAAGTAGTGATGAAGTTGTCATTGAATACATGGTTTGAAAAAGGAATGTCGTTTGATGAATACAGAAAGAGTATGGAAGTAAATCGTGATGAACTTTCTCGTGTTTACGAAAAAGTGGATTTTACTGAAGAAGACTTACAATTCTTCGCCAATTTAGCTAACGAGAAATGGAGAGGTGTCGTACTTACCGCTGATTGGTGTGGCGATGCGTCTTTCTGTGTCCCGATTATTCAACGAATCGGAGAAGAAAGCAATATGGAATTGAAGTTTTTAATCCGCGATGAAAATTTAGAATTAATGGATCAATATTTAACAAACGGGACAGCGCGCTCCATTCCAATTTTTGTCTTTATTGATGAAGCTGGAAACGAGCAAAGAGTATGGGGACCTCGAGCGGAAAAAGTGCAGGAGTTTTTACAAACATTGCTGATTAATCTCCCAGACAAAGATGCCTCTGACTTCAAAGACAAACAAAAAGAAGTTTTTGGTCAGTTTAAAGAAAAAGTTACGACAGATCCTGACATGTGGCGAGTTGTTATAGAAAGTGTAATAACGAGACTGAAATAAAAAATGCTGCGCTTCCTTGAATGGAAGGGCAGCATTTTTTGATTTAACTTTTATAAATAATAATATTATGTTAACAAAAGTGCTTTGTTTAGAGGAAACGATAAAGATATTTTGTTCACCAATCACATTTGAATGGTGCCTTTTTTATCATTTTATTGCTAATTGTCAATACACTTTATTGATAAAGTTTTGATTTTTATTGGCATATCAATAATAATGAACTGTTTCAATTTTTTATCTTTTAAAGTAATACAGATAAAAAAGAAAAATTATAACAGTTGATTATTAAAATTAGTACAGAATTAATATAAAATATTTCGATATACTTCTGATATTATTTTATGTTGCATTTCTGTTCGCTCTATATAGTCTTAAAAAAATGCTTTCTAAAATATAATACTTTTATCGGTATTTTTAGTGTTTGTTGCACGGGTTTTCACTAATCAGTAAATCAAATATAGTCGACCGGTATCTTTTGTATACAAAGGATTCCTTTAATCATTCAATGCTTATATATATTTTCTTTTAGAAATAGTAAACTTTTAGTAATAACGTTTGACATATTATAGACAAATAAATATAATATCTATTATATTATAAACAAAACAAGGAAGTGACTATGTAAATGCAACTGTCGGAAGTTTTTTGGAATGCGCGACTTGGGGATCTTAAACGCGGGTATATAGAGGAGCCTGCTTATTTTATGTGTCTTTTATGCGGAAAATCAATTGAAAAAGGGATTGTTTATCAAGATAATGGTGTTTTTTTCGAAGCTGAAAGGTATATGCTACAGCATATTGAGAATACCCATCAATCGGTGTTTGATTACATGATTGATCTTGATAAAAAGCTTACAGGGCTAACCGATCATCAAAATCGTCTTCTTCGTCTTTTTTATGAGGGGAAAAGCGATACAGAAGTACAGAAAGAAATGGGCATCGGAAGTGCTTCTACAATTCGGAATCATCGTTTTGTATTAAAAGAGAAAGAGCGCCAGGCTAAGTTGTTTTTGACAATGATGGAGCTATTAAAGGAGAGAGACAATCATGCACCAGCTTTTATTGATTATCATAAAACGGCAAGGATGGTCGATGACCGCTACAATGTGACAGAAGAAGAGAATGAGAAAATATTAAATAAGTTTTTTCCTGAAGGGATAACGGGACCATTGAAATCCTTCCCACCGAAGGAAAAACAGAGGCTTATTGTACTTGGGGCACTAAGCAGGCGATTTGTAGATGATCAGATCTATGAAGAAAAGGAAATCAATCAACTTTTGAAGGAAGCTTATCATGACTATGTTCTGTTAAGAAGATATTTAATTGAATATGGGTTTTTAGATAGAAAAGCAGATGGCAGCCAATACTGGCTGAAAAAATAATAGTGGGAGTGAATGGGTAATTATGGAACATAAAAAAGAATTGAAGCAGCTTTATAAAGAAACTGAAATAGAAGCGGGAATTTATCAAATAAAAAACACTATGAATGAAAAGTCATTTATTGGAAGTACCCGAAATTTGAAGACATTAAATGGAAGTAGGTTCATGCTAGAAACAGGTGGACATACGAATAAAATGCTGCAGGAAGACTGGGATCATTTCGGAAAAAATGCTTTTACTTTTGAGGTTTTAGAAATTCTAAAAAAGAAAAAAGAAGGATATTTTGATGAAAAAAAAGAGTTGGAAAAGCTTAAAGAAAAGTGGCTAAATGAGCTTCAACCTTATGGAGAAAGCGGATATAATCAGAAAAAAAACGGTTGAAGAGGAATTGAGGTTTGAAATCATCAATAGACTCACTAAGTAAAAGTAATTTTTATCTAGGACGAAGAATACTTCCAGTAGACGATGAACCAACTAGAGTAGATAATCTTGAAATTATAAAATATTTAATGATTCATTTGCCATGTATATAAATCTTAATCACAAGAACTATCCTGTCTATCAGGATAGTTTTTGTGTTTTTGTTGACGTTCTCTCGTGTAGATCATTTGCAAAAATCATTAACGTAGGCCAATCAAGTTTCGTGTCAAATAAGACCTAGGTCTTATTTGGCATTACTTTTCAAGTCCATGTTTAAAATATCCCTTTTCATGTATCGTTAATGCTGTTATATGAAAGGGAGTGCTATGCATTTATGTTTGAATTTATTTATTCAGTAGATCAGTTTATTACCATCTTACTTGTTGTGATATAGGGGCTGGCCATTTATTCAGCGACTGGCCTTATATATGCTTTAACAAAGAAGGGGAAAAGAATTTGGAAAGGAGTCAACTTCTTTAGTATTCGCTCAGGGGTCGTGCTCAATTTCGCTTGGATTAGTTCAATAATAACGATGGGTGTGATGTTAGGTTGGCTATTTATAGAAGATAAAGTATGGGTGTTTCTTCCATTGGTTCTATTCCCATCAATCATGGTGATAGTTTGGACGATGCCGGTTTTTAAGCAAATAAAATCGATTAAGGGGGAGAAAGAGAGGTTATATCCTCATTTAGGAAAATAGCCGCCTCCCACACTTTTCATTCCCAATTAAGACGATGAAGCTAGGTGCAGTCATTGTCTTATGTTTATCGATTTTTGGGTCAGGTGTATTACCAGAAGGAATTGACTTAATCCTCTTTTTTGTTGTATTTGGATTAGTAGTCTGTTTTTTATTTTTCCTTCAAAAAAGAATATATAAGAAGGTTGCAAAAGGAGAGTATCAAAAGCCTAAGTGGACGGAACAATTAATTAAACGATTGGCTATCATCACTGTTTTTATCATCGGCGGCATCAGTTGGATCGCTTTGGGAATGGAAAGAAGTACAATGCCATCCGAAATTAGTATGGTGAATCATGACAACGTCGAATTGGGCGGTGGTTCAATGATTCACCATAACCATAGTCATCAAAGCGGGGGGCTTGGTGTAAAGTAGTACAGCCAAACTAGACCGTACCTACCCCCTTGTCGCCCAGAAAAAGACCATCCAATTAAGTGATAGGGAGACATTTGATGCTTGGACATTTAATGGGAAATATCCTGGTCCGGAGTTAAGAATTCAAAAGGGCGAATTGGAGGAATAATTTACTTATCATTTTAGAGCGAATGTACTGGTATCACTCACATCAGTAATCCTCTGAACAGGTGAAAAGAGGACTTTTCGGATCATTTGTTGTTTTGTCAGGTGATGAAGAAGGTAAAACGAAGAAAATTACCTTCATCGGAGACGACTGGCTTTTCAATGGTCAAGAAGTGCTCGTTTCTGAGGAGCTTGACCAAGGGGTGTGAAAAAAAGGATGTCAACAGATTCGGATGTCCGTATGGGCTTCATTAATACGACAAATCATACAAAAAAGTATTTTATTGAAGGCACGAGGTTTAAAGTAGCGGCGATTGATGGGCAATCTGTCCACAAACCTCAAGAGCTAGAAAATACGAAATTAGAACTTGGTGCGGGTGGAAGATATGATGTTATGTTTACGATGCCGGAAAAACCTGTGTTAATTAAGACAAGTGGATACTCACAACACGGTAAAACAGGTGCGCAGCTCTTATTGAGCCAAGATGATCAAGGAAGTATTCCACTTATTTCTGCTAAAATGCCGAGCTTTAGACCTGAAGAATATGGGGAAAGTCTGCAAACACCCTTTGATCTTTTAAGCCATTTTGATCGAGAAATCATAATGATTCTTGGGCAACGATTCGGTTTTTACGATGGGAAACCCAACTATTTATGGACAATTAATGGGGAGGTATTTCCGAACGCCCCGACACTGATGGTGAAGGAAGGGGATTTGGTGAAAATAACATTTGTGAATAAGAATTTCATGGATCATCCTATGCATTTACATGGCCATCGTATGCTTGTATTAAGTAAGAATGGCAAGCCCGTAACAGGCAACAGATACTCTGAACGTAAACATTTGAAGTCGCTTTTTTGGCGAACAATCCAGGTGTGTGGATGGATCATTGTCACAATCTCGAACATGCAGCCGTAGGAATGACTATGCATTTATCCTATGAAGGAGTCAGTTCACTATTTTCAATTGGGCGAGGTACGTTGAATCCACCGGAATAAGAGCTTATAAAAAATCCCTTAAATAATGGGTTCTCATTACTTCTAAATGAGAACCCATTATTCAATTATAGTGCTACTTTTGATTAGTTTAAAAAGCGGAATGAGGTTTTCCTAAAAGAGTCTGATCACTCACTCTTTACATCGTTTATTGTGTCATGTTCACTTCATAAACGATATAGGAGATGCTGGGTATAGCCCCTACGTTATGGGATAGTATCGAAATATCTTTATTCAGATTGTTGGACGATTATTGCACTTTGGACTTGACTAACCGCTGTTTGGGCTTGGGCGATTTCATTAGCAGCTTGTTTGATTGCTTCCTCAGCTAACGTAGGATCTGAAGCAGACTTTTCGATTGCTTGACTTAATAATGTTTGAGTGAGAGTAACATTTGCTTTAGCTTGGTTTAGTTGATTAACATCAATTGGTTGATTATTTGGGCTCATTTTAATCCTCTCCTATTCAAATTGAAATACCTTTATAGATTGGCCTAGCTTAATGGTTTTATTGGTGGGAAAAAAGGCCATTTTACTTTATATAAATATTCCTATAGCACCGACTAATGATAGGCAGTTGAAAAAGGAAAACAAGTTTTATAAAAATCAATTTTGGACTCACTGTTTAAAACTGCGTATACACATGTCTAATTAGGATAACTAAAAGGGAATATCGGTACATGAATTGTCAAATAAAAGCTCATTTTTTTCCTCCATTTATGAATTCAATAATTAAAATGAACGAAAAATCACCATCGTCATATATGTAGCATTTCAAAAAAAATTACTTTGACAGATAGAGCAATCCAAGATAAAATTACTCTATCAGATAGAATAGTTAGAGTACAAGGAAGTGACAATATGATAAGAAGTGATATTATTCGTGGCCATTTGGATTCGATTATCTTGCGCTTGATTTTAGAAGAAGATAGGTATGGATATGAAATATCAAAGGAAATTAGCTTACGAACAGACAATCGATTTCAAATAAAAGAAGCAACCTTATATGCTGTATTTCAGCGACTAGAAAAAAAGGAATTAATTGAAGCTTATATAGGGAATGTTTCTCAGGGTGGGAAAAGGAAATATTACAAAATCACATTACTTGGAAAAGCCTATTTGAAAGAATTGGTTGAAGAATGGAACGAGGTTAAGGAAATAATTGATTTATTTATGGAGGGTTTAAAATGAAGAGACTGAAAAATCATGTTGAAGAGTTATTTAAAGATATTCCAGAAAGTGAGCAAAAAAAAGCAATCAAACAAGAAGTTTTGGAAAACCTTGAAGAAAAAGTGTGGGATTTAATGGAACAAGGAAAAGAAGAAGAAGATGCCATTAATAAAGCAATTGTCGATTTTGGAGATATTGAAGAGATTAAAATGGAACTTGGGGTAAAGCAACCAACAAAGAAAAACATGACAAAATTAAATTTAGGATATTCCGTTTGGGGGAGTCTTTTAATCATTGCACTTTTTATTTTTATTAATGTTTCATATTCCCCGGAAACAATTTGGTTTGTCTATCCAACCTTCGCTGTTTTATGGTGGCCTTTAACGATGTACTTTCATTGGCAACGTTCAAAATGAGGGGGATTGAAAGTGAAAAAATATGATATTGGTTTTGCTGCGGTAGGAAGTGTGATGAGTATAATCTTTATCATGCTTGTTAATTATCTAACAAGCTCACAATATCCTTGGTTTATTTATCCGTCTATCTTACTACTGTTGTGGCCTATTGGTTTGTACTCTAGAAAAAGTGGGAATTACAAACTACTTTCCATTATTTGTAGTACGTTTATTATTGGTATTATAATTGCTGAAAATTTCATTTATTCACCTAATTATGCATGGTCTTTGTATGCGATTTATCCAATCCTATGGTGGCCAATTCTTGTACTTTTAGGCAAAAAGGCAAAAATGATACGTGTCGCAATAATTGGAAGTTTGAGCATTATCTTATATTATTCGATCTTAAACGGATTCTTTTCACCAGGATATCTTTGGTCTATTTATCCATCTTTTGTAGTATTATGGTGGCCGCTATCTTTATTTCATGCACGGAAAAAGACGTACTATAAGTTCTCAATCCATGCAAGTATATTACTCATTACTTTTTTTATATGTATAAATATTATTTCCACGCCGCATACGATATGGGCAGTTTATCCGATTTTTTGTGTACTATGGTGGCCACTTAGTATGTACTATTTTGTGTATAAAAGGAATGTAGAAAGTAATTTGAAACTATAGAAAATGGTGGTACGGATAAATGAAAGAAAGAAAGGTTTATCTCCTATTTACGGATACAGGAACGAACTTTACGAAGCTAATTAAACTATTTACGAAGCAACCATATAATCATGTTTCGATCTCATTCGATGGAGAATTAAGAGAAATTTTTAGTTTTGGCCGTAAAAAACATGATAATCCTTTTATCGGTGGATTTGTAAGAGAGCAAATAGCAGTAGGATTATTTAAGAAGGCTAGATGTGAACTATATAGTTTTAAAGTTTCAGAATTGGATTACGAACGAATGTTATGTAAAGTAAAACAAATTGAAGCTGAGAAAAACCTTTACAAATATAATTTACTTGGCCTATTTGCTATTCTACTAAATATAAATTTTAAGAGAAAAAATGCTTTTTTTTGCTCTCAATTTGTGGCAATGATTTTAAATGAAAAAAAACATGTAATTGATAAATCACCAAATATGGTGACACCGCAAAATTTATTGGCTCTAAATAGTCTTGAATTAGTTTATAAAGGAAAGCTTCATTTATTTCCATATCAGACTAAAGAAATAGCGGGGATAAACAATTTAGAATTAAGTTTTAGAAGCGATTTTATTGGTAATGCAGTTGATATTAGTTAAGTATTAAGTAAATGTACTCAAAATAATTTCCGAGTTCTTTAATATTTTGTTAGATCGTATTAAGAATTAAACTTAAAAAGATATGTCTTTATACCAGGTTAATGTTATTGCTATCATTCTCATTTTTCAATACTCTTTATTTTCAGAAAAAAATTGACCTCCCAATTTTATCAAGTTAGAATTATATAAATTAAATAATTAATAAGCGATGATTGGAAATAGTAAAAGGTTGAATAAACTTAAAGAGAGCCGATGGATGGTGGAAATCGGCAGTTGTTTGCCTTTGAACTCGTCCATAAGCTACTCCGTGAACTAATAGTAGGGGATGTCGGTTTTCGACCGTTATAAGGATAGGTGGTAATAGCCACCGATTTAAGTGGATTAATTATGTAAATTAATCAATTAGAGTGGTACCGCGAGCACAGCCTCGTCTCTATAGTTTCTATAGAGGCGGGGCTTTTTTTATTGCTATTTATTGAAAAGGAGTGATTCTGAAATGACAAGAAAAATATGGGTATTTGATACGACTTTACGGGATGGGGAACAAGTTCCCGGCGCTAAACTTAATCTATATGAAAAACTCGAAGTGGCCCGTCAATTAAAGAAACTACAAGTCGATATTATTGAAGCTGGATTCCCTGCATCTTCAATTGGTGATTTTAATGCTGTTAAAGAAATTGCAACAAATGTTGGAAATACAGATGATATCATAATCACAGCGTTAGCACGAGCAGTAAAGGCAGATATTGATTCTGTTTATAATAGTGTGAAATATGCAGAAAAACCGTTAATTCATATGGTACTTGGAACTTCAGATATTCATGTAGAAAAGAAATTTGGCAAATCCAAAAATCAAATTTTAGACATTGGTGTGGAAGCAGTGAAATATGCGAAAACATTACTACCTGATGTACAATATTCAACCGAAGATGCTTCTCGATCAGATTTTGAATACTTATGGACAACAATTGAAGCAGTTGTGAAGGCAGGAGCTACGATTATTAATGTACCTGATACCGTTGGTTATGCCGTTCCTGAAGAGTTTGGTGAATTAATTTTCAAATTAAATGACCGCTTGAAAAATTTAAATGATCAAGTACTTTTAAGTGTACATTGTCATAATGATCTTGGTATGGCAACTTCAAACACTTTGGCTGCTATTAAAAATGGTGCTGATAAAGTTGAATGTACAATTAATGGAATTGGAGAACGTGCAGGTAATGCTGCTCTTGAAGAAGTTGTTATGGCTCTTAATACGCGACAAGCATTCTATAATGTTCACACAAACATCAATACGAAAGAAATAATGAATACATCAAAACTTGTCAGTAGTTTAATGGGACTTGATGTACAAGTAAATAAAGCGATTACAGGGGATAATGCCTTCGCACATTCTTCTGGTATCCATCAAGATGGGTTGTTGAAATCAAGAGATGCCTATGAGATTATTAGCCCAACAGAAGTTGGTTTAAGTGATATGGAGCTTGTTTTAACGGCTCGTTCTGGTCGTCATGCAGTGAAAAATGCACTTGAAAAATTAGGCTTTAATCAGTTAACAGATCCACAATTTGAAGATATATTTGCTGGTTTTCTTGAGCTAGCAGATGTGAAAAAAGAAGTATATAATCATGATTTATATGTAATCGTCGAAAACTATTACTCAAAACATGATATGAACAATCAGGATATCAAATATTATAGTGACAATTTCTATGAACTCATGGACCTTCAAGTAATTAGTAATACCATTTTTCCTTCTGCAAGCGTGAAAATTAAGAAGGGAAATCAAATATATAAGAGCAGCACTGTAGGTTCGGGACCAATTGATGCTCTATATTCTTCTATTAAAGAAATCATTGATTTAGATATTAAATTATTAGAGTACAAAATTAGCAGTGTATCAAGAGGTAAAAAGGCGTTAGGTAAAGTAAAACTACAAGTGGAATATAACGGAGAAAAATACATCGCCAAAGCAACAGATACAGATGTAATCAAAGCAAGTGCTTTAGCTTATATTAATGCGGTAAACAGTATAGTAGTTGAAAATTTAATTCCGGTGTAATTGGTGATTGAACCTCATATAACGAGAGGGCCTTGGGCCAAATCAACTACATATCGTTTAAATTACGTGTAAATGACGCAAGAAACGATGTATAGAACAGATGGCCAAGACCCTATTACGACAACCAATTCTATTAAATGGGATTATGTTGTTCGGTGAAACTTAAAGAGCTACCTTTTACTAGTTATGATCTATCTTCTAATGAAGAAAGTCATCATATTAGTGGATGTCTACCTGTACGAAAACACGAAAGCTCCTACCTCAAATCAAAATGTTGATTAGCAATTATTTGAAGTATGCAAGATTTAATCAACGATTTTCTAATAGGACAGCTTTTTTAAGCGATAAAATATGCTAATATACTAAGACAAATCGAGGTAATTAGCATTGCGATTAATGGTTTTAATGCTTTTGTTCGAAGTTCCAGAAGGCTTACATTTAAACCAAGTCCAACCATGGCTGCAGTCAAACACCAAGTAGTAAGATTAGAAAGTCCACTCAGAACACCTTCAGAAACAGGAATATGGCTACCAAAGGCATAGCTCCCAAATAAACTCATTAGGATGAAACCGATCAAGAACCATGGAAATTCAATTTTATTCTCTAGAGAATCCTGATCATGATTTTTCCGTTTCATAAAGTACATGAAAATAAAGCATAAAGGAACGAGAAGGAAGACGCGACCTAATTTTGCTAGTAAGCCGATAGCAAGGGAATCTTCGCCACCAGGTGCAGCTGCTAAAGCAACATGGGCGATTTCATGTAGGCTAATACCAGACCAAATCCCGTAATCGATGGCTGATAATGGTAAAACAGGACGGAGTATTGTATAAGTAATCGCAAAAATTGTCCCAACTAGTGCAATAATTCCTACTCCAATGGCCGTATCTTCATCCTTTGATTTGACAATAGGAGCAATCGCAGCGATGGCAGCAGCACCGCAAACTCCAGTCCCAACAGCTAATAATAAAGAAATATTTTTGTCAGCCTTTAATATCTTGGCAAGCCAAATTGTAAGGAGAATCGCAAAAATAATAACGCCAGCGTCACGAATAAGTAACCCGATTCCGTCGTGTAAAACCGTATTGATATTTAATTTCAAACCGTACAAAATAATGGCAAAGCGTAAAAGCCTTTTCGACGAAAAGCCAATTCCTGGGCGAATCATCTCTGGATAACCGAATATTTGACGATATACAACCGCTATAACGATAGCAGAGGCGAGCTGGCCAACATGGTCAAATCCAGGCACTTTAGCTAATAAGTAGCCAAGTAAAGCGATAAAAAAGGTGAAAACAATTCCACCGACCCATAGGAGTCCAGAAGATTTCCGTTTTGGTTTCATTGGTTCTAGCACTTTTACTTTCTCAGCTTTCATTTCAATACCCCCATAAATGTAATACACTATTAAGTTAATTCATAATTTATGATAAGGAAAATAAATATATTTGATGTTAATAATAAGTAATACTTATTATAGGGGGAGGCAGCTATGGATCAACACTTACTTGTATTTGTAACAGTAGTCGAAAAGGGAAACTTTTCCCGTGCTGCAGAGGATCTGCATATGACCCAACCAGCAGTCAGCCAGTATATCCAATTATTGGAGCGTTCTTATGGGACAAAGCTTCTCGATCGCAATAACAAATATGTTCGGTTAAACAAAGCGGGAGAAATTGTTTATTATCATGCAAAAGAAATATTAGGACTTTATACGAAAATGCAAGGAATAATTGATGACTTGCCTAATCGAGCAAGCGGGCCGCTATCAGTTGGAGCGAGCTACACTTTCGGAGAATACGTTCTTCCACATTTTATTGCTAGAATGCACGAACAATATCCTCTCATAAAGCCGAGTATTACAATTGGAAATACAAAGGAGATAGCGGAGTTGGTCCTTAAGAATCAACTGGATGTTGGAATTATCGAAGGGGATTTCAAGAATGCAGAACTTTCAATTGAAGCATTTGCGGAAGATAAGATGTTTGTTGTTGCTGCTTCTCACCACCATTTGGTTCAAGGAGATCGAGTAGTGAAAATATCTGATTTAGAAAAAGAAACGTGGATCATTCGTGAATTAGGATCAGGCACGAGAGAGGTAACAGAAAAAGTCTTTCAATCCATGTCAATTGCCCCAAATGATATCATGGAATTCGGCAGCACCCAATTGATAAAAGAATCGGTTGAATCAGGACTAGGTCTTACTATCCTGTCCCATTTAGCCATTCGCAAGGAGCTGGCTCTGGACCTATTGAAAATCGTTCAAGTAATAGGAAGCCCTTTTAAAAGAAAATTCTCAATCGTATTGCGCACATCATTCAAAACAAAAGCATTAGAGGTATTCATCGATCTATTGAAAGAACAACAAACATATTTGACGATTATGAAAAGAACGGAAGGCAGTTGAAATATGGTTGGTTAGTTGAAACAATTATATTATTTATGTGATATTCAGTCATTAACTCTTTCACTACTTGTTTGGGCGAGTCAAGCAATTCTATTGATTCGCGTGAGGTTCACTATTTATTTGATATCCGAGAAAGACTTATGTAAATGAAGAATCAGATATACTTAGGGTGGGATTTTTTACAAAATAAGTCTTGATTTATCATTGTGAAGCATTTACTATATTAAGTAACGAAAAACGGAAGGGTGACCTTGAAACAATGATCAATTAATCCTATTTTTTAAAAAAATTCGTTAGAAATACGATATTTTTTTCTGGATAGGATTAGTCTGTACATTTTTCATACAAGCCAATAAGATCATTGTGTTCCTTCTGTTAGGGATATTATGCCATTCTTGACATTGTATCGTACTGCCTCCTGTCCAGATATTTCACAGGAGGTTTTTTATATTGGAAAGTAATCATTCAGCTGGCCCGTCATCTAAGTTGTTTAGCAACCGTGTTTTTCAGGCCATTATCGTTTCGGGATTGTTTTTACAAATAGGAATTTGGATAAGAAACTTTGCGGTACTGTTATTTGTTATGGAACAGACTAACGGTGATCCATTTGCGGTTTCCATGATTTCGGTAGCGGAATTTGCCCCTATTTTTATTTTTTCATTTATTGGCGGGACGTTTGCTGACCGCTGGAATCCGAAAAAAACAATGGTATGGTGCGATATTTTAAGTGCTTTATCTGTTTTTGCCGTACTCATAACGCTTTTAATCGGAACTTGGCAAGTGATATTTTTTGTAACATTGATCTCGGCGATTCTATCACAATTTTCCCAGCCTTCAGGAATGAAGTTATTTAAATTGCATTTGCCAGAAGAACAAGTTCAGGCTGGAATGTCGGTCTATCAAACGATTTTTGCCGTATTTATGGTACTAGGTCCTGTTATTGGGACAGTTACCTTTCAATCCTTTGGAATAGAGATATCAATTATGATTACAGGCATCGCCTTTTTACTTTCAGCTGGTGCACTCACTTTTCTACCAAAAGATTACAAAATGGAAGGGGAAGAAAGAGCATCAACGTTATGGCAAGAAATGAAGAGCGGAGTTAAATATGTTTTGAATAAGAAGGAATTAAGCTTGTTAGGTTTATGTTTTCTAGCCGCAGGTCTTGGATTAGGATTCATTCACCCTCTTTCGATTTTCCTTGTAACGGAACAATTAGGCTTACCAAAGGAAAACCTTCAATGGTTGTTTATGGTTAATGGGATTGGAATGGTAGTAGGCGGAGCAGTTGTCATGATTTTTGCCAAAACAGTGGCTCCTCAGAGGCTCATCACCATTGGAATGCTCGTGAATGCCCTTGGCTTAGCGGTAATGGGATTATCAACAACGCTTTGGATTACGTTAACAGCTGAGTTTGTTAATGGCTTAATGTTGCCTTGTATTCAGATTGGTATTAATACGATGATTTTGAAAAAAACGGAAGGGGCTTATATTGGTAGGGTCAACGGAATTTTAATGCCGCTGTTTACTGGTTCGATGGTATTAACGATGAGTATGGCTGGTATAGTAAAAGAACAATTTTCCTTGGTTGCTACCTTTGAACTAGCAGCAGTCTTGTTTATCATCGGCATGTTTTTCATTTTGCCGTTATACAATCAGAAAACGGAAGTGAAGCCGGAGAAACTAATTTCGCAAAAATAGCCTCTTTATAATAGGAAGACAAGAGTTGTACCTGTAGTTGGTAAATAAACTGACTGAAGGGACAGCTCTTTTCCTATTATTTAGCTATAAATATTACTGAATTAATTATTCAATTCTAGATGAAACAAACTGATTGACTTAACAGAAAAAAAGGAGTAAGTTTTAATAGTTCGAAAATGAACTATTCACAAATAGAAGATTGGTGATGTGAAAATGGAAAGTGAAAATCAACAAATCATGCGTTCAATACTACTCATGCGTTCATTTTGGAACGTGCAGAAAAACATGATGCGATTTGTTCAAAAGACAGCAGTAGAGAATGGGTTATCTGTTCCACAATATGCAGTTTTGATGTGTATTGCACCTCATAAGGAAATGACGCAAAAGAAACTTGGAGAGCAAACATTTCTACCAAAAAGTACACTTAGTCAGGCAGTTGATGGACTCGTTCAAGCAGGCTGGCTAGGTCGAAAGCAAGTAGAAGGCAATCGGAGGGAGATGCAACTAACGCTTAGTGATAAAGGAGAAACCTTTTTAAAAACGATCCATCGGCAAGAAGGTGGTATTCACCAAGTTTTCCAAGCTGCAATTGAATCGCTGACTGACAAGCAGGTTGAAGAACTGCTTAAATCACAACTTCAAATTTCAACTTATTTAGAAGCGCAGGCAAAAGAACAAGGAGAGTGCACGAAATGATTAAAATCCTGAAAAATCTCGCGTTTTATAAGTGGATTGTATTAGCGGTTTTCGGTCTAATCTTTGTTCAATCAATGTCTGACCTCTTTTTACCTACGCTAATGGCAGATATTATCGATAAAGGGGTCGTAGTAGGAGACACGCCTTATATTTGGAAAATTGGTGGGTTCATGATGCTCGTAGCAGCTCTAGGGGCTATTGCCTCTGTTTTTGCAAGCTACTATTCAGCAAAAGCTGCAATGGGACTTGGGCGCGATCTTCGTCGGAACGTCTTTAATAAAGTTGAACAATTTTCACTACAGGAATTTGATGAAGTAGGAACGGCGTCATTAATAACACGGACAACTAATGACATTACACAAGTCCAACAAGTGGTTATTATGATGCTTCGTATGGTTGTTAGTGCCCCGATTATGTTAGTCGGTGGAATCATTATGGCTGTATCGAAGGATGCTAAATTATCACTTGTTATTGTTGTTACAATGCCTGTATTGATTGGTTCGGTACTACTTATTCTCTATAAAGGGATGCCACTTTTTCAAATGGTGCAAAAACGATTGGATCGGTTGAATCTTGTTGTACGAGAAAATCTAACTGGGATTCGTGTCATTCGTGCCTTTAATCGTGAAACAGAAGAGAAAGTACGTCTAAATAAAGCGAATAAAGAGTTGACTGATGTCTCGATTAAAGTAAATAAAATCATGGCGTTTATGATGCCTGTGATGATGCTCGTTATGAACTTGACTGTTGTTGCTATTATTTGGTTTGGTGGGATTCGGATAGATAACGGCGGCATGATGATTGGAGATTTGATGGCATATATCCAATATGTCATGCAAATTATGTTCGCTTTACTTATGGCATCTATGATGTTTATTATGGTTCCACGTGCTGCAGTATCAGCAAAACGAATTAACGAAGTACTTAACATGAAACCAGTCATCTTAGATGAAGGGACAAAAAGGGCGGATCTTGAACACGGTACTCTTGAATTTGATCAAGTAACATTTAGTTACCCAGGAGCAGAAGAACCTGCGTTATCGAACATCAGCTTTACCGCACGCCCTGGTGAAATTACTGCAATTATCGGTGGAACAGGTTCAGGAAAAACAACGCTCGTTAATTTGATTCCGCGTTTTTATGACATAACGAGTGGAACAATTCGTGTCAATGGTGTTGATATACGCGAGCTATCACATGAAGAAGTTCGTTCGAAAATTGGTTACGTGCCACAAAAGGCAGTCCTTTTTACAGGTACGATTGCGGATAATATTCGCTTTGGAAAAGAAAATGCAAGACAGGATGAAATGGAACACGCAGCTCAGATTGCACAAGCGGCAGATTTTATTGGGCAAATGAAAGACGGCTATCAATCAAATATCGAGCAAGGTGGATCGAACGTATCAGGTGGACAAAAACAACGTCTGGCGATTGCGAGAGCCCTTGTCAGAAAACCTGATCTTTATATTTTTGATGATAGCTTTTCTGCACTAGATTATAAGACTGATGCTAATCTTCGTGCGGCGCTTAAAGATGAAACAAAAGACGCAACGGTGTTACTCGTTGCTCAACGTGTTAGTACGGTCGTTGATGCAAATCAAATTATCGTGTTAGATAATGGGCACATTGCAGGCATAGGCACACATAAAGAGTTGCTTCAAACAAATGATGTATATCGTGAAATCGTCGAGTCGCAGCTTTCAGAGGAGGAGATTGCATGAGTAAACATAAAAAACCTCAAGGTGGCGGACCGATGGGACATGGTCCAGGCGGCGGCAATATGATGATGATGGGACAAAAAGCAAAAGATTTTAAAGGAACGCTCAGACGTCTCTTAATGTATTTAAAACCGCGTCGCAATCAATTAATCGCTGTATTCTTCTTTGCAATCTTAAGTACAATCTTTATGATCGTTGGCCCGAAAATCATGGGGACGGCAATTACAGAATTGTTTGAAGGGGCATATAGAAAGTTTCAAGGAGTACCAGGAGCATCCATTAACTTTGATAAAATTGGTCATATTCTTCTACTATTGGCGGGGCTGTATGTTATAAGTAGCCTGTTCAACTACGTACAGCAGTATATTATGTCTAGTGTTGCGCAAAAGACAGTGTATGATCTCAGAGAAGATGTCAATAAAAAGCTTGAGAAACTTCCGCTCAAATATTTTGACGGACGTTCGAATGGAGAAACGCTCAGCCGCGTGACAAATGACATTGATACAGTCGGAAGCACGCTTCAACAAAGTTTGACGCAGTTTATCACATCAATTGTTACGATTATTGGGATTATCATTATGATGCTGTCAATTAGTCCTGTTTTAACTTTAATAGCGATTGTTAGTTTACCGATTTCCATTTTTGCAATTCGACCTATATTAAAAAGATCTCAAAAATATTTTGCTACTCAACAGCGAACACTTGGGCAATTAAATGGGCATATTGAAGAAATGTATACTGGTCATCAAGTCGTTAAAGCATTTGGACACGAGAAAAAGGCTGGTGCCCAATTTAATACAGTCAATGAAGAATTGTATGAAGCGGGACGGAAAGCTCAGTTCATATCTGGTATTATCATGCCAATGATGATGTTCATCGGGAATCTGAGTTATGTCTTAATTAGTGTTGTCGGTGGGATTTTAGTGACGCAACGTGCGATTTCAATAGGTGATATTCAAGCATTTATCACCTATTCTCGTCAGTTCACACAGCCCATCACACAAACAGCTAATATCGCAAACATTATTCAGTCAACGGTCGCAGCTGCTGAACGAGTATTTGAATTACTCGATGAAAAAGAAGAAATCGAAGAAAGAACGACAGCTCATTTAACGAGAGCGCAAGGAGCTGTTACATTCGACCATGTAGATTTCGGGTATGGAGAAGACTTATTAATTGAAGATATGAACATCAATGTCTTCCCAGGACAGACGGTCGCAATCGTTGGTCCGACTGGCGCTGGAAAAACGACGATGATTAATCTTTTAATGCGCTTTTATGAGCTAAATGGCGGAAAGATTACGATTGATGGTCTTGATATAACAGATATGTCTCGGAACGATCTTCGAAAAACCTTTGGCATGGTGCTTCAAGACACTTGGCTTTTTAATGGAACGATTAAAGATAATATTGCTTACGGAAAAAGTGGTGCAACAGACGAAGAAATTTTCGCAGCCGCTCGTTCGTCCCATGCGGATCACTTTATCCGGACACTTCCCGATGGGTACGAAACAGTCTTAAACGAAGAGGCTTCGAACATCTCACAAGGACAAAAGCAACTTCTGACCATTGCAAGAGCTATTCTCGCAGATCCACCAATCATGATATTGGATGAAGCGACATCGAGCGTAGATACACGAACTGAAGTCTTTATCCAACAAGCAATGAACCAATTGATGGAAGGACGGACTAGTTTTGTCATCGCTCATCGCCTTTCAACAATTAAGGGTGCAGACTTAATTCTTGTGATGGATCAAGGAAAAGTGATTGAACAAGGAACGCATTCAGAACTATTAAAGGATAATGGTTTCTACGCTGAACTTTACAACAGTCAGTTCTCGGAAAAATCAGTAGGATAAAATAAAGAGAGGCTCATTTCGAAACCAGAAATGAGCCTTTTTTAATGAAATTTTGTGCTTTCAATTTTAAAGAGAGGGTATAGACAGTTTTATAGTGATAAACTTCAATATTTTTTATAAAAAGCGTAAGCGTTTTTATTTGAAATAAAACTTTGGTAAACTAAACAAATGAATTTTGGAATACTGAAAGTGAGGACATAAAGAAATGAGTACATCTTTAGAAATGGTGACCCAGCTATTTGAACGGGCTGCCCTACTTCTCTTATTCTTGTTCTTCTTAATTAGAATCCCGAGATTTAAGGAATCGCTTCAAAAAGACAAAAACTCGCCACTTGAACTGATTGTCATTACGATTGTTTTCTGCGGCTTTGCTGTTTTTGGTACTTATTCAGGAATTGATGTGGATGGCTCACTCGTGAATGTACGAATTATTGCCATAGTATCTGGCGGGATTTTGTTTGGCCCTTGGGTAGGGATTGTTACAGGGCTTGTCTCAGGGATTCACCGCTATTTGATTGATATTGGCGGCATCACCTCGATTCCATGTCTCATCACAAGTGTTATCGCTGGAGTTGTCTCGGCCTATATCAGTGTCAAGGTCAAAAGATCGCTGCATTGGATTTCGGGGATAGCTGTAGGAATGCTTCTCGAAGTCATGACGATGCTGCTCATCCTTGTTTTTGCTGAGCCCTTTGAGCTTGGTTTAGAAATTGTTACTATTATTGGGCTGCCAATGATTATTGGCGAGGTTAGTATTGGATTCATTGTGATATTGGTAAGGAGCGTCGAAAGTGAGAAGGAAATGATTGCAGCTATGCAGGCCAAATTAGCTTTGGATATTGCCAACAAAACGCTCCCATATTTCCGTTCGATGAACAATAAATCATTGCATACAATATGCAAAATTATCAAAAATGACATCAAAGCAGACGCAGTCGCGATTACCGATACGAGAGATGTTCTTGCATATGTAGGGTTTGGTGAGGAAAGGTATCGAATTGAGCATGAAATAAATAGTGAGTTGACGAAGGCAACGATTCGAAGTGGTGAAATTACGATTCGCAACCGAGCCACGGATAGTAATATGCCGGAAATGAAATGTCTATTGATCATTCCTTTAGCGGAAAGAGGAGAAATTACGGGAACGATGAAAATCTATTACCGCAAAGCATATAAAATCACGTATCCATTACAGACAATGGCAATCGGCTTAGCTCAGATCATTTCAACTCTCATGGAAGTATCTCGGGTTGAACAGATTAAGGAAGCAGCGAATAAGGCAGAGTTGAGAGCTCTTCAGACAAGAATCAATCCGCATTTTCTGTTCAATGCCTTGAATGCTATCGCCTCGACTACGCGCAAAAGCCCTGAAAAGGCACGTGAATTAATCATCAATCTCTCTGGCTATATGCGTTATAATCTAGAGCTGACTGATGAAATGATTGATATTCATAGGGCACTTAAGCAGATACGTGATTATGTGGAAATTGAAAAAGCTAGATTTGGGAACCGATTACAAGTGGAATATGAAATAGATGAAGTGAACGTGCAAATACCAAACCTACTAATTCAGCCATTGGTAGAGAATGCGATCAATCATGGAGTGTTAAAAATGAAGGAACCTGGAGTCGTCACGATAGCCGTCCGAGATCTAAAAGATAAGGTAAGAATTAGTGTGACGGACACGGGTGTCGGAATCAGACAGGAAGTGATTGATAAAATACATCAAGATGATGTTCCTACCAAACAAATTGGCTTATACAATGTCCATCAAAGGGTAAGGCTTATTTATGGGGAAGGTCTGATCATCCGTAGATTATCGCCTGGAACAGAAGTCTACTTTGACATTACAAAAAAGGAGAACGTATGAAAGCGATCATAGTGGAAGATGAGATACTGGCTCGTGAGGAGCTTGAGTATTTAATAAAAAGATATAGTGATATTGAAGTGACGGACTATTTTGAGGATGGACTGGACGTTTTGAAGTATTTAAAGGATCAGGAACCCGATGCTATTTTTTTAGATATCAACATACCCTCACTCGATGGAATGTTTTTAGCAGCAAATATCCATAAGTTCGCTAAAAAGCCGTATATTATTTTCACGACAGCTTATAGGGAGCATGCAGTTCAAGCTTTCGAGCTCGAAGCCTTTGATTATATTTTAAAACCTTATGATGAGAAACGGATAGCCGCTATGTTGACCAAGCTCGAGACTTCTTATAAGCGAAGTCAGCAGGGGCCTGTTTCTGAAGAAAATGAAGCTGCGAATACAGAGACTATCCTTGTTAAGGAACCAGTTGGAACGGTTAATCGTATCAACCTGAGAAAAGACGAGAAAATCATCGTCACAGATGCGAATGATATTTACTATTCTTCTGCGAGTGAAAAGGTAACCCTGGTATTTACAAAAAACGAGAAATACATCATGCCGATGAGTATCACCGAATTTCATTCAAAGCTACCACCGGACCTTTTTTTTCGATGCCACCGTTCATTCTCAGTTAATCTTTCTAAAATTCATGAAATCATCCCTTGGTTTAATCAAACCTATTTGTTGAAATTGAAGGATATGGATGTTGAGATTTCGGTAAGCCGAAGCAAAGTGAAGGAGTTTCGACAAATTATGCGAATCTAGGTGCAATTCATTCCGAATTCGCCGCATTTCATTCTGGAAACGATTTCATTTTTTATTCTGGTGGTATACTTTTTTTATAGACAAAAGAGTTTAACCACAACTAAGAAAGACAGAATGGAAAGAGGAGATCAAGATGAAAACAAGCACAGGTAACCGTTTGCTTATTGTATTAGGTACCATCATTGTCCAGATGGGACTTGGCACAATCTATACATGGAGTTTATTCAATCAACCGTTAGTGGATAAATTTGGCTGGGAGCTAAGCTCAGTGGCGATAACATTTTCAATCACAACCTTTGCCTTGGCAATTGCGACCTTATTTGCCGGAAAGCTACAGGATAAGTGGGGCATACGTCGGTTGGTAGGTTGCGCCGGTATCGTGCTTGGAATCGGGCTAATTCTTAGTTCTCAGGTGTCATCATTATGGATGCTTTATCTATTAGCAGGTTTTATCGTGGGTTTTGCAGATGGAACAGCATACATTACAACCCTATCTAATTTAATTAAATGGTTTCCGAAGAATAAAGGCTTAATATCTGGTATCTCAGTGGGAGCGTATGGGACAGGCAGTTTATTATTTAAATATATTAATGGATCGCTAATTGAGTCAGTCGGTGTGACACAAGCCTTCCTAATTTGGGGAATCATCGTTCTTGTGATGATTTTAGGTGGATCATTCCTTATTAGGGAAGCACAGGCAGTAGAAGTAAGCAAGTTGAATGGGGTAGCGACAAAGGATTACACAGTGAAAGAAATGCTGAAAACAAAGCAAGCCTACTTATTATTTGTGATATTCTTCACAGCTTGTATGAGCGGATTGTATTTAATCGGAATTGTAAAGGATGTAGGTGTAAGCTTAGCAGGTCTTGATATAGCAACAGCAGGAAATGCAGTAGCGTTAGTGGCAATTTTCAATACAACTGGAAGACTTATACTTGGAGCATTATCTGATAAAGTTGGTCGTTTAAAAGTAGTTTCAGTCACATTTCTCGTTATGGCAACGGCGGTTACGATCCTGAGCTTCGCTGACTTGAATTACGGCTTATTCTTTGGCTGTGTTGCGGCAATCGCATTTTGCTTCGGCGGAAATATCACCATATTTCCAGCTATCGTCGCCGACTTCTTCGGTTTGAAAAACCAAAGTAAAAACTATGGTATAATTTATCAAGGCTTTGGAATTGGGGCGTTAGCAGGGTCATTCATTGCCGCAATGCTTGGAGGATTCGTACCAACTTTTACGGTGATTGCCGTACTATGCGTGATTTCTTTCTTAATTGCTATCACTCTAAAGGTTCCTGTCCAAGTGGAGTCACACCCTGAGCGTACAAACAGCAAGGATAAAATGCGTCACATGAGGCCTGATACTAAGCTAAATTAATGAATAGCATCTATGAAAGTGAATTAAGCAAAAAAACCTTCACTTTTCTAGGGTATGAATTTATCCGCAACATCCGACGCATAGATCCAAAGAAACTTCGGAAATTCAAAGAAAAAATGAAAAAGAAAACACACAAGAATCAAACTATAGATATAGGGCTACTCATAAAAGAGCAACTTAATCCTCTCATTAGAGGATGGGGAAATTACTTTGGAAAACGAAATGTGAAAACACTCTTTAAAAACTTGGATTCATAGATACGAAGAAGGGTAAGGATGGTTCAACTAAAAAGTTGGAGGCATGTAAAAAGCCTGTATCGGGATCTTAGAAAGAAAGGGTGGAATGAAAGTAGCTTGAGAGGTACGAGAATGTTCGCCTGGAGGAGTTCAAAAAGCTCCATGATACATGGAGCCTTGGACAATCAGTACCTTATAAAACTTGGATTGGTCAGTCTTGAGTCTAGATATATGCCCCTTGTAACAAATGGGAATTAGTGAAAGGATTCGTATGCGAAGATCCGCACGTACGGATCAGTAAGAGGGGTGGTCAAAAATGACAACCCCTACTCGATTTCAGGGACCAATCGGTCCAGATCGCTCTGGTAGCCATTCTTTATAATAAGTAGGAAGTGTATCATCGTAATGCATTTGGGCATGACCACTTTCTAATAGATGTAATGTTTTATCAGTACTTGAAACGGCACCCATAATCGGATCAATCATCGCTTTAGGCACGAGTCGATCACTTTGGCTTGCAATGACTAATAAATTAGCTTTTATTTTATTTAGTTTTGCTTTTTTTCCTCGAATCTTAAGTGTTCCTTTAATCAATTTATTACCAATTATGAGATCATCCGCCATCTGCTTTATTGTTCCTGCCGTTAGTGGAATATGATCATTTGTCCAGGCATTAAAACGCCGCCATCTTTTCACATATTCTTCATCATCCGCCCGATATAATAAGGACAGCAAAGGAGACACATAAACGGGAGAAGTCATCAGTCGCATACCGGACTTAACGGCTTTAGCTGGTACAATTTGAAATACATCCAAAATCTCATCAAACGAGACTCTTCCTTCACGCAGTGCTTCAGTCCATTGATCAAACTGGGGTACTGATTCGAAATCGATTGGAGAAACCGTTAAGATTAAATTTTTTATTGGCTCCTCTGCAATCGCTGCATACATGGCAGCTAATGTACCACCAATACAAGAACCAAGTAAGGTAATTTCCTCTGCACCGGAATGTCTAAGAACTCGCTGTACTCCTTTTTGAATATAATCCAATATATACTCATCTAACGAAATGTTTCCATCTTCGTACCCAGGAATTCCGAAATCTAATAAATAGATGTCATATCCTTCTTTACCAAAAGCTTCTATCAAACTATTACCAGGACCTAAATCAAAAATATAAGGCTGATTTATTAATGAATAAACGATAACAATTGGTACGCTGTATCGTTTTTTCTTAGCTGGATAATGCCATAATGTTGCCTTATTCTTTTTCCAGACAGCTACTCTCGGAGTCATCCCTATTTGTGGCATTTCTTGATTTTTGATGTCTAAGAAACTTTGCAATCTCGATGCTTTTTTTGGATTAGATTTTCGCTTTTCCAATTAAATTCCCCATCTCATTTGCATTATCTCCAGAAAAGAGGGAAGTTAGTAAAATCTTTTTTAGTCGTTTTTTTCTTTCATCTGCAGATGTTTTGTTATTAGCCATGTTAATTTGAGGGTTTTTTTGAAACAGGGAAGTCAGGGTTTCGTCTAATTTATCAAGTTTTTCTTCAAGTTGAACGGTCATTTTAGCGATATTAGCTACATCTTTTTTTGTAGGAAAATTAAGAGCAATGGACAACGAGTCTACAATTTCTTGGTTTCTTTTAATTTGCGGGGCAATTTGATTAGAGTATAAACTTGCGAGTTCAATGATTTCTTTTTTATTCAATGAATCTTGAATTTTCTTATTAATCTTTCGTTCTGCATTGGTTCCGTGTTTCTTCAATTCATAATAAACATCCCGTTTTTTAGCCATCATGATCTTCCTTTCATATAGTTTACACGAGTGCTGTAATTCCGCCATCGACAACCAATACATGACCAATCACATAATCAGATGCCTTTGAGGCAAGGAAAATAGCAGCACCTTTTAAATCCTCTTGATTTCCGAAACGTCCTGCCGGCATATTCCCGAGAATATCAAAATTTGTTTGCGCAATAATTTTTTGTGTGATTTTTGTAGGAAAGAAACCAGGGGCAATCGCATTTACTTGTATCCCATGTCTTGCAAGTTTGACGCCTAAGTCTTTCGTAAAGGTAATCACTGCTCCTTTACTTGTGTTATAAGCAATAGTGTCTAATAATTCAGGGGCAGTACCTCCAAATCCATTCACAGAGGCTATATTAATAATTTTTCCAGATTGCTGTTTGATCATGACTGCTGCGACTGCTTGAGAAAATAAGAAAGTACCGGTTACGTTAACATCCATTACTTTTTTCCATTGATGCTCTTTAAGATCAAGCATAGGAGATACCCAGGATGTACCGCTATTGTTCACTAAAATATCGATTGAACCAAATTCTGCAACAGATTCACTCACAACATGATCGATATCGGCTTTTTTTGTAATATCACATTGAAAAGCAAGCACTTTGACCCCCATTTTACTAAGTTCTTCTTTGGCAGCCTCACACGCCGTAATGTCGCGGGAGGCAATTACGATATTGGCACCAGCTTCAGCTAAGGCACTCGCAATCTGTAACCCAAGACCGCGGCCACCCCCTGTAATAATAGCTGATTTTCCAGTTAAATCGAATCGATTCATCTATAAACCTCCAATCCATTTACCTTTCTTAATAGTATAGACAAGCACACCCCAACGTGTGCGTAAAAATAACCATCTGCCCCCGCCAATTTTTTTGTGGAGTATTGAGGTCAGTGAATGACTTTACGCACTTCAAGAAACACATCTGTTGCAATATGTGTAGTGAAACGCTAATGTTAAAGAATAAGGAAGCTCAATGTACATCAGTGTTGTTCAAACAATTTTAAAAAATAGATAAATGAAAGAAACTTCTTAGATCCAAAACAAAATCATGTGTCGGCGATGGAAGGTGAGAAGATGAAGGGTATCGTTTTATTTGATGGAGAATGTAATTTTTGTGATAAAAGTGTGCAGTTCATCATCAAACGTGATCCAAAAGGGTATTATAATTTCGCATCAATCCAAAGTACATTAGGGCAAGATCTTTTAAAAAAGTACAATCTTGATTCAAACATGGACAGCTTTGTCCTTATAGAACATAATAAAGCCTATGAAAAGTCCGCAGCTGCACTTAGAATCACCAAAAACTTAAGATGGTGCTGGAAATTTCTTTACCCTTTAATTCTTGTTCCTGTACCATTTCGAAATTGGATTTATGGGGTCATCGCTAAAAATAGATATAAATGGTTCGGCAAAAAAGATCAATGTGTAATTCCTTCTCCAGAAATTAGGAAGCGATTTTTAGATTAATGGGGATGAGAAAAAGCAGAGTAGTCGTGAACCGCACCTCCAATTGTTAGACACAATCTAACAATTGGAGGTGCGGTTTTTTATGACAAAGTTTAAGTTAGAACTAAAATGGATGCTTGTAGTACGCTTTAGAAGCGGAAATGAAAGTGCGATAGAAATCCTCATTAGTTTTTTTACAAAATCCTAATCTCGCTTACATCTTCAAACTAAACAATTGTACCTCAAGCTATTTGATTAAGCTCTTCTAAAAACACCAATTTTTCATTTAAGCAAAAATCTTGAAAGTCAAAGAAGGTCAAGGTATAATAAGGTCAAAGATAGTCAAAGTTAAAATTCGAAACAATTAAGGGGGAGTACAGTATGTACTGTGAAATTTGTCAAGATAAACAAGCTAATATTCAAGTTTA
Organism: Peribacillus loiseleuriae; assembly: GCF_001183985.1. Taxonomy (GTDB): domain Bacteria; phylum Bacillota; class Bacilli; order Bacillales; family DSM-1321; genus Peribacillus; species Peribacillus loiseleuriae. The sequence goes on along the minus strand of NZ_LFZW01000001.1, from coordinate 2,786,959 downwards.
TATGGTTGTCAACGGTCAGCAGCATGACGTGAAATTGTGCTCCACATGTTATAAAAAAGAATCAAATAAATTATCAGCGATGAATGAGGAGATGTCTTCATTCAACCCAGATTTCTTTAAAGCATTCAATCAACATCTAAATCATATAAATAGTCATAATCAAGCTACGAAACAAACGGAACATAAAGGTGGAGGATTACTTGACGAATATGGCCGAAACTTAACGGATGTAGCAAAAGTTGGTCTTATTGATCCAGTCATCGGTAGGGAAGAAGAAGTGAGACGCGTTATTGAAATATTAAACCGCCGGAATAAGAACAACCCCGTATTGATCGGGGAGCCAGGTGTTGGTAAAACGGCGATTGCTGAAGGATTGGCCTTGAAAATTGTAGTGGGGGATGTTCCGGTAAAATTACGAACGAAAGAAGTGTATACACTTGATGTTGCTTCGCTTGTATCCAACACCGGAATACGTGGACAATTCGAAGAACGCATGAAACAGCTAATTTCTGAATTGCAGGATAGAAAAAATGTCATCTTATTTATTGACGAAATTCACCAAATTGTTGGTGCGGGTTCTGCAGAAGGCTCCATGGATGCTGGTAATATACTAAAACCTGCTTTAGCACGTGGTGAACTTCAGCTTGTCGGTGCGACAACTCTATCAGAGTATCGAAAAATTGAGAAAGATGGGGCACTAGAACGTCGTTTCCAACCCATAACTGTTAACGAACCAAGTATTGCTGATGCGATAACGATTTTACAAGGACTAAAATCAAACTATGAAAACTATCATGAAGTTGAATACAGTGAAGCAGCGCTTAAAGCAGCGGTTACGCTATCACATCGTTATATTCAAGATCGTTTTCTTCCAGATAAGGCGATAGATTTAATGGATGAAGCAGGTTCAAAATTGAACTTAAAGATAGAAGCAAGGGATCAAGAGAATATCCAAGCCCGTTTGGCGCAAATTTTCCAAGAAAAAGAACAAGCACTTAAAGAGGAAAATTATGAAGATGCTGCTAAATTACGAGACGAGGAAGAAAAACTAGGCAAGCTCCTACAAAAAGAAAATCCGGAAAGCCCAATTGTCACAGTAGAGGACATACAAGCCATTATTGAGCAAAAAACCGGCATTCCTGTCGGCAAATTACAGGAAGATGAACAGCAGAAAATGTTACATTTGCAAGAAGAACTAGCGAAGAAAGTCATTGGTCAGGAAGAAGCTGTGAAAAAAGTAGCCAAAGCAATCCGAAGAAGCCGTGCTGGATTGAAATCAAAAACACGTCCGATTGGTTCCTTCCTTTTTGTAGGGCCTACTGGCGTTGGGAAAACCGAACTTTCAAAATCACTAGCAAGTGAGTTATTCGGTTCTAAAGATGCGATGATTCGACTAGACATGAGCGAATTCATGGAAAAACATAGTGTATCAAAACTAATTGGTTCTCCACCAGGTTATGTAGGGCATGAAGAGGCAGGACAATTGACCGAGAGTGTTCGTCGTAAACCGTATAGCATTATTCTTCTTGATGAAATTGAAAAAGCCCATCCTGATGTAATGCATATATTTTTACAAATCTTAGAAGATGGGCGTCTAACGGATAGTCAAGGGCGAACCGTTAACTTTAAAGATACAGTCATAATCATGACAAGTAATGCCGGTGTTAGAGAAAAACAAAATGTCATGGGTTTTGGAACAAGTACTGTAGCTGAGGAAGCAAGTATTCTGCAATCACTCGGCAGTTTCTTTAAGCCTGAATTCTTAAACCGTTTCGACAACATCATTGAATTCGCAGCACTGAAAAAAGATGACCTATTGCAAATTGTTGACTTACTGTTACAAGAACTGTATGAAACAATTGAAGCACAAGATCTTTCAATAGAAGTGACAGAAGAAGCAAAAGAAAAACTTGTGGATCTCGGATATCATCCAGCTTACGGGGCACGTCCTCTTCGCAGAATGATTCAAGAACAATTGGAAGATGGGATTGCAGATTTTATATTTGAACAACCTGAAGTAAAAAGCTTTAAGGCAATTGTAGAAAATAACAAAATGAAAATTGTGGAAAAATAAACGATGAACGAGGCTGTTCCGTAACGAAAGGATCAGAACCCCACATCTACTAGATATCGCTTATAATGTGTAAATGACACAATAAGCGGTGATAGAGTGTGAGGTTAGACCCTTTGGGACAACCTCGTTTTTGAGTTCGGAAAATCAGTCTTCTATTGCCCCCTTCACATCGTAAAGCTCTAATTCAATATCCAATGGCAAATCAAGTGCGAGCTTTGCCATTTGCAATCCGATATAAGGCCCCATTGTCAGTCCTGAAGCTCCTAGGCCGTTTGCGACTATTAGTCCATCCCAACCTGGCATAGATCCGATAATTGGAAGGAATCCAGGTGTAAACGGACGGAAACCGACCCGCGCTTCTAAAAACGTACTATCCGATAGACCAGGTGCTATATCCAATGCTTTATCCATCACGTCCTTCATTCCACCTACTGTCAAGCGTGTATCATACATCACCGTGTTTTCATGCGTAGCACCCACCACAATTTTCTGATTATCGAATGCGAGCATATATTGGTCATTCGGTGGCATAACGACCGGCCAAGCGCTTGTTTCTGTTTCTGGCAGTTCTAAATGAACGATTTGTGCTTTTTGGAAGCTTACTTGAAAGTTAATTCCTAATGGCTGGAATAATTGATTGGCCCATGCACCAGCACATACAATCACTTTACTTGCTACTAGCTTCTGATCATGTACTTGAACTCCAGTAACTCGCTTTCCTTCAAATTGAAGAACAGCATCTCCATAAACAAGTTTTGCTCCGTTTTTTTTTGCCGCCCGAAGCAATGAATCTCTCAGCGAACGACCATCTACTCTAGCCGCACCGTTGACATGTAGCGAAGCATATTCTTCTGAAAGCGGAGGGAATAGGCGATTTGTTTCTGTTTCCGAGAGTTTGACGATTTTCCCGATTTCAGGTGCATCATCTTTTCGCTTTAAAGCGCGTTTTTCCATGGCATTAATTTTTTCTTCATCCTTATGTATACTAATCGCTCCAACTCGAGCATAACCGGTTTCCATTTCTCCATCTTTTTCAAGTTCGTCAATTAATTCAGGATAAAAACGTGCACCTGACTTCGCAAGCTGATACCATGCTTGATTTCGGCGCTGCGATAGCCAAGGGCAAACAATTCCTGCCGCCGCATCTGTCGCTTGACCAGCATCTTTGCGGTCGACAATGATGACTTCCGAACCCATTTTTGAAAGCTGATAAGCGGTTGATGCTCCAAGAATTCCAGCTCCAACGATAATAAACTTTTGCATATAAAACATCCTTTTCTTACAATTTCAATATGATCATTATATACCTATTTACTAGAACGTCACAGTCTCTGCCAAGATTGAATCGAAAATCATTCCGTTCCTTGTGTAAAGTATTGTATAATCAGTTGCAAGGTTAGAGCGACATGAGGAGGATTATTATTTTGATAAAAAACAAATTGGAACAATATATAGCGGAAGAATTAAGAAAGGGCGATACAAAGAAGATTGAATTATACAAGGAAGAAAAAGAGTATGCTGAAACATATCAACTCATTGATCTAAATACAATATATGTAGAAGAGAAGAAAGATGAAATGCGTTTTGCTGATGTTTATATCGAAAGAAGCGATAAAGAATCGGAAGATCTCATTGCAGAAGAAAACAGTGCTTTTTTAACTCAATCCCTTGATTTTTTGAAAAAAAATCAGAAGGAGTTTATGTATTTTGAGTCTGATTCATTTGATTTAATTGGGGTTGAATCTGTGTCACTTGAACTTGATGATGTGTTTGGTACATACGATGTAATGCTTGGCCTAAAGCAACAGAAAAAAATGGGTCCTGTCATTAAACAATTACTGGAAAAACATCTTGGTGATTCAACATCTTTTGATTTACTATTCAACCAAGGAGATGGTATGTGGGATCTGAATTTTTCATTGAATCCTCTCTCTGATTTTAAAGAGGAACTATCGATCGGGGAAGCACTTCAACTTATTTACCGTTTCTTATTTACATTAGTTGCAGAAGTCGAAGTGGCAAAGTAAAAGAGAGATTGGCTATACGAAAAGTGGAGGATTTGCCGATACACTTATAGTTTTCTATCTCCAATAACTATGAAAAAACAGCCCATTAAATTTTATTTAGGGCTGTTTTTTCATAGTTAAAGGGGTACTTCAAGCTGTTCTTTCTGTTTTCTATCTAAGGAATCTATAAATGTTCGGATTATTTTCATTGAATACTGAAATACAGGGCTTTGAATAAACGTATAAATAAATGTCATAACAAACACTGGACCTCCCAAAATAAACCCGATGATCAGAACCAGTGTTTCTACGACAATCCTAGCGCGACTTACAGATAATCCCGTTTTATCAGATACCGATAGCATAAATCCATCCCGTGGACCTGCTCCAAACCCGCAAGCTACATACATACCACCGCCAATCCCGGTGATTGTAACTCCAGATAATAGAATTAGCAAATTTAACCATAAATGCTCCGTTGCATGGGGAAGAATATTAAGCCATAAGAAAAAATCCATGATTGGACCTATCAGTAATGCATTAAAAAATGTACCGACACTAATGTATCTTTTGTCAATAATAAAGACAATAAATACCAGTATTAGTCCACAAATTACATTCCATGTTCCAATCGTCATGCCAAAACGTTGAAACATGGCAACATTAAGAACCTCCCAAGGGTGCAAGCCGAGAAATTTCACATTGACCGCAATCGCATTCCCTAATCCAAATAATATTAAGCCTAGGAAAAATATAAAATAGCGAAAAAAACGCAAACCCATTAACTCACCTCTAACTTGTATATATACCCATTACTTTAAAACACCAGAAGGGAAAGAACAAGTGAAAAATGGAATGGTTTCCATGATGGCTTTTTCACAAGCAATTATAACGTTGCATAAGAAGATCCTTTAATTAGCTCTCTTGTGATAACATTCCTCTAATCATGAAGTGTAAACAGGCTTTAAGTTTATAGAGATAGAAATGAATGTATCAAACTCCTTATGAATGTCCGGATTGTCCTTCTATATTATCTCCATTTGAAATCCCCAATTAATTTACTCAATTGTTTTAAAATTTAATTGGCGTATTTAAGAAAATAAGAACTCGAAAGAGTAGATAACAGTATGGTTTCCCGAGCACTATAAGATTGATAATCTCCACCTTCTATTACAACATATTTATAATGAAGAGACTTATTACTAATTACCACTTCTTGATGGAGATATTTTAGCTTTTATACCTAGATAAAACGTGAATTGTTCATAATCTTAATTCAAATGTTTTACATAAAGTACGATAGGGAAGAAGGGAGGTAACATATACTTAAAGAATTGGTGGTGAAATGACAATTAAAGCCCTTATACTCAATTGTACATTGAAGAGAAGCTCGGAAAAATCAAATACCCTTGCATTGGTCGAAGAAGTACCGATCTTTTTCAACGGTAAAGATATTGAAACAGAAATCTTGAATAAACATGGTTTGCTTAAATGAATTTTTTTAGAATGGACCTTCTTTTTAATAAGATTGAAGGTCTCTTTTTTTTGTAAACAATAGTACGTAACTGAACAAAAATAATAATATATTTCCATTGAAAATTACAATTAAATTATTAACGATAAGATATGTAAAAAATATTGTCTGTATTTTCGGAATTATGATACAATATTTATAAATGAAGGAGGTAATATAAATGTCTGAAAATTACGAAGTATCTATTTCTAATTATGAAAGCGTTATCAATGATGTGATTAACAAAATGGAAGAAGTTAGAATAAGATTTAAGAAAGCGGCTGTTCCCTATGTAAAGGAGTGGATGGGACATACGGCCAGAAATGAAATTAAAGAAAACCCAGAATTAGCAGAAAAAGTTGGCGAAAAAAGACTAAAGGAATTAAAGTCTGAAGTTAACGCTTTAATCGAAAATGCTGCCAGTTTAATTGATGTACATCTCGACAATACTACTATTTGGTGGCATTTAAATGATCAGCAGGATAGATCATATTATGAAAATAACAGAATTCCCGATGATATCGAAAAAGCAATTAAATATATATTTGGGCAATTGGGAGTGGTTCTTTCTAAAGACGGATTTATAAATCTTTCATCTACTTCTGGGCAACAAAAATATAAAGCGTGGATTGAAAGTGGAAATAAATATATGGATGAGAAGCCGATATTCCCATATGCAATAATTATACCTAAAGAGATGAAAGCTATTTTTATTGAATACCAAACACTGATAAAATCAGCACAAGAGAAAATAAAAACAATTGAAGCCCTGAAAAAAGAACAAAAACAAACCGAAGTTGCAGCACTTTGGGATTCACTATAAAGATATTTAATAAAAACTACATAGGTAGTGTATAAATGTAGTGTATAAAAAAATATAAAGTGAAACTTCAATCGGGATTTTACGGGCAAGTTATCTCCCACCTACGCTTCCTTGATTCCTCTAAACCTTGAGGTTAGGGAAATACTGCCCGTTAATGCGAGATAAATAACTATATATAATCTATTGAATATGAAAAATTTAGAAACAGCACATTTAAGGTGTTGTTTTTTCTTTTGCAGAAGTCTTTTTGATTGGTTTTAGGTCTTGTTTTATACAAAAATATAAGTATTTTTTAATTTCCGACCCTCTTCGTTTGAATTTTTATTCACTTTTTGTTAAGGTAAACAAGTACTTCCGGGTTACACAATTAGTAAATTATGGACTAAGTCAAACCTTGGGAGTAAAAATAACCATTATATATCAGTTGATGTATGCTGTATCTGCTAGTTTCCTCAATTGTGATTGTACCTCTTTCCCTACTCGAAATGCTCATTTAATCACAAACTTACTTAAAGCAAAAATTGCTTACGGGAATCTTTTTTTTCAATTTTGGTGTCTAGCGCAAGCAGCTGACCTCTCGAGTCGCGTCAAGCAAAGCCTTGACGGCAAGCACAGGATCACCTGAGTTCGTCATTCTCAAAGACGCGGTATTCCTTAGTCGAAATATTAATCGAAGTATGTGGGTCAGAACGAAGGAGACATATGGAGGTGGCACTTAGCGCTTCTTCTATTATCTCGAGTGTGCTGACTTCGGCGTCTGAATGGATATAGCAATTCCTAGTCGAAGTTTCATATAGGCGCTTGCACGTTTTATGATTAATCATCATAAAACGAGAAAAATTCGGCAAAACTGAATACGATATGGGCAACTATTAGAATGAGGTGACTTGATGAATCCGTATGTAGAAGTCAGGAATGTCTCGAAAATATTTGGCAAATCTCCAAAAGCGGCCATTGATTTATTGAAGCAAGGCAAATCAAAAAAGGAAATTTTGAAAGAAACAGGTCAAACTGTCGGGGTTAATAATATTAATTTCGAAATTTACCCCGGTGAAATTTTCGTTATTATGGGGTTATCAGGAAGTGGGAAATCCACTCTAATTCGCATGTTTAATCGATTGATTGATCCAACAATTGGAGAAATCTTGATTGAAAATGAAGATATTGTGAAGATGAATGCAAATCGATTAAGAGAAGTAAGGCAAAAGAAAATAAGCATGGTCTTTCAAAATTTTGCACTATTTCCTCATAAAACGATTTTGGAAAACACCGAATATGGGCTCGAAATTCAAAAAGTAGATCCCAATGTTCGTAAAGAAAAGGCGATGAATGCGCTTGAAGTCGTTGGCTTAAAAGGGTATGAAAACCAGCTTCCATCACAGCTTAGTGGTGGAATGCAACAAAGGGTAGGTCTTGCACGGGCACTAGCTAGTGACACAGATGTCTTATTGATGGATGAAGCTTTTAGTGCACTCGATCCATTAATTCGTAAAGACATGCAAGATGAATTACTCGAAATACAAGAACAATACAAAAAAACGATTATTTTTATTACTCATGACCTTGATGAAGCGTTAAGAATAGGTGACAGAATTGCCTTGATGAAAGATGGCAGTGTCATTCAACTCGGTACACCTGAACAAATAATGATGAATCCTGCAAATGAATTTGTTGAAAAATTTGTTGAAGATGTGGACTTATCCAAAGTATTAACGGCATCACATGTTATGAAACGTCCAGAGAAAATCGGTGTAGACCGAGGACCAAGGGTTGCACTGGAAATTATGCGAAAACAAGGATATTCCAGCATATTTGTTGTGGATCGTAAGCAGAAGCTATTAGGGGCGTTGACTGCCGAAGAAGCACGTCAGGCAATTGATCAGAATCAATCCATTTCTGAAGTGATGACAACTGATATCCCAACCGTTACAGAAGATTCATTACTTGTAGATCTTATGGACGTGATGGCAACCTCAAGTCTACCGATATCGGTCATAGATGCAGAGAATAGAATTAAAGGGATTATTATTCGTGGAGCTGTAATAGGTGCTTTAGCGGGTAATAAAGATTCTTTGAACGAGATGGAGAGTGATTGATTAAATGAATATGCCGAAAATTCCCCTAGGAGCTTGGGTAGATTCTCTAGTGGATTGGATAACGATTGCATTTGCTGGATTATTTTCTCTTATAACCAGTGCGATTGAGGGGCTATTAAATTTCCTAGTGGATGTAATGAGTGTAGGACCTTCTATCGTATTAATTATTGTCTTTACCCTTTTGGTTGCATATACAAGTAGATGGCCTTTAGGAATTTTTACGTTAATTAGCTTACTATTGATTGATAACCTTGGTTATTGGGAATCAAGTATTCAAACACTTGCAATCGTAATATTATCAGGATTTCTCACCATACTGATTGGGATACCAATCGGAATATGGTGTGCGCAAAGTAACACAGTGAGAAAAATTATTACACCCATTTTAGATTTTATGCAAACAATGCCTGCATTTGTTTATTTAATTCCATCCATCTTATTTTTTGGAATTGGCGTCGTGCCCGGGATTATCGCTTCGTTCATTTTCGCGATTGCACCGACAATCCGCATGACCAATCTTGGAATTCAAGAAGTACCTAAAGATCTAATAGAAGCATCGGATGCATTTGGTTCGACTAGTAGTCAAAAATTATTTAAGGTCCAATTACCATTGGCAACTCCAACGATTTTAGCAGGGGTTAACCAAAGTATCATGCTTGCTCTATCAATGGTTGTTACTGCTTCATTAGTTGGAGCACCTGGACTTGGAGCAGATGTTTACAGAGCTGTAAGTCAAATAAATGTAGGGCAAGGCTTTGAAGCTGGATTATCCATAGTCTTCATTGCAATTATTCTCGATCGTATTACGCAGAACTTACGTAAACCAGCGTATGAGCATATTGTTAGCCGAAAAATTGTCATTTCAATTTTAGCTGTACTTGTGGTAGTTGCAGCATTATTTGGTACAATTACAAAGGAAAATGCTGTGAAAGGAGATCCAAACAGCATTGGCGGACAAACGAACTATAAAATCATTGGTATTGAACCTGGCGCTGGGTTGATGAAGCAGACTAGGGATGCATTAAAAAAATACGAATTGAATAATTGGCAACTTGTTGAAGGGTCATCGGCGGCAATGGTTGCAGAATTGAAGAAAGCCTATAATAAGAAAGAACCAATCATTGTTACTGGATGGTCACCACATTGGATGTTCTCAACATACGATTTGAAATATCTCGAAGACCCCAATAATTCTTATGGTGGGGCCGAAAACATTAATACAATCGTTAGAAAAGGACTCGAACAAGATGCACCGGGCGCTTATACCATTCTCGATCAATTTGCTTGGAAAACAAGTGATATGGAAGAGGTGATGGTTGATGTTACTGGAGGTATGGACCCATCTAAAGCTGCTGAAAAATGGATCAATGCGAATCAAGATAAAGTAGCTGAATGGACAAAAGGTGCTCAAACAGGAAATAGTGAAAGTATCAAACTTGTCTATGTTGCCTGGGACACAGAAATAGCCAGTACAAATGTGATTGGCAAAGTTCTTGAGCAAAATGGCTACAAGGTTACACTAAGTCAAGTTGAAGTGGGACCAATGTATGCTGGTATTGCCAATGGCAGTGCCGATGCAACGGTTAGTGCGTGGCTACCAAGTACCCATCTCGAATATTATAATACTTATAAAAATAATTTCGTTGACCTAGGACCCAACCTTAAAGGAACGAAGACGGGCTTAGTTGTACCAAAATATGTCGATATTAATTCTATAGAAGAATTAAAATAAAAAGATCAAAATATCTAATAAAGTAAGAGTCAGACCCGCACTCAAAATTGCAGCTCAAATTGGGAGTTAGTACCACAAGCGCTGTGTATAGAGAACGTGGTCTAACTCTTTTTTTGTAAATCATATTAAGAAGGAACAAAGATGAGAAACCCTTCAATAATAAGGATTTAACTTATTCTAAGGAAATATGTATTTCAATAATTACCTCGATAGAATATATAATATATCCTTAATCCCTAAATTACATAAAATAAATAATTTTATATTTAAAAGTATTATTCCAAACCACTAATATTTAACGCTGCGTACATAAATATAAATTTCATTTCGCCACCTTTTCGTAATGAAATTTCCTATGTTAATTACTATATAAAAAAGACATGATATGTGACAGTTTTCAGCAAATAAAAAATAAAGAAAGTGCTAAAGTTGAGTCAATATCTTGTATAGGAATTAACTAGAAGCAATTTTATAAGGGGGAATAAAGAAATGAACTCGAAATCAGAAGCAATTATTCAAAAAACGACTAAATATGGTGCCAATAATTATCATCCGCTGCCAATTGTAATTTCATATGCCGAAGGAGTGTGGGTAAATGATCCAGAAGGCAAACGTTATATGGATATGTTAAGTGCCTATTCGGCAGTGAATCAAGGGCATAGACATCCCAAAATCATTCAAGCGTTAAAAGAGCAAGCAGATAAATTAACTTTAACATCACGAGCCTTTCATAATGACCAGCTTGCACCGTTTTATGAAAAAATCGCAAAATTAACTGGAAAAGATATGATTCTACCAATGAATACGGGTGCTGAGGCTGTGGAAACAGCTATTAAAGCAGCAAGACGCTGGGCATATGATGTAAAGGGCGTTGCAGAAAACAAAGCAGAAATTATTGCTTGTATCGGGAATTTTCATGGACGAACGATGACGGCTGTTTCGCTTTCTTCAGAACATGAATATAAAAGAGGATTTGGTCCGTTCCTGCCGGGAATTAAACTGATTCCATACGGAGATATAAAAGCACTAAAGGCAGCAATCACTCCGCTTACAGCAGCTTTTATCGTTGAACCAATCCAAGGTGAAGCTGGCATCATCATTCCTCCGGATGGTTATTTACGGGAGGTTGAAAAGATTTGTAAAAGAGAGCATATATTATTCATCGCAGATGAAATCCAATCTGGACTTGGTCGTACTGGAAAAAACTTTGCTTGTGATTGGGAAAATGTGATTCCTGATGTATATATTATAGGTAAAGCACTAGGTGGAGGCGTATTCCCGATTTCATGCGTTGCGGCTAATAAAAGCATTCTCAGCGTATTCAATCCTGGGTCACATGGTTCAACATTTGGTGGAAATCCACTTGCATGCGCTGTTTCAATAGCTTCACTTGAAGTATTAGAGGAAGAAAAGCTATCTGATCGTTCATTATTGTTAGGAAATTACTTTAAAGAAAAACTTCAAGAAATTGAAAATCCTCTTATGAAAGAAGTGCGCGGTAAAGGTTTATTCATTGGACTTGAGTTAACGGAAGCTGCACGACCTTTTTGTGAGAAGTTGATGGAAGCAGGCCTATTATGTAAAGAAACACATGATACAGTCATACGTTTTGCACCTCCTTTAGTGATATCACAAGAAGAGCTTGATTGGGCTATCGCAATAATCCAAAGGGTTCTTTCAAAATAAATGGTGTTTCAAGAAGGATTACACAAGAATAAAATCGAATTACTTACTCATCAACGTAGTATTATTTCTAAACAATATAGCTCTAAAAAGCGAGGGGAGTAGTGTATAAATTGCTCCCCATTTTCCTTCTATTACTAACGATTATGATGTTCTTTAAGACCAAGCTTACTTGATGAGGAGAATTAAGATGAATAAAAAAATTACGATTATTGGGATGCCGATGGATCTGGGACAAATGAGACGGGGAGTAGATATGGGACCTAGTGCCATCCGTTATGCTGGTATAGTAGAGAGGCTCGGCAGTCTGAATTACGAAGTCCACGATATTGGAGATATTCATATCGGACGCCCTGAAATGAGCATTGACCAGGATTCAAAGCTTCGAAACTTAGAATTAATAGCCGAAAAGAATGAACTTTTGGCCATTGAGGTACATAAAGCAATCGAAAACGGTGCTTTTCCATTAGTATTTGGCGGCGATCATAGTATTGCAATTGGAACGCTTGCTGGCGTCTCCAAACATTATGAAAATATAGGGGTCATCTGGTATGACGCACATGGCGATTTGAATACGGCGGAAACATCACCTTCAGGTAATATTCACGGAATGCCGCTTGCTGTAAGTCTCGGATTGGGACATCCTAGACTTACTCAGTGTGGGGGATACACGCCGAAAATCAAACCTGAAAATGTAGTTATTATCGGTGCACGCGCATTGGATGAAGGAGAAAAAGAGTTAATTAAAGAAAAAGGAATCAAAGTGTATACAATGCATGAAATTGATCGAATCGGCATGACAAAAGTGATAGAAGAAACAATTGAACACTTTAGAGGACGTACAAATCATGTTCATCTATCACTAGATTTAGATGGGCTTGACCCAACTGATGCCCCCGGAGTCGGAACACCGGTTATAGGAGGCATTTCATATAGGGAAAGTCATTTAGCTATGGAAATGTTGGCAGAAGCAAGCATTATAACATCAGCAGAATTTGTCGAAGTCAATCCGATTTTAGATGAAAAGAATAAAACTGCGATTGCTGCTGTGGCATTGATGGGCTCATTATTTGGCGAAAAGCTTCTATAATTGAACGCCCAACTATTGGAAGCAAGAGACATATTGACCGGAAGGCTATTTACATTGGCAGGTACCGTATTATTCCTTATTGGTTCTATAATTACTGCCATCACCATATATAGGGACTAAGAAACTATTGTCGAACAAGCTTCTTAACACCGTTCTGTTCTTTAATCGTTATTATTATGTAAGATTCTATTTCAATCAATGGAAAAAGCTACGCATTTACTAGGATGATATCCTCATTTTCACTGCGAAGCGAAAGAGACTGACACCTGAGTCAGCCTTTTTTGCTTTAAATATAGTCAAACAATCCGTATTTTCTATTAGTTAAACTATCTACTTAATAATATGGGTATCCACCATAATAAGGATATGAATATGAATATGGATAACCATAGCCGTCGCCGTATCCGTATCCGCCGTCGTATCCATATCCGCCGCTCAATAAGGAACCTGCGACCAAACCTCCAAGAAAAGGAGCACCGAAGCCAAACCCAAATGGTCTTCCGAACCCAAATGGTCTTCCGAACCCAAACGGCCTTCTAAATCCACCAAATCCACCAAATCCATGACCAAAACCTCCAAAACCAAATGGTCTTCTCAAGTCATTTGCATCTATATGATTTATTAATTCAGTATTCATAAAGGGCCTCCTTTTTTCTAATTCTCTATAAACTATGCTTATACCTAGAAGATGTATAGGTAAATGTCCAAATTAGAAAAAAAATTAAGAATTCCATCAAGTACCCGTGTTTGAAACACAAGTGATCATACCGAACTTATTTTCGTTAGGATCAAGCATTTGGCTCTATTTACTAAATGCTTCGTGTTATAAACACAAAGCACTTTAAACTATCAGACTTTTAAAACTCTGGATTGTGTTCTTTTTTTCAGCAACTTACCCTTTTGTTCATCACCCTGCGATTACTATTATTATTTTAAGCTGATAGAAAATGATTCAATTAATGCTGAAACTATAGCATTACCAGCTAAAAAGATTGAGATAAATCCAGTAGTTAAAAATGCATCATAAAATTATTGCAGAATATCAAACTAAATGTTATACCTTTTCACAAAGATCACTCAGAGAACTGGCTATTTACTGAATTAGGAAGAAGATGGTACTGAAAATGAAAAATACTGTTTTTATAAACTAAACATAAAGACAAAAAAAGGTTAGAAAATTCTAATGAAACACCAATCATTTTTTTACAATTCCTTCATCTAGCCTTTATATCGATAAAGTAAGATACTAGTAATGGTAATTAGAGATTCTAGAGAAATTGGTATTTGGTATATGATAAACATGAAAAGCTGGTAAACTCAAATACAAGCAAAAGCATAAAGAAAATAGTACGTTTTTTTAAAAAAACTACCTTAAAACAGGCAATCATGTTAAATTAAAAGACGAAGAGCAAAGGAGGTGAAAAAGTGCAAGCAATTAAAAGCTTAATCGACTTTATATTACATATTGATACCCATCTATTAGCATTAGTAAGCCAATATGGTACCCTAACATATTTCATATTGTTTTTAATCATTTTTGGTGAGACGGGATTAGTCATCACTCCTTTTCTTCCAGGAGATTCACTTCTATTTGTAGCTGGATCAATAGCAGCACAGGGTTCCTTAAATATATGGATATTACTAATAATCTTGTTTATTGGAGCCATACTCGGAGATACTGTTAATTTTTGGATAGGTCATTATATTGGTCCAAAAGTATTTGAAAATGATCGGTTTAAACTAATCAATAAAAAATATTTACTAAAGGCACAGGATTTTTATGAGAGAAAAGGTCCTATCGTCATTGTTTTAGCTAGATTCATTCCTATAGTTAGGACATTTGCACCTTTTGTAGCCGGTGTTAGTAAAATGAATTTTAGGAAATTCGTCATTTACAATATCGTAGGTGGGGGATTGTGGATCTTTTTAATGACACTAGCCGGATTCTTCTTTGGAAGTATTCCGATAATTAAGGAAAACTTTAGTCTGGTTACGATAGCAATTATCATCATTTCACTCATTCCGGTCGCCAAAAGCGTCATTCAAATGAAATTTAAAAAAACAAGCTAACTCGAAAATAGTTAGCAACAGACATGGCAAGGTAAGTGGTTTATAAGACTAAAGAAATTGATTTATTAGAGCTGTGTTTTTGCAGCTCTTTTTTTGCTTCGCATTCCTATTCGGGTATTATTTTAGATAATGTAAAGCACTATCCGTATCTAACGCAAGTAGCCTACGAAGTTTATGTGCTTGGTATTCCACATGAACTTTATAGGCTAAATTCAAAAATATAAAAGTCAATATAACTTTTTATGTAATTAAATGATTTCACATGACTTTTCCATTATATTTGGTCTTTCTCCAATATACAAATGCAATAATTAAACTAAGAACAACTACAAAGACAATAACATTTAGGCTATATTTTGATAGATAGAAACCAACCTTTTTCCATTCCCTACCTAGTTTTGTCCCAATTGTGATAAAAGTAAAACACCACAATAAAGCACCAGAATAGGCATACACAGCAAATTTTTTAAAGGAAAGACCGTTTATACCGGCTAGATAGGCGGTTACATGACGGATTCCAGGAATAAAATAGCCGATAAAAAGAAGAAAAGGTCCAAATTTCAAAAATAATATCTTGGTTTTATTAATTCCTTTCTCAGTAAGATGAATTTTAGGTCCATATTTCCTTAAAAACGGTAATCCTAATTTAATACCTAATAGGTAACTAATCGAAATACCCGCAGTTGCACCTACAACAGCACTTACCAAACAAACTATGTAAGACAATTGACCTTTATAAACTAAATACCCTAGATATGTCAAAAGAATCTCATCTGGTATTGGAAGTCCTATAATCCCCCCCATTAAAGCTATGATGATACCAAAGTATCCAAAATGTCCTAGAAGATACATCAAATGCTGCATCATGGATTCACCCACCCAGTATTGAAAATAAAAACTTTTAACAAATTAGCTATCGAATAAATCATAAACATAAATAGATTGCACATAACAGAAGTTTTCTAGTTCAGCATTACAACTATTAGACGGTCCTGTTCTAGTATTACATTCCGATATTGCCTTGTAAACAATTAGTTAAAAGGTCATAGTAAATTATGGCCCTTAATATAGGGGAAATTAAAGCAACATTTAACCAATTCGCAAAATCAAATATGTAGTTTGAGTTCAATTTTAGTCGAAATACCATTAGTGAGTAAGAGTATTGATCAAATGTTTCCGATGACCATCTATCAAATTTATAAAGGGAGGGAGACTATGTCTCAAATCACACTTAAAGATTATGCTTCACAAATTTCTTTGTTTAACGAATACAAACTATCTTCACTATTTTTATATCAACAAAAGGAAATCGTAGATGATTTATTACATTCACTAGTAAATGAACAAAATGGGTTCATACAAACGAACATAAAAATAATAGCTCCCATAATTAGCGAAGTTTTTCTAATTTACTCGATGGAGAGTCCGGGAGTGAAAAAACTGACACCCACAAACTCTGTTCTCTACCCGGAAATGTTAGTTAGTCAAAAAAACGAGCCTTTAGAATTATTTCTAAGGCTCGTTTTTCCTGTTACAATTTTTAGCTTTTCTAAAAAATCACTTATTCATAAATTATCCCTCTAAGTAAGATTGCTTCTTTCCAGAACAAGAAGGTGAAGTATGCTCTAATTTCCTTAAAACCTTTTTATATTTCTTCAAAGAATAAACCCACCCCGTATAGGAAGCTTTGCTTTTTAATTCAGTGGAAATAAACACAACAGCAAGATAAGGAAAAAATTTATTGTTACGAAAACGGAGATCTTTCCAACAAACAAAGGTTCCATTTTTCTTTTTCTGGACAAAAGGGTAGGCAAAATTTGTGCTCGAAAGAAAATCTGATACGAGACTGTCATTCATGCTTTCCAAAATCAAATCAGAATCATCCTGCTTTTTCGGTAGTGTATGATCAATAACAAGACTTTTCCTAGAATATTCACCAAATAAAAAATCATCCTCCGTTTCTATCAACAAATCCCAATAAAGGATTCCGGCTCTCGGCATGAGTTTAATGCGAATTGCATTTTGAAAGTGGCCTTGCAAATATCTTTTTGTAAAGCTGGCATAAGACGTGCGAAGCAATAGATATAAGAATATCAGCATGTATATGATGATAAAAACTCTTCCTGCTTCATAAAAAGGAAGAAGAAAAAATCCAATAATATGAAGGGATAAAATATACGGATCTACCAACGGTATAGAGTCAAAAGAAATCCACTTCGTGGAAAATGGACGAATAGCTTGAGTTCCATACACATTAAATAAATCTAAAAAAACATGTAAAATCACAGAGAGAAACGTCCATAAAAACAAATGTAAAAAGGGTACTTCTGAAAAAAAGAAATATATGGATCCAGAAACGATGAGACCCCAAAGAGGTAGAGCTAGAAGTGAATGTGACCATCCTCTATGATGGCGATAATAGCTACTATTTCCTTTTAATTTATAAACATAATCAAAATCAGGAGCGTTTGAACCAAACACTGTACCTATAAGGACTGCGTATGATAACGTTGCACTTTCAGCGACCATAGGATCAATATGAGAGAGCGCTCCTAATCCTAAGCCAATAATAATATGGGAAGTTGTATCCATTATCATACCTCCTCAGCGAAATATTGAATCTTGCTGTTTGATCTGATTGATAGCAAAATCGGCGATGAGAGCAGAAGATTGTGACTTGTGAATTATATGTAATGCCTTTTTCATACTTTGCGCTAAATCTTCATTTCTTGTAAGCGCATGTACATGCTGAACCGTTTCCATTTTAGTGCGGGAAACAAGAGCCGCGCCATTTCCCTCAAAATGTCGAGCGTTTTCACCTTCTTGTCCGGGCACAGGATTATAAAGAATTAAAGGGATTTTCAATGCGGTGGCTTCAGTAAGGGTTATTCCTCCTGGTTTTGTAATGAGACAATCAGATATTGCCATAAGCTCATGGACTTTTTCTTCATATCCGAATAAGTGAAAAGACTCAGGATAGCGAAGAGCAAGCGGGAGAAGCTTATCGTACAAATTCTTGTTTTTTCCACAAATGGCTACAATATGATAGGTAGGATTACACACTAGGAGCTGACAAAGTTCTTTTACGTGTTTTAAAACACCTAGGGCTCCTGCAAGCACCGTAATTATTTTTTTGTTCAGATCTAGATTGTATTTTTGGTAAATAGTTCTCTTATCAATAAGCATTTCAAATTCTGGTCGAATGGGAATACCGCTTACCGTAATACATTTTCCCTTGATGTTTTGATTTAATAAAGTGTTTTTAACCGATTCAGAACCTACAAAGTAATGATCAATTAATGGATTAATCCAATAAGGATGAATGCAATAGTCCGTTATGACAGTGTAGGTTGGAATGAAAAATCCTGATCTTTTGCTAAGAAAAGGTGCAGCGTGAAGAGGGAAAGTTGTAATGATAAAATAGGGTCGATGAACGTTAATAAGTTCCTGTAGCCTTTTTCTGCCTAAATATCGAGAGAATTGAGAAAGCCCTTTCGAATTTACTTTTTTTGTTCCGTAATAAAACCATTTATAAAAAGAAGGTCCATACGAAACACTTTTGACTAGTAAAGATTGCGTAAAGGTAGTAAATACAGGATAAGACTCACCGAATAAATCAGATATAATAGGCTCAAATCCTTTTTGTTTAAGTTCGCTTGCAATAACATTAGCAACCTGAAGATGGCCGTTCCCATAATGCGCTGTAAGGACTAAAGCGGAAGCACGTCGCAAAACTAAACCCCCCTCTTGTTTTTTTAAGAGTAACATGCCTGTTTTAAGGAAATATGAAGGGACAAGAAGGATTTGTAAAGGGAATGAAAATATTTGATGAGATTTATGTGGAAGTTTTGAATCGAAAATATGCTGTTGCTAGCATCTAATAATTAAAAAACGTAGGGGGATCCAGAATAATTTTCGATAGTAAAGAATGGACCAATAATTATTGCCTGTTTTGGGTACCTAATTATTCAATTGTGATAACCTTTTTATTAGTTATTGTAAAATAATCAATTCCCTATTATAGATTATTTTAACTGTTTATATCTATGTAACGCACTTATGCTAATGGAAAACACCCAGAACAAGAAATATAAACTTATTTACAAAACTTTGTATTCCTTGCAAAAGGGTTTTAAAACTGTTTATTTATTCGTCAAATCAATTGTAATGGACTTTACTTAAGATTGGGTGTAATTAAGGTCCCAAATCATACCAAAAGGATCTTTCACTTTTGCAAATTTTGCTCCCCAAAAAGTGTCTTGTAGCTCCATATGGATTGTTCCATTTTGAATTAGTCGTTCATAGACTTTTTGAATTTCCGCTTCATCCTCGAAATCAATTGTCAAAGAAATGTGATTTCCAAATTCTATTGAATTACCGGGAAACGTATCTGAAACCATGAAAAATAAATCATCTTTTTTAAATTGTGCATGAATAATGCGGTCATCAGCTTCTGATGGAGTTGGAAAGTCTGCTTCACCAAAAGTTTGAATACCTAAGATTTCACCTTCGAAAATCATCTTATAATATTCTAATGCTTCTTTAGCATTTCCGTTAAAGTTTAGATACGGTGTAATCTGTTTCATAATTACAACTCCTCGTTTTTTTTCGAAATAGTTTAATAGCTGCTCTTTTGCATCCACTGTTATCGTAGCTGATTTCAGAAATTGGACTTACTGATACAACAGCCCCTCCACCTGCATATTTTCTTTCATAAATCATTATAACAACTAGAATAAGAAAAACACGAGAGTGTATGTTCGTTTTTGGGTTGCTACTGATTACTAAGAATTTGGAAAAATTCAGATTAAGAGCTTGTCCTATAAATACGATAGCAAGCCTTTCTTGATTAATGATTCAGTAATAACGTTATGAACAAAAAATGGCATTGAGAGAAAAGATAAAGGTGAACTGGAGAAAAATCTACAATTAGATATTTCAGGTAAGAAAAAAGGGGGCGCCTCAAAAGCAAGGGGCAGACCCTGCAACAACTAGTAGCTGAAGAAGAAAGTGAATATATTCAAAAAGCAAAAGTAACTTCCAAGAAATAAAACTGAAAAGAATCATTGGTAATATTTTTAGAAGTGATTTTTTTATGAGACATATTGTGAATATTCGAGGGGGAGAAAGATGGAGGCACACATAAAAAATGCTTTAAGTGAGTGGAAAAAAAATTAGCGAATTATTAGTATTACTGAAAAATAGTTTCAAATGGGATATATTATCGCCGAATCTTATCTCGTAAAGAACACGAAATCTTTTTATGTTTGTATTTGAGAAAACATGCGATAGACCGTTGATTCAACAGTTCTTTTAGTTGAGTGAGGATGTCCCGAAAGGGTCAACCTCACTTGGTCTTGTCAAATAATTAGCGGAACATTGATACTGTATAGAAGGGAAGGATTAATCTATTCCTTTTAGTATGTTATTTTGTTTAAATACATAAATATCATCAGCCTTTAATGCTTTGGAAATAACACCCGTCAAACTGAATAATCCTTTTGCATCATGTCCAGCCTCCCAGAGCATCATCCCGCCAAATCCATTATCTAGTGCTAACTTTGTTTTCTTTTGAATGGTCTTGGCACCATTGTAATAATATGTTGTTCCATTCATATTCACAGTATCTCGTTCAGCATTTTTCGGATTATTTTTGATGATTGCCTCATAGGATATCTGCTTAATCGAAGGATCTTCTGGCTGCGCATAAAAGGGAACCCCTAATACAAGTTTTTCTTTTGAAAGATTATGAGCTTCAAACAGCTTAGTCCAATAGTTTACGACTTTCTCATTAAACGGATATGGAGACAAGTTAGCCGCAACATACCCACCATCCCACTGACCATCATAAGCCATTATGTTTACATGGTCGACATATTCGAACATCGATGGTTCATACAGGACATTATTGATTTCACTACCTGTAACACTGTTAATTTTTGCTTGAACTGCAGTGGATAGTTCTTTATCTTTATCGTGAAGCTTTTCACTTAATACTTTGATAAAACTAGCTAGATCTTGCGCATCTTCCCATGATCGTGGGTGTTCAAAGTCAATATCTATGCCATCAAGATTTTCCCGGTCTACTATACTTACAAGCTCATTGATAAGCTTATATCTCGATACTGGGTTAGCAATCGCAGACTTAAAATATTCATAGGATTCGCCACCCTGGATGTGATACCACCCACCTACAGCAAGTATAACTTTCGTATCATGCATATGTGCTTTTGAAACCATGACCCGTAAGTTATTCAAAGCGGTTTCTCCATTAAGCAAAAGACCACCATCCTTTGTCGGATGGGCGAAAGAAAAAATAATATGTGTCATATTATCATAATCAAGCTTATCGGGATCACGAAAATCCTGAATATAACCAATTAATACTTTGGCTTGTTCCGATTCCAACTTTGGCAGTTGCTTAGGGACAGGTTTTATGGCTGATTTGGTTGTTTGTTCCATTGTTAATCTTTCTTGCTGATTATTAGTAGAAAATAATTTACCTGCAAAAAATCCTCCTGTAAAGGTTATGACCAATACTAGAAGAAGAAGGAGTTTAAGATTTTTCATAGATGTATTCCTCCCCATACTTATTCAACATAAGAATTGTAACAAGAAAATTGATAAGTAAGGGGTGGTAAAATCAAACATATAATTTAAGCGAACTAGGAGAAATGAAAAACGAAAATAAAATAACACATTTTTTGGCTCATTCATGTGAAATCACGATTTCATCGACCTAGAGCTAAAATGAGCCAAAAATCCGTCACGTTACAGGGTTTTAAATTAATTTACCTCCTTTATCAAGACTTTAGCTGCCACCATTTTTTCTTTTTTTCTTTAGTTGCTGCGGCATCACGATAGGTTGATATCATCACTTTAAAAACCTCTTCAATTTTTTGTATTTCACCTGTCGAGTGTTTTAGTTCGTTAAGAGATTCAATTAGATCATCCTGCCTAGTATCGAATGATTGCGTGATATGTCTTATTTCATCCTTTGCTTCATTTACAGTTTGAGAAACTTTCTCTAGTATATTTTGATTCTCTATTTCAGCAACTTTTACAGTCAGATCCATTCGCTTCGAAAGCTTTTCGAAAGTAGCTTTCGAATCCTTCACAACATCAATGGAAAGGGTTGTGAATGTTTCAGAAGTACGTTCCGAAGCCTTCATAACCATCTCCGAAATTTCAAGAACCTCCACTTTTCTCTTATCATCAGATCTCTGAATCGATTTAGAAATTTCTTCAACGGTTTGAAAGGAGGCATTTAAAAACTCATTTTTGATTTCTTCAATGAGTACATTACGGCTTACCACCATCTCATTTTTGATTTCTGATAATAGATTCTCCCTGAATGTTTCCAAAGCAGTATTAAATTCCAGCATATTGTCTGTTTGACGCCCCTTTGATGGCTGAATGGATGTCTCTTCGGAAGGCCGAATCGTCATTTCGAACGTTTCGGAAGTAGGTTCTGAATCGATTTTTATATGTTTTTTTAATAAAGAACGAATCATCCCTTTACTTATATCTTGTTCACGCATCTCTTTTATTTTATTAAGTAGTGTAATCTCTTTCTCTGTATAATATCTAGCACCTTGCTTCGTACGAGGAATAATAAGAAGTCCTTGTAAATCCCTTTCCCACTGTCTAATTGTCCCTGTTGGAATATTTATTTGTCTAGAAACTTCATTAATTGAATAGGCTCTTAAAATCTGACTATTGTCCATATCTCCATTCCTTTCTAAGTGGCCACAAATTGGGTTAATTTAAGATATATTCTTGATTGTGGTTCTCTTTTTCCTGCTACATGACAAAAGCTATCAAAAGAAGGGAAGATTCAACAAAAAGTGTTGATTTGATGCGAAATTAGTCGTCCTAGTAAATGGATGCTAACTTTTTAACAGCACTACTCTTCAAACGTATAAAGAACGTGGCACAACGGTAAGGGATAGAAGAAGGATCCGAAAATAAACTAAAAAAATTCTCAGTGAAAGATTTAATTAAAGTAGGGGAACTTGGAGAGCAAGTATTCATAATAATGCAGATGAATGGGGAATGAAAAAAGCATTTGTCTCACTGTAAAAATATACCTGACCTCCGTTATCGATTATCTAACAGGGGGCAGCCACGTTTTAACCAACAATAAAAAGAATAGATGAAAGTTAAATAGAGGATATAACCGATCAATGAATAAATATGATTCCATGAAACACTATGAAAGAACAAGCTAAATGTTTCCGCTTGTTTTTCACCAACAGCCATCAAAAGACTTAAAATGATAATCAGTCCTCCTATTCCCTATGAGTTCATTTTATTACAAGCATAAAGAAAGACACCAATCAACAAGGGAAGACCAATCAAAGTAAAAGCAATATTAATTGAAAAGACCGTTGACATGGGCCTTATAGGAAAGGAATAGAAGCCTTTTCCTATAAAATATAGATCGAGGTACGTTCCTAATAATGAGGCAAGCAGGATTGATGGAAGGAAATTTGAACTGTTTTTAATCCAATCGGGGGAAATCGCCTTTTTTGTGATTGCCGCGAATTCAAGTCTTTCGAGTGTTTTGCAATATTCATGTTTAATCTCTCCAACTATATTTTCTTTAGAATTGATTAAGTAATAGATTACTTGCCACTCTTTGTATCAGTCAGCAATTCCAGCACGTATATGCATTCGATTCTTCCACGAAAATATTAGTTTAGGGCTATAGAATCTCGTTGAACCTGGTAACAGCTGGCATGATTTTATCCTTGTTTTCAATAGTCTACTTGGAGTTTCTTCATCTATATGATTAAATATATGGGGCCAATAATCCATTCTAGAACCAGTATGAGGAGCTGAAATCTCCCATTTTTCTATCATTTTTAATCGCTCGTCATCACCAAACAAAATGGTATACAATCGTTTTCCTAGCATGATCCGCTTATGTAAATCCTCAAAATGATGTAGCGCTTGGCCAGCGATTTTCACCTCCCCATCCACTACATATGGAAAAAGAATATGATTCATGGAAAGGAAGTCCTGTAATTTAAATTCTAATTTGCTGAAAACTTCTTTTTTAAACGTGGGATTTTCAAGCACTCTTGATTCTAGATCGTTTTGTTCATTAATGATAAGATCAACAGTTAATAGATAGGGGTCATGTTCACTCCAAAAATAAAGCCAAATCGTTTCCATAAAAGTTGACACATGTAAATGCTTTAACAGGTAAAATAAGTTCTGTCCTCTTTTTTTACTTTCTTCATACACCAAAAATTGCAGGAATACATCTTGGAAAATCAGCCAATTTCCACGTTCTAAAAATGTGAAGAATGAATCCGCTTCACTCTTTGTCAGTAGCCTTGGTAGTAATCCACCTTTTAAATCCGTCATATTCCATCTGCCATTTCGAGAAACCATATGTCCTAAAAATACCTAATGGATTTCCGGATGCACATTATAAAAATCAAGATACGCTTTCGTTCTCGTGACATTATTTTTATTCAAAATGCATGTTTGATCTTCTGGACAAGAGCTTCTTCTTTCGACGAAAGATTTTCTTCTTTAAGCGACTTTTTGCTTTTATTCTTCAGCTCTTTCTTTATTTCTATAAGAGGTTCAGGAAGTATTCTTTTTTTCTGATTCATGATCTTATGCCAAATGATCATTACCTCCTTGGGCAAACTCACTCGATATTCTATGGACATATATGTAACATGGACATTTTAAAGAAAAGGAATGGATACAGTTAAAACCTTTGGGGAGGACATTCTCCCTATAGTTCATGAACATATCTCTTGGAAACCTGAATCCACTGATTGTTATATGATCATTCTATTAAGTTCATTAGAAATTCATGATGAAAATTTAATAATACAGCTTGCGAAGCCGATTTTAAGCAAACAAGAATAAAGTGTTCACACAAGTCATACTGCACTAACTGATTAGATTAGTCGACCTATCCTTTTTTCTTTTTCAATAGAATCCAACATCGCTCCCGGTAAATTTTTATAGACTTTTTGAATTTAGGTGGGAAAACCTGACTTCATTTAGAGAAATTCTGTTTTTTTCACCTAATAAAGCCTATAAAACAATTTTTAGAGCAGAACATACTTGAAAAATAATTGGTTTGTTGTGTTAAAATATATAAATAAAGGAAAATGATAGGGGTTGTAGTTATAAACGGTTATTTGTGTACTTCAATATAAAGGTGTTTTAACCGATTCTTTCAAAAGTGTTGAAAGCGCTTTTATTTTTTGGTAATCTTTATAAAAGTGAGTAGATTAAAAATTCAGATAATAATTTAAAATTAAATAGCTGGAGGTCATCATACTTGGATGAAATTTTAATTGTTGAAGACGATAAGGATATTCAGAAAATTTTATCGATGAATTTAACTCTAGAAGGGTTTGCCTATACGATTGCTTCAACTGGAATGGATGCTATTAAAAAGGTTCGGGAAAAAGCACCAGATCTTATTCTTTTGGATATACAATTACCTGATATGAATGGAATTGATTTATGCCAGCAACTAAGAGAAATGACAGCCGTTCCCATCTTGTATGTAACCTGTAATAATGAAGATAAGGAAAAAATTCTAGCTTTTGCAATGGGGGGCGACGATTATATTGAAAAACCCTTTAACTCAAGAGTTTTAATTGCCCGCATTAAAGCTCACTTAAGAAGAAATTCGATTAATCACAATCAAAACACGTTAAAAAGGCAAATAACTTTTGATGATATCGTCATCGATTTATCTGCTCGGGAAGTAAGGCGAAACGGACATGTGATTGAATTAACAGCAAAGGAATTTGAATTGCTTACTTTTTTTGCCCAGCATCCAAATCAAGTATTTTCAGCGGAACAGCTTTTAAATCAAATTTGGGGATATGATTCGTTTAGTGAGAAAAGTACGATTATCGTTCATATTTCAAACTTGAGGAAAAAGATTGAGGATTATCCAGTAAACCCATCCTACATTATTACAATGAGGGGGGTCGGCTACAAGTTTGTGCAAGCGTCCATTTAAGTTAAATAAATCCTACTATTTTAAAATATTAGCATTTACAACAATGATCTCATTTATTCCCTTTGTTATGATCGCTGCATACAGTATGTATCAAGGGAGCAATCTATCAAATCAAATTATGAAAGATCAAATAGCCAATACAAAAAAAGAAGTTTTATCACAAAAACTCTTGTATTTACAAAAAGAAACTCAAAATTTGAATACAGATTTGCATAATCTCGAAAACACATTAAGATTAATTCAAAAACAAGCTGAGACTATTTATAGTCGGCCTAATCTAGGTCTTTCAAATGAATTACATGTAACAAAGGGAAAAGAAGGTTACTGGTGGGAAACATTTGACGATAAATATGAAAAAACAAATGTTTTTATTAGTTCGAGATCAAGCGATTTGGTTGATACAGCAATAAATGACCTGAAAATAGCAAAGCAACTTGAACCATTGTTCGTTCAAACGATGGAAAATGAAACGATGATCAATGCCGTTTACTTAGCGTTACCTAGTTCTTCTTGGCTATATTATCCGTTTTTAGACGTTGAGGCAGCCATTTCTTCAAAAAAATTTGCACCTAATCTGCGTTTTCAAGATTATGAATTTTATACAGTTGCTTTAAATCCACAACGGAAAGTGAAATGGACGAAACCTTTTATATGGTCGGCTAAACCCATGGGGGATGTAACGAAAGAGGATTGGCTAATATCAGTCGGGGCACCCGTTTATTTGAATTCGGTCGAATTTAAAGGAATGGTAGGTTTAGATGTACCCATTGAAAACATTACAAACAAATTAATGGACGTCAAATTCAGTGAACCAAACGCCTTTGCCTTTTTAATTGATGATAAAGGTAATTTTATTTCGGGACAAACGAAAGCAGAAGGGATCGAGGAGAACGTACCTCTTATGAATAGCGCTTTAAAAAATAAAGAAGGCATCTTGCCAATAACCTATTCCAATTCAGAAGCGTATCTTTTATCTTCATCATTAAATAACGGATGGCGTCTCAATTTTATCATTTCAGAATCTGATATTGTCGAACCAATCGTCAAAAGTACAGAGGCACAAACGAATAAGCATATGCTTCTTTTTTTATCTCATCTTTTAGTATTTTTACTTTTCGGAATCATTATTCTGTTATATATGACCTACCGTTTTTCACGAACAATCACCCAACCAATTGATCAGTTAACTACTGCGCTAAGAGAAAGTGCTGACGGCAATTTTGTGAAAGAACTTCATATTGAGCAAGAAGATGAAATTGGTAACTTGGCGGTAGCGTTTAATTTTATGAACCGAAAAATCCAAGAATTAATTGGGGAATTAAACTTAAAAGCTCATCAACTGGAAGACAAAGTGTTAGAGCGAACGAAGGAGTTGGAAAATGCTAATGAACGGTTAATTAACACAAACCAACAACTTCAAGAATCTGAGAAACGGCGAAAAGAATTTATGTCACAGATTTCTCACGATTTAAAAACGCCATTAACGTCCGTAAGAGAATACACGGAAATCTTAGTTAATCATCAGTCACTTCCTGAAATCCAGAAAAAGGAAATTATGAATTCCATACTACTACGCAGTAATCATATTATCCAATTAATTAATGACTTATTTGATATGAACACGGATGATGATGGAGATTACGTAAAAGAAGTCATTCCATTTGATTTCTTGATGGAGCAATCGTTAAACATGATTGCGATCCGATCAGAAGGGTCCGATATTGAAATTACTAAAAACTATGAAGTAGGTTCATTGTTCATTTTTGTTGATCCTAAGAAAATGAATCGCGTCTTTATTAATATTTTAGAAAATGCCATTAAGTATTCAAAATCAAATAATGGTAAGAAAATTAAAATAGACATTTTTGCCTACCAACAAAATGAAAACTTGATTATTAAGTTCAAAGATTACGGAATTGGTATATCGGAAAATAATAAAGAAAAAATATTCCTTCCATTTTTTAGAGAGAAAAGAACAAGTACCGAAAAAATTCAAGGAAATGGATTAGGTTTGCCTATCGTTAAAAAAATTATTACCGCACACGATGGACATATTTTAGTAGAAAGTAAAGTAAGCGTAGGAACGACGATTACGATTGTGCTACCATTAGTAGAGCTATCAGACATTTAAGCAATATAAGTAACTATTTAGCAAATCGAGGGAAATGCCCATTCCATTAATACAAAATGTGACTTCAGAACAACATTAAGTTTATATTCCGACAACAAACGTTGAAACATTTAACAAACTAGATTTCTTGTTTACAATTGACGAATTAAGGGTGTCCAAATAAAAAGGTTAGATTCACATTTCCTATATATCGTTTATTTAACGTGTGATAACATACTAAACGGTTTATAGAGTGTGAGGACAGGCTTTTTGGGACACCCTATTTTTTTGTTTAAGTGTTCGATATCCTTTCAACCGTCGACATGAAGCCTGTAAAATAGTGAAAATTCATGAGAAATTTTATATTTTTTGGAATTTATTGAAATTTTATCGTTAGTTTAGATTGACTTTAGGATAACTTTATAAATAAATCATATGATACATATATAGAAAAAAGCAACAGCCACAACAAGATACACGGAATTAGTGAATCGAACAGTACTATAGTAATTCAGGATTTACGACCACTCGTAATGAAAGCGTTAACAGGTGTGGGTATCATCCATGTACCTAGAAGAATTCTACACGTTTAGAAAAATAATTTGTCTTCAGTGAAGAAATTATTGTTTCTAACAATCAATGGAAAAACATAATGCCTAAGTAGTTGATCTATACGTGTTAATCGCTGAGTACAAAGATGTTTTTAATGATGAAAGCGATGGTGACGCTTATTGAAAGTAGATCGACTAACTTAAACCTTTAATTCTTTAAATTAACGATTAGGAGGCGGATAAGTGGAAGTCATTTATGTAAATAAAAGCAACCGGCATTCGTTTCTAGCGGAATGTGAACCAAATGTGATTGCTTTAGGATTTTTTGATGGGGTTCATCTAGGTCATCAACAAGTCATCAACGAAGCTATAAAAATCGCTGATGAAAAGCAACTGCAACTTGCATGTATGAGCTTTTTCCCCCACCCAAAAGAAGTACTGAAACGAGATAAGAAAAAAATTCAATATTTAATGCCAATGATTGCCAAACAACGAATTTTGAAAAAGTTAGGTGTAGAAAAATTTTACATCGTGCAATTCGATCCGGATTTTGCTTCGTTAACACCAGAGCAATTCGTACAAAAATATCTCCTTGATTTTGGAGTAAAGTATGCGGTTGCAGGATTTGACTTTACTTATGGTCAATTTGGAGAAGGGAATATGGATCGAATAAAAGAGGACTCTAACCACGTCATTGAAGGAATAAAAGTAAAGAAAGTGGAGATTGAAGGCGAAAAAATAAGCTCTACTCTAATAAGAAATTTAATTTCTACCGGAAAAATGGACATCATTCATCGTTACTTAGGCGAACATTATCAGATCAAAGGGAAGGTTTTTTCAAATAATACAAGTGTTGCAGTAGTACCGAGCCCTTATTATCTACTTCCTCCCCCTGGAGTATATGAAGTATCTGTTTTAAAAGGGGATGAAACATACGACCAAGTCGTATTAGTCACACAAGATGCTGCTAAAATAATTTTTCCTGCTCACAGCATGCGATTATTAGAAAACCAAGAAGAGATTCATATAAGCTGGATAAATCGTTTGTCTTCTGGATTGTTCACGATATTGGAGCAACACCCTAAATATAACATGATGAATAAACCGGTTTTTACTTCCGGACTATTATAAAAAAAAATATAAAAATAATGGAGGAACAAAAATGAGTACAGAAACTACATGGTTAGATGAATTAACGTATTTAAATGATAAACCAGGTGTGAAGGTCATAAAAGCTGGGACATATAAAAAGAAGGAATTAAATAGTATTCTTGGTATTCCAAATCTTGAGAGCCAAATTATTGATGTTCCAGTTTGCACAGATAAGCATGGTTTACAAATGGGTTACTTCTCTATGCAAAATTCAGAAGATTTCGAATTTACTTACACGTTTTTAGAAATAAAAATCGTCTTTAGAGGGAAAATAATTGTTCGTGACGAGCAAGGGAATAAGTATATCGCTGAAGAAGGAGATGTATTCGTTTTCAGCCCAACTACAACCGTTATATTTGACGGTGAAAGCGACGGAGACGCTTTTTATACCGCGCATCGTCTGCCTGAACCTTCGTTTTTGTAACATATAAAAATAGAGAGTAGTAGAATTCGAAATCAAAAAATGTTAACAAACTATATTATTTGAATAAAAATAATAATTGATAAAACAAAACTGATAGGAGTGGGTAAACATGAGCCAACCAACAACAGAAGCAACAAACTATGATTATTTGAGCAAAGCACCTGGTATCCAAATTATTAAAGCAGGTACTTATCAAAAGAAAGAATTGAATGGTCTGCTAGGAATTCCAGCATTAAAAAGTCAAATCATTGATGTTCCTGTTACATCAAAAGAAAATGCCATTACAATGGGATACTTCGATATGCAACCAGGTGAAGAATTTGAATTTGTCTATGAGTTTTTAGAAGTGAAATTCGTCATCAAAGGTCAATTTATATTACGAGATATAGAAGGGAAAAAATATATAGCAAAAGCAGGGGATGTCGTCATCTTCACGCCTAATGTACCGGTGATTTTTGATGCTGAGAGTGATGGAGAAGCTTTCTATACAGCCCATCGCATACCTGAACCATCATTTTTGTAAACTTGGTTGAACGTACAAATAAAAAACAGTATGACCCCAACTGAATAACGTTTAAATATTCTAATTTCCGTAAAAGAAAAAAAGGGGGGATTCAAAAATGCATACAGTCAATGCCATGAACTATCAGGACTTTGACTTTGAATTAGAAGGGAAGAAAGTACTGTTAGAAGATATTTTCCCGAATTTCAATGAATATGACCGCGTTGGAGTGGTCGTAAGAGAAACAGGTGGCGGAACTGGTGCGAGTAGTTTACTAATGTCGGCACTTACAAGATTTTATGATTTTTTCCGACCTAATCTTGGTGTAGAACCTGGACAACAGTTTATTTATCCCGAGTTTTTTATCTTCCATATAGGAAAGCAGCATATGACCCATTATTGGATGGATATTTGGCCGCCGCATAAAGAGATTGTCGTTGAGGATGACCCTGAACAAATTTTAGAAGCGATTAATGATCGCGGCATTACACGGTTGCTCGTGGAAGACATTACGCCTATCCAACCTATTTTTTTAAGAGAAACATTAAATAGTGCAAAACATCGAATTGTTAGCGCATTGGCTTATTCTCCGACAGGTCGTGTTGAAAATAGCGATGTCCAGATTACCAGTTGTGAAGCTGCAGAAAAAAATGTACTTGACACTATCAAAATTTCAGAAGACCTTTCGATTGAAGATAGGGCTCTATTACTAGAAAGACGGAACTCTCTTAAAACGAATGGGCGTGTAACTGAAACATATCGCCGCATCGAAGTATCTAATGCTTTGAACATGCTTACTCAAAATACTGAACCGGGTCCCACTACCCGAAGCTATTTTAAAATGCTTGAAATGGAAGATGAGATTTCGAAAGACAAAGTAATATAAATGAGTCTATATCAATAGTAATTAATTCACTACGAATTCATATGGCTATTCAATTAATTCCAATAAAAATTACTGAGGAGTGAAGGATTATGTCAGTTTCAAACACAGTATTAAATGAAGGTATTATGCAAATTCCAAGCTGGTGGACATGCCCTCCAGGTTATGAAGAATTACAAGCAAAAGCACACGCGCTTGGAAAAAGTGAATTGCTAGAAAGAGCTGCAATTTCTGATCAGGAAAGCCTCTATCCTCGTGAAAGTATAAGTAAAATTGCTGAAGCAGGATTTGGCGCTGTTACCCTACCAAAAGAGTATGGCGGACTTGGAGCTGGACTTACTGGTTTTGCCGTATTATCTGAAAGTTTTGCTCAATATTGTGCATCTTCAACGATGTGTTGGGTTATGCATACAGCTGCTGTTCAAACACTATTTTCAGCTGGTACCGAAGAGCAGCGTCAGCGTTTTATCCCTGATGTTCTTCGAGGAAAAATCGGCGGATTAGCTTTTAGTGAACCAGCAACTGGAAGTCACTTTTGGAATGTAGTTAGTGAAGCCCCGCGTCTCGGAAATGGCTACTCATTGAATGCAGATAAATCATTTGTTACAAGTGCTGGAGAAGCTGATTGGTATGTCGTGGCGACAACGTATCCAGAAAGTACAGAAT
This sequence comes from Peribacillus loiseleuriae, assembly GCF_001183985.1. GTDB lineage: Bacteria > Bacillota > Bacilli > Bacillales > DSM-1321 > Peribacillus > Peribacillus loiseleuriae. Next base: position 2,754,573 of record NZ_LFZW01000001.1, on the reverse strand, counting down.
CTGATAAATTAATGTTCTTACTTGTAGAAAATGGGCAAGAGGGGATCACGCAATTTCCATTCTCTGCAATGGGACTTCGCGGAAATTCTAGTGGACCAATGAAATTTAGAGATGTATATGTCCCAGCTGAAAACCGTCTCGGCAGTGAAGGCGGGATGAATTATCACAATGATAATACAATCGATCCACTGTTTTTATTAGGAACAGCTGCTTGTTGGACTGGAATTGCACAAGGTGCTCTTAATGCAGCGATTAATGGTGCGAAGAAAAAGGTTCATGCTGATACTGGAAAATCAGTAGCTAGTTATCAAGTCATCCGTCATGAATTGGCGAAAGCTCAAATTATGGTGGACAGTGCAAGAAGTATGCTGTATCGAACAGCTGAAGGACTGGACAAAGCTATTGCAAATGGGACGCCACTAGGAGAATGCCTCTTCCCAATTTGGCAATTAAAAACTCATGCAGCTGATATCGTTATTCAAGTAACGAACCAAGCGCTACAAGTTTCAGGAGGAAGAGGCTATTTGACAGGTCAAGTAGAAAAATATTTACGTGATGGTCGCGCTGGTGCATTAATGGGACCTACAAATGAAATTTTACGTGAGTGGATTGGCAATACATTAATCGATGTTCCATGGTTTGAGTAAATATTAGAAGTAATTAAATTTCCATGTATATACCAGGACCGAAACGAAGTGGTTTGGTTCTGGTATATACCTCCTTTGAAAGGGTATGGCCCATTTCATCCTAAAACAATTAACATCTTCTCGGTAAAAATGGCACTGGGATTCCGTAAGTTTTTCTTTTTTGGAGTGGTACTTCATTTATTTGTTATAGGGGCACACATAATAAATCCTCTTTGGACTCACCTCAAGAATAGGAGAAAGGAAGCCACTCTTCATCGAAGATTAGTATGATGTTATTATGAGTTAAATACTTCCGGGGAAAACTTTCAGAATATTTAGTAATTTTTCTTTTGGATAACCAAAAAGTATCAAGACTATTTAGTTATGAAAGTCGAAAGATGGTACAAGTAAATCCTTGTTCCTCTAACTTGGCATATGCCAGCAGGATTATATTAGTATAAGGAGGATATTTAGCATGAAGTTACTAGGGATATCAGGAACGATTACTGGATCGAAACCACGAGTTGTCGTTCAAAAAGTGTTAGACGAAGTAAAGCGAAATAACCCGGAAATTGAAGTAGAATTGCTTGATTTGAAGGATTATAATATTCAGTTCTGTGATGGCCGTAATCCGTCAACATATACGGGGGATACGAAGAAAGTGATCGATATTGTTTCCTCAGCAGATTTTTATATTATTGGTACTCCAATTTTCCAAGGTTCTATTACTGGCGCTCTTAAAAACTTATTCGACTTAATCCACCCGAAAGATTTTCGCAATAAAGTAATGGGTTTTATTGCTACAGGGGGAACATATCAACATTATTTGGTCATTGAAAATCAATTGAAGCCAATTGCCGGATATTTCCGTGCCTTTGTTGCACCAGGATTTGTTTATGCTCATAATGACCATTTCAGTTCTCAAAATGAACTAGTGGATAAAGAAGTCTTAGATCGAATTACCGCTTTAAGTGAAGAAGTCGTCTTAATGCAGAAAGCACTAAAATCTTCAAATAGCGCTGTTCAATATAATTGAATAACAAGTGGTCGGGAGATCTTTTATTAAACGAAAAAAAGTATGAAAATGTGTTAGAATAACCTCTTTTTTCTAAGAATACTTTTAGGGAAAAGAGAGTTTTTCTTTTAAGAAGCATGATGCAACTGGGAAAAGCCAAATAAATGATTTTCTGTATCATTAAAGTGTTTTATGTGCGATTCTTCTCGACTGAACTTAGCCTTTGGAAGTTGTTGAATATACGTTTAGTTTCTTAAATGATGACGGTGATGAATTCAAGGAACATGAGATGAATTCCAGCGAACATTAGGATATAAATATGAAGCTGGAATCATTTCATTAGGAGGGGCATGTATGAGTTTAGTGGATATTGCAAGAACAAAACACAAAGAGAAGACAGTACGTTTAGGTTTTATGTGGGCTTTATGGGCTGCCATTCTGTGGGGAGCCTGGTATGTACCAGGCTCAGCGATATGGTACGAGTTTCCCTTCGTTTCCATGCCCTTTCATACAAATTCTGAGTATGTGACAGCTGCAGCCGTAATAGCTGGTTTAAATGCAATCGCTGTTTTATTGTTTATGTTTGTGTGGACAGGTGTTTTAGGTAAATGGAAAGATTATGGACGAACGATTGTTCAGTTTAAAAAAGTGACGAAATGGTATTTTGCAGCTGCAATTTTCGGCGGACCGATGGCTATTTTCGGTAGTTTTCTGGCGATCGGCTTTATTGGCGGTGTTTTTGCAGCAGTGGCAGCATTAATGTATCCCATCGTAGGTTCTATACTAGCGTACAAATGGTACGGTGAAAAGATAACTCGGAGGGCTGCTATTGGTATCGCTATGATTATTATCGGTGGGATCGTCGTATTTGCTCCTGGTATTTTAGGCGAGCTCAAGGACAGCTCAGGCTCTTGGTTAGGATACTTAGGCGGATTAATGGCTGCCATTGGCTGGGGAATTGAAGGAGCCATTGCTGGACGAGCACTGGATGTTACAGATCCTGATATTGGCTTAACACTTAGATTTACGGGTGAAGTTTTCTGGTGGGTAGCGGTAATCTTTCCGCTGTTTATCCTATTTGGTGATGTGCCCATTGTGCCAATGATCGCAAAAACGATGACATTGTTACCGATAACTTGGCTGCTTTTAGCCGGCATTACATTTGGTTTTTGCTACGTATCATGGTACAAGTCCTTCCCATTAATTGGCGTTGGAAGAGGCCAAGCAATCGGAGACTTATATGGAATCTTTGCCATCATTTTTATAAGTATCTTCACACTTACCCCACCAGAATGGAATTTCGTTTTAGGGGCGCTAGTTGTTATTATAGGCGGGTTTGTCATGTTTACTGAAAAACGAGATGTACTAGAAGTCATCCGTACCGTGCCTTCAGACAAGAAAGAAAAAGAGGAGGCGATATAATGCCGAAAATTCATATTAAAGGAAGGATTCTACAAATCATACGTGAGCATACGATGGAAAGACCAGACAAAGGAATATGGGATTATGATATTGCCAAGCAAATTCTGAAAGAATACGGGTTGGCTGGCGCATATGCCTCAGGGAATGTCCGAGTAACATTAACTGATTTATTTTCAGGAGCGCTTATAGAAACCATTGATGAGAAGTTGGATAAGGGTGAGCACTTTAGTGAGGGTAAGTTACTATTTAAGTATTCTATTACAAGCTTTGGTGAAAACAGGATGCGTGATACAGGAATCATTTAACTAACAAAGGAGTCGATTATATGCCTGAAATGAGCGAGTTTTGGGGTTTTGAATTAGCTCCATATATTTCGATATTTGGAATAACTGCCTTGGCGCTATGTTGTCTATTTACAGCAAGGACGTATGTGAAGAAATTGTGAATGGGTATTGATAATAGATAGTTAGATGGCTTCGAGTATAAAAACTCGAAGCCATCTTCTTTTTCTGAAAAAAATACCCTTTTATTATCTTACTATAAATTGAATAAATATTTTTAAACTGTTTTCTATTTCACTATGGTAACTCCAAATGAATAACCAAAATAATAGTTATGTTTTTTATTTTAACCACAATTTGATGAAACGGTTCTTACTGGTCAAAAAATACTCATAATAATTTATATTTGTAGTTTTACAAAAAAGATTGATCATTTAGAATTTAACTATACTAACTCCACGATGTCGATATTCGCAAACGGATTGAAGCGTTAAGGCAGCAACAATCACAAGTACCTACACCAAAACAAGTTAAGCGAGAAATAAATGAGAGCAACAAGGATGCCCTTATTGAATCATTGAAACGAAAGATTAAGAAATTAGATGATAACAAACAACTTAGAGAGCAATTGAAGTTTGCTTATGTAGAGGTATATAAAAAAAGGTAAGTTTATTATGGTGAGAACGGTGCTCTTCATCCCTGCTTGTTCAACAAACGGGCCATTTTGCGGAATAACATTCAATAATAGAGTTGGATATTTATGTTAAAATAGAGGGGGGGTAGAATATATACATAGGGGCTGAGCTGAAATTAAAAAAGTTATCTTATGGTTATCGATTATAAGTAGTTTATTCATAATGTTCCTCCAGTTTTTTCAATGGGAACTTATTGAGATATTTACACCATTTTTGATGCCATTTGTATGGTTAATAGTATATGGTTTTTTCTTAGTAGGCTTTATCGTAGCAATCATCGGATTATTTAAGAAAAAGGATTGGAAGCCGTTTGGGATACAGATAATTACTATATTATTATTATTATTATTATTCCTCATTCCATTCAATCAGATTGTATTAGACATAGATTTCAAGGTGAACAAATCGGAAAGAGATGAAATAATTTTAAAAATACACGATGGAACCTTTAGCCCGAATGTTTCTCATAATTCATCACTTATGCACCTACCAGACAAGTATGACCATTTATCAAAGGGTGGGGGAGACATAGTAATTGAAAAACAGGGTGAACATTATTCAGTTCTATTTTTTACATTTCGAGGAGTGTTAGATAGTTTTTCTGGTTTTGTTTATTCTCCGAATGATAAAAAACCACAATCGGGTTCGTTTGGTGGAGATTTTAAACAAATAGTGAAAATAGATGAAAACTGGTATTTTGTTGCTGCTTCTTAAAGTGACAGGTAGATTTGGCATAGTAACTGAGGAACTATTTTTATAGATATTTCATGTTTTTCAATATTCCGTAATCAGGTGCGTTTGTTAAACAAGAAGTAAAAGAGTGGTCCATATTATACATGACTAATATGGACCACTCTTTATTTTTTATGACTTTTTATATTTTAGGTCTTGATAATTTACAAAAGTTTGATAAAAATAACCTCTTTGGATTCTTATCCGTAAGAGGCTATTTTTTAGTCATGCTTTTTATTGAGTTTTTGGTTTCAGCTGATAGTTTTCAAATTTCAATCGTGTATAAGAAATAATGCCGGACAATAAGAAGAAGCTGATAATCGTTCCTTCTCGAATATTGATTGGTAAATTGTATAGTAGTGATATTGTTATTGATAGAATAAATCGACACAATATCTGTACTGAGAGAAAGTGAGTTTTGTTAATTCGGCTATTCGTAAACATAAACTTTCAATAGGAAAAGGAATAATATCTAATGATAAAATAATGCCTATTGTTCCACCGGCTAGTATCGCACCGAAAATAAATAGCCCCATTCTTACTAAATAATTCTCTATGTGAATCATACCGAAAATAGTATAGAGGAAAAAATTAATAACTATTCCAAAGAATAAGATGGAAATGAACATCAAAGTAAATTTCCTGAAATCTTTTTTTTGCATAGGCAGGTATAACCGATTAGAAAAATGAGATTTGCAATGAATGTAATTGTGTCAACCTTGATGGAAGTACATTCAGATATGGATAAATTCATCGCATTAAAACTGCGTACTCCAATATCTGCTTTTAATGTAAGACTAATGCCAATAGCACTTACTATATAGAGTAGAGTAGAATCGATTGAATTACTTTTTTCATGAATCTACCTCTAATAAGTCTAGTATTTGCATTAAATTTGGTATCATATATGTGCTCTTAGGTGAACCTGATTTAGGCATGCTTCTCTTAGGATTAAACCATACGCAATCAATTCCGACATTGATAGCTCCCTGAATATCCGATGTTAAACGATCACCTATCATTAAAAATTCTTCTTTACGATTTATATGCAGGGCATCAAAAATATAGTAAAAGAAATGGGGATTCGGTTTTTCATAACCAATTTCTTCGGAGATAAATAGTTGTTCAAAATATCCTTGTAGCTTGGCATCTCCTAATCTTTTTCTTTGAGTCTTTCCTACACCGTTTGTTCCAATATATAATTTATAATCTTGCTTACTTAAAGCATTTAATAATTCGTGTGCATTGGTAACGGTCTTATGTCCTTGGTTTAAATGTTCACGGTACATAGCTTCAGCTTTTGCTCCGTTTTCATCTATATGAAATTCCTTCAAAAAAAGTGAAAAACGCGTTGTCAGCACGTCTTCACGAGAAATCAAGCCTTCCTCTAATTGATGCCATAATCCATCATTAATGCGCTTATAACATGCAATGGTTTGTTTGTTGTCGGGCAACTCGTATTGCGTAATCATTTGTTTTAAAGCCTTTTCTTCTGAATCTCGAAAATCAAGTATCGTATCATCTAAGTCAAAAATAATATGTTTGTATTTGTTCATTCCTATCCACCTCTTGGTAGTAATATATCGAAAGGAAGAATATAATAATAGGAGATATCTCATATTGAGGTGATAAAATGAAAAAAATCAATTTGAAGGATTACGCTGAAAATTTTGTAGATATATATAATGATATTCAAGAAACTTTTCCGAAAGCAGTTTTACATCAGGCCTTTATTTGTAAGTTTTCTTCTAATGAATATATAGTGCGCTTTGATGAAGATATTCAGTACTTATTTTTATTATTGGATGGGCGGGCAAAAATATATATAGTACACGAAAATGGAAAACGTGCGCTGATTCAGTTTCTAAAGAAAGATGAATTTATTGGTGAATTATCCTTGATTGAGATGGAAAAGAATATAAAAGATGTTGTGGCTATAAATGACTGCGCTTGCTTGGCGGTTCCATTGGTTTCATCGAAAGAACATCTGTTAAATGACAATCTATTTCTCCATAATTTCTCAAAATATTTAGGTGATAAATTACTTAAAAGAACGGATCACTACACAGATATGCAGGATTATGAATTCAAAAATCGATTGGCGAAATATATTCTTCAAATAGAACACGATGAATGTTTTCAAAAGAAGCATACTGAAACAGCAGAATACGTGGGGGGAAGCTATCGACATTTATTATACACACTTAACCAATTCCATGAAGACGGATTATTAGAAAAGAAAGGAAGAAAATATTTTATCATTAATAAAGAAAAGTTAGAACGATTGAGTTCAAAAAAAGATTAATTTAGTTTGATTTGATAACTTGAAATATAAACAAGTTGTTTCACTTTTTTCATTTAAGGCAAGTGAAAATTTAATTTGATGAGAATATCATGGCCTCTTATTTGTAGTATAAGGACGCATTTTTAGATTAAGATTCTAAATTTATTAAACTTTTTTATATAGCCACAATATTGTCTGAAACCCGAATTGAAAATTCAGAAAATTGTTGACATTCATTTTCAGGTGATTTATACTTCAAAACAGATGAACACCCTAATTAAATAATAAATACACTCTTATCGAGAGCGGCGGAGGGAATAGGCCCTGTGAAGCCCGGCAACCATTAAGTGAATGCTTAAAAAGGTGCTAAATCCTGCAGATCATGTGATCTGAAAGATGAGGGAGGTTTTTTTATTAAAACCCTCTTCTTACTAGAAAGAGGTTTTTTTAATGATTATTAAACCAAGTAAACTAATGGGGACTGTTTAATTTATGGGTAGAAGAAAAATAGGGAAAAGTGGAGGTATTAAAATGAAGAATAGGCTTAGAAGTACACTGGCACTAATTGGATTAATATTGCTTTCTGGTTGCTCGAATGATGTAAGTGGTACTGGGACAGATGCTAAACCAAAGAAAATAATCCTCGATTATGCATATTATTCACCGGTCAGTTTGGTATTAAAGGATCAGGGCATTGCTGAAAAAAAATTCAAAGCTGAAGATATTGGTGTTGAATTTGTTCTTAGTCAAGGATCAAATAAAGCATTAGAATTCCTTAGCTCAGAGAGTACCGATTTCGGCTCCGCTGCTGGTGCAGCTGCACTATTAGCTAAAGAAAAAGGTACACCTATCCAAACCGTTTATATTTCTTCGAAACCAGAGTGGACTGCGCTTATGGCAAAAAAAGGTACAATCAATTCTGTTGCTGATTTAAAAGGCAAACGTATTGCAGCTACAGTTGGTACTGACCCCTATATTTTTCTGTTGAGAGCCTTGAAGGAAGCTGGTCTTTCCTCAAAAGATGTCGAAATTGTCAACTTACAGCATAGTGACGGTGCATTAGCCGTACAATCAGGTGATGTTGATGCCTGGGCTGGTCTTGACCCTCATATGGCAAAGGTAGAATTGGAGTCAGACATTCAAATCTTTTATCGTAACCCAAATTTCAACAGCTTTAGCACACTTGATGTTCGCGAGGAATTCGCTGAGAAATACCCTGATTATGTTGAGAAAGTCCTTGAGGCATATGAAGAAGCACGTCAGTGGACAATTGCCCATCCAGATGAAACGGCAGAAATACTTGCTAAAGAAGCTAGCATTTCACTAGAAGTAGCAAAAAAGGAATTGGAACGAAATGACTTTTCAGAACCGATTCCAAGTGATGAACAAAAGGCTATCATTATAGGGTCAGGTGAAGTTCTAAAAGAAAATGGTTTATTAAACAGTTCGACTGATGTTGAAAAGCTGACTGATAAACTATTTAATTCTAAATTTGCCGAAAAAATCCTCAAATGATGGAGCAGAAGGGATTGAAAATAGATTGATGGAGCATAGAGAACATGCAGTTTTAAGTAAGGCGAATAAAACAAAAGAATTACGTTTCACAAAGCCGAAGATAAATCGCAAAGTATTGCTTGGTAGTATCCTGCCGTTGACACTGTTGATTATCTGGGAAGCTTCAGGGAGGATGGGGATAATCGAATCGCACCTTCTTCCTATACCTTCAGTAATAGTAGAAGGGTTGTATCAGATGGCATTGGAAGGAACACTTTGGGGACATATTGGAACAACTTTAATGAGAGTATTTGCTGGTTTTCTTATCGGAACATTCACAGCAGTTATAATCGGATCACTGGTCGGTTATATGAAGATTTTCGAAGAATTAATAGATCCAATTATTCAGGCCTTTCGCTCCATCCCATCTCTTGCTTGGGTTCCATTATTCATCTTATGGATGGGCATCGGGGAATCCTCTAAGGTAATATTGATTGCAGTCGGAGTGTTTTTCCCAGTTTATCTGAATATGGTTGCTGGGATACGGGGTGTAGACAGAAAACTGATTGAAGTCGGTAAAATCTATGGATATACGTCCTTTGAAATTGTCAGCAAAATTATTCTTCCCGCATCACTTCCGTCATTATTAACAGGAATTCGAAGTGGCCTCGGACTTGGTTGGATGTTTGTTGTCGCTGCTGAAATCATGGGAGCCTCAAAAGGCCTCGGATACTTGCTAATAGTGGGACAGAATACGTATTCTCCTGATGTTATTATCGGAAGTATTATCTTATTCGCCATTCTTGGGAAATTCACTGATTGGCTTTTAAAATTTATTGAAGAACGCTCACTAAGATGGCAAGATAGTTATGCAAATCAACGTTAGGAGGGACTTAGAATGTTGTCCGTAGAGCAAGTTTCGCGAACATTTAATAAAAAACAGGTTGGTTTTTCAGATGTTTCGTTCACCGTCAAGGAAGGGGAAATCATCGGTATCCTAGGCACGAGCGGCTGCGGGAAAAGTACATTGCTTCGAGTTCTAGCAGGGCTTGACAAAGACTATACGGGCAAGTTCACATGGGAAAAGGAGCAGGTCGGGATGATGTTTCAGGAGCCCCGTTTAATGCCGTGGCTAACAGTGGAACAAAATGTCGGTTTTGGAATGAAGGGTGATAGCAACTCTACTATTCAAGAGCTGCTCAAGCTAGTAGGATTAGCGGGATTTGAAAAACTTTATCCTAAGGATCTTTCAGGGGGTATGGCTCAACGGACAGCACTAGCACGGGCACTTGTAACTGAGCCCAAGGTTATATTACTCGATGAACCGTTCAGTGCTGTTGATGCTTTTACAAAAATGCAGTTACAGAAGCTTTTGCTTTCCATCTGGAAACAACAGAATACAACCATGTTGCTTGTTACTCATGATATTGATGAAGCATTATTTCTATGTGACAAGATCTTCATCCTTAGAGGCCAACCTGGTGAATTGTATGAGACGATAATAATTTCGGAACCTAAACCGCGAGATCGCGGCGATTTTAAATTAACTACTAGGAAAGCTGAGATCCTTTCTTTACTTGATTTAAAACAAACTGTTTAAAATGAATACCTGCATATTAATTTGGGAATAATTAAAAACTTGTGTATTTTGATTTGACGATTGAAGATATCTTTACATGAGAGAATTGGAAGTAAAGTTACATTATCTAAAGTGTCTGAGAACGTTTTAATATCAAGAGATATAGTTTTTTACAGTATGTGTGATTAATATTTTAGTTGCTAACGACCAAGTTGTATTGGAAGGGGATTAGAATTGGATTAAAGTGAATTCTGTTACATGGTTGTTTATCATCAATTGAGTTAAACCATATCAAGTGTACCAAACAATTCATTCAAAAGAACTAAAATGGATTAATCTTAAAATGATGGTTGAAGATTGCTGAATAATTTGATAAAATACAATAAATGAAAAGACTATGTGTAACTGGCGAAACACGGATCACCGTGAGGGAGCACATAAAGTCGTAGCCGTTCGCCTGGGCAGAGGTAAGGGAAACTTCCCTTGCCTCTTTCTGTATATTAGGAGAGAATATTGAAGGCAATACTATTTTCACATTCCATTTTTTTAGAAAATACAGATTTTCATAAAAATTGAATATTAAAAAAGAGGAGCATACAAAATGAGCACAATAATTTTAGACAAAATGAAAACAATCAAAACTTTAAATAATATTACAGAAAGTGGGCTAAATGTATTCAATAACGATACCTATACTATCGATAATGATACTGAAAACCCTGATGCCATTGTTGTTCGTAGCTTTAACATGCATACAATCGAATTCGGCAATAATTTAAAAGCAATCGCACGTGCAGGAGCTGGTGTTAATAATATTCCAGTTGACAAATGTACAGAGCAAGGTATTGTTGTTTTTAATACCCCTGGTGCTAATGCTAATGCTGTAAAAGAAATGGTACTAACAACATTAATGGCTTCATCTCGTAACCTTTTTGCCGGTGTGGCTTGGACAAAGACATTAGAAGGTGAAGGCGAAAAAATTCCAAAGCTTGTAGAAGCAGGAAAGAAACAATTTGTTGGAAAAGAAATTAAAGGGAAAACTCTAGGTGTAATTGGTTTAGGCGCGATTGGTGCACTTGTAGCGAATGATGCGCTTGATTTAGACATGGATGTGATTGGCTTTGATCCATTCATCTCTGTCGATACAGCTTGGAATTTGTCTCGCAATGTACAGCGCGCTATGACGATTGAACAATTGTTCGCTAACTCTGATTATATTACTGTGCATGTTCCGTTAACCGATGACACTGCAGGAATGTTTAACGAAGAAATATTTAGCATCATGAAGCCAGGAGTTCATATTTTGAATTTCTCACGCGGTGAGCTTGTGAATGAAACAGATATGGAAGCTGCACTTGAAAGCGGGAAAGTCGGAAGATATATTACAGACTTCCCAAATGAAAATGTATTGAAAATGAAAAATACAATTCCAATCCCACATCTTGGTGCTTCTACCCAAGAATCAGAAGAAAACTGTGCCATTATGGCAGCTCGCCAAGTGAAGGAGTTTCTAGAAACAGGAAATATCAAAAACTCAGTGAATTTCCCAAATACTTCCCTTCCTTATACAGGAAAACGACGTGTGGCGGCTTTCCACCTAAACGTGCCAAACATGGTTGGGCAGATCACACAAGCTATATCGAGCCATAACTTGAACATTGCTGACATGGTTAACAGAAGCCGTGGGGAATACGCGTATACGATGATTGATATTGACAATAAAATAATCGGCGATATCATTCCTGATTTGGAAGAAAAAATCAAGCAAATCGAAGGTATCGTTACCACTCGTGTTATTTAAGCATACTTCGATTGAATAAATTTTAGTGTAAGTACGCCTCAATTCCTTTTAGGAGTTGAGGCTATTTTATTTGAGAAGGAAATATAGAAGAATGATCAAATCGTAAAACAAGAACAACTTAATTCGTGTAAACTGAGTTACAAGGAGGAGGTTGATAACTATGAAAAAGTTTATTTTCACTGTAGGAATAGTGGTGTTTTTGCTAGCGGGAAGCATGTTTTATATAATTTAATCTCTTAACCATGGCAGTCCTAAGGAATCTGAAAAGATCGTTTCCTATACAGAAGATAAGGTTATGTAATTTTTGATAAAAGAAAAGGGATACCAAAAAGACGATATATTGAAGGTTGAATCTAAAATAGATCCAAAAGGTTCAGATAAAACGGCATCAAATTATGTAGTTGAAGTTATGTTTTCAGATGAGCCTACTATTTTTTATATGTATAGGGTAGAGGATGGTAAAGTTTATCAACTTGGTCATTCAGGTAGTGCTACAAAACATGTGGACTTAGCTAAATAATGTTTTAAACCTATTGAAACACGCATATTCATATAGATTACGAGTCCATTTCTTATTACAAGCGAAATTCCTTCTCTTATATTAGTTGTTGGTCGTTTCAGATTTATTATTTTAATATAATAAAACCAAAGTGATTTTCCATAATTTTTAGCATATTGGTTGAAATTTAATATATCAATATAATTAAAAACATGAATAAAATGTAACGATGATGATTTTAACTCTTTGTTCTACAAAACAATCCTCTAGAACTAATTATTAATATATTTAATAGTGAAGTTAAGAGAATGTGCTTACATAGTTTAATCAGAGTGTAACGATGGAGTCCTCCATCAAAGAAACAGTTTATGTCAGTATTAAAGGGGGAATGGTTTATGGAAAATCAACGACGCTGGGTCGGGTTTATATTAGTCATACTTGGCGCAACTTTTTGGGGAATTGGAGGTACGGTAGCACAACGTTTATTTCAAGAAGATAGTATAACAGTTGAATGGCTTGTTTCCATTCGCTTATTAATCGCAGGAATTCTACTACTTGTTTTATCATTCATAAAAAATCGAAAACAAGTTTTAAAGATATGGTCAGATAAAAATGCGAGGATACAGATCGTGATATTCGGCTTATTAGGTATGCTTGCCGTTCAATATACTTATATGGCTTCCATTAAGTTAGGGAATGCAGCAGTCGCAACATTATTACAATATTTAGCTCCTGTTTTTATAATCCTTTACCTAGTGTTGGCTAAAGTAAGCAAATTGAAGGCTAGAGATCTAATTGCGGTAGTTTTAGCTTTATCAGGTACATTTTTATTGTTAACGAATGGATCATTGGTTGGGCTTTCGGTACCTATATCTTCTGTCATATGGGGAATACTATCAGGTATTTCTCTTGCTTTCTATACTTTATATGCAGGAGTATTGTTGAAAAAGTGGGGCTCACTAAACGTTATTGGATGGGCCATGATTATTGGTGGAATTGGAATGAGCATAATACAGCCTCCTTGGTCAATTGATTCTAGTACATGGTCACTTGAAACGTATTTTTATATAGGTTTTGTTATTTTCTTTGGCACGATGATTGCTTTTTGGTTTTACATTGAAAGTCTTAAATACTTAAAACCTCAAGAAACTACTTTATTAGGTAGTTTAGAGCCTTTAGCTGCCATCATAACTTCAGTCATATGGCTTCACATCCCATTTGGAGCTTATCAATTTTTTGGTGCTAGCCTTATACTATTTATGGTTCTATATTTATCATTTTTCAAAGATAAATCCGAAAAGGAAGGTTTACGTTTAATAGATTAATGATTCAAATTGAAAAGTTGGTTTGCTTTAACATAGTCACATTCAGAACGCAATTTTATCATTATTCAAGAACAAGATGTATAAGGTATACTTAATGTGAGATCTTATAATATTAAACAAATCGAAGAGGGATGATTTTGTATATGAACAATATGACAAAATTTAAAATAGTAATACCAGCTAATGAGGTATTTGAAGCATTCGTAGACCCTTCAAAAATCGGCAATTTTTGGTTCTCGTCAAGTTCTGAAAGATGGGAGCAAGGTAAGACGGTTACATTGAAATATGATGAATACGACGCACAACTGGATATAAAAATAATAGAAATCGAGCTAAATAAGAAAATTGCATTCAAATGGGGGGAAGCTGAGGAAGAACATCTTGTTACGATTACGCTAACTGAATTGGATTATTCGCATACAATTATTGAAGTGAACGAACAAGGATTTAATGAAAATGATGATGAGCTAGTACATAAATTAGTTGACAATAAAGAAGGTTGGGTTTTTATGTTGACCTGTTTAAAGGGCTATTTAGAATTTGATGTAAATAATTTGAGAACAGGAATCGTGAAGGATTAACCTGATAAAAGTGCCAATTGGCTCTTTTTTATATGCGGATATTTTTCTGATATAGTCATTAAAAGTCAAGTACTAGTTGTTGATTAATTGACATTCTTGTCGAGTGCTGATGTAAGAAATATGCCTGCCCCAATTGTGCTAAGATTCTTTTTAAAGAAAGTGTTTTTATTAAATTTCAAAAAATGTAAAAATAAGTATTAACATGATTGTAAAATTATTAGATGTAAATTCAAAAAACAAAACGGCTGCATTAGAGTAGCCGTTTTGTTTTTCCAAATTAATATAATTCAAATGATTAAGCAATGTAGTAATCATTACATTGCTTTGATCAAGCGAGAGGAACAATGAAGTACTCGCATTTGGTTTTAATGGAAATTATGCTAGCCTAAACAAAGCTTGTATACCTGTTAGTAAGATCCCTATTATAAAACCACAAACTGCTCCGTTCACGCGAATCCACTGTAGGTCTTTTCCAATATTATTTTCCATCATATCAATCAGTGTATCATTGTCTAACTTATCTAAATTCTCTTGTACAAGATTGCCAATTTGTTCATGATTATTTTCAACAAGAATTATTATTTGCTTTTGTATCCAATTATCAATGTCCGCGCTATTTTCTTTTATATTGTCTAATATGTGATTCATTAATGGAATAAGATACATATCAATAAACTCATGATCTTCTACAAGATCTAATGCACTTTTTTGAATTTGTTGAAGACTCTCGGTTATTGTTTGATCAGGTTCCCATTTAGCTAGAAGTTGACCTTTCCATTTTTCAATACTTACTAGTACGTCCTTATTATCGTTAATCCCTTGTATCTCGTTTCGGATATATAAGATTAAAGCTTCTCGATTCGGCTCGTTCTCATATTGCAAACTCTTTATCACACTTAATAAAAGATTTTGCACGATATTGCCGAGTTTTTCCTCGGTAAGCAGACTTTGAATGGATTTAAGTGCAAATTGAAGCATACCATCTGCTTCAATTTTGCTGAGTACATTCATGGAAACTGTTCCTAATCGTTGACTAGTTTGTTCTTTTCTTAACCAAGTCTCAGCTTTTATCAAAATATGATCCAAAGCTTTTTTATCAAACTGTTCGTTAAGCAGTTGTGAACTTACGAGTTGAAGAAATTTGCTCATTTCCATTTTAGATAGAGTCGATATGATTTGTTTTTTTACGAAGGGTGTAATCTTTTCAATTTCTATATATCTAATCATTTGCGTGATCAGTTTAATAATCCCTTTTCTAAACTTATCTGTGTGTATCTGCTTGTCTAAAATGGCGATCAGCTTTTCTGTTAAAGGAATTTGTTTTACTTTTTCCTGAATACTTTCCTTCGAAAGCCAGTCATTTTTCAACATCGAAACAAGTCCATTTGTCATTCTTTTTCGATTATTGGGTAGTAGTGCAGTATGAGGAATTGGTATTCCAAGCGGATGGCGAAATAGTGCAGTAACTGCAAACCAATCGGCTAATCCACCAACAAGCCCCGCTTCAAACCCACCATGTAATAATTCTACCCAAAATGAACCTTGAAATGGGGCAGTTGCAATAAATCCTACCCCCATAATAATTAGTGAATACCTAGCAATTTTTCTCGATGATTTTGATTTTGTTTTTGTTGTCATTAAATTCCCTCATCCTTAAATAATGTACGAGTACTTCAACCATATCATTAGCAAATTTTAAATAGTACTCATGTTAATAATTAAAACTTAATATAGAAATATGTATTACTACTATTTAGTAGTATAACAGGTAGATCAATAAAAATTAACCCTGCATAGGTAAGTGTCATTTATTGAGATAACACGATACTGATATATATTATCTCTTATAAAAACTTCAACATCCATATTATCCAATAAAAATGGAATCATCACTAATTTAGCAATAGCCTACTATGCACAGTGCCATTTGCATTTGAAGATTAAATGAAAAACATTCATCGTGTACATATGTTCAAAGAGCAGATGACTCATTTTACAATCAAACTACTGTATTCTGCCACAAATGGTGTTTTAAGCTCAAGGTGAAGATCATTTCATGTCCAAAAACGCCTGAAGAGTTCGAATATTGTTGTTTTCCTATAGTAGATGAAGGGGAGCCTATTTATAAAGCATATGATACAGAGAAAAACGTGTAAGTGACATCCTTGATTTTCCACAATGTATCTACTAAGAAAAAAATCTCATCTGAAGAGGTTTCCAAAGGTATAAATACATATAAAAGCAGTGAGATTCCCTCATGAATTCTCACTGCTAATCGTTCGCCTCGATAAAAACCTAAGATTAACAGAAAATGTTTGAAATACTTTACTTATTTCCTGGAGCCGGCTGGTCAACCCCCTTTACTCGATGCCGATGTCCATTTGCTTCTGAAGTATAAAAATCGTAATAATGTACATGCATTCCATTTCCTACAGGAATAGCAGGACCCGAATATGCCTGATAATGATGTGTATGACCATCTTCAAAGACCACATAACCTTCTGTGTAATGCACATGGTCATCATCATCCATTTTAACTGGAGGTGAAGTTACATCTAAACACTGATGAACATGACCAGCGTCTACAGATGTATAGTCAACGGACCCATGATTATGGTTTGGTACAAACCCCTGAACAAAATCAACCTTCCCAACCATCCAATCACTCCTAATTACCTTAATCCCGAAAAGGAAATGCCCTGCTCACGTAATAAATGATCGACAAGAAAGGTTTAATGACACTACGGATCTGGCATTATTAATTAACCCTAATCAAGTTTTCTTAAAGGCTTGATCTCCAGTAGTACGATCTTTATTCATTTGGCCGATAATCGGATACGTTTCTATTTGTGGGGCAGTAATTACCTTACATTCTTGGTCTACTTTAGTGAAGTTTCAAAATCACCCCAAACTTTTATTCTGTTTTTACTTAATTTCTTTCAGACTGCTCAATCATGGAATCGATGAACCAAGAATGCCCTACCATAATTTAAAGCCAAAAACCAATTCATTAATAAAGAATCTTGACTGGCTTCTTGAATCCCTTTGTTAAATGTCTACAGTTTACTCCTATATTTTATTTAATAAAATTCAGATTATGTTATGAACAAAGCTAGAAAAAACTTTCCGTATTCATAGGTGAATTACTCTCCGATTAA
Source organism: Peribacillus loiseleuriae (assembly GCF_001183985.1). Taxonomy (GTDB): domain Bacteria; phylum Bacillota; class Bacilli; order Bacillales; family DSM-1321; genus Peribacillus; species Peribacillus loiseleuriae. Next base: position 2,737,081 of record NZ_LFZW01000001.1, on the reverse strand, counting down.
ATTTACATTTATATGCGCAGCAACTCGTTTATTGATCGGTGAGGCCTTAAACTTTTATTTGATTAGTTCCTTTTAAAATCAGAATGTTTCCTATACTTTCATGTATTTAGACAATATTACTCCGTATTAGTAACCGTTATATTCTTATCTTTCTCTTGGTCAAGTGATGTTTTTCGGTTAATTCTTGTTAAGTGAGAAGATTTCAATCAATTTGAATGATACATCAAATTTCGAGATTTTTTGCTTGCTTTCTTTTCATTTGAGTAGTAAAGTGATAACAAGATTAGCGCAGAGGAGGATAACAAAATGCGGAATAATACGCTAGGTTCATTAATTTGGTTACGTTTAATGCGGTTTACGAATCAGAGTAACCAAATGTCGAATGATTTTTTAAAACGATTTGATTTAACAACCGCTCAATTTGATGTTCTCATGCAAATTAGCATTTACCAGCCACTTACGCAGATGGAGTTAGCCGAAAAAGTGACGGTTACGCAAGGTGGTATTTCGCGTATGCTCGTACGTCTTGAAAAAGAAGGATATATTGTACGTAAGCAAGACTGGAAAACGAAGACAATTAGTCTCACAGAGAAAGCGGAAACTATTTTAGAGCAAGCAATGCCTGAACAACTTGCCTTTCAATCGTCATTTTTTGACGATATATTAAGCGAAGAAGAACAAAAAACACTATATACACTAATGACACGTGTCCATAAATATAGCCAAAAAAGAGAATTACCGTCTGAGTAATTTTTTTTACAGCATCATTTGAGTAGTCAAGTTATAAAAGGAGGAACAAACATGTATACAATATCTGGACATCATCATGTTTCGATGCTTACGAAAAATGCGCAAATGAATCATCAATTTTATCAAAATGTATTAGGGCTGCGCCGAGTGAAAAAAACGGTGAACCAAGATAACCCTACTATGTATCACTTATTTTATGGAGATTTAACAGGTAGTGCGGGAACAGAACTGTCGTTTTTTGAAATGCCGATTGTAGGAAGAACTATTCGTGGAACAAACGCAATCACGCAAATTGGTTTACTGGTCCCGTCATTTGACAGTCTTTTATTTTGGAAGAAACGTTTCGAATTATTGGATGTAAAGCATGGTGAAATTACAACATATGCGGGTCGAGATGCTTTACATTTTGAAGATCCAGAAGGCTTACAATTGATTTTGTTAAATAATAATGGTGAAAAAGTTCCTGAAAATTGGTCAGGATGGGAAGGCTCCATCATCGAACGAAGCAATCGCATTTTAGGAATCGGAACAATCGAAATCACAGTACGCTACTTAGCACGTTTAGCGAAAACATTAACGGATATGTTTGGTTATGCTGAAGTGACTCGGTCTGACAAAGAAGCCATTTATCAATCGGTTGCTGGACAGTCATTCGGAGAGATTGTCGTCAAACAGAAAGAAGGACCAAGTGAGAAACCAGGACGAGGAAGTATTCATCATTTAGCCATTCGTGTGAAAGACGAAGAAGAGTTACGCTATTGGGATGAGATCGTTAAAGAACGTGGGTTCCAATCAACAGGGATTGTGGATCGTTTTTACTTCCAAAGCCTCTATTTCCGCGAATCAAACGGTATTTTATTTGAAATTGCGACAGATGGTCCTGGATTCACCGCTGATTCCACAGTGGATGAACTTGGTAAAACTTTAGATTTACCACCATTTTTAGAAGAACAACGTGCTGAAATTGAAGCAAAATTAACACCACTTGATTAAAAGGAGAGAGCAAACATGAAGCAATATCGTATTGATACAGATAAAGGACTTGAATTCGGTTTATATTCAATTGGGGATCATTTACCTAATCCACATACAGGCTCAAAAATTAGTGCTGAACAGCGGATTCAGGAATTAATTGAGGGAAGCAAGCTAGCTGATCAAGCAGGACTTGACGTATTTGCTGTTGGTGAAAGCCATCAAACGCATTTTACAACACAAGCGCATACGGTCATTTTAGGGGCTATCGCACAAGCAACAACAAATATTAAAATTGCCAGCTCAGCAACGGTGTTAAGTACATCCGATCCTGTTCGAGTGTATGAAGATTTTGCCACACTTGATTTGATTTCAAAAGGTCGAGCTGAAATTGTTGCTGGACGTGGTTCACGTGTTGGAGCATATAGTTTACTAGGGTTTGATGTACGTGATTATGAAGAATTGTTTGAAGAAAAAATGGAGCTTCTGATGAAGTTAAATAACGAGGAAAAAGTAACGTGGGAAGGTCAATTCCGTGCGCCGTTAAACAATGCATTCATTTTGCCGCAACCTCAAAATGGCCAAATGCCAATTTGGCGTGCAGTAGGTGGCCCACCTGCAAGTGCGATTAAGGCTGGTTATGCCGGTGTACCGATGATGTTGACAACGCTTGGTGGTCCTGCTATTAACTTTAAGGTCTCGGTTGAGGCTTATCGTGAGGCAGCAGAGCGAAGCGGTTTTGCTCCAGCATCATTACCAATCGCAACAACGAGTCTATTTTATACAGCAGAAAATTCACAGGATGCACTTCGTGAGTATTATCCACATGCTAATTCTGGTATGCAGGCATTACGTGGGGGTGGCTATCCAAAACAACAATTTGCGCAATCTACAGATTATCGTGATGCATTAATGATTGGTAGTCCACAACAAATTATTGAAAAAATGCTCTACCAATACGAATTATTTGGTCAACAACGCTTTATGGCACAAATCGATTTTGGTGGCGTGCCATTCGATAAGATTGCAAAAAATATTGAACTGATTGCAACAGAAATTATGCCAGCGATTAAAAAACATACAGCTAAAAAATAAGGAGTGATTCGAATGAAAATTGTAGGAATCTCAGGTTCTAATGTGGGTTCTAAGACACGCACAGCAATGGATTATACATTGAAATTAGCAAATGAAAAATATCCCGATGCAGAAATCACATTACTAGATCTTGCAGAATATGAAATGGTGTTTAGTGATGGACGAAATTATTGGGAATATGAAGGAGATACTAAGTATGTAACGGAAACCATCATGGCAGCAGATGCGATTATTATCGGTACACCCGTATTTCAAGCATCTATTCCAGCGACATTAAAAAACATTTTCGATTTATTACCAGTCAACGCTTTCCGAGATAAAGTGGTGAGTATAGTTGTTACAGCTGGAACTGCTAAGCATTATTTAATGGTTGAACAACAGTTAAAACCAATTTTAGCTTATATGAAGGCACATATTGTCCAAACCTACGTATTTATCGAAGAAAAGGATTTCCATAGAAAAGAAATAATCAACGATGATATCATTTTCCGTATGGAACGTTTAGTGGAAGACACAGTGTTGCTAGTCCGTGCATACTCAGATATTCGCCAAGCGAAAGATGCGGAATATGATTTTTAATGAGTACGATCTTTAAGAACTTTAGCGGAATTTCAATTAATAGGATAGTTTTTTGAAAATGAATTGTTTACGATCTGGTTTGGTAATAATCATAAATTTGTAATTTCAAGCTCTAAATAAACGCTGATGATGCAGAAAATACTGCAGCATCAGTGTTTATTCATGTTTTATTGTTTTACTTCAAAGTATTGGTTGATGTTTTGGCAAGTTTTAAGAAGAGCAGCCGCTAGCTTTTCTTCATTACCATAAAAACGAGTAGATGGCAGCGGTATCGAGATAGCACTTAAAGTTCTCATACTATCAAAAACAACTGCGCCTACCGCACAAATCCCTTGAATGTGTTCTTCTCTAGTAAAAGCAATACCCTCTTTACGAACCACTTCTAACTCCTTTAAGAGTCCATCTCGATTCGCAATCGTTTTATCAGTGTACTGTTTTAGATGTTCTGGTAGCAAGTTCTCAACTTCTGCTATAGGTAAGGAGGCGAGTATCGCCTTTCCGTTTGCCGTACAATGCAATGGAAAAGATGCACCAGGTTGTGAAATCGCTTGTAATGGATGTGTAGCGATTATTTGATCCACAAAAAGTACCTTTCCGTTATCTAATACAGAGAGATCTACCGTTTCATTTACTTGATTAGATAGTTGTATTAAAAACGGTCTAATTTCTTCTCTTAAATCAATATGGACAGCGGCGGCAAGCATTGCAATCTCAGGTCCAAGACGGATACCACCATTAACAGAAGCTGAAGTTACAAAGTTTTCCTGTTCAAGTGAAGTAACAATTCTTTGAACCGTTGATCTAGCTAAGCTCACTTCTTTAGCAATCTGCGAAAGACTCAACCCTCTTGGATGCTCTCTAAGAATTCGCAGTATTTTAGCTGCACGAGAGATCACCTGAACACTAGATGGTTTATTTTGATCCTGTTTATCGTTGTTCAAAAGTATGTACTCCTTCCTCTTTATATACCAATTCTATTATATCTGAAATCTTAATAGTAAAAATGGATTTTATGTAATTGATCAGTGAAAGAGTGTGTAAATAACAAGCAATGCATTGGATCAATCGGCCGACACAATAATAACAGATTATTGTGTAAATAATAAAATTATTTGACAGAAGATTTAAAAATTATATATACTCAAATTAACCGAATTACGATACATGTGTACCGCATTGTGGTTGAATGTTATTAGTAAGGTTAACATTCTTGCATTTTAGTAAATAGAAAATTTCTTAATCTTAAATCTATTGTTATGAAGCAACACTACAATAAAGGAGAAAAATAAAAAACAGGTATCTTAAACGAATGTTTCCCTTGGATTTTTCATAGTTTTTCAAACAAACAGTTAAAACGTCAGGGAGGGGTATATATGAGTTTAGTGAAAGTTGGCGTGATCGGAATAGGGAATATAGGCAGTTCACATGTTCAAATGCTGAATAGAGGACAAATAGAAGGTGCGACTTTAACCGCGATATGTAGTCGAAATGAAAATCGAATCGAATGGGTAAAGAATCATACTATAGGAGATATACAGGTTTACAAGGACGAAGAGACGTTTTTAAATGAATCAGAAATAGATGCCATTCTGATTGCTACGCCACATTACAGTCATCCAGAACTAGCAAAAAAAGCCTTCGATAAAGGGATGCATGTCCTCATCGAAAAACCAGCAGGCGTCTATACAAAAAATGTATTGGAAATGAATGAAGCAGCGAAATCTTGTGGAAAAGTGTTCGGCATCATGTATAACCAAAGGGCTAATCCCCTTTATCAAAAGTTACGGGATCTTATTCAATCAGGTCAACTAGGTGATATTAAACGGACTAATTTGATTATTACTGATTCTTACCGTCCACAAAGTTATTACGATTCAAGTAAATGGAGAGCCACATGGAAAGGTGAAGGGGGCGGAGTTTTACTAAATCAGGCACTTCACCAATTAGATATTTTACAGTGGACAACGGGGTATATGCCAAAGCGCATTCGTGCAGTATGTAGTTTAGGAAAATACCATAATATCGAAGTGGAAGATGATGTAACCGCATACGTGGAATATGAAAATGGGGCAACAGGTGTATTTATTACTTCTACAGGAGAAGTACCAGGTACAAATCGCTTCGAAGTTGTTGGAGATCGCGGGAAAGTCGTTGTTGAAAATGAAGAACTTATTTTTTACCAATTAACACAATCAGAACGTGAATTTAATACTTCTTTTACTGGCGGTTTTGGTAAGCCTGAATATCGGAAAATCAATATACCTGTAAAGGGTGAAAATGCGAATCATTCAAGTATTATTCAAAACTGGATTGATGCAATTATAAAGGGTTCACCTTTACTTGCACCAGGTGAAGAGGGAGTTAAGGCAGTAGAAATTACGAATGCGATTTACTTATCTTCTTGGTTAAATCAACCAATAGAACTGCCAATTGACGTAGATTTTTATTATGAAAAATTACAAGAAAAAATTAATCATTCAACATTTGAGAAACAGAATGTATCGAATGTTACTTTAGACGTAACGGGAACACATTAAAAAAGACAATTGAAACTAGTTAGATGAAAATAGACTAACCCTCAGAATGTAATGCCTTCTGGGGGATTACTATTTTAATAATCACCTTAGATTGAGGAATTATATAAATAGGAGCAATGGTACAAGTGATATTCATCTAACAAATAAAATTATTTCAATATAATAACAATGATGTGATAAGTAGTTTTGTACATTGGTTAGATTTTAATATATTAATATAATTTATAAAGTAAAATAAATAGCTATTTTGGTGTTTTATGCACATAAAACGTATTGTACTTATATTTTTTGAAAAGGGTTATAAAAGCAGCGAAATCTAAGGCATTAGAGGAAAGACATGTACTAATCCTTATAAAAGGTCAGATGTATTATGTGTTTGGTTGTAATAATCGCTATACGTATATGCCAGTCTAAGCACGGCTTTCAAGTCCTGGTAAATATTATAATGTTCTCAAATCCACTTTATCTTTATTTTCGGATAATAGGAAGGTAGCAAACTTTTTGTTCAAATGGAAACAACGAAAAACGGTAAGCGGGATATCCAGCTTAATCTACTAAAATCGACTTGTAAAATACATATTTCTACATTGGTATCTATTACTATGTATCTAATTCTAGTGAAATAGAACTACACAAAATCATAAAACTAGTAAAAGGAGCAAATGTTAATATGGGTTTTCTAAAAGGTCTCGGTGAAGGAGCCGGTTCTTTAATCGGAGGAGTAACAGGCGGTATCATTAAAGGTGTTGGAGAAATTACTGGTTCTAAATTCGTTCAAGAAGTTGGAGATGTTGTTAAAGAATCGACCGAATTTGCTGGTAAGCAATTAGGAGTAATAACTGAAGGAGCATGGAATATTGGCAGTGGGCTTGTAACAAAAGACGACTCAAAAATAGATCAGGGATTTACCGATATAGGAACTGGAGTAGGTAGCACAACAAAAGCGGTTGGCCAAGGTATTAAATCAACCATTGGGAATGTTGGAGACGTGGCTGGAGGCATTTTAGAGGGGGATGATACGCGTTGGAAAGATGGTTTGCGCAACGTAGGAAAAACTGTTGCTATAGGCGCACTAGGAGTCTCAATTTTAGAGATAGCTGATGTTATCGATTAAATGGTAATGAAGGGGGCATTGACACTAGTAATAATAGTGGAAGTTTTATGGCGGTGGATGAATTACCAGCATCTCCACAAATACAAGCTGTCGATATTGACCAACAGGATCCACTCGAAACAGAGTATATTACTCAAGATAATCCAAATAATCATACTGTTCAACCCCATTGGCGAACGCTCGAAAGTGGAGAAAGAATTTGGGTCGATGGTGATGGTGATAGTAGTATTAACCACACAGCAGAGCAAGGTGGAGGTTGGGATCAAAGCAACCCTGATTATAGAACTCCTATAGAAAAAACCTAAGAACCAAAAGCTATTTGGATTATCATGCTTTTGATCCGTTATTTATTGATTCCAAAAGAAGTTAAACAACCTTAGTCCAATCTAATTTGGAGCTAAGGTTGTTTAATGAATAGTCATCTATATTTGGTATTGTCTATTTGATGTGACTTTGAATAATGTCGCGATGTTTGCAAAAAAGATACCTATAAATGTACGAGAAAGGGATTTATTTATGAATTTGGTGGCTGGACCGATAATCTTGTGTAAAATAGGGATAAGTGGATACCAGCTACTTTAAGATTTAATGATAAGCAAGAAGCTATAGAGTTCATATTAGGATTTGCAAACAAAATTAAGGTTGTTTCGTCAAAAGATCTTCCAAATAAAGTCGCGACATTTGTAAAAAAGTTGCGAAGAAAGTAGTTTAATAGATGGAGTGAAACTGGTTTTTCATTCCATATTTAATTATTTATTTGCATAATAAAAGTATGAATAATTCGGTATTTGTTAAGTGTAAAAAAGGGCAGGAAAAATGATGGATGTATAGGAGAGAGGGGTTAAAATGAAACCTGAAAGTTTGATTAGAGATATTATAAACGAGATTGGAAGTATAGAGAATTTTGATCTAAAACGAGAAGTCCAAAATAGTGAATATGAAGGCTTCCTTTTAATAATGAATAAACACGTTTACAGAAGTAGACTTGCTAAATTAACTCCTAAAAAGAAGGGGTTTTTTGTTGCATTTTGGGAGAAAGATACTAAGGGAATCAATCAAGCTTATAGCTATGAGAATTCACCAGAAAAATTAATCGTATCCGTCATAGCTAACGAGAGGCGGGGGCAATTTATTTTCCCTAAAAAAGTGCTTCTTAAATATGGAATCTTGAAAAGTCCCAAGCAAAAAGGGAAAATGGCACTTAGAGTTTATCCGAGTTGGGTAACTGAATTGAATACAAATGCTGCTAGGACTCAATCATGGCAAGCAGAATATTTTATTGATTTATCAGATGACTTTGAAGTTGAAAAATTAAAGGAATTGTATTTTTTATAATAACTGATATTAAGGAGAGCTATTTTCAAATTCGCAATTGATGGCTTTCTTTAACGATTCGCCTACCGAAATTATCAATCTTTTTTATAGGCTCTTTACGTAAAGATTGTTGTTATTAGCAAAACAAATTCGAACAGATGTTGATTGTAGTGAAAGGTACGAGACTCCTGCGGGAGAAGCGTATTGAGGGAGACCCCCCGTAAGTGCAAAGCACTGAGGAGGCTCCTGAGACCGCCCGCGGAAAGCGAGTACCTGCAACGGAAATCAACCCAAGATATTGATGTAAATATCATTTAAAAGCAACAATGTATGCGAAAACAGCCTTTTTATAAAATGCTCGTGCAGAGAAAAATAATCTCCTCCCTTTTGATCAATCTTTGTTCAAAAGGGAGGAGATTATTTTATGATGAAATCAATGTTTTAAACTAAATTTTAATCGAATTGTATTTCAAACCAACATTTGATAGGAGTAAGACCCACTACTGAAGTCATCGCTTAAGTACATAACAGACGTCTAAAAAATAGGTTCCAGTTCAATCCCTAGAACGCTTTTTAGACTAGATTATTTATTTAATTAATCTAGTTGGTGATTAAGTCCGAATTTCGCTCGTATTATGCTACTGCCATACCCTATGAGTCCTCCAACAATAGCAGGAATTATCCACCCTAGCCCTACCTCGTACATAGGAAGAATTTCATTAAAGAAATTATTAATGAGTGAAAAGTGTATGCCAGCTTCATTTAATCCATCAAATAAACTAATAATAAATGTTAAAAGTAAGCTTCCTTGATAAACTTCAGCTTTCCCTTTAAATAAAGAATGAAGAAATGTTAAGAAAATTAATACAATCGCTAATGGATAAATCGCTGTTAATACAGGGACAGAAATAGCAATTAACTGTGTTAGCCCGATATTAGCAACTATTGCACTAAAAATAGATAAACTAATAGCCATTGTTTTGTATGATACCTTTGGAAATAGTTTATGGAAGAAAGAAGAACAAGATGAAACTAGTCCTACGCTTGTTGTTAAACAAGCGACTGTTATCATTAATCCTAATAATATCCCACCATAAGCACCAAAATAGTAATCCGAGACTTTTGCTAGGATAGCACCTCCATTATCTAAGTGCCCAAGTTTTACTACACTTGAAGCACCCATGTAAGAAAGAGCTGTATAAATGATTGCTAGGATAAAGGCAGCAATACCAGTTGCTTTTCCACAAACAATCATAATTTGTTTTTTTGTTTTTGCACCTTTTTCTTTAATAGCATGAATGATAATGATGCCAAAAACAAAAGATGCTAGTGTATCCATGGTTAAATAACCTTCTCTAAATCCATTAAAAAACGGTTGAACTGTATAATTCTTAATAGGTGCTTGAAAATCTCCAATTGGATGAACAAAAGCAACTATTACTAGGATTCCAATAAACGTTAACTTAATTGGTGTTAAAATCTTCCCTACAATTTCGACAATTTTCGCGGGATTGAGCGAAAAAAGGCACGTAATGCTAAAAAAGATAATTGTGAAAATAAGTAAAGGCAAAGAGCCTGAATTTTCAGGTAAAAAAGGTTTGACACCTATCTCAAAAGAAACGTTTCCTGTTCTTGGCATAGCAAATAAAGGACCAATTGCTAAATAAAGAACCGTTGTGAATACAATCCCAAACACAGGGTGCACACGACTTGCTAACGATTGTAAATCATCTTTCCCCGAAAAACCAAGTGCTAACACACCAAGTAATGGTAATCCAACTCCTGTTACTAAAAAGCCTGCATTAGCTGACCAGATATTTATTCCAGCTGATTGACCAAGCATTGGTGGGAAAATTAAATTCCCTGCCCCAAAGAATAGAGCAAATAACATTAAACCAATAACTACTATAAATGAAAACGGTACTTTATTAGACAAATTAAACCCTCCATAAAATAACTGGAATTTACTATTTTAGAAAAATATTAATTTTTCTAAAAATTAAACATAAACTAAATTTATAAGATCGTATCGTATTATAACCGGATAAAATTAATATTTCAATATTTTTTTATTATATACCTTAATGACTATATCCTCAAATTCAATTTGCTTTCATCTCATCAAAACGGTCTTAACTCTTTTGTTCATCAAAGCAACCCCTAACATAGTTTGAAATCCCTTGAAAAAGCGAGTATACGTGAGCATTATATTTTAGACTAACGGAGTTAAGTGGTTGCACTAGAACCGATGGGCATTTGAAGAGTATTCATAAAAAATATTTGATTTTTTTATGAAGAAATAATTGGATGAGTAATTTATGTTAAATTGAACCTTAATAGTGGAGGTAAATAAATATTATTTTTAAAAGAACACCCACATTTTATTTTCATATTGGAGAACGACCTCAGTTTGTTGATGATTTAGCCGACATAGATGACTCTTCTACCGAATTGTTAATTCGAGGGAAAACAAAGATTATTGATAGGCTAAAATATCTTTTAAGTTGCAAAAACTGTGGATTTACACAGTAAACCAAAATTCAATTATAGGGCGCATTTCTGTAACATAAATTGCACTCTCTTTTTTGTTTTGGACCATATCGTTGAGGAAATAGAAGGTATATGTGATTTTTTATCTCATCAAAATCAACATAATAACCCATTAAATACATTAGATCGGTCTAGTTGACAAAAAACGTGAGTTAGTGAAAAGCTTGTCTAAGGGAATGAGGCAGCGTCTATTATTCGGTCAATCAATTTTAGCCAAACCAAATGTTTTGTTACTGGATGAACCGACAAACGGATTGGATCCCTACTGGGTAAATCAATTCGTTGAAATTTTTAATCAGATTAAAAAAAAATGGTACAATCAACGTTTTTTCTACTCATATTATGGATGTAGCAGCTGAGACGGGGGAAGTCATTGAGTCAATCAAGAATGAGAACGAAATAAAAGAGACGACGATGAAATTGATGAAGCTTCATCGTCAATGAGAGTAGCTTTACCACACCTTACCCAAGTGGATAAAGCTATTTTTCATAAAGAATGTTTATTTAGATTTTGCTATATATTTTGTAATGTCAACTTCAGAATTAGATCTCTGGCCCTCTAAATTACACCAAGGTTATTTGTCGATTTCAGTCTGCGAAATTTGAGTTAACATGTATAAATTATCAATAAAAAAGAGAATAGACACTTAGTCAACGTGTGTTTATTCTCTTCATAAACTATTATTTGTAGGTCATGCGCCGTTCAATTTCCTTTGCAATTTTCATGCTTGTCTGTTTGTATTCTTAGTTGGAATCCTCACTTCTTTTGCCAGCATTGATATCGATTGATTTTATCTTTGTTGTATAGGAAACAAAAAGGCGATATAATATGATTGATGTACCAACAATAGGGGGCAGGCAATGAACAAACAAGAACAGCTAATAATGAATTTCAGAGACTTATTTGACAAGATGATTTGGCTTAATAAGTATAAAATGGAAGACAGTCTTAAGGGGTATAAGCCTTCTGAAGTACATTGTATTGAATCCATTGGAAAAATTGTAGATGCCAATGTTACAAAACTTGCAAAGTCCCTTTATATGACTAGAGGTGCTATAAGTAAATTATCTAAAAAGCTTATAGAAAAAGGCCTTATAGAAACCTACCAAAAGCCTGATAACAAGAAAGAGATTTATTTTAGACTTACTGATCAAGGAAAAGTCATTTATAATATTCATGAAGAACTGCATAAAGAGTTTCAAGAACGAGACAGAGTCGTATTTGAACAAATTAATGAGGAACAATTTGACAGTATGCTTCGCTTCGTGGAGAAGTATAGTAAACATTTGGATGCAGAAATAAAGAAACAAGGCATAGCTATTAATTGAATCAGAAAGATTAGAAAATGAAATTGCAGGCAGTCCAACTCTTTTAAGAGTGGACTGCCTTTTTCATCACTATTTTTGTTGAACAAGAAACAAAACGATGTTATATTTTGTTGACGGGGAAACAAATATTTTCTGAGAGGAGAATAATATGACAAAAGATAAAGTAAAGGAACCAGGGTTACCAAAAGAAATTCTCGCGGCTTCCTGGGCGATTGCACTTGGGGCAATTGCTCCAATGCTTGACTCCACTATGGTGAACATCGCAATCGATACACTGATCAAGGATTTCAATACGACATTAGGTATTGTTCAATGGTCTATTACAGGGTATGTTTTAGCCCTTGCTATTGCAGTTCCAGTATCTGGATGGCTTATGAATAAATTTAACGGAAAGAAAATTTTTATCGGCGCAGTCATCGCTTTTGGTGTGATTTCAGTTTTTATTGGCTTTAGTTGGGACATTTTCAGTTTTATTTTCTTCCGTTTACTTCAAGGATTTAGCGCTGGGATTATTACGACGCTTATGATGACACTGTTGGTTAAAACAGCAGGACAAGAAAGGCTTGGGAGAGTCATGGCAATCGTCAGCACGCCGATGATTTTCGGCCCAATCTTCGGACCTGTCATCGGAGGCTTCATCGTTCAAGGTGCTTCATGGCATTGGATTTTCTTCATCAACGTAATCATCGTTTTAATTGCTGCACCACTTATGATGAAATATATTCCAGACTTTGAACCATTCAATAAAGATAGTAAACTAGATGTTTTGGGGATTATCAATTTGTCCTTAATGAGTGTAGCATTGATTTACGGAATTACGAAAGCAGCGGACCATGCATCATTTAATAATAGCCAAACTATCCTATGGGTGGGGATTGGCTTTGTTTTAGCAGTAATGTACCTTGTATATGATCGAATCAGAAAGAATCAAACCGTGCTTCCGATGAATTTGTTTAGACAGAAGACCTTCTTAGCATCAAGCATCGGTTTGTTTTTAGCGAACATTGCCATCATGGGACCGATGATAATACTTCCATTGTTTTTTATAAACATCCATGATTTCACGCCTATCCAAGCATCGCTTGCGCTAATTCCTCAAGGGGTTGGAATGCTTGTTACTCGACCATTGATTGGTAAACTGATTGACAGGATCGGTGCAAAATACGTGGTTATAGTTAGCCTTTTTATTTCACTTATTGGCTCTATTCCGCTTGTTTTTATTACCGATGAAACAAGTATGATTTGGATGTCCATCATATTATTCATACGTGGTACTAGTTTTGGAGGTATTAATCTTCCGTTGATGAGTGACGCTTATACAGGACTTGACAGCAAACAACTTCCGGAAGCAGGTGTGGGCATTAATATTATTGAAAACCTTGGTTCAAGCTTTGGTTCGGCTGCTATCGCAACAGTGGTTGCAACTGTTATGATAGGATTACAGCCTACGGTTTTCAATGGTTTAAAAGCTTACCATGCCGGATTCTTAGTGTCCGCTATTGTCACAGCAATGATCTTTGTTCCGAGTCTATTCCTTACAGATAAAAAGAAGAATAATAATATAGGGTAGAACTTAAGGACAATGTTCAGAATTAGTTCAGCAAACGGGCGCGATTGTTATATAAGCGTCGCTGTTCTTATTAAACTAACGAGTTCTTTAGTTGAAGATCATCGAGTTGCTAAAGCAGCTCTTTTTTCTTATTGAACTAACGGGGCAGGATAGTTCAATAACATATTTGTGTTTTATCATTTAACTATTGAGATAGATGAACGAGGAAATAGAAATAATACATTTTTATATTTGTTTCGATGTACCGTATCATAAGTTTGGCGAAATTGTTGGCTTTATCCACTCAAGGGCGAGGAGATGACAATAGCCTATTCACCGCCCATGTATCTAAAGAAGGCAGGATTGGGGAGTGCCTTTATCCTGCCTTTTGGGTGTTATATGTTTTCTACTGTACTAAATTATCCAAATCCGGCTGCAATTTGTTCCGTAAAACATATAGCATGATAGCACCAACAAGGAATGAGGCGGCATCTGCAATGACGAGTGACCAGATTATTCCATGGAATCCATTCATGTGATTGGCGATAAACAACACAGGAATCAGAGTAATTCCTTGAATAATTGACATAATAAACGCGGCAGTTCCTTGTGCTGTTGCTTGGAATATACCCGTAAACAACGTGGTCATTCCTGTAATGAACAAGGATAAGAACGTTACATGCAGAATGTAGCTTCCCATTTCAATTAATTGTGGTTCATTCGTAAATAAACCAATTAAGTGATCGGAAATCAGATAGACGATAACGCCGAATACGAAGGCTAACGCCACAATCGCTTTGATTGTAAATCCGATAGTATGCTTCATGCGTAATTTATTCGCTGTAAAAGAAAAGGCAACGAGCGGCACTACTCCCTCGCATAAGCCCATCAGAATAAACTCAGGAAATTGCAATAAACGTGATGATATTCCGTAAGCAGCCACGGCCTGATCCCCATATTCGACAAGAAAATGGTTTAAGATGAGCGACATTGCACCCAAAAAGATACTCATAATAAAGACGGGAACTCCGATTTTGAATACATTGCCCAGAATGTCCTTGGTAGCCTTGAACCATTTTGCGGAAACGGTTAAGAATTGGCTTTTGTATCCTATATGAAAAGCGTAGAATGCACTCGCAACCAAGTTCGAAATCACCGTAGCGGACGCAACGCCGGTCACGTCCCAATGGAAGACGAAGATGACTAGCGCATCTAGAATAATATTCACGACAACGCTGAGAATCATACCAATCATCGACGTGATTGCTGAACCTTCTGAGCGCACGATATTCTCCAGTGTGAAGAACGATATGACAAATGGCGAGCCTATAAGCATAATCATGACATAGTCCTTCGTAAATTCGAAGGAGTCAGGCGTTGCCCCTAGGCCATGAACGATTGGATCGATTAACGGGAGGCCGACGGCTATCACGATAAGACCAAGAACTAAGCTGCTGTAAAAGGCGAATGAAGACACATGCTTTACATCATCATATTTTTTCTCTCCTAGCAAACGTGAGATGAATGTACTACTACCCATGCCAATCAAATTTCCTAGCGCCATAATGATCGCGAATAATGGCAAGGTTAATGCGAGTGCGGTTAACATGGCAGGACTGTGGAGCGTACCAAGGAAATAGGCATTCAAGATGGAATATATGACACTCATTGACGTGCCTAGCATCATCGGTACAGCGAAGTGAGCTACAGCTTTTGCGACCGGTGCTTTTTCAAAGTAATAGAGGTTTTCTGCATCCATGTGGATCACTTCTTTCTTTTTTATAATCATCTAACAGTGTTAGGTTGAACCTTACAGTGTTAGATGTTATCATGAACCTATGAATCTGTAAAGTATAAACTTACACTGTTAGATGAAAGGGAGGATACCAATGAAAAAACAGCAGCCTCAGATTTCGGAGGATAAGATTTTAGAAACCTCGTGGGAGCTTCTTGGAGAGGAGGGCATCGAGAAATTCAGCATGAGACGATTGGCTGATAGGTTAGGGATTCAGGCTCCCTCTTTGTATTGGTACTTCAAGAGCAAACAAAATCTCTACCAGCGTCTGGCCAACCAGGTATCGAAAATAATTCTGGAGGAATTCCACTCCGAGGGGGACTGGAAGGAACAGCTGACGGCGCTTGCGGTAACGGTACGGAGCGTGCTCAGCCGCTATCCCTGCTCTACGCAGATCATGATGATGATACTGCCCCACGAACCGGATATCATCCGGTTCACCAACCGTATGCTGCTCTGCGTGGAATCGACACCGCTTGAGCAAGAGCAAAAAATGCAAGTGGTTACTACGCTGGTGAACTATGTCTACTACTTCGTTCTAGACGATTATCAGCATGAGCGTAATGTCTCCGCTATCCTTAAGGCCAAAGAAATACCTCCGGGAGAGGAGATGATTCGCCTTCTGGACTCCATGAACGACACGGATGCGGGACTGTTCCGGCGGATGTTCACGAACGGGCTGTTTGAGCTGATGGGGACCGACAGGGCGTTTGAGTTCGGTTTGAAGTTGATTCTGCTCGGGATTGAGCAGGTGATAAAGGAGCAGGAGAAGTAGAAGTAGAAGTAGAAAGTAAAAAAACGCTCATCCAGTATCTAAAATTTCAATACTGTTGCAGCATCATAACCGAAAATGTTTTGAGAGATTGTTTACTGAAACTATCAGGCGCAATTGTTGAACGAGATATTGGTAACCTTTCAAATTATTAGCAATCATTGACCAATCAAT
Organism: Peribacillus loiseleuriae; assembly: GCF_001183985.1. Taxonomy (GTDB): domain Bacteria; phylum Bacillota; class Bacilli; order Bacillales; family DSM-1321; genus Peribacillus; species Peribacillus loiseleuriae. Next base: position 2,720,551 of record NZ_LFZW01000001.1, on the reverse strand, counting down.
AAATTGTTTAATCCGTTTAATTGGCATTCCAGTATTTTTTAAACATAAGATCATTTCTAGATATTTAAGTGCTTCATCGTCAAAAACCCGATCCCCTTTTTCGTTTCTTTGAAGAAAAGGAAGCAGCCATTGATCATCGTAATAACGTAATTGAGAAATGGTTAAATGGTTGATTTTAGCAACTTGCCAATAGTATATTTCATAATGTTTTCCTTTGGAAAATTACCAAGGAATTCCTAAGCTTCTCATTTCGTGAACCTAAAAAAACATAATAATCCTTCTCAGCTAATTGACGCACAATTTCATATCCTATTCTTTTATTAGTATCCGTTACAAAAACAAATTTTGTCATATTTATTTCCTCCAATTTTCATATTACAAATAAAAAGATACAACCTAAACTTTAGTTGAGGTCAAGGGTTATCTAAATTATTTATAGGAAATAGTTTTTTTATAACATTTAATATTTATCATTTAAATAAATCGATCTTAATATTTTAGATATGAAGAGAATTTATTTGTTATCAGCTGAACGTGCTTAGCTTTACTCAAGGCTGCGAAACAACTACAGGGGAAGTTCAACTATCGGGGGCTTTGATCTAAGAAGGATTAGCGCTTTTCTGAAATAAGGAAAGCGTCTTTTTTAATGAAAAGGGCCATTTAATGGAATAATTTACTAAGATTGTGAATGGGCCAACTTGCAGGTTAATTGAGGATTGGTTGTAGTCCTTACTAGACAATTGAATGATACGTTTCTTTGAACTAAGAAAAAACCTCTCTTAATTCCCTTTAATTAAGGAATTTCACGAGAGGTTTGTTTTATGTGTTGCTTCGAAAAAAATTTCCGAGTATCTTCACGTATTTGTATGGATAAGACACTACCAAGCTCTTCATTTAACCATGAAAGTGTTTTATTACGTAAGTCATCACGCCTTTTTTCTTCCGCAGAGAGCATAACTAAATTGATGGTGCAAAAGGAGGGAGCTTGACAGTAGTTTTTTCTATACAAATAACCATTATCTTTAATATTTTCACATTGAAAAATAGGCTTAGGGCCTTCAATCGCTTCAATTACATCCCAAAAGGAAATATCTTTCGGAGACTTAGATAATCTATATCCTCCTTTTACCCCGGGGACAGAACTTACAATTCCAGCCTTAGATAATTTACCGAAAACTTTTGAAAGAAATGTCTCAGGAAGTCCTTGGAATTCTGCCAAATCCTTTATCCCAATACTATCGTTGGAAGGCACAACAATTAAATAAACCAGACAATGTAAAGCATATTCAACTCCGACACTATACTTTATGAAAATGCTACAATCAAAGAGGTGCGTGTAAATTAGTTGACGATAGTCTAATTAGACTATAACATTATGTGTAATAGTTTAATTAGACTATTGTAAATGAAAATGTTTCTTACAAATAAAAAAGAAGGATGAAAAAAATGGTTAAATCATTTTTAATGTTAGGACAGTCTAATATGGCTGGGCGAGGGTTTATTCACGAAGTACCTCCAATTTATAATGAAAGGATACAAATGTTGCGCAATGGTAGATGGCAAATGATGACTGAACCCATTAATTATGACCGCCTAGTTTCTGGAATAAGCCTTGCTGGGTCATTTGCAGATGAATGGTGTTGTAAAAATCAAGAAGATACTATTGGCTTGATTCCCTGTGCTGAGGGTGGAAGCTCACTTGAAGAATGGGCAGTAGACGGCGCACTTTTTAAACACGCAGTAAATGAAGCTAAATTTGCTATGCAGAATAGTGAGTTGACAGGGATTTTATGGCATCAAGGGGAAAGTGACAGCACTAATGGTAACTACAAAGTCTATTACAAAAAATTACTTGTAATCATTGAAACCCTTAGAAAAGAGTTGGATGTTCCAAATATTCCCCTCATTATTGGTGGTTTAGGAGATTTTTTAGGTAAAGTAGGGTATGGGAAAAATTGTACTGAATATAACTTTATTAATCAAGAGTTACAAAAATTTGCTTTTGAGCAAGATAATTGTTACTTTGTTACAGCTTCAGGTTTAACTTCTAACCCTGATGGTATTCATATTGATGCAATTTCTCAAAGAAAATTTGGTCTACGATATTTGGAAGCCTTTTCTAATAAGCAACATGTATTGAAGCCATTAATTAATGAATATGAGTTGATAAATCTTAATCATGCTAGAACACATACAAAAGCAGAAAAGATTTATATAAAAAGTTTGGATTTTGCACTAGGAAAAATATCATATGATGAATTTGAATCTCAACTCATACAAATCAACAATGATTAGACTTTATAGTTATGAAAGAATTATTAGCATAATTTAGAGAAAAAATATAAAGAAGGTCATTTTTTTGATACCATTATTAATTTTAGGTTTATTAAAGCAAAACCCAGGTTCTTACGGATATGAATTATTGGCTTTAATGGAAGGGAGACACTATAAGTATATAGTAAATTTCACAAAAGGGTCATTTTATTACAATCTTCGACAATTAGAAGAAAAACACTATATTGAAAAAGTTGAAGTTGTGCAAGTAGACAGCATTAGAGAGACGCATAATTATATTATTACTGAATTAGGAAATAAAGAATTTGAAAAGTTAATGTACAAATATGGTTCCAAAACAGAGTATATAAATTTATCTTTCTATGCAACAATGTTATTTACTAATGAATATAAAAGAGAAGAGCTAATAAAACTAATAGAAATACAAATTGCACAAACTAAAAAGAAAATTTTTTTATTAGAACAATCTCTTGAATATGATAAAATTCACCCTCCTTTTTTTAAAAAAATGTTGGAAAATTCACGTTCTCATCATTTAGTAAACGTGGAATGGTTTGAAGAATTATTAAATGATATGAGAAATGAAAATTAATAAATGCAGTTTAGTATCTTATTATCGCTAGTCATTTTTTGAGACAGTAAGAAAACACCTTATTATGCAGCCAGTTGACGGTATTATACCGAAGACTGGTTGTTTAGATTCGTTTGAATATCATGCGCATTTGTAGTGCTTATGGATCCGAACACTGGAGAAATCCTAACAATGGCTGGCAAACAGTACGCGAGAGATGGAAAGACTGGTAAGATGAAGTTTAACGATTTTGCACTGGGAAATATGACAACATCTTATACAATGGGATCGGTTGTAACAGGAGCAACCACTTTAACAGGTTATGAAACTGACGCGATTAATCCAGGGCAGTCAATGGTTGATGCTCCGATTAATATCAAAGGGTCACCACAAAAGCGCTCGTGGAAATATATGGGTATGATTAATAATTTGACTGCATTAAAGCAGTCATCCGATGTGTATATGTTTAAAACAGCTATTAAGATCGGAGAAGGCGAGTATCGCAATAATCAACTGTAGCTTTGTAAAAAAGATTGATAATTTGTAATAAAGTTTGATTAAAATCATTATAAAGATTGTGAAGATATGTACTTAAACTAACGGAGCAGTTTAGTTGAATAATATTCCTGAAGAAAAAACACCCTTCTTACAAAGGTTGCTTACATTTAGCTATTTCGTTTGGCTTTAACCTTCTGCTTTTGACATCAATAGCCCGCCACTCAATAGTATTTTTATTACTAAAAGTGATAGTCACTAAACTTCTCTTTGGATATGACCGCGTGTGTTTCTCCCCTCAACTATATGAAAAACTTAACAAAAAGTAATTTTTTTTATATTTTTCATATAGTTAATTCCATGATAACATTTATTAATAAAAGAGAGAGGGATGCTATGAAGGTAGGCCGGGGTATGTTAATCGCGACGAAGAAATTATCGCAGAAAGCCCGAATCTTGTAGCTCAGACAAGTGACCCAACTGCACATGCAGAAATATTGGGCAGTTAGAAAAGCATGCTAAAATTACAGACAGAACATCTGACAGTCTATGAAATCTATATCATGGCTAGTCCATGTCCAATGTGCTTAGGCTCCCTTTATTACTGCAGCTCGAAAAAAGTTATTTATATTACAACCCGTGAAGATTATGTGCCTTATCATAAAGATGATCGTAAATATTTTGAATTGGAAACTTTCTATGTTGAATATTGCAATTGCAAATCAGTCAATCAACGCAGACTACTTATGGAACAACATCAACATGGAGACGGCATCAAAGTATACCAACACTGGAATGAATTAAATAAATAAACGCGCAATAACAAGGGGGAAAGCAATTGGCAGATAAAACATATTGGTTAAAGAATGTTCAATTGGAGACCGGCTATCATTATCAAGATGGTGCAGTTACAGGAACTGATACAGAAAGCTTCCATGTGCAAGTTACGGCAGGAAAAATAACAGACATTGTTTCGGTGGACAAGCCTCTAGAAACAAATTTCCCTGAGAAAGACGCAAAAAACTATTTAATGTTGCCTTCCTTTAGAGATATGCATGTACACCTCGATAAAACATACTATGGTGGACCATGGAAAGCACCATCCATTCCAACGAAGGGGCTTATCACTCGTCTGGAAGAAGAAGAAGTATTGCTTCCAAAATTGCTTCCTGTTGCGACAGAACGGGCAGAAAGGTTACTGCACTTACTAACTAGTAAAGGCTCAACTCGTATTCGTGCACATTGTAATGTTGATCCGGTAATTGGCTTAAAAAATCTTGAGGCAACTTTACGAGCTGTAGAATCTTATAAAGAAAAAGCCGCTATTGAAATCGTTGCTTTCCCACAACATGGATTATTGCGCAGTGACTCCGTTCAGCTTGTTAGAGAAGCCCTGCGCAATGGAGCTTCGCTCGTAGGTGGGGTCGATCCGGCAACCATTGACGGAGATATTGAAAAATCGCTACAAACTGTAATGGAGCTTGCTGTTGAAGCAAATGTAGATATCGATCTTCATTTGCATGATGCTGGTCATCTAGGTATCTTTACCTTTAAACGGTTGGCAGCACTAACAGAAGAAGTTGGCTGGCAAGGTAGAGTCACAATTAGCCATGCATTGGCATTTGCCGATATTTCTCGTTCAGAAGTAATCGAAGTAGCTAAACTACTAGCTAAGCAAGGAATTTCAATTGCCTCTTCAGTTCCAATTGGTCATACCATACCAATCCCGCTGCTTCAAGAGGAGGGTGTCAATGTGTCTCTTGGTGTTGACAGCGTTATGGATCACTGGTCTCCGTTTGGAAAAGGAGATAACTTGGAAAAAGTAGGAACATTGGCAGAACGTTTTAATTTAAGTGATGAGCGTTCACTAGGACAAACCCTTAGGTATATTACCGGTGGCATAACCCCGTTAAATAAAGAAGGGGAATGTGCCTGGCCAAAAGTCGGCGACAATGCTGATTTCGTTTTTGTTGATGCAAGTTGTTCAGCTGAAGCAGTTGCACGGAGAGCAACAAGAAAGGCCATAGTGTTTAAAGGGAATTTTGTTACAGACAATCTTTCATGATTCGCTTAAGAAAGGGTAGATAATATGGACAATACATTTTGGATAACAAACGCCCTGTTAGAGAGTAAATATTCAAGAAATAGCGATATGATCACTGGCACAAAGACCGATTGCTGCCATCTGTTCATTCAGGATGGGAAAATCACAAAAATTATCGCTGCTAGTGAGACTATTTCAGACGATTTCCCACAAAAAGATGTAAACCGGGCGTTGCTTTTACCATCTTTTACTGAAAAACATTGTCATTTAGATAAAACATTGCTTGGCGATGAATGGCGTGCAGTAACACCTGTCAATCATATTTATAATCGACTTGAAATCGAGAAAAGAGTACTCCCTTCTCTAAAAACAACTACACAAGAACGGGCAGAAAAATTACTGGATATATACTTGAGAGCGGGAGTAACACATGTTCGCACCCATGTTGACATATATCCAGAGGTTGGATTGAAAAATTTAGAAGAAGTACAAAAAGCTTTGCAAACATTTGAAGGTAAATTATCATATGAAATTGTCGCCTTTCCACAACACGGCTTGTTACGTACAAAGGCACATGATTTGGTAAGGGAGAGCCTTCGCCAGGGAGCGAATTTGGTAGGCGGGGTCGATCCAGCTACAGTTGATGGTAATATTGAAAAATCGTTACAAGATATGGTTGAACTTGCTGTTGAAGGAAATGCTGGAATTGACTTACATTTACATGATGCGGATCACCTCGGCGTCTATACCATGAAAAGATTGGCACAGTTAACGAAAGAAGCTGGGTTGCAAGGTAAAGTAGCACTCAGCCATGCATTTGCACTTGGGGATATCTCACAGGCACATGCAGAAGAAATGGCAGAAATTTTGGTTGATGCAGGAATTTCTATCATTACCAGTGTACCACTTGGAAGAAAATTCCCTCCTGTAGGCTTATTGAACAGGAAAGGAGTCCCTGTTTCTGTAGGATGCGATAATATTTTCGATGTCTGGTCACCGTTTGGAAATGGTGACATTTTGGAACGTGTTGGTCGTTTGGCAGAGATTTCAGGGTGGGCTGATGAACGTTCATTGTCACAGACACTTAGATTTATAACAGACGGGAAAACTACTTTGAACGATGAAGGCAAGCAGATTTGGCCAAAAGTCGGAGACGAAGCAAACATTGTCTTCGTTGAAGCATCTTGTTCTGCCGAGGCTATTGCCAGAAGATCCAATAGAACCGCTACGATGTTTAAAGGCAGAGTAGTTTCAGGTAAAATATAGGTAAGGAAATCCTTGAGACTTCTTCTAATCTAATTCTCCATAATTGCTAAACAACCTAATTATAGTAGCATTTATGGATGTAGATGGGGGCGTACTTTCTTTAAAGTATAAAAAAAGCCAGAGATCCTAGTGGATTTCTAGCTTTTTTTCATTTTAAATATTTTTTTACAATGTTTGATTGTAATTGACATCAATCTTCCGCTTGTTTTACCTTTTTTTCTATATTAAATTTAGGTTCTTCTAAGCGATAAGCTTTTGCAAAAGCAATCCCTGCTGATGCCGCTATACCTGTTAACCCGTACAACGTTATTCACCTAATCCCTGATTTTTTATTGTTTCAGTAAGAGTAGCGAGCGCTTCATTTTCATCTGGTCCAGACGTTACAATTGTGATTACAGAGCCATTTGGAATACCAAGAGCCATAACACCCATAATAGATTTTAAGTTTACACTTTTTCCATTAAACACAAGATTCACATCAGATTTAAATTTTGTTGAAGCCTGTACTAACATGGTTGCTGGACGTGCATGAATGCCTGACTTTTCTATTACTGTATAGTTTTTTTCTACCATGTAAATCAATCTCCTCTGTTTTTTTTCTTAGTTTCATTATTATCTCCATCCCCAAAACAAGTGATCTTCTCGGGACTGGAATAGTCCAACATCAATTTGATTTGTTAATTAGTGAGGTATAATATCCTTTACTGTACATCAATATCTTTTAAATAATTTACCTCTGAAGTGGAAGCATCAAAATGAGCAATTGCAATTTATTCATTAAAAGCTATTTTATCTAGAGTAACCAATACTTAATCCACCACATTGATTCCTTTATTGGCATACAGCGCTTTAACATCTGGTTTAACATGTTCAGTAATGAGATAGGTTAAAGAATCAGATGGGCATACAATGTGATTAGAAACGGTATCTAGTTTATCAGATGTAACCATGGCTAATACTTCAGTAGAAACGGATACCATTTTTCGTTTTACTAAGGCTTCCGATATACTGGGAATGCTGATTCCGATGTGAGGATCGATATTATAAATCCCCATAATATATAGGTCGGCCCTAATCATGTTCAGCGTTTCCACTGTGTCAATCCCCAAGTTGACCATCGACTCTTTAAATAAGGTGCCGCCAATCATGTTAACTTCAACATAATCGTAGTTGGATAATGCCATGGCAATGGGGGGGCTGTTGGTAATGACCGTTGCCTTCAAGGATAAAGGTAGGTTGTTTACTAGGTGTAGGTTCGTTGTCCCCCCATCGATCAGCAAGACCATGTTATCTTTTATAAAATCAATCGCTTTAAGGGCCAAATTGATTTTTACTTCATTGGATATATTTTGTCTCGTAGAAAAATCAACCACTGGGGGCCCAACCCTCAGTGCCCCGCTATGAACTCTTTTCACTAGACCCTGGGTATCCAACTCCTTTAAATCTCTCCTGATCGTATCCTCTGAAACAGACAGACGTTTACTTAAATCGCTGGCGATTACTTTATGTTCATCATTTAAGAAGTGTAAAATCTTTTGTTGCCGTTCTTCTTTTAACATTTTTCATTTCCTCTCTTGTTATTTCTTTTAATTTAACATAGTTTTTTTATTAAGCAAAGACAAAGACGCAAAAAAATGCACAAAGATGCAAAAATATACTTTACTCCGAAAGGGAAACGCTATATAATCCTGTTATAAGCATAAAAACGCAAAAAAGGAGGCATTAACATGCACAATAAGGCAATTATAATTGCACCATCTATTATGTGCGCAGATCTCTGCAACTTAGAGAAAAGTGTAAAAGAGATTGAGCGTGCAGGCTTAGATACATTACACGTAGATATCATCGACGGAGCGTTCAGCCCAAGTATGCCGCTTGGAATCGACACCGTGAAGAAATTACGTGAGGTCACCGACATGGACTTTGATGTTCATATTATGGCCAATAATAATGAGTTTTTCATTCAGGAGATGCTCAACATTGGTGTCCAACAAATCTCGTTCCATCTAGAGACAAGCATCCATATTGATCGTTATATCAATATGATCAGAAAAAATGGGGTGAAGGTTGGAGTGGCACTTAACCCGGCAACTCCATTATCTGTCCTAGACTATGTATTGCCACAGGTTGATACTGTACTTTTAATGCTTATCAATCCTGGTTTTGCAACTGATAAAAACGAAAGCCAAGTATCCTACGCTACACAAAAGGTAGAGGACCTAAGCAAATTAATTCAGAAAAAAGGTTTGCACACAAGAATTGAAGTCGACGGAAGAGTATCTTTAGACACGATTCCTGAATTGGTGAGGGCAGGTGCAGACATTTTGGTTGCGGGGACTACAAGTCTATTTATTCCAAATAATAGTTTAAGTGAAAATAAACTACTAGTAGAAGAAGCGATTACACAAGGACTAAATATAGGGGTGAAATAAATGGTGAATTACTGGGAAGTTTCTAAAGATATTATCAATGAATTAGGCAATACATTAGGCAATACTAACAGAGAAGAGGTAGAACAACTGATTGCTGAAATACAGAAAGCTGAGAAAGTATTCTTCGTCGGTGTTGGCAGGGTACTACTGTCATTAGAGGCTATCGCCAAAAGATTGGCTCATCTTGGCATCAAGACTTATATCGTTGGACAAATCACTGAACCTGCTATTACTGAAAGAGACTTATTGATTGTAGGCTCCGGTAGCGGAGAAACCGCTTTTCCGCTTATTATCGCCAAAAAGGCAAAGCAATTTAAAGCAACAGTAGCCCACATTGGCGCGAATTCACAAAGTTCAATGAGAGAGTATACGGATCTCTTTATTAAAATCCCTGTAAGCACGAAGCTGCATTTGCCAGGTGAAATTCCGTCGGTACAACCAATGACAAGTTTATTCGAACAAAGCCTGCTGCTATTGGGTGATACAATTGCCCTAATGATGATCAAAGAGAAAGATAAAGATAAAGATATGCACTCTCTTTGGCAATATCATGCAAACTTAGAATAGTTAGAATTGGGCTTTTCGTGTAGTTGAGTACTAGATTAGTAAAGGAGACTAGATGATGAAAGCTTTGCATTTTGGTGCTGGAAACATTGGGAAGGGATTCATCGGAAATTTGCTCAGAAAAACCGGTTATGAAGTGTGCTTTGTTGATGTCAATCAAGAAATGATTGACAGAATTAATAGAAGAAACAGTTACTCAGTTGAACTATTAGACGAGAATCATACTGTGGAAACAATCTTTTCCGTATCAGCCCTGAATAGTATTATTCAAGAGAAAAGAGTGATTGAAGCAATTGTAAGTGCTGATATCATCACGACATCTGTAGGAGTCGCTAATTTATCTAAAATATCCAAAGTCTTGGCAAAAGGTCTTTTAGAAAGAATCGCCCAAAATGAGAAGAAAATTGATGTAATCGCCAATGAAAACGCGATTAATGCTTCTTCCACTTTAAAAAAGGAAGTAGAAAAAATTGTGTCAAGCAAAGAACTAGCTCAAATCAATTCCCTTGTCGGCTTTCCCAACTCTGCTATTGACCGCCTTGCTTTATCAAAAAAAGGTACGGAAGGTGACATCGCCCTTGTAGAGCCCTTCTTTGAGTGGGTAATCAACAAATCAGAAATGGTTAACTTTGATCTACCTTTAATCAGCGGTGCTACATATGTAGAGGACTTGAGACCTTATATTGAAAGGAAGTTATACATTGTAAATATGGGGCATGCGACCACAGCCTATTTGGCATTTTTATTAGGAGAACCAACAATACAAAAGGCCTTAAGGAATCAGAATGTTGAAAGAATCGTGAGGAGCGCGATGGTGGAGGCTTCCCAGTATATCATTCGGACTTATCGGTCAGACTCCGAAAAAATGACTGAGTTTATCGAAAAAACGCTCAAGCGTTTTAAAAACAGCAATATAAGTGATGATATTTTGCGTGTCGGACGGTCGCCAATCAGGAAGTTAAGTTATGAAGAGCGGTTGGTCAAACCAGCAAGAGAACTCTTCAAGTTGGGATTGCCTGTAGAAAATTTAGCCGCTTCCATCGCTGCTGGCTATCTGTTCGACAGCCCTGAAGACGAGGAATCGATCACACTGCAAGGTTATATCCGTAGTAATGGAATAGATAAGGCCATTTCACATTTTTCAAGTATTGAAAATGTGAAATTGAAGGTTATGATAAAGAAGTATTACGATAAAATGAAAAACGGTCACATAGTAAACTGTTGAATTGAGAGGAGAAATAATATGTTAAGCCAGTATCTTAAAAATAATGTCCACTTCCTGAACTCAGCCCCTACCTGGGAAGAAGCCATCAAGCTCGCTGCCGAGCCTCTGCTGAATAAGGGAAACATCACTGAGAAATATGTACAGGATATGATTCAAAATGTGAATGTTAATGGTCCATATATTGTCATTGTCCCTGGAATTGCTATGCCTCATGCACAAAATCATGATGGAGGGGTGCTAAAAACCGGGATCTCATTCCTGAAACTGAAAGAACCTGTGTTTTTTCCTGAAGAAAAAGATGTAAACATTCTTTTCGTTTTAGCAGCTGAAGATGCGACAGGGCATTTAGAGTTGATTTCAGACTTATCCTCTTTATTGATTGATGAAGATGCTATGGTCAAATTCAAAGAGGCCAGCAGTGAAACTGAAATCATCGAGATTATTGAATCGGTAGAATAACATTTCCCCGCATTCGTCCAATACAGATGCGGGAGATATTTTAAATAATAAATTTCACTTAAAAGGGAGAGTTTCAAATGTCCAATGCTACAGCAATAACAGAAGTTAAGAACCCTTCGCCTTCGGCTCGTGCTCGAATACAGGCATTTGGTGGCTTCCTCACCAATATGGTTTTACCTAATATCGGAGCTTTTATTGCCTGGGGGATTCTCACAGCCCTATTTATTCCAACTGGATGGATTCCTAACGAAAAGCTTGCCGAAATCGTTGGTCCTTCCATTACCTACCTATTGCCTTTACTATTAGCAGGTACAGGGGGCAGGATGATTGCAGGCCAAAGAGGGGCAATAATGGGAATGATTGGTGCTATTGGTCTTATCGTCGGTTCAGGAATTCCAATGTTCCTCGGGGCCATGATTATAGGCCCATTAGGTGGCTGGGTCATTAAAAAATTTGACAAGTCAATAGAAAATAAAGTTCCAGCTGGATTTGAGATGATCGTCAATAACTTTTCAATTGGTATTCTTGGTTTCTTATTAATGATTTTATCCTTTTATGTCATCGGTCCTGTAATTGAATCTGCAAACAACTTTGTAACATCTGCAATTAAATCATTGGTTGCTACTGGATTTTTACCATTGCTATCTTTAATCAATGAACCAGCCAAAATACTTTTTTTAAATAATGTAATTGACCAGGGGATTTATTATCCATTAGGTATGCAGGAAACACTAAAAGAAGGAAAATCAATCTTCTTTACTGTTGCATCTAACCCTGGACCAGGTTTAGGATTACTGCTGGCATTTAGCGTTTTTGGAAAAAAAGCTGCTAAAAGAACAGCACCGGGTGCGATTATTATTCACTTTTTAGGTGGAATCCATGAGTTATATTTTCCATATGTATTAATGAAACCACTTACAATTATAGCTATGATTGCTGGAGGAATGTCAGGCATTACTGTGTTCAATCTGTTTAATGTTGGTCTTGTAGCTGGTCCAAGTCCTGGTTCGATTTTCTCTTATCTGGCGCTGACACCAAAAGGGAATTTTTTGGGAGTTATCGCAGGTGTTGTTGTCGCTGCCGTGGTTTCTTTCGTCATTACTTCTATAATTCTGAAACTTGATAAAAAAGCCGATGAGGAAGAAGACTTTACAAGTTCAATAGAGAAATCAAAATCCATGAAATCCGAAGGTAAACAAATTTTAAGTTCATCTTTGGTTAACCCTACTTCCAATACTATCAGTAAAATTTCTTTCGCTTGTGATGCTGGTGTTGGAAGTAGTGCGATGGGCGCTACTACGTTTAGGAAAAGATTGCAAAAGAAAAATATCAACGGGATCGAAGTCAAGCATTACAGGATAGAAGATGCTCCAAAGGATTCTGATATTATAGTAGTACACAAGGATTTATACGAAAGAGCAAGGTTGAGTCATAATGACAAAAAGATTATCACAATAAGTAATTATATCGATGATCCTAATCTTGCACAGTTAATCAATGAATTAGAAGAAAAGTAACCATTCAACTCACAGTAATCCGGACTGGATATGTTACAGGGCATAATAGATGCTGTCCTTTATTGGTAATGACAAGTATTTAGAATATAACTAGCTACCTGGGTACTTAGAGAAATCACTAGACGTCCAAATATAGTATGCGAGTTTCATGAAATTAAATCCTATATTATTAGGTAGTCACAAAATACTCCCCATCTATGAAGGGACTGGGGAGTATTTTGTGCTTTTTTAGCTTTATGTTTAGAAGAAACTTGGAATTTTTCAGGAATGGTCGGTGACCAAGGAATTATAGGAGGTAGTGAAGAGTAAAATCGTTAAATAAAGCTTGAAAGGAAAGGGGAAAAGAACTTACTAAAAGCAATCATTTTTGATTTTGATGGTTTAATCATAGACACAGAGACGGTTTGGTATGAGGCTTATAAAGAAACTATAGATTTTTATAAGGGGGGGGTGCCACTTGAACATTTTGCTAAATGTGTTGGAACAGATGCCACTATACTTCATGAACTTTTCAAAGAACAACTGGGAGTCGGTTTTCCTTATTTTAGGGCTGTAAGGATCAAACTCCTCGTGAGACAAAACCATTTAACGCCGTTTTCACTACGGAACGAACCGGACACTTTTTGTTTCACTTTCTCCATTCGGATGTCCCGTTCAGCTTGGTTGTTATCAAAAGGAATCTTCTCATGAGTCAAAAAAGCTAAGATGGCATCACGATCACGGGCAAAACGGTTCAATAAATTTTTGGATGGGTGTTGTTTCGGACGTCCACGCGATGGATTTGGCTCCGTCGTAGTTGGATGAAGCTGATAGCCTTTTTGTAAGATATGTTCATATTTCCGTTTGATTCTCAAGAGGGCCAACACATCGACCTTCCCATTGTTCTCGTCTTTCTTTGTTTTCGCTGATTGAAGGAGTCCCTTCATTTCTTGTGCCCACTCCTCTTTCATTTGTTCATAGATGCCCTGAAGTTCACGAAGAAGATGAGCGTTGCACAAGACGTGTTGACATGTTTCATAGCTGAAATAGGAATTCCACCCATCATGAAAGGCGATGTGAGAAAACACAGGAAGGATGCCGATTTGGTCCATCACTTCTTTTCCACGTTTCGGATGAACAGATTGTTGAAGCGTGGCCTCGATTGGTCCCCCATGTAGGCATGTGTAGTTGAGGTTAATCCTATTTCTGTAAAACGCTTCACCTCACGAATTAATGGTGCACGCTCGTTCCTTTTAATATTTTTTAAAAATTCAAGTAAAAGCTTGTCCTCCATTTCTTGAACTCTAATATATAGAGGTTTATCAAAAATCATAACAGTCTACTTCTTCAGATGATGTTTTGCAATGGTCTGCTTTGAACAGAAGCAATCGATAAAACATTTAAAATCTTAAATTTCCGAACCGATTTTCTTAAATAACATTAAGCAAAGAAGCTAATGTTGGCGAGGCCCTTTATAGAAGAGAGCAGGAAGCTTGATTTTTTACCAGGTTTTTTAAAAAAATTTCACTTCCTTTATTTTTAAAAATTTAAATCCTTCTTTATTCCAGCAATATGTGCTGGGCCATAAAAAGTAATTTTTAATAAAGTTAATGCCATTTCTCGAGGTGATTGCTGCATTCCACTATTTAACCATTGCTGAATGACACCAAGGTGGGCCGAAGTAACATAGGCTATAAGTTGCTCTATTGGAACTGATAGAGACTCATTATTTGATTTTTCCATTATTTTTCCGAGAAAGTTGATTTTCATAAATTGTTTTAATTTAACTTGAAAGGCTGGGTCTCCTTTTGGACCTAAAATTAATTTCATAAAACGAGCATTTTTTTCTATATTCTCAAATAAATTCACTAAAAATGGTAACGGTTCGTTTTGTAAACCAGACTGGTTGATAAGGTCAGGATTGATTTCTTTTAGAAATTCGTACATTTCTTCAATAATCTCGTTTTCACTTTTTTCCAACAAATCGTATTTATCCTGGTAGTGTAAATAAAAAGTGCCACGATTAATATCGGCTTTTTCTGTTAAATCTTTGACAGTAAACCCTTCTAATCCTTTTTCTTCCATTAGATCTGTAAGAGCGTCTCGAATCATTCGTTTTGTACGGATAATTCGTCTATCTGTTTTTTGATCTGACATGCTCATCCAACCTTACTTTCTTTAATTTTTTGGAATAATGAACAATAAAGCTCTTCCTGTTAAGTAATAGACATTCCTACTTTTATTGTTTATTGCTATTTCCTATCAATTTATTATAATTTACAACGAGGTCATTAATCAACGTTATGTCCATTATACGTCCCGACCTTATTTCTGATCCCGTATTTAAACAAATATTAAATGGAGGTACAACTTATGAAATTAGTAAAGAATAAACTTGTTCTTTTATCACCTATTATTGTATTGGCAGTTGTTCTTATTTTTGGTTTGACATTGATTCCGTCAGTGAATCCAACGCCTAAAAACTTGCCTATTGCATTTGTTAATGAGGATCAAGGAGTGACACTTCCTAATCAGACAAAATTAAATATGGGTGAAACAATTACTAAAATGATCCAAAATACATCCAAAACAACATCCGGTGAAGAACCAGCTGTGGATTGGGTTACCGTAAAAAGTTACGAAGAAGTAAAGAAAGGCTTAGACAATCGAAAGTATTACGCTGCACTCGTAATTCCAAAAAACTTTAGTCAAAAGCAAGCTTCGTTTCAAACGCCAAATCCTTCATCACCAGAAGTTCAAATCTTCGTGAACCAAGGTATGAACACAATGGCATCTACAATGGCTGGACAAATGTTAAATGGAATTGTAGATAATATGAATAATAATGTCCGCACCCAGCTAGTAGCAGGATTTGAAAAACAAGGAGGCACTCTAACGACAAAGCAAGCTGTTGCTTTAGCGTCACCAATTACAAAGAATGTAACCAATGTAAATGAAATTGGGACGCATAGCGCCAATGGGAATGCACCTGTATCGTTATTCCAACCACTTTGGATGGCAAGCATAGCTGGGGCAGCTATCATTTATTTAATGCTAAATAAACTTTCGTTTGCGAATCGAGCAGAAAAATTCACTAATCAATTGATGCAGGTTCTTATAGGGGCTGTACTCGCTATTTTTGCAGGTTTTGGTTTGACGTGGTTGGCTGATGCAGTAGGGTTAAATATTTCTAACTTCACAGACATAGCTTGGTTCTTATCAATAGCATTTTTCAGTTTTTTCTTAATGATCTCGGCTGTTCTTTCATGGCTGGGCATCAAAGGAATGCCACTCTTTATCATTATTCTTTTCTTTGGAGCACCGTTACTAGCGATGGCCCCAGAGTTTATGTCTTCGTTTTACCATAACTGGATCTATTCTTGGTTACCAATGCGTTTTATGGTTGACGGTCTTCGCGAATTATTTTTCTTTGGCAAAGGATTAAGTTGGAATCATCCTACGTCTGTTTTAGTAGGAATTGGCTTAGGAAGTCTGGTCGTCTTATGGGCTTCTGCTCTAAAACCAAGTGCTAAAAAAGAAGGGAAATCTCAACCAACCATGTAAAAGTGGTCCATACCATAACCCTCTTTTGAGGGTCTCTTTTTATCCCACCTGTGGTCAAATTAATCTTTTTGATATTCATATCTATGATTTAGACCATTAGGCGGATTATAGATAATAATCTTATTTACCTACTGTAACAGTGGAATGATAAATGGGAATAGAGGAACTTATGGATTTGAAAAAATGAAAATACTAGCCTACATAGCTTTAACTATTGTTCTTATCATTTACAATGCATTTATATTTTTTATGATTATTCAAGATTTTTTTAAATAGCATTTTAAAGGAATGATGGTACGCTAGAGACGATTCTAGGGATTATATTACCGATTAGTCTTTTCTGGAAGCAAGTGATTTTTGAGGTTCCATGCTTTTTTTCATAGCGACCATCAAGTTTTTATCACGTTCTTCCAATTGAGTATTAATCTATTCTTGTTGTTTCTCCAACTACTTAAGGAGCTTTTGAATAAATATATTTTGTTGCTCTTGGCAGGATTTGAATACCTCTAAAAAAGCGCTGTATTTAGCGCCGAATTGGAAAAATGAGGTGGGTTTTATGTATGTTACATGGATCTATAATCAATTCATCACTGTTTTAGTGTTTGGTGGAACAATGTCTACTTGACAATAGAATTAGGAGTTTTTCTAAACATTAAATACTAGGTGTTTACTCAGTGTTTTTTAGCTCCACATCCATTGCTGCAACTACTTTTTTCGCATTTACAAAAGAATTCTTCATTAAAAAAATCCCGACGTAACTCTGGAAAAAAGAGATAAGTCGGGACTTGTTTTTTTATTAATTCACTTGTTGATTCAACTATCTGGCACATCTTTCAAGGTCTTAAATCTCTTTCGACTAATCCGCTATCCTGAAATGTCTTTAGTTGATAGCATCGAAATGCGTATATAACCTTCTCCAAAAAAGTAGGTAAAAACATGTTATAGGATGTAAAAATAATAAAGGATCTTCCAAATGTGATGAAGTTTTTCGGGAAAGAAGCTACAAAGGCTTGAGATTATGGAATAGTAATTGAATAGACAGCAAGAAAGTGAAACAAAAACGTAATTAGAAAATTCCACGTTGATAAAAAACTCAAAAGTAAGGATGGATACAGGGGATTTAACTAGTTCAACATATCATAGTGACCCATTCCATTAACGGATTCTCAAAGGTAAAAAAGGGAACCTTTTTTATGCAATCAACCAACTATCCTCAAATAGATCCAAAGGACTATTCGGTTATTACTTGCAAAGTTAACCAATTACGTATTCTCTTCGTTTTATTTATTCGAGGTCGTTATTGTCTACATGGCTATTATTTTGCACCCTAATATGTACGCGATGTTTTACCGAATGAAGCACATCGGCCATATTGTGCAATAGAAGAAAAGAAATTTATTTGAAAAGCTGTTATTAAAATTCATAAAGATTTACTATAAAAAATTTCATAAAGATTTACTATAAAAAATTTATTGAGATGCATATGGCAACAGCACTAGTACAAATAATTAAACGGCTTTTGAAACATACGTTTGTCCATATGGTAATTGAATGATTTTTAGAAGGCTAGAAAGTGATTACTAGACGATTGATGGTAAGGAGTGGCTCAAAGGATTATAAGATAGTCTTAGAGACACTCTTATTCTTTATTAAGAGTTATCTCTATTTATCATATGGTTATGAGTATACCCTTTTAAAACAGTTTAAAGTTCAGGAAATACAGACATGAAATTGTTCAATTAGAGTTGTTCAAGAAAGCTGTTCATTAATCGTTCGTAAAAGTACACTTTTATGAACGGGTTATTTTTGTTTAAAAACAGTTAATGTTAGCGTTCATAAAATTTTAAAATCATTTTACGGACGTTCGTTGAGTTTCGTATACTTTTATGAACGTTTTTGGTAGACTAATAGAAAAAGAACTAAAATGAAGGAGATTTAAATGGACGTTCGAAAGTTTGGATACATACGAGTTAGCAGCAAGGATCAAAACGAGGGACGACAACTTGAGGCCATGAAAGAAAAGGGAATAGGTGAACGAGATATTTTCATGGACAAACAAAGTGGAAAGGACTTTAATCGAACTCAATATCAGTTGCTTAAACGAATGTTGAGAAAAGGAGATGTGCTATATATCCATTCTTTGGATCGCTTTGGCCGGAACAAAGAAGAGATTTTACAGGAGTGGAATGACATCACGAAGAGCATACAGGCCGATATTGTGGTGGTAAATATGCCTTTGCTCGATACGACTCAATTTAAGGATAGTTTAGGAACTTTCATTGCGGATCTTGTTTTGCAGATTCTTTCCTGGATGGCGGAAGAAGAAAGGGATCGAATTCGAAAACGGCAGCGTGAGGGCATTGATTTGGCTATGCAAAATGGCACAGTATTTGGTCGACCTAAAGTTGAGGTTACTGAAGAATTCAGAGAAGTCTATGATCGTTGGAAAGCAGGAGAGATGACTGCTGTTAAAGCGATGGAAGAATTAAATGTTAAAAAGACGACTTTTTATAAATTGGTTAAGAAATATGAAAATGACATTAAAAAGGTTTCTATATAATAGAAGAAACACGTCAAAAAAGGAGCATTTGGCGATAAGCAGATGCCTTTTCAATAATTTAAAAGTACCATATACAAATACAATAGAAAATAAAGAAACAGGCATGTGGTTTAGGGGGAAGCAATTTGAATAATTTTATTGTTATGCAAGGGCACACTTACCAGGAAGAAAAAGATCTAGGTATTATTTGGTCTCCACAACAAGATAAAGGAGGCAATGTACCACATTCATGGCAACGGATGACGGAAGTAAAGGAAGGAGATCGAGTATTTCACTATGTGAAAGGAAATATCGTTGCTATTAGTATTGCCAGTGAAAGCTGTAAAGCCGGTAGCAAACCATTTATTTTGCAAAGTCATAATAGATGGAATGACGATGGTTATTTAGTGAATTTAAAATACCATGAATTAGA
Organism: Peribacillus loiseleuriae; assembly: GCF_001183985.1. Taxonomy (GTDB): domain Bacteria; phylum Bacillota; class Bacilli; order Bacillales; family DSM-1321; genus Peribacillus; species Peribacillus loiseleuriae. The sequence goes on along the minus strand of NZ_LFZW01000001.1, from coordinate 2,701,168 downwards.
CAAACGAGTTAATGTGCGAGAGAAGTTTAATGAGATCTTGCCACTATTACCGATTAAATATTCACCATTCCAGCAAGATGCAAATGGGAATCAAGGCTATTTATATCCATGTAACGAAGAACTAGCGATTAAATTGCTTGAACTAATTAGTGAAATGAACATTTATCAAGTAAATGAAGAGCAGTTAGAAATATCGATTGATGATGTAAGAATAACTGAACACAATACATTAATTCCAGTAATCGTTGAAACAGAATCAGAAGCGAAAATGAAAATCCGTTTGGGTCAGCAAAAGTTCAGGAAAGACTTGTTGCCACTATGGGAAAGTAAGTGTGCATTGTGTGGTATAAATCTACCTGAATTATTAAGAGCGAGTCATTCGAAACCTTGGAAAGATAGTACAAATGAAGAACGTTTAGATCCATACAATGGCGTGCTGCTTTGTTGTAATCACGATGCACTTTATGATAAAGGTTTGATTGCATTCGATGGACAAGGACGTTTGCATATTTCTTCAGTGATCTGTGATAAAGATTATCTGATGTATAGATTAGTACCAAAGGCTAAAATACAGATTCATTCTGAAAATAAAGTGTATTTTAAGTGGCATAAGAAGAATATTTTTAAAATGAACTAGTAAATTAGAAATTCGATAAAGGGGAGTCTTAATAGAAAATAGATTTTATCACGAGTGTTGATAATCCAAAATTAGACAGAATTACCCCTTGGAATTTTTTGTACTTTTGCAGCCATTTCTGAACGCCAGTCAATAGTGTAGTTTTAAAATAAAGTTTGATAATTAATAAAAACCTGAACAAAAGTCCTTTATTGATAATACAGGATTTTTTGTTCCGCAATCGGGCCAGATTGTTGAATAAAGGTGTTGCGAAAATATGATATATTTATATCGATTTACAATTATTAGGATAGAAGAAAAAGGGGGGAGTAGGGTTGTTTGAAAAGTTAGAAAAAATAATACAAGTCATCTCTAAATTTTATGCATTAAATCAACACTATGAAGCGAATGCTAAAAACTTAAAACGTTACAGTGCCCCTGCGATGACTCAAAAATTAAAAGAAACATATCGAGATACTCTAAGAGTGACATATCTTTCTTCAAACGAAACTCCACCTATTGGAGAATATTTAGGCTCGAAAGTAGAATTGCATTATTGGCTTATTTGTCCTTTTTAAGTAAGGAAAAAGGATAAATAATCATCTGTTTGACCATTTCTTATTAAGTTAACCGGTAGCCATAACTCAATAACGAATAATCTTAATTAAACCGAAAATATAAAAGTTTTTTATTCAAACTTTATATTTTTCGGATTATTTGCTATACATAATAACAAAATCAGAAGTTAAAGGACAAGTTGATTGAGTCCCTAAAAAGAAGAATAGCTGAATTGGATGAAGAAAACAAAAAACTAAAAAGCGACAATGCCATTTTACTTGGGAAATTGGCGAATAAATAAAAGGCTATTATGGAGATTGATTTAAAGCTTTTCATGTGAACGAAAAGGATAAGGCATATGATTTCTATAGAGAGAAATTCTTAGAAATTTATCTACCTACAGCTATGCGTAATATACAAAAGTTCAAGCAAGGTTCCGAGTTATAGTTTTAGTTTCCTGTAAAAAGTATAAACATTGAAGTCAAATCTGTATGATTTGGCTTTTTATTTTCAAGTAACCATATAGAAACAGCCTTATTTATTAGAAAAATAATTTTCAATCTTATGAAACTAAAAAGAGAATATTCATTTCTTTTGTCTTTTTTATTGTATTATGTATTTATAAAATAAAGAGTTACTATAGAGAGAGGAAGTATTTTAAATGAACAAAAAGAAAAATGGGTATGGTTTTATAATAAAATTGTTAGGTGTCACAATTTTATTAGGTATTTTTATCAGATTTACACCTTTTCTACCGTTTCTTTCGCTGAGCTTAGGTGGACCAGAGGTTTCAAATAATGAAGTTAGGAATTACGTTAAGGATAAGTACGGGATAGCTGTTTATATAGAGAGTAAGTCCGGCGGAAACGATATTTCAATAGGTGAAGCTGAATACACGGTGGTTCAAAAAAACAATAAAGACGTGACCTTCACAGTCAAAGTTAATTATCTAGGGGATAAACCTGAAATATCTGATGATTACAAATTTGCTTTGGAAGCACACAAAGAGTTTAAACGATTAAAACCTGTGATTCCTGATATACATAAGTTGGGATTTCAAGGTCGTTATAGCAAGAATGGTGAAATCTATATAGATTATACAGGTAATCAAAGAATCGGAAATGAAGACAAAAACATAATAGGATTATCTTTAAAAACAGAAACAAATATTGAATATAAGCCATTTACCGATGATGAAGTGGACCGTTATTATCAACTAGCTAAACTCATTCAAAAAAGTAAAGCGGATATAGATGAAATATACATAACTGATATGAGAGAGCCTGCTTATAGCAATGGTGTGTCTATGGGAAACTTAGATGCCATTAAAACTAAGGAAGATTTTATTGTGCATTTGAAGGCTCAAAACTCAGATATAGCTAGTTACGAGGTAGATAAGAAATGGGAGACAGAAGCTAGAAAAATAGAAAATCAAAGATTTGTTTTTGGTTCAGAATATGAAGATTTCTGGTTGAATTGTGGAGAACCAAGTGGGAAAGGTGATTGTGGTTCTTATTCTGTAATAGTGACATACGAAGAAAATGGGTTAAATCAAACGAATCCACATTTAAAAGATGACCTAAATAGTGTTTTTCTACTCCTAGAGCAAACAATTGCACCGAAAATCAAAGTGAATTACGAATTTGTGGAAGGTGGAGAATCTGATGTGGCAGTTCGTTTTACACACCAGGAACACATTAAGTACAAAACAACAGAAGAGTTAATAAAAGAATTATTTCCAAAGAACTAGTGTATTGGAAAAAGATATGTTGATAATCAGAAAGGAGTTCAATAACCGAACTTTTTTTTTATGTAAATAAACGTATGATAGAACAGGAGTAATTTTGGTATTTTGTCGAATCTATAAATTATCAAATTAGAAAGGAATGATAAGCATGGATATTTATGATTACGCAAAATACCCTACTAAAGAAGATTGGCTCAAGGTATACGGAGATAAAGTTGATACTTTGGATAAGCTTGGTCTTGAAAACAATAAACGAAAATTCAATATTTTAAATTTTGATGAAGGGTATTACGGAATCAAGCTTAGTTATTGGCTACAAGAGTTTAACAACCGAGCTTTTGATTTAACTACTAACTATACGCTTTTGAAAACTTATTATGACGCTGGTATCCCAGGTGATGAATGGTACAAATCTCCTGGAGATAAAGGTCAAAGTGTTCAATATTTCCCCCATTTTGGAGAAGAGCATTTTGGAAATCTATTCTAGTTGATTATTAGGTAATAGTTTTTTGGGAAAACTGATACATCCTAATTTTTTGTTATTTTATATCCCTCGTACACAAGCCAGGCATGTAGAGTATGGGAACAACTGATGGTGAACTGATAGCCCTCCTTTGCAGGGAAACACTACTGCTATCAACTCCATCTGTTTTAAATTAGCCGAATAAAATTTATCGTATCAACCTTATCAAATCTAAATTATTATAACTTGATTAACATTTCTACATTTTGAGAAGAATACTTACCTCAGGTGGTAAGTGGGATAAATCTAGTGTATCCACTTAAGTAGATCCTCGTCCGATATGTTGTACCTACCTGAGTACCGGTTCACATAATACTGCTTATCGGAATGTGTAAAAAGCTAATCTTAGCAATAATGACAGTAATATAATTTTTTATTTTCTAGCCTTACAAGTGACAGACATACCGAACATATGTTATGTTGATGTTGTCATTACTACATACTAATGAAGAATAAAGGACGAGGTGTATGAATATGAACAAAACTGAACTAGTGAATACGGTAGCCGTACAAGCTGAACTAACAAAAGAAGACGCTAAAAAGGCTGTTGATGCATTGATTGAAACGATCTCTGTTACGCTTGCTAAAGAAGAAAAAATCCAATTAGTTGGATTTGGCACATTTGAAGTGCGCGACCGAGCAGCACGAACGGGTAGAAACCCACAAACAGGAGAAGAAATACAAATTGCTGCTTCTAAAGTTCCTGCTTTTAAACCAGGTAAGGAATTAAAAGAGGCTGTTAAATAATATAAATGGATCTAATTATAATAGTGTAAAAATACTCTGGAGATGGGATGTTCTCCAGAGTATTTTCTATTTAAATTAGTATTCTTTCTGTTCTATTCAATGGATGTGAATTTAAAATACAGTTTGATCATTTGTAATTTGACTCTGTTGTGGCTTTAAAACAAAGATTGATAATTTGTAAAAAAGTTTGGTCAAATATCCTGTATTGATGTGCAGGATTTTTTCTTTGATTGTTCAAATTAATGAAAATTAAGTTATGCTGCTATTGGTGTTAAAGGTTGTATTCTTTCTGCACAATAGGGTTCATTACGACGGGCAATTCCTACTAGTATTCTAGCTAGCTTACCAATCAATTTCATAATGGATTTCATTTTCTTCATTTTTTTTACTTTAACATTGTTGGAGTGAAGTTCTTTGAACTCTGGGTTGTTCATCACAAGACTCAATGTGGCTAAGTACAAGAAGCGCCTTAGTCGAGATCTCCCACGTTTAGAAATGACTATTTGCCCTTTCCATTTACCTGAGCTAGACTCTGCTAGATGTAAACCTGCATGTCGTAATAGAGAATTACCATGGGCGAATTTACTTAAATCTCCTGCTTCACCTAATATGCCCCCAAGTGTAATTTCAGTTAATCCTTTAATGCCAAGTAATTTATCTGTATAGGTAACTTTTTCAAGTGCTTTAGTAACTTCTTTTTCGACTCTTTCAAGTTGGGCTGTGGCGAGATCAAATTCTTCAAGTAATTGTTCAAGGTGTAGTTTATAAGCATCAAGAGCTTGGGGACTTCCAACGGACCGTTTAGCTAATTCAATTAGTGATTGTGCTTTTTTCAAGCCGGGCTGACGTTTCATCAGTGTTTTCCATCCCTCGGCAACATCTTGAGATTTCATGGAACGTAGTTCCAATGGTGTAGGGAATAAACGGAGGGTTGCGATGGCCCCTTTTCCTGTTACGTTTTTAAACACTTCTCGAAGTTCAGGAAAGATGATATCTACCCAACGATTTATTTGATTGGTGGAACTTACAAGCCGTTTAACGATTACGTCTCGGTTAGACATTAGTACTCTAAGTTTTTCAAAAGCCTCTGACGATGGACGAATAAAAGAGTAGTAACCATTCTTCACCATATCGGCAATCACGAGAGCGTCTTTTTTATCACTTTTTGATTGCGTATTATCTCGATTTTCTTTATTCTTTTTAACTAGGTGAGGGTTAACGGTTACCACCTCAATACTTTGACTATAAAACCATTTGGATAGGTTTAACCAATAATGTCCGGTAGGTTCCATACCAACTATTACAGTATTAAATCCTTTTGTAACTTTTAGCTGGTTAATCCAGTCTAGCAATCTAACAAAACCCTCTTCATTATTTTCAAAAGAAAGAGGATCACCTATCACAATACCTCTGTAATTTACAGCTCGGGCAACGTGGACCTGTTGAGCAATATCTACTCCGACAACTAGATGGGAGTCTGAGATTCTTTCAATCAGTTGATTTTGTTTGTCTTGCATTTTATACTTCACAGTAGAGCTTCCTCCTTAAGATTGAATTGGTTTGTGTGTGTATTCATCTTAACTGAGGGGCTCTCTTTTTTTCAAAGCCGAAATTTAGCAATCTACAGGAATGCTAACGGAGTGCTTGTGCGGCCGAGCCTAGGTCGTATCATATAGCGGGTGGGATTCCCGTCGAGAAAGAACTAGCCATTCACTCGTAGCGAGTCTTGGAGGGCTAATGGTAACATTAGCCTTTAAGCGTAGACAGTTAGGTGGCGGGCCGAAAGCCAAATGGTTGAAGGGATTGAGCTCCATAATGTTAGTAAATCGAGAGGGCTGATGCCTTAAGCACAGCAGAAAGCTACATTTTATCCATCGTTAAAGGCAAGAAGGATAGAACCTCTCTGGAGTCAGAGACCTTGGCACGTCACACATTGATATGATACGGCAACTCGGGAGACCCTACCGGTCTTTTCTTCTTATAGAAGAGTATGGTGTACAAGCGATAATAAGCAAGGAAGCCAAATGCCGTTGTAGGGAGTCGGATAGCAGCGTAGTACCAATGAAGTTGGGTAATGCCGATGGAGGAAAGGCTGCTACCAAGTTATCACCCTTACTAGGGACACATTTACTACACGCAGAGGTAGGGATAATAAATGGACACAAAACTATTAAGGATAGCAGAATTAGCAAAATCTGAGCGAAAGAGATTAGCTATATTTTGTGAATGGTGACTAGGAGGAGCCGTGTGCGTAAATAGCGCAAGCACGGTTCTGTGAGGGGGGAGGAACACAATCTACCGCAAGGTAGAGAGGTTCCCTTCTACTCGACTAGTGAAAAAAAAGACTGTCTTTTTGACGGTCCTTTTTTGGTGAGATTAACACAAATACATTTTTGTAAAGTGCCTGCTACTTATTTATAGAGTTATTATTGCTCTCATCATGATTTTTGGAAGCTGTTTTGTCATCGACTTCATCCCCCTCTACAATCTGGTTACCAATAGCACCGCCTGAAACACCGCCTATTACAGTACCAATTAGTCCAAATTGAGCACCTATCATAGCACCCGCAACGGCTCCATTAAGAGTTCCTGCTGCTGCTGCTTCACCAAAGTCACTCGCACCTTGATTAGCATTACTACCAGCTTGATTGTTGCTACTTTCTTCTACATTTCCACCAAAGTTATTGCGTTCGTTACTCTGATTCATCTATTCACTTCCTTGTTTATTAATGGGGAATATGCTAATGATGAAAGCACACCATCCTAAACATATACTACCCAGCTGAAGTAGTTTTACTCACTATATGTTGGTTCAAGATATGGTTGTTTTATCGGCAGCTATTTTTTCTTGTTCAACTAACGGGTGCTTGTGCGGCCGAGCCTAGGTCGTATCATATAGCGGGTGGGATTCCCGTCGAGAAAGAACTAGCCATTCACTCGTAGCGAGTCTTGGAGGGCTAATGGTAACATTAGCCTTTAAGCGTAGACAGTTAGGTGGGGCCGAAAGCCAAATGGTTGAAGGGATTGAGCTCCATAATGTTAGTAAATCGAGAGGGCTGATGCCTTAAGCACAGCAGAAAGCTACATTTTATCCATCGTTAAAGGCAAGAAGGATAGAACCTCTCTGGAGTCAGAGACCTTGGCACGTCACACATTGATATGATACGGCAACTCGGGAGACCCTACCGGTCTTTTCTTCTTATAGAAGAGTATGGTGTACAAGCGATAATAAGCAAGGAAGCCAAATGCCGTTGTAGGGAGTCGGATAGCAGCGTAGTACCAATGAAGTTGGGTAATGCCGATGGAGGAAAGGCTGCTACCAAGTTATCACCCTTACTAGGG
>NZ_LFZW01000001.1:2526064-2692244 GCF_001183985.1 Peribacillus loiseleuriae | reverse complement strand
CTGCAACGATTATCTCTGAGATTGGTGAAATCGATCGGTTTAATCATCCCAAAAAACTCGTTGCCTTCGCTGGAGTCGATCCTAGTGTTCACTCATCAGGTAAGTTTACGGCAACAATCAATCATATTACTAAAAGAGGTTCGAGCAGACTACGCCATTCCCTGTATCTTGCCGTATTATGCGGTATAAGGAGTTCAAGAAACAAAAAGCTTAAAGCATTCTATGATAAGAAAAAATCAGAAGGAAAGCCCGCCAAAGTGGCGATCGTTGCCTGTATTAATAAACTTCTTCATTGGATTTATGCTTTATTAAAGAGAAAAGAAACGTTCCTTGATTTAGCTTAATTAACGGTTTTGTGAAACAAAGAGAAATCCTTCCAAAAGGGTTTTGGAGGGTTATTTGGCATGGCCAAAAATAGTATAACATAAGGGAAATGAAAATTTTAGAGAAAGATATTGACTTCCTATTAGCTGGTTTACTTGAAGAACAATGAGTTGCATAGGTGTTCTTTTTTCTTATTGAACTAACGAAGCAGAATAGTTGAATAAAGCTGTGTATAACTAAATGAGCCCAATTAATAAACTATCAAATATTGGCTTTAATTTTTAGCAGGAAAAGTGTACTCTAGAATATAAAATACTTAAAAGGAGGGGGGAGTAATGTGCAGTTTCCAACAAGAATAGATGTAGATAATGACGGGTATATCTTAAACAAAACCTCGTTAAATAAAATTGATGGTGTATACCAAGGACTTCTTAGTCAAGTTGTTGAGATTTTAAAAAGGTGTGCAGGAACAAAATTACATAGTGTTTATATCTATGGCAGTGTGGGTCGAGGCGAGGCTTTATTAGGTACTTCAGATATTGATTTATCAGTAATTTTGACATCTCCACTCTCTCCTCAAGAAATGGCACGTTTAGATGAAGAAACAAAAATGTTTATATGTGACAATCCAATCGTGCCAAAAGTAGATTACGATATAGGAGTTACAGCAGATGTATTTAAAGAAAATAGCCAATATTATTGGGGATTTTGGTTGAGACACGTCTGTACTAGTATTTATGGAGAGGATTTGTCCGTACACTTTCCTAAAATGAAGCCAAATGTTCATATCAGTAAGGCATTAAATGAAAATCTTATCGATTCACTCACAAGTTATCGTGATGTAATTCTGGAAAAAGAAGTTGACCATTATACATTACTATCGATATTAAAACGTATTGTAAGAGGAGCATATTGCTATGTAGCTGAAAGAGATAAAAGTTGGTCTACAAGTATTCAAGAAAATCTTATAATTCTTCAGTATTATTTCCCTAGAGAAGAATATTTTAAAGAAATCGAGTATGTATTTCTTCAACAAAAGGTCCCAACCTTGGATGAGGTATTAAATTACATTGATTATTTTATTATTTGGTTTAACGAGAATACCATTGAAGGAAAATAGAAAATGTGACCTTTTAGAGCTAAAAAGCGGTATTTATTTCGAAGGATTGCTTTTTATGTAGCTAATTAATTTGTGAAGAATCACACTTAAACAAACGGGTAGCTTTAGTGAAAGAAGAATTTGCATAAAATACCCCTTTTTATGCAGCTACCAGGCTTCTTCAGAAGCCGAAGATGTTGATATTCATCAACAATGTCTAAAATCATGTATAAACGATAAAAATGGACCCTTCGGTACCCCTTGAGTACCAAGGGGTTTTATATTTCGGAAGTTCCGAAAATTAGCATTATGTTAACTAGATTTGTATAATCTATTCATCTGATGCTTTGGGATCTTGTTCAATTATAGGGCCATTTAATGGAATAAGTTATGTTAATATTGAATCAATTTAAAAGCGGAAGAAAGGGGGATATATAATATGGACTTAGCTTTGGACATTGCTCGTATTTCACTGCCTGTTGTAATAGTGGGTGGAATTGCAGTATTTGTAATTCTAAGAATGAAACATAAATATAAGAAAGGTACCCTGGGTAAGAAAACATCTAAAAGCGCTCAAATTTTATTAGATAGTTTAATACCATTCGGAATGATGATTGGTTTTGCTGTTGCTGTACTTTTAAGCATATTTTCCTCAATTTCCTTACTATCTACAATCGCTTGGGGACCCGGGATAGGTTTTTTATTTGGATATTTTGCTTATGAAATTTATAGCAAAAAAGAAGAAATTCATTCGTAATAACTGTCTCCCAGAAAAGGGCGCTTTAATTAGACAAGCAGCTAAAAAGATCTTCCAGTCGAAGATCCTTTTTCAGGTGTGCCAGGCATGGCAACTATCTAGGTGGTGAAAGTCCACTGTGGGGGTGCACATCGACCAACCACTAAGGAAGCGTAAGGTACTTATCGCGAGGTAAGGGCTGGAGGAAGCGTGGAATAAAATCTTGGCTCGACGAACAGAAATCTGATACTAAGGCTCTATAAAAGGATGAGACTCCTTGACAAGTCAAAGTCCAAAAGATGTGCGTAACTTTGTAGGGTAAATCAGGCGAGTAAAAGAGGAAAGATAGTTGTCTTACCCTGGAGTAGTACAGTCGAAAAAGGTTAGTCGCAAGAAGTCAGCAGAAGCCATAGTAATGAGTAAAATCATGAAGGGCTGAACAATTTATAGTGTTTCAACGCCGCGAATGCGTAAGTGACGAACTCCGAATGGGTTAATGGTGAAAGTATGAGCGTATCTCAAAGGATAACCAAAATGGAGCTATCACTTACTACGTGAGAGGAAAGGAGAAACGAGTGTGAAACTTTTAGAACAAATTCTAAGTAATCAAAATATGAATGAAGCCTACTTACGTGTCTATAAAAATAAAGGTGCCAGTGGGGTTGATGGAGTTACGGTCGACGAACTAAAGCAATATCTGAAAGAGCACAAAGACGAGCTGCGTCAGCGCATCAGAACAAGAAAATACCAACCACAAGCTGCCTTAAGAGTGGAAATTCCAAAGGAAAATGGCAAGATGCGCAAATTGGGAATACCAACAGTAGTGGATAGGGTAGTTCAACAAGCCATTCATCAAGTACTCAGTCCGATATTTGAAAAGCAGTTCAGCGAATTCAGTTACGGCTTTAGACCGAAAAGAAGTTGTGAGATGGCCAATATAAAAAGCTTGGAATTTCTGAATGATGGACACACTTGGGTTGTGGATATCGACCTTGAAAGATTTTTCGATACAGTCCAACACGATAAACTCATGCGAATCAATTCTAATACAATAGATGACGGAGATATCATTTCTCTAATAAGAAAATATCTTGTCAGTGGGGTTATGGTGAATGGGAAATATGAAGAAACACCAGTTGGAACTCCGCAAGGAGGAAACCTAAGCCCACTGTTAAGTAATATTATGTTGAACGAACTGGATAAGGAACTAGAAAGTCGAGGACTCCAATTCGTGAGATACGCTGATGACGCCCTCATCTTCGTGAAGAGTGAGAAAGCAGCGAATAGAGTGATGGATTCAATCGTGAGATTTATAGAAAAGAAATTAGGGTTGATAGTCCATACAGAAAAGAGTAAAATCTCCCGTCCAAAGGATTTGAAATTCTTAGGATTTGGATTTTACTACGATTCTAAGAATGAGAAATATCAAGTAAAACCTCATCTCACATCCATACAAAAACTTCAAAGGAAGCTTCAAAAATTAACAAAGCGAAATTGGAGTGTTCCGTTGGACTACCGAATTTTAAAACTAAAACAAGTCATACTTGGGTGGGTTAACTACTTTAGAATCTCGAATATGAAAAAAGCGATGACTGAGATAGATAAGAAACTTCGCTCCAGAATTAGAGTTAACATCTGGAAGCAATGGAAGGTAGCGAAGAAACAAATCAAATCGCTTGTTCAATTAGGGATTCCAGAGGAAGAGGCGAAAGGGTTAACTTTCTGTAGAAGAGGTTATCGGTACATTGGACTATCGAAAGTTATTCAAAGAGCAATCTCAAACAAAAGATTAAAGCAGAGGGGGGTTCCCTCTGCTTTAGAACATTATCTAAAAATACACACTGTAATATAAATTGAACCGCCGTATACGGAACCGTACGTACGGTGGTGTGAGAGGGGCGAAAATAGTTAAATTATTTTCCCTCTACTCGATTGCCCATAAGAATGATTATGTAAACTCTTCTTGAAATAAAATAATAGGAGTTTTTTAATCTAGCTTATTAAACTAAAGGGGCAGGTGTGCGGCCGAGCCTAGGTCGTATCATATAACGGGTGGGATTCCCGTCGAGTAAGAATTAGCCATTCGCTCGTAGCGAGTCTTGGAGGGCTAAAGGTAACTTTAGTCCTTAAGCGTAGACAGTTAGGTGGCGGGCCGAAAGCCAAAAGGTTGAAGGGATTGAGCTCCATAATGTTAGTGAATCGAGAGGGCTGATGCCTTACCTGCAGCAGAAAGCTACATTTTATCCTTCGTTAAAAGGCAAGAAGGATAAAACCTCTCTGGAGTCAGAGACCTTGGCACGTTACACATTGATATGATACGGCAACTCGGGAGACCCTACCGGTCTTTTCTTCCTTTTAGAAGAGTATGGTGTACAAGCGATAATAAGCAAGGAAACCAAATGCCGATGTAGGGAGTCGGATAGCAGCGTAGTACCAATGAAGTTGGGTAATGCCGATGGAGGAAAGGCTAGCTACCAGTTATCACCCTTATTAGGGACACATTTACTACACACAGAGGTAGGTATAATAAATGGAAACAAAACTACTAAGGATAGCAGAATTAGCAAAATCTGATCCTAAAATGAAATTTACATCTCTTGCACATCTTTTAAATAAGGAAGCATTAGTTCAATGTCATCATGAACTTCCCAATAAGAGGGCAACTGGGATCAACGGTACAACTAAAGAGCAATACGGTGAAAGTTTAGAAGAAAACATAGAGGATTTAATAAGTAGGCTTAAAAGCAAAAGTTACCGTCCTGTTCCAGTAAGGAGAATGTACATTCCAAAGCTCAATTCAAACAAGAAAAGACCATTGGGAATACCTGAACATGAAGATAAAATTGTTCAAAAAGGCATTACAAAGATACTTAATACCATTTATGAAAATGACTTTCTAGATTGTTCATTTGGATTCCGTTCAAATAGGAGTTGCCATGATGCTTTGAAAATACTGAACCACTATATTGAAAAGAGGTCAGTAAATTATGTAGTAGATGTAGATATTAAAGGATTCTTCGACAACGTTGACCACATATGGATAATGGAGTTCTTAAAACTGCGAATCTCTGACCCTAACTTACTAAGAATGATTGGTAGGTTTCTTAAAGGTGGATATATGGAGGAAGGTAAGAAACATAGAACAGATAATGGTACACCGCAAGGTGGAGTGATATCTCCGGTATTAGCCAATGTGTATCTTCATTATGTCCTCGACCTTTGGTTTGAGAAAAGGGTAAGAAAACAGTGCAAAGGACAAGCATACATAGTGAGATATGCAGATGATTTTGTCTGTTGTTTTCAATATAAGAGCGAAGCTCAGGAATTCTTCCAATCATTAAAACTTAGATTAAAGAAGTTTAAACTAGAGATAGCTGAGGATAAAACTAAAATTATTCCCTTCGGGAGGTTTGCGGAGAAAGATGCGAAACAAAAGGGAAATAGAAAACCAGCAACCTTTGATTTCCTAGGTTTTACACACTATTGTGGGAAGAGTAAACAGGGAAATTTTCGAGTGAAAAGGAAATCAAGCAGGAAGAAAGTCCAAGGCAAACTTAAGGAATCAAAAGAATGGTTGAAGAATAATAGAAATAAAGATATTCATATGATTATGGATAGATTTAAACGCTCACTAATAGGTTATTACAACTATTACTGCATCACAGATAACACCCAAAGTGTAAACAAATTCAAAGACAAAATCGGATACATACTGTATAAATGGCTCAACAGAAGAAGTCAAAGGAAATCCTTTACATGGGATAAATTCAGACTATTTCTTGATAAATATCCACTACCTTCACCAAGAGTTAAGGTCAATATATATGACTTAAGAAAAGAGATTAGCTACATTTTGTGAATGATAACTAGGAGGAGCCGTGTGCGTGAATAGCGCAAGCACGGTTCTGTGAGGGGGGAGGAACACAATCTACCGAAAGGTAGAAAGGTTCCCTTCTACTCGACTAGTAAAAAAATGAGAAACCTTTTTAATATTCTTAACGACAAATTATAGAGGGGTGGGAAATTTGAAAAATATTATTGTGTTGCTTTCTTTAATGCTATTAGTTGCTTGTAACAATGAAACAACTTCTGAAAATCCCGAAGTAATCACTACTTCGGAAGCTTCTTGGGCGTATGAGTTTGTTAAAGTAGATAATCAATCTTACCAATTAACAAATGAAGAGGTTGATAAAGACGTTGTCGGTGAATTTATTGGAGAAGTTAAACGAAATATTGTAGATGGTGATACAAATCCTAATCTGAATGAAGAGAACTTTGATTCAAATTCATTAACGCCTGGAACGAAGTTATATAAAAATTTAGAAGATAAAAAGTCGATTATATACGAAATCAACGAAAAGTATTTTAAAGCAACTGTTTATTAGATTCAATAAATAAATTGTTCAACTACAGGGTGCTTGTGCGGCCGAGCCTAGGTCGTATCATATAGCGGGTGGGATTCCCGTCGAGAAAGAACTAGCCATTCACTCGTAGCGAGTCTTGGAGGGCTAATGGTAACATTAGCCTTTAAGCGTAGACAGTTAGGTGGCGGGCCGAAAGCCAAATGGTTGAAGGGATTGAGCTCCATAATGTTAGTAAATCGAGAGGGCTGATGCCTTAAGCACAGCAGAAAGCTACATTTTATCCATCGTTAAAGGCAAGAAGGATAGAACCTCTCTGGAGTCAGAGACCTTGGCACGTCACACATTGATATGATACGGCAACTCGGGAGGCCCTACCGGTCTTTTCTTCTTATAGAAGAGTATGGTGTACAAGCGATAATAAGCAAGGAAGCCAAATGCCGTTGTAGGGAGTCGGATAGCAGCGTAGTACCAATGAAGTTGGGTAATGCCGATGGAGGAAAGGCTGCTACCAAGTTATCACCCTTACTAGGGACACATTTACTACACGCAGAGGTAGGGATAATAAATGGACACAAAACTATTAAGGATAGCAGAATTAGCAAAATCTGAGCGAAAGAGATTAGCTATATTTTGTGAATGGTGACTAGGAGGAGCCGTGTGCGTAAATAGCGCAAGCACGGTTCTGTGAGGGGGGAGGAACACAATCTACCGCAAGGTAGAGAGGTTCCCTTCTACTCGACTAATTCAACAACGTGACCACCAATTTGGTGGTCTTTTCAATGTACTAAAATAACTAACATCATACATTCAGAAAAATCCCTTATTCAACTAAAATTTGAAAAATATGTGTGTTAAACTAGTAATAAAATTATAGGTGCAATGGGGGATATAAGTGGTTGAAAAAACTCAAACAAATAGTCATTCGATAATTTCGTTAATTAATGGTATTCTATCAATTTTAATTCCATTTATCGGCTTGATCCTTGGCGTTATCGGGGTTGTATTTTCAAGAAAAGCTGTAAAACAAATAGAAAAGACAAATGAAAGTGGTAGAGGGTTAGCAATTGCGGGTTTAATTTGTGCTGTTGTTGGAATTACACTTCAATTTTTAAGTGTGTTGGGCCTCATTCTTTTTTATTCTGTAACAATTACTAGTAGTATCAATATCCTCTAGAAATTCTTATTTCGGAACGTTCGAACCTTTGCTATTACTAGGTTTTGTTCTAGTTGAGGTATCGTCAGGAAAGTGCAGATATACAACGAATACATTAAAAAGCGCTAGCTTTGGGCTATAACGGAGGTGGACTTTTTGATAAAAGTTTTAATCCTTGCATCCACAATACTTTTATCAATGTTGTTTGCCTGTCAATCAATTAAGGATACCTCAGATTTAGTTATACCTACTAAGGATAGTATTATAAGCGATGGTTATCCAACAAATGAAAACGGGCAAACTTATGGTCCTAATATGGAAAACTTAATGCTTGTTGAACCTGATTTAATGTTGGCAGAAGGTGTGAACGGTGTATTAGGATATATTTATCAGCCTGAAGGTATATCTTCGCCAAGTGAGTTAGATGCATATAATAAATCATTCAAAGAATCGACACCATTATATTTACAAGATGGTAAAACGATTATTGGTACATTTTATTTTACGCATTGATTGTAAGTCGAAAATAAACTGAAAACATCTTTTTCAACAATAAGGGGAGGGTTCTTTATGAATTATGAGTATAAAGAGAAAGTAAATAAAAATGGTAATCAATTTGCATCGATTAGGGATAAGGGTGAGAATTCCTTGTTGGAAGTAGAAAGAAAAGGGAATCAGATAGAACTAGTTACATATTGGCGTAATGAGAAAACAACTAAAATCACCATTCCAGTGGACCTGTTTGAGAAAATTTACAAGGGTATGATCCAAGGTTAATAAAAAGTGTTATTACATAAAGGGCGCTTTAATTGAAAAAGCAATTAAAAGGATATTCTAACCAAAGATCCTTTTTTAGTACCGATAAGCAATTTTATGTTAACTAGATTTGTATAAAGTATTTATGTTTCCCTTAGAAACCTTGTTCAATTAAAGGGCCAGTTTTTGGAACAACACCTTTAAAGAAATTTGATATCTATGTTAAAGTTTTAAAAAACAAGAGAGGAAAATATATTTATGATTGTGAAAGTCGAATTTATGTACGAAGAGGATAACGAATATATACGTTGTCCTGCGAAAGTAGGGAGAAACATTTGTCAATTACAAAGAGATTTTGATAAATGGTTATATGACGGAGAAAACAATCATCCTTATTGGGTAGTAGCTGACGAAGACGAGGAAGGCAATAAAATCTATGGAGTTTGTTTTAATGCAGAGGCTTTCGTATTTTGGCTTAATAACGTAAGGTTTAACAAAGGTAAAAAAGTTGCAAAGTTAATAGAAACTCCAAATAAACCAGCTAAAAAGAAAATTAGGTTTTAAACTCAACCAGCTAATAGAAGCTATTCTGCTTATTCAATTTTTAATTGAACCGCTGTATACCGAACGGTACGTACGGTGGTGGGAGAGGTCGGGAGTTAATCACTCCCACCTACTCGATTTTAGCTTATGATTCACATTTCCAATCACCCATAGTCGGTTTACCACATTCTAGATGAACATCTTGGTACACTATAGACGAAACAGTCAAATTGGTGTTAGATATTTACATAGTATCCTTATTCTTTGATTGTGCTTTAACACGGCAATACAACGGTAAATATGCTACCTTTATCCTGATAACTTTGCACACCAACTTCACCCCCACATAGTTCTACTATGCGTTTTACAAGTGGAAGTCCAAGTCCGTATCCCTTTACGGTATGGGAAAGTATCAACCTGGTAAAATTTATCGAAAATGTGGACTTTAGAATGATCATCCATACCAGATCCGTCATCCTGAATAACAAACCGAATTTCGTCATCTACCTTTACAAGGGTAATATTTATTAATCCACCCTGGTAGGAAAATTTAATGGCATTATCAAAAAGGTTAAGCCAAATATGTTGTGTCAAATCTTCGTTTCCTTTATAAATTACTTTATCTAATTCCAAATTTACGGTAATGTCTTTTGCAGACCACTTGGGTTCCATTAATACGATTGTTCTTCTAATTTGTTCATCTAGTCTAAACGGAGCTTTATCTGCAATAATTCCAAGGTTTTCGTATTTTGCTAATGTAAGTACATTTGTGGAAAGTGTGGCTAACCGCTCTGATTCCGTTATGATGATGTCAAGAAAATCCCGTCGATCTTCCTCACTAAGATTATTGTCCTTTAGAAGCTTTGCAAAACCGCGTATAGATACGATGGGTGTTTTAAATTCATGGGAAAAGTTGTTGACGAAATCACTTCTTAGTGTTTCTATACTAGAAAGTTCTTGTGTCATTTTATTAAAGCTCTCAGATAGCTCTTCCAATTCTCCAATGCCTTTTATTTTTACCTTAACGCTAAAATCGCCTCCAGCTACTTTATGCGTGGCATCAATTACCTTGCTGATTGGATTTAGCGCTTTTTTTGCTCAGAAAGGCAGTAAGTGCTGTTCCAAGCAAAATGCAGAGACTAAAAAGTATGAATAAGGGGAATAGAGGGTTGCCGTTGTTTCCTCCCGGATTCTGTGGAGGGTGACCTGAAAAGGAAATAATCCCCAAATGTTGTAATAGTGCGGCAATACCTTCCATAACCAAAAATGTTGTCACCAAAACACCAAACACAAACATTACCAAAGTTATAGCAAGACTCAATCTCTTCTTAAAAAATCCCCTCATCTTTTCTTCACCGCCTTATAGCCAAGGCCCCGTATTGTCACGATTTCAAAATCCGACCAATCTCGAAATCTGTCTCTCAACCGGTTTATATGAACATTTAGTGTGTGGTCATTGGTTTCGGATTCCATTCCCCAAATCTCATCCATAAGTTGCAGACGTGTAAAAATCATGTTCGGATAGGATAGTAGCTTAAATAAGAGGTAAAACTCTTTTTGTGGCAGCGTAAAAACCTTATTTTCATGGGATACGGTAAGCGTATCATATTCAAGTACAATCTCACCGAATGTTAGTTTGTGGTCGCTGGCAATCTGTGCCCTGCGGAGAAGTGCTTTAATACGAAGTATCATCTCCTGCTCATCTACAGGTTTTGTCATATAATCATCTGTACCGACAATAAATCCTTGCCTTTTATCTTTTGGTTCCTGTTTGGCTGTGACCATCAAGATAGGTAAATTCCCCCACGAAAGCCTAAGTTGTCGTGTCAATTCATAGCCGTCCATATTTGGCATCATTAAATCAAGTACCACTAAATCAACGTGCTGTTTTTCCATTAAATTAAGTGCGGCAATGCCGTCCTCCGCTCCGTATGTTTCAAATCCGTTCTGTTTCAATACGGTACGCATTAACTTTCTGATATTCGTATCATCCAACTACTAATATCTTTAACAAATAAAGCGCCTCCATTTGACTTTGTTTTTTCATAAAAAATTATACCTTTAGAATATAAACTGAAAATCAATTGCATATTTCCATCTAGTTTATATTCAGTTTACTTTACAGGGATACAATACAAGAGTAGAAAGAAGTGGAGGTATGTTTATGTTGAAACTTAAACTGGACAATATTAGAAAAACATATGACAGCGGTGAAGTTGTTACCGCATTAAAAGGTGTATCTATTGGATTTCGTGAAAACGAACTTGTTTCCATACTTGGTCCGTCAGGCTGTGGGAAAACTACACTTCTTAATATTATTGGTGGTTTAGACCAATATGACAACGGCGATATGATAATAAACGACGTGTCGACGAAAGAATTTAAAAATAGTGACTGGGATGCATACCGTAACCGATCTATAGGCTTTGTATTCCAAAGCTATAATCTTATTGCACATCAAACGGTGTTGCAAAATGTTGAAATTGCTATGACTTTATCAGGCGTATCAGCCTCCGAGAGAAATCGTAGGGCGAGGCAAGCACTAATAGAAGTTGGGCTTGCAGATCAAATGAAAAAAAAGCCGAATCAATTGTCAGGTGGTCAGATGCAGCGTGTTGCTATTGCAAGGGCGCTTGTGAATGATCCCGATATTATCCTTGCGGATGAGCCGACTGGAGCACTTGATAGCCATACGAGTGTTCAGGTCATGGATATTTTAAAGGAAGTGGCCAAAACACGCCTTGTCATAATGGTCACTCATAATGGCGAACTCGCGGAAGAATATTCAGACAGAATCATCCGAATTTTAGACGGTGAAGTTCAGTCGGACAGCAATCCTGCTACAGAAACCAATGCGGAAAAGGCATCCAAACCTTCAAGTGAAAAACAGAAGTTTAAGAAAACCTCTATGTCACTATTCACGGCAACATCGCTTTCCTTTAAAAATCTACTGACAAAACGAGGCAGAACAATTATTACAGCATTGTACAGTCAGATACACTTTCAGGCTTTCCAATCACCATCAACACAGGTGAACAAACTTTAGACTTGATGGGACCCCCTGCTCCTGGTGATCTTGTGGGGAATAACGGTGCTTCGGAATATACAGAATACCCCCAAAAAGATATTGTGTATTCCTATGATAGGGAGAAAAATAGTAAGAAACATAGCAACATCATCACACAAGATTATCTAAATTATATAGGAAAACTTGAAACAAAGTTGCCAAATGCAATCAACAACATTTCCTATACACAGGGAGTTAAAGTCAATCTTTTGGCAAAAGGGCAAGATACAGCTGTAAAGTTTGGAACCACAGCCATTCCAGGTGAAATGCGAATGCCAGGTGGCAATAATGCTTATTGGCAGGAGATCCCCGACAATAACGAATTCATTTTATCCTTATATGACCTAATTGGTAATGGAAGCCGTATGCCTAAAGGAAAAAGCGAAGTTGTTTTAGTTGTTGATAAATATAACAGCATAGACAAAGCGTTTTTTGATAAACTTGGTATTACTGACAAGACAGAAGATTATAAGACGACTGATTTTGTTGGCAAAACTATCTTAAAAGTTATACCCAATGACGACTACTATTTAAAAAATGGAGATTTATTCAATGCGGTAGATCCTACTGGTTATGAGAAGCTGTATGACAGTGATACTGGGACAAAATTAACAATTACCGGCATTCTTCGTCCCAAAAAAGATCAGTCAAGTAGCTATTTATCACCGGGCATTGCTTACACTACCGCTTTAACTGCCAGCGTAGTTGAGGATGCGCAAAAAAGCGAAATTGCATCTACACAAAAAGATTCGAATAAGGATGTTTTGCTTGGTACTCCTTTAGACAATAAAGCGAAGGATAACGCATTGATTATGCTTGGAGCAGATACTACTCCTACGGGTATCAATATTTATCCAACAGATTATGAAAGCAAAGACAAGATAAAAGAATACCTTGATAAATTCAATAGTGGCAAAGCAGACGATGATCAGCTGATTTATTCTGATATGGCGGAAACGATTTCTTCCATAACAGGAAAACTACTTGATACCGTAACCTATGTATTGACCGGATTTGCCGCGATATCTCTTGTGGTATCCACAATTATGATTGGTATTATAACATATGTTTCGGTAATTGAGCGTACTAAGGAAATTGGGATCCTTCGTAGTGTTGGTGCACGGAAGAAAGATATTTCAAGGGTATTTAACGCAGAAACGCTGATTATAGGATTTGCGGCAGGAATTCTTGGAGTGGGCCTTTCATATCTGATGCAAATACCAATTAACGCCGTAATATCAAACTTGGCAGGAATATCTGGATTAGCGAATCTTAACCCACTTCATGCAGCAGTCCTTGTTGTTGGAAGTATGCTGCTCACCTTAATTGCTGGTTCTATTCCATCAAGAATGGCTGCGAAGAAAGACCCGGTTGTTGCACTTCGAAGCGAATAATATTCATGCTGTCTATCATTATCTAGTGGTGAAAAGGGACTGCACCTACAGTTACTTTTCACCATTTTCAAATAAACACTACAGTTCTTTCGTCATTTAAATTTATTTAAACCGTACGCATCCCTAGAGTTTTCCTTTCCAAAAAGGCAAATTTACGGTTCAAGTCACATAAGTGAATGTGGAGTGTTGCACTAAAATAAAGTTTCCGTTAGATTGCCACTAAATAATAAATTTGAGATTTCTCTGAGAAGAATAATAATATAATTATCATTTAAGTCCATACAATTGTCCCACTTCTTCTTTAAAGCAAGTATATTCAAGAAATTGAAACAAGGTGAGTGGAATGATTATAAATAAAAAAAGTCGATTCCTTGAGACTGGAAATCGACTTTTTTAGGACAAAACTTTCTTATCGTTGTAATTCTGCATTCTACCCCTTATAAAACAAAATTCTTTAGCGTTTCGTCGATTTCCTCTTGTGTAATCCCGATATAGCGTTTGGTGATCGACGGTGCGGAATGGTTAAAGATATTCTGCAGGAATGCCAGATCTTTCGTTCTTCGATAATAGGCATATCCAAATTTTTTACGCATTGTATGCGTGCCAATGTCATCCCTCCCAAGTACTTCTCCGGCCTTCACAAGCGCTCTATAAGCTTGAGTTGGTATATAATGGGGGTAAATTCCCATTCCGACTTGGAAACAGGTACTCTCCGTCGCTCATATGAGCCGTATAATCCTCAACTTCTTCACGAAGCTTCACGGGCAACATAAATCGCTTTGTTTTAGTCGTTTTTTTCTCTCGAATCACCACATGCGTTTTTCCTCGTACATCCCCAACGGTCAACGGAACCATATCGCTCACCCGTAAACCCGTGTTAATGCCAAAAACAAATAAAAAATAGTCCCGTTCGGAACTATATCGCCGTAGCTGTTGGTTTGAAATAAAGATGTATTGTTTATAAGAAAGTCGTACCGTTTCGAACAAAGTTTAACCGTTTACAAAAAAACGAACAGGAATTATCATATTCCCGTTTTTTTGAACTGATATTTTAGTATGATAAGATTTATTGTAAATGATATGTCGAAATTAAGGAGAGATTATGGAAGCGAAATTACGGAAATTCATCATTGTAGGCATCATTTTATATACAATTTTAATTTTATATTTTTTGTTCTTTGCTTTTAATAGAGTAGATCATGCAACCAGCGATTATGGATATACATTTATGCTTGTTCCGGAAAACGTTCCTCTTCGATTTCCAAAACCAACTTTTTCATGGTTATACGAATTTGGAAACATTACTGCTTTTATCCCTTTTGGAGTAGTAATACCTTTGTCGTTTCGTTCCAGTTTTGTGAAGTTCATATCCTTGTTTGTCTTGACGATTCTCATTCTGGAATCGCTGCAGGCTTTAACTTATCTTGGCAGCTTTGATGTAGATGATGTTATATCCAATACATTAGGTGCAGCGATAGGTTTTATCGCCTATAGAGTTGGATTTTCTTCAAAAATTACCTATAAAAAGCTTATTGCTTCGGCTTTATCTGTTGGTGTTCTTCTAGTTGGAGTAATCGTGGTCTCGGAAACTATCAAATATGTTGTAGCGACAAGAGAAAGCCCGATTCAAGCATTGCACGATGTGAAAGAAATGAATGGAACCATGCCTATGACTGAAAATCTTCCAAGCTTCACCGTAGCAGGCAAGAAAATAGAACCTAAAATGAACGTGTATAACAGTGAAGGGGATAAAAGCAAATCATACACTTACATCTTGGGGAACAAGAAAGATGTGATACTCTATTCTTATTATGGCATTCCAGACAACGGTGATTTCAAGGGTGAAGTCACTATACTGGCAGATGGAAAAGTAAGAGCTCAGTACAATGAACAATATAATAAAGGGGCAGAATCTTTAAACGTACCATTTTTTGACATGGTAAACGAAATTACGATTATCGTTTCCGGGAAAGCTAAACTATGGGACGTTGGGTTCAGTGAAATGAAGCATTGGTGGGAGTGAAGTATCAACATTCTAAGGGGCTTGCTTTGCAATGTTTTCAACAAATATGGCACGATTGTAGAGCAGACAGATAGAAAATAATTAAACTTTTTTATAAAACCGAAACTTAAATCTGCTGGATAAGAATCCATTTTGATCAATCTTTTTTCAAAATGGATTCTTTTTATTTATCGTAAAATGCCGGCTTATGAGGTGTTATTGATCAAACTTTATTTCAAAGCAACAGTAGCGCCCATTTCATATCCTCGATTTCTTTGGCCGTTCGCAACGGCTGCACGTTCTTTTCTTTCATGTTTTTCCGCCGATATCGTACATTAAACGTATGATAATGGTAGTTTATCAAAAATACCCAGTGATATCAAGGAAATGAATGTACGAAAATATACTAAATCATACATTCAAAAAAACTTACTTCAACTGACGGGCAGATTATTTGAAGAAAGATGTAGAGAAAATAATGGGTGGAAGAGATATATGAACAAGTCAATTGGTTCATTAATGCCGATATGACCCAGATTGCGTAGCAACAGGAGCGATTAAATGTATTCTTACAAAAAAATAATGGTGATGTCTTTATCTGTACTTGTCTTTGTGTTTCAAAGTGGATTCATCAAGGAAGGTCGTGAAGAATGTTTACAATGTGTAAAGTGCTATGACAAATAATGGGATGACGACTATAAATCAGGAAAAGCAACAGGAGCAGTTAACGAAAGATACAGCATAATTCGTAATCTTATTAATGCCCAGATGAACGATGAACAAATTATTCAATACGTACATACATCCTATGTGGAATTAGAAGGTGTCAAAAACCAATTAAAAATTTTCAAAGGTCGATTTGAATTTGAAATGCCTCAATGACCCATTGTTGAACTAACAAGTACTTTAGTGAAAGAAGAAGTTGCATAAAACACCCCTTTTTTATGCAACTACTAGGCTTCTTTAGAGGCTGAAAATGTTGATTCATCAACCATGTATAAAATCATGTATAATCGATAAAAACGGACGATTCGGAACCCCTTGAGGATTGACCCATTTATTAGGATTTAAATTTGCTTCAAGAAAAGAGATTTATCGGACTCAAAATTATTTACAATAGATAAAGCAATTGAGTATCCAAAACTAGAAACCATTTTACGTGGACAAATAGATACAAAGGTCATTAAAGAAAATTATGAGGATGTTTTGCGATTAGCTCATTCTATAAGGGAAGAAACAGTTTCAGCATCCCTTATTATGGGGAAACTAGGTTCTTATTCAAGACAAAACAGCTTAACTACATCCTTACGTGAGATGGGCCGAATAGAAAAAACGATCTTTATTTTGAATTACATTTTGGATGAATCATTAAGAAGAAAAATACAAAAAGGATTGAATAAAGGAGAAGCTATGAATGGACTGGCAAGAGCTATTTTCTTTGGAAAACAAGGAGAGCTTAGGGAACGAACCATACAGCATCAATTGCAAAGAGCCAGTGCATTAAACATAATTATCAATGCCATCAGTATCTGGAATACCCTACATCTAACAAAAGCAGTTGAATATCAAAAACGGACAGGTTGTTTTAATGAAGACTTATTGCATCGTATGTCACCTTTAGGCTGGGAACATATCAATTTACTAGGAGAATACCATTTTAATTCAGAGAAAGTGGTCTCATTAGATTCTCTAAGACCACTGAAACTTTCTTAGCGTTGTTAAAAATGGGGGAATCGTCTTGGAAATGGGCTTAGCGTTGTAAATCTGCATTTTCCTGACGATACCCCTACTTTAATTTTGTTCTGATCGGGTCATATTATTGAACAACACTTTTAAAGAAAATTGGTAAGTGTGAAGTGATTATGGAGATTTTTAATTAAGATACGGAAAGTTTACTTTAAGAAGGATTGCTTATATTAGTAGTGATACATTTTTTCTACTGTGGATTTGTTGACGAGAAGATAGGGTAGAAAATAAAAATATATTTTCAATACACACTTGACACATAGGAATTATATTGTTAATGTATGGATATTAAATACTTTGACATTAATTTTCTTAACAGTCATTATTTAACACTAAAACAATTTAAATAAGCTGTTTGGACAACCAAAGGCACCTATACATTTCATCATTCATGTATTATGAATGTTCAGAAATGTGTTCGGTGCCTTTTTTGTCTGCTTAAGGCTTGGAATGGAGGAGATATGGATACGATTAATCACGATGAGTTATTGGAAGTAGCAGATTGTCTGTTTCGCAAATTTGTAAAGGAACGCGACAAAATCAATATTGAAGGCATTATGTTGCCGGGGTTCATGATTCTAAAAAATTAATCAAGATGGTGAGCAACGATTAACAGATTTGGCTGAAGAGTTTGATTTCACTTCGGGGTCAATTACTGCACTTTGCGATAAGCTGGAAGAAAGAGGATTTGCTGTTCGAAAACGTCATAAGGAAGATAGACGAATCGTGTGGCTGGACATTACTGATGATGGCCGGGACTTTATAAATCGAAATAGCAACATATGGGTGACTACTATTTCTGTTTTGTTCGACGGATTTTCAAAAGAATTCAATCATTTTTATCAAATAATTCAATCACATTATTGGAGAGCAATCTAAAATTTTCCTCATTATGTATGCAACCTTCTTTATTGTCACCATTAACACCATTACTGGTGTGCAGGCTGTTGAGGAAGATAAAATTCGCTCAGCGAGAAGCATGGGAGCATCAAAATGGAAAATTATGCTCCATGTTATTATTCCCGCTTCCCTTCCTTATAATTTCACCGGTGCAAAGCTTGCGATGGGATCGTCTTTTATGGCCATTGTCGGGGCTGAGATGGTTGCTGCCAATGAAGGAATTGGTTATATGATTTGGAATTCACGGTTGTATTTCAAAACCGATTGGATTTTTGTCGGTCTTATATTACTCGGATTGATGGGGTTCTTTATGGACCGTGTATTTAATCAATTTGGAAAAGTTGTCTTAAAAAGATATCACGTTGTGAAAAAATAATTGATGAAACATTCGAAATTCGAGAAGTGTAGTAACTGTAGAATAAACGACAGTTTTAAGTAGAACTTATTAGGCCGTAACAGCTAATAGGAACTCCTGGTTATTCCATTAAAGGCGCTTATGATAATACTTAAAAATAGGAGTGGGCTATGCAGCCATTAATTATTAATTTGACAGGTAAAAAGGTCGTTATTGCCGGTGGTGGAAGGATTGCTGCTAGAAAAGCAAAGACTTTAGCGGATCAGAAAGCGGAAATTACTTTTATAGCTCCTGATTTTTGCGAAGAAATTCTGGAGCTATCTCGAGAAAAGGATTACATCTTCATTCATCGAAAGGCCCTACCAAATGACTTTGAGAATGCATTCCTTGCCATCCTCGCAACAAACGACAGAAATGCTAATAAAGACTTGGGGAATCTCCTCTCACCTAATCAATTAGTTTGTGTAGTTGATGAATCTGAAGAAGGAAATGTCTCTTTTCCCGCGACAATTCAAAGAGGGTATCTCCAAGTAGCGGTAACAACAAATGGTTCGAGTCCAAAGCTTACAAGGAAGCTGAAAAAAGAGTTAGAAAAAAAATTTGATCACTCTTGGAAATCTTATTCAGAATTTTTGCATCAATGCCGAAGAAAGCTGAAAAAGCTGAACATTACCTCTGAAGAAAGAAATGAATTATTAGAAGAAATTATTGATGAACGTTATCGTATAGATGAATCCGCTAAGGAGGAGATATTAAAGCATCTTCAAAAAATAGGATTTTGAATGCCTAAAAGAATGAAGGACCTAATTACTATTTATTGAAAAATTCAATTATCTTATTTAAATTATTCCTATCTGTATAGTGTTATTAATGTAAATAATTAACAACATTATTGAAGCGGTTTATGGAAAATAGACAATAATCTTGCAATCAGCTGGGATATAACGGTTATTCTAGTCATTAATTCTACATATGGGGCTTACCTATCCCATTTATAAAATATTTTGAAAGGGGGGACGAATCAGCTGACTATCGGGGGGAAGGAAGAGCTGTATTCTCAGCTTGATAAAATGCTAGTTTCTTTAAAATTTGGCTCCATCACAATTGTTGTTCAAGATGGAAAAATCGTACAAATCGAGAAAAATGAAAAGGTTCGTCTACAATCAAATAAAACTCGCTGACTAGATAAACTAGAGGCGGCCTCCATTTTATAAAAGTGGGAGACTGCCTTTTTTTATTGCAATATCCTAATTCTTCATAATTCCGCTTATATAAATTGTAAGGAGGTTTACCAATAATGGAGATTCCTGTCACATATAGAAACTGGGTTCAAGTTTCAGATCGTTTTAATATAAACGATGAAACAAAAGGGGCAAGGAAGGTTCTTGAATGGGCATACAGTTCCTATTCGGAAGAGCAAATCGTCTATGCCTCAAGCTTTGGGGCAGAAGCAGTTGTTTTAATAGATTTAATTCAACAATGTCAACCAAACGCCCATATTGTTTTTTTAGATACTGGTTTACATTTTCCAGAGACTTATGAAGTGATTGAAAAAATTAAAACCCGTTTTTCAAACTTAAGAATCGAGCTAAAAGAGCCAAGCTTACTACTGGATGAACAAGCAGCTCAATTTGGAACTGCATTATGGAAAAGAGATCCTAACGAATGCTGCCGCATTCGAAAAGTAATGCCATTGCAAAAAGTACTTTCGACAAAACAAGCATGGATATCTGGACTTCGCAGGGAACAATCGCCTACTAGAGTCAATACTGAATTCATTAATAAAGACGAAAAGTTCAAAAACGTAAAAATTTGCCCGCTCATCCATTGGTCATGGAGCGAGATCTGGGAACATATTCGAAAAAGAGATCTTCCATATAACAAATTACATGACCAAAAGTACCCGAGTGTCGGTTGTATTCCTTGTACCCAGCCTGTTGGTATAGATGGCGACTCACGTGCAGGTCGATGGCGTGGCAGCGGCAAGACAGAGTGCGGTCTTCATACCCGATGAGGAGGACATGAAAAGTGATAGCCATATTAGCAGTTATTATTGGATTATTTTTTGCTGTGAATATAGGTGGAAGCGGCGCGGCCGCTTCAATGGGAATTGCATATGGCTCAGGGGTCATTAAAAAATGGCTGGCCCTAGTGTTTTGCAGCATCGCCGTATTTTTAGGTGCTTGGCTTGGCGGCGGGGAGGTAGTAAAGACAATTGGGAGTGGAATTGTCCCATCGGCCACGTTCACAGTTCCAATTGCTTTAATCGTTTTAGCTTCTGCGGCTTTATCATTATTTTTGGCCAATATCTTTGGTATTCCGCTTTCAACGAGTGAAGTCGCAGTAGGATCAATCATAGGTGCAGGAATTGTATATCAGTCTGTTTATGTATGGAATCTTCTCTGGATTATGAGCTTCTGGCTAATTACACCGCTCGCTGCATTTTTGATTGCAGTCCTAGCTAGTTATCTATTAAAAAGTACAATCCTTAAACGGATCATGAAAGTACCTAAAGCTATTCCAATTCTAACGATTTTAGTTGTATTTATGGGCTTATTTGAAGCATTTTCAGCAGGGATGAACAATGTAGCGAATGCTGTTGGACCACTTGTGGGTGCAGGCATTCTTTCTACAGAAAGCGGGATATTTTGGGGCGGGCTATCAGTTGCATTAGGTGTCATTCTGCTTGGGCAGCGAGTGTTAGAAACAAACGGCAAAAAGATTACGGATTTAAAACTTGAGGAGGGCTGTGTTATTTCAGGAACAGGTGCAAGCATTGTCACAATCGCATCATTTTTCGGTATTCCTGTGCCGCTCACACAAATAACGACCTCTTCCATTATAGGAATTGGTTTTGCAAACCAAGGAAAAGCAGTATTGAAAAAGGAAATAGTTGTTCAATTGCTCACCGTTTGGATCGTATCACCTGTTCTATCTATGGTTTTATCCTACACGCTTATCCAGCTGCTTATAGAACAAAATTTTTACTCAGTCATTGTGATGGCAGGCGTCTTGATTTCTGTATTTGGAGTTCTGTCATTAATGAAACGGAAGAAGGCAGTGATCCATCCTTCACCTTTAAAAGAATAGCAATATATCTATCTTATAACTTAGTAATGTAGAAAACAAAAAATAATGAAAGGTATGATACGAATGTCATTTTTGCCAAAACCACATGGAGGAACATTAATACAAGCATTTCATCCAGACTTTGATTTTTCCCATATCGATAAAGAAATTGAAATTGATGCGGTAGCTTTAAGTGATCTAGAGCTTATCGGTGTTGGCGTATTCAGTCCCTTAACGGGTTTTCTTGGAAAAGAAGACTATGAATCTGTTGTAGCCAATATGCGCCTTGCGAACAACACCATTTGGTCCATACCAGTCACACTCCCTGTATCTTATGAATTTGCAGAAACACTTAAAAAAGACGAGGAAGTTAAGCTTGTTTTTAGTGAAGAGGTTTATGGTGTGATAAAAATTTCCGAATGGTATGAACCCGATTTAAATAAGGAAGCACTTTTCGTTTATCAAACGCAGGAGCTTGCCCATCCGGGTGTGAAGCGACTATTTGATAGAGGGAGGGTTTATGTCGCTGGGGATATTACATTAATTAATAAGCCAGAAAAAGGGATATTTAGGGATGTATGGTTTGAACCGAAGAAAACCCGGGCTCTTTTTGAAAAAAATGGTTGGAAAACAGTAGTGGGGTTTCAAACGCGCAATCCGATTCACCGAGCACATGAATACATTCAAAAGGCTGCACTAGAAACGGTTGATGGGCTGTTTGTTCATCCACTTGTAGGAGAAACGAAGTCTGATGACATTCCAGCTGATATACGTTTAAAAAGCTACCGCACCCTGCTTGAAAATTACTATCCAAAAGATCGTGTCCAGCTTGGGGTGTATCCAGCGGCAATGAGATATGCCGGACCGAGAGAAGCTATTTTCCATGCCATTGCCCGCAAAAATTTTGGTTGTACTCATTTTATTGTTGGTCGCGATCATGCGGGTGTAGGTAATTATTATGGAACATATGATGCACAGAAAATATTCGGCAATTTTTCAGAACAAGAATTAGGGATTAAACCATTATTCTTTGAACATAGCTTTTATTGCAATAAATGTGAGGGAATGGCCTCAGATAAAACGTGCCCTCACAATATAGAGGACAGAGTCATCCTTTCGGGAACAAAAGTAAGAGAAATGCTTCGCTCTGGTGTGACCCCGCCTTCCACCTTTAGCCGGAAAGAGGTTGTGGAAGTGCTCATCGATGGATTAAAGGATCATGTAGAGGTATAAGGAGGGGGAAAACATGTCCAAAGCAACAAATATTACATGGCACGACGCTGCTGTTACAAAAAATGACCGGCGAGCAAGTAACGGTCACGGAAGCTGTGTTTTATGGTTTACGGGCCTTTCAGGATCGGGTAAATCTACGATTGCAAATGCTGTTTCAAGTAAATTATTCCAACAAGGAATAAATGAGTATGTTCTGGATGGCGATAATATTCGCCACGGACTTAATCAGGATCTTGGCTTTTCTGACGATGACAGAACCGAGAACATAAGACGGATTGGCGAAGTGGCTAAGCTTTTTGTCGATAGCGGAAAGATCGTGACAACTGCTTTCATTTCTCCATTTCGTACCGATCGCGATCATATTCGCTCTCTTTTTGAAGAAGGGGAATTCATTGAAGTTTTTGTTGAATGTCCAATTGAAACATGTGAAGTTCGTGATCCAAAGCAGCTTTATGCCAAAGCACGAAGAGGGGAAATAAAGGATTTTACCGGGATAGATTCTCCATATGAGAGACCGCAGCATCCAGAAATCATTATTCAGTCCCACCTATTATCGGTTGACGAAGCGGTGCAGAAAATTTTTTCCAAACTTCGAGAACGTTTCATTATTTAGGATTTACCATAAAAATTTTACGAAAATAAAGAAAGGGTGGTAATGCAATGATAGGCAAGGTCTATTTAGTAGGAGCAGGTCCTGGGGATCCAGACTTGATAACGGTAAAGGGATTGAGATGCCTGAAAGAAGCAGATGTCATTCTTTATGATCGTCTCGTAAATCCGGAGCTCTTGCAGTATGCAAAGGACGGGGCACAGCTTGTTTATTGTGGCAAGCTTCCTCATTACCATACGATGAAGCAGGAAACGATTAATCATTTCATCGTGAAGTATGCAAAAAAGGGCTATCAGGTTGTCCGATTAAAGGGTGGCGATCCTTTCGTTTTCGGACGGGGAGGTGAAGAAGCAGAAAGCTGTGCAAAGCACGTCATTCCTTTTGAAATTGTTCCTGGTATCACAGCAGGTATTGCTGCTGCTGCATATGCAGGCATTCCTGTGACCCATCGACAATTGAGCAAAAGCTTTGTTTTTATTACTGGTCATCAAGTTGGTGATCAAGCAGCGGAACACAAATGGTCACATCTTGCTAATGGAGTAGACACTATTTGTATTTATATGGGAGTATCGCAGCTTCCGATAATTATTAAAAATTTAATCGAAAACGGCAAATCGAGGCAAACGCCTATTGCACTGATTAATTGGGGGACTCTTAGCGAACAGAGGACTGTGGTCGGAACCCTTGGAACGATTGAAGAGCTAGTTAAGAAAGCAGAAATTTCAAACCCTAGTATGATTGTGATCGGTGAGGTCGTTCATTTACATCAAAAATTAAACTGGTTCCAGGAAGAAATCAAGTCAAAAACACCTGTCATCCATGGATAAAGAAAGTTTCTATCAGTGGGAGCTTACTGCCATTAAAATAGCTATTTTCATCATAATTGGTGAAGTCTTGCTTCATGGTTGGCTGCCCGTTAAGAGTGGGGTAAAGGCAGGAAGGAGGATGAGATGAGAGCAATTCTTTATATTGCCCACGGCACACGTTCCAAAAAGGGGGCTAATGAAGCACGAAAATTTGTTGAACAAGTAATGAATCGGGTCGATATTCCCATTCAAGAAATTAGTTTCCTTGAGCTGACAGAACCACTAATGGATGAGGGTTTTAAGCGATGTGTGGAAAGGGGGGCGACGATCATTTCCGTTATTCCTCTTTTCCTGCTTGCAGCGGGGCATATTAAACAGGATATTCCTCAGACCTTGTCCTCTTTGCATGCCAGATTTCCTCTTATTCAGATACTGGTAGAGGATCCATTTGGTGTGCAGGAGAAGATTCTTGATGCTGCAGCCGAGCTTGTTAGGGGAACTGCAGGTGACCTTCAGCAAAAAGATCGACTTTTGATTGTCGGAAGGGGGAGCGGTGATCCGCAAATCCAGGCAGATTTTTCAATGATTGCAGGAGGGATGAGGAAAAGACTTGGGATTCAGCATGTATCTGTTTGTTATTTGGCAGCGGCTGAGCCAAGACTGAAGAGCGGGATGGATACCGTATTGAAAAATGCGGGTGGAAGAGTGATCGTTCTTCCTTATTTATTATTTTCCGGCCTTCTTAGTTCAGAAATAGAACGCGAAGTGATAAAGCGGATTAAAGAAGGAAAGCAACTGTTAAACATAGGCCCATTGAGCAGACATCATATATTTGAAGAGATTGTTATTGAACGAGCAACTGAAAATTGGCTACCCAGTGATTCACATAAAGTCTTATCTAGTTGAGTCTAATATATTGATAGATTCATATTTTCCCAAAAAATGATAATGAGGTGTTTTTCGTTGCAACTTCAGGTTTTAAGTAATCCGTTTAATCAGGAGCAGGCAGATCTTCTTAGTCGACTTCTGCCTACACTAACGGAAACACAAAAAGTATGGTTGAGCGGTTATTTAGCCGCAGCGATTCAGTCGGAATCCACTGCCACACAGATAGGGTCCCTTTCCCCAAAAGGAGCTGGAGGGGTTGCATCTAAAGATGTAACGATCCTTTACGGTTCACAAACGGGAAATTCCCAAGGACTAGCGAAGGAAACAGCAAAAAGGCTGGAAAACAACGGTTTTAACATAACTGTATTATCGATGAGTGAATTTAAACCAAATCAATTAAAGAAAATCCAAAACTTATTAATTGTTGTAAGTACACATGGAGAAGGGGACCCACCGGATAACGCATTAACTTTCTTTGAATACCTTCATAGTAAAAGAGCGCCAAAGCTAAATAATCTGCACTTTTCTGTTTTGGCGCTTGGTGACAGCTCATACGAATTCTTTTGCAAGACAGGTAAAGAGTTTGATCAACGCTTAGAGGAGTTTGGAGGAACAAGACTTTACCCGCGTTTTGACTGTGATGTTGATTTTGATGAGTTGGCGACTGAGTGGATTCAAGGAGTTCTTAGTAGCTTAAAAGCTGGGGGTAAGGAAAGTATTTTTAAAGCGGCCGCAGCACTGCAAACAGTCGAAACCGAGTATTCAAGAAAAAATCCGTTTCAAGCAGAAGTATTGGAAAATATTAATTTGAATGGACGGGGCTCGAATAAAGAAACTCGCCATCTTGAATTATCATTGGAGGGCTCTGGCCTATCATTTGAACCAGGTGATAGTCTTGGGGTTTATCCAGAAAATGAACCGGCGCTTGTCGAACTAATTCTTAATGAATTAAAGTGGGATCCCGAAACGACAGTGACAGTGAAGCAAGGGGATGTTCGTACACTTAAAGACGCCCTTCTCTCATTCTATGAAATTACTATACTAACAAAGCCGATTCTTGAGAAGGTGAGGCCGCTTTTATCCAATAATGAATTGCAAGAGCTTTTAACACCGGGAAACGAAGAAAAAGTAAAGGAATATATAGAAAGCCGTGATTTGCTTGATTTGATTCGTGACTTTGGTGCATGGGGTGAAACAGCACAGGAGTTTGTTTCCGTTCTTCGGAAAATACCAGTTAGACTTTATTCAATTGCAAGCAGCTTATCCTCAAATCCTGATGAAGTTCATTTAACGATTGGTGCCGTCCGCTATGAAGCACATGGTCGGGAACGTAATGGTGTTTGTTCAATTCTAGCAGCAGAGCGCCTCAAGCCTGGGAATTCCCTACCTGTTTTTATTCAGCATAATGAAAACTTTAAGCTGCCAAAGAGTCCAGAAACGCCAATTATCATGGTTGGTCCTGGTACAGGTATTGCGCCTTTTCGCTCATTTTTGCAAGAGCGTGAGGAAATAGGTGCTGAAGGGAAATCATGGCTATTTTTCGGGGATCAGCATTTCGTAACAGATTTTCTTTACCAGCTTGATTGGCAAAATTGGCTGAAGAGTGGAGTTTTAACAAAAATGGATGTTGCTTTTTCTAGGGACGGTGATAACAAGGCTTATGTGCAGCACCGTATGCTCGAACATAGTAGAGAATTATTTGAGTGGCTGGAGGAAGGGGCGTATTTTTACGTGTGCGGTGACGAGAAAAACATGGCACATGATGTCCATAATATTTTAATAGAAATTATCCAAAAAGAGGGTGGCATGAGCCGTGAACTGGCGGAACAGTATTTGGCTAGCCTTCAACAGAAAAAGCGTTACCAGCGTGATGTATACTAAATTTATTCAGCAATTTTTGTTGCGACGAAAGCGTAGCGACAGAGCAAAAGTCTTCCACTTTGATAAGCGGTTAGATGAACTTAAATGAAGAAAGGGAGTTTGTTCGTCATGGATTTTAAGCAAATATTAAAAGCACCGGACGGTCCACCAAGTGATGTTGAGCAGATTAAAGAGGATAGCCATTATTTGCGCGGGACATTAGAAGCAACTATGCAGAATCTTCTAAGTGTAGGAATAAACGATGATGATAATCGTTTAATGAAATTTCATGGCAGTTATTTACAGGATGACCGTGATCTTAGAAGTGAGAGACAAAAGCAAAAGCTTGAACCGGCCTATGGATTTATGCTGCGCGTACGAGCCCCAGGAGGTGTCGTAAGTTCAGAGCAATGGCGTGTTCTTGAGGAGCTTGCTGATAATTATGCCAATGGAGCTTTAAAGCTGACAACACGGCAATCCTTTCAAATGCATGGCATATTAAAATGGAATATGAAAAAGACGATTCAGGAAATTAATAGCATTCTATTAAACACGCTTGCTGCTTGCGGTGACGTAAATCGGAATGTGATGTGCAACCCTAATCCATATCAATCTGAAATTCATTCCGAAGTATATGAATATGCAAAAACTTTAAGTGATTATTTACTGCCGCAAACAAGGGCTTATCACGAAATTTGGCTTGATGAAGAAAAAGTAGCCGGTACGCCGGAAGTAGCTGAAGTTGAACCTATTTACGGAAAGTATTATTTGCCGCGAAAGTTTAAGATTGGCATTGCAGTACCGCCATCAAATGATATTGACGTCTTCTCTCAAGACCTTGGATTTATAGCGATTGTGCAGGAAGGCAATCTTAAAGGCTTTAACATCGTCATTGGAGGAGGAATGGGCTTTACACATGGTGATAAAGCAACTTATCCTCAAGTGGCCAAAGTGATCGGCTTCTGTACACCAGGAAAAATTACTGAAGTGGCAGAAAAGATCATTACCATTCAGCGGGATTACGGAAATCGTTCTGTTCGTAAAAATGCCCGGTTCAAATATACGATTGATCGGTTGGGACTGGAAGTGGTTAAAAAAGAACTTGAAAACCGACTAGGCTGGTGCTTGGAAGAAGCGAGAGCCTATCATTTTAATCATAATGGCGACCGATACGGCTGGGTGAAAGGGATTGATGGAAATTGGCACTTTACCCTTTTTGTTCAAAATGGCCGAGTAATGGATTATCCAAATTATAAATTGAAGACCGGCCTGCGTGAAATTGCAAAAATCCATACTGGAGATTTCCGTCTAACGGCCAATCAAAATTTAATTATCGCTAATGTTTCAACTGAAAAGAAGGAACAGATCGGTGAACTTATCGATAAATATGGATTGATGAATAGTGATTTTTATACAGCCCTTCGTCGCAGTTCTATGGCATGCGTAGCTCTTCCGACTTGTGGATTAGCGATGGCGGAAAGTGAAAGATACTTACCCGTCCTAATCGATAAAATAGAAGAAATAATTGATGAAAACGGTCTGAGAAATGAAGAAATAACCATTCGTATGACCGGCTGTCCTAACGGATGTGCCCGTCCTGCCCTTGGGGAAATTGCTTTTATGGGTAAAGCCCCAGGAAAATATAATATGTATCTCGGTGCAGCCTTTGATGGAAGTCGCCTAAACAAGATGTACCGTGAAAATATTGGTGAGGAAGAGATCTTAAGTGAATTACGTGTGCTGTTTTCACGCTACGCAATAGAACGAGAAGGGAATGAGCGCTTTGGTGATTTTGTCATCCGCGCTGGTATCATAAAAGCTGTAACCGACGGGACGAATTTTCACGAATAATTGAGACGGAGAAAATAGAAGCTGGGATTGATGGCTTCTATTTTTATTTATGTGACAGGGGGATGTGAACGATGTCCCAATCATACAAGTAAGTTGGACACGAAACAAGATAAAGAAGGCAATGTACCACATTCATGGCAACGGATGACGGAAGTAAAAGTAGGAGATCAAATATTTCACTTTGATAGAATTGCATATACCAAAGCGAAGGAACCGTTTATTCAAAATGTAATTAAGAAGGTAAAAGAAGAAAGAGTTAAGTAAATCCTTATCCAAGTAACGGGGAGCGTTAGCGCCATAAAAAGGCCGCCAATTGGGGGCCTTTTTTACACTCTTTTCAATGTATGAAAATATATGAAATCATACATTCAGAAAAAAACCTTCTTCAACTAACGAAGCAGTTTAGTAGAACAATAAAATTATCGGAATTAAACAATTAATGTGTTAACATTATTAATAAGTGGGAAATCGTGGATATTGACTTGGTGTGATAGGAGGGTGGAAATGTACCTAAATATGATGTCTATGGATAATGAGATATTTTGGGGAACTCTTCTAATAATTATCAGTTTGATAATGGGTAGCTTAGCATGGGTTGTTTTTTCTTCTCTAATCCGCAATAACAAGAAAAAAAGATATATATATTTATTGTTATTGCTTGGAGTAGCTGTTATATCTTTAAAAAATGTATTTAATTATTCATCAATTGTTGGTTGGATTGTGGTTTTTATATATTTCATAATTCCACTCACAGATTTTATCTTTAGACATGCAAGAAAAAGGGAATTAAATTAATTTTAGTATTGAATTTATATTCAACTAACAGGTGCTTCGTATTAAAAGGTTAACCAGTAAAAATTACTGGTTGACCTTTTTTTAATAGAATCTATTATATCAGTAGCCAGGGTAGGACGTACGGGTGCGTGGGACATAATCCCCGTGAGCTAAACTGTCCGCCCCCTACTTGTAGAAACATGTTTGAGGCTGGTTGGGACGTAGATCTCGTATAACAAGCGAAGCTATGACACTACATGGAGGACTAGGGGTACTGGTTAGTAAGTAGAGGAGGAAAAAATGATGAATCCAGTAGTTGGTCTGGATGTGGCAAAGGGCGAGAGCCAAGTTCAGGCATTTTTAAATAACTCAAAACCGTATGGAAAGAGCTTTTCAATAAAGCATACTAGAGAGGAATTAGATCATTTTATAGGATTTTTAAAAGAGATCGAAGAGGTAACAGGGAAAATGCCTATGATCATTTTAGAATCTACAGGGCATTATCATACGCCCGTTATTCAATACTTGGAGGAACAAGGGGTCCTATATATCTTACTAAATCCCATTATTTCTTATCAGGCAAAGAAGTCTAGTTTACGAAAGGTAAAAACAGACGCAATCGATGCGTACCAGTTGTGTGTGCTGTATTACAAAGAGGATTTTGAACCTCATAAAATTAGAGGAATTAAGCTTTTAGACCTTCGGAATTTGTCAAGACAACAGGAAATCGTAACGAATATGTATGTGGAAGCTAAACTTCAGTTTCATACTAGTTTAGATCAAGTGTTTCCTGAATACCGAAAGGTTTTTGGCGATTTATTTTCAAAGGTTTCATTATTGATGTTAAAAGAATACCCTACTTCAGAGGCGGTATTAACAGTCGGGGAAAGTAAACTAGCAGAGAGTGTAATGGAGTTCTGTCCTAGCCGATCTGGTCAATGGGCATGGGAAAAATCCAAAAAAATAATGGATTCCGCATCTCGAAATCCATTTCGAACAAACGTGTATCAAAGTCACTTAATTAATCTACGTATGTATATTGAGCTTCTTTTTCAATACCAGGGACACCTTTCCGATTTGGAAGAACGTATCGTTGCCTTGGCAAATGAAGTGGAGGAATACAAGATCATCCAATCGATTCCGGGAATCGGAGAAAAAATCGCTGCCACGATTATCTCTAAGATTGGTGAAATCGATCGGTTTAATCATCCCAAAAAACTCGTTGCCTTCGCTGGAGTCGATCCTAGTGTTCACTCATCAGGTAAGTTTACGGCAACCATCAATCGTATTACTAAAAGAGGTTCGAGTAGACTACGCCATTCTCTGTATCTTGCCGTATTATGCGGGATAAGGAGTTCAAGAAACAAAAAGCTTAAAGTATTCTATGATAAGAAAAAATCAGAAGGAAAGCCTGCCAAAGTGGCGATCGTTGCCTGTATGAATAAACTTCTTCATTGGATTTATGCTTTATTAAAGAGAAAAGAAACGTTCCTTGATTTAGCTTAATTAACGGTTTTGTGAAACAAAGAAAAATCCTTCCAAAAGGGTTTTGGAGGGTTATTTGGCATGGCCAAAAATAGTATAACATAAGGGAAATGAAAATTTTAGAGAAAGATATTGACTTCCTATTAGCTGGTTTAGCTGAAGTTTCTTTATGGAACTATCGGGGCAGAATAGTTCAAAAAAGATAACAAACAATATAAGTGAATAGTTTTGATTGAGAGGAAAAGTAAATGGATAAGGTAAAACTCTATTTAAAATATCGAAAAAAATCATATTTTTTAAAAGCGATACTTTTTATTTCACTTTTTATTATCGTTATCTTAGTATTTGGACCTCCGAAGTATTATGTTGTGCCTATTTTATCAATGATAACAGTTTTCGGTATTTCTGAATTTGTAGAATATAAACGTTGGAAAAAAGATAAGTATTGAATTTAGCATCCTCAACTAACGGGGGCTTGTGCGGCCGAGCCTAGGTCGTATCATATAGCGGGTGGGATTCCCGTCGAGAAAGAACTAGCCATTCACTCGTAGCGAGTCTTGGAGGGCTAATGGTAACATTAGCCTTTAAGCGTAGACAGTTAGGTGGCGGGCCGAAAGCCAAATGGTTGAAGGAATTGAGCTCCATAATGTTAGTAAATCGAGAGGGCTGATGCCTTAAGCACAGCAGAAAGCTACATTTTATCCATCGTTAAAGGCAAGAAGGATAGAACCTCTCTGGAGTCAGAGACCTTGGCACGTCACACATTGATATGATACGGCAACTCGGGAGGCCCTACCGGTCTTTTCTTCTTATAGAAGAGTAGGGTGTACAAGCGATAATAAGCAAGGAAGCCAAATGCCGTTGTAGGGAGTCGGATAGCAGCGTGGTACCAATGAAGTTGGGTAATGCCGATGGAGGAAAGGCTGCTACCAAGTTATCACCCTTACTAGGGGCACATTTACTACACGCAGAGGTAGGGATAATAAATGGACACAAAACTATTGAGGATAGCAGAATTAGCAAAATCTGAGCGAAAGAGATTAGCTATATTTTGTGAATGGTGACTGGAGGAGCCGTGTGCGTAAATAGCGCAAGCACGGTTCTGTGAGGGGGGAGGAACACAATCTACCGCAAGGTAGAGAGGTTCCCTTCTACTCGACTAATTAAGGGTATTGTTTGGAGGGGAAATGTTGATTTTAATATTTTGTTTAACTATCGTAGGGGCGATTCTGGGAATATTAGGTTTCTTATATCAAAGAAGGGCTATTAATAAATTAGTAAAAAAAGAACAACCAATTGATACAAAGGATAAAAAAAACAAGCGTTTATTAAAGCAAAATGTAATCGGTATAGGTTCGATGTTATTAGGTTCGCTATTAGTTCTAATAGCATTAATTTTATCTCTTTTTACCTAATAAGTTTGAATGATATTTTAAGAATCTTATTGAACTAACGGGGTGCTTGTGCGGCCGAGCCTAGGTCGTATCATATAGCGGGTGGGATTCCCGTCGAGAAAGAACTAGCCATTCACTCGTAGCGAGTCTTGGAGGGCTAATGGTAACATTAGCCATTAAGCGTAGACAGTTAGGTGGCGGGCCGAAAGCCAAATGGTTGAAGGGATTGAGCTCCATAATGTTAGTAAATCGAGAGGGCTGATGCCTTAAGCACAGCAGAAAGCTACATTTTATCCATCGTTAAAGGCAAGAAGGATAGAACCTCTCTGGAGTCAGAGACCTTGGCACGTCACACATTGATATGATACGGCAACTCGGGAGACCCTACCGGTCTTTTCTTCTTATAGAAGAGTATGGTGTACAAGCGATAATAAGCAAGAAAGCCAAATGCCATTGTAGGGAGTCGGATAGCAGCGTAGTACCAATGAAGTTGGGTAATGCCGATGGAGGAAAGGCTGCTACCAAGTTATCACCCTTACTAGGGGCACATTTACGACACGCAGAGGTAGGGATAATAAATGGACACAAAACTATTAAGGATAACAGAATTAGCAAAATCTGAGCGAAAGAGATTAGCTATATTTTGTGAATGGTGACTGGAGGAGCCGTGTGCGTAAATAGCGCAAGCACGGTTCTGTGAGGGGGGAGGAACACAATCTACCGCAAGGTAGAGAGGTTCCCTTCTACTCGACTACTTGATTAATGAGTAAAGCCTTTTTCTTATTGAAGTAACGAAGCAGTTTAGTTGAATAAAGATTTGGTATAATAAGCGACAATAAACTAAGTTGATTAAAGGAGAGTCAATATGATTACTGTCCAAAATGCTGAAGGTTTCCTCAAAGAGAAGATTGGTGAAAATACAACTAATGTGGCAAATGATTGGAATGAATTTGTATCGTTTGGAAGACAACCAGTTGAAGGAGAAGAGGAAATAGCTTTACTCTTCCAATGTGGAGTATACGATTTTACAGGAGAAGAATTATTTTATTTTGATTTCGTTAGACAATTTACTGTCTATGAAGATGACGAATATTCTGGGATGGAACAACTCCATTGTGAATTTGTATTTACCCCAACTAATGAACTTAGAAGTTTGGAAGCGTCAGAATGGTATTTTGATTCCGATGGTGATGTGGATGATTTTTACCATTTGGTCGAAAATCTTGAAGAGTTTAAAATAGCATTAAAATTAGAACCTTTACGATTAAATATTTATCAAGAACAGATATAAGTTATTTAACTAACTGTGCTCTGCTTCAATATGGGAAGCAGGGCATTTTTTTTATTGAACTAACGGGTGCATAACTTCAATAAGAAGAAATGCTTTTTTACTACACCAGCTAATAGAGGTTATTTTTTTATTGCATTAAAGGGTGCCAATATTGATAATTAGGAGTAATTGGCAATTCTAAAACAGTTGATACTGTTAAAAACCAACATAAATGAAAATGTTCAAATAAAGATACACTATCTGATGACAAAAAAGTTATTTTAAAATAACTCTAAATCACTGAATTATATGATTTATGAAGATAAGTTTCTATAAACTCAGCCAATCCATCATTTTCGTGGTGTCCTGTAACAAAATCAGCTGCTGCTTTAACCTCTTCGCTAGCGTTCCCCATTGCCACGCCAGTACCGACATGACGAAGCATCTCTATATCATTGGGTCCGTCTCCAATGGCTACGACTTCACTTGGACTAATTCGAAATGCGTGAAGTAAGTTTTTTATAGCAGACCATTTGGAAACATTAGGAGCAACCATTTCAAACCCGTCATTCCAATTGATGACCTCTGCTTCCTTTTTAAACAAAGCGGATAATTCAGGTTTTGGTACACCTGTTCGAACACTATATTTAAGAACATCTTGATAATTTGCCTGTCTTAAATCTCCAATATAACGTGGCGGAATTTGCCCAACTTTTGTCCAATAATCGATTTCTTCATTTGTTTCCTTACAATAAAGCCCATTTGCTGTATGGATAATAACATTACAAGAATTTTCAGCGGTCAGCTGGTGGAATCGTTCTTCGTTCAGTCGGACGGTTTTCATTTGCATAGCTCTTCCTGTCTCTGCATCGTGAATAGCGGCACCATTCAAACAGATCATTGGAGTTTGTAATCCAATTTCTTTATGGTAGGGAGCGGTTACTTCATAGTGTCGACCAGTAGCTAGAAAAACCTTGACTCCCTGATTAATGAGCCTATTAATGGCTTCCATATTTCGGCGGGAAATGTTGTTTGAGGCCTTTAGTAGTGTACCATCCATATCAATAAATATTGCACGCACATTCATTTATACTGCCTCCTCATCGTTGGTAAACCAATCATATCATCTGACTATTAAAGTCTTGTAAACTCAGTGTACAGATTTAATAAAGTTTATTGGGAAGTAAGGGACGGTTCTATGCAAGATAAAAATATTATTCCATTAACGGGTGCTATTGTTGAATAAAACTTAGATTTTCATACGACTTTATTGTTATATTGTTTAGTGTAGTGAAGTATCTTACATTAAAAATTAAATAACTTTATTATCTCTACACATTTGCATACATTACCAATACCTTAAGCGGCACCATCTCGACTTACCGAATCGATCCCAATGGATCACTTTCGGTGGTAAGGCATATTATCAGTACACCGCCAGGTACAGCTCCAGGACTGCCGATGGTTGTTGGAGTGAGTAAAGATGGACGGCATATTTACACCCTTAACGGAAACCAGGGTACAGACTCCGTATTTACTATTCAAGGTGATGGAAGTCTGGTTAGATTGCAGGTTGCTGCTTGGACTAACTTTCCTTACCTTGGATCGCAAGGATTAGCTATTCTTTGATTTTATTAAGTTCACTATATTTGGTGGAATAAAAAATAAGGGGATTTTTAAAAACAGGGCTGCCGACATAATGGCGGCTTTTGTTATGAGACAACATAATTTTCAGCATGAGTGTGAAGCATTGTACTTAAAGTAACGGGTAGCTTTACTTCAATAAGGAGTAAAGCATTTTTCATATTCAAGTAACAGGGCAGGATATTACAATGTCACCTTTTATATATTTTAAACATTCATATAGGAGATATTTGTATTTAGCGTTATTCCTTTATCTTAAGTTCAGAAATGTAGTCTGAAAATAATCTAAAGGCAAGTAAACCTCGCATAATATCCAGCTTTCTGTCGAAATCCTATAGATGGAAAAATTATTGAATATAGGATGTAAGTATGCAGATGAGGGTAGACTAAATATAATTCGGATTATTTAGTCAAAATAATAATGATTTCTATTATATTGTATACAATATAAACGTCTAGTTTACATAATGCTGCTTATCGGAATGTGTAAAAAGCTAATCTTAGCAATAATGACAGTAATATAACTTTTTATTTTCTAGCCTTACAAGTGACAGACATACCGAACATATGTTATGTTGATGTTGTCATTACTACATACTAATGAAGAATAAAGGACGAGGTGTATGAATATGAACAAAACTGAACTAGTGAATACGGTAGCCGTACAAGCTGAACTAACAAAAGGAGACGCTAAAAAGGCTGTTGATGCATTGATTGAAACGATCTCTGTTACGCTTGCTAAAGAAGAAAAAATCCAATTAGTTGGATTTGGCACATTTGAAGTGCGCGACCGAGCAGCACGAACAGGTAGAAACCCACAAACAGGAGAAGAAATGCAAATTGCTGCATCTAAAGTTCCTGCTTTTAAACCAGGTAAGGAATTAAAAGAGGCTGTTAAATAATATAAATAGATCTATTTATAATAGTGTAAAGATACTCTGGGGATGAGATATTCTCCAGAGTGTTTTCTATTTAAAATAGTATTCTTTCTGTTTTATTCGATGGATGTGAATTTAAAATTCATTTTGATCATTTGTAATTTGTTTCTGTCAGGGATAGACGATTCGGTCATGAACTGTTCTGTGATGAACGAGCAAGCATGGAGGCTACATATAATGGGTTAACCTTCACCAATATTGGCTGCCCTTTATGAGTAGCCTTTTTTGTGTCCTTTCATGAAGGGGGGATTAAAAAGGTTGGTTTTTTATGTTGACTAGTATAATGGGTTATGTAGAATTTGATGTTAATAAATTGAGATCAGGATTAGCGAATAATTGACCTATTAAAAGAGCCAATTGGCTCTTTGGTTGACCTTTCAGTATATTTATTGGATTAAATTAGGCAAATTTTCCTTTGGTGCATTAACATCAGAGACGTGTTTCGGTTTGATCATTCGTTAGCCGGTGGACGATTGTGTCGATAATTTCTGAATCTGGCCAATGCATCTATAATCCGAATACGTTAGAAAGCAGAAATCATGTGTGAAGATAGCGATTGTGTCGCACAGAGTTTTTGTGTTAGAAGCGAATTAAAGACTTCCCGGAGGAATTGACAGCTGCTGGATTAAAGCTTTGATT
Organism: Peribacillus loiseleuriae; assembly: GCF_001183985.1. Classification (GTDB taxonomy): domain Bacteria; phylum Bacillota; class Bacilli; order Bacillales; family DSM-1321; genus Peribacillus; species Peribacillus loiseleuriae. Next base: position 2,655,344 of record NZ_LFZW01000001.1, on the reverse strand, counting down.
GAGTCCCTCTTGACTCATGAGTACGCCCGTTGAAGCCTCTAACTGTAACTTTTGGAGATATCTTGTACATGCTTTAAGTGTTAATTTGCACGTCCAACTTGTAATTCCAGATACCTTTACATGAGAAGATTAGCTGGGATTAACGTCCAAAAGGTAATACTTTTAAACGACTTTATTTTTAATGTAGTTCAATTTCATAGCGTAATAATGCAGGTTCAAGCGTGTAAATTTAAACAACTATATTGTCACTACACAGCTATAATAGAGGGTGTTCAAAAAGTCTGATTTTAAGTTTTGTCGATTCTCATCGCTCTTCTTTTTGAACTGCACTTATAGATTCATAAATAAATGATAGAAAGTTTGATAAAATGGCTATTTATCTTGAATTCCCAAAATTAAGCAGAGATTTTCCGTTTCGTTGTCTAGTGAATGATGGAAGCATACTAACTACTCCACACTGGCATAAAGAGATCGAAATTATTTTAATTACTAAGGGGAAGGTCAATCTTGGTATCAATGATCGATTGATGCAGCTAAAAGAAAACGAAGCAGTAATCATCAATGGTGGGGACGTCCACTATGTTCTTGCATCTCCAGGAAGTGAGCGCCTTGTTTTTCAGTTTGAATTAAATTTGTTTAACGATACAGTGTTTGTAAATCATACACCAATTACTCTTAAAGAGTTATTTGGCCGAATTGAATATTTTAGTCCTTCCTGGAAACCAGATGTTCAAAATAAAATAATTGAGCTCTTAAAATTAATATATATGGAGGAAGAAAATAAGGATATTGGATATATTTATTCGATTAAAGGGAAATTGTACGAATTAGTTACCATTTTATTTAGAGAGATGACCCATTCCAATGTGTCATATGAAGGAAAGACCGATGTGAATTCTAAAGAAATCCTGGAGCAGTTAGCACTCGTTTTTCAGTATATTGAAAGAAATTATACACATCCAATCAAATTAGAGGACGCTGCCAAAATCATCGGATTTTCAACATGTTATTTTACGAAGTTTTTTAAAAAATACACGGGTAAAACCTTTGTGACATTTTTAAATGAATACAGGATTGATAAAGCGAAGTGGATATTATTAAATGAAGATATCCTAGTCACTGAGCTTATAGAAAGAGTTGGATTGGGTAGTAATAAAACCTTTTATCGCCTTTTCAAACAACTTATCGGAGTATCTCCATTGACCTTTAAGAGGTTGGCGAGGGAAGGTAAATAAAGAGCTTTGGAGATAGGGTTTTCCAGGTGATAGGAAAGTATAACCAACCAAGCAGCCAGCATCTAACGTACTTCAAGCTACCCCCTAACGATCAGTCAACATTGATTCAGCATGTTTCCCGCCTAGATGGGAGATTACGATTCAGCTACTTTTCCAAGAATCTACTGAAAGAGGCACTCAAACAATGATGAGCTAAATAGATGTAACCGAAGAGATTGCTATATCGTCGTTAAGGTTGTACTGAATCTAGTACAACCTCTATTTATTATTCATCAATACATGCCAATTGTTCTACAATGTATTCCCTCAACTCTCCCTTTATATCATCCAAGGATTCATCGAGAAGTTCACCAATAATCGTGCTTCAAGGAAAGTTGATTGAAGTGGGTCAGTACCTTCTTTGGAAATCCAGCATCAAAACCCAAACCGTTCTTATCAAAAATAAATCTATTCTCAGTTTATAATTTTTTATTAACTCTCTTAATACGTACAAACCCTTTCATAAGGGGTCACTATGTTACTTAACTTTGAATGCATTTTCACCATTTTGTTAGCGGAGGACAAAATATGAGAATAAGTTGACAAAAATAAGGGATATAAAAATTCGTGGAAAGAGGTAATATGAGCATATAGAGAGAGAAGACTTTAATAATCAAATGTTTTTAAGAGTATCAGAATCAAAAATCAGAATCCTGTATATAGGCTATCTCATTATTGACAGCGTTTGAATATTAAATGATTACTATATAAATAAATAATTATCAGAATATTCAGTTATTTAAAATGAGCATAAAGTATGGATTCATTCTTAAATGGAAGGAAGTACAACTAATGAAACTACGAAATGATTTTTTATGGGGTGGAGCAATATCTGCCAATCAAACGGAAGGATCCTATCTAGTAGATGGAAAAGGATTATCTAACTTCGATATGTTACCTATGAATGATAAACGTCTTAAAGACGTCATGCTAGATGAACCAAATATCTTTAACGAGGAAAATCAACATTATCCAAGCCATACAGGGATTGATTTTTATCATAGCTATAAGGAGGACATTGCTCTATTAGCAGAGATGGGCATCAAATGCTTCCGGTTCTCCATCTCTTGGCCACGTATTTTTCCAAATGGAGATGATGCACAACCAAATGAAATGGGATTAGCCTTTTATGATGCGGTGTTAGTAGAACTTGAGAAATATCAGATTGAACCTATGATTACCATTAGTCATTTCGATATACCGATGCAATTAGTGAATAAGTACGGTGGTTGGTCTAATAGGAAAGTAGTCACTTATTATCTAAATTATGCAGAAACCCTTATGAACCGTTATCGCCATCAAGTGAAATATTGGGTTCCGTTTAATGAAATGAATATGGTTATGCATATTCCGTTTATTGGAGGAGGTCTTGCCTTCTCGAAGGATGAAAACAAATTACAAAGGAAATATCAAGCAGCTCACCATCAATTACTAGCTAATGCATTAACAATTGAGGCTGGAAAAAAAATAAATCCAGACTTTAAATTTGGTTGCATGTTAGCAGCGGGAAAAACATATCCGTATACATGTAAACCAGAGGATGTTTTTGCTGCATTGGAAAGTGATAAACACAATTTGTTCTTCTCTGATGTACAGGTCTATGGTAAATATCCGAACTATATTGATTATTATTTTGCGAAGAATGATATTCAAATCGATACAAACCTAGAGGATTTCGAGGTATTAAAAAATCACACTGTGGATTATGTATCATTCAGTTATTATTCTAGCGCATGTACAGCTGCTTCTGTGGAAGGGTTAGAAAAAACGAAGACAAATGGCTTTGAGACGGTCAAAAACCCACATCTTCCACCTTCAAATAGTGTCTGGCAAGTCGATCCGATTGGTTTACGGATTACTATGAATCAATTGTATGACCGTTATCATTTGCCATTGTTCATTGTTGAAAACGGATTAGGTACCCCTGATCATCAGGATTCCACAAATAGGGTCAATGATGATTACCGTATTTCCTATCTAGCAGATCACATTAAAAATATGATCCAAGCCGTTGAGGAAGACGGAGTGGAATTGTTAGGCTACCTTACTTGGGGATGCATTGATTTAGTGAGTGTCAGCGAAGGGAAAATCTCTAAACGCTATGGTTTCATTTATGTTGATAGTGATGACAAAGGCAATGGATCGAATAAACGGTATAAAAAGGATAGCTATTATTGGTATCAAAAAGTGATTGAAAGTAATGGGAAAGTACTTTACTGAACTGAAATGACCATTGGAGCTTTCCTCAATAGATCAAAACAAGTAGAAAGAGGTTTTACAATTTGAATCAGTTTTCTAATGAAAATTCAGCATTGATAGAACAAACGGTAGATAAAGAGACGATTAAGTTTCATGAAACATTGTTTACATTGTCAAATGGGCATATTGGCATAAGAGGTAGTCTGGAAGAAAGTGATTTAGATTGGGATTATGCAGAAAATATTGGCACATATGTGAACGGTTATTTCGAAAAGGCACCAATCCAATACGGGGAGTGGGCCTATGGGTATGCCAAAAATCATCAAACAATTTGTAAATTACCAAATAGCCATCTCATCAGTTTCTCCATAGATGGGGAATGGTTCAATTTGGGAACTGGTACGACGACAAATCATCAACGTACCTTAGATTTGCAACAGGGATTATTAATTAGAACATTTACTTGGGAAAGCTCGAATGGGAAGAAAGTAGATGCTCGAATTGAGCGTTTGGTTTCTTATGATTTTCCAGAGTTATTGTTAGTCTCTTATCAGCTTACACCGCTTAACTTCGATGGAGAAATTGTGTTTCAAAATAAAGTACAGAGAACATTGAAGGAAGTGGCAGATTCTGATGATCCACGAGTAGCATCAGGGCATGGAAAACAGATCGCTACTAAAGCTGTCGATACCAAAGGGCTACCAATGATGTTAGTTTCTACTTTGAACAGTCACTTACACATCTGGTGTACAGCGAAGGCTATTGTGGGAATGGGGCGTACAACTAAACAAGAAACAACCTTACAAGATGAAGCAATCATGACCACTACTGCTTTTGAGGCTAAAGCAGGAAAACCTATTCAGCTAGTTGTTGTTGCGGGATATGGCGATAAATTTAATGAAGAATCTAAAAAAGAGCACTTTGCCGAAAAATTAGAACAGGTTATTCAAGAGGCAAGCCGTTTAGGGTATGAAGAAATAAAACACATGCATATTTCGAATATGGCTAATTTTTGGAGGGGTAGTGATGTCCAATTAGCAGGTGATGACCAACTACAATTAGGCTTACGATTTAATTTATTCCATTTAAATCAAGCGGCTGGTAGAGACGGATTAACGAACATAGCGGCAAAGGGATTAACTGGCGATGGCTATGAAGGTCATTATTTCTGGGATACGGAAATGTACATGTTACCATTTTTCATCTATACCCAACCAAACGTGGCTAGACAATTGTTGTCCTATAGACACTCTATTTTACCAAAAGCACGAGAAAGAGCACGAGACCTTGGTGTGGAACAGGGTGCACTTTATGCCTGGCGTACAATTGATGGGGAGGAATGTAGTGCCTATTATCCTGCGGGAACTGCGCAATTCCATATCAATGCCGATATTGCCCATGGTGTTAAGGTGTATTATGAGGCAACTCAGGATGCCGATTTTATGCGCAAACATGGATTAGAAATATTAATCGAAACGGCACGCTTCTGGGTAACATTCGGAGACTTTATCCCGGAAAAAGGCAATCACTTTTGTTTGAATGGTGTAACGGGTCCTGATGAATATACGGCTATTGTAAATAACAATTATTATACGAACCTAATGGCTAAACACAATCTATTATTTGCAGCCAATATGGTAAATCACTATCAAGAAGATTTGGCATTCGAAGGTTTATCTAAACGTTTGAACTTTGATCTGCAAGAAGTGGAGAAATGGCAGGAAGCCGGTAATCAAATGTATCTTCCTTATGATGAAGAGCGGAAGCTGACGAAGCAGGATGACTCGTTTTTTGATAAGGCTGTGTGGAATTTTGAGAATACACCTAGAGAGAAATATCCATTATTGCTTCATTATCACCCACTGACTATATATCGTTATCAAGTAAATAAACAGGCTGATACGGTACTAGCTGCATTTCTTTACGGAGAAGATTTTGCTTTGGAGCAAAAAAAGCGTGATTATCATTATTATGAAAAAATCACAACTCACGACTCCTCGTTATCTCATTCTGTTTTCGGCATGATGGCTAGTGAAATTGGAGAAAAGGAAAAAGCGTATAAATACTTCATGAATACAGCCTTAATGGATTTGAATGATATGCAAAAAAACACAAAGGATGGAATTCATGCTGCTAATATGGGCGGAACGTGGATGAGCCTAATTTATGGATTTGCTGGTATGAAGGTCGTAAACAATCAACTAGGATTCTCACCACGAATTCCTGAACAGTGGGGAAAATTAAGTTTTCAAGTGTATTTTCATAATCAATTAATTCGGATTGAAATGACACATGATGTGACCGAGTATCGCTTATTAGAGGGGGAATCTCTAGAGCTTTTCCATCAAGGGGGAAAATTACTTCTGAACACCAATCATCTGGTAATTATAGAGAATTGACATCTTAAGAAAAATGGGGAGTAGTGATGGTATGCAGGTAGTTCTATTCGATTTGGACGGTGTTATTGCTGATACGGCTAAATACCATTTTCTGGCTTGGAAACACCTTAGTGAAAAAATAGGCGTGACGATTGATGAGGAGTTCAATGAGCAACTCAAAGGGATTAGTCGGATGGAATCATTAGAGAGAATTTTAGAGTTGGGACAAAAAAGTGATCAATATAGCTTGGTTGAGAAGGAAAAAATGGCGGATGATAAAAACGAGCTCTATATCGAGTTAATCCAAACTATTACTCCCGAGGATGCTCTACCACAAATCCCACAAGTTTTAGCTAGCTTAAAAGATAAAGAGATAAAAATTGGTTTGGCATCAGCAAGCAAAAATGGGCCGTTGCTATTAGATTTATTGGGTTTAACGGAATTTTTCGATTGCATTGTTGATCCTACCAGTGTAGTAGCGGGGAAACCTGCACCAGATATCTTCCTAAAAGGCAGTGAATTGTTAGGAGTTCAACCGAGTCAGTGTGTTGGAATTGAGGATGCTTCAGCTGGTGTTTGGGCGATCAAGGATGCAGGAATGACCGCGATTGCGATCGGTGACGTAATAAACTTAGCACATGCAGATAAGGTTCTTTCTTCAACCTGTGAGTTAACTAGCAATGTGATCACACAAGTGTGGCATGAGAACCATAAGTGAGCCATTAGATATCAACTTGACGACTGTACATGATAATTAAGGGGAGTAAGAATGATGAAAAAAGATTATAAACAAACCGCAAAGCTCATTGTCGACAATGTTGGCGGTAAAGAAAACATCATAGATTTAGTTCATTGTATGACCCGACTTCGCTTCCGTTTAAAAGATACTTCCTTGGCGAATGAAGTGCAATTAAAAAATATCGATCATGTAGCAGGTGTGGTGGAAACAGCTAGCCAATATCAGGTAGTAATCGGGAATGAAGTGAATGCTGTCTATAAAGAAGTGCTAGCTCTCGGTATTAAAAGCCCTGAGGATGCAGAGGAACCCAATACTCAAAAAAAGAAAACAGGCTTCTTGAATAATATTATTGAGACCATTACCGGATGTATGACGCCAATGATCCCGGCTTTAACAGCTGCCGGTATGATTAAGGTTATATTATCATTAATAATGACATTTGATTTGATGTCAAAAACATCAGATACCTATCGTTTATTGGACATTATCGGGGATGCGGCGTTTTATTTCATGCCGATTCTGTTAGCGGTCAATGCGTCTAGAATGTTTAAAGTAAATACGTCATTAGCTGTAATTGTTGCTGGTGTACTCTTGCACCCTAACTTTGCTGCTTGGATTGCATCAGGGGACCCTATTTCATTCATCGGTCTTCCGGTACCAGCCGTTATTTATGCAGCCTCTGTGATCCCAGTATTATTGATAGTTTGGATCATGTCTTATATTGAGAAATATGTAGATAAAGTAGTACCTAATATGTTAAAAATCATTTTAAGCCCGACTTTAATACTCTTAATTAGTGCTCCAATCGCTTTGATTGTAGTAGGTCCTTTAGGTAATTTTGCAGGACAAGGCTTAGCAGGTTTGATTAATTTACTGCAGGGTAGCCTTGGATTAGTTATGGTAGCCTTGTTAGCTGCAGCATTCCCGTTCATTGTTATGACTGGGATGCATCACGCTTTAACACCAATATTTATTTCTACCTTTGCTGCAACTGGACAAGAGGCTTTAATTCTTGTCGCTCAGGTTTGTGCAAACTTAGCTCAAGGTGGGGCAACATTGGCTGTAGCAGTTCGAACTAAGAGTAAAGCAATGAAACAATTAGCTTCCTCAGCAGGTATTTCCGCAGTAATGGGGATTACGGAACCGTCTTTATACGGTGTAACGTTAAAACTAAAAAAACCAGCCATTGCCTCAGCAATTGGTGCCGGTATTGCAGGGTGTTTCGCGGGAATTATGCATGTAACCCTATATGTACCACAAAATAGCTTCATGGCCATTCTCGGATTCTCTGGTGATAAAGGAGTATCAAACATTGTCAGTGGACTGATCATGATGGTCTTAGCTTTTATTGCATCATTCGTCATTTGTCTCGTTCTTGGATTTAAAGACCTAGAAGAAAAATAATGAATATTCGATAAGAAGGTCATACAAACCTTTACTATGAATGTAACCTATACGTTGTATAGTAAATGTTTTCAATTAACGATAAATATTTAAGAATGAAGAACAGGATGGCGGAAACGTCATCCTGTTTCATTATAACGACAATTGAGCGAACGAGGTTAATATAATAAAGCAGACAGTCCTATTAATCGTCTTAATTAAATAAAAAATATAATTCAGGTTTAATTGTTGTCGATTTGAAACAAAGTTATACTGTTTATAAAAAAGTCGTACCGTTTTGAAGAAAGTTTAACCGTTTATAAAAAAGATGAACTGGAATGATTCACACTCCGATTTTTCTTATTTAACTATTGGGAAATTAGTCGAAGCAAGGTTCCATTGAAATAGCCTTATTAGCTCTAGATTTCAATAGAGGATTGATAAAAAACAAATATTTTAATTCTCATCTTGATACATAGTTAAAATTTCTTCAGCTTGTTTACGTAATCCAACTATTAATTCCTTTGGTTCTAAAATTCGTGCATGACTTCCAAATCTCAAAAATAATGATGTTATAAAACTAAGCTCACCTTTATCAATGATTGTATCTATATATCCAGTTCCATCTTCTTGTGTAACTACCAAACCATCAAAATAAGGAACACTTTTACATTGACGGACACCTTCCGTTGTTAAGCGTATATGCAGTCGAATCGGGTTTTTTACTTCATGAGAGTTGAACCATTCTTTTAAATTCATGAATTCATCTTCACTTTTTTCAGTGGATAAGATTGAAAGAATGCGATCTACACGATACATTAATATTTTTTTCTTATGATAATCGTAAGCAGGCAAATACCATAATCCATCATGAGCATATACACCGATAGGGCGAATGTGTTTTTTTCTCATACCTGATTTAGATTCATATTGAATGTGTAAATTTCTATTCTCAATAGAATGCTCTAAAACATCTTTTAAAAATGGGGCATCAATGGTTCTTTTAGGATTCCAAAAAGCAATATAAGAATGAATTTTATCCACTTTTATTTTAGCTTCACTCTGAAGTGAACTATATAATTTATGTGCAACCGAGGTAATTTCAGCATCAAAAGGCAAGCTACGATAGTAATTTAGAGATTGAAAAGCAAAGAAGATTGAAACAGCTTCTTCTTCTGTAAATAGAATAGGGGGAAGAAGTCTACTTGTTAATACGGTATATCCCCCATTCCGTCCTTGTTCAGCGTAAATTGGCAATCCCATATCACATAAATCTAATATATATCTATGTACAGTACGAATGGATATATGGAATTCATCTGCTATTTCTTGTGCTGTAAACTTTTTTTTAGCAGTAACAAACATAAGAATATCTAATAGACGTTTGGCTTTTGACATTTTTCTCACCTTTTTTTATTTAATCATGCCATTACTTGTCATGTTTTACAGATAGTATAGTTTATACCTTATGATTTTATCAACAAGGGAAATTCTATAAGATAAAAGGGGATAAAAGTATGGCCATTAACGAAAGACCAAGAAGAATAATTTTAGATTTAGCAGTTACTTTAGATGGATTTATTGAAGGGTCCAAAGGGGAAGTTGACTGGTGCGTTATGGACCCTGATATGGGATTCATTGATTTTTTAAATCATATTGATACGATACTATATGGAAGAAATAGCTATGATTTATGGGGGCAATATATTCCCAATAATGAAGATTCTGATACCGAAAAAGAACTGTGGAATATAGTTCATAGTAAAGAAAAATATGTGTTTTCGAGAACGCAACAAGCGACTGATAAAAAAGCAAATTTCATAAATGATAATATTCTTGAAGAAGTAAATAAATTGAAGATCAAACCTGGTAGAGACATCTGGTTATATGGTGGGTCAAGCCTTATTACAACTTTTATAAATTTAGGGCTGGTTGATGAATTTAGGTTATCTGTTCACCCTGTTATTTTAGGGGAAGGAAAACCTTTGTTTATTGACATAAAGGAGAGATTGAATCTAAGCCTGGTTGATACAAAAAGATTTTCCTCTGGCGTTGTTCAACTTTGCTATCATTTTAGTGAAGAGTGATTGATAAGCATCATGATATGCTTAATCCAAGGTGAAAATAAATTTCTTCTTCAACTAATGGAGTTTGTGGAATAAGGATCATTGAAAGGATCAACCTTTTTTATAAAAAATTCATATTTAAATAAAAAGAGTAACTCCATTTTGATCAAACTTTTTTCAAAATGGAGTTTTTATATTTGCTGTTAAATAAGTATTCAAGGGAATTTTTTAATCAATCTTTATTTTAAAGCTACAGTTTGAACTAAAGTCACGATGTTTATAAAAAAGATGAGATATTTTTAATAAAGTCGCGACGATTTAAAAAAAGTTGCGAAGCTTTACCCCTTTGGATTTTTTATCTAGAGGGGTGTTTCGTTGTAAACTAAATTTATAGAAATAATTGAATGATATATGGAAGTTTGTGAACAAATGTACTTAAACTAAAGAAGCAGTTTAGTTGAATAAGAGAAGGGGAGTTTTTATGTCGCATTTGACACAAACTGTGTAGTGATGAGTTTTCACTTTAAAAATAGTCCCTTCTTAATTAGCTATTAAGAAGAGACTATGGCTTATTAAACTTATTCGTATTTATTCAATGTGATGATCTAAAATTAATCCGTTATGGTTTAATTTCCCTTTGATAAAAGTCGTATAATTGGTTAATAGATGAACTGGACAAGATATGACTAGCTTGTTCAATTTTCTCACGTTCCCAATCGAACCAACGCATTTCCTTCAACTTTTCGATTTCTTTGTCTGTAAATCGTTTTTTTATCTCTTTAGCAGGGTTGCCTCCTACTATCGTATATGGTGGGACATCTTTCGCAACAACTGATCCAGCCGCAACAATGGCACCTTCACCTATTGTCACACCGGGCATAATCATTGCATTCATACCAATCCAGGCATCATTTTCGATGATTGTATCCCCTTTAGGTTCGTAAGAAGTTTCAATTTGCTCCACAAAAGGATAGACGGTAATCCATTCAGAATGATGATTGTGATTTCCACCCATTAAAATAATTACACCACTTGCAATGCATACGTAATTTCCTATAATCAACTTATCTAAATGCCAACCATAGTCTTCGATGGGGTTAAATAACTTTCTAGATTCTTCATCTCCCCATAAGTATCTAACGCACCCATCTTCAAAATCATGATTATCGTAATAACCAGAGTAGTAGGAGTATTCCCCTACTTCAATCATTGGGTTGGTGACAATATCTTTTAAATACTTAATTTCAGACCAGTGGTTAAATCGATGTTGTTTCATTTTTTTCCCTCGCTCCTAAGTAGTATAAATCATTTTTTACTTAGAAGCTTAATGCCGTAGCAACATTCTTAAACCGTTTCAAACGACGAACCATCGTCCTCATCCTTTTCCTATTTAGTAGGGAGATTGTAACAAATGAATCATCTGTTCGTCAAACCTTACTGCACAAATTTGTAATAGAAGAGAAGGTGCTAGTTCAACTAACGGGGTGCTTGTGCGGCCGAGCCTAGGTCGTATCATATAGCGGGTGGGATTCCCGTCGAGAAAGAACTAGCCATTCACTCGTAGCGAGTCTTGGAGGGCTAATGGTAACATTAGCCTTTAAGCGTAGACAGTTAGGTGGCGGGCCGAAAGCCAAATGGTTGAAGGGATTGAGCTCCATAATGTTAGTAAATCGAGAGGGCTGATGCCTTAAGCACAGCAGAAAGCTACATTTTATCCATCGTTAAAGGCAAGAAGGATAGAACCTCTCTGGAGTCAGAGACCTTGGCACGTCACACATTGATATGATACGGCAACTCGGGAGGCCCTACCGGTCTTTTCTTCTTATAGAAGAGTATGGTGTACAAGCGATAATAAGCAAGGAAGCCAAATGCCGTTGTAGGGAGTCGGATAGCAGCGTAGTACCAATGAAGTTGGGTAATGCCGATGGAGGAAAGGCTGCTACCAAGTTATCACCCTTACTAGGGACACATTTACTACACGCAGAGGTAGGGATAATAAATGGACACAAAACTATTAAGGATAGCAGAATTAGCAAAATCTGAGCGAAAGAGATTAGCTATATTTTGTGAATGGTGACTAGGAGGAGCCGTGTGCGTAAATAGCGCAAGCACGGTTCTGTGAGGGGGGAGGAACACAATCTACCGCAAGGTAGAGAGGTTCCCTTCTACTCGACTAGTTTAATAAGGATTACTGAAATGATCAAACTTTATTTTAAAGCTACACTTGCGATCGGTTAAACAGACAAGCTTAACAGCTGGCACTGGCAGCTTAATAATTTTTAAAAATGGATTCTTGGATTGGGTTAGTCTACAGTTTTTTGAATAGATGCATTATGAAATTGATTCATTTAATCAACTATTGAACCATAATAAAAAGCCCTATCTCTAGGGCTAATGACTTTTAACCTTGCTCGTGTTTTATGACTTTCAATAAGCAGAAAATCATATTTGAACGCTTTGTTTCATGAATGAATGAAAAGTTAAATAATTCACCGAATCTTTCAAACTTCATAGGCCCAAGTTGCACAGGAGGTTCAAGTATATGATCTAAAACCTTTGGAGAAATCTTAGATAATTCTTGAAGCTGTTCATTCAGATATTTTACAAGCTCTTCCTTGGAGGGTGGAATGATCGTCCAATCAGAAGGCTTACTTCCCCCGACGAATAAAGCGTGATAACTCTCTGGAAAATTGCAATCTGGGCTACACCCTTCACACGATTGAAGAGGGAGTCTTCTTTCGGAAAATGATAAAATGTAAATATATAGACCAAAAGTGAGGTGTCACCATGAAAACAATAAAAAAGGGAGAGAAATATTTAATAGAATCGACGGTAAAAAAATTAGATATTGAATTAAGATGGGATGCTCCTGCAATTTATGATATGGATGGTTCGGCTTTTTTAGTAGCTAGTGATGGAAAGGTTAAACAAGATTCGGATATGATTTTTTATAACAACCCGTGCTCTTCTAATCAATCTGTTATTAGATTGATGCCTGTCTCTACCCAACAAGAGCAATATGAAGTGAACTTAGAACGAGTATCTAGTCATATTCAAAAAATTCCATTCGTATTAACGATCCATGAATCCGCTCATACGAAACAAACCTTCCAGAACATTTCTCAACTCCGTTTACAAATACGAAATGGTTATACTCATTTACCACTTCTAACTTTTCGAATGGATGACTTTACAAATGAAACAGCTTTGATTTTATTTGAACTTTATCGTTATAAAAACCAATGGAAAATCAACGCTGTGGGAAGTGGCTACTTTGGGGGGCTAGCGGATATTTGTAAAGAATATGGATTAACCGTAGAAGACCCTTCCGACTTGCAAGAAACAACTCCTGCGTTTTCTTCTGATAGCTTGGATATAGAAAGAATCCTATACGAAAACATGGTCAACCGTCTAACAGCTTTTCAACTAATTATAGAAAATAAAGGCATGGAACAATCAAAACAGGTGATTAATCAAGCTTTTCGAAACATCTGTGAAAAGGATCATTATTTAGAACGTTCTATCAAATCGCAACAATTTCAAATTTCACATTTGAATGGTCATAACACAATTAATCTGACAATGGAATATCGCACGACGAAAGAACAAGAATTAGTGGTAGACCGCAAAATTAAAGAAATTATACAAACAATTCCTATGAATCTATCACCACTTGAAAAAGTAAAAGCAGTTCACGACTTTATTGTTCAATCTGTAGAATATGATCAAACTCTAACTGAGTACACCGCTTATGCAGCATTGATCAAAAGGCGAACAGTTTGTCAGGGATATGCACAGTTAGCTTATCGATTATTAAACGAAGTATCTATAGAATCCATTATTATTCATGGAGAGGCTCAAACTAGGCAAACGGGTAAAAGAGGCCTACATGCTTGGAATATGGTAAAGATTGATGGTGAATGGTATCACATGGATTGTACGTGGGACGATCCAATAGGAAGTAATCAAATCCATTATGATTATTTTTTAATTAGTGATTCAAAAACCAGAGAAACGCACTCATGGAATTATAGTAAATTCCCAGTTGCTTCTAAAAGTATTACGATAAGGAACTAAATAGAAAGATCATGTTTTGAAAAAAGATAAAAACATGATCTTTTTTTATGTATGTAGATAATCTCTTCATAATTTTGATTTTATTTTCAGGAAGGATGTAGAAACGACTTAAAGTATAAAAATGTAAAATATATGGATTAACTTTCGATTTCCCCCCTGGATACCGAAGCGAAGAAAGTCGCCTAAATGTTATGTCGGAATGGGGAGGGATCACGTTTTTATCTTGTTTATTTTTAGAAGGGTGAAAAGATGCTGTTCCGCAGTCGGATTAGAAACGTATATCCACCATAATGGGAAGTTAGCAGCGGTTCCACCATTTCATTTTCAAGTCTTCCGTGCTAATAGGGGTACAGCCAAGCTAGATGAAAAACAGCGAGATTGCATATACGACAGATGTACCTTAAATAAGAATAGACCAGATAGCTACAAAGGGTTTAGGATTCACTTTACATGCTCTGCCATCCAACACCTTTACCTATATGCATTACGATCATAACTATACAGCTACAAAGAGGGATCACAACAACAGATAACATGCCATATTCATTAGCTGAGGTCATAAACGAAATAGACTGGAATATTAAACGTATAGACCTGGCATTCGATTTCAAGACACCACAAGAAAAAAGTATGATCATTAAGCACCACGGAAATGTACAATTTGATTTCCAAGAAAAATGGGACACTGAATACCTTGGAAAACTTAAAAGTAGGTCGCCATCAAAATAGCCATCTACGACCGAAACAATGAAGCTCCACGCTATGCAGGACACCTTCATTCTTAAACATCTAAAAAAATATATCATAATCCCTAACATTGATGATTTGCCAATAAGCAAGCCAGATAAGAAGAAACTATCTAAGATTAAAGACGATTACAATTTTATAAAAACACTACCGCCATCCAAACAAAAGGAGCTAAAAACAATCACAAAGGCTCACAGGTTACCATTGGAGAGCATTTACTTAGCTAACAAAGATAAAATCTATTTAAGTTTAAAGACACAGCTTACAGCGCCTTAGAGCAACCATTAAAGCAAGCACAATAAATAGAAAAAGAGATCGGGAGATTTTTGCCCATCTCTTTTTTATATAGGGTGGCATCAGGAAAAGATTCCGATAAGAGATACTCACTTCTTAATTTTCTTAGATTGCCCCTCCATCCATTTCGCTCTAGCTACCAATCCCCAAAGTCCGCATCCTGTCGCAATAATTGCAAAAATAAGGTAGATCCAACCCATATAAGACTCCTTTCATTCTACAAATTTATCTAATTACTATTAGCATAATTATATCATCAAACCTATTAAAGTGTAAAAAAATATATTTTTTGGTAAATATATGTAAATATTTTTTTATTAATGACCTTGTGAACAATAAACAACCAATAAACACAAAACCTAGTAATAGCAAGGGTCCGAAAGTTGCGAACTCTTTAAAACCGCTAACTAATGCACCTTTTTTTGAAAGAACTAGTATTTTTCTTTGATGTTTTTAATTGAAAGAATACATATAATGGAAGGGTGTGTGGATTTGTGAATTGGTTATTTGGTATAAAGTTATTATGAATCTAAGAGCAGGTGAGTAGTGATGAAAAAATAGGAATAATTTTACATTTATTTATAACTACAATTGCATATGTAATATTTAATGAAGGTGCAATATTCAGTCTTAACCAAGGGACAATCTTCTCAGGAACTATCACTGTAATTTCTTTCATAGCTTATGGACCAATATGTTACTTTATAGCAAGGAATTTTGAATTTGGTAGATGGAAATATGTATTTTATATTCCGTTTATTAATGGAATAATGTATATTTTAGT
Source organism: Peribacillus loiseleuriae (assembly GCF_001183985.1). Taxonomy (GTDB): domain Bacteria; phylum Bacillota; class Bacilli; order Bacillales; family DSM-1321; genus Peribacillus; species Peribacillus loiseleuriae. The sequence continues at coordinate 2,639,403 of NZ_LFZW01000001.1, read as the reverse complement.
AATTTACACAACAAATATCCGAAACTATTTTCCTTTAGATGATGATAATTTTGGAGTTGGAATTATGATGTTACCTTCAACATTTTTAATGTGGATTGCTTTTATTGTGTCAATAATTATGGATATCCACATTAGAAAAATGGCATTTCTAAGGGATCCTGCAAGTTTTTAGAAACGTATAAAAATAAAGGAAAGGAGATGGCTTCTATAATGAGAGGGAAAGGAATGTCCAAGTTTGTTGTAAGTATTTCCACAGTTCTAATACTCTTGACAGGATGTTCAGCTAAACCTTCTTTAGAACTTATGGGAGCATCCGTTGAAATTCGAGATGATAGGTTAGGCGGAACTGAAATTATGTCGGGAGAAAGTAAAGGCGAAATCATTCAGCCTGTATCTCTAAGTTACGATTTTGTATTAAAAAATATAGGCAAGAGTACACTTGGAAGTGCAGAAAAAATGAATACAGAGACATATGAGTTTGAAGATGGCATAAAAATTGTTATTAAACCTAACAAAGAATTGCAAGATGTTTCTAAAGAAGTAATGGGTTTTAACATTTTAAATGAAGAAAAAAGAGAACAAGCACATTTAGGGATTGTTAAACAGATTTCCTCAATTCTCGAACCTAACCAGGAAGGTGAATATTCGCTAAATTTCGAATTAGGAGCATTAGAAGATAATCCAGAATTAAAGAAAGCACCTTCGCAAGAACAATTAGATAAGTTAAAAAGAAGTGCATTGGATGCAACATTAGTTATTTTAGTTGAGGATGAAGAAATAGCACGTTTTGACCTTAATAATTTAGAATAAGTAACCTTATATCAAAAGTTCGACAATCGAAGGGGGATTTAGTTTAATAAAGTAAAAGGTATCCATCTCATACGAGGTGGTCTTTTTTTACTTTAATAGTGTTATAACTTATAAGAAATGACACCGTTTTGGGAATGTTGAATTATCAATATTGTCACTTTGACCGATAATTTGCGTTGGTTTTAAGCGTTATTTTGCACATTCAATTTTTAAAAAAATCAGCTATCTCCACATGAGAAGATAGCTGGGTTACTTAATATTTATATCCAATCTTTTATAGGGGTAGCGTCAGGAAAATGCGGATTTACAACGTTAAAGAAATTACAATATTAAAAAGCCCAATTTCTCATTACTTCAGAATAGCGTCTATTAAAAGAATAACATTCGCGCTATGTGTGATCCAATTAAGGTATCCCCCGCTAGGGCGTATTTTCAATGATATACATTAAGGGGTGTTATTGGTTTCATTGAAGTGCATATTGTCTAAACGATCAATCAATTGTCGCAGGCCTGTTTCATCTTTAGCATAATGCCTGACATCCTCCCCAAATAGTTTGTCTGCCTGTTCTCTTGTGAACGTAAAGGTATTAACCATATCATCATTTTGCCCCGAGTTGTCAACAAACGAATAGGTTATAATATCGACGTTATCAATGAGGCTTAATAGTAGAATGGAATTACGAAGGAAAACTTCGTTATTTATTTCCCTTTCCTCCATCCCATGAATAGAGTCATTCATTATATAATTGATCGTTACTCCATAAGGCTGAGCTGTTGTTTGAAGTGCCATCCCATTCCATTCAACACCTGTTGGTTTGGCCATTCCACCAATGAGTCCACCTACCTTACTAGCGCTACCAACATAAAGTGTTTTGTTCTCCATTAGCTTATCTATATTATATCCTGAATATAATGGCTGCGAGGATTCCTGTGGCGATTGCTGCAAAGGCATCGGATTGGACGTACATCCTACAACTAAGGCTACAATAGCGAGTATATAGATTGCAATCATCCTCTTAGAAGGTTGACGGTAAGTAAGAATATTTTTAATTCTTGCCTTCACATTGCTCTCTCCAAAAGCAAGTGGACTACCAGTTAGTAACCCTTTTTTTCTAACGGAAAGCGTAAGCAATGAGGTTGAATAGCTTCCTTTAATCTGATGCCCCATTTTGTTAACAACACTTTCATCGCAGGACATCTCCATATCTTTACTCATAAGTGCGTAAGATAACCACATTAGCGGATTAAACCAATGAATGATAAGGAGCATAAATGCAAAAGGTTTTATCAGATAATCACGTCTTATAATATGAATTTTCTCATGTAGTAAAATGTAAGACAGCTCATGATTACTCATGCCAATTGGGATGTATATTTTCGGATTCAGAAAACCGCAAACAAAGGGTGTGTCAATTTGGTCAGTCTCATAGATATTATCCTTGACAAATGTTGCCGTTCGGACCTTAATTAATATTTTCAAGTAAGACAGAATGCTAAAAAGTAAAAAAATGATTACACCTGTTATCCAAATTATACTTCCGATCCACACGATGATTTGCATGGGGTTTGCGCTCGCCATCGGGGTAGCCACTGGAAGGGATGAATTTATAAAATGGCTTATCTCTTTAATTCCGATATCCACAACTGGATTTTTCTGCATCCCAATTTCTTGGGGTATAAATTCCATGAAACCTGTGCCAGTTTTCTTCTGGAACTTTATAAAACCTAACATACTAAAGCTTGAGGTAAAACTAACAGGGGTGATCAGTCGGATGGCTACGGCTGCCCATAGAATATAGGAGAATATTTTAGGAGCGCGTCTCAAAAGAAATCTCACCATGATAACTGCAAGTGCAACAAAGCTTGCAGTTATGCTCATATTAAGGATTACAAGAAACAGGTTCATGATTTAGTTGCCTCCTCAATAATCCGTTTCAACTCTTCGGCTTCCTCATTAGAAATCCCCTTTCCACCTAGAAAAGCAGTTAAAAACTGCGGTAAGGACCCATTGAAGGATTTTTCAACAACCATCTGACTTTCGTATTTCTGTGCGTCCTCTTTTTTAACAATAGATGTGACCGTTGCTTCCTCGTTTCTAAGGCTTCCCCGTTTACATAACTTTCTTAAAACAGTGTAAGTTGTGGACTTTTTCCAGCCAAGCTCTGCTAGGCATAGCTTTACAAGATCAGTAGAATTAATAGGTTCGTTATCCCAAATCAGGCATGTAAATTTGTATTCGGCATCAAACAATTTATACGGCTCCATTCTGATCGCCCTCCCTATCTGGTTTATCGAGATAGACCTCTTGTTGATTAGTTTATTGTAATAAACCCATCTTGTCAATAATCGGGTTATTGTTTTTGAATACTGTTACAGGGAAATTCAACAACGTATGCATCGGCTACTTCTTGCAAACGATTTTTCCTGTTTTCATACGGTACCATCTGTCTTGAAACCGTAGAGGCAGGCGATCTACGTTTGCGTGATCTTGGTTACTTCGATTTAGGAGACTTACAAGCCATTCATGATAAAGAGGCTTACTATATCTCGCGGTTGAAGCTGAATACACGCATTTATATTAAAAACCCTGAACCAGAATACTTCAAAAATGGCACGTTAAAAAAGCAAATAGAATACATCCAGCTTGATATGACACAAATGATGTCTGGTCTAACCCCTGGTGACACGATGGAAATACCCGAGATAAAACATTGGCAAAAATCAGAAGCTTTCAGCACGTGTCATTATCCATCGTTTAACCGACGATCAAACGCAAATACGCCTGAAAAACCAAGAGATACGTGAAAAGAAGAAAGGCATTGTCATGAAAGATAAAAGCAAATGTTTAATGGGCATGAATGTATATATCACGAACACGTCGCTAGAAGGCATACCGACGAACTACGTACATTCATTGTATTCACTTCGTTGGTAGATTGAAATTTTGTTCAAAACGTGGAAGTCATTCTTTGAAATTGATGAATGTAAACATATAAAAAAAGAACGCCTAGAGTGCCATTTATATGGACAACTCATCGGCATTCTCCTCTGTTCTTCTACCATGTTTCAAATGCGGCAGCTTCTGCTTGAAAAGAAAAAACAGGAGTTGAGTGAATACAAAGCGATTTATATGATTAAAGATTACTTTCCGTTATTGTTTCAAGCGATAGCAGTTGGTGAAGAAGAACTTTTGGACATTCTGCATCGTCTTTATCAGCTGCTCAAAAAGAACGGTCGCAAATGTCATCGGTATAAGAAGACCGTCTTTGATATTCTAGGGGTTATGTACGAAACAACAGTAATACATAGACAAGCTGCCTAGTAAAAAAATTGTATGTTAATAGGCTTCTTTGACATGCCTACTTTTCCATCACTCGCTCGTTTTGAAACAAGAATGATTTCGTATCTAGTCATTTACGTCTTTAGCTTGATGGGCATGTGGAGGTACCCCTAATAGCAATATTATTTTTTGTTTAAACGATAGATTCTATCTTTCTTATTCTTATCGGCAATAAATATGACATTTCCTTGCTGAACCATTTCATCTAACAATGAACATATTTTTGGATATGCTTTTGGTTTATTACTTGAATACCGTTCATTAGACACCTGCCCCGATTCGATCAAGCACTCACATATTTCTAAAGCACTTGAAATTTCTGATTCTATTAATGCTAATATTTCTTTGTATAACGGAGTAGGGGTACTCTCTCTCTTTTCTTTTGCTTGTTCAGCGAAAAGGTCCTCAAAAGATATTTGACCCATAAATCCACATCCTTACCGTTGGCTATTTTATGTCATCTTCAAAATATAGATTCAACTTATTACATTCTGTTAAGTGCATGTTTTCAATCTGTCTTTTTATTTCTACGCTGATCTAATAGTTCAGCAGCTTTACGTTGTTTCTCCTTAGTTGTATTTATGTAAAGAAGGGAGATATCAGATTGAGTATGACCGAGCTGATTCATTATCAGTGGTATATCACCGCCGGTTTGTTCTGCTAAATTTGTAGCATAAGTATGTCTAAGCTTATGAGGGGACATTCTTTTATCAAATGACTTGGTATATTTATATACGATATTCTCAACAGCTCGATTGGTTAGAGGTTCGGTTTCCCCATTGTAAAGTTTCACAAATAAATACTCATTTTCTCCAGTACCAGCTTTATATTTTTCTTTTCTGACCAATAAGTAATGATTTAAAACTTGAAGGGAGGAAGGTGTTACAGATACAGTATCTTTTTTCCACCTTTCCGAATCACCTTTATTTCTTGAGAACTTAAGTCAATGTCTTTGATACGTAAATTATTTAATTCATTTACCCTGATACCAGACCCTAAGAAGAGAGAGTTTAGCAAAATCCCGCTCTTTATCCCGTCTATAATATTTCAGTTGAGCAGAGGAAAGGGAAGCTGCATATTCATTTTGAACATATTCTAAAAAGTCTATATCCGTATCATCAATAAATATTTTATCAGTAATTTTACTTGCGCGTTCGTTAAAAGTCTCTGTAACTTTCTTGATCGGTATCTTTGCCATAACAATTCTTTCAAAATAAGGCTCTCCGGCTTTTACTTCTGATTCAATCGTTAAATACTTAAACAGGGAACGGAGAGAAGACTTATGATGATTAAGAGTTTTGGTATCAATTTGTTTGGTTTCATCCTCTTTTTTAGAAATTTTAACCTTTTTTCGAGCAATGAACTTAAAGTAATTATTTGCATCATCTAGAGAAAGAGTTCCTAAAGCTTCGATGGGTACTTCTTTTGTAGTTTTTGATTCAACAATCGCCTCAGCAATTAACCAGTTAAAGAACTCTTTATAATCCCGTACATAGTTAAATAGGGTAAGAGGGGAGCGAATATCTAATTTATCATCTATATATTTAATTACATAAAAAGGAATCTATCTATTTTTCTACCCTCTGATTATCCAAAAAATCGTATACAGAAAAAAGTATAAATGCAGCCACAAGTATACCTAACCCCAGAAAAACCTGCTTTCTAAATTTTCTCACTTTGTATCTCCTTCTTCAAGCTTCTGTTCTTTTTACACCTCTTTGATTTTATCGTATATACCCATTAATGGAAATGCATGGTGTATATAAGTCGTTTATCTTCTACCATTAACCTTCTCCGTTAATTGAAGAATAGATTTTTCTGAATGTATGATTTTGCATAAAATCATACATTCGAATCGAGTGAAAAATGAAATATTATGTTAAATTTAAAGGTGTAGTAATATTTTACATTTATAGGAATATCGCTATAGAAATTCCGGTGTAATGTTTGATAGAATAGTAATGTAATAGTAGGTGTTGATTGAATAAAAAATTAAAGATTTTATAAAAGGAGTAAACTTCAAATGAAACGTCATTCCCTGTTGATTAGTGGTATTTTATGTATTTGCTTATTATTTACTAGTGTTCAAGCTATTTTTGCTAGTTCTATTACATTGAACGAAAAAGGGGCATACCGTCCCACCATCTATATTAATGGTGAAAAAAGAGAGTTAAAAGGAGTTATCCCTTCTAGTGGTAGTACATTAGTTCCGTTTAGAGAATTCTTTTCAGTGCTGAACATTGAACCAACGTTCAACAATAAAACAAAAACAGTTACTGTGAAGAATGATAAAACGACAATTACTTTAACAGCAGGAAAAAAAGTAGTCACACTAAATGGTAAAGAAGTACAACTGTTACAAGATCCCAAAATTGAAGATGGTATTATGTATGTCAATCTTCGCTTTATTGCAGAATCGTTTGGAGGAACAGTTCGATTCGACAAAAATAGTTTAACGATTTATATAGACTTTCAAAGTATTACTGATTTGACTACGATTTGGGCAAATGCACTCAAAACAAGGGATGGAAAACCTCGCTATGAAATGATGTCTGAGCAAGCGAAAGAAAAATTCAAACAAGAACAAATTAAAAGAAGTGGAGAAAACTGGAATTATATTATCGGAGGTTCAAGTCCTTGGGTTGTCGATTTTGAATTTGAAATTAACGGTATGAATGCTACGATAACTTATCGGACTCAAACAAGTGAACCAGCCTATTACAAGACAAAGGAAACGATCACATTTGTTAAGAAAAACGATAAACTTTTCGTAGAAGATTATCAAACGATTTTTGAAGATCAATTGATTAAAACCAATTGATCCTTTGTGGAAGTGAACTATATATTTAATTTAATAAAATGAGAGTAGCTATAATATTACTGATACTCTCATTTTATTTTTTGTTTAGAAAATAATTTATTGGATCTGAGTCAATATCGTGGACACAAATAAGTTAACTTTTCACGCTGATTGATGGAACTGATTTTCAACTTCTTGCGGCGTATGAAAGTTTAATTGGCCGTGAATACGTCGACGATTATACCAGCCTTCAATAAACTGAAACAAGGCTGCGTTCGCCGATTCGAAATTTAAATAGGTTACGTGATGGACTTCTTCCTTCTTTAAAATGGAATGAAAAGATTCAATACATGCATGATCGTATGGGCAGCCTTTACGACTAAAAGATGGAATGATTTTCTGTTCTTTAAGCGCTTGGCTAAACCCTTCACTTGTGTATTGAGAGCCAAGATCTGTATGCAAAATGAGGCCAGGCGTTGGCTGTTGGATAGAAACGGCATTGTCTAAAGCATGCAAAACAAGTTCAGTCGTCATAGAACGAGAGAAAGAATACCCAATGATTTTTTTAGAATACAGATCTAAGACCGTCGCTAAATAACACCAGCCATCTCGCAAAGTGTGGATATAGGTAATATCGGCCAACCATTTTTCATTCAATTTAGAAGTAGAAAAATCCTGTTGTAGTATGTTCTCACGGGCCTCAATCGGTTTTCTATTTGTTTGTGGACGGAATTTTTTAATCGTAATCGAATAGATTCCCGCCTTTCTCATGATCCGTTGAACTCGTTTAAGACTAACCGAAAACCCTGCTTTTAATAGAAGGAAATGAATCTTAGGTGCTCCATATCGGCCTTTACTCTTGATGTGGATCAACTGAATCTGTTCAAGAAGCAGTCGGTTTTCCCGGTCACGTGCTGATTCTGTTTTAATCAAGGACTGATAATACGTGCTTCTTGGCATATCCAACACTTCACACATGAACTGGATGGGGAATACTTCTTTTTGATCGTGAATCAAGTTTGTTAGCTCGGTATCGGTTACTTTCTGGCGAATATGGCCATAGCCTTTTTTAAGATTTCAATTTCCTGTTTCATTCGAAGATTCTCTTTTTGGATTTCAGTTATATCCTGTGGTGTTAGACTATTTTCCTCGCCATTCACTGGAGTAAGAGCTTTAATCCATTTATAAATTGTGACTTCAGATACACCATATTCGCTGCTTAACGTACTCACCGAGCTACCAGTGTGATAAAGTTCCACCACCATTTTCTTAAAATCATCGTTATATTTACGCTTGTTTCTTGATTCCATGCCGGACACTTCCCCTCTTATTTTTTATCATAGAGAGTTAACTAAACCGTGTCCATGAAACTATACTAACTCCAATGATGATGAAAACATTTTGTTTATATTTAGTAAAAAGAAAAATAGAAACCTTTCGATGGGAAAGGAAGAGGAGAGATAGTATGAATCAGATAAATGCAAACACAATAAAAACAAAAAAAACCTTTTTTCGAGCAGATCAGGTAGGTAGTTTTCTTCGTCCACAGGTTTTAAAGGATGCAAAAGCAAAACATCAACAAGGTCAAATTTCTAAATCAGAATTGCGCTCAATTGAGGATATCGAGATTGGAAAGCTTGTAGAAAAGCAGAAAGAAGTTGGGCTTACCGCTGTGACGGATGGTGAATTTAGACGGAAATGGTGGCACTTGGATTTTATAGAGGCGTTAGAAGGTATTCGAGTTTATGAAATAGACGCATCTGGGTTATTTCATGGAGCCATGAAGAAAGCAACGTTATATACCGTTGCTTCTAAATTGAAGTTTCCTGAAAATCATCCGTTTTTAGAGGATTTTAAATTTTTAAAAAGCCTTGCAGGAGACCATGTTGCCAAATTTACGATTCCAGGGCCTAATATGATTTTTTACTCGGGTGTGGTTAACAGTCAAGTTTATCTAGACAACCCTTCATATTCATCACTAGATGAGGTTGCACAAGATATTGTCAAGGTATATCAAGAAGCGATTCAAGCGTTCTATGATGCTGGATGCCGTTATTTACAACTAGATGATACGAGTTGGGGCGCTTTATTCAGTGATGATTTCAGAGTAAAGATTAAAGAAAAGGGTTTTGATCCCGATGAATTGGTGAAAAAGTTTGCGGATATTACGATTGAAGCTGTTTCGAATAAACCAGAAGATATGGCTATTACCATACATATTTGTCGTGGTAACTTTAAATCATCATGGTTGTATCAAGGGGGATATGAGCCAATTGCAGAAGAATTATTTTCACGAGTAAATGTGGACGCCTTCTTTTTAGAGTTTGACAGCGATCGTTCAGGTGACTTTAAGCCATTGCGATTCATTAAAGATCAGCACGTAGTTTTGGGGTTGATCACATCAAAGACTGGTGAACTCGAAGACAAGGAAGAGATCAAACAACGTGTTGCAGAAGCAGCAAAATATGTGAAAATCGATCAACTTTGTTTAAGTCCACAATGTGGATTTTCCTCTACAGAAGAAGGAAATGTAATTACCGAGCAAGATCAATGGAACAAGTTAGGACTTGTTGTTGAAATCGCAAATGAAATTTGGAAATAATATCAAATTTTAATTATTTCCAAATAGAATCTTATAGATGCATAAAAATTAACTTAATCGTCTTCTCAACGAAAATTTATCTAAACTTCAGTAACATACACATTCCTGATACTGGAAAAAGAGGGCGAGAAGCCATCTCCTAAGAGTCACCTGAAGAAAAGCCTATATTCTTGTACATAGGTCACTGCAATAATCTGAAATGTTATACAAAAAAGGAAATGGACCTATTCTTTTAGTAGAAGAGCTCCATTTCCTTTTTTACTTTCAAAAAGCGTGGTTCAAAACCACCGTCTTTAGACGGTATACGTTTTAGCCCAAATGGATTCCTCCTACTTTAGTAGGTGGACGTTCAAATTTTCGTTTTTTTATAAAATTACATTTCATTAATACCACAGTTAAATTGCCAAATAATCCCGAATTTATCTGTTAATTGGCCGTAGCATTTGCTCCAGAATGTTTCTTGAAGTTCCATACCAACGGTGCCACCTTCTTTTAATTTATCAAATTGAGATTTAATTTCATCTAAGTTCTCGCTTACAATAGCAAGACTAATGTTGTTACCTTTAATAAAAGGCATCCCAGGAAAAACATCAGAAAACATAACATTACTGCCACTAATATTAAGGCGTGTATGCATGACTAAATTTTTGGCTTCTTCTGGAAGAGGAAATTCTGGATTAGGTGGCGACTCCCCAAACGTCATAATTTTTGGCTTTTCTGTTTCAAAAACCTGTGCGTAGAATTCTACTGCTTCATGACAGTTTCCATTAAAATTAAGATAAACATCAATAGACATTTCCCTCACTCCTAAGTGTTTACTTGTTAATCATTGATAAATGAATCCATTTTATATTGTATCATTTACCAGCTCAATATCAAAAATACCTACTTAGAAAGATAGTGGAAACTTTTCATTTTATTCTCTAGAAAATTAGAGATGATTAAAGCAGATGATTATAAATTACATTTTGATTAATGAATCAACTCATTTTCAAACCTAACATACCTCAAACAGCTAATAGTTGTTTGAGGTGTATTTTTGTTTCGATTAAAGGTGCATCCGGTTGGACTTGACGTCTTATGCGGCAAAAAGAGAACTCCAGCTTTTCAAAGATGATAGTAAGAGACTCATTGTAACAATTAGTGGTCATTTTATTAAGAAAATTAATATTTTGAAAAAATTACTAGATTGGGTATGATGTACTCTGTATAATTAAGTCGTAGTATTAATATATTTGTAAAATAAGACGCATTAATAGAAAATGCGAGATTAAAGTTTCAATTGGATGTACTTGAAGTAAACTGCTACCTCTTACATATATGGTGTAAAAAATTCACCACATTCCCCTATGTGCATAGTAGTGTATTCATAAAATGTAGGAATTATTGGTGATTTTTTTAAAAAAAATATATGGTAGCGATTACAGTTTTTTTGGAGGGTAATATGTTTAAATTTGGAAAAAATGACGAGGTCAATCAGGAAGATTTTTCTACACATCAATTAATTGATGAATTAGAAAGAATTTATGAAATGAATGCAAACTATGGAACATCGGGTGATGCATATTTACAAGGAAATAATGAAATAGAGATTATGATTAATAAAATTCTAGAATTAAAGAATTCTCAAGTTAGAGAACAATTTCTACTAAATAGTGATTTGATAGAATTTGTTACTCAAATGGATTACGTAAAAGATATGGTAGACCATATAGCTATTCAAAAGGAATCTATGGAGGAAGTTGCAGCTAGTAGTGAAGAGATGAGTCATGCGATTGAAGAAGTAGCAAATCATGTTCAAACTTCCTTAAACACAACGAGGGAAGCAGTTTCGATATCAACAAATTCTCTTGAAACGATCAGTGAATCATTTAAATACATAAATAAATCATTCGAAGAGATGAATATTGCTCAGGATAAAATGCATAATGTAGCAGAAAACACAAAAGAGATTGATGCAGTAGTTAACATCATTAACGAAGTGGCAGAACGAACGAATCTACTAGCCTTAAATGCAAGTATAGAAGCAGCGAGATCTGGAGATGCAGGGAGAGGTTTTGCAGTTGTTGCAAAAGAGATAAAAAAATTAGCGGAGAGTACAAAAAATTCAGCTAATTATATAAAAGATATGGTAAAGAAGTTACGGGACGAAATCGGTGTTTCAGAACAAGCAATTACTGAAGCGGTTCATGTGTTTTCTACAGGGAAAGAACATCTCGATCAAGCAGTTTTATCAATGGATAAAATGGAAGTGTCATTAGATGGAATTAATTCAGTCTTTGAAAGTATAACTGCCAATGTAGAAGAACAATCTGCTACAACACAAGAAGTAACGGCAAGATTAAGTGAAATTAACCATCAGACTCAGATGTTAAGTGACATTTGCATGAAAACTGGACAAGGTATATATACGATAAGTACGATGGCTGAAAATCTTAGGAATACAGCACTTCCTTATTTTAAGGACTTTAGAGGAAATCAGCGCTTAAAACCAATTGCTGCTGAACATCTATTATGGAAATGGAAAGCCTATAATGCAGTATGTGGTTTTGTAAAGCTTGATGAAGATTGTTTAGGGGATCATACTACATGTACGCTTGGAAAGCATTTAGAATATACGAAACAATCTAATCCTAGAGATGAGATGGTGGTGAAAATGTACGAACCACATAAAAAAGTACATGCACTTTCAAAAGAAATAATTCGTGCAGTAAATCGTGGAAACAGAAGCAATATTGCTAGTTATTTAAGGGAGCTAGATGAAGCTACAGTAGAATTAATGAAAGGTTTAAAATAAAATAGATAGAAGTGGTGGAATTAAGGATAGTAGAAGGAGAGCAAACATGGAATATAATGAAAAAGAATATGAAATATTAATTGAAAAAGCCATCGAGTTTACCCCGATTTGGTTGAAACAGGACATTGAAAGTATTATTCAAAAAAAAGATGAGACAACTAGAATAAGTTATGTCATTAGCGAGCTTTATAAAAAATATACGTTTAATGCTACCCATATTTTAGCTGCTATGGGTCAAAATACAGAGTGGTCAGTAGTTTCCCGTGAAAGATTGAATTTTATTGATAACAATATAGACTTAATACAGGTGATACTAAAAAGATGTGAGTAAATAAAGGGCTGAATCTGACAAGAACATTAAAGCGATGTTCTTGTTTTTCGATATCTTGATGTTTAAATGAGATTATTTTCAAAAGGAAAAAAATAAGAAACTTACACCGAAGTGCTGAAATAGTCGAGGCAATATTTGCCTTTGATTTTTCCAGCGGCAGGAGCATGGTTTGCCTTCGCTTATACGGACTGGAAGTGATGTACTCTTAGGGAAACTGATGAATTTATTTGTCTTTCTCTTTTTATTAAGTGTGATCGCTTATATTGGGAGCCTAATGATATTTGAACGCAAGTCATTTTAATAGAAGTAAGGAAAAGTTGCAGTGACAATCTGCAATAGACTTATCTTTTCTTATTTTCTAAACTCGATTTAAACCGTTTGCCATTTCAATTTGAGAATATCGATTTTGTTGTTAAACAAGGATAATAAAGTTGTTTAATTTACAATAAAGTCGTTTGAAAAGTAATATAGTTATTTAAAAATCCTTCCGTCACTAAATTGTAAATTTAGCGAAAGAAGGAATAATGTAGGCAGAATGGTGGACAATGTCGGTACATACTGTGTAATTCAACAATGTCCTAAGTGGTCCTTAGTTCGAGTTAATCGTATTGGACTGTGTGGCAAACATGCTGACAAAGTTGTTGAAGTTGGCTAGCCAGTCGTTAGTGATAATGCTTCCAATGTAACCGTCTGGTCGGATTAGCACTAATGTTTCACCAGTGATGCCGTAAATACTGCTCAGCTTGCCGGTTGTGTCGTCGAGGCGATAGTTGTTAACTCCGAGACCGTTACCGACGGCGTAGCAGCGTAATTCGGCATCACCAATCGGCCAGCTTGTCTTAATCGGCGTTGGGCTCCAAAGGCTAGCAGGGTGAAGTGTGGCCCCTGCTAGAGCTCGAATAAGCGACTTGAACCTTTCGTCCTATACAAGGAGCGTCCGGTGCTCTGTCGCCAACATGTAGAGTTTTAGTGGCCGAGCTATTTCCGTTACGCGAGCTATGTGTACGATGAAGAAACAGGCTTCTATTATTTGAAGTCTCGTTACTACAATCCAGAAATTGGCCGTTTTATCACCCGTGATATCGTAGCCGACAGCAACATGTATCTCTATGCGGATAATAATCCGGTGAATTTCGTGGATCATGATGGAGCGTTCATATTCCCAATCATTTTATTTTCCTTGCGATTCGCTTAGGAATTGCGGCTTATGATGCCTATACGACCTATCAGTCCATAAAAAATGACCCTAATATTCGCTGACTATGGGTATAATAGTAACGTAGGGGGAATTTCTATGCGAATTTTTATTGTACGATTTTAGGTGGAGGTCCTGTTACTTTCGGAAGGAACTGTATGATAGCTCCAGGCGAACATATCCACAAAAACACTCATCATGTGAATACAGAAGAGCGGATTACAGAAATTGAGTAAACAAAACTTGTAACGATTGGAAGACGAGCCGTTATTAATTCAGGCGTTACCATTGGAAACAATGCACTAATTTCTTCTGGATCTGTTGTGATCAGAGATGTTCCAGATAACGTGGTAGTCGGAGGAAATCCCGCGAAAATGATAAAAAAGTTGTTTTGTTAAGTGGGTTGATAGTTTATTATAGAAACCGCTTATAGTACCCTTATGGAGAGAAGTTCTATACCGATGTAGAAATTGATAGAAGCAAGTTGGTGAAAAGTATTGTTATAGATACTTGATATTAATAGTATAAAGGGAAAGGATGAAGGAGTTGGCAACAATAAAGGATATTGCTAGAGAGGCAAATGTAAGTGTTACCACGGTATCAAATGTTATTCATAATAGGGCATCTAGAGTTTCAACTGAAACTGTAAATAGGGTTCAATCAATCTTAGAAAAATATAATTACATTCCAAACATGAATGCAAGGTCTTTAGTTAATAACAAATCAAAACTAATTGGGGTCTTTTTTAATCAACTGACAGAAGGGACTTTATTTGAAAGTCCGTTTAATACTGAAATACTTGGTGGAGTTGATGAGATATTGAAAGATAATGGATATTACTTATTAGTCCGTTCTATATCATCGATAAGTGAAATCCAGCAGGTTTTAAAAACTTGGAAAATAGATGGGGTGATTTGTTTAGGATTTTTGGTAAATGATGTAATAGATCTGGAACGAAGCATAAATACACCGTTGGTTTTAATAGACATAGAAGTTGATCATAAAAATTCTCGTTCAATGCATTTAACTGTTGGAATTAATGATTGGGAAGGATCTAAAATAGCAACCGAGCATTTAATTGAGAACGGACATCACAACATAGGTTTTGTTTCGTACCCCATTGTTTCTGGTGGAGTTATTGAACGACGTTATTTAGGATATTTGGAGGCTCTTAACAATCACGGTGTTAAACAGAACAAGGAATTTATATTTGAATATGATAAAACGAAAGTCAGCTTGGCCGAATTTTGTGATGAGATAGTAAAAAAAATAGATGATATCACTGGGTTAGTATTTACGGCTGATTATTTAGCGATCGAAATTATGGATAATCTCAAAAACAAGGGCATTTTGGTCCCGAATGATCTTTCGGTCGTAGGATTTGATGACATAGTTATGTCACAGTTTGTAAGTCCGAAGTTAACATCTATTCGTCAAGACATACGATTAAAGGGAAGGAAAGCCGCAACTTTGTTAATTGAATCATTAAACGTTGATACTAATCAAGAATCAAAGAAAGTAGAACTACCTATCCAATTAATTACTAGAGAATCTGTGAAAAAATTTAAAAAGTAATTGCGATAGCGTTTTCAATATGATAATATTCAGAAAAAGGTTTAACGTTAAACCTAAGAACTAGAAGGTCAATATTTTTTTAAGAAGTTTAACGTTAAACCTAATAGGAGGGGTAAATGGTGAGGAAATTAGTTATTAGTCTCTTAACTCTATGTTTATTTTTGGCTTTAGCTGCTTGTTCAGGAGAAGACAAAAGTCTTAAAGGGCTTTCAAAAGATGAAAAGTCGGATAAGGGTATGGAAGTCATCGGGGAGAATGTGAAATTTGACCCTAACAAACTTGTAAATAATGGTGAAACAATTGCAATAGAATTATGGACCTGGGGTGGAAAGGAAGTTTTCCAAAAGCAAGTAGATGCTTATGAAAAAATTTATCCCAACGTTAAAATAAAAGTTGTAAACCAACCGTGGGATGATTATTGGACTAAACTTCCACTTCAATTAAAAGGAAAGAATGGACCTGCGTTGTTTAATGTCCATAATTCATATCATTCAAATATTATCAAATTCATGGCGCCATATGATATTTCAACCGAAGCGTTGGATAAAGATTACATAGGAGTGACCTCGCATGTTATCGATGATCATGTTTACTATATTGATTATGCTATTAACTCTGGAAATATTTACTATAATAAAAAGATGTGGAAAGAAGCTGGTCTTACTGAAACAAATATCCCGACTACATGGGATCAATTCATTCAAGTAGCTGAAAAGTTGACTAAAAAAGATGCAACGGGAAAATTGATACAAGCCGGATTTAATTTCAATGGGGAAACTTACAAAGCTATTATTGCTGGTTTAGGTTATCAAAAGGGAGAATTATTATTTAAAAAGGATGGAAAAACAGTTGATTTTGATAATAAGACAACGATTGGAAACACACAAATGCTCTATGATCTATACAACAAATTCCATGTTGGATCACCAGACTTTGGGGATGACTCGACAAAAAGCTTTGGTAATGGACAATCTGCAATGGTTTACAAATGGGGATGGATGCAAGGGGAATTGAACAATAATTACCCTGATATTGAGTGGGGAGTTTTCCGAATTCCAACGCCAACGGATGAAGTTCCATTTGCTTTTGATCGCTACAATGGTGAGAGTACACCTGGTATCAATGCAAATGCTTCAAGAGAAGAGCAAGCAGTTGCACAAGACTTCTTAAAATTTATTTTAGCTGGTGAAGATTTTGGTAGGGAGTTTTCGTTATTCAACGCATCTTTCCCTTCAAAAAGATCACTTGCTAAAGACCCTGATATTCTTGCAGATCCTGTATTAAGGGCTCTTGCTCCAAACGTTGATCGTTATATATGGCCAGGCTCGTTCCCGAGCGCTGTTGAAACTCAATCAGGAAGAGTGTTTGAAGAAATTTTCTATAATGGTGTCGATATTAAAGATGCAATAAAGGCTGGTCAAAAACAAATGGAAAAAGATATGAAGAATGCTGATTTTGAAACAGTGGAATCAAAATATAAATTCTATTCAGAAAGATGAAAGCGGTTTTAGTGATAGCATAAAGGTCTCAAAATCAACCTTTACATATTCTGAAATGTGAAGGTTGATCTTAATTAACTTCTAGCGTTTGTAGAAAGTGAGAGTGGAATATGGAAAACGTCGGACGTAGGAATAACAGTATTTTCACTTTAAAGAATATAGTTGTCACCTTATTGCTTATCTATTTTGCAGTATTTCTGATTTATCCAATTGGAATGGCCTTAGTAGGAAGCTTCTATAACTGGAATCCAATGAATGGTACATTTGATTTTAACGGTATCCGCAACTATACAGAAATCCTAAAGGATAAACTGTTTTGGACTTCGATGTCGAATACAATGATTTTTTCAATTGTCGTGATTGTTTTTAGAGTTCTAATTGGTTTACTTTTAGCCCTTGCCCTATTTTCGAAGCTAGCAAGATTTAAAACTACATTCCGAACGGTTTATTACATGCCAACAATCACCCCACTTGTTGCTGTTTCATTTGTATGGGTTTGGCTTTATAATCCTCAATTTGGTTTAATTAATGATATTTTTGGTTTAGATATTAACTGGTTAAAAAATAAGGACACAGCCCTAGGTTCCGTCATGCTAATGACAATCTGGAAAGATTTTGGGTATGCAACAATAATCTACTTAGGTGGCTTAATGTCATTGCCAGATGACTGTTTTGAAGCGGCCGATATTGATGGCGCAAGTGGTTGGGAAAAGTTTAAGTACATTACTTGGCCATTGCTAAAACCAACAACAATGCTTGTAGCTGTCACATCCCTGATTACTTATTTGCAATCTTATATTCAGATATTGGTTATGACTGAGGGGGGACCAGGAACATCAACCTATACGATATCTTATTTGATATTTGATGAGGCATTTCAGAATTATAACTTTGGAACAGCTTCAGCCATGTCAATCGTATTATTTTTCTTTATTGGATTATTAACCCTTATTTCATTTAAATTGACCAAGGAAAGGAACTAACTAGAATGCTGCAAAAAGTGAAAGTAACATCCTTTAATCTACTTCTTGTATTTTTTTTGATTATTACGGTATTTCCTTTTGTATGGATGTTGGTCTCATCTTTTAAAACCAATAGTGAGATAGTCAAAATAGGTGGGAGCTTTTGGCCCGAGCACTTTAATTTTTCGAATTATATAAAAGTGCAAGAAAACTTCCAGTTTATGACGATGTTTTTGAACACATTAATCATTGCAACGGTTATTACGGCTTGTGTCATCTATACAAGCTCAATCATTGGATTTGTATTAGCAAAATATAAATTTAAAGGGAGAGACCAATTATTTGGTTTAATCTTAGGAACAATGATGATTCCTTGGGCAGTAACGATTATCCCTAAATATGACATGATGGAAAAATTCGGATGGATGGATAGTTATGCAGCTTTAATCATTCCTTCGCTTGTTAGTGGATTTGGGATATATGTATTACGACAAAATATTATGTCAATACCTGATGAAGTCATTGAGGCGGCCAGAATTGATGGGGCATCAGAGTTTTATATTTTTCACCGTATTATATTCCCTATGTCGCGAAACGCAATATCAAGTGTAGCTATATTTCAGTTTTTATGGGTGTGGGAAGATTATCTCTGGCCATATTTGGTGATTAATACTGATTCAAAACAACTAATAGCAGTGGGCTTAGCGATGTTTAACGGCCAATATTCAACCGATTATGGTGGTTTATTTGCAGCTACAGCTATTTCAATAATTCCAGTCATAATCGTTTATATTATATTCCAAAAACGTTTTATCGAAGGAATAGCTGGTGCCTCAGTAAAAGGTTAATAACGAAGTAGAGTATATGATAGGAAATCACACATTTTGTATCATATAAAAATGGTAAAAGAATCATTAAGGTGAAAGAAATAGCATTTTTAGTGGTGGAACCGGTTAAATTTTAATTGAATATCAGTATATTAATATATTTGAAGAAAGCTAGGTGCTAAACATGATAAAAGTAACAGTATGGAATGAAAATCGTCATGAGAAAAAAAATCCAGTTGTAGGAGATATATATCCAAATGGAATTCATGGTACAATTGCGGAATTTCTAACAGAAGCAGGATTTGAGGCAGGAACGGCTACCTTGGATGAGCCAGAAAACGGTTTAACAGATGAGATTTTAAACAATACCGATGTGCTAATTTGGTGGGGGCACCTTGCACACGGGGAAGTGAAGGATGAAGTGGTCCATAAAGTACACCAACGTGTTTTGGATGGAATGGGACTAATTGTGCTTCATTCTGGGCATTTCTCTAAAATTTTCAAATCATTAATGGGGACAAGTTGTGATTTAAAATGGAGGGAGGCTGGTGAGAAAGAACGTCTCTGGGTAGTAGCACCAAGCCATCCGATTGTTGAAGGAATTGGAGAGTATATTGAATTAGCCAAAGAAGAGATGTACGGAGAACATTTTGACATACCAGTCCCAGATGAGCTTATTTTTACAAGCTGGTTTGAAGGAGGAGAAGTGTTCCGAAGCGGCTGCGCATATAATCGTGGAAATGGTAAAGTGTTCTATTTCCGACCTGGACATGAAACCTATCCGACATACCATAACAAAGATATCCAACGAGTTATTGTGAATGCCGTGAAATGGGCACAGCCCATAAAGAGTAATCGTCCGGTTTATGGAAATTCACAACCGTTAGAAAAGCTTTCATTGAACAACTAATTTAATCCAAGGGGGAAGTAATGATGGGGAAATTAAAAGTTGGCGTAATTGGATGTGGCAGTATTGCTCAGCATCGTCATTTACCGGAGTATGCAATGAATCAAAATGTACAGATTATTGCGGTTTGTGACGTTGTTGAGGAGCGTGCACAAGAAGTGGCTGAAAAGTACGGGGCAAAAGTGTATACGAACTATGAAGAATTATTACAAAGTGGTGAAGTTGACGCAGTAAGTGTATGTACACCAAACTATCTTCATGCACCCATCTCTATAATTGCTTTAAACGCGGGTGTACATGTTCTATGTGAAAAGCCGATAGCGACTTCAAAGGAAGAAGCACAGGCAATGATTGAATCGGCTGAAAAAAATGGAAAAAAATTAATGATTGCTCATAATCAGCGCTTTGTTCCATCACACCAAAAAGCGCGTCAATTGATAGAAAATGGGGAATTGGGCAAGATTTATAGCTTCCGTACGGCTTTCGGACATGGTGGACCAGAAGGATGGAGTGTGGAAGGAAAAGAAGGATGGTTTTTTCAAAAGGAAAAGGCATTCATTGGAGCAATGGGTGACCTAGGCGTACATAAAACAGATTTACTTCGTTATTTGCTTGGTGAAGAATTTGTAGAAGTGGGTGCATTTATTGAGACTAGCGCAAAGGACTTTGCAAATGTAGATGATAATGCGATTTGTGTACTGAAAACTGAGAGTGGTATTATCGGCACGCTTGCAGCAAGCTGGTCTTATGTCAGTAAGGAAGATAATTCAACGATTATTTACGGTGAGAAAGCGATTCTTCGTTTAGAAGAGGATCCGACATACTCCTTAGTTGTGCAGTATGCGACTGGAGAAAGTGTGAACTATAAGCTTGGTAAAATTCAGTCTAATGAAAATGGTGGGCAGGTAAACTCACATATTGTTGAACAATTTGTGGAATCCGTTGTTCAGGAAAAAGAACCACCGGTAAATGGCGAGGAAGGCATGAAATCATTAGAAGTCATATTAGCAGCTCTAAGATCTAACGAAACAAAACAAATTACCCGCGTGTAAATAAGAGGAGACACATATGAATAAGCTTCGAATAGGAATCATTGGGATAGGTGGTATTGCCAAAGGCCGCCATATCCCCGCTTTATTGCAACTAAATGATCAATGTATTATCACTGCGGTTAGTGATGTGAATTTAGAACGTGCCAAGGAAGTAGCTGAAACACATCAAATTACTCATGTATTTGAAAACTACCGAGATGTATTTCCTGAAGTTGATGCAGTGTGTATCTGTACACCGAATAAGTTTCACGCTGAAATCTCAATTGCCGCTTTGGGTGCAGGTGTTAATGTGTTCTGTGAAAAACCAATGGCTCTTACTACGGCAGAATGTGAAGCAATGATTACAGCCGCAACGAAAGCAAAAAAGGTGTTAGCTATTGGGTATCACTACCGTTTTATGAAAGAAGCACAGTCAGCTAAGAAAATGATGCATGGAGTCGGAAAGCCGCTTGTGGCCAGAGTTCAGGCATTAAGACGTCGTAAGGTACCAGGATGGGGTGTTTTTACCAATAAAGAACTTCAAGGTGGTGGTAGCTTGATTGATTATGGGTGTCATCTACTTGATTTAGCTCTTTGGTTAATGGGGAATCCGAAACATGTCACAGTATGCGGTAGCACATATAATGCGTTAAGCAAAACAGAGAATCAAGTGAATATGTGGGGTGAATTTGACCATAAAACATTTAATGTGGATGACCATGTAACCGCCTATATCAAATTTGAAAATGGAACTTCCCTGCTTTTTGAAACATCATGGGCAGCTAACATTAAAGAGGATCAAGAACATGTCAGCATATCTGGTGTTGACGGGGGACTAAGTGTGTTTCCATTTGAACTTTATTCATCAAAGAATGGAATGCTATTTAACAGTGAACCAGCATGGCTTCCAGTTGAAGAAGCCACGGGACTTCTGCAGCTAAAAAACTTTATAGACGTCTGCCATGGAATAGATGAACTTATTGTAAAGCCTGAAGAAGCCTTGCAAGTATCGCAAATTATCGATGCTATTTATGAAAACAGTAGCAGTAAAGAGGGTATGTAAACATAGAACTAGGCGTATTTACTGTTTTATATGCAGATCAATCAAATGAAGAGATGTTTGATAAACATAAGATCAGAGGGTTTACATGCTGTTGAAATCGGAACTGAAGGTTATCCAGGTAATGCACATTGACCACTTGGTAAGAGTTTAACAGATGAGCATAATCGACATAATTAATTAGAAGTATTCACGTCACGAGGTTAATAATCATTACCTTTAGCTGACATGGAAATCAGATTTCTCCAGATGAAGTCTTACAGATGTGATGGATCTAACAAATATATTATAATAAACCTCTGGCTAAATAATTAGCAGGAGGTTTATTAATTTACCTTCAATTCTTCCTTTCCTTAAGTTGCTATGACTGACCTGTAGTTTAAATAGTAAGAGGTACCACCTAACAACTAACCTTGTTCTTTTTTCTAAAATATAGGCAAAGCATCAACCGTATCTGCTAAATCACTATACGAATCGTTCAAAATTTACTTGCTTCGTAAGAAATTAAAAATGCAGAGAGCACATATTTTTGTATTATAGAAAACAATTCTTTTTCTCTACTTCGTAATGTTAAGATTTCAAGCTTATAGCGTTTACTATCTTTTCCTTCTCCAACAAATAATCTGACACCAAAACCTTCTTGGTGTAAGGGTGAGATAAAATCATCATTTCTATTCGTAATATTGGCGACAATTGTGGTATACCCAATAGCAAGTCTCTCCTCTACATATCCTCCAATAGCAATTCCTACGGAAAAACCAATCGCATATACAAGCGTAGCCCAAATGGATTGCTCACCTGTAAAGATAATGGCTAAACCAAATACATACACTAATGATTCTATAAATCCTAAAATGGAAGCAAGCCATTTTTGTCTTTTACTAAAAAAATAATTCGTAACGTATATTTCCAATCCTTGAACTCAGGATAAAATAACTTATTAGGTTCTTGAGTTAATGCTTGCCTTGCGTTATTACTGCTATCAAATACTTTCCATTCAAATCCGTAGATAACTCATTAAATAATGAATCAACGTAACTTCTTATTTGTGCATTGCAAGAAGCTCATTCACCTCTTGAAAATGCTCTAATAGCCAAATCATAATGTCCTTTTTCCGTTTTTAAATTATACTTATTTAGGAATAGAACAAGTAAACTTTCCTTCTCAATGTAACTATTTATTGAATCAATCCTACGAACTAGCTCACTATGGATGAGTGGGTGTTCACCGGGTTTTAATGCCGTAATAGCTAGCTTTATTGTTTGAAATACTAGTAGATTATTATTTGAATGTCCGAATACATAACTCACAATGTGATCACTTAATTGGTCATAAATACCACAAAATCACTCCAAATATAAAGGTCTTTCATTAATTCACTGAATTGTTGAGAGGCCTTTTTTTCTACTACTTTTGTAGATATGTCCCCTAACGGCGTTGACGATATTTTAAATGTAGGCTATTATGTACGTATATCAGTGGAATTGGGTAGTAATTGTTTAAATACAAGCTAAGCCTATTCATTAGTGTGCAGAGAAGATTTTAGGTACTTCTATGCATTGTAATGAATGGGTTTTTTTTTGTTATATTGGGATAATAGATGATCCCAATAAAATATCCTTGATGGGAGTGAAATATATGGAAATTAAAAGGCTTCTAAATAACAATGTCGTTATTACGGAAGATAAAAACGGTGAAGAGATAATTGTTATGGGAAAAGGAATAGGCTATCAAAAATCAAAAGGTGATGTGATTGATGAAAGTAAGGTAAATAAAATTTTTCGCATAGCCAATCAAGATATATCTACTAAATTACAAGAACTGCTAAATAACATACCCATTGAGCATATGAAACTCTCAGATAAAATTATTGAATATGCCCAAAGCAAATTAGGTAAAAAACTAAATGAAGGTATTTATATTTCATTGAGTGACCACACCTATACTGCAATTCAAAGAATTAGTGAAGGAATTCAGGTGAAAAATGCACTTCTTTGGGAGATAAAACGATTTTATAAAGATGA
The DNA here is from genome assembly GCF_001183985.1 of Peribacillus loiseleuriae. GTDB lineage: Bacteria > Bacillota > Bacilli > Bacillales > DSM-1321 > Peribacillus > Peribacillus loiseleuriae. The sequence goes on along the minus strand of NZ_LFZW01000001.1, from coordinate 2,615,643 downwards.
ATTTAATATTGGCATGAAAGCACTGGATATTATAGAAAAAGAAACACATATCCGTTTACCTGACGATGAAGCAGGTTTTATTGCTTTTCATATTGTAAATGCTCAGTTGGGTAAAGAACAGCCAATCGTACAAGAGATTACGCAGTTGATTCAAGAAGTGCTGACAATTGTTAGAGTTCATTTTGGTGTTGAGATTATGGAAGAATCAGTTTCCTCTTATCGTTTTATTAGCCATTTAAAGTTTTTCGCTTCCCGGCTAATTACGGATAGCACATACAGTGATGAATCTGATGAAGAGTTACTTGAAATCATTAAAAACAAGTATGTGAAAGAGTTTAAATGTGTTTCGAAGATTCAACTATTTATCCATAAGAAATACGGATACGATTTAACCTCAAATGAAATAATTTATCTGACCATTCATGTAGCAAAGGTAGTTCGGGAGTCGAGTAGATAGGTAAAGGAACATTAAAGGTGGTGATGACTGTAAACATGCAATACATAGCTGGATGGTAACATTAAGTTGGCCAAACCTTCACTATTTCTGTTAATAAATACAAGAGAAAATGGAGGATTAAAAAATGGGGAAATACAACGAATTAGCAAAAAAAATTATTGAAAATATAGGTGGAAAAGAAAATATAAATAGCTTAACACATTGTGTGACTCGACTACGGTTTAAATTGAAGGACGAGGACATCGCAAATGATGACATCCTAAAAAATATAGATGGTGTTGTCATGGTCATGAAAAGTGGTGGGCAGTACCAAGTCGTTATCGGAAACCATGTACCACAAGTATATGATGACATTAGTGCACTGATTGACGTAGATCAACTGAATGCATCTCAACAAGGTGAGCAAAAGCCTGAAAAATTACTAAATAAGGCAATTGACATCATATCAGGCATATTCCAGCCAATATTAGGTATTATGGCTGCATGTGGTATGTTGAAAGGACTAGATGCGCTGTTCGTTGCTATAGGATTATATAGTCCAACTTCGGGTGGCTCAATGGTTATTAACGCAATCGGTGATGCTTTATTTACTTTTCTACCATTGTTTTTAGGCTATACTTCAGCTAAAAAGTTTGGTTTAAAACCGATGTTAGGCTTAGTTGTAGGGGCCATTATGTGTTACCCAAACATACAAGCTAGTGTTGTTTCTTCAAGTACTGATGCAATGTATACATTATTTCAAGGTTCCATGTTTGAAGCGCCGATTTACATTGACTTCTTTGGCATACCTTTAATTTCGATAGATTATACAGGGACAGTTATTCCTGTTATTTTAGCTGTATATTTTGCTGCAAAATGCGAAAAAGTATGTAATAAGTTTGTACCAGATTTACTTAAATTCTTCTTCGTTCCGATGCTTACATTATTAATTGCATTACCAGTTGCATTTATTGTAATTGGCCCACTTGCAACATTTGGCTCAACGGTTGTTTCTGAATTTGTATTTGCAGTTAGAGACTTCAGCCCAGTGTTTGCTGGCGTCATCGTAGGAGCTACGTGGCAAATACTAGTTATCTTTGGTATGCACTGGGGATTCATACCTGTATATCTAAATAACATTATGACTATGGGATACGATAATGTGATGATGCCTTTCTTTGCTTGTACTTTTGCAACTGCGGGAGTTGTCCTAGCAATTTTTCTTAAAACAAAAGACAAGAAGATGAAGGAAATGTCTTTGCCAAATTTCCTATCCAGTATATTCGGAGTAACAGAACCAGCTATTTATGGAATTCTATTACCCTTAAAGAAACCATTTATTATTAGTTGTATTGCTGGTGGGATCGGTGGAGGATTCTATGGATTCTTTAATTTAAGAAAGTTCATGGCTGGTGGAATGGGTATTTTTGAATTACCCGCAATGATTGAACCGGATGGAGCAATGGGGAATTTAATTGTCGCTGTTATCGGTATTGCAATTTCGATGGTATCGGCATTTATATTGACGATGATTGTCTATAAAGAGAAAGAGGCTGTTTACGCAGGTGTGAATGAGGCTCAAATTGAGATTATCCAAGAGGAAAAGAAAAGTAGATTAGAGAAAGAAATAATTGAAAGCCCAATAAAAGGTGAAGTGATTCAATTAAAAGATATAGAAGATGCGGCTTTTTCATCAGGTGTATTAGGCAGTGGAGTTGCAATCGTACCTGTAGAAGGAGTAGTTGTGGCCCCTGTTAATGGGGAAGTAACAGCGTTATTCCCTAGTTTACATGCGATTGGAATTATATCGGAGAATGGAGTGCAGATTCTTATTCATGTTGGTTTAAACACAGTCCAATTAGAAGGTAAAGGATTTAAAGCTTATGTAAAACAAGGAGATAAGGTGAGGAAGGGTCAACGGTTGTTAGATTTCAATATTGAAGAAATAGAACAAGCTGGTTACAGTGTTGTAACTCCAATAGTTATTACGAATTCCGCAGATTATTTGGAGGTTGCTGAGAATAAAGAGGGGAACGTGGATAGAGGAACGAATTTAATTACGGTTATATTTTGATACCAAAAACGGCCTAATTTAGGCAAAAAAGTTTTCTGTACACGGTCAATAGGAATAATACTTCGATACTGGAGGAATGAGTGATGAAGTTTAGTGATGATTTTTTATGGGGTGGGGCTACCGCAGCCAATCAATGTGAAGGTGGATATGACGAAAATGGGAGAGGACTTTCGAATGTTGATGTATGCCCAACAGGAGAAGCTCGATCTTTAGTAATTACAGGAAAGCTGAAAATGTATGATTTTGATGAAAATTACTATTATCCGGCTAAAAGAGGCATTGATATGTATCATCATTTCAAGGAAGATATTCAACTATTTGCTGAAATGGGCTTTAAGGTTTATCGAATGAGTATTGCTTGGAGTAGAATCTTTCCATTAGGTGATGAAGAAAAACCAAATGAAGCGGGACTTCAATTCTATGAAGGTTTATTTAAAGAATGCCGTAAATATAATATAGAGCCACTCGTAACCATTACTCATTTTGATTGTCCTATGCACCTGATTAAAGAATACGGTGGCTGGAGTAACCGTAAAATGATTGATTTCTATGTACAACTATGCCAGGTTATTTTTAAAAGATATAAGGGTTTAGTTAAATACTGGTTAACATTTAATGAGATTAATATGATTTTACATGCGCCATTCATGGGGGCGGGAATTTATTTTAAAGAAGGTGAGAATGAAGAAAAGATAAAATATCAAGCTGCACACCATGAACTTATTGCAAGTGCCAAGGCAACTAAAATGGCTCATGAAATAGATGAAAATAATGTAGTCGGTTGTATGTTTGCGGCAGGGAGTGTATATCCCTATAGTTGTAATCCAAATGATGTTTGGGAAGCAACAAAATTAGATCGGGAAAATTATTTCTTTGTTGATGTACAAGCAAGGGGAAAATATCCAAACTATGCTCTAAAAGAAATGGAACGTAATGGGACGATGCCAATAATGGAGAAGGGGGATGAAGAGCTCCTCGCAAAATATACAGTAGATTTTATTTCCCTTTCTTATTATAACAGTCGCTGTGTAAGAACAGATGGCGATGAGGGAGATAATGCAGAAGGAAATTTATTTGCCTCCACCAAAAATCCTTATTTGGAGTACAGCCAATGGGGATGGCCCATCGATCCATTGGGGCTAAGAATTACTCTAAATCATGTCTACGATCGTTATGAGAAGCCTTTATTTATTGTAGAAAATGGGTTAGGGGCAAAGGATGAAGTGGACAAAAATGGTTATGTGGAAGACGATTATAGAATTGATTATTTAAGAGAACACATCCAAGCGATGAAAGATGCGATTCAGGTTGATGGGGTAGATATTTTAGGATATACAACATGGGCACCTATAGATTTAGTGAGTGCAGGATCTGGCGAGATGGACAAGCGGTATGGATTTATTTATGTTGACCAGGACAATAAAGGAAATGGAACATTAAAAAGAAGTAAAAAGAAGAGCTTTTATTGGTATAAAAAAGTTATTTCCACGAATGGCGAAGATTTAGATTAACTAGTGTAGATGGTCTAAATAAAGTTTATCTAGATAGATTCTATCTAATCTACATCGAATTATAATAGTGTAAACATACTCTGGGGATGAGATACTCTCCAGAGTATTTTCTATTTAAGTTAGTATTCTTTCTGTTTTATTCAATGGATGTGAATTTAAAATACAGTTTGATCATTTTTAATTTGTTTCTGTCAAGGATAGATTCCGGTCATGAACTATTCTGTAATGAACGGACAATCGTGGAGGCTACATATCTTAGATTACATGAAATTGCCATTGACCATTCATTTAGAATTAAGAATCTGATAATCTCAGGTTTTGAAATGAAAAAAGCCTTACTAAAGGACGCTGAATCTATTCGTAAAAGACAAGATCACCTAGCAGATAATTTAGGGGGTTTTTCACACATTGTAAATGATGATTTAGAAGTATACGATGACCTTAAAACTTTTCTTTGTGAAATACCAATGAAGGTAAAGGGAACTTGGCAAATGATATATATTTCGAATTTGAGTTAGAGATTTGTTTTTTGCTTCTTCAATTAATGGAAACTTTAATGGAGGAAAGCTCGTAGAAATGATCAAACTTTTTTATCGCATACTGGAGCAAAAACCGAGATTGATATGCTTGATGTCCTGCTACATAGCCAATCATGACGAGATATTCTATAAATTACATTTAAAGAAAAAGCCGTCTCGGTTTTTAGATAATGTCTGTAAATTGATCTCGGTTGTTTGATGATAAACTTATTTTAATAAAAATAGGAAGATATATTTTCAGAAGATATTTGAAGTGAGGGAGGTGGAATCAGATATTTCCTTTCTACGAAACTACCTAACAAAAGAACTGGTCACAAAGGAAGATATGTACTTATTCAGAAAACAAGGAAAAGACTATAAAGTCATTGATAAAGATTGGACGCAAGTACGTGATCAACTCGTGAACATGCGTATAAATGGTGGATTTCCGTACCTCACAGTCAATGACGGAGATTACAATAGAAACGGTGAGTTGTATTTGAAGCATGAATATGAAGGAATTGAGTTGGATTTGAAGTATTTGGAGAAGGTGATACCTTATATTTATCAACTTTGGGGCAGAGGGGTCCACATGGAGTCGATAGTTGAGAAGAAACAAGTTCTTTTCTCATATGATGGTAAAGGGCTACATCGTAAATATTTATTAAGAAAAGAAAAGTTTGGCAACTACAAAACAAATATCACTTTTAAAAACAGTAAAAGAGCAATGTGATTCCAATAAGGGATTTAACGATTCCTATGGTCATTATGTAGGGGATGATTGTCTAAAGCAAGTCGCAGGTTTATTTAGAGAAAACAGTGAAGCAGACAATAGATTTGGTAGCTCGGCTTGGTGGAGAAGAATTTTCCGTAATTTTACCAGACACAGATGCAATGGGGGCTTTGGTGAAGGGGCCGATGATATTTCTAATACATCACGATGGCTTTTAGTTCTGTCTCTGTCGTATTGAATGCTTTACGACTCCAAAGAGTAAAACTGTGAGGAGAAAGGTAAGAGAAACGCCGAAAAGGAACTTTCCCTTTTTAAGCTAATAAAACAGTTTTTACAGTTATACTTTGTTTGCCTTACCTGACCACTAAATATTTTATATCTGCAAAGTTTTTTTACAATTTCCATACAACCATTATGTTCGAAAAAAATAACATTGACTTTCATTCTCAATTAAAATATAATTTTTTAGAGCCAATTGAAAATGATTTTCATTATTAATTTAATGAAATAGGAACTTAAAAAATTAATGGTGTACATAAGGAGGAAATTATGAGGAGCAAGCTATTTACTACTCTGTTGATTTTACTTATAGGTTTTATCGTCCTTCCAATTAACAGTTTTGCTGCTAGTGCATCGGATGATATGCAGCAAGCAAATAATATAATTATTCAAACTATTCAATCAGTGGATAAGGGAGAAATGGAAGCAGCCTCCGAGCAATTCAAGTCCTTTAGAACCACTTGGCTCTCAATTGAAGATGGAGTTAAAAAACAATCACAGCAGGCTTACCATGATATTGAAGACAACATGGGGCAAGTATCATTTGCCTTGGCTCAACAACCAATAAATCAAAACAAGGTTAAAAATGCACTTATAGGATTAAAAAACATAAATCAAAAGTTTATAGACGGTAAGTTTACCGTAACGTCCGATAAAAGTAGTGACAGCTCTGCTCAAAAGGGTGATGTAGCGGATTTGGTCTCTTTGCTTAATCAATCGCTTTCAAAAATTAAGGACAATGATATTCAGGGAGCAAAGGGAGATATAGAAAAATTCCGCCAATCTTGGTTGAATGTCGAAGGTGTTGTCCTTACCCAATCTTCCAAAATATACGGTGATGCAGAAAGGGATATGGTTGCGTCATACTCGATGCTATCCTCCAATGATGTATCAGGAGCTAAAAAGACAATTGAAGGAATGCGAGATTATCTTTCACCACTTGTATCGAAGACAAGTTATAACATGATGGATGTGATTACGATTCTTCTGCGTGAAGGATTAGAGGGATTGCTTGTCGTTGTCGCCTTGCTTGGGTTTTTAAGAAAAGCGGGTCATGAAGAGAAAAGCAAATGGATTTGGATAGGGGTAGGATCAGGAATAGGAGTAAGTATTATTCTTGGGACTATTGTAAACCTGTTATTTTCAGCAGGAGCGTTTGGAAGTAACAACTTCTTAATTGCAGGCTGGACTGGGGTATTTGCAGCAGTTATGCTTCTATACATGAGCTATTGGCTTCATAGTAAATCAAGTATTTCAGAATGGCAGAGGTACATTCGTACCCAAAGTACCAAAGCATTGGATACTGGAAGCTTAATTTCTTTAGCTCTTTTATCTTTTCTTGCCGTTTTTCGTGAAGGTACGGAAACAGTTTTATTCTTTATCGGAATGACTTCTTCAATAAAAATGACTTCTCTTTTATTGGGTATTGCCATTGGATTGCTCATACTTGTGGTTATATCTTACCTCATACTTAAGGTAGGTTTGAAAATTCCGATGCGTCCATTCTTCTTAGTCTCAAGTATTTTAATGTTTTACTTATGCTTTAAGTTTACAGGGATGGGGATTCATGGGCTTCAGCTAGCAGGACTATTACCTGCCACCCAAGCACCAATTCCAACGATTGACTTTTTTGCTTTATATTCAACCTGGGAGAGTTTTATTCCACAGATGATATTGCTAGTTGTTGCGGCGTTTGCTGCAATAGTAAATAAAAGGAAAGATAACAAAGTAAAATTACAATCTGGAGGAAACTTAAATGAAATCGCGTAAATTAATCGTTCCAATTTTATTTGCCACTTCTTTAACATTGGCTGCGTGTGGTGGAGCAAATACAGACAAAAAGACAGAGGAGTCAAAGACAACAGTTTCCATTAGTGATGGTGCGAAGGAAATGAGACAAACAATCGCTGATTTGAAAACTCAATTAGATGCAAAGGATGCTACCAAAGTAAAAGCAAGTGGAGAAAATCTAGAAAAATCATGGCAAACATTTGAAGATGAAGTGAAAGATAAGAGTGCCGATCTATATGAAAAAGTTGAAACTCCACTTCATACAATTGAAGCGGGGGCAAAAACAGAACCACTTGATGAACAAACCCTTAATAAAGCAGCAGATGAACTTGATACGGTATTATCTGATGTGGAAAAATTAAAATAACAAAACGCGGTAACTCCTATTAGGATTTACCGCAATTTTTTTAATAAAGATAATTCGGCTAATAAGCACCCGTTCAAGAAGATGATGCCACTTTTTAGGGTTATGAACAGCAAGAGGAGGTTTTTATTTCTTCCTTGGTTGATTGAGTTCCACAACATTTGAACGCAGTAGCGATAGTCTCTACACCACCTTTTGTGTAGAAGAATTCCCATTCATTTCCGTCTGGATAAGCTAGTACATACACCTTGTGTTAAATAAAAGAGTTGTTTAGATAAAAAGAAGGCTTGATCCGTATGATAGGAAACTATCACGTACGGTTCTTAGGGGAGTTAGGGGCAGTGATGCCCCTCGGACTTAACTAGCTTTGCATAGAGTATTCACGTGATACTTTAAGGGGTAGTATCAGGTAAATGCGGATTTACAACGCTAAGGAAATTAATAAAAGTTTTGATCAAACTTTTTTACAAAGCTACAGTGGCAGGTTAGTTGAATAATATTTGTTGACAATAGATTGCCGTTAGAATTAAAATTCAAGTATTCAATAAAATACTTGAATAGATAAAGGGTGATTTTTATGTTTAATGAACGAAAATTAAAAGATTTATTGTATCAAGAGTTTGCAAGAATAGGTAAAAGTCTTTCTAGCCCAAAACGATTAGAGATTCTTGACCTTTTATCTCAAGGACCAAAGTCTGTGGAAGCTTTATCAAAAGGAACAACTATGTCTGTTGCGAATGTTTCTCAACATTTGCAAACTCTTTCTAATGCTAGATTGGTAAAGTTTAAGAAGAAAGGTAACTACGTCATATACGAGCTAGCCGATGAAGCAATTTTGGACTTTTTATCAGTTTTGCATACTTTATCCGAAAAACAATTTGTACAAGTTCAACAAATTAAACAAGAGTTCTTAAATAACCAATTTGATTTGGATGGGGTTTCTCTTTCAGAACTTAAGGATCGGATGGATAAGGGTGAAGTTTTATTGTTAGATGTACGACCGAAGGAAGAATATGAAGAATCTCATATTCCTGGTGCTGTTTCTATACCCATTGAAGAATTAAAAGAAAAGCTTTCTTTTTTACCGACCAATTGTGATGTTGTTGCTTATTGTAGAGGACCTTACTGTCTAATGTCAGTTGAAGCAGTTGAACTTTTAAAATCCAGTGGCGTAAATGCATTTCGTTTAGAAGAAAGTGTTCATGACTGGAAACAATTCACAAAACAATTGAACTAGCCTGGGAGATTGATATTAAATTAGGAAGCATTGTATAGCTTGTTGAATAGACTGACAAAACGGTAACCTTTTAAGCTGTGGATGAAATTTTGCGAAAGAAGGGGTTTAGAAATGTCTAGAAATACTTATGATTTAACCCAGAGTTTTGTAGATTCTTCAGAAAAACAAAAAAAATTATACATACGGACTTTATTAATAGTTAGTATTTCACAAATTTTTGGTGGGGCAGGACTAGCTGCCGGAATTACTGTGGGTGCACTTCTTGCTCAACAAATTCTGGGAACAGATGCATTTGCTGGACTGCCAGCTGCATTATTTACTTTAGGCTCTGCAGGAGCAGCTTTAATTGTAGGGAAGCTTTCACACCGTTATGGACGTCGCATAGGTCTCACAACAGGTTTTATGACAGGTGGGGTTGGTGCAATTGGTGTTGTGATTGCAGCGATAACAAATAGTATTTTTCTCTTATTTGCTTCCCTTCTTATTTACGGTGCAGGTACAGCGACAAATTTACAAGCACGTTATGCAGGGACGGACTTAGCAAATAAAAAACAACGAGCTACAGCTATTAGTATAGCAATGGTTTCTACAACGTTTGGTGCAGTTGCAGGTCCAAACTTAGTGGATGTAATGGGACATTTTGCTCTTTCTATTGGTGTTCCAGCACTTGCTGGTCCATTTATTTTATCTGCAGTTGCATTTATATTAGCTGGTCTTGTTCTTTACGTTATGCTTCGTCCAGACCCACTAATTATCGCAAAAATGATTGATGAGAATAAACAAAAACAAAAACAAAAACCCAAAGGGCATTCGGAAACTACAGAACCAATAAAGAATAAAAGAGGAGTTACAGTTGGTGCCACAGTTATGGTACTTACTCAAATTGTGATGGTTGCCATTATGACAATGACACCAGTACATATGGCACATCATGGTCATAGTTTAAGAGAAGTCGGTCTTGTTATTGGTTTTCATATTGGATCAATGTACCTTCCTTCCCTTGTTACGGGAATTCTTGTTGATAAGATTGGTCGAACTGCTATGTCTATTGCTTCTGGAGTTACATTACTTCTAGCAGGTTTAGTAGCAGCGATTGCACCAAGTGATTCTATGGTTCTCCTAATAATTGCTCTTTCTTTACTTGGATTAGGATGGAATTTTGGTTTAATAAGTGGAACTGCTCTAATTGTTGACTCAACAGAAACATCAACACGTGCTAAGACTCAAGGTACATTGGATGTCTTTATTGCGTTGGCAGGAGCTTCTGGTGGAGCCATGTCTGGAATGATTGTTGCTAATTCAAGTTACACAACATTATCATTAACTGGGGGAATTTTGTCTTTATTACTCATTCCAGTGGTTATATGGTCTCATAAAGGAAAAAATAAAGTCTTGAAATATAAAAATTGAAACCTTACATAAACTAAGCAGATAAGTTCTAATTCAACAATCGAGCGCTAATGTGGAATAAAACTTAGATTTTTAAACAACTTTATTGTTATATTTTTTAGTATAGTGAAGTATCTTACATCAATATTAAACAACTATATTTTTAACCCCGACCTAAATTTATAACGGGGTTATGCTTGTCTGAGCTTTATAATAAAATAACTTCATTGTCATTTTACAATTAATTCACATATTAATTAGGCTTAATATTGTCTCATAAGGCTTGTACCAAAATCTAATCGTTGTAAATCCGCACTTCCCTGACTCTACCCCTTTAAGGCCTTGTTCAATTAAAGGGCCATTTAGCTGAAAAAAAAAGACACCCCTTTTACAAAGGATGTCTGCACTTAGTTATTTCATTTGGCTTTAACCTTCTTCTTTTGAAATCAATAGCCTGCCACTCTATGGATTTTTCATTACTAAAAGTGATCGCCACTAAATCATTGGGAGGATCGTGAGCACCTTCAAATGTTGTTACCTGCACGGTGACATTAAATAAGTAACTGCCTTGTGGCAGCTTCTTAATTTGGGTTATTTCACCACAATAATTTTGTTTAATTTCGCCATATTGCTTCTTCAATTCCTGTTGAATTGAGGGATAAAACATAATGAAAATCAAGTCATCATGCAACTGTATATCATTTTTAGATACGGTTTCGGCTTGGACGGGAGAATAAGAGAAAAGAGTCAAGAAGGTAATTAATATTAAAAGGCTTTTTTTCATAAGGAACCTCGCTTATAGGCTTTTTCTTATTTTATCCAAATTACAAAAATGAATTTATGTGATTTGGTATTCAATTAAAGGGCGCTTTAATTGAACAAACAGCTAAAAGGATCTTCCAACCGAAGATCCCCTTTCAGTACCCATAAGGGTGATTATGTAAATTCTTCTTGAAATAAAATAAGAGGAGTTTTTTATCTAGCTTATTAAGCTAATGGGTGACATCAGTTCAAGAAAAAGCCCCTTTTTGGTGGTCTTTTCAATGTACGTAAATATACAAAATCATACTTTCACTTTACCATCTTGAACTATCGGGAGCTGGATGTATCTCATTTTTTTATTATCAAAAATGAAGCCTCAACAGTAAATATAAACGGGCTTATATTTACTTCCCTAATTTATACTTGCTTCTCTTTATATAAGTGATTTATTATATAATTAATTGCTTATATACATATGTTAGGGGTGTGAAAATGGGAAAAGAATCGATAGAGGGAACTGCTAAAATATTAAATCTCTTAGGTAATGAAACTAGACTTTCTATGATGGGGCTCCTTTTAATTAATGACTGTTGCGTTTGTGAGTTCGTCGATATTTTTAAAATGTCTCAACCAGCTATAAGTCAGCATTTACGGAAATTAAAAGATGTTGGATTAGTAACTGAACAAAAAAAAGGACAGTGGGTTATCTACTCACTGAACCGTGAAACTACTTATTTTTCATTAATCCAGGATATTTTAAATCATATCCCGGACCAAAAAGAGAAGCTCATCTGGTTAGAACAACAAGGATTAAAAATATCGTGTAATTAATGGAGGTTAGATTGTGTTACAACCGGTTTTAGCATCTGTCATCTTTTTGGTGACGCTTGTACTTGTAATATGGCAGCCAAAAAATTTATCCATTGGTTGGTCTGCTTGTGGTGGAGCTATTTTAGCACTTATCGTTGGAGTAGTTGATCTACATGATGTTTGGAATGTAACTGGGATTGTGTGGAATGCAACCCTTGCATTTATAGCTATTATCATTGTTTCACTTATTCTTGATGAAATAGGCTTTTTCGAATGGGCTGCTCTACATATGGCAAGAGTAGCAAAGGGAAACGGAGTAAAAATGTTTGTCTATGTATCCATATTGGGAGCAATCGTGGCAGCATTTTTCGCAAATGATGGGGCTGCACTCATCTTAACACCCATTGTTCTTGCAATGGTAAGAGCGTTGAAATTAGATGAAAAAATGGTTTTTCCCTTTATCATCGCCAGTGGTTTTATTGCTGACACTACTTCATTGCCTTTAGTCGTTAGTAACTTGGTAAACATCGTTTCCGCAGATTTTTTCGGTATTGGTTTTAGTGAATTTGCTTCCCGGATGATAGTTCCGAACATCTTCTCTTTAGTTGCTACTATTCTTGTTTTGTACTTATATTTCAGAAGAAACATTCCGAAACAATATGACTTAACTCAACTAAAGAAACCGGTTGAAGCGATTCGTGATGACAAAATGTTTCATTTATCATGGATTATACTCGGTGTATTGTTAATTGGATACTTTGCCAGTGATTTTTTGAATATCCCGGTATCTATTATCGCTAGTATAATTGCTATTTTCTTCTTATTAATGGCGAGACGTAGTTCAGTAGTTAATACTAAACAAATTCTTAAGGGAGCCCCTTGGGCAATCGTCTTTTTCTCAATTGGGATGTATGTTGTTGTCTATGGTCTTCGTAATGCAGGGCTTACTAACTTACTTGCAGATGTGATTCAAATTGGGGTTGATAAAGGTGTATTTGCTGCAACAATGACGATGGGGTTCCTGGCTGCAATTCTTTCTTCCCTTATGAATAACATGCCAACGGTAATGATTGATGCTTTGGCAATATCAGATACATCAGCAACTGGAACAATTAAAGAAGCTCTTATCTATGCAAATGTAATTGGTTCCGATTTAGGACCTAAAATAACCCCTATCGGTTCTTTAGCAACGTTATTGTGGTTGCATGTACTTTCACAAAAAGGTGTAAAAATATCCTGGGGTACCTATTTTAAAACAGGAATTTTTTTAACATTACCAGTATTGTTTATAACCTTATTAGGACTATATCTGTGGTTACTTATAGTGTAATCAATAATTAAATTAACAGTAAAAGGAGATTCATTACTATGTCTAAAAAAACTATCTATTTCTTATGTACAGGAAACTCTTGCCGGAGCCAAATGGCTGAAGGTTGGGCTAAAAAGCATTTAGGCAATGATTGGGAGGTTCGAAGTGCTGGAATTGAGGCGCACGGACTGAATCCTAATGCAGTAAAAGCCATGAACGAAGTAGGAATGGATATATCAAATCAAACATCCGATATTATTGACCCAGAAATTTTAAATAATGCTGATTTAGTTGTAACATTATGTGGTGATGCGGCTGATAAATGTCCGATGACACCACATAATGTGAAACGTGAACATTGGGGTTTTGATGACCCTGCAAAAGCTAAAGGAACGGATGAAGAAAAATGGGCATTTTTCCAACGGGTTCGCGATGAAATAGGTGACAAAATCAAACATTTTGCTGAAACAACTTCATCGTTAATAAGCTAAAGGTAAGAAAAACGAACAATGAATATAAGACGGGTTATATTTATTTGAAATCCACTTATTTGGTTTTGGTTGATCAAATAAATGGATTTTTTCTTTTTACTGTTTTCGGTAAGATCAATTATGTTAATTGTCTTAAGACAATATTAAATGGATTAAACCACTCTTCTGAATGTACGAAAATAACTAAAATCATATATTCAGACCATCCTTTAATCAGCGGTGCAGGATAGTTGCATAAAGAAATTTACGGAAAAACATGGTAAAATTATTATAAAAATACTAAAGTGGGTAATTTTATTTTGGGACTATTTACAGAAAAGTTAATACTTATATCACTATTTATATTTATAATCCACTCGATCGAAACACTTGCCTATGCCGTCAGATTATCTGGTGCAAGAGTAAGATTGTTAGCTTCAGCTTTATCTTTATTTAATTTGATGGTTATGGTCTCCCGACTAGCAAATATGATGCAACAACCTTTTACAGGGAGCCTTATTGATAATGCTCCTAAAGTAAATACTTTAGAGTTTGTAGAAAATCAATATAGAGTCATTATTTGCTCATCCACACTGGGAACAATAATAGGAATTCTCTTGCTTCCTACATTTATTGCAATATTTTCAAGAGCGATTATTCATTTATCTGAAGAAAGAGGTTCAATTCCCTCTTTGATAAAAAAAGGATTAACTCTTGAATACATAAAGCGTGGAGTAAAACACATTCATTTACCAAGGCTGTCTTACTTAAAGGATTTTAGATTGAAAGATATTCCGATAAGATTGTTTATCATTAACATGGTAATAACTGCAATCTATACAATTGGAGTCTTATCTGCTTTATATGCAGCATTATTAGCTCCCGAAAGAGCATCTACAGCTATTATGGCTTCGGGTCTTATTAATGGTATAGCTACTATTTTACTAATAATCTTTATTGACCCTAAAATATCTATTCTTGCCGATGACGTAATAAATCAAAAGGGAAGTTACGATAAACTCAAGGGGGTATCCCTTATGATGATTACTTCTCGTTTACTAGGAACGATACTCGCCCAATTATTTTTTATTCCAGGAGCAGAATATATAGCGTGGTTTACTAAATTTATTGTCTAGTAATTATTTGATTTTCTTATTGAGCTAGCAGGTGTGTTAGTTACATTAGGTAAAAAACACTATTGTGGTCTTTTTTATGTACGAAAATATACAATGTCATACGTTCGGAAAAAATCCTTTTTCCACTAAAGGTGCAGGATACTTCAATAGTCTTGTTATGGTGAAGTGATGAAAAAGAAGGGGTGTTATGGGTTTGTTAACCAAAAAAAATGTTTTAAACATAATTTTAGGTATTATTCTCATAGGAATAGTCTCGTTTCTCTTTATTACGATGTATCTTCTTAATAATGGAAATCCTTATCATAATTATCTAGTTAATAAGCATATTCCAGCTCATTTGGAGCAATTGGGGTACACGGGTGAAGATATAGTAAAGCAACAAAGAATAGCGCCAAAACACGGGGTCAATCACAGTGTTTATCATGAACACTATGAGGTGATTTTTAAGGATGAACCTCAATTGGAATATTTATATGGTTTAACAAAAAAGGAGAAAAACGTTGTGCAGTTTTGTGAGAAAGAAACCTTGATTGCTAAAAATACATATGGATATATGACAACGGAGAAAACCAATCATAGTGAAAGTGAATGTATAGGATATTTAGACAATAGAAATTAAATTTTTATTCAACTAATGAGTGCTTGTGCGGCCGAGCCTAGGTCGTATCATATAGCGGGTGGGATTCCCGTCGAGAAAGAACTAGCCATTCACTCGTAGCGAGTCTTGGAGGGCTAATGGTAACATTAGCCTTTAAGCGTAGACAGTTAGGTGGCGGGCCGAAAGCCAAATGGTTGAAGGGATTGAGCTCCATAATGTTAGTAAATCGAGAGGGCTGATGCCTTAAGCACAGCAGAAAGCTACATTTTATCCATCGTTAAAGGCAAGAAGGATAGAACCTCTCTGGAGTCAGAGACCTTGGCACGTCACACATTGATATGATACGGCAACTCGGGAGACCCTACCGGTCTTTTCTTCTTATAGAAGAGTATGGTGTACAAGCGATAATAAGCAAGGAAGCCAAATGCCATTGTAGGGAGTCGGATAGCAGCGTAGTACCAATGAAGTTGGGTAATGCCGATGGAGGAAAGGCTGCTACCAAGTTATCACCCTTACTAGGGGCACATTTACTACACGCAGAGGTAGGGATAATAAATGGACACAAAACTATTAAGGATAGCAGAATTAGCAAAATCTGAGCGAAAGAGATTAGCTATATTTTGTGAATGGTGACTGGAGGAGCCGTGTGCGTAAATAGCGCAAGCACGGTTCTGTGAGGGGGGAGGAACACAATCTACCGCAAGGTAGAGAGGTTCCCTTCTACTCGACTAGTGAAAGAAGAATTTGCATGAAACACCACTTTTTTATACATTGTTGATTCATCAACAATGTATAAAATCATGTATAAACGATAAAAATGGACCATTCGGAACCCTTTGACCACCAAGGGGGGTATATTTCGGAAGTTCCGAAAATTAACTTTATGTTAGCTAGATTTGTATAGAGCATTCATGTGTTCCTTAGAAACCTTATTCAGAAAACGGACCATATTGTTGAGGAAGAGCAGCAATTAACCATATATTTTAGAAGGTAAATGAGTTTAGGGTTAAATCGGTCCGAAAAATGCACTTTTTCGGACCGGGTTTTTGAGGTGTTTTATAGATGGCATTCGCCATCATGCTATTTTATGATTGTTTTTTGTTATAATTTGTATGAAATTTTGTAAGTTAGGGTGGCGGCTTTAATTGAGTATTCCTGTATGGGGATTAATTTTACAAGTCTTATTTATCTCGGTTATTTCTATCTTTAACAATATTAGAATTTCTATAATGGAACATTTATTCGTATATCCAGTGGCATTTTTCGAGCTATTCCTTGGCTTAGCCAGCTTTGTTAGTGGAATATATGGAATTATAAAAAGAGTCAAACCTTTACTTTCTATTTTGGTTTCTTTTTTTGGTGTATTAATTTGTTTGTATTTCGTCTTTGTTTATCTTTTACCTGAAGCAGGAATCCCACCAGTTATCCCTTGGTTCTATTCTGAATAAATTTTGGTTTCATTTTTCAACCACTTTAATCGAAGATCACTTATGAAATTGAGGTGATCATTAACGAACAACGATCTTCACCGTAATCGGGCGTACTTTAAAGGAGCCTCTTTTGTATGAGGGGATTTTACAGAACAGTGGGGAGTTTATGGTAACATAAATGGAAAATATTGGTACCTTCATGAAAGGGGATATAAAGTATGGAAGATGAACAATTAAAAATTTTTGACGAAGACAGAAACCAAATAGGTGTTTCTTCCCGTAAGGATGTACATAGAATTGGATATTGGCATGAAGCGTTTCATTGCTGGTTCGTCAGCAATGAAAAAGGAATAGATTATATCTATCTACAGCTTCGTAGTGATATAAAAAAAGACTATCCAAATCTTTTGGATATTACTGCTGCTGGACATTTACTGGCTGATGAAACGGTTAGGGATGGTGTAAGGGAAATAAAGGAGGAAATTGGAATTGATGTCCCTTTTGATGAATTAGTATCGTTCGGAGTATTTGATTATTGTGTAATTAAAGAAAACTTTATTGATAAGGAATTAGCAAACGTTTTTTTATATAAGAGTGAGAATACATTTGATGACTTTACACTTCAAGTAGAAGAAGTTTCAGGTATTGTGAAAGCAGAATTTAACGACTTTACAAAACTTTGGTTAGGTGAAAGAGAAACAATTGAAATAAAGGGATTTGAAATAAATAAAGATGGTAATAAGACCTTGATTGAAGAATATGTGGGAAGGAATAAATTCGTACCACATCAAATTTCATTTTATAAAGCAATTATCCAAAAAATAAAAGAACATATTAAACAGATAGAAACCTCTTAAGTAAAGGGGCGTTTCTTTAAGGTGAAATACTCTTTTTTATACTAATTTAACTAGAAATAATCTTCAGCAATCAGGCGCTTTAATTTAACAAGCAGCTAAAAGGATCTTCCAACTGTTATTACCCCCTTATAGTGGACAGTAAAAAGAAAGGATTATACTGTTTCTATAAGGGGATAATAACAAATCGAAGACCCTTTTTTATTGCCTATAAGAGACTTTATGTTAAAAAGATTTGTATATCGTATACAGTACAAAAAATGATTAAAATAGCCTTCTTATGAGCAGTCCTCAACTTGCTAATATTTATTTGCCACAACTCCTAATGTAGCTGATTTTATATAATTTTGTTCTTTTAAGATTTTTAAGTTTTCTGCTGTTCCAGTTACAACAACACCGAGTATCTTTACATCGTTTTTTACTGGTTTCTCTTTTTCCTTTCTTACGAAGATAAAAAGTACTTCTCGTTCACATTACCGTTATCAATACCTGGACCAAAACCGTATATCATACTTAGCTGATTCTGGCATAGGATGTTCATCAGATAACCTATCCTTATCAGAATAAGTATCTACCCAGTACCACACAGGGTGAACATTTGATGGCAACATTGTTTTGGCTTGTTCAAGAGTGTAACTTTGATCGAAAGAGATTCCCATTTCAGCTAGTTTCCGGTTGTCCATTTCATCGAGCTGTGGTAAATCATTTATATATTTTTTATAAGTAAGCGTCAAATATTCCCCACCTATTACTTGTAAACAGCTCATATATGCATAAAGTAATCTCCTTAGTAATTTTAATGCGATTATAGCAAAAAAGAGCCCCCTCATTTAGAGATACTGCGGAGAACCGTATCATATCGCCAAATCGCCATTTGAAGGTTTCAGATTACAGTTGGGTTTAATAGGTATTGACATTGGGTTAGAAGAATACTATTATTTTAATTGTAAATGATTATCATTATCAATAATAAAAAGGTTGGAATGATACCGTACATAAAGGAGAAACTAAATTTGAAAAAAATATTAATACCATTCATCTTAATTTTTGTTCTTATTATTAGTGCCTGCGGCAATAATACAAAAAGTCAATCAGCAGGCGATGTAAATAAAGAGGACAAAAACGAAACGATTACATATCAATCTGAAAATGGTCCTATTAAAGTTCCCGCTCACCCTAAAAGAGTAGTCGTATTGACTAGCTATGCAGGAGATTTAATCTCACTAGGCGTCAATATCGTAGGGGTAGAAGAATGGTCTAAAAAAAGTCCATTGTTTAAAGATCAATTAAAAGATGTCCCTGCCGTTTCAGATCAGGATTTAGAAAAAATTATTGAATTAAAACCCGATTTAATTATTGGAGCAAATGATAATAAAAACCTAGATAGGTTGAAAGAAATTGCTCCAACAGTTACCTATACTTACAATAAAGTAGATTATTTAACACAACACTTAGAAATTGGTAAGTTGGTAAACAAAGAAAAGGAAGCTCAAAATTGGATTGATGATTTCAAAAAACGTGCAAATACAGTAGGAAACGCAATTAAGGCTAAAATTGGTGAAAATTCAACTGTTACTGTAATGGAAAGTTATGATAAAGATATGGGTATTCTTGGTGATAGTTGGGGACGAGGTACAGAAGTTTTATATCAAGCAATGAATCTAAAAATGCCTGAAAAAGTAAAGGAAATGACAAGTAAAGAAGGATACTACATGATTTCTTCTGAGGTATTACCTGATTATGTTGGGGACTACTTGATTGTTAGTAAATACAATGACCAAGATAACTCTTATCAAGAGACAAAACTATATAAAGGAATGCCTGCAGTGAAGAACAACCATGTAATTGAAGTGGATGCGAATGCCTTTTTGTTTAACGATTCTGTAACTTTAGATTACCAATTGAAATATTTTGAAGAACAATTTTTAAAATAAAACAAAAAAAGAACGCAGAATATGAATTCTCAGTATTCTGTGTTCCTTTTTTTATCCCCTTGTAACTACTCAGCCTCTATATAAAAATACAAGGCAAAAAGAGATAACGGCTGAAAATGTTACCTCTCGTTGGTTGTAGGATACAAGTCAATGGTTCCCGTTTCTATTAATTTTGGCAGGGAGTGAAAAATAGACTTACCTTGTTTTTTAGTGTGTTGAAGACACTTTTTACTCGTAGAAAGTTGTCAGCTCCATACTCACTACGGAATGAACCATTCACCTTTTGTTGGACTTTAATAGAACGGATATCTCGCTCAGTGCTGCGATAAATGGGCCAGCTCTGGCGGAGGTATGGAGTTGGCGATGAGCTGTCACTTTAGAATCGTATCAGATCAAGCGACGGTAGGTCTGCCGGAATTAAAGCTCGGACTTATACCTACGTTTGGTGGCACACAGCGGCTTCGCAAGATAACAGATACGCAACAGCATTGGATCTTATCCTTACGGGCCGAACCCTTTCAGCAAGTGAATCCGTAGAGCTTGGGATCACCCAGTTAGTTGTAAAAGAAGATGAATTGTTAAAAACAGCAACAACTATTGCAACGTCATTTGTGGAAGGAAAAAGCATGACTAGTGTGATACGCGCTGTGGAATGTATCGTTCAAGGAAGCAACGAAAGCGTGGAGCAAGGATTGGAAAGGGAACGAAAAAGGTTTGCAGAACTGTTTCTGACAGCTGATGCCAAAGAAGGAATTCATGCATTCGTTGAGAAACGAAAACCAGACTTTAAACATTCATAAAAGGGAGTAGATAGGATGTCCGATGAAGTTTTGTTTTCCGTTAACCAAAATGGTGTTGCTGTGATTGTTCTGAATCGCCCGAAAGCTCTCAATTCACTATCTCATGAGATGGTGCGTGCTATCGGTGGAAAATTAATAGAATGGAAAACAGATCGTAACGTATCGATCGTTGTTATAAAAGGTGCAGGTTCAAAAGGACTTTGTGCAGGCGGTGATATTAAGACACTCTATGAAGCTCGTTCGTCTGAAACAGCGTTACGAAAAGCAGAGGATTTTTTCGAGGAAGAATACGAGGTCGATATGGCTATCTATCAATTTCCAAAGCCGATCATTGCTTATTTAGATGGAATCGTGATGGGAGGAGGCGTTGGCCTGACATACGGGGCGAGTCATCGGATCGTAACGGAGCGGACGAAATGGTCGATGCCCGAAATGAATATTGGTTTTTTTCCAGATGTAGGAGGAGCCTATTTTTTAAACAAAGCTCCAGGGCACTTAGGGCATTATCTCGCTCTAACTGCGTCTGTTATACAGGCTCCTGATGTACTGTATATGAACGGTGCAGACATCTATATGGAGAGTAACACTATGCAGCACTTTATGGAAAAAGTAGAGAATACGGACTGGACCAAAGGAAAAGTTGACGAAAAGCTTGATCAGCTGATCGATGGGTATCGAACACAGCCATCTCAAGAGAGCAAACTTGCTCCTTTTCAAAAAGAGATCGATCAACATTTTGCGTTTGAAACAGTCGAAGAGATTCTTCAGTCGCTCGACAGTGAGGGCAGTGATTCTTGCGTGAATATAAAGGAACTGCTTCTTTCCAAATCCCCATTTTCATTAAAGATCACGTTAAAACAACTGAACGACGGAAAAAACAAAACAATGCAAGAATGCTTTGCAACCGATCTTTTGCTAGCCAAAAACTTTTTGAAGCATGGAGATTTCTATGAAGGTGTACGATCCATCCTCATCGACCGAGACCAATCGCCGAACTATGAATACAAACATGTTTCAGATGTAACGGATGATATAGTGAATAAATTTTTTAAACCAAGATCACCTGTTTCATAAGATGAAGGGGGTGTGAGTTTTAATTACATGAGAACGGAAGGGTCAATCGAAGAGGCAATGTGAATACTAAGGTCTTATTGTGTTTGAATTTGGTCCGTACAACCTCCTTATTCTAGAAACGGGTGCGTTTACGCAATAACCCCTCAGTAATGGAGATGAATATCCTTCTTCAACAATCGGGCGCGATTGAATAGCAGCACAGATAGAAATGATTAAACTTTTTTATAAAAACCGAAACTTATATGCTGGCTATGAATCCATTTTGATCATTCCTTATTCAAAATGAATTCTTTTTATTTATCGTAAAGTATGGGTTTGCGAGGTCTTTTTGCTCAAACTTTATTTCTTAGCAACAGTTATTGAGTTACTTTTAATGACTATCCCTGAAATATTGATTGATGAATCAAATGAAAATATAAGTTCAGATATTGAGCCCATGGAATTTTATGAATAAATTTTACAAGCTATAAAAGAAATAGAAGCTGATATTTCAAATCATTTCATTAGGCACGATGTTTGTCATTTCAGTCTTTAAACCGTGGGGACAACGGGAAAAATCAGATAAATCAAATTGATTAGAGTCCTCATTCACTATAGATACGAAACAACCACCCGCATATATAGCGGGTGGTAACTTACTCTTTTGTTAAGAAGATATCTTTACTTATTTTCTCAAGTAATTTCCTGCATCCGTCTGTGATGAGGTCATATGTTTCCTGAAAATCACCTGTGTAATAAGGGTCTGGAACATCCATTTTATCATCAGTTAAGTCGAGTAGACGAATGATTTTAGGATGATTAGGTTGACCAGTCATTTCATATATGTTCTTTATATTGCTATTATCCATACCTACAATGTAGTCGAATTTCTCAAAGTCTTCTTTTATCAGTTGACGTCCAGCAAGGCCTTTTGATGAGACGTTGTATTTTTTTAAAATGGAAAGTGTGCCTTTATGTGGAGGGGCTCCAATGTGCCATGAACTTGTTGCAGCGGAATCAACTGTAACTTTGTCGTGGAGATTTTCTTTTTCGAGTAAGTCACGGAATAATGCTTCAGCCATCGGTGAACGACAAATGTTTCCTAGGCAAACGAATAGAACGTTGATCATGTATTCAACTCCTTTATGACTTAAATATAGCGTAAAAAAGGTACCCGTTACCCAATTAATTGGTACCCACCAGGGAAGAGGAAGCTTAGAAAAAAGATAGTAGTCAGAATAAACCTATTGTGGTGAGTATTGAAGGCTATATATATCTTTGATGATATGTTCGTATAAATATACTGAACAACTCCTCAACTAAATTCATTTTAACACATTATGAAAATTTATGTTGCAACTGAATAGCATGTGGTTGAGCCCGGCATTTGATGAAGAAATATAGATCTTCAACAAACGCTGGGCTCAAATTTTTGCAAATCATAAAGCCAATTCAAGTCAATTACCATATATAAAAATCAAGGATTTTTTTCAAACTAAAAGGTGAGCAAGTACCAAAGTATCTCGCTCACCAAGCTGTGAAATAGAATATCGTATAATACTTAATTCCGTATTATTTAAAATTATTAATAAGCTTTATCACCATTAAAGATTGAATTCTTAACAACGACATAATCCACATTGCGGATTGCATCCAACTTATTTCCTCCCGCATAAGAAATAGAGGATTGTAGATCTTGCTCCATTTCGTTTAACGTATCTTCTAAAGAACCTTTATGTTCCATTAACATTTTCTTACCTTCTACATTTTTCTTTTCACCTTTTTGAAACTCTGAAGCTGAGCCAAAGTATTCTTTATAAAGCTTGCCATCTTTCTCAATTGTTTCTCCTGGAGATTCTTCATGTCCAGCAAATAATGAACCAATCATAACCATCGATGCACCAAATCTAATAGATTTAGCTATATCACCATGCGTACGAATTCCTCCGTCAGCAATAATAGGCTTACTTGCTGCCTTTGCACACCAACGTAGTGCAGCTAATTGCCACCCACCAGTTCCAAATCCAGTTTTAATCTTAGTGATACATACTTTCCCAGGTCCAATTCCCACTTTTGTTGCATCTGCACCAGCATTTTCTAATTCTCTTACTGCTTCTGGAGTTCCAACATTTCCTGCAATAACAAAACTTTGAGGTAAGTGTTTCTTAATATGTTGGATCATCTCTATCACTGCATTGGAATGACCATGTGCGATATCAATCGTAATGTATTCCGGTACTAGCTGTTCATCTGATAGTTGTTGGATGAAATTATATTCTTCATCTTTAATTCCAACACTGATAGATGCGAATAAACCACGTGATTTCATATCTTTAATAAAAGATTGTCGTTTCTCAGGTTCAAAACGATGCATTACATAGAAGTAACCATTTTCTGCTAAGTATATGGCGATTTTTTCGTCTATAATAGTTTGCATATTTGCAGGTACAACAGGCAACTTAAATGTATGACCGCCTAATGTTACAGCTGTATCACATTCAGATCGGCTATTTACTATACATTTTGCAGGAATTAATTGAATATCTTCATAATCAAATACATTATCCATGGATTACACCCCTAAATACGAATATTGAAGTTTATATAAAATAAAATTGTTCGTCCAAATGGTAATTTACCTTATTTTCATCAGTATGTCAAAGGTTTTATACCAAATCATGTTTATGGCATACAGAAATTAAATGACCTATATACGAAAAGAGAAATTCAACTAACATTTCACACGAAGAAATGTTAGTGATTCCAATACTATTATTGTGAAACATTTATGACAGCTGAACATAATCTTTCTGGCAATCTAGTAGTAATTATTGATAAAAATGATCTATAAATGCCTGCTGGTCCTACAAATAAAAGGAATCCGATTAATCTACTTGATGATAAAATAAGAGCGTTGGGCTGGGAAATTATAAAAATTATATGGTGGAACTCATTTCATCTGGTCATATCCCTTTGGTGGAATTTGAAATCTCAATGACTGGGGATGTAAACGACATAACCATCCAGAATACCAAGAAACAAAAAAAGAGCAAGACAATTAAAAGTTGTCTTGCTCTTTTTATGATAATTTTATTACACACGTGAATGAACTTTTTCGCCTTGTACCCAGACTTCACGAATGTTTTCAGGTCGAACAAGATACATGATCTTTTGGAAGACATCATGTAAATCTTCATTAGCATAAAAAATAGGTAGTTTTGCAGCATCTATTGTAGTATCGATGATTTGTACATCCCAAGCATAGTTTTCTGTCAAGCGACCGATTGGCAAGTTTAAACTTTCACCACCACCAGAAGTTGCGAAATAAAACGCTTCATTAATTGTGATGCGTGAATTTGGTACACCGCGCTCTTTGGCAGGAAGAACCGTATTAACACCGTCTTCTAACATTCTCGATGACATTACAGCCTGTCTAGCATTATCGAAAAGACTAGGTGAAAAACCGCCAGAAATATCGGAACCTAAACCAATATCAACACCTTTTGAATGCAAATGAGCGATTGGAATGACGCTATTGGCAAAGTAAGCATTTGAGATTGGACAATGACAAACAGCGGTGCCTGTTTCAGCAAATAAATCTGCATCGTCATGATTTAAGAAATTACAATGTGCCATAATAGACTTATCACGTAATAAACCAAAATCATGTAAAGCAAAAGCATCGTTCTTATCGAATCGATCTTGCACATAGCCATGCTCCCAATCACTTTCACTGCAGTGCGATTGGACGTAAGTATCATACTTAGCAGCTAATTCTCCCAAACCTTTTAACGCGTCGTCAGTACAGCTTGGAATAAAGCGTGGCGTAACTACAGGGTAAACACCCTGTTTAGTTGAGTTTGCTAATTCTTTGACAGCTAAAATAAATTCCTCGGTATCCGCTAATGCCGTTTGCGTATCAACGTCACGATAATACTCTGGATTTTGTTCTGGATTGTCCATAACAACTTTCCCAACTAATCCACGTTGTCCCTTTTCAGCACATATTTCGGCTAGTAATAAACTTGCTTCTTTATGAACAGTTGCAAAATAAAGTGCTGTAGTTGTTCCGTTTGCTAGTAGGGTGCGGACAACATCTTGGTAGACATCTTTCGCAAAATCTAAATCTGAAAATTTGGACTCAAGTGGAAAGGTATAAGTGTTTAACCAATCATAGAGTGGGATGTCTAAAGCAGTTCCTGCTTGGGCCCATTGCGGCGCGTGAACATGTAAATCGACAAAACCCGGTAAGAAATACTGGCCTTCAGCTAAACAATGGAAGTTTTCTAAGCCTTGATAAGCGTCTAATAAGATTTGGTAGTCAGCGTCTTCTGGGGCAACGACTTTTTCAATCATTCCATTATCATTAATGCAAAAGAGAGATTCTTTTAAAATTTGTACTTCTTTTGGTGATTTGCTGGAAAAAGCAGTCCCTTGAAAAACTTTCGTATATTTTTTCATTTTTCCACCTTGTTGTTCGTATTTTGGAAATATATTTGCTATTATAGGGCATTTAAAATGCGAAGTCTATTAAAAAAAAGAACCAAATAGACAAGCTAGTTTGCTTATCTATTTGGTACCTACACCGAACAAATCCTTAAATATAAGTATTTCAACACATACTTTATTCAAGTTATCATATCAACTATTACGCTAGTGATGTAATAGTTTTTTTATGAAACAGTGTTTAATATAAATATACTAGACAATTTTTTATTGAGCTGTAAAAATTGTCAAAAATGGAAATATCTTTCTTGTTTACTGTTGCTTGTTATCTAATCGGTTATATGGTTTTTTTATCAGTTTTGGTTCAGTACATAATTAATATATAGAGAAGACAAACTATCTTTCTACTATTTACATTTGTCTATTTTTATACTGACGGAGCCAGAGCATTGGTTTAATCCGTATACTACCTAGGTTTTAAAATAGAAAGGACGGCAATGACAATGAGCTTTTTGGAAACAGTATGTAAAGCGGCTAAGCAGGCTGAGAAGATGATTCTTTCCGAAGTAAGGATATGGTCACTGAGAAAAAAAGCTCCAGCTTTGATGTAGTGACAGAGATTGACAAGCGTTCGGAGCGAATGATACGTTCCTGTATTTTGGAATCAGCCCGAGACATTCCTTATTTGTGGATTGTTGATCCGATTGGTGGAACGGCAAATTTTATCCACAGTATTCCTGGCTTTACTGTTTCAATTGCATGGGTTTATCAAGGAAAGCTTGTGCTCGGCGTTATATATGATCTCCTTGCCGAGATGAATTGTTTTGGGCAGAGCGAGGCAAGGGGGCGTATTGCAATGGCAATCCAATTTCAATCTCAACAGTAGAGCGAGCTGTTGATTGTGTTATAGCTACCGGCTTTGTATCCACATCTGAATTTCGTGAAATTAACATCGCCAGCATGGAATATATCGAGAAAGAATGTAGGACGATTCGTGTATTAGGTTCAGCTGCCTTACATTTGGCATACGTCGCTTGCGGTAAATTCGACGCCTTCTGGGAGTACAGTTTAAGTGCATGGGACATAGCGGTAGGTGTATTGCTGGTAAGAGGAACGGGAGGAGACGTACCAGCTCTAATCAAAACATCGTAGCCAGCAATTTGAAAGTATATTCAACGATTCTGAATTGTTTAAGTCATTCTAACGCTGAGATCGCTAGAATAGTATCAGTGGCAAAACATGAAAGTCAAACAATAAGTGAGTAAATTTAATTCTAATTAATTTCCACACAATAGCACAGAGGCAAACATACAGAGATTTTTTATTAGATGAGGAATGGGCAAGTGGAAAACATAATTGATTACTTATAAAAGAGCTGGGCAATCATCGAAACAACCAAAGAGGATTCCGAAGACGGCAGTAGTACATATCTTAAGTGTCATGTAGGCTATCCTTTCGCTAGACATACGCAAGAGTTAAATGACTATTTAGAGGAATACGAAACGGCTGGTTTCTTCTCGATTAATAACGAGTTGACGGCTTTTTTTAAAAAATATGAGTATATTGTAAATGATAAAATTGTTGTTTACTATAAACAAACTATAGAAAATAATGTATGGCAATTTAGTCATTGTTTTTTTAAAAGCATTCCTATGCAGGAATGCTTTTTATTTTTGAGAACGTAGGTGATTAGATAAAAGTAACCTGTAATGAGTGTACCAAAGAGTTTCTTACTTAAAAGAAAAGAAACATAGCAAAGACATAGTCAAAACCTACTATTTGTTCTTATTGTTTCACACGGTTTAGTACAGTATTTACAAATGATTGAGCTTAGAATTGTCGGAAGCAAATATAAAAACTATGGTCAGAAATCAGAGGCTACGGAAGTCCACAATTGGCTAAACATATAAAAGAGAAGATTGATAAATGAACTCAGGAAAACAAAAAAATTATGAATGAGATAAAGGCAAAGTACACAACTTATCGATGGAGGATTTTTACATTTTTCATAATGTTGAGCCTACTGATTTTATTAATTGTGATTTGGAAATTTTGAAAAGTGTTTATTTATCTGGATAATCACTCTTTGGTGCTGGTTCCTACGTAACCGGATCTTTGTTCTCTAGTGCTAAACACTACCTTTTGTTTATATAGCAGACGGACAGTCACATTTGGTGTGGGAATGGTAGGAGTAGTTATCAAGAGTGCTATATTAAGTAACTATATTATGATGAAAATTGTTATTAATTATCATAATGTACCGTTTTATACAATCATATAATAAGGTGATTCATTTAATATAAATGTAAATCAACTGCATTATACATAACGTGCTAAGAAAGGATTTTCCATTGTTTTGATAAGTGCATTAGCTGATTTTAGAAGTCAGATGTAATCTTTTTTAAAAATTGAGTAGAGAGATCCAATATTACTAAGAGTACAAAGAAAACAAATTTTAACATGTTTGGAGTAGGTAGGTACCTTGGATATATGTGAGCAGATTGGAAATATTCTTGTATCAATCATGGGATAAAAAACGGAGGTTGATAAAATATCAAATACTAAAGATTTAAATCAAACAAGTATAAGCGAGTTGAAAGATGGCTGAAAAAAAGAGATTTGCGAACTATTATTATTCTTTGTTTCAGAAAGAGGGATTAACAGATTGATCAATTTCCAAAATATAAAAACTACTTTGGTAGATTCAAGTTCCTTTTCCAAAAGGCAGCAAGGCAAGAACGTTTAATACATGTTGATGGTCTATTCAAAGATTCAGTGCATGTACTCAGTACGGGTTTTATTGTTTTAAAATAATATAAAAACGATTGGAGATTCTATGATGAAAAAATTATTAACAATAACGGTGTCGATGATTGGTGCAATCTTTCTTTTTTCTGGTGTGGCAAGCGCCCATGTTACTGTACAGCCGAAGGAAACTTCACAGGGGAAATATGAGGTGTTTACGGTCAGAGTTCCATCTGAAAATGAAGTGGTACCAACAACAAAAATAGAAGTTAAATTTCCAGATGAGGTAGATATCACTCGATTCGAGCCAAAACCAGGTTGGGTTTATGAAGTTCAAAAAGATGATGCTGGTAAAATTATGAGTGTTACGTGGATAACAGAAGGAGTAGGCTTATCACCAACAGATTTCGGACAGTTTAACATGCAAGGAAAAGTAGCCGAAGATGCTACAGAAATTGTTTGGAAAGCATATCAAACTTATAAAGATGGTAGTGTAGTAGAATGGGTTGGGGCACCGGATGCTGAAAAGCCAGCCTCTGTGACCGTAGTGAATCCAACTGATGGATCTGCCCAAAAACATGGACATGGAGAAGTTTCAACTGATTCTACTTCTAATAAGCAAGGTGCCGCTAAAGAAGATACGACTGAAGAAGAAACAAAATCAAGTTCGAGTAATGCCCCAATTTTTTTATCTATTGCAGCATTGATAGTTGGATTGTTATCATTGACTATTTCCTTCAAAAAAAGAAGCTAAATAATATCGTCTAGGCAAGAGAATGGATTCTCTTGCTTTTTAGTTTTTTTACGAAAAAAAATCAAGCCTTCTTTTTTATACATTTCATAATAAATTTCTATTCAAAGTACTACTTGCTGTTCTTCGTCTTTATTAATAGTAAATTCACATTAGGAGCCTTAAATACCATCTTGTTAATTCTCAATTATTTTACTATTAAACCTCAAATCCTTAAACAATTAAGATAGTTTCTTAATTACAGAAAATTTGCTAAAATCCTAATATATACTCTAATTAATAAGAAAAAATTAAGTTTTATCTGAGTGTTACCTGTCTAAGGAGTTCTTTCATATTATATTTGATCGGGGAGTGAAGTTATAAAATGAGTTATCTAATGGGAATTGATTTAGGGACATCGAGTGTAAAAACGGTCATTCTCGATATCGATGGAAACATGAAAAGTTCTGCTCAAGCATTCTATGATATTTCTATACCAAATAAAGGCTATGCGGAGCAAGATCCAAAAAGATGGTGGAAGTCCACTGTACAGACGATAAAGGAAGCATTAACTAATGCCCATATTCAATCGCAGGAGGTAAAAGGAATAGGCTTCTCTGGTCAAATGCACGGTATGGTGCTTATCGATAAACAGTTACAAGTAATTCGTCCAGCTATTATATGGTCAGATCAAAGAACGCAGGAGGAGGTAGACTCTATCTACGACTTGTTAGGGAAAAATTATGTAGGGGAAATTACCTTAAATCCACTATCTACCGGATTCCAAACTCCTTCCTTACTATGGATTAAGCAAAACGAACCTGAGACGTATGAAAAAATTTATAAAGTACTGTTGCCAAAAGATTATATTCGACTAATGATGACAGGGGAAATTGGGACAGATGTGACCGATGCTTCTGCAACATTGGCGTTTGATACGAAGAATTTAGTTTGGTCGGACGAACTAATTTCAGCAATAGGATTGAATCGTGATTTCTATCCAAATGTAAGCGATCCGTATGATATTGCTGGTGAAATAACAGGAGAAACTGCCAAAGAAACAGGATTATATAAAGGGACACCAGTCGTCTATGGGGGAGGAGATCAGTCAATGCAAGCGGTCGGAAACGGTATTGTAGAAGCAGGTCAAGTTTCTTTAACAATTGGCACTGGTGGGCAAGTTTTTTCAGTGATCGCAGAACCTAAATATGATGAACAAATGAGAACCCATACTTTCTGTAATGCTGTCCCTGGAACCTGGAATATTATGGGAGCGAGTTTGGCTGCTGGATTATCTTTAAGCTGGTTGAATGAAAAAATACTATCGAATATGCCCTATCACGAAATAAATGAGTTAGCGAAAAGTGTCAAACCGGGAAGTGAAGGGTTGTTATTTTTGCCATATTTGACAGGTGAACGAACTCCGCATATGGATTCTTCTGCGCGTGGAACATTTTTAGGGTTAGTACTAAATCATTCTCGGGCACATCTTATCCGCGCAGTGATGGAGGGAGTAGTATTTGCTCTAAAAGATTCAGTTGAAATTATCAAAAGTCTCGATACAAAAATGGATACCTTTATTGCATCTGGCGGTGGAGCACGTAGTGATGTTTGGCTGCAAATGCAAGCTAATATCTTAAATCAAGAAATTTACAAAGTAAGTCAAGAAGAACAAGCCTGTGTAGGGGCAGCAATCATGGCAGGAGTTGGTGTTCAAGCTTATCCATCTATTCAAGAAGCGTGTCAAGCAATTATCCAATTTAGTGATGAACCTGTCGTTCCAGAACCAGAAGATGTTCGTATTTATAACGACATGTATGAAAACTACAAATGGGCCTACAAGCAGAATAAGGAGCTATTTCATCGCCTTTCGGATATATCTTAATCATTTTTACTCTTCTAGAGGTTGTTCAAAAAGTCCGGTTAAAAAGCTTGCGAATTGCTTCAAAGCTCTTTAATGACCTCCTATTAAGTTTGCACGTCCTCGCGTATTACTGTATACCTGAAAGGTTTGAGACGATTACTTCTCGGCTCTTTTTGAGCACGCACTATATATGTGAATGAACTTTTTCGCCTTGTATCCAGACCTCACCAATGTTTTCAGGTCGAACAAGATACATGATCTTCTGGAAGACATCATTTGAATTTTCACTTTCATGAAAAATTGGTAGTTTTGCAGATACAAATGTAGTATCGATAATTTGTACATCCCAAGCATGGTTATCTGACAAGCGATCGATGCCACCAGAAATGTCTGTTCTTAAACCATTCTCAACTCCTTGAGAATGCACATGAACGATTGGAATGACGCTATTGGCAAAGGTAAGCATTTGAGATTGGACAATGGCTAACAGCAGTGCCTGTTTCAGCAAATAAAACTGCATCGTCATGATCTAAGAAATTACAATGCGCCATGACAGACTTTTCACTTAATAGACCGAAATCATGTAGAGCAAACTCATCGTTTTTATGAAGCGATCTTGCACATAATCATTGCCGCATAGTTGAGTTCAGCAGGCTTACCAAAACGTGATTTCTTCGTTACCACAGCGAAGATTTGATCAATATCGATAGCTGAAAAAATCACTTTAAAATCGTTGGGTAGGTTCTAAATCATATAAATCTTGCAGGTCAAACAGGCTTTCTTGTCATATAAGAGGCATAGGGAGTCTTCCTCCAGTCTTATGAGTTTGTGTGGTACTTACTCCATTCGACATTCTGGGAGGTATTTCTTTTTTTGCGTCTCTGGACCCTTGAGACTCTAAGGTTCAAATTTATGAAATTGATTCTCATACAAAGAATTTAGATATACTAAGTGGCAAGAGGACTGATTTTGTGTTTAATTTAACAGGAGATAAAGAGATAATAGAGTATTTTAGAGGTATGAGTAAGTTTTAATAGTAAATCGACTGAATAAAATCAGTGTTTCAAAAAGTACAAACATAAGAGGAGAGAAAATTAGTAGGTAATCTCTCCTCATCATATAATATTTAATATCAGTTAAATATTAGCTCTTATATCCACCTAGTTGCTGTTCAGCCATTTGTACTAAACGTTTTGTAATTTCTCCACCTACAGATCCGTTGGCACGTGAGGTTGTTTCAGCTCCTAATGTAACTCCGAACTCTTGTGCAATTTCATATTTCATTTGATCTAATGCTTGTTGTACTCCTGGAACAACTAAATTATTACTGTTGTTACTTGTCATGATGTACATCTCCTTAGAATTTTAGAATATGGTGTTGCAAGAATAGTTTGTGTTAGTGGGAGAGTTTTATACATAAAAAAAAGAATGAAATTAATCACTCTGTTTTGGTCCATTTATATAGATCTTCCATAGTACAGCCGATTTCTTTTGAAATCGTCATTGCTGTATTAATATTCATCACTGTCTTGTTGTTAAAGTCTGACAATTTCTCGATTGAGATACCTGTATTTTCAGAAAGTGTTTTAAAATCTATATTACTTTTGTTTAAAAGGGTCGTAAGGTTGCTCTTTCTTGCTTTATAAATAGCCAATAATAACACCTCGCTTTAATCAAGTCTAACAGAGTGTAGGTAGAAAAGATAGGAAACCAAGTATTAAAAGGTAAGAAGATGATATTACATAATTAAAAGGAGTGAATGTTTGTCTAATGAATTGTAGTTAACTTTGAACAGGTTCTTAATCAAACATGAAAAGATAACCTGCTTGTGAACGCTTATCTTGCTTTTAGTTAACCTGGTTTTACATTAAACTAGTGATCGTAGCAAAAATCGCTCCTTGAAATTGCAGTTTTTGTTGTGCAAGACCCAATTGGGAGTGTAAATTGCTCGAAAAGCAGGAACAGGTCGTGTAATGTCCGTATAAATCCGTGAGTATATTGGTTATTTAAATGGACTCTTGATTCAACAAAGGGATAAATTGAGCTGCGGGTGAAAGATGTGTACCTCGATGATAAACGTACCTAATTCCTCTTTGAAATTTTACTCCTTCTATTGGAACCTCCACTAGTAATCCGGTTTCGATTCCAGTTTAATTGAAAAATTGGAGACAAGCGAGACGCCGAGTCCGTGAATTCCTCCTTGTTTAATTGCTTCCAGGCTACTAATCTCCATATACTTTGGTGAGTTGAATCCGTATTCTTTAAATACCCCTTCCAAATAATTTCGGGTAGCCGATTTATTAGGTTCTAAAATCAAGGTTTCATCGATCAAATCCTCGAATGTGCACTTATCTTTTTGAGCAAGTCGATGTTGGTTATTGACGATTCATACAAGCTCATTAATGAAATAATGACTCCGATAAAGTATTGCTTAGGGAAAGAAAAAACTATCTACCTCAAATTAAACTAAATTGCGTTTTAGGATTTCTACCTCTTGTTTCAAACATAGTTTTCCCTTTTGAATGGCAATTACATCTTAGTAAATTAGAACTCTTAGCTCGATTCGATATTATAGGATTCACGATAATCAATTAATACCCTCAGGTGGATCGCGGAATGCTTGGAAACTGGCACGTTCCGTGTGAAGCAAGGGGTAAGTCAGAGATTACTTCAAATTGCTAACGATTTGTACAAAGGTAAGCGTAAAGAACAAGAAGGGATAGATGAAACAAATAAATCGATTATAAAACGTAGTAAAGATAAATAAGAAAATATCTAATATTCTTTTTGAGCAAGATAATAGTATATATTTAACAATTAACCTTGATAGAATATGTAAACTGCACTTAAGCAACAAATATAATAAAAATCGTAGTATGTAACATTTAAGTATAGTTAGGTGGTTATTCCGAGCACTTGTCATTCGTATCTTGCCAGGGAACGAAAAAATTTTGAAGATCAGGGAGTTTCTGATCTATTAAATGAAAGATTTATTTCAATCAAAGTGGATTGTGAGGAGCGGCTGGATATTGATGCGGTGCATAATGGCTTGTTTGTCAGATGATAGCGGATCATGTTGGCTGGCCGCTGAATTTGTGTTTGACGCTAGGTGGACTATCAATGCTGACGGTTGAAGCTTGTTTTCGCGATTTTTATTCGGCCGAAGATGTAGATTCAGAAGGAATTGAAGGTGAATTCTACGTTTGGATATCAGATGAAGTACAAAGGGTTTTAGGAGAAGAGCTAGGTCGCTTGTATTGTGACGTATATGATATTACAGATGAAGGGAATTTCGAAGGTAAGAATATTCCGAATTTAATTGGTCAGTCTCTAAATTCAATCACTATGAAGTATGGATTAAATCAAAGTTCACTTTTAGATAAGGGAAAATCGCCGAGAGAACAATTGTTCTTGTATCGAGAAAAACGGCACTATCCGCATAAAGATGATAAGATTCTGACAACTTGAAACACTTTGATGATTGCTGCTCTAGATAAATCAGGACGTGTTTTTTAAACTTAAAAATATGTCGAAGTGCCTGATGATTCGACACCGGGATGGCGAAGTAAAGCAGTGCAGGTTTATTGATGATTATGCCTATTTACTATGATCCTATATTGAAATGTATGTAGTGACGTTGGAAATGGATTATTTAACAAAAGTAAAAGAAACTGCTAACCAGATGATTGAGCTATTTTGGGATGAAGACCATAGTGGTTTTTATTATTAAGGATTGCTAGTCCGTCAGAAAGAAGCGTATGATGGTGCTCTGACGTTTGGATATGGTGTAGAGCCACCACATGCAGTTTCTAAGGCTCGCAAAGATTATGTTTTGCTGGTGAGCTTATTCGTTATTCACTGGGTCATGCTGACACGCTACAAGCATATTTGACTTCACAAATGAGTATGAAGGAAGTTTTGATTTTAACAGGAGTTAAAGAAGCATCTGTTCTTAAAAAACTACAACAGGACTTTTACCCAGAAGTCACATATTGGGCAGGGGATTCAAGCAATAAATTGAGTGAATTTGTACTTTTTGCTGAAGGGTATGAGAAAGAAGGCATTTATATTTGTGAGAATTTTGGCTGAGATCAGCCTGTCACAGAGTTTGATGAGGCCGTTCAATTATTAACCCTATGATTTTCGCCGGGCTTTTTGTTGCTTTTTATAGAGGAAAAGGCATATGATAAGGAGGGATTGCCTGAGCGGCAACTGAAATAAGATTTTAAATGAAAGAGGATTGTCATGATTACATTAAAAAGCGAACGTGAAATAGAAAAAATGCATGAAGCTGGTAAGTTATTAGCAGCTACTCATAAAGAAATTGCAAAAATGATGAAACCGGGCATTACACCAATGGATATTGAAAAATTTGTTGAAAAATTTCTAGCTGATAATGGGGCTACACCCGAACAAAAAGGCTACCAAGGGTACCCATATGCAACATGTGCTTCTGTAAATGATGAAGTATGCCACGGTTTCCCTACAGATAAGCCATTAGAGAACGGGGATATCGTTACGATTGATATGGTTGTACGATTGAACGGTGGCTTAGCTGACTCTGCTTGGACTTATGCAGTTGGGGAAGTAACTGAAGAAACACAGAAATTATTAGATGTGACAAAAACGGCTCTTTATAAAGGGATTGAAGCCGCTGTAGTCGGTAACAGATTAGGGGATATCGGCCACGCTATTCAATCGTATGCAGAAGGGGAAAAGTTCTCTGTCGTACGCGATTTTACCGGTCATGGCATCGGAAAAACAATGCATGAAGAGCCGACTGTGCTTCATTACGGGAAACCAGGTAAAGGAACTCGTTTAAAAGAAGGTATGACCATTACGATAGAACCAATGCTGAACGCTGGAACATGGCATTGTAAAATGGATAGCAATGACTGGACAGCAAGAACAGCTGATGGTAAGCTATCTGCTCAATATGAACACACGATTGTCATTACAAAAGAAGGTCCAGTTATTTTAACAGACCAAGATTAATGTGAAAAACGCGAAGGGATTATGACTTCGCGTTTTTATTTTTTTAGTGGATGTGTTATTTATGTTAATTGAGTTTAACGAAACCATCTTGTAAGAGCTTAGGTTTCATCTAAGATTTTTGCCCTAATCAGCTGATTTATGTTCATGTCTGATCGATTTATTTTGAAGATTATGATGGTTGTCCAATCCGATATGA
Source organism: Peribacillus loiseleuriae (assembly GCF_001183985.1). GTDB lineage: Bacteria > Bacillota > Bacilli > Bacillales > DSM-1321 > Peribacillus > Peribacillus loiseleuriae. The sequence goes on along the minus strand of NZ_LFZW01000001.1, from coordinate 2,579,179 downwards.
TAAGGAATCATATTTTAGTAGAGGTGTTCTTAGCACCGAATATTTTAGATTATAGAGTTGGACGACAAGTAAAAGAATAGGAAACGGCTTCTAAAAGCGGCTGTCCAGCTCTAAGAAACACCTGTGATGTATCTGATCAAATTACTAAATGGCTGCCTGTCATTTAATAGCCAATAAGTCTAAGGCATATATGATGAGGTTCTGCCAATTATCAAAAGGAGGGGCTGATCCATGTATATGTTAACAACTAGTAAAAGTCACATCGATCCCGTGATTGAATATCTAGGCATGGGAATACTTGTATACTCCAGTTTCTTTGTACATCTAAAGGAACTTGACGATTATGCAGAAAACGATTTTCTACATGAAGAAATATTTAAGAGTTGAACGTGAACAGTATTCACCATTAATGCTGCGGTAGAGCGGGGGAAAATGTTCTAAAGTTTAAAATATAAATCATGAAAATTTGTATGGAACAATCGTATTTAGAGAAAAAATGGTTGTCCCAAAATCGATGGGTCAGACTACAATACTTTTTATAAATAGTTTTCATTATAAATTGTTTATTAAGTACGAGGTCAGATCTGTATTTGGGGCAGCCTCTATTCATGTTTACTTTTAAGAGATGATTGCTGAAACTCGATGTAATATGGCACAAAATGAAATGAGCGCATGCTATAATTGTTGAATTTCTAACAAGTAATAAGTAAACACATCAAAAAACAGGCTGTCCATTTATGGCAGCCATTTTAATTGGTCAGTGATAAAAAAATTTGGAAGATGAATGTCTAAAGGGATAGATGTTTCTACTTTTTAAAATCAAAAGAGGAACTCGGTGGTGTTTCAATCTGATTTTCTTTCTTCTACTACCATTCGCAATCCTCGCCTTGGCCTGAGAGTAATAGTAGGGAAAGGGACTACCTCATGATGGTCTGGCGCAAGTTTGATCCGGTATCGTTGGGCAATACATACTAGGACAAGTACCGCTTCCATCAAAGCAAAATGATTTCCGATGCAAACTCGCGGACCTCCACCAAAGGGAAAGTAGGCGTATGACGGGATCGTTTTCAAAAAGTTGTTTTCAAATCGCTCCGGAATAAAAGAATCTGGATTGTCAAAATACTCTGGTTTACGGTGCATCACATACTGACTTACCATAACCATTTCTCCTTTTTTAAACTGATAACCTCCTATCATTACATCCTCTTCGACTTCTCGTTCTACGATAAAGGAAGGTGGGTATACGCGTAGAGATTCCCAAATAATATTTTGTGTATACGTTAAATTTTTGAAATCGTCAGGAGTTGGGGGACGACTACCAATTACGGTATCTATTTCATCAAAAAGTTTCTTTTCCACTTCAGGATGCTGAGAAAGTAAATACAAGGTCCAGGATAGCGCGTTTGCAGTCGTTTCATGACCGGCAAGGAAGGTGGTCATTAATTCATCACGTACTTGCCTGTTTGTCATACCCAATCTATTCTCATCATCTTTGGCATCCATAAGAATTTTAAGCATGTCATCATGATCATTTGGATTTTCCCTACGTTTTTCAATCATGCTATTGATTACTTGGTCGAGTTCTTGGATTACCTTTTTATATTGACGGTTATTTTTTGTAGGAATCCATAATGGAAGTTGAAAAATAGTTCTCATCCTTTTGACGGCCATTCTAATGACTGTTTCAACTGATTTACCAAGAAGTTCATATCCTTGCTTCAAATCCATACTGAACATCGTCTTACAAATGATTCCGAGAGTGATGCTCATCATATCCTGCGTAATCATTCGTTCTTCCCCATCTTTCCAAGTTGAAAGATAATCCGTCGTAATATCAATCATATTTTGGCCATAACTATTAATATGTGACTTTTTAAAAGCGGGCTGTATAAGTTTTCTTTGACTCATATGAAATTCTTTTTCACTCGTGAAAAGACCCTTGCCCAAAATGTCTTCTAAAGAATGCATGGCCTTTGATTTTATGAAGAATTTTTGTTTTGTTACAAGTACTTCCTTTATTAAATCCGGATTGGATATCAGATATGCATTCTGAAAAGGTCCGAACCGAAATTTTGCAACGTCTCCATATTCGTTTGCTAAATGAGTAAAATAGGCAAGCGGGTCAGCTTGAAAATCCTTTGTATGACCAGTAAATAGTCTTCCTTTTGGTCCTTGTGGAATATTAGATGAAACATTTGAATCAGCCAATTGAGTGTTTCCTCCTTTTGTGAAATACTCCTATTATGCTATGACAATTAAGAATATAAGCTTGGACTAAGTTTGAAAACATAGATCAAATTAAGTAAATTGGCTATTTCCTCAAGTAAATAATAAAAAGGATGCCTAATAGAGACCAGGCATCCTTTTTTCATTTTATACGTTTTGAAAATGCTGTTGAATATAAATGTTTACTTCATCAGGAACTTCGATTTGGATGAAATGTCCTGCATGTTGAATAATATAAACGTTTGCATGTGGTAGACCTTCATTCTGAAGTTTGTAGGCAAACTCATTAGGGATATACGGATCATTTTCTCCCCAAATGATGGTGACTGGTATTTTGATATGATTGAGTTTTTCATTGTACGTTTTTACTTTGTCTAAATTTCCCGAACGGTATAAATCTAAGATTACTCTGCTTGATTCAGGTGTTCGAAAGACACGATAGAAGTCTTCCACAGTTTCGTCTGGTATGTTCGGAATGGTCTTTTTCATTTCATTTTGAAAATGTAAACGATTAGCCATCAGTTCCATTACTTTTTCTCCGGTCCTAGGTGTTTGCCAAATCTGTGCAAGCGAGTGCCATTTATACTCCTCTGATAATGTAGTATTGGAAACAAACAGACTTAGAATATTCTCTGGATGATCACATGCCCATTTCAAACCAATTAGACCTCCCCAATCATGTACAATTAAATGGAATTTGTCCAAATTTAATTTAGTTGTGAAATCCGAAACAAACTGCTCAAATCGCTCCCATGTTGAGGGTTCATCAAATGGGTCACTGTCACCGAATCCTGGGAGATCTGGTGCAATGGTTCTATATCCACAAGACACAATACATGGGAACATTTCTCCCCATACTAGGCTCGATTCAGGCACCCCATGCAATAGAAGAACAGGTGGGTCATTAACGTTCCCGCTCTCAATATACGATACTTTTTTGCCATGTAAAAATAGACTTTGCTTATCCAACCTTCATCCCCTCCAAAAATACTGTATTGTATTAGTTCTATAGGTGATAAAATAGGTTTACAAACAGTAAATAACTTCAAAATCAACAGATTATAAATCTCCCTGATTGAAAGTGAATACTATCGAGCTCCTCATTTTATTTTTATGTTAAAATGCAATTAACTGCTTGTGGTTTTTAATAAATTTTTAATAGGAAAGTATTGAAAAACACATATCTTGATACATATTGAATTTGAAACGTATTAGGCATATGCGAGGTAAGAAAACCCTATTTACGTGCTATTTACCAGTAAATGTAGGATAATAGATTACAAGAACCGAACGAGTATTCTAATAAATTAAGGGGGCTTTGCCATGAAAAAAAGTGATACTACTACTGTAACACTGGAGACAGTTGGTTTAAGTCAACGAGAGTTTTTAACGATGTATTTGCTGCAAACGCTATCCAACCATTCAAATTACCCGCGTGCGATTCATCAGGAACTGCAAAAGCTATTTACAGGTAAAATTCATAGCTATGATTATTTATGTAAAACATGCAAACAACTTGTAGGTTCCGGTCACTTAAAGTTTCACACAGTAAAAGGAAGGCATTATTATCAAAATACGGAAAAGGGTAATGAGCTTTATAAATGGTATCAAGATAATTTCTCAGAACGATTTCGTGAAGTGAAGCATGTGATTGATCGTTTCATGTTTGATTTGAAGGGGTCAGGTGAAAACCCACCTGTGATCCATGAACTTCCTGAAGAGTATCGCTCTTATTTTTCAAAAATCATTTCCGTAAAGGATTTGGTTCGCTACGTTACTTTAAAAGCGGCTTTTACGAAAAGACCGATATATATGGGCGAGATCGGTGATTTATTGAAAATCAAATACGGCTGGATTGCTAGTAACGGCTATTTGTACGATCTTTCTCATGAAATGGAGGAAGGCGGACTAATGGTTGGTCGATGGGAAAGCGAAAAGCGGACAAAGCGTTATTTGAGAATAACAGATGAGGGGCAGCATCACTATAAACAAATTGCTGATTCTGCTGCTTATCAGGTTCAAGAAGTTCAGAAATATTTAGGAAGTGTTCTCTCTTTTTTAGAACGAGAAAGTACGAATGTGAGAGGCTAATTAAGTGAATATAAAATATGAAAATTTAGATGGCATTATAAATACGAAATCTGTTAAAGAATTGCTTCAATGGAATAAAGAACGACGCGCGAAGAAAAAGGATTTGAACACATTAATACCTCAAGCAAACGACAAACAAGTTACGGAGATTAAAAGCAATCGAAGTGAACCTAGTATTACTTGGATTGGTCATTCAACGTTTCTGCTTCAATTAGGTGGAGTGAATATCTTAACAGATCCTGTTTGGGCAAAATGGCAAGGTACACAGAAGCGAATGACAGAGCCTGGTCTTTCTTTTGACGAGTTACCGGACATAGATATCGTGATTATTTCACATAGTCATTATGATCATCTTGATTTTGGAACAATTCGTCGATTGCCAGGAAATCCGATTTATTACGTTCCTTATGGTCTGAAGCAGCTTTTTTTGAAAAAAGGGTATAAGAATATCAGTGAGGCGAATTGGTGGGATTCATTCCAGTACCAAAACCTGAAACTTAGTTTCGTTCCTGCGCAGCATTGGACACGTCGCAGTCTATTCGATACAAATTCATCACATTGGGGCGGGTGGATTATTGAAGCGATCGAAGCGGATCATTCTATCTATTTTGTAGGAGATACTGGTTATTTCCGTGGATTTAATGAAATCGCTAAACGATTCAATCTTAAGCATGTATTAATGCCAATCGGGGCATACGAGCCTGAATGGTTTATGAAAGATTCTCATATTAATCCGGAAGATGCAGTGAAAGCTTTTCAGGAACTGGGGGGAACTACCTTTATTCCGATGCACTATGGTACTTACCGTCTTGCTGATGATACAGGTCCAGAAGCTTTGGATCGTTTACAGCGGGAATGGCGAAAACAAGAGCTACCAGAAAAACAATTACAGGTATTGGATATTGGTGGAACACTTTGGTTGGAAGATTAATCAAAATGCACGGATTTTACTTAGGTGGATGGAAAAAAATCAATACAATGCAATGCGCTAACGTGAGGCAAAGTATAATAAAGGAGAGGGAATACCGTTGTCATTTTTTCAAACAGAAGAACAAAAAACATATATTGAACAGTTAGGCTCAGCGATTTCGGATTTTGCTTCGCGTGCAGGAACGTTAGATGAAACGAGAGGATTTCCTTTTGAAAATATCCAGAAATTAAAAGATTTTGGTTACACCAAGCTAACATTAGGGAAAGAATATGGAGGTCTTGGAGGGTCGCTATACGATTTTATTTTGGCACAAGAGCGGATCGCGATGGAATGTGGACCTACTGCGCTTTCTATTGGCTGGCATGTTGGAACGGTTCTTAGTTTAATGGAAAAAAAATCTTGGAATGAAGTCGTAATGGATGAATTTTTAAAAGAAATTGGTAATGGAGCATTAGTAAATACCGCAGCAACTGAACCAAAAACGGGTAGTCCAACACGAGGGGGAAGACCTGAAACAACAGCTGTAAAGGATGGGAACAGCTGGATTATTACGGGGAGAAAAACGTTTACGACATTATCACCTGTACTTGATATTTTTCTAGTTACCGCTTGGGTTCCTTCAGAGGAATGTGTGGGAACGTTCCTCATCCATCGGAATTTGTCAGGTGTTAGAATCGAAGAGACATGGGATATGATTTCCATGCAAGGTACAGGTAGCCATGATTTAATACTTGAACACGTTAAAATTCCTGAACGTTATTTTGTTGATCATAAGCAAACAGCCAATAAACCTGGAACGGGTTGGATGTTGCATATTCCGGCATGTTACATAGGGATTGCTGCTGCAGCAAGAAACTATGCAGTACAATTTGCGAAGACTTATGCTCCCAACAGTATAAGTGGACCAATCAGAGACTTACCCAACGTACAGCGTACGATCGGTGAAATTGAATTGGAATTAACAGAAGCTCGTCATTTTCTTTACTCAGTAACGAATAAATGGCAAACACAACCGGAAAATAGAGAAACGCTAACAACTGACTTAGCAGCTGTAAAAGTAGCTGTAACTAACAAAGCGATTCGAATTGTTGACCTAGCCATGCGTGTTGTAGGAGCACGTAGCTTACAAAGAATGAATCCTCTGCAACGCTATTATCGCGACGTTCGTGCTGGTCTGCATAACCCACCAATGGAAGATATGGCAATAATCACATTAGCCAAACAGGCATTGTTTGATAAATAAAGTTAAAAAGTCTGTATAAGAGGAATTATTCCTTTTTAGCAGGCTTTTTTAGTGGGTTGTTAACATTAAATCGTATTTATTCCGTTTTATGTTACAAATACATGTAGTAGTGACTTAAGTAGACTCAAGATATGTATCATTGAACGAACATGAAATTTCGATAATGGAATTCAAGTCCTGATTTAGCGATTGGGAGTAATGAAAAATATATAATATATAATTTTTCATTATAAAAATGATTCAAATTTAATCACAAAGCATTATGATCAATAAGAAAGAATTACATTAAATAAGATTTCAACTTTTTTCAGTTGTACAGTTAATTTATTTTGCAATTGTATAAAATGACTTACGGATCCGTTAGTAATAAGAATGACGTAATACAAAAAATTAACTAATAATCTTAATTAGGAATAATTGAAAACAAATTGATTGTAACTTATAGTAAAAATTATTCTCTCGTCTCATTTCATTAAGTATTCTTAGTATGTGAGACAAAATATAAAGAAATAAAACGACTTCCTATAATATATATTATGTAAACTAGAAAAAATAATTAAAATAAAAGTAACCCCCTTTATCTATGTGCTTTCCTTTTTATAGCTAAATGCGCCATTTGGTAAATCAATTCCCAACAACTGCTTCTTTATCCAGATCAACAAACACCATAAGTTTTCCTGAAGAATCTGTCTCGGTATTATTAAATGTAACAGAATAAACTTGATCTTTGTCATAGTCCTTATCAATTAAGGATATGTTTTCATTATTAACTGTTATTTTCTCTACGATTGAATCCTTTGGACTTACAGGAATTAAATCTTGTTCTTCATCTGTAAGGTCATTAAATGCTATCATTTCAATCGACAAATTGTTCTTAGATGGAATCAAATTACAACCCATCAAAATAACAAATAAAAGAATCAACATTGGAGTTAATACTAACTTTTTCAATATTTTCTCCCTCCTTTTCAGAATTGATGGATATACTTGTTGTTTAGTTACTTTATATCTAATAACATTTACAACGTTCGTGTTTTTCCTAAAGTATGCTGTGTTCCGCTGGTGGAGGAATCGCATTTTTGATATATAAATACGAATATTATTATATATATTGTAAATTTAATTCGTTATTTGTTTTTTGAAGCAATGTTAAACAATCAAATAAAATCATTCATTTCAAGCTAACTTAACAATATTAATATTAATATTAATTAGGGAAACCTGGTTGTAATCACACAGTAATTTAACTATATTCTAAAATCTATTCATAAAAAATCAGTGATTTACTGCTATTTCTTATGACGCTAACATTCCTCGTTTCAGATTAAGATTTAACTACTTGAATTCACGAAAAAGACAAAAAGGAACGGTTATTGCCGCTCCATTCGAACTTTGTACCAATTTTGAAAGCTTACAGAGATTCTTTTTTAGCCAATTTAAGTCCCTTATGTAATTCGTTTTGTAGAAGTAATAACCTATAATACAGTTATTGAATTTGAACATTTCACACCAATATCTAGATTTATGTTTCTGAAAAATTGCTTAGGACCAATTTTTCTCTATGTAATACGGTTACTTCGAGAGTAATCATAGCCAATGCTCATTTTCATTTGGATAATGAATGTGATATTTCTTGCAACGCAAAGGCGTTTATTTGGACTTCTTGGTTGTGATGGTTTTTGATTTATTTTCAACGATAAGAATACATCCTTTCGCTTTGTTGGTATAACTTATTCTTCATCCTTTTGGCAGCTAGATCTATAAGGAAAGCTGCCCTTTAGTTTGAATGTAATACTTTATCATTAGATCGTGTAGAAGAAATCCCTTCAATAATTAGCCTTTTCCTTGATCAGTATAATTACAATGAACCAATTTTTGTCGTCGCAATTGCACCTACTTTATTGGCAAAATGAACATACTCCTTTAATTGGCTATCGTCCACTGGCACTCCCTCTTTGTGAAAACGAGATAAAATAGCTGCGAAAAAAGCGTCTCCCGCACCAGTTGTATCTACAGCCTTAACTTTGATTCCTGGAACATCCATTATGTTTCCATCATGTAAAACACATGCTCCCGCTTCCCCCATTGTAATGAACAGAAACGGAATGTTCAGGCTAGACATTTTAACTAGACCTTCCTCCATTGTGCTTGCTTCTGTCAGGAACAGCAATTCATCCTCCGTCACCTTCACAAGATCAGCTCGTTTCATAAAAGAAGAGACCCGCTCCCTGCATTCTTCTTCACTTTCCCAACGCTTTAAGCGAATGTTCGCATCAAACGCCACCAGCATGTGGTATTCTTCTGCATATGCTAACGCCTGTTCTGTCGTTTTTCGTGCTTTATCATTGAAAAGTGTCCCAGAGCTAAAATAAAAGATTTTTCCAACATGAAAAAGCTCTTGCTCTAATTCATCAACGGTTAACCATTCATCCGGAGTCTCGTTCACATATTTATGAAAATATCTGTCACCATCCTCATTAAGATGTATGTACACACTACATACCTTTTTCTCAAAAGAAGGAACACAATAGTCAATATTGATGTTTTCCTTTTTCAGTGCCTTTGCGACAAACAAGCTGTTTGCATCTGTCCCTAATTTACATAAATAATAAGAAGGAATGCCAAATCTACTTGCCCTCACTGCAACATTCACTGTTGCCCCTCCTACGAACTGTTGATACCTTGTATTTGTCTGATCAGCGGAAATAAGATCAACAAATGCCTCACCTAAAGAAATGATTCCTTCTTTGCTCAAACTACTAGTCCCACCTTTTAAACATTCTATAAATTCGATGATTATCATTCTACCAGCATTTTTAAAATTATTCATTATAATTCTGTATCAATATCGGCACGCCCATTGTAAACGAATTTTTCTTACCTATAAAACGAGTGTCTATGAAAGGGTCATAGGCATTCTTCAGAGTTATAAATGCACCCCCACTATGGTAGCGGTCAAATAGCATAAAATAAAAAAACTATTCACACGTATCAGGTGAGTAGATAAATTCTTTTTCTAAAACATTCATTGATCATAGATGTTCTAGATAATTTTTCCCTTTTCTGCCTCTGCTTTCTTCTTCTTTAATTCATCTAAATATACTCTATGTTTAAACGCTTCTTCTCCACCAAAAAAGTCGGCAGGTTCAAAATGCTGAATTCCTTGATATTCAAATCCCATTTTTTGAGACGGGACATAAATATCAAGCGATTGGTTGCCCAACCATTGGACTCTGTATTGATAAATCGCATCAGGGTGCTTTTCTTAATAAGTTGATATAATGACCATTCAGAAATCCATTTTGCTGAGATTTAAAAGTTCTTCAATAGTCTCTGATCATAGCATCTGTATTTCTTCGTCATTCACTCCTATTTGAAACCTATCTCTTCGTATGTTCACATGAATATACTTCACAACCATTAACTATTAATTAATCAAGGCTAACATAATCCTTTCAAAAAAGAAGTTCCTTTACCCTCCTTGACTATCAAGTAGAACCTTTTTTTGGAAGAACTCGCAGAAACTACTGAGAGCTTCTGTAATGAAATGAATGACCAATGGTATTAAAAAAGAAAACTAATTTCGTCTGAGAGCGAATCTCAGACATTAGAAAAATAGATATTTTTGTGAAAGAATCCCCTATATAGAACGAATATTCTATGTTAAAATAGAAGTAAAGATAATTAGGTATTATCAATACTATACATAATAAAATTATAATAAATTTAAATACATATAGGAGTCTAGCTAATGAATGACTTAACTAATTTTAATCATTTGACAAGTGAGCAATATTTAACTCAGTTGCAAAATAAATTAGAACATCGACACTTGCTTGATGAACATCGAAACCTTTCTCTTTCGGATAGTTCTGAGCAAGATTTTTTGGAACTATTTTTTTCAGAAAAAGTATTTACTCCAGATAAGGAGTTTTCCCCACACACGATAAGAGCTTACCGTTCGGATGCCAAAACGTTACTACAATTTTTAATGGAGCATTCTCTGTCTTTTCGAAACATAGGTTTTCCGGAAGTCAAAGTCTACAATAAATATATTAAAGAAAAGTATGCCCCTAAATCTGCTATAAGAAAACTAGAGTTTTTTCGGAGACTATTAGACTTTGGATATGAAACGCAATTTTATAAAGCACATCTTTCCACTTGGATCTCCAAGCCAACATCTAAAAAAGGACACTATATAATAGAAGAAACTCGTCTAGAAGCGGAGCAAACTCGTGTCCAAGTCAGAGAATTGAATCAGAAAGATGCGGAATATCTGATTTCCTGCTTCCCAAAAATTGTGAAAGCAAATACCAATCGTGAACAGTTGGAAAAACGTAATTTATTGATTGGATATCTCTTATATACCACGGGTCTTCGTGCCAGTGAGCTAGTAAGTTTGAATTGGGGAAGTTTTCGTTACAATCGTCAAGGTCATTTATATGCGGATGTGATTGGTAAAGGGAAAAAACCACGATCCATTCCCGTCAAAGATGAGACTATAGAGCTGCTATTCGATTATCGAAAAAGCCTTGGAGAGTCTGTTGAGATAAATCCAGAAGATGTCAATCCGCTTTTCTTCGCTTTATATAATAAGAAAGAACCTTGTGAACATAAAAAACGGTTAACCTATCCAAGCCTTTATAAGATTGTCAAGGAAGCCGTTCATTTGGCAGGAAAAAATTCAAAAGTCTCACCTCACTGGTTCCGACATACCTTTGTCACGATGTTACTTGAAAATGATGTTCCGCTTGCTGTTGTTAAAGATTGGGCCGGTCATTCGGATATCTCGACCACAAATATCTATTTAGAACGTGTGAATCAGGATAACACGCATGTTTATTTAAATAAAGTGAATGTGTTTAAGTGACTGATTTAAAGTATATAAAATAAATTCCCCGTAAACCTTATATACGGGGAATTTGCATTGTCTTTAAAGTCTGTGGATATAAGTCTGATACAAATGAAGAATAGTATACAAAAAAAGTTCATTTCGTCTGAGAGAAAACCTGAAGCATACTAACTCACTGTTTTTTGGTCTATACTAAGTTTTAATAAAATTTCAGCATATTAGTAATTTAGATAAAACGATTATTTCCTTTTATCTAATAATTAATCTATCTTGATACAAAGGAATTTAATAGTATTTTACAGCAGAGCTTATATTTACTACTTTGCAATAGCACCCCCTTAGTAAATAAAATTAATTTTCGAAGGATATTCGGAGATAAAATGATTAATATATATTCTATCGATATTTTTACTAAAATATACTTTTTTGGTTTTTTTATGAAAGACTTCACTATCATTACAGCATTAAGGGGTTCCCAGCATAAATATCCCGATTTTATCTATTAAATAAAAAGATAAAATCGGGATTTATTTTTTACTAAAGTCCACTTATTTTCTAAAAAAATTAAAAATTCTTAAAAGAACTTCTTCAAAGACTAGAATTTTAAGAATTAGAAATTATACTATTTTAAATGTTTGAGAAATTATTATTTTGTACTAAACCACTTTAAGGAGAGATTTACAATGAAAAAAGTTATTAACGGCAGGTCTATAATACGAAAACGGCAGTAAAGATTTATGATTACAATAATAACCTTTTTGTAACTGATTTTGTATTTTACAGCAACTCTATATAAAACAAAAAAGGTGCCTATTTTCTTTTAAGAAAAGGTGGACTCTATGTCTTCTGAAGCACATAGCGACGGGCAGAATACCTTTGGCGGCATGGGTACTGAAGCATTAATTCGAGGAAAAGAAAAAAAGAACGTCTCCTTCCCCTCCATCCAATTGTTTTACCCCGTTATTTCATGTCTATAAAGAAACTCTTTTAGACGTCAATAGAAATCTATACCCATGTAGAATTTGAACAGAAAAAGAAAGCGATTGATTCGTTTAACATATTTTAAACCTTATTTAAAGTTTAAATGAATCCACACAACCATTAAACAACGACTCTAGGATTCATTCCTTTTCTAAATATTAAACCCCGTTGTATTTGACATTGTGCTCTAAACAATATAAAGACACCCCCAACCAAAATGGTTGAGAGCGAAATATAACGTACTTTTGTCTCTCCTAGCTAAGCATGATCCCTTTTAACCAATTACGGGGACGGGATGGACCCACCGGAATTTGAATTAAGCTGGTTTTTCCTTTCGATTCGATTCCATAAAGTTCATCACATTGCTTCGTATCGAATCCTAGCAGTGGATGGCCCCCCATTCCTAAGGCACACGACATCAAGAGCAGGCGTTGTACGAGAATGCCCGCTTCCATCTGTTGAATGCGATATCCTCTATATCCCAATTTCTCTTTGAGGTGATTCTTGTCTCCAACGACATGCATACAGAGTGGAACTTGATACAGATTCACATTGGTCGCTGTTAATCCTAATTGTAAAAACTGCCGGTAATCTCCCTGGGTTATTCCCTGAAGTGCATGAGCGTTTTTGTCATAAGAGTAGGCACCACTTGGAACTCCCTCCACATTATATAAACTGCCATACAAAGAAACACGAGCACAAATATTTCCATGTGTGTCGTCAAGGTCATTCTGATACGTGAAGGAACATGTCTCTTTTAACAAAGTGGCTAGTTGTGTTTGACTCACTTTTCCCATCATAAAATCGATATCAGGAGAATATCGCTTCCTGCAAATCGATGCGAGATCGTATGGAAAGTATTCTGTAACGGGAAGCATAATCATCTCCGTACCTAAGGAAGGTTTCACACTATTATTTTTCTTTATCTTTACAAATGACTGCGTTGTTTCAAACATGGATGTTTCGTTAAGTTTTCTCAAGCTAGGATAATCAACGATCCTCTTTGAACGGTTATAAGAAACATGCTTCAACAATGGCACTTCCCGGCACAATTCTGTAGCAGAAATAATTTCTTCTCGATTATGATTGTTGTCAACGCTATGGATAGGTGGATTAATAGATAATGGGATAACCGCATATACACTTTCATCCTGTTCGGATAGCCCAAGCAAATGATTAATAGACCGATCAAGAAATTGGTAGCAAACCTCTGAAGAGAAACCCATCTGATTGGCTACTTCTAACGATTGCCCAATTATCACACCTGCATCTAACCCTTGCAGCCTGTAGGAAAAATTATTGTATTTATAGAAATTTTTCCAAAAAATTGTCGAGACAAGAACAGTGCAAAAACAGTCAGAAATTTGATAGCTATTTCCAAGACTTCTAGATAAGTAGACATCGTAATTTCCTTCTCGCACCAAAACTAGGCGGTGATGTGCCACATCGTAATGGTAAATTCCTGTTGGAGCGTCCGCAAGCTTTATATACACATATAATTCATTGGGATACAACGCCCCTCCAGAAGGAACAAATCTCCGTACTGACTCGGAAAAGCTCACAGTTTTTTCCTTTGTTCCCTCGTTTAAAGCGAATTGAGAGTATTGAGTAAGACCGTAAATATACCATAAGAAATGACCCAGTTCCGCTAAGCTGGGTTTTAAATGAGCTTCTCTTCTCTTGAGTGCTAACGGTACATCTGCGGTAAGAGGAATCTCTGGTAAGCCGCGGTACAGTTTATAGGGAAGTGGTGCGTCTTCCCAGTCCACCTGCCAATCCGGCGGACAGATTTTATCCGTGTCAAAATGTAAATGGTGTAGAAATGTATCTAGCTCCAAATCTTTTGTCCTCCTACTCTTCTATTATGGAAACGGATGAGGATATGGATTAAGCTGTTCAAACGATAACGGCATCTTCTTAAATCCTAGTTGCATTGGTACCGTAAGCACCCTCTTTAGCCCTTTCACACGGGTAAGGTGATGCCCAAATGTCATTGGTAACATTCCAGGAATCAAGACCTTTACACAAAATAATCCATTTCGTTTGATTATAGGTGTTGTTTGGTCAACCACAATGACTTCGAGGTTTAACCGGCGGAACCTATTAAGAATATCTTGAAGATCATCCTTTAAATCAGTATTTGCTGGCGGCTGCTTGAATTCCTCAGCAAACGTACGTAATGGACGTTGATCATCCAATAAAAAATTCAGTCGTTCCTCTGCTTCTCGCAGACCATACAACATGCCATGGTCCTCCATAGTACGTACTGCGAACGAATTTTGTAACATACTTTCATATTTCTGCCGGTTTTTCTCCAATTTTTCATCATCCCTAAACATCATTCCTGCCAGCTCATAAATTGCACTTTTTACAGCCCGCACTGGATCAGGGTTAGCGCCAGCTGCACAAATGAGGTTTACACCCTTGGCTTTTCTATTTTTTGCCACTGCCCACACGCTTGGAATCTCATGTTCCATCGTAGAATTGTAAAAATAAAGGTCATATCCCGCCACCTCACGTATCCGGTCGGCCATCAGCTGTAATTCTTTATCGTTAGCTGAACTAAGATCAAGACGAGGAAGCGGGAGCCTGGCATACCAGGTTAATAAGAATGAATCTCGCTCGACGACCTCCATAATAGCATGAAAAATAGCTTCCTCTAAACTCCCCCCTAATGCACATCCATTGGAGGTTTCATAAACAAAGCCCTCTCCATAGCCCAAACTGTAATAGGCGAGTAACTCTGGAACTAAAATAGGGCGTTCTTGTATGAACGAATAGCCCCAAACCCAATTCATTGGATCATCAGGATTAAACGGTTTAAACGGAAAATGAGGCTTTTCGTATTGATCCTTTTCATGTAAACCGACTATTGTAGGATTTAGTGCTTGATTTTCTAAATTATGATAACTATCCCGAACTACCTTTCTTTTGCCTCGAGGCTCAATTCCGCAATATCGTTCCAATCCTTCCAAAATAGCAGTTGACTCACTCATTTCATAAGAATTAGACCTTCCCGCTACTCCCTCATCTGCTCCAAACAGTGGCATGTTCATTAAAACATCAGCAAAGGGCAGCGTGAAATCTTGCATTTTTCCATTCAGGATTCCAGTACGATTATCAAGATAATCTTTGACAAGCACTGTTTGTAATTCATCCATTGAACGGCAGCGATAACCATCACCATTTAATTTAGGACTAGATTCTAACCTAATTTGAGCTAGTTCCGGTGTGTCATCAGGTATTGAACTGCACAACGGGCACAATGGATCAAGCATGAAAAGGTGACTTGAGTTCTTCAACGTTCTCAGATTAGTAATGAACACTCTTTCTTCTAAGGTGTTGGGTTCACCTTGAAGAAACTGCTGTACTTCTTTACATATCAAAGTTGCCATTTGCGATAGTCCCGTTCGTGATGCCCATGCATCTCGCTGTACACTTTTTCCTGAAACCATTCTCATCTGAAACTGCCACATTTCTTGGCGATCAGGCCCAGCTATAATTCGCCGTATGTCAGCACAGCGAGAACATCCGATCGTATCGGGATGTACTAATGGGCCAATGACTCCTTCGCCAAATGAAACAAACCCTCGAAGCCAAGGGATACCTGTGCCCCTTAACTTTTCTTCCGCTTTTTGATGAACCGATGGATGCCAGGCATCATTCAGCACCAGAGCTAATTTTGTTTCTTTAGGAACAACTTCTAATATGCTTTGACGTGTTACGGGAAAATTTCCGGACAATTGATCATAGACAAAATCCGCCAATAAACCATGTCCGTCAATTAAAATATGGGCAGTCATTAGGATTCCTCCTCTCGTACCTGCACACCAAACACCCCTGCCAGTTCTTGCTTTAAAAAAGGTTCAAATGCAAGATCATAGACAAAGAGCCTTTTGCTGTTTCCGTTCAGGATTTGAAGAGAGGATTGTAATAATTCCAATTGTGTTATTTCTTCACAAGAAGGGATTTCGAGTTTACCTTCCTTTTCTTTCAGAGAAACAGCTGATTCCGTTTCCCGATCTGTTGAATTCACCTCGTTTTGAGTATCCATAAGCGCTTGTTGCAATGCACTCCGTAAGGCCAACGTTGTATTTAAACCAGCGCTAGTGTACCGACGGCTCTGCGACCTTACACATACCACAGGGAAGCCTAGCAATTCATTTTCCAGACCGATTGTTGGTGCACCATTTAAGGTAGTCAGGGCATTTAAATAGTACCTGCAGCGAGGATCTTCTATCTTTTCCAGTTGTACATGAAAATTCGTATTTCGCTGATCGATCCTTCTGTTTTTCAATTCCTCCTCTAAATGGGCTTGCAGACCACGACAAACAGCCTCTTCAATTGTTTCTCCTGCACCAATGCCGATAAATCCCTCTGCTATGTTCACATCATCTTTATCTTTCTGATCGCTTGCTTCCTTGATCATTTGTGAAACATACATTTCAATACCAATCAGTCCGGCTTCCCTTTTTACCTCCTCATGTGTAAAACCCGAACAGACAACCTCTGTCAAAAGGTCTGCCGGTCCCTCTGACACTGGATTTACTGCCTGAACATAACATTGCGAAAGAGGAAGCTGTTTCAAGTTTCGTTCCTCCCAGGTATGGAAAATCCCTATTTCATCTGAAGTTAATAGACTGAAGTATTCCAAGAGGTTTTCAGACGTTTCCTTTTTACCCCGTTCTTTCTTGAGCATTATATCAAGATCTTCAACCAATCTAGGTGAAACACGTCTATTCTTAACCAATGGATGTGTGATGAATGAAATCCAGTCTCCTTTTTGCGTTTCAAGACCAAGCAGGTAAATTTGATTATTCTGCCCTGTAATTCCTGTAGCCTTCTTGAAAAATTCGAAGACAATGATATTCGCCAAAAGTGCCCCCGCTGTTGATGAGTAGGCTTGTAACTGCCGATCTTCTTGCAGCGTAGATTGATGGATGCGGCGCCATGCGGACTCCCAGCATCCATCCGATTCCGGATGCACCAAAGGACCCGCAAGCCCCACTTGATCTAAACAGATAGCGGGTAGAAATACCTTTTTTTGTTCTTTGCAAACCATGTTTAGATTTCTAAGTTCTTTTACATTTCCATCCTGAGAGACATATAGAATCCAATCATATGGCTGCACAGCTTCTTGCAAAAAGCCTCTGCCCTCCCTTTTTTCAAATGGTACCTGTTCTACCTCCACCTCAGAGTCAGCCTTGTTGGCATTGTGTACCAACTCATTGATCCTCAACAAATTTGTTGACACTGAATCCGTCACCATGAAATGAAATTTGGGAAGTCCCGATTCAATTAATGCAGAGACCAATGAAACCATAAAGGGACCAGATCCGACGGCTAGTACTTTTGCCTGACGGTATTCTTGAAAACGATATCCACCTGAATCTACAAAATTCTCGATAAATTCAATTTGTGAAGCATTCTTTTCGAGAACTTCTGCTTTTAATCGATGTGGACGATCTTGACTTGCATCTCGAACAAAGCCATTCTTGTACAACGTTTCTCCAATCTCATATACCCTGCTCTGATACGGGGCTGTTAATCCTTCTGTTAATTCTCCCAATGTATGCTCCCCGTTGAACATCGGTACCAGCTTTTCAATCCACTGATAGATTGTACCGCCCTCCATACGGAATGAGCTTTCGTTATTCCGAAAATACACACCACCTTGTGGATCAGGTAGATAAAATGTATCCCTTTTTACCTTGGGACGTGAGTATGAGTTCAGTTTCTTCATTCAGCTCCTCCTTAATCTCTAATCGCTCCTAATTATGCACTACCATTTTATGTTCTTTTATTTGTCCATTATGATTAACAAAAAAAAGAAGTGCTCCTGCGGCATGCAGGGGCACTTCCTTTCATAAAATAACCTAAATTTTTTTGAAGAACTACCACCAATCTCCCAACAGCTAAATAAAGAAGCCCCCAAAACAGCCAAAACAGCCGAAACCACAACCGCCACAACGAAAACCGAAACCGCCACAACGACCAAAACCGCCACAACGACCGCAACCGCCACAACGACGCATATCGCTATACTGGAACGGTTCTTGGCGATAATCTACAGGCATTACCTCACCAACTTGATAATTACCCATTTCCAACATTTGTAGATCATTATGAAAATTATACATTTTATTCTCTCCTTTATATTTAATAATCAGGTTAAATACCTGAACAGAAAGCTGAATGAAGATAATTTGTGTTTTTTATATTTGAGACCATCAGATACCACATGTACTCTCTTCAACAAAGTATGATTTTTTTAGGTGGTTGTTACTGTATTAAGAGCCTATTTCACGTTGAAAGATACGATAAATGAGCAAGATACACAAAATTTCAAAGGTACACTGAGTTGTGCTATGTAGTCATAGTATTTTTCAGGCAATAAACAAACTCCCAACCAAAATGGTTGAGAGCCTTGAAATGTAGCTATTAACGTTTTGAGAACTAAGGAGCACGAGGTGTACCTTTAAGTCCGTATTTTTTTACGTTCTTTTATATGCGCATATAAGAAATATGAAATAAAACAATCATTTCAAAAACGAGGTCCAATTTTTATTGAAATCCACCACAAGCTTACCAGACATACTCTCACTCCTTTTTTGTATCCCTTTTTAGTGTTTTAAATATCTTTATGCCATTTTGGGATGAACATCTTATTTGTATTTTCATATTTTATACAAATAAGAATTGAAGAAGGTGATTCTAATTGGTAGGTCGATATATTTAGATTTTTTGTCCAAATTTGGTGTTGGAGGGGCACACCCTGGTGGCATTGATCTAACCAAGGAAATACTTAAGACTGAAGAAATTAACAAAACTTCCCGCATTTTAGATGTAGGGTGTGGTACTGGCCAAACAGCTGCCTATCTAGCTGAACAATACGGAGCAAAAGTAACGGGGATGGATATTAACCCTATAATGGTGGAAAAGGCAAAAAACAGAATGAGGAAATACCAATTACCAGTGGAAATTATTCAAGGCTCAATAGAGAAATTTCCAGTAAAGGATGGGAATTTTGATTTTATTATTTCCGAATCTGTTCTCTCTTTTGTAAATAAGCCAACAGCTCTTAAAGAAATATTTCGATTATTAAAAAGCGGTGGTCGTTTTATTGCAAATGAACTTACCACTAATAAACGGCTTTCCCCAACTAGTGAGGAAGAAGTAAAACAATTTTATGGATTAGATTCCGTCCTTATGGAAAAGGATTGGATCACTTTACTTGAACAGACTGATTTTAAAAATATAAAAATTCGCATGCAAAAACAATCTATGCTCCAATACAATACAAATTCAGAATTCCAGTACTCAGAGTATATTGAACCTGAACTTTACGCGGTAATGCATGAACATTTTAATATAATAGTAAAGTATGAGGATGTTTTGGGCTATAGAATATTTTCATGTACTAAATAGTTGGTTTTTAGAGCTTTAATATGGCTTTGTTTATGCATCGCACCCGTTAGATTTCCTGTAGATTGTTAAATTTCAGCTTTGAAAAAAATAAAGCCCCTCAGTAAGATGATTATACACACATAACACAAAATCAATCTTAGGAGAAAGCTCTACTATGAAGTTCAAAATGCAAGACAAACAAAATCAACTAATTTAAAGAATTTCAAATCATCATCTCGTTGTTGGTGTGGATATAGCACAAGAAGTTCACGTCGCTCGTGCTGTTAACTTTCGTGGGATTATAGTCGGTGATCCACTCTCTTTTAATAATAATGAAGTTGGTATGGAACCAACGGATCATTACTGGATTAACCTATCAAAATGGCCATATGAACAAGATATTGAAGTAGTAACTGTTAACCCCCATCTTGTAAAGAGGAACAAAGAAAACCGAGAAAACTCCCAATCAAAAAGAGATAAAAGAATGGATCTTATTGCCCTGATAAAGTGCAACCTATAAAAACATTGGCTGCATTAAGAGTTCGAAAAGGAAAAGGGTTAAATGAATTTGCGAAGGATCTTCATATGTCAGCAGGATATTAAAGAAAATTAGAAACAAGATTTTCCCTTTCGAGAGGTTCTCATGTTTAAGACAATGCCACATGATAACCCTTTTCCTACTAAGCTCTTGTTTTCAACTCACATTTCGCGCTCACATCCAAGTTAATCATTTTTAGACCCAGCCCCCCTATAGACTATATACTTCCTATATTCAGCAAATGGAATACTTTGGTTTTTTTTCAATTTGTTCCTCAAGTTCAAAATACACAACCATATAAGTGATTATTACAAATCCACTTTTTTATTAACATCAAAATCCCCCATTATGGCACCTTTGAATTAAACCCGTTATTGAACAACTCGGTGTTGGAATAACAATTAGCCATTCGAATGAATAATAAATGTGGAATATATATAGTACAAAAGATGACTAGCCGAGATGCTGGTAACATCTCGGCTAGTAACCATCCAAAGTGATTGATTGCTCCTAAAACTTAATGTTTATTGTGTTTAGAAAATCTCCTGCTTCTCTTGGATGAATAGCATGTGGTTTTCTTTTTTTGTTTTTTAGTGGAACACTTTTTTAAAAAATAGATTAACGTTTGTGCAACGATTGTCTTAACCTGTTGTAATTCTTTCAAGCAGATTGAAAATTAAATTTTTCCAATCTGACTTGCATATAATTTTGATGATCTAACTTCAATTGTCACTTTCCCTTTTTCTTTATCTACACTTGCCTTTAATAATAGTGGTACATTTACTGTATTTTCAAATCGAAAATCAGGACCTCCCCATGATACAGTTGCATCTCTTCCCTTAGGGACATAGCCAACATGGAGTGAATGATTATGATGCTCCACATACTTGATCTTTAATTTGTCCACTGCATTGTATAGTGTAGAGGATGTCTGACAAATTCCACCGCCAATCCCTGCTACCATTTGCTTATTCACAATCTCTTTTGCTTTTTGATATCCTCTTACTTCAGTCCGTTCTCCTACAGCTGTGTTGAAGGAAAAAACATCTCCGATTCCTAATATAACATTATCAATAGCTTGAGATGATAACTCAATATTTCGGACTCTTCCGGTCACACTTGGATCAAAACTAGTCGTGAACGAACTTATCACCACTTCATCTAACGTATTTACTTCTTCAAGCTTATATCCAGATTCAAACACCGTTAACGGTAATTCAACCTGCCCCCCTTTTGCTGAGGCGTCCATAATTCGATTCACTAATTCATCTTCTGATAAGATTACACGTGGCGTTCCTTTGATGATTACTCCGTCCGCGCCAATTTTATCAGGGAACATTCTCTTGTCATAACCATTTTCAGATCTGGCTAAATCTTTTACCCAATCGGAAATAACTTTCTTATAAGTTTCGACATTCTTCTGAAAGTCCATTTCCATTGGATTTATTCGCTTAATTACTTTTCCTGTATTTGGTTCTAATATGGCTACTTCAATAGCTTTTTTTGCTTCCTTTTGATCCAGATTAGCTTGATACTGTTCAATGGCTTTTTGTTGTTTTTTTACTTTTGTCTCCAACTCTTTTATTTGCTGCTCCAACTGTTGCTCATTCCTTACCTCTTTACTACAGCCGCTCAACGCTATGAATCCAACTAAACTACCTAACAATAAACCTATCGTAGCCAATTTACGCAAACTTACATCCTCCTACTTAAATATCTCTTTATGAATACAATTGGATCGACCCTTTATTTATTTATTTATTTATTTATTTCTTCGTTTTTAGATTGACTTTTTCAATATATTCAAATGGCCTTTAGTGTATTCCATATAAACTTAGCTCAATAGATAGTAGGAAATTTAATCAAACCTTAAATGCATGACTTCGGTCTAAATTTAAGGTTTACTCAATATTTTATAAAAAGGTATTGTAAATAAATTCTAATAATAAGGAGAGTACAAAAGATGGTTACAATTCATTTTTTTGAAAATAAATCTATAGTATTAAGTCAGCTGCTAAAACATATTCCTTCTGTGGATGAGGATATAAAAATTAAAGGTCGCAAAGGAAAAGTTTTAAGTGTTAAGAAAATTGAAGAAAACATAGTTCATGTACATGTGATTTTTGAACAAGTTAATAAAAATCAACCAATATCAAAAGATACTAAAAAGAAAAAACGATAACTTATCTCAATTCCTCTTATTTGTAGAATAAATATAAAAAGCCCCACCTTACAGAAATGTAAAGTGGGCACAACAACGAGAATTTTCAGCTTTAACTACAGAAGCAATCTGAATTGCTCTAATGCATTTTTTAGTTCATTATTCATTATTCCGATATTCCTGATCAATGAATTGGAGATCTGAAACTAATGAAAGATATTTCTGCTCTTTAGATGATAACTCCCGCTCGTCCTCTTCCAACATATCATAATAATCAAGTTAATCACCGTTCTCTAATTTATGGTGATAGTTTACCGATATCGCTTCATACACATCATCTAAATCTAACATAAGGTCATCCGCAACCATAAACGGCACTTTGCCTATTTTATCATATTGGAAAAATACGGGAGTGCATTCTAAATCAGCGTTCATTGCATAGCTATTCCCCATATGTTCGAAAAATAAATATTCTTCCATTTTTATAAATACGATCAATGTAACTTTTAACGATTTCATATAGCGATTAGGACCCGATCCTTCAAAAAAACACTATTTATCTCCCCTGTTCTGCCTGCCTTTTTACAATCTTTACAAATGTTTTGTCTATGTCCCTTTTCCCTAAACTTTTCGTTAGCTCGATAACGTTCACAAGCTTTACAATAATCGCCGCGTTTTTTCTTTGCCATCTAAAACTCTCCGAATCATACTTTATATAATTAACTACCTTCCTATCGAAAACGCTTTCAAGTCCATCTTAAACTATTCATATCATGTTAGTTTCTATGTAATAATGGCCGGCTGAGTAATAATTTTGTATTCCCATTACGACCGTATTAAAATGCCAAACTATTTTTGCACAAGGTCGCTTTTGAATAGCTTTGATAGATTCCCTTATTTTTATCAGTGCGTTAGATTTTACCTTTTTCGTCATATTGGACTGCGCTACAAAACCTATCCTTTTTTTAGCTCGGAATGCAAATCCAAGAGGAGGGGTTCAGAAAAGGACGAGTTTTGGAACACAGAAGGTAGATGAGTCTATAAATGTACAAACGAAAAAGCATCACCAAAAGTGGACAATGCACTTTTGGTGATGTTGGGTATTATATATACCATTTTATCACATTGAAATCAGAGTGAATTATTATCTGGGATTAAAGTTGGTGCGTATATCTCTAATATATTACGTTGAATACTATAATAACGGTAAGTACCTTCTCTTCTTACAGTTAGTAAACCGCAATCTATTAATAATTTTAAATGGTGAGTTAATGTAGAATTAGCTTGAATATCTAGCTTATTAGCCATTACTGCACAAGCCATTTCCGGTTCAGAAGCTAATGCTTTTACGAGTCGTAAACGAGTTGGCTCACCAAGTGCTTTATATACTTTTACTGCCACTTCATCGTTCACATTCAAAACCTCTAATCTGTTTTAATTTCAATATTTATAGAAGTTACTATACACTTCTTTGTGCTTATTTTTCAACAATTAAAGCTTGAACCTCTTTAAACCATTTTATAGAGTTTTGGAAATTTCAGATCAAGACCTCTGTGTTAAAAAAACAACAAGCGCACTTTAGGACGAAACCTTTAAAATGCGCTTGTTGTTTAACATTACATGATTTTCTTAGGATGATTAAGACAATTAATATCAATTCAAAGTGCCTAACCAAGCGTCAACAGTCTGCACATCTGCTTTGATAGGTAATACCTTTTCGATAAGAACACGTTGAACTTCAGGATCATGTTCAAGACATGCATCCGAAAGTACCTTCAATGTAGATAGAACAACACCACTTGTAGAAATCCCAGTGAGAACAAGTGTATCGATTTGTTGTGATCGAAGGATGACTTCGAGATTGCTACCAGCAAATGAGCTAATTCGATAATTCGTCACAACCGATTCGTTTGGTTTAGGCTGTACAGATTCATGAACTTGTGTTTCTGGATCGGAGACAGTCGTAACGCCAACTCTATTTTTAACTGCTGAAATTAACTTGTTGTGTGGGTTGACCTCTGGATAACCCTCGCTAAACGCGACCCTGACATGAATAACTGGAATATTATTTTGACGGGCAGCTTCTACAGCTTTGTGGAAAGGTTGAAGAATTTTTGTATCTCCGAAATGAGATACAATACCATTTTGTACATGCATTACTAATAACACGGTTTTATTATTTTGATTTTGCATACGTTGGAACTAGGTTAAAATTAAACGTAGAAATCTCTTATTGGATCTGTCGCTTGAACGTATGTACAAGAGTACTTTATCTAATAATCTCTCAGTTTATCGTTCATATTTCTTAACCAACTTATAAAAATCCAGCTTCTTTACGCCTATCTCTTGCATAGCCTTCACAGCCGTCATTTCTCCTGATTTCTATTGATCATATACTTGTTCAAACTCTTCCGTAACGGTGGCTTTCGGTCGACCAAAAGCTGCGCCATGTTGCAAAGCTAAGTCAGTCAATGCTCTCACGCAAAGAATCTGCAAAACGAGATCGGCAATAAAAATTAATTTTCATCAACAATTTCCTTCAATATTTCATATGAACGTTTTTGTTTATCTGGATCAAAAATATAAGAAACCACCATCAGCTCCTGAACATCATATTTTTCTTGAAATGCTGTCAGCTGTCTACGGATAGAGTCTTTACTGCCTAATAGCATGATATTCGACTTGGATTGGGCCATTTCTTTTTCAGCGGAATTCCAAATTTCATCCATGTTATCAACAGGCGGCTGTAACGGTGTTTTCGTCCCACGGATAACATTTAGGAAAAATTGTTGCATTGTGGTTGATAGTTTTGCTGCCTCCTCATCGGTTTCGCCTGCAATCACATTTAAGCAGACTATCATGTAAGGACGGCTCAAATACTTCGATGGCTGGAAGCGTTCATGATAAATCGAAATGGCTTCCTCCATATATTTTGATGCAAAATGGGAAGCAAATACATAGGGCAGACCCAGATTTGCTGCTAAGTATGCGGAATCAGTGGACGAACCCAGGATATAGATTGGGATATTTGTACCAACACCTGGATAAGCTTTCACATAACTTTGCTGTTCTTCCGGACCAAAGTAAGTAAGCAGGGACTTAACATCCTCCGGAAAGGTATAGACAGAATCATTTTTTGAACGTCTCAGCGCGCTTGCAGTCAGTATGTCTGTACCAGGAGCTCGACCAAGACCAAGGTCCAGTCGATTGGGATAAATCGTGGCCATTGTTCCAAATTGTTCGGCTACGACTAACGGCGAATGATTCGGTAGCATAATACCGCCTGATCCGACACGAATGTGATCGGTATGTTCTAATGTATGTTTAATCAAAATAGACGTGGACGAACTGACTAGGGTTGGAGTATTATGATGCTCTGCAATCCAATAGCGTTGATATCCCATTTTTTCTACAGCCTGCGCAAGATCTACCATTGCATCAATGGCCTGTTTCATATTTTGTCCCTGGCGGATGGGGACGAGATTTAATACAGAAATCGGTATATTTATATTTGCCATTTATATCATCCTTTCATATTAATACTATAGTAATATTAAGAAGATAGATAACAAACTAAGATGGTTATCCACTCTATCATTCCTCGAAATAAAATATTTACACGTAAGCTCCTCAACGTTATTTTCTACAAAAAGGTCCAAACGGATATACCTCTTTAAAACGTTGATAAGGTTACATTCACAACCTGTTTAACTTCGAGTTATATAAGAAGTAAGCTTCCACGTAGTACTTGAATGACGCATTTAACTTGCGAAATCTTTATTTCTATATTTATATAAATATAGAAATAAAGATTAAAAATGGAGCGTATTTCTCTAATCTCGTACGTAGCAGACTATAGTAACGGAAGTACCTTCTTTTCTTACTCTTAATCAACCACAATCGCTTAATAATTTTAAATGGTGTGTTAACGTTGAATTAGCTTGAATATCTAACTTATTAGCCATTACTGCACAAGCTATTTCTGATTCAGAAGCTAATTCTTTTAAAAGTTATAGACGGGTTTGCTCACCTTTCGTTATTATTTCTACATTTATAGAAATAACAATACTCCTCGTCGTCGTTATTTGTCAAACATTAAAAACCAGATCATTTTAAAGTCATTTTTTAACCCCTTTCAAAAATATCTACTTATTCAATAATATGGCCAGATTGTGAAAGATCAAAGGGCGTTGAACCAGTTCGTTAAAGAAGGGGGAGGTTCTGAATGTATGATTATAATTATTTTCGAACATTGAAAAGACCACCAATTTGGTGGTCACGCTGTCGAATTAAAGCACCTTGTTAGCCATCCATATAGCCCTGCTTCACCACAGTTTGTGTAAGAAAATATCGTTCTTACATGGTAGAAGAAAACATGCAGTTTAAACCCGCTCCTGTGTAATCACTAAATTTTTGAAAGTTTTCATATACAAGTTCTAATGCTTTTTCCGTTACACTTTGAGAATACAATTCCGTTGTTTCATTTTAGGTAATATTGTTTTTAGCTCAATTAAGTCATCTATTACTAAATCAGCCTGAGCGAGTTCATCTTCCTGTGCAAAATCAAAATTACATCCAATTGCAATTAAACCATTATCTTTGGCCGCATTAATATCAGATAGACGGTCTCCGACTACAGCTGCTTTTTTTATATCATATTTTTTTATAATTGTTTTAACTAATTCTCCTTTATCGAGCGTTTGAATTTGTTGAATACTAAATGTTTCAGTAACCCAATTATCTAAATTATAATGACTCACAATTGCTTTTAAATATTCCGTTAAACCATTACTCGCTATGTAAATGGAACAATTATTCTCTTTTAAATAACTGAAAATTTCCTTTACATGAGGATATAAGGCACCTTTCCCACTCCTTATGTTTTCAACTAATCTTTCCAGAAAATAAGCATCCGTTTGTTCTCTTACTTCATTGGAATGGTTAGGTAACAAAGCTTCCCATACTTTCGGTAAAGGTACACCCATAATTTCACGGTATTTATCAATAGGGGTTACTGTATCCCATATATTTAGTGACCGTAAATGATTAAAAGTATCATCAAGTGATAATTCTAAAATTTTATCTGTTTGAAATAGAGTTCCATCCATATCAAAAATCAGTGATTGTAACATTGCTTTCTCTCCCTTTTTCCCCTTGCTAAATAACTTCTAATAAAGTGTAACATATAGGCAGGATAACTTAACCAATCCCTATCTAATTGCTTAGTTTATTACGTACAACCCTTCACAATCTCAATAGAGTGAAGCCTATTGGTACATAATCAAATCAACGTTAGATAGGAATTCATAATGTCTCATATTGCTTGTATCAGAATACTTATCGTTGTAAATTTGATTTCCTGACTCTACCCTTTGCTCTAGCTGCCGTCAATACACCTTTCGTTCTTTCGCTAATGATATCACGTTTTAATTCAGTTATGCTGGCTAGCAATCTGAAGAAGGATCTTCCTTTAGCCGTTGATATGCCTGATTGGAGATCTATAAGCATTTACCAATAAAACATCATCTGGTCTTAGCTCTAACTCTTCCGTACAAATAACCCCAAATAATAAACTTTTAATATTGAATCGTTTACAATATTATTAGATAGAAAGCATTTCGATATAATAGTAAAGAGGAAAGGAAGAATTGTGCCTTGCATGAATAATAAAAATGCGGAAAGAAGATCATTTTTTCAATGGATTCATTTTTTAATCCCTTATTTATACACTACGGGAATTATTCTGATTTTAACATGGATGACGGTTGCCTCCCTTCTAATTGGTATTAAGACTATCAATGAGAATCCAGAGAAACTCTTTTTACAGTCAGAAAAGAATGTATCCTCTGTACATACGCCTTCTAATGCACCATCTTTAAAAAGCGATGAAACAAAACCGGACGTTCTAGCAGTTGAAAATTCTTTAAGCAGCAATACTCCAGAGAAGGAAACGTGGTTAAATATTTTAGTTAAACCTATTGTAGAATCAAACTTTAATAAAATTATCTTTCGAGGTCTCTTTTTACTTTTAATTTGGATGCTTTTATTTTTGATCATTCCTGTTGCCTTTAAACGCCTAAAACGATTTAAGTTTTTCAATATGGAATTTGAAGTAGATGATATTGAGCAAGCAGCAATTGAAACTGTTGAAATCAGCGGAACTAAAGCTAAACTAATGGCCTATTTAGCTAGTGATCATGCTGCTGGAAGAACGCTAGACTTTTTAAATGATTCAATTATTGATTTTAAAGAGGTATTAGAATATTTTTTAGCAGAGATTCAAGCGGGATACAAAAACCACCCACTCCATGCTACATTTTCATATAGTGTATACAATGGATCTGTACCTGAAGAGTTAAATGAATTAGTCGAAGAAACTAAAGAAACAGGGGAATCTGCAATTTTCAACAAAAATAATCAAGAAAACTTATTTAAAAAGAATTATCTCGTTTTCTATTTTTGTTACGGCGTAGATGAATATGTTACTGTTATTAGCAGTTATACATATCCTTTTGACATTTTAGACAGATACCTTTTCGAACTATTACATAATACGATCAGTAAGAATATTGAAAATATCGAGTATATGGTGGCTTTGACAAGCAATGATGGTAACGTTGGAAACGGAATAGGAGTCTAGTCTTGACGAATGAAAGGTTATTCATATATCATTGAATAAAGGAGTGATCTATATGGAAAGCGCTAAAACTCCAATTAGAACACAAGATATTAGAGATCGGGCAAAAAGAAAATTGGGTGAAACAAGTACTAATCGGAATGCTAAACAAACTAATCAAGTAAAAATAACTGGTAGTATAGTTAGACCCATTCATGTTAGTAAAACGGATCCATTAGTAATAAGAATGACGCAATACAAAAAAATCAACTAATATTATCATCCCCCGTTTATACAATTAAGCGGGGGTCTATTTATTATTTAAATGTTTTGAATATTTTTTAGCAAGGTCTTGCATAATTGGTGAGCGACCTACTAAATCAGCTGGTCGTTTTATAGGTAAATCTCCAAGATTAATTTCACGTATACTCTTAAATTTCTCCCCTTTTAAATACCTTTCATATATCTTAGATATCTGCATAATTTCCCACTCACTTTCTTCGTAAGCATGATCAAATTTATTATCTTATTATATTCAACCCACTTCTCTTTCTATTCACACCAACAAAGAAAAAGTGGTCAGTTTCAAACAACACGCTTAATCTGCTAATGGTTTTATTTTATATGTGCCTTTTCGTATCAAAGCAGGGCTGAAAATTAAATTTTGATGAATTTCCTTTCAGTCAACTTTCAATTAATCTAAAGGCAAATATTGAAGGGGGGATACGCATGATTAAAGTCGTAAATGATGTGGACATTTTGCTAGTAGACGAAAGGAGAGAATTCGAGGAACAGGTTTTGATCTTGGCCTATAGGAACAAGGTGTACTTTCATAAGCTCATTCTTGTAGATTTGCGTATGGTAATAGTAGTTGGACAAATTGAGCCCAGTTGGATATACGTAATCAAACAGGTGGGTATCGAAGATTATCGTATCAATCGGGCATCTTATTGTGAAGTTGTGCGCGAAATTCACAGTCGCGTCGAATCATATTTAGAAGAAACTTATGGTGGTAAATTTAGTCGTTACATTTTGGCAGATCACGAATATAACGTTTACGTTCAATTGATTTAAACTCAAGACAAAATCTGTGTATTGTTGCGAGTTTGATAGAAGGGCAAGGGACCAGGTAAAAACACGAAATAGTTCAGATAATGTGGAGAAAATATTAAATAACAATGGATTTTTAGTATCAAAAAGCAGTGTAAATTGACTTGAAATTAGCATACGATTTAACACACAAAACGCTTGGAGAAAATCCAAGCGTTTTTCATTCTATCACTGAATAACAACATTACCTACATATTGAGCATACCCTCTATCAGTATGAAGGTTAACCTCAATTACATACTTACCTTTTTCTTTTGGAAAATCGAAGGAACGGTTATCATTCAGTTCTAAATCTATCTTTTTATCATTTTGCGATACTGAAACATTTAACTCTTTAACTGCAAAATCTTCACTGTCGAATAGTAAATCAACTTGTTTCCCAGCACTAAAGTAAATTTGTTTTTGTTCTTTTGCCAATGATAAAATGTCTTTTGTTTCTTTTTCGAGTTGTTTATTATTTTCTCCTCGCCAATTTATATTGGCTTCTTCCAAATCTTCCATTTGAGTATCATTAGGATTTGAAAGTGAAACAGTAGGTGGGGTAAAATCATAATTTTCTCCAATACATCCTGTTAAAGAAAAAGTGAAAAACAAAGCTATTATCAATTTTGAAAATCGTTTCATAAAACTTTACTCCTACACAATTTTTACCTTAATTATATACAATGTTTTACAATTTGTGAATTCATTTTAACATAAATATAATATTTTCCTTTTTTATATTGAAATTAGGCGAACTATCTAAGATAAATAATATCTTTCAAATCGAAGACTTTATTGGTTATTCCCAATCTTTGTACAAGAGTAAGTTCTTTGCCATCGGCAGATTTATAGGTTCCATAAAAGTTGTAAAATGGTTCTAAGAATGGTTAAGGCGTACTGAGCATACTTTGGATTGAAAGCTGGTTACAGTCATTATCACATGTTCGAAATAATTGTGCTCACTATGGCCGTTTATATAATAAAACGTTAACATTCAAACCCCGCTTGTTTAAAGAAGAAGGAAAGAAATTTGAAAATCGGCTTATATATGCTGCAGTATATATAACTCAAAGGTTGTTAACTAAAACTGAAGGAAATAGATTTATCACTGATTTACAAGCACTTATTTTAGAATATGAAAATGATATAGATTTTACACATATTGGTTTTCCTTCTAATTGGAAAGAAATTTTAATAAAAGTAAATAGCAAAAAACATTAAACTAAGAGAGTGAAATTATATTAATCTCTTTTAACATAGCGTTTTAACTCCAGCTCAATCCACTGTATCCTATCGTCGTTAATATTGTCTTATTCTACTAAGTTCAGGTTACAAAATGCGACCTTCTTTATTGAAAAATTTCTCCCGATTGCGGATACGATAGAATGGCAAGGACCTAACCAACTGTTCTAATTTTTGTTCGTGAACTTGATGTTGTCTGGTATTATCTATATATTATCTCCTTTTGTTTAATGTTTTCATTCATGCATAAAATTTGTATTTTACGCATAGTTTAAAATCTCTCTGCTTCCCTAGGTTGTCTAAAGTTTCGCTAAATTGGTGTTTAACGCAAAGTTAATCTTGTTAATTTTGTTCCCCTGTTGTACAAGGTAACAAAATTAACAAGTGACACAAAAGTTAAGACTTTTAAACAGGAATTCTTAAAAATGACACAGTTGTATGTTTGCGTTTGATTTTAAACAGCAATCTAATCCCTAAAAATCCCCATTTTTCCTTTACTGTAATAAAAGTCCAACTGCACATTGCAAGAGTAATAATGCCAATATAATATTTATTACTCGAAAATGTTTGAAATATGCCTTTTGGAATAATCCACCGAAGAATATCCAAGTCACAGTAGCAAGAGTACCTATTGCAGCAATGATCATTTCAAAAAATAATAGCATCCCCAACGATGAATAATAAGGAATAACATATCCTGTTAAAGAGGTAATCCCAAATAAAAATATCTTTACATTAACAATTTGTAAAACAAAACCAATCCAAAAAGAAGGCTGTTTCTCAGATGCTTTATTGTTAGGCTTACTAATAGCGACCTGATAGGCAAGCCATAAAATATAAATAACTCCTGTATATGTAAGGACAGACATTATTGGGGTTATGAAGTTATCTAATCCATAAATAAATATGGCACACAATGCTTGTACAAAAAAATAACCAGTAAAGATCCCGAAGAATAAAGGTTTCCCCCTTTTCCATCCATTATTAGTCATCGTATTTAATGCTAGTATATTACCCGGTCCGGGTGTAAAGGCATTTACTAGTACGTATATAACAAATGAAAATAATACTTGAACTCCCATATCAAAATTCACTCTCCAATTTATGACTTTCATCATTCATATTATAGGGAGTTTCCTAGATATAGCATAATACCAAAACGATATAGCCTGATATAATTAAAAGTTATATCAGGCCGATTATTAAGTGGATTTTCATTTATAATTCCTGTGCAATCCGTTTTAATGCATCTACATAAATTTTACCAAGTCTCGTTAATGTGACATCGTTATGCTTTATTATTCCAACACGTATGACTTCATCTACATTAAGAGGCACAGCAATAATATCATCTCCATGAAGATATTTAGGGAAAACTCCTGAAGAAATGGTATAACCATCGAGACCAATCATGAAATTAACAATAGCTGCTCTGTCACTTACCTTGATACTTTTCTTTAAACTTCGTGTACTTAAAATTTCTTCTGAAAAGTAAAAAGAATTGTATTCTCCTTGCTCAAAAGAAAGGCATGGATAGTCATCTAATTCATCCAAATTAATAGATTCTTTGTCGGATAATGGATGTCTTTTACTAATAAACACATGAGGTTTTGCCGTAAATAGTTCCGAAAAGGTTATGTTTCTTTCTCTTAATAGTTTCAATAATACTGATTCATTATAGTTGCTTAAATAGATAATACCTAGCTCACTTCGTAAATTTTTTACATCTTCAATGATTTCGTAAGTTTTCGATTCAAGAAGTCTAAACTCATATTCAGAAGCACCAAATTCTTTTACAAGTTCCACAAAAGCATTGGCTGCAAATGTATAATGCTGGGTTGAAATACAAAAATGTTGCTTAGCTGGTTTTTCACTTATATATTTTTCTTCAAGCATGTTAAACTGCTGTAATACCTGTCTGGCATAAGCTAGAAACTCGGCTCCTTCATTAGAAACAGTAACCCCTCTATTCGTTCTAATAAATATATTAATTCTAATTTCTTTTTCTAATTCCTTAATCGCATTCGATAATCTTGGCTGAGAAATAAATAAACTTTTTGCTGCTTCATTCATGGATCCCTTACTTGCTACTTCTAATACATACTTTAATTGATGTAAAGTCAAACTGAACGCCACCTTTTCAAAGCCCCTTTAACTCCCTTTTTTAGCACTTCTTTTAGAAGTTATTTTACCATTTTTTCTTTCTAACACTTTTATTTCATTAAACTCGTTACAATAGTTTAAGTGAAGTACAATCCTTTACGGCCTCATCTACATTTCAATATGAAATATCCGGTTTTCTTTAAAGTTGTTACTCAATTAAATGGCCCGATTGTTCAACAAGCACAGTGTAACAAAATCCGTATAAATATTAGTGCGTATACAGTTTCTCTTTGAGAAAAATAACTTTTTTTATCTACACTCTCTTTTAAGTTATTGTTAATTACCGTCCATTCACTTTTTTTATTTTTATAATGAATAGGTGTTTGAGATATTTCTGAAGCATATATGCCATCATTATTCAAAAAGGTCTTCGAATTAGCTGTTCTTAGATTTTCTACTTCTACTCGTTTAGGCTTAGTCCCCTCATTTTTCTCTTTTTTGATAGTTTGTTTGTCCTGATTGCCTTCAGCATGGGCGTCTAGAGCACAGTAAACCTGTGTTAGATGTGTTTTTTAGCTTGGCTAAAAACACAAAGAGCCCGAGTTACACCAAAAAGTGCTCTTGGCATGGCCATTTCGTACAGTCTGAATCAATGGACTCGACTCACAACCTTTATAGAAGATGGTCGCTTAGAAATTGATAATAATCGAAGTGAACGCACCATCAAACCATTTGTCATCGGCCGAAAAAACTGGATCTTTTCCCGATCAATGAGGGGTGCAAAAGCAAGTGCGATCATCTATAGTTTGGTCGAATTAGCCAAAGAGAACTAATTGAATCCATCCCACTATTTAACACATGTATTGGAACAATTACCACAAATTTTTCTGATGATTATGATCTTAATTTCTGGGAAAATAAATACTTTCTTGAAAGCTTTGCTACTGAGATATCTAAACCTGTATCAGATAGTGAAGCTCCCATTGAATACCTTCCAACGCAGTTATTGTCAGAGTATCTAAGAAAAGAAGGTTTTGATGACATCTGCTATAAAAGTAGTCTTACTGGAGAAAAAAGTTATACATTATTCTGTGGCCCTCAAGAAGAAACCTACCCATTTTTTAAAGGTAACGACATTCCTACGGAATTTACAGAATGGCTCTATTTAGTAGAATATACAGAAGGTGTCATAAATAATATCGGTTATAAAGATTTAATAGATCCTAGAGTAATTGATATTACCGAAAATCCGATACCCTCTTCAGAGGAAGATCATATTAACAAAGATCTATTCTAAAATAGTCTCCTTAATTTTTTCAATATCTGACGAAGTTGGCTTAACCTCTTCCATATGACTAATGATGGCCGTTTTAAGTGATACAGGTGCTGCATTAATTGTTATTTTAAATGCAATATGAAAACGATTAATAAAGTTGTTTAATCCGTGTATCGAATCTTTAAATTAAGTCCCCAATACACTATTACTTATTTATTTCACGCCACTCGTTTTCCAAAATACCCATTTCAATCAAGTTCCAGTATTCATCACCATTTTTACGAGCATCTCTTAAAAATCCTTCTCTAACAAATCCAACTTTTTCATAACAACGAATCGCAGAAGTATTAAAATCAAATACACCTAATGTTACCTTGTGTAATTTTAGTTCTTCAAAAGCAATTGTTAAAATAGCTTTCATCATTTCAGAACCAATCCCTTTTCCTCTTACTTCTGTTGAACCGACTAATACTTTTCCTACTCTCGCTGATTTATGTACTCGGTCTATGTTACCTAAAGAAATGTGTCCAATCACTTGTTGTAAGTCATGGTCTATTACTTTGTAAATATATATATCGGAATCTTCTTTGTTCGCATGTTCGAGGTATTTTTCTAATTGTTCTTCCGTTAACGGATATTGGAATGCTGGACCACCCCATTGTAATACAAATTCTGCTGAAGGTATCCAGTTAATTAATTGCTCCATATCAGAACGCTCAAAATATTGAAGTTCAATCATCATTCGTCTTCCTTTCATATTGCTTTTTTAAATTTCTGCCCTTTCGCTATCCATGCAGCTATGCTTTACCACCTAATATATAAGAAAATTTTTCTTATGGTAATTGTACACGAATTGTAAATAGCCGACACCATATTTATTTTGGTATCGGCTTCCGTTTTTAACAAACTTTTTTCTTTTTTGATAAAGTAGTTTTCCTGTCGCCAATTCCATTTCATATGCAACCTTTACCATATGGGTATATTTAGGTCTTTGCAAGTTCGAATAAAAAAGACCGTCAATAGCCGATCTCTTAATGTTTAAATATTGGCTGGCTTAGTTGAAGAAGCTTTCGTTTAATTTTTCTTGTTCTCTAGCCTTTCAGTTAAATCATTAAAGTCTTGGACTACTTCTTGCATTGATGATTTTTAGCTAACGAAATCCCCTTTTGAATAGATTTAGAAGCTTCTTCAAATTCATTGGCTTTAATTGGGTCATCTGCAAGGCAATACCAATAAAATCAGGCATCCATTTCTGAAATTTTATCGTTATAAAACTTTTCGATTATCGGATGGTATTTAGAATATAATTCTTTATCATAAACCAACTTTTCACCATTCCATTTTAATATATCCACTAAATAACTATCACCAATATACATTTTCCGTTTCTCATAAAGCCACTATTCTTTAATGATATATTCAATTGTAAAGGTTAACCAACCTTCTTGATAATCAGCCTCAATTGTTCCACCATGGAGTTCTATAATTCTTTTAGAAATGGCAAGTCCAATACCAGATCCTCCATCGTCCGTTCTTGCCTTATCCGCGCGATAAAAGCGTTCAAATAATTTAGTAACGTCTTGTACGGGTAAGTTCTCTACTTGATTGGATATAGACAAAATAGCTTTTATGCCAACTGTATGAAGATTTACTTTTAGTAGAGAGGGTTTCATGCTGTATTTTAGTACATTCATTAGAAGATTATCATAGACACGCACCATTTTTTCAATATCCATCGATACATATATATCTTCTTGCGTTATTGATTTTTGAATGTCTAGACCTTCCTTTTCTAAAATCGGCATGTATTCTCCTATTATTTGTTCTAATAATCCGCCTAATTCAACTTCAGTAAAGTTTAATTGTAAGTCATGACTTGTAAGTTTGGTGTATTCAAATAGTTCATCAATACGATTCCTAAAACTTTGTGATTTAGAATAAATGATTTCCAGATACTCATATAATTGTTCACCGTCTTGATATTCTTTTTGTTTCAATAAATCTACATATCCAATGATAGACGTTAAAGGTGTACGCAAATCATGAGAAATATTTGTAATCAGTTCATTTTTCTCATTCTCTATTTGCCTCTCATGTTCGAACTTATTTTCCAATTCTTTTGACATATAGTTGATATTCGCAGCAAGTTGACTTAACTCATCATTACCACTTATTTCAATCGTATAACCTAGTTTTCCATTTGCAATGGTTTGAACACTTTCGGTAATATGTTGAAGGTATTTTATCTTTTTTCGAATCATGACTAAAAGACTGAGTATAAAAGTTAAGATAACAGCAGATATCCATAATAAATTATAGAGCGTCACATCAAGAAAATCGGCACTCCCCCAAAAATATTCCATGACACGTAGTAAAATGCTACTCACAATTATGACTGAGATGATAA
This sequence comes from Peribacillus loiseleuriae, assembly GCF_001183985.1. Taxonomy (GTDB): domain Bacteria; phylum Bacillota; class Bacilli; order Bacillales; family DSM-1321; genus Peribacillus; species Peribacillus loiseleuriae. The sequence continues at coordinate 2,542,013 of NZ_LFZW01000001.1, read as the reverse complement.
AGCTAATCGCTATTGCTGTAAGGAGTTGAACACTTAGCTTTTTACTCCTCATATTTTATACCCCACTCCCCAGATGGTTTTGATATAAATAGGGTTTTTCGGTTCATCTTCAATTTTGAATCTAATTTTTGTAATATGAACCATCACAGCGTTATCAGATTTTAAAAAATTTTCCTTCCAAACAGCTTCATATATTTTCTCAACACTCAGCACAATGCCCTTATTACGAGCTAGAAGTTCAAGGATATCAAATTCTTTTGGTGTCAGCCTTTCTTCGTTATTCTTAATCCATACTTGGCGAGTATCTGTATTTATGGTTAAATCGCCAATTGTAATGACACTTTTATTACTTTCTGTTTCAATATTATATTTTTTATACCTTCTGAGTTGAGATTTCACCCTGGCTATTAATTCTAACGGGTTAAACGGTTTGCTTAGATAATCATCTGCACCTGAAGCTAGACCTTGAATTTTATCGATATCCTCAGATTTAGCTGATAGCATGATGATTGGCATATTACGGCTTTCCCTAATTTTCATACATGCCTCGATTCCATCCATTTTAGGCATCATAATATCCAAAATAATCAAATCAAAACGATAGACTTCCAATAATTCCAATGCTTCAAGTGCGTCACTCGCCTTAATTATTTCTAATCCTTCATTTTCTAAATAGATGGCAATTAGATTTCTAATTTCTAGATCATCATCAACAACTAAAACCTTTCCATTCAAACCTATCCACACCCTTCCGTAAAATCCCCTAAATGCACATATTAATTACTATAACGGAATACATACGCTGGTGGCATATTTCTATACTTATTTCACTTCATTTGGCAGATGATTTGTTTTTTATTAAGTAAGCAAATGAATCAATTTCATAATAGACCAATCAGCCTTGAAATCCGAACAATGTTGATTTCAGGGTTTAGTGTTCTATTACGAAATTGATTCAAATAGATGACCATTTTTATTCTTTAAGATTGTCTACATATTTTTTTGCTTCGACTAGCCCTAAACCAGTTTTTTGTCTAACATATTTTATTATTCTAGCATTATCTGTGTTACATTTAATCATATATGGAATTTCTGAAATAAGCTCATCGTTATCAGAATTGTTAGTAGTAAGTTTTGTCTGATTTAATTTTTTATTCTTATTTAAAAGAATTCCTATAATAACAACTGCACATAGAGTTATTATAAATAAGGATAATTGTGAAGTCATATCTTTATTCCCATCTTTTTATTAATGTTTCTTTGTATTTTTATAATATTCTCGTACAGTACAAATTATAGACGTATCTATCAACGCCAATGGTTTGGTTGACTTTTATCAGGGGTGAGGACTTCAGCCTTATAGACTTTCTTCAAACCTTTCATCCCCCTCTATTTACTTGAATTCCCATACATACTTCGGATTGCTCGTGTATATAGAACCTTCTTCCTCATGAATTTCCATAAGCAATTAACTTTTGAACGTTATCCCATTTAACGTAGCACAGTTACTTACTGCTTCTTGTGTTGAAACTGCTTGAGCTGAAATTCTCTTTTTTGAATATAATTTTCCTTGTTTCACTTGTCTGTTTCGACAATCACCTTCCTTCCCTCTATCCATTATGTAATCCCTCGAAATCACTATTCTTGTACAGTACTTCCAATCTACTTTGTCTTACTCTGTCGGTGCCAAGACCAATTTGTCCACATACGAAGTAGCGATTCAAATGGTCCTTGTTTAAATTTCTTTGCATAAGCAAGGCTAAACATACATTGCAAACTGTAAAGAACGATGCCAAATAAAATTCCGTCAAAGATACCTAGTTTTCCGGATAACCCTAAACCATATTCGTAAAATACAGCTGTACAAATAATCGTTTGCATTAAATAATTCGTTAATGATAGTTTACCGACACTTTCAAACGCAGGTGCTAGCATTTGTACAGGGCGAGTTTTATATAATAAAGCTGCAAGGCAGATATAGCCAACGGCAAGTATCTCTGAACCAGCCGCCATCAGCATACCCGAAAAAGTACCCTCAATAAAACTAAAAGATTTAACAGCTAGACCTATAGGAATAAGTAACGCCCCAATCAAATACCATTTCTTTTCGCTCTCCATATTTGCAAAGGCTTGCTTTTTCGCGAGTCCCATTCCAATAAGTAATAAGGGATGAACAATCATTGCTTGAAATTGTGCATATAGAAGGAAGATACCAGCCCAAATAAACAGCGTTTTTGGTTTACAATTAATAAATGGGAGTAAAAATAAAGTCATGATTCCATAGGATAATAAAAAATCGCCTTCCCACAATAATGAATGGAGCAAACCTAAAGCAATTAGCCCCGTTCCACGGCGTAAGATGGACCATAGACTTTTCCCCTTTTTCCTACGGATGGATTCGACAAGTTTAATAAATGAATAGCCGAATAAAATACCGAAGATCGGCATAAATGATCCTCCTATAAAGATGTTCACAAAATACAAAGCCCCACTATCGAGGGCGGATAGATCTTTTATGTCGATTGTGCCAGCTATGCCATACTGGAAACTTAGTAAATTCGCCAGTAAGATGCCCAATAAGCTAAAGCCACGCAGTGCATCGATGAAGATAACACGGTTTGTTATCATTATATTTTATTTCCTTAATTAGTCATGATTTACATATTAATTACTACAACGGAATACATACGCCGGGGGCATATTTCGATACTCACGTGTTAGATGAATATGCTTAAAATAGTGATGAATAAAGTCTTTCTTAATTAGCGTGTATTGGAAAGTAATAAAAACCCCATTTTTTCTTAACAGCTTTTTGGTTTTAATTAAAATAGTACTTGAAACATTTTTCGGTAAACTCGCAAAAGGAAGACCAGAAACTACATAATCAAGATAAGGGATATTAAAATCCTTTGTATACTTGTCGATGTCCTCAACAGAACCATTAATAATAATCAGATTCTTTTCGTCCTTATACTTTTCTTTTAATAACGCGCAAAATTCTGTATTACTCTCAATCAACATAACAACTGTATGTTGAATTCTGCTTTTAATAATTTTATCTGTAAAGACTCCTGTACCTGGGCCAAATTCTACGATGTACTTCGCATTGTGGAAATCAACACCTTCTACCATTTTTTCTGCAAGATACTTTGAACTTGGCAGGACTGCACCAACTTCCCTTGGATTCAACATATATTGGAAGATGAAATTGAAAGGTTTCATGTACGCCACCACTCCATAGCTTTGAATTTTTCTACAGTTTTAAGGATACATTTCAAACCTAAAGAATCAGTGGGAAAAAATCTTAAGAATCCTTAAGTTTTTTAAAGTACATAGGTAATCATATTGGCTATTTTTTTATTAATCTCTGTACTAGCGATAAGCTTTCGATTAGTTGCTACACTTGGAAATTTCATTGTCATGTTTCTCTCCCTTGAAGATCCTTTTTATATTCATTTTTCATATCTTGATTGGAAAGATGAACATACGTATCAAGTGTTGTTTGTACATGGGCATGCCCTAATCTTTTTTGTACGTATTTCTAATAAGCTCTGTGGCATGCGTATGACGTAACATATGGGCAGTAATCCCTGTCCGTTTTACCAGTCTTCTTATAAGGTATAATCCACTTTGATATTTTAGAGGGTGCCCAAAATAAGAATCTTTAAGATTGATAAATATATAATCATGCTCTAAATCTTCCCCATATTCATGCACTAATTAATCGGTATATAAAGCCATTACTTCCTTGCTCACATCGATAGTTCGTTCTTTTTTTAGTTTAATAAAAGCGCCATTTAAATGAACCTTCCTGAAAAATAATGAATTAACATGGATATGTAACAGATTCTCATTGATAACCAGAATAAATTCTCGTTTTATCCTTTTCATATACGATAATCGGATATAATAAATTCAGAGCAACATTTAGGTTTTTATTTGTTCTACGAGTTGATAAAGGGGATGCCTCAATGAATAAAGAGAAACTATTAAAAAAGATTCAGAGTGCCCATCAAGGTAATTTATTTTCACTAGAAATTCCTAAGAATACTAAAGAAGATGAAAACAAGATTGAAGATTTGGTTAAAGAATTAGAAAGAGAAGGAAAAATTAAATTAAGAGAGTATGTGCAGCGAGAATACTCCGTTTATTTACATGGAATCATTAAGTATGTATCCGATTAATCGGGTACTTTTTTTATTGGGGTTAAGAAAAAACTTTAACAGAGACTTTTGAAAAGAACTGAGTATATATAACCCGTCTTATATGTACTGGTACCTCTTTTGTGGCAATAAAAAAACAGAAGCCTATTAGCTCCTGCTCCTACCTAGCTTAACGACTTTGCCTGTATACGTGATCTTGATCATCTGCTAAGGCACAATCACCAATATCTCCGTACATCTCTGGTTATGAATCTCATATAGTGTAGGTTTGGAATAAAGTTCGATCAAATTGATATTAGTTACTTTAATAAATGAACAAAAAGAAAGAGCGTGTTTTGAAAAAAGATTGATCAAAACACGCTCTTAATATATCCCGGTGAATCATTCTTTTATAAAAAAGATTGATCATTTCTGTGTTTCATCTTCAATTAAAGCGCCCTTTTCTGGAATATCTAATATATGATCTCAGTCTTAAAATCAATTAATTCTTTCCACACTAACGCTCCTTTAGTGGAAGAGATCCTCTGTCCCTAAATAATAAATACCTTCACTTATCCCAAGATTTTCTCAGCCTCGTCCATAAGTTCCTTTATAATCATTTCTGCATGATTTTCACGATGAATTAATCGAAGACCTTGACCAGCCCACAGGGCCATATACTCAATTTGATTTTGTTTGAAGGCTTCTTTTCTAATGTTACCGGTTGCTGTATTTTGAATAGGATAAGCTAAAGGATGAACGCCTGCTCGATCAAATTCTTCGATAAATTTATTTTTTATTCCTCTCGCAGGTCTTCCTGAGAAGTTTTTCGTAATGACGGTATGTTCTTCTGTACTCTCAAAGAGAGCCTTCTTGTAGAATGGATGAACGCCTGACTCTTTCGATCCCAAGAACTTTGTCCCCATCTGAACACCTTGAGCGCCTAAAGCAAGTGCTGCCACTAATCCTCTTCCATTCATGATCCCTCCAGCAGCTACAACTGGCACATTGACATTTTCCACCACCTGCGGAATGAGTGAAAAAGTTCCTATATTTGCTCCCTGTGGGTGCTCTTTTATATCAAATGTGCTTCGATGACCACCAGCATCACTACCTTGAGCTACAATGACATTAACTCCTGATTTTTCTGCAATTACTGCTTCCTTAACTGTAGTAACCATCGAGATTACCTTTATTTTTCTTTGTTTTGTAGCTTCCATTTTATCAACTGGTAAAATTCCAAAAGCTGTGCTTATGATTGGTACTTCTTCTTCTATTAAAACTTGAAACCTCTCGTTAAACAGGTCAGGTGTTTGGAATTGTATATGCTCTTCTTTAATCCCTAGATTTTTCCCGAGGCTTATTAACACCTCTTTTACCTCGTGTTCGTGTTTCTTTTCATTTGGATCGTTGATGTCCTCTACACAAAACAAATTGACCGCAAAAGGGCGATCTGTTTGCTGTTTAATGTCCCTAATTGCCTTCCTTATGTCGTCTGGCATCATGTACGCAGCACCCAAGCTTCCCAATCCTCCAGCATTACATACATTCGCTATTAGTTCCACTGTCGTAGAGCCTCCAGCCATGCCAGCTTGTATAATAGGATATTTAATATTTAATACATCACATAAAGGTGTTTGTAAAGTAATCATCTTTCTTCCCCTTTCATTTATTTCAAATGAGATTTCAAAAAAAAAGCAGAGTTCAGAATTATAAAGATGTATTTATTATATTACTTTTTTATGGAGGATTCTATCTCCAAGTTTGTTCTATTAAATGGCCCGATTGCTGAACAAGATAAAATCCTACATATCAATACAGGACTTCCATTGTAGGGCGCTATTGTGGAAAAAGAAGTAAGAGGTTTTATGTAGCCCCCATGACTGCCCGTTCATCACGAGACAATTCATGTTTGGATTATGTATCCCTGCAAGGGTTATTACAAATTCATATTTATTGAAAAAACTCCTCTTATTTTTATTTCAAGAAGAGTTTACATAATCACATGTTATAGGAAATAAAAAGGATCATCGGCTGGAAGATCTTTTTAGCTGCTTGTTTAATTAAATTCAGTTCATATTCGGTTCATATATTTGAGATATGATATGTGAAGTAGTTAGGGAATTGCATCATTCACTGATCAATCCCACTCTTTGCTTTTGAACGAACAATGAACTTGCAATGTGAATTAAACAATACCATTATGCTAAATCTGAGGAGCTAGTCATTATGCCAACATCAACAATCAAGAAACAACTACGCATCGCAATCATCGGGGGAGGCCCAGGTGGACTGACACTTGCATTAATTTTGCAAAAGCACGGTATTCAATCCGTCATATATGAACGCGAACCTTTCGACACCAACGCCCAGAGAGGCGGGTCCTTGGACATTCATGAAAATTCCGGACAGTTCGCACTTAAAGAAGCGGGGCTATACGAACAATTCCAATCGATCGCCCGTTATGAAGGGGAAGACTTCCGCCTCCTCGATAAAACCGGAAAAATATATATGGACGAATCGGCGGATGCCAAAGAAAAAGGCGGACGTCCGGAAATCGATCGCGGAACGTTATGCGACCTGTTGTTAAACGTTCTCGATCCCTCTTGTATTCGCTATGGTTACAAGCTTGTTAATGCGATCCCTCTTGCTAACGGCACTCATGAACTTCACTTCGAGAATGGGCACACGGATATCGTCGATCTGGTGGTCGGTGCAGACGGTGCTTTCTCCCGGATTCGTCCGCTTCTAACAGAAGCTATAGCAGAGTACACCGGTATCACTATGATAGAGCTTAACGTAGAAATCGAATCGAATCGCGATCTGGCCGCTTTTAACGCCCGGGGCAAACTGTTCGGTCTTGGCGATAATAAGGCGATCATGGGGCAGTTGAATGGGGCCGGGCTCATCAAGTCAGGCTTATGTTTTAATGTCGGTCAGGAATGGCTGGATACTTGCGGTATTCCATTCGATCAGCCCAAGGAAGCAAAACGGCAACTGCTGGATCATTTCAACGACTGGGACGAGTCGCTAAAAAATTATATCCGTTACGCCAACGACACCATCCTTCCAAGACGCATCTATATGCTGCCCATTGGTCTTCAATGGACCCACAAACCGGGCGTTACGCTTATCGGTGATGCAGCGCACCTGATGTCGCCTTTTGCGGGAGAAGGCGTGAACTTGGCCATGCTGGATGCCGCAGAATTGGCGCTCGCAATCATTCGGAATGATGATGTCGACAAGGCAATCGAAGGATACGAGGAGAAGATGTTCGCATATTCGTCTAGGTCAGCCGAGGCATCGAATGACAATCTCAAGATTATTTTCTCTGAGAATGCAGCATCCAAGTTAAAGGAGCTGTTTGATCAGTATATGTCTTGAATGAACAACACGGGACCATCTTTCACAGGATGGCCCTTTTTAACCTATCACGCCGCACATGGCCCACTTTCTGTGCCCCATGAGCGTTTAATGCAATATAGTCGAATGGGAAAGTAATTCGGTTGCAAATAAATGTACAAAATCTTTCAGAATAAGTTCTTTCAGAAAAAATGGATCATCTGAATTGACTAACTCTCTATTTTTTGAAATAAACCTGCTCATTAAAAAGGCCGTCATTTGGCAGCCTTTTTATGGTGCTATCGCACCCATTAGTTAAACAAGATAAATTACCTTTGTTATATATAAAAAGAACTTTTCGACATAACATAAATGCAGATTATACTCATAAACAATAGCATAAAAGTCTACATATTGATTAAGTCTGTACCATATGAGTTGTCGATTGCACAAAGCCATTCGCCTTGTGAATTTTTCTTAAACACATAGGTTGACCTTCTATCCATAGAATATTCCGTTTCATTTTTATCAGCCTCAAGTAGCGTTTGGGAAATAACTAATGCAGTATCTCCAGCTTTTAAAATAATCATTTCTCCCTGTGCTGGGACAAGACTGTTATTAAAATATTTCGTAATTTTAATAAATGCTTGTTTGATTTCCTCTTTTCCTCGTGCAATCATATCTGGTTTTACTACCAGAATTGCATCATCAGTATAGTAATTCTTCAGAGTATCAAAATCTTCCTGTTTTATTGCTTTATCACACTTCTTGATAAACTCCTTTAATTCGTGTTCCAAAATACACCACTCCTTATCTTTATAATTTTAAATTCTCCAATTAAGTTCTAATACCTTTGTTCAACTAACTGCTTCGTTAGTTGAACAAATTTTTTGAATGTATGATTTTGTATATTTTCGCACATTGAAAAGACCACCAAGTTGGTGGTAGCGTTGTTGAATTAAAGCACATTTTAATTTAAGTACAATTCTTCACAAGATAAACATCATTTTTTACATAAAAGTCCAATAAAAAAATTATCTCCAATAATAACTAAAGAATTGATTTTTATCAATCTTTATTATAAACGATCAACCTTTTTTACAAAGCTACGATTGCTTCAGTAGAGTTTCACAGTTATTAAACCAGTCTATGTAAAGTTTCATCTGCTTTATTATTGAAGCCAAACTTATATTGTTTGCCACATATATTTAAATAAATTCCCAGGCTCGTTTATTAACCAAATTCACCATTAATATAAAAGCGATAGGTCGATTTCCGTTCCGGCTGGGCGCTTTCCGGGGGGCGCCCAACCTCCACTCCAATCAACAGGTAATCTTTAAAATATGCTACCATGATTTATATGCAGGTATCTTTAACTTAAGTAATCATTAATTCAGGCATCCGACCTCACTTTTTTTAATTCACAATCGTACTATCGGTATTTTTACACAAATTGAATAGAGATGGCTTATTTTTGGCTATACCAGTAGCTAACTTCATACAATGCCTTTAAAGATGCGGGACAAATCAAGGGTGCATAAGCGCAATATCATACAAGAAAAGCTTTATCATAAATGATATCCTAAAAATGTCATTACGAGGGGGATCGGAATGTTAAATGAAATTCGAACGGTTTATCTAGATTTTGATCTAAACATCGAAGCATATCGATTTAAAGGAATCATGCAAAAGTTCCCTTCTCATTTTCATGAATATTATGTGATTGGATTTATTGAAGAAGGTCAACGTTCTTTAGTTTGTAAAGGTGAAGAATACATAATTAATCCCGGAGACTTATTATTATTTAACCCTTATGATACTCACAGTTGCGAGCAGATAGATGGCAAAACACTTGATTATCGGTGCATCAATGTGACACCAGAAATCATGAAAAAGATGGTTTTAGAAATCAATGGCAACGAATGCCTCCCGCGTTTCAACCAAAATGTTTTATATCGTAGTGAGCTTGTAGACAATTTAAGAGAACTACATTTAAAAATCTCGCAGGGTGAGAGTGAGCTTAAAAAGGAAGAACTCTTTTTATGCTTATTGGAAGAGCTTATTCAGAAATATTCTGACCTGGCAACCCTTTCTTCACCAGCTTCTGAAAACACTCTTGAAATTAAAGCAGTGTGTGCCTATTTAGAGGGGAATTATACGAAGAAGATTACACTTAATGATTTAAGTGCTATTTCAGGATGGAGCAAATACCACTTACTAAGAACTTTTACAAAAAAAATGGGCATCTCCCCTAACAGCTACTTGGAAACAATTCGAGTAAATCATGCCAAAAAGCTTTTGGAAAAAGGTATAAAGCCCATTGAAGTAACTTTCTTAACAGGATTTAGTGATCAAAGTCATTTGACTAAATTCTTTAAAAAACAAGTTGGGTTAACACCAAAACAATATATGAGAATTTTTGAAAATGGAGGAGGTTCATGATGGACAACTTATTAGCATATATCTTAATGGCCCTTATGATGTCTATGTTGCCCGGTACAGATACGGTACTTATTATGAAGAATACGCTTAGCCACGGATCAAAAGCAGGACGCTATACGATACTCGGCATGGCAACGGGTCTTACTTTTTGGACCATTATTGCAGTTTTCGGTTTGTCAGTTGTCATTGCGCAGTCTCTATTTCTTTTCAATGCCATCAAGTATATGGGAGCTGCCTATTTACTTTACTTAGGTATAAGAGCATTTTTTACGAAAAGGACTCTTTCATTAGAAGCTGTTCAAGTAGAAAGCCAGCATTCTAATGACAAGTCAGCCCACCATTATAATAAAGAACCCTATTTACAAGGAGCCATTAGTAATATCCTTAACCCAAAGACGATTTTGGTCTATATAACGTTTATGCCACAATTCATTGATCTTAATGGAAATACAAATCAACAATTGATCGTTTTAAGTTTAATACTCACTATAATAGCCGTGGGGTGGTTTATGATTTTGGTTTATCTAATAGATCATCTGAAGAAGTGGTTGAATAAACCTAAATTCCTAACAATCTTCCAAAAGTCTACTGGCGTAATGTTAATCGGATTTGGAGTTAAAACAGCCATTTAGCGTGTTTAAGGAAAAATAGTTTTATTACTTTTAGCACCGTCACATGCTGGCGGTGCTAAACATATTAATTCCCTACTTACTATTGTGACTTACTGGCGTTAAGCATACATTAGACTTGAGATATACTAAAAATGTCTTTTACTACAGAAAAGAAGGAGATAACATGTTTGGTATTGCAAACTATGAACTCATGAAAAAGCGACTACTCTATTGACCAATAGCCCCCTTTAGTTCAATGAGCATTCGTTTAATTTTTCTTGTTCTCTAGCCCTTCAATTAAATCATTAAAGTCTTGGACTACTTCTTCCTATTCAGTTATAACAATTCTTTGTTCAACTATCCTGCCTGTTTGTTCAATAAGAAAAAGGCTGCCGAACCCCTGTTGTTGAGGTAGTCGAGTAGAAGGGAACCTCTCTACCTTGCGGTAGATTGTGTTCCTCCCCCCTCACAGAACCGTGCTTGCGCTATTTACGCACACGGCTCCTCCTAGTCACCATTCACAAAATATAGCTAATCTCTTTCGCTCAGATTTTGCTAATTCTGCTATCCTTAATAGTTTTGTGTCCATTTATTATCCCTACCTCTGCGTGTAGTAAATGTGTCCCTAGTAAGGGTGATAACTTGGTAGCAGCCTTTCCTCCATCGGCATTACCCAACTTCATTGGTACTACGCTGCTATCCGACTCCCTACAACGGCATTTGGCTTCCTTGCTTATTATCGCTTGTACACCATACTCTTCTATAAGAAGAAAAGACCGGTAGGGTCTCCCGAGTTGCCGTATCATATCAATGTGTGACGTGCCAAGGTCTCTGACTCCAGAGAGGTTCTATCCTTCTTGCCTTTAACGATGGATAAAATGTAGCTTTCTGCTGTGCTTAAGGCATCAGCCCTCTCGATTTACTAACATTATGGAGCTCAATCCCTTCAACCATTTGGCTTTCGGCCCGCCACCTAACTGTCTACGCTTAAAGGCTAATGTTACCATTAGCCCTCCAAGACTCGCTACGAGTGAATGGCTAGTTCTTTCTCGACGGGAATCCCACCCGCTATATGATACGACCTAGGCTCGGCCGCACAAGCACCTGTTAGCCATCCATGAAGCGCAAAAACCAGCGCTTCACCACAGAGAAAAATGTTCGGAACCGTCAATACTGGTTCTTAATCCAGTCAATCCAAGCCATAGTTCAATGATTTGTGGCTCTCTCCATTTTTTTAACGAATGAGCAGGGTCTTCTTCGGTATTGTCTTTTTTCGAAAAGACTATACTTCAAACCCAGTTCTATCTTTTTCTGTAATTTCTCGAATTACTCTACAAGGAACACCAGCTGCTATTACATTTGTTGGAATATTTTTTGTAATTACACTGCCAGAACCAATGATTGTATTATCCCCTATTGAGACACCTTGATTGATATGTACCCCTGCTCCAATCCATACATTATTTCCAATGTTTACAGAGTTAGCATAGCAACCTCCAGCTATTCTTTCTTTGGAATCTATTGCATGATTAGAAGTATAAATTCCAACTCTAGGTCCAAATAAAACATTATTTCCAATATTTATCTCCGCACCGTCCAACATGATACAATCAAAATTGGCATAAAAATTATCTCCTACTGTAATATTATGGCCAAATTCACATCTAAAAGTTGGTTCAAAATGAACTCCATTTCCGATACTTTTCAACAGCTTTTTTAATATGTTTTCTCTTTCATGCTGTGGTTTGCCAAAACTATTGTTATATTCATTTGTGAGAAATACTGCATTTTCTCTTGCTTTGACTAATTCTGGAGTTAGATCGTTATACATTTTACCTGATAGAATATATTTTTTCTGTTCTTCCAAATTCATTAGATTCCCCCCAAACAATATATGTTTTTTCATTTATAAACACCGTTTTTAAAATATCATAAAAGGATGCAGCTTCATCAGTAATGTTATTATAATTGTTGCCAAATTAATAACTTATTCCATTAATTGGCCCTTTAGTTGAATAAGATCCCAAAGTTTCTAATGAACACTCTATACAAATCTAGTTAACATAAAGTGACTTATCGGTACTAAAAAAGGATCTTTGGTTAGAATATCCTTTTAATTGCTTTTTCAATTAAAGCGCCCTTTATGTAATAACACTTTTTATTAACCTTGGATCATACCCTTGTAAATTTTCTCAAACAGGTCCACTGGAATGGTGATTTTGGTTGTTTTCTCATTACGCCAATATGTAACTAGTTCTATCTGATTCCCTTTTCTTTCTACTTCCAACAAGGAATTCTCACCCTTATCCCTAATCGATACAAATTGATTACCATTTTTATTTACTTTCTCTTTATACTCATAATTCATAAAGAACCCTCCCCTTATTGTTGAAAAAGATGTTTTCAGTTTATTTTCGACTTACAATCAATGCGTAAAATAAAATGTACCAATAATCGTTTTACCATCTTGTAAATATAATGGTGTCGATTCTTTGAATGATTTATTATATGCATCTAACTCACTTGGCGAAGATATACCTTCAGGCTGATAAATATATCCTAATACACCGTTCGCACCTTCTGCCAACATTAAATCAGGTTCAACAAGCATTAAGTTTTCCATATTAGGACCATAAGATTGCCCGTTTTCATTTGTTGGATAACCATCGCTTATAATACTATCCTTAGTAGGTATAACTAAATCTGAGGTATCCTTAATTGATTGACAGGCAAACAACATTGATAAAAGTATTGTGGATGCAAGGATTAAAACTTTTATCAAAAAGTCCACCTCCGTTATAGCCCAAAGCTAGCGCTTTTTAATGTATTCGTTGTATATCTGCACTTTCCTGACGATACCTCAACTAGAACAAAACCTAGTAATAGCAAAGGTTCGAACGTTCCGAAATAAGAATTTCTAGAGGATATTGATACTACTTAGTAATAGTTACAGAATAAAGAAGAATGAGGCCCAACACACTTAAAATAGCTAAAAAACAGTAGCGAAAAGGATTTTTTCTAATAACTAGCGTTATGTTAACCTGTTGTGTCTGGCGTATACAAGCCCGTTCAGCAGATGAATCTCATGGAGCTTGCGGTCTATGACAAGAACCCTGTCATTAGGCTTAACGGGACGCTTATAGTCGATTTTGTTTATTACAAAATAAAAACAGACAATTTAGTAGTTAATTTCCTACAAATTGTCTGTTTCGTCTTTTATTTTTAAGCCACGCACTTCTTTTGCTACAGCTTTTGCAGCTTCTTTTTTTGTATCAAAAATACGCCATTGATTATTAATCATTGTAAGAATCATTTTTACATCATCCTTTATCTATAATTTTTTTAAAAGAAATTAGTCCAATAATCCCAAACGATAACAAAAGCTTCTTATTTTGTTTTTTTGCTTCTTTCTATTTCGTTTCTATGATTATATTATCCAATATAGAGCTTTTTTAATCAAAGTCCTAGAAAGCGCAACCATTTCTCATGAAAACGGAAACATTATCCATGAAAACGCAATTAATTTTATTATTCTTAAAATTTCGTTATATATCTCTTGTTTTCGTGTATTTTTAAAATAAAAGGGCACTTAACATTAAGTAAGTGCCCTGGATTAATCTAAAAAAGCCTGGTAGCTGCATAAAAAAGGGGTATTTCATGCAAATTCTTCTTTCACTAAGCCCCCGTTAGCCATCCATGCAGCGGAAAATCACCTCTGCACCACAGAGAATGAAAATATAGTGAACTGTCCATACTGGTTCTTAATTCAGTTAATCCAAGCCATAGTTCAATTATTTGTGGCTCTCTCCATTTTTTTTACGAATGAGAAGGGGCTTCTTTGGTATTGTCTTTTTTCGAAGTTACGGGAGTTTATTTTCATGGTAGTTGAAGAATTTATGTTACAACTTTTTGTTAAGAAAGGCTTTTTATATACTTCGTAACATTCCCCAAACAGCAACTTCCTTGTGGATTGTTTACTTCGCATCCACATCTGTCTTCTTTTACATTTTCTCGGATATGTTCAATAGGTTTAGGGGTAAGTTCTTGTTTTACATGTTTCTCAACTTTCTCTTTTGTCCAATCAAAACAATAGCAAATCGGTGTAGTTGTTGAGCCCTCTTTTTGATGAACAGCTACCTTTATGTCAGATACAAGGTACTTTTTATTAATGGTATCAAAATAGACTACATCACAATCTTTGCTTGAACAAAAATAGTGATTCGATTTAACGTTTAATGTTTCTAATGCAGGGGATTTAAGCAATGATTTTAGTGTAATCAACTTGATTTTTTTAGCTTTATTTTTACAAGATGGACAAACACCGTTAATTTCATTTTCTATTTCCCTTAGGTTACTACAACACTCTTCCACTATTCTTCCACCTTTACATTTTACTATTTTTTTCTTCATTCATTAAAATATCGATAATAGGACATTCATATAAAGATTTTTCATCAGGGCAACATTCTTTTAAATTTATAAGCATACGTTCAATTCTTTTAAAATCGCTAATTTTCTTTTGTACTTCATCTACTTTTTGATTTAGAAAATCATACATATCCATACATCGTTCATTGTCTTTATCAACGACACCAAGTAATTTGTCAATTTCCGCTAAAGAAAATCCTAAGTCTTGCATCCGTTTAATGAACTGCATACGATGAACAGTTTCTTCTGGATAAATTCTATAACCAGCATTTGTACGAGAAGGTTTGGAAAGTAAACCTACCCTTTCGTAATATCTTATTGTTTCTTTATTGACACTACACTTTTCAGCAAGTTCACTAATACGATATCTCAACTAATTCACCCCATATAAATTATAAACCCTGTACCATAGTACAGGGTAAAGGATATTTTAATTTATTCAGCTAGTCGAGTAGAAGGGAACCTTTCTACCTTTCGGTAGATTGTGTTCCTCCCCCCTCACAGAACCGTGCTTGCGCTATTCACGCACACGGCTCCTCCTAGTTATCATTCACAAAATGTAGCTAATCTCTTTTCTTAAGTCATATATATTGACCTTAACTCTTGGTGAAGGTAGTGGATATTTATCAAGAAATAGTCTGAATTTATCCCATGTAAAGGATTTCCTTTGACTTCTTCTGTTGAGCCATTTATACAGTATGTATCCGATTTTGTCTTTGAATTTGTTTACACTTTGGATGTTATCTGTGATGCAGTAATAGTTGTAATAACCTATTAGTGAGCGTTTAAATCTATCCATAATCATATGAATATCTTTATTTCTATTATTCTTCAACCATTCTTTTGATTCCTTAAGTTTGCCTTGGACTTTCTTCCTGCTTGATTTCCTTTTCACTCGAAAATTTCCCTGTTTACTCTTCCCACAATAGTGTGTAAAACCTAGGAAATCAAAGGTTGCTGGTTTTCTATTTCCCTTTTGTTTCG
>NZ_LFZW01000001.1:2119356-2525707 GCF_001183985.1 Peribacillus loiseleuriae | reverse complement strand
CTTATCGGTACTAAAAAAGGATCTTTGGTTAGAATATCCTTTTAATTGCTTTTTCAATTAAAGCGCCCTTTATGTAATAACACTTTTTATTAACCTTGGATCATACCCTTGTAAATTTTCTCAAACAGGTCCACTGGAATGGTGATTTTGGTTGTTTTCTCATTACGCCAATATGTAACTAGTTCTATCTGATTCCCTTTTCTTTCTACTTCCAACAAGGAATTCTCACCCTTATCCCTAATCGATACAAATTGATTACCATTTTTATTTACTTTCTCTTTATACTCATAATTCATAAAGAACCCTCCCCTTATTGTTGAAAAAGATGTTTTCAGTTTATTTTCGACTTACAATCAATGCGTAAAATAAAATGTACCAATAATCGTTTTACCATCTTGTAAATATAATGGTGTCGATTCTTTGAATGATTTATTATATGCATCTAACTCACTTGGCGAAGATATACCTTCAGGCTGATAAATATATCCTAATACACCGTTCGCACCTTCTGCCAACATTAAATCAGGTTCAACAAGCATTAAGTTTTCCATATTAGGACCATAAGATTGCCCGTTTTCATTTGTTGGATAACCATCGCTTATAATACTATCCTTAGTAGGTATAACTAAATCTGAGGTATCCTTAATTGATTGACAGGCAAACAACATTGATAAAAGTATTGTGGATGCAAGGATTAAAACTTTTATCAAAAAGTCCACCTCCGTTATAGCCCAAAGCTAGCGCTTTTTAATGTATTCGTTGTATATCTGCACTTTCCTGACGATACCTCAACTAGAACAAAACCTAGTAATAGCAAAGGTTCGAACGTTCCGAAATAAGAATTTCTAGAGGATATTGATACTACTTAGTAATAGTTACAGAATAAAGAAGAATGAGGCCCAACACACTTAAAATAGCTAAAAAACAGTAGCGAAAAGGATTTTTTCTAATAACTAGCGTTATGTTAACCTGTTGTGTCTGGCGTATACAAGCCCGTTCAGCAGATGAATCTCATGGAGCTTGCGGTCTATGACAAGAACCCTGTCATTAGGCTTAACGGGACGCTTATAGTCGATTTTGTTTATTACAAAATAAAAACAGACAATTTAGTAGTTAATTTCCTACAAATTGTCTGTTTCGTCTTTTATTTTTAAGCCACGCACTTCTTTTGCTACAGCTTTTGCAGCTTCTTTTTTTGTATCAAAAATACGCCATTGATTATTAATCATTGTAAGAATCATTTTTACATCATCCTTTATCTATAATTTTTTTAAAAGAAATTAGTCCAATAATCCCAAACGATAACAAAAGCTTCTTATTTTGTTTTTTTGCTTCTTTCTATTTCGTTTCTATGATTATATTATCCAATATAGAGCTTTTTTAATCAAAGTCCTAGAAAGCGCAACCATTTCTCATGAAAACGGAAACATTATCCATGAAAACGCAATTAATTTTATTATTCTTAAAATTTCGTTATATATCTCTTGTTTTCGTGTATTTTTAAAATAAAAGGGCACTTAACATTAAGTAAGTGCCCTGGATTAATCTAAAAAAGCCTGGTAGCTGCATAAAAAAGGGGTATTTCATGCAAATTCTTCTTTCACTAAGCCCCCGTTAGCCATCCATGCAGCGGAAAATCACCTCTGCACCACAGAGAATGAAAATATAGTGAACTGTCCATACTGGTTCTTAATTCAGTTAATCCAAGCCATAGTTCAATTATTTGTGGCTCTCTCCATTTTTTTTACGAATGAGAAGGGGCTTCTTTGGTATTGTCTTTTTTCGAAGTTACGGGAGTTTATTTTCATGGTAGTTGAAGAATTTATGTTACAACTTTTTGTTAAGAAAGGCTTTTTATATACTTCGTAACATTCCCCAAACAGCAACTTCCTTGTGGATTGTTTACTTCGCATCCACATCTGTCTTCTTTTACATTTTCTCGGATATGTTCAATAGGTTTAGGGGTAAGTTCTTGTTTTACATGTTTCTCAACTTTCTCTTTTGTCCAATCAAAACAATAGCAAATCGGTGTAGTTGTTGAGCCCTCTTTTTGATGAACAGCTACCTTTATGTCAGATACAAGGTACTTTTTATTAATGGTATCAAAATAGACTACATCACAATCTTTGCTTGAACAAAAATAGTGATTCGATTTAACGTTTAATGTTTCTAATGCAGGGGATTTAAGCAATGATTTTAGTGTAATCAACTTGATTTTTTTAGCTTTATTTTTACAAGATGGACAAACACCGTTAATTTCATTTTCTATTTCCCTTAGGTTACTACAACACTCTTCCACTATTCTTCCACCTTTACATTTTACTATTTTTTTCTTCATTCATTAAAATATCGATAATAGGACATTCATATAAAGATTTTTCATCAGGGCAACATTCTTTTAAATTTATAAGCATACGTTCAATTCTTTTAAAATCGCTAATTTTCTTTTGTACTTCATCTACTTTTTGATTTAGAAAATCATACATATCCATACATCGTTCATTGTCTTTATCAACGACACCAAGTAATTTGTCAATTTCCGCTAAAGAAAATCCTAAGTCTTGCATCCGTTTAATGAACTGCATACGATGAACAGTTTCTTCTGGATAAATTCTATAACCAGCATTTGTACGAGAAGGTTTGGAAAGTAAACCTACCCTTTCGTAATATCTTATTGTTTCTTTATTGACACTACACTTTTCAGCAAGTTCACTAATACGATATCTCAACTAATTCACCCCATATAAATTATAAACCCTGTACCATAGTACAGGGTAAAGGATATTTTAATTTATTCAGCTAGTCGAGTAGAAGGGAACCTTTCTACCTTTCGGTAGATTGTGTTCCTCCCCCCTCACAGAACCGTGCTTGCGCTATTCACGCACACGGCTCCTCCTAGTTATCATTCACAAAATGTAGCTAATCTCTTTTCTTAAGTCATATATATTGACCTTAACTCTTGGTGAAGGTAGTGGATATTTATCAAGAAATAGTCTGAATTTATCCCATGTAAAGGATTTCCTTTGACTTCTTCTGTTGAGCCATTTATACAGTATGTATCCGATTTTGTCTTTGAATTTGTTTACACTTTGGATGTTATCTGTGATGCAGTAATAGTTGTAATAACCTATTAGTGAGCGTTTAAATCTATCCATAATCATATGAATATCTTTATTTCTATTATTCTTCAACCATTCTTTTGATTCCTTAAGTTTGCCTTGGACTTTCTTCCTGCTTGATTTCCTTTTCACTCGAAAATTTCCCTGTTTACTCTTCCCACAATAGTGTGTAAAACCTAGGAAATCAAAGGTTGCTGGTTTTCTATTTCCCTTTTGTTTCGCATCTTTCTCCGCAAACCTCCCGAAGGGAATAATTTTAGTTTTATCCTCAGCTATCTCTAGTTTAAACTTCTTTAATCTAAGTTTTAATGATTGGAAGAATTCCTGAGCTTCGCTCTTATATTGAAAACAACAGACAAAATCATCTGCATATCTCACTATGTATGCTTGTCCTTTGCACTGTTTTCTTACCCTTTTCTCAAACCAAAGGTCGAGGACATAATGAAGATACACATTGGCTAATACCGGAGATATCACTCCACCTTGCGGTGTACCATTATCTGTTCTGTGTTTCTTACCTTCCTCCATATATCCACCTTTAAGAAACCTACCAATCATTCTTAGTAAGTTAGGGTCAGAGATTCGCAGTTTTAAGAACTCCATTATCCATATGTGGTCAACGTTGTCGAAGAATCCTTTAATATCTACATCTACTACATAATTTACTGACCTCTTTTCAATATAGTGGTTCAGTATTTTCAAAGCATCATGGCAACTCCTATTTGAACGGAATCCAAATGAACAATCTAGAAAGTCATTTTCATAAATGGTATTAAGTATCTTTGTAATGCCTTTTTGAACAATTTTATCTTCATGTTCAGGTATTCCCAATGGTCTTTTCTTGTTTGAATTGAGCTTTGGAATGTACATTCTCCTTACTGGAACAGGACGGTAACTTTTGCTTTTAAGCCTACTTATTAAATCCTCTATGTTTTCTTCTAAACTTTCACCGTATTGCTCTTTAGTTGTACCGTTGATCCCAGTTGCCCTCTTATTGGGAAGTTCATGATGACATTGAACTAATGCTTCCTTATTTAAAAGATGTGCAAGAGATGTAAATTTCATTTTAGGATCAGATTTTGCTAATTCTGCTATCCTTAGTAGTTTTGTTTCCATTTATTATACCTACCTCTGTGTGTAGTAAATGTGTCCCTAATAAGGGTGATAACTGGTAGCTAGCCTTTCCTCCATCGGCATTACCCAACTTCATTGGTACTACGCTGCTATCCGACTCCCTACATCGGCATTTGGTTTCCTTGCTTATTATCGCTTGTACACCATACTCTTCTAAAAGGAAGAAAAGACCGGTAGGGTCTCCCGAGTTGCCGTATCATATCAATGTGTAACGTGCCAAGGTCTCTGACTCCAGAGAGGTTTTATCCTTCTTGCCTTTTAACGAAGGATAAAATGTAGCTTTCTGCTGCAGGTAAGGCATCAGCCCTCTCGATTCACTAACATTATGGAGCTCAATCCCTTCAACCTTTTGGCTTTCGGCCCGCCACCTAACTGTCTACGCTTAAGGACTAAAGTTACCTTTAGCCCTCCAAGACTCGCTACGAGCGAATGGCTAATTCTTACTCGACGGGAATCCCACCCGTTATATGATACGACCTAGGCTCGGCCGCACACCTGCCCGTTAGTTTAATAAGAAAAAAAGACCTGCCGTAGCAATGAATTGTTCAACGAAAGCTCTTTTTGCTTTAATTAAAATTTGTTCAAATCCTCGGGATATACCTGGTGTTTTTTATAAATAATAAGATTGTTAAACAATAAATTAAGGAGGACTTGTATGCAACCGAATCAACAAGATAATGAGAATTTGGGTTCTATTATGAAACCAGGAAGTGCCGGAACTAATGCCCAAAAAGTAAAACAAGAAATTCAAAAAGATGTAAGCGAAGGACAAGGTGCAATGACTTCTCGTGAGGCAGGAGCAATTCGGGATTAAAAAACCACCATAAGTAAAATATAAGAACAATTAGTTACCTATATAAAGCCTATATCTTAGATTACCGAGTAATCATTGATACAGGCTTTTTTTATACTCTTTCTTGAACTAACGCACCCTTTACTTTAAGTGTAATTCTTCACAATCTTATAGTTAAAGGACCAAAAAGCTGAGGAAGAACCTTTTTTTGAAACTCCCATTACCTCATAAGACTATGTATCTGTTAAAAACATAAACGAAGCTTTTTTAGCATTAGAAAATTTTATAAGCGAAAAAAGAGAGTGTCTTATAGCGGCCATGGTAAAATAGTGGTGTGGGGACTTGGAGAGAGAATTTTGGACGAATACAAAAAGTGTGACTACAACACTGATTTACAGGTTTTAGAAAAAATATAAGTTTTTAGTATGCAACAAAGTGTAAACATCTATGTAGACTATGAATTTTTGTTTCGTGTTGTTTGTAAAGGGAGTGAAAAGAAGATGATAAAAGGTTTATTTTGCGGTTTAACAGGTCTAGACATTACGTATTACCAAAACGAATTTCCATCTGAAAACTTCAAAAGTAAAACGAACGATTATCAAACATTTATCGGTGGTCCTGCTGCCAACGCAGCCATTACTTATTCGATTTTAGGAGGGGATGCCACTCTTATTACCTGTTTGGGAAACAGTACGATCGCTAAGGCAATCAAAACCGAGTTGACAGATGATTATCATATAAAGGTAATAGACCTGGCGGAAGATGAGAATCGATTACCCAGTTTATCCAGTGTATTGGTAAACATGCAAAAAGCCACTCGAACAATCTGGAGCGGTCAACAACAGTTTTCCATTAATAATGAAACTATCTATGAAAATCTAATAATGGAAAGTTCATTTTGTTTTTCTGATTGCAATATTCCTGAAATATCCATTAACTTTCTAAAAAAATCGAGAATGTCTGAAAAACCTATCATTTTGGATCCTGGTTCTTGGAAATCACACTTTCCTGAATGCTTATCGTTGGCTGATGAAATAATCGCCTCTATCAACTGCACTCCCCCAGAAAGAGATTTAGTCACTTTTTTAAAATCTACAAGTGTACAGAACATTGCACTAACAGATGGAGAAAACGATACATTGTGGTTTTCAAACTCCAAGCATGGAAGGATTCACATTCCAAAAGTAGAGGCCATAGACACTTTAGCAGCAGGGGATATATTACACGGTGCTTATTGTTATTATCGGTATCATGAAAACGAACCATTTGTTGAAGCATTAGAAAAAGCCACATTGGTGGCATCTAGAAGTGTTCATTATGCAGGACCTCGTGAGGGTGTTTTCAAGTTTATGAATAATCGTTTTTAATTCGTTCTTTTTAAAAATTAATTTATAGAAAAAGAGGGTATGTCCCTCTACCTTAAGAGGTCTTAAAAAATTGTCCATGCAGGCGATGCTTACTTTTGCTGCTATGAATTTAAAGAAGTTGGCAACATGGACTTGGACCAGTTTAAAATGGTATAAAAATTGACCCCAGAGGGGGCTGCTTCAAGAAAAATTTAACATTAAAATACTTTAAAATGTAAAAGGGCACCTGAATAGGGACATTCAGAATGCCTTTTGTCTATAATCTGAGATCTTCAATCGAAGATCATTTTTTTATGCTGTTTATTGAAGTAGTCGAGTAGAAGGGAACCTCTCTACCTTGCGGTAGATTGTGTTCCTCCCCCCTCACAGAACCGTGCTTGCGCTATTTACGCACACGGCTCCTCCAGTCACCATTCACAAAATATAGCTAATCTCTTTCGCTCAGATTTTGCTAATTCTGCTATCCTTAATAGTTTTGTGTCCATTTATTATCCCTACCTCTGCGTGTAGTAAATGTGCCCCTAGTAAGGGTGATAACTTGGTAGCAGCCTTTCCTCCATCGGCATTACCCAACTTCATTGGTACTACGCTGCTATCCGACTCCCTACAATGGCATTTGGCTTCCTTGCTTATTATCGCTTGTACACCATACTCTTCTATAAGAAGAAAAGACCGGTAGGGTCTCCCGAGTTGCCGTATCATATCAATGTGTGACGTGCCAAGGTCTCTGACTCCAGAGAGGTTCTATCCTTCTTGCCTTTAACGATGGATAAAATGTAGCTTTCTGCTGTGCTTAAGGCATCAGCCCTCTCGATTTACTAACATTATGGAGCTCAATCCCTTCAACCATTTGGCTTTCGGCCCGCCACCTAACTGTCTACGCTTAAAGGCTAATGTTACCATTAGCCCTCCAAGACTCGCTACGAGTGAATGGCTAGTTCTTTCTCGACGGGAATCCCACCCGCTATATGATACGACCTAGGCTCGGCCGCACAAGCCCCCGTTAGTTGAACAACATATTACTCACTATGAATTTCAAAACCAAAATATCCAAAAGGCATATGTTCTTCTTTTAATTCCATTTCTGATTTTGCAATTTCCATCATTTTGAGTAGAATCTCTCTCAAAGAGTCCTTATATTTTTCAAGTGCATTTTTATATGAATTTACATCATTAGTTTGACATAAAGGATATAATATTGCCCCTAATCTAAAATCATTTAGAGTTCTTGAAGTATCTTCTACATTAAGACATTCTATAATATGCTTCTCCTGAACTTCTCATCAAACCAGTCTCGGCATTCTAAATAAAACATATATTCTTCGAATTCGATTTGGTGATTCAATTCCTCATTGACATAGAATGGTGTAATTCTAATGTAATCGGTAGCTGAATCACAACTAATAATTTCTTCTAATATACCTTTTAAATCGGTAATGGTCGGAAAATGTCTATATTTTCCGTTATAGTAAGCGGTATTATTAAAAACTATTTCGTTAATCTTACCTCTGCGTTTCCTCAACAGGATTCTCCACCTACCTTTTTATCCGTGCTAACTCTGTTATTTTATCATGGCTTATTCAACTAAACTGCTCCTTTAGTTTAAGTACAAACCTTCACAATCTTTAAGATGTTATTCAACAATCTGGCCCGTTTCTTGAACAAGCAGGAATGATACGTATACTATTAGTTAACATAATAAAGTATGGACTTTTGTGTCTTAAAATAGCGACACAAAAGTCCATACTATTCTTGTTCAATACTCATTTAATCAATAGTTATTAGCTCAGCGTTTTGCCATGTAGTTAAATCAAAATTGTTTCTATAGTTTAATAATTCTTCTTCATTACAGAAATAGATGGTTGATTGATAAATCTTTTTACCCTGGATTGGTTCAACAATTAACTTTATTTTCGTTTTATCTTCTTTAACTGGTTCAGTATCTGTTACCTTAAAATCAAAAAATCCTTTAACACTATCTAACTCTAACTCTACACCTAAAGCACTTACACTAGATCTGTCAGTAAATTGGAATGATAATCCTTCAATTTCTAAAAAATTATTTATGTCTGTACCTTCAAATCCGTTAATAGTCAGATCAGTTAATTGTATATATTCTTTAAAAGGTTTTTTTTCTATTAAAGATCGATATAATTCTTCAATTATAACTACTTCTTCCACCAGTATTTGCGATTTAGGAGTAAATTTCACGTTTGAAATCTGTTCTAACTTTAGAGCTTTTTCCCAAAAAGCTATTGTCGCACTAATAGATTCCTTTTCAGATTCTACGACATCAGGCATTGAAAATCTCTCACCATGTAGCTTAAATTCACCTTTAATGCAAGATTCATAAAGCTTTAATGCTTCAATACTCTCTTCTACGCTGTTTGCATTATCAATATTAAGGTCGAATTTAAACTGTAATTTATTTTCTGTTTCATATAAGAAATAAGAAATTTTAAAAGAGTTATTGTTAATACTTTTGAATAGGCTTTTATTCATATCAGGGTATGGCTGTCTTTGAATGGAAAGCTTTTTTACTATTCCGTTACCTTCTATACTAACTTCAAAAGGTGGCTGAAAAGGTGTTGGAATCACTGTAAGTTCCATACTATTGCTTACTTTCATATCTTCAAAGGGAAAAGAAATGAATTCATCTATACTAAAACTTTCTCCATTTATAGTTATTGCATTATTTTCATCCCGTTTTAACTTTAATCGGTGTTGTGTTCTATATATGAATTCCATTAACTCCTTCATTGTAGAAGGTTTAAAATTTCCAGGTAGATCAAGATCATCAGGTAACTTTATCTGCCCCTTAATTTGGACTTTAGAAGTACCTTCAGTAGTGATACCAGCTGCTCCATTTCCAATATTAGTATAAGCAAAACCCTCTGGAAGCTTCTCACTCAAAGCTTTAAGGATTTCTTCAGGTATATTTTTATCTATTTCATTTTTTTTAAAAAAAGCTTTTTCAAAATCAGCAAACATTGCTTACCAATCCTCTCCCAATTCAGTAAATACCATAATTTTTGATATAAGTGTGTGTCTTTCATACTCACTTTCTCCAATTTGATGGTCAATAATAAATTCTATAAGCTCTTTTCGATCATCTTGATTATTAACAATAATATACTTAATCGCCTCAAACTCAAATTTCAGCCACAATTCGGGTTTTTGACTAATACCTTGTGAATAAGCATTGTAACTTTTAGGATTCAATTGTTCTTGATCAATAACCATTGGTAAATCCGTTTCTACGTTTTTAAAACTAGGTATAAACCTCCATTCTTTTTCATCATGGAAGTTACGATGTGGATATCCATCACTTGTAATCATTTTACCTTCAATTGGTTTCATGAAGAATAATTTATGTAGCAAGTAATCATGATAAACTTTGTGCTTGGTTCTTTCTTCATTTGGCATTTTAAAAATGTCGTTAAAAATATCACTAAAATCATTTCTTAATTCCGAGTATGTATTAATATAGTGAATCGGCTGTATTCCTTGTTTTATTCCCCAGTCCTTACTAAGACCAAGACCATAGTATCCGTAATTCTCCATATGATACACAAGCTTGTTTAAATGAATATCACAGAAGCAACTCATTGGATATGCTATTTTATCTATCCCTTCAATATTTAGATAATCTATCATTTCCTCATAATATCGAGGCATTATAGCCTTATTCTTAATAATATCCTTCAGATAGTCTAGTTTGTTCATAAATTTAAATAAGACGTTCGCACTTTGTTTTGGACGAATAAAAGAAGACTGTTCATTTGTTTTAGGTGCTTCAGTAACATTAATAACACGTACATCACTCGTTTGTTGAACCATTATTATTCCCCTTAGTCTATTATTAATTATCTATTATAGTATCCTATAACAAATAAGTAAATTTTTTCATGAAATGCAAGTTGATATTATTACAAGAACAACCCTTTCTCAATTAAGAAAGGGCTGTTCTTGTAAATAGTCTTTTTAGACATCATTTATCAAGTCTTTAATTTCTTTTGTACTTCCTCAATAATATTACATTCTTTCATTTTTTTATCATAGAGCTGCTCTTCGCGGAATAAACTAACTCCCCTTTAGTTTAAGTACATTTCTTCACAATCTCATACCGATATTAACATAAATATCCAGTTTTGTTTGGATGTCTTATTCCATTAAATGGCCCTTTAATGGAATAGTGTGACTAGAATTTTTAAACATCTTTATTGTAAATGTAACGATTTTATTTGTAATTAAACAACTTTATTGTCACTCAACAGCTCTCCCATTTCACAGACCATAAATCTTTTACGATTTCATAATTTTTTCAAGAATTTTCTTCTCCATTTGAACAAGTGACACATCAGAAAATTCACGTGGTCGCTTTCCTGTATTTTTTATATTTAAAGTGATATCCCCGTCCTCAATTAAGATAATTCGATCCGCTAATTTCACAGCTTCCCGAACATCATGGGTGACGAGCAATGCTGTAAAGCCCTGACTTAGCCAAAGTTTTTCAATTAAATTTTGCATATCCATGCGAGTTAGCGCATCTAAAGCACTTAACGGTTCATCCAATAATAATAAGGATGGTTTGTGCACTAAAGCCCTAGCAAGTGCAACCCGCTGCTGTTGTCCACCAGAAAGTGTCGATGGCCATTGATCTTTAAAAGAAAGCAAGCCAACCAAATCTAATGTTTTTTCTGCTTGATCCTTCCAATTCCCTTTTAACCCTAAACCTACATTATTTAATACTGTTTTCCAAGGTAAGAGACGAGAATCTTGATACATCATCGTAGCGCTTGATTTAGAATCTTTAATCGATTTATCATTAAAGGTGATTTGACCAGATGTAGCCTCCTCTAAACCTGCCACTAAACGTAAAAGTGTACTTTTTCCACTTCCACTTTTCCCAACGATTACAACAAACTCTCCTGACTCAATTTCTAAAGAAAGATTATTTAATACCGTTTTTTCTCCAAAAGATTTGTCAATTTGCTGTAGATGAATTTGAACAGCTTCATCATTAATTACAGCTTTCTCCATTAAAGATGGCACACCCATAATAAATCCCTCCAGACTTACTTAATGTAACTTTTATGCCATCGAAGTGCCTTTCGTTCTCCCCATTGAGCAATTAAATCGGCTACTTTCCCAAATAACGCATATAAAATAATCGTAATTAGGATAATGTCTGATTGCATAAATTGTTGAGCTGTCATAGCCAAGTACCCAACACCTCTTGAGGTTGCTATAGTTTCAGCTACAATTAAAGTGATCCACATTATACCTAAAGCATAACGTAATCCTACAAAAATAGATGGCAACGCACCTGGCAATAATATTTCTTTAAATAATGCCCAGCCTTTCAATCCATACATCTTTCCCATCTCAATAAATCCAGCATCAATATTTTTAATACCATGAAGAGTATTAATATAGATAGGAAACATTACACCTATCGCGACGAGAAAAACTTTCGCTCCCTCATCTATTCCAAACCAGATGATTACAAGTGGGATAAGCGCCAAGTTTGGAATATTCCGAACCATTTGTAATGATGTGTCTGTAAACAAGTATGAGAATTTAGACAATCCATTTGCAATACCTAGAATAAACCCTATTCCTCCCCCAATCAGTAAACCAATGAGAGCTCTAGCTAGACTTATTTCCATATGATAAAATAATTCGCCTGACATAACTAAGTGATAAAAGCTCGTTAATACAGTAAAAGGAGCTGGTACAAGCCGGGTCGATACCCATTCATTTGCAGAAACAATTTGCCATACTATAACCGTTCCAATTGGGATGATCCAAGGGATAATTTTTGGTATTATTTTATTATTCATTATAATTCTCCTAGCTTATTTAATAGGCATATATTCAGAAACATCTATTTTTGCTGGAATAAGGCCAAGTTCATAGTAAACATCTGCTTGTTTTTGTTGGGCAGCAATAATTTCTTCATTTATATTGTTTACGCCATATTTACGACGGTCTGTTGCCTTAGCAATAATAGCTTCATCGATTCCTAACATTTTAGATACTAACTTTACGACTTCTGGTTTATTTTCATTTGCCCATGTATCAGATTCATCTGTAGCTTCTAAGATAAGAGCTACTAATTCAGGGTTCTCTTTATTAAAATCTTCGTTAGCATAATAAAATGTTCGATTTGGATACCCGTAATCTTTGCCTTCTGTTACATTTACGGTTTCTAAATCTATTTCAATCCCCGCTAAAAAAGGATCATAAGTAGCAAGTACGTCAATTTTATTCGTTTCAAAGGCTGTACGACCTTGAGCTGCATCATTTAAATATATCCACTCTACATCATCTACACTTAACCCTTCATCTTCAAGGGCAAGAACCGCTAAATAATGATGGTTCCCACCTTTTAATACTCCAATTTTTTTTCCTTTTAAATCTTTTATTGATGTGATGTCAGAATCTTTGTGAACTAATACGCCTACACCTTCAGGATTCGGTAAATCAGCACCAACATAAACCAATGGCTTATTCCCTGCTTGAGCCTGTATCCCTGCTCCATCTGCTGCATGACCAAAATCAATATTTTTTGTAACCAGACCCTCTACTACTGCATTTCCATGGACAAATTCTTTCCACTCGACTGAATACCCTTTTTCTTTCAGTTTTTCTTCCAAAATGCCACTTTCTTTTAATATATTAATCGTATTTCCTTTTTGATATCCAACTCGAATCGTTTTATTTGTATTTCCTTTCGAGTTTTGACCCGAAGTTGTATCAGAATTAGATGCTGAACCACACCCAGCTAACACCACAGTAAATACAATAATCATACTTATTAAGGAAAATAAATTTCTTTTATTTTTCATCGTTCATACCCCTTATATATTCAATTTTTATCTGATTACTTGGATTTAGGATTGAAGAATTTAATGATAGAGTTTTATTTATTATTTGATAATATTATAAATTCCACCTAATAAGTTAAATTTAGCATCCCTTATACCATCTGAAAAGTTCACTTGGAAAGGTTTCTCCCCCCGTTTCTCAAGTACTTCAGAAACTACCCCTTCGCCAATCGGACTACAGAATTCTAAATTACCTCCAGGCAGTTCTAATCTTTGGCATCTTGCTTGAAGTTTTTTATCGATATACACTTCTCCAGCTTTTAAATCTAGAAAATCCGACCATTTTTCCACAGTATGATTTCCATCTTCTACTGCAAATGTTACATGTGAAAAGGAAATCCCAGCAGGATGAGGTACGATAACGTTCTTTTCTATTTGTTCATTTCGCCTTTCCTCATCACTTTCATTCCATTGAATAATGAATGGTAATTGTAATTCATCACTTTCATCGCCAACAAATAATAATTGCCATTCTATCAAACTTCCATCTGGTCTTTTTCTACTGTAAGGAATGGGACCATTGATATTCAATCCTTTTTCACGAAACCGATTTGCTGCTCCTTCAATATCTGTTGTCCGAACTGCAAAACGAGAAAATCCTTCAACGAATTGATCTTGAACCACCGTTTCCGGCAGGCTATATTTGAGATGCTCAGTTTGTTCAACTAAAATTCGATCATACGTACTCAGAAACTCGATATAACTTAAATCAAAATAGCTAAGGGCGTTGTATGTACCGCGATTTTCATGTATACCGCCTTCAACTGCATGTATTCCCTGTACTTTTAGCTCCTCAATCGCTACTTTAGGATCCTCTACAAAATGAACTAAATGATCGAAAATAAACCCCATTATGACTCCTCCTTATCTTTACTAAAATAAATAATGCAAAACAATTTTCACAAAACATTTTTCTATATTTAATAAAGCTCTTTCATCAAAATCAAAGCGGGGGTGATGGTGTGGATAATGCGTATTATCCTTTTCATTTCTAGCACCAACTTTGAAATATGTGCCAGGTCTTTCTTGTAAAAAATATGAAAAATCTTCTGCTCCCATGGAAGTCTCTAAAGGAATAATAGCTTCGTCTGTAAAAGTCGCTGATAATATATTCCTTACTGTTTCTGTCTCCTCTTTATGATTAAATAAAGCGGGATAACCTCTGAGATAATCCATTTTGTATGTTGCATGAAATCCGGTTGTGACTCCTTTTACAATCGCATTAATTTCATTTTCGACTTTGTCTCGTACATTGGCATCAAATGTACGAACAGTTCCTTCTAATTTGGCAGTATCAGCAATAATATTAAACGCTGTTCCTGCTTGAAAAACGCCTATTGTAACAACTGCTGATTGTAATGGGCTAATTCTACGACTGACAATCTTTTGCAAGGAACCAACAATTTCACTTCCTATTACGATCGAATCAATGGAATCCTCCGGTTTTGCTCCGTGTCCTCCTTTCCCCTGGATAGTAATTTCAAATTTATCAACAGCAGCCATTTTATGTCCTTCTCCTACAGCTATTTTTCCTAAGGGAAGTTCCGTAGCCAAATGTGCAGCAAATACATAGTCCACATCATCCAAAATTCGCTCAGCAATCATTGATTTCGCACCACCAGGAGGAAGCTCTTCTGCATGTTGAAAAATAAACAGAACTTTCCCCTTTAAGCAATCACGAAATTTACTTAATGTTTGGGCAACGCTTAATAAAGCAAAGGTATGGCCATCATGACCACATGCATGCATAACGCCAGGATTTAAAGATTTGTAAGCAACTTCCTTCTCGTCAATAATCGGGAGAGCATCAAAATCTGCCCTTAATGCAATGGTTTTCCCGGCTTTTTCTCCCTGTAAAACGCCAATAACACCGTTTCCTCCAACTTGTGTCCTTACATCCAGACCAAAGCTACGTAATTTTCCAGCAATAAATTCGGCAGTATGTATTTCTTGAAAAGAAAGCTCGGGATGTTGGTGTAAATATCTTCTCCAGCTAACGGTATGGTCATAGTTATTGTCAAGGTCACTAAAGATGGATGCTAAAATGTCACTATACTGTTCAATTCCCACCAATCTTCTGCCTCCTATTCTTAACTGAGTGTTATTATTCATTGTAAATTAATCGGAATAATACATTTTAATTATAGGCTTGTGATTCAGAAAATTCAACAAATTAAATTGATTATTTTAAAAGTTTTTTCCAGTAATGATTATTCTTGAGTTATTTTTCTAACTAATAAACCAATCTCTCTAGTAATAACTCTTGAACAAATCAAAAAAGAGGGAGTAAAAACAAAGGGCCAGATCCCGCAATTACTAAATTCGGTAAAAGATAAGTGTATGTAACACTATACTGGATTTAGTTTGCGAGGTCAGACCCTTTAAGCCATCCTCTTTTTAGTAAGTTAACATATAGGCTGTTTCCTAATTTCTATTTTTTATTTTACATATGAATCTCTTCATCAAATTCTTTTTTATTTAAGTTCACCGATTATTTGCTCTGAATGTTCTTCTATGCCCACGATGATAACAGGCTTCACAAATGGGAAAACGTGATTCATCCGGTAGCTTTTTTCCGCACCGCTTGCACTTTTTCTGATAATTGATCACTTCATCTTTTAAGTGATCTTGAACACCATCGCTGATTTCTTCACGAACACGTTCCCAATAAACAGCTTCAGTTCTTCTATCCAAACGGTACAAAAATAAAAGGTGAAGGCCAATGGCTTTATAAGAAAGTTCATGTTCCTCCAAATTTCTCGTTTTAATGATTGGTTCAGGAAGTTCTCTCTCTTCTGCAATGGCTTTTACTGTGTCTAGCCATTGACGTACGAGACCTGATTCTTTTGTTGAAAATGGCAGGTGGAGAAATCCATATAAATCCATTAAGGAAAAACGTACTTCAATTTCGGTATCACAAATTAGCTCATAAAGCTCTCGTTCCTCTGAAAGAGATGCTTTTTGCGTTCCTTTGGGCGGATCAAACTGCTGCCACATTTCAAAAAATGTGCCCATATGCCGGTAATATTTCTGAAAACGTTCAAATACAGCTGTTGTAGGTGCTATCGCAAAAGTCTGAATTGGATCATCTACTTGTTCTAGTAACCTTTTCATTATTTTTATGTCCGACGTAAATGCTACTCTTCCTGTATTATAAATTCCTTTTCTTCCCGCTCTCCCTGCGATTTGCTTTACTTCTTGAGAAGTCAATCTTCTTCTGCGTATCCCATCGAATTTTTCATTCTCTAGAAATACAATGCGGCGGATCGGTAAGTTTAGCCCCATTCCAATTGCATCTGTTGCAACAACTACGAATGTTTCTCCACGATTAAACAGATCAATTTGTTTTTTCCTAGTTTCTGGCGGCATACTTCCATATATCATACTGACTTTATGTCCACTCCGTTGCAGTCTGGATGCTGTTTCAAGTACCTGCCTTCTAGAAAAGCAAACTAGGGCATCCCCTTTTTCCGTATTTTTCAAACTGAACTCTCTGGATTCTACTTCCAAGGGGATTTCCCGGCTATATTCGTGTAATTCAATATCTGCCTCCTCTAGAAGATCGAGAAGCATCATTTTGATATTCTTGCTCCCGATTACGTGGACCTCTTTTGCATTCGCCTTCGTAATGGCTCTATACCAAGAGAAACCACGGTCTTTATCTGCAATCATTTGTGCTTCATCAATGACGACCACATCATAATAGTCCTTCTCATGAAACATTTCGACCGTTGAGGAAATATGGCTTGCCTCTTCTACTAGCTTTTCTTCCTCACCTGTCTTTAATGAGCAACGAACACCTTCTGCATTTAGCTTTTCATAAACTTCAAGTGCTAGAAGTCTGAGCGGAGCAAGATACAGACCACTTTTAGCTTTTTTCATTTTTTGCAATGCCTGGTGAGTCTTTCCTGTATTTGTCTCACCGATATGTAATACATATTTTTTACTTTGTCCTAAGGATGGAGTATAAGCCTTACCAAAAATATCATCAATAATCCGTTCCTCTTCTTCTTTCCTTCTAGTTTGTTCCGCCATTTCTTTGGCTATTTTTCGTTCCCTTTCCGCCTCATCCTTTTCAAAAATTTCCTGATGCAACACTTTGTCAAAAGGAATTTCCGCAAGTTTTAGCAAATCAGCCAAATACTCTTCTTGAAGCTCATCAAAACAGGCTTCCGACAAATCAGCCCATTCATCACGCAGCAACCCTTTAAGAGCTCCAACAGTCAATTTCTCTCCATAAGTTTTTGAGAAATCCTCAATTAGCTTGTCTGGTACATGTTCCATTGCTCGTATAGGTGCAATGTCTGAAATGAATTCCAAAACCATTTTTTCGTAGCGATAGTAATATGTTTCATATTCAAATTCACTTCTCCCCCAAATAAATAGGGAATGAATATCCCCTGTCAGTTCTTCAAAAAAATCCGTGACCATTACATACTCCGTCCTGTCAAACGATCCTTGTTCAACCAATCGTTCTTCAAGAAGATAAGGCTCGGTATAATGGTACTTCGGTTTATTTTGAAGATCATCTGCTAAAACTCCAGCCATATGATGACGAACATGCAAATATAGAATCAGTGTATTCTCTTCAAAAAATTCCCGAACTGTTTCTTGAAGTTTGACTCTTACTTTCCACCGCTCTTCAGCTTGCTTTTGTTCTTCCTGTCTTTTAAAGTAGGTTTCCCTTGCTTTTCTATATCTTAGCTCCCAGTCTTGTTGATTTTGAGAAAAAGTTTGTTTGATCCAAGGAATTACATCGAATGGTTGAATGTTTCGTAGCTCATTACGAAACATGTTGTTGATCAACTTATGTGCTACTCCTTCAGTCTCATAACCCTTATCTTTCAAAAATGCCTTCTTATCTTTTCTAGGTACGTCATTTGAAGCTTTATTCAACCAGACGTTTACCCAAATTTGTTCGATATAAGACAGTCTTTCAGTTATGTACGTCTCACAAGTAGGAAGCATTTCTTGCACTTCTAAATACCGATCAATATCTTGAACAACTTTTTGTTTCGTATGCTCGATTGCAATCGGGTATATCTCTTCTAATTTTCCCATGTTGAACCCCTTTTATAGTTTACAGTATGTTATTGTCTTCGATTTTACGTTGCTTACTATTAATAATCTCTAAGATACCTTTCATCCAAGTATTGTGAAAACCTTCATCCCCGGACTAATAATCTTGAAATGCATTTTTATACAGCTAATTAGCAGAGAAAAGAACTATATCTTATTATAAATCATATTTTGCCTAAAATGCTTGATTTTAAAGATAGTTGGATTTGTTAAACATAAATTGCATTCATCCAAGAACGCTGTTTTTTATCATGGTAAGTGATAATAAAGTTCTTAAATTCTTATAAGATGAGCTAATAAAGAAGAAGGTAATATAATAGGCTCTAGTACTAGAAAATAAGAACAAAAAAAAGACGCTCTCCCTATTCAAGAAAAGTGCCCGATGGAGGAATAATACATGAGCTTATTTTTCAATAAGAAAAAAGCGAACCTTCTTATTGAAAAATAGCTCCCATCAGTGAATTAATATACGCACTTAAACTTCGATACCGCGCTACTGCTTTTCGTTCAATCTCCAATGCTAGCTGATCCTTCCCGCTGATGTATGATTCAATTTCATAGGGGAAACGTTGGGACAATTCCTCTTTTAAGTCTCCATACTTTTTCGCACCATCTGGATGTACCCGTAAGTAATCTCGAAATGCAAGGTGACGTTCAACCCCTGGATTTTCCAATTCATAAATATGGACATGGTGGGTTCTATTATCTTCACCTTTTTGGAAGTATCGACGTCCAAATATTCCATTTTCTCCCTTCGATTCATAACCAATGGTGAACATTGCTGTGTTAAATTCATCAATCCGATTAATGTCTCTAACTACAGGCATTATGTCAATAATAGGCTTTGCTTTTAGACCATTTATAGACGTACTGCCGATGTGATGGATTTCAATGATTTCGGGATCGAAAACCTTGTTTCATTGTATGGTTTCACTTCAACTTTCCTCATTAAGGGCCTCCCTTTGTTGAAGCGTTTGGATATGATTATTTATAAATCTAAAGATAGGCGTATCATGTCTCGACACTGTATACCGTTCTCAAAAATTTCCTCTTTATAGTGTTTGGTGAAAAAATCTCTGTCAATTCCATTTATTCTAAAACCACATTTTTGATAAAGAGCAAGTTGCCCTATACTCGAATTTCCAGTACCAATTTCAATTGTTTTATAACCTTGTGCCCTGGCATGTTGAACTGCGTGGGTTACTAGCTTCCTCCCAATACCTTTACCATGTTGCTTCTCCGCCACTGCAAGATTAACTAGCTCCATGGTTCCGGGTCTTGTTGGAAGCAGTACATAAACGCCAATTATCTGCTCTTCGAGTTCAGCGACAAAACATTCTCCTCTATTTATATACTCCTCTACAAGTTCCCTTGAAGGGTCGGCTAATATTAGCAAATGCATGGGAGGTTTCTCAGTTGAATGTAATTTTAGAATCTCCATATAATTCCCCCTTAGAAAAATCCGTTAGTAAAAAAGCATAAATATATCTTTAACTTCAGTTTGAAGATCATAATCTCCTGCTGATCTTAAAAAATCTGGGCCATCACAATAAGAAACCTTATTAAAGAATGGCGCCCGTTTGTTGAAAAACAATTGTTTTTAAAGAAACAAAACCATATGTTCTTCATCAAAATATGTATTATTTAATTTCAATGCTCTTTTTTCTCTTCCAAAAACCTCAAAGCCCAAAAAAGAATAGAGTTTTTTTGCTGACTCATTAGTTGTCACTACAGTTAAATAAATCTGCTCAATTCCTTTCAAACCTTTTGCCTTCTTAATTGCTTTTACCATCAAACTCTTTCCAATTCCAATACCTTGTGTTTCGGGAGAAACGTACATAGCGAAGATATTGGCTTTATGTTTTAGTTTAAGCTTATTTTCTTTAACCAAAGTAACTACACCGATAAGTTTTTCATTTTCAAATGCAACAAAAGTAAAAGATTCATCCGATTGAAACCGACTCTTATATGTTTCTATGAGATTTTCTTTTTCCTCCTCATAGCTTGAACCGAATGACTCAGGTTTGTTTTGTAAACCTTCTAATCTAAAATTCCGATAATTTTCGGCATCTAATGGTTTCAAAAGTTTTATATCGATTATTTCCTCCTAATTAAACGAGACGTAATTCCCTCTATTTTACATTAAAATCAAGAATCTTTGTTCAACTAAATGGCGCTAAAATTGAAATAGACGCGATCATTTTTAAATAATCGCGCCCCATAATTGAAGAACAACTTCATACTAATTTTTATATTCCGCAATGGTATAATAGAAGTCACCTTCAGCTATTGGATTATCTATCCCTGCAGGAAACAAACTATAAACAATCAAACCTTTTTTCAAATTCATATCTATTGAAAAAAGAAGAAAGGATACATATTTAAATAGAAAATACTCTGCAGAATATCTCATCCCCAGAGTATTATTACACATATAAATAGATCTATTTATATTATTTAACAGCTTCTTTTAATTCCTTACCTGGTTTAAAAGCAGGAACTTTGGAGGCTGCAATTTGTATTTCTTCTCCTGTTTGTGGGTTTCTACCCGTTCGAGCTGCTCGGTCGCGCACTTCAAACGTACCAAATCCAACCAATTGTATTTTCTCTTCTTTAGCAAGCGTATTTGAGATTGTTTCAATCCATGCATCCACTGCTTTTTTAGCGTCTTCTTTTGTTAGTTCTGCTGTATTGCCACCGTATTCACTAGATCCGTTTTGTTCATCGTCAAACACCTCGTCCTTTATTCTTATTAGTATGTAGTAGTGTCACCATCAACATAACATACGTTCTGTATGTCTGTCACTTGTAATGCTAGAGAATAGGTAGATGTCTGCAAAATGTTAGCACCGTTCTGTAAACACCATCTGGTAAATGATAGGTGCCTGTGAGGTCTATTCTAACGCAATTAACTTTTACCTAGTGGGGGGTTCCCATCTAATTGTACTTGAGAACGCTAGGTGGTTAAGGGATAAGAAAGATGTTAATGTATCAGAGTTCTGACAATGGAAAAGTCATATCGTTGTACAAATTTAATTTACATAATACTCCTTATCAGAATTTACAAAGAGGGAATCTTAGCAATAATGACAAGAATATAACAGAACACCCCTTACAACAAGTCGTCTCCCATGCTACATCTTCACCTACATTTCGATATAAAGATTAGTGTTTGTATAAATGCTTATTTTATTTTGCTTCAACTTTGACTATGAGTGAACCTTTATTATACATATAATCTAAATAAATCCCCCTTTTATTGGCTGTTTGCTTTATCAACTTTATTTCATGATACATAACCTGAGATAAAATCCCCTTTTTTATATTTAGGTTTATTTGATAATAAAATCCAACTAATAAATCCAATGATAGCTTATCGTATGGTGTATCACCTTGCAATATTTCCCGACCCCTTTTCTCCATTTTTTAAAATTATATCAGTGAAATATTTGTATTACTACTAAACTAAATTAGATAGTTCGGAATTTTACAACATTAGCAAAAGAAAAAAAGACAAATACGGTTTAAATTAATACAGGATTTTGATTAAAATTTATGCAAAACTCACACAAGTACTGATGCCCAATAAAGTATATGGACTCTAAGACACCATGATTCATCAATCTTCTTCGTCAGTCGTACAAACATTAAATACAGGGGTATCCACTTTCATTCTCTGTGGTGCAGCACCGTTCTTGGTGCTACATGGATGGCGCCAACGGGACGTTCGTGAAAAACTGTTCCCCTTTGAATTTCCTTTACTTCCATGAGCAAAGGCTAATTTTTTACGAGTTTCTTCTATTATATATACTTTATTTCAAAGGTCCCTCATGCTCCTTAACTAACTTATTAAAAAGTCGTCTTCTTGATGCCTATCTCCTGCATCGCCTTTACAGCTGTTATTTCTCCTGATTTCCATTGATCATATACTTGTTTAAATTCTTCCGTAACGATTGCTTTGGGACGACCAAATACTATGCCACTTTGCAATGCCAAATCAATTCCCTCACGCTGCCGTTTTCGAATTCGGTCCTTTTCTTCTTCCGCCATCCAAGAAAGAATCTGCAAAACGAGATCGGCAATGAAGGTTCCTAAGCTATCTATCCTTAAATTGAGTCGTATCAAGCAGTGGCATATCCACGACCACAATATCTGCCTGAATATTTTTTGTAATGTCAATCTCTTCTTTGTTCCGGCCAAAACAATCTAAGGAATGGATGTATAGCACATCTCCTTTTCTCAACATTCGTTTAAGCAACTGATATTGGGTTCGATTGAAATCCTTGCCACTTTGTTTGTCCATAAAAATATCTCGTTCGCCTATCCCCTTTTTTTCATAGCCTCGAGTTGCCGTCCCTCATTTTGCTCCTTGCTACTACTCTTATGTACCCACACTTTCGACCATCCATCTGTATCTACCTCATCTTCATTCCTTTTACTATTATTCTACTAAAAAAACGTTCGTAAAAGCATATGAAAAATAGTGAGCGTTCGTAAATATTTTTCAAAGTTTTACGAACACAAAAACCCAAATGATTTAAAGCAAAAATAACAATCATCATAAAAAATAAAAACACATACTCTTGTTGCTTTAAAATAAAGTTTGATAAAATTTACATTAATTCCCTTAATAAACAAAGAGAAAAAGATTGTTTTAAAAAAGTTTGATCATTTTCTACCTGTGTTGCTCAACAATCACACCCGATTGTTGAAGTAGGTTTTATACCTGTTCTATTTCTTCTTTGGCTTTTATTAATACATTCTGTATAAATGATGTTTTTGCCTCAGTATATAAAACTCTATCATAACGATAATTTTCAGCTAATCCTTTTTTTAACCGATGATATTCTTTTAGTACATCTGAATTATTTCTTAAATAATTTCTCAAAAGGAGTTGGTTATTCCAGTGTTCACTCTTAAACTCGTAAAAATGTAAATGGTGTGTTCTTGCTCTCCATTGTCCTTTTCTAAAAAACGCCTTTCAGGAAATTCTTTATGATATACAATTTCCCTTTTTAACATTTCTTCAATATCTTGTTCTTTTCTTTCCTCCCACCAACCTGCATCATTATAAAGTTTCATGAGTTCGATTGCTTTAATTGTCCTTTCATAAAATCTAAAATAATCAAGTTCCAAGCCGCTATCCCCAATTCGTTTTTATTCTGATTTCACCTAGAATAGTACAGAGTTGTCTTCTTCAACTAATCTCCCCGTTAACACAATAAGAAAAGGCTATTCAAAGACAGCTATAATTTTTCACTATACGATTGTGGAAGAACATTGCTTAAACCTTATAAAAAAATCTTCTTTAGCATTGCCTTTTTTCCGTAGTTAAGGAAGTTGATTTTCACGGTAGAGCAACCTTCCCTTTCTTACATGCTGTAGTGCTAACGCCCGATGTATGCTTCAAGCCTTTATCTAAAAAAACACCTAAAGAAAGACCGCGCCTAAAGACTACTCGAAGCAGCACAAATGAATATGACGGGAAATATATTGATATTGAGCAAGGGAGTTTAATTAGTCATAACTAAGATTTACTTTCACCAGGTATCCTTACTCTTAACCGTAAAGAACAATTAATTCTTGACAGTGACAATAAGGCTAAATAACAATCTTGTACATCTGCTAGTAAAGGTAATATATAAATCAAGGGCGATAATCGGTGCCATTTAAATTAACCTTCCTGAAAAATATTGAATTAAAATGAACATGCAATCGATTTTCATTGATAACAAGAATAAATTCTCGTTTTTTTACTTTTCATTGACGTTAATCGGATATAATAAATACAGAGCAACATTTAGGTTTTTATTTGTTCTAAGAGTTGATAAAGGGGATGCCTCAATGAATAAAGAGAAACTATTAAAAAAGCTTCAGAATGCCCATCAAGGTAATTTATTTTCACTAGAAATTCCTAAGAATACTAAAGAAGATGAAATTAAGATTGAAGAATTGGTTAAAGAATTAGAAAGAGAAGGAAAAATTAAACTAAGAGAGTATGTGCAGCGAGAATACTCCGTTTATTTACATGGAATCATTAAGTATGTATCCGATTAATCGGGTACTTTTTTATTGGAGTTAAGAAAAAAGTAATAGAGACTTTTGAAAAGAACAGAGTACATATAACCCACCTTATATGTACTCTGTTCTTTTGTGGCAACAAAAAAAGGTGATGTATCCAGCATAGTGTATGCTCCAACTTTAAAGTACCTGGTTATTGGAGCATTTAAGGTCGAAGCGACCCGTTATGATCTGTAGACAGGAGGTTTCCTTTCCTTACATGTCGTAGTGCTGCCTCCCGAGAAACTGGCCCTTAATGAAAAGAAGCGCTGTAAAAGCGCCCGTTTATTGAAGATCTGTTGTTAAATTATTATCACTTATTGAAGTCCATAAATTATAAAACTTATATATAAAGTTTTGTAGTTTATTCATAAGTTCAATTCCTTAATTCGCTTTCATTTTGAGTATCCTATGTTAATTAATATCAATTCGAATTCAAGTATTATTCTGAAATTAGCTCAATCTTCTCTACTATGTTTTTTATTACTATATTTATATCTGTATAACCATAATACCGAACATGTATGACGGCTTTTCCTTTAGAAGCAAATACTTCTTTAGAGTCCTCTTCCTCATGAACAATCAAAAGATCAAAGTCTGGATGCTTTATTTCAACAAAAATTTCTATTATCGAATACCAACAATATTATTTATATTTAAACATTAAACACGTTAAACCCCGTCCTAAAATTAGGTCAGGGTTTAACATAAAGTTACTTCTGTATTATCTGAACAAGGTTTCCGCATGTATCGTCGAAGACAGCTATTGTGACCTCACCCATTTCTGTCGGCTCTATAGTAAACTTCACGCCGTGTTTCAATAACCTATCGTACTCTTTGCGAACATCCTCAACACCAAACATTGTTACAGGTATGCCTTCTTCAAATAGCTTCTTTTGATACTCTTTGGCTGCTGGATGATTATTTGGTTCGAGCAAAAGCTCAGTACCATCTTGCTTCTCGGGAGAAACAAGCGTAATCCACCTAAATTCTCCGCTGGGAACATCGTGCTTTTTTACAAAGCCCAGCGTTTCTGAATAAAACTCTAGTGCCTTGTCTTGATCTTGTACGAATATACTAGTAACAATAATTTTCATATTATTTTTACCTCCTTTGATATTTGCGATGTATGGTGCTGTGCTAACAATCTGGTTGTAAGCAAAAAAAACACGTTCATCCGAAATCCTGTTCCTATAATGCCATTTTTACTGAACCATTCAAAACACACTCAGTGACTTCATCCACTTTTTATTCCCTTACTTACGTCTGCGGGATATTTTGTTTCTTGTTTTTTTATAAAATTACTCTATCCATCCTTTCAGCAAGTTTTTAAATGGTTCGTTGTTGAACATAAGTACTCGATATTTTCCCTTTCGTTTTGATTTTACAAGCCCTGCACCTTCCAATACAGAAAGATGTCTATGTCGCGAAATGGTAAGGTTGTGCTTCATAATGAGACGTGCCGTTAATTCATACAACGTCAGCTCGTTGCGTTCGGATAGTTCGCTAATATCAGTCGCTGAGTGCTTTGAATATAGCGTCTTTATCCCACATACATCAATTATAAGCAACTTATAGTTTCTTATCAAAGGATCTGTATACATGCAATCTTTCTCTCCAATAACCTAAGTTTACTTCATCAGCTAGAAAGAAGTAAACTTAGGACGTTTAATAAAACTCTAAGTAACTCTAAGTAACTCAAATCAAAACCACTTTTTACGTAAGCAACTAAACCTAAAAAGCACATATTCCAGAACTAATAAAGGGATAATTTCATATCTTTTCTATTATTAGATTCCCGTTGATATTTACTTATTAATGAACTCCCGTTACTTGAATAAACAAGCGATCTTCATTATTGAAGAATCGCACCCTTTTGTTAAGTACATTTCTTCACAAACTTGTCCTTTTTCACACTTCATTTATTACAGCAATGCTGCCCCGTTAGTGGAACAAGTGAAAAAAGCTGCCGAAGCAGCAGCCACAGTTCTTAAATTCTTGCACCCATTAGCCATCCATGAAGCGCAAAAATCAGCGCTTCACCACAGAGAATGAAAATGTTCGGAACCGTCAATACTGGTTCTTAATCCAGTCAATCCAAGCCATAGTTCAATGATTTGTGGCTCTCTCCATTTTTTTAACGAATGAGCAGGGTCTTCTTCGGTATTGTCTTTTTTCGAAGTTACAGGAGGTTATTTTCATGGTAGTTGAACAAAAAATCTTAACACATAATAATGTTTATTCTATAACAAAAGATAAGAATTTCAATATAACATCTTGTCATACTGTAAGATAAGAAATTAGTGGGTTATATTTTACAGTTTATTATAGGTGGAACAATTTTGGTATCAAACCGCTCTGGTATCCACTGGAGCTGTGCTACTAATTAAATCTGGACGTATTCAGCAATTACAATATTTCGATATACCCTTCTGTTCCACGCACGCGAATTCGTTGCCCGTCTCTTATCAGTTTAGTAGCATTTTCCACCCCAACAACTGCTGGTAAGCCATATTCACGTGCGATAACTGCTCCATGGGTCATCAGTCCACCAACTTCGGTGACTAGGCCTTT
Source organism: Peribacillus loiseleuriae (assembly GCF_001183985.1). Taxonomy (GTDB): domain Bacteria; phylum Bacillota; class Bacilli; order Bacillales; family DSM-1321; genus Peribacillus; species Peribacillus loiseleuriae. The sequence continues at coordinate 2,498,688 of NZ_LFZW01000001.1, read as the reverse complement.
TATGGATACAAACAATGGTGTCCAGCTAGGGTCAGTAAAGGAGGTGACTAATATATCTCCATCTTCTAGATCAGCATCTTCCATGTTTAAGATGACACGTGCTCGTCCCTCTATAACTCCGAAAGAAACAGGTAGACCTACAATAGCTTCGGCTGGGAGATTTTCTCGTTTGTACTCACCTACAATGAGTTCACCATCAGACGTAATAACACGTGGTGGAGTTAGTTTTTCATATAATTTGTACTCGTCTTTTCGTTTGCTGATGATCTGGTAATCTAGTTTATTTGTGCTTACAACTTTGTGAAGTTCTTCAAAAGTTAGATAGTATATATCTTCTTTTTCATGAATAACATTGGCTTGTACGAGTTGTTCGGCTTCTGTCAGTAAAGCCTGCTTATAAACGAAGTAGCGATTAACCATGCCGTATTTTGGATATTCCCGATAACCGATGAAGTTCCGGATTAGGTCGATCATTCGTTTTGTTTCTTTGGCTTTTTGTTCACCATTCGGTAATTGCTTCAATCGATCTAATAACTCTTGTTCTTTTTTCAAAGCAACTTGCCGCCCTTGCTCAAATTTCTGATTGCTAGCATTGGGCTCAAAATTTTTGATATTACTAAGAATAACGGGGACAAGTGTAGTTGGTTTTTCGCTCCAACGAGTTTTAGTAATATCGATTTCTCCGGTACATCGCATTCCGTATTTGCTGAGATAATCATAGATAGCGTCTTGGGTTTCCTGTCCACCATCAAACTTAACCAGTTCATCCAAAAAGTTATCATCTTTTACATGTTGTAAATAATCAATTACTTCTGAATAAGGACGAATCACATCTGCGACATCCAATAGCGCCAGACCCATTTCCGAAGTAATATTGTTTGGTACAGATTGAGAAAGGGTGTCGGCTGCGTTTTTTTCACCTAACCACTCGTTCATATTTTCATTGATCCATGATGAAGCATCTATAGCAGCCATAAACACAGCTGAACTTTGTGGGTCAAATAAAATCTTCTTTAATATCTGGATATCTTCCAGAATGAAATCAAATAAATCCGATCCTAATTTCGTTTGGATGTTTTGTTTTAACTCTTCTATCGATGTTTGACTACTCTTAATCAAATCAGAAACGATTGTCGGGTCGTTTTCGATTTGTGCTTGAGAAACCGCAGGCGGCATACCTGTACTGCTTATACTGGGACTAGGCACTTTTTCATCATCTGGTGACGATTTTATAAAATCTTCCCGTTCTACTATGGTCACGAGTGCGTCTTTCATGAGCGGATCGTGTTGTCCCATGGCATTTAATAACATTTTTCTACTGTCAGGTGAAGCCAGCTTATGTGTGACATCAACAAATAACCTTCCACCAGCTTTACGCATGGGTGCATTTGTTGTTAACAGGAAAAAAGACAGTCCCAGTGGTTTCATGGGGTCGGTCATCATTTGTTGATGACCGACAGATACATAGACGTGATTTTCTTGATCATTCGCTTCAGGGATGGGGTATAAAGTAGTGATTGGACGACTCTGGACGATATAAAATGTATCATCAACCAAACACCATTCGATATCTTGTGGGCAACCAAAATAAGCTTCGATCTGTCTTCCTATGCGTGCTAGTTGTAATATTTGTTGTTCAGTAAGTGTTTGTGTCTTTTGCTGATCAGGATCGATCTGCTGTGTCTCTGTTCCGCCTTCTTTTAGTGCATAGATAGCCAATTTTTTGGTTGCTATCATCTTATCGACGATTTTATCTTCCTGTACTTTATAACAATCGGCAGATACCAAGCCAGAGACCAGAGCTTCCCCAAGACCAAAACTGGCATCGATTGATAGTAACTTTCGGTTAGAGGTAATCGGATCAGCGGTAAATAAAATCCCTGAAGCCTGTGGGAGAACCATCCTTTGAACGATAACGGATAAATAAACTTGTCTGTGGTCAAATCTATTTTGTATTCGGTATATTACCGCTCGATCCGTAAATAGAGAAGCCCAACATTTTCTGATATGCTGCAAGATTGCTTCTTTTCCGATGATATTTAAATAGGTGTCTTGTTGACCAGCAAAAGAGGCATATGGTAAATCTTCAGCTGTCGCACTAGAACGCACTGCATAAGCATGTTCATCGCCAAACTGAGAGAGATAATCAGCAACTGCTTTCACAACATCGGAAGGAATTTCTACTTCCATAATGATTTGTCGAATCTTTTTGCTGATTTCACCAATTTGATCACGATCCTCTACTTTTAGCATTGTTAGTTGATCCAACAATGCTTGAAACGTTTCGTTTTGTTCGATGGCTTTTTGATATCCTACTGTTGTAATACAAAATCCTTCTGGTACTTGTATTCCTTCAATTTTTGATAATCCCCCTAAATTTAACCCTTTTCCGCCAACGAGCAAAAGCTGTGTTTTTTCTATCTCCTGCAAACCGAGAACCAAAGAACTCATTCTACATCTCCCCTAACCATTAATGTTCTATTGATTTTAGCAGTAGTAAATGAGAATAAAAAGTCTATATTAACCATTTTTTTAATGCTATAATTAAATTAGGAAGAGTTCAAAAAAATAGCTAGACCTTACCATAAAGTATGAAGTTGAAGATCTTAGTTATATAACACCTCCCCCCTGAAGGAAATCGATTAAACGTTCATAATTTCGCTTCTATCAATTCTTATTTTGGCGTTTTCGAGTATCATATTCTTGAAGATGGAAATTTAAGTACTTTAAATAACATGCCACTTATCCCATTAATTAGGGATTATAGGGTTGACCCACTTACCGCGATTACAAATTTTACAGATAATGGATTTAACTCAGAGTTAACGAGGCGAATCTTAAATAATCCTGAAATAAGACAGCGAGTTATTGATAATATCTAGAATCTGGTTAAAAACAAGAATTACGCTGGAGTGAATATTGATTTTGAAAGATTGCGTGAAGAAGAGAGGGATATGTATAGTGGCTTCTTACGCTCGTTACGAGATCGGTTAAAACCAGAAGGATATTAAAACAAATGATGATTCCTTGGATGAAAGGATATGACTATGGAGGTATTGGAGCTGCTGTTGATTTTGTATTTATCATGATCTATGACTGGCATGAAGCGAGTGGTCAACCTGGGCCAGTAGCTCCTATTAGAGAAGTGAGAAAACGATCGACTATGCTCAAAATTTTATGAGTAGAAAGAAAATCATCCTTGATGTAGCAAGATATGGTTATGATTGGACAATGTCTAATGGAACAGCAGTCAAGGCTCGTGCTTTTTCTGTTTCCAGTGCAATCGAGACAGCTATGAAATATCAAGTACCCATTCAATATTCTATTCAAGACCCGCAGCCTTTCTTTCAATATCACGACGAATCTGGCATGAAACATATCGTATGATACGAAGACGCAAGGGCACGTGCTCAAAAACTCCAATTGGTGGTTGATTACCGTTTAAAAGGAATCAGAGCCTAGCAATTAGGTTTGAACTTTTCTCAATCTGCTTATTTAGTAAAGGAGTTTTTATCAAAAAGATGTTTGATTTAGATAGTCCATTTTTATAACCATTAAAAAATTCTCATATTGAGCTCACCACCTTCTTTATCCTTTTTTTGATCGACATCACTACTGTGATCCCTGTTCATAACAGTAAAATAATACGATTACGGTAGTTTATCTCCAATGATATTGAATAAATATTCGATTTTTATTCGGCTGGTCGCGGACCGGTATCCACACCAGAGTTTTCTACTGTCATGATTGGGCGAACAGTTACGTCAGCATTCACACGAATTTGACAAGATAAACGTAAATGATCTTCAATTCCTTTTTCCAAAAATGCACTCTTTTCTACATTAGTTAAATCACAAAACTCACCTGCCAATACTTCTACTCTTCAGGTTGTACATCTCGCCTTTCCTCCGCAACGGTGTAGAATATTTACTCCGTTATCTTCGAGTGCTAATACTAACTTTTTCCCCTTTTCCACTTCAAATGTTCCTCGTCCTAAAATAGTTACGTTTGGCATTTTATTACCTCCTCTATATGATGAATACTAAAGGCCTTTAATATTGTTATCATCTTTTATCATAATCCATATTAAGACATGGAATCGGTAGCAGAGACCCTCAGTTTTGAAATCTGAGGAGGTTTTTGATTGTCGATATATAATGAATTTCAAGTGTCTATTGATAGTATACGCATAATAAATAGATTGAAGTCGGACAATTTAGTACCAGGACAAGATTTAACATTCCAACGAATATGTATATTGTTCAGCCTAGGGATTCTCTATATTCCATTTCTCTAATGAGTTTCATTTCAGTTGAAACACTACGTGTCTATATAACGGTTTATAATCGGATCTATTGATAGTTGGAATGAGGCTATATTTGCCCCCAGACTGTTTATGGCATCATAAAAATTGTAGGTTATGGCATTTAATTAGTGCCGTGCAGTGCCGTGCACTAATTAAAAAAACCACTGTCAAACATTTCGTCAAACCTGGTTCAGTGAGCTACCTCCATTAATAGGTCCGTAAATTTTATTCTTGGCAGCATATTATATAAGGATAAACTGAAATTTCGTGCTTCTTCTGGCGTACCCTTTTCCAAACGGTCCACCCTAAGCTTTGCTTTATCGCTATTTACTCCTTCAAGACTATCAATATTATTTGAAACCCATGTAAGGCGTTGAACTAGAGCTTTGCTTCTTTCCTCAAGGTATTCCTTTACTGAAGAACGAACCGCCAGTCTGGTTTCTGCTAGCTTAGTTATTTTCCGCTAATTTCCAGAAATAAGATATTCCTCAAAGGCTTTATGAAGTCTACTGCCAATTACAGATACATCACCTGAACGAATATGGTCTCTTACTTCCGTTAAAGCAGCCATCTATAGTAATGTCGATTAATGGTTCCCTCTTCATCATACACATGCCTTTGCCATCGTTTTGGCACAAAATCCAATGGAGCTCCTTCTGGAACCTTTCTCTTCCCAGACTCATTCATTTCATTCAATGTTTTTCAGGCATGTAATAATGGTTCAGCTGCTTTTGTAGAACGAAATTCTAATGATTTAATAAGGGTAGGGGTATACTTTCTCAAATAAGTAAACCGATTCTCTAGCAAGTCAAGATAATCAAAATCCATCGGCCGTGCAAGCTTTTTTCTTCTTCAATGGAAGTAATGATTTGATCCCAAGGCATGACTTTTTCAATAGTACTAAATGGATCAAGCCCTTCATCTCGTGCTCGAATAAGTGCTACCCAATATCTGCAAAATGAACGACTTTTTCATTAACTAATTTTCCGTTTTTTGTATTTATCCTTGTGTTTTTCAACTTTTTGACTGTAAAATCATCATTTGTCGATTATGAATTTCATTCGCTTGGTCAATTAAATCCTGACTAATAGTCATAAGATAGTATTGTCTTTTCTAAAGTGGACATAACTGGTTCCGTCGATGCAGCAACTTCAGATGGGAAAATTGAAGTTACTAACGTATCGGCTGATAAGATTTTGAAATTGAAAACCAAAAATGACGACATGATTTTGTCAGAAGTGAGTATTAAAGGTTCCATTGATGCATCCATTTCAAATGGCAATATAGAGGTGACAAAAGTTGCGGTTGACGACACATTGAAATTAAAATCAAAAAATGGCGATATTACTGGAACCGTGAAGGGTTCATATGATGTCTTTAGTATTTCAAGCAACGCCTCCAAAGGAAAAAAATAATCTCCCAGAAAATAAAGGTGGGGGTGCTAAGACTTTAGATGTCAGCACGAATAATGGAGATATAAACCTTGAATTTGTTGATTAGTCGTTAAATAATTTTAGTGAAGTAAAAGGTTGAACTCTAATAAATATGAGTTAATATATTTATTTAGTCTTATCATTAAAAATTCTAAACAACGCAATAACTATTGATAAAATCTCAATTAACAGAAAACTATTAAAAAAAATTTTCAAACCACTTGTTGGAGATTTTGATCCGAATCCACTTAATACCAAAAACAAAACGCCAATACAAAATAAGAAATACGAAAATTTTTTATTGTTATTATGCAGTTGAGAGGTTTATTCAGAAGTCAAAAGCGTTGATGTATTAACGATTTATAAACAATAAAAACGAAAGACGTTAACCCCCTCCTTATTCAACTAAATGGCAGGTTGTTGTTTTGAAATAAAGTTTGATCAAAAATACCTTAAAAACCTGTTTTTTTATGGTAATTAAGAAGAATTAAGTTTGATTTTTATATAAAAGTTTGATCATTTTCTACCTATGATGTTCAACAAACGCGCCCAATTGTTGAACATCAAATCCATTTTTCAGGAACACTCTTGTTATTCGGGACTATTTCTGGCTACGCTGCTTCTCCTGCTTCTCCATATAACTGCGCATCCGTCTCATATATTCGGGTGCGTCCATCGGATTCCCGGCGATCATTTCAATGATACAGAGTCTTTCGGCACATTCCTTTTCAGCTCGGGTTATAGCCTGATCAAGCTCTCCATAGGTCCGAACCGTAACGGTAAACGCTTTGCCACCAAAGGCTTCGGCCAGCTTGGTGTAAGACCATCGAGGGATTTGGTTGTACTTTTGATCCTCTGTTTTGACATTCAAATATTTCTCGATCGTATAACCATCGTTGTTCAAGACAAAGATTATGGGCTTGCAACCGTAATAAAGCATGGAACTGATTTCTTGGGCTGTCAGCTGAAGGGAGCCGTCCCCCGTAAACAGTAGCACCCGACGTTCCGGCGCGGCAATACTGGCACCGAAGGCCGATGGTGTGGCGTAACCAATGGACCCCCAGCCTCCTTGACCAATATATGTTACATTGCTCGGCAGTCTCACCTCCGCGATTCCATTATAGAACGTCCCGGTCTCGGCGATCACAATATCACTTTCTTTCAGCATGCGCTGAAAACGGGGATAATAGCCTGCCGCCATTAGAGGTTCGTCGGCACTAGCTGTGACTTGATCGTAAGGAAATGACAATTTTCCCGCCAGCCCTTTGCCCTTGTAACCCACTTTCTGCACTGCTTGCAGCATGTCGGCTGCTAGAACATTCGGATATTCCGCCTCAGCAACCTTGACCATATCCGGTTGAATATTGACAGTCACCAGTGGGTTCAACTTTGCGGTAAAATTTGCGGTGTTGGTGTCCGCCCATACCATGCCGACCGCAATGATACAGTCTGCATTTTCTACCATGCTTTGGACTTCGGAACTTCCGAAAGAGCCTAGATACATTCCGTAATAATTCTGATGGGTTTCGTCGAATGCTCCCTTCCCGAACATCATCGTCACAACAGGCACGTTCATGGCTTCGGCCAGCTGCCGAACTGCTGTCTGAAGGCCGAAACGCATCGTTTTGACGTCCACCAAAATGGCTGGCCGGTGGGCACGCTCCAGCAGCTGTCGGACATGATCTGCCGCGGCCTGAAGGGTTTTCAAGTTGGACATTGGACGCGGCGACATCGGCTCTTCACGAGCCGTGATCGGCTTGGTCACTAAATCATCGGCAACAACCAGGTATACCGGCTTTTTCTTTTCCTTCGAAATGCGAATCGCAGCCGGAATTTCAATCTTGGCGTTTTCCGGCGTAAGCACCGCGGTATAAACCGCAATATGCTCGTACACTTTGCGGAAGACATCAAAATTCCCATCCATTAGGGTGTGGTGCATCAGCTTGTGCTCCTTTTGATCCTTATCAGGAGGCGCACCCACAACGTGAATTATTGGCACATGCTCGCTGTTGGCTCCCGCTATCGCATTGCAGGCGCTGAGCTCCCCGACTCCGAAGGTTGTAATAAGAGCGGAAATGCCTTTGATTCTTGCGTAGCCATCCGCGGCATAACCCGAGTTTAGTTCATTCCGTCCACTTATAAACCGGATGCCGTTATACCGCTTCAAAGTATCGAGCAGTGTAAAATTATAGTCCCCTGCGACGCCGAAAATTTCGGTAATACCCTCCAGCTTCAGGCAATCGAACAAATACTGGCCAACCGTTTTTTGAGGCGTTCCGGTTTGCGTGCCAGAGCTGCCCACAGTCATCATGTTATCCATCGCCCTCCCACTCCTTATCCATTTCTTAGGCTTGTTCTCTTTTATAGTACCCTTTCATTGAACAGGTTATCCCGCGTTCGGAGCGATGTTCTATGCGTTTATCCTTTAAATATTTTGTAATCTTCTTTAAACTAAACTATAGTGTAATTACATTTCTTTACAATCCACACACTAAAATTAACATAAATATCCAGACCTTTTTGGAAGTCTTATTCATGACGAATAGGTAAGGGTTTGAATTTATCGCTCCCTTTTCCCCTCGCTCACACCGTAGGTGCAACTTTCATCGCATACGGCGTTCCAACTAATCCAATTCATTCAATTCTATATATCTAATGAAGCTAATTTATTGGTTCCAAAATTCAGATTGGGTCATTTTTGCTTTATTTTCGAAGTTCATTGACCTTTTCTTTCTGTTTATGATCGAGTTGTAAAGAATTAAGTAAAGCTTTAATTTTTTCAATATCTTTTAGATGTATTAGCTAGTGTACAATTTGGTATTATTCATTTAGATCACTAATGAACAATTAAAATAACAATGCGGTCCACCGTTAAACCAAATAATAAATCCTAATAAAATTGAATGAATCGTTTATAGACAGCTCGCGCTTTTTTCGCTTCATTCGTACCGTGAATAATCGAACGGCCATCCTCAAAGAAAACGATTCGATAATCCTCAAATTTACATGAAAGCAAATATCGGTTTAATACAGGATTAGTAACGTGATTCTTCAATCTCTCCAACAAGTAAGGGAGGGAATAAGTTTTCGGCTTTAGCCCTGGTCGAAGCTGGACAGCATCTCTTCCACATAATACATCTGTTTTCATTTGGTTTTCAAACAGTAAAAAAGGGTAGGATGGATGTTCTCCACATGTTGGACAAAGTTTATTTTTTAACTGAGTCACATTGATCTCCGCTTTTTCATTTTTCCAAATATCCATTGATTGAAGCATCGGAAAAAGTGTTTCTCCTGAAAGAATCTGTAAAACTTGTGTAACTTGTAATGCCGCAGTAATTTGAACGATCGGACTTATCACGCCAACAGTATCACATGTCATCCCATCCATTGGCAAATGATTTAATAAACAGTGTAAACAAGGTGTTTCTCCCGGAATAATCGGATATGTAAGTCCATAACTTCCAACACATGCTCCAAATAGAAATGGAATTCTATGTTTCAAAGCTGCATCATTCACAATTAAACTAGTTTCAAAATTATCAGTAGCGTCCACAATCACTGAATGATCTTCTATCAATTCTTCAATATTCAGCCCGTTAACATCCTGTATGAAACTATTAATAATAATTTCGCTGTTGATTTGTTCGAGTCTTGTTTTGGCAGCAATGGCTTTTGGTAATTGGTTTCTTACGTCTTCTTCCGTATATAATTGCTGCCTTTGTAAATTGCTTAGATCGACATAATCTCGATCGACTATCGTTAGACGCCCGATTCCAGCTCTCGCTAACATTTCTGCACTTGCAGATCCAAGAGCTCCAGCACCAATGATGATTACACTCGCCTCTTTTATTTTGGCTTGTGCCTTACTTCCTAAAAATAATTCCTGTCTTGAATATCGATTCGTCAAGATGTCACCATTCCAGTTGTTGGACTGCTCGCTACCGCATACTCTTTTTCTTCTATTCTTCCAGCTTCAAAACCTAATCTCCCTGCTTCTATTGCCAGCTTCATTGCTTGAGCCATTTTAACAGGGTCTTTCGCACCTGAAACAGCTGTATTTAGTAACACTCCGTCCGCACCAAGTTCCATCGCAAATGCTACATCTTTAGGTGAACCAATACCCGCATCAATGATCACCGGAATCGAAGACTGTTCAATAATAAACTTTAAGTTAAGTGGATTGATAATTCCCTTACCAGAACCAATCGGTGATGCACCTGGCATAACAGCGTGTACCCCAAGTTCTTCAAGACGTCTTGCTAACACAACATCATCGGATGTATAAGGTAAAACAATAAATCCTTTTTCCAATAACATTTCAGAGGCTTTTAATGTTTCAACAGGATCTGGTAAAAGTGTTCGATCATCTCCAATTATTTCCACTTTAATCATGTCACATAATCCAGAAGCTTTTGCCAGTTTCGCAATCCGCACCGCCTCTTCAGCTGTTTTTGCACCAGCCGTATTAGGAAGAAGCGTATATTTAGACAAATCTAGTTGTTCAAGAAAATTGGGTTGCTCCTCTGAAAAAATATTCATTCTTCTAACAGCAAAGGTTAAAATTTCTGCTTCCGATACTTCTACCGCCTTTTTTTGAATATCAAACGATGGATATTTACCAGTTCCTAACAAAAGTCTTGATCGAAACGTGCGATCGGCAATTTTTAACATGTTTCATCCTCCTCCTACAAAATGAATAATTTCAACGACATCCCCATGTGAGAGACTCATTGTTTTATAGTTTTCTTTCATGACAATTTCCTTGTTGACCTCAACTACGACAATACGGTTTTCTAAATGATAGTGGGAAAGTAATTGTTCAACCGTATTGACTCCCTCTTGATGGTCAACATTATTTCCATTTAATATGATGGACATTTTTTCACCTCCTTAACAGCAATGGCTGGCGGCGGTCGATTTTAAAGGCCTCCACCCATTCGTTTTTTATTTGTCTTTTAAGTATCAAATCACGAATCATTTGCCCCGTTGCAGGAGCAAGTAGGATTCCATTTCGATAATGCCCTGTAGCAAATAAAATCCCTTCTTCTTCAGGATGGTGCCCGATGAATGGTTTTTGATCAAATGTTTGCGGACGCAATCCAGCCCAAAATGAATCCAATTTCATATCTGCAACAGTCGGAAGCATCGTTTTTGCCTTCGCAATTAAAGTGTCCATCCCACTGAGACTAACTCTTTCATTCCAGTCATTCTCAATCATGGTAGCCCCAATCACAAGCCTTCCGTTATTTCTCGGCACAATATAATAATGATCATGAAAGATTGTATGTTTTAAAGTCGCTTTTTCATCTATTACAGATAGACATTCCCCTTTTACAGGAGTCAATTGATGGTCTAACCCAAGCTGTTTAAAAAATGTTGTACTCCAAACCCCATTGGCAACCACAACATGCTTAGCTTCAACATGACTTGTTGCTGTTTGAATTAAGAAGCTATTATCTTTCTTTTGAATATCTAGTACAGGGGAAAATTCGAACAGAGAAGCCCCAAGTATTTGGGCACTTTTGGCAAATGCCTGACAAACAGCGATTGGCATAACATTGACATCGTCTTTCATGTAGGCTGCTCCTAATAGATTGGAAGAAACATCAGGTTCCCTCTCCCGTACAGCCTCTTTATCGAGCCATTTTACAGTCGGTTGAGATAAGATGGACCGAAGCCCATTTCTATCAGATTCATTGTAAGCCAGCTTTAAAATCCCACCTTTTCTGTACCCTATATCGAAACCGCTCAAATGATTTAATTCTTCTTTAAGTTGGGAATAGGCATACTGACTGCTTCTTGCAAAAGGGAAAAACACTTCAAAATCCCCATCACATTCAGAGTGAGCTCCAAGCATACCACCTGCGGCACTTGTCGATTTCGAACCTATTTGATTGCCTTCAAACAATGCCACATTCATCTTTTCCTTTGCTAAATAATAAGCAATTGAGCAACCAATTACTCCGCCGCCAATTATGGCTACTTCAAATTTTTGATTCATGATTTATCGCCTCATAATACTGTTTTGTTGAAGTGAATGGTTTTTCTGCGGAAAAAATCCCTGATATCACCGCTATGCCATCTGCTTTCACTTGTTGCAAAGTATCTATTTTATTCAATGTAATACCACCAATAGCATAAACAGGGATCCTTAGCTCCTCTTTCATTTCGAGAATAGGCTGAATGCCATTTGGAGTCTTTCCTTTTTTACTATTGGTCTCAAAACAATGACCATATAAAACATAGTCCGCGCCATCTCTTTCCGCTTTCTTTGCTCCCTCATAAGAATGAACAGAGCGTCCAACCCTTATATGAGGAAAATTTTGTTTAACCAGTTTTACAGGAAGACCTTTTTCTGGTAAATGAACACTGGGGATACCCATTAACAAAGCAATATCCAAACGGTCATTTAGGATGATTTTATCTTTTTCAACACCACCCTCTTCCATATACTCGAGCAAGGTGATGATTTCTTGAGCTGTTTTTGTTTTTTCGCGTATTTGGACAATATCGATCTTATCTTTTATCCCAATGATCTTAGATGCCAGATCACGAACTGATTGCATATCATCTGTTACAGCCATTAGCTTCACCTTTATCTCTCCTTAAATCCAATTAAAAAGCCGTTAGAACACCTTCTTCTAAAACCATATAGTATCAATCCCATTCAGCATTTTTTGTCCATAAAAAAAACACTCTCCTAAATAGAAAAGTGGTTTGGTTTGAAATTTGTTCACATGCAAACAAGTACAAACATTCGCTACTTTCCTACGCAGGTTCTAACCTGTTCAGGTTTTGAGGGTTTAAAAAGTAACTACTTTATTCTCAGCCCTTATCAAGGGATCCCCTAGTAATTTAATAATTCGATTTATTTGATTATTCAGATTACAACTATAAATCTAACACATTAATTGGAATGTTTCAAGTGAATTCCATTCTATTTTAATCCAGTTTTAAATAATCCTTTTCACGCGAAACATGCTTTCTAAACCTTTCTATTTACAAAGAATAACCTATGATATCCTTCATCCTTATAACTATTAATCACCAAGAATACTTCTTTAACATTTCGATATTTCTGTCGATTTTAATTGTATCCAAAACTTTACGACTATTAGATATTAGTGCGGAAAGGAATTTTTCTAACATTCCTTATTTTATGCCCCCTTAAAATCCAACTAGGAATATCTGTTTATTCCACCTGCCTAAACAACTTGCTTTCTGTATCTAGATTAGATTATTGGATGTTTCTTCAATGACATTATTTTCTACAAGGTCATAAACTTTAGTAAAAATTATAAGGACATACTTTCTAAGTAATGATTGTCGCGATATTACATGACAAGCCCACCATCGACAAATAAAGTTTGTCCTGTCATAAACTGACTCCAATCTGAGGCTAGAAACAATACGGGCCCTGCTACATCTTCTGGGGTAGCAATTCTACGGAGAGGGGTTTGGGATATGATGAGGTCCTTTAACTCTTCTTTTGTACCCTTACTTGCATCCGTCGGATAGACAAGGCCCGGAGCAACACAATTAACCCTAATACCAAAAGGTCCCAGATCCGCAGCTAGATTACGGCTATAACCCATAAGTGCGGTTTTAGCTGTAGTGTATTCATGATAAGGAACAATCGGTCTTTCAACTAAGTTACTAGTCATATTAATGATGCTGCCATAACTCTGTTTTTTCATAATAGGCAGGACTGCCTGACACATATAATGTGTCGAACGCAAGGTTCCGTCAATTTGCAGCTGATAATCTTCCCAGTTTAGCTCCCATGCCATTTTTCGTTGATTGGCATCAAAAATGTAAGATTTAAAGGCATTATTCACGAGAACATCAATTTTCCCTGCTTCCAATACTTCTTCTATCATCTGATTGACTGACGATTCAGAAGTTACATCGGCCTGTATAGCCCACCCTTCACCACCAAGTTTAGTACATTCTAGAGCAACTTGTTTGGCTGCCTCTTGGTTTTGCAGGTAATTAATGATCACCAAGGCTCCTTCCTTAGCAAATGCACGAGCAATACAAGCTCCTATTCCTCGACTAGCTCCCGTCACAAGTATTACTTTCCCATGAAATTTTTTCATTTTTTCTCCTCTGTTTTTATATTAGGAAGAATATCGTCACTTACTACCTCATTCATATCGATTTTGCTATCGATTAGTCCTAGTTTTTGATACGTATTTGCCGCTTTCTGCAACACCGATTTATCAAGTACCCCTAAACCTTTGCTCTCGGTTTCAGGAGAAACACTCGAAGCATTTCGCAATGTAATAATTCTTAAATTTTGTTGTTCATCTTTTCCGTCAATCGCATATTCTGATGCTAGTGAAGCGGCTTCCTCTGGGTTTTTGATCATCCACTGTGCGCTACTCCGGTATGCTTCTAAAAAGGCTTTCAGAGTCTCTTTCTTTTCTTTATACGCCTTTTCTGTGACAACAAATAGATCGCTAGGCACATTCAAATAATCTTTTACCTGTATTACATTTACTTCACCTAATCCTTTTTGTTTACCAATGACTAACCCTGTATCTGTTGCAGCTGTAGCATCCACCTGCCCCTGCATCAAAGGAGCAAAATTCAACAGACCTGTCTCCACGATTTTTACATCTTTTTCAGCAAGACCAGCTTGATGTAGAAGAACTAATAAATTTTGACGGGTGCCGCTTGTTAAACTATATACGCCAATTGTTTTCCCTTTTAGATCCTGTGGCTTGATAAGGTTTTTGTCTTTACGTGATACAATGTTAAATACATTTTGGGGATAGATATTATAAATCACTTTCAATTTTTCTCCTTTGTCTAATGCAAAGAATAAGGAGCCGGGATCTGTAAACGCAATGTCAGCTTGTCCAGTAACAATATTTTTAATTGCATCTCCGCCACCAGCTCCGGGAATAACGGTTACTTCTAACCCTTTATCTTTGAAAAACTGTTTTTTCTCATCCACTAATAAATTCGTTTGCTCTGTAATCGGCTTACTCCAATTTGCTACCCTGATCGGTTGCAGTTTAGCAGAATCGGATTCCTTACTTGCCTGTTCCTTAGCTCCACATGCCGTTACAAACATTAACACCAATACCAATAAAACCGCTAATATAACTTTTGCCTTCATTTTTCCTTCTCCTTCATAAATCGAATTAACCATTTCTTCTCCAATAGTTGGACAACCCGATAGAGAATCATCCCCATGGCCGTTAACAAAATTAAGGTGGCGAACATTAATGGTGTATCCATCATTCCCTGTGATGCGATAATTACCGCCCCTAAACCATCACTTCCTCCAACAAACTCTCCTATCACTGCCCCCACAATTGCCAAGACAACTGCTACGCGCAGTCCAGCAATAATCCCTGGCATACCAGCAGGTATCTTTAATTGTATTAAGATTTTCCAGCGGGAAGCTCCTAGCATTCGAAAAAGTTCCTGCTTCTGCTTGTCCGTATACTTTATAGCTGTAACGGTATTCTCCAACAAAGGAAAAAAACAAATTAGTGCCGTAATTACGACTTTAGAAGTCATTCCAAATCCAAACCAAAGTATAAATAGGGGGGCTAGGGCGAGCTTCGGAACTGCTTGACTAGCAATGATATAAGGAAATAGAAGCTTCCGTAAAAAAACTATTTCTCCCATAATAATTCCAGTCATAAACCCGAATAATCCTCCAAAAAACAGACCTAGTATCACCTCTAATGTTGTTCGGATAATATGCGGCGTGAAGTACCCGCTCTTTATGCCATCTAAAAGAGTCCTAAAGATTACAAAAGGACCCGGAAGTACAAGTTCTGACATGGATCTTGCGCTTATTTCCCATACAAATAACAAAATAAGAAAAAGTAATACAGAGTATAACGGAAATCGTTTCATGACCGTTCGGCCCCCATGACCTGACGTACATCGAGGCAAAGGTCATTAAAATATGGGCTGTACCTCACTTCCACTGTTCGCGGCTTTGAAAGCTGAACAGCTGTTTGATAGATAATGCTACCTTGATCCATGACTGCAATCCTGTCTGATAGGTAGACAGCTTCCGAGATATCATGTGTAATAAAAAGAACTGTTGTATTTTGTTGTTTACATATCTTTAAAAGGTCGTCCTGTAATTCTTCTCTTGTAATCGCGTCTAGGGCTGCAAATGGTTCATCCAAGAACATCATAGACGGCTGTTGAATAAGCGCCCTTGCAATGGCTACACGACTCTGCTGACCTCCTGATAATTGTGCTGGGTACCTTTGGATATATTCTGCTAACCCAACAGTCTCCAATAACTTCATGGCGTTCTCTCGATCCTTTGTTGTCACCTTTCGTCTAAGGGAAACAGGCAACAGAACGTTGTCCATTACAGTTTTCCATTCTAATAAGGTTGGTGATTGAAAGACAAAGCCGGCTTCAGGAGATGGCTTAACAACTTCCTTCCCATTCAGGAAAATGCTTCCGGTATCAACTTGCAACAAGCCTGCAGCGAGCTTTAATAAGGTCGTTTTTCCACACCCGCTCTTCCCTAGTAAACAATGAAACTCCCCTTCTTCAATTCCCCAGCTTACTCGATTGATAACTGACCCTTTGCCTTGATAACTGTATGTCACATCATTAACTAGCAAAAAAACCATTCCACTATCTCCTAATCCACATAAGGGGCAAATTTTTCACTGTACACTTCAGCAGAGGACTCTATATCTACCATGTTAATCAAGTCTAGCAAATTAAAACGGCCATCATGATGCCAACCCGCTTCGGGAGAAGTCATACTGCCCAAAGCAGTTATACGTGTTACGCCTATTCTCCCTAATGACTCTGCCCAATGAAAAAGTTCTTTTGGGCTTCCAGCTATACCAATCGTTTGGAGAAAAGCACGGTGAGGCTCAATGGTAGGAATTAGGTCCTCTATTTTTTCAAAAGCAATCACTTTTATTACCCGATTTAGACAACTTGGAGTGAAGTTGATATCCTCTTCTTCGTAAACAACAGTCCAATCGTGTGTTGTATTTCCTAACACCTCTTTTTGAGAATCAAAGAATACACTCATCTCTTCTTTTTGTCGCCACGATGCTAGGGCAGCAGACTCTTCCATTGAAAGACTTCGGCGTGGATACCTTTTCTCCAAATTATCCAGTTCATGCGCCATATATCTTGCAAATTCTCTTGGCGAAACATTGCCGCCATGTTGGACATAAATAATATGGGGAGAATAACAGCCTTGCTGATCATAACGGATTACATCAAGTGCTGCTTGACGTACCGTTCCAAAAGATTTCTGTGAATCTAGGCTTGTATGTGAAATCACTCCAAAACTAATCTTATGCCCATAAGCCAAAAATCGAGAGGTAATTGGTGTTCTACTTCGAAGGGACTCTAGCGTCCCATTGCTTCCGTAACCTACTACAACATCACTTTGTTCCAATATGCAGGTTTCCCTCTCTTTGTCTCCCCCTTTCCACCAAATAACAGCAAAACAATCCGCTAATTTAGGTTCAATTTCCACTAATAATCGGGCAAACCAGCCGGCAAACAAAGGCTCCGCACTGGAGACCTTCCCAATGTTCCCTGACTTGGCCAACAATGCGGAGATAAAGCTCCATAAAGGAAGAGCTGGGACATTTCCTGACCAGATGTGGGTGATAAGATTAGGTCCGACTGCCTTTGAAAATCCACCTTTAATTCGAGGTTGAAAATCATCAAGTAGTAAGGGATTTCCCAAATCCTCAAGAACAAAACGCTGGAGTTCATGTTTACGAAACTTTTTCAAATAGGAGGTAAGACCAAGACGAATCACTTCTTCATCATATCCTGTGATAATCGGCAACTGCTGTTCCGCTTTTTGACGATATGATGTGGTACGATCAAGTAATCTATCAATCGCTTTATCTATAATGTTTAGTATCTCAACAACGGAAAAAGATTTTAAGATTTCAGTATTCGCCTTTTTAACCTTATCTATCACCTTGTTTATCTGCTCAATCGTAAGAAGTGGAATTTCTACTTCTATTTCTATATCATTTCTCTTAAAAATTAATATTTTCTTTTGAAAATCCTCTTCACCTATATCTGGTATATATCCTGCAACCTCTCTCAATTCGAAACCCCCTTTGCAGCTTTTAAAAACTCGTCCACAGCTAATGAACAGCCCTTCGCCTCTGTTCCTTGCACTCTCCCTAATAAAAGAAAACCATCATCGACCTCGACCCCTAAGTCTTCTGTTAAGATTGTAGTAACCGAGTTAAAATTAGCTAAATCGCAGTGGACGAGTACTCCTCGTTCCCCTTTCGGAACCTCTTCACCCGTTAAAGGATTAATCACTCTAGTCCTTATCCAATGCGGCCCTGATTTAACAGATGGCACACTTAGATTCCCATAATCATAAAATTGTGTGCTTAATTCTGTCATCCCATACATATTGATACCTTCAGAACGATCTACACCTAAAAAGGTGGATAGCAATTCATAAAATTCATCCAAGCTCAATTCCTTTGACTGATTTTTATATCCTCCCGTATCTAGGATTTTACTTCCTTTTGGTAAAATAAAGGTTTTTCCCATTCGTTTTAATTCATCAAACATATGTACAAAACTAAAACTGGCACCTAAAAGGGCATAAGGCTTCCCTGTTTTTTCAGCATGATCAAGTTCCTTCAGCAACCGGCCCATATTAACGCCGCTTTCAGTTATTAGATAGTGGCTATCCTCCGTACCAAACTCCCGCAAACCGAGAGCTAAGTAGTGGGCTAATGAAGAGTTAGGCATTTCTATTTCTGTTGGAAAGAGAATCCCCATACGGATTTTTTCCGTTTCCTTCATAAATCTTTTCTTGAAGTTGAAAATCATGGACTGGTCAAATACATCTAAAGTAGGGTGATAATGCTTGCCTCTTATCCCTTTTGTTGTCCCGCTTGTCATGAAGACTGCTTCTGCTTCTTCCGTTTTTGTAGAACTTAACGTTACCTCTTTAAAAGCATTAATCGGAACGGCTGGAATATCTCTCCACGACTTAACAACTCTTGGTGTCTTTCTTTTTTGAAAACAAAAGGTTTGATAAGGAAGATTATTCTGGTATTGATAAGAAAATAATTGTAAGGCATGTTCATTGAATGCATCGTCTGAGGAAAATTCATTTTGCATAAAACAAACAATATTTTTGATTACTTCTTGCTGTTTACTCATCTTAGAATCATTCCTTTCGTAGAAAATAAAAAAAGCACTTTGCATAAGCAAAGTGCATAGTAGTCCCCTATTCACAATCCCTACGCTGGCATTACCCAACAGGTTCAAACGGTCTACGACAGTTAGTCATACTCTCAGCCTGATTCCACAGACTCCCGTAATATTTATTTGTTTAATTCTATTTCTTCATCGCATTGAATGAAACTACATTTTCAATAAACATTAAATGAAAACAGAATCCCCAACTATATATAAATACCAAGGGTGATAAAGAGCAAGAACAGACATGGCTTACAGACCTCATTACACTTCTTATCTCAGGTATTATCCAGTCAAAGTAAATTAAGTATAATACCTTGCTTGAATTATCTATACTAATCGGAAAAATTCACTTAATCTTAATGGTCTGTAACTTCTATGGTTTCAAGAATAGAAATAATATTTAGATTATTATATCCTTAAGATGATCTTTTATCAACTGATCCTCACTATTGGTTCGCAACAATAAATCATTATTTTATTCAAACAACAAAAGAACCATTCATTTTCTTTTTCCTATTCAAGCTTTCTCAATGCTGGCATGAGGTTTTTTTGTTCAGAAGATAGCAAACATTTCTTTATGTTTTTGCTTAATATATCACGATTAGCCAAATGGTATGAAGTGATGGTTAAATGACTTGTTATAACGGGAATGAAATGTTTAGAAATCGTGTCACTTATGTGAGATATAGTTGATCTAATGAATCAAACGATAGGTATCAATGGGAAAAGAAGAAAAGAACGGTTGGTTCCGCTCCATCTGCTTTTTTCCCTTTGTAAGAACTTTAATTACTTTCATCACTTCTCTAAACATTTCCCTCATTATTTATCATGTGTCTTGTATAGAGTAATTATGGTCTAACAGATTCTACTGAACGTCCAAATGTGCACAATCAATCCTTCACTTAGATTCATCCTAGTATGACAATGACGCTTTATGCTTTCATTGTAAAAATAATAAACACATTCCTTTGAGCTTTTCTAATCTGTGAAAAAGAGGTGAATTATCAACCTTCTCTTTTTCTTTTAATTCATCAAAACATTTAATATACACTTTGACACTAATATAATGAATCCCTATTGGGTATAACGAGCATGAAAATGTTCAGTTGTAGCTTTGGAATAAAGTTTGATTAAAAATACCTCGAAAACCCATATTTTACGATAAATTAAAAAAATCCAATTTGAAAAAAAGATTGATCAAAATGGATTCTTTTTTAACAGATTTAAGTTTGGCTTTTCTAAAAAGTTTGATCATTTTCTACCTATGATCTCTCACAATAGCGCCCTTTTATGGAATAACGTTTATCTTTATCTATGATGAACATTATTAAACGCCTAAAAATGCCATTAAATAAAATATAAAACCCTTCATTTTTCGTCTCCTATTACTGTCGATTAAAATTTATAAATTTCCCAAAGTATTTTAATTTAACCATTCCTAAACTAAATTGTTTCGTTAATTGAACAAGATCCCTATGTATTAAATGAATATTCTATACAATTATAGTTAACATAATAATAATTATGTTAACTAGTAACCTAGTAGACATAACCCTATTTTTGTTTGTATTGTAGTAACGATTATAAGAGGTTAGCATGGAAACATATTAACTGGAAGTATTATGGTGCCTATAAAGGTTGATAGGGTTTGATAAAGACTAATGGGATATCGTTCAAACCTTATATATTAAGGGGTTAAAATCACTAAAATTATTTTATGAGGTAATAATACCCAATATTTAATCTCATTGATCTTAATTGTTGCCTTTAAAAGAAATAAAAAGAACCGATTCTCTTTTCATACTTGAGAATCGGTTGCTGGATCACTTTGATTAAATTGACAAGATAAATTCATTATACCCATCCTTATTTTTGTCCTTTTATATTCTTTATAAAATAAGCGTATTCTGGTTGAGCTTTTCCGTGTAATTCTGCTGCTTCAACTAATAACTTTATAATTTTTTTCATTTAAGATATCCCCTTCCAATATGTTGTGTCTTTATTATCTAATATTGGATACCTTTTTACAAAGCTGATGAAAACGAAAACAACGACAATGTAAGCGAGCACTATATATCTTTTTCTCGTGATTTCGTCGTTTCTCTTAATTTATTGATATATTTTAACTTTCTCCCATCAAGTGCAAATGTTCAAAATGGGATATAATGTAAAGCGGATTTTGCATCAAGTTCGCTTTACATATATTCTGAACGTTTTATGCATACTGTATATAAATCTAGTTAACATAAAGCTAATTTAAGGGGTACACCCGTTAATTGGATACGATTTTTTTATGAACGTATGATTTTGTATATTTTCTTACATTGACTGTGATTTAGCCACGATAATTGACCTTATAGGCAATAATAAAAGATCTTTCAATAGAAGACCTTTTATACTTTCTTATTGTTAAATGACACTGAACCTCTCATGACTAAAGTCACGAGGTTCTAAGGTACTTTCATTCAGCCTTCGTCTGAATGACCGAAAACGAGTTTTCGGCTAACATCAGCCACTAAGCTATTTTCCTTAGACTTTCATGGACAAAGCAACCTGTGTTGCTATTAGCGTCCTGTAGGCCCGATTCAAGACTCTTTTGTATCGAAATTTTACAAGCCAATACTACTTAATTGTTTTTTGTTCAAATGTTTCATTCGTTCCATTTCTTGTTCGTGTTGATCAAAGAAGTTGTTCCACGTTTGATTTGCTCGTCCAACATCTATTTCACGTAGATTATCTTTTGTATTCATGATTAGGAAGGCACTATACAAATCACGTTGAATATCCCCTTGTTCGAAGTGGTTCCAACGTTTTGAGAGTTTTTTCTTTACGTACGTTTGCGTGAAGTGTTCAAATTGACTGGCTTTTACTTTAGCGGTGTCAATTCGCTTTAGGGATAAGCCGAAATATTTAAGTTTATTGTCGATAATGGTAAGAAACATCGAAGGCGCACGATTCGCTATTGACTTTCTAAAACGTTTTTTTCGTTTGTATCGTCCAGTCTTTTCATTAACCTCTGTTTTCTTTGCCTTTCCTTGAAGCCCTTTGAAATTCATGGTTTCAACTCGGACATCTAAACCTAACGAGAGAATATGGTTGGCTAGAATGTTGTGCGCAAGTCTTCTCTTATCCGCTACCTTTCGGCTCAGTTCCGCTAATTCTTTTCGAGTTTTCTTGTAATTTTCACTTTGAATCCATTTCTCTCGATTTGATTTATTGATTGTGCCATCTTCCTTATATTTGTTAGGGTTATTTGCTCTACGCCTACGATCTAATTTACGCTGTAAGATCCGTCTTTTGCGTTCGTCTACGGACAAACCTTCCGATAGCTCAAGTAGCTTCACTTCATTTTCAGAAGCAATGGCGATTGTTGATGTGCCAATATCTAATCCAACACGAGCGTTTTCATCTTTGGAATCGTTCTGATTGCGTTTCTTTGGTGGAAAACCTTCTAGTACCAATTGAACGAAGTAACGATTTTTATCACGAATTTTCTTTTTTAAAAGTCGGCAATATTTGATTTTATCTTGAAGCGCAAGATGGGCGTATTCATCTCGATCTTTCATCATGACAGGCAGGATCAGCCCTAACCATTCCATGCCTTTGTTTTCGGGAAAGTAACGAAAACCAGTCTTGTTTGTCTTTTCTTCTAACGAAAAGAATTGACCGACTGAACAAAGATTGCTCATTGATACTGTCTATTGTAGTAGAAATTGTAACAGTAGGTGGAGTAAAATCATATTCTTCCCCTATGCATCCTGTTAATGTAAAAGCCAAAAATAATCCCATAAATAATTTCAAAAACCCTTTCATTTCATACCCCCTATTTTTATTGTTAGGAAATCACATCTTATAAAGTTTCACTACTTATTGAATAATCCTGCTTCGTTAGTGAAAAGCGACTGCTCTTCTTTTGCAATCGCGCCCTATAAAGGAATAACTAAAACATGATCACAAACTTAAAATCAATTAATTCTTCTTTCACTAAAGCACCCCTTTAGCACAATAAGGAGATTCACAGTATAGCGATGATATGTAGTTACCTATTGCAATAAGTTTTTAGTGACTTGGTATAGTTGGGTTTCTGTGAATCAGTTCAAATTTCTCATAAATATTATCATCAGTTCCCAGTAAAAGTGTTAATTCTTCTGGTTTTTTACGAAGCTTTTTCACTAAAGAAGAAATATTATCATCTTTAAGTGTTGTTAAGATGTCTAACTGTGCTTCACCGTGACTGTCAAAATTAGTACCTTGAATTGTTAAGGGCATAACAGAATCTCTAGGTAGATCTAAGGTGGAATCGCTAAAGTTGTGAATCGTAATAGTTGCGTACTTCTCCTCTATACTTTTATGAGATTCTTCATCATAAAAGTTTAAGCTAACTCCAAAATGTTTGGAATCATAATGATTTTCATAAGTAGCAACAGGTAGCTTATAATTAAACTCTTGAGATGAGCTGCAAGAAGCAAGAATGGAGAAGGAAGCAATTATAACTAATAGTTTAGTAAAATTCTTATGTATAAAAGTAAGCACAAAAGCCCTCCTATTTGTATGGAAATTAAACTTTTAATGAAGAAAAAGGTTAATTATGCCTCATCATTTTGATCAATCAAAGATATTTAAATGTACAGTCTAACCATTCTGTACATCATGAGTCCACTATGTATTATTAATGTGTAACGTGACAATAAAGTTGTTTAATTCTAAGTGTTATTGCACATAAGCATCCGTTTAGAACAAAAGGAAAAAACACTATTATTACTACTTAAGTTTGAAATCTAGCATGCTTCTTCCTTCGATTACTTCACCGTTTTGCCAAAGGAATTCTAAAGCATACTGATTTTCAATCATCTTTTCATCGATTGTAATAGTAAATGGTGAAATGTTAGTATCCTTTTTTTCTTTAGTAATTTCTTTATGCGTTTCACTATCAATGTGTATTAGATTTATTTCAGTAGGGTATGGTTCTATCATTTTCCAATCAATTTGAAGTTTGTCTCCTATTTCAACATCTCCAGAATGAATTTCTGGGTAATTATATGTATTCCATTCATCACAATCCATCCAACATACTTCTGCATAAGAATGGTCAAACACAAAATTATTTGTACCTTCAGAAGTCATTATTTTGATTGTAGGCAAAGCCATTGTTTCGAATTCTAGAAGAGTGTTTTTATCATTAGTATCAACAACCTTTTGATTTGTGTTTTCATTTTCATTTATTATACCTTGAGTTATTTCTTCTTTATCTTCATCATTTTTTATTCTCCTTTGTGCAAGCAATCAAGACACCAAAATGCAACATAATCAATAATATAGATAATGATTTTTTCATTTTATTTTCCCCTTTTTATAAATCTTCGCAGGAAGTGTTGTTAAACTAAAGATTGTCACTACGAGGAAAACCATTAATTCATCTTTCCCTGCCTATCCCCCTCTAAATTATACCATTTTTTCTTTTTTTCGATTAACTGGCACTTTTAATGAATTAACATGACTTGCGTTTTTAAACATCTTTATTGTAAATGGTAAATGTAACGATTTTATTTGTAATTAAACAACTTTATTGTTCGTAAACATAACGCTAAACCGCTGTTAGCTTTAATAATACAAGGCGATACCCTTTTAAAGCGATTGTTGAGGAACGTTTTTAATGATATTGGATATTTATGTTAAAAATATCATGAGGATTGTGAAAGATTACACTTAAATGGCAGGGTATATTCCACATTCTCTTGTGTAAAGAATTAATATGATTTAGCAATAAAAACAAATCAATAAGGGGGATTAGGTGTGGAGTTGCCAATCGAGACGATATGAATGGAACATGCGACTACACTCAACCTATGAATGATTGGGTTCTGTGAATTCGGCACTATAACCGATACCACTTTAATTATAATATTCCTTGACGGGAATATTCCTCATTGGTTATAATCAAATCAACAGGACGATAATACTGAGGTGAGAAACATGTCAGGGAAGATTCCGGACGTGAACATGACGACGCTGAGTGCTTTGTCTGAACCAAATCGTATGAATATCGTCGAACTCTTGCGTGAAGGTCCCCTGACCGTGGGGGAAATCGCCGACCAGCTGGGATTGAGGCAGCCCCAAACTTCGAAGCATCTAAAAGTGCTTAGCGACAACGGGATTGTGGAAGTGCAGGCCGAAGCTAACCGCCGCATCTACAAGCTCCGGCCCGATCCCTTCCAAGCGCTGGATTCTTGGATACAGTCCTTCCGGAGTGTGATGCAAGAAAGATTCGACAATCTGGATGATTATTTGAAGGAATTACAGAACAAGGAAAAGTCATAAAATCATTTCATGATCAAGGAGGAATTACAATGTCAAACAACACAATGGTATCGAGAGTAGAGAACGATCGGGTACTGGTACTGGAGCGCGTTTTCGATGCGCCACGTGATCTCGTATTCAAGATGTTTAAAGAGCCGGAGCATCTGAAACGCTGGTCGGGGCCGAAGGGCTGGGAGATTCCGGTCTGCACCGTCGATTTCCGTCCGGGAGGCGCTCGGCACTACTGTATGAAGTGCGTCGATCAGAACCTAGGTCAATTTTTTGGTATGGAATCCTGGGGTAAAGGGGTTTATAAGGAGATTATCGAGCCGGAGAAGATTGTTTACACCGATTACTTTTCAGATGCTGAAGGCAATTTGAATGACTCCATGCCGTCGACAGAGATTACAATGGAATTCATCGATTTAGGTGGAAAAACGAAGCTGATAAACCGTGCTGAATATGTGTCCGCAGAGGCCCTTAAGACCGTCATGGATATGGGCATGCTGCAAGGCATCACCGAAACTTGGGACCGTTTGAACGAGCTTGTGGAGTCGCTGAAGTAGATTAACCGTAACGCTGTTTTCAGCGTTAGTAAGGTATAGGAACATTGAGTAATTACTTATATAAGGGAGCGTAAAAATCAATGAAATATTTATCTTAATCTTCTGCAATCGGGCGCTTTAATTCAATAAGCAGCTAAAAGGATCTTCCAGCCGAAGATCCTTTTTCAGTACCTATAAAGGTGATTATGTAAACTCTTCTTGAAATAAAATAAGAGGAGTTTTTTTATCTAGCTTATTAAGCTACAGGAATGAATCATGCCATTGTACTGTAAAGGAGATTTTTGCAATTATAGGGGTTAGTCAAACAGCATTTTATCGTAAATGAAAAGAACTGAAAAATTTTTTTCAAAAATTGGAAATATCCACACGTGTGGCCCCTCATTCCATCCTTCAAGGTTTTTGAAAGTATAATCCCCCTTTTGATTAAGAAAATCGAAAGGGGGATTATGACAAAAGAAGTTCGGTCCTTTAAAAATTAATCTTATCACCCTGATTTTTGGATGTTTCCTTTATTCACGCAGCCATGCGTTTGCAAGTATCATGGCCCCTTTTGCTGCTTCTGTGTCTGCGAATTCGTTAAGCATTACAAAGTCATGAATGATACCCTGGAAGCGCACAGCAGTTACCTTTACACCAGCCTCACGCAGCTTGTTGGCGTATGCCTCTCCTTCGTCGCGCAAAACGTCGGCTTCTGCCGTGATAACTAAAGCTTCAGGAAGCCCCTTTAATTGTTCCGTTGTTGCCCGTAGTGGAGATGCAGTGATTTCAGCTCTCTGCTGTGGATCGGAAGTATACTGTTCCCAGAACCACTGCATCCCATCCAGACGCAGGAAATATCCGGTTGCAAATTGTTTGTATGATTCCGTATCAAATGAAGCATCCGTTACAGGGTAGAAAAGTAATTGCTTGCGAATAGCTGGGCCTTTTCGCTCTTTGGTCATTAGCGTAATAGCTGCCGACATATTTCCTCCAACACTGTCACCGGCTACTGTAATGTTACTTGAATCCATCCCGTGATTATCGCCTTCTTTAGCAATCCATTCTAAGGCCGTATAGACCTCTTCTATAGCAATCGGATATTTGGCTTCCGGCGAAAGACTGTAATTAGTGAACACGACCGTTGATTGTGATCCAACAGCAAGTTCCCGAACTAAACGATCATGTGTGTGTGCGTTTCCAAAAACCCAGCCTGCACCATGCGTATATAGAATGACAGGGAGATTTTCCGGGGCGTTTTCAGGACGTAATATTTTAATGGATACAGGTCCAGTTGTTTCTCCCTCAATAATAAGCTCTTCTACCTCAACCGGCAGCTTATTAACCTCTCCGGACTGTACTTCGTCTACAGCTTCCCTGCCCTTCTCCGGACCAAGATCAAACAGATACGGCGGGTTAGCGGTGTCCTCTACGAATTTTTGTGCTGCTGGCTCCAATACAACTTTACTAGTTTGATTTTGTGTCATCTTTAACTCCTCCTAAAATTTTATTAGTTCCCATTTTATATTTCTCTAAATTTACTGCGCACATGACCATGCCGTGAACAACCATAATGTAAGGTCGACCAAAACTCGGAGAATTCGTTACAAGGGACAACAAAATACTCATGAGTATATGGCGTCATACCACCATTTAGTGTAACAGGCACACACCATCGATCCGGACTAATGCCACCAAACTTTGAACCTATCAGGCTGACAATTCCGAAAACAAACAATTCTGAGCCAGCTGTTGAAAAAGAGATACAGGCTTATCCTCAGCTATACCCGAAATAATAGTAAATATAACTACCATCGTAATTAATCCAAGCAGAGCGATTCCGCCAAATACAGATTGCCAACCGAATGCATCTGCCATCTTCGAAAAGGTACGCCAATAAATTAATCCAGATTATTGAGGTGCGAAAGTTGAGTTTATAACAATGAAAACCATACTAGATCCTAATAATCCCTTATATTGTTCTCTTGACAATGATTCATCAGAAAAATATGATTTATGTAATAGAACCCACCACTCCTCTTAACAATGCGGACCAAGGTGGGTCATTTGTTTATTCAAGGAGAAATGTTAAATTGGATCCTGAAAAAGATAAATTAATAATGAAACCTCCTACTACTTTTAGAGAACAAGTAGAGTTGTATAAAAATAGAAACCTGAACATAGATAATCCTGAACATACAGAAAAAAATATCATAAAAGCGATGAAACCAATCTGTTCCATCGCTTTTGCGTTGTGTCGTATTAAGTATTAGATGTCTACACGCACAAACTTAAAAATCTCTTGAATCATGATGTTCATTTCAATCGGCATTACATCTTCATCAATTTTGGACCGAGAAAGATGCTGAGGATATGTAATACCTTTTCTCCAATAGACAACCTGGTCCTTTAATGCGATTATTTTTTCATCAAGGGCGTGCTGGCCCACATCTATATCCCCCCTTTAACAGAATTTTGTCGTGTACTTACATAACTTTTGATAAGTCAATCGTTTTTTCAATAATGATCAGTTCAATAACCGAAACAAAAATAAATATGACCGATATGGCATTGTTGCTCGGATCAAAAGTTTGTTCAATATAACCAAATGTTCGAACAGGCACTGTAATAGTAGATGGAGAGGAAACAAACAAGGTAAATGGAGATTTCCCCGAATGATGTGACCGCCGCAACTACCGCTCCCGCAATAATTCCCGGCTTAATTAACGGAAGTGTTACTTTGAAAAAAGTTTGGATGGGAAGAGCTCTTACTACTAATATACGAGGGTGGATCATATAAAACAGCTATTTGTTATCACTCAGGAAATCAGTAAAATCTAAAATTGATCTAGAATAAAATGGAATATTTTCAAAATCAATTGCTACAATGACTTTAGAGGAACAACCATATTATCCTGCAACATATAAGCAAAACGGAAGAGGTAGAGATAACTTCATTGAACAATCTTGGGATGGGTAAATCGAACAGACTCAAAATGTATATTAAGTCCAATCTATAATAAATGTTAATCATATAAAAAATGAAACAATCTTTTTTTAATTATCAAGGTGTATTACACAACTCACCCAATTTTTCTCCTGTTTTCTTCATCAGAACGCCCTTCCATTTTAACATCATCTTTTTTATATACGAGAAAATATAAGAAACTTACAAAGATTGCTCCGCCAATAGCATTTCCTAAAAATACTGGAATGATATTCAATAAAAGTTCAGTCCATGATAGGTTTCCTGAAAAGATAGCAGCTGAGATAATGAACATGTTAGCAACCACGTGTTGAAATCCTATTAATACAAAAGTCATGATTGGAATCCAAATTGCTAATATTTTACCAAAGAAATCCTTCGCTCCATAACATAACCATACGGCCATAGCCACAAGCCAGTTACACCCTATTCCTGAAACAAAAGCGACCCAAAATGGATCATTCACTTTCGTTTGCGCAGTTGAAACGGTCTTTTCTAAAAAGGCTCCCTCTGTTAGACCTATAAAATGTCCAAAAAAATAGGCAACAAACAATGCACCCAACAGATTAAATAATGCAATTAATAACCAATTACGCATTAACTGAAATAATGTAACTTTTTTTGCAAAGTAAGCTATACTCACTGTCATCATGTTTCCGGTAACCAATTCTCCTCCCCCTAATAAGATCAATACTAATCCGACTGGGAAAACAGCTGCACCTAGAAAAGTGACTAAACTTCCCCATTCATGAGGCATAGTTCCAGTTACTCGAATATAGGCAAGAAATCCGAATGCAATAAAAGCTCCGCCTAAAAAACCTAAAACTGCAAGAGATAAATTAGATAGTTTTACCTTTTCAAGACCTTTTTGTATAGAAATATCTGCAATTTCTTTTGGACTATAGTCGTTCATTATTTTCTCCTCACTTTTAACTCTAAGATTTTAACCTCTCATTTAGCTCTCTACTTTTCTAGCAATCCACAACGCATTTGGAAATTCTGTGATTCTACAAGTGAAGTCATGAAAAAAAATGTTGAAAGTTTGCTTCAATAAGTTGATTGAATGCAAAAAAGTGTCAAAGTAATATGAAATGAACAGCAAAATGGTAACAAAATTTATACTATCCAATAGAATTAACTTAGACTGTTAAGAAATATAAAAATAAATGAATACTCTATATTCTAGTTACCGTAATCACATTTACCAACATTGGAAAAAGGTACTTTCAAGGAAACTTACTTGATAAAATACCTTTTTCGTATTCAACATGCTTGACACGTTCCATAAGAACGTCAAAGGAAGAAAAATATATAAATCAGATTAGTCTGTGATCTATTGAACCTTCAAAGATTTAGCGACACTAGAACTGTACTAACAATCAATGAGGGATGAAGCTCTGAATTGATTGAATTTTCATTTTTTTGAAAGTGAGCAAAATTTACACCCTACGAAAACAGCAGTTAAATACACTAGTAAGACTTGCACCACAAATTATTGACATAAATGTTTAGACTATTCATGTATAAAAAATGACATAATAATTTCGTCTCATAATCGCCTTCTCTTTATCCAATCTACTGTCTGATAAAAATAAGTTGTTGAGAAGAATTATCTCAACAACCTATAGATACGCTTTTCGAAATATAATTTGGTTAATAATTAAAGTTTTATTTCTGCTAGGTTTATTAATCATTTATTTTTCTTCCGCTAAGGCTAATGGACGCCTTTTAGTTACTGCTACATCTCTATTTTTTTGTGAAACACCCGTTTCTATTGCAGCTTCTGCTACACAAGCAGCTACTCTAGGGTCAAATGGATCTGGAATGATATAATCAGCATAAAGCTCTTCATCAGTTATTAATTCTGCAATAGCGTAAACAGCTGCCAGTTTCATTTCTTCATTTATTTCTTTCGCTCGTACGTCCAAAGCCCCTCGAAAAATACCAGGGAATGCAAGTACGTTATTGACCTGATTTGGAAAATCTGAACGACCTGTCCCTATTACCAGTGCTCCTGCTTCCTTCGCCTCTTCTGGCATGATTTCTGGAATTGGATTTGCCATAGCAAAAATAATCGGGTCACGATTCATGGAACGAACCATGTCTTTCGTAACAGCGCCGGCTACAGACACTCCGACAAACACATCTGCTCCCACAAGAGCATCTCCCAATGTCCCAACTATTTGTTCTTTATTAGTGATATCGGCCATTTCCTCCTTAAATGGATTCATTCCAACTAGGCGACCTTCATAAATAATGCCTTTTGTATCACATAAAATGACGTCTTTTACGCCCATACGGAGAAGCAATTTAACAATTGCCACCCCAGCAGCACCGGAACCGTTTACTACAACACGAATCTCTTCTATTCTTTTGTCAACTAGTTTCAGAGCATTTAGTAATCCCGAAGTGGTTACAATAGCCGTTCCATGCTGATCATCATGGAAAATTACATACCTTTCGTAGCCGCTCTTCAATTTCAAAGCATTCAGGGGCAGCAATATCTTCTAAATTTACTCCTCCAAAAGTAGGCTCCAACAATTTAACAGCTTCAACAATCTTGTCTGGATCCGTTGTATCTAAGCAAATCGGAAATGCATCGACATCTGCAAAAGTTTTGAATAATAATGCTTTCCCCTCCATAACAGGCATAGCCGCTTTCGGTCCAATATTACCTAGACCAAGTACAGCTGTACCATTCAAAACAACAGCAACAAGATTCCCTTTCATCGTATAATCATACGCTTTTCTTTCATCTGCATGAATGCTCTGCAACCCCAGGAGAATAAGCAAGGCTTAGATCCTTCGCGTTTTGAACTTGAACTTTCGAATGTACGCCTAACTTTCCTTGCTTTTCTTTATGCTTATTTAATGACTCTTCACGTAAAGTTGACATGTTTTCCCTCTTTATTCGAATTTTCAGAAGTTTA
The DNA here is from genome assembly GCF_001183985.1 of Peribacillus loiseleuriae. Taxonomy (GTDB): domain Bacteria; phylum Bacillota; class Bacilli; order Bacillales; family DSM-1321; genus Peribacillus; species Peribacillus loiseleuriae. The sequence goes on along the minus strand of NZ_LFZW01000001.1, from coordinate 2,466,982 downwards.
ATTAGATAAAGGAAGAAGTTTAAAAAAAAGCCCCTTACTTGGTAAAACAGTCTATATCTAATCATTTGAATCAGTATTTTTTGCTAATTCATCCACCATCAGCTTCTTTAAAATCATTTAACGTTGTAATACTTTGTTCCAATTCTTGATCCAGATGACAACCATTCAACTGCAAAACAGCCTGATCCTGATAAATGGACATGTCGTCGAACTGATATTCTTCTTATTTAATCAAAAGATTCACTTAGGAGATTGCTATCATACAGATTTGCTTCGATTATTTGTTGTTCATTTAACCATTCACGTATTGTGAATTTTGTTACGTACTAAAAAGAAAGGCTAACTCACCTGCAAAAAAACGGCCGCCAAATCAGCCTTTCACTTTAAGTAAAAAGGAATTATAATTTTTCTACCTTTTTAACATCTAACTGATGGAAGTCAGATTCAATAATCGTGTTTCTAATCTTTCGTTTCATTGGGAAATAATATAAAATGGCTGGCAAAAATAATCCTGCAGCCCAAGCTAAGTCTGCTCCATTCAGTGCTTTTGCCACTGGTCCTACGTAAAAGGAAGCATTAATAAAAGGAATCTCAGCAATGATTGATACGACAAATGCAAATGAAGCAATCCAATTGACCTTACCATACTGTCCATTAAGGTCAAATATATCTTTAACATTATATTCGCCTCGGCGCAATAGATAATAATCGACCAAGTTAATTGAAGTCCACGGAATCAAAAAATAACTCATAAAAAAGATAAAATTCAGGAAAAATTCAAGAAAATTTCCTTGTCCCATAATACATAAAATTGTTGCAAGGAATGTAATGCATAGCAAGAACCCCATCCGAACTTTTGGTGTAACTTTGAATTTAGCAAACGGTTCAATAGTCGTAACCGATGACATAAATGCACCATAAAGATTAAAAACATTAATAGCAAGTTGCCCAAAAACAATCAAAACATACATGATGATTGCAAAGCTTCCATATAGCGACGCTAAATTACTACCCGTATTATCCATGAAATTTGGAATCGCTACGGTTAATACTGCCCCTAATATCATCATCCAGACAGCTCCAATCACTGTCCCTGAATAACTGTACCAAAACGTTTTTTTAGGCGGCGTATCTACTGGAAGATATCGTGAGTAATCTGCAACATATGGGGCATAAGATAGCTGCCAAGTAACAGCAATACTAACCGCAAGAAAAAACGCTGACACGTCAATATTAGTAGGTAACCATTGTTCTTGTGGTACTGGCAATTGAAAAACAATGTAGGTCATAATCAAAAAAATAAGCAATGATGCAGCAGAAAACCATTTTTGGACTTTGTGAATTAAATCGTATCCATAAAGTGCAACTACAAAACAAATCGCACCGATTATGATGATATTCCAAGTTTGGCTAATTGGAAGTATATCACCTATGGTTTGTGCTGCAAGCAGTGTATTACTGGCGAAAAAACCTAAATAAATAAACATGACAAGGAACAAAGGTATAATTGCGCCGATCACCCCAAACTGAGCTCTACTTTGAATCATCTGTGGTATTCCCAGCTTAGGACCCTGTACAGAATGGGATGCCATAAAAATGGCACCAATGAGCGAACCAATAACGATTGCAACTACACTCCAGAACAAATTAAGTCCTAACATAATTGGCAACGACCCTGAAACAAGTGTAGTTATATTCATATTGGCTCCAAACCATATTGGAAATAAATCTTTTGCCTTTCCGTGTCGCTCATTAGCTGGAATGTATTCAATACTTCTAGTTTCAACTTTCATAGAACCCCTCCGTCTGTAATCGTTTACATTCTCTTTTAAAAAAACCATTCTATAAAGAGTGGGCAACAAATTGAAGTTCACCTTAGATTAACCTAAAAACCACATTATTTCACAGTATGATAAATAGCTATTTATCAAAGCTTTTCTAATGATAACTTTGAATAGATTTCTTTCAGATTGTCAGGTGAAAATTGAAGTTGATCTGGACTTGTCGCCTCCCAGACATGATGCTGCTCTCCATTCAGCCTCTTTGCTATTTGATTTGTATCATAAACTTTAAGATCATATACCCAATTGGCCATCATTAATGTTGCTGCCATATGGGCTCCTACCGTTGTCGTACCGCAAATATCCTTAACAAGATTCACTTGATAGTCACGATAATAAGCATCTAATACTGTAGCTAATACACAACAATCTGTAAGAACTCCTCCAATTATTAAGTGTTTAATATCTAAACCTTTAAGCATTAAATCTAAGCTTGATTCATAGAAACCGCTGTATCGGTATTTGTCCACAATGGTATCATTTTCTTGAGGCTTTATTTCATCGATAATCTCAATCGTATCCGTGCCAGAATGATAATAGATAGGCTCGCCATTTTCATTCACAGGTTCTTTATTTGCCAGACCAATAGCATCAGCTCTGCTAATATGGCGAGTGTAAATGATAGGAATCCCTTGCTTGCGGCATATATTCACAAGAGTTTTAGCGTTTTTAACAATATCATTCATTCCAACAACATCTGATGTGCCGCTTTCTTTTTGAAGATCAATCAATAGAAGAGCTGTTTTTTTCATATCCATTACGACTCACTCCTAAATACCATTTCCTCTATAAATTATGGTATTTCCAAATTTAATTTGAATGATGAAGAATTACATTACCATGTTCCAATTTTAAATTTTGATTCTGCTCAAAAGTACAGGTTTACTGTAATTAAGCAGTCTTCTCAATAACTAAATAACTTAATTCCCCAACTTTAATTAGTGTTAACGCCTCCCTAATCGGCCAATCAGAAAAGCGTTAACTCGCTCTGGTTTGCATTCAGTCATTCTTAACAGCCTAAATTTGTAACGATACACACATTCATTATCCTATCTTCAACATTATTTCAGACGACTTTCCACTCTTTAAGCTCAAGTCGACGTGCTCCCTCAACGATATGTGGATCATCTTCCGCTAGTGATAGAGCTTCTTCAAACGAATCGGCAATATACACTACAAGTCCACCTGAATCGTCCAAGAATGGTCCTCTTGCAAAAATTTTCCCTTTTTTATCAAGTTCGTCTAAATATTCGATATGGCGTGGACGTACTTCAGTATTTTTTTTTGTATCTACCATGTGTAACATCGCTGCATAGTAAGGCATACTTCTTCACTCCTTAATTCCGGTTCCAAACAATCAGCTTCATTTCTGTCATGTCTTCAACTGCATATTTCAATCCTTCACGGCCTGTACCGCTTTCCTTCACCCCACCGTAAGGCATATTATCCACACGGAATGTCGGAATATCGTTAATCATCACTCCACCAACTTGTAAATTTTCTGCTGCATCTAGCGCTGTATGTACATTGTCCGTATAAATTCCTGCTTGCAGGCCATATTTAGAGTCATTGACCAAATTAATTGCTTCTTCCACCGTTTGGATCTTGTTAATTAGAACAATTGGAGCAAACACTTCTTGGCATGACACTTTTAAGTGCGAGTCAGCATCTAATATGACGGTCGGATGAAGAATATTGCCTTCCCTAATTCCACCTGTTGCAATAGCAGCTCCATCTTGTTTTGCCTCCTCAATCCAATTGAGCGTTCTTTCAACATCATTTTGGGAAATCAAAGCGGAAACATCCGTTTCCGGATTGAGTGGATCACCTACTTTTAGTAGTTTCGTTGCTTCGATAAATTTTTCAACAAAACGATCATAGATCTCTTCATGAGCATAAATCCTTTGCAATGAGATACATACTTGTCCCTGGTTCGAAAATGCTCCCATTACACATCGAGAAATAATCTTATCAATGTCTACTCCTTTGTCAATAATAACAGCTGCATTGGATCCTAGTTCTAATGTCACGCGTTTTAACCCTGCTTTATTGCTGATACCAATCCCAACAGCTGGGCTACCTGTAAAGGTAATCATATTCACTCTAGAATCGGTGACCAACTTGTCACCTACCACTCTACCTCCACCCGTGACCACATTTAAAGCTCCTTTAGGCAATCCTGCTTCCTGCAATAGTTCGGCTATGAACAACGAGGATAGCGGTGTTTGGCTAGCTGGCTTTAGAACAATTGTATTACCTGCTGCAATGGCTGGACCTACTTTGTGAGCAACCAAGTTCATCGGAAAATTAAAAGGTGTAATTGCTCCTATTACTCCAATTGGTTCACGTACCGTGTAGGCAAGTCGGTTTTCTCCTCCTCGTGCCGCATCCATTGAAAGTGTTTCGCCATGAATTCGTTTGGCTTCTTCAGCCGCAAACTTGTAGGTTTCAATTGTTCGATCCACTTCTCCCTTAGCTGTGGTAATAGGCTTGGCTGATTCCATCGATATAATTTGAGCAGCTTCCTCTCTCCGTTTTTCAAGAAGTTGAGCCAATGTTTCCAACACTTTTGCACGTTGATGGGCTGGCATTTTGGCCATTACTTTCGCAGCTTTTTGCGCCGCATCAATAGCTTGGTCGGTTTCTTCCTCTGTTGCCATTGGGATTTCAGCTAAGACTTCGCCTGTATATGGGGAGCAAAGTGGACTATATTCTTTTGCATCGATCCATGCCCCATTAATGAGTAATTGTTTTTTTGTTACTTTATCTATCATTGTCATATTCTTTAGTCACCCTTCCCTCTTTATGTTTTTCATCTAAAGATTAGAGGCAATTTTTAAAAACCGACGATTCTATTCTTTGAAAATAATATTCTTCTAATTTTATGATTAATCCACCTTGACCAAATTTACAGCGGTTATTTTCCAATTTAGAATTCCCCTTAATAAATTCAAGAAAAGACAATATACCATTCCGTCTTTCTATAATGTTACGAATTCCTTGCTTGTAAAACCAAGCATCAATTGTATTAAAAACACCTCTATTAACTCCGTAGTTTTCATTACAAACATTAATAAAAGATAAATCCGTTAAGTGTATAGTCTCTTCTACATCTAATAGCAATTTATTCACTCCTTGCTATCTAGCACTGTATTTAGAAATTTTTTCAATGGAAAAACTTGTTACCCCTAAGAGCTAAACAAGGTTATTATTATAATATTTAGAAAATAAAGATCGCTCAATCAAATAAATTGCTTCACGTGGCTAGTGTTTTTTAGTGCTTTTTGCATAAAAACGATTTCTTCACTTAGCAAAGAAATTCGTTCTAATACATTTGCATCAACCAGTTCGTTTTGTGAACTGAAATGATCATTATGTACATAAACAGAACTTGGTGCAACGAAGGCACGGAAATAACCCGCAATTGGTTTTAACTGATTCTCAATCACTAAATAATGTTGGTACGTTCCGCCAGTAGCAACAAAGCCCATCACTTTATTTCGAAAAATCGAAGGAGGTACTAAATCAAACAAGTTTTTAAGAGCTCCTGTGAGTGATCCTTGAAATATCGGTGTTCCAATTATATAAAAATCAGCGGATGCTACGATATCAATTACTTCTTTGGTATCCCCTGTATATGTGGACGGATCACGACCATCACAAAATTGAACATTATACTTTTTCAATTCAAGCAGTTCTATTTCGATATCAGGATGATTTTTCTTTACTTCTTCCAATGCCTTTTCAATTACAACTTTTGTTTTTGAACCAGTTATTGTTCCTGAGATCCCAAGTAACTTCATTACGTTTTCCCTCCTAAAAATAGCTCCCACTTAAACAGTTATTTTATTACTAATGTTTACCTCATGATGAACGGATCAGGAATTGGTTCAGAGGATGTATTGATCCAAACCACTTTGTCTTGCATATATTCATGAATGGCTTCATATCCACCTTCTCTGCCATAGCCACTTAAACCAGAGCCGCCAATTGCAGCTATTGGTGATATACTACGATATGTATTCACCCACACGATTCCTGCACGGATCGCTTTCGCCACTCGATGGGCTTTTGCAATATCACTCACCCAAATTCCAGCTGCTAATCCGTAATCTGTACTATTTGCTAATTGAATAACCTCAGCTTCGTCTTTAAAAGGAATAACACTTAAGACAGGACCAAAAATTTCTTCTTTGGTAATACGTGACTTGTTATCAGTATGTTCGAAGATAGTAGGTTCAAAGTACCAACCCTTTTCTAATTGTTTAGGCCTTTTTCCACCATGAACAAGTTTGCCCCCTTCACCCAACCCGATAGCCACGTATTTCTCGACACGCTCTAATTGTGCTTGCGTTGCCAATGGCCCCATTTCTGTTTCATTTTGAAATGGATCACCAATTTTGATTTGCGACACACGATCAACGAGTTTTTGCATCACCTTATCGTAAATATCTACATGTAAAAATGCACGAGAACCAGCAACACAACTTTGTCCTGAAGCACCAAAGATTCCTGCTATAATTCCCATCGCTGCATTATCAGGGTTGGCATCCTCAAACACGATATTAGGTGATTTCCCCCCGAGTTCAAGTGATACCTGTGCAAAGTTTTGTGCCGAATTTCTGACAATATGACGAGCAGATTCCGAACCACCAGTAAAGGCAATGCGTCTTACAAGTGGATGTGAGGTAAGCGAGTCACCTACAGGCATTCCAAAGCCCGTAACTACATTGACGACCCCAGGTGGAAATCCTGCTTTCTCTACTAGTTTTACTAATTCTAAAAGAGATGCCGAGGTCATTTCAGAAGGTTTAATAACGATCGTATTCCCTGCAATAAGAGCAGGCGCCAATTTCAATGTTGTTAAATAAAGAGGAGAGTTCCAAGGTGTAATAGCTGCTACTACTCCAAGCGGTTCTTTTAATGTAAAAGCAAACATATCATTTTTATCAATTGGTAAGGTTTTTCCATGAATTTTATCTGCAAGTCCTGCATAGTAATAGAAAAATTCAGGTAAATACTTTACTTGACCACGCATTTCACGAATTAATTTTCCGTTATCAAGTGTTTCAACTTCCGCCAGCTCTTCAGCATGTTCAGCAATCAGCTCTCCAAGCCTTCTAACAAGACGTCCTCGTTCTGTGAATGTCATATTCACCCATCCTGAATGCAAGAAAGTATTATGAGCAGATTGAACAGCACGATCAACATCTTCAGCGTTCCCTTTTGCGACTTGGCACCACGCTTCACCTGTTGCAGGGTTATAGCTATCGAAATATTCACCACTAGCTGATTCTACCCATTCACCATTTATATACATTTGATATTTCTTTAGCTCTGTCATTCTCGCTCCCCCTTATACCGTTAATCCTTTTACCTATCAATAAACAATCGAATCGTATCATTTACAAATTTGGCCCCTTCTATCGGTAACATATGTTTCATATTCGGTACAATAACCATTTCTGACTGGGCAATTTGTTCGTGCATCTGTCTTGCCATTTCGGGATTAGATCCAATATCATCTTCACCTGTAATAATTAAAGTTGGAAGATCGATTTGCTGAAGCTTCGGCCACAACTCTTCATCAGCAGTTGCAAAAAGTGTATACGCTGCTAAATATGACAAAGGTTCATTTGTTTGGAGCCTTGTCCGAATCCTATCCACTGCTACGTTCTGAGTATTTAAGAAATCATGATTAAACCAACGTTGAATGGCTGGTTCAATTGAGACAGTTGGTCCTTGTGCCTTCACTTCTTCAACTCTTGTTAATATGGCTTTTCGCTGTTCTTTCGTACGATTAGCAACAGAACTCATTATTGTTAGCGTTTTCATTTTCTCCTTATATTTCAAGGCAAATGCTTGAGCGACCATGCCACCCATCGAGAAGCCAATAATATGACTTTTCTTCACTTGTAAGTGATTCATTAGTGCTGCTAATTGCTCAACATACTGCGATAGGGAATAAGGTCCTGGAGGATGCTCAGATCCTCCATGCCCTACCATGTCATATACGATGACATGGTAATACTTCGACAAGTCTTCAACTTGCTTTTCCCACATAGCATGATCGAGGCCAACACCATGAATAAGAATGAGTGATTCACCATTTCCCTTTTCTTCATAATGAATCAAATCTTTTTCATGTAATGCTATTGGCATTAAACCAGCCCCATTTCAATCATGTCTTGATGGCGGTTGCCTGTTCTAGGGTGTGGACGTCCTCCTGTAGAAATCCCGATTGCGACAACAATTTCATCCGCGCGAGGTGCATCAGGAATAGTTGCTTCAAATGTTACAAAATGAGAACGTTCAGACTCATCTGTCTTATGTACCATTGGAATCATTACTGCAGATCCTGCACCGCCTCGCTTATTCGTAAAGCTTAATATACTTGTTCCTTTCACAGCGTCTCGGAATTTATTCCCAAATTTTAATGTATGGATAAATGCTGAAGCATGTTCAATTTCCCCATCTACTCCCACAACTGCTGCCTTACCAAACGCTTCTACATCATCAGGTGAACCAATGTGCTTGAATAACTCAGCAACTAAAAGTTCTCCTAATTGCGGTGCATATTCATCAATCTCTGGCTTTAAATTTTCAACATACCCTCTGTCAATCCAAGGATTTTTAATGACTGCCATCGTTGTTATCATCTTGATGGGATTTTCTACTTTCTTATCACCTTCAATACGTGTTTCTTCAACTGCTGTATACACTTTACGAATTTCCAACATTTACATGACCCCCACTTTATTTTTTGTGAATTTTGGCATAACTTCTTCAGTGAACAATTTCAAACTTTTCATCATTTTTTCATGCGGTAAACCATTGTGATTCACCCAAAGTAGTAAAGTTTCTAAATTGAGTTCTTCCTTCAACTCTTGAATTTTTTCTGCTACATAGTCTGGTGTACCAAATAATAAATTCCTTGGAAGCAAGAAATCATAATTCAACTCTTGTCCATCTTTTACTTTTTCCCCTGGATCCATGAGATTACTAAGTCCTCTCCAGTGACAAATCCAGCGATAGTTGTTTAATACTGCTTCTGCAGCATCTTGACGAGCCTGTTCCATTGTTTCAGCTACATATACGTCACGTACCAAAGCGATGTCTTGACCAAGTGGTACATCATAGCCTCTAGATTTGGAAGCCCTTTCACGATATAGTTCAAAACGCCCTTTCAATTCTTTAACAGTCGGCATCCAAAACATGCCTTTTACATTATTTTCTGCCGCCCATTCAATTGAACGCGGTGAATCTATTACTTGCCACAAAGGCAGTGAATCCTGATATGGTCTAGGCATAAGCGAGATTTTATTAATTTCACCTTTTTCCATGTCCATAAAATCCGGAGTTGCTGGGCTCATTGGATGACTCCACTTCAATCCTTTAGGTGGAAATTGATAGATGTCGCCTTCATGTGAAAAGAAACGATTCGACCATGCTTTCTGTAAAATCTCTAACGTTTCTTCAAACAGCGCCCGGTTTTGCTCTTGGTTTTTTGGATCAGCCAATGAGTTAAGATTGGCCGCTTCTCTTCCGTATAATCCTCGAGCTAAACCAACTTCTACACGGCCCTTGCTCAATTGGTCAAGCATGGCAATATCTTCTGCCAAACGAAGCGGGTGCCAGAAGGTTGCAACATTTGCAGCTTGTCCAATCCGGATTCGCTTTGTATGTGCAGCAATATCAGCCCCCATTAAAATCGGGTTAGAAATTAATTCATTCCCTTCATGACCAAAGTGGTGCTCAGTATACCAAATTGAATCATACCCATTTTCATCACAGTAAATAGCTTGTTCACGGGCTTCATCTAGGACCTTGTAATACTCATCGTGTCGTCCTTGTCCAGCCAGGTTGGCGAAGATTCCAAATTTCATAAAACACATACCACCCTTAATTTATTTTTCTTGTCCCTAATTTTTTGGCAATACCCGTTTTAAGCTTAGCTCCACTTGCTCTAACATGTTCTCGCATGAATTTCTCAGCTTCTTCACGGTCACCTTTTTCAATGGCTGCTAAGATTAACTGATGTTCTTTAAGTGATTGTTTAAGACGAACCGGATCTTCAATCGTTACAAAAACATACCGGTTATAAGGTATTTGATTGAGTAGCAAATTTAGCATATTACTTAACTTGGAGTTGTCGGCTCCTTCTAGAATGATAGTATGAAAAATACTATTCGCTTCTACATACTGTTTATTATCTGAAATTTGTATAGCCGTCTCCATGTCAGCAACTGCTGCTTGTAGTTTATTAATTTCTTCAGGACTCCCTTTTTCCGCTAGCAGACCCGCTGCAAGCCCTTCCAAAACTTCTTTTAAAGCAAATAATTCATTTAGTTCCTTTTCAGTAGGTTTTGTTACACATGTTCCTACTCGAGGAATAATTTCGACTAATCCTTCTCTTTCTAATTGTTTTAATGCTTCTCTAATAGGCGTTCTACTTACTTTGTAATACTCTGATAAAACAGCTTCTGATAACTTTTGACCTGGCTCATATTCACCAGTAACAATAGCTTCACGAATTGCGTTAGATACTTGAGCAGTAATGCCTAATGTCAATATAGCTGTGATGAAAAACGCCTCCTCTTAAGTATGTACCATGTACCATACAAGATTGGTTGATAAGGTAAGTATAGATTATTCAAAATTAAACGTCAATTAAAATTTTAGAAAATTTTAATTTTTCTCTTAATCTCCCATTCTTGAATAAAACTATGAAGCGCAGAGTAGTATTCACTAAACTACGAATTAGTTTTAACAACAACATTGTTGCCCTACCAAGCTTCTCCGGATTATCTTCCTTTAGCCTGACAATGAACAACAAGTAATTCTATATTTATTAGGCTATGTTAAAGGTAAAGGTTGATTTATCCAAAAATGGTATTATGACGTCTACCCTACAATAAGTCTCACTCTAATTGGATATTTATGTTAAAATATAAATAAGATTGTGAAAGATTGTACTTAAACTAACGGGGCAGGATAGTGCAAGAAGAATGATATTTCTAAACATGGATATTTTCCTTGTTTGAATATGGGCATTGTGGTAAAAAAAGCACTGCGAACAGCCTTTAAAATATAACTGTTTGCAGTGCATCTTTTTTTCGATTAACTAATATTCCAACGAAACCTTCACTATATCATCATCAAATTTCACATCAATCTGCTGTTCGGAATCATTTAGTATTCCAAAGTTAATGTGATGAACAAGTACGTTTTCTTTAATTAGTCCCTCAAAACGTTGAAGTTTTTCTTTAATATCCTCTGTTGCGAAGATCTTGATCGTTATATACATCTCGACAGGCAAATCTAATTTTTTTCGTGTATCTTGTACTGCTCTAATTAATTCTCTGACTTGACCTTCCTCCACTAGTTGAGGTGTGAGTTTTATATCTAATAACACCCTTAACTGCTGATCACCTGCAATTTCAAAACCAGATGAAACTATATATTCAACGTTTATATGCTCCTTCTTTAATATTACCGTTTGATTCTTTACTTCAATTTGTAGTTGACCATGATCTAGTAATACCTTCTTCTCATTATCAGTTATGTGGTCAACATATTCTTTGATCGAGTTCACCAGTTTACCAAATGCAGCACCTGCTGTTTTAAAATTCAATTTAAAAACATTCGATTCATATTGTGATATATCCTCTGTATAAACAACATCTTTAACATTAAGTTCGTCTTTAATGATTGCTGTATAAGCGCTTAAAAAACGTTCTCCGTTACTGCGCCAAACAATTATTTGCTGTAAAGGCTGCTTAACCTTCATGTTTTTGGCATTACGAATACTACGACCGAGTTCCACTATTTTCAAGATAGTTTGCATATCGGTCTCTAACTCAGAATTGATCATTGAATCGTTAGATTTTGGATAGTCTTGTAAATGAACACTGTCTTTGTGTAACTCCAAATGGATATCTTCTGCCATATAGGGTACAAATGGAGCTAATAAGCGACTGATTGTCGTAAGCGTTTCAAATAATGTTGAGTAAGCTGCTCGTTTATCCTCAGAAAGTCCAGAAGCCCAAAATCGATTTCTTGATCGCCGTACATACCAATTGCTCAATTCATCGACTAATGCTGCAATTTCGCGTGTTGCTTGAGTAAATTGATAGCGATCCATATAGCCATTAACCAGTCTGACTGTACTATTCAGGCGTGAAAGTATCCATTCATCTAGGATTGTTCTCTTACCTGTTTGCTGTCCATCATACACAAAGCTATCTATTTTCGAGTACATCGCATAAAACTTATACGTATTATCCAGCGTGTCAATTAGTTTTGATTTTGCATCTTGCACAATCTTTTTTGAAAAGCGTTTCGGATTCCAAGGTGAACTATCGACTAGGAAGGACCAGCGAAGTGCATCTGCACCGTATTCGCTTATGAGTTCAAGAGGGTCTAATGCATTCCCTTTACTTTTAGACATTTTCTGACCATGCTCATCAAGTACGTGTCCAAGTGACAAGACATTTTTATAAGGTGTTTTACCTGTAAATAGAGTGGAAACAGCGAGTAGGCTGTAGAAAAATCCTCTCGTTTGGTCAATTCCTTCGATGACGACATCAGCAGGGAATTGTGATGAGAATTTTTCGTTATTTCCAAATGGATAGTGATGCTGCGCAAATGGCATCGAGCCACTATCAAACCATACATCAATGACTTCAGGCGTTCGGTGCATGACACTTTTACATTTCGGGCAAGTACACTTTACTTGGTCAATATAGGGCTTATGCAACTCGATATCGTTTGTTACCGGTGTTATCGCTAATTTTTGTAGTTCTTCGATACTGCCAGGTGCTTCTTCATGATGACAATCAGAGCATATCCAAACATTTAAAGGTGTTCCCCAGTATCGATTTCTACTTATATTCCAATCAACCAGATTTTCAAGGAAGTTACCAAAACGCCCATCTTTAATATGCTCTGGATACCAAGCAACAGTTGCGTTGTTCGCAAGCATGTTCTCCTTTAAAGACGACATCTTGATAAACCAGCTATCCGTTGCGTAGTAAAGTAAAGGAGAGTCACATCTCCAACAATGTGGGTAGCTGTGCTCGTATTTTTCCTTATGAAAAAGAGTGTCTTGTTCAGAAAGCATTTTAATGATATCAACATCACAGTCTTTCACAAATCTTCCTGAAAGCTCTACAACGTCAGTTGTGTAACGTCCTTGTTGATCAACAACATTGATAAAGGATAAACCATTTTGCCTAACGGTTTTATAATCATCTTCACCATAAGCAGGAGCAATATGAACAATACCTGTTCCACTAACTTCTGTTACATAATCGGCTAATACGATATGATGTCCGTTCTCAACAGACACGTAATTAAATGGCGGGGCATAATGTACTCCTTCAAATTCTTTGCCACTATGTTCACTTAAGACATTTGCATTTTCACCAAGTACTTTTTCTGCTAATGATTTGGCAACGATATAAACCACATTCCCTTTTTTAACACGCACATACGTTAATACGGGGTTCATCGCTAGTGCAACGTTTGCAGGTAATGTCCAAGGTGTCGTTGTCCAACCTAAGAAATATTCTTCTTCCACATCAAGACGTTTAAATTTTACAGTAGCCGATAAATCTTTTACATCTTTATAGCCTTGTGCTACCTCATGGGAACTTAAAGAAGTTTGACAGCTAGGGCAGTATGGAGATACACGATGACCTTTATATAATAGACGATCCTCATGAACCTTACTTAAAATGTTCCAGACACTTTCAATGTACTCATTGCTTAATGTCATATAAGGACTATCCATATCAACCCAATAACCTAACTCTTCTGTAAATGATCGCCATTTCTTCTCATAGGTGAATACGCTCTCCTTGCATTTATTGATAAACGACTCTACACCATAGCGTTCAATTTCATGTTTTCCGGAAATACCGAGTTGTTTTTCAACACCTAGCTCGACCGGAAGACCATGTGTATCCCAGCCGGCTTTTCTTTCCACTTGAAATCCCTGCATAGTTTTGTACCGTGCCACGACATCTTTAATCGTTCGCCCAAAGGCATGACCTACATGGGGCAGTCCATTTGCCGTTGGTGGTCCTTCGTAAAAAACAAAAGGTACCTTACCTTTTCTTAAATGAACAGATTGTTTAAAAGTATTTTCTTTTGACCAATAATTACGTATTTGTTCCTCACGCTGTACAACTGTTTCTTTACTTTCATTAGAGTTCATAGATATCGCTCCTATAAATTTTTTAAAAAGCACACAAAAACCCCGTCCCATAAAGGGACGGGGTTAACCGCGATACCACCCTAATTCTATTGATCCGATCAATAGCACTTAGCAACGTACAATCATACGTGTTCCTTTTAACGGTAGACGCCCGGTCAGACTTACTAAAAGATTCGGTCTAACTTCTCAGAGAGGATTTTCACGTGACACTCGAACACTGACTTGCACCAAAATGTCAGCTCTCTGTGGATCAAGACGACACGCTACTTTTTCTCATCAACGAATTTGTATGCTTTTATTGGAGTTTATTGTAACAGACAAAAAAACAGTTGTCAAATAGGTCTTGAAATTAGGTTTATGCGATTGAAATATCACAGTAATATGGACTAACTAAAATATATAATGCTTATAATTAGTTGCCATAGTTAAATCGTTTTTGGAGATTATCCATTTAGTATGGCTTTAGTAAAATAACTGAGTTGCCATCCTTGCATTTTTTCTCTTTTTCTAATATTCCGAAAAAAATAGGGGGGCAAATCTTTAATAAGGTTCGCTTTTCTTAATGAACTAATGGGTGCTTGTGCGGCCGAGCCTAGGTCATTAAGAAATCTTGAGTTTTTTTATTTTACTCCGCCAAAAACAGCAAGTTCCATCCACTTAAAATAACAATCCGAGTACTTAAAACCAAGTTCTCTAAGCCAATTAACCTACATATCTACCCTTTCAAGTATATTATCTTCTTTATCAGGGCGGTTGTAATATTTCTTTGCTATTTCTTGTCTGTCTTTTTTTATTATAAATTGAAAAATGGTCAATAAAAAGCTTATCATGCAATTTTTCTATTTCAGGGGTTGAAGAAGCTGTATGCTCAATATTTATGAAAATTAGAATTAGAAAAGCCTATTATCACAAAAGAAACGACAGTATTACCTACGTAACCTGCCGTTTTTATAGCATATCCTTGAAGACTCTTGCTTGTGAGTCTAGTTGATGTGCTGCAGTTCCAATTCCACTAAACTCGTTCCTAGCCTTTTCAATAAGTTCCTGACTATTCATAATACCTAATTGTGATCGCTGTGTGACATCACTTATTTTTTTGATTTCACCTGTAATTCCTTCTATATGAGATTTAACCTCTTGGATAGAGTCCTGTACTCGATTCGCTAGCTTTCGAACCTCACTTGCAACAACATTAAAACTTCTCCCATGTTCACCTGCATGTGCGGCCTCAATTGCTGCATTTAGCGCTAATAGATTCGTTTGTGCCGCTATGTCACGTATCGTTTTTGTAATGTTTTCAATGGAAGTTGCTTGTTGCTTTAGTGATTTTAAAATTCCCAGATTTTCTTTCGATTCAGCCACAAGCTTTTGAGTCACAGAGGATATCTCTTCACTTCTAAATATCCCCTGCTCTGCTCGATTGAGTAATTCAGTAGACATTTGCTGTAACTGTGAGGCCACTTCTATCGTATTGTTTTCCCTATTTGTAATATCTGTTGCTATTTTAACGATAGCTACTACATTTCCAAGAGTATCTAAAACAGGAGTATAGGTAGCTTCAAGCCAAATTAGACGACCCGATTTCGTTACACGTTGAATTTTTTTTTGAAAGATTTTCCCGTTTTGTAAACTTCTCCAAAATGCTTCATATTCTCTACTTTTAACAAATTCATCTGTACAAAATTGTTTGTGTATAAGGTTTGGCATCTCAGAAACGTCATATTCTATTGTTTTCGCAAAGTTATAATTAGCCCACAGCACTCTTCCTTGAGGGTCGAACTCTATCATTGCAAGTGAACTTTCAATTGCTGCTAATACAGCACTTTCATCCAAAACCTGTGTACTTACAGAGAATTTTTTGACTTCCGTTATCGACATATCTTTCCTCTTCTCGTTAAGTTTCCCCCAAAAAGTAAACTTATAACTTTATGAATTTTCACGCTGTTCAGGAGATAACCCCCATAATTATTCCGCAATCTTCCAGTCAGCAGGACAAAATGCCTAGCGTTTTTAAACAACTTTATTATAAATGTAACATCTTTATTTGTAATAAAACACTTTTATTTTCATTCAATAGCAGTACAGTAAAAAAGGGATTGGAATGATCATTAACATTCATACTAAAGAAAAAACGAGATGGGTCTTATGTATAATACATGGATTTATAAACATTTCATCAATACTATGTTCTTCCCTGTGTTAGTTATGGGTGGAACGATAATAATATGAGCTATCTTTAGTTATTTTGTATCTAGAAAACAAAACAGTTTGTAAAGAAATACCCCTATAAGGGATTGGCTCTTGTTCGTCGATATCTTCATATATTTCAGCCTAATAAAAAACACCCGATTATTCGGATGCATCCTTTATTATTCTATGTAAATAGACGGAGTATTCTCGCTGTAAACTGTGTTGAATAGCTTGTATAGTTTTTTAGAAAAGCTTCGCTACCTTGAATCCAACCATTCACAATACTTTTATTTGTCTGTACCTGTCGCTATATTTCCTGGATAGATACATTACTATTTAAATACCGTAAAACAATTTGTATTCTATATTCTGCTGTAAAATTAGCCATAAAAAAACCCGTAAATGTTAGATTGATATCTAACATTTATGGGCAGTTCATATGTGAATTCCACCGCTTTTTGGTGTGTTATTATACTTGCTATTATATTTACTTTTATACCTGCGGGTACCTCAAAAAAGAACGGCTTACAAAAATACCGGGTCCTTTTTTATTTTGGCTCTATTCTTCTTTTAACCGTGTAAGGACGGCCTCTGTAGTTTATTATGAATCCATCTTTAAGGAAGGTTTTGTGTAGAATTGAACTTCCTGCGGTAGTTAAATAGATTGAATAATTGACAATTAAGATCGCCATTTCGTCTATGTCCGACGCATATATGCACGCACCGTGATTGGTGCAAAAATCGCTACAATGATAGCAGCTCCAATGAGGGAGAGGGAGAGGTCCCATCCTACGGTGCCAGAGTTAGTAAGATCTCTGACGGCAGTGACGAGGTGCGAGATCGGGTTGATCTTCACAAACCACTGGAGCCATTCGGGCAAGGTCTCGGCCGGCACAAAAGCATTGGAGAGAAACGTGAGCGGGAACAGTACAATCATCGAGATCCCCTGTACGCTTGAAGCAGTACGTGCAATTACACCGAAGAAGGCAAAGATCCAGCTGATGGCCCAGGAACACACAATTACAAGAAGTGCGGCGATGGCGACGTGTCCCAGACCTCCGTCGGGCCGATAGCCCATGATATATCCCATGGTGAAAGTAAGCACAGCCGCAATTGTATACCGGATGGTGTCTGCCAACAAGGCCCCCGCCAACGGAGCAATACGCGCGATAGGCAGTGACTTGAATCGGTCGAACACGCCCTTATCCATATCCTCTCGCAGTTGGACGCCGGTGACGATTGAGGTCGTGATTACGGTCTGCACGAGGATACCAGGAATGATGACGGGTAAATAGTTTTGCACGTTTCCGGAGATGGCCCCGCCAAAAATGTAGGTAAACATCAGGGTAAAGATGATAGGTTGGAGCGTGACGTCGAACAATTGCTCAGGAGTCCGCCTAATCTTCAGCAGGCCTCGATAGGCCATCGTTAACGAATTGCTTACCGATTGGCTGAAGCTCGTTTTGTTTCGCAGTTGACGCTCAGCAACATGCTTAATATAACTACTTTTCATACGATTACCTCCCTTACTTTGTCGGATTCATCGGATGCCTTAGATGCGTCTTCCTTAACACCATGGCCGGTGATGGTCAGAAATACCTCGTCTAGAGTCGGTTTCTGTACACTCAACTCGGCCAGTTGGATCCCCGCATCGCGGAGGGCGATAAGTAGATCAGTGACTCGGTCGGCATCTGCCATCGGGGCAGTAATCTTCCCGACTTCCGATGAAACTGTTGACTGGACCTTGAGTACCTGTTCAACGGTCTGACGGGCGACTTGAATGTCCATTGGATTTTGGATGCTCAGTTGCAATGATGAGGTACCAACTGACGCTTTTAGTTCATTCACGGTACCCTCCGCGACAACTCGCCCATGATCGATAACCGCGATCCGGTCGGCCAATTCATCTGCCTCTTGAAGGTACTGCGTTGTTAACAGTACGGTTGAGCCCGTCTTTACCAATCGGCGGATCGTATCCCACATTTGATTACGTGTTCGCGGATCTAGCCCGGTCGTCGGTTCATCCAAGAAGATCAGCGGTGGCTGTGCAATGAGACTTGCTGCCAGATCCAACCGGCGACGCATACCGCCGGAGAAATTTTTCAATGGACGCTTCGCGGCTTCCGTTAAACTAAATTCCTCCAACAAATCCGCTGCCTTACGCCGTGCCTCTGCACGCCCCAACCCTAGCAATCGAGAGAAGATGACCAGATTCTCGGTAGCGCTGAGTGACTCATCGACAGAGGCATACTGACCAGTCACCCCAATCAATTGACGTACGATCTGCGACTCCTTCACCACATCGT
The DNA here is from genome assembly GCF_001183985.1 of Peribacillus loiseleuriae. GTDB lineage: Bacteria > Bacillota > Bacilli > Bacillales > DSM-1321 > Peribacillus > Peribacillus loiseleuriae. The sequence continues at coordinate 2,448,425 of NZ_LFZW01000001.1, read as the reverse complement.
GTCCGAAAATGCGCGCCGAACCTGCGTCCGGTCGTAGTAAGGTCGCCAGCATTCTGATCGTGGTAGTTTTGCCTGCCCCATTCGGACCAAGAACGCCGTAGATCGTGCCGGCACGCACGTTCAGATTTACACCGTCAACCGCACGATTATCGCCAAAAGTTTTAACGAGTCCACGCGCTTCAACGGCCCAATCACCATTGTTTGGATTTGCTTCCCTTCTGTTTACATTACTCATTTTTATTCCTCCCTTTCCCTATTACCATAATTTGTATTATTATTTTAAGATTGTACTCACGTCGGGGTATTCCTTCCTTCTTAAGGCTGATTTTTCAAGTACTCCTTCTCACCCCAAGACGTTTGACTGCATATTTCTATACAACTGTTCATCTAGGTATCATAAACCACATTTATGAACTGAATATGAAATATGAGGATTGTTGTATTTGAAAGTATACGCTCATTTGAAAGCTAGAAGTCTATCAAACGAAAGTGAATGTGTGAATATTCATTTTATTAAATAAGATTTTCTACAACTTTTAATCCTTCAATAAATGCCTTGCCGATGATCATGCCATTGTGAAATCCATTATCAAAAGACAATTAAATGGACAAAAAGAGGATGATTCACAAATAGTGAAGTAGTCCCGTCTCCATCTAAATCAGTATTGCTAAAAAATACAAAATAAGTTTATTTATCTCTTATACACGGTGCAATGTAGACAATTCCATCAGGGAGATATAAACACAAAAGGGAATCAACCAAACAAAGCTTGATATAGTCAACGACTCCTCTTTTCTCATAGTACATTTACTGAATATTTCGGAGCACATGACCTTATAAGGATATCTTCTTGTGATCAGTGTGTTAAGCTCGCGTTTTATTGTGATTTTTCGGTTTGCTCTAAAGGCATCGTTGTAAGAAATACTGTTTCTTTACCAAGCTTACTTTGGACAGAGATGGTGCCATGATGTATATCTACGATTTTTTTCACAATTGAAAGCCCTAAGCCGCTTCCACCATTCGATACTGTTCTCGATAGATCAGCTTTAAAGAAACGTTCAAAAATATGCTTTTGATCCTCCTCTGACATCCCAATTCCAGTATCAGTAATGGAAGTAGTCACGGTATCCTTTTGTTTGGTTATATGAATACGAATCGTTCCTCCATTCGGCGTAAACTTAATACTGTTACTAAGTAGGTTCATCCATACCTGATTCATCAAATCTTCATCAGCAACTAATGTAACATTTTCCAATTGAATGTCCATTTCAATATTTTTACTTAACCAGCTTGGTTCACAAGCTAAGACAACGCTACGTAATTGCTTATCTAGCCGATACTGCTTCGGTTCAAATGGGTGATGCTGTGACTCTAATGATGTTAGCTTCAGTAAATTATCACTGATCTTTGATAATCGATTGCTCTCCATCTCAATGATCGTTAAATAACGAAATCGTTTTTCATCCGTCAAGTTCATATTTTTCAAAGCTTTGGCAAATCCGTTAATGGATGTTAGCGGAGATTGAATTTCATGAGAAACATTGGAAATAAACTCTTGACGCATTTTCTCCATTTCACCTAATTCAATCGCCATATCGTTTATCCCACTAATCAGCTTTCCAAATTGATCTTCTCCATTTGCTTTAACGTCTAACTTTACGTTAAAATCACCTTTTGCAATTTGTCGTAAAGCATCTACAATCGTATCCCAATAGTACCGCTGTCTTTTTGATCCTATTATAAAAGTCACAACGGCTGTACATCCAAAGAGAAAAAATACACATAAAACAGTATTAAGTTGTTGCCAAAAACCTTTGGGATGCTTACCTATCCAATCGTAAAGAAAAGAGGTTATGTGAAATGAAAGAAAAGCAAAAAGTGTGTTGACTAAAAAGAAAAGCGTAAGTACGGCTATAATTTTTTTGGTGTACTTCCATTTCTTCATTACCCAAGCTCCAATCGGTAACCAAGTCCTCGAATAGTGCGTATTGTAAACGCACTTTTTTCTTCCGGAAATCGTTCACGAAGTCTTTTAATATGAACATCTACAGTACGCTCATCCCCTTCATAATCAAATCCCCAAATTTCTTCGATTAATTGCTCACGTGAGAATGTTTTCCCAGGATAACTCGCTAATGTAAATAATAAATCAAATTCCTTCAATCGTAGCGTAATACTCTCTCCCTTATACACGAGCTCGTACGTGTTGCGGTTCATCAAGACGTTACCTACTTCCACTGTTTTAGACAAGGAAATACGGTACCGCTTTAGAATAGATTTAACTCGTACGATTAATTCGGCTGGTTCAAAAGGTTTTACAAGATAATCATCTGTACCTAGATTAAATCCCTTTACCTTTTGAGCAGTTTCCCCTTTTGCAGTCAGCATCAGAATCGGCAAATCATTGTAAAACTTTCGTACTTCTTGGCATAACTCCCATCCATCCATGTTCGGCATCATAATATCCATAATCACCATATCAATTTTTTCAGACCCCAGCTTAGACAGTGCATCAACTCCATCCACCGCCTCAAGTATGTCTAAACCCTCATTTTGTAAAAATACTTTTACTAACTCTCTAATATGTTCATCATCGTCCACAACTAATAGTTTTGTCATGACAACAAATCCTTTCACTCATTCTCTTGAATACGTAATAGTTGTTGTGCAAACTCTCTATACATCTCATGCAATTGGCATAATCAAGCATTAAAATTGGGAGATAACGTAATAATGTTCTAGTGACGACAATTCGTTGTCGCTGGCCACCGAAAAGCTTGATTCCCCGTTCTCCTTCTTCCGTATCAAACATATTTGGAAGCTCATAATTAAATTGATCAGCTTACGCGGTTTTTACGACTCTCTCAAGCTCTGTATCTTCAACTTTCGTTGCAATCTCATAACAAATTTTATCTCTTATCGTTCCAAATATGAGAGCACTTTCCTGATCGACGTTCCAATATGAACCCTCCAAGAATGTAAGGAAAACGTATTAATAGGTGTATTTCCAAGTGTAATACCTCCTTTTGTAGGTTGATAGTACCGTTCTAAGAGTGAAAATGTGGTTGTCTTCTCACCGCCACCTCAGTCCAACAATAGTTGTTATTTTACCTGATTCAATGGTAAAATCAATGTCAGATAAATCGGTTCCTTTATATGAAAAGTCTACGAGACGTACATGAATATGTTCCGTTACAGACTCCAAATTTTTACCGATACATACATCTTCTTCGATCTCAAGCACGGTACTAATTCGTTCCGCCTCTCCTATTTTTTCAATTTCATAAAGAATATCGTTAATTAAGTCATTGAAATAATAATTTTATAGAAAACAAATGCAACCCGGTTTAACAAATCAATAGAAGGTTCACTAGCTATTACTTATGCGATAAAAGCGATCACTAACATAATAATTATGTAACTATAAGGAAAAAACCTCCGCTTTGTTATGAATAATGGATTGATAAACCCTGCTCCAGTTATCACCAGACTCATACAAAGTGCAATGATTAACACTAGCTTAGCTGGTTCCGTTTTTTTATTAGCTAAACAAATTGTAGTCAATGCTTTAGTTTATCGCTTTTTTCATTGATCATGTTCCTCCCTACATTTTCCCTAACAGCGTTCTAAGCAATCTAACAATAGTTACTTTATCATTTCTTTATGAACTGAATATGAAATGATAAACAATTAATTTATCTAAGCGGAACAGGCATGGTAGTGATATGTATTAGTACCAAATAATCGTCCCTTAGTCTCGATATTGAAAATGAAAAACGAGGAGGTTGTGTTTATCCACCTAACAACCTTATCGATGATTACTTCTCCACATCCATCACTTTCTTTAAATAAAACGTCCTCTGTTTTAATTTTGGTTGAATATTTGCTTTTGCTAATTGTATCGGGGGAAATCGTCCAGCAAACAGCAGGACAAGTATGACTAACTTTTTCACGATTTTACGCCACCTTTGGATGTAAGTATTGTAGGTATTTTCCCCTTAGATTAAAACTACATTCAAAATAACATCTGCAAACCATTCAGATTCCTATATAAAAAACTCACCATAACCTCCGTTGTTCATACAGATATGTAAGGGTTTGAAGTTATCGCTCCCTGTTCACACCGTACGTGCTATTTTCATCGCATACGGCGTTCCAACTATTCCAACTCTTCGGTTATTTTGACACTGTTTTCTAAGGTCGATGACCATTTCTTTCTGTTTTTGTTTAGTTGTAAATTGCTTAGTACATCATTATAAACAAAACTAAAAAATTAGCATTCGAACAGCATTTTCACCCCAATCATTTAGTAGGTAAATAAAAATGGCTACTCATAAAGGGCAGCCATTATTGATGAAGGGTAACCCATTATATGCCCTCATGCCTGCCCGTTCATCTCACGAGACAGTTCATGATTGAATTATCTATCCCTGCAGGAAACAAACTACAAATAATCAACCCTTTATAAACAATCAAGCTTTTTTTCAAATTCATATCTATTGAAAAAAATAGAAAGGATGCATATTTAAATAGAAAATACTCTGGAGAGTAACTCATCCCCAGAGTATTTTTACACTATCATAACTATTGCTGGTTAACAGCTTCTTTTAATTCCTTACCTGGTTTAAAAGCAGGAACTTTGGAGGCTTCAATTTGTATTTCTTCTCCTGTTTGTGGGTTTCTACCCGTTCGAGCTGCTCGATCGCGCACTTCAAACGTACCAAATCCAACCAATTGTATTTTCTCTTCTTTATTATCCAATTTAAAGTGCATGTCCTGAAAATATGAAATGAGTTTGTTTAACCTACTGCTTTAGTTAAAGAAAAAAATCCCGAATTAACAGGATTTTTTATCAAAGTATATGAATAATTATCAATCTTTATTATAAACGATCAGATTTTATTATACATTATCAAACTTTATTTTAAATCTACACCTGCCCAGACATCTTTAGCGTAAAGTCCATCTTCCTGAAGCTTATCTAACCACTGGGCTGCTTCCTGCTCTTCTGCTCCATGGACTGACTGATAGGCATTTTTCAATGTACTCTCTACATCCGGGGCCATTTTGCTTCCATCTCCGCAGATATAAAGCCGACCTCCCTGATCAAGGATACGAATTAACACTTCCCCATCCTGTGCCATTATATGCTGTACGTACGTCTTCGGAACTCCTTCTTTGCGAGAAAAGGCAGTATGAATAGTCATAACACCATTCTTTTCATATTGCTCTAATCCTTCTCGGTAAATAAAGTCCTCTTCATTCCGGCATCCAAAATAAAGGTGAGCTTCACCCAGTGATTTCCCTTCCTGCTTCATGGTTGCACGAGCCTGGAGGAACCCACGGAAAGGAGCTACTCCAGTACCAGGACCTACCATAATGATCGGTGTTTCAGGATCTTCTGGCAGCTGGAAGCGGGATTCTGGTGTGCGTATGAACATCATGATATCCTCTCCCGGCTGGCGGTTCGCCAAGTAATTAGACGCTACTCCGCGGTATTCACCCTTGCCGCTCCAGGCCGGCCCTTGGACTACTCCCACCGTAATACTTGCTCGTTCTGGATTGATCTGAGGGGAACTTGAAATGGAATAATAGCGCGGTTTCAATGGACGCAAAAGCTCTAAAAACCGCTCAAAAGTTATTTCACATGCTTCATACTTTTCCAGGAAATCCAGCATAGAAACGCGTTTGCGTAATACCTGCTCCTGATAGACTCCTTCTGCGAGTAAAGCTTCCAGTTCCCGCTTATGCGGCGGGCAGACCGTAAACGCGGCAAGCTCCCTTATTTGTGCTCTTGAGGCCGCATCCTGTACTTCTACACTATAGGTGAGTAAGTCATGCAGGCTCACTGGCCGATCCAAAGGTAGATGGGCTGCACTGCGTCCGCTTGCCGTAAGCATCACTTGGTCATTTCCGTTTAAACCATATCTTTGGAGAATACGGTTGACGTTGTCCCGACTGTTCGCAGGCAGTACGCCAAGATGGTCTCCTTCCTGATAGGTTACGCCTTCCGACAAGGTTACCTCAATATGGCGGGTGCTTCGGCCGCTTCCTGCTGCCTGCAATTCCTGATTTGCCGCCACAGTTGCGTAAACCGCTTCGTAAGAACGAGCAAGAGGAGATCCACCAATTCCTTTCACAAACTGAAGACTCAGTGTGCTCTGTTCCTTCTCCATATTTTCATTCAGTTTGAGACCAAAGGCTTCGATAGCGTCTGACCACATGTTTTGTTTCCACTGATCCAGCAGATCTTCAAAGTCTCCACTTACATCTCCTTCTCCACGGGCAGAGAAACGAACGGCTCCTTTTTGGGCAAGCTGTTCATCAATAAATCTTGGAACATTCTGATACGTGCTAGCCCAGTTGTGGTCTCCACAGCCAAAGACCGCATATTGAACGCCAGAAAGCTCTCCTGATTCAACCTCTTCCAGCCACTGTACAAACTGGACAGCATTGCTTGGCGGCTTTCCATTATAGGAAGATGTGACGATTAAGACGGCTCCTTCTTTTGGCAAAGCCCTGATCCGTTCATTAAGGGCCGCTACTTCTGTTCGAACACCATGCAGAGCTGCCGTGTCAGCCAGTTCTCGTGCCACCCCTTCAGCTGTTCCTGTGTCCGATCCATACAAAACCAGTAATGGCCGATCATTAAGGCCGGTAATGGAGGTGTTTTGAACTTCCTGTCCTTCCTCCTTCTTTTGGTCAGCTTTCTCTTCTTCTGTCACAAGGACAGACGGCTGGAAATCTGCTTGACGGCGTGGTTGAACTCGTATTGTAAAATCGCCCGGCTTCAAGGTTAAGCTTTGTTTAATGTCCAGCTCGTAATTTTTATGATCAATGAATTCAAAATGCTGAAGCATCATACCCAGCACGAGAGTAGCTTCATGAAGGGCAAACTGCATGCCAATACAAGCCCGCTGGCCGTTTCCAAATGGCTTATACGCATGATGAGGAACTTTACCTGGATCCTCGAAGCGTTCAGGCTCAAATTCTTCCGCGTTGTCACCCCATACCTCTTTATCCCGATGGAGCTGTGGAATCAGCACAGTCACCCTTTCCTGTTCTTTCTTAATTAGATACTTGCCGCCAATCACTGTATCTTCCTTCGCATAAAGGTTGAAGGAAGGTGCTGTCGGCCATAAACGCAGCGATTCATTCAAGATCATTCGAATATACTTCAGTTCCAGAACTTGTTTGTACGTTGGTGTTGAACCAGTCAACACTCGATCTACTTCTTCATATGCTTTTTTCAACTTATCAGGATTTTTTAATAAAAAGTATATTGCAAACGACAACAATCCACTTGTTGTTTCATGTCCAGCTATTAGGAACGTGATGATTTGGAAACGAATATTTTCATCATCCAGCTTTTCTCCTGTTTCTGGATCCTTCACATTTAACATACGGGAAAGCAAATCATTTTCTTCTTGATTTCCACTAGCCTTGCGCTCTGCAATAATGTTATCCACTAACGTAAACATCCTATGAATATCATGCTGGAACTGTCGTTTTGTTCTAATCATGAACTTGTCCTGCAAGTCCAGACGTTGCATTTGATGCATCGCTTCATCAAGGGCACGCACCATACTGGTAATGAAAGGATGCGGCGTTTCTCTATAGTAGCTATTAAAGCGGTAGTTAAAGCCGCATAAGCCAATTGTGTCCAGCGTCAGGCGGGTCATATCTTCTGGCACATCAATCGTTTCATTCGGGTTGAGTCGTGTCCATTTTTGAACAAGCTGGACGGCAATATCGACCATCATGGCATGGTAATCCTTCATTGCCCGCTGGCTAAATGTAGGCATAAGAATATGATGAGCTTTTCTCCAGTTAGGTTCATGCGTCCAGCTTGTAAATAAGCCGTCTCCCGCAAAAGGACGGACTTTTACCAAGGCTCCTTCTATACTTTTATCGAAGCGGGACTCATCGCAAACTTCTGCTACAAGTTCATGTCCAGAAACCACCACAGACGTACCTGACGGAGTAGCTAATCGAAAGATAGGTCCATGCTCTTCTGCTAGTTTGATGAGTGATAAAGTCGGTTTATCCTTATCAATTAACGGCAGGTTCCCGAGCGGACCAAAGGTTTTCGGTTGAGGAATCTGGTTTGTTTCTTTCATTATAAAAGCATCCTCTCATAATAGGCTGGTTAATTAGCATCATGCCCTTTTTCCAAAACTTGTATGCTCTTCTTTAATCTGATGTGATAAACAATCCATATAAAAAAATCCGATTTTTCATACGCTAAGGAAGTATTGGCTTTTTTTTATTAGATAAGGGGGCGTAGTGATTACAAAAACAAAAGAAAAGTTAAACTTATATTTTTTTCATTTACACCTACATCCTTTCACAACTCCTAATAATTTTAACATAAATATCCAAATGATAACCAAGTGTTGTTCAATTCAGGCACTCGTTACTTGGACAATTTTTAATCGTAAAACTTCATATGCGTTTTTTCCTGTTTATAATAATTCAGTCTTTCTTGTAAGGTTCCCGTATGAAATTCAAACTTATGACCATCTGGATCAATAAAGTAAATAGATTTTTTATCTCTTTCGTCTCTAGAGCGACCTGATAAGATGCATACATCTAATTCCTTTAGCTTCTCGTACATCCTATCAAATTCTGCTTCTTCTATTGAAAAAGCTGCATGTGTGTATGATTGACTTATTTCATTACGAGGAATATCTTTTTCTTCATTAAGAGCGAGCCATATACCGTTTAAATCAAAATAGGCAGTGCTTCTACCCTTAACTAACAATTTTACATCAAATACATTTTGATAAAACTTAATAGAATTCTCTAAGTCAGACACTGAAAATAAAAAATGATTTAAACCTTTTACAGACACTATACCACCTAAAATTTGGACTTCTTAATATTCCCATCATACAAAGGAAGTAGGTATTATTGAAGTAAACAGCTTCGCTAGTACAATACGAATAGAAAAATCCTGTACTAGTGTACAGGATTTTGATCAGACTTTTTTATAAATTATCAAACTTTATTTCAAAGCTACACTAAATATAGATAAAAGCGGATTTACAACGTTAGGTTATCACAATGTTAAAAGCCCAATTTCTCAGTATTATAAACGAGAAATTGGGCTTCCTTTATTTCACAATCGCACCCGATTGTTGAAGTATAGAAATATAAAATTAATTAAATCTTTGCTTCTCAAGTTAACATGTGCGTCTCCTAAAGCCAATAAACGAAGTTTCTAAAGCTTATACCAATAGAATATGTGTTTAACTGATTTACTATGATTATATTGAGTTTTCACTCTGTAATAAACGAACGAAGTGATCGGCTTATTACAATTACAAATAGGCCAGTGACGATTAATAGTCCGCAAATCATAAAAATAACTCCACTCCATCCAGAATGGCTCAAAAATACCCCGCCAGACCAACCGAGTAGACTGGAGCCAGTGTAATAGAATAATAGGTATAAAGATGAAGCGTATGCTTTTGAACGAGGATGGGAAATTACCCCTATCCAGCCACTTGCTATACTATGACCCGCAAGGAATCCAGATGCAAACAGAATTAGTCCTATAATGAGAATAAAGATATTGCTTGATAATGTCATCATCGAACCAATCAGAGCCATAATAATAGCCCAATACATCAAACGAGAACGTGAATGCCTTTCTGAAAGCCTTCCGAAAAGATACGAACTCCATGATCCAGCCAATTGAAAAATAAATTAAAAGCCAATCACTGTTTGACTTAAATGAAAGGGTGATTTCGATAATGGAAAGCCAATATAATTAAATAATATATGTACCTGTCAATCACCGGTTCGCATCAAGGTCTTCAATAGCTCTTAATGAGCTATCCGATGACACTTTTATTGGCTTTAAGGAAGGATTAGGGATAAGGGAAATAATTAACAACTTTTGTGAAGAGGCAGGATTTACGCCAGTAATAAAATTTGAAGGAGAAGACGTTTCCACCTTGGCTGGTCTTGTTTCATCCGGGCTTGGAGTTACTATTATTCCAGCATTTCATGGAATCAGCTCGGAAAAAATTAAACAAATTTCAATTTCCAAACCATATTGTCACCGTGAAATAGGACTCGCCTGGTTAAATCAGAATACTTTATTACCATCAGCAGAGTTATTTCGAACCTTTGTAATAGAAATGCTTTAGTTTATTGCACTAATCTACCCATTTAATTGAAGAATCATTTTCAAAATATGTGATTGTCACAATTAATTCTTCAACAATCTGGCCCTTTAATGGAATAACTTTATTATCACTTAGCAGGTTTTTAATCCACAAGAAAAACCGAAATCCCTTCTTTATAGAGATAGGAAATTCCGGTTCATCTTTTTTATAAACGGTGCTACTTTATTTCAAAGCCACAATTGTAGCTTTGGAATAAAGTTTGATTAACAATACCTCGCAAACCCATATTTTATGATAAATTAAGAGAATCCCTTTTGAAAAAAGATTGATTAAAATGAATTCTTTTTTAGCAGATTTTTTTGGTTTTATAAAAAGGTTTGATCATTTTTTACCTATGCTCTTCCACATTAGCTCCCTTTAGTGGAATAAGCTTTCGTTTATTTTCTCTTGTTCTCTAGCCTTTCAGTTAAATCATTAAAGTCTTGGACTACTTCTTGCATTGATGATTTTTTAGCTAACGAAATCCCCTTTTGAATAGATTTAGAAGCTTCTTCAAATTTTTTTGCTTTAATTTGGGCATCTGCAAGGCAATACCAATAAAACCAGGCATCCATTTCTGAAATTTTATCGTTATAAAATTTTTCGATTATCGGATAGTATTTGGAATATAATTCTTCATCATAAACCAACTTTTTACCATTCCATTTTAGTACATCCACTAAATAACTATCACCAATATACATTTGCCAAACTGCTATACCCACTTTTTGATTTCCATTCACAAAGTCAATTTTATGATAAGGAACATCAGCAATCTTTTTGAATGAGTTATCACCCCATTGGAAAACTTCAAGTTCGCTTCCTATTGCTGCACCAATTGTAACACCGAATAAATATTCTTTTATACCATCACCAGTAATATCTGCTAAACCCGAAAAATCCAAATCTACTCCTTGTATTTTTGTTTCCCAAACTTTTCGCCAATCAGTATTATCCTTTTTTAGTACTATTACCCCAAACTGGGAAGGGAAAGGTTGTTCTTTTGCTTTAATTTCAAAAGTAAAAATTATTTCTTTCTGTCCATCGTGGTTAAAGTCATAGAGTTGAATTGGCTGTGTGGGGAAAGGTTTTTCGGGACTTATAAGTGACGAATTCGATGGCATAAACCTCTTAACAATTTTCATTAGGTCTTTTTTCTGGCCCTCGTTAGCGTGAACAAATATCGAAATAAAGTTTAATGCCACGAGTAACAGTAAGGTAAGTAGCATTATTTTCTTCATCAACATGCCTCCTTTTTACAGCGACATCAAAGATTGTAGTTCCCTTATATTACTTTGTGTAGTATGGACGTATTTAGAAAAATAATTCTTCAGCGAACTTGTCCCGATAGCCAACCTTTCGTGAATTTTGCATGATAAGCGAATTACAACAAAAAAGTCGAATTCCTGTATGTTAGGAATCGACTTTTCTTATTTGTTCTTGTTGTATTAAACCAGCTAATAGGATGTCAATATCTTTCTCTAAAATTTCCATTTTCCTTATGCGAGTACAGTCGCATGCCCATCAAGTTAAGGATGTAAATGACTAGATACGAAATAATTCTTGCTTCAAAACGAGCAAGTGATGGAAAAGTAGGCATGTTAAAGAAGTCTATTAAAATCCGATTTTTTTACTAGACAGCTTGTCTATGCTTTACTGTCGTTTCTTACACAACCCCTAGAATATCAAAGACGGTCTTCTTATACCGATGACATTTACGTCCATTTTTCTTAAGCAATTGATAGAGACATTGATAGAGACGATGAAGAATCATGATAAGTTCATGTGAGCCACTAGACATGGCCTTAAATAGTAACAGAAAGTAGTCCTTAATCATATAAATCGCCTTAAATTCACTCAGTTCTTACTTCTTCTTTTCTAGTAGGAGTTGTCGCATGTGAAACATGGTGGAGGAACAAAGTAGAATGCCAATCAGTTGCCATAAATGGCACTCTAAGCGTTCTTTCTTGATGTTCTTACACTCGTTAATTTCAAAAAAGGACCACGTTTTAAATAAAATTTCAATCTGCCAGCGTAAGGAATACAGAGCGTACATGTAATCCGTTGACACTTCTTTTGGTGGTGTGTTCGTTATGTATACGTTAATCCCCATTAATTGCTTACTTTTGTCCTTCATGACAATGCCTTTCTTCTAGCTTGATTGTTGAGACGTGTTTGCGTTTGATCGTCTGTTAAACGATGGATAATCACACGTGTTAGAAGCTTTTGTTTTTGTCCAATATAGGCTTCAGGAATTTCTAAAGTTTCACCAGCTGCCAGCATATCAAGTTGAATGTATATAGTTGCGTAAGAGATGTACTGGCGACTTCTTGGTTGAGCCAAATGCAAAGGGCGATGAGTTCATCTGCTTGATACCTACTAGATCGCTGCACAAAACCAACCTGTTTAGCGATTTTTTGTAGAACGATTGGAGATAGAAAGCGCTGTAATTCTTGTGAAAATAGCTGTAATTCTTCAGAAAGCGAGAGGTCCATGAAAAAACGTCATCAACGAGATTTTTTTACCATGACTCATACTCATACTCATTCTCTCCTTTCTATTCTTGCTTGTTTAGTTTTCTCTAGCGCAAAAAAATTATGATTCAATTTCACTATTTACTGTTTGTGAATCATTCTGTTAATAAGGAACTTCTACTTTCCAGGTTCATTTACACCTATTTGCTGCCGGATTTCATGAAGGATGTTTTCCAGTGATGTCACGACTCCTTTGCTATCTTTATAACTAATATGCTTCGGTTGAAAATGAACGGGTGAATCCAAACCTGCTGCTGCTGAAATTCGAAATAGTCCTTTTCGAAGTGTCACGAGAAAATTGACGACGCGGTATTTCTTTTCGTCAATTACGAGAGCCTTTTGCAATTCTGGGTCAGTTGTCGCTACCCCAACTGGACAGGCATTGGATTGACATTTCAATGTTTGGATACATCCTATGGTAATCATGAATCCACGCGCAATATTGACGAGATCGGCTCCCATCGCCAAAGCAATCGCAATCCGGTCAGGACTGAAAAGCTTACCTGAAGCGATAATTTTAACCCGGTCGCGCACCCCATATTTTTGAAGGGTCGAGACAACAATTGGTAGAGCTGATTTAATCGGCAATCCGACACTATCAATCAATTCTTGATAGGAAGCTCCTGTACCGCCTTCCCCGCCATCTACGGTGATAAAGTCCGGCCCTTTGCCTGTCTCCTTCATATATTTGGCTAGTTCTTCGACGCTATCATTACCACCGACAACCATCTTCATTCCAACAGGTTTACCTGTATGGTTACGGATTCTTTCAATGAATTCACACATCGTCGGTACATCACTGAACTGATGAAAACGATTGGGACTATCAATCGATTTGAATGGTTCCACTTTGCGAATTTCGGCAATTTCCGGAGTAACTTTTTCCGCATCAATATGTCCCCCGCGGGTTTTGGCACCTTGAGCGAGCTTAATCTCAAATGCTTTTACTTGAGGAATTTCACTTTTCAGCTTTAACTCGTCCCAATCCATTTCTCCAAATTTATCACGAACTCCGAACATGGCCGGGCCAATCTGCATAATGATATCGACGCTACCTTTTAAATGATAGGAAGATAGCCCACCTTCCCCAGTATTCATCCACGTACCTTTCGCTAACGCTAATCCTTCTGATAAAGCTGTTATGGCATTATATCCTAATGAACCATAGCTCATCGCCGACATCCCAATCAAACCTTTTAATCTAAATGGATGCTTTGTATTTGGGCCAATGACCACGGCATCATGGTCATGCAATAAGTAAGCAGACGATTCCTCATCCTCCCATTTTTCCTCTCGCTGCGAAAAAAGCGGATCCTTCAATAAGATACATCTTTTGGTTATCACCTTTGTTTCTCTATCGAATTTTTCTTCTTCGGCTAATTTTGGGAACATATCATTCCGAACAAAAAGGCCTTCTTCATCAAAATCACGTTTTGAACCAAACGCAACTACATCTCGCATATACTTTGCGCTTTTTACGATATGTTCGTAGTCATCCCTTGAAAATGGCTTCCCTTCATTATCACCGTTAAAAAAATATTGCCGCAATTCTGGACCGATTTTTTCTGAAAAATAGCGCACCCTGCCTAGTACTGGGTAATTCCTTAGTATGGCGTGATGCTTCTGATTTCGGTCAAACATTAATAAATAGATTAGAAAAATGACAAGTGCGATTAAAGCAAGTGCACCAAAAGTAAATGTGATGATAATTAAACGACTTGCGATATCCATTTTACCCCTCCTGCTAATGACCATATTGGGTTTATTTTACTCGAACCTGAATCTCTTTATACAGAGGGCGAATGTCGAAATGGTTTAAGGATACCGTCAAGAAAATGGGCTTACCGTTGTGAATCCGCATTTTCCTGACTCTACCCCTTCATTAGGAAAATAAAAATGGCTGCTCATAAAGGGCAGCCTAAATTGGTGAAGGTTAACCCATTATATGTAGCCCTCATGTCTGCCTGTTCATCACAAGATACAGTTCATGATTGGATTATCTATCTCTACAGGAAACAAATTAAAAATAATCAATCTTTTATGTACAATAAAACTTTATTTCAAATTCATATCTATTGAAAAAAAAGAAAGGATACATATTTAAATAGAAAATACTCTGGAGAGTAACTCATCCCCAGAGTATTTTTACACTATGATTAATATATTTTTATTTAACAGCTTCTTTTAATTCCTTACCTGGTTTAAAAGCAGGAACTTTAGAAGCAGCAATTTGTATTTCTTCTCCTGTTTGTGGGTTTCTACCCGTTCGAGCTGCTCGGTCGCGCACTTCAAATGTTCCAAATCCAACTAATTGGATTTTTTCCTCTTTAGCAAGCGTAGTAGAGATTATTTCAATCCATGCATCCACTGCTTTTTTAGCGTCTGCTTGTGTTGCCACCATATTCACTAGATCCGTTTTGTTCATCGTCAAACACCTCGTCCTTTATTCTTAATTAGTATGTAGTAGTGTCACCAATAATAAAACGTATGTTCTGTATGTCACTTGCAAAGCTAGAGAATAGGTAGTTATATTCTTGTCATTATTGCTAAGATTCCCTCTTTGTAAATTCTGATAAGGAGTATTATGTAAACTTACTTATATTAAGTACGAGCGTCAAAATCTAGCTGGATATCCTGTCATAACTTTCACTGGGATATAGGCGGTAAATAGACGCCTACTTCCCTTATAAATACGTCTTAAACGGGAATAATAATCAATGGACGTCTTGTAGAGGATGGATCACACCAAAACGTTTTATTAATTATGAAAGGAAGGTTATTTATTTATGAGTGGAATAAATCATTTGACCATTTTACAGATGAACGATACTCACGCTTACTTGGATCTTCATCCTGAGATGTTCCTTGAAGGTAAAGGTGAGGCCCACTTTAGAAATGTCGGTGGATATGCCCGAATTGCCTCCATTTTTAATAAAGCTCGGGCAGAGAATCTTGGTGGGGTGCTGGTCTTAGATAATGGTGACACTTTTCACGGAACTTATCCAGCTATTGCAACCATGGGTGAGTCCCTTATCCCTATCTTAAACACGATGGGGATCGACGGTATGACTGCTCACTGGGAGTTTGCCTATGGTCCAAACCATTTTAAAAAACTATCAACATTACTTGATTACCCAATGTTGGCGAATAACTGTTACGATGAGGGTAGCAAACAACCCGTTTTCCCAACACATGCTGTAATCGAGAGAGCAGGCTTGAAAATCGGCGTGATTGGGATTGCTTGTCATATTGTAGATAAGACAATGCCTCCACACTTCTCCACTGGCATCAACTTTACACTTGGGAATGAGGTGTTGCCTTCACAAATTGACAAGTTACGTAGTGTGGATAAGGTCGATCTCATAGTGGTTCTTTCACACTTAGGATTCCCTATTGAAGTCAAGATTGCCTCTGAAGTTAAAGGAATTGATGTATTGTTGAGCGCACATACCCATAACCGTCTTAACAAACCTGTCCTTATAAACAACACCCTCATCATCCAATCCGGCTGCCATGGTTCCTTCATCGGGCGCTTGGATTTGGAAATTGAAAACCGACAAATTCTTAAGTATCAGCACAAGTTGATCGAGGTTTCTGAAGAAATTCAACCTGACCCCAAGGTGCAAGCCCTTATAAGTAATGTACTTGAACCCCATAAGGATATGCTTCAAAGCAAAGTTGGAGAAACAAAAACTGCGTTGCACCGGTATGCTCAATTAGAGTCGACGATGGATAACCTACTTTTAGAATCACTTATAGAGATTTCCAATGCTCAATTAGCTTTCTCTAATGGATGGCGTTATGGTGCGCCCATTCCTCCCGGACCAATTACAATGAATGACCTGTGGAACATAATTCCTACCAATCCACCCGTTTCTACAGTAGAATTAACCGGCAAAGAGCTACTCGAGATGTTAGAAGAAAATTTAGAACGAACTTTTGCCAGTAACCCCTATGATCAGATGGGAGGTTATGTCAAGCGCTGTCTAGGACTAAGGATGTTTATCAAAATTGAAAATCCCGCTGGAACCCGTATTCAACAGCTCTTTATAGATGACCAACTCGTTAACCCCAACTGCACGTATTTGGCAGCTTTTGTCACGATGCAGGGTGTGCCTCAAAAATATGGCACCAATCGAAAAAATTTGAATTGTCATGCCATAGATGCCTTGAAACAATTTATAGAGAAACGAGGAGTTATTTCAGTTGATTTGAACAGTACCGTTCAAGTGGTTTAAGTAGTGCATGTAGAACCACACTAAAGTCAATGAATTCACACGGATAAGTAAAGAATCTGATAAAAGAGTCATGATTATTAAGATTATAGACACGACATCTGCGGTTCTTTTGTTCGCACCCGCAGTTTTTATTTTGAGGATAAATACGTGTTTCTCCTATTATATAGTAGCCTTTTTAAAATCTTTTTCATATTCCTTAACCAGCTTATAAAAAGTTTTCTTTTTAACATCTAATTCTCCCATAGCTTTAACAGCAGTAATCTCTCCTGCTTTCCAACGATCATAGACTTCTTTAAATTCTTCTGTAACCTGTACCTTAGGCCGACCAAATGCTAGGCCATTTTGCAAAGCTACATCAATACCTTCACGCTGCCGTTTTCTAATACGTTCCCGTTCCTCCTGTGCCATCCAGGAAAGAATCTGCATAACAAGAGCCGCTATGAAGGTTCCTAAACCATCCTTAAATTGAGTTGTATCAAGCAAAGGAATATCCACCACCACAATATCGGCCTGGATATTCTTCGTGATGTCATTCCATTCCTGTAAAATCTCTTCTTTGTTCCGTCCAAAGCGATCCAAGGAATGAATATATGGAACATCTCTTTTTCTCAACATTCGTTTAAGCAACTGATATTGAGTTCGATTAAAGTCCTTTCCACTTTGTTTGTCCTTGAAAATGTCTCGTTCGCCTATCCCCTTTTCTTTTATAGCCTCAAGTTGCCGTCCCTCATGTTGATCTTTGCTACTAACTCGTATGTATCCAAACTTTCGAACGTCCATTTAAATCTCCTTCATTTTGGTTCTTTTTCTCTTATTCTATCAAATAACGTTCGGAAATTAATCCTAAAGTTTACGAACGGGTTGTTTTGGAATATATAAAGTGAAGATAAGTAATAATTAAATCTCTATGTTTTAATTTTTGCTCCGGTAATTTGATCCTTAATCAATGTATCAATCTATTCTAAGCATTTTCAGAAGTTACCTGAAAATAGAAATTAGTAAGGAAGAGGATATGCCAATATATAAAGAGAACCCCGCATGGTGTCACTTTTTTTAAAAGTGTCATAGTCCAATTAAGAAAATTATTTATTCGATAATTAATCATGAATTGAGAAGTTAACCATGGATTAAAGGGGGGCCAATATAAAAGGACACCCTCTTTTCTATATTGGCCAACTATTTCATTTGATGCATTGTTCTGCGATTAATTGATATGATTGATGCTTATCCTTTGGTGAATAAGTGATGGTTACAATCATGATTTCATCTGCTAATACATGGGATTGAATCTTTATTAGCTTCCTTTTTATCTCATTCGGATTACCTATAATCATTTTCTTTTTTATTCTTTCAATTGACTCTTGATCACGTAAATTTAATTGAAATTCTTTTGCTTCATCGACAGAAGGAACACCTTGGTTCTCTTCCCTATTCTCGTTTTGCAGTTTCCAAATAATCGAACTTAAGGCAATTTCTTCTGCTTTTTCAGTAGTTTCTGCGCAAATTACTGATAAAGCCATAATGACGTAAGGTTTTTGGCCTTTTTTTCTTGGTTGAAATGAATGACGATATTGTTGGGTGATTTCTTCTCCGTTTTCATCACTCATAAATTGTCCGAAACAATAAGCTAAACCATTTTCCGCTGCAAAATTTGCACTTTTTTTACTCGTTCCTAGCATCCAAAGTTCAGGACTAATTTGCGGTAACGGAGAAGCTGGTAATATGGACTCCTCATTATCTATGTATTTAATTAATTCTTTTACCAAATCAGGCATTTGATAGACATTTTGCAAATAGTTGTCTGATAAGGCATTTGATGCTTCAGCAGGACCACCCGGTGCCCTCCCGATTCCCACATCAATCCGATTTGGAAATAGAGTGGATAACAAGTGATAGGTTTCTGCCACTTTATATGGCTTATAATATGGCAATAAAACCGCCCCAGAGCCAATTCGGATATTTTTTGTGTTTGCTCCAATATAACCTAACATCACCTCGGGTGCGGAGCATGCAAGACCTGGCAATGCATGATGTTCAGCAATCCAATAACGTGAATATCCTAATGTCTCCCCTATTCGTGCAAGTTTCATTGATTCCTGTAGTGCCTCGTGTGCCGTTTGATTAGTTGAAATGGGAGATTGATCTAAAATGCCTAATTTCATAAAATGAAATTCCCCTTTTCTATTTTGTTCCTTCTTTTAAAGTCAGTTTAAATTCGCCAATTTGTCCTTTTTCGTATAGATTTGTAATAGATGTTGAATATTCTTGAATCGTTCCGCGGAACTCAAGATGTCTCTCGGGTACTATTACATCAAATGTTCCTTTATAAAGAAGTGTTGCTATGTCATGGTAGTCGTCACTTGTAACATAAAAAGTTACCGAAATTTGAATTCCATTTTTTTCTTTTTCCTCTTCATATTGTGTAATTTTGATTTTCGTATCATTTAGTTGAATTTCCTTAACCATTTCATCATCATCCCTTTCCCAAAAAAGAATAACACACCCTTAACCAGTTAACGAACTCTATTGCTTAGAATTGAAGCGTATGATATACGTTTGTCGTGCCCTTAACTTATTCAAACCCTTACCTATCTGTATGAGGAAGAATCCCAAGAGGAATTGAAAAAAATTACTTTTTTAAGTTGAGATCGATATAAAAATTGATTAAATATAATAAAAAAACGCCATTTTAATCAAACTTTTTTAAAATGACGTTTCTTCATCTGCTGTTAAATATGTATTTGAGAGAAACTGTTAATATTGCTTTTTTCTAAAGCTATATTTTATTCTATCGAACTAAAAGAGGAAAATACCGATAAAAATTAATGGGCATTCATTTCTTCTACAATTTCTTCTCCACTTAGATTAGAAAAATAATAAGTTGGCCAATTGTCTAATTCATTTAAAAGAGTGCCATGATCTTCATCTCCCAGATAAATATGGTAATGTTCTGCTTTTGTTGGATAAATACTATGATCACTGAATTGAACATGTTTTGGTACACCATCTACTTCCCCAACTAAATCAAATAAATACCGAACACCTCTATTTCCGGATTCATAAGTCAAAATTTCGTATCCATGATACTTGTATTCTCCTGCTTTTCCTTCTCCATTTTTATAAAATGTCATCGTATTATCTTTTATAACGATTCGTTCAATGTCTGTTTCATACCCAACTTTATAATAGTCTTTGTATTCTTCAAAGGTTTTATCTTTGTTTTTTTCTACTTTTTTCTGCAAGACCTTATCTAAAGTTCCATCTAATAAGTATGGATAGACTGATTGCCAATCTCCTTCCCAATCTGATAATTCCCTATCTTCAACTTCGTCATCTTCAAATATCCCTGAATATATTTCTTTCTGCTTTTCATCATCGTGATTATGGCTATGATTGGTACCTTCTGTAGATTCAGAAGTAGTAGATTTAGAATCTGAGGAAGCATTTTCGACAGGTGTATCTACTTTTTCTTGACAACCTGTAAGGACTATACCTAATAAGAAAAACACTAGTATTGATTTGATAAGTTCCTTTTTCATAAATAAAATATCTCCTTTTCTATTTTAATAATCGGTGTAAATCGTAACAATTACTATTTACTCTTTTATGAATATACTATGTTTCAAATCTTCTGTCAATACAAAACGAAATCATTATGATTTACGTTATTTTTGTAATTTAATAAAAGATCGAATCTTATTATTAAATAAATTTTAAAAAATAATATACTTAAACAAACCTGGAGTATTCTTTTACGAATGGGTGTTTTAGTTTAAGAACAAAGGTTGTCTATTTCAAGACGACCTTTGTGTATTTTTATTGTTCATTTAAAATGCCAAATCGTTTGTGAATATGCTGTCATTTCAAGCCATCTTTTTAAAAAGAGCACCAAAATGGAACTATTTAATATAATGTCTCTGTTAAACTTGCCTGTTGATTGCAGTGAGAAGCGTTCGCTTTCCGCGGGCGGTCCGGGAGCCTCCTCGGCGCATTGCGCCTGTGGAAAGCGAGTACCTGTAACGGAAATCACCCCAGGATAGTAGTATAAATAGAATTTACAAGCATCAAAGTTTACGACAACAGCCATGTAAAAAGCATCTATCCAGAAGATAGATGCTTTAACCAAAAGTATATAAGAACATCAAGCGATCTCGATTCTTCTTAAGAAGTTACAATGGTCATTCATTTACATTACGTTGGCTATTTTCAGCTAAATATTTAGCATATTGAACCGTATTTCTCGCTACATCTAATTCACAATTAAATATGATTGGCGCTCCTGGTCTCCAATTCACTTCAAATAACCACAATTTTTGATTTTCATCAATTCCAACATCAATCCCTAATTCATCCAATGACACATCATCATACAAAGAATCAAAGTGGTTCGAAAAATTTATAGCGAAATATTCAAGTGTTTTTTTTATATTATACCAGGAATCATCGAATTCTTTTTGTAAAAAAATATCCAGATAACCAGTATATCCCCCACTTCCGATATTTGGTGCAATGCTTCCTACAGTTCCTATGCGTGGATATATTGAGGTAATGACCCACTTTCCTTCTCCATTTTTTTGTACATGCAACCGGAAGTCATATACTTGGCCCGATTTAATTTGACAGGAAATGAACTGTTGAGCTAAATACTTTTGTTCTTGAATCTTTCGACTTGTGAATTCGACCAATTCTTGTTTAGTATAAATAGAAATGTCCCCAGTTTCATTCACTCTGTATTTATCATTTCCTTCCTTTTCAATAAAAATGATCCCTTTTCCCTGATTCCCGGATACTGGTTTCATGATTACTTTTGGATAATGACGGACCATTTGCATAAATCGATTAGCGTCTATTAAATCCATTGAAGGTATAAGATATTGCGCAAACATTTCCCCTTTTTTTATCAGCTTATTAACATATGATTTATCACCAACTGAGTGACTTGTAAAAGGAATGATTTCTGATAAAAAATCCACGATTATTTCTGCTTTATCCGTTAGAGGATAGCTGGCATTATAGATAACGTCCGGAAAAGGGAACTTCTTTTCCTGCCAATTTCCGTTCTCATATATTTTCCCATTAATTGTTCGGTTCTCCATATTTACTTTCCCAGGCGTAAAGTAAAAAAAGGGAATCCCTTCCGCTTTCGCTACAGCTGAGTAAGCATATGCTCTTCTCACCCTTTGTGGATCCTCTCGATGGTGAAGCATGCCAATTAAGGTCATAATCGTTATATCCCACCTTTATAAAATGCTGTCCTTTAAAAATATAAAACAAAGCTAGTCTTTATTCCTATTTTTTAAATTAAGGCGAACAATTTTGGACCTACTTATATATTCTATAGTATAGATTTAATTCACTAGAGACAGGTGGGTAACATGACTTTATGAATACGATTATCTTTATTGGCTCTAATAAATCCGGTTCGAGCAGAGAAGCGATAAAAGCCGCAGAGCGCCTTGGCTATTTAACCGTTCTATTTACAAATAAACAGCAATTTCTGGAACAAAGATTAGAATTTCCTGATGTTCATCAGATGATATTCACAGAGCTATCTGATTATCAGGCGTTAACAAAAAGTATTCAAAAATTAGTAAATCGTGGACTAGTGATTCAGGCAATCTTAAGCTTTATAGATCCCTATGTAAATATCGCCGTATCGTTAGAAGAAAAATTCTGTACAAACGTTGTTTCTGTTCATCCAATTCTGAATATGGAAGATAAAGTTTTAACAAGAAATCTTCTTAAAAGCCTCCGATCTTCTCCTTACTTTACCATTTATACATCAGAAGACTCCTTAAAAGATTTCCTTGAAGAACAAAAAAACCATCTACCATTAATAGTAAAATCCCCTATTTCCGCTGGATCAAAAGATGTCCTACTGGCAAGCGATATCGATCAATTAAACTTTGCAATGAAAAAACTACTAAATAAGTACAAAGATACACCTATATTAATTGAAGAATTTTTAACTGGACCTCAATATTTAGTTGAAACAGTAGTACACGATGGAACGATTACTATTGTAGCTGTTATTGAACAAGAAATTACGTTCCAAGAACGTTTTATCGTAACAGGATATAGCTTGTTAGCTTATATGGACAAACAGTTTTTTGATCATCTCTATGAATCAGTTTGTACAATTGTAGAAACTTTTGACATGAAAAATGGTGCGTGTCACCTCGAATTGCGTCTCGTTCGAGGGAGATGGAAATTAATCGAGATTAACCCTAGAATTTCCGGTGGTGCCATGAACCGCCTGATTGAGGTAGGGTATGGCATTAATCTAGTAGAAGAAACGATTCAGATATTTTTAGGAAATCAACCGAATCTTACGAAAAAACATCGTAAGTACGTGTATGTACAATATCTAACTGTAGATATTGAGGGTAAATTGGTTAGTGTTACCGGGAAAAATCGTGCTAGTCAATATCCAGGGGTGCAAGAAGTTTTTATAAAACCACGCAAAGGAAAGATATTACGGCCCCCTTTATCAATGGGAGATCGTTATGGATACGTGTTAGCCTCCTCATATAATAATGAAGAAGCAAAACAAATGGCGATGGCAGCAGCTAAAGAGATTCGTTTTAACATAGAAAAACTATAATGATTACGAGCAAAACTTGCAGAAACAAGAAGCTCCTTTAGTTCCATTTCAAAATTGGACAGCCTATATAGGCCACTAAAATATCTAACTGGAGTTATTCAAAATGTAGTAGTTCAATTTTTACATGAATCCCTATGAATCAAATGAAATTTAAATTGTCTCATAATGATCAAAACGCATAGGATTTACTACGTGATTCTAACATAAATGAAGTTAGAGGTTTTTATCTGTTTAGTCTAGTACTAAAAAAATAGTAAGTAGATGTTTATATATATAAAGACAGGAGCATCATACCTATGTTTGTAAAGGCTTATCCTTTTGCGAAAGTCATTTTCATAGACTTTCGCATTTTTTATTTTTAGTGATCTCTTCAGATCATAGCATTGGCGTTACAGCGAAAGGGCTCGTATACATATGATTCTTGTCAACTTTTTTTAACTTTTGGGAATGCAATAGAGACAAAAGTTATTTTCTGGTCCATCATCGATGATATCTTAGTGAATTTGGCAGGCTTATCGTGATTAACAGTTGATAAATTTTTGTCTAAAACTATATTTGTGTCTTCCATCCATTTTTTTCTCCTCTCAATAGTCTTTCTAGCTACGACTTACAAGATCGAATTCAGAATCTATTCTAATTTGTTCAACCTATATGGAAATTACTGATAGACCACTGAGATTTCTGCATTAAAACCAAGCTGCGTATCCCAATTCCCTCAAATGGCCAGCTGATATTTCAAGGCTCTCAAGTGGGTCTCTTCCGTACGTGTTATCTTGCTCAATGATGAAATATTCAGACCCATACTGAAGTCCTGCTTCAATGATTGCTTTCATATCAAGGTTACCTTGTCCTAATTCCGCAAATTCAATAATATTGTGTAGTCTTTGTTTATGTGTCACAGGATCGTTTACACCTTCCAAATCGACTTTTCCAATCCGGTAATCTTTTAAATGAAGCAATCCAATTCTACCAGCATATTGTTTTAATAACTCTACAGGGTTTACACCTGCTTTTGCAGCCCAATGGACATCTATTTCGAAACCTAGATTCTTCGTATTGTTCTTTATTAGATCTAATAAAAACTCTCCGTCATATTTTTGGAATTCAATATGATGGTTGTGGTAATAGAAGTGAATGCCATATTCATCAAGTCGTTTTGCCATTGTTTCTGCTTTATCGATAAAATTCATGATTTTTTCTTTATCTTCTAATATATCGATTGGCAGCATTCCATTTCGTAAATAGTTACAATCTAATGTTTTACAATCATCTACAATTTTTTGAAAATGGTCTGTTAAGTTATCACTGGAACTTCCCGGATTTGGATCAATGGTCGCAGAAAGCGCTGCAATTTTTATATCAAAATCTAAAGCCGCTCTTTTAAGTTCAGCTACAGTTTCGGCCGTCATTGGAATTTGTGATACCTCTACAGCTTGATAGCCCAGTTCAGTTATCTTCCTCATGGTTTCGTAAACACCAAGCTCAGGAACCTTGCTTTTAATCGTCATCATTTGTACTGCAAATTTGCCTTTATTCATGTTGAAATACCTCCTAGTGATTATCAGTTTAATAGAAAGATTAATTTGATTCACTTTTAACAGTAATCTGTTTTTCTGTTTCTATCTTTTTCGTTAATTCTTCTAAAAATAAATCCTCATCAATCAGAAGTTCTACTTCTTTCCCTAACCAACTTGATAGATGGATCGCATTGGCTAATGCCACACCATGAATCCCGTCACTTCCTGGTGCTATCAATTCCGTCCCATCCAAAATGTTTGCAGCAAAGTTTTCCAAAATAGTAATATGCTGCTGCCCCCATACGCTTTGAAATTCAAAAGTCCCCTTACTGTAAATTCCCGATGGACCTATGTCTTTCATAAGATTCTTCGATTCTTCCCAACTCAACGAATCACTCATTTCCGATTCGGATTTATGAAGTCGTTTAATCGTAATTTTTTTACTATTGTCCACTACAATTTTCCCTTTATCTCCTAAAATCTCAAATCGGTCTGTTCCTAAAATGTCATGTGTACAAGTAACAAATACACCTGTTGCACCATTCCCATAGTCAACCAATGCTGTTACTTCATCTTCGACAGGAACATTTCTTTGGGAACCATATTTTATATTTGCATAAACCTTCTTAGGCATACCGCATATCCCTTGAAGTAAGTCGATTTGATGTGGTGCTTGGTTTACAAGAACGCCGCCCCCTTCACCACCCCATGTTTCTCTCCATTCACTTTGATCATAATATGCCTGTGATCTCCACCATGTGGTAATAATCCAGTTGGTACGGCGAATCGCCCCAATCTCCCCGTTATCAATAAGATCTTTTACCTTTTGATAGAGTGGATTTGTTCGTTGGTTGAAGAACACAGCGAAAGTCAATTCAGGTTTGCTTGCAGCAAATTCATTTAATTCCTTTACTTGTTTCGTGTAAACCCCAGCTGGTTTTTCCACTAATATGTGGATACCTCTCTTTAATGCTTCAATCCCAATCTCTGGGTGGAGATAATGTGGTACTGTAGTAACAATTGCATCCACTTTACCACTGTTTAACATGTCCATATAGTGATCAAAGAAAGGTATATCCGGATAATTCTCTGCACACATTTTCTTTTTAGCCGGGTCAATGTCACAAAAGGCTCCAATCACCATATTTTTAACTTTTTATTCCAATATAAATCGAGTATAATTGCTACCTTGGACCCCAACGCCAATAATTCCCAATCTTACCTTTTCCAATGTTACTTCTCCTCTCTTTATCCTTTTTTCGGAACTATCATACTCACATTCCGTTACGCTACTTTCCTAGTAAAATTGAAATTCATTATGCGAGCGTTTCCAAAAAAATCTTTATTTTTCATTAATTTAATTGAGTTTTATCACACACAAAGCAAGAATTTGTTGTGAGATATTTGGCTCACTTGTCCTTTTTTAGAAATGTCCAAATTGGATAAAAAAAGCGCTATTGATTTAGCACTATCAAATTGGCTTAATTACCGCTTAAAGATCTTGCACATCAAGTTTTATATTCGTTAGTTGAAAAGATTAGCTGTAACAAAGATGGTGATATTCGAATCCATTACAACTTCGTAAATTCTTTCAAAGAAGCATAAAAGGCAACTACCATAAGGGTTAGTTGCCTTTCTTTAAAATGAGTTGCTACTCACATTCAACATGTGTGGAATGCTCATTATTAATAAAAAGGAAAGGAGTGACTTATGGACTAGATTACCCAACCGTTGGCTGTGCAAGGTGCCCTAATTAACTGTTGCTCGGCAGATCTTCCGAATTCATAAGCGGTTCTCGGCTAGGACCAGCTTTCCCTGCTTCCCGTAATACCAGCAATCCAATGAACAAGGACACAACGCCAATAATGATCAGCAGCGCCCCTATCTCTAGACTATAGGCTGTTAGCGCCCCATCCCGAAAAGCCATCCCGCGTATGAGACGGTTAAGCCAGTTCATAGGTAATACCCATGCGAAAATTTGAAAGGGCTCTGGAAACACAAGTGGAGTCAATTGAATTCCAGTAGCAAGAAACGACGGATACACTACGAAGTTGGTCCGTGAATTGACTTTGGACAGGTCTTTGGCAGAATATCCGATCAACAATCCCACGAGTGCCAAGGCAAAAGCATAAACTAACAATGGGATGATAAATAGATACGGCTCTGCTTCAAACCGCATCCCCCCCACCTGCTTCAACAATCCATAGCATAAGAACAGTGAAATAGAGCTAATGACAGCGTAAGGTACACTACGAATCCAAATCTGAAAAGGCGATTTTCCGTTGGCAAAGAGCTTCCCTTCCTGACGTAAACGAGGTACAATCGCACCCACTGCACTTGTTGTAATCATTAACACCACAATATTCACAAATCCAAGCACCATAAAGTCGACATAACTTGTGGTCGGATTAAACAGCATCCGCTGCTGAAGGGACAAAGGAGAAACAAGCCCTTTGAATGTTTCAGTATCCATCCCTTTTTGAATCAGACGGGTCATGGAAAGTGTCATGTTTTCTGTTACGATGATTTCCTGAATGGCGGTTCGAATACCAGTTAACCCTGAGGGAATGGTATTATCCATTAAGATACCGATATTCGTAGATAGCCCTTGCTGCTTACGCTGCTCCAACTGTTTGGGAAGCATAATGACCGCTACAGCCTTCTCATTTGCCAGTAATATTTCAGGAGCAAGTCTGCTTGCGTATACGTTCGTGACGTTCATATATTGAGAAGCATTGATTGTGGAAATCAGCTGCCGCGAATACGCGCTGTGATCCTCATCAATAACAACAACAGGTGATTCGCTAACTTGATTATGCGAAAACATCAAACCAAAAAATATAGCCGCAACAAGCGGGCCGATAAAGATAAAACGAAGGTACTTACTACCCGCTACGTGCTTCCACTCGTCAATCAGTGAGTTCATCAAGTCTCACCTCCGCCGTCATACCCGGAAGCAGATCAGCATTCGAATCCATAGATATTCGGACAAGAAACATACTTAAATCCGTTTGTCCTTTCTCACGTGACATACGCAAGTTGGCAAATTGAGGGGCGGTGGCGATCGAAGAAATAACACCATTCACCTGTGTTGTGTTTTCCAGATATGGAAAATGAACAGCAACGTTTTTTTGATTAACCTTAAGCTTTTGGATTTCACTTTCCTGAATGTAGAGGTCTGTATAATAGGTATTCTTCTGCAGAATCACAACCGGCATTCCTTGCAGCAGCTGATCTCCCGGCTTTACAGTAATCCTGTTGATCAATCCGTCATCAGGCGCGAATACATCCACTTCTCCTCCTTCAGCTGATATAACCTGCAATAGCACATCTCCCTGTTTCACCGAATCGCCTACAACCGCATTGACCTTTACAATCGCCCCTGGACTATCCTGATACAATATTGTCGTTTGCTCCACTTCAAGCACACCCTGCTTTCTACTTTCAGCCTGGCTAACAGCATCCTTTCCTTTAGTAGCAAGAAGCGAACCTCCTGCGATCAGCACAACCACCATCCCGATATAAAAACCTACTTTTATCTTCATTCTTTTATCTCTCCCATTCCCTAATCTTTATATGTTGTTAAATCTGTTGCTCTTTTTTACTTTCCATCATCATTTTTCTGACTGCATTTTCGGCAGCCTCCATAATTACTTCTCCCAATGTGGGATGGGGATGAATCGTCATAGCCAAGTCCTCCACGTTTGCCCCTATCTCTATAGCAAGTCCAAGCTCAGATATAAGTGTTGACGCCTCCACCCCAACGATTTGTGCACCAATTACGATTCCTGAGGTCGGGTTCGCCACAATCTTGACGAAACCTTCAGTTTCCCTCAATGCCAATGCTCTTCCGTTGATCGCGAAAGTGGATTTGCCCATAACAATCGGGATGGATTTTGCCTTTGCTTCCGTTTCACTTAAACCGACGCTTGCCAACTCTGGATTAGAAAAGACGACGAGCGGAATGGCTTTATAATCAACCTCGGAGGCATGGCCTGCTATGGCTTCTGCCGCAATCTTGCCTTCATAGGAAGCTTTGTGAGCGAGTGCCGGACCAGCCGTAATATCTCCAATTGCGAAAATATGCGGGATAGCCGTTCTGCACTGTTCGTCCGTCTCGATCAGTCCCCTGCTCGTCACCGGCAAGCCTATGCGTGCAAGCCCTAACTTGCCGTCTGTATTTGGTTTTCTGCCGATAGTCACTAACGCATATTCCGCTGTAACATGATGCTGCTCCTGATTTTTTAAATAATGCAGTGTAATTGAATCCGCATTCTGCACCACTTTCTCAGCTGTCGCCCCGCTTATAATATTAATACCATCGGCAAGCATCTGCCAGACAACAGGGGCCGCAAGCTCTGTCTCGAATCCCGGTAGCACTTGTTCTCCGCCCTCCAGAATCGTTACCTTTGTTCCAAATTTGGCATACATTTGCCCCAGTTCGACACCAATGTAACCACCTCCTATAACTACCAGGCTAGTCGGAACCTCGGGGAGCGACAGCGCTTCTGTGGAAGACAAAATACGCCCTCCAACCGGAAATGCTTGCAGTTCAATCGGACGAGATCCCGTTGCCAATATCGCGTACTTAAATGAAAGGGTTTGCTCCGCTCCAGATTGATTGATAATCGCTGTATGTTCATCAACCAAACTAGCCTCTCCCTCCAGAATGCTCACACCGGCGGACTTTAATAAATAACTCACTCCGCCTGCCTGCTTATTCACAATCCCCTGCTTGAAATCCTGAGCATTCTTAAATGACGCTGCCGCATCTACATTATTGAACTGTCTGAGCACATCATAGCGATGCGATTCTGCAATTAATGCTTTGGATGGAATGCAACCAACATGCGTGCAGACTCCGCCAAGTTGACTGCGTTCGACAATCGCCGTCTTCATACCAAGTTGTGAGGAGCGTAGCGCTGCTACATACCCTCCCGGCCCTGATCCAATAACCAACGTTTCTACGGATTCAAACTTATTCATATCCTGATACCTCCTGTTGAATTTTTTAAAATATGATGATCGTAATATATTATAACCATCATATTTTAAAAACGTCAACAACCGTGTTTAGCCTTTCTTGAGCTAACGTTTGCCGGATGGCTAAATTGACACCTCATATTATGACGATTATAATATTTTGAAGATAGAATTATGAAGCTGTGGAGTGATTACAATGCCGTATCCCAAAGGCCATAAGATGAAAGTGCGGAATAAAATCGTTGAAAGTGCTGCCAAGGCTTTTCGCACCAATGGTATCCACGATGTAAGTGTTCCGTTCATTATGAAGGGGGCCGGGTTGACTCATGGAGGATTTTATTCACATTTTGACAACAAAGAACAGCTCGTCGCCGAAGCCTGCCGGTATGCCATCAGCGATACCATCGCACTTCTGCAAGAAGCCGCTGACCAGGACAAGCAGAACCCCAAAATCAATACTGTCATTGATTATTATTTAAGCCCGTATCACCGCGACCAAACGGAGATGGGTTGCATTCTTCCTGCCCTTTCTGGCGAAATATCCCGCTCTTCGGAAGAGGTTCGGCAGGTATTCACCCATGAACTAGAGCGGATGATTGCTTTTATCTCCAATCTGGCGGACATTGACGCGTCCAAAGGTAGCGCACTGCTCAGTACCATGGTTGGTTCTCTTGTGCTTGCACGGTCCGTTAATGACCCTAAACTTAGTAACAGCCTTCTTTCGGCAGGCAAGCAATATGCCAAAGAGCTGGTTATGAACTAGTCTTCCATGATCCCTTATACAATTTGCAGATTTGGGTGCTGGTTGATCCATAATGTCCAGCCACGAAACACACAAAAACACGCCAATGAATGGCGTGTTTTTGTGTAAATCATAATAAGCTGCTCCTCAATCCTATTATTGTTTTTCAGCAGAATTGTTATGACTCTCACAACCTACACAAAGCTATTAGTAAGCGTAAGGTCTCAAGAAAAAACCTTCCGATGGGAGGTGAAAGAGTCATTTATTTTCATAACGTACTAACCCGTAGTTCATAAAAATACTGCACAATTGGATGCTTTAACTTCATCTTCTCGGTCAAGTTTAAAATCCGCTTTTTTCCAACTCGTCGGTCAACCAAAGCTAGTATATTCAATAAGATATCATTGCTCTCTAAGCTTTCCTCTATAGAAGTGGATAAATACTTAGTAGCCACAACGTTAAAGTTTGATTTACTTAATGATGACTGTGCTGACAAAAGCTCTTTTGCATATTCTGATATTTTTCTACTTCTAGCAATTACTATTAGACGATCCTCTGGAACGATCCCCTTAGTATCTTGTCTGACCGCTTCAATTTCTTCATTGTTGATCGGAATTTGGATATCTGAATCATTCTTAATTTCTAGATCCGTCTGATACCATCTGATTAAGGTCGTTATATCTCTCATATTGAGTACGTTCTTTTTATCTACGGCAATATAACAAATTCCTGCTTTATCAGGTAAATAACGGTAGCTGGTTGAACGATATTCGACCCTGCCATATAACGCAGGACAGAGAAAACTCTCCAGCTGTTGCTTCAATTTGCTCCAGGTCATATATCCTCCTATGTTGTATATTACAAATACCTATTGAGGCAGTCGTTCTATTATCCATAATACAATAACCAACACATCAATCATACTAAATACAAGCAACTAAAAAATTTTGTATGAATGATGTTTACTGCTGTCAGATCGCATTACTGTATCAAATGTATTATTCTTTAATTTTCAATCCCAAAATTGCAGCAAATCCAATTGCTTGTTCAGAAGGAACTTCACATCCATCTAAATCTTCCAATGAAACATTAAGTCTTTGAAATGTAGAACTACTAATATCAATCCCTTTGAGTGATGTTCGAGCAAAATTCACTTCATTTAGATCACATTGATAGAACTTTACTTAATTTGCACTCATAGTAATCAGCATTTCGCAGTGAACAATTATCGAACTTTACTTATTTTAAACTGGAAAAACCAAAAGCACTTAGATCTAAGTTACAATTCTCAAAAAGGACATTTTCCAAACTAGCTTCAGATAGATTTACACCTAATATTTTAGATTTTTTAAATTCAACTCTGTGAATAACTTCTCCCATAAAATCGGTATTTGACAAATCGCAATCTTCAAAAACAACATCTGTTAACTCAATATTTCTAAAAGACACTTCGCTAAAAGTTACATTTTTGAAAACAACTTGGAAAAATTCGATTTTATCTATCTTTTCTCTATCAATAGAGCAATTAGTTATTATATATTTAATGAGATAACACTAATCCTTAAAATATATTTCCTGAAAGTTTGATGGTTCTAAGTTTTTTGGAATATTTGGCTGTGCAATTTTTTTTGACATTTTATCACCTTTGTTCTATGATTCTGAAGCCATTGTAATTCTATGCGAATTTAGAGGTAACCGATTTTAATCAATCGGTTACCTTCATTTCAAATATTTTTCTTAAACAACCACACTTAGTTGGTCTGCTTGGTAAGTTCAAAATTATCTTGATATTGCTTAATCAGATTCTCCAAATTCAGCATAGCCAAATCATATCCCTCTACCAACTGAAAGTTGAAGAGGGGGGCGCGAAGCCGGAAATTTCCTCAAAAAGAGCAACTGTTTTTCCATATTACCAAGTCCCTTTGCCTCCTCATCTTTTGTCCATTCCTCCATATTTTTATAAATTACTTTCGTTTTTAAACATCTTTATTGTCACTTAACATGATTAAAGGGAGCAAGTAAAACCATTCGTAAAAACCAATAAAGACTCTGCTAATTGTAAAATCACCATCATTCATTATTTGAATTAGCATTAGTATATAGCTGACACAACGAAAAAAGAAGCCGTCCATTTTTGGACAGCCCCCTTTCCATTAATTATAAAATTTCTAGTAAAACTCTTTATCATGACATTGGTTACCATCTTTGCTTCAGAAGAGGTATCTCCAAAATGAAGCGACTTTCAATCTTTGAAAACTATGAGAATACTGCAATTTTACGTGCGATAGATTCTGTTAAACGAGATGCTACTTTTGGAACAGCCCATTTAATAATTGGTGTTAACACCGCACCCGATAATCCGCCTGCATGGATTTCCACGGTACAAGTCATTGTTGTTTTACCA
Organism: Peribacillus loiseleuriae; assembly: GCF_001183985.1. Lineage (GTDB taxonomy): Bacteria > Bacillota > Bacilli > Bacillales > DSM-1321 > Peribacillus > Peribacillus loiseleuriae. The sequence goes on along the minus strand of NZ_LFZW01000001.1, from coordinate 2,415,227 downwards.
TTAACATCTTCAGCAGTAAAGTGACCGCTTCCTGTAAAATTATCTGATAAACCTTTTAGTTCAAACTTAATATTTGAAGGTTCATTCCATTCAGTAATATCTACCTGCGCTTGTATTGTTTTTTTAATACCTTTTACACTACCTTCGAATGTCCAAATAGATTGATTGTCATTTATGATTTCATGTTCTTTATAGGCCGGTACTGTTGTTGCCCATTTTTCAAGATCACTGACATAATCCCAAACTGCTTGTACATCTATTGGAATTTCTACTGTATGTGTTCCCGTTGCCATTATAATCCCCACTTCCACTACGTATGTATTGTAAATTTACATTACTACAAAATAATTATTACATAAAAAGCATAAACTTACATCACTAATTTTACATAACTTTTCTTCTTCCAATAACCTGATTGTTTGAAGAACCCAAATCTTCTAATCCTCCTAAATCTGGCTCTATACATAAAGAAAGAGCGCAACTTCACTCTAGAATTGCGCTCGTTTCAGGAAGATAGCTATTTATGAATGGCTGTTTCCTTCTTACTATAAATTTCATAAGCAAAATATCCAAATAAATAGCCTATTCCGGTTCCTAAACTAACTGTAGATATTAGAGAGATTGGGGAAAACATGCCTAAAACTACATCGATTGCACAACCAAAAAGCATTCCCATTGGTATTAAACTATCTAATAAATCTTGAGCGTCTTTTGATTTGTTCTTACCTAGGTTACCTTGGTTATATTTATGTTTAAGCCTTTCAATTACAAATACTACAATCCCTCCCACAATTACAACAGGCGCAAGAGCCATGACAAACCCCATATTAGAACCTCTTTTCAATATAGTAGTTCAGTATTTTCAACGCATCATGGCAACTACGCTTTGGGCGAAATCCAAAGGAGCAGTCTGAAAAATCATTTTCATAGATGGTATTCAGTATCTTCGTAATGCCTTTTTGAACAACCTTGTCTTCATGTTCCGGTATTCTTAGTGGTCTCTTCTTGTTTGAATTGAGCTTTGGAATATACATTCTCCTTACTGGAACAGGACGATAGCTTTTGCTTTTAAGCCTACTTACTAAATCCTCTATATTTTCTTCTAACTTTTCACTATATTGCTCTTTAGTTGTACCGTTAATCCCGTTTGCCTTCTTATTAGGTAATTCATGATGGCATTGAATTAGTGCTTGCTTATGTAATAAATGTGCAAGAGATGTAAATTTCATTTTAGGATCAGACTTTGCTAATTCTGCTATCCTTAGTAGCTTTGTTTCCATTTAGTATACCTACCTCTGTGTGTAGTAAATGTGTTCCTAGCAAGGGTGATAACTGGTAGCAGCCTTTCCTCCATCGGCATTTGGTTTCCTTGCTTTTTATCGCTTGTAGACCATACTCTTCTAAAAAGAAAAGACCGGTAGGGCCTCCCGAGTTGCCGTATCATATCAATGTATAACGTGCCAAGGTCTCTGACTTCAGAGAGGTTTTACCCTTCTTGCCTTTAACGAAAGATAAAATGTAGCTTTCTGCAGCGCTTAAAGACTAAAGTTACCTTTAGCCCTCCAAGACTCGCTACGAGCGAATGGCTAGTTCTTACCCGACGGGAATCCCACCCGCTATATGATACGACCTAAGCTCAACCGCACAAGCACCTGTTACTTTAAATACAACTCTTCACACTATCAGAAAAAAACTGGATGGCGAAATTTAAAATTTAGAATATCTCTATTTTGGTTGCATTGCCAGAACCAGGCAAAGAAGAATCCATTGCGTCATACCATACCTTAACTTTCATACCTACTTTAAGGTCTTTCCCCAGTTCTTCTTGGTTAATTGTAAACCAAGCTCCATCTTCATATTTATTAATAATTTCTTGTATAGTTAGATTGGTAATATCCTCCGTTGTAGCCCCATCAACAACTAAGATTCTATCTTCTTCCCTTGAAACTATTGTTCCGATTTCAGTTAAAGAATTACTTTCGATGTTAGATGATGTATTATTAACCTTCTCTGTACTGATTACAATTTCCTCTGCAAAACATATTCGTGGTGCTGAATCTAAACACTTATCAGTAAGATTAGCTTTTAATTCAACTTCTGGCTTTAAATTTTCAAAGCTAATAGTTTCTCCGTTTTCATTAGAAATTTTAGTATTTTCACCAATTTCAACCGACATTTGATTTTCATTTTCTTGCGCCTTTTGTGTTAAGTTTAATAATACCCTGTTATATTCTTTATTTACTTCGGTAATAACCCCTGCAATATCATAATTTTCATTCGTTACCTTATTCTCAGTTACTTCATTTTGTTTTGTAATAGTATCTCCACTGCTTTGTTGACAGCCCAATAACCCAATTGATAAAAGTGTTAACAACAAAGTTAAACTGAATTTTTTCAATATCACCACTCCCTTATATAGTTAAAATTCGTTTTAATGTACTTATTTCCCTTCTATCCTTATTGCACTAAACTGCCCCGTTGCTTTAAGTGAAATACTTCACAAACTATCAATAAGACCCTCATCATCTATTAACTAGATCTTTCACATTCTGGCCCGATTGTGGAAGAGCATAACTGACGTTTTAGTTTTAAATGACTTTATTATCACGAAACAAAATTCGTATACTGAACCAAGTTACAACTAAAAAAAGTCAACTCCCTTACGTTAAGGACTCGACTTTTTGTTGCTTTAAAATAAAGTTTGATCAAAAAGTTACGTGCCCTTCTTTCAAGAACAAATATTTTGCTCCTCAAAGTTAAGCCTAAATGTTTTTGCGCTCATTTCTTCCGCCTTAGGTAATGCCCTTAATGCTGGGTGAACAAGCCAAACAATAGCTATACATAGCACTCCAACTCCTGTAAAAGCAAAAATAATTTTACTATTAACTATAGTGGCTAAGTAACCACCTAATAAAGATCCTATAGGCATGACGATAACACTCAAACTATACATGACTGAGTTAACTCGGCCTAAAACTCTATTAGGAATAACTGATTGCGAAACCCCTGCAATTAATACATTTACTGCACCAATCGGTATCCATGCTAACCCAAAAAATAAGGTTGAAAGTATAGGTGATGAAACTAATGCTGCAGATGTCCAGCAGCACGCCCCAAGTGTGAAGCAAACAATGGATAAGATACCGACACGATATTTTCCAAGTAAGGACCCCAGTAACGCACCAATTAAAGAACCTGCGGATAACGTCGTTAATAATACGCCATACATTTCCACTCCGCCTAATGTATCAGAAAAAGAAGGCAGTATAGCCATGGTCATGCCAATACAAAAGTTAGCAATTGAAGACCCCACTAAAAATACCCACAGTAATGAATTAAAAACGATTGAAAACCCTTCCGTTAAGTTTTTTAAATAAGCCTTTATGGATAACTTTCTATGTTTCTCTTCTTTAGAACTTTGATCTGTATTCTGGGTAACTTTTAGTAAACTAAAAAAGATGGCTGCCATAGCAAAAGTTATAGAATCAACGACGTACAAACTTATTGCTCCTACAGCTACTACTAATATTCCGGCTAGGGCATTAAATATTAGATCTACCCCTTGATAAGCAAAGGAAAAAAGAGAGTTACCTTCAATTAATTCTGATTTACTAAGGATTAAAGGAAGTGCTTTTGTCTGAGTTGGATAAGCAAATTCCTCTATAAATGCAATAATAGGCATAACGATTAAAATTAGTTGAATGGAGAGAAATCCAAATAAATAGGAGATGGGTATAATTAAAATGAGCACAGATTGTAGAATTTGTGTAATCACTAAGGTCTTTTTGATACTCCACCTATCCACAAACGGTCCTGAAAGAAACTGCATTGCTTTGGGCAGTAATATTAAGAAACCCGCCAGACCCGTGTAAAAAGAGCTTTTACCCAGTTCATACACAAGCCACATGGATGCAACATAATAAAGACTATCCCCCATATTAGTGACTATTCTACCTAAAAATAAGTGAAGAAAGTTTTTGTTTTTTAGTAATAATTTCATTATTTACCCCCATAGTTAAATTTAGTTGAAACGGTTAATTTTTTTTAACATATGTATAAAAAGAAAAAGGAGTACTGTTACTCCTCTTCTTTATTACTTTTCATATCATCCATTACAGGCTCGTCAATTTGGAAAGCCATTGTGGAAATATAATAGATTTTGCTATCAGGGTGACTTGGATGGTCTTCCTTTGTTATCTCGCTAAATTCTTTCATTAGGGCGAAGTACTTTTTTATCCAATCTTTGAAGTGTTCTTCTTTTGCGGAAAATTGCCACATGGATCCTACATAACCCCATTCAGAAGGGTTCTCGCTAGCTTTATTCAATTTAAAAGCGTTCTCGGGTGCTGAAAGAATAACACTTTTGGTTCTTTCAGCCATTTGCAGAAGCAGTTGCCTGGAAGTTTCACTAATATCTGCTAGGTGTGGAAGTAATTCCGCAGAAGGAGTAAAACCTCTGGCAACAGATTGATAAAACTTCTGGATGATACCATTCTTCTCTTCTTTCTTTACAATTGAAATGAGCTGATTTTTTTCTAGTTCTTTAAGATGATAGTGAATTTTTGCCCGGGATAAATTAAAGTACTCAGATAACTGTTGACCTGTATATGGTTTTTCTAACAAACGCATCATCATCTCTGCCCGTAACGGATCACTAAGTGCTTTTAATTGACTGTGCTCTGTTAAGGTTAACATTGGTTTCATAAAATCAACTCCGTATTATAAATTTACACGGTAAAATTTATTTAACTAAATAATATCATTTATTTATTCTCCAAACAAGATGAAATGTACTATACCGAATAATAATTGCTTTTTAGAGTTTTTTTCTCTAAACAGTCCACGTTTAGGGACTGTGTTTGAATACTTTTAAAATAGCGCTAAAAACTTGTTAAAGGAGGGTCTCAAAACCTATTACCAAAAACAAAATTCCATTCGTTCATTGATTACCTTGCATCATGTCATGCGGTCACTGGTGGCAGTGTGCGGTGCGACCTATCTTGCTATGCTTACTATCTTTATGCTAGTAGTGGTGCGGTATGGGCGATGCGTGGGCTGGCAGTGGGTAGAAGTTTATCGGTATGAGCTGGCACTTATGACACCCACTTTTGATGTAAGATTCTTCACTACACTAAAAAATAAGTTTCTTATTATACAGATAGGGTAAGGGTTTGAAGTTATCGCTCCCTGTTCACACCGTACGTGAGGCTTTCACCTCATACGGCGCTCCAACTAATCCAATTCAATTTAATCATCAATACTTTATGTGTCTCAATTCTTCCGTTTCAATAAGTCGGTGCCTCCCGTAGGAGGTGAACCTCTTTTAGTCTTACGAGAACCTTATTAACCGATAAAGACTTGCCTTACATGATTAAATGATCCTTCATTAGTCTAGTGGCTATCCCTCCACGTTCATTACACGCTTCAACGGTATTGTGCCACCACTTTCACTGATATGAAGAAAAGTTATACAGTCGCTATTCTCACGACTATTTTCCTTTTCAACGCTTCGCCGAGAGTAAGCTCTCCACGTTATCAGCTTACAACGTTGAATTATGTCTATTATGGAACAATCTTAGGTGCTTCCTATGAGCCTGTTAGCCTTGCATGTGCCTGTAACACAAGATGGATTTTTATATTCATCATTCTTACTCATCCACAGCTAACCCTACATGTAGTAGTAAATACATTTCTATATAACACGCGTCTAGACCCGTACATTCAGAAGTTCGTCAGCAATACAATATCTTATTGTATTTACATTGTATTCTCACCATATCTGTTCAACCCAAGCACCATGATTTACACCACCCCATCGAGTAGGGTTTCGTCAGCCGGACTGTTACGATAAATTCTCGCGCCTATTAGCCGAGCTTATAACACGCTTTTTCTTACTAAACAGCGTGCTATTCGACACAGGGGGAGCTTTCAGAACGTTACCTCCTCATTCGACTTCTCTACATACCCCTTCAGTTTTAGATATCTAAAACTGCCTGACCTTTACCAAAATTGTGTAAACCACATTTCATTTGAGCCAGGAACATTTCGCACCAACAATAGGGCCCTTTAATTGAATATGGAGAAGTTATTTGAACAAGATAAAAACCTCTAATCCCAAAGAGCATTAGAGGTAAAATTTGCTTCATTAGTAAACAGCTTTTTTATCTTGTAAAGGACTTTCTTTTCAAGTTACGAACATTTTTTATAGAACACAATAATTGTTGTATGAAAAATAAGTTCTTTAATGAAGGTATATAAAAATCCTATAAAATCAATAACTTGTAACTAAAAATAAAAAGAAAGTCCTTTCCTAGTTGTAACATTTGTAAAAAACTGATCGCCTTTCATAATAAAAATGTTCTTTACTATTTGTTACACTAAATGCGCCCTTTTCTGGAATAAACAAAAAGCTTCTATTAGCTGGTATTGCTTAATAAGGGAATTGTAAAACTGCAAATTCCCCTCTTGGTTTCTTGACCAAGAACTAACCTTTCAATAATTAAACCGACAATTCTACTACCTAGAATGTAGTTATTCATCGGCTTAGTTATTTTATTTTTTTGAATGGATAAGCTCCCTTTCAACAGGATGTTGTAAGCTGGATACCATATTGTTAACGGCACTAAACAAAGCTTTTACTGAGGAAGTCATAATATCGGTGTCAATTCCGCAGCCCCAATATACTGCACCATTCTTCACGGTAACTCCTACATAAGATACAGCATTTGATCCTGAGCCTATTTCTAGCGCATGCTGCTTATAGACCAAATCTGTATAGTCGAGGCCCAGTTGTGTTTGAAGAGCGTTGCTAATCGCATCTAGTCTACCATTTCCCACACCGGTAAAATCACGTTCTTCATTATTCATCCGGACCGATACAATCGTTTCGTAATGACCATTTTGAGTGTATTTGTAACGGATAAATTCGGTGGGAGTGTTAACATTCACATATTCATTGATGAAAATGTCATAGATTTCATTCGGCATAAGTTCCTTGTGTTTACGATCTGAAACATTTTTCACACTATATCCGAAGCTCTCACGCATTTCGGCAGGTAGATCGATTCCATAACTTTGCTGAAGGATATAACCGATCCCTCCCTTACCAGATTGACTGTTAATTCGGATGATATCTCCCTCGTATTCTCTGCCTATATCCAACGGATCAATTGTTAGATAAGGTACAGTCCAATACTGACGTTCTTCTTCATCGCGCCATTTCATCCCTTTGGCAATGGCATCTTGATGGGAACCTGAAAATGCTGTAAAGACAAGTTCACCGCCGTATGGGTGTCTTTCGTGAACCTTCATTCTTGTTAATTTTTCATATTTGGAAATAATGGCAGGGATATTTTCAAAATTCAGCTTTGGATCCTCACCATGTGAAAACATGTTTAATGCAAGCGAGACGATGTCCACATTCCCTGTTCTTTCTCCATTTCCGAACAATGTTCCTTCGACCCTTTGCGCCCCGGCAAGTATTCCTAGCTCGGCAGCTGCAACCCCAGTTCCTCTGTCATTGTGTGGATGAAGAGATAGGATGACATGATCTCGGTAGCTCAGATGATCACTCATATACTCAATTTGACTTGCGTAAACGTGAGGCATAGACATTTGTACAGTATCTGGCAGGTTGATAATGACCTTGTTATCAGCTGTCGGCTGCCAAATATCAAGTACCTTGTTGCAAATTTCAAGTGCAAACTCCATTTCTGTACCCGTGAAACTTTCTGGAGAATATTGAAATTGGAAATTCCCTTCAGTTTCAGTAGCATATTTCTTAAGCATTTTTGCTCCAGTTACAGCAATATCAATAATTTCTTCCTTTGATTTTCTAAATACTTGCTCACGCTGTGCCAAAGATGTGGAATTGTACAAATGCACCACTGCTTTATTCGCACCCCGTAACGCCTCAAAAGTTTTTTGGATAATATGTTCTCTTGACTGTGTTAAAACTTGAATGGTTACATCATCCGGAATTAGATTTCCCTCAATTAATGTACGTAAAAAAGCAAATTCGGTTTCCGAAGCCGCAGGAAAACCTACTTCGATTTCCTTGAAACCTACTTGTAAAAGCAACTGAAAGTATTCTAGCTTTTCCTCTAGACTCATCGGAACGACCAACGCCTGATTTCCATCGCGAAGATCCACACTACACCAGTTAGGAGCTTCTGTAATATACTCCTTCTCTGCCCATTTCAAGCTTTGCACTGGGGGCATAAAGTAACCTCTAGCATATTTATCGACATTTTTCATCCTGATTCCCACCTTTTCATTTATAATTATTAGATTATTTTAAAATAAAAAAGCCCCGTCTCTATATTTTTATAGAGACGAGGCATTGCTCGCGGTACCACTCTAATTGATTAATCGTAATAAAATTAACCCACTCATTTTCGGTGGCAATCACCACCTATCTTCATAACGGTAGAAAACCGACATCCCCTACTGTTTATGTTCAGGGAGTAGCTCTTGGATGAGTTCAATGGCTATAATTACCGATTCTCACCAACCATCGGCTCTCTGACAAATTTATAAATCCTTTTACTAGTTCCAATCTTTGCTTGTTATTATTTAATTAAATATGATGATATATCGAGAAACTTAAGTTGTCAACGCTTAATTTACTGAAAATAAAGATTACTATGAATTAAATTGACTTCTTTAATGAATAAACCCCTATATTTTAAAACTCTTTTTTTAGTTTTCTGCACCATAGTTTAAGAATGTCTTTTCACATTCCTTATATACCCTAAAGTTGGAGGGTAATCCCAAAAGACATTTTCTTCACCTCGAATATATTTTTCCTGTTATTTTACATTGAAGCAAAATTATATGTTATCGGTACTGAAAAAGGATCTTTAATTTAAAGATCCTTTTAGCTGCTTTTTCAATTAACGCACGACGTTAGCACAATATTATTATAGTGGTGGATTTTCCACACCTAAATGAATCCAATCTTCTTTTGGTGGTCCATAAACCCCAAACGGTTTCAATCCTGCTTGACGCATCAGAACGGTAATTTGACCACGATGATGAACAATATGCTTGATTAGTCCCATTAATATTTGAGCATTTGATTCCTGTCTTCCAAATGCTTCTTGTGTTTGTTCTAAAGATTTGTCCGTCCATTGTTGTTCAATGATTTGGGCTGCGTGAGAACTTACCTCTTTAAAGGTTTCAGTAATTTCCTTTGCTAAATTTGGGACACTTTCTGTATTTTCTACTCCATCAATATTCAGCTCGAAATGAGCTAAATAATCTGGAATACTTGCTGTTAAATGCCACGCAATTCTTCCCAAAGTCCGACCTTCTGGATAAACTTGTTGTTTTAAAGATTCATCTGTCAAACCATTCAAAACGTTTTGAGTTAGCATAGCTTCCCTATTCCATTCTTTAATAAAGTCTGAAATCGTTACATACATATATAATTCCTCCAAAATCCATTCGATGGATTATTTATTGCTGGAGATACATTATAAAACATTTGTTCTTATATCTCAAATTTCCACCTTTACTGCACAGTACTTTCAACGGCTGCTTTGTGCGCATCCGAACCTAAAGCACCCATAGCATCATGCACAATGATAACTATAAAAGACAACCAAGGCCTCCAAATAGGAGATCTTGATTGTCTTTTAGAAGAGGCAATATTTCTTGCGTTTCATTCTATTGAGAAAAACGTATGCTCATTTCCATGTTACGCCCTAATTTAGTGAATGAGCTTATTTTCACTCAAAATAGGTGATTACCTATTAAATAAAAAGTCCTGCATCACATAGACATGCGTATATTTGTGACATTTCATTATTTTCAACATACTATTAAGTAGCCCATGCAAGTAGTAAGTGCCTCCTTTCATACAAAAGGAGATGTTTGTATAGGTCAGGTTGTGTAGATGGCGGTCGTGGATTTGGTGGCGGCTTTGCCTTGTTAATTGTATTGTTTATCCTCTTAATCATTATTGGATGTAGTTGTGGCGGTGGCTATGGTTACGGGGGCTTCTGCTAATAAATAAGTAACAAAAAGGACGGCCGTCATAGGCCGTCCTTCTTTAATTCAATAAGAGGTAGATATTTGACTATTTGTAAATGTATGCTTGGCTGTTACTATATTTCAGGTAAGGCGGGGGCAATTTATTTTTCCTAAAAAAGTGCTTCTTAAATATGGAATCTTGAAAAGTCCCAAGCAAAAAGGGAATATGGCACTTAGAGTTTATCCGAGTTGGGTAACTGAATTGAATACAAATGCTACTAGGACTCAATCATGGCAAGCAGATTATTTTATTGATTTATCAGATGATTTTGAAGTTGAAAAATTAAAGAAATTGTATTTTTTATAATAAACGATATTAAGAAGAACTATTTTTAAATTCGCAATTGAGGGCTTTCTTTAACGATTCGCCTACCGAAATTATCAATCTTTTTTATAAAATGTTCGTGCAGAGAAAAATAATCCCCTACATTCTGATCAATCTTTGTTCAAAATATAGGAGAATCTTTTATGATGAAATCAATGTTTTAAACTAAATTTTAATCGAACTTTATTTCAAACCAACACCTCTTATTTTATTTCAAGAAGGGATAGAGTCAGGAAAATGCAGCTTTACAACGTTAAACTAATTTCAACATTAAAAAGTCGATTCCTGTTGATCTAGAAACGACCCGTTTGAAAAAAATCTGGAAACGAAAGTATTAGCACTAATCCTATAATTCCAGTCGCAAAAAAACAAATCATGCCTGTTCTTTGTAATTTAATATCAACTTCTGCTTTCTTTTCTAATTTACTAATGTAGTTATTCACTAACGCTAAACTAATTAAAGGAATACCTCCTAAAAAAGGTTTATCTACCATAAATAAAACTACAACTAATACAATCACCACAAGTAATATTCTAGTTATTATTGTTTGAATAAAAATCCCTCCTAATATTCTTTCTTTAACTCTTCTGCCCTTTAGTTTAAGTGTATCACTTCACAGTATCAATAGAGTAAACCCTATTGATACAAGGTTTTTGGCCTTAACGTTGTATATCCGCATAATCCTGCTGCTACGACCAAACATATTAGACGTATCTAATATGGCGGTTCTTTTGATTTTATGAGTTTACGTTATTTAACACTTTCATTTTCAGATAATATTATGCTTTTGTAACTCCTTCATCTCTTTTCAGAATCATTTCTTTATATGATGTAATTTTATGTTCTAACATTTTATGTGTTTCTTCCAGTGTCTTTAACTGGTTTTCAATCGAACTTTTATGATCTTCTAACAGTTTTAATCGATTTATTGCTGTATGTTCTCCTTCAGTATACAAGTAGGCATATTCTTTTATTTTGGTGATCGGCATTTGCGTCTCTTTTAACTTTAAATCAAATTTTAGCCATTGAAGATGTGATTCAGAATATATTCTATCTCCATGCTCATTTCGATCCGGAAGAATGATTTTCTCTTTTTCATAGTAACGTAATGTATGTGTGCTGACTCCTAGAAGTTGTGCCACTTCGCCAATTGTATACATAAAAACCTCCATACTTAACCAATGCTAATCAAGTGTAAAAATAGATTTGACTTAGAGTTTACTCTAACCCATATAATAAATTCGTATCATCATAAAGAATCAATTTTTATTAGTATAAACATAATAGTAGGAGGAAATGAAATGAAGAAATATACAGTTATTACAGGTGCAAGTTCTGGGATTGGTTATGAAACAGCCCTTGCTTTTGCTGCTCGTGGAAAAAATTTAGTCATTGTGGCACGTAGAACTGAGGAGCTCGAAAAACTAAAATCAGAAATTGCGAAAGTAAATGCTGAATTAGATATCATTATAAAAACAATTGATTTATCTAATACGAAGAATGCGTATACATTATTTGAAGTTTTAAAGGAATACGAAATTGAAACTTGGATTAATAATGCAGGGTTTGGTAATTTCGCATCAGTTGGAGAACAAAATTTAACTAAAATTGAGACTATGCTAAATTTAAATATTGAAGCTTTAACTATTTTAACTTCTCTTTATGTGCGTGATTATTCAACTGTTGAAGGAACTCAATTAATTAACGTTTCATCAGGTGGAGGTTACACGATTATTGGAAATGCAATCACATATTGTGCTTCTAAATTCTATGTAAGTGCCTTTACTGAAGGCCTTGCACATGAATTAAAAGAACAAGGTGCAAGCATGCAAGCAAAAGTATTAGCTCCTGCTGCAACTGAAACTGAATTTGCAAAAGTATCGAATGACTTGGAGGAAAATGTGAAATTCGAAGGGCTTCTTCCGAAATACCATACAGCTAAAGAAATGGCTGGATTTATGCTTGATCTTTACGATAGCGAAAAAGTAGTTGGAATTGTCGATGGTCTTACGTATGAATTTCAATTAAAGGATCCAATTTATCCTTATGCAGTAAGAATGAGAAACTAAAAAGGTTGATTGATCATCGTTTTTCTATTAGGAGAACCTTTCATTTCCTTGTTCAACTGACGGATGTGAGAGTGAAAGATTAGGATCGCTGCGGCGGTCTTTTTTTCTTTTTCGACTAACGGGGCAAGTTAATTCAATAAAATTGGAAAATATTAAATGAAATATAAATGTTAAAATGGAATTGTGTATTAAGGTTTTAATCACTTAGCAAAATCAAATTTTAAGGTGGGTTAATTTGCAAAAATGTGAAAACTGCAACTCACCATTTAGCTGGAGTAAAATCTTTAAATCGTTTTGGTGGACATATAAACCAATTGAATGTGACAACTGTGGTACTAAACATAAGATCACCATTTTTGGTAGATTTACATTTGTAGCCATGTCTATTTTGCCAATATGGATATTTCCCTTTTTTCTTTCTCCTTTCGATAACATCTTTGGGATGCCTGATATAGGAGTTCTTATAGGACTTATTGGTTTTTTGTTCACTCCATATGTTGTTCAATACGAAGAGGTATTGTGAGGAATTATACTTAAACAAACGGGCGCGATTATGGGACACCCCCATCAATTTAAACGAATTTATTGTTACATCTATGAGTTGTTATTCAGCAATTACACCAAAAATTAAACAATTTTATTTTTACACCGTCCACATTTGCGGACGATGTAATGCTTATTTTCGACTTCAAAATTAAACAACTTTATTGTCATTACACACCTGTTTTTATAAAAAATTGACAAACATTAGTTTTTTTCAGCCCGATGATTGAATTAGCATTCTCGAAGGCGGTCAAGAAGAGCTAGTGCCATTTCTCTCGAGGCCGCAACGATTTCTTCGTCCGATTGTTGGGTTCCTTCAGCAGCCATTACGGCTGAGTTGATGCTTAGAAATACCATTCTGACCATCAGTTTCCTTGTGGGGTCCGAGCCTTTACCCGTAACAAGTTCAGCCACTGCACCAAGATTTTCACCGATGCCCGTGCTCATATTCCTCATTACGGCAGGATTCGCATTTACGAAACGAATGCCACGTAACTTTTCTACAGAGGTCGTTTCTATCCAGCGAAGAACCGTGCGTTCCAGAAGGTCGGAGGCTGGATCTTGATTGCGGACCCAGTTGAGGAGTTCCGTTACTTCTTTGCTGCGGGCGGAAACAATAGACTTGACAATATCCTCTTTGCTATTGAAATGGTAATACAGTGCGGCCTTACTAATGCCGATTTCCTCAGCAATCTCACGAAGTGATGTTGCCTCAAATCCCTTGGCAATAAAAAGTTCCAATGCAACACGTTGTGCTTCCTCTTTAGTCTCGTTTCCATTTCGTTTCACTTACTCTCGCTCCTTTTCCATTCTCATATTTAATTATAATTGACAACTTACCGGTCGGCAAGTATAGTGATTTGAGTAGTCATGCCTTTTCCTAACATCAGAGATTAACTAGTAAAAATAGAACAGTTACAATTTCTCATAGGACGGGTCAATCGTCAGTGATTGCGTCTCATTACAAAAACTATAGGGAGGAAACTCAATGTTCCAAATAACTATTGAAATCGTTTGTTTATTTCTTGCTGGCATCTTAGCAGGTGAAGAGTTTGTGGTTCGCTACGGGGTACATGTATCCATGTCTATACTGGACGAACAATCTCATATTAAAGCCCGTCAAGCATTGATTCTGAGACTACGTGTGCTAGTGCCTGCAATTATTTTACCGACAATCGTGTCAGGGGTTGCCTTACTAACTTTTGGTGGTAGCACTCGGTCCGTCTTCGTCTTCCAGTGCGCGGGAGTACTTGCATTACTCTTTCTCATGGCATTCACGTTGGTAGGAACTGTTCCTATTAACAAAGGTGCTCTCGACTGGCAACCCGATTCTCCACCAAGTAATTGGAAGGTGCTAGTTAAGCGATGGGGACGATTGGATATAATTCGTTCCTCAGCAGCAATCTTGGCATTTTTGTTCTTCTTGATAGCAGTGGCACTGCAGCTGGCTGGAAATTGACGTTTTATGGCGCTCTCTCCTATATGGTGGATTTACTCCTACAACGTTGAAATGCTAGCATCCTTTCACTGAAAATCACAGTGGGAGTTTGTCTCTTATTGGTTAAGAGAAACCACTTTGATTATTTAAATGAACAGTATCAAGGAAGAAGACTAATTCACGGCGGGAACTGGTCTTTTATTATTATTCGTATTTTTCTAGACTGTTGCCGGACTCCTGAACCAGGATCAGGGTGTGCTACTTCAGGAGTACAGCAATAAACAAAATTGATCATTTCAATTAACTTTATTATAATTGATCAATCTTTATTTCAAATATACACTCACATAAGTTTACACCAATGTTTTGAAGGATAAATAATAACTAGGTTTTCACTTTCGTTTAGATTTTCAATTTTCTTTCTAAAAGTTAGATGTGCAAATTAGCACTTAAAACAAGCGCAAAATATCTCCGAAAGTTACACCATATGTAGAGATGCAGCTCATAAATGATCAACCTTTTTTATAAAACTGATACTTAAATTTGCTGGATAAGAATCCATTTTGATATGCTCCCCATTAGGTAGACAGATTAAAAAATAAAATCTGTTTATCTAATGGGAGTATTTTTTATGGCTCGAATTAAATATTCTAAAGCTGAGAAATTAGCCATTCTACACCTTTATAAAGATGGTCATCATTCAATAGCCGATATTAGCGCTAAATTTTCTGTTGATCCCGGGACTATTAGAGAGCAGAAAAGAAAATATGAAGTGAATGGTGAAGAAGCACTTCAAGATAAACGTGGTCGAAAAAAAGAAGAGTATGAATTAACAGCTGAAGAAAAATTCAAGCTGGACATGAAACATTTAGAACGTGAAAATGAACGATTACGTGCAGAAAATGCCTTTTTAAAAAAGTTAGAGGAACTCGAAAGGAGGCGTCGTTAACAAGCGTTCGTCTACAAAATAAAGATAGAGCCATTCAAGAGTTACATACAAAGGAAAGTCTGCCAGTGATCCTTTTATGTAAAGTTGCGGGTATATCTCATGCTGCTTATTATAAGTGGCTACAACGTAAGCCAACAGCTAGGGAATTAGAAAATGAAGCGCTTCTTCGAGATGTCCGGGCCATTTATGTACGAGTAGAGGGTATTTATGGTTATCGAAGAATAACATTAATTATTAATCGCCAATGGAAAAAAACATTCAATCACAAACGTATTTATCGGTTCATGCAAATCGCCGGATTACAGTCCGTGATCCGTCAAAAAAGAAAACGATATGTTTCTTCTCCAGCACAACATGTCGCTGAAAACCTATTAAACCGTGAATTTACTGCAAGTAAGCCAAATGAAAAATGAGTAACAGATGTCACGGAGTTCAAATTAGAAAATGGAAAGAAAGCTTATTTAAGTGCAATCTTAGATCTTTACGACGGTTCCATTATTAGTTATGCATGTGGTCATTCCAATAATAATAAATGGGGATTTCGGACATTGGATCAAGCCATCGCCGCATTAAAACGCGATGAACCACCATTGGTTCATAGTGATCGTGGTTATCAATATACATCACATGGATTTAAAAGAAAGATAGAAAGAGCAAAGATGATTCATAGTATGTCACGTGTAGGAAAATGTATTGATAATGGACCAATGGAATCTTTTTGGGGAACGCTGAAGTGTGAAAAGTATGATCTACATAAGTATGAGACGTTTGAAGCGTTACAACAGGCAATAAATGATTATATATAACGAACATTGAACGGCTTAAGTCCATTGGAATACAGGGCTCAAGCCGCTTAAAGCATTTTTATTATTTCCGCTGTCTACTTGACAGGGAGCAGTTCAAGATTGATCAAAAGGGATTCTTTTTCAGCAGATTTAAGTTTGATTTCTATAAAAAAATTTGATCATTTTCTATCTCTGATCTACCATAATCGCGTCCTTTAATGGAAGAACTAGAATATGAACTCAGACTTAAATTACTTACTTGTCCTTCGACTAACGCACCCTTTAGTTGAATAGTCACTTCTTTTTTTCTCCTTCATTTAAAAGACACTTATTTACAGATCAACAAGGTAAGTAGAACCATTTTTAGGAATAAAAAAATCCCATATATTAATAATAAAAAGGGGATTTTTTTTAACTTTGGAAGGAGAAGGTTTTATGAAAAAATTATTGTTGATGGGATTTATTTTGTTATTTCCTTTAAACATGGTGGCTGGAACAAGTACCTACGCTAAACCACAGGTACAATACATTAGCCAATCTGAGGTAAAGTTCGAAAATAAATTCAGGAGACTTTGGATTGATCATGTATTGTGGACAAGTAATTATATTACAAGTGCAACAACAGCAAGAGCGGAGGATCAAAAACAGGTACTGACTAGGCTTCTGAAAAATCAGGAGGGTATTGGTAATGCTGTAAAGCCAGTATACGGAGAGAAAGCTGGGAACAAACTTACTGATTTGCTTAAGGAGCATATTGTTATTGCGGGAAAGATTGTAGATGCGGCTAAAAGCGGAAATGAAGCCTTGGTGAATCAGCTAAACAAAGAATGGTACAGAAATGCCGATGAAATAGCAGCTTTCCTTAGCGGTGCCAACCCCTATTTGAAAAATGAAGATCTAAAAAATTTGCTGTATATGCATCTGAAATTAGTGACAAATGATTTATCTGCAAGCTTAGCAAAAGATTGGAATACAAGAATCGTTTCAATTGACGAAGGGATCACACATATAATCCTAATGGCAGACACTATCTCTGCGGGAGTTGTAAAGCAATTTCCGGATAAATTTAAAAAATAATTTTAAGAATCTCCAGCATCCTGTTGGAGATTCTTTCATTATGGGGGCATTTGCATACTTTTATACAACTGGTTCAAGCAAATACCACGCCCTTGTTGCATAACTGCATTATTGCACTAAACTGCTACGTCAATTGAAGAAGTTTTTTCTGAATGTATGATTTTAGTTATTTTCGTACATTCAAAAAACCACCAAATTGGTGGTCGCATTGTTGAATTAAAACACCAGTTACTTTAAATAGGAAAGTTCACAAACTATTGCGGAGTCATTTGGGCTTCTATCGTTTGAACTTCTTCTTTTAGCTGTTCTTCTACTTCGTTTTACAAAAGAGGGCGATTTTTTTATTGAAACCAGTGGTCTCACATGTTCATATGTTTCACTCTATTCCATTCATCATAATATAATCGTAGCTTTCTTTTAAACATTGGAATGGATTTTTCTGCCATTTCTCCTGTTCCGCGAAAGCATATTTTACGCCAGTTTCGATCGTGGCATCGAAGATTTTCTTCCATTGGATTGCGCCTTGCCCAACAGGCATGAGCACTTCATTTCCATCCGAATCGATCAACCCATCCTTGAAGTGGATTAAATCATTTCGTCCTTTCACCTTATAAATCCATTCAATCGGATCTAGACCTGCATAGATGATTTGATAGATGTCTAATAAAAATTGAAAGTCCCTTCTGGTATTTTCGAATATGATGTCAAGTGAATTTTGCCCATCATATTGAAACACATCCATATATCTTGGATGGAAGTTCAGAATCTTTCCTTTTGTTTCAAGGAATTCTGAAAGTTTATTCAACTCCTTTGCAAACTCCAGACAGCCCTCATAAGAATGGTAGCGCTCTGGAATCCCGCTGACGGTAATGTAAGAACCTCCCCAAAGGTCGTTGATTTCTATGACTTCATCCAAATGAGAAATGACCACATCATAATGGTCCTGTGTTCCTATGCATTCCAACCTCGTTTCCTTTAAGACATCGTGAATGAAGTCCATTGGGATTTCAGGGTTGATCCATTGAATTTGAATCGTTTTATAACCGATCTCACTTACTTTGCTGAACGATGCCAAGACATCCTCAGGGGTTTGAAGATATTCCCGAACGCTTGAGATCTGTATGCCTAGTTTTGTCATAGTTGTCCCCCTTATTTCCTTATGTATTCGTTTTTAACTCCGTACCTGAAACCAATAATTTAAAGTATAAAGATAGCAAAAACATATAATATTACAATACTAATCAAAATTGTAATATTTGCGATCATGGCAATTAAATGAGTGGTCTTATATTTCAATTCAATTCCAAATACTAAAGCTGTCATTCCAACTGGTAGTAATAGTCCGATTAAGAGTGTATATCGAAACATTTGATCGAAAGGAAGGAAGAAGTATAATGCTAAACCAAAGAGTAGCCCTAAACCGTATCGGAAAGTTAAAAATTTCATAATAGGTCTAAAATATTTTTTGTCAAATGTAAAATTCAAATATAGTCCTAATAATAATAATAATGACAACGGCATATTTGCTTTAGATATAGTAGTAGCAACACCATTTACTATTGTAATGTAAACACTCCTCGCTTATATTATTTTTGGGTAACGCAAGAATCACGAACGCCTCTGGTTGGGCGCAATTCAATTTTATTGCGTGTTGACGCAAAAAGCATTCGCTAGAACGGTTTTAATCAACAGAAGAAATAAATCTCAAATTCGTGATATGAGTGAAATTGAAAAGGATAGAAATCCACTCTCTGCATACGATAAGATGCAATAATCCATTCATCAAAAGACAAATTATTTCGATCTTCCACAGCCCTCACGCCTTTCTTAAGCGTTGTAAAGCTTACATATATTTTACCCCTGCAGCATAAAAAAGACATTCTCTGGAGCTGCTTTCATTTTTAATGTTTTTGACTGATAATGCTTTCCGATTAATAATTCCAGAAAAAAAGAGACAAAACCAACCATTTTACTGGCAGTTTTGTCTTATATTAAGAAAACAAGGAGTCTTACTCCATCCAGTTTGTATGGAAAATACCTTCTTTATCAATACGTTGCCGTTTGTTGAACAAGGTTTCTAAGGAACACATGAATGCTCTATACAAATCTAGTTTACATAAAGTGAATTATCGGCAAAAAAAGGATTGGGTACCTCTTAGATATCCAATCCTTTTTTTTTCTTTGGTCACTTTTCATATTTTTCTAGAAAGTCGGCTAATGCTAAATGAAACACATCAGACTTATTGATCCTCTCAGCTTTACAAAGCTCATCTAAACGTTTACCAATGACACGATCAATAACAATAGTCTTTCTTGTTTTGTTACTTTGTGGCAACTGTTTGACGCGATCATAAAGACTTGGTTCATTGGTTTGTGTAGTTGGGGTAACCTCTTGCCATGATTTAAGCATTTCCTTAATCATATGGATTTCATCTTGGGAGAACTGCTCATGAACAATAGATGAATTATGTGTGAATTCCTTATTACTCTCTGCGAACTTCTGATTACTTCGTGTGAAAGCTGTATGAATTTTAGGTGAACTCGATTTCACATAATCAAAAATGCTTTTATCAAGGGGTTCTTCACCTTCTCCAATAAAAAACCAACCCTTTTGACCAGAGTTTCTAAATTCATATCCAGCCTCTTTTAATGCATGTCTAAATGGTTTTTCACTTATGCCAGGTATTTGTTTAGCCACATCGCCTGTCTTTATTCCCTCTTGTACCAGTACTTCTAAAATGCTTCGTATGGATGCTTTTTGATCTACACTCATAAATTGTTCACCCTCATTTCATTCAAACTCATATATGTATTATTCCATGTGAAATACGTATGACCTTCAAGTAAGTTAACATAATCACCCTTATAGGTACTTAAAAAGGATCTTCGGCTGGAAGATCCTTTTAGCTGCTTGTTCAAGCAAAGCGCCCGACTGTTTAACAAAACGGAAGTTATTTCTTTTCTTTATCAGTCCATAAAACTTTGTATAAAAGTGCAATCTCGGCTTCTTCAATACCTGTAGGTAATTCGCCATTTTCACTTTCAACAGAACGCAAACTGTTTTTAGTAGTGCCTAACCACGCTACTAAATATGCAGGTTTATTTTTTTCTAAAGTAATCTTTTCGCCTATTAACTTACTAAAGGAAGACATTGTCATATTATTTGAATACTCCATTATAGTAAGTCCAGATGGTACACCAGTTAACAGCTTTAAAGAATGACTTTCATATTCAATACCACTTATTCCAAAAGAAATGAGGCTGTCTTTAAATTTTACTTTCGGTCCATCTGAAGTATTTTGCAACTCCTTTTTAAACTTACCGTTTTCAAATTCCTCCACTGAAAATTGCAAATTATCATCTTCCTTAAGAGTGCCATTCAGCCTAAAAAATTCAATTTGCCCTACACCAGTCTTGCTAATGAGCAGTTTTTCCTTTTCACTCATGTTATATGACTCAATGGTTATTTTCGTATTTGATGACGGTTTTTCTTTCTCTACACCGGTACACCCTGTTAGCAACAAGGTGAAAATTATAAACAAACAATACCCTTTAATATTTCGCATCTTTTACTCCCCCAATTAACCAATGTTTCATTTAATTATTTCAAATCCCCCCATTTTCACAATAAGTATCCCGTTTACTTTAATAACTCTATTAGCTTATTTTGGTTTCACCTGTTTTAATAACTCTATAATTTCTTTATTTTGTTCCTTAGTTTTTCTCAAACTTCCTTCAATAGAAAGACAGGTAATTGCTATCACAATAACGCCAATCGTTATAACAAATTCCATAATATTTAACCTCTTTTCCCCTTATTAGTGATGCCTTTCTTTGCCAGCGCTAAACCGAATAAAATCCATAATATAATGGCGATTATAGTTTGATATATCTTTACAAAATCTACGGCAAAAAGAATCATTAGCACTGCAATCACACTGAATAAAATTGCAATAAATAAGGTTGTTTTTACCTTTCCTTTTCTCGCCAAGGAAAACTGCCTTATACAAAAAATAATCCCCACTAAGAACAATAGATAAGCTATGAGACCAACCCCCAATCTATCCTACACTATCAAACAATATGGCCCTTTAGTTGAATAAGGCTTTAATGTATCACATGAATACTCTATACGAAACTAGTTAACATAAAATGAATTTTCGGAACTTCCGAAACATAAAACCCCTTGATACTCAAGGGGTTACGAATGGTCCATTTTTATCGTTTATACATGATTTTATACATGGTTGATGAATCAACATTTTCGGCTTCTGAATAAGCTTAGTAGCTGCATAAAAAAGGGGTGTTTATGCAAATTCTTCTTTCACTAAAGCCTGGTTAGTTGAGTAAGCTAGCTTTAAAAAGGTGAAAACGAATCATCACATATTTCTCCATTTAGGTTAAAAAACATTTTATAGGTACCCAAATGATCTTCCTTATGGATAACTGGTAAATATGAAATAATATAATCATATCCATATTGTCTGTATGAGTCTTTACTCCAAGCATCAATGAAAAGTCCTATATTATTTAAAGTAAGATTTAATTGACTTTTATCAATGTTCCCGTCAAAAAACGGTTCTCCCTCTTCCTTTTCAAAAGAATTAATATAGTACCAAAACCCTTCAATCGTTTTCTTCTCAACGTCATATTTTTCTGCCCATTTTCTTAATTGTTTTGTGTCCATTCAGTCCTCCAATTACTTTAAAGTATAAAACATCACAAATTTAAATCATTTACAATTAATTATATCGTCTTGGCATCCATCTAACGGGTCATCAATCTTTTCCTTAAGAAAAGCATATTTCCTCATAACTTCACCTCTGACTATTATTCCAATGATTAATACTCCACCTTATTTTAGTTGAAGAAGGTGTTTTTACGAATGTATGATTTTAGATATTTTCGTACATTCAAATTGTTGATATTACTAGGTTGTTTTGATAAGCTACCATTATCATACGTTGAATGTACGATATCGGAGGAAAATCATGAAAGAAAAGAACGTACAGCCGTTGCGAACGGCCAAAAAAATCGAGGATATGAAATACAATTTGGAAGTGCTATATGATAAAACGACCAACACAATTTACCATTTTGAATATGCTAGAAAAGCGATGGGTCCGTTACCAGCAATACCCAAAAAATAATTAGAGGATGGAACATAAATGACAGCAAAGGATCACTATATTACCTTATTAATGAATTTATTAAAGGTAATTATGATACAAGAACTTTTTGTAATCAATTTACAATCATATTCAATACAGAAGTTGACTATGAAAATTTGAATCGTGAAAAATTATGGTAAAAGAGTCCGTTTCTTTTAAACGAAGTGTGATGTCCCTTTTTTTATTTTTTTCTTTTGACCTTCGTTTCTGGTTTAGCTCAGGTACTTAACAAACTGGCGATCCTTCTTAAAAAAAATCACTTGTTCCAAATTGTAGCTTTATTAAAACCGATCGATATCAGTTCTTTAATAAGATGAACGAAAAAAATGAAATAAAAAGGTAGTTCCGAACATCTTGAAAAGATCAAAAATAACAACGCAAAAGGAGTAACAAATCATATATGATTTGTTACTCCTTTTCCTGATTGAGATAGCAGCAGGAAAAGGTGGATTTAGTGTTGAGTGACAATAAACTCACATTTCGCACCCACCACAGCTAATTCTTTTAATTTTAGGGCAGTGGTTTTTTTAAGGTGATAAGATTCAAGAAAAACAGCTGTCGGTCGCCTATTTTTTTCGGAACCCACAGCTTTAACATGTATTCATTTCATAGGTAGATCGTTTCATCAAATCCTAAATATGTAAGTACCTTTCGTTGCTCATAGGTGAGTGGTTTACCAAATTGGCGTTGTTTTTCACCATTTGGAAGTTCTAATACAATGACTTGTATGTAGGCAAACATTTGGAAGATTGCTTGCCCCGTCGGATGGACTAACTTGCGTTTAGCTGCGCCGATAAGGGGTTTTTCTTCCGTCACGTGTTGGCGAATTCGACGTTGGAACACTTTATAAACCAGTAAAGCGAGCAGGAGTATGGTCAAAATAGCATTATGCGAAAACAGCCTTTTTAAAAAAATCAATGACCATGTTCAATGACATTTTTTGAATGAATTTTTAATTGGTCGATTAATTCCTTTTTATCGTCATCATCTTCCTCCATCTTGATGCCATAATCAATTGTTGCACCCCATACCTTTTTCCAGATAATGAAGCCATTATAGGTCAATTCTTTCTCATTCAGCTTAAAACGGATGGATAGCCCAATAGATTTATGATCTGTTTCTGGTATATTCAATTTTGATTGTATTTTTGCTCCACCCGGACTGATGTTGATGATTCTTGCATCACCTTCCGAAGTCTTTACTGATTCGCCATCAATTTTTATAATCTGAAAATATGCTTGGATGGGATTTTCAAAAGTATAGCGAAAATGTGCTTCTCTGTTGTATCTCATAGTAATTAGTTCTCCTTGTCATCACCTAATCATTCTCTATTCGAGCATCTAAAAGTAGTAGTTTTATTTCATTATCATACCCTATAATTTCTTTATCAAGAATATGCAAATTTAAAATATTGTCAAGTTCTTGACTGCATTTTATTGTTTTTGAACGATTTAATCCTGCTTTACTTGCAACTTGAAGCATTTCTTTCCTTTTATTTTCTATTTTATCTAGTAATCTGAGGTGAATAATCATTACTTATCACCTCCAGAATCAAAGATTGCTTAATTATGACAACATAGGATAAGTTATTTACACCCTTGTCAATGGTTGCTAAAAGCTTCAAACAACGACATTGAAAAAGTAAGAAGGTTGGCCGGCCATAGTAATATTGCGACGACGAGTAAATATTCGAAGGATTCATATAGTGATTTGGCGGATGCAGTGGATGCTTTGCCGAAATTTTAGAATAAAGTAAAAACGAAACGTTCAACACCACCTATTATTACAAAAGATGATTGTATGCGTGAGTTAAGAGCGATTTATAATAAGCATGGACGTTTATCTTTCAGTCGATTAAAAGATACATCAATTATATCAATATCAATAGTATTTAGAAAATTTCACACAACTAAAATGAATTAAATATGGGAAGAAGTATTGAAGAATGGAAAGGTAAAATGATTGTTTTTAAAACTTAACATAATAAATATAATTATTATTTAGCGAAAAATGAATTATGTTCAAACATATTTTGATTAGGCTTGTGGATCTAGGTCAATATCCTGGACACAAATAAGTTAACTTTTCATGCTGATTGATGGAACTGATTTTCAACTTCTTGCGGCGTATGAAAGTTTAATTGGCCGTGAATACGGCGACGATTATACCAGCCTTCAATAAACTGAAACAAGGCTGCGTTCGCCGATTCGAAATTTAAATAGGTTACGTGATGGACTTCTTCCTTCTTTAAAATGGAATGAAAAGATTCAATACATGCATGATCGTATGGGCAACCTTTGCGACTAAAAGATGGAATAATTTTCTGTTCTTTAAGCGCTTGGCTAAAACCTTCACTTGTGTATTGCGAGCCAAGATCTGTATGCAAAATGAGGCCAGGCGTTGGCTGTTGGATAGAAACGGCATTGTTTAAAGCATGCAAAACAAGTTCAGTCGTCATGGAACGAGAGAAAGAATACCCAATGATTTTTTTAGAATACAGATCTAAGACCGTCGCTAAATAACACCAGCCATCTCGCAAAGTGTGGATATAGGTGATATCGGCCACCCATTTTTCGTTCAATTTAGACGTGGAAAAATCCTGTTGTAGCACGTTCTCACGTGCCTCAATCGGTTTTCTATTTGTTTGTGGACGAAATTTTTTAATCGTAATCGAATAGATTCCCGCCTTTCTCATGATTCGTTGAACTCGTTTAAGACTAACCGAAAACCCTGCTTTTAATAGAAGGAAATGAATCTTAGGTGCTCCATATCGGCCTTTACTCTTGATGTGGATCAACTGAATCTGTTCAAGAAGCAGTCGGTTTTCCCGGTCACGTGCTGATTCTGTTTTAATCAAGGACTGATAGTAAGTGCTTCTTGGCATATCCAACACTTCACACATGAACTGGATGGGGAACACTTCTTTTTGATCGTGAATCAAGTTTGTTAGCTCGGTATCGGTTACTTTCTGGCGAATATGGCCATAGCCTTTTTTAAGATTTCAATTTCCTGTTTCATTCGAAGATTCTCTTTTTGGATTTCAGTTATATCCTGTGGTGTTAGACTATTTTCCTCTCCATTCACTGGAGTAAGAGCTTTAATCCATTTATAAATTGTGACTTCAGATACACCATATTCGCTGCTTAACGTACTCACCGAGCTACCAGTGTGATAAAGTTCCACCACCATTTTCTTAAAATCATCGTTATAATTACGCTTGTTTATTGATTCCATGCCGGACACTTCCCCTCTTATTTTTTATCATAGAGAGTTAACTAAACCGTGTCCAAGAAACTATACTAACTCCACTTGAGCCTAGCAAGATAAGACCCAAACTGTCTTGAAAGCTAAAACTGTTCATTAATTTTGATAGCTTAGCTAATATCTATAGATCCGTCTGGTTTTTCTACCGTATAGTTAAGCTCGCACAGTGCTGCATGCCCCGTTCCCGCATTATTCCATTCGTTAGAGTTTTCCTCTCCTGCGTTTGCTAGCTTATCAAACACTGTAATTTCCCATTCCGGTACTAATTTTTTCAAGAGGTCCCTAAAGTCGCACTCAAACTTTATTCAAAATCCACATAAGTAAGAACAGCGCATAAACAAAAGCAACTACAATTGAACGTTCAGATAATTTTCCAAATGGAACTGTTTAGATCTAACAGGATGAAAAGCAAGAGCACCATTGTCCATCTGTTTCATACTACCTTGCATAATCCTTCAAACGTTTTTAAAGGTTGCTTCAGCAGCCGCAAGGGCTCGATGCCGGCCTATAATAAAGAAAAAAATGGTAGTTTTTTCTTCATTGCGTAATCATCACCCTCTGACGATTGATTAGCCTGGACCAACTTTCATTCAGTCATTTCCCTCAACACTCGTTCTCCCCCTCATCTTGAGTAAAGGTCGTAAGTTTCTGTTCCGTTTATATTTATTTTTCACTAATTCTTTCATTCTCGCTAATTATAAATTTCTCCTTTCAAGCAAAGGGGAAAGGACCCTTTGCCTGTTATTTATTTTAAAGATAACCCTTTTCTTTCAAGCTGACATGCTTTCCAGTATTGGTAACTATCACATGGTCAAGGACTTCAATTCCAATAATTTTTCCCGCTTCTGCTAATCGCTTCGTTACTTCTATATCTTCACGGCTAGGGGAGGGGTCTTATCAAGAGTAAGTTATTAAAAATCCATTAACATCAATGCTTTTACTTTAAGGACATGTATTTAACGCATTTAAATCAAACGGAAAAATGCAATGTAATGGTTAGGTGTAATTGATTACGGTCATAAGTATGTACCACTTCTGTTGTAGCTTTAAAATAAAGTATGATCATAAGCACCTCCTAAACCCACATTTTACAATAAATAATTAAGAGCCCATTTTGACAAAAGATTGATCAAAATGGGTTCTTATCCAGCAGATTTAAGTTTGTTTTTTTAAAAAAAGATTGATTATTTCGGAGAGCGAATCTTTAACTAATCACCCGTTAGCTTAAGTGCATTATTTCACAAACTCTAGATTTCCTTTCAGATTACAGGAATGCTGCGTCGTTAGTTCAATAAGTCAAGAAAACAAGCATCAATTTTTCTTGAATCTCTAAGATAATCATTTTGAGTGGATTAATTGGAAAATGGGCATCAGAAACCATTTTTTTATTAAATGGTTTCTGATGCCCGTTAAACATTTTGTCGGTTTTAACCTCGACATTATTTCATCATCTACAATCTGTAAGAGATTGACCATTCAAACGAAATCAATGATGGATATGGTCAAACACTTATTCAAGTTTGGATAATGTTTGACCATTTTCATCCACATAATTGATGTGAGCATAGCATTCAGCGGAAGCGATTAATCAACAAATTCAAGGTTTATGTCACCATTATTAGTGCTGACGTTTAATGTCTTATCACCACTTTTTTTATTTTCAGGTAGATTATTATCACCTTTGGAAGCGCTGCTAGAAATACTAAATACATCATATGAACCTACAATAGTTCCTGTAATATGACCATTTTTCGTTGTCAATTTCAATGCTTCGTCAACCGCAA
This sequence comes from Peribacillus loiseleuriae, assembly GCF_001183985.1. Classification (GTDB taxonomy): domain Bacteria; phylum Bacillota; class Bacilli; order Bacillales; family DSM-1321; genus Peribacillus; species Peribacillus loiseleuriae. The sequence continues at coordinate 2,387,786 of NZ_LFZW01000001.1, read as the reverse complement.
TTTTTGCCACTTTTATATTGCCATTTGAGATTACAGCATCGATGGTACCTACTGCACTTACTTTAGATAAAACGATATCATCATTTTTCGTTACCAATTTCAAATTATTATTAACTGTTACATTAGTCATTTTTATAATGCCATCTGAAGTTGTCGCTTCAACTGAACCACCTATATTTACGTCTGATAAAACAATACTTCCCTTCGAAGTAAGGATGTTTACTCCGCTAGAAATACCACTTGGAACAGCTATTTGTACAGTACGATGAGCTTTGTCAGTGTCCAGACCTACATAATCTTTCCAATTTTTATCAGTTGCCAATTTCATCACTAATTCATTTTCGTCTGTAACATTTACTTCATAAAATTCCTTGTCGCTTTCAAAGTACTTAATATGAATCTTATTGTCGGTCGATTCTATCACTTCAACTGTACGGCCTTTGGCAGACAGAGATATTTGGGTAACTTCATCTGCATTTATAGCATAACTTTTTTCCTCGTATGAAATCGGTTTTTTTTGCGAATCAGAATCAGTTGTACAAGCAGAAATAATGATCGCTAAACCAAGCGTAACAATAACAGCTGCAATTTTCTTAAACGTTTTTTTCATAATTTATAACCTCTTTCTAAATAATCTCAACTTAATATTTCTCATGAACCATGTCGTCAGTCCCAATATTTTTTTGGAAATCACTTTAATTGGGGCGAATGTAAAGATCCCAATACCAATAGAAATCAAACTGCCAATAAACATAAGTATACTAATTGGCATATTGTCACTAAAATCGACAATCGAAGCAACGATCCCTGCTATACCAGCCAACATGAAGGAAAGATCGAGTAAAAATAGCCCGATGATCGCTAACCATACAGCTGCATAAAAAACGAAAATCAAAGCAAATAAAGCAATGATTAATGGCGAACACATAAGTAAGAGTAAAATATCTAATTTAGAAAGTGATCCACTAGGGATAATGAGATTCGGGAGAGGTGTAGCATCAAGTATTGCTTCCTGTGCTATCTCTTCGATGTCTCCAAGACCACGTACTGCATTTTCTTCACTCATTCCATCTTCCATACGATCGTCAATTATTTCTGAATAATATGCAAGAAATTTGTTAATTTCACTTCGAGGCAAGGTACTAAGTTTAGCATCGAGTTTTGATAAAAATTCTGATTTATTCATATTCTGCTCCTTCCTGAACAAATTTATATAGAGCTAATACAGACTCCCAGTCATTTAGAAAGTCCTGAATTTTATCTCTACCCTGTTGCTCTACTTTGTAATATTTTCGCAATCGGCTGTTGTGTTCAATCGTGTAAACTGTCACGCAATTTTGGGTCTCCAAACGCTTTAAGATTGGATACAATGTTGATTCAGCAATCTCAATATGCTCAGATAAATCCTTGACTATTTTGTATCCATACGAGTCTTCTTTTGAAAGAACTGTCAATACGCAAACTTCAAGTAAGCCACGTTTTAATTGTATATCCATAACATCACCTCCTACACAGCCCTTTGATCGAAGCTCCAATAATACACATTCGTTGAAAAAGTCTTGCCTTTAACGAGTACAATATTACTTGTGCACACATCATACTACGCAACGCATAGCATGTCAACAAAGTTTTTTAAAATCAACAAAAGGCTGATTTGTAGGGGTTTTGCTGCTTTCAACCAGTTATTTTAGTAATTATTTAATTTTAAACTAGGTTAATAAATCATCTATTTCCACTTTTTTTATTTGAATCCCTGGTCTACGTGAAAAACCCCACATTTCGTAAAGAATATTTAATCAAATTAAAGGCACGTTGAACTAGAGCTGCTTCTTTTTGTTTATCGACGCTATAAACAACAATTTCCCTAGATTATAAACAATTACGAAACAAAAATAGTTCCTATTTACTCTTACAAAGATTTCACAATATCCACCAATTGAAGTCATACAAAGTTGATGGAACATGAGAAAAGTGAAATAACCTAAATTTAGGCTCAACTTAGCGGACGGTTAAGGAAAGTCTTTTAACAAAAATACTATTAATTAAAAAGGGCAACGTCTCGAAAGACGTTGCCCTTTTTACAAGTTTAATTGTAGTTCTTCATTTCCTCCGAATGAATATTTATAATAAAAAAATTATCATTATTTGTAGCTTTAAAATAAAGTTTGATCATAAATACCTCCCAAACCTACATTTTACAATAAATAAAAAGAAAAATACCAACGGACAACTATGTAATTTCTCCTGAAAAATACTTAAAATTGGAATATCATTTACTACTCTTGTCTCCATTATTATTTTTGTCATAAGTAATCCCCAATATCGCCTTTATTATTTCATGAAACAGCTGTTTTTCACAAAGTTATTCCGTTAAATGGCCCTATTGTTGAAAAACGATCTCATAAATTATACTTTTCAAGTTTATTTTAACAAATACCTAAAGCAAAAGTTTACACTATAATCTGAATACCCTGTCAATTACAAGAAGCACGATACCGCTAAAACAGCTTGCCATGTAATTTTTGAACTTGATCCTTTAACTGTTCGTTCTCTTTTTCTAGTGCCTTTATACGGCTTTTTAAGGTCTTTATTAAGACATCCTCTGAACGGAGACTTTTACTAGGTTTACGAGGGGCTAACTCATTTATTTGCATCCCTCTTAATGTCTCTACTCTAGTTCTGATGTCTTTTTGTTTGTAAAGCCATGACTTTGAAACATTTGCCTTTTGTGCAACGGAATTAAAATTAATCCTCTCTTTTTTCAATGCCATCTCTGAAATTGTCTTTTCAACCTTAGTTCTTGTCTTCTCCGACTTTTCTTTAGATAGTTGAATTATGGCAGTTGTGTTACTCTTTCTAGTCATCTTAATTCGTCTCCTTTAACGAATGAATAATTTGCTCTAATCTATTTTTAACACGTTCGTTAGTTTCAACCTGACGCTGCCATTGGTTCTGTTTAGCCCTATTTAATATTTCTTTAGTTCGGTCTAAGTGCTCTTCATGTTCATTTAGAAATTGTTTACTTGTACAGAAGTTCGTACAATCTAAACAAGCATTTGCATGAGGACAAGGTCCGGCAATTACTGGTAAACGACAATAGCCATTAGGAAGTGCTTGTGCATTGATATTCTTTTTAAACCATTGAAGATCTGTGTTGTCAGCTTCAGTATTTTCTTCGGTTAAATCCAGAATGCTACCGTTATTCGTCACCAAAGTTTCCTTAAACTTTATGAACTCTTTCTTTAGAGTTTCATCAAAAATATGGGCATATCTTGCAGTCATTTCTGGTGATTCATGCCCTAAGAATTTTTGAACAATATGCTGTGGCACTCCGTTGTTTATCATTCTAGTGCCAACTGTATGCCGAAAGGCATGAGCATGAAATCGGAAAATCTCTCCTTTATTATCCGATATCTTTTCTTCATAAGCTAATTCATTTAATTTAACCCTGAAGGTATCTTGCTTCAACGGAGAGCCATCTTTTCGGGGAAATACATATTGACATCCATCATCGAGTTCATCAGCCACTCTTTGCTCTTGAACTAATATCAATGCAGCAATTTCTTTAGAAATAGGAATGATATGTTCTTTCTTCATTTTCCACTGATAATACTTTAAAAAGCAATCCCCTTCTTTATCAGTTATGACACACCCTTTTTTCAATGTACAAAGTTCACTGATACGCATGCCACATTCTTGTATTACCATAACCATTGCGGCTATATAAGGTTCCAATTTATCTAATTTCCCATTTAATTGTTCAAGTACATGTTCATCAATATATCGTGGTAGTGCCTTCGGCAATTTAGGATAATCTTCTTGAAAGATCAGGATTTTAGAAGGAGTATCCTCCCAGTCATACCTTTGAATTGTAGTGAAAAAAACGTCTAAAGTAGATATTCGTCCAGTTGTAGTACTAGGTTTTAATCCCTTTAAATTAATATAATTTAAATATTGCTCAATTTCATTTCTAGTTAATTGATGAATCCTTCGTATACCTTCACAATTTTTGTTCATAATATTAAAAAACTCTTTTAATTTTGAGGCTATATCTCTTACGTGAGAAAAGCTGGATGTGTTTAACATTAGTTTACAATACCGCTTGACGATTTCTTTAAAATAATCATTTTCAAAACCCTTAAAATTGATTATATACTCATAGGATGTTGGATTTACCTTATCTTCCGGTAACGAAAGTTTTCTTCGATTCCAAACATCTTTATCCCATTCTTCGCCATCAAAATAGAAATCCTCATAAAATTCCATAAATTGCTTAAGATTAGTAACGTAGTAGGAGTTCGCATGTACAGTGATTTTCTGTTGATTTACATCAAGCTTATAGTTCTTAGTCGTAGTTCTTACTCCTTGTTCCGCTAAGTAAGTTCGGTATTCCGTCAAAGCTTTTATTATGGGCACCTCAGTTATAGATGTAATGCCAGGATATTTCAAATTTAAAAACCCTAACATTCGGCTTATCACTGTTCCTTTTCTAATCCAAACAGATTTTGCATTCCAAGTTCCATTATTTAAGTGAACATAATAAAAGTACTTTAATTCTGTTCTCAACCAGATATTTTCGACTTTATTGAAATTTACCCAACGATTTTTTAATGATGGATTCTTACTTAACTCAATCGCACTAGGATGTGGGCAAATTCTTATATCCCATCTATCTGCTGCCAAAAACCCTTGTAAGACACTAGTCATATCCGCTATTTTTTTATTAATCTCTGTGCTAGTGACAAGCTTTCGATTAGTTGCAACGCTTGGAAATTTCATTTTTATGTTTCTCTCCCTTGAAGATACGCCTTATATTCATTTTTCATATCCTGATCAGAAAGATGAACGTACGTATCAAGTGTTGTTTGTACATGTGCATGACCTAGCCTTTTTTGTACGTAAGCAGCATCCCATCCACTTCTAATGAGTTCTGTGGCATGCGTATGGCGTAACATATGGGCAGTGAAGGTAATCCCTGTCCGTTTTACCAATCGCCTTATAAGGTCTAATACACTTTGATATTTTAGAGGTTGCCCAAAATAAGATTCTTTTAGATTTATAAATATATAATCATGCTCCAAATCTTCCCCATATTCATGAACTAAATAATCGGTATATAAAGCCATTAATTCCTTGCTAACATCGATTGTTCGTTCTTTTCTAAGCTTAATATAAGCCCCGTTTTCATTGTGATCTCTTGGCGTGATATTAATCTGGTTATCCCAAGTAGAAATATCTTCGATACGGAGTGATAATACCTCTCCTACCCGAAGCCCTCCTTCATACATAAGCATAATAAGTAACTTATCTCTTTTTGTATGACACGCATCGATTATTGCTTTAACTTGTTCGAGTTCTAATACTTGTACAAGTTTCTTTTTGACCCTAAGCCTTAAAATGTTTTTTTGATAAGATTTACCTTTAGAAATATGGTGAAGAAACCCCTTGAAATTTCTTCCCCTTGCTTCTTTAGTCATATCTATAGCTTTAAAATCTCCTGTACGATTTAAATACTCTAAGAAACTAGTTACAGCATTAAGTATGGCATTAACAGATGTTTCTTCTCTTTTAGCCTTCTTTGGTTGTAAATCTATTACCTTTACCTCTCCCGTTGGATTTCTTAACCACCCCAGAAAGTTTGACATTTCCTCGAATTCCAAATCTTCTAATCCAATTCCCCTTTGACTCATAAATTCATAAAACAGCTTGAGATGATAACAATATGTTTTAATCGTATTTGGCGCTTTCCCCGTATTATCCAAGTACTTTATATATCTCTTAACCGGTTCTATCACTTCAAAATTTTTGTCTAGAAGTATGTATAATGGATATGATTTTTCCTCAACAACTACTTTTTGAACTTTCATTTCGCCACCACCTTCAAATACTTTAACTACTATAAATAACACCTATATATATTCATTAGTTAAAGTATTGAATTTAAAAAATCCTAAACTTTGAGTACTTAGAGTACTCTAGTTTAGGATACTATGTTTATGGGGTCACCTGATGGGTGCTGATGGCTGACAATAATGGATGCGGCATTATTTAGAATAGCGCTTTTTATGACATCGCGCGGATGAACTATGCTTGCATTCAGACTCCCTACATGTGCTCTATGAAGCCCTATAACCTGATTTTTGGTGTTGAGCATCATCACAAGAAATACTTCTCTATCTTCATCTGCGATAAATGAAGCCGCCAATTCTTGCGCATCCTCTGGTGATGCAATTCGATATGATGAAAATGGCTCTGACGTTTCCCTTACTTCCTGTTTAATACGTACCACTTCAAAAATTGGGTTTAATTCCATTAAAAACACTCCTTTGTGGTTGTGATTTTGTACATTTCTGCTCCATTGATTTTCGGTCTGGCCTTTTGGGCACCTCCTAAAGGTTTTTTCTTTAATGAATTTGGGGTTTTAAGTTTTTCTTTTTGTTTTTCGAAGCGGAGTCTGTTCCCCAAAGGGGGATTATTTTTCCCCTTTTGCAAGTAGAACGAAAAACACGCATAGGCAATGGGTCAAGGGCGTTCTGAGCGCAAAAGTTTTTTATGTTGCGAAGCGTTTTTAATAAAAAAGTTTTGTGCCCCTTGACCGATTGACTAGGCTTCTTAGCTTCCTGCCGGAAAGGTTCGGGTGTCCTACCGGCTGGAAGGTTAGAAGGCTTGCGCTGTTTTACGATTCGGAAGGCAAAAGGGAAAAATAAAATAAAAAGCAGCCGTATGGCTGCATTCCTTTCGTCTTTATCTCTTTGATTTTCAGGTTTTCGGTTCGTTCGGTATGGCGGCGTAGCCGTAAATGGGACAGGAACCTATGGAATGTAGGCGCTAGCCGTACAGTCCGTGGTTATCGGGCCATTTAATGCCGAAGCGACACGTACAACATGTTAGAAAGGTCGCTCTTTACTTTCTTACATGCTGTAGTGCTAACGCCCGAAGTATGCTTGAAGCCTTTATCTAAAAAAACATCTAAAGAAAGACGCCTTAAGACTACTCGAAGCATCACAAATGAATATGACGGGAAATATATTGATATTGAGCAAGGGAGTTTAGTTAGTCATAGCTAAGATTTACTTTCACCAGGTGCCCTTGCTCTTAACCGTAAAGAACAACTGTTTCTTGACAGTGACAATATGGATAAATATCAATCTTGCACATCTGCTAGTAAAGGTATTTCGTAACTCAAGTAGCGATAATCGGTGCCATTTAAATTAACCTGCCTGAAAAATAATGAATTAAAATGGATATGTAACAGATTCTCATTGATAACAAGAATATATTCTCGTTTTTTACTTTTCGTATACGTTAATCGGATATAATAAATCCAGAGCAACATTTAGGTTTTTATTTGTTCTACGAGTAGATAAAGGGGATGCCTCAATGAATAAAGAGAAACTATTAAAAAAGATTCAGAGTGCCCATCAAGGTAATTTATTTTCACTAGAAATTCCTAAGAATACTAAAGAAGATGAAAATAAGATTGAAGAATTGGTTAAAGAATTAGAAAGAGAAGGAAAAATTAAATTAAGAGAGTATGTGCAGCGAGAATACTCCGTTTATTTACATGGAATCATTAAGTATGTATCCGATTAATCGAGTACTTTTTTTATTGGGGTTAAGAAAAAACTTTAACAGAGACTTTTGAAAAGAACAGAGTCCATATAACCCGTCTTATATGGACTGGTACGTCTTTTGTGGCAATAAAAAAACAGAAGCCTATTAGCTCCTGCTCCTACCTACCTTAACAACTTTGGACGTATACGTGATCTTGATGATCTGCTAAGGCACAATCACCAATATCTCCATACATCTCTTTAAGATAACCTGCCACCCGGTTATGAATCTCATATAGTGTAGGTTTGGAATAAAGTTCGATCAAATTGATACTAATTACTTTAATAAATGAACAAAAGGAAAGAGCGTGTTTTGAAAAAAGATTGATCAAAACACGCTCTTAATATATCCCGGTTAATCAATCTTTTATAAAAAAGATTGATCATTTCTGTGATCCATCTTCAATTAAAGCGCCTTTTAATGGAAGATCGCTCAAATCTTTTCTAACTTTGAAATAGCATTCTTTAACTCTTCGAAAACTTCTTCGTCTTGTTCTTTAGCTAATCTTTCATGTAACATTGGTAAAACCGACTTATGACCAATACAATTTAAAGCGAAAATAGCATAAGCTCTGATTTCTTCATTTGGGTCGTTAATACATGTTGATAAAGAACTAATTAACTTTTCATCGGGAAAAAATTTAGCTATCTCTGTTCCCCAGTATCTTCTTCTCTCATGTTTATTTTGTATCGCTTCAATTAAATGTGGGATTACCTGTTCATTAGTAAAATTTCTTAATACATCGACTGCATGATCATATACTCCATACAAATCATCTAAACTGAAAGTCATCATAATAGCTTCAATGTAACTTGGATCTGGGTTATCTCCAAAATACTCAATTGCACTAGCGAACTCATCTATCATTCCCTCAGTTAAATCTTCTTCATCAGGCATTGGAGAGTATTTTCTAAGTATAAAAAGGGCTTGATCTCTATTCATAAATTTCACCTCCACCTTAATGTATATCATATAAATTTAATTTCCGTTTATTTAAATTCTTCATTAGAAAAATAAAAAGGGCTGCTCATAAAAAGGGCAGCCAATATTGGTGAAGGTTAACTCATTATTGTAGCTTTAAAATAAAGTTTGATCAAAAATACCTCACAAACCCACATCTTACGTTGACTTAAAAGAACCCGTTTTGAAAAAAAGATTGATCAAAACGGATTCTTCCTTTGTGAAGTATTGTACAATTTTTATAAAAAAGTTTGATAATTTTCTAGCTGTAATCTTCAACAATTGCGCCCGTTTGCGGAAGATAGCTCAGCCATACCTCGATACAATAATCGGACTTATCAATCTGCTAAAGGTATTAATGATCATAACTGGGTTAGATAAGGGCGACTTTTTGGGAAGCGAATATTAGAATAAAGACCAATTGTCTATTACTTTAAGGACAATCGGTCTGATTGATTATTTAACTGTAGTCACCCAATGAAAGTGGCAGCAATCGGGTATGTTTATCCAGAGAAAGTAACTGACTTATTGGTTTATATCCATACATCGTTTGCAGCAGTTAATTCGGAACTAGTTTCACCAGTGTTGACTACACCTTTAGGCTCTACTAGCATTGCTTGGCATTCATTTTCAGCATAAGTCTTATGTTCTACACCTTTTGGTATCACAAACATTTCCCCTTCAGAGAGTTTAACTTCTCCATCTCGGAATATGATGGACATCTCGCCATCTATCACGAAGAATACCTCATCGGTATTACAAAATCCCCTTGAATCTTGACTAGCTTAAATTGATAGTCATTCATTTCACAAATGACTTTGGGTGACCAGTGTTCACTGAATTTGGATAGTTTTTCGCTTAGATTAATAGTGTGATAATCGATATAAATCCCTCCAGAATTGCTGTTCTTGTCCTAATTTTACGACTTCAATAAAATAATTACAACTTTGATTACCACCTCAAAAGTTTTTACCTATCTTCCACAAAATGGCACTTTACTGAAAAAAGGCACTTTCCTTATTCAAGAATAGCGCCCTTTGTTGAATATCCTAATTTAAAATATTTAAGATTATTTTCTGTTCCGATTAACTTTATTTTAGAGATTTTTTATAGAACAAAAGCTCATTATACACAAGGATATTCTCTATTAATTGTCCTTCCTAACCCATTTTCTAAAAATATCAGGATTCGAAAATAAAAGTGCTAAAAGAATGATTAATATGCCAATCTTATGCTGCAAAAATAATGGATCTTTTAAAATAATATAGCCTAAAGTTACACCAATAACCGGGTTAATATAGTTGCTAAAAGAGGCAAATAATGCTCCCTCTTCTTGAATTAAGAGATTATACAGCATATAGACAATTCCTGCATGGAATATACCTAAAATGATAATATATATTACTTGTGAATGATTGATACCGATTTGTAATGGCTTTTCAAAAAGGAATGCCATTGGTAATAAGACAATACTTGCAATCCATAAAACATTTCTCATATGGACCACCGGAGAACCATCTTCTAATTTTTCCATTAGAATTAAAGACAATGCAAAACTTATAGCAGCAAGTATTAGCAACACATTACCTAATATATTACCTGAAACGTTCATAATTCCTTGCGTAGGCCACGATAAGGTCACAATTCCTAAAAATCCTAATACTATGCTGACTATTTCAAATTTGCTTGCTTTCTTTTTGAAGAGCAATACGAAAAATACTAATGTGAAGATTGGGACCATTGCGATTAGCATAGATGCAATACTGCTCGGCACGTTCTTTTGGCCTTGTGCAATAAGAATAAACGGCAAGACTACTTCAAAAAGTGCAATCCAAAAATATCTTTTAGTATTGGTTGTGTAGTTTTTCTTTGATTGGAACAGACTAATCACTGATAAACAAAGTGCACCAATCAGTGCTTTAAAAGCAGACAACGAAATGGAACCTACATCATTCGTTACTAATTCCACGAAGAAAAATTGAGATCCCCAAATGAGGCTTATGATTAGCAAGAGACTATATTTTTTCATTTAATTTGCCCCTTGCACCAAAATAGTTTGTACCAACAACACCGATGATAATGATAATTGATCCTGCTATGTGGTATAAATGAAATTCCTCTTTTAAAAAAATGATCCCTGCTAAAATGGTAATGAGCGTAGCAAAATTACTGAAAACACTCATTTTCGATGCGTCTATTTTTGATAAAGCATAGTTGGAAAGATAGGACGTTCCTAAAGACGATAGGATACCTAAATATAAAATGGCAAGAACAAAATCCCAGTGACCAAAAGGCTGCATAAATTGATGGACTGTTCCATTCATTACATGGTTTGTTAGTGCCAGTCCATTAAAAGCTATAAACCCAAACAAGGCCATGATATATGTGATAGTGAATAACGAATAGCATTGTGTTAACTTTCTGGCAAATACGTTGTATAGTGAGGCGGTAAGTGCTGAAAGTAAAATTAAACCAGTCCCGATGAGACTTGTATTTGTGCCCCCTGCCCCGTTCATGTACATAATATACATCACACCGAGTACAGATAAACCAATCGCTATTTTTTGACTACGTGTAGATGTTTCCTTTAAGATGATACTTGCAAAAATTAACGTAAAAATTGGTATTGTTGCTTGAATAATACCAGCTTCCGATGAAGATGTATGCACTAACCCATATACTTGAAAAGCAAAAAAGAGTGTCGGATATAAGATGGCTAACAAAGCAATCCGCAGCACATCTTTTATTGTTACTTTGACTTTGATCGATTCTTTTTTTAACACGAACAACACTGTGGCAGCAATCCATGCAATGGTAAACCGATGAGCCAATGTATCTAACGGTGTTGCAACCATTAATGTCACTTTAACAAACATAAATGACAATCCGATAATGATTGCATAGATGGTTGCTGCGATATATGCATTTCTATTTTCAATCATTTCGATTACCCCCTTATATTGATCCGGCCGGTACCATTATCGTAAGAGATAATAATAACCTTTACGATATAAAAAATACACATCTGTACCGATACAGATGTGTAAGGAGGTTTATGATGCTTAAATATGAATCAATCTATCAATCACTTCTGATGCAAATTCAGTCTGGTAAATTTTCGACCGGTGCAAAATTACCATCCATTCGAAATTTAACACACCAATATTCTTGTAGTAAAAGCACGGTATTGACTGCTTTAAAGAAATTGGAGGAGCAACATATTATTTATGCTCTACCGAAAAGTGGTTATTATGTTGTGGATAATCACGTCTTCAAAACCCCATTGTCCACTGACATAATTGACTTTGCAAGCGCATCTCCTACTTGGCATGCATTTCCTTATAAAGAATTTCAACACTGCACAAATAAAGCAATTGATACCTATCAAGAAGAATTATTTCGCTACGGAACGCCAAAAGGTTGGCCTCCACTCATAGCAGAAGCTAAAAAACTGTTAGAATCTTACCAAGTATTCACGCATAACGAACAGATTTTCATCACTACAGGTGTTCAACAGGCTCTTTCTTTATTAAGTATTATGCCCTTTCCAAATAATCGTTCCACCATTCTAGTTGAACAACCTAGCTATCATTTATATATGGATCTGCTGAAAACCTTACAGCTTCCAGCAATAGGAATTCAACGTACCGCGAAAGGTATTGATTTAGGTCGACTAGAACAAATATTTCATGAAGAAGATATTAAATTTTTTTATACAATGCCACGCTTTCATAATCCTTTAGGATCTTCATACGGTAAAAAAGAAAAAGAGGCTATTTTACAATTAGCACACCAATATAATGTATACATTTTAGAAGATGATTATTTAGTAGATTTTGAATACAATCCAAAGCATGATCCTCTTTTTACTGATGATTACCATGATAAAGTCATCTATTTAAAAAGCTTTTCAAAAATTATGTTTCCTGGGTTAAGAGTTGGATTGGCGGTTCTTCCTCCTTCAATTATTGACATTTTTCAAAAATACAAAATGACAACGGATATCGACAGCTCTATGATTTCACAAGCCGCATTATATCTCTATTTGAAAAATGGTATGTTTGAACATAATAAAACGAAAGTCAGTAACATCTATCATGCACGTGCGAAAATTCTACATCAATCAGTACAAGATCATTTACCTACCTACGAATCAACATCAGAAATTGTAATGCATAGTCATATTGTGTTGCCCAAGCGTGTGAATTTGAAATCATTTGTTTATCATTTGCAAGAAGAAGGCATATATCTGGATTCAGTTGAAAGAAATTATTTAGATGACTTTTACCACGAACGGATTTTGAAGTTGAATGTTTCAAATGTTGACGCCTATCGAATTGAAGATGGAATTAAGAAAATTGCAAGTGCATTAAAAAATCCCCAAAACTACTTTTTATAATCTTTCAGTAAGGCAAAACTATCCTTATTTCGAAAGCATAAAGGGTGAGGGATATTATCATGACTAATATCCCTCACCCTTTTACTCTTGTCTAATACATTCATCTTTATTTTTTGTCTCATGGCTCCTATAGTATTATAAGATAGCTCAGCGCCATATCCTTATAAGGGGCAATTGCGTAATAGGGTAACTGAAGCTTTTAACTTTACTACTTTTTATAAAGCGGAATTTTTATACAAACCCTGTAACGAAACTCATAATTTTTGTTACGCAAACATACTGGGCTTAGTAGGATTACTTCACGTTGAACTTTGATTGAATATCTTTCTTCAGCCTTTCTTTGAACGCTTTCTCATTTGTGTTTGTTGGAATGTCCTGTGCATCGCCGCCATCAAGGTTGAACTTACCGTTGTTCATATTGATAACGCTATAGCCACCCATGCCATTGTTCTTCAGGAACACGATATAACGCCTGCCTTGCTTCATCTCGCGGTATTCCTCTACTGTAACTTTTGTTTGTTGTTTGTCAGCTTCTGTAATGATACTAACCGGTTCATTTACTTGCATTTGTGAGCCAATGTTCATTCCTTTAGGCTGCTTGATTATGTGCTCGACGTTTAGATTTGTTAGCGTATAGAAGTCTTGGATGGCGCCGTCTTCGAACTTCGTCGAGCGATGCTCGCGGTTAGCAAAGTCATCTATGGGGGATGCGACGAGAATAATATCAGCGCCTTGGCTGAGCTTGTCCACCGTTTCATACACAAAATAATTAGCTTCAATATCAACCGTACGAATGCTGTCCGTTGCTGATTCAGTGACAGCAACCGTATTTTGATCAGGATTAGGTGTTGTACTATTTTTAATAAAATTATTATTAACTAAAGAGAATATTCCAATAGATACAAGTAAACCAGCAGCTACAACGATGCCTTTTACATTATTTCTTTTTCTACTTCTTTGCCTTTCGTTCTTCGCTTTTAAAATGCCCATTTCACTTCTCTTATGAAGTTCTTTTGGGATATCAATTTTATCAACCTCTTGTTTTATTTTATTACTCATTAACACCATCTCCTTTCAAATATTTATTTCTAAGTTTCTTTAAAGCTCTATATAAAACTGATTTTGCGGTTCCCATTGGCATATCTAACAGCTCAGCAATTTCTTTAAAGGTATGATTTTGATAAAACCTTAAAAGTACAACACTTTTTTCTTCCACTTCCAAACCATCTATCAAGTCTTGTAGTGATAAAGTAAGAGGAATATCTTCTTCTTCTTCGGTTTCTATAAACTCCTCGTATTCTGATCTTATTAGAACCACCTTACTATTTTTTTTTATTAAATTGATTGCACAGTTCATCGTAATTTTCATCAGCCAGGTTTTAAAATATTCTGGTTTTTTCAATGTATCTATCTTTTTAAATGATTGATATGCTACTTCTTGAACTACGTCTAAAGCATCTTCTTTGTTTTTGACATATACATAAGCCATTCGATAAATATCTACTTCATATTGTTGGAAAAGCGTTAAAAAGGCTTCGCCGTTCCCTTTTTGAGCTTTTTTCACTAATCGTATAATAGTAGTTCCCCCCTCTCTTTTTTGTGCTACCTATATTAGACAATTGAAAGTTCAATTTGGCTTAAACTTTTTTGATTTTTTTATAAATAAATAATCGCCTAAAATAAAGGACAATTTAATGAGTATTAATTTATCATCTGAAGAAGAGGTTTTTTGAATGTATGATTTTAGTTATTTTCGTACATTCAATTTTCCCCTTTTCTAGTATTTTCAATGGCTGCTTTGGATGCATCCGAACCTGGATCACCCGGAGCATCATGTACAATGATAACTATAAAGAATGAACAAAAACTCCAAATAGGAGGTTTTGTTTGCCTTTTATAAGAGTGAGGGAATATTTAAATGACTACTACATTACTTAAATTAATCACATTAGTTTCTATGTTTATTGATCACACAGGGCAATTCATCCCTGGTACTCCAGAATTTTTAAGATGGATTGGCAGGTTGGCTGCCCCAATTTTCGTATATTGTGTTGTTTTAGGATACAAACATACATCTAACAGACGGAAATGCATGTTACGTTTGTATTTTTCAGGAGTTGCTATGGCCTTTATTAATTTAGGTGTTAATATTGCCTATAGTTCAACAGGGGAATTTATCACAAATAATTTCTTTGCAACTTTATTTGTAATTGTTCTAGTAATTTATATATTGGATAAAAGACAGGTAAAACTGAACTGTAACCCATAATATGGACAGTTTAATAAAAGGTCCTATGCTGCAATTAGATGATCTCGGTACTGAACCGGGGTCATCTTTTTCAATTCCCACTGGTAACGACGATTGTTATACTCCTCGACATAAGAATCCACTATATGTTTTAATTCATTTAAACTACTACATTCTTTATAATCGACTTCATCTTTAAAATGGCCAAAGAACGATTCCATTGGAGCATTATCCCAACAATTACCCTTACGAGACATGGATTGTGTCATTCTTAGTTTCTTTACTTTCTCTTGAAAGAGGGGATGAGTGTAATGGAAACCCTGGTCCGAATGCAGGTTAGCTCCTGGATGAAAATGTCTCTGTGTAGTTTCATTAAGCTTTTCCAAAGTTTTATAAACAATATCCATTTCTAAAGAAGTGGACAGATAATGGGCGAGTATTTCATTTGTGCTGCCATCTTTAATACAGGATAAATCGGCTTTTTGTCCATGCGCATAATACAGATAAGTGATATCCGTTAATAACACTTTCCCTGGCTCTTCTTGATTAAATTCACGATTTAAGAGGTTAGCGCGTGTCCCATGTTCTTGTGTTGCTTTTGCCATTTTCTTATAAGGCTTTGCCATTCTAACCTTTGTACTAAGTTGATATGTACGCATTAACCGTCTAATTTTCTTCTGATTCATTACAACATAATAATCATTTTCTAAAATCATTTTAATTTGTAGTGCCCCTACTTTTTGTTTTTTCTGATTGAAAATATATTGGATTCATTTAATGTCCTTTTGATCCTCTTCATCTTTACGTTGGCGAATCGAGACTGCCTTTAACCAAGCATAATACCCACTTTTACTTACGCCAGCTAGCCCACATAGAAAACTTACTGAGTTTTTTAATTGGTGTTGACGAATGCTTTGCTCGATAAGTTGATATTCCTCTGATCGTGTTAATAACGTTTTTCCCTCAACGCCTGCCTTTCTAGATCCTCTAGCTTTTTTAAGAAGTCATTTTCAGCTTCTAAGAATTTTATTCTGGCTTCAGCCTTTTTGAGCTTTTCTTCAGCAGATAGTTCCTTTGATGAAGGGCGTCCTGTACTGGATTTGCCTCTACGATCTGACTGAAGCCCAACTTCACCAAATTTCTCAAAGGTGTCGCGCCACCTTTGAAGACATCTTTTTGGTTGGTTTTTACCGATCAACTCAAGATTAAAACCATTTTCGATAAAGATTTGAGAAAGTAATTTTCCACTTCGTTATTCCATTGCAGCCTTTACTTTGAATTCAGGAACATAAGATATAGAACGTTCAGAAACACGTAAAACGTTAGGATTCTTCTCTAACTCTTTAATTTGAAATTCCGTAAATAGGTTCTTACTCATGTAAATCCTCCGTCCACAATAATTGCTTTTATTATAAACGGGTTTTCTGTCTTAGGACATAGAAAAACCCGAATATATGGCACTTTTTTATAAGTGTCCATTATTCGGGTTACAGTTCATATCGGCAAAGGCTCCTTTTTTGACGTGTTTCTTCTATTTATCTTTGCTACTAACTCGTATGTATCCAAATTTTCGAACGTCCATTTAAAACTCCTTCATTTTGGTTCTTTTTCTATTATTCTATCAAAAATCGTTCATAAAAGTATATATAATTAAATGAACGTTCATAAATTAATTTTAAAGTTTTACGAACGCCAATATTGACAGTTTTCAAACAAAAAACACCCGTTCATAAAAGTCTACTTTTTTGAACGGGTGTATTCTCTAAGAAGGGGTAATGCCAGCGTAGCCGACACCACTCCCGTTAGTAGCTTTACTAATATTTAATAAAGACTCCTGTCATCCAAATACTGTTTAAGTATTTGGATGACAGGAGTCTTTGCATTCATTCAACAAGGGGTGAAGTCTGTCCAAAGTGAGATTGAATTTATACATAAATTATTTGGAGTAGCTTCATAATTCATAGATGAAAAGGATATTGAGATTCTATGTTTCTAACAGGTCATATTTGCACCAGAACCACCTTTTCTCTATTTTCACTTGAAAACCTTAACCAAATCCCCCCTAAGTAGGATTATTAGTCCAACCTAAGGGGGTCACTTCAACTCCATAACTGCGGGGTAATGCGTTTTCGTTTTCAACTAAAATCAATATAATATCTGTATTGACTACCAATATAATAACACTCGCTATATTCTCTAAAATTACTCTCTTTCTGACTTGTCATCCTAACACGTTTTAATACTGGTTCGTTATTAATACCAAGTAACTTCTGAGCCTCACTTGGAGCCAACACCGCTTCAATATATTCTTTCTGTTGATCAATACTGATACCAAATTGGCTTAAATATTCATAAAAAGAGCCATAATAATCATTACTGTCAAGCGAATATTCATGCGTAAAAGGAATTGCACTAACAAAAAACGCAAAAGCAATATTTTCGGTGCCGCGCAGACGCTTAAGCTGCAACACTTCATCCCCAACATTAATCTCCAAATGTTTTGCTAGTGTTTTGTTTGCTTTAATAATACCTACCTCAGCAAAGAGCGTTTCTGCTTTTTTCCCGATTTCTTTCATTTCATTGGTAAAACTGCGTACAAATGTAATATGATTATTTTCCGATTCCTCCCCGTCCCCCACAAAAGTTCCTTTTGCACGTTCCCGGTAAAGTAAATTTTTACGGACCAACACGTCAATTGCTTTTCTAACAGTAATACGGCTAACCTTGTATAACTCGCACAGCTCAAGCTCAGGCGGGATTTGATCGCCTACCTTCCATTCTTCCGTTTGTATTTTAAAACGCAAATCATCTGCTATTTGCGCATATAACGGTTGGGCTTCATTCATTTTGTTTAGTTTCCGCACCATTTCTAGTCGTCCCTCACTTTAATGTATTATTGTCATTACATTAAATGATACCATAGAAATCCCGTATTTCCAATTCAAAACTAAGCAAAGACGATTTAATCAATAAAATTAATCAATTATAAGGAGGTTTAAACGATTGGACAAACATATTCACTGTTCTATGTAAGGTATAATGAGTACTACTTTGTTCTGTGTAAATTTCTCTTTAATCAATACCAGCAGCTATGTGGCTTATAATAAAAGGAGACTACTAAGTAAATATACTAGTATGATTGATAAGAGTTCAGGGTAGACAAAGTGGGTATTTCTTTCATCCATAAATTAAATAATAGTTTCGATTACTCTCGAATGTTTAACACTGTTTTTTTCACGTGTCATTGATTCAATGCTCTTACAGATTCCTTGTGCACCCATGCCTGTTCCCTTTTACACCGATAAACGGGAAATGGTCTGGTCCGCGTTCAGTTCGTCCATTTATTTGCACCGTTCCTGTTTCAATCTTATTGGCAATTGCAAATGCTTTATTAATGTCTTTTGTAAACACACTTGCTTGCAATCCAAACTCAGACTTGTTAGCAAGTTTAATCGCTTCTTTATCAGAAGATACACGTATAAAAGGAGAGGATAAATTAAGTTGTGTTCACGCTTGTTTCCTATTACAAGTGTTGCGCCTTTTTCGAGGGCATCATCGATTAAACCTTGGACAAAATCTGCTGGTTGCTCATCAATTCACGGAACAACCGTGCTACCTTCTTCTGGAGAACCTACTACTAATTTTTCATTCTCACCTTTTAAAATACCTACAAGCTCGTCCGCTACACTCTCATGCACAATACTCGTTTAATAGTAGTGCAACGTTGACCTGAATATGAAAACGCACCGCTGATAATTTGTTTTATAGTTTCTTCCAGATCTGCGTTTTTACGGACAATCCCAGGGTCTTTTCCACCAAGCTCAAGAACAAGTGGGATCATCGCGATTTTTTTCTCTAAATGTTTACCTGTGATTGTTCCCCCTGTGAATGAAATCATATTAATTCCTTTATGCTCGACAAGGTAATCCCCAATCACAGAATCCCGTCCTGTCACCAAGTTTACAATCCCTTTTGGGAGTTGTGCTCTGTAAGAGCCTCAATCATTTTAATCCCACTAATTGCCCCTTGTGTACAAGCTTAAAGATAACTGCATTACCTGAAATCAATGCCGATGCCAATTTTGCTGCTGCTAGGTTTACCGGGTAATTAAACGGAGAGATCGCTAATACAACTCCTAAAGGTACACGGTCAATAATGGCGATCTTCGTTTTTACCCCTCCAGGGAAACTGTCTCCCTTCATACTTTCACCGTGCATATGTAGTGCTTCTTCTACAGTGTAACTAAATCAGCAGTCCGTACAACTTCGTTTTTTGCATCCTTAAGACTTATGCCGACCTCTTTCATAATTATTGCAGCGATTTCATCTTGCATATTTACTAATTCAACTGCCATTTATACATAAACTTTGCTCGTTCTTGAAGTGAGGTTTCTGCCCATATTTTCTATTCCTGTTGAGCAAAATGAACTGCCTGATCAACCTCTTCAGTCGTAATCGCCTGTACTTTTCCAATCATTTCATCAATATAAGGTGAAGTGATTTTAATTGTTTCACTAGACTTACTTTCTCTTCACTCCCCATTAATATAAAAATAATAAGCTGGTAAAGATAATACGTTTGTTGACATAATAATTCCTCCTTTTAATAATGTGTATATTCTTAAAAGGAGGAATTATCAGTCTCTTTGTTTTAAAAAAATACCTTATAATACTATATAAAAGGCAGTTTTCATATTAAATTTCGCCAAACTCACATAAAATGCAGAAAAACTCTCTCACTCGTTAGAGTCATTAATCAATTTAATTTATTCTCTTATTCAGCCACCTTTAACGACACCTAATGATATGTGGACTACTACACTCATCACCATTTTAACCAAACTTAAAATGGATGGGCTATATGGCCTTGATATATTAGGAAACACGTTGGTTCATACTGTCTGCAGCCATCGTATACAGCAATTCCTAAAATATCTTTTGTGATTATTCTGCTAATCCCGCTTTCTTTAAAGAATCTTCTAATGATATAATGGCTTCTTTTTCAGCTGATCCTTCAGCCGTAATTTTGATTACCGCATCTTTTGGAATACCTAAAGACATTACGCCCATAATTGATTTTAAATTTACTGATTTACCTTTGTATTCTAAGGTGATATTGGCATCAAATTTGCCTGCAGTTTGTACTAAAATTGTCGCTGGACGAGCGTGAATTCCTGACTCATCAATAATTTTGAATGTTTTGTTTACCATGTTAGATCATGCTCCTAGTTTTAAATTTTAAATTATGAAAGAGAAATAAGTCTTAAATATTATCTCTTGTATTCTTATAAAAATAATATTAATGTCATTGTCTTTATCAATTTTACGTCGTTGATGGTTCTAAACCTATTTAAAGATTCACATTCTCTTCTGGGCGGTCTCGTTTAAGTATCAAGATTAAGAAAGTTGATATAGCAACACCAACTATTAGTGCAACAAGAAAGAGAATTGGGTGTCCGATCACTGGAATTACGAAAATTCCTCCGTGTGGCGCTGGACTGGTAACATTGAACACCATTGCTAGTGCACCAGCGACACCCGAACCAATCATCAAGGAAGGGAGGATAATAAACGGGTTACTGGCGGCAAATGGAATCGCTCCTTCTGCGATAAAGGACAAACCTAGAACGTAATTAGCTTTTGCAGCCTCGCACTGGGATTTAGTGAATTTTTTCTTAGAGATTGTAGCAGCAACAGCCACAGCTAGTGATGGTACCATACCACTAGCCATTGCGGCGGCCATGATGTAGTAATTTCCGCTAGTAAGTGCGCCGACACTAAATAGGTAAGCGGCTTTATTGATTGGCCCACCCAAATCTGCAGCGAGCATTACACCAATGACAACTCCAAGAATGACTTTATTGGTTGTTCCAATATTATCGAGGAATGTGGCAATCCACTGATTGATTTCCCCCATGAAAGGATTCAACAGTGCAACGGTCATAACGCCGACAATGAAAATACTTAGAAGCGGGAATAGTAAAACAGGTTTAATTCCTTCCAATGATTTAGGTAAGCCTTTCAATGCATATCGTAAGAATTTAATCGCATAACCAGCTAAGAAACCAGTAACAATCGCTCCAAGGAACCCACTTCCACCAGTATTTGCAAGATATCCACCCACAAGTCCCGGTGCAAGTCCAGGGCGGTCAGCAATCGCGTAGGCAATGAATCCGGCCAGGACAGGAACAAATAACGTAAAGGCAGCACCACCAATTTTGCTGAACATGGCTGCTATTGCATTATAGGAGGGATCATCCGGATTGGCTGCGTTGATACCCCAGAAGAACGATATCGCAATCAAAATACCACCGGCGACAACAAGTGGTAACATGTTGGAAACACCGTTCATTAGACTGGCATAGATGCCAGGTCCTCTTTCTTTTCCATTTGATATGCTTGCCGATACTTTTTCATTGCTGTTGGAAGCATTGAATGGTGGAGCGATTAATGCTGCATTAATAGTTTTTTCTGGTTCTTTAATTCCTTTAGAGACGCTAGTTATATAGACCCGTTTTCCAGCAAAACGATCAGTACTAACTTTTATATCTGCAGTAATAACGACAGCACACGCGTTCTCGATATCTTCTGCTGTCAGCTGATTTCCGACACCAACTGACCCATTTGTTTCGATTTTTACATCATAGCCCATTTCTTTGGCTGCTTTTTCGAGCTTTTCAGCAGACATATAGGTGTGAGCAATCCCTGTCGGACAAGCAGTAACACCGATAATGAGCCCTTTACTGGCGAGCTTTTCTGCTGTTTTTTCAGAGGCTCCTTCTTTGCTTGTTAATGTGGCAATGACCTCTTCTTTTGTTCGCGCTTTCATAAGTGAATTTCGAAAATCGTCATCCATCAGACAACGAGAAAGTTCAGCAAGGATCTTCAAATGTTCATCAGAAGAGTCTTTTGGAACAGCAATCATAAAGACAAGTTGTACTGGTTCACCGTCCAAAGAGTCATAAGCGATGGGAGTATCAGAGCGTAAAAATAGCAGTGTCGGATTTTTCACGATATCACTTTTTGCGTGTGGGATAGCTATACCATTACCGACTCCTGTTGTCGAAAGTGCTTCTCTTTCTTCTAAGGCAGCCCGAAAAGAATCACTATCTTTCTTATCGATTGCTTTAATTTCAACCATTTTGTTTACTAGATTATCAAATAATGACATTTTATTAGTAGGATTTTGAGATAAAATAATGTTAGATGTATCAATGAATTTTGAGATTTTCATGTTTATTACCTCCACGTTTTAATTGTAAACCAGAAAAACTGTGCTTGGTGCTTGGGTGTTACTAACTTCCTTCCTATGCCCTATGCAGTAACACCCAAGCATTTTAAAGGTACTTACTTGCCAAACGATAAATTTCTGTACCATATTCCCCTTTTTTCCAAAGCTTTTCTAATTTTGGTTGGAGTGTTTCGCCAGTTTCATGTGTACTAGCTTTGATTAAGTCAACTAAAACGGAAATGCTATCTTCGACATCTTCGCCAAGCTTCATAAGTTCAACAATCGGCCATAAAAAGCGCTCTTCCAAAGTCATTTTCGCCCATAAATTCCGTGCCACAGTCAGAAGCTCACGCTCAATCCCATTATTTGATAGTCGTTTTCTATAGACTTCTTGCCATTTTATCAGCTCATTTACCCTGTAATCGTATTTTTGAACTAGTAAGGATTGAAAACTATTAAAATACGGATATAATGTCTGCTGGATTTCAGGATCGATAATTGCCTCATGTAGATAAGTTTTTCCTTTTGCGAGTGCCAAGAAGGCAGATGCGTCTGCGAAAGTATTGACCATCAGCCGTTTTCTAGCAAAAGCGCCTTCTAAATCGACAATTGCTGGAATAAGTTCAATATTCGTTTTCGAGAGTTGTCGCTGATCAACAGAAAATTCATAAAAATTTTCTGTCATTGCAGTCAAGTTATCCGGCCAAGAAGTAGCGCAAATCCGGTCAACTACAGTATCTGGAATCGTTAAATAAGGTATAATTTCACGGTTGTTTTCTTTTTCCAACCCTTTCAATATCTCTTTAAAAAATTGTCCTGCATGCTCAATGTTTTCCGCACAGAGTATGACTTTTTCTTCGCCAGGCTGAAGTAATTCTAGTAGTGTTCGACCAATATGAATCAAGTTTTCTCGGCGGACAGAAGTGGTAATCACATTTGCTTCACTTAAATAACATTGCAAGGACTCTTTGTCAGCAATTGGTGAAACTGCGGCTTTTACTTTAACAAATCGATGTTGTTTGTCGTTTTCAACATCCGTATTAAAAAGTGGGTAGCCTCCTTCGCGATTGATTTCTGCAATCAGCTTCTCATCGACATCGACAAGGACAACATCATAATTGCTTTCTTCGAGTAAAGGAACGACCAAGCCGCGTCCCAATGCTCCTGCGCCAAAGTGAACTATTGTTTTTGTCGTCATTACGCATTCCCCCGATTTTTATATAGTTCAAATAACATTTCTTCACATTTTTTTGACCAGCCGCTTTTACTTGCTTCTTCAGCTAGCATGCCATCGATTTTTTCAAGTTCGCGTAAATCTGTTAGTGGCAGATCTGATAATGTTGGATAGATAACCACTTTTCCTGCATATACACGGTCCTGAACTGCCTGAATTCCATCTTTTGTAGCATATAAACCACCAATTGCTGCAATATTAATGTCTGGATTAATTTCTCCAGTTTCCATTTTTTCAATTACGGACAATTGATCTTGCACGCTTGAGCCACTGCTTGCTGTAATCGAAGCGTTGTGAGATGCAACCAAACCAAATGGCAAATTTCCAAAATTACCATAACTCGTACCGGCAAAAAGAACAAGCATACCGTCATCTGCTAAAAATTCTACCACTTGATTTACGGGTCCTACGCCAGGTGCGCAAACAACAATATCGGAAGCGCCGTTTTCTCCTAGATGTTTTCGAATTTCCGCTTTATAATCTTGACACTCATCGAGTGCGATAACAATTAGTTCTATACCTTTTTCCCGAGCTTTTTCTCCAAAGATTTCTTCGAGCGATGTCAGTCGATTTTTAGTTCTGTTAATTACGATAACACGTTTCGGTCCATTTTCATGTAGTAACGCACGCATCGTATGAATTCGGCCCATCGCACCGCCACCCCCAGAAATCAGCAAATCTCCGCCAGGTTTGTAATCATAACGATATTTCGCTGGGTTTAGCGCATCAGAAAGTTTTTGGGTAGGAGCGCCGATTAAATTGACTTTATTGTAGTGCACTTTAGCAATATCCGCCTTAACATAACGAGTCGCTTCATCTTCCGGTAACCAGCAAAGAATCGCTTTCTCGGCCATATGCTCCGTCAATTTAATCATTTCCTCATTACCCGCATTTCCCACAATAATAATGTCATTGAACAACATTTCTGGAATTCCCTTAATTATGGTAACATCAGCCCCATCCACCTTCACCTTACTTCCGGCATTATTACCAGGGTCAAAAAGCTGTACTTGCTGAGTTTCAAAGTAATAATCTAGCGTAAAATCTTTCTGAATCCCTGCGTCAATATATATTAGTAAGGTGCCATTTTCTTGAAACGATTGTCGGGAATGTTGGATAAAAGCTGCTTCCACACATGCAAATGGTTCAGTTTGTGCAACCGACGCATATGTGAATTTTTCATTGACAGGAAAAGCACAACTACCGTTATCCGAAGTGAAAACTTCCGAACTTAGCAAAATATATTCCGCCATACCTCCAGTGACATTAACACCAATACAAAACCGTTCGCCTCGCATATATACATCTGGCTGTATGCCAAACCTTTTTCCAACAGGCCAATCTTGTACCATTTTTCCCCCTGGTTGCACAACTGTTAAAGACAATTCATGGCCTAATCGGGCAGGATTCTTATTAAAATCGCGATCTTTAAATAGCGGATAATCATTCCCCATATTAATCATCTTCACATCTGAAGCACAAATGGTTACAGCATCTACTCTTGCTAAAACTTCTTTTGGACCAGGTTCCGGCATTTTTTCTTTTATTGGTGCGTCATTTACCCCAAACGAGTTTAAACCTTTTCCATAATAGGGCCAATAGATATTTTTTTCCGGTAAGCTCATAGAATAAACCCTCCTTCAGCTAATTAAGGCTCAAAATTGATCCAAATATCTTTTACACTTTCAGGGTCTGTAACGAACGCAAACAAATTCGGATTATTTTCATATTGAGTATAGATTGGTATGTCTCTTTCAATCCCGAATTCTGGATAGGTACGTGCTGCTTTAACAATCAACTCTGGTGCCTGATAGGATGGATTAGTACTCCACGCCAAATGACCATTATCCTGCACGGTCGGGAAGTAAGCGACACCGCCATGTTCGCGCACTCCTTTATAATCAAATCCGTAATCACGTACGCACCACGCGCCAAACGCCATATTTTTATTTGTATTTGCATTTACTGTGCAATGCGCCCAAGATGGCGGAACAATCACCACATCGCCAGTTTTTGCATGTACTGCAAAACAACGTCCAGGATTATCTTCTGCTGTTTCTTGCATATAAATTACTGCTTCTCCTTCCCAAATTTCATAGACTTCTGGAGTTGAACTATTGCATGAATTAGAAATCGCGTGAATATGGCCTTGACTCCTAACAGGCTCATTACCTATCCGGCCTTTCGAGTAAATTACAGCACCATAAAGTAAATTACGTTTTTTTAAATCAGCTAGATGTTTTTTTTTCCCAACATCCATCGCAATCGCATATAAAACTGAAGGGCCATCTGCTGAAGGATTTTTTAAACTTTGACGAATATCATCTAGCCGGCGCTGTTCCACTTCAGGCCCAAAACATTCTGGACCATAATGAAATATTAGTTTCTCTGTATCCGTTTCTATATCAAAACCTGCGTTGAATTTCATGTGAAACCTCCTAATAGATTACAAACAAATGCTTGAATAACAGTGACTTTACTCTTGGAATTTGTGCTAGTATTGCGAATCGTATATTTTTTAACTCATTCAAGAACAATAAATGTTCCCATACACCTTTAAATTGTTCCACTTTTATTTCTGGAGCAAGATCATCATTTGACACATTACTCCGCCTTGTCATTTTAGAAATAATGGTATAATGTTATTACATTATTTATATCATAAAGATAGAAATGGATAGTTCCGCTCGCGATAAGAAAAAATTTCCAGGATTTATTTTTTCAACACAATAATTCATTCCATTACCCTTGTTATATTTGTGCTACAAGCTCTTCTTTGTCTTCCCATTGTGGCCAAAGATAATATCGGTATCTTTTTTACAATTGACAATATACCAGCACTCTATTTTTTCTAATTCACCATTTACATGCGTTTTTGCATAAGTGTCTTCAGGATAAACTTGTACAGATAGATCCATGTTTGCATCTAAAATCTTTGTTAACAACGGGACAACTCAATCTACTGGGTTTCCAAACAGCTCAGGTTCCTCATTCCAAAACACATAAATTGACTTTCCTGTTAATGGACCATTCTGATATGCAGAAATCGCACAGTTTTCACCCGTTTTGTTCGACGGAATTTCAGCATTCAGCAGTTAACCGTTATTCTTGTATTATATTTTTCTATTATTTTTTCTTTACTGTTTTTAAGTAGAGCAAGTTTCATCATAAGCTACTTCTCCATTTTTATCCTTTAAAGCCAAAAAGATTACCTATTTTTACAAAGAACCAAAGCAAAATATTTCCGCTTTCTTCCCAGTTAGTATATCTTGCACCTTGAGAAATTTGTTCTGTAAAAAGTCCTGTCAATCGTGAAGCTTCTGTCGTTAGTGATGCGAGTTCTGATGAGATTAACGTTGTTGGGATGATCCAAAGTATCGCAACAATTACTGTATGAATAACATTTCCCCTTGTATAAGGAACCATGCCCCCAACCCAATAAGGTAACACAGCTAAACTAGCCACAGGTATAAAATTACCACCAGGCAGGATCGCAGCTATAAATATCGATATTGGATACATCAAGATAACTGTTGACATTACTGAGGGGTGGCCTAATAAAACGGCTGGGTCAACGGCAATGTGTAAGTCTCTCCCTGGGAACCTTGCTCTCATGAATTTTGATACACCAGTAGAAATTGGAATAATTCCTTCAGCAATAATTGATAACATTTTTGGAAGAATAACTAATACAGTTGCCAAAGTAATCGATAGATTGAGAATTGTAGGTACACTGGATCCTGCTAATACACCCATAATAATACCCATAATTGCTCCAACTACAGATATTTCTCCGAAAATTCCGAATCTGTTTTTAATTGCATCTGGCGATGCCTCAAGGTCCCTTAGTCCAGGTATTCTATCAATGATCTTCATAACAAACATGGCGAAAGTTGCTGTATAGGTTCCTGAAGTCGCTACAATAGTAACACCCGGTATTTCATTAAACTCTTGGAATTTTTTAGCATGATAATCAGCTAAGAACATATTAACAATCAAAAAAATAAGTCCAGTGGCAATACCAACTGTAATGCTCCCTGTTAAAGCCCACATTAATGCAGCGACCGCTTGACCATGCCAAATATTCCACATATCTACCCAAAGTGTTTTGGTGAGTTTTAAGAAAACAAAAATTAGGTTTATTACAAGAATACCAATAATAACCCCTATGACCCCTGGCCAGGTCCAGGCAATACTAACATTCCCATAACCAATATCAATAACAGAATAATCAGCATGCAATCTTTTAGATAAACCTTCTGTTACTGGTGCCATTGCAGTAACTGACAAATCAATAACAAGATTTAAAGCTGTCAGCCCTATACCCATATATATTGCACTTCTTAAACTTGTCGAAAATTTAATTCTGAAACTCAATGCAAGAACAAAGATAATAATAGGAACAAATACTGTTCCTCCAAGTCCAAAAAACCAATTAAGAGCTGACTCCATTATGTGCATTTTTATTTCCTCCATCATCAATTTGCTAGGAATAGGAATCTTGATCAGAAAATTAGAAACATTTTCAAGTATGAATTCATGGATTGAATACCTGAACTTTAAGTACTATTTCAGCCTTTAATAAAATTAAATAGACCAGCATGAACAATAGATTTCATCTAATTCTTCCTCGTCCATATGAAATGATCAGAGATAATT
This sequence comes from Peribacillus loiseleuriae, assembly GCF_001183985.1. Classification (GTDB taxonomy): domain Bacteria; phylum Bacillota; class Bacilli; order Bacillales; family DSM-1321; genus Peribacillus; species Peribacillus loiseleuriae. The sequence continues at coordinate 2,359,443 of NZ_LFZW01000001.1, read as the reverse complement.
CTTATTTCATTTCTTTCTGGATCAATGGTTTAAAATGATCTCAAGACATTTTCCATTCTTTTTTATGTGGTCCTATGACAACCATCAAATCTAAGAGAATAGCATCGTTTTCTAGCACTTTATATTATTTATATCTTAGGTCTACGACGATTTACTTTAACTCTGAGGCGGAAAAGATCACATCATCAGAATACTGGCCAAAATTTTCATAATCGATATAGCCACTATAATTTTTATCTCCAGTATTTCCGTCTGATTGCGATCATTTTCCCTGCTGATGTCACCACAAAATTCTCTGGAAGAACGGTAACAGCTTCTATGATTTCCGATCGAAACTGAATTTCAAATCCCGATTTGTTTTTTGAATTTTTCCAATTTACACTTTATTATCTTGGTCTATGAATCCTCCACTTTCAAATAAGAAAGCTTTAATTCTTTGACCCTTATTTAGTTATACAGTAACAATAATGTCATTTAATTTTGAAGCGTCAAACTTGCATAAAACCGTTCTAAATTCAGATCAGACAAAAAATAAGTCGTTTAATTTCTATCGTAACATGAAGCTTAAATTTCAAAACTAATGATAATAAAGTTGTTTAAATTGTTAGTATTCACACGACTTTATTGCCATTCAACAACATATTTCTATTTTTTTATAAGCAGATTTTTGATAGATCGTGATGAGTTGGTCTAATTTCTGACTGCAATAAATGGTCTCACTGCTATTTAATCCAGTTATTTCGGCAATCTGAATCAATTCTTTTTTCAGTTGATTGATTCTGTATTCTATTTCATCTAACCCAATAAATATCATACAAATTCCCCTAATCATTCACCCATTATCTTAATCTGATTATTAATAAAAACACCTTTCTTAGATCGGCAAAGCGGTGAAGGCTTATATTTATTCTTTTCGCTTGCACATGTAATATTAAACAACTATATTATCACTCAACATTAGTTTGGTTTGATAAACCAAATCTGTGTATATTTCTGAAAGAAGTTCTGTTTTGCTCTGTTTGTGTTAATCCCTACTATAGTGTTCTGTTATAAATGCAAAATCCAAAAAACAACAATACTCATTTCTATAGGAATCGGTAATGAAGAGAAAAGGATCATTTACAGGATTTGAATACAACTCTAAATCTTTAATTCCATATGTTTAGCTGATTTATTAATGTAAACTTTCACGTTATTCCAGATTGTGAATTTCAAATTAAATCAGCATCCAGATTTGTATAAACTTAGAAGCACGGCTTTACATGGAGAGGTGGGCATGTTAGCCTTATTGAGCAGAAACAGCCATTGATACTGCTGGATTCTTGGTTCGGCAGGCATGCCCATAGAGGCTCCGTGTCAAGCCTTTTCGGCATAAGTAATTATAAATGCCTGAGAATATGAAATAAAAGTTTGTGAAAAACCCTGTTCTAATTTAATAAAAAACGAGTGTTTTATGCCATAACAGCGTGATCGCTTACATTATTTGTCATATTTTTTTAAATTGAAAATATTTATTTTAAAATATTAACCACTTCAGAAATAATTTGTTCTTGACCATCCTCATCTCCCGTTATGAAAGCAACTGCATTGAAAACCGGAAAACTATATTCTTGTTTAATTTTCATTGTTGAAACAAGCACCGCAAGGTCATCTTTATGACGTTCAATATCATCAATTCTCCCAGCTTTTACTTTTACATTAGTTATCTTTCTTTTCTTCAACCCTTCTTCTATGCCTTGTGCTGCCATAACAGAAGTTAATGTACCCGCCCCACAGACAACTAAGACTAATCGTTTTTCCACAATAAATTCCTCCTATAAATTCGATTTAATAATTTCAATAATTTCTTTACTATTATTAGCTTTTTTTAGTGATTCTAGCACTTGACTACTCTGAAACATTTGTATAATTTTTCCAAGAACTTTTAAATGATCATTTTTCTCTTTAAGCGCTAACATAATTACGATGTCAACAGGAACTTCTTCCTCCGGTTTATCCATTCTTCGAAAATTAACTGGCTTTTCGAGTGTTGTGACTGCTAAAGCTGATTTATTTACAAATTGTGGTTCAGTATGTGGTATAGCAATATTATATTTACCTAACTTTAACCCCGTCGGAAAATTCTCTTCCCTTTTCAAAATATTTTCTAAAAATGAATCCCTAACACATCCCTCTTTGTGAAGTTTACTAAATAAAGATTTAAGAACATCTTGCTGTTCAGTAGCTCTTAAATTCGTAATTATCAGTTTTTCATCTAATAATATATCTTTTTCCAAAATTTCAATTCCTTCCTCATCCTATTTTTAATAAAAATGCCAGGAAAAGTACTTTCTTTCGAGCCCATCTTAATTTCTAATGGTTGATCAAGTACTTTTTCACGGGCAATGGGTCGAGCTCTATACACATATTTCATGTTCTCAGTATAACTATAATACTAAATTCTAGGTCATTTAGCCCACGCTTTTCCACTTCAGGGCCAAAAACTTTCAGGTCCATAATGAAACATTAGTTTCTCCGTGTCAGTTTTCTATATCAAAACCTGCGTTGAATTTCATCTGCCCCCCTTATAGATTACGAACAAATGCCTGAATAACAGCGACTTTTTGATTGGAATCTGTGCTAGTATTGCGAATTGTATATTTTTTGACACACTCAGGAACAATAAAAGTTTCGCCGTAATGCACTTCAAAAGGCTCAAAGGAATCATCTACACTTTCGACAACCACTTCCGTACCTTCTACTAAATTTAACATATTAACACTATCATGCGTTTCGAGTGTTACTTTATCTTCAAACCAGTGGCGCTGTGTTTCAATAAATTCAAGCTCATGTAAGCCCGTTCGTTCTGTTTTTACACCATTTTCATCTTTCAATATTTCAAATTGATTGATTAAATTTTCTTTTACCCATTTTGTATCACGATTCATTTGCAAATTTTCCCGTCCGTGTTCCAAATGCACTGGGCGAGGTAGTCCATCAAGACCAACACGATCCCAATCCCACAGTTTAAATGTAAAAATATATTGAGAAGCGCTGATTTCAAGAACGACCGTGTTTGGTCCACTACAATGGATTGTGCCAGCTGGAATCAGGATGTGATCGTGTTTTTTCACTGGAAAAACATTAATATATTTCTCATCTTGGAAGCGATAATTACCTTTCGCTGCTTTTTCAAGGTCGGCCATTAATTCCTCTTTTGTTGTACCTTCTTTTACACCAAGATAAACGGTAGAGTCTTCTTGCGCGTCTAATATATAGTAACTTTCGTCTTGAGTATACTGCCTGCCAAACTTATCTTGTATATATTCAACAGATGGGTGAACTTGCAAGCTTAAATTACCGCCTCCAACTGTATCCAAGTAGTCAAAACGAATTGGAAACTCGGTGCCGAAACGACTATGCACTTTGGGACCAAGCAGTTCATTTGGGTGCTGGAACACCACATTTATTGAAGGAACTTCAATCTTCACATCACCAAATCGCAAATAAAGACTATTTTCTTCCGGCACCCCGTCAAAAGCCCATCCATAATTCTCTGCTTCCGGATCCAAATTAAATCGTTCTTTCATCCACTGACCGCCCCAAACACTCGCATCGAAGTAAGGTACGACGCGGAAAGGAGCGCTCGCCACTTGCCTCAAAGCTTGACGAAAATCCGTTCCACTAACCATTTTTGGCTCGTTTCCAACATTCGTATCCAACAAGAAATCGATTTTATCAAAGTACTTTTTCTTATGTCGGTCCGCCGTGCGCCATTCAAAGAAGAATCCGCGTTTATACTTACGAAGCGCATCTTCTTCGTAATTTTCCATTTTCCAGTTACCAATTTCACCACTGCGGTAACGACACTGAATTTCCCAACGCGCTAAATCCGCATAGACGAGAATATCAGGTTCAGCAATAACGGTTGCTCCTGTACCGTAGATAACAATTAAACCTTCTGTAGTTGCGATTTCTTCTTGAACAGCTTTAACTTTTTCTTTCGGGAAAAATTCATCCAGTTCGTAGTGGGACATTACGCCGAAAACACGGTCATCGGTTAGCGTCCTTTTAACCATTTCAGTAATTTCGGTGCCGTCCATGGCAATATCATCTGCAAAAATGATTTTTTTAGGTGCCAAAAGAGGAATTAAGTGCTTTTCAAATTCTTCATTTCGGACCCCTGGATAGCACTCAATTGCTAAGATTGTGCGGGATTTCGTTTCATCTTTTACGACTTTTATTAATTTGTTAGCGATCGTCCGGTAATCTGACCAAACACCTTCAAATTGTTTTATTTTTATTTCTGGTGCAAGTTCGTAATGTGACAAAAGATCATCTCCTGTTATGATATTATATTGTTATTACAATAGAACTATAACACAAGAAGATCTATTTGTCATGAAGATCTATTGTTTATTTTTTTTATAACAATAGAAAAGATCAAACAGGTCACTTTTTTCATAAGTATGCTTCACATCCTTTTTACGAATGGGAAACTATTAGTTGATAATTGCCCTCGAGGGAAAATTCACCAAATCCGACTGGAATAATAAAATGAGTTCCTTTTTTTAATGGATATTTTTCATGCTGATAAACAAGCATCCCTTCTCCATTAATCACACTCAAAAGCAGATATTTATCATTAAAGGCAAAAGAAGCTTGTCCTTTGACGTCCCATTTATAAACAGTGAAAAACTCAGATTCAACAAACGTTGTAATAATTACATTTTCTTTGGTTTCTACTCTTGGGGCATCTTTTACACCTTGATGTGGAACGGTTGTCACAACAATTGCTTTGTCCAAATGAAGCTCACGTAAGCTTTCGTTATCATCTTTGCGGTCATAATCATAGACTCGATAGGTTGTATCCGAGCTTTGCTGTGTTTCCAATACGAGCGTTCCCTCGCATAATGCATGTATGGTACCGCTTGGAACAAAGAAAAAGTCTCCCGGCTTGATTTTTACTCTCCGTAATAAATCATTCCACTGACCATTTTCAAATTGCTCAACAAGCTCCTGTTTTGTCTTAGCATTATGTCCGAAAATCATATCGGCATCGTCCTTACAATCAATAATATACCAGCACTCTGTTTTGCCTAACTCTCCATTTTCATTCGTTTTTGCATAGCTATCGTCAGGGTGTACTTGAACAGAAAGATCCATGTTGGCATCTAAAATTTTCGTTAATAGCGGAAAAACTTCCTCTTTTGGATTTCCAAACAATTCAGGATGCTCTTTCCATAGCACATTAAGGGACTTCCCTGCATATGGTCCATTTTCTACCAGAGAGGGTCCATTTGGATGGGCAGAAATAGCCCAGCACTCACCCGTTTTGCTCGATGGAATTTCATAGCCAAACTCTATTTGTAAACTAGTTCCTCCCCAAATTCGTTCTTTATATATAGGTTTTAAAAATAATGGCTGCATGGTTTTCCTCCTAATTATTAAAAATTCTTTAGTTACCATTTTTTCAGTTTCTTCTTCATTAGAATTTTATTAATTTAGAAAAGTTTAGTGTAAAATTGAATGATGATATAATGGTATATTGTTATTACATTATAGTCTATACCCCAAAAATAATGGCTGCATGGTTTTCCTCCTAATTATTAAAAATTCTTTAGATACCATTTTTTCAGTTTCTTCTTCATTAGAATTTTATTAATTTAGAAAAGTTTAGTGTAAAATCAAATGATGATATAATGGTATATTGTTATTACATTATAGTCTATACCCCAAAAAAAATCTCGATTTTTCATGAAAAACGGGTACAGCCGACATAATGTGTTTGTTTTACTCTTAAAAAACTGGTGGATTTACACATCCTAAATAGAAAGCTCTTTTGACAATCTTAAAAGATTCATATTAAGCGTATGTGCTTCTCCTAAAATAGCTGCAATATCGTGATCGATTATTTGATTGTTTTCAATCCCTACAGCTCTTCCACCTTTTCCTTCTATTAAAAGTTCAACTGCGCGTGCACCGAGCCGGCTTGCTAATACACGGTCAAAAGCTGTAGGAGACCCGCCTCGCTGCATATGTCCTAATACAGAGACCCTGGTATCAAAATTCATTAGCTCTTTGATTTGCTTACCTAATTCAATGCCGCTTGCCACTCCTTCAGCAACAATGATGATGCTATGTTTTCTGCCCCGTTCATGACCCTTTCTTAATCGGCTGCAAATTTCGTTCATATCGTAATTTTCCTCAGGAACGATAATCGTTTCCGCTCCTCCGGCAAGTCCGGACCAAAGCGCAATATCACCGGCATCTCTTCCCATTACTTCAATAACAAAAGTCCGTTCATGTGATGTTGCGGTATCTCTAATTTTATCTATGGCTTCAATGACAGTCTTTAAGGCTGTATCAAATCCAATGGTAAATTGTGTCCCGCAAATATCGTTATCGATTGTCCCTGGTACACCCACACATGGAAAACCATGTTCAGTTAGAGCATTAGCCCCCCGATATGATCCATCTCCGCCAATCACAACCATGCCCTCAATACCAGCCTTCATTAATTGCTCAACACCCTTTAGTTGACCTTCTTTTGTCTTAAATTCCTCACATCTTGCTGAAAAAAGAGTCGTTCCTCCGCGATGTATAATGTCACCAACTGAGCCTAAGCTAAGTTCCTCGATATTTCCGTTTATTAAACCTGCATACCCTCCATATATTCCAAATACTTCAATATTGTGGTAGATTGCTTTTCGAACAACTGCTCTAACAGCAGCATTCATTCCAGGTGCATCTCCCCCACTCGTTAAAACACCTATCTTTTTCATTTCACCCTCCATTGTTCATGTGCCATCAATGTGTATCATCGTTCATTGTCTCGGTTCTTACGAGAAATAGTTCATAATGATTAATGAGGACGGCTCTTACAAGTATTTTTCAAAATACTAAAACCGTCCCCGTTAAAAATCATTTTTTTATAGCCGTTCCTATTTCATAATTTCCTTTACGGCTTCGATTACTTCATTTGTTGTTTTCATTTGCAAGGCTTCTTCTGCTAAGTTCTTCATTTCTTTTTTAGAAAGACGTAGAATTTGGGAACGTGCTTTTAGGATGGATGTTGCACTCATTGAGAACTCATCCAGCCCCAGGCCTAATAGAAGCGGAATCGCTGTTTCGTCTCCTGCCATTTCACCGCACATACCTGCCCATTTGCCTTCAGCATGTGCAGCATCAATTACCATTTTAACCAATCTTAAAATCGACGGGCTGTATGGCTGATATAGATAGGAAACACGCTGGTTCATACGATCTGCAGCCATTGTATATTGGATTAAATCATTTGTACCAATGCTGAAAAAATCCACTTCTTTAGCAAATTGATCAGCTAAAATAGCCGTAGAAGGAATTTCCACCATAATCCCCAGCTCGATTTTTTCTGCTACCTGTTTGCCTTCAGACAAAAGCTTTTGCTTTTCTTCTTCAAGAAGTGCTTTTGCCGACCAGAACTCATCAAGTGTTGCAATCATAGGAAACATGATTTTTAAATTTCCATAAACGCTTGCTCGAAGCAAGGCACGTAGCTGGGTCCGGAACATATCCTGCATTTCTAAGCATAAGCGAATCGCCCGAAATCCTAGGAACGGATTCATTTCCTTAGGAAGTTCTAAATACGGCAGTTCTTTATCTCCGCCGATATCAAGGGTTCGAATCACTACAGGCTTTCCTTCCATATCTTCTAATACCGTTTTAAATGCAGCAAATTGCTCCTCTTCTGTTGGAAGCTGAGTGCGCCCCATATACAAAAACTCCGTGCGGTATAAGCCAACGCCTTCGCCTCCGTTTTCGAGCACCCCATTGAGATCCTCCGGTTTACCGATATTGGCAGCAAGTTCAACATGCTCCCCATCTTTTGTTACGGTCTGCTCATTGATCAGCTTTGCCCACTCGGTCTTTTGAACTTCATAAGCAGCCTTTTTCATGTTATATTCTTTGGTTACCTCTTCAGTTGGATTGACAATTACCTTCCCACTTAACCCATCAAGAATAACAACATCACCATTTTCAATGTCAGCCATGACTGTTTTTGTTCCAACAACTGCGGGAATTTCCATGGAACGAGCCATAATAGCCGAATGGGAGGTACGGCCACCGATATTTGTTGTAAAACCTTTAACAAACTGACGATTTAATTGAGCAGTATCAGAGGGCGACAAATCCTCTGCAATAATAATAACCTCTTCAGAAATCAAACTTGGGTTAGGGATTGTCACCCCCAAAAGATGCGACAATATCCGCTTGGCCACATCGCGAATGTCGGCAGCCCGTTCTTTCATATATTCGTTATCTAATGCTTCAAACATAGATACGAACATGTTTACAACTTCTTGTAATGCAAACTCTGCATTGAAGTGTTCAATTTGTATTTTATCTTTGATTTGATTAATAAGTTCAGGATCATTTAGAACAAGCAAGTGGGCTTCAAAAATTTCGGCATTATCGCCGCCAAGATTCTGAGAGGTATGCTCTTTGATTTTCTCAACCTCTCCCTTAGTCGATTCAAGCGCCTGTTCAAAGCGTTTTACTTCGAGATCAACATTTGTTACCGTGTTTTTTTCTACTATTAACTCTGGATTTTCTAAGCGGAAGGCTTTTGCGATCTCAATCCCGCTTGATGCAGCAATTCCTGAAATATCTTTTGTTAAAACTACTTCTGTCATCATTCTGCGAGGCCTCCTCTTTTTAAAGTATCTTCTAATAAACTTAGTGCTTCTTTTTCATCAGAGCCTTCAGCCGATACTTTGATTACTGCATCTTTGGGAATACCTAAAGACATAACTCCCATAATGGATTTTAAGTTTACTGATTTTCCGTTGTATTCTAACATGATATCAGCATTAAATTTGCTCGCTGCTGATACTAGAATTGTCGCTGGGCGTGCATGAATCCCTGTTTCATCTATAATTGTGAACGTTTTGTTTACCATATTAAAACCAAGCTCCTCTAGTTTAGATTATGAATTATTTTTGCCATCTTACAGTCTCTTTCTCAGGAAGGACAGTTCAGTCAATTGTGGAGTTTTGTCTAAAGAATGATCTGATTTCATCAATCGACTCTAATTCTTTTATAATTTCAATGTTGTTTTTTTCATTTAATAGTTCTGTCAACTGCGAAAGCGCCTTAAGATGGGTTGTATTATCAGTCGCCGCAATACAAAACATTAATCGTACTGGATAATCATAGTTGTTTAAAAAGTAAACTGGTTTTTTAAGCTTTAAAAAGCTCATCCCGATCCTATTAACCCCTTTTTCAGGACCAGCATGCGGGATCGCTACTTCCGGACCAATGATGACATATGGACCTAATGTATCAATATTTTCAATCATCGCCTCAATATAGGATGTTTCAATTGTCCCGTTTATCAGAAGGGGATTTGCCGCTGCTTTTACAGCCTCTTTCCAATCAAAAACCTCTTCCATGACCTGAATGGTTTCTGCTTGTAATAAATCTTCTAATAATGGCTGTTTCCCCTTATAAGCATTTTCTTTTTTATAAAATGTTAAGTTACCTAATTCCTGTTTTAACCCTTCTTCATCGTAAATAGTAGTGAACTTTCCAATGATTTGAATCAGTTCTTTCAGCGAAATATCGTGATATTGAATACCAAAAAGCAGGTGATAAACTTCGTTGACTAAATTATGCTTTTCATTTGGCGTCATAATTGGCTTCACGTAAAAGCAAGGAAGTTTCGTCTCTATCCTTACTGTTGAAAATACTAAATCATACTGGTCAAATTTACCCTCCTGAAATTCCCGTAATGATAAGGTTTTTTCAACCATAATCTCTGAGAAAAGCGATTCCAGCTGGTGTTTCACCATTAATGACGAACTAATGCCGCTTGGACAAACCACGATTGCTTTCTTCTTTTCCGGCATCTCTTGCTTTGGTCTTTCTAACAAAGCTCCAAAGTGGATCGTGATAAAACCTATCTCCTCTTCAGGGATGTTGATTTTCAACAATGTACCAATCGGATGCAGTATTTCCTTCACAATCATGTATAGCTCTTTATGCTCACTTTTAATTTGATTAAGAAGTGGATTTTCAACGGGAATCCGATACTTCATACGAAAATAAGCTGGCTTAAAATGCTGGTACAACGTATGGACAACGTCATCCCTTTTTTCAAACACGATGCAGGCCTTGGTCTCAAAATCAAAGACAAGCTGTTCACTAAGTTTAAATAGTAAATCCTGCTCACTGTTGGGTGCAGAACTTTTTCCAAAAGACAAACCAAGAAATTGAATCGTTAAGTAACATAACTCCGATTCTTCATCCTTCAATTGGAGAAGTTGACTTAACATTATAGCCACTTTATGCATCGGATCTTTTTTTAATAAAGCCACTTCATCTGAGTGAAATTGGACAAACTTTTTTTCCCGCTGCCGGTAATAATAAAAAATCAAAAAAGAGGCTAATTGAGTTAAACGTTCTTCTACAAAATTAAGTGAAAACTGCTTTTCAATTTGTTTAAGAATGTTTAGGATTTCTCGATAATCAATTTTTGTAGTTTCTTCCTTTAATAGATAATCCAACAGTTTTCCAAAGTAAGGGACTTGGATCAGGTGGGATATGTAGTGCATGACAAGAGCTCTTTTATCAAACTCTGTTCCGACCAGATGATAGCCATGCTTTCGTGAATACTGGATTTCCACCAAAAAGGGGCAATTAATCTGATTTGCCTTTTTTAAATCAGTAATAACCGTGTTCTTACTAACTTGTAAGAGCTGCGTTAGATGAAAGGATGATATTGTATCATTTCGCATAAATAAATAAAGGTAGATAACCGCCAAGCGTTCTTCTTCGGAAAAAACAAAATCCCATTCATGGTGATTTATCTCCATATTTCGAAAATATTCCACAACAGCATCAGGTACTACAATATAATGGATACCTTTGAATTGGATTGTAGGAAGTTCTCTCTCCTTTAGCCATTGATTCACTTTATCCAAGTCATAGGATATTTGACGTTTGGTTAATTGAGTTGCATCTATAATCTGATTCATGTTGATACTCTTCACTTTTAAAAGATAATCCAATAAAAGCGAAGGACGTTTATCAATCATCATTGGCTGTCCTCCTATTAACATCATAATATCAACCGCTTTCATTTGGTTTACCAATTGGGAACAAATGATGTACGTATAAACTTACAAAATTGTGCTGAACTTCAAATAAGACAAATCTTGATTTTAATATAGACAATTCAAAAAAATAGTATGAACTACTGCAAGCTATTTTTCATTACCTAAAAACCACGTTTCTGAATGTAATGATTTTTTCAAAGTATTTATTAGAGCGAACCTTGAGAGTCCTTTAACTCCTTTATTTTTTGATTTAGTAACTCTTTATACATATCTGCTATTTGAAGATTAGGTTCTACATTATTGTTTTTTACAAATATTTTATATAATGCATCTTTTTCACCTTGTGTAATTTTATCCTCTAGTTTGCGGAATAGATCGGGTCCTTATATGCCAATGTTAACTAAAAAGGAAGAACCACTTTACCCACTAAGATGAAAGTAGTTCTTTTTCTGTTAATGACTAGAGTTGTAGCACATACACTTGAAGGGTTAGCTAGTCTTCTAGATGTTATTAGAGAAGTAGAAAATGTATCAGTGGGACGGCCTCCCATTGTGTTAGAGTCCACTGGACATTATCACACACCAATTGTCCAGTATTTTGAGGACAGAAGGGTATTCATTAATTATCGTGAACCCTCTCATATCGTATCGGGCTAAAAGTTCTAGTTTGCGCAAGGTAAAGACGGATATCATTGACGCTTATCACCTCTGCGAGCTGTACTATAAAGAGGACTTAGAGCCTTATAAACAAAGAGGAATCCAACTCTTAAACTTCGTAATCTTACAGGACAACACGAAAATATTACAGGCATGTTTGTACAAACCAAACTGCAATTTCAGGCAGTTCTGGATCAAATATTTCCTGAATACTGTGGAGTTTTTGGAGCTTTATATTCGGATGTTTCTTTACTGACTTTACAAGCATTTCCTACTTCAGAAGAAACCTTTGAAGCAGGAGAAGAAACCATCGCTAACAAAATAAAAGAGTTCTGTAAAAGTCGTTCACAACAATCGGCAAACAATCAGGCAGAAAAACTAATGGCTGCCGCAGCTCAAAACCCATTTCAGAAAGCCTTATATCCTAGCCTTTCTTTAAGTTTGAACATGTATATTAATATGCTTCTTGAATACAAAAAACATATATCCACGCTTGAAGACGAGATAGATGCTTTAGCAAAACATATTGAAGAGTGTAAGATTATCCACTCCATCCCCGGCATCGGTGAAAAAATCGCTGCCACGATTATTTCTGAGATTGGGGGAATTGATCGGTTTAATCATCCTAAGAAACTAGTAGCATTTGCCGGAATTGATCCAAGTGTCTTCGAATCCGGTACATTCAAAGGCACTTTAAATCGAATTACCAAAAGAGGATCTAGTAGACTACGACATGCCTTGTATATGGCTGTAACATGTGCCATTCGTGATTGTCGCAAGAAGAAAACGACCGATGAAATCATTCCTCGTAACAAGCGATTACGAGAGTTTTATCATAAGAAACGTGGAGAAGGAAACCCCTTTAAAGTAGCTGTGATAGCATGTGCCAATAAACTCTTACATTGGATTTATGCACTTTTAAAAAGCAAATCAGCTTTCCAAGATCTAGCCTAGTTTAAAAATATAACCAAACAACCCAAAGCTTTCCATACACTGAACATCGGAAGGTTATTTGGTATGCACAAATTTAGTATATCATGAGATATTTTAAGTTTTTATTGAAAAATATTGACAAACTATTTGCTGGTTTAATGGAATAACTAAAATATGGCCTCTGTCTTAAAATCATTTAATTCCTTTTTCACTAACGCACCCAGTAGTTTAAGTACAATAGTTCATAATATTATGGAGTTAGTATAGTTTCATGGACACGGTTTAGTTAACTCTCTATGATAAAAATAAGAGAGGTTGTGTCCGGCATGGAACCAAAAAACAAGCATAACTATAACGACGATTTTAAGAAAATGGTGGTCGAACTTTATTACATGGGTAGCTCGGTGAGTACGTTAAGTAGCGAATATGGTGTATCTGAAGTCACGATTTATAAATGGATTAAAGCACTAACTCCGGTAAATGGCCAGGAGAATAGTCTAACGCCACAGGACATAGCTGAAATCCAAAAAGAGAACCTTCGAATGAAACAGGAAATTGAAATCTTAAAAAAGGCTATGGCCATATTCGCCAGAAAGTAACCGATACCGAGCTAACAAACTTGATTCACGATCAAAAAGAGGTGTTTCCTATTCAGGTCATGTGTGAAGTACTAGGCATGCCAAGAAGCACGTATTATCAGTCCTTGATTAAAACAGAATCAGTACGTGACCGGAAAAACCGACTGCTTCTTGAACAGATTCAGTTCATCTACAAGGAGAGTAAAGGCAGATACGGAGCACCTAAGATTCATTTCCTTCTATTAAAAGCAGGGTTTTCAGTTAGCCTTAAACGAGTTCAACGGATTATGAAAAAGGCGGGAATCTATTCGATTACGATGAAAAAATTCCGTCCACATTCAAACAGAAAACCAATTGAGGCCCGTGAAAACGTACTACAACAGGATTTTTCTACGTCCAAACTGAACGAAAAATGGGTGGCTGGTATCACTTATATCCACACTTTGCGAGATGGCTGGTGTTATTTAGCCACGGTTTTAGACCTGTATTCTAAAAAAATCGTTGGATATTCTTTCTCTCGTTCTATGACGACAGAGCTTGTTTTACATGCTTTAGACAATGCCGTTTCTGTTCAAAAGCTGAGCCAGGCCTTATTTTGCATACAGATCTTGGCTCTCAATACACAAGCGAAGAGTTTGGGACAAGCCCTTAAAGCACATGAAATCATTCCGTCTTTTAGCCGTAAAGGCTGCCCATATGATAACGCATGTATTGAATCGTTTCATGCCATTTTAAAGAAAGAAGCGGTCCATCACATGACCTACTTACATTTCGAATCAGCGAACGCAGCCCTATTTCAGTTTATTGAAGGCTGGTACAACCGTCGACGTATGCACAGTCAACTAAACTATCAAACACCTCAAGAAGTGGAAGATCAATATCATCAATCCGCATGAAAAGTTAACTTATTTGTGTCCAAGATATTGACTCAAGTCCAATATTGTTGTTTTTTGACTAAGAAAGGAACATATAATTTAGATGTCCCTTTAAGTTTATTTTAATTCCCCAATAAACCAAATTTCACCTTCATAGTGGTATCCGTCCTCATCATTAATTACTTCTTTAAAACCTGATATTTGCAGTTCATTAGGAACAGATAATCCCCATTCAGTTTGAATATTTCTATTATCAGATAGATGAAGCCACTTTTGATATTCGTCATTCCTGTTAAAGAAATCTTTAAAATAGGAGTCACCTTTAAATACAATAATTTGAGAACCCCACATATCAGGTAAATCAACAGCGACCACAACTCTATATTTTTCTTCGTTACTTGGCTTCAATCTAATTAAATGTTCAGCTTTATCCAATAGTGTTTGAATGCAGAGTCGCTTGACTTTTTTTGGTGTTTTATCGGAACTAATAAAGTCTTGAGCAACTGGTAGGTGCAGATGCCAATAACCATTGTAAAATTCTGTTGGAAACTCCAATGTGTGTTCTTCAATTCGTTTAATCAAATTATTAGATTTTCTCTTAATTCCTCGAACTTTTTTCTCTCGCATACTATTACTCCTCTTTTATTTATAACTTAACGTTCTAAGTTCTTCATATGTTGTTTTAGTAGAGAATAAACAACTATCAACAATCATCTTACTAACATTGGTATCGTCATTACGGTGCTTGATAATGTCTAAAAATTGAAATCAACTCAAATAATGGTCGAGGTATTTAGTTGCCACGCCATTAAATCGGTCAATCCAGCCTTTGAGACGGCTGTGATAGTTATTTACATTTTGGATATGGTATAGACCTCTCACTCTGTCTTTACCATCAGATTTGAACCGATAATGTTCTAATCCTTTCTCGGTTGCATATGTTTTAAATGCTCTCCACGCATCTATGCAAAGTACATTTAAAGTAGTAAGTTTTGACCCTATTTCCCTATCTAATCGTGCTTTTACAATCCATCCTTGACCAATCACCTTTGAAAATGTTGATTTTTGACGGTCTTTCGCAATCAGAACACAGACCTGCTCTTTACTAATTCCTCTATATTTGGATGAACCTCCACGCTTACGAGATTTACACCCATCTATATTACGCTTTCCTTTTTCTGAGTATAGGAAATAAGTTTCGTCCATTTCTACGATACCTGAGAATTCTTCAAAATCCATTTGTTTGAGTGCTGAAAGCAATTTATGTCTCCAATAGAATAAGGTTACAAAGTGGACATCAATCATTTCTGATGCCTTGCGAAGGGAATATCCCTCAATTATACACTGAACAAAATCTAACCATTTGTGTGGAAGATGAGTACGATATAAAGGTGTATTTGTTAAGTCAGTAAAAGTCTTACCACAATCTTTACAACGGTAACGTTGGCGTTCCATCGTTTTCATACCGATTTTTACTGAATATTTTCCAAAACAAACTGCATTATGCGAATGGCAATGAGTACAAGTGTATCCGTCTTTATGTTTCTGTTCAGAAACCTCTTTAAAGACGGGTTCACTTGCAGAAAAAGAGTTAAGGGATTTAACGAAAAACTCTTTTAAACGATATTGGTCGGCTGTGCTTAGTTTTTCAATCTCTTTAATAATCTCCCTCAAAGCCATTCGTATCCCTCACATTCATACTTTTTCTACATTACAGAACAATCGTTCGATTTATTCAAATATCAACAGAGTTATTTAACAGAGCCTAATTTTAAAAGCTCAGACAAGCATAACCCCGTTCTAAATTTAGGAAGGGGTTAAAAATATAGTTGTTTAATTTTGATGTAAGATATCCAAAATTCATTTTTTTAGGTAATTTAGTTATCAAGAGGAAATGTGTATCATTAAAGTGCACTCTATTAGAGAATATTGAAGTAATTATAACTCCGAAATATCAATCCGAATCCAACAAAACTATATTAAGTTGGCTAAAAGAACCATCTGTCCATCCTTTACCTAAAACATTTTTAAAAGTGATAGAAAGACTTGAATATATTCAAGGAATAGATTTAGAAACGATTAGTTTAGTCTGTAGCAAATTACCAAAATCATGATATTAGATAAAATCTTCCATTCAAGTCCTTCATAATTCTAAAAATAGGATTATGCTTTTTGAGGAAACTAACGTAAAAGCAAACGATAAATCCCAATATGCATGATATAGTGTAAATAAAAAAGGTGAGTCGCTACTAATAGCACTCACCTTTTTTATTTAATTATAGGTTTTTGCAATCACCTCTAGTCAATGTTTAACAAAAATCCCAAATGGTTTGCCTAGAGGTAATACAGTTTTTCCGAAACATGTGTTTATCAGGATTGCCCCTGAACCATAAAATGCTAGTAGGGCACAGAACAATTCTGATACAGCAGCCATCTCATAAGTTGCATCATACAGAATATTAAAAGAACTTAAAGATAATCCAAGAAATTCGATATCAAGTAAAAGCAAAATGAAGAACAAAACTTTATTTGTTTCCATAGCCGCAATTGTCACAAAGATACTAAAAATTAAATAGCCAACAAATGCAACGCCTAATTGCTTGAAGTCTTCATTTGAAACTAAGTTTTGGCCGAATGCTCCTATCTGAATCAACCATGTTACTCCAAGACTGATCCAAAAAAGTCCAAATGCCCCCCATACAGTTGTCCCAAATATACTATCGTTCTTCGCATCTAGATACGCGGCAAATAATTGTGCTAGTCCGCCTAAGAAAAATACCCATGGCACCATAAAAGAAAGTCCATGTGTTAAGCCTAATTCTTCTGTTGATTCTACAAGCGCTATTATCGCAAGACCGAACAGGCCTAAAGCAGATGGATCTGCTGTTGTTAATTTTATTTGTTTGTAACCTTGCATCTCCATGATGTCCTCCTAAATATACTTTATAAAAAAGTTGTCAATACATATAATTTCGTACCTTTACGGTATAGTACGGTTAGTTACTTCCAGGTTTTTGTTATAAGAAATGAGCAGCCACGCTTAGTAACCCAGCTCTTTTAAATTTTTGAACCCATATATGTTCTTTTCAATTTAAATTCATGTACTACTCATTTCACAACCTGTAACATTATGATTTTCTACAATCTAACCTCTATAAGATTCTTCTCTAGAATTTTCATGCTTTAAGAACTCGGCAACCTTACCTTGATTGCCGGGTTCTAATAATTAGTTCTTTCTTAGAAAACATAGTTTGTTGTTAAACCATTCTTCACTAATCATCTGATGACATTCTATAGGATAGCCTTCATATCTTGATCAGCTAGATTCAAAGTAATATCAACTACTCATCATCCGTATAGATTTCATTTATTAATTGAAGCCGATCATAACTAAATTGTTCACCTGCAGGTTTTATCAATTTAATATTCATAAAAATTCGTTCTAATACCATGCTTTCACCTCAGAATAGGAAATATCGTTGCCCCATTGGAACACTGTCAACAGGTTCACATGTAATGCGTTCCCCGTTTACTGTTACTTCGTACGTTTGCGGGTCAACCGTAATAGTAGGTGTTTCAGAATTATGTTTCATATCTTTTTTCGTTAAATTTCGGATACCGTGAACAGGAAGAACCATTTTTTCCAATCCAAGCTTTTCATGAACTTTATCATCAAATGCCGCTTGAGAAATAAACGTTATTGAACTTTTCGACAAAGCTTTTCCAACCTGTGCATACATCGGACGATAAATCACTGGCTCTGGTGTTGGAATGGATGCATTCGCATCTCCCATTAAGCTCTCTACAGCAAAGCCATTTTTCAAGATCATTTCAGGTTTCACTCCGAAAAATGCTGGTGACCAAAGAACTAGATCGGCAATTTTTCCAACTTCAATAGAACCAACATATTCAGAAATACCATGCGTGATCGCAGGATTGATTGTATATTTGGCTACATAACGTTTCGCACGATTATTATCAGAAAGCTCGTTATCCCCTTCCAAGATCCCGCGTTGTTTTTTCATTTTGTCTGCTACTTGCCATGTACGTAAAACAACCTCGCCAATTCGTCCCATCGCTTGTGCATCTGAGCTGACCATGCTAATGATCCCCATGTCATGAAGAATATCCTCTGCAGCAATCGTTTCGCGTCGAATTCGTGAATCAGCAAACGCAATATCTTCTGGAATCGATGGATTTAAATGATGGCAGACCATCAACATATCTAAATGCTCGTCGATCGTATTGACTGTAAATGGTAAAGTCGGATTTGTAGAAGATGGAAGAACATTTTCATAGCCTGCTGATTTGATTAAATCAGGCGCATGTCCGCCACCCGCACCTTCCGTATGGTACATGTGAATCACTCGATCTTTAATCGCAGCCATCGTCGTTTCCATGAAGCCACCTTCATTCAACGTATCTGCATGAACCGCTACTTGAACATCATATTTATCAGCGACGCGTAATGCATAGTCAAGGGCTGAAGCTGTTGCTCCCCAATCTTCGTGCACTTTTAAACCGATTGCGCCCGCTTTTACTTGCTCAATAAGAGGCTCTTCCGATGCCGCTTGTCCTTTACCAGTGAATCCAACGTTGATTGGCATTCCTTCTGCTGCAAGAAGCATGCGGTGCATATTCCATTCCCCAGGCGTAACGGTTGTCGCTTTTGACCCTGCCGCTGGACCTGTTCCTCCGCCAATTAATGTCGTCGTACCAGAAGCTAACGCCGTTTCAATTTGCGTTGGGTTAATAAAGTGAACATGGGTATCAATCGCACCAGCCGTAACAATCAAACCTTCTCCAGCAATGATTTCTGTGGACGCACCAATGACGATATCCACGTTATCCTGTACTAAAGGATTTCCCGCTTTCCCGATTCCAGCGATTTTCCCGTCACGGATGGCAATGTCTGCTTTAACGATCCCTATATAGTCCAAAATGACAGCATTTGTAATTACGATATCTGGAACGTTATCATCTTTGCGAGTCGCAAGAGGATGTTGTCCCATCCCATCACGGATCACTTTTCCGCCGCCAAACACGACTTCTTCCCCATATGTTGTGTAATCTTTCTCAATTTGGATCAATAAATCTGTATCCGCTAAACGAATAGAGTCCCCAGTAGTCGGACCGTACATTTGTGAATATTGTTGTCTTGACATTTTGTAACTCATTACTTGCATCCTCCCTTAACAGATCCATCCACTTTATTGTTAAATCCATAAACGCGTTGTTCTCCGGCAAAAGAAAGTAATTCTACTTCTTTTTCATCGCCAGGTTCAAAACGAACCGCTGCACCTGCCGGAATGTTCAAGCGTTTCCCGAATGCTTCTTCTCGATTAAATTGGAGGGCATCGTTCACTTCAAAGAAATGAAAATGGGATCCAATTTGAACTGGACGATCGCCCGTGTTGATGACTGAAATCGTGTTTAAAGTTTTACCCTCATTGATCGTAATATCTTCTTCTTTTAAAACGTATTGTCCCGGTATCATGTAATGATGCCTCCTTTTTTAGCGAATCGGATTATGAACTGTCACTAGCTTTGTTCCATCTGGAAAAGTCGCTTCTACTTGAATATCAGGAATCATCTCTGGGATGCCTTCCATCACATCTTCCCGTGATAAAATCGTTGCGCCATATTCCATCAATTCAGCCACTGTTTTTCCATCTCTGGCTCCTTCTAACACTTCATATGTAAGAAGTGCTACAGATTCTGGATGATTTAATTTTAATCCTCTATCTTTACGTTTCTTGGCGAGATCTCCTGCCACCACAATCATGAGCTTGTCTATCTCACGTGGTAATAATTTCATAATAAAGCCTCCTTGATAATCGTTTGATGTTCTTAAAACATAAAGCTTAAACAATCCCTCCTTATTAAATATTTACAAGAAACAAAAGGTAATAACGAATAAAAAGGTGTTAGATTCCAATTAATATTCGTTTTTTCACTTATTTTCCTTTTTATTTTTGTCGTAATTTGTCGTTTGCTTCTTAATTACAATTGTATATCATAATTTATATATATCAATTTTTATATACTATAAAAATCTTTTTTGAGGAAATGGGGGTTGGTTTATGAAATAAAATGGGATCAAAACACTTCTTATAAAATCGCTTGTTTTGATAAGACACTAAATAGAAGTTACTCGGTTAAGAATGAAGTACACACATAGCATCTGATAGAAAAAGACGGCTCGAATTTCAAATATGAATTCGAGCCGTCTTTTTTTACTTTAGCTGCTTAAATCAATTAAAAAACAGAAGTTTTTCAGTGACCTTAATGAATGGAGTGGGGAGTTTATCAGTTCCTCATACTAATTAAAATCAAAAAAATGAAAACTTTATATTCTTTCACTTTTCTAAGAATATTTTAAGGTTCTTCTTCTTTTTCTTTAAACACGAGTGGTTATAATAACAATACAAGGAGGTTATCAAAAATGAAATGGATGATCATGGTATTAACAAGTGCTTTAATTACAGGTGGTATAGAGGCACACACACTACTTGATGATCAAACGGTAACTATACAAACAAATGCACCCTCACAAACGATAAATCAATTACAAGCCAAGACGATCGCATTAGACATATCAAAAGGTGGTCTAGTAACGAGCACTCATCCTTTTGAAGATCATGGTATTAAAAAGTACGAAGTTTCTATTATAAATCGAGAAATAGAATATCATGTGGATATTGATGCAGTAACCGGAAACATTTTAGATTTCGACCAAAGCATGAAGAATTAAAATGGTCACGATAATAGACGACCCAAAAAGATATAGGAAAAGTTCAATGAATAAATATTTCCAAAGGTTTTTTATAACGTTTTAAAATAAAACCATTGTTTGAAGTTCAATTTCATGAGCGTCATCATAAGACTAAACGTTGAAGAGAGTCCCAAATAAACTATAGAAATGGCTAAAATAAAAAACAAACTTACGGAAACAAAGAGGCAGTTGCAAAATCTCTCCAACATCAATCTGTTACATACTTTGTTACGACTATTTTTCCACAGGTGTAAAGGCAAGACATTCTCTAATCAAGATATAGGCATTTCTTCTGAAACATCTTCTAGTGAAGAGCAAAAAGCCTGACCCGAAAATTCCCCATTGAAATTGGCATTCCATCATTTGCAATAATATTGAACTTTCTATACAGGATTTAATATTCCTCATAAGATGCGCTGTTTTGAACATCCTCTAAGAGTAAGAAGACTAATCGAAATTAATAAGACAATATAAAACAGATAACATTTGCTTTATCTCTCCTTCTCTTTTTCTTATAAAATATTTTGACTTTTAATAAGACTTAATAATGGCCTGCTTTAGTACTGGTGGAAAATGAAGTTTGAATATTCTTAATAATACTAACCGATAATTCTATGTTTTCAGTGTTAAAACCGTTAGATTCTTGATCTTTTCACTACATTTTCAACGTGTTATATAACACCAAACACTATACATTTTTAGTTATTAAAGTAAATAACCGGAATTGTTTTTGATTAATTTATCACTTTTTGGCGGTATTTAGTATTTTTTCAAAAAAACAATATTTGATTCACTAGACACAATCATCTATCCTAATTTATATATACATCAAGTTTCATATTTTTTATGTTTTCTTAATGTTTAGAGCAAATAGCTACCTCTTAGGATATGAGAAGGAACAGTGTTACTTCTTGGGTAAGGAGAATTGATTGTTCTTCTTAACCCAAAGTCTCTCGCTCTTTTCTTGATCATTCGTATGATAAAATAATGGACTTTGTAAGGAGGTCTTTAAGAATATTGAAAGTTTTCTTTCAATCGAAAATCTTTCTATATAGAAGACTCATAGGTTCTTTTTCAAAAAAATAACCTCGGAACAAATAATCCTTTTGGGAAGTAACAAAAGAGATTGCTTTTACATTTTCATTTGAGTTAGATACTATTCTTTTATATTAATTCTCTCTTGAATTTATATTCTTGATACATGATAGAAACAAGTGATGTATCATAAGGATAACGTTTTTTCACAAACTTTATGAAATAGAGAAAATCGGATTTAATACTAACAAAAATTCACTAGAGGTGAGTGTTATGGAAAAAAACAATCGCTCTATATTATCCGAGGGGAAGCTCCCCTCTTTATTATCGGCATCATTAAAAGGAATCTCCCAAGTTATCTTGATTGAGAATGTAATGACTGGATTACTTATTCTACTCTCCATCACGATTTATTCATATTCTTTGGGAATCATTGCCCTACTATCCGCAATCATTGGTACCATGGTTGGAAAATGGGGAGGCGCCGATGAAAATAGCGTGAAACAAGGATTATTTGGTTATAATTCCGTGTTAACAGGGATTGCATTGACATTGTTTCTAACAGGTCCCTATCATTGGTTAATCGCTTTAGTTGGAGCTTTTGTAACAGCAATTTTAACGGCTACCTTCATGCATGCCATGAAAAACACGGGGATTCCAGTCCTTACAATACCATTTATTATCGTGACTTGGTTTACGTTACTTACTTCTTATCGATTAGAAGCTTTCCAATTAAGCACTGCACTAGTACCTCAAGATTTAGCACACTGGAAACTAAATATATCAGGAAATGTCAATTGGTTGGAAGGGACCTTTACTGGCATTGGGCAAGTTTTTTTCCTTAATAATCCATATTGTGGTTTTCTACTATTTATCGCCATATTTTGGGCTGGTTGGAAATTTGGTATATTTGCCGTTTTAGGAAATGCAGTTGCATTACTTATATCATATGGATTAGGTGGAGAGCATTCACTAATTTTCATGGGTCTATATGGCTATAATGCAATCTTAGCTAGTTTAGCCGTAGCCGTAGTATTTCATGAAGGTCATAAATCTTTTGCGTCTATATCAGGTATTTGCGCAGCTTGTTTAACAGTACCGATCACAGCAGCCGTAACCTCCTGGCTATTACCTTATGGACTACCATCTCTGACGCTGCCTTTCGTTCTCAGTACTTGGATGTTCTTAGGGGCGAAGAAAGTTCTACCTAAATTATAATAAAAAGCATTTCTACCAATAAAATCTTCATGCACTTCTTTAAAAAAGGCTATGTTAAACAATATTGTTGTTAAACAGATTGTTGTATAACACAGCCTAAAAAAAAGAAGCACACCAATAGAACGTTTCTTCAGATTGAAGAGAAAGTATATCTTTCTCTTCAATCTTTTATTATGTTCAGCTTAATATCCTATTTTGACTCCTTCCTATTTAGTAAAAAAGATTCTCATTGGCGATGAAGCTTCATCAATTTCATCGTCGTCTCTTCTATTTTGTTTTCATTCTTGATTGTCTCAATGACTTCCCCTTGTTTCATAAATAGAATGACATCACCTATTTCAGCTGCAACGTCCATCATATGAGTAGAAAAAACGATGATTGTCCCCTCTTTTTTAATCTGATTAAGAATCTCAACAAATCGATTTACCCAGTAGGGATCCAAACCGTTTGTCGGCTCATCCAGTAACAAAACATTTGGTTTGGCTAAAATGGATTGACCGAATAATAGACGCTGTCTCATTCCCTTAGATAAACTTTTTACTAACTCATGTTTTTTGTCAACTAGACCGATCAAATCGATTACTTCGTTTACTCGATCTTTTCTCACTTTTCGGAATGATCCATAAAAACTAAGGAACTCTTCAATCGTCATCATTTCCTGGGCATGGAAATCATCCGGCATGAAACCAATTTCAGTTAAATAATTCTCGCGATTTAAGCTAATCCCTTTCCCGTTAATAGAGATTGTACCACTTGTTGGAGAATGAATACCGGCAATGATTTGTAGTAATGTACTTTTTCCGGCGCCATTTCCACCGCATAAAACAAGGCAAATCCCCTCTGTTGCTTCAAAGGAACATGGATATAACGCTGTTTTTTTCTTATAAACTTTCGAGACATCTTTCACTTTTAAACCTGTCATCGCCTTTTCCTCCATTCCAGCATGAGCATCGAAAACAATAACGTAATGGCCAAAAATCCAATAAAATATAAAATATAATTAAGGATGCCATAAGGAGGGTCTAAGAAAGGCACAAGAGAATCATATGCTTGCCCAAAAACGGCTCCCCCATCAAGATTTATGACTAGGGACACCCGAATAAACTCAGCTGGATTGACGATTAGGGCCAGTTTCATTAATGGGGCAATCCACGGATAAGGAACCAAACCTAAAACCCCAATTAACGCAGTCGGCCAAATCATGATGAGGAAAAACCAGATAATGACTGATATAGATAACGCCTGCCATCTTGTCGATACGAAACATCCAAGTGTTATACCAAGAACGAGAAAGAAAAAAATTAGACTAATAGAAAAAAAGTAAATGGACCAAAGCCATTCACTGGAAAAACCATTTCCACTGACTAGTCCTATTGCCAAGCTAATTCCATAACTAAACGTGAACACGATCGTTTGGGCAGTGAATTGACCGCCTATTTTCCCTGATATGTACGACATAGAAAATAGAGGATAGGTATTCAACAACCGCCATTGTCCATTTTCCATTTCATTGGCGATTGAAAAAGAACCAATGATCAACATGAAAAGCGGAATAATATATAAGGCAACATTCACCACAGTTCCAGTCATATTTGTATATCCAGATAAGGATGGAGCGCTTTTTTGCACTAAAAATAAGAGGGATAGTACAGCAACCCATAAGACTAAAAAAGAATAATAAGATCGCTGTCGTATCGTCATTCGTAGTTCAGAGCGCCAAATATTCCACATTTTCATTCCTCTTTTCAAAATTTCTTCTCCATAAATATCTTGCCCATGTCCTTCATACAAAACGAATATGGCGTTATTACGCCACCATTTACCATGAAGGATTAATCAAGTAGTACGCTACACTCACCTGATCATAATGGTGGCGGTGCGAAGCCGGAATTTTAGCTGCTTTCTAAGGTAAAATTAGTATACTTAATAAAAAGATTGGCTATATTAATAAGTCGCGCAGCCCCGCCCCATATCCTCATACAAAAGGGACCGCCCGAAAACGGAGCCGGCCCTCTATTATTTAATGAGAATGGCTATGACCATCATTTTCATCATGGGTATGTGAATGGTCCTCTTTGTCATGATTTGACTTCCAATCATGATCCGCTAAATTTTTAGCAGTCATGATCTCACTGCCTTCATTTTTCGCAGCAAAATCTTCTGCTGTAGCTTTATCTTTAAATGATATGACATGATAAGCCATTGGCGTTTTTAACGATTGATTATATACATACGTTGCATCGTCTACTAAAATCCACTCTTTATCATGATAATCACGGACAAATTCAGCATCAATTTTTTCATTTTCATGTTTAGTTATCCATTCGTACATACAACCTAAATCATCAAAAACCATAGATTTTCCGTTTTCCAAAATAATCTGGGTAGCATGTTGGTTGTCAATAACAGCCATATTACATGTTTCACAAGTGTCTGTTGCTTCATTAATAGCAACGGGTTGTGCTTTATCATTGCCACACGCTGCAAGAATCATGATTAATCCTGCCCATACAATAAAACTAAATCGTTTTTTCTTCATCTTCTTTTCCTCCCAAATATAAATAGACTAGTACTTGCTAAGATCATACCTACACTCATGAACCATAAACTAAAACTCGTTGATTTTTCTTTTTCGACTTCCATCGTCATGTTCATCAGAGGAGCTGAATCAGTAAGTAACTGATCAGCCGGGCTTTTCAGTATATTTTGTAATAGAATCAGTCCTGGTGCTTGGAAAAATAGCTGATATTCTGGAACTGCGTTCGTCAAAGTAAGAAAATACGGATCAGCTCTATAGACAATTTCACTCTCGCCATCTCCATTAGCATCAACTTTGCTTGCTGCATCCCAATAGTTCCCATTCACTTGATTATTTGCACTTTCTATTGCCTGTGCATCATTGACATTTCCAACGAATGTATTGCGTATCACATGATTTTCATTCGATTTTTTAAACTGTACTCCGATAAAATTGTCCATGATTTTATTGGAATCTATTCGGTTATTTTCAGCCTCTTCAATAAAAATGCCTACACGATTGGAGATAAACTCATTTCTAGTCACTTCAGTGTCAGTAGACATATAAATGAGCAATCCTTGTGCATTCACACTTTTGTTATTAGACAAAAATTTATTATGACGAACGACTGTCCGCTTTGATTCCATCAGCATTGTCCCTGTTATATTTGCTTTAGATACATTTTCATCAAGCACATTTTCATTTGAAAACATGAGATGCAGACCGTAACGGGATCTTTGGATATCATTTCTATGTATAGTATTTCCATTGCTTTTCTCTAAATAAATTCCGTCCGTAACATTGGTAATTTTAAGATTTCCAAACGTATTCTGATTGGATTCCCATAAATCAATCCCATTGCCCTGCTTCATTCCAACAATCTCTGTATCTTGGATCGTCACGCCATTTGCATGATCAAGTCTAATACCGAAACGCTTCGTCCGAATAGCAAGACCCTCCAGTTTATGATTAGTACCAGTAACATAAATGGCGGTATCTTCTTTTTCATCTCCACAGTGTTCCACTTTAATATTTTGTAAAGTAACTGACTCACCGCTAACGGTAACTACCGGCTCCGCTTGACAAGAGCGCAGAAGGACTTCACCCTTTCCTTTCAAGATTATTGGCTTTGAGATTACCAATGTCTCCTCATACTCCCCCTCTTCAATTTCAATCGTGACACCCTTTTTGGCCTCGTCGATTTTAGATTGTAAAGTGCCTTCTGCTTCAGATACAGCTGGCATGAATAATGATAAAACGAGGAGAAACATTATGTAATTCATTATTTTCATTGTTTTAGTGTCCTCGCTCTCCATCTAGATTCCCTTTTAGAGGTTGTTCAAAAAGTCCGATTCTCACGCAAAAGGTTTAAGACGATCGCTCTCAGTACTTCTCGGCTCCTTTTTGAACATGTATTTTAAGAATATTTAAGTTTAGAAGATAAAACAAGTAGATACATAATAAAACATGTGAAAAATTGGTGAACTTGGTAAGTATTTAACAAAATGAACGCGCATAAATACACAAATAGTCGAGATTTGTTCACATAGGGCATTTCTAAAAAGTATTTGAAAGACTTCTTTTCTATTGATATCAAGGATGAATCTTATCTCCCGCAAGAAAAAGGCAGAAATTTCCTCTGCCAATGTAACTGGATAACCGACAATTTGAGGGGAAAATAAACCGGTGTTGTCATACATCTCTCTATCTAAGTCCATCGTTCAATGATGATGCCCCTGATGATTGCTTTTCTTAATAGGCTCTTCTCTTAGAGCATTTATTTCCTCTTCTGAGACGTCCCCAACCATCAATTGTTTTTTAGGCATGACATGAAGTCCTCGAGCAGTGACATGAGTTTGAACATAATAGACTCCATCTTTACTAAACCGTTTAGAAACAGTATATGTTCCATTACCTGTAAACTCCGCTTGAAGCATTTCACTATCTTGAGTGTTCGTAGCATTCCAAATTTCAAATTGAACATCTTTTGCATCATCTACATTGCTTGATCCCTGCGTTACATGAACTTTGAATATATATTCTTGATTCAGCAAAACAACATCAGGTAATAGGATGTCAGCTTCAATCACTTGCATTTTTTCTTGAGACGTACTGCTAGTTGTCTTACATCCACTCATGATACAAACAAGTATAAATGCTAATAATATGAAAAAACATTTTCTCATGGTACTTGATCCCCTCTCTTCTTGTATGAAGGTCATGGGGACGGGCTTCGCGACTTACTCATATAGCCAATCTACATAGTAGATATACAAACGGCTCCGCACCGCCACCATTGTGATGAGGCGAGTGTAGCCTGCTTCATGATCGATCCTTCATAGTTTTGGTTTTGTATTAATTCACCCATCCTCTTAACGGCTTAAATCTAGGTATAACAAAACGATCTAATAAAAACACCAAAATGATAGAAATCCCAACTAACGGCATGACTATTCCTAATGCAAGCATGATAAAAAATACAGTTCTAGTTAGTTTCTTATCATGAGCTTTAGAAGGAGCACCTAATTTACCAGAAGGTTTACGTTTTTTCCACATGATATATGAACTAATGACCACCCCGATCAATCCCATACAGACAATGAGACCGATGATTTGATTGGCTAGTCCAAATAATCTTCCTTCATGTAATGCAATGCCGACTGTTATTGCCTTTGCGGTAATTCCATAATCATTAAAGCGAACATCTGTTAATACAGCTCCACTGTATTGATCAATGTTTAATGTAGCATTATCTCCTGGCTTTGTATGGGAAGTTGTAATCGTATAGACGCCTTTTTCAGACTGTGGCATAGATATGGTATAAGGCTTTGCCACCTTGTTATTTCCAGCTACATAAGAAACATCTTCTAGCGAGATAGTCGAATAACTACTTGTTTTAGATGAAGGCACTACTAAATTTTCAGTTGCCCATGGTCCATCTTGTGCAACATCTCTCGTTCTAATGATAGACTCTGGTTTTGCATCCCAACTATAAGCAAAAGGAGGAGTTCCCGTATTAGTAGCGGTAGCGAAACGGTTTATTTGTTCACCCATTACTCCTGACCATGGAAGCCCTGTCGCTATTAAAACCAAAACAAATATCGATAACCAAAAGGCAGGAACAGCGTGCATATCTCTCCAGAATATCCGGCCTTTCTTGTTGAATCTAGGTAGAATAGTCCCCCAAATAGATGCCTTATTACGAGGCCACCATATATATAAACCCGTTATCAGCAAGATCACACACCAACATGCAGCAAGTTCCACCAAGCGGTTGGCGAATGTCCCGCCGATTATTAATTCGCTATGCAGCTTTTTAAATATCTCGGTAAATTTCTTTTCTGAATTTAGTGATCCATTTATTGAACCTGTATATGGATTTACAAACACCGAAAGTGATTGTCCATCATTAGAAATACTTATTTCTGATGTCCGTAATGGGTCATCATACGTTTTATACGAATTCACTATCCCTTCAGGATACTTTTCTGTTACTCGACTTATCTGTTCTGAAGGAGATATCGTAGAAGAATGACTCTCCTTCACATAGTAGAGGTCCTGATATAGAAAGGATTCTATTTGTGGCTTGAATAAATATACAGCACCACTAAAAGCCAAAATGATTAAAAATGGGGAAAATATAAGTCCTGCATAAAAGTGCCATCTCCAAACGATTCGATAAATAGAAGTCTTGGTACTTTTACTTTCCTTTTCTTTATGTTTTTCAGGTACTTCATTCAGTTTTAATGCTTCCATATCTCTTCTCCTTTTATATTAGTCCAACAAATTCTATTTAATGGTTTTATGTTACGATAGATGGTCCATATAGACGCATATTGCTTTTTATTGTATTCTGAAATTCACAAATCTTCATGTTCGAACCTTGTTAAAATTTGTTATTATTGTTCTCTCGATAACATTAGACACCTCCAAACTTTTTCGATTTATATCCTAAATTACTCTCGTCTAATGCACCCGTGAATTTAATAAAGTACCATTATCAGTGTATTATTTTGGATGCCATCGATTTAAATCTCATATTAACCGATTTTAATTTTTGATAATTGTAAATAACGGTACTTTTTGTTAATCTATAACATTCATCAACAATCGATTAATAAATTCATTATATAGCAATACTTTTTTCGCATTAAATTCAGGTTGTGAGTGTAAATGTTATACAAATGCTAGTCCCTTTTGTAAAGGAACAATAAAATTATTTAATTCTAAAACCACAAACACGCATAACCCCGTTCTGATTTTAGGACGGGGTTAAAATAAAGTTGGTTATTTTCAAATGTAAAATATTCACTGCATTTAATCACATAACAATAAAGTCTTTTAAATCTAAGTGTTATTACACAATCGCGCCCGATTGCTGAAGATCGCTTTAAATACCTCATTGCAGAAAGGAACCCCATTAACTCAATAAGGATTGAATTAATTTAAACAGATTCTAATGTTTTTCTTCTGACCATAATTCCAATTGCTTTATGGAGGCTGTTTTAAATACCATCCCTTTTCTATCAAAGACCATAATGGGAGCTTTTCTATGCCGAGTTCTTCTTTATATTCAACCACTAATCCTTATATTTTCTATCAACTGATATTCTGGAATAAGAAAAGTATATTTCTGATTTCACATATTATCAATTATGGGCAATGAAAAAGGATCTTCAGTTTGTTATTATTCCCTTATAGTGGACAGTAAAAAGAAAGGATTATATTGTCTTCTATGGAGGGGATTTTTTCATGGGGGAAATTAGAACAACCTATACAAAAGAGATTAAGCTAAAAGCGATTCATTTATACGAAAACGAAGATATGGGGATTAGATCCATTTCCAAAGAGTTAGGGATTGGATTTACAACTGTCCAAAGATGGATAGCTCACTATAAAAGAGAAGGAATTCAAGGGGTAGAGGAAAAGAGAGGAACATCTCGTAACCCACTTAAAGGTAGAGCTAACAAAGACGATGAAAGTGATACAGAAAAAATGACTCGATTAGAAGCAGAGAATGCCTTTTTAAAAAAGCTCTTAGCTGCGAAAAGGGGGATGATACAGGAAAAGAAAAATCGTTAAAATACAAAATAATTCATGAGCTTACGGATCAATTTACTATCATCACGTTATGTAAGATAGCCGGTGTTTCAAAAAGTGGTTATTACAAATGGCTAAAACGCCAAGATACCCCAACAGATAAGGAGTTGGATGATCAATCAATCGTGACTAAGATTATTAAATGCCAACAAGATCCTGATATTAGTGAAGAAGACCGTTTTAAGATTGGAAGGATAAATGAATTTGGTGATATTTGGAGACATAAGTTATTACTATTAATACATAATGGAGGTACCTTGAGAGGAATTGCTAGACAATTACAATGTGACCCAAATACAGTAAAAAGGCAAGCTAATCTGATGGGAGTCTCTTTTTCGTGGAGAGGTGAACAATTGCAGAAGTCGATAAAGCAAATTATAATCAAAAAAACATTCCCCTTATGATTTGACAATCTATCAAGATAGACTAAAACAATGGTTAGAACTACAAGATAATTATCCAAGCTTTCCAATAACAAAATTAAGAAGGATAAGACCTGATTTAAAGCAATAAGATATACAGAGGAATGTGATTATCGTATCAACTAGAGCTTGTTTATTATAATGAAGTACGTATCTTTATTTTTGAATTTCGATTTTCTTGGTACACAACTTTATTTTTTTGTTAACACCACCTACTCTACCTAATAATCACTCGTTTTAGCCGGACAACAAAAAGACCCTCTGCATGGATCGTAGAAGGGTCAATGTTTAAAAATGATGTGCCATATTCAAGTATATGTTTATTTTGTTTAGATTAATTGTTCGCAATCTTTAATCTTGATTTATATGATGATTAAGCCATGTTTTTAGTACACTGCCCCAAGCGAGCAATTGGTCAGGTATGCCATTCAGATTTGTAAAATACAGATCCACTAGTTGACGTTAGTTAGTATGATTTTCACTTGCTGCAAATTCTTTTCTTTTAATCGTTCCCCAGGAATGCCTCCCACTCCTGATCTTGAAAATACCTTCAACTCGGAAAAGAACAGTAAGCTGCCGATAGCCTAAATTCTCAATAAAAGCAAATAATACTAATCGCATCGTTTTCCGGAATGTTGTGTATTTACGGAAAGAGATTTGCTCCAGTAAAATACTGCCCATCGATAACGTAGTACCCAGCAAAAATGCAATTATAAAATAAATAAGAAAACTATTAAATTCTAGTAATCCGAACAAATAGGCTAGCGGTATGAACACATAACCCAAAAATTCAACGACCGGACCGACCAACTCAAACAACCAGTAATAAGGCAGAACTATCATTCCAACGGTACCATATTTCGGGTTAAAAATCATCGATTTATAATTTAACAGGCTGTCAAACAATCCGATTTGCCACCTTCTGCGCTGTACTCTCAGATCCTTGAGGGATTCAGGAACCTGGGTCCAACAGATGGGATCTGCTAGGAACTTAATCTTATACTTTCTCTTCTCATCCCTCATTTTTTTGTGAAGTTTCATAATAATATCCATATCTTCACCGATCGTATTTACCTTATATCCGCCGCACTCAATCACTACACTTTTATTAAAAGCCCCAAAAGCCCCTGAAATAATAAGAATAGAGTTCAGTTTACTTAAGCTTGTACGCCCAGTTAGAAACGCTCTCAAGTATTCCACAATTTGAAACAAAGCAACCTTACTTTTGGGAATATTCATCTCGACTAATTTGCCATCTTGAATGACTGAATCATTCGATACTCTTACAATCCCACCAACTGCAATTGTTTCAGGATGTTCAACAAACATCATCGTTAACTTAATCAGTGCATCATTCTCTAGTGCGGAGTCAGCATCTATGCTTGCAAATATAGGATACGTTGATAGGTTAATACCGGCATTTAGTGCATCTGCTTTGCCCCCATTTAATTTATCGATAAATATTAATCGTTCATATTTAGGATTACGATAAACACCTAAAACTTCATTCGTCTGTATGCTGACCTTGATTGGCTGATTTACTTTGATTAATTCGAACTCTTCGATAATTTTGTCTCTCGTTGAATCTTTAGAGCCGTCGTTCACAATAATAATTTCATATTCATAGTAATTTAGCGCAAGCAAAGACTTGATATTGTCCACGATGGTTTTTTCTTCGTTATAGGCAGGTACAATGATGGAGATTGGAATCATATTCTTAGAATCTACATATCTCTGGTAATCAGAGGATTTCATTCTCTTAAAATATCCGAATAGATCAGAGACAGCAAGCAGCATCTGACCATTGTAAAACAGATTAATCGCAATCGTGTAAATCATGCAAAACCCGCTAAAATAAAGGATAAAGTTCATAAAAAAATACATGATGCCAACCAACTTTCCTGGAAGTTCCTATTAATCTGGCATTCCTATTACAGCCATAATAGCTTCACGAGCATATTGATCTTCGCCATTAAGAATATGCTGTGCATACCCATTGCCTCCTGGAATAGAGATAAGCGCATTGGCAGCATTATGTCTTACCCACCATTCCTTATCACTTGTCATCTTTCCGAGTGGTTCGAAGCTATGACTCGTTCCAACTGCCCCAAGGCCTTTAGCGGCCGCCGCTCTAACTTCCCACTCTTCAGATTCGAGCATGTCAATCACAAATTGTTCATAGTCGGAATTATTCAGTTCACTTAACGCTCGAATGCATGCGATTTTTAAGTTTATATTATTACTGCTTAAATATTTTACATAGTAATCGCTCAACCCTTCATATTGACCATCAGCTGCGGCTTTAATTATAACCCCTTTCATATAATCATCACTAGATTCAATGGTTTTTTTTAATAAAGCTTCTTTAGACTCTTTTGGCCCCTTAAACTCTGCTATAACTTCAATAACTGCTCTAAAGGAAAAATGAATATTGTTAGAGTTAGAAGTTAGAAGCTGAGCTAGATTATTTAAATCCCCCAGTTTTGCTAGAGCAAGTAAAACATTATAGGTAACATTATTATTTTTGCTGCTGATCAGATTGCAAATATAGGATTCCGTAGAATATAGCCTTAAATCCCCCAGCTGTCGACAAGCTAAAGCTCTGATGTAATCTCTTTTTGACGAAAGCCGCTTGATTAAGAATGTCTTAATTCCCGTGGCTTCGTACAGATTCATTAATTGCTTATGATGATCTTCAATAAAGGCTTCACCCTTTTGAATGATGCAATTAATCAAAAGATCCTTTCTTAAACTACTGTGCTTCATATATTGATTTAGCTTTCGAATGACTTGTTGCTTCTCCTCCTCTATTTCTGCATGGAAGAAGGAGGAGAGCATACCTTCCAACTTCCTGTTTATTTTTCGGAAAATTAACATGCTGAAATGGCCATATGACCAAGTAACCAAAATGGCTATAAAGAAGATCAAAATTAGACCGCCGGAAATCCAAAGTAAGGTATACGCTTGATTGGTCATTGTGCTCCCTCGTTATTATCCATATTGTCATGCTCAAAAGCTTCTTTAATCTTGTCATAACTCGTCTTGTTGCGTGATACGACTTGAGGCACATCCCAGGTGTTCCACGTAAACGTTCTGTAGCCCGATGAAGTGACGCTTTCTGGGAACTGATAATCAACCCGATTGGTTACTTTATTCATAACAACAAAGGATGTAACGATACCATCGGTCATTCTCACTGAAAGGGTATCTTTCTTATTCACGAGTAAATCTTTATTCTTCTCATCATTCAATACAAGCAAGCGTGATGGATCGGTAAAGTTCAGCCTTGCCCAAGGGATTCTTACATTCAACGTGTTACCATCGAAGTAAAAATGACTATCGCTATTCTTGAAACGGCCTGGGATTAATGTCGATCCATCCTCAATTGTGGCAGCAATCTTTACACCAGACTTCGTTACGTATTCAGGTGTCAACTGCCTCGTCATTCTTTCGAATACCCCCGTGGCGGAAATGGAAGTATAATACGATCCCCGACTTGCATTGTAATTAGGTATAACCAATAAATCAGCCTTGTCCTGACTTTTAATGTTAATATTGAACTCAACGCCAGACCAGTTTTCATTCACATCTGGTGCTAACATGTATTCGCCATTTTTTCTGTCTATCGTATCCAGATAGATCATGATTTTTTGCTTATTAAAATCTGGTAAGTCATTCATTACAGCTTTGATATAGAAGTACGATTCATCTGTAGTAAAAGATAACATACTCAGTAAGTCTGAACCGCGAAGATTCATTGTATAGTCTGTAGGAATTGGAGAATCCAAAGCCACGATGCCATAATTTTGTGCAGGGTCAACGGTATTATGCCACAAGATCCCATGCTTATAGGGAATCATTAAAGAAGATGTGAATTCACTGCTTTGTCCCCATTCATCAGCCCATTCATATACAAGCCCTCCCATCGCTCCGCTATCTCTAATTATCTTAATTAAAGATACAAGTCCTTCGCCTTGCTGATTTTCCGTCGTACTCCCGCTTGTCGAAAGACCAAACTCGCTGATCAGAACCGGATATTTCCTCTGGGATGTCACCAAATTGTTCAGATATTCCTTATATCCAGTGAAAGAAGGATGGGCTTCATTCGTTTCGCCATTCATTAAGCCTGGTTGATCTGGAAAGATGTCATACGCTCCGAAGAACCCACTTGTAACCTTGTTCGTGATAACCATGTGATTAGTAATATCAAGCGATATGTTGTTTAGTTGTCCAATAGGATTGTACTTCTCCTTATATAAGGTTTCCAGTTCGGGAATGCTGACAATCGATGATGGGTGTTGCATGCTGTAGTTTGTTTGTTCGTATTGATAGGTTTTATTAATAATCGATGCTAGCCATGCTTCAGTTGGTGTTGCCTCAACTGTAGCAGATACATATTCACCATTGAATTGATACGTTGAATTGCCTGCATCAGTTAGAGCCACATTGTCCATACTTAATTCTGGGTCAACCAAATATCCAAGTAAGTAACTCGATACGTCATTAGCATAAAGGTCGGAACCCTTTCCATCTGCTTTTTTTATATCCGCGTTTCCATGAATGGCATTAACCGTATTTTCTACTTCTTGTTCGAAGGCTGATTGATACGCTTCATCCAGATAATTCCCCGACACCGGCTCATGATCCACCGATATATTCTGTAATAAATAAAGCAATTGATCGGGATGATTATAATTGTAAGTATCCAGCGCACGATAAAAAACGGAAGGCATTCTTGTGTAGACTCTAATCGTATTTGCATTCATGTTAGCAATTTGTTCAAACCAGTCCGTATAAAAGGCTGGGTCATTAGGTAAAGTGCCATCAGCATCCCCAGGAACTGTTGATCCTATATTGACACCATTAATATACAAGGGCTTCCAAACACCGTTCTGATATACAGCAAACTGTTTATCGACAATCTTAGACACAAGCCGAGAACCGTCATCAGCTACCTCATTAACAGCCTTGAAGATATCCTGGTCTAATGGCTCTATCTCCTTTAACAGCTTGGACATAAAAGGTACGTAGAAATGCCAGTAGAAATAGGATAAATCGCCCTCGCTATTCACACTAAAATACTTATATAATGTTGCAGCCCCAAAAAATTGTTTAATCTTATCAGGCCCTCTATAATCCGTGAAATCTCCAGCCAGGTAATAAGAATGTTGATATGTTGATTGATTCGCAATAATGGCAGGAAATTGATCATCAAGACCAAACGGCATTAACTGATTTTTCCCCTCTTCTGTAAGATTCAAGTTAAACCAGGCAAGAACAGTTGCTTCTTCGGATGGCTTAACAATTTCAAACCAATTGTAATAATCAACTGTTTCTGTACCATAATGGTTGACGTTATCCTCTGTCATAGCTATCTGAATTGATTTTCCTGTAAAACCAATATCTCGTTGCAGCACAACAATTCTATTATTTCCTGCGATTACAATTCCGCCGCCTTTTAATTTCCATTTTTTTCCATATTGTTGTTCATAGATGTCTCGAATCCAATTGGGAACATCAGCGCTAGAAGACAAGTCCGAGAAGAACTTGCCCGCTACCCCCGTAAAATTCACACCGAAAATCTCTTCTAATTCCTTCGATACGGTTTTCTTTGTCGGATCTCCAGCGATGTTATATTCGCCAATAACAGCCGTTCCTTTCGCATAATACGTTGAAATAAGACCAATTTCATCTTTCGTTAAGCCGGATACACCCTCGGGTTCTTCGCCATTGATTTTCGATTTACCGGTTCCATACATATCTGACAAGAAGATTACATCTGGCACATTGGTTAGCTTTTGAAGCGGTTTGTTAACAAATTCCCCTCCAACAAGAAAATTACCATAATAATCTTTACTAACATTATAGGATTTGTTCGTCTCCGGATTTTTGATCCCAAGGTAACCCATTAACCAGTACAAACCACGCTGTTTACTGTAATCCAGCTTAATCATTTCTCCAGATGCATTCTTCTCGACAGGAAACGTCTTATTGAGCACAACGATATCGAGATCCTTGCTTGGTGTAAGGTACCACCAACCAAAGGGTATCACTAGAACAATGAATAGAAATAACAAAACCCAATAACGAAAATTAACTCTTTTTTTTATCATTTGTCTAATCCTCTGTTCATTCCTTATTTGCATCTAATAGTTCTTTAAAACCTTGTTGTACAATATAGTAGGACTTCTTCAGTCTCTCATGGTATGTAGGTTGATCCCATTGCTTCCAATTGTATTCCTTCATAGTTAGATCCTGAGCGCCCTTGGCAGAATCATCTTTGATCCATTCAATTCCAATATTAAAGCCGTTCACTTGTAGAGGAGATATTTTACCGCGAGCGTGCATATCATCAATAACAACCTTCTTCGATGGGTCCATCACATTTAATAATTGCCATGGAATTCTGATTTCTAGATGCCCGTCTTCGTAATAAAAATCGCTTAATGAATTGTACTCCGTACGATCGGGATTGGATATCCCATATAAAAGCAATCCTGTCTCATATCCGGTAAATGGAATAACTGTTTTTTCTGGAGGAACGATCATTTTCTTATTAAGCGCTAGCCTAATAGGATTGAATATACCTGAATTTTTCGAATGGAATGCTTCATTCTTCTCAATAAGATCGGATAAAACCGCATAGCGGAAATAATAATTATCATAATAAGCATCAACTAGTAAATGGGAGTTATCTTGTCCGTGGATTTTAAGCACAAAATCCGCACTCTTGCTAAACGTTGTGTCATACTCAGGGAATTTTTGGTTACCTTGTTCATCTATGGTGTCAATCGGTATTAACAAGGTGTCATTCTTGAAATTATAACTGGAAGAGTCCACTCTTAAATAAAGGTACGCCTCATCGCTATTCACATACAGCTTCTTGTCATCATCTTCATAGAACGGTGAGTCGTTCGCCCAATCATTTACCTGACCATCAACATTAGTAATGCTTTCAGAGCTGCCAGGATCAAAGGCTAATAGACCAAAATGCTGCTCGTTCGTCTGTGTATTCGACCAATACGGCCTAGAGTCTATCACATCAAGGTCACTATTATTCCACGTCCTCTTGAACCATTCATCCTGCCAAGAAAAAGAAATTCCTCCAGCTAGATTCGCAATATGAATGTCGTTAATCATGTGCACCAACATCTCACCTTGTGTCTCTTCATCGATAAAGCCTTGATTAAATCCTGTTACCCTGTTCTCATGCGCCTTTCCTCTTGAAGCTGGGATTCCGAACTCTGATATGACGATGGGCATCGAATGTACGGTCTTTAGATCTTCTAGATAAGCTAAATATGGATCTAGTTTTCCATCTGGGCCCTTGTATGTGATATAGTCAGTTTGAAAGCTAAAGGAATCAGGATAGTATGGATAGACATGGTACGAGACAAACATACCCGGTTTATAATTGTTATTCCATTTCACATGTTCTACATTCACTTCCACAAGATCTTCGTTTACATACGGTTCGTTAGGATGCTCAAGTGGGTCGGTCGTTACCCAATTCGAAAGGGCAACCGGTCTTTGCATATTATATTTAGTCATTTCATAATCGATGATCTTATCTCCGACTTCCGCTAGGAAAGCTTCAAATGGGGAGGCATCTACCGTATATAGAAACTTCCCGTTGTATTTATTGCGATCGGCATTATTATCATTCGTTCCTGCAACAAAGGACGGATCCCACTCTATACCTAATATCCATCCAATCACATACTGTGATATATCTGTTGTATAAGTACCGTCCGCATACCCTTTATTAACAGGCAGATAGCTATCCCCATGCATGATGTCAACAATATCTTGACCGCTCTTGATGACATCCTTCATAATTTTACTGTCTTCGCCAAATGCATCTTCAATGCTCAAAATGTCATTCTCATTGACCCAAACTCCATGAATGACATAAATCGGCTCTTTACCTTCTTTTTCTGCAGCTTGGTTAAAATCAAATAATGCATTGTAAAATTGTGGACGCAACGTAGTGTAGACCCTAATTGTATTGGCATTCATATCGGATATATAAGTGAACCATCTGTAGTATTCATCATACGTAATCGCAAGTTCTCCAGGAAAAGCACCTGGCTTGCCAGCTCCGATGTTTACACCTTGGATAAACATCTTTTCCCACTTTGCACCTTTTTTAACATAGAGCGAGTCTTGATCAGTCTTACTTATATAGCGGACACCCACTTCCTGAGGGAGAGCGGCCCTATCACTATTATTTGTATCGGTATTCGAAAAGAAAACTTGATAGCCAATTATTATACATACTACGATAAATATTATCCCAATTCCGAGTGAAACCTTCATTTTAGTCTTCACGTTCATAGCCTCCAGTTCGAGTGTTATTATATAGGCATTTTTACATATGCGTCAATATTAAATAATAGTATGATAGACCCGTTAAAATAATAGTAACCCCTGGCTTTCATTCCGGGGGTTACTGCAAAAAGGCTTATGACATAGCCATCCAACTGTCGTAATGATGAATTGCTATTCCGTACAATGCTGGTTCAGCATTGTAATGCTTATATACAAGATTCAATTGCTCATAGAGATAATCTTTTCCCTCTTCATAGAAGGTTACAAATTTATAATCTTCTGCGAGGCGTCCGGTTTCTACGGCAATGGTACCCTTAACATTATATTTATGAAATAATTTCATTTCCGCAGCTGAAATGCCGATGATTCCGTCAGTTCCAGCCCCTGTATCTCGGTAGGCCATAATGGTTATAAATTCCACGTGTTTACAGAGCCACTCAGCCATATTTCCTTTTCCATATTTGTTGTTATACATCACACCGTAAAACCAAAAAGGAATATCTATTCCAAACTCTAAATTCAGTGTATTGGCTTGATTCCTCATTGTGATCATCATCGATTGATATCGCACCAAAAGATCATGAGGCTTCACTTCATACTGTTCATGCTCGTAGGGTTCGACATCTAAGTGTATTCCCTTAAATTTCTCATCCGCTAATGCAGCCTTCTGATAGCTGTTCAACCATTTCAGAAATGCATTCTGCATCTTTTGATCGGTTAACCATTCAGGTGCACCGTCCAGTGCATGTATACGAATTCCATTAACAGTCGCCTTGCTGATAAACTCCCGATATACCTGTTGTTCGATTGTCGTATCAATCTGCAGAAATAGATCGTTAACATGATGAAGCACTAAATTATTAATAACTGTGTCTGGTTCAGAAACAATTCTGGAAGTATCCCATAACCATGTCGATAAATTCGTAGAATTTTGATAGGTGTATTTCGAGTCAGCCGCCACCGCCATTCCCGGAAATACGTGGAGCATCAAAAAAATTCCACATAATAGATGGATTAGTTTTTTCATTACTATCCTCGCCCTTCTTGGTTTCATCTACATAGGGCCAAATCTGCAAATAAAAAACACAGATCGGTTTGTACACCGAACTGTGTCCAAAAACGGAATAAGAATAAAATTTGCTACTTTTGTTCTTATTCCGTTTTTCATTCGGTAACTGGCTACCGTGAGCTTTCGCCCTCAGGCTCTATAGTTTTGCGTCGCTGCCTTACGACAGGTTTGCCATTATCGTGAATATGTATGTTGTTATATGTTCATCATAAATTTTATTGGCTGGAATGTCTAATGGATTTCTCAAAACTGTGAGTCAAGAATTGCAACACATACTTGCCCTTTAGTTAATAACGCTTTTCATCACGTTCTTCAGCCAATCGCCCATTGATTGCGTCAAGTTTTCCCTCATCACCTGTGCAAAGGTTTCCCCTGGTCCCCTCTAAACCGAGAGGTCTTCAGTTCTTTGGACGTATCCAATTTCGCTTTTTAAATTCCATGTAAATCGTGATAAGCTACTTCATAAAGTATTCTCCGTCTTTGTTAGGAGTATTTTAACTACGCTTGATGGTGGATATCGGCAGACCCCAATACTAAATTCCTCTGCTATATCAACTACACTGTCTCCTACTTGAAATAGCGTAACGACATTGCGTTTTGTTTTTTCATCGATGGCTGGACGATCTTCAAGACGTCCTTGTT
Organism: Peribacillus loiseleuriae; assembly: GCF_001183985.1. Taxonomy (GTDB): domain Bacteria; phylum Bacillota; class Bacilli; order Bacillales; family DSM-1321; genus Peribacillus; species Peribacillus loiseleuriae. The sequence continues at coordinate 2,318,213 of NZ_LFZW01000001.1, read as the reverse complement.
TGCGGGCAGCATCAAGACCGGCTTTTTTTCCATTGTTGGATGATGTCATGTTCATATTCAGTGAAAACAGCGAGCATACCAAACATCGCACGCCCTGTAGGTGTTGTCGAATCAAATCTTCCACTTGAGGTGATAATTTTATCAGCTAGTAATAGAGTCGATGAACCGGTAGGTTCTGTTTTTAGCACCAAGCAGCTTTTGATAATCCACTTTCTTAAAGTCTTGGATATAAGCTTTCTTTCTTTATTAACTGTTTTTTCATAAAAAACCTCCACATGTAGTATGTAAGGAGATTATCTCATGGGCTAAGGGGAGTTTGCTTCGTCATCTTTTTCATGTTGGAATATATTCTCCAAGATTCGTCATATCCCTTCTTTCCCAACCAATAATATACAATTATGCGAGCTTTGACCTCCCGATGCGTTTGTTTTTGATGAAGAGGAAGGCCATCCAATAACCACCTGAGTTGTCTCCTTGTGACGGATAAAGGAATCCTATCTTTTTCTGATGGCCAATTGAATGTCCCCTTCTCCAAACGGTGGTAATAAAGCCAAAATCCATTGTGATCCCAGACAAGAATCTTTACTTTATCGCGTGAGCGATTATAGAAGACAAACAAACTAGATGAAAAAGGGTTCAGGTCGAACTCTTCCTTTACAATCGCTGCAAGTCCATCAATAGACTTGCGTAAATCGGTTGCCCTTTGCGCCAAATAAACCTGTTCAATCGTCGTGTCATGGATCATTGTTCAATTAGCACCTTTATAACCTGTCGAAAGGATGATGGATTTCCAACATTACGTCGCAAATATGGAGAAGAGAAGATAGCTCTTCCTTCTCATCGGAAAAGATAACCGGCAGCCATTGGCAAAATGATTGCTTTACTACACCATTGAACCTTTTCTACCAATAATAAAATTAGGAGTATTTCACTTGATGAACCTAACAACACTAACGGATGCTTAAACCACTGGAACTACAAGCGTCCACCCGATTCTTCAACTTTCTTGATTGATCCATAATAATCATAAAAAATCTCCATTCCGTCTTGTACGTAAGGAGATTATGAAATGGAACTGATTCTATATGTAGGTGGGGACAGTTTGACGCTTACCCAAATATGGAAGTTAGTCCAGTTATTATTATTTCAAATAAAAAATAAACGTACAATGACTTCTTCCATAATCTATCCATAACTTTGAACACTTTTTACGAAATAGTAGTGAACAAATTACTGGAAATTAGTTTAGAATGTTTGTCACTTTAATCGGAGCCTCTGCGGGCAGGATTACTAGCCAAAAAGCCAGATATATCAACAAATCTGGCTCATCCGACAAAAGCTATCATGTCCGCCTCTCCAAATAAAGCGCACGTCTCTACTGGAAAAAGAGTGTTCAATCTTATTTAGCATCTTTAGGTAAGAAAGTGTTCATTTCTACTTGGCGGTTACACTAGAAAACACTAGATAGCTATGAATTAGTTTAATGCCGAGTTTGAACGAAAATCGGTTTCTGACTCTATCAAAAGCGGAGTTTGTAGAGAAAAAGAAAAATATCATTTTTTTAGGCAACTGTCGCTTTAAAATAAAGTTTGATCAAAAATACCTCGCAAACCCACATTTTATGATAAATAAAAAGAATCCATTCTGAGAAAAGATTGATCAAAATGGATTCTTATCTAGCAGATTTAAGTTTGGTTTTTATAAATGGTTTGATCATTTGTAAACTTCTTCAACAATCCAAAAGAAAGATGGATCGATACAGCCTTAATTGCCAGTCTGCTCATATCCTCAAATATTAAACTGACTATCATACATATCGAAATAAAAGCCTTTCTTCTGCAACAGTTCCTGATGGGTACCCAATTCAATGATCTCTCCATGATGGATAACCAAAATCCGATCGGCATTCTCAATTGTTTTTAAGCGGTGGGCAATTACAAAGCTTGTTCGTCCCTCAGTTAGGCGATTTAGCCCTTCTTGGATTTCAATTTCGGTTCTGGTATCAATGCTAGATGTTGCTTCATCAAGAATCAATATATCTGAATCCGCTAAAATGGCCCTGGCAATCGCAAGCAATTGGCGTTGTCCCTGACTTATATTGGAGCCACCAGATGTGATTGACGTTTGATATTTTCCGGGTAAATGCTTGATGTATCCATGAGCAGAAGCCATTTTTGCCGCAGCAATGACTTCATCATCGGTTGCTTCCAAACGTCCATAACGGATATTTTCCATGATGGTCCCGGAAAATAGAAAGGTATCCTGAAGCACAATGCCAATTTTTTTGCGCAACTTACTAATTTTATAATCTCTAATGTCCTGACCATCGATTTTTATTTCACCAGAATTAATGTCATAGAACCTCATTAACAGATTGATGATGGTCGTTTTACCCGAACCAGTTGGACCCACCAATGCAATTTTCTCGCCTGCCCTCACTTTAAAATTAATATTTTTCAAGATTGGCTTTTCATCCTCATAGCAAAAGTGAACATTGGAAAATTCGACATCGCCATGAAAGGAATCGATTGCAATCGGATTCTCTTTATCCTTCAAATCTGGAGTTTCATCCATGATTTCAAACACCCTCTCAGCGCCAGCTATCGCGGACTGAAACGTATTCAATAGACTGGATAGTTGGTTAATAGGCCGGAAGAATTGGCGGGAATACGTGACGAAGGCCGCAATGATCCCGACAGATGTCATCCCTTGGACCGTCATAATCGCACCAAACCCAATCACTAATCCTAGTCCTACATTGTTAATGAAGTTATTAATCGGTCCAAGAAAGCCTGATACCGTATCTGCCGCCATTGCCGAATGGCGCAGTCTTTCATTAACCACCGAGAATTTCGCAATAGTCTTTTCCTCTTTCCCAAAGAGTGTAATCACTTCGTTTCCTGAAATGGACTCCTCGATAAATCCGTTCAACTCTCCCAAGTCTCGCTGTCTTTTGATGAAATTACTGCTGCTGTATGTGATGATTTTTTTAGTCGTAAAGATCATCACTGGAATGATCAACAGCGTCACAATGGCGAGCACCCAATTAAGTGAAAACATCGCAATCGTAACACCTGATACCATTAAGATAGAAGAAAAAATTTGAATAACGCTTTGACTGAGCGCATTATTCAAGCTCTCAATATCATTCGTCACTCGGCTCATCAAATCTCCATGTGTACGTTTATCGAAAAACCTCAAGGATAATATCTGAAATTTATCAAATAAATCCTGACGTAATATCCGAATCGTCTGTAATGATACGCGGACCATCAAAAACGTTTGCAACCAAGTGAATATCGAGATAGCCGTATAGACAGAAGCTAATAATACCAAAAGCCGAAGTGTCCCACCAATATCCTTTGGAATGATGTAGTCATCAATGATGACTCCAATCAAATAGGGACCTAATAAGCCTAATAGTGTAGAAAAGATAACAAAAATAATCGCTGTAATCAGCGCCATTTTTCGAATTTTCATATATCGCCAAATTCGTTTGACCGTTCCTTTTTTATCCTTCGCTTTAACAACCGGTCCGGAAAACCCTCTTGGTCCACGGGCGCGACCCATTACATTCGGGACAGGCTGTGAGGAAGTTTTACTCATAGGAATGGACCTCCTTCCCGCTTTGCGTAATATAGATATCGTAATAGACACGGCTTTTCGCAAGTAATTCTTCATGTGTTCCACTTGCTTCGATCCTTCCATCATCCACGACGAGAATCTGGTCGGCATCCATAATCGATGAAATTTTTGCAGAGATGATGAACACAGTTGTATCTGAATAATCTTGTTTTAATGCCTGTTGCACCGCTGTTTCCGATAAAGCGTCAATGGCCGAAGTAGAGTCATCTAGGATTAAAAATTTCGGTTTCCGGATGAATGCACGCGCCATCGATAGACGTTGTTTTTGGCCACCGGACAAATTCGTCGCTCCTTGCATGAGCTCATGGGCAAATTTTCCGTCAAATCTATTTATAAACTCACTTGCAGCTGCAGACTGAGCCACGCTTTCCATCTCAAGCGTTGTTGCTTCCTCTTTGCCGAAGCGTAAATTCTCCTCAATCGTACCGGAAAACAGCGTGGCTTTTTGCGGAACAAAGCCAATCGCGGTTCGTAGTTTTTCCAGAGGATATTCTTTTATGTTGACCCCATCGATCAGGATGGCTCCCGAATCTGGATCGTATAGGCGTGGAATCAATTTTACGAGCGTCGATTTCCCACTACCAGTCGAACCGATAATTCCAATCGTCTCACCTGCTTTAGCCTGAAAAGAAATATTTTTTAACACATATTCCCCATTTTTACTATAACTAAAATTCACCTGTCTAAATTCCACTTCACCGCGTATTGCTGGAAGGAAAGCTAGACTTTCAGGTTCAGTAATATCAATTTCCGTATCAAGTACCTGGTGAATCCGATCTGCTGAAGTAAAGGAACGAGTAATCTGCATCAACACATGGCTGCTCGTCATTAATCCATTCATAATAATGTTCAAATAATTAATGAAAGCTAAGATGACGCCGACTTGAAGTGTGCCTTCATTCACTTTTATCGCCCCCATCCATAGACCCGCAACAACACCAATATTCACTACGAACAACATAATAGGCATGAGCGTAAGAATGACTTGCTCGGCCGACATATTCCGCTTCATTAACGAATCATTTACCGTTTTGAAATTTCCCTTCTCATAATCTTGACGATCGAACGCTTTGATAACGCGGATACCTGCCAAAGTTTCCTGAAGTTTTGTATTAACCTGATCCATCGTTTTTTGCACTCTTGCAAACAATTTGCCTGATTTAGCAGAAAAATAATAGATAAAAGCAATTAAAATCGGGATGGCTACTACTAACACAGGAAACAATTCACGTGCTGTAAACCAGACAATGACCACTGATCCAATAAACAGCAACGGTCCACGTACAAAAACACGCAATGTCATCATGAGTGCCTGCTGAACTGCCGCAATATCATTCGTCACAACGGTTATTAATTTTCCAGTACCAAATGAATCGGTATTTTGATTGGAAAATTGCTCCGTCTTCCTGAACACATCACGACGAATATCTGTTGCAAAATGGACAGCCGCTTTCGTACTGTAAATGGAACTGCCAGCTCCTCCTATTAACCCTACAAAAGCTGTCAATAACATAAGTAGCCCAAGCTTTATGACATAAGCATTGTCTTGATTAGCGATTCCCACATCAATGATATGCTGCATGATAGTCGGCTGTAGCAAATCCATCGCTACTTCAATGCACATCAAGAACGGCCCCAAAACAGCGAAAAGTGTATAGGGTTTTACATATTGAAGTAATTTCTTCAGGGACTTCATTATAGTTCCCCCTCCCCTACCTGTTTTCTTTCTTTAAACGCTCGGTTATCTCTTTTAAAAAGGCGATTAATTCTCTAGATTTTTCAGCATTCATTCTTGCCCCCTTCATTGCTTTTCGCATCTCGACTTCCCACAAATCAATAGCCTCCTTTAGCTGAACGGACTCTTCTGAATTCCGCCACACGGACCACTCTTTCCACTCCATCCAGAAATCTCCTTTTCCTCTCTTCGCAAACTCTTCCAAACGATCTTTCCCATTTTTATTGATAAAATAGACCTTTTTATCTGATTCAGACTCAAGTTCGATCATTTCCTGATTCTGTAATTCTTGAAGTGCAGGATAAACTGTACCCGCACTAGCCAAATAATGGCCATCCGAACGATCCTCCAATTCCTTCATGATTTGATAACCATGCATCGAATCATCTCTGAGTAAATGTAAGATGGCTAATTGTACAAACCCTCTTCGCTTTTTCATCATATCCCTCCATCTCTAATTATATCGGTAATTATAATCGATATATCGATAAAAAACAATCGATTGCTCTATAACACTTTAAAAAGCCTACCTTATGTTGCTTTAAAATACTGTTTGATCAAAAACACCCTCGCAAGCCAGCATTTTACGATAAATAAAAAGAATCCATTTTGAAAAAAGATTGATCAAAATGGATTCTTTTTCAGCAGATTTAAGTTTGGTTTTTATAAAAAAGTTTGATCATTTCTTATTCCACAAGTCGAGTAGAAGGGAGCCTTTCCACCTTACGGTAAATTGTACTCTATCCCCTCACAGAACCCCGCTTGCACTATTAATGCACACGGCTCCTCCAAGTCAACATTCACAGAATGTAACTAATCTCTTTTCTTACATCATATATATTCACTTTAATTCTTGGTGAAGGTAGTGGATATTTATCAAGAAATAGTCTGAATTTATCCCATGTAAAGGATTTCCTTTGACTTCTTCTATTGAACCATTTAAATAGTAAGTTCTCGATTTCATCTTTGAAGTTGCTAACATTTTTGGTATTATCAGTAATGCAATAATAGTTGTAATAACCTATAAGGGATCGTCTAAATCTGTCCATGTTCATATGAATATCTTTATTTCTTTTTATGAAGGATTTTATTCATCGTTGAAACAAATTCGTTTATGACGCACCCAAGCGCGGTTAATGGCTAAGTGATAAAGGGAGGTTTATCAACCACTTCTTATGGAAAATGGCCCAATACAAACAGACGCGCATTTATATATGGGCGCCTCGATTTCGATTTAGTTTAATTTAAGTAGCTTTCAAAAATATTTACTATAAAAATCGTGTCTCAACTTACCGATTAGCTGCGCATATATTTTTGTGGTCTCACTGTTCTCATGACCAAGTAGGCTCTGGATTACTTCAATAGTTGCACCGTTTTTGATCATGTGAGTCGCATCTGTACGTCGTAATTGAGCAAATGAATACTCTTTTTTATTCCTGCACAACTTGATATACGCTTAATGATATAACTCAAAAGGGGTCGAAGCTCATACTTATTTTGGATCTTCTTTCAGTGATATACAGGCAAGGATCCTCATTGTCTCATTCGTCTTAGTATCATTCAACCACAGGGAGCAGCTAGAATACTTCAAAAGTGAAACATTAATTGTTTAATTGGAACATCGAATTTCCGTAATCCACTTGTATCTTTTAAATTCGATAGAGAATGTCGTATACAGGTAATCCTTTTTTCGGATAGTTTAGTTAAATAGTGCCTTCGTATTCTCCATCGGCTGGGTCCATATAAACGATTTCTCTGCTATCAGACACGTCTTTCCTTCTATCAAAAATTTTATAAAATCCTTGGACCCTAACATATTTTCATCCACCTTAATAATCCACTGTACCCCGAACGTAACTCCAATGATCACACCTTATTAATAGGAACTTGTAATTACTATGTCAATCCCTTAGTAGTTACAGTCCATTATTGGAGAATGGTCAATGTCATTTAAGCTTTCATTTCAAAAAGAAAATTCTTATTTAAAAATGATCCTAAAAAGCCTCGCTTCCACATCATGGCCCGCATAAGTGAGAGGTGCTTTCTTCGACTTTTTAAAAAGACTTTAATCTGATCTATAAGAATGTATTAGGGGAATCTACTGTTTCTTTTTTCGTATACTTCCCACAATCCATAATAAAAGAGGAATTCCGATAATATTGACCGGCAACACAAATGGAATCCAATACTTATTTATATATTCTACTTCAGTTATTGTGACATTTGGAAAGATCAAGGCATATACGAATGAAAAAGCAGCCACAAACCAAATAGTTTTTCGCCATTCTTTGATTTTAAGCCATTGAGCTGTTCCGTAGCTGGCCATAAAGAAATACAATGAATTTATAATAAAACTACTTAGCATCCATATTAATAGGACTAAAAGATCTACGTTTTGGATAAACCCCATTACGGAGATAAATCCAATCGCATCTATAACAGGATATTTTAGTTTATCTGCTACCTCAGGGCTTAAAGTCATAAGTACAACCATTGAACTTGCACATAGCGCCAATCCAGAAAGAGCAACTCCCCATATTGCTCTTGAAGGTCCTTGCTTTGGTTGAGCCATGAATGAAACAAACATCATCATCATAACAGACTCCCCAAAATAAGAATCAAGGTACAAAGTTCCCTTAAGTATCGGACGCAATCCGGAATCTGAATATAAAGGTAGGATTTTGCTAAAATCGAGATTTGGAACAGCTAGGATGAATGTTATTACTCCTGAAAAAACCAATATTATCCCGAAAACTTCGCTACATCGGCCAATTCCTTCTATTCCTCCGCCTGCAGTGACATAGATAACTAACAAAAGCATTGTCAAGATCAACGCCCATAAAGGTGTTGTTGGGAGCAACATTGTGATTGTGAAATCAGCAAATTGCCTTAAATTATAGCCAATCACCGAGTACCATTGGAAAAGATATGTAATCACAACAATGTTTCCTATCCACTTACCTAAAATGGTTTTACTGTATTCAATTAAGGTTTGATTGGGATACAAAAGGCTCACTTTGGTTGCGACAAAGACAATCAGTACCCCGAAAATAATGGCGATTAGATAGGAAATCCAAGCGTCTTGTTTCGCGTCTCTAATTGCTGGACCTATGGTCGTTATAAGCATATTTCCTGAAACAAAAGTGAACATTATCCAAAATATTTGGACTCCTGAGATTTTCATTATTTTGATCTCACTTTCTTAAGGTTGGACCTGACAATCCTACACGTCGAATGGTCAAGTTTACTTTCACAGTGACATCAGCATCTGAAAATTTTTTGTCCCAATCATTCATTAAATCTCTCCACTGGTGCGGTATCTGTTTATGAATTACCTCACCAAACCCAAAAATATCTGTTCCGTATTCCGTTTGAACTTTTGTAATGGTATGAACAACTTGCTTTTTATATTGTTTATTAAATTCGTTTTGTATGAACTCAAGGTTTTTGGGTTGCGTTAAGTCTAAATTTGTATTATTTTCGATCACAGCTCCTTCTCCAGTCAATGCAATGGTAAATTTTATTTTTTTATTTCTGCTGATTTCTGGTATGACTTTGCTTCCCATTTTGTCTAAATCCAAACTGACATTGCCATCCTCTATTAGAATAGTAAGCGAACGTTTCTTCAGGATCTCCATGATCCAAAGCTGGTCTCTATATTCATCCATGTTTAAATACCCACACAATTTAAGATCTTGATCAAAAACGGCAGTTCCTGTCAACTGGTAGGACTTTTCACCTTTTTTACCTACGCCTTCACCATCTTGAAAATTCCCAATTTCAATCGCAGGTAGGTTTGGACGTATACCCTTACTGTTCGCTGCTTTGAGGAAATGTAAATATGAAGTATCATTCGTCCCCCCAGCTTGAAAGTGTTCCTTTAATGGCGCATCAGCAGGAATATTTTCTAATGGGTAGGATAGGTTGAGCATGTCTATTGCTGTACCTTTTTTCACAACAAATGCATCGGTCCGCAAGCTGGCATTCGGGTCCTTGATAGTAAAGTCAAGCTGATTTTTGAGGCCTAGTTTCGCAAATTTTTCCCCAATTAAAAGAACCCTACGTTGTCCATAAAATGCTTTCCTTGAAAGTTTCATCTGTATATTCTGTGTTGCATCGGTTACATTTTCCCCTATGGCTGAAATTAAAAAAAAATTTTTTTCTCCATTACCTCCTCCCCCATTTTGGGGATTCATACTGGAGGGAATTATTATTTGTCCGCTCAATTGAATGCCCTCTTTTTCTATAGCGTCCAATCCTGTTGCTATCCAAATGGCACGATTATTTATCTCAACCCGATCCCAACAACCTGATGTGAACAAAAGGGAAGAGTAGATTACAAAACAAATCAGTCGTCTATTCATTTACTATTCCTCCCCCTGTTTTGGACTAGGTTTTTGTCCTTTTGGAATGCGCTTTTTATTTCGACCAGAAAAAAATTCACGACGATAATTGAATGCCCATCTAGGTGCCCTTATCACGATATCCTTTAAATCTCTTGGAATGAGTGGAGCAACCGGACTGAAATAAGGAACACCATACGACCGAAGATTGACAAGGTGAATAGTAAGAGCAATAAAACCTATGACAATTCCGTAAAAGCCAAGACACCCTGCTAGAATCAGCATGACGTATCGAATCATTTGAAAAGCATTTCCGAAACTATAGCGTGGTATGCCAAACGAAGCTATACCAGTTGTGGCTACAACAATCACCATCGGGGCAGAAACAATTCCGGCTTGTACAGCGGCCTGACCGATAACGAGCGCTCCCACAATACTGACAGCTGAACCAACGGGTTTGGGTAACCTAATGCCTGCTTCGCGAAGACCGTCAAACATAAATTCCATGAGAAGTACTTCAATTACGGCTGGAAACGGAACAGATTCACGGGAAGCAGCAATGCTGATAAGTAGACTGGTAGGAATGAGTTTTGGATGATATGTGGTTAGGGCAACATAGATTGATGGAAAAAATATGGATACACTTAATAATATAAAACGAATAATCCTTATGAAAGTCGCATACATAAACCGTTCATAATAATCCCCCGCAGCTTGGAACCCACTCCAAAATGTCATCGGTAGCACCAAGGCAAATGGGGTATTATCCACGAGTATGGCAACTTTCCCTTCCAACAAGCTCGCTGCTACAATATCTGGTCTTTCGGTATTTTGGATTTGTGGGAATGGAGAATAAGGATTATCTTCAATAAATTCCTCAATATACTCCGACTCCAGCACCCCATCTATTTGTATTCTCTTTAATCTCGTACGAACTTCATCCAAAATGGAATCCTGAACAATACCATCAATATAAGCAATTATTACATCAGTCTGTGAGAATTCACCGATCGTGATTGGTTCCGTTTTTAGGCTTGTACTCCTTATCCTTCTACGTAAAAGACTTGTATTAGTTCTTAAATTTTCAATAAATCCATCTCTCGGCCCACGAATAACGACTTCGGTCGATGGTTCTTCAATACCTCGTTTTTCGTATCCTTTCAAGTCTGCCAGTAAAGCATCTGTTTCTCCATCAACTATTATCCCGACATTTGCCTTCAACACACCATCAACAAGTTCACTCATTTTCGAAACAGTGGTAACTTGAGAGATCGCGACAAGGTGTTGCTTCAAAATTTGTCCAATTTGACGAACTTCACCCATTCCTTCCGGAAGTCCTTCAAACATCATTGGTTTTAAAAATACTTCGTCAAGCGTCTTTGCATCACTTAATCCATCCACATATATCACAAAGATTTTAGTTTCTCCGGATATATAAATTGGTCGTATGACAAAATCAGAACAGTTTTGAAAACTTTCTTTTAACACTTTCTCGTTTGTTGAAATTTCTGAGCTCAACATATCTTTGTTAATATGAGAAGGTAGAGAATCTATCTTTTTATTTTTTTGTATTTTTTTCCACTTCTCCATTTTCTTCATTCTCTAACCTCCCTTGCTTCACAATGTATTTTTCCCAATTAGTGACAACGTATACACATTAAGACCCAGTAACTGTAATTTCGTTACCATTCTTATAAATTATCTTTCAGTTGGAAAACACGGCGAACCGTTTAAGATGTTGCTTTAAAATAAAGTTTGATCAAAATGAATTCTTATCTATCAAATTTAAGTTTCGGTTTTATAAAAAAGTTTGATCATTTTCTGCCAGTGTTGCTCCACAATCGCGCCCGAGTGTGAAATTACATAATGAGAATTTTTAAATGACTTTATTTGTATCTAAACGACTTTAATGTCAATTAACATTTGTAGAACAAGAAAAATTTCATTCTTTTTTCTGCATTCTTAACATATGTAATGATCAGGGTTCTCAACCACGGCGATACCCAAAATTAAAAATAGACAGATTGTTTTTTTGTTTAAATACACCAGGTAATAATACAATGATACTTAAGCTTGAGATGAGGGATAGGATGATCCAAATATCGGGGATGCATTTTCAACAAAGCAGCATGTTGCCGTCTGATAGTATTGAAAGTGTAATTATTCAACGAATGCAGGAAGATAAGATCGTTTATCCGTATCAATCCATCGAGGAATTATCGTTTGAACTCAAGTTACGAAAAAGCATCATTGCAAGTGCAAAAGCTATGAACCAGGGTGATGCGCAGTTTGAAATCTTAGCAAACTCTCGTTGTAATCCTCAATACTGGCATTTGACAAATACCGGTGGATTCCAGCTTAGGCATGATGTAATACCATCTGATGCGATACAAGACATTTACAAGAACAGTTCACTATATATGTTTGAATGTGCCACTGCAACAGTGATTATCTATTACCACGCCGTTCTAAATAGTATGGATGAACATTTATTTAATGAATTATTCCAAAACCTCTATTTATACAGTTGGCATGTAGATCCTGATCTCGGTATACAATCCATTCATACGGATCATTACTTACCTGGAGATGTTGTTTATTTTAATAATCCAGACTTTGATCCAGAAACCTTCTGGTGGCGAGGAGAAAATGCCGTTGATCTTGGAGATGGTACATATTTTGGACATGGATTAGGAATCAGGACAGCTGAACAAATGTTTCAAGCTTTGAATAAACGGAGAAAACCAGGGAGTACTCGATTAGCCTATCTGATGAATTTAGTCATAAGGCCATCTTTTAAACATTTGGCGAAATTAGCGATGCTGCCACGTGGTTATACGGCTAATAAAATTCAACATGTCGTAATAAACCATAACAAAAGTTCGATTTCATATGATCGATATCTATTCTATTTAAATAAAGTGTACAATCAAATTCGATAGAAGTTGGGTTTCCGTTACACGACTAACTGGTCTGATTGCTGAACAAGAAAAAATTCTGCAACACAGGATTTTGATCAAATTTTTTTACAAATTATCAAACTTTGTTTTAAAGCCACACCTTATAGGGTACTTTTATATATAAATAGAAAAATGGGGATCGAGGAAAGATCAAAATAAGTAAAAAGCTATTTAGGGATAGAGTCAGGATAATGCGATTTAGAATGTTAAGGAAATCCAAATAAAAAAGCCTGATTTCTCGGTGTTGCAAGTGAGAAATTAGACTTTAGCTACTTCATTAAAGCGCCCTTCGTATTATAAGGTCAGCCAGAAATTGTTTCTGGTTGACCATTTTTTATATCGATATATGATTACGATAGCCGGGGTAGATCGTAAGCACCCTTGGGACTCGATCCCGTCCATTAAACAGTTCGCCCCTACTTGTAGAAACATGATTGAGGCTGGTTGGGACAATGATCTTGTATAACAAGCGAAGCAATGATACTACACGGAGGAATAGGGGTTACCGGTTAATAGAATTTCAAGAGGAGATAAATGATGAATCCAGTCATAGGTCTGGATGTGGCAAAAGGCGAAAGTCAGGTTCAAGCATTCTTGGATAAAAAGCAGCCGTACAAAAAGAGTTTTAAAGTAGCACATACTCTTGAAGGGTTAGCTAGTCTTTTAGATTTTATTAGAGAAGTAGAAGATGTATCAGGCGAACAGCCTCCCACTGTATTAGAGTCCACTGGACATTATCACACACCAATTGTTCAGTATTTTGAGGCCAGCGGGTATTTATTGATTATCGTGAATCCTCTCCTATCGTATCGAGCGAAGAGTTCTAGTTTACGCAAGGTAAAGACAGATGTCATTGACGCGAACTGTATTATAAAGAGGACTTAGAGCCTTATAAACAGCGAGGTATACAACTCTTAAACCTACGTAACCTTACGAGACAACATGAAAATATTACAGGCATGTTTGTACAAATCAAGCTGCAATTTCAGGCAGTTCTGGATCAAGTGTTTCCTGAATATTGTTTTTGGAGCCTTATATTCGGATGTTTCTTTACTGACTTTACAAGCATTTCCTACTTCAGAAAAGGTCTTGGAAGCTGGCTAAAAAACAATCGCTAATAAAATAAAAGAGTTATGTAAAAGTCGTTCGCAACAATGGGCAAACAGTCCGGCAGAAAAATTGATGGCTGCCGCAGCTCAAATCCATTTTCAGAAAACCTTATATCATAGCCTTTCTTTAAGTTTGGATATGTATATTAATATGCTTCTTGAGTTCAATTATTTGTGGCTCTCTCCATTTTTTTTAACGAATGAGAAGGGTCTTCTTCGGTATTGTCTTTTTCGAAGTTACAGGAGTTTATTTTCATGGTAGTTGAAGAAGAAAAGTGAAGCTTATTCAACAATCGCGCCCTTTAGTTGAATAAGACTTCTGTAATTATTCCTTATTTTAATTTTAAAAGTGGCTTATCGAGGTCCGATAAGCCACTTCTATACATATTGTATTATTTTGATAATGCGATTTTTATATGGGCTAAGTGATGCTCTTCGTGCCAAGCTAATTTTGCAACTTTTGTTGCAACTGTTATTTTACCGTTTATCTGGTGAGTAAAAGCTCGATCTAATTGCTCTTCAGTTAAACTATGTCCTAAAGATGCGATGCGCTCATTTATACCTTCTAACATTTTAATAGAACTTTCTACAGGAAGCTTTGTATCCGGTTGAATAGCCCACTTTTCTTCATCAAAAGCTGGTACTGTTGGATTCTCATCTGTTAAAGCCAGCTTCAAACGTTGATACATGTTCAACTGAGAATCTGCAATGTGATGAACAAGTTGACGAACTGTCCAGCTACCTTCACGATAAGTTCTGCTTAATTCCTCATCACTTAATGAGTCAACAGTTTCTCTTAATCGAATCGTGTAAGTTTCGATTTCCTTTAGCCATTCTTGAATATTTTCTAATGTTACTTTTTCAGGAACTTGTAGTTTCCCAATTGGGTATCTCACATCCATTTTCAATCCCCTTTTCCCTATTCGTTATTTCTTTTACTTATTTATTATTACATAAATGATTGTGTACGAATCACTCCATTAATCTGTTCAAAATGATGTAAATCATGATTCACATTTTTTCAAATATTCATAAAAATAGAAGTGTACTGCTGCCAATCCTTAGCTCTTTATCCCACAATTCATCCTCTATATTATGAACAGCAATTATTACCTTTCTCCCTATGTTCATAAAATTTGTAATCGTTTCTTTTTTACTCCTCTTCGTTTGGTGCTTTTGGCAATGGCGCATCCTTAAATAAGTATGATAGTCGGTCATTCAATAGGAATTTATCCTATGGTGTTAAATGACCAATTATTTCTGCAACTGTCCATTTATCTTTTGCAATAGGTGTTCTCCAATGTTCTTCTGATGTATCTACTAATTTTTTCACAAAATCGATGGAATGTTCAAAGTGAATTTATAATTCTTCTTTATTTTCATCCAAAATTTTCAGCTCCTAAAGATATTGTTCCATACTATATATGTATTTCGGTATTAACGTTTAAAATCCTTCTATAAATCCCTACATAAAAAGCGCAAGCGCCTGCTTAGCCCCGACAAGAAGGCGTTTTTTTTCCTTCGTAAGAGGAGGAGTAGTGACTCGAGTGGCTGGGCGCTGGAGCTAGACATTGTTCAAAAACGTATACTTTCCGCTTATTCATAAAAAAAGACAGGGTAACCTGTCTTTTTCTATATCTTTTCTAGCCACTCTTTATTAACAACTTTTTCCATTCTCTGTTTTACCACTACTTATGATATGGTTCTCCGAAAATCTAAGTGCGATTTTATTGAAAACTCGTCTAACAAATATCTTTTAATTATTTTGATTGAGATTTCCACTCTTTGAAGTGAGTGATAAGTTCATAATGATAAACCTCATTTACACTCATCATTTCACAGCCGCAATCATCATATAAATGAAAAAAGCCCAATCGTTAATTTACATAAAAAAACGGATATACCTAATCGTTATATCCGTTTTACTACTATTCTTCTAACATTTTAATCATTTTTGTATAGCCCTTCTCCTTGGCATAATCAAGTGCTGTCTTACCCGATTCATCACGAAGTTCTTTTTCCGCATTATATGCTAATAATTCCTGTACAATTTGCTGATACACCTCTGAACCGTCACGTAATGCTACTGCTTCAATTAATGCCGTATAGCCAAATTTATTTTGATGATCAATATTTACTTTACCATCTACTAAAAGTAGCTTTACGTTGTCTAAATGTCCTTTTTCAGCAGCTGGAATTAAAGCATTGCCACCATAGCGATTAACAATATTTTGATTTGGCTCCGCATGCTCAATCATATACTTTAAAATCTCTGTTTTTCCTTGCGCACCTGCATACAGATAGGCGCTATCCTGAATACTATCTTGTTGATTAATGTCTGCTCCCGCTTCAATTAATAGTTTCGCCACCTCGATATAATTTTCATGTGTAGCAATTAATAGAGGCGTTTCCTCTTTATCATTCGTTTCATTAATTGGATAAGACGTATCCTGTAAAATTCCTTGCACTTTTTCTAAATCATTGTTTTCAACTGCTTGAATAAGATCACCTGACTGTTGCTTCATATACTTTCCCCCATCCTCATTACATCCTGTTAGTATTAATAATACGCTTACGACAATACCTATAAAATGTTTCATGTAAAACCTTCCTTTCTCAGGAAGATTTTCAACTATTAAAGCGATATCCACTGCCCCAAATTGTCTCAATTGGCAGCTCTGATAATTTACCCTTTTTTAATTTATCTCGAATGCGTCCTACATGAACAACAACCGTAAAGACATCCCCATTTAAATCATCCATATACCATAATTGACGGAAAAGCTGCTCCTTTGTCCAAACGCGATTCGGACGCTCCATAAAGAACACGAGTAGATCAAATTCCTTCGTCGTAAAAATAACTTCCTGACCTAAAACGAATACTCTCCGTGCAGCTTTATCAACTATAATGTTTTTCATCTCTAAACTATCCTGTGTTTGTCCAGTACCTGTTAACTGCTTATAACGTTTAATATGAGCTTGTACACGCGCGACGAACTCACTCGGACTAAATGGTTTCGTCATATAATCATCTGCACCTAAGCCAAGCCCTCTTATCTTATCGATATCTTCTTTTTTTGCAGATACAATTATCAATGGAATATTTTTCTTTTCACGGATGTGTCGACAAATTTCAAAACCGTTCATTGAAGGGAGCATTAAATCAATGACAATTAAATCAAAAGGCTCATTTAATGCTCGATTCATCCCCTCAAAACCGTCCGTTACAATTTCTGCCTCTATTTGATGGATTTCTAAATAATCTCTCTGTAATTCTGCAATGCTAATATCATCTTCAATGATTAATATACGCGATGGCACCATTTCATTGACACTTCCTTTAAGCCTTTTCCATTATTATTGTCACCGTCGTACCATAATGTAGCTTACTTTGAATTTTCACGTGACCATTATGCTTTTCGACGATTTGCTTCACAATTGCAAGTCCTAAGCCGCTACCACCCGTCGTCGATGTACGCGCTTCTTCACCACGATAAAAATGGTCGAATACGTATGGGAGTTGCAGCTCCGAAATTCCTTGTCCGTTATCCTTCACAACAATTTCAACTATATGATCAACAACTACTACTTCTACTATCATACACAATGGTTCAATTGTCTTTTTAAACTTCATACTATTTTCTATTAAATTAGTAATAGCTCGATTCATCTGCATACGATCAATATAAACGTACACATCCTCAGCTACATTCAACACAAACTGAATTTCTCGATTGTATAACTGAAATTCCTCCACCATATGTGAAAGGAACTTTGCAAGCTTTAAACGTTCAAAATAGAAAGGAACAGCCTCTGCATCAAGCTTAGAATAAAGGAAGAGTTCTTCAATTAATTTATTCAATGCGAGCGATTTAGAATGAATAGTCTTCAAATATTTTTCCTGCTTTTCAGGTGTTTCGGCAACTCCATCCTGTAATCCTTCAACATACCCAATAATAGATGTGATAGGTGTTTTTAAATCATGAGAAATACTTGCTATTAATTCCTTACGGTTATTTTCAAGATTTTGCTGCTCCTGAATAGAAACTAAAAGTGCTGCTCGCATACTCTGAAAATTAGCTGTCAGCTCATGTACTTCCCTTGCTGTATTAGTAGGTATAGCAGGTGACTCGATCATTAAATCTCCATCTCGCATTTCAGACATAACCTGCCCTAAATTTTCTAAAGGCTTAATAATTGTCTTACGTAAAAGTTGATTTAAAAAGAGCATTGCTGCGATGGATGCAAGAAGTATAATGATAATAATTATTATTCCCCATTTTGTAAGGAAATCTAAAAAACTATTTTCCTTTTTCAGCACGAGGACGCTTCCCTTCGACTTGTCGCTATAATAAAAATCAAACTTAATGTAACGATACAGTCTACCCGCATTATCAATCGTACCTTTAGTTTCAATATTATTCGTATTAAAACTTGGAAAATGCACGATAAGTGACTCTTCTACTAATTCCTTCGAATGATACAAAATTTCATTATCTTGGCGAATAACAACTCCCAGTGACCTCTGATCTATTTGTTGCAAATTCTTTTGCATATCTTCTGCTAGAAGCTTCTCTGGATTTGTCTTCGCAATATTACGTAACTCTACGTAAGCAAGCTCCTCTTCTGGACTCAAGGAGCGTTGCTTCGTAAAAGATTGATACAATGTTTTAGGTGTCGGGACGGACCCTGTCGTCACATAAAAAGCAATGCATAAAATTGTGAGAATGGAAACACTCGCAATGACGATACCACCAATATATGAAGTTAAAAATCTATTTTTGATTGTCATATTAATCTCCTTTCCACAATTTATAAAGGAAATTTCTTACTTTAGCAAGTAATAGACTTTTTATAAATACTTAAAAGCTGAATGATGGATTTAAATCTCCCTTATATGGTTCATGCTCTACAAAGATTGTAATATCCTTGCCATCAGATGCCTTCCCGACACGTTTATAAGTAAACTTGTCATCGTTTAATTCAGTAAGTTCCAACGTTGCACCGTATTTATTATCGCCTATTGATACATGTGCCCGAATTTTATTGTCATGAATTACATCAAAGTAACCATAATCCCCACGACTCTCTCCCGTTCCTATTGTAAAAAATTCGTATTGATTCGTGCCTTCTTCAAACTTTGCAACACTCAAAAAATTCTCGTTATACTTTGTGACATCATTGCCTTTTTCATCAATTGCCTTTGTACCTTGCCATAATGTTTTACTAAGAATTTTATCCCCTTTTACATTAGTATTAATATTTCCTGTAGAAGTAGTAAACTTTTGAGGCGGATTTGTGAAGGCTAAATCATGTTCATCATATGGTATATGCTCTACAAACACTTCTACATCTTTTCCATCCGCATCTTCACCCGTACGTTTGTAAGTGAAAATATCCTCATCTAATTCAGTTATTTCGACAACGGCTTGATATTTCATCGTATCTGAAATTAAAATACGCTTCGTACCATCATTCGACATAAAGAATGTCCCCTCATCGCCACGTGTCTTGCCTGTTTTCGCGTCAAAAAATTCATATCGACCTGTCTCTGAATCATATTTTGCTAAACCGATAAATCCAGCATTTTCCTTAGTTAAATCATTTTTATCTTTATCGTAAACACGAGTACCGTGCCAATTTGTACTGCTTAATACATTCGCCATTTCTTGGCCCTTTGTAAGCTGTTGCTCATCTTTTTTAACTTCCGCCTGTTGATTTTGCAAGGTTGAATTGTTCGCCTCATTTTTTGTTGTTTCACCGCATGCGGCTAATAATGTCATTGAGCTGAAAATAGCTAGTGCTGCGAATTTCAAATTTTTCTTCATAATATTTTCTCTCCTTTATTATTTGCTTATCCTTTATTATGAAGCTCAGTTCTAAACTCTATATATCGCAAATATAAACAAAATATAAATTCGAGAAAATACGCATAATGTACTAAACATTATGCGTCGGTATAGTGAAATTTAACGGTAAATATAATAAAAAAGGCATATGAAATATTCCATATAAATTTCAACACTATTATAAATTAATTGATGACAATAAACCGCACTTACTTATGATACGGTTCACCGTAACAGTTATAACAGCGAAATTTCATTCTAAAAATTCATTACAATCTCTAGTTGCTTATTAGTAAAATACATAAAATAATTATATAACTAATCACAATTATGGGTAGTTAAATAGAGAGCACCTATGTACAAACAATTTTTATTTGCTACTTTATCCAGATATTATCCCTTTTTTAAGTTATTAAGATGATCAATTACTTACCTAGTATGTTTTTAAATCCTTCATCCCCAAGTCGATTTTGTCGTCCATCATTAGTTCACGGATTCTTAATATAAATAGTTGCTTTAGGAAAATAACAAAATAGCAAATTCACCTTTTAGAATTTTGATTACTAACATTGCATCAACTTCTAATGGCTTATCGTAATATTCTCTAACATCCCAAAATAAAAAAACAAGCACTAACAGGAGTGCTTGTTTCTTTGGCTATAAAAGGATATGTTATTCAGGAAAAAACCCTGAATTATCTTGCAGTAGCTCCACCATCAATAACGAACTCTGTCCCCGTTGTGAAAGAAGATTCATCAGATGCAAGGAATACAACTGTATGTGCAACTTCTTCGGTATTACCCATTCTTCCAAGTGGATATGCGTTATTTAATTCTTCTGTTGTACGTCCAGTTGCTTCTGAAGCATAGTCTGTCATTGCAGTTTCAATAAATCCTGGATGAATAGAGTTTACACGCACACCTTGGCGAGCAAATTCAATAGCAGCATCTTTTGTCATGATGCGTACAGCACCTTTACTTGCTCCGTAAAGAGCATGTCCAGGAGCTCCAAATAAACCAGCAATTGATGAAGCATTAATTATAGAGCCTTTATTTTGTTCTGCCATAACAGGTATCACGTGTTTCATACCAAGGAATACTCCTGTTACATTTATAGACATTAAGAGATTCCATTCATCTAATTCTATTTCAGTAAGAGGTTTGATGATATAGATTCCTGCATTATTAAATAATACATCGATTTTATCGAAATGGCTTCTTGTTTCACTAACAACCTTTTTCCAATCGTCTTCACTGCTTACGTTATGTTGTACGAAAATGGCTTCAGCACCCATTGCTTGAATCTCTTGAGCAGTGTTCATAGCCGCCTCTTTATTAATATCAGTAACGACTACCTTTGCACCTTCTTTTGCAAATTTTAATGCTGTCTCCTTACCAATTCCAGTTCCTCCACCAGTAATAATTGCAACTTTGTTTTGTAATCTCATAATAAACTCTTCCTCTCTTTAATTAAATGTCTTTATCAAAAAATATAATTAAGCAAGCTTTTTTACATCCGGTTTAACAAACAACAAGAATAATATTGAACATAATAGGATTGTACCTGACACTACTAAAATGGAATTATTATATCCTTGAATAACATTATCTTTTGATAAACCAATAAGAAATCCAGTAGCTACAGGAGCTATCATTCCACCTACATTTGAAATGACATTAAAATACTTGCCATAAGCCCACTTCGCTCCGGTACTAGCCTCATCATGATTTGTGGACCAATTGCAAAGTTTGCACCCGTTAAACCATAAGCTGTACCAAATGCAATGACATTCCAAACAGGGTTTTGTATAAACACTGCAGAAGCAAGCATCAGACTGCCAATAACAGCTGATACACCCGTCACTAATACACGGGATGTACGCCAATTTTGTGTTTTTGCTAGCACTTTGTCAGAAACCATCGACACTAGAAAAATTATTGCAGCGGAACTTATTCCAATTATTGAAACAGAAACTCCCATCTGACTAGAAGTCAGACCCGCTACTTTAGTTAAATAGTTCGGCATCCAGATTGCCGTCCATACGACAAATATAAAAGAAGAGAAGGCCAGAAATAATGTAAAAATTGAAGTTGGTGAAAAAATTGCCTTCACTACTTCTTTACCACTTTTCTTTTGAATACTACTTTCAACCGCATGTTTTGTTGCTGCTTTTTGTTCTATACTAGAAGGGCTTTCTTTTGTAGTAAATATAAATAGGAGAACCCAAATTACACTTATTCCTCCAAATATGGCAAAAGCAACTTTCCAGCCAAATGTTGTAAGCCCAATGATTACAGGCGCTAAAACTAACCCTCCTGCTGTGGCTCCTAAAGTAAATAAAGAGCTTGCGACTCCGCGTTTTTCAGCAGGGAACCACTTATTGATATGACTCATTGCAACTGGACCAAACGGACCTTGAAAGATTCCTAATAGGACTCTATATAGGATCAGCGCACTAAATCCATTAATTGCTAGAGCCCCAAATTGTATGATGCCCCACGATAGTATAAGAATGGAAAGTATTTTTTTCGTTCCAAACCGATCAGAAAGTGCAGCACCAACAATCCCAGCAATTGGAAACAACCAATAATAAGCACTTCCTACTAAGCCCCATTGGTTAGCATTCAAACCAAGATCATTCATAATTAAATCCGCTGAAAGGCCGATTATATTTTTTCCAGAGAAATTAATTAAATTTCCAAAAAACAAAAAAGCAATAATCCCCCAAAGAACCCAGCTATTTTTTTTGCTCAAAGCTAATGACTTGCCCATCTAGATGTTCATCTCCCTAAAAGCTTTATTCATGAAGTTAACCTCATATTGGAAAAAATAGTAACAAATCTTTCTATTAGAATACGAATTCACTCCAATTTCCTTCATTACGGTCGTTTGATAAAAGTTTTTTCAATATTTCGATTGGGTTCCATTGCATATTTTTCACATGTCAAAGCGTGTTGCGGTATAATGAAATAGCGCATCTCTCCTACATGCTAATGAAGATGTGATATTTCTTATACAGAAATAGAGGGGTCTTCATATTTTTAATATACAAAACCACTAGACCCAACGTCTTTAATTAATAAAATTTTACCCAAGAGTGATTCCGTGAATCGAAAGTAGTCACATATTGTTCACATTTATTATTTTACAATGTCACAGCCAGCTAGAACTATCCTATAAATTAAGGGTTATTCCTTATTTCCCCCCCTCAATATATAGGTAATTTATTCATAAAAGGAGAGACTATAATAAGTGCGACCTGATTCATTTCCCTATAGCGATATATCATTTGAGGAATTTATAATCTTTCTAAAAAAAAATAAAACCACCCTTCAAATGAATATTAATGTGCAAATAAGATTAGAAACTAGTCTATCCAAAGAAGAGCAATCTATAGTTGAGTTTCTCGCAAGTTCATTTTTGCAAATATTAACTGAACCAAATGAAAATAAGGCTCAAAGCGACTTAGATACCCTTTTAACTAATTGGATACAAACGTATTCAATGATTTTGGATTATCATTACTTACACCTATTCCACCTTATTTTGGAGAAGGGTTTTGCCAATTTATTAAAAAATTTAGCGGACGTAAAGGCATATTCGTATATGTTTTACTTACCTATTATTGCTTCGAAAGTTTCTAACCTATTTTCTAATTGGAAAAATGCTATTACAACTTTAGATGATTTTCATTCCCATTCTTCACAGAGCTTGTTACTTTCATATTTAGAATTATTTCCGATTCAACAACTTGTTCTTGTTCAGCATCATAATAAAACTAGCCCTGTCATATTTGGTTGGGGAAGAACAGAACAAGAAACGATCCGAAGAATTTCTTTATATCCGCTTGTAGAAATAAACAATGCTCAATTAAACGAGATATCTGAGCATTCACTATTATTAAAAGTTGGTGAAACTAGCATCTATCTTTACCCAAAAACAACATTAGAAAAGGAACAAGAAGAAACAATCAGAAATTATCTGTTTCGTTTTAATGTTTTCGCTAGTAATAATGCACAATATGAAAAAACTTTACTAAATAAATTTAAAGTTCTAGATGAACTCAATAAAGTTCTCATAAGCTACTCTGGGAGAAATGACTTCATAAAAATTATAAAGGGATGCGAAGAGCTCCTTAACTTCAAAAGATGCGTGTTCTATGCATATATTCCTTGGTCAAGTGAGTTTAAAGGTGTTATTGGTGAAGAATTATCGAAGGTTCAAAAAACACAAGGATACGTATATCCGAATCAGTTGTTTCATACCATGCTAATTACAAGAAAGCCAATATTTATAAAAAACCCTGTACATTCGGTAAAAAGTGAGACAATTGAGTTATTCAGTCTATCTTCACTAATTGTTGCTCCAATATGTCATTACGAAGAAGTTCTCGGTTGGGTGACTTTAGACCAGGTGGGAAGTGAGTTTGATTGTACGCAAGAGGATTTACAACTTATAGAGGAAGTTTGCAATAGAATAGGATTATTTCTAAAGAATTTCGATCATAATGTTTTACCAAGTAATAATATCGAATTAACTGACCGCGAGATAAGTGTATTAACTCTCCTAGCAGATGGATACGATAATAAAAAAATGGGGGAGTTCCTCCATCTAAGCGAGCATACGATTAGAGACTACATAAGTAGCCTTATGTTAAAGTTAAAAGCTAGAAATCGTACCCAAGTTGTTTCAGCTGGATTCCGTCTAGGATTATTAACCTAATTTCTAAGCAACACACTTTCTCGTGACTAATTTTAAATAAAGTGCCCGGATCTCCTTCGAAGAGTGATGAAAGTGTACTAAAATTTTGTAACATTGATTCGCTCCCCCAACTCGTAAAACCATTGATACCATATACAAGCAAAAGGGCAGTCACTCATTAGAGAATTGCCCTTTTAATAGAAGATGTGCGACACACTCGACATGCACAAGTGAATGTGAAAACTCATGGGGTGCTGAAGGGGTATACATTTCATTTAATCAAAGCTAATAATTGCTGTATTTTTTTATAGAATCCTTTATAAAATTAACTTTTTAAGGTAGTATCGAAAAACACAACAGCTTGCTCTTTCCAAGGTGCGATCCATTTTCACGTTTATAGACACTTTCATTATCTCCAACCAGCGAATGATAGTTGTACCGATTGGCGAAATCCAGTATATAAGGGCGCATGTTTCAAACGTATCCGAATGGTGGATTGCGATAATAAATTGTTATGATAACGACATCTTTATAGAAGCATCTCTCTTATATTTTATTTCAAATGAACCCTAATCTTCGTAATGTAGTGCTCCTCGTTATTTTTTACGACCCCATCATAAATATATTCTTCCATTACATAGTCCCCTATTTCATAATTCTTGCGTTGAATTTCTGAAAATAGGCGTTCATAAGTTAGATGAATATTTTCTTCTTTTCCTAAATGATAGCCAATTGCATACATTCCCGGTGCTGTTTCAAAGTACGTCTGGTTTTTTTTCGCTTTAGCTGCTCCATATAAAGATAGCTGTAGTTTGTATACTCACCTTCTAATACTTGTTCACGCAAGGTCATGCCCCCGATTTGAAATCCTGTATCTAGACCCATCGCATTTAGTTCATTGATGAATTGGGTGACTACCTTTGCAAATTCTTCATCTGTTATATCTTTTATATTTAGACTTAAATACAAAATATTTTCCGGAAAATATAGGAAGCTAATTTGATGGAAATCTGTCTCTTCAGCCTCCTCTAGCAAACTGATTTTCACATCCATCATCTTTTCTAAATTGTCTAATGCCCTCTTTTTCATGCGCACTTTTTCCTTTTGTTTTATCATTAAAGAATAAAATAATTCAGGTGACTTTTTTTCCATATAGCTTTGAATTTCCTCTAAAGACATCCCAAGTTCTTTTAATAGATGAATGACATTGAATAATTCTAACTGCCGGAATGAATAAAAACGATAGCCTTTTTTATTGCGATAAGTAGGCGTTAGCAAGCCAATTTGATCGTAATAGATTACTGTTTGCTTATTAACCTTACATAGTTTTGCAAACTTTCCTGTTGTCAAATATTTTTCAGACATGCGAAGTCTCCTCTCTTGACTATATAGTAACTATATACCTTAAGTTATATATACAAATGAAAGAAAAGTTTTGACATTATGTTTACTGAGGTTCGAGCTATTACAGACTCGAACAAAAAAGAGGTTTTAGATTTAAAAATTGCAGAGCAACAGCAGGGATTTATCGAGCCTGTCAGCCATTGTTTAGCAGTTGCTGAAAAAGACACACGTTATGCTCCCTTAGCTTTATATGAAAATTAAGAAAAAGGTTACCTCAGCAACCTGCCTTATTGAAGTAAAGCTACCCGTTAGCACAATAACAATTAACTAATCCAAGTCATTTTGGCTTCTTTGGATTTCCAATTATCATCTTTATAATGAACTGTGACTTCTACTCCAACCGCCCCTACACCTGAACGATACTTAGAACCCTCAAAAAATATATTATTATTAAATTTAAAATCAACTTTCGCTATTCTAAGAAGTACACCATCCAAAGCCATTGTATCTGGATTGTATAATCCCATTTCTTTCAGTTGTTCAAAAGTAGCATCCATAACTTCAACCTTATATTTTTCCTTGAAGTAGTTTAAAATTTCTTTTTTACCAGTTTCATTTACTTCATCGAAATTACTCATATCAATAGCTATAAATTCCATATCACTGCTTAACGCTTCATCCTGTTCCATTATAGAGTCTAATGCAACACTATATATTTCTCCTAAATATTCCTTTGGCTCTATACCAGTATTGCAAGCAGATAGCAATAACGAAACGATAAACAGGATTGTAAATTGTTTAAACTTCAAATTTAATTCCCCCTTCACTTATAAAGACGATGTTATATTTATTTATGTTACAAATGAATTTGTTTTTGAACTATCCTACCCGTTACTTCCATAAGAAAAAAGGCTTACTCTTTATTCAAGTAAAGCTACCCGTTAGCCATCCATGAAGCGCAAAAATCAGCGCTTCACCACAGAGAATGAAAATGTTCGGAACCGTCAATACTGGTTCTTAGTCCAGTCAATCCAAGCTATAGTTCAATTATTTGTGGCTCTCTCCATTTTTTTAACGAATGAGAAGGGTCTTCTTCGGTATTGTCTTTTTTCGAAGTTACAGGAGTTCATTTTCATGGTAGTTGATGAACATACTCGCAAGATTATAAATTAAATCTATCTGAAATTATTTCAGCTACTTCTATAGCACTTAATTTAGTATTATTTATTTTTATGTAATTTTCTTTTTTATTTCACCCTCGCAAGAGTTCAATCTGTGTTTTCTCATTGTCTCCTTTAGTTCCTTTTCTGACCAATCAATGTTTCTTTTTGTTGGTTTGTGTTCAAGTCGGTGTGGACTTTATTTCGTTCCAGTCTCTCGTCAATATTAGATTCTAATTCAACAAAATAAATACTTGCACCTTTGGATTTAAAAATTTCACAGAGACTGTCTACATAGTCCCAATCCTCTTGTTGGTCAAATGCCCATCCATAGGTAAATATCAAGCCTTCCTTTTCACTCTCAGCTACTGCCTTAAATATTTCCGTCCTAAATAGATTTGATATTCTCCACATTTCTGGACTAAATCCGAAAAATGGTTCAAGTAATTCAATCGTCATATGGTTGTGAAACAGTTTCAAATCAGATATCTTTTCTAATTCCTGCCCTACTGTCATTTTACCAACTGCTTGAGGTCCAAATATAAATACAAATTTCATAAACTTCCTCCATAGATGATTTATAATACTCTGAATTTTTTCGCATTTTTCTTACATACAACTAATCTTCCCCGTTTGTTCAATAAGAAAAAGGCTGCCGTAGCACCCCCTTATCAAGCTATAGCTACCCTTTAACGAAAAAAGACGGAATATATTATAAACCCTAATATTATTACAAGAATAAGTATTCCAGTACCTTTCCATCCCAAACTACCTACTAAATCGACAAGACTGCCATTGTTGGCTCTGTTAAAAGAATCGTTCAAGTTGCCTGTTGGATTGTTTTTAAATTCTTGTTGTCTTAATCTTTCTCTTTGTTGCTCTGGGGTTTCCTTGTCGCTCATCAAATCCCTCCTTTAATACAAGTTACCACATATCCCTAATTGATACTTAAACTATTCTGCTTCGTTAGTACAATAAAAAACGATGCCTTATTTAAACATCGCACCAGTTAGTTGAACAAGGAGACATCCTTTATTTGAATATCTCGTCTATTTCATTTCTGTCGTAATCTAATATCCAATCGTTGTATTTGTCATAAACATTTCTAATTGTTTCGGGCGAGGTCGCCAATAAATCACACCCCTTGTCATTATAAACGTGAAATATAGTTTTCCTGTTGATGTTTATAAAATAGACTCTATTAAAAATACTTGGTCTTATACCCATATCCTGATTGCAGATTGCTTTTAACATAGGAACGTATTTGAAGTCAGACGTTTACATCGTTAGCTTGATGGGCATGTGACGCTACCCCTAATAGTCCCATTTTTATGATTATGTTATAAAAATAGGACTACTTTAAAATTTATGTCTATCGTTATAATATATAAATATGCACGATAACCCAACTGAATAAATGAATGAATGAGGTGTAGTATGTTAAACACAATGATTAAAAAACAAGAAATTTTGGATGCATTCCAATTCAGATTTGCCACAAAAGAATACGATGAATGTAAAAAGATTTCAGAGGAAAATTTCAATTTCATTTTAGAAACAGGAAGATTGTCTCCCAGTTCATATGGTTTTGAACCTTGGAAATTTTAAATTGTGCAAAGCCCTAGGTTAAGAGAACGATTAATGAAAATAGCTTCAGGAGCAGAACGTCAACTGCGAGGAGCAAGTCATTTTGTCA
This sequence comes from Peribacillus loiseleuriae, assembly GCF_001183985.1. Classification (GTDB taxonomy): domain Bacteria; phylum Bacillota; class Bacilli; order Bacillales; family DSM-1321; genus Peribacillus; species Peribacillus loiseleuriae. The sequence continues at coordinate 2,289,671 of NZ_LFZW01000001.1, read as the reverse complement.
TAATACTCGCTCGCACAGATATTCGATATGATTCGGAATATATTATCAATCATATGAAATCTGTTCAAAAAATGCCTGATGAGCTTGTCGAAATGTTAGTTGGATCATTCAAAAATTTCCAAGAAAACAAATTGAAACTCTTAGAAAATGAGCGTACTTTATTTGATTGGTCATCTAAACAAACATATATTGCATTAGCAAATATGATGGCGGCGGCTGCACAAATTGGCATTGACTCTACACCAATAGAAGGTTTCAACTTTGATGATGTGCATTCCCTTCTTGAAAGTGAAGGTTTACTAGAAAACAAGAAATTTAAACCTTCAGTAATGGCTGCTTTTGGGTATCGTAAGGAAGGCCCTAGAAGACCCAAAACAAGAAAAAATCTCAGTGAAATTGTTCAATGGGTGTAAATCAAACCCTTTAGATACAAAACCAATACCTATTCAATAAGTAATTTTGACGCTTTTAAATAAAGTCACGACGTTTATAAAACAGTGTAATTTTAAATAAAGATGGATTATATGTAATAAAATTTGATAAAAAATGGGGTTGTCTTCAAAAGCCAGTAGATACTGACTTTTGAAGACAACCCCTTCATTGATGCAATAGTTTTTTTGCAATTTGCCTAAATGATAATTTAGGTTTCCTATTATTAAACAATAATTTTTTAATTTAAGTATTTTGAATCGCTAATTGAGATGATACATTTTCTTTAAATAATAACACTAAATTGGCTCATCTCATTTCTGTGGCATTTAAATCATATAATTACATAACAGTTATACAATAAAACAACTTAATCCCCCCTGTTAGACTGAGAATCATAACATTAAGCATTAATATTTCTTTCAAACGAACGTGATTTCATTAAAGTATTTACTTTTTCTGAACCAAGAAGCATAGCGACTATATAAGCCGTAATAAAAAAGGGGTAAATACCCATTGTAGAATAAGATACAATCATTCCAAGAATCGGTGGCAAAAATGTACTCCCTGTATAGGCAAATGCCATTTGATAGCCCATAATGGACTGAGAATGTTCTTTTCCAAATCGGGCCGGTGTTTCATGTAACATACATGGAAAAATCGGTGCCAATCCTAAGCCAACCAAAATAAATCCTACAAGAGAAAAATTAGTCGACAAGGGCAGCAAAAGAAAAGCAGCTCCAATCAATGCTGTAATCTGTCCTGCACGAATGAGAATGCGATTACTCACTTTCAAGGTTATAAATCCTGTAATCAATCTACCTACTGTAATTCCTGCGTAATACAAGGAAACCCATTGAGCTGCCATTGCTACGGATAAGCCCTTAACATTTACAAGATAGCTACTTCCCCATAAACCCATTGTCGATTCCACGCCACAATAAAATAAGAAAGATATGAGTGCTAGTTTTACACCTTTAATTTGTAAAGGTCTCACATGATGAACTGTTGTTTCATCATGCAAAATACTTTTTGAGTCATTATGCTCTCTGTTTAAATCAACCTGTCTGTTTTTTGCCACTCGATTCCATAACGGAAGAGTAAAAAAGAGGAGCAAGACCAACATAAACTGAATAACGGCAATGGCTACATATCCATGTCGCCAAGAATTTTGACCTGTGATAAACTGGGACATAATAATAGGTCCAAGAGAAGCCCCAACTCCCCAGAAACAATGTAACCAGCTCATGTGATGTGCTTTATAGTGTGTAGCAACATAGTTGTTTAATCCTGCATCGACAGCTCCTGCACCTAAGCCTAGTGGTACGGCACATATAATAAGCCAAATGAGGGATGGCGAAAACGAAAACCCTAAAAGTGCAACAGCTGTCATAAAAACACTAATTAATGTGACATGTCCAGTTCCCATCCGCTTAATAACTGTTCCGCTAGCTAGACTTGAGATGATTGTACCACCTGCAATTACCATGAAAAGAAAGCCAGCAGTTTCAATCGGCTTACCATAATCTGATTGCATCACCGGCCATGCCACGCCTAACATTGAATCAGGTAATCCTAAGCTAATGAACGCCATATATATGATTACTAAAAATAAAGTAGCCATTAAAAGTAACTCCCCCTGTATTTTTCATTTGTTCACTGTATAGTTTAGGCTTTATGTTTTTTGCTCACTCTAATACATCAACTAACCGGATACCAGTTACCATACGGTCAAGTGCAAGTCGCTGCAATCCATGAAGATAGTCTCGTTTCCAGTCACTCACAATAAGCTCTGGAAGATGTTCTTTGGGAACATACTTAGTACTTTCTATCGCAATTCGATTTAGTGCGATCTGATCCATTTCCTCTTTAGAAAAAATAACTGTATGAGGATTAATAATGGCTACTAGGGAAGCCATTAAGCGACTAATAGCATGAATCTCATGCTTCTCACCAATAGTGCGGGTTTTCGTATTCTTACGCCCTTGGTACATAGCTTGATGAAAATTTTGGTTATCATATAGTGGCATGAAGGAAATTTCTCCAGTAAAGAACGTACTTCCACGTACAACGTCACCATTAATAAGAATTCCAGCTCCGGGACCATTCTTTCCAGAGTACAAATATACAAGCGACTGTTTATCCTCTCTCCCACTCCTCTTTTGAAATCCTAGAACCGCAGCATTCATATCATTCTCTACAACAATAGGTATGGAAAACAGATTCTCGAAGTATGTTTTCAATTCAAAATCATGGAAACTCTTATAATTAGGGATATGAAATATTCGTCCGTTATCGACAGCTCCGGGTACACCAATCGCCATCGAACTGATTTTCGGAAATTCTAATAGGATATCCTGAACTAGCTCTATCAACAAATGTAAGCCATCTTGGAATACGCTTGGCCGAGTTCCTTGTTCCTTCACTTCTCCCACACAATTAAAAACAGCGTAAACGGTCTCATTTTCCTCTAAAAAAACGGCTAGACCTAGCATATGCTCCGGATTAAATGCATATCGTTTTGCTCTTCTCCCACCACTGGAATCATCCAATCCGACTACATATACCTCTCCATCCCGTTCCATTTGAGCAACTACCTTACTGACAGTGGGAAAGCTAATTCCTAACCGCTTGCTAAGTTCAACTTTTGTAGCACTACCAAACTGTAACAGTGTTGTCCGTATTACACGAAGAATGACCTTTTTCATTGATTTTGGAGTAGCAAATCGTTTATCCATAATATTCACCAGCTTATTAAATTTGTTTTAAAAGTTTGTGTAGAATTCTTTAGTAAAATTGCTAAACATTGTCACGTATTAAAAGAGATAGTTAGATTATTATCCTTCGATTTGTTTAATAATTTTCGCAGGATTTCCACCTACCACAACATTATCAGGTACATCTTTTGTTACGACTGCACCTGATGCAATAACCACATTATTTCCAACACGAATACCTGGATTAATAACGGCTCTGCCACCAATCCAAACATTATTACCAATCGTAACGGGTTTCCCGAATTCTGGTCCTGCAATTCGTTCATCTGGATTTAATGGGTGAGCAGCGGTATAAATATGTACTCCCGGAGCAATAAAACAATTATCACCTATCCGAACTTCACAAACATCTAAGATCACACAATCAAAATTCGCATAAAAGTTTTCGCCAACATGTATATTGTACCCATAGTCGCATTTGAAACTTGGTTCAATGTATACATGATCCCCAGTTGAGCCAAAAAGACCTTTTAAAAGTTCAGTACGTTTGCTATCTTCTGTTTCCAGAGTTTGATTGTATAATCTGGTTAGCCTTCGAGCATTTATTCGTTCTCTGTGTAACTCATTGTCAGCAGCATTATACAATTCGCCGATCAACATTTTTTCTTTTTCTGTTTTTATGATAATCATCTCCATCTAAAATTTTTTATATAAAGTGTAGATGAATGAACAAACTTGTTCTTTCATAAAGTTGATCACCTATACAGACAAACTTATTAAACTTATTTAATAAGTGTCTATAGAATACCATATTTAGGTACTAAAAAAAGGAGAAATTGATATTTAAAGCGCTTACCCAAAATCAGTTGGCATTTCCAAGAATTGTTCATTCGACATATTTTTTTCACCTGTATAAATATCTATTATTCAACGATAAGAACATTCCAGCCCAGTTTTATATTTCAGCTATTGCATCTTAGCAAATAGGATCATTTTTTTTAATCTATATGATTAATATCAATCTTTAATACAAATCTATGTTAAAAATATTATCAAAATAAAATTTGCCTTGTGATTGAGGAATTTATATGGTTACCATTCAAAAATGTCTATTTATTCCGCATTAACCGGCAGTAAAATCCCTACCTCAAGGCTTAGTGGAAACAATCGGGTTCGTACTGTCGATTGATTGAAGCGATAGCGAGAACGGGACTAACAATCAGTGGGGGATGAGGCCCCCCACTGATTGAAGTTCACTTTATTATGTTTTACACTTTCTTTATTCTTTGGATAATTCATTATAAAAAACACAAACTAAAATCTAATGAAAATATGCGAATTGGAGGAGTTATTCATGCAAGGAAATCAAGTTGCATTGTTAATTGTTGATGTACAAATCGGCTCATTTCGGGAAATCGAACCTTTATATAAAGCCGAAGAATTATTAAAAAATATCCGTTTGCTCATTTCCAACGCTCGGAAAAAACATATTCCCATTGTTTACATGAAATTTAACGATAAACCCGGAAAACCTCTTGAACGCGGAACCTCAGGATGGGATATCCATCCTTTTATTGCTCCAACTGAAGAAGATACCATTCTTGAAAAGAATCATCCAGATTCATTCCATGAAACAAATCTTCAACAAGAATTAGCTATTAGGGGAGTAAAGCGAATCGTTATTACCGGAATTCAAACAGAGGTGTGTGTGGATGCGACATGCCGCCACGCATTCAGCCTTGGTTATGACGTAGTTCTTGTAAAAGATGGACACACTACTTACGATTCAGAAATCCTTATGGCATCCCAAATTATTAACCACCATAACAAAGTCCTTCATCAATGGTTTGCCAATGTAAAAGAGCTACATGAAATAGAATTTTAAAGAAATTTCACTTTGTCAGATCAACTTTTTATCGATTGTTAAAATAAAGTCTATCATTCGTTTCTACATACTTTTACACACAATAATTGTTTGTTTCCTTGTTTGGCATTTGGGTGCTTCTTTCTCTCGAGGAAACCTGCCAACGATAAATGGAGCTTACTTAAGAAAGAAGATATACTGTAGGGTAAGCAAAGAGGAGTCATGTAAAAGGAATTAAAATCTATTGTTTATTCTGTGAAATATTTGGTTCTACTAGTTGCTAATAGTTAAGTGGAAACATAAAAATAAGATTTATAGAATATTATAATATTCTATCGAGGTTGATATTGAAATACAGTTTTAGTGAAGTCCCAAATACCTATTATGGCCGCCAATATCAGAAATTAAAGCTGATTACATCGTTTTTTTCAAAAAGAAAGAGTTGAATGCTCCATTGATAAGCATTAACTCTTTCTTTTTACTATCCAGTTTTGAAAATCGGTTCATTGTGAATAAACGTTCAATTCATTGAGGAAGTAACTTCTTTAAATCTTTTCACTACATTTTCAACAGTAAATCCGTATTCCTCGAGCAATTTACTTGCTGGTGCCGATGCTCCAAATTGATTGATCGCAATTACTGCTCCATTATCTCCAACGTATTCTCTCCAACCAATAGATGAACCCATTTCAATCCCAATACGAGCTTTTGTATTTTTTGGTAAAATACTTTCTTTATATTCAATCGGCTGTTTTTCAAAACGGTCCCAACTTGGCATGCTGACAACCGATACAAAAATCCCTTCACTTTCAAGTTCTTTTTGAGCAGCAATTGCTAAAGTTACTTCTGATCCAGTAGCAATCAATAAACCGCTGACTTCGCCTTTTGCCTTTGATACTATATAAGCGCCTTTTTTCACACCTTCATAAACGGTTGGTTCATCAACGTTTAATGTTGGTAGGCCTTGACGTGTTAAAACGAGTGCTGTAGGTGTATCCGTACTTTCTAATGCTAATCGCCATGCCGCAACCGTTTCTTTTGCGTCTGCTGGACGAATAATAGAAAGTCCTGGCATTGCACGTAATGCTGCAAGTTGTTCGATTGGTTCATGTGTTGGTCCATCTTCCCCTACTGCAATACTATCATGTGTAAATACGTACGTAACAGGAAGTTTCATGAGTGCAGCTAGGCGAATGGCTGGACGTAAATAATCTGAGAAAACGAAAAATGTAGAACCAAATACTTTCACGCCACCATGAAGAGTCATTCCATTAAGGGCGGCTCCCATCGCAAATTCCCGAACACCGAACCAAATATTGCGACCTGCATACCCATCTATCATGTAATTTTTTTCAGATGATAGGAATGTCTTATTGGATCCTGCTAAATCTGCAGAACCACCAAGCAATTGTGGAATCATATTAGCAGCAGCATTCAGTGCTTTCCCTGATGAATCTCTTGTCGCGATTACATCCCCTTCTGTAAAGGTTGGTAAGGCTTCTTGCCAATTTTCAGGAAGCTCTCCTGCTAAAGCAGCCTCAAATTGCTTAGCTAGCTCTGGATAGTTGTTCTTATAACTTTCAAATAATTCATTCCAAATGTTTTCCTTTTCTTGACCTGTAGCAGTATACTGTTTAAAGTGCTCTTTAGCTTCTTCAGGGATAAAAAATGGCTCTTCCACATTCCAATTATAAGAAGCTTTCGTTAACTGAATTTCTTCCTTACCAAGCGGTGAACCATGAGAAGATGACTTACCTGACTTATTTGGAGAACCGTATCCAATTACCGTTTTAACCTCTATTAAAGTTGGGCGATTCAAATCAGACTTGGCTAATTGTAACGCTTCTTGAATGGCATCGACATCATTTCCATTTTCAACGCGAATCACTTGCCAGCCATAAGCTTTAAATCGATCTTCTACACTCTCTGAAAATGATAAATTCAAATCGCCATCTAGAGAGATATCATTAGAATCATACATTACGACAAGGCGTCCTAGGTTTAAATGACCTGCAAGTGATGCAGCTTCAGCAGAAACGCCTTCCATTAAATCTCCATCGCCACAAATACTATAAGTAAAGTGGTCAACGATATTATGCCCTTCTTGATTGTATGTTTCTGCGAGATGTCTTTCTGCCATCGCCATTCCCACTGCCATAGCAACCCCTTGTCCTAAAGGACCAGTCGTTGCTTCAACTCCAGGTGTATGATCAAATTCAGGATGTCCTGGCGTTCTACTTCCCCATTGACGGAAATTCTTTAAATCTTCCATTGTCACATCGTAACCAAATACATGCAATAGGCTATATAAAAGCATAGAGCCATGCCCAGCAGATAATACAAATCGGTCCCTATTAAACCATTTAGGATTTACAGGATTATGATTCATTTCTTTTGCCCAAAGTGTATAGGCCATTGGAGCTGCCCCCATCGGCATACCCGGGTGGCCAGAGTTTGCTTTTTCGACACCATCAATGGATAATGTTCGAATTGTATTAATGGCTAATTGATCAACTTGTGTTTCATTTAGCAATGTCTTCATCTCTTACACTCCTAATCTAGTAAAATATTTAGTATTAATTCGCTTTCATGCTTTACACTTTTATTGATATTACAATTCTATCTCTGATGTGTAGCGAATGCGGCTTACTCCTTATTTTCAGAAACAATTAAACGAAATGGTCTGGCTCACTTTTTATCCTCAAATGACTTCCATACTTGTTCATACACTTTTTTTAAAGGAACATCATGAAGTTGGGCGATGTTTTTACATTCATCATACTCTGGTGCTCTTTGTACAACTTGTCCATCGTATATTCCCTCTTTGATCGTCACTATTCCCCATTCAGTTGTTACTTCACTAAACATTCTTTCTAACCGGTGAACCGTTAATGGATAATAGCGTACACCAAGTGTTGTCGTTTCTTTAAATAGGATTTCTTTCATTTTGTTTATCTTGCTAGATGAACAGAGTAATTGAAGTAATATACCCGGTCGATTTTTTTTCATAAAAATTGGGGTATAGAATACATCATTTGCACCAGATTCGAAAAGTAAATCCATCACATATCCAAGCCATTCTCCTGGAATATCATCAAGATTCACTTCCATTTTGATCATTTGATCATCAAGATGTTCATGATTTGGAGGATGTTTGGCAACCATCATTCATACTCCTCTCGCTTAAATATTAGTTGGGTTTATTCCCCAATAATTACACGAAGCACATTAGGATGATTTGGGAAGCTCTTCGTCCCAGCTCCATACCCTATTGATTTAACCCTCATAGAAGGTATTGTACAAAATTCCTCTGCGAGTACCGATACAATAGCTGCCCCTGTTGGAGTCGTAAGCTCAGCTCTAATATTCGATTGTTCAATTGGTACTTCTTTTAAAATTTCTAATGTAGCAGGTGCTGGGACTGGATAAATACCATGATCGATATGAATTCTCCCTGCACCAACAGGAACGGACGATGACTTGATGATGGATATGTCTAGCTGATGAAGTAAAATAGCTGCACCAACAATGTCAATTATCGAATCAACGGCCCCAACTTCATGAAAATGGACACGATCTAAAGGAATTCCATGGATACGTCCTTCTGCCACGCCAATTTTCTTAAAAATTTTCAAAGCTGTTTCCTTTACTTGGTCAGTAAATCCAGCAGCTTCAATTAACTGCACAATATCTTGATAACCACGATGATGAGAATGCGCATGATCGTGGTCGTGGTCATGTTCGTGACTATGCTCATGATTATGGTCGTGACTGTGCTCATGATCGTGGTCGTGTTTATGATCGTGACTATGCTCATGATTATGGCCGTGGTCATGTGCATGTTTAGGAGCCTGATCGTGTTGGTGGCTATGAGTGTGCTTGTCCGTTAATAAAACATCAAACTTCGTACTAGTAATTCCGTTTTTTATTACCTTTTCCCACTTCAATTGGTATTCTTCTTCAATCTGAAGCTTTCTTAGCTCTTCTTCTAGAATCATTGGATCTGCTCCGGCATCGATAAGTGCTCCGATAACCATATCTCCACTAATACCAGATATACAATCAAAATAAAGTGTCTTCATTTTTCTCTGCCTCTCTTTGTGCAAGTTGATGTATTAAAACAGCGTTGTATCCTCCACCAAACCCGTTATCGATATTGACGACACTTATCCCTGAAGCGCATGAATTTAACATGGTAAGTAAAGCCGATAAGCCATTAAAATTCGCACCATACCCCACGCTCGTTGGGACAGCAATAACCGGATGGGAAACAAGTCCACCTACTACACTTGGGAGAGCCCCTTCCATTCCAGCAACTACAACTGAGACTGTAGCATGTTGAATTTCATCTAGATTATTCAATAACCGATGAATTCCAGCAACACCTACATCATAAATTCGATGTACCTTGCTTCCTAGTACTTCTGCTGTTACGGCTGCTTCTTCAGCTACACGTAAGTCAGATGTTCCTGCGCAAATAACAGCAATGTACCCTTGTAAGTTTCTATCCGCCACTTTTTGATCTTTCCAATAAAGAATTTGTGCCGTTTCATTATAAATAAAGTCAGGACATGCTTTCAGCACAATTTCAGCCTTTTCTTTTGAAATTCGAGTAATTAAGACTTGATTGTTTTTGTTTCTTAGTGCCTCGGAAATAGAAATAATCTGTTCAGCCGTTTTACCTTCTCCGAAGATAATTTCCGCGAAACCTTGTCTTTTCTTCCGATGATGATCAACTTTTGCAAAACCTAAATTCTCATATGTAGCTAACTGTTCTTTTGCTTCTGCTACACTTAAAGTTCCGTTTTGGACTTGTTCCAAAATATTCTCTAGCATATCTTCACTCCCCAATATTTCTTGCTCTTTTTCGTGGTAGGAAAAATTAAAAATACTTCGACAAGTCTTTTACCATCATTTCATATTTCTCATACATATGTTTATAAAACTCATTCGTTTGTTTATTCGGCTTAATCACTTCACCCATTGGTATATTCTTTTTAATATCCGCAAAAGATTCAACCTTTTCAATGGCAACCAACGCTGTCCAAGCAGCTCCCCACGCGGCACTATGATGACTCTCTGGCACTAAAACTTCTTTTCCAAAAACATCAGCCATCATTTGAAGCCATAAAGGAGACCTTGCTAAGCCACCATTCACATAAATTTTTTCAGGTTCACCAGCTATCTTCTCTAAAGCTTTCCCAATTTGATAAAGATTTAAAGTAATTCCTTCAAGAACTGCACGAATAAAGTGTTCTCTTTTGTGTGAAAGGGTCATTCCATAAAAATTCCCTTTTGCATTCTGATTCCATAATGGTGCTCTTTCACCATTAACATAAGGAAGAAAGATCATTCCTTCTGCTCCTGGAGCTACCTGTTCCGCTTCTGCAAGAAATTTCTCAAAGCTGTCTTCGTAATTCATTAAGTCCTTTAACCACTGTAAAGCAATCCCACCGTTATTCGTCGGACCTCCGACAATGGAATAATCCTCCGTAAAAGAATAACAAAATGTTTCACGATTTTCACTTATTTTAAATCCATTTGTTATTTGTCTGATTGCTCCACTTGTACCAACAGAAACGGCTACTTCTCCTGGAAGTATTGCCCCAATTCCCAAGTTGGCTAATTGGCCATCAGCAGCCCCTACAACAAAAGGCATTTCAGGCATTATTCCCATTTCTTCAGCTATACTGTTTTTGATTCCCGTTAATCGTTCTGTCGGGGCGACAATTTCAGATAACTGCTCCTGATCGATTCCCGTTAGCTCTAATAATTCATAATCCCATTTAAGTGTAGTTGGGTTAAATAACCCTGTTGCCGATGCCATCGAGTAATCAATAACCCTTTGATTAAACCACCTATGTATCAGATACTCTTTAATCGACATAAAATATTTTGCTTCATTATAAGGTTTATATTCCGTTTCTTTCATCCATAATAATTTTATGAACGGTGTCATAGGATGAATCGGTGTCCCTGTTTTTGAGTAAATTTCGTCCCCTTGAGTTTCCATCACTTTTTCGCTTAGAGCTGCACCTCTTCCATCCGCCCAAATAAGCGCTGGTGAAAGTGGTTTACCATTAATATCTACACAAATAAGTGAATGCATGGCAGCAGAAAACCCGAGCGTAATCAGCTCGTTTTTCTTGATATTCGCTTTTTCAATAGCTTCTCTAATTGCACATACCGCTGATCGTTCTATTTCAACAGCATCCTGCTCTACCCAGCCTTGTTGTGGGTAATAAAATGTGTTCATTCTTTCTGCTTCTGCAACTAAATTCCCGTTTAAGTTAAAAACACATGCTTTAACACTTGTAGTTCCAATATCAAGGCCAATAACAAATTCTCTTGACATGATTCATCTTCCTTTATATAAGCATTAGTCATAGTGAAAAAACTATAGTGGTTCTTACTCTTAAACGAAAAGGCTTTGGATCTCTCCAAAGCCTTTTCGTTTGTATCCGATACATAATCATAGCAAGCTAAGTAATAAATTTACGTCGTAAGAACTTTGTTCATACTACCACTCTGATAGCCAATTAAATCTAACGTGATATATTTATAACCGTAATCTTGAAGCTCTTTGACAATAGCATCATGATTTTCTAAAACAGTCTTCATATCATTAGGTTCTACCTCAATCCTAGCAATTTCTTCGTGCGTGCGGACCCGAACTTGGCGTATATGAAGGCTTTTTAAGAATGCTTCTGCTTTTTCAACCTTTGTTAACTTTTCTTTTGTAATATATTCACCATAGGCAATCCTTGATGAAAGGCAGGCAAAAGAAGGTTTATCCCATGTTGGTAAATCATACTTACGTGAAAGTTCCCTAATTTCTTCTTTAAACAAATTAGCTTCTAGCAATGGACCACGTATTCCCTTTTCTTTAGCTGCACGCATACCAGGTCGATGTTCATTCATGTCATCAGCAATGACTCCATAAATCACATTGTGAAACCCCTTTTCTTCTAACACAGGAAGTAAGTGGTCAAATAAACTGCTTTTACAGAAGTAGCATCGATTCTTGTTATTCTCTGAATAACCAGGAATCGCCAATTCAGATGTCTCAATTACTTGATGCTTAACACCAATTTTCTCTGCTAGGACGATTGCTTCTTTCAGCTCACTAGATGGATACGTTTCAGAGTCAGCTGTTACGGCAAGTACATGATCTTTACCTAATGTATCTACTGCTGCCTTTAATAAAAACGTACTATCTACTCCCCCTGAGAAAGCTACCACAACTGATTCCATTTCTCGGAGAATCGACGTTAATTTATTGTATTTCTCTGTTAGCACAGTCTCATCTCCCTCCATCATTATGTCTCTTTAATTAGATATGAGCCAACCACAGTTTACCATATTTATCTGGCGATTACTTTATGTGCACAAAATTAGATGGTCATGCTTCCAAAACCACCGTCAACTCGAATAAGAGTCCCTGTAACAAAGCTTGAAGCCTTGTCAGAAGCAAGCCAAACTGTAGCGCCTTGTAGTTCTTCTGGTGTACCAAAACGGTTCATTGGTGTATGGTTCATGATTGATTCAACTCTTTCCGGGCTCAAAATCTTCCGGTTTTGTTCTGCCGGGAAGAAACCAGGAATAATCGCGTTTACACGGATACCATTTGGAGCGAATTCACGTGCTAAATATTGAGTTACACTATTAATTCCTGCTTTTGACACTGAATATGTAAATACTTTGGATAATGGAGTAGTAGATGAAACAGATGAAATATTAATGATACTACCTTTTCTTTCTTGCTCAATCATTTTCTTCGCAAAAATTTGGCACGATAGTACAATCCCTTTTAGGTTAATGTCCATAATTTGATCCCATTCGTCCATACCAAGTTCAAAAAACGGTGTCGCACTATTTGTACCCGGTGCATTAAGAAGAATGTCCCATCCACCAGACCATTTTTCAATTTCATTTGCTACTTGAACTAAAGAATCACGTGAACTTACATCTGCTTGAAAAGCTTTTGCAGTCCCTCCATCGCTTTCTATTTCTTGAACGACTTCGTTTGCTTTTTCCAAATTACGGCCGACAATCGCAACTTTTGCTCCTTGAGCAGCTAATCCCTTTGCCATTGAAGATCCCAATACACCATTTCCACCAATGGCAACTGCTGTTTTTCCTGTTAAATCGAATAATTGTGTCATGTTAATACTCCCCCAATTTTTAAAATAAGTTTCCTTTTTCATCAAATCCTAATTCATAAAGATCTGAAATTTGTTCCATATTTGGATGTTGCGCGATATATTCTAGTAAGGATTCAGATACTTCAATTTCACTTAGTTTTAATGTGTTTTTAATGCGGACCATTTTTACTGTTGTAAAATCCAATACATTACTTGTTTTAACGGCCGCTTGAATGGTTTCCCGATCGTTAGGTAATGTTGTTGCTATTTTAGTCGGAGACACAACAGTTGAAGTTAATCCATTTGCATATGTTCCTTCTTTATCCATCTTGTCTACTAAGCGTTGTGTTGTAAAATCTGCCGTTCCGACTCCATTGGCATTTCCCTCTGATTGAGGCGTTACATCAAGTACGACCATTTTGTTAACTTCTGGTCCTCCTGATGCATACGGGGTTGGATATCGACCTGTAATATTAGGGTCCATTCCATCACCACTAATGTTTTTTCCAATTTCATCTATAACAAGAACCTCCAATTGTTCAAAGAAAAGCTTCGGCAATAATTCTTTTGCTTTCTTTTGAAGTGCTGGTTCTTTTTCAATAATTTCTTCAGGTGTATGTACCTCGATTACAGCCACTCTATCAAAGGCATTTTCAACCGTAGCAACGCCGAAAAGTACTGGTGTTTTCTCCATAATGACCTTCGCCATTGCTGGTACATTTTCAGCCATATATTTAAAGCCCATTTGATGGCACGCTTCGGCTCCTTTTTGCTTACCTAAACCAATACTAAGCATTTTCATTATTCCGCTTTCAACTGGTCCTCGGAATGCAGTATGTGGTTTCACGCGATTGATAACGACAATTCCATCTGCTTGTGAAGCAAATTTGTCGATATAAACGGGTAAACCATTTGGTAATTCGTCTAGCTTCACTACTTCCATCGTAGATCGAATCTCACAACCTGCACTTTCTTCAGTAACTCCAAGATGTTCTAATACTGCGCGCTGCCCTTCTGCTGTAGCACCACCATGACTTCCCATACTCGGTACAATAAAAGGCTTAGCTCCTAAATCTTTTAAAAATTTCACTGTTGTTGCAGTCGTTTCCACGAGGCGATCCAATCCTCTGCTTCCTACTGCAATCGCAATCTCCATTCCAGGCTGAATCAGTTTTTCAATAGATTCTTGTTGCAATTCCTTCATCAACGCTTGTTCAAGATCATCTATCTGGGTGTCGTCAAACTTCACTTTTACCTTCGCCATTTTTGGCACTGGAATATCTTTCAATAATTCTTGTAGAATACCCATAAATAACTACACTCCTTTTTCTTTATGATTCTTCAAATTTCCGCCAAATATGAATATAGATGACGTGAAAATGGTACTTGATTGAGATTATTTGTAACCCCTTTCAAATTCAGAAGTATATTGATTATATCATTGTTATATAACTAAAATAAATTAAAATTTTATATTAATTTGTTTACCAAACAAATTAATTAACTGTATAATATCATTAAGGGTTTCTTTCGTCAATATTTATTGAGTAAAGATTCATGAATAATTAATTATTTTTTTAATAATAGGGATTTAAGTAAAAACGATACTCTTTGCTTATTAATCCATAAAAAACGAGGAGGTAAATATATGCTTACTGGAGATGCCGCATATATCAAAAATATAAACAGATGTATAATTATTAGCAAAATTATTGAGCACAGAATGATATCTAGGGCCGACTTAGCAAAGATTACAGGATTAAACAAAGCAACAATTTCAGTACAAGTATCTGATCTATTAGATGAAGGACTCATTATCGAAACGCTTCAAGAACACAAAAATCTAGGTAGACGGCCGATTATGCTTTCAATTAATCAGCAGGCAGGATTTGCTTTAGGTATTGATCTTGACAAGAATACGATTACGTTTACCCTTTCAGATTTATTGGGTTTTCCAGTTCATACCGATACATTTGAATTGCAATCATCTGATTACGATGTAATTCTTGGGCTGTTAATAAAGCATATCAAAGATTATAAAAATAGATGCACGAAAACCCTTTATGGACTTGTCGGAGTAGTCATCGGAATTCACGGTATTGTTAATAATGATGAGATGATTTATTTTGTGCCTCAGCATCAATGGCATAACAAAAATTTAAAAAACGACATAAAGAATGAATTAGGAATCGATGTATATATTGAAAATAATGCGAATTTGTGCTCATTTGCCGAAAGAGTATATAAGCATCATCAAAGTGAGAATCTGTTAAGTGTAAGTTTGTATTCGGGAATTGGTCTTGGAATCATGATCAATGGTGAATCTCTCAAAGGATATCATGGTTATGCTGGTGAGATTGGTCATATGATTGTTGTACCTGATGGAAGACCATGCAGTTGCGGAAATTCAGGATGCTGGGAACAATACGCTTCAGAATATAGCTTTTTTAAACAAATATCTGAAAGCCACCAGAAAACGAATGTTAAATATGAAGATATACAAAATTGGATTACAAAACAAGAACCAATTACTTGCCAACAAATGGATCAATTTATTAAGTATATCTCAATTGGCCTAAATAATATTATTAACCTGTATAACCCAGAAATATTAGTTATTAATTGTGAATTACTTCGTTTATATCCAAATGCAATCTCTGAAATTGAGTCCCAACTAAAGTCAACCGTTGGTCATTACCGTGAACTGTTAATATCAGAATTCGGAAAACAGGCATGCATCATGGGTGCATGTGCTTTAGTTATTAAGAATTTTTTCGACGTTTCAGATATTAGCCTAAATATAGGCGATGAAGAAAGTTCTTAACTGGAGCCCTAAATTGATACGCCGATATGAAATATAAAAAAGAACGTACCTCACTAACATTAGTAGCACAAACCGTGGCCTTGGTTTGTGCTACTAATGTTAGTGTGTTTTGAACACGCACCATAAGGGGCTAAGCGCTATCTTTTAAGACTGCCCCTTTCTTACATTATTTATCTAAATCGTTGTTAGAACGAAAAATTCTAAAATGGGACATAGATTTGATTCAAATCGGAATAATTAGTTCTCTTTTCTTACTTTGTATGATTCCCTTTCTATACTCAATAGGGGCAATACCTGTAAATGCTTTAAAAGTTTTATTAAAATAACTCTGATTTTCATAACCTAACTGTTCGCTGATTTCGATTATTGAATAATTTGTTTGGTCTAACAATTCTTTTGCACGTTTCATTTTCATATTTACAACATACTTAACGAAATTTTCCCCTACTTCTTTTTTAAACAAACGGCTAAAATAACTAGAATTAAGATGCAGGTAACTCGCTACTTCATCCAGGGTTATTTTCCGGTGAATATTTTCGGAAATATACTTGCATGCATTTGCAATTTCTATATTTGACATTGATTCATAACTAGCCATTTCACTCGTTTTATAGAAATATTCGATTAGCCAATTTTCCAATTCATAAATTCCATTAATTTGCGAGATTGTTTCATAAAGATTTTCATGTAATCCATACAATTTGAAATTTGTTAAAACTTGAATTTTCACTTTTATATCAAGTAATATCTTCAATATCCAATCTTTAACGGAATCTGGGGGAAATTGATGATCTATAATAAAACGAATCCATTTTTTTATGATTGCCAATTTCTGTTCCATTTCCATGCTATTGAGTAAAATAAGATCTTTAAATTCACTAGATGCTTCATTATACCAACTAAAAATATTTTCTTTTGAAATAGTTAATGCTTGAAAATTCTCTATGCTTTTTTGTTTCAGATAAAATTTTTGAACAGTTGACTCACTTAGTTCAATCATCTGTTCCTTCATGTCTAGAGGAGTAGCAGAAGCTTTACCTAGAACAAATGATATGGATATGCCAAACGTTTTCTGAAATATGAATTGTATTTTTTGAATGACTTTTTTAATCTTTTGATTCTCTTCTTCACATACACGGTTAATTGGAACCAATAAAAAAGACTCCTCTTTCTCGAAGTGACCGTACACACCCTTCAACGCTTCATTTCCCATGATTTCAGTTATGACATTATAAATAAGAAAGTTCACTAAAACCGTCGAACGAAACTGATTAAGTAATGATTGGTAACCATCTACTACACACAATATGATCATGTACTGTTGGTTTGCTTGAATGCCAAGTAATTCAGCTTCATTAGACCAATCTTTTTCACAATGTAATGGCTGGTAGATGGTTTTATTCATGAACTTTTCTAACATGATAGCTCTATTTCTTTCTATTGTATGAGCCATTTGTAATTGATTTCTCTGATGATTCAGTTCAATATCCAATGTATTCTTAAATTGACTTAATAATTGAATAACTTGATCAAGATCCAACCTATCCTTTAAAATATATTCCTGAACCTTTAATTTTAAAGCTGATTGCACAAACTCAAATTCATTATGACATGAAAGAATAGCTACTAATAAAGAAGAGTTTTTTTCCTTTAATCTTTTTGTGAGTTCAATGCCATCCAATTTAGGCATTCCAATATCTGTTATTAGAATATCTGGCATACTCGTCTCAGCTTCCTTTAACGCACTCATGCCATTAACATGAATACTTTGTAAAGCTAAACCAAGGCCCCTCCAATCAATCATTTCTGAAAGAAACTCTAAAACTGGATAATCGTCATCTACTAACATCACTTTATACATACTATTCGCTCCTCCTGAATAGGAATTACCATAGATACTTTGGTACCCTTATTCAGCTCACTTTGTACTTGCATGATAAAGTTTTCACCAAATGTTAATTTCATTCTTTCATAAACATTTGATAGACCAATACTTGAAAAACCATTTAATTCACTCTCTTTGTGCGAACTCAAATCTGTTTTATTTAGATTTTCTTTAAGCTTCGTAAGTTGTTCATTCTCCATTCCTATCCCATTATCTTCAATTACAATCATCAATGTACGATTGTGATATTTTGCTTTAATCTCAATGAGGCCTTCTTGTTCGTTCAACCCATGAATAATGGCATTTTCAATGATTGGCTGTAATACTAGGCGAGGTAATTTGATGTGATACGCATCACTTGAAACACTCATTTTCAAGCCAATCTCATGTCTTTGGCGCATATTCATTAATCGAACATAATCATGATTAATCTCAAGCTCTTCCAGAAAAGTGATCATCCCTTTGTGTTTATCAATCGTTATTCGTAATAGCTTTGACAAAGAACTGATCATTTCCGCACTTTCATGATCGCGCTTCATCATTACTTTCATCCGGATAGAATTTAAGACA
The DNA here is from genome assembly GCF_001183985.1 of Peribacillus loiseleuriae. Taxonomy (GTDB): domain Bacteria; phylum Bacillota; class Bacilli; order Bacillales; family DSM-1321; genus Peribacillus; species Peribacillus loiseleuriae. The sequence continues at coordinate 2,271,238 of NZ_LFZW01000001.1, read as the reverse complement.
TTGAATAAGAAGTGGGGATTTATTTGTGCTTGTAACATCTCTAGCTCTGCTTGCCTTTTTCTTGATTGAATAAGTGTATTTTCTTCTATCATTTCCCTTACTTTATCTAACATAAGGTTGAAAGACGTTGAAAGAGTGGCTATCTCATCATTTCCTTTTAAAGATGAGCGTACAGTCAAATCACCACTTTGTACCTTTTTAGCGATATTCCTTAAATCTATTAACCGATTTAATATCTTCCTTAAAATAAGAGTAAGTAAAAACAAAAATAAAATAAATGCAGTTGTCTGAACGATAAATATTTCATTGAAAATTGCATTAATTCTAAACGTGGCTTTTTCATAGGGAATAAGGGATATTAATTTCCAATTAGTAATGGAAAGTTCACGTGTATTTATCAAATAATCTTTACCTTTAATACGAATGATATTTTCTGTTTGGAAGTACTCTTTTGTGTTCACCTTGTCCGATAACACTCTATCAAAATCGGTATTATTCCCAATTAGTAGATTTTCTTCATTCATTAGTAAAATGCTGTTATCCTTGTTTTCACTTTGCAATATATCGCTTATTCTATCTACAGTAGTCGTAACGATCGCATATCCATAGACCCCAGAGATACTATCTTGCAATACTCTTGCAACAGATAATGAGTGGGGACTTTTTATTTTTTCAGATGCAAACATAGTTGTCTGTGGAGCTATCCAAATAGAGCGATACCCTTTTAGAGTACGTAAATTTTCAAACCATGGTTCTCCACTTACATTTTTCGGGTTATATTCATTGGATGAGTAATTCGTATAAATTTTTCCGTTATTAAGTATAATCGTGATATAGACGCGTTGATCCCTCAATGTAAGAGTTTCCAATGTTTTATTCACTTTCTTATCATTTAAGAAGACTAGATACTGACTATCATGATCCGAATCTGCTGAATTCATCACAGTTTTTTTAAAAATGACGTTCAGTTCTGTGTCTAGTTGAATAAAGTTGAGCGTGTATAACATATCCTCGAAGATTTTCTTTAAATATTCGTCTGTTAGTTTCAATTCGTTCTTTGCGCTAATAATGGCTTGTTCTTCCACCGCATCTTTCGTTAAATAATTGTAAATAGAAAATGTGCCTATTACAGGCAATATTAAGCAAGTTATTGATAGTAACAGTACTTTATCACGAAATGAAAGAAATGATACAATTTGTAGAATTCGCGTCTTCATTTCCAACCTCCAGTAAAAAACCGTCCCCGGTCCTTGGCTACCAAAAAACTAGATGATCTAAACTAATTAGTCAAAGAGACAAATGGGAAAACGTAAATGTTTTGATCAGCTGCCAAAGAAAATAGGGAGTGAACTATGAAGACGCTTTCTCCTTCTTGAGGTAATCATCTTTTTCACAGGTAGCTAGGCGGTGGATCCAGACTCCGAAACTCATTGAAAATCCTTATACTTTATTATTCTAATAGAAAAGTGCAAATGCCCTTATCGTTTTTATTCCTTTGTTTTTCTGTTTCTATTTTACCATTTTTATAACTTCTAAGAAACTCTTTTCCGATAAAGTGAAGCTTCCACAAGTGGTTTTTTCCTTCGTCCCCACTTATGATTAGTTGAATCACTCGAGGTTATATTACAGTTGGTCTCCCTCATATCCTTGTGTTGAAGCAGGGACATCTTCCTGCTCATTAATTCCGTTCTAAAATAAAACCGCCTTAACTGCCTATTAAAATAGGTAGTTAAGGCGGTAGACTTCTCAACTATTATAGAATGAATCTAACACAATAGCTCTTTATCATTACAATATTGAGTATTTATTTTTTATTTTTGTCTAAAATATCTTGTACAATTTTTTTGGAATTTGCTACTGTTTCATCAAGATTTTGTTTATCCAGAATTAATTTTTCAAATTCTGCAGAAAGTGCTTGATCTATTTCATTTTGATATGGTACTGGCTTTCCTGCTTTAGCCGTAATAACCGTTTGAATTGAGTGAATTAATGATTCTTTATCTACTTTTTCTGGATTGTTTGCTTCTGCAAGGGTATCAGTAATTAGATCAACAATTTGCTCATTTGTCACTTTAGTCCAAGATGGGATATTAATGCCTTGCGCCACTTGACCTTCAGTTGTATACCATCTAATAAATTTGTATGCAGCTTCTTTATGTTTTGAGTTAGCCGATATCCCCAGAATGTCTCCATCTCCCACCGAATACGAACCTGTTTCCTCTAATTTATTTTGTGGAAATGGTGCTACCGCAATATTGAATTCAGCTGGAAAGCGTTCTGAACCGCCAAGTTCCGCTGTCATATAAGTACCTGTTATGATCATATCTACTGCTTGTGTAAAGAATTGATCACGATAATTCATTTTTTGAGAAATCATTGAAGAGTATGGCACAGCCGTTTTATCTTCCTTCTCCATTTTTAGGCGCATTGCTAATGATTCTTTATACAATGGGTTATCCATATTTGAAGTCCCATCCGTTTTCAAGAAACCAGCATCTTTTTCTTGAGACTGTAATCTTAAACTCATATAGTTTACCCAAGCCCCATCCCATGGACCATGAAAATAGGTAGCATAGTGACCTTTAGAAGACAACTTTTTAGCATATTCCATAAACTCATCCCAAGTCCAATTCTTCGGCACTTCAAGTCCAGCAGCAGCTAAACGATCTTTATTTAATAAGACATACCACGCAACAAATTTTCCAGGAAGTCCGTAATATTTCCCGCCAACGCTCGTATCAACTTTATATTCTTCTTCCATTTTATAGCCGTCTTTTTCAATATAACTGTCAATCGGTTCTAGCATGCCTAAATTGACGCGCTGTGCATAGTTAGGTGTATTCGTGAACATTATAACGTCCATTTCTTCTCCAGAAGCAGCAGCTAAATCAATTTTCTTCAGTGATTCTGCCCCATCCTGTTTTTCACTTAATTGAACAACATCCACTTTGATATCAGGATATTTTTCTTCAAAAGCACTGATTGTTCTCTTCCATGCGTACCCATCTTCAGTTCCATGCGTATAAAATTTAATTGTTTCAGGTTCTCCTTCTTTCCCACTTGGACTTGTGGATTCTTTTTGGCTGCATGCAGCCATTATCCCAATAACTAAAGTGAGGCTTAAAAAAAGTAATAAAAATCTTTTCATTGTTACTTCCCCCCTGAATTCGTTTCATTTCTATTTTTTTCTTTCTGTGAAACCAATTATCCCTTTACTCCACCCATTGCAATTCCTTCAATAACTTGTTTTTGCCCAATGATAAAGACAATTACAAGTGGAAGTATCGCTGAAACAGCAGCTGCCATAATCAAGGAATAGAATTCACCATTTAATGAAGTGAATTTCTGCATAGCTAACTGAATCGTATATAATCCATCCGTTCGTAAGAAAATGAGTGGATTTTGGTAATCATTCCATGTCCAAATAAAACGCAAAATCGCGTATGTCGCAATAGCTGGTCTTACAATTGGCAAGGCAATCGACCAAAAAATTCTAAAGTGGCCAGCACCGTCTATTTTCGCTGCATCAATATAGTCCGAATGGATCCCCATAAAGAACTGCCTTAACATAAATGTACCTAACACACTAAAGCTTCCTAAAAGAATCAAACCGAAATGACTATCGAATAAACCTAAATAACGATATAGAATGAATTGTGGAACTAAGATGGACTGTTGAGGCACCATAAAGGTGGTCAAAACAATTAAGAATAGGAACTTACCCGCAGGGAAATTCACTTTTGAAAATCCATAAGCTGCCATAGCCGATACGGTTACGGAAATCACTGTTGTAATCACAGTAACTTTTATTGAGTTCCAATAATATAGCGCGAAAGGATATTGCCCTAACCAAACTTCTTTAAAGTTTTCGAGACCATTCCATCTAGTAGGAATCCACTCAACTGGAAATTTAAAAACATCTGCTTCAATCTTAAAGGACGTGGATAGCATCCAAATGAAAGGTAATAAAAAGGCAATACTGACTACAAAAGTGATAATAGTAATGATTAACTTTCGTAGAGTGAATTTTTTCTCCATGTGTCTTCCCCCCTCAGCAACATTTCAATGATTTGTTCTTAAATTAAAGTGACCATATGCTTATGGATTACTACTTAGTAGTTCACCCATTTTTTCTGCCCAACCCACTGCAATAAAGTGATGATTAGGACAAAAATGAATAGGATAACAGCGATTGCAGAAGCATACCCAATTTTCAAATTCACGAATGCACTTTCATATAAATGCCATACAAGCATGGTTGTTGAATTAATAGGACCACCCTTGGTTAATACAGCAATTAAGTCAAACACTTTAAATGTACCAATAATTCCTGTAATCAAAAGGAAGAATGTTGTTGGCGATAGAGCAGGCAGCATGATGTTCTTAAATTTATCCCAGGCTGTCGCCCCATCCATATCAGCTGCTTCATAAAGTTCTTTAGAAATCGACTGTAAACCAGCTAAAAAGAGGATCATATTAAACCCAATAGCTGCCCAAATTTGAATCAACATCACGGAAATTAGTGCGAAATTGGGATCTGCTATCCATGTAGGTGGGTTCTCGATACCAATTGAGAATAAAAATTGATTAATCGGTCCATCTGTTGGATTAAATAACACTTGCCAAACTACTGCAATGGCAACAATACTCGAAATATACGGCATAAAAAAGGCTACTTTGAAATAACTTTTCATATACACATGTTTATCAATGACAATTGCTATAAGTAAAGAGAAAATCATTGTTAAAGGAACCGTTAATAAGAAAAGCAAATTATTGGCCACCGATTTAAGAAACCCTTCATTTTCAAACAGTGCTTTGAAATTATCGAGACCTACCCACTTTATTTGCGTAATCCCCATAATAAAGTTCCAATCTGCAAAGCTTAATATAAAAGTTGCAATAATTGGTAGGAGAGTTAATATCCCAACCCCTAGTAACATCGGAGATACAAACAATAGTCCTGCTAGATTTTCTTTCTTTTCAATTCCACTTTTCTTTTTAATTTTTACATCTTTAACATTCTCTACAACATTTCCAATCACACTTTTCGCTTCAACACTCATATTACCCGCCCTCCCGAGAGAATTATTTGCTAACACTTAGTTATGGATGGCCATTTGAGATTTTCCTTGATTTTGTATTTTTTTTGTTCGGTCTTCTATTTTCCTAATTAAATGCATAGAGAAAAACGTAAGCACGCACCCTAAACCGCTTGCAAAAAAGAGAAAACCTGCCATTGGTAGTAAGAAGCTTAGCAACATTAAAGAGGCAACCGATATCATCATGATAAAAGTATAATGAGGGTAGGTGATTCCTATTAGAAAAGCTAATTTAATAGTAGTAAACACCTTTCCATCTATCTGAAGATATACCGGAATCACGTACAACAATGTAATCCCGAATACGAAACCACTTCCTAGAAGAGCTCCTTTTGTAATCATTCCCAAAGTACCTGATAATTGGTTTGTAAATAGCCAGTCTGTGAAAAAAATGATTGATATGATGAATAATATGATACCCAATCGATTCGCTTTAAGAAATTCCTTTTTATATATGTTCAAAAAAAGATTGAAAACCCTTACATTTTTTCCTTCATGAATCCATTCTTTGAGTATGGAAAACATGGCGACTGTAGCAGGGAATATACCAGCTACTACTAGTCCTAAGATCGTGAAAACAACCCATAGTAGATTAAGATAAAGTAATCTAATTATCCAATCACATACAACATATACATTGTTCATTAATCTAGAAGATCCTATCGTTTACACCCCCTTATGTTTGTTGGCTATACTAATTATTGTATGAGAATTTTTAATAGAATCATATAGATTTTTTTTACCTAATTGAAATTATTTTGACATTTCTAAACTTTTATATCTTAGTAATGGTAATTCTAAAAAAAGAATCAGGAGCCGAAAAAGACATTTGTCTAAATGCGGTTCCTGATTCCTCGACTTTATACGGTTATTTTATTTCTGTTTTTTTTACCTTTCATTTAAAACCAATCCGCATAACCAATTTTCCTCAAGTGTTCAGCAGACGTTTGCAGGCAATCAAATGGATCACGGCCATAAGTATTGTCTTGTTCTACTAAGAAATACTGTGCACCACTTTCAAGACCAGCTTCAATAATAGCATTCATATCAAGATTACCTTCACCGAGTTCTGCAAATTCAATTGTATTCGTGAAAATATCCATGAATTTAGACATGTCTTTAAAGTCAACTTCAGCTAAATTCATCTGACCAATCCGATAATCTTTCAAGTGTAATAGCGAAATACGTCCTGCGTATTGTTTAATAAAATCAACAGGGTTGACGCCAGCTCTTTGAATCCAATGAACGTCTAACTCAAAGCCAAGCTTAGTCGTGTTATTCTTTATCAAATCTAATAGATATTCGCCATCATATTTTTGGAATTCCAGATGGTGAGTATGATAATATAATTCAATTCCATGATCAGCTAATCTCTCTGCCATGACTTCTGCTTTATTAATAAAATCCATGATTTTATCTTTATCGCCCATTACAGTTAACGGCAACATACCAATACGTAAGAAATTACAATCTAATGTTTTGCAATCACTCACAATTTTTTCGAAATCATCTGTCAATGTTTCACCTGGAGCGCCAGGTAACATTGGTTCTAGGGCAGCAGACATCGCAGCGATTTTGATATCAAAGTCTAAACTCGCTCTCTTTAACTCAGAAACATTTTCTGCAGTCATTGGAATTTGTGATACTTCAACAGCATGATAGCCAAGTTCATTTATTTTTCTCATCGTTTCATAAGCACCAAACTCTTCCACTTTACCTTTAAGCATCATCATTTGAACGCCAATTTTACCTTTTTTCATTTTGTTATGCCTCCATTTTTATTTCTTTTTTTAATTCTGATGATTGTCGAATCGCATCAATCATTTTAATGGATGTTAGTGCATCCTTAGCGTGAACATAATCCTGAGAGTTGTTTTCAATGCATGTGTAGAACTGATTCATTAATTTTGTATGGCTTGCCCCGTAATAAAATTTTGTACCTGGCAATTTTTTGTCTTCTATGATTTCTTCTTTTCTACCATTTTCATTTAATCTTGTTAGAATACTATCTTTAATTGTGAATTTTTCTTCCTCAAAGACTACTTGAAGTTCAACACTAGAATTCCCTGAATTAGCAACCGTTGCAAAAAATAAACCTGAAGCTCCATTTTTGAACTTTATATTGGCAGTAGCTGTGTCTTCCACTTCAATGTCATAATCCAATAAATTGTCGACAGAGCCCCTGATGGATTCAATTTCACCGCCGATCAGTTGCATTAAATCTAAAGTATGAAGTGCCTGGTTAATCATGACTCCTCCACCGGCATACTCCATTTTCCCCCGCCACGGTTTAGAATCATAATAATCTTTCGGTCTAAACCAAGATACGATTCCTTTAATACCGATAATTTTGCCATATTGTCCGCTAGTAACAAGTTCTTGGAGTTTTTCAAAAGATTCATTAAATCGATTTTGAAGACAGACACCAAGTTTAACTTCCTCGTGTTCCTGTTCAAGTTTTACTAGTTCATATCCCTCTTCTGTGTTCAATGATAAAGGTTTTTCTTGAAATACATGAACTCCCTTTTCAACACAAGCTTTCGTTGCAGGGTAGTGAAGATGATGTGGCAAACAATTATGCACACAATCCAGCGTTTCTTTTTCGAGCAATTCATGATAATCAGTATAAAAGTTCACACCAGTTACGGTATCCTTTAATGTTTCATCAATATCACATACCGCCACTAATTCAACATTGGGATTAGATTTAATAGCTGGGATATGGATTTTGGAGATATCTCCAAGTCCAATAACTGCTACTTTGAGCATACGCCCAACTCCTTTTAAAACAAACTCACGACCAATCTAGCCATGAGTTCATTTGATTTTATTTAATTACTGTTTAACAGGACTCTTTTCTTCTTCTGCAATCTTTTTGTTTAATTCAGCAAAGTATAAGTCTTCATCAACTGGAAGCTCAACTTCTTTACCTAACCAGCTTGATAGATGAATAGCATTAGCAAGTGCAACACCATGGATTCCATCGCTACCAGGTGCGATTAAAGGTGTACCCTCTACGATATTTGCAGCGAAGTTTTCCAAAACAGAGATATGTTGAGCGCCCCATACACTTTCAAATTCAAGTACTTCTTCAGTGTAAATATCTGATAGACCTTTACCTGTGAAAATGGCCATTACATCTGCCCAGCTCATAGTAGCACTCATTTCAGATTCAGGTGTGTTAAGTCGTTTGATTGTAATTTTCTTACTATCATCCACAACGATTTTTCCTTTATCCCCCAAAATTTCAAAACGGTCAGTACCCAAAATATCATGTGTGCAAGTAATAAACACTCCAGTTGCACCATTCCCATAGTCAAGTATTGTCGTTACTTCATCTTCAACTGCAATATTTCTTTGGAAGCCGTATTTTACGTTGGAATAGACTTTTTTAGGCATACCGCAAATCCATTGAAGCAAGTCAAGTTGATGTGGTGCTTGGTTTACAAGAACACCGCCGCCTTCTCCGCCCCATGTTGCTCTCCATGCGCTTTGTTCATAATAACCTTGTGGTCTCCACCATGTTGTAATCATCCAGTTTGTGCGACGGATAGTACCAATTTCTCCATTATCAATAAGCTCTTTCAATTTTTGATAAAGTGGATTTGTTCTTTGGTTGAAGAAAATACCAAATGTTAACTCTGGTTTTGATGCTGCAAATTCATTTAATTCTTTTACTTGTTTCGTGTAAACACCAGCTGGTTTTTCTACTAATGCATGAATATCTCTTTGTAATGCTGCGATTCCGATTTCTGGGTGCAAGTAATGTGGAACAGTTGTAACGACTGCGTCAACATTACCGCTCTCAAGCATGTCAATATAGTTATCATAGAAAGGTACGTCTGGATACTTCTCTGCACACATTTCCTTTTTAGCTGGATCAATGTCACAAATAGCTCCAATCACCATATTTTTTACTTTTCCTTCTGAAATAAATCCAGCATACGTTCCACCTTGCGCACCAATTCCGATAATTCCTAATCTAACCGTTTTCATAATGATTTCTCCTCGCTCTTTATATTTTTAAGAATTTCTAGTAATGAATCATATTGAAGTTTGTATCCACCTGCACCATCAAGTCCTTTGTTATCCTTAATCACATCTGTAGCTTCCTCAAGCTCTAGATCCTTTAATGAATCAAAGAGAACGAGATGAGGCTCAAGTGTTAAAAAGCCTTTATAACCACTTTGGATAAACTGTGCAAGTAGCTCAGGAATTTTCCCTTCGCCAGTACCACACACAACGTTTTCACTATCTGTTGTTATAGCATCCTTAATGTGAATATAAACAATCTCATCTTTTAGCATATCGTAGCAAGCCTGCGTGTCTTCACCACATTGTACAAAGTTAGCAAAGTCGAAAATCCCTTTAAAATATGGAGAATCAACCGCTTTCAATATCTCGTGACAACGTCTTCCAATGTCACCGTAGATATCTTTTTCGTTTTCATGTACTAAAATAACATTATATTTTTCTGCAATAGCAGCAAACTCCGTTAATTTCGCGATTACTTCATTACTATATTGATCTGCATTTTCACCTTTTGGGATATAAAAGCTGAATATGCGGATATATTTACAATCTAATAAGTTACTAATTTGGCAAAGCTCGTCCAACATCACCTTTTGTTTAGCAAAACCATCTTCATCATTGATAAATACCTTGCCAATGGGTGATCCTATTGAAGAAACATGGATGTCTGCTTTTTGAAGACGTGGTAGTACAGTTTCTTTTATCTCTTCTACCTTGAAATCTCCAATATTTTTACCATCAATCCCACGTAATGATATATAATGCATGCCTAGATTTGCGACAACTTCAAGCTGAGTATCAAAATCAGACGAAATTTCATCTGAAAAGCCCGAAATCATTAAGTCTTTCACCATGTTCATTTATACGTGTCCTCCTTCATGCTGAAATGCTACCACTCTTTTTAAAAATTAATTTTGGGAATAGTTTGCTTGAATTTGCTTATTTTTACGATAATGTGATGGCGTAATGCCCACTTTATCTTTAAAAAACCGACTAAAATGTGATACACTCTCAAAACCTGAAGCACGAGACACCTCTGTTAGAGTTTGGTTTGGTTCCATTTCTAACAAATACTTCACTTGATTTAGACGACATCCCATCACATATTCCATCACCGTAAAACCTGTGACTTCCTTAAAAACATGCGAAGCATAATACTTACTTAAATTCAACTCCGACGCCATTCTATCTAAACTAATTTTTTCGGCATAATGAGCATCAATCCATGACGCAATGGCCTCGGCATGATGTTCCTTTTCCGTTTTTTTGCTTGTCACCTGAGCTAAATCTTTTTGGCTCATTTTATAAATTTTTAACAATAATTGAACTAACTCAATCTTGACTTCCGCTTCAACTAACTCGCTTTTTTGACCTGTTTGTTGTCTCAGTTTATCACTGTACGAAAGTAGGCTTACTATCCGTTCGATCTTGCCATCAACAAATTCCCCCGATTCATCATACCCAGTACGAAGCAAGAAATTGTTCAGTTTTTGAAACGGATCCAATAAATTTGGCAGCCCAAGAACAGATAATAACTCCTGCAACCAAGTCGGAGAAAAATGAATAACACTCCTCGTATACGTACTTACTAAACGAGGGTTCGGTTTATGCAAAGTTAAACCATCCAAGAGAATAATGTCACCCGGCTGCAATTCATAAATCCGATTGTTAATTAAATACTTACATTCCCCTGCATGAAAAAAATATATTTCATATTCGTGGTGAGAATGAAAAGTAAATGAAGGAGTTAGCATTCCTTGCATTCTATAGTGAGCGTGTATCCATTCATCCATCTTTCTCACACCTTTACGAAAACGCTATCAATTAAGTTTGTCTAACTGAAGCTACTTTTATTTTAATGCAATCAATCAGAAAAAACATTCTCCAAAACTGCTTAGATTTTATTTATTTTTGACTGATATTGCTTTTTGAAATGAAACCACAGTAAAATACTAGAAAAAAAACAGCGACAAACCTTGCATGAATTGCGCTAGGTTTGTCGCTGTTAGTATTTCACAAAACTTTTTTCTGATGTGGATATTCTAAAAGTGACACTTCACACAAAATACAGCGTAGTTAATGGGTATTTCATATTGTGGAAGTTATTAACTTCTCAATTTATTCCAACACCATAATATTTGAATTCGATCTATTTTGAATCAATGATATAAGTATAATCTTTTACAAGAATAATAATAACCCTTTATTACTAACGTTTTCAAGTGAAATTACGTTTTCTATTTCAACTTACATTTAGCATTGCTGGCAAAATGACTTCCTATTAATGTAGTATGATTGATTTCCTTCAATATCATGCATAAATAAATTTCATTTCATGCCCTTGTACCTAGAATAATTGTTGAAAATCGAGGTGTTTTATACAATTCGCGTTCGATTATTCAGTTTATTTTTCTTCCTTTACCGTCTGGGAAACAGATCGGTGTGCCAAATTGACTGTCCACACCGATGCGACATTTTAGTCCATAAATATGTTCAATGTTTTCCCTCGTTATCATTTTTTCTGGAGCTCCTTGACAATAAACTTTTTGATTTTTTATCGCTACGAGATGATCCGCATAACGACAAGCTAAATTAATATCGTGCAAAACCATAACGATAGTTCTATTCTCTTCTCTATTTAAATCATACAACAAGTCTAAAATTTCAATTTGGTGTGTTAAGTCTAAATATGTAGTAGGCTCATCTAATAATATGGTATCAGTATTTTGAGCAAGATTAAGGGCAATCCAAGCCCTTTGACGTTGACCACCTGATAATTCATAAACGTTTCTATCTTTCAATTCAGTCATGTTTGTTACTGTTAAAGCATGATTAAGAGCTGTTTCATATTCCATTGTCCATTGTTTAAAAGTGCTTTGATAAGGGTATCTACCTTGTTTTACTAACTGCTCCACTGTTACGCCTTCTGGTGCGATTGGTGATTGTGGTAAAATGGCTAATTTTTTAGCCACTTCTTTTGATTTCATTTTAAGAATGTTTCGGTCATCAAGAAATACGCTACCCGTTTGTGGTTTTAATAAACGGGCAATTGCGTGTAACAAAGTCGATTTCCCACACCCATTTCGACCTATGAATACAGTAATTTTCCCCTTAGGGATAGCTAAATTTAATGAATCAATTACTGTCGAATCTCCGTATGATAATGTAATATCTTTGACATTAATTTTTATTTCGCACATTGTATAAGATCCTCGCTTTTGTCTGCTTTTTTTTAATCGGACAATTACCACAATAACCGATGCCTTCAACATCTTCTTCTAATCTATAGTACAAACAACATGTTTTCCGACATGGATTTAATCTAAGTTCTTCTCCAATTTTCAAATAATGTTTAATCGGGTTTTCTGTTAAATTAAACAAATCTCCACTTGCATTTTTCAAGAAATTAAAGTCACTGTATAATCGTTCTATTTTCCCCGGAACTACTTCTTTCGCAAGGGTTTTTCGGTACAATGAGTTAATTCGAATGGCTACATTTTCCCACAAAATTGCTGCTGATACGCGGGATGTCTTTTTCAGCATCTTTAAACTGGCGTAATATGAGACGAAAAAAGAGTGCTAAGCACAGTTTCACGCCATTGTTCCCTCTCTGCGCTCTTAAGTTCCTGCCATTTACACATACTTGCTTGAATACATAATTTACGTTCTTTATTTAAAGAGCATGCATTTATAGGGAATTTAAGGGCACAGTCGAATTCTACCATGCTATATAAAGTAGATGACACGACAAGATAAGCATATCTTTTTGATAGCATTGAAGCTGTAACTGATAAATTCGGTGCCTTTATCTCTATCATTTGTTTTTGTAAATACGATAAACATTTTTCTTCAATTAGCAAATCTGTTATTGGAAACTCTTTAGACTTATCATGTTCTAGATGAATATCGAAAGATTTCAGTTCATTCATAACAATACTTCTCATTCATATCATCCTTACAATGAATTTCTTTTTTTTATTAGTAGATAAATAAAGAATGGTGCACCGATACCAGACGTAAAAACACCTGCAGGAATATCTAATGGTTGAAAGGCTATGCGTGCGATCCAGTCAGCTAGTAAGACTAGTATTGCACCAATACCAGCTGTCGTAATGAATAAAAGTGATGTATGATTCCGAACAATTCTTCTTGATATATGCGGTGTCAACAAACCTATAAAACCAATTCCTACAGCTACAGCTACAGACAATCCACAAAGCAATGAACTGAAGAACAAAAACAAAATTCTAAATCGCTTTAAATTCAACCCTAACTGCATAGCAACTGCATCACCGTAACTGTACAACTCAAATTTCCGCTTCGACCACATAATAATGATAAATAAGACAATAAATGACACAAAACTTGATATTGTCTCCAACCAACTGACGCCATATAAACTTCCTATCAGCCATAAGTACGCGCGTTCAGATGAAAACGAAGCAGACATTACGAGAATATACATAATGAGTGCATTCGCTAGTGATGCTAACCCGATGCCGATTAACACAATTCGATTTGCAGTAATCGATGGATGTAATGAAAAAAGATAAATAATGAAAAACGTAATAATCGCACCAATAACAGCAAAGACTGGTGTCCACTGAACCCCCATTGAATCACTTAAGTAAGTTAAAAATAAAACTGCAGCTACAGAAGCACCACTTGTTACACCAATAACATCCGGTGAAGCAAGTGGGTTTCGAATGATCCCTTGCACTATTAAACCAGCGACAGCAAGTGATGCGCCAACAACCATTCCCGACAAAACACGCGGCAGTCTCAATTCCCCAAGTGCAAAATCATTCTCAATTGGAGCTAGATTAAATAAATAATTAATCACATCATGAATCGGTATCATGTCGATACCAACAATTAATCCTAACAAAACAACTAACAATAAACTAACCAATACCGCTATCGTTTTATAAACCTCTTTCTTTATCATAAAAAAAGATAATTTCTCATTTTCCGACCGAATGATCCATCGATTAGCCACGTGCACGCCCTCCTTTAAAAGCAATATAAATGAAGAACGGCGCTCCGATAAATGCGGTTATAACACCTAAAGGAATTTCCGCAGGCGGATTAATCAGTCTTGTACTAATATCAGCGACCAGCATGAAGATACTTCCTAGTAAAATAGAATAAGACGTCATCCAAGCATAACTATTCCCGACAAGTGTTTTGGCTAAATGCGGAATGATTAAACCAACAAAGGCAACGTTACCAATTACCGCTAATGATCCACCAGCAAGTACAACCATTAATACAAGTAACGACACTTTCATTACAATCACGTTTTGCCCTAATCCTTTCGCAACTTTTTCTCCAGACGCGTAAATGTTCATAGACCGTCCTAAAAAACACATCACAATGAGGGAAATTAGTAAAAAAGGCAAAACAGCTAAAATCATGTCTAAAGTCCGGCCACTAATCGTACCTGCCATCCAAAACAGAACATCATTCATCCCTTTTTGATTCATTAATAAAATAATTTGTGTAAATGAAACAAATATTGCATTAACGGCTATTCCAGCTAAAATAATCTTCACAGAAGTTGTCCCTGAATAACTCAATGAGCCAAGAATATAAACGAATATAGCTGCTATTAGCGCTCCCAAAAATGCGAAATAAACAATAATATTTAAATCAGATACTTTAAAAATAACAACAAAAACGACAATAAAGAAAATTGTACCTGAATTAATCCCTAGTACACTAGGTGAACCCAATGAATTACGCGTTAGCAATTGACTTATCAGACCAGAAACCGAAAGCGAAGCTCCAGTTACGACAGCAATTACCATCCGCGGAAACCTTTCTTTCCAAATAATAATATGTGTTAAATCTTGTGCATGAAACGACGTTATCATGCTATAAAGATCAGCCAGCGTATAATGTGTCTTACCGAACATCAAACTGGATAACATCGAAACGAATAATAAAACCATTAACAAAAATAAGCCAAACATTTTCCCTTTATTTTGCTTTACGTGTTGTAGCATTTAATCACCATTCATCTTTATGACTTCATCCATCATTAAAGAAAACCCGCTTCAATGATGAACAAATATTGTTCATTTCTCAGCAGGTTCCCTATTATCTTGGTCCTTCACTTACTTTTTCAGTTTATAAATATCATATAAGCTATCGAGCATTAAATTCGCAGATTTATAACCAGCACCTGCACTCCAATACACTTCATCAACTTGATAAACTTTATCGTTTTTCACAGCATCAAGCTCTTTCCAAAGCGGATGATTTGTCCACTCTTCATAGTTTTTCTCAACTAGTTCTGAATCTTTAGATGCATTGAAATTGAAGATCGTATCAGCGTTCAAATCAGGAATACGTTCTTTTGAAGTAATCTTCTCTCCCCAGTCTTCACCTTCAGAGCCGGCAGGGCGTTCAAGTCTATCAAACCCTAATTCTTTCAAAATGGATCCTGCATAACTATTATAGTAAACACGCATATGATCAGAGCGGAAGTTTGTAATAGTTGCTTTAATTGGTAACTCCTCACCCATTTGTGATTTAAAATCTTCTACTCGAGTATCCCACTCTGCTAATAATTCAACCGCTTTATCTTGTTTATTTAATGCATCAGCCATTATATTCAACGTATCTTTCCATTCATAAACTGTATCGTCCATAATGGTTGGAGCAATTTTAGATAATTGCGGATAAATTTTCTCATGACGATACTTAGATGCGATAATTAAATCTGGCTTCAATTTAGAAATCTCTTCTAAATTAGGCTGCAACTCTTGTCCAAGAATAGTTGTACCTTCTAAATCAGATCTTAAATATTCATAAATTGGTTGTTGATCCCAAGACTCAACGACACCAACAGGTTTTACTCCTAGCGCGACAGCTGTATCATTAGCTCCTTGATATAGCGTTACGATTTTTTTAGGCGTACCTATTATCGTTGTCTCTCCTGCTGCGTGTTTAACAATACGCTCCTCTTTTGATGGTGTTTCTCTTTCTTTACTTGCCGTTGTTGTTGCCTTATTGCCACAGCCTACTATAAATAACAGTAGTGCCATAGCACAAAAAATAATCGGAATTATCTTATTACTGCGAAACATGTGAACACCCCTTTTGTTTTTATAAACGATAATGATAATCATTATCAATAATATATAATAACATTGATTCAGAAATTGTGAAGAGTCATTTTAAAATCTTCTTAATTTTTCAACTCTTTCTTTCTCTCTCGCTGCTTTTATTAACTTTTTGTAATTTAAATAATTGAATTTATATATTCCATCTTGATCTGCAATGACATAATCACCTGATTCAAAAACGACGTTACCTACACTTACTACCGTGTTCACTTCTCCCTCCAACTTTAAAACTCTTGTTGTTCTTGAGGAGACCAACTCATAAAATACAGGTACATGGCTCGTTCTCAAATATTCAATATCTGTTACTGCACCACCAACAATAATGGCAGTTAAGCCGATTTCTTCTGCTTTTCTAGTTCTAAATTCCCCCCAACAAGCATGTGTTTTATTCCCTGAAGTATCAATAACTAAAATATCTCCTTCGGTAGCATGTTGAAGAGCGATATTTAACGGGTAACCATCTCCATTTGATAATTTTACCGTTATCACTTTCCCAAACACTTTAGTTACAGGAATTGTACATTTATAATTTTCTAGAAAACCAAAATCGGTAAAATGGCCCAACGTAGAGGTGCTAAGCGTTTTAAATATCTCCATCTCATCAATGGAATACTTTTCCAAACAGTCGTTAACAGTTAACATACAATCCTCCATTAATAATTTACGTGAAATGGATTATGTCCTACACCCTTACCAGATGGCATCGCCCCTGGTACACCATCCGCTTCAAGTAATGGACGAATAATTAACTTCACTGGCCACTCTTTATTTCCAAATAGCTGATAATGTAGTATTTCTCTATCTCTTTCAGGAATATCGATTACTTGTAAGGATTCTCTTAATTTCATTTCTGTAATCTGCCAAAATATTTTTTCTGGAATATCATACATTTCCGATAACGATTCCATTATTACAGCCAAATTCACTTGTGTTCCAAGAGATTGGATGTAGTAAACTAATTTTTCAATCGATTCATTGTATAAACTATTAGAATAACCGGGTCTTATATGGTAGCCAGGATCATTAATTTGATGTTTATCTAAATACTTTTTAAGGAACCGGCTATTGTATGGTGACATGGATACCATAGTAGATTACACAGGAGTATATGAAGAAAGAAGTGAAATACAATTTAGTCAGCGTAGAACGAAAAACTTCAAGCTGTGTTTAGAAAGAGGGACTGATTTGGATTAATATAGAAAAACGGAGAATTACAGATTATTTGAATAGTTGTAAAGTGGGAAAACTATAGATCTAACATGAAAGAACTAAAAAATGGTTAAATGGTCAGTCAAATTCTATTACACGATCTAAAACATACATCAGCTACTTTATTAACCAACCAAGGAGTTCATGCGAAGATAATATCTGAAAAATTGGGACATTCTAGTATAAGTATTACCATGGATACTTACGGACATGCCTTGCAATCCGTAGATCAATAAGCTGCTGACAAATTGGATAATCTATTCAAATTTAATCAATCATAATTTGTTGACAAACTGTTGACGGAATTGGTCAACAAGTATCCAATAGGGGCAGGTTCAAACAATAAACAAACGGACGAAACCCTTGATACATAAGGTTTCGTCCGTTTTTCTTATTTCTGTTCCTAATTACTCGCCCATCCAGTTTGTATGGAACACGCCTTCTTTGTCCACACGTTGATACGTATGCGCACCAAAGTAATCACGTTGAGCTTGCAATAGATTAGCTGGTAAAGTTTCTGTACGATAGCTATCATAATAAGCAATTGCGCTCGCGAATGATGGAACTGGGATTCCACTCTCAATAGCCAATGTAAGAACTTCACGCAATGCAGATTGGTAACCTTCAGCAATCTCTTTAAAGTATGGATCTAATAACAAGTTTGCCAATTTAGGATCTTGGTCATATGCTTCTTTAATTTTTTGTAGGAATTGTGCACGGATGATACAACCACCACGGAAGATCATTGCGATATCACCGTAGCTTAGATTCCAATCGTATTCTTCAGATGCTGCGCGCATTTGTGCAAAGCCTTGAGCATATGAAACAATTTTGCTTAAATAAAGAGCTTTACGTACTGCTTCTATTAACTCTTCTTTTTTACCTTTAAATGCTTCAACTTTAGGTCCTGTTAACAATTGACTTGCTTTTACACGCTCATCTTTCATTGCGGAGATAAAGCGAGCGAATACTGATTCTGTAATAATCGGAAGTGGAACACCTAAATCTAAAGCGTTTTGACTTGTCCATTTACCTGTTCCTTTTTGTCCAGCCGTATCAAGGATCATATCAACAAGTGGTTTACCTGTTTCTTCGTCAACTTTTGTAAAGATGTCAGCAGTAATTTCGATTAAATAGCTGTCTAACTCACCTTTATTCCATTCTGCAAATACATCATGAAGTTCTGTCGCACTTAAACCAAGTACGTTTTTAAGAATAAAGTATGCTTCACAAATTAATTGCATATCTCCATATTCAATTCCATTATGAACCATTTTTACATAATGGCCAGCACCGTTCGGTCCGATATATGTAACACAAGCATCGCCTTCAACTTTTGCTGAAATGGCAGTTAAAATTGGTTCCACAAGCTCATATGCTTCTTTTTGTCCACCAGGCATAATTGAAGGCCCTTTTAATGCTCCTTCTTCTCCACCAGAAACGCCTGTACCGATGAAGTGAATACCTGTAGGTGCAAGTTCTTTATTACGTCTAATTGTATCTTGGAAGAAAGTATTTCCACCATCCATAAGGATGTCCCCTTTTTCAAGATATGGTTTTAACGAATCAATCGTTGCGTCTGTCGCTGCACCAGCTTTAACCATTAAAAGAATTTTACGTGGTTTTTCTAATGAGTTAACAAATTCTTCAACAGTTTTTGCGCCAACGAAATTTTTCCCTTCTGCTTCGTTCTTTAAAAACTCTTCCGTTTTATCATATGAACGATTGAAAACAGAAACAGAATATCCACGACTTTCAATATTTAATGCAAGGTTTTTCCCCATTACTGCTAAACCGATTACTCCAATTTGTTGTTTTGACATATCCAATTCCTTTCTTGACACATTAGTTTTTTTGTTAAAGCATAATATGAGTTCTCTTATACCATTTTACATAAAAATGGTCGAATAAGACAGAATTATCTAATATAAAGTTTAGATAAAGTTTAACATTCCTACATTTTAAATAGAGATAGAATAGATTATTTCATGATTATACCTTGTAGTTAAAATCTGAAATCACATTCCAACGTTTGCGTAGTTCATGCGCAATAGCTTTTGGTTTTTGATCTCTAGTAAAAATCCTTTTTTTGTTTCCTTATACACGAATAATCCCTTGGCTAGTAGCAAAATTCCGGACTTATTTGCCGACAAAATTATTAAATTCGTCAAATACTTCATAATGCGTTTTATAAAATTCCACTTGGTATTCTTCAGTAAACATGAATGGCTCTACATCATGTAGTCCAAACACTCCTTTACATTCATATCATCGAAGTTAGTGTTTACTCAATTGATTATAATTAATTTGGTTAAACCCAAAAAAATACTAAAATTGCTTTTCAATTTATTTAAGGGTACGTCAGTAAAAACAAATAAAATCTTCTTTTCAACATTCATTTATTACTTAGAAATAAGTGTATACGTAACTTTTTTCTAAAATTCACCCATTTCTATCGTACTAATCGCTTAAATTTGAATAAAGTATTATTAATTTGTTTATTAAACAAATTAACTATAATGTATAGATAATTTAACATTTTTCTGATTGTTCGTCAATTAACTCATTGAGAATTTTTGTGAAAAATCATTTTATTTTTTTACTGCGTTATTCTAAGTTGATTATTCTTTACAAAATAGTCGATTATATCCGTTGATTGATCATTAAAGGGAATTCTATTTTTTGCAAAGACCCTTTTGGATCGTCTATAAAATTGCTCGCATACTAAGATTGCCCGAGCGTAATGGAGACACTAAAATCCCTTGAAAAAACCGGGCAAATGCCCGGTTTTTTCAAGGTGTTAACTTTAACCTCATTTTATCTCTCCAAAAAATATTTCTCAGCGTTGTTATATCCGATATTCTTAACCATTTGCTCAAGGTACGCCATATCGTTCGGAGCTTTACCTTCTTCTACCCAATTGCCTAGGATATTACATAAAATCCGGCGGAAATAATCATGTCGCTCATAAGAAAGGAAGCTACGTGAGTCTGTCAGCATGCCGACAAAATGGCTAAGTACGCCAACATTAGCTAAATCTTTCATTTGTCTTTCCATGCCATCGATGTGGTCGTTAAACCACCATCCAGACCCAAATTGAATTTTCCCTGGAACACCTTCTTCGTAGAAGTTCCCCATCATTCCAGCGAGCACAGCATTATCTTTTGGATTTAAATTATAAAGAATGGTTCTAGGCAACGCATCTTGCTGTTCTAGTGCGTCAAGGAAATGTGATAACCCTTCTGCTACATTTGCCTCACCTACTGAGTCAAAGCCTGTATCTGGGCCAATCAGTTCCTTCATTTTTGTGTTGTTATTACGAATTGCTCCCATGTGCAGCTGCATCACCCATTGTTTTTCAGCATACATTTTTCCTAGTTCTTTTAAAAGGAATGAACGATATGCGACGATTTCATCCTCTGAAAGTTGTTCGCCACTAAGTCGTTTATTGAAAATCATTTCTGCTTCTGATTTCGTTGTTTCCTTATAAAACATCTTTGGAATATCATGATCAGATGCGCGGCCACCGTTCTCATGGAAGAATGCAACTCGTTGTTTAAGTCCATTCAATAAACCATCCAGAGAACTAGATTCAAAACTTGAAACTTGTGCCAATTTTTCAAGCCAACTTTCAAATGTTGGACGTTCTATAAAAAGTGCTCCATCTGGACGGAATGTTGGAGCGATGATAGCTGTAAATGTTGAATCATCTTTTAGTAATTGATGATATTCAAGATTTGACACTGGATCATCTGTAGTTCCGATAAATTTAACATTTGATTTTTCAATAAATCCTCTTGCTCTGTATTCTGGCTGTTGCAATTTCTCATTACATTCTTCCCAAATCTCACTTGCTGTTTCTGGACTAAGGCTTTTTTCAATACCGAAATATGATTTTAATTCCATATGTGTCCAATGATAAAGTGGATTGCCAATTAAATGAGGTACGGTTTGTGCCCATGCTGCAAATTTTTCATAATCCGATGCGTCACCAGTAATGAATCTTTCACCTATCCCGTTCATACGCATGGTTCGCCATTTATAATGGTCTCCAGCAAGCCATAATTGTGTAATATTTTCAAAAGGCTTATTTTCCCACACTTCTTGTGGATTTAAATGGCAGTGAAAGTCAAAAATCGGTAGTTGATAGGCTGCATTTTCATATAAACTTACTGCAGTAGCTGAATCTAGTAAAA
This sequence comes from Peribacillus loiseleuriae, assembly GCF_001183985.1. Lineage (GTDB taxonomy): Bacteria > Bacillota > Bacilli > Bacillales > DSM-1321 > Peribacillus > Peribacillus loiseleuriae. The sequence continues at coordinate 2,249,566 of NZ_LFZW01000001.1, read as the reverse complement.
AGTCTTTGTCTAAAAAATTCTTCAAAGTTTTCTCCTCCAAATTTTGTGATAAAACTTATATTACACTTTCCTGTAAACCTTTTCAAAAACAGTGATAATACTACTCAAAATCCCCACTCAATTAATTTGTTTGTTAAACAAATTAATTACAAATCTAATTTATCACTTTTATTTTATTTCGTCAATTCCCTTTATTGAAGATATTCTTAAAATAGATAGGAATAATGTTGGCAAAACTGTTATAATGAAAACGCATACATGAAAACAGCTCGCGAACGGGGGAATAAATGCATGGTTACGGGTGATGCATCATATATAAAAAAAATTAATCGATCATTAATTATTAAAAAAATCATAGAGGAAGGTATGATTTCCAGAGCAGATCTTTCGAAAGCAACAGACTTAACAAGAGCAACCATTTCAGCTCAAGCTGTTTCTTTATTAGAAGAAGGTCTCATTGTTGAAAAACAACTGGAGCATTACGCTGTCGGACGAAAGCCAATTATGCTTTCTATTAACGGGGAAGCAGGCTACGCGTTAGGTATTGACCTTGATTATGGCCACATTTCTTTTACTCTATCAAACTTGCATGGCCATCCTATTTCTACAAAAGTTATCGAATTAAATACTACTGAATACACGTCGATTTTTCGCCTTTTAATCAACGAGATCAAATCATTCATTACAAGTTTTTCAAACAGCCTCTATGGGATTGTGGGAATTGTTATCGGCATCCATGGACTCGTTACGAAAGATGAAGTCATTCAATATGTTCCATCCTTACAGTGGCGTGACATCCCTTTAAAAAAGGATCTACAAAAGGAAATAGACATTAATATTTACCTTGAAAACAATGCAAACCTATGCTCGTTTGCCGAACGGGTCTATGTCCATCATGAAACAGACAACTTGTTATGTGCAAGCCTCTCTTCAGGAATTGGTCTTGGTATGATGATGAACAGTGAGTTTTTCCGTGGTCATGATGGATTCGCAGGTGAGATTGGCCATATGATTGTCGTACCTGGAGGTAAACCTTGTAAATGTGGAAATCTAGGTTGTTGGGAGCAATACGCGTCTGAAACGAGTTTCTTCAAACAATTGTCTGAAGAACGACAAATCAAGAATCTGAGTTATAATCATATTCAAAGATGGATTGATGAAGGCGATAAGATTGTGCTTGAGAGAATCGAAGAATTTATTTACTATTTATCAATTGGTTTAAACAATATGATTAATCTGTATAATCCTGATGTATTAGTGTTATATAGTGAACTGCTTCGTATGTTACCAGAGTCCGTCAATAAACTTAAAGAAAATCTTACGTCTTCTATCAGTCATTACCGTGAATTGTCGATATCCTCAATTGGAAAAAAAGCTTGCGCTATGGGAGCATGTGCACTAGCTATCAAGCATTTCCTTGATGTCCCAATGCTTAATTTAACCTATGATGAAAAAGAAATACAAAAATCAAAAGTAATTATATAGACATGAATCCCCACTTTCCTGATTACATCGAAAGAGGGTCCACAAAAATATGACCACGTACTCTATACAAGTTTTTAGAGATCCTACATTTCATATAAACGATATGTAGTAGTTGCGTGGTCTATCCTTTACATATAAGCGCATCCTCATTTTTCATAAGCTGACATGAATTGAGATGTGCGATTCTGCAATCATTATGTTCCCTATCTCCTCTTTAGCTTGTTATATTCTCTAACTTTTATCCAGATTCTTCTGGAATCCCCATTCTTTTTCACACTTTAAACTCCTTTACTTAAAAGCTATGTTATATAATGTTGTTGATTTTTATATACTCACTTAAATACAATAAACTCCCCTTTTAGTAAGTATTACTAAAAGGGGAGTTTATTATGAACAAGCAGTATACTTTTAATTCGAATCATACTCTTTTCATTCAATTAGTATACCTAAGCTAAATCTGGTTTGTTGTTACTATTTCTTTCTTTTAATTCATCGACGATTTTTCTATACATAGCATCTGTCAATTTGTAAAACAACACCAGAATAATAAGTGCAATGATGTTGAGACTAGCAGGTACGATGAACATCAGTCCTTTAAGGCCTAACAGTGTTTCTGAAGTCTGCTGTACGTTAGGTACATAAGCAATTAATCCTAATGCAACCCCTGGAATGAAACCAGCAAGTGCTTGTGCCAATTTTCTGAAGAAACTGTATGATGAATAGACCACACCTTCTGTCCGTTCACCTGAATTCCATTCGTGATAATCAACGGCATCAGCAACCATCACCCATGGAAGACCCATTGCAAAAGCAAGCCCAAAGCTTCCGATTGAAAATGCAATTAAGAATGTTGTCGTATCAGTTGGCAACACAAAGTTTACAATATCAGCTGAGATACCAATTATTAGGCCCAGAGCAAACGTTTTCTTTTTACCAATTCTTTTTACAAGTGCAGGAATAAACATCGAACCAAGGATAGCAAGTCCAATACTTAAAAAGGTAAGGATGGCCATTAGACCTTGATTGTTTAAGTTATATTGCAAGTAGTATAGCTGAACGGCTGTACGAAGGTTACTACCCGCAATCATGAACAGTGACACAAAACAAAGTACAATTAATGGTTTATTGGATAACAAAGATTTAAACAAAACAGAAAGTGGAATTTTTTCTTTTTTCGGCTGTCTTACAATGTTTTCGTTTGTATTATGGTAACAAATATAATGGAAAACAACCCCAAACAAAGCCATGATTGAAACGGCAACAATATAACCTGTCTTATGATCAGAAAAGTGAAGAACAATCGGAATAACAGAAACTCCTGCAATCAGCAAAGCCGTTTGACTTCCAATCGCTCTAAATGATCCAAGTGACGCGCGTTCTACTGGATTTTGAGTCATCGCGGCAGATAAAGATCCATAAGGAATGTTTACAATAGAGTACGCAAGTCCAAATGCCATATATGTCCCAAATGCCCATACGATTTTTCCATTATCAGAAAAATTCGGTGCTAAAAATGAAACGACTGTTAAAATGGCAAGAGGAATGGAGCCCCAAAGAATAAACGGCCGAAACTTTCCGCGTTTTGAAATATTCGTTCGTGAATCAACAAAAGCCCCTACACTCGCATCAGCGAAAGCATCGAAAATTTTTGAAATTAAAAATACTAAACCTGCCCAATAGGATGAAATTCCTAAGACATCCGTATAAAACTTCAACAGATAAATTTGTCCCATATCAAACATGAGACCGTTTCCAACATCCCCCAAACCGTAGGACATTTTCTCTTTTAAACTCAGTTTTTTGGAACTAGTAGCTGTTGTTTTTGATGCTAATACTGGTGCTCCCATAAAAAACCACCCCTTTTTCAATTAAAAGTACTCTCGTTTGTAATCCTTTTCAAAAGGAAGTAAATAAAAAAGTGTTACCCAATTTCGAATTAAACTGTAATCAATTAGTTAGTTTAGTAAACTAACTAATTATTTATAAATGTAGAATATCACCTTCGACATTATTCGTCAATAATATATTGTAAGCGCTAATGTGAAGTAATATTCTTTTTTGGGTTTATATTTGGAATCTTTAGATCGAATTTCACAGCTAATTGCTATTTTATGCCTAGATAACAAAAGGAGGTAATTTATGAGAAGTAAATTTTTTGAGTAGCGATAGCTCTTGCTTCTTAAAAACTAAGGACTTTTAATATTGCCACATTCTTATGTCTTCTTCGTCCTTCCCCCTCATCTAATGGACAATATAAAAAGCAAAAATAAAATGATGACGTCCCACAAGTAAAATGGATGGCCCCATTGTTACTGTGTTGAAGTAATTCAGTCCAAATGGATTATGGGACATCTTCATTTATTTAAAATTACAACTTTTTATTTTTCCCCCACTTTTTAGCTTGTTATCTAATACAGTTCATCTTTTATTTACTTGTAAAAGAAACCATTCCTGTATTGTATCTTCAGCATTTCTAGCAAATATTTTAGAAATAACACATATAGTGTAAAAAAGCCTAAATGAGGTGAAGCCCCATGAATTCATTAAAGTTCATTTCAAATGAGATCAAATCTACTCAACATGCTTTTCTTAGACTATCTAAAACCAAACGGCTTGTGTTAGGCTCTCTTTTCGCCAGTCTAGCCGCACTCTTTCAATCAGCTGGAGGTCTTTTCCCTGGAATTGGCTATTTCATTAGCCCATTAGCTACTGCTCCGATTCTTTTTTGCTCCATGCTTTCTATTCCACTTGGTTGTATTTCCTATATGCTGACTACTGTATTACTACTCACTCTTCAGCCAAGCGAACTCATTATTTTCCCCTTTACAACAGGTTTGTTAGGGATTGGCACTGGGGCTGCTTTTTTCATTTTTAATAATAGGATAAGTATCATGGTTAGTGGTGCCACGCTATTAACGGTTGGAATTAGCATTTTATTATACGGTTTCAAATTCCCGGTACTAGGTCCTACTGTTACCCATAATTTCTCTTTCCTTACGCTTGGTTTTATCTTTTTATTTTCAAACTTCTATAATTGGACTTGGGTTGAAATTAGCCTAGCCATTTTTAAAAGAGTAAAAGCAATTATATCTTCGTAACTTTCCAAATTACACCTGTGTTAGGAATAAGAAGTTTAGTACTTCCAGGTGGTTTAAAGATTCCAAAGTCGGTAATAAACATTTCATTGTGTTTTCCAAACGTAACATCTATTGGCCTTTCCAAGCCACCACCTCCTGTTGCAATTGCACTAAGCCCAGTCTTATTGATAGCAAACGGCGAGATTTCTCCTGTTTCAGGGTGAATTCGAGAAACACGGTGACCGACTCTTGGTGCAGGTTTTCCGCCTGTCGTATCTGGCGCCTCACTTCCAAACTCAGCAATAAATGCCTCTCCAATGGGACCGTAAGAAGGATCATAGTTAAAATCAAACCCCATAATAGCCGAATGCGGAGCAAATGTAGCGACAGGTTTGGGTGGCTGCATAGGGTGCTGTCCAAGCAAAAAGGTTGGTTGCGGCTGTCCTTCTGGTTTAAAAATGGGATTTGTCACAGGTTGCCCCCCTGTATAATCGGGCCATCCATACCACATTCCTTGTCTGATCCATTGAAACTCATCCGGTGATTGATCGACAGGGCGACTTCCTCGGACATCAATTCCATGATTTCCGCAAAATAGGCGGTTTTGTCGATCAAACTTTATTCGAAATGGATTCCTTAGTCCCCAGGCAACTAATTCAAGTTGGGTACCATCTGGATTGGCTCTCATAATACTGCCACTCGCCTTCACTATCCCTTTTACATATTCCCCTCGATAAGATGGGACACCAAAAGGAGAATATGCCCCTGTCCACGCTTGTTCACTTGAAAAATCAGATAACACATTTTTTGTTTCAAAGTTTTGTCCGACTAATGGAATGTAAGCACCTGGATAATCATGAAAGTACGGATATTGTTTCACCCACCTGCTATTATCTTCTCCAACAACACCGGAGTTAGTCGCTGTTCCTTGCCCGTAATACATCTTGCCATCAGGGCCGAATACCACACGGTTGTTATGATGATCCCCTAGGCTAGGTAATCCTGCAATAATATCCTTCTTCGTTCCATCTGACTGTATGATTGTAATAAACCCTCGGTGAGCGACATAGATGTTTCCCTTGTAATACGTAATCCCTGTAAGTGGAGGTTTAAATCCCTCAGCAATTACCCTGATTCCGGTTGAGGTGAGCATTAACACTTTACCATTCCCTGAACCTATTCCAGCATCTGCGATGAGCATTTCCCCTTGATCTGTAAATGTTAAATTAATGGGTGTCATAAGTTTTTCAGCAAATACTTCAATCTTATAGCCTGATGGTACCAGTATATCTTCCGGTTTTGTAATTCGAACTATTTTATCAGGACGTTCCACGGTATCCCCCCTAAAAAAATCTCTATTTCTATATATTCAAAGGAGAGTAGTCCTCATTCAATCGTATCGAAAAGAAATCACGTATTAGATTTGTAAAGCAAAGTCAATTATTACAAGCTCATTTGAAGATCTTAATACCTCTTTCAACATGTTTTCAAATTCAATTACCATGATTCACTCGTCTTCCATTGACTCCAAAGCTAGTTGCCAACTGGACAAAATCCGGGTTTTGAAATGTTACTCCATAACTTTTTCCAAACATTTTATTCATCGTCTCCTGTTCCAATTTCAAAATCGAATCATTTAAAACAATAATAATGAAAGAAAGTCCTAGGCGCTTGGCTGTCTCTATTTCCGAAAAATTCATTAATGCTCCTCCATCCCCAGTTAAACAAATAACGATGGCATCTGGACAAGCTAATTTTGCACCTATCGAACCTGGTATGGCAATTCCCATCGAAGCTAACCCATTTGATATAATAAGCCTATTCGGATGTTTAGGCTGGAAAGTGCGAGCAACCGATACTTTATGGGCGCCCACATCAGAAATCACAATAGTATTCTCTGAAGAGAGCTTTTCGATTATATGAAGGATATTTTCTATACTTAAAGGTAAGGAATTAAGATCTTTCGGTATCTCTTCAATTTGATAAGATTGCTTGCTTTTTTCTTGAAGATTTCCGAAAGGTACCCATGATTTAGATGGGATATCGAGTTGATTCAAGGTCCTGATGGTTTGCTTGATGTTACCGACTAATTCTACTTGCACCGGATAATACTCATCCATTTCGGCGGGTGTTGCATTCAGATGTAATATCGGCAGTTTCTTTTCATTCCATTCTTTAGGTAACTTTTCCACGAAATCAAATCCAATGACAATAAGTAGGTCCGCTTCCTTGATGCCAGCTAAAACTTCAGCTTTTTCATTAAACCCAAACGTGAAGTAATTAAGTGGGTGATGTTGAGGTAAAACCCCTTTTGCCATAAAGCTATGAATCAACGGTGCTTGAAGAGCTTCAATAAAGGTATGAAGTTCAGCTACGGCTTCTTGTCTAATCACCCCGTTACCTATAATAACGAGAGGTTTCTTATATTATTGAATAAGTGATATTGCAGCATGTATCGAATCTATTGCAGGGATACATGCTGGAAGGGGAGTAGCCGGTAAGGGTCTACTTGAAATCATTTGTCCTGCTAAGTTCTCCGGTAATTCTATTGCTACTGGTCCTGGTTTCTCCATCCTTTCGACTCTAAAGGCTTTTCAGATCATTTCAGGAATTCTTTGTGAATCTTTTATTTGAATACTCCATTTTGTTACAGGTTCAAATACTTTTGCCATATCCAAATACTGATGGGATTCTTTATGTTGTCTTTCAAAAGCAGTCTGTCCCGTTATAACCACTACTGGTGAATGATCTAGTTTCGCACTTGCTATACCTGTCAACAAATTAGTAGCACCGGGTCCAAGCGTTGATAAACATACTCCCACCTTACTCGATAACCTTCCATTTCTAAACATTGGACAAGTACATCCGTTACTTTCATATTATCCTCCTTAAGCACTATCTTCTTAAAATAAATTTGCTTAATAAAATTTCTTATAAATTACTTTTAGGTTTAACCAAATCATTAAGAGAAGTAAATATTTTTCTAGTCTCAATGTAATACTTTTTTTACTTAAAGAAACAGATTGTAGTCTTATTCTCGGTGGTATGTATTTAAAAACCCGATTCCACATTCATTGGAATCGGGTTTTTATCATGAAAAAACTTAAGGTAATACCGAACTTCCCATCAAATAACAGTCTACTTCACGTGCAACTTCACGGCCTTCGTTAATCGCCCATACAATGAGACTTTGCCCCCTTCTAGCATCACCAGCCGCGAAGATTCCTTCGATATTTGTTTTGTAATCGCCATAGGCAGCGGCGATTTTTTGATTCGTTGTTGCTACATCAAACTGAGCTAATAACGGCTGTTCTGTTCCTTCAAACCCGATTGCGATAAAGACCAATTGTGAGGGCCAGATTTTTTCGGATCCTGGAATTTCTTTATAGTAGTATTTTCCATATTCATCCTTTATTTTTTTCATTTGAATGGTATGCAGCTCTTTTACATGTTCTTTTTCATCCGTGACAATTTTCTTCGTCTGGATAGAATATTCACGGGGATCATCACCAAATTTTGCTTCAGCTTCTTCATACGCATATTCGAGTGTAAAGACGTTCGGATAGGCTGGCCACATATTTTCGGACGTACGAGATGTTGGTAATTTTGGGTGCTTGCCAAATTGCACGACACTACGACAATTTTGGCGGATTGCAGTAGCGACACAGTCAGCTCCTGTATCTCCACCTCCGATTACGATTACATCCTTGCCTTTTGTATCAATGAACTGGCCGTCCTCAAAATTGGAATCTAGTAAACTTTTCGTAGTGGTTGTTAAGTAATCCATTGCGAAATGAATTCCTTTCACTTCCCTGCCCTCAAGCATTAGATCACGCTGTTTTTGAGCCCCCGTACAAAGGATAACGGCATCAAATTGGTTTTGAAGTTCTTCGGTTGAGATATCTTTGCCAACTTCCGTATTTGTGACAAAGTCGATGCCTTCTTTAGTTAGTAATTGGATGCGGCGCACGACAATGTCTTTTTCAAGCTTCATGTTTGGAATACCGTATATTAATAATCCTCCTGCACGGTCTGACCGTTCATAGACGGTTACATTGTGGCCTGCTTGATTCAGTTGATCCGCACTTGCTAAACCAGCAGGGCCTGAGCCGATAATAGCGATTTTCTTCCCTGTCCGTTTTTCTGGAATACGCGGTGTTATCCAGCCATTTGCAAATCCCTTTTCAACAATGGTTCGCTCAATACTTTTAATTGTGACCGCTGGATCAGAAATGGCTACTGTACAAGACCCTTCACAAGGAGCTGGACAAACACGACCTGTGAATTCTGGGAAATTATTCGTTTTAAGCAACCGATCTAACGCTTCCTTCCATCGCTCACGATAAACTAAATCATTCCACTCTGGGATTAAATTGTGAATTGGACACCCGGTTGTCATCCCTTGTATTTCTGAACCCATATGGCAGAAAGGAGTGGCACAGTCCATGCACCGCGCCCTTTGCTGACTTAACAGCTTATCAGAGAAAGGGGATGAATACTCTTTCCAGTCGCTTACACGCGCAAGTGGATCTCTATCCTGTGGATTTTGACGAGTATATTCCATAAATCCTGTTGCTTTTCCCATGTTCCTCTCTCCTTTCTTATTTCATCATTGTTTCAAATGTTTGAATAGATTTTCTTTTTTCTCGTCCAGTGTTTGCCTGAAATGCAGCCATTACCGCTTGTTCGTCTGTTAAACCAGTTTGCTTTTGTTCTTGAATACTTACCAACATCCGCTTATAGTCTTTTGGAATGACTTTTACGAATTTCTCGGCGACCTCATCCCAATTCTCAAGAATATTACATGCTTTCATACTACCTGTGTAAATATAATGACTAAGAATCATTTCCCACAATATAGCAACATCGTGTCGATCATCTATTGCACAAAGTTCAACCATCTCTTGATTGCATAGTGCCGTAAACTCATCACGATCATCAGCAAGAACGTAAGCGATTCCTCCTGACATACCTGCCGCAAAGTTTTTCCCAACATTCCCTAAAATAACAGCACATCCACCAGTCATATATTCACAGCCGTGGTCGCCAATTCCCTCCACTACGACATTTACACCACTATTACGAACCGCAAAACGTTCTCCAACGCGACCGTTGATATAGGCTTCACCGCTAGTTGCACCAATTAAGGCAACATTTCCGGCAATTACATTCTCTGACGCTACAAGCTGAGCTTCATAAGGTGCCTTCACAATCAGTTTTCCACCAGATAGTCCTTTTCCGAGATAGTCATTCGCATCACCAGTTAAATGAAGACTCAATCCATTCGGAATAAAGGCACCGAAACTTTGCCCGGCTGATCCTGTAAAACGAAGCGTGATTGTATCTTCATGTAATCCTTCTTCTCCATATCGTTTTGAAACTTCACTACCAACGATGGTTCCAACAACACGGTTGACATTTGTAATCGGAAGCGTGATATCCACCGGTATCTGATCTTCTAAAGCTGGGAGAACGCTTGGCAAAATGACTTGAATATCTAGTGATTCATTAATCTTATGGTTTTGGGGTGTTTGAAACGTACGAATTCCTTCAGGCTGATATAACAGCGTGGATAAGTCCAATTGTTTTGCTTTCCAATGATTTTTTGCTCGCTCACTTACTTGTAAGACATCTGTACGACCAACCATTTCCTCAACCGTTTCAAATCCAAGTTCTGCCATAAGTTCACGAACCTCCTCGGCAATAAAACGCATAAAGTTTACAATATGATTTGGATTCCCGGTAAATCTTGCACGAAGCTCTGGGTTTTGTGTCGCGACCCCGACAGGACAAGTATCCAAATGACAAGCACGCATCATGACACAACCTAGAACAACAAGTGGAGCTGTCGCAAAACCAAATTCTTCTGCCCCTAATATCGCGGCCATGACGACATCTTTTCCGGTCATGAGCTTTCCGTCTGTTTCTAAAATGACTCTCTCGCGTAAGCCATTCAGCATTAATGTTTGATGTGCTTCTGCAAGTCCAAGTTCCCAGGGTAATCCGGTATGTTTAATGCTAGTTTTAGGTGATGCTCCAGTTCCGCCTTCGTACCCACTGATAACGATAACATCTGCAGCGCCCTTGGCTACACCAGCTGCAATGGTTCCAACGCCTGCTTTTGATACTAGCTTCACGCTGATTCTTGCGTCACGATTGGCGTTTTTCAAATCGTGGATCAACTGTGCTAAATCTTCAATGGAGTAAATATCATGATGTGGCGGCGGAGAAATGAGTCCAACACCTGGTGTAGAACCCCGGACTTCCGCAACCCATGGATACACTTTATTACCAGGAAGCTGTCCTCCTTCACCTGGTTTCGCTCCTTGTGCCATTTTAATTTGCAATTCATCTGCATTGACCAAATAATGGCTTTTCACACCAAAGCGACCTGAGGCAATTTGCTTAATGCTACTTCGACGATTGTCGCCATTTTCGTCTATGATATAACGATTTGGATGTTCTCCGCCTTCACCACTGTTGCTTTTCCCACCTAACCGATTCATCGCAATTGCTAATGTTTCGTGCGCTTCTTTACTTAAAGAACCAAAGGACATCGCACCGGTTTTAAATCGACGGACGATCGAGTCAACAGATTCCACATCCTCAATTGCTACGGCTTGGCGAGACGGATCAAATGAAAATAAATTGCGTAAGAATCCAATCCTTTCCTCATTTGCCATATATGAATATTGTTTATACAATTCATAATCACCTTTGCGGGTAGCCCATTGCAGGGTATGAATTGTCTTTGGATTAAAGGCATGATGTTCACCGTTTTTTCTCCATTGAAAATCGCTTCCTGACTCTAACGTATCATCCTTCGAATCAACGAATGCCTTCTTGTGACGAATCCTAGCCTCTTCCGCTATCGTTGCTAAGTCAATCCCGCCAATTTGTGAAGCCGTTCCACTAAAGTAACGGTCGATAACGCTTGAACCAATGCCTACCGCTTCGAAAATTTGTGCACCACGATAGCTCTGTACCGTCGAAATACCCATTTTTGACATAACTTTAACGACACCATCGGTAATACATTTGCCGTACCTTTTAACTGCTTCTTGATAGCAGACAGATAAGCTTCCATCTAAGATTGCTTCTTTATAAGTGGCATAAGTAAGATATGGGTTGATCCCATCCGCACCATATCCAATAAGTGCAGCAAAATGGTGAACTTCTCTTACATCTCCGGCTTCAACGATTATGCTTACTTTCGTGCGATTTCCTTTTTGGACAAGATACTGATGCAGGGCGCTTACTGCTAATAAAGAAGGAATAGCTGTTTTTTCTTTGCTCATATGTCGGTCTGATAAAATCAGGAAACTTGCTCCTTGATCAATCGCTTGTTCTGCTTCTAGGAACATTCGCTCGAGTTCATTTTCCAAATATTCTGTAAATAAAATATGAATTTGGGTACTCTTAAAGTGATGATTCGCTTTTAATTGCTTCAGTTGACTATTCGTTATAATAGGCGTTTCAAGCTGAATCCTACGGCAATTTCCTTCATTTGGATGAAGTAAATCCCCTTCTCCTCCCAACAATGTCATCGTTGAAGTAACAAATTGCTCACGAATCGAATCAATCGGCGGATTGGTCACTTGGGCAAACGATTGCTTAAAATAATTAAAAAGGGATTGCGGAAAATCCGATAAAACGGCTAGTGGACTATCATTCCCCATGGAACTCAGCGGATCTTTTCCCTCTCTGACCATTGGCAGTAAATATTTTTTGACTTCCTCATACGTATAACCAAACGCTTTTTGACGCGAAAGCAAATCCGCGACTTCATCTTCTTCTCTTTCCATATTATCTAATTGAACAAGATGTTCATCCAACCATTCTTGATACGGATAAGCCCCTGCCATTTCCGATTTTACTTCCTCATCGGAAACTATGCGTCCTTGTTCTAGGTCAAGTAAAAGCATTTTCCCTGGGCTCAAACGTTCCTTATACAATACATTTTCTGGTTCAACGTTGATGACACCAACTTCCGATGAGAAAATAATATAATCATCTTTTGTCACATAATAACGTGCCGGGCGTAAACCATTTCTATCTAAAACAGCCCCAATTTGTTTCCCATCCGTAAAAGAAATGGCTGTCGGTCCATCCCATGGTTCCATCAAACAGCTATGATATTCATAAAATGCTCTCTTTTCTTTCGACAAATGCGGGTTATTTGTCCAAGGTTCGGGAATTAGCATCATCGCTGCATGAGCAGGTTTCCTACCTGCTAGCACAAAGAATTCCAAAGCATTATCTAATATTGATGAATCACTACCATTTATATCAATAATCGGGAGCACTTTCGATAAATCTTCTCCAAATGCTTCAGAAACAAGCTTTTGTTCACGAGCTTTCATCCAGTTAATATTCCCCCGTAGCGTGTTAATTTCTCCATTATGGATAAGGTATCTATTCGGATGCGCCCTTTCCCAGCTCGGAAAAGTATTCGTACTAAATCGGGAATGTACGAGAGCGAAAGCAGAAACAAAAGAGTCGTTCTGTAAGTCTAGGTAAAAAGCATCCACTTGTTTGGGTGTTAGCAATCCTTTGTAAACAATCGTTCTACTTGAAAGGCTAGCAAAGTAAATACGATACTCATGTTCTTTCGCCCATTGTTCGGCTTGTTTTCTAATTATAAATAATTTGCGTTCAAATGCTAAATCATCTTGGATATCTCTATTTGCTCCGATAAAAACCTGGCGAATCGTTGGGCATGTTTCCATACCAACTTTCCCGATTATTCCGACATCAACAGGCACAGTTCTCCAACCAAGAACCGTTTGTCCCTCTCGTTTTATTAATTCGTTTATTTGCGCCTCAATCTTTATTTGCTCCGTCTGATCATTTGAAAAAAAGATCATTCCTACCCCATAACGCCCTTTTTCAGGCAAATGAAAGTTTAAGCAAACTTGCCGGAAAAATTCATCTGGAATTTGCACCATTAATCCAGCGCCATCCCCTGTCTGCGGATCACTTCCCTGTCCACCACGATGATCTAATTGACAAAGCATCTGCAGTCCCTTTTTCACGATATCATGGGTTGCATTTCCTTTTATATGAGCGTATAAGCCAATTCCGCATGCGTCATGTTCAAATTCAGGACGGTAGAGACCTTGCGCTTTTGGTAGTTGATTATAAGTCATAATTATCTTCCTCGTTTCTTTTATACCGGCACCTTTGTTTTTTATTGTAATTTCCCTAATCAATATAAACAATATATCATTTAGATGTAAACTATATCGATTTTATATAATTAATAAAAATGCAGTGTTCCATGCATCCTAATATCTACTTTCATCTATTTTTACATAATTAAAATTAGTAAAAAATTTATTCTTAATTTTAAACAAATTTACTGTTTAAGAAGAACATTAGATGCCTTCTAATTTCTAAAAAATTTTAAATTCACGCAATATTCTATGTATCCAAATCGATTTAAATAATATATCATTTAGATATAAACAATCTCGAAAAGGAATAAAGGAGGGAAAGCAATGGAACTGCGTCAATTAATCTATTTCATCGAAGTTGCTGAACGGGAGCATGTAACAGCCGCTGCAGATCATCTACATGTAGCGCAATCTGCAATTAGTTTACAAATTTCTAAACTTGAAGCAGAACTTGGTGTGAGTTTATTTGAGCGCGTCGGTAGAAATGTTAAACTCACTCAAATCGGAAAAATTTTTTTAATTCATGCTAAAACAGCCATTAAGGCCGTTGATTACGCGAAAGAGAAGGTTGACGAGTACTTAGATCCGGAAAACGGGACGATAAAAATCGGCTATCCAACAAGCTTAGCAAATCATACGCTACCAACGGTTATTTCCGCTTTTAAAGCAAAATATCAGAATGTTTCCTATCACCTTCGTCAAGGATCTTATGCATTGTTAATAGATTCTGTAAAAAATGGAGATATCGGGTTAGCTTTACTTGGGCCTGTCCCTACAAATGAGCCAGATATTAAAGCTGATATTTTATTTTCTGAAAGTTTTTCCGCTTTAGTACCTGACAGTCATCCTTTAGCAGAGAAAAAGAGCTTATCCCTTAGCGAATTGCGAAATGATGACTTCGTATTATTCCCCAAAGGGTATGTTCTTCAAAAAATAGCGGTAGAAGCTTGCCTACAAGCAGGTTTTGCGCCAAACATTATTGCGGAGGGAGAAGATATGGATGCGATAAAAGGCCTCGTTTCCGCAGGTATAGGCATGAGCATTTTACCAGATGGGACACTTTATGAAACAACACCTCGCTTCACTGTGAAAATACCGATTGATACACCTCAAGTGCAAAGAACCGTAGGAATTATCACTTCTAAAAATAGAAGCTTGGCACCAACTGAACAAGTCTTTTATCAGTTTGTTAAAGAGTTCTTCTCTTTGTTGGAGCATTATCGATAGGTTAGTCAAAAGTTTCATCTAATCACAAGCCAAGAGAAACCAAACTCATTCAAGCCATAAAAAACACCCCGTAAATGTTAGTGTAATGTCTAACATTTACGGGGCAGTTCAATTCCCTCTGCTTTTTATTTTATATTTTCATCGAGGTGACATTGTTATTTGGCAGCTTAAGTTTGTCCATATTTTAATGCTACTGGAAACCCGTTATATCCCAAATTAAATAATCGAACTATCCACCAATAAAGGTTAATAAATGCTTCCACTATTAATGGTACTTTTCATCGTAATGAATATAAATGAGCTTGTTATTTTTCCGCAAATAGACTTAAATACGAATTTTTAAAAATGACCTACTCTTTGGGCAAGTCAAGTTTTTGGTATGCTAACTGATACTTTCCTCCTTCAGCAACTTCTGAATGGTATAAAGCTCTAAGGGCAAAGTTTTTCTCAAGTTCATGTTCTTCCATCAACTCTTTTAGGCGCTTTTGTAATTCTTCATTGTCTTTGATTAGCTGTTTCATTTGCGATTTCATGTACTTCATGGGATTTCCACTCCTTTTAGATATCAAATCTATCCCAAGTATAGCATTAATCTTATCATTACGATTACTGCACTTCATAACTTCTTGTACGGCGTAACCGCTGTTGCTATAGGTATAATTTACATGATTTCCACTTTATCATTCATTCTTCTTTTTGACTTACGAATAATCCAAAGCCTGTCTCATATCTTTATTATACAAAGACCTATTGGGAGTGAGTCAGCATGAAATCTTTTTACAAAGGGACCATTATATTGATTGTTGCAGCATTTTTCGGGGAGTGTATTGAGTTTTTTGTCAATATGATCCTAGCTAGAGAACTTCGTGAAGAAGGTATGGGTCTTTATATGTCTATATTGCCAATCATTTTCTTGGTTTATATTATTTCTGGCTTCGAGTTACAGGTTTCCATCTCGAAATTTGTCGCTGAGAATAGACCAAAACTTCATTATAGTTTAGTGCAGCATGCACTTAAATTAGCTGGATATGCGATACTGATTACGCTTCTTTTAACATTAATCGTCGTATCCTTTTCGAATGTTTTGAATAATTTTCATCCATATGTAAAATGGCTATTAATTGGGTTAATCCCGATTGCTGCTTTTTCAACAATCGCAAGAGGGTATTTTATGGGTGTTCAAGAAATGGGGAAAATCGCCTTTTCAAACTTTCTTAAAAAGGGCTTTCAATTCCTATTGCTCTTGCTTATCTTTCATTATCTACAATTTGACCAAGAAAAATCTCTACTAAGTGCGCTAATTATATTAATTGCCAGTGAATTCATTGTGTTTCTCTATTTAATTAGCTTATTTATCATCCAAATGCAAACGATGAGAAAAGTTTCAAATACCACGATTTCAGGTAAACATGCACGTTATAAACTGCTTGCTGTATCCGTTCCGACCGTGGGTCTTCGTATTTTTCACGCCATTACCAATGCCATCCAGCCTTTTTTAATTCACTCAGCTCTACTATCAGCTGGTTTTGGTGCAGTTATGGCGACTGAACATTTTGGGATGCTGATGGGAGTCGCTATGACAATTGGCTTTTTCCCTGCTTTTATTGCTCATTCATTGATGATTATGCTCATTCCGAATGTATCAGATGCTTATGCCAAACAAGACTACCAGAAATTAAGAAATTTATTACAAAAATCCATGTCTTTGACTCTCTTTTACGGACTACCCGCTGTCTTCATTATGTACGTATTTTCAGAACCATTAACATCACTCTTTTTTTCTTCTACTACAGCAGCGGTCTACTTAAAACTTTTATGGCCTTATTTCTTATTCCACTTCTTCATCATCCCGATGCAGGCTTATTTAATTGGGTTAGGATTAGTGAAAGACGCTTTCATCCATACGGTATGGTCCCATATCATCTCATTTATGCTGATGTATCTATTAGGATCCCAAGCCTCTTTGAATATGACCGGTGTGATTTTAGGCATGAACACAGGAGCCATTTTACTAACCATGATGCATTATGTAACGATCTGTAAAAAAGTTGGGATTACTGTTTGGTTAACAAGGCCTAAAGAAAATGTGATTTAACTGTGATATCCATCTAGATGTCACCCTATAACATGAATTGATTTCTTTTATCACATGACTACTTTATAGACTTATTCACATTCACCACACTTTCTAAATATGAAAACAAAAGTTTATTGGCATATTTATTAATTAAATTAATCTCAAATATATGGACAAATCTTCAAACAATAATTCTTAATACGAAAACACTTACCAATTTGTTAAAACAAAGTAATCGTATACTTGAACAAAAAAGCTACCAAAAGGACACCTTCTGATAGCTTCTTTGTTCAAATCCCTCAAAATTATGTGGAATGTGTGATATCAATATTTTTCTTTTTCTCTCTTTTTTCCTGTGCCAATATTTTATTAAAATCTTTAGTTTCCGCAACGACAACTCCCGCTAAAGCAACAAGAGCAATTAAGTTCGGAATCGCCATTAATCCATTAAAGACATCAGCAATGGTCCATACCAATCCGAGACTCATACCAGCACCAACAACGACAGATAAAGTGTAACAAATCCTGTACCATATAATTGAGCGGATTCCAAATAAATATTCAAAACATTTTTCACCATAGTATGCCCATCCTAACACAGTGGAATAAGCAAAAAAGATAATGCCAATTGTAACAATCCAGCCACCTACGCCTGGAAGCATTTGATCAAATGTTTTGGTCGTTAAAGCAGCACCAGATAATTTACTATCCGAATATAAACCTCCCATTACTAACGTTATACCAGTTATCGAACACACGACAATCGTATCAAGAAATGTTCCAGTCATTGAAATTAGAGCCTGACGTCCTGGATGATCCGTCTTAGCTGCTGCAGCTGCAATTGGAGCAGATCCCATACCCGCTTCATTTGAGAATACTCCCCGTGCTACACCATAACGTATCACTGCGCCAATAGCGCCTGCAGCAGCCACAGAATTGGATTGAACAGTACTTCCGATCCCAAAGGCAAAGGCCGATGGCACCAAAAAGAGCAAAAAGGACAGCCAGCCATTTCCATCCTAAACCTCTTTCAATATAATACATCGGCCCTCCAGCCATTTCGCCACGCTTGCCAACTGTCCGGTATTTGACGGCAAGAATCGCTTCAGCATACTTAGTTGCCATTCCAACAAGTGCAGGAATCCACATCCAAAATACCGCACCTGGTCCGCCTAAAACAACAGCAGTAGCAACACCAGCAATATTACCAGTACCTATTGTAGCAGCCAAAGCGGTCATTAATGATTGAAAGTGAGAGATGTCTCCTTCTGAAGAATGGTCTTGATTCTTTGAAAAAGCGAGCTTTAATGCATATGGAAGTTTACTAAATTGAAGGAAAGAAATACGAAACGTTAAATAAACACCAGTTCCTACTAACAAAATCAACAGTGGCGGTCCCCAAATAATATCACTTAATTTGGTTATAAAATCAGTCATAGTTCCACGATCCTTTCTAAAAATAATAAGTTGGGTACAAAATTGTACTGAACAAACTAATTATGTAAAGAAGAAATTGCCATTGCTTATGGATTTGTTAAACCATGAATCCAAGACTTTTTAATTACATACATACAAGCGAGAACCGTTGAGTAAATACCCCCCTTCTAATCAAATAATTAATTAAATTAATGATTTGAAATGTTCTGAATTTAATTCCTGAAAAAATAGATAAGTAAGGTCTTTCGATAAATATAATGAAATTAGTTAGAAGATCAATATACCCCCCTTCAATTCCACTCTATTTATACCATTATATTCCATAAAATCTATTTATACAATATCAAATGCAAGGTTTTCCTACGCTTTTTCTAACTTGTCATATAATTGAATTTCATCGTTTAACGGTTTTAGAAAAATAAAGATAGATGAAAAAATAAAGCCTATTTTTGAAGTAGATTTAACCTAGTTAACACAATTTATATTCATATAATCCAATTCAACAGAAATTGAACAATAAGGATGTTAAGAAGAGATAGCTTGCCTCAAAAGAGTTTGACTCGGACTCTACATACCTTTTATTACGTATGATAGGGCAGCCTAATCAAATTAGTTTTACCCTATCAAATGAATAAAATCATTAATTACTCTGTCCATCAATCCATATTACGCGTCGATCCATTTCGGATAATGACTCAACTATTATTCACAAACAAGGATTTGTCTTGAAAATAATCCTTTTTTCGCTATACATCGATCTGTAATCTCAAATCCAGTGTCTTTAATCATCTGATCAATTGTTTCAATCGATATCACGACTACTTTACTAGCAATACGGCGGGCATGCTTAAGAATAGATAGCTGATTCTCAGGTGAAGTATGTGTAAACAAATTGTACGGCATATCGATAATGGCTACATCATAATTCTCTGATACTTCGGAAATTGGACCACACGAAACATCTCCTTCAAAACCGAAATAGGCAATATTTCCGTTTATTCCATCTATAATATGTGGATTTATATCGCGCCCGACAATATCAATTCCCATGGAAAGCGCCTCAACCAATACGGTCCCAATCCCACAGCATGGATCTATCACTTGAACCCCATCAGGATTCGGTACCGCAATATTAGCGACAGCTCTTGCTACACGTGTACTGAGAGCAGTCGAATATTCATGAGGCTTTTTTTGATGATGAAACCAAATGGACTCACTTTTACGATAGTTTCCAAAGTACCAACGCCCAGCCTTGGTCACTATGCCATACTCATAATCAGGTTGATCGAAATCGAACTCTCCATTGATTCGTAAACCTAATTCTCGTTCTATCTTACGCCGATCCTGATATTCAATTTTTTCTGATTTATCAAGGTCATTAATTTTTACAAAATTCACTTTGAATGTCGATTCATGCAATTCAATAGATTGAACCTGCTCTAGGATTTCTGATAGGTCATCTCCTTCAAAAATGACGTCAATTCTTTCTTTTATAAAAGGACTTCGGCTCGGATCGACTTTAATATCTGTTTTCAAAATATTCGTTTTCGTCTCAATACCAAAGAAAGACCGCATCTCCATTTGGCAAAGTGCGCGCTCATCCATTCGACAAGCATACGTGTATATAAAAGCTGGTATTTGCTTATGATTATCCAATCTGTTCCCACCCTATTTTGGTCATTTTTGGTCTCCTAGAAAAAGAAACCCTATTAGTACTTATCCAAACGCGTTAAAATCATCCTCTCCCAAACTCTCCATGGAAGCATGCTTTTTAGTGAAATTCCTAATGTAACGCCTCTTCCAATCCTATGACGGAATTGCATTGCTCTACTTGTCGATAGCTTCGCAACCTTATCGGCTATTTCTTTTGGATTGCCATATGAGCTTTCGCTATGATTAAGATAGTTTTCCATTTTCACGAGATATTCATGATATGGGGAATTTTTATGTAGAGATTTTTCTGTTATGTGCTTTCCATTTGTCCAAATGTTGGTTTTATAGGAGCCTGGTTCAATGAGGGAAACGTCTATTCCAAATGGCTTCAACTCAAGACGAAGACATTCACTCCAGCCTTCTATAGCGAACTTCGAAGAAACATAGGGGGATAATCCTGGGAAACCTATTTTACCACTAACGCTACTTATTGTAATGATTTTTCCATTTTTTTGCTTTCTCATGTAAGGAAGAACAGTCTGTGTTACAGCAATTACACCAAAGACATTTGTTTCAAATTGTTGTCTATATTCGTCAATCGGAATTTCTTCCACGAATCCAGCACCGGCATACCCAGCATTATTCACTAATACATCTACTCTCCCATACCTTTCAATACAGATTTTCAACCGCTGTATCGAGGTTTCAGAGGTAACATCCAGTTCAAAGATTTCAATCCGATCAGCAATTCCAACCAATTCCGACCGTTCTATTAATTCCGCCTTTTTCTCCGTATTCCTCATCGTAGCAATTACTTGAAACCCTCTCTTCCCCAGTTCTAATGATGTTAATAATCCAAACCCACTTGATGAACCAGTTACAATTGCAATTTTGTTTAGCATCGAATTCCTCCCTTCCGGTTCACTTAACAATTGATTCGTGTTAATAGTATCATAGCAATACAAAAAAATTTACAATCTATCCGTTAAAATTAGATTTTATTTTCATTATTTCCATATTCAACAATTTTCGAAAGTAGATCAATTGTATATTTATCTATCATAAAGTAAATTATAATTGACATCTACTATTTACATGCAATCGGAGGATTCTTTTAACTATGAAAGCCAGATACGAACTTATTAATATGAACATAACACTTAGCAATGTGACTTTGCGTGATTCCGTCGATAGTTACGTTCTTTTTAAAGCTGCAGATGAAAACAATAATGAGGTCATAATTAAACTTTCACATCAACAAGCAGAATTTCTTGAAACAGAATTTACAGATTTGAATCGTCGAAGAAAAGGACAATATTCCGAACCCATTATACATGATGCTGAAGCATCTGATGATGAATCTTATAATTTGTTTAATGGTGAGTTTTTTACGCGCTAGAAATTATCTTTATCTACTCTTTCTTGGATAAAGACTGCCCACTTTTAGAATACTAATCCAAATAACACAAACTAGATTATTGGAGGAATTCTATGAGAAATCCATTCGTTCTTAGAGCTTTAGTGTTAATGATTATTTTTTTCCTAATGAATTTCTTCGCATTACCTTCAGCAAAATCTTATGCCAATTCTCCTATTAAAGTTATAACACACACATATAATGGAATAAAATTTTTAACCTATCCTCAGGTAACCGATTTAAAGAATAAATCCGCTCAAAAAAAAATAAATGCTATGTTAGAAAAACATATTCAAAATTCACATAATGATTATCAAAAATTAAAAGAGTCCATGAAAAAAATCCAAGGTGAACCGCTCTGTAATGAAGCGCCCTCTGCGTGTCAATATGAATATAATTCAATTTACAAGGTATTGTATAATAAAGATCATAAAATAAGTATTTTGATGAATGATTATCAATTTTCTGGTGGGGCACACGGAAATACAATAGTCACGACTTATAATTTCAATACAGATAACGGCAAACAGTATAGACTTGATGACATCATTACAAAAGAATCCATTTATGCGAAGATAACAACTTATGCCAAAGAGTATATCAAAATGCATCCAGATGTATTTTTTACTGACAACGATACATTAAACGCCTTTCAGGTCACGAAAGATCATGCATTTTATTTTGTTGATGGTGGAATCGCCCTGATTTTTCAATCGTATGAAGTAGCACCCTATTCTTCTGGACAGCCAGTGATCGTAATTCCTACCTCCATCTATAAATAAAAAATAAGGATGGTATTATTTTCGCCATCCTTTCTCTATAGTATTTAGAATCGGACGTCGAGCAACCAAGCAAGTGGAGCCACTACCAGTTCCAGAGTAAATATTCTGGTGTAAGCCTCTTTGTTTTCTTTTCTGTATATAAAACTACATAAGATTCCTTGATGGACATTATTATCTACTCCATTTTACAAGCTGCTTATTAATCTTGGTTAGTATTTTATCTACATAAGTTACATCTATCTCAAAATCTATTTGAATTTTACTCAAAACTAACTATCGTTCTGTATAACCAGAATGCCTTTAACCCGTTGAGATAAACTAAATATCTCTCAAATTCCCACGACCGATACCTCCCTTATCAATAAACTCAATAACATTAATCTAAATTTACATTTTCTCATTTCCTATGAACGTTTATTTTTTGTTCAAATTTAGATATCGTGTTTTTCAATTAACACACGATATCTATTTACTCATTAAAAAATTTAGAATTTTCCCAACATTCGGGAAAGTGGTGTATTCCATTAAGGATATATACGCTAATATTATGAAAATCTATTATTTTTTTAAGGAGGTAATTTGTTTATGAGTTCTAGTAAATCAAGTTCTGCTAAAGTCTTACAAAGTCCAAGTCCACCACCAGGATCCCAATCTGCATTGCAAAGAACATTAACTTGGAAGGATGCTTTTTGGTTTTCAAGTGGAGTACCAGCACTGTTATTATTTTCAATTGGATCTATCGCAGCCACTGTCGGGAATATCTCCTGGTTAGTTTGGACATTATCAATTTCTATGGGGTTTCTCCAGGCATTTACATATGCTGAGATTGCCGGGTTGTTTCCTAATAAGTCAGGAGGGGCATCTGTATACGGAGCAATGGCTTGGGTAAGGTATTCAAAATTCGCCGCTGCAATATCGGTATGGTGTAACTGGCTAGCATGGACCCCTGTACTAGCTCTTGGAACATCGCTAGCTGCATCCTATGTTTTAAATAACTTTTTTGCTGGATCAGCCATTACTACCTGGGAATTTACACTATTAAATTTAGAATGGATTAGGCCAGATCTTACAATGCGTATTAATGGTGGTTTCATTGTTGCTGTTCTGTTTCTTTTCGCATTGTTTGGTATACAAAATTTAGGTGTTCTAAAGGCAGCGCGTTTTCAAAAGATAGTAGCAATTATCGCACTTTTACCATTAATTTTAGTCGGAGTTATTCCACTATTTACTAACGGGATTGAGTTAAAAAATCTATTACCAATGAATCCGCTTTCAGGATCTTGGGATATGGCTGGATTTCAATTATTGTTTGGTGGAATGTTTCTAGCCGCTTGGTCAACTTATGCTTTTGAAACTGCAATTTGTTATACGAGTGAATTTAAAGACCCTAAAAAGGACACATTTAAAGCAATAATATCCGCTGGTTTATTGTGTTTCTTCATGTTTACAATTGTTCCATTCTCCTTTCAAAATGCGCTAGGACTTAAGGGTTTACTAGATCCTGCAGTCGTTAGTGGTGAAGGAGTTGGCGGTGCTATGGCTATTATGGTAGGGGGCGGAGTAGTCATAGGGGTTATTATTTTACTATTGTTAATCCTATCCCTATTATTAGCTATTATGACCTCAATGGGTGGAGCGTCCCGTACACTATATCAGGCCTCTGTAGATGGATGGTTACCAAAATCTTTATCAAAGGTTAATAAAAACGGAGCACCTACTCGATCTATGTGGGCGGGTATCATATTAAATATTTTCTTACTCACGTTGTCAGATTACACATTTGTCCTTGCAATATCAAATGTAAATTACTTGCTATTTAATTTCCTTAATCTTAATTCTGGATGGATTCATCGACTTGATCGACCAAAATGGTCTCGACCATTTAAAGCGCCAAATTGGCTTTTAATAACAAATGTAGTATTTGCATTTGTTAATATTACATTCTTAGGATTCGGTGCTGATATTTGGGGGCCAGGCACTCTTTGGGCCGGTTTAATTAGTGCGGGGATTGTCATTCCATTGTTTGTCTATAGACATTATATAACTGACAAAGGTAAATTTCAGGAAGGAATGTTGGATGGTGCTGATGGTGCTAGTGCTGAAAAGAGGGCCGGTATTTGGCCGTATGTAGCAATAGGTGCAGGAATTATAGTTATGCTGATTGCTCATAGTATAGCTAAATAAGTTAACCAAGTATCAATTTTAGTATTATTGTTTCATACGTACACCACTTAACTTATAGGAAAGTTTAATTGTGAAAAAACATTTAGTATTCGTTTTAACCGGGGGTCTTCAAAAGGAAGATCTCTTTTTTTTTGATTGAATTTCATAAATCTGAGCCGTACGGACTCAAGGCTTTTAAAGACTTAAAAAAGGAGTACCTCCCCAAATGTCGAAATGAGTAATTGACCAAACAAACTCTCAGACTGGAGGAAGACTCCCTTGACTAGTACCTGTTTAAACCCTTTTGGAACATCCTTAGATAGCACAGATTTCTCTAGACTATTGTTATTCGATATTTATTAATAGTGAGGATGCAACGAATGGTATTTTTCATCTTCGATTTATGGAAGGCACGCACATTTGGTATTACTGCTCATTTACACTGCCATTCCCCACTTGTTTTTTCTTTATTACTTCTTCCGGTGACTTCTTGTTTTTTATGAAAAAAGAAATCATTACGCCTACTAACGAGAGAATCGAGATGACGATAAACGCAACATTTGCCCCATACATATCTGGATTAGAGATTTCCGGACGTTGTTGGGCTGTTTCAGCCGTTGAAGTCATTACAGTGACAAGAATAGCGGTACCGACCGACGCTGCAATCATTTTCATGGTATTGTCCATGGCTGCTCCATGAGCAATCAACCGTTTCGGCAGTTGGTTTAATCCTGCCGTTGCGACCGGCATCATTACCATCGATAAACCAAACATTCGAATCCCGTACATAATTGTGATAAATGTAAAGGATGTAGAGGGACTTAAATTCGATAAGGCAAACGAAGACGCTGTAATAATCGTTAAGCCCGTAAGCGCTAGCCATCTTGCACCGATTTTATCAAAAATTCTTCCTGTAATAGGTGACATCAAACCGGTAATTAGCGCTCCGGGTAAAAGGGCTAGACCAGCTTCAAATGCTGTAAAATCCCTCATATTTTGCATAAATAGTGGGATGATCGTCTCTGACCCGATTAATCCCATAAAGGTAATCATTCCAACGAGCACGGTTAGCGGAAAAATTGAATTCTTAAACACCCGGAACTCAAGCATTGGATGTTCCAATCTTAATTGCCTTGTTATAAACAACACAAGTGCAAACGCTCCTAACCCTAGTGTGACGAGCGTACTTGTTGCTAGCCAGCCATTATTTCCAGCGCATGTAAATCCATAAAGCAATCCTCCGAACCCGAAAGAAGATAAAATAATCGACAGGACATCCACTTTCGGTTTAGTTACCTCTGTCACATTTTTCATTGCAAAAAACGCAACTAAGATATCAACAAGGGCAATCGGTAGTATTATGAAAAATAAGAGCCTCCAGGAATAATGAGAGGTTACCCATCCTGACAAGGCTGGACCAATCGCCGGTGCAAAGGACATGACGAGTCCGACTAAACCCATTGCTGCTCCACGCTTATTAACTGGAAAAATCATTAAAAATACCGTTTGCATGAGCGGAAGCATAACACCGGCACCGCTTGATTGAATCACTCTTCCAAGTAAAAGCATCTCAAAGTTAGGTGCGACACCCGCGACAATTGTTCCGAACGCGAAAACACTCATCGCAGATATAAAGAGCTGCCTCGTTGAAAAGCGCTCCAATAAAAAGGCACTGATCGGGATCATAATCCCATTCACCAACATAAAAACGGTCGTTAACCACTGGGCGCTATTCGCCGTAACATGCATTTCTTTCATAATCGGCGGTATGGCTGTAATCATAAGTGTTTGATTCAATATTGCAATAAATGCTCCTGCAAGCAGAAGGGCTACAATCGTAGACTGCTTATAACTTGGTGTTTCCATTCTTCCATTTCCTCTTTCCTGTTCAATTTTCCATATGGGTATGTATAAAAATAATTGCTGCAAAACATACTTTTACAGAGTACACGATTTCATTTTAATAATCTACGGATTTTCTCTAAATGATTCTCAGGTTTTATCTCCTAATAAATCTCTTTTTCCTCATTTGTTTTAAGAACTCAATAAGTTACTCTTGTACAACAAATCTTATTACTCTTAATTCCAATGGAATAATATGTATCTTTGTATAAAGCGAACAAGCGGGGGACTTTCTCTACCTGAATTTAGCAAAACCATGCAAATGGTATTCACCATGTAAATGCTTACTTTACAAAACTTTATTTCATAAATTCTAGCACACTATCCCAACCTAATTAAACAATATTACCAAATATCACAGGATTATCATATTAGTGAAATATTACTCTATTTTTTGGTAATTAGCTCCCTTTTCTTGAAAGACTAGGGTATTTAGTATAAGCTAGGAAACATACCTATTTAGAAACTTTCTTAAGGAGGCTAAGTATGTCTGAATTTAAAGATTTTGAAGTAGAAACAGTGTTTGAGGACCGCGTATATCAGCGTCATGCATTCACCTTTAAGATTCAAGGTGATGTGTTTAAAGGTCATTTTCATAAGGATGAGATTCAATGGCTTCATCCTCATCCAAAACAAATGATTGGTGAAGGTCAAGTGGAAATTATTGAAAATACCATATATGAATTAATGAGTCAATACGGCATTTCTAGCGGAATTAAAGACTTTGAAATAATGCAAGCATTCGAAGACAGGCTACACGAACGCCAGCAATTCACTTTACAAGTGCAAGGTGAGGAATATAAAGGCTTTGTTCACGAAGGAGAAATTCAATGGTTCCATCCTCAGCCTATGCAAAAGCTTGAAGATGATCATGTGCAGGCAATTGAATCAGAAATACATGAAAAAATAGCGAAACAAACAAAAGATAGTAAAGAACAAAATTAGAAATTAGAACGGCAGCAAAGTATCGCTGCCGTTCTTTATTACATATAATATATCAACAAGCGTGACCGTTTTTTTAATCGTTCTAAAATTGCAATTCAATGCTTCCTATGTCGATTTTTTCATATACAAACTAACTGAGAACGACAAAACAGAAATGCAAAAACAAACAATAACTATCAAGCGAACTCAATTTCTCTTGATAGTTATAAAACCTCTAAGTAAAATCTATTCCATTCTTAAATTGTAAGTTTTTAATTTCTTTTTGGATTAAGGGTATACACCCCTATTGTTCTTTCGTTAAGACGGTTTTGGAAATGTCTTGATCTAGGTCTTCAAAGTTATGATAAGCAATCGTTTCGTACAACTCGCTACGAGTTTGCATATTCTGTAATGCGCCTTTCTGTGTGCCGTCCTGCTTAATTTGTTCAAATACTCGCTCATATGCTTTGGCTGCAACGCGAAGTGAAGTAACAGGATAAATTACCATCTGATAGCCCATTTCCTGAAATTCTTCGGCTGTATAATAAGGTGTCTTACCAAACTCTGTCATATTCGCTAGTAAAGGCACATTAATTTGCTTTGCAAACTGACGGAACTCCTCTTCCGATTGGAGTGCTTCAGGAAATATAGCATCCGCTCCTGCTTCAATATAAGCAGTTACTCTCTCGATTGCTGCTGCTACTCCCTCTACAGCTCTTGCATCAGTACGTGCCACTACGAACATTGAAGGTGCAACCTGTTTAATCATTTTAATTTTTTGCATCATTTCTTGTTTCGATACAAGCTTTTTCCCATTTAAGTGACCGCATTTCTTTGGAAGATCTTGATCTTCTATTTGAACAGCAGCTACACCTACTTCCTGCATTTCTCTAGCAGTCCGTGCCACATTCAGTACACCACCAAAACCTGTATCGATGTCTACAAGTATGGGTAAATCTGTAGCTCGAACAATATCCCTAGCTCGTCGTGCTACTTCATCTGATGACACAATGCCTAAATCGGGCAAACCACGGCTTGCTGTGTACGCAGCTCCAGATAAATAAAGAGCTTTGAAACCTGTTTTTTTAGCTACAAGTCCCGCCATCGCATCGTGAGCACCTGGAATTTGTAAAATCCCAGGTGCTTCTATTAATTTCCGAAAACGGTTTGCTAAATCTGCTTGTGTTGATTGTTGATTTACGATCCAAGCCATTTGAACTTCCCCCTTAGATTATATAGTGAAACTTCAATCAGTGGGGGCTTCATCCCCCACTGATTGTTAGTCCCGTTCTATGGGCAGTTATCCCTCACCTACGCTTCCTCGATTTCCCTAAACCTTGAGGTGGGGGTTATTACTCGTTAATGCGAGATAAATAAATCTACAAATTCATTTACTTTTAAGTTTGTTAATGTATTGGAATCTAAACAAGCTTTTTGAATTTGATTTTGTTGCTTAGATGAATAGTGAGTACTAAGGTTGCTTGTAAATTTCTTGATAATTTTCGGAAACGCTTCTTCTCTTCTAAAACGATGTCCAAGCGGGTATTCGCATTCCACAACATCTGAAACTGATCCGTCTTTATAAAATATTTGAACGGCATTGGCGATTGATCGCTTGTTCGGATCAAGATAATCAACCGTGTATTGTTTGTTTTCTACAACGACCATCTTATTTCGTAATTGATCAATTCTTACATCATCTGCAGCTTCATCTTCATAATGGTCAGCTGTTATATCACCATAAATTAACCCAATAGCCGTAATATATTGAATACAGTGATCACGATCTGCAGGATTGTTCAATGGTCCTTCTTTGTCAATAATTCGAATAGCTGATTCATGTGTCGTAATTTTGACTTGATCAATTTCATCAAGACGATTTTTTACTTCAGCATGCAATTTTACTGCACATTCTGCAGCTGTTTGCGCATGGAATTCAGCCGGGAAAGATACTTTAAATAACACATTTTCCATTACATATGAATCTAGTGGACGGGCAAGTCTCAATTCTTGCTTATTGAATAATACATCTTGGAAGCCCCAGCCTGGTGCTGAAAGGGCTGTTGGATATCCCATCTCTCCTTTAACTGCCATCATCGCTAAGTGCACAGCACGGCTTGTAGCATCACCAGCTGCCCATGATTTACGTGATCCCGTATTGGGAGTATGACGATATGTACGCAAGCTTGAATTATCAATCCATGCGTTGGATAAGGCATGGATAATTTCTTCTCTAGTTCCACCTAGCGCTTTTGTAACGACTGCAGTTGTCGCTATTTTTACAAATAAAACATGGTCTAGTCCAACCCGATTCAAACTATTTTCTAATGCTAATACACCTTGTATCTCATGTGCTTTAATCATCATTTCAAGAACATCTTTTACAGTTAACGCTTCTCTCCCTTCAGCAATATTCACACGACTTAAGTAATCAGTTATGGCTAAAATACCTCCCAAGTTATCAGATGGGTGTCCCCATTCTGCCGCTAACCATGTATCGTTATAGTCTAACCAACGAATCATGCAGCCAATATTAAATGCGCCTTTAACTGGGTCTAGTACATATGAGGTACCTGGAACACGAGTACCATTTGGAACAACTGTACCAGGAACAACCGGCCCTAATAATTTCGTGCATTCTGGATATCGAAGTGCTAAAATACCACAGCCAAGTGTATCAAGTAGGACATAGCGAGCCGTTTCAAATGCCTCTGTACTAGTAATCTCTTTGTTTAATACGTAATCTGCAATGTCTGCTAATAACACATCTGTTTGCGTTTGATCAATTCCATTTATTTCCAACATTATTTCATTCCCTTTCTATTAATAATTGTTTATTCCGCATTAATGGGCAGTATGACCACCACCTTAAGGCTTAGAGGAATATCGAAAAAGCGTAGTGGATAACTTGCCCGTAAAAGCCTGATTGGTGAGATATAGCGACACTAGAACGGGACTAACAATCATTGGGGGATGAAGGAACCCCCTCGAATGATTGAATTTTCACTTTATTATTAGGATGGACGTTCTGATTAACGGCCATCCGGCGAGCTAATATCTTACGGTTTTAAGTTAGATAAAACGTTGTGATTATGACGCACGCCAATATAATTGACTCGAGGTCGGAAAAGTCGATTGTTTGCATGTTGCTCAACGACATGAGCACATAAACCTACTGTTCTAGCACTAAAGAAAATCGGTGTATATATTTCAATTGGCAGACCTAGCATGTAGTAAACAGGTGCTGCATAGTAATCTAAATTTGGATAAAGCCCTTTTTCTCTTTCCATAACAACTTCACCAGCTTCACACATTTTATAAAGTAAGTCGTCTCCCTTAGCATCGCAAAGCTGTTTTAATGCTTTTTTCATGATGAGCGCTCTTGGATCCATTTTCTTCATATAAACGCGATGACCAAATCCCATAATCTTTTCTTTGTTGACTAATTTCTGTTTAAGTAACTGCTCAAACTTTTCAACTGTACCAGCTTCTAAAAGCATGTACATAACAGCTTCATTCGCTCCTCCATGTAAACTACCTTTCAATGAAGCTACTGCTCCTGTTAAAGCACCATACAAATCAGACTGTGTCGAAGCAATAACTCTAGCTGTAAAAGTAGAATTCGGCATCTCATGTTCGCTATACAATACTAAAGATTGGTCAAATATTTTTTCCTCTACTGCAGATGGCTCCTTTCCGGTAATCATGTAATAGAAATTGGCGCTATATGATAAATCTTTATTCGGAGAAACAACTTCTTGTTTATTAAGCACTCTGTAGCTATTTGCTACGATATTAGGCACTTTCCCTAATAATGTGTAAGCGCGTTTCTTGTTTACTGTGGATGAACGATCATTAATGTGAGGATCAAAGCCAGCTAAGGCAGAAATGCCCGTCCTTAGCCCATCCATTGGATGTGTTTTCTTTGGTAATAGTTTCAATATCTCTAAAATATCTTCTGGGACAACATATTCATCCTGCAACGTTTTTTCTTGTATTGCTTTTTCTTCTGACGTTGGGAATCGATCGTGAAGTAGTAAATGTACAATATCTAAATAATCGTGACTTTCAGATAATTTAATAAGGTCATATCCTTGGATGACAATTTCACTATGAACTGTATCTAGGAAAGACAGCTTTGTTTCAGCTGCTATAATTCCATCCAGTCCAGGAGAATAATTTCCTTGTGTAGTCATTTTACTCCTCCTATCCGAATAGGTATTGATGCAAGATAAAGAAAGCGTTATCAATATTTTGCAAAGGGAGCTTCTTTTCTTCTTGGTCTATACTTTGTAATACTATTTCATTTTTTAATTTTGTATGACTATCTTGTAGTGTACTAATTTTCTCATTATCTAGATTGTTCGAAATTACAAATGATGTAATAGTATACTGCACCTAAGGGATTGTTCTACTTTTACTTGATTGCGAACAATTTTGAATAGCAACCATGCCACTTTTTTTGGGGAACAGCAGCTAAACATAAAAAAACTGTTACTTCTCTAAATAGAATGCTTAAATAACATAATCATTCATTTATAAATTTTCATGCTAGCTAATCTGCGATTAACACCCCCTATCCACGTAGGGAATTGATGTACTATTAAGTGGACAAAGCCTACAGACTCATAATCACCGCTTTCGAATCACTCCCAAATACAGCTGCGGGGCAGCGTCGGACTCTAACCGATGTACCTTTTAAGTAGATAATTAAAAAACCTTTATCTACACCTATTAATTCGCTTATTTAATTTTCTTTTTAAATATAACAAAATATTCTAAATATTACAATTTCTATTTCGTAATTGTCTCAATTGGTCGTTGCGATTTAAATTCGTTTAATATCCACGAGCATCCTCTACCTGATGGGTACATCTCATTGTAAGCGAATTCTTTTCCCTGTATATACACGATAAGAATGATGTTAATATTTTTACCTGTTTTCTATGCGAAAGCTACCCCCTCTTAAGAGTTTTTTTAATTTTTCTACTTTCTGGTGATTTAGTTTTAGCATCCCATGTCCTTCTTGAGCCTCTGGACTTCCTAGTGAAATAGTATGATTTAAGAGTTTATTATATTCGTCTAACTCTGTTAATTCATGCCCAAGAATTGTTTCAAATTTGTCTATTAAAAGTGCAACAGCCCCTGATACATGTGGAGCAGCCATTGATGTACCCGATAAGACGGCAAATTGGTTACCAGGAAAGGTTGATACAACTTGTTCTCCTGGGGCTACTAAATCCACTGCACCATTAGAATTACTAAATCTGGATATGCGTCCGCGCTGGTTAACTGAACCTACCGCTACAACTTCCGGGTAAGCAGCAGGATAGCTGTTCTCGATTGTATCGGCAATTCCATCCCCTTCATTTCCTGCAGCACACACGACCATTATATTAGCTTGAACTGCGTTTTTAATCGATAAATGTAAGGCTGCCTCATCACTCGGTCCCCCTAATGACATATTGATAACCCGTACTTTTTCACCTCTAGGGCCAGTCCAATTGATAGCGTATTGAATAGCTGATGAAATGTTGTCTGTTGTCCCTTCTCCTGATCCAGTTAAAGCTTTAAGTACTAGTAACTTTGCTTTAGGCGCTGCACCAACTACTCCAAATCCATTTTCTGCTGCTGCAATAATTCCGCAGACATGAGTCCCATGTCCGTTATTATCGGCAAAATTGCCAGGATTACCATTATAATCGCCTGTGAAATTGTATCCTCCAACAATTTGATTAATTAAATCAGGGTGATCTGGCTGGCATCCTGTATCGATTACGGCTACTACAATGTTCTCACCCTTATATCCTTCTCTCCAAATCGAGCGCGCACGAATCATTCTTATCCCTCGTGGAACTTCCACAGTGTTTTCTGTAATTCTTTCTACACGGAAGGGGATTAATTGAACATTTGGCAACGGTATCTTCTCCCTTTGATTTAATCCTATACAACAAGCGGTGGCATCTCCTTTTCAGCTGATAGATGTTGGAGAACCTGCACTTATTACTCGTTTAGGACAGCTGAATCTAGCAATGATTACAGCATTTCCTTATTCTATGTAAGGGGACAAGCATTCGCTATAAACCTTTGTCTCAATTGAACTTTTAATTTACTAAGCAAAATACTATAGTTTTATAGATTTTAAATGCTACATTTACCGTTTCCCTATTTCCTGACCAAATAAGGTACTGGCTTATTGGAATAATTACATAATCAGAGGGGGCATCTGATTAAATTACCCCATTCAATCAGAAAAAAAGAGCTGCTTATAGCTCCTTTTTGTTGAACTAACGCACCTCGCATTATATTATCAGCCTGTTTTATTCTTGATTGACCATTTTTATCTCGATATCTAATACTGTAGCCAAACTAGAACGTCAGTATCAGCAGAACTTAAATCCCGTCAACTAACAGAGCACCTCATTATTTTATAAATCTAATTGAAACTGGCTAGGGCAATAAGCTCCGCTAACTAGCAAAACCAGAATTTCACAAGAAAGATTTGGGGTACCGACAATATCATAATTGAATCAGCACCCAGCTATCATTGCTTAATCTTTATATACTTTTTTATAGTGAACCCTTTTAATTTAGATAACCGAAATTCAAATGACCAATTGTTTAACCAAAGAGATATTCCTGTTTCAATGATAATAAATAAAAGTAAACACGATAGAACGATCCAAACAATCATAGTTATTGAAATCATCCCCTTTTACTCTTTACTATTCATTTTACTGGATATATATACCTCGATATGTTGTTGGCAATTAAAATTCATGTTGAGACAGTATACTGTTCGACTTAAGAAGATAATCAGACATTTTTTCAAGTCATGATTCACTACATTGTTCCATGTCAAGCAGTAAATATATATACTGTCGTTTGCTACTTGTATTAATTGCGATTACACTTTTACGGAAAAATAAAAAGCACCCAATTCCAGGTGCTTTCCTATAATTAATTTATATTATATCCAAGTTATTATTTCTTGTTTATCCCCGCTTAACGAACGAGCAGTAAGACCCCCACCTATAGCTTACGAGAAAGAAAGTAGTTAGGTTGGGGATGAAAGAAAATTCCACTAATAGAAGATTCACTCAGTGAGTATAAAAGTCACTGAATACATATTGGGGTAATATAATTTGGAAATGTGTCCCATTATGGCTACTATCGACAATTTTTATATCGCCACGATGTTCAAAAATGATTTTCTTAATAAATGGTAGCCCTAGGCCTAATCCTTCTTTTTTAAAAGAGATAAATGGATCAAAAATTGCTTCCCAATTTTCTAAAGGCACACCTTTTCCAGTATCAACAATATCGATAATGATTCTATCACCCTCAACAAGCGTAGACAAAACGATTCTTCTTACCTTTCTATCGTGCGGTATAGCTTCCAAACTATTTTTAATTAAATTCACAAACACTTGTTTTATGTAAGTATCATTTACATAAGCTTTTAAAGTTTTATATTTTTTCTCAAAAGAAATTTCTACAGAATTTTCTGTGAGTACTTCTTTTGATAATTCGATTGCTTGATCTATTATTTCATTAAGATCAAACATTTTAAATTCAATCGATTTATATTTTATATATTTAGTGTAATTTAGTGTTAATTCGTGAAGCTGGTCTGCAGCAATTTGAATCATTTCATTCATATGTTTACCTTGATCTGGTAATGAGGTTAGCTCACTCATCAATTTTGAATAGCCTTTAATAATTTGTAGTGAATTTTTCACTTCATGAACTAAACTCGCAGTTAAATTACCAGTATAATCCAATTTCTTTTGACGCTCCAATAATTGGTTGTAACTGATAGTCATCATTGTATTCATTTTTACAAAAGAGAAGATTATGATGACAGAAAAAATAATAACGCCAAAGCTACTATACAATGCTCCTGTTCCAGGTACAAAGTTTAATAAGCCTGAAAGAAACAGCAAAAACGAGCAGAAAGAAAAAGTGCCTAAGAACCCTTTTAAATAGATATTTTGAATATATTTAGAAATAAAATAAGAAAAAACGATAAAAATTACAAAACTTGCTGTGTGAAATACATATAAAGATTGCAGCGGTCCATACTCTGGAAAATAAAAAGAACCATGCATATTTCTAATCTGAACTTCTTTCAATCCAATTATCCCATAATCTGTTAAATTCACTATAAAAACAAAGGTACTCCATACCACTAATAAAACCAATACTTTTCGATTAAATATTGATACTAAAGGACGATAAAATTGGTTATCTTTAATATATGCCGAATGTTTTTTTACAGTAACATAGGATAAATAAAACACTAAGGGTATCATAAATGTTGGACCGGCTCTGAAAAATTTGAATAGCCAGAGAATAAGTTCTTCGGAAATGACCCCTTTCAAATATAATACCGCAATATCTATTTGCCAAAAACTAATGGATAGCATATAAAACAATAAGGCATATGATAATTCAGAACCTTTATAAATTTTTAATACAGAAATTGCTAAAACTAAAGGGATTATGCCTATAATAACGATCAAAAACGAGATGATCATTTCAAACCCACCACTCTATTTATGTCTCTTTATATATGCACAGGCATTGTTCCCCCCATGACCATGGTTCGTTATCGCTACTTCATTTACCTCTTGATGCTCAGTTTCTGTTACAATATTCATTTCTTCATACCCATCTTTATTAGTTCGAATGGTCGGAGGTATAAATCCGTGATTTATACTAATTAAAGACGAGATCACCTGTAAAATCCCAATAGCTCCGTATGGATTACCAATCATACTTTTGATTGAAGTATAAGGAACGTTGTGGTTAAATAATCTTTTTGAGCACTGTTCTTCAATTCTATCATTCAGTTGAATTCCTAATGCCTGACTATTAATATAATCTGGTCTTCTCCCTCCAACAACTTCTTTTAAAGCGCTAATCATTTGTTCGCCCGATTCTTCTACAGAATAGATATGTACACCATCATTATTTGATACTATATTTTCAATTTCACCTAAGATTTCTATGTCCCGCTTTTGTGCGTCTTCTTCTCTTTCCAGAATAATTACGCCAGAACCTTCAGAAATAGCGAACCCCTTACTATTTTGATTGAAGGGTACTGCACCTACATCTAGTGTTTGATTTATTGGGATAGACTTTGTTTTGGCAAAACCAAAACATGCCATTTTATTCACTAAACTATCGGCACCTCCAACTACAGCTACATCTATAATACCACTTTTCAGGTAAAGCATTGCGTCTTGGATGGCTTCTAAGCTAGATGTACAACCAGTGGTTATCGTTTTTGTTATCCCCTTTATTGATAAATTATGAGCGATTTCAGCAGTAATGCTATGATAATTTGAAAAATGAGAAAATGTTATGGGCACATTCCTATAATTATTTTCATTTACATGAATAATCGAATCGTGAAATAGTTTCTCCCCAATTGCCCCAACAGAAATTCCAAAGAAGATCCCAACCTTTTTATCGGTTAAATCCGAAAGCTTAGCTTGCTTTAAAGCTTCTTTTCCTGATGCAATCCCGAGCAAAGTAGCTCTTGGTAATCGTTTAAACCTTTTATTTGACTCAAATTCTTCTAATCCCCCCTTTAAATGCCCGATAATAGTTGTTTCTCCATTTGGTGAAAGATCTGTTACAGTTTCTAAACAGCAAATCCCATTTTTTAAATTATCTATGTATTCCGCTATATCATTTGTGTTTGGGGCTTTTACCCCATATCCAGTTACAACTATTTTACCTTTCATACTTACCACCCTTTTTAATATATTCAAAATGATATAAAACACAGATTAATTATTACAGTATATCTTTTATTACAGTTATGGTATAGCTATTTTATAGGAGTAATTAAATTCAAAAAAACTCTATTGGGTTTTAATATCTTCGAACTATTTCAACTCAAAAAGTTGGTCTTTATTTGATTGATTAGAGTTCAAAAACAATCGCTTTCCAAATTTCATCTTGTGAATTATTATTGGTTTTTCTCCTAATATATTAATACTTTCTTAAGGTTACTATTACTTTTATTAAATGAAACAACTGTATGGCACCCTCCCATATTCACACTATTAACTATTGAATTATATCATTAATCAGCTGAAAATTACTACTTTTCACCCATTTATTCAATCGATGTATATATAGTTCTCTACTTCTATGTATTCTTTATTACTCTACTCAAAATGAGAAACTTTAAAGTCATTTAAAATTAGTTCTTTTGCAACAAAAGATGCTCCAAATTGGTTTTTACTGGATAGATAAAACAATTAACTGTATAACTATGACTATTATTAACTATGCCTAAACTTAAAAAAGTCATCTTCTATCTGCTTAGTTTTCTAAAATAGTTTTTTTATTTTGATCAACGGAGGGTTTAGGAACTTTTAGCGTGTAGAATAATCCACTAAAAATCAAGATTATACCCAGCCATTGGAACCATACTGAACGAAAGCCAACAAGCAAAATGTTCAAGAGAATAGCCACAGTAAGATCTACAAAAATCATAAAAGAAACGATACTTGCAGATAGATGACGAATATTGCCATAGCTAGTGATAGTTGCAGTATTGCTGTTTTATTCATTTTATCCCCTTACTTTCATGTTTATCTCACAATTGATATTTTAAAAAGGCACTTAACAAGGCACCTTTTTCATGATTGTTGGGTGTCATCGTAACAGTCGATAAACTGCTTAAGCGTAGATTAACGCAAAAAATTTTCGGCTTACCTCCTCGATCTGCATTTCGATACTTTTCCATTAATTATCGATTTATCAATGAACAATATAATAAGCTGTGAACTTATATTAATATGTTCACAGCTTATTATATTAGCCTACCTGTATTTGTAAATAGATATGCTACTTTGAAGTACATTTAGAATTCTCTATCTCACTATACAAAACTCTAGTTAGAATACTTCTCTGCTCAATCAGTTAAGGGATTTCTTCCCCCTACTGATTGTTAGCTGAACCAATCGGTCTTTAACGGGCAATTGTCCCCCACCTACACTTCTAGGTTTTTTCTAAGAGTTGAGGTGGAGGTTTTATTGCCCGTAAAAGCAGGATAAAAAAATTATAGTTTACTATCGGTTACCTATCTACATTAAAATATCGTGCTTCAGGGTGTGCAAAAACGATTGCTGAGACGGAAGCTTCTGGTGCCATCATAAAACCTTCAGTCAATTCTACCCCAATATCTTGTGGTTTTAAGAGACGGAAAAGCTTTTCCTGGTCTTCAAGATTAGGGCATGCAGGATATCCGAATGAAAAACGTTGACCTGCATATTTTGCTGCAAAACGCTCTTTCATAGTCATATCTATCGGATCACTAATTCCTTGCGCATCCCTCATCAAATGATGCATTCTTTCAGCAAATCCTTCTGCCGTTTCAAGGGCAAGCGATTGTATCGCATGGCTTTTTAAAAAGTCACCCTCCTGCTTCCACTTTTCTGCCCATTTTCTAATTCCCTTGCCTGCCGAAACAAGAAAGAAACCGACATAATCCATTTCACCTGACAAAACAGGTTTTACATAATCGGCAAGACATAAATAAGGGCTACTTTCCTGACGAGGAAAATCGAATTCTTCCAATATTTCTTTGTGGTTGTCAGGATTATATATCTTGACCTTATTTCCTTCGCTTTGTGCAGGAAAGAACTGATAAATACCATTTATACCGTATTCATCGTCCAACTTCAAGAAATCGATTAATTCATCAACAAGATCATTAAGTTCAATCGCCCGCTCATTTCCCTGCTTCACTAGTTCAGCCACTTTTCCTTTCAAACCAAGATGGTGACCAATTAACATTTGCCTGTTTATGTATGGTTGAACAACATCTATCGGATAGTCCTTCAATACATGGCGTATTTGATCAATAGGCTTTTTGACAGGAACAATAGACATTGGTTTTACTTCTACCTTTTTTCGTACCGGTTTTTCCATCGTAGCCACAATCGCTGCATTTTCCCTTGCTGTCTCACGTTTTTCACTTAATTCTCTTAGATACGCTGTTTTTTTACGATCGTCATGTAAAATATTTGCGACTGCAAGCCCGTCCATTGCATCTTTTGAATACAAAACAGGTCCATCGTACTCTGGCGAAATTTTGAAATCTGTAAATTTACGTGATAATGCGGCACCACCCACTAGAATAGGTATATCGATTCCTGTTTGTTTTAAATCCTGCGCTGTGAGGACCATTTGCTGGGCTGATTTGACTAACAGGCCAGAAAGTCCAATAACCGTCGGATTATGCTTGCGAACCTCTTCAATGATTTGCTGTGAAGATACTTTTATCCCAAGATCGATTACTTCATAGCCGTTATTGGAAAGAATAATGTCTACTAAGTTCTTTCCAATATCATGTACATCCCCTTTGACAGTTGCTAGTAACACTTTTCCTTTTTTAGCACTGTCTTCTGCATTTTCCATTAGCGGTTCAAGATATGTAACAGCCGCTTTCATAGCTTCAGCACTTTGTAAAACTTCAGCAACGATTAACTGGTTATCATTAAACAGACGGCCTACTTCCCCCATCCCATCCATTAACGGTCCATTGATAATTCCAAGCGGATCATCTCCACGATCAAGCGCCTTATTTAGATCAGCAATTAAGCCTTCTTTCGTTCCTTCGATGATATAATTGGCCAATCGTTCATCTAGAGGAAGAATTGCGGTATTTTCTTTTTTTTCCGCTTTTTTACCTCGATAAAATTCTGTAAAAATGGCTAATGATTCTGATGATGTATCGAACAATAGAGCTTCAGCCAGTTTGACCTCTTCTTCCGGTATCGAAGCAAAACGTTCTAGTTTTTCCGTATTGACAATCGCGTAATCCAGCCCCGCCTTCGTACAGTGATATAGGAAAACGGCATTGAGTATTTCCCTTCCCCTTGGTGGTAGACCGAATGAAACGTTAGATATCCCAAGAATCAGCAAACATTCCGGAAATGTTTCTTTGATTGCCTGAATACCTTTTACCGTTTCAAGAGCAGATCCGATATATTGCTCATCCCCTGTCCCAACTGGAAAAACGAGCGGATCGAAAATCAAATCACTTTTTGACAAACCATATTTATTGACAAGTAGATCTACAGAACGCCTGGCAATTTCAAGCTTTCTTTCCGCTGTAACCGCCATACCTTCTTCATCGATTGTACCAACAACAACGGCAGCTCCATATTGATGAATGAGTGGCACAATCTTTTCAAAGCGTTCTTCTCCATCCTCTAGGTTAATGGAGTTTATAATTGCTTTCCCTTGCGATCTTTTTAACGCTTCCTCCAAGACAGCTTCATCCGTCGTATCGATCACAAGTGGTACCTTGATTTTCTTAACCACTTCAGTAACGAACTCTTTTATATTCCCTAATTCATCGTCATCAGGATCTGCCAGACAAATATCAATAACATGAGCTCCTTTTTTTACTTGGGCACGGGCAATTTCTGCCGCTTGTTCAAATTTCTTTTCTCTGATCAATTCCTTGAATTTACGTGATCCGATAACGTTCGTCCGCTCTCCGACAAATAACGGACGCATTGAATCATCATAGATAAGGGGCTCGATTCCTGATATTGCATGACCGTGTGTATTATTTTCAATAGTTCGTGGCTCAATCAATTCAAGCACTTTTACCAATTCAACAATATGCTCAGGTGTCGTACCACAGCAACCACCAATGATGTTAACCCATCCTTTTTCAGCGAACTGTTTCATTTTTTCTGCTAAAGATTTCGGTGATTCGTGATAATGCCCTTCCTCATCCGGGAGGCCCGCATTAGGATAACAACTAACTGCTCTATTTGATAAATTCGCCAATGTTCTAATATGGTCAATCATGAACTCTGGCCCAGTCGCACAATTCAATCCGACCGCGAGAGGATTCATATGTTCACATGAAAGATAAAATGCTTCTATCGACTGACCGGCAAGTGTCGTTCCCATCGGTTCAATTGTGCCAGAAATCATGATTGGGATTTCCCGACCAAATTTAGCAAACGCCCCTTTGATTCCTGAAAAGGCTGCCTTCACATTTAACATATCTTGACATGTTTCGACTAAAAGTAAATCCACACCACCATCAAGTAGTCCTAATGCCTGTTCTTCATAAGAAGCAGTCAATGTTTCAAACGTAGTCCCACCAGTTACAGACAAGGTTTTTGTCGTTGGTCCCATAGCTCCTGCCACGAACCTAGGCCATTCTTCGCTCGTATATTTTTCACAAGCTGCCTTAGCAATTTCAGCAGATTCTTTGTTTAGTTTATATGCCAAATAACCTACATCATACTCATCAAGCACAATATTTGTTGCACCAAATGTATTTGTTTCAATGATGTCTGCACCGGCCTCCAAGTATTTTTCATGAATGGAACGAATGATATCAGGACGAGTTATCGTTAAATATTCGTTACATCCTTCATATTGCTCGCCACCAAAATCCTCTGCGCTCAAATTCTCAGCTTGTAACATCGTCCCCATCGCGCCATCCAATAATAAAATTTTCCGATTCATTTGTTTCTGTATCAACCGTTTACTCATATGCTCCCACCTCCGAAGTTTGCCTACTATCTACTTTTCTAATATGTTTCGTTAATTCTGCCGTCATTTCATAATATAAAAACGGGGTAATTAAATAGATTCCTTTGAACTTATCCATGGCAGCATCCACCAATTCCTTTGCTATAGCCACTCCTTCATTCTTGCCTTTAATCGGATCATTGCCTGCAGAAGCCATTGCTCGGCGAACCTCTTCTGGCAATACGATACCTGGCACCTCGTTATGGATAAATTCAGCATTTCTAGAACTTGTTAATGGCATAATACCAAGAAAAATAGGTGTGTCTAAATGCTGCGTTGCTTCGTATACATCCTCAAGTTGTTTGACGGAATAAATCGGTTGCGTTAAGAAGGAATCGGCCCCACAAACAATCTTCTTTTCAACCCGCTTGACTGCTTTATCGAGATATTTGACATTTGGATTAAAAGCAGCAGCAACTTTAAAATTCGTTTTTTGACCTAAACTTTGCCCAGAATAAGAAAGTCCTTCATTAAATTGTTTGACAAGACTAATTAAATCTAATGATGATAAATCATATACAGATGTCGCACCTGGAAAATCACCAATTTTAGATGGATCACCTGTTACCACTAAAATCTCATTTAGACCAAGCGTTTGCAATCCCATTAAGTGTGATTGTAGACCAATTAAATTACGGTCACGGCATGTTATATGAAGAAGCGGCTTCATTTCATGTTGCGTTTTTAAAAGTGTACCTAATGCTACATTGGAAACTCGCGGTGAGGCGAGCGAATTGTCAGCCATTGTAACAGAATCTACACCCGCTTTCTTTAAGGCAAGTGCACCATTCATAAAAGTTTCAATCCCTAATTTTTTCGGTGGATCCAATTCTACTAAAATCGTTCTTTCCACTTTCGCTTTTTCATGGAATGCTACCCCTTCATCAGAATTTCTCACTTCGATAATCTCGATGTTTCTTACTTTTATTTCTTTATCCTGAACTGGCGCTAGCAAACGTACCGCATTTTTTATTGCTTCGATATGGACAGGTGTCGTGCCGCAGCAGCCACCAATAATAGATGCTCCCTGCTCTCTAAGCTCAAGTGCGGAAGAAGCAAAATATTCAGGTACTGCATCATATACAAGTCTTCCATCGACATAATCTGGTAAACTAGCATTCGGGTAAACGGCAAGTGCCGCTTGTTTTGGTAATGAAACGGATTCCAATGCACGAATCATATGATGTGGACCAAGACGACAGTTGACGCCAACTACATCTGTTCCTAACTGCTCCAGTCTTTGAAATGCCTCGTTTAACGACATTCCGTTTTGTAGATTTCCAAGTTCATGAAGTGAGACGT
The DNA here is from genome assembly GCF_001183985.1 of Peribacillus loiseleuriae. Lineage (GTDB taxonomy): Bacteria > Bacillota > Bacilli > Bacillales > DSM-1321 > Peribacillus > Peribacillus loiseleuriae. The sequence goes on along the minus strand of NZ_LFZW01000001.1, from coordinate 2,206,355 downwards.
TTGAGATGATTGGTAAATCTGTTTCCTGACGTGCAATCTGAAGTACTGTCTCCAATTCTTCCAAATCGTAAAACGTTTCAAGCAATAGTCCATCTGGTGCTTCAAGCAAGAGACTATATAACTGCTCCCGAAAAATACGTTTGATTTCCTCCAAGCTTAAATCTGATTTACGTATACTCCTTAATGCACCTATCGTACCGAACACAAATGCATTTCCCTGTGCAGCCACCTTTTTAGCAATTACAATTCCTTTACGATTGATTTGACTTACTTGATCCTCCAATCCATACCTTTTTAATTTATGAAAATTAGCACCATATGTATTTGATTGAATAATATCTGCTCCCGCATTCAAATATGCCTGATGAATCGTTTCAATTTGATTTGGATTTGTGATATTCAATTCTTCATAACAAAGGTCAATGCCGTGGGAATACAATAATGTCCCCATTGCTCCTTCTCCAACTAATATTCTGTTCTTCAATTCTTGACGAAAATCCATAAATACCCCCTTCCTGAGGGCGTCTTAAAAAGAGTCTGACCTTTTTAGGACGCCCTCGCTGTTATCATTGAAAAATATAAGAAAACGAAAAAACATTTTACTGAAGAAATTTTTATAGATATCCAGCTTCTCATTTTATTTTTTCCTATTTTAGGTGAAAGAATCAAGTTCTAAAGATGGCGTTATTCCTTTCATTCCATTACGTTGTTGGAACATAATTTAATTGGTATATAACAAATGGATATAATCCTGAACGCGGTTCGAAAAATCAGTACATTATTTTCTGTAAATACCTCTTTTGTAAGAAAGATGTAAAAGTAGCCGATACATCCAATAAATTGCTAAAAAGTATAGTGAATCAGGATCGAATGTACGATTCCCCCTACTCTTTTTTAATTAATCTCTTTAATTCATTCAAAATAAATTATATTCCTAATATTCTTTCTCCTTCAGTCGGAAGTTTCCTCCTTCTACGATCTTTTGCCGTTTTTCAGTTTGCTAATAAGAAAAACATAAGCGCCTTGCTCAATCTCATGCATAACTTATGCCGATCTAGGTTAGACATCAGAACTTATTGAAAAAACTTTATTATCTTTACATAAAAAAACCTCTTCTTAAAATAAGAAGAGGTTTTAGCACCACGGCTATTCACTCTTCTTATCTTCAAGCTTTTCGCTTCTGGAATTAGCACAGTACAATAAGTCTGTTGCTGAGGTATCAAAGGGCCAGTCCCTCCACCTCTCTGGATAAGAAAGTTACATATTTAGTTTTAATTAACTATTACTCTATAGTTGTGATTACCAAATGTCAAGAAATAATGCGTTAAAATTCTGAATAAAATAATTATTCCTTTATATCACCTTGTCTATTTCCGCAATTATCTTTTTATTCAGCCAGATAATTCAGAGATAAATCATTTAATGCATTTTATATAACTAGACTATCTTATCATTATTTTCATCATTTGATCCATATACTGGTGAATCGGAGGATGTTTTAATGGCCTATTATATTAATACTGATAACAACGTAAATCTTTTTGTAGAGGATATTGGAAATGGTAAACCAGTCTTATTTATTCATGGTTGGCCTGTCAATCATAAAATGCACGAATATCAATTAGACATTTTTCCCGCTTATGGCATTCGCTGTATCGCGCCTGACTTGCGTGGATTTGGAAAGTCAGACCGTCCCTTTAGCTCATATTCATATAACGAAATGGCTGATGATATCCGCAGGATTATTGACACGTTAAAATTAACTAATCTGACTTTAGTTGCCTTTTCAATAGGTGGTTCCATTGCAACCCGCTATCTGTCAAGACACGCCGGGCACAATATTAGCCAATTAATCCTTGCAGGCGCTGCGGTCCCTTCATTTGTTCAAAGGAGTAACTTTCCATATGGGATGCCTGTTTAGGCAGTAAATTCAATTATTAGCCAAGCTTATCAAGATCGGCCGAAGATGCTTGCTGAATTCGGCAAGATATTTTTTGCAAGTAAAATCAGTCGTGAATTTAACGACTGGTTTTTAACACTTGGTTTTGAAGCATCTGGTCATGGGACAATTAAGGCTGCTGAATCCTTGCGTGATGAAGATTTAAGAAACGACTTAGCTGCAATCAGGATTCCAACTACTATTCTTCATGGAAAGAAAGATCAAGTATGCCCGTTTGAATTAGCTCAGGTGATGCACAAGAATATCCCACAGTCTAAACTCATTCCTTTTGAAAATAGTGGACATGGCCTTTTTTATGATGAAAAAGACAAATTTAATCAAGAACTGCTAAAAGTATTGTTATAATTTTCATTCAAATGAGATCTTTTTGCAAGAACACATCTGTTCTCTTACCAAAAGATTAAAATGTTGCTGAGAAGATTAAACGAATAAAGACAATGTATTAAGCGGAGTAAAAAAACTATATTGAATCCTTAGAATTGATTAGAACCATGTAATTCAGCTGTTTCCTAAGACATGGAGTCTAGCAGAAATCTTAAGCCATATATGTAGAAGGCTCCCTAACCCAAAAGTTTAATCCTTGGATGCGGGAGATTTCTTTTGGAATATTAAAAAAAACCAGTTCAATAAAGAACTGGTTTTGTCCCTAAAAATTAGGTAGCCGCCATTGCCGTAAGCTCAGTAATAAAGTTTTAAACCACCACTCCTCAAAGTGGGTGTTTGCAAAAACAGTCCTGTATGTCCTCAGTCAATGAAAAAGGCCTGACATTCTTGTTTTGATATAAAACTCCCTATTACAGCTTAAAGGTTAAAACTTAATTATCAATACGTACAACGCAGCTTGTATTAGTATACTATCTGAAATGAACAAAGATTGCAAGCCTAAATGATTGAGAAAAATACAATTCATTTCAGCTTTTCATTAGTCGTATTATCAAAGGTCTTTCTCTTATTTACAATATATTATCCACCTTGCAAACGCTTGATAAAAGTCTATAATAATAGATACCTACACAAGAGGAGTGAAAATATGTTATCCAATATTGGAGTGCCAGGTTTAATTCTCATCCTTATATTAGCACTTATCGTCTTTGGCCCTAGTAAGCTTCCTGAAATTGGACGAGCCGTCGGAAATTCACTGCGAGAATTTAAAAAAGCGACAAAAGAATTAACAGATGATATTAAAGAAGATGTAAAAGAAGACATTAAAATCGCAAAAGAAGATTCAAAAAAATAAACGTGATATCTAATAATAGTTATTTTACACACTATGCACAATTAATAGTACCGAAAACTCACATGCATAATCTAATTACTTGGTTTTGGGACAACTTAGTTATATTTATTGCATTGAAAAAGACGCCTGCAAAGCAGGCGTCTTTGATGCGTTTGCGGCGAGAAACCGTTGGGCCACATCCCTAACGTGCGTAAAGCATGTTCCTCGTCTTATGCAAATTAGCTCATCGCTTTATTACTATACCATTTTTACGAACATGAGACAAGGTTTTTATTTATATAAACTAAAGCAACATACCGTTAGCTAATTAAAAACAAAAAGGTATACGTTTAACTGAACATAAAAAACGATTTAATGATGATTTACTTGTTCTTTTCTCGATTCTTTTTTTTGTCCATTTTTTCTCAAAGTATCCCTTAATTATAATAAACCGTTCTTACTATCTTATTTGAGAATAGAAACATAATATATATATTCTGGCGAGATTGACAATGAAATAATCTATTTATAGATGCAAGCTGAAGTTTATTGAAAACTCCAGTTTTATATCGAATATCCATATTCAGCTTTTCTTCTCAATTCTTTAATTCAATTAATTACAGAATTTCCATATATTATAACGAGGAAATTTCCAAAATATCAATATTCGAAATCAAAGGGCCAGACCCCGAAATAACTAAATACTGTACAAGATTAGTGTACGGAACACTACATACCGATTTAGATTGCGAGGTCAGACCCTTATGAGACATCCTCATTTATCTTTCGATTCAGATTCCTTAGTTTTCAGCTTATAAATTTGTCATTAATCGACTTAATTCATCTGAAGAAATGGCTACTTTATCAAACCCAGAGCTAAGACTTTGAAAGATTTCTGTAAAATCGGTCATTTCACTAGCTATATTCACGTTTTGTTTCATTACTTTTTCCATAGAAGATAGAATTTGATTAAAAAATACCGTCGTTTCTACAGAATATTCCTTTGCATTTTTCATATCATCCTTGACCGAGTATATAAAGGAGCTCATCTCCTCTGTATAAGATTGAATTCCACTAATTAACAACGAAACCTCAGATACTGATTTCTTCGTATTTTCAGCAAGCTTCCTTACTTCTCCCGCTACAACAGCAAATCCTTTTCCATTTTCACCAGCTCTGGCTGCCTCGATTGCAGCATTCAACGCCAATAAATTTGTTTGGTCAGCGATTTGTGTAACCATTGTAACAACTCCATTAATTTTAAGAGAAGTATTGGTTAAATGCTCCATCTGGTTAGAAAATTTATTCATGGCTTCTTGAGAGCTGACCATCAACGTTTCAACATTTTTCAAAAGAGTTACTCCTTCTTTTGACTTTTGAACTGTATCAATTGCAATATTGGAGCCTACCTCTGTTAAAGATTGAATTTCATTTATTTTATTCTGAATTTCATGTGTAGCAGCATTCGTTTCTTCACTGACTGCCGCTAAGTCCCGAGTATTAGCTTGAATAGTTGTTTTAATAACCTGTTTTTCCGTTTCAACTTGGTTACGAATCTCTTCACTTTCCAATTCATAAGCTTCCAAAACAATCTGTTGTTCTAGGTTTAATAATTTAGTGATTGCAAGAACGATTTCACGGTACTCTTCAATAGTTTCTGCAATTGGCGTAACCAAATCAATTAATGATTTTTGTAAATCTTGAAATGCACACATATACCATTTTGGTTGCAATCCAATTCTAACATGTACATGTGCAATAATATTTCTCTGCTTTATGTATTCATCATTAATTTGTCCACTAAACATTTCATATATATGCCGGAACAATGTTTTTTTCAATCGTTCAACTGAACTATTATCTTGAATAATTCTCACCAGTCCCGGTTGTTTTTCTAAATTTAGATAAAAATTACCAACAATCTCTTCTAAATTTTCTTTAACCACTGGCTGAATTGAACGCGCAATACATAAATCTCTTTTCGTTAGTTGAATCATGTCCATTTGAATTAGAACATCCTGATAGTTTTTAACATTAATCTCAACGACCTCTTCATATTGATCGTACAAGTTTTCCTCATGCTTTTTTTTGTTTCTCTTAATAAATGATTTCATTAATCTTAGCTCCTCAAAACTGTATTAAAGCGTTTAACTATATATCGGTAATAATCTTAAAACTTTAACAACAGTGGTAAATTTAACACCCGCTGTCATTCCAACTTATGATTACTTTTTCTTAATGATTGAACATCCCTGTTCTATCAAAAACTAAAGCCTGCCCATTGACGGAACAAGCACGCATTCTTATACTAATTAAGCATGAAATAAAGAAAATAGGTGAGTGCAATGGATTTTTCAATACAATATTTATCCTTTTACGTTATATCTGTCGAGGGAAAAGGTGATCAGACGGACAAACGATATAAGCATTTCCAAACATTGGACGAAGAAGAATATGAAGAAAGCTCACTCAAGGATTTTCTTGATGGGGAATTAATGAAAATTAGCAAGCGTAAAGTAGATCGGCATCCAAAAGCCGAACAAGTTCCAACTAAAATTGGCTTTTTTATCGTCGAGGAAGGTCATGAGTTAGACTCTAATCCGAACTATAATTTATTCAATCGTGTTCGTTTTGCGGACTCAAAGGAACAATTTCATGAAGAAAATGAGCAATTTGTCAGCGCATATTTAGACACAAGTGCAGTTCGTGGTGGGGTTTTCCTCATTGCAAGTGCAAAATTAACAAAGTATTTTGATGAACCATTCGTTTTCCTGCTTAAATGCGATTTTGAACCTAAAGTCGCTTCCATCTCGGACGAAGCAACTTTAATTCGAAACGTAGAAATGGCCATCACAACGAAAAATATGAAATCCATCCAATATCCCTACATGCCAGAAGAAGGCATGGTTGAACCTGGCGAACTAAAAATTCACCAAGCTTCCCATGCCCGCTACTTTGAAGATTTCTTGAAATTCGTTGATTATGGTGAATCCATGCCTGAAATTATGAAAGCACAAGTCATGAATATGGTGCAGGAGCATGTCCATGAAACATTCGCTGATAATAGCGAAGAACTGCAACAATTTGAACAGGCGATGGAAGTTTGGGAAGCAAGTGAAAAACGCGAGATTCAAGAGCGTCTCGATACTCATCAAGTGATTGAAGCCACAGCACAAATTGTTGAACATACACCGGATGCAGAAATGCGAATGACGCTTGGCAATACTTCTGTGAAAGGCTTGCTTTCTGATTTCGGGGAGAATGTCCATTTAGGGAAAATTAATGGTCGGTATGTGTTGCTTGTGGATGCAGAGTCCATTGTGTTTGAAAAAGGCGTGTCACCGATTGAATTTCATAAGCCTGATGATGTGATGGCGATTTTAGAGAGGATTAGGCAGAAGGAATAGACGGAGTAGAGATTAAGGGGTTTGTAGGGGTTTCGGGTAGTTTTTGTGATCGATTTTGTGCTCTATAACATGTTAATAAGGGTTTCCTAAAATTACCTACACCTTCAAATTATAAAGCAAAAAGACAGCTTGTGTCTTACTCGCTGTCTTTTTGCAACTATTGCACTTGTTCTTGTAGCACCCTTTCAGCAATTCAATCGCATGTTCTTCACTTAATCCATTTGTGCAAAGTTCACCTTGGATAGTCTTTTGAGATATTTAGTGATCGGGCAGTTCCCTAGATATCCTTGATAAATGTATTTTTAACAATTAAATTTTCTGAAACTCCTCATAACTTAGGAAGTTCCTTACAATTGCTTTGCTTCTAGTTCATTTTTTCTATTAATAAGTGTTCGCTTCTTTATTCCAGTCATTGCTTCAACTTCTTTGTATGTATGGTGCTTAAACAATTGTAAGGCATGTTGTACTTGCGGCTTTATATATTTTCTCGGTCTTCCCTCTCGGAAATCATCTCGCTGCTTTGCAAGATTCTTACCTTCCTGAGTAGCAATTATTAATTATTTGATGGTGTGTATAAACTAGGCAATTAATTTAAAGTATTTTACTTTGTATTCAATAGGGCTTAAATATCCGAGTGTTCCATTAATTAGGATGTGATTAAACCAATGAACGTAATCATTTAGCTCCAACTTTAGTTGGTCTATATTTTCAAAATAATTTCCTTTTACGAACTCTGTTTTTATTATTTTATAGGTTGCTTCTGCTATCGCATTATCATAAGGGCAGCCTTTCATACTCAAAGATCGTTGAATATGAAATGTCTCTAAAGCATCGTCAATTAGCTTATTTTTAAACTCATTTCCACGATCCGTATGAAAGAGCTGTATTTTACGCAGGTCGACCTTAATGGAGGCAAATGCACGATAAACCAGTAATGCACCTTTGTTTGGGCCTGTACTGAAGCCCACGATTTCTCGATTAAAGAGGTCGACAAATACACATACGTAATACCATTTTTGATGGACTCTTACGTACGTCAAATCGCTTACAATCACTGTCATTTCTTCCTCTTGGTTGAACTCACGGTTTAGTTCATTCTTCTGTTCTGATTCATTACATGATTTCGTATGAGGCTTAAATTGAGCTAGGGTGTAAGCAGAGACCAGACCCTGTTCTTGCATGATGCGTCCAATTCTTCGTCTAGAAACGATGAGATCACGTTTTTTTAGTTCTACCTTAATTTTACGTGTCCCGTAATTTTGACGGCTTGCCTGAAATACATCAATTACATCTGAAGTAATGTCATCCTCTGCTGATCTTTCTTTCGTTTCAATAATAAGTACTTCTTGGAATTTGTAGGACGTCACACATTGCTGATATCGAGCATTTGTGACGATTGTTGTTAATCACATTTACTTTCGTCCTATTATCAGCGCTGCTTGCTTTAAAATATAATTTTCCATTAGTAAGCGTTGAATTTCTTTGCGAAGTTTAATCAACTCGCTTTCTTCAGGAGTTCTATTATCCTCCTCCTTAACTTCTACTCGATCATCATATTTCTCTACTTTAGATTGAATATGTTTTTTTATAATTTCATCTAATGATTCAATTTTTAATTCTTTAAAGTTTGTTGGATTTATAATATGAACTTTCCCTAAACTCAATCCTGTCCCTGTTCCTTCTGTATAAAATACAACTACTTCCTTTTTCCAATCGTTTGTAAGATCTATATACTGAACAACAGGCTTATGTGTAGAATCGCTGCTTCTCCAATCATTAATTTGTTGTTTTTTCCCTTCTATTTCTACTATCATTCCTATATATGCTCCGTATTTATCTACCTTCATAGGATATAATTTTACGTTCGGGAGTAATACACGATGTTGGCGTGGTTCATCTTTGGCGTTTCCTTTCACACAAATACAATTATTGCTGATTAAATGAGTAATTTGAAAGTTATATTGATTAATAATGTGATATTATTGATAATTAGTTATTCATTACCAAATTGTATATCGTTCAATTTATAAAAAACAGGAGGCTACAAACATGTTACTCAAATCACGCTTATCTCATTTGATTTCTGGTACTGCTTTTGCCCTAGGCATCACCTTTGCCAGCCCTATTTCCGGCACAGAGGCAGCAACGCTCGCCAAAACTAATCCCATTACAATCAATATAAATGGAGACACATTTCAGCCGGAATCTGCCCCTTTTATTAATAACGGTACTGTTTATTTGCCATTACGGGATATTGGAGAGCTGCTTGGCACCGTTGTATTCTGGGAATCTTCCAATAAATCAGTAACAATGACATATCCAAAACTGACCGTTCAGCTTACTTACGGTTCGATGAATACAAAAATTAATGGAAAAACGGTGAATTTGACGGCACCGCTTAAAAATGTTAATAGCCGCATTTATATTCCTTTGCGTTTTCTTTCAGAATCTACAGGGGCTACTGTCGATTGGAATAACGCATCTAAAACAGTAAGCATTGCACAAAAAAGTGATATTTTTGTTAAAGCGATCGGCGTCAATTCCACCACTTGGCTGAACCGAAAGACTGGAGAGTTTTACTTGGCTCATCCGTTTGAACAATCTCCGACTCTTGTTGGAAAAATTAATGCCGATTTTAAAGGCAGTCTATCATTTAGCGTTGAATATACAGATAGAAATAATTTCATCATTACGATCTTGGACAATTTTGGAGAACCTCATGTTGGATATGATGCATATAATTTTCTTATCCATAACAATAAAATCATAGACCAGAAGAAAGCAAGCTATTTCCAGCGTTATGAACCTAACAATACTAACTACCAGTTCCTCAATCCAAAAACAAATTTGTATGACACTCACAGTTTATTGACTGATGGAAAAATGGTATCGATATACAATAACGAGGGGGAGAAAGTGAAAGAATATAATCTCCCTGCGTTAACAGGTAAAGATGAAAGCTTCGCAGTTTTAGGGTCTTCTACCGATTATTTAATCGTCCGTCCGAATAAAACTGGATTCTTGACACTGATTGACTTAAAAAATAATTTGGTCGTGGAACTGCACGAGAAATTATTATCTGGCAAAGATTTAGAATATGCGAAAACCAATGATATCCCATATCGAGGAGATGAACTGAGATTCTTTGGAGCGTCAATGGATGAGAACGAGTTGTATTTTTATTACAATAGTCCATTAGACGGCAAGGATGAGATTAAGAAATTAACTTATCATCGTGTGTCAAAATAGTTTCGAAACCATTCCAAAAAAGGTGCCTGTCCCTCAGTGCATTAAAGCATTGAGGGGCAAGCATCGATTATTCAAATTAAAAACGAAAACAGTTTAATCTAGAAGATGTTTCGTTACTGATTGCACATTAAGATAGTTCCCTGTTATGAATAATTTTTTCTCCATCAACGTTTAAAATAGAGTTAATTACAATATAAATTAAAAAAAGACTGGCACGCGCTAACATGCTCAGTCCAGCAATAGACGGTTCTCACTTAGGGGTCGGCTATTAGGAGGAATAATCCTCCTGGCCTCAACTTAAGAGTGGATTATTTTTTTGGTTAATTTTGATCATGTATGCACTATTGGAAGAGACCGTTGATGAAGTGGCTACAATTGAAACTTTATTTTCGGAATATAACGGTAACAAGTGAAGTAAGTTTTTGTTGCGACATGTGAAAAGCACCTCTTGATACGTTCATTGTACCAGGAGGTGCTGCATGTTCATATGCGATGTGTGTTTATACCTCACCCCTATCACTCCTCTTTCTTTGGGCTATTATATTGTGATAAATACCTCCCCTTGTTTTTCTGTTCAGAAATTAATCTATTAAAAATTAGAGCGAAAACTTTTGCTGAAACCATGCTCTATCTCATTCTACACAGCCAATACGCCCTGCAAAGCATACCTCTTCAATAGATATTAGAAAAATAGCAAAAGCAAAGAACTCAAGAAATAGTTCCCTTAGAATATTTGGAATTAAATGACGCAAGAACCTAACCTTCTTTAGAGACAATGATATCAAACACTCTAGATTCACTAGGTGCTTTATCTTCAATATTTAATAGTTATAGATTCCTTCTTAACTCAGGAATCATGTGTTAAAAATAATTCATCTTACTTATCTATACTATATTTGAGTTAGAGTATAGGATTTCCTAGAAGGAGTGTTTGAATGAGCAATGATTTTTGTCCGTATTGCAATACTAATTTACAAGGAGAAACTATCCCAAAAGAATCTCAGAAAGCATATGGCGCAACTCATTTTACAAGAAAAATCGGTATCACAAGTATTGAAGCTGATAGGTTTATTAAATGGCAATGTCCAGACTGTAACAAAGAGTGGCAGAGAGATTAATCATCAGAGTTTATGTATTTCCAGAAGAATTGAGCATTTAGCTTCGTTTGGAAACAATAATTTTTTTCTTGAGGTGTGTATATATCTACTATGTACTAATCCCCTAGGTGTAAGGGCATATAATGTGGAAATTCCCCCCCTCACCCACTTCCTGTTATTAAACATTCATTTTGAATGCTTAATAGATCAAGAATCTTCCTTTTGATATTACAATAATATGGAATATACGATATGATTACATAAAAGACTTACCACTTTGTATCTTTAGTTACGCAGGTTTCACCTATGTTTCCCCATTCCTAATTTTTTTCATACCGCTTTCTCTTGTTACATTTTCGGAGGTGATGCGTATGAAATCCACACGTAATCTAACACAATCAATTCTATTTACCATAAATTCAGCGACATGTGGAATTTTAGGGAACATGGTGTTTGCTTGGTACAACGCAGTGAAAGAGGCAGATTCAAGCCTCCGTAGCTAAAGATACAAAAAAACGATAATCTTAAGATTGTCGTTTTTTCTTTTTACTTTGAAGATGTTAAACAACAGTAAAACGATTAATAAATCAACTATCACTATTCTTTTAATTTATTATATTTCCGCAGCTTGATCTATCCTTATCGTGCAAAAAATCAATTTTTTTGCTAATCTATTAGTCCTCTTGCTATCGTAAACCTTCACGCTCCAACAATCGATAGAATGTTCCAGTACCTATCGATAATGTCTTACAGATGTATCTCACAGACTTACCTTCCTTATGCCACTCAACTGCTTGAGTTGCTTTCTCTCCTTTCTTGCCACCTACCGTTACTTCTAGTTTGCGTCCTCTAAACTTACCTTCTTTCTTAGCAATCTCAATACCTTCTCGCTGCCGCTGTAATGTTAATCCACGTTCTAATTGTGCTAAACTGCCAAATATATTAAGTAGGAACTCATTCATTGGATTGTCACTTGTAGTGTCTAACCAAGACTCATTAAGTGACTTGAGAGAAGCACCTTTTCCCTTAATTTGCTCAACTATTGTTAACAAGTCTTTCACTGAACGGGATAGACGAGATATCTCATGTACTAGTACTACATCTTCCTCTTCTAATTCGCTTAACATACGTTGTAGTTCTGGTCGTTCTGTGTTATTTCCGCTTATTTTCTCTTCATAGAACACTTTGCAACCTTCTTCTTTCAATGCCTTGCGTTGACGAGCGGTATTCTGCTTTTCAGATGATACTCTTATGTATGCTTTTTTACTCATGCAACTACCTCCGTTACCATTTTATAGCACAATAGTACCTTTTAATTCAATAACAGTCAAACGGTAACGAAATGAGCATACGAAAACCCTTGTCATTACTAAATTTGTAAAACATTAACAAACGTTACCATATAAGTGTAGTCTGTCGGTAATGCGAATCATTAATCAAATGTTTTCTAATGTTAGATGACAGTTGATTAACGTTTATTTAAAAATTACATACTTTTTAAATACTACCGTATAACAAGACCTCATCTTTTTTTAAAGATGAGGTTTTTGATATTCAATACAATAGATGTTACCTTTAAAGCGTTCATTTTAAAGTAGGGCAAATGTTAGAATTGATACAATAAAAAGCACAGCTATAAATCCTGATCTAAAGATGAAATACTTAATTTATCGTATTTTTTAGTCACCTCATAATTTTCTCTGTCTGTTCCCTGATTTTATGATGATATTTACTCCATTTGCTGTTCCGCTGTATATGTAGTTTTTCAATTTGGATACGTCTACTTCAGAGTTAATGGTTATTGTTTTTATTTTTTTTGCTTTGACCTTTATTTTATACGGTACATTGTAATTCATTAATTCTACCGTTCCATCAGAATCTTCTGGGTCATACTTCTCATAGAATTCAATAGAGAATTCTACATCTTTATTACTCCTATTTTCAAAAGTTAAATTACATGTTCCTTGTAAGATAGTGTCTTCCTTCGTATCGTACTCACACCTTCCACTCTGGCTATTATAGGATATAGCATATATGTCATGAGCAAGTGTTTTTTGATAGACTTCTATGATAACTGGAGGAAGTGTGTTTGATATTATAATAGCTAATAATATAAACCTCTTATGATATTTTTCTAAAGATTTTACTAGAAAGGTCATACTCGTTATAAGCAGGAATAGCGTAATTACTCCCGTAATAAGTATTCCATTATTGAGTTTGATAGGAATTTTCAGGGATGACATGATCGATTCACCAAATGGATATTCATTAGGAAATGGGAAATTAATAATTAAAAGCAACGTATATAGAATGATTGATATGTATAAAAACTTTTTATTCTTAATTATTTTGATCACTTCCCATTGTTTTAGATAATTATAGTGTATTAAATATTGGTATTAAGTGTAACCTTTTATGTCTTCTAATCCTGAGAATTTTTCATTTTGAAAATACATTTAAAGCCGTCTCTCTATTTATTTGTAAATCATCTTCCTTAATCTTGTATTAATTTATTACATTTATGTTCCCCAAATTCCCGCTGATATGTACAATGTACCTAACGTGATACCTACTATAGCAACCACCAAGAATATTCGAATAACCTCTTTTATAAGCCCTTTAGGAATGCTTTTAAGTATAATAATTGAGACTATACCAGTAACAAGTGTCGATATTGCAGTTATGATTAATGGTCCTGCAATTTCCCATATTTCCGATAGTGAGAATAGTTCTGCGAATGACATGTTGCTATGCTCCTTATGTGTGAGTAGCACTAAATTATTCCGAATAGATGATACAGACATAAATAACCTAATTCAATAAATAATAAAGTATAAATGGTCAATATGTATTTCCTAGTTCCACGTTGGTATTTCCATTCCATGAATGTACGGTAGGAATATAGAATAAAGAAGTAAGGTGGTAAAGTAAAAAAAGATGAATGTATTGAATTTACATACACAAGATACATCAGAGCGATAAAAAAGAAAGACAAGATCGCCCGTTCTCCCCATTTATGCTGTTTGTTAGCGTGTGTATAGAGCCATCCCTTTTCTTTTTGAATACTGAACTTTTTTATTAATACCTTTTCAAATACAATTCCAAGTATGAATACAGCTAAGATAATAATGAATCCTTGTATGAATGTCAGAATGTATCAATCCTCTCTTAGATAAATTTACCTTATTTTACTATAATGATATATAAATTGGAAGATAAAACAAAAAAAACCACATTAAGTGAGCTGATTACGTTTAAATATGTAAATTTATTCGTTAATAATAAAAGTGAAAATCACTGAACTTGCGGATATAAAAAACCATCCCCAATAGGAATGGTCAATTCGTAGTTTTTATTGTTCTGATGTTCTTTTCTTTTCAATTATATTCCCAATCAACGCACCAAGGAATGTTGCTACCAATAATAGCGTTAATTCTTCCTCATCCATATAATGGTATGAAATGAGGGAGTTATTGAGATGTCTTAATAAAATCACAAGGCAATATGACGAAAGTAAACCCATTATTGTACCTATCGAAAATCCATTAATATATAACCAAGCACTCTTTCTCATTAATAACAGATACGCTAAAATGAAAAGGTTAATTGGTAGAATGTTAAAATACTCCATATAATGGATCGGTGTGTATAGTGATATCATATTTATTAACAGACCTACTAACTGATACACCCACAAACTACAAACACCACTAAACAGGATACTGCGTACATTTAGTTTTATATAAAAACGATAGAATACAAAGATTAAAATTGCAGTAATCATAGGCGTGATTATTATTACGTCTAAAAAATATCCTAAGAAATCTAAATCTCCAGGTTCTGATTTAAGCACATAATCATCATACATCGCTCCCAAAGTTGAAAATGTTAAAAATAGAATGATACCCATAGTAATTGCAGCTGTTGCGGAATTTAAAAATCTCATAAAAAACTCCTTTTGAATTTATCGTGATGAATATCATTGTACTTTACCATATCATGGTATTAACTGGAAGATTAAATGGAAAAAGCCCACTATAAAGTGAGCAAATTACATTCAAATATAATTCTATATGGTAATTATTCTATTTAATTATGAATGTATTCTTCAACTAAATGTTCTACACGTTTAACTAGATCTCCTTCATCACTATAGTATTCATTGATAATTTTGTGATTAGGTTGCAAGTTATATTTTTGAATGAGATAGTTAATTTTTACTATTTGTTGATACTTTATATTTCGATTAGGTTCAATAATTCCTTCTTCATGCAGATTGGACAGGTGGATATTTGCGAATTTAATATTTTCTTTGATTACGATTTGATTCAAACTAGATTCTCCCCTTAACTATTAATAGTATTCCTTACATCTCCTATATCATATGCAGGAAATGGAGAGATATTCCTATTTTCTATTTGAGTATGTTTAATCCTATCTGCTAATTTTTTAGACTCCATTTCTGAAAACATCACCTTCTATTTTCGCAAAAACAATTTCACCATCCTTTCTGCATATATATACAAAAAGCACCTAACTTTGGTTGAGTGTCTATTCGATCTATGAAGTTTTAAATATCAGCTCTTGTCACAGCTATATATCTCTCTAAGTTTTCAAAATTAACCCTACTTACATCAGCATTATGATATTTTTACACATATTTAATTACAGCAGATTGAATTTCATGTTTTTCTAATATTATTTTTAAAGTCACTTCCTCTAATTTTTTTAAAATTAATCATCAATCTCTACAAATTGTAATTTATATCAACCTCTAACAACCATTTCATAAGCCTGAAATTCTTGATGTTGTATCAGATTAGGTGAATTATTCTTAGGCGAGTTAACATCGGGTGATACCTCAAATGCTTCCATTTGTTCTGCATCAAAAGGTTTTAAGTATTGTTGTAGAAAATCAGTATCGTTAATTGAAGGATCTAACCATACTTTTTCATCTTCAGGTTTAAGAATAACAGGCATCCTATCATGAATATTTGACATTAACTCATTTGAAAAAGGAGTTATAACCGAACAAGTGTAGATGGTTGGTCCATCAGGTGATTTCCATGTTTCCCATAAGCCCGCCATTCCAATTGGAGCGCTATTCTTAAGTTTAATTCGCATCGGAATTTTACGTTCGGGTGTCTTTTTCCATTCATAAAAGGATTCAGCTAGTATTAAACAACGTTTCTTTTTGTATGCATTCTTGAAACTAGGTTCCTCAGCGAGAGTCTCAGCCCTAGCTTTGATCATTTTGTACCCAATTTTTTCATCTTTAGCCCAGAAAGGAATTAAGCCCCAGCGAAGATAACCAAGCCGATTGTTAGAACCATCATTGATTATCGAAAGAACAGAGTGTGAAGAAGCTACATTGTAACTGAATTGATAATCTCCATTAAACGGAGCTTGAATGTCAAAACGGGCAATTATTTCTTCTATGTCAGTGTCCACACATAATATTGTATGGTCAGTAAGGTTGATTCTAGCAGATGAGATTGTCGGTAACAAATTAACGCTCTAAAATTCTAATATCTGTAAATGGTTGGTTGAATAATTCGCTATTTATTAATAGTGCCCCAAGTACATCTCTTTCATCTTCAGCTGCAATTACTTCTGATAAAATGATCGTACTACCATTCTTAACCGTAACATTATATTCGCTCATAGGATCCTCCTGAAAGTAGTTTATATGTATTTCTAGATTTAAGTATACTCTAATTCATGTAAGTAAATGATAACCACATAAGTTGTAATCTCAATATTTTCTTGTAGTAGATTGTCTTATTAAGCCTTCCTTCATTCTACTCTACTTTTCGTTTTAGTATCCACTATTCTTCTAGTATTTCGCTATTTATTACAACTGATTTATCATTAGAAAAAACGTTCATTATTTCAACGTTTTCTATTTTTCACACCCCATTCCACTTAAATACCTTCGACACTAGATGATTATTCCCTTTTATTTTCTATCTTTTTCACAAAGCAATTTTCTACCCTTTTAAAGTAATAAACTTTCCCTTCTTACTTTCTAAAGCCTTCCTAAATAAAAAGATGTCATTGTTACTATGTATTATAATCCCGATGGAAATTGCCGTTGTATGGGGGTATTTGGCTCACCCAAAGTGAATATTCGATTATCAGAGCCACTTCACTTAGTGTTAGAAGTAATTATATTCTTAGTACCAGTAGGATTACTTTTTAGCTTATAATGAGATAAGATTAACTATAGTATATGGAGTTATTGTGATAATAAATAGAATTCTCATGTACAATTGAGGGCAATTTAGTTTTTATTCGAATCAGTTGAACCATGAGAAGATCTATACTATTATTTAAGGAAGGAGACAGTATGCACAGTTTGCTTACGAATGAACAAGTTCGCAAGTATCTAAACGAACATGACTTCAAAGAATCTACAGAGCAAGATTATGAGACTAATCGTGTGCAATATAAGGATAACGGTTTATTAGAGACTGTTTGCTATGCCAACAATCACAATGTAGAAAGATATTTACCTTCATATCTTAAAGACAAAGAGCATAGGAAATATATTATTATAAAACTCCCAACTAAACGATTAGAAATAAAGGCATGGGGATATTAGTGAAAAAATTAATTAAAGGAGACTAATAAAATGAGAGATGTAATCCATGATTGTTTTGTGGATGTACTTGGTACTGGTCCATCAGAACAACAAATTGATGAAGTAATGAAGAATCTACCATCTGAAATTAAATTACTTGCTGAACAACTTGGAGAAAATGATGCAGAAGTTCGAGATACTATATATGTCTGGGTAAATGAGAATATTAATGATTTCATTTAAAATAATAGAGTTAGATGCAAGTATATACTTGCATCTAACTCTATTATTCGAGACGTCGTCATTTCTGTAAGACGTATGTTTAAGTTATCATAAAAACAATTAACCACATCAAGCAAGTTAATAGAACAGGTTCTCGCTTAATTTAGGGTGATAAATATGAAGTTGTTTAAATTAATTGAAGATTATCACGTTATGTACAAAATAGGCACTAAATTCTTTGTAATTTCCGAATCGGAGTTCATTGGAGTAAAAAGCTATGTACTGCAGTCTGAAGATATGAGAGGAAAGATTGTAGTCTCTGAAGAAGATTTGAGAAAAAAATTTATTTCATTAAATTAAATGAATTTTGATTTATAGTGCGTGTTCAAAAAGGAGGATAAAAAGAGCCGAGAAGTTCAAGGTACGATCGTCTCAAACCTTTCGCGTATGCAGTAATACATGAGGACCGAAGAGACAGAGCTTTGATGCAATTCGCAAGCTTTTTTACCGGACTTTTTGAGCAACCTCTTCTAGGCAGTTAATTAAACTCATTAAAATCTTTCGCAATACTGCCATCACCTTTTGATATCATAAAATTCTCCTCTCTTTCTTCAGATTCAGTTATATTTTCCATATTTAAATTGGTTATTCTGTTTATATAAATAGACAAAGTATTTTAGATTCGTATACTCTAAAATACCTTGTCCCTCTTTTATCTACTAGAATAGACGGACGTATTCGGAAATTCCGAATATGCCTAGGTCTATGTGCGATACCAATACAAATCTATTAGACAATAAACAAATTCCCGCTTGAATGAGAGGTTCACCAGCATTTAATTTGCAGGGTTTAGCGCTTCCAATTACTGTAGCTTCAACAATTGTAGGTACTAAAGGTGTTAACAGATTTCTTTGCCAAAGTATAGTTACTACATCAGGGCGTCTAGGAAAATTAACCGACATTTAATTCACCTCTTTTCTTAGTGATTAATATAGTTAATGCTATTTCGCACAGCTTGGCTCATTCATTTGTCATGCTGTATTAAAAAAAGGCGTTTTTTTACATACTGTAGAACGGCTAAAAAGCGACACGTTTACACAGTCCTGCCCCCAAATCCTTTCGGAGCCGCTAAGCCATTTGTGGCCTTTTCGGATGAAGTCAACCACATCGGCAGACGATGCGACCTAAAAAGGCTTACCCAACAGATGTAAATACACTACTTGATAACTACAAAGAAACAAAAAAATTGCTCCTGCCGTTGCAAGAGCAATTTTTTTGTTTCTTATTTCCACCACGTATCATAAACCGTTATCGCATGGTTTCGCTTATGTTCTGTTTTCTTATACCAGCCTTCGATTTTTTCAGCTGCATCTTCTTTGATTTCCTTGCCTTCAAGGTAATCATCAATATCATCATAGATAACCCCTAAAGCCACTTCATCGGGAATTTGCGGTTTATCGTCTTCCAAATCTGCTGTTGGTATTTTTACATATAAACGTTCTGCCGCATTCAGATATTTTAGAATTTCTCTTCCCTGTCTCTTATTCAAACGATAAAGGGGAATTAAGTCTGCTGCTCCATCTCCATGCTTTGTATAGAAACCTGTTATTGCTTCCGCTGCATGATCTGTACCCAGTACAACACCGCTATAAATTCCAGCTAAATCGTATTGAACCTTCATTCTTTCACGTGCTTTGACATTCCCTTTTAGAAAATGGTTCAACTTCTCGCCAGTGCCAGCTTCTACCGCTTTAACCGAAGCATCGACGGCTGCTTTAATATTAACCGTTACCGTCTTACTTGGCTTAATGAATTGCAAGGCCAATTGACGGTCATCTTCATCTACTTGAATGCCATATGGCAAGCTGACAGCGATAAATTGATACTCTTCCTTACCTACTTCTTCATTCAATTCATTCACTGCAGTTTGGGCAATATACCCACATAAAGTGGAATCTTGCCCACCCGATATGCCTAATACAAGACTTTTTAGGAACGAATATTTTTCGAGATAACTTTTGAGTAAATCGACACTTTTTCTGAATTCTTCTTTTGGGTCAATCGTAGGTTGTACTAATAATTTTTTCACAATTTCTTTCTGTAAAGGACGCATAGTCTCCTAAACCTCTCTTCTCAGCTCATCTAGTCCGTAGCATTTCTTTTACTTTATTTGTCGCTTCTTGAATGTTCTTCATCTTATTGTCCCAGCAGGCTTGACTTAAATCAACTGGGTATTCCTCAGGATTAAGTGCGCGTAAATATTCAGGCCATAGAACAGATAAATTTCCTTTTGAAAATTCCCTTATTTGTTCAATATGAGGCAATTCATAAACAAGTTGACCACTGATAAAAATATCTTCGTGTAAATCAACTGCGTTGAAGTCTGTGACGAACTTGCTTAAAAATGTGTGAACTGGATGAAAAAGCTTTAATTTCTCCTCTGTTTGAGGATTCTCGTTTTCCATAGCGATATAATCGCCTTCTGAATGTAAGTTTACAGAATTGATAATTCGATAAACACGCTTCAACCCCGGAGTTGAAACTTTTTCTGGATTCGATGAAATTTTAATCGTATCAATCATATTCCCGCTCTCACCTTCAATCGAAACCATTTTATAAACGGCTCCCAAAGCTGGTTGGTCAAACGCTGTAATAAGCTTTGTTCCAATACCCCAAACGTCTATTTTTGCCCCTTGTTGCTTCAGGTTAATGATTGTGTATTCATCCAAATCATTAGAAGCAACGATTTTCGCATTCGGATATCCTGCTTCATCGAGCATTTTTCGTGCTTCTTTTGATAAATAAGCTAGGTCACCGCTGTCTAAACGAATACCTATAAAGTTAATCCGTTTGCCAAGTTCATTTGCAACTTTAATTGCATTAGGGATGCCTGAACGAAGGGTATCATAGGTATCAACTAAAAATACACAGTCTTTATGTGATGTGGCATATTTATAAAAGGCGGTATATTCATCCTTGTATGCCTGAATCATGGAATGAGCATGTGTTCCTGAAACAGGAATACCAAAAATCTTCCCTGCTCGCACATTGCTTGTTGAATCAAAGCCAGCTAAATAAGAAGCTCTTGCTCCCCATAAAGCTGCATCCATTTCTTGAGCCCGTCTTGTGCCGAATTCCATCGCGGCTTCTTCGCCAATCACTTGCTTAATCCGTGAGGCCTTAGTAGCAACAAGCGTTTGATAATTTATAATATTAAGAATGGCAGTTTCAATGATTTGCGCTTGCCCAAGCGGAGCCTCCACACGTAAAATCGGCTCATTAGCAAATACAAGTTCACCTTCCTTCATACATCGAATCTGACCCGTAAACCTCATATTTTCCAAATAAGCAAGATAGTCCTCTGCATATCCAATTTGCTCTCGTAAATACTCTATATCAGAGTGTGAGAAACGAAAATTCTCAATATAATGAACGATTTTCTCAAGACCTGCAAAGATTGCGTAGCCACTGTTAAATGGAAGCTTTCGAAAGTAAACTTCAAACACGGCCATTTTATTGTGAATATTGTCTTCCCAATAGGTTTGTGTCATATTGATTTGGTATAGATCTGTATGAAGTGCATAGCTATCATCCATATATGTATTCCCCATAAAAATATCCTCCCGCAAAGCAGTGTTAAAATGTACTATCCCCTGCAATGACGGAGAAAATCCCCCTTTTTTAAGAACAACCAACATTCTTTGACGAATTATATCATCATCCATATCGTCAAAATTCCCACAGACTTATCCTCAAATAAGATGTGGGTAGGTTTTCTATTCCTATTTATTTTTACTTAGAGCAAATTTGCTCCTAGTGAATTTTTAAAGTGGCGTAAAGCCCATTCATGCCCAGCCTGGTCAAATGATGCTACTGCATCTTGGTAGATTGAGATTGAAAAGCCTTGGTTATAAGCATCTACAGCAGTATGGAGTATGCAAATATCCGTACAAACTCCTACAAGGTACACATCGGTTATACCGCGTTCTCGTAATTTGATACTGAGGTCTGTTCCGGCAAATGCCGAATACCTCGTTTTATCCATATAATGAACATTTGCTTTATTCTTATTCTCTTCATATATATTTTGTAAAGAACCGAACAAATCCCTTCCCATTGTACCTCTAATATTGTGAGGTGGAAATAGATTCGTTTCTGGATGATATTGGTCATCCTTTTCATGGATATCAATGGCAAAAAAGACCTCATCGCCCTGATTAATAAACTCTTTTGTAATGTCTACAATTCTTCTTTCCAATTCTTGACCAGGCTTACCACAAGTTAAAGCACCATCATCTACGACAAAGTCATTTGTATAATCAATATTAATTAAGGCTTTTTTTCCCATTCCCTCACTCCCTACTATACATAATTATTATTATACTATACTCCTTACACTTGTTTTTCAATAACTTTACCCACATTCATGCTTATTATAAGGCTTCAGCAATCGGAAATTGGACGAATAATGAGTTGGAATTAGGCAAAAAAATGGGGCTGTCCCAAAAGTATTTGGTCAGACCCACAACTACGATATTCAGAATAATACAGGTATACAATCTATGCAGCGTTCAAGGTCAGACCCTTTTCAGACAGACTCACGTTATCATTAGGCCTTATAGCTAAACTGGGTATACCCCATGTTTTCTCTCCGTGAATGAAAGTTGTTTACTGCTATATGCGGCAAACCTGCGAATCAGTTCTGATCGGAGTTGATTCGGCTGAACGATTTCATCGACAATCATTTCTGATGCAAGCCGATATATATCAATATCCTTTCGATATTCTTCTCGCTTCAATTCGATAAATGCCGTTTGTTCCTCTTTAGGTAATGCACGTATTTTATTTGCATAAACTGCATTAACAGCAGCTTCCGGACCCATGACAGCAATGGAGGCACTAGGCAACGCCAAACAGCAATCTGGCTCGAAAGCTGGACCTGCCATTGCATATAATCCAGCACCATACGCCTTTCGAACAATAACAGAAATCTTCGGAACCGTCGCTTCACTCATAGCCGATATCATCTTCGCACCATGACGAATAATACCCGCTCTTTCCACCTTAGTACCAATCATAAAGCCCGGAATATCAGCTAAAAATAATAATGGAATATTAAAGGCATCACATAATGTAATAAATTTGGTGGCTTTATCAGCAGAATCATGGAACAGCACTCCACCCTTTACTTTTGGTTGATTGGCGATCACACCCACTGATTTACCGTCTATTCTTGCCACCCCTGTAATAAGTTCTGAAGCAAACAGTTTCTTGATTTCACAAAAAGAGTCCTCATCAATGATCTGTTCAATTAAATCGTACATATTAAATGGGGCATTTTGATTGGCCGGAATTAGTTCTTCAAGTGTCTTTTCCGATGCTACAGGAAGACGAATTTCGAATACAGGTGGCTTTTGTTGATAATTTTCAGGAAAATAAGACAGATAACGACGAGCAAACGCAATCGATTCTTGCTCGGAATTCACAAGAACATCGCCACAGCCGGAAACACTGCAATGCATTCTTGCTCCTCCCATTTCTTCCTCACTCACTTTTTCGCCAATAACCATCTCTGCCATTCTTGGGGAGCCAAGATACATCGAGGCATTGCCTTCAACCATCACAACAATATCGCAAAAGGCTGGAATATAAGCTCCACCAGCAGCAGAAGGGCCAAATAGTAAACAGATTTGCGGGACTTTCCCCGATAGTTTTACTTGATTGTAAAAAATCCGACCTGCTCCTCGTCTTCCCGGAAACATGTCTACCTGGTCCGTAATGCGTGCTCCTGCTGAATCGACTAAATATAGAAGCGGGACATTTAATTTTTCAGCTGTTTCCTGAATACGTATTATTTTTTCAACCGTTCGCGCTCCCCATGAGCCAGCTTTAACAGTAGAATCATTGGCCATTACACATACGGTTCGGCCATCCATTTTTCCAATTCCAGTCACGACTCCATCGGCAGGTAGTCCATCACTTTCACAGTTTGCAAAAAACGCGTCTTCGATTTCCATGTCGTCATCTAAAAGTAAGCGTAATCTGTCACGAACAAATAGTTTTCCTTTTTCTATGTTTTTCTCATGGTATTTTTGTGAGCCGCCTTTTTTAATATGTTCGGTGGCTTGCTGTAACTTACCTACTAATGACATGCATGTAGCTCCTTTCATTTCCCAGTAAATAAAGGTCGTCTTTTTTCCTTGAATGCTTGTAGTCCTTCCAAGCGGTCTTTTGATTCAATAATCGTGTCATACCATCTTTTTTCAATTTCCAAACCTCTTGCTATTTCCATATCGATTCCTTCATTTATGGCTTTTTTAGCCGCTTTTAGGCTTAGCGGAGCATTTCGTGAGATTTCAGCAGCGAGTTCCAACGCTTTGTTCATTAGCTGATCAGCTTCGGTGATTTTGTTAAGTATGCCTAACTTAAGCGCCTCCTCGGCATCAATTCTTCTTGCAGTGAATATAAGTTCTTTTGCGAAAGAAACGCCAACGATTCGAGGTAGACGCTGTGTCCCACCAGCTCCTGGGATGATCCCTAATGATGTTTCCGTTAAACCCATTTTCGCTGTTGTTGAAGCAAGCCTGATATCACACGCTAAAGCTAACTCCAATCCACCGCCAAAAGCAGCCCCGTTTATCGCGGCAATAACAGGAACCGGTAGATTTTGAACAGCATCCATCGTATTACGGATTAATTCGACTGTCCGTCTCACCTGAACTTCATCCATCTCCATTCTTTCTTTTAAGTCGGCTCCGGCACAAAAAACCTTATTTCCAGTACCGGTTATGATGATACAGCGTACAGTTGGATCAATCGTTACTGTCTCTAGTACATGATTAAACTCTTTCAATAGGTTGACTGATAATGCATTCGCTGTGGCTGGTCGATTTAACGTTACGACGGTTACGAAGTTTTCCTGATTTGCTATTTTAATTAGATTTGACATTTACAAACACCGTCACTCATCATTATTCATCCTTTCGAATGGGAGTACATAGCCATTCTATGACTTGGAAGTGGTTTATTTATTTTTTTTTGAACAAACAAAGCTGAATCTACTAGAGCTCCTTCATTCACACCTGTATGGATGTTCATTTTTTCAAACATGTGAACCAAATCATCTGTAGCTACATTTCCACTTGCTCCCGGCGCATATGGGCACCCTCCTAGTCCTCCAAGTGACGAGTCAAAGGTTGAAATGCCATAATCAAGTGCTTTTACAATATTCGCAAGCGCCATTCCTCTCGTATCATGAAAATGCATGGCAAAACTCTGCGGTTGATATAGTTTAAGCGCCTGATTTAAAAAATCCTCTACCTGCCTTGGAGAAGCAACACCGATTGTATCACCTAACGATATCTCGCTAATCCCCATTGTAAATAGTTTTTCACAAATTCTAAACGCTTGATTGTAGTCAACATCCCCTTCATAAGGGCAGCCGAATACCGTTGATATATAGCCTCGAACTGTTTTCCCCTCATTTATCGCCGCTGCTATTACCTCCTGTAGTATAGGAAACGTTTCTGATATGGTTTTATTAATGTTTTGTTTATTATGTGTTTCACTCGCTGATATAAAAACGGAGACTTCGTCAACAGAGCAGGATAGTGCTGATTCAAGTCCTTTCATGTTTGGGACAAGAGCCGCATAGGTGACACTTGGATTTCTATTAATATTTTGTGCGACTTCCACTGCATCTGCAAGCTGTGGAATCCACTTTGGATGGACAAATGAAGTTATTTCAAGATAAGTAAGCCCTGTGTATGACAATCGATCAATCCATGCAATCTTGTCACTTGTCGATAAAATTAACTTTTCATTTTGCAAGCCATCCCGCGGTCCGACTTCCTTAATCGTTACGCTCTTAGGCCAGTTCATTCAATAATCGCCAGGACATCGCCTTCATTCACAAAGTCGCCTTCAGATATATGAATTTTCTTTATACTGCCTGATGTTACCGCTTCAAGTGGTATTTCCATTTTCATCGATTCGAGAATAATGACTTCTTGTCCGCTGCTTACACTTTCTCCTTCAGACACAACAATTTTCCACACACTTCCTGCCATACTTGCGATTATTTCTGACATTTAGATTCCTCCTAAGTCGTTGTGCCATTCTTTTTAATATATGTTTCAATAAAGTCCGTAGTCGTTTCACCCTGTTGGTACTTCTCATGAGCTGCTATTTGCCTTAATAATGGTAGATTAGTCTTAATTCCTTCCACTTTGTAAAGATCTAGGGCCTCGACTAAGCGTTGGATTGCTTGTAATCGGGAACTACCTTTTACGATTAATTTGGCAATCATCGGATCATAAAAATGAGATACGACAGAACGATTATGAACGGCTAACTCATGACGAATATAGTCTTCCTGCGGCACTTTCAACTCGGTAATTTCCCCTGGTGACGGAAAAAATGTAACTGGGTCCTCTGCATAGATTCGGACTTCAATACTATGACCATCTCTATGAATCTCTTCTTGTTTAAAAGCCAATTGTTCTCCTGAGGCAATCCTGATTTGTTGTTCAACAAGATCCAAACCCGTGATTTCTTCGGTAACCGGATGTTCAACTTGAAGCCGAGTATTCATTTCTAAAAAGTAAAAGTTCTTATCGACATCAACGAGGAATTCTAGTGTTCCAGCATTATAATAGCCGATCGTCTCAATAGCTTTCACCGCTGCATCTCCCATCGCTTCCCTTGTTTCGTTATCTAGAAAAGGAGATGGAGCTTCTTCAAAGACTTTCTGATGCCGTCTTTGGATGGAGCATTCTCTTTCCCATAAATAAACACTATGACCAAATGTGTCTGCAAGCACTTGAATTTCGATATGCCTCGGATTTTCAATCAATTTTTCAATGAACATCTCACCATTCCCAAAGAACATAAGCGCTCGCTTTTGGTTGCCTTCATATATCTTCAGTAACTCCACTTCATCGTTTGCTACTTGCATGCCGATTCCACCACCGCCAGCTGCTGCCTTTAACATGACAGGATAACCAATTTTCCCCGCTTCCCAAGCTGCCTCTTTGCTATCGATGAGCGGTCGTGACAAACCTGGAACTACTGGTAGACCAGTTAATTCCATCAATTTGCGCGCTGCGACTTTATTGCCCATTTTTTCGATTACGTCTGGATGGGGACCGATGAAAATCAGATCTTCTTTGGCACATTTCCGTGCAAAATTAGCATCTTCACTTAAAAAGCCATAGCCAGGATGAACAGCATCACAGTTTGCAAGTTTAGCAATTTCAAAGATTTTTGTTGCATTTAAGTAGCTTTCATTGACTCGTGAACCTCCAAGTAAAAACGCTTCATCCGCTTTTGACACATATGGGGCGTCCTTGTCTGCTTCCGAATATACAGCTACTGAAGCAATTCCCATTTTCCTGCAAGTTCGTACGATTCTTGAAGCAATTTCCCCCCGATTTGCGATTAGTATTTTTTTTATCATTATAATCCTCCAGATGAAGTAAATTCAGTCAAATTCTCAAACGATTGTTCGCGCAATTTATCCTTCACATGAAAATGTTTGGATTGCTAAGCGTATTTATCTTCAACAACCAAGCTGTCTGGCAATCACTAATCTCTGAATCTCTGAAGTTCCTTCGCCAATTTCAAGCAGTTTTGCATCACGTAAATATCGTTCCACTTCGTATTCGCGCATATAACCCGAGCCACCATGGATTTGGATTGCTTGATTGCTCGCACGGAATGCTGTTTCTGTCGCAAACAATTTGGCATATGCAGATTCTTTTGTGAACGGTTGCTTTTTATCCTTTAGCCAAGCTGCTTTGTATACCATGTTTCGTGCTAATTCAATTTCCATGGCCATATCGGCTAATTTAAACTGAGTCGCCTGGAACTTTGAAATCGATTGGCCGAATTGAATGCGTTCTTTTGAAAAGATAAGGGCGCGATCAAATGCCGCTTGTGCGATACCAACTGCAAGAGCCGCAATAGAAATTCTTCCTCCATCTAACGTATGCAAAAATTGTTTGAATCCTTTTTCTGCATCACCAAGCAAATTTTCTATTGGAACCCGGACGTTGTCTAGAACAATTGCACACGTGTTCGAAGCTCTGACACCCATTTTTTCATAATTACAGGTAATCGATACCCCTAACGAATCTGTTGGCACAATAAAAGCGGAGATGATATTCTTTCCTCGATGGTCTTTTCCAGTTACCGCTGTAATCGTGACGGTTCTTGAATAGCCAGCGTTTGTAATCCAGCATTTTTCACCATTGATCACATACTCGTCACCTTCAAGTACAGCAGTCGTTTTCGTTCCTCCTGCATCAGAACCAGCATTAGGCTCGGTTAATCCGAAGGCTGCTAACGTTTTCCCTTGAGCTAACGGAACAAGATATTTTTGCTTTTGTTCTTCTGTGCCAAAGTAATAGATTGGACTTGATCCGAGTGAAACAGCTGCCGCATAGCTTAACCCAGTGCCACCGCAAGCCTTGCCAATTTCTTCAACAGCGATGGCATATGAGATCGTATCACCGCCTGAACCACCGTATTGTTCCGGAAACGGCAGACCTAATAAACCGAGTTCGCCCATTTTTTTGAATACTGCTTCAGCAAATCGAGCGTTTTCATCAAGTTCAATCGCTATAGGCTTGATTTCCTTTTCTGCAAATTCTTTAACCATTTTTTTTATCATCTGCTGTTCTTTCGATAATTCAAAATCCATAATAGGCCTCCTTCTGTTTGGAATACTAAGAATCAAGTTCTCAGACCGACTAGTTGGTCTGTTACACTCATGATATAATTGCTTCATTATAGGTAAAATAAAAATAGCTCCTAACTCATGTACTGCTAGACAAACGATTGTGAAGAAAATATGGCTGGAAAACTGGATTTTGTTTTGTTTTTCCAGTCAAAAGAGAATGAAGAATGAAATCGACATACATATCAGCAATTTCTTCAATCGATTTCTCGCCGTCTTTTTTGTACCATTTATAAGACCAATTTACCATACCAATAATCGACATACCGATTATATCGACTGAGAGTTCAGGCCTAAATTCCCCAAGTTCGATTCCTTCTTGAATTACATCAAAAATTAAATCTCGGTAATTTTGCCGTTTTTGCTTAATGATCTCTTCATATTTGGGTTTTAAATACGTACTTTCCTGATAAAATACTGAAATATGTGCTTTATAGAGGTCAAATACTGTAACAAAGGATTTGATAATTTTTTGCAGTTTGACTGTGGGGAATATACTAGATACAATTGCTTCTTCTGCTTGTGTTAATACATATGAAATAAAATAGTCATGAATGACAAAAAGAAGCTCATCTTTTGATTGAAAATGATGATAGAAGCCTCCTTTACTTGTACCACTTACCTGAACAATTTGATTGACGGATACACCGTGAAAGCCGTATTTCTCAAAGAGGATTAGTGATGTTTCGATAATTTGTTCTTTTAATTCCGTAACCATTCCCCTCCTATACTTACCAAACGTAAAATAACAACCTTACTTTTTATTGTTGAATAATCAGAAAAAGTAAGGTTCGATTTTATATTAACAGAAAATTGTGAATTGTCAATTTTCATAACAGAATAAATACCCGATTGATAAATTACCGAGACGTTTGCCTAGAAATAAACAACGGCAGAACTGGAATAATTATTATTAGGGGATTACCCCACCTTTTTTTATGAGTTTATTCGGTCTGCAACGGTTTGATGTTTGCTTTTATGAGCTTCCATTTTCCTTTTTCATAGCTCCATTTTGATTCAACAAGCGCGATTTCATCCGCATGATATACACCACTGACTAACTGGATCCCCACTAGCCCTTTCCCTTTTCCTATAAGAAATACTGGTTTTAAAGTAGAAAAACCATCGACCAAGAGTTCTGTCGCTTCATTCAAAATACCATTTGTATAGATTCCTGACTGTTCGTATTCTTCTTTACGGTCAGATAAATCAATGACCAATAGCTTTTTCCCATTTATAGTAACCTTCGCCTGATAGTTATCTAGAAATTGAGCTGTGATTGAGACCGTTTTTGGTACTGTTAAATCCTTCATCATTTGATCCTTAAAACTGAATAAAAAGGAATTCAATATTCCGCCGGTTTCAGTAGTAATAAACACATCCTCTACGCCATCTTTATTTACATCAACAAATTGAATGGCGGGCTTATAACCGCTCGAGAGTGGTAGTTCAAACTTTTTTTCTCCAGTATCAACATACAATGTTATTTCCTTTAAAAATTCTGCGTCTTCCTCGTACTTTAGACCTTTAATCACCAATCGATCTGGGATATTATCTCCAGTGACATCCCGTTTTTCTGTAACCAAAATCATTTCATTTGGTATGTCCTTATGCTGAGCAGAGACTGCTTGGTAAGTAATAAAAAACGCTAGAAGAAAAATTAAGTATTTCAGCATGTTTGTTTTAACATCCATGTAAACACCTCCCAGTTCATAGTAATAGTGCGTGTTCAAATGGAAGATAAAAAGAGCCGAGAAGTTCTACGTGCGATTGTCTCAAATCTTTTGCGTATACAATAATACGTGAGGACCGGACTTGCACAGGACGTGCGCGATTTTAACAGAAGGTCATTCATGAGCTTTAATGCAATTCGCAAGCTATTTTTACCAAACTT
This sequence comes from Peribacillus loiseleuriae, assembly GCF_001183985.1. Taxonomy (GTDB): domain Bacteria; phylum Bacillota; class Bacilli; order Bacillales; family DSM-1321; genus Peribacillus; species Peribacillus loiseleuriae. Next base: position 2,175,989 of record NZ_LFZW01000001.1, on the reverse strand, counting down.
TTTGAACAACCTCTAAAAGCCTTATTTAGCCTCTCGATCTTTTTTTTCATATATTTTATCCACCGTGTCCTTTCTTCAAGACAAGTAGGAGCTAGTTAAGATCGTAAAGGTAATGTTACGAGTCCCAATAATGCTAGAAAATAAAGATCCAGCAATTTGTGTTTATCATCCATATACTTCATCCGCTAACATTTATAGCTTATTGTTACCAGACAATGAGAAAATATGAAAAAAAGCGTGTACAAGTTTTTTCACTTGCACACGCTACTTTTATAAAACGATTAAAAATAATAAGTATACATTTTTAATCGATCTATCTATGAATTTGTCGCTTATTAGGAATCAGAATTGGTTTTATCTGCTTCTACACTACTCTTCCAAATTTCCTTCGCTTTTCCTGCCTCTGATTCATCTACAACAAACGAGCCAGTTGTATAGCGGTCTGTATATCGTAATCCGCTAACATGAATAGATTCAATGACACCTTTTTCTGTTTCAATAAAAATCGTATCACTCGGTATGACTGTTTCAAGACCAATTACTCGATGAGGATTTGCTTTTAGTTCTTTTAACATAACGAGACCACGTTTAGCACGTGTTGATTTATCAAATTCAGTAAGCTTCATTTTCTTCACGGATCCACGCTGTGTCACAATTAAGATGGCTTCTGATGTTCCTTTTTCAAGAATTTTACCACCCGTCACAAAATCTCCATCCTTTAAGTTAATGCCTTTAACTCCAGCTGCTCTGACACCAATAGGACTGATCTCTTCTTCATCGAACCAAAGCGAAAAGCCCAAGTTCGTTGCTAAGAAAACATCACTGCTTCCGTCTGTTAAATGGACATCCACTAAGATATCGTCGCCTTTTACATTGATGGCAACTAATGGCTTAGAATGGCGTTGCGCTTTATAGGAACTTAACTCTGTCTTCTTAACCATACCGTTTCTTGTAACGAATAACAAATAATCGGGTTGTTCAAAGCCTTTAACAGGAATGGCCTTTACAATTTGCTCATCTCGGTCAATTGGAATGATATTAGCAATATGCTGACCGGTTTCTTTCCAGCGAATATCTGGAAGCTGGTGAACCGGACAGTATAGATAATTCCCTTTGTTTGTGAACAACAGAAGCACGTCCGTTGTATTGACTTCGAATTTTTGCAATAGCCGATCTGAGTCCTTCATCCCAAAATTCAGACCACCTGATGCAGTGTACGACCTCAGAGATGTCCGCTTAACATATCCTTCATTCGTGACGGTTACAATCACATCCTCACTCGCAACCAGCACCTCAAGGTTAATCTTTATTTCTTCAATTTCATCTTCAATAACTGAACGGCGTGAATCATTGAATTCTTTTTTTATAAATTTTAATTCTTTTTTCATGACCTGAAATAGAGCCTTTTCGTTTTCTAAAATCTTCGTTAACTCTTCAATTTTCTTTTTCAGCTCTTTTTCCTCTTCCTGAAGCGCGGTAATATCCGTATTCGTCAAACGATATAATTGCAAAGAAACAATCGCTTCTGCCTGAGGCTCTGTAAAGCCGTACTTCGCCATTAAATTATTCTTTGCGCCTTTTTTATCTTTCGAAGCACGGATTGTTGCTATCACTTCATCGAGAATAGACAAAGCCTTCATTAAACCTTGAACAATATGTGCTCGATCATGTGCCTTCTGCAGCTCATAACGTGAACGGTTTTCGATTACTTCTCTTCGATGATTGATATAAGCATCAAGAAGCTTTGGTAAAGTCATCAAAGTCGGCCGTTTTTTATCAATGGCAACCATATTAAAGTTGTAAGCAACTTGCAAATCCGAATTTTTGTATAAATAATTCAAGACCCCATTGGCGTCCGCTTCTTTTTTCAATTCAATTACAATTCTAAGTCCAGTTCGGTCCGTTTCATCACGAACTTCGGAAATGCCTTCTACTTTTCGATCTAGGCGGAATTCATCCATTTTTCTAACTAGATTTGCCTTATTCACTTCATAAGGAATTTCCGTAACGACTATTTGTTGTTTACCACCACGAACGTCTTCAATGTCGGCTTTTCCGCGGATGATAATTTTTCCTTTACCTGTTTCATACGCTTTCTTAATACCACCAACACCTTGAATAATTCCTCCAGTAGGAAAATCCGGTCCTTTAAGAACAGTCATCAATTCATCAACCGTCACTTCAGGGTTATCAATACGCATAATGGCAGCATCAATGACTTCTCCAAGTTGGTGTGGCGGCATTTCTGTTGCATAACCTGCTGAAATACCGGTCGATCCATTTACAAGCAGATTCGGAAACATCGCAGGAAGCACAACCGGTTCGACAGCAGTATCATCGAAATTCGAAACAAAATCTACCGTACGTTTATCAATATCCCGGAGCAATTCAGAAGCAATTCTAGAAAGCCTTGCCTCTGTATAACGCATAGCTGCTGGCGGATCACCATCAAGACTTCCGTTATTACCATGCATTTGGATCATGACATTTCTTAATTTCCAATCTTGACTCATCCGTACCATCGCTTCATAGACCGATGAATCACCATGTGGATGATAATTCCCAATGACATTCCCGACGGTTTTGGCCGATTTACGGAAATTCTTTTCATGGGTATTTCCTTCAACATGCATGGCATAAAGGATTCGACGTTGAACGGGCTTTAATCCGTCACGTGCGTCAGGTAAGGCACGTTCTTGAATAATATATTTACTATAACGACCGAATCGATCGCCAATTACTTCTTCTAAAGGTAAGTCAAGTACTTTTTCCTCAGCCATCTCTTAGTTGCCCTCCTCTGAAATCGACATATTTTCGTTATCCAAAATGTTCGATTCTTCTTCGAGACCAAATGCAACATTGGATTCAATCCACTTTCTACGCGGTTCAACCTTGTCACCCATTAACGTTGTCACACGACGCTCTGCACGTGCACCATCATCAATTTTGACACGGATTAACGTTCTTGTATCTGGATTCATCGTCGTTTCCCAGAGCTGATCGGCATTCATTTCTCCAAGTCCTTTATATCGTTGAATAATATAGCCTTTTCCAATTTTATTAATGGCTCCCTGAAGCTCTTCATCACTCCATGCGTATTCCATTACTTCCTTTTTCCCTGTCCCTTTACTCACCTTGTATAACGGCGGCAGGGCAATATATACTTTGCCCGCTTCAAAAAGAGGCTTCATGTAGCGGTAAAAAAAAGTAAGTAATAAAACTTGGATATGTGCACCATCTGTATCTGCATCGGTCATAATAACAATTTTATTGTAATTCGTATCTTCTACATTGAAATCCGGTCCAACGCCGGCCCCAATCGCATGTATAATCGTATTGATTTCTTCGTTTTTAAAAATATCCGAAAGCTTTGCTTTTTCTGTATTGATAACTTTACCACGTAAAGGGAGCACAGCTTGGAAGCGGCGATCACGGCCTTGTTTAGCAGAACCACCGGCCGAATCACCTTCTACGAGATAAATTTCATTCTTCTCTGGGTTTTTCGATTGTGCAGGTGTAAGCTTTCCAGATAGAACCGAATCTGATTTTTTTCGCTTTTTCCCGCCTCTAGCTTCTTCTCTTGCTTTTCGGGCTGCTTCTCTTGCCTGGAATGCTTTTATTGATTTTTTTATTAACATCGTACTTGTACTAGGATCTTCTTCAAAAAAATACGCGAGATGTTCAGAAACAATGGCATCCACAGCAGAACGGGCTTCACTTGTTCCTAGTTTCCCTTTTGTTTGACCTTCAAATTGCAAGAGCTCCTCTGGAATTCTTACAGATATAATCGCTGAAAGACCTTCGCGAATATCCGTCCCCTCAAGGTTTTTATCTTTTTCCTTTAATAATCCTGTTTTTCTCGCATAATCATTAAAAGCTCGTGTCATCGCAGTTTTGGCACCGACTTCATGCGTTCCACCATCTTTTGTACGAACATTGTTTACAAAACTCAAAATGTTTTCTGAATACCCATCATTGAATTGAAAGGCAAAGTCCATTTCGATTTCATTCTGAACGCCTTCAAAACTTACAACACTATGGAGAGTATCTTTTTCCTCGTTCAAATATTCAACGAAAGCTTCAATTCCATTTTCAAAATGAAACTCATCTTTTTGATCATGGCGTTCATCAATCAGCTCTATTTTCATACCTTTTAATAAAAAGGCAGATTCTCGTAATCGCTCAGACAATATATCATAATTGTACGTCGTCACTGAGAAGATACTCGGGTCTGGTTTGAAGTGAATCGTTGTTCCAGTTTGATTTGTCTTACCTAATTTCTCCAGGGTTGTTTCAGGTTTCCCCCCATTATGAAACCGTTGTTCATAAATAAAACCGTCTCGTTTTATTCTAACGACTAACCATTCAGAAAGGGCATTAACAACAGATGCACCAACACCATGCAACCCACCGCTTGTCTTATAGCCACCTTGTCCAAACTTTCCACCAGCGTGTAATATTGTCAAGATAACTTCTGGCGTTGGCTTGCCCATTTTATGTATCCCAGTTGGCATGCCTCGCCCTTTATCTGTTACACTTACACTATTGTCTTTATGTATTTTAACGATAATAATATCCCCGTGACCCGCCAATGCTTCGTCAACGGAATTATCGACAATTTCATATACCAAATGATGTAGTCCTCTTGCATCTGTGCTACCGATGTACATTCCCGGCCGCTTACGAACTGCCTCAAGCCCTTCTAGTACTTGGATGGCCTCATCATTATATTCTATATTTTTTGTACTTCTTGCCACAGAAATTCCCCTTTCCTTCTTTACCACAATTTCCGGGCCATATCAAAAAGATGAAATGACTGAAATATTAAGAAGAGCGCTAGCTTTTTGTTCACCCCTCGGCTTGATGCCTTACCGGTTTAAGTTTCCGCTAAACACTATAATTCATTAAAATTTTTTCATTCTCCCAAGAATAACGAAAACGAATTGAAATGAAATGATTAAAAAAATGATTCTAAACCCATTATAAATGAATTTACTCAAAAGAACAAATGTTCTTAAACAAATAGTTAATTAGGCCTTTTCCAAGGCACATCTATGTTTATTGTAGCGATATTTTTTAATATAGCAAATCAGCTTATTCATTTTACAAATCGTATACTCTCTAATTCGAGTCCGTAATGATTCAAAATATAGTGCAAAAAAAGGAGCGATATAGTCCGCTCCTTTTTTGCTTTACCTTGTAAGGGCATGCTCGACTTTAATGCACCGATCCATTATGACAGTGTATCCTTTTTCATTTAAGAAGTCATACGTTTCTTGATTTTCGACCCCAAGCTGTGCCCAAAAAACATCTGAATCAATCTCATCAAATTCCTTTGCAATTTCAGGCAGGAATTCTGAGCGCCTAAACACATTGACAATATCAATATGTCCCTCTATTTCTTTTAAGGATGAAACAGCTTTAACCCCTAAAACTTCTATTACTGCTGGATTTACCGGAATAATTTCATAGCCGCTTTTTTGCATTGCCTCTGAAACCATGTAAGAAGTGCGATTTGGGTTATCCGATAGACCAACTACAGCGATGCGTTTTGCCTTTTTTAATAAAATGCCGATTGCTTCTCTGCTAGGATTTTCAATAGCCATGTACATCACTCCTTTTGTTTTAAGTTCGATTTAACGTATTCTAATTCCTTGTTGCTAAGAAAATTATTTTTTAAAAGGGAGAAGCATCCTATCCATTCCCCCTATTGAACTGCTTTAAAACTTAGTTTTACTTTCGTTTATAAATAAATTTAGTCCATTGGTCTGTAATAATTGATAACAGTGATCCAAATATTAATCCATTGTTTAATAAAGAAACAACAACTGGAGGCAATCCTGTAAATGCGCTAGCCGGAACAAACATAACGCCTACTCCTCCTAAAAGTGATATTCCAATCACTGTTCTTACACGATTAGCTTCTTTTTCTTTTTCTATTTCTAAAAACGCCATGCCAATCATACTGGTGAAAACAACAAACATGACAGAATATCCCACAGGAGTAGGGATAGATGCGAGGAAATTCATGACGCTTGGTACAAAGCTAGATGCGATCAGTAAAAGGGACCCAATTATGAATGGCAATTTAGCTGCAACCTTTGAAGTAGCTATAAAACCCGCCGCCCCTGATAATGGGACAGGACCAACTGCACTAAATCCCCCTCCAAGTATTTGGCTGATACCGGTAATCAGACCCGATGCTCGCAAATTTGTTTTCACTTTTTTTTCAGTTAACGATTGAACCGCGAGTTCAACTACTTTAATACTCGCAATCATATTCGTCAATAACAGCAAAGTTACCAACACAGATGTTATGATCATTCCGCTATCAAATGTAGGTCTACCATATACAAATATTTGCGGTACGGTAAATATCTGGTCAGGTGTATATGGATTGGGCTTAATTGCTCCGAAAATGGCAAATAAAAGCCAACCTACAGCAAGCGAAATCAGTACTGCATAATGACGGACTATGTTCAACTTATGTCTTGTAAAATAAAATGTCAAAAGCACGGTTACGAAACTTAATGTAGCAATTTTTAAATCTACTCTTTCGTTTACATAGCCAACACCAAGCATACCGTTTAAAAATGATTTACTCAATTGGATGACGAGTAATAATAAATAAATGCCTATTACTGCTGGCGTAAACAGCCTGCTGATCTTATCTATTAGGCCTGCCATACTTAATAAAATGAAGAGCACACCACTCGCAATTAACGCTCCTTGGAGGGCTTGTAGTGTTTCTCCCGCTGACTGAAACATTGTCGTGCTAAAGCCCGCATAAATTACAAAGACACCCCACCAGAGTCCGGCGGGAGCTTCATTAATCGGTAATTTATGTCCGAAAAATATTTGTAAAAGCCCGGCAAGTGCAAAAATAAATACAGTCCTTTGTACAAAACTCGCAGCATCCTCTCCTGTTAAACCGAATAAATCAGCAATAGCAATCGGAGCAACGATTGATGATGCAAGCATAAAAGCCACCCATTGTATGGCTGCAAAAATAGTCTTCATGAATCCTCAAATCCCTTCATTTCCTATAAAAATAACTCCACTCAATCATCTAAAAAAATCTATTACTGTTTTAAGAGCCATAAAAAATAGTAACACTTTTTCTCAGAAACCTCTAGCATACCATCGCAAAAACTGCCAGGAGTAACCGTTTATTTTGGAATGTTTACTTGTTATGAAAATTTGATTGATCAGATTACTCTTTTTCACGATAGATTTCAGACTATTGACTATGATTAAAATTTGATAGATAACATATCAAAGTAATTATGAAGGAAAGCATTTGATACAGGAGAACAAGATTAACATGTCAAACGAAATGTATCGATTTGGAATAAAAATAAACACGTAGCATCTTTCATTCAACATTAATAGTAAATATTTTTTTCTAACAACCATGGTATTTTTAAGAAGAAATGATAAAATACATACACAGGATCCTTCTAAATTTTGACGAGAAAGGGCTATTATATGTTTACAATTATTCTAATTTTGATTCTCGCCTATCTTATTGGCTCAATTCCTTCTGGGTTAATTATTGGCAAAACATTTTACAATACCGACATTCGAGAACATGGCAGCAAAAACCTTGGTGGGACCAATACATTCCGAACCCTTGGCATCAAAGCTGGTCTTATCGTAACAAGTATGGATATTTTAAAAGGAACACTGGCAACACTGCTGCCGGTAATGTTCGGAGCAGAAAATATTCATCCACTGCTTCCTGGTGTTATCGCAGTTATTGGACATATGTACCCGGTCTTTGCTCGCTTTAAAGGTGGAAAAGCAGTGGCTACTTCCGGCGGTATTTTGCTAGGTTTTTCCCCTTTATTATTCGGTATTATTTTGATTGTATTTTTTCTAACATTATACTTAACAAAATACGTATCATTATCATCGATGATCACTTCGTTCATTTCAATTATTTACGTATTAGCCTTTCAGATAGAGCAATGGGGTTTATTAATTGTTGTAACTGTACTTTTCATTTTTATATGCTATCGTCATCGGGCAAATATTAAACGAATTATGAATAAAACAGAGCCAAAAATTAAGTGGCTTTAAGTATTCTTACAGATTACTTCATTTTCTCTAGCCAGTTTTCTTAAAGAAAGCTGGTTTTTAGTACATTCTTATGGTTATTTTCACCAACTTAAGCATGATACACTTCAGTTTTTTAATGATAATGATGGAATCACTTTGTCTTTTATAGCTTGAAAGTGAGTGTGCGAACTCACCCGAAACCCCTTTGTTTCTCCATTGTTTATCATCACTTTAACAGGTACTATTTTTATGTTGAATCAGAGTTTATAGAAAAGGAGTGAACACAATGAAACCATTACAAATTTCACCTGAAACGGCAATAAAACTCTCAGAAAAACTAAAGCTGCCAATCGAACAAATTTTACATATGCCTTCACATATATTAGTTAAAAAACTAGCAGAACTAAAGCAATAGCCTCTTGAAAAATAAAGTGAAACTTCAATCAGTGGGGTTTTCTTTATCCCCCACCTACACTTCTTCGATTTCTCTAAGCCTTGAGGTGGGGGTCGTACTGTCCGTTAGTGCGGGGTAAAACAAATCCGTATATTTTACATACATGTTAACCCACTTCGTTCGTATCATTCGCATCTTTTTTCAATATGCTTTATACTACAATTATTGCATATTGGAAGGAGATTACGATGAATATTATTATCTCTGATAAAGCCATCACGTGGTATAAGGATGAATTGAATTTAAATAACGGCGATAGCGTTCGTTTTTTTGCAAGATACGGAGGGCATAGCCCAATCCAGAGTGGCTTTTCATTAGGCGTAAACAACGATCAACCTATTGATATAGGTGCATCTTTACAAAAAGATGATATTACTTTTTTCGTTGAAAAAAGTGACATATGGTATTTTGATGATCATAACTTGAATGTTAATTATAATGAAAAATATAACGAGCCTGAATTCCATTATGAAAAATAATGATTGAGATAAAAAAGGCACCGATGTGAACTGCCCCGTAAATGTTAGACATTACACTAACATTTACGGGGTGTTTTTTATGGCCAAATTTACAGCGGAAAAGAAATTAGAAGCCGTTCAAAAATATTTACATAATGAAGGTGGTTATGGGACCCTTAGTGAGATCTATGGAACCGCTCCTAATACAATCAAAAAATGGGTTTTACAGTATCGATATCATGGCGAGGAAGGATTTATAAAAAACTATACAAATTATACAGCTCAGTTTAAACTAGACGTACTCAATTATATGAACGAACATGGGACATCTTTGTATGAAACTGCTGCTATTTTCAATATTCCAGCACCTAGTACGATTTCGACTTGGAAGCTGAAAGTTGAAACAGAAGGATTAAATGCCCTTAAATTGAAGCAAAAGGGGCGCCCATCCATGCAAAAAGAAACAAAGAAAACCCAACCAGTAGAAGGTTCATTAGAGGCCTTACAAGCAGAAAATGAACGTTTACGAATGGAGAATGCTTACTTAAAAAAGTTGATTGCCTTAGTTCAAGAACAGGTAAAGTTGTTTTGGAATAATAAAGTCGTTTAATTATATTCTTACAAATAAAATAACCATCTATCTATTTACTGATAAATGGTTATTAAAGATGTTTAAAAGGTAAAATTTTTCTCTAGTTATCTGATTTTTAAAGAATAATAAAGTTGTTTAATTTTCAGCGAACGAATCTTTAAAAATTGCTGCTGACTGATTACATAAAAATTTAGCTATCTATAAATTCATCAACCTTTTCATGAAGAACACGATTATCATAATGCGTTTCTTTCTTAGCTACAGGTGTATGTTTTCCAATTATCACACATATTACAACAATAATTGCTAAGACAATAGTTAGCCATGTAATCGATTCCCCTAAAAATAATACAGAAAAACCAATCATTAAAAATGGCTGTAAATATTGCATCTGTCCTACTCTTGCAATCCCTCCTAATGACATCCCGCCATACCAAGCGACATAAGCTAAAAACTGGCTCACAATGGCTAAGTATAATAAACTAATCCAAGCCTCTATAGGTGCTCTTAGCATATCAAAAGATAAACTTAATCCCACAGGAATCACAAAAAACGGAGCGCCAATTAAAATTGCCCAAGCGATTACTTGCCAACTTCCAAGCTCTTTTGACAGTTTTCCACCTTCTGCATAGCTTAATCCAAGTATTAAGACAGCTACAATTAGTGCAATATCGCCTTTTTGTAATTGACCTAAGCCTAAATACACAGCATAAAGAAGAACGGTTATCGCACCAATAATGCTTGCAATCCAATAGCGTTTCGAAAGTCGCTCACCTCCACGCCACATCGCAAATCCAGCAGTCGCAAGTGGTAGTAAAGCTAGTTCAATTGCTCCGTGTGATACAGGTAATGATTTCATCGCAAAGGTTGTTAATAGCGGAAAGGCAAGTACAGCACCAATAGCTACAATCCATAAGCTTTTCATTTGTTCCTTATTAGGTAATTTTTCTTTTTTTATGATAAAAATAATGCCAACAATAATTGCTGCGATAACTGTCCTACCTAAGCCAACAATTATCCCACCAAAGTAAGGTACAGCGATGCTTGTCGCTGGCAATGTAAGACTAAAACAAATAATACCAATAAAGCCTAGCAGCATTCCTTTTTTTGTATTGTTCTTCATTCAAGCTCCCCCTTCACAAGCACATAAATGTATTCCATAATCATAGTTAAACTGAATATGCTAATTAAACATGATTGTAATTGATATCGACTCTTTTCCATACAGTAGAATTTCACATCTGTCATGGTACAGATACCAAGGAGGGTATATATGGTAACAAAATATAGAGGTATTTTAGAATGGATGAAACAACAAATAGAGAATGAGCAGTTAAAAGCAGGAGATAAACTACCTTCTATTCGGATACTCGCTGAACAATTTCAATGTAGTAAAAATACAGTTGTAAAGGCATTACTAGAACTAGAGAAACAACATATTGTCTATGCTAAACCCAAAAGTGGCTATTATATTGTTGATAATTATCGAGTACCTAGTCCGAATGAAAATATAGATTTTTTATCTGCGGGTCCAGATGAACGAATCATACCTTATGAAGACTTTCAACATTGTATAAACCAAGCAATTGATCATTATAAAGCACAATTATTTACGTACAGTGAGCAACAAGGGCTCTATTCGGTGAGAAAAGAGCTGGTGAAGTATTTACAAAATTTACAAGTATTCACGAAACCTGAGCGACTTGTCATTACTTCTGGATCACAACAAGCGTTACATATACTATCGACGATGCCGTTCCCAAATGGAAAAAAGAAAGTATTAATTGAACAACCAACTTACTTTGGTATGATAGATACCTTACAGTTAAATCAAAGTGATACATTAGGAATTGACTTAACAATGGATGGGATTGATTTTGAACGACTAGAATCTTTATTCCGCAACAACGATATTAAATTCTTTTATATTGTGCCAAGGTGTCATAATCCACTTGGTCATCATTATACAAATGAGGAGAAGAAAAAAATCGTTGCTCTTGCAGAAAAATATGATGTATACATTGTAGAAGATGATTACTTAGCAGAATTAGATGTGGATTCAAAAGCAGACCCTTTGTTTGCATATGAACCCAACGGAAGAATCATTTATGTCAAAAGCTTTTCAAAAGTATTTTTACCAGGGTTACGCATTGCGACTGTTGTACTCCCTAAAACAATGATTGATTCCTTTGTACGCTATAAATTTAGTGCTGATTTCAATACATCGGCACTTTCACAAGGAGCATTAGAAATCTATTTGAAAAGTGGGATGTTTCACTATCATTTAGAAAATGTAAAACAATTGTACATAAACAAAATGAAGACATTACTAAATGCTTGTTCATCATATTTACCAAGCTATATATCATTTACAAAGCCCAAAAGTGGCTTTTATCTCACCATCTTCTTGCCTTCACATATAGATGTTGATAAATTGATTTATCTATTACATGAAAAACATATCTATGTAGACAATGCTTCTAGAATGTATTTAGTTGGAAACAAACAGAAAGCAATTCGACTAAGTATTTCACAAGTATATGAAAATAAAATAGATCTCGGTATTCAACAATTAGCAGCTTGTATAATGGAAATGTGTGAGAGGAAGAAATATAATCCACTATCGTTTAAATCTTATCTTTAAACTCAAAAAGACACCTTTATTTCAAGGTGTCTGCCCATTCTTTAAACTGACGAATACCGACATATTCTTACAATTAAAAATAGAAAAAAGTGGCATGAAAACGTAAATCCATGCCACTTTCTAAACGACTTCATTGTACATGTAGCAACTTTATTATCGGTCTACAATATCAGCTAATACAAGTTTATCAAAGACTGCCCTGCCTATTGCATGCGTGCGGTAAAGAATGGCCATATCACGCAAAGCATGACCAGATGATTGCTTATCCAATATATCTTGAATAATCCACTCCGCTTCCTGTTCCGCATGTAAAGGTCGCGACAACGAAACTTCTTGGTTATCGCTATGGTTTACCTTTAGTGTCTTAGGAATTTGACGGGTGTTATGACGGATAATAGGGTTAGCCAGGCCAACAACAAACCCTCCAGATCGATAGTTAATATCCATGATGATTTTTCGGCAATTAGGGTATACTGCTGGGAATTGGAGTATATAGGTTTCAGATGCGCCTCTATACGAGTATATAGTTTGCGCATCGTATATTACATATAGTCATGTGATAAAACGCTTAAACCTTGATATTATAGTATTTATAAAAGGGACAAAACTACATTCGAGACAAAAGTATGTGTAATCATACGAAAATGTTTAGATGGAACTATATCTCTATAATCTATTTGTTTTTTATGATGAAGATTATTTATGAACTTTTCTCCAATAAAATATTATATTAATATAATATTTTCTCTTTGGTTCTAATTCATTTTATTGTAATTTACTTAATTGCCTTAATCCTTAATACTCTATAATGATTGTCGTATTTTGCGAAGCCTTGATGTATTGGTATAGCCAATTACTCCAATTCCAGCTTTTTAAATTTCATCCCACAAAAAATTCTTTGATAATCCTTGTTACTTAATACCATCAATATATGAAGTAATACTCATACCCAATACTTAAAGTGGTGGTTTTTATTTTAGCCTTCTTCCGTTCACCTCCCGAACGTTATATAAGAAGAATCAATAATATTCTTTTACAGAGCCTTATAAATAATAAAAGGAGAATACATAGTATATATAGTAGCCATATATACTATGTATTCTCCTTTACCTATCAAGGCTTACAACAATTTAGTATAAATAACCTTAGTCTTCATCTTTAATATCTTTATCTTCTAGAATTGGTTCATTCACCAATTCTTCCACTAACATTTTATATCTCTCAACTTGTTCAAAATGTGTCTTGAATTGTTCCTTGTAGATCAATACTACACCCTCACTGTCATGCAAAACTCGTATTTTTCCTGTCACCTCTTCGATCTCTTTTAAAAATCCTATAAAATGATCTAATTCCTCTCTAGTATGCTTTATTGAAAAGCTCTTTCCATACGGTTTTGATTTATTTAAAAATGCCTGAACTTGGCTCTCTCCCTTTGCCACATCCAGACCAATTACTGGATTCACCGTTTTTTCCTCCTCTACGTACTAACCAGTCCCCCTAGTCCTCCCATGTAGTGTCATAGCTTCGCTTGTTATACGAGATCTACGTCCCAACCAGCCTCAAACATGTTTCTACAAGTAGGGGGCGGACAGTTTAGCTCACGGGATCATGTCCCACGCACCCGTACGTCCTACCCTGGCTACTGATATAATAGATTCTATTAAAAAAAGGTCAACCAGTAATTTTTACTGGTTAACCTTATAATACGAGTCGAGTAGAAGGGAACCTCTCTACCTTGCGGTAGATTGTGTTCCTCCCCCCTCACAGAACCGTGCTTGCGCTATTTACGCACACGGCTCCTCCTAGTCACCATTCACAAAATATAGCTAATCTCTTTCGCTCAGATTTTGCTAATTCTGCTATCCTTAATAGTTTTGTGTCCATTTATTATCCCTACCTCTGCGTGTAGTAAATGTGTCCCTAGTAAGGGTGATAACTTGGTAGCAGCCTTTCCTCCATCGGCATTACCCAACTTCATTGGTACTACGCTGCTATCCGACTCCCTACAACGGCATTTGGCTTCCTTGCTTATTATCGCTTGTACACCATACTCTTCTATAAGAAGAAAAGACCGGTAGGGCCTCCCGAGTTGCCGTATCATATCAATGTGTGACGTGCCAAGGTCTCTGACTCCAGAGAGGTTCTATCCTTCTTGCCTTTAACGATGGATAAAATGTAGCTTTCTGCTGTGCTTAAGGCATCAGCCCTCTCGATTTACTAACATTATGGAGCTCAATCCCTTCAACCATTTGGCTTTCGGCCCGCCACCTAACTGTCTACGCTTAAAGGCTAATGTTACCATTAGCCCTCCAAGACTCGCTACGAGTGAATGGCTAGTTCTTTCTCGACGGGAATCCCACCCGCTATATGATACGACCTAGGCTCGGCCGCACAAGCACCCGTTTGTTTAAGTACAATGTTTCACAATCTAAACCAATTCTTGATTTAAAAACTACACCAATTTGTTTATTCTCCTCCAAAGAAAAGGACAATAGAACACCGGAAGAAGCAGAGTTGATCAAACTTCGTAAAGAAAGCCAGCGTTTATTGATGGAGAATGATATTTTAAAGCAAGCTGCGCTGATAATAGGACGAAAGTAAATGTGATCAAAAATAATCGATATCAGCAATGTGCGATGTCTTACAACTCTCGAGAAGTACCTATTATTATGAAGCAAAAGAGCAATTCAAATCTGAGGATGAACTTACAGATACCATCATAGATATCTTTCACAAAAGCCGTCAGAACTATGGTACACGTAAGATTAAGCATGAATTAAAAAAGCTTGATATAGTCTCTTCGAGACGACGTATCGGCAGAATCATGAAAGAGAATGGACTAGTATCAAAATATACAGTTGCCCAGTTCAAGCCTTATTTGGATGATTGTAATGAATCTAAAGTTAATTAATGTGTTAAATAGAGAGTTTGATCAACAAAAGGAATTAACTGTTGTAGTAAGTGATTTAACATACGTAAGAGTCGGAAATCGTTGGCATTACATATGTTTATTTGTCGATCTTTATAATAGGGAGATCATAGGTCATAGTGCAGGACCTACTAAAGATGCTGGACTGGTCTATCAAGCCTTATCAACAATTAAAGCCAATTTAAGGCAAATTCAATTATTTCACACTGATCGAGGAAATGAATTTAAAAACAAGACCATTGATGAAGCGCTCGACACATTTAAAATCAAACGGTCATTAAGCATGAAGGGCTGCCCTTATGATAATGCTTGTATAGAGTCTTTTCATGCCTCTTTGAAAAAAGAGGAAGTTAACCTAGTTAATTGCTTTGATTATGACGGAGCAAGACTGGCAATATTTGAGTATATAGAAGCTTGGTATAATAGAAAAAGAATTCATAGTAGCATTGGATATTTAACGCCACAAAGATGTGAAGATTTAGCTAGGAAAATTGCATAAAAAGTTCAACTTTTTGTGTCTCATATATTGACTTAGATCCACTTTATACTAACACCAATTTTTGAAACATTAAAAATAGCTTAGTAATTCGCTTTTTTTATCCAACTGTAAATTTATTCAAGTGAAAATGCACTATTATAGAACTTATTAAAAGATAAATTCCATAATAATTTAAAATAAAAATTATTATGGAATTTATTGAATAATATTACTAATAACTGTCCTTAAGAAAGATGTTAGAACTGCCATCCGTTAAATTTAAATGCAGTGTCACATATGTTTTCCGGATCGTATTCCTCAAGAATTTTTGCATAACGCTCTTTGTAGTTATTATCTACTTCTGCTTGAGGTATTACTTTGCTGGCTTCGTTTAGGAAGTGTAAAGAGTCTTTTCCCATTTCTTGTCCACGCTGAGTGTGTTTATCAAGAGCGTAATCTGGAATCTCTGGCAATTGCCCCATTGCGAAGCTCTTTATGCATATGTTCTTTAATAAATCAGAGGATCTATCCTTTTCACACTGGCATAGATAACGAATTGCATGAACAAAGAACATTGGACGGTCTCCATCTGCATAATCAAAGTTCTTACGCATTTCAAACATGTTGTTTACCATTATTGCTGCCATAGGATTTCCCATTCCTATATCTTCAACAGATATAGTAAGAAGTCTTCTCCACATCTTTTCTTCAAGCTCTGGAGATGATATGTACATCTCATAAGCGAACATGCATGCCTGCTCTTCTAAACCTCTTCTGATTGATTTTTGAAGTGCAGATATTACTTCGTCTCCTGCATAACCATTTCTTGTTGTTATTTTTGACCATGGATCATACATCTTTTTTACCATTCAAACTCCTCCTCTTCCTTAGCTTCTTCTACCTCTTGTTGTATTGCTACCTTTTCATATGCCTTAAAGAACGGATAGAATGTAACTAGACTTAAGCCTATACATAAGAACATGAATATTACGTTTCTTATATCCATACCTGACATCCATCCTTGAATAAAGAAAGGAATGAAAGATGGGTCTGCGATATAACCTGGAGTTATAAAGCCCCACACCTGAGCGTAGTAACCTAATACTACACAGATTGATGGAGTTAATATGTATGGTATAGCCATGAGTGGGTTATATGCTATTGGAACTCCAAAAGTTATAGGCTCATTTATTGAACATATTCCTGGTACTACCGAAATACGAGCTAGAGATTTTAACTTAGCTGATTTTGATTTCCACATCAATACCACTAAACCAAGTGTTCCACCAGCTCCTCCAAGCATAGCATAACGGAATAGCTGAAGGTTCATAGGATTTGTAGGCTCTAAACCTCTTGCCACCATTTCTGCATTAGCACCAGTACCTGCAAGACCAATCATGAATACTATTGAGAATATAACGGAAGTACCATTGATTCCAAGGAACCATAATACATTTGAGAACATTATTATTCCAGCATATACCCATATATTGTTTCCTACGTCAA
The DNA here is from genome assembly GCF_001183985.1 of Peribacillus loiseleuriae. Classification (GTDB taxonomy): domain Bacteria; phylum Bacillota; class Bacilli; order Bacillales; family DSM-1321; genus Peribacillus; species Peribacillus loiseleuriae. The sequence goes on along the minus strand of NZ_LFZW01000001.1, from coordinate 2,158,867 downwards.
TTGCAGGTGTAAGTAAGCTCATAATAGCCTCTGGGAATGACTTTCCTAATGTAGAGATTAGCATTAAGTTTATTCCATATATAACTATAATATTAATAAATAATGGTAATAAAGAATTAACAAAAGTAGTAACCATACTTGGTACGGAAGAAGGGAATTTCACCTTTATTCCTAGCTTATCTACCATACGAGTGATTTCTACACATGCAAAACTTAAGATTAATGCTACAAACAATCCATCACTTGATAAGTATTGAGATGTAATAGCTGATATAGTTCCATTATCTCCAACTGGTACTTGCACTACACTTGAACATACTAGTAGGAATACTGACATTGTCATTATTCCTGAAACTGCTGCATCCATCTTGTAGCTCTTTGCTAAGCAGTAAGATACAGAGAAGGATGTCATAAGTCCAAGCATTCCAAAGGTCATGTGGTATGGAGCCAAAAGCGACTCACTGTTTGCCATAGCCCACTGTTTCCAATTAATTAAAAATCTTATAAATACATTTGATGTTTCCATGTCTACAGTTTGAATATTTATAGGCGGGTTGTTTAGCATCATAAATATAGAACCGATAACAAGTAGAGGCAGTGTCATCATCATACCATTAGATAAAGCTTTTAAATGACGCTGATTCCCCAGCTTTGTACCTAATGGTGATAAATATTTATCTAGAAAATCTGTAAGTCTTTTCATAACAATTTCCCTTTCCTAATAAACTATTCTACTAAATCTTTACTTTCCAGCCGCTCTCATAAGCTTTACAGCCGCCTTTAGAACCTTTTCACCATTCATCATTCCGTAGTCTCCAGAATCAATTACTGCTATAGGTATCCCAGCATTTCCGAATTCTTTCATTGTTTGATCATGTAAGTACTTTACTTGAGGCCCTAAAAGAATGCAGTCAGGATGAAATGTTGCGATTATCTCCCCTAACTTGTCATGTGGAAAAGCTTTAACCTCAATTTCTAATGAGTGCTGATTTGCAACCTGCTGCATATTAGCGGCTAACATACTTGTAGACATTCCTGCACTACAAAATAAGTAAACTTTTTTCATTTTAATTTTCTCCCTTCATAATTTGATATATATTTTTTTATTATCTTTTTTCTAAAGCTATAATACGTTCATAATTTTCAATCAATTCCTCAGCAAGTATTTTGCACGTTTCAGCAGACATCATCTGATCTTCTGCATGTAATAATAATAAAGTAGGATTTATTCCCTCTCCGCTTGCCTCGCTTTGAATTAATTCGGAATGAGCCTTATGTGCCTGTGCAAATGAATTTTTACCTTCATTTATGCAAGCTTTTGCTTTTTCAAAATTTCCTTTTTTAGCTTCTTGAATTGCTTCAATGTAGCTGCTTTTTGCCATCCCTACAGATGAAATGATTTGAAAACTTACTAACTCTAATTTTTCCATGCTATCTCCTCCTATCCTTGCTTAGAGTATATACCTCTGTAAGCGTTATTTTCTTTAAAATGACTTCCTAATACTTAGGAAATATTTAAGATAATTTTAATTTTATAACCTTTTTAGGAAATAAGTAATTTATAGAATTACCAATACATTCTACTTTAGACCTCAATAAAAAGCCTCATGGTCTATGTAAGACCTATGAAGCTTCTAATTTTATTTCAAAATATTTTCTACGAACTCATCGTAATTCTTTACTTCCAGTATGCTTGCAAATTTGCTTGAGTTTGATATTATGCTACTTAGCCAGTCAAAGAATATTCTAAGTAGTTTACGATTCTCTTCGGTTATGGCTAACAATATTACAAACCGCGCATCAAACTCTCCCCACTTTATAGGATTGTTAAGGATAGCAATGCTTAGAGTGGACAGTATAGTAGCTCTACCATTGATACTGTGAGGAACAGAAAAGCCATAGACGAAAGACGTGGCAGAAATGCTCTCTCTATGAAGGACACTTTCCTTAAACTCATCCGTCACATATCCCTTATCATATAACCTATCACACATTTGTGAAATTATTTCTGTAGGAGTCTCTCCCTTGATTCCAGTATAGAAGAATTCCTTTTTTATCAGCTTTAGTATAAGAATTTGAAAATCGTCCTTATATCGTATTTCATCCAGCCTATTCAACGCCTGAAATATATTGCTTTCATCCTTATGATTCACGAACAAGGAGATTTCTATAGTTAAAATATCAAGGCTATGCTCTAAAGGCAGTGTTGTCAAAATTAAATCAGGCTTTAAATCATCTATGGCTGATGCTTCAAAGAAATTCATACATTCTATGATTTCTATCCTGTCACTGAATCTATTCATTACCTTTTGAAGGCACAAATCTGATAATGTCTGATTATATGGATAAATCATTAACACCTTATACTTACGTGTAAGATTTGCCCTTTCGTAAGCAGACCCTAGGTGAAGAGCAATAAAAGAGATTTCATTTTCTTTGATACGTATATGGATTTGTTCTTCCAGAAGCTTACACACCCTGACACCCATTTCAAAGACGAGAGGATATTTACGCTTTATCTCCTGAAGATACATATTGTCCACCTCTATATTATGAATGTGCCTCTCTAAAAGAGATATTATGTGCATTTCAAAACCAACCTTGAATTCATTGTCATCACTGAAGTCTATATCGAAGGTAGTTTTGATATCATCTATAATATTTAAAACCAAATCCGAGGCAGAGTAATCCATCTTTTCTTTTACTATCTCATTAGAGTAGCTCGCTCCCTTCTTACCTAAAAGAAGAAGTGCAAATAAAACCACCTCATCCTCAACAATCTTTATATTGATCTCAGATGCTACTTTGTAGAAAACCTTTTGAGCAATCTCGTACTCCATACTATTTTTCAGTTCTTTACTGCCTCTATCAGTTTTTATGAAGTTATATCTTATCATTCTTTCTATTGTTACCCCTATGTGAATCATAAGTCCTGGAATAGCAAGCTCCCTCACATGATAATGATACTCCTTTAGTGTTTCTTCCAAAATCGTCTTAACCCTTATCAAATCAAAGTCCTTGAAGAGAGATGCCATCTTATTTAAATTTAGGAAATTTCCTTTGGTTTCATCAGTTAATAAATTCTTATAGAGACTTCTCTTTTCCTCCTCGTTGCCTGTAAGCTCAATGTAATTACTGCGTCTTATAATCTTCAGGCTATGATACCTAGCTAAAAGTATTCTAATCTTCTTTATATCATTATCTAGAGAAGACTCTGATATAAAAATCTTTTCCTGAAGGAGCACAAGATTTATCTTGCTCTTTCCAAAAAGCAGTTCTTGAATTATATAAGCACATCTCTCCTCTGAGGTTTGAGGGATGATTTCGCTTATCTCTATTTTCAAGTTCTGCATCTTGTATTCATCAATTTTGTAACCCTGTCTTACATCAGATTCTATCAATACGTCTTCATAAAAATTATTAATGCCAGCAATGTCATTTCGAATGGTTCTATCAGATACACCAAGTAGCTTTGCTAGTTCTCTTCCTACAATCCACTCTTTATTTTCACTCATGAGCATTATTATTTTTTTCTGCCTCTTACTTAACATACAAAGCCCCCTCTTTTAATATATTTCATACTTCCAGCTCTAAAGTTTAATTAGCTCTATAATTCATATACTTTAATTCCTATAATTCCTACAATAAAACTTATATTGGTTTGTCAACACTAAACTAGACATTTTTTTTAAGGTGTTCTTTTTTATACTCAATAGGGCTTAATTATCCAAGTGTTCCGTGAATTCTAATGTGATTAAACCAATGAACATAAGCATCTAATTCTAACTTTAACTGTTCCAAACTATCAAAATACATTCCCTTTACGTTATAGATGAATTTATGTTTAGTTATTATAACAGCGAAAGAATATTATCGATTTCCAATGAATGGGAGTCTAATAAATTTCTAACTAATAGGTTACCAATCCTCCGAAATATAATTATGGCACATAATTTGGGTATGTATAATGTGTCAATACCCACAATATTATCACAGTTAGAAGGCTTTTTAATTGATGTGTTTAGCATTAAAGGCAAAGTAGATGGCGCTATCATAAAAACATTACTAAACCACATTTTAAAAGATTATGGAAATCCGATTAGTGAATTTAGTTTTGATCATGATATCCATGATTTTTATGAGAGAAATATTTTGGTAGGTTTTGAACATGGAAAAGAGATTGGTTCAGATATAAGTAGAAATGCAATACTACATGGTGCTGATATTTCGTATGGTAATTTAGCCACTGAATGTTTCACAGGACCATAAAAAGGATTTTTATCGATTAAATGATGTGGTATAAAATCAATTGTTTTCGCTTGATACATTTTATTTCGGTATTCATAAACAATAATAATATCTCCAACAAACATCGCGGGTGATATTTGTCCGCTTACTCTCACCATAAGATTTTTGTTAATTACTTTATAATCAATAATGCTGCCAAAACCTATATCCTCAAATAAATGCGAAGGTTCTATAGATTTAGTATCAACAGTGGATACTTTGTCCCCCACAATAATTTCGGCTTTTTCAGTAGTTAATTTTGTTTTTACGTTTTTATAGATAATCGCTAAAGGATTATCAACAAGTACATCAATCAATCTATTTGTATACCTATAGACATAAACTTCTTCATCTAATGCACCAGAACCATATCCTTTTGTTAATGTAATGATTAATTCCTTTCTTCCATCTTGGTTTATGTCTTCGTAAAATAATTTCGGGGCATAGGTAGGATTTGTAACATTCATCCAATAAGGTCTGAAGTAAGTTTCTCCTTTAAAATGAATTTTGAAATCTTGAAATAAACCATTCTTTTGCTTAGCATATAAGGTTATATTTTCTTTAGGTAACTCTGAAACAACTCTATATTCTTTTTCGTCTGCCTCTGAGTTTTAGGCATAACAAAAAAAATAATAACCAATAAGAAAATAATGTATCTTTTCATAGACAACACCCCATTTTCAGTTATTACAGGAATGCTGCCCCGTTAGCTTAATCTCTTTTGTATAGGTTATTCTAATTTTCCCCATGAAAAAATCCCCTTCATAGAAGACAGTATAATCCTTTCTTTTTACTGTCCACTATAAGGGGATAATAACAACGTGAAGATCCCTTTTTATAATCAATTTTCTTTTTTTTGTTGTTTTAGTAAGTCTCTAATCTCTGTTAATTGGCTTTCTATATTGTGTAGACGACTTTGCATATCATCAATCTCTTGCTCTGCTTTATAATTAATCGCAAAATCTATCACCGATTCATTTTTATCACGTATAGCTTGACGATTTTGACTCATCATAATAACAGGTGCTTGAAATGCTGCGATAAAGGATAAACATAAGTTCAATAAAATAAACGGTTCCGAGTCAAAATGAAATGCTTTTGTAATTGATAAGCTATTCCAAATCATCCAAACTGCAAGAGTACAACTAAAATAAATGATAAATTTCCAACTGCCTCCAAAGGTGTATTGAAGAGAATGAAAAAGATGTTAATCGTTTTTATACTATTCCTTGTTCTTATTACTTCTTTTCAAACAACAATCCTTTCATCAGCTGAACCAACTCAAGACTCAGAAGAGCTTAGGTTACAGGGTATGCTTATGAACATGCTTACTCCTTATATTGCAAAAGATTTGAATAACTATTATTACCCGAAGATTTTAAAGGATTTTTCACCTAATGTCACACCATGGAAAATTGAAGTGATTGAAACAAGAAGAGTAAATCGTTTCCGTGGTTTTATATTAGAAATTACATTTGAAATTGAGCCTACCGATGGTGGACACTGGGTTCCAGTAGGGAAGGACCGAATGACCTATGAAATATCTTATGGACCTGAGGTTAAATTGATAAATCACACGCACCTAAAGACGTATAAATACCCTCCCGAATTATACTGCCCGTTACTTCAATAAAAAAGAGCCAGTAATGGCAGCCTTTATCTTTGCCTACTTATAGATCTTTTTGATTAACATTTAGTTCAATCAGATTACCATCTGGGTCGGCACAGAAAATTTGTGCGAATCCACTTTTTCCGTTTGGTTTTTCAAGGATTTCAACTTCATTCTGTTTTAACCATTTAAGAGTGTCATAGTAGCTTTCAACTCTAAGGGCAAAGTGACCTTCTCTACTGGATAAGCTTTTATCCTTACGAATCGTCTGTGAAGAGGGATCGACTATCAAGTGAAGTTGATGTCCCTCTATTTCATACCAAGCTCCTGGAAAATCAAAATCAGGACGCTGTATTTCTTTTAAACATAAAGTTTTACCATAGAATTCTTTTGCTCTTTCCAAATCTGCCACAGTAAGACTAACATGATCGAGGCATTTATATTTAATCAAAACCTTCACTTCTTTCATTTCATCATTTTATTTTTTACCTTAGTCGTTTTGTGGTTGAGATGCCCCCTCGCACCGCACCTGGATCTTGATTGGTTAATTTAAATAATTCGGCAACTAGAATCAATAATCCTTCTTCAACTAAAATGCCCGTTAGTTGAACAAGGTTTCTAAGGATCGTATGCATACTCTATACAAATCTAGTTAACATAAAGTCAATTTTCGGAACTTCCGAAATATAAAACCCATTGGTACTCAAGGGGTTCCGAAGGGTCCATTTTTATCGTTTATACATGATTTTAGACATTGTTGATGAATCAACATCTTCGGCTTCTGAAGAAGCCTGGTAGCTGCATAAAAAGGGGTATTTTATGCAAATTCTTCTTTCACTAAAGCTCCCCGTTTGTTTAAGTGTGATTCTACACAAATTAATTAGCTACATAAAAAGCAATCCTTCGAAATAAATACCGCTTTTTAGCTCTAAAAGGTCACCTTTTCTATTTTCCTTCAATGGTATTCTCGTTAAACCAAATAATAAAATAATCAATGTAATTTAATACCCCATCCAAGGTTGGGACCTTTTGTTGAAGAAATACATACTCGATTTCTTTAAAATATTCTTCTCTAGGGAAATAATACTGAAGAATTATAAGATTTTCTTGAATACTTGTAGACCAACTTTTATCTCTTTCAGCTACATAGCAATATGCTCCTCTTACAATACGTTTTAATATCGATAGTAATGTATAATGGTCAACTTCTTTTTCCAGAATTACATCACGATAACTTGTGAGTGAATCGATAAGATTTTCATTTAATGCCTTACTGATATGAGCATTTGGCTTCATTTTAGGAAAGTGTACGGACAAATCCTCTCCATAAATACTAGTACAGACGTGTCTCAACCAAAATCCCCAATAATATTGGCTATTTTCTTTAAATACATCTGCTGTAACTCCTATATCGTAATCTACTTTTGGCACGATTGGATTGTCACATATAAACATTTTTGTTTCTTCATCTAAACGTGCCATTTCTTGAGGAGAGAGTGGAGATGTCAAAATTACTGATAAATCAATATCTGAAGTACCTAATAAAGCCTCGCCTCGACCCACACTGCCATAGATATAAACACTATGTAATTTTGTTCCTGCACACCTTTTTAAAATCTCAACAACTTGACTAAGAAGTCCTTGGTATACACCATCAATTTTATTTAACGAGGTTTTGTTTAAGATATACCCGTCATTATCTACATCTATTCTTGTTGGAAACTGCACATTACTCCCCCCTCCTTTTAAGTATTTTATATTCTAGAGTACACTTTTCCTGCTAAAAATTAAAGCCAATATTTGATAGTTTATTAATTGGGCTCATTTAGTTATACACAGCTTTATTCAACTATTCTGCTTCGTTAGTTCAATAAGAAAAAAGAACACCTATGCAACTCATTGATCTTCAAGTAGTCGAGTAGAAGGGAACCTCTCTACCTTGCGGTAGATTGTGTTCCTCCCCCCTCACAGAACCGTGCTTGCGCTATTTACGCACACGGCTCCTCCTAGTCACCATTCACAAAATATAGCTAATCTCTTTCGCTCAGATTTTGCTAATTCTGCTATCCTTAATAGTTTTGTGTCCATTTATTATCCCTACCTCTGCGTGTAGTAAATGTGCCCCTAGTAAGGGTGATAACTTGGTAGCAGCCTTTCCTCCATCGGCATTACCCAACTTCATTGGTACTACGCTGCTATCCGACTCCCTACAACGGCATTTGGCTTCCTTGCTTATTATCGCTTGTACACCATACTCTTCTATAAGAAGAAAAGACCGGTAGGGTCTCCCGAGTTGCCGTATCATATCAATGTGTGACGTGCCAAGGTCTCTGACTCCAGAGAGGTTCTATCCTTCTTGCCTTTAACGATGGATAAAATGTAGCTTTCTGCTGTGCTTAAGGCATCAGCCCTCTCGATTTACTAACATTATGGAGCTCAATCCCTTCAACCATTTGGCTTTCGGCCCGCCACCTAACTGTCTACGCTTAAAGGCTAATGTTACCATTAGCCCTCCAAGACTCGCTACGAGTGAATGGCTAGTTCTTTCTCGACGGGAATCCCACCCGCTATATGATACGACCTAGGCTCGGCCGCACAAGCTACCCGTTAGTTCAATAAACCTAACTAAATTTTCTTAGTCATCTCAAAGTATCATCGTCATCAAGATGTCCTATTTGACTTAATATCCAAGGATTATCTCCATCCTTAGAATAACTGGTAAAATACGTTTTATTAACTTCAATTAGATTCCAGACCATTGGTTCTTCAACCATTATCTTTACTTTCTCTTGCTTTGTTATATTGAATGGGTTAAATGCTATTATCCATGCTTCTTTGTAATCTTTTGAATAGCCTTTTTCAACTACTTGCAAATACGATGTCGTTGATGAAGAGGGTCCTCCGCAAGCTGTAATTACCAAAAAGAAAAAGATAATCAATGAACTCAAAATCTTCTTCATTGTTCTTCCCCCCCAGAGTTGGTGCATGCTGGCAATATTCAATATAGGTTATTCTATTTCCTTCTTAAAGTAAACTGCCCCTTTAGTTGAATAAGGTTTTTTTTTGAATGTATGATATTAGGTAGAATCATACATTCGAAAAAGGCCGTCATTTGGCAGCCTTTTTATGGGGCTAACGCACCCGTAGCTTAAGTACATTTCTTCACATATCACTTTTTCTATTCACCGTATAATAATTGGTTTTCTACATATCTTTGTGTAATCTTCATTCTCGGCTAATTTACTTACCTTTACATCCTTTATAATCCAGTCTGTAAGAGACTTGTTCTCGACCTTCAAAGTGAACAGGTGATATGGAGGCATTATCGCTCTTTCATAGGTTACGAATTGATAAGTTATTTCATATCTGTATGCTTGGTCAGGTTTAGTCTTAACCTCTACAAACTTACAAAAATTAGATAGGTACACCTCTCCAAAATAATCTTTAATTACAAGAATGCTGCACTGGTTAGTACGAATTTAAACACGCTTCAAAATCTCCTTTATAAACTCTATTTTTACCAGACAGGTCTTGACCTCAATGATAATTTACCTTCATTTTCTTTATAAACTAATTTTGATAAATCTTCTTTTAGCATTTGCAGGCGTTCAGCACCTATGTTTTCAATCCAACGTTGCTCAATCTCAGTTAGTATCTTTTCTTTTGCTTTCGCTACTAACCAACCTCGTTCGGTCAAAACAATAATTTTCCCTCTCTTATCAGTGGGATGAGCTTTGCGCATTACATAGCCACAGTTCTCAAGATAATCCACCATTTTACTCACAGCTTGCTTTGTAATTCCTAAATATTCGGCTAGTTCTATACCTGTTGCTCCTTTGGGAGTGATGCATTTAAACATAAAACCATGTGCAGGTCTAATATCTCCAAATCCCAATTCACTCAATCTGTCATGTAATTCATTAATTGATGTTCTAAAGGATAATGATAAAAGTGATGTAAGATCCAATTCACTAAATACTTCATGATTCATACATAAAACCTCCTTAAATAAAGTCAATCAGGTTGACTTCATTTAAAATTCATTGTACTATACGCAATGTAGTCAATCAAATTGACCATAATTCAATTATAATAGAAATAGGATTCACCGAAACAAAATTCATACATTATGGAGGGTTCTCATGGCTAACATCGTTAAAATTAGAGGAAGTGTATTTGCACCGTATGCTTGGTTGGAACCTATTAAAGATCCTGTAACAGAAAAGATATTCGAATACACTGGTATGTCTCATTTATAAGATCATCGAAATCATAATAATTTTCTTCTTTCCACTCTTCATAAAGGCGATATACTTTTTCCAATTCACCCAATTCTTGAGGTTCGGGCATAACATCTTGAGGACGTATCATACTGTTTTTCCAATGGGAAATCACACGTACTACTGCTTCTGGAGAATAGGCTTCATGACGATCTATTTTCCTAAGAAATATCTTAATCATGATATGCTTTCTCGTCCCATGAAATCTTTCAATATACAATCCATGACAATAATCAATGCAACTACTAATAAGTAATATGACAATCCATACCGGCTCACCCCAAGCATAAAAACATAATGAGGTTATTAACAGAATGATGTTTTTAAACTTTCTATTTTTCACTGAGTAATAAAGTATTATGTTGATGGGTAGAAACAAATAAATGAACAAAAGACTTGAAAAAACCATCGTATCCTCCTCCTTTCATTTACATAGTAACAATCCAATGTCACAACAATATAACAAAAAATTATTTCTGTTGGTTTATTATAAAAACAGCATCGCTCCTTGCTAATTGGATGAATTCAGACATAAACAACTACTAAAAATCGAGTAGGTGAGAGCGACTAACTCCCGTTCCCTCACACCACCTTAAATAAGGATCCGTATAGTGCCGTTCAATTCAAATTATTCTTCTATGAAGTTCGTAATCCTCAGACCGGAGAATTGCCGCCTGCTTTCTGCAGATTCCCCGTCACCAATGACACCTTTGTACATGGCTAGCCACTATATCTGTCTTCGCAGTTCAAGACTTTTACCCTATAGATTACCTCCATTCTGGGAACACAAAAAAAGCTGTCGAGAAAATTCTCGTCAGCTTCTTTTTTTAACAATTATAAATTTACAAATTAATATTGAAAACTGAGATTTCAGGCGGAACCATAAAACGAACAGGAATTCTAGATGTTCCAATTCCTGTATTTACGTAAAGCTGCATTCCGTTACTTTTATTAATAGTATAAAATCCATGGTTATATTTTTCAGCCAAAGCAGTAGACACGGTTTTAATAAAAGGAAGCTGAACCTGTCCTCCGTGACTATGTCCAGCTAAAAGAAAATCAACAGAAGTATCTTTTAAAAGGTCTGCCATATCAGGCTCATGCATGAGCACAATTTCGTAATCACAATCGTTCTCCTTTTTCATCAACATGCGCTCTATATCAGGATTTCCAAACAAAGCATCATCCACCCCTCCCATAAAGAGCTTCTTTCCATTTGATACAGTTACATTCACACCGTTATTTTTTAATAATGTAAAGCCTGAATTTGTTAATACATCTTCATATATTCTAACAGCTCCACCACCGTAATCACGGTTTCCCCAGATTGCATATTTCCCGAACGTAGCTTTTAGCTTTGATAAACTTCCAGTTACTTCCTTTGTGGGTTGAAACGCAGAAAAATTTTCAAATAAATCTCCTGTAAAAACAATAATATTAGGAGATAATTTATTAACCTTTTCTACCAAACTATTTAGTTCTTCTATCGTATAAGATTCACTTACTTGAATATCCGATATTTGGACTACTTTGACTGATTCACCCTTGACTTCATTTAAATCATAAGAATGAATTACAGTCATCGCTGGCTCAATTTTAAAAGCGTATCCTATTAGTAAGAAAATTAATATCATGAATAATAAAACTATTTTTACTAGCATTTTAAAACTCTTCATTAGTATTCAAATGCTCCTTTCAAATATATATCAGTTATTATAAAGGAGCTTTGTTACAGTATTGTGTACTGTTTATGATAGCCGAATTTTAAAATCGATTTCACCATACTAAGAAGATACTTAATAAGAAAAAGAACGAGCACCATATCGATGCTCGTTCTTTTTCTTATTTTTATCCTCGAATTAAGGAACATTCAATGATACCTTGGAGTTTTTATCATTCTACTAAATCAAACCAAATATTAAAACTAATATCCGAGTCCACTAACATAACTTCATACTGTAATTCATTTTTTGCTAAGATGCTGGCAACAATGGACAAACCTAGCCCTGTCCCCGACACCTCTTTGTTCCTCGATTCTTCTACTACATAGAACGCATCCCAAATATATGGGAGATACTCTTGTTGCAAACGTGTTGTTTTATTACAAATAGTAAACTTAATTTTGTTCTTATCTTCACATGTTAGCTTAATTTCAAAATAGTGTTCTTCACCATATTTAATAGCATTACTTATTAGATTATTCATTACGATTTCAATTTGACTACTATCTTCATTGATTATTGAATTTTGTATTGAATCAATATTTTGCACTACGTGTACATTCTTGTTTTTCAATGAAATATTATATTGCGCAATGATTTTTTGAAGAAGATTTTTTAATTCAAATGGCTCTTTTTTCACTTCTAGTTCGTGTACTTTAGATAGTTTAATTAAATAATCAACCATTTCTGAAGTGTAATTTACTTGTTCTAAAATGATATCTGTATACGATCCATCATCAAGACCATCTTTTATACCGACTGTATACGCTTGTATTAATGACAACGGTGTTTTTACTTCATGAGAGATGCTTGAAATTAATGTATTTAAACTTTGATTTTTCTTTTCTAACTCTGAATGAACACTTTTCAAACGATCGCTCATTTCATTGATACTATGTGATAATTCTTCAATCTCATCACCTGTGGTTATTTCCACCTGTTTAAAATTTAAATTTGAAATATCTTTCGCTACATTTTTTAGTATCTCTAAAGGAGTAATTATTTTCTTTGAGAAGAAAGCTACTAGTAATAAACTGATTATAATTCCAAATAGAATGGAGTATAAATAGAATTGGTTCACTATTTTTAAAGCATCTGTATTATGAACGACCACTGTTCCTAATAACACTAAATGATGCTCTTGCTCATATAGCACGGTTAGAAGACTCGACTTCAGTTTTCCTTGATTAAATAAAAGCCTTACTGTTTTTCCTTCATTTACTTTTTTCAGCGTCTCCTCTGTAATCCAAAATTTATTTAAAACAATTTTATCTTTAAACAATGCAAATTGGACATTATCATTAATTTCGTCAATACTATCGCTATTTTCAATAATAATAATCGTAACATTATTAACATTTTCTATATTTTGTTCTACATCTCTTAGTTGTTGGATCGTTAAATCATCGATTTCTTCATAGATGGTGTTAACTTTATTTTTCATTTTATACAGATAATAATCGGAGGAAAAGTAATTGTTCAATAAAAACGAAACGCCGAAAACGATGAGCATAATTATACTCACCATCATTAACAATTTTTCACTAATTTTATTCATCTTTATCATTAAAGCTATACCCCATTCCTCTATGGGTTATGACATGGTTAGCCCCAATCTTGTCGCGTAGCCTATTAATATGCGTATCGACTGTTCGTTCCTCACCGAGATAGTCCAAGCCCCAAACCATTGATAACAAAGAATTTCTAGATAGGATTTGCCCCTTTTTATTGTATAGAAGCTCCAACAAGTCATATTCTTTCTTAGAGAGTACTAAGTCTTCTTCATCTTTATATACTTTTTTGCTTTGTAAATTTATTTTCAAATTTCTTATTTTAACCAATTTTTCTGTTCCGAGCATTTTTTTCACTCTTAAGATCAATATACGTGGATCAAACGGCTTACGAATATATTCATCTGCACCAATATCTAGTGCAACAAATTCATCATCATTGGACGACTTTGCAGTTAACATGACCACTTTAGTTAAGCTTACTTTCTTTATTTCACGGCATACGTCAATACCACTTAATTTAGGCATCATCCAATCCAAAACTGCAAGATCGATTTTTTTCGAATAAAAGATTTCAAGTGCTTCTTCCCCTTCAGAAGCGACACTTACATTAAAACCTTCTTTCTCAAAATAGATTTTTAAGATAGTAGTCATATGTTTTTCATCATCAGCAATTAGTATGTTCACTTTATACAAACTCCTTATCTGTTATACAAATAACTATTTACACATTAACTTCTCTTGAAAATAAAGGGGTAAAAGGTGAAATCCTTAAACGTAGACTTCACCTTTTTTCTAATATTTATACGCTAACTGCCGCATACGTAATTATTACTTTTCTAATCCTTTTTTCAATGTATCCCACAATGGATTAGCTACTTCTATGTCTTCTTTTAAACTCTTCCTTAGCGTTCAGATTTAGCCTCTCGGAAGATTGTCTCAAGGAAAATTAGCAGTTAAAATATGGCGAACTTCACGCTTACTTTTCCGGTGAATAGATAGTATTACTATTTCCATCAATAATTAACACTGATTTTCCTGGTATTGTCTCGCCTTGATAGTTAAATTCATCTTCTGAAAAATTTGCTACTACACTTAATGCTTCACCATATTCAGTCATTTGAACGAGTCTATCATCTGATATAATTTTAAAATCTGTCATTTCTTCTGTTATTGCTTTTTTGCTAAAATTTGACCATACCTTTGAATACCTTACAATTGTTTCTTTATGTTTTTCCCACTCGTGTTTATCTATATGATATAAAGGAGGTACATTATAAAGTATCTCATACAACATTCTATTTGATATTTCATCTTTAAATTTTAAGGTTCCCCATCCCCACCAATGAGTTGTGATCACTGAATCGTTGTAAACCAACTTATACAATGGGATCGTGTAGTTTGAATCCAAAAATAACTTCTTGTACTTATCCTTTAGTGGTATTTGTTTAGAAAACAGTTCGGGAACTCCACCATTACTCGAATAGTATTTCCCTACATAATACTCACTTTCTTTGTTTTTTGCCATATCCTCATCCATCCAAGAAAATGATGGCGTTTCTATTCCATGTGCAAAGGCAATAGATTTGTTAGCAAAATCATTTCCACCTTCAGTTCCAACTACCATACCCCATTCTTTTTGCAGATACTCCATTCTCTTAATCCTAGCCTGGATATCTTCCTTTTCAGTAGTAATATGTTCTGGCGAATAGTCATCAAAGATTTCTCCAGTGCCATCTGTGTCTAAAAACCATGAGTTAAATGCTATGCCAGTATTTAAAATTGAAGTTACTCTTTCTTTTACACTAGGCATTGCAAGCGTCGGATTCAACTTTCTACCTGCACCTTGGAATCCTTCAATCTTTTTTCCATCTTTATTGGTTACAGTTGCATTCTCGTAAAGTGAAGCATCCTTAAACTTAGCAGTATCCCACTTCTCTTTACCTGGTTCATGGATTGAATGATATGAATCATAGGTACCAAATAGATAGCCGAAGTCTTCTGCTTCTTTTACTAACTCTGGTTTAATGAATCCTTCCTGCCAATCATCCAAGCCGATCCACATATTTTCTAACCCTGAATCCTTCATGTCCTTTATCACATCTACAGTATTAGCATCTGCCCACTTCTTTATTGGGTCAACTACATCGCCAAGTATGCTTTTTAATAATCTCTTATTTAGGTCAATTAATTCAACGGGATTTAAATTTTCTATTCCCGTGTTTAACAGCCTCTGAGTTTCTTTATCTGTTTCAGTAAATACTTCCGGATTATAGAATTCTTTTAGTTGCATTACGGCACTTAAGCCTTTTATTATTCTATTCTTAGTGTATTTGTCTACATAATCTAAGCTATTTAAATCTTCAAAGGCCGATGAAAGCTCTGATCCATCCTCAACATTAGTAGTTAATAACCCCTGAATCCATAATTTCAGTTTTTCAGGAAAACTGTCTCTCAGTTTTGCCCATTTTATATTTTCTTCTGAAATCACAGTTCTGTCCCAAAAATAAGCATGAGGTGCACCATAAAGCTTTTCAATATTACTATTTTCTTTAGCCTTATCCGCCAAGCTTTTGAAGTCCCCTTGTTCAATCAAATAATTTTTATAGGTCTTTGCAACATCTACTGGATTTTTTTCCGTTAAATATATTCTAAAACCATATTCCTTCTCTTCATTAATCTCTGGAAACTCATGATTAAAAGTAAACTCAATATCATTTTCTGTATTATAAACAATTTCACTATTATAAGGATTTTTAATTATATATACTAGCGAATATTCACTTTTGTCAACTGCAAAAAACTGCATAGATAAAGCCTCAATTACCTTCATTTTTTCTTCCCTTAAGTAATCTTTCCAAATAGAATCATTGCTTGGAATATACTTCCCTTGATTTAATGGGAGCATATATCCATCACCTTTCACTTTTGGCCATGTAAATATGTTGTCTTCATCTTTGCTGGATTTTATGTTTACATCTACATACTTATCTTTTTTTTTGATATCAACCTCAATTTCCTGTTCTAAATAGGTCCAGCTTATGTTATCTCCACTGTCTTTTAAATTTGAAACTTTCATTTTCCCCAATGGTTCCGATACCCTTTCAGTAATTCCATTGGATTCCACCTCAAACGTAAGTGTCTCCGGATCCACACTAAAGTTAAAGTCTAAATTATCAATTTGTGGCTGAACCTCTTTACCTGTACTAATTTTTTCGTTCGTACATCCCGTAAGAACGCCTGTTAAAATTGCAGCAATTAACATGATTGATAGAATTTTTTTCATGTAACACACCTCCGTACCTAGAGTAACATCGGTGTGTTACACGAATGTCACAAAAAACTCTAATCTATTATTTTTTAATTCAAACCCAAAATCCAATTTGTGATTATCCAAAAGTAGAAAAAGGCTCTACTCCTTGTTGAAGTAGTCTAGTAGAAGGGAGCCTTTCCACCTTACGGTAAATTGCACTCCATCCCCTCACAGAACCGTGCTTGCACTATTAATGCACACGGCTCCTCCAAGTCATCATTCACAGAATGTAACTAACCTCTTTTCTTACATCATATATATTCACTTTAATTCTTGGTGAAGGTAGTGGATATTTATCAAGAAATAGTCTGAATTTATCCCATGTAAAGGATTCCCTTTGACTTCTTCTATTGAGCCATTTAAATAGTAAGTTCTCGGCAACGAGTTTTTTGGGATGATTAAACCGATCGATTTCACCAATCTCAGAGATAATCGTGGCAGCGATTTTTTCTCCGATTCCCGGAATCGATTGGATGATCTTGTATTCCTCCACTTCATTTGCCAAGGCAACGATACGTTCTTCCAAATCGGAAAGGTGTCCCTGGTATTGAAAAAGAAGCTCAATATACATACGTAGATTAATTACGTGACTTTGATATACACTTGTTCGAAATAGATTTCGAGATGCGGAATCCATTATTTTTTTGGCTTTTTCCCATGCCCATTGACCAGATCGGCTAGGGCAGAACTCCATTACACTCTCTGCTAGTTTACTTTCCCCGACTGTTAATACCGCCTCTGAAGTAGGGTATTCCTTTAACATCAATAATGAAACCTTTGAAAATAAATCGCCAAAAACCTTTCGGTATTCAGGAAACACTTGATCTAAACTAGTATGAAACTGAAGTTTAGCTTCCACATACATATTCGTTACGATTTCCTGTTGTCTTGACAAATTCCGAAGGTCTAAAAGCTTAATTCCTCTAATTTTATGAGGTTCAAAATCCTCTTTGTAATACAGCACACACAACTGGTACGCATCGATTGCGTCTGTTTTTACCTTTCGTAAACTAGACTTCTTTGCCTGATAAGAAATAATGGGATTTAGTAAGATATATAGGACCCCTTGTTCCTCCAAGTATTGAATAACGGGCGTATGATAATGCCCTGTAGATTCTATTAAAAAAAGGTCAATCAGTAATTTTTACTGGTTAACCTTATAATACGAGTCGAGTAGAAGGGAACCTCTCTACCTTGCGGTAGATTGTGTTCCTCCCCCCTCACAGAACCGTGCTTGCGCTATTTACGCACACGGCTCCTCCAGTCACCATTCACAAAATATAGCTAATCTCTTTCGCTCAGATTTTGCTAATTCTGCTATCCTTAATAGTTTTGTGTCCATTTATTATCCCTACCTCTGCGTGTAGTAAATGTGCCCCTAGTAAGGGTGATAACTTGGTAGCAGCCTTTCCTCCATCGGCATTACCCAACTTCATTGGTACTACGCTGCTATCCGACTCCCTACAACGGCATTTGGCTTCCTTGCTTATTATCGCTTGTACACCATACTCTTCTATAAGAAGAAAAGACCGGTAGGGTCTCCCGAGTTGCCGTATCATATCAATGTGTGACGTGCCAAGGTCTCTGACTCCAGAGAGGTTCTATCCTTCTTGCCTTTAACGATGGATAAAATGTAGCTTTCTGCTGTGCTTAAGGCATCAGCCCTCTCGATTTACTAACATTATGGAGCTCAATCCCTTCAACCATTTGGCTTTCGGCCCGCCACCTAACTGTCTACGCTTAAAGGCTAATGTTACCATTAGCCCTCCAAGACTCGCTACGAGTGAATGGCTAGTTCTTTCTCGACGGGAATCCCACCCGCTATATGATACGACCTAGGCTCGGCCGCACAAGCACCCGTTAGTTTAATTACCTTTCCTTCTTGAAAGACACAATAATAAAGACAATTCCAACAAGGAAAAATAGCCCTGTGAAAAGGTTATCGGATAATGGCATTGTTTGTGGAATAGTATCCCACTTTCCAGTATTTATTTGTGCTGACCAATATACATATGCAGTTAAGCGTTCAATCGTAAAAATTAGTCCACTAGTTAAAATGAATAACGACCCTAAAATTAGACTTGTTTTTTTATCCAAAAGATTACCTCCTATGTTTAATAAAGTGCTTTGATACGATTCAAAAAATACCAGCTCCCTCTTCAACTAAACTGCCCCGTTAGTTGAAGAGGGTACTTACTGTATAACTTTAATTATCATACTTTCAGCAATTCATTCAATATAGGGGTCAGTGTATCATCTGTACAGAGAATCCAATAGAAACCCGAACAACATTTAAATAATACTCAAAGTTGTTCGGGTTCAGTTTTAACTATTCTTTTTTTCTATTGTGATGATCATTTTTCCTTGTTCTAAAAAATAATTTCCATTGGCCATCTTACTTTTCAACTCGCCAGAAGTGACGCCTTCAGCAAAGATTCCTTTTTCTTCAAAGAACATACTATCAACTAGTTTACTATCTGAACTTTCAAAAAAGCTATATCCAATAAAAGTTGATGTTGATTTATGAATATCTTCTTTATTATATTCCGAATAAAAAATCGTATAGTTTGAATGCAAGATTCCATTAAATTCTCCTTCGATTGAATATTCAGCTGTTGCTTGAGCAATGGAATGAACGGGTTCCGTTTCTGTCCAATTTAAAAGATTTAAGTCGCTTTTCAGTACCATAGTTATTTCATCTTCTTTCGTTAAAATTTGCGGAGTTCGTAACAACTCTTAAACATAATGTACCATCACTAACCTGACAACTAATTGTCAAGTTAGGTAAAATAAATTCGAGTCATTTTTTCTATATGAGCCATTATTTTATTTTTAAAACTCTTGGGCGAAAGGACTTCAACCTGGGATCCAAAACTAAGAATTAACTTTACAACCCACTCTTCATCAGGATAAGAAATTCTAACTAATAAATGATCAACGCCACTTTTATCTATGTTTGTTTCGGGAAACGAATCAAACACCTCTTGAGAACTGATTAGTGGAAATCGTAAAACTATATCGATTTTAACTATTTCTGATTCTAATGATTTCATCCAATTTGAAAATTCCTGATAACCGTCTAAGTATTCAAAGGATTCGGTAAATGCCGCATTACCAACTTTCAGTTCATGTATTCGGGATAAACGATAAAATTTTGGTTTCGTCTCATTTTCTGGCCAACCGAACAGGTACCAACTCAAATGATAGAAGAATACTTGAATTGGTTTTACTTTTTTAGTTTCAAGCTGTTCTTTTTTTGCATAATAAAAAGTAAGACACTTTTTATCTTTAATCGCTTGTCGAATATCGGTTACCTTAACCCCGTCCCTGTTATTTAAGAAAGAAAAATCAATTGAATTTTCTGGTTTGGACTCATTAAGTAAGGTTATTTTTGCAAGGCTATTCTGTAATGCCTTGTCAGTATGTAAAGTCATCGTACTCGTTAGTGTTTCCTTGATTAGACGTAAATCCTCTTCTGTAAAGTAACTATGAGGAAAATAATAACCTTCGATTAGGCGATATCCCCCGAGATTTCCTTGTTCGGAATAGATTGGAAATCCAGCAAGTGATAGAGTATCCATATCTCGATAAACTGTTCGGGTTGAGACAGCCAAATGTTTGGCAACTTCCTCAGCTGTTACTTTTTGTTTGTTCAATAAAATAAATATAATTTTTAATAAGCGCTCTATTTTCATAAATATCCCCTATTTTTTCTTTTATCAAGTGCTCGATACAAGGTTGGTTTCGATAATTTTGTTATGGCGCAAATTTTCTTTATTGTCATATCGCCCTTATCATACAATTTCAGTTCATGCTGCAAGCCTTCATGCATGTCTGTATAGCGAGTCATTCTACCTTTGAACTCATTATTGGAAAGTCACCCGAAACAGAGAGTGTGGTCGATTTATGAAAGAATATTGCTCAGCTAATGCCACGAATGAATATTCCGGATGTCTTATTAGAAATAAACCAACGTCTTGATTTTACAGGATGTTTTAGTCATCTTTCGGATGCTGAACCTCATATCAACCTCTCCCTGTTCTGTATACCCTTTAAATATCAAACCTGCTTTTTTCTATGCCAAATATAATTGTTTCATACTCAACCTCTGCTCTCCCCGAAAAATTAATTACCTTATTGTACTAAACTGCCCCGTTAGTTCAATAAGAAAAAAAGAGTTGCATATGCAACTCAATGATCTTCAACTAACGCCCCCGTTACTTCAAGAAGGATGTGCTTTAAAAGTAATCGGGGATATCAAGTGATATGGAGTCGATATCATTTTCTTTTGAGTAATACATACAAACACTGTCTTTATATTTTTGACTATCATTAGGTAGTACAATAAAACCTAATCCTTTGTAAAATTCTATCCCTATATCACTATAAAGGAAAAAGTTGTTACAGTTTTCTTCCTGTTCTAATTTATTTATCGTTTCTTTGATCAATAAAGAAGCATATCCATTTTTTCTTAAAAATAAAGGAGTAGCGATTGAACCAATCCCTTTTACAATTTTGTCTTCTGAAAAATTTAGTTCATATACGATGAGGGAGCTTAATAGTTGCTTTGTATCTGTTGCTTCAAGAACGTACCACTTTCCCTTTTTATACTTATTAGAAGCCTGGCACATAGTTATATATTCTTCATATGGCAGATTATCTCCCCAAACATCATAGCCCATCTTATAAATTTCTACCATATCCTCAATTGTTGCTTCTCTAATTTTTTTCAAAGTACATCTCCTTGTGTTTTATTCGGTTTATACACTCTTTTCGACATCAAGGTTATCAAGACCTCTATTCTAATTGTGCTAAACTGCTCCGTTAGTGGAATAAGGTTTTTTAAACAACTATATTATTTTTTAAATTACAAGCTCCTATTATCTCGATGTACTGGGGAAAGGGATTAAAAAATGCCAAATTCCATTAAAGGAAAAAGGCATAAACAGCATCCGTATGTTTCGATATGCAAGAGGAATGAAACCATTAGATCAGGCAGCTCCTGAGTCACCATTATTCACAACAAATACTGGGCGTGCGTATTCACCTTCCTATTTATCGCAGTATTTAACAAAGATAATTCAAGAGAGTGAACTTCCGTTTTTAAACCATCGAAGTTCTCTAATCGGCCCGCACACTTTTAGACATGCATTTGCCATCATCTCACACTTAAATGGGGTGGATTTATATCAAATCATGAGGTCTCTTGGGCATTCACAAGTTCAAACAACGCTGATCTATCTTGAGAAAATATTTGAAAAGGAGCGGCATGCTATTCATTCGTGGAAGCCTGAGATTTTTGGTGAATATATATAATAATAGAAACACGGAAAATATAATTTTGGCTTTTCGGAATAATTGTTTGATATTGTAAAGTGACAATAAAGTTAGTTAATTTTACAACCACAAACACGCATCGGTTAACCCCCCTTATAGTGGACACTGCACCTCTTATTAAATAGATTGCATAGAATTGCTCGATATTTCTTCAAATTACGATGTTTTTGGGTTCCACACCTTTATTTCTTTCGTCTTCACGACTCCTTGTGCGATGGCATCCATAAAGTATCCAAACTCAAAGTTTAGGTGTCACCCTCTATAAAAATTCAATCGCATAGATTCGCAAGCTAACCCAGTTTTTTTGTTATGCCCGGAAACTAAAAAAGCATCAAGATTTCTGCCATAACCGGCTAAAATCTCGATGCTTTTTCATCTGAGCTGTTAAAAAACAGAAGCTGGCTCAATTTTCATTTGAGACAGCCTCTTTTTATGAATAGGATATGCGATTTCGCATTCACCATCGGCATTAACAAGTAACTTTGATAGTTCCTGTATTTACAAATAAATGCCTGTTATGCTTTTGGAGGTGTTCCTTCAGCGTTTGATACAACTACATCGATTTGGACTAAAGCATCTTTAGGTAAAGCTGATACGCCAACTGTTCTTCGTGCAGGAACACCGCCTGGGAAGTATGTTGTGTAAACTTCGTCTACAGCATCAATATCTGCGATATTTTTAAGGAAGATATTTACTTTAACCACATCGTCCATAACGTGGTCGATACTTTCTAAAATTTCCTTGATATTTTTTAAGCACTGTCCAGCCTGCTCTTTTACACCACCAGCTACCATTTCACCAGTTTTTGGGTCCAAAGGTAATTGAGCTGAAAGGTTATTGTAATGAGAAAACGCTACAGTTTGTGTAGATAGAGAACTCTTTGGTGCATTTTCAGTGTTGTTTGCCTTTATGACAATTCCATGCCTGTTTTCAACAGCTTGTGGGGGTGTACCATCTCCGTGTGACACCACTGCTTCAATTTGTACCAAAGCATCCATAGGTAAAGCTGAAGCTGCAACTGTTGTCCGTGCAGGGACATAGGCAACGGCCCTGGCGATAGCCGAGTCTGGGAAAAATGTTGTATAAACGTCGTTTACGGCTTCAATATCCGAGAGGTTTTTAAGAAAGATATTAATTTTAACAATATCGTCAAAAGGAACGTCGATACTTTCTAAAATTGCCTTGATATTTTTTAAGCACTGTCCAGCCTGCTCTTTTACACCGCCAGCTACCAATCTACCAGTTTTTGGATCGATAGGTAATTGAGCTGAAAGGTTATTGTAATGAGAGAAAGACACAGTTTGTGTAGATAAAGAACTTGTTGGTGCATTTGCCGTGTTATTTGTAAGCTTTATGAGGTCGCCTGCTTGTGGTGCGTTTGGAACTGTACCTTCACCGTTTGAAACAAGTGCTTCAATTTGCACCAAAGCATCCATAGGTAAAGCTGCAACTGCGACTACCGTCCGTGTAGGAACATAGGTTGGGAAGAATGTTTTATAAACTTCGTCTACAGCCTCAATATCTTTGATATTCTTAACGAATACAGTGATTCTAATAACATCGCTCATAACATGATCGATGCTGTCTACAATTGCCTTGATATTTTTAAAGCACTGTTCAGCCTGCTCTTTTATATCACCAGCTACCAATTCACCAGTTTTGGGTTCGATAGGTAATTGAGCCGAAATGTGATTGTAATGAGAGAAAGCTACAGTTTGTGAATATAGACCATTAACGTTTGGAGCATTTTCCGTATTTCTTGCTAATACTGCGTTATAGCTACTCATGATAGTATTCCCCTTTTTTATTGAATTATAGTATTTTGCAATCTCCTCTAGTCAATGTTTAACAAAAATTCCAAATGGTTTTCCTAGAGGTAGCACAGTTTCCCCGAAGCATGTGTTTATCAAGATCGCCCCAGAACCATAGAAAGATAACAAAGCACAGAACAATTCTGATACGGAAGCCATCTCATAAGTGGCATCATACAGAATATTAAAAGAACTTAAAACTAATCCAAGAAATTCGATATCAAGTAAAAGCAAAATGAAGAACAAAACTTTATTTGTTTCCAAGGCCGCAATTGTCACAAAGATACTAAAAATTAAATAGCCACCACAATCATGAGCTTGTCTGTCTCACGTGGTAATAATTTCATAGTAAAGCCTCCTTGATAATCGTTTGATGTTCTTTAAACATAAAGCTTAAGTAATACCTACTTACTAAATATTTACGAGGAACAAAAGGTAGTTAACGAATAAAAAGGTGTTAATTGTCAATAAGCATTCGGATTTTTACTTATTTTTCATTTTTTATTTTGTCGTAATCTGTCGTTTGTCCCTTAATCGCAATTATATATCATAATTTAAATATATCAACTTTTATATATCGTGAAGATATTATTGACGAAATTGGAGTTGGTTTATAAAAAAATGGGATCAATGTAGCTTTTGAATAAAGTTTGTTTAAAAGGACGTAACTAATCCTTATTTGATGACAAACAAATAGAATCCATTTTGAAAAAAGATTGATCAAAATGGATTCTTATCCAGCAGATTTAAGTTTGGTTTTTATAAAAAAGTTTAATCATTTTCTACCTATGTTCTTGCACAATCACGCCCTATGCAAGATACATATTAGCAAATGATTCCCAAAGAAGGAGATTCGATAAAGCTTTTGGTTGTTTATTAACTAAATGATTATTCCGAAATACTTTTACTTCGAGAATCGCTTGGAAGCAAGGAGTAAACGTTCGTATCATATGGAACATTATTTTGATACATA
The DNA here is from genome assembly GCF_001183985.1 of Peribacillus loiseleuriae. GTDB lineage: Bacteria > Bacillota > Bacilli > Bacillales > DSM-1321 > Peribacillus > Peribacillus loiseleuriae. The sequence goes on along the minus strand of NZ_LFZW01000001.1, from coordinate 2,134,025 downwards.
TAATTTCTAAGAACGCCTTCTTTTTCAAACCCTAATTTTGTTAATAACACCTTAGATGCCTTATTTTCTGTAAAAACAACTGCCCCAATACGAGTTAAATCAAGCTCATTAAATCCGTATGATATAACTTTTAAAACAGCTTCAGTGGCATACCCATTTCCCCATTGCTCAGGTAAAAGTGCATATGCTATTTCAGCTCTCTTATGTTCAGAAGACCAATCATGAAATCCAATAGTTCCAATAATCCCTTTTTTTCTTTTATTTCAATCCCCCATTTAATTCCACGTTTTTCCTTGTAGTTATTAAAAAAATTCCTAATTATATTTTTAACCTGTTCTATATTTGTTAATGGATTTTGCCCATAGTAACGTAATACGTCCTCATTTGAAAAACAATTCAATACCCCTTGTGCATCATCTTCTATTAATTCTCTCAAGATTAGTCTTTCTGTTTCTAATATAGGAAACATTCTCCCACTCCTTTTTGTATAATTGCATAAATTTAATAATTTATTATAACCGAAGTATCCACAAAAAGTTTTCTTTACAATTAATGCAACATTATAGACTTCTAACTGTCGGTTTAGAATAAAGTTTGATTATTAAAACTCTAAATCCTTGATTTTGCTGCATATAAAAAGCAATCGTTTTAAATAAATATTGATCAAAACGATTGCTTTCTATTATTTTTAAGAACTGTTTTTTATAAAGGCTATGTTAAAGGAAAAGGTTGATTTACAACGTTAACGAATAGGATGCGTATGCAAGATTTTATTCAAAATGTGAGCCAGTGCAGTTTCTTTTGAACAGAGTTGAAAGCCTTGTTGTATCTAAGTTCAAACGGTAATGCATAAAAAGGTGTATATGAATGAAATACAGAAAAACACTTAAAACATTGATATGGCAACGTTTCAAGTGTTTTATTGTGTCTCCAAACTTTCATTTGGGAACGTTATTAAGTTTACTTTTGTATGCTTTATAAATCATTGCTACACTAAAGTCACAAAGTCCTTTACCAACCCTGACGATTACACAAAGAAGTAATATGAGCAAGATGATGCTTACCGTGCCAAGCATAGATTCCTATATTTTTACCTACTGAAACTTCACCTGAATCTGGATGAATAAATATCTTTTCCATATCAGTAGGAGTTAGACTACGTAAAAGGTAGGTCCAGCGTTTGTGCAATGTTTCGAGAAGTAAAAGTGAAGTATCAATTGGCAATTTGTAATCAAATAGTTCCGCCCATTTCGTTTCGTCATAGGGCTTGATTACAGGGTTTTCTTCCGTAAGAGCCAATTTAAAACGAACATAGGCATTCATATGACTATCTGCAAGGTGATGTATTACTTGCCGAACAGTCCACCCTCCAGAACGATAAGCTGTATTAAGCTGTTCATTATCTAAATTTTTCACAGCATCTCGTAATAATCTTGGTAAATCCTCAATCTCATCAATCCAAACACTTATAACACTACTAGTAATTTCATCATCAAATTGAAAAGTGCCAATTGGATATTTCATTTCCATCTACTTATTCCCCCTTATGTAAAATTAAAAATTAATATAGTTTTATCTGAAAATTATATTATAAAAACAATGAATGTTCTATTTTTTTCGAAATCTACAGGGTGAAAGCTCCCAAAGCGTCGTTTGGAAAGCTTTTCTCTTATAGTCACCAAAATCGTATTTGGGTGCTTTTTTGTTCTTAACGTTGTAAATCCGCATAAATCTGATGGGACCCCTTATTGTACTAACGGTGTGCTTGTGCGGCCGAGCCTAGGTCGTATCATATAGCGGGTGGGATTCCCGTCGAGAAAGAACTAGCCATTCACTCGTAGCGAGTCTTGGAGGGCTAATGGTAACATTAGCCTTTAAGCGTAGACAGTTAGGTGGCGGGCCGAAAGCCAAATGGTTGAAGGGATTGAGCTCCATAATGTTAGTAAATCGAGAGGGCTGATGCCTTAAGCACAGCAGAAAGCTACATTTTATCCATCGTTAAAGGCAAGAAGGATAGAACCTCTCTGGAGTCAGAGACCTTGGCACGTCACACATTGATATGATACGGCAACTCGGGAGACCCTACCGGTCTTTTCTTCTTATAGAAGAGTATGGTGTACAAGCGATAATAAGCAAGGAAGCCAAATGCCATTGTAGGGAGTCGGATAGCAGCGTAGTACCAATGAAGTTGGGTAATGCCGATGGAGGAAAGGCTGCTACCAAGTTATCACCCTTACTAGGGACACATTTACTACACGCAGAGGTAGGGATAATAAATGGACACAAAACTATTAAGGATAGCAGAATTAGCAAAATCTGAGCGAAAGAGATTAGCTATATTTTGTGAATGGTGACTAGGAGGAGCCGTGTGCGTAAATAGCGCAAGCACGGTTCTGTGAGGGGGGAGGAACACAATCTACCGCAAGGTAGAGAGGTTCCCTTCTACTCGACTAGTAAAAAATAAACAATATTGGCACTTAGAATGCAAAGTCTCTCAGTCTTAACTTATCTGCGGTTTCCCAAGTTCCATGAACACTTGCCAAGATAAGCATTTGCTTTTTCTTGCTCAAATCGCTTTCCATTTTTCTATTGTCGAGGAATTGAAACCACACTAAATAAATTATATAAATTGCTCATTTTACTTTGTAATTCAAATAATCGAACTTCTTATTTGTAATACTAACCTTTATGATAGTACCTGTATTAAAGGTACGTACTTGTATATGTCCTTTGTTATCTTTATACTCAAAAAAAGAATAAAGCACATGGAGGTTAAATCATTGAAAACTCTTGTTATAGTAGCACACCCAAGCATAGAAACATCTGTCATTAACAAACTATGGGTAGAGGAATTGAAAAAGAATCCAGAAAAGTATACTATTCACGAATTGTATAAGGTTTATCCTGATGGAAACATAGACGTAGAAAAAGAACAAAAACTAATAGAATCGCATAGTAATCTTGTTTTACAGTTCCCTATATATTGGTTTAATTGTCCGCCTCTTTTAAAAAAATGGCTTGACGATGTTTTCACTTACAATTGGGCTTATGGGTCAAGAGGCGATAAATTAAAAAAACGCAAAATTGCACTTTCTGTTTCTGCTGGAATCAAAAAAGAAGATTATAGCGAAGCAGGCAGATATCACTATACACTTGAACAAATATTGGTTCCATTTGAAATATCCTTCCTTTATTGCGAAGCAGATTATCGTTCGTTCTATGCGTTTTATGGTACGGAAAATGAGAAGTATTCGAGTGAATTGGAAAAAAGTTCGCAAGTTTATTTGAACTTTATTGACAATTTGTAAAAATCGTCTTCATGAAGTGTCAAAAAGAAGCATTTCTTGTTCATGAGATGCTTCTTTTTGATTTAAACTAGATTGTTATGACTTTCACAAATCAACGCTATTGGTTGGCATACTGTTTTCCTCTCCCCACACGCACATAGTATTTAATACTGGGATAAGAGATCGACCTCGCTCGGATAAAGAATATTCCACCTTCGGAGGTATTTGAGGGAATTCTTCTCGTATGATAAGGCCATCATTTTCTAGCTCTTTTAACATGGTACTTAGCGTTTTAAAGGAAATATTACCTATAGATCGTTGTAGTTCATTAAACCGCATAACTTTATTCTCAATCAGCCAATATAATATAATCATTTTATATTTGCCTCCTATTAAAGACAACGTATATCCAAAGCCAGTATCTTGTTGTTTCACGCTGGTTGGAACACAGGTTTCGCGCACAAGTTACACTCTCCTTTTAAAGTACTTGTAAAAAATATTTATAGCATAAAAAAATTCTTTATGAAATCCAAGTAAATGTATGAACTTCGTATAGCACCTCTATTCCTTTAATAAATTTCAGGCTACTTTCTTGTTAAACTAAACTGCTTCGTTAGTTTAAGTACATTTCTTCACAATCTTTATAATGATATTAACATAAATATCCAATAAAAATCATCTTACCTCTAAGAAATCAATAGAGGTGAGATGATTTTAATCAAACTTTATTATAAATAATCAATCTTTTTTACAAAGCTACACATATTTTATTTCAAGAAGAGTTTATATAATCACCCTTATAGGTACTGAAAAAGGATCTTCGGTTTGGTCTTATCCCCGTCAAGTAGACAATTAATAAAAGGTTCACTTATTAGGCAGCCTTAGCTCTATATTCAGTAGGGCTAAGGTTATTTAATTTTTTTTGAAAACGTTTATGATTATAAAACTTCATATAATTCTTTACTGCTTCCTTAACCTCATTCGAACTATCGAATTGGTATCGGTAAAAACATTCAGCTTTAAAGTGGCTAAAAAAACTCTCCATACAAGCGTTATCTAAACAATTTCCTTTTCTAGACATGCTTTGCTTCATGTTGCATCTTTTTAATAGCTTGTTATATCTTATTGAGGTGTACTGGAATCCTTGATCACTATGTAATAGGAGTCCTTTCACCTCTCTTTTTTTTATGGCTTCTTTTACTGTATCAGCTACTAGTTTAAGATCATTTCTTTCACTTATTTTATATGAAATAATCTCATTGTTGTAAAGGTCTAGTATCGCCGATAAATAGTGTTTCTTTCCATTAAACAGTAGATAAGTTATATCGGTTACCCATTTTTCGTTCGGGCGTGTAGCTGAAAATTCTCTGTTTAAATCGTTCTCTGAAACGACATATTTTTCTTTTCGCCCAAAGTGCTTCCACTTCTTTTCCCGTATCTTCGCTTGAATTCCATTCGCTTTCATTAAACGATAAATTCTCTTATGATTAACTTTCAAACCATACGTCTTTTTAAGCCAAGTTTGAACTCTTGGGTAACCGTAGCTCCAATTAATATCAGGATCTTGTTGGCATTTAATAATCTTAGTTACGATTGATTGATCATCCAGCTCCTTATCTGTTGGGTTATCTTGGCGTTTTAGCCATTTGTAATAACCACTTTTTGAAACACCGGCTATCTTACATAACGTGATGATAGTAAAATGATCCGTAAGCTCATGAATTATTTTGTATTTTAACGATTTTTCTTTTCCTGTATCATCCCCCTTTTCGCAGCTAAGAGCTTTTTTAAAAAGGCATTCTCTGCTTCTAATCGAGTCATTTTTTCTGTATCACTTTCATCGTCTTTGTTAGCTCTACCTTTAAGTGGGTTACGAGATGTTCCTCTCTTTTCCTCTACCCCTTGAATTCCTTCTCTTTTATAGTGAGCTATCCATCTTTGGACAGTTGTAAATCCAATCCCTAACTCTTTGGAAATTGATCTAATCCCCATATCTTCGTTTTCGTATAAATGAATCGCCTTTAGCTTAATCTCTTTTGTATAGGTTGTTCTAATTTTCCCCATGAAAAATCCCCTTCATTGAAGACAGTATAATCCTTTCTTTTTACTGTCCACTATAAGGGGATAATAGCAGTTGGAAGATCCTTTTAGCTGCTTGTTCAATTAAAGCGCCGGATTGCAGAAGATTATTGATTAGACCTTTAAATAAAAAAGAAGAGAAAAGGAAATCATGACATAGCAGTTTTTTCGACTAATATCGAAGCTTTTGTCCGTAACAAAGCTTTTAATTGGGCTAATAATACAACTTCATCTTTTTGATTTGTAACGGTAAATTTAATCGTGATTTCTCCGCGGCTTTCGCTAGAGGTCAGTCTTAGGTCCATTACTTCAACTTCGGTTGATAATACATCATTTTCTCTTACTGGTTTCGTAAATTTTATATAATCAAAATTTTTGCCAACAAGAAATTCATTACCGAACACCTTAGATCGAATCCATTGGCCCCACATAGCACTTACGGTAAGGAATCCAGAACTGATAATTCCATCAAATATCGAATGATTTTCAGCAAACTCTTTATCAACATGAATAGGGTGCGGATCATATTGAGTAGCAAATCTATGAATTTCTTCAGCAGTGATTAATCTTGAATCACATTGAAAACGTTGGCCCACTTCAAACTCATCAAAATACATGCTAATCCTCCTAATTAATTACTAATTAGATTTTTAAACCTATTAATTATATTATAAAAATTGATCGTTTGTAAAAAGTTTGTTTATTTCAATAACTGTGGCTATAGTTCAATAGAAAAGGTGCTACCCCTACCTAAAGGAATGCACCCGATTTTATTATTAAGTGTTATTCCTAAATAATTACAGTTAGTTGAACATGATCCCAGTTATCAATGAATTCTCTATACAAATCTAGTTAACATAAATTCAACTTTCGGAAGTTCCGAATGGTCCATTTTTATCCTTTATACATGATTTTATACATGGTTGATGAATCAACATTTCAGGCTTCTGAAGAAGCCTGGTAGCTGAATAAAAAAGGGGTGTTTTATGCAGTCCCTTCTTTCACTAGTCGAGTAGAAGGGAACCTCTCTACCTTGCGGTAGATTGTGTTCCTCCCCCCTCACAGAACCGTGCTTGCGCTATTTACGCACACGGCTCCTCCTAGTCACCATTCACAAAATATAGCTAATCTCTTTCGCTCAGATTTTGCTAATTCTGCTATCCTTAATAGTTTTGTGTCCATTTATTATCCCTACCTCTGCGTGTAGTAAATGTGCCCCTAGTAAGGGTGATAACTTGGTAGCAGCCTTTCCTCCATCGGCATTACCCAACTTCATTGGTACTACGCTGCTATCCGACTCCCTACAACGGCATTTGGCTTCCTTGCTTATTATCGTTTGTACACCATACTCTTCTATAAGAAGAAAAGACCGGTAGGGCCTCCCGAGTTGCCGTATCATATCAATCTGTGACGTGCCAAGGTCTCTGACTCCAGAGAGGTTCTATCCTTCTTGCCTTTAACGATGGATAAAATGTAGCTTTCTGCTGTGCTTAAGGCATCAGCCCTCCCGATTTACTAACATTATGGAGCTCAATCCCTTCAACCATTTGGCTTTCGGCCCGCCACCTAACTGTCTACGCTTAAAGGCTAATGTTACCATTAGCCCTCCAAGACTCGCTACGAGTGAATGGCTAATTCTTTCTCGACGGGAATCCCACCCGCTATATGATACGACCTAGGCTCGGCCGCACAAGCACCCCGTTAGTTTAATAAGATTACTCTTTAATAATCTTAATTTTGCTTGCAACCTATGCTTCAACTATAATCGAAATATAAAATGCAGAAAGGTCGGTAAAAATGAGTATTAATCCTAATGTAGCCGTAGTTGCCTCCCTCCTTGGAGAAACCTCGCGGGCTACAATGCTTACAAGTTTAATGGATGGTCGTTTTCATACTGCTAGTGAACTAGCCTTCATGTCTGCGATAACACCTCAAACAGCTAGCTTTCACCTGTCTAAATTAGTAGAAGGCAACCTTATTAATGTTGAAAAACACGGACGGCACCGCTATTATCAGTTAGCCAATAAAGAAGTTGCACACCTTATAGAAACATTTCTCGCGATTTCTCCACCTCCTGAAGTACGTTCTTTAAAACAATCTAACCAAGTAAAATTGCTTCAGGAAGCTAGAACTTGTTATGACCATTTAGCTGGAAAATTAGGAGTCGCTTTAACCGACTCGATGTTGAACGCCAATTACTTAAAAAAAGAAGACAGAGAATTTATTGTTACACCTAAAGGAGAGCAATTCTTTACTGATTTCGGCATCGATTTAACTGAATTAAAGAGAAAACGACGCTCATTTTCTCACTCTTGTTTAGACTGGAGTGAACGTCACTATCATCTCGGCGGTGCTTTAGGAAATGGACTGCTGACACACTTTTTTGAATTGAATTGGATCGTGCATGTTCCATCTATTCGTGCTGTAAAAGTTACTGATAGAGGAAGAGAAGGATTTAAACAAATTTTTAATATTAATATGTAGTTAATGGGTCATATCCCTCTCCTTAGTAGACAGATTAAGATCGTTTTCTTTTTTCTGCCCACTATAGGAAGAGGACCTATTCGCGCTTAACCAGATTATTTATTAATAAAACTTTCTTCACTACTTTTCTCTGCTGAAAATTTCGATTCACTAGATAGATACCCATTATAATAAACAAGCCACCAACTATAAGAGTCGGATATAAAGGCTCTCCTAATAGTAGCCAACCAGACAAGACACCAAAGAATGGAGCTAAAAATAAGAAGGCGCTCGTCTTCCCTGAATCACCATTTTGTAAAAGATAAAACCACACAGCAAATTGAACAATAGAAGACATTATACTTAGCCATAATAAAATGGACAAGGATTCACCGTTCAAAATGAAAAAAGGACTTTCAAGGGTAAAACTGCCAATTAAGAGTAGTAATCCACCAAATAGCATCTGATAAGCGGATAGGACCCATGTATCGAAAATCGCCCCCCACTTTTTAGCTAATAATGTGGCCAGTGCCCAAAACACGGCGGAAAAAATGCCGAAAAGAATACCAATCTTAAATTCAATTTGGGCCCCCATTGTTATACTTACCCCTACCAACCCTAAAAGAACACCGATCCATTGATAACATGTATAACGTATTTGCAGAAAAATGGTGCCGAATACAACGACAAGTAACGGATTCGTGAATGTCAGAATCGAGGATTCACTAGCTGTAATCGTTCGCAAACTCAAGAAAATACAGCCCATAACACCGGCTGTTTGGAAAGCTCCAATGATCAGCATCTTTATCCAATTCTCTTTAGATGCTGGATGTGACCTCTTTAAAACGATAACGATGACTACCATTATGATTCCCGCAAGTATGAAGCGTAATGCTGCTAGCAGCAATGGGGATGAGTATGGTAAACCCATTTTAACGACAGCAAAAGATGAACCCATTAAAAATGTTGTTAAAAGTATCAACGATGTAAATTTGAAAGTATTCATTTCTTCTCTCCCTACATACTATAATGACCTATCTATGGTTATTATATCTGTAGATTACTTCAGCTAGTATCGAAGTATGGAATGCAATTCGTGATAAAAAAACTGCCACAACCTCAAAGGTTATGGCAGTTCATTCTACTATTTCTCTTCCGGATACCTCGTACTATCAAATCCACGATCCGTCGCATAATCTTCCAGCCTCCAAATACCAATGCCCGCTTTCTTCGCCCGTTCTTGCGCTTTTTCAAATGCATCGATATGACGCGTATTTGGTGGATAGACGTAGCCTACGCGTGCCAGTCCTTCCTCCAACAGCTTCTCTTGAACCTCACACCATCAAAATAAATATAAGCGAGTAATCGACCATATTTATCAACTCGTTCCCCGATATCGAATTCGATTTCGAGAAACGTATTCACTACACCAGCTGCTCCCCCATAATTTTGATAATAAACTTGGGCAGAATGTGCCTCATTTGTTGAAGTTACTATATTTCCGTCTTTTTCACCATCCAAATAGTAAAAGTAATAAGTAAAATGATTATAGATTACATATAGACAAAATAGTAATGCCATTATCAAATTACTTTGAGGATTTTTGCCAAACTCCTTACCACCTTCTCTAATAACATACATTGTGTTTAGCTTTCTCTTCTTAAACTAAACTGCTTCGTTAGTTTAAGTACATTACTTCACAATCTTTATAGTGATATTAACATAAATATCCAATGAAAAAGATCATCTCACCTCGTAGTAATCTATAGAGGAGAGATGATTTTAAATCAAACTTTATTATAAATGAACAAGTAAAATAATATTTTAGAAATACCAACATTATACTCATGAAAATATTGCAAAATATATAACTCCTGTTATTCTTAAATTTGCGAGATATGTCCATGGTGGCAAATGGAATATTAAAATAATCAAAGGGAGTTCATCGATGAGAAGTAGCTTAAAGATTAAAATGTTAATGGTTTTTTCAATTTTACTTGTTATTTCGTGTTTTCTGATTAGCTTCTTTGTTTATCGTTCATCGTTAGATCTAGTGAAAGAGACTGTTGGTCATCAAAATTTAGCTATGATTGATCATGCAATCTCTAAGATAGATGATAAAGGTTATCAAACTTTAGAAATTGATGCTAAAAAGGAAGGGTATTATCAAGAATTACAAAAAGAACTAGGCTCTGTTAAAGAGTTTTATGAGGTTTCTAGTTTGTATACGATGTCTCGTGTGAAGAAGGGTGAAGACTACGAATACTACTATATGGTAGATAGTACGCCAAGTGAGGGTTCAACGATTGGTATTCAAGAGGAATCACCAGAATCCTATCCTAAGATGAGACAAGTATTTGAAACAGGGAAAGTACAATTTCAGTTATCAAATGATGCAGAATATGGTGCTGTACTAGCTATTTATGCTCCGATAAAAAATAAGGCTGGAGATGTGATTGGATTATTGGGGGCAGATTTGGATGCCACAGAAGTTTATGAAGCCATGGATGCCAATCAAATGAAAATTATTACTATTACATTGATTGTCTTATTAGTAGGAATCTGCATTGTCTATTTCTTCACAGATTATTTAACGAAGCCTATACGAAAATTAACATCTCAAGTGAAAAAAATTGGTAATGGTGATTTAACTGTCGTGATAGAAACTGGTCGAAAAGATGAAATTGGACTTCTAACACAAGCATTTCAACAGATGGTATTAGATTTACAAAATATCATTCTTGGAATTAATGTTGGGTCCAAGCAGTTAATTGACACGACCAATTCAGTGGCTAAAAGTAGTGAGAAGGCAAGTGGAGCAATTAGCCAGATTTCTGCGTCCGTTCAGGAAGTATCGGCAGGAGCGCATGCACAGTATATAAGCTCGGAGGAAAGCTCTGTTACATTAGAGCAAATGTCAGAGGGCATTCAACAAATTGCTGAAGCTTCTTCAAATGTATCTCAATTATCATCGATTAGCTTACAAAATGTAGAGCTCGGAAATAGTAGCATTAAAAAAGTGATTCATCAAATGAATGTTATTCATCAATCTGTTCAATTATCAGCAAATGCAATTAAAAAACTTGAGAATCAATCAAACGAAGTTTCGCTTATTATAAATATCATTCGTGACATTGCTACACAAACGAATCTACTTGCATTAAATGCTGCGATTGAAGCGGCTAGAGCTGGTGAATCTGGAAAGGGCTTTGCTGTAGTAGCTGAGGAGGTAAGAAAGCTAGCTGAGCAATCGGGAAAATCAGCAAATAGCATATCGGATTTGATTTCTAAAATAAATATGGATACGAATTTAACAGTACAAACAATGAATGTTGTAACAGGAAATGTAGAAGACGGTATACAAGCTGTTGAGGAAGCTGGAAAATCATTTGAAAGTATTCTCCATTCTATTCAGGGCGTAGTATCTCATACGAAGCAAGTCTCTGCAACTTCGGAAGAAATGTCAGCATTCTCTGAGGAAATCACAACAGGAATAATGGAAATGACGATGCTTGCAAATAAGGCTGCAAAGGCAACCGAAAGTGTGGCCGATCGAACAATTGAACAAGAAAACTACAATCAAGATATCCTTTATGCTGTTTTAAGGCTTAATAAAATGGTGAAAGAACTTGAAAAAACAGTTTCAAAGTTTGATGTAGGTGTCAAAAATACAGATAGTCCCGACGTTATTTAAGATTGAAAAGATAATCATTAGAATAAAGATTGATTAAAAAAGTTCCTTCAACCTTTATTTATAAGCAAATGCAAAAACTCCATTTTGAAAAAAGATTGAACAAAATGGAGTTAATCTTTCTAACTAAGTATGAGATTTTTATAAAAAAGTTTGAACAATTAAATGAGCCTTCTTATAGTGATAGGTAAGCCTTTGAAGTTATCGCTAGCTGTTCCCCCACTTCACACCGTACGTGAAACTTTCGCTTCATACGGCGTTCCAACTAATCCAATTCCATTTAATCATCAGCACTCAATGTGCCTCAACTCTTCCGTTTTAATAAGTCGGTGCCTTCTGTGGAAGGTGAACCTCTATTAGTCTTACAAGAACCCTGTCACTAGGCCTAATGGGACGCTTATAGTCGATTTTGTTTTATTACAAAATAAAAACAGACAATTTAGTAGTAAATTTCCTACAAATTGTCTGTTTCGTCTTTTATTTTTAAGCCACGCACTTCTTTTGCTACAGCTTTTGCAGCTTCTTTTTTTGTATCAAAGATACGCCATTGATTATTAATCATTGTAAGAATCATTTTTACATCATCCTTTATCTATAATTTTATTTTAAGAAATTAGTTCAATAATCCCAAGCGATAACAAAAGCTTCTTATTTTGTTTTTTTGCTTCTTTCTATTTCGTTTCTATGATTATATTATCCAATATAGAGATTTTTTAATCAAAGTCCTGGAAAGCGTAACCATTTCTCGTGAAAACGTTATTAATTATATTATTCTTAAAATTACGTTATATATCTCTTGTTTTCGTGCATTTTTAAAATAAAAGGGCACTTAACATTAAGTAAGTGTCCTGGATTAATCTAAAAAAGCCTGGTAGCTGCATAAAAGGGGGTGTTTTATGCAAATTCTTCTTTCACTAAACCAGCTAATAGGAAGTCAATATCTTTCTCTAAAATTTTCATTTCCCTTATGTTATACTATTTTTGGCCATGCCAAATAACCCTCCAAAACCCTTTTGGAAGGATTTCTCTTTGTTTCACAAAACCGTTAATTAAGCTAAATCAAGGAACGTTTCTTTTCTCTTTAATAAAGCATAAATCCAATGAAGAAGTTTATTAATACAGGCAACGATCGCCACTTTGGCGGGCTTTCCTTCTGATTTTTTCTTATCATAGAATGCTTTAAGCTTTTTGTTTCTTGAACTCCTTATACCGCATAATACGGCAAGATACAGGGAATGGCGTAGTCTGCTCGAACCTCTTTTAGTAATATGATTGATTGTTGCCGTAAACTTACCTGATGAGTGAACACTAGGATCGACTCCAGCGAAGGCAACGAGTTTTTTGGGATGATTAAACCGATCGATTTCACCAATCTCAGAGATAATCGTTGCAGCGATTTTTTCTCCGATTCCCGGAATCGATTGGATGATCTTGTATTCCTCCACTTCATTTGCCAAGGCAACGATACGACCTTCCAAATCAGAAAGGTGCCCTTGGTAATGAAAAAGCAAATCAATATACATGCGTAGATTGATTAAGTGACTTTCATACACGACTTTTTGAAATGGATTTCGAGATGCGGAGTCCATTATTTTTTTTGCTTTTTCCCTCGCCCATTGACCAGATCGCCTCGGACAGAACTCCATAACACTCTCTACTAGTCTACTTTCCCCGGCTGTTAATATGGCCTCTGAAGTGGGATATTCCTTTAACATCGATAAAGAAACCTTTGAATATAGATCTCCAAAAACCTTCCGGTATTCAGGAAACACTTGATCTAAAATGGTGTGAAAATGAAGTTTAACTTCCACATACATATTCGTTACAATCTCCTGTTGTCTTGACAAATTCCGAAGGTTTAAAAGCTGAATCCCTCTATTTTTATGGGGTTCAAAATCTTCTTTGTAATAGAGCACACACAACTGATACGCATCGATCACGTCTGTTTTTACCTTTCGTAAACTGGACTTCTTTGCCTGATAAGAAATAATAGGATTAAGCAAGATATATAAAATCTCGTGTTCCTCCATGCATTGAACAATGGGGGAATGATAATGGCCTGTAGATTCTAAAATGACCATAGGAACTTGCCCTGTCACCTCTTCGATCTCTTTTAAAAAGCCTATAAATTGATCTAATTCCTCTCTGGTATGCTTCATTGAGAAACTCTTTCCATACGGTTTTGATTTATCTGAAAATGCCTGAACTTGACTTTCTCCCTTTGCCACATCCAGACCAACTACTGGATTCATTGTCTTCTCCTCCTCTCTACTTACTAACCAGTACCCCTAGTCCTCCATGTAGTGTCATAGCTTCGCTTGTTATACCAGATCTACGTCCCAACCAGCCTCAAACATGTTTCTACAAGTAGGGGGCGGACAGTTTAGTTGACGGGATCAATGCCCCACGCACCCGTACGTCCTACCCTGGCTACTGATATAATAGATTCTATTAAAAAAAGGTCAACCAGTAAAAACTGGCTAACCTTATAATACGAAAGCACCCGTTAGTGACATAAGAAATGTTCTTTTTTTAAACACATAAAAACTATTTGTTAATTATTTACTACTTTTTTCATAATATCATGTAGTGTTTTTTTCTTTAAATTTTCCTCTAGTTCAAACTGTAAAAGTCGAAATTCATTTTCAATTACTTTAACAATCGATTGTCCGTAAGTGCATTGAGGGTTTACTTTCTGATGGGCAATAAATAGCTCATTAGAAGGGTCAACAGCTTTTAATATCTCATATAATGTAATGTTTTCGGGTTTCTTAGCTAACATAAGCCCTTTTTTTATTGATACTGATTTTAATAAACCTGCTTTTTTTAATGCACTTGACATGCGACGAACTACAACAGCATTTGTCCCTATACTTTCTGAAACTATTTCTGAATTTATACTATCTTTCTCTGGCACACATTCTACAAAAGCTAATATGTGTATGCCAATTGCTAATCTTGTATTAATCACTTTTTCCCCTCCTCCCTATTATTTTCACTATTTATCGTCAAGTATACGGATGTAATGAAGTTTTAATTTATATCATGTGAAGAAAATAATTCAAAATTTTTATACAAAGTCTAGCAAATTATTCAATAAAATTTAATGTTAGTTAATAAATTTAATTAAAGACTTACTATAAATAGTA
>NZ_LFZW01000001.1:2111792-2119346 GCF_001183985.1 Peribacillus loiseleuriae | reverse complement strand
GTAAATGTGTCCCTAGTAAGGGTGATAACTTGGTAGCAGCCTTTCCTCCATCGGCATTACCCAACTTCATTGGTACTACGCTGCTATCCGACTCCCTACAACGGCATTTGGCTTCCTTGCTTATTATCGCTTGTACACCATACTCTTCTATAAGAAGAAAAGACCGGTAGGGTCTCCCGAGTTGCCGTATCATATCAATGTGTGACGTGCCAAGGTCTCTGACTCCAGAGAGGTTCTATCCTTCTTGCCTTTAACGATGGATAAAATGTAGCTTTCTGCTGTGCTTAAGGCATCAGCCCTCTCGATTTACTAACATTATGGAGCTCAATCCCTTCAACCATTTGGCTTTCGGCCCGCCACCTAACTGTCTACGCTTAAAGGCTAATGTTACCATTAGCCCTCCAAGACTCGCTACGAGTGAATGGCTAGTTCTTTCTCGACGGGAATCCCACCCGCTATATGATACGACCTAGGCTCGGCCGCACAAGCACCCGTCAGTGGAACACAGTCGTATATCATAAACTAGTATTGAACAAGGCTACCCCGAACACATCTATCTCACAAATGTAATAAAGTCAATATTAACTGGTTCAAAACCATCTGATCGAAGTCGTGAGTTAATCTGTCCTCGATGATACTGACCATGCAATGCTACATGAGTTAAAATATCCTGTACAGAATTCTTAAACTCTTTTCCTTTACTATTTGTGTAGGTTATTAATTTATCTAGGTCAGTATTTGATAAATTAGTAAGAAACGTTGTTAAGCTCTCTTTATTTTGCATAACAAGCTCTGCACAGACTTCAATATCGACCTCTGACCAGATGGGCAGTCGTGAACTGTCCAATCCTCGTAATCTAGTTATCCATATTTTTTCTGCAAGTAGGATATGGGAAAACAAACGGTTTACCTCTTGATTTTTATCTTCAATACTTTGCAATGTTTCAAGAATACGTTGATTAGCCCAATTTAAATGCTCATACATCTTTTGGATAGTTTTCAATGAGAATCACACCACCAATGATTGAATTTTTCAATACGATTTTCCCTTTTAAAAATCAACTTTCCTTCATTTTTATATTACCGTATAACTCCATTAATTCAATTGAAATAAAAGGATTCTTCTTCAACTAAACTGCTCCTTTAGTTGAAGATGGGGTCTTTCTGAATGTATGATTTTAGATAGTTTCGTACATTGAAAAGACCACCAAAAAGGTCTTCTTCTTGAACTAATGTCACCATTATTCCTATAAGCTAGTTTAAAAAACTCCACTTATTTTATTAAGAAGAGTTAACATAATCTCCCTTATAGGCATTGAAAAAGGATTTCCCAGCGAAGATCCTTTTAGCTACTTGTTAAATAAAAGCGCCCGATTGTGGAATATTGAAAAACACGAAAATTGCTCATCATACTTTTTTTGTTCCGTCGTCTTTTTTCAGTCTGGCGAAAACAAAGACATTCTCACGGATGGTGAAAGGCACCATTATATCTTCGTATTAGTAAACTAAACTTACTTAAGCCTATCTGAAATAATCTCTACTGCCTTCACAAATTCTGCAACGAATTCTTCGCGATTAACTGTGTGAAGTACATGTACGTTTGGTGCTTTATCTGTACGATTCGTGTAGTCAACAACTGTTGCACCAGATGTTATGCCTTCTAGTGCTACTTCAACATAGCAGTCTTGGCCTTTAAATAATTCTGGTTTCAATAAATACATGACGGCACATACATCGTGGAAATGCAGCACTTGATCATAATTTTCTTCATGGAAAGGTGTTTTCTTAATGACATCCAAATAATATGTCACGAGATAATATGCTTTCTCCGCAAATTCAGTGCCAATATTTAAAATACTTTTCGCTTCATTAATTGTTACAAATGCTTTATGCGTTACATCTAAACCACTCATCACAATTGGAACACCCGAACGGAACACGATCTCTACTGCGTGTGGATCCACATACGCATTGAATTCCGCCATAGGGGACATATTGCCACCTACTGCTGCACCACCCATCCATGATATACGCTCGATTTTTTGTTTTACTTCAGGATGCGCAAGCAGTAGCGCGGCGATATTTGTTAATGGCCCTGTTGCTACAATTGTTATTTTATCATCGCTCGTCATAATCGTTTCCAGCATTGCTGTAATTGCTGGGCGTTTACTTACTGGTAACGTTGGCGCTGGAAACTGTACATTCCCAAAACCACTTTCCCCGTGGATATCTTCGGCCACTTCTAGTTCACGGAAAATGGGCTGTTCTAATCCACGTGCAATTTCTACACTCACTCCTATATAACTTAAGAATGTACGTGCGTTGTAGTTTGTTTTGTCTTGTGAAATATTACCCGAACAGGTTGTGACTAATCGCACGTCCAATGCGTCATCATTAGCAAATGCTAAAGTTAGCATCATTGCGTCATCAATCCCTGGATCTGTATCTATAATAATTGGTAATTTAGTCATGTAAAAAGCCACCCTTTTAAACTTTCTGATTGTATTCTTATATCATTGTATAATAAAAATAAACAATATCCAAAAGTCGCTCATCACAGCTTTTAGATATTTCCATTAAAATTCGCCAAATAAGTCTTGCACTATAAAATACGAAGTCACTTAGTCAAACCGTTTCCTTAATAACCAAATCCTCAATTACTTATGGTACGGTTCACCGTAGTGTATCTAAATGAGGTTTTCCACTTCAATTCTAAAAATCCTAACACTCGTAAATTAAGTGCTAAGCTTTTTGGGATTCGGCGTTATTATGTGTTTCTGAATCTTTTTCGAATGATTTTTAATTTTGTACTCCATAAGATTACTCTTTGCAGAGTCTTTATCAAAACATCTTGGAAGTACCCCTCGTAGTGTGAATGAGAGACTCCCACACTTCTGAAGAACGAAAGTATATAGTATATTGGGCCTCCTACTTTTGTTATAATCATAATGATTGGAAATTCGCTCATTAGTAGGTGGCTCATTATGAATTTATTTTTGGATACGAAAACCATTATTCTATTGCTTTGTATAGGCTACTTATTTACGTTAATTCTTATTAATGCTTATGGACATAATCATACAAAGGGTTTAACCGTTAAAACCTTTGTATTAGCAAAATTCGCTCAGACTTTAGCATTGTTTTGTATGGCTTATCGCGGTGAAATTCCCGACTTTGTATCTATCTCTTTTGCAAACTCAATCCTAATGATTGGATCTTCCTTAGAAATGATAGCATTATTAAGTCTTCAAAAAGCTCTCCGTCCTAAGACCAAAATGATCTATCTTTTTTTGACTCTATTCAGCATTATCGGTCTTCAACTCATCGTTCTCTTTTACAACAAAGAAAACGTACGGATTGCCTATTACTCCTTTGTAACTGCGATAATCCTAATCCCGGTCTATCGGATGGTTCTGGGCAAAGCCTCCACCTTGCTAATGAGAATGATCGGTAGTCTATATCTTCTTTTTATCCTAGCTTCTTTGGTCAGAGGGGTGACGGCTTTACTTTCATCTACTGTTTCGACAAGCTTTTATACCCCTGGAGCGTACCAATTGGTTTCCTTACTATCTATTTATCTTATTACAATTTTGGGTAATATAGGATTTTTTCTGTTAATGAAGGAAAAAGCAGACCACGAGTTAATCCGATTAGCCAGTTATGATGATCTAACAGGCACGTTGAACCGTAGAACCTTTACAGAAAATGCGAAACAGTATCTCACTGTTTATGCTAAGAAGGGACAACCAATATCCTATCTGCTTTTTGATATAGACAATTTTAAAATCATTAATGACACTTATGGTCATCAAGTTGGAGACCAAGTACTGCAGGATCTTACTACGCAAATTAAGCAGCATTTAGGCAAAGAAGATTTGTTCGTACGTTATGGAGGCGATGAATTTGGAATCCTGATGCCCGGAAAGGATGAAACCGAATCAAACGAAATTGCTGAGCGAATCAAACATACACTTAATGGAACTATCAGCCGCAGTCTACCGGTAACATATACCATTAGTATAGGCGTCCTCACCGTAATTCCAGATCAGTATACGCAATTGGAAACCCTATACATTACATGCGACAAGGCCCTTTACAACGCTAAAAGCAACGGGCGAAATAGCGTTTTTCGAAGCCAAATAGACGAACATAATGCGGTTTCATAATTGATAAAATCGAAATCAAAAAAACAGCCTATGGGGATCATTTGCTTTTCTAATCCTATGCAAAAGCTCCCCTATCAAGTACACCATAGTCTTATGAACCGGTCTTGGTACTCAGGTGCTCCCAAAAAAGCAGCTAATCCGTGTTTCGAAAATTAAGAATCCCACCGTGTCTCGACGTAGGAAGAACCTTGTTTATTTACGATTAGAACTTCTTGGAACTAATGGAGAATGGTAAAAAACCTTATTTACTTATGATACGGTTCCCCACTATTAATGTTAAACTACCTCCTCAACAATATGGCCCGTTTGCTGAATAAGGTTTCTAAAGAACACATGAATACTCTATACAAATCTAGTTAACATAAAGTCAATTTTTCGGAACTTCCGAAACATAAAACCCCTTGGTGCCTCAAGGGGTTCCGAATTGTCCATTTTTATCGTGTATACATAATTTTATACATTGTTGATGAATCAACACTTTCGGCTTCTGAAGAAGCCTGGTAGCTGCATAAAAAAGGGGTGCTTTATGCAAATTTTTCTTTCACTAGTCGAGTAGAAGGGAACCTCTCTACCTTGCGGTAGATTGTGTTCCTCCCCCCTCACAGAACCGTGCTTGCGCTATTTACGCACACGGCTCCTCCTAGTCACCATTCACAAAATATAGCTAATCTCTTTCGCTCAGATTTTGCTAATTCTGCTATCCTTAATAGTTTTGTGTCCATTTATTATCCCTACCTCTGCGTGTAGTAAATGTGTCCCTAGTAAGGGTGATAACTTGGTAGCAGCCTTTCCTCCATCGGCATTACCCAACTTCATTGGTACTACGCTGCTATCCGACTCCCTACAACGGCATTTGGCTTCCTTGCTTATTATCGCTTGTACACCATACTCTTCTATAAGAAGAAAAGACCGGTAGGGCCTCCCGAGTTGCCGTATCATATCAATGTGTGACGTGCCAAGGTCTCTGACTCCAGAGAGGTTCTATCCTTCTTGCCTTTAACGATGGATAAAATGTAGCTTTCTGCTGTGCTTAAGGCATCAGCCCTCTCGATTTACTAACATTATGGAGCTCAATCCCTTCAACCATTTGGCTTTCGGCCCGCCACCTAACTGTCTACGCTTAAAGGCTAATGTTACCATTAGCCCTCCAAGACTCGCTACGAGTGAATGGCTAGTTCTTTCTCGATGGGAATCCCACCCGCTATATGATACGACCTAGGCTCGGCCGCACAAGCACCCCGTTAGTTCAACAAGCATTATTTCTTTTTAGAAGATTTATACCCAATAATAATAACAACAGCACTAATTACGGCGAACCATATATACCATTCCATATGATTTCCTCCTTAACTGACGAAACAATATGATAATTTGTTAAATAGCAGCAACATTTCGGAAAACAGCCATATACTAGGAGTTATGCTCTTTACACTAGAATATTCCTTATTTCATTAGTCGAGTAGAAGGGAACCTTTCTACCTTTCGGTAGATTGTGTTCCTCCCCCCTCACAGAACCGTGCTTGCGCTATTCACGCACACGGCTCCTCCTAGTTATCATTCACAAAATGTAGCTAATCTCTTTTCTTAAGTCATATATATTGACCTTAACTCTTGGTGAAGGTAGTGGATATTTATCAAGAAATAGTCTGAATTTATCCCATGTAAAGGATTTCCTTTGACTTCTTCTGTTGAGCCATTTATACAGTATGTATCCGATTTTGTCTTTGAATTTGTTTACACTTTGGGTGTTATCTGTGATGCAGTAATAGTTGTAATAACCTATTAGTGAGCGTTTAAATCTATCCATAATCATATGAATATCTTTATTTCTATTATTCTTCAACCATTCTTTTGATTCCTTAAGTTTGCCTTGGACTTTCTTCCTGCTTGATTTCCTTTTCACTCGAAAATTTCCCTGTTTACTCTTCCCACAATAGTGTGTAAAACCTAGGAAATCAAAGGTTGCTGGTTTTCTATTTCCCTTTTGTTTCGCATCTTTCTCCGCAAACCTCCCGAAGGGAATAATTTTAGTTTTATCCTCAGCTATCTCTAGTTTAAACTTCTTTAATCTAAGTTTTAATGATTGGAAGAATTCCTGAGCTTCG
Source organism: Peribacillus loiseleuriae (assembly GCF_001183985.1). Classification (GTDB taxonomy): domain Bacteria; phylum Bacillota; class Bacilli; order Bacillales; family DSM-1321; genus Peribacillus; species Peribacillus loiseleuriae. Next base: position 2,113,075 of record NZ_LFZW01000001.1, on the reverse strand, counting down.
CTCTTATATTGAAAACAACAGACAAAATCATCTGCATATCTCACTATGTATGCTTGTCCTTTGCACTGTTTTCTTACCCTTTTCTCAAACCAAAGGTCGAGGACATAATGAAGATACACATTGGCTAATACCGGAGATATCACTCCACCTTGCGGTGTACCATTATCTGTTCTGTGTTTCTTACCTTCCTCCATATATCCACCTTTAAGAAACCTACCAATCATTCTTAGTAAGTTAGGGTCAGAGATTCGCAGTTTTAAGAACTCCATTATCCATATGTGGTCAACGTTGTCGAAGAATCCTTTAATATCTACATCTACTACATAATTTACTGACCTCTTTTCAATATAGTGGTTCAGTATTTTCAAAGCATCATGGCAACTCCTATTTGAACGGAATCCAAATGAACAATCTAGAAAGTCATTTTCATAAATGGTATTAAGTATCTTTGTAATGCCTTTTTGAACAATTTTATCTTCATGTTCAGGTATTCCCAATGGTCTTTTCTTGTTTGAATTGAGCTTTGGAATGTACATTCTCCTTACTGGAACAGGACGGTAACTTTTGCTTTTAAGCCTACTTATTAAATCCTCTATGTTTTCTTCTAAACTTTCACCGTATTGCTCTTTAGTTGTACCGTTGATCCCAGTTGCCCTCTTATTGGGAAGTTCATGATGACATTGAACTAATGCTTCCTTATTTAAAAGATGTGCAAGAGATGTAAATTTCATTTTAGGATCAGATTTTGCTAATTCTGCTATCCTTAGTAGTTTTGTTTCCATTTATTATACCTACCTCTGTGTGTAGTAAATGTGTCCCTAATAAGGGTGATAACTGGTAGCTAGCCTTTCCTCCATCGGCATTACCCAACTTCATTGGTACTACGCTGCTATCCGACTCCCTACATCGGCATTTGGTTTCCTTGCTTATTATCGCTTGTACACCATACTCTTCTAAAAGGAAGAAAAGACCGGTAGGGTCTCCCGAGTTGCCGTATCATATCAATGTGTAACGTGCCAAGGTCTCTGACTCCAGAGAGGTTTTATCCTTCTTGCCTTTTAACGAAGGATAAAATGTAGCTTTCTGCTGCAGGTAAGGCATCAGCCCTCTCGATTCACTAACATTATGGAGCTCAATCCCTTCAACCTTTTGGCTTCCGCCCCGCCACCTAACTGTCTACGCTTAAGGACTAAAGTTACCTTTAGCCCTCCAAGACTCGCTACGAGCGAATGGCTAATTCTTACTCGACGGGAATCCCACCCGTTATATGACCTAGGCTCGGC
>NZ_LFZW01000001.1:2028862-2111782 GCF_001183985.1 Peribacillus loiseleuriae | reverse complement strand
GAGCGAATGGCTAATTCTTACTCGACGGGAATCCCACCCGTTATATGATACGACCTAGGCTCGGCCGCACACCTGCCCGTTAGTTTAAGTGGAAACCTTCACACTCTCAATAGAATAGAACCTATTGATACACAATCAAATCACCTCTAAATTAGGCTTCATAATGTCCCATAAGACTTGTACCAAAATCTAATCGTTGTAAATCCGCACTTTCCTAACGATACCTCAACTAGTACAAAACCTAGTAATAGCAAGGGTTCGAAAGTTCCGAAATACCATCTAAATCAACGAACTTAAAGTTAGTTGAAGAAGGGGTTTTTCTGAATGTATGATTTTACATATTTTCATACATTCGGAAAAAGTGTAAAGAAGGCCGCCAATGAACCCTTTAGTTTAACAAAAACTGTCAGTCTATAACTAATTCAAATAACTCAACTACCAGAATGGTCTCATCATTTAAATCAATACCTATATTCTTCCATGCTAATCTGTGGTCTTCTTGAAACTTACTTACATTTTCCCCATCTCCTTCACCTCGAACAAGTCTCAAATCGGGGTTGCCGAAAGTAGTTTCAAATACTCCCTTTAGTCTCACATTACATCTGGGTTTATCACTTTTATCATAGACAGTAACAATTTCGTCAACTGGTTCATACGTTTCTTTTAATTCTTCTTCAGAATATTCCTCTTTAGGAGCACAAGTAGCTGTTTTTTCTCCTCTAAGAATTTGTTGAATTAACATCTCACCTATTCCATTATCATTTTCCCAACCAAAACTCATTTTATAATTATGTACTTTAACTTCAGACATTTAAATTCCTCCACACCTTATAATTTATCTTTAATAACTATATTTATTTTAACCCGATATTTTGTGCCAACAAGTAATACTTGTTGAACTAACTTACCCCTTTAGTTGAAGAAGGGTGCTGAATGTATGATTTTGTATACTTTCGTACATTGAAAAGACCACCAATCTGGTGGTCGCGCTGTTGAATTAAAGCACTTCGTTTAGTTTAAGTGCATTAATTCACACATGGGAATGGTGCGACAAATGATAGTTGGTTTGTTCAGTTTGCACTTACACTAGAGCAAACTAATTGAACATCTCCACCAAAAATAATCAACAATTTTCCAGACTTTCAAAATTTATTTTTATCTAATTTTTCTTTTATTATCATCATCGAAATACGAATTTCATTAATCTCACTATCACTTAGTCCATTAAACAATTGATTTATTTGTTCATCTGACTGAATATTAATTTTACCTAGCAGTTCCTCTCCTTTTTTTGTCAAAAAGAGAAAGTTTTTTCTACTGTCTATTGTTGAGCTTTTTTTCTTTATTAAATCTTCCCTCTCTAATTTACGTAAAATTCTGCTCATATAGCTCCTATCAATATTAAGTTCTTGCACAAGATTATTTGCAATACACTCAGTTCTCTCGCTTATTTCAAATAGTATTCGTGCTTCGGTTAATGAATAATCTGTATCTAGAATTTGGTTATTAAATAAACCCAGTACCTTTGTATAAAATCGATTGAATTGTCTAATATCATAAATGATTTCTTTATCCATACATTCTCCTTTAGTTGACATAGTCCACATTTAATATTAATATAACTGTATCTTTTAAATGTGGACCTTGTCAACATTTAAAGATGCCATTTTTTAAAATATATCGCAATCTTTATTAAGACCTAATTGAAGGAGATAATATATGATTATTCGGGAAATTAAAAAAGAAGACAATGCAAAAGTAAAAGAAATAATACAAGATTCATTAAAATCACTTGGCTTAGCGATTCCTGGAACAGCATATTTTGATCCTCAACTTAACGACCTTCACCACTATTATAATAACTTAAAACATGCAAACTACTGGGTAGTAGAAATGGAAGGAGAAGTTGTTGGTGGAATTGGTATAGCACCGTTTAACGAACATGAAAAAGTTTGCGAATTGCAAAAGCTATACTTAAGTCCAAAAGCACAAGGTTTCGGGCTTGCAAGGAAACTAATGGAAATAGCTTTGTCATTTGCCTCTAAACATTATACAAAGTGCTACTTAGAAACACAGCACGAATTAAAAGCTGCATGTAAATTATATGAGAAATTTGGATTTACACTTTTACATGAACCACTATCAGGTTCTGACCATTCTGCTATGAATGCGTGGTATTTAAAAGATTTGAATTAACCATAAGAAGTCCATTAAATCAATTATAATTAGAAATTAATATATAGAAAAAAGCCGATTTCCAAATGTGGAGTTCGGCTTTTTTCTAACTTTGTGAAGGTATGTACTTAAACTAAACTGCTTCTTTAGTTGAACAAGGAGTTTTTTTGAATGTATGATTTTAGATATTTTCGTGCATTCATTTCGTTGATAACAATAGGGCTTATCGTTAAATTAACAATATCATGGGTTGAATGTGCGATATTGGAGGTAAATCATGAAAGAAAAGAACGTGCAGCCATTGCGAACAGCGAAAGAAATCGAGGATATGAAATGGGCGTTGCGGCGCTATGGATCCGAACCGGACTATTTTTTGTTTGTCTTTGGGATCAATATCGGTCATCGAGTCAGTGATATTATTCCGTTGACCGTTGGGGATGTACGAGATAAAAGTCATGTGGTGGTTCGGGAGAAAAAAACGAATAAGTCGGAAGGAATTCCTCTCCCTCACAAGCCTACAGAGCGCTTGTGAAGGCCGGATACGTGCTTGGACGGGATGACATCGACACGCATACGATGCGAAAAACATTCTGTAACTTTAAAATAAAGATTGATTCAAAAGGTCCTTTACTGGATGTAATACAAACTGATTTAGGCATGAGTGGAGTTGCAGCTAGTTTAATTACTTCACTGCCTGTATTTTGTATGGGGCTATTCGCACTTTTTTCAATCCGTCTAAGTAATCGCTTTGGGATTGAGATGTCTTTACTGATAGCAATGTCTTTAATTTTTATCGCAACACTTTATCGAGGCTTTATTACTGATAGTTGGTCATTGATTATTACTGCCTTATTTTCCGGTATTGGAATAGGGTTAGCGGGACCACCTATTTCAGGTTTTATTAAAAAGTACTTTCCTGAAAAATTAAGTGTTACTAGTATTTACTCTGTCTTCATGGTAATTGGGGCATCGATTGCGACAAGTTTTACAGTACCTTTATTTAATTATTTCAACAAGTCTTGGCAAATTGCATTAAGTATTTGGAGCATTTTATCTTTAGCGGCAGCTCTATTACTTCTTCCACTTTTGATTACAAAAAAAACCGAAAAAGTTAGAACAAAAACGCCTTCTCTAAAAATTACAAATAATCGAGTCTTTTTATTTATGATGTTTTTTGGGTGTATGGCCGCAATATTTTATTCTATTACAGCTTGGTTAGCTCCATTTGTTCAATCGATGGGTATGAGTCACGCTCAATCAGGCATGATTCTTACATTATTCACAGTAATTCAAATACCAGTTAGTTTTTTTATACCTTTCATAGTTGCTAAAACGGGAAATCGAAAAACGTGGTTACTATTATGTAGTGTTGCAGAATTCATTGGGATAGTTTTATTGCTCGGATCTTTTTCACCTTGGATTGCAACTATATTTTTAGGATTTGGGGCAGGTGGTCTCTTCCCTTTAGCTTTAGTCATTCCAATTGAAGAGGCAAATACTTCAGATGAGGCAACTTCTTTATCAGCTCAAATGCAGTTTGGAGGGTTCATTTTAGGTGCCACTGGACCGTTGCTGTTCGGATTGACTTTGGATATATTTAACAACTATATACCGGCTTTAGTTGTGATATTAGTATTAATAATCATAATGATAGTGATTATTTTTAAAATGGAAAGTAAACCTAAGATAACGATAAACCATTATTGAAAGGTAGTGTCAAAACTTCTATAAAAAACTAAAAAATTGGCACGCACATTTGTTAGATGGAAAGGATGGGGGCCGCAATTATTATGGTGCCAGGTACATAAACTAATCAGAATAGTGTTGGTACCTGGTACCGAATCTTATCAGAAACGCCCTCGCAAGCAAGCATTTTCAATAAATAAAAAGAATCCACTTAGAAAAGGGATTGATCCTTTTCTACCTGTGTTGCTCCAAAATCGCCCGATTGTGGAATAAACATTATTAGGGGTTTTTTGTTCCAATTTCATTTGTTCTGGCATTTTTTAGAACTCATTAAAGATATAGCTCCATTAATCCGAACTTTCTTCTATTTATTTTATTAACGATAATATTAAAGTTACAGATTTATCTACGAATGATCGCTCCAGATGAGATTTCAATAAAACAGTAATTCCAATTAATGCAACAACTAATGCCTGAGCTAAGGCTTTAACATCTAGGTTGCTTTCTAACTCACCTGATTTAATACCTTTTAGAAGGGTTTCTTGAAATATGACTGAAAGATACATTTCATGCTCCCTCGTAAGGATCTCAAATTTTTCATCGTGTGGAGCAAGCTCTATAATTGTATTAATACAAAAACAGCCCTTACTTACTTTGTTCTTGTACTCTTCTTCTATCAATTCTTCAAATAGATTACGGAATGCTTCCTTCACAGATGTAGCGTGTTGTAGTTTTGTTCTAATAAGGGAGGCATGCAAATTTGTATATTTACGCAAAGCAGCTTCAAACAATTTCTCTTTATCTCCAAACGTTGCGTATAAACTGGGTCGTTGTATTCCCATAATGGCTGTTAAATCACTAATCGATGTGGCAGCGTATCCCTTCTCCCAAAAAAGTTCCATAGCATCATCCAATGCTTTTTCCTTATCAAATTCACGCTGTCGAACCATGATAAATCCTCCTTCGCAAAAAACTGAATTTCTCTACTGATCGCAATCTTATTTTTGATTTCGTTTTATCTGTTCAATGACTCCAAGTCTGTCCACTTGAATCCAATATTCCACTATTTTTTGTTTTTCCAGCAGGTATATAGCACTACCTATTTCAATAACTTCTTTATTTGTAGGAGGGTAGCCCTCATATTCTGCAATATGCATTCCAATCTGTTTCCATCTAACATAAACCTTCTGATTTTGAGAAAAAAGTTCTTGAATTTCAATTTTAAAGTTTCCCCATACATCCAACATTTCTTTTATATGTTCTGCATAATTCTTGGGTGATCTTATTATTGTCACCGTACTTTCTGAATTCATTTGATGAGCTTTTACCTCTTTCGCCATGAAGGTTTCAGCTTGTTCAGGTTTACTACCTGATCTGACAACTTCAAAAAAAGTTTTTATAATCTGTTCGTTAGTCTGTATTGATTGATTCAGTTCATCAATTGCTAAGTCCCTATCAAATTTTCCTTTTCTATTCATATCAAAACCTCCTCATATTATACCAATCAGTATATTTCGATTTTATTCATTTATATCTTTTCTGTCAATATTGGGTACTTTTTTCATTTAAACTCTCCAATTGAGATAATTAAGGATGTGCTTACAATCTCATATGCCAATGGCCAAATCCTTTGATGAACAAGAGATAACATTCAAAACTAACTTGACATCTAAACAAGTTAAGAATATGTTTAAAAAGCATCATTTTATACCGATCGGTATATTATACTTAACGGTAAAATTAATGAAAAGGAGATGTAATAAATTGGATAATAACGAAAAAAATATTAAATTTACTGAAGATTTTGCCACAAAAACGGATGAGTTACAATTAGCATCCAGTTCAATCATGTCTCGATATACAGAACTATTATTAGCAATAGCTTGTGGTATGGCTGTTGCTAACATCTATTTCGCCCATCCATTACTCGACTCAATAGCTACTGATTTCATTATTACCCCCTCGACCATTGGAATCGTAATTACAATTACTCAGATTTGTTATGCATTAGGACTGCTGTTATTGGTCCCTCTGGGTGATTTATTAAACCAACGACATGTGATTATTGGTCAAATGTTAATGTTAGTTGTTGCGTTAGTTGTTGTTGGTATAGCTCCTACCAGTATAGTGTTTTTCATTGGTATTGCAGTGGTAGGTTTGCTTGCCACTGTTACACAAACTCTAGTCGCATATGCATCAACGTTGGCTGTTCCTGCTGAGCGTGGACGAGTAGTTGGTTTCGTTACAAGTGGAGTTGTCATTGGCATCTTACTGGCAAGGACGTTTGCTGGCATAATGACCGATCTTGGAGGTTGGCGTTCTGTCTACCTTTCTTCAGCTGTATTAATTCTGATTTTGATTGGCTTACTACACAAAGAACTTCCGGGTACGGTTTACAAACATCCACCTCTATCCTACCCAATGTTGTTACATTCTGTTCTAATGTTATTTGTTCAAGAAAGGATTCTGCTTATTCGTGGGATATTGGCACTTTTGATTTTTACTGTTTTTAGTACTTTTTGGACTTCATTGGTGTTACCGTTAAGTTCTCCATCTTACTCATTTTCACATACTGCTATTGGAGCATTTGGTCTGGCTGGAGTTTCTGGAGCATTAGCTGCAGCACGGGCTGGGCGACTGGCTGATCGAGGATTAGGACAACTTACAACGTTTGTAGCATTAGTGTTACTAATGGCATCATGGTTCTTTATTTACTTTATTAACTATTCAATTCCCGTATTAATTATTGGCATTATCCTTCTTGACCTTGCTGTACAAGCAGTTCATGTCACGAATCAGAGTTTGATTTTTACAGTCCGTCCTGAAGCAAGAAGTCGGCTTACTGCTGCATACATGGTTTTTTATTCTGTTGGCAGTGCAACGGGCTCCATAGTTTCAACCAACATATACGCAAATTATGGCTGGAAAGGGGTATGTTTATTCGGTGTCTCTGTCAGTGCTTTGGCTCTTGTATTTTGGATGGCTACCTACCGTCTCACTAAGGAGATTATGCAGAAGTAATTTCGTAGTAGATGATGTTTTTAAAAGATTTAGCAAAAGGGGATAGAAATTAATTCTATCTCCTTTTTACTTAATTTCAGAAACTTACGTTTATTTTATCCTTTTTTCTAACCTTTTTATTTTTAAGAGAAGATTATCAATTTCCATATTCAATTAAATGGCTCTCTAATGGGATAACTTTATTATCGCTTAATAGGTTCTTTAATCCACCCAAAAAAACGAAATCCCTTTTTTATAGAGATAGGAAATTCCGGTTGATCTTTTTTATAAATGGTTAAACTTTCTTCAAAACGGTACGACTTTTTTATAAACAGTACAACTTTCTTTCAAATCAACAGTACACGGTACAATTCAATACCTCTCTCTTGTTCTAATATCATTAAAACCAACACCCTTTCCCAAATGTTTTTGATTTCTATCTCTTCCGAGAACGCAAAAAAGCCTTTGGGCAAGTTTAATTAGATGAACAAAAAAACGTTCAACTACAAAAACTGCCACAAAGGCTAATAATTTATTCTCACCGCTAAATCCAAAATAGGATTTGCAAAAAAAGTTAAAAGAAAAGAATCATAATTTAATATATAGCTTATATGTAACTGTTTCAATATGTTAAGGATAGATAATGCTATATACTTTATCTATCCTTTTTTACGCAAATTAAATGTAGCTTTAAAATAATGTTTGATCAAAAACACCTTCCAAACCCACATTTTACGTGAAATAAAAAGAATCTGTTTTGAAAAAAGATTGATCATTTTAGGGCTGTGATCCTTAACAATCGCGCCCGATAACGGAATACGGATGATCTATTCATCTGAGGCCTTTATTTTCCCCGAGCTTTAATACTTCGTTCAACAACAAAACCAACGACTAATCCAATTCCAATTGGTAATAACGCAATTTCTGTTGTTTGTGTTAAACCATTTTCCAAATGTTTGTTTTGAAAGATTTTAAATGCAAGAAAAGACACGCTAAATATGTCACCAATTAAATACAAGAATATCATCGTTCCGAACGCCGCTATTAATGGCACCCTGAATAGCTTGTTTTTCAAAGAAACACCCCCAATAAAGGAATTCGACATAATTATCCAAGTTTAAGTTACTCCAGAATATGGACCGTTTGTGGTATAATCCTATATTAATTTTAACATAAGAAATCCCTTCAGAATTACATCCAAAGGGAGAAAACGGTGCGACTTTATTTCAAAGCCACATATTAAATGGTTCATTTCTTAGTTATCGATGATTTTAAATAAAGGAAAAATAAGAATAATGCTAAGTAGTTGATTTTCAGTTTATATTTTAAAGGTATAGTTCATTGTAATAGTAACTGTATGGAGGTCTTTTTATGTTTAAAATATTAGTTGTTGAAGATGATACAAATACGAGAAAGCTAATGTGCGCTGTATTAAAGCAGAATGGTTTTGAAACATACGGGGCAGAAGACGGTAATGTAGCGCTTAATTTAATGGATAAGCAGCACTTTGATTTAGTCATGGTTGATTTAATGATGCCAAATATGGATGGTTATGAATTAACCCGTCTACTCAGACTTTCGTGGGAACATCTACCTATATTAATGGTTACAGCTAAGCAGGAGCCAAAAGACAAAAGGAAAGGATTCCTAGTAGGAACAGATGATTATATGACAAAGCCAGTAGACGAACAGGAGATGGTACTTCGTATTAAGGCGCTTCTCCGCAGATCAAAGATTGCCAGCGAACATAAACTATCAGTCGGCAAAGTTGTTCTCGTTTATGAAGCTCACACCGTTTCCCGTGAAGATAAGGTTATAACGCTGCGACAAAAAGAGTTTTACCTTTTATTTAAGTTGCTTTCATACCCGAACATGATTTTTACTCGTCTACAGCTTATGGATGAGATTTGGGGAGTAGAATCTGAAACCGATGACAGCACACTCAATACTCATATTAATCGCTTACGAGACAAATTTCATGATTGGCCAGAGTTTGAAATTCTTACAGTACGTGGTCTTGGCTACAAGGCAGTGAAAAAAGTATGAAAGCATTTTTTAAGAAGCGTCTGAGCCTTGCTATTACATTGGTTATGTTTGTATTCGGAGTCTTGACGGCAACATTTCTGGTGGCTGGTGGAATTACCATACTACTACAGTACACGGACATTATATCTTCTTCTAGCCAAACTGCTCAGAATAACCGTCACCCCATTGAATTTCACATACTTCCACTACTTTATTTTTTAGGATTTTGTATTTTACTCGGAACGGCATTTACGGCATTTCTTAGCAAAAAGGCGCTAAACCCGATTCGCAAAGTAATAGATGCCATACATAGGGTAGCTAGTGGTGACTTTAGCGTTAAGGTAGATATAAAAGGCATTGGAGAACTGGAAGAATTGTCTCAGAGCTTTAATAAAATGACCCAAGAACTTTCTAGCATTGAAACATTGAGAAGTGATTTTGTTAACAATTTTTCTCATGAATTTAAAACACCTATTGTATCTTTACGTGGTTTTGCAAAGCTTCTCAAAGAAAATAATCTTAGTGAGGAAGATAGACAGGAGTATCTTGACATTATCATTAAGGAATCAGAACGTTTAGCTGACCTTTCCACCAGTGTTCTCACTCTATCCAAGTATGAGAATCTTGAAATTATTACTGATAAATCCACATTCAGGCTGGATGAACAGATAAGAAAGACAATAGTTTTAATGGAACCCAAATGGTCTGCAAAAGAGCTTACCGTAAATGTAGAGTTAGATAATGTGAATTATAGTGGAAACGAAGACTTGACACAGCAAATTTGGCTTAACCTTTTGGATAATGCTATTAAATTTTCTTATCAAGGTGGGCTAATAAATATTAGTCTTAAAAGAGCAAATAACAATATTCTGTTTGTTATTCAGGATAATGGTTGCGGCATGGATGATCAGACGAAAGCTCATATTTTCGATAAATTTTATCAAGGTGATACATCTCATTCCAAAGCAGGAAGTGGATTAGGACTTTCAATTGTAAAACGTATAGTGGAAATTAGTGGTGGAAACGTTCATGTACAAAGTGAAGTAGATAATGGTAGCACATTTTCCGTTAACCTAAAATAACGCAAAGACCAAATTCTCCCATAATAATGAGAATTTGGTCTTTAACTATACTAATTGCTTTATTTCACATTTTATTCAACTGAACAACACAAACTTCATTTCAATTGAATCATTATTCACTTCTTAAAGCTGTCACAGGGTCTTTTTTGGCTGCCATTTTAGAAGGTAAAAATCCGCCAATCAATGTCAAAACAATACTTAGTGCGATTAAAATACCGGCATGTAATGGATTTAAATGTGCCACATTATCAAAATCTGTCAGATGATAGATGATCTTATTTATTGGAATTGTTAATAAATACGTAATACCAACACCAATGATGCCAGAGGCAGCACCAATAATAAATGTTTCGGCATTAAATAATCTGGAAATATCTTTTGTTCTCGCCCCAAGAGCACGCAAAATACCAATTTCCTTTGTTCTTTCTAGAACAGAAACATAGACAATAATCCCAATCATAATCATCGAAACAACTAATGAAATAGAAGCAAATGCTATCAATACGTAACTAATCATATCCACGATTGAACCTATCATACTTGTCATCATACTAGCCATATCAGAGTATTCTATTTTCTTATCCTCGGAGACTTTATCATTCCATTTATCCAAATACGATTTTATTGAGTCTTTCGCATCCAAATTCATAGGATAAATGGAAATAGATGTTGGAATAGAAGATGCTCCAAGCATACTTAACATATTATCTTTAGTCGTTTGATTTGATCCTGTTTCTTCACTTAACAATTCACCTGTTAAGACATTATAATCGACCGATTCCTGTACTTTAACGATTTCAGACTCTTGGGCCTTTGCAATAAAGTCTTGTGATAACTGGTCTGAATATACAATACCACTAGGTAATTTAGAAACAGCTGCATCCTCTTTTAATCGAATGACACCAGAAATTTTTAAGGTTTTGCCCTTTTCATTTTTATAAAGATTTGACAAGTCTACTGGGTTCCCATTTACCGCAAAGGTATCACCTGATTTTATATAATATAGGTCATTGGGAAGTAACTTATATTCAGTACCAATTACGTCTTTTAGTGAAATTTCTTTTCTACTGAACCCTAGTTCTTTTAAGGTAGTTTCTTCAATGCGGTTATATTCATCTACCACTAACAATAAATCTGTTTCCTTTGAAGGGAACGAACCTTCTAACAAGTCGAAATTCTTTTCTAGATATGCAGTTGAATCAGAATCATGATCTGACACTGGATAAGTTGTAAAACTTACATTATTCATATTTAACTTCGTTGCGACATTGTCTTCTGTTTTTAGAATAGGTAGTGAAACAGATCTTGTTGTGGAAATTCCATTTATATACTCTTTATCAATTCCATTCACATAATCTATATATTCAAAAGAAAATACATTCTCATGTATTTTCTGCCTCGAACTTTCTTCCTTTGCATTATATGCAATTATGGATTCCTTGTTTGAATATGCTTTGTCTTCCTCGCTGTCTACTAACACTGGTTGTGTTGGAATCGAGTTCACTTTACCATTATTTATGGTAATGGGATAACCCGACAACATTTGTGATTCGTATTCCGAAATTTTTTCGCTGAAACCATTGGAAAGTGCAAGTACTAGCGCCACCCCGATGATTCCTACACTTGATGCAAATGCAGTTAATCCTGTACGCCATTTCTTTGTAATTACATTTCTACCGGAACTTTTTAAAGCTGTCAAAAAGCTCATACTTGTCCTTTTTAATTGGTAGTCATTCGAACGTTCTATCTCTTCGTATGGGTTTGAGTCATTCTTTATTCGCCCGTCTGAGAATTGGATAATACGATCTGAATACTCTTCAGCTAGTTCAGGATTATGAGTGACCATAATAACCAGTTTTTCTCTTGCTATTTCCTTAATCAACTCCATAATTTGAACACTTGTTTCAGTATCCAATGCTCCTGTCGGCTCATCAGCTAATATAATTTCGGGATTATTAGCGAGCGCACGTGCAATTGCTACACGTTGCATTTGACCACCAGATAATTGATTGGGTTTTTTGTAAAGATGAGCTTCCAACCCCACCTTAATCAATACTTCTTTAGCTCTATTGCGTCGCTCTGTCGAGTTAACGCCACTTAAAGTCATCCCCATTTCAACATTATCAATGACTGGTAAATGAGAAATAAGGTTATAGTTTTGAAAAATAAAACCAACAGTATTATTTCGATAAGCATCCCAATCTTCAGCTTTAAATGAAGTACTTGAGCGCCCATTAATTTTCAAGTCACCAGAAGTATATCGGTCTAAACCTCCAATTATATTTAAACAAGTTGTTTTTCCCGATCCACTAGGACCTAAAATAGAAACAAATTCGCTTTTGCGAAAAGCAATATTCACTCCATCTAAAGCAACTTGTTCAAAGTTTTCTGTTTTATAAACTTTACGTATATTGACTAACTCTAACAAATTTCATTCCTCCTTCTTTTCTTACTGTAAAGGAGAAATATAAACTGAAAATAAACTTCTATAATTCATAACTAATAAAAACTATAACCAACTAAACTCCCCGTTCGTTAAAGAAAAAATCCCGCAATCACAGAATTTAATCAAACTTTATTACAAATGATCAATCTTTTTTATAAAACTACATTAAAAGGACTCTTCGGATTAAGTGCAGGTTTCAAGTACTCTAAATTGATAGAAATTTACAAACGAATATTTATCAAACATGGATTTGAGTCAATATTTTGGACACAAAAAAGTTAAATCTTAAGCTGTATTTGCAATTTGATCTTCAATGGCTTGTGGAGTTTTATATCCTAAGCTGCTGTGAATTCTTTTTCGGTTATACCAACCTTCAATAAATTGGAATATCGCTAATTTAGCTGTTTGGTAGTCTAGATACTGTACGTGGTTGACTTCTTCCTTCTTTAATATCGCATGAAAAGATTCAATACAGGCATTATCGTACGGGCACCCCTTCTGGCTAAAGGATTGCTTAATATGATGATTTTGGGTATGTTGAGTAAACTCACTGCTTGTATACTGTGAGCCAAGATCCGTATGAAGAACTAAGCCCTCCGAGGGCTTTTGTGAAGTGTGAGCGTTATCGAAAGCTTTTATGACCAGTTCTGTCGTCATAGAACGTGAAAAGGAATATCCTACTATTTTCTTAGAATGAAGATCCAATACAGAAGCTAAATAACACCATCCGTCTTTTAACGTGTGGATATACGTAATATCAGCCACCCATTTCTCATTAATGGTCTGGGTAGTAAAGTCTCGTTTAAGTAAATTTTCTAACTGAATAACCTTTTCTTTTGATGGATAAGGACGGTATTTCTTCTTCGTGATAGAACGAATACTCGCTTTGCTCATTAGGCGTTGAACACGCTTTAGACTTAGGGAAAACCCTTTGCTTAATAAGCTTTCATGAATCTTTGGAGCCCCATATCGTCCCTTGCTTTCCAGGTAAATGAGATGAATTTCCTTCGTGAGTTCTTGGTTTTCCTGTTCGCGATTGGATACGACAAGTTGAAGAGACTGATAATGGCTGCTTCTTGGGATTTCTAATATTTCACACATTTTCTGTACGGGGTATAGATTCTTGTGTTCCTCGATAAATTCAGTAAGATCTGTCTCGGTTACTTTTTCGCGAATATGGCCATAGCCTTTTTTAAAATTTCAACTTCCTGCTTTAACCAAAGGTTCTCCTTCTGTATGGCGGCTAATTCTTTTGGGGTCATGGACTCTTCTCCTAAACCGATAGGAGTAAATTCTTTAACCCATTTATAAATGGTAACTTCTGATACGCCATATTCGCCGCTTAATTCTTTGACCGAATTACCCGAGTGATAAAGATCTACAATAGTCTTCTATGATAGTAGCCTTTTTAAAATCTCTTTCGTATTCTTTAACCAACTTATAAAAAGTAGTCTTTTTAACGCCTAATTTTTCCATGGCTTTAACGGCTGGCATCTCTCCTGCCTTCCATCGATCATAAACTTCTTTGAAATCCTCTATAACCTGAACTTTCGGTCGACCAAAAGCTACTCCATTTTGTAAAGCCAAATCAATACCCTCACGCTGACGTTTTCGAATTCGTTCCCTTTCTTCTTCTGCCATCCAAGAAAGAATCTGCAAAACAAGATCCGCAATGAAAGTTCCTAAACTATCTTTAAATTGAGTTGTATCGAGCAAAGGCATATCTACCACCACGATATCGGCTTGGATGTTCTTCGTAATGTCATTCCATTCCTGTAAAATCTCTTCTTTATTCCGTCCAAAACGATCCAAGGAATGAATATATAGCACATCTCCTTTTCTCAACATTCGTTTAAGCAACTGATATTGAGTACGATTAAAGTCCTTTCCACTTTGTTTGTCCATGAAAATGTCTCGTTCGCCTATCCCCTTTTCTTTCATGGCATCAAGTTGCCGTCCCTCATTTTGATCTTTGCTACTAACTCGTATGTATCCAAACTTTCGAACGTCCATTTGATTCTCCTTCTTTTTGGTTCTATTTCTCTTATTCTATCAAATGACGTTCGTAAAAGTATATAGAATTCAATGAACGTCCGTAAATCAATTTCTAATTTTTACGAACGGGTAAATGATATTTTTCTTGATCAACTCTAACCTAACAATTTCCCACCTGTATTTCCTGCTTGGAGTTTATTTTAAAAGATTACTTATCCTCTAAAGAATTATCAATAGTAATTTCAAATTTCTGCTTTACCACTATTTGTGATACGGTTCTCCGTGATATATCGGGAAGTTTTTAAAAATAACTATAATAGCATCACCAATATTCGAATTGAAGCCAGAACAGGCAAAACCTATAAATGTTTGTTTGTGAAATAATTTTCATTTTCCCTATTGCTTTTTATATTATATGCTGATAGTATAAACTAGCATTAATAGGAAAGCTAATATTCAAAATATTGAGTCTTTCCAAGTAGATAATTTTGACCACTTCCTTAAGGAAGTTAAGGCCATACGGACAGCCGGGTCAAATGCCGATTGGCAACTTTAGTTGCCTTATTGATTGAGTTAAAAGCTCAAATTTTATAAGTTGGTTACTTTACAACCAGTGCATATGCACATCAACTTGTGAAACGGTCAATAAGAGTAGTAAAAGTAATTATTTGCTATATAGACTCTGATCATATTACGATATATTTTGAATATCAAAGGGCTTTCTACCTTGTCCTAAGACTTTTATGGTAGACGTATACATATGACTTTTATCATAGATATACTTATGCTTTTTAATATTGATGATTATATCTAAAGCAAGTGTTGTGCGCGATTACGCGTTTTAAACTTGCTTTTTTTGTGGTTAAAAATTCTTTGAGGGGTTATGACAATAATCTTTTTCCTATAGACATCCTATGTAGTAGATGCATTGCTAGTTTGGTTGTTATGGAATTCCCTCTTTGCTTTGCAAAATCTATTTAGTTAGGAGATAAGAAAATGGGAAAAGCACTTATTATTGGTTGTGGTGGAGTGGCATCAGTAGCCATTCATAAATGTTGTCAAAACAGTGAGGTATTTGAAGAAATTTGTATCGCAAGTCGTACAAAATCTAAATGTGATGCTTTAAAAGAAAAATTAGATGGTGGAAAAACAAAAATTACAACTGCACAAGTTGATGCAAATAATGTTGATGAATTGATTGCTTTAATTGAAGAAGTAAAACCAGATATCGTCATGAACTTAGCTTTACCGTATCAGGATTTAACGATCATGGATGCTTGTCTTGCAACAAAAACAAACTATTTAGATACTGCCAATTATGAGCCGGAAGATACGGCAAAATTTGAATACAAATGGCAGTGGGAATATCGCGAACGTTTTGAAAAGGCTGGTATTACAGCTCTTTTAGGAAGCGGCTTCGACCCTGGTGTTACAAGTGTATTTTCTGCCTATGCACTTAAACATCATTTTGATGAAATTGAATATATCGATATCCTCGACTGCAACGCAGGAGATCATGGATATCCTTTTGCAACGAATTTTAATCCTGAAATCAATATTCGTGAAGTTTCTGCCAATGGCAGCTACTGGGAAAACGGTGAATGGATCGAGACTGAACCAATGGAAATCAAACGCGTTTATAACTTCCCTGAAATTGGCGAGAAAGATATGTATTTATTGTACCATGAAGAAATTGAATCTCTTGCTTTAAACATTCCTGGAATTAAACGTATCCGTTTCTTCATGACATTTGGCCAAAGTTACCTTACTCACCTAAAATGCCTTGAAAATGTAGGAATGACTTCAATTGAGCCAATTGAATACGAAGGAAAACAAATCGTTCCGCTTCAATTCTTGAAAGCTATGTTACCTGACCCTTCTTCTCTTGGTCCACGCACAAAGGGAAAAACAAACATAGGCTGTATCTTCCAAGGTAAAAAGGATGGAAAAGATAAAACGTATTACGTATACAATGTTTGTGACCATGAAGAGTGCTATAAAGAAGTAGGTTCACAGGCAGTATCTTATACAACAGGCGTTCCTGCGATGATTGGTGCGATGATGTTGATGACTGGAACATGGAATAAACCAGGCGTATACAATATTGAAGAATTTAATCCAGATCCGTTCATGGATGCATTGAACAAATGGGGACTACCATGGAAAGAAAACTTTGATCCAGAACTTGTCGATGCTGAACCTGTAAAAATCTTAGAGCCGGAGCTTGTTTATTAAGATGCGGTTTGAAGAATTACCAACACCATGTTATGTAGTCGATGAAGGTCTTCTGGAAAACAATCTAAAAATCCTGTATGGTGTCATGGAACGTACAGGATGTAAGATTGTTTTGGCACAAAAAGCATTTTCAATGTATTCGATGTATCCTCTCATTGCAGAGTATTTAAGTGGTACGACAGCAAGCGGCTTATACGAGGCTCGTCTAGGTCACGAGGAAATGGGGAAAGAGAATCATGTCTTTTCCCCTGCCTATCGTGAGGATGAAATCGACGAAATTATATCCATTTGTGATCATATCATCTTTAATTCTTTCTCACAGGTGGAAAAATTTAAAGATAAAGTTCTTCAAGCCGGTAAAAAAGTGGGCTTGCGCATCAATCCTGAATGCTCCACACAAGTTGGGCATGAAATCTATGATCCATGTTCACCGGGCTCTCGATTTGGTGTAACAAAAGAGCATTTTCGTCCGGATTTGCTTGAGGGTGTTTCAGGGCTGCATTTCCACACACTATGTCAGCAAAACTCTGACGATTTAGAAACAACGTTAAATGCGGTTGAAGAAAAGTTTGGACCGTGGCTTTCGCAAATGGAATGGGTCAACTTTGGTGGAGGCCATCATATTACAAGAAACAATTATGATATCTCATTATTAGAAGAGTGTATTAAGAGAATGCAAGACAAATATGATTTAGAAGTTTATCTTGAGCCAGGAGAAGCCGTTGCTCTTAATGCTGGATATTTAGTTACGACTGTACTTGATACGCTTCAAAACGGTATGGATATCGCTATTCTTGACACTTCTGCATCTTGTCATATGCCAGACGTGTTAGAAATGCCTTATCGTCCGCCACTTCTTGGTTCAGGGGAAGTAGGAGAAAAGCCATTTATGTATCGACTTGGAGGACAAACTTGTCTTTCTGGAGATACGATCGGGGATTATTCTTTTGATCAACCTTTGAAAAGTGGAGATCGATTAGTATTTGGCGATATGGCAATCTACACAATGGTGAAAAACACCACTTTTAACGGCATGCCATTACCAGCCATCGCCGTTCAAGATAAAGATGGAGATTGTCATATCGTGCACGAATTTGGCTATCAAGATTTTAAGATGAGACTCGCATAAAAAAGTAGTAGAAATTTCATATGTTATTTATCCGTAACGGGAAGCACGGTTTCGAAAATGAGGCTGCCCACACAAAGGTACCTTTAAAGAACCAGATTCTGAAACATGAGTCTGGTTTTTTGTGTAAAAACTTATAAAATCCTTTTGTCCGAATTATTTTATAACACTTCATATTTAGACATGTTTTGAGATGATAATAGGTTATAATATAAAGAAACAGGTAAAAAGAGGATGATATTTTGTTGTATAAGAGCCTAGATTTCAAAAATGTTGTTGGACAGAAGGTAAAAATCAGTGAAATCCCTGTATTAGGAAAAAATAATCGTTACTATTTTATGATTCAAGTTCGATTGCAAATCTTTATCTCATCACTTTACAATAAACTTCAAGAAAAAAGCTGTTATTCCTTTCGTGATTATTTGAAACGAAAAATGAGATGGTCTGATTTCGAGGATTTATTTAGTATTCAAGAATTTAGAAATAACGCTTAATTCTCTTAAGAAACATTCAAAATGACTTCCTACATTTTTATATCATCTATAAAAAGTAGTAAAATAAAGAAACAATTATTTTATTACCTAAACTGTCAATCCAGCAGCTATGTGCTACTGGATTTTTTCTGAACCTTTCCAGTTACATATGGTACAGTTTATTACAATTAATCTTAAAAAAACCTCATTTACTTATGATACGGTTCACCACTATTAATCTTGGGGTTCTGGTGCAAAGATAAAGCAAAAGAGAATAAAGCGCATATATTCCTAGCGGAATCGTATCTTATGCTGCAATCCCAAACAATTGATGGATGAATTCTTTCTGATTTTGAATAGACTTATCCCGTAAATCAATCTGTTCTTTTTTAATCATATGCATGGCTTCTACTCCTGAAAGAATGGATGTAGCTGTGGTAAAAGACTTGAACCCTAACATAGGAATGACTCGTCTCTTAATGAACCGATGATCCTGTTCCACGATGTTGTTCAGATATTTCACTTGCCTTATTTGGATGCCTTCTAGTATCTTTTTTTCTTCTTTTAACTTCTCAATTGCTACTGGATAAGCTGGATTTTTATCTACAGTAATGACACGAGGAGTGGATACATGCGAAAAAGCCAAGGCTTTTTTGAAAAAACGCTTGGCTGATTTGGTATTTCTATTTTTACTTAAATAAAAATCAATGGTATTCCCTTCTGAATCGACTGCACGATACAAATACATCCATTGTCCTTTTACTTTTATGTATGTTTCATCTACTCTCCACGAGTTATTGGTCTGCTTAAGATGACGCCGGATTCTCTTATCCAACTCAGGACCATATTGATGAACCCAACGCATAATCGTTGTGTGAGCTATCGACAGGCCTCGCTCTTCCATCATTTCCACCAAATCACGAAAACTTAATTTGTACCGTAGGTACCATCTCACTGTAAAAAGGATAATCTCAGGTTGATAATGTTTCCATTTGAACAAATTTTGGTTTTCCATACTGATCATGCTCCTTTTTTAGAGTAGTAGTATCAGTATGTTCAAGTTTTAGAGATTACTTGCAAGTGACTTGAAGTTTTTGCACCAGAACCCGATTTTCTAAGTGAAGTTTGTTCAAAATATTTTTAAGATGACTCTTAACCGTATGTTCAGAAATGAAAAGATTTTCAGATATTTCTCTGTTTGACAGACCCTTTGCAACAAGCTGAAGTACTTCTAATTCCCTGAATGACAATATAGCATGATTTAAGTGTTGCTTTGAAATAAAGTTTGGTCAAAAGTATCCCGCAAAAACTCATTTTAGGGGCAAAAAAGAATCCGTTTTGAAAAAAGTTTGATCAAAATGGATTCTTCTCTTAAAAATTAATATACATTTTTTGTAAAAAAGTTTGATCATTTTCTACTTATGATCTTCAAGTAAAGACCCCGTTAGCTTACATCCCAAAAATAAAACAAGCCTCAATTATTTATTTTATTCATATTCCATAACCCAATATTTTTCTTCGGGTTTACCTTCTTCAACAACTTTCTTCCAACCATTATTCTCATAAAACTTCATTGCTTTTTGATTTTCAGATACACATTTCAATCTTAATGGTTTATTCATTTTTTCTATGGATGCATTAACCAATTGACCACCAACGCCCTTACCCGAGAAATCAGGGTGAACAAATAAATGATGTATAAAATTATCTGGCAAGTACAAAGAAGCAAATCCGAGGATATGAGTATCTTCCTCAGCTAAAATTATATACTCTCCTACAGTATGCTTATCAAAGTCGTCTAAAGTCATTTCTTCTATATCTGCCCAATGAAAACTTTTACGACGAGATTTTAAGTATATCAGTCTTAAATCAGGGTAATCTAATTCACTTGCTACTCTAATATTCATATTTTCTCTCTCACTTTCTTTTATATAAATAACAACATAATGTTCAATCTATATATTGTAGGTTTAAATCAAGATTTTCCTTCTTACACTAAAGAGGTGATTTCAACAATAGGACCAATTCCTGAAGAAAAAGCCACCAGAAAAAGCATAAAAGATTGTTTGTTCCACTGTTAGGTCATTTCACATGAAATTAGTTAATTTAAGAAGTGACCTCCGTTTTACTTTGTTTCTGAAGTTGATGGATATGTGGTACCCTCCCATTCAGACTTTAGAATTGAATATTGATATTCATCAATCCACTGTCCTTTTGACATATAGTTTTGTAATAAATGACCTTCTCGCCTCATACCCACACGTTCTAGCACCGCAATAGACTTGGTATTTCGAACATCTGAGAAAGCAATCACTTTATGTTTTTCTAATGAATTAAATATATAATGCAATAACGCACAAACAGCCTCATTTGCATATCCATTTCCCTGATATTCTGGGGAAAGAGTAAATCCAATTTCTACGATGCGAGGTTCATTTAAAAGTGTATGAAGAGCGCAATCTCCAATAAGTTCGTTGGTTTCAGCTAAAGCAATTGCAAATTGGAACCAAGTACCTGGTTGATTAGGATTATTTTTAATTTGTTCATTAACAAACGTTTTTGCTTCGTGATATTGATAATTCTCCCATGACTGAAATTTAGCAACTTCTGAATTAGAACGGTAAAAATGAAAGTATTTAGTGTCATTGATATTAAATCTTCTTAAAATAAGACGTTCTGTTTTTTCAAAAAAATGATCGTATTTTCTCATATTCTTTACCTCTATTCCCTACATTTGTTGTGAGATGGATTTCTTTGTTTCATAGACCTTTTAGTTCATTATAAAAAAGTTAATTCATTCTTATAAACCGCAACGTTAGTTTAAATGGTCCTAGAGTATTGACATGTTTGTTCATACATCATAACCCAATATTTAGTTCTATATGTACAATAATGGTTCAGCAGCCCGTTTGAATCCTTCGTATTTAATTGAAAGACTAATCTTTACAGATGGAAACAACGTAGTGCTACATATCCATTCTTGTTGGTTTAGAATAAAATTTGATTATTATTCACTCTAAATCCTTGATTTTACTGCATATAAAAAGCAATCGTTTTGAATAAAGAATGATCAAAACAATTGCTTTCTTTTATTTTTAAGAACTGTTTTTTATAAAAAGATTGATTATTTTAAATCTCCTTATTCCACTAGTCGAGTAGAAGGGAACCTCTCTACCTTACGGTAGATTGTGTTCCTCCCCCCTCACAGAACCGTGCTTGCGTTATTTACGCACACGACTCCTCCTAGTCACCATTCATAAAATGTAGCTAATCACTTTTCTTTAGTCAGTCATAATTATTCACCTTAACTCTTAGTTAAGGTAACGGATATTTATGAAGAAAGAGTCTGATTTTATCTCAAATAAGGGATTTCCTTTTGCTAATTTTGCTATCCTTAATAGTTTTGTTTCCATTTATTATACCTACCACTGCGTGTAGTAATTGTATCCCTAGTAAGGGTGATAACTGGTAGCTAGCCTTTCCTTCATTGGTACTACGCTGCTATCCGACTCCCTACAACGGCATTTGGTTTCCTTGCTTATTATCGCTTGTACACCATACTCTTCTATAAGAAGAAAAGACCGGTAGGGTCTCCCGAGTTGCCGTATCATATCAATGTGTGACGTGCCAAGGTCTCTGACTCCAGAGAGATTTTATCCTTCTTGCCTTTAACGATGGATAAAATGTAGCTTTCTGCTGTGCTTAAGGCATCAGCCCTCTCGATTTACTAACATTATGGAGCTCAATCCCTTCAACCGTTTGGCTTTCGGCCCGCCACCTAAATGTCTACGCTTAAAGGATAATGTTACCATTAGTCCTCCAAGACTCGCTACGAGTGAATGGCTAGTTCTTTCTCGACGGGAATCCCACCCGCTATATGATACGACCTAGGCTCGACCGCACAAGCACCCGTTAGTTTAAGTACATTCCTTCACAAACTCAGTTAATGCGATTTTCATTTTTTTATTTCTGAATTAATTTATTCGTTTCATTCAATAAACGCGCGGCTTTATTCTTATCAAATGTTGGCATTGACAGATCTACTCCTTTTTTTTGAACATATGCACTTAGTGTTTCTTTTGGCGGGGCATCTAATAAATCGATTACCGGAAGAATTGCTTCTTCAGGAGTTTTCCCAATTAATTTATAAATGAAAGCATTGATTCGTTGCTGTATTTTATTTTTAGCTGAAGCATCTGCACCTGTTGTTCGAACAGCCCATGGATTAAATAAAATGTATTTAATATGCTTGGCTTCATTTTTGTTATCGAATGATACAGCTAGCAAATCATTCAATCGACTTCCGTGACGTTGCGCTTTAGTACTATCAAAGTTTTGGCTCATTTGGATATCATCCCATTTCACTTCACCTTTTAACCCTGGAGCACTTATGTTAATAATAATTGGCCCATTTGATTTTTCCATTAATGATTTTAGACCATAGCTTAATACATGACGACTTAAATAATATAAAGCAAATGTAAACTCAAAACCTTCTTTAGTTTCTCGTTTATTTGGACGATACGATTGATCCGCTGCTGTTAAAATTAAGGTGTCTAATGATTTCATTTCTTGTTTCATAAATTCGATGATTCTTTTGTTTTCACTAATTAAGCTTAAATCGGCTTCAAGAAAAACAGCGCGATTCGAAGCATTTAATTGCTTCGCTTCATTTATAAATTGGGAGCCTTTATCTTTCGAACGACCAACAATAATCACACGATGCCCGTTTTTTAATTGAGTTATCGCCAAAGCTTTCCCCATTCCATCTGTACCACCAGTAATTAATATTGTTTTCATATTATATCCCCTCTAACCAACAAATACTTTTCATGTATTTTTTTATTTATGATGTCTATAATAGAGGGATTACAAATAGAAAAACAGTAGTCACTTTTTTGTGACCAGCTTATACTTTTTATTGCGAGGTGGACAAAATGGCTAAATTCAATTTCAACCTAGACACTCTTCCCCCATCAGAAATCCGAGAAGAAATTTGTTCTTTGACGATTACCCAAAATGTTCTTCAAGGTAGATGGAAGCCGCTTTTAATCTGGTATATTTCACTTCAACCACAAAGATTTGGTGAATTAACACGGCTTCTTCCTGGAATCTCAAAAGGGATTCTCGCCAAACAATTAAAAGAGTTAGAAGATGATGGTTTAATCCAAAAAGAAATATTTGATGAATTACCTTTCAAAGTAGAGTACACATTAACCGATTTAGGTGAACAACTTCTTCCTGTAATAGCTGTTATGCAAGATTGGGGTAAAAAATATATAGATTCTCGACAGAAATAAAGGAGTTAAGTGTAGGTCACTTAACTCCTTTTGAATAGATGCCTTATTCAAGATACGGATAAAAACTAATATTCAACTTGTGGCACTTCTTATTTCTTCAACCCTTTATCTGTATTGTTAAACGGCACAACAAACTCGTTCTTCAACTAGTCGAGTAGAAGGGAACCTCTCTACCTTGCGGTAGATTGTGTTCCTCCCCTCACAGAACCGTGCTTGCGCTATTCACGCACTCGGCTCCTCCTAGTCACCATTCACAAAATGTCTAGCTCTCTTTTTGGTTTTTAAAAGAGATTTCTCCAATCTACATGAAAGTATAGAAGAAGAAAAAGAAGAGAAAATGAAGCAAAGAGTAATCCTGTCAAGGTTAGAAAAATTTTTGAATGAGCAAGATACAATTTCTGCAATGAGAAAAGCAAAAGAGATGAACGATATTATTAAATTAAAGAATCCTAAAAAATGAAGGCAATTTGTTAAAACTGGTTATTTACGATTCCTCAACTATAGAAGCATTTTGTAGCTTTATAATAAAGTTTGATCAAAAATATCTTATGTGCCTGCATTTTACGGCAAATCAAAAGAATCCATTTTGAAAAAAGTTTGTTCAAAATGGATTCTTTCTTTATCATTTCAAATGTGGTTTTTAAAAAGTTTGGTCATTTTCTCCTGTGTTGCCTACAATCGCGCCCTTTAATGGAATAACATGGCGTCATTTAAATTATAATTTTACAGCTTTAATAGGATGAAAAATTTAAAAGGAAAGAGGTATTTCTTTTACCCCTCTTACAACCATACCGGGTCTCCATTCAAGTTCATTCATATCAACTCTTAATTTGATTTGTGGAAAGCGCTGCAAGAGACTGCTGATAGCAATTTCGCCTTCTAGACGGGCAAGTGGAGCACCCAGGCAAAGATGAATTCCTTTCCCGAAAGCAAGATGAGGACTTTTCTCACGGGTAATATCAAAAACCTCCGGGTCTGTAAATTGATTAGGATCATGGTTAGCGGAATTCAGAGCGATAATCACTAAATCTCCCTTACTTATTTCTTTCCCTTTGAATTCAAAATCTTCACGTGCCCATCGGGATGTGCTAAATTCGACTGGGCCATTATACCGGAGCGATTCTTCAAGTGCTGTATGAATCATTTCAGGATGATCCTGCAAGAGCTGTAACTGATCAGGGTGTTCCAAGAAAGAGAGAATACTATTGCCAATCAGATTTACCGTCGTTTCATGTCCTGCGATAATCAAAAGTGAGACCACCCCATATAACTCTTTCTCTGTTAATTTGTCACCCTCCTCTTCGGCCGTGATCAGTTGGCTAATTAAATCTTCCCCTGGACTTTCCCGTACCTTTGAAAACCGGTCTCCCAGATATTCGGTGAATTCCTGCATATGAACTGCCATATCTTTCGCATGTTCACCGTTGGTTCCTTCAATTAATGAATTTGACCATATGCGAAACTTGTCACGGTCTTCTGATGGAACGCCTAAAATCTCACATATTACGATAATCGGTAAAGGAAAAGCAAGATCATCGATTAAATTCATACTATCCTTTTTGGCAATTTCGTCTAAAAGATCATCTGTTATCTCCTGAATTCGATCCCTCATTTCTGCTATCATTCGTGGCGTAAATGCCTTTTGAACAAGCCCCCGTAATCTTTTATGATCTGGCGGATCAGAAAAAAGCATATTGTGGGTAAAAATGCTATCGTATCCCTCATTTTCGCCAGTTAACTTTGAAAAATTCTTAATAAATCTTAAGTCCTTCAGAGCTTCAATGGCATCTTCATACCGTGTAATCATCCAGCCGTACTGACCATCCGGAAGGAGGATTCTGTAAACAGGTTCCGTTTCTCTCAATTTTGCATATGTAGGGTATGGATTCTTTGTAAATTCCTTCGTAAATAAAGTGTTATTAGTTGACTCATTTGAATTCAATTGAAATCTCCTCTCGAATACTTTTTCATGAACGTTCCACTATCCATTTGAAATTGACTTATTTTAAAGTCCATTTGCCATCACTAGTGAGTATGTTATCTAAATGATTGTTTAGATATGTTCTAGATAAGCATTTGCCCCCTTTTGATTATAACTAGGCACCAAACTTTTAATTATTTTAACCTAATCTAAAAATACAAAAACCTAATATATATATACTTTATGAGTTTTACCATTATGCTTTCTATTTTTTTCGTTTAAGAAACTCTAGAATTTCTGAAAACGGTTGCTGATGCCGAACAAGATGATACTCTCTAAAAGGACAGCAATGCTTTATAATCCGCTTTGGCACACTAGAGACGGTGTAATTTCTAATTTGAACGCCTCTTCGCTTTCTCTCAACTCTTCCCAATACAGTGGCGTAGCCACTCCTGCAAAATCGTTACCGCGAGTGGAATAAGGGGCAATGATTGTTTTTCCTTCATGATGTTGAACCGAAATCAAGATACAAACGCTGATGCCGATTTTTTTTTAGTCGTTCTGTTGTAAAGTCATCTGGAAATGTACTTTTTAAATAATCCCCGAGAAATGTAGTGAAAATCCTTGTATCATCATATGTAAAGGTCTCTTTTGGCAGGGGTATATGCACTTGAAGTCCTTTATTTCCCGAAGTCTTAATAAATGCAATTATTCCAAGCGGCTTCAGTACTTGATAAATCTCCAATGCGGCCTTTACTGCAAGGGAAGACTTTTCTTCAGAAGGAGGATCTAAATCAAGGACAAGTTCATACATCGTTTACTGAGTAAAGATATCACGTATTCATAGTAACTTTTCACTCAATTTTTCTTCTTAGAATACTTTAAATACTCCTAATTTTCATAGTACAGATAACCGCATATTCCTGACTCTACCCTTATTTACGCCCAGTCAATTGACCAATAAACTCCATATCATCAACCTTCCAACCTTGCTCTTTCACATATATGAGCGATGTTTTGACGATAACCGTTTCAGTGGCAGCAACATTATTAAATTCCGTAGTGAGCTTGAATTCATTAAAAAATTCAGCTTCCGTCTTCGAGGACTGGTATTCAAAAGGCTTCAGGCCTATCATGGATGACTGGACCGATTCTTCCGAATCCGGAAGGATAGGTCGCCTTGTATCCCTGATTGGTCATGAACGGTTCAATTTTTTTGTATCGTTCAGCAGTGGTTTGATAGGTGAAAAAACTTTCAAGAAACTCACGATTTATCTCTAATGGATCCGTGTTCTGGATAGAGGATAGAGATTTAATCTGATCTTCATAGTTGCCCTGGTTCGCTCTGACTTCCTGCAACTGTGATTGCAAGCTGAAAACGTACATAATAACCAAAGCAGCAACGACAAATACGATCATTAAAAATAAGAAATTTTTCTTTTGGGTTGGCTCCATCCCCTGCACCTCCGTTTCTATATCCGTCTAAAACCTAAAAAGGGATATAAGTTTTTCCATTCTTCAACGGATGAATAAGAAGTACCACCACTGCTATTTGCATTGATAAATTGGTTCTGGTGCAAGAATTCCAAGAAAATTGCAATGAATCTCTAAATCTTGGACATACTGATACTATTACTCTAAAAAAGGTGTGTGATCAGTATGGAAAAGGAAGATTTGTTCAAATGGAAGCACTATCATCCTGACATTATTTTGTTAACAGTAAGGTGGTACCTACGGTACAATTTAAGTTTTCGTGATTTGGTGGAAATGATGGAGGTGCGTGGCTTATCCATGGCTCATACAACGATTATGCGTTGGGTTCATCAATATGGACCTCAATTAGATAAAAGAGTACGTCGTCATCTTAAGCCAACAAATGACTCTTGGAGAGTCGATGAAACGTATATCAAAGTAAAAGGTCAATGAATGTATTTATATCGTGCAGTCGATTCAGATGGGAATACCATTGATTTTTATTTAAGTGAATCAAGAG
Organism: Peribacillus loiseleuriae; assembly: GCF_001183985.1. Lineage (GTDB taxonomy): Bacteria > Bacillota > Bacilli > Bacillales > DSM-1321 > Peribacillus > Peribacillus loiseleuriae. The sequence continues at coordinate 2,084,325 of NZ_LFZW01000001.1, read as the reverse complement.
ATAAACAAACAGCCAAGCGCTTTTTCAAGAAAGCCTTGGCCACTTCTCATGTTTATAAACCTCGTGTCATAACAGTGGATAAGAATCCAGCCTATCCTGTAGTGATTCAAGAGTTAAAAGAAGAGAAACGTATGCCTGAAGGCATACAAATAAGGCAAGTTAAATATCTCAATAATATGGTAGAACAGGATCATCGTTTTATAAAGAAGCGAGTTCGTTCGATGTTAGGATTGAAATCATTTCGTACAGCCACTTACATACTGAGTGGTATAGAAGCCATGCATATGATTAAAAAGAAGCAGGTTCATCAAAGGGTAAAGTCTGCCCAAAATCAAAAAGAATTCATCCATAAATTGTTTGGATTAGCTTCGTAAGTTAGCAATTTAAAGGAAACTCATACTCTATGCTTCTAACGAGTGATTTTTGCACCAGAACCCTACAAAGTGTCCTGCTACAGAAGAAAGATTAATAATATGACCGGATTTACGTTCTCTCATTGTTGGAAGAACTGCAGCAATGCCATAAAGCACTCCTTTAATATTGACATCAATTATCTTGTTCCAATCATCAATCTTTTTCTTATAAAGAAATGAATGTGGCATCACTCCGGCATTATTTACTAATACATCGATTTTTTCAAACTCATTAAGAGCAACCTCAGCTAATTCTTCCATTTGTTCATGCGGAGTTACATCCGTCACTTTATAAATAGCTTCTCCGCCAGTATTTTGAATGTCTTGTTGCAATTTTTTCAAACGATCTTCACGTCGCGCTGCAAGAACAAGTTTTGCGCCTTTGGAGACAAGTTCTTTTGCGGTTTCTTATCCGATCCCACTCGATGCACCCATAATAAGGACAACTTTATCTTGAATATTAGACATACTAGAGAACATCCTTTCCAATTTGTTGATTTTATTTTCGTATTCTGCCGGATATCGAACATATGAAATCTTGGTTTTCGAGAGCGCTTTGTTCAAATCGTACCCATGCAACTGAGTCCCTTTGTAGAAACTTCTAGTCCTTACTCAACAGACTATAATGGAAAAAGCGTATGTAGAATTCACACGCTTTTTCTTTTGGATTTTACACCTTAATAAACAACAGTATTTCGGTGAGTAGACTAAACCCAGAATATCATTTTGATTGTTGATAAGAATGAACATTAAATATCAAGTTTACGTGTCCCGATCCATTTCACCATTTCAGGGTCTTGATGAGAAAAGAATAGGCTTTGTTTCGTATCTAAGGTAGCAATTTTCTCCATATCTTCTTGGCTTAATTCAAAGTCAAAGATATTGAAGTTCTCGATGATTCTTTCCTTACGAACAGACTTTGGAATCACAACGACACCTCTTTGTGTCAACCAACGTAAAACCACCTGAGCAACGGTTTTGTTATAATTTTCAGCAATTGATACCAAAGTTTCGTTTTGGAACATGTTATTTTTTCCTTCTGCAAACGGTCCCCAAGACTCAATCTGAACATTGTTCTCTTTCATAAAGTTATGACTTTCAATTTGTTGATTGAAAACATGTGTTTCGACCTGATTTACGGCAGGAACAACTTCATTATGAATGATTAAATCAATTAGGCGGTCTGAATAGAAGTTACTTACTCCGATTGCTTTGATTTTTCCCTCCCGGTATAATTCCTCCATAGCTCGCCAAGAACCATATACATCTCCGTATGGCTGATGAATTAAATACAAGTCTAAATAATCCAATTGAAGTCTTTTTAGTGAATTGGCAAATGCTTTTTTTGTGCTCTCATAACCAGTATCCTGAACCCATAGTTTCGTAGTAATAAACAATTCCTCTCTTGGCACACCGCTCCGCTTAATAGCTCTGCCGACCGCTTCTTCATTTAGATAAGAGGCAGCGGTATCAATCAGTCGATAACCAGCCATAATAGCGTCATAAACAGCTTGTTCACATTCTTTTTCATCTTGAATTTGAAAAACACCAAAACCGAGTATCGGCATTTCAACACCATTGTTTAAAATAATTTTTTGCATAAAAAATTCCTCCTATTAATTAAATTTTGAGTGTATTTTATTTTCCCACTCTATTTGCGTATTCTGCCGGGTAGCGCTCTCCCGAAACTTCAATCTTTGATAGTGCATCGTTCAAATCATGTAGTTCTTCAGCAGTCAGCTCAACATCCGCTGCGCCAAGATTTTCTTCCAGACGTTCCAGTTTCCTTGTACCGGGAATCGGAACAATCCATGGCTTCTGAGCAAGTACCCATGCTAATGCGATTTGAGCAGGGGTTGCATCTTTCCCTACTGCAATCTTCTTTATCAGTTCGACCAATATCTGATTCGCTTCGATATTTTCCGGTTTGAAACGAGGAACAATACTTCGAAAATCGGAGCTAGCAAATGTTGCATTTTTATCAATTTTTCCAGTAAGGAAGCCCTTGCCCAGAGGGCTAAACGGCACAAAGCCGATTCCAAGTTCTTCAAGAGTAGGCAACAGTTCTTCTTCAGGACTTCTCCACATCATGGAATATTCACTTTGAATTGCAGTCAAAGGCTGAACCGCATGTGCGCGGCGAATCGTTTGTACTCCTGCCTCAGAAAGCCCCCAATGTTTAACCTTACCTTCCTTGATTAGGTCTTGTACAGCACCGGCTACTTCCTCAATAGGCACATTGGGATCAACCCGATGCTGATAGTAGAGGTCAATAGTATCAACTTTTAGGCGATTTAATGAGCCTTCAACAGATTGCCGAATAGTCTCCGGCTTGCTGTCAAGCACCTGCTTGCCATTTTCCATTTGGATACCGAATTTAGTGGCAATGACCACTTTTCCCTTGAAAGGTTCAAGCGCTTCACCAACCAACTCCTCATTCACATATGGACCATAAACTTCGGCGGTGTCGAAGAAAGTGACTCCTCGATCAATGGCTGCATGAATCAGCGAAATCATCTCTTTCTTGTCCGATACCGGACCATAACCATTACTCATTCCCATACAACCAAGACCTATAGCAAAAACTTCCAAGCCGCTATTTCCTAATAGGCGTTTTTTCATGATTTATCTTCCTTTCTCCTCTTTATTATCCATTAGATTGTGCAATTTGGTTGCTTCCTTAGAATTAGTTGCTAATCCCATATAATTCATGTGGAAACGGCGACAGAGATGTTTTATTACATTTGTAATATAAGGAATAGCATCATCAGGTGCTGTACCTTGAATTAATAGATAAACACGTTTACCTGCTAATGGGGCATCCAAAGCGTCTGCAAAACGATCAATGAAAGTCTTTAAATAACCACTCATACTTGACCAATAAACTGGAATACCAATGACGATATCATCTGCCATTATTAATTGTTCCATGACATTTTGAAAATCATCTTGCTTTCCGTCGGAGTCTTGTCCGATTTGATTAATATGATGCTCAGCGAAATTGATAGGAATATAATCAAGACCTTGAAAAACTTCTTTTGCTAATCTAGCAGTATTACCATCAACATTCATACTGCCGTTTAGAAATATACGTCTCCAAAATATTCCCCCTCAACTTTTATATTTTAATAAAATGATGGCTTCGCCCAATCTGTATTTGGTTCACTTACTCCTAGACTAGTTTGAAAATATTTATCACTTTTTTCTTCAATGATATCCATGATTAACTGAGTTACAGCTTGACGTGTAACTTGTGCACCAACAAACGGCTCTCCTTTATGGGTAATCATATATTTAGTATTCCTATTTTCGTTGTAAAGCCATGTCAATCTTAATAGTGTATAATCTAGCTTTGATTTTTCTAATAACCGTGCTGATTCAATCTGGGACTGCATTCTAGGGATTCCTCCAATCATACGTTTATTCCATTCTCCGAAAGCTCCCGGCACTTCATCATATATTCCAAGAACCGATGCCGCGATTACTCTTCTTACTCCTGCATCATTCATGGCATTAATAATTGTTTTTGTTGATTTATCGTCACCCATGTCGTTGATATAAACAAGGTCTACATCTTTCATCGCATCGATCAGTTTATCTTTGTCTTTAAAATCACCATCAAAAATCTCTTCACGGCTCTTATCAATGAGCGTTAAACGCTTATGACCGTTTCTTGCATAAAGAACGGTTGAATGGCTAGTTTTATTGAGCAATTCACTTTTTAGCATATGGGCTATTTGACCTACAGCACCCAAAATCAAAATTTTCATTATACCTACTCCCTTAAATAAATTTTGTTCCTATTTTCTACATTATCCCCTTTCTCTTGGTAACGTCGGGTAAGCCCAAATGAGGTAATATTTACAAAGAATGCGACTGCTACCGCGGCGGCACCTATCCAACAAATTGCTAGTATCGATGAGCCTCCCACGACGATTCCCCCGATACCAGCGCCTGCTGCAAATCCAAGCTGCACAAAGGTGCTATTTAGACTAAGCATAATACCAGAGGCTTCCGGAGCGATTGAAAGCAGATTGAAATTCTGTGTTGGCCCAAACGTCCAAGCAGAAATTGACCAAAGCATAAGTAACATAATGACGCCAACTGCCGAACCAGACACGACCGACACCAATGCAAGACTGAGGAATTGAACTGCCATGCTACAAAGAAGGGTCCGAGTGGTACCAAGCCGATCCGCCAGAAAACCGCCAGTTTTGGACCAAATCAAGCTTGCTATCCCTAAAGCAAAAAGAACGGTGCTCACTTTCCCTCCACTAATTGGTATGGCAGAGGTTAAGAAGGGGGTAATATACGTATTAACCACTGAATAGCCAATAAATACGAACAACGTCATACCAAGGGCGAAAGTGACTTTTGGATTCTTTAACAGTGCGAGTTGTTTGCCAAGAGGGATCGGTTTTTCACCTTCCATGGACGGAATCGCCCTTGCGACAGCGAAAATTCCGAGAAGTGTGAAGAACCCAATGCCCCAAAAAATCACCTTCCAATCGTATGCCGAAGCGATTACACGTCCTATGGGAACACCAAGGACAAGGGAAGAACTGAAGCCCAATGAAATATTGGACATGGCTCCACCCTGCCGCCCAGGGGGTGCCAATTTCGCAGCGACCGCATAAGCAGTGACGACGAAGACGCCTGTTCCAACCCCAAGAATAGCACGGGAAACCATCAAGAAACCAAAACCGGGCAGGGCAAGTGTCGAAATGACTCCTAGTAATACGATGGCAAGAGCTATTAGCAGTTGCTTACGCCGGTCTATTTTTGCAGTCGCTACGATAAAAATGGGCGTTCCAATTGCAGTGGCAAGTGCAAATGCGGTGGTAAGCTGTCCAGCTGCCGATAACGATACATCGATAGAAACAGCTACCTGGTCTAGAATGCCAGAGATAACATTTTGTGACGTGCCAACCAAGAAACTGATGAGAGTTAACATGTATATTTTCCAAGTATTGTTCATGGTCATCTTTCTACTCCCTTATCTATAATTTGATATTTTTACGTAAAAAAAGATGTGCAATTACTTGATCCTAATTATGCTACATATGAAATCACGACTGGTATCACAATTCTGTCAAATGATTGCATAATCCTCTCACAACCATTTACGCAGAAAGTGAATTAGTCTTATAATGGGATCATCACGAATGAAGAAAAAAAGGGGGATTTATGTTTGAACAATTATATAGACAAAGAGTTGAGCTCGCCAAAATTATAGAGGGTAACACAGGACAGGGCGGTACTCAAATGACCGCTATTCCGTCTTTATTTTTCTCCCGTTACTCTAATGATACTGGACCAAATTACGGAGTTCACAAGCCTTCCTTATGCATTGTCGTTCAAGGGATGAAGGAGGTATTACTTTCACAGGAGCGTTTTCAATATGGTCCTGCCGATTACCTTGTTGCATCCGTTAATCTGCCGATTTCAGGACAAGTAACAGAAGCCTCTTCTGAAGTTCCATATCTGGCTCTCAAACTTGAATTCACACCGAGTGAAATATTGGAGGTGTTACGTGAATTCCAAATGGGAGTTGACAAAAAGGAAAATGCCAACCGAGGAATGTATGTCAGCAAAATAGAGCAATCTCTGTTAGACGCGGTAACCAGATTAGCTCGACTTCTAAATAATCCGAAAGATATCAAGGTTCTTGCCCCTCTAATTAGGAAAGAAATCATCTATAGAGTTCTGCAAGGAGAACATGGAGAATTGCTAAAACAAATAGCAATAGAAGGAAGTTCCACCAGTCAAATCAATGACGTGATTGAACATATCATGACTAATTATGAAAAGTCTTTTAAGATTGAAGAACTTGCTGAAATAGCAAATATGAGTGTTTCTTCACTGCATCGGCACTTTAAAGAGGTAACAGCAATGAGCCCCATTCAATTCCAAAAACAACTGAGACTACAAGAAGCCCGGAGTCTGTTATTATCCGAATCAGCGGATGCAGCAGATGTTGCATTCCGAGTAGGCTATGAAAGTCCATCACAATTCAGCCGTGAATATTCGCGCATGTTTGGTTTACCACCAAAAGAAGATATAAAGCACCTAAAGGAGCAAAATGACCAAAGGATAAAAGCTTGATTCCCCTGCTTACGGGGGTTCATACTGCGTATAAATTATAGTTGCAACTACACTTTAATAGCATGAAAAGGTGCATTAATCCAATCCCAGATTAATGCACCTTTTCATGCTATAATTTACCTTCCTTTGTAAACCATAGCTTTATCCTGCTTCCGAACAAATTTCAGTACATAATGAGTCTCACTGATATATATTCCCATGATGGATAGATGATCGATTAAAAATCCTATGGAAGACTCATCATAGTTCCAACCAAATGGATTATATACGGTTAACTTGTAAAGTATACCTCTCTCAAAAGAAGCCTGCACGCCATATACAACTATCAACACAGCTATGACACGCAACGCAATTGTGCGGATACGGCTATAGCTGGTAATTCCCGTCATCTTTCGTACTTCATTGATAATTGTTCTCCAGGACATTCCTATATGCACAGCCATGAAGATAAATCCCCAATATGAAGTCATAACCAGGGTTATACCTTAGTCGTCGTTCCAAGGAAATCGGACCAGTTTATGGGATACATACATTTTCTTTATGTATAGTCGCCCAAGGTTATAAAGAAGTTTACTTAGGAAAAGAGAGGTATGGTTATGGAACAAGAGATTATTTTGTAACAGTGGCAGATGTTCCTATTACGGCTCATGTCCTAAAAGCTTCAAAGGATTTCCCTTATTTGTAAATCAAGTTACAATTTACCACAAAGGATATACTGGATCTAATTAATAAAGGCGTACAAGTAAAACCTAATATGGAAATCAAACAAAAACGAAGTATGCTCGTTAGCTCATTAAATGAGGGAATTTTCAACGCAGTTTGTCGCATGGTTGAACTTTTACAAGAACCTGAGAGTATTCCTTTCTTAGCACTTTTAATTAAAGAGGAAATCCTATACAGAATTCTACAAAGCTCTGATGGTCATATACTGCATCAATTTTTTAATGGGAAAACCAGTAAAATGAGCGAAATCATTTCTGAGATTACAAGGAATTATGAACGAAAATTAAGCATACAGGATCTTGCAGAAAGTGCAAATATGAGTGTCGCGTCACTGCATCGTCATTTTAAAGAGATGACCTCAATGAGTCCTATACAGTTTCAAAAACAAGTGCGATTACAACAAGCAAGAAGTTTATTAAAACTTGGAAAAATAAGTGCAGCAGATGTTGCCTTTAAAATAGGTTACGAGAGCCCTTCTCAATTCAGTAGGGAATACTCCAGATTATTCGGTTGTGCCCCCTTAAAAGATATGGAAAGATTAAAATTAGAGTACGGATCCTAAAATTTTTACCTGTTTCTGTTTCTGGTTCTATTATTTTTGAGATTCACTATAATTCTAATAAAATGGCACTGTCCGAAAAGTAGTTTTTTAAGCAAAAATTTATATACAGCAAAACCCAAGAATGTTGTTTTATCAACATTCTTGGGTTTTTTCTTGGTTAAAATTCACGATAAAATGTACCTTTTAGACAACCCCATTCTTACCTCTATGTACCGTAACAATAAAGTCATTTAATTTTGAAGCGTCAAACTCGCATAAAACCGTTCTAAATTCAGATCAAACAAAAAATAAGTTGTTTAATTTCGATCGTAACATGAAGATTAAATTTCAAAACTAATGATAATAAAGTTGTTTAAAATGTTAATATTCAAACAACTTCATTGCCATTCAACAACATATTTCTATTTTTTTATAAGAAGATTTTTGATAGATCGTGATGAGTTTGTCTAATTTCCGACTGCAATAAATGGTCTCACGGCTATTTAAGCCAGTTATTTCAGCAATCTGAATCAATTCTTTTCTCAGTTGATTGATTCTGTATTCTAACTCATCTAACTCTATAAATATCATACAAATTCCCCTAATCACTCACCCATTATCTTAAACTGGTTATTAATAAAAATCCTTTCTTAGGTCGACAAATCAGTGAAAACTTATATTTATTTAGTCTTTTCGCTTGCACATGTAATATTGAACAACTTTATTATGTTTTAAATGACTTTATTGTAAATTGAAAAACTTTATTGTCACTCAACATATTACCTCTGTGCTAAAAATATTTATATGAACCTATTAGATTAATAGCAAGTCAAACACAAGACCTGCATTAACCATGGCTTTCTACCTTGTTTCACTATTAAAAAGCTGGTGGAAATGCACATCCTAAATAGAAAGCTCTTTTGACAATCTCAGAAGGTTCGTATCAAGCGTATGTGCTCCTCCCAAAATATCTGCGATTTCGTGATCTATTATTTGATTGTTTTCAATCCCTACTGCCCTTCCACCTTTTCCTTCTATTATAAGTTCAACTGCACGTGCACCAAGCCGGCTTGCTAATACACGGTCAAAGGCTGTAGGAGAACCACCACGCTGCATATGTCCTAATACAGAGACTTTGGTATCAAAATTCGTTAGCTCTCTAATTTGTTTGCCCAATTCAACACCGCTTGCTGCCCCTTCAGCAACAACGATGATGCTATGTTTTTTGCCCCGTTCATGCCCCTTTCTTAATCGGTCACAAATTTCGTTCATGTCGTAATTTTCTTCAGGAACGAGAACCGTTTCTGCTCCTCCGGCAAGCCCGGCCCAAAGCGCAATATCACCGGCATCCCTTCCCATTACCTCAATTACAAAGGTTCGTTCATGTGATGTTGCGGTATCTCTAATTTTATCGATTGCCTCAATGACAGTCTTTAAAGCTGTATCAAATCCAATCGTAAATTGTGTTCCGCAAATATCGTTATCGATTGTCCCCGGTACACCCACACATGGAAAACCATGCTCAGTGAGAGCCTTAGCCCCTCGGTATGAGCCATCTCCGCCGATTACAACCAAGCCCTCAATACCAGCCTTTTTTAATTGCTCAATACCCTTAAGTTGACCTTCTTTTTTCTTAAATTCTTCACATCTTGCCGATAAAAGAATCGTTCCGCCGCGATGTATAATGTCACCAACAGAGCCCAATCCAAGTTCCTCGATATTTCCTTTTATTAAACCAGCGTATCCGCCATATATTCCAGATACCTTAAGATCATGGTAGATTGCTTTCCGAACAACTGCTCTGACAGCAGCATTCATTCCAGGCGCATCTCCCCCACTCGTTAAAACACCTATCTTTTTCATTTCACCCTCCATTGTTCATGTGCCATCAATGTGTATCATCGTTCATTGTCTCGGTTCTTACGAGAAATGGTTCATAATGGTTAATGAGAACGGCTTTTACAAGTATTTTTCAAAAAAATAAAACCGTCCCCGTTAAAAATCATTTTTTATAACCGTTCCTATTTCATAATTTCCTTTACGGCTTCGATTACTTCACTTGTTGTTTTCATTTGCAAGGCTTTTTCTGCTAAGTTCTTCATTTCTGTTTTAGAAAGACGAAGAATTTGGGAACGTACTTTTAGGATGGATGTTGCACTCATTGAGAACTCATCAAGTCCCAGGCCTAAGAGAATTGGAATTGCTGTTTCGTCTCCCGCCATTTCACCGCACATACCTGCCCATTTGCCTTCAGCATGCGCAGCATCAATTACCATTTTAACCAATCTTAAAATTGCCGGACTGTATGGCTGATATAGATAGGAAACACGTTGGTTCATACGATCTGCAGCCATTGAATATTGGACTAAATCATTTGTACCAATGCTGAAAAAATCCACTTCTTTAGCAAACTGATCAGCTAAAACAGCAGTAGAAGGAATTTCCACCATGATCCCCAGCTCGATTTTTTCTACTACCTGCTGGCCTTCAAACAAAAGCTTTTGTTTTTCTTCTTCAAGAATTCCTTTTGCCGAACGGAACTCATCTAGTGTGGCAATCATAGGAAACATGATTTTTAAATTTCCATAAACGCCTGCTCTAAGCAAGGCTCGAAGTTGGATGCGGAACATATCCTGCATTTCTAAGCATAAACGAATCGCACGGAATCCTAGAAATGGATTCATTTCCTTTGGTAAGTCTAAGTATGGAAGTTCTTTATCTCCACCGATATCAAGTGTACGCACAACAACAGGCTTACCTTCCATGCGCTCTAATACGGATTTATAAGCATCAAATTGCTCCTCTTCAGTCGGAAGCTGAGTACGTCCCATATATAAAAATTCGGTACGATACAAGCCGACACCTTCACCACCGTTTTCAAGTACACCCTTTACATCCTCAGGCGTACCAATATTGGCAGCGAGTTCTACATGTTGTCCATCTTTTGAAACAGTCGGCTCATTCACAAGCTTTGCCCACTCTGCCTTTTTTGCTTCATAAGTAGCTTTTTTCTCTTCATATTCTTTCACAGTATCAGCTGACGGATCGACAATCACTGTTCCAGCTAAGCCGTCTAGGATGACTAATACGCCATTTTCGATATCAGTTGTGCCTGTTTTTGTTCCAACAACTGCGGGAATTTCCAATGAGCGAGCCATTATTGCTGAATGGGATGTGCGTCCACCGATATCGGTCGTAAACCCTTTCACATATTGTCGATTTAATTGAGCTGTATCAGATGGAGTTAAATCCTCAGCAATAATAATAACTTCCTCAGAGATCATACTTGGATTCGGAATCGTTACACCTAAAAGATGAGACATCACACGTTTTGTCACATCCCGGATATCTGAAGCACGTTCCTTCATGTATTCATTGTCCATTGACTCGAACATGCCGATAAACATATTTGCAACTTCCTGTAAGGCAAATTCAGCATTCACTTTTTCAGTTGTGATTTTGTCTTTGATTGGGTTAATAAGCTCTGGATCACTTAGGACAAGAAGGTGAGCAGCAAAAATTGCTGCTTTATCTTCTCCTAACTCTTTGAAAGCATGTTCTTTTATTTGTTCAAGCTCCGATGTCGATTGGCTAATCGCAGCAGTAAAACGTTGAATTTCTGCTTCGATGCTGTCAATCACACGTTTTTCCACGACTAGTTCTGGTTCTTCTAATCGATAAGCTTTTGCAATGGCAATTCCTGCTGATGCTCCAATCCCTTTTAGACTTTGAACAATCATTGGCCTAACCCCTGTTTCGTGATTGTTTCAGTAACCGCAGCAATTACTTCGTTTTCATCTGAACCAGATGCAACAATTTTTGTTTCAGCACCTTTTACAATTCCTAATGACATAACACCCATAATTGATTTTAAGTTTACGCTTTTTCCGTTATATTCTAAGTTGATCTCACTGTTAAAATTAGATACTGATTTAACCAAAAGTGTTGCCGGGCGTGCATGAATTCCTGCATCATCAATAATTGTGTATAATTTTTCTGCCATTTATTATGACCCCTTTTTCAGTTTTTAATTACTTAATGAGTTCTTCCATCTGTTTGAATTTACAAACCACGTTTTCTACGGTAAATACGTACTCTTGTAATAATTTATCTGCTGGGGCAGATGATCCAAAATGATCAATCGGTATATACTCTCCAAATTCACCGATGTATTCCCTCCAACCAAATAAAGATTCTAATTCAATTGCTATACGAGCAGGTAGATTTTTTGGAATGATACTTTCTTTGTATTCTTTTGATTGTTGTTCAAAACGATCCCAGCTAGGCATACTAACAACAGAGACGTGAATACCTTCTTTTTCAAGTTCTTTTTGTGCTTCAATGGCTAATGAAATTTCAGAACCAGTTGCAAGTAAAAGACCCGTTGCTTCACCTTTAGCAGTTGAAACCACATAAGCACCTTTCTTAACGCCTTCATATAGGGGTACAGACACATAGACAAGCTGCCTAGTAAAAAAATCGTATTTTAATAGGCTTCTTTGGTATGCCTACTTTCCCATCACTCGCTCGTTTTGAAACAAGAATTATTTCGTATCTAGTCATTTACGTCTTTAGCTTGATGGGCATGTGGCGATACCCCTATAATCAAAAGGGCACTAAGTGACATATCATGTCCTATTAATTTTTCCTTAAAAAGAAAGTACGCGTTGCACCCTAACTCATATAGTTAGTTGTGCAACACGCTCTTTAACAGTTAAATATTCTTCCCATTACTTCTAATACATTCCTTATACCAATAAAAGGAATCCTTTTTATATCTATCTAATGTTCCATTTCCATCGTTATCTTTATCTACATAGATAAAACCGTATCTTTTTTTCATCTCTCCAGTTCCTGCACTAACAAGATCAATGCAGCCCCATGGAGTGTAACCCATTACTTCTACACCATCTTCTAATACAGCTTTTTTCATTTCTTCCACATGTCTTCTCAAATAATCAATCCGGTAAGGATCATGTATGCTACCATCTTCCTCATTTCTATCTACTGCACCTAAGCCATTTTCTACAATAAATAGTGGAATCTGATACTTATCGTATAACCAGTTAAGCGTAATGCGAAGCCCAACTGGATCAATCTGCCATCCCCACTCACTTGCTGGTAAAAGAGGATTCTTGTAACCGCTAATCTCATTGCCCTGACTCTTATCCTGTTTTGTTGGATTAGCGATTGCAACAGAACTAGAGTAATAACTAAAGCCAATGTAATCAACGGTTCCCTCTTTCAGAATTATCTCATCTTCTGGCAAAGTTTTAATGACTAGTTGATTTTTGTGCAAAAATTTATAATAAGAATTAGGATACTTTCCTCGTACATGAACATCTAAAAACATATATGCTTGTTGAAGTTTTTTTAGGTGTGCCATTACATCGTCTGGATCACAGGTTGCAGCATAAGATGTAGGATGAAGAAACATGCATCCTATGACAAAATCAGGATTAATTTGAATCCGTTGCACATATCCTTCATCGACCAATAACTGAACTGCGTGTCTTACAGTAATACGACTCACATTATATCGTTTTTGTAAGTCAGGCTCCGCTGGGAAAAGATCACCAATGGGGTAATCCCCATTGGTGATCTTTTGTTTTAATTCTTCGAAATCGTCAAATATTTAATATTATTTTTTTTCATCACTATTCACCATACTTGCTAATGAATTTGCTAACTCTACTAAGTTATAATTATTAGCACGTTGTACAGTCTCATACAAAGGCATAAATCTTTCATCAGTTAAATCAACAAACGAACCAACCATAGATCCAACGATTGTTGCAACAGTATCTGTATCGTATCCAATATTTACAGCATCAAACACTGCTTGTAGGGCATCGTCTTTGTTTAAAGCAATAATTCCAAATGCAGAAGGAACAGCTTCTGAAATATGCAATCCGGTTCCTACTACTTGTGATAACCGACGTAATTTTTCTTCTTTTGTACCGACACCATCTACTATATCGAGCGCTAATCGGATACGCTCTACAACATTTGGCCCTGCAACTTCACGAGAAATGACTTTTGCCTTTGTTTCACCACGTACGGCCCCATAAAATCCGGCACTTAGAGCATCTTCGACTGTCGCATTGGGTGCTAAAGAAGCACTTATAGCAGCGGCTACTGCACAAGCACCAGAAATCGCCAAGCTATTATCATGTGTTACTTGTGTAATCGTAATTGCAGCATCAATTGCTCCTTCCAAATCATTAGGATGTAAAATTCCAGCTGGCGCAATTTTCATTGCCGACCCATTTGTGGCCTTTGATGCATAATCTACAGCTGCCGACCCTGGTAACGGCTTCATTTTTAATGAAGGATCTTTATACATGGCCACCGCACTTCGAGTTGTAGGTCCTGCAAATCGATCAAAATACCAAGGAACATCTGACCAATCTAAAATAGCTTGAATGATAATATCTTTTTCAATAACACCGTTATTTTTTAAAATAGCTTGACAAAGAAAGTATATTTGGGAAAAATCATCTGTCACTTGTCCTGCTTCATTTCCTAGCGCAAATGCCGTTTCTCCAGGTTTTTTAAATTCTGTTACAGGTTGACCGAACTTTTTACGAATTTGATCAAACGATAAATTTTCAGTTGCTGCCCCCATAGCATCACCAATTGCTGCTAGTCCTAAAATTCCTTGTATTTTTGAGTTCAAACTCAATTCCAACATCCTTTCTGTATTTAAACTGCTATTTATTTAGAAGCAGACATTTCTGCTTTTGGATCTTTTATACCGAAAATCAATGTTAGTACCATACCACCAATAAATGAAATGGTTAAACCAACGATATATAGCCATAATGTTGGTCCCGCAAATGCAGGAATTGTTGTCAATCCACCAAATACAAATGCATTCCCTACTACGTTAAATGCACCCATAAACGCACCACCAAGTGCAGCACCTAAACAACCTGCTACTAATGGACTCTTAAATCGCACACCTAAGCCGTAAATTGCTGGTTCCACAATTCCTGATAACATGACAGAAGTAATGGCAGTTAATGAAAAGTTCTTCAATTCCCGATTTCGGCTGCGTAAGAAAATAGCAAATGCAGCACCTGCCATACCAAAATTTGCGGTAGCAGCATAAGCAATCAAAGCTGATTTACCTGTTGAAGCAACTTCAGGGATAACAACCATTGTATTCGGTGCCCAGTGTACACCAAACATAATCAAGATATTCCAAGTTCCACCAATGACCGCTCCAGTAACAATTTGATTAATATTTACTAACGAATCCACCATGCTGGCAATACCGATACTTACATAGTTTCCAATTGGTCCAAATATTCCCGCAACAACTGGAACTAATATTACTAATAATACCGTAGGAATCACAATCATGTGTAGACTGTTTGGTAGTTTCTTTTTCATAAAATGTTCCATTTTTGACTGTACCCAAATAGTTAAAATAGCCGGAATAATTTGACTAGTATAATTAAATACAGGAATCGAAATACCTAGAAATTTAATTGTATTTCCACCATCACCTTGCACTAATTCAATAAAACCTGGCATAATCAGCGCACCCATCACAGCAATCGCAATATACGGACTTGTGTCAAATCGTTTTGATGCTGTAACAGCGACTAATAATGGTAAGAAATAAAACACTGAAGTTGCTGCTAGAGTTAAAATTAAATTCGTTGTACTCTCGGTTGATAACCAACCTAACTCATTAGCTAAAATCGTAAATCCTCGAAGCAACCCTGAACCCGCTAACAATGGTAATAACGGTGAAAAAATACTGACAACTAGCCCAATAAAATCATTAAACAAATTACGTTTTTCATTACCTGTCTGCAAGGTATCTGCCATATCGTTAATATCAGTTGATGCATTTGACTTCCAGACCTTCATAAATGCATCGTAAACCTCATTAACATGGAGACCAATCACTATTTGCAATCCCGCATCTCTATCAACAACCCCTGACACACCATTCAATGCTTCAATTTTCTTCACGTTAACAAGTGAACGGTCTTTTACTGTGGGACGTAGTCGTGTTGCACAATACGTCACCGACACTATATTATCTGCACCTCCCATTAACGATAATAATTCTTTTTCTAAAGACTCCGTTTTCTCCATAAAAAAACCCTCCTTTTATTAGATCTAGGGATATTTTCATCACCTAGATAATGTTATAATGTTATATCTTTTTCGTTAAACATATACAGATTCACAATAACTGTAAAGGGTTACAAACTTTACAATTTGTCTCTATTCCTTATTTACTCAACTATTCTTACCTTTAAATTAGGTGTCATAAGTGTTAATATGTTTAAGTATGCAATCTTTTGATTTAGAATCAGTTTGAGTCATCGTCAATTTCCTTCGTATTGTGGTTTTGGTCGACCTATATTATAACGGGGTTTCACGATGACTTTCTGATTTTCCAACAGTAGCATTTGATTTTATAATGAACCAATATTAATAAGGTCAGAAAAAAGAATCTCGTAAAACTTGAAAAACTCTAGACATCTTTATGCGTTGCATTATTTCATTTAGTTAATACATCAAAAACTACTTAGAAAATAAATGAATCAATTTACCGTAACGACTAGTATTGTCTCCTCGGATGCATCTACTTTTCCTGAACAGAAAGGTTTTTCAATATTTGTCATCACTTCTGTATTAGTAATAATTAATGGTGTAACTATACTTTTTGCTTTTTGTTTAACCAAATCCAAGTCAAATGTCAAAAGTACGTCACCAACGTTAACCTTTTCCCCTGCCGAAACGTGTGCTTTAAAACCTTCTCCATTCATTGCGACAGTTTCAAGCCCGATATGAATTAAGACCTCGACACCATTTGAAGTTTTGATCCCTACAGCATGTTTTGTGGGGAAAACTTGTACTATTTCACCTTTAACTGGAGCAACAACTTTTCCTTCTGTCGGTTCAATAGCCAATCCATCTCCCATCATTTTTTCTGCAAAAACGGGATCGGGAACATCTTCTAACGGAACTATATTACCCGACATATGTGCTTTTAGCTCAATCATTTTGGGTGTTTCTTCCTTTTTCTTGAAAAGTTTTGTAAACATAATTTTTCTGCTCCCATAATATTTAATTTTTTTCTTTTTTTCACTCAGAAGGTATTTGACAACATTATTTTTTCCTATATTTTTCAAGGAAAGCAAACTTTATCTTGTATTCCCTTACAGGATTAATTTCTGTTCTTATATTCTTTCGCCTTGTTAGCTTCGGCCATAAATAACTTAGCTTTATCGGGGTCAATTGGATTCTTCATATCGCCATTCTTAATCCATGTGGCAACAGACACGCCGTCATAATATTTAAGAAGCTCATAAATATTATCTCCATTAGCACCGCCACCCAATAGAACAGGAGTGTCAGGTAATTTTTTTCTGATCTTTTTAATCATTTCAATGCTTTCCTCAGGTGTCTTACCTGCTAGGAATAAACCATCTAGGCCTCATGAACAGCTTCCCATGCTGCATCTTCAATCGGTTTTCTTCCTAATGGAACGCCATGGACCTCATACACATCTGCATATACAGGAACTTTTGTATTAATTCTTTTTCTTAGTCTAGCAATATCCACACATTGGGCCTGTAAGATTCCAGCGCTAGTTACGTTTGCATCAGTAAAGAGATGCTCGACCCTTACAAAATCTGCCCCAACAGCATCTGCAACTGATAAACCAGAGACACCATCCCAATTCATTAGAATACCCATTGTTAATGTCGGAAACTCTTTACGAATTTCATAGCCAATTCATGTCATATACGCTATTGCCTCAGGGTCTGATTCTTGTTTGATTGGCATGTCATTCATGTTCTGAACGATAATCCCGTCAAACCCATTTTCTAATGCCATTTCAGTTTCTTTTAAGGAATTATAAACAATTTGATCAATTGTTTGATCCCTATGTCTGTAACTACCCGGTAGCGGATCGGGTTGAATCATTGATAATACTGTGCAATCAGGTTTAAATAAATTTCCCATTAAATAGTACCCCAGTCCTTTATAAAATTCTTGACTCACGGCAGATGGAATAATACCCTGTTCTGTAACACCCCCCTTATATGTTTAGCTTTAACGCCTAATAATTCTGGTGCGGTGAAATCAATACCCTTTGTCAATTCCTTGTTCGACCAATACTCTGTCATTTTGTGAGTTAAGTCACTAATTTTAAGGTTTTTATAATGTCCATATATAGATCGAATATCTAATTTAATTAGTGGGGTAAGGAAATATAAAGGAATTTTATAATAACTACATACTAAGCCAACGATATCTGATCCAGTAGTATTGAATCCCGTTCCATCCGCATAGAAGGTTTCAGCTCCCATTAAGGCAACATCACATTCTTTTAAGTAGTACATTAAAGCGGCATCTGGGAAAAACTTAATTTTATGTCCAGCCTCTTTACATGTCTCAACAAATGGTAGCCCACCAATAATAATTCTGCTTTCAGGAATATATACTGTTGCTCGTTTTCCCCAAGTTCTACCAAGACCTTTTCAACGGTGCTTGAATAATCGTATACTAGAATATTTTTCTTGTTTTTTATTAATTCAATTGAATATTTAAGCGCTTTCTTTGTTGCGTTATTGTTATAAGTTAAGTAATTATTTTTACTGTTAATGATCTTTTCAACAGCGACGTCACTAGGCTCTTCTTCATGTGATTCGATATTCTTTATCATAATTAAAATTGCATTACTAATAGCTTGACTAGCCTGTCCTCTAGTTTCCATAAAATACTTTGTTACTGATTTAATATCAGTAATAATATCTTTTACAGGTCTATTCTTTGTTTTTCCATAGCAAAATTTATATCTACTCCCTTATTTCTTAAGGTTTCATAAAGTGATGTTGTTTCATCAAACTCTGAACCATCAAGTACCAACGCATCACTTTTCTTTATATAGGCTTTATGCAATCCAGCAATGAAACGACCACTCATACGGAGTCTTTCAAGATAATAAACATCCCCCCTTCTGGAATTTGAAAGAATTGAGCTAACCTATGGCTAGCTGGCATGACTTTGAAGTCACGAATAACAGAACGGGAAATTTCACCATACCTTTATACATCTTCACTAAAACTAGTTAGTTTATTTAGTTCATGTCTCTTTGGTCCTTTTACAAAGCTTCCCTTACCTCGAACCCTCTCGACATATCCACCAGAATCAGGAAAAGAATATAAAAATGCATGAAAATAATAACCGTGTTCTATCAGTAAAAGAACGCATTATACCGCTAGACCTTCCATCGTTAAAGTTTCTTCTATGCTTTGTAATGCTTCTTTTTCATCGGTACCTTCAACAATAATTTTGATTTCTGCACCTTGGCCGATTCCTAGAGCCATAACGCCCATGATCGATTTTAAATTTACTCTCTTTTCGTTATATTCAAGCTGAATACTTGAATCAAATTTTCCAGCAGCCTGTACTAAAACAGTTGCGGGGCGAGCATGAATTCCTGTTTCTTCAATAACCTTATATTGTTTTTCAACCATAATTTTTCTCCTTTTCTTTTTACTTTTACTTCATACGAATAAAGGCTGCTTAACGTCGAATATATTCCGCCAACATCTCTGGTACTCAAATTATATATACCCTTATATAGCCTGACCACCAATGCAGTAACGCTATAGTGCAGTGAGGGTCAGGCCTCAAAATTTATTGTTTGTTATTTCGAAATTCCTTCGCCTTGTTCGCTTCTTCCATAAAAATGCGAGATCGTTCAGGATCAATTGGATTTTTCATATCGCCTTTTTTGACCCATGTGGCCACCGAAACGCCATCATAGTATTTTAGCAGCTCATAAATGTTATCTCCAGTTGCTCCGCCGCCTAAGAAGATAGGAGTATCAGGCAATTTGGTTCTTATCTTTTCAATCATTTCAATGCTTTCAGCCGGGCTATTTCCTGCGATAAATAGTCCATCTGCAAATGCCTCGTGAACAGCCTCCCATGCGGCATTTTCAATTGGTTTACGGCCTAGCGGCACGCCATGGACTTCGTATACATCGGCATAAACCGGCACTTTGGTTCTGGTTCTTTTTCTAAGTTTGGCAATATCAACGCATTGCGCTTCAAGAATACCGGCGCTCGTTACATTCGCTCCGGTAAAAAGATGTTCCACCCTTACAAAGTCTGCACCCACCGCATCGGCGACAGATAATCCGGCAACGCCATCCCAGTTCATCAAAATACCCATTGTTAAGTTAGGAAATTCTTTTCTAATTTCATAAGCAATTCTAGTCATATAGGCAATTGCTTCTGGCTCAGCATGCTGCTTAATCGGCATATCATTCATATTTTGAATAATGATTCCATCAAAGCCATTTTCCTGCACCATCTCGGTTTCTTTTAAAGAATTATACACAATCTCATCAATTGTTTGATCAGTGTGTCGATAACTTCCCGGAAGCGGTGGCGGCTGAATCATCGATAAAACGGTACAATTTGGTTTGAACGTTGCCATTAAATCACTCCTCCTAACTTTTTATAGTAATTCATGCTGACATTGAACATTTGATCTGCTGGGATAATTCCCTCTTCTGTAATAAACCCTGTGATATGCTTAGGTGTTACCCCAAGTAATTCAGGAGCCTTAAAATCTATATTATCCACAAGATTTTGATCCGGCCAATCTTCGGTTAATTTCTTCTCTAATTCTTGGACAACTAACACTTTCTTATATCCATAAATCGGGCGAATATCCAATTTAATTAAAGGGGTTATAAAATACAATGGAATTTTATAATAGTCACAAACTAAACCAACGATATCAGAGCCAGTTGTATTAAAGCCTGTCCCATCCGGGAAGAACGTTTCCGCTCCCATTAGCGCGACATCGCATTCTTTGAGGTAATACATCAAAGCAGCATCCGGGAAAAACTTAATTTGATGACCTGCTTCCTGGCAGACTTTCACATAAGGAAGTCCACCATCAATAATGCGACTTTCGGGAATATAAATGGTATAGGTTTGCTCATTTTCGCCTATTCTTTTCAAAAGTTTATCGACAGTACTTGAGTAATCATAAACCAAAATATTTTTCATGTCTTTGACGGCAGAATTAGAGTAGTCAATAACTTTTAATGTGGCTTCTTTGTTATATTCAAGGTAACCATTCTTTTGGTTAATGATTTTTTCAACAGCTTCATTGATTGATTTGCCTGAATGACCTTCCAGGTTGTTTATCATCAGCAAGATGGCATTGCTAACCGCCTGACTTGCTTCACCTCTTGTTTTGATAAAAAATTGGCTGACAGATTGAATTTTTTCTATAATTTCTCTGACGTTACATTTATTTTGTTTTCCGTCCAATGCAATCGATTCAATCATGTCACCGATCATGGAAATGTGATTACTTGCGCCCAATACTTTTTGTTCAACAATATCATCAAATAATGATTGAACGTCTGTAGGCAAAAGCTTTCTAACACTTTCTGCTGCCTGAATCATATAAAACCGTCTCCTTCTCGACTATTAGGCTATTTACACAAACCTTGTTACGAATAATGTACAAATAGCCATCCGCTGTGGATATTTGTCCTACAGGTTTGAAGAACAAATCTCCTTATTCATTGTCATCGAATACATCAAGGGTTACTTTATATTGATAAACATCTGAACGGTAATACATTTTTACATATTCGATAGGTATTCCAGATGTATCATACATTACGCGTTCTTTATAGAATATAGGGATGCTATCTTTCATCTCCAGAATCTTCTTCAGCTTATTGTCCGGTGTTTTCGCTTCTAAAACTTCATCGGCGTATTTAAATAGGATTCCTTTCTTATTCAATGTGTCATATAATGAGGTCTTTTCATTGAACTCTGATGGATCTAGAGTAAACTCATTGGACATTCTGATATACGCCTTATGCAAACCTACGATGGAATCACCACATAACCGGATTCGTTCCAAATAATACACTTCATCTCCTTCTAAGATATTTAATGATTGAGCAACCTTGAAATCGGCCTTTATAATGTTGAACTCCCGGATAATGGAGCTTGAAATTTCGCCAAGTTTTGTTATATCTTCACTAAAACTAGTGAGCCGCTTAAGATCATACCTATGTTTCGGGGTGCATACGATCGTTCCTTTTCCCTGCGATTTTTTTACAAATCCTTCGTTCTCTAAATCTTGCATGGCTCGTCTGACGGTAATTCTGCTGACTCCGTATAGATTCTGTAGTTCTATCTCAGACAACAGCATGTCACCGGCAAGCAATTGTTCATTTTCTATTTTTCCCCTAATTTCCTCATAGATCTGAAAGTGCAAAGGCACCTTCGAATCCTTGTCTATGTTACGTTTCACAGCATTCACCTATCCGATTAAAAGTAGTTGATATAACGTTATAACAAGTTGAGGTATAATTTTTGGCTTAACTAGGCTTTAAACCTAATATTTGTTTGATCTCTCTTAAAAATACCTCATACCAAAAGGATATAACGTTATAACAAGTTGAGGTATAATTTTTGGCTTAACTAGGCTTTAAACCTAATATTTGTTTGATCTCTCTTAAAAATACCTCATACCAAAAGGATATAACGTTATAACAAGTTAGAGTAAAATAATAAAGTCTAAAACGACTTCCACTTGGTGTTTATTGCCAAAAATAAATCATAATATCATGTAAGCGTCTTCTCTTTTAGAGAAGTTGATATAACGTTATAACAAGTTAGAGTAAAATAATAAAGTCTAAAACGACTTCCACTTGGTGTTTATTGCCAAAAATAAATCATAATATCATGTAAGCGTCTTCTCTTTTAGAGAAGTTGATATAACGTTATAACAAGTTGAGGTATAATTTTTGGCTTAACTAAGCTTTAAACCTAATATTTGTTTGATCTCTCTTAAAAATACCTCATACCAAAAGGATATAACGTTATAACAAGTTAGAGTAAAATAATAAAGTCTAAAACGACTTCCACTTGGTGTTTATTGCCAAAAATAAATCATAATATCATGTAAGCGTCTTCTCTTTTAGAGAAGTTGATATAACTATAAAACTTTTTAAAGTGGTTGTCAATTATTTTTTAAATTTTTTCGAATATTTTTGATTCGGATTTAAAAATGCTATTTGATAGGGGATGGATTTCGGTTCATCCCCTATTAGGGGTAGTACCAGCGTTCGTGCAACCAGTGGCAAAGTAAACTGTCAAAATTGTAGCTTTGTAATAAAGTTTGATTAAAATGATGCTAATAACCTTGATTAAACTACTCCCAATTTGGATATAAATAAAGCCTTGATTTTTCTCTTAACGTAGAAAAATCAAGGCTTTCACTTCCAATAAACACCTCAATTATCTTAAGAAATAGCACTTAAATAAAGATTTAGTGAATCTTCTACTTCTTTTGCGATCAACTGTATGAAATCACGATAATCCTTTGTTGTATGAGATTTATCTAATGCTTCATAATAAGCTAATCGGTTTTCAACTTTAATAACAACTGCAGGAAAACCTGCTTTCATCAATTCTAAATTTAAAAGAAGTCGAGATGTACGCCCATTCCCATCAATGAACGGATGGATACCAACGAATATTGCATGTAACATAGCTCCTCGTTCCACTGGATGTAACTTTTGTGCCTCGATGTCATACCACTTCATCAACTGTTCCATTTGTTCCTTGATTAAATAAGGTGCTGGAGGTGTATGCTTTGCTCCAGCAATAAACACTTGTTGGTCACGATACACACCTGTGTAATCATCATCAATACCTTTTAAAACTAGTCGATGGAGATTTTTTATTTGCCATTCTGTTAGTTGCTCCCCTTTTTGCACAATGTCTTCAACATACGCAATCGCATCTCGATGATTAATGACTTCTAAATGCTCTCGCATCGTTTTACCGCCGACAGTAATCCCTTCTAACACAACCTTTGTTTCGTTCATTGTTAATGTATTACCTTCAATAGCGTTGGTATTATATGTCCATTCAAGCAATAGCTTTTCACGTAAACTCTTTAACGTATACTTTGGCAATGGTCGTAAGGTATCTAAGCTCTCTTTTTTCCTATTTATTTGTTCAAACATCTAATTTCACCTCTATGCTTCGACCTATATTTCTTATCTCAATTTTACACTAACTGTTAAATAAAAACAGCTTGCATTATTTCATGATTAGCAAGCTGTTTTATCAAACTTTAATATAATACTCGACTTTCGCAGTTAAGTTTTAGTCCCAATCCCCACCATTGGTGTAACCCAATAAGAAAAACGCTGTCTATCAACACCATTCACTTTTATTTATGCCCAGTCAATTGACCAATAGTAAGCTTGAATTCATTAAAAAATTCAGCTTCAACAAAAAATAAGATCAAATCTTAGCAACTAACGAGAGGCGTGTTTTATGGATAACGTACGAGAAGGATTAATCCCGGCAGTTCTTGGAACAGCTGTAACAACTACAGGATTCAATTGCAGAACAATAGATACATGAAACCGTTGATCACAGGTTCGATTTTTGGATTTGGTTTGACCCATGTGGTATTAGGGAGCAATCGATTTAGTCGAGCATCGCCGCCGCTAAAGTTTCGAATATTTCTTATTGCTCTAACGTTGCCGTTTCAGTTTAAGATTTTATTACCTGAATCTTATACGAAATAACTTTTAGAGATTTAGAATCCTCAGATGCTAATAAATAGTAATTTCTTTATCTAGTTGCCATGATTTAAATAATTCTTTAGCAGTAGGATGAGTTATACCATCTTCAAGTAATGGTGGATGATCCTTTTTCCTCCGCTCTTTATCAATCATTTCAAAGACATTATATAAAGCTTGTTCACGTTCTAATTTAAGCTGTTTAATATCATATTCGGGATTAAATTGAAGCTTTTGTATAAAGGAATTGACCGTTTCATTTAAATAATGATTATCTTTATCCGTCACCTGTTTCAAACGTTGATCTACATTTTTCAAAAATAAATCATGAAGTGGCTCTGATTCTTCCTTTTTAATAGGACCATTATAATCAGCAAAGCCTTCTGAAATTGCTTTTACTAAATAACCGGCCAAATTGTCAACAGTACCTAAATTTAAAACATAACGAAGATTCGCTTCTAAATATTCAATATGATACTCATTAATAATACTCATTGCTTTTTCTCGGCGTATTCCATTTCGGATCAACTGATAAAAAATGCTTTGTATATCGTTGGCTACAGAGTCAATATTATAATTTTTATTTTTATCGTTTTGATTTATGTAAAATATAAAACTGTCAATACGTCTTCCAGCCTTCTTATGAACATCATAATCAATATATAGGTCTGTTTTGTCGTTTAATTCTTTTTTTGCTATATCCATTACCCGAGCTGGAAAATTACTCATAGTTGTTAGTTTATTATCAGGAATATTCAAGATACGTCTTAATTCTTCGACTTTTAAAATTCGATAAGATTTCCAATGAGTATTACCGAAAGTGACTTTTCTAGATTTCCACTCATCTTCTTTTAGAAGTTCGTATATTCTCCAAGAATAATCACTAGTAAGTCTTAATACATTCATAAGCCTGTATTTTGTATAGCTGTTTAGTCTAAGTAAATATGCTGCTAAGTCGTCAGATAACTTGATTCTTACTTATCCTGATCCATTTATATAGGTTGCCCTTTGTACCCACTGAATTTTATCAACAATACTATGTTTACCTTCTCCAGTTTGTAAAATAATTTGTTTTTTCATCAGTCCATCTATTGCGGACTCAACTCGCTCATGAAAACTATTTCCCTTTAAACCTATTAAATCTGCTAAGTCTTTTATGGAAATTATGTAGGTTTTAAAATCATGATCATCTGGTTGAACTAAAGCGATTAAGGAATAGACAAGCCGCCGCTCTGTTAATGTTAGGTCTTGAGTGAGGTTAATAAGATTATTTGATTGATTCACCCAATAATAAGGTTTTATATCCGCTTGAAAAAGTTCTTCATCCAAAGTTAACTGTTCTGGTATATGGCTGGTCATATCTAATCCTCCTCTCACATAGTAATATGTGTAACGAATACACTTAAAAATAACTAGAATAAACAAGAGAAGTTATGAAACTGTAATATAACTACTTATACGGGATTTGGTAGAGCATGTTTATATTATTTATATGTTTTTTTTGTTTTATTTTGTTTTATTGTTTAGGACATAGAAGAAGATAGTGATAGCAAGTAGTATAAGCTCTATTAAACTACTTTTTAGGGATAAGAACTTACATAAACGGGATAAATCAATACAAATCCGGGATTTAATAAGTACATAAGAGGGATCTTATAGCTACATAGACGGGACGATTTCACTACATAAATGGGATAATAAAGAAAAAACAACGGAGAAAAGCATATTTATACCCGATAATTTACAATAAACATTCTTTTTTTCCACAAATAGGGATATGAGGGGTGGGAATTTTATTATTAATTCATATTGAAACAGATATAGTAAATTTATTTTTAATATGATCCTGTTTATGTATCTATATTGGTGAAATTTTGGAGGGATTCTTTACAGGTTTCGGGGATGAAATGATTGATTATTGTCGAGTGACACAAAACTCTAGACCATTAAGAGATAAACCTCGTTATAAGCATGCTTTTATAGCCTAAGCTATTGCTTTAGAATGAAGTTTGATCAAATTGATATCAATTACCTTGATAAACGAACATATAGAAAGATCGTGTTTTGAAAAAAGATTGATCAAAACACGATCTTTCTATTTTCAATTGAATCATTCTTTTATAAAAAAGTTTGATCATTTTCTACCTGTGATCCTCCACAGTTGCGCCCTTTAATTGAATAAGTAAAAAACTCCTCTTATTTTATTAAGAAGAGTTTACATAATCATCTTTATCGGAATTCAATGTATCTATGAGCCTACAAAAATACCCTCCAGCTAAGTGATCTGGAGGGTATTCGTGTTCACATAATCTTCGATGTAGGAAGTTAATTTAACATATTATCTTTAAACTTCGTAACTGTTTTGCTCTTATCCGTAGTATGAGCTAAATAACAGGATATAAGAAAGATTTTTCTTTCAACCAATTAACTCTCATATCCGTCTACTACTATATCCAATTTTCCTGTTTCTGGGCAGATGACAAGTCCATGGACACTAATATTTTTAGGGAACATTGGATGATTTTTGACCATCTTAACGCTTTGTTCGACACTTTCTTCAACCGATTGAAATCCTGTTAACCAACTTTTGATGTCAATACCTGCATTAATTAAAGTTGTTATGATTGTTTCATCTAATCCGGCCTGTCCACATTTTTCTAAGAAAGAATTAGGTTCTAACCCTTTCATCCCACAACCGTGATGCCCAACGATGGCGACTTCTTTTGCTCCAAGCTCATAAATTGCAACTAATATACTTCGCATCACGCTTCCAAATGGGTGTGAAACGATTGCTCCTGCATTTTTGATAAGCTTTACGTCACCATTTTTAAGGTTCATCGCTTGAGGCAATAATTCAACAAGGCGAGTATCCATACATGTAAGAATAACCATTTTTTTATTAGGAAATTTAGTCGTTTCGTATTTTTCATATTCCTTATTTTCAACAAATTGTTTATTGTATTCAAAAATCTCTGAAAGTAATGTCATTTAAATCCCTCCTAATAGTTAATAAGATTATTTCATATCTTTCTTTGATGTTCAATACGACCTCGAAGTTATACCTTCTCATAGAGCAAGACATGGTTTAATTTTCTTTTTTTATGAATATGCTATACATTTTCAGTTAACATAAAGTAATTTATCGTCAATGAAAAAGGATCTTCCGGTCAAAGATCCTTTTAGGTGCTTGTTTAATTAATGCACCCGATTGTTGAAGATTTTTATACTTACCTTGCTGCAAATACTTTTCTATAAACTAAAAATGATTTAAGGTCTGTACTTTTTTGCTTATGCTACCTCTTATAATTTGTAATTATATAAGTCGAAAACTGACATAATAATCTGTATTACAATATTTATTTAACATTAAAAGATTAAAATTTTTTTATATCTAAATATATTATCCTCTTGATTATATTTATTTAATTTGCTAATATAACTGACGAACGTTCGTAAAAATCGAGGTGATATTAGTGAAAAGTAATGAAATTAAAGAGGCTGCTCTAAAATATTTTACCATTCATGGTTATGAAGGAGCATCCCTTGCTCAAATAGCTGAAGAAGTCGGCATGAAAAAGCAATCCATTTACGCCCATTTTAAAGGAAAGGATGATCTTTTTCTGCAAGTTTTACGTGATGCGAAAGAGACGGAGCTATCTTCAAAACGCCAATATTTCAGTAAATTTGGTTCAAAAAATCCTGAAAAAGATTTATACGGATATCTACAATTGGTCATCGATCTTTTCCAAAGAAATGAGCAGTTAAAGTTTTGGCTGCGTATGTCTTTTTTTCCGCCAGTCCATCTTGAAAAAGTAATCGAACAGGAAGTCAGAGATATTGAGGAAAAGATGCAGGCGATACTGGAAAGTAAATTTCAGGATTGGATCAATGCTAAATTAATCGTCGGAGATGCAGCAATAACGCCGACCTTTGCATTCTTAGGAGTAGTCGATTCCATTTTGCTGGAGCTTGTATACGGCAATGATGAGAAACGGCTGCAGGCTAAATTAGCAGCCTCTTGGACAGTATTTTGGAGAGGTATTTCACATCAATGATACATATAGAAAGAGGAGATAATACATGATGAAACCAATTAAAGAACAAAAGACGGTATTAATTATTCTTCTAAGCAATATATTCATTGTATTTCTAGGAATTGGACTCATCATCCCCGTTATGCCGTCTTTTATGAATAGCATGCATTTATCAGGAAGTACGATGGGCTATCTTGTTGCCGTATTTGCGGTAGCACAACTGCTTATGTCACCATTCTCAGGTCGCTTTGTTGACCGTTATGGCAGAAAGAAAATCATCATCATCGGTTTATTCCTTTTTGGTATTTCAGAACTTATCTTTGGTTTAGGCACGAACGTATCGGTGTTTTATCTATCAAGGATCCTAGGAGGAATTAGTGCCGCCTTTATTATGCCAGGTGTTTCTGCATATGTTGCAGATATTACATCAGTTCAGGAACGTCCAAAAGCGATGGGCTATCTTTCTGCCGCCATTAGTACTGGCTTTATTATAGGACCTGGTATCGGTGGCTTTATTGCAGAATATGGTATGCGCTTGCCCTTCTTCTTTGCAGCAGCCATTGCTTTTTTAGCATGCATTTCATCAATCTTTATTTTAAAAGAGCCGCTTACAAAGGAACAGCTTGCAGAAATTTCTGCTAATACAAAGCAAACAAACTTTATTGGCGATTTAAAAAGATCACTTAATCCGCTTTACTTTATTGCATTTATCATTGTATTTGTACTCGCTTTCGGTTTATCAGCATATGAAACTGTTTTTAGCCTATTTTCTGATCATAAATTCGGCTTCACGCCGAAGGACATTGCAGCTATTATTACAATAAGCTCAATCTTCGGCGTTGTTGTACAAGTATTTATGTTTGGAAAAATGGTAGATCTGCTCGGTGAAAAGAAACTAATCCAATTATGTTTAATTATAGGTGCAATATTGGCGATGGCGTCCACCATGATCTCTAGCTTTTTGGCAGTGTTGGCGGTAGCTTGCTTTATCTTCCTTGCATTTGACTTGCTTCGTCCGGCATTAACAACATATTTATCAAAAGCTGCCGGGAAAGAACAAGGATTTGTTGCTGGAATGAACTCTACTTATACGAGTTTAGGTACTATCGTCGGGCCAGCCATGGGCGGAATCCTATTTGACGTAAACATCCACTATCCATATCTTTTCGCTGCCGTAATTATGGTCATTGGCCTCGGTATTACAGTCATGTGGAAAGAAAACCAATTGACAGAAAGCTTAGCGCAATAATTAGAAAGACACGAGGCGTCTGTGGAACAATTCGGAACCCCCTGATGCTCAAGGGGTTCCGAATTGTTCATTTTTATCGTTTATACATGATTTTACACATGGTTGATGAATCAACATTATCGGCTTCTGAAGAAGCTTGGTAGCTGCATAAAAAAGGGGTGTTTTATGCAAATTTTTCTTTCGCTATAGCACCCGTTAATGAAATTTATTCCAAATGCATTGCGATTTCAAGACCAGTCGGTTTGTTTTTAAAAGGGGTACTAAATTCTTTAAAAACTAAGTCAAACCCTGATATATCGTCTGGTAAAGGTGGGAGACACAATGAAATTGTAGGTGATATGCCCTTCTGAACCACCACCTCCAGTAACTCGACAATCATAATAATCTCCTACAAATAATTCAAGAAATCTATACCAAGAAGTGTCACCATGAGAATCGTTTGTGGCATCCCAATGGATATCTAAATTTACAACGCTGGCATTTTCATATTGACGAATACATGGTACCGAATATAAATATTTTCCTTTTTCAACTAACTTTAAGATTGGTAAATTTCTTTGAAATCCAGTAGGTTCAACACGAGGCCGAAATTCTTCATCATTTCTCAGTTCTCCAAATAATAACCTTAATAAATCCTCATG
This sequence comes from Peribacillus loiseleuriae, assembly GCF_001183985.1. Lineage (GTDB taxonomy): Bacteria > Bacillota > Bacilli > Bacillales > DSM-1321 > Peribacillus > Peribacillus loiseleuriae. The sequence continues at coordinate 2,053,992 of NZ_LFZW01000001.1, read as the reverse complement.
CAGACCGAACTTTTCAGCCCAATGAGAGATATTTTCCAGAGGTGGAAAACCTGGATTGTTGTTAGACAGTTCTTTACGTTGTTTCAACAAAGAACAAATTTGTTCATCAATTGAAAATATACGTTCATCATAATAGTCAGTTGGACGTTCAAATGGCATTCGTTTCATTAGTGTTACCTCCTAAACTTTGTAACAAACCTCGCGTCGTTTCATTGTATTTCAGCATATAATGGTATTTTTTAAAAAATCGGCAGGCACCTATTCAACAATCCTGCTTTATTAGTTGAAGAAGTTTTTTTCAAATGTATGATTTTGTATATTTTCGTACATTGAAAAGACCACCAATTTGGTGATCGCGTTGTTGAATTAAACCAGCTAATAGGATGTCAATATCTTTCTCTAAAATTTTCATTTCCCTTATGATATACTATTTTTGGTCATGACAAATAGCCCTCCAAAGCCCTTTTGGAAGGATTCTTCTCCGTTTCACAAAACCGTTAATTAGGTTAAATCTAGGAACATTTCTTTTCTCTTTAATAAAGCGTAAATCCAATGAAGAAGTTTATTCATACAGGCAACGATTGCCACTTTGGCTGGCTTTCCTTCTGACTTTTTCTTATCATAGAACGCTTTAAGCTTTTTGTTTCTTGAACTCCTTATCCCGCATAAAACGGCAAGATACAGGGATTGACGTAGTCTACTCGAACCCCTTTTTGTAATACGATTAATGGTTGCCGTAAACTTACCTGATGAGTGAACACTAGGGCCGAATCCAGCGTAGGCCGAGTTTTTCGGATGATTAAACCGATCGATTTCACCAATCTCAGAGATCATCGTGGCTGCGATTTTTTCTCCTATACCAGGAATCGATTGGATCATCTTATATTCTTCCATTTCATTTGCCAGGGCAACTATACGATCTTCCAAATCAGAAAGGTGTCCCTGGTAATGAAAAAGCGACTCCATATACATACGCAGATTAATTAAGTGACTTTGATACACGCTTGTTCGAAATGGATTTCGAGATGCGGAATCCATTATTTTTTTGGCCTTTTCCCATGCCCATTGACCAGATCGGCTAGGACAGAACTCCATTACACTCTCTGCTAGTTTATTTTCCCCGACTGTTAATACCGTCTCTGAAGTAGGGTATTCTTTTAACATCAATAATGAAACCTTTGAAAATAAATCGCCAAAAACTTTTCGGTATTCAGGAAACACTTGATCTAAAATAGTATGAAACTGAAGTTTAGCTTCCACATACATATTCGTTACGATTTCCTGTTGCCTTGACAAATTCCGAAGGTCTAAAAGCTTAATTCCTCTAATTTTATGAGGTTCAAAATCCTCTTTGTAATACAGCACACACAACTGGTACGCATCGATTGAGTCTGTTTTTACCTTTCGTAAACTAGACTTCTTTGCCTGATAAGAAATAATGGGATTTAGTAAGATATATAGAACCCCTTGTTCCTCCAAGTATTGAATAACGGGCGTATGGTAATGCCCTGTAGATTCTAAATTGATCATAGGCATTCTTCGATCTCTTTTAAAAATCCGATAAAATGATCTAATTCCTCTCTAGTATGCTTTATTGAAAAGCTCTTCCCATACGGTTTTGATTTATTTAAAAATGCCTGAACTTGGCTCTCTCCCTTTGCCACATCCAGACCAACTACTGGATTCATCGTTTTTTCCTCCTCTACGTACTAACCAGTACCCCCAGTCCTCCATGTAGTGTCATAGCTTCGCTTGTTATACGAGATCTACGTCCCAACTAGCCTCAAACATGTTTCTACAAGTAGGGGGCGGACAGTTTAGTTCACGGGATCATGTCCCACGCACCCGTACGTCCTACCCTGGCTACTGATATAATAGATTCTATTAAAAAAAGGTCAACCAGTAATCTTTACTGGTCGACCTTATAATACGAAATCACCCGTTAGTTCAACAAGGACGTTTGCTTTAAATAGACTTAATCCCAATAATTAAAGATTACATCTCCAATTCTTTCGGGTTTCCAATAGGCTATTTGTTTCAATTCAGCATTATTAAATTCATTGTCTTTTTGAAAAAATGGTTCGTTCAGCTCCTTAGTACCCAAAACACTATAAAAAGGGCTAAATTCTTTATATAAATGAGGTTCATCAATAAAATTAATTTCTCCGAAATTAACAACAGAAGCAAAAGTTAGTAAAGGATAATGTGCATTCAGCAGTATATGAAAATGTTTATTAAAAACATTAACTTCCACATCAAAGAAATTTGTTTCTTCTGTTGGTGCTTTAAATTCTAAAACCGTTCCTCCGTTATTTTTTATGATACTGAAACATAACTGTTTAAATTGTTTTCCATCAATTTTTGGAGGTTCGCATTGTTGTTCATAAAAGCCAGTTATACCGTTAGGTAATTTCATAAACTACCACCCTCATTAAATTCTAATTGAATATATTCCCTTTGCATCTTCTTGAACTGATTTCAACCATTAGCTTAATAAGCTAGATAAAAAAGCTCCTCTTATTTTATATCAAGAAGGGTTTACATAATCACCCTTATAGGTACTGAAAAAGAATCTTCGGTTGGAAGATCCTTTTAGCTGCTTGTTCAATTAAAGCGCTCTTTTACGTACGGAATAACATATCAGCTTCTATTAGCTGGTTTGGAAAATTAATCTTTTTTGTTCTTTGACTTTAATCTTTTTATGTACCATTTCCAAATTAAGATTATGGAAATTACCATTAGTAATAAGGTAAATACAAGGTCTAAATCCTTATCAAACATAAACCACATCTTATAACCTAAATTAACCTTTTCTTTCGGCTTTAAACCCTCTCCAAGCAGTTTCTCATACTCACTACTTGAATTTACCATACTAACAGGACTACATGGACTGTTAGTATATATCCCATTCTCTTCGTTAAGATAAATAAGATATTTTTTTCCCTTTTCAAAGTTATAACCCCAAGTAAAATCAGTTTCAAAAGTTGGTGAAGAAAATGAAATTAGGACAATCCATGTCACGTCGTGGAAACTGTTGGGATAATGCCCCACAAGAATCATTCTTTGGCCAATTTAAAGATGAAACAGATTTGAAAAAATGTGAGACATTAAAAGATGTGAAACGCGAAGTGAAAAGTTATATGACCTATTACAATCATTATCGAGGACAATGGAACCTAAAAAAGATGCCGCCTGCAAAATACAGACAGCACCTCCTTCAAGTTGCCTAGCTTTTTTTTTAATGTCCTTTACAAAGGGTACACTTTATTTTGAAGTAAGGCTTCATTTGCATGTTCATGATGTCTAAATGGAATAATCCTCTGGAATAAACACTTTTAATTGTTTTGGTTTGACATAGACTTCCACACCTGTTATTAAATTGAGGCTTCGAAAATGTTCTTTTGTTAATTCTGCTTCTAAAACATCTCCTGTGTCTGTTCGAATGAGTTCAAGTTGGACGACCGCCCCAATCATATGAATATATATAACTGTTGCAGCAACGGCATCCGGACTCTTTTCTCTTTCGATGTTGATATCATGCGGCCGGACATATCCTACGGCTTCTGTATTCTCGGCTCCTAAAAATTCAGGTGCATCAACTTCAAAATGACCTTGCCGTAATTTCCCGTTATGAAGACGTCCTTTAAACAAATTGACATTGCCTAAGAAGTGATAAACAAATGGACTATTGGGATAATCATACACTTCTTCCGGGGTGCCAATCTGCTCAACCTTTCCTTCATTCATAACCACGATTCGGTCCGCAACATCGAGCGCTTCCTCCTGATCATGCGTTACAAATATACTCGTAATCTGATAATCATTATGGAGCTTTCTTAACCAGCGGCGCAGATCCTTCCGTACCTTTGCATCTAATGCACCGAAAGGTTCATCTAACAAAAGAACTTTGGGCTCCACGGCCAAAGCTCTCGCTAAGGCCACACGCTGGCGCTGTCCACCAGACAAATGGGAAGGATAACGATTGGAAAACGCCTCTAATTTTACCAATTTTATCAATTCCTTTACCTTCTTTTCTATCTCCGGTTTGCTTGGTCTGCTTTTTCGCGGACGTACTCTTAACCCATAAGCGATATTATCAAACACAGTCATGTGGCGGAATAATGCATAATGTTGGAACACAAATCCCACTTTCCGTTCTTTTGTACTGACATGGGTTATATCTTCATCACCAAACAGGATAGCTCCCTGATTTGCCGCTTCTAATCCCGCGATAATCCTTAGGAGGGAAGTCTTCCCTGAACCAGAAGGACCAAGAAGCGCAATTAGCTCACCCGTTTGAATATCGATATTAATTTGATCAAGGGCTCTAAAAGTCCCGAACGATTTTGAAATATTTCTGATTTGAATACTCATCCTAGAAACCTCCTTCTTCAGATACCATGGATTTTTTCGCTTTCCATTCAATCAGATTCTTCACAACCAAGGTGAAAATGGCGAATAGCGACATTAAGGAAGCAACCGCAAAGGCTGCTGAAAATTGATATTCATTGTATAAAATTTCAATATGAAGCGGCATTGTATTGGTTACGCCGCGAATATGCCCGGACACAACGGATACAGCACCAAATTCCCCGATTGCGCGGGCAGTACACAAAATAATGCCATATAATAAGCCCCACTTAATATTTGGAAGAGTCACCAATAAAAACGTCTTCCAACCGCTTGCCCCTAACGTCATAGAGGCTTCTTCATCGGCCGTCCCTTGTGTCTGCATCAACGGAATTAATTCCCTAGCCACAAAAGGAAGCGTGATTAACAAGGTTGCCAGAACAATTCCCGGCACCTCAAAGATAATTTTTATATTATGCGCCTGCAGCCAAGGGCCAAATATACCATGGCTGCTAAATAATAACACAAACACTAATCCCGCGATCACAGGCGAAACGGCAAAGGGCAAATCAATAATCGTAATGAGTAAGCTTTTTCCTTTAAAATTGAACTTCGTTACCGCCCAGGCAGCAGCCACTCCAAAGATGGCATTTAGTGGTACCGTTATCAAAGCAACTAACACCGTTAACCTAATCGCGGATAAGGCATCAGGACTGCTGATTGCAGCGGAAAACACTGCACTTCCTTTTTCAAATGCTTTGATAAAAATGGCAACGAGCGGCAAAACCAAAAACAAACATAAAAATCCAAGAGCCGCTGTGATAAGGAGCCACTTCACCAAACGAGGTTCCGATTCTTTCATCGTTCTGTTTACCGGGGAATGAGGATATTGTATGGAAACATGTCCCGCCATCATTTCTTCCCTCCTTTTATATAAATTTGCGATTTGTCCGCCATTGTAATAGATTGATAATCAATAAGAGAATAAACGAAAAAATAAGCATAACGGCGGCAATGGCTGTCGCCCCGGCATAATCATATTGTTCAAGTTTCGTCATAATCAACAGTGGGGTAATTTCCGTCCGCATCGGCATATTCCCGGCAATAAACACCACGGACCCATACTCACCTAGGGCTCTCGCAAATGCTAGTGCGAACCCAGTTAGCGCCGCAGGCAATAATTCTGGGAAAATGACTTTTACAAAGGTCTGGAGTCGGTTTGCCCCCAAGCTCGCTGAAGCTTCTTCCATTTCTTGATCCAAGTTCTGTAAAACAGGCTGCACTGTTCGAACAACAAACGGTAATCCGATAAAGGTTAAAGCCATGATAATCCCAAGCGGCGTGAACGCCACTTTAAAACTCAAAAATTGACCGAGCCAACCATTCTTCGTATACAAGGTTGTTAAGGCGATTCCAGCAATCGCCGTGGGCAAAGCAAAGGGTAAATCCACGAGACCATCCACGATTCTTGCCCCTGGAAACCGATAACGAACCAACATCCAGGCAATTAACACCCCGAAAACCACATTGATGCATGCTGCTGTTAATGATGCACCAATGCTTAGCTTGTAAGAGGCCATCACACGCGGGTCAGAAATAGTCTGCCAGATTTTTGCCCATTCCACCGAAACGGTATTAATAAAAACCATTGATAATGGCAAAATCACGAGGAGACTTATATAAAACATGGTGAACCCAAGCGAAAGCCCGAATCCAGGTAGTACACCCACTCTTTTCATTTTCATGCTTTGTAAACGAGCCATGAGGTTGACCCCTTCCGTAAAAAATACTTGGGGCCCTTTATGGGGAGGCCCCGATTTTGGTTAAAGAAACTTACTTTGGCTGATAAATTTGATCGAACGTACCGCCATCACTAAAGTGTTCATCCTGTGCTTTTTTCCACCCTCCAAAATAATCATCAATCGTTACTAAATTAATTTTTGGAAAGACGTCTGCATACTTCTCAAGGATTGCTTGGTTCCGAGGCCGATAGTAATTTTTCGCCACAATCTCCTGCCCCTTCTCTGTATATAAATAATTTAAATAGGCTTCGGCAACTTCTTTTGTTCCCTTTTTATCCACCACTTTATCAACGACAGCAACAGGCGGTTCCGCTAGGATACTTAGCGAAGGTACGACAATTTCAAACTTGTCTTTCCCCAGTTCGTTAAGTGTTAAGAACGCTTCGTTCTCCCAGGCTATCAGCACATCGCCAATGCCCCGTTCCACAAATGTAGTTGTCGCCCCGCGTGCCCCTGAATCTAACACTTCGACATTTTTATATAATCTTCTCATAAAGTCCTTCGTTTTCACTTCTTCACCATTGTCTTTTTCTTGCGCATACGCCCAAGCCGCTAAATAATTCCACCTCGCACCGCCTGATGTCTTGGGGTTTGGCGTGATCACAGATATCCCTTTTTTCGTTAAATCGCCCCAATCCTTAATCCCTTTTGGATTCCCCTTTTTGACAAGAAAAACAATGGTTGACGTATATGGTGTAGAATTATCCTTTAGTTTCTTTTGCCAGTCTTTTGAAAGTAAGCCGCCTTTATCCGCAATTTCATCGATATCATAAGCCAATGCCAGGGTCACAACATCTGCTTCAAGTCCATCAATAACCGCTCTCCCCTGTTTCCCCGAACCACCATGTGATTGCTGAATGGTAACCTCCTGCCCCGTTTTCTCCTTCCAATATTGAGAGAATTCTTTATTAAACTCTTCATAAAGTTCACGGGTTGGGTCATACGATACATTTAATAATTGAACAGAATCCTTCTTTTTTGCCGTTTCCCGGCTGCTAGTTTCTTTCTTTGAATTTTGTCCACTCGTCGTGCCGCAGCCGGATAGAATAACGGCCAAAAGAATGAGTACTAATGTATATTTGTGAATAATTTTCATATAATTTCATTTCCCCCTTTGTTTTAACAAAAAAGACTGCTTAATTTTTTCAGAATGAACAAAAGAGTTGTTACCTGTGTTTCGGGGCAACAAGTTTTTTGCACGCCTGAAAATTAAGCAGCCTTCAGTGGACTAATCGGCTAATTCTTTTTCAATAAATGGACCTTTTTTTACACTAGAATTTATATCAACTTTGAGAAATGTCCAGTGCAAGCTCCCTACGTCTCTGACCAGGGTGCTTGCGCTTTTCTTACCTATCATTTTTGATTTTTTGATGTAAACCTCTTTGATTCAAAGCGAGTCTTTTCCGTTTTATCAATTTGCGTGATATTGCCGTCATGAATGGTTATGATGGCAGAACCATACTCAATATTCTTTAAAGTGGATAAAATAAAATTTGCTTTCACCTGATCTACAAGGCATATAAACACCTCCCCTATACTCCTAATATCATATAATATTACTCGGTTTTAAAGTCGAAAAATAGGGATCCATCAACCGACAGACAACAATGTTGCTTACACTTACTTATTGGATAAATCATTGGTCATCACTACTCCTTTCTAAATAAAAAAGGCTTATACTCCTTTTAAAGAGTATAAGCCTTTGGTTTTCCAATCAGCTTATTATTGAATTCGTTATGTCTTGTTCGGAACCTTTTAAATTATTATCATTTTATTCTGACTCTTTCTAGTTGTCAAGTGGGTTTTTCGTTTTTTTAACCCCTATTTTGAAAAACTTAATAAAGTCCAAGTCTACCCAATAGCCCTCCAATTTGCGATTGAGGATTTTCTTGCTGTGAGAACAGGCAATAAGATAAACGATTAAACGAATCCAAATAAATTCTTTCCTTAACATTTGAAGGATAAGCGCGTATATTGTTCAATTCATCTAGCAGATATCGGGGCCAATAAACACTGTACACTTTGTCAATTCTTAAGACTCCTCGAATTTTTTATGAAGATACTCAAGCCCTTGTTCTTTGCTGTAAATATGACCATTCACGCGATCTTCACGACTTCTTTGAATTTGACGAATAAGATCCTGGTCAATAGATAGCTTTTCAACATCTGTCCTATCTAGGACATCCTTTTCCCGTTTCTTGTTTAAATATCAAATGAAATCGTACACATCAAGAGTATCTTTTTCAGAGATTTGATCAATCATCCGTTTCAATTCCTCACGATTTACACTCAGGACCGTTCACCGCCTTGTGATTTTAGCTTTTTCCATTATATCAAATCAAGGATAAAACCTAATTATTATTCAGCCCGATTTACTACACTTCACACTTTACATCTCTTGATAATAGGTGGTAGTGAACATCGATTTTAAACCCTACCGAATTTACCTTACTCAAACCCTCAATCCTACGTTTTTCGCAGTGATAATAAAGTTTTCCTAATCCTGCTTTTTCCCCTTTTTTCTTTCAAGATCACACCTTTTCCCGCTCTTTTTTCACACTTCTTCTCAAATTCAAAAAAGTTTTCCGAGTTCACAAAAAGAAGAAAGGCTTATCCCGTATAAAATGTACCCTATAGAATAGACACTTTGAAAAAAGTCTATCCTGTAGGGTACTTTTGTTTATAATGAGAAAAAACATGTCGGAGAGAACTAAGATGACCAAACGATTATTTACGAAAAAAGAACAAGTACAACTAAAATGTAATCCTCATGTTCAAGCTGTTAGTGACAAAGCTATCACATATACAGATGAATTTAAACGTCTATTTTTTTCTGTATCACTTTCATCGTCTTTTTTAGCTCTACCTTTAAGTGGGTTACGAGATGTTCCTCTCTTTTCCTCTACCCCTTGAATTCCTTCTCTTTTATAGTGAGCTATCCATCTTTGAATAGTTGTAAATCCAATCCCTAGCTCTTTGGAAATGGATCTCATCTCCATATCTTCGTTTTCGTATAAATGAATCGCTTTTAGCTTAATCTCTTTTTTATAGGTTGTTCTAATTTTCCCCATGAAAAAATCCCCTCCATAGAAGACAGTATGATCCTTTCTTTTTACTGTCCACTATAAGGGGATAATAACAGTTTGTAGATCCTTTTTTATTTTTTATTTTATTAAAGCTCTGTTAAAGATTTTTTAGAATCCTGCTAAGAGGTTGGAAACCATTTTTTTATTTAACAGGAAGTTGAACATGAAAGGTAGTTCCTTCTCCAACTATACTTTGAACTCTGATATTCCCTCCGTGTTCGTGTATCGTTGTAAACACTTGAGTTAAGCCCAGGCCCGTTCCTTCGCTTTTGGTAGAAAAGAACGGTGTTCCCAGCATCTTTAACTTATCTCCAGATATTCCTACTCCTGTATCACTCACTTTTATATGAATCCATCCATTTTTATAATAATGTTCGATCCTAATTTTTCCTTTACCCTGAATAGACTCAAAAGCATTCTTTATCAGGTTAAAAAATGCTTTTAGAAATAAGTTTCTCTTCCCATTTGCTTTTCTCTCTGAATCTCTTAAATCCATTTCTACTTCCACGTTATAAAGCTTTTCTTGGAACAAAGACAATATAGAAGCTAATTCTTTACATAAATCAATTTGAACAAAAGATTCATCAGCTAAATCAGGTTTGGATACTTGTAATAAATTTTGTAAAGTATCTAAAGCTTTCTCTAATTCAGACTCCATCATATCTAAATAAGGATGTGATTGGGATTCTTTTAATAACTGTAAAAATCCTTTTACTGATGTGAGAGGATTTTTGATTTCATGAGCAATACCAGCTGCTATTTGACCGATTGACGCTAATTTTTCTCTATCATTCAAAAGCCTCTCTGTTATTTTACGATCTGTAATGTCTTGAATAATGATTTGAGCTAAGATCTTATTTTCCAAATAAAAAGGCGCAATCCTTACTTCAACATCAATAGTCCCCCCATCGCTCCTAATCATTTTTGATTCAATAAGTTCTATTTTTTTTTGTTTTTTCAGCACTCTTTTTACTTGTTCTTTACAACTATCATGGATGTCAAGAGGGAGAAAAACGCAAAAATTTTTATATAAAATGTCCTCTGGAGAATCTAACTTTAGCAATTTCAAACAAGCCCTATTACTGTAAAGGATTTTTTCTTCTGATCCAACAATCCAAATTGAATTGAGTGAATACTCAATTAATTGATGAAAATCTATGTATTTTGATTCAATTTGCAATTCCAAGTAAATACCCCCGATTACAATATTTTATCAGAAAACATTCTTGACTTAAATATAAATTTTTTTCCTTACTCCTTTAGTTCAACAAGATCCCAAAGCATCACATGAATATGTTATACAAAACTAGTTAACATAAAGTGAATTTTCGGAACTTCCGAAATATGAAACCCCTTGGGAAACAAGGGGTTCCGAATGGTCCATTTTTATCGTTTATACATGATTTTATACATGGTTGATGAATCAACATTTTCGGCTTCTGAAGAAGCCTGGTAGCTACATAAAAAAGGGGTGTTTTATGCATATTCTTCTTTAACTAGTCGAGTAGAAGGGAACCTCTCTACCTTGCGGTAGATTGTGTTCCTCCCCCCTCACAGAACCGTGCTTGCGCTATTTACGCACACGGCTCCTCCTAGTCACCATTCACAAAATATAGCTAATCTCTTTCGCTCAGATTTTGCTAATTCTGCTATCCTTAATAGTTTTGTGTCCATTTATTATCCCTACCTCTGCGTGTAGTAAATGTGTCCCTAGTAAGGGTGATAACTTGGTAGCAGCCTTTCCTCCATCGGCATTACCCAACTTCATTGGTACTACGCTGCTATCCGACTCCCTACAACGGCATTTGGCTTCCTTGCTTATTATCGCTTGTACACCATACTCTTCTATAAGAAGAAAAGACCGGTAGGGCCTCCCGAGTTGCCGTATCATATCAATGTGTGACGTGCCAAGGTCTCTGACTCCAGAGAGGTTCTATCCTTCTTGCCTTTAACGATGGATAAAATGTAGCTTTCTGCTGTGCTTAAGGCATCAGCCCTCTCGATTTACTAACATTATGGAGCTCAATTCCTTCAACCATTTGGCTTTCGGCCCGCCACCTAACTGTCTACGCTTAAAGGCTAATGTTACCATTAGCCCTCCAAGACTCGCTACGAGTGAATGGCTAGTTCTTTCTCGACGGGAATCCCACCCGCTATATGATACGACCTAGGCTCGGCCGCACAAGCACCCGTTAGTTTAAGTACATTTATTCACAAGCTTCATTGGAGAAGCCTGACAAAAAAGCAGCTCGATTTATTTTTAAATCGACTGCTTTTTTAATTTATACGTAACAAATTAGAATATCCTCCTTCTCCATAGTGCCAATCCGATCAAATTGACAAAGATGAATGCTATTATCAGTATAATAATCCAAGAGAATGGATCTTTATCAGCAATAGGTAAAATAACATTCATACCAAAGAAACTAAATACAAGTGTTGGAAGAGTTAAAAAAACTGTAAATAACGTAAGAGTTTTCATTGTATTATTCAATTCATTAGATATTAACGAAGAATACGACCCCGTTATACTGTTCAAAATTCTTGTGTATAATTCTGTGGTCTCAATTCCTTGATTATTTTCAATTCTAACATCTTCTAGAAGTTCTTTGTCATCTTCATATAACTTTACTGAATTGGTGCGAAATAGTTTGGTTATAACAACCGAATTAGCCTTTAATGATGTGAGAAAATAAACTAAGCTTTTTTCAATTTCCATTAGGTCATAGAGTTGCTTATTTGTTAATGAATTGCGCAAATTACTCTCTATTTTAACACGCTGTTTGTTGAGTTGTTTTAATTTTTCAATATACTGAGTTGAAATTGACAATATTATCTCTAACGCAAAACGATTCTTCATGGAGGTGTTAATATTTCTTTTGATTAAACCTTCTAAAAAGTTAGTTGTTTGGTTACTAACCGTAACAATGTAATCCTTACCTAAGATTATTCCAATAGGAATGGTAATGTAAGAATCAAGTTGATGGCCATTAACATCAATAGTTGGAAAATCATTGATAATTAATGTACAATTCGTCTCTTCATCATATTGAATCCGAGCACTTTCTTCTAAATCCAACGGATCTTCTAAAAATTCAATTGGGATATTACAAAGTTGAGAAACTTCTTTAAGTTCTTCCTTTGAAGGGGCGGTAATATTTATCCAGCTATTCTTTTCAAATTTTTCTATCATTTCTAAAATTCCATCATGGGAGGATTTATAGGTAACAAACATTATATATCACCCTTTCTATTTTTAATCTAAAGTCTTGCGCAAGTAGAAATTTAAGTTAACCTAATGCCACATCGAAAATCATCATCAATACAAAACCTACCATTAAACTCATAGAAGCAAGATTCTTATTTCCTTTTTCTTGTGAGCTTAGAATAACTTCTTCAGCTACAACAAATATCTCGCTTCAACCGCAAAGCATCTCCTAAAGCAGTCATTCCCCACGTAAAAAAAGTGGCTATAAATGCTTGTGTTATAGGATTAAAATATAGAAAAAATTAACCAATAAAGTCAATTATTTAATGCCTCTTTTTCGTAATAATAAGGAGTATTTACAAATTCTTTGTTATTAACCATATATAACAAAACAAGCCGTTTCCTATAAAGGAAACGACAAGTTCATTGTTATCCTCTAATTTAAGTATCCCCATTTATATGAAGTCCCGGCAGCGGAAATTGCACACTAGTCGGGACTCGGACTTTCACTAATCTTTCTTAGGAATCACCGGTACTAAAAGGAAAGAATCATACTTTCCGCCGGCATAAACCGAATGAGTTCCTTTGTTCACTGTTTCCGTATGCCCATAACGTCTTGTATTACCTGATGGGTTATCTTCAATAATGATCTCGCTGCCTTTTATGACCAGCACCAGACTTTCTCCAGATTTCAGGAGAATGCTTGAAGGCAATATTTCAATTTCTACCGGAACAATTTCGTCTTTATTAAGCTTCAATAATCTCTTATGCTTAAGTACCGGCTGATAAGGAGTAGATCTCTCAGTATCCAGCTCTCTATGGGAAACCCTCAGCCATCCATTGGCCACCTGACCGTTTTCAATATGATTAAAGTCGGGCAGGAACACTTCATTGCCGCGTCTATCGTACTTCTTAATGCCGACAAAAATATCCATATCATCCGTGTCGTCAGCGGAGACCCAGAGCTTAAGCTTCATATTTCCGGTGAGCTCGATGTCCTCGTCAGCGGTAAATCTAAACCTTAAATCACCGTTTTCTTTCTGACCGGGCTCAGCATTATAGGCGAGTCTGGTTTCGTTCCGAACGGGAGCGTGCTCCAGAGACATTCCTTCGCCATTCAGATAATATTCGGAATATTTTGTACGGTCTATTGGCCATTCATTCTCGATGCGAATGTGTCCCTTATAGAATTTCTCTCTGACCTCGTAGCGTACCCGAGGCGTATCCATCCAATCATTCTCAATGCCTTTCAGGAAATAATCGAAGAACTCCTTCTGCTGTTCCAGCGATTCACGCAAATAGTAGGTTTCCCATTCCTTACGACCATGAACCAGCAGCCACTTGTCTTTGGATGAAGCCTGTTTAAAACCTTCAAAGGTGCCGCGGCAATGCAAGCCTTGGGTCGACCAGCTGGCGCAAACAAACATGGGTACCTTGATATCGGACAATTTGACTTCTCTTTCCACCCAGTGCTCATCGAGTAACGGATGTTCTTTTTGCGCCGCTACCATTTCTTCTATGTTGTTATTTGGCCAACGGGTATGTTGCAACTTCTCGAAATCAGCTGAGAAAACCGTTTCCGGTATTCCGCCGTGAAAGTACCATTCCCGGTACAGATCAGAAGTCCCTTCCCACGGGATGATCGCCTTCAGATGAGGTGGATTCATAGCGGCCACTCGCCATTGGGTCATGGCCAGATATGACACACCGTTTAGTCCCACATTGCCATCGCTCCACTCCTGAACGCCTGCCCATTCGATGACTTCATAATAATCTTGAGTTTCCGTTTTCGTCCAAGGATAGAGGTCACCTTCCGAATTTGAACTACCCCGCGTTGCGATTTTAATCAATATATAATCGTTTGGGACCCAAAAACCTGGATCAGGTGACTCAAATGGCGCAAAAAGAGATGTAACGATAGTACCTACCGTCGGCCAGACTTGACGAAAAGTATCATAGGGGGGTAAGCCATCTTTATTATATGGATCCATGCTCATTACCACCGGAAACTTCCCAGGCTTATTCGGACGGAAAACATTGACGTATATTGTGACCCCATCCCGCATTTTGATGGGAACATCTTTTTCCATTATTACCTCTTGATTTCCATAATGCGCAGTAGTCATGACTATTTTGTTCAAACCTGGTTTAGTCTCACTGGGATGTGTCGGTTTCAGATCAGGGCGGCCCAGAAATTTGTTCATTTAATATTACTTCCTTTCATTAGAAATTGATTGCTGGAACCCATAAGTTCCTATTGCTTAAAAACAGTATCCCTAACTTTGGGTGAAAAAAAGAGCATATTTATGTCGAATTCTCTTAACGTATAATTTTGTTAATATGTTTTCTGTATCATCTCCTAGATATTAAGTTATAATAAGTAATGAACAACCTGTTGTTTATTACATTTCAAATTATAAAATTGAATTAGATTTTGTTCAATAATTAAAAATGGCAAATGTGTTGGTTATGGAACACATCTAATAATTGTGTTGGGTAAAATTAAGGAGGAATTTGCTTGCGTAATAATAATGCTGATTTACGTGTCATTCGGACAAAAGAATCAATTCGACACGCATTAGTAGAATTAATAAATGAAAAAGGTTTTGAAGCAATTACTGTTAAAGACATAACAACTATGGCGAAAATTAATAGAGGTACATTTTATGCACACTATCAAGACAAATTTGATTTAATGGCTAAATGTGAAGAGGAAATTATGCTTGATATGTCCAGAATTACAAAACAAAACTTTCCAAGTGTTATTGCCGCACTTGAAACTGACTCTAAGACTTTGACACCATTGTCCTTAACGGTTACATTATTTGAGTATTTGAACATAAATAGTGAATTTATGAAAGCTGTGTTAGGTCCCAAAGGGGATTTATCATTTCAAACAAGATTGAAAGAATTTATGTGGGAAACACTCTATGGAAATAATCCAAACGCATTTATAAAAGAAGAAAATTTCCTTGTTCCTGGACAATATTTAGCTTCTTATATGGGAACTGCAATAATAGGGGTAATTCAACAATGGTTAGAAAGTGGCAGGAAAGAGTCTCCTCAAGAAATGGCTCGTATCCTAACGACCATTACGGTTAATGGTCCCTACTTTGCAGCTGGTTTAAAAAAATAATCCTCAAAGAATAAGGGACATCATTGAAAGAACAGGTACTGCCCCTTTATTTCAATTAACCTTTTCCAAATAAGATTAAGGCTATTTTCCTTGCTCTTTTATCTTATCCTCTAAGCCTATTCGGAACCAACCACATCGTATTTGCGACAGCATCAAACAAGTAGACCAAGACTTTAATTATTCAAATCTTGATCTACTTGTTTAGTGTCCCTAATTTCACTAACCTGCTGCGATAGTTCAATACCTTACGTTTCCATTTCTACAATCAAGGCAATAATTCCTCCAATACGAAAAGGAGGAGATTTTTTTGTTATTATCAAGAACTTGGGAATTATATGAATCGGATAAAAAGATCGAAGGATTCTCCCCTCAGACATTAAAAGCATATAAGCTCCAATCTAAGCTACTTATCCAATACTTTGACGATGTGAATATTGAATCATTGACTACTGATCGGCTGAAAGAATACTTGGCAAAATCCAGTGAACACCTCAAGCCATCAAGTTTGGCTCATCGAATTCGATTTATTAAATCGATATTTCGTTGGTCACACGAAGAAGGGCATATACAGAAGAATCCTGCTGCAAAAATCAAAGAACCTAAACAGGGAAAACGGATTCCAAAATTTTTAACAGAGAGAGAAATAGAACACTTGAGGGAAGCATGTATTACACCAATGGAAAAGGCGTTATTTGAATTTATGTTTTCAACAGGTTGTAGAATAGGGGAAATTGTTTCTCTTGATAAAAATTGTATTAATTGGTCAAATCGTTCCGCCATTGTGCTTGGGAAAGGTAATAAGGAAAGGGAGGTCTACTTTAATATACGGTGTGAAATCTGGCTCAAACGATACTTGGATCTTCGTCAGGATAAAGACCCAGCTATTTTTGTTACTGAACGGCACCCACATAGAATGAATATTGGACAAATGAGATATATCATAAAACGAATATCAAGTCGAGCAGGGATCAACAAAGAAATTCATCCGCATCAACTACGCCACAGCTATGCGACACACCTATTGAACAACGGAGCTCCTATTGATGTTATTCAAAGTTTACTGGGACACGAAAAAAGCGAGACCACTAGGATTTATGCTCAGCTAAGTGGAAGCGTTAGAAGAGAATTTTACAGAAAATATTTTTAATAATGGATGGCAAAAGGCAACGGATACTCCGCTGCCTTTCACTATCGCCCCCGTTAGTTCAACAAGATTTTTACCTTTTCCCTTAATTCTTCAATTTCTTCAATCATTAATTTTGGATATTCTTTAGGCGTTGCGTGCTTTGTATTTTTTTCCTTAAACACCTTGTAATCATTCAATGTATTCCAAAAGTGTGTTGCTCCATCTAAAAGGGCTTCTAAGAATTCTCTTTTAGGTAATGCAGCTTGTGCAAATACCTCAACAGGTTCCCATTCCCCCTCAATAGAAAGTTCCAATAAATTGCTGTTTATTGAGATTAACTTCATAAGATATGGATCGATACCATATGGTATTTCAACGTTCTCTCCTTCTAAATATTGCTCTATACCAACTATATAATCAGTCCATAAATCTAACCCACTAGGAATATCGTTTCCTACAACAATTTGATCATTATACTGAATCATTACATGCATTTGAATATGCTCCGGAGTAAATTTTCGATGTTCAAAAAGTTCTCTTAATTTTAAAGAATCATCTAAGGATATATAACTCTCTTCACCTTCACTAGTTTTTACTAGAAATGTACTTATTTTAAACATCATTAAACTCCTATATCTTTATTAAATTTTATAGCCATACTAACAAGTCCCTTTAGTTGCATAAGAAAAAGAATGCTATCCATTTTCCTTAATTTATCATTTTTCCTTGTTCAACTAAACTGCTTCGTTAGCTTAATACGCTAGATTAAAAAACGCCTCTTATTTTATTAAGAGGCGTTTACATAATCACCCTTATTGGCAATGACAAAAGGATCTTCGACTGGAAGATCCTTTTTGCTGCTTGTTCAATTAAAGCGCCCGATTGTTGAATAACTTTATCCATATATGAATGGTTCGCCGTGATGTGTCTAAATGAGGTTTATTAATTAGTTTTTTAGAACTTATGCCCTCTATCAAAGGTTGTAAAGAGACGAAATCATTGATATACTTTTTTATTGGTATCTGGTATACCAGATACCAACTGTTTCTTTTCCCTTTTTCGTAGATTATTAACAATACTGATAATCCCTTAAAATTTAACCACTATGCTTATAAAGGATGAAAATTGATGAGTTTCTTAAAGGTAGAACAACCCCAGTCATTTAAAGATCATGCTTATAATGAAATTAAGAAAGGCATTATTCAACATAAAGTCGAACCTGGATCCATGTTATATGAACGTTCACTTAGTGAAAGCCTTGGAATTAGCCGTACCCCATTAAAATTAGCTTTGCAACAGCTAGAACTAGAAGGGTGGATTCAGTCTATACCTAGAAAAGGTATTGTGGTCCAAACCATTAATAGACAAGATGTGGATGAAATTTTTCAACTGCGAAAGGCTAATGAAGTTTTGGCCATCGAGCTACTTATTCCTCTTCTTAATGACGAAACAATTGAGAAAATTGAGAAGATGGATAATCAACTATCCGACATTAAGAAAGACCCTATAAAATTTATGTATGCTGATTCAGCTTTTCACTTGTTCCTTGCTGAGCTAAGTCAAAATCATCGGCTGTATCAATTAATCCAAAACCTTACCGACCATGTTAATTGGTATGGGTTCGTTGCATTAAAGGCTGGAAAAAACTTAGATGAGGTTTCATACGAACATCGATTAATTATTGAGGGTCTAAAAGCAAGGAATTTACGTCAAACAACGGATGCTGTTTTAAACCATCTTGATATCTCACATCGCACAATCATAACAAATCTTAAGGAGTGAGAGTGAAGAGAAACATCTACAATTTCATCCTCTAGCTGATGTACTAAATATTCATTTTTAAAAGAAAGAAGGGACGTTGTTTCCTAAAAGAGGAACAACACAACATGAAAATCATCACCATTTCTTTACAAATTGTTATTTTATATATCTTTTCCTTTATCGGAACTGCGATTCACAACTTTTTCCATCTCGCTATTCCGGGAAGTATCATAGCACTGTTATTACTTTTTATTTGTCTATGTTTAAAAATTGTTCCAGTAAAGTTCATTGAAAGTGGAGCAGCTTATTTGATAAGTATATTAATGTTATTGTTTATTCCAACAACCGTTGGAATCATGAACTATCCTTCGTTACTTTCTATTCATGGTGCGTTGCTCGTTATAACGGTTTTATTAAGTACCATCATTTCCATTGCAATTTCAGGAACTGCAAGTCAATTTTTTGAGAAAAAAGCACAAAAAAGAAAAGATGATAAAGAATGCAACAAGTTTTCTTCGCATTCTGCATGATTCTATTAACCGTCGTTGTTTATTTAGCAATGTCTAAATTGTATAAACGATATGCCTATCCTTTTTTACTTCCCATTTTAACTACGACGACGGTAATCATCATCATCCTTGTAATGCTCCATATTCCGTACAAAAATTATATGGTAGGTGGGCAATGGGTGACTTCCCTTTTAGGACCAGCAGTTGTAGCACTTGCTTATCCTTTGTATAAACAACGTCGTTTTTTAATGAATTATTTATTTACAATAGTAGGTGGAGTTTTAATCGCCGCTATTTCTGGAATGGTCAGTGTTGGCCTTCTAGCTAAGCTACTAGGAATAAATCATACATTAATTCTTTCCATTATCCCTAAATCTCTTACTACTCCTGTTGCGATAGAAGTTGCTGAAGGGCTGGGGGGAAATGCCTCTATGGCAATTTTCGGTGTTATGATTGCGGGGATATTTGGTGCAATAATCGCTCCTACTATCTTTAAATTTATGAAAGTGCATAGTCCGATTGGAAGAGGGATTGCCCTCGGAAGTAACGCACATGCCATGGGAACTTCAAAAGCTGCCGAATACAGTGAACTCACATTTTCGATGAGTTCCGTTGCGATGACATTATGTGCAATCATCGGTACCTTTTTAGGACCAATTATTGTGTGGCTATTCCACTTTTAAGAAACTCTCTCACGAATAAAATACAGTTTACTTATACATGTAAGTATTCGATTAACCAACTAAAAAGAAGTCCAATTTCCTTTATCTGCTCTTTGGAAATTGGACTTTTTATCTGGCAAGATTGTACTCACCTAATTGCTAACGCTGAAAGTCCTTCTTAAACAGAACTAAATTGCTTTATGTAATCACTCAATAATTACCTTTGTAACAAAACCTTGGTAAAACCTCATTTACTTATGATACGGTTCACCGCAATGAATCTAAATGAGGTTGTTAATCTTAACCAGTCTCACCCACGCTTATCGATAGAAATAGCATAATTAACAGCTATCCTCTGTAAATGTAAAACGTTTTATAAAAGCATACAAAAAGCCGATTCCTACAAACTGTATAAATCGGCATTCGTTTTATAATTACCTTGAAGTATAACCTCATATGCATGAATCGTTGTACCTGTAATATAAGAAGATAAGTCAGATACTATCCAAAGACTCGCTTGCGCAATTTCATTAGCTTGACCAAAACGATTTAACAAACTTAATTGTGGTGCGTATTCTGCTTCATTTAGAACAAATTGTTCAAGTGCACCGCGTAGCATTGGTGTATCGATGGCACCTGGTGCTACAGAGTTTACACGAATATTGAAAGGAATTATTTTCAAACAATAATTCCCTACGTTTTTATCATTTTCACTTTAAATTCGATTAAATTCACTAATCCATCGTACGAATAAATC
This sequence comes from Peribacillus loiseleuriae, assembly GCF_001183985.1. GTDB lineage: Bacteria > Bacillota > Bacilli > Bacillales > DSM-1321 > Peribacillus > Peribacillus loiseleuriae. Next base: position 2,033,595 of record NZ_LFZW01000001.1, on the reverse strand, counting down.
ACACGCTTACTTTTTGTAAGCCAATTTACTTGCAAACTTTTTGAGATTATTTAAAATAAGAAAGGTAAATTGATACAACTAGGAGGATTTTATTATGACATTCCAAGCAAAAGATTTCCGTACAGCTGAACACGAAATTGCAGACTTATTTTTAAATCGTTGGTCTCCACGTGCTTATGCTGACAAACCAGTAGCAGACGACGTATTAAATCGACTATTCGAAGCAGCTCGTTGGGCTCCTTCTTCAGGTAATAACCAACCTTGGCGCTTCATCGTCGCTAAAACTGAAGCTGACCGTGAAAAATTCCACCCAATCTTAATGGAAGGAAACTTAGTATGGGCTAAAAATGCACCAGTATTAGTATTAGTCGTTTCTGATAATACAAAAGGTTCAAATGAATTCGATGCTGGCACAGCTTGGGGATTCCTTTCATTACAAGCAGCTAAAGAAGGGTTAGTCACTCACCCAATGAGCGGTATATACAAAGATGTAGCAAAAGAAGCATTAAATATTCCTGAAAACTTTGATGTACAATTAGCGATCGCAATCGGGTACAAAGGTGAAAAAGAAATGCTTTCTCCAGAATTACAAGATCGTGAAACACCATCAGGTCGTCGCCCATTAGAAGAAATCGTATTTGAAGGTTCTTTCAAATAATTCTAATATAATCAAAACGTCCTCACTTTAGGGCTGACCATAAAACGATACATATAAAAACACCTTCATATTTAATTCGGGTATCGTACCTAAAATTAAATATGAAGGTGTTTTTTATTGGTGAATTCAACCTCGCTCTGGACAGACTTCACCCCTTGTTGAGGTTGTCCTTTTTTCAGCATCTGCATCACTTCCACTCCGCAGATAATCTGTTTGGCTGTTCGAAACATTTTTAATCCTAGAATTGAAGTTATCGTGCTAGAAGAATTTATATACGAAATATTAAATCCCAAGTTTAATAAACAAAAACTCAAAGTATAAAATAAGCCGTTCAGCTTTTATACCTACGGTTTATTTTAAAAACCTCATTTACTTATGATACGGTTCACCTTTCTTAATGTTAAGTCTATAATTATGTATTCCACAATCTGGCCCTTTAGTTGAACAAGTTCCCAAAGTATTACATGCATATTATATACAAATCTAGTTTACATAAAGTCACTTATCAGCAATAAAAAAGGATCTTCGATTTGGTCTTATCCCCGTCAAGTAGACAATTAATAAAAGGTTCACTTATTAGGCAGCCTTAGCTCTATATTCAGTAGGGCTAAGGTTATTTAATTTTTTTTGAAAACGTTTATGATTATAAAACTTCATATAATTCTTTACTGCTTCCTTAACCTCATTCGAACTATCGAATTGGTATCGGTAAAAACATTCAGCTTTAAAGTGGCTAAAAAAACTCTCCATACAAGCGTTATCTAAACAATTTCCTTTTCTAGACATGCTTTGCTTCATGTTGCATCTTTTTAATAGCTTGTTATATCTTATTGAGGTGTACTGGAATCCTTGATCACTATGTAATAGGAGTCCTTTCACCTCTCTTTTTTTTATGGCTTCTTTTACTGTATCAGCTACTAGTTTAAGATCATTTCTTTCACTTATTTTATATGAAATAATCTCATTGTTGTAAAGGTCTAGTATCGCCGATAAATAGTGTTTCTTTCCATTAAACAGTAGATAAGTTATATCGGTTACCCATTTTTCGTTCGGGCGTGTAGCTGAAAATTCTCTGTTTAAATCGTTCTCTGAAACGACATATTTTTCTTTTCGCCCAAAGTGCTTCCACTTCTTTTCCCGTATCTTCGCTTGAATTCCATTCGCTTTCATTAAACGATAAATTCTCTTATGATTAACTTTCAAACCATACGTCTTTTTAAGCCAAGTTTGAACTCTTGGGTAACCGTAGCTCCAATTAATATCAGGATCTTGTTGGCATTTAATAATCTTAGTTACGATTGATTGATCATCCAGCTCCTTATCTGTTGGGTTATCTTGGCGTTTTAGCCATTTGTAATAACCACTTTTTGAAACACCGGCTATCTTACATAACGTGATGATAGTAAAATGATCCGTAAGCTCATGAATTATTTTGTATTTTAACGATTTTTCTTTTCCTGTATCATCCCCCTTTTCGCAGCTAAGAGCTTTTTTAAAAAGGCATTCTCTGCTTCTAATCGAGTCATTTTTTCTGTATCACTTTCATCGTCTTTGTTAGCTCTACCTTTAAGTGGGTTACGAGATGTTCCTCTCTTTTCCTCTACCCCTTGAATTCCTTCTCTTTTATAGTGAGCTATCCATCTTTGGACAGTTGTAAATCCAATCCCTAACTCTTTGGAAATTGATCTAATCCCCATATCTTCGTTTTCGTATAAATGAATCGCCTTTAGCTTAATCTCTTTTGTATAGGTTGTTCTAATTTTCCCCATGAAAAATCCCCTTCATTGAAGACAGTATAATCCTTTCTTTTTACTGTCCACTATAAGGGGATAATAGCAGTTGGAAGATCCTTTTAACGACTTTATTTCAAGAACTTTCTTTTCACTTAATAATATAATTAGTTATTAGCACTAAAGTTATAGTCCCAATAATCAAAGCAACAATGTGAATTAAAATCTTGTATCTCAGCTTAGTTTTTAATAAGAAATATAACTTAAAAGTGAAATAAATTAATATCATATCAATAGGTGCCTTAATTAATGAAATAATAAGTTTATTATTAATGTGGAAGTTTTCATAAATAAACTCCTTAAAAGAATAATTATTTACCATTCCAAGAATAGATAAAACGACTTGATAAACAAAAAACTTAAAGAGGTTCACACAATTCAACTCCCCTCAACTATCCTGCTCCGTTACTTTAAGTGCAAAATTTCACAATCTCTTCTAAACTCTAACATACATATCCAATTTTTTTAAAGTGTTATTCAATTAAATAGCCGTTTGCTGAATAAAGGTTCTATATGGAACACATGAATGTTTTATACAGATCTAGTTAACATAAGGTCAATTTTCGGAACTTCCGAAACATAAAACCCCTTGGTACTCAAGGGGTTCCGACTAGATCAACGCACTGTTGAATTAAAGCATCTGTTAGTGAAAGAAATACCTTAGAGAAAAATTACAATAAATAGTAACCCTATACCTATAAGAAATCCACCAATCAACTCTTAATTGTCCAACAAGAAGAAGAATTTACTTTTATTGTTAAAATCGAATGATACAATCCTTTTTCTTAACCAAAATCCAAAAATGATAGTAAAAAGGAGCCCAAAAAGAAGTAACAGTGGAGTATCTTTTATATATGTTTCACTTCCCATTATTCACACCTACCAGTAATCACTAAAGATTAATAATTAATTTTATTAATCTTTCTTTTTATAAAAGTATACTGCTTCTTTAGTTGAATAGGGGGTTTTTCTGAATGTATGATTTTGTATATTTTCGTACATTGACTGTGATTTAGCCACGAGAATTGACCTTATAGGCAATAAAAAAAGATCTTTCAATAGAAGGATTCTTTTATACTTTCTTATTCCACTTAAACACTCAGTTAGTTAAAATTCATCAACCTTTTGACCTCACTTATATCCACCCAATATTAACAGAATCATCATGAAAAAATTCAATTACAAATCTTTGGGTTGGGCAGTATATATATAAATCTATTCCTAACCAAATGATATCATCAATTTTACTTAACATCTGTGTAGTTAATGAAGTTTTTACACATGGATAATCATCATATCCCCAAAAGGCATATATAGGAGTTGTAGTATCAAATCCTTTAGAATGTAACATCAAAGGTATATTTTTAATATCTTGTATATTTAATTCCAGTTTATTAACATTACCTTTCTCCCAATCAATTCTGTTCCAAAAGGCAATTGGAAAAGTTCCAGAGAAATTTCCAACAATTAAATCACTTTTATTTGTATCCAAAATTTCAATTTCCAACAAATTATCGAATACCTCTTCGAACAAGTCTTTTACTTCTTTCTCTTTTTTCATTTTTTGCTGAAATATTTCTTTTTGTTTTCGTGCAGTTAATAATTCACTTAATCTCTTCTGTCTTTCTTCTTTGTTCATCCTAATGTCACCTCCTTCCTATACCATTTTTTATTCAACTAAAAGGAGTGCTTATATACGGTATCAATTAAAAACCTTTCAAGACAAATCATACCCAATGAGGATCCAAGTCAAGTCCTTATACGCTTATCTTTGCATACATGTAAACAATGATAAAGGGTGCAGCATATCAGTACTGCTTCTTTAGTTGAATAGGGAGTTTCTCCGAATGTATGATTTTAAATATTTTCGTACTTTGAAAAGACCACCAATTTGGTGGTCACGTTGTTGAATTAGTCGAGTAGAAGGGAACCTCTCTACCTTGCGGTAGATTGTGTTCCTCCCCCCTCACAGAACCGTGCTTGCGCTATTTACGCACACGGCTCCTCCTAGTCACCATTCACAAAATATAGCTAATCTCTTTCGCTCAGATTTTGCTAATTCTGCTATCCTTAATAGTTTTGTGTCCATTTATTATCCCTACCTCTGCGTGTAGTAAATGTGTCCCTAGTAAGGGTGATAACTTGGTAGCAGCCTTTCCTCCATCGGCATTACCCAACTTCATTGGTACTACGCTGCTATCCGACTCCCTACAACGGCATTTGGCTTCCTTGCTTATTATCGCTTGTACACCATACTCTTCTATAAGAAGAAAAGACCGGTAGGG
>NZ_LFZW01000001.1:1942372-2025248 GCF_001183985.1 Peribacillus loiseleuriae | reverse complement strand
CCCTAGTAAGGGTGATAACTTGGTAGCAGCCTTTCCTCCATCGGCATTACCCAACTTCATTGGTACTACGCTGCTATCCGACTCCCTACAACGGCATTTGGCTTCCTTGCTTATTATCGCTTGTACACCATACTCTTCTATAAGAAGAAAAGACCGGTAGGGTCTCCCGAGTTGCCGTATCATATCAATGTGTGACGTGCCAAGGTCTCTGACTCCAGAGAGGTTCTATCCTTCTTGCCTTTAACGATGGATAAAATGTAGCTTTCTGCTGTGCTTAAGGCATCAGCCCTCTCGATTTACTAACATTATGGAGCTCAATCCCTTCAACCATTTGGCTTTCGGCCCGCCACCTAACTGTCTACGCTTAAAGGCTAATGTTACCATTAGCCCTCCAAGACTCGCTACGAGTGAATGGCTAGTTCTTTCTCGACGGGAATCCCACCCGCTATATGATACGACCTAGGCTCGGCCGCACAAGCACTCCGTTAGTGGAAAAGGTGTACCCATCGCAGGACGCCTCATGATTAGTCGTAAGCTATTATATATTTACTTAAAGTGGCTAATCTTTCTGTAATAATGTGCCATTTTGTTTATTGAATATTTTATAATGTATTCCAAATTCAGAACCTTCATAATAGGTAACTTCGCAATATGCCGTTTTTAATGAACCTTTATCCCAATTATCAGGAGGAACACTAAAAAATATACTTTCTGAAAACAGAATATCTAAATAAGAATCTTTTGTGGTGTCCCAATATTCAACTGAACACGCACCCTTTACTGTGTCGTGATCTCCCTTTATAATCTTAGGCATTACCGTTAGGGCATCCCAAAACACGGTGAGAGATAAAAGGGCAATTAATATGAGTCCAAGCTGGATTCCATAGTATTTAATAAGCGATAAAGGTTTCTTTTTTTGAGTCTTTCTCATATACAAAATACCTGCTATACATAAAATAAAGCCTAAACTCGTTAATGAAAATGCACCTAGTAGTTCCATAATTTTACCTTCACCTGCTCTGTCTATCGTGTTAATTCATTATACATCAATTTTAGTAGTGCTTTAACTTCCTGCAATAGTTGAATAACACCCTGTTTACTATCAGTTGTTATTCAACTAGTCGAGTAGAAGGGAACCTTTCTACCTTTCGGTAGATTGTGTTCCTCCCCCCTCACAGAACCGTGCTTGCGCTATTCACGCACACGGCTCCTCCTAGTTATCATTCACAAAATGTAGCTAATCTCTTTTCTTAAGTCATATATATTGACCTTAACTCTTGGTGAAGGTAGTGGATATTTATCAAGAAATAGTCTGAATTTATCCCATGTAAAGGATTTCCTTTGACTTCTTCTGTTGAGCCATTTATACAGTATGTATCCGATTTTGTCTTTGAATTTGTTTACACTTTGGGTGTTATCTGTGATGCAGTAATAGTTGTAATAACCTATTAGTGAGCGTTTAAATCTATCCATAATCATATGAATATCTTTATTTCTATTATTCTTCAACCATTCTTTTGATTCCTTAAGTTTGCCTTGGACTTTCTTCCTGCTTGATTTCCTTTTCACTCGAAAATTTCCCTGTTTACTCTTCCCACAATAGTGTGTAAAACCTAGGAAATCAAAGGTTGCTGGTTTTCTATTTCCCTTTTGTTTCGCATCTTTCTCCGCAAACCTCCCGAAGGGAATAATTTTAGTTTTATCCTCAGCTATCTCTAGTTTAAACTTCTTTAATCTAAGTTTTAATGATTGGAAGAATTCCTGAGCTTCGCTCTTATATTGAAAACAACAGACAAAATCATCTGCATATCTCACTATGTATGCTTGTCCTTTGCACTGTTTTCTTACCCTTTTCTCAAACCAAAGGTCGAGGACATAATGAAGATACACATTGGCTAATACCGGAGATATCACTCCACCTTGCGGTGTACCATTATCTGTTCTATGTTTCTTACCTTCCTCCATATATCCACCTTTAAGAAACCTACCAATCATTCTTAGTAAGTTAGGGTCAGAGATTCGCAGTTTTAAGAACTCCATTATCCATATGTGGTCAACGTTGTCGAAGAATCCTTTAATATCTACATCTACTACATAATTTACTGACCTCTTTTCAATATAGTGGTTCAGTATTTTCAAAGCATCATGGCAACTCCTATTTGAACGGAATCCAAATGAACAATCTAGAAAGTCATTTTCATAAATGGTATTAAGTATCTTTGTAATGCCTTTTTGAACAATTTTATCTTCATGTTCAGGTATTCCCAATGGTCTTTTCTTGTTTGAATTGAGCTTTGGAATGTACATTCTCCTTACTGGAACAGGACGGTAACTTTTGCTTTTAAGCCTACTTATTAAATCCTCTATGTTTTCTTCTAAACTTTCACCGTATTGCTCTTTAGTTGTACCGTTGATCCCAGTTGCCCTCTTATTGGGAAGTTCATGATGACATTGAACTAATGCTTCCTTATTTAAAAGATGTGCAAGAGATGTAAATTTCATTTTAGGATCAGATTTTGCTAATTCTGCTATCCTTAGTAGTTTTGTTTCCATTTATTATACCTACCTCTGTGTGTAGTAAATGTGTCCCTAATAAGGGTGATAACTGGTAGCTAGCCTTTCCTCCATCGGCATTACCCAACTTCATTGGTACTACGCTGCTATCCGACTCCCTACATCGGCATTTGGTTTCCTTGCTTATTATCGCTTGTACACCATACTCTTCTAAAAGGAAGAAAAGACCGGTAGGGTCTCCCGAGTTGCCGTATCATATCAATGTGTAACGTGCCAAGGTCTCTGACTCCAGAGAGGTTTTATCCTTCTTGCCTTTTAACGAAGGATAAAATGTAGCTTTCTGCTGCAGGTAAGGCATCAGCCCTCTCGATTCACTAACATTATGGAGCTCAATCCCTTCAACCTTTTGGCTTTCGGCCCGCCACCTAACTGTCTACGCTTAAGGACTAAAGTTACCTTTAGCCCTCCAAGACTCGCTACGAGCGAATGGCTAATTCTTACTCGACGGGAATCCCACCCGTTATATGATACGACCTAGGCTCGGCCGCACACCTGCCCCGTTAGCTTAATAAGCTAGATTAAAAAACTCCTCTTATTTTATTAAGAGGAGTTTACATAATCACCCTTATAGGAAATGAAAAAGGATCTTCCAGTAAGACTTGATGACAGGGTTCTTGTCGTAGACCGCAAAGTAACTATGAAGAAAAATAAAACAACATTATGGTAAAGGTCTTTGGTAAGTCTTTTGGTGATACTTTTTGGTAAAGTTCAAAGCTATCTATACCAATGACCATATATTTTAATAGTACCATTACAAAAACTTGTGGTTTTTGGTAACATACATTGAAATTTTCCCTTAAATCTCTCCAAAACAACTCATTACTTTGCGGTTTATGGTAGCTACCCTGTCACTAAGCCTTATAGAAAGAATCAAATACTCTTCTAACTAACAATTACCTCTATAAAAGTTTTTGCATTTTATGTTTTATTTTATATTCATACATACTATTATCCGCCTTAGCCACTAATTCTTTTAAACTAGTAGCATCTGTAGGATATGTCGCTTTACCTACTGAAACAGATAAAGTGCCTATGCTTTTATGCTTCCAATCCTCGTTTTTGATCTTACTATTAAAATCATTTATTTCGTCGATTATTACATTCACATCAGAAACGAATACAAGAACAAGAAATTCATCTCCACCCCATCTGGCAATAATAGACCTTTGTCCAAAAGAATCGCACAAGATTTTTGAAATATTTACCAAAACAACATCTCCGGCGTCATGTCCATAATGATCATTTATTTCTTTAAAATCATTTACATCCACCAGTAAAGTACAGATATTTAATTTTCTTCTATTCGCATATCTGGATAATTTAGGGAAATTATCCGTTACATAACGCCTGTTATATAAGCCTGTTAGAGAGTCCCTCGTTGATAAATAGACATATTTATCATATTGTTTACCAAGGTACCACGCTATAACTAATACGATTATTGCTGGTATGGGAACAGGATGAGGAACTTGACCAAAGTGTTTTTTCACCATCTCTCTAATGAACAAAAGTATGGCAGAAATAAATAGTATACTTATAATTCTGCCTCTATAACCCATTTTTTTACCAAATATTAGTTTCACCTTTGTTCCCCTACTTTTTCAAATTTAGGCAGAATCTTATTTATTTCACTACTTGGTAAAGGACGGCTAAAATAGTAGCCCTGTCCCTCGGAACAATTTAGTTTCGAAAGAAAGTATAATTGCTCCTGATTTTCAATGCCTTCAGCAATAACACTGACACTTAAATGGGAAGCCATATCGATGATCGCTTTAACCATAACCCCATTATCAGTTTGTATATCATTAATAAAGGAACGGTCAATTTTTAGGCTATCGATAGGAAAGTGCCTTAAGTAAGCTAAAGAGGAATAACCAGTTCCAAAATCATCTATAGAGAGTCTTACCCCAAGAGACTTTAATTCCTTTAGAATTGGAATAGTAAAAGTAGGGTCTTGCATTAAGCTTTCAGTAATCTCCAATTCTAAATAACACGGTTGTAATTGTGTCTCATTTAAAATTCGTTTGACCATTTCAATCAAATCCTCCCTAAACAAGTAAGGAGATATATTAACCCCTATTCTTATTGGAAGTGTTCCATTTTCCTGCCATTTTTTATTTTGTTTACACGCTGTTTCAAGAACCCATTTAGTTATGGGAGTAATTAAACCAGTTTCTTCTGCCAACGGGATAAATTCAGACGGAGATATGTTTCCTGTAACTGGATGCTTCCAACGAATTAAAGCCTCTACTCCAATAATCTTATTGGAAGATAAATCTATCTGTGGCTGATAGTGAAGGATAAAATCCTTTTCTTCTACGGCTTGTCTTAATGCTCGTTCCAAATTCATTGTTTTGTTCATATCTTCATACATTTTTGATGAATAAAATTGAATAGAATTCATGCCTTTTTTTTTCGCAACATACATGGCACTATCTGCCTTTTTTACAAGGGTTTCAATATCTACCCCATCACTTGGAAAAAGGCTGATTCCAACACTTGCACTAAGATATAAACTTTCGTCATTAATATGAAAAGAAGGTGAAAGTAAATGATTAATTTCATTTGCCAGTTCGTTAACATCGTTAATTGTACAATTCTTTAATGCAATAATAAATTCATCACCTCCGAATCGATATAACTCGGCTTTTTCATGTAGGTAAGTAAATATTCTATTTGATACTTCTCTAAGAACCTGATCGCCTACGCTATGACCCAACGTATCATTAATAAATTTAAACCGGTTTAAATCTAAAAAAAGTAGTGCCATTTGATTATTTTTATTTTCATTTATCCATTGGTTCAAATTATCCTTCAAATAACGTCGGTTACGAAGCCCAGTTAATTCATCATGATAAGAGTTATACAGAATCTGCTCTTCCATTTTCATCTGTTCTGTAATATCCTGCCGAATTGAAATGTATTGATAAGGTATGCCTTTGTTATCTACAAAGGGTATAATCGTTGTTTTTACCCAATAATTAGAACCATCTTTAGCTTTGTTTTTAATATTACCCATCCAAACCCTTCCATCTTGAATGGTCTTCCACATACTTTTCATAAATGATTTAGGATGGTATCCTGAATTAACAATTCGATGGTTGTTTCCAATTAATTCGTTTTTACTATACTTTGAGATTTCACAAAATTTATTATTAACATAAGTGATGATTCCCCTATGATCTGTTATTGCCACAATCGATGATTCATCTAACGCAAACTTAAAATCTTCTAACTCTTTTATTTTTATTTCAAGATCTGTTTCATTCTGTTTTTCATTTGTAATATCTCGCCCTAAAATCAATAATTCATTTCGACTACCATCTACATTAAAAAAAGGGACTTTTATAATATCAAAGATCCTCATTTCATCCTCTATATTATAAACAGTCTCTTCAAATTTGGTAATCTTACCGTTTAACCAAGTCTCTTCATCAGATATCCTACAATTTTCAAAAAAAACTTGAAAATTAGGATATAGCCTGGCTAAGTCATTATCTTTTTTCCCTAAAAAATATAAATAATCTAACTGTAACAAGTTTTTATTGCTAGAAATTGAATTCATTCGAATCCATTTACCTTCACCATCTTTTAAACAAACAAAATCAACTATTTCCTCCATTATTTCCATAAGTAAAAACTTTTCTATATTTAGTTCTTGAACTAAATTCACCATTCTCCATTCATTCCCTTTTATACAAGAAGATATATGTATTAAATTTATTATAGAAAAAGTAAAATAAACTACTATTAATTTTTGATCCAAATCACAAACATTTTTATAAGTATATTATACTACCCCAAGATAGTTTAACAGGATTTTTTTCATGTTAAACCGTTCAAAATTATTGGTGGGGATAACGTTGTTTAGCAAAATTAAATCAGATTCAAGTATTCTCCAACCTTCCTTATCGCTATATCTGTAGGAGTTAGGTAAACTTTCACAATCTCAGCAGAGGAGAACCTATTGATACACAATTAATTTATATATAAGTTTCACTGAAGTGCATATTGTTTAAACGATCAATCAGTTTTCGCAGGCTTGTTTCATCTTTAGCATAATGCCTGACATCCTCGCCAAATAGTTTGTCTGCCTGTTCTCTTGTGAACGTAAAGGTATTAACCATATCATTATTTTGCCCCGAGTTGTCAACAAACGAATAGGTTATAATATCGACGTTATCAATGAGGCTTAATAGTAGAATGGAATTACGAAGGAAAACTTCGTTATTTATTTCCTTTTCCTCCATCCCATGAATAGAGTCATTCATTATATAATTGATCGTTACTCCATAAGGCTGAGCTGTTGTTTGAAGTGCCATCCCATTCCATTCAACACCTGTTGGTTTGGCCATTCCACCAATGAGTCCACCTACCTTACTTGCGCCACCAACATAAAGTGTTTTGTTCTCCATTAGCTTATCTATGTTATATCCTGAATATAATGGCTGCGAGGATTCCTGTGGCGATTGCTGCAAAGGCATCGGATTGGACGTACATCCTACAACTAAGGCTACAATAACGAGTATATAGATTGCAATCATCCTCTTAGAAGGTTGACGGTAAGTAAGAATATTTTTAATTCGTGCCTTCACATTGCTCTCTCCAAAAGCAAGTGGACTACCAGTTAGTAACCCTTTTTTGCTAACGGAAAGCGTAAGCAATGAGGTTGAATAGCTTCCTTTAATCTGATGCCCCATTTTGTTAACAACACTTTCATCGCAGGACATCTCCATATCTTTACTCATAAGTGCGTAAGATAACCACATTAGCGGATTAAACCAATGAATGATAAGGAGCATAAATGCAAAAGGTTTTATCAGATAATCACGTCTTATAATATGAATTTTCTCATGTAGTAAAATGTAAGACAGCTCATGATCACTCATGCCAATTGGGATGTATATTTTCGGATTCAGAAAACCGCAAACAAAGGGTGTGTCAATCTGGTCAGTCTCATAGATATTATCCTTGACAAATGTTGCCGTTCGGACCTTAATTAATATTTTCAAGTAAGACAGAATGCTAAAAAGTAAAAAAATGATTACACCTGTTATCCAAATTATACTTCCGATCCACACGATGATTTGCATGGGGTTTGCGCTCGCCATCGGGGTAGCCACTGGAAGGGATGAATTTATAAAATGGCTTATCTCTTTAATTCCGATATCCACAACTGGATTTTTCTGCATCCCAATTTCTTGGGGTACAAATTCCATGAAACCTGTGCCAGTTTTCTTCTGGAACTTTACAAAACCTAACATACTAAAGCTTGAGGTAAAACTAACAGGGGTGATCAGTCGGATGGCTACGGCTGCCCAGAGAATATAGGAGAATATTTTAGGAGCGCGTCTCAAAAGAAATCTCACCATGATAACCGCAAGTGCAACAAAGCTTGCAGTAATGCTCATATTAAGGATTACAAGAAACAGGTTCATGATTTAGTTGCCTCCTCAATAATCCGTTTCAACTCTTCGGCTTCCTCATTAGAAATCCCCTTTCCACCTAGAAAAGCAGTTAAAAACTGTGGTAAGGACCCATTGAAGGATTTTTCAACAACCATCTGACTTTCGTATTTCTGCGCGTCCTCTTTTTTAACAATGGATGTGACCGTTGCTTCCTCGTTTCTAAGGATTCCCCGTTTACATAACTTTCTTAAAACAGTGTAAGTTGTGGACTTTTTCCAGCCAAGCTCTGCTAGGCTTAGCTTTACAAGATCAGTAGAATTAATAGGTTCGTTATCCCAAATCAGGCATGTAAATTTGTATTCGGCATCGAACAATTTATACGGCTCCATTCTGATCGCCCTCCCTATCTGGTTTATTGTGATAGACCTCTTATTGGTTAGTTTATTGTAATAAACCCATCTTGTCAATAATCGGGTTATTGTTTTTGAATACTGTTACAGGGAAATTCAACAACGTATGCATCGGCTACTTCTTGCAAACGATTTTTCCTGTTTTGTAAGGTGACTCCATTTTAAGATAGTTCAGCGCCTTATAAGGGGAAATTATGTATTAGGGTAGCTGAAGCTTTTAAATTTACTACTTTTTATAAAGCAGAATTTTTATACAAACCCTGTAACGAAACTCGTCCTTTTCTGAACACACCTAGATTTGAATTAAAAAGGTTGTTTTTTCTTGCTATATACGTTACAAAACCTTGTTCATTATTCTACGTCCAATAACCTAATAAAACCTATCTTATGTTGCGCTATCTGGAAAAAGTCTAAAGTAAAACGTAAAGAACTTGTTAATCAGCTCACAGCTTGGATAAGTGCTTTTATTGTTTAGAATAGGCGTATTTTGAAGTGTAAAGTAGCTCTGAAAACAGGTGCAATTTACCGATTAAAGTGACAGCTTGAAATACAAAGTATGTTTCTCTAATAATATGAGCTGTAATTACAACATAGTCTAAACTTTTGTGTCATTTATCGAGAGTGTCTAAAGCTTTGTGTCAATAATTATTGACACAAAACTCTAGACCATTAAGAGATAAACCTTGTTATAATCATGTTTTTATAGTCTCAACAATTGTGTCACTCGTCAAAATTTGACGAGTGACATAAAAGTTTAGACTACTCTGTATTAAAGAGAAAAAGTGACACAAAAATTTATACAATATAAAAACCCTTTTCAAATCAAGATTATTAGGAAATTAAAAAGGCTACTCAGCCAAAATTGGTGAAGGTTAACCCATCATATGTAGCCCTCATGTCTGCCCGTTCATGATTGGATTATCTATCCCTTCAGATTTCAAATTCATATCTATTGAAAAAAAAGATACATATTTAAATAGAAAATACTCTGGAGAGTATCTAATCCCCAGTTGGATGTTTTCTAAAAATTTTTGAACGCTACCTTCTTTGCGCCCAATTTTCTTTAAATAGGCTTCCCACTTAGCTGTCATTTCGGCACTTGTCAAAAGAGGTTCGTTTTCAATTGCTTCACATAAAATCTTACCTTTATATGTTAATTATTCTTCTTTCTCGGATAAAGAGCGTAAAATTTATGACCTTGTGGTAAAACGTTTCTTAGCCGTTCTGTTCCCAACTTATGAGTACGAACAATTAACATTACAAGCGACTATTGGTAACGAGAAATTTATTGCTAAAGGTAAAACAGTCATTAACGCTGGCTGGAAAGAAGTGTACGAAAATCATTTTGATGATGAAGAGTCTTCAGATGATGTAAAAGAGCAATTACTGCCACATATTAAAAAAGGTGATGTATTAAGAACAAAATTAATTGCACAAACATCTGGTCAAACAAAACCATCTGCTCGCTTTACAGAGGCCACATTATTATCTGCCATGGAAGACCCTACAAAGAAAGTACATGCAAACAAGCAATAAAGAGCTTGTAGATACATTAAAAGCGACAGGAGGACTAGGTACTGTTGCCACACGTGCAGATATCATTGATAAACTGTTTAATTCATTTCTTATTGAAAAACGTGGTGGTAAGGAAATTTACATTACGTCAAAAGGTCGTCAACTGTTAGATTTAGTTCCAGAAGAATTGCGTTCGCCAGCTACAACAGCAAAATGGGAACAAAAGCTGGAACTAATTGCAAAAGGTAAGTTAAAGAAAGATGTATTCATCAATGAAATGAAAAAGCACACAAAAGAAATCGTGGCGGAAATTAAAGTAAGTGATAAAAAATACAAACACGAAAACATCTCTACAAAGTCGTGTCCAGATTGTGGTAAGCTGATGCTTGAGGTGAACGGTAAAAAAGGCAAAATGCTTGCATGCCAAGATCGTGAATGTGGTCACCGTAAAAATGTATCACGTGTAACAAATGCACGCTGTCCACAATGTAAAAAAAAACTTGAACTTCGTGGTGAAGGTGAAGGTCAAATCTTTGTATGTAAATGTGGTTATCGTGAAAAGTTATCAACATTCCAAGAACGTCGTAAGAAAGAATCACGTGGTAAAGTAGATAAAAGTACTGTTCAGAAGTATTTAAAGCAGCAGAATAAAGAAGATCCAGTAAATAATGCGCTGTCGGAAGCGTTAAAAGGATTTAAGTTCGACTAACGATAAAAGCTGAGCATGTAAGAAATTCCCCATGACTCAGCCTTTTCAACTAAATTGATTGTTCCATTGCCGTAACTCCCCTATTATTTTATACAATTCCCCCCATTTGCTGATGAATAATAAAGTTGTTTAATTTTTGATGTAAGATGCTTCTATAGTGCATGAGTCGGTTAGCAAAAGCACGAATAGCTAAACCTGATCTTCCTGAACCAGCAACAAAAATCCTTTTTGCACTATATAAGTTTTTTAGAATCTCTTCACTTTCACCAACATCCATTAAAGGAATACTATTTTCTAGTTCCTTCATAACAGCTTCCAATTGTTTCGTTAATTTGTCCATAATTTTAATTTCACCTTTATTTCTCAGGATACATAATAACTTTTCCGATTAATTCTTTTCTCTCCATTAATCTCTCAAACATCTTTGGCCCTTTATCCAGTGGTATCCGATGGGTAATCATTTTTTCAGTATTTAATCTTTTATTGTTCATGAAGTGAATTGTCGTCGACCATTCTTTTCCCGGGAATGGTGCAGACACACAACTCCATGATCCCCAAACGGTTAGCTCACTTCTCAAGATTTTTTCAAAATAAAATCTTTCTATCGCAACGTCCGCATATGGGATACCTAAAAAGACAACTCCGCCGCCCTTTTTAGCATAACCAAACACAGTGGATGCCGTAATTGGAGTTCCGGCTGCTTCGACCACAATATCTGCATTCATTCCATCTGTATACTCAGCTACCTTCACCAAAACATCTTCGTTTAATGAATTAATTGTATAATCTGCACCCAATTCTTGTGCAATTTGAAGTTTTTCATCATCAATGTCAACAGCAATAACCCGTTTAGCGCCAAAAATTTTCGCCCATTGAACCGCAAATAATCCGATTGTTCCCCCTGCACCAACAATAACCACATCATCGCCCACAGTTAAGTTCGTCCGGTAATAACCATGCAAAACTACTGTGGAAGGTTCTACCATCGAAGCAGAATCAAAGTCTAAATCATCAGGTACTTTGACGAAATTTTTCTCTGGAAGTTTAATATATTCGGCAAAGCCTCCTGGTTCCTTGGCACCGATTGCACTTAACGAATCTGCTCTAGCTGGTTGACCAGCACGATAGTAATAATCATCTTCATCGATTAATGCCGGGCATCCTGCGACACGGTCCCCGACTTTTAGGCTTGTAACTTCCTCACCGACTTGTTCTACATTACCAGCAAATTCATGTCCCCATACCTGACCAGGTGTATGTGCGCCCATTTTTTTATAACGAGACATATCAGATCCGCAAATACCGCAAGCTTTAACTTTTACGATTACATCTTTCCCATCCACTAATCGTGGCTTTTCAGCTTCTTCATAACGTAAATCTCTTGCTCCATATAACTTTAATGAATTCATTTTAGTCAACCTTTCCATTCCTATTGTTCTAGCATTTTCAAGTCTTTTAGATGTGCCTTGTTATC
The DNA here is from genome assembly GCF_001183985.1 of Peribacillus loiseleuriae. Taxonomy (GTDB): domain Bacteria; phylum Bacillota; class Bacilli; order Bacillales; family DSM-1321; genus Peribacillus; species Peribacillus loiseleuriae. The sequence continues at coordinate 2,013,158 of NZ_LFZW01000001.1, read as the reverse complement.
TGCAAATAAATAAGACCCAATCACAATCATTGAAGCCCCAGCTTCTATACATTTGCTAGCTATATGTTCGTCAATGCCACCATCGACCTCAATTTGAATAGTTCGGTTACCAATCATTTCCTTAACCTCTTTTATTCTATCAATCGTTTCTTCAATAAAAGCTTGGTTTGGTCTACCCGGATTGATAGACATAATTAAAATATAATCAATAGTATTTAGGAGAGGTTTTAGTAAAGATGTGTCAGTTCCCGGATTAATTACGACTCCTGCTTTCCTTCCATGCTGCTTAATCTGATCAATAACATAGCGAACATGAGGAGTAGCCTCATAGTGGACAGAAATCATTTCCACCCCAGTCTCCAAGACACTCGCTATTTTGTGCTCCGGAGCTGATACCATCATATGAACATCTAATTTCATCTTCACTTGCTTTTTGATATTTTTAATTTGTTCTGGACCAAATGCGATGTGAGGAACGAAATTTCCGTCCATCATATCAACATGAAGTACTTGAAACCCTTCTTCATATAAAACATCGCATTCTTCTTTTAAGTTCATTAAATCTGCTGCAAATAATGATGGTAAAATTTGTTTCATTATTTTGCCTCTTCTCTATTTTTTTACTTTGCTAAAGTACTTACCCAATAGATTAATAAGTTCCAAGGCTCAGATAAAGTAACATCTGTCCCTAATCCGTCTAACTGAACACCTGCGCTGGTAAGCATTTGTGTCGCACCTGGCGCAATATATCCTGCAAGATAAAATGTGATAATACAAAAAACAACTGTGGATACAATAGAGCGAAATAAGTTTCCTTTACTTGTTAATGTACACATTACAGAAATATAGGTAATAGACATTAAAAGTCCTATTGGAAAGAATTCAACTCCAGGTAAAATAAGCGCAAACAGCATAACAAGAGGAATTGAAATGACTGTAGTAGTAATGGTAGTCGGATCGCCTAATCCAAGAGAAATATCCATACCAACATTTAATTTGGAGTTATCTCCCATTCGTTTAATCATAAAGTCTTTAGCTGATTTTCCAATTGGAGATAACCCTTCCATCATTACTGCAACCACTTTTGGCATTAATACCATTACCCCAGCGATCCCCATTGCCATTGGAACTATTTCAGTAACAGGTCTTTTAGTAATTAATCCTAAAATTACCCCAACAATAAAGCCAATAATGACTGGGTCCCCTAGAACACCGATTTTTTTATTAATTTTATTCAAAGAAATATTCCATTTTTTTACACCCGGAATGAAATCAATAATTTTATTTACTAGCCAGGGAATCGGATACCCCCATGCTGAATAAATAATAGTTGTGCATGTTGTACCTTCTAACCCAAAGTATTCCTGCCATTTTGAAGCAATCAAATCTCCAATAAATAAAGCGATAACAGACATCGCCAACGTTATAATCAACCCTAACCAGAAGCTATCAAATAGAAAGTAGACTAATGCCCCTGGGATAAGAAAATGCATGTAATTCCAAATATCAACATTTAAAGTTTTTGTCCATCTCAGTCGAACTAACGCTAAATTAATAATAAGACCTAGGGGAATTGCTAAGGCTGCAAAAGGAGCTACCCAAGAAGCTGCCCCTACAGCTGGCCAGCCAATATCTGCAATTGTAAATCCAGAACCGATTTTTACATAATAATCTACTGCTGGTTTTAACGAGGAATTTAGCAAGTTAACGACTAGCGTCAAGCCTAAGAATCCTACCCCAACTAAAAGCCCTGATTTGATAGCGTATCCAATTTTCATCCGGAAAACTAAACCCAATACGGTAATGATTATTGGTAAAATGGCTGTTGCTCCCATATCAGTGATCGCTCTCATCATGTTAAACATAGTATCCATACGGGTTCATTTCTCCTTATTTATTATTTTAAGTTCAAGAATATTTCAGCCAATTGACTCTTCAATTTTTCTTCATTAATTCCTGTTACAAATCCCATGATGTTCAAACATGGCTTTTCATCCGTTTTATAGTTATTAGTTGTCAAAATAACATCAGTACTATCAACCATATTAGGTAATTCCGTCATGCTAGTTTTAACAAGATTGTAATTTTGAATTCCTAACTCTGTTAAAAGTTCTTTCACTGCATCTGCTGCAATAGTAGAAGTCGCTACACCACTTCCACAAGCTACTACGATTTGAATTTTTGAATTTGACATGTTAATTCCTCCAATGATATTAAAATAATTTGAATTTCAAAGAATTTTGCGCACAAATATCCACTATCTCAATGAAATTTATAGTATTTTTGGCAAAATAAAGTACCTACTCATAAAACTGACATTATTGAAGTCCCTTTTCTCAAGTCTTCTATTACCTTTGGATCTTGAATAAGCCCCATAAGTTGTTTTAAACATTGCAAATGGGTGTCTGATTTACCAAATCCTATAATAAATAAGATATCTATCGCCAATGATTCCTCAGGGTTATCCATCCGATTCATAAAAATGGGATTCTTTAAAGTTACCATGGAAATAAAATCTTGCTTCACATATTGGGAACCTCCATGTGGAATAGCTACAGCATATCCATCTAACTGCAGACCTGTTGGAAATTCCTTTTCACGTATTAATAGTGCTTCTTCAAAATCTTTTTCCGCATAATTTTCGTTTATAAGCGTTTTCATAACATGGGACAAAACATCTTCAAAATCCTTATACTCTTTATCCAAAAAAACAAGATTATCATGAACAAATTGCTTTAACACGTTTTCATCTCCCTTTCCCCATTTACACTTTTATTTATATATTAAAAATCACTTCCATTTGATGAAACTAATTGGCCGAATATGTTTGAATCAGTTTTATGATTTGTTCCTTATCTTTGGCACACATCATTTCTTTTCGGCTCGCCTTTAATAATTTTGTTAATTGCCTCAGTGCCTTCAAATGTTGTTCATTATCCCATGATGCCAATACAACAAGAACTCGAACTGCTTCTCCTTGTAAATCAACTGGTTTTTCAAGATGTAACATGCTCATTCCGCTCTTTTTAACTCCATCTGCCGGAGCAGCATGCGGAAGCGCAAACTGTTCAGCTATAACAATATAAGGACCAAGCTTTAAAACATTTGCAATCATTGTATTTACATATTTTTCGTTTATATATCCTTGATGCAATAATGGCAAAGCAGCTTGTTGAATCGCATCCATCCAATCAGATACTTGCTCGGTCATTATAATTCTTTCAGGTTGCAATAATTCACCTAAAGATGGTTTTCTTTTTTCAATATCTATAGCAATTGGAGATTGTAAATATCTTCTAAGCTCCTGTTTTAATGCTTCTTCTTCCTCTACAATTGCATAGCGCTTTACAATATCTATTACCGTATCCACCGAATATAATTGATCAATATGTGTTTCATTATTTAAACTATTGATTTTCCTCAATAACTTTTCTTTATCCTTATTGTCCAATATTGGTTTAACAACGAAAACCGGGATACCCCTATCAGAAAGAGGAATCGTTGAGACAATAAAATCTACAGAAAAAGCCTGTTTTTCATAATCTCTAAGAGAAATTGCTCCTACTATATCAACTTCTGATAAAAGACCTTCTAACTGCGATTCCAATATGCGGGAAGTTCCTAGCCCACTCGTACATACTATCAACAACTTTTTACGAACTGAGCTTAAAATAATTCCTTCTCTTCGCAACCATCCTCCAAAATGCATTGCTATATAGGTAATTTCATTATCTGTTACTGGTTGATTAATCAAATTTTCAAAATGATGAATGACTTTTTTAGTTAGGCGATACACTTCCGGATAGTTCTGCTCAACAGACTCACGCAAAGCATTCTCTATCTCGATACCATACTTTACTCGATAATATGCAGGCTTTAAATGGACGAACAGATTCTTAATCATACGTTCTTTTTCAAAAAAATTTACAGCTGCATATAATTGAAAATCAGAAACCATTTTTTCAACTACTTGAAACAACAATTTCATTTCCTTGTTTTCTTCATATTGCGGATTTAAATCATAATTCACCTTGGCACTTAATAAATATTTGGCAATATAATAAACCTCAACATCTGGAATGTTAATATTTATTTCTCTTGATAAATGAGAACAGAAAATATTTGCACCTTCAAATGCTTCAGTAGATTTAATTACTTCTTTTTCAACAGAATCAATTTTGACATATTGCACTTGCTTAATCCTTTTAAAAAATAAGTAAAACCAAATCACTAAATTATTCAATATTTCATCAGTGAATTCTATATGAGATTTTCTTTCATACTCAATTAAAAGATGCTTTACTAAACGCATTTCATCATTATTGAATATTAAATAAGGTCTAAGCAATCGCTTCTCTTCTGATGTATTTGCTGAAGTTGAATCAGCAATAATTTCATACCATCCATTGTCAGGTGTTACAAATGTTAAATAGTGGGTCAACACTCGCCTTATGTCGCTTTCATCACCCTTTATCTTATAGCCCTGGCGATGCTCGGAAACCAATTGTAATCGAAAATCGTTTACTTCTTCTTTTAATTTCTTAATATCTTCAAGTATCGTATTCCTACTTACTTGGAATAGCTCCATAAATTCAGCCAAATAATAGAAATGTTCTTGAGCCACAATATAGATATAAACCCAGGCCTTTCTCTCACTAGGCGAATATTCATAATACGGATTATTGCTTATTGGTAATTGTGCTACCATTTTTTCTTTTACATTTTCATCAAGATATAATCCTTGTTCACGTACTTGTCTAATCCCGGGATGCCCACTCTCCTTCAGCCAATCATTAATTTTGGTTAAATCATTATAAATTGTTCGTTTTGAAACATTAAATGTTTGCGCAAGCTCCTGGACTGTAACATAAGAATCAGTCTGAACAAGCTGATTTAAAACTGCTAAACTCCTTCGATCCATTTTGTCAACCACCCCAAACATAATCTCATACCTAAATTCATAAGTATTATGTCCTACTTGAATTATAAGAAAATCGATTTGCAAAAAATAGACCAAATGGGTCACATAGCAATTTGCAAAATTGTACTGTACTTTATTTAGTAAACCTGGACAATCCACTAGAATCATTTCGCACAACTATCCTGCCCATGGGTCTCGCAACATTTCGGAAATTTTGTACGGTAAGCAAGTTAACCTACAAAAATTGCTTGTTATGTGTACACTAAGACTTTACCAAAAAGGTATTCACCCTTCAGTGAATGGTACTTTGTTTTTGGTAATGAGTTTTGATGCTGTAAATGGACTGATTTCAGCACTTCTAAAACTTGATTAAGGGAGGAACCATAAACGGACGTTATTGGAACATCCCTGCTATATCAACAGCTCCAGCCTTAACCTACAATATTTCCGAAATGTTGTCTGTACCCCATCAAACGATCGTCGATAAGCGATGGCAATGACCGAATGTCGTGCGTCCCTTCATTATCCTTGTTAATGCTTGTTGGACAACACTTTCAGATTGGCTATCAAGGCTTGCTGTCGCTTCGTCCATCATGAGAATTTTGAAGTCTTACAAAAAAAACGACCGAATCTTTCTCGCAATTTATATCCGCGAAAAATTTGGTCGTTTTGATCCTTTAATAAAAGCAATTGCTATTGAACTGATTCGTTTACTAAAAAATAATTAATCCTATAAATCAACTACGAGGAATAATCAGTTTCAAAACATATCCTTAATAGACCGTTCAACTTCCTCAACTGTGTCCATGTTTAAAAGTTGTTCAATAGTACCTTTCAATTCTTCCTTTGATAGCTTACGAATTTGGCTTCTCGCTTGGAGAATAGATGAAGCACTCATACTGAATTCATCTAAACCAAGTCCAAGTAAAATTGGAATCGCAATTTCATCCTCTGCCATCTCTCCACACATCCCTGCCCATTTTCCGGTTCTGGTGCAAATACTTGAATAAAATATAAAAAAGCGAAAGTTTTCTAGTGACCCCTGATCCTAAGCAATTAGTCCAAACAGTTGATGGATGAATTCTTTTTGATTTTGGACAGACTTCTCCCTTTGGAGAGTCTGTCCTTTTTTGATCATGTGCATAGCCTCTATCCCCGCAATAATTCGTTTGGCAGTCCGTAAGGACTTTAATCCAAGCATCGGGCGAATTCGTTTTTTAATAAAGCGATGATCCTGCTCCACGATATTGTTGAGATATTTAACTTGCCTTAGTTGGATGCCTTCAGACATCTGCTTTTCTTCTTTTAACTCTTGGATAGCGATTGGATAAGCTGGGTTTTTGTCTACTGTTATCACACGAGGCTTAGAAACGTGCGAAAAAGCCAAGGCTTTCTTAAAAAAGCGTTTGGCTGCTTGTTTATCTCTTGATTCGCTTAGACAAAAATCAATGGTATTCCCTTCTGAATCAACGGCACGATACAGATACATCCATTGACCTTTGACTTTCACATAGGTTTCATCTACTCTCCAGGAGTCATTGGTTGACTTAAGATGACGCCGTACTTTTTTTCATCTAATTCAGGCCCATATTGATGTACCCAACGCATAATCGTTGTGTGAGCCATAGATAAGCCTCGTTCCTCCATCAATTCCACCAAATCACGAAAACTGAGGCTGTACCGTAGGTACCATCTGACCGTTAATAAAATAATGTCAGGCTGATAATGTTTCCATTTGAATTCTACTGGTTTTTTCATACGGATACACGTCCTTTTTAGTTTAGTAGTATCAGTATGTCCAAGATTTAGAGATTAGTTTCAAGTTAGCTGAAATTTTTGCACCAGAACCCTATTACTAGTGTTGAATATAAATAAAGTTATTTAACTAACAGAGAGTTATAATGATGAGACACTCACCTTTACCACACATCATATTAATTTCGCCAATCTCAAAAACCTGTATAGAAAAAATGCTACACAGGTTTTTAGATTCCTTTTAGATTGTCTACAACCCCAATGGGGTACTTTTTTTAAAAAATGTTCAATATCTTGGTTATAAGTTCAAATTTCACCAGATGCCTTCTTATATTCCCAGATAGGCCTTATGAATGATCGAATTATTTTTCAATTCAGCAGCAGGTCCCTCTGCAACAATCCTACCCGTTTGCAGCACATATCCGTATGTGGCAATTTCCAAAGTATCAGCCACTTTTTGCTCAACTAATAGAATCGTAGTTTTCAGGGTCTGGTTGATTTGCATAATTAACACAAACATCTCTTCCGTCAGCTTCGGGGATAATCCAAGGGAGGGTTCATCCAATATCAACAGTTTTGGATCAGCCATCACGCCTCTGCCAATGGCGCACATTTGCTGTTCTCCTCCGCTCAATGTGCCGGCTCGCTGGCTTTTTCTTTCATATAGTCTTGGAAAGACGTTATATACTTTTTCAAAGTTTTCCCTTATTTTATCTTTTGTTTTGATGGTATAAGCTCCTAAAAGCAAGTTTTCTTCTACCGTCATATTCGGGAAAAGTTCCCTTCCCTCCGGACAATGAATCAAGCCTTTTTCCACTCGGTAATGGGTAGGCCTGAACTCAATTGGCTTACCCTGGAACAAGATTGTACCTGACATGGTCTCAACGGTACCGCTCAGCGTCCTCATCATCGTTGTTTTTCCAGCCCCATTTGCACCGATCAGCGTTATGATCTCGCCTTTCGGTACATTTAGACTTACTTCGTTCAATACCTGGACACCACGGTATCCTGAGCATAAGTTATTAATTTCTAGCATAAGCTTTTTCTCCTAAATAGGCTTTGATTACTTTGTCATTGCCCCTAATTTCTTCGGGGAGGCCTTCTGCGATGATTTTTCCAGCGTCGAGCACCAATACCCTATCCGAAAGAGGCATAATGACATCCATATTGTGCTCAATAAGCAAGACGGAAACATGTTCTGATATGGATCGGACTATCTCGACTGCTTCACTCGTTTCTACGGGATTTAATCCAGCCATGACTTCATCAAGCAGCAGTAATTGAGGCTTCGTAGCCAGGGCCCTTGCCAGCTCGAGTCTCTTCTTCTCAGCGATGGTCAGCTCCTTGCTCAACACCTTGGCTTTTTCCTTCAACCCCGCCAGCTCCATAATCTTCTCTGCTTCTGCCCTCGCCTGTTGTGTCTTAACTGTTTGTGAAAAAGAACCAACCATTATGTTTTCATGTACCGTCATATCCTGGAACGGCTTAACAATTTGATAGGTTCTTGTCAAACCTAAATTACAGATAACGTGTGGTTTCTTTCTTGTGATATCATTTCCATTAAAATGAATCTTACCTGCAGTAGGCTTCACGAATCCAGAAATTAACGAAAACAAAGTCGTCTTACCTGCTCCATTCGGACCAATCAGCCCGACAATTTCCCCTTTATCAATTGAAAAAGAAACATCATCCGTTGCTTTAACACCGCCAAAGCTCTTGCTTAGTCCCTCTACCAGTAATAACTTCGGACTAGTCATGAAGATCACCGCCGGTTTTTGGAATTTTTTTGTTTAAATAGCCTGGCTTTCTGTTTTTTTTCTTTAAAAAGCCGATAATACCGGTTGGTTGCATAGTAACCACCAGAATGATGATGAATGCATAAATCATTTGGTCAACCCCTGTGAAAGTGCCGCCGATATAGCCTCTGATCAATTCAGAGAGAGGGACAAGAAAGGCCGCCCCGATAATTGGCCCGATAATTGTCCCTACGCCGCCAAGCACAGTCATAAGAACCATTTGGATACCGATGTCGCTATTCAATACTCCTTCGGGATTCACATAGAGATAATATTGAGAATAAAAGGTTCCCCCGATTGAAACAATCACGGCACTATAAACAAAGGCCAGAAGCTTATATTTCAAGACATCGATACCAAGACTTGCCGCTGCCTCTCCATTTTCCTTAATTGCTCGGAAGTAATAGCCGACCCTGGACCTCGATAAGTAAAGACTGAACAAGACAGCTAATATAGCCAAAAAAAAGACGATATAATAATACTGTATTTTATCAGCACCAAATTGTAGATTCCAAAAGCCGCTTTCTTTGATAGGAAGATACAAACCTGTACTTCCACCGATGAAATCCCAGTTCAGGCTTAACGCAGAAGCAATGCCTGCCAGTGCAAGTGTGGCGATAGCAAAATAATGACCTGAGAGCCGGAAGAAAGGTAGTCCAATTGCAAGGGCGACAAAGGCTGAGATCACCATCCCGACAACCATTCCAATCCAGGGCGAGAGTTCGAAGCGCAGGCTGAGCATCGCCGAGGAATAGGCTCCGATTGCAAAGAATACTCCATGACCAAACGAAACCTGGCCCGTAAAACCGCCAATAATATTCCAGCCGGTAGCAAGTATGACATACATAAAGAAAAGAATGAAAATCTGCATAAAGTATGCATCCTTCAAAAACAGCGGAATCAGCATGATTAACAGGGGGATGACCATATAAGGCAGGTTTTTCTTTTGAAGCATCATTTCCATCTCCCTTTCTATTTCCCTAAAAAGCCCTTTGGCCTGATGAGCACTACTACAATATAAACAAGGAAGACAAAGGCTACCTTTAGAGAAGAATTGCTTGCAAAGCTGGCCAACGCTTCCACTACCCCTACTGTTATCCCTGCAACAAGTGCGCCCCACATGCTTTTAAATCCACCCATTGCGACAATTATGAATGATAGCAAACCAAAATGGGCCCCTGCTGTTGGAAAAATATAATAGAACTTGGAAAGCAGGGCGCCTGATATTCCGACGATGGCTGCGCCAAGCCCCCAGGCAATAACGTTTATTTTGGTAATATTAATTCCCATCAATTTTGCTGCGTATGGATTTTCGGAAACCGCAAGCATCGAGCGTCCCGTCCTCGTATTGTAGACAAAAACAAAAAAGATTCCGGCAACAATGATTGAAATCACGGCCGTAGCAAGCTGCGCTGAATTAATATCGGCACCAAACAATGTGACACTGCCGCTAAAGAAGCTTTGTTGCTCATCTTTAATCAATAGATAATCTGTTTTGAAAATGAACTGCATCAGGTTTTTCAAAAAAAGCCCAACGGCGAAGGTGGCAACGATTTGGATTAATAAGCTTGCCCCCTCCACCCTGCGGATAATAAGGTAATAGGTCAGCATTCCAACTACAAATAATACAATTCCTGCAATGGGAGCGGCAATAAGCGGGTCAAGCTGAGTCGCAGCAAACACGCTGTAGGCTACATACATACCGACGACCAGAAAGTCCCCATGGGCAAAATTCACAATGTCCATGACTCCCCAAATCAAGGATAGTCCGATGGCAATCAAGGCATAAATTGAACCCCAAATCAGGCCGTTCAGTATGATTTGAAATAAAAGTTCCATAGTGTAATCCTTTCTATCTCTGGATGTTTTTCATTATTTAATTCTTTTGATCCCAGGATGAAAATGGCCAGTTGATATCTACATTCTTAAGTTCGAATGGAAATACCGTTGAATACGTATCGTTTCGATATTGGACAAGAATTCCGTTCGCTTTTTCATTTTGGTGGGTATCAGGGGCAAACTTCACACCGTCCCATGGCAATACAAGATCTTCACTTGCAATATCAGTAGCTACAAATGCTTCTTGCAGATCGGCACTTTCAAGCGATTTACTTCTATCTAGTACATCAGCCGCCACAAGAAGTCCCTGGATGACTTTTACTTGGTCTCCGGTTAAGTCGGTACCGCCACTTCTTTTCTTATACTCTTCATTTAAATCTTGATAGACGGGTTTATCTACAGCCAGGTCAATCGACCATAGTTCACGGGAGATAATATCCGTTGCCTGAGAGCCCATATTCTCTTTAAAGGCATTATCTAAAAAGCCTGCACCGCTAGCGATGATAGCCTGTGGTTGGAATTTCAATTCCTTCGCCGTTTTCATAAACAAAATCGCATCCGAGGTATAGGACGATATTAATAGCACATCTGGCTTGGCCGCCTTGATCTTTTGGACTTCGCTGTTCAAGTCAGTAGTGTTCGAAGGATATTCTACATGTGAAACGATGTTATACCCTTTTTCCTCAGCCTGTTCCAGTTGCTCCTTGGCAATGTCAGATCCCCACAAACTATTTTCATTCATGATGGCAATATTGGTAATGTTTTTCCCCTGCTTTTTCATTTCACCGAGAAGTGTAAATACATCCGTAATATGATTGTTTTCAGATGGAACCGTACGGAATAGCCATTTATAGCCCTGCTCAGTCAGAGAAGGTGAATTTGAGTCAGCCACTAGAAAGGGCACCTCATTTCGTTCCGCTACCTGTGCTATTGTCGCTGCATTCGAGCTTGCATACGCTCCAATCAAAATCGAGGCCTTTTCCCTGCTGATAAGCCTTTGGGCCTCACTCGCCGCAACCTCAGGTTTTCCTTGAGAATCGGCCAATACTACTCTAATTTTAGCTCCGTCAAAGTTCGGAATGCCTTCTGTATCCGCAAACGGCAGGTCAAGATCGTATTTCTTATTAATTAAATCTTCAGCCAACTGTAAGGCTTCTTTATTGCGGTTCCCAACTGTTGCTGAATTACCTGTCAACGGGTATATTGCGCCAATGACGATTTCTTCAGGACTATCATTTTTCACCTCGGCAGCATTGCTGCATCCTGCTAAAAATAATACAAGTAAAGTTGGCAAGATAAAGTTAAATAATGTTTTTTTTCTCATGTCTTTGTCCTCTTTCAGTAGATATAGTTGGTATGATATGAATTGATTGCTTCTGATATATAACTCATTGTTCCCCCGGCCTTCATCAGTGCTGAGATATAGTAGGTCTCCTTGATTTCTTCCGGACTTGCTCCCGTTGCCAATGCCTTGCTGATAAACTCATCGAGATGATGGGTTGATTTGTTTGTAAAACAAATTGCAATGGCAATTAAGTATTTTAATTTGGCTGATAGATGTTTTGGTTCGAACACACTGTATGTCAGAGCAAACAGCTTTTCGTAATGGTGTAAAAAAGGATCCTGTTCTGAACCTGGACTTGCAGCCAAATCCGGCAGCCTGCTTGTAGCCTCTTCTAAAGAAAAGCTGTTACCTTCGAGGGCAACGGCTACCATCGCCGCTTCAATGACTTCATCGACACTGGCACCCTCGTTTTTTGCCTTTTGTGTATGGTGTGTGATGCAATAATGACATTTTGTGGAGTGAGCTACTCCTACTGCGATTAATTCCTTTTCCTTTGACGGCAAAACCCCTTGGGCCCAGACCGTTTCTGAAAATCCTCTATATGCTCTATGCTGCTCCAATGCACTACGTGCTACCTGTGTCAACCCTTTTGTTATTTCTGTATAATTACTCATAAGAACACCTCTATTCACGTTATTTTGTATTTATTAATTTTAATGTAAATATAATTTATACCTCCAAAACCTGAGTTAAGACTTTTGATTAGCTCTTAAATCTTAAATAACTAATAAATAAACATTTAAATCTATCGGATTACTTGGTTATAAGGTAATTCATGATACCATCTATTCAAATTATGATCAATATATTTTTTTTTTGGAATAAACAGAACTGGAATAATCTATAGTATACAATGTGAATAACATTTGATGAGCTATAGGTAACGCTTCTTTTAAGAATTGTTACTCCCTTACAAAATATTGCATAATTTCTTTATATTTGTTTGAAAATAAAAGAAATATGGCTGACAATAATGGATGCGGCATTATTTAGAATAGCGCTTTTCATGACATCGCGCGAATGGACTATGCTTGCATTCAAACTCCCTACATTTGCTCTATGAAGCCCTATAACCTGATTTTTGGTGTTGAGTCATCACAAAAAATACTTCTCTATCTTCATCCGCGATAATTGAAACCGCTAATTCTTGCGCATCGCCTGGTGATGCAATCCGATAGGATGAAAATGGCTCTGACGTTTCCCTGACTTCCTGTTTAATTCGTACCACTTCAAAAATTGGGTTTAATTCCATTAAAAACACTCCTTTGTGGTTGTGATTTTGTACATTTCTGTTCCAATGATTTTCGGTCTGGCCATTTGGGCTTGTCCCACCTCCTAATGGAAATTTTGTAGTTTTTCTATAATTTCTTGTTGCCACAATGGATCGTCCATCCTTTCTGCATACAGGTACAAATCTAAATAATCATTTACCGACAATTGGTGCTCTTTACTGTTCATGAAGATTCCCCTTTCAGATGCCTCTCATATACTGATCACCATTTTTAACCATTGGATGAAATTATCACGTTTTTCCATCTATTCTGAAGGAAATACCCTATAAAGATTGGAATAACTGAGCGAAGGACTACTGCTTACAAATCATGGTTTTTTACTAGTCCATTGTATGGACCCCAAATCACCATGAGGGTGACTATGTGCTTGAAATATTCTATATTCATTTTCTAGTTCTGTTAGTGTTAACTCCAAAAGATGCTTATCTTCTTTTTTATATACATGAAAAGCAATCAGTTTATTTATTAATATTTTGCGTCGATCCTCCACAGTTTTCCGTTGGCTCATTCGAACCCCTCCTTTTTATAGATTCATCTAAATGAAATAAATAAAAACCCTCCTTCTTAAAGATAAGAAGAGGGTTTCCAAATGAGTGGGACCGCCTCAACTTATCTTCCAAGCGGTTAAGCTTGTTGGAGTTAGCACAGTCTTCTAAAAAGAAGCTGTTGCTGAGGTTTCAATGGGCCATTCCCTCCACCTCTCTGGATAAGTTTCTGTATGATATTGATCTGAATAATTATATACATTATAATTATATACTATCTTAATCAAACAAAACACATAAGTCAAGTATGAATTAAATTTCTAATACACAAATTCAAGGTGTGTTCTTATTTTATACTATACAAGATAATAGATATGTGACTGATAGTAAAGATGGTATATGAATCTACTCTCATCACCAATATATCCCAGTATTACACAAAATCACTAAGTGTTTTTAGACTGTTTTCATGTAGCTTTAACATCCTGGGTAGTGATTGACACTTCCTTACTGGACGATTCTGTATTGGAAATATACGGCATTATTTAGAATAGCGCTTTTTTATGACATCGGGCGGATGGACTATGCTTGCATTCAGACTCCCTACATGTGCTCTATGAATCCCTATAACCTGATTTTTGGTGTTGAGCATCATCACAAGAAATACTTCTCTATCTTCATCCGCGATAAATGAAACCACTAATTTAATCCAACGAATATGCTGAGAGGTCACTAAAAGAGCTAATTGGCTCTATTAACAGGTCAATCCTTCACTAATCCTGCTCTCAATTTATTAACACCAATTTTTACCTAACCCTTCATGATAGGCCCACAAAAAAGGCTACTCATAAAGGGCAGCCAATATTAGTGAAGGTTAACCCATTATATGTACCTTCATGTCTGCCCGTTCATCACACGAGACAGTCTATGATTGAATTACCTATGCCTGCATGCAGGATACAAACTACAAACAATCAAGATTTTTTTCAAATTCATATCTATTAAAAAAACAAAATTGATACATATTTAAATAGAAAATACTCTGGAGAATATCTCATCCCCAGAGTATTTTCTATTTAATAGATCTATTTATATTATTTTACAGCCTCTTTTAATTCCTTACCTGGTTTAAAAGCAGGTACTTTAGAAGCAGCAATTTGCATCTCTTCTCCTGTTTGTGGATTTCTACCTGTTCGAGCTGCCCGTTCACGTACTTCAAATGTGCCAAATCCAATTAATTGAATTTTCTCTTCTTTAGCAAGCGTATTTGAGATTGTTTCAATCAATGCAGCGTGCATAATAAATTTCGTAGGTTTATCACCAATAGATTCTTCTTAGATGTGATCTTTATTTCGAATAAGTTCTGATTCAGCTTTATGAGTTTTATTATGTCTAATATCTCTAATTATAGTACGTTTTTCAGCTATAGCTTTTAAAGGTTCTAGAAATTTAGAGTCTTGCATCTTAGGTGTTTTACTAAGATTCGTGAAGTTATATAGTGATACCTCTTCAATATTTTTATTAATATCTTCAACAACATTAATAAATTGAGCCTATTCTGTTCTATTAATCTCCAACAGAAATTATCTTTATTTTTTGTAAGTAATCAGACAATGTATTTTTGCCAATTGGTATAGCAGCCCTGCTGCCACCTTTCTTTTTCACATCTTCAAGCACTATTGCAAGAGATATTTTAGAAGAATCTAAATCTGTTACAATGAACCAGCCATCTTCACTTCCATCTTCATCATCTTGAGATACTTTTATTTCAGCTGTTCCTGTTTTTCCAGCTAATTGAACTCCTGAGATTTTTGAAGCAGTTGCTGTTCCACCTTCTTCATGAATTACAGCAGTAAATGCACTTTGCAATGTAGATAGATGCTCAGGTGATATGGCTGATTCTTTCCAAATCTCTACTTCCTGATCTTCTGTTTGAATAAGTGATGGTACCATTATATTTCCATCATTTGATAATGCACTATAAGCAAGAGCCATATTTAAGGATGTAACCATGACTTCTCCTTGTCCGTATCCTGAATCAGCAAGAAGAATATCACGACCAATGCTTCCATCATTTGAGATTTGGCTATTGCCTAAAGGATAACCAATTTCTAATTCTTCCCCAATTCCAAATTTTTTCGCTCCAGCAATAAAATCATCATTTCCCAGATCAAGAGCACTCATGGCGAAATAGATATTATCCGAGTATTTCACTGCACCTTTTAAGTTGACAGATGATTGATCATTCACCCTTGTAATACTATAGTTCCCCCAGGAACTATCTTTTTTCCATGAACGACCATTGATGGAAATTTGCTTCTCTGGATCAATTGTTCCTTTTTCAAGTCCAGTTGCAGCAGTAATTAATTTAAAGACAGAACCTGGTGAGTACAGTTTACTAAATCTATTTACTTGATCAGCAAAATCACTTTCTTCACGCTTTTGTTGTTCTTCTCTCGTTACATATGTTGTGTAGCGATTAGAATTATAAGAAGGAGAACTAACAAGAGCAAGAATTTCTCCAGTTTTTGGATTAACAGCTGTTGCTGAACCTTTCCCGCCATTCATTTCATCATAAATTTTAGCTTGTAAATCAGAGTCAATTGACAATTTAATATCCTGACCCTTTTGTGGTTCATGTTTTGCAATTGTTTCTACCTTTTCTTCGTCTCTTTCAATATAAATCTCTGCTCCATCTATTCCTCTTAATGTATCTTCATATACCTGCTCAAGACCCGCTTTTCCAATGAGTGAAGTAGTACTATATCCTTTTTCTTTGTTCTTTTCCATTTCCTCAGCAGTAATACTTCCTACGTATCCAAGAAGTCTTCCGAAAGCTTCATGATTCATATATCCCCTTGAATCTTTACTGTTTACGAAAATTCCGTCATCTCCTCTATCTTGTAACTTTCTTAGTTTTTCATCATCGGATAGAATATCGACAATTGGAACAAAGTAATTTGGTTTTGTATTATCATCTAGTTTTTTCATAATATTTTCTTCACTTATGTCTAAAATAGTTGCCATTTCTTTTATTTTCTCTTCTTGATTGCTTTGATCAAACACCTCTGGATTTATTCCAACTGTTTTGATTACTCCATCTTTAGCAAGTGGATTTCCATCTCTATCAAGAATACTGCCTCTTATTGCTTTATCAATATCTACCTTGACCTTATCTCCTTTTTTCATATTAGGGAAAATCAAGCTCTCATCCCATTGGATTTTCCATTCTTTCTCTTCCTTTACTAACTTTAACTGATAATCCGATATATTAACCTTGCCTGCTACAGTTTCCATTCCTATAGAGAATGGAATCACATTATCTTCATTATCTATTTCCTTTTCTAAGTTTATATCAATGGCTTGAATACCAGAGTAAATATTTGTATATCTTGTCACAAAGTCTTCCTCTGTTATGTATTCTTTTGATTCTTTCGATAATAAAGCATACAGCTTACCGTAATCTTGTTTCGTTAACATTTCAGAAAAGCCCTCAAATATCTCTTCTTGTTTACTCTCTTTTGAGCATCCAGATATAAATAAGAAGCATAAAATCATCATCATAAACAGTTTATTTTTTTTCATTACGTTACCTCCTAAAAAACAACTTGTTAACTCTCTCCATTCCATGAATTTTTTAAGGTTAATTTATTATCTTATTCCACTAAATGTGCTGACTTTGTTAAGCTTTTGAGAGATTGTATCCTACTTCGTCATTATTTAAGGCTTTAACTTTTCTATGACATTAGTTTCTCCCATCTATTATGCTATATCCCCTATCTACCACTTATTCGAATAATAAAACTTACAAGTGTAAGTTTTAAGAACATTATACTTGTAAGATTTAAATTCAATACCTTTTTTCTTAAATTGATAACTATATACTTAAAATATTACAAATGTAAGTTTTAGAAGGTGAAGAGTAGTATACTAATAGAATATTTTAAAAATATCCTACTTTTTGCTATTATTCTTCATTATTAAAACTTTGATTTGATTGCCGATGTTCCTTTAAATCAAAATATGCTTTTAAGATTTTTTGACCGATATATTTATTAACTGGATCTGAATCTGTATCTAAATATGGAACCGCAATCGAGAATGCAACCTCTGGATTATTGTACGGAGCATAGCCGACAAGTGTTAAATTGTAAGTGGAATGAGTTTTTTTCGTATTTGGATCTTGATAAAAAGACTCTGCTGTCCCTGTTTTTCCTGCTGCTTGAAATCCTCGGAACCTACTATCCCCTCCAAAATATTTATAAGCAGTCCCACCAGGACTTTGGTACACTTGTCTAAATCCTTCTTGCACATTACGTAAGTACGCATCATTCATTGTTATTATATTTAAAACTTCTGGTTGAAATTGTGTATATACTGCCCCTATTTCATCAGTATTTGAGGGTTCATGAATTTCTTTCACCAAATGAGGCTCAAGTCTGTAGCCGCCATTTGCGATTGTTGATACATACTGTGCTAATTGCATCGTTGTATAATTATCGTACTGGCCTATTGAAAGGTCAAGGAATAAACCAGGTTTATTATATGCTTCTTTACCTAACAACCCCTCCGATTCATTCGGAAGGTCGATTCCCGTTTTAATTCCTAAACCGAACTGACCAAATGAATTTCGGAAATCTTGTACAGCATCAGGCGTTCTAGGAAGTGACATTCCAGAGTGGTATTCTTTCCCCATCATTTGGATGACTGTTTTAAACATATAAACATTCGAAGACTTTTTTAATGCATCTACAATTCCATTAGTACCTAATGAGGTCGAATACGATCCTTTAAGTGGTGTACCTTTTAAATTTAATTTTTCATCACTAAAGGTAGTTCCAGTTGAAATTGCACCTGATTCTAATCCAGCTAAAATGGTCGCACCTTTTACTACAGAACCCATTTCATACTGTGAATTAATTGTTCCTAATGCATAATCATTAAAAACATATTTGCCGTTTTCGCGAACAAGTTGTTTCCCCGCCATTGAAAGAACTTCCCCAGTATTAGGGTCCATCATGACGACAAAGGCACGGTCTAAAAATCTATTTCTTCCCTTCGTTCTGCGAAGCTCATCTTGAATTACTTGTTCTACTGCCTCCTGCAGGTCAAAATCAATCGATAGGACTAGATCTTTCCCTTTTTGGCCTTCAGAGATGATCTCTGTTTCTAAAAGGTTGCCGCCTTTATCCGTAACATTTTTCATCTTTGCTTTTTGACCATGCAGCACATCTTCATAATATAATTCTAGCTGACTTTTTCCAACACGGTCGTTTTTGTTATATCCTCTAGATAAAAAGTAATCTAAGTTAGAGCTTGGCAAACCTTCTTTTGACGATGTCACATTCCCTATTACAGAACGGAAAATGCTTTCGTGCGGATAGTGACGATCCCAATCAGTTGAAATATCAACATTCGGCAAATCTGCTAAATGCTCAGCTACGATTGCGAATTCCTCTTCAGTCGCATTTCTCTTGATGACTTGTGGAGTGAGAGCATAGCCACTATTCATGTTCCTAAATAGCTTCGCAACTTTTAGCTCTTCTTTAGTAATTTCTTTTAAGTCATTAGACGTAATTCGTTCGATTTGCCGATCATACCGATCCTTATTCGTTAACTCTTCATCTTTTAATTCACTTTCTTTTATTTTCTTTTTCGCCTCATCTGGTCTAGTGACGATCCAATAATCCTTTAAATCCCGCGGTTTAATTTCTTCTGCTTCAACGTCGATTATTTGCGCAAGCTTCTTTGCGGTTTCAACCATTTCTTCTGAAGTTGTCCCCTGTAGCCTAGTATACGTGATTGCATTGACAGGAACATTGCCAACAATGACTTCCTCGTTGCGGTCATAAATTACCCCACGAGGAACCGGCGTGCTGACGACCCCATCCTTTGTTCTTCCAACTTCCTTTTTGTAATCCTCTCCATAAACGACTTGGAGAATTACAAGTCTTAAAATTAGAGCGACAAACAATAAAAATACAACAAAAAAGAAGACATTAAAGCGAATACGTATTGTTTTTCTCAGCTTGCGTTGTTCTTTACTACTTTCCCCATCCTCTGTCACATCTTTATCTCCTTTCAATATTTAATTCATAGTAAACAATGAATATACACCCTGTCCTTTATCAATTCTAAGTATTACATCAGTGCACTCGATTTCCTCCTAGGGACTTTATTAAAAATATGATATTAATACACAATTATCATTCTCATAATCTTTTATGGTTCCAAGAACAACCACGCCAAACCCTTTTTTCATTCAATCTTCAGAAATGTAGTGATAGAAAACAAAACTTTCAATTGTAGTTTTTAAAAGTATTACACATGTAATATTTAAATTCAATATTTTTTTACTTAAATTAATAACCATATATTTTAAATTCTTACAACTGTAGGTTTTTAGGACAATTGCAGTCTACTGAATCTTTTTTAAAAGCAAATAGTAGTAAGTAGCATGAAATGAAGTTACAACCAAAAATAGAGTCAATAATAGAAAAATTAATGTAAAAAACCAATAACGCTAATTTTTTTGTGACGATCGAGCTTTCGTTGTGATGATTGAGCCAAACACCACAGATGAAGTATTAGCCAAGTTTGGTAAACAAGTTGTGAAGGATGACGCATCAGAAAAAAAGAGATATAGGATTATAATTAACTGGTATTTGTTGAAATTCTAAATTCTAAAGTATCTTTTTCAATAGGAATACTTTGTGCTTCTTCCATTGTTTTCTTTGAATCTATTCAAAGAACTGACATCAACTGTCATCATCGGTGCTAAAATACCCAATATCAACGGTTTAAAATTCCTAAAAAATAACAGATACTCTTCTCATCACTTAATAGGATTGGAGTGTTCGAGACGATGCTGAAAACTGGGGAATTTTTTATGATTAGTGACTTACAGCTTGATTGCTATTCTCATATAAACAGATTAGAAATTTGAAATATTATCCATTTACTATTAGCGGTTTGCCATCAATAATGACTTTCAGTCTTTCTTTATGTATGACCAATTCTTGTTGTTTTATGATTTGCTCTTCAATCGGGACAACAAATTCCTTCGTTTGTTCCCATTCACTTTCATTTTGATTGATCAACGTTAGTTGGACACCCCCTCTAGCAAGTGTAAAGTGACAATAAAGTTATTTAATTTTAAAACCTCAAACACGTATAACCCCGTTCTTCTTTTAGGTCGGGGTTAAAATTAATTGTTTAATTTTTGATGTAAATAATTTTGTCGCACTTAAAAATATAACAATAAAATCGTTTAAATCTAAGGATTTATCCTACAATTTCACCCTTTAATGGAATATCATAAAGTTGTTTTATAAATACGGGAATTATCACCCCACGGATGATAACTTGTACCGATATATTCAAATCCATATTTTTCATAATAACCGATATGATCTGTACAGAGGCATAAATAGTTAAAACCGCCTTCTTTTGCGTTTTTCTTCGTTTTCTCCAATAAAATGGTACCATAAGCATTTCCTCTGTATTCCTCTTCAATATATAAGACGCACACCCAAGGATATAAGTCCATTCGGCTAATAAAATCATTTGTAACAAGACCCGCACAACCAATTATTTTATCATCGTCCATCAACAAATACCATTGTGGCAAAGGATTAGAGGGGTTAGTACAATGGGTTATACAGTCCTCATATACCATCATACTTTGTTCGCTTGCCCATTTACTTTGAAAATATCTAATTGCTCTATCCATAAATTTAGGATTTTCTTTTACAGAAATGAGTTTCATTTTCTTTACACCTCACCATTTAACTTTCCTATTAGATAATTAATAACACTGTTTGATCACTACTTCGACATTCTTATTTAACCTCCTTATTCCACAATTTGGCCCTTTAATGGAATAAGAGATTGAAGTTTTTAAACAACTTTATTGTAAACTAAACGACTTTATTTGTAATTAAACACCTTTATTGTTATTTAACAGCAAAAGTAATAGAATCTTTATGATTAAGAGGAAATGGCTGGTTATGTTATAAGCTTAAGCCATTTATTTCAATCCCATGTTTGCTTTTTAAATCTATTATTGTGTAGTAGTCATTTTGATATTGAAAGACCGCATGTCTTCTCGAAATATAAGGATTCGTTTCTGAAAAACCCTGTCCTTTATCAATTCTAAGTATTACATCATGCACTTGATTTCCTCCTAGTTGCACTTTATTAAAAATATAATCTTAATTTAATCCACAATTGTCATTCCCTAATCTTTTTTGGTTCCAAGAACAACCACGCCAAATCCTTTTTTGTTCTTTTATTTTTTCTCTATACGAGAACGATATTTTTCCGACATTTCTTTGTTTCTCCTACCATTTTTTCATTCAATCTACTGAAATGTAGCGTCTTAAATATTACAAACCTAATATTTAAGACCAATGTTTTTTCTTTATCCTATTGTTCAATTGACTACTTAAGATAAGAACAATATAATAAAAATATTACAATCGTAAGTTTAAGGATGGTTTATATGAAAAAATTACCTCAAATTTCAGAAGCAGAATTAGAAGTTATGAAAGTAATCTGGAAACACCCTTCTATCAATACCAATGAGGTTATTGAAAAGTTGGCCAAAACTAGTAATTGGAGCCCTAAAACAATTCAAACAATGTTGTTACGGCTAATAAAAAAAGGAGCACTGAATCATTATAAGGAAAGTCGTGTATTTGTTTATACACCAAATGTAGCTGAAATTGATTACGTAGAAATTGAGAGTCATAGTTTTTTAAATCGTTTTTATAATGGTACTCTTAATTCTATGGTATTAAACTTTTTGGAACAAGATAAGCTATCAGATGATGAAATTAATGAGTTGTATCAAATTTTAGAAGAACGCAAGAACAGAAAGAAGGAATAACATGGGCAATTCTTTCTTTACTCTCTTTCTCATTAGTAATATCATATTATCTGTGATTTTTTGCATCATCATACTCATAAAAAAATTATTAAAGGCCCAAATAACTGTAAACACCCAATATCATATCAGTGTGATTTCTCTTTTGACATTGATTGCTCCTTTTATCCCCTTTCATTTTCTAAAAATAAACTCTTTTTTTGACTGGATGATAAACTTTGGAGCAAGTAATTCAAAATTATCTGATATCCGTTCTGCAGGTAAAACTACAGAAACAATTAACCAAAATGCAAATTGGCTACAAGACTTTTCTATGTCAATTGAGCAATCGTCTTTCGGAATGATGGATTCTGTCTTTTTCATAGTGTGGATATTAGGAATGATTGTTATCCTTATGGCTACTTTATATAGCAATCTAAGAATCGTCAAAATAAAAAAAAGCCTACAAGTAGTTGAAAACAAAGAGTTATCAACACTTTTTTATACATGTAAAGAGGAAGTCCATTTTCATAAAATGGTTGTTTTAGGATATTCCTCATTGATAAAATCACCCATTACCTTCGGAATTATCTATCCATATATTGTCATACCAAAAGATATTTCCACGCTTTCTACTAACGAGATGAAATGTGTATTGCTTCACGAGTTATACCATTGTAAACGTAGAGATATGCTAGTAAACTACTTCATGTGTCTGTCTAGAACTGTTTATTGGTTTAATCCTCTCGTATGGTATTTCTTAAAGGAAATGAAAACAGAGATGGAGATTTCTTGCGATTATGCAGTTTTAAAAACGCTAGATAAGGAATCACACCTTAAATATAGTGAGGTTATTTTAAAATTTGCTTCTATTTCGCAACGAACATCATCTTTGTTAGCTGCTTCAGATATCAGTAGCTCTTACAAACAAGTAAAAAGGCGTATTGTTACAATCGTAAATTTCCAAGTAGAATCACATCTGTTAAAAATGAAAAGTGCTCTAGTATTCATCATTGTTCTTGCGATCATTTTGATTAGTATTCCTTCTATATCTATATTGGCTGTGAACAAAGAATCACATCCTTTTTCTAATACCAATGTAGTGTACAAAGATTACAGTAGCTTTTTTGATGAACTTTCAGGGAGTGCTGTACTGTATGATTTAAAAATGAAACAGTATACTATATACAATAAGGAAGAAAGTACTACTAGATTCGCACCTGCTTCCACTTATAAAATATTCAATGCATTGTTTGCTCTAGAATCTGGGATTATTACAAGGGACAATTCTCAAATGACTTGGGATGGAACTCTCTATCCATATGAGGAATGGAATCAAGATCAAGATTTATTCTCTGCTATGGAAAGCTCCGCCTCATGGTATTTTCAAAATCTTGATCAACAGATGGGCAAGAAGAAATTGCAGAACTACTACGAACAAATAAATTATGGAAACGGCGATTTATCGGGCAATATCACTAATTATTGGCTAAATGACTCTCTAAAAATTTCTCCTGTTGAACAGGTAGATATTTTGAAAAAGTTTTATGATAATGAATTCGCTTTTGAACAATCTAGTATTCAAACTGTGAAAGACTCCTTACTTCTAGAAGAATCAAATGGTAATCGTTTATCTGGAAAAACGGGAACCACAGTTTTAAACGGGGAAAATATTGAAGGTTGGTTTGTAGGTTATGTAGAAACTGTAGATAATACTTTTTTCTTTGCTGTTCATAGTCAAGGTGAAAAGCAGGCAGGTGGAAGCACCTTATCCAAGATAGTACTTTCCATTTTGGAGAAGGAAGGTATTTATCAATCTATTTTCTCATGATAGAAATGATTTTATATCTAGTTTTTCTTATTACTTTATTGGTAAATAAAATACGTAAGGTATATAATAAATTGCAAATTTGTGAAAAAGGTGATGTTGTTCGGATTATCTGATGTCACACAATCGGTGGCATAAATATTACTTGAGAAGAGGAAATAATATCAAATGGAATAGGCTAAAATCAACTGTTCAAGCAGTTTCTTTTCTATTCCTAATATTTGATTTTATTTTACTATACACTTATCTTCACCATTAGAGGATTAGCCGCAGAGTAAAATCTGCGGTTTTTCAATATAAAACCAATCGATTGAATGGGCAGTTGTTGGCATCCATTTCTTACGACGGATTCTAATCTTTTCGTGATTTGTATAGTGTGGATAAATCACGGTGGACTTCATACCTTTTACATTGGATTATTGAATACTTTCAATCTCATTCCAGTAGACTTTATTCCCTTGTAGGTCAATTACAATCCCTTCATCATTCCAATAAAACCCCTTACCCTCTCTTCTTTTTCTTAAGAGATAAAAGGAATACCCTAAAAATACAGATGAAAAAAATAACCCAACAATAGAGATGAATATATTTGAGAGAATGTCTATTAAACCCGTAAAGCAAAATGAGAAGAACATTATTCCACCAGTAAATATTAGAGCCAATATTGTGTAGTTAATAAATTGCTTTCCAATTAATATTACCCATTTTCTAACGTTATTCTGTAAATATATCTACACCATTTACCAAAATACAATTTTTCACAAATTCATAAATATCCCCCTATTTTCACACAAATTGAAGTAATGTATTATCATTTAATTGTATTTTAGAGGGATGGAGTGATTTATATGTTTTTAAATGGTAAAGGACGTGTCATTTCTTGTGGACATTTTAATACAAAGAAAAACAATAAGAAAATGAGAGTTTTAAATATTCAAGTTAATGGTGAGGTCCGTAAATTTTTTGGAAGTGGAAAGGTTCCTAATTTTAACTTTGGTGACATCATTGAATTTACTGTCATAGCCCAAAAATAAAAAGGATTAGATTATACTTTCTATCTTGCAAAAGCAGAAAATATAAAGCCAAATGAGAATATTTAAAAATAACTATAATAGCATCACCAATATTCGAACTGAAGCCAGAACAGGCAAAACCTATAAATGTTTGTTTGTGAAATAATTTTCATTTTGCCGTATCATATCAATGTGTGACGTGCCAAGGTCTCTGACTCCAGAGAGGTTTTATCCTTCTTGCCTTTAACGATGGATAAAATGTAGCTTTCTGCTGTGCTGAAGGCATCAGCCCTCTCGATTTACTAACATTATAGAGCTCAATCCCTTCAACCGTTTGGCTTTCGGCCCGCCACCTAACTGTCTACGCTTAAAGGCTAATGTTACCATTAGCCCTCCAAAACTCGCTACGAGTGAATGGCTAGTTCTTTCTCGACGGGAATCCCACCCGCTATATGATACGACCTAGGCTCGGCCGCACACCTGCTTCGTAGTTTAAGTGAGACTCTTCACAATATCAATTATTATTCTAACGTTATACGTGATAGCGATCCTCAACAATCTGGACCTATAATGGAAATAAGCGCTGTTGCTTGTTACAGAAAAGCGCCCTTCGTATTATAAGGTCAGCCAGAAGATATTTCTGGTTGACCTTTTTTTATATCGATATATGCTAACCGTCGCCGGGGTAGAACGTAAGCGCCCTTGGGACTTGATCCCGTCCATTAAACAGTTCGCCCCCTACTTGTAGAAACATGATTGAGGCTGGTTGGGACTTAGATCTCGTATAACAAGCGAAGCTATGACACTACATGGAGGAATAGGGGTTACCGGTTAATAATTTTCAAGGGGGAGATAGAAATGATTCCAGTCATTGGTCTGGATGTGCCAAAAGGTGAAAGGAGCCCCTGCTTTTCGTAGTCATTTCCTAGAATTTATCATCGAGGAGTTGGAGGGTGAAGTAGATGTAACCGAAGGAAAAAATCAGGGATTAAGTAAAGATTTAATTCTTATATTTTTTGGAGCTGCCATCGTAGAGTTAGTAGAAGCGTGGATCACCAATGGAATATCTGAACCAACTCGAGTCGTGGCAGAACAAGTGGGGATTTTGTTAGATAGGAATTTATAGTTAGTGAATAGTTTATCATATACAACGAAGATTGTGGAGGAATACACTTAAACAAACGGGTGCGTTAGTTTAACAAGACATATACTTATAATCTTCCATAATTGGGCGCTACTCCGAAGTAATGATAGAAGTCCAATTTCTTAATTTTAATGTTGAGAAATTGGGCTTTTTATATTTACTTATACTGCAAAATAACTCCTAAAGTGACATTTTAAACATCTTTATTGTAAATTAAATGACTTTATTTGTAATCAAACAACTTTATTGTCAGTCCACAATATCGTGCGAACTAATACTCAACAATAAATAAAAAGAATCCATTTTGAGTAAAGAATGATCAAAATGGATTCTAGATATTCAAGGAAAAATCAAATTTTTTATTAAAAAGTTTAATAAAACTGTTAAATTATTTTAAAGCATTTTTCATATGAACTAAGTGATGATTACCATGCCATGATACTTTAATTAAGATACTATTTTATTGATAGACGAATAGAAAGGACATCGTAGGCAGGTATAATATATTTTTCATTATACTGAACTTCTTCAATAGCATTAACTATTTCTGGATTTCGGCCATTAAAATATATCTCATCTAATCTAATAGGGTTAGATGTGGGGTTTTGTATCCTAATTAGAAACTTATTCTTATCATAAAATGAAGGATGGCATGCCGTTACAAGATATTCTTCAGGTAATTTCAGCATTTCAAATTCTTTACTCACTTTAAGATTTTTTTCAGATTTCTGAATTTTATTGTCAATACGATGTAAAAAATAATTATATGCTTGTAATTGGTAATCAATATTTGCATATATATATTGACTATTTCGAACAGCAGTTTCATGCTCATTAAACTCTATATCCCCTACAAAAACAGCAAACATAAATTCGTGTTTTCCAATTAACTGTGCTTTAGGTGTTGGAATTAAAACATGCCCTTTTTTTGTAGTATCACCAGATGCACGACCTGGACGATATAATAAATCTGGTTTTCCTAATTGACCTGTAGTAGCTAATAACGTAATAGCAATCGTATCTTGCACATGTTGATACTCTTTTATGCCTTTTGTAAAAACTGTACAACACTCATTTGAAGATGTAATAGATACATTTTGTACTAATGGTTCGATATCTACAGGCATTTCAATATATGTTTCTGACCAATTTTTTCGACATTGATTCTCTCGCTTGATATAGCCAAATGGCAAGGATGCTATATTGAAATTAGTGTGGATACCTGATTTAACATGTATACGTAGTCTATGGCTAAAGATCTGGTTATCAACTTCTAAACGACACTCTATTAACTCATTTGCTTTCTGAAGCGTAATAAATAATTTTGCTTTTAAGTACCCATAATTAGTTTCTTTTTGTCGATCTTCTAATTCAAGAGGTAATTTAAATTTTCCTTCTAATATCAAACACTCTGTTGTATTAGAGGTTTCTGCATATGCATGCTCAAATGATAGAAATCTTGGCTTATCATTTGGAAGCGGAGAAAAGTCGTATGTGTCACCAGCATTAGATATATTTTCTAGTTGTATAAATGATGGTACCTTCTCACCATTTGGTTTCACTAATACAACATCTTGATTCTCGAACAATATTTTATAAAAAGCATTTTCAATAGAAACACAATTTTTTTGCCTCATTTGTTCTAGAGGCTCTTCACATTTAGAAAATGAAATTACCTTATATCCTAATCCTGGTAGCTGTATCTCTATTCTTACCTTCAAAATGAAGTATCCCGATTCCTCGATAAAGATATTTCCTGCA
This sequence comes from Peribacillus loiseleuriae, assembly GCF_001183985.1. Taxonomy (GTDB): domain Bacteria; phylum Bacillota; class Bacilli; order Bacillales; family DSM-1321; genus Peribacillus; species Peribacillus loiseleuriae. The sequence continues at coordinate 1,985,113 of NZ_LFZW01000001.1, read as the reverse complement.
GATGTTTCTTGTAAGATATTTTCTCGAGATTCAATGTATTTTTCTTCCAAAACCGTTACATTGGGATACCCAGGAAAATAAATATTCTTATCTTTTGTAACTACTTGAATATCTTTAAATCCAATAAAAGGATGTAGCTCTGTATTAAAAACAATTATTTCTTGATCAGTTAATCTTAAGCCATCTGCAATTTTTTTGACAATCGTATTTTCTATACTAGCTGCCATTTCTTCTGCTTCTTTCATTCGATGAAGAATATCGTCCGCAACGGTATCAGAAACACATCCTGCTAAACTATCATGTGCTTGTCCTTCTAATACTTTTTTCCATGTCTGCATTAATAATCTTACGCTGATAAATATTCCATTTTCTTGGGCAATGACCATTAGAGGTTCAACCCGTTTTAATAAGATCTGCTCTAAACGATCATTAGCTAATTTAATATTCATACGACTGGATCCGATGGTTTTATGAACTCTTGCTAATACAGGTTCGCGGAATTCACCTTGATATATTTCAAGGTTATCTAATGATTTTATATATTCAAGGAATGTAGTATACGTACTTATTTCATACTGATGTTTCCCCATCTCATTAATTGTTTTTAACTTAGAAGAAAAATCATGTATTATGTTTAACTGATCGTTTCCTGATGGGATTAGTACTTCCTCTGTATTACTATGTTTTTCTATGAAATCAATAGCTGGATCTAAACGGCCGTCTACATAGGCACTTGTTGGTTCCAATAACATTCCGGTACCATAACCTTGTGGCATATTTATTGCGTAAACTTCTTTCTCACCACCAAGTCCACGCCATTTAAAATACGTAGATTGAACATGTTTTCCTAAATGAATCCCTCTCCAAAATACAATATTATCAAATCCAGCTTGTCTTAATAATGTAGGCATTTGTGCATTAAAACCAAATGTGTCAGGCAAGTACCCAATAGGCATGTATTGTCCAAAGCGTTTACTATCAAAGATGCCAATCATTGCATTTCGTAAGACTGATTCACCTTGAGTAAAGAAAGCATCGGTTTGTGTATACCAAGGACCAATAAAAAGTCGTTTTTCTTCTACTAATTGTTTAATGTCGGATAATTTCTCAGGATAAAGATTTACATAATCATCTAGTATAGACATTTGTCCATCCAGAACAAAGTTTGCTTCTGGATGATCAATTAATTCATCAATTACTTCTGTAAAGAGTTGTTCACTTAATACTAATGCATCTGCTGATGTAAAGTACCATTCTCTATCCCAATGCGTGTGATTTACGATATGTGCTTTAACCATCACAACCTCCTCCTCAGACCAATATTCTTACGCTTCCCATTCTGCTTCGTCAAAATCATCTTCTTCCACTTTATCTTCTACTACCAGTGGATTTCCACGTAAAAGTATACTTAAACCTGCAACTATGAGTGTTCCTATTAATATTGAGAGGATATACAAGGGCCATTGTATAATTGTAAACCAACCGTAAAACCCACTTATAGGTGCTTGATTAATAGATCCTAATCCTACCGCTAGAGCTCCACCTGCCGCGGAACCTAGAACAGTAGCTGGAATGACCTTAAGTGGGGATTCCACTGCAAACGGTATGGCCCCTTCACTAATCCCTACTAGTCCCATTACAAGAGAAGATTTCCCAGCTTCACGAAGTTCCGTATTATATTTTCTCTTAGCCAACACAGTTGCCAGTCCTAAACCTAAAGGAGGAATAATAATAGCTACTTGAGCTGCAGTGTTTGGGGCGTATATTCCACTTGCTAATAGTGCCATTGCAGTTGTTACGGCAGCTTTATTAACAGGTCCACCTAAATCAAATCCCACCATTGCTCCAATTATTGCTGCCATTAATATTTGGTTCGATCCTGATAATCCATTTAGCCAATTTTCAAGTCCAAAATTAAGATTTGCAAACGGTATTCCAATGACATAGTTAATTAATAAAACAGTAATTAATGTTCCTAAAACCGGAACTAAAAATACAGGGACAATCGATGCAGCAGCTTTAGGTAATTTAATATGTTTCTTTATTAATAGACAGGCATAACCAGCTATCAATCCAGCAGCTAAAGCTCCTAAAAATCCTGACCCAATATCTTTTGCTAACAATCCACCAACAAGTGCAGGGGCAATAGCTAATTTATCCGCAATTGAGTAGCCAATAAATGCAGCGATGACCGGAAACATAAGTCCAAGAGCTATACCACCAAAACCATCTAAACTGTGCAATAGTTTAATAATTCCGTTTGAATTTTCCGCATAATTTGAATCCCATATATCAGTAATACCATAGAACGATCCACCAACTCGTGCGATGGCCATAATAACAGCCCCAGCAATTACGAGTGGAATCATATAAGAAATTCCTGTTAGGACATGTTTCTTTAATTCACTACCAATTTTCTTAACCATCTACATCCCTCTTCTCACTTTTCATCTATTAATCTAAGTGCGTCACTAATTACTTTTTCTGCATTTTTAATGGGTGCATTAACAGGGACTTCTAAAATGATTTTCCCATCAAAGCGACCTTTATTCCTCACTTTTGTATCGACTGCGAAAATTACTACTTCAGCAATGTTTACATCTTTTTCAGTTAACTCATTTTCTACTCCTGTAGCTCCCTGTGTTTCTACCTTAATTAAATTCCCCATCAATTTAGCACCTTTTTTTAAAGCTGAAGCTGCCATAAATGTATGGGCAACACCTGTAGCACACGCTGTAACTGCAATTATTTTTCTTTTCATAATTCAATATCTCCCTCATTAAATATTTTAATAACTTCATCAGCTGTTTGAGTTTTTTGAAGACCTAAAACAATGTCATCGTCCATTAACTTCGAAGCAATTTGAGACAATAGTCTCAAATGACCATTTGTTTGATCTAGTTCACTAATGGCTAATAAAAATATAAGATTTACTGGTTTTTCATCAAGCGATTCCCATTCAATATCTTTTTTGGTTTTTGCGAATACAATGGCTGATTTAGTCACTGAATTGCTCTTACCATGTGGAATAGCAATATTATTTCCAATTCCAGTCGTGGAATGATTTTCTCTTTGCAATACTGCCTTAATATACTCATCTTTATTTAATAAAAAACCTTGTTCCATTAATATATTACTTAATTCCACTATAGCTTTTTCTTTCGTATCACTATCAAGATTAAAAATTATTCGATCCTTTGATAAAACATCTTTTACTTCCATTAAAGTTCACCCTTTTCTATACTCTTGGTTACATCACTTGGTGTTTCCGCTTGTTTAAGAAGATCCATCATTTTTTTACTCTCAAGATAATCAAAGAAACCATCATAAATTTCATCTAATTTTAATGAATGTTCCTCTTGCAAAGCTATGAAAAAAACTTTATCTACTTTGTGTTTCCCCCATTGAATAGGTTTTTTCAGTGTTGACACGAGAATCGTAGACTTTTTGATGAATTCACTATTGGCATGCGGTGTCGCAATATCTTTAAAAGAAGTAAAAGATAATTCTTCTCTTCTTAGTGCGCTTTCTACAACACCTACTTTGCCATACTCATTTTGAATCAAATGATTTCCAAGGATAGTGATAACTTCATCCATGGATGCTACATCTAATTGCAATAGGATATTACTTTCATCGAATAGATCAACAAATGATTGCCCCAATTTTTTTTGTTCTTTAGGATTTATTAAGATTCTCCTTTCCAATAATTGGATATCTTCTTGAGTCATCATTGGACTTACAATTATTGTCGGAATAGATGTTAACTCAAGATGGATAGTGCTAATCACTATATCAGCTTTTACTTCTTCAACCATTAATTCCTGGACAGACAATATTTTTTCAATTTTTATTGTAGGAAAGTACTTATTAATTCGTGCAGCTAATAATCTTGATGATCCTAAACCCGTACTACATACGAGAATCGCACTAATTTCATTGGGTAAACCACGTAACCTCTCATAATAAGCTTCAAAATGCAGAGCGATATATGCTGTTTCATTATCGTCAATTGAGATGTTAAACTGTTCCTCCACCTTTTCTTTCACATATAGAGCTTGTTCGAATGATCTCTTAAAATTCCTCTTAATTTTTTCAGTAAAAGGATTTTTTATATTCATTCCCAATTTAAGCCTATTAATTGCTGACTGCATATGAGTTGTAAGCCCTTCAACCAATAATAGATCATAAGAAATGGTTTTTAGGCACTCTTCTATAAATTGTGATAACTCATCCATATGTTGATTCAAAGAAAAATTATTGGGCTTCTTAACAAGATTATCATTCAATTGATTGTAGGCAGCTGCTAAATGAACATTGATATAGCCCTTTTCAAATTTTGGAATAACTATATCTAATTGTTTCTCTAACATTTGAATTAGTATTGACGTATCCTCTTCTACTTTTCGATATATCTCATTGGACCTGTGAGTATCTTCAACTTCTACATATTTTCCTTTCCTAATTCTTTCAACTGCGATAGCTAAATGAATGACAATAGATTGAAAAGAATAATCCGTAAAATGGAAGTCTTGTAATTCACTAAATTCCCTAACTAGGTCAATGATCTCTTTAAATCCCTCTTCCAGAAATAGTCCTTTTACATCAATTTGAATCTCATCAAATGACTGAAATAATCTATTCCCTTCTTGTTTTAGATACCAATTATTCCCCCAAAAGTTTTGAATGAATATAGACATCAATGCTCTCTTTTTTCTCTCACTTATTTGTAATTTGATACCTTTACTTGGTTTCTTATGAAGTAAAACTCCTTCTTTCTTTAATAATAGTTCAACCTCCTGTAGATCTTTTTCAATTGTGCCACGACTAATAAATAACTCATCAGAAAGCTGTTGAATGGTTAAATAACCACCTGTTTTTAGCAAACATAAGAATATATAAATGACTCGATCTTCTTTTTCTACTGGAATGATTCGAGTATTGTCCAAAATTCGTAAGACATGATACACATCTTCTGAATTCCCATCAATATAAACTCCAACTTTTGGTTTACGGATAACAGCCATATTATATTCATTAAGGAAAGAATCGATCGTTTTTAAGGAATTTGAAACAGTTTTCTCAGATATCCGCATATATTCTGCAATTTTCTTTATTCGTGTATTCCCTTCTTTAAGAATAAAATGAATAATTTTCTTTTCACGATTTTGAATCATATTTGCTACCGCTTTCATTTTTATTTTCCTTTCCTTAGTCCTTATTCTAGTGCACACAAGTACCACTGAAAACAATCAAAATTACGGTATTTATTACGGTAATTTTGGTGTATTGCCAGTAATTAGATGACGATGATAGATTAAAAAATAGATTGAACAACTTATAGAAAGGTAACCAACTATGCTAATGTATCTCATCGCATTACTTCCTGTTCTTGGATGGGGATTGATGCCTATTATTGCCAATTTAAAAAAGAGTAATCCTGAAGAACAGTTACTTGGCACATCGATAAGTGCACTTCTTTTTTCGGTTGTTTTATTTATAATCATAAAACCGGAAATTTCTGGGATATCTTTTTGTGTCAGCTTTATCTCTGGTGGGTTTTGGAGTATTGGTCAACTATTACAATTTACAGGCATTCGATTATCAAGCGTGTCTAAAGCTATGCCTGTTTCTAATGGAACTCAACTAACTTTTACAACCCTGTTTGCTGTCCTAATTTTTAATGAGTGGAAAACTGTAAATATGATGTTGATTGGGATCATGGCAATACTAATTATTATCATTGGCATTACACTCACTAGTTATCAGAAAAAGCAATCAAAAATTACAACAAGCCCAACACTCAGTATCTACCTTATTCTTAGCTTCTCGTCACTATTTTTATCTCTTTATGTAGTAATAAATCAATTATTTTCTGTAAGTGGCTTTGCTATCATACTTCCTCAATCGATTGGAATGCTATGTTCAGCTTTACTAATTTATAAATTCACTCATAAAGGGCCTAGTAATATCCAGAATATTTCATTTAATTTTATAACTGGATTTGTTTGGTCTTTTGCAAATCTTGGTATGTTCTTAACCTCAATTCAACTAGGAGTTGCTACCAGTTTCTCCATTTCACAAGCATGTGTCATTGTAGCAACAATTGGAGGTATCCTTATCTTTAAAGAAAAGAAACAAAGATTAGAATGGATTATCATTTTATCAGGAATATCTCTCATTATGTTAGGGGTAACTTTACTCAGTTTACTAAAGTAAAAGTATTTAAAGAAAGAATCAATAAGCTCCACCAACTCTTTTTATACAATATACCAATAATGAAAGGTAGTTTTTATATAAAAACCACTTACTAAAACAATTAAAAATGAGGTGAACAACATGAAAGAACCAATCTTTTTTTCCCCAGTTTTCCACGAAAGATTATGGGGTGGATATAAACTAAAAACAGAATTTAATTATAATATCCATTCCAATAATATTGGAGAATGTTGGGCTATTTCTGCTCATCCGAATGGCCAATCCGTGATTCGAGATGGCTTATATAAGGGTCTTACCTTAGGAGAGTTATGGGAAGGTAAAAAAGAGCTTTTTGGTAGTATTATTGGAGATAAATTTCCTCTATTAATAAAAATTTTAGATGCGAATGATGATCTATCAGTTCAAGTTCACCCTAATGATATGTATGCAAATCAACATGAAAATGGAGAACTTGGTAAAACAGAATGTTGGTATATTATAGATTGTGAAAAAGATGCAGAACTTATTTTCGGCCATTATGCACAGTCTAAAGAAGAGTTAGTGAAAATGATTGATGAAGGAAGTTGGGACACATTTCTACGTCGAGTAAGAATCAAAAAAGGTGACTTTATCAGTGTCCCTAGTGGGACTGTACACGCACTTTGCAAAGGTACCCTAGTACTTGAAATACAGCAAAATTCTGACACAACCTATCGATTATATGACTACAACAGAAAAGGCGAAGATGGGAACATGCGTGATTTGCACCTTGAAAAATCAAAAGAAGTGATAACAGTACCATATCATGATGAAAAAATAATATTTCAAGATAAAACTACTGATACAATGAAAATTACTACATTTTTAAATGGCGATTATTTCACTGTATATAAGTGGGTACTGGATGGGAAAGAAACCATTAATCAGGAATTTCCATTTTTGTTATGTAGTGTTATTGAAGGCGAAGGATTATTGATAAAAAATGAAAAGGTTCATTCTCTAACAAAAGGAACACATTTTCTATTACCACATGGTTTTAATGAGTTTCAATTAAAGGGAATGATGGAACTCATAGTATCTCATGTTTAATGGATATATGGATAGAAATACAAAATAATAAGAAACAGTGAAGGCATTATAAATGATTGAGAAGAAATCAATCTGGTATTGGCCATTTGTTATCTAATATTGTCGAATTTTGTCGAAAAGGTTAATTTTTTAAGTTACATTTTATACTTTATAATAGAGCTTTCTCCTTTAGATGAGTGTTGAGTTTGTGTGTACTCTCATCTAAAGGAGGGGTCTTTTTTTATCAAAGTTAAGTTTTAAAGCTATATAGAGATGCTATCCTGCTAGATAAGAAATAAGATACCGTACCAATTCCCTATCATAAAAGCATCTTATACTTAAGTTTGGAGTTTAACAAACTATTAGCTAGCGGCGTATGAAAGTTTAATTGGCCGTGAATACGTCGACGATTATACCAGCCTTCAATAAACTGAAACAAGGCTACGTTCGCTGATTCGAAATTTAAATAGGTTACGTGTTGGACTTCTTCCTTCTTTAAAATGGCATGAAAAGACTCAATACATGCATTAATGTCCTATTGATAATACTTCTTCTTTTAACAACTCTTCGTTTACATCCCATAAGTCCTTCTTTAATAGATTTATTATGATAGCTATACATATTATACCGAAAGCAATAATCACTAATGTCTTTTTAGATTTCATGTCTATGCTCCCCCTTGAACTGCAATTTTCCTAACGACAATTCCCTGTTTTATTATAACAAATATTACCAATATATATATATATATATGGATTCTTATTGAACTAAACTGCCCCGTTAGTTGAATATGAAAATGAAACCCAATGTCTTTCAGGCGACAGTATAATCTTAGTTTGGAAATATACAACTGTTTGGGCATAAAAAAGACCATCGAAATGATGGTCTTGCAGACTGTAGACAAATGCTTAAAATAGAGGATGAACCTTTCTCTGTACACTTACTTTACTTCTTTCATAAATACTCTAACGTTTTCAGTGATTTCTTTGAATTTGGTATGGTGTAAATAATGTGATCCATCCATGGTTACTACTTTTCCATGTACCGAGTCTTTGATCTGCCCTTCATGCAGAGGTATCCATCCTGCTACACCTTCATTATTCGCTTGTACAAAGAGAAGAAGTGGAAGATCTTTAGGGAAGGTTAAACCTCGAGCCCCTTTAAAATTAGACGAAATATGGTCCATCTCATTCAAGGTAGTGTCATTATACATGTTTTTATTCGAAATCATTTTCATTTGCTCTACGGTTTTTTCATCAAATGCCAGTCCAGCATAGGGGTCAGCACTTATTTTCATGGTCAATCTTAAGAGACCTGATTTTTTGAGAAATGCAAACGTTTTTAATGGGAATTTGATATCCATACCCGGTTGTGTTGCAACACTGCTATCGATTCCGACAAATGCAGTCACCTCGTTTGGATATTTGTTCACATAATCAATTCCGTAAATACCTGTAATGGAATGGCCCATGAGCATGTATCTGTTAATATTAAGCTGCTGTAGAACTTCATGAACTTCACTTACCATATTCTCCGTGGTTCGCTCTTTTTCAGTTTCATCACTTAATCCATAACCGAAAGGCTCTACCGCAACAACTTTGTAAAATGGAGATAATTCATCGATAAGAAGCTTAAAATCAAGCCCTGGTGTAGCTGTTCCATAACCAGGCAGGAGCACGATCGTTTCCTCGCCCTCACCTTGAATTAACACATTCATATTTTTCCCGTCTATAGATACGTGCTGACCGTAGGGCACTATTCGTTTTTGCTCCGAATGACTACTCATCACATTAGCGATATAAACAATACCTAGAAAAAGAACAATGGCTATAACGATTGCTCCTATGATTTTAAGTAAGATGTTTCGCACTTTCTTTATTTTCGTTCCACTCCCCGTTTTCTTTTCCTCTTGTTGTGTCACTGTCATCTTCTCCTGTCCTGATCTGTTTGTTTGGCTTCCTTCATGTGCCGCTAATGAAATCTTAACTAATGAAGATATACTCCCCATGACGACAATATGAACTGAATATGAACAAGCAAAAAAATACTACGGCTCACATACAAGAAAGCTTGCATGTGAGCCGTAGCATAGAGAATGTCGGAAATGTAAGATGACTGCTGTTATTGGTGGCCATGGTAGACATTGGAGCTAGCATCGTTAGCACGAGGGTTACTGCGATTATTGAAGTTCGTTTTCTACCTGTTCTCGTGCACATCCTCATTTTCATTACCTCTCATATTTTCATTCGTATCTTCTCCTATCATTATCTGTTTATTGGGCTACCTTAACGGTCCCTAAGGAAAGCCTATACGATGAAGATGGACAGTATGAACAAGTGAAAAAACCGTCCTAAAGGGCGGTTTTTTGTCACTTATGATCATGTACAAAATCGTGGAGGGACCTTTTTCAATGCACTTATTTTATTCCTTCCATATACGCCCTGAAGTTTTCAACGATTTCCTTTGATCTGGTATGGTGTAAATAATGTCCTCCTTCAAATGTCATCACTTTTCCATGTACAGAATCTTTGACTTGCTCTTCATGCAGTGGTATCCATCCTTCCGTTTCGGTATCATTCGCTTGTAAAAAGAAAATAACAGGAAGATTCTTGGGGAAGGTCAAGTTTTCAGCAGCTTTAAAATTAGGGCTAAAATGTCCGCCTTCACTTAGGATGTTCGGATTAAACATGTTTTTGAGCGTGAGGATTCTGATTTGTTCTCTTGTTTCATCATCTACGGTTGGTGCAACCAATTGGTCAGGGGTCAGTTTCATTAACAATCGGGAGAAACCTGATTTTTTGAGCAGTTTATATGTTCCTGATGGAAATGGATCATCCGTACCACCCTGCGTTGGAACACTGCTATCGATCCCGACAAATGCACTTACTTCGTTTTCATATTTGTTCACATAATCCAGTCCGTAAATGCCTGAAATGGAGTGACCCATTAGAATATATCGGTCAATGTTCAGACTCTGCAATGCTTCATGTATTTCATTTACCATATTGTCCATGGTTCGTTCCTTTTCCGTTACATCACTTAGTCCATAACCAAAAGGCTCGATCACGACGACCTTGTAATAAAGAGACAACTCTTTCACCAACGGCTCAAAATCAAGAGCTGGTGCTGCCGTTCCATACCCTGGTAGTAGCACGACGGTTTCTTCGCCTTTTCCTTGAATTGTAACATTCATATTTTTCCCGTCTACAGATACGTGCTGACCATAGGACTCTATTCTTTTTTGCTCCGAATGATTGCTGATCACATTAACGGTATAAACACTGCCTAGAAAAAGAACAATTGCTAGAACGATTGCTCCTATGATTCCAAGCAAAATGCTTCGTACTTTCTTTGATTTCGTTCCATTCCTCGTTTTCATCTCCTCTGTTTGTGTCACTCTCATCTTCTCCTGTCCTAATCTGTTTATTCAGCTACCTTAACGGTGCGACTAATGAAAGTTTAACCAACAAAGATGTACTCCCCATGACAACAATATGAACTGAATATGAACTGTCAAAAAAATGCTACGGCTCATATGCAAGGAAGCTTGCATATGAGCCGTAGCATAGAGAATGAATCTAACTAATCTGTTGGCGTAGTGATTGGCAAGGTGACAATGAGGGTCGTTCCTTGACCAGGTTCACTTTCCACTCGGATGTCACCTTGATGAAGCGATACGATCTGTTTAACGATGGCGAGTCCCATACCACTACCGTCATACTTACGACTGTGGGAACGATCGGCCTTAAAAAACCGCTCGAATATACGCTTCTGGTCCTCAAGGGGAATACCAATGCCAGTGTCGGATATTCGGACTATCGCGTTTTTGATATCTTGTTTGAAGCTTACGTTAATCATGCCGCCATCCTCGGAAAATTTGATACTATTTCTGAGGATATTCGTCCATACCTGATTTAACTGGTCATGATCAGCCGTTACTTTAACTGTCTGTAAATCAAGCTCGAAATGTATGTTGCGAGCAGACCATTGCGGCTGGAGCGCCACGATTACCCGTCGGATTTGTTCATCGAGGCTGAGCGTGACGAGCCGCAGTTGCTTTGACTGCGATTCAAGCATACTCAGCTTTAGCAGGCTATCGCTCATTTTGGACATCCTTTTAGCTTCAGCGATGATAATATCAAGATAACGGCTTCGTTCGTGATCAGAGAGGTCAACTTGCTTAAGCGCTAGAGCATAACCGGATATCGAAGTGAGCGGAGACTGAACCTCGTGCGACACGTTCGTTACGAATTCCCTGCGCATCTGCTCAAGTTGCTGCAGATCGTGCATCATTTCTTCGAAGCTGCGAGCCAAAGTACCCAGCTCACTCGTTTGCTTAATATTCAGCTTGACGTTGAAATCTCCAGATGCTATCCGCTTGGTCGCTTTTGTCAGCTTTTTGATCGGTCTTACCAGGAATACAGAGGCAACTAGAATCAATAAGCTTCCTGCAATCAACGAACAGGTTGCAAAGATCAATGCCCACTTTGTGACAAAAGAGGCAGAAGGGGGGGCGAGCGTTTCCAAAAACATCGCTTTCGTTCCCATTTCCGTTTTCAACGGCAACCCTAAGAGGACCGTAGCAATACCATTCGGAGTGTCCTGAACAACGCCTCCATCTAATACTTTCTTTAGTTGCTCCATCGTCACAGGCGCAAGTTTGTGTCCGTAAAGTTTTCCGTAAGACTGGAACTGACCCGTTGCTTCGTAAATTCGAATATAATAGGAATCGAGCTGCTTCATTTCACTTACGAACGAGTCCGCTTCACGTAACGGAAGGGTCTTGTAAATCCGGACGATGTCTTGGCCAAAGTTACGTAAGTTGATTTGAGCGCTTTCGTTCAATTTATCTTCGAATATCCAAGTTGACACAAAAAAAGAAATGATCGTGCCCCCGATGACGGAGACTAGAAATGTCAGGACAACACGTATATATAAGGATCTGATCATTCGTAAACCTCAAGCCGATACCCAAGCCCGCGCACCGTTTCGATCCGAAAATCGGGTGTCGTCGCGAACCGTTCACGCAGGCGTTTAATATGTACGTCTACCGTTCGATCATCTCCGGCGTAATCGATACCCCAAATCTGATCGATCAACTGCTCGCGCGTATAGACTTGTCCGGGTGTTCCAGCGAGCTTATACAGCAATTCGAACTCCTTTAGCGGCAACGTAAGCGACTCCGTCCCACTCATCACCTTATAGGTCTGTCGATCAAGGATGACGTTCCCGAAATGGATCGTCTGCGTGGAGCCAATCTTGTATCGTTTGAGTAGTGCCCTAACACGAACCGTCAATTCTAACGGATCGAATGGTTTCGTTAAATAATCGTCCGTCCCAAGTTCGAAACCTTTCACTTTCTCCCATGTTTCTCCTCTCGCAGTCAGCATAAGTAAAGGAAGATCAGGATTGGCTCTTCGGAGCTCCTTGCATAACGTCCAACCATCCATAATCGGCATCATAATGTCGAGCACGACAAGATCGACATGCGTTGAAGTGTAGACGGCCAGTGCTTCCTTGCCGTCCGCGGCTTCGGCTGTTGCGAATCCGTCTTTGCGTAGAAATAAACAGACGAGTTCGCGAATGTTCGCATCGTCGTCAGCAACCAGTATAGTAGGCATCGGTTCCCTCTTTTCCATCGCATTATTTCAAGTAATCATTATACTATAAATTAACACGTATGTTGATTAACCAAAGTTATACAGTTTCTTGATTTATCGACCTGTAAAATTCCAGTGTTTCTTTCAAACTAATTTGCCACTCAATCGACAGGGCATCACAAAGAAACAGGCGTGTGAAACCTGCAAATGACAAGCGTTTTCTTTTGTTTTTTCTTCTGGCCTTGTACATGAAGAAATTCCAGCAAAACATAGGCAATCATAGCTGTGAATAACTAATTGAACAACGCATTGGATGTTGTGCCTGTGCCAAACAATACGGAAACGTTCAAATTCTGCTTAATCCAGCGGAAAAATGACTCAATGGCCCAGCTCGATTTGTGCATAGCGGCGATTTCTTCTACTGTTACGTCCATCAAACTGGTTACAACACCCGATTCCTTCGGACTGATAGCTTGGTAGAACACATATTCCACAAACTACTCCAGTAATTATACCATCTGAACTAACACGTCCCATACCCACTAATTGTTTTTCATCAAATGCGTAAATGGCGTACCAACTTTGATTGCACATTCGTTCCAAATCATTATTTGTTAATTTAAGTGAATTCCATCCTAATGATTCATATAGGGTTAGCAATTGGTCAAAGTTATTAGGGGTTCTGTCGTATAATTTATATATTTTACCATATAATCACCTCCTGATTTTTGTATATTATAGTTCTACATCGACACATAATATATAATTTTTTCTCATTGCTTATTCAACTAATTGCCCCGTTAGTTTAAGTGTAACATTTCACATTGTATCGGTGAAATCACTCTTGATGTTTTGGACGTAAAAATAGACCATCGTAATGATGGTCTTGTTTAACTAAACCAGCTAATAGGAAGCCAATATCTTTCTCTAAAATTTTCATTTCCCTTATGATATACTATTTTTAGTCATGACAAATAACCCTCCAAAACCCTTTTGGAAGGATTTTTCTCTGTTTCACAAAACCGTTAATTAGGTTAAATCTAGGAACATTTCTTTTCTCTTTAATAAAGCGTAAATCCAATGAAGAAGCTTATTAATACAGGCATCGATTGCCACTTTGGCTGGCTCTCCTTCTGATTTTTTCTTATCATAGAAAGCTTTAAGCTTTTTGTTTCTTGAACTCCTTATCCCGTATAAAACGGCAAGATACAGGGAATGACGTAGTCTGCTCGAACCTCTTTTAGTAATACGATTGATGGTTGCCGTAAATTTACCTGATGAGTGAACACTAGGGTCGATTCCAGCGTAGGCAACGAGTTTTTTCGGATGATTAAACCGATCGATTTCACCAATCTCAGAGATAATCATGGCAGCGATTTTTTCTCCGATTCCCGGAATCGATTGGATGATCTTGTATTCCTCCACTTCATTTGTCAAGGCAACGATACGTTCTTCCAAATCAGAAAGGTGTCCCTGGTAATGAAAAAGCAGATCAATATACATACGCAGATTAATTAAGTGACTTTGATACACGCTTGTTCGAAATGGATTTCGAGATGCGGAATCCATTATTTTTTTGGCTTTTTCCCATGCCCATTGACCAGATCGGCTAGGACAGAACTCCATTACACTCTCTGCTAGTTTACTTTCCCCGACTGTTAATACTGCCTCTGAAGTAGGGTATTCTTTTAACATCAATAATGAAACCTTTGAAAATAAATCGCCAAAAACCTTTCGGTATTCAGGAAACACTTGATCTAAAATAGTATGAAACTGAAGTTTAGCTTCCACATACATATTCATTACGATTTCCTGTTGTCTTGACAAATTCCGAAGGTCTAAAAGCTGAATCCCTCTAATTTTATGAGGTTCAAAATCCTCTTTGTAATACAACACGCACAACTGGTACGCATCGATTGCGTCTGTTTTTACCTTTCGTAAACTAGACTTCTTTGCCTTTTAAGAAATAATGGGATTTAGTAAGATATATAGAACCCCTTGTTCCTCCAAGTATTGAATAACGGGAGTATGGTAATGCCCTGTAGATTCTAAAATGATCATAGGCATTTTCCCTGTCACCTCTTCGATCTCTTTTAAAAATCCTATAAAATGATCTAATTCCTCTCTAGTATGCTTTATTGAAAAGCTCTTTCCATACGGTTTTGATTTATTTAAAAAGGCCTGAACTTGGCTCTCTCCCTTTGCCACATCCAGACCAACTACTGGATTCATCGTTTTTTCCTCCTCTACGTACTAACCAGTACCCCTAGTCCTCCATATAGTGTCATAGCTTCGCTTGTTATACGAGATCTACGTCCCAACCAGCCTCAAACATGTTTGTACAAGTAGGGGGCGCGGACAGTTTAGCTCACGGGATCATGTCCCACGCACCCGTACGTCCTACCCTGGCTACTGATATAATAGATTCTATTAAAAAAAGGTCAACCAGTAATTTTTACTGGTTAACCTTATAATACGAAGCACCCGTTAGTTTAAGTGTAATGGTTCACAAAGTTTTATCTAATGAATATTATTTTTTCTAAAATTACCGCCCTTTACTTCTGCTACTTCATAAACTGTAACAAAAGATTTTGGGTCAATATCATTTATAATTTCCTTTAGTTTAGTTTCTTCTAAACGATTAATGACACAGGTGATTTCTTTAAACTTTTCGCGGGAAAACCCTCCATAAACTTCATTGAACGTTGCACTTCGACCTAAGCGGTCACGTATAGTTTCAACCATTAGTTCAGGTTGAGTTGTGATAATTTTAAAGGTTTTAGAACCACTTAAACCTTCTTCTACAATGTGAATTACTTTAGAAGCAATAAAGTAAGCAATTGCCGAAAGAATTGCCCCTTGAAGACCGAACACGATTGAAACGATCATAAACACAAATACATTTAAGAAAAGAATGAAATCACTTGTCCCAAATGGTAATTTTCGAGATAGTAGTACGGCAAGCATATCAATTCCATCTAATGCACCACCATTACGCAAAGCTAATCCCATCCCAAAACCAAGGATAATACCACCAACAATAGTAATTAACAAAGAATCCCCTTTAATAATCGCTGGAGTATGGTGAAATAAAATTGTACCAACAGCTAGTGAAACAATTCCGATAATCGAAAAAAATGCGAAGGTCTTTCCAATTTGTTGATAACCTAACCAGATAAATGGGATATTTATTATAGCAATAAGAGCTCCTAATGGTAGTCCAAATAATTGAGAACCAACAATGCTTAGTCCGGTCACACCTCCATCTGATACGTTGTTTGGGATTAATACTGTTTCTAGTCCATATGCAGCTATAAATCCCCCCATAATGACTAATAATCCTCGTAAAATCATTCTTAGTTTATTGGTCTTTTGCTTCTTGTTTGTACTCATATAATTCCTCACTTCAGATTTTTTTGTTATTTAAGTGTACCACAATATCTTCTTAAATTTCTGCACATTTGCCATAGTAGATATGAACAAGGAACTCGTTATTAAGCAATAGTTAACCCCTGTACTATTTTGTTAAATAAACTTATTTTCGATTTCTGCCTTATTTAACTAAACTGCCCCGTTACTTGAAGAAGAAGAATGGATCTAGGTCAATATCCTGGACACAAATAAGTTAACTTTTCATGCTGATTGATGGAACTGATTTTCAACTTCTTGCGGCGTATGAAAGTTTAATTGGCCGTGAATACGGCGACGATTATACCAGCCTTCAATAAACTGAAACAAGGCTGCGTTCGCCGATTCGAAATTTAAATAGGTTACGTGATGGACTTCTTCCTTCTTTAAAATGGAATGAAAAGATTCAATACATGCATTATCGTATGGGCAACCTTTGCGACTAAAAGATGGAATAATTTTCTGTTCTTTAAGCGCTTGGCTAAAACCTTCACTTGTGTATTGCGAGCCAAGATCTGTATGCAAAATGAGGCCAGGCGTTGGCTGTTGGATAGAAACGGCATTGTTTAAAGCATGCAAAACAAGTTCAGTCGTCATGGAACGAGAGAAAGAATACCCAATGATTTTTTTAGAATACAGATCTAAGACCGTCGCTAAATAACACCAGCCATCTCGCAAAGTGTGGATATAGGTGATATCGGCCACCCATTTTTCGTTCAATTTAGACGTGGAAAAATCCTGTTGTAGCACGTTCTCACGTGCCTCAATCGGTTTTCTATTTGTTTGTGGACGAAATTTTTTAATCGTAATCGAATAGATTCCCGCCTTTCTCATGATTCGTTGAACTCGTTTAAGACTAACCGAAAACCCTGCTTTTAATAGAAGGAAATGAATCTTAGGTGCTCCATATCGGCCTTTACTCTTGATGTGGATCAACTGAATCTGTTCAAGAAGCAGTCGGTTTTCCCGGTCACGTGCTGATTCTGTTTTAATCAAGGACTGATAGTAAGTGCTTCTTGGCATATCCAACACTTCACACATGAACTGGATGGGGAACACTTCTTTTTGATCGTGAATCAAGTTTGTTAGCTCGGTATCGGTTACTTTCTGGCGAATATGGCCATAGCCTTTTTTAAGATTTCAATTTCCTGTTTCATTCGAAGATTCTCTTTTTGGATTTCAGTTATATCCTGTGGTGTTAGACTATTTTCCTCTCCATTCACTGGAGTAAGAGCTTTAATCCATTTATAAATTGTGACTTCAGATACACCATATTCGCTGCTTAACGTACTCACCGAGCTACCAGTGTGATAAAGTTCCACCACCATTTTCTTAAAATCATCGTTATAATTACGCTTGTTTATTGATTCCATGCCGGACACTTCCCCTCTTATTTTTTATCATAGAGAGTTAACTAAACCGTGTCCAAGAAACTATACTAACTCCAGAAGGTGCTTTAAGAAGAAAGATGTATAAAAATATAAATTACTTTTACTTATTATTTTTAGTACTCGAATTAAGTTTTTTAACTTCTACAATTAAACAAACTAATAATCCTGCAATAATCCCCAACTGTAGATAAATCCCTATTAAATGGAAAATGAGCGCTTCCTTATTCAAGAAAGGCGCCCTATAATTCAATGGTCATTTTCACAATTTCTGCAAATTGTACATCAGGTTTTGTTTTCGAAATAATTCATTAAAGTAATTTTAAAACTCAACAGTTTTGGCAATGCTTTCGTTTTACTAGGGGTCTTCAAAATTTAATATCAATCGTAGTTCCATGACCAATCTCACTGTTAATCGTAAGCTCTCCATTATGTTCCTGAATAATATCTTTGGCTATGGCCATTCCTAGTCCAGAACCTCTATGTGCATCTCCAGTGTTTGTTCCTCGATAGTAACGGTCAAAAATTCTATCGAGTTCTTCTTTCTTTATGCCTTTTCCATCATCTTTTATGGTTATATGTGTTCGTTTATTTTTTTCTATCCTTACATTTATTTTCACATTTTCATCATTGTGAACAATTGCATTATAAATTAAATTATTTATTGCTCTTCGAAATAGAATTTCATCAATTGCTACAGGAATCTTCTCCTGATTTACATGAAATACGATATTACGATTAGAATATTTAGGATCATTTAATATATCAATCACAATATTTCTTAATAAAGCAACAATATTAACAGTTTTTTTGTTTAACGATAGTGCTTTATTTTTCAATCTTGTGGTTAAATTTAAATCTTCCATAACTTCTTTTATATATAATGACTTTTGTTCAATAATTTCAGCGTACTCCCTTATTTCTTCTAAAGAAAAATGATAATCTGGATCTTTAATCAATTCAGCATATCCTTGTATAGATGCTAGTGGTGTTTTTATATCATGGGAAATGTTTCCTATCCAATCCTCTCTCATCATCTCCAATTTCTTTCTTTCCTTTTCATTGGCTGTTAGCTGATTGGATAAAAAATTGACATTATTAAAGACATCTTTATAAACTCCTTTAGACTCATAATTGACAGTATAATCTTTATTTGCCAATCTCTTGATCCCATTAATGAGTATTTGTAAGGGTTGTGTTAGTCGTTTACTAAAAAAGTAGCCAATTAGTAAGGCGATGAATATGTCTATTATAAAAACAATGCCAACAACCTTAATCACTTGATATATGTCTCGATTATTATAAGAAATAAAATAGCGATTTAAATTTGGGTTCTCGATCCCTATAAAATAACTGTAATTGTTGGCTCTTTCCTTTTTCTCACCGACAAAAACCGTCGTGTCCGCATTAATTTCCTTATACTTATACGTTTGAACTATTTCTGATGGCGTGTATTTTTCCTTTATTCCCACAGGTGCTCTAAAGCTATAGACTACCATACCATTTTCGTCTAAAATTTGTATCCATGCATTCTTTTTAATTAATGCTTTTTTTCCTGATTCGGTAATAGTCACATAATTACTTGTTATATTTATATTATCTTGAAATTGTCTTGCAAAATGTTCAGGAGATGTTTTGTTTCCTTGAAATATTTGCATGTTAAAAATAGACTGGGCTATTAATAAAGCAAACATAATAAAAATGTTTATGAAAACAACTAGGATAACGACTAAGACGATGGAAAGTATATATCTTCCAGTTAGCTTCCACTTCACGAACTATTCATCCTCTACAGTGAATTTATAGCCCAAGCCTTTTACGGTAATTAAAAATTTTGGGTGAGAGGGATCTGCTTCAATTTTTTCTCTCAGTCGCCGGATATGAACCATTACCGTATTATCAGAGCCAAAATATTCCTCACCCCAGACTGTATCATATAGCTTTTCTTTACTAGTCACCTTTTTAGTATTTTGGAGGAAATACTTTATTAATCCTATTTCTTTTGGCTTTAATTCAATGAATTCCCCATGCTTTAATAATTCCGCTTTTTGCTCGTTTAATTCAAAGGGGCCGGCTTTTATAATAGAGTCTGTCTTGTCACTCGTCTGCATATAGTCTGCTCTTCGCAACTGCGCTTTTACTCGATAAGCAACCTCTTTAGGACTAAATGGCTTTGTTATATAATCATCACCACCTATAGCAAAGCCTAAAATCTTATCTAATTCCTCCGTTTTCGCTGATATAAATAAAATCGGCACATTCGAGATATTCCTTATTTGTTTACATACATCATAACCTTCACCATCTGGTAACATAATGTCTAATAGAACAAGATCTGGTTGTGTTTGTTGGAATTCTGCGAATCCTTCTTTTGCAGTAGTAGATGTGACAACTTTTTCAATTCCTTCTTTTACCAAGACTGTTTTAATAATTCTCAAAATATCTTCCTCATCGTCAATAATTAATACTTTTTTGTTCAGAGTCATTCATCACTACCTCCATACCTTCAGTGTCCTTATTATAAAGGAAATAAATCCAAAACCCATCATAATATTTATCATCATTTGTACGCAAAAAAGAACCCTTTCGGTCAAGGATTCTTACAAATTGGTATTGGCAAAATGTTAGTCCAACATTTCAACGGCTTTTCCAGGTAATTCATCAGAAGTCACTTCCTGATAAGATGTAACTCCTTTTCCATCTTTCACAAACAGGAGTAAATACGCATTTTCTCGAAGCTGTTTGCCAGCAGTAAATGTGAATGTTTTTTGGTTGCCATCTTTATCATAAGCTGGTAATTCATATTCATATCTTATAAAAATCGTTCCACCGCTCCCTTTCTCCTCTATTTTAGTTCCTTCCCCATTTATTTGTGTGTAATATTCATTAGCACCTAACCGATTAAAATTTACATTTTGCATAAAAATTAAACCAACAACTAAAATCACTAATACTATTCCAATAACTATCATTGATTTTTTCATTCATATACTCCTCACTCTATTTCATTTGGTTACAATTTTATAGTAGGTACGCACTGTTAAGAAGTAATAGATCACATAGATTAAAATATATATGCCTATACATATGAATACAGGAATCACTAGGTTTGTTTGCAATAGCCTAGATAAGGCAGTTAAAGCCACTGCGGAATGTGCTATACCAGCTAATAATGGTAAGGCAAATATAAAGAATACCTGTTTAGCAATTGATTTTCTTACTTCCTTTTTATTCACACCGATTTTGTGTAGAATGACATAACGCTCTTTATCAGAATTTGCTTCTGTCAACTGTTTAAAGTAGATGATGCTCCCTGTTGCAGCAAGGAATACTAATCCCAAGAAGGCACCGATAAAGATAATTAACCCTGCTGTCTCCATTCCTAGAGCATAATCATTGTAAAAGCTAGAAAAGCTTGCATTATCAGGTAGAATAGATTCAATTTCCTTATTTATTATTTCGGCATAACTTTCGTTCGTAAATTTGTAGGCTTCCATGTTTACATGGTCTGTTTCTTTTTCCAACTTAGAAAATAACTCATCACCTATCACCACAGTAATATTTGCTGTCTTGGGATTAAGAACGTTATATTTCATCAATTTTTTAAACGTAATGTCTTCCGCTAGAATATCTACGTGCAATGGAATGCTAGAACCTACATATTCTGGTGACAATCCTTCATAGTAGCCTGCATCTAGTACAGCTGCATTATTGCCTTCCAGTGAAAGATGATCTTTTCTCTCTTGAAGTCCTGCCATTTCATTGAATGTTTTAGTAGAGATGATTGTATATTCCTGTATGATTTCGCCCATTTTGCTATTTAAACTAGATGTATCCACCTTTATTTGCATTGTCGGTATCGTTTTATGATAGATGATCTCATGGTTTCCTTCTTGTAAAATCTTATCATTCACCTTATTCGCTATATGTTCGTCATGATTAATAAACATGATGCTATTTGGATTTGCCAACTCGGCATTACTTTTATTGTTATAATACAAACTATAAGATGCCCCGACAGCTGTCAATGTGGTAGCACTAAGAATGGCAATGATGGTTAAGGTTCGCGCATTTCCTTTCATACGATACAGAAGTTGAGATGTACTTATTAAGTTAATCCCTTTCCAAAGCTTTCTTTTATTCTTTTTTGAAAGCTTCAAAAGATAGACAATTAAAGTATTAAATAATAAATAAGTACCCAGAATAACGGATACGATGATAACAAGTGGTGTTAGCATGATACCGATTTTTCTCCAAGCTTCTGACTCCAATATATTTTGAAGTGCAAGCCAATAACCAATCCCTATAAAGATAATGGATAATACTGCAATGAAAAAAGAAGCTCCTAGCTCTTCTCCCTCTTTGTCTGCTTGAAATAAATCAATCAGTTTAAAACGATAAATTAATCTATATCCATGAAACGAGGTAATGACTGTAATAAGTATGAATACAATAATGGTGTTTATAATTGCAGCAGATGAAACGGCAAAATTTGCAATCACATCATAGCCCATCACCTTCATCAAAATGGTTACAAAAAACTTTGATAAAACAGAACCAAGTAAAATACCAATAAAAAGGGCTATAATCCCCATTAAAAAGTTTTCATAAAATAGCAATCGGCCTATTTGTTTCTTACGTACACCTAGTAATGAATAAAGTCCGATCTCCTTTTTTCGTTTCCTTGTAAAAAAAGAGTTTGAATACCAAATAAAAATGGCTACAAAGATGATCAAGACGAACGATGCAGCATTGAAAACAGAGCTAATTCTTGTTGAGGATTCCGTTGTAGCAGCGATCATTTCATCATATTTTAAAGAAACGAATGTAAAGTAAATCACAATACTAAAAATCATGGAAGAAAAATATAAAAAGTAATTGGTAAAATTTTTCCTTATATTTTTCCTAGCAATGCCGAACAGTGTCATTTAATTCCCACCTCCAAGTGAAGCAAGAACATCTAATATTTTTTGAAAGAACTCCTTACGAGTTTGTTGCAATTTATGAATTTCAGCATCAATCCTACCATCTTTAATAAATAATATTCGTTTACAAAAGCTTGCAGCAAAAGCATCATGTGTAACCATCATGATGGTAGAGTTATTCTGCTCGTTTAACATAGATAAGCTTTCAAGTAAACTGGTTGCGGATTTGGAGTCTAACGCACCTGTTGGTTCGTCCGCCAATATTAGGCTTGGATTAGTAATAATCGCCCGAGAAGCTGCTGTTCGCTGTTTTTGACCACCTGATATGTGATATGGATATTTATCAAGTAATTCACTTATTCCAAATGTCCCCGCGATTCTTTCAACACGTTTTTCAATCTCACTAGTCGAAACTTTTGATAATGCAAGTGGAAGTAAAATATTTTCTTTAACCGTTAACGTATCAAGAAGGTTATAATCTTGAAATATAAAGCCTAGCTGATTTCGGCGGAAGTCGGCCAGTTGTTTTTCTTTCATGCCTACAATATGTTGGCCGTTGATAGTAATATCCCCTGACGATGGTGTGTCTATAGTAGATAAAACATTTAATAATGTCGATTTCCCAGCACCCGAAGGCCCCATGATTCCGATAAATTCTCCTTCTTTAATCTCCAAATTAATATCTTCTAATGCTTTATAAACATTTCCCTTTGTACCAAATACTTTTTGAACATTTTTTGCTTGTAAAATAATTGTCATTGATGAATCCTCCCCGTAACTACAAAGATGATTATATGCCCTAAACCTTACATCATTTTAATATAAACCTTACATAAACCTTAAAAATAACAGCAAACCCCGAAGTGGGATTTGCTGTTTTGGATAATATTTATTTTTTCCTTGGTACTAAATCCGCTACATAGTCAAAGTAAAAGTTCCGTTTCCCTCTTTTAATTAGGATGAACATAGTATGGATAAATAATACGGCCCACATAATGATGAGAAATGCAAATATAGTCACAGTGATCCATACATGATAAGGATAAAGATTTGAAGTTATATCTAACTCAATGCCGGCGAATATCGTTAGGAACCATGATGTTGCCAAAGGTAAATATAGCGCAAAGAATCTTTTTAGCAAGTACTGCCACATAGGTACTTCTCCATCAACATTAATTAGTTTAAAACGCAGTATATTTGTTCCAATTGTTTTTCCATCCCAAATAAATGGAACTACATAGAAAAGAATAAAAAAGCAAATCGTTTTATAAACAAATTCTGCGAATCCGCTTGTTGTAAAGAGTCCAACTGTAAGGGTCCAACTAATCTTAATCAATAGATAGTCTATAAACACAGCCAATAATTGCGACAACGGAGGTACCAAAGGACTTTCTTGCATTTTTTCTCCCTTAGCAATAAGGTTGTTTCGAGACGGAAACAGAGCAAGTATGACAGGGGCAATGATGAATCCAAACAAAGCACTAGTACTATTTAATAAAAGATCATCCACATCAAAGATACGATATGGGCAATTATAGATCCCATAAATACCTGTTATTTGTGTTGTCTCAAAAAAAAGGGATAACGCAAATCCCAAACCAAGTGCTTTCTTCCAAAATCGTTTGTGTTGGAAAAAATACCTTAGATAAACACCAAGAGGCAGCAATAATAGGAAATTGAATGCCGCTTGCAAAAATGCGCTTTGTTTAAATATTTGAATATAGGTAGATGGTTGTGACCAAACAACTGAACTACTATTAATAACATCCCAGATAAAATAAAACGGGACAAGTGAATAATGCACCGTATCAGGTGATTGCAAAGCACAAGTATTTCGAGTATCCGGAAGTGGCAAAAGAACTAAAAATAAAGCCGATAACATATAGAAAATAAAGGAATAAGCCACTATTGAAGCCCAAAGACTTAAATAACCATATTTTCTATAACTGTAAATTAGCCAAGGGATAATAAGAAAAAAGCCCAATAGAATAAATGTAAGAAATGCGGTTCTGGTGCAAGAATTCCAAGAAAATTGCAATGAATCTCTAAATCTTGGACATACTGATACTATTACTCTAAAAAAGGTGTGTGATCGGTATGGAAAAGGAAGATTTGTTCAAATGGAAGCACTATCAGCCTGACATTATTTTGTTAACAGTAAGGTGGTACCTACGGTACAACTTAAGTTTTCGTGATTTGGTGGAAATGATGGAGGAACGTGGCTTATCCATGGCTCACACAACGATTATGCGTTGGGTACATCAATATGGACCTGAATTAGATGAAAGAGTACGGCGTCATCTTAAGTCAACCAATGACTCCTGGAGAGTAGATGAAACCTATGTGAAAGTCAAAGGTCAATGGATGTATCTGTATCGTGCCGTTGATTCAGAAGGGAATACCATTGATTTTTGTCTAAGCGAATCAAGAGATAAACAAGCAGCCAAATGCTTTTTTAAGAAAGCCTTGGCTTTTTCGCACGTTTCTAAGCCTCGTGTGATAACAGTAGACAAAAACCCGGCTTATCCAATCGCTATCCAAGAGTTACAAGAAGAAAAGCAGATGCCTGAAGGCATCCAACTAAGGCAAGTTAAATATCTCAACAATATCGTGGAGCAGGATCATCGCTTTATTAAAAAACGAATTCGCCCGATGCTTGGATTAAAGTCCTTACGGACTGCCAAACGAATTATTGCGGGGATAGAGGCTATGCACATGATCAAAAAAGGACAGACTCTCCAAAGGGAGAAGTCTGTCCAAAATCAAAAAGAATTCATCCATCAACTGTTTGGACTAATTGCTTAGGATCAGGGGTCACTAGAAAACTTTCGCTTTTTTATATTTTCTTCAAGTATTTGCACCAGAACCGAACAGAATACCTTATAATCCAAAAGCTCGCTAATTCCAATGCATTGGAATTAGCGAGCTTCATTAGTAGTTTTCTTTTCATACATGATACATTAGAAAATTTCTTCTCCATTTGTTGCAATTACATTCTTATACCAATTAAATGATTTTTTCTTCATTCTCTTTAAAGAACCAGAACCGTCATTCTCTCTATCCACATAAATGAAGCCGTAACGTTTTTTCATTTCTCCAGTAGTGAAGGAAATTGGGTCAATACATCCCCAAGTTGTGTAACCTAGAACCTCTACACCATCTTCTTCTACAGCCTTTTTCATTTCAATAATATGAGAAGCTAAATAATCAATTCGGTTTTGGTCCTCAATATTTCCATCTTCTTCGACACGATCGGTTGCACCGAATCCGTTCTCTACAACAAAAATCGGAAGCTCATAACGACTATACATCATATTTAAATAATATCTGAAGCCAATTGGATCAATTGTCCAACCCCAATCTGATACTTTTAAATATGGATTATTTACGGCATCTCCACCACCAGCTAAATCACTACCTGTACGTTCTACATCTTCATCCGCTGTAAGAGTATTTGTTAGATAATAACTACAACCAATAAAATCTACCGTACCTTCTTGCAAAATTTCTTTATCTTCCTTAGTGATTTCAATTGAAAAATTGTTCTTTTTCCATATATTCAATGTTCGTTGAGGGTAATGACCGCGCACATGAACATCCGTGAACATTAATTGTTCTTGATCCGCCTCAAAGGCCTTCATCACATCATTAGGATTACAAGTATAAGGATAATTTGGTAATGCTGCAACCATACAACCAATTTTAAAATCCGGATTGATATTATGCCCTAACTTCACGACTTTTGCGCTGGCTACTAATTCGTGGTGAACGGCTTGATACATAACTTCTAATTTGTCTTCTTCTTCATCATAAATGACACCTGAATTGGTGAAAGCATAAATAGGATTACTTATAATTGTTTGATTGTTGATCTCGTTAAATGTCATCCAATATTTCACTTTGTCTTTATATCTATTCATTACTACCTCACTAAATCGAACAAAGAAATCAATTAATTTACGATTTCTCCATCCTCCGTATTCCTTAACCAAATGATAAGGCATTTCGAAATGGCTTAGTGTGACCACTGGTTCTATTCCATATTTTTGTAATTCATCAAATAAATCATCATAGAATTGTAATCCTTCTTCATTCGGTTCATTTTCATCACCTTTTGGAAAAATCCTTGTCCAAGCGATGCTAGTTCTGAAGCACTTAAAGCCCATTTCCGCAAAAAGCTTGATATCTTCTTTATAACGAGCATAAAAGTTGATTCCTTCATGGTTTGGATAATATTCACCTTCCAAGACACCATCCGTAATTTTACGTGGTATAGTATGTGTCCCAGCAGTCATAACATCTGTAATACTAATACCTTTTCCACCTTGATTCCAACCACCTTCAACTTGATGAGCTGCTACAGCTCCACCCCATAAAAAATTCTTTTGAAATGCCATTTTGTTCCCTCCAATTTTTACTCTTTAATTAATTTCATCACGATATTATTATTTGTGACTAGATCTTGTTCCTCAATTACAATAGCTTTATACTCAGCTGAATTTGTTACAATTACAGGCGTTACCATACTAAATCCTTCTGATTTAATTTTCTCTATATCAAATGTAACCAATAAATCGCCTTTTTTAATTTTATCTCCGTTTTGTACGTGAGTTTCATAATACTTTCCATCCAACGAAACAGTGTTCAAACCAACGTGAATCAATATTTCAGCTCCTCCGTTGGAAGTGATACCGATAGCATGTTTAGACGGAAAAACAGTTGTAACAATCCCATCAACAGGTGACCAAACCTTTCCTTGTTCCGGGTAAATAGCTAATCCTTGACCGACTGCTCCAGATGCAAACACTTTATCTTCCACTTCAGAAAGTTTGATTTGTTTCCCTGTCATTGGTGATATAACTTCTTCAAAAGGTTGATTTACTCTTTCAGTTTCTAATTCTGTATCAGACTTTGTATTAATTATTTCTTTTTCCATATTTTCCATTTCTTCTTTATTTAATCCGAAGAAGTAAGCTAATACCGCACCTAACACTAAGGCTGCTCCAATTCCAAATAAATAACCAATAAATGGTGAATATACTGGCATAGAGAAAACATTATGGAAAACATAAGCATTGCAAGTAACACCAAGTCCACCTAAGATAGCTCCTCCAACACCACCAGCGATAGCAACAATCGGAATAGTTCGCTTATATCTCATTATGATTCCGTAAACAATTGGTTCAGTTACACCAGCCAAAATACCAGTAATGGCAGTTGGTCCAGCCAAGGATCTTAATTGAGAATGTTTTTTTGCTTTTAAGAAAAGGCCAATAGCAATACCTATTTCAGCAAAGACCGCCGCAACGGCTGCACCTTCAATTGGGTCTCCACCCATTGTTGCTAAATTTTGTAATGTAATTGGTGTGAATCCCCAATGTAATCCGAAAATAACCATAAATGGCATACCCGCACCAAGAACAATACCCGCAATAAGGGGGCTCTTATCAATCAACCACATAACACTTCCTGCTAATACATCACCAACTGTTGTTCCCATTGGACCAAATAATAGGATTGTAAGAGGAACCATAATTAATAACGATAACATCGGTTCTAAGAATAATCTCAAATCTTTCATTATGACTTTTGAAAGACCTTTGTATACGAAATAATAAATAAATATTGCCACGAAAATCGGAAATACACTTGAAGCATAATCAATTGGTGTAACAGGAAGACCAAAAAGTGTTACAACTTTTTCCGATTCAATTAATCCCGTGAAATTTGGTTCTAAAAGTGCTGCACCAATTACACCACCTACATAGGGATTCGCGCCCATCTTAATGGATAGTGTAATTCCTAAAAAGATTGGAAGGAAATAAAAAACTGCATTTCCTGCTGAAGAAAGAATAGCATATGTTGTTCCTTGATCAGACATCCATTCAAAAGTAGTCAAAACAGTTAACAATGCTTTTATCATACCTGCCCCAGCCAATGCAGGAATTAAAGGAGAAAATGCACCAGAGATAACTTCAAAAACTCTCGAAATCAACGAAACTTTTTCTCCTTTTCCGTCATCCTTAGACTCTTGAGCAAGTCCTAGCTCAGCTACTATCGTATCGTAATAGTCTGTCACTTTGTTTCCAATAACAACCTGATACTGCCCGCCACTGTTTACTACTGAAAGAACATCTTTCATTTTCTCCAGTTCTTTTTTGTTTGTTTGTTTGCTATCTTTTAGCTTGAAACGTAAACGCGTGGCACAATGTACTAAGCTGACCACATTCCCACGCCCGCCTACGAATTCAATAATTTGTAAGGCTTCTTTTTCAAATTTCATATTCTCCACCTCTACACTTCTTATTTTTTGGCACTATACATAAAAAGACCTAAGCCAATAAAGAAGAAACAGATATGGATAAATTCCATTCTATTTATTTCTCCTTTATTGACTTAGGTCACGCCTGCTAACCAGTAACGATCCTATATCGATTCAGTCTATTCAATTGTATAGTTAACTAAATTAATTCGTCTTTATTAATTTCCCAACGATAAGTTGTCTCTAAAAACTTTTTAATCTTTTTACAAAATATCTAAGATAAGATATGAACCTTGAAAAATCATATGATTTACCATCTAGCTCTATACAATAATGGTATTTCACAACGTTCAAAATTTGATCAATAATTTTGGTCAACAACATAGTTTCTTCCATTACACTATTATTTTTTTGGCACTATACATAAAAAAACCTAAGCCAATAAAGAATAAATAGATATAGATAGATTCCATTCTATTTATTTCTCCTTTATTGACTTAGGTCACGCCTGCTAACCAGTAACGATCCTATGTCGATTCAGTCTATTCAAATGTATAGTTAAATAAAGTAATTCGTCTTCACTAATTTCCCAACGATAAGTTGTTTCTAAAAACTTTTTAATCTTTTCACCACATTTGAAATCATATGGATACTGTAATTTGATCAAGGATAAAAAAGATGAATCGACTTTATTCTCTTCGTTCTTCAATTGCCTTTTTACAAAATATCTAAGATGAGTTATGAACCTTGAAAAATCATATGATTTACCATCTAGCTCTATACTATAATGGTATTTCACAACGTCTAAAAT
Source organism: Peribacillus loiseleuriae (assembly GCF_001183985.1). GTDB lineage: Bacteria > Bacillota > Bacilli > Bacillales > DSM-1321 > Peribacillus > Peribacillus loiseleuriae. The sequence goes on along the minus strand of NZ_LFZW01000001.1, from coordinate 1,955,453 downwards.
TTGATCAATAATCTTGGTCAACAACATGGTTTCTTCCATTCCTTTCATTTCCAAATGGGCATTCGCAAAATGCAAGGAAATGAAAGCTGCCTCTGAAATTGGAATCTCAAGCCCGGTTTTATCTTTCAAAAATTCCACAGCTTTTTCACCAAAAGCGTATTCTTTTGGGTATATGTGCTTGATTTCCCATTGTAATGGACTGTTGAAAAAAAGACCTCTTTTGACCCTTTCAAGCATATGACTAATATGATCAGATAACGTTATAAGAATACAATCGCTCAATGGAACTAATAAATCCTGCTTACCCATTTCCACAATTTCACTTGCCAATTCCACATCATGTAAAGGAATTCTCCCTACCATCTGATAAAATCGGTTAACATCATCCTGTCCTTGAAAAATAAATTGTTTCTCAACTAGTTCTGAATCAATAACATCCCCAGGGAACTTATTAAAACCTATACCTTTTCCCATTACTATTTCTTCCGTAGATGTATCATTCACTACTAGTACAACATTATTGTTGAACACCTTTTTTACTATCACTTTTAAACCTCCAATCATTGACTTGGAGAAGGATATAAAAGCTCTTCAAAAATGGATAAATTACGAATTCATTCATCATTTTTCCCTTCTCATTATAACAAAAGGAATACTAATGTTGATGTAAGTTATTATAATGCGACAATTACGATTTGTAAATAAAAAATGTAAACGGTTGACGAAGAATAATTTTTTTAAAAATTATTCTTACAAAAAGAAACACTTATTTGGGTTCTGGTGCAAATACTTGAAGAAAATATAAAAAAGCGAAAGTTTTCTAGTGACCCCTGATCCTAAGCAATTAGTCCAAACAGTTGATGGATGAATTCTTTTTGATTTTGGACAGACTTCTCCCTTTGGAGAGTCTGTCCTTTTTTGATCATGTGCATAGCCTCTATCCCCGCAATAATTCGTTTGGCAGTCCGTAAAGACTTTAATCCAAGCATCGGGCGAATTCATTTTTTAATAAAGCGATGATCCTGCTCCACGATATTGTTGAGATATTTAACTTGCCTTAGTTGGATGCCTTCAGGCATCTGCTTTTCTTCTTTTAACTCTTGGATAGCTATTGGATAAGCTGGGTTTTTGTCTATTGTTATCACACGAGGCTTAGAAACGTGCGAAAAAGCCAAGGCTTTCTTAAAAAAGCGTTTGGCTGCTTGTTTATCTCTTGATTCGCTTAGACAAAAATCAATGGTATTCCCTTCTGAATCAACGGCACGATACAGATACATCCATTGACCTTTGACTTTCACATAGGTTTCATCTACTCTCCAGGAGTCATTGGTTGACTTAAGATGACGCCGTACTCTTTCATCTAATTCAGGCCCGTATTGATGTACCCAACGCATAATCGTTGTGTGAGCCATGGATAAGCCTCGTTCCTCCATCAATTCCACCAAATCACGAAAGCTGAGGCTGTACCGTAGGTACCATCTAACCGTTAATAAAATAATGTCAGGCTGATAATGTTTCCATTTGAATTCTACTGGTTTTTTCATACCGATACACGTCCTTTTTAGTTTAGTAGTATCCGTATGTCCGAGATTTAGAGATTAGTTTCAAGTTAGCTGAAATTTTTGCACCAGAACCTTCTTATCTAACTCAGGACTTCGACAATAATAAGAAAGAGAGATACATAAAAATAATGAAAATTAAAAAGGAAATTAGGGTAGATACAAAAACAATAGAATGGTTAGAAGGAATAAAAATACCTTCTTGAATTTCTCTTCTTTTCTTTGAATATTGAAGAGTTGACAATATTCCTGTTATAAAACCAACAATACATGCAAAGATTCCTAGGAATATAGCTAAAGTATTAATATGCTGATTAAAGCTAAGTTTAATAGTAAAATGCAATGAAGTTGTCAAAAAGCCTACCCCTACAATAGATACAGCCGTCCGTACCCAGGCTAAATAAGTTCTTTCGTTAGCTAAATGTTGTTGTGCATATATTACACTTTCTCCCGGTACTTCTTTCTTTTTACTTAAAGCTTCCATGAATTGTAATCCCCCAATATTAATCAACTTTAATAAAGAAACAATGCAAATGTGACTAATACTCCTGAAAACATTTCAGCACTTTGTTCTAATAGGTATAAAAGTTAATAATTAGCAGCACAACGAAATCCCATATGACTTGTTGTGCTGTCTGGAGTATTGGAACTGCGTGCTGCTACTCTATAACGGTTGCAGTAAGACTTATGACAAAGATAAGATCCTCCACGAATTACCTTAGCTTCTCCTGTCGCTGGTCCTTTCGGATTAACATGACTTTCATAAGTTTGAAATGTAGCACTAAACCAATCAGAGCACCATTCCCACACGTTTCCTGCTACGTTATAAAGTCCATATCCATTTGGTGGAAAGGATTTTACTGGAGCAGTACTTAAATATCCATCAGATCCATTGTTTCTTTCTGGGAATTCCCCTTGCCAAATATTGCAGTAATGTTTCCCATTTGGGGTTAAATCATCACCCCATGGATATGTTTTTTGTTCAAGTCCCCCTCGAGCGGCATACTCCCATTCAGCTTCGGTTGGTAATCGTTTCCCTGCCCATTTACAATACGCGCTTGCATCGTGCCATGAAACATGAACAACCGGGTGATCCATCCGATCTTCAATCATCGAATCAGGTCCTTCGGGATTTCTCCAATAAGCTCCCTCCACAGCCCACCACCAAGGGGTTTGTTGAACAAATTGTTTTACGTGTTTTTTTGTTTCTTTAGATACAAAATGATAAAAAACAAAAGACCATCCGTACAACTCCGCTTCTGTCTTATACCCAGTATCTTTTACGAATGCTTCAAATTGAGCGTTAGAAACTGTACAAGAATCGATATAAAAAGGATCCAACTTAATTTTCCTTACTGGTCCCTCACCATCTGCGGGAAACCCTTCAATACTATCGGTACCCATAAGAAACTCTCCACCTGGTAGGTAAATCATTTCGTCTCTTAATGATCTGCTAGATTGCTTTCTTATATGTTGATCCAACTCTGGAATTTTGGTTGACTTTGGCCTACTGGCGGCACAACAAGCTCTTTTTATTTTACCTTCCACTTTCAATCCCTCCCACCTTTTTCATTTTGTTCAATAATAGAGATTTTTATTTTTATAAGCTGGTATCAAACGTGGATATTAATTCATATTGGAAACTTTAAAGGATGCAAAATTTATAAGAAACAGCCTGCTCTATATAGAAACAGGCTGTTTCTTGAAAATCATTTTAGCTTAAAACAAAATTCAGTAAAAATAGGAATGCTATCAAAACTAGCGGAAAGCTTACTTCATTTTTTCTTCCTAAAGCTAATTTAAGAAGAGGGTAAGCAATAAAACCAAATGCGATTCCGTCAACAATACTATAAGACAATGGAATTAGAGCTATAATTAAAAAGGCAGGAAATGCTTCTGAAAAATCTTTCAATTCAATCTTTTGTATATTTTGAATCATTAAGCTGCCAACAACGATGAGCACAGGTGCAATTACGTTTTCCGGTATTATTTTTAATACTGGAATAAACAATATGGCTGGTAAGAATAAAATACCTGCAACAATTGCTGTAATTCCTGTTTTCCCGCCTACAGCAATACCTGCAGCACTTTCTACAGTTGCAATGGTAGGGCTTGTCCCGAATATACCTGCAGTAATGGTCGAAACCGCACTTACCTTATATGAGCGTCTAAACTTAACGGGTTGTTGTAATAACCCATATAGAGCCCCCATATTCTCAAAAACAATTACCATCGTTAAAGAAAAGGTCGCAATCCAGAATGCTAACGATGTTATACTTTCAAAAGACATTGCACCTAACACAGACTTATAACTACCAAATGAAACTTCTGAATATTTAACATCGTTTAAATCAACTAAACCAAATAGTGCGGATATGACCGACCCTACTACAATACTTAGAAGAAAACTCCCTTTTACATTACGACTAAACAAAATAACAGTAATAGTTAACGTTAAAAAAGTGACGATTGTATGAGGATTGCTTAAATCACCAAGCTTTACAAAAGTTGTATCACTTGCCGTAACAATTCCACCCTTTTGAAGGCCTATAAAGGTTAGAAAAAAACCTAAACCCACAACAATGGCTTCTTTTAACGATTGCGGTACCGCACGGGAAAGAACCAATGCCAAAGGTGAAAATGCTATCAATGCAAAAATAATACCGGACGTAAACACTACCGCTAACGCTTCTTGCCAAGATAGCCCCATCGACTGAACCATGGAATAAGAGAAGAATGCGTTTATTCCCATACCAGGAGCAAGTACAATAGGTGCATTTGCCCAGAATCCCATAATCATACAACCAACAAAAGAAGTAATAATGGTTGCCATAACCGCAGCATTATACGGGATACCCGCTTGTTCTAAAAATGAAGCGTTAACAATGATAATATAGGATACTGTGATAAAAGAAGTTATTCCGGCAATAGCTTCCTTTTTTAATGTTGTCTCATGGTCTTGTATATCAAACCATCTTTGCATAAATTTGTCCAAGAAAGAATCACTGCTTTCAAAAATACCCTCTCCCACCCGTGATTTTTTTATAAATCACCAATTTTTTTTATAAATCACCAAATTTCTTTCTTTTTAATTGTCCTCTTTCAAAAGTGCTTTAAAATCACGAATTTTTGGATGTTTGACCCACCTTAAACAACCTTCCTTCTTGGTTAAAAGTAGGTTTGTCCTCATTACTTGGATTCACTAAATTACTTTGTCCTGTTCCTGTTACTGGCTGTCGAGCCCCATCAATCCGAGGATCAACATATTGTAAAAACCACCTATCTAACTCACTTCGTAAAACTCGAATTTGATCCTGATAGTCAGGATCATCGTATAAATTATTACCTTCCTGCTGGTCTTTTATCAGATCATAGAACTCAAATGGGCCAAACGGATAGCGATGAATATATTTGTAAGATTTCGTACGAATCATGCGAACAGGTCCGTATTCATCATAGACGACTACATGCTTTCTTTCATCATCTGCTTTTCCTTCTAATATCGATACAAAGCTTGATCCTGGTAATTCATTGGACTCTGGGTTGTCAATATGAAGATAGTCGAGCAGTGTTGGCATGATATCATATTGACTAAGTAAAGCATCGTGAATCTGACCTGTTGGTATTCTGCCAGGTTGACTAAATATTGCTGGTACTTTAACCGAGTTATCAAACATGTTTTGTGGATATGTTCCGTTGCCTTTTCCCCAAATTCCGTTTTGACCACAGCTAAATCCATTATCACTCATAAAGCATATCAGTGTATTTTCACGTACCCCGAGTTTATTTAATTTATCTATAATCAAGCCCACATTGTAATCCATAGCTGTTACAGCAGCAAAGTATCCCTTAAGGTTTTCTCGAGGGTTGTCACGAACATTAGAAGGATTTGACAATGGTAAAAACCAAGGGTGTTCAGTTTCTTGTGGACATGATTCAAAAGAACAATCATCATACATATCCACATATTCTTGCGGGTGTTCTCCCACCCACAAATGATGAGGAGCTGTATAATGAACGCTTAGATAGAACGGCTGATCATTATTTGAACCCTCTTCTAAGAAGGTAAGTGCATCTTGCGTGATAAGATCAGTTAAATACCCCGTTCCATTAACGACTTCCCCATTACGTACCATCTTTGGATTAAAATAATGCCCTCCATCATAAAGATTTACATACCAGTGACTGAACCCTTTTTGGGGTTCATAGTCGTTTCCAAGGCCCCACTTTCCACTTATTCCGCAAACATACCCTTCCTTTGCAAGTAATTCAGTGTAAGATACATGCTCATTCAAATATGGAAGATGTGGATTATCGTTCTCTCTTATAAAATCATGTATCCCATGTTGTGAAGGTATTTTTCCAGTAAGTATAGAAGCACGCGCGGGTGAACAAACTGGTGATGTACAAAAAAAGTTTTCAAAGCGCATTCCTTCTTCAGCCAACCGATCCAAATTAGGAGTTTTAATTTCATGATTTCCAGCACAACCAAGGGCCCAAGGACCCTGATCATCTGTCAGTATAAAAATTATATTGGGTTTGTCTTTGTTAAGGTTTGTCATGTTTAACACAATCCATTCTCTTATTTATTTTGTTAGTTAAACAAATAATTATTAATGGTATATAACGTTAGAAACCTACTTACTTGCTCAAAAGTATCATTGAATTAGATTTCGTCAATAATCCCCACAACAAGATTAAGAAATTTTCCCTTTACATTTTCAGCAGCTTCCATTACTTCATGGTGGGATAGTGGTTGTTCCAAGATACCGGCAGCCATATTCGTTATACAAGAAATTCCAAGTACTTCGATATCTGCGTGCTTTGCAACAATTACTTCTGGAACTGTAGACATTCCAACAGCATCAGCTCCTAAAATTCGAGCAATTCGAACTTCGGCAGGAGTTTCATATGTCGGTCCTAGATTAGCCATGTAAACTCCTTCTCTTAGATTGAAATTTTGCTTTGAAGCTACTCTTTTTGCTACTCCTAAAAAACGTCTACTATAAGCTTCCGACATATCTGGAAATCTGACCCCGAAATTTGAATCATTTGGGCCAATCAACGGATTTCTTCCCATATTGTTAATGTGATCAGTAATTAGCATTAATTCTCCGACTTGAAAATTCATGTTTACCGCCCCAGCAGCATTGGTGACAATGAGCTTTTCCACTCCAAGTGCTTTTAGCACACGGACAGGAAAAGTAACAGCCTGTCCCTCATAACCTTCATATAAGTGGAAACGACCTTTTAACATTACAACACCTTTCCCCTTAATTTCACCTGCTACCAGTTCACCTGCATGTCCTTCTACTGTCGAAGAAGGAAAGTGTGGAATGGTTTCATAAGGAATCACTTTCGAATTTTCAATTAAATCCGCTAAAACCCCTAGACCCGATCCAAGAACTAGACCTATTTCTGGTCGAAATCCAATTATATTTTGAATGAATGAAGTTGATTCCTGAATGTGTGCTTTAATATCTCTCACTATATTTACCCCTTTCTAATGTCGACTTTCCAAAAATCAAAATAACTTTTTCTAAATGATACTGCGATATATTATTCAAAAATGGGTATGTCTATATTTTATTTTAAAGTAATAAGTAAGTTATGTAAATAACCTTTTATCAAAATTGAATAGAAGTAATGAAAATAACATGTAAAAAGTAACTAAAAACAAATATTTTTAGTTTTTAAGCAACGCATTCTTATACTTATATCGAAATTGAATATTTGTATTAATTTTTTCTTATTCTTGTTCCATAATCACATATCGTTTAAACTTTAATAATAGTTGTTTATTTTTGTGGAGGTAATTATGTTAAAACAATTTACAGGGCTAATGTCCCCTAGAATGAAAGGTTTAAAAAGTATATACCAATTAATCCGAAAATTTGGTCCTGTAGACAAAAACCAATTAGTTGAATTATCTGGGTACAAACAGTCTACATGCGCTCGTTTAATAGAGGAGTTACTCCAAGCAAACCTCATTTATGAAAGTGGATTAGGAGAATCCAGTGGTGGGAGAAGACCATCCATGTATGTTATCAAACCAGATACATACTATTTAATCGGCGTTGATATCGCTGGAGCATTTACAAGGGTAATACTTCTTGATTTAAACCTTACTATTTTGGAGGTTGCAAAGTTAGAGATGAGCGATCAGTATACACCTGATGATGTTCTGGAGTTTATATATCAAAAAATCGAACAGATGATGAGAGATCACCATGTACAAACTGAAAAACTTCTCGGGATTGGTGTTGGATCATTTGGACAATTGGATCGTGCCAAGGGAATCATCCTTTCTCCAGAACGATTCATGTCTGATGAATGGATCAATGTCAACATAACCGAGCTACTACAGCGGCGGTTTAATACACTTGTTATTTTGGATAACGGCGCCAACTTGGCGGCTCTAGGTGAATATAGAAGTAAATATTGGAAAAAGGTAGACAGCCTTGTCTATACCATGTCCGGAATTGGAATTAGGTGTGGGATCGTATCTGAAGAGAAGTTGGTTGGTGGTAAAGTTGATTTGGAGGGTTCATTTGGGCATATCATAGTGGACATACACGGACGTAAGTGCTCATGTGGATCATATGGATGTCTGAATGTATATTGTACTCTTCCTTATGTTCAAGAAGAATTGATTCGTCAGCTGAAACGTGGCAAAGAGTCAATAATTAGAGATATGATTATTAATATTGAAGATATTCGTTTGGATCACATTTTAGATGCCTTAGACCAAAATGATCCGCTTTGTTGTAGTATCATTCAAGATGCAGCCTATTTTTACGGTATAGGTCTTTCAAACCTAATTTATCTGGTTCGTCCAGATGTAGTTATAATTGGTGGAGCTTTAGCTTCTCATCCAATTTTTTATGAAATGGCAACTAAAACAGCAAAGCAAAGAGTCCAATATTATCCCGAATTCGAAGTAGAATTTTGCACACCGTCTACAGGGTATAACGTTGTAGCTGTTGGTGCAGGATGTATGATTTTAGATTATTATGTGGAGACAAATGGTGAGATATGATAATCACTCCAAATTGAGAAAATAGAATTTGAAATTTTATATATGAGAAAACATTTCATTAAAAAATGGTAAGGAACTTGTGAGTGTTCCTTACCATTTTTTCCTCTAAATTACTTCTTCACTTAAAACCTTAACTTTACCCACCTGATTGAATCTTTTATCAAATACTTTTACAAAGATTAATGTAGCTACTGCAATTAAAATCATCAGAATAAAAGCAGAGTTACTGAATTGTGCGGTATGCTCATTCCCGGAGAAATCTAATATCTTATTATTCATAAAGGATTGTCCATATAGCATGGCAATAAACGCTCCACCTAACGAACTTCCAATATTAAGAACTAATTTCTCTAATCCAATACCTACACCGCGCTGTTCTTCCGGCAACAACTGAGTGTAATTCGTCAGGTACCCTGAAAAGAAGAGTGTATAACCAATGTTAAAAAGACCCATACCTAGGAATACAAATACAACCGAATAACCGACTAAAAATGCAACAATTGCTAATCCAGAAAAGATCAATCCCCCGCCTAATAGTGTAATGTTACGATAACCACTATATCTAATAATACGGCCGGTCTGCATACCAGTGATAAAAGCTGCTATGTTTGTAATGGTAAAAAAGACACCCATTGTACTAACTGACATTCCATATGTCTCGGTTATGATGAATGGGAATATAAAAGAAAAGCCCACTTGCGTTCCATAAAACAACGCACACACTATTAAAGACCACACAACCCCTTTAATCTTAAATAACTCGGGTTTGATTAAAGGATCTTTACTTTTTAACGTATAGGCGACAAATACTGCAGTACTAATTAGTGCTAAAATGAGAAGTACTGGGTATTGCATTTTAAAAGTCATAAATGTAATGAAAAATGAAGTAATCGCCGTTACTAAAATTATACCTATAAAATCAAATGAACCCTTTTTACTTTCCTCTTTAGGTAAATTTTTTATCAAGATCGGAATTCCTATAAATGTTAGTGCTGGAATCAGGAACACCATGTTCCAATGTAAATATTCAGTAATGTATCCTCCAAATAAGTTACCGCTTGAAGAAGCGAGTTGGAATATGGCCGTATTGTAACCAAAGTATTTTGCCGCAGTCAACTTGTCAAAATACTTCAAAGCCATAATAATTTGCAAAGCCACAGGGGCTGCAATTGTAATACAGAACAAAATTCGAAAAATGACTAATAACGAGAAACTATAATCAGAAAATACTCCCATTAAAGTTACTAAAGGAAAAGAACAACATGTAAATAATATTAATTTCCTTATACTAATGAAATCAGACAAGGCTGCAAAAACTATCGAGGCAATTCCAAAGGACAATTTACCTACTGTAACCACTAAACTAACTGTTGAAGGTGATACTGCAAATTCTTCTACAAGATTTGGAGTAATCAAGTTGAATACGTTTTCATTAAATACAAAGAAAAATTCAAATAACAATATCCAAGGCATACACCTTGCAACTCTGCGACGCATTTCTTCGTTATTCATTATTAACCCCCTGTGTATAGATCATGATCGTTTATCGTCGACGGTAAATACATCATAATTTATTTTTATCCACTTGTAAATATCTTTTATTCATTTTTAATATAAGTATGAATATATATATCCTATCAATGTTGTTTATCATTTATGTTATCGTATTATCCCACAACAAAAATCAATTTTGAATATAAGTTTTACTTTTTGATCAGGCCCTACCCCTTAAGTAGAATTAGAAACGTCAAATCCGGCAAGCGCTTTTTAAAAAAAGTCTTGGCTTTTTCACATGTATCCACTCCTCATGTCATTACTATTGATAAAAATCAAGCGTATTCATTTCTCAATTCAGGAGTTAAAAGAAGAAAATGAGATGCCAGAATGCATCCAAATAAGGGCAAGTGAACTATCTTAACAACACCGTGGTGTAGCGTTGAAAAAAAGTTTAATCAAAATAATGCGAGTTAACGTGATACACGGGCAAATAGATAAGAATGTTTTGATAAATTTTGATTGAGCAAATAGTTTAAGCTCTATTAAGCTACGTTTTCGGGATAAGAGCTTACATAAACGGGATAATAAAGAAAAAACAACGGAGAAAAGCATATTTATACCCGGTAATTTACAATAAACATTCTTTTTTTTCCACAAATGGGTGAATGAGAGTGAGAATCTTATTATTAATTTATAATGAAACAGATATAGTAAATTTATTTTTAATATGATCCAGTTTATATAGTCATATTGGACACTCTTAATCCCGTTTATGTAGTGGTTTATAGTTTCATCTTGTTTATGTATCTATATCGGTCAAATTCTGGAGGGATTCTTTACAGGTTCCGGGGATGAAATGATTAATTATTCAATGGAATACCTCTCCCCTCTTCTCGTATATAGTAATGTAAAAGGTCTAGGTCACTATTCATAATGGAGATAAAGTGGAATTTACATTTATGATTGCTTTCTTTTGAATCGTTTTAATATAAATAAAAAAAGTGTAGATTTATAATAAAGTTAAACTAAAAACCTCTCCTTAACCCTAAGTTTATAGCAAATAAAAAAGCTCCATTTTGAAAAAGGATTAATTGTAGCTTTAAAATAAAAGTTGATCAAAAATACCTCACAAATCCATATTTTATGATAAATAAAAAGACTCCATTCTGAAAAAATATTGATCAAAATGGAGTCTTAACCAGCAGATTTAAGTCTGGCTTTTATAAAAAAGATTGATCATTTGTAAATATGATCTTCCACAATCGCGCCCGATTCTTGAGCATCGTTATTAGAAAATGGTCATCTAACATTTAAATTGGAACTTCAATCAAGACCACCTTTCGTTGAAGAAGAAATGACTATTATTCAAATGCTAGGTGGAGCACTCCTTTTGGGCTCTACATTTGTTAGTGAAACTAAATTTATTAGATTATCAAAACAGAGAACAAAAATTTTATCGAAATAGTGATAAGAGCAGTGGGTCATTTTTCACCACTGCTCTTATTTTATGTTATCTAAAATAACTAAACTATATTAATATCTTCTTTCACTAATGCTTTTCTAATTTCAGGACAATTCTTCGAACTTCTTCTAAACTAAAACTTTTGTTCAAGAAAATGGACCGTTTGTGGAACAAGAAAAAATCCTGCATATCAACACAGGACTTCCATTGTAGGGCGCTATTGTGGAAAATGAAGTAAGAGGTTTTATGTAGCCCCCATGACTGCCCGTTCATCACGAGACAGTTTATGATTGGATTATGTATCCCTGCAAGGGTTATTACAAATTCATATCTATTGAAAAAAATAGAAAAAATACTTATTTAAATAGAAAAGACTCTGGAGAGCATCTCATCCCCAGAGCATTTTTACACAATTATAAATATATTTATTTTATATATTTTCGTACATTCAAATCCTTGATAACAGTGGGTCCTTTTGATAAACCACCAATATCATACGTTGAATGTACGATATCGGAGAAAAATCATGAAAGAAAAGAACGTGCAGCCGTTGCGAACGGTCAAAGAAATTGAGGATATGAAATGGGCGTTGCGGTGATATGGTTCCGAACGGGACTATTTTTTGTTTGTCTTTGGGATTAATACCGGGCTTCGGGTCAGTGATATTGTGCCGTTGACCGTTGGAGATGTTCGTGATAAAAGTCATGTGGTGATTCGGGAGAAAAAAACGAATAAAACGAAGCGATTTATGTTGCCAATTAAGCTGCGGGAAGAAATCGAAGATTATACAGCTCATATGAGCGACGGAGAGTACCTGTTTCTAAGCCGGAACAATGGCCACACAAGCCTACAGAGCGCTGGTGAGGGCCAGCGAAGTGCTAGGTCAGGGATGACATCGGCACGCATACGATACGTAAGACATTCGGATATGCGTATTATCGGAGAACGAAAGACTTGGCATTCCTGCAAAATATTTTTAACCATGCCGCCCCGTCGATCACCAAACGATATATCGGGATTACGCAAGACGAAATCGACGAAACACTAAAGGATTTCTCTTTATAAGGGGTAACTTCAGGAACATGCGTAAGTTTCTCAACATAAAAGTCTAGACTTATCTCTTCATTCCATAGATAAGTCTGTTTTTTACTAGTCGAGTAGAAGGGAACCTCTCTACCTTGCGGTAGATTGTGTTCCTCCCCCCTCACAGAACCGTGCTTGCGCTATTTACGCACACGGCTCCTCCTAGTCACCATTCACAAAATATAGCTAATCTCTTTCGCTCAGATTTTGCTAATTCTGCTATCCTTAATAGTTTTGTGTCCATTTATTATCCCTACCTCTGCGTGTAGTAAATGTGTCCCTAGTAAGGGTGATAACTTGGTAGCAGCCTTTCCTCCATCGGCATTACCCAACTTCATTGGTACTACGCTGCTATCCGACTCCCTACAACGGCATTTGGCTTCCTTGCTTATTATCGCTTGTACACCATACTCTTCTATAAGAAGAAAAGACCGGTAGGGC
>NZ_LFZW01000001.1:1023811-1942333 GCF_001183985.1 Peribacillus loiseleuriae | reverse complement strand
TGTTACCTTACCATTAGCCCTCCAAGACTCGCTACGAGTGAATGGCTAGTTCTTTCTCGACGGGAATCCCACCCGCTATATGATACGACCTAGGCTCGGCCGCACAAGCACCCTTTAGTGCATTAACAATTGGTGATAGTTATTACAGGAATGCTGCACCAAACCCATATCTTAGAGATTCCATTTTCTATGATAATAATAAATTGTCAGAAGTACGATGAATTCGGATGTTGGGATTGCGAGCCAGACGCCTGTTAATCCAAATAATCGAGGCATGATCATAAGCAAGATTAGCAAAACGATAATTTCGCGTGCTGCAGTAATCCATGTTGCCATTCGGATGTGTCCGATAGATTGATAATACGTCATCATGACAAAATTTGTTCCCATAAAGAGATATGCGATGAAGAATAGTTTAATGCCAGATACAGCCAGTGTCACCACTTCTTCAGAGAAATCACCGAACAAGCTGACAATCTGTGTTGCTGCAAATTGACCGATTAACACAAATAAGATACCAGCTACCAAAGCTGTCCCGATCGCAAGCCTTATTGTTTGTTTGATCTTCTTTTCATCTTTGGCTCCACTATAATAACTAATCAGTGGTTGGATGGCGGATCCCATTCCTAAAAACAATAGTAACATTACACTATGAACATAATTCAAAATCGTAAATGCTGATACACCGACAGTTCCGACGAGACTTTTAAACGCGAGGTTATGCGAAATCGTAAAAACTGAAATCCCGACTTCTGCAAGAAAACTTGGGAAACCAATGACTAATATAAGCAGAGCAAGCTTCTTATCAAATTTGAAACGCACGAAACGTAAGTTGCTTTTTTTTCTGAAAAAATGCGTACAAAGTATGATAAGTCCACTAAATGCCCCTAAGACTGTCGCAGCAGCTGCACCTTCCACGCCAAAATCAAGCACGAATAAAAACACATAGTTCAAAATGATATTGACAACTGACGTGGTAATAAGCGCAATCATTGCTACATTTGGACCGCCATCATTTCTCACTAAAATACTAAAAGCATTTTCTACAGTGAAGACAAACCCAAACAATAACATGACGTTCAGATAATCCGATGTATATTCAATCGTATCAGCATTCGCGCCAAGTAAATACGCGAGTTCTGTTCTAAATACAAAGGCAGTAAGTCCGATGATCATCGTCAAGATAAATATAGAGCTTATGGCATGTGAAAAAATGATACGTGCTTGATCTGGTCGTTTAGCGCCCATCATAGCGGAATAACGAGTTGCCGCACCGATACCAATCCACAATGACATGGCGACAAAAATGGTATAGACTGGTCCAGCAATACCCACACCTGCCAGAGCCACTGGACCTAACTTGTTGCCGACCATAATTCCGTCAATAACAATATTGACAGCCATCAGCAACATTCCGACGATTGAGGGGATTAAATACCTCAGGAAAGATTTTCCTACTGATTCTGTATCTATACGGTTTATTATTTGTTCTTTTTCCATTGCTATTTCAAATCCTTATCTATTAATTGGTTTAAAAAACCCAAAAAAATATTTTTGTTTTTATAGTTTTCTTAGGGAGAAAAGAAACTGGCATATTATGTGCCAGTATATTCATCATTTTTTTCAGTCAGAATTCCACTCAATAATACATCCACAATCGTTTCAAATGATTCTGTTACTGAGATACTATGCCCTAAAAAGAATTGTCTATCAAGCGTTATATTCGAAGCCCCAATAATCAGTTTCATCAATAAGTCGATGTTCATGTCCTTAATGATCCCCGATTGGATTCCTTCTTCAAGAAGTGCTTTAAGATCATCCCACTGATTCAATTCGCGATTTACGCGTTCCCATTGTTCAGGGTAGAACCGTTTCAATTGCTCCAAAATACGCAAATCGTAAAACTCATTGTATTTAGGTAAGACAACAATAGTTTTTTTTATTTTTTCCGCGAGTGTGAATTCAGGATTGTCGATAATTAGGCGAGTCTGTTCGTCAAACTCACTAAGCGTCAAATCGATAATGGAATCAAGAATATCTACCTTTGATGAAAAAATTTCATATAACGTACGCTTACTTATCCCAAGTCTTTTCGCCAGATCATCCATTCTGAACTTAATGCCATTATTTCTAGTTTCTTCAATGAATGCTTGTATGATTCGTGTCTTCAACTTATATTCCCCCTTAAGAAAACTTAAAAAACTTTTTTAGTTTTTATGGTTCTTTTTATGGTTCAATGATACTACAGTTGTTGAAGTTATGCCAACTCGGATTATCAACAGTCGATAAACAAGCAAGGATAAATAAAGAGGAAATAATTTTATGAGCGAAAATATTCAAAAGAAATAAGCCTAGATCACTCAAAAGATGAAAAAAAATCTATTTCTACTAAGGTTATTGCGACTAAACAAATGCCAAAAGAAAGGATTCTTATGATGACTACTTTATCGCAAATACTTTAATTCCTTATATAATAAATACTTTGACAACCTTCCGAAAAATACCTCCTTATTCAACTAACCTGCCCCGTTAGTCTCGTTGGGCAATTGAAACGTTTTTCCGCTGGATCAAACAAAATTTAAACGTTCCAGTGTTATTTGGCACGACAAAAAATGCGGTGTTCAACCAACTCTTCGCAGCGCTTATTGCGTATGTTTTATTGAAATGGTTGCACGTTCAAGCTCGTAAACAAATCCATCGCAAGCCCTTATCACTCACAGATTTTCAGCGATTGCTTCTTTGTGATGCTTTGCCCTTTAAATGGCGACTCGCACTCAAAGAAATCCTCGGAAGGTATCGTTTGGTTTATAATGAACCTGTATAATTTTGGTTAATCAACACATGTGTTAAAGAACTTTATTATTCGTGAACAAAAGTTACAGAAAAAATTAAAGCGCAAGTAATCTATGAGCTAAGGAAACAATTCAAAGTCATCGACTTAATTAAGATTGCAGATATTCCAAGAAGTACTTATTATTGGGTAAAACAACTGAATCGTCCTGATAAATACCGAGATGTTAAAACAGTCATCGAAGAAATTTTTCATGAGCATAAAGGTCGTTATGGTTATCGTAGATTGGCTAAAGAATTAATGAAACGCCAGATTCTACTGAACCCGAAGACCATACTTCGTTTAATGAATCAATTGGGACTGAAATGTCTAGTACGTTTGAAAAAATATCGTTCTTATCGTGGAAATGTAGGTAAAATTGCACCGAATATTTTAAATCGTGATTTTTCTGCAAAGAAACCGAATCAACAATGGGTAACGGATGTAACAGAGTTCCATTTGTTTGGAGAAAAACTGTATCTATCCCCTATTTTGGATTTATTTAATGGAGAGATCAAGGCTGGCAGTATCAAATGACACTCAAACAAAACAATAGTACTCAAAATATGTCCCGTAAAAGAAATTGTTTAGATAACGCAGTTATTGAAAACTTCTTTGGCTTATTGAAATCTGAGTTACTCTATCTCCAAAAGTTCGAAAGTATGGAACACTTCTAGCAAGAACTAGAAGAATATATGTACTATTACAATTACAATAGAATGAAGGCAAAATTAAAGGACCTGAGCCCAGTAGAATACCGGATTCAGGTCCAAGAAGCTGCCTAGATTTTTTGTCTAACTTTATTGGTTCAGTTCAGCTCGGTGCTTTTTTATCTGTAGACGATTTTCACATCACTTACTTTCGAACAAGCTTATTCACAATGCCTTCTTTCTCTAGGATTTCTCGTTGTTTTTCACCGAGAAGATCGTAATGAGAATAACCATCCTTTCGAATGTGAATCCATTCCCACTTTAGACCATACCGCGCTCCCCACTCAGCTAGCTGCCTCAAATCATTACAGCCTACTTTCGTAACAGTATCGCAATCTGGAAATCGATCATCCAGCCAGTAATGGGTAATAACTGCAATTTCGCCGTTATCTATTTTCTTTTTCCACTCAGTAATGTCATTACGTTTGATACCAAATGCCAAGACAAGCACCTCCATTTCTAAAGTTGCTGTCATTACAACGAATGCACTCGTTTTTTTGAACTTTTTGACTATTATTCATTCTTTTTCTTGTTCATTTCATATGCCTCATGCCAATCTGGCAAATGACGTTTAATTGAAATCGGTCTAAAGCTTTCTTTTTTTACACAAACATGAGCAGATCTAGCAGATACAGCTAATTCTTCATTTCCGGTAAGAATTTCATATCCATAAACAACACGTAGTCCATCATATGACTCAATCCATGTTTTAACAGTGGCTGTTTCGCCGTAACGCAGTGGTTTTTTATAGGATACCTGGATATCAATGACAGGAGATAGAATGCCATCAGCCTCCATCTCTGCATAATTAAAACCCAAATCTTTAATCAGTTGAGTTCTTCCAATCTCCAGCCAAATCACATAATTGGCATGATAAACTACGCCCATTTGATCCGTTTCTGCATATCGTACTTCAATCTTTTTATCTGATACTAACATTACATCTCACTCTTCCCTAATTTTTCTGCTGCTTTTTTCAAATCATCTGTCGTTAAGACGGTCAAATCTTGCGGATCTTTTTCACTCGACTCGTTTATTAACCGCATTGCTTGTTCTTGAATAGCTTCATCAATTAAACTCGTTGCAAAGCGCCCATTCCCCTTAACTTGATATAAGGTTAAATATTGCATCAACCAACTAATTGCTTGGTCTTCCAATTTGTATTGATAATGAATTGCATAATTTTCAATAATTTGTAAAAGCTCTTCAGTTGTATAATCAGGAAAATGAATAAATTTGCGAAAACGAGAACGAAGACCCGGATTACTTTCAAGAAGACTGTTCATTTCATTGCTATATCCAGCAAGGACTACAACTAGGTTCTCATTATGCTTTGTCATTTCTTCAACTAGTGTATCGATGACTTCTTTTCCAAAATCATTTTCTGATTTACTAAATAAGGAATAAGCTTCGTCAATAAATAAGACACCACCTAGTGCTTCGCGAATCTTTCTCTTCGTTTTAATGGCTGTTTGTCCAACATACTCGCCAACAAAATCGGAGCGACCTGCTACAATCAAATGGCCCCTTTTTAGCATCCCTGTTTCTTTTAAAAACTCCGAGTATATTTTGGCTACCGTCGTTTTACCTGTCCCAGGATTCCCAGTAAACACCGCATGTGATTGAATAGGAACGGCTTGAAGACCATGATTACGGCGAACTTGCTGCATCTCAACAAATGCAATGATCGCTTGTACTTCTTTCTTAATTTCCTCTAAACCTATTAATAAACCTAGCTTTTCACCTGGAGAGATTGTAGGCTTTATTTCATTTCGCCGGAAATCTTCCCCTGTAAGTGACGTATAATGGAGAATTGGTTGTTCATCTAAGTCTGTACGAGCTCCTCTATTAAAAATAGCGTCGCTTACGATAGATCGTACGGTTCTTGCATTTCCAAATGTTTCATCTACTTTTTCCGCCTCAATGCGAAGCTCAAGCTCATTACTTGCATCCTTCGTCATAATATAATCATTATCTCGCGCCATCCCTTCCGCAAGTTGTAACAATTCCTCGGTTGTATAGTCCGGGAGTTGGAAATGATTAGACTGAGGGAATCTGCTCCTTAAGCCCGGGTTAGCCTGTAAAAATTGACGCATTTCATCAGGATAACCGGCTAATATCACTGCAAATTTACCTGCGTATTTTTGATTACTCATCAGTGAAACAAGCGTGTCAATTGCTGTTTGTCCATAATCATTCCCAGATTGACCTTCTCGTTTTAAACTGTACGCTTCATCGATAAATAGTACACCACCAAGAGATTTCTCCACAGCATTTTGAACTCTTTCTTCTGTTTGACCGATGAATGAGCCTACAAGCTGGGAACGATCTACTTCTATGACCTCTTCACGGGGAAGTACACCTAATTCATGATAAATTTTAGCAAGAAGTCGAGCAATGGTCGTTTTGCCTGTTCCTGGATTACCAGTTAGAACCATATTTAGACTTAGCTCATCTTTAATTTGAAGACCAAGTTCTTTTCTTTTATTTTGGTATTGTAGGAAGCGATAATACTCGTTCATTCTATTTTTTACTTCAGTTAACCCAATCATTGATTGCAGTTCGGCAAGTGCATCTTTGGTTTGGGGTAAGACCCCGTTGTTCGTTTGAAATAAATCAGTCCACTGTTTTTTCACTTCCATAATACGATCCAGATGTTCTTTCATATCATTGAAATGTGTCGAAGTATGAAATACACCTGAAATGGACTCCTCATATTCCTTTGCAGCTTGAAGTAGCTTTGTAAACCCTTTAGATGCTTCAAAAAGCAGAGAAATTGCCGTTTCATAGTTTTGGATGATATCAAAGTCAACATGATTTTTTGCCTGTTCTAGTGATTGTTCAAGATTACTACGTTCTTCTGCCATCGCTCCCATATATTTCTTACATAAAGAAATATACTCTTCGGCTATTTTTTTCTTTGCTGTACGATTATCTGTTTCACGTATTAATGGAAATTCGATGGTAGAAAACACTTCACGGTATTTCTTCCAACCAGAGCGTACTAGAAGTTCATTTGCCCGCTTATTCTTCGCATCAGCGCTGACCGCTTCTCTGAGCCATGTTTCATATAGTGAGTTCTCTCCATGAAGAAACTTCTGGCTTTCGGCAAGCATGCTAAATAGCTCTGATTTGTAAGAATACGTACCTGCTGGTGAATCATCGTTTTCAATCTCAGCTAAGACATTCAAAATCGTATGTAAATCACTTATATACCCATTTTTATTTATTTCTTCTGTTAATTTTTTTATTTTTTCTTCATAATAATTATGATCAAGCATATTCCTAGTATCCATTATTATCCCATCTTCCAGTTACGAATTCCTCTCCATCTTATCATATCAAGCTGTCCCTTTTCTCGTTGCAAGAACAGTTCATCTTTTTCCTCATAAAAAAGAAGAAAGAATTCCTTCTTCCTTCTTTTTGACCGTCTATTTAAAGTTATTCATTCATATCCATTCTCTCGGGCTTGCTTTTCATCTTCAATTTCACTTTTAAAAGATTCAATGCTTTCTTGTCTTCGTTGATTTTTTTCCTTTATCGCATTTCTACCATCACCTGAAGCGAACTCCAATGTTTCTTCAGCTGCTTCGATATTTTCCATCGTGTTCTGAATCATATCTTCAAGTTTTTCCACATTATCACTACGATCATCCGGATTCTGTTTATGATTCATCGAAAATACCTCCTACCAAAAAATTAAGATGTCATTAGTTTACATAATTATATTTTTATGAACTAAACATACTATTCACCCTTCGTTTGAATAACTTGAGGCTGCTGGCCGCTTTGGTCTTGCATTTGTTTGCCTTTATTCCCACCTGCAGTTCGAGATTTTGTTCCCGTTTGGTTTGGCGCAAAATGTTTAGAATCTTTTTTAGGATTGCTCATCAATTTTCCCCTCCTCAAGAATAGGATGACCAAATGATAAGCAAACATGACCGGAATTATTTGTTAAATGCTACTCCGCTTTTTGTAAATGTCTTCGTTCAATACGATCTTCAATTTTTGCCAAACGCTCTTCGTCTTGCAACAATTCTTGCTTATTTTCATTAATTAACTCTTCAAAAGTCTTTTTTTTTCGTTTCAAACCCTTCACCCACCTACCAATTGTATTTATCACTACTATTACCAATTAATGAATGATTTATAAGTGAACTTTCAAAAAATTCAATTAGCTGAATACATAAAAATGACGAAATCATTTGATTTCGTCATTTCATATCCTCAATATATTTTTCCATGGATTGCAGGGACACTTGACCAATATGTTTTCGGCTTATAAGTCCTTCACTATCTATAAAATATGTAGTCGGCATTGCCGCTACCTTATATCGTTTATTTACAGCGTTTTTTATGTTTTGAGAATCTAACAGGATTGGGAAGGTAACTCCCATTTCATCTACAAAGGTTTGAACATCGTTCTGCGGATCCAAATTTATCGCAAGGATCACCGTATCCTTCCCTAAACCTTTAGCAAACGTCTCCATATCAGGCATTTCCTCGCGGCAAGGGCCACACCAAGTAGCCCAAAAATTAAGCATTACCTTTTTTCCTTGATAATCCGATAACTTTACCTTCTCACCACTTAGTGTTTCCAATTCAAAGTCTGGTGCCTTTTGGCCAGTATCAAGTCCGCTTCTTGGCTCCATAGCCTGAACTATAGCGACAGCAATGAGCACCACTAGAAAAACTGCTGCAATTATTTTTTTATACATATGTATTCACCTAATTCTATTGGATAATTTTAATATGTCGTTTGGTACTCTACTACAACTTACCAACATCCATAGAAGTTATAAAGTTTTTAACCAGTCAGGCAACAATTTGGGTTAATCCTTCATTAAATTCACATAATTTACAAAAAAGAAAGAGGATGCCCCTTTTGTAAAAGAGCGACCCCAACACTACTACATACAGTTTAAATGAAGTGTAAGACACTATAACCGTGTGGTACGTGAAGTCAGACCTTTTTGGGACATCCTTATTTCTGTAGTAAAATTAACCTTTTAATTTATCGCGCAAGACCATTTGTAAGATACCGCCATGACGGTAGTAGTCAATTTCTACTTCAGAGTCAAAACGAACGAGTACTTCAAATTCTTTTTTGTTTCCAGCTTCATCAGTAGCTGTAACTTTTACGATATCGCGTGGTTTTACAGATTCATCAATTTGAACGTCGATTGCTTCTTTACCTGTTAAGCCAAGTGTTTCAGCATTTTCACCTGCTCTGAATTGAAGCGGTAGAACACCCATTAATACTAAGTTAGAACGATGAATACGTTCGAAGCTTTCAGCGATCACTGTTTTGATGCCTAAAAGGTTTGTACCTTTAGCCGCCCAGTCACGCGAGCTTCCCATCCCGTAGTCTTTACCGGCTAAGATAGCAAGACCTGTACCATCTGCTTTATATTTCATACAAGCATCATAGATTGCCATAACATCGCCAGTTGGCCAATGCGTTGTAAAGCCACCTTCTGTACCAGGAGCCACTTGGTTACGGATACGAATGTTGGCGAAAGTTCCACGCATCATGACTTCATGGTTACCACGACGGGAACCATATGAGTTGAAATCACGTGGTTTTACGCCATTTTCACGCAAGTAAATACCAGCAGGTGTGTCTTTACCAATTGCACCTGCAGGAGAAATATGATCCGTTGTAACGGAATCACCGAATTTACCTACGATACGTAAGCCCGAAAGCGCATCAACAGTACCTGGTTCAGGTGACATTCCTTCAAAGAATGGCGGATTTTGAATATATGTTGAAGTTGTATCAAACGTGTACAATGCTTCATTACTTGTTTGAATTTCATTCCAACGTTTATTGTCATTGAAAACTGTTTCATATTCTTTACGGAACAATTCTGGTGTGACTGTTGCTTTAACAACAGCATTTACTTCATCTTGAGAAGGCCAAATATCTTTTAGGTAAACATCATTCCCATCTTGATCTTTACCTAATGAATCATTTTGTAGATCGAAATCCACTGTTCCAGCTAAAGCATATGCTACAACTAGTGTTGGAGAAGCAAGGTAATTTGCTTTCACCAATGGGTGGATACGTCCTTCAAAGTTACGGTTACCGGAAAGTACAGATGTTACAAGAAGATCGCCTTCAGCGATTGCCGCTTCGATTTCATCAGCAAGTGGACCTGAGTTCCCAATACACGTTGTACAGCCGTAACCAACTACGTTGAAGCCTAATTGATCCAAGTAAGTCTGAAGACCTGCATCACGTAAGTATCCAGTAACAACTTTAGACCCTGGTGCTAATGATGTTTTTACATAATCGGGAACCGTCAAGCCTTTTTCTACTGCTTTTTTTGCAATTAAACCAGCGCCAAGCATAACATACGGGTTAGACGTATTTGTACAGCTTGTAATTGCAGCGATTGCAATTGCACCAGTTTTCATTTTTGACTCATGCCCATCTGTGAATTTCACTGTTACTTCTTTGTCAATTTCAGAAGATTCCAATCCAAATCCTTGGTTCCCCATAGGTGCATTAAGCGCTTCTTTGAATGATTGTTGCATTTGAGAAAGTGGAATTAAATCTTGTGGACGTTTAGGACCAGAAAGATTCGGTTCAATTTCAGATAATTCAAGCTCAATAACATCTGTGTAAACTGGATCTTCTTTGTCAGGTGTATAAAACATTCCATTTGCTTTGGAATATGTTTCAACGATCTGAATAAGTGTTTCGTCACGGCCAGTCAAACGAAGATAGTCAATTGCTTCTCCATCAACTGGGAAGAAACCACAAGTAGCACCATATTCTGGAGCCATGTTAGCGATTGTTGCACGATCAGCTAACGGGAGATTGGTTACTCCAGGACCGAAGAATTCAACAAATTTACCAACTACACCATGTTTACGAAGCACTTGTGTCACTTTTAAGGCAAGGTCAGTAGCTGTGGTGCCGTTAGGTAGTTCACCAGTCAGTTTCACCCCTACAACCTCAGGAACTGGGAAGTATGAAGGTTGACCAAGCATGCCAGCTTCTGCTTCAATCCCACCTACACCCCATCCAAGAACTCCAATACCATTAATCATTGTTGTATGAGAATCTGTACCAAACACAGAGTCTGGGTATACTTCTAAGTCCCCATTTGGAGTGTTAACAGATTGAACGACATTCGCTAAGTACTCAAGGTTAACTTGGTGAACAATCCCCGTTGCTGGTGGAACCGCGCGATAGTTGTTGAATGATTTTTGAGCCCAACTAAGGAATTGGTAACGCTCAGCATTTCTTTCAAACTCAAGATCCATATTAACTGCAAGTGAATCTAAAGTACCTGCTTTATCTACTTGTACAGAATGGTCAATTACTAAATCAACTGGAATTTCAGGATTGATTTTATCAGGATCTTCCCCAAGAGCAGCCATTGCACCACGTAAAGATGCAAGGTCAACAACAGCCGGTACGCCTGTAAAATCCTGTAGAATTACACGTGCAGGTTTGAATGGTACATCAATGTCTTTTAATTCGCTAGTCCCCCACTTAGCTAAATTATCAACATGTTCTTTTGTAATAACTCTGCCATCTACTTGACGCAATACCGCTTCAAGTAAAACTTTAATAGAATATGGAAGACGAGAAACGTTTCCAACTCCTGCTTTCTCAAGCGCTTCCAAATTATAATAGTTATAGCGCTTTCCATCGATTTCAAAAGAAGAGCGCGATTGATACACATCATTTTTTGTCATCAGAATATTACCCCCTATAAGACTTTACGAAAAACATTTGAACATAAAAAGTTAAACGTGGTATGTAAGAATTTCCACATCACCATGTCCTTCTTACAACTATATAAAAAAAACCCCTTTTTTGTCGAAAAGTTTGAATCTTCTCCCATCAAAACTTTTCTTACAAACTAATAGTAATATAGAAATGAGCATAAGTAAATAACAAGTAAGTTATTGTTTTTGATAAGTTTTTCTTATGTTAATCACTTTCATAAACTTCATTTCCTTATTATATATAACTTTTTCCACATTTACTCTTTATAGTAATTAGCTTTTTCACCATAACTTTTCATATGCCTTCGAAAGGTTAGTGGTCAAACATTGTCTTTTGGTGGTCACTTATACTGCATTCCCTATTTCCTTTAAAGCGTTCAGTAGCATGGGCATAATCTGAACGAAATTCTAACCTAATCCTGCATTTTGAATGCCACGCCATGCCCTTGCGCTTTTGCCTAACATAAAGAAAAAACAAGCGCTAACAATGAGAACTGAACCTACAGGAAAACTTAGCGCGACCATCAGATCCACTAAAGGATCCAAAGTATTGTGTGGCTCCGACCGGAATTGCTTCTGGATCTGACGCAAAGGCACGTAAAGGAGTTTTAAAATGGGAAATAAGCCCTCTCTCTGAGAAGGCTGCTTTAAATATGCTTCACGTTTCAAAGAGTACTATGTCTGATATGGTCGGGCGTTTAACATTATATTTTTGTTACTAAAGCATAATATCAACCGCAAAATTTGACTTTAATTATACATAAAAAAGGGATGATTCCCATAACTACTGAACCATCCCTTTTTTATTATACTTTTCAGTGGCTTGTTGAATCGACTGCCTTTTTTCTTCTATTACGTGAATAGTACTTTAATTTATCACGAAACCTACTTAATCATCTTCCTTTACTTCACGTTCGTTTAAAGATTGAACAGGTCGATGGTTGTCAGGGAATATTTTTCGAAATTTATCTATTTGTTCTTTAGACATTTCTATAGGCTCCTCCAATACAATCCATTTAACAGCTTCTGAACATGGAGGAGTTGTTAAAGAACCATTATATCGAAACGAATCTTTATCTTTTGGCAATAAGTTCATTAAGTCGATGGACTCTGCCAATTTAACATCTTCTGTTGTTTCTTCTGTTGGAATGACGTTCCAAGCCTTTTCTAGATAAGGATTTGATGCTCCCTCCTTAATCATTAAACCAAGAACAGCTAATTGATTATTAGCATCCTTATGTACAAGATGTAATTCCATATCAAAATTCTGCCCATTAAATTGGTGTTCACTTGGTGTATGGAAGTGGAATTGCGCTAACTTATATTCATTATTGTCCACTACAATAGAGTTATCTAGGGTCTGTGGGTTGGCCTGAATCGTATGTCCGTTGTTACTCAGGGAGAATCCAGTAGGTTTATAGTTAATATCCAGATCCTTTATTTTTTCATCTTCTATAACTTTTGACATTTCGATATTGACAGGGGACTGCTCTTTCCCGTTTGTACATGCAGCGTAATCAGGATTTATATCACCCCAATGTTCCGGTCCTGTTTCCCCTTCGTAAGACCAATGCGCTGTATGTACTTCATTTGACTTTTGCTCTTCTTTTGTAACATCTTTTTTAGCCACATCGGGTAATGTAGAAGAACAAGCTGTTAACGATAGAACGAGAAAAATTATGAAAAATGAATAAAATATTTTTTTGGCTTGCATGATCTTAAACTCCTTTATTCTAATGGATGTAATAAATGTATTATACCTCTATAATTGCATTCAATGTACCTTTGAATAGCCAATTTGATCTAAATAGGATTTTGTGCTTAGGGGCAAAACCCATAAAATGTGGCACCAACATTACGGTGGTCCCACAACGGAATAAAAATATGTGCCCGATGTACCAACAAATAATAAGAATGAATAGGGACTGATAAATAAAAAAGGATAACTCCGACTTTAATTTCTTTTCCTTCATCAATAAATCTACTCCCTTAGAATAAGAAAAGGCTTTATAACGATAGCTTTTTTCTGTACCTCTTTCCCAAAATAATTGTATTAGGAACTTCTACAGTTTGATAGAGGATATCCGTTATTTTTAGTAAGCGTTGTAATGATTTCAAGAGTTTCTTTTTGTCTCTTTGTAAGTTTTAGGCTAAGCATGATTTACTCCTTTTCGAATACGTGGTTTAGCAGCTGATAAAATGTTGGCTTTAATAAATATCCTTGGTTGCCTTTTCTTAAGACAATATGCACAGATGAATTTTTCCTCAATCCCCTTAACAATTATGAGGCGATCCGTAATAACGCCTTTATTATTCATATACATAATTGCTACAGGTATTTGTTTCTCAAGTGAAGTAATGAATAAGGCCCTTTCAATGTAGGTATGGCCACAATTATACAGAAAATAAATTTATTATTAATAGAACAACCGACATATTAATAATATAGATGATTTTATAAATAAAAGTTATTTTATCAAAGGAGGATTGGAACTTGGATATTAGTTTTATTACTAGTCTGTCCTTATCTGGTTTATTAGGAGCGATTATTGGCTTAGAGCGTGAATTCCGTTCAAAAGAAGCAGGATTACGGACACATTTCTTAGTGGCCGTAGGCAGTACCCTAATAATGTTAGTATCTAAATATGGATTTACTGATATTATTCAGAATGATAATATCGTTTTAGACCCAAGTCGTATTGCTGCTCAAGTAGTAAGTGGAATCGGTTTTTTAGGTGCAGGTACAATCATCATACAAAAACAATTTGTTAGGGGACTAACAACAGCAGCTGGAATATGGGCAACTTCTGGAATTGGTTTAACTATTGGTGCAGGTATGTATACCATCGGGATTAGTGCCACTATTTTCGTTTTAATAGGATTAGAAATACTTAGCAGAGTATTTAAAAATTCATTACATCATATATTTTCTGTTAAGCTTAAATCAAATTCTAAGGCTTCAATAGAAACAGTTATAGATTGGTTTGAGTCTAATAATATTGAAATTACCTCATACGATTGTAGTGAATACCTAGAAGAGAATAAAACGCTATATAGTTTTGAAATTAAGGGTAAATTAAAAAGAGAAAAGGATAAACGGAAAATTTATAAAGCAATACAAGCATGTCCGGATATCCAAACCATTAGGATAGAATAAGTTATTTAAAAGCCCCTCTCGATTAAGAGAAGGGCTTTTCTTATCCATTTAAACAAAGACTTTCCTCCTATTTATCAAATATAAACAGTGTAAATTTGCAGTATATGCTGATGAAATCTCTACAGATAAACATTTATTGATGGTGTCCAATCCTAAATGATAAGAGAACATAACATGATTATATAGTAATACCTTTAAAGGAGGAGATCAACGATGGCCCAGATAGGTAACTGTTGTAATGATTCGTTAGTCGGTGTAAATGATGCATTATGTTTTACTATTGATATAGCTGATACGGATGGAACACCTTTAGTCCTTTGGAACGATGCCACTACTTTTGTCATTAATGGAACAATCATGGTAGAGAACAATGGTACTATTGGCGTTTCACCAACAGCTGCACTTACTGTAAACGGAACACCGATTGCCGGGTTTATTGTAGGTCCAGGTGAGGCTAAATCCGTTACTCTGAATGACATTAACTCAATTGGTATCATTGGAACAGGTGGAACACCAGCAGGCTCTACAGCAAGCGTTAAAGTATCTTTCTCTCTAAATTATAAGTTCTAATTTCAAATGAGAATGATTTTTCATATACTATTGATTTTCTGCTAATCGAATTAAGGACAACATAGTTATTATGCTAACTGGTACTTTACTTTAATAAGAGCGGTGTAGCAGATAATTTTAGGGGTAATATATTAGGTATAGGACGAGGCGCTTAGTCAGGTACACTACACCACCAGTGAGCCTTGCTCCTTTTTACGACGTTTATAAAACCTTAATCATTTATTCATAGTTTAGTAACATCTACTCGGTAAGATAAAGAAGTGAAGAGACCCCTACCTTTTTCAATAATATCCCATTATTTTGTCCGGCAAATGCCGGATTTTTTTGTGCTTTACGAAGATACAGTACATCTGCTACTCTTTACAATCCTCATATCTCTAGTATTTAGGGAATAAAATCTATCCTTAAGTCAGTATATTTTTTTCATTTTTAGCCAGTCTATAATAATCGGAGGTGATATAAATGATTAACCCAAATCCTAAAAAAGAAACACATGTAAAAAAGGAGCCACAACAAAGTATTGATGAAGTAGGCCTTGATGTAGAGGAACAAGCTATGAATGGACTATACGGAATGCCAGAAACTGATTTTGAAAATAGTCAAAACGATTCACAAAAATAAATCTGCGCAAGCATAGCTGTAAAGGTATGCTTACATCAAAACCGATGAATGTATTTGCTGTCTTATTCGTACTCTGCAATATCATTAGTGTCTGTTAATAACGTGTAATTTTCTTTAGTTGACTTATTTCTAAGCCTATTAATTTTTAAATAGGTATTCATACTAGAACTTGTATTATTGCACTCCATATACTATTAATGTCTCAATTAATAATATATGGAGGTTTTCAAATGTATAATAAAACTTGTGGTCATACTTTCGATTGTCATTGTCCACCACAAACTTTTCCTAACCAGTATGATCCACCTCAAATTTCACCAACACAACAAACGGTTAATACAAATGTGTTCAAAACTGTAGTGCCGCATATTCACCCTTCTCACACCACTACAGTTAACAAGCATTTGTTTAATCATCAACACTATTTCCCACAATCTCAATCAGTGGTAAATGAATGTTACGAAGAGCATTTAATGTGTGGTATGCCGTATAATCCTTGTTGTCATCCAAGACCATTCGGATGTTAACTTTTGAAAAGCCCCTTTTGGGGTTTTTCTTATTACTGAACTACTCTATAATGCACTCATAACGTGTCACATCATTTTCGAACTGTGCAACAAATTCATATCTTATGTCTAGGCTCTTTTCTCAAAGTTTGTTGTTTTTTATATAATACTCCATTAATACTTTTTATACATACAGGAATGTAGTAGAAACTCATATCATCCCCTATTTCGGTATTCAAAAGATTAAAAATATCACGCCAATTTTTCATATTTTAATCGGATGTTAGTGGTCAAGCGAGTGGTCAAATTGGCTCGGGTGAAAAACTTTGGTCTCTCTATTTTTCCTATGAAACCTCTTATTTATCCAGCAATTTCCGGACTTTTTTGTTGCACATCATCTTCAGGTTACTCATTAAAACAGGTTCCGAATTTAGGATTTCGTGGTAATTTGAATAAATAGCTACTATCTTATATAAATAAACTACTATTCTTATACAGGGGTGTATTTATGAATAGAACACTCGAAGAATTACAAACTGAAATTACGTTTGAAGCACGAAAAGGGTTTCCACTATTGTTATCTGGCGCAATTGTCTTTTTATTTTTCACCTTTATGCCCTCAGTTTTTTCAATGGACACTGTACATTTAATTTGGATTTTTGGTTTAGGCGCCATTTTTCCTTTTGGAATCCTAATTAGTAAAATTCTTGGTGTTAATCTATTTGCTACCGGTAACCCTTTAGGTACTTTAGGAGGGATAGTTGCAGCTCCACAAGATTTTTACATACCTGTATTTATAATTGTGTATATGCAGATACCTGAATATCTCCCTTTCACCATCGGGTTACTAGGAGGCTCTCATTTTCTGCCTTATATGTGGATTTATAAAAGCAGAGCTTATTTATTTGTACATTAGGTACCTGTCTTTCCTCTCTAATCTTAGGTGGGTTCTTTGTTAATCAAGCATTCTTTCTTGTACCTTTAGCAATCTCTATTGTGTATGGTATAGGTGTTCTTTTAATTCTTAAAGAACTTAAAACCAATCTAGCTTAATCACCTTTTTATTAGGTGATTTTTTATTTTAACGAGCACTTTTTCATTAAACTGATTATTGAATATTGCTTATTCTCACCTAACGCAATCTATGATAGGCTAGGACTGTCTGTTTTTAATGACAGCAAATTTAATTAGATTATATAGGAGAGATACTATGCCATTAACTTTTGCTCATCCAGCAGCAATACTGCCTTTCTCAAGAAAAAGTAAATATATTAATTTTTCGGCAATGGTTTTAGGTAGTATGGCACCTGATTTTGAATACTTCTTAAGAGGGCAGCCTTTTGGGGAGATTGGACATACCTTTATCGGCTTTCTTTTTTTAAATCTCCCATTAGTTACTTTAATTTACTTTATCTATCATCTCTTTATACACCAAACCTTATTTAATCACTTGCCAATATTTCTACAGGATTCTTATTCGAAAAAATCAGATTCAAGTACTAACTTGAAAATAATAGTTTTTTGCTATTCTGCTTTGTTTGGAATGTTAACTCACGTAATATGGGATTCTTTTACTCATATGAACGGGTTTATGGTAATAAATTCCCCTATACTCACTTACACGTTTAGTGTCTATGGATTTGACATACCTTTATATAAATTTTTACAACATGGCAGTACATTATTTGGAATAACTATGATATTTGGTTATTTATATTACAGAGCTTTATCTCAAAGAAGTCATAAAAATCTTGAAGTTTATCCAAAACAGAAATTCATTTATTGGTCGTCAATATTCTTTCTAACAACCTTGTCTGTAATACTTTGGTTTCTTATAGACTATGTTTCAGTCATGAGTTACGGCATAATAGTTGTCAGAATAATAGATTCAGCCTTGATGAGTTTATTAATTGTTTCTTTGGTTTTTAAATATCGACAAAATGAAAGCGAATAATTATAGGACTTCCAAAAAGGAGGTCCCATGGAAAACGCCCATATCTTTTCGTACATGCACTTCCATTAGAAATCTTTGGATACCAAACGTAAACGGTCTTCTAGCTAATGGAACTTTTAATATAGCCAACGAATTAGAAACGGTCGGTAAGCATCTTCATTTATGATTTTATTTTTGCTTGCCAACATACTCCTGATTATTTTTCCTTTTATCGACATTTAGATTTACATAGAAACCCCTTTTATGACCAAAACTATACATGGAGGTGATTTACATGGCTAAACGTAAGGCAAACCATATAATTCCTGGCATGAATGCAGCTAGCGCACAAGGGAAAGGTGCAGGATATAACGAGGAATTTTCTCAACCTTTAACAGAGGAACAAAAACAAAATAATAAAAAGCGAAAGAAAAACCAGTAATTGAAAAACCGCCAGTAAAGCGTTCAGCTGGCGGTTTTTTTGCATGAAGGGCATGGGGACGGGGCTTCGCGACTTAATAATCTAGCCAATCTACTTGGCAGATATACATACTTTATTAAGAAAGCACTTCAAAATCCGGCTCCGCACCGCCACCATTGTGATTAGGTAAGTGTAGCGTGCTACATGTGGTAAATAGTCGCGTTTTAACGCCATATTCGTTTTGTATCATGATTGTTCAACATCTTCGATCATACTTTGAAGATCCTCTTGGTACCGCTGTAGTTGTTCCCGTTGTTGCTCTGAGGCAACCTGCAGCGCACTTTGAATTTGTTGATATGCTTCATCCATTTCTTGCTTCACGTGTTTAAGCTGACTGCCATACTCAGGTCCGTCTTTAACAATTTCAAACATAGCTTCCTGAGCTTGCTTAAAGCTTTGGTCGGCTTCCTGAAATGCACGCCTTTTATCTTGTTTATCCAGCAATTTTGTCCACTCCTTTTTAGTAATCATCGAATTGCGATGTATGAGTAGGTTTTACCTATTGACATAGTTTATACGAGAAATAGAAAGTGAATCCGTGCATATTCTAAAAAATCCTGCTCATCATAAATGGTAAGAGGAGGGATAGAAAATGAACAAAAACGATGGCAAAGATATTAGGAAAAATGCTCCCAAAGGAGATAATCCAGGACAGCCTGCACCTTTAAGCGGGTCACATAAAGTAAAAAACAGAAATCACAGCCGCCAAAAACACAATTCTAGTCACGATATGTAAGCTGACGAATAACAGATAGCCCTAAAGTGTCTGACCTCACACTCTATATACAGTTTATAGTGTTACCTATCTATATGAACTATGTATAGAACGCGCAGTGTCTGACACTTTGTCTATCTGTTATATGAATTAAGCTCACTCACTAAAGCCTCGACCGCTTCACTGTATTTTCATTTATCAAGAAATAGCTTCTTTTTGCAAATAGCCCAAAGCTCCACCAAGTATAAACATTTTGCAGACTTAGGCTTTTTACTGAATGGGCCCTCAATAATTGAAGCAATCATATCTTCGTAATTTAGTTTGACCTGCTTTGGCCCCCTTCTTTCTTATCAACTAACACTAGCTTGAAAATTGAAATTCTGTTCTGCTTCCTTTCTGTGTTGCAATGACTTCGAGGCGTGCGTCAATTCGTTCTTTTAGTTCAGGCACATGAGAAATAATTCCAACAAGACGACCACTACTCTGGATATCCATCAATGTTTCAATCGCATGATCTAAAGATTCCGGATCAAGTGTGCCGAAGCCTTCATCAATAAACATCGTTTCCAATGAAATCCCACCTGCATTTTGCTGCACAACATCCGCTAAACCAAGAGCCAAAGCCAATGCTGCTTTAAAGCTTTCCCCCCCTGACAAGGTCTTTACATGCCTTTCCTGTCCAGTATATTGATCATACACAGATAGCTCCAATCCACTTTGAATATTTCTTCTAGTCGGATCGATTTTCCGGATTAATTGATAACGTCCACTGGTCATCTTCACTAGTCTTGTATTTGCTTCTTTTAAAATATCATCTAAGAAAGCGGCAAGTACATATCGTTCAAATGTAATACGAAATGGGTTTTGTCCTTTGGAAATTTCATGAAGGTGACCAATAACCGCATATTTTTCATCAATTTCTTTTTGATCTTCTATAATTGCTAGGATTTTCTCTTGAATGACAATATTCTGCTCTTTCGATGTAAAGATGAAATTATACAATTTTCGATGATGTTCCAAATCTTCATCAACAGTTTGAACCGTTTTTTGTAAGTCCGATATGTCTGGTTTAACAATACCATTTAACTTTAATTCAAGATCATGATGAAGACCGGTTATTGTATGATATTGTTTATCATATTCTTGAACCTGATTCTCTAACCTATTTATTTCCGATTCTGTTTTTTTCGAAGCCGTATATAGTCCATACGACTCGAACCCTTGTTTCTTTAGGTCATCCTTGAAGCGAAGTCTCTCTACATCAAGATCAACTGTTACTTTTTCCAACTCATTAACAACGGAATTTCGAGTGGTTTGTATGATCGTTACTTGCTCAATCGCTGTTTGCAGGGCTGTCTGAGTGCTTTCAAATGTCTGTTGTAGTATCTTTTGATGGGTTATGGCACTGTTTAATGCCTCCTTATACCCTTCTGGGGTTCGAA
This sequence comes from Peribacillus loiseleuriae, assembly GCF_001183985.1. Taxonomy (GTDB): domain Bacteria; phylum Bacillota; class Bacilli; order Bacillales; family DSM-1321; genus Peribacillus; species Peribacillus loiseleuriae. The sequence goes on along the minus strand of NZ_LFZW01000001.1, from coordinate 1,921,622 downwards.
TCGCATCGGGTATCGCATCTTTTAGGGATGCAAGTTTGGCATTTCCCTCTAAATATACTATACGGGAAGTATCTTCACTTTTTTTCAAGTCTGCCAAGCGCTGCTTCAGATCCGCTTTACTCCCTTTTAACGTTAGGAGTTTTTCGGAAATTTGCCCAAGTTGAGCTTTTTTATCAGCTAACATCTTTAAATGACGTTCTAATTCGCTTTTATTGGCTTTACATTCAATTTCATATTCACCTAAGTTGTTAAAGTCAATTTCAGGAGTTCGTTCTTTTACTTCTGCTACTCTTTCATCGTACGTATCACAGATTGATTCATATTGTGATTTAACTTGATAATATTCGGTTTCTGATTGTACTTTTTTCTGTTCAGCAGCTTGTACAAGTATCGTTTGTTTGTCAATATCCGCTTCATTTGGTATATCTTCTTGAAAGTGGGCAGGATTAGGATGTTCTGTCCCACCACACACGGGACAAGCTTCACCGTGATCGAGCATTTGTGCCAGTATACCCGCTTGGCTTTCACGCCATTTTTTGTTTAATAAGTCCAGTCCCAGCTTTTCGTTTTCAAGTTGGCCAATTGAATGAGCTAGACTAACCTGATTACGGTCTACTGCTTGTTTTACTTGATTCATTGTTTTCATTACTTCGACAAGCTTAGTTATTCTAATCAGATTTTGATCGTTGAGATCAGACTGCCTCTCCATTTCGGCAAATTGTATAGCCGCTTGTTCACATTCTTGTTTTATAATATACGTAGCTTCTTCTTCTTTTTCAATCGTAATGAGATCATTTTCTGCCCTATTCTTTTGGAGGACCATTTGCTGCCATTGCTTTTCCGATTGTGTCGTCTTTTGAATTTGATTGGCTAGATTCTCAACTGATTCCTTCATCTGCTGTAAGTTATGAACAGCGACAGCTGCTTCCTCTCGTTTGTCTGCCTTGGCTAATTCTTCTTCATATTGAATTTGCAAATTCTTTTTCTTTTCTTCACTTTGTTTAAGCTTCTTTTCTAATCGCTCATGATTTGCTTGTAATTCTTTCACTTGATTACCGATTCTTAAATAAAATTGCTCCTGTTTCTCTGCCGCAGCTGCTTTGTAGGCGTTGGAAATTTGAATTTTCACCTGATCAATTTCAATTTTTACAGCTTCTAATTTTTCTTTTTCAATCGTTAATTTTTCCAAATTTAAAAACTGCTTGATTTGTTCTTCAGCACGAAATAAGTCTTCCTTAAGAGAATCACGAGCTTTTTGTTTCTTATCGATGGCGGTTTGCAGTTCAAGTAATCGAGATTCGTCATGTAATATTTGTTTTTCTAAAAGTGGTAGCACCTTTTGCTCAGTTGGTTCATCTTGATTAAGTTCTATTATCAGCTCTTCATTATCACTTGCTGCAATTTCTTTCATATAACGAATTCTATCAAGTTTGCTTTTCTCACTTAACTTTTTTAATTCAGACACTTCTTCTTTCAACTTGTCTTCAATCGTTTTATATAATTCTGTATGAAATAGTCTTTGAAGAATCTGTTCCTTTTCCTTACTTTCCGAAGTTAAAAGCTTTCGGAATTCACCTTGTGGAATCATTAGGATTTGCCGGAATTGATTTGCATCAATCCCGATAATGTTCTTAATCTTTTCATCCACCTCACGAACATTCGCACCTAGCAACTTCTTCTCATCGTTCGATTGGACTTCATATAACTCTGCTTTCGCCGTAACCGTTGTCGTTCCCTCACCTGACTTCTTTTTCCGTTCTTGCTGTGGAGAGCGCCATATATAATACAATTTTCCGCGAAGCATAAATTCCAAACTTACTTCTGTCAATTGATCATCTGCTGCAAATTGACTCCTAAGCTCCTGCCCATTTCGATCTTCGCCACTTGCTTTTCCATAGATTGCATAGCTAATTCCATCAAATATGGTCGTCTTACCAGCTCCTGTTTTCCCAGAAATAACAAACATTGTTCGATTTCCTAGCTGTGAAAAATCGATAATTTCATTCCCTGCATATGGTCCAAATGCCTGCATCATTAATCGAAGTGGTCTCATTTCAATACACCTTCTTTTTTAACAGTGTCAATAACAGAGGACATAATATCTCGCTTTTTTTGATCAAAATGACGATCTGTCATTTCCGCATAAAATGTTTCAAATAAATCTAATTCTGATTTTTTTTCATCCTTAATGGACGAAAACGATTCTTTTCGACGAAGGTCGAGCAAATCCCATTTTCTTTCTAAATGAAGGACATTTGGATACACTTTCCGAAGACGATTAATCGGATCAATAATTGCGCCTTCATCTAGTAGTGTAATTTTCAAATAATCTTCCGTTCTTTGAGATTGATAAAAAGAAGAATCGAGAAGCTCCTCCATATACCCCTCTACCTCTCGCATATCCTTTTTCGGGGAAAGTGAACGATACCTTAAATCAAAGCTGCCATTCTCGTCCATTTCAACTATGGAAATGGATTTATTTTGCTTTGCTTCTGAAAATGAATATTTCATTAACGAGCCTGAATACCGAACCTTAGGATGATTGAGCGCATCAGGACTATGCAAGTGACCAAGTGCCGTATAGTCGAATGCATTAAAAACTTCCGCTGAAACACATCCCGAGCCTCCAACTGACAGAATTCGCTCGGAATCCGTCGTTTGCCCACCTAAGACAAAGGCATGTCCGACCAAAACATTCGGTTCATTTGGGTTAATATGTTGTGCAATCTTCGAGGTGATCGCGGCCATTGCATCTTGATGAGATGTGATTCGATCATCTTGCAATACTTGACGTACAACACCTGGTTCCGCATATGGAACACAGTAAAAATTAACACCATCCACCTGAACTGGCTTTAAATCCTTATTAAGCTTTCCTTGGATAAAGAGATTACTCTGACGATACCAAGACGATCCAAAGGATAATCGTTCTGCACTGTCATGATTACCCGAAATTGCAATTATTGGTTTATTCATTTTCACATTAATGGTATAAAGAATTTCATCAAGCAATTCTACGGCTTCGGTAGGCGGTACGGAACGATCATATAGATCACCCGCAATAACAATTGCGTCCGGATTTTCTTCTTCAATGACATGTACTAGCTGCCTAAGCATATACTCCTGATCTTCTGTCAAATGTATACCATGAACAATCTTACCTAAGTGCCAGTCCGCTGTATGAATAAATTTCATAAAATCACTCCGTTCCTTATCGTACTCCCATTATACCAAAACTCGTAAATGGTTGGTTACGACAGATTTTACTCGATACATACTAAAAAAAAGCAAACAGTATGTACACTGTCTGCTTCATTATGTTCAACTAAATAAATGCTCATATGGATTCATGTTAATTTGACGTTCGGTTAATTTTTTTCTTAAAAATTTATGATCTCGTTTAGGTGTAGCGATAATATAGCCCCTAACAACTAGATCCTGTGTAATCATTTGCGACTTTTCCCTTATTGCCAATTCTCCAATTTTACCCGCAATTTTCTGTCTACCAACATCTCTAAACAATTCGGGAATTGGGCTTACTAAATCTTCGAGTAATTCTTTCTGTTCACTTGTCCACAAATGGGTAGTTTGGCTAACATAATATTCTTCCCAATCCATATCCGATTTTCCATCTTCTTTAGGAAAACGTTTAAGAAATTTGCGAAACATGAAGAAACCGCCAATTCCCATTAATGTGATCAAAATGACCGTCCATGCAAGGATAAACCATAAAAACCAACCTTCAAGCACGTCATTCACCCCGAATTTTTAAAATATTTAATACTATTTATTATAGTCATTTTGCTAAATCTTGACAAGCAGTACAATAATTATTTCATTGAACCCCTATTAGGTTTTATTCCTGACTATGAACGTTCTTTTTTCGATAGATACTTCATTCAAGCTAAATCATTTATGGATTTATGAATTCACTAAAAAAAGCGGTTAGCAATATTTGCAACCGCTTTTTACATTCATTCATTTTTTATACTTTTGCAACTTTACCGTTTCCAAAGTGTTCATTATGGATTTTACGGTATTGAAGATACATGCTAATCCGCCATGGTACAATCATTGCATATGCGAGAAGAAAGAACATGCCACCTAACTGACCAACATCGATAGAAGTACTTAATAACCATTTAGCAACCAATCTGACAATGAGCAATCCGATAAGAATATAAGCAAACGCTTTTGATCGCTTCATATAAATCTCATTGTTCCGTACTTCAAAATTAGATGTTTTTATAAGGAATATAGAAAATAACATCCCTACCAACACTGCTTCAAGTACTTCTAACCCAGTTAATCGGAACATCGGAAATAGAAACATAAGAGCCCCAGTACTCATAAAAATTGGGGGTAATACTATTTTTTTCAAGCTAACTGGTTTTTTTGTTGCCTTTAAACGAACAATAAGTACAGTAATGGCCATAATTAGTGCCACAGCTGATGATATATAAATCATAACCAATTCATTCCTTTTATTTAATAAGGTATGCTACTTGTGACCTTATTATATCCTACTACGAAAAATTATCAAAAATTCTTTCACAAAGAGGCTAATTCTGTTAGGTCTCGCAGGAGATCATTTAATTATTCAACCTACTAATCGCTTCTACTACTCGATTTTCATCAAATGGCTTTACGATGAAATCCTTCGCTCCGGCTTCAATTGCCTCAACAACCATCTTTTGCTGTCCCATAGCTGAGCACATGATTATTTTTGCATGTGGAAACTCTTTTTTTATTTCCTTCACTGCATCTATGCCACTCATTACAGGCATAGTTATATCCATCGTAACGATGTCCGGATGTAATTGACGGTATAGTTCAATTGCTTCTTTACCGTTTGCTCCTTCGCCGATCACAATATGGTTTGCTTTATTTAATATATTTAAAAGGGTCATTCTCATAAATTTTGCATCATCAATTACTAGTATTCTGGCCATTCCTTTTAACCCTCCTAAATCATACAACGAGTAAAAATAATGCTGAACATAAATCAGCAACTCACTTAGTCTAACTAATTAATACGTATTCTTATAGGCTACCGTAATCTCATAAGATATTCAAACAATTCACTCACCAGAATTTACTATTTCATTTATTAATCAATCGTTATGTAGAATACATGCTAGAAACCTTGAAAACCTCCGGTAATATTTGTGAAAATAATGATAATTTTCGTCATCCAATCAAAGAAAAGCACAATTCCCATAAGGATCATGATGTATCCACCCGCTTTAACAATACGGTGGTTATGTTTTTTTATCCATTTCATTTTACCGATGAAGAAAGACAATATGAAGAACGGAATTGCAAAACCTAATATATAAGCAATCATATACAGCATCGCAGAATTTGGGTTGTTGACACCCATTGTTAATACAGCTGTTAAAATAGGGCCTGTACATGGAGTCCACCCTGCGGCAAACGCTAAACCAATTAATGCGGAACCTATATACCCACTTGGACGATTTTTGAATTCAATTCGTTTATTTTTCATTAGGAATTCAAAATTGAATACCCCGACTATCACTAAACCAAAAAAGATAATAATGATAGCACCAATTTGACGGATTAAATCTTGATAATTCTCAAAAAATTCACCAAGAAAGGAAGTGGTAAAACCTAAAGCGATAAATATTAGAGAAAAACCCAATAAGAAAAATAATGTGTGAAATAAGCTTCTCTTCTGCAGCATAGCATTTTCTGTTTTAAGTTCATTGACACTCATCCCTGTAATGTACGATAAAAAAGCTGGATAAAGTGGCAAGCAACAAGGAGAAATAAAACTTAGAAACCCCGCTCCAAAAGCTAGTAATATGCTAACGTCACTCAATCATGTCAACTCCTATGAAAAGCAATTTACCTTCATTCTATCAAATGCACCATGAAAAAGATATTTACTGTTTTGTGAACATATAAAAAATATGAATAAGTGTTTGAATTTATTTCCACAAGCTAGTATAATTAATATTGTAAGTATCATACATATTTAGGGACAAGATTACATCAGGTATAAACACCTCTCTATTAATGTTTAGAAAGGACTAGCAGTTATGACCCGATTAGAATTTCTCGAGCTTATCGAAATAAAACGCAATGAGCTCATTAAAATCGTTTCTAAAAACGGTCTTAATTCTCAAATAACTATTGTATACAGCCAAGAATTGGACATACTGCTAAATCAATATAACCAGTTGTTCCTTAAACAAATTGGTTAGCATAAGCAGTTAATCATTCAAACCATACAACCCGCCTTGCATGAATTCTCAAGGCGGGTTTAAAGTATCTTAAAATAGCTCTTCATAAAGCCAGTGGAAAAATTGCCATGTACGAAGGATCAGAACAAATTTCTTCTATGCATACAAACTCAAAGTAGGTTACCCTTAAAAATTTGATGTTGGTTTGTTTACAATAATCATTTTCTTTTCATCTCGTTCTTGTTGCTTGTTAAACTTTTCAATACCTCCGAAAAGTTCAACGTGAAGTTCTATTTTCTAAACAACTTGGACATTTTCTCTGATTGCTACCTTTAAATTTCGTGAAAGTTTTTTCAAAATCATTTCCACACGAACATGTAAACAGTAGTTTTTGCGAGTACCCTAGATACTCATTGGAAAGTAATTTACATTCTGAATTTTTCGTGACATAATCACGGATATTTTCAATAGTCCATTTTTTATTCATATTAACACCTCCGATAGTAAATCCGAATTTAATCACAGGAAGAAGTTTCGGATACCTTCCTTTCAATCAGGCTTATGACTTCCTAATCTACCTGATTACCCTATTATACCATCACTTCAGCTACCCTGTATTATGTACATGGATACAATTCCTTGTGGCTGTAATCCTCCTTTCTGCTTAAGTCTAAAATAGGCTCTTAATTCATGGACGGTGATGCCTTCTAGTTCACTCACAGCCCTTTTATCAATCAGATATTTCATAAGTTGTTTATATTCTTGACGCTTATTTAATCTCATCTTTGGTGTGAATCCTTTGGCTTCACAATGGTACATATACTCTGCTAAAATATCCTCCAAAAGCACAAAAAAACCACCCTTCCTGCTTAATCATTCAACAGAAAAAGTGGTTTTTAAATGAAATATGAAAGATTAACCATCTCAGCGTCATAATATAGAAGAAAAATTCATCATTTAACTTCTATATTTTTGACTAAGTTCAATCAAACGAGTGCTAAAACCCTTGATATATAAGGTTTCCTTATTTTACCTGTTTATTCATTGCGCTCATCATTTGATTGATTTTTTTCTGAGACGGTTTCATTCCCATTTGCATCATCATCATTTTAAGCATTTGTTCATTAATCGGCGGATTTTTCTTTAGGTAATTCATCATATATTTTCTAGCGATGAAAAAGCCAAGTGCTACACCGGCGATTAAAGCCAAAACTGCGGCTAAAATTATTTGCCAAAGCATATTATTTCCTCCTTCATGTTGTCTACTATAAGTGTACTAGACCAAACGTTATTATACAATACTCCACATCGTCATGTCCTCTATTTATCCATATTTTCTTTCTTTTATCGGTTTTAACCAGCCGTAACGTTTATTCTCAAAATCAATGGCCAGAAAGCTTGCTTCACATTTACGGATGCATTCAAAAAAAGTAGTCTCTGCGTCAAAGTCACCTTCAGCTTTTAAAATAATGGAATGTTCGTGAATATATACAACAGCTTTACTGTTACTTTTTGTTTTTAAATAATATACCCCATTTTGGGTCAAATACCCTTGTTTACGTTGTAAACTTTGTTCTAATGAAAAATGCACGTTGCTAGTAGGTATTTTTTTTGTAATATATTCGATTTGTTTTTGCAAAATATCCTTATGCCAGTCAGTTGATTGAATATACTCCAAAAACAAATTGAAAAAAATCTTCTCTCTACCAAAATAATGTCGGGCAAACTCATCTTCGATTAAATAGATTTGATAACTTCTCATTTAACTGCCTCCTAACATTCTTTTTTGTATTATATTCTTGAAAGTGAAAAAGATATGTTGTTTGATGGAGAAAAAAGCTTGTTTTTTTGTCGAAATCATCATTTTTTCATATATCATTACAATCAAAGTGTTTTTTTCCATAAAAAAAGTGAATATACTTAATTTTCATCAATAAATAGAGAAACGAGTCGGCACCTTTAAAAGATACCGACTCGTTTCTAAATTAATTTTCTAATAGTGATTTTACTCGATTTACCACGTTCGCAACTGTAAATCCGAATTCTTCCATAATTTTATTACCAGGGGCTGACGCACCAAAATGGTTAATTGCAAGGATTTCCCCTTCATCTCCTGCATAACGATCCCAACCGAATGGAGCTGCAACTTCGATAGCCAGACGCCTTTTCACTGCAGGGTTGATGACACTTTGTTTATATTCTTTAGATTGAGCTTCAAAACGATCCCATGACGGCATACTAATTACTGCAGCGTCAATCCCTTCTTTTGCAAGTTCTGCTTGAGCTGAAACAGCTAAATTAACTTCTGAACCTGTCGCAAGTAGAAGTACATCTGCTTCTACTTTATTAGAAGGTGACACAATATATGCACCTTTTTTAACTCCTTCTTTTGCAAGTTCAGCCGTATGTTTTAGAGTAGGAAGGTTTTGCCTAGTTAATATAAGCGCAGTTGGTTTGTTCTTAGATTGAATGGCTTCTCTCCAAGCTGCAGCTGTTTCGTTTCCATCAGCAGGACGAATAACACCAAGATTTGGCATCGCGCGCAATGATGGTAATTGTTCGATTGGCTCATGAGTAGGTCCATCTTCACCTACCGCAATACTGTCATGCGTAAATACATACGTTACAGGAAGACCCATTAAAGCAGCTAAACGAATGGCTGGGCGTAGGTAGTCAGAGAACACAAAGAAAGTTCCACCATATACACTTAATCCCCCATGAAGCGCCATTCCATTTAATGCCGCACCCATCGCAAATTCACGGACACCAAACCAAATGTTCCGACCTTCATATTCGCCTGGAACGAAGTCTGTTGCAGTTTTAATCATTGTGTTGTTGGAACCAGCCAAATCAGCTGAACCGCCAAGAAAGCTTGGTAGGTTAGATGCAATCGCATTCAATACTTCACCACTTGAAGCCCTTGAAGCAAGACTTTTCCCTTCTTCATATACCGGGATATCTTGATCCCATCCTTCAGGTAATTCGCCATTGATTGCCACTTGAAGTTGAGCAGCTAATTCAGGATGCTCTTTTTGGTAATCATTAAATAGACTTTCCCATGCTGCTTCCTTCTTGCCGCCCACTTCCACAACAGTTTTATTAAAATGTTCATATACTTCATTCGGAACATGGAAATCTTCTTCAAATGTCCATTTATAATATTCTTTTGTGAGTTTTAATTCATCAGCACCTAAAGGAGCTCCGTGAGAGGAAGATTTTCCAGAACGGTTAGGTGAACCATAACCAATAACAGTTCTTACTTCAATAAGTGTTGGGCGCGTGTCATCTGTTTTCGCCAATTCTAAAGCTTTAGCAATTTCAGTCACATCATTTCCATCTTCTACACGTATATATTGCCAGCCATATGCCTTAAAACGATCTTCAACGCTTTCACTAAATGATTTATCCAAATCTCCATCAAGTGATATATCATTTGAATCATATAATACGACCATTCTTCCAAGTTTAAGATGAGCAGCTAATGAAGCAGCTTCTGAAGAAACACCTTCCATTAAGTCTCCGTCTCCGCAAATACCATATGTATAATGATCTACTACATTATATGATCCGCGATTGTATGTTGCTGCTAAATGACGTTCAGCCATAGCCATACCTACTGCCATTGCTATACCTTGTCCAAGAGGCCCAGTTGTTGCATCTACCCCAGCAGTATGTCCGAATTCAGGATGTCCTGGTGTTTTACTTCCCCATTGGCGGAAATTTTTAATGTCATCCAATGACAAATCATAGCCTGATAAATGCAACAGACTGTATAAAAGCATCGACCCATGTCCTGCAGAAAGAACAAAACGGTCTCTATTAAACCAAGTTGGATTTTTCGGATTGTGATTCATAAACTGAGTCCAAAGAGTGTAAGCCATCGGAGCGGCCCCCATCGGCATTCCTGGATGTCCAGAATTTGCTTTTTCGATAGCATCGATTGACAAAGTACGAATTGTATTGATTGAAAGTGCATCAGTTTTATTTAACATCAAACCATCCTTTCTTTATGTATACCCTTACTATTTTATAGTGTCATGTTGATAAAAACAACAATAATTCAGATACTTTATTAAAATGCTCCGTTTCCAGTATACAATCCGTTAATTCTAAGAAAAAAAATAAAAGAGAATATCGAATCCGATATTCTCTAACGCTTCATCCCTTAATGCAAACGATTTTTTATATCTTTAATGCTTTTAAGCTTATCAGGTGTTACATCATTTCCCTCAGGGTCAATAATTGTCAAATGCTCGATTGTATTTGACATGGATTTACGAAACGTTTCTAAGTACTCACTTCTCAACTTAGATTGTTCTTTCGCTTCTTCCACTGTTAATGAACTCAACTTAGCCTTCTTAGCCAATTCATTTATCCGAGCTAATTTTTCTTTCGATAACATACTTTCGCTCCTTTACACTTTTAATAGTGTCATGTTATATAAAAAAAGGCGAAAATACAAGTTCTCTGCTTTTGGTTAATCCTCTTCTGAGACTTGGTATTCTAAATATCTGCGATTTATAGTAGCTTTTGAAACTTGATACCCAAATCCTCGTAGGGTAGCTGCAATTTCTGCAAATGTAAGTCCGTTCTTTCGAAGTTTTACTATTTCTTCGATTGGAACTTCCTTTCGTTCTCTTCCACCACCCATTCCCTGATTGCTCAGATTTTTCTGCGGCCGAAATCCATTTTCAACCGCCCGCTGCATACCTCGTTTAATCTTAATATTATGTAGCTTCCTCTGATATTCTTCAACAATTCCAACAATATTAATGACCATCGAATCAGAATCAGATAGTTCAATTTCTCCATCATGTGATATGGAATAAATTTTTACACCCTCCTTTATAATTACATGAAATAGTGCAATTTTCGCATTTCCACGTCCGAGCCGCGTTTCGTCTTGAATTAATAGAACGTCAGCCTGCTTTTTTTTAAAAATATCCAGCATTTCAAAAATCCCATCACGGTTAAGTTCGTATCCACTTGCTTGTTCTTTAATAATAGAAACGATTTCAAACTCTGATTTACTAGCTAGTTTTCTCAACTCTTCTTCCTGCCTAGTTAGTGATGTTTCCTGTGCTTCTTTTTCTGTGCTTACTCGACAGTAAATAATCGCTCTCATTTTTCTTTCCAACTTTCTTATTGCTTACTTGCAAGACTTAGATTTGTTTTAGCTATTGGTAAAATAATAGATTCTCCCGGCACTAGCGATTTAGCAGATATTTCGTTATGAGTAATGATCCATTCAATGAACTCATCTCTCGATAAATCGTCTGTACTGTATATTTCAGCCATTTTCCATAGAGTATCTCCATGATCTATTGTAACGGATATATAATTGTCAAGATTATCATGATTTCTATTCATTGAGAAAAATAAAGAAAAAATAAATACGATTCCTGCTAATAAAAGTGTGTAAGTATGACTTTTTAATAGTTTTTTCATCGTGACCCCTCCAAATTCGAATACTTGTTCGCTATTTGATAAATTAAGTATAAATCGAACACCTGTTTTTAGTCAACGATATTCGAACTTATGTTTGTATCTTTTTTTTTTGCGTGATATAATAAAAACAAGAATAAGAGAGATGGGGTGAATGTATGTCAAAGCTTTCAAAAAGGCAAAATGATATATTGGATTTTATTAAAGACGAAGTACGCACTAAAGGCTATCCACCTTCAGTAAGAGAAATTGGAGAAGCAGTTGGCTTAGCTTCAAGTTCAACCGTTCACGGTCATTTATCAAGATTAGAAAGTAAAGGACTTATTCGTCGTGATCCTACCAAACCTCGTGCCATTGAGATACTAGATCAATCTGAAACGCACAATATACCCAAAAACAATGTCATCAATGTCCCTTTACTCGGAAAAGTTACAGCTGGTCTACCAATTACAGCCATTGAAAATATCGAGGAATATTTTCCACTACCAGAATCGATGGCAGCACACGACGAACATGTCTTTATGCTCGAGATAATGGGTGATAGTATGATTGAAGCCGGAATCCATGATGGCGATTATGTTATTGTGAAACAACAAAGTACGGCGAATAATGGTGATATCGTTGTTGCCATGACTGATGACGATGAAGCAACAGTGAAACGCTTTTTTAAAGAAAAAGAGTTTATCCGATTACAACCAGAAAACTCCAATATGGAACCAATCATTCTAGGGAATGTATCAATTCTTGGAAAAGTTATTGGACTTTACCGCCAAATCCATTAATAGTTCTTTCTCCTCCTGTTTATTGCAGGAGGATTCTTTTTTTGATAACATCCTACTTTAATTACTCACTTCAGTGCATGTAAATAAAGGATACAAATGGCGAATATTATTTTTATTAGGTAACTAAAAAGACGAGTTTGAATGCAATTGTGAAATGCCTTGGGTATTCCTGTCATATAGCCTCGTATGAATAAAAGCGCTTTATTTTTAAGAGATTTCCTCTCAGATTTTTGTTAATCTCTCTTAGATAATTTATATGAACTGTTTCTAGTATTATTCCAGATACTTTATCCATTCAAACCAACATTAATATCCGATTTATTACATATATAATCTCTGAAAAAAATTCCAAAATCTAACTACGGAGATTACTTTCTTGTAGCAAAGTCTCACATTCTAAGTTAGTCGTAAAGTCTTGATTAATTTCTTAATTTTCTAAATACGCAAATATACTTTTCCATGTTTGGATAACCCAAAAGATCCCGCGGCGGAAACTAGACATCAAACACTGGAAAAAGGTCTAGCGATAAAACATTCTATGACTCTTACATTTCTTTGGAAATAGTCCCCCGCTTTTAATAATACTGAACCCATATACGAAAGAAATTCTCCAATACCCTATTACACCTGGGCAAGTGGCAAACGTTCCACAAGATTGGTGGCATTATGAAGTAGCTGCAGTTGATAATACTCATCTTTTAGCGATTTTGATGCACCTACCCCAGATGTTATATTAGATTCTGATTTCTTAAGATTCACTCCCGCAAACATCATGGCACATACCTATTGTCTCGATGAATATCAATGGAAACAAGTAATTGAACCAGTTAAACCCACAACATATATAGGCCCATACAAGGACTGTAACAAAGCAATGGGAAATACACCTTATTATTTTTATCAACAATCACAAAATATGCAGCAGTACCAACAAACTCCTTACTTTCCTCAGCATCAGCAATATAGGGGCTATTAAATAAATAATGCTACTGACATGGAAATTCCATATCTTTTTTTCTTTCGACGGATATTATTTATTACCTTTTCTATCAGTTGTACGATATTTACGCAATAATGTAATTACTTCATAGATGATAGCAAAGTAATGTCTTTGAACTAGTTCTAGGAGCAATTAAGGGCGTAGCTAATAAAAGAGACGTGTACGGAACCATCCTCGATTCGGATAAAAATTTTCTGTACACGTCCTAGAAATACAACAAAAGATTTCAAAAATAGGAAATAGGAAACTACCTAAATAATGTATGTGTGTATCCCTTCCCCCATTTTAATCACAGATATTGTCTTATATTTGTTTAGCGGAAGCGGAACTGCTCCAAGCAATTGATAGTTCTAGCTATAATTAAATCTATTAAAGTTCCAAAAACGACTATAACAGTTGTCCTTCCCGTATCAAACAGAAGCTTACTGGCTGGCTTCTAAATGACAAGAGTAGCTCCATTAAAGAATGACTTTTATCATTCCTGATTTTCTTTTTCAATTTCATGCAACCTGGCTTCAAGAGCCTTTATATCATCTGAATTTTCAGTGATTAATTTTAGAAAGTTCCTCCGTAAACGATTTACCACTATTGCTGATTCTTCCCTTGTAATTGAAGCTCCTGGTCTTGATCCGTCAAAGTAGCCGTTTGATGTAGCTTCATCCCATGAGGATTTCGCCCAATCGCTCACTTTATTTATATCTCGTTCTACCACTTTTGATTCCTCCATTGGTACTGGCATTTTCTTAACTGGTAAATCCAAATACTTCGCTACACCTCGTGCATAAGCTGCTGCCATATCTTTAATAAAATCTTTATTTTTTAGTATTTCAGCATCTTCGGAGTCAATAAAAGCAATTTCCGTTAGGATTCCCGGCATAGCAGTTTCCCGAACAACAGCTAGATTCCCTCGTTTCTTATCATCACCATGTGCTCTTAGCCCGTATTTTTTAGCAGTTTCAAGAGCCTCCGCATTGACTAGAGTTTGCAATTTCACTGAATTAGCACTCGCCTTGGTGTAGATATATGACTCGTAACCTGTACCTCCACCAGCGTTCACATGAATTGAGATAAATACATCTGCATTGGTTCTATTGGCAATATTGGCGCGTTCCGATAGTTCCATAAAGATATCCGTAAAACGCGTAAGGGTGGTTTTATGATCTGTATAGTCTTCGTCAAGATATCTTTTCATTTCTTTTGAGATATCCAGAACGATATTTTTTTCTTGTAGGCCATTAGCTATCCCACCTGGGTCTTTTCCACCGTGCCCCGGGTCAATCTTTATTTTTTTCACCATACTTATCACCTCACACTATTTTATGTTTAGGTAAATAAATATCCTGTACTTTTTTCTAGATTTCCCCATCAAACTAACTTGTGTGCAGGTGATTTCAAGACAAATTCTCTTTCACTCTGTTGGATTTACAGGCTGTTTTATCCCCCCTATTTTCCTTGATTCTTCACAAATTTGAGGAAGGGTTATTACAGCCTGTTAAATAGAAATAAAGACTTAAAAAAACCGAATAAGGGACTTTTTACAGCGCCCATTATTCGGGGGATACTTCAGGATGTCTTTTGTACTTATTATTTTATTTAAACTCAGAAGAAGTTTTGACCTCAATTAATTAAATTTTCCCGCGTTATACATATTTAACAAATTCTTTCGTATGTACTGTCTGCAATCAGGAGATACAAATGACCTTTGTTCATGGATTAAATCTCCAAATGGCATTCCATTAAGAAATTTAATTTCTCCATTAAATTCTATCCCAAAACTCGCATCGTACCCCATAACTTTCACAAATAAGGTTTTGTGATCCGTGCTCATAAAATCAATGACACTTAATATATGCTGGTTTATTTCGTGCATAATTTGTTACCTCCTAATTCATGATATATACTCCAAAAGCCGTTAAGTTTGAGATGTCAAGTAATTTAGTATTCCCAACTTATTGGGCGAGTGGTTCGCTGTAAATAATCTCCCCAATGCGGTAGAAATTTTTGCTAAAGAACATAATTGCAGACATGCTAGAAATTTCCTATAAAACCGTTCAACGTTTAATGAAAAAGTTAGAAGACCTTGTATACCACTTAATTTCATAGGAACTCCCCTTAATAGTTTTCTAAACCACATTACTATAAAAACTTGAAAACGTCATTGGATTAACACAAAAAGAAACCCTTGAGACTACTGGCATTGCGGTTTTACGAACGATAGATACATTTCTTTGCTTACTGTCGTCACCCTGGGCGCCTAAACCATATTTTTCGCAGTAGCAAGCTTCAGCATTAACTAGGTTTTGTAGTTTAGCAGAACCGGCGCTCGGTTTAGTGTAGGTATTAGACACGTATCCAGAACCACCACCCGCGTTCACATAATTTGAGATAAATTAACATCTGTCCCGCCTCTATTTGCGATATCGGTGCGTTCAAATAATTCTAAATTGACTTCGGTAGATTTTGTAAGAGTGGTCTCATGATCCATATAATTTTCATCAAGATACTTTTTTATTTCTTTTGAGATATCCAGAACGATGGTTTTTTTCTTGCAGTCCATTGGCTCCCCCACCTGGATCTTTCCTACCGTGACCTGGATCAATTTTGATTTTTTCATCCTTATCATCTCATATTTTTATGAATCAATTTCATAACTCTACAATTTAACTCTTTCCTAGAATATTAAAGAAAGTTGGACTACCACCCCTGCCAATCTATTCAACCCGTCGTCATACACATGCAGTGTGGCAAAGCTGGGGATATTCAAGAGCGCCTCGGACACGATAGCATGCAAATCACTGCTGATGTATATTCGCACATCAGTAAAAAAATTGAGAAGAATAGAGCGAACAAATTTGAAGTGTATATGAAGATTGTCCTCGAATAATCTTTTTAAAATAAAAACGGGCAGTTATCGGACAGTTTATAAAATCGAGTTGGTAGCACGATTATTGCCACCAAACAAAAAACCTCCCATTTTTAGGAGGTTGGAATTGAAGTATACATCTTGTTTCATTATCCAATTTATAAGAAATTCTTTGTTTTTTTCGCCGGATAATACCATTTATATGTTTCAAATTCCTTTTGGAACTTTTTAGATTCAGGTTTTGTATATGCCATCACCATGCAAACCATTGCCTCTTCTAACTCCTCTATATCCCATGTAGTGATTGACTGACGGAGGAATTCCTTATACTGTTAATTTCAATTCGCTAGCCAAACAAATACCCTTTCTTATATAATTAACAATTTAACTCACTTGAATTTTTTTTTGAATTCTATGTATAAACCTTACGTACCAACACAAACTATTCTTGCAACACCATATTCTAAAATTCTAAGGAGATGTACATCATGACAAGTAACAACAGTAATAATTTAGTTGTTCCGGGAGTACAACAAGCATTAGATCAAATGAAATATGAAATTGCACAAGAGTTTGGAGTTACATTAGGCGCTGAGACAACCTCAAGAGCCAACGGATCAGTTGGAGGCGAGATAACCAAGCGTTTGGTACAAATGGCTGAACAGCAACTTGGTGGTTTTCACCGCTAATATTTAAAGTTAATTATGTAATAGTTGAGGAGAGACTTCCCTCTGACCTGCTCTCCTCTTATGTATGCTCCTTTTGAAACACTGATTTTATTAGGTAAAATTAATTCTTAATCGTTATTTCATACTTAAAAGTGTTCCCGCGAACTGATCCAAGACTTGCTCCTAATTTGACCACATCCCCTACGCTCACTAACATTTCATCTAGCTGACTGTATTTATGTGAATGCTTACTAGTTCTAACTGTTACTGAATTAATGTCTGATTCAAACTACTACGCCTTCAATATTTGATTTTAGGATATGCACATTTCTCACCTCCCCTCAAAGATTAATCGTTATATATATTTATTAATTTTACTTATATAGATTGTGATAAAGGACATGTTTTATCTTCTTTTTTTACATTAAATGTCAATAAGTTTATTTAAACCTAAGTATCTGTATGTATTTTTATATAATGTCACACAAAATATAATAGAAAGTAAGTGTTTTGAGTTGATTCGTGACAGAGGCCGTATCAAATGAGTGTGGATTTAAAATAAAGTTCAACCGTTTTATATATGGTTTTTTTCTTATTAAGCAATCGGGCCAGATTGTTGAACAAGTGAACGTATGAAATCTTTGATATAAACTGTTATCAATTCAGAATTAACTCTGCAGAACCATATGATAATTAAATGAGGTTTTTCAGTAGTTGGATCAGTCATTTTTATTGAAAGGTAGGAATTTAAAAAGAATTTCCCCACCTTTTGGTCTTTTTGTGAATTTGGAGGGCGGGATTTACTTCTTTAAGAAAGTCGAGCGCAGGTAATTGTATTAATCATTCGGAAGGCGTTTATAAACTTGTCTATTGAATGTAGATAATAGCTCTTGGCACCTGGTACGTTCACTAAGTACGTTCCAAGGCGCAAATGCGCGTTCATTTTATATTCCTTAAATCGGCTTTCTACAGCGCGTGAATGCGCCATAATTTCGCCCAATAAAGACTAAATAAATAATCCCATCAAAATCGTGTTGTAATAAATTCCATTAATTAAATTGTCTTTTTTAATGAGGCCTTCTTTTTCAAACCCGAGCTTTTCGTACAATTCAATGGCTGGAACATTATCTTCTCTAGTTACGAGACTAATTTTGTTAGTTATCCCATTTGAGGATGCCCACTGGATCATTTGTTCCATCATTTTTCTGCCTAAGCCTAGTCCAGTAAACTGTTCGCTAATAACGATTCCTAATGTACCTACATGTTTCATTCTGTCCTTCTGGCTAGAATGAATGGATGCTATACTAATAATTTCATCATTTATGGTTGCAAGTAATATGATGGAGTTTTGTTCCAGGCGTGTAGATTCTATAAACTCTTTATATTCCTCTTTATTGCGTTTAAATTCATTTTTTCCGAATGAAAGAAAATCAGTTTCTCCACCCACGATATTATAGAAATCGATCATATGTTGGGCGTATTCTTTAGTCGCCTCTTTTATCGTTACTTCATTCCCATCTTTTAAACGAAATTTCATCATATCTCTCAGCTACTTTCTAGTTTGATATGGTTAACAAGGTTTGATTTTAGATTAAACAGTACAATTGATTCTACCTATTGAAGTTTTCATTACTTTGTACTCCTCTGAACATTATAGATTAGTCCATCCTTTGAAACCATTCAAAAGATGGGTTTTGTTTCATCTTTCAGAGACACTACGGTGAACCGTTTAGTAGTGAAACATCTTATATATTAGTTATTCCACAATCGGGCGCTTTAATGGAGGAAGGATCACAAAAATTATCAAACTTTTTTATAAATGAGTGATTCAATTGAATATATTAAGATCGTGTTTTGATCAATCTTTTTTTCAAAACACGCTCTTTCTTTTTGTTCGTTTATCAAGGTTATTGATATCAATTTGATTAAACTTTATTTTAAAGCTACAGAATCGTAATCATAAACTTTATTTTCAAACCAACATTAGCAAAAAGTGTTCATTTTCACTTGACGGTTACATATATCTTGATCTTCCGCAATAGGGCGCAATTGTTGAAGTTGAATAAGAAAAGACATTACATATTAGTCATATAAAATATGTAATGTCCTTTAATCTATCTATCTTTTGTTTAGTTAGGTCTTGATAAATAATTTGATTAAAACATGCTCATTCTATATTCAAACGAATTAGTTAAAAAAGGTTGATCATTTCTGTGACCCTTATACCATTAAACGGCCCTTTAGTGAAATAACGTGGATGGTGTTTTTTAAACAAATTATTTTTTCAACAATAATGAGAGTACAGTGGAAAGTCTGTAAATAAGAAAGGTTTTTGATCAAATTTTTTTAAAAGAACAAAAGGATAGTAAAAACACATCCAAACCAAATATTGGAAAATGAAAAATATATTAAGATTCAATAGAATAGTCTTCGAATTGTTTGTAAAGCCACTTTTGATTGTTTTCAACAATGTATTCTTCTGCTGCAATCAGGCGGTTTACGAGTTCTTCTTTTGACATTTTTTTATAGTCAAAAAATGGCAATAATTGCTTATAAACTTCACTTCCACCCATTACAAACAAGTTTGCTTCTTTATTACCGTAATTCACGTATTCGTGCAAGATGTCTTTTACTGAGCAATACACGTACACATCGTTGTGTGGATCATATTCGGGATTGCGTATAGGATTATGTTTGTACGCTTCGTTAATGGACTACCTATTTCTTCATATGTATTGCTCCCCATAACCACAATGCCACCAGTAGTTAATTCACGAAAATGTTTCATGTCGTTTTTAAGTTTCGTTAACAATTTCCCTTTGTAACCCAAACCATTAGATAAATCTATTGCAGCGACTACATGTATCAAAGCGCTACCTCCAACTTTACTTTATCACCATGTTCGTAATCAGTTACTTTGACATCGTCAATTGTGAAGTCATAAAAACTTTTAATCTCAGGATTAATCCACACTTTAGGAGCATTGTATGATTCTCTAAAAACTTGCTCCATTAAAGGTTCGAAGTGTCTGTCATAAATATGAGCATTATCAATATTAAAACAAATTGTTCCCACTTCTTTATTTGTAACTTGAGCAATAAGTCTATGTAGAATTGAATATTGATAAATATTATATGGATTTCCTAATCCCATATCATTTTATCTGACATTGACAGTTAGATTATGTTTACCTCCCCACATTTGCCAATGCGTTTCATAAACACATGGTTCAAGTGCCATATCATCTAAATCCTCTACAATTCTGCGTGAGTAAGAATTAGTTTTAAGAGTGTATATTAGATAATCAACTTGGTCTAAATTGGCGTATTCTCCATCATTGTGAATAGGCTCAGATATCTCACCATCAACCACCATGTTTACTAATTCGTTGTTTAACTTAACTTTTCTTCGTTTATTCTTTAGTTGGGACTCTTTTTGATGTAAGATTAGGAATTTCCTTACCCTTGTCAAATTTCATTTGTACATTTAACAATGATTTTGTATAGGCAAAAGTACCATCTTTCCATTTGGCTCTTACTTGGTGATCTTTTATCCCACAAGCCTTCTTCAATGATTTCTCGGATGATAGAATTATAAATAATGTAAGATTTGATCATATTTTCCAAAACCTCCGTTTCGTATATAAATAAGAATATTAACTATAATTCCATTTTTGATACTAAATTTAATATGGGATGTATATAAACGGTTCAATGAACTTAACATGCCTATAAAAATTTTTTTACAAGTTATAGCATTCTTTTTAGCAATAATTTGTACAGGCTTTATTATCAACGAGATTATAATTGAATAGTATCAATCGAATCATCTCAACGTTCCGAGTAATTCAGAACTCTATTACGATACCACTTTCGAATTATTCATAAGGGTTCGAATAGTTCGAAACTCCATTACGAATTGTATTATTAAATATCTAATGCACTTCTCCAGATATTCATTATTTCATAAAGGTCGTTTATTATATCCGCTTTTTCGTTATCTGTTAGATCTGATTCCATAGCTTCTGCAAACAATCTAATCATTTATTTCATCGTGTTTACTTTCTAATCGTACCGCCTCCCCTTCGAGTTCGTGACATATCTTGATCAAACTATATATTAATAAAAAACATTTAATGGTTCAAAATTCCAAATATTTATGGTAACCTCTTAATAAATGCAGTTTACATATATAAGGAGGGAATAAAATGACTCTAAACTGGCGCCTTTTTATAACCACAGTTACTGCTCTTTTATTTGTCATCCTTGTTTTCATGAATTTCTTGGGATATTGGGCAGCTAACCCCGCAATACAAATTCTTTTTTTCTGTATAATGGTTGTAGCTATTTTCAACGCAGGTACTGAAACTAGTAAACATATGAAGAACAGGGGCTGATTGAAAAAAATCCAATCGGCTTTTTTACTACACAATTTATTCCAACTATCAATTAAAATCATGGTTTCAATGACTGTTTAGTCGAACTATGTGATATTAACTTTTTTTACAAGTTTGATATTTTACTTCTACATATATTGAGTAGTATCCGAATAAAGTTGACGTCGCCCATGCGAATAGCTTTGGATTAGGTAGATGATTCAGCCCCGTTTTATCAATCGCTCCCTGATGTATCTCCTTGAAATCTTTATCATTAATTTTCATAATTCCAGCTATAAAACCTACAAGTAACCAACTTATAATTATATAAAACACCACTTATCGCTCCCTTTATCATCTACGAATTATCTCATGTTTCTGACAGGCGTTTTAAAGCATCGTAATTGGTCGATATAGATTCTTTAATAAAGTTATCTCTAATTGCTTTTCTGCGTTCACTGAAACCATGTTCGTATTCTTTTGAACAAAGAGAAGTAGGGACATTTGCATTAGATTCTTCTAATGCATATACGCTTTGACAATATATACATTACACCAACATCACCAATGATAACCCTAGTACCACTCTCCAAACCTTCTTCTTACAACTATCCACCTCTTCAGTGTTGCAAACGAACCCAATGCCAATGTTCCAAAAATTATAGTCAATATCCATGCTGTCAAAATCACTATGTATTACCTCCGTGTCTAATTAAAAAGATGCCATATTCCCCAAGCAATAATTCCCCATATTGCCAATGCAAATGGTAAACCTCTAAATACTCCTAACCCATCATCTTGCCTCTTTATCTCCTAGATTCCTCCTACTTAATCAATGCGATGATAATGAGTAACCACCATAGCAACATGATCAATATATATTTCAACAGCTTGCCCATCACCTTCACATATAATTTCATTTATAATCCCTCCTTCAAGTCCTCAACCAAATCATCGCTTGTAAGTTGAATGATTTCTATATTTCCAAGTACTTGTTTCCTGTCTATTTTTATGAATCGCAGCTCATCATCTCACCTGGAAGCTGCGATTCTTTTTTTCTTATTGATGCACCCTACAACCACAGTTCTTTTTACATTTTGGTGTCCATACGGTACATGGGTCATTCTCAACAAAGCAACATCTTACTCTCTTACAGCATTCTCTGTTATTCGCATTAAAAATTCCACACATTGTTGTCCACCTCCTTAGTTACTGTATATGAAAATTCAAATAAAAGGTTTGGACGAGTACATTAAATTAATGTAAATTATCTTCCAAATTCAATGTAATTCTGTAATAAAACACTTTCATTCAACAAACCTCATATGTATTCATTTATTTTATGTATAACTACTCGAATACAACCTTGTTCACTCCGGCTACATTCTCCAATAGCTCTCTGATTTTTATAACATTTCTTCTCCATTCCCCTATATGTTTTATTAACTTCGCAGTTTGTGTTTATAATATATTTATTTATCATTAATTTTACTCATTAAAGCTTCCCCTCTTCATCAATTACCTTATTAATAAGAATCCATTTAGATTCCGTAGAATCGAACTCTATCTCATCAATTTTTCCTACGGCCAACCGTTTTGCATTGTTATCAATATGCTTTATCGCCTCCTGTGCATTTTCAATAACCCAAAGTAACTTCTCTCTTGCATCTTTCATTTATTAATAACCGCCTTACCTTGTATGCATTATGTATTATCTAATGTAAACTAGTATATAATTTCCATTTCCATCGGTTAATAATCATTTAAAATAATCTATAAATTCATTTGTATTACGTTCTATTGCATAACACTGAATGATTTAACGGTTATACGTCCATTTTCACAAAACAACATAGAATCGTCCTTTGCCTTCATTAATCCTTTTTCCACTAGAGCATATGGCAGTACAATCTTTCCAGTTGGGTAAATATCATACGTTCCGTTCACAGTAAAATCTAAATATACTTTCTTCTTATGTATGTTGAACTTACTATTACATTTATCCCCATTTGATAATCCCTTGCTTGCTCTTAATTCTTTTGGCAAATGTAAACTAATACTGAATCTACTTGAAAATGAAGCCTTTGCTTTATACACCTTCTTGCGATCAAGTATGTATTGATAAATGTTCGATAATGAATCATATGTAAAACTATGTAGAATACTTTCCGACCAACTTAAATTATTCTTTAGCAAATATACTAGCTATTCCTTATCAGAATTGTACCAGTCATTAAATGGATACATCCACTTTTTACTGTTACAACCTTTACACGCAGGGACACAATTTTCCAACTCGTTCCTTCCCTCATAAATAACATGTTCCTTATGTAAACCTTGTTTAAATACGCTCTTGTGTTCAGCATATGTCATTCCACAATCTGCACAAGAATTATCGAAATATGATTTACATGCTATCCATTCTGACGGCTGAATTTGATGATGCTTATTATGTGATCTTTTTAACCCGTACCCTTTAAGTTTTTCTTTTCCACGTTCGCTTTGCTAAAATTTAACCTGCTTCATTTTATTTTCCTCTAAATTTTCTAAACAATATTGTCTCTTCTTTTCTCTTTCTGTAATTGCATTCTTTTTATGCCATACCCCCTTTACATGCTTAACATGTTCTAAGTTATCTATTCGATGTCTTCTTGCCCTTCTACCCGTGCACTCTTTGTATTCTGGATTATAATAAATCCAATCTCCACGCTTCTTACTGTATTTTTTCTGTGAATAAAAATTACTCAAAGGCTGTGGATTTACTTGTTCGCAATTTGGATCATTGCAATATTTTTCTTCCATGTACTTCTTCTCCTCCCTACGATAAAAATCTACTTTTAACTTATCGTATCTTGCACCTTTAAAGGGGTTGCAACAAATCAAATGAAGCTTCATATAGTTATAAAGGGATGGAGATTCATTTGATTTTTACGTTACTTTAACAAAAAGGGGATGTGAATTTGAAAAATTATTTAAAAAAGGCTCCCTATTTGTGTTGTTTGTTAGTAATCCCTTTCCTCGGTTTAATATATGGCCTGCTAAACAGTCGAGCTCATAATCCTATCGATATTACTACAACCTTGGACAGTAACACACCATTCATCCCAATTTTTATAATTCCGTATATTCTTTGGTACGCATATTTGTTTTGTTATTTAGGATACTTTTGTTTTAAGGATATTAAAATCTACTTTAAGTCGTTAATATTGATTGTAGCAGCCCAACTTATTTGCTTCGTTATTTATTTCTTTTTTCAAACAACTGTACCAAGACCAACACTAGAAAGTAATAACTTTATCTTAAGGCTGGTGGATTGGATTTACTCACTGGATCGTCCATACAATTGTTTTCCTAGTATACATGTATTAACAACCTTTGTTGTGATGCTCGTATCAAAGCAAGTTAAATATAAATATGTTCTTAATACAATATGTATTCACTTAGCCGGAACATTAATTATTGTATCAACCCTTTTTGTAAAACAACATGTGATCATTGATATGATAGGCTCTATTGTTCTAGTAACTTTATTAAACTGTCTTCCGCTTGAACTTTTACTGTTCAAGCTTCTAAGAAGCTATCGACATTTACATGAAAAAAGCTAAGTTTTTTCACCGTCCCCACCTTTTCCCTTTGTCTAATAAAATACAAATTGCATACGAATTATACGTTAGTGTTGATCTATAATTTCACTTGTTTAAATATAAAAATGGAAAAACACCCCTTAATTATACTAATCTAAGATGATTTCCCCTTAAGTTGTAATCATTATGTATTGAAAACTTCAATAACATTTGTTATATTTTATTTGTAAAGTTGATTTGCCTTACACACATGTTTATATGGTTACCGCCATATAAAGCTGACTTAGATGCTGAGTTAATTCTTGGTGTCTTTTTTGTTTCCTTCTTTTAATACTCTTTCTTCAAACTCCTCAACTACCGCAATATGTATATTATTGTTTTCTGCCATTAATAAGTAATCATTTGTCAATAGAGTATCGTTTTTAAATTTACCCAACAGACGCCCATTATTTCGCTTTCTTTAATATCTGTATAAATATTAAGTATGATTTGACCTTTTACTCTCTTTTCATGTAATATCCCCAAGCTTTCCTAGGGATAAATGTTCCTGTCATTCAAAAATCTCTGGATACATTCCTCTTATATTTTCTTCGTTAATATATGCCCTCATAGAGTTATATCTATATGTTCCTTGCGTCATTGTTTTTTTCATTCCAAACTGCTCTGCTATAATATCTAGTTCTTTATTCGTTAATTGCTTTCTGTCTTTATATAAATCTTTAGCTAATTTCAATTTCCCCGATTTAACTATATTATTTGCTGTTAAATATCTATAGTTGAATTGCTCACTCATCGTAGCTAATCGTCTATATATCAAATGTTTATCAGCTCTGTCTAGGTTAATTGTTCTTCCAATTGTCGACCTAACTATATAATTATTGTTCACAACCTCAATCTCTCGTCTCTTTCCTTCGCTCAATCCATTTTTGAGTGCATATGGCACATTCTTAATTGCTTGTCTAATTAAGTTTAAAGACCCCTCTGAAACTTCAATTTCACGCTTTTCACCTGAATCGTTTCGCAAACTTAAAATTCCAGTATCAAAATTTACATCTTTTTCTTGTAAATTAAGTAACTCAGAAAGTCCCTCTCCCTCTACACCTTCAAACAATAGTTTTAAAACAACTGCATCCTGAGCATTGACAAGTGCTTTTTCCATTTCATTTATTTCTTTTTCTGTAAATATTGTCTTTTTACTAGAATCATAAATGTTCTCGTACCATTCATTTAACAAACCATTTAGTGGATTCTCGTTTACCTTGTATCCTTCACCTATTATCCAATCAAGATAATAACTGATAAATCGACCATTTGATCTTATAGAGTCGATTGATGATGAATTCATATCCACTAATACCAATCTAATCTCATTGAGTGTGAATTCGTACAAATCCCTATTTAAAGGTTTCTCTGTTTTAGCACTCCACTTAAATACATTTATCATAGTATTCCTAGTACTTTTATTTTCGTATCTATCCAAAAATGCCATTTTTAACTCTTCATTGTATAACTCAGACATTTAATTCTCCTCCATTGACTTATTCAAATCTAAATTCCTAAAAAAATTCATAATATTTCTCTCTGATCCACTATGGATGGCTCCTGAAGAGTTAACATAGCCTATCTCTTTCCATAGTGGATTCTTCCTATCAAAGTCTATACTATCTAAAATATCTTTTATATTTTCAAAAGAAATATTTTCTTCGACCATTCTCTTAGCTAAAACAACATAGCCAGCAAACATTCTATTCGTATTAATATATGACTTCTTTTTTATTCTATTTACATCATTTATAAATTCATCTGGATACAACCCAAATAAGTAATAAAAGAATTTACTTAATCGCTCTCCCACTTTATCAGCATCTAGTCTGCTTTTCATTATAAATTCACTGTTAATCGCATCTGATAGTACTCCATATCTTACTATTTCATTCGATCCCACACTAACGTGACCATCCACCGATATTCTGTCTTTTAAATCCGACTCTAAATTTAAATAATTCATCGCGTCATCAGAAAATCTATTTTTTTCTAGTTCTTTGACTCGATCTTTAGATATTGCATTTTGCTTAGATATATCAGCGAGAAATTCTTTAGCTTGTGGTAGATTGAAGTTTTTGATTGCAACTTGTACTTTATGTTTTACATTTGGATTTATTTCTAATGCATTCTTTATGGCAGTCAACCTATGCATACCATCTAATATATTTAGCTCTGTTCCCTCATTAACTGTTAAAGTCATATTTTTAGGATTATAAGAAAGCTCTTTACCTGTATCGGATGTCCCAACAAGTGCATTTATAGTAATAGTTGTGTATCCTAATTTCCCCTTTAACAACTTGGCAGTCATTTCTTTAATTGAATGAGGGTATATCTTAATAGCAAATTCAATTTGATTATTTCTCTGAATTTTTCTCGTCTCTCGCTGAGTCTCTGGGTTATAACTTAATAAATCGCTTAGTAGCTGATTAGCATATTGAGCATCCCAGTATCCTATATAGTTTTTATCGTCAATTTTTAGAAATGGGTCTGGCATTGTTAAGGGTAACTTGATCGAGTCTACATGTGTTTCATAGGCGTAGTCATATAACGTAGATGTTTTAATTTCTTTAGGTGTAAACCATTCATCGGTTTTTAACTTTTTATCACCCGTAGCGACATATATATGTTCTGTTAAAAGGCATATTAACCTCAAATCCAAATCTGACAAATCATCTTCTGTGCTATTAATAAGCTCCTGAGCTGCACCTGGTATGAAATTATTATTAGTTACAAGTTCATTTTTGATTTTATTAATCTTTTTATCGTTCTCTTTAACTAACTTTAAATTTAGCAATAAATATTCTATAAGTTCATCTGGCGATTTATTTACAATCATATTTTTCTCCCTTTGTAACTATAAATTTATTTATCAAATTAAGTCTAATATACATTTTATAAACTTTATTGTAAATAATAATTACATATTTTCCCTGATTTTTTTCTCGCTTATTTTTTGATTTAATAAGATTAATGTTGGATTACCTAGTTGTTTCAATGTTTCTAATAGAACTTCATTGCTAACACCTTTGTATAAACTCATATCAACTGACACAGCGCCTACCGCCCATAGTTTTCTGCCTCTTATAAGTATATTATATAGTTGTAGTATTAACATTCTTATGATTTGCGAATCGCATAGTGGCATAAGGTTCTTTAGTTGTTTGATAAAAATGTATAATAGATGCTTTTCTTATACTATGGAAGACTAAATTCCTTTGAGGCGGAAGCCCCTTTATTTTTATTACTTTGGCAAATAGAGAGACAGCAACTCATTTTTTCTCAATGCAGTATCCAGTGCAAGTAGGAAAAATAAACTTTTCATTTTAGGCTTCACTTTTTCTACCTGTAAAGTTATATCAGAAATCCTCTTTACTTCTTCTACTGTAAACGCTCCGTAACTATCTGACTCATTAGGTAATACTTTAATTTCATTTAAATAAGTAACATCGGGAACAATACGCATTTCGTTAATTTTCTTTGGTTGTAGAAATTTTAATAACATTCTTAAGGAGACTACTTTACGATTAAATGATGAGTTTACAAATATACCTGATTCTCTAAGTTCATCTATAAACATTTCGAAGTCTTCATTGGATATATTTGTATCTTCTAGTGTTAAACAGTCTAATGTTTTGTCTCTCGCAATGTAGAAAAAATCTTTAATATCTTTTTCCTACACTATTCTCGTTTCCATTGAAGTTCTTATTTGACTTTTACTTTCCTTTTTAGATAGAAAAAAATTGAATGTAATTATAAATTAATGTCGGCTCTCCCTCTATACATACTATATTTTCATTAATTTTATTTCTGTTAACCATTGACATATTGTGTTCCCCCTTTATTTTTACTATTTCTAATCTCTTCTTTGATTCGGTTAATTATTAACTCAAGCTGCTCGATCTCTTTTCTCTTGTTATATGTAGATAATTTATATATGTTTCTTTGATACCAACCGTACAAAGCATTTAGCACCATCTTATCTCTCCTCTAAGTTAATCGTTAATGTATCTTATATTTATTCATAAATACATAAAATTTTCCTTAATAAAAAACAGCACTATTTAAACTGTTTTGAGGGGTTTATATATAACTATCTAATCCATGTTTTATTAATCCAATGCCATATAAAACAGCCCTCTATAAAAAGGGCTGAAATTAAGATTTATTTTCAAAGTTTATCCTCTTCTTCCACCTCTACCGCCTCGTTTGGATTCGGTATTACGTTTAAGAGATGATAAGTTTTCTTCGCTGGATTTTAGAAATTTGGACATTTTATCATCAAAGGTTTCCTTTGGTTGGAAATTACTTTTTGGGCGATTATCAGTCTTGCGGAAAGGTCTCTTAGTGTAAGTCTGTGCTTGCCCTTCTGGTTTATCAATAGTTTGTTTGATTGATAAAGCAAGCTTACCTTCTTTTTCACTTAAGACTTTTACTTCAACTTGATCTCCAATTTTAAGATGATCATTAACATCTTTGACATAACTATCTGCAACCTCACTAATGTGCACAAGTCCGGTTATGTTTCCCGGTAACTCTACAAATGCTCCAAAGTTAGTGATTCCTGTTACTTTACCTTGTACCTTACTACCTACTTCAATTGACAATAAACTTCCTCCTAAAAATAACAATAACTCAATTATAACAAATTAATGTGATTATTTACATCTAAATTCTTCTGTAAAGCACACGCGCCTTGTGACATCCTAATTTCAACATGAATAAATTCCTAATTTACACACACTCTATCGCTATAGGAGGTGTAATGAATGGAAAAAGAATCACGTAAAACAAATAACACAGATAATTCAGGAACTAAATATCACGAAGATAAAGCTGGTCATATTCCCGGTTATGGATTAGTAGATGAGAATGCCAAGTTGTTACTCGATGAAGAAGAATCTAAGTAATTATTTAAGAGCGCCTATTTGGGCGTTTTTTATTCTTATCTTAACATGATCATGTAGAAAACCCATTACATCCTCAAACACCTCAGTTCTTCTAAATATTTCATGGGATATTTCTGGATATATAGTTAATTCTTTAGATAGTTCTTGATGTAAGCACTCTTTAATCCATACTTCTAATAATTCAATGTCAATTTTCAAAGTTTACCCCCCTTAATTATAAAGGAAGCAATTTATTGCTAATTTAATATATTTTTAGATGAGTTGAATAAATACCTCAAATTATGAATATATTATTCTTATAAAATATGAGAGGGTTGATTATAAGGGCCCATATCCAACACAACAAAGCAATAGAAATACAGAAAAATTGGGAAAGCAAAGGGAACTCTCACTGTAATCACTCTTCATTGTCAAGGGAATATATGCTTGATATGCATACAGGTGATTACGTTTATAACACTTGCGGAGATTCATTCTCTAGTCGTGAAGAAGCAAAACGTACAGCTAGAAAGCAGTAACAGTATTTATAGGTGACAGGATTTCTTGTCACCTATCAGATTGAAATAAATGCTTGATTCAGAAGAAACAATAGCTCTCTTTCTAAAAGGGAATATTAAAAAACAATCAACCATTCTCTTTTACCTATGCTACAATAGATATGGCAAATTTTATGAAAGTAAAAGACGCAAAGCCACGGGTCTAAAGTGATATCCAATCACCATGACAGCCGGGTTGCCAAGTTTATCCCCTTTCTAATTTGCCTGAAAATTAGAGAAAAGAGGGCGTGCCTTGCATTATCCCACAGTTTTATTGAGTAATACCAATGAGATGCACATTGTAAAAGATGAACAAACTTGTATTTGTGGAGAAAAGTATAATTATTTTTCAACCTTCACAAGGTCTGATCTAAGAAAGATTAAATTCAAAAAGCTTGATGAAGTTGACTGTCCGCTATGTAAAGTGCTATTTAAAAATGATTATCAAGTTTAATTAACTTTGACACCTCTCTATTTGGAGAGGTTTTTTATATTCTTAATCACATCAAAGTTTTATAGTTCATCTATTTATTTAGTAAATTTATTTATAAATTGAGTCATTAGTTCTATTAGTGTTCATATACTTCTAAGAAGGAGCGTGATTAAATTGGATTTTAAACAACAAGCAAATGAATCATATTATATGGCAATCGAATACTTAAAACAGTGTGAAGAGGGCGATGAATTTCACATCAATGATTTTATACGCTGGACGATAAAGATAAGGTTCATTGGTTATCAAGTCGCAGTGGTAATTGCCGAACGTTTAAAATTAGAAGGTTATATTACAGGTTTCTCATATAATGATAGATTAATCCTTAAAGTACCTTTATAGGTGATTTTTTTGCTATAGATATATTATTCACAATTACACTTCCCTTTGTTTCCTTATACTCCCACGGAACCATTTCTACATTGAAATTAGTATTTTAGGTTTCATAGTCATAAATCTCTTCATCTCTTAATATCCTTAATTAATACTAGGAGAAAGGGTGATAGCCATACCTACCAACAGATCTTTATCCCCAAATGATATCAATATTAAAAAAGATGTATT
Organism: Peribacillus loiseleuriae; assembly: GCF_001183985.1. GTDB lineage: Bacteria > Bacillota > Bacilli > Bacillales > DSM-1321 > Peribacillus > Peribacillus loiseleuriae. The sequence goes on along the minus strand of NZ_LFZW01000001.1, from coordinate 1,890,151 downwards.
TCTTGGTGAAACATGTGTGCAAATCGAGAGTTTTCACGACGGTTATCCCAGTGTTCATATTGTAAAATCCTATATGTTAAAAGACTCACCTGAGCGAACCGAAGGAGGCTTCTATCATATATTTAAGTGTATATCTGGTACATGCGTAACGAACTTTAAATATAAGCAATATGAACAAGTAAAAAGACATATTGATATTTCTGATTACTGGACGATTCTCTATCTTCATGAAGATCACAATGGAGGTATCCTAATACCTATAAGTAAGCTTAATCGTTTAAATGATCGCGTAGCTACTAGATAGTTACGCTTTTTCTATTGAAATCGGCTTTTTATTTCCTTAATCACCGCTATTGTAATTCCAAACGACAATATATTTATTTCAATTTAACCTAAACTATTCTTATTGAATTTTGAGAGGTGATCATATTGTCTACACTAGGATATTCCAACATCTTTCTTGATCTAATTTCATAAATCATATTAAATACCTCCATTTGATTTTAATTTCTTTATGTCTCATCTCGTTTATACCATGTTTAATAATCTGTAATTTTATTCATTATACACTTTCTTAACATCAAACTACCCGCGCTCAACACCTTCTAGCCAGAATTTGAGTTCCCAATACTGTGTATACACTTTACTCGGATCTCCTTCAAAGTCTCTCTGGTACATATCAAACAATGCAACCTTCCTCTTATACATAAAGTCTAATAGTTTATCTTTATCAATCTCTGTCAATCTTCTGCTTCCTTTCTTGATATTCCGGCATGCAATAATGACTATACATATCTTCATAGTGCTTTGTCCGCGTATCAGCTAATTTCTTTTTCTCTTTTCGCTCCCTAAACTGTGAAAATTCATCCACAAGTACCACATCTTCATTCTCTTATTGTTCTTCCCGTACTAAATCCATAAAATCGTCAGTAATAACTATCCATTCATCATTATCCACCTTACCAGTATAAATTCTCAAAATCACAAAAACCAGATCCCTATATAAACAAGCTATAATTTTATTTATTATTTGTATCGTACATTCATTAATTCATTCCGTAAATTATTTCTATTTTTATTTTATTCCAGTATAGCAATGTCCCACAGTCACACGTTCTTCAATTGTCGGTTTTAAATTATATAGACTATATATATTGGATTTCCTCATTACACATCCTCCTATTATCAATAATTTTATTCATATATGTATTTTAACTGCACACTCTCATATTGAATATGCAGCCCCTTTCCCTCATAATTTTCATGCTTAATTAATTGATAGTAAACTTGATACACATTCTGTGCAAGTAGAGCCTCTTTTGTTTTCTTTAATAATTTGAAACTGTGTATAATATTTTTCATTTGAACAATTTTTACAACGTTTATATAGCGGGCATCTAATTGAATAATTAAATTCAGCAGAGTTAAAGTCAAGTCTTACTATATCTATGTGCTTAATCATCAGCATTGCGGTGTGAATAGCATCATATAATCCACTGTGAAAATTCCCTTGCACTTCAATATTTGATTGATTTATTGCATCCTTTAGTTTCATTTGGTCTCGGTTAACAAGTACATTGGATATACCCGGTTGAATGTCATTATAATTTTTTAACCATTTTAAAGAGATATCTTCATTTGAGCATTCATTTATCAAAAATAATTTATCTGAATTTCCCCAGCAGCACAGAAAGTAGTCTTCACCTATCCAGTCGATGAATTTACATAAAGCACTATTGGGTGTTACAGCATTCTTTATATCGGTTTCACTCATCTTTATCATTTTTATTGTTGCATTTCTTATGCCTATATGTGGCATAACGTATACCTGAAAAGTATCTAACACTTTCATATCGTCTAAATTAACTTTTACCGCACCTATCTCAACTATGCTAGTAGATTGACCTTTTCTAAATGTCTTATTTAGCTCCAGGTCAAATATTATTGCATTCATTAATTAAAACTCCCCTACTTTAATTAAAGTAGTATAAATACTAGGATCTAATAACCCTATTTGTAAATATATCCTACCTTAAAAATTGTTAAAATGCCTCTTTTATTATCTTATTTGCTTAACTTGTGTGAGAAATTCCTTTAGCAGCATTATATCATCAGGCGAAACTTCGATATCTTCAAACATATCAATTCCAGGTTGCCACTTCTCTACAATTTCACTACTATCATTAAATATATCTAAGCTTAAGATATCACCAATCTGAGAAATATTTAGTTGTTTTCTTCTTTCTTGAATGATTAGACCTATATTTTTCATTAATTCGCTCTCCAATGTATATTGTACAATAAACCTAAGATTTCATCCTGCTTAACTATTTAAATCTTGTTTTTTGTACCTTTCTTTAAAATAACCCAATCTTTTATAATAAATTATATAAGCAATTGTAAAAAGTATCACACTCACAACTATTATTACAGTAGAAGCATCCTTTTCCGAATCAACCAATCCACTAATAATCGCACTTTCTAGTATTATGTTCGAGATAATAGGAATATAAAATATTGTAATAAATGCCCATACTCCTTCTATTATGTAAAACCATAATGAGATTTTATTGTTTATGAAATTCAATTGGACTTCTCTTTTTGGCATATAGAATAGACCTGATACTAGGAATAAAAACCATAGTGTCAGTAAAAGCAATAATTATCACATCCTCGAATAAATTAGGTTCAGTTTTTTCTTTTTTAAGTATTTTACTATTGATCCTATTATCTGAGCTACCCTATTTAATGCACTTTGAATCTCGTTCATATTATCTATTGATTCTTATAATACTTAAATTTCATTTTACTAATTTCCAAATCAGTTCAGGTTAATTTCCTTTAACGTACTAAGATCATTTAACTACTTTTAATTCATCCCTTTCATTAGGTAATATTGCAATATTTTCGTCAGCAAAAGTTTCATTGAAAATAACTTCATAACCGCTACCAAACTTATAAGGCTCAACAATTGCGGTATGAAAAGAAATGCTAAGCCTTTTTTCAATATCTTCAACAGATGACTCAGTATCAAGTTGTAAGTGTGCTAGTTTACCTTCATAAAAAATTACTGTTGCATAATCGAATACATCACTTGCTTCATAATTAAAACTAGCAGCATTAACCATTGCCCCGCCCTTTAACTGATACTTACCGTTTGGATATTGAGTCTCTTCTGGATCTTGCTTAAACATTGCATTACATTCGTCAAAGATGAGATATTCTTTTAGATTTTTAGTTTTATTAGGTTCAGTTTTTTCCACTTCAGTTACTTTAGTTGTTTCTTCTTGTTTAATTAATTCTTATTTATTTTATCTTCTGAATTTGCCTCTTCAGATTTCCCGCTACAAGCATGTAAAAATAGCAATGAAGCTTCTGAATAATTCGCCTTTTCTACCGGCTTCATTACATACTTCACCCTCTAAATAGCCATTGATAAAATCACTTGCTTGATGTTCTGTTTCAAAGGTTTCAATTGGCAACGCTGAAAATTCAGTAATGATGCTGCATCCAGTTATATCTCTTATGTAAAAAATATTTGTGATTTCGACATTTATTATATCCTCTTCTTTCGATCTCCTATTCCCAATTTGATATATTAGGAAACGTTGTAATTAATTACGGGGTGTTTTAACTGTCCAGTGAAAATATTGAAATTAATTTAACTAAAACGTACACCTGTAAAAAAAATACCAGACATCCACTCGGGAAAATGCGATTTCTGCCAGAAGGCTCATTTTAATTCTTCGATAAAGAATGGTCTATTCCTGCATAAATGTCGTAATTGCGGTATGAAGAAGACTATTTAGTTACTACCATGTCAGTTTGGATCAGCAAACTATCCTTTCCAATATAAGCCCAATCTGATAAAATTCTGTTTTTATAAGTCTATTCAGCTATTTGACGCTTACTTATATATGTTTTAATGTACTTTTTTCTCATGAAGAAAAACTACCTAACTAAATAACCTAGCCGTATAGTCTTATACAAACCGCATTTACTTATGATACGGTTCACTCCACCTTTTTAAGCGGCGGTTTTGTCTATTTATCTTGAATTGAAGGAGCAGAAACAACCGTAAAAGATCAGTTATTCATTCTTCAATTTCATTGAAAGCTCATTTAATTTATTATGCTGCTGAATTCGATACTGATGTCCTTCCTTTTTCAAATAACCTTTATCACAAAATTGTGCAAATACATGCAATAAGTGCCGATAGGATACACCTAGAAAATCACAAACCGTTACATGCTTTTCCCTATATATATCTTCATCAACAGTTTGCAATATAAAATCTGCTAGTCGGTTTTCAAGCGGGAATGCCAGACTTTGTGAATACTTTGCAGCCATTTGTGTTGCTTTTATACTTAAAAATTTGGTTAGTTCACGAAGAAAAGTCGCATCTTCCAGAATTTGTATCCGGTAGGATTGAAAAGGAATTGCAAAGCAAATGGTCTCGGTGGAGGTTTGAATCCCTTTTGAATAGTAAATCTGATTTAATAATTCCATTTCTCCAATATAATCCTTCGCCTTAATAAAATTTAGTAGGGAAACTTTTCCGTTTTGATGTGTTACATAAATTTTTGCTTTTCCTTCTATTACATAAAATAAATAATCCGGTCGCATACCTTCTTGAATGATCCATTCATCGCGTTTATATTTATGCACTTCTATAAACTCTTCAATTGGAAAAGAAAATAAATACCCAATCGAATAATCCTCCAAATAACGCTGCCTTTTCTCACCTTTGTAAATTTCCATAATATCCCCCTGCAATATGAGATTTCTCATATTATTGTACGTATCTCCATGATATTATGCAAACATTGGGGGGAATAAAATGAATTCACAACGCTGGATGAGCAGACAGTTTTTTAGTTTTTTTATAACATGGGGTGTTTTTCTACCCTTTTGGACAGGGTGGATGATCTATACAAAAGGAATTTCAGTTTCACAAGCTAGTTTGATTATGAGTTTAGGGTTGGTTGTAAGAGGCATTTCTACATTATTAGTATTTCCTTATTTATCAAGGAAATTTAGTAGTAAAACCTTAATAAAAGGGATGGCAATCGGCACGCTACTCTCCATTCTATGTTATATTCCGGCAAAATCTTTTACTAGCTTACTGGTGACAACATTACTTTTGCATTTATTTTATCCAGCATTGATGCCTACGTTAGATAGCGTTGCTGGCGTCCTTTCTCAAAGTAAGCAATTGAGACATTACGGGAAGAGCCGTTCGTGGGGATCCATTGGCTTTGTTATTTCCGGCATGGTTTTAACTGTCTTTACAGGGGCATTTGGAGATGAAGTGATTTTATGGGCTCTGCTACTCGGCACGTTTGTATTCGTGTGTCTTAATTTTATGCCCACTCCTGATGTTTTAAATAAAAAGCCATCAGCGAATCAAACCAAAAGAGTCGACATGCTACAATTATTTCGCATTAAACACTTTGGTGTGGTGCTCGTTATTGTAATTTTACTGCAAGCGGCACACGCTTCTTATTACAGCTATGGCTATATCTTTTTACAAGAAATCTATGCACCCAAATATTTAATTGGAGTGATTCTTAATATTGCTGTGATCGCAGAAATCACTTTCTTTTTAATAGCAGATCGGCGCTTTCATAAATTTTCTGTTGGTTCCTTACTGACCCTTGCGGCACTTGGTTCAACCGTGCGTTGGATACTAGTATTTTCCTTTCCAAATATTATTGTTTTCTGTATCTCTCAAACATTACATGCCTTCTCTTTTGCGATGGGGCATTATGCTTTTATGAAATACTTAATCAAAAATATTCCACATGTACAGATTCCGAATGCACAAGGCATGTATTCAGCACTGGCACTTAGCTGGAGCACAGCAATATTCACGTTTTTCGGCGGTTACTTGTATGAAATCGAGCCAAGATACGCCTTTATCGGGATGATTATTTGTTCCATTCCTTCGATGTTGCTTGCGTTAGTTTATCGAAAATTAGATGATCCAATGGGGGAACTGTTTGAAAGAACAAGGTGAATTCTTTAAAAGCGATATAAAACATATGACAGCATCCAGCTTTAGGTTGCTGCCAATTTCTTAAAGGTTATTGTTATCACTCTTTATGAAAAACATTTTGATAGTAAGCATATAATAAGCGCCTACCTGTCATTTCAGGAGGCGCTTATTATATGCTTTATTTAGTTTTACTTGGAACGTAACAATCTGTCGGAAGGGTCTTCGACCACGGTAGGAGCTTATCCAGTGCTTCCGAATCCTTCAGATCGATTAAAGGCAACTGTTCAAATACGTGGGTTAAGTAAATCAGCGGATTTAGCTGATTTTCTTTGGCAGTTTCCACAATAATATAGACAATTGCACTCGCTTTTGCGCCTTTCATCGATTGTGAGAAGAGCCAATTTTTTCGCCCGATTACGAAGGGCTTGATAGCGCGTTCACTTCGATTATTATCGATATCCAAACGTCCGTCCTGTAAAAACATTGTTAGACGCGGCCACTGGTTTCGGCAATATTTGATGGCTTGTCCCAGAGCACTTTTAGGGGTAACTCGCGAACTTTGTTTTTGTAGCCATGTTTATTCCTCCTTAGTTATGTCGTTGATTGCGTTCACTTTTTATCAAAATTAAGATTTCAATAATTTTTTTTATAACTAACTACTGTTGAATTCAATACCCCTATTCTCTAGTCTTTCTTCACATACAAGACGTTCAATATATCCTTCGGCCACAAACCATTTAATCTTTCCAGCTTCTCCCCACTCAATTAGATACATATTCATCTTCCTCCAGACTCTTATAATACCTTTCTAATCTCGATCTCATACTAGTCTCTGCGAATACTATTCCATATTTATCAAGTGCAACAAATGCTTCAGTTAATAATTTTGTATAATTAGGCATCTCTTCATTCTCCTTCAGTATTGTAGATATTGTCTTATCTTATTTATATTTTTCATGTAATTTATATATTCATTAATTTTACTCATTTGATCGATCAAACAAACTCTTAGTCTTATTTTCCAATTGTTATAATTTGTATATTATTTGTTTAGTTTATGTACAATTACACTACAGTCACAATTACTTCAATTAATTCAAGGTTGTCATTTTCTTCTTTCATGCTATTTGCATCAATCTCTGGGAACACGCCTGCATAGTCAAAATTTAGTGTTTGTGTTCTATCAGCTTTGATATATACCTTTTTTCCGGCAACCTTACTTAATTTAGTTTCTTCGATGATAAATTTTTTCATATCAACATACTCCTTTGTTTGATTTCATTATTATTTGGTTAAAATGGTACCATAATGTCATATACACTCACCACTTTATTTTTTTAATTTTCACACTTGATCCACTTTTAATATTACTATTATATACATGTATTAAATTTACTTTTAAACCAAAGAAACAATTCCAACTTATCATTTTTCTCAATTAATGCCTTCGCTTCTTTTTCTAACAAGTTTTGACCATTGTAATTATAGGTAGTTTTTGCATCTAATGCATTAGTTATTAATAACAAATTACCATTCTTATCCTATTTATAATTAGTTTCGCTTGTTTTAGCATCAGTTACTCTTTCCAGTTCATTCTTTAGATTATAGCTATAAGATGTCGATCCTATTGACTGAATGGACTTTAGCAATCACTAACTTCAAAAACAGTACTAGATAACTGTGTATCCTGAGTAATTAGGGTACACAGTTTTTAAGTTATCATAAAAGATGTGTTTCATCACCTATAGTGTATTCGAACTAAGAATTGCCAATAGCAATACGTCCATTCTGCCGATTAGCTCGCCTTAATTGATACATATAACGCAAAGTAGTTAATTAGAACTATTCAACAAAACACTTAACAGTGATAATATACCTATGAGGCAAATTTTACGAAAGTAAAAGACGCAAAGCCACGGGTCTAAAGTGTTTCCATCCACCATGACAGCCGGGTTCCCAAGATATAATCTTGTTATTGATTCATTCTTTCAAATTTGCCTATTACAATGAAAGAAGGTTTTCAATATTAAATCAGTTCTACTTGTTGACGATTCTAAATTCATGCGAACTATACTAAGGAAGCTAATAAACGGTAAAGATTACTTTGTCCTTAGCGAGGCTAGTAACGGATTTGAAGCTGTTGAGCAATACGTTTATTATCGTCCTGATATCGTTATAATGGATATTACAATGCCTAGTATGAACGGATTAGAGGCTTTAAAAAGTATTATAGAAAAAGATCCTCAAGCTAAAGTAGTTATGTGTTCTGCGCTAGGTCAACAGTATCTAATAAACGAATCGTTAGAGTTAGGTGCTAAGGGTTTTATTATAAAACCCTATTTTGATAATATTTTATATACGTTACAAAAAATTGTTTCGGTGTGTAGCATCCCTTAAATGGGATGTTATTTTCATTATTCCTACTTTACAATTGGACTAAGTTTCCAAACGATTAAAAGAATGATTTTACTGTAAGTTTATTCAAAATGCGTACTAATAAGTTTTTAATAACTACGCACACCAAATTAAATGTAAGTTCATATCATGCCTAGAAGGTTTGTTTTTATAGCTAATGTAAAGAGGGGAACAAAATTTTATGGTTTCATATATGGATTACAATTCTCCATCAACTCAATACACTTTTGATGTAAATAAAAGTCCCTTGTTCAAAAAAGATAACAACAACTATATTAACGTATTAGGTGTGCAACAGTTGAATACATTGGAAAATGTGTCTCTGCTAGACATTTTCCTAAGTGCTAATAATTTCGTAGAACCGCACTATCACCAAAATGCAGCTGAGTTAGTCTATTGTATTACTGGTGCTGCTATTGTATCGATACTGAACCCATTCACAAAACAGCTTCTCAATTACACCATTACACCAGGACAAGTGGCAAATGTTCCACAAGGTTGGTGGCATTATGAAGTAGCTACAGTTGATGAAACACATCTTTTGGCAATTTTTGATGCACCAACTCCAGAAGTTATTCTAGGTTCTGACATCTTAAAATTTACTCCTGCAAACGTCATGTCGCATACTTATTGCATCGATGAAAATCAATGGAAAAAAGCAGTTGCACCAGTTAAACCCACAACATATATTGGCCCACCTAATACCTGCAACAGAGCCCACGACAACACTTCACAGCATCATCCACGGTATATAAATCATTACGACAACCAAAGGTATGCAACCGAAGCGTATTATCAACAATATCCACCCCATCAGCAGCATTATATTGACTATTCGTAGGTGAGAAAAATATAGTGCTTAGAATTTGACATGGATCCCCCATGTCTTTTTTATTGCACATTTTGTATCTACAGTTTAGTAAAGTCACCAATTAAAACTATCCTTTTAATGCTTTCCTTGTACTTCTACATTACAAATTGATGTTTGGATAATGTTCTACATTAACGATCATACTAATGAAAACATCAAAACTGAGGTGGATTTCATGTATGATACTTAGATTTATAAACATTTCATTAACACTACTCTTTTCCCTATTATATTAATTGGTGGAATGTTTATATTGCTTAACGTTTATTTCTTTGTATCTAAAAAGAAAAATAATTCATAAAGTGATAGCTTTTGTGTTTATTCAATTCAATATCTCTCTAACCTGCTCCAGCACCTATCATACTTTTCCAATAGCTTTTCATATGGCAGCTTTGAAAATTCATCTAGTACCTTAATCTGTTCCGGTGTCATTGTGTACATTCCGTCACCTCCTCGATGATCCTACAAGATAACCTAAATCAGATAATTTACTTCTTAGCCGGAAAAATCTTCTTCCACTAGTAACTTGTTTTCGGAGTTCATGTGATGTGCGCATGTAACATAATATACTTTATTCTTATCGATTTTTGTTTTCATTGAGTCCTCCATCTAATTAGTTTCTTTATTAATCTTTACGACTTGCATCAAATCTCCGTCCTCATCAAATGTTGCTTTCACCGTATTGCCTTTAATAGTTTCCCCTACACTTTGAATTTCATCACTTGTAAAGCAAACGCCACTATCAGTTATTGTAGACTGTCCGGAATACTCGTAACTGTTACCGAAGTTATTGTAAACGTCTCTGTGTCGTATGTAGGCTGTTCTGATATAGGTGTGAATAGTAACATGATTGATAGAATAATTGAGTTTAACATTGTAATTTTCCCTGTTATTGGATTGTTTTTTAGTTAAATTCGCAAATAATGGTTTCTTTAAGATAATGTTAAGTTTGGTTAAATTACTCATAAGTTCCCCTCCTCAGAATAGTTTCAATGTAATTTCAGATACGGGATACTTCTCTCCGATAATTTCCCATGCTGCCATTTCATTTTCTTCCTGGATATATTCGTGAAATTCTGCCTCGCTCGTTACTATTTTAAATTTAAATAAATACTTATTTAATAGTAATTATTCAGCTACCAATAAATCAGGCTTTGTAAAGTACGTTTTGTATTCACTTAATTTGTCGTTTGTAAAAATTGATCCTTCTAAAGTCCAAGTGATAATTCCATTAGTTAAAACAGTTAGATATTTACCAGTGAGTTTATTTTTAAGTTTCATTTTTAATTATCCCCTTTGCGTTCGTCTGGACTTTTTATTTTCTCTGTTCGATTAATTTAATTTTAAAATATCTGTAATTTTATTTATGTAAAGAAAAAATCCCCATAATCCATAATATTTAAGTTGTTTTATTGGCTGGTGAGGTCTACTTCATCTTATTGGTTATATTCTATACTATGGTTACTAATTATTTTTATGAATAATAATAGCTTCTTTTATTAAGTTATCTATTAAATATCATTAAATGAAATAGACCTTAATATTAAGTCCAAATTGTTGAAATGACTATTGACAGCAGTTCTATGTATCTATATTATATTGCTTATAGTTTCTAAGTGAAAATCGTTCTCATTTATATTCAAGTGTCTCGCATTGCATGCAGAATCGATTTTTCTAAGATACATAGCTATAGATAAAGGAGAGATTTTATGAAAAAACTTTTTATTCCGTTAGTCTTGTTTCTGATTCTTCTACTAAGCGCCTGTGGAAGTAAAGCGAACAACACTAATACGGAAGCTAGTAAACCATCCTCAGAATCAGACACATTTACCTACCAATCTGAGAATGGCCCAGTCGAGGTTCCGTCAAAGCCAAAACGTGTCGTTGTACTCACTAGATTCTTAACAGGTAATGTCATGGCACTAGGTGTACCAGTAGTTGGAGTTGACGAAATGTCCAAGACCAACCCGAGATTCGAAGAAAAATTGAAAGATATTGAAGCGGTTTCGGATGAAAGCCTTGAGAAGATCATTGAGCTAGAGCCGGATCTTATTATCGGGCTTTCTGGTATTAAAAACATCGATAAGTTCAAACAAATTGCTCCTACGGTCACTTATACTTATGGTAAAGTCGATTACTTAACTCAGCAACTGGAAATTGGAAAGTTGTTGAACAAAGAAAAAGAAGCACAAACATGGGTCAATGATTTCAAAGCTCGTGCAACAAAAGCTGGAGAAGAAATCAAGGAGAAGATTGGTGAAGATGCGACGGTCTCAGTCATCGAGACATTTAATAAGCAACTCTACGTATATGGCTATAACTATGGTCGAGGAACCGAAATTCTCTATAATGAATTTAAACTCGGTATGCCCCAAAAAGTAAAAGAATCCACAGAACAAGACGGATACTTTGCGCTATCAACTGAAGTACTAACTGATTACCTTGGCGACTACGTCATTTTCAGTAAAAACTCTGATGAGGACAACTCATTCCAATACACTGAAATGTACAAAAACATTCCAGCCGTCAAGAATAATCATGTTTTCGAGGCCGATGCAAAAGCATTCTATTTTAACGATCCGCTGAGCCAAGAATACCAGCTAGAATTCTTCATTAAAAACTTTCTTGGTAAGTAAATACAAGCCAACCACTGAGCAATATTCATGGAGTCCTACATGTTGTAGGACTCTTTTTGACCTAGAGTAGCAATGATAAAAACTCTCTATAATGTGAATTGGATTGAAGGCTACCACCCCTCCCTAGAGAACATGAAATTTAATTCTTGCATTTTAAGTCTTCTTATTCACAGAGTCCTGGATTGTCGAATTGTCTATATTCATTTATAGCTAGGTAATATGAATGAAATTATTGATTGTTACATATTAAATATTAAAAGTCTCGTTTTATTATTTATGTGTTGCTATAAATATCCTGTATTGTTATATATTTTTAGGAGCGATCAATATACTTATTCTAATACTTGCTATCCTATTAGGTATCTTTCTTTACGTATCCATTAGCACAATTCAAAAAGCTATTCTTTCCATTGAGAAACAAAATGAACGTGTTATCGAACTTCTAGAGGAAATTAAAAACAAATAATGCACTCGTTAATTGAGTGCTTTAAATGCTTTTTCATATTAAAATATTACGAATATACACAGAAATGAAAAAACTATCACAATGAACAATAAATTTGAAATGCTTTTAGGTCAATTCGCAACTTTTACATATTAGGTAGTTTTATGTTGAGATGTTTTTTTCTTATCAAGAATATTCCCAATCAACGCACCAATGAATGTTGCTACCAATAATAACATTTCCTCTTTCACATCCATATAATGGAACAAAGTAAGAGAGTTATTGAGATGTCTTAATAAAATCACAACGCAGTATGACAAAAGTAAACCCATTATTGTGCCTATAGTAAATCCATTAATAGACAACCAAGCATTCTTTCTCATTAATAACAGATCCCCTAAACTGAAAACGATAATGGGTAGAATATTAAAATACTCTATATAATGGATCGGTGAATATACTGATAACATACTTATTAACAGATCTACTAATTGATACACCCACAAACTAAAAACCCCGCTAAACAGGATACTGGGCACATTTAGTTTTATATAAAAGCGATAGAATACAAAGATTAATATTGCAGTAATAAAAAGGCGGAATTATTATTACTTCTAAAAAACATCCTAAAAGTTCCATATCTCCAGGTTCTGACTTCAACACATAGTCATCGTACATCGCACCCAATGTTGAAAATGTTAAAAAAAGAATGATGCCCATAATAATTGCAGCTGTTGCGGAATTTAAAAATCTCATAAAAAGCTCCTTTTGAATAGTTCTGTGAATGACATGTTGCTATGCTCCTTAAGTGTGATTGGTACTAAATTACTCCGAATGAAAGTAGAAGCAAATAACCTATCACAATGATTATTAAATTTGAAATGGATAATAATAAGTGTTTTCTAGTTCCACGTTGATGCTTCCACTCCATGAACGAACGGAAGGAAAATATTATAAAGAAAAAAGGTAAAATGGTATACTTCAATACTCGATAAAGTATAGCGATTAGGAATAATGCTACGATTATCTACTCTCCCCATTGATGAATTTTATTTGCGTATACATACGAACGCCCCTTTCTTTGTTCGATATTGAAAATTTTTTTAATTAATTTATCAACTACGATACCTAGAATACCTGCTGCTAAGATAATAATGAGTCCTTGTAAGGGTGTCAATCTGATCCCTCCTACTCTATTTAAATTTTCCTCATTTCACCATAATATTATTTAGATTGGAAGATTAAACAAAAAGCACACTGTTTAGTGAGCATATTACATTCAAATATCAATTTTATTATGAATAATACTGCTGTACTGTTAACATTATTCGCTCAACAAGAAAGGCTGCCACAAAGACTAATTAGTTCAGATAACGTGAAGAAAATCCAACTTCACATTAAATTTTCCAGTCCATAAAATAGTGGAAATAGCAGTGAATTTAGCGCATAAAAACGCTTGGGGGAAATCTCCAAGCGTTTTTCATCGTATTTAATTTTTGTTCTTCAACAAAAGCCAAATAGTTGAGCAAATGAAGAGCTTCTATCAGCTCGTTTAGTTCAAAACTTATGTTCAATCAGAATATGTTTCTCCTTTTTTTAAGTCCAAAATGTGATTATTTATTGAAACCGTATGGTTATTTATCCACTCTACATTAGCATGGTCCATTCTATAATCATTGTAAATTGTTTTTTCAAACCATAGCGGACCATCTAATTTTCCTATTACTCCAAACGATGTAGTAGCTCCGCCGTTGGTAAGATAAAATTCTATTTTGTAGTTATTATCAGGCGAATGTGTTGTTTTAAACAATTCCTTTGAAATAATAAGAAAACGAAGTAACTCTAATAAAAGAACTAATGATAGCAATGATGAGAAAATAACAGTAAACCAACTTCGTAATTTTGATAATCTATTTGTTTTATCTTTAAACCCCAAAACACCTAAAATAAAGGCTATTACTGCAAGTAACCAAAGAATATAAGAGGGTGGAGATACCGACCAATTTGAAAAAATCAAGCTCAATGAAAATATTAAACATAATAAGCACAAATAAAAGGACCATAAATTATATCTTCTTGCCATAATTACTTCCTTTCTATTGTTGTATTGTCTTTTTCACCTTACCTACGTTGTTAATTTAAGTACATATTATCACAATTTCTCTATATATTTTATCATATAATTACCAATTTTCTCTGAACATATTAAATTGGCAAGGTAAATAGCATACTTTTAACATACCCATTCACGCCTTGACAATAGTTACTGTCACTGGTTTATTTTGCGTGTTATTTACTTTAAGAATTTATATGTTAAAACTCGATAATCACTGATATAACAAAGATTAAAAAAGCCGAAATTAATGTGTGATTTCGACTGCTGATTGGAATGTTATTTCTTATGTTTCTCCACAAAAACTGAACTACTTACACAAAGACAGCCATGTTTTTTCCCTAGTCGAGTAGAAGGGAACCTCTCTACCTTGCGGTAGATTGTGTTCCTCCCCCCTCACAGAACCGTGCTTGCGCTATTTACGCACACGGCTCCTCCTAGTCACCATTCACAAAATATAGCTAATCTCTTTCGCTCAGATTTTGCTAATTCTGCTATCCTTAATAGTTTTGTGTCCATTTATTATCCCTACCTCTGCGTGTAGTAAATGTGTCCCTAGTAAGGGTGATAACTTGGTAGCAGCCTTTCCTCCATCGGCATTACCCAACTTCATTGGTACTACGCTGCTATCCGACTCCCTACAACGGCATTTGGCTTCCTTGCTTATTATCGCTTGTACACCATACTCTTCTATAAGAAGAAAAGACCGGTAGGGCCTCCCGAGTTGCCGTATCATATCAATGTGTGACGTGCCAAGGTCTCTGACTCCAGAGAGGTTCTATCCTTCTTGCCTTTAACGATGGATAAAATGTAGCTTTCTGCTGTGCTTAAGGCATCAGCCCTCTCGATTTACTAACATTATGGAGCTCAATCCCTTCAACCATTTGGCTTTCGGCCCGCCACCTAACTGTCTACGCTTAAAGGCTAATGTTACCATTAGCCCTCCAAGACTCGCTACGAGTGAATGGCTAGTTCTTTCTCGACGGGAATCCCACCCGCTATATGATACGACCTAGGCTCGGCCGCACAAGCACCCCTTCGTTAAACAAGAATCCGTTTATACCTGGAAGTTTAGTGCCTCTCTTCTATAAGTAATTTTATATCTTTTATTTGTTCTATGTGTCGTTGTTCATGCAAATTTAATAATTCAATCCATTGATTGAGAGGTAATTCACCAAAGCGAGGATGTTTCGCTGATTTTTCCGCCAATATGGACTTATCTTCTACCGTATTAAGAACAGCCAACAACTTATTTCTTGAAGCATTTAACAAATCAATTATTTGCTGAACTTCGAATGGTTCTACATCTGGTTTAACTATTTCTGGAGCTTCAACCTTCTTCGTTCTATCCAATACAAGGTGAATTTCTTTACGCTCTTTCTTATTACCATTGATTCTTTTTAATCCAAGTTCAATAGCATATGCAGATGATTTTTCTACTAAAATTAAATGATGACAAACTTGGGCTATACTCCACTTATTAATATCATTCCTACTGTTAAATTCATCATAACTTAGTAAAATAATCTCGTTTACTAGTCTATTTCTCGTTTCAAACAGATTGTCATTTTCTAATTTACTCATAATATTTCTCCTTTCACCGGACATTCCAAATATAAATTCTATATGGCAGTTATCCTATTTAATTATGAGTGTATTCTTCAACTAAATGTTCTACACGTTTAACTAGATCTCCTTCATCACTATAGTATTCATTGATGATTTTGTGATTAGGTTGCAAGTTGTATTTTTGAATGAGATAGTTAATTTTCACTATTTGTTGATACTTTATATTTCGATTAGGTTCAATAATTCCTTCTTCATGAAGATTGGACAATTGGATATTTGCGAATTTAATATTTTCTTTAATTACGATTTGATTCAAATTAGATTCTCCCCTTAACTATTAAAAGTATTCCGTACATCATCTATAGGTATGTAGGAGTCAGAGAGTTATTCCAATTTATTATTAAACAAACTTAATTTAGTTATATAAAAGAACGATTTTATTATCTTTTAATTGTTTTTAAGTTAAGGGGATAATATCACTTTCCTTAACTATTAATCTTTTATTTCATATAAAACCTTAAATGCCCTTTCAACAACTTCTTGATCAAAAATACCCACATCAATTCCATAGATATATTCATCATCAACACGGAATCGTTTACTTGGTTCAGATATTGATAAAAAATATCCTCTTCCATCATTTTCAAATCTATACCCTTTTAAAAGCTGTGAAATAACTTCTTAAATTTCTGTTCCGTTTCAGAGCAGTTGTTTTTTGAGAAGTTTTAGGCAACACAATGCTTAATATATTTCGCTTCATAGCCGTACTTTCTTATAATTTGAGTTGAATAATTCATTAATATTAATCATTCTTTAACAAAATTTTAATAAATTTTAGTTACACTAGTGAATAGAGTGGATAGCAAGCGTGGCTGTCATGGTATTTGGCGAAGGAGGAGCCGATACCCCTATAATTGAATCATATTATTAAGAGCACTTTACTTCAGCTCTAACACTACCTTTATAATCTATTACTATATCAAGTGCTTTTAAAAATTGACTCTCAGCAGCTGTTCGCTTTTCTTTATAAAGCAGCTCTGTTCCCAAATCGAAACACGCACTCAAAAAATTGGATTCAATTACTTCTTTATCCATAACAATTCTCCCCTTTTATAGTTATTTATTATCTAATGCCAGTTTTCTACCATTTGAAAATCTCACTCTGCGATAATTTCATTAGTGAACGGGTTCATGATCATAGTAGTCATTTGTAATTCCTCTGATCCATTTTATCTTTTTATAAACCTATAATTTTATTTGTTATAGTTTCGTTATTTAAGAAGAATGGAAAGTTTAAAAGATATATTTTATTATCAGTTACCATTTTTGGGTTAATGATTGTTTTAGCAGTAATCGATGGTGTTAAAAATCCTCCGGCAGTTAATACTTCCTCTTCACTTGAATCTAAAGACGCAGAAGAGAAGGCTAAAAAAAAGGCTGAAGCTTTAGAGAAGAAAGAAGAAAATGCTATACAAAAAGCCAAAGAAAAATTAATAGCTGAAGAGGAAGCTGCTTCTAAAAATATTGTAGAAGTAAGTACGATAGCTAGAGATAAAGAAATAGCTGATACAGTGAAAAAAATAATAAAAAAAGAGTATTACAATACAGCTATTACTAAGGTTGTAGTAAATGATCATTACGGTACAGCAAAAGATAACGATTATATCGTGTTACCATATTTGAAGTGGGATTCAAAAAACACTAAAAAGACAACAAAAGAGATTCTAAAATTATACAGCGAGGATTTAGCTGCTCAATTGATTGCTGAAAGCGATATATCAGAAATCACTGTGTTTTGGGAAGTCCCTTACCATCTTGAAGGTGCCAATATTGCTAAATTCAATTATTCAAGAAGTGGAAAAAACATGGCCATTGATGACGTTTGGTATGACCCAAGTATTAGAAAAAGAATTAAGCCCTCTCACATCGAGAAGGGCTCTTCTTAACTATTTAAACGAGATTTCTTTATTTATTATATGTAAAGTCCTAGGTTTCCCGTCTTCCCAACCAATTAGTCCTTTGTCTCTTAGCTTAACTAAATGACCTGAGACTGTGCTAGATGATTTCAAGCCCACTTCTTTTCCTATATCTCTAATTGACGGTGGGTATCCTTCAAGATATCCACTTAGTGTAGCTTCCTCCCAATTCTTTTTCGCTGTAACTATTTTAAATGGTAAATCCAAATATTTCGCTACACCTCATGCATATTCAGCAGCCATATCCTTGTTGAAATTATTATTCTTTAGCAATTCAGCATCTTTTGAGTCAATATAAGCAATTTCAGTTAAGATCGCTGGCATATTAGTTAGCCGAACAACAGCTAAATTTCCCGCAATCTTTTTTACTTTTAATTGATTATTCAAATCCTTTTCAATTCTTTTTCTTAACGTTTCACGCTCACTTTTGCCACCCTATTCCCCTCCCTAATTTACAGTAGTCCCCAATTTAATAGTCTCACGAGAAATTACTCGTAAATCTGGAAATTCGAGCCCCTCTCCGGTCCCCAGAGTTTTAAAAATTAACAAAATATTGGGCCGGGGGTCTTACCACTTCTCGTCACCCCACTTCGCCTGCTTCCCTTTCTTACCGAATCCTTTTTCAGGATGCATTTTGTTATGGCCGCTAAGACAAAGCGTTTCTAAGTTATCAAGAACTAAAGCAAGCTTTGGATAATGTTCTATCTCGTACTTGTGATGCACATTTAATTCAATGCTCTTGCGCTCACCTTGTACCTTCTTTGAGTCCACACGAACTTTGCCTTCACGCTTGCATTGTTGACATTCGTAGTTATCTCTTTCGAGAGCATGAATCCTTAATGACTCCCATCGCCCCGACCTATAGAACTTCTTCTTCTGTTCCTTTGTCTGATACTCTGCCGAGGTAACGATTCCTCCTAATCAAAAAAGTACCCATCAAGTAGATGCGTACTGTGCTTTCAACTCACTCATATTTTTTTGTTTTCCTTAGTTAATTTATCGATTTTCTCTTTCTTGTGCTCAGCCAGTTGTGGACTTCCACAACCTCTTATTTCAGCCCAAAGCTTTTGTATTTGCTTTTGACATTTCCTAGCTCGATCATTTGTAAATGCAGCACTAAATCGTGCAGAACAATGCGGACAAACAAAATATGTTTCAACTACAGCCTTTCCATGTTTCTTCTTTTTTAAGTTGATAGGAAACTCTTTGGAACATTCATTACATTTTACTTTCATTAGTATCACCTTCTTTCTCCAAAATAAAAAGCATCCAGACGGATGCTAATTACTTTGGCCCTTTAAATTTATCACTTTTATATTTTCTATTTTTCTCGTCAAAATCAGAACCATAAACAAAGTCTTTATAATTACATGCTGAGTTATTTAAATACGATGTTCCATGACCGCGAGTAAACGAACCTATTAACTTTCCTTTTTTATTGTAGAAATTTATTCTTACATTCCCACGACAAGTAAAATCTACCCAAAAAAAAGAGTTTTGAGGCGGATCATCATAATAGATCAAACCTCTTTCCTTATTTTCCATATCATATTGAATGAATGTTATCTTTTTCACTCCATGAGATACGTAAATTTGCCACGAGAACTTCTTCTGAAAATAGTCAGAATTTGTAGGTGGATAATATTGCCCTGATTGGCTGTTCGCCATTACGGAACCGGGTAAAAACGTAAATAGCATTAAAAAAAGCAAGCATTTTCTAATCATGTAAAGCCTCTCCTTCCACCTACAATTATGAGTAAAAGGAACTAAAGGGACAAATGCTATCGTTCGACAAATCATGACAATATATCCAAAAGAGACGACACTCTCAACCTCAGCACCTTCTTTCTCCAACATAAAAAGCACCCAATGTTATGAGTGCTTCCTTGAACTAAATTACTTCATAATTACCAGTTCCAAAACGGTCTACATCTATTGTTATTAAAGTCACTTCCACAATTAAAGTTTTCCTCTACTACTTCATTTACTTCTCTCTCATGCACTGGAAAGAAATGCTCGTTCCTAACAACTGTTCTATTAACATTAATAACTTCCGTTGGATGAATATGCTTAACTACACGTTCTTTTGTCCTAGTGTTTACTACTGTCTTAGTTGGGCTTGTAATTACTTCCTCCCTTTGTGCTTTCTCACGACATCTTCTACAATTACAACTCATAAAAACATCCCACCCTTTTTTTGGATTATTACTTTACGATGTAGCTTATGTAAGTAGGTGAGGACTTGTACTAGACAATAATACTAAATATTATTCCAAAATAAAAAGCACCATCGCTAAGACGATGCTCCTCTTTTCTTATCCATATCACTTTTACGCTGCATAATATCTTCTAAAAAAAACAATCGATCTCTAGGTAGATCTTTAATAGGATTTAATTCCCTTTTAGTATCAACTATAAGCAAGATACCACCTCCTTCGCCCTACAATTATCAGCGAAAGAAAGTTTTGGGACAATCTCTAACGTTCAATAAAATTTTAGGTCACTTATTGTTTCGTAAAGTATATATCACCACTTTGTTGTACACGATATTAACTAGTTAATACTACTATTGAGAAATTTGATGGTCGATTCTTTAAGCCCTAATATAACTAAGAAACATCTCTTTTAAAAATTGTTGTTGGTCAATGGCCGTAATTCCTGATGGAAAATTAGCTACCTTTTCATGTAGCGTGATTTTAGTTGAAAATATACCAAAACAATTCGTTATTGTGGTAAGAGCTAATTCCATTTTTATATCTGAACGAATGGAACCGTCAACTTCTCCTTGCTTAATGATTTTGAATATTTCATTCGATAAAACTCCTTGTATTTCAATATATGCATCAATATTTTCTAATGGCTCATTTCTGTATGAAGAGTAACTTTCGAATGCTTCACGAAATAACGTAACTTTTCTAGCGGGCCCATTTGCTATTTCTAAAAAATAGTCAAATAAGTGCTCTAGTTTATCAAATGCATTTTTTTCTGAATCAGCAATCTTTTGTAAGTCTTCTTGAAACTTGCCTAAAGCAAAGACTGCTACTTCCACAATTATATTTTCCTTTTTTGGAAAATAACGAAATAAAGTCGCGATACCAACATTAGCCTTTGTGGCAATATCCTGCATCTGTACATCATATAAGCCTTTCTCTGAAAATAATTCCTCAGCAGCAAGAATAATTTGTTCTGTGCGTTGCTTTTTATTTTTTTCTCTAGCATTTATTGTCAAGGTTTTACAACCCTTTCTATTATCTTGATATATTCTTATAAATATTATAAAATAAATCTGTATAAATTGATAGTTCAACTATCAAAATAAACAAAAGAGGTGCTATTATGACAAGATTATTAAATAAAGTCGCTATTATTACAGGTGCAGCACGTGGTATGGGTGCTTCACATGCACGTAAATTCGTAGAAGAAGGCGCAAAAGTTGTAATAACAGATCTAAACGAAGAAGCGGGTATAGCACTTGCTCAGGAGCTTGGAGAAAATGCTATGTTTATTAAACAAGACGTATCCAGTGAAGCAGATTGGGATGCAGTCGTTGCTGAAACAGAAAAAGCTTTTGGCCCCGTAAATATTTTAGTGAATAACGCTGGTATTAGTGTCAACAATTCTATTGAAAATACAACATTAGAGCAATATTTAAAAATCGTAAATATTAATCAAGTATCTGTATTTTTAGGGATGAAAGCAGTTGTATCATCTATGAAAAAAACAGAAAACGGATCAATCGTCAATATTTCTTCAATGAATGGCTTAGTAGCTGGAGCAATTGGTTATACCGATACTAAATTTGCAGTTCGCGGAATGACAAAAGCAGCAGCGATAGATTTTGCGCGCTACGGTATTCGCGTAAACTCAGTACATCCAGGTGTAATTGAAACACCAATGGTAACTCAAGGTGATTCCGTTGAAGTCATTAAAGAATTTGCGAAACATATTCCACTTAAACGTGTCGCAAAGTCAGAAGAAGTAACAAATCTTGTTTTATTCTTAGCTTCCGAAGAATCAAGCTATTCTACAGGTTCTGAATTTGTAATTGATGGTGGCTTAACTGCACAATAATTTATTCAATCATATACTCTGGTTGTCTTCTTAATGTTTTTAGAGGCAACCAGTTTTTACTGTACATAGTTGATCACTAACCTTATTCTTTTCTTCTTTAATAATATTCATTTGGTGTTAGCTCAATGCTCAAACTAGACACTCCCTTTATTGTAAATTTATTTTTTAATTAAAATAAAAATCCACAAAAAAAGAATCCACAACACCTCATAAAGTTATCTTTATCGAGTGTAAAAAAGAAAAATCATCAGTAACTTATTATGTAAGATAACTTTTAAAAGCGTGACTCTTGACCTAATTTATATATGTTCACTTCAACTTCCCCATTACATTTGATAATATTTATCTACAAACATACTTATTATGTATTTATTTTTTCACTTATCATGATTGCAGTCATGATCTGTTAGCCTTCGATGCTGAGTTGTCGCTCAGTATTTTTTTGTCCTCTTCTTTTAATATTCTTTCTTCAAACTCCTCAACTGTTTCATATTTTAAATCATGAGAAGTTACTTTCATTTCATGCACACTGCTCCCAGTATCTAATAGTTGATTCTTAAATTGCAATGAATCTTTTCCGATGTTTGAAGTTACAATCGGAAAATGCCTACTTTCCAGCCTCCTTCGCGAACGTGACCTAACGCAAATAGAATTTTGTGAACAGACTGGAATGTCTCCAACTCAACTTTCTGCGTATATTAACAACAGAAAGAGGATGTCCCTACAGACCGCTTACCTTATTTCTGCTGCGCTAGGCTGTTCCATGGAGGATCTTTATTCATATGATAATAAAGGATTAGTAGGCAGACTTGACGGCTTTTTATGCGTCAGTCTCCTCGGAACTTCACTACTTGGTGAAATTTTTGACTATTATACCAATATTACAATATATTTCAAATTGTATCATTATTTATTTTGTATATTTTTTCATATTTGGTATAGATAGTTAATAACAAATGTATAATTCACAAACCCAAAATTTATTCTTCACCAAAATATAAACGTGTAATTTTATCTTTAGTGTATATGTTTTTAAATCCCTTTAGTGTTACAGGGATTTAAGGGTAAATCATCAAAAAATTTCCGGATATAAGTCATTCAAATTTTCTATGTTGATATATTGCCTAAGAGAATGAAGATTATAGCCCCACTCACCATTTCTCATAATTTTTTTCATACCGAATTTATCACCAATTATATTTAATTCGTCATTACCAAGTGTTTTTCTTTCTATATATAAGTCTTTTGCTAAAGCTATTTTACCTGATTTCTCGATGTTGCTGGCAGTTAAATATGGATAATCAAGAACATCTTTATCGGACATCATTGAAAGCCTTCTAAATATTAGATGCTTACTTGCTTTCTCTGGGTTCACAAGATTATTAGTTAAAGTCGATTTAATTACGTAATCATTATCCACCAGAAAGGCATGTGATTTCTTACCAGTTGATTGTCCGTTCTTTAATAAATAATGGCTATTTTCTTTATCTAGCGCACCTTCGATTATTTCTATTACTTCTTTAGATACTTCTAATGTTCGTTCGTTCCCATCATCATCTTTCAAAAGAAGTATTCTATTTTCAAAATCTATATCATTACTTTTCAAATTTAGTATCTCAAAAAGTCCATCCCCTGCTATCCCTATAAATAAAAGACAAATTATCACCTTATCTTGATAATTAACCAGCTTCTCTAACATTTCACTTATCTCTTCATCTGTATATAAAAGTTTCAATGACCTATCTATAAAATTATCAAAATAAGACATATGCTTTGACGATATTAGGTTAATATTACTTCTTCTATAACCTTTAGGCTCTATTGACCATTCGATATATTTTCTAATAAATCTCCCGTATGTTCTTGCTGAATTTGTTGTTTTGGGATTTAGCTCCCTCATCATATCTTCAATTTCTTCTATAGTGAAATCAAACAAGTCTTTTTCTTTTAAAAACTCTGTTTCCGCACTCCTTATAAAAATATGCTTTATTGTATCAATTGTACTTTTATTATCATATTGACTTAAAAATTGTTCCTTTATGTGTTCTTGATATAATTCGGCCACAATTATTCAATACCTCCTGCAACTCTAAACTTATTCAACTCAAGATTCCTGAAATACATTTTCACCTTTGATTTAGCAGTACTTACAAAAATTTTATTTTTATCTAGAACTCCTGCTTTTTCCCATACTTCATTATCTCTAGTTATATTTAGCTCATCTATTATCTCTTTAAGATTTCGAATTTTAATTTTATCATCCAACATTTTTCTTGCTAATATGATATAACCTGCGAACATTATATTTTCACTAATCAAATTCCTATCTTTTCCTAGGTTATCTACAAATTCCTCCGAATAAGTCCCAATTAAATGATCAAAGAATTTAGTAAGATACTCGCCAACTTCTTCTGCATCTAATTTGGTTTTCATTTGAAATTCTTCATCTATTGTATCTGCTAAAGTATTATAAGAAACAATTTCTCCCAAAGTCGGCTTTGGAGTTGAGGTCTGAGATACTCTTCCTTTTAAATCAGATTCTCTCATTAAATGTCTAACAACCATATCTGATTTTCTTGATTCCTTTAATGCTTCTATATGTGTTTTTGAAATTGGGTTGAATGTACTTATTTGAGCTAAATGACGTTGAGCTTGTTTAGTATTAAAGTTTTTTATTGAAATAATAAACTCATGTTCTAGTTCAGGATTAGATTCTAATGCATTAATTATTCCGGAGATTCGATGCATCCCATCAACAATGTCCAAGAATGTACCATTTTTAATAATTAATTGCATTTTTTTAGCATCATACTCTAACTCTTCTCCGTCATCAGCAGTACCAACTAATGCGTTGATAGTTATAGTCGTTTTCTCTAACTCTCCTTTTAACGCTGCTTGTGCAATTTCATCTACAGATTTACTATTTAAGTTGATTACCTTTTGAATTGTATTATTTCTTTTTACTTTAATATGCTCTCTTTGGGTATCAAAGTTATACCTTAGTAGTTGATTATCCATTAATTGTTTTATAAATTTAGCATTCCAAACTGTCACATAATTCTCAGAATCAATCATAATAACGTTATTCAAATATATAGGAAAATCAATGATGTTAATACTACTCAATAATGAATAATCAAAAGTTCTAGCCACTTTTAACTCTTGTTCTTCAAATATATTTTTTGGATTGAAATCATCAATCATTGTTTCTAAATAAATCTCTTCAGCTAATAAACAAAGAATTCTCAGATCTAATTCTGGAAGATTTTCTTGAGGATTAGCAAAATAACTCTGTACTGCTCCAGGAGGAATACTGTACGCCTTCAATCCTGTTTTAATATTTTTAACTTTCTTCTTATCATGTTTTATCTCTAATATAACATCTTGCAATGTATTTTCTAATTCATTTCTACTTACTCTCACTAAATAGTGCCACCCCTTTAAGCGTAATCTTATAAATATCTATTGATAATAATATACAGTCTTTAAAACTCAATGTAAACAATAATTACATATTTTCCCTTAATTTCTTAGCTTTTTATTTTGATTTTCTTTAATCTTATTATTAAGTAATAGCACAAAAGAATCATCCATTTCACTTAATGCTTCCAATAAATCTGCACGACTAATCTTCTTGTGCAAATCTAAATCTACATCTTCAGTAAATGAAATTGCTCCGTAACTTTCCTCCTGTATATATCTAACTGTAGTGTTAAAATTCTTATGATTTGCAAATCTCATAGTTGCAAAAGGATCTTTAGTTAACTTATAAAAATTACTGATAGCAGCTTTTCTAATACTATGGATAACTATATTACGTTGCTTAGGGAATTTCGTTTTCTTCCTAATTCGATTAAACATGCTTACAATACTATCTGAAGAAATATCAAATACTTTTTCTTGCCCAATATTTAAAATTAATAATTCCTCATAAAACTTTAAAGAAATCTCTTTTTATATTTAACATTACCTTTACCAATACCACTAATGAAAACACTTGAACCTTCTTCATGAAAATCATTCCACTTTAGATTTAAAATCTCTTCTTTCCTTAGAGCTGTATTCAATCCAAATAAAAAGAAATACTTCTTTATAATACCCTTCTCTCTTTCCTCAAGAGCTAATTCAGACATCTGTTTAACTTCATTAACTGTCAATATTCCATGTCTTTCAGACTCATCTGCTTTACTTTTTACCCACTTCAAGTAGCTAATATCTGATACGACTTTTTTAGAATGCAAATATTCAAGAAGAGATTTCACGCTAGACATTTTCCTATTTATTGATGAATTAAAATACAGTTCAGTTACCTCTAAGTAATTAATAAAATCTTCAAAGTCATCATAAGTAATATTCATATCTTCTTCTGTTAGAAACTTAATATCTTTATCCCGTAATATTAAAAAGAAATCTTTAATATCTTTCCTATAGGCGTTACTCGTTTGATTACTTTCATATTTAGAACTTTTATTCAACTTATCATCTAAAAATCTCATTATTTGATTAAAGACTTACGTTGAATACAAATCAACAACTTATCCATTACTTTTTGTAATCTTATCTTTAATCTCATTTACGTCAGCTATTGACATGTTGAACCCCTCCTTTATTAGATTTACTCTGTCTAATGTCTTCTTCAATTAATTTAATTATGGATTTAAGCTCTTCTATTGCCTTTCGTTTTGTATATGTACTCCACTTAGATAAATTTCTTTGATACCATCCGTACAAATCATTTAGCAGCATTTGAACATTTCCTCTCTGCTTAACCTGTTAATATTAGTATATAGTAAATATATACAATCACCAATGAAAACATTAATTAATTTTATAAATTTATCTTTAAAGTTATATTAGTATTGATTTCCTTATAAATGATTGTGAATTCACACATATAAATACCTTATTTAATAAGGTATTCCTTAGATGAATTCACAATCTTTTTAAGTTAAATTCGCTGATTTATTATATGTTAACCTCTTCTTCCGCCTCTACCGCCCCGTTTGGATTCGGTATTACGTTTAAGAGATGATAAGTTTTCTTCGCTGGATTTTAGAAATTTGGACATTTTATCATCAAAGGTTTCCTTTGGTTGGAAATTACTTTTTGGGCGATTATCAGTCTTGCGGAAAGGTCTCTTAGTGTAAGTCTGTGCTTGCCCTTCTGGTTTATCAATAGTTTGTTTGATCGATAAAGCAAGCTTGCCTTCTTTTTCACTTAAGACTTTTACTTCAACTTGATCTCCTATTTTAAGATGATCATTAACATCTTTGACATAACTATCTGCAACCTCACTAATGTGCACAAGTCCGGTTATGTTTCCCGGTAACTCTACAAATGCTCCAAAGTTAGTGATTCCTGTTACTTTACCTTGTACCTTACTACCTACTTCAATTGACAATAAACTTCCTCCTAAGAATAACAATAATTCAATTATAACAAATTAATGTGATTAATCATATGTAAATGCACAATGATACCACAATAAATAGCATTTTAACACAATTCCAATAAAGAATAAATAACTGATCTACACACAATATATCCCTCCCTATAGGTGGTGATAATTATGGTTAAAGACGCACGTACAAATAGTAAATCTGATGACTCAGGAACTAAATATCACGAAGTGAAAACTGGTCACATCCCCGGTTATGGTTTAGTAGACGAGAATGCTAAGATGTTACTCAATGATGATGAAGAATCTAAGTAACTCTCCAAGAGCGCCTATTTGGGCGTTTTTTCGATTTTACATATCATCAGCTCTTTTCTTTAAAATATTTCTTTTATTTTAGCTTTCTTAGGATATTAAACAGCATTAATACTTCATCTGGACTTATATTGTGATTGTCGAAATAATCATTAACAGAAGTCCATTTATTATCATTGTTTGTTCTGTTTGTTTCTCCAAAGAAGTCTTGTATTGTAACTTCGAAAATGTCAGCTAGATTATACAGAAAATAAATACTTGGAATTGTAATCCCGTTTTCCAATTTGGAGATATAAGATTTTGTTAATTCAAGCTTGTCGGCCAATTCTTCCTGAGTTAGCCTTTTTGAAAGTCTGATTTCCTTAATTCTTTCACCAATTATCTTCATTATAGCTCCGCCGCCGTCTCATAAAATGATTAATTTATTAATCCCAATTCTCACTCATATCTAGATATGATTCTTCCTCAACTGTATATTCAATTCCATTCTTTTCTTTTATCATTTCTGCAAATTCTATAGCTTTTTCTTTTGTATTTTCTTCCGTCATACGAGCCAATTGTTCACATCTGTTGTCTTCCAAGGTAATAAACCAATTTCCACTAGACTTTTCTTCTATAATAAAAATTTCTAATGGTACTCTATCTTTTAAGATACTGTTGTTACTCAAGTTAATATTGGGTATTTTAACAATTTTCCTTGAATATTCCTCCTGGTAATAGTCAACCTCCCTTTTTAACTTACTAACTCTTTTTGCTAGGTCGTTCTTAGCATCTTCAGACACTTTTTCATTAAAATACACATCTAGAAATTCTTTCTCTGTAATCTTTAAATCACCTATTAAAAACCTCAATTTTTCATCAATTTCTTGTAGCTTTCTCGTATGATCAGATAACCCTAATAAAAAATCTGAACTTTCATTATAGAACTGAGATATTTTAATTAATGTGTCAACTTTAGGGTTTGCTTCCCCATATTCCATTTTTTGATAGCCACTTGTAGTTAATCCTATATTACCAGCTACTTCTTTTTGTCCATACCTTTTTTTCTCCCTTAGCCATTTTAATCTTTGCCCTATAATATCCATTAAAAGACAACCTCTAATCCATACACAGTTTCACTGTGTGTCTTTATGTAATTTTAATGTTTTACAAAACCTTTTAAATTGTGTGTTATTAACTTAATTGATGCGCCTTTACTCACAATTACATTATATACTAACACTAGGAGGGGTTCCAATGGATGTTTATGCTCAAGTTAAAATTGACTTAGTTTTGTTTAATGGTGGTTCGATTGAAGAAGCAGGTATTTCACTACATGATGATATTATCAAAGACACAAAGGTTATTATCACTACTACCAATGGTAGGGAAATCATTTTTGACTCCAAGAAGAGCGAGATTAATAATGTAGAAGTTTCATGGGAAGCTGAATACGATGATGAAGTCTGCTAACGCGGGCTTTTCCGTCTTTGCTTTTAATCTGCTGTTTTGATATATTAGTCAGGTTGTGAATTTTTCTATGAGGTGATTTAAATGACTGATGCAACTAAAGAAATTGACTTATCTAAAACTTATACCTATAAAGAAATGCCAGACATACAATATGCCCGTTGCGACAATTGTGATTATGCTCACTTTAATTCTTCGAGAAAGAATGGCTTATTCCTACGTGAATGTCGTAATTGCGGAATGAAAAAGACTATTTAGCTGTCGCCCATGTCAGATTGGTTATGTAAAGTATACTCTCCTCTACAAATCTAATCTGATGAATTTCTGTTTTTATAGTAGTGTTCATTAAAGTGAATCTTCATATTCTTGAATTTTACCGTTTAAAAAACTGTTAATCTTTCTCGTGTTTCATCTATAAGGCCTTTTAATTGCTGTTCCGACTTACATCCATCGTAATTAACTAGAATATCTCTTGTATCTTCGAGAAAATATTTTTCTTTTTCTGTCATGTTATCACTCCTTGTTTTTGGTTCACAATTTGTGTCTACTATCAAGTTTAGTTGAACTATGCTATTATTTAACAACATATTTAATTCGCATGCCATATCGATTAAAGTAGTAAGTACCCGGTTTTAATTCCTTATTTTTATTGATATACATCTTTCTTCACTCCTTTGCAGTTTTTATCCACATTCTATTAAAATCGTGATTTAATTGTAAATACACTTATAATAAACAACTATTGAATTCAATACCTTTATTTTCGAGTCGTTCTTCACACACCAGGCGCTCTATATATCCCTCGGCCACAAATGACTTATTCTCTCCATCCTCAACCCACTTGATAAGATACATTTTCTTCTCCCTCCAAGCTTTTGTAATGATTTTCAATTCTCATTCGTAATTCAATATCCATACTAGATACCAAGCTATATCTCGCAAGTATACCGAAAGCTTCATTTAATAAATTTATCTTATTAGTCATTCTGAACATTCTCCTTATTATTTAGTGCAATCAATTAGTCAAACTGCATATTGATCATCTAATCGTTTTAAGGCTTCATAGTTTTCTTGGTTCGACCTTTTGATCATAGCGATTCTAGTTTTTTCTTTAAAAATTTCTTTCTTTAAAGCACGTTTTAACTTACATTTTTCAGTTTCATCTTTATGTAAAATTACTTTATCAATATTTACGCCAAGGCGTTCAGATACTTTTTCAAACATAATAATCACCCGTCCCCAAAATATACTGTTACAAGCATATTCATCAATATTTCCTTACTGATAAACTCACTAGGTTTCAGTCCATGCAGCGACAATTCTGCTCGTATAGCCAACTCACTTACTTGATGAAGTTTTGCTATCAACTTATCCTTAGGTGACATATGATCCCTCCTATTTGTTAACAAGAGCTCTTAATTCATCATACGTTCATTTATCACGAATTGTGTAAAGTTACTTTTAAATTGATGAAACAATTACTTCGAATAATTCCAGTTTATCATTATTGCTCT
The DNA here is from genome assembly GCF_001183985.1 of Peribacillus loiseleuriae. Taxonomy (GTDB): domain Bacteria; phylum Bacillota; class Bacilli; order Bacillales; family DSM-1321; genus Peribacillus; species Peribacillus loiseleuriae. The sequence goes on along the minus strand of NZ_LFZW01000001.1, from coordinate 1,859,384 downwards.
TTATAACTAATGCCTCATCCTCAAGAAATACGTGCGTGCGATCATAGTTTGATACTTGTGTGTTATTTGCTTTAAGGAATACTTGTTGCCCAGTTAATTTAGTTGAAACAGTATCTAAAATTACGTATTTTTTCATTTTATTTAGCTCCCCTTTATAATAAATTTTATATAGTCAATGAATGAAGATACGAAGTTTATTCAAAATATAAATTAGATTGCTTCATATCTTCATCCATTGGTGTCCCACCGATTGGGTTAGCGATTCAAAAGCTATGTATTTATCTAACTCCTTAAACAACTACTACATTGACCTCAATCAATTCCATGTTATCATCATGTTCTACTATATTGAATGCTTCTACTTCAGGATATACATGAGCATAGTCAAAGTTCAAAGTTTGTGTATTATCTGCTTTGAGGAATACTTGCTTCCCTGTGATTTGACTCGAATTATTATCTTTGATTATGAATTTCTTCATGTTAGATTGCTCCTTTAATTAAATTGTTGTATTTTGCATTTTTATGTCGACACCAATATGATACCATAACACCGTATGCATTCTCTAGTACTAATTTGGATTATTTATAATAATTAGTAAATTAAAATCATGTTAAAGTATACTTAATATAACCACAAATACCAATTTACCAAATGCTATTTTAGTAAATTTATCTTTAAAGTAGTTATTTTATTGCACATAATTTTCGAATTGTGCACTAAACAACTTTAACTGTCTTAATAATCATGAGATGTCGTTGCAAACCTAATTTTCTTGAAACAATTTGTGTTGCGCTTTCTATTGCGTTGTTTTCGTCAGAAACTAACACATTCTCAGTACCCACAAAGTAGTTAAAATCCATATCTCTAACATGCCAATCAACTTCATATTTTTTGTTCTCCACAGATATCTCCCTCTCTTACTTCGCATTTTGTGTATTGTGTGTCACTTTAAAATTGTCATTTTATTTAGGTAACAAAAGATGTGCGTTGTTAGCTTTTTCTAACGAAATGAAATTAATAAACTTCTCAGCATGCAAACTTAAATAAATATCATTTTTTAAAATATCTCTATCCTTATCAATAGTCCCAAAACTAAATCCTGTAACCTCTCCTATTAGACCCATATTTTTTAATTTCATATCGCTATTTCTCATAATAGCGTGTTCTTCACTATCTTCAATAGGAGGAGGATAATTATCAATTTTTCCTGCTAAATAGAACAACCTTTTTATATCAACGTACCTAAGTGATCTTAAGGTGTCAAAATAACTTATTACCGCGGCCTCATAACTATTCTCTTCGATAAAAACGTTCTCAAAGCCATTTAAACTTAATACTATCTTAGCATCTTCGTGTTCTTCTATGATGTCAGCTAAAACTATTGGTGATATTCTCTCACTAATATATTCATCTAAGAGTTTTGTGTGTGGAGCATACATAGATATTCTTTTCAATTGTTCAGACTTCTTTGTAATTCTTCTGTCCAGTCTGTTAAATTTTCTGTAATTTATAAAAGCACTGATACTTGGAGCAAGACTCAAAGCATCTTCAAATATTGGCATCAGTTCTAAAGAAATTTCTTTAAGATGATTTTTGATATTATTAATTTCACTAACCATTTTATTCATTATTCCATTCCCTTTCATCATAAATTATTCGATTTAATGCAATTTAGAATTATTTTCTAATTTCGCCATCTGTTCATCTACGTGTTTTATATCGCTTAGTAAAAATGAATACATCTCTTCTAGCTATTTCACATCTTTATTAATAATATATGTAGTGCTTCAAATGACCCATTTAAACTGTAATAGCTCTGCTCGTTTTTTAGCATGTTCCCACTCCTTTCATTCGTCAAAATCTCCAGCTCCAACTTCTTGATACATTTTAAAATATACATCTGCTACTGTTTGGTAGTGTTTTCTAGACTCTTCAACTTCACCATTCTCAAATTTATCGGCTTCTCGTTGATGATAAATATGCATTTCCCATCAGTGATCAAGTAGTTTTTCTTTGTTCATGTTAATCCACCTCCCTTTAAATTACCTGTTTTATCATTCTAAGTGAAAAGGATATTCTCTTCACTTAGAAACTTAATACTCTTATTGGTTCTCCGTACAATCAATTATTGATACTAACTTAATTTTTTCCCCATCTAAATTAATCAAAGGAAGATTAATAGTATTATCGATTGATCTTGCATTTAATAAATAAGGATAAAATGGACTGCTTTCATCGTCAATTTCGGCCGTTTCAAGAATCTTTACTAATGTATTAAATAGTAAAGGGATATCGTTGATATGTTTAAATGGATTGTAAAATAATCTATTAACTTCTCTCAGATAAATTTGCCATATATCATTTAAAATCTTTGATCCCCTATCTGGGCTAAAACGGACTTGATCGACTTCCCCTTCATCGTCTATGTAATTCTGATAAGCAAACGAGCTGCTCATTTGCAAAAAGTCTCCTGTATATAATGTCCCTTTGTACTCTATTACAAGTTTTAATTCTCTTCGATAAAAATTGAATTTGTTATTTGCTGATATTCGTTTTAGTAGATATTCCAAGGCTTGTAATTGTTGGACTGTATACATTATTATCTCTCCCTTATAGATGTCTTGTTTTAAATCACTTATTTAGCAGTTAAAAATCAGCTAGTTGCAGAGTTTCATAGTTTTGTAAATTACAGAAGTCACTTTCAATTATATTGAGGCTGTCTACTAAATATTTTAATCCTCCTATCCACATATAATCTTCGCTTTTGTAAGCTATTTCTAATGCATCCTCTAAATATGGTAATACTGATCGTTTTCCAATATTCTTTACTATCTCAACTGCTTCAATTGCACCAGGCCAATTTATATCCTGCATTAAAAATAGAAGTGAAGGAATCGAATTCTCATTTTTGGGAAACCCAATACTACTGATAATCAGCATTGCATTTGGCCAAGTAGTTTTCATGTCTCTCTGTATTAACAAATCGACATATTCTTCCGGAACATAAATTAACTGTCTTATGGCATCTTTTTGAGTAGGCTTTGGTTTTAAATAACTCATATTAGGTATTAATTTCATAATAACTTCTTTTTTCATATCTTTCTCCTCTTACAATAAAAGAGATTTTTTATTCGCGTGGATATTTATATAAATTATCAATACTTTATATCTAGCACATATTGACTAAACAATAACATAAAAGATAATATATGGATATATTATAAAGGAGGTGATACACTTGAAAAAGATTTCAATATTACTTTTTTCTGGAATAATTCTAGTAACTCTTTCTTTTGGTAGTCAAATTGATGTTCAAGCTGCACCCAAATCATTTAAAAACTGCACTGAGTTAAATAAGGTATATAAAGGTGGAGTTTCTAAATCATCAACAGCAAAGAACGTAGGCGGTAAAACTAAGTACAAGCCAACTGTTAACGCTGAATTGTACAATGCAAACAAAAAACTCGATCGAGATAAAGACGGTATTGCATGTGAAAGGTAATACCATTGCTCTGTTAGATCTTTCCTCTATCAGAGCTTTTTTGATAAAACTCTTCTTTTATTACTGTCTGTTTTCTTAAATTCATCTTACCACATCTATCCAACCCACCGCAATGTCCTTTTGTTTATTTTATAATTTTATCTTTATTATTTTAGAGTAAAGAAAAAGCCTGTGCAATTAGGCTTTCTAACGTTAATTTCACATTGAAATGTTACATTATTTTTAATTATTTTTTTACTCCAACTATGTTAAATCTTACTTCTAGCAGACTATCATCTTCCAGTAGAAAGATTATCTTGCAACAATTTTATTAACAGGTTGAAATCCTTTTGTTTTTAAAAACTTCATGTTATGATTAAAATTTTCCATCGAATCAGAGCAATCAATAGCTTCAAAATTCAATTGATTAAGTGTGATCTCATCAAATTCCACAGATAAAATCGTCGCTTCTGTATTTCTTCCTGTTGAAGTGTCTAAATGCTCATCCTTTGCATGGACTATTACCCTTTCAAACGGAAGTATCGCAAACATATCTCTAGCAATTCTAATTGAACAGCTGCATACATAATCTTGAAATATGCCATAGTACTTAGTCAACGGCATATCTTTTACAGATAATTTACCTGTCTTAGTCAGAGTCTTTACTTGTTTTGGTACAACTTCTTTTGATTGAACATCAAATTCTACCTCCAGTACCATTGGGTCATCTATAAAAAACTCAAAACCACTACCAAACTCTAATAGATCATCAAGTGGTGACAATTCTTCGATAACTTCAAAATAAGCATCCACATCTTTATTCAATATCCTATTGGCCAATTCAATTGTTTTTTTGAGCTCCATGTATTCTTTTTGGTCAAGTTCTTTTGCTTTTTCTACCTCTATCCTCAATTTCTGCTCTGCTTTATCATTCGTTTTTAATATCTTCTGTATGAAACTTGGCTTGAATGTGTTCAATTTCTCTCTAGCCTCTATTTCATGTTTTCCTTGTTGATTGAATTGATTAGGATGAGTAGACGATGCGATTTCTTGCCAATCAAAAATATCGTCACATTCCTTATGTATAGAATGGATAAGTTCAATTTTATTCTCATACATTTCAACTTCATACCTTGCTCTTTGTAACTCTTCTTGTTTAGCTATTTCTTTCTGTTGCCTAAGCAACTGTTGTCTATTTTGCTGTGCAGCAGACTTATATTTTCTACCTGAACTAGAAGTCGTGGTGTATGATATTCCAGTCCCTGGAATGCTTGCTGTTGTTCTACGCTGACCTCTAGAGTTAACACTATATCTTAATCCTTTAACGCCTGCGCTCATTCCTACTCCTCGATTTGAAACATTTAATCTTACTCCAGGTGCTATTTTAAAACTCTTTCTAAATCCTAAACCCATTTATAGTTCAACCCCCTTTTAGTAAAATTACACCATATAGTTTCTATTATACAGAAATAATAATCTAAATTATGAACTTACTATCCAAGCAAGCTATTTTCTCCTTTGGATTTTTCTTTTCACCTTTTTCTCAATTAATTTAGTCTCATATCTGTAAGATCATTGATCATCTTTATCCGTTCACTCGCCCCTCCTATTTAAAGCACTCATACATACTATAAGCCCATATAATTAGAGTTAATGTAATTAAAAATGAATTATTCACAACGAATGATTTAAGATAGGTTTTCATAGCAACATCTCCACTTCACCATATTGTATAATTCGTAATTTTATCTTTATAAATAAAGATTGTGAAAACACCTGTCAAAAAAAACTATAAACATTGTAATTTCTAACTTCATTTCACAATCTTTTCTTTATGAAATCTGCATTTTATTAGATATTATTCTTCTATCATCTTTCTAACATTGTCTAAATGATTACTATCCATCACTTTACCATTAGTATTCAAAGCGATGAAGAATCTGATTATTCCCTTTCTTGGCAACTCATCGATTTCAGCAATTGGTATAGGGTAGTTTTCAAAGTGACCTTGATCCCTTAGTGTCAAATCGCTGAATTTTTTACCTTCATATTCAAATCTGTCCTCGTAATAATCTAAAATGGCTCTCATTCTCTGTTTACCATCCAATACCTCATAACTCAAATTCAATTTACTCCACGTCTCACTGTTATATCTAACAAAAACAAATTTACCAATATCAATATTATTAAAAACAGAATCATTTAAATTCACCTTGCCTCCCAATTCCCAAACATACTCTCGTTGATAATCCAGATCAAAATTAACACCGAAATAGTAAGCCTTACTTAATAAAGAGGCTATATTCTGATTAGAGTAATTGAGTCTCATGTTCTTATTTCGTATGAATGATTCCGTTTTCGCAGGCAACTTCCTAATGTCTAACCGAGTAACATACCTCAGTCGATGTTCGTGTCTTATTGGATTTCCTCTATTGTGGTCAACGGAAGTGTAATCGATCAAATATATTTTTCCGCCTTCAAGTGAATTTTTTACAATCACATCTTTCAAATTTCCGATACCAACTTGTTGGCCAATTTCAAATGTATATATAGGCTCAGGTATCAAGTAGAGTTTTTCTTTTACCTCGTTTAATTCATATTCCAATCTTTCGGCTTTTAATTCTTCTTCTGTTTTCTTTATCTTTTTAGCCACTATATCTATCCCCTCCTAGTTTATTAAAAATTCACCAGTTAAAAGATGGGAAGCAGAAGATAAGAGATCATCATCAGCTAGAAATTATAAGAGAAATCATTCTAAAGAAAAATTGAAAGCCGTGTTATTCATTGGTGCAATCGGCATTGGAATCCTATATTTTTTATGGAGCGTTCCAAATCCAAAAGTTGAAGATAATCAGATTTGGAACAATAATGACACCAACAACTATATTGATTGGAAGCAAAATCAAAACTTAAATGAAGGTAAGATTAATAGTTGGTCAGAATAACTTCTATTAATTATCTCCCTCTGTCCAATGGCAGAGGATTTTCACATTTAGTTTAGCGCCCCCATTAAAAGGTTAAATTTAATGTGCACCATATTAAACTATAACGTTACCCTTTATAAAACAACACCGAACCTAAGTAATCATAAAGTTTATCTAATTCATCATTGAATAATGTTAGAGTATTGCCGTATCCATCCTTAAGTGTTAACGTATGATGATCATAATTTTCATTAACATTCCATTTAACTTCTCTAAATCCTTCTTGTGGAAACTCATTTAATTTGACGAATTCATTAATGTTGATGTTCATTTTATATCCTCCATCTTTTCTATGTCTACTTTCACTTTTTTATCCATTCAAATAACCTCCTCTTCAATATTTACACCGGTTGCTTTTAATGCTGCCACACAAATTGCCAACGGTGCTGTTTTTTCTTGCTCAGAGCTGTAATCATCACTTTTCCCGTCAGTAAAATATGCCCAAAACCCTTTATATCTAAGTTCTAGATCAAAAATCAATTCCGTGTTTCCGTAGCTTATTTTCTCAACTATTAACCAAGCATCCTCTAAATCTTCTGAAGGCCTAAATTCATTTATCGAACACATATCGCCCGTTATCATATCGTGATATAGATATCCGTCAGAAGTCCATCCCATAACCTTTTCAGCAATTAACCTGTCAATTTCGTATCCCAACTTCATTCCTCCCCCATGCTTACGTTTACTCTTAAATGCTCCATTTTTCATCGTTATCAATCTAATAAAACCACGCTTTTAATGTCAAACAGTTTAGTCATACTATTTATACATCAATTTCTTCTTCCTATTTCCTTTAAAAGCTGTCATAATAAAAAATAAAATTCATGGAGAATACTCTTATGATTTGGCTATTAGTATCCTTATTAGGCATAGTGATTGTTGTTTTTGCTATTATTTATTTTTTTAATGAAGCAAAAGCATTTAATAATAAAACAGCAAGTACTTTTCCACTTGAAGGTGGAGCAATTTTATTAGGGTTTCTCTTAATTGTGTTTGGAATACTTAAGGCTACAGGTTCTTAATATTCTTTAATTCTCTGACTTAAAATATAAAACTTTTAGTTAAACCATTAAATCATTAGTGGTTTTTCTTATGTCACAGGTTTTGTCAACTTTCTTCCATATTTTTTCGGTATATGCCTTTAGAAAGAACGATTTATCCTCAGTTAATTCTAAAACCTTATCGCATAATTGACCGTATCCAACAGTATTTTCTAACGGGAATAAGTATTTAACCTTCTTAGATTGCTCCTTCACAAATTCATCAGATAGTTTGTAAATTCTAATCGCTTCTTCCAGTCGTTCAGCCTTTTCAGCTTGTGAAATAAGCCAATCGATATCTTTTCTATTAAGAAAAGTATCCCAATCCCGTTTTTCCCACGTACTTTTGACCATCTGTAATCGGTTTTCTTCCATCCTTTTACACGTCCTTTCTACCGCATTCTTTATGTCAACTTTCCTTCACAAAACGTTGGGCAAATCTTAATTGCTGTCTAATATATGGATCATTTTTATTTCCACCTGATGTCAACCAATCCCCAATACGTTGGTTTATATCTTGTAAAACTTCTAGTGGCAAATGACGAGCTATTGAAGAGATTTCTTGAATTGCGTTTGCCTCGGCCATAAACTTCCTCCTTCCCAAGTTGGAAAAAATTAGACTAGTTTAGTTTGTGTTAGATGTTGACTGTTGCAATTTTAAACATATTATCATTTCTTCGTAAATCGGAAAAATAAACTGTTCCATTTTTATTCAATTTATTGCATAATTTACTAATACACTTAAATTTTAGGAGTAAAACGATTATGTTAAAACAATTAAAACGCACAGTATTGTGCAAAAAAATTAATATGTTAAAAAATCAAATGATTAAATCGGGAATGGACAATGGTATCTCAAGTCCTGAAACTATTAAATATAGTCAAGAACTAGACAAATTGATTTATAAGTATCAACGCTTGGTTAAAACCACTTATTAGGATTTCTTTTCAAATCGATTTCACGAAACGAACCTAAAAACAGGTGAAATTTTTCAAAAGGGCAGTTCCTAAGGCAACCTTTCCTGCAGCTCATCATACTTTTCCAATAGCTCTTCGTATGGCAGCTTTGAAAACTCATCCAACACTTTATTTTGCTCTGGTGTCATTTGATACATAATAAAACCTCCTATTATTGGATTGGCTTTTTGATTAAATTTGCAAAGGGTGCCTTCTTTAAGTTGATGATGTTACGTTTATTTAGATTGATCATACTCTCCTACCTCCTCAAAATAGTTTCAATGTAATTTCAGATACCGGATATTTCTCGCCAATTACTTCCCATGCTGCCATAACATTATCATGCTGAATGTACTCATGAAACTTGGCCTCGTTTGTCACTACTTCAAATTTGAATAGATACACGTGTATTCCTCCTTTGCGATTTTTAGTTATTCTGATTTTCTTATAAATTAATCTTTAATCTGAGTAATACTCATTTAAATCATATCCGCTTTTCGTTAGCCATTTTTCAATTTGTGCGAATGAGGTTTCTTCAATAAGTTCACTGATTTCTTCTTCATCCATTCCCATGCAATCGTGATGATCTCTAAACACTTCGTATACGTATTCTTGATAGGCCATGATTGTTTGCCTCCATTCAATTTAACATTTTATCTTATAGAATGAAGACCTAGTAACTTTCTAAATTCTTCTTGCATATGTTCTTTACCACTTTTGAACCCTTTACTACGATCTTCTGCGATTTTCAATTCAGCTCCATGCATAAATTCCATAATTCCAAATGTCTTAATAACTAATTCATATAAGTATTCGTACAGTTCTGCTGTTTTTTTCTTCAGTTATTAATTTTTTGATACGTGCAACAACTTCATCGTCAGTAATATTGTATTCTTTCCCAAATCGACTATTAAATCTATAGAGTTTCTTTGCGTTCAAACATCCTCCTCGTCTTTCTGAAAACTCTTCACAAGATGTTGGCACATAAGTTCCACTTGTATTATCTTCTTCACCAATCCATTTTTCAACCATATCTCATTTCCCCTTTCTATATAAAATTAGAATTTTAGCTTCTTCTTAAAAGGTTTCTAGTGCTTCATTTCCAAATGTATTTTATTTTCATAGAATCCAACCTCCTTCGAATGAAATACTTATTTTAAACTCTTCAGTTATTCAGCTACCAATAAATTAGATTTGGAAAAGTAATTTCTATATTCATTTAATTCCTCTGTGGTAAAGACTGATCCTGCTGAAGTCCAAGTAATGATCCCATTAGATAATACTGTTAGATACTTCCCAGTTTGCTTATTTTTAAGTTTCATTTCCCATATCCCCTTTGCATCCTCATTGGACTGTTTATTTATTTCTGCCTCCTAACTATCAAATATATAATATCGTGTAAATTCATCTTTATAAAGTAATAGTTTCCAAATTATCTAAGTTTTTAATTTAAGAGAAAACCTAATTTCTAGGCTTCCTCTTTTGTCAAATACGCTGCAAATAACTCATCCATTAATTCTTTGTCTGTATCTTCTCCATGGTGATACAAGTAAAAGTAAACCATTTCAGCTAATTCGTGCGGTTCCACTTCGTGAAGTTTTAATATTCGTATAAGTTTTTGCATATGCCATACCTCCTAAGTGGTTATAGTTAATTATATGCTGCGATGATTATTCATATGTCTAATTCGTGTAAATTTACTTTTAAAAGGTCATTTTAATGTGAGCAAAAAAAGAAAGGAAGAGACGCTAACCTCTTTCCTCCCTCTCATTTTAATCCTCTTTTCGTTTATCTCCGATTATACTCATCACCCCTGATGTCACCAAGACGCACCGTTCCATGAAATTCTGGGTCTTTCAACTTACTGGGCTCTGTTATAATTTCACCTGATGGGCCATTTTTACGTTCGGTTGAAATTGGATGATTTATCCCACTACTAATGTTACTGTTTTCATCAATAAGCACTAGTGTTTTCCCGTCTTTTACATCATCTGAATATGCTGCAGCATTATGCCGAGTTAGCCCCATACCGATAAGTCCCTCTGTCAGTGAATCACTTTCACCTGTAAAGAAATTCTTTACTTTCTCCATGAATGATTCATCATGTGGCTCATCCATCACGACATTTACATCTGAGGAAAATTTCCATTTATCTTTTTTGTCTGTTACAAGTAGAATTTCGTTTCCATCATACCCAATTGTCTTCAATTCATTGATCGCTGATATCACTTCTACACTCGAATCAAAAATCCCATATACTCTTTTATTCATTTCTATTCCTCCTCTGTTGAGCTGTTTGTATGCAAATACCCTTTATACGCTTAACCAAACCAGAAAACTTATTTTGAAGAGGCATTTTATTTATATAATCAAAAATAGCCCATTAAACGATGGGCTTGTTTTAAATTAAATTATATTGAACGCATATAAACAAAAACCACTTATCACAAGGAGTATTAAACTTGAAACAGACAATATGTGTTTTCTAGTTTCACGTTGGTACTTCCACTCCATGAATGCTCTGAAGGCAAACAGAATAAAGAAATAAGTAAATAGAGCAGGAACTAGTTCAATAGAAGCTACTGATAATCGATAGAACAAAACGATTATAAATAATATTACAATTATCCACTCTCCCCTTTTGTGAATTTTATTCGCATGTGTGTAGGATCTTCCCTTTTCTTTTTTGATATTGAAAATTTTTCTAATTACTTTATCAAATACGATACCTAAAATGAATACTGCCAAGAGAATTATGTAACCTTGTAACGGTGTCAGAATGTACCAATCCTTTTCTATGTGAGTTTACTGTGTTGGATATATTTTACTAGATTGTAGGATTAATTGGAAGCCAGTTATAAGAAAAGCCCACTGAACAGTGAGCTACACTATGAGTAATATTCTTCCACCGTTTGTTCTATTCGTTCAACTAGGTATCGTTTTTCATCATAGTGCTCATTGATAATTTTATGATTAGGCTCCAAGTTATATTTTTGAATGAGTTCATTAATTTTAGTTATTAATTCCTGATACATTAATTTTTGTGTAGGTCGAATAGGTTCCTCTTCATTAAAATCGATTAGGTAAACTTTAGCGTATTCTGTATGTTCTTCAATCACAATTTTTTTCAATTAGCCCCCTCCTTTTTTCGTACTTTTTATTGATATGTCGGGAGAAAAGGAGATATTCAAATTAATTTAAAAGAGCGAATTTATTGAGCGCACTCTGCTTCATCTCTGACACTATCTTTATAGTTCATTATCATATCGAGACGTTTTAAAAATTGACTCTCAGCAGGTGTTTTATCTTCTTTGTAGAGCAGTTCAGTACCTAATTGATAACACGCACCGAAAAATGCTGATCCAACTGATTCTTTATCCATAGTAATTCTCCTCTCTTTGTGCCATTAATCTAACAATACTTCTTGTGCGCTTGTATATTCTTGCTCTAATTTCTTATAAGCTGCCATTGTTACATAATAGATGTTATGTCCATACAATTTAGGTGAATTGCAATTGTGTTCCGTGTAAGTGTCGTGATACTTGATTCCTCTTCCCTTAAGTTCCAATGGCGTAGATATTCTGAACTTCCCCATAATTGCTGAAAACTTAGCTTCAATTTGTGCTTGTGGTTTAGTGTCTCCCATTTCCGGACAGTAGATAGTTGCTGTTTGATTTGTCATTTTTAAAACATCCGTTCATTTTATGTAATTTAATCTTTAATAACACATTTTCCGCTTCCTTATTTCTTAAAACCATTATATGCCAATTAAACCAATAACACAAATAAAACTTATAAATTTATCTATAATATTCATTTGAAATCATAGTTTTATTGCACAATAAAGAGAGAAAAGACGCAAACTCCTGACCTTCCTCTCTATTTGATCATTTAATTAAGATGTTCCTTTATTATCATAGGTGAACTTTGATAACGATTTCCCTAAGGCTTCTGCCATTATAGCAAGACTGTTTGCCATACCATCCACTTCTTGCATAGATGCATTTTGTTGTTCCATGGTAGCAGATAATTCTTCTGTACCAGCAGAGGTCTCTTGGGTAATTGATACTATATTCTCCACAGCTTTTACCGCTTTTTTTGTTTCTTCTTCAATGAGTCTTGATGCACCAGTCACGCTGTTGATTTGATCGACCATTTTCGTAATATTATTAGCGATTTCATCAAACGCCTTACGACTATTATCAATCACTTCGGAACCAGACTTCACTTCCTGTACTACTTCGACCATAGCTTGTTCAGCTTTTTGGGTTTCCTTTTGTATACTTTCGATGATGCTTGAAATTTGGCTTGTCGATTCGGCAGACTGTTCAGCCAGTTTTCTAACTTCATCAGCTACTACCGCAAACCCCTTGCCATTTTCACCAGCTCTCGCAGCTTCAATGGCTGCATTTAGTGCTAATAAATTCGTTTGGGAAGCAATGTCATGGATAACATTAAGAATTTCATTAATTGCTACAGACTTAACTCCTAATTCTTTAACAATGTTTGCTGCTGAGGAAACCTTGTCTTCAATAATCTCCATTTCCTGCATCGATTGTTCTGCACTTTGTATCCCTTTTTGAGAAGATTCCTTCGTTACTAGCGAACGATCCGTCATTTCATTCGTGTATTGAATAATTTGTTTAACTTCATAATCCACTTGTTGAATCTCCTCCATAGTTTCACCGGCATGATGTGCTTGATCAGAAGATCCTGCCGCCATTTCCTCCATCGTTGAAGATACCTGTTCAATTCCAACTTTTATTTCATTTGTGGATGTCATTAATTCTTCACTGTAAGCAGCCACTTGATCTGAAATACCCGCTGCATCTTGAATCAAGACTCTGGTATTTGAAGTCATCTCATTCATCGCGTGTGCTAATTGCCCTAATTCATCTTTTGATTTAATCTCTAATGCTTCAACTGTTAAATTACCGCTTGCAATTTCTTTCATTTGTTCGACTACTTTTAAGATCGGTTTGATAAGTCTTCTTACAATCTCAAATATAACTAAGGCAAGTATTATGATTCCAATTACACCAATAATGATGGACAAATTTAGTAAATCTCTGGATTCCTTCTTTACTTCATTTATTGGAATCGCTATCATTAGTGACCATGGTGTATTTGTTGAGCCTATTTTAATGGGTGAAAACGTCTTATAAACATCTCCGTTATCTACAGGGTCAAAGTCACTAATTGATAACGATTTTCCTGATTCAACTGTAGATTTAATCTCATTCACTGACTTTATACCTTCAAGCTCATAATAGCTTTTCCCAACTAATTTGTTTGATTTATGAGCCACCAAAGTTCCGTTATTGGATAGAATTGCACCGAAGCCACTATCGTAAAGAATTAAGGTATCATTCATTTTCCGCATAGAATCTAGACTAATATCAATTCCAACTACTCCCACTATATCATCACCAATTTTAATAGGAGCAGTAATAGATGTCATCAACACTTTCTCGCCATTTACTTCATATGAATAAGGATCTAAAATCACTTCCTTCCCACTGTCTTTAGCGCGCAAATAGAAGCCTCCTACTTCTGGTTTGTCATAACCTTCTAAGGCCTTTACACTAATTTCCCCATCTTTCCGACTCCAATATGGAACAAACCTTCCCGTTCCATCATGGCCTATCGAGTTAACGAATTCTGCGTCATTCCCATCAAAGGCATTCGGTTCCCAACCTGTCCAAATAGCTAAAAATCGTTCGTTCTCCTTAAGAGTCTTATTCAAAATGGCATTCGCAAGATCTCTTTCCGCCCTATTTCCTTCCACCATCGAACCTAATGTTGTTGCCAATACTCTGACAGTGTCCATATAATAATTAAGTTCCGATTCGATATATTTTGCATCCTTTTCACTTTCTGCAATAGTAATTTGATTGGCATTCTTAACTGCTAAATTATTTGTTTTATAAAGAGTAACCCCTATAATTGAAACAAAGATAAGTATACTTGTGCTAAGTACTGTTATTATTATCCGCGTAAATAAATTCAACGTATTATCCCCCTATTATTCGTATGGAAAAACTTAAGATGTTAACCAATGGAAAAAACACTCATTTTAGTTTTAATTTCCATTCCTCCTTTTTTGCAAGTTGTAAATATGTAATAGAATAATCCTCCCTCTTAACATATATCGTTAAATTTCCCCAAATTTCAATAGTAGTTAACGATGATATAATAATAATTCTGAATAATTAAATATTAATATTCGAGATAAGCAAAGAACTTTGCGTTCTCAACATATAAGAACAATTAGTGCCTTTCTAATTTTCGTTGTGTATGGCCTTATCTCTATTGTGGTGATAAGTGAATATTATGGTAAAAAACCTCTCAACGTGTTAGGTTGAAAGGTTAATGTTTGGTTAGTCTGTAATTTTACCCCCTTAATTGGATGTGATGCTCTATATATAGCTTACACCTAAATAGGGGGGTAACGAATTACAAGTCTATAATTTCCATAACCTTCCATATTGATTTGTACTTCTTCTTTTTACCACTTTCGATTCTACTCGTTTCAAATTGCTTTATGTAATAATCTAAACCTTGTTCTCTTAATGCAGAATTCAGTATGTCTAAATTTTTTAACATTTTGCCATTCTGTTTAACGTTAATTTTAGCAATCAATTCTTTTCTGTCCACTGCTGTAAGTATTACTTCTCCAACTATACTTTCTAAATACTCTATTAGTTCCATTTTTGTGATACTCGTTTCAATATGTTTATTCCTCCTGATTTATATATTGGATTTATGTAAAGGATAATTAGTTAGATTGATTAAGTTGTTTATATTCGTTCATAGCCTGTTTGAATTCTGGAGTGACCTGGAATAAGCTGAATATCTTTTGTGACTTTACGTCCATAGCTACAGTGACATATGTTATTCCTTTAGAGTCATAAAGTCAGATACCCGTTTGTTGTAACAGAAAAAGAAGTTTGATTTAGTCATAAAGTTATATTCTCCTTTCCTATTAATTATCTGTATCTACTTCACCAGTGCCATTACAAGTTATACACTAGTTAGTCTTGTTCACATCAAACAAATAAACTAATATAAATTTATCTTTGTTTTATATTAGTTTATTTGTTAAGAAAAAGTTAAAAATATATATTGTCATAGATAGTAATATTTGTTATTATATTTATTTACGCACAGTCGGTGGATAAGATGTGCATAAGTGTATCACTATTGATGATACAGGATGGGTAATTTGAGTATGTTACAGATTAGTACAGAACGTTTAGTGTGATAGGTATAGTGGTAAGTACGGTAGATATAGCAGTGCATTAGTTGAATAGTACACTTCATATTCGAACTACTTGTTACCCCACTTTTGACCAAAATTAAGAAATAGTCAGTACATTTTATGATCTGAAATATGGTAAAAATTTCAAAATTGTACTGGCACCAGTTTATGCTGCGTTTTGTAGGCGGGGATTTAAGGTGAGTAAACGAATACCGTATGTAATGGATATTACTTATGGAACTGGGGGGCTATTTTACACCCAAAACAAGAATGTTTGTTTGTATACGTAGTGCAACACTTCTATTCACACCGCATCACCAAGAATTGACTCGATATGTATTTCCACCCTAATGTTTTCCATTTATTATGATTTTCACCTCAAATCCTATCGAAATCGTATCGTAAAAGTTTTGATAATCAATCAATATCTTACCCTCACATCGTCCAAATTTGACCATATTCCATTAAAAACAACCTCTAGCCATACTCTCCCAAGGCTCCGTCGATTGAAGTTGACTAAAATAAAAGAAAACCCCTATATTATAAGGATTTTCTTTCTAATTCCACCTATTTACGATACGACTTTTTCGTCCCTTCGATACAACTTTCATAACTCTGTTTTCGTTATTACAGGGTTATTCTTTTATAATTTAAATTTCCTAACCAATTCCCTTAATTTCTCTGCCAAATCAGCTAATGATGAAGCAGAAGAAGTTACCTCCTCAAGAGTAGCTAATTGTTCCTCAGATGCTGCAGCAATTTCTGTCGCATTACCTGAAGACACTTTGGCTAATTGAGCAACTTCTTCTATAGATGCATTTACTTGTTCTACACTTGCGGACATTTCTTCAGATATTGCAGACAGCTCCTGTGCTTGAGCACTGACACCTTCTATTGATTTTAATATTTGATTAAATGTTTTCCCTGTTTCTTCTGCCAAATTTAAACCATTTTGTACTTCCTTATTTCCGGTGTTTGTCATTTCAACAGCTTTCATAGTGTCCATTTGAATTAGTTTGATGATTTCTGCTATCTGATTTGCCGATACTTTAGAGGATTCTGCTAATTTTCTAACCTCTTCAGCTACAACAGCAAATCCTTTCCCATGTTCACCTGCTCTAGCGGACTCAATTGCTGCATTGAGAGCTAAAAGGTTAGTTTGTTCCGCAATACCTGTAATGACTTCGATAATTTGTCCGATTCCTTTTGATCTACTTTCTAGTGCTTCCATAACCGTAATAGTATCCCTACTTGCCCCATAAATTAACTTCATTTGTCCAACTACTTTTTGAATATTAACATTTCCTGTATTGGCTTGTGTTGTTGTTTCCATTGTAGATTCTGCTATCACAGATGTAGATTCCGCAATACTTTGTACGCCTATTGATATTTCACCAATTGATCGAGCACTTTCTTCTGTATTTTCCCCTTGAACCTCAACACTACTGGCTACTTCTTGAATTGATGTGACCACTTGTTTTGTGGCAGAAGTGGTTTCTTCCGTACTAGCCATTAATTCTTCTGAAGAAGAAGCAACTTGCTCGGATGTGAGATTAATCTCGTGGATAATAGCTCTTAAATTTTCAGCCATTTGGTTAAATGATGAGGCCACTTGACCAATTTCATCTCTATTTTTTATCTTAATCTCTTCAATTGCTAGATTACCATTTGCGATTTCTTTTGCATTTTTAGTTATCATTTCAAGTGGTCTTGATATCATACGTGATACAACGAAGGCTATCGTTAAACCTAAGATTACTCCTACTGCCAAATAAATTAAGGTCAGTTTAAAGGAAGTAGTAAAAAGTTCACTACTATCATCTCTACTTTGTAAAGCTTGATTTTTGTTCAACTCCAATAGATTTTCTAAGTAAATTTGCATATCAGAAAATAGGATGCTACCTTCATTCAGTATGGAATTTAATTTTGTCACATTATTATTATCTGCTCCATTTATGATATTAACACTAGTACCTAATTCCATAAATTCACTATGTATAACTTGATAATTTCTCCATTTTTCTTTTAAAGCATCGAAATTCTTTCTGTCCTCTTCTAAGGTGATAGTTTTTTCATAATAATCAAATGAAGTATCAATCTCTGAAAAAGTATTATTCATCTCTTCTTCTAATTTTTTAAGCTCAAGTGAATTTGGTTTTAATAAATATTCATACTCCAAAGCCGTTATATGTTCAGTAAGATAGTTGATGTTATTGATTGTTGCTGTTCCCGGCAACCAATTATTTGCAATTTCTTTTGTTTTATCATTCATGCTGAGCATATTAGAAATCGAAACCCATCCTAAAATACCCATAATGAGTAACACCGATATAAAACCGATGTATAATTTCTTTGCTACTGTAAATTTCCCCTGTTTCATTAATGCCATCCCCTATTTTGTTATTCTCATGCTGATTTACTAATAATTATATTAACATTAAATTTTCAAAAAGAAGCATTTTCTTTGCAGCTTTAAATAAAGATTGTAAATTATCGCTAATAGGCTTTATATAGGACTAGCTCAAGCAGAAAAAGGCAGCCGCAGCCCGCCACTTATCATGATAAGGTATATTATGTACACTTCCCCCTCAATATTATATAGATACAGCCCATCGACTCTTTCTCCTCCTGTAAAACAACTTATACATTCTCCTTGTTAATTTACCATCATCTAATACCTCCTCTTTCTCTAATCCAACATACTCATAAACTCCCAACTTCATATTTTTATCAATTAAATAGCAGTATTCGCTATTCCTATTCCCATTCTCATATATATATAAGTCCATTTTGAACTTCCGACATGGCCATCGATCCAATCAGACGGAGTACTTTTTCCAGGCATTCATGGAGATACCCCAAAAATGAGAGAATTGATTTTCGTATATCTTCGCGAGTCACATGAAATCGATTAGCGATCACACTTTTTTTCAGCCAGCCCCAAACTCGTTCCACTGCATGTAAATTCGGAGAATCGGGGGGCAAGAACAACAAGGTCAGACGATCTTCGTTTTCTTTCAAAAATGGCTGAAGCAGTTTGGCATGATGAATACGGGCATTATCGAAAATCATCCCAATATGTTGATGTCCATATCGGGAAAGAACATAGCGAAGAAATTCAAGAAATGCTTGGGCATCACAACGGTCCGTTTCCATACACAAAAATTCTCCGTTTTGGATATGAACACAGCCAAATAAACTCACGGTGGCACGATGGCCATAGGTAAGGATTTGTTTTGTCTTCCTTTTATACTCCGTGTCGCCCGAAGTGCTTGGTAATCACGAATATGACTTTCATCTTCGTATAAAAAGACGAACTCGTCTATAGCGTTTTTTTTATCAGGTCTAGTTGCCGTTTAAAGGTTTCTTGCTTGTTCTGATCTGCACGTTTCAATGTATGCGTAGGCCAATTCCACCTCTGGTCATGGTGACGGAAAAACGGTCTTCAAGGACTTCTTTTAAAATGCGAGTATCCCAGCATGATTCACAGCCGTATCCTTCTTCAGAAAGTGTACTGAATTCCAGGTTTGGCGGACTTCCTGTTCTTCTTCTGGTGACAAATAGGTACGTCTGCCTGGTGCATATTCACGGTGAAGTAAACCTTCCATTCCACCTGTGTTAAATTTTTTCACGTATTCAGAAATGGTTTCACGATGCAGATGAAGAAGTTCAGCTACTTGAATGGCATAATCCCCTTGCATGAGAAGTCGAATGGTCGCTACTCGTCTCGCCATGGATGCTTTCTGAATCGTTTTTTCGTGAGCTTGGAGGCATTCCACCGTCCAGCCATGTGTGTTCTTAATTTGAAGTCCTTTTCCCATCTTTTCTACTCCTTAACTGCTCTTTTTAAGGACATTATGACAAGATTGAATAGGAGTTATACATGTCGGAAAATCTAAATGAATTTATATAGAACTGGATGATAGTAAAATAATGTTAAAGCTATATCTCCGAGAATGGTTATTGGAGTATAAAAAAGATAATGTGAGGAAAAACACTTACATTCTATATGAGCGTAATATTGAAACAAAAATAGATCACTAAGCATGGTTTACCCCTTTTCTTATCCTTGGTTTAGCAGTTGATAAAATGTTGGCTTTTATAAATATTCTTGGTTGCCTTTTCTTAAGACAATAAGCACGAATGAAATTATACTCTATTCCCTTCACGATAATTAGACGATCTGTAATGGCTCCCTTGTTATTCATATACATAATTTCAACAGGTATTTGCTTCTCAAGTGACGACATGAATAATCCCAACATTTTACCAGTTCCTTTATTATCATCACTTTATACGAACGTTTGTTTGATTTCGAGTTGTTTTCGAACATTCGTTTGTATATAATAATAATAAAGGAGATGATTATTTGATAAGAAGTGAACTCTTAATGAATGCGGTGTTAGATGAGCAAGTATTCAAGCAAATCGGTATTGTCGTAATGGATTCCCTTAATTACATACTTCCAGTTCGTATTACCTTCTGGAAGGCAGATAATCTAGTCAATAATATAGGCATTGTTAGCAAAGTAGATAGGCAAATGAAGTATTTAATATTAGATTTATTAAGTGGGGAAATTAGGATTGAACTCGATTGTATAATAGCTGTAGAAAGGTATAACCATGACTAGGATTCCTGATAATGACAGAGAGATTATAGAAACAGCTTTGTATTTACCAATGCTGCTTAAAATACTGGAACGAGATAAAGTTTTGATTGAACAAGGATCTTTTAAAATAAAATCACCCTATGTGGATATAGTTGAGAATGCAATTAAGGCTGTACGGAAGGATTTAAAAATTGCCGGGAACTATTTGCGTAAGGAAAAAATGGAACTAGAAGAAATTAAAAGAGATGCCGATTTCACAATGTACTCATTTATATACAAAGGTGTTGAAGAACATCACACCTACTTCAATCCACGATTAAGGAATAGAACCGAGGAATTGTTGAGGATTTATTTGCAGATTGATTCAACAGGATAAGCCCCTCTCAATTAAGAGAAGGGCTTTTTCAACTATACATGCAGGAGTAGTATTATTTTTCCCTTTCAACTAGAAGAATAAACATAAATTGAGTGTTTTTTGTCCTTACTTTTCTTCTTTTTCAAATTTCTGCAGCCTTGCTTCAAGAGCCTTTATATCAGCTTTACTTTCACCAATTAACTTTAGGAAATTGCTTCGTAGTCTATTAATCACAACAGCAGCCTCTTCCCTCGTGATTGATGCTCCTGGTCTTGCACCGTCAAAGTAACCATTTTCTTGTGCTACTTCCCAATCTATTTTTGCCCAATCGCTGACCTTATTAATATCACGTTCCGCCACTTTTGGTTCCTCCTTTTTGATTAAATTAACTTTTGTTTTGGAGTCAATAGGTATCGTAATCTCGCCTTCGATGCTATAACCAGTTGGCATTACCCACGTTTTCTTGACTTCGAAGTGTGGACGGTCTATGTTTTTTTCCCAATCACCGCCCCATGTAATACCCAATTTGCGCGCGATAGCTCCGACCTTGTTTAATGTGTTGGTATCATACAATGATGCTGGTGGAGCAACAGCAATGTCCCAAGCAAGTCGACCGCTATGGTTGTTGCTACTGCGAGCCCAAGTTACAATCTCTCCAGCCCTTGATCTGCCCTGCTCATAAAGATAATCTTGGCGTGCTTGTGATCGGTATGTCTCCGTGATAAAAATATTTGTTAGACCAGCTTTATAGCATTCCTGGAATAATAACCTACAAGCTAGCTGTGCTGCTGGCAAAAGTTCTGATATGCTCCTGCATGTAGTTGTAACATCCATATAATCATCTCCTTTATATAATAAAAAAAGCCATCCGTGTGGACAGCTTACTTCAACCCTTGTTTTTTCAATGCTTCCTCTTGCTTTTTAGCTTTGTTCGTTAGTACATACTGGTTTTTATAAACACCATACAGAGCTAAAACTAATGGAACAGCAGCAATCAAGAAATTCGTAAATACGTCAATCGTGGTTTCATTAAACCAAGTAATTTCAAGACCTAGTGCTTGAAAAAACAAAAGCAGTGCCCCCAGGACACCGCCAATCATTGCTACATATTGTTTTGCTTTATCCAATTCAACTCTCCCCTTTACTTTCTAATGAGTCAATCCGTTTATGTGCTTGCTTATTACTTTCATCGTTGCGAATAACTTGCTCTGATAGCGCCGTCCAGCGCTGATCACTTGCTTTAAAATCAATTCTAATCGAATCTACAGACTGACTAATCTTGTCTAATTTCGTTCTAATTACCGCCGATTCTGTGGCGTCGTTTTTAACATCCTTATCCCTGTTCCTACTGAATGTTAAGAAACCGATAAGGACCCCTATCACTGTACACAAGATTGAAATACCAACTTGAACCTCCATGTTTCACCCCAATTTTTCAAAATAAAAAAGGACTCAAATGAGCCCTCATGCATAAAAAAACACCTCATGGATGTTTTGTTTACTGCGTATCATCTTCCTGATGTAAAAGAAAAACCTCACTGAAAAAACAGCGAGGTAACAATGTTAGTTATTTTTTCTAATGTTATCTGGGTTTGTTGTATCAATGTTTAAATCAATCGTAACTTTTAAAGTTGGATCATTCGCATCTTCTACAGTAACCAGTAAATGATCTTGGCTAAAAGATAATAGACCAGGATAATTTATATTATCTTCAGTAGTATCTAAGCTAAACTGAATCTGATTGGCTCCTATTACAGTTGCGTATAAACCATTGGAAGGTTGTTCAAAATTCATCGAATCATAATTAGTTTCTCCGCCTGTAAAAGCTACAGAAATTTTACTAGTATTACCGTTTGATAACTGGAAGTCCCAGGGCTTGTTGCAGTCGTTAATTGTGTTTGGTCATTCATTTGCCCATCTGTAACAGTAAGCCCAGTTATTGTTAAAACGTTCGTTGTTTCATTCCAAACATAACTTGCTTGTGGTGCGCTATTCTCGTCTTATACCATTTCTCTATCTAGGTTTTATAACGAGCCTTCACCGTGCAGGCGACTTTCATCGCACACGGCGATCCGTCAGCAGTAGATCTTTAAAACTTATTTCCCCAGGTGAATTATAGTTCATTTGGTCTGCAAATCTCAATATTATTCTTTAATAATTACTATTTATCATCCGGGGATTACATAAAAATAAACCTCATTAGGTGTTTGGTTTGCTACACATCAATTTCCTATTGTTCATTTAGACGTTGTTCAATAGCTAAAATCATATCATCCTCATCTACATTAAAAGCTAATTCACTTGCTTTAAAGCGAAATAATCTGAAATATTTGATGCTTTTGACCAGTTTAGTGAATTTAATTCTCTTATACCTAAACGTGTAAAAGGAATAGGCTGATTAATTTTATTTACGTCTTCTTCAACTTTTGATACAGACTTAAATTCCTCTTTTATTTTTAATAATTCAAATCTTATTCTAAGTAAAGAAGCTCGTTCCTGCTCATTATTTATTTTTATTCTATTAATCTCACCTTGATTAAATTGTTGCTTTGCAACAATTTATGCAACTATTCCTCCTATAATCCCGCTGGAATAATTGCAAAAAAAACCTACCCAAGATCCTTCATCGCCAATTGTTAATTTCCCTCCTGGTATATTTAAAAGTAATCCAAGAAGAATAGGTGTTACAATTATTATTACTGGTATTAAATAAATAAAATTTATCTTTTTAGCCTTTATTTCTTTTTTATCCAACCTAACCCCTCCACATGATTATTATGATATATCTATATAGAATAGGGAATGATTTGAATAAATTTTTTTTAAAAAAAGACACCCATTAAATGAGTGCCTTTCATACTATATAATTATGGACGAACAATACCTTTTCGTAAAGCAAGACTACCAGCAACACCTGGATCTCCTTGCAACATTGGATAACCACCTGTACCTGGATCTTTCATTTTATTCTCGCCCCTTTCTAAAGCGCCTAATAAAGTGTTGCTTATACTAATGTCCCATCTAATACTTTAACATTAGCTTTAGGTTCACCGATGGCTCTATGTAATTGTGTAATAATTTCTTCACGACCTTCTGGAGAATTAGGATCTAATTCGTCATTTACAGTAATGACTTTAAAGCTATCAAATTTATCTGGAACTATTATTTCTCCTACTTGTTTGAATAACCTATACCTCATCCTGATGTTCAAATTAACTCCTCCTTCCCTACTACTTATACTTCAACATAATATTAGTTATTCCTTTTATTAAATTAATTCTTCCCTTGCAAATATCATTTGCTAGGTAGTTTTCTTTAATGTTTTCTTTAGGAATCTCGCTCTAATGAAGGAACTAGATTCACCGTCCTCCATATGGAGTACAGTTGATTATATTCCCTCTAAACTAGACACTCAATTACATATGCGAAACAAGTTTGGAGTATTTTTTTACGAGCGCCTAGTTTACAAAGAACATAAAAAGAGGACACTCAAAACCTAAGTGCCGTCCTTGTAACTTTCTCGATGTTATAAATTTATCATGTCTAAATGCAAACAACACACATTCTTTTACTATTTTTATTTGAAATATTTTCTATTATTTTTATCATTTAACAGTTAGAATAATAAATGTATTATTTAAGAAAGAGGGTTCTCCAATGAAAAGATTGAAATTTGAATTAACAACATTATGGTACTGTCTTTTTTTAGTACCTATTCCAGGAGTACTTGGAATAATTGCAATTAAAGCATTCCACATAGATTTTTCATATTTAGGACCATTCGGCGACTTTTTTGCAGGAACGACAGTACCAATATTGACTTTCATTAGCTTTTTAGCCATCGTTATAACACTAAAAATGCAAAAAGAACAACTTGAAATGCAAGGTAAGCAACTTGAAATGCAAAATGAAGAGTTAAGGAATTCAATTGATGAAATGAAGGCTACTCGAAAAGAATTTGAATTGCAAAATAAAACATTATCCATCCAACGATTTGAAAATACTTTTTTCCAAATGGTCAATCTTCACATTGATATAGTTAATGCCATGGTTTATGAAGATAGTATGAGCTCTAATAAAGTTGGAAGGAACTCGTTTTTTTATTTTTATCAGGCTTTGAACGACTCTTATCGCATTCATGTTAAAAACACCTTTAATAATGATTTTCTAAATAAAAACGAAATTGATAGAGTTAGGATAAACTATCATAGTTTTTTCTTAAAAAATGAAGATCAGCTTGGTCATTATTTTAGGAATCTATATAGAATTGTAAAGTTTATCGACGTATCAGAATTACTCGAACTTGAGGAAAAAAAGACGTACATCGGTATATTGAGAGCGCAACTTTCATCTACAGAGCTAGCATTTCTTCTTTACAACTCATTAGGGTTACATGGGTACAACTTCATGATACTAATGCATAAATATAATTTGTTAGACAATTTAAATAGCAAGATTTTAATCAAAGAAGAACACTTCGACTTATACATGACAGAAGCTAATTTGTATAGTAACGAAGAAGCCATTATGTAATGGCTTCTTTTGTTATAGCTATATTCATATTTAAAGCAACCCTATAAAAAGCTTTCCAGCGAATTTTTGCATAGGTCATCGCGCTAATTGGAGGCTGAAATTTGAAACAATATACCTGATAATCTGTTAAGTAATCCCCATCCTGCGATATATATCGTTCCTCTATTAAAAACCTTTCCATCTTAGGCAGCCGACTCACAGCCCGTTCCAATCGTTCGCAATATTCTTTTCTATATTTTTGTTGATCTGCATTGTATATTGCAATATCTCCAGTCTGGTCATTTATCTGGTTAGTAGGACCATGATAACGAGCCTCAGAACTTACTGTGATTGATGCTTCCCTATCTTCAAAGATTAAGTATTTAAACAACCGGTATTTCTCCAAGGCAACTTCAACGGCTGCTTGTGTAGACTTCCTATCTAATTCTGGTAATTCAAAAGTCATTGTATCCCCCATTTCCCAGGAACACCCCAAGCCTAAGCTCAGGGATTTTACTATTAATCTAGTAGATCCTCATCGTCAAAGCCAGTAGCATCGAACGGATCATCTTCATTTTGCTCTGGTGCATCTTGTACCTGACCTTCTTCCACATCATCAAGGGACATTTGATCGGCAGCCACCTTTGCAGTACCATCCTTCTCAATTGAATATTCAATACCCTCGTGCGCTTCATTGAATTCCTCTATGGACATTTGCGAAGCTTCCAAAAGAAGAGAAACACTTCGGCCAGCATACGGGGGTAAAGCTTGTTCATTTTATCCTCACTATCACCCTTAACATTGAATTTTAATGTAGTTTTCTTGGAGTAGCGCTGTATGGATTTAAATTCAGCGTTGATTTCCCCTACTTTGCTCGTTTCCACATCCAGATAAACAATGGAGCCGGCCATACTAACCAGTTGTTGAGAATGCGGCAACTCATCCCCTTGCACATGAAACTCAAGAACCTCTTTTTTATCATCCTTTTGGATCTTTTTGAACAAAACATTTAATTGAGTTTTTGACATTCTCGTAATCTCCCTTATTAAGCCATCTAAGGCGTTTTAATGTCCACCAATTCATTCAGATTTAAAAATAAAGCAAATTTACCACCATTCTGTGACACCTACTTATGTAGAATCTTGTCGAATGAATCTGTTTCATATTTTTTCGATCTTTCGGAAGTGTTTCGTCGTACTGCGACACTAAATTAATCCTTTCTTATTTCCTTTTTCCCAATGAAATTTCATCTTTTCCATTGTTAAACTCCTCCCTTATCTCACAGTTTTGTCTATTGAATTACAATGAAACTCAAATTTTATAAACTTTTTAAAGCTACTATCATATTAATTATTGGATTTACATAATATTCACTAAAATGGTATAATCCCCAATATATGAAAGGCTGTGAACCACTTGACTAAGAAGAATATCACTTGTTTATCCGCTTTGATTATCCTATTATCACTTCTATTATTGAAGAAGAATCAGGTAACTGTAGTTGTTAATAAAAATTACAATTTCAACTTGCATTCTAAGTAGTGTCAAATAAAGGCTAAATAATAGGATATTTAATTCTACCGTTTCGTCGAACTACGCAGTAACTTTATACATTCTAAATTTCCGATCAATTATTACTCTAAAAAAGAAATTTTGTCGTATTATGATATTTTTTGTCGAGATTTACAAACTAGTTAAAAATTATCCTATAATGTTATTTCGTGCCTTTTTAGGTTTCAATAACAAATCTATAGGAGTTAAGTTATGAAAATAAAGGAATTAATACTTAATGATTTAGAAAATAAAATTAATACATCACGAATTCTTATGATATCTATCGGTACATTAATGGGTCTTAATCATCCTGACACGGTAGTATGCAAATAACCTCTGATGTTTATTCACATATTAGTAAAAAAATCGAACAAGACGAAATGAATAAATTCGAAGAGCATATGAAAAATGTACTTGAATAATTTATTCTTTGGGCAATTCTTGGGCAATTGCTAAAACGCTGATGGAAAAGGCGCAATCTGCCCAAAACAAAAAAGCCCCAACACTAGATGTGTCAAGGCTTCCCACGATTTAATACATGTTCATATATTGTTCGCGTTCCCATGGGTGAACTTGCGTTCTAAACATACTCTAGTCCATAAGAGTGAATCAAGATAGTTTGAAAATGCTTGTTTATCAGTACTTTCGAAAATTAGGGAATCGAATCAAATCTAAATACTTTATGAAAAATCGGGCGTTTGTCGGGTAATTATCGGGCATTTATAACTTATTGACAAGCTTTACTTTGATGCGAATTTTATTGATGGATAAATCTTATGAAGCCCTTAAATCCACATGCCTTTTGCACTTGGTACATTGATACAAGTTAGCTTCAATCTCTTTATGCCTTTTTAGTTTTCTACAAGTCTGGCATGACAGGGTAACGTGTCTAACTGA
The DNA here is from genome assembly GCF_001183985.1 of Peribacillus loiseleuriae. GTDB lineage: Bacteria > Bacillota > Bacilli > Bacillales > DSM-1321 > Peribacillus > Peribacillus loiseleuriae. The sequence continues at coordinate 1,831,733 of NZ_LFZW01000001.1, read as the reverse complement.
AAAGTCATTTACTTCAAGTTCGCTATCGTCAGTTTCAAATTCAGTTTCGATTTCGGCATCATCATTATTCGAAAACAAGGCGAATGCAAAGGCTGTACCCATGGCACCTGTGAGGAAGCTTATCCATTCCATACGGTATTACCACCTTTCGTTCAAAACATATAGGAGTTCGCCAGTTTCGTAATCTCTAATCGGCAATACCTTATAGGCAGTGTGGACTGCATGCTCATTTTGGAGATCTGATATCAATCTTGGATTGTTCAAGCTTCTTTCGATAAGTAGTCCTGCAAGCGTGGTCGGCTTCATGTTACAGGCCACAGCTAACTTATTTAATTTCTGATTGAACGCATTCGAAAGTGAAACACCGACTCGGTTTACTTTCTTATTGCCTAAGCCCTTCCCTTCTATCATGTTTAAGCATCCCCTTTCCATTTGTCGTGACAATTACCAACGTCAACCGTGTAACAGTGTTACAGAAGAGATGTAGAAAGAGGAGTAGTATTACTGGCCTATGACAATCTTAATTCCCCCACTTTCTTTCGTGTGGATGATCTTTAATTTCTCTTTTCTTTGCATGTCGGCTGTTATTAACTCTTTGACATAACCACTAAAATTAAAATCGGTTATTAGGTGATCATATGAAAAGTAGAGTGGGAGAGTTAATAAAGGGTAAAGGATTAAGGAAAGCGTTTATAGCCGAACAATTAGGCATAACTGTGCGACAGTTGAGGAAATACGAAACGATGGAGGCGCTAATACCGATGGACAAAGCATTTAAGTTGTCGCGGTTATTAGGTGTAAAAGTAGATGACCTTTACGAATATGATGAATGAATGTGGATTTAGGCATTTACAATCGCCATCCAAAACTGGTAATCTTTTAATGTATCAAATAGGTTATTTTACCTACATATCGAAGGAGGAAATATTGTGAAGAAAATTTTATGTTTATCTTTTTTATTAATACTTGTTTTTGCTCTAACTGCTTGTAATGCTGAAAATTCATCAGGATCCGAAAAAGCAGATGCTCCAAAGAAAGAAAAAACTAATAGTAAATTATTAACCAAAGAAGAGTTTACTAAAATGCTTTCTGATCCTAAAAAATACAAGGGTAGTAAAGTAGATTACTATGGTAGAGTTTTTACTGAACCAGAAAAAGACGATGACGGCACATACCTACAAGTGTTTGCAGAGGATAATAGTGATAAGAATACTATTGTAGCAATTTTGGATCCTAGCTTAGATGTCAAAACAGATGACATTGTACATATTACTGGAACAATAAAGGACATATTTGAAGGAGAAAATCTAATGGGTGGGAAAGTTACAGCACCTGCAATACAAGCTGATAAAATTGAGGTTTCTGATTACGCCACAGCATTTGCACCTGCAATTAAAACAATAGAAATAAATAAAGAGATAGATCAACATGGTTACTTGCTAAAGTTGGATAAAGTTGAAATTGCAGAAAAAGAAACTAGAGCATATGTGACTATTACCAATAACTCAAATGATAGCATTTCATTCTATACTTTCAATACGAAACTCGTTATTGATGGTAAGCAATACGAAGAAAATAATGAATTTAATTATCCAGATATTCAATCAGATATTTTACCTGGAGTAACTACTGAGGGTATTATTGCTTATCCGACTATACCTGAATCAGGAACATTAAAAGTATTTATGGAAGGCTCATCTAATAACTATGAAGTAGACATTAAACCTTTTGAATTTGAGGTTACTTATTAATAATTCAAAGAAGCCCCTCTCAATTAAGAGAAGGGCCTTTTGTATGGAGTTTAATATCTTCTCTACTGGGTAAACTACAAGTAGACTTTGATTGATAAGTCATAAAACTTATCGAGACAATCATCCGAAAGGTGGAACTTTCGGGTGATTTTTTTATTTACTTATCAACTCTAATAAATTCTTCCTTAAACGATTTATTACAATAGCAGCTTCTTCCCTTGTGAAAGGAGATCCCGGTCTTGTACCATCAAAGTAACCATTTGCTATAGCCTCTTCCCAATCCTTTTTCGCCCAATCGCTAACCTTATCAATGTCGCGTTCTGCCACTTTTGGTTCCTCCTTCTTTTCGCTTATTAAAATCTTTCCAGAAATAACATCTTTATAATTCCATGTATCTCCCGGGCAGTTCTTCCATGCATAACCTGGGCATTCTTGATGTCCAAGAGTAATCTTCATGTTTGACAGCACTTTATATAGCTCCTTATTTAATAGATAAAGAGATTGCATTTGCTCTGCTGTTGGCTTCTCTGCTGCACCTTCTTTCCGAAAATCACCTACTAAGCAAGTTCCAATAGACCTCGTATTTATATCACCCGCATGGTAGGTTCTTCGGTCAAGATCATCACACTGATAAATAGTCCCGTCAGGCATGATTACAAAAGCGTACGCAATGCCTGGCCATTTATTTGTATCTATGTGAGTATTGGCAAAAGCTTGTGGAGTGGATCCCTTTAAATGCTGAGCAGTCATGGAGTGATGTACAACATGAGTATCTTTTATAGCAGTACCAACGACTGGGTATCGACCATTACGTCGGATGCTTCCTCGAATATCTTTGTATTTTGGTAGGTCATTAATTGCCATAAACACTAGCTCCTTTCTTTAAAAGCCATCCGTGTGGACAGCTTATTTTAATCCTTGTTTTTTCAATACTTCCTCTTGCTTTTTAGCTTTCTTCGTTAATACATACTGGTTTTTATAAACACCATATAGTGCTAAAACTAATGGAACAGCAGCAATCAAGAAATTCGTAAATGCGTCAATTGTGGTTTCATTAAACCAAGTTATCTCAAAGCCAAGTGCTTGAAAAAACAAAAGCACTGCCCCCAGGACACCGCCAATCATCGCTACATATTGTTTTGCTTTATCCAATTTAAACACTCTCCCTTTCCATGTTGTCCAGCCTCTTATGGGCCTGCTTTGAGCTTTCTTCCACACGAATTACTCGTTCTGATAACTCAGATACCCGCCTTTCATTCGCTTTTATATCAATTCTTATTGACTCAACCCCACTATTGATATTGTCCAACTTTGTTCTTATCACAGCAGATTCTGAAGCACCTGTTTTAACATCCTTATCCCTATTAAGACTGAATGCCAAAAAAGATATTACAGCCCCAATAATCGCACATAGAACCCCGATTTGTACTTCCATTCCTTCACCCCTTTTTCAAAATAAAAAGAGCCCTAAATGGACTCTTACATTGTTTAAAATATTTCATTAATCACCAGTATAAACCGCATCTTCAAATTGTAATTTATAGTCTCTTTGAAGTTTAACTGCACATGCTCCACAGAAATAATTATTTTCTTCTTCGCTGTAGTAAACTATCTGTCCTGTTATAAAATCATCACCATTACATTTTTCACCCAAATCACAATAATTTTGTTTTGTTTTTCTCAATTTTCAGTCCCCCTTTTCTATAACAATTTTTAACCTAGGAGTTTGAATCAATACATAAAAAAAATACACCTCAATGGTGTTATCGATGCTGCATTTTATCTTTCTACTGTTCAATTAATCCTAACCATCGCAACCGATCTTCTAAGTGTTCAGGAAATTCTATAATTATTGATTTGTCATCCTGTACCCAGAACCTAATAAATCCTAAAAGATCTAGTGAATTAGCTACTTTTTGAACCCTTTTTCTTATTCTAGGGATATCTGGATTAGCCATCACATACATACTTTTTTCACTACTATTACTTTTATATTCCATCAATTTCCCAATTTGATTATAGGTATGAACTTTAATTTGCCCCTGACCAAAAACCGTATCACCATCATGGTCATTTCCATGCGAACCTTTGGATTCAACATAAATTTCCCAACCAAATTTTTCTCCTTGAACATCAATACCTCGTTGCTTCCCTTTTAATGGGCTAGGACTGTCAAACTCTTTATGTTTTAGGAATTCCCATACTGAAATATTAACTGTATCTTCATTCATTACAAATGGATCAGGTATCCTCATCTTACTTAATGGCTTCGGCATTCTAATCCCCCTTTTGTTAATATTAACAAAAAAAAGGAGATACGAAAAGCCTACTCAGCGCATGCTTTACATGCAATTGCTCAATATTGCGTATAATCTTCCGATTGTGTATTAAATATTTTTAAACTTTTCATGAAACCTTTTAATTTTACCACATTTACTTCTATATAATAGGTATCAAATGACAAGGAGGAGAATTGTATGTTTGATAAAAATACCTATACAATTAGTGAAATTGATGAAAAACACATACCGTCTGAACAAATTGACCTAGCGAATAAGAACCCCATAACAACTTCAGGTAGAGATAGACAAGGTTATTCAATCCAAATTAATGAGTTTGCACTTGAACCGATTCCTACCAATGTTCATTGGGGATTGCTTGAAGCTAGGTTATCTGGTTGTAATTACTTAATAAAAAATCTGAATTATAAACCCAACTCTATATTCAAAAGCATATGTTACACTGGCGACAGAGAAATTGATCCACAAGAATGCTATTTTCAAGTTGTCAAAAGATAAAGAAAGAGGGGTTTATCCCCTCATTTAAAAATAAAAAAAGCCTACTCAATGTACGCTTGGTCAGTAATTTCCGTATATTGTTCTTTTGTAATCATGTTTGCCTTTACGAAAACCTTCAAATTCTCGTTATCGTAAGATGGATGTTTTGTATCATAGTACCTTTTAATTGTAGTAAACCACATTATAGATTACCTCCCATTTTTAGCGTCGCAATTTCCATTAACATTTCACCTTGATTAATTTCCAACTCTACAATCCGAGCTTTATCATTAGCACTTTCTAAAAGGATCATCCCTAGGTCTTGCTGTAACTGTTCAATTTCTTCATCTTTGGTTACTGGTTTTAATTCTGGGTATTCAACAATCACATCATTTTCTAATTTAAACCATCCACCAATCACTTCCATCGGTAATGATTCTGCCTCATATTCTATATAATTACCAAAAGGATATGTGATAGCATCAGTTATTCTCCCATCAGGTTGTACTTGTAGATAATACTTCACATTTGATTGCCCCTCGCTATATTAATTTAAATGGTAATGTTTTTATTTTCTTATTAGCTGCATTTGCAATGTCAGTTACTAGTGCTACACCAAAATTTATATAATTGGGATAATATAACTCAGAAATACTTCTGTATTTGTGTATAAAATCACCTAAAATATCAGCTTTATACATTGTGACGAATGGCGCTGCGGTATGAGGCACCGCTATATATGGATTCAAGTTAGCAAATCTCAAACCACCACCGTCCGATATTGGCGCTCCTGTTGGTATATCCGTAGGGGTGGCTAATTTTGTAAAATTATCACCATCTCTCTTGTATAGCCGAATATAAGGCGATTGCGTACTAGACAACCCTAAATATACATCGTCAGAACTGAAATCCACGCCGACGGAAGAACCAGTTGGGGATAATGGTAGAATTCCCAAATAAGTGTATGAGTCACCACTTCTTTTGTATACTCTGTTAGACACACTACCAGTTGCACCATGAGCGACTACTAAATAAGTTCCGTCATTACTATATGAAGCGTCATATACCGAACTACCCGGTAGTGTGGGTAAATTGGCTAGCTTAGTAAACGTATCATCTCTATTGTTTTTATAGATTGTTAAGTTTGGAGAGTTTTGATGTCCTATAACAAAATGTTCCCCATCTGGCGACCATGTGTGATTATAGATATACTGTGACGTTGGTAGAGTGGGGAGATTTGCTAATTTTACAAAAGTGTTATCAGCCTTATTTCTCTTAAACATGTGTACCCCACTACCTTGATAGGCACTTGTGTTGAAACATAAATAAACACCATCCGGACTCCATGAAGCGAATCTAATATAATAACTTATCGAATTGAAGGCAGCTGTGTCTAACTTAATAAATACGTCACCGACTCTTTGATAAACTATTGGGATGTATCCATCACCAGGTTGTGGAACTGCTAAAAGTTGACCATCTGGACTAAATTCAGGATTATGCACAGATGTTGTTGGTGCCACGCTTGGGTCTGGTAACGGAATGTAAGAATCGCCACTTTTTTTAAATAGTTTCAAATATGGAGCAACGTTGATACCCACAGCAAGGTAGTTGTCATCTGGACTGAACGATGCGCCCCTAGAGCTTCCTGAGTTCACAGGGAGTGTTAAATCCGTCATTTTCACTGGTGTATCAAAACCGAAATACCTACGTGTAGTTACGAGGTCTCCTCTATTCAGCGCTTCTATATATGTTCCATACGCTTCACCAACTCCATTGATTTCCAGACCTCCACCGCCACCAAAACCATGCAATAATTCAATGTCCATTAAACAAGCACCTCACTTACTAACGTACCAGAACCATCATAAGTTCTACTATAAACCTTTTGTCTATAGATAGTAGTACCATCATTTTCATACCATGTTGCTGTTCTTGTCGTATACAACGGCGCTATCCCACTACTAAGAACACTTTTTAGATAAAGAGTGCCATTTGCTCTTTTTAATTCTACTGTTGTAAATATCCCATCAGGATCTTTCCCAGATTTATACATTGAATATTCTCTCATCTCAGTGTCTGTCTGAGCCAAATCATCAATTTGATTCTGCAAATTACCCGCGGCGTTTGTGTCTAGTATGTCACGAATACTTTGGAACCATTGGTCAAAATCTGCTTCTTTTCCGGTTTTCATATTGTTGAACCAGGATTGATACTGATTAAAAATTGTAGTGGTATCCACTTGATCTACGGTACTGTGAACCATTCCACATAAATCTTTATTAAGACGTAAATCAGTAATATTTGCTTGGAGAATCGATATAGATCCTTTGCTAATATAAATATCAGCCAATGCTAATTCATAGGCATCTGCATCCCGTTGTAATTGTGGTGCCACAGGACTTGACGCAAATGATCCCTTTTTTACGAGGGGGGTAATCATTCTGTTTAAATAATCTAAACGAAGTACGATCCTGTCAATTCGATTTAGAACACCATCAGCAACACCAATGGTTAATGTAAAATCAGCATCATTTGTAATATAGTAACCCTTTATCCATGCTTTTCCGGCTTTTAAAGATACAGTCATATCCCCATTTGTTACAACTTGAAATCCTGTAGAGGGATTTGGGAAAACACCATTTGATATAAAGGTAGCGAAATAAGAGGCAAAATCATCTGCTTTATATTTTCGATCTCCATTCACGCTGTTGAAAATCCCACTTTTGATGGTCATTTTTTCACCGCCCTTTTTACTTTTTCTATGAAGCTAGGAATATTCGAACCAAAGTTCAATTGAATGGTTTCCCCTTGCTTGTTTTCCTTTTCTATAACCGACATAATCCTAGTGTGAAGAATAATCCCTAAATCATCATTACGTGTACTAACCTTATCCCCCATCGAATAATCCAATCCGTATATATAATTCCCTTGTGGGTCTACGTCACTTTCAAAGGTCTTTATCCCTTGATGCTCAGATAATGTATTTTTGCCCTTCTCTGTAAGTAGTGATTGATATTCAGCCTCTGTAAGATTTATTTGGTTGTTTTTATCATCCGTATAGGATTTCCTAATATCAGTAGCTTCAACTACCATTTCTTTTCTGTTAAATCCTGATTGATCATCATTCACAGTGATGATGGATTGTGGCTTCCCTTCCACAGTTTCACCTAGCACGATGGCTGTTGTTCTATGGTCTTTATTGCTTTCCGTATAGTGCTGCTTCAAAACGTTATCAAATTCTTTAGCAAAAGTAACATGAGCATGATTAGATTGGACTGTACTTCTATCTACACCTTGCCATACATCAAATACGAATTTCTTATTCTCATGATCAAGGAAGATATCAAATGACACATCATGTTTTTTGCATAATTCATACAGGTATTCATCTAATGGGACATTGACTGCTCCCTCTGTGGTTTCAATAGGAATCCCTCTGTTTGAAGCAATAACAAGATTAGGAATCATCCTATTTGGATTTGTTGGACTTACGGCATTCACCTGGACAAAAGACTTCATCACGTTTTCAATAGTTCCTGTAAACTCCTGTTGCCCTAGTACTAGACGATCATTTAGGATGAGATTCATCGAATATGCGATGATTTTTAATTCTGTGGATGCCTCATCTAGATACTCCCTGGTCTTTATGATGTAACCCCTTGTGATATCGGCTGTTTTTGTAATAATGTGGTCTATTTGCAAGAGGTCTGCATAATCTTTGGTTCCATCCACAGTGAGGCGACAGTCACTCAGTGTATCATAATTAAGGGTGAGATCAGTCGCAATAAAACCATCGATGATTCCTAAACGGTTAAAATTTATGTCAAACACATAAAACTCCACCATTACACCCCCAATAATCGCGGTGTGAAATTCATAGATACTTCCAAGTTATCTAATCCCTCGTCTGCGTTATATCGAAATAAGTTATCACCAATTTCAAGCTGCAAAAATGTGCTTGCTAAGTCTAGTTGATTAAAAATATTGGATGTGACTCCATTCCGTGTAAGAGTCAATTTTTTCTTACGTTTAAAAGTCGAAATTTCTATAATATCCCCAGCTATCATTGTGGTATTAAGTTTAAGTAGTTCATAGGTATTCACATTGACCAAAGAAGGATTTTTAAGTGTACCTAGTGCCTTAAATCGAATGATCATCCCTGTGCTTTCTTGTCCTTCGTTCTTCACATTGACAATAAGGGACTGTGAACGGTAGCCCATTTCAATTCCAGTATCTTCTGGTATTTCAAGAGGGAATTCAAAAGCGCCAACCCATAAAGCTATATCCACACCAACAGCTTCCTTTTGATAAAAGTACGGATCATTAGCACTGAATTGGAGGAACCCTTTCTGCCAAACTTTATTTTGGTTTTCAAAACCTACCGGGAAAGAAGGGGCTCCCTCTAAATTGGCATTAATGTAGTATTCCTCACCAGACTTTGTTGTAATATCAATTCGAAAAGGATTGGTCTTCGGATTGAATACTTTGAATGCATAGTTCCTTTTCTCTTCAATCCACCATGAATCAGAAATAGCATTATGGATATAAAAAGGGATATCAAAGTCTCGATTATCCAACATTGTATTTTGATAGTTAGAGCCATCTGTTGTACTTTCTGAATAGTTCACGGAAGCACTTAGCCCACTTAAAGCAAAATCTTCAATCAAACGAAAATGGCGACCGAATGTAATCGAATCGCCACGATTGTTTGTGATAGTCATATTCTTGATTAACATCCGATCACACTCCGTTTAGAATTCAAAAGCTAATCTTCTCAACATTCTTTCTGTGCTTTTGGTTGAATCAGCATTGGTAGTAATCTGAATGGTATTATGCATAGTTCTCGAATAATCATAGTTATTAGGGACATTATTGGTAGGACTTGCTTTTGAATTATTTTGGATAAAAGGACTGATAAATGAACTAACTTTTCTACCTGTGAATGTGTCAGGAATATTAGGGGTTGCTGCCTTAGCCATCATTGATGCTGTGTTCGTAATAGGTTCAAACATTTTTTGCATACCATCAATTAAACCTTCACCGACAAATGTTCCAATTTCCATCATGACACGAGATGGAGAATGGATATCCAGGGCGCCTCTTATCGTTTCTGCTACGGCATTGGCAATTGCTCTCGCTTTAGCCATCAGAGCACCTTCCATCGATTCAAGCCCTTTAATCATGCCTGTAATAGAGTCTCTTCCAATATTATTAAGGCTTGATTTCATGGCATTAAACTCACCTGTTGTACCGGTTCGAATCTGCTTGATTTTATTTTCCCATTCAAGTCGAAGTTCCTCTAACTGCTTTTCAGAGTTGCTATGAAGCTCAGCTATTTTTTTAGCCGTATCTTCTTTCATTCCTTCTAGCTCAGCTGTTGCTTGTTTACGAGCCAGGCTGTTTTTTGTTCCCCACAGACCTGCGTATTCAGCCAACTGTTCATCAGTTAAACTGTTAAGTGCCGCAATTTCAGCAGCAGCTCTTGGCCCCATATCCCGCAATTCAGAAAGAAGATCTTCACTGACACCCCTACCAGCAAGCCTTTTAATATTTGCCGACCATTCTGCAAAAGTCGCTACCTGATCCTGTAGATTCTGCATTAGTTGCTGTCCGGATACATCTGATTTCTGTGTAATTTCATCAAATATCCCTGCAAAAGAATATAGCGACTTAGCTCTATCATCGACTGTTTTTTGATATTCGGCATTAAGTGCTTTTTCACCGTCAATCAGTTTTTGATTCACATCTTGCATCTTTGCAACGTATTCGTCATTCAGGGAATTGAGTTTATCATGAATTTCCTTTTTCACACGGTAAACATTTTGTTCAGCTTCTTCACGTTCCTTCGATCCAGTCTTATATCTGTTTTGGACTCGTTCCCACATCGCTAATTCTTGAGAAAGAGATATTTCATTATCTCGTTTCTTTTTCTCAATATATTTCTTTGATGTATCGTAATTTTGCTTATCCAGTTTTTCAATATCTTTTGCATGCTTCTTCTCAATATCAAGTATGGCTAAATTAACTTTCCTGATTTGCTCAGGTGTTTTGGCATAGTTGTCACGCACTTTTTCAAGTGATTTAATGTGGGCAGATGCATCAACTTCACCCATTTTAAACTTGTAATTAGCAGCATCAAAAGCTTCTTTGAAGTTTTTAGCTGCAGCTTGGGCAACTTTCTTAGCTGCGGCTGCCACTGCTTTTTCTTGCTTGCTCAGACCTACAACTACACCAGCGCCAGTTTCTTTACCTATTTTTTCAGTTTCTTTAGAAGGTGAATGAATATCTAATGCTTTTTTCATACTGCTAATTATTCCATTGGCTATTTCTTTTGTTTTTTCCCAAACTGCAGAAGCCATTGATCCAATACCATTAATCAGACCTTTTATGATGTCTTTTCCGATCTGTGTAAGGTTAATTCCTCTAAAAAAGGACATGACCCCGTTCCAAATGGATTCGATTGTTGTTCGGACAGTGCTAAAGATATTACGAATACCAGTAACCATATTAGTAAAGTTTGTAACTACTCCATTCCAGATATTTCGAGCAATACCCAAAATAGTTTGGGAGATGGAATTCCAAATCGATGCACCGAAAGTTCGAAGTGTGCCGAATATGTTTGTAGCTTGGCTATATAAGTTTCGGAAGAAACCTAAAACACCGTCTACCATGCCCTTTGCAAGATTTGAACCAGTAGTAGTGAAACTCTTAAACAATCCTACAATGCCATCAGCAAGACCTTTAACGAGGTTTACACCTAACTTCGCAAGATTAGTAAGAAGCGTTCGCAATCCACCTACAAAAGTTAACGTCATCCAACCGATAATAACGTCAATTGCTCCCATGAATATTTGCTTGATACCTTCCCACATTTTGCCGAAGTCCCCAGTGAACAGTCCTGAAAACACTTTAATTAATCCCATAATGACATTTAAGGCTCCGTCTATCACCTGTTTAATCGCTGTCCATACCATTTGGATAATAAAAAGGACAGCAGGCATGACGAATTCAATAACAGCCATTATCCCTTTAAATACATTACTAATAGCTTCTAAAATCTGCGTTCCATTTTCGTCCCAGAATTTCTTAATTTCTGAAAACTTTTCTCCTAAAAATGAAGCAACCGCGGAAAAAATTTGAATGGCTATATCTTTAATGCCAGAAAAGGCACTGCTCATTTGATCCCTTAAACTTCCCCACACGCCGGAAAGTGAAGAAACCATGACTTCCCATTTAGATAGTACCTCTCCTGTTGTCCAATTAATTTGATCCACATGTTCTTTCGCTTGTGATTTTGCTTCTTCTACAACTTTACTATGCATATCCTCAGCGTATTTAACAGACATGTCGTGAGCTTTTTGAGCTTCACTAATCATTCTGTCGGCCTGTTCGGCTGAAATGTCCCCTGATTCATCTCTCATTCGAATAATCGAAGCAATAGTTTCCTCAAGTTGTTTATCAGCTTCATTCACTGCTTCAGTTCTTTGCTTAATAGAATTTTTGACAACCTCAGCCGCTTGTTGTGCTGATAAATTACTCGCTGTCTGTTTCATCCTCTCAAGAATAACCTTGGATTCAATTTCATTTTGAGAGAGAGATTTCACAGCCTTTTCGTTCATTTGTTCGCGAATCGTATCAAGAATATGTTGTTCTCTCTCGGTAAGTGCTCGATTTTCGGCATAAGCATTTCCGACAATTTCATTAATTTTGTTTCTGAAATTCTGCTGAAGTTCAACCTCGGATTTATTTCTTTCCTCCATTTTCCCGAGAATTTTATCTTCTTCTGCATTAGTTAAAACAGAAGAACGCAAGAAGTGAGACTTTGTTGCTTCGATCTGCTTTGCGTGCTGTTCACTCATTTTAGAAAGAATTTGTTCACTCATTTGTCCATAAGTGCTGACTAGCGCATCTTTTGTTTCTGCTGTTACTTGTTTTTGTGTAATTGAAAGTTCTTTTACTTTTAGTGAAGCTTCATCTGAGAGTTCGAAAAATCCGTCTAAAGCCTTCTTTGTGCTTTCTGAGACTTTATCACCAAAACGTTCGATTTCTGGTATAGCTTTCCCTTTAAAAGTGTTATATAAGTTCGTTGCAGCGATTCCAATACCAGCGATAGATGCTATCGTCACGCCAATTGGTCCTGTCAATAAAGCCATTGCTCCGCCAGCACTTGCGATTGATCCCGCTACAGCGCTAAACACTGAAATAAGAGCCCCTACCCCTGAGATAGCTCCACCTATTATCATAATAAATGCACCTAGTGCAGTGACAATTCCCAAAAAAGCCGCTGAAACTACTGCACCAATTGTTATAAAACTTTGCATCCTAGGTGATAAATTATTAAAAGCATCAACAGCCTTTTGAACGACTGCAACAACTTTATCAATAGCTGGTAATAATGAGTTCCCTATTGCAATTGCAGCAGTTTCAAGAGTTCCCTTTAAAAGCAAGATACGACCTTTTACGTTATCCAATTTTTGAGCAGCTACATCAGCAGATTTAATCTTATTCATTGCCTCTACCATGTGAGTAATGCCATCTGCGCCTTCTTTATACAGGATGTTAGCAGCACGAATCGCATCGGTACCAAACATAGTTTTTAATGCCATTTGTCTCTGCTCATCAGTTAATTTAGCTAGTTTTGTTTTAAGCAACTCTGCAATTTCTGACATTGATTTAATTGATCCATTTGCATCGTAAAAAGCACTTGTTCCTTTTTTGGTAAGAAGACCAAGTGAACTCATCTGAGCCGTTGCTTCTTTAGTTGATGGTGATAAATTTAATAGCATGGTTTTTAATGACGTACCGGCATCACTGCCTTTAAGTCCATTTTGAGCAAATGTTGCTAAGGCTCCTGCCGTGTCTTCAAACGTTAGACCAACACCGGAAGCGACAGCCGAAACCATTGATAATCCAAATTTCATTTCAGAAACAGAAGTGGCAGATGCGTTGGCTGCACCTGCTAATAAGTCTGCAGCACGCATAACTGACAGATTATCATCTTTAAATGCATTCAAAGCTGTGGAAGCAATCTCGGCAGCATCAGCTAGTTCTAACTCTCCAGCTGTTGCAAGGGCCAAAGCTCCTTCAAGCCCACCTGACGCTACTTGTGCAGGTGATAAACCGGCTTTAATAAGTTCCTCAATGCCTTGCGCTGCTTCCAATGCAGAATACTTTGTTTCAGCTCCCATTTGTAAAGCCAATTTCTCAAGACTATCCCCAAATTCATTTATCTCATCAGGAGCCATTACAGACTTAACGGATGACATTTGTGATTCAAAATCCATAGCTTTCTTAGCAGTAAGTCCCAAAGCGCCTCCCACTGCTAAAAATGCCACACCGAAGCTTTGAGCGATCTCAGAACCAAGACCTTGCATCCGTCCACCGATATGCTGCATCTGTTCTCCAACACTACTAAGACGAGAATTCAATCTGTTCCACGTACTAGATTGATTATCGATTTGTGCATTTGTACGCCTTAACTGCGCTTCTGTTTCCCTCATTGCCTGAGTAGCTCTATTTAGTCTAATCTCTAGCTCTTGGGTTTCCCTGGCATTTGCACCCATTTCACGAACAGCTTCACGATGAAGGCGATTGAGTTCTTCCACACGCTGTTGTTGAAGACGGAGAGAACTAGTTAAATGGTCAGATCGTTGTTGCAATTGTTGAGTTGAATTACCAAAGTCACGAATACCTGCTGTAGCAGCATCAAAAGAAGAATCCAACACTCTCATTTGTTGAGTGATTCTGTCCACACTTTGATTAATTTGGGTACTTAACTGTTGGAATCCATTAGACTGCTCCTGAATTTTACGGTTTGTCTGTTGCAATTGGTTTTCTGTTCTTCGCATAGCAGAAACAGCATTATTGTATTGAATCAATAGTTTTTCCGTGGATGCTGCTGCCGCCCCGTTAACTCTTACGCTTTCCTGGTACTGGTTGTTCAGTTCGTTCACTTTCGCACGGTGTGTTTGGAGAGTACTTGTTAAAATAGTAGATCGCTGTCTCAATGTGTCCAATGAATTATCAAAACGGCCTGCTCCAGCAGTGGTGGTCTTAAATTCACTATTTAAAGCCGTCAACTTTCGGTTTATTTCCTGCATGCCTCTTGTAAAATCAATTGAATCTAGTCCCAAGGTGACCCTTAAGGAACCAACTTCTCCAGCCATATATTAACCTCCTTTCCTAGATTGGTAACTGATCAATGGTAGTCCGTTTTTGACTAACCTTTGATTTGGATTGCTTTTTATTTCTCTTGTGTCTTGCTAGAGCAAAAAACCAGACTATATCCATTTGATCAATTTCATGTAACTTATAAGGAGTCTCACCTGACATTAGATCAAGATAGAGATCCTTAATGGCATCCAATGGGTTTACTGGTTCTTTTTCTGCAAAAAATCATCACTTTGTAATTTTGTAGCTTCATCTCCAATTACAACGTTGATTACTTCGTGGAGAGTTGGAATTAACTTGTTGGAAGCTAAGCCATCATAAAGTTCATCGAAAGTGAATTTATCACCGAAAACTTCAACAACATAACAAACTACTTCATCAATAGTTTTTGCGGTAGCTTGCCCTTGTAATTTTTCTTGCATTTCAAGCGCTTTTCGAAATTTACGAGAACTAATAAACCCTGTGGAGAATGTCTTTTCTTGTCCTTCGATTAATAGTGTAATTTGCATAATAAAATTTCCTCCTCAAAATAGAAAAAAGAGAGAACAATGTCCTCTCTCGTCCAAATTATTTAAACTGTAGGCATCTCTTTGTAAACATTTTTAAACCAGTTCCCGATGACACTTGCTTTAACATCTTCGTCGTCTGAATCTACCTTCGCTCTCCAGTTTCCTTCTTCATCTACTAAGAATTTCGCTTTCACAGTAGGTGTTTGGAATTCCACCTCTTCACCCTTTGTCTTATACGTTTCTTCTGACAATTCAAATTTACCCTTATATAGCCAAACATATCTGTATTCGCCGTTAGACTTCATTGATCTAAACCCAAGTGCAAGATATGGAGCTACATCGGAGGAATTATCAACGATAACTCCATCTGTATTTGCTGTTTTACCCATGATTAATGCGTATTTACTGGATGGTAAATCATCAATATTTAATTCAACCTCAATATCCCCCATGGAAGATGCTGTTTCTGCAGCTCCATCATCTGCATACAAAGTTACAGATGATGTATTTGGTGTGATCTTAGCTTCGATAGCCTTTGCTAGTTTTACTGGTACCTCATAAGTTCCATCATTAAATAAAGCAACGTGAATATCTTTTAAACCGACTAATGCCATAATGTTCCCTCCTAATATAAAAAGACCCTGTTAATCAGAGTCCTGTGTGAATGAAAATCGTAATACTTTATGATAGATTTGCGTGTCTTTTTCATATAGATCTGTGGCAAATGTACGAACGAACCCCACGGATTTCAGAAGTTTTTTCACTTGTTCAACCGTAGATATATAATCCCCTTTTGACCAAATATCAACTTGGAGTGAATACCTTGTTTCTTTTTCATCATCATCAAGATACAAGGTGCCCTTCTCATTGTAGAAAAAGAAGGTGATATAGGTTGGACTATTACTCCTGGCTGTTTGGAAGTCCACTGGTATTCCTAATGGATTCAGGGTGTTAATGACGAGTGCATTTAAACTCATAACCTCAGTTCCCCTTTAATCACATCTTTCATGATTTCTTGGGCGCCATCTTTCTTGTTTTCGAACACTGGCCCCATAAATGGTTGAGCATCCATTTTGCTAGTGCCAAATTCTAAAAAATGCCCATAGAAAGCTTTACCCTGTTGATCAGGACCAATATGGATTTGATTCTCTTTCAAATCCGAAATAATAATATTTTCTTTAAGATTCCCTGTAACTTTCCCTTTTCTTACTGGGGTTTTTTCTTTGATGTGTCCTTGCAAAAATTCAGCTCCTTTGGTCAGAGCTTTTTCTGTTACTCTACCATCCACAGATTTGCCCATCTGCTGTAGATGAGCCATGAGTTGTTGCATACCTTCTAATTCCATAGGCATCTAAATCAACTCCCTACCGACAATTGTGAGAGTTTTATTCAACTCTCCATCATTTATTACAGACAGGATTTCAAAGGTTCGGCCATTATACTTAATCCTCATATCCGCAGTTATTCCAGGTGTATAACGAATGACAAAAGAATTTGTATTTTGGGCATGAGTGGTAGCTGCCTCATAAAACTCATAAGCAGATCCTTTATCACTTAACGTCTTGATCATGGCCCATGCAGACTTTACATTCAGATACTTTTGTTCTTCTGGAGATCGAAAACCGTTTTCGTTAGCATCTGCTTCATGTTTTTGAATGGTGATTCTATGCCTAAAAAGCCCAGAATTCATCTTGGGCTTATATTTATTTAATTGCATTAAAATCATCCTCTTCAAGTGCTTTAGTAATTCCTAAACTATTAATCTGACTAAGAAAATTGTCATTGAAAAATTCTATTGCGTCGTTATAGACGTATCGCGAACGCTCAAAAACAAGTTCTTTAAATACCTCATCCGTATTAAGATCATAATTTCCACAGATTCTTTTTAGTTCAACGTTAGACGCAGAAAGGATGCGAATTAGGTTCTCATCTTCATCATCCCCTAAGTGCATCCTCTCTTTAAATTCTGTTAAAATTATTCCAGTGATGCTCATTCACATCAATCCTTTTCAGAAGCTTTCTTTTCCTCTTTTGCTTCTTCGATAAACACGCAATTATGCGTTGAATGTACCTTAGATAATTCATCAATACGCTTTTTAGTTGGTTTATAATCACCTTTAGGATACTCGTCACCAACAGCATATTGAGTATTTTTATTCTCTTTGTCGCGAAATTCATTAATTACTTTATACTTCATTTGCTATCACCTCCTTCGCATTAGACTACAGGCGCTGTTAAATCTAAGTCTAAATCATATACTTGTGCCGCATAGTTATCTTTCGGTTTTCCGGTAGCAAATTGTTTAGCAATATAAAGCGTTGCATCTTCTAGCGCCAATGTTTGTTCGAACTTTTTGATTGGTTCAGTCCCCCCTATTGCCGCGATGTATTCTCCCTTGACAAAGAAAGCAATTTTCCCTTGTGGAACGAACACCGATTCAGTTTGAATTGGATTAAACGGTAAATTAGTAACATAAACACCAGACGCATTCTGAGTCGTTGCATTAGCTTGAATATCAAAAGTGTCAAATGGGTTAGTCACCATAACAACCTTTCCAGCGACATTGCGAACTTTATCAACTTCATCTTTCCCGACAGGACGAATTGCCAGCTTTTTGACCACGCCCTTTAATTCATTAATTGTTGTACGACCTGGTTCAAAAGTTAGCGTACCAGCAGATGCTTTGTCAGGATAAACACCATTTACTACAGAACCTTTTAAATCCTTTAAGAGTCCAATAGGTTGGTCTTTACCTGTTCCTGCAACAAAGCCCTTTTCTAATCCAACAGCCATAGCCTCTGTAATCATAGTACGAACATAGCGTTCTACCCACACAGGACCAAGTTTTAGCATGTCATTTGCTAATGGGATAAATGCTGTTAATTTAAGTTGACTGATAGATTCTTTACGAAATGTAGCATTTAATTGCCCTTGGATATCACCGAACAATGGACCCCACACAGCTGCACCTTCTGGATCACCGTAAATAAATTCAGTTACTGCCCCTAAATTTTGCAAACCGATATGCTGCAATAGTGGGTGAGCTTCCACAAGATCATCAAAGATTCGCTCTTGAGTCGTCTTAGGCAGCGTTTCAGTATCTTTAAATCCTCCATCTTGCACAACAGCATTAAAGAACTTCATTTCCTCACTTGTAAGGACGTTAGCGCCCCTTGCTTGCATGATAGAACGGTCTAGCATAGATGTATTTACTTGATTCATAATATCGCCTTGTACGTCCTGTGCTAGGGCTTCTAGCATACTATTCAATGCAGTTGCCTGTTCTTCTGGAGTTCCTTCTTGTGTAGCCTTTGCAAATGCTAGTTTCTTTTCTTCGAAATTATTAAATGTAATTGGCATGTAATTACACGCTCCTTCTTATTTTAAATTTAAAAAGAGACTGCCCAAGTTCTGTTTAGGTTCAACAGATTTAGGATCAATCTCTTTTGGCTTTAATTCGTTTTTGATTTCAATTTTAAAGTCGGCAAACATTTGTTTAAGTGTGTTTTCATCAATGCTTGCAGTTGCAACTATTGGTTTCTTTGGTTCTAGCGATACGGAAATTTTATTATTAAATTCCTTCGCTTTATTCTGGAATAATTCAGATTCAACCTCTTCTGGTTCTGCATCAATGATCTCATCGATTAAACCTAATTCTTTCGCTTTAGTTGCAGAAAGGTAAGTTTCATCTTCTAGTAATTTAGCCATCGTTTTTTCATCGACACGATGTTTGTATGATGCTAAAACAGACTCACCAATGCTATCTAAATCATCAGCTGATTTACGTAACTGTTTCGCATTACCAGCAACAATTGTCCAAGCGTTATGAACCATCACTTGAGAATTCGAATATGCTTTAATAGTATCGGCGCCCATACATCCGATAGATGCGGCACTTGCTGCAATCCCCGGAATTACTACGGTCACGTGTCCTTTATGTTCACGTAATGTATTACATAAGTCGATGCCTAAAAACACATCACCGCCGTATGAATTGATATGCAATTCGATGTCCTCATCTTCTTTTACATTTCGCATTTTATAATTAAATTCATAAATACTTGAATTCCAACTTGTAAAATCGCCTTTAATCTTATGCTTCACTCTTTCTCACCTCCTTTAAGCGCTTCTGAGCTTTCTTGATAGTTTTTAGTGATTACAAACTTATCGAGCATTGGATCATCAGCCCTTTCTTCACCTAATTTTTCACGTAATTCATTCCCATTAAATATTCCACTTGACCTCAACTTGTCCACTGCTGTTGCAACGTCAAAAATATTACTGTAAGAAATACGTCGAATATCCATCCTTTTACCTTTCAGGTAGACGGACTTATCAATGAATTTAGCATCGCACTCATCTTTAATTTTTTTAAGCAGTGGATCAATACAGAAAATCATATAATTCCTTGTTTGCTTTTCTACATCTGCCATTTCACCTTTTAAAAGCGCTATGGGAATACCAAGTGCATTTGCAACCTGATACAGAAAACCGTCTGTGACCTTGTTTACTTCGTCCACAGGATGGGCATTAGTATTTGATTTTTCATCAAGCTTGAACCCCTTCTGCTGAGGAACAATTGCAACGGATTTTTCGGAAAATGCCTTATAAATCTTGTTTATATAGTTTTGTAGTTTAGCTTGCGCAGCTTCACTTTTGTCTTGAACAGTTTCAATATCGACAACGCCGCGTATTTGATTTTTACGTTTCTGGAATTCTACAATTCTACCGAAAAGCTCACCATAATCCGTGTATAATCCATCTAGCAAAGTCGTTAGTTTTTCATTGGTGTATTGTAAATAAAAAACATCACTCATTTTGAATGTATGATTAAAAGTGTAATTTTTTATGGTGACATCACTAAAACTATCTTCAAAAACCGCATATTCTGTATGAGTAAACGAATCCGCAATCAGCAAGTCATCTGTGTCTGATTTTATGACCAGGACCTCGTTTTCTTTTATCAACTTATGAACAAGCTCTTGCCAAAAAGTTGATGCTGTTTGGTTCAAGTTTGGCCTAACATTTAACCGATAATACAATTCGTCCTTAATGATTTCCTTTCCATTCTTCATGCGAAAATCAGACTGACTAATAGTACGTGCGATCATGTCCACACAAATTTGAATAGCAAGCTTTTTCATGTGTATTTTTTCAGAAGTACCTTCGATTAAATCAAAATCGAGCATAAATTCTAGTTCTTTGTTTCGGCTTTTTACGAGATCTAAGAATCCCAATATCTCACCTCCTTTTCTAAAAATCTATGTCACCTAAGAAAAAGTCCACATCCTCTTCAAGAATATTATCCGCTTGCCACAAGGCGTGAATAAATGCCTGAAATCCATCGGTTTTGCGACGGAATTCATCTTTCTTGAGGTATTCCTTGTTGCCGTCTTTTTTGATGTGGACGTAGACGTTGTTCGTGTACCATCGCATCAAAGGATTATCATCAAAGATGAGATTATGTTTTGCGAACATCGTTTCTACCCTTGGGGCTAATAAAGAATGAATAGCTTTAGGATTACGGATATAAAGCAAAGTAAATCCTTCCGCTTCCAATGCAGTTTTCACCAGGTCTAATCTAAAGGTATCCGCAACAATCGTTGTAAGCCCGTAAATTTCCCGCATTTCAACAAACCAATTGACGATATGACGAATATCAATTACTGGTTCGTCCACAATTGAGAGGAATCCATCTTCCTCCCATTTCTTAATTGGCACCTTTAACTTAACCGTGTCTAAAAACCCTTTTCGGACAAATGAATGGGATTTCCAAACATAATCTTCGCCAACTTTAAATAACAGACCAACTGCCGCAAAATCCTTTATACTGGCGAAATCCAAACCGCCTACACATGTGCGATGTGACAAATCTGGGAATGTTCTATTTGTGGCCATAATGTCATCCCAACTTGCAACTGCTTTTGCTAAGTCTATTTCAGGAAGATTCATACGCTTAGTCATAAATTCTTCACGATTAGATGGGTTATTAGCTAATTGCTTGAACTGCGTGAGAACCTTCTTAAACAATCCTCGAGCATAAGTGCTCATAGGGTTTGAAAACATTGGATTGGCTTTTTCCCATTGCTCAGTATCATCAACCTCTTTAGGATCATCAATCTTGCAGATAAAAGGAAAAAGAGGATCATCTAAATCCTTACCTTCAAGAATATTCATAGCTCGTTCTTTCATTTTGTCTAAAAAGCCTTCACGAACATAACCATCTGTCCCAATAAAAAATTCCCTAGCATTCGGTACTTTTCCAAGTCCGCTAGAGAATACGTTAACGACATCAAAATTTTCATAACGATGAATCTCATCATAAATTACACATCCATCACGAAGACCATCTTTAGAACCTGCGTTTGATGTGTGATATTGCAATACGCTTTTTGTATCGTTTCCATGTATTTCAACCTTTGTCCGATAAAACATATCTTCCAATAGATCGTGGGATTCAATCGTCTCATAAATTTCTCTAAAAGAAACTTTCGCTTGTTTCTCGTTGTTGGCCACAATCGAAATATTATAGCGCTGTATCCCATGCAAAGGACTTATAAAAAAATGGCTTAAGGCAGATATAAAACCATTCTTCCCACCACCACGAGCCATCATAATTAGAAACTGTTCGTAGAATACAGAGTCATCCTCTTCATAAAAAAGAAAAACAAATGCTGCAATGAATTTCTGAAATGGTTGTAAAGGAAAATACCACTTCTCAGCAAATTTAATAAAGTTTTCGATCATTTCATCATCAAAATATATATCATCACGTATTAACACGTGTTCTTGTAAATATTCAATTAGCATAATGCGTTCTTTATTGAGTTTTATCTTACCTGTTTCATACAGCTTTATATATTCGTCAACATGTCTATTCGAAATCATATGAGGTCACTAGCGCTGCGCTTGGTCTCCTTAATATCACCGAACTCAAATGTCTTTTCGATACTCAATAAAGATGCATTAATTTTATTTCGCTCACCTATCAGAGGGTGGGCCTTGGTAAAAGACTGCGATCCATTTTTTGTTGTAACAGACTCCCCTTCTTTGTTGATAATTGTATTGATCTTTCTAAACGATTTGACCAGATTTATATAACGTTCGACTTTCTCGACCTGGACTAAATCAGTTGTATCAATCTTTCCCATAAGCTGATCCTTAAGGTCTTTTATGCTTACAGCCACCTACCCACCCCCCTAACGTGAAAAAATGATGTTGAATCTGGAAAATCGAGCCCCCTCTCCGGTCCCCTGAGTTTTAAAAAATTCCAAAATATTCGACCGGGGGGCCTTACCACATCTCGTCATTCCACTTCGTCTGCTTTCCTTTCTTACCAAAACCTTTTTCAGGATGCATTTTGTTATGACAACTAAGACAAAGTGTTTCAAGGTTATCTAATACCAACGCAAGCTTCGGATGATGTTCTATCTCATACTTGTGATGCACATTCAACTCAATACTCTTGCGTTGCCCATCTACCTTAAGTGAGTCAACGTGTACCATCCCTTGTCGCTTGCACTCTTGGCACTCATAGTTATCTCTCTTTAGAGCCTCGAGTCTTAGCTGCTCCCATCCACCCGACCTATAGAACTTCTTCTTCTGTTCCATTGTTTTATACTCTGCCAAGGTAACGATTCCTCCCAATAGAATAAGCACCCATCAAGTAGATGCTTACTGTGCCTTTAGCTTATGGATCATTTCATTAGTCACTGGCTTATATGTCTGCAGCTTCTCATACTTCTTCATCCACACGTCTTTATCCCATTCCTTGCCGTTCCTTAGCTTACTCATCTTTGCCCACTCATTAGAGAACTTGCTTATACGATTCCGTATGGTTCGGTTAGTTACCGTAACTAAGTATCGATGGTTACAAAATGAACAGGAAAAGAATGTTTCGGTTATTCCTTTACCATGGTCCTTTTCTTTCAAATCAATTGCGAACATCTGCTGGCAATTAGTACACCGACATGGCTGCATGATCCTCACCTTCTTTCTACATAATAAAAAGCACTCCTTAATGGAATGCTAATATTTAATATCTTTAATTTTTTTCAAACAACATTTCAAATTTATAATTGTCGTCATATAAAGTAAATCCATTCTTGCTATAGAATGATATTTGTCTTTGATGTTGCTCGAGAGAGTCATTCACAATACTTCCGTAAATTCTTTTGGAACCAACATTTTCCGCATATTTAATTACTTCCTGAATTAATACTGTTCCATATCCTTTATTATGAAACTCTTCGCCAATGACAACAACATCTATGATTTCAATTTCATCACAAAATCTATGAAAATGAATTCTAAAACACTCTATATGTCCGAATGTATAGGTAAATAACCGAAATGTTGCTAAGCTATCAAAGACTTTAGGTTTAACTAATAATACAGGTTCATTTCTCTTAGTATAGACAATCTCATAATTGTTTTCTTTTGATCTTTCAAATTCTTGTAACCCCACAAGTTTAATACTGTTTTCAGGCTCATCGCTTGTAACTTTACGCTTTTTTATACCTAATAAATCTTCAATCGTGAATCTTTCCATGTAAAATCATACCACCATTCATATCAATTATTTATTAATTTCGGCATGGAAATCACGTTTCCTTCTATGATTAAAATTAACTATTTCCTCCTCATAACTCCCTTCTTTCTCCAAATAAAAAGCACCCTTAAAGGGATGCTTAACGTACATCAATGTATAATTGGTCTTCTTTATATAGTTCTGGATAAATCCCTAATTCATTCCATACTTTCATTACTATGTTATTTAGTTCATCAAATATTCTTGAGGACTCCCAATTTGGATATTGATCAAACATATAAGATAATGTATGGCCCAAATCATCCCATACATAACTAAGAAATGTCTTATCTATATGCTCATTTATCACCGTCATTATTTCAGTATTTTGTAAAGACAGACCATGTATTAACCCGAATACCGTCGCGCCAATTTTCATTACAGGATTAGTTAATTCCTGTACCCTATTAAATAGTTCATTTATATCATCATGACTCCTGTATTGTTTTATCTCTTCAATAATTTTCTTTTCCGAGTCGCTTATCAAGTCCAATAAGTATTCTGTAAAAAAGTCTGATTCTTCATTTATTAAATAAGTTCTTGCTGATAACCTTGGTGCAATATACTCATCCCAAATTATCCCTGAATGGGCATATAAAATTCTTAACAGAGCATTCTTATTTAATTCTTCCTCAATTTCATCATTTATCTTTTTCATCTTGCTTTTATTAAATTCATCATGTACATGACATAGTTCGTGATGAATAAGATTAATAGCTAATTGTGATTTTTTTCTATCCTCGTCAAACAGATAAAAAAATAATCCGTTTTGAATAAAAATAACAATCTTTAATTCTCCGTTTTCTATATAACTAATAGTTTTACCTGCTGCCATGCCCATCTCGTTATTAGTATACCCTACAGGCAATCCATGCTTCTTTTGAAAAAATGTAACGCTGTCTCCGAAATCTTTTGGAATTATTATTTCCTCTAACGGGTTTAGTTCCAGACCGATTCCTAAATCGGTAATAATCAATTTCTCAAATTCTATTTTCATCTGTTCACTTAATTCTACTGGTAATTCTTCGAACGAATCGATTGTGATTTTCAAGTTTATACACTCCTTCCTTGTTTAACTTTCGATAAAAGGAAACAATATCCTTCTTTCTCCAAAATAAAGAGCACCCATGTAGGATGCATTTTACAAATTATTATTTTCCTGTATTGATAAAATTCAACATTTTATCTTGATCTCTTTCGGTTACTTCATCAATTTTATTATTATATTCTTCTGCGGTAAAGTAACCTTTTTCTATCAAGATTTCTGATATAGCTCGTGTTCTAACCCAGTTTTGCATTGTAGCTATCGAAGTTCCAATTTGAGTGTTCCATTCATTTCCTTCTTCATCTTGCTCATGAAGTTCAAGAGAGAAATTAGCTAAAGTATCATCTGCTAATTTATCTTGATAAGACCTACTATAATTCTGAACCTTAGCTTTATAAGCCATTCCTAAGTCCTCTATAGAAACATTCAAAGAATTACTACCTATTAATTCAGAAAAAAGATGATATTCATTACTTCCTGAAGTTTGAAATTCCATTCTAACAACTTTCTTATCTTCACTACTTAGGTCTTCAACTCTTCCTTGGATTTCTACATCATTTAAAACTACTTTCATTATGATACACTCCCTTCACCCTCAATTATGAGCAAAAGGAACTAAATGGACAATCCCTATCGTTCGTCAAAATGTGACAATATATCTAAAATAAAAAGCACCCTCGAAAGGATGCTCCAATTCATTTTACATAGATTTTCGCTATAACCTCAAAATTGTCTCCACGGCGTTGTTCTTCAATTTCAAAATTGCTTTTATCGACCGTATACATCTTGCCTTTAACTTCAACTGTTGTTCCGATTTTAGGTAGTAGATAGCTTTCGTCCGGCGAGTCAACACCTTTTAACATTTTCATTTTCGTCTCGTGAATCATTTTCTCTTTACGATAAAATTGGATAATCATAAGAATTCCTCCCTTCACAGGAAGAATTCTACAGATAGGTAAATAGTCCTTGTTAAGATTTTGTAAATTAAAAAGCACCCATCAAGTAGATGCGTACTGTGCCTTCAACTCACTCATAATCTTTTTGTTTTCCTCAGTTAACTTGTCGATTTTCTCTTTCTTATGCTCTGCCAATTGTGGAATTCCACAACCTCTTATTTCAGCCCAAAGCTTTTGTATTTGCTTTTGACATTTCCTAGCTCGATCATTTGTAAATGCAGCACTAAATCGTGTAGAACAATGCGGACAAACGAAATATGTTTCGACTACACCTTTACCATGCTTCTTCTTTTTTAAGTTGATAGGAAACTCTTTGGTGCATTCATTACAGTTTGCTTTCATTGACCTCACCTTCTTTCTCTCTTTTATAAATCATCCAATTCAATCCATCCCTCATCATCAGGTATGATCCTATATTCATCGGACTGGATTCTTTGAAGTAATGATTCCTCAGACATTGTACCTGAAGTATCATAACAAGAATCATAATCTTCGTGGGTATAATCAAATTGAACCCACCAGAAGCTGCGTTCCTTTGTAACCAATAAGATTTCCTCGCTATCAGTACTTTCCACGAAAAACTTATCTGGTAAAGTAATCATGATCCTCACCCTTCTTTCTCCAAAATAAAAAGCCATCTCGTATTTGAGATGACTCTTAAAAGATTATATATTATATTAAAAATGTGATTGCTATTAGTTTGAAACGCTATGTATGTATTTATTATAATTAAGTTGGAATAGAACTTTTCAATCGTCTCTTCTCTTCCTGAGGAGCTCCACTATTTATCCAACCAATAACGTTTTCTTCAATATTCACCGGATTAATCCAGGTTAGTTCTTTTAATTCTTCAATTATATGAACAATACTACTAAAATGATTTCTAGCCCTTTTATCGCTTGAAATAATTATTTTATCTGTAAGCAAAGCTGCTTCTATTAAATGAAGATCTTTGGTAATTGCTTCAATTCTTTGTTTATCAGGAAGATCTTTCATTCTATCTCTAATCTCGAATACTCCTTCACTATCATGAATAAATAATACTCGTTTTCTACTTTTCATTGAAGCTAAAACTTTCATCGCTAATAGCGATCTATGGTTACTCCACTCTTCTTCTAACTGCTTTGTAAAACCTAATTTGTGCTCGCTATCTAGAACTTCTAAAAGCAATTTTCTACACATTGTTGATATAGGTTTATCTTTAGCTGATGCAGAAGAAGCAACACATGCGTCAATTATCATTACTTTTTCGCCCATATTATTAATCTTCCTCTGCTGCATCTAGATAATTTATTTCAGCCATCAGTTCGACTTCATCAAAATCGATCGGCCAATCACCAAACGCCCCATTACTATCCAGATTCGAACTGATAATTTCTGTTTCTCCAAAATCTTTATTTCTACTAAACCAATGAAGCGCAGCATCTTTATTATTAATTTCATTTTTAGCTACAGCAGTTTGAATTCCTTTGATAATTAAGGAACTGTGGGTTTCCATAACCACCTTTACACCTTTAGAAATAATCTTACTTAATATAGAAGCAAACATATATTGTGCCCTAGGATGTAAATGTATCTCAGGTTGTTCTATATATACCATTTGACCCGGTCTAGCGTAAACCAAAGCAACTAATACAGGTAATGTTTGTGATACCCCTAAACCTACATCAGCTATATTAACTAGGTCATTTAACGAATCTTTAACCCCTCTTCCTACGTTTATTGATACTTGCGTGTCATCAATTCTCGTTGTTCTCACCTTGTCAGTCAGTCCTAATAAACTTAAATAATTTCCTAACTCACTTAATTTAATCTCATCATTCGTTTGCCATTTATTTATTAAGCTCGCAACATATTTTTCAAAATTACCAGGTAGGTATGTATTTTCAAAATCAGAATCTACAGCAGTAGTAGGATATGTTCTTTCAGGATTCCCTCTTAGTCCTGGTAAGTGTAAAATGTTCCTTATAGCTCTGTCAAAAGTTTGGGATGGAAATTCAGTAAAAACAAGGTTTTTATCATTACCTAAATGTATATTCGCCTTTAAAAAACATCTATTTCTCACTACTGAAGCTTGTAAACCTCCATCCATTTTTTTCATAAGATCTGAAAGGTAAGGTGGAATAATAGATTTTATATCTTTTCTCATCTCGTCTTTATGTAGTGTTATTTCGGTTTCTTGCTTCTTATAATTTTCATCTAACTCCGTTACCTTGTAATATGTTTTATCAATTGTAAATCCATTTGAGACTTTACGATAAGTAACGTCACAACGATCCTCATTATTTATTTCAAATCCAACCTGAAATTGTTCCTCCTTCTTTCCATTAAAATTTGTATGTAATAGTTGGTCTGCGGAAGTAAATCTAACATGTGCCCCATTCAAAAGTAGTGGACCAGGATCAAAACCTTCCTCCAACGTTTGTTTCATCATTAGTAAAGGTTGTATAAAGCTAGATTTACCAGAACTATTGGTACCAGCAAGTAGCGTAAGAGGTTTTATTTTAATAGATTTACTTTCTCTAATTGATTTATACCCACTAACAGTAATTTCGGTGATTCCCTCATTTTCTCTTGCAGTTCTTCTTTTAGATAATAATTTCTTCTTATTTTTTTTACTCATATATCCCTCTCCATTTTGCAACTAGGTAAATAATAATGGAACCTAATTTGCAGCGTAATAACAACTTAAAAAGTAGACAATTACCAATCTTCTTATCGAAGAATATCATATACCAATATATAACATAAATCTACTACTTATTACATAATTCTCATTAGAATTAATGATAATAAAAACGTTATGATTCCTTTACTTCCCCCAATATAAAAAGCACCCTCGAAAGGATGCTTAATGGTTTGTTGGTAAAGAATCTTTCTTTCTCACTAAATATATTTTATAACTAAGTACCCTTGTCCTTATTCTTTCTCCTTCTAAATTTTTCAGTTCATATATATCTAAATCTGATATTAAGACCTCATTATTTTCTGTCAGAAAAACATTATATCTAAAAAACAAAAAAAGTGGATTTAAATAAACTAAACTATTTTTCACATATATAAATCCTAATAACGAGAACAAACCTAGGTTCACTAATAGACTATTAGCTTTTGTTATATCTATAGACAATATCGGAACTAAGTATGTAACAACATAACTCAATAAATTATCTTCGGTTTTACATACTCCAATAAATTTATGCTTTTCATTTAACCTTATTTTCATAATAATATAAAGTGAAATAAATGAAAGAATAATTAAAATCAAAAGTACATAACTAAATGTAGAAGGAAGAAAATTTTCATACAACAATATATTTTTAAATTCCCTCCAAGTACTGTAATATTCATAATTATCAATGATGAGTAAGACGTATAGAGGAAAAAACGATGATACATATAAACCTATTCTAAATAGGACTGAAATCATCGAAAATCACCCTTCTTTCTTCTTAAACTCCTTCATCAAATCCATCTCGGTTATTAATCCATGACCTATAAAAAGAATCCCTCATAAGTCTTGTAATATCTAACAGCTGAGATTTGTCTTCGTAGACTAATTTTGTATTTTCTTCTGCTATTTCTATATTTAATCCAAATATATCAATAACTTGAATAACATTTTCAAAATTTTCAAATACTTGGTGCATACTATCTTCTTCATTGAGCAATTTAGTTAAGGCTCTTGTAACTCTTCCATCTGACAAACAATCTTCCCGAAATTGTTCATAATTTGTAATTCGGTTTGTTCTTCTCACAAGGTCAAGTGTTTGACTTGCTTTTTCATGGTATTGATCTTGGATAGAGAATATTCTTTCTAATGAAATGTGATTTAAAATCAACATTTCTTCACCAAGAATAACAATGTCTACATTTGGGTCTATCCCGAGCAAAGTGCCATCTAATTTCATAAAATCTCCATTAGTAAATTTCCCAAAAAAACCGCCTTTTAACCGATTAAACTTGGTAACCCTTCTAAAGAATAAGATATCTCCTTCTTCAGTGTATATTTTTAGACAATAAAAAGTTAATTTACTAATTTCTTCAGGTGGAATTTCTTTACGACTTACAAAGTCTTCACTCATGCTTTCAAGTATATCATTAAAACTTGTCACTTCGTTTGGAGCGTAGGTTTCTATGCATCCTTCTATTGTACCAATTGGACTAAATGGACGCTGTTCGACATTTTGTACTTTTTCTACAGCCAATTTTACAATATCCTTTATTTCTTTTTGTAGATCTGGATCTATTGTTGGTGAATAAGATTGATATTTACCGTTAGGTTTTTTTCTTGTGAAATACAACCTCATATCTAAATCTTGATCATCTAATCCGTTAAGTATGTTTACTAAATCTGTTACATTCATTTTTATACCTCCCTCCACCAATAATTATTGATGAAAGGAAATACCTGGACAATCACTATCGTTCGACAAATCACGACAATGCACCTATACAAAAAGACCCTCTAATAATTAGAGGCTTACAAATTCCGTATATAAGGGTGACAGAAATGATTACCATCTAATAAAACCACATTAGATTTAGAAGTAAACTTCCATGCTATGAATATAACATGCCAAAATAAAAAAGTTGTCCGTGGATTGTCCGAAAATTGTCCGCGAAAAGTCCACGGCGCTTTTTGTGGTTTTGTTTTATGAATCGATATTCTCTTTAGTCCTTTTTCGCTTCAAATTTGCCTTTTTTTAGCCCTCTGAGTTATCTTCAAGACATAAAGAGTATAACTCGTCATCCCAATCAAAATGTTGCTGTAATGCACCCTCAGACCCTTTTTAAAAACCAGTTGAACAACTTGATTTTTATGACTAACTCAAAATAGTAAAAAAAGAATAAATCCGTCATATTTTAAAGTTTGTTTGATATTTATCTAGCTTATCTTGGTTAATTCCTATATACCGTTTCGTTATATCTGGATCACTGTGATTAAGCATATCCTGCAAAGCAGCCACATCTTTCGTTTGGCTATAAAAATGGTATCCGTATGTTTTTCTAAGCGAATGGCATCCGATTCGTTCCAAACCAAATTCATCAGCGATTTCTTGTAAAATCACGTAAGCCATCCCTCGTGATATTGACTTTGGCTTCCCTCGTTTATCTTTTTGCCGACTTGGGAAAAGGTAATCATTTTTATTTTTACCCTCTATATATTTACGAATAACTTTCTTTAAATCAGGTGGCATTTCTACTTCCTTTTCTTTTCCGGTTTTATTTTCTTTCAAATAAATTTTCCTCCCTTGTACATCTATAACTCTAAGCTTTAAGATATCCGATATCCGCAACCCTGTATTTATACCAAGTAAAAATAAAACATAATTACGCTCATTTCTAGTTTTTAAAAACTCCTTAATTTCTTGAATAATTTCCTTATCTCGAATCGGCTGAACGGTATTCATCAGTCGTCACCCCTTATTTTTATAGACTTCTATTTTCAAAGCAAAAGCTAAACGTAACATCGCTTCACTCTTAATCACATAAAATTTAGAACGTCCGACACCTAATTCTGCCCAAATGAGTGGATCGTAACTTGCATCATGCTGGAGGTATTTCTTGATAATGATTTCGCGCTCAATATCCTTCAATGTATTTACGGCTCCATGAATGTTTTCTAAATATGAATCTCTTTCTTCTATATATTGAATGCGTTCAATGGCAGCATCTTCTGTGCTACTATGGAAAGCATTTGTGTTTGATGGTGGTACTAGTGAATATGATGGTGTCACTTTAGGCATTAAAAACATGGGTAATGTGACAAGATAATCCCTATATCGGTAAAGTGCCTTTTCGACTGCTTTTTTGGTTGCTTTATCATCAATCTTCGGTAATTTGATCATTACTCTGCCACCCCTTATATTGTTTTATCCTCTTTGTCTAAAAGATCCAGTTTGACGCTTGTACGTAGGTCGATTCTTCCCCATGATGTCTTCCCATTCACGTTTGCTCAGCTGTTCTGTTTTCTTTTCCTTTGGCTTTTTAGCTGCTACTTTCATTAATTGATGATCTTTTTTCCATTGCTTCAGCTTTTCTTTTGCTACTGGATCCATCCCCATCTCTCCTAATAAACAAAATAAAAAGGACACCAAATAAGCGTTAGCTTACTCAGTGCCCTCGGTTTTTCCGATAAGCGTATTAAAATCTAATGTCTGTTTCTAATTTAGCGTTGCAAGGCTTATTGCCCTGCCAATTAATAATTTGCTTTCCAAATCCAGTTTCAGGGCTCTCGATTTCATGCATTTTTCCATCTTTAACGATATAAGTCGCGTTTTTATTCAAATCAATTTCGAAAAGCCTGGCAGCTTCTTTCATTGAGATCCCTCCCGTGGTAAAATGTAGTTGGGTGGACTGGGAGAAATCTCAGTCTTTATTTAATGTTCAGCGAATTACACATAATTTTCTTCCAACATTTCCTTGTAATAAAATTCAAGCTCTGAATCTTTCATCCTGGCATAAAAGGTTTTATCATAATCCCCTTTCATTGCAAGCCATTCGATATAAAATTCACGTTCGTTTTGGCTCATCAATTAAACCTCCTTCTATTCGAACTGTGTTAAAATCATTTAAAATATTTAGATTTTTTTCTAACCAATTCTTGCATTATTTTATTGCTCCCAACCAAATCCGCAGGATGTTTAATTGTTAGAGGTTTTCCCGAAATATTTGAAACATTTTTAAAATTTTCGCCTTCTTTGTGCTGTTCATATATCTCCTTCATCTTCAACAAGAATTTTCGCTGCCTCCCACTCTGCACCGCATCCTCCACAAACTGTATCATCTTCAAAATTAGCTGGAAAACCCATATCGCAAAAACGACATTCAATATGTTTAGCCATTTATATTACTCCTTCTCTCTCCGTATATTCGTACTGTTGACTAAATTAATCATTTAAAAAATCTTTGAACTAAGTTACAATTGAAAAATCACAGTATTCGAAGGGACTGAATTATGCGCAGATATCAATACTTAAATCCACTAATAAAATTTAAAATTGGAGGTTAAGATATTGATAACCGATTTATTACGTACAGAAAGATTGTATTTAAGAAAAATGACGGAAGCCGATTCCCCCTGTTTATTTAATATTTGGTCAAACCCAGACGTTACAAAATTTATGAACATCGAGAACTTTTCAGATGAAAATCAAGCGAAAGAAATGATTGATTTTCTAAATGAACTTTCTGCTCAAAACAAGGCTATGCGCTATACGATCATTGAAGCAAAAACGAATCAAATCATTGGCTCATGCGGATTTAATACACTTGATTATGAAAACATTAAGGCAGAAATCGGCTATGACCTTGATAGCACTTTTTGGGGTCTAGGTTACGGAACTGAAGCCGTTTCTTGTCTGTTAGAATACGCATTTGAACATTTAAATTTCATTAGAATTGAGGCTAAAGTTGAACCTGAAAACCTTAATTCAATTAGAGTACTACAAAAACTAGGCTTTACATTTGAAGGTACACTTAGAAAAAGCCAGAAATCTAAAGATAGATTTATTGATCTTAATATTTACTCAAAACTTAAAACAGATTAACCATTTTCAGTCTCTATTTTTTAAAAAATAGAGGCTTTTTTTGTAGTGTGCTTGATAAATAATTCACAGTTTGTGTCCACTGTTCAATATCCGTTGGCCTGACGTAAATGATTGATTTGATTCTTTTCGTAATAAGCAACTTCGATTTGCTCCCAGGTGAATCCAAGCATTTTCCCTAACGTCATATAGCAATCAAACAAAATACCGTAATGGAACACAGATTGATATCTTTTAAAGCGAGATATCATTTCATAAACAAGAGTAAACATATCTGTTAAATCATCAGCTTCAGGAGAATAACCTAATGTGCTGTATGATACGAATTCAATTTCAATCCCTAACCCTAAGACAAAGTGTAATCCGTCCACAAATTCTTCAAGAGTCGGATTATAGTATTCTTTATCCTCCTCCATCATTGTTGGCATCCTTAAAGCTTTAGTCTTTGGCTTTTGATCATTGCTCCAGAATTTG
Organism: Peribacillus loiseleuriae; assembly: GCF_001183985.1. Classification (GTDB taxonomy): domain Bacteria; phylum Bacillota; class Bacilli; order Bacillales; family DSM-1321; genus Peribacillus; species Peribacillus loiseleuriae. Next base: position 1,797,908 of record NZ_LFZW01000001.1, on the reverse strand, counting down.
AAGAACCTAGCTTCATTAGCACATTCCCCTACTTCCACTAGTAACGCTAGAATCTTTTTAGAAATTCTATCCTCGCCTTCTTGTCTCGGATGCTTACTTTCAATATGAGCATCTAATACCATTTGTATTTCAAACAATTTTGCTAGATTCATCATTTCCAACCCCTTTATGATTTTCTTCTAAATTTAATTTGTGTGGGGAAAGTAAGCGCTTTTCTTTACCCCATCCATTACGCCACCTAGCTATAACTGTACCTGAAGCAATTCCTCTTCCTTTTGCTTCGGCTAGTTCTTCTTTCGTAAAAGGGTGATGCTGTCTGTTTCCGATTTCACCTAAAGGAGTCGTTGCGGCTTCTTTAGGTGAAAAACCAGCCTTTATACGAGACCTGTAAGTAAAATAACTAATTCCATTCTTTAAGGCTTTTTTACGCCATTTACTCCATGCATGTTTATCTTCCATAGGGGCAGTTATTGCCTTTTTCTTTCGACCAGTCCAAACTGTAATACCGATTGTAAGCAGCTCCATAGGGAACCCCATTTGCTTTAGCTACTGCGAAATCTCCTTCTGTTAGGTATTCCATAATCGAAACTCCCTTCAGTATTCTAATAATCCATCTTTTACAAAGATGTTTCTCCAGGCAGTCTTTTAGCGTTCCTTTTTAACGTATCCGTCATTTTCAGCTCTTCATAAGCTTGTTCAATAGCGCGGAGGCGTTCAACTTCTTGAATAAGCCACTCAATATCTTTCAGTTCATTTTGGGTCGTTAGTATGGGCCAGTATGGAGAAAAAAACGAGCTCCAATATTCTTTGATTTCCTGAAATTTATCCATATGCATGTACCTCTACAGAATCATTTATTTGCCTGTCATATTCACAAATCAAATGATTCATCCTAGCGTGATTGTTAGGCTTGAAATAAAGATCAAGCGCTGATACGTCATCATCGATATTCACGGTTTTCTTTTCGTAGATTAGAAATTCAATCATGAGAATAAGTGAATGATAATTGTATTTCACTGCGTCTGAGTAGAGCTCTTTTATCTTCATGCCTCTTCAAACCTTCGTTCGAGATTGACGAATTTACCATATTCTTTGACGAAAGCTAAATTCACCGTTCCAGTAGGGCCGTTTCGTTGCTTGCCTATAATGATTTCGATGATATTTTTGTTTTCTGATTCTTTGTCATAATAATCATCACGGTATAGAAAACCGATTACATCTGCATCTTGTTCGATTTGACCAGATTCACGAATATCAGACATCATCGGACGTTTATCTTGTCTCATTTCCACTGCCCTTGAAAGCTGACTAAGTGCAATTACGCAAACGTCTAATTCACGAGCCATGTGTTTAAGCATCCTACTAATTTCACTTATTTCTTGTGTGCGATTTCCTTTGTGCTTAGGTGATCCGGTTATTAGTTGCAGATAATCAATGATGATCAGAATGTCTTTACCTTGATAATCACGCTTCATTTTTCTGACTTTAGACCAAATCTCATTGATTGTGACACCTGGTTTATCGAAGATACGAAGGTTCAGGTTGCTCACACTACCCATAGCGTTTGTCAGCTTCCCCCAATCTTTTTCGGCTAGTCGGGCTGTTCTTATGTTTTGGGTATTGATATTTCCACTACTTGAAAGCATCCTTTTCAAAAGTAATTTCCGCCTCATTTCTAGCGAAAAAATTCCGGTTGCATACTCGTTCTTTGATGAAACTCCTTCAGCGATATTAAGTGCAAATGCTGTTTTCCCTACTGATGGACGAGCAGCAATAATAATTAAGTCTTGTTTTTGTAAGCCGGTTGTCATTCTGTCTAATTCGGTAAACCCAGTAGGTATGCCAGTAATTTCACCTGTTGGATTTTCTAAATCATCGTAGACTTCAACTAAATCATTCATGATGGAACCATCGTCATCATCACCTGAGCTATCATCCAGTCCCATTAATTCGTTAAGACCGTTATGTATAGCAACTGCAGGTTCTTCTGCTATCGCTTTTTCTTTAATGCGATTAGCGATTGCGATTGCTTCTCTTCGTTGATAGTAGTCATAAATGATTTTTTCATGATGAGCAAAGTTTGCAGTGGATGCAACAGAAGTCATTAATTCACTCAGATAACTTCTACCACCAATGCGACCAATATTATTTCTGCCGACTCGCTCCGTGATGGAGAGTAGATCAACCGGTTGCCCCTTACTATCCATGTCGAGTAGGGTTGCCAGAAGGTTATGATTCTTCCCTGGAGATAAATGTTCCGGCTTGGTTTTAATATCTTTGATTAGATCAGGTTCTATCAGCAAGGTTCCTAGTAAAGATTGCTCTGCCTCAATGCCATAAAGTATGATATCTTCCAAAACTAAGCCCTCCCTAGTATTCTGCGAATTTCTGCTTTTGATTGTTCGATGGACACCAGCTGACTTTCAGTGAGTTCTTCGGGCCGATCTAGCAAACTCAGATACTCTAGTGTTTCGTTGGCATTTGGAATTCCGCCCAATCGATCTAGTGGCCTTACTTTAACCAAGTCAGCAAGAGTGGGAGCAAAGACATTGGTTTCTAAGTGACGCTCGAAATTTTTCATTACATTTTCACAATCATGTTTTCGTAGAACTCGTTCCCAAGAATTTAAAAGTCCGACTGGATCTTCAACTTGAAATTTTCCGGGATAACTCGCTTGGATTGTGTTTAGTAAAATAGCAATCTGCTTTCTGTCCATGTTCAACCTCCGTTTCCGACAAGCGCGGTAAAGTTAACGACGTTTTTATTAAAGCCTGTACCTGTTCGGCGTTGTGGCGATGCAGGTTTCATTTTCTCGGCAGCTTCGTCAGCAGTGGTATTTCTAATAATCCCGATTGTATAATTCTCTTTTTTTGAGTGAAAAGCTGGATTGTCGGTATGGGTCTTTAGACCGTACTCTACACAGATTGTTGGGTACTTGTCCCAATCTTGGTACATCTTCAAAATGACAGATTCAGAAATCTTAGCACTGACTCTTGTATGGCGAATTATTTCAAGATAATCATCAATGACCTTTAATTGAGTTTCGGAATACCTGAGACGCAAATTTTTAATTTGTTCGGGTATATTGTTTTTATTCCTTTCCTTTTCTTTTCTTTTCTTTACTTTACTTTGTGACGTTTCTACCTTGGTTTCTTCACTAGTTTCTGCGTCAGAAACATCTTTGGATTTTTGATATTTGTCACGCATCATCACTCGTTTCTCAACAACAATAGATGCTCGATTTTTAATTCCAGTAGATGTAAGAACACGTTTTTCTTCATAAGCGACTCTATCAAAACAACTTCGCTTCAAAGATGTTTCTAAAATCTGATGAAATTTTTCCTCGTTTACACCAATTTTTCTGCAAAGTATCTGAATAGTTTCTGCGTCAGAAACATCTAACTCAAATTCTTTTGCTCGATAAATCCGTTCAAGCAGGATGAAATAGAAGGCGTATCCATCGTTTCCATACAAGAAACGTAAAGCTTCAATTTTTTCATCGTTTACCGCATCAGTATCGTGAGGGAAATAATCCATACCCTCTTTTTTTGGTCTGGCCATTACCAACTCGCCTCCTTGCTAATAATTTTTATTACAGATAGCAAATCCATCTTTTATGTTGATAACCCTGTAATCTGGATAACGGACCATAATGTATTCAACAACGAGTCTGTTTAGATGTTCCTCGTCATCAGCTCGCTCCCCTAAACGCTTAGGAAACACAACATGACGAGGACTTTGATCACCTAACATTCAGAATCTAGCTCCTTTTCTTCAGCAGAGAAATATGCTATAATTAGACCATCTAATATTTAATAAGTTTTTAAGAGTGGTGAGTTGCAGCTCACTGCTTTTTTTTGTGATCTTTTTTAATAAGAATTGCTTTGTCACCCCTGACAGGCGTAGCCATTCTTCAGCCGTGATTTTCATAAAACCACTCCTTCCTTAAGAAATCATGAAGTCCTAACCACCAATTCTATATGTATCCCTCTTGCTGCCATTATGCGAACAAGTTCAGCCTTACGATCAAGCTTCTTTTTTCTTTCATGTAGTCTTTCAATTTCACGAATCGAATTAAGAAGGTCACGTGTAGTACGTTTTGCTTCTTCAAAATCCCCTTTAAAAACAGACTCTTCGATACGGCTATAGCAAGTATTAATGCAACGATATTCCATAACTGCCGACTTATTATCCTCTGGCAAAAAACTCATTCTTGTTAAAACCATAAAACTAATCCTCCTATCAACGGTAATAACTGGTGAATCATTGTGATTCCGTCCATTCCATATAGGAATGCGACTGCCACTTCTTGCGCATTAGTAACCCGTACCCATTCCATGAAGGTTGGCATATCTGGCACCTTTCGTTCTGTCTCCATTTTAGAAACAGCAGATTGCGAAAGATTCAATTGATGCCCCATTTCTTCTTGAGAGAAACCAGCCTTTTTCCTACAAGCCTGCAACACTAACCCGAAATTTAAGCTCATATGTATCACCACTCTTTCTCAATTATTCCAAATTGGAATAATCACATTTCATCTGGAATACTATTACTTGGTAAAACTTGCTAGTATTATAGTTAAGAAGCTTTCTTCGGCACCCAGTTTTCTATGAATCTAATAGCAGATAAAAGGTATCGTCGATCTACTTCTTTATAGCTTGTAACGCCGAAATGTTCTTTAATATCGTGAAACAAGTTTTCGAAAAGCCTGGCAGCTTCTTTCTTGTCCTTCGTAAATTGGAATACTCGGCGTGATACACCTATCCGTAAACGAGTTTGTTCACCCTTGCTTAACATCATGCTCATACATAACCTCCCTAGAGTTGGTTCATTTGTTAATGGGTTGGCTGTTCTTTAATCCACATAAGCAAAAACGATTCAGCTTCTGCAGTTGGGAAGTACCACTTCCCACCAATTTTATATTTTGGAAAACGTGTATCAAAAAAGAATTTTTCCTTAATGCTGTTCTCGCTCATGTTTGTTTGTCGGCAAAGCTCTTTCATGTCCCAAAAGGTTTGCTTATTCTGAAGTTGATCAAGGCGCTTTTTCAACTCTGTAAGAAACGTTTTCTCGACCATTTGTTCATCAATTTGAATATTAAGCATTTGCTTTCCCTTCTTTCTGCAAGATATTTTTGTTACACTCCATCAGATGGATAATTTCTAATAAATCACTGACCGCATCCTGACGTTCATAGTTGCGATCAGATTCAAGATAATGTGCTACTATACAATTTTGATAAAAGGTCGTAGAAGGTGCTGTAATACGCGTGATCGCTCATAAGCATTTCCTCCTTCTGTATCACTGTTTGCCAGCTGAACCCAACCAAAGGTTACTCTTTACGTGTAACTTTTGTTCAAAAAAAAGCTCATTCACATCAACCTGTAGTATTTCAGAAATATTTTTAGCCATAATCAAACTTGGTTTTGTTCTACCCATCTCAATATTTGCATACCCACTAACAGATTTATAGCCAAGTTTTTTTGCCATAAATGTTTGAGATCTACCTTGAGATAAACGAATATTTCTTAATTTATGAAGGGTCATTTAATCACCTCTATTACTCAATATGTGTAACTCTTATTTGTATTATAAGTTACCCTTTAAGTGTAAGTCAACTATTTCTTATTCTTTTTGTGTAACTTTTTATCTAATGCGTGTAAAAAATGATAAGATTTATATAAAACTCAATTAAGGTGTGGAATATGAGTAATTTAACTCCAAAAATACTTGAAAACTTAAGAGAAAAAAAGGGATGGACAAAGACTGAGGTCGCAAGAAGATTAGGTATGAAAACTGTCTCTACATACGCCAATTGGGAATATGGAATCAGAACACCTGATAAAGATATGCTTGCTAAGATATCAAAACTATATGGTATTACTACAGATTATTTAATTACTGGTATCGATAAAGACTTCTCTCCCCCTTCTACAGATGACGAATTAGATTCTTTAAAAGAAATTAATGCGATGATTAAAGAATTTGGTATCGAGCAATTGGGATTCTTTGATGTCGAGAAGTGGAAGAATTTAAGCGCTGAGGATCTGGACGAGATTAGACGACATTTTGAATGGGTTGCTCAGAAGGCGAAGGAACGGAATGAAGAGGGAAAATAAATATGCCTATAATTTGGGCATTTTCTTTTTATTGTAAAAAGGAACATATATTCGTATAATGGTTTTAGAGGTGATAAGATTGAACCTGTCGAATTATCCTACAACAGTTCTGGAAGATTGGGTTACACATTTTTATACTGCACTAAGAATTAGACACCCTAGACAAATTAGCGAGGAATACATAGCAAGGTATTATCGAATTTTTATCCACCGAAAACCGTTACCTTCCTATTTTCAAGTCAATGGAAACTATATAGGTATTACTGTTGACAATAGGACTACAAAAGAAATGCAACGCGAGATGTTCTTTCACGAATTGTGCCATATATTGCGGCATACAGGTGTTCAAAGCATGATGCCGCATGCGTTCCGTGAGCTGCAAGAATGGGATGCTCAGCATTTTGTCCTCTATGCAGCTATTCCACATCACATGTTGCAATTCATTGATGTGGATGATCCTTATGTTATTGATCAAATGGTCCATTTGTTTAAAGTAACGGATGACCTGTGCTTTAAACGACTTGAACAAATTCAAAACCGCCGTATGAATAGAATAGCCGAAACCACTTATACATATAAGGTATGAATGAGGAGTATCCATTCTTTGAGAGGAGATGAAATAATGGCGACGTTTCATAAGTATAAAAAGAAAGGTTCGAATAAGGATTTTTGGGAATATCGAATCTATTATCAAGATCCAATCACGCGAAAAACTAGAGAAAAATCCAAAAGAGGTTTTCTAGGGAAAACGGAAGCAAAGTTAGCAGCAGAAAATGAAGAAAGAAGAATTCGTGAAGGTCTTGAAATAACGGATGAATCATTGAAAATATGGTTAGAAACATGGCTATTAGAATATAAAAAAGGAACTGTGGCTAAAAACACGTTTGAAATACACGAGCGTAACGTCAAAAATCACATTATTCCCTATTTTAAAAATATCTTATTAAAAGATGTTAAGCCTTTAATGTATCAAAAATTTATCAACCATCTTACAAAGCTTGAGTATAGTAAGCGAACAGTTGAAATTGTCCACGGTACCATGTTCAACTCGTTTGAAAAGGCTAAAACGTTAGGGAAAATCGAAAAAAATCCTTGTGTTGGAGTAGAAATAAAAGGTGAAAAAAAAGAGCAAGAATTACAGTTTATCGAATCAGAACACATTTCTGATTTTTTAAAAGCATCCTATGAATATGGGTACATTTATTGGATGTTTTACAAACTCTTAATTGAAACCGGAATGAGAAAAGGTGAAGCAGCTGCCTTACAGTGGATGGATGTCGATTTGAAAGAACAGACAATCAATATTAATAAATCTTTAGATTTCAAAGAAGCTTCTAAAAATCCAGATGAAATGTTTGGAAACGTAAAGACCTATCATTCAAAACGCGTCATCACAATTAGCCAGGCACTTGCTAACGATCTTCGATTCCATCAAAAATATCAGAACCAAAATAAGACGATATTAAATGAAAATTATCATTTTGACTTAAATTTAGTGCTTTGCAGAGACGATGGAAATTACATGCCAAAATCAAGTTTATTTAATTCATTTTCTAGGATTTTAAAAAAGTGTGGGTTATCCTCTCTTCCTATTCACTCTTTAAGACACACACACGCAGTTTTACAATTGGAAGCAGGCACAGATATGAAATATCTACAAGAACGCTTAGGTCACGGAAGTATGCAGATCACAGCAGATGTCTATTCACATATCAGTAAAACAATTGAGAAAGATAGAATGAACAAATTTGAGGAATATATGAAAAATGTCCTCGAATAATTTTTTAAAAAAAATCGGGCATTTATCGGGCGTTTTATAAAATCGAGTAAACAGCTCGAAAAACGCCCGATAAACAAAACCCTTGATACCAATGATATCAAGGGTTCTAACTCTTAGTACATGTTCATGTATTGTTCGCGTTCCCATGGGTGAACTTGCGTTCTAAACATATCCCACTCAATCTCTTTCGCTTCGATGAAATGCTCTAATAAGTGATCGCCTAAAGCCCCCATAATCACTTCATCTTCTTTTAATCTTTCTAACGCAGCATATAATGTTGCAGGAAGATCTACGATACCATTTTCTTCGCGTTCTTCTTTAGTCATTACATAAATGTTACGGTCAATCGGAGCTGGTGGAGTCATTTTATTCTTAATCCCATCAAGACCTGCTTTCAGTATGACAGCAAGTGCTAAATACGGATTAGCTGCTGGGTCAACACTTCGTACTTCAACACGAGTGCTTATTCCACGAGAAGCCGGAATACGCACAAGTGGGCTACGGTTCTGAGCTGACCACGCAACATAGCAAGGTGCTTCATAACCCGGTACTAAACGTTTATACGAGTTAACGGTTGGATTCGTTACCGCAGTAAAGTTCGGAGCATGCTTAATAATCCCTGCAATGAATTGTTCAGCCGTTTCACTTAATTGAAGTTTACCTGATTTGTCATAGAATGCATTCTCACCATCTTTAAATAAAGATACGTTACAGTGCATACCAGATCCACTTACTCCGAACAGTGGTTTTGGCATAAATGTTGCATGCAAACCATGTTTACGAGCAATTGTTTTTACTACAAGTTTGAACGTTTGAATATTATCACAAGCACTCACGGCATCTGCATATTTAAAATCGATTTCATGCTGACCTGGTGCTACTTCATGGTGAGAAGCTTCTATTTCAAAGCCCATTTCTTCTAGTTCAAGTACGATATCACGACGGCAATTTTCACCTGAATCTGTTGGTGCAAGGTCGAAATAACCACCTCTATCATTTAATTCAAGTGTAGGTTCTCCATTCGCATCCAATTTGAATAGGAAGAATTCTGGCTCTGGTCCAAGATTAAACTCTGTAAAGCCCATTTCTTTCGCTTCAGCTAGGACTCGTTTCAGATTGGTACGTGGATCACCACTAAAAGGAGTTCCTTCTGTCGTATATATATCACAGATTAAACGTGCAACTTTCCCTTTTTCTGAAGTCCACGGAAAAATCACCCATGTATTAAGGTCTGGTTGTAATAACATATCAGATTCTTCGATACGCACAAACCCTTCAATTGAAGAACCATCGAACATCATTTTATTATCTAGTGCTTTATTTAACTGGCTTACTGGGATTTCTACGTTTTTAACTGTTCCTAGAATATCCGTAAATTGAAGACGGATATATTTCACATTTTCCTCTTTGGCCAAACGAATAATATCTTCACGAGTATACTTTACCATGAACAACTTCCTCTCTTAATTCTGTTTTTTGATTTTATTTAATGAAAAAATCTGGACATATCTCCTTGACGCAGCGTTGTGCGATGTCTGCCACCATGCAAAAGTTCTGATTTTAAAAGCTTCCGCAATTCTCCGTCACTGAGATCTTTCCTAATTTCTTCTGACTTCTGAATCGGTTTATTCGAAACAAATTCCGTTTCATTTACAATTATAAGTTTTTTAATACCGGCTAAGTTGACACCTTGTTCTAGTAGATCTTTTATCTCTAAGAGACGATCTATGTCATTCAAGGAAAACAGTCGCCTATTTCCATCTGTTCTCATAGGAGTAATTAATTGATGCTCTTCGTAATAACGAATTTGACGAGCGGACAATTCGGTAAGCTGCATGACAATTCCAATTGAGAAAAGAGGCATCGAACGCCGAATGTTGCTACTACTCATCTTCAGCATCCTCCTTATTCGTTTTCTTGTTTATATTATATTCAATGTTAGTTTTATTGTCAATTGTATGTTACATTTCCTAACATACAATTTGTTTATTCTTTATTAAACAAAATTGCTTTTAAAAGTTTCCAAACCCATTCGTTTGAATCCGACATTTCATACGCCTTTTAGCATAGCCTTCTCCTAGATAAGTTTCATATCAATCAAGGAGTCTACCGCTGTTAACACAGCAATTTTTACATGCTCATATGTTAAGCCACCTTGAACATACGCTACATATGGCGGACGAGTTGGACCATCTGCGGTCAATTCAATGCTTGCACCTTGAATAAATGTACCGGCTGCCATAATGACGTCATCAACATATCCAGGCATATAATTCGGATAGGGTGTAACATGGGAATTTATCGGTGATGCATACTGGATCGCTTGACAAAATGCTACCATTTTATCCCGATCATCAAATTGCACAGATTGAATTAAATCTGTTCGCTTCGCATTCCATTTTGGTGAAGTGTTCATACCCAACATTTCAAGTAATGCTGATGTAAAAACCGCGCCTTTTAACGCTTGTCCTACTACATGGGGTGCAAGAAAAAAGCCTTGATACATTTCTTGAAGGCTATAAAGAGACGCCCCCGCTTCCGCTCCAATACCTGGTGACGTTAATCGGTAGGAACACGCTTCAACATATTCTTTTTTTCCGACAATATAGCCGCCTGTTTTTACAAGGCCACCACCTGGGTTTTTTATTAAGGAACCTGCAATTAAATCAGCACCTACATGACAAGGCTCTCTATCTTCAACAAATTCTCCATAACAGTTGTCAACAAAAACAACGAGGCTAGGATTAATATCTTTTACAAAAGATATCATTTCTTCAATTTCAGCAATCATAAAGGATGGACGCGTTGCATATCCTTTCGAACGTTGAATACCGATCATCTTTGTTTGAGGAGTAATTGCTTTTTTCACAGCATCAAAGTCTACTTCCCCTTCACTAGTCAACATAACAGAATTATAGTCGATATTAAATTCTTTTAATGAGCCAATACCCGTACCACGAATCCCTACTATTTCTTCTAATGTATCATAAGGCTTACCCGTAATGTATAAGAGCTCATCTCCTGGCCGTAGGATACCAAACAAGGCAATGGATATCGCATGAGTTCCGGAAATAATTTGCGGTCGTACTAGACCCGCTTCACCACCAAATACCTCGCTATAAATTTTTTCTAATGTATCTCTTCCATAATCATCATATCCATACCCTGTAGTAGGAATAAAATGCGAATCACTTACTTTATTGCTTTGAAAGCTTTGTAAAACCCGAAACTGGTTTAGTTCCATCATAGTATGAATATCATGGTGTATGGGGGCTATTTGAGCTTCAGCCTGTTCTGTTAATTTTTTTAGTCGATCTCCATTTGTTAGTAGCTGATACATGTCCGAGTCTCCTTTTTAATCCAATCAGTAAAATCATATTTTTAAGATAAAGTAGTGATGAATGACCTCATCATATCAAATCAACATACATTGTCACAATTCATCCTAAAAAACATCCATGAACATCTGAACCCAACTAAAACGTTGAAAAAGGTTCAGGTTCTCAAATTGCATCACCTTATGAAGGTGGCGGAGAGGTGCTGATTTTGCGAAGCCCCACCCCTCTTCCACAGAAAAGTCGTTTATAATCATAACATCTTCTAATCTTGTTAGCAGTAGAAAACTCTTGAAAAATCAGTCGTTTCTGCTAAAATCATATAGGTTGTCATTAAAACAGAATAATGAATGAACTGCGAGGAATTCCGATGACATGGGAAATATTAACGATAATTGGCACGATTGCTTTTGCTATAAGCGGCGCAATTATTGCGATGGAAGAAGAGTATGATATATTAGGTGTTTATATTTTAGGCGTTGTTACCGCTTTTGGTGGGGGAGCCTTACGAAATCTCTTAATTGGTGTTCCCGTTTCCGCGTTATGGGATCAAGGCACAAACTTTATTATTGCAATAGTATCTATAACGATTGTATTTCTCTTCCCCCAAAATTTAATAAAACATTGGAAAACATGGGGGAATTTTACCGATGCAATCGGGCTCTCTGCTTTTGCCATTCAAGGTGCACTCTATGCCATTGACTTAAATCGTCCTTTAAGCGCTATTCTCGTAGCTGCTGTACTTACTGGTTGTGGCGGTGGAATGATTCGGGATTTATTAGCAAATAGAAAACCCCTTGTTCTAAAGGATGAAATATACGCTTTATGGGCAATTATTTGCGGTCTTTTCATTGGACTTAACAGTTCAACAGAACCTTGGCAGTTATATAGCCTATTCCTTGCGATTACAGCATTAAGAGTTCTTTCCTACTCGCACAACTGGAAACTTCCGACAAGGAATATTAAACAATTCAGCTGATTGTTATCGTCGTTACAAATGGTGAATATATGTGAATTAGGGCTACATTTTAGGTATTTCAACTTCCTGGAAGTAGCCCCTTTTCACGATCACCTTCTTCAGATTTTAACAACGATTTATTTTTTCAGTAGATCGACCTTATTACTCTAAATCCTAATCTTCATCTTCTTCAAAAACAAGGTCCTGACTCCTTAAGGTCACAAGGTCTCCTCGTTCATATGAATCTTCAATCAATAACCTCATTGCCTGTGATCGTATCGATTTTTCGATAATATTTCGAATGTATCGGCCATTAGAAAAAGAAACCAATCTCGGGTCAGCCTTAATTATTATTAAATGCTCTTTCAATTTGCGCTCCGCATCTCTGCTAAGTACATATTCCCGATCATCAATCATTCTTTGTCCGATTTCCATCAATTGTTCAATCGAATAATCCGGGAAATCTACCACAATAGGAAATCTTGAATGAAGACCAGGATTCAAGGTTAAGAAATAATCCATCTCTTTTGAATAACCGGCAAGGATTAATATGAATTCGTGCTGGCGATCTTCCATATGCTTTACAAGCGTGTCGATTGCTTCTTTTCCAAAATCCTTTTCTCCTCCTCTACCAAGAGAATAAGCTTCATCAATAAACAAAATTCCCCCGATTGCTTTTTTAATTAAATCACGCGTTTTTTGAGCTGTATGCCCAATATACTCGCCTACAAGATCCGCTCTTTCCACTTCAATTAAATGACCTTTAGATAAAACATTCATCTTATGGAACAGCTTACCAATTAACCTAGCTACCGATGTTTTCCCCGTCCCAGGGTTCCCTTTAAACATCATATGAAGAGCTTGCCGCCCAGCCTTCAACCCTCGCTCCTCTCGTTTCTTATTCACATAAATCCACGCGTATATTTCTTTAATCATCCGTTTCATTTCATCCATCCCGACCAATACTCCTAGTTCCTCTTCCATTTCTTTCAGCGCTATATGTTGAGGAGGTATATCTTGATCGTGTCTTTCACGTATCGGAGGATCTTTCGGAATAGGCTTCCGCTTTTGTCCATTTAAGACAATATTAATCTGTCCGTTATTTTTTTTACGGATCGGTTGTTCCAATGTATTCACCTCTCATAGAACGAATAAAAATGACTAATTCTCATAATGTTCGACAATCATTTTGTTTTTTCATAATTAAGTTGGAATCATGTCATTTCCTGCGCTTTCCCAAGAAATAATTCCTCATTTATTTATATTCATTAACGAGTTATATCAGTAGTAATTGTTAAAAATAGTCCATCCGAACAAAAGCACAAGCACCGTGTTCAATTGAATGGCAAGGATAAGACAAGCAAAGAGCATGAATAGTGGGGGTTCCCTCCAAATAGCTTGATTGTCTGAAATGTAAAAGCTCCTTGGACAGTTCGCGAAGATAATAGAAGCACTAGAACTAGACAGGCTAACCGTAGAAGGCTAGCGCATGCTCTAGACACCAAAATTTATAAAAAAGCATTGATACTTATAGTGCATGTTCAAAAAAAAACGAGAAGTTCGAGGGGCGATTGTCTTTAGACCTGCGCGTATACAGTAATCCGTGAGGACCGGTGAGACAGAGCGATAAAGAAATTCGACAGCTATTTTTACCGGACTTTTTAAACAACCTCTTATAGTACAACTACCTTAAAAAAGTAAGAATGGTAAAGGTCGCCCCATGAAAAACAAGGCAGATGATTTGGATACAAACACCCCACTTTAATGATCTACATCCCCATCTCAACTATATTTTCTAGATCAAATAAAAATACCCACTTAAAAACAGAAGATTGTTTCTGTTTTTAAGTGGGTATCGTTGTACGTATTATTTCATTTATTCTTTTGCTTCAAAATCGATTTGTACATTCTTTTGTGGAGCGAAAGTAGAAATTGCATGTTTAAAGACCAATTGCTGCTTTCCTTCGGATTCAAATAAAACAGTAAAGTTATCAAATCCTTTAACAAGACCTCTGATTTGAAAACCATTTAATAAAAAAACAGTCACATATGTACCATCTTTTCTTAACTGATTTAAAAATTGATCTTGAATATTTACTTGTTTCATCATTTATTCCTCCTCAATTCTCTCTATGTATTACATATTCGCGTTAAGTGATAGCTTTCCTGCTATATACGTGGATATTTCTTCAGAAACAGATGAATTATTTCCCTGTTCCTGCATCTCATACCATTGTACATCCATTTTATTACGAAACCAAGTAAGTTGACGCTTAGCGTAGCGACGTGAATTTTGTTTTAATGCTTCAACGGATTCATCTATTGTTAGTCTACCATCGAAGTAATCGTATAATTCTTTATAACCAATAGCCTGTATCGACTGACAATCTCGCAATCCTTGTTCATAAAAGTTCTTTACTTCTTCCATTAATCCCTGCTCAATCATGATATCAACACGGTGATTAATGCGTCGATAAAGCGCTTCACGCCCCATCGTCAAACCGATAAGAGCTGTATCATACTTTAATTCGGATGTTTGCTTGTCAAGTTGATCAGACATCGTGATTCCTGTACAATAATAAATTTCCAATGCTCGAATAATACGCCTAACATTGTTAGGATGAATTCTCTCGGCACTTTCAGGATCAATTGATCGTAACTTCTCAACAAGAGGTGCAATTCCATCTGTTTCCACAATCGATTCCAAGCTTTTCCGATACACCAAATTAGAAGGTGCCTCAGAGAATTGATAGTCATAAATAACAGATTGAATATACAGACCTGTACCTCCAACAATAATCGGCAGTTTACCTCGCTTCTGAATATCTGCAATGGCAAGATTCGCCTGCTCTTGAAAATCAGCCGCACTAAATGATTCATTTGGTTCTTTAATATCTAGCAGAAAGTGAGGGATGCCCTCCATCTCATTAGGTGTTATCTTAGCTGTTCCGATATCCATTCCTTTATAAACCTGCATAGAATCTCCACTTATAATTTCACCATTAAAGCGTTTCGCCATTTCTATACTCAGTTTTGTTTTCCCAACTGCTGTGGGACCTATAATGACAAGTAACTTATTGTTCTCTTGTATCAAATCTTTCACTGCCTTATATAATTTTTACTTTTCGTACGTGTAAAGCAGTCAAACATCATCCATCATAGACAAATGATAAACTGTTTATACCTTTAAATCGCACGAAAAGGTATTTCCTATTTCCCCTAGATTTCGTTCGCTGAATTTGCTGCACCTTCTTAAAACTAACTACATCACTCTTTTAAACATCTTCTCCATGTCATAGCCCGAGTAATGAATAATAATCGGTCTGCCGTGCGGGCATGTAAAGGGATCAGATGATTGACGCAGCTCATCCAAAAGCGCTTGAATTTCATCATTACGTAGATGACGATTTGCTTTAATGGAAGCTTTACAACTCATTAGGATGGCTGCTTCTTCTCTAAGTTTTCCGATACTCACCTTTTTCATGGATACTAGTTGTTCAATCATTTCTTCAATGATTTCCTGCTCAATTCCTTTTGGGAACCATTGCGGATGAGCTCGTACAATGAAGGAATTGTACCCGAATTCTTCTAGGAAGATGCCAACTCTTTCTAGTTCTTCCATATTCTCATTAATGCGAATACACTCGTCATTCGAAAATTCCAATGTAATAGGGACGAGCATTTCCTGCAGTTCATTTTCAACGCGACCCACTTTTTCTGAAAAATACTCATACTTAATTCGTTCTTGAGCTGCATGTTGGTCGATAATATACAGGCCATTTTCATTTTGGGCAAAGATATACGTTCCATGCATTTGACCTATCGGATAAAGAACAGGCACTCTTGGCACATCTTTCGCAATGATTTTAGCCCCATCTGAAAATACCTCATCCATATTTGCTTCGTCATGAAATTCAGTAAGTGAGTCCTCATATGCTTCTTCATGCCTCACTACATCTTCTTGGTCTGGATGAATAACTCTAATTTCTTCATGTATACTTTCAGGATCTGTTCTGTCAAGTTGCAAAGTAGACTCATTTTGAATATACGACTGACCATTGCTTTGATGATTTTCTCCTTCATTCCTCAACGTTTCTTTTATAATAGTTGAGTCTTTTTGAGCACTTTCAATCATTTCTTTTCCCTTTTGAACAACATGTCCGAGATCTAGTGACGTCTGCTCACTTATTACCTGTTCTTTTTTTACAGGGGCGAATCCATTTGGAATTAAGGCTCTTTCCTTAAAGGCTGATTTTATAGTTTCAGTGACAAGTTGGTTCAACTCTAGTTCTTTACTCAATCTCACTTCCATTTTTGCAGGATGAACATTGACGTCTACCAATATTGGGTCCATTTGAATCGAAAGAAGGACAATGGGATATCGTCCGATTGGAAGTAGAGTGTGAAAACCATCTGAGATTGCTTTTGCTAATGGATAGTTCTTAATAAATCTTCCATTAATCATTGTAGTTATATAGTTTCTGGATGCACGTGTAATCTCCGGTAAGGCTATATACCCATTGATGGTAAAATCTAATGATTCGCCTGTGATTGGGATCATTTTCTTTGCAATATTAATCCCATAAATGGCAGCAAGGACTTGGCGAACATCGCCGTTTCCATTCGTATGAAGCAGGCGTTTTCCATTGTGTGTAAGCCGGAAAGAGACTTCTGGATGAGAAAGAGCCAGCCGGTTCACAACATCTGTAATATTGCCTAGCTCTGTATGGATCGTTTTCATATATTTCAAGCGGGCAGGTGTGTTATAAAACAAATCAGAAACGAGCAGATCCGTGCCTTTTCTACTAGAATGGGCGGAGAACTCTTTAATCAATCCCCCTTCAAGCATAATCTTTGTTCCCGGGCCGTCTCCTGTGCTTGTTTTCATTTCGAATTTAGAAACGGATGCAATACTTGGGAGTGCCTCACCACGAAACCCCAAAGTACGAATCCTAAATAGATCATTTTCATCTTTGATTTTACTAGTCGCATGACGATGAAATGCTTTTTTTACATCCTCTGACAGAATCCCATCGCCATTGTCGATAATCCGAATGGAGGATAACCCCGCTTCTTCAATTTCAATTTCAATGATTGAGCTGTTCGCATCAATCGCATTTTCTGCAAGTTCTTTGACAACTGATGCAGGTCGTTCAACTACTTCGCCAGCAGCGATTTTATTCGATAACGCTTCATCGAGTTGGACAATGTTTCCCAAGTTATCACCTCACATTTATTTTAGTTTTTTTTGCAGTTTATAAAGCATATTTAGTGCATCAAGTGGTGTCATATCCAATATTTCTACTTTTTTTAGATCCTCAAGTACTTTAATTTCCTTTGAAGAAGAACCCTTCTCCTCTGGAGGCAACGCCTGTTCAAAAAATGATAATTGAGCTTCGTTTTCTTCTTCTTGTTTATGTTGAATATTTGTTTCGTAAACAATCTCAGAACTAGCTGCTTGCGGAACAACTAATGAATTTCCTTGTTCAAGCTGTGAAAGAATGACATTTGCACGGTTGATTAGCGCTTCTGGCAACTGAGCAAGCTTTGCTACATGAATTCCATAGCTTTTATCTGCCGGTCCTTCTTTTATCTTATGAAGGAAAACAACATGACCATTTTGCTCAACAGCACTTACATGAATATTCTTCAACTTCGGTAGTTCTTCTGCCAAAACGGTAAGCTCATGATAATGGGTCGAAAAGAGCGTCTTCGCTCCTATTTCTCCATGAATATATTCAATGATTGCTTGAGCTAGTGCCATTCCGTCATATGTGCTTGTACCGCGGCCTATTTCATCAAATAATATTAAACTATCTGCAGTCGCATTCGTAATGGCATTTCTTGCTTCTAACATTTCAACCATAAATGTACTTTGCCCAGAAATTAAATCATCTGCAGCCCCAATTCGGGTAAACACTTTATCAAAAATCGGTAATTCCGCTTCATCCGCCGGAACATAACAACCGATTTGCGCCATGATAGACGTTAAGGCAATCTGACGCATATACGTACTTTTCCCCGACATATTCGGTCCTGTAATGAGGAGAACTTCCCGTTCTGCGTCCATAAAGCAGTCATTGGGGACATATTCCTGTGATTGCAACACTTTCTCTACTACTGGATGTCGGCCATTCTTCAATACAATTTTTCTTTCCTCTGAAAAGATAGGTTTTACATAATGTCGTTCTTCACTTATGGTCGCAAAGCATTGTAGCACATCAAGCTCACTGACTGTTTTCGCCAGAGCTTGTAAGCGTGGGATAAACTCTTTCACGCGCTCGCGAATCCCCATAAATAGGTCATATTCAAGACGTATGCTATTTTCTTCGGCCTGAAGAATTAGTGCTTCTTTTTCTTTTAATTCAGGAGTGATAAACCGCTCTGCATTCGATAAGGTTTGTTTCCGTTCATAGCGGGTATCATCCAGATTCTGAAGATTTGCACGCGTCACTTCAATATAGTAACCAAACACTCGATTATAGCCGATTTTCAGCGATTTAATCCCTGTTTTTTCACGTTCTTCCCGTTCAAGCGTAGCAATCCACGTTTTCCCATTTCTACTTGCATCACGGTAAGTATCCAGTTCTGCGTGAAATCCGTCTTGAATGAAATTCCCTTCTTTTATCGAAAGTGGTGGATGATCGACTAGGGATGTTTCCAATAAATCGGTCAGCCCTTCGCAAGGATCGATTTCTTCAGATAGTGATGCCATGTCTTCATTTTCAATGCTTTCAATAATGTCACGTATATGAGGGAGTTGCTGAAGCGAACGCTTCAACTGAATTAAATCTCTAGCATTGACATTGCCAAACGCGACCCGTCCAGCTAATCTTTCCAGATCATATACTTCTTTCAGACGCTCGCGAAGGTCCTGTCGTTCAAAATAATGACCGATTAGTGTTTCGACAAGATTACTTCTATGACCGATTTGAGTCCTATCAATTAAGGGACGATCAATCCATTGCTTTAGCATCCTTCCACCCATCGCTGTTTTCGTTTCATCAAGTAGCCATAAAAGGGAACCTTTCTTCCCTTTACCACGAATAGTTTCGGTGAGTTCTAAATTTAACTTGGAGTAATAATCCAACTTCATATAATGATCCGTTTCATAGGACTGTACATTTTGTAAATGATCTAAGCTTCTCTTCTGAGTCCGAAATAAATAATGCATCAGTCTTGAAGCTGTCTTTATACTCTTTTGATTCTGTACCTTTGTTAATAAGTTTGCAAACTGATCGTTTACATCGATTTGATCTTCAAAAGAAAGCGCGGAAACACCACGATCCTTCAGTTGCTTTTGCCGATCTTCTTGGAAATTAGCCGCTAATACGACCTCTTTCGCCCCAACGATCGCTAATTCATTAAACATACTATCAAATGAACCATTTGTAATGGTAACCTTGCATTCCCCAGTCGTTAAATCAGCATAGACAAATCCGAATGTCCCGTCGAAAAAATCAGTAATAGAGGCAATATAATTATTTTCTTTCTCGTCCATCCCTTTACCATCCATTTTCGTACCTGGGGTGATTAATTGGACGACTTCACGACGAACGACACCTTTTGCTTGCTTAGGGTCTTCGGTTTGCTCACAAATCGCGACTTTATATCCTCGCTCTATTAAAACATCTATATAAGAAGCTGCAGAGTGATAAGGGATTCCACACATCGGAATGCGGTCTTCACTACCACCACGACTTGTCAACGTAATTTCGAGTTCTTGTGAAGCCGATACGGCATCCTCAAAGAACATTTCATAAAAATCGCCTAAACGAAAAAATAAAAAGGCATCCTGATACTCTGCCTTAATTTTTAAATATTGTTGCATCATTGGCGTATTTGCTGCCATCGTTTCAAAACCTTTCCTGCTAAGATCTATGTTTGGATTCATTATAACATACGGCCCCTGCTGGTTTCACGCATACTCTTTTGGAAAAGCGTCAAGCAAAAGTTTCAAATCATTTTATTTACAATAAAAAAACAGCAATATTTTTCCATAATGAAACCGGATGAACGATTGCACATCCGGTCTTATTGCAGGTGCTAAAGTTATGCTTTTGATTTATTCATCTTCAAATTCATCTAGAAAATCTGGATCTAGATCTTCGAAATCATCGTCTAAATCGGAATACCAGTCATCATCATCACAGCCATTTGGATTAACAGCAACACAAACCTTCGTTTCTCCAATGACTTCCACAAAGAATTCCCGTTCCACATGAACTATAATTTTTTGTCCACATGGGGAAATGCAGGCTTCAATACAATTTGGCTGTTGTACAGCTTTTGCTATGACATCTTGATCATCATGACAATCAGGATCACGATATTTTAACGAGATAATGTCACAATACGTAACCTTTTCCGTAACGACTTCGGTTTTTGTATTATGATTATACGAATACCAAACGTTTATCTCGTAGCTGCCGCGAATTTCTACCTTCTTGCCAATTTTCTCTGCTTCATACTTATGGTTGATGATCCAACAGCCTAGAATGCTAGTGGGATGATGAGCCGGGCAAATGGTGTGTTGGGACTTCGTAAATTTTCGTCCTTTTGCCACCACCGCTTTCGTTATAATCTCTCTATAGTGTGACATGCTAGCGAACCCTCCTCATACAGTTTCCATTCATCCTATGCTTGTAAAAAGTCTAGTGTGCAAGTTAATTTTATTTAGAAACTGGATGTAATTAGTTTTTAACCTACACTAGTCTATGCGTCCTCATAGGGATATGTGTCATGGCTTATTGGTGTTCGACATAGAGAGAATTGGTAACGACATCACCATGTTTTTGGTCAAAAGAAAGAGGATATCCCAATCCTAATGGGACATCCTCTTTCCTATTTATGAACAACCATTACCGCCTGCGCGCACTTTAGAACCGGTTTCGCCACTTAAGAGATCGCCTTCAGTCGTTTCAATAATAATATCTGTTACTCGGTTAGAAACTTGTGAAGCAACCATCTGCAATAAGTCGTTTACATCTACCTGAGATTGCTTGAATTCCTGAACAATTGGTAATTCATCCAATTCTTCTTCAAGAGCGGTAAGTTTGCTTTGTGTTTGTTGATAGGCCTTTTCTTTTCCGTAATTTTGGAAATTAACAGCTTGCTTTTGCAGACTTTTCATGCTCGCAATCATTTCACGTACTTTTTGATTTTCATTGATTTGTGCTTCTGCGCGTTTGAAAAAGTCGACTTCATCTGTTTCTGCAATCATTTTCGCTAAATCTGCCGCTTTAGCTAGAATCTCATCTTTTGTAAAGTTCGCCATCTTTATTCCCCCTTGATCGCTGCCACTTCTTCAACCATATCACCTTTTAACGACCATGTTTTTGCTTCGATTACTTTCACCTTCACAATTTGGCCGACCGCAGATTTAGGTCCTTTGAAGTTGACTAGTTTATTTTTAGTTGTATATCCAGCTAGAACGTCTGGATTGTTTTTACTTTCACCTTCGACAAGAACTTCAACGATTTGACCTTCATATGCCTTCATTTTTTCGGCGGAAGATTCATTTACAAGTGCATTCAATCGTTGTAAACGTTCTTTTTTGACTTCCATCGGTATATTATCTTTCATTTTCGCAGCGGGGGTCCCTTCACGTGGTGAATAAATGAACGTATACGCCGCATCGAATCCGACTTCACGGAATAAAGATAATGTTTCTTCAAATTGTTCATCCGTTTCATTTGGAAAACCGACAATAATATCCGTTGTTAATGTAGCATTCGGAATCGCTGTTTTAATTTTTCTAACAAGCTCCAAATACTGCTCTCTCGTATATTTACGTGCCATGATTTTCAAAATATCACTGCTTCCAGATTGAACTGGTAAATGGATATGCTCAAGAAGATTGCCGCCTTTTGCAAGAACTTCAATTAAATAATCATCAAAATCTCGTGGGTGGCTTGTTGTGAATCGAATACGCGGTATATCAATTTTGCGTATTTCGTCCATAAGGTCTCCTAGACCGTATTTGATATCTTCCAAATCTTTTCCATAAGCATTTACGTTTTGCCCAAGTAAGGTGACTTCCTTATAGCCCTGTGCTGCAAGATGACGTACTTCCTGAATAATTTCCTCAGGCCGGCGACTTCTTTCTTTCCCTCTTGTATATGGAACTATACAGTACGTACAGAATTTGTCACACCCGTACATGATATTAACCCAAGCCTTTGTTTTCCCTTTTCGGATTTTAGGAAGGTTTTCAATCACGTCGCCTTCTTTAGACCATACTTCAATGACCATTTCCTTGGACATATAGGCATCATGTAAAATATGAGGCAATCGATGGATGTTATGTGTACCAAAAATCATGTCAACGAAACCATGCTTCGAGAGAATTCGATTTACGACCGATTCTTCTTGAGACATACAACCACAAACACCAAGTAATAAATCAGGCTTTTCCAGTTTTAATGATTTTAAATGTCCGAGTTCTCCAAACACTTTATTCTCTGCATTTTCTCGTATTGCACATGTATTAAGCAAAATTACATTGGCATCATCAACTGTGTCTGTTGCTTCATATCCTAATGCCATAAAAATACCAGCCATAACCTCTGTATCATGTTCGTTCATTTGACAGCCGTATGTACGAATAAAAAATTTACGGCCCTTACCCATTCCACTTAATTGTTCCGGGATGGCAAATTGATCATATTTCACTTCTTCTTTTCCACGTTTTTTCGCTTCCTTCAAGGAAGGAGGAACGTATACGGCTTGGAAGTATTTGCTGTAGTCCTTTTCGGATTTTTTGTCCGCTGGCTTTTCAGCAGTTAATTGTTGCGTTTCCAGGCGTTGTTTTTCGTTCAAGAATATCCCCTCTTTCAATTCCATTTGCATGTACCATTCATACATCCTATTATACTTGACTTACAACATACCATTTTAAACTATTTAAGGAATTTCAACAATCCTTTCTCCTTTTTGTTCGGATTTCACCCATGAATTGATGATATCCCATAAGTTAAGGGTCAGACCCTTAACTTATGGGATATCTCCTTTTTAGATAATTCCAAGCTCTTTTCCAGCGTTTTCAAAAGCTTTTAACGCTTGTTGTAATTCATCCTGCGAATGCTGAGCTGTTACAATTGTTCGAATTCGAGCCTTTCCTTGCGCTACAGTTGGGAAAGCAATACCTTGTGCAAAAACTCCATTTTGAAGCAATTTATCCGAAAATTGACGAGACAATCCTTCATCACCAACTATTACCGGTGTTATAGGCGTTTCACTATGTCCTGTATTGAATCCCAATATGTTTAAACCTTCCTTTAAAAATTTGGTATTATTCCAAAGCTTATCAATCCTTTCAGGTTCTTCCAGCAAAACGTCTACCGCCTCAATACAAGCCATGGTTACCGCAGGTGGGTGCGACGTACTGAATAAAAACGGGCGGGCCTTATGAATTAAATAATCAATTAATGTTCTTGTGCTTGCAACATATCCGCCAAGTACCCCAATTGCCTTACTCAGTGTACCCACCTGAATATGTACTCGACCATCCAGACCAAAATGGTTAACAGTTCCACGGCCATTCTCCCCTAATACGCCTGATCCATGCGCATCATCAACCATAACAAGTGCATCATATTTCTCTGCCAGTTCGACAATCGCAGGAAGAGGAGCAATATCTCCATCCATCGAAAATACTCCGTCTGTGACAATTAGTCTTTTTCGATACTCTTGTGTTTCTTTTAGTGTCTGTTCCAGAGATTCCATATCAACATGTTGATATACCTTACGCGTTGCTTTCGTTAAACGGATTCCATCAATGATAGAGGCATGATTCAATTCATCCGAAATAACAACATCCTCATCTGTTAAAATAGCAGAAAGCACGCCCTGATTGGTAGTAAATCCTGATTGAAACACAAGAGCAGCTTCAGTATGTTTAAACTTTGCAAGCTTTTCTTCAAGCCTATTATGCATGGTGAAGGTTCCTGCAATGGTTCGGACAGATCCTGTCCCAGCTCCAAATTGCTCGATTGCAGCCAATGCTGCTTTTTTCAATCGTGGATGATTGGTTAAACCTAGATAGTTATTTGAAGAAAGCTGAATTACATTTCTTCCGTCAATCATGACTTTTGATCCTTGTTCGGATTTCAATTCAATTAAATTTCTAAATATACCTTGCTTTTGCATAGCATCTAATTCTTTCTGCAAATATTCAAAACCCTTCATCTCTATTCCTCCTGACATATAAGGTGACAATCTATTAATCTGGTTACGGATGCAAAACTACTTTTCCACATTGTCCTTTAATCATCAGATCAAAACCCTTTGCAAATTCACCCAATGGAAAATGATGGGTAATCAAGGGTTTAATATTGACTTGACCAGAAGCCAACAAGTTCGAAACCTGCTGCCACGTCTTGAACATAAGTCTGCCCGTTATCCCTTGCACCGTTATTCCTTTAAACACGATATCCTCGGTTATATTAACTTCTACAGTTCCTGTAGGTAAGCTTAATATCGATACGCGGCCACCGTTTGTAATCATTTTAAACCCTTGCTTGATTGCTGTTGGATGCCCACTCATTTCGCAAACAACATCGACACCGCATCCGTTGGTGAGCTGTTCCACGAAAGCAATTGGATCAAGTAGATTAGAATGTATGGCATGAGTTGCACCCATTTTTTTCGCTAAATCCAACCGATAATCATTTACATCGAAGGCAAGAACCGTTGATGCACCTACCGCTTTTGCTACAGCAATCGCCAGCAATCCGATTGGACCACAGCCTATAATTGCCACACTTTTTCCTGCTACATCCCCAGATAGTACTGTATGAACTGCATTTCCCATCGGCTCTTGAATGGATGCAATATCTGCATGCATGTCAATCGGGTTCCTCCACAGGTTTTTTGCAGGAAGTGCTACATATTCTGCAAAGCAACCTTGTGTATCCACACCTACTATTTTTGTATTCTTACAAATATGATATTGACCTGTTAAACATTGCGGACAAACTCCGCAAACAATATGGGTTTCCGCAGATACGAAATCTCCTACTTTTACACTCGTAACATGAGCACCAAGTTCTACTATCTCACCTGAAAATTCATGCCCAAATACATAAGGCGGATTCACCCTACTTCGGGACCATTCATCCCATGTATAAATATGTACATCCGTACCACATATGGATGTAGCTTTTACTTTTATGAGTACTTCTTCATCATGAATCTTTGGAATGTCGACCGTTTGTATTTCAGCACCATATCCCCGTTTATGCTTTACAACCGCTTTCATTTTCCCATTCATCATGTACACTCTCCCTAAATAAGAAACAGCAAGATACTTGAAATAATACTGCTCATCTTTATGAATATTTTATTGTAAAATACGACTGTATTTTTAAGTAACACAATCATTATTATCAACATACATTTTTATTTACTTGATAATTTGAAGTTTCCATCAGTAAAGGTTTCTTCCCCCCACTGATGGATTAGTTAAATCGGGATAATTTCCGTTTAGTTTCCAAAGCAATTAGAAGGCAGTTGTACTAGCACATTTATCCTAGTATCGGGCTGATGCCTGAAACCCACACCTCTTTGCAAGCATACAATATCTTGTACTGTAGTTACCGGTAAAGGGAGGGTAAACAGATGGGTCAAAGGCGTAATTGCGGAACCCGTTCATTTGAAGAAGCTGACCGAGTTACTTGTTTTAAACCGTGTCACGAATTTTCTTGTAGCGAATCAATTCACACTACTTGCTTCAAACCATGTTCTTGTAATAAGAGGAAAAGCAATATTAAAGAAAAATGTCCGTGTTCCACAGAGAATATTGCAGGTTCTTTCAACAACAATCCGCATCACAATAAAAATCATTGTTCATTATTTACATTTAATTGTGGCTGTCATCGGAGAAAAAGTCATTGTATCTGCCGCGACAATTTCTAATAAACAACGGTTTTTAGAACTGTTTATTTAAGACAGACTATGAGGTCATAGTCTGTTTTTATGTGGAATTTTATTTCACAACTCGAATTAAAGCTTTCCCATTCAAAACTCAGTATAATTAATTAACAGGTTGCGAATCATGAGGAAACTTCTTTGCAAAATTATTAAATAATAGATTTTTCACAAAATCAGCTGAGTAATACTTAGTAAGGTCATTGATTAATTTGTGGTAACCACGATAATTTGTTAACTCTGAAACTTTATGATCCATTCCATCAAAATCGGAACCAAAGCCAAGATTGTTTTGCCCGCCAAGGCTCCCAATATAATCAATATGCTTTAACACATCTTTGATTGTTACCTTTTTATCTTTGCTTAAAAATTCAGGTACAAATGTTATCCCAATCGGTGCTCCTTTGTTTATTAATGCAGAAATTTGGTTATCACGAAGATTTCTTTGATGTGGGCATAGTTTATACGCATTCGAATGAGATGCAATAATATCGTTTGCCAGTTCAATCACATCCCAGAAAGCTTGCTCTGATAAATGTGAAACATCAGTCCATGCTTTATATTCGTTTAATACTTGAATCAGATTTTTTCCAAACCGCGTTAAGCCCGCCCCTCTTAGTTCCATAGCTCCATCTGCCACCATATTCGCAAAATTCCAGGTAAGTCCCACTGAACGGACTCCAAGCCTTAGTAAAGTCTTTAGTTTCAATATATCTGCACCGATACAGTCACATCCTTCAAGTGTTAAAACGGCTCCAATTTGATTAACTTTAAGTTTTTGTATGTCTTCATTCGTGCGGATCCATCTTATTTGCGGTAATGAAACGATTTTGGTAACGAACAGTTCTACCATGGATAACGCCGCCATAAAACGCAGATCAGGGTGAACGTTCTCAGGTATGTATATAGCAAAGCATTGAACCTTTCCTCCAGTTTCTTTTAATGATTCATATGTTATATCTAATTTGGATTCATCATGAAAGGTAATGGTCGCATCAATAAACATTTTCATCAGAACGTCACAATGAGCATCGAATATTTTCATTATGTGATACCTTCCTTCATCTTTTTTATACAGGAAATCAGATAATTAGTAGGGGCATTGACATCTTTTCCTCCATAAAAAGAACCTGCTTGGCTATCCAAACAGGAAATTCTAAACTTCATTTTCATCTTGGTTCTATGATTAGTTTTATTGCTGTTCTTTCTTCCCCATCAATCTTAATGTCTGTAAAGGCAGGAATACAAATCAAGTCCATTCCACTAGGAGCTACAAATCCTCTTGCGATTGCTACTGCCTTGACAGCCTGATTTAACGCCCCTGCACCAATAGCTTGTATTTCCGCGGTTCCTCTCTCTCTTAGAACCCCTGCTAGGGCGCCTGCTACAGAGTTAGGATTAGATTTTGCTGAAACCTTTAATATTTCCATTCCTAGTCCTCCTTGTTTTCCCTTACCTGTTTGAATCGTGGCTCAAAAGGTATGTCTCTATCCACTGCTACTATATTCATGAATAAAAACAGGTATGACAAGAAGGGAAAATAAAGTGAAACTAACCATTAGCAACGGTCTTTTCGCGAACGGTTAGTCCCGTTCTACTGTCGCTAAGATCTTCGCTTTCGCTTCGATCAATCGACAGTACGAACCCGAATCAATGAATCACAGACTAAATACGCCGTGTCCTCATGTCTTCGTCCGTGTGACCCACGTCCCGTGGGCGCAAACTTACCTTTGAAAACCAATCAGGCATTTACGGACCGTTTTTTCTGTTTATATTCTTCAAATTTCTCTACATAAAATCCTAGTATGATGATGTTACTGTCCATTAATGCGGGGTAAAGTGAAAAACAGCCCGCTTACGCAAGGCTGTTTTAATGATTAATGAAAAAACGGGTGATCGTCGTTTATCAATAATCGATCTATTTTGTTTGCTTTTCCAGTTTTTTCATCAATGTCTATGATGACTGCACTTAAGATTGTTCTTCCTTCTTTTGGTACTTCAAAACGTACAGGTAGACTTGTTAAAAAACGATGGATGACAGCGTCTCTCTCCATTCCAAGAATTCCATCGTACGGACCAGTCATCCCAACATCAGATAAATAAGCTGTGCCCTGAGGAAGAATCCGATTGTCTGCCGTTTGAACATGTGTGTGGGTTCCTACGACTGCCGACACTTTCCCATCGAGGAACCAACCCATTGCTTGTTTCTCACTCGTAGCTTCTCCATGAAAATCAACAAAAATTATCGGTGTACGTTTTCTAGCTTCTTCTACAAGCTCTTCTGCTTTCACGAATGGACAATCTAATGCAGGCATAAATGTTCTTGCTTGTAAATTAATCACAGCAATCTCTAATTGATTTAACTTGATATATTTTATCCCTGCACCTGGGGTTCCTTCTGGAAAATTTGCAGGACGCACGAGATTCTTTGCAGATTCAATAAATTCAAAAATTTCACGGTTATCCCAAGCATGATTTCCAAGCGTCACAGCCTGCGCTCCAGCTTCAAGAAATTGCCGATAAATCTTCTCGGTGATTCCGCGACCCCCAGCAGCATTTTCCCCATTTATTATGGTAATTTGCGGTCGATATTTTTCCTTGATTTTCGGTAAATATTCTTTCACCATATCTCTTCCTGGTGAACCCATTACATCTCCAACAAAAAGCAATTTCATAGTTAATTCCTTTCTAAAAACCAAACTTTAATGATACTATTCTGTTCTATTGTACCACATATCATTGCCTAACCTTTCACGCTAACAACCACAATGAAAAGCACTTCACCCTTTCATCCATTAGTGAAACCATCATCGGTCATTAGCTACTAAAAACAAGTTATTCTAACATATTAGCCAATGAAACATGTCACAGTCAGGTGTTCAATTAGACATCAAAGCTCATAGGAAAGATTAAATGCCTTGTTCAACCTCAGGCATAGCAACTGTTTGGATAATCTTCTCCCTATCTGATTAATTGGTTCTAGCCTAGAGGTAAGGCTGTTTGTGCTAGACAGCAAAATTCATCGAAAAAGCTTATACGTATTCTTTATAAGAAAAACAAAGCGTTGGACCCCGAGGGCCCGAACGCTTTGTTTATTTTGCATATTCAACTGCTCTTGTTTCACGTAGCACTGTTACTTTAATATGTCCTGGGTAATCTAACTCTTCTTCTATTCGCTTACGGATATCCCTTGCAAGTCGATGTGCCCCCAGATCATCAATTTGTTCTGGTTTTACCATAACTCGTACTTCACGACCAGCTTGAATAGCAAATGATTTTTCCACTCCATCATAGGACTCAGATATTTCTTCCAGCTTTTCGAGTCTTCTGATATAGTTTTCGAGCGTCTCACTTCGAGCACCCGGCCTAGCTGCTGATAAAGCATCTGCAGCAGCGACTAGTACAGAAATAATCGATGTCGGTTCAGTATCGCCATGATGAGAAGCGATGCTGTTGATAACTACTGGGTGTTCTTTATATTTCGTAGCCAATTCTACACCAATTTCTACATGGCTACCTTCCACTTCATGGTCAATCGCTTTTCCGATATCGTGAAGAAGTCCTGCTCGACGCGCAAGCGTTTCGTCTTCACCTAGCTCAGCAGCTAATAAACCAGATAATTGTGCAACTTCTATGGAATGCTTCAAGACATTTTGACCATAGCTTGTACGGAATTTCAAACGACCCAGAATCTTAATAAGGTCAGGATGAAGTCCGTGAACACCTACTTCAAATGTGGTATGCTCTCCGATCTCTCGGATGTGTTCATCCACTTCACGTCTTGCTTTGTCCACCATTTCTTCAATGCGTGCTGGATGGATACGACCATCCTGTACAAGCTTCTCTAGTGCTAGACGAGCTGTTTCACGTCTTATTGGGTCAAATCCAGATAAGATTACTGCTTCAGGCGTATCATCAATAATAAGATCGATTCCCGTAAGCGTCTCAAGAGTCCTAATATTCCGGCCTTCTCGACCAATAATACGACCCTTCATCTCATCGTTTGGAAGATTGACAACTGAAACGGTGGTCTCAGCAACATGATCAGCAGCACAACGCTGAATTGCAAGTGAGAGAATATCTTTTGCTTTTTTGTCAGCTTCTTCTTTTGCGCGGTTCTCTGTTTCTTTAATCATAAGAGCAATATCGTGTGCCAGCTCATTTTCGATACGATCAATAATAATGGCTTTTGCTTCATCACGAGTCAGGCCTGAAACACGCTCAAGCTCTGTTTGCTGCTTACGAACCATCTCATCCACTTTGCTTTCCATCTCTTCAATATGCTGTTGTCTTTGGTCAAGAGAATCTTCCTTCTTTTCCAAAAGAGTTTCACGTTTATCTAACGATTCATCTTTACGGTCAAGGTTTTCTTCTTTTTGTAATAATCGATTTTCTTGTTTTTGTAATTCAGATCTTCGTTCTCGAACTTCACGCTCGGCATCTGAACGAGTTTTGTGAATATCATCCTTCGCTTCCAATAGGGCTTCTTTTTTTAGAGCTTCTGCTTCCCTTTTTGCATCTTCAAGAATTTGTTCAGCAGAATTTCTCGCCCCTGCTATTTTGTTTTGAGTAATGTTCTTAAAAACAAAATAGCTAACAACTGCACCGACGAATAGGCCAAGCAAACTGGAGATGATGAGTTGAATAGGTTCCATCGTTTCACCTCCCCTTGCTATGAACTTTTACTTAATAAAGTTGAACTGTCGGCAAGTACATTGTACATGTCTTCAATATACAGCACTTGGCTTTTCAAAATTCTTCATCTTAAAAAATATAAAATATACATGTTAATTGTATAGTTGAGAAATTTTATTGTCAAGAGTTTGCAAAGACTCTATACATGAATATTCAGAACGGTTCCAAAAAGTTAAAAATTATCCTTACAACCTTAACTTTTTTGCCTTATTAGCGAAATAACCTTGCTAAACTATGCTATTATTTTTGACCAAAAATTACCATTCTAAACCATGTTTACAAAGAAAAGAAGCCTAGTTTGTCATCAGGCTTCTTTTCTTTGGCACATTTATTCGGGCAGGCTCATTTCTTCCTGTTCTTTCTCACTATCTGCAGGCAATACATGTTCACCATCTAGATTATAATGATTACGAATTTTCTGTGCTATTTCAAGTTTAATAGTTTTGTTTTCTTTTAAGAATAGCTTAGCATTCTCTCGGCCTTGCCCTAGTCTTTCGCCGTTATAGGAATACCACGAACCGCTCTTTTCAACGATATCTAATTCTGATCCCATATCAATGATTTCGCCTTCTCTGGAAATTCCTTCACCATACATAATATCTACTTCTGCTTGCCTGAATGGTGGCGCTACCTTGTTTTTAACGACTTTAATTTTCGTTTTGTTACCTACTATGTCACTACCTTGTTTCAATTGTTCTGCACGGCGCACTTCAAGCCTTACTGTTGAATAAAACTTCAAAGCGCGGCCCCCTGGAGTCGTTTCAGGATTTCCAAACATTACGCCAATTTTTTCACGAACTTGGTTAATGAAAACAGCAATCGTATTGGATTTATTAATTGCACCAGATAGTTTTCTAAGTGCCTGTGACATCATCCTAGCTTGAAGACCCATATGAGAATCTCCCATTTCACCTTCAATTTCAGCTTTAGGTACGAGCGCAGCCACAGAGTCAATGACGATAATATCTACTGCACCACTTCGCACTAATGCTTCAGCGATTTCAAGTGCCTGTTCACCAGTGTCTGGCTGTGAAAGCAACAACTCATCAATGTTGACCCCCAGCTTCTGTGAGTAATCTGGATCCAGTGCGTGCTCTGCATCAATAAATGCAGCTGTACCTCCATTAGCCTGTACCTCTGCAATCGCATGTAAGGAAACCGTTGTTTTACCAGAACTCTCTGGACCATATACTTCAATAACCCTACCTCGAGGGTATCCGCCCACTCCTAAAGCTACATCCAATGCTAATGAACCGCTTGAAATTGTTGAAATTCTTCTATCTGTTTGTTCTCCTAACTTCATGATGGAACCTTTACCAAATTGTTTTTCAATTTGTTTCAATGCCATTTCTAATGCCGCTTGACGATCGCTCACTCAAGTTCCTCCTCTATAGGTTAATCAGCTTGGCTGATTAGATAATAAATTTTTAAGATAAAGCAGTAGCTCGCCCCAGGCTTAGTATACTAGGGGAAATACCCAAACTTCTATTCTAATTCGACTTATAAAAAAGAAAGGGAGAAAACAAGAATACATTCACGCATTTCTATTTGTGATGATCTTTAATCCATCTAAAATGCTCGCTTGGTTCCCTCTTTGATGTCTATCTCTACTATATACTCTTTCCTTTCATTTGCCAAGCAAAAAACGAACATTCATTCGTTTATTTCTAAAGTTATAATAACTTAAAAACAGCATTTCTGTCTAGCAAAAAATCTATTTCCAATTAATAAATACTTTAAAAATGCAATTTTGATTATATATTATTAAAAATGACGGTTGCATTATTTAACGATGCAATCGAGGGCTCAATTTAACTCTTTCTTCTTCTACAAGCTAAAAAAGTTTTAATAATAATATTCCAAAAATAAAAAGAGGTTGTCTTAAAAGCAAATTTCACCCTTTAAGACATCCTCTTGTAAAATTAGATAGAAAGATGGTTCAATAGATAATGGCAGCCGTATTTTACGCTTCTTATTCTGATCTGTGCTCTGCTACCAGAGAGGTTTAGTTTCTTAACCTTCGAATGCCCTTTGCGAAAAGCTATACCTATAAAGACGGTTCCTACCGGCTGATCTTCCTGTTCATCTGGTCCCGCTACTCCAGTAAAGCTGATTCCAACATCTGCATCGAGCTGTGTTCGAATATTTTCGGCCATTTCGATTGCGCATTGCTCGCTTATGACACCATATGCAGAAATGGTTTCATCGCGAATTTGAAGCAAATTAGATTTAGCATCATTTGTATAACTAACGATTCCGCCTTTAAAGACTTTACCGGCTCCAGGTATTGTCGTTAGTTGCTCTTGGAACATCCCACCAGTCAAACTTTCGGCAGCGGCAATTGACATACCTCTTGCAGTTAACTCTTTTACCAGCTCCTTAATTAAAGAAGTCTGGTCGCTTCCATAGTAAAAGTCTCCAACACGATTCATTATTTCTGCTTCAGTTTCGCCTATCAGCTGATCACATATTTCTTTTGACTCATGCTTAGCCGTAATCCTTAGCGTCACTTCACCATCGCCTGCAAGTGGAGCAATCGTCGGATTGGTTTGATTTTCAAGCAAGTCATCTATCTTCGTCTCTAACAATGACTCTCCAATTCCAAAAAAGCGCAGTACCTTTGATTCAATGCGTTCTTGTTTATCTAGCTTTTCCATTAACCTTTTATACCCATATGTTAAGAACATAGGCTCTAACTCTTTTGGAGGTCCGGGTAGTAACATATATGTCTTATCCTTTAAAGTAAGAATCATGCCAGGGGCCATTCCGTGATCATTTGCAAGTACATCCGCATGTTCTAAAATGAGTGCCTGCTTTTTATTATTTTCTGTCATTTCTCGTCCAGTCTTTGTAAAATACGCTTGGATAGCTGTTAAAGCATGATTGTCAAAAACAAGATTTTTTCCTAAATGACGGGCAATCGTTTCTTTCGTCAAATCGTCCTTGGTTGGTCCAAGTCCGCCTGTAAAAATAATGAAGTCAGCACGAGATTCTGCAATCTCGATAACAGATTGAAGCCGATCGCTATTATCCCCTACGACAGTATGGAAATAAACGTTAATTCCTATTTCTGCTAGTTGCTTTGATAAAAACTTCCCATTCGTATTGGCTATTTGGCCTAGTAGTAATTCAGATCCAACCGCAATAATTTCTGCGTTCATTTCCATCCCCCACACATTCGATTACTTAGAATTAATAAATACAGTTTTGTTTTTCGCGAAATAATCCCATCCAGACCAAACAGTAAAAACTAACGCAATCCATAAA
Source organism: Peribacillus loiseleuriae (assembly GCF_001183985.1). GTDB lineage: Bacteria > Bacillota > Bacilli > Bacillales > DSM-1321 > Peribacillus > Peribacillus loiseleuriae. Next base: position 1,763,825 of record NZ_LFZW01000001.1, on the reverse strand, counting down.
GTGATGTTAGCGAATGGGAATGAAATTAAAACAAAAGGAATATTATGTAATAACAAAGCTGAAATAGCTACAATTTGTGCCCACATTTTTATTTTCCCTAAAATATCGGCAGCAACTACTTCACCTGTTCCTGCAAGTACAAGCCTTAAGCCTGTAACGGCAAACTCCCTACTAATAATGACAATAGCAATCCAAGACTGATTGTACATTAAGTCCAAATCAATTAATACAATTAATGCTGCTGAAACGAGTAATTTGTCAGCAAGAGGATCGAGAAATTTCCCAAGATTTGTGACCATATTGTATTTGCGGGCATAGTGTCCATCTACCCAGTCTGTTGATGCAGCAAGAATAAAAAGTATAGCCCCTACTAAATGATTAACTGGAAGAATGTAGTCCCCAAGCATCAACTCGCCCCAAGAAAAGGGTACGAGCATAAGAATCACAAAAATAGGTATTAAGATAATTCTTGATATTGTTATTTTATTTGGTAAATTCACAATAGTACCCTCCAAAATTGAATAGCATAAGATTCATTTCTTTATACTACAAGCGAAAAATAGCCATCATAAAGATGACTATTCAGCTTTTGTAAATTGTATCGTTACATTTTGAACGTCTTTCTCTGTTGGAGAAATGGCATATTCGACTTTTTGATCATTAGCGAAAATCTCCGTTTCATAGGCTCTTCCTGTACGGATGACAACTTCGGATTCATTCGTTGCATCAATTTCTTTGGCTTCTCCAGATTTTATAAGTCCATTAAATAGCGTCTGGCCGCTACCATTTTTCACTTTAACCCATGCTTCCCCTGTAGAGGCAACTTTCAATTTGAATGTCGCGGCGTTTTTCAGGGCATATGTGCTGTTCGATCCGCTGGTACTGATAATGGCTAATTCTTGGGTTGGTGCTGCTTCCTCAACAACCTTTTCTTTTACTGGCACATCGTCTTTAGACTTGTCTGTTTTATCAGTGCTTTTGTTTTCATTGACGTCTGTGTTACTGCCTTTATTTAGCGGTGAGTTATCAGGTTGACCGTGATCCACAACACCCGTACTATCGTCAACTACATTTGGCTTTTCATTTGGAGTAAATTTCAAATACAAGAAATACAGTAAGACTATGATTCCAACGAAAAATAATAGCCCCAATATTTTTGGAAATAGTTCCATCGCCTTTGAAGTTGTCGGTGAAAGCGTTCTTCTTGATTGAACGCGTGACAACTCTGGTAATTCGTCATGATAAATGGCTGGAACCTCATTTTTATATTGATCAAAAATCTCCTCTGGTTCAAGTTCAACCGCTTCACAATATTGTTTAATGAACGCCCGTACATAAAACTGACCCGGCATCATCGAATAATTGCCTTCTTCGATTCCTACCAAATAACGTTTTTGAATCTTTGTTACTTCTTGCAAGTCATCTAAACTTAAACCCTTTTCTTCTCTAGCTTCCTTCAATCTGTTACCTAATTCCGTCAAATCAAACACCTGCCAAATTAAAAATCAAATGAACCAAACTCTGACCCTTGTAATTGATCGTTTTGGTTTACTACTTCATATGTAATTTCTTCATAAGGAGTATTTCTTAACTCAATGATGTAATCAAAATCCTCAAGTTTGTACTCCGAATTTTGAACGAAAATATCTGGATGTTCAATTATTTTCACTGCATTTAGCCTCATGATTTCCCGAACTAGCTGCCAGTGCCTTTCATTGGCGCGTCTTGTAGAGACAATCCCGTCTAAAATAAATATATTATTATTATTGTACTCATCTTCAATAAGCTGACTGCGGATCGTTTGTTTAAGCAATGTGGACGATACAAATAACCAGCGTTTATTCGCACAGACACTAGATGCGACAATCGATTCTGTTTTCCCAACCCTTGGCATTCCACGAATCCCAATCAATTTATGACCTTCCTGTTTAAATAGTTCAGCCATAAAGTCTACAAGAATCCCTAAATCATCCCTCACGAAACGAAACGTATTTTTTTCATCTGCATCCCTTTGTATGTATCTACCGTGTCTGACAGCTAGTTTATCAAGCACATGCGGTTCTCTCAGCTTAATTACCTTTATTGTATCCATTGTCGATAGAATTGACTCAAATCTCTCAATATTTCTGCTGTCATTAGCCAGCAAAAGCAAGCCCCTTCTTCCTTCATCAACACCATTAATCGCTACGATATTTATCGATAGCATACCAAGTAATGAAGAGATGTCCCCTAATAAACCTGGTCGGTTTTTTTGTATTTCATATTCAAAATACCATTCTTTATTCTCCACTATACACACTCCTTATCAAGAAAGGGGAACCTAGACTTTTTATCATATTTAAAGATTACGCAATTTATCAATGAAGAAGAGATTTTTCCTAAAGAAACCCGATTTCATGAAAATAAAATTGTCTTGTCTCTATAATATAGCATTTCAGTAAAAGTTAAAAGGGAAAACATTACTTAACTTAATTTAAGATGATTCTCTACGTACCTAGATTACATGTTAATGAAAAAGGATGATTCAATTAGTCAGTCCCTCTAATTTGAGGTCCAAAACTTCTGAATCATCCTAATGTCTTTAGCTCGTGCCGTTGTTGTCGACTAACTTAACCATCAAGCAGGCAATTGCATGCTTTTCATCTTCATTTGCTACCGACCACAGATCAGATAGTACACGTTCCTGATCGTTTTTGGGATCTACTTGATTTGCCAGATAGTCCCCAATCTCAATAGCCAAGCCAGTTATTGCATCTTGGGAAAGGCCTTGCTTCTCCCCTTGGTTCAATCTGTCTCCTAAAAAGTCTTTCCATTGATCCCAGTTTTCTAATACAGACATTGATTATCATCCTTTCTTTAATTGGTACCATGTTAGCATATGAAAATAGATTATTTTTTATACAGGAAAGTCACATGTACCAACCACCGTTTACCCCTATGATTTGCCCAGTCATATAGGAGGCCTTCTGAGAGAGAAGAAATGCGACAACATCAGCAATTTCATTTGCTTCACCGATCCTTCCCATTGGAATGTCTCCCTGCAAGATTTCAAGTTCCTCTTCTGTAAAGGATTCTAGCATGGCTGTTGCTACCGCTCCAGGCGCAACAGCATTGACCCGGATACCATTTAGCGCTGTTTCCTTGCTCAATGCTTTAATGAATGCATTTTGCCCACCCTTGACCATCGAGTAAAGCACTTCACATGCGCTGCCTGTCTGTCCCCATATTGATGTAACCGCGACAATTGAACCTCTATTTCTCATTAATTTAGGGAGTAAGTTTCTTGTTAGCTGAAAAGGGCTTGTCACATGAAGCTGAATCATTTGCGCAACAGTAGAGTCATCCATATCGGTCATTAATCCATAAAAGCTATTGCCACTATTTAAAACAATCGTATGTAAAGAAAAGATTTGATTGCATAAATGCTTATACCCATCAACATTACCTAAATCAGCCTGTATCGGAATAAGTTCGATATCATAAGATGATAATTCCTTAATAAGTGCAACAATTGCTTCTTCATTCCGATTGTAATGGAGATACAATGAGTAATTTTCTGCTGCAAGCTTTCTTGCAATTGCGCTTCCGATTCCTCCACTTGCTCCTGTAATAAGTGCAAAACGTTTTTCCATCTTTATTCCCTCCTTGAAACCACTACAAAAAAGAACAGCTCATACAAAGAAAAATCATTTGTATGAGCCATCCTCAAAAAGCTTATTTAGGCAGCACCTGACAAACCGTAATAAATTTTTCTTCAATCAATTTTTCAGTCGTAACCTTGACATCATTAAACTCAATTTGTTCAAGCACTGGTACGACATCAAATAAATTCATATCATTAAAGGCGTAACGAGTAAATTGGTTCGCGATATATTCAGGGGAATTTAATGAACGTAAAAACAAGCCGATTCGTTTCTTGATTACTCGTTTCATGCTTTCTTCACTAATCCCTTTCCCTGTTTTTGCCTCAAAGAGGATTTGTTTCAACTTTGCTGTTAATTCGTCAGGATGTTTCGTATCTCCTCCTATTAACGCAAATCCAAAGCCATTCTCTTGGGTAAAGTCATAGGAAAATGTTTGGTCAATTAACCCGTTCGTATACAGTTCTTCATGAAGAGGCGAGCTTTTCCCCAATAACATTTCCAGCAAGATGCTTACGGTTAATTCTTTTTTTAATAACTCTTGACCGCTAAGATTGAGATCTGCCGATTTAATTCCGAGCATAATTTTCGGTGTTTGAACACTCATGTGTAATGTTCGGTCTTTCATCGCTACATCTGAAGGCTCCGTTTCAAATTTACGGTTAATTTCTCGTGGTGGTTGGAATTCCTTACCTTCTTGATTGTTGCGGATTTTCTCCATAATTTCTTCTGGTTCTACAGGTCCGACAATAAATAACAGCATATTGCTTGGATGGTAAAAGGTTTCATAACACTCATAAAGTAAATCCTTCGTAATGTCAGCAATGGATTCAACTGTTCCAGCAATATCAATTTTCACAGGATGGTTATGATACATATTTTCAATGGTTCCAAAATAAAGACGCCAGTCAGGATTATCATCATACATCTTTATTTCTTGACCAATAATCCCTTTTTCCTTTTCCACTGTTTTATCAGAAAAATAAGGATCTTGCACAAAGTCAACGAGTGTCTTTAAGTTAAGATCAAAGTCAGAAGTACTAGAAAAAAGATATGCTGTTCTTGTAAAAGAAGTAAAGGCATTGGCAGAGGCACCTTGCTTACTAAACTGTTGGAACACGTCACCATCTTCTTTTTCAAATAGCTTATGCTCTAGAAAATGTGCAATGCCATCAGGTACTTTTGCATAGTTTTCTTTACCTAGAGGAACAAAATGATTATCAATCGAACCATATTTCGTCGTGAAGGTCGCGAAAGATTTATTGAACCCTTTCTTTGGTAAGATATATACTTCCAACCCATTCGTCATTTTTTCATGGTATATTTCTTCTTGAAGTTGTTCAAATGTTATTTTCTCCATTCTTTACACCTCCGTTCCTTTCATGAAATAGATGGTATCTAATTCAACTTTTTGAGCAACCGCTATGATTTCCTCTTTCGTAATGGCTTCTGTTTTTTTCAGCCATTCTTCCAAAGAAACGGCATAACCAGAAACAACATTATGATAAAGTATTTCTACAAGACCGCGAGCTGAATCAACCGTTTCTAATAGTTGATTTTTGATTACTGCTTTTGTTTGAGATAATTCCTCATCACTGAAATTCCCTTGTTTCATTTCCTTCATCTGCTCATGAATAATGTCAACAGCTTGATTATATTTGGCTGATTCAATGCCCGACATAACCATTAACAAGCCTTTGTGGCTTTCTAAACGAGACGCCGCATAATAAGCCAAACTTGCTTTCTCCCTGACATTTATAAAAAGTTTTGAATGAGAAAAACCTCCGAATATTCCGTTAAAAACTTGTAAAGCATAATAGTCAGGATCTCCATATACAATATACGTGCGATATCCAATATTTAATTTACCTTGTTTAACATCCATTTCCTCAATTTTTTCCTTCACTTCGTTTACTTTTTTCTGTACACTGTTCATTCTTGCGGGCTCTCGATTAGGAAGCTTGAAATGTTGATTGAAGAGCTTCTGAACTTCTATCTCATTAATATCACCTATTACGTAAACATCCATTTCATCTTTCGCGAGCGCTTGCTTGTAATAACTATACATTGATTCCGCTGTAATGTTGTCTAATGACTCGATATCCCCCAATGCGTCTATACCATAAGGCTCTTCTTCACACATTACTTCCACAAGACGAGTCGTTGCATACCGCATTTTGTCATCATATATGGATTGTATTCTCTGTTGAAGCGATCTTTTTTCATTATTAAACGTCCCTACATCAAAGCTTTCGCCATCCTTTTTCGGATTAAATAGTACCTCTGCTAAGAAGGCAATCCCTTTTTCAAGTAAAGGCTCCGAGTCATGAAGGAATTTTTCATTGGCAATTTCAAAGATAAAACTAATGACTTGATATTCCCCTTTTTTGGCAACATCTACATAAAAACTCGCACCGTATAATTCATCCAAATATGAACGTAATGTTGGTGTCGTCTTGTATGTAGCTGTATTACTTTGCAATATATACGGAAGCAATGAACGATATGTCGCTGTTTCACTTTTTAGAGGTGCTTTCATTTTAAATACAAGTGTATTCGTTTTGTATTGAGCTGTTTTGACGATATGCAATGAATAGCCAGGGTTTTTCTTTATAGTGTCAAGAGAGATTCCCATTTTATAGTCCTCCTCATTCATTTTTTATCTTTATATTGTTTGTTAGTTCAAGTGCTTTTAAACCTATTAGAAGAAATTGAGTGCATACGATTTTTCTTCTATAACTTTTCTCTTCTTCTAAAATATACCTTGTTTAAGAAATTTCATGCAAGTATCATGATTTTTATTATTTTTTTTAAGGATTTCATACTATTTTAATGAATACAAAAACAAAAGTGGAAGCGGCGGTCTAGATGCGACTTGAAGGGGGGCGATTGCGAATGATGCGTATAGGTATAATACAACTTCCATATAAAGAACGTCATCTTATGCGCTAAGCAATAAAAAAACGAGGGTGGCCCAAAAGCAAAGGGGTCAGACCCCGCAACAACTAAATTCAGTATTAATATAAGTGTATGGAACACTACATACTGATTTAGTGTGCGAGGTCAGACCCTTATGAGACACCCTCGTTCAACTAATTATTATCTTTTGCCTTTAATATAAGGCAGACCTGATGCTTTCGGAGCGTCTGCGCGACCAATAAAGCCAGTCAAAGCGATAATGGTTAACACATATGGTGCAATCAATAAATAAACGGATGGGATATCTTTAAAAAATGGTAAGCTAGCTCCAACAATACTTAAACTTTGTGCTAAACCAAAGAATAATGCTGCACCCATTGCGCCAAGAGGATGCCATTTACCAAAAATCATTGCAGCAATTGCCATAAAACCTTGTCCGTTAATCGTGGAGTGACTGAATTCATTGGATACTGTCATTGCATGGACAGCTCCGCCGATTCCAGCAAATGCACCTGATAAAAGGACACCAGCGTAACGAATTTTTGCAACATTCACTCCCATTGTATCGGCCGCCATTGGATGTTCGCCAACAGCTCGAATACGTAAGCCGAATGGCGTTTTGAATATAATATACCAAACGACAACGGCTAAAACAATCGCAATGTAAGAGATATAATATCCGTTAGAGAAAAATATTTTCCCTATAATCGGAATATCACTTAGGAATTTGACATCAACACGATCAAAATTTTCTGTAACCATGTCTGTTTGCCCTTTTCCATAAAGCTTTTTAACTAAGAAAAGAGTAAGACCAACAGCCAACAAGTTGATTGCAACCCCACTGACCGTCTGATCAGCACGAAACGTAATCGATGCTACGGCATGTAGGAGGGAAAAAATTGTTCCCGCAACCATGGCGACTAGCACAGCGATCCAAGGTGTAGCAGCTCCAAATACATCAGCAAATGTCAGGTTAAACACAATACCTGTAAATGCTCCAATTACCATTAAACCTTCTAAGCCAATATTTACAACACCTGTACGTTCTGAAAACACACCGCCAAGCGCAGTGAAGATAAGTGGGGCTGCAAGACCAATCATTGATGGAACAATAATTTGCAGTACTTGATAAAAGTCCACTTATTTCACCCCCTTTTTATTAATTCGGTTTAAGATCCAGCGAATGAAATAGCTAGATGCAACAAAGAAGATGATCAGAGCAATGACGATGTCTACGATTTCATTTGGAATGGGCGTTTCAACCGGAATATTCAGAGCCCCAGCTTTTAAACCACCAAATAAGAATGCTGCAAGTACAACACCTATTGCCGTATTAGCACCTAGAAGGGCAACGGCGATTCCGTCAAAACCAATTCCAGTAAATCCGCCTTTTATCGAAGCATAACCAAATGTCCCAAGTCCTTCCATCGCACCAGCAAATCCAGCAAATGCTCCTGAAATAACCATTGACATCATAATGTTCCGGTTTACATTCATTCCAGCGTATTCAGATGCATGTTGGTTAAAACCAACTGCTTTCAGTTCAAATCCAGTTGTCGTTTTCTCAAGAATAAACCACATAATGATGGCACAGATCATCGCAACAATGATTCCCCAGTGAAGGCGTGAACCATCCGTTAATCCTGATAAAAATGGCGACCTTAATGTTGCTGTTGCAAAGATATTATTGGTCTTGTCTAATTTATCAGTTAACACATAGGAAATAATATAATTGGTCACATGAAGAGCCGTGTAATTAAGCATAATCGATACAATTACTTCATGTACTCTGAATTTGGCTTTTAATAAACCAGGAATAAATGCCCACACAGCCCCCGCTAATCCACCGACAAGAATAGCGAGCGGCAAATGAATCAACATCGGCAGTTCAAAAGTTGTCCCCACCCAAACGGCTGCCAACCAACCGACAATAAGCTGACCTTCGACACCAATATTGAAAAGACCTGTTCTAAAAGCGAATGCTACTGCTAAACCAGCTAGTATGTACGGCGTAACTGTTCGGATTGCTTCTCCAAGAAAATATGAATCACCAAAAATCCCATACAAAAGTGCTGAATATGCGTCAATCGGATTATATCCACTGACAAGCATAATAATGGCTCCTGCTAATAAGCCTAGCACAACCGATAAAACGGGTATAAACAAACCGGACATTTTTTTAACCATGAGATTTTCCACCTGCTTCCATACGCTTGCTTCCAGCCATCATCAATCCTAGCTCTTGCTCAGTTGTTTCTCTTGGATTGACGATAGCAACAATTTCCCCTTCATAAATAACCGCCACTCGATCACTAACATTTAAGATTTCGTCAAGTTCAAATGAAATAAGTAAAACAGCTTTCCCATTATCACGTTGTTCGATTAAACGTTTGTGAATGAACTCAATCGCGCCAACATCAAGACCACGTGTCGGTTGTGCTGCAATCAATAGATCCGGATTACGGTCTACTTCACGTCCTATGATTGCTTTCTGCTGATTACCACCTGATAGTGCACGGGCAGGCGTATATTCGCTTGGAGTTCTAACATCGTACTCTGAGATAATGCTTCTGGCTTGATCATAAATCTTCGAATAATTTAAGACACCTGATTTAGAAAGTGGCTTTTGATAATACGTTTGTAAGACGATATTTTCACCAATGCTATAATCCAAAACCAATCCATGTTTATGACGATCCTCTGGAATATGTCCTACACCAGATTCACTGATTTTTCTCGGTTTTAAATTTTGTATTTCTTTACCATTAATTTTAATAGAACCACTAATCGTTTTTTTCAACCCAGTAATGGCTTCTATTAGTTCTGTTTGACCATTCCCATCAATACCTGCAATTCCGACTATTTCACCAGCTCTAACCGAAAGACTTAAATGATTAACCGCTTGGATTCCACGGGCGTCCTTGACACTAAGACCATTAATATCTAAAACAACATCTGCTGGTGCTGCTTCTTTTTTCTCCGTTTTAAATACAACATCACGTCCAACCATAAGGCTCGCCAAAGAATTCGGGTCTGATTCACTTACATTAACCGTACCAATCCCTACACCTTTACGCATAACGGTCACGCGATCACATACCTCCATAATTTCTTTCAATTTATGAGTGATCAAAATAATCGATTTTCCTTCGTTAACAAGAGATTTCATGATCATCATTAATTCTTTGATTTCTTGTGGTGTCAGTACCGCTGTAGGCTCATCAAAAATCAAGATTTCAGCACCACGATACAAAGTTTTTAGGATTTCGATACGCTGCTGCATTCCAACTGAAATGTCTTTAATTTTCGCATCAGGATCGACACTAAGATGATATCTCTCAGAAAGCTCTCTTACCTTTTTACTGGCATCTTTTAAGTTGATTTTTCCAGCTTTGGAAGGTTCTTTACCTAGGATAATATTTTCTGTGACAGTAAAGGGATCCACAAGCATGAAATGTTGGTGAACCATCCCGATCCCTAAATCATTAGCAATATTAGGATTTGTAATTTTGACTGGTTCACCATTTACGCGAATTTCTCCTTTTTCTGGCTGGTAAAGACCGAAAAGAACGTTCATTAACGTTGTTTTCCCTGCTCCATTTTCCCCAAGCAAAGCATGTATTTCTCCCTTTTTTACTTGTAATGTTACATTATCATTTGCAACTATACCTGGGAATTCTTTACGAATATTGAGCATCTCTATTACATATTCCACGCGTAATCAACTCCTATAATTAAGTGAAACTTTCTACTAAACCTTTGGCTCACACTTATCGAAAACATCATTTCTCAACAATCGGAAATTTCATCCCATAAGCGAGGCGACTACTCTTATCGTGTGTTCGCTCACTAACGGATTATGAGTAACAGAACTATTTTTAAATACACAAATGATTGATTGGATGAGTCAGGTATTCATAATAATTTCCCCGCAGTCCATGTTATGAAATAAAAGTGATTTTTTAATAAAGAGGTAGATAAACACCATGCTTCTACTATCTTTACATTAGAAAAAATCAAATGAAAAACTATGAATGATCATAGCTTTTCCTTCAGTTTTTTCAAAATACATCAAATTAAATCCCCATAAAAAGAAGGAATAAAAGGCAAAGTGCTTGCCCCTTTTATTCCTTCTCCCTTTAGTTCAATATTAGAATCCCATTGCTTCGTATTCTGCTTTCGTCTTAGGAACTTCAATTTCTCCAGCTTTAATCTTTGTGATATATTCATCAACAGCTTTTAGAGCCTCTTCAGAAACATGGTCTGTATGCTCAGAAATTGCAATAGCGTTTTCTTCAAGACCATATTCCACGTTTTCTCCACCTGGAAATTCATTATTCATCGCTTTTTTAGATATATCTTGAACTGCAACGTCAACACGTTTAACCATTGAAGTTAAGGTAATGTTTTCTTGTTTGCCTTTAACTTCTACAGCACCTTCATCATACTGGTCACGGTCAACACCGATTACGTAGATTTCTTTGCTAGGATCTTGTTTCTTTAAATCTGTAGCTGCTTTAAATACACCTAAACCTGTACCTCCTGCTGCATGATAAATGATATCTGCTCCAGAAGAATATAAAGTGTTCGCAATAGCTTGTCCTTTTTCAGGTGCACCGAAGCCTCCTGCATACTGGATGACTACTTCGGCTTTAGGATTTACTGTTTTTACCCCAGCGATAAATCCTGATTCAAACTTTTTAATCAATTCACTGTCCATTCCACCGACAAAACCAACTTTATTGGTTTTCGTTGTTTTTCCGGCAATTACCCCTACAAGGAATGAGCCAATTTGTTCTTTAAATGTAATACTTGCGACATTATCCCCTTTAGCTACTGCGTCAATAATAGCGAAATTAGTATCTGGACGAAGTGCAGCAACTTCTTCGATCGAATTTTGAAGTAAGTATCCAACTCCGAATACTAAGTTATAGTTTTGTCGGGAAAGTTGGGTTAAGTTCGTTGTATAATCAGCGTCTGATTTAGATTGAAGGTATGTATACTCTTTTTTCTCAGTAAAATTATTTTCTTTACCGAACGCTTTAAGGCCTTCCCAAGAAGATTGGTTGAAAGATCTGTCATCAACACCGCCAATATCCGTTACCATAGCCACTTTAAATTTGCTGCTTTCTTTTGATGCCCCTTCATCCTTTTTACCATCATCTGAACCACATGCAGCCAACATCGTTCCAGTGGCTAAAACAAGTGACATCACTAACCCCATCTTACGCTTTTTCATAATTTATACCCCCTATATTTAATTGATACTTAGTAGAAATGCTTGTAACGACTAATTGTCTACGTTTCCATCGCTTGTAAAAAATTAGATTCGTTTACGAAGCACATGAAAACTAAACACATCCGCCTTAAAATAATTGACTGAATATAGAATTGGTTCATCCTTATCATCGAAGTGCATTTGCTTTAAAACAAGCAGCGCAGCTTCAGGTTCACATTCCAGAATCGGAGAAACCTTCTCATGATAGCCGATCGGCTCAATTTGAGCGACCGCATGAGTAATCGTACGGTTAGATTCTCTTTCAAGAATATGAAAAATCGATTCTTCACTGTATGAGAAGTTCCCTTTAAGTATACTTGCGGGAATCTTATCGATACAATAAACGACTGGCTTGCCATTCGCAGTTCTTACTCTTTCAATCACTACAATCTCCTCGTCTATTGAACAAGAAAAACGGCGGATATCATCGTCAGTCGGTTCCAGGGTTGTAGAGCTCAAGAAAATAGTTCCTGGTTTCATCCCTGCTTGCTTAATCATATTCGTGACACTATTAAGCTGCTCGATTCCTGAGCTAAACACAGGTTTGACATGCACAAATGTCCCAACCCCATGCCTTCTGATAATTACGTTTTCTTCTTCAAGAATTCGTAACGCTTCACGTAGAGTAGCCCTACTTACGCCGAGTTTCTTCGCAAGGTCAAATTCTGAAGGTAATTTCTCTTTCTCTTTATATGTACCCTCTTCAATATCCTGCTTGAGGTGATCGATTACTTGTAAGTATAAATGTCGATGATCAGACTTAATAGACATGCAGGTTCCTCCAACTTATTTTCTTCAGACTTCAGACCTCTGAGGTATAATCATTCCTACTAATCCAAAATACTATACCATTTTTCCTTTTATAAATAAATAGAGATTTTCAATTTGTCGAAAAATAACGAATAAGATCTTATTGCTTTTTCAGAAATTTCGCGAATTTTGAAATCAACGAAATATCCCATATGTATTATTATACATTATCTTTATTCATCTTTTATCTAAGGAATTTTCATTATCCGATTTTCCCTTTTTTGTATCAGTATCATTCATGCTTAAAATAATAATTAACCAAATATTAAGAATGATTAATCGTTTATATTTATTCATTTTTTTTAATAAGCTAGATTCATGCTTAACACTTTTATTTTTGCGTTTTTTGCCTGAACATTCTTTTTATCAAATGGGAATAGGTCATACTATTGCTTAGATTTTTCAGTATATAACCATATTATGGATATTACCTTCCGTTATTTCTATTTAATATTTTGTTCGGCATACTAAACAAGAATTATGAGGTATAATAATATAGACAAGCTTTTGGAAGGATGATTAGATGGTAATGATTACGGAGTATAGTATTGAAAAAATGAAAGATCCATTTGGGATTTTAACGGGGGAACGGTATGAAGTATTGCTTGATATTGCAGTCCCTGAAGATGATGAACTATTTACGGAAGCAGGAATTTACATTCGTGTATTATATAAAGTAGAAGATAGTCAATCAACAATCATTAAATATGATCTACTTGAAAGAGGAACAGATAAACTGCTGGACTTCGAATTAGAAGATGAAGAGATTGAGGCTGTTCGAGCCTTTTGTATTGAACACTTAGCTGAAGCTTTATAATCTATAAGGGCTGTCTCAAAAAAGAAGCTCGCCTCGTACTCTTTATACAGGATAGGTGCTACATTCACTTTTTCTCTGTAGTTAATTTCGAGGCTGTTTCTTCGTTTTTGAGACAGCTTATTTAAGTTGTTTATTAATTAACTTGAAAGTGATACTAGATTTTTTCTAAAAAATCTAGTCATTGAAGATTAACTACTCCATCTTAGTTGCTTTACTTCCTTCAATTTAATACCATATTTATCCTTATGACAGGTGCGCTTCGTTCGAAGAATCTTTTGCGATTAAGACGATTCTTGGCTTACTACCTTCATATGGTCCAACAATCCCTCTCGCTTCCATCTCATCGATCAACCGGGCAGCTCGGGTGTAACCAATTCGGAAACGCCTTTGCAACATGGAAACAGATGCTGTCTGCATTTCAACTATAAGCGTAACTGCATCATCATATAAACTATCTTCCACTTCACCAGTTGTTTCTACGATTTCATCAGGTATCATTTCTTCATTATACTGAGCTTTTTGCTGTGATATCACATAATTCACAACATCCTCAACTTCATGATCAGATAAAAAAGCTCCCTGAACACGAATTGGTTTTGACGCTCCTACGGGGAGAAACAGCATATCGCCTCGACCTAGGAGTTTTTCAGCGCCCCCCATATCTAGTATGGTTCGCGAATCCGTCATCGAGGAAACACTAAAGGCAATCCTAGATGGGATATTTGCTTTAATAATCCCTGTAATAACATCGACTGAAGGCCTTTGTGTTGCAATAATCAAATGAATTCCTGCAGCCCTTGCCATTTGGGCAAGCCTTGTAATGGCGTCTTCCACGTCAGAAGAAGCAACCATCATTAAATCAGCAAGCTCATCGACAATGACGACAATATACGGTAATAAAGGTTGTTTATTTTCTTCTTCCTCATTAAGGTGAGTGATATATTCATTATACCCCTCGATATTTCTAGTGCCTGTATGAGAGAACAACTCATAGCGTCGTTCCATTTCACTTACGACCTTTTTTAAAGCTTGTGATGCTTTTTTAGGATCAGTAACTACCGGGGCAAGCAAATGAGGAATGCCGTTATACACGTTCAATTCAACCATTTTCGGATCAATCATCATCATTTTCACTTCATGTGGCTTTGCTCTCATTAAAATGCTCGTAATAATTCCGTTAATACAAACGGATTTACCACTTCCCGTCGCTCCAGCAACTAGTAAATGCGGCATTTTATTCAGCTCAGCCTTCACTGCTTCGCCTGATATATTTCGTCCTAATGCAACTTGAAGTTTAGACTCTTGCTTGTCAAATTCCTTCGCTTCCAATACTTCACGTAAAGAAACCATAGCAATTTCAGAATTGGGAACTTCTATACCAATTGCTGATTTCCCCGGAATAGGTGCTTCAATTCGAATGTCCTTAGCCGCTAGTGCTAGTGCAAGATCATCTGACAAAGATACGATTTTACTTACCTTCACGCCAACATCGGGATGAATTTCATATTTGGTAACCGCGGGTCCCAGATGCACTTGGGTTACTTTGGCTTTTACTCCAAAACTTAAAAATGTCCGCTCAAGCTTTGCCGCATTTTCATGAATTAATTTATACTCTCCGCTTTGATCTGTCTTTTTAGGCTGATTCAATATTGAAAGTGCTGGAAGATTGTATTCTTTGTTCTCCACTTCTGTAAACGTCATAGGAGGGGCAATATCTCCTACTTCTTCCAATAGACCCTCAAAATCTTCTGACTGCTTATCCATTTCAATGGATTCAATTGGTTTTGAATCATCCTTTTCATCGTATGCCGTCTCGGCAAAATTGGAGATTAAGCGATTAGATGGGGCAATGATTTCGATTTCCCCTTCCTCCAATGAAGGTTCTTTACTTTCTTCTTGGTTCTCTCTTTCTACTTTGAGCTCTATTTGTTGCTTTTTACGTTCCTTTTTTTCTTGTGTCCATGTCTTCATATCGTCAATAAAAGCAGACCACTGTTCTGACACGAAATTGGAAAAAGAAATAAAAAACTTACCGAGCGTGTCCCCTAACGTTTTGCCAGTTAATAAAATGACTCCTATTATTATGAAGATAAAAGCAGCAATTTTAGAGCCTGCTGCATCAAATAAAAAATAAGATGCTGCAAACAAGATTGCTCCAATCATTCCCCCTCCTAAATCATGGGTGCTTGTTTTACCATTGACCTCCATCCAAAACAAGTCCCAAGTATTTCGGATTACGCTTGGCTTTTGAAACGGACCACCATCTGCCAATAGGGTAAATAATCTAACATGACTGAGCATCAGAATGCTCATCACAATTAAATAGAAGCCAACTAATTGCCGCTTTAGCAAAAATGGCACCGATCTCTTCACCATTAAAAATAGTCCGATTGCAATTAGACCAAGTAAGAGCAGAATATACCATTCACCCATAAAGAAACGAACCAAAAAGGTAATCGCCTTACCAACTGCACCAAGTTCAGCAATGGCGATTGCAGATAGCCCAAGAAAACTTAAGCCAATTAGTTCATATTTCATTGTTTTTTTTAAATCCGCTGATCCTTTTGATTTTCTGCGTTTTTTCTTCGCCATTTTATCACCTTAATTTTCCCTGCATTTTATGTACACTATTTTTTCAAGAACGAATAAAGCAGCCAAGAGGCTGCTTATTCGTAAGTAGTTTTAGTATAGCATAAAATAGCTTTCATGGACTTTTTTTCTAGTTAAGAAAGCTTTGTTTAACAGATAAAATGCTACCTGGCTCAATACTTTTTACTAAAAAATGAGCAGGGTCTGTGCTAACAATTCTTTCGACCCGAAACGAATAATGATCAGATTGTTCAGCCATAATTGAGATTCCGTCAAAGTTTAGAAGATGAATATTTGCATGTGCCTCAGGATGCCCCGGGAAAATGTATTCCTCTGGTACGATCGTATACAACGTCATTGCAGCATGCCCTCCTCATTACCCTCTTGCTCCTGATTGGATTGATCGATTAACTCGTTTAATTTCCTCATCGCTTGACCGACTCCTCCTACTTCATCAATGACTCCATAATCAACAGCCTCTTGACCGACAACATTCGTTCCAATATCCCTAGTTAAATTTCCTTTCGCGAACATAAGGTCCTTGAATTGTTCTTCCGTAACTTTTGAGTGCTTAGTTACAAAGTTGATTACGCGATCTTGCATCTTATCTAAGTATTCAAATGTTTGCGGGACCCCGATGACGAGACCTGTTAGACGAATTGGATGGATGGTCATCGTAGCAGTTTCAGCAATAAATGAATGATCACACGAAACAGCTATTGGTACACCAATCGAATGACCACCACCAAGCACGATAGAAACACATGGCTTTGATAATGAACCAAGCATCTCGGCAATTGCTAAACCAGCTTCTACATCTCCACCGACTGTGTTTAGAATAACAAGCAGCCCTTCGATATTCGGATTTTGTTCAATCGCAACTATTTGCGGTATCACATGCTCATATTTCGTTGTTTTATTTTGAGGTGGCAGCTGCATATGTCCTTCGATTTGTCCTACAATCGTTAAGCAGTGTATTTTTGAATCCTTTGACATCTGCGGAACATTCGTTTGCCCAAGCTGTTGAATTTTTTCTATAAGTGTCGAGCCTTTCTCTCCTTGTTGCCCTTCATCGGCATTTTCCATTTTTCCTTGATCCACTTTACCCATCCCCTTTCAGAATATGAATAGAGTTAGTATGGACTAAGCTTGGACGGTTCATTCTTTACAGGGAAATATCAATGGAAAAATAAAAATCTCGCACATTTCGTCAGAGGCACTAAAGAATTCCATTGAATAAAAAAATAAGTGGATTACCTACTATGTGTAGATAATCCACTTATTTTTTAACTATCCGTTGATGAAAGTACCTGTTAATTATTCAAAGTAAGCGAAGTGACAACATTTCGTTACGCGTAGATTATTATTCAGTTAATTTCTAATGAATATAAAACTAATGATTTTGTGTTAAACTTTTGATCCACCTTTTTCGGGATCACTTCACCTTTATACATAGTTTTACCCGTTTTCATTTCACCGATAAATAATTGCGGTGGTAGGTTCGACGAATTATTTTCTTCAAAATCATTCGTCGCAAGTACGTACACTCGATCATTTTTAATGACAATCGGAAACGTTTCTGTCCCGACACTTTTAATTGGGAAAGTTTGATCATTTGTAATAGTTTGGTTTGTGATAGTAAATGTTGTCAAATGCAGACCTTTCGCATCGTGATTGATTACATACAACTTGTCGCCATTCACATAATTTTGACTTGTAACAATACGATCTGTTAATGATTCAGGCAACTCAATCGTTTTTAAATGATTTTTATCATAAACATATTCAAATATCGCTGCTTTATTGGTAGTATTTGCTGATCCCTCACTTTGATTTACAATTTCAGGTCGCTTAATAAAAATGATTGATTTCTGAGGTTGCGATGGATTTTGTTCCATTGAATTTATGACATCATAGCCCATTTTGACTTGTTGTGGCGTAATGATCACTTCATCATTCAGCAGCTTCTGGTTACCAAGATCAAAAGTATATACATGTACTTCTGCCTCATCCATACCAGTATTGGTATACATATAATTTTTAGTAACTACTTTTAATTTGGATTGAATGAGTTGTACATCTAACACTGAGATACTGTTGAATATTTCGCCAGGAACACCGAGTTCGAATGAAATATCCTTATCAGAAGCTAAGTCCAATAAGCCAATGTTAAACACATATTTATATGAATGATCTAATGAAGATGGTTTGTAAACTGTCTCTGCATAGGCTATAAAATCGGCGTCTTGATAAAAAGAGTAGATATTATTTTTTCCACGCATAAAGGAACGATGCTCTTTTTTGAGTTTTTCAATTCTAGGATCATTATATACAGTCATTCGTTGTAAAGACGATTGATTACTCAGATATAATGTTTCATTAGAAGTAATCTTTACACTAGTATTCATGCCCTCCTTTTCAACAAAACCGCTTAAACTAACATCTTTCATTTCACTTTCATGACCTTCTAACGTTTTAATAGAGTATTCCGGAAAATCATTTGCATTAACAATCATTATTCCATAATAGGCCCCGATGATAATGATGGACAGACATACAAGTAAAATACTGCTAATATACTGTTTCATAGCCATTCCTCCTCTTAAACCAATACCCGTTTTGATATCAACCAATTTCCGATTGCGATGGATGCTCCCGTTATTAAAATTCCGAGTACTAGGAAAAGGGCAAAAATCTCTTCCGGATATAAATCAGGTACTGTTTCGTTAGCCATCGCAAACAATGGTGAAAGAAATAACAAAACCGCTGCAATAAAATAAAGAATTCCGAGTACAATCCCTTTCAGACGAAAACTTCTTTCAAATAGAATTGAGGTAAAGAGAACAAACACAAACATCATGCCAATTCCATACGAAATGAGAAAATCACTAAAATATGGCGGTATGACGATTCCTAAAATACCATTTGACTGAAGAATGACCGATACATCCATTCTCGTCTTTAAAAAGTTTTCTAGAATTAGTGATTCAAACAATGTATTCTCAAGTGGTAATATAAGTATTTGAAATGCAAGTAAACCAAAAGTAAAAAGCAGAATCGCTGAAGCTTTTGAAAAATATAATGAAATTCTTGCAGTTGGTAACATTAATAAGCGATAAGCGAATGTATTTTTCCCAAACCAATCACGATACCAGATCATAAAACTATAAAAGATAAGAGCGACAATACATAAAGCAATCGGACCTATAAACCAAAGGGTAGATGAAATGTCGGTAAAATCAATTCCACCAAATTTATGTAGGTATCCAGACTCGGACAAATTCTGCTCAAACATGACTTCATGTGCTCTATTCATAAAACTACTTGAAGTGACAATCACACCAATAAATTGACTAAGTAGAGTAATAACCAATAATGACACATAGATTTTTATAAAACGATTGATTTCAAAATTGACTAGCTTTATGTAGCTTTTCATCCTTGATACACCTCTCTCATCACGTCAATAACGGATTTACCTTCTTCCTGACGCATTTGTTCGGTATTAAATTCCTTTAAGACAATTCCGTTATCTAACAGAATGACTTTATCGATTAAATGCTCAATATCATTGATTTCATGGGTAGTAATGATGACACCCCGGTCTTCTATTAAATGACTTGTGAACACTTCTGCAATTTGTTCCCGACTAAAGATATCGATTCCTGAGAATGGTTCATCCATTAAAATATAATCTACGTCAATCGCCAATCCCATTAGCAAATTGATTTTGGCTGTATTCCCTTTCGATAATTCTGAAATACGTGTTTTTTCATCCAGCTTAAAGAAAGTAAGAAGCTCTGTCGCACGTTCTTGATTCCAATTCTTATAGAAATCCCGCATGAATTGCATCGCTTGTTTAATTGTCATTTGCGGAAGCATTGTAATCGCATCTGGGATAAATGTTACCTTTTCATACATACTCTTATTGATTTTTTGTCCATCAATTAATATACTTCCTTTATTGATTGGAGTCAGTCCCATAATTGCCTTTAATGTGGTTGTTTTTCCGACACCATTAATTCCGATTAAGCATGTAATTTCGCCCTTATTAGCCGTAAAAGTAACACCATCAAGCACTTTTTTTCTACCGAACTTTTTTGTGAGCTGATTGACTTCAATCATTTAGAGACCCTCCTTACTACTTTCTTGCGAATATTTTTCCTGCACAATCCGAAGTAGCTCATCGATTGGAACATTTATTGGCCGAATGGACTGCACGAATGAATCAACCGCTGCACTAATTAATTCCTCTCTTACACTCTGTAAGATATTTTCATTTCTTGTAATTTTGCTTGGAAAATTCCTTTCAGTTGTAATCAAACCTTGCTCCTCCATTTCTTTATACGCCTTTTGTGCCGTATTGGGATTTATTTTCATCGTGGCAGCAAGTTCTCTCCTAGATGGAATTTCTTGTCCAACCATAAGATTCCCATTTGCAATTTGTTCCTTAAAATATCGGACAACCTGTAAATAAACAGGATCACGATTATTAAAAGTAGCATTCATGAAACCATCTCCTATTTGAACTACTTTAACAGTGTATGTATCATATAGTTCATACACTACTTATATGTACTATACACATAATACACTCCAACTGTCAATATCATTTTTTATATAGTGAGCCTTCCATCAGTGGGTAGTTGAACCAATCGAGCTTTTACGGGCAGTTGTCCCCCAACCCACCTTCTTTATTCCTCATAAGCTTAAGGTGGGGGTCTTGACTTTCCGTTAATGCGGAATAAAAAGATCCTAGCATCTGGCACAGCTAGGACCATTTCAAAATATTAAATTTCCATAATAATTGGCAAGATCATCGGACGTCTTTTCGTTTTGTCAAAAAGGTATTGGTTTAATGAATCGCGTATATCTTGTTTCAATACAGCCCAATCGAAAGGATGGCGAGTTCTTGCTTTTTGGACAATATTATAAACTAGTTCTGTTGCCTCATCCATCAGCTTCTCTGATTCACGGACATAAACAAATCCACGAGAAATGATTTCAGGACCAGCTGCAATTGATTTATCTCCTCTGTTCAGCGTTACTACAACGATTAGCGTACCATCTTGAGACAGGAGCCTACGATCGCGGAGTACGATATTTCCCACATCCCCAACACCGCTTCCATCAATTAATATATTTCCTGACGATACTTTGCTTGAAAGCCTAATTTGACTATTGGTCATTTCAATAATATCACCTTTATCTGCGACAACGACATGATCTTTTCGTAGACCAGCTCCAATCCCAAGCTTTTGGTGAGCATATAATTGACGATATTCTCCATGTACTGGAATTAAATATTTCGGCTTCATTAGGTTTAGCATCATTTTCAGTTCTTCCTGACTGCCATGGCCAGTAACATGTACTGTATAACGATTGGGTACAACTGTAGCACCTACTCGGTATAACATATCAATCGTTTTAAATAGTATCACCTCTCCACCTTTTAAAGGAGAAGCTGCAAGAATCACTGTGTCTTCCGGTTTTATTGAAACTTGCTTATGCGTACCTTTTGCCATTTTTTGCAACGCTGTAATGGGTTCACTTTGGTGACCGGTCGATAAAATGACTAACTTATGATCGGAATATTGTTTAAGTTCTGACGCTGGAATAATTAAATCAGCAGGTAATGTAAGATAGCCTAGTTTTAAGGCGGTCTCATATACACGCTGTATGTTTTTTCCGACCACCACAACTTTTCTGCCACTGATTATAGCAGCGTTAAATACATGTTGAATACGGATAATATTAGAAGCGAAGCAAGCAACAATTAATCGTCCTCTCGCTTGTTGAAATGCCTGTATCATGTCTTGTTCTACAATTGCTTCTGAAGGGGTATAGCCTTGCGACTCTGCTCCTGTACTATCCGATAACAGACAGAGTACCCCCTCTTCTCCGAGAGCCGCCATTTTGCCTATTTCAGGCTTATACATATCTGTTGCTGCCTGATCAAATTTAAAATCACCCGTATAGACAATTGCACCTTCTTCTGTATGAATCGCAATCCCAACAGAGTCAGGTATACTATGATTCGTCCGGAAAAAGCTGATCCTACTTGCTGGGAAGTTCAGAATTGAATCAGACTGAATTTCAATAAATTCCGCATTGCCTTTAAAATCATTTTCCTTCATTTTCTCTTTGGCTAGAGCCAATGTTAATCTCGTACCATACACAGGTGCCTTAATGTATTTTAAAACATAAGACAAGGCCCCTATATGGTCGTCGTGCCCATGACTTAGAAGTATTGCTTTTACTCTTTCTTTGTTCTCAACCACATACGAAATGTCCGGAATAACCGCATCGATGCCTAACATTTCTTCTTCAGGAAACATTAAACCAGCATCAAGCAGAAACATATCTTGATTTACTTCAACAATATACATGCTTTTTCCAAGCTCTCCCTGTCCTCCCAGGGGTATAACTCTAATGCCGTTCATATGATCTCTAGTCAACCTTATATCCTCCTTAAGTAAATACTGTTCGAAATCCAATTGTATCCATTATAACTGAAGCTTTTAAAAAAATGGCAAACTTTCACTTTTATACCTTGATTTATTCAAAATATAGGAGTCAAAATCACTGCGAATATTTTTTTCAAAATTAAAAGCGCATACATTCATTATATACAACAAGCCAATCGTTACCGATTGGCTTGTATACGATGTCTATATTTATCCCGCAGTAACGAGCGAGACCCCTACCTCAAAGCTTAGAGGATGCGTAGGCCCGTAAAAGCCCGATTGATGAGATACAATGAAACTTACCTTTGTTGTTTTCATAGGTAAGTTTCATTGTAGTGTCACTTTATTAAAGGTATTAGTAACATTAGAACGAGACTAACAATTAGTAGGGGATAAAGCCCCTACTAATTGAAGTTTCACTTTATAAAATAGTTGTGCTAAGTGTCATTCTTTCCTGTTCAGTAAGCGGCACAAGCGGCAGCCTAACCGAACCGACATCCATTCCCTTCATTTGCAAAGCTGTCTTGACTGGAACTGGACTCGGTGCTGCAAATAGTCCTTTGAACACTGGAAGCAATGCCTGATGCTGTTTAGCTGCTTCTTTCAGGTTCCCTGTAAAGAAGGACTCGATCATTTGCTGCATTTCATTCCCGATAATATGTGATGCGACAGAAACGACCCCAGCGCCACCAATTGCAAGGACAGGAAGAGCAATGCCGTCATCTCCACTATACAAGTGAAAATCTTCATTTGTGCCTGATATGATTTGGGTCATGGCAGTCAAATCACCGCTTGCTTCTTTAACGGCCACAATATTATCAACTTCAGATAATCTAATAATCGTTTCTGGAGTAATATTTACAGCCGATCTTCCAGGGATATTGTACACCATAACCGGGAGGGTCGTGCTGTCTGCTATCGTCTTAAAATGCTGATAAAGACCTTCTTGATTTGTTTTACTGTAGTAAGGAGCCACTAGCATGATGGCATCTGCACCAGTTATCTCTGCTTTTTTCGTAAGCTCAATCGTTGCATACGTATTATAGCTACCAGTTCCCATAACAACAGGAATTCGTTTGTCAACAACTTTTACAACATGCTTGAGCAACGCTATTTTTTCTTCAGATGTTAAAGTAGGTGACTCTCCAGTTGTACCTGATATGACTAATGAATCTGTACCATTTTCAATCAAGTAATTGATCAATAATGTTGTTTTTGCTAAGTCAATATTCCCTTTTTTATCAAAAGGAGTAACCATTGCGGTTGAAACTCTACCAAAGTTAATCATACATACACCTCTTGATTTTATAAGATGAGATACTCATCACAATTAAAAAAATATAAATGAAGTTATCGATCTGTTATCCGGTATTCCGGGGTTTCCTCGTGCAATTGAAATGCGTCATGTA
The DNA here is from genome assembly GCF_001183985.1 of Peribacillus loiseleuriae. Classification (GTDB taxonomy): domain Bacteria; phylum Bacillota; class Bacilli; order Bacillales; family DSM-1321; genus Peribacillus; species Peribacillus loiseleuriae. Next base: position 1,739,895 of record NZ_LFZW01000001.1, on the reverse strand, counting down.
ATGCATTCACAGCAACTGACAAATCTTGTTCCTTTACTAACACCCAAATGGTTGTGTGGCTATCGGCAGATTGTAAAATGCTAATTTCCCGATCTGATAATGCTGTCACGATTTTGGCAGCAACACCAGGTACTCCATTAATCCCAGCCCCAACAACCGAGACTTTTGCACAATTCCTTTGGATAAATGGCTCATACCCCATATTTTCCAAAATAGAAATGGCATTGCTTGTCATTTCTTCTGTAACTGTATAAACGACTGCGTTTGGTGAAATATTAATAAAATCGACGCTTATCGAAGCATTTGCCATCGCTTTAAATACTTCAGCCTGAAGATTATATTGGTCTTTCTTTGCTTTCACTTTGATTTGAGTAATTTTCGAGACATGGGCTATCCCTGTCACCAGTCTTTCTTTTATCTCACTGCCATTGCTGCCTTTATTCATGCTCGTTACTAATGTTCCGAGACCATCTGAATAAGTAGATCTGATGCGGATTGGAACTTTTGCCTGCATCGCAATCTCAACAGCTCTAGGATGAATAACTTTCGCACCTTGATAAGCCATATTACATACTTCATTGTAAGTTACTACAGAAAGCGGGCGAGCAAAGTCAGCTATGCGTGGATCAGCTGTCATTATACCTTCTACATCAGTGAATATATCTACATATTCAGCTTGTAATGCTGAGCCAAGGGCTGCTGCAGATGTATCGCTTCCACCCCGTCCAATTGTCGTTATGTCCCCGTTTTTTGCTGCTCCTTGAAAGCCAGCAACTACAACTACATCATGAAGCTCTAACTCTCTTCTTATTCTATCACATTTCATGTCAATAATTTTGGCATTTGTATGATCTTGGTTTGTGAGGAATCCGGCTTGTGCTCCTGTAAAGGTTGTCGCGCTTATTCCACTATCCAATAGTGTATTCGTGAAAACAACCGAGGAGATTGTTTCCCCCACGGATAAAAGTAAATCTTGTTCTCTTTTTGAGAGTTTGCTGTCTGTACCATTTACGAGTGATAAAAGCGTGTCCGTTGCATAGGCATCTCCTTTTCTTCCCATTGCCGAGACGACGACCACAACCTTGAACCCATCATTTAGCGCTTTTTGGATATGACGCTTAGCATGTGCTCTGCTTTCCTCATCTCGTACAGAAGTTCCTCCGAATTTCTGAACGATGAATTTCATTCTTCACACCTCAAATGTAAAGGGCTAGCTCAAAAAGGTCTGATTTCGTACTCTACTACAGTATTTAGTATTAAACAATACTTTTATACTATATTCAGTAGTTACTGGGTCTGCCTTTTTTAACCAGCCACATTGCTTCTTATATCTCTTTTTAATTACAATCGAACGATCAATCTAGCTTTACTGATAAATGCTATCTTTATTTTACCGTAACTAATCCTAATTTCAATAAACTTTCCGCGATTTGAACTGAATTCCAAGCAGCTCCTTTAAGAAGGTTATCGGATACTACCCATAGATGGAATCCATTATCCTTATCCAAATCTTTACGAATTCTGCCAACAAAGACGCCGGTTTTTCCAACAGCATCGGACGGCATCGGATAAATTTGATTTTCTGGATCATCTTGAAGCACGACTCCTGGTGCATCACTTAATAATGTTTTAATATCGGCTGCTGTAATGCTAGCTGCACTCGTTTCAACGTACACTGACTCAGAATGGCCGGTCTCAACAGGTAGTCTAACACAGGTTGCAGCTACATGTAGTTCAGGCATATGCATGATTTTTTTTGTTTCATTAATCATTTTCATTTCTTCGTAAGTAAAGCCATTATCCTGAAATGTATCAATTTGCGGAATTACGTTAAATGCAATTTGATAATGCTTTTTATCACCTTTCACTGGTAATATTGCTGGTTTGATTTCTTGGTTATCAAGTAAGTCGCGAGACTGCTCTCTTAATTCATTAATTGCTGCAGCACCTGCTCCAGAAACGGCCTGATAAGTAGATACAATAATTTTATTTAATCCATAAGCCTTTCTAATCGGTTCAAGAGCTACGACCATTTGAATAGTTGAACAGTTCGGATTAGCAATAATTCCATTATGATGGCGTAAGTCTTCTTCATTTACCTCAGGAACAACTAAAGGGACTTGTTCATCCATGCGGTAGGCACTCGTGTTATCAACCACAATCGCTCCGCGTTTCACCGCTTCAGGTGCCAACTCCTTAGAAATACTTCCACCCGCACTGAATAAAGCGATATCTATACCTTCAAAGCTTTCAGGCTTTGCTTCCTGAACTTCAACTTCTTTACCTTTAAATAGAAGTTTCTTTCCTGCCGAGCGGGCCGAAGATAAAAAAGTGATTTTTTTTATTGGCAGTTCTCTTGATTCAAGTGTTTGTATCATTTGTTGTCCTACTGCTCCGGTCGCCCCGACAACCGCAATATTTAATCCTTTTGTCTCTTCCATTTTCCTTACCCCTTTTCCATTCACATGATGACTTCCATCTATTTGTCATCGATGCTAGTAACATTTTTAATAGAAATATCATTTATTTTAACATATCAATGCACGAAAGAAACAGGATTTTACTAATTTATGTCGTAATCGGGGCAATACAGGCAAAAAATTAACAAAAATCTGATTATTTATCGATATTTTCATCTGTTTCATTTATTAAAATTTATGAGGGATCTTTAAATCTCTCGATGATTACTGGTTGAATTTGTTTACCATCTAATGCGGCGATAATTGTTTCACGTATCTGACTCATTCTCGCTACCATCGAAGTCGGTTTCCCCTCCGGATCATCCTGACCGTATGGTACAAAATAAACATCTTTTGAGTCCATTAATCTCATTAAATTTATTCCATTGAGTCCTAGAGCATCATTGGTTGAGACAGCTAAGACAACTGGACGGTGATTCCTCATCGTCGCTTTTGCGGCCATAAGCACTGGTGAATCGGTTAATGCATTCGCCATCTTACTCATTGAATTTCCTGTCATCGGAGCAATGACCATACAAGCAAGAGGTTTTTTTGGGCCTAGTGGCTCCGCTTTTACTATTGTATCCACCACATGATGTCCGGTCAATTTTTCTATCCTATCAATCCAGTCTTCCCCTTTTCCAAATCTTGTTTCTGTATGCTGAACAGTCGAAGTGACAATCGGAATGACCTCGGCGCCTTCATTCACTAATTTTTCAATTTCCGGAAAAACAGCATCATACGTGCAATGCGAACCAGTTAATCCGAAACCAATTCGTACACCTTTTAAGCTCATTTCGTTTTCCCCTTTCGCTTTTTCATATCTTCCTTGATTAACTCGGACAATGCATTCCCTAATATTTTACCTGCAGTTTTCGGTGCAACAATGCCAGGCAAACTTGGTGCAAGCAATGCCTTGATTCCTCTTTTCTCAGCATAACGAAAATCTGTACCTCCCGGTTTTGAAGCAAGATCAATGACTAAGGTATGAACAGGCATATTTGCCAGTACACTTGCTGTGATAATTGGATGAGGAATCGTATTAATGCATATATCTACATCTCTCATCATCTTCGTTAAATCATTGATATGAAAAGGCATCATGGCCATCTCCGTAACCCTTGCAACATCTTCCGTTTTTCTAACTCCCACTCTTACCTTCGCACCAAGAGCTTGAAAGCTTCTCGCCGCGGTCATGCCGACTCTACCTAGTCCTAAAATGGCTATACTCGAGCCATGGATGGTGAAGTCTGTATGTTGTATAGCCATCATAATTGTCCCTTCGACGGTCGGGATTGAGTTATAAATGGCTACATCATCCCTTTCAAAAAGCTGCACAAGACGCCGATTGGCATTTTTCATAATTCCTGTTAAATATACATTACTAATTCCAGAATAAAACGTACAATGAGGTGGAGTTTTCAATACAACCTCTTCCGTAATTGTTACTTCTTCATTTGAAAAAATCGTATCTACCTTACCTTCAAGATTTGTACCTGCAACAGGTAGTATGACTGTATCAATTTCAGAAAAATCTACATCCTCAAGCTTCTCTTTTACCGCACCAGTAAATGAATGTTCAAGCTGTTCAAAGCCTACTAGCCAAAGTCTTGCATCCAGTTCAGTCAGTTTCCGAACTACCTCTAGCTGACGAGCATCCCCGCCGATAACTGCGATTTGCAAGCCTGTGAGCATTAAAACCGTCACCTTCTTTTTCATGGAAATGTCTCCGCGTTTTTTTTCATTGATTTACCCTTACATCCTATGTAGTGCTTCCAAAATAGGTGATAGTAGGATATGTATCTAACATTCTAAATTGAATTTTCAACTACAAAAATTCACAAAAAAAACCGCCCTTAGGCAGTTAAAAAGAACAGTAAATTTTATTCTTCATATTGGGTTTCCACTATATCAATAATCACCATGTCAGAACCGATCTTCTTTATGTGCTCCCAGGGTACTTTTATTTCATGTCCTTGCCGCTTTAATCCAAACCACTTTAAAGAAGGGATGATTAAAGCTGTTATTTGTCCTTTTTCGTTGATTTCAAGATCCGTTTGACCTAATACTCCTAATCGCTCAGCACGGGCCACATCGACAATCTCTTTTCCACTTAATTCACTAAGCCTCAAAGTATCTCCTCCTTATATGTTCATATTTCATCTATATCCGACTTTGTCCAAGAATAGAAGTACAAGAATGACCATTTATTAGAATAGCGCAAACGCCCTGTTCACCGCCGGCAAGCAAATGGCTTCGGATGGGCTTGACTGCCTTCACTGAACATCGAAATTCACCTGAAAAGCTTTCTTTCTTCTCTCAAATAAAAGGCTGTCCCATAAGAAAGGGTCAGACCCCACATCTACTATATTCGTTTATATGACTGTGTAAATAACACAATAAACGATATATAGAATGTGAGGTCTGACCCTTGGGGCATCCTCTTTTTTTGTGCGATTATTTAGTCCATTCTTCTAGCGGACTAACTAATGAAGAAGCATAAGAATCTGTGAAAATTTGCTGTGCCATCTTGTTTACCTGCTCTTCCGTTACTTCATCAATTAATTCTACAATCCGATCAAGAGAACGATGATTCTCAAGCAACAGCTCATTTTTGCCGTTACGGCTCATTCTGCTATTGGTGCTTTCAAGACTCAACATCAAGCTTCCTTTTAGCTGCTCTTTGCTGTTTCTTAGTTCTTTCGCAGTGATCCCTTCCCGTTTTAGCGTGTCTAAAGTCATTTGTATCGTCTCATATAGACTTTCCAACTGATTAGCTCCAGTACCGCCATATATCGTCACTAAACCGCTATCTTGATAACTCGAATGATAAGAATAAACTGAGTAGGCAAGGCCACGTTGTTCACGAACCTCCTGGAAAAGACGGCTGCTCATACTACCACCCAAAATATTGTTGAGAGTGATTAAACTGTACATGTCATCATGACCGATGCTCAAACCTTCAAAACCTAAGCATAGGTGGGCCTGCTCCGTTTCTTTCTTTTTTGTGAATTGATTTTGATGAAAAATAGGCTTAATAAGTTCAGTTCGAATATCGCTGCCTGTAAACGATCCGAAGTATTTTTCAACTTCTTGAATCATGCTTTCGTCCACATTCCCAGCAATGGAAATAACGACCTTGTCCGGTGTATACATATCATGAACGTATTGTTTTAACGTCTCACTTGTAAACGTATCAAGTGTTTCTTCTGTGCCAAGGATTGGATAGCCCAGAGGATGCTTTTCATATACTGCTTCACTTAACAGGTCATGGACAATATCATCTGGAGTATCTTCGTACATTTTAATTTCCTCAAGCACTACATTTTTCTCTTTCTTCAATTCTCCTTCGTCAAACGTAGAATTAAAGAACATGTCAGAAAGAATTTCAAGCGCAAAGCTAGCATGGTTATCGAGCACTTTTGCATAATAACAAGTATATTCTTTTGAAGTAAAGGCATTTACCTGACCGCCAATGCTATCGAAAGATTCAGCAATTTCTCGAGCACTACGAGTAGTTGTACCTTTAAAAAACATATGCTCGAGAAAATGGGAAATCCCATTCAATTCCGGTGTTTCATTACGGGAGCCAGTTTTAATCCAGATCCCTATCGCAGCTGAACGGACTGTTGAGATATTTTCGAGTACTATTCTTGCACCATTTTGACATGTATATTTCTTAATCAATGAACATTCCTCCTTGTTCTTTGCAGTTGAAAGCGCAGGCAATTTGTAAACTGCTATCTATTGAATCATTCTTCTTTCATCAACAGCTTCTGAAACGGTTACAATTTGTAGGCCTTTCTTCTTCAATTGTTGAATTAAAACTTCTAATGACGATGCAGAAGCGTCTGTTGGATGCATCAGGATAAATGCTCCAGAGTGAGCTTTACTAAGAACTCTATTTAGCAGAACATCTGGACTTGGCTTTTGCCAATCAATTGTATCCACACTCCAAAGAATCGTACCCATACCAAGGCTTTTTGCAACTTCAACCGTTTCATCTCGGAAACCCCCACTTGGAGGAGCAAACCACTTTACTTTCTTATCTGTCACAGCCTCAATCACTTCATTTGTTTTTTGCATTTCATTTTTAGCAGCCGTTTGGGTTAGTGATTTCATATCAGGATGAGTATAAGAATGATTGCCAATCTCATGTCCGCCTTGTTCAATCATTTTTGCTAGTTCAGGATTATTCTTAGTCCATCTACCTTCCAAAAAGAAAGTAGCCTTTACATCATTTTCCTTAAGTATGGCAAGCATATCCTGTAAATATTCATTGCCCCATGCCACATTAATTAAAAGTGACACGACTGGTTTTTCAGGATGTGCCCGGTAAATTGGTGCAGGAGCTAAGTCGCTTATATGTACGCTAGGAGAGACTTGTTCAAAAACCAACTTTTTTTCGTTAAAAATCCCTTTGTCTTTCATTGCCTTATAAGATTCCCTAACGTCTACTTTAAGACCGTTAAGACCAGGTACCGTTTTCCAGATTGAATCAATTCTTGCATCCTGTGGAGCTATTTCAAATTCCTTCGCCTTTGATTCAATATCTAGCATAAGCGAGTCACCCTGTTTTACTGCAACAACAGCCTGCCCTGTTATCGACTTTACATACAAATCTACATATGGATTTTGCACTAATAACCATGATATACCTGCAATGGCACTAAACGCAACTATCTGGCCTAATTTCCTCATCTTTTACAGCTCCCCTCACATAAATAGTATGAGGAGAATGGACAAGGTAGAACGATAGCAGTCATTGACAATAATAGTAGTGCAATCTCCTTTAAAAAGAAATGTATTCAATATGATCCATCATCCTAACAAACAAATAACCCAAAGCGATCATCGATGCGAATAGACCAATTAATTGATCAACTATCCTTCATCATAAGTCTTTATATAGAAAAAAGCATGCAAATTCACAAAGAATCGCATGCATCCATTTTATCGATATTGCTAAACACTTTTAAGCCTCTGATTTTTCTTCACTTTCTTTTTGAGCCTTTAGAATTGCTTTATGAGAAAGATTTACTCTTCCTTGTTTATCGATTTCAACGACTTTAACAGATAATTCATCGCCTATTTTTACAACATCCTCAACCTTACCTACGCGTTCTTCAGCAAGCTCAGAAATGTGTACAAGACCATCTTTACCATTAAAGATTTCAACAAACGCACCGAATTTTTCAATTCGTTTTACTTTACCTAGATAGACTTCACCAACAACTACTTCACGAACAATATCTTCAATGATTTTCTTCGCTTTTTGGTTCATCTCTTCATTAGTAGACGCAATAAACACTGTACCGTCTTGCTCGATATCAATTTTCACGCCAGTTTCTTCAATAATTTTATTGATGTGTTTTCCGCTTGGTCCGATTACATCACGGATCTTATCTGGGTTAATTGCCATCGTTAAGATTTTTGGTGCATATTTTGAAAGATTTTCGCGTGGCGTATTGATAGTTGACATCATTGAATCAAGAATATGCATTCTTCCACGTTTTGCTTGTTGAAGTGCTTCTTCAAGAATTTCTCTTGATAGACCTTCAATTTTTATGTCCATTTGCAGAGCAGTGACACCTTTTGCAGTACCCGCTACTTTAAAGTCCATATCACCTAGGTGATCTTCCATCCCTTGAATATCAGTTAAAATGGTATAGTGTTCTCCAGTTTTAACTAGTCCCATTGCAATACCAGCTACTGGTGCTGTCAAAGGAACACCCGCATCCATCATAGCCAGCGTACTTGCACAGATACTTGCTTGTGAAGTCGAACCATTTGATTCAAGTACCTCTGAAACAAGTCGGATTGTATATGGGAAGTCTTTATCATTTGGTATCACTGGCTCTAGTGCTCTTTCTCCAAGTGCACCATGGCCAATTTCACGACGTCCGGCACCCCGGATTGGTCCTGTTTCTCCAACACTGAAATGTGGGAAATTATAGTGATGCATGAATCGTTTAGATTCCTCAGTACCCAGTCCGTCTAAAATCTGAACATCTCCAAGTGCACCAAGAGTACAGATAGATAAGGCTTGAGTTTGTCCACGCGTAAACAATCCTGAGCCATGTGTACGAGGAAGGATGTCGATTTCAGAAGAAAGCGGTCTGATTTCATCTGGATTACGGCCGTCCGGGCGAACCTTTTCTTCTGTAATCAAACGACGTACTTCTGATTTCACCAATTTATTTAAGATTTCTTTAATTTGCTTTAATGTGTCTTCGTCTGTTTCTTCCTCGAATTGCAATAGCACACGGTCTTTTACTTCTTTAATAGCTGCTTCACGAGCATGTTTCTCCTGAACTTGTACGGCTTTGTTTAAATCAGCTTCACAAAGACTTTTAATTTCAGCCTCAAGCCCCGCATCTACTTGATATAGATTGATTTTCATTTTTTCTTTGCCGATTTCAGCAACGATTTTTTCTTGGAACTCGATTAAGTTCTTAATTTCATCATGTCCAAACATAATTGCTTCAAGCATCGTTTCTTCAGGTACTTCGTTAGCTCCTGCTTCAACCATATTAATCGCGTCTTTCGTTCCAGCTACAGTCAAATTAATATCACTTTGTGCAAGCTGATCAACATTCGGATTAACAATGAATTTCCCATCAATTCTACCAACAACTACACCTGCGATTGGCCCTTCGAACGGAATGTCTGAAACGGATAGCGCAAGAGATGATCCAAGCATTGCGGCCATTTCAGAAGAACAATCTTGATCCACACTCATCACCATACTGATAACTTGTACATCATTTCTAAAGCCGTCAGCAAATAAAGGACGAATCGGACGGTCAATCAAACGGCTTGCTAAAATTGCTCTTTCGCTTGGTCTTCCCTCACGCTTAATGAATCCACCCGGAATTTTCCCAACTGCATATAGTCTTTCTTCATAGCTTACCATTAAAGGGAAAAAGTCAACGTTCTTTGGTTCCTTTGATGCAGTAGCTGTACTTAATACAACTGTTTCTTCATACCGTACAAGCACAGCTCCATTTGCCTGTTTAGCTAACTGGCCAATTTCAACAGTTAATGTTCTTCCGGCCCATTCGTATGAATACGTATGTTTGTTCTGTCCCATCTTTCAATTAAACCCCTCTCTGAATCTTCACTTTAGAGGCCTGGTCGTTTTCACCTAAACCTTATCTAAAATCTTCATTATCATATATGTCAAATTAATAAAGCTTCCATAACCAAACTATTCCTATTATGCACGAAATAAATAAGCATTAACAGCAAAACGGAGTATATTTGAAAAAAACAAGTTTTTTTTCAAATAATCTCCCTTTTACACATTATGTAAAATGACTTTTGTCTTCAAACATCAAAAAAGCGGGAAAATCTCCCGCTTTTTCGACTAATTATCGGCGTAGGCCTAATTTATTAATTAATGTACGGTAGCGAGTAACATCTTTATTACGAAGGTAAGTAAGAAGATTACGACGTTTACCAACCATTTTAAGAAGACCGCGGCGTGAATGGTGGTCTTTTTTATGAGTGCGTAAGTGACCGTTCAAGTTGTTGATTTCTTCTGTTAAAACTGCAATCTGAACCTCTGGTGACCCAGTGTCAGTGTCGTGAGTACGGTACTCAGTGATAAGTTCATTTTTACGTAATTGTGTAATTGCCATTGTTTATTCCTCCTAAGGTTTCTGTAAAATCCCCAATTACTGAGCCAGCGTCGGAGACTCGCTTAGCCAAGCAACGGTTATTTTCATACTTGAATATCATACAACCTTTTTTTACAGAATGCAAGTTCTATCCATCTAATTGCGAAAAATACTCGATTGCGTGATTTTTATCCAATTCAATCTGTTGAACCAATTGTTCCAGGCCAGCAAATTTTTGTTCACTGCGGAGCCTTTTATGCCATTCTACAGCGACATCTTCTCCATATATCACTCGATCAAAGCCAAGCACATGAACTTCAACGGACGGATATTCAGGTCTCTTCTCATGGAAAGTTGGCTTATATCCCACATTACAAACACCATTAAACCATTTATGATCAATTTGAATTTTCACAGCATACACACCTGTAGATGGGAAGATATATCGATCCTTGATGTCGATGTTTGCAGTCGGGAATCCGAGCTGCCTTCCGCGTTTTTCACCGTGTATTACGGTTCCTCGTACAGAATACCATCTTCCTGTTAACTTATAAAAGTCAATAAAATCTCCTTCTTGCAAGGTTTTTCTTATCCTAGTTGAGCTGATTTTCTCCTCTTCCATTGTTTGCTTTTCGACAATGGTTTGCGTAAATTGACCTCTTGAATGAATCGGAAGCGTGTCCATCGTTCCTTCTCCGAACCTTCCATATGAGAAATCAAAGCCTGCGACAACATGAATGGTATGAAGCTTGATTAAATAATCATCCACAAATTGTTGAGGAGTTAATGTTGCGAATTCTTTTGTAAAATGAATAACGAAAACATAATCAACATCAAGCTCTTCAATAATCGCTACCTTTTCTTGCAACGGTGTAATATATTGAACAGATTGCTGCTCCATCCCAAGTACTGCAGATGGATGGGGATCAAAAGTCATCACCGCTGATTTAGCACCCATCCTCATAGCTGCATCTTTTGCCGTCTGAATCACTTTCTGATGTCCAATATGTATTCCATCAAAAAATCCAAGCGCAATAACTAAGGGTGGTAATTCTTCAGGATTAAATGTTTGAGGATGCTCTATTGTCATTACTTTCACGTTCAAATCTCCTCTTTCTCCCGGTATGCCTCACAGTTCATCTATGACCAAAATTTTCACTGGTTTGATTACATGTTCTTTTACGGGATGCACTTGATAAATAGCTAAGGCTCTTCCATTTTCATTAATCATGACAAAAGGTTCACCTTTAGCATAATCCAAATCATCTGGCTGCGTTAGAACCGCACCGTTTAATATTTTCATTGCTACTTTATCATTAATCTGATATTTCGGCAAATGATAGAGACCACGCTCAAGCGGCAGCAAAAATTCCTTTTCTTTTCCTTCTTCGAAAAGCTCTTTCACTTCTTCGAGCGTTTTGCAATCATTTAAAGTAAACCCCGCTGATTCTATTCTAATTAAGCTGGACATATGAGCTGGATAGCCGAGACGTTCTCCCATCATGACAGCAAGCGTTCGTATGTATGTCCCTTTGCTGCATTTCACCCTGAATTTAAATGAAATGGTATTCCCCACAAATACTTCACGATCATCGAGTAATGTTAATTCATGAATTGTCACTTCTCTTGAAGGTCTTTCAACCTCAATCCCAGCCCGAGCATACTCATATAATTTTTTTCCGTTCACCTTGACTGCTGAATACATCGGTGGTGTTTGGATGATTGGACCCGTTAAAGATTGAAACACTTCTAAAATATGTCCTCTTGTGATTTCATCCGAAATAATTGTTTCATCCAATTTCTCACCGCTGCTATCTTCAGTAGTCGTTGAAAAACCGAGTGTGATTTCGCCTTCATATGCTTTTCCAGCGTCTGTAATGTATTCAGCAATTTTCGTTGCTCTTCCGATACAAATAGGTAAGACTCCCGTAACATCTGGGTCAAGAGTGCCTGTATGACCCACTTTCTTTGTTTTTAAGATTTTTCGAAGTTTAAAAACACAGTCATGCGAGGTCATTCCTTTTGGTTTTAATAAAGGCAAAATCCCTTCCATTTTTGACACCTCTCTTCATTTTGTTTTTTTAATTTTTGACAGAAAAAAAGATAGACCATTGTCTACCTGTTTTTCAAAGAAAAATATGTTGAATGTGGGTGTCCCAAAAGGATCTGACCTCGCACCCTACCCATAGTATAAAGTAGTCGCGGGGTCTGACCCTGTCGTTATGGGATACCCTTATCAGGTTGTTATTCTTCGTCTTTATTAGCAGGCTGCTCTGAATGAATCTGAGTAATAAGTGATTCTATTCGATTTCCATAAGTAACCGACTCATCAAATTCAAAAGATATTTCCGGCGTTTTCCTTAAACGGATTCTCTGACCGATTTCTGAACGGATGAAACCTGTTGCTTTTGAAAGACCCTTTAACGTATTTTCTTTTTGCTCTTCATCTCCAAGTACAGAGATATAGATAGTTGCTTGTTGAAGGTCACCCGTAACAGCAACATCTGTAACAGTAACAAAACCAATCCGGGGGTCCTTTATTTTACGACCGATAATTTCACTCAATTCTTTCTTCATTTGCTCGCCTACACGATTCGCACGATGGCTCATTTACATCACCTCGCTCGTCCTATAGCCATTCTATATCTGTTAGTGTTCGTTCTAGTTCCGGAAAAGAATCTAGAAATTGTAGGGCATTCTGTATTTCTTTCTCAGTCGATTTTCTAGAAGAGGTCACCGCAACGATGGCAATTTGTGTTCGTTGCCACGTATCTTGGAAACCTACCTCGCTTACAGAAATATTAAATTTCTGTTTTAGCCTTGTCTGCACTCTTTGTAAGACAGCCCTTTTATCCTTTAAAGAATGGGCGTCGTAAATGATGCATTCACAAACGACAGAACTGATAATCATTTACGCTCTATTTCTTCCATAATATAAGCTTCAATGACATCTCCTTCTTTAAGATCATTAAAGTTCTTAATCGTGATTCCACATTCATAGTTTTGTGCAACTTCTTTTACATCGTCTTTAAATCGTTTTAATGTATCTAATTCGCCTTCAAAAATTACAATGCCTTGGCGGATTAAACGCACGCTAGAGTTACGAGTAATTTTCCCGTCCGTTACATAGGAACCAGCGATTGTACCAATTTTAGAAACTTTGAATGTTGTACGTACTTCAGCTTGACCGATGACTTTTTCTTCAAATTCAGGATCAAGCATCCCTTTCATCGCTGCTTCAATTTCTTCAATCGCTTTGTAAATGATACGATGAAGACGAACATCAACATTCTCCGCTTCTGCTGCTCGCTTAGCGTTCACATCAGGGCGAACGTTAAACCCAATGACAATGGCATTTGAAGCAGAGGCAAGGATAATATCAGATTCTGAAATTGCACCTACACCAGAGTGAATGATTTTCACTTTAGCTCCTTCTACTTCAATTTTTTGAAGAGATGCCGCAACAGCTTCTGCTGAACCTTGAACATCTGCTTTCAAAACGATATTCAATTCTTTTATTTCTCCTTGTTTCATTTGCTCAAACAAGTTATCTAGTGTAACAACAGATTTTTCATTACGTGATGAAACTAGTTGTCTTTGTGCACGAGTTTCCCCAACTTGACGGGCTGTTTTTTCATCTTCAAACACGATAAAACGATCCCCTGCATCCGGAACCTCGTTCAGACCTGTGATTTCAACTGGTGTCGATGGACCAGCTTCTTTCACCCGGCGACCAAGATCATTAACCATCGCACGTACACGCCCGAATGAGTTACCAACTACGATTGGGTCTCCAATTTTAAGTGTACCGTTTTGAACAAGCAATGTAGCAACTGTTCCACGGCCTTTATCAAGACGAGACTCAATTACTGTACCAACGGCTCTACGTTCTGGATTTGCTTTGTATTCTTCCACTTCACCAACAAGCAAGACCATTTCGAGCAAAGTGTCGATTCCTTCGCCTTGTTTTGCAGAAATCGGAACGAAAATCGTATCTCCACCCCATGCCTCGGAAACAAGACCATGTTCTGTTAATTCCTGCATGACGCGATCAGGATTTGCAGATTCTTTATCCATTTTATTAACAGCAACGATAATTGGCACCTCTGCTGCTTTAGCATGGTTGATTGCCTCAACCGTTTGTGGCATTACGCCATCATCTGCAGCCACAACTAGAATGGTAATATCGGTAACCTGTGCACCACGGGCACGCATCGTAGTAAATGCAGCATGTCCAGGAGTATCCAAGAACGTAATCTTCTTCCCGCTTACTTCAACTTGGTATGCCCCGATATGCTGAGTAATCCCACCAGCTTCTCCCTCTGTTACTTTTGTGTTACGGATTGAGTCTAGTAATGTCGTTTTCCCATGGTCAACGTGACCCATAATCGTAACAACAGATGGACGTTCAATCGTATTTTCTGGAGCATCATCAGTAACAAGAGATTCAAGATCTGTTAAATCGACTAAGATTTCTTCTTCTACTTCAACACCATACTCACCAGCAATCAGTTCAATTGCATCTTTGTCTAATGTTTGGTTAATGGTAGCCATTACACCGAGCATAAATAGTTTTTTAATAATTTCTGATGGTTCACGGTGCAATTTCTTAGCAAGTTCTTGAACGGTTAATGATTCAATAAACGTAATTTTTGCAGGTAGCTCACGTTCTTTTCTCTTTTGAACCGGAGCTTGCGTTTGAGTTTGGGTTCTGCCTTTATTGTTTTTATTACGGTTATTGAAATTATTACCTTTTCCTTTGTTGAAGTTGTTTCTTTGTCCGCCTTGGGGAGATGTTTTACCTGCAACAGGCTTTACGGGCGGTTTTTTCTTCAGCTTTTCCTTATTAACCGTATTGCTTTTCTCATTTGCTTCTTCTTCATATTTTTCCACAGTGGAAGAAGTTGTGTTAGACTGCTGTGTTTTAGGTTGTGTTGCTTCAGCAGCTTGCTTATTTTCAGTTTTTGGTTTTATTGAATGATTTAATTTATCGATCGTAGAATCGTCTAATGTTGTCATATGGTTTGATACCTCTATATTCATTTCTTTGAGTTTATTAATTACATCCTTGCTTGAAACGTTCTTTTGTTTTGCATATTCATGTACACGTATTTTTGTCATACGTTCACCCCCGTAAAATTTAATCGAGCAACGTTTGGAGTTTTCTTGCAAAACCTTCATCTAAGACAGCGACAGTAACACGTGCATCTTTCCCTATCGCTTGACCGAGCAAAAACCGATTTTCGACTTTTTTTAAAGGAACCTGATAATACAAGCATTTATCAGTGATTTTTTTTTCTGTATTGGAAGATGCATCACAAGCCAGAATAACTAGCTTTGCTTTACCGCTTCTCACTTCTTTTACAACTAATTCTTCTCCTGAAATTAGTTTACGCGCTCGATTTGCTAATCCTAATAGAGACATCCATTGTTGTATCATCTTGTTGAAGTATTCTCCTTATCCACTAATTCAAGTAATTGTTCATAGATGGAAGGATCGATTGCCGCACTTAGTTGATTGGCCAAGATATTTTTCTTCTTGGCAAGCATAATCGTATCTTGATCTAATGTTAAATAAGCACCACGCCCAGCTTTTTTTCCTGTAGGATCAATGCTTACTTCTCCTTCTTTTGATCGAACGATTCGAATCAACTCTTTCTTCGGCTTCATTTCACCAGTTGCAACACATTTGCGCATTGGTATTTTTTTCATAATCGATCACCTCTACCTTATTCGTCATCCTCGACAAACTCATCTTCATCAACATAGCTGTCTCTACTTAACAGAAACTCTTGTTCTTCAACAGGATAGATTCCCGCTTCACGAGCTTCTGTTTCACTTTTAATATCAATCTTCCAGCCAGTCAGTTTTGCTGCTAAACGTGCATTTTGTCCTCGTTTCCCAATAGCAAGTGAGAGCTGGTAATCAGGAACAATAACAGTTGTTGCTTTTTCTGCTTCTTCAACGATTACTTCAAGCACCTTTGATGGGCTAAGGGCGTTGGCAACAAATACGACCGGATCTTCTGACCAATTAACGATATCGATTTTTTCGCCTTTAAGCTCGTTAACAATCGCTTGAACTCGTTGTCCTTTTTGTCCCACACATGAACCTACCGGATCGACTTCTTCGTTATCAGAATGAACGGAAATTTTGGAGCGATCTCCAGCTTCACGTGCAACCGATTTGATTTCGACTGTTCCATCAAAAATCTCTGGAACTTCAATTTCAAATAATCGCTTTAATAGACCAGGATGTGTACGTGAGACGAATATTTGCGGGCCTTTTGATGTTTTTTCGACTTTCGTGATAAACACTTTAATTCGATCATGTGGTTTATATTGTTCATTTGGCATTTGTTCACTAACAGGTAGCAACGCCTCAATTTTTCCTAAACTAACATAAATAAACCGAGAATCATGACGTTGAACAATTCCGGTCATAATGTCCTCTTCACGATCAATGAATTCTGAATAAATGATACCGCGTTCCGCTTCACGTACTCGTTGTGTAACAACCTGCTTAGCAGTCTGTGCTGCAATCCTTCCAAAATCCTTCGGTGTAACTTCCAGCTCCACAACATCTTCAAGCTGGTAGCTAGGATTGATCTGTTTTGCTTCTTCTAAAGAGATTTCAAGCCGTGCATCAAATACCTGATCCACAACGTCCTTTCTTGCAAAAACTCTCATTGTACCTTTTTCAAAATTTAAATCTATACGAACATTCTGCGCCTGATTAAAATTACGGCGGTATGCCGAAATCAGCGCTGCCTCAATGGCATCAATCAGAACTTCCTTTGAAATTCCTTTATCTTTTTCTAAAACATTGAGAGCATCCAATAACTCACTGCTCATGGTTGTTCCCCCTTCAATCTTTTTTAAGAAAATGTAACGGCTAGCCTTGCTTTAGCAATCTTCTCAAATGGGATTACTACCGTTTTCTTTCTAGTTTTAATTTTCATTTCTATCGTTACTTCTTTTCCGTCAAAGCTGGTCAAGATACCTTCAAACTCTTTTTCATCCAAGATTGGTTCATATGTTTTTATGTAAACATTTTTCCCAAGTGCTTTTTGAAAATCCTTCTCTTTTTTCAAAGGTCTTTCCGCTCCAGGAGACGAGACTTCAAGGAAGTAGTTTTGGGGAATTGGATCTGTTTCGTCCAGTTTTTCGCCTAATTTTTCACTTACTGTTCCACAATCCTCAATGTCCACACCAGTTTCTTTGTCTATATATACACGAAGAAACCAACTTTTTCCTTCTTTAACATACTCAACTTCTACCAATTCAAGTGCCAATTCGTCTAAAATTGGAATCACAAGTTCTTCTACGGTTTCTGTTACTTTTTTACTCATTCGTTTCCTCCATACATGGTCCGTATACATATCTTTGTAATGGATTCAAAAATTTAGTCAATTACAACACGAAAGAGTGGGTTTCCCCACTCTTTCCATTGGTTCTGCTTAGTATTTCCAATAAAAATATACCATAGTCAAGGGATTTATGCAAACAAAGTGCAACCTTTGTTCGTTCAATTTCCTTATTTCATAAGGTTTGGCGAATATCATGCTCACGTTTATCTTTTTCTATTTTGTCATAAGACAAATGTCATTTGTACATAACTGGAGTGTTGAATAACCCTTTCACGCTAAATATTTTTTGCTGAAAAGTATTGTTATCAAAACAAGGAAAGTTGATTTTGGTCAGGCAATGATTCTAAGCAGCCTTGCTTGTCCAAATACTCCAGGATGGTTTTCGATACTTTTCCACGCTGTTGAAGATCCTCTTTGGAAAGGAATTCACCCGTTTCGCGAGCACGAACAATATTGATTGCTGCATTCGTTCCAAGTCCAGGAATTGAATTGAATGAAGGAATTAGTGAATTCCCTTCAATGAGGAACTCATC
Organism: Peribacillus loiseleuriae; assembly: GCF_001183985.1. Taxonomy (GTDB): domain Bacteria; phylum Bacillota; class Bacilli; order Bacillales; family DSM-1321; genus Peribacillus; species Peribacillus loiseleuriae. The sequence goes on along the minus strand of NZ_LFZW01000001.1, from coordinate 1,721,912 downwards.
TGCACTTGATTTATACAAATCAACTTTACTAAACGAATAGCCTCGTTCACACATTTCAAGAGCTAATTCCAGTACTGTTAGCGTATTTTTTTCCTTGGTTGACGCATCAAGTCCTTTTGCGTTTATTTCTTCAACTTTTGAACGAATAGCTTGTGAACCTCTTGTCATCGCTTCAATTTCAAAATCTTCGGCTCTTACTGTGAAATATGCTGCATAATACAATAATGGTAAATGCACTTTGAAATAGGCAATTCTCACCGCCATTAATACATACGCAGCTGCGTGAGCCTTCGGGAACATATATTTTATTTTTTTACAAGAATCAATATACCATTCAGGAACTTCATTTTCCCTCATGCTCGCTTCAAATTCTTCAGTTAGTCCTTTCCCTTTACGAACAGATTCCATAATTTTAAATGCAAGGGAGGGCTCTAGACCTTGGTAAATTAAGTAAACCATAATATCATCCCGGCAGCCGATAACTTCACTCAGCGTACAAATTCGGTTATGAATCAGCTCTTGAGCATTTCCAAGCCATACATCGGTACCATGTGAAAGTCCTGAAATCTGAACGAGTTCCGAGAATGTCGTCGGTTTCGTATCTTCAAGCATTTGACGAACAAACCGGGTCCCGAATTCCGGAATGCCAAGCGTTCCTGTTTTACACATGATTTGGTCTTCTGTGACTCCAAGGGTTTCTGTACCGCTGAAAATCTTCATGACTTCAGGATCATCGGTGGGAACCGTTTTAGGATCTATTCCGCTCAAATCTTGCAGCATTCTTATGACTGTCGGATCATCATGCCCGAGAATATCAAGTTTTAGAATATTATCATGAATAGAATGGAAATCAAAATGAGTCGTTTTCCATTCAGAATTGCGGTCATCTGCTGGGAATTGGATAGGTGTAAAATCGTAAATATCCATATAATTTGGCACTACGATAATCCCCCCTGGATGCTGACCACTCGTCCTTTTTACGCCTGTACATCCAGCAACAAGACGATCGGTTTCTGCACCGCGCATATGAAGATTATTGTCTGATGAATACCCTTTTACATACCCGTAAGCGGTCTTCTCAGCAACTGTACCAATCGTCCCAGCACGGAAAACATAATCTTCTCCAAATAATTCCTTTGTATAGTTATGAGCATTGGGTTGGTATTCACCGGAAAAATTCAAATCGATATCAGGTACCTTATCTCCATTAAATCCCAAAAAAGTTTCAAACGGGATATCTTGTCCGTCTTTTTTATAACTTGTACCGCAGTCTGGACAGTCTTTGTCTGGTAAGTCAAATCCAGAGCTTACTGAACCATCATTGAAAAACTCAGATTTTTTACAATTTGGACAAACATAATGTGGTGGTAACGGATTAACCTCTGTGATTTCCGTCATTGTTGCGACTAACGATGAACCGACGGATCCCCGTGAACCAACGAGATAGCCGTCATCAAGAGATTTTTTTACGAGCTTATGAGAAATTAAGTAAATAACAGCGAAACCATGACCGATTATACTTTTTAATTCTTTTTCAAGACGTGCTTCTACGATCTCAGGGAGATTATCTCCATAGATGCTTCGTGCCATACTATAGCTCATGTCTCTCATTTCATCATCTGCACCTTCAATTTTCGGCGTGTACAGATCGTCTTTAATCGGTTTTATGTCATCAATCATGTCTGCAATCTTATTCGTGTTTTCAACGACAACTTTCCGAGCTTGATCTTTACCGAGAAATTCAAAGTTCTTTAACATTTCATCTGTGGTCCGGAAATGGACATCCGGTAATTTGTGACGGTTAAGTGGATTGGCACCACCTTGTGAATTTACTAATATTTTGCGGTAAATTTTATCATTCGGCTCAAGATAATGAACATTCCCTGTTGCCACAACTGGCTTATTTAGCTTTTCCCCGAGTTTCACAATATTAGAAAGAATACCCTCTAATGATTTTTCATCGCGAATATATTCCATTTCAATCATATGTTGATAAACATCTTTCGGATGAATTTCGAGATAATCGTAAAATTCGGCAATCTCGGTGACTTCGTCGAATCCTTTCTGCATCATTCCCTCGAACACTTCACCTTTATTACATCCAGAGCCAATCAAAATTCCTTCACGATACTTTTTCAGCTTTGATCGAGGAATCCGAGGTACTCGATAAAAATAATCGATATGAGAAAGGGACACAAGCTTAAATAAATTCTTCAATCCCGCTTGAGTCTGGGCGATGAGCGTACAATGATAAGGTCTTGAGCGCTGATAAGCATTTCCTGCACCCATATGCTCATTGAATTGGTCGTGATACAGGATTTCTTTTTCTAAAGCATCTTTGAGCATTTTTAAGAGTAAATATCCCGTTGCTTCAGCATCATAAATGGCCCTGTGATGCTGGGTCAGTTCAATATCGAACTTTTTAGCCAACGTATTCAAACGATGATTTTTGAATTCTGGATACAGATAGCGACCTAATTCTAATGTATCGATAACAGGATTTGTAGCTTTGGGATGCCCCATCTTTTTATAGCCAACATTTAAAAACCCCATATCAAAGCTTGCATTATGAGCAACTAAGATTGCATCATCGGCCCAAACCCGAAACTTTTCAAGAACTTCCGGCACATCTGGAGCATTTTCCACAAGATCATCTGTAATACCAGTCAAATCGATAGTTGTCGCTGATAAAGGGTGATGCGGGTTTGCAAACGATTCAAAACGGTCGATAATTTCCCCGTTTTGAATTTTCACTGCTGCAAGCTCAATAATCGTATCGTAAACAGCTGATAAACCAGTCGTTTCTACATCAAACACAACATACGTATCTTCTTCGAGCAGACGGTGTGCATCATTATAAGCAATTGGGACCCCATCATCGACTAAATTCGCTTCTACTCCATAAAGGATTTTAATATCATTTTTCTTACCAGCACTAAACGCTTCTGGGAATGATTGAACACCACCATGATCCGTTATCGCAATCGCTGTATGTCCCCATTTCTTCGCTTGGGAAACAAGCGCTGAAACTGGTGAGACTGCATCCATTTGGCTCATCGGTGTATGAAGGTGAAGCTCGACCCGTTTTTCACCTTCTGGCGCATAGTCGATACGGCCTTGCTTCGTAATTTCGTTAATATCATTTGCCATCATGACTAAATCACGAATGAATGTATCAGTTTGGATACTTCCTTGGGCTCGGACCCACATCCCTTTTTTCACCCTGGCCAAAATAGCTGCATCTTCTTTGTCTCTTGAAAATACTTTCACAATAATTGAGCTTGTATAATCCGTTACTTTAAAGGTCAGTAATGTTCTGCCACTGCGAAGTTCTTTGACTTCAGCATCAAACACATATCCTTCAATCGCAATTCTTCTTTCTTCTTCCATGATTTGTTCAAGACGTCTGAAATCAGCGTCCTCCTTAATCGTATAACCGATTTTAACAGGTCCTTCATATTGAGATCCATCCGCTGATTTTTCACTTTCCTTCTTCTGCATTTCGAGTAATGCTGCCAAACCTTTTTCTTCGTCTTCTTTTTGTTTCTCTTTTAAGAACTGCTGATAATCATTATTTGATTTAATTTCGGCTACTTCTGCTTCGAGCGACATTGGAGGAAAGCCTAATACTTGATAGTTGTTAGAAATCAAACTTGAATACTTTTTCTTTAACTGACCAGCTTCTGCTTCATTTCGAGCAGAGACAATAATCCGATGACCTACAATCTTTGGATCTTGCTCATTTAAAAGCGAGAGCAGTGCTGGTGAAATCCCTTGAAGTTCACTTAAGCAATTTTTCCAGTATTCCTTGACCAATTCTTCTGTAACCTTTGGCTGAAGCACATTGAAGCTAAATGATATCTTAGCAATGTGAGCAAATGTACTCGCAAGCTGTGTAGAGAATTTTGCATGAACACGAAAAGGAATTAGTTCTTCAAGTTTGAAGACAAAATGCCAGCTCTTTGATTCTCTTTCAATCAAAAGTTTTTCAATCTCAGCACCATAAAAATACTGTACAAATGCATCATCCGTTAACTTAAGCTGACTGAGCAAGAGTTGAAACCTCTCTCGACCGTTGTTCATTTGTTGATCCAATTGTCATCCTCCTTCTTTCTTTTACATTTTTTAAACTAAATATAGAAACGGCAGGACGCCTTCATGTTCAAAATGTAACAGTGGTAATTATACCACAACAAGAATATTCTTCTTATCTTGCAGAACCAGAGTTCCCCTTTAACACTTTGTGAAGTTTTCCTATTTTCTATTAATTATTTCGAATTGGTAAGAGTTATGCTCACATAGAAAAAGGCATCTTCATAATGACCGATGCCTTTCTATTGCTCTATTTTTATTATTTGCCTAGGATTTCAGACAAAGTTTCCACTAAGGCGTCTGTACCGATTTCCAGCATTTCGCCTGACTTTCTAATTTTCACTTCAATGATCCCTTCAGATGCTTTCTTCCCAACTGTGACTCGAACTGGAAGTCCAATTAAATCCGAATCAGCGAATTTGACACCTGGACGCTCTTGACGATCATCCATAAGTACATCATAGCCTTGTTTTTTCAAAGAGCTATATAATTCCTCAGCAAGAGCAGCTTGGACTTCATCTTTCATATTAACAGGGATCAAGTGAACATGATAAGGAGCTAAATTGCTTGGCCATAGAAGTCCATTTTCATCATTAAACTGCTCTGCAACTGCAGCAAGTGTCCGGGAAACACCAATTCCATAGCACCCCATGATCATTGGTTGGTTACGGCCGTTTTCATCCAAGTAAACAGCATTCATCGCCTCACTATACCTCGTTCCAAGCTTGAAAACATGTCCAACTTCGATTCCTTTTGCGAATTTAATCAATCCATTCCCGTCTGGAGATTTGTCCCCTTCTTGAATAAAGCGAATATCCGCATATTGAGATACTGAGAAATCGCGGCCAGGATTTACATTCATATAATGGTAATCCTCTTCATTAGCACCACAAACCGCATTGACTAACTCCTCAACAGCTTGATCTGCAATCACTTCAACATTTTCAGCAGATTTAATTGGGCCAAGTGAACCAATAGAGCATCCTAATACTTCTTTCGTATCTTCTGCAGAAGCAAGATCTACATTTGCTGCGCCGTAAATATTTTTTAATTTAATATCATTCACTTCATGATCACCGCGAACCAGCACTAATACAAACTTTTCGTCCACTTTGAAAAGAAGTGATTTGATGCAAGCTTTCGCATCTGTTTGTAGAAAACTAGCCACTTCTTCAATTGTCTTTTTGCCGATTGTTTCAACTTTTTCTATTTCTTTTGCCAGGTCGGTGTTTTTCACTTCATCTAATAAAACTGGTGCCATTTCAATATTGGCTGCATAATCCGAGCTGTCTGAATAGGCTATTGTGTCTTCTCCTACTTCAGAGAGAACCATGAATTCATGCGTGTCTTTCCCACCCATTGCTCCAGAATCAGCAATAACAGCCCGGAAATCTAATCCGCAGCGACTGAATACATTTGAATAGGCAGCGAACAAACGTTGATACACCTTATCTAAACTTTCCTGATTAGAGTGGAAGGAATATGCGTCTTTCATAATGAATTCACGACCACGCAATAATCCGAAACGCGGCCTTTTTTCATCCCGGAATTTCGTCTGGATTTGATAAACGGTTAATGGCAGACGCTTATATGATTTAATTTCATCGCGAACTAGGCTCGTGATCACTTCTTCATGTGTTGCACCTAGGGCAAATTCACGATCATGACGATCTTTTAATCTCATAAGTTCCGGGCCATACGTATACCAGCGACCTGATTCCTGCCAAAATTCTGCTTGCTGAAGCGCAGGCATTAATAGTTCTACCGCCCCTGCGTTATCCATTTCTTCACGTACAATCTGTTCTATCTTTTGTAGCACCTTTTTTCCTAATGGTAGAAAGCTATAGACACCGCTAGAATTTTGTCGCATATAGCCTGCCCGTAGTAAAAGCTGGTGACTTCTAATTTCTGCATCTGCAGGTACTTCTCTTAATGTTGGAATGAACGTCATACTTTGTTTCATCATTGCACCTCTTTTATAAATAGGAACCTTTATTTTTAATCACGGTTGTGCTTTTAATCCCTTCTATCAAATTATACAGGAGAAAATTCAGCAATTCTACGTATAAAGATATAGAAATGAATCCTTAGTTATAACAAATTATATAGTAGATAATTTGTTGGACGTGACAAAAAGACAACAGTACAGCTTCAAAATGCACTATTGTCTTTTGACTGTTTTGTATTTAATACGAGCAATTGATATATTTAGGTTTTAATCATAAGAAAAATCGTTGGATATCATTCCATGTAACCATAATCATCAATAACATCAAAAGTGCAAATCCTATAAAGTGGACAATGCCTTCTTTTTGCCGATCAATTGGCTTTCCTCTTAGAAATTCCACAAGGAAGAATAAGAGTCTGCCGCCATCAAGCGCTGGTAATGGTAGTAAGTTCATTATCCCAAGATTAATACTTAGTAACCCTGCCCATTTCATTAACATGAATATTCCTGACTTAGCAACTTCTTCAGTAGATTTATAAATCCCCACAGGACCAGATAAGCTATCCAATGTAAATCCACCTGTAATTAATTGTCCAAGAATGACAAAGATTTGTTTAGTCCAGTGATAGGTTTCAGTTAAACCGTATGAAAATGCCTTTAGCGGTGATTTTTCTACTGGGGCATAAACACCGATAACACCGATCTTCTTACCTTCCCGATCTACTTCTTTAGGTATGACTGGAATGGACAGTGTCTGACCATCGCGTTGGATTACAAATTCAATTTCTTTACCGGGATGTTTTTGAATATTTCCTTGAACATCTTCCCATGTAGTAACTTCATCTCCATTGATTGATTGAATTTCATCTCCAGCCTTTAATCCAGAAGCAATCGCCGAACCATCATCCGTTAACTCACCAAGTCTTGGCTCATTGACTGCAATCCCTTGAAATAACCCAATCATGACAAAGATAACAAATGCCAGCACAAAGTTCATCATCGGACCAGCAAAAATCGTCATCGTTCTATGTCCAAGTGATTTGGATACAAATTGTCGGTCATAAGGAGCAATTTGATTCTCCATGCCATCTTCTACAACAACTGCTTCTTCATGAATGCGGAAGGTCTTTAATTCTGTTTCATCGCCCTCTTCATACCCTTGAATAAGAAGCTTATGTTCAAAATCAGCTGATTCCACTTCAATGATACGGATATCAGGATATTTATCCTTATTATTTAAGACAATTTTCTTAACTAGGCTGTTTTCATCCGTAACTAACCCGATACGATATCCTGGTTTTATTTCTGGATTTTCGGCATCTTCGCCTGCCATACGAACATAACCGCCAAGCGGAAGCAGTCTAATTGTATAAACGGTTTCTTTCTTTTTATAGGTGAATACTTTCGGTCCGAAACCAATTGCAAATTCCCTACACAGTATCCCTGCACGTTTCGCGAATACTAAATGTCCCAGTTCATGAAAAAAAACAAGGGCTCCAAAAATAACGATAAAGGAAATCACAGTTTGCAATGTTTGCACGTGCATTTCACCTCTATTTCAGTAATGTTTGAATAAATTTTCGTGTACTTATATCCACTTCTTGAATCGTCGTAAGATCTGGATTATCAATTGGAGTATGACGATTTAATGCTTGTTCAATGTATGTTTCGATTTCTAAGAAAGTAATTTTCCCTTTTAAAAATTCCGCAACCGCAACCTCATTGGCTGCGTTTAGAACTGTTGGCATTGTTCCGCCTATTTTACCTGCTTCATATGCAAATTGCAAACACGGAAAACGTTTAAAATCCATCTCCGCAAAGTGCAGCTTCCCAATTTCAGCCAGATTTAATCGATGACTTGTTGATAGTGGGAGGCGATCGGGATACGTAAGAGCATACTGAATGGGTACTCTCATATCTGGTGTACCCAGTTGTGCGATTACACTAGAATCATGAAACTCCACCATTGAATGGATAATGCTTTCCTTATGAAGCAAAACATCAATCTTTTCATATGGGAGATTAAACAACCAATGTGCTTCGATTACTTCAAGACCTTTATTCATCATCGATGCAGAGTCAATCGTAATCTTCGCACCCATTGACCAATTTGGATGGTTAAGTGCCTGGTCTACGGTTACCCCAACCAATTCCGCGCGGGTGCGATCTCTGAAACTACCTCCTGAAGCAGTAATAATCAGGCGTTCCATATTTTTTTCTTTTTCACCTTGTAAAGCCTGAAAAATAGCTGAATGTTCACTATCAACAGGTAGTAGTTTAACGCTAGCTTTCCTTGCTTCTTCGATGACCAAATGTCCCGCTGTCACTAATGTTTCCTTATTCGCTAAAGCGATGTCCTTCTTTGCTTTGATTGCTTGAAGCGTTGGAAACAAACCAACGCTTCCTATTACGGCATTTACGAGAATATCTGCTTTGTCAAATACAGCCGTTTCAATTAATCCTTCATCACCATATGTAAAATAAATACCTGTTCCCACGAATTCCGATTGTAAAGTTTGAGAATCTTCCTTTGTTTGAACACAAACTAAACTTGGTCGAAACTCACTAATATATTTTCTAGCTAACTCCACATTTTTCCCAACTGAAAAAGCGACAATCTTAAATTGATCTGGATGTTGTCGAACAACGTCCGCTGTTTGTTGACCAATCGAACCAGAAGCACCCAAAAGACTAATATATTTCAATGTCATTCATCTCCTAAAACCACTTCACACATTATAGAATTTGTAAAAAGTGCAAAATCGGTAAAATGAAAATCAAGCTATCCAATCGATCTAATATCCCACCGTGTCCAGGTAAGAGCTTGCCTGAATCCTTGACACCATAATGGCGTTTATAGGCTGATTGCACAAGATCCCCTAGCTGACCAAAAATCGCTATAAGAATACTCATAAATAACAGCTCAATTAATGTTCTATCAATCGTAGAGAACATAAAAAACAGAAATGCGACAACCAATGCAGAAATAATTCCACCGATAAATCCACCAATTGTTTTATTCGGACTGATTTCAGGCCATAATTTCCGTCTCCCCATCGATTTCCCAATGAAATAGGCTCCTGAATCCGTTGCCCAAATCGTAAATAGGGCAAAAAATACATACGTTAAGCCATTTGTGTCTCTCGTTTCAAATAAGTAGTAAAAGCCCATTCCAATATAGATAACGGAGATTACTAAAAAACCCGCATCATCAAACATAAAACGATTTTTTGATAAAACTGTGGAAATGAGCAGGACTAATACTCCCCCGATAATAATTTGCGTTTTATCGTATCCAGCACTTGCCAAAACTCCGTTTGCTGATTCTGGGATAAGTATTAGCCAGAGCATCACAAACGAGATCACTGAAGCAAACGAATTCAGCGGCAGTTTTTTCATTCGAATCAATTCATATAAACCAATTGTACCGAGCAGATAAATCAGTACTAGAAATGGTAGCTTGCCTAAAATAACGATGGGTAAGAATACAGCAGCTGCAATAATACCCGTAATAATTCTTTGCTTCATGAATCACTTTTCCTCGCCTTCTTAACTAGACACCGCCGAATCTTCTTGTGCGCTTCTGATATTCTTCTACAGCCTCCAACAAATGCTCTTCCTTAAAATCAGGCCAAAGAACATCTGTAAACCATAGTTCTGAATATGCCGCCTGCCAAAGCATAAAATTACTTAAGCGAATTTCTCCGCTCGTCCTAATCAAGAGGTCAGGATCAGGCAGTGCACGGGTCATTAAATAGTTAGAAAATTGCTCTTCGTTTATAGTTTCATCTATTATACCATTTTTAACATCTTTTATTATTTTATTAACAGCCATGAGTATCTCAGCACGGCTGCCATAATTCAATGCGAAATTCAAGATAAGACCTGTATTATCCTTTGTTTCTTCTACAGCCTGCTTTACCGCGCGTTTTGTATGTTCTGGCAATAAATCGATTTCACCCATCATCTCGACCTTCACGTTCTCAGCGATAAGTTCGGGCAAAAACGTTCCCAAAAACTCTTCTGGCAGTTTCATAATATAATCCACTTCACTTTTCGGGCGCTTCCAGTTTTCTGTGGAAAATGCATACACCGTCAAAATACTCACATTTAACTGGCTTGTAAGTTTAGTGATCTTCCGTACAACCTTCATTCCCTCATGATGACCAGCTATTCTCGGTAAGGCACGTTTCTTAGCCCAACGACCATTCCCATCCATAATGATAGCGATATGCTTTGGAACTGAAGATTTTTTTACTTGTTGAATTTTCAGAGCTAAATCGGAAGAAGCATCTTTCTTTCCAAAACGCTTCCATATTGAATACATACTTTTGTCCCCCATCAGGTAGTGCTGTTCTCTACACATTCCTATATTCTATATCGAAAATGAAAATGACAGAATCTATATTATAATATCAAAAAAAGACCACTTCTCCTATTATTAATATGAAAAAGATTGTCTGGGTAGAAGAAAATGATCAAGTAAAACTACAATTCAGGATCAAAACCTTAAATTAACTATTATTTACCTAAAAAGCTCTCTCGTATTATACACAATATATAAGCACATTTTCATTCTTCTGTTTTCAATATGAACCGATTGTCCCTCGTTCAATCAAATTGTGTAGATTTTTTCAAAAAAAAAGCCGAAATCATTCTTGCAATCCATTCAGTATGCCTTAAGTAAAATGTTAAGGAAGACTCCGGTGAGCTTCATTACATTATCATTCAGGTTATATTGAATGGTACAGAATGTCCGGCGGTTGTTGATTGCTTTAATAAGAAGTAAATATATGGATTTTACATGCCATAATTTATTCGAAAAGATTCTTTGTAAAGATATAGCCAATTCCAATAAGGTAGCGTAAGCGGCACTATATTACATATTCCCATGTAAAAGCAGCTAATTATTCAAGTTTTATTTGATCAATTGTTTAAGTAGCATAGCCCGGTTAGGATTACCTCCACCAAACGGTTTACACCTCTAAAATTTCTTTTTCCTTGTCTTTCGTGATATCGTCAATTTTGTTAATATGATTATCTGTAAGCTTTTGTATATCATCTGAATAACCACGTAAGTCATCCTCAGTAATTTCACCGTTCTTCTCAAGCTTTTTCAAATCATCATTTCCATCACGACGAATGTTGCGTATTGCAATTTTTGCTTCTTCAGATTCCTTACGAACCATTTTAACAAGCTCTTTTCGACGCTCCTCTGTTAATGCAGGAATAGCAATACGAATGATTGAGCCATCGTTGGAAGGATTCAAACCAAGGTCAGACTTTAGAATTGCTTTTTCGATATCGCCTAGGATTGTTTTGTCATAAGGTTGGATTACCAAAAGCCTTGCTTCTGGAACAGAAATTCCTGCTACTTGATTAACCGGAGTCGGTGCTCCGTAATACTCAACAGATATTCTATCTAGCAATGAAGCGTTAGCACGACCAGCACGGATACTAGCCAATTCTCGCGTATAAGCTGAAATCGCCTTTTCCATTTTCATTCTTGAATTATCAATAACTTGTTTTGCCATTTTATTTCCCCCTAACAATTGTTCCGAGCGATTCGCCCATCACAACTCGTTTAATATTTCCTTTTTCCATAAGTGAAAAGACCATTAATGGAATATCGTTATCCATGCAAAGTGAAGAAGCTGTCGAATCCATGACTTCCAAGCCTTCATTCAACACATCTAAATAGGATAGCTCATCATATTTAACAGCATTTTTGTCTTTGGCAGGATCTGCATTGTAAACCCCGTCAACGTTGTTCTTCGCCATAAGAATGACTTCCGCTTCAATCTCCGCTGCACGAAGTGCTGCGGTCGTATCTGTAGAAAAGTAAGGATTTCCGGTTCCAGCCGCAAATATAACGACTCGTTTTTTCTCAAGATGTCTAATTGCACGGCGTCTAATATATGGTTCTGCAATTTGTCTCATTTCAATTGAAGATTGAACGCGCGTTTCAATCCCAAGCTGCTCTAAGCTGTCTTGAAGTGCTAATGAATTCATGACGGTTGCAAGCATGCCCATGTAATCGGCATTTGCACGGTCCATCCCCATTTCACTTCCGATTTTACCTCGCCAAATGTTTCCGCCCCCGACAACGACTGCCACTTCGACATCTAGTTCAGCTACTTCTTTTACTTGTTCAGCAATTGATTTAATGACGGCTGGATTGATTCCAAAACCTTCAGCACCGGCTAGTGCTTCACCGCTTAGCTTTAATACGACTCGTTTATATTTCGGGTTGCTCATTTAGAACCTCCAACTATGTAATCTAATTTCATATTATTTTTCAGGCTTCACAAAATTTTATAACGATAACTTATTGGTCAATACACATTCAAATCGCAGCTCTTTTGTTCCATTATGATTCAAAAATAGGGAACACATTTGTGTTCCCTATAACCTTTTCAAGTGTAAATTAGTCTTTTTTAACTTGGTTCATTACTTCTTCAGCAAAGTTTTCTTGACGTTTTTCGATTCCTTCGCCTACTTCAAAACGAACGAAAGATTTCACACTTCCACCTTTTGATTCAACAAATTGTCCAACTTTTTGGTCAGGATTTTTAACAAATGTTTGATCTACAACACAAATTTCTTCGTAGAATTTGTTAATACGTCCTTCTACCATTTTTGCAACAATTTTCTCTGGTTTCCCTTCATTTAGAGCTTGTTGAGTTAATACTTCTCTCTCACGATCAAGTTCACTAGCGTCCACTTGGTCACGTGATACGTATTTTGGTTTCAGAGCTGCGATGTGCATAGATACGTCTTTAGCTGCATCCGCATCAGTTGTTCCTTCAAGAACTGAAAGCACACTGATTCTACCGCCCATATGAAGGTATGCACCGAATGCATCGTTATCTGTTTTTGTAACTACTTCAAAACGGCGTAGTGTTAATTTTTCACCGATTTTAGCAACAACTGCATTGATGTGATCAGCAACTTTTACTCCGTTGATTGTTTGTTCAAGCGCTTCTTCTACAGTAGCTGGTTTGTTAGCAAGTAAGTGTTCTCCTAGTTCTTTTACTAGCACTTGGAATCCTTCATTTTTTGCTACGAAATCAGTTTCTGAATTTACTTCAAGAATTACTGCTTCATTTCCGTTTACAATAATTGAAGTTAGCCCTTCAGCAGCAATACGATCACCTTTGTTTGCTGCTTTTGCAATTCCTTTTTCACGAAGGAAATCAATTGCTTTTTCCATATCTCCATCGGTTTGAACAAGAGCTTTTTTACAGTCCATCATCCCTGCACCAGTTTTTTCACGCAATTCTTTTACTAATTGTGCACTAATTGCCATAATAAAATCCTCCTCTTATTGAATACAATATACAAATCTCAAAAAAATTTCGGGTTCAAATGCAAAGAGCAATATGTAATCCCAAAAAAGGTGATAAAAGGCATTATCCTCTTATCACCTTTTTGTATGAAGGACAAGGGGACGGAACTCCGTGAATTACATTTATGTCCAACCATTGTTAGTGTCATATTAGTTTAGGAGTAAAGCTTACGAAATCTGACTCCACTCCGCCACCTTTTTAATTAAGTGAGTTTAGCGAATCAAATAATTTGTCCTTCATACTAAGTTGGCGCGTTTTAGCGCCAGGCTTTGTATTATTAATACAAATTAAGCGTTAGCTGGCTCTGCAGCAGTTTCTTCGCCTTGTTTAGCTTCAAGAATTGCATCTGCCATTTTACCAGTTAATAATTTAACTGCACGGATTGCATCATCGTTAGCTGGGATAACAACATCGATCTCATCTGGATCACAGTTTGTATCAACAATACCAACTAGAGGGATGTTCAATTTATGAGCTTCCGCAACTGCGATACGCTCTTTGCGTGGATCAATAATGAAAATCGCATCCGGGATAGTTTTCATATCTTTAATACCGCCTAGGAATTTTTCTAAGCGATCCCATTCTTTTTTAAGTTGGATAACTTCTTTTTTAGGAAGTACTTCGAATGTCCCGTTTTCTTCCATCTTTTCGATTTCTTTAAGACGAGAAATACGTTTTTGAATTGTTCCAAAGTTAGTTAAAGTTCCACCCAACCAGCGTTGGTTAACATAGTACATACCAGAGCGGATTGCTTCTTCTTTAACAGACTCTTGAGCTTGTTTCTTTGTACCAACAAAAAGAATTGTTCCGCCATTAGCAGCTAATTCTTTAACAAAATTGTATGCTTCATCAACTTTTTTCACTGTTTTTTGAAGATCGATGATGTAGATACCGTTACGCTCAGTGAAGATATACTTCTTCATTTTCGGGTTCCAGCGACGTGTTTGGTGTCCAAAGTGTACACCAGCTTCAAGCAATTGTTTCATTGAAATTACTGACATTATTAGTTCCTCCTAAATGGTTTTGTTTGTCCTCCGCTTCGATCATTTCCAGGCAGAAACTGTCGAAACAGCACCATCTGACCAGATTACGAAACGTGTGTAATAACACCATTACATACTATAGCATAATCATAAAATACAAGCAAGTAGTTTTCACGATTGTCTATTAAATCTTAATAAAAGTTCGATTTCTGTTTTACCTTTGTTTAATTTTTTGGCAACTTCTTCAGTGGTCAAGCCCTTCTGAAGCAAATCATTCACTTGATCAGAGAGAGTTGACTTAAGCTGTTGTTCATGATTTTGAAGCTCTTGTTTTAATGTCTCTTGAAAAGATGTACGCTGATTTGACCCACCTTCATGTTCTACTAATCGATTGGTAGATATCTCAAGTTTATCGTCATTAGTGATTGGTAAGTCTGGTAATTTTAACGATGTTGCATCCTCTTCTTTGGCATGTACTGTTTGCCTTGATGGACCAACTGACTGCCTTAGAGAGCTGCTAGTGGTTTTTCGTGAAAGAAGCTTTTCACTAGAGTTTAGTTCATTTGAAGCAGCATCTTTCATAGCAAGCGCACGAATCAAACGGTCATTTTCTCCTTTTAATTCCAACACAAAGGCAGCCATTGATTCTTCCATTTCACGGGCTCTGCTTTCTTGGTTTTTCTCAAAATTCCCCAAGCGATTTTGCCTCGTATATAAAACAATGATTGCCAAAATCGTAAAGATGTTTAATACAAACATTATAAACATTATAAAACCTGACATAATACCCCTCTTTTGTTGGAAACAGGATATTATTACAGTATAGCACCCTGTAATAATATCCTAAGTTTGTAAATTGCCTTTGAGTGAATCTGCGAAATTCTTGATGTTGATAAACTCATTACTCTACCGATCTCTGTTAGTGTTAACTCTTCTTTATAAAAAAGCTGTAGTACAAGCTGTTCTTTTTCATTTAAAGTTTCTATTACTTTAGCTAGATCTTTGTATAATTCTTTTTTCATCAATTGCTCTTCTGGCATTAGCGTCCTATCATCTTTAATATGATGACTCGGACCTTCTTTCTCTTCCTGGTCTTGCGGGTTTTCATCCATTGATAGTACATTTGCAAAAAAATTCTCATTCATCACTGTATATACTTCTTCTTCAGAAGTATTTAACTCTTCAGAAATTTCTTTTGCGCCAATTTTTCTCATATGCTTCTGTTCTAATTTTTCAGCTGCTACTTC
Organism: Peribacillus loiseleuriae; assembly: GCF_001183985.1. Classification (GTDB taxonomy): domain Bacteria; phylum Bacillota; class Bacilli; order Bacillales; family DSM-1321; genus Peribacillus; species Peribacillus loiseleuriae. The sequence continues at coordinate 1,706,293 of NZ_LFZW01000001.1, read as the reverse complement.
AATTTTTTTTGTCTTTTCTCTTACACTCCGAGGAAGCCAATCTTCTTTGCGTAAACCATCTAAGATAGCGCCACGAATTCGGAATGAAGCATAGGTGTCAAATTTTAAATCACGGTTAGGATCGAAGCGTTCTAGTGCATCAAACAACCCCATCATTCCAAGGCTTCTCACATCATCCCTGCTTACGCTCTTAGGCAAGTTAACTGAAATTCTTTGGACATGAAAGGATACAAGTGGTATGTATCTTTTCACTAGAATATCACCTGCTTTTGGATCTTTGTTGTCAATCCAATATTTCCAATATAACTGCTCTTCCTCGGTTGTCAGTTGAGACACGAGACCTCCTCCTAACGCTATAAAGTGAAACTTCCATCAGTGGGGCATCCCCACTGATGGTTAGTTGAACCAATCGGGAATTTACAGTCTATTTATCCCCACCTAAGTTCTCTTGATTCTCTTACAAAAATTGAGGTGGGGATATATAGCCTGTTAAACCGGGATAAAACATGTTCTTTAGAAAAACCTTCACCAATCCTTGGTTATAAAAATCTAGCTATGTTAATAGCCCCTTAATAGTCAAGGTGACACGTATGAGTCTAGACACATCTTGAAAAAAAACAATTTGCAAGAAGGAGTGACTTATGACCCAATCGTGGCAATTTGACATGCATATTTCTTGCTTAACATATAATTTCGAGGGGGTGGCTGCTTGTGCTGATCACTAAGACAGATTAAAAAACCTACTCTTAAAGAGGAAACCTATTGCTTCTATACCTCTTTAGTTCCCTTATTTACCGTTCTAATGTTGAGCAAACTTGTTTTTGGATTAAATTCTATTGTTCTGCCGCTATTTCCGCCCACATCTTCAGCCATGATTGGTATACGTAACGCCATTAATTCTTTTTTTACTGCTTCTACATTTCTTGGTCCTATCCTCATTAAATCTGTGCCTGAAGAAAACTGAAACATTTGCGATCCACCAGCAATTTTTGCCTTTAGTTTTCTTATTGATGCTCCATCTTGAACGATTCTCTCCACTAATTCTTTTATTGCTGTATCTGCATATTTTGCATGATTGATTTGACCCATTTTTGATAAAGAAGAGTCTGGAAGCATGACATGTGCCATTCCTGCGATTTCTTTAGATTGATCATATACAACCACACCGACACATGACCCAAGACCTGACGTGCGTATGAGAGCTGGAGAATGCACAATATTCATATCAGCAATTCCTACTTTGATAATATTGGATAATTCAACCATGTAAAGGTACTCCTAATGAATGAAAAACAATTTCATAGGATTCAGGATCTAATAGAAAAAAGAAGTGTCCGTTAATAAAAGTTGAACTTTCTACATCCTCTCCAATCGCAGTCTCAACTACAATAACAAAGTCGCTTACTTGAGATAATTCAATCAAACCAGCGCTGACTGTAGCACCGACCATGTCAATACATAAAGCAGGAACAGATGGATAAAGGCTTAATTTAGTAAAATCAGATAGTGAGGATAAATAAGAGCCTGAGAGAATGTTTCCTAACTCGGATAATGCAGAAAGTGCTAATTCAGGAATGGGAAGATGATCAAAGGAGAACGCTTCTGTTCCTGTCATTTGTTCAATGAAGCGAGCAGCCTGCTCTAAAGGTAATATAAAGAACATATTGCCCTGTGCATCTCCTTCAATTCTTAGAAAGACGCTCGCAACAACAGTTTCTGGTCCACCAGCCAGTTCAATCATTTCATTAAACGATAGAATTCTCACATGCGGAACATTCATATTCATTTTCCTACCAAGAATCGTGGATAGAGAGGTAGCAGCATGACCCGCTCCAATATTCCCAATTTCTTTTAATATATCCAAATGCACAGAGGTGATTTTATCAATATAGGACATCGCCTTATGCTTCTTTAACAGCTGAGTCATGTATTTCATTTTGATTAAGGATCTGATCAAGATTCAGCAAGGTTAATAATCTTTTTTCAACCTTGGCAACACCACTAATATATTCCATCGCTACATTTCCAATAACTTCTGGCTGAGGTTCTATGCTTGACTCAGGAATATCCAGCACATCATTTGCAGAATCTACGATCAAACCAGCTTCCATATTATCCAATGTCACAATAATGATTCTTGTTCGATCATCATACTCAGCTTTTTCTATTTCGAAACGAGCTCGTAAATCAATAATAGGTGTAATCACACCCCTAAGATTGATTACTCCTTTTACAAATGGTAATGATCTTGGAACACGGGTAATATGCATTATTTTTTCAATTCCACGAACTTTGGAGACAGGAATCACATATTCTTTATCTTTAATTTGAAAAACGATGACCTTCACCGTTTCTGAAGTTACAATTTCCTCCATATTTGAACCTCCTAAAATTATATGTATTCAAGTAAAAAAGACTAGTTAAGACCGCTCATTGTTTTTATTTAATTGAACTTGCTTGAATCTATCATTAAAATTCATGATCAAAACTTTAAGAAAATATGTATTATGAATCTGTACATACTCATACGAACAAATCATTTCTGGAAAAATCACATATTTACTTGAATTCCTTTTTACTTAATTAAGGCGTTACAATCGATAATTAAAGCGACTTGACCATCACCTAAAATAGTAGCTCCCGATATCGCAAAAGCAGAGGATAAATAATTACCAAGAGATTTTAGAACAATTTCTTGTTGTCCAATAAACGAATCTACAACTAATCCAGCCATTTTATCGCCTTTTCTAACAATGATGACTGAATAATATTCGTCTTCATCGATAGTTTCAGGAACTTCAAATATATCTTTTAGGAAGAGTAATGGTAATACCTTGCCTCTAAAATCAATTACTTGTTGATTATGACCATTCATGATATCCGTTTTATTGATAATTGCGGTTTCAATTATTGATGAAAGCGGAATTGCATATTTCTCCTGTTGAATTTCAACGAGCATAACAGAAATAATCGACAATGTAAGTGGTAATTGGATGAGAAAATCCGATCCTTTCCCTTCAACAGAATCAATGGAAACCACTCCACCAAGAGCTTCAATCTTACTTTTTACTACATCCAATCCTACTCCTCGTCCGGATACGTCAGATATTTGGTCTGCTGTCGAGAAGCCAGAAGCAAATATCAGTTCATTTACTTGTTTATCAGTAAGAGTTGCAGCAAGTTGTTCCGTAATTACTTGGTTTGCTATCGCCTTTTTCAATACCTTTTCCCGGTTAATCCCTGCACCATCATCCTTTAGTTCGATGAAAACATGATTTCCACTATGATAAGCTTTCAACATGACGGTACCTTCTTCAGGTTTACCATTCGCTTTTCGCACCTCAGGCATCTCGATTCCATGATCAAGTGCATTACGGAGTAAATGGACAATTGGGTCACCAATTTCATCAATGACGGTTCGATCTAATTCGGTTTCTGCACCATAGATTTCTAGAGCTACTTTTTTATGAAGATCTCGTGTTAATGTACGAACCATTTTCGGGAAGCGATTAAAGACGGTTTCAACTGGGACCATTCTCATATTTAAGATAATATTTTGAAGGTCTCCCGTTACCCTTGACATTCTCTCAACCGTTTCGTCTAATTCGGTATTTTCTAATTCCTTCGAGATTTGCTCTAATCTTCCCCGGTCAATTACCAGCTCTTCAAAAAGATTCATTAACACATCTAGACGATCAATATTAACCCTGATTGTTTTATTATGCTGCTTACTAGAAGGATGATTCATTTTTTCATCTTTGGAAGAAGCTGATGGTACAGTAGGTTCATTTTTGCTTTCTTGATCCTCTTTATTCGTTGTCAATTTATGTACTTCTTCGTTTATTGCTACTCTCAGTTCAGATAAATCTAGTTTACTTACAATGACTTCGTCGACCTCAGAAACTTTCATCACTTTCTTCTGAAGTGCTTCCACTGACACTTTCGTCACAACTGTCACACAAAAGGATTGATCAAATTGTTCCTCTTCAAGTTTATCAACAGATGGAGCTGATTTTATGACCTCACCGAGCTTTTCTAACACTTCGAAAACCATAAATACGCGAGCGCCTTTCAAAAGACAATCCTCTCGCAAACTCACTTTTATTTCATAACTTTCAAAACCTTGTTCCTTTGATTGCTGTAAAACCGTCAATTCAAATTCATCATAGACGCTTTTCGCAATAGACTCACTAATTGGCATCTCAACTGCGGCAGCTACTTCTGCTATACCGACGGAAAGTAGAGATTCCCCATTCTCAATCATCTCTAACTTTGCCACAACTTCACTTACGTCCCTTTTTCCATTTCCGCCTTCCGCAATGCTCATAACCATTGCTTCTAAATCGTCAACTGCTAAAAAAATCACATCAAATATTTCGGAAGATAGCTGGATTTTTTCATTACGAATTTCATCTAAGATATTTTCCATTTTGTGAGTTAAATTGGCTAAATCTTCATATCCCATTGTTGCTGACATCCCTTTTAACGTATGCGCCGATCGAAAAATCTCATTCACAATTCCTATATCTTGAGGATGTTTTTCAAGCTCCAATAACTGTTCACTACAAGTTTGAAGATGCTCCTTACTCTCTTCAATGAATACTTCTAAATATTGGTTAAGATCCATAGTAATCCGCCTTTCGTATTAGCAATATTTCACAATCGCTTTTGCAATGTCTTCCACATTAGCTACTTTATTAATTACATTAGTCGCAATAGCCGCTTTAGGCATCCCGAAAACAATGGATGTTTTCTCTGATTCAGCAATCGCGGATAGTCTACCTGATTTACTGAGAGCGATCAGACCGTTGGCACCATCCATGCCCATCCCTGTCATAACAACCGCTACCTTTTCAACATCATTGATCCGGCTCACTGATTCAAATAATACGTCAACCGAAGGGCGATGCCCATTTCTCATAGGAGATTGATCTGTATGGATTGCTAAACTCATTCCAACCTTTTTTATTTTTAAATGGTGGCCTCCTCGTGCAATATAAGCAGTTCCTTTTTTTAAAATCTCTCCATCCTCCGCCTCCTTGACGGTAATTTCCGATAAAGTGTTAAGGCGATTCGCAAGTGATTTCGTAAAGCCAGGAGGCATATGCTGAACTACTAAAATCGGCGCCTCAATATTTTTAGGGAGTTGAGTTAAAACGGTTTGCAATGCTCTAGGGCCGCCAGTAGAAGTCCCTATTACAATGATCTTTTTTGAAAATGGCGACTTTTCGCTTATCTGTGGACTCAAATTATAATCATGAACTAGTTCTATTTTACTATAATTATCGGAACTTCTTTGGATAATTTCAATATTCAAGGTGTTTTTTTGCAACTTTGATACATTGGTCTTACTTGCAGCGACAATTTTATTGATTAAATCGGTTTTAATTTTATATAAATCGAGTGAGATAGCACCTGATGGCTTTGCAATAAAATCAATAGCACCTATCTCCATTGCTTTTAACGTATTATCAGCACCTTCTTTTGTCGTACTAGAGAGCATAATCACAGCAGTTGGCGTTTGTTTCATGATAATCTGTAATGCCTCTAGACCATCCATAATAGGCATCTCAACATCTAATGTGATAACATCCGGTTTTTCTTTCTCGATTTTATTCACAGCATCCCGTCCATTTCTTGCTGTCCCGATTACTTCAATCCTACTATCTTCAGCTAAAAATTCACTAATTAGTTTTCTCATAAATGCAGAATCGTCGACGATTAATACTTTAATTTTGCTCATGTTAACAGCCTACCCTCCAAGAAAAAACTTTTTTAAATTTCCAAGAAAATTACTTTTCCTAAACATTATTTTTTCCGAGACAGAATGATTTAAATATCGAGAGGTAATATCTGACAACGCCTTAGAAACTTCGGCACTTGGATTGTATAAGCTAAAAGGGATTTGCTTAGATACAGCTTGCATAACCGTTCGATCATCTGGAAGATATCCAAGTGGGATGATTTCCTTTTGTAGAAATTTTCTCATGACATTTTGTAACCGATTCATTGTTTCTTTGCCTTGCTGTTCCTCTACTATCCGATTACATATTAAATGAAAGGGAATATCAGAGCTTACTGAATTAATGTATTTCATAACTGAATAAGCGTCTGTTATGGAAGTTGGTTCTGGAGTTGTTATCACGATTAACTCGTCAACACACAATAGCAATTTAGCCGTATCCTCATTAATCCCTGCACCCATATCAAACAGGATTAGGTCATATTCATGAAGTAACTCATTAAACTGTTCGATAAACCGGTTAAATAGCTCGTCATCTAAGGAAAATAAATTCGTTAATCCAGTACCACCAGCAATAATTGAAATATTTTCTGGTCCTGATGAAATCGTCTCTCTAATTGTTAGATTTCCATAAAAAAAATCCATAATACTATTCGGTGAGTGATAGCCAAATAATATATCAATATTTCCCATTCCTATATCCATATCGAACAATAGCACTCGTTTGCCACGTTTCGCTAAATTTATGGCGAAATTTAATGAAACGTTCGACTTCCCCACACCGCCCTTTCCGCTTATCACAGCAATCGTTTTGGAGGATGGAGAATATTCATGTTCTTCAATAAAATTCCGTAAGTTTTCAGCTTGATCACTCATAGTTTTTTTCTCCAAAAATCATTTCCACCAATAATTGAGGAGTAGCCATTTCAATATCATCTGGGACATTCTGACCATTTGTTACATAGGCTACACCCATTTCATTTCTTATAGTGAAATTCACCATCGCACCATAAGTGGACGTTTCATCTGCCTTTGTAAAAATAACTTGTTTAATGGGTATCATTGAAAACTGTCGATATATATCGTCCATATCCTTTTGTTTTGATGTTAAAGATAGGACAAGATACGTTTCCATATCAACCGAGAAGTCAATAATATTCTGAAGGTCACGAACATAATCTGCATTACGAAAATTTCGTCCTGCCGTATCAATGAAGACAACATCATAATGGGAAAAACGTTCGATTGCTTTTTGAAAATCTTCCAGATTGTATGCCACTTCAATTGGGACATTTAGAATCTTAGCATAGGTTTTCAATTGATCGATTGCTGCAATTCTATACGTATCTGTTGTAATAAAAGCAACTCTTTTATTTTGCTTTAACATACACAGTGCGGCAGCTTTCGCAAGGGTCGTCGTCTTTCCTACTCCTGTTGGACCGACAATATTCATATATTTTTTTCCTGCATGAAATCCCCAATCTTCAATATTTGAAAACTGACTTAATAGCTCTACTTTTACTAGATTTGAGAATTCTTCTTCAGCCAAACCACCATGACTCTGGGACCACTTTTTTAGTAGTTGATCCATAACATCTCTTTGAATCGTTTGATCGACTCCCTGTTCAACAAGTAACTGGTAAACAGGAAGTAAAGGTTCCGGATATGTCATGTCCGGGCGCCGTTCCAATTCTTTAATCATGGTTTTTAAATCTTCCAATTCTTTCATTACTTCAATAGATGTATGCGTGGGTTCTGACTTTTGCATCGCTAATGCCTCAACTTGACGATTGTCTTCAGATACTGCTTCCGTAGCTTTTAAAGGAACCTTCTTAATCTTTTGCTTTGTGACTGCTGGTGCAGGTTTAATTTGTGGATCCACTGCAGCAAAAACTTCGATGCTCCTCTTCCTAAACATCCCTAAAAAGCCACCGGTGAAAATGGGCTTGGAACTCAAAATAACAGCATCATTTCCTAATTCATCGCGAACCATCTTGATAGCCTTTGTCATAGACTCAGCGTGATATCTTTTTACATTCAATCCACATTCACCACCCCTACGCTTTGTACCTCTACATTAGACTCTAGCTCATTATAAGAAAGGATTGGCACTTGTGGGAAATACCTTTCCATTAATTGTCTTACATACATTCGAACTGCAGGTGAACAAAGAACAATTGGCGTTTGTTCCATTAATGTCAATTCTTCTAATTTAGATGCAGTTGATTCTAAAATGGCTTGGGAATCATTTGGGTCAAGCGATAAGAAGTTTCCATGTTCTGTTTGCTGAACACCATCTGCAATAAGCTTTTCAATTCTTCCCGATAGCGTGATAACTTTTAGGCTCTCTCCTGGAATCGTAAACGTACTCGTTATTTGCCTTGCAAGATTTTGCCTGACATACTCAGTCAGCAAATCAGTATCAGAAGAAATCCTACCATAATCAGCCAATGTTTCGAAAATAATCGGCAAATTGCGAATCGACACCTTTTCACGAAGCAACTTTGCTAGTACTTTTTGTACATCACCTATGGTTAATGGGCTTGGTGTCACTTCATCCACCAGGATAGGAGCAGAATCATGCAAATGATCAATCAATTGTTTTGTTTCCTGTCTGCCAAGAAGTTCATGAGCATTCGTTTTAATCACTTCAGTAATATGAGTTGAAACAACACTTGGAGGGTCAACGACTGTATAACCCATCATCTCCGCATGTTCCTTCATATCCTCTGAAATCCATTTAGCAGGCAGTCCGAATGACGGCTCTACTGTGTCAATGCCTTCAATCGAATCATCTTCAATTCCAGGGCTCATAGCTAAATAATGATCCAGTAAAAGTTCTCCCCTAGCCATTTCATTGCCTTTTATCTTTAATCGGTATTCATTAGGATTCAGCTGAATATTATCACGAATTCGAACGACCGGGATAACTAACCCCATTTCAATCGCCAGCTGCCTTCTAATCATGACCACACGATCAAGAAGATCACCGCCTTGATTCGTATCTGCAAGCGGAATTAAGCCATATCCAAATTCAAATTCAATCGGATCGACACTTAGTAAACTTACAACACTCTCAGGACTCTTCATTTCATCTGCTTGCAACTCTTCTTCTGATTCTTGGAACTCCACTTCATCTTTTTTAGGAGTTTTCGATATTTTATACCCTCCAAATGCGAATAATGCAGCTAATGGAATCGTTAATATATCAGGAATCGGCGTAAACAAACCGAGTAAAAACATCGTACCTGCTGTCACATATAACAGACTAGGATAGGCAAAAAGTTGTGACATGATGTCCGAACTTAAATTCCCAGTAGATGCTGCTCTTGTCACCACTATACCAGTAGCTGTTGATATCATAAGCGCTGGAATTTGACTGACCAATCCGTCACCAACTGTAAGCATGGAAAAGTGAGTGGCTGCTTCTCCAAATGCTAGACCTAGTTGTACGACACCAATCAATATTCCAAAAACAAGGTTGATAATTACCATAATGATTCCAGCAATCGCATCACCTTTTACAAATTTACTCGCACCGTCCATCGATCCGTAAAAGTCAGCTTCTCTACTTACCTTTTCACGTCTCTCTCTTGCTTCTATTTCAGAGATCATGCCAGCATTCAAGTCTGCATCAATACTCATTTGTTTACCTGGCATCGCATCTAATGTAAATCTAGCTGCCACCTCAGATACACGCTCTGAACCTTTCGTAATAACAAGAAAATTAATAATAACTAAAATCATGAAGACAACAAGACCTACAAGGACATTGCCTCCGACGACAAACGTTCCAAATGTTTCAACGACTCCGCCTGCTTCCCCATGTGACAAAATAGCCCTTGTTGTTGATACATTCAACCCTAATCTAAACAGTGTCAAAATCAATAATAGTGACGGAAATATTGAAAATTCCAATGCTTCCTTCATGTTCATTGACATAAGCAAAACCATCAAAGCAAGTGCTATATTCACTAATATTAAGACACTTAATAACCAGGTTGGCAACGGTATAATCAGCATGGCCACGATCATTATGACTCCTACTAATACCGGTAAATCTCTTGCAGACATATTCTTCTCTCCTATCAGAAAAGCGTAAGCGCCCTTTAAGAGGTTGTTCAAAAAGTCCGGTAAAAAAAGCTTGCGAATTATATCAAAGCTCTGTCTCTACGGACCTCACGTATTACTGTATACGCACAGATCTAGAGGCAATCGCTCCTCGAACTTCTCGGCTCTTTTTATCCTCCTTTTTGAACACACACTTTAAGATAAACTCTGCCAGATGGCAGACTCACTTGACACCAAAATCCATTACATGACTTAAATTTTCCCCTTTGTTTTATAAACAAAAGCAAGTATTTCCGCGACCGCTTTAAAGAACTCTTCAGGAATCGCCTGTCCAATCTCCGTTTGATCATAAAGAGATCTTGCCAAAGGGCGATTTTCAACCATTACTACATCATTTTCTTTTGCAACATATTTAATCTTCTGTGCGACAAAATCTACTCCCATCGCAATCACATAAGGTGCAGCGGATTTTTGATCATCATATTTTAAGGCAATTGCATAATGTGTCGGATTTGTAATCACGACATCTGCCTTAGGTACTTCTTGCATCATACGCTGCATCGCCATTTCACGCTGTTTTTGTTTAATCTTAGATTTAATAAGCGGGTCGCCTTCTATATTTTTATATTCATCCTTAATATCTTGTTTAGACATCCGGATATTTTTTTCATAGTCATATTTCTGATAAAGATAGTCTAATAGTGATAAAATCAATAAGGCAATACTCGCATAAATTCCAACCTTCACCGTAATATCGGCTAAAGTTGTCATGGCATTCCCTATTGACTTTTTTGACAAAATCATAATTTCATCTATTCTCTGCCAAATAACAAAAAAGGTAACTAAGCCTACTACTGATATTTTTAAAATTGATTTTAGTAATTCGACAATGGCCCGAATTGAAAATATACGTTTAAATCCTTTAATTGGATCTAATTTTTCAAGTTTTAGCTGTATCGTTTCTGTAGAAAACATAAATCCTATTTGCATATAATTTGCTGCTATACCTGCGATTAAAGCGGCTGCCAGTATAGGAGCTAAGATAAGACCCATTTCTTTTAACACTTCTACCAATAATAATGGGGCACTGTCTTCAGTAACTTGAACAAGCATCGAATTTTGCAAAAATTCACTAAGTAAGCTAGATATTTTCCCCAACATATAAGGACCGATGAAAAGCAAAAGAAGAAATACAGCAAGCAAATTTATCGCCGTATTAACATCCTGACTCTTCGCAACTTGTCCTTTTTTCCGTGAATCCTGCTTTTTTTTAGGAGTGGCCTTTTCTGTTTTCTCTCCGGCAAAAAACTGTAAGTTCAGACGGAGTCCATTCATACTATGCTCCTCCTATCAACTGCATCAAACCTCTCATAATGACAAGTAAATATTCAAACAAATGTTGAACGACTATCATCATCATGCCCATGACAATCATTAGCACAAGAAAACTAACAAGCATTTTCACAGGAACTCCAACAACGAATATATTTAACTGCGGCACTGTTCTTGCAACTATACCAAGGCCTATATCGACCAAAAACAAACTTCCGACAACAGGAATCGACATTTGCAAAGCAATAAGAAACACCTGGCTAAATGCCTTTATAATAAATTCTATCAAGTTTTCATCACCAAATGGAATGAGTACTTGATCAATTGGGATAAATTGATAGCTATAATAAATTCCATCCAAAAGAAGATGGTGTCCATTCGTTGCTAATAAAAATAATAACGATATCGTGTATAAATATTGCCCAGTTAGAGGACTTTGTGCCCCAGTTTGAGGATCGATTACATTCGCAATAGCAAAACCCATCTGAAAATCGATAAACCCTCCAGCAATTTGAATCGCTGCCATAATCATATTAGCGACAAGCCCAATCACTAATCCAATGATTGCTTCTTTCAGAATGAGAAGCATGTATGCACCATCAATCACTAGAATGGATGGATCGACGGTATAGTACATAATCCAAGCTAGGAAAAAACTGATTCCTATTCGAAATGTGGTCGGCAATGTACGATGTGAAAAAATAGGCATGGTTACAAAAAAAACTGTAACGCGTACTAAAACTAATAAAAAAGCTGGAAAGTGCGGCAATAATTCTTGCATCGTTTAACCTACAAATCTATTTAAATTATTAAATATTTCACTTGTATAAGATAGTAAATGACTTAACATCCATGGTGCTAAAAACACCAGTCCTAGCAATACAGCAACAATTTTTGGTACAAAAGCTAGTGTTTGTTCTTGAATTTGCGTTGTTGCTTGAAAAATACTAACTGCCAGACCAATTCCAAGCGCAATCAAAAGTAAAGGTCCACAAACAATTAATACCGTATAAATCCCTTGTTCAGCCACTTTTACAACAAAATCTTCGTTCATTACTTCACCTACTTAAAAACTTTGTAATAGTGATTTCACGACTAAATACCAGCCATCTACCAATATAAATAGAAGAATCTTGAAGGGTAGTGAAATCATGACTGGAGGCAGCATCATCATTCCCATAGACATAAGAATACTCGCTACAATCATATCAATAACTAAAAAAGGAATAAAAATCATGAAACCAATTTGAAAGGCTGTCTTCATTTCACTAATTGCATAGGCTGGAACAAGCGCGGTTAGTGGAATATCTTGTATCGTTTCAGGTTTTTCTATCCCTGCATAATCTAAGAATAATGCGAGATCCTTTTGTCGTGTATGTTCACTCATAAACTCTTTAAACGGGCTAGCTGCAAGGTCATACGCTTCCTCTAAATTAATTTCTTCTGCAAATAAAGGGGTTAATGCAACCTCATTCACTTCCTGGAATGTGGGAGCCATAATGAAAAATGTCATGAATAAAGCAAGTCCAATAAGTACTTGGTTCGGAGGCATTTGTTGAGTAGCTAGTGCTGTTCGGACGAAGCTTAAGACGATCACAATTCTTGCAAAACAAGTCATTAGGATTAGGATACTCGGAGCAAGAGATAATACAGTGAGCAAAAGAATGAGTCTTATTGAAGTCGAGACATTTGCTGGATCACCGCTATTGAATAGCTGCATAAATTCATTCATTCAGGTCTCTCTCCTTTTTATCAAGCTCACCTAATGCTTCTTTTCTTGTTTTCTCCAGTTCTTTAAGCTGCTTGTTTAATTGAGATGAAAAATCATGGGATTTATTTTCTTTTCCCCCCCATTTTTCTTTCATTTTGGTTATGATATCTCTCGGAACCATCATATTATCCATTTTCTCATTATGATTTTTGATTACTTCTTCATATTCCTCTTGATTTTCAATCTCTTTTAACAGAGAAATATTTTCACCAACACCTACAACAAGGATTCGCCTGCCCACTTTTACAATCTGCACAGAGCGATTAGAACCTAGACTAGTACCGCCAAGATTTTCAACAAAATTAGCTTTTTGAAAGGCTTTATTTCTTTTATTCATAAACCAAAGTAATCCGTAGAGTAAAATTACAACAAAAATAATAGCAACAACTACTCGAACTAAGTCTAAAATTGAAAGCTCCTTACTTGGGGAGCTTTCAATTTTTGCATCGTCCTTTTGTTTTATATCTTGTTCTGTTTCTTTTATATCATTTGGTTTCTCAGGCTTACTATAAGCATCTTTTACGGTTTGATTAGTAAGATCTTCCGCAGAAATTTGCCCCTGGAAACTTATCATCCCGAAAATTATTATTAGGATAGCAATCCACTTTTTAACAGAAAACAAAATGACACCCTCTTATTTGTTAGCTTAATGTTTTATTAATTGCTTCAAGTACACGATCTGCTTGGAATGGCTTTACAATGAAATCCCGTGCACCTGCTTGAATGGCATCAATGACCATTGCCTGCTGCCCCATGGCAGAACACATAATTACTTTTGCTGCAGGGTTGATCGCTTTAATTTCTTTTAAGGCCGTAATTCCATCCATTTCAGGCATTGTAATATCCATTGTGACAAGATCAGGCTGTAGCTCGCGGTATTTCTCAACTGCCTGTGCACCATCTGCTGCTTCTCCAACAATCTCAAAACCATTTTTCGACAATATGTCTTTAATCATCATTCTCATAAATGCCGCATCATCAACAATCAAAATTCTATGAGCCATAATTCAATTTCCTCCAATTTATCTGAGTTTTTTTAGTCGGTCCGTTTGACTGACAATATCAGTCACTCTAACTCCAAAGTTTTCATCAATGACTACTACTTCACCTTGTGCTATTAATCGGTTATTTACCAAAATATCCACTGGTTCTCCAGCTAGTTTATCAAGTTCGACAATCGACCCTGATGATAGTTCCAAAATTTCTTTGATTGAACGTTTTGTCCTTCCAAGCTCAACTGTTACCTGTAGCGGAATATCCAATAGCATATCTAAATTTTTAGCTTCTGATTCTTGCATTTGATAGTTTTGAAAGCTAGTAAAGCTAGCAGGTTGTACATTTACTGGCTGTGCATGAGATCCTGATCCTAAATGCTGTGGACCGGATTGTTGTGGAACATGATAACTTGGCGTCGGTACACTTCCTGGTTGCTGAGTTTGAGAATTTGTATGTTCAGAATAATACCCCTGTTCAACTGGTTCTTGTGTATGATTCGTTTGCGTAGCTTCCTCCTGATAAGCATATGAATCAGGAACTGGCTGTGCTGGATTTAATAATTCTGCAACTAATTCTTTCGCAAATTTCAATGGTAATAACTGCATAATATTAGAATCTATTAAATTACCAACTAAAAGTCGAAAAGAAATTCTCACGATGAGATCATCGTCAGGAATTGCGTCTCCGCCTTGCCCTTCTATAAAATTAATCAATTCTAGACTTGGCGGTGAAATGTCTACTCTTTTACTAAACACAGTAGACATTGAAGTTGCCGCAGAGCCCATCATCTGGTTCATTGCTTCTTGAACTGCACTTAACTGAATTTCATCCAACATGTCAGGTATATTAACTCCTGTTCCACCGAGCATGAGATCCGCAATGATCGCAGCATCACTTTGTTGAATAACAAGAAGATTGCCTCCAGAAAAACCTTCTGTATAATTGACTTGAATGGCTACATATGGATGAGGAAATTCCTCTGCAAGTTTACTTTTTTCTATCATAGTTACCGTCGGCGTCGTAATATCGACTTTTTGATTTAATAAAGTAGACAATGCAGTTGCTGAACTACCAAATGAGATATTTCCAATCTCCCCTAAAGCATCTTGCTCCATGAAAGATAGGTATTCATCAATTTGGGGTTCGCTTTTCTTACTTAATTGATCATCTGTTCCTTTTAATAGAGCATCGATTTCGTCTTGTGAAAGCATTCCATCACCTACCATCTTCGTCTCCCCCCTTTATGTAATCAAGAATTTGAATGGCTAATTTCTTACCTACTTTTCCTGGCTGAGCTACATATTTGGGAACTTCATCAATCTTGATGCTCAACGGTTCTTCAATCGGCTTATTCAATTGAATAACATCTCCAATATCAAGATGTAGAAAATCTTGAATCGAAATGTCTGTCCCACCTAATTCAGCTATAATCGGTAGCTCGCTATTTTTTATTCTTTCCTCAAGTACTTCAACTTCTCCAGATAAACGTTCTTTCTTCGTATTCTGCATCCAATAATGAACGGAAAGCTTCGGAATAATTGGTTCTAGTGTAACATGAGGAATACAAATATTAATCATCCCTGAAGTTTCTCCGATTTGGGTATTAAGGGATATTACGACAACAGTCTCATTTGGAGAAACCATTTGCAAGAACTGCGGATTCACTTCGAAATCTGTTAACACAGGTTCAATCTCTGATATACCTGCCCATGCCTCTTGAAAATTCTCAAAGCCATTTTCAAATAGATTCGACATAATTCTCGTTTCAATTTCAGTAAGATTTTCTACTTTATTAACACTTACGCCTTTACCGCCCAGTACCCGATCCATCATAGCATAAGCAATATGAGAATTGACTTCCATAATTATTCTTCCATCTAATGGGGGAACCTCAAAAACGTTTAAAATGGTCATCTTCGAAATCGAGCGAATAAATTCTTCATAAGGAATTTGATCTGCAGAAGCAACAGTTATTTGCACATACGTTCTTAGCTGAGCCGAGAAATATGTCGTTAATAGGCGAGCAAAGTTTTCATGAACTCTAGTTAAACTCCTTATTTGATCCTTTGAAAATCGTAAAGCACGTTTGAAGTCATATACTTTTACTTTTTTCTCAGATTCTTCTTTTTTTAATTCATCCGCATCCTTCTCACCTGTTGAAAGTGCCGAGAGAAGGGCATCAATTTCATTTTGTGACAGTATTTCACCTGACAATTATTTCACCTCCCAAATTCCTCCTTCAAATTCGTTCAATTTCTAGGAAGTTTTCTTATTGAAGGATAGAGGAGGTTATATAAACCTGTTCAACCTTACCTTCTTTCATAATTTCATTCAGTTTCGTCTTCATCCTTTCTTGAAACTGCTCTTTGCCAACTTTACTTCGCAACATGTCTGATTTTAATTCAGATAGTTCGGTAATTAAAAGGTTTTTGACTTGAAAATCCCTTTTTCCAAGCTCTATTTTTGCTTTTTTACTATCGGTTTGAATGGTCAGCGTCATCCTGATAAAATCTCCATTTGCAAGATTCGTAGTGATCTCAGGAACATTAACTGATGTTTTAATAATCTCATCAATACTAGGCTCTTTATCTACTTTCGCATGATCATTTTTGAAATACGCAATGGCAGCTACTGAGGCAACTCCTACCAACGTAACCGCAACAAGAATAATTAATAGAATTGTCAAAAGCTTATTTTTCATATTCAGAACTATCCTCCTCTCTGCTGATTCCGATGACATTGGCCAAACGGTAAAACTGAATAACAGAATGAATAATATCTTCTTCTTTTTCCTTCACAACAAGTTTCTTCCCATTCGTAAGAGTAATCGTAGTATCTGGATGTGATTCTACAGTTTCTATGAATAAAGCATTGATTGTGTAGCTAGTACCATTTAACCTTGTCACTTTAATAATAATTTATAGAGGATGATTCAAAAGCGTCTGATGTCGCATTCCACATACATTACTTCATGTTAATTAACTGTATTTATACAGTTAATCGTAGATACGAAATCTGCCCCTTACCAATGAATCATCCTCTTCCCTCCCTTAACTTATCGTTTTAAATTAACTAGTTCTTGAAGGATTTCATCCGATGTTGTAATAATTCTAGTATTTGCTTGAAGACCACGCTGTGCAACAATCATGTCGGTGAATTCTTCTGAAAGATCGACGTTTGACATTTCAAGTGATCCAGCAGCAAGCGTTCCTCGGCCATCTCCAGCTACCCCGATATTCGCTGTTCCAGAGCTGATCGATTCTTGGAATAGGTTTCCACCAGTTTTTGTAAGACCGGATGTGTTGCTGAATTTGGCGATTGCTACCGTACCTAGTGTTGTAACTTTACCATTAGAATATACGCCACTGATTTCACCTGTTTGGCCGATTGTAAAACTCTCAAGTGAGCCTTCTGTGCTGCCGTTTGGTTTACCTTGAGCAGTGTTAGCTTCTGCTGTCTGTGTTAACTTAGAAAAATCTAAAGATATCTCTGAAACAATATCTGTACCATCTTTATCTTTAATTGTTATTGGTCCAGTTGGGGGATTATTTATAGTCCCATCTGAATTAAAAGTAATAGAACCAGCCGGTGTAACTGAACTGTTCAATGAACCATCAGGATCAAATGGACTCTCCCCACCAATATAAACATCCCATTCATTATCTGCAGTTTTAATATAATGAACATCTATTGTATGTGATTCGCCAACAGCATCAATTACCTTCATTTGTTGTGAAAAAGATTTCTTATCAATTGTGTCACTTGATAAATTCCCTAAAAATTCAACTTTATCTGTTTTAGTTGCAGGCATTACAGCATTTACGTTAACCGTAACATCCCCAAGAACTCCATTCGTATCAAACGCCTGTACCTTATACCCATCACCATTTACCAACGTACCATTATTATCTAAATAAAAATTCCCAGCACGTGTATATGACAAGGCATTCCCATTAGCAACAACGAAATAACCATCGCCTGAAATCCCAAGATCAAGGGAACGGCCTGTGTTTTGCAGACTTGACTGGGTATGGATCGTATCTATGGTTGATACCGCTGAACCTAATCCAACTTGCATCGAGTTTTTTCCTCCGCGGTTGGCAGTTGACGCACTTGCACCAGATATTGTTTGGTTCATAGTGTCTGCAAACGTAACTCTACTTTTCTTAAAACCATATGTATTCACGTTAGCAATATTGTTACCTATTACATCTAATTTTGTTTGGAAGTTTTTTAACCCGCTAATTCCTGAGTACATTGAACGAAGCATCTTTTCGCTCTCCTTTCATAATCGACTGTTTCTGTCATTCCACAGCCAAGGCTTCCTTTGCAGGTCCAGCCCTTTAATCTACAAGAATCGTTCCATTGATATTTGTGAAAATGTGGGAAGCTGATTCAGCCCGATCCATGGCAGTTATGACAATGTTGTTTTTCGTATTTACTACAAGTGCAGCATTTTCGAGAACAACTAATGAATCGGTAATTCCTATTTTTTTTGCTTCTTGAATTTTTTCTTCAATCTTGGTCCAAGTCGTTTCATTGATTTGAATACTTCTTTGGTCTAGTCTCATTTGAGCGTGCTTACTAATTGACAGCTTACTTGAGTTAGTTTGAATAGCTGTGTGAAAATGAGCGGCAAAACTTGATTTCTCATTCTTATTTTGCGATTGTTTTGATGAAACGAGTTGAGTGGGCAGATTGGATATCGGTCTGAATCCATTCATTTTCATAAATCCTCTCCTTAAGGTGAAGAAATTTTTATCAGCTGATCTGCAGTCAGTTTAGTAGATTTATCATCTGCTAACTCATATACTGTTTTTCCGTCTTTCAGTAGTACCGACTTAACAATAGCTGAAACCTCTTCATTCTCGGAACTTAAATAAGTAACTAGCTTGCCGATTAATTCACTAGCAGATAATAAACTATTAGAAGAGGTCGTTGCATTCAATTTAGAAATATTTCCTGGCTCCAGTTTTGTTCCATCTTCGAGAATAAAAGTCACTCCATTATTTTTATATTCTAATGAGGAAACAACACCCGTTCCTTCTTCAACCTTTATTTCTCCGAACTCGCCCGAATCGTCCGTATTGATTTTATGCCATGTCACTTCTTTGCCAACAAAATTGTTGTAAGCTAAAAGGCTATTTTGGTTTTCGATATCAATTAAGCTATTAATTCCTGTAGCAATGTTTGTCATTTGTTCTAAAG
This sequence comes from Peribacillus loiseleuriae, assembly GCF_001183985.1. GTDB lineage: Bacteria > Bacillota > Bacilli > Bacillales > DSM-1321 > Peribacillus > Peribacillus loiseleuriae. The sequence continues at coordinate 1,687,172 of NZ_LFZW01000001.1, read as the reverse complement.
AAGTAAAAGTAGCCATTTGTGATACAAATGCTGTGTTGTCCATTGGACTAGTTGGATCTTGGTTTTGGATCTGAGCCATCAACAGCTTCAAAAAATCATCTTTGCCAAGTGTATCGCCTTTAGTGGTTACTTTATTTTTTGGATTGTTTGACAGTAATAAAGAGGTATCGATTGTCGTCACTTTTCTCACCTACACTTCAACATTTAATAAGGCTTCTTCAAATTGATTGGTAAACTCCATTGTTGCGTCATCTTCAGCTTTCTGATTCTGCTGTTGGTTTTGCTGCTCAGAAGCGTCCGAATCTCTTTGATAGAATCGTTCTTGAGAGAATGTGCTAAGTTGTTGTGATATTTCTATTTTTTCTACTTGAATACCTTGACCTACCAATGAATGCTTCAATCCTGATAATTGGCTTTCAAGCATTTCTTTAGCCTGTGCTGTTGTCGCCATAATTTTAGCAACCATTACATCATTCTTTTGGATAAGTTCAATTCGCAGGGCCCCAAGATGTTCAGGGTTTAACTGGATAAATAATTTTTGAGTACCATTTGCATTTGTAAAGCTTGATTTATTCAAAATCGTTTCAAATGCTTTAACAAATTGTTCTTGAGTAACTGGTTGTCCGCTTTTTTCTACAGTTAGTACAAATTGTTCTAGCTTAGACATTTGTGGAATAAAGGATTGACCAGTTTGTGCATTGTCAAATCCTTGTACAGAAGGCGTATAATCCATTTTTTTTTCATTATCTCTATTTACATTCTCAAAGTTTCGGAAATATGTATTTTGGATCAAATCAAGAGATGCTCCACCAGTTAACATTTTATTTAACGTAAATGATTCGGATGGCTTTTGTTGGTTACTTTCTGCCATCGATTTTAGTTTTGGCAAAATCGTATCTAACAACTGTTTCAAAGTGTCGCTACTTGTTGCTTGATTATCAGGTATCTGGTTGGCAGATATCACCCTTTCTTGTAATTTTGTAAACTTAAGGATGTTTCCAATCTTATTTAAGTCCAACTCGCTCCATTGAATTTCATTCAAACTTGCTAAAGTAGTTAAAATTGGCAATACTTCTGTTAAATCAATTTCTTGATTCTCTGAAATTTTTTCATTAAGCATGTCCAGCATCTTTCCTAGATTACTCTCATCTAGTAACACAGAATTCACAGGTTCTTCAACGATAAAGGTCTCTTCGTTCCCTAGTTCTGTACCTACTAATTGTGGAGTTTCTGCAACAAGAAGATCATCGGGATTGCTTATTGCATTCAATTCCTCGATGAGCTCATTTAATAAGGAGCGTTGCTCTTTAGAAAGTCTTCCAGCATCATCTGGTTTAGAAGACTCTGCTTCAATTGATAAAATGGCTTTCCCTAACACACTGCCAAATGAATTTTCGATATCAGGCGTTTTTAAAGCAGGTTGATTTTTACTTGCCGAAGCTGACACTGAAGCCATTATCATTCCTGCGTTCATTTATTTCACCTCCCTTCATATATTTATTCATTCAGTTTGTACTGCTTTTAGAAGCTAATAGCTTTGTAAATCTTGCCGCATCATCTGGAGTCATTTGCTCTAATATTGCTGCAAGCTTGTCCGTTTTAATACTGCTAAGAATCTTTAAGGCCTCTTCATCGCCCATTTTCGAAAAGATAGGGGCTGCCTTTTTGGGAGATATCGTTTCGTACGTTTTAATAATATCTTGAAATGCACGCTTAGTTATTTCTTGTTCAGCTCGTAATTCCTCGATCTCCATTTCTAATTGCTGCTTTTTAAGCTCTGTTCTCTCAATCGTTTTATCCCTAGAATCAATTAAACTTTCTAACTTTTTTATCTTCTCTTGCCGATCGCTCATCTCAGCTTCTAAATTATTAATTTTTTCTTGGAATTTCACAGTGGAATGCTCTTGTTTATTTTCATCGCCCCTGTCAAAGAGTTGAGAAACAAATGGAACCTTTTCACTAATTGCTTTGATGTTCGTTCCAGTAAAGCTTAAATATATGACTAGGACTAATAACGTTAACAAAAGAAAAATGAGGACAGTAAATAAGATGACTTGAAATTTATTCGACTCTACATGCTTCGTTTCGTCTATTTTCTTCACGATATCACCTGCTAACCTTTACTAAGAAACTGACGAATAGAAATCTCATCCATATCTTTGTTTTCTACCTCTTTTATTTCTTCAAGAAATTTTTGAAAATCTTTTTCTTTGATTTTTTCATATTTCTTCACTTCTATATTTTTTTCCATCAGCTTACTTTGCTGCGTATTCATTGCTTGTCTGGCTTTAATCACTTCTTTTTGATTATGCATAATGATGTTTTCGAGATTATCCATGAATTGTTGATTATGACGAATCTCTTGAACTGTGAGACCTTGTGTAAGCTTTTCTTGCTGAAATTGCAGTAAATCTTCTTTTTTCTTTAGCAACTTATAGAGCTTTTCAGCAACTTCTTCAAATTTTTTTATCGTTTCATTATATTTTACTAAGACATCATTTTTCTCATTTTCTTTAATGGTTAGGATTTTGTCGAATTTATATTGATAGATCATCTTTTATTCACCTATTCCCATCAGCTGCTTCAAATTAAAGACACTTTCTTCTCTCGTCATTTTTTCGTGGGTACCTTGCTTCATATACGAAATGATTTGAGGCTGCATTTTGATTGCATCATCAATATCCTTCGATGATCCTCTTTTATATGCACCAATATTAATTAAATCCTCAGACTCTATGAAAGTAGCCAAAGCGGTTCGTAATCTTTCAGCGGCAAGTTTTTGATTAGTTTCAACGATATTATTCATCACCCTGCTGATGCTTTTTAACACATTAATCGCCGGGTATTGTCCTTTATTGGCCAGCTTGCGGTCAAGAATAAAATGGCCATCCAATATCCCACGAACTGTATCAGCTATCGGTTCATTCATATCGTCTCCGTCTACAAGCACGGTATAGAAAGCAGTAATCGTACCTAGTTGATTGGTTCCTGTTCGTTCTAGTAGGCGAGGTAGTATTGAAAAAACAGAAGGCGTATATCCTTTTGTAGTTGGCGGCTCCCCAACAGCTAAACCGATTTCTCGTTGCGCCATCGCAACCCTAGTTACTGAATCCATCATGAGCATAACGTTAAGACCTTTGTTTCGAAAATATTCCGCAATCGCTGTCGCTGTTAACGCTCCTTTAATCCTCATTAAAGCAGGTTGGTCAGAGGTTGCTACAACAACAATTGATCGTGCCAAGCCTTCAGAACCAAGATCTTTCTCAATAAACTCCCGCACCTCCCGACCACGTTCGCCGATTAGTCCGATAACATTTAAATCTGCTGTTGTATTTCTGGCTACCATTCCGAGCAAAGTACTTTTACCAACGCCACTCCCTGCAAAAATACCAACCCTTTGCCCTTTGCCAACTGTTAGCAAACTATCAATCATTCTGACCCCGACATCAATCGGCTCGTCAATAGGAGGTCTTTCCATAGGATTAGGCGGATCTTGGTCAACCGGTACAGATGAAAGTCCTTTAGGGAGCGGTGTACCATCCAAAGGAAATCCAAGGGGATCAATGACTTTGCCTAATAGACCAGCCCCCACTTTTATTTCAAGAGAGTTAGAAGTGCCTTCCACTATACTTCCAGGAGAGATGTCAGTCACTGCTGTGTATGGCATTAGAATGACAATCTCATCACGAAAACCGACAACTTCAGCACGAATCTTTTTTTTTCTGTTTTTTGTTCCCGTGTAGATATAGCAAACGTCTCCTATAGAGCTTTCCGGTCCTTGCGACTCTATCATTAAGCCAACTACACGTTTTACCCTGCCATAGTGCTTAAACGTATTCAATTCTGGAATATGGGCTAATAGATCACTTGCCTTCATTATTGACCCCCTTCTAACAGATCGACTAGTTTATCCTTAATTTCTCTAAGCTGGCTATCGATACTAGCATCAATTCTTCCATTAGCAGACTCAATCAGACAACTGTCTTCTGATAGTTCAGGATCAGGATAAATAATTAGGGCGGTTTCTTTTGTAAACATGGCTTCTAGCTCTTCTTTTTGTTCTATTATTTCCTCGTAATGTACAGGATGAATATGAAGTTGGATTTCTCGATAGTTTCTCGCTTCTTTAATTGTCCTTTTTACTATAGATAAAAAGGCTTCGCTCGATTCTTCCAGCTTCTGATCAATAATTTTTTCAGCAACAGCAATAGCCAATTCTAAAATCATCGCTTCTGAAGATTCAATATGTTTGACATATTCTTGCCTTGCAGATTCAACAATCTCGCTTGCCTGATTAATCTTGTCCATCCACTCATCATACCCATTACTTCTACCAGTATGTACGCCTTCTGCAAAGCCAGAATCATAGGCTTGCTTCATATGCTCTGTTTTTTCATGATTTTCCCAATACTTCTTTGCTTGTTCAATTTCTAGCAAAATTTGATTAGATTTATTCTCAGCCTCTTTGAGAAGCGCTTCCGCTTCTCGTTTTGCCGCCTCTATTTGCTCTGTAATTATATGTTCTTGCGCATGTAGCGGTTCGCCTTGCGGATCAGACAAATCAAAATTACGAATTTTGATTTGTTTATTTTCAACTTTAACTGTCTTGGCAAACTGGGATTTAATAATTCTAGACAATAATATCATCTCCTCCGCCGCGAGCGATGATAATTTCACCAGACTCCTCTAGACGGCGGATGACACCAACAATTCTTGATTGTGCTTCTTCTACATCACGCAGCCGAACGGGTCCCATGTATTCCATTTCTTCTTGGAATGTTTCAACCATTCGTTTCGACATATTTCGGAAGACGATTTCCTTCACTTCATCACTTGCAACTTTAAGTGATAATTTAAGATCTTCATTATCAGATTCACGAATAACACGTTGAATCGCAAGTCCATCAAGTGTAACGATATCCTCGAAGACGAACATCCGCTTCTTAATTTCTTCAGCAAGCTCAGGGTCTTGAATTTCAAGCGCATCCAATATCGTTCTTTCCGTTTGTCGGTCTACACCATTAAGCACGTCAACAACTGCCTCAATTCCACCTGTTAATGAATAATCCTGTGTAACGGTTGCTGATAGTTTTCTTTCAAGAATCTGTTCAACTTCATTGATGATTTCAGGCGAAGTGCTATCCATAATCGCAATTCTTCTCGCTATATCTGCCTGTACTTCCTGTGGCAGCTCTGAAAGGATTTGTCCGGCTTGAGCAGGGTCCAGATATGAAAGAATTAAAGCAATAGTTTGCGGATGTTCATTTTGGATGAAATTTAGAATTTGTGCTGGATCTGCTTTTCTTGCAAAATCGAATGGTCGAACTTGCAATGAAGAAGTCAGTCTATTAATAATAGTAGCTGCCTGATCAGAACCTAGTGCTTTTTCCAGTACCTGTTTGGCATATCCAATGCCACCCTGAGTAATATAGTCTTGTGCAAGAGCAATATTATGAAACTCTTCTAATATATTTTCTTTTTCCTGAGAATCTACTCTTCTAACACTCGAAATTTCAAGTGTAAGTCTCTCTATCTCTTCCTCGGATAAGTGCTTGTAAACAGAAGCAGACACATCTGGTCCAAGAGAAATCAGAAGGATGGCTGCTTTTTGCTTCCCAGTAAGTCCTTTTTTCTTTCGTTCTGACACCTTCATTCCTCCTAGTCTTCCGCAACCCAGCTTCGTAATAGTTTGGCAAATTCGTCCGGACGCTCTTTAGCCAATTTCTCAAGCTGTTTTCTTTTTAATGAAGATTCTGTTTCCTGTTCTTCAGATATATCAGCAACTTCAAGCATCTCACTTTCTTGTAACTCTTCAAATTCCTCTTCTACATAATCATCACGTTTTCTTGAACGGAGATATAAAATTAATAAAATAATGATAGCTACTAGTAATGCGCCACCCACAATATACACCCAAAATGGGAGTTCGGCTTGTACTGGACTGTCAAAAGTAACTTTCCCGTTAAATGGTTGTACAGAAACAGCTATTTTGTTATTGAGATCTGCATCGGTAAGTGCAGTCCCCGCATTGTTTTTATCAATAGTCGTTCTAATAACCGTACTCAATATTTTCGTGATGTCATCCTGACTTTGCTGTGAAAGAGAGTTTACATCTTTAGGATTTGGTGGTTCAACCATCACTTGAATACCCAGATCCCTTACCTTATATGGACTTTCCACAATTTGTTTCTTAATTCTATTAACTTCATAATTAATCGTTTCATCCAGTTTCTCATAATCGCCGTTTCCATTCGCACCAGCTTGATAACTCAATGAATCAGAAGAGTCCTCTGCTTGAGGAATGCCTCCTGCTACCGTATTATCACCTGTATACGTTTCATTTACCCGTTGTGCAGAGATTGCAATCCCTGCCATATTTTCTTCATCAACAGGAGTTACAATGTTTTCTTCTCGGTTTTCTTGGGTAAAATCGATATCAGCGGTTACTGAAACCATTACTTTATCATGTCCCATAATGGTCCCTAGCATATTTTGTACTTGCCTTTGAATATCACGTTCAATTTCCTTCTTAATTTCATTTTGAGCAACAAAGGTGTTTCCTGAGTTATTTTCATTTTTTAAATCAAAGTACTCAAAATTCTGGTTCATAATGACGATATTTTCAGTAGGTAGATTGGGTATACTTTTACTCACTAAATGGTATAGTGATTTAATTTGCCCTTCATCAAATTTATAACCAGGTTTTGTATTAAGTACGATCGACGCAGACGCTTCCTCTGATGTATCACTTACGAATATCCCCTTTTCAGGAAGGTTGATCATTACGTTTGCATTATTTATTCCATCGATGTTCTTCATCAAATTTGCCAATTCAGTTTGCATCGAATCCAGTTTTAGCACATTAAATTCATTGTCGGTCATACCAAGACCCGCATTTTGTGCAAAAAACGAATAATCAATGCTCCCAGAATTCGGAATTCCATCTGCTGCCAATTCAACCTTTAAAGTATCAACATTTTGCTCTGGGACCATAATCGTCGTCCCATTATCCTTAATCTCATTCGCGACTCCTCTGCTATCTAAGTTTTCTTTAATGCTTCCAGTCTCAGAGGGTGACAAATTACTATATAGTGGAACCATAGTGGTTCGTGTAAGAAAGATGGAGGATACTATGGCAATTAAGATTAATGCAGTGGTCATGCTTATTATCATATTTTTTTGCTTTTTACTTTTACTTCCCCAAAATGCCGTTATTTTGTTTTTAATATTGGTTATCACTTCATTCATCTTAACCCTCCGGTTACTCTTATTAATTTAAGCTAGGTCTCCTTTCGTCAACCGCTCTATGAATTATTGTGGAGTTAAAGATACTTGTCAGATATTCATTCTCATCATTTCTTGATAAGCCTCAACTGCTTTATTTCGCATTTCTAAAGTTAATTGAAGAGTTACACTTGCCTTTTGTGATGCAATCATTACTTCATGAAGGTCAACATTTTCCCCTTTTGCCATTTTGACTGTTAACTCATCAGAGACAGTTTGTGCTTCATTTACTTTATTCAAAGACTCCTTTAATGCAGTTGCAAAGCTTTGTTGGGCTTTAAATGGTGTAGAGAGTGGTGTTGGTTTTTGCGGGGTGATTGCCGGCAAAGATCCTTGTTTAAAAGATATATTCATTTCATTCATAACTTACTATCTCCAATCTATTTTCCAATTTCCAAAGCTTTCATTAACATTCCTTTTGATGCATTAAATACTGTTACATTTGCTTCATATGAACGCGTCGCACTCATTAGGTCAACCATTTCTCTTAACGGATCGACATTCGGCATTTCCACATATCCATCTACATTCGCATCTGGATGATTGGGGTTATAGACTAGTTTGAAAGGTGTCTCGTCTTCAATAATTTTCGAAACATGTACTCCATTACCGGAGCTTGTATTTTTACCCATTTCATTATGTAAATAATTTGAAAATCGATTTCCATTCTCCTGTAACACAACTGATTTTCTTTTGTATGTTTGCCATTCACCATTTACATACTCTGCTCGGGTTGTTTCAGCGTTTGCCATATTAGAAGAGATGACATCCATTCTTAATCTTTGACTTGTTAGAGCTGATGCAGTCGTATTTAAACTTTGAAACATTCGAATCATCTTCCTCCTTTAATGACATTCAACAGCGAAGAAAATTTTCCGCTCGTTCTTTCAATTAAAGCATTGTAATAGATTTGATTGGATGCTAGATTACTCATTTCTTTGTCAACGTCCACACTATTACCATTATTATTGTATTGCACATTGTTTTGAACAAACACTTTAGTTAGTTCGGAAGAAAGAGGTTTATAAGTAAAATGTCGTTGATCTGTTCGGTATGCTTGAATAGAAGATTCTAAATCCGAACCGAAGGATTTAGATAGATTTACATCTTTCGCTTTATAATTCGGTGTATCTGCATTCGCAATATTTTCAGAAATAATTTTCTGTTTTGTACTCGAATAATTCAATGCTTGTTCAAGTGTAGTAAAAGTAGAAGAAAAAATGTTCATCATAATCCCCTCCTTTGTATCAGTAATGTAATAAAATTATAATATCTGCAATAAAAAAGTAATTGTATAATAACTATTTTAAAGAAGTAAATGAATGCTGTCTATCAAGATTCGTCATTATTCGATGTGCCAAAAGAACTATTTTAGTCGTTTTTTGTCTAATTTTGTATTTAAAAATCTATATAGTGGTAATTTTATTACAAGTTTCTCCTTCTTTTTCACTAATTAGCAACAATTCGACATAAATAATTCCACATTTGTTAATTGCCTTATTAACTATAAATAAAATCTTAAATAATTAACCGGTACTTTAGAACTGTTTTTTGTGAAATATATTTGAATTGTGGCTATAAAATATTTCCGTTGACAGGAAATCCGGTCATATATTAGATTTAATATCCTTTTTTATGAAATAATCCGTTACGCTAATCCCACTTTATATATTATTTTTATAAAGTGAAACTTCAATCAGTGGGGATTTTCTTCATCGCCCACTGATTGTTAGTCCCATTCTAGAGTCGCTAATATCTCCGCCCAGCGTAGGTAAAGCGACTCTACAAATAAGATAGTGAATCAAATCACAGACTAAGATGCCGCCTCCTCATGTCTTCGTCTGTATGACCCACCCTGTGGGAGCAAACTTTACCTCACCAATCGGGCTTTTACGAGCTTTTATCCCCCTCCTACGCATCCTCAATTTCTCTAAGTCATGAGGTGGGGGGATGACTGCCGGTCAATGCGGGATAAAATTCTATCTTAAAATTTATTATCGAACTCAAAGGAATCAAGGTGAGATTACTTATATTACAGTTTACTTTTTTCTAATAATAAATTATCCATTCTCGATTTCACAAAAAAGTTAAAGTGGATATCTCAAAAGTGATATTGTACCTATCAAGTAGACGAAAAATGAAAGAGGCTTTACCTGTTACGGTAAAATCAATCTTTAGTCCGCTTTAAAAATCCCTTTTTGTGGAATTTAAAGAGATTGTAGTAAATGAACTCATATAAAGTAAAATTAAAAGCAATTGAGCTATATTTTAATCGATTTATTCATACAGAAATAGGGGTGAAATGTAATATAACCAATAAGAGTTTGTAAATCATTGAGTGAATAAGTATAAAGTGAAACTTCCATTAGCAGAAGATTTACTTAAAAAAGCGAAGCGACTGGTGTAGTTCGTTTTCTGATATCGCTTTCACATCCTGAAAACGTATGCTGTAATACGGCTTGGCCCAATTTGCCATAGAGTGTTACAGCTTATGACCTCAGAAATGACAAGAGCCACATTGTTATCCTGGATATGTAATGAGAGGCTGGCGCTTAAAAAGGCAAGCGTAGTTTGATTCATAGAAATGACAAGGGTAGATAAAGAAAATGGCTTAATACAATCCACGTCCTATAGAGGCTACTGCTGGGACAATGCCTACTAGAAAACTTCTACAGATATCCTCATGCCTATTTTAGTTCACACAAACCTATGGGGAATTCAAAACTCCATTTCTAAATACCTGATTGATAATAAAAAAGAATGCTAAACAAATACGGCATGAGTCAGGTACAATACCTAGCTCATGCCGTATTATGGAACTCTTTTTAGGAGTCTACTCGACAGGTCCTATTTCAACCCTCGAGACATCCACTAATCAATTAATTATTTTTTAATTTTTCAAGTTCCAATAAAAATTTATCGTTCAAGACTTTAATATACGTACCTTTCATTCCCAATGATCGTGATTCAATGACTCCAGCACTTTCTAATTTTCTTAATGCGTTAACAATAACTGATCTTGTGATACCTACACGGTCTGCAATCTTAGATGCAACTAGAAGACCTTCACTGCCTTTTAGTTCCTCGAAAATATGTTCAATTGCTTCCAACTCGCTATAAGATAATGAGCTAATCGCCATTTGTACGATCGCTTTACTACGAGCTTCTTCTTCAATTTCTTCTGCTTTCTCACGTAGAATTTCCATACCAATTACAGTAGCTCCATATTCAGCTAAAATTAGATCATCATCATGGAATTGATCTTGAAGACGTGCAAGAATCAAGGTTCCTAGACGGTCTCCTCCACCAATAATAGGTACAATTGTTGTCAAACCGCTCACAAACAGCTCTTTATTCTCGATCGGAAATGCTGTATATTCGCTTTCTACATCTAAATTAGACGATGTTCCTTGTACATTGAATAAACTCTTTGTGTATTCCTCAGGGAATTGTCTGTCTTTTAGCATTTGATTTATTCGCTCATTTTCAATTTGCTGGTTAATAGCAAATCCTAAAAGCTTACCTCTTCTGCTTACAACGTATACGTTCGATTCAATAACTTCACTTAAGCTTTCAGCCATTTCTTTAAAATTCACAGGTTGACCAGCCGCATTTTGCAGCATAGAGTTAATTTTTCTTGTTTTTTCTAATAAATTCATTACAGTTTTCCTCCTAAATTACCTTGCTTCATTAATTAGATAGTTGTTCTGTCCAAATATAGTTTAATCTAGGAGAACTAACGAGCGCACACTCTTATTTGGTGATTCTTCTTTCGTTTATACTTTCCTAGACTAAAGAATAAATTGGCTTAAATCTTTGTTTTTCACGATTGATCCTAGCTTCTCTTCCACATATTGCGGAGTAATCGTTATTTTTTCTAATGTAATTTCCGGAGCCTCGAATGAAAGATCCTCAAGAAGTCTTTCCATGATTGTATGCAGGCGACGAGCCCCTATATTGTCTGTATTTTGGTTTACTTCAAAGGCAACTTCCGCAATCCTACGAATAGCTTCGTCAGAAAATTCAATTTCTATACCTTCCGTCGCTAATAATGCCATATATTGTTTAATAAGTGCGTTATCTGGCTCATGAAGGATTCGCACAAAATCATCAACGGACAACTTGGTCAATTCTACACGAATTGGAAAGCGTCCTTGAAGCTCGGGTATTAAATCTGACGGTTTTGCAATATGAAAAGCTCCAGCAGAGATAAATAGTACATGATCAGTTTTTACAGAACCATATTTCGTTACAACAGTTGATCCTTCTACAATTGGCAGAATATCACGCTGGACACCTTCTCTGGAAACATCCGCAGAAGAGCTTCCAGATTTCTTACTGGCAATTTTATCGATTTCATCAATGAAAATAATTCCCGTTTGTTCTGCTCTGTATACCGCTTCTTGGGTTACTTCATCCATATCTATCAATTTACCAGCTTCTTCATTCGCTAATACAATTCTCGCTTCACTTACCTTTAATTTTCTCTTCTTTTGCTTTTTAGGCATTAAACTACCAAGTACATCTTGCATATTCATACCCATCTGTTCCATTCCCGAACCTTGGAGCATATCAAACATCGATGCTTGCTGTTCTTCCACTTCAACAGTGATGAGCTCATTTTCTAGTTCACCAAGTGCAAGTTTTTCTTTCACAATTTTCCGCTTTTCCTGCTGGCTTAAGTCTTCGGCAGTTTTTGTGGATTCTTCTTCAAAAGAATCATTTGTTCCACCACCAAAAAATACCTCTAGCGGATTTTTAAAATTGGATTGTTTTTTACTTGAAGGAACAAGTAACTCAATCAGGCGGTTATTTGCATTTTCTTCCGCTCGTTCCTTTACGCTTTCTTTCTTTTCTTCCTTAACAAGCCGTACAGATGTTTCAACCAAATCACGAACCATAGACTCAACATCTCTACCGACATACCCAACCTCAGTAAATTTAGTTGCCTCTATTTTTATAAAAGGAGCACCTACTAGCTTAGCCATTCTTCGAGCAATTTCAGTTTTCCCTACTCCAGTAGGACCAATCATTAGAATGTTTTTAGGCACTACTTCATCACGTAATTGATCGTTAAGTAAACTGCGGCGATAACGATTACGAAGAGCAACAGCTACAGCACGTTTCGCATCACGCTGTCCGACAATGTATTGATCAAGCTTTTCAACGATTTGCCTCGGTGTTAAATTCGATTTGTTTGTCATATCACACAGCTCCTCTCGCTTACAATTCTTCTACAATAATATTTGTATTAGTAAACACACAGATTTCTGCAGCTATTTTTAAAGATGATTGAGCGATTTCCTTAGCGGTTAAGTTTTCACCCGAGAATTGCTTTAACGCACGACCAGCAGCTAAAGCATAGTTACCACCAGATCCAATAGCAAGAATTCCGTCATCAGGTTCAATTACTTCGCCAGTTCCCGAAACAAGTAGCAAGTCATTTTGATCCATAACAATTAGCATCGCTTCTAATTTGCGCAAAATATTGTCACTCCGCCATTGCTTCGCCAACTCTACAGATGCTCTTTGTAAATTCCCATTATATTCTTCGAGTTTTGCTTCAAACATTTCAAATAATGTAAAAGCATCCGCAACAGAGCCAGCAAATCCAGCTAATACTTTTCCGTTAAAAAGCCGACGTACCTTTCTCGCCGTATGCTTCATCACTACTGAATTTCCTAGCGTAACCTGACCATCGCCGGACATGGCACATTCACCTTTATGCACAATAGCAAAAATTGTAGTTGCATGAAATTCTCCCATAACGATTCTCCTTTTAAAAGCGGTTAAGCTCTCGGATGTGATGCATTGTAAACTTTTCTTAATTGTTCTTTTGTTACATGTGTATAAATTTGTGTTGACGAAATTTTAGAATGACCCAATAATTCTTGGACTGTTCTTAAATCCGCACCATTATTCAAAAGATGTGTGGCAAATGAATGCCTCAGCATATGAGGATGCAATTCTATATTATTCGCAGCTTTTTTTATAATTGCTGTAAGTATATAACGCACCCCTCTTGGTGTTAGTGGATCTCCACGAAAATTTATTAACAAAAAGGGATGGGACTTTGCCTGTGAAGTCATCACAGTTGCTCTTCCATCTTGTATATAAGACGCTAAAGCATCTTTGGCATATTGGCCCAATGGCATATAGCGGTCTTTTTTTCCTTTACCATGTACTAAAACGGTTCCTAGAGAAAAATCAAGATCTTGAAGCTTAATATCACAGCCTTCACTGACACGTATCCCAGTTGCATATAACAATTCCAATAAAGCTGCATCTCTCAATCCCATTGGTGATTCAAGTTCAAGTGATGAAAATAATTGATTCAACTCTTCTTCATATAAAAAGCGCGGCAGCTTCTGATCTTTTTTAGGAAGCGATACAAGAGAAAACGGGTTCTCTTTCACAAGGCCCTCACGCATTAAAAATTTATAAAAACTCCGCAAGCAGGATGTTTTCCTTGCAACTGTTCGTTTAGAAAGATTTCTTTCGTATAACTTCGTCAAAAATAAGCGCGCATCAAAATATTCAACAGAATCAATCGACTTCATACCTTGTTCAGTCATGAACAAAACAAATTCTTCGATATCCCGTTGATAACTTTCAATGGTATAGTGTGAACAATTTTTTTCGATTTGCAAATATTCTATAAAAGAAGGTAAAGCTTGATTTGCATGTAACATTCAGTACACCTCGCAAAGGCTATTAAATAGTATCACATTTTAATATTGGAGGCAAACAAATTTACAAATTCTTCACAAATTTCTGAATTGTTTCTAATGCTCTAGATGCATGCTTCTCATTTCGTTCTTTTTTCCCTCTGATTTTCTCGTCAAGCTCTGGAAAAATCCCAAAGTTTGCATTCATTGGCTGGAATGTTTTTGCGTTGGTGGCAGTTATATATCGCGCCATGCTACCAATTGCCGTTTCAGCTGGGAATGTAGCTGGTTCCTGACCTAATGCAATTTTCGCGGCATTAATACCTGCAACTAGTCCTGAGGCTGCTGACTCTACATAGCCTTCAACACCTGTCATTTGACCAGCAAAAAATAAATCTTCACGATTCTTAAATTGATAGGTCGGTTTTAATACTTTAGGTGAATTAATGAACGTATTTCGATGCATAACACCGTAACGTACAATTTCCACATTTTCAAGACCCGGAATTAATTGAAGTACTTCCTTTTGAGGTCCCCATTTTAAATGTGTCTGAAAACCAACAAGATTGTAAAGAGTTCCGGCTGCGTCATCTTGACGTAATTGGATAACGGCATATGGCCTTTTTCCTGTTTTCGGGTCTTCAAGACCAACAGGCTTAAGCGGTCCAAATAACATCGTTTTTTTCCCTCTAGACGCCATAACTTCAATCGGCATACAACCTTCGAAGAATATTTCCTTCTCAAATTCCTTAAGTGGAACGGTCTCTGCAGCAATAAGCGCATCATAAAAACGGTTGAATTCTTCTTCAGTCATTGGACAATTCAGGTATGCTGCTTCTCCCTTATCATATCGAGATTTCAGATATACCTTATCCATATTAATGCTGTCTCTTTCAATGATCGGCGCAGCTGCATCGTAAAAGTACAAATATTCTTCATCCATAATTTCCTGCAGCTTTGCTGAAAGTGCTTGGCTTGTTAAGGGCCCTGTTGCAATGATGGTCGGACCTTCAGGTATTTCTGTCATTTCTTCATTCAGTACCGTGACATTGGGATGATTTCTCACCATCTCTGTCACTTTGTCAGCAAATTCATGTCGGTCAACCGCCAAAGCTCCTCCTGCCGGTACCGCACATGCATCTGCAGCTAGCATGATGACGGAATTCAGCTGCCGCATTTCTTCTTTCAAAACTCCAACTGCATTTGTCAAACCATTTGCACGCAAAGAGTTGCTACAAACAAGTTCGGCAAATTTATCTGTATGGTGGGCAGGTGTTTGCTTAACAGGCCGCATTTCGTATAGATTCACTTTAACTCCACGATTGGCAAGTTGCCAGACCGCTTCACTGCCAGCTAGTCCAGCCCCGATTACATTAACAACTGTCTCTTTCATTTTACGTACCTCCGCATATAAATATGAATATTAAGTATATGTAAATCATGCTTAACTTTCCTACACACTCACGATGTGAAAATGATTCTGTTAATATCAGCAATAGTAAATTATATAACCTACAGAAACTCCTTGTCCACTGCATTTTACCTTACATACAAGAAAGATGAAAGTTTCAAGCATTATCACCAACTATTCACTTAAAAATACCTCATTCGCTTACTTTTTTGTCAATAAAAGGAGACATAACTTCGTTAACCGAAACCAATTATTTTTAAAAAATGGGTAATTATACAAGATAGTCACTCTATGCCAATATAAAGTGAAACTTCAATCCGTATTTTTTTCATTCCCCACTGATTGTTAGTCCCATTCTAGCGTCACTAATACCTAGGTTTCTTCAATTCCTCTTAGCCTTGAGCTGGGCGTCTTACTCCCATGAAAATAGCCATTTTGGATGAAGCCTCCTTCATGTTTGGCTGCCCGTTAACACGGAATAAAACTTTCTTTTGAAGAAAATTAAAAAGGTGAGCTGTACACTCACCTTTAGAACTAATTCTGTGGTGTTTCTTTATAGTCACAGTTTACACACTGTACTTGTACACCTTTTTTCAACTTTTTCTCTACTAAAGTTCCTTCACATTTCGGACATGGTCTTGGCAGTGGTTTGTCCCAAGAGATAAAGTCACACTCTGGATAGCGATCACACCCATAGAATAGGCGACGTTTTTTACTTTTTCTTTCAATAATATTCCCTTCATGACACTTCGGACATTTAACACCAATTTCTTTCACAATCGGTTTTGTATTGCGGCAATCCGGAAAATTACTACAAGCCATAAATTTCCCATAGCGGCCCATTTTGAATACCATTGGATTTCCGCATTCTTCACAGTCTTCTCCTGCGGGTTCATCCTTGATTTCTACTTTTTCCATCTCTGCTTCCGCTTTTATTAGATGGACTTCGAATTCCTTATAAAATTCGTCAATTACTTGGACCCATTCCATATTTCCTGCCTCAACATTATCGAATTCACGTTCCATTTTAGCGGTGAACGCCAAGTCAAGCACATCCGGGAAGAATTCCATAATTAATTCTAGAACTATTTCCCCTAGCTCTGTCGGTATAAAACGTTTATTATCGAGCGTTACATACCCTCTTTTTTGAATGGTATCAAGAGTTGGTGCATATGTGGAAGGTCGGCCTATTCCTAATTCTTCAAGCGTTTTTACAAGTCTTGCCTCCGTATATCTTGGCGGTGGCTGAGTGAAATGCTGCTTTGGTTCGATATCTTTTGAAAAAAACGTATCGCCTTCCTCCACTTCAGGAAGCATATTTTCTTTTTCTTCCACTGAATCATCAGTACCTTCTACATACACTTTCATGAATCCAGGAAACTTTATTTTGGAGCCATTTGCCCTAAAAATAATATCAGCATTGATTAAATCAATTGTCATCGTATCCATAACCGCAGATGCCATCTGACTAGAGACTAAGCGCTCCCAAATTAATTTATATAAGCGAAACTGGTCTCTCGATAAATATTCTTTAACGGAACTAGGATCTCTAAGCGAACTAGTTGGCCTGATGGCTTCATGAGCATCTTGGGAATTCGTTTGCTTTTTATCCTTACGTTCTTCCTTTAGAATATATTCCTGACCATATGCATTTCCGATAAAACTACGAACTTCTTCTTTAGCACTGTCTGAAATACGAGTGGAATCTGTTCTCATATAAGTGATTAATCCAATCGTTCCTTCTTTTCCTAGTTCGATCCCTTCATACAGCTGCTGAGCTAGCATCATTGTTTTTCTTGCACGGAAATTCAGCTTTCTTGCAGCTTCTTGTTGTAAGGAAGATGTTGTAAATGGGGCTGCAGGATTACGTTTTCTTTCCTTTTTTGTCACCTTATTGATTTTGAATTCACTTCCGGTGATGGCACCCAATATTTGTTTAACATCATTTTCTGACTTAAGTTCAACACGTTTTCCTGCTTTACTGAAAAACGATCCTTCAAATTGGTCATTCCCTTTAAGAAAATCGGATTTAATGGTCCAATATTCTTCTGGCTCAAAGCGCTTGATTTCTTTTTCCCGGTCAATAATCATTCGAACCGCAACGGACTGAACACGTCCAGCGCTTAGACCTTTTTTGACTTTCTTCCATAATAAAGGACTAATGTTATATCCAACCAATCGATCAAGTATTCTTCGTGCTTGCTGAGCATCCACTAAATCCATATTGATTGGACGTGGTGTTTTAAACGATTCTTTAATTGCTTCTTTTGTAATTTCATTAAACACTACTCGACAATCTGATGCAATATCTACACCAAGACTGTGAGCTAAGTGCCATGCAATCGCTTCCCCTTCTCTGTCGGGGTCAGCTGCGAGATAGATTTTCTTCGCTTTTTTTGCAGCTGTTTTCAGTTCCTTTAGTACAGGACCTTTTCCACGGATTGTGATATATTTCGGGTTATACTCATGTTCAACATCTACGCCCATTTGACTCTTCGGCAAATCACGAACATGTCCCATAGAAGCTCTTACTTTATATTTCTTTCCTAAATAACGTTCTATTGTTTTCGCTTTTGCTGGTGATTCCACTATTACCAAGTATTCTGACATTCAATAAATCCTCCTCAAGAGGTAATATAAATCTTCACTATTATTAATCATAAAAAAATCATTTGTCAATCTTCTTTCATTTTTTATTTCATCTCACGCATTAGAAATCGGTTTCAAAAAAAGATACTGAATATAGGAGCCTGTTGCAAAATTTATACTAGTATTACTAAATTATCAACCTTTTTCTATAAATTTTTTTTTTCAAAAAGGGAAAAAATTTACTTAATTCACAAATATTCTCGGTAAATATTACACTATTTGTATATTCATCATAATAATATGATTATGCATGTTTTTTTATTATAATCAGATATCTATTTATAAGAAATAGGTTTTATAAAATAAACAAGAGGACACCTCGAAAGGATTGCCCTCCTCCATTCAAATCATTCATTTTCACGCTAAGATTGAGCACCTAGAAAACGTATATTCAATAGAAGAAAATAGGTGTAAATAACTTAATATACGATCTCTACGTCAATGTCTGCTGCGGAAAGTACCATCTTAGCTCCTTCTTGAATCAAGAAATTCGACCCGGCTGATAATTCGCTCGTAATGTTTCCTGGTATCGCAAAAACCTCACGCCCTTGCTCCAATGCAAGCTTCGCTGTTATCAAAGAACCACTTCTTGCCCTTGCTTCAACAACAAAAACCCCTTTGGATAATCCACTAATAATCCGGTTTCTTACTGGAAACATCCATGGTTCGGGGCGTCTTGATGGCGGAGTTTCTGAAATGAGCAATCCGTATTTGATTATATTTGTGGCCAAGGGAATATTACTAACAGGATACATATGATAGTGGCCACCTCCGAGAATACCTATTGTCTTCCCTTGGCAATCGATTGCTATACGATGTGCAGCAGCATCGATTCCTGTCGCTACGCCACTGATAATGACATAATTCTTCTTAACAAGGGGTGGTAATACCCTTCTTAGGGCTGTTACACCGTACTCAGACGGTTTCCTCGCCCCTACTACCCCTAAACTATACTCAAAGGTTAACAACCTTCTATCACCTCTTAAATAAAGAACCCAAGGCGGATCATGGATTTGTTTTAAGAGATTTGGATAGTCATCATCCACTATCGTTACAATTTCAATATCATTATTTTTATATTGGTGAATGAGTTCTTGAATATTTAAATGATGAAGGTCATAATAAAAGGTTTGTAGTTTAGTAGCTGAGATTGGAAGGATATTTTTCCAGTGGGTATAAGATTGTGTATACAGTGTCGTTAGAGAAGGGTCTGCTAATAGAATCTTCTTCATGGTCTGCCATCCCACACCACGACAATGATGTAAATGAATGATTTTATCGGTAAAATTCAATGTAGATCACTCCTATAGCGGTTTTTAACGAGGGGGAACAATGGTGGTTGACGAAATAAGCAGCTGTCTCAAAAGAGGAAGGCCTCAGAGCAACACACAGTATTACAAGTTACATACGCACTGTATTTTTCGTAGTTGCGAGTTCTGAACCGTTTTTTGAGACAGCCTCATTTATGATAATTTATTTTGTCTTACATTGTTCGTAGATGCCTTTTTCTTTCAGAACTGTAATTAGTGTTTCACCCATTACAGATGGAGTTTCCGCGACTTTAATTCCACATTCATTCATAACGCGGATTTTTTCATCTGCTGTTCCTTTTCCGCCAGAGATGATTGCACCAGCATGTCCCATTCTTTTTCCTGGAGGAGCTGTGCGTCCACCGATGAAGCCAACAACCGGTTTCGTCATATTAGCGGCTACCCATTTCGCAGCTTCTTCTTCAGCGGTTCCACCAATTTCACCAATCATGATGACTGCGTATGTTTCAGGATCTTCATTGAATTCTTTAAGTACATCGATGAAGTTTGTTCCGTTTACTGGATCTCCGCCAATTCCTACCGCTGAAGTTTGTCCAATTCCAGCTTGTGTCAATTGATGAACGGCTTCATATGTTAACGTTCCTGAACGAGAAACGACACCAACATGACCTTTTGTATGGATGTATCCAGGCATAATACCTATTTTACATTCATCAGCCGTAATAACACCAGGACAGTTTGGTCCGATTAAGCGAGTTTTCTTGCCCTCCATATAACGCTTCACTTTCACCATATCCATAACTGGGATATGTTCTGTGATACAGATTGCAAGATCTAATTCTGCATCTGTTGCTTCAAGAATCGCATCTGCTGCAAATGGAGCTGGTACATAAATCACTGATGCAGTGGCGCCAGTTGCGTTAACAGCTTCAAGTACTGTGTTAAAAACTGGTACTCCTTCAACTTCGGTTCCACCTTTTCCTGGAGTCACTCCACCGACAATCTTCGTTCCATATTCTAACATTTGTTTTGTGTGAAATAAAGCCGTTGAACCAGTGATACCTTGAACAATGACTTTAGTATCTTTATTAATAAATACGCCCATTTTTTGTCCCCCCTGCCTATTATCCTACAAGTGATACGATTTTTTGTGCACCGTCTGCCATCGATTCAGCAGGTGTTAAATTCAAACCGGAATCTTTCAAAATCTGTTTACCTAATTCAACGTTTGTCCCTTCAAGACGAACAACAACTGGAACATCAAGTCCTAATTGTTTAGCTGCTTCAACCACACCTTCAGCAATTACATCACACTTCATAATTCCCCCAAAAATGTTTACAAAAATACCTTTTACATTTTTGTCAGATAAAATAATTTTGAATGCTTCTGTAACTTTTTCTGCAGTCGCACCGCCGCCAACATCAAGGAAGTTTGCCGGGTCTCCACTGTAATGTTTGATGATATCCATCGTGGACATCGCAAGGCCAGCACCGTTAACCATGCAACCGATATTTCCAGTTAAAGAAATGTAGCTTAAGTCATATTTCGATGCTTCAATTTCTTTTGGATCTTCTTCGTCAAGATCACGGTATTCTAAAATATCTTTGTGACGGAATAAAGCGTTATCATCAAAGTTTAATTTAGCGTCCAATGCCATTACATTTCCGTCACCTGTTATAACAAGTGGATTAATTTCTGCAATTGAACAGTCTTTTTCTACAAATGCAGTATAAAGACCTAACATGAACTTTACAGATTTGTTGATTAATTCCTTAGGGATATTAATGTTAAAAGCAATTCTTCTAGCTTGGAAAGCGGATAAACCAACAACTGGATCAATTACTTCCTTGAAGATTTTTTCAGGTGTTTTTTCTGCCACTTCTTCGATTTCCGTTCCGCCCTCTTCTGAAGCCATTAGAACGACACGCGATGTATCACGGTCCAAAACAAGACCCACATAGTATTCTTTCTTAATGTCGCAGCCTTCTTCAATTAACAGCCGCTTCACTTCTTTCCCTTCAGGACCAGTTTGGTGAGTGATAAGTGTTTTCCCAAGAATTTCTTCTGCATATGTACGCGCTTCATCAAGATTTTTTGCAACTTTAACACCGCCCGCTTTACCGCGGCCGCCTGCATGAATTTGAGCTTTTACAACAACAACATCTGTTCCTAGTTCTTTTGCAGCCTCAACTGCTTCCTCAACTGTGTATGCTACACGGCCATTCGGAACAGATACCCCGTATTGTTTGAGGACCTCTTTACCTTGATACTCATGGATATTCATTTCCCATCCTCCTTGTCAACTATAAAACTATTCAAATGATAAAACGCAAAATACATATCCCATTTTACACCCAAATCGAATTATGTACATGTTAAACATGTTAAAAAGCCGGAATTAAACAAACAATCATTTTAATCCGTCTTATCGAAATGGTCCTAACATCTCTTCTATTTACAGAGAAGCTAACAATATTAAATATAGCGTTTTCAAACGGGATGAAATAGCCTGCGTTTTCATTGTATATAATGTAAATTTACTTGTCTACTTAAACCTACTAAAACTTTTCTACAATTCTTTTTATTCCGATAAGTAGCTAGTCCAATAAATGATCTATAATTGTGAAACTTTGACCTGATTTTATATACTTCAATAGACTTATGTCTCCATCAATAACTCTTCCTACTACATTTACTTTTCCATCAATCGGCAAATCCCTTTTCACAATCTGCAGTTCCCCTTGATAACGACCATATCGTTCATTATCGATCGTTATGCTACCCACTACTCTTTCAGTCGTATTCTCAGGGTGGATAATATAATTCTGGTTCGCAGTATAGATTCTTGATGTTTCTGATCGGATGACATCCCGCGCAGCATCCATTCGATTACGATGGTCTAGGGCGATGATGGATTGTGTTGGTGGATGCTGTGAATAAAGGATACTTCTTAGCGGAATTGAACCGTTTATTACTTTTTTAAATTGAAAAATGGTATCTTTTTTTAGCGAAATATCCCCGATTGCCACTTTATCAACACCGCATGTATGAATTAACTCAAGATAAGATTGAAAGGGAGATGCATTACGGTGTTTTTCGAGTGTAGGCAATCTATCGTTAAGTGGCCCTCTGAGCAACTCATCTCCTGGAGCAAATGCCATTACCTTAAATCCTAATTTCTTAAGTATCGTGTTTTGTTTAATGAAGTCTTCCTTATCAAGGCCTGTTTCTATTCGAGGATAATAATTATGCCAAGCCTCTGTTTGATTCAGATTGATATTTTCTTTTAAAAGAGCTTGAAAAAAATTAAGATTAATTGTACTCGCATTCAAAGCAATCTTCATTGTATGTGAAAGCTTAGCAATGGTTTTCGGCTCCATTCCATAATCAATCCTTAACCCATTTACTCCCCACCCCTTTATTTCTCCGATGGTTTCCGATGTGAATCCTAAAAGCTGAAAGGTAATAGGTGAAATGTCGGCCATCAAGTCCATATTGTATGATAGCGCCTGTCTACCTAAAGTTTTTAGCAATTCCTTAAAGTGAGTCGAATCGTCTTCAGGTATATGGAGTGAAGTGAAAATGAACTGACATCCAGCCTGTGACATTTCTTTTAGATACGCTTCCTGTTCTTCATCATTAATGTGTCCAAGATAAACCGAACATCCTAACATCATCATTCCTCCAACACAAGTCATTTAAATTCAAACTTAAAAGAGGGTACCCCATAAAGAAAAGATCAACCCGCAACCACAATATGCAGTTCAAATTAATCGTAAGTACCGCTATGAACTGTGTATAGATTGCTTGGTCAGACCCTTTCGGAACGCCCTCTTTCCATCACTTAATATTATCAGCCATTTCTTCTTTAAAACCGAAGAGGTAGGTGAAAATAAAACCAAAAGCATACGCAATCAAAAGCCCGAGAAAATACATCACATATTTTCCATCGATTAGTGGAATAAGGGATAAACCTGATACTCCAATCCCAGTCGAAGCCGTTTTTGCAAATGCCTGGAAAGCACCGCCCATTGCACCGCCAAGACAAGCAGTTAAAAATGGCCGCCCAAGTGGTAATGTAACCCCGTAAAGTAGGGGTTCGCCAATTCCTAAGAATCCAACAGGCAAACCACCTTTGATAACATTTTTCAATTTCTTATTTTTCGTTTTGACAAAAATAGCAATAGCAGCACCAACTTGACCAGCTCCAGCCATCGCTAAAATTGGAAGCAGAATTGTGACACCAGTACTCGAGATTAATTCCATATGGATCGGGGTTAAGCCGTGGTGTAGACCGACCATTACAAGCGGTAAAAATGTACCTGCTAGTATAAAACCTGCAAATACTCCACCATACTCAATAATCGCATTAATTCCATTTGTGATTCCTGCTGTAAAATAGCCGCCAATTGGCTGAATTAGCAATAACGTTAAAAAACCAACAAATAAGACCGTAATTAAAGGGGTAAAAATAATATCAACGGCATTTGGAATGAATTTTCGAACACGTTTTTCAGTAATGGCCATCAGCCAAGCTGCAAAGATGACAGCAAATAATCCTCCACGCCCTGGTTGAAGCGCTTCTCCAAACAATTCTACAGTAGCAAGAGCAGGGTTAAAAACGAAGATTCCAGCCACGGCTCCAAGTGCTGGTGTTCCACCGAATTCTTTTGCCGTATTCCAACCGACAAGTACTCCTAAGTAGGCAAAAATACCTCCACCCATAAATAATAATAGCTGCATCCAAGTTGCTGTAGGATCAACACCTGCGTTCTTGGCAAAGTTGGCTGCTCCATTTATAATACCTGAAGCAACTAAAGCAGGGATTAGTGGGATAAAAATATTACCGATTTTTCTTAGCAAATTTTTAAAAGCTGTATTGTTTTTCGAGCGGATTTCATTGTGCTTTATCGTTGCTAAATCATCAAATTTTTCTTCATCCACTTCACCTACAGCAAGATCTGTAAGCGCGCTTATTTCTAAAGCCACTTTATTTACCAACCCTGGTCCGATGACAATCTGTAAGGTTTCATCCTCAATAACTCCCATTACCCCTTCTACCGCTTTAATTTCGACAATGTTTGCTTTGCCAGCATCTTTCAACTGCAAACGTAGTCTAGTCATACAATGAGCAACTTGACTAATATTCGAAGCTCCTCCGACTTTTTCACTTATCTCTTTTGCTAAGCGTTCTTCCTTTCTCATTTCTTTCCCCCACCCTCTTTATTAGATGACTAATTTCCATGAAATAATTTTAATCGAACCAACTCCATTTCCAGATTTTCAGGAGTTGGTTCATTCTATGATGCTGATACGAAAAACATGTTCTAGCCGATTTTAATTTCCGTTAGTATTTTCTTTCATTAATTCCTCGATTGCTGCTTTTAGTTTCCCATGATGTTTATTCAATGTTTCTTGTACGTTGTTTCCCTCTACCCCTGTTACAATTGATAGAATAGCAGTTTTAACAGAACCATATTTCTGTAAAGCATCCTCTGCATCTGTTATAGTTGCACCTGTTGCTTCTACGACAATAGCCTTTGCCCGTACATAAAGTTTTTCATTGGTTGGTTGCACATCAACCATTAAATTGCTATACACTTTACCTATTTTAATCATGCTGGCTGTTGTAAGCATATTTAACACTAGCTTCTGAGCTGTCCCTGCCTTCATTCGGGTCGAACCAGTAATTACCTCAGGTCCTGCTTCTACAAACATTGATATGTCAGCTGCACTTTCCATTTCTGAGTGGGGACTGCAAATAACAGCACCTACAGTTGCCCCTAGTTCTCTCGCTTGTTTCATCGCTGAAATTGTGTAAGGTGTTCGACCGCTGGCAGCAATTCCAATCACACAATCCTTCTCTGAAACATGTAAGTTTTTAATATCTTCTATAGCTTGTTCTTGGTCATCTTCAGCTCCCTCTACCGCCAATTGAAGCGCCTTCAAACCACCGGCAATAAGGCCAACTACAAGACTTGGATCGGTTCCATACGTTGGGGGACATTCTGAAGCATCAAGAACACCCAATCTTCCACTCGTTCCTGCTCCAACATAAATTAGCCTTCCACCATTTTGAAAAGAATTCACAATTTTATCAACCATATCGGCGATTTCAGGAAGAATAGACTCAACTGCTGCAGGAACTTTTTTATCTTCCTGATTAATCATTTTTATGACATCAATACTGGAAAGTTCATCGATATTCATCGTATTAGGGTTTCTTTTTTCAGTTAAAATATTGTTTAAATTCATCCAATTTCTCCTCCTCTATATTCGTGTAATAAGCAGGTACTTTTAAAAAAATTGATTGGAATATAGTTTTATATGAAAATTTATTCCAATCATTTTTTACATATTCACCAAAATAAAAGAGTCAGACTCCACAACTACAATACACAGCTTATTGTGTATGAAGTGTGAAGTCCGACCCTTACTTTTTATATCCTAAATTATCATTTTTGTGTTTATTCGCTTCTTTATCCGCTTTATATACAAAAGCAAATACTTCTGCAACCGCTTTGTATAACTCTTCTGGTATTTTTTTATTTATGTCCAGTTTACCAAGTAGCTCTGCTAATGATGGATCTTCCTGAATCGGGATATTATGTTCTTTGGCCGCTTCAAGAATGTTTTCTGCAACTTTTCCTTTGCCTTTTGCAAGTACTTTCGGGACTGATTCTTTTTTTGCATCGTATCGCAGAGCAATCGCTGCTTTTCGTTTATCACTCATATTCGTAAAT
This sequence comes from Peribacillus loiseleuriae, assembly GCF_001183985.1. GTDB lineage: Bacteria > Bacillota > Bacilli > Bacillales > DSM-1321 > Peribacillus > Peribacillus loiseleuriae. The sequence continues at coordinate 1,661,145 of NZ_LFZW01000001.1, read as the reverse complement.
CCAATCCACTATAAGTATCGTTCATATTAATGGCAACTTGTGACTTTTTCTTTAGCTGTGTCTTTTCAGTCTCATTTTCAAAAACAATACTCGATAACTTATAGTCCATTGCCTCTAAATTTTTCTTTAGCACTTCAATAAATGGCGTCACAAGCATTTCAAGCCGATCAGGATGTTCATGGATAATCGACACGTTCACAACACGATTTTGAACGCCCATATCAATGATTGTTTCTTTAAGAGATTCAAGTTCTAAATAAAAGAGAATTCGGCAATATGCCGGGTCTATCGTACCATCTTTTTTTCTTCTTCCCGTCCACTGCATCGTTAAATCAGTTTGATGTGTCCCCATTGTTAATGGAATTTGCATGAACAGCTGTTGAAGCGGACCATTTTCCTGAGCCAGAATTTGCTGGGCTGTAATTCGTTGAATAGCCTGCTCCGCCGAATTTTTAACGGTCATTGACAGATCCTCCTGCATCAATTTCATTAATAATGGTTTTAGCGTTTCCAATTGATTATCGGATACTTGCTTTTCTGTAGCTAAGACGGATTCAAATCCAAATCCCATTTGAGATATGATCTTTTTGAATGAAGAAGATAATGATCCAGCATTCGAAAAATCGACTACTTTAAAATCGTTTTGTAAAACAGATTTTAATGCAACAGCTTGGGGTTCCATTGTATCAGTTACAATTTGGTCAGATGTAGCAACTTTTAGTAAAAGTTCACCGATCTTACTGCTTGCCACTTGAACTGTATCTGGATTATTGTTTAATAGCTTTATCACTGGATTTTGTCCTTGGTCAGCACTGATAAAAGCCTTCGCTTCAAAATTTGCATGAACAGCCGACAAGAGCGTTTTTGCAAGTGACGTGATATGTAGGTTTTGTCTTTCTCCAGCATTACGTAATAAACGATTTAATTCACCTAATATATCGTTTGTTTCAGTAGGCTGAATGAGTCCTTGACTGGAAAGATACGATAAACCCTCCCTTACGACAGCTGTTGCATTGCTTCTTCCCGAAGGCATGATTTTGTCTAGAAAAGCAGACAGTAACTCTGATTCAGATACATGATGAGGAATTAACCCGGCACTTTGCAGGAGTGTATAGGCTCCCTCACGGACATGAACAGGAGTTTCAGCTTTTAACCATAGCGAAAGGACTTTTTGCATACCTATTTTTTCCATCAACTCTTGTTTCGGAAGTACAAGAGTTTCTAGTAGTGCTTTTGTTTGCGCCGAAGTAGGCGTGTGTTTTTCACTTTTTAATAGATTCTGAAGAAGAGTTGACAGAATGATATGAAATGGTTTTCCGTTTTCCACAGATTGTAGGGCCATAAATACATCTTTTACAAACGGAAGCTCTTGAACCAGCATCGTTTTAATGATGGTAAGTCCTTGACCTGTTATACTAGAATCCTTAAAAAAACGAAGTGACTCCTCCATAATCTCTTTTGTAATCGGCAATTCATTTTTCAAAAAATAGTCTGCAATGAAGGTTGCTTCTTTGCTCTTGCCAAGAGATAGATGTGTTAGTACTTGTTCTGCAGCCTTACTACTTCCCATCTCACTTGAAGCAATAGCTTCAAGAAGCTTTAAACGGACTTGTCCGTCATCTGGTTGCACTTGAAGCCAATATCTTTCTCCAGCCTTCAAAGGTACATCCAAAGCCGCCATAACCATTTGTGAACCGATTTGTACCGATGCCATATTATTCGGAAACAGCTTTGTCATTTTCCCAAGCAAAATTTGGCCACTGTGGAATTTCATTTTCCCTTGAAGCCCATCCACCGGCCTTGTGTGCGTTAGTAATTGAGTCGGTTGCATTATGCCACATCCTAAAACCATTCGTTTTATTTCTCTAAGTACGTGTTCAAAAAGGAGGATAAAGAAGAGCCGAGAAGTTCAAGTAACGCATCTCCGGAACCTTACGCGTATGCAGTAACATTTGTGACTGGACTTGCACAGGTTGTGCTGGCTTCTACGTTGCGCACAGGACATGCGCGATGACATAATTCTCAAGCTATTTTACCGAACTCTTTAAAATCCTCTCTAAGACATTTCTTTTACAGGTGAAAAACTCCTCCTATGCCATGGAGTGATCCCAAATTGTTCTAATCCTTCTAAATGCGCTTTCGTTCCATATCCCATATTCTTCTCAAATGCATAGTGTGGGTACTGAACTGCATACTCTTTCATCATTTGATCTCGCGTCACTTTTGCTATGATTGATGCTGCCGCAATTGAGATACTTTTACTATCGCCTTTTATTATCGACAGCTGTGGAACAGGAGTTTCAAGTTTCATTGCATCAATTAGTAAATAGTCTGGCAATATACTTAGATTCCTTACCGCCATTAGCATCGCTTTCTTTGTTGCTTCATAAATATTTATTTTATCAATTTCTTCGTTATCTATAATACCTGTACCAATTGCCATCGCTTGATCGCGGATGATATCAAAAAAATGATTTCGCTTTGTTTCGGATAACTGCTTTGAATCAGTAAGACCTAGACAGTAAAAGTCCTCCGGTAGGATCACAGCACAAGCGACAACAGGTCCTGCGAGCGGCCCTCTACCTACTTCATCAATCCCAGCAACAATTGAGAAACCTTGTTTTCTAAGTTCAGTTTCATTTGTACACATTTGTTTAAATGCCTTTTGTAAATGGAGCTCTTTTTGATAATGATTGTTCCATTTTAGTAAAAGATCACTCACACCTTTTCGATCATCCATTTTACATTGATCAAGAAAAGGATCACTAGGTTCTTTAATTGTAGATAGTCTTTCGGCAATGTCCTTGATTTTCATATTCTTCGTCATTTTTATCACCTTTGTATTATTTATCGGCATCTTCATACTTTTCATAATCTGTAATACAAAACTTGTATGGCGTTAAAACACCACCATTTACCACATATAAGCACGCTACACCACCTAATCGCAATGGTGGCGGTGCGGAGCCGAAATTTTGGATATTTCTTGATGAAATCAGTATACCCGCTAAGTAGATTGGCTATATTAGTACGTCGCGAAGACCTGTCCCCATGTCCTCCATACAAAAAAAGCAGGAATTTGCGTCAAACAGTTTGACTGTTTACATGCACTCCTGCTCCTTATTCATTCTTCAGTTTGTTCAGCCATATCACTTGGCTTTTCAAAGGTTAATGGACCCATTTTTTGAGAACGAATTTCGCGAACAACTAGCTCTGCTGTCTTATCGTAATCGACCAATCCCCCACCAGCTAAGCATCCTCTAAATTTTCCAATTACATCAAATACCTCCACTGTTTCGCTTGGAATCATTTCAAGGTTATAACGTTCCTTTAAACGTGCAGGATATTCTTTTTCCAAAAAACGGATACCGTATAGAGATATTTCATGTAGATTTAATAAGGTGTCTTTAATGGCTCCTGTCAATGCAAGTTTCATGCCGACTTCTTGATCCTCAAATTTTGGCCATAATATACCTGGTGTATCTAATAACTCAAGCTCTTTACCAACCTTAATCCATTGCTGTGCCTTTGTTACACCTGGTGTATTACCAGTTTTGGCAATGTTTTTCTTCGCTAATCGATTAATAAGCGTCGACTTACCGGCATTTGGAATACCGACTATCATGGCACGAATCGCTCTTGGTTTGATTCCTTTTGCTTTCATACGGTCAAATTTATCTTTCAGCAGCTCTTTTGATGCCGCGGTAATTTGCCCAAGACCTTGTCCTTCTTGAGAATTAATGGCAATGGCCTTTTTTCCTTGTGACTGATAATATGCGAGCCATTCCTTCGTTCTGACGGGGTCTGCCATATCAGCTTTATTTAATAAAATAACTCTTGGCTTGTGCTGAATAATCTCATCTATCATTGGATTTCGCGATGATAGAGGAATTCTTGCATCTACCAATTCATAAATAATATCAACTAGCTTTAGTTTTTCCGTTACTTCTCTTCTCGCTTTGGCCATATGGCCCGGGAACCACTGTATCGTCAATGGAGTTCACCTTCCTAACTATTCAACCAATCTAAATCTGTTAATTGGCCAATATACTAATTTTGTTTTGCCTACCATCTTATCAAATGATACATATCCAATATACCGGCTATCTTTACTTGCGCGTCTATTATCACCCATAACAAAGAGATGCCCCTTAGGTACTGTGTCACTATTGGTAATATCCATTAAGGTAAATGATTCTGTTAATGGACCGCCATCTGTCAGCTGTTTCTTATATTCATCTAAATACGGCTCAGGATAAGCTTTGCCATTAACATATAAGGTATCATCGTTATATTCTACTTTATCTCCCGGAAGACCGATTATCCGCTTTATGTAGTCTTTTCCTTCCGGAGCATGGAAAACAATAATATCAAAGCGATCTGGATCACTTATTTTGTAATTGAATTTATCGACAATCATTCGATCTTGTGTATCCAGAGTAGGGGCCATGGAATATCCATCTACAACAATCGGTGCAAATAGGAAATAACGAATGACTACCACAACAAGAACGGCAATCACAATCGCCTTTACCCATTCCAAAATCTCATTCTTTTTCTTTGCCACAATAATCCTCCTTGTAGTGAAGCTCTCTCACATTTTACTGGAATAAAGGGGATAAGGAACACGATTAGGTATCTTATATGAGGTCTTTCTCACTTCGGGTACAAAAAAGGAGCCTGATAAACAAGCTCCTAATTTAACCCGCATTAACGGTCGTTTCCCCCTCCCCAAGCTTAAAGAAGCAAGGTGAGGATAAACTGTCCGTAAAAGCCCAAATGGTTCAACTGACCATCAGTGGGTCTAATCCCCACCGACGACAGTCTTACCTTATATACATTTTCTGTTTAGTTCAATCCTGTTAACACGCAAAATCAATGAGATTATGCTGATTAGCGGCGCATCTCTTTAATACGTGCTTTTTTACCACGAAGCTCGCGTAGGTAGTAAAGTTTAGCACGACGGACTTTACCGAAACGAACTACTTCTAATTTAGCAACTTTTGGTGAGTGTAAAGGAAATGCACGCTCAACACCAACACCGTACGAAATTTTACGTACTGTGAAAGTTTCGCTGATTCCGCCACCGCGGCGCTTAATTACAACACCTTCAAATAATTGGATACGTTCGCGAGTTCCCTCAACGATTTTTACGTGTACACGTACAGTATCACCAGGGCGGAACGCTGGAAGATCCGTGCGAAGTTGTTCTTTAGTAATTTCTTGAATAAGTTGTTGCATGTTTATCTACTCCTCCCGGATGCTCTTGCCAACATTAGCGTTGCAGCGGAACATCGTTATAAGACTGAACATTATTGCTCAAGTCACGATGAATATCATATCATAATAAAGAAAAAATTACAAGAGTCGTCATTTTTCTTTTTGAATTTCTGCTAATAATTTTTTCTCTATATCATTTAATGAGTAATTTTCTAACAAATCAGGACGGCGATTCCACGTTCTTCGCAGTGTTTCCTTTGTTCGCCACTCATCAATTTTCTTGTGATTTCCGGAAATAAGCTCATCCGGTACTTTCATACCTCTAAAATCTGAGGGTCTTGTATAATGCGGATGCTCTAGCAAGCCCGTGGAAAAAGAATCATGGACTTGTGAATCTTCATTTCCAAGCACACCTGGCAATAGCCTAACAACACTGTCAATAACGACCATAGCTCCCAACTCACCGCCAGTTAGTACATAGTCGCCAATTGAAATTTCATCCGTTACGACATGTTCTCTAATTCGTTCGTCGTATCCTTCGTAATGCCCACAAATGAAAATGAGATGATCTTCTTTCGCCAATTCTTCTGCCTTCCTTTGATGATAGCGTTCTCCTTGTGGGCATAGAAGAATGACTTTTGGTTTGGTCTCAGAATGAGCGCTTAAAGCGTCAACCGCATCAAAGATTGGCTGCGGCTTCAAAACCATGCCAGCACCACCGCCATATGGATAATCGTCAACCGTCGAATGCTTATTGTCGGCATAATCACGAAAGTTTGTCACTTGAAAGGTTACGGCGTCTTTCTCACTAGCTTTTTTCAGTATCGAAGAACCAAAAACACCTTCGAACATTTCTGGAAACAAAGAAAGGACATCAATTTTCATCAATCAAGCAGTCCTTCCATAGGAGTAATGATGATCTTTTTATTAGCTATATCCACTTCTTTTACAATTTGTTTGATATAAGGGATTAAGACGTCCTTACCTTTTTTACCTTTCACAACCCAAACATCATTAGCGCCAGGCGTAAGAATTTCATGAATTTGGCCAATTTCTTCACCTGCATCAGTAAAAATTACAGACCCAATAATTTCATGAAAATAAAATTCATTTTCGTCTAGCTGACCAAGCTGTGTTTCTGGAACTTTTAATATCCCGTCTCTTAAAGACTCCGCCATGTTCACATTGTAATATCCTTCAAAGGTCAATAAATCAAAATTCTTATGTTTACGATGGCTTTCAATCGTAAGCACAATCGGTTTATCATTGCCTTTGAACAGATGTAAAACGTTTTTTAGCTTGTAACGCTCCTCTGCAAAGTCCGTTTTGGATATGACCCGGACTTCTCCTTTGATTCCATGTGTATTTACAATTTTCCCTACATTAAACCATTTTTCCATACTATCACCTCTAACGGATTTCAGAGACAACTCCATCCTTTATCACAATCGTTTTTGTGTGTATGATTTCATCCCAGTTGTCGCCTATTTCTACACTCACAATACCTTGGATTTCACGTTCTTTTAATTCGCTACCAATTGGTAATATTTCCAATTGTTCAATTTGAAATTCTATTAGCTTAATTTTATCTTGCCGTTGATTGACTTCTTTTTCGAAGTGGGTTCGAAGGCTCGCTGGTTGGAAATTTCTCGTCTTCTCTAACTTCTTCAATTCAAAGCGCAGTTGTTCCGATTCTTTTTGAAGTTGAAGACGTTTTGATTTGTACTTTTCAAGGAGTTGATTCTTGCTGGTCTCTGTTAATACTTGATTAACCATGACTGATTTTATAATATTCATTCCAGCGCCTCCTACATGTTTGTATTTCTTTCATGCTAAACTCTTATAGAGGTTGCTCAAAAAGGCCGGTAAAAAGAACTGTCGAATTGCATCAAAGCTCTGTCTCTTCGATCCTCACGTATTACTATATACGCTCCGGTTCTCGAGACTATAGTTCCTCGAACTTCTCGGCTCTTTTTATCCTCCTTTTTGACCAAGCACTTATAATGTGATATGTCTAAGTCTTTTTAGCACTTGCGTTTTTGTTCTATATGTAAGATTAAACAGCTTTTAATACACATGCTTTATTATACCCAATATGTAACGATGATTTCATTTATTTGGATTTACGGTGAGTATATTTCTAGAGAAGAACTATTTTTTTATTACAAAAAAAGGAGGGGTATTAACCCTCCCTTATTCGGAAATCTCCAAATAGATTTTCTTATGCTGTGAGGATCCTGCTGCATATACTACAGACCGAATCGCCTTAGCTACACGCCCTTGTTTTCCGATGATCTTCCCCATATCCTCCTTATGAACAGAGAGGGTATAAAGGATTCGGTCATCTTCTTCCCGAGACATTACTTGAATATCATCTGGGTAATCGACAAGAGCTGAAACAATTGTTTCAATTAAGTCTTTCATCTAGGAGAATTACTTACCTAGTTTTGCATTGTGGAATTTCTCCATAATGCCTTGGTTTGAGAATAAGTTACGTACTGTATCAGATGGTTTTGCACCGTCTTGTAACCATTTAAGAGCAAGCTCTTCGTTAATTTGAATTTGTGCAGGTTGAGTTACTGGATTGTATGTCCCAACAACTTCAATATAACGTCCATCACGTGGTGAACGAGCATCTGCAACTACGATACGATAGAAAGGAGTTTTTTTAGCTCCCATACGTTTTAAGCGAATTTTTACTGCCATTTTAAATAAGCACCTCCGAATAGTTTCACACAAGATAATATATTATCAAATGTCTAGCATGTTTGTAAAGGTTTTTTTCTTAACAGACGTGTGTAATCTGTTAAAAACTTTACATGAACGGGAGTTTAAATCCCTTTTTCTTGCCTTTAGGCATGTTTGTAAACTGTTTCATCATCTTCTTCATATCTTCAAACTGCTTAAGTAAGCGATTTACTTCTTGAATCGACCGTCCGCTTCCTTTGGCAATTCGTTTTTTCCGACCTGAATTGATGACTTCTGGATGTTCTTTTTCTTGAAGTGTCATCGAACGAATTATTGCTTCGACATGACCAATTTGTTTTTCATCAATCGAAAGATTATCCATCCCTTTGATTTTGTTTGCTCCAGGAAGCATTTTTAATAAATCGTCAAGTGGACCCATTTTTCTGACTTGGCCAAGTTGCTCAAGGAAATCATCGAACGTAAAAGATGCTGTTCTCATTTTTTTCTCAAGTTCTTTAGCTTTATCCTCATCGACGTTCATCTGTGCTTTCTCGATTAAAGTTAGTACATCTCCCATACCGAGAATCCTCGAAGCCATTCGTTCTGGATGGAATGCCTCTAGTGCATCCATTTTTTCACCCATCCCGACAAATTTAATCGGAGTGTTTGTAACCGAACGAATAGATAAAGCTGCTCCGCCTCGTGTATCACCATCTAACTTAGTCAATACGACACCAGTCAAACCGAGCTGTTCATTGAAGCTTTGGGCAACATTGACAGCATCCTGACCAGTCATCGCATCGACAACTAGAAAAATCTCATCTGGCTTCGTCAAATCTTTAATGTCTTTCAACTCATCCATTAAGTTTTCATCAATATGAAGTCGTCCAGCTGTATCAATCAGCACATAATCATGATGATCTTCCTTTGCCTTTTCAATCGACTGTTTTGCTATTTCGACAGGGCTGACCTGATCACCGAGGGAAAAAACAGGCATATTAATTTGTTTACCAAGCGTTTCCAATTGTTTGATTGCAGCTGGACGGTAAATATCAGCTGCAACGAGCATAGGTTGGCGGTTGTATTTCTTTCGTAAAAGATTGGCAAGCTTTCCAGTTGTTGTTGTTTTCCCCGCGCCTTGTAAACCAACCATCATAATGACAGTTGGCGGACGGGTAGACACGGCAATCTTACTTTGCTCGCCGCCCATCAGCTCAGTTAATTCTTCTTTAACGACTTTTATGACCTGCTGACCAGGAGTTAAGCTTTTGAGAACTTCCTGGCCTACCGCTCTCTCACTCACACGTTTGACAAAATCTTTGACAACCTTAAAGTTAACATCGGCTTCAAGAAGCGCTAATCTAACCTCGCGCATCATTTCCTTTACGTCCGCCTCGTTAACCTTTCCTTTGCCGCGAATCTTTTGCATGGTGCCTTGCAGTCGGTCGGCTAATCCTTCAAATGCCATACATACCGCCTCCTAATCTAATTTCTCAAGCTCGGAAATCACTGTTTTAAGGGTTTCATGAGATAGTGAGCCTTCATCCACCATCTTTTTCACCTTGGAAATCCATTCATTACGCTCTTGAAATTTTTGGAATAGCAATAACTTTGCTTCATATTCCTCTAGCATTGCTTCAGTTCGTTTTATATTGTCATAGACTGCCTGCCTGCTTACCTTATATTCTTCAGCAATCTCGCCTAGAGAGTAGTCATCCAGATAATAGAGGGACATATAGCTCTGTTGTTTTTCAGTTAACAATGTTTGGTAGAAATCATACAGATAATTAATCCGCATTGTCTTCTCGAGCATAAGTGTAACCCCCCGACTGTTAAGTGAATACCCTTTACAAGTTTAAAGTTTACCTGCTTATCGTTCAGATGTCAAGCTGAAACCTTTACAGATTCCTATTTAAAATCCTCACATGTTTTACACACTTTTATATCTAATCTGCCAGATTACCTAAGTAACGTTCTAGGCTTCTTGTTCGATTATATCAGCGAAAAGTCCATACACATATTTTTCAGCGTCGAATTCTTGTAAATCATCCAGCTTTTCTCCAAGGCCGACGAATTTAACGGGAATTTTCAGTTCATTGCGAATAGCTAGAACGATACCGCCTTTTGCAGTCCCGTCAAGCTTGGTTAATACAATTCCAGAAACATTTGTAGCTTCTTTAAATGTTTTCGCTTGAATTAATGCATTTTGTCCTGTCGTAGCATCTAAAGCAAGCAGCACTTCATGTGGCGCTCCTGGTATTTCTCTTTCAATTACGCGCTTTACCTTTTCTAATTCTTTCATCAGGTTTACCTTGTTTTGTAGTCGTCCTGCTGTATCACATATTAATATATCAGCTTTTCTAGCCTTTGCGGATTGAATAGCGTCATACATCACAGCTGCAGGATCAGATCCTTCGCCTTGCTTTATGACTTCAACACCTACACGCTCACCCCATACTTCCAGCTGTTCAATCGCCCCAGCACGGAATGTATCTCCTGCAGCAAGCAAGACAGATTTACCTTCAGTTTTAAATTTATGAGCAAGCTTGCCAATTGTTGTTGTTTTCCCTACACCATTCACACCAACAAATAAAATAACAGTAAGTGCATCCTTTTGCATATTTAATGCAGATGAGCTTTCATCATCGCTGTTATAGATTTCAACTAGCTTCTCAGAAATGACCGCTTGTACTTCCTTAGTATCCGAAATATTGCGGCGCTTCACTTCCATTTTGAGTTCGTCAATTAGTTCCATAACCGTTTCAAAACCTACATCTGCGCCAATGAGAATTTCTTCTAATTCTTCAAAAAACTCTTCATCCACTTTTCTATAACGAGCAACAAGATCATTTACTTTTCCAGCAAATGAATCTCTCGTTTTCGTTAAGCCTTCTTTAAATTTTTCTGAAACTGAGTCGGTTTGTGTTGTGAACTTCTCTTTAAGCTTTTTAAAAAAACTCATCTAATCACTTCCTCCATTTACATAAAATACTAAGACTTCACTAATTCTTTCATTACTTCCATTCGAACAGATACTAGCCTGGAAACTCCTGATTCCTGCATCGTAATTCCATATAGAACATCTGAACTTTCCATCGTCCCTTTTCGATGGGTGATCACAATAAATTGTGTCTCTTCACTAAACTTTTTTAAGAATTGGCTAAATCGGAGAACATTTGCCTCATCAAGGGCAGCTTCGACTTCATCAAGAATACAAAAAGGTACTGGACGAACTTTTAAAATTGAAAACAAAAGGGCAATTGCAGTCAATGCTCTTTCACCGCCAGAAAGTAATGCAAGGTTTTGCAGTTTTTTCCCAGTTGGTTGCGCGATAATCTCTACACCCGATTGTAGAAGATCATTAGGATCCGTCAACCTGAGCTCAGCCCTTCCACCGCCAAACAGCGCTTTAAATACTGCATCGAATTGACCTTGAATTGCATGAAAAGTTTCGGCAAATCGCCGCTTCATTTCATCATCCATTTCATCAATCACTTGAAAAAGAGTATTTTTAGCAGTATGTAGGTCATCCTTCTGCTCTAGGAGGAAATGATATCGCTCTGCAACCCTATCGTATTCCTCGATTGCTCCAAGATTGACCGTTCCAATCTCGTCCACAGCAAGCTTAATTAATTTAACCTTTTTTCTCGCTTCATCTGCTTCAATCGTTAATGGATACTGCTCCTTCGCTCCTTCGTAGGAAAGTGAATATTCTTCGCGTAAATGATTGAGTCGATTCTCAAGTTCAACGTCTAATCTGTTAAGTCGAACTTCTTCATCCTTTACTGCCTCTGCAAGTCCTTTATGAACTCGCTTCAGTTCCTTACTTTCACATTCATAATCTTCTAGTTGTGATTGTAAATCAACTCTTTCTTTACGTTTCTGTGCAATGAGATTGATTGTTTCATTTTTATCAAAAAGTTTATTTTGGGCGGCTGTTTCTAGTATTTCCTCACCGCTTGAACTATCTGTCATCTCATTCGATAAAAGAGACAAATCTTCTTTAAAATCAGCTACCTTACGTGTTTCTTCCATAAGAACATTTTTAATACGTGTATATTTTTCAGATTGATTTTGGAGCTGCTCACGCTTTGAAGCAAGCTGCACCTTTACCTCATTCGTTTCTTCAATCAGCGTTTCTTTTGACATTTGCTGAGACTGTTTTTGCTTACTTAATGATGCAATTTCTTCATCCAGTTTATTAATTTCAACCTGACATCGATTTAACAATTCATTTACTTCTTGAAGCCGAGCTGATTTCTGACTATCTTCATCTAAGATAGTTTGCTTGTCCAGGTCATATAAATGCAATCGTTCATTAATATTTCGTTCCTGCAATTCAATTTCACGGATTTCACTTTTGCATAACTGTTCTTTTAAACGGAGCGTTTCCCCAACTTTACGAATTTCTTCAATCTTTTCTTCTTTTACTGAAATATCTCGCTTAAGCTGTTTAACTTGCTGTTCAAGCAAAGCTGTCTTTTCTTCCATTGCCAAAAGTTTTCCATTTAATTCATCAAGCTCATTCTTTCTTGATAAAAGGGATGATTGCTTTTGCTTCACAGCTCCTCCCGTCATCGAACCACCTGGATTGACAATATCACCTTCCAGTGTGACGAAACGGTATTTATAAGAGGTAAGCTTCGCTAGCTCATTTGCACCTTTAAGTTCACTTGTAATGATGACGGTGCCGAGTAAGTTAGTAACAATATTCGAGTACCTATTATTGAATTGAATAAGACTTTCAGCCGTCCCAATAAATGAAGGGTGGTTGCTCAATAACTGAAGCTGTGAAGGAGAGAGCTCGCGCGATTTTATAACAGTTAAAGGCAGAAAGGTCGCTCTGCCGTATCCATTTCGCTTCAGATAGCTGATTGCTTGTCTTGCATGATTTTCTGTTTCCGTCACGATATACTGCATGGAAGCTCCAAGTGCCGTTTCTATAGCTTGCTGATATTCTTTAGGCACTTTAATTAACTCAGCAACTGCCCCTTCCACTCCTTGCAGCGTATCACTCTTCGCTTTTAATACTTCTTTGACACCTTGGAAAAATCCAGCATAATCATCCTGCATTTCTTCTAGCACATCTCTACGGGACTTGGATTGCTGAAGGAATTGGTAGGCCTGATATAAAAGCTTTTCTTGTTTTTGATAGGTTGCTTTAATAGCATCAAGCTTTTTTTGTTCTTCTCGAAAAGAAAAAACATGCTGTTCAATTTGCTTTGTCACTTCATTGAACCCTTCGAGACTGATTACTTTCTTCTTTTCAACCTCTACACGTTCACTGAGATATTTACCGTTTTCCTGGTCAAGACGAGCATTCCTTGTCTTCTGCTGATTAAGCTGTTGCTGTAGATGCTGTGTTTCATTTCTAGCAGCAGCTTGCTTATTTAGCCATTCGATGTAGTCGCTCTTCAAGGTTTCAATTGTTTCCTCGAGGTTTGCGCTAAACAGTCCAAAACTTTTTTGGTTCTCATTAAGATCTTTCTGAAGCCGTTTTACATCACTCTCTAAAATCGCTAATACCTTACCTTCACGATCCTTTTCATCTTTTAGAGAGAGAATTTTTTTCTCACCATCTACAATGGATTTCTCAAGTTGATGCTTGTTTTGCGAGGCATTTTTTTTACGTTCTTTTAAAACTTCTTTACGGCCTTCAATTTTTTCAAGCTCCTCACTTGCATGTAGCAATACAGCCTGAAGGTCATTAACTGACTCATCCAATGCATAAATATGATCACGAGTGTTTTTTACATCTGCTTCTTTTTTCTGAAGCGATATTGATAATTCCATTTCCTGATCACTGTGTCGCTTTAACTCTTGAGATAGCTTATTCCATTTTTCATGAAGCGTTTCAATTTCATGAACCGTTAAAGCGACTTCAATTTGTTTGAGATCTGCTTTTTTTTCTAAAAATTCTTTTGCTAGGGAAGATTGAATCTTTAATGGTTCGACCTGCCCTTCCAACTCAGAAAGAATATCCTGAACTCGAGTTAAATTTTCCTGTGTTTCAAATAGCTTATGTTCTGCCTTTTTCTTTCTGGATTTATACTTTAATACACCAGCAGCTTCTTCAAAGATAACTCTTCTTTCTTCCGCTTTACTGCTCAGTATCTCTTCCACTTTCCCTTGGCTAATGATAGAGAATGCTTCCTTACCGAGACCTGAATCCATAAATAAATCAATGATATCCTTGAGTCGACAAGATTGATTATTTATCAAAAAGTCACTGTCACCTGAACGATACACTCTTCTAGTAACACTGACTTCATGAAAGTCAATCGGAAGAGTATTGTTTTCGTTATCTAAGGTTAATGTTACTTCAGCGAAATTAAGCGCCTTTCTTGAGTCACTCCCAGAAAAAATAACATCCTCCATTTTCGCGCCTCTTAGTGATTTTGCTGACTGTTCACCCAATACCCAACGAACAGCGTCAATAATATTACTTTTTCCGCTACCATTTGGACCGACAATCGCAGTAACTCCGGGTACAAATTCTACGGAAACCCTTTCTGCAAAGGATTTAAATCCCACAACGTCCAATCGTTTGAGGAACATACTTTCTCCCCCTCTTTTCAACTCTACTTGTTGAATCATTCATGTTGTCTATTTCTTCATTTCTCTAAGAGTTGATAGTGCAATCTGGGCGGCACGTTGTTCAGCTTCTTTTTTTGACTTACCGCTACCAATCCCGAGCTCTTCATTGTTTAAGGACACTTTTGAAACAAACTCCCGGTTATGCGCAGGTCCTTTTTCATGCATAATTTGATACTCAAGTATTCCAACTCCATCTCGCTGTACGAGTTCCTGTAATTGGCTCTTATAATCCATCACATGAGAAAAAGCACCCTCATTAATTTTAGGAAACACTACTTTTTCCAAAAACTGAACGACTCTTTCCAGTCCTTGGTCCAAATAAAGAGCTCCGATAAATGCTTCGAACACATCGGCAAGTAATGCAGGGCGTTGTCTTCCACCTGTCATTTCTTCCCCTTTTCCAAGCAAAATCAATTTACCGAATGATATATCATTGGCAAACGAAACAAGAGAAGGCTCACAAACGATAGCAGCTCTTAATTTCGTAAGTTCACCTTCACTCATCATCGGATATTTATTGAATAAGTATTTAGATACTGTCAGTTCCAATACTGCGTCTCCTAAAAATTCAAGCCTTTCATTATCTTCATAGGGCTTCCGGCGATGCTCATTCACATAAGATGAATGGGTAAAAGCTTGCTTTAACAATTTTTCATCATTAAAAAGAAAGCCTGTGCTTTCCTGAAATTGTTTAAACATCATATCTTTCATTGCTGGTTTTCGTTTACTTCCATTGTTTCTCATCTAAAAAAACCCTCCACTAACAACTCAATAATCCTAGCTAAACTAAAAACCCAGGGAGCCCACATATCGATGACAAACATAAGACGCACAAGCTGATAGGAAGTGCTTCTCCCAATCGAAATGATTGACTTATGACCACGCAGCGATTCGCCCACGATTGGACACCAAATGAATTCAGTAGTGCAAATAAACTTGGCAAAGACAGCCAAGCTTATTCTGTATTATATCATAAGAAAAACGCATACGCCCATTCAATTGGGCATATCTCAACCAAAATTAAAGGATGTTTTTTCTTACTAGGGGGTTATTCAACAAGCCCAGCAAAATAGCAGACGAATTTCTACGCTGCTCTTCCTTTTTGATTCTTAACTTTCAAATGCATATACTTCATGAACTTCTTTGCCCTTCTTATCCCTTAAACACGCACTTTAAGCGAAAGCCCTATTCGTATCTGGATTCAGTTTTCTTTTGAGCATATAGAAAAAAGACCAGACTCCCCATTCATCATGAAGCTTCAAAATGAATGGTTTAATGGAATCTGGTCCTTGACTGACTACCTAAAGTAGTCTCTCCGAGATTAATTCATTACATCGTGCTCTTTATGTAATTCACAGCATCTCCTACTGTTGAAAGTTTTTCTGCATCATCGTCTGAAATCTCCATGCCGAATTCGTCTTCGAGTTCCATGACTAGTTCTACTACATCAAGGGAATCTGCACCAAGATCATCTTTGAATGAAGCTTCTAATTTAACTTCAGCTTCTTCAACATTTAATCGGTCTACTACGATTTTCGTTACGCGTTCTAATACGTCTGCCACTGCATTCACCTCCCCTCAAGCCATTATAGTATTTTTTTTCAAAAGCGCAAGAATTTTTATCAAAAAATTCGATAGCTTTTTATTATCTTAAAAATGAAAAGCGGTCTTTACATGACCATACCACCATCAACATGGAGTGTTTGTCCAGTCATATAAGCACTAGCTTCTGATGCTAGAAAAGTTACAACTCCAGCAACATCTTTTGGATCACCGAAGCGGGATAACGGAATTTGTGAAAGCATAGCACTTTGTATTTCATCTGTAAGCGTTTCAGTCATATCCGAAGTGATGAATCCAGGCGCTACAGCATTCACTGTAATTCCTCTTGAAGCAAGCTCTTTCGCTACCGTTTTCGTTAATCCAATCACGCCCGCTTTAGCAGCAACATAATTTGCCTGTCCGGCGTTTCCACTAACACCAACGATAGAAGCAATATTAATAATTCTACCACTGCGCTGTTTCATCATAGGACGTGTAACGGCTTTTGTGCAAAGGAATACGCCTTTCAAATTTGTGTTGATTACATCATCCCATTCAGATTCTTTCATCCGCATCAATAAATTATCTCGGGTAATTCCTGCATTATTCACCATAATATCAATGCGCGGGAATCTTTCAGTTACACTTTTGACCATTGCTGTTACTGAATCTGAATTTGCTACATCACATTGGATAGCGAAAGCATCTCGACCTAACGCTTGAATCTCTTCAACTACTTCATTCGCTTTCGCTTCACTTCCAGCATAGTTTACTGCAACATGCGCACCTTGGCGGGCAAGTTCAAGTGCTATTTCCTTGCCAATGCCACGTGAAGCACCCGTTACAAGTGCATATTTCCCTTCTAATAACATCTTATTCCCCCCTTAAAGCTTCAACTGTTTTATTCAAACTATCTGAATCAAAGACAGAGTAAATCGTAACAGAACGATCAATTTTCTTAATCAATCCGCTTAAGACTTTTCCAGGTCCTACTTCGATAAATGTATCCACACCTAAAGAAAGCAATGTTTTCACGCTATCTTCCCATAGAACTGGGGAGTACAGCTGCTCAATTAATCTTTCTTTAATTTCATTTGCAGTGGTTACTGGTTGTGCAGTTACATTAGAGATAACTGGAACTTTAGCATCACGAACATCAATTTCGTCTAAAACAGATTGAAGTTTAGAAGCAGCCGGCTCCATAAGAACAGAATGGAAAGGCCCACTTACATCAAGTGTAATAGCACGTTTAGCACCTAGTTCTTTCGCTTCTTTTCCTGCTTGTTCGACCCCTGTTGCACTTCCTGAAATAACGATTTGACCCGGACAATTAATATTCGCTAATTGAACAGGATCTCCATTTTTTGTCACAGATTCTGTAATGTCCGCTAATTTTTCACGGTCCATTCCTAAAATCGCAGCCATCGCTCCTTGACCGTTCGGAACCGCTTCTTCCATAAATTCTCCACGCTTACTGACAGTATGTACGGCATCTTTAAAGTCAATTGCCTGACTAGCAACTAAAGCAGAATATTCTCCTAAACTATGTCCCGCTGTGTAATCAGGGGATATCCCTTCAACCTTCAATGCTTCTAACAATGCATAACTCACGGTCAAAATAGCAGGTTGTGCATGATACGTTAATGTAAGCTTTTCTTGTGGACCATTGAAAATAAGATCTGATAATGAATAGTTAAGCGTTGTATCTGCAATATGAAAAGTTTGTTGTACTTTTTCATTTTGTTCAAACAAGTCTTTCCCCATTCCAACGTTTTGAGATCCTTGACCTGGAAAAACAAAAGCAATTTTCCCCATAGCTTTCTCTCCTTACATGCATTATTTTCATTCGATTGTAGTCTTAATTGTCGTTACCATATCATTTGAAATCATGATTCTTGTCTGGCGAACTGCATTATAAATGGCATTAGCATCAGATGAACCGTGTGCCTTAACAACAGGTGCCTTTAATCCAAATAGAGCTGCCCCACCGTATTCAGAGTAATCCATTTGATTTTTGATTACTCTTAGCTCTGGCTTCAGCACAGCTGCTGCCAATTTGCTTTTCATATTGCTCATTAAAGCACTCTTTAACATCTTGAATACACTCATGGCTGTTCCTTCAATGGATTTGAGTACCATGTTGCCAGTAAACCCATCAGTAATAACCACATCTGCAGGTCCTTCAAGCAAATCCCTAGCTTCAATATTCCCAACAAAGTTAATATTAGCTTCTTTCAAGAGTGCAAAAGCTTGTTTTGTTAATTCATTACCTTTACTCTCCTCAGTACCAATATTGAGTAGGCCAACACGGGGGTTCTGAATCCCCCTAGCTTTCGAAGCATAGATCGAACCCATAATAGCATATTGGACAAGATGTTCAGGCTTTGCATCTGCATTCGCACCCACATCAAGCAAGACAAATCCTCTACCATCGATTGTTGGTAATGTCGGCGAAAGTGCCGGACGTTCTATCCCTGGAATCCGACCAACAACGAAAAGTCCCGTTGCCATTAAAGCACCAGTATTTCCCGCCGAGATGCATGCATCCGCTATTCCATCTGCCACTTGCTGGGCCGCTAATACCATTGATGCCGTCTTTTTCCTTCGCACTGCACGTACAGGCTCATCCGTACTTAGTATTTTTTCTTCTGTATGTATGATTGTGATTCGTTCATTATTGGTCAAGTGAGCGTTGATTTGAGCTTCATCTCCGACAAGAATAATCTCGACATCTTGAAATGCTTCAACAGCCTTCATCGCTCCGAGAACTGTTTCTTTCGGTCCATGGTCTCCGCCCATTACGTCCATCGCTATCTTCATCGCGTTTCATCCTTTTCTAGCTGACATGATCGGAACATCTCGAACTCTCCCTTAAAAACCAGTTCATTCCCGACATAACTACTTACTTCAACGAGAGAACGATCTGCTAAATGATCAGTCTTCTGTACCTTCGCCTTAGCAATAACTCTTTCATTTTCCTTTACTGAGCGAGTAAACAAGATTGACGCTTTCGCTGTCAATGCCAACTCGTCATTAATGACGGCAACCGCTAAAGAGTTTGCCTGTGCAAATAAATGATGTCCCCTTGCTATCCCATTTCGTTTGAATACATGTTCTTTTTTTATATCTAAAATTGAAATGGCTTGTTGATCTAAATGTATATCAATCACTTCACCGATGACTTCTTCCAACGGCAAAGCCCGTATTTCATCAGTTAAGGTTTGCTCCGCTACATTTTTAATGCGTTCACGAAGCTCAGGTATTGATAATTCAAGTCGGTCTAAACGTATAGTTTGTACGCTAACCGAAAATTTATTAGCCAGCTCCTCATCAGTAACAAAAGGGTTTTCCTTTATCGTTTCGATTAACAACTGCTGGCGTTCCTTCTTATTTCTTCGCATTTTGAAGGTCACCATCCATAGTATTATGACTAGGTACTAATAGTAGTATATAGTTAAAAAAAGCAGATTGCAAGAACAAAAGTGCAAGCAGCTTAATCAACCTCAGGGCGAGTATTAGACGAACAAGGCCAATGGAGAATATTCTCTTCTCCCTATCAATTTTGGGGGCTTTTGACCAGAGAAATTGGCTGGTTACGCCTGATGCAGACAGACAAATTAAGTTATCCAAATAAAAAATTTCGTAGTACATTTAGTCCATAAAGAAAAGCCCAAGACTCCCCTATTCGGCTTGTCCGAAATGCAGGAGCGCCTTGGTTAGATGGAGATTTCAAGTCGATGGCAACTGGAGCTTAAAAGCAAAATTTGCTGATATACCATCACCTCACTTATTTTTTAGATAAACCGTCACCGGTCCTTAGCTACAAAAACAAGTTATTTAGACATAAATGTATAACCTGATCGTAATAGGTGCAAGGAAAGGCACCAACACTTTTAAAAAACCTATCAATCTAGCTTTTCTCCATTCAATACTCCTGTTTCTTCAAGACTTTGTCTAAGTTGTTCGTATTGGGGTTCATTCCAAAAACTTTCTGACGCAATTAATCGAGCCGCATCATCTCTTGCTACCTCAAGTGTACGATAATCATGAACCATATCAGCTACTTTAAAATCAGGTAATCCACTTTGTTTTTTTCCAAAAAAATCACCAGGTCCGCGCAACTCCAAATCTTTTTCAGATAGAACAAAGCCATCATTCGTTTCCGTCATGATCTTCATCCGCTCTTTACCGTTTTCTGATTTAGGATCTGCAAGAAGGATACAATACGACTGATCACTCCCCCTACCAACACGACCTCTCAGTTGATGCAATTGAGCAAGCCCAAACCGCTCAGCGTCGTAAATGACCATGACCGTTGCATTCGGAACATTCACGCCAACTTCAACCACGGTTGTGGATACAAGTATCTGGGTTTCATTTTCACTGAATTGCTTCATAATACTTTCTTTCTCGTCAGCAGGTAAACGTCCATGCATTAAGCCGACATGAAAACGCTCCGCATAATAATGTGTGAGCATCCCATGAACGTCCAGTACGTTTTGCAAATCGAGTTTTTCAGACTCTTCAATAAGTGGGCAAATGACATATGCTTGACGTCCCTGACGCAATTCTTTTTCAATAAAATGGAGTATTCGATCGAGCATATCATGTTTTGCCCAATACGTTTCAATTACTTTTCTGCCTGCTGGCATTTCGTCGATTGTAGATACGTCCATTTCTCCAAAAACCGTAATCGCCAATGTTCGTGGAATCGGCGTCGCAGTCATAAAGAGTACATCAGGACTTTCCCCTTTTTCCCGAAGAATCCTCCGTTGCTGTACACCGAAACGGTGCTGCTCGTCCGTAATGACTAACCCTAAGTTACAAAAATTCACTTCTTCTTGAATGAGTGCATGGGTACCAATTAAAATATCTATTTCTCCCTTTTCTAGCGCAGCAAGAAGCTCACGGCGCCTTTTCCCTTTGACCGAGCTTGTAAGAAGGTCAGTTGAAATTCCTATTGGTTCAAGCATAGCCTTTAAGGAATGGGCGTGCTGCTCCGCCAATATTTCTGTAGGC
Source organism: Peribacillus loiseleuriae (assembly GCF_001183985.1). Classification (GTDB taxonomy): domain Bacteria; phylum Bacillota; class Bacilli; order Bacillales; family DSM-1321; genus Peribacillus; species Peribacillus loiseleuriae. The sequence goes on along the minus strand of NZ_LFZW01000001.1, from coordinate 1,640,079 downwards.
ACCATTAGTGCACCTTGATATCCAGCCGTAACAGAAGAAAAAAGAGCAATTGCAGCCACAACTGTTTTCCCTGAACCTACATCTCCTTGAAGAAGACGATTCATTCGAAAAGGAGATGTCATATCAACTGAAATTTCATTTACGACGCGATTTTGAGCATCTGTTAACGGAAAGGGTAAAGATTCGATGAACAGTTTTACCTTTTCCACATCAAATATTTGCTGAATTCCGCGTGACTGTTCTCTTTGGATTTTACGCATTGCCTGCATTTTTAGCTGAAATAATAAAAATTCTTCGTATACAAATCGTCTTCTAGCTTGCTTGACAGTCTGTGCATTTTCAGGGAAATGCATTGAATGAAGTGCATTTGGACGAGGCATCAGCTTATAACGAGTTAGTAATGAATCCGGTAAGTTTTCTTCAAGCAACGCTCCATATTGTGCAAAAGCATTTGTAATATATCTTCGTAGTCCTTTGACAGATATACTTCCGCGCACCGAATAAACGGGTTCAAACTCATTCTCCACCTTATGAGAACCAAAATGGCATTCATTTCCGGTTATCATTTGGCGATGACGATCCCATTTACCGGTCACAGTAATCACATCATTTATGTTCATTTTGCTTTTTAAATAAGGCTGATTAAAAAAAATAACCGTGATTAAGTATCTGCCGGTTAATAATTTTAGCATCAGCCTCGACTTTTTCTTGCCGTAATAAGTAAGCGATGGCTGGCTGTGAAGTTTCCCTTCAACTGTAACCCGTTCATCATGCTCAGTCGTTTCTAAATCTTTTAATCGATAATCCTCGTATCTGAATGGTAAATATTCAAATAGGTCCAAAACAGTTGTAACGGCCAGCTCTTCTAGGGCCACTGCTGTTTCATTTCCAATTCCCTTAATGGCGGTCACAGGATCTAATAATGACAGATTCACTCTTGCGTAAGCGGCATACCAAAGATTTTAGCTGCTAAAGCTCGACCAGTTGGTGTATCCGCCAATCCTCCTTCACCCGTTTCTCTTAGTGCAGATGGCATCGATTGACCAATTTTGAACATTGCACTGATCACTTCATCACAAGGAATTCGGCTTGTAATTCCTGCTAAAGCCATATCAGCCGCTACCATAGCGTTTGCCGCTCCCATTGCATTCCGTTTTACACAAGGTACTTCCACGAGCCCCGCCACTGGATCGCAAACAAGTCCCAGCATATTTTTCAGTGTTATAGCCATTGCTTGTGCACATTGCTGTGGCGTGCCTCCTGCCATTTCCACAATTGCCGCTGCTGCCATTCCTGCCGCTGATCCTACTTCAGCCTGGCAACCGCCAGCAGCTCCCGAAATGGATGCGTTGTTAGCTACTACAAACCCAAAAGCGCCTGAAGTGAAAAGAAACGCAATCTTTTGTTCATGGGTAGGATTTAATTTTTTTTGCACTGCAAAAAGTGTTCCTGGAACAACCCCTGCGGAACCAGCTGTCGGTGTTGCACATATCGTTCCCATCGCAGCATTCACTTCATTCGTCGCAACCGCTTTACTTACGGCATCAAGCAACACTTCACCAGAAAGAAAATTTCCTTTTTTTATATATTCTTGCATAAGAACAGCATCGCCACCTGTTAACCCTGAGACAGATTTAACTCCTGCTAGGCCCCTTTCCACTGCTTTTTCCATGACATCAAGGTTATTTTCCATTTGTTTCAAGATTTGTTCGCGTGTTTTTCCGGTTATTTCAATTTCCTGTTCGATCATGATTGTAGAAATTTTCTTTTGTTGAGACTCTGCCATTTCTACTAATTCCGCAACATTTCGAAACATTTAGTATCCTCCTTAGAAAAGTTCAAAGTTTCGCTTATCAGCGACAAGCACAAGATGATCCGGCATGAATGTCCTTCTTTAACCTTCTTAACGGATTGGCTTGTGACCTCGATCCGAGGGCGGCTTGCGCTAGACATCTTAACTCCTTGATAAAACTTATATTTTCTTCATTCTTGCTCTGTATGTTCTAGTAATAGTTAATCAACCACTCTCGCAACTTGCGTAATATAAGGAAGCCCTTCAATTTCCGATAAAACAACGTCATCGATATTCTGATCTACTTCAATGACCATTAAAGCCATTTTTCCTTTTTCCTTACGCGATACTTCCATATGCCCGATATTCATTTCGTGTTTAGAAAGAATATTAGCCACGTTAGCAATCGCTCCAAAACGGTCATCATGCACGACTAGAATAGCAGGATGATGACCAGACAATCGCAACTTGAATCCATTTAGTTCAGTAATTTCAATCTTTCCTCCACCAATGGAAATACCGACTAATTCCAATTCACCTTGTGTATCGCCAATCACCAATTTTGCAGTGTTTGGATGATCTGGCACTGCCTCTTCTTCATGAAAAGAAATCTTCATTTTTTTTAAAACAGCTAAATCCAATGATTGTTTAATTCGTTCATCAAATGTATCAAAATCTAGTAGACCACCAACAAGTGCAACATCTGTTCCGTGCCCTTTATATGTTTTTGCAAATGAACCATACAAATAAATATCAGCCCACTTTGGTTCGCGTCCGAAGAGATTTCGGGCAACTCGTCCAATCCTTGCTGCACCAGCGGTATGTGAACTTGAAGGACCTATCATCACGGGACCGATAATGTCAAATACACTTTTATACTTCATCGATTACTCTCCTTAGGTTTCATATTCTTTAACATCCATACCTTTTATTATTTTATTAATAAATCAAGAACAAGTTCCAATAAAGTAAAACTTCAATCGGCGGGGGTTTACTGCCCGTTAATGCGGGATAAATCAGTATATATCTTTGATCACTTCCAGAAAATGAAAACGAATCATAAAAGCCAATTGCTTTTTATTATCAGTATTACGTTAAGTGATACTTCCATTCACTCTGTAAAAAGCTTCTGAGTATATAAGTATGACAATGTTTCTAAAGATTAAAAAGAACCGCAATACCGAGAAGGCATGCAGCTCTATTTTGACATTTAAAATCCCAATCAGCAAGAGAAAAGATTGGGATAAATCCTAGTAATTTCTTTTCTCAGTGGACTGTTGAAAGATGATTATTCAATCGAGAAGATGAACGAATAAAGTGGCTGATTTCCGCTATGAACCTCAATTTCCACATCAGTAAAGGTATCGTTACAAAATTTCACCAATTGGTCTACTTCTTCTTGAGTTACATCTTCTCCAAACAGGATCGTCAGAATTTCAGCATCTTCATCTATCATACTTGTCAAAAGTTCTTTAGCTGTTTGAAGCTTATTATTACTCTTGATTTGAATTTTACCTTCTGACAAACCCATGAAGTCCCCTTTTTCAATTTCCAACCCATCAATATTCGTATCACGGACTGCATACGTAATCTGGCCGGTTTTGACATGAGACAAAGCTTCTCCCATAGCTACAGCATTCTCATTAATGCCATTGGATGGATTGAACGCTAAGAGTGCTGACATCCCTTGAGGAACTGTTTTAGAAGGTACGACAACCACATGATCTCCAAGAAGGTCACAAGCTTGTTGTGCAGCCATAATAATGTTCTTATTATTCGGAAGGATGATGATTTTTTCTGCATTCGCGTCCTCGACAGCCTTAACAATATCTTGAGTGCTCGGATTCATCGTTTGTCCGCCCTCAATAACAACGGTCGCACCAATACTTTTAAATAATTCGCTAATACCTGAACCCATCGATATAGAAACAATGCCGTACTTTTCTTTAACTCTCGGCTTTGATGTTACATTTAAAGTAGCACTTGTTTCACCTACAATAGCTGTGTGCTGCTCGCGCATATTCTCGACTTTCAATTTAATTAAACTACCGTATTGCTGTCCATAATTCATGCAGTCTCCAGGAGACTCTGAATGAATATGTACCTTAACCACTTCATCATCCGAAATCACTAATAATGAATCACCAAATTGACTTAATTCATTCCGGAATATCTCTTCGACAAATGGTTTTTTTATAGTTTTAGCTTCTTCAAGCCTCACCATGAACTCTGTACAGTAACCGTACACGATATCCTCGGTATTGATGTGGCTTTGGACATTCATATGATGTTCAGCATTAACTAGTTCATCCATAGATGGAAGGTGGTCAAGTGCGTTAGGGAGATCTTCACCTTTCATTTCTGCTAAAAAACCTTCATACACAAGCACTAGGCCTTGTCCACCACTGTCTACTACCCCGACTTCTTTTAATACAGGTAACAAGTCTGGTGTACGATTCAAAGAAGCTTTTGCTTCCTTCACAATTTCCTCCATCACCACAATCAAGTCTTCATGTTTCGTTGCAGACATCATCGCTTGTTTTGCCGCGTCTTTCGCAACGGTGAGAATGGTTCCTTCTACAGGTTTCATCACTGCTTTATATGCTGTTTTAACACCAGCTTCAAATGCTTGTGCAAATTCCTGACTATTTATTTCGGAATTCGTTTCAATAGATTTTGAAAATCCTCTGAATAGCTGGGAAAGGATAACGCCTGAATTACCACGTGCTCCCATCAGCAACCCTTTCGAAAGCGCTACCCCTACTTTCCCTATATGGGCTTGTACATGATTTTGTACTTCCTTCGCACCAGAAGTCATCGATAAATTCATATTTGTCCCCGTATCTCCATCAGGAACAGGAAAAACATTCAACGCATCGACTATTTTAGCATTCGCAGCCAGATTATTGGCACCTTGAATGATCATTTCCGCAAAACGTTTTCCATCTAAGCTTGTTATTGACACAAAAACTTCCTCCTCGACTTAAGGGTTCGTTACGCGAACTCCCTGTACAAAAATATTAACCGAATCTGCAGCTAATCCGACCGTTTTGTCCAGGGTGTATTTTACCTTTGACTGTACATTGTGGGCAACTTCGGAAATTTTTGTTCCATAGCTTACAATGATAAACATATCAATGTGGACTTCGTCACTCTCTTGGCGTACAATCACACCTTTAGTGAAGTTCTCACGACGCAAGATCTCCGTTATGCCATCTTTCAATTGTTTCTTCGAAGCCATTCCTACAATGCCATAGCAATCCACCGCAGCGCCACCTGCCACTGTAGCAATTACATCGTTAGAAATATCAATTTGTCCAAATTTCGTTTTTAATTCAATAGACATATACGTTCCCCTCCCAAAATCTCATTAGCTATAAACATTTTACTATATTGGCAAATGTTTTAAAAGGAATTGTCATGCCGTGCTAGTATAAACCAATTATTTATCATGTATGTCAAGGTATTTTTCTTGAAAGTAATGAACAGAAGTATTGCATTCTCCAGTTAGGTATGATAAATTATTAAGGTATTTCATAAGACTAAAGATACTATGAAAACCTAAGCATTAGTAGTTAGGAGGGAATTTAATATGGCACGTCAATGTGTAATCACTGGTAGAAAAACTTCAACTGGTAATAAACGCTCACACGCAATGAATGCTAACAAACGTACATGGGGGGCTAACCTTCAAAAAGTACGTATTTTAGTTGACGGTAAACCTAAACGTGTATACGTTTCTGCAAGAGCCCTTAAATCTGGTAAAGTAGAACGCGTATAATGTTAACGGCACCCTTGCATAAGGGTGCCTTTTTAATTTATCGACGACGAGTATAAGGCAAATCCATTTAGAAGGTGCTCTTTTCCTTCTGAATGGATTTGCTTATATAACGTGTCTCTAGAAATCGCAACTAGCCTTTGGCACCTGAAGTCAGATACCAAAACGATATTTTCTCCCAAACGGAATTGTATCAACTAATTACAGATATAAAAAAACTTTGATTTTTTCTTAAAAAAAGAAACACCCAAAATCCGGGTGTTATCATATATATATCTTCAGCCTTTCTTGAACGCTCCAAGCATCACTCTTACCAAGCCGCCTATGACTTTTGGTAGCTTAATTGTATAAAATTTCATAATGCCCCTCCTCGTATACATCTGCTCTTACATTCAGAAACATCACTAATTGCCTGTTATCATTTCATTAGCGGATACCGGTAAAATAAAATAAGTCCGTTTATCCTGCCGAGCGTGATGATTAATCACTGCTTCTTATCACCATTAATATGCCATCAGTAAATGAAAAATTCCCACATTGCGAAATTAGTTCATTGCTTATGCATTGGGTTGAACCAAGAGGCAGGACATGATTGGTCAACGGATATTTAAAACCTTCCAATGTAATTCCTTTTATTTCTTTTGAAATAGGTAGAAAAGATACATACTTTTTATCATTCATAGCTTCTAGAGAATATGTACCAGGCGTTTTGAACGAAATCAGATTCTGCTTGTCCACGATAGAAATGTTCAGATTATTTTTTTGTTCAAGGAGTGGTTTTTTTAGCAGGAGTTGAAGATTTCCGATAAAATGATCCATTCTTCCCCCTGTTGCACCAAATACATAGATTTCTTCTGGATGTTTTGAAAGCGCCCAGTTGAAGGCAATTTCTAAATCAGTTTCATCTTTCTCCGTTGGATATATTTCCAGATGATTCAATGTTTCCTTGATGTCTGCAAGCTCAGCTTCTGTTACAGAATCAAAATCTCCGAACGCTGCGTCTGGGACAATATCGTGATGCATTAGCGTGTAGACACCTCGATCTACCCCCACCCATATGCTTGTTTTCTCTCTATATACGTTCAAATCCGGGAGTAAAGCTACCGGTCCACCCGCTACAATACTAATAATCATTAGCCATGCCTCCATTTCAGAAAATAAAAAAACCGAACCTTCTTTAAAATGGATTCGAAAAGGACTCCTCCTCTCCGAACCATCCGCAAAAGGAGTCGGCTCTTTATTATTACCCGCGAAGTTTTTTTATTGCTAAAGCTCGGTCGTTTTCATTATAAATAGCTGATCCTGCCACTAAAACGGTTGCACCATGCTCAATACATAATTTCGCCGTTTCTTCATTTACTCCACCGTCAATTTCAATTTCAAGTTCAGGATTCAAAGCATTGGCCATTTCCTTCACTTCGCTAATCTTAGGTAGGACTGCGTGTATGAATTTCTGTCCGCCAAAACCAGGATTCACCGTCATCAGAAGAACAAGATCGATGTCTTCAATAATGTGCTTTATCGATGAAACGGGTGTTGCTGGATTAAGCACGACACCTGCTTTCACACCAAAAGATTTGATTAATTGGATTGTTCGGTGAAGATGCGGACAGGCCTCAACGTGAACGGTAATATAATCCGCTCCTGCTTTTGCAAATGCTTCCACATATCGATCAGGAGCCTCAATCATTAAATGAACGTCTAATGGCAAATCAGTAATTGGACGGATGGCGTCAACAATTAGCGGACCTATGGTAATGTTCGGGACGAAATGGCCATCCATCACGTCAACGTGAATATAATCCGCTCCTCCTCTTTCGACATCCTTAATCTCTTCACCTAGCTTTGCAAAATTTGCTGAAAGAATCGATGGTGCAATTTTAACCATTTGTTAATACCTCGGCTTTCTATCTTTTATTTCCTCTAATATTTGAAGATAATGTTTATGGCGGTAGCTAGGGATTTCACCTTGAGCTACCCCTTCTTTTACTGCACATTTAGGTTCTTTGTCATGCAAGCACCCTCGGTACTTACATTTTTCACCAGCTTGATAGATTTCTGGAAAACAATAAGCCAGCCGCTCTACTTCAATATCCATAAATTCAAGTGAACTAAAGCCAGGTGTATCAGCAACGAGACCTGAACCTACATGAATAAGCTCAACATGGCGAGTAGTATGCTTTCCACGGCCTAAATGGCTGGATATATCATTTGTCTCTAACGATAACTCCGGATTGATTGTATTTAGTAAGGAAGACTTTCCAACTCCGGATTGACCAGCAAAAACACTTGTTTTTCCTGCTAAATGTGGCAGCAGTGCTTCAATCCCATCACTTGTAATACTTGAAGTTTTAATTACGGTATAGCCGATTTCTTGGTAATCTCTCATGTATTGATCCAAGCTTGCTTTTTTAGCTTCCACTACAAGATCAATTTTACTAATAATAATGATAGGTTCAATTTCATTATCCTCGATAGCGACTAGAAAACGGTCTAGCAAGGTCGTACTAAAATCTGGCTCCACTGCAGAAAAAACAAGAATCGCCTGATCTATATTAGCAATTGGAGGTCTAACTAGTTCATTCTTACGATCTTTAATTTCTATAACATATCCATCAGTAGGTTTCTCAGCTTGATACACGACTGAATCACCAACTAGCGGAGTGATTTTCCTTTTTCGAAAAACTCCTCGACCACGGCACTGAATGACTTCCTCACCATCCAACACATAGTAAAAACCGCTCAGTGCTTTAATGATCTTTCCTTCTGGCATAGACTCACTCCTTAAATGTTTTTTACTCTTTTGTATACTCCACTTTTTCATCCAAAATCACTTGACCGTCTCGAACGACTTTATATCCGGCTTTTTTATTATGCTGAACTGTGAATTCTAATGTTCGATAAGCCTCAGAAGTGATAAAGAATGGCGGTTCATACGTTTCTGTCATACTATGATTCATATCTTCAATAAAAATTTGAACTTCCTGCGGTTGTCCTTCTTCTTCTGGTTCATATGGAATTGTAATGTTTACATTCACTTGTTTGGGAGGAATTTCTTCCTTTCCTTTCGAAAGTACAACATTCACTGGGCTGCCTTTTTTTATTCTCGTGAAAGGGGCGGGTTCTTGAGAGATGACAAGACCTTCACCAATTGTATCACTATATTCTTCTCTTACTACGTTAATCGTAATTCCCGCATCCTTCGCGTAGTCATCCAGCCCTGTTTGATTAAATTCTTTAAGATTTTTTAAAGATAGATCATCTGGTCCTTTACTTACCGTCAATTCAAGCACAGTATCAGACGGTATTAGCTCCAATTCGGATGATGGACTTTGTGAAACAATCGTTCCTGGTTCACTTTCATCAAAAACTGGGGTGATGATTACATCCTTAAAAAGGTATCCAGCTATTAGAGATTGAACATCATCATAGATCCTGTTTGTATAGTCGGCAATAACAATCTTCTTTTTTCCACTACTAACAAACACTTTAATTTCTCTTCCTTCTTTTACAGTCTGTCCTTCTTGTGGATCGATACGAATAACGGATCCCTCCGGTACCACTTCGTCGTCTAACGGAATCGGATTTGTTACAATAAAGCCATGTTCTTCAAGCTTGGCAATAGCATCATCCGCTTTTTCGCCGCGAACATCAGGGATTGTGACATCTTTCGGTCCCATAAAATTTGGATAAGCATATATCGCTCCAGCAGTTAAAACTAGTAAAATAAAGAAAGTAGAAAATAAAATAAGCGGCCATTTTTTTCGTTTCTTTTTATTTTGTTTAACTTTTTTAGCTTTTTTGTTCCCTTTTTGCGGTTCATCTTGTTCTTCTTCTCGATAAACCACCGTAGTTTTCTCCGGCCCACGAATAATAGTTTCGTCAATCCCAGACATATTGTCATTCGTTATAATTGGAATCGCTTTTGTCGCGTCCATATCCTCAGGAATCACAAATGGTGTTTCATTCGTGCGTTCAGGATTCAATGCAGACCTAATATCATCTTCCATTTCATCTACTGTTTCATAGCGATAATAAGAGTCCTTGGCAGTTGCTTTAAGAATAATATTTTCGACACTTTGCGGGATAGAAGGATTCCAGCGTTTTGGAGAAGGCGTTTCTGATTGAAGATGTTTCAGAGCAATTGAAACAGCCGATTCCCCTGAAAACGGCAGTCTTCCTGTCAATAGTTCAAACATGACAATTCCAAGCGAATAAATATCTGATTTGTTATTTGCCATGCCCCCTCTTGCCTGCTCTGGAGACAGATAATGAACAGAGCCAAGTACAGCATTCGTTTGCGTAATATTGGTTGCACTTAATGCAAGAGCAATGCCGAAATCCGTAATCTTCACATTTCCATGATCATCAATGAGGATATTTTGTGGCTTAATATCTCGATGAATGATTCCGTTATGATGCGCTTGAGAGAGGGCAGACGTAATTTGCTTAAGAATGTCCAATGCTTTTTCAATCGGGACTGGATAAAACTTTTGTATGTATTGTTTAAGGGTCAGGCCCCTCACATATTCCATTACAATATAATAAATGTCATCTTCTTCACCTACGTCATAAATGCTAACGATGTTCGGGTGAGTCAGGCTTGTTGCAGATTGGGCCTCACGATTGAAACGCTTAATAAATTCTTCATCATTATTAAAATCCATGCGGAGAATCTTAAGCGCTACTTCGCGTTCAAGAATCATATCCTGAGCCAAATATACATTGGCCATCCCGCCACCGCCGACCATTTCCAATAACTTATAACGGCCGTTAATTCGTTTACCGATTAACATAAGGCTCACCTACTTTCACTATTATCAAAAAATCGAAGTAGGGCAAGGGTGATATTATCTTCTCCGCCAGATTCATTCGCCATTGTAATGAAAGAATTGGCTTTTTCGTTTAAATCAGCTGAATTCGTAATAATGCTTATCATTTCTTGCTCACTAACTTTATTCGATAAGCCATCAGAGCAAAGTAAAAGTATATCTTCTTCTTCAAATATTATCGTAAAAATGTCCATCTCAACATTGACTTCAGTTCCTAGAGCTCGAAGTAAGACATTTTTACGAGGATGATTCTCAGCATCTTCTTTTGAAATTTGACCGCTTCGTACGAGTTCATTTACTAAAGAATGATCTTCAGTCACTTGTTTAAAACCAGATTCATTGTACAAATAACAGCGGCTATCGCCAATGTTGGCAATCGTTGAAAATTTATTCGTACAAACAGCAGCTACAATTGTAGTACCCATACCTTGACATTCTAGATTTTCCTCAGAATAAATGAACAGTCGTTGATTGATTTCCTTTATTTCCTCCCGGAGCCATATTTCCGCTTCATTTGGCGTCAACATCGGACCCGATTCTTCTTCCCAACGTTTTTGCAAAAATTCAACGGTCATAAGACTTGCTACATCACCAGCACGGTGTCCGCCCATGCCATCGGCTACAATGGCAAGGCGCACTCCATGAGAATTAAGAAAGATTCCGCCATTATCTTCATTATGCTGGCGGACTTTCCCCTGATTTGTTAAAAAGATGTCATTCATCAGATTCTGTCACCTCGTCTCTTCTTTGCGCTCCTTAGCACGAAGCTGGCCGCAAGCTGCATCGATATCATGACCCTGTTCTCTACGAATCGTGACATTGACGCCTCGTTTCTTTAACGTTTTTTCAAATTCAAAAATCTGCTCGCGAGGTGTCCTAACATAGTTGCGTTCTGGCACATAGTTTACTGGAATCAAGTTTACATGGCACTTAATTCCTTTAATTAAATCTGCCAATTCTTCAGCATGCTCGACTTGGTCGTTTTCACCGCCGAATAAGCCATATTCGAAGCTAACCCGTCTGCCCGTTTTTTCGGTATAGTACTTTATCGCCTCAATAAGATCCGGTAATTTATAAGCACGGTTGATTGGCATTAATTTACTTCTTAGCTCAGAATTAGGGGCATGCAAGGATAACGCGAAGTTAATTTGCAATTCTTCATCAGCAAATTTATAAATTTTTGGAATAATCCCACTTGTTGAAACTGTAATATGGCGAGCTCCAATGTTCAATCCTCTTTCATGATTGATATTTTTCAGAAAACTCATCATTTCATCATAGTTATCAAAAGGTTCGCCAATTCCCATAATAACGACTGAACTTACTCGTTGATCCATTTCATCGAGTGCTTGTTGTACTTTTACGACTTGAGCAACAATTTCTCCTGCTTCTAAATTTCTTTTTAAGCCGCCAAGTGTAGAGGCACAGAACGTACAGCCGATACGACAACCAACTTGAGTTGTTACACAAACAGAATTCCCATATTCATGGCGCATAAGCACGGTTTCAATCGAGTAACCGTCATGCAATTCAAATAAGAACTTCATCGTATTTCCGTCAATGGAAGTTTGTTGAACAAGCGTCTTCAACGTTGTAATCGTAAAGCTAGCATCGAGTTTTCCACGTAGTTCTTTTGATAAATTAGACATATCTTCAAAGCTTGTTATGCGCTTTTTATACAACCATTCAAAAAGTTGCTCCGCACGGAAAGCTTTTTCCCCATTTTCTGTTAACCATTGTTTTAATTCGTTAAGCTCCAATGAATAAATAGATGGCTTTTCTGGTTTCGTTACTGTTTTTCTTCTTGTTGTTACCGTTTCTGCCATTACAGCACCTTCTTTCTAAAACTAGCAATGAAAAATCCATCACTGCCGAAATCCTGTGGAAATACTTGCAATTTATAATCGATGACGAGCGGCTGAACGCTTTCTGGCATTCTGGCTTTTAACGTCAAATCCCTCTCAAAGTCCGGGTGTTTTTCTAAAAAATGATTAGCTACTGCATCATTTTCTTCTTGATCTACTGTACATGTACTATAGATGAGGTTCCCACCCTTTTTAACAAGTGGTGCAGCTGCTTCTAAAAGTTGATTTTGGATACTTGAAAGCTTTATTATATCATCTTTTGTTTTCGTATACTTCACATCCGGTTTTCTGCGCATCACGCCTAAACCGGAACAAGGGGCATCTACCAAAACTTTGTCAAAACCTTCCTTATTATACAACTCTTGAATTTTTCTACTATCAGATACTTCAGTTTTAATATTTCTTAATCCTAAACGCTGGGCTTGATCTTTAATTAGTTTAACTTTGTGCTCATGAAGGTCGATCGCCACTACTTGTCCAGTAGTCAAGCCCTCTGCAATATGCGTCGTTTTCCCTCCAGGAGCCGCACAGCAATCGAGAACCATATCATTCAAACTAGCATCCAACGCATGAGCGACAAGCATCGAACTTTCATCTTGAATGGAGAGAAAGCCCATTTTATAGCTTTCTGAATGTGCAAGATTCCCTCTTAAGCAGTAGATTGCTTCATCAAGTATCGGGCTTATTTCTACGTGATAGCCCTCTTCAGTTAGTGCGCTAACCAATTCACTTCTAGAGATTTTCTTAACATTCACTCTAGCTGATTGAACAGGGGCAGTTAAATTCACTTCACACATGTCAGCCGTTTTTTCAAAGCCGAATTGTTCGATCCATCTACTCACAAGCCAGCTTGGATGACTCGTTTCTATCGCTAGACGTTCAGCCGTGTCTTCAATCTCCTCTAGCGACCTTAGACCTTTTCTTTGTACATTTCGTAGGACCCCATTCACCATGGAGGTAATGCCTTTATGCCCTCGTTTTTTTGCAATTTCAACCGCCTCATAAATAATCGCATGATCGGGTACCTTATCAAGATAAACCATTTGATAAACCGATAAGCGCAACAAGTTTATTATCCAGGAAAGTGTCTTTTTTTCATTTTTTATAAAAGGTTGCAAATAATAATCGAGCGTCATCTTTCTTTGAATGGTTCCATATGTGATTTCTGTTAGCAAACCACTATCAGCTGATGATAATTGATGTTTGTTAATCATCGAGTTTAACAGCAGGTTACTGTATGCTTGATTCTTTTCAACGGATTCTAGGACATCAAGCGCAATATCCCTTACACCCTTTTTCGTTTGTTTCATTTCATTCTCCTATCTTTAGGCCCGCTTTAATAAAAGAGCCCGCTCCACGTAAATAATCTTTTGCCAACATTTTTTTCTTTCCAGCAGGCTGAAGCTCAAGAATTAAAACAGCTGTCGTGTTCCCAGTGCCAACAACAAATCCTTCTTCAAGAACATCTATTACAACACCTGGCTGAGCTGGGGATGAGAGCTGGATTTTTTTTGTTGTCCACACTTTAAGTGTTTCACCATTTAATAAAGTATAAGCGACTGGCCACGGATTTAATCCGCGAACATGATTATATATGTCTTCACCGGTTTTGTCCCAGTCAATCTTTTCCTGTTCCCGTTTAATATTAGGAGCAAATGTTGCTTCTGCATCATTTTGCTTAACAGGAGTAATTTCTCGTTTGAAAAGCTTTGGTATTGTATCAGCTAGCAAATCCGATCCAATTTGGCTTAATTTTTCGTGTAGTGTTCCAACATTATCTTCTTCTTCAATCTTAACTTCTGCTTGTGTCAAAATATCTCCAGCATCTAGTTTCTCTGCCATGTACATAATAGTAATACCAGTTTTTTCTTTTCCTTGTAAAATAGAATAATGGATTGGTGCTCCGCCTCGCAGTTCTGGTAAAAGCGAAGCATGTACATTGATGCAGCCATATTCTGGAGCTTCTAACAACTTATTCGGAAGAATTTGTCCAAAAGCAGCTGTGATAACTAAATCCGGTTTTAACGCAAGGATTTCTTCTAATTCCGCTTCATTGCGAATTTTTTCAGGCTGATATACAGGAATTCCTTGTTTCACTGCTTCTACCTTCACAGGTGGTGGTGTCAATACTTTTTTTCTCCCCACCGGTCGGTCAGGCTGGGTAACAACAGCTATGACATCATAGCCCTCTCTAATTACGCGTTTTAGAACAGGAACGGAAAAATCGGGTGTTCCCATAAAAACAACTTTCTTCGTCATTATGCTTCCTCCTTTTCCAATTCCTCTTCTGTGAGATATCGACTTACTTTAGTTGTAAAAAGCACACCGTGTAAATGGTCGATTTCATGCAGGATTGCACGAGCAAGAAAGTCTTCGGCTTCTAATTCGTAAAAACCACCTTTACGATTTTGGGCTTTGATTTTCACTTTATATGGACGTTCAACTTCTCCATATACATCTGGAAAACTTAAACACCCTTCAGGACCCGCCTGTTTTCCATCAGTCTCTAAAACAACTGGATTAATCATTTCAATTGTTCCATGATGATCATCGATATCAACAACGGCAATTTGTTTCTTTAAACCAATTTGTGGAGCCGCTAGTCCCACCCCATCGGCTTCAATCATTGTGTCATACATATTTGTTAACAGCTTAGCCAACTTTTTATCAAAATCTGTTACTTTTTCACATTCTTGTTCTAAAATTTCATTTGGATACAAAACAATCGGTAAAATAGCCAAAATTTGTAATTCCTCCTATGGAAAAACACGGTTGATTTTTACATCATCATTTGAGGATTTAAATCAATCGATATTTGTAAATGTTGTTGTGCGAGTTCTTGCTGATAATGGTCATTAATTGTTTTAAAGCATTGATGTAGGTTTGGTTCCCGTTTGTATTTTATCAGACATTGATAGCGATATCTATTGTTAATCCGGCTGATTGGAGATGCTGATGGTCCGAGAATCATTGCGCCCCTGCTTAATCCATTTCTCATGAAACTTGAAATTTTTTCAGTAACTGAAACAGCGGTCATTAAGTCTTCATGGGAAACCGTAACGAGGGCTATATAATAATAAGGCGGATAGTGATTGCTTCTTCTTATCATCATCTCTCTTTGATAAAAGGTATTATAATCCTGCTGTCCGGATAACTCAATACTGTAATGTTCAGGCGAATACGTTTGAATGACAACTTCTCCTGTCAATTCATGGCGGCCTGCCCGTCCTGATACTTGAGTTAACAATTGAAAGGTCTTTTCTGAGGAACGAAAATCCGGTAGATGTAGCATCGTATCTGCTGACAAAACACCGACTAAGGTGATATTGGGAAAGTCCAGTCCTTTTGCAATCATTTGTGTACCTAGAAGGATATCTGCCTTGCCCTCCCCAAATGCTTGAAGCAGACGTTCATGCGACCCTTTCCTAGTCGTTGTATCGACATCCATTCGAATCACTCTAGCTTCAGGCAATATTTTCGTCAATTCCTCTTCAACTTTCTGGGTACCTGTACCAAAGAAACGGATATGTTCACTTCCACATTCAGGGCATTCGGCTAACATCGCTTCCTCATGCCCGCAATAATGACATTTTAACGAATGATTCGAACGATGATACGTAAGGGAAATTTCACAATTCGGGCAGTTCGATACATACCCACAACTTCTACACATCACGAATGAAGAATGTCCTCTTTTATTTAGCATTAAAACGGTTTGTTGTTGTTTTTCTAAGCGATCTTGAAGCTTCGTAAATAATAATTCAGAGAACATCGATCTGTTGCCGTTACGCAATTCTTCTCGCATATCAACAATTTCTACGGCCGGAAGTGCATGGTCATTCATTCGCTTGCTTAAGGTAAGGAGCTTGTACACGTTTTTCTGTGCTCTTGCAAATGATTCAAGTGTCGGAGTCGCGCTGCCAAGAATGACCGAACAGTTATGTGATTTTGCTCGTTGTATAGCTACATCTCTTGCATGATATCGAACGGTTTCTTCCTGTTTATAGCTGGATTCGTGCTCTTCATCGATAATAATAATTCCCAGATTTTCAAACGGAGCGAATACGGCAGAACGAGCACCAACCACGACTTTTACTTCTTTGCGGTGAATCTTTCGCCATTCATCGTATTTCTCTCCGATAGATAATCCACTGTGCATCACAGCAACTTGTTCACCAAATCGCTCTTTAAATCGTTTTACTGTTTGTGGAGTTAAGGAGATTTCTGGAACGAGCATGATTGCCTCGCCGCCTTTTTTTATCACATCATCAATCGCTTGCAAATAAATTTCTGTCTTACCACTACCTGTAACACCATATAGTAAAAATACGTCATGATGATCATTCTTAATCGATTCTTTAATCGGGGCAATCGCGATTGCTTGTTCATCGGTTAACTTGAAGAACGGTTTCTTTTCAAATGTTCGATTTTCATACGGATCACGATATACTTCTTCATTTGTTTCTAATAAAATTCCTTTATCGATGAGCGCCTTCACCGTACCATTTGATGCATGTGTGATGTCTAATAATTCCTTAAGCAATACCTTTTTTGGCATTTCAACGAAATAATCCAAAATATCATGCTGCTTCTTTGCAGTTGTGGGAAGTAAATTCTTTGCCTTTATTAAATCTTCCGTGTTCAATGCGGGTAATATCGTTCGCATCGTTTTTTTATTATTTCGGTTCTTCACATAATAAAGGACTTCTAGATGACCTTTTTGGACCTCTTTTTGAAAAAGTGGGGCTTTATCACCTTCAATGATCTCCTTCCAAGAAAGAGCATCTTTCGTCCCTATTATCTGTAAAATATCTGGATGAACCTGATTTCTTTTTCGTTCATTTACTTTAATAATTTTCTCATATTTTGCTTTCATAGCAGCCGGAAGCATGGCCTGAAGTGCAGAAATCTTATAGCATAGTGTCTCCTCAGTTAACCAACCCCCTAATGCTAACAGCTCATCATTTAAAACAGGATCGATATCCATTGGTTCTTTAATAGCTCGAAGTTTTTTCCACTCGCTTTTATCTTTCAAGCCCGTCACAAACCCTTGAACCATTCTTGGTCCAAACGGAACAATGACCCGCATACCAGGCTGGATAATATGAACCCATTTATCTGGAATCGTATAATCGAATTCACGGTCGGTTTGTTTTGCAGGGACGTCAACAATGACAGTCGCAATGTTCATGTATCATCATTCCTTTTTCAACATCTCCACAACTTCCAGCAAGACTGCTTTAGCGGTTTCAGCTTTACTCATCAAAGGAAGTTCAAAATTTGTACCGTCTTTTTTAAAAAGAGTGACAATGTTTGTATCATGGCCAAACCCTGCTCCCTCGGTTGTTACATTATTAGCAACAATCATATCAGCGTTCTTTTTGTGTAGTTTTCCTATCGCATACTCTTTTAAGTTGTCTGTTTCTGCTGCAAAACCGACCAGTATTTGTGTTGTTTTTTTCTTACCAAGCTCTAGCAAAATATCTTTCGTTCGTTCTAATTCAAGAACACTTTCTCCTGGTTGTTTCTTCATTTTTTTCGAATGAGCGAATTTAGGTGTATAGTCACTAACGGCGGCTGATTTTATGACCACGTCCGCCTCTTCATAAACTTTCATCACTTGTTCATACATTTCCGATGCAGTCTCAACCTGCACAATTTCCGCTTTTTCAGGAGGCACTAATGATACAGGTCCCGTGATCAATACAACCTTCGCACCTAAAGCAAGTGCTTGTTCAGCAAGGGCATAACCCATTTTTCCGGTAGATCGATTAGAAAGATATCGTACAGGGTCAATATGTTCCCTTGTAGGCCCTGCTGTTATGACAATCCTTTTCCCGCTCAAAGGTAATTCTTTTGTTTTATTTGAGAAAAAGACAGAAAGCTGTTCAACAATCGTTTCGGGTTCTTCTAGACGTCCCTTCCCTGTATAGCCACATGCTAAGTAACCCTCGGAAGGTTCAATAAATGAATAGTCAAAGCTTTTCAACGTTTCCATGTTTTTTTGAACGGCAGGATGGGCATACATATGCACATTCATCGCCGGGGCAATCCAGACAGGAGCAACGGTTGCTAGTAATGTCGTTGAAATCATATCATCAGCAATTCCGTTTGCCATCTTTCCAATTATATTAGCTGTTGCTGGTGCAATTACTATCACATCTGCCCAATCAGCCAAATCAATATGGGCAATAACTGCTGAGTCTTTTTCATCAAATATATCTATATATACATCATGCCTTGATAAAGCTTGGAACGTTAACGGAGTCACAAATTTCCCCGCTGATTCACTCATCATCACCTTCACCTGTGCACCAGCCTGAGTTAGTTTACTCGTTAATGCAGCAGCCTTGAAAACCGCAATACCACCAGTTACACAAAGAAGAATCTTTTTATTAGTAAGCATACACATTCCCCCAACACTTGTTCTTTTTACTTATTATGAAGGATAACGTTAAAAGTGCAAGCACCTTGATTAAAGATGAAGACCATAGCGGGTCACACCTTATGAATTCACTGTAGTGACTAAAAAAATCATACATAAGCCAAATATGATACAAAAGAAGTGTTCTTCTAGGTTATAAATTGAAACTTCCATCAGCGGAGGGAATCATCCCCCACTGATGGTTAACCGAGATAAATTTCTTGACTACTGACAGATTACTTGAATTGGTTAAAAATGCAAGAAAGGGCCGGACTCTCCTAACAATAGCTTTGTCTGCCATTGTTCTAAAGAGAGTCTGACCCTTGTCTGTCAAAAGTTACTGTCCAGCCAAAAGCTGTTCTGCTTACGTGCAATTAATCCTTACTTTTCTTCATACTGATTATCATACGTTAAATTACCTGAATAAATTTCTTCAAGAGCACGACCTACTGATTTATAAGATACAGGCTTTTCGATACGACAATCATTTTTAATTTGCATTTGTCTTGCACGTTTAGCTGCAACGGATACAAGCGAATATTTAGAATCAATTTTCAGCAATAACGAATCGATAGATGGATATAACATAATTTATTTAACCTCCAGCATTTTTTTATAAAGGATAGACACGCGTTCTCTTCTGCAATGCTCAGCAATGACAATCGCATTAATTCGCCGGCAAGCATGTTCCACATGATCATTTTCAACAACATAATCGTATAAGTCCATTAACTCAATTTCTGCTTTTGCAGCTAGCATTCGCTGACGAATTAGTTCTTCTGTTTCTGTCCCACGGTTAACAATACGGCTTTCCAACTCTGAAAGACTAGGTGGAGCAAGGAAAATAAATAATCCTTCAGGGAATTTTTCTCTTACTTGACGAGCTCCCTGCACTTCGATTTCCAGAAATACATCTTTACCAGAATTCAATGTTTCACGAACATAATCAACTGGCGTTCCATAATAATTACCAACGAACTCGGCATATTCCAATAGTTTGTCTTGTTCAATCAGAATTTCAAATTCTTCGCGACTCTTAAAAAAGTAATCAATCCCATCCACTTCCCCTTCCCGCGGGAGACGAGTGGTCATGGATATCGAATATTCAAATGCCGCATTAGGTTGTGAAAATATTTCTTTCCTTACTGTGCCCTTTCCAACTCCGGATGGACCAGATAAAACTATTAATAAACCCTTTTCTCTCATAGTGCTCCATTACCCCTCTTCTACACTTTCATCCCGGTCATGAAGACGGGCTGCAACCGTTTCAGGCTGGACGGCGGACAAAATGACATGATCACTGTCTGTAATGATAACCGCCCTCGTTCTTCTACCGTAAGTAGCATCTATTAGTGAACTGCGATCACGTGCATCTTGGATGATTCGTTTGATTGGCGCCGATTCTGGACTCACGATTGATACAATACGATTAGCCGAAACAATATTTCCAAAACCAATATTTATGAGCTTAATAGACATTTTCGTCCCCCATCCATATCTAGTGTCGCCTCAATCCAAAGAACGTAAACAGACTACTCGATATTTTGAACTTGTTCTTTCATTTTTTCAAGTAAACTTTTCATTTCGACTACATTCTTTGTTATGATTGAATCATTTGCCTTCGATCCTATCGTATTTACTTCACGATTCATTTCCTGCACAAGAAAGTCAAGTTTTCGTCCGATAGGTTCTGTGTGCTCAAGTGTATCTAAAAATTGAATTTTATGGCTTTCCAGTCTAGTTAATTCTTCATTAATATCCGCTTTATCAGCAAATATGGCGGCTTCAGTCAAGAGTCTGCTTTCTTCCACAAGCCCATTTGTAAAATCAGTTAGCTTTTGGACAAGACGTTCTCGATACTGATTGCCAACAGAAGGTGCATACTTCTTTAATTCATCTACTACAACTTGAAATTTCCCGAGTTGCCCTTGCAGATCATTATGCAGTTCTACCCCTTCCTGAAGCCTCATTTTCTTAAGTTGCTCAAGTGCCTCCATAAAAGCAACAAAGAGGACTTGCTCCATATCCTTATTTTCAGTAGGTTCCTCTTCGACAGACAATAGCTCTTCCAGTTGAAGTACATCATGAAGGCTTACAGATGTATCCAGTTGATACTTCTTTTTCACTTTGTCCATCAATGAAAAAAATTGATCGGACAGCTCCCAATCTAACTTAAGTTTTTTAGAAACAAGTCCTTCTCCCTCAACGGTAATAAATATCTCTGCACGACCTCTTCTTATGTATTCATTCGCTTTTTTCTTTAATTTGTCTTCAAAGACTAGAAGCTGGCGCGGAAGACGAATCACGAACTCACAAAAACGATGGTTGACGGTCTTCATTTCTACCGTAACCTTAATTGTATCATGTTCAGCTTTACCTCTTCCATAACCGGTCATACTAACTACCATAGCATCACTTCCTACTTAACAAAATGATAAATGAAAACAATCGAAGGGACCGCCATTAGCTGATGTTGAACAGTTCAATATATACGTCAAACAAGATTAGTCATACTTATACCTGCATATGTAAATTGGTATGGTCACTATATAATCTATCCAAATAAAAAGGTAATAGAGACACTCTCTACTACCTTAAAAATTATATCATAGTTTACCCCCATTTAACAGGCTGTAATACCATTCACTTCAATTTTTATGAACAGTTTAAAGATTAGTTTGTGAAGGATAGTAGCATAGAAACCCCGTAATTAATGAACACAGACTAGAAACGCTACGGTCTCATGTCTTCGTCTGTCTGACTCACACCGTGTAAGCCATAACTAACCATCAGAGGGAGCTGTCCTCTGATGGAAGATTCCCTTTACTTTGTTTTTCTTACTAAAAACGTTCCAGCAAGCAAAAAAGTTGGAATTGATGCCATGCCTATTACTAGTAACCAATCACGCATAGCAATCGGCACAGTATGAAAAATTGGTTGAAACGGTGGATAATAGATTGCAATGAGCATCAGCAGTAGCGATGAGATTACTGCACCAATCAAATATTTATTACCAAACGGATTTCTGGCAAGAATAGATTTTTCACTACGGCAATCAAATACATGAATTAACTGCGCCATAACTAATGTTGCAAAAGCAATCGTTTGTGCATACACGAGGTTGTCAGGATTGTTTTTATACACGACAATGAAAGCAATTAATGTCGCTAGCCCGATTAGAATCCCACGTGAAATAACTTTCCATCCTAACCCTCTTGCAAAAACACCTTCATTCGGATGACGCGGCTTCCGTTTCATTAAATCTCCTTCCGCTTTATCCAGTCCTAATGCCATAGCCGGCAACCCATCTGTTACAAGGTTTACCCAAAGAATTTGGATGGGAACGAGAGGTAGCGGCAATGCCATTAGCATCGCAAAAAACATAACCATAATTTCTCCAACGTTGGAAGCAAGTAAATACCTAATAAATTTACGGATATTTTCATAAATATTTCTACCTTCAGCAATTGCAGATTTAATAGAAGCAAAATTATCGTCAAGTAAAATCAGAGATGAAGCTTCTTTCGCCACATCTGTACCAGTAATCCCCATAGCAATCCCAATATCTGCTGTTTTAATAGCCGGTGCATCATTAACACCATCACCAGTCATTGCCACAATATGCCCTTTATTTTGAAATGCTTTGACGATCTTCAACTTATCTTCAGGAGATACACGAGCGAACACAGCCACATCTTCAACAACATCTTCTAGATCGCCCATTGACATTTCTGCCAATTGCTTCCCTTCAATCACCTTTTCTTTTCCTCGTAGAATTCCCAACTGACTAGCAATCGCTTTTGCCGTTTGGGCATGGTCACCTGTGATCATTACCGTTTTAATCCCTGCTTCTCTACTTTCTTTAACCGCAAGACCAACTTCAGCTCTCGGAGGATCAATCATGCCTTGTAAACCGATAAAGACTAAATTTCTTTCCGCTTCTGCTTCATCTAGCAATATGGTCCCTGGTGATAATGGTTTAAAGCCAATTGCAATGGTCCGCAATGCTTGTCGGGCAAGACCATTAATTGCCTCTTGTACATGATTGATATTTTCTTTCGAAAGGAATTGTGATTTCTGTGACCATAGAATCGAATCACAACGAGAGATCAATACGTCAGGAGCTCCTTTTACTACAACAAATTGCTTGCCATTCTCGTCTTTGACAACAACACTCATCATCTTTCTGGTCGAGTCGAATGGAAATTCCTTCACAATCGTAAAATTGTTCATGATCGATTCACGGGTTAATCCTGCCTTCATAGCACTTACAAGCAAAGCACCTTCTGTCGGATCCCCATCTACTACATACTTACTATCTTTTACTACCAAATCTGCGTGATTACATAGGAGCCCAAATGTAAGCAGCTGGTGCAGTGATTTGTCTGATTTTGGTGCTACTTTTTTTTCGCCATCATAGAATTCGCCATCAGGTTGATATCCAGTTCCTGACACATTCCATGTCTTACCTCCACTCCAAACATGAGTAACCGTCATTTTATTTTGGGTCATCGTTCCTGTTTTGTCGGAACAAATGACTGAAGCGCACCCTAAGGTTTCAACTGCAGGAAGCTTTCTAACAATCGCATTTTTTCGAATCATTCGCTGCACACCGAGCGACAATGCAACTGTAACAATTGCTGGTAGGCCTTCTGGTATCGCAGCTACTGCTAGGGAGACCCCTGACAAGAACATAGTGTAAAGATCGTTCCCCTGTAATATTCCTGTCGCCACAACCACAATAGTTAAAAAAAGTGCTGTGAAAATAAGTATTTTTCCTAATTGTTCAAGTCTGCGCTGCAACGGTGTAATTTGCGTTTCAGTAGATTGTAGCAAGTCGGCAATTTTCCCCATCGCCGTTTCCATACCAGTTGCAACGACTACACCTGTGCCACTTCCCCGAGTTACCATCGTTCCCATAAATGCAAGGTTTACTTCGTCTCCAATGCTTTCAACATCATATCTAATCGCTTCATTCAGCTTTGCAACCGGAACAGATTCTCCAGTAAGTGCGGATTCTTCAATTTCTAAAGATGCAGATTCTATGATTCTTAAGTCGGCTCCTATCCTGTCGCCACTCGTAAACTTTAAAATGTCACCCATGACAGCTTCTCGAGATGGTATCCTTTTCCATTCCCCATCTCTAAGTACTTGTACTTGTGGCGCAGCCATCTGTTTTAATGCTTCAAGCGATTTCTCTGCTTTCCGCTCCTGAAAAAATCCTAAAAAACCATTCACTAAAATGATGGCAATGATTGCGATAGCATCGATGTATTCTCCAAGAATTCCTGAGATTAAGGTAGCAGCAAGTAGAACGATAACCATAAAATCCTTAAACTGTGCAAAGAATAACAGGATAGCTGACTGCTTTTCCCCTTCTTGAAGTTCGTTATATCCCTTCAATTGCTGTCTTTTATTCACCTCTGCCTCTTTCAATCCAAGCCGGACGCTTGTTTCTAAGGCCGTCTCTATTTGTTGCGTATCCATTTCCCTGAACTTCATTAAATATCACACATCCTCCACATAGAATGAATCAAACCCTGCCCAGACAATGTAGATTGATTTCACTTTCCAGCTTCTTGCTGTAACCAACTTCAGCGTCTTATTAAGCTTTGAATAATTTCTCCTTAAACTTGTCTTAATCCATGTTTATTCAGACTCGTCCTAAAACATGCTATAATTACGAAAAGTAGGAAGGTATCCCTTAACGAAAGGGTCTGACCCTTTTAAGACAGGTAAAAAAATAAAAATAAAGGAAGTATATACATATGTCTTTTGACGGTTTATTTACAAAAGCAATGACAGAAGAAATATCTTCTCAATTGAATGGTGGAAGAATCAGTAAAATTCATCAACCTTATAAAAATGAACTCATCCTAATCATTCGTGCGGGCAGGAAAAACCATAAGCTCTTACTATCAGCACACCCAAGTCATGCAAGATTTCAAATCACAGAAGAAACCTATGAAAACCCAAAAGAGCCACCGATGTTTTGCATGTTGCTACGTAAATATTTAGAAGGCTATACGATCGAAAACATTTACCAAGAAGGGCTCGATCGGATGCTAATGATTGAAGTAAAAGGAAGAAATGAGCTCGGGGATCTGTCACAAAAATTATTAATTGTAGAAATCATGGGGCGTCATAGTAATATTATCTTGGTAGATAAAGAAACGAACATGATTCTAGATAGTATTAAACATGTTTCATATGCAGTAAATAGTCATCGAGCTATCTTGCCTGGACAAACCTATATTGCACCACCAGCTCAGGGAAAAATGAATCCCTTCACCGCAACTGAAGAAGATGTCTTAAAAGCAATTGATTTTAATGCAGGTAAGGTGGATAAACAAATAGTAGCCAGGTTCGCTGGTGTCTCACCTTTATTTGCGAAAGAAGTGATTCACACAGCTGGCCTAGTAAACCGAGCTACACTTCCCACCACCTTTTTATCGTTAATAAAGAAACTTGCGAACCGCGAATATTCACCTATTATTGTGAATTCTGATGAAAAAGAATCATTCTATATGATAGAACTACAACATATTCAAGGTGAAGGACGTTCTTTTGCAACCTTAAGCGAGATGCTAGATCGCTATTATTTTGGCAAAGCTGAAAGAGATCGTGTGAAACAACAAGGCAATGATCTAGAACGATTTATTGCGAATGAATTGGAAAAAAACAAAAAGAAAATCGGCAAGCTTGAAAGAACATTGCAAGAAAGCGAGCGTGGAGAAGAATATCAACTGTTCGGTGAACTGTTAACCGCGAATCTCTATCAAATGAAACGTGGCATGAAGCAAATTGAAGTCATAAATTATTACGAAGAAGATGGCAAGACGGTTACCATTAGTCTGAATCCACAAAAGACACCAGCAGAAAATGCACAGAAGTATTTCTCGAAATATCAGAAAGCGAAAAATGCTGTTGTATTTGTTCAAGAACAAATTGAGAAAGCGGAAGCCGAAGTTGCCTATTTCGATCGTTTACATCAGCAGCTACAATCCGCTTCACCAAAAGATATTGACGAGATTCGTGAAGAGCTACAAGAAGAAGGCTATATAAAAAAGAAACAAAAAAAAGGCATGAAAAAGCCCGCAAACGCAAAGCCACAGCTTGAGCAATATTATTCAACCGACGGCACACAAATTTTTGTAGGTAAAAATAATAAACAGAATGAGTACTTAACGAATAAATTTGCACGTCGTGATGAAATCTGGCTTCACACTAAAGACATTCCCGGCTCCCATGTCATCATCCGTAGCGAAGATCCAAGCAGTGAAACCATCAAAGAAGCTGCAGGATTGGCGGCTTACTTCAGCAAAGCGCAAACGTCCAGTTCAGTACCAGTTGATTTCACAAAGGTACGCTATGTAAAAAAACCGAACGGTTCAAAACCTGGTTTTGTTATATATGATAACCAGCAAACGGTTTATGTGACGCCTAGCCCAGATCAAGTCATTAATATGAAGGATGAGAAATGAGGATAAATTATTTACCCCCGCACACTTGCTGTATGCGGGGGCTTTTAAAATCAGTTATACGGTCATCCACGCTGTATCTGTAGGGTTTACTCTCCAATTGTTTAATTTCTCAATATCTTTTTCTAAAATATACCCTTTACGGCTTGCAACTTGGATTAAGCTAGAATAATCACTTAAAGAATAAGAACGAATAGTAGCTGCTTCAAGTTGTTTTCTTCCTTCCTCTAATCCATATGTAAAAATCGATACAACTCCTAATACATCGCAGCCCGCTTCACGAAGAGCCTGCACGGATTCAATCACACTTCCTCCAGTTGAAATAAGATCTTCAATGACAATAACTTTATCACCTGACCCTACTTTTCCTTCTACTTGATTGCCTTTACCATGGCCTTTTGGTTTAGAACGTACATAGCACATCGGCAGATTCATATTTTCACTTACCCAAGCAGCATGGGCAATCGCACCTGTAGCTGTCCCAGCAATAATTTCGGTTTCGGGAAAATGTTCTTCAATTAACGTTTGCAATCCATTCGCGATTTGTCTGCGAACATCAGGATAAGAAAGGGTTAATCTGTTATCACAATAAATAGGGGATTTAATACCAGAGGACCAAGTGAATGGGTCATTCGGTTGTAAGAATACGGCTTTAATTTCCAATAATTGTTCTGCAATTTGTTCATTTAACATGTTGTATACCCTCCCAGGCTTTCTTGATTGTTTGATAAGCGGATAGCGGATCATCTGCTCCGGTAATTGCCCTGCCGACGACTATGAAGTCTGAACCGAGCTCTCTCGCTTTTTCCGGAGTTGCGATTCTAATCTGGTCATGTGCATTTCCATCTGCCATACGAATACCTGGTGTTACAGTTAGGAAGTTTGATCCTAATGTAGTATGAATGTCACTCACTTCAAGTGGTGAACAAACCACTCCGTCTAAACCTGATTGTTTAGCAAGTCTGGCATAATGGAGCACTGATCGTTCCAATTCTCCTTCAATTAATTGTTCCTTATTCATCTGACTAGTGCTTGTACTCGTTAGCTGCGTAACCGCGATACAAGTTGGCCTTTTTTTTCCGGATACCGTCCCGGAATTTAGACCTTCCAATGCAGCCTCCATCATTCTTTGACCACCTGCAGCATGTACATTTGTCATGTCCACTTCAAGGCCGGCAAGTACTTTCATCGCACTTTTCACTGTATTAGGAATATCATGAAGCTTTAGATCAAGGAATACTTGATGATTATTTTCTTTTAAGTACTCTATAATCGCAGGGCCTGATTGATAATATAATTCCATCCCGACTTTTACAAATAATTTTTCTGTGTGGAATTTTGATAAAAAATCTTTCGTTTCCGAAATGCCTGGAAAATCAAGCGCGATGATTGGCAAATTGCTCATGCTTATTCCAACTCCTTCCCGTACATTCTGATATATGATTATATCCTAATTTTTTTAGAAGAACGGGTAACTCTTCAATAATTTTTGGGCAAACAAATGGATCGGTAAAGTTAGCAGTTCCTACAGCGACAGCACTTGCTCCTGCATAGAAAAATTCGATTACATCTTCTGCCGTCATGATTCCTCCCATACCAATGATTGGAATCGTTACTGCTTGACTCACTTCATAAATCATTCGGATGGCGACTGGTTTTATCGCTGGACCTGATAATCCACCTGTTTTATTTGCAAGGATCGGCTTACCAGTTTTCATATCAAGACGCATCCCCATTAATGTGTTAATCATTGTCAATCCATCGGCGCCACCAGCCTCAACAGCTTGAGCCATTTCCACGATGTTTGTAACATTAGGAGATAACTTTACGTATACCGGAACTTCTGAGACAGCTTTTACTGCTTCTGTTACTTTTCTGGCAACGTCAGGATCCGTACCGAACGTGATCCCACCTTCTTTGACATTTGGGCAGGAAATATTTAATTCAAGCGCCTTTACATTACTTGCCCTGCTAATTTCTCCTGCGACAGTAACATAATCTTCTACTTGAGATCCTGCGATATTGGCAATAATCGGTACATTAAACTGATTAAGCCATGGCAATTCATCCTTCAAAACGTGCTTTAAACCTGGGTTTTGCAGTCCGATTGCATTTAGCATCCCAGAAGACGTTTCAGCAACTCTTGGTGTCGGATTACCAAAACGTGGTTCGGGAGTTGTGGCCTTCACCATCATCGCACCAAGAATATTCAAATCATATAAATTCCCAAATTCCTTACCAAAGCCAAAACAGCCAGACGCAGGCATGATTGGGTTTTTCAAATCTAACCCTGGTAATTTGATATTAAGCATATTCATAGAACCACCTCCCCCGCCCGAAAGACCGGACCGTCACTACATACTTTTTTATAATGAAAACCTGTCGGATCCTCAGCTGTATGGCAAACACAAGCAAAGCAAGCACCGATTCCACAACCCATCCGTTCTTCAAGTGAAAGAAATACCTCTTTCGTTTCTTTATAGGCAGACTCCAATGCACGAAGCATTGGGGTCGGTCCACAGGCAAAGATTGTTGTATAGCTATCACTTAATTTATCAATAACATCTGTTACAAAACCTTTCGTTCCATGGCTGCCATCGACCGTTGTAATATATGTTTCACCCAGCGCTTGGAACTTTTCTTCATAAAAAACTGTCGCGGCGTTTTGAAAACCAAGGACATGGATGACATTCACACCTAACTTCGTTAACCGTTTTGATAGTTCGTACAAAGGAGGAACACCAATCCCTCCTCCGACCAACAGCGTTGTGCCTCCTGAAATCGCGGCCTCTGGTGTAAATCCGTTTCCGAGTGGTCCAAGAACATCAATTTCAGTATCATTCGTTTCTTGCGACAACAGAGAGGTTCCTTTCCCCTCTGCACGATACACCATTGTAAATGTATTATTCTCTTTGTCGATTGAAGAGATACTGATCGGTCTTCTTAATAGTGGTTCATACCCGTTTCCTGTCTTAATGTGTACAAATTGCCCTGGTTGATTCATTTCAGAAACAAGGCTTCCGGATAAAGTCAGCTCATAAATCGATGCTGCAATTTCTTGTTGGCTGACGATTTTCATTGCCTCATTTTTAATCATGTATAGATGACCTCCCGGCTCTTAGGTGCATGCTCCATTGGCTCTGCTGAAAAATTCATAGATTCAATGACTCTTAGAATTGCTTCAGCTGTATCTAGTGATGTAAGGCAAGGGACGTTATTCTCAACTGATTCACGGCGGATGCGGAAACCGTCACGCTCAGGTTGTTTCCCTTTCGTTAATGTATTCACAACAAGCTGTGCTTCACCCGTTCTAATAACATCCAGAACATCTTTATGCTCTGAGCCGATTTTATCAACGATCGACACGGGGATATTCTCATTTTTCAGCAAAGCTGCGGTACCGCTTGTTGCAATCAGGTTATATCCAATTGCATGGAAGCGTCTTGCAAGCTGTAACACTTCTTCTTTATCTTTGTCAGCCACTGTCAACAAGACTGATCCATGTTCCCTAACTTTCATACCAGATGCGACAAGCCCTTTATATAACGCTTTTTCCAATGTAACGTCCTTACCCATTACCTCACCTGTGGATTTCATTTCAGGCCCTAAAGTAATATCAACTCTTTTCAATTTCGCAAAAGAGAAAACAGGTACTTTTACATAGACGCCTTTCTTCTCAGGGACAAGTCCATTGCTAAACCCTAGTTCCTCTAATGTCTTACCAAGAATAACCTTCGTGGCAAGATTAGCCATTGGAATATTCGTAATTTTACTTAAAAACGGAACTGTACGGCTAGATCGAGGGTTTACTTCAATTACATATACCTCATCATTACTGATGACATATTGAATGTTAAGTAAGCCGATGATATTAAGTCCTTTTGCTAATTCTTCAGTATATTCTACAATTTTCTCCATTTGCAAAGTCGTAATATTTTGCGGAGGATAAACGGCAATAGAGTCGCCTGAATGAACGCCAGCACGCTCAATATGTTCCATAATTCCCGGAATAACAACTGTGTTCCCATCTGAAATGGCATCTACTTCAATTTCTTTTCCTGTTAAATAACGGTCAATTAGGACAGGGTGTTCTGGGTTAATTTTCACTGCATGTTTCATATAGTATAAAAGTTCTTCTTCTTTGTCGACAATTTCCATTGCTCTACCACCAAGAACATAGGAAGGTCTGACTAATGTAGGGTAGCCGATTTCTGTTGCAATTTTAACTGCTTCTTCAACCGAAAAGGCTGTTTTTCCTTTTGGCTGTGGAATGGCCATTTCTGATAATGCATGCTCGAACTTATCCCTGTTCTCAGCACGATCTAAATCTTCAAGTGATGTTCCAAGAATAGTCACTCCATGTTCTACTAATTGAGCAGCAAGATTGATCGCCGTTTGGCCACCAAATTGAACGATGACCCCAATCGGTTTTTCAAGGTCAATCACATGCATTACATCTTCAATCGTCAGCGGTTCAAAATACAATTTGTCAGAAATACTGAAATCAGTTGATACAGTTTCTGGATTATTATTGATGATAATAGCTTCATACCCTGCTTCTTTTATCGCCCAAACCGAATGAACTGTCGCGTAATCAAACTCTACGCCTTGACCAATGCGGATTGGGCCTGATCCAAGGACAACAACACTTTTCTTATCTGTCACTACTGATTCATTTTCATCCTCAAACGTTCCGTAAAAGTACGGTGTCTCTGACTCGAATTCTGCTGCACATGTATCGACCATTTTATATACCGGCATAATCCCTTTTTCTTTACGCCATTCATATACTGTTATTTCCTTTTCATGCCAAAGTGATGCGATTTTTTTATCTGAAAAGCCCATTTGCTTACCCGTCAATAATACTTCTTCATCAAATGGATTCTGCTTCAATTCTTTTTCAAAATCAACGATGTTTTTTAATTTTTGTAAAAAGAATAAATCGATTTCGCTCCAATCATGAATCGTTTGTATCGTCACACCTCTACGTAAGGCTTCACCGATATAAAACAATCGTTCATCACCAGCTTTTCGAATTCTCTTTTCGATTACAGCATCATCTGTATCTTCTTGTAGCTCTAAATGATGAAAACCTGCTTCTAATGATCGGACCGCTTTCAAGATTGACTCCTCAAACGTACGTCCGATTGCCATTACTTCGCCAGTTGCTTTCATTTGAGTTCCAAGGTTCCGATTGGCTGATTCGAATTTATCGAATGGCCAGCGAGGGATTTTCGTTACGACATAATCCAGAGCTGGTTCAAAGCTTGCATATGTTTTACCTGTTACTGGGTTCATCATTTCATCTAGCGTTAAACCGACGGCAATCTTTGCTGCTAGTTTAGCGATTGGATACCCTGTTGCTTTTGATGCAAGAGCAGAAGAACGGCTTACACGTGGATTCACTTCAATAACATAATATTGATAGCTGTCTGGGTCAAGTGCAAGCTGGACATTACAGCCTCCTTCGATCTTCAGCGCTCTAATTATTTTCAATGATGTGTTTCTAAGCATTTGATATTCACGGTCACTTAATGTTTGGCTGGGCGCAGCTACGATTGAATCGCCTGTATGGACACCTACCGGATCGAAATTCTCCATATTGCAAACAACAATGGCATTGTCATTCGCATCACGCATTACTTCATATTCAATTTCCTTGAAGCCGGCGATACTTTTTTCTAACAAGCATTGAGTAACCGGGCTGCTTTTTAGTCCGCCAGTTACAATTTCAAGCAGTTCATCTTCATCTGAACAAATCCCTCCGCCTGTTCCACCTAAAGTAAAGGCCGGGCGGACAATGACTGGGTATCCAACTTGTTCTACGAATTGTTTTGCTTCTTCTAGGTTATGAATAATTTCGCTGTCCGGTACAGGTTCGCCAAGTTCATTCATTAAGTTACGGAATAAATCTCGATCCTCTGCTTGTTGAATCGCAGATAGCTTTGTTCCAAGTATTTGGACGCCACATTCTTCAAGAATTCCAGCATTCGCAAGTTCTACCGCCATATTCAGTCCTGTCTGACCTCCCAATGTTGGCAATAAGGCATCTGGACGTTCTTTACGGATGATTTTACTTACGAATTCAAGTGTAATGGGCTCTATATACACTTTGTCAGCCATTTCACTGTCTGTCATAATGGTCGCTGGATTTGAATTGATTAAGATGACGCGGTATCCTTCTTCTTTTAAAGCCATACAAGCTTGAGTTCCTGCATAATCGAATTCTGCTGCTTGACCAATGATGATGGGACCTGAACCAATCACAAGGATGCTTTTTATATTCGTACGTTTTGGCATAATACTTCCCCTTTCACTGCGTGAGCTTCTATCATTTTGTAAAATTCATCAAATAAGTAATTTGCGTCTTCCGGACCTGGTGATGCTTCTGGATGATATTGCACAGTAAATGCAGGGTATGTTTTATGCTTTAACCCTTCAATCGTTTCATCATTTAATGCAAGATGAGTCACTTCAAGATCTGTACCTTGAACCGAGTCTACATTTACGGTATAGCCATGATTCTGAGATGTTAAGGCAACTTTTCCAGTTCGTAAGTCTTTCACAGGATGATTCGAACCTCTATGGCCGAATTTCATTTTTTCCGTTTCACAACCATTTGCTAAAGCAAACAACTGATGACCTAAACAAATTCCGAATAACGGAACCTTGCCTTGAATTTCTTTTATCATTTGAATCGCACATGTTACATCCACTGGATCTCCAGGACCGTTTGATAGCATGATGCCATCAGGATGGAGATTTAACACTTCTTCAGCCGTAGTATTATGTGGTACAACAATTACATCGAATCCACGGTCATTCAAATCTCTTAGAATTCCTTGTTTCATTCCATAATCGACAAGAACGACCCGGTATCCCCTGCCTGGATTGCGGTACGCTGTTTTCGTCGAGACTTGTTTAACTTGATTAACAGGCAAAACTGTAGCTTTCATTTGCTCGATTATATTTTCTGACTTATGGTTAAGGCCGCAAATGATCCCTTTTAGTGTTCCATGATTACGAATGATTCTTGTGAGCTTTCTCGTATCAATGCCACTTATCCCTGGAATTCCCTTTTGTTTTAAAAATTCATCCAAAGTTAATTCACTGCGCCAATTTGAAGGGAGTTCCGCAACTTCTTTAACGACCATTCCAGCAATTGCTGGATGAATCGATTCAAAATCATCTCGATTTATTCCGTAATTTCCGATCAGTGGATATGTTAAAGTTACAATTTGTCCACAGTATGAAGGGTCTGACAAAATTTCTTGATACCCCGTCATTCCTGTATTAAATACAACTTCACCGATTTTTTCAGTCGAACTACCAAATGCTTTTCCGATAAAAACCGTACCATCTTCTAAAATTAGTTGTCTTTTCATTGTGTAACACTTCCTTTTTCCCATGCTACTTTACCTGCTGCGATTGTCATAACCGGCCAACCTGTACATGTTTGACCATGAAATGGTGTATTTTTGCCTTTAGACACAAACTCATTTCGATCAATGATTTGCTCTATTTCTAAATCTAGTAAAACAATATCTGCTACAGCCCCTTCTTTGATCTCACCATAAGGAAGGGAGAATGCTTCAGCAGGTTTTTTTGTCATATAATCAAGTAACTGTCCTATAGTAAGGATGTCTGTTTTTACAAAGTTTGTATACAAAAGCGGGAATGCAGTCTCTAAACCAACAATTCCAAATGGAGCTAATTCCATGCCTTCTGCTTTTTCCTTTTCATGATGGGGAGCATGGTCAGTCGCAATAAAATCAATGGTACCGTCTAATAATCCTTCAATCAGAGCAGCCCGATCTTCTTTACCTCTTAACGGTGGATTCATTTTATAATTCGTATCCAATTCTGGAATATCTTCATCACATAGAAGAAGATGATGTGGGGACACCTCGGCAGTAACATGAATTCCTGCCCGTTTAGCATCTCTGACTACTCTTACTGATTCCTTCGTACTTATATGACACACGTGGTAATGACACCCCGCAGCTTCCGCAAGTAGAATGTCACGGGCGATATGAACGGATTCACATACAGATGGGATCCCCCTGAGGCCATGAGTTTCAGAAAAACTCCCTTCATGGACACAACCTTTATTGATTAATGTTTCTTCTTCACAATGAGCAACGATTGGCATACCAAGCAATGCCGCCCGCTTCATCGCTTCAAGCATCATCCCTGCACTCTGAATCCCTACGCCATCATCGGTAAAAGCAAATGCGCCTGTTTCTTTCAATGTAGCGAAATCCGTGAGTTCTTTTCCAGCTTCCCTTATCGTAATGGAGGTATATGGCAGTACCCGAACATGTGCAGTTTCGTCAATTATTGTTAGAATACTCTCAAGATGTTCCTTCGTATCAGGGACAGGTCGAGTATTGGGCATCGTAGCTAGCGTAGTGTAACCGCCCTTTGCAGCGGCAAGCGTTCCAGAAGCGATCGTTTCTTTATGTTCACCGCCTGGTTCACGTAAATGTACATGAAGATCGATAAGACCTGGAGCAACAAGCATTCCTGAAGCATCGATAATGTCGCAGTTTTCCTCTGATAAATTTGATCCAATTCTCGTGATGACATTACCTTCTATTTCAATATCTGCATTAAATAATTGGTGGTTTTTATCGAGCAATACTCCATTTTTGATTAGTTTCTTCATGAATATTTCCCCCTTTTTTTTCTGCTAGCACTGTTTTTAACACGGCCATTCTTACATAAACACCATTTTCCATTTGCTTAAAGATACGTGATCGCTCACATTCAACTAGTTCACTATCTATTTCTACACCTCGATTGATTGGTGCTGGATGCATGATGATCGCCCGCTTTTTCATCGTTTTTTCACGTTTTTTTGTTAGGCCATATTTTTCTAAATAACAATCAATCATTTTTTCACTATTTTGATGATGACGTTCATGTTGGATACGTAGAAGCATAACAACATCAGAACTGGCAATTGCTTCATCAATCGCTTCATAATTCCCTTGACTCATACTTTGATTGAACCATTCAGGTGGTCCGGAAAAAACGACAGTTGCACCTAATCTAGTGAGGGCATCTGCATTCGATCTCGCTACTCTGCTATGCAAGATGTCGCCAATAATGGCAATTTTCAGTCCCTTGAAACTATGAAACTCCTGCTTAATCGTCATTAAATCGAGAAGGGATTGAGTAGGATGGTGACCGCAGCCATCACCTGCATTAATCACTGGAATTTTCAATTTTCCAACAAGTTCATTAAAGTATTGATCCGTCTCATGTCTAATCACAAGAGCCTCTACACCAATTGACTCTAGTGTTTTTGCCGTATCATAAAGGGTTTCTCCTTTCAGAACACTAGAACTTCCTGCTTCAAAAGGGATCACTTCTAAACCAAGCTTTCTTTCAGCGACTTCAAAACTGCTTTTTGTTCTTGTACTTGCTTCAAAGAATAAGTTTGCAATCATTGTCTGTTTGGATGGTTTCCACACTTCTCCCTTTGCAAACTGCTCTGCTTCTACAAGCAATTGTTCAATTTCCATCGTAGTCAATTCACTTATTGTCAATAAATTTCTCATTATGATGCTCCCTCCCATTAACGATTAAGCATAACCTTATGAAGGTGGCGGTGCGGAGCTGATTTTGCGAAACCCCGCCCCTTTCCACAGAAAAATACCCTGCCATAGAAGGACAGGGTGA
Organism: Peribacillus loiseleuriae; assembly: GCF_001183985.1. Taxonomy (GTDB): domain Bacteria; phylum Bacillota; class Bacilli; order Bacillales; family DSM-1321; genus Peribacillus; species Peribacillus loiseleuriae. The sequence continues at coordinate 1,604,220 of NZ_LFZW01000001.1, read as the reverse complement.
GGGTAGGCAAAGATTGAAGGTGATGATTCTATTCACCGCTCTTTCCTATTCACACCCTTAGTAGCCTCTCTGGACTTCTTTTAAAAGGTGATAAAATTCTATTTGGGTATGTTCTTATTGAAAGTCATTAACTTTCAAACATATCTCCCGATACTTTTTCTCTTCCAGGTAAGATAAGATTTAGTAAAATCCCGACGATTGCTGATAATGCCATTCCAGATAAAGAAACTTCATCCGATAATTTAAGGAATGCACCACCAATCCCTAAAACTAGTATGACAGAAGCAATCATTAAATTTCGTTTTTTATCAAAATCAATTTTATTATCGACCAGCATTCTCAACCCGCTTGAAGCAATGATTCCGAACAATAGGATGGAAATACCGCCCATTACTGCCGATGGAATCGAGCTAATGACTGCAGAAATTTTACCAACAAACCCGAAAATGATTGCCGTTACGGCTGCGCCACCGATAATGTATACACTGTATGCTTTTGTCATAGTTAGCACACCAATATTTTCACCGTATGAGGTGAGTGGAGGCCCACCAATGATCGAGCCAATTAAAATCCCTGCACCATCCCCTGCAATCGAACGATGTAAGCCAGGCTTTTCAAGAAAATTTCTGCCTACAACTTTACTTAATACCATTTGATGGCCAATATGTTCGGAAAGAGTCACAATCGCGACTGGAACCATAATGGCGATGACGCCCCAAGAAAATGTTGGTGTGTATGTTGCAAATGGCACCATGAATTCTGGTACCTGAAACCAATTTGCTTCTCTGATTGGTTCAAAATTAACGATACCAGCAAGAATGGAACAAATGTATCCCACGGTAATCCCGATTAAAATCGGGATTAATCCGAAGAAGCCTTTAAAATAAATGTTACCAATAATCGTTACGATTAAAGTAATCAGGGCAATGGTGATATTCGTAATACTATATATTTGCTGATCTGTATTTGGATTTATATACATGGCCATATTGACAGCCGTTGGAGCTAAGCTCAAACCAATAACCATAATAACAGGTCCAACGACAACCGGCGGTAGAATATTCATTAACCAATTTAACCCAGCCTTATATATAATCAAGGCAACAAGCCCGTATACCAAACCAGCAACGAAACATCCGATCATGGCACTGCCAGGCCCGCTCGAAGCTTTAGCGGCAAGAATAGGTGAAATAAAGGCGAATGATGAGCCTAGATAGGCCGGAATCTTTCCTTTTGTAATAAGTAGGTATGCTAACGTTCCTAATCCACTAGATATAAGTGCTACTGCTGGGCTAAGCCCTACTAAGAAGGGAACAAGTACTGTTGCACCGAACATGGCGAATAAGTGCTGTATACTTAATGTAAGCCAATGCCCTACTTTAGGTACATCTTCTACATCATACATGATGCCTTTTTTCTCTACTTGTTCCATTAAAATTTCCTCCAATTTACAATATAAAAAACCTCTTTGTCTTGTGCACAAAGAGGTTTGCTTAAGACCTGATAATACCTATAAAGGCATGACTCGTCTAAGCTTACTCCCCTTTGTCAGCCTCTCAGGACTACCTATTAAAAAGGGTTTTATTTATTTTTCTAATATACTTACTTGATCTTCATGATCAACTTCAATCAAGGAGACAGATATTTTCTCAGTTTGGGATGTTGGTACGTTTTTACCGACAAAATCCGCACGTATCGGTAATTCTCGATGACCTCTGTCTATTAAAACTGCAAGCTGGATTTGTGATGGTCTTCCCATATCAACCAGCGCATCCATCCCTGCCCGTACTGTTCTTCCTGTATACAATACGTCATCAACGAGGATCACGGTTTTTTGGTCAATTTCAACTGGAATATCGGATCCATTTACAATTGGGTTTCCATCTGCTGTCGTTTTGGATAGATCATCGCGGTACAGTGTGATATCTAGCTCTCCCACTTTTATTTCCTTGCCTTCGATTTCACTGATTCTTTCTGCTAGTCGGTTTGCAAGGTAAATTCCTCGTGTTCGAATTCCAATCAATACACAGTTTTCAATGCCTTTATTTTTCTCGATAATCTCGTGCGCAATCCTAGTCAGTGCACGGCGAATTGCTTGTTCATCTAACACAATGGCCTTCTCAGTCATGTATGTCTCCCCTTCTTACTATATGATGGGTTTACTATCATTAAAAAATCCCCATACCAAGAAGGCATGGGGATTTTTTAACATTGGCAACATAAGGTCAGCCAATTAATCCGTTTTCCTTCTCGGTCTCACTGGACCGCTTTAAAGGTTCATATTTAACTTATTTTTATTTTATCTCTATTTCCCAAAGCTGTCAATTACTTTTTGTTAAGTAATCCAACACTTCTTCAAACTCTTTCGGAAGCGGTGCTTCAAATTCTATATACTCCTTCGTCCTCGGATGTACAAAGCCAAGCAATCCTGCGTGTAGGGCTTGTCCATTTATATCCAACGTTTTCCTTGGACCATACTTCGGATCTCCAGCGAGCGGATACCCGATATATTTCATGTGAACACGAATTTGGTGAGTTCTCCCTGTCTCTAATTGACATTCAACATGAGTGAAATTCTTGAATCGTTCGATTACCCTGAAATGAGTGACAGCATTTTTTGAATTTTCATCAGTCACAGTCATACTTTGGCGATCTTTCTTGTCACGACCAATTGGTGCATCAATCGTTCCAAAATCATGGGGAATCACACCGTGTACAATTGCTTGATATTTTCTAGTTACGGATTTATCAACCAACTGTTGTACAAGACCTTCATGGGCCATATCATTTTTGGCAACCATTAATAAACCAGATGTATCTTTATCAATACGGTGAACGATTCCTGGACGCATGACTCCATTAATTCCTGATAAATCCGTACAGTGTGCCATTAAACCGTTAACTAGTGTGCCAGAATTATGACCTGGTGCCGGGTGAACGACCATCCCGCGAGGTTTGTTCACAACAAGTACATCACTGTCTTCATAGAAAATCTCTAAATTCATTTCTTCTGCGACAACATCCAATTCTTCAAGTTCAGGGATTGTAACGATGACTTCATCGCCTTCTTGGCATTTGTAATTCGTTTTCACAGCAACACCATTCACAAGAACATGGCCCTCTTTAATCCATTGCTGAACTTGATTTCGAGACCATTCTGCGTTCAAGGTTGCTAACGCCTTGTCAATTCGCGCTTTACTTTCTGTTGATTCAATGATGTATGTAAAATTAGTCATTCTTTCTCTCCTTTTTTTCTTGTTTCTCTGCTAAAAACATATAAATTACGAGTAAGACAACACCAATGCAGAGTGCTGAATCGGCCACATTGAATACCGGGAAGCTATAATTAAAAATGTACGTATGAACGAAGTCCACTACTTCTTTTCTGATAACTCGATCAATGAAATTACCAATCGCTCCACCTAGCATTAAGCCAAGCGCTAATCCAAGAAGTTTACTTTCTTTGCTTAATTTCTGAATGTAGTAAATGATGCCAATTATGACGACTACCGTAATCAGGTAAAAGAACCACATCTGACCTTGAAGAATCCCCCAGGCAGCACCACGATTTCGATGTGAAGTGATATATAGATAATTTTCAATAATTTCTATGCTTTCCCCGTATTCCATTTTTTTCACAACCAACCACTTCGTTAGCTGGTCAGCTGCAATAACCAACAGGGCAATTATATAATAGAACATATTCAATCCCCCAAACTAATCGCAATCTTTTCTTATGAATTGTAGCATAATCTTTATTCATTGCATAATGTAGATTTTTTTATCCAAATTTTAAAAAGTCTGTCCCCACATCATGATGTGGGGAACAGACCTGATGACACATCCTTATTGGATGGCTAATTTAGTTTGTATAATGTTCCGACATAACTGTAGCACAGCGAAGGCAAAGAGTTGGGTGTGCTTCAACTGTCCCTACTTCTTCTGAAACATTCCAGCAGCGTTCACATGTTTCACCTTCAGCTTTTTCAACTACGATTACGGCTTTCTCTAATTTGATTCCTTGGTCAGGAGCCTCTTCCACTGTTCCGCCTACTTCAAACTTAGAAACAATGAATAATTGCTCAAGTTTTTCTTCAATGCTATTCAACAAAGCCTTTTCTTTTTCATCTACATAAACCGTTACTTTTGCATTCAAAGATTTCCCAATCACTTTTTGATTTCTTGCTTCTTCTAACGCTTTGAGTACATCATCACGAAGGTCTAAGAAAGCATTCCACTTTTCTTCGATGGTGTTCGTGTTGGTCAATGAATATTCTTCAGGCATCAATGTTAGCTGAGCACTCTCCTCGGAAACACCAGGAATGAATGCCCAAACTTCATCCGCTGTATGAGAAAGGATTGGTGAAACAAGCTTCGTCAAACTTACTAATGCTTCGTATAAGAAAGTTTGAATGGCTCTGCGATCATGACTGTCAGGCGCCTCACAATATAAAATATCCTTTGCGTAATCCAAGTAGAATGCACTTAAATCAAGCGTACAGAAATTATTGATAAGATGATAAATGGATGCAAATTCATAATTTTCATAAGCTGATTTTGTTTGTTTGATTAATTTATTCAATTTAATCATCATAAACTGATCGACTTCACGAAGATTTTCATAGGCGACTCTATCCGATTCTGGATTAAAGCCTTCCAAATTCCCTAAAAGAAAACGGAATGTATTTCGAATTTTACGATATACATCTGCCACTTGTTTAAGAATAGGGTCAGATACACGTACATCCGATTGATAATCTACAGAAGCAACCCATAAACGAAGAATATCCGCTCCAAGTTGATTCATTACTTTGGCAGGGATTACGACATTTCCAATTGACTTACTCATTTTGCGACCTTCGCCATCAAGGGCAAAACCATGACTTAATACACCCTTATACGGCGCTTTCCCAGTTACTGCTACTGCAGTTGAAAGCGATGAGTTAAACCAACCACGATATTGGTCTGATCCTTCTAAATATAAGTCAGCAGGGCGTTGTAGGTCTTCACGCTCTTCCAAAACGGCCTGATGTGATGATCCTGAATCGAACCAAACATCCATAATATCTGTTTCTTTTGTAAAGAGACCATTCGGACTGCCTTCATGAGTAAATCCTTCCGGAAGCAAGTCCTTCGCTTCACGTTCGAACCAAACGTTCGATCCATTTTCGCGGAATAAATCAGATACATGATTAATCGTCTCATCTGTAATGATTTCCTGGCCATCTTCTGCATAAAACACAGGAATCGGAACTCCCCAAGCACGTTGACGAGAAATACACCAGTCTCCACGGTCACGGACCATATTATAAAGACGAGTTTCTCCCCAAGCTGGTACCCATTTTGTTTCTTCAATTGCAGTCAATAATTCACTTCGGAAATCTTTAATTGACGCAAACCATTGAGCTGTTGCACGGAAGATTGTCGGTTTTTTCGTTCGCCAGTCATGCGGGTATGAGTGGGTAATGAAGTTCAATTTTAATAACGCGCCGACTTCTTGTAGCTTCTCAGTAATTGGTTTATTCGCCTCATCATAGAAAAGACCCGCAAACTCGCCAGCTTCTTCAGTCATAACACCTTTTTCATCAACAGGACACAAAACATCAAGACCGTATTTTTGGCCAACAATAAAGTCATCTTCCCCATGTCCAGGAGCAGTGTGAACACAACCAGTACCAGCATCTGTCGTTACATGTTCTCCGAGCATGACAAGAGATTCGCGTTCATATAAAGGGTGCTTCGCTAAAATATGTTCTAGCTCATTCCCTTTTACCGTTTTAACAACAGTTGGATTTTCCCAAGCGATTGTCTCCGTAACTGCTTCAAGCAGCGCTTCTGCAACAACATATCTTGTTCCATCAACTTCTACGACGACATATGTCAAATCAGGGTGAACTGAAATACCTAAGTTTGCCGGAATTGTCCAAGGCGTCGTTGTCCAAATCACGATTTTCGTGCCTTTTTCAAGGATATCTTTACCGTCTACAACATCAAACGCAACATAAATTGATGCAGAACGTTTGTCTTGGTATTCAATCTCAGCTTCAGCAAGTGCAGATTCACTTGAAGGAGACCAATAGACTGGTTTTTTCCCTTTATAAATATACCCTTTCTTCGCCATATCGCCGAACACTTTAATTTGCTGGGCTTCATATTCAGGCTTAAGGGTAATATATGGATTTTCCCAATCACCACGAACACCCAAACGTTTAAATTGCTCGCGTTGACCGTTAATTTGTTGATAAGCATATTCTTCACAAAGCTTACGAAATTCCGCGACACTCATTTCTTTACGTTTTACGCCTTTTTTCGTTAGAGCTGTTTCGATTGGAAGACCATGTGTGTCCCAACCAGGTACGTAAGGTGCGTGAAAACCATTCATGGATTTAAAACGAACAATGAAGTCCTTCAAAATCTTGTTCATAGCATGCCCCATATGGATATCTCCATTTGCATAAGGAGGTCCGTCATGAAGGATGAAAAGCGGACGGCCCTTCGTTTTTTCCTGCACTTTTTGATAAATATTCATTTCTTCCCACGCTAATTGAATTTCAGGCTCTCTGTTCGGTAAATTTCCTCTCATCGGAAATTCTGTTTTTGGCATCAATAAAGTATCTTTGTATTCCATTATTCTTCCTCCATCCTATTAGAAAAGCTTAAAGCGCCTTTTATGGAACTTCTCCTACCGTCCGCCATGTCCTCTGGTGAACTTTGTAGTCAGCACATCCTGTATAATTCTGATACGAAATATATTCTCCAAATAAATAGGCTGGGCTTTGACTACCTAAACTGGAGGCTATACGAGGGCTAGGCTGTTTTGCTGAATGCAGATAGATTCACTACTCCATCTACACTAAAAATTCCATATCGTTTTTAAGCAACAAAAAAAGTCTTCTCATCCCTAATATAGGGACGAGAAGACTTTTTCCCGCGGTACCACCCTGGCTAGATAAAGTATTAGACACTCTTTATCCTCTCAAGCATTCGTAACGTGAATGTAACGCCTTGTTTACTACCATTAACGGGTTCGACTCGGAACTCCAGGGTGATATTCAATACGTTCACTTATACCGGACTTCCACCATCTCCAGTTCGCTTAAATAAGTGTATGAATGCATTTACTATCCCTATCATCGTTTCGTATCAATATTAAGTTGATTGTAAGAAATTATATGCGAAATAAGTGCAAAAAGTCAAGAAGCGATTATGAATCTTTGTCTGCAAATTCTGTTGCATCGACTTCATATTCCATTAGGTGGTCCCAGTCATCTGAACCTAGCAAATCTAACTGCGCTTCAACTAGCATCTTAAACCTTGTCCTAAATACTTTGGATTGTTTTTTCAAATCTTCAATTTCCAGAGCAAGTTTTCTTGCTTTGCTTAATGAATCATTAACAATCCGATCTGCATTCTTCTCAGCTTCTTTAATAATCAACTTTGCTTCTTTTTGGGCGTTACGTTTTACTTCTTCTGCAGCCTCTTGAGCAATGATGATCGATTTATTCAGGGTTCCCTCGATATTATTAAAGTGGCCAAGACGATCGTCTACTTCATTCAGCCTCTGTTCAAGCTCTTTTTTTTCCCGGAGAATCAGCTCATAATCCTTAATAATCTGATCAAGAAATTCATTTACTTCATCTTCATCATATCCACGGAAGCCTTTACTGAACTCCTTATTATGTATATCAATCGGGGTTAATGGCATGATGCACCTCCACGTATTCTCTATAAGTCTTAAATCATGACAACATTCACGTGTTTCCTACTAATTTCTTCGTTATTTTTTCCTACCGATACTAATTCGCCATTTCTCTTTTTTCGTTTTACCATCTATCGACAAAATCTTGGCTCTACCAAATCCTCTCACAGATAAAGTGTCACCTTCACGGCATTCCATTGAACCCTGTTCAGTACTTTTGAAATTGACCTTTATCTTGCCAGCTGCTAGTAAGGTCTGGGCTTTTTGTCTTGAAAGATTAGTAAAGGCTGCAAGTAGGACATCAAGTCTAAGTGATGATACGGTATAACTCTGCTCCTCCCAGTTCTCTTGCTTTACAATAATTTCTGTTAAAGAAAGTCTTTTAATGGAAACAGAGGCTTTACCCATCTTTTCTAAGTTTGCAGTAAGATAATCCTCAATTTCCGACGCTGCGATAAATTGAATATTCTGACCATCTACTAAAATGTCACCAAATTTTTCACGTTTCAAACCAAGCGACATGAGTGTCCCTAGGACATGCCTATGCTCCAATGAAATAAATTTCTTTGGATACGATATTTCGTATAAAGTCAATTGATAATCTGCTTCCTCTGGTAAATAATAATCGGGATAAATGAGGGCACGCTTACGTTCTACCGCTTCACTACCTCCAAAAAATTGCAGCAAAGCGGCAGCTTCATTTCCAACCAAAGCAAGTAAGATTTGTTGTTCACGCGGATTAAGAAAATCAGTTAATCTGGGAGAATAGTTCTGCTTTACTGCCTCTATCCAACCAAGTGCATGATCAATAAACTCTTTTTCTTCCGGTCTGAAATGCTGGTAAATATTCATGAAATCATTCTCCCTAAAAAAAATGCTTTAAATCCATGATAAAATCTGAGCGATGCCATAACCAGCAAATTGCAAAGCAAGAATCGCAACAATTGGTGAAAAGTCTATCATTCCTAAAGGAGGCACAAATTTTCTAAACGGTTCTAAATAAGGCTCAGTTATTCTAGCTAAAAATCGCCCAATTGATGTTTCCCTAGCATTTGGAAACCAAGACATTAAAATATAGGCAACTAGTGCATATGAATAAAATTTAATCAAAGTTAAAATAATCCCAACTAACATTGTCATTTCTCTTTACCACCTCGCTTCTTCGTACTCCTCGTCCAAAGCGAACCCGGCAATATTTCCGGAAACATCCACATTATCCGGAGTACATAAGAATATATCTGTACCAATTTTTTGTATGTCACCACTGATAGCATATACCGTCCCGCTTAGAAAATCGACAATACGTTTAGCTTGATCATGCTGTATTCGTTGCAGGTTTACGACAACTGCACGACGATTTTTTAAATGATCTGCTACGTCTTGTGCTTCTGCATATGCACGCGGTTCTAATAATACTACTTTAGAAGATTTTTGAACACTTTGCAAACTTACTACATTCTTATTTTCATTCTGGGAGGATTGTGAGCTTTTCGATGATTTCATTGGCTTCGTTTCTTTCACCTCTTCCTCGATCAATTCTTCTCTGTATTCATATTCATCATCTAATGCGAAATATGATTTAAATTTTGATACGAATGACATGAATCGTGTACCTCCTTAGGATTCCCCACCGACTAATGCAGTTCCTATGCGAATCATCGTTGCACCTTCTTCAATGGCAATAGTATAATCATTCGACATTCCCATTGATAATTCCATACATGGTGCATGTGTCATGTTGGCCGCTTGAACTTCTTTTTGTAGCTCCTTCAATTTTTTAAAGCAAGCCCGAAGTTTATTTTCATCTTCCGTAAGAGGAGCCATCGTCATTAAACCAGCGATTTGAATGTTTGAAAAGGAGTCTAGATTACGAATAAACGATAATGTCTCTAAAGGAGTTATTCCCTGTTTAGATTCCTCACCCGAAACATTTACCTGCACTAGACATTTTATAGGCTTAGTCGCCCGTTTCTCAATTTCTTCAGCCAATGAAATCCGATCAAGGGAATGAATATATTCCACTTTATCAATGATATTTTTGACCTTTCTAGTTTGCAGGCTACCAATATAATGCCAGATTGGCTTGTCCCCTAATACAGTATATTTATTTAAAAGCCCTTCATCTCGATTTTCACCGAGATGATAAAGCCCAGCTTCAAATGCTTCTGTAGCACGCTCCACTGAAACGTATTTTGTCACAGCTACTATCGTAATTTCATTACGGTTTCTGCCGCTTTTCTGACACGCAGCATTTATTTTTTCGTCAATGATCGTTTTATTATCTGCTACTCTCAATGTTCCTTTTATTCCTCCTTCCAGCCAATGAAACTCATAAGACGTCCCGTTTTTCCTTGATCACGCCGATGAGAAAAAAACGTCCCGTTTTCACAACTGGTACATAGTGTTGAAATTTCAATTTGTTCTCGAGGAACACCGGCCTTTACTAGAATTTCAGTATTGACCTGTTTCAGATTTAGCTTATATTGTCCTTCGCTAATTAAAGTATATGGCTTTTCGTCATAATCTTCCAGCAATTTTTGCACAAACTTGACAACTTTATCATCGACAACATAACAATCGCCACAAATGGATGGACCGATTGCTGCATGAATATCTGCTGATGGGATACCCACTTGATTCCATGACTCAATCATAGAAGATGCAATCCCTCCGACTGTTCCCCTCCAACCTGCATGAGCTATCCCCACCATTCTATGCTTTGGTGCAATAAAATAAACGGGCACGCAGTCCGCATAACAAAGAGTGAGGAGAATTTGTTTCTCTGTTGTAAAAAGTCCATCCGTTGCTTTGAGACTGGAAGGATAATCCTTCGCACCCTTCCCACAGTCAGACGGCAAAACTTTCACAACTTTTGTCTCGTGCGTCTGTTCGGCGCAAACCCAATCTTTTAAAGAGAAAGAAAGCTTTTCAGCTAACAGACGGCGATTTGCGACAACATCCTCCGTGTTATCGCCCACATGAAAGCCAATATTCAACGAAGCATAGGGTGCCTTGCTGACTCCACCATTTTTTGTAGTGAACCCTGCTGTTAGCCCTGGAAACTTATTCATCCAGCTTTCGAGACAATAAAACTCTTCTTCACGCAATAAAAATGGTTCTGTCATAATCCTTACCTCTTGTTTTTTATTTAGTGTATCACATTCCCCTTTATTTTCACTATGAAAAGCAGAATTACTTGCTAATCATCAAGGTTTTCTTTAAATGCAAATGAATGCTCAACTAGAATAACATCCTCACCGACTTTTTTTATCTTTTTCCATGGAATGATAATCTCCTCGTCTTTTCCAAAAATACCAAGCATTCGGCTACCATTCGATACAATTATCGCTTCAATGGAACCTGCTTGAGGATTAATAATAAGATCCACCATATTCCCTAATCTTTTCCCATCTCCAATATTGACAATATCTTTTATTTGAAATTCAGATATTCTGACCAATCTGATCAGCTCCTCTTCTTTATTCAAGATTACATATCAGTTTAATAAAGTGAGTTTCAATGTCTAATGTGGCGGTAATAATTTTGCATGAAGGAAAAGGGGACAAAGCTTCGTTGATTTAAACAGCAACACCAATTAAATAGCAAGTTAAACTAGAATTTGAGTAAACTTATATAAAATCGCGGTTCAGCTCCACCACTTTATTTGAGGTAGTTTCCCAGTTTTATCAAGCCTTTCTTCAAACTAAATCGTGGAGTTTTAATTCCATGTTATTTCTTAATTCTATGTATATGTTTAAAAAGAAGCCACATGTACTTGTTTCTAAAACTTTCTTATTACAGTTTTTAATACATAGCCTAATACATAAAAAAACTCCATATTCTTGACATACGCCAAGATATGGAGTCGGTTACTGTCCAAACAACAATTTTTATTGTTGGATATTCTTATTCATTTGTCGAATTGCTGCTTTCTCAAGTCTTGAAACTTGTGCTTGCGAGATGCCAATTTCATCAGCAACTTCCATTTGTGTTTTCCCTTGAAAAAATCGCTTTCGGAGGATCATCTTCTCACGATCATTCAGACGACGCATTCCTTCATTCAACGCAATTTCATCAATCCATTGACTGTCTTTATTTTTTTCATCACTTAATTGGTCTAATACGTAGATCGGATCACCACCATCATTATAAATTGGCTCGAATAATGATACTGGATCCTGAATTGCGTCAAGCGCAAAGACGATTTCTTCGTGGGATACATCTAATTCCTTGGCAATTTCTTCAGCCGTTGGTTCACGCAATGTTCGACTCATCAGTTTTTCTTTTACCTGCAAAGCTTTATAGGCGATATCTCTTAGCGAACGGGAAACCCTGATTGGATTATTATCCCGTAAATATCTTCTAATCTCTCCGATGATCATCGGAACAGCATATGTCGAAAATTTAACATTTTGACCTAAATCGAAATTATCAATCGATTTCATTAAACCAATGCAGCCTACCTGAAATAGATCATCCACAAATTCACCCCGGTTATTGAAGCGTTGAATTACGCTCAACACGAGCCTAAGATTCCCGTTTACCAGTTTTTCTCTCGCTGTTGTATCGCCACCTTGCATTTCTTTAAAGAGTATTCGCATTTCTTCATTTTTTAATACCGGTAGTTTTGATGTATCAACACCGCAAATCTCAACTTTGTTACGAGACAAAATTTTTCCCTCCTCACAGGAGCTGCCTTTCAAAAATAAGTATCTCCCGGAGTCGAAAAAATATGCACAGTGGAGGAACGTAAAAAACACCGACTAAGATCAAACCATTGCAAACAGCTACTTGCATTTAGAAATTTTTTTTACACCATTTTATTAAATTCCTTCCTAAGTCTTTTAATAATTCTTTTTTCTAGTCTAGAAATATATGATTGGGAAATCCCTAACATATCCGCTACATCCTTTTGCGTTTTCTCTTCTTGCCCAGCTAATCCAAACCGGAGTTCCATGATTTGTTTTTCTCGATCGGAAAGCTGTGTGAGTGCTTTTGTTAACAATTTCCGGTCTACATTAGCTTCTAGATCTTTCGTAATAATATCTTCCTCTGTTCCAAGTACATCAGAAAGTAGTAATTCATTACCATCCCAGTCGATATTAAGTGGCTCATCAAAGCTCACCTCAGAACGAATCTTGTTATTTCGCCGCAGATACATAAGGATTTCATTCTCGATACATCTGGATGCATATGTAGCTAATTTAATTTTTTTCTCTGGGTTAAATGTATTAACAGCTTTGATTAATCCTATTGTACCAATGCTGATTAAATCCTCGATATTAATGCCTGTATTCTCAAATTTTCTCGCAATATAAACAACAAGACGTAAGTTTCTCTCAATTAGTATGGCACGCGCTGTTTCGTCACCTTTTGGTAATTTATTAATTAAAACTTCCTCTTCTTCTTTGGAGAGCGGAGGCGGCAAGGCCTCACTCCCTCCAATGTAGAAAATTTCATCTGTTTTCAACCCAAGCTTGAACAATAGTTTATACCAATAATAAGTGAGACGCAGAATAGTTTTTTTCAACTGAATTCTCCCTTCTATTTTCTACAAATTTGAGTATGTTTTATATATCCCTTCTCATGAAACAGCTCGAACCGGAATTCCTGTTACCATTTTCGGATGGACAATACATTCAAATTTCCCATCCGCAGATAACTTTTGGAAGGTAAAAGAGACTAGTCCAGTTTTCACTCGAAAAATATCTTTATTTTGAATAATTTCAATCCAATCTGATTTAATTGCAGTCAACAACTGGTGGTCATTACCAACAACTTTACTCGGAATAATTCGTAATCGCTCCGTCCACGTATAATGAGTGCTACCCACGTCATTAAGTAGAATATCTGGATTTTCAAAAAGTGCTACCATATCTTTCGGGATCGTATTTTCTCGGCCATTTAGTGACAAAATCATGACTGGAGATTGCGAAATTGGATCATACAGATGATTTCCACTATCAATAAAACCTTCTACCGAACAAATGAAATCATCAATTTTCACCGTAACTTTAACCAGTTGTTGATGGTTAATTTTTGTCATTTCTATCGATTCTAAAGTCCTTCTTGAGAATTGCCATGCCAGTGGGAAGCCAATAATAACAAATATCCAACTGACTGGGTCTCCGAATTGATTAATCCCTTTATACATGGTGTTCTGTCCTGATAAAACGTTGTATTCAAATAAATAATGGAGACCGAGCAAAATACCGCCAGACAAGAAAGTAACGAAATATAACGTCGCCAAATTTTTCACGAAAACTTTGAACCTGCCAAAACCATAAACCGTTAAAATCATAAAGATAGAGAATAATAGCTTTACCAACACTCTATCAGCGAACACATGATATGAAGTAAAAGATAAGACAATGATAAGAGAACCAAGGAATCCCCCCGCAAGAACTCTCCAGAAAGGAACTCTCCGCTTTAACAAAACCGCAGTCCAATAAAGCAAAAGACAATCAAAAAACCAATTTAATAACCAAATAACATCCAAATAGAGCGTCAAATATTCACCACCCTTTTAGAATTGCGCATTGTTATAAAATCCATGCATCCCGTGTAAACTAGCGAATAGTACTTTTCTAACCACCAAGTTGCGCTAGAACGAGAATTTGTAAAAAAACTTACACATTCTTGCCAGAAAGGTGCAAACATCTTTATTGTAAAAATTCATAATCCTATTTTTCATCTTACAAATAGCTTGCACACCTTCTATTAGCAAAAAGTATATCGTACCTTGCATCAGAAAGTGTGTCATATTATGACTGGATATTTTAGGAGTTTTTCTGCTTTTTTGTAGAATAAATAAAATGAAGTTGTTTTGCTGATGATCTTTACTAGTTGAGGTTAGGAAGGAACACTTAGAATATTTTATCCTTCAAAGAAAAACGTTAACTGCTATAAAGGGGAGTGCGGCACAAATAAAGTGAAACTTCCATTAGTGGGGTTTCTTCATTCCCCACTGATGATTAGTTGAACCAATCGGGGATTTACAGGCTGTTTATCCCCCACCTACTTTTTCTTGATTCTCTCACAAAAATTGGGGCGAGGGTATTACAGCCTGTTAAACCGGGATAATGTGAAACTTCCAATTTCAAAAGGAATCGGTGAGTACGCAAAAAAGGATGTCCCATTACAAAAGGCTAGACCTTACACCTATGTACAGTTTAAATGAAGTGTATGTAACACATAAACTGAGTATAGAGTGTGAGGTTAGAGCCTTATGGGGCATCCTCTCTTACTACTGTGGAAATGAGACTTATTTTATGCCAATTTGTCGAATGAATCTTTTAATCTGTTAAATTTTATAACTCAACAAATTAACGACGCTTGTTCCGGTTACGTAGAAAAGTTGGGATATCCAATGCTTCTTCTGCTTGATTAGAATTACGAACAGGCTGTTGTTGTTGTTGCTGTTCGACATGTTCTTCCCTTTTCACTTCACGCTTAACTCCAGAAGTTGAAGTTGGTGATGAAGGTCGTGCTTGTCCAAATGAAGGTCTTGTCGATACAGATTTAATCTCTTCAGCATCATTAAACCCTGTAGCAATCACTGTTACAACAATTTCATCTTTAAAGTTTTCGTTAATAACAGAACCGAAAATCATATTTACCTCTTGATCAGAAGCACTTGCAACAATGTCAGCTGCCTCTTGAACTTCAAATAAACTTAAGTTCGTTCCCCCAGTAATGTTCATTAAGACCCCTTGAGCACCATCAATAGATGTTTCAAGAAGTGGACTTGAGATGGCTTTTTTTGCAGCTTCAGTCGCACGGTTTTCACCAGAAGAAATACCTATTCCCATGAGCGCAGAACCTTTATTAGACATAATCGTCTTTACATCTGCAAAGTCCAAGTTAATTAAACCAGGAACAGCGATCAAATCAGAGATCCCTTGGACACCTTGCCTAAGGACATTATCAGCTTCACGGAATGCTTCGAGCATTGGCGTACTTTTATCAACGATTTCAAGTAGTCGATCATTTGGGATGACAATTAACGTATCGACTGATTCCTTCATTGCACCAATACCGCCCTGAGCCTGTGTTGAACGTTTACGTCCTTCAAATGTGAACGGTCGCGTAACAACACCTACAGTCAGCGCTCCTAAGTCCTTTGCAATTTGAGCGATAACAGGAGCTGCTCCAGTGCCCGTTCCTCCACCCATTCCAGCCGTTACAAATACCATATCTGCGCCTTTTAACGCTTCTTCAATTTGTTCCTTGCTTTCTTCAGCCGCTTTTTTCCCCACTTCTGGATTTGCACCAGCACCTAATCCACGAGTAAGTTTACCTCCGATTTGCATTTTGATTTCTGCTTTTGATAGATTTAGAGCTTGAGCATCTGTGTTAACAGAAATAAACTCTACCCCTTGAACCCCGTGCTCAATCATACGGTTTACGGCGTTGTTACCGCCCCCGCCTACACCGATGACTTTTATAGTAGCTAATGTTTCTAGATTAGAATCAAACTCCAACATGATAATCCTCCTAATTTGACGATATTCCAATAATTTCCTTCTTATTCAAAAAAGTAACCAAGGATCTTTTTGAATTTAGATTCACCTTTTTCCGCCCGAGGCTTCTCCACTCGTTCTTTCGGTTGAGGCTGCTGCTTTTGGGGACTCTGTTCTCGATTTTCGTAAGCTGAACCTGCAGCTACAGGCGCTTTATTATTTTTTTGTATTCTTGCCTTTTTACAAGCATGTTTAATTAATCCAACAGCTGTCGTATATTGAGGTTCTCGAACACCTATATAATTCGGTTCAGCTGTCCTCACTCGGTTTTGGAAAGTATATTGAGCAAGTTCTAATACTCCTGGCATCTTTACAACGCCACCGGTCAATACAAATCCTCCTGCGAGATCATTCTCGCCTATTCTATTTAATTCGTTTTGAACAAGTTCAAATATTTCTGTCATCCTTGCCTCAATTATGTCAGACAACATCAACTGATTGCAAGGTTGTTGCTGATCACTACCGATTATAGGGATATTGAACACATCTTCTTCTGATGCATCATCATAAAAGGCATGCCCATGTTTAATTTTGATTTTCTCAGCATCATCTGTTGTCGTACGTAATACGATAGAAAGGTCTTTAGTAATCGTCTCTCCGCCAATTGGTATCACAGATGTGTGTTTCAAATGCCCTTGATCGAAAACTGCTAGTGTTGTTGAACCACCACCGATATCGAGAAGCGCAACACCGAGTTCTTTTTCATCTTTTGATAGCACAAGAGAGCCGGCCACGAGCGGTTGTAGCGCAATGTCTGTAATTTCCAAACCTGCTCTTTCTACACACCTTAATGAATTATGTAAAATCGTGCGCAAACCCGTGATTAATATCCCTCTCATCTCCAAACGAACACCAATCATACCTCTTGGATCGCTGATTTCATCAAGCTCGTCCACTTTATAATGGACAGGGATAATATCAATAATCTCCCTGTCAGAAGGAATCGTAATCAATTCGGCTGCCTCTCTAACCCTCACAACATCCTGAATGGTTATCTCCTTATTATCACTTGAAACTGCGACAACGCCATGGCAAGGTTGTAACATTACATGATTGCCGCTTATACCGACTATGACCTTATTGATTTCCATTCCAATCATTCGTTCTGCCTGTTCAACGGCCCGCTGAATAGATTGAACCGTTTCATCTATATCAACAATCGATCCTTTTTTTAATCCCTCTGATTTCACATTTCCTACACCGATTATGTTTAACGTATCATTAACCATTTCACCAATGATTACTTTAACACTGGATGTACCGATGTCGAGACTTACGTAAATTTCATTGCTGTTCATTCCATGGCACCTCCTTCAAGTTTTAACATCTTTCTAAAAAACAACAATAGGCAATACGAATGTTCTTTCTATCTTTCATAACCATATTGTAGTGATATAACTACCAAAGAATCGTTTTCTCTTTGGGTAGGGTCTATTTTTCAAAGCAGAGTCGTACACGTGTTAAACAAATTAGAATATCACATGTAATGTCATCTGTTTCATAAACGATACACTTCTTAACAATATTCGTCATGCATACCACATTCCCTTTAAAAACACACTAATTTTTTTCTGTTTTTTCTTTATAAAGGGACCATTTTGTTAAAATTACGCGTCGTATAACTGCTATATTTTGAAACAATCTTACACCAAATGCAAAAACTGCAGCTAAATATAAGTCTACACCAAGATGTACGCCTAGAAAAGCTAAACTTGCAGCCAAGATGATATTAAAGAAAAAGCCAGATACAAAAACTATTTCATCGTAGATATTTTGTAAATGTGCCCTAATGCCACCCACTAAAGTATCTAATGCTGCAAGAATCGCGATTGATAAATAATTCGCATATTCAGCAGAAATTTTGATATCTGTTAAAAGGCCTAAAGTGATGCCTACTAAAAGGCCAAAAATAGGAAGCCACATAGTTATTTGTCCTCCTATTCATCAACGGGTTCCATATATTGAATATTTAATGAGTTTTGATAAGGAGGTAGCGTTACTATGTCCAATGGGTTAGAAATAGTAACCTCATAATTATCCACATAAAAATTATCGATTGAAGGTGAAACCTGAATCCTTTCTTTAAGTTTCTTGGCGTCTTCAGCAAGTATCCTTACTTCAATCGAATCCCTTGATACACTTTTGCCATCAATCTTTGTTTGACCATTAATATCTCGAATAACAGATGTAGTAATAATTCTCTGCCCATTTATCGAAATCTCTTTTGCATCATATAGGAATAACTCATTTAGCATCCGTTTTAAAAGATCAGGTGAAACATTCAAAATGTTCTCACCTAATAGAATATTTCCCTCAATTGGTTTGATGGTTAAAATAATCCCTTTTCCACTTACCTCAGTCATTCCTGCTTCGCTTTTGAGCTCTTCCAACGTCTCACTTAGAATTTGCTCCTTACTCTGGCTTCTAGTTGTATCGTATTGGGCAAGCTTCTCTTCTAATTTACTTATTTCCTGAACCAATTCAGTTTGGACTTTCTGCTCCTTTAGTATACCGCTTCTAAGCTCGTAGGAATCACGTGTATCCCTTACCTGTTTGACGGATGGCTCTTTAAACGTTTTAAATTGGAAGGCTACCATAAATCCAACTACCACCGCAATTAAAGTAAAGGAGATTTTATTCCTTTTTTTCAAAAGTGTCACCAAGCTTTCTTTGGTACGGTGAATTTTCTTAGCTATTATATACCGGTTCCATTTCCACTTCATTTTGCTTCAATATCGTGAATATGATATTTTCATTCACTAATTGATCTTTGACTCCACCAGCTAAGTTAAGTGAAGCCTCCAATACGTTAGCATCCCCAATTGCAGTGATTACAAATGGTGCTGGATACTGCTGTCCGTCCACAGTAATTACAGGACCATTGCAAACAATATACGAATCATGATTCAATCTCTGCCCGTTAACAGCCACCGCCGCTGCACCTGATATGTACAATTCATTAATGACCTTAAAAACATGCTGTTCATGAACGAGGTAATCATTTATATTATCATCTACTTTTCCAGCCGTACCATCCGCAAGAGTCACGGTAAGTCCTGGTCCCTTTACTTTAATCTTCCCTAGAAACATCCGGTATTGCTTAGCTTCTTTTGCAAGCTTAAACGAGGATTCCTTTTCTTGTGAAAGGTCTTTTTCAATATCTGTTACTTGTGCCTGCTTTTTCCGTAATTCCTGACTGAGTTTCCTGTTTACTTTCTCTTGTTTGATTAGCTGTTCTCTAAGCTCGTATTCTCGATCCCACGTTTGATTAACGAGGTTTACTTCCCTCTGTTTTTGCTTTGTTAGATTATAGGAAAAAGCAACCATAAACCCAAGGACAAGACTCACAATGGAAAGAATGACTTTTCTCCCTTTAATGATTTTCATCTTGATCAACCCCATTAATCTCTTCCGTTAGATTAGGGGTATCATAAGCTTTAAAGAAAGAGCCCACCTCAAGATTAATGACCCCTTTTACATTTGGATCTAATTGAGCAACAATAGAAGGGTAATGGATCATCTTTTTGGATAAAGTTCTGCTAGTCGCACTCACTTCAAACCCGTCATTCATAAACATCGTTATATGATAGGCGTCCGTTTTGGTAGGTTCCTTACGAATTTCAGAAATTGAGTTACGAATCTCTTCAGGTAATACTTTCAATTCATCCAATAATTGGTTTAGTGTATCACCTTCAGTAAAATCAATAAGCACAGGGGCGAAAACTGGAATTTCTCCGCTTTCAAGTTCTGTCAGGATTTTGCCGTTTTCCATGATTGGATAAAATCGATTATTTTTTGAAAGATAGGCGATTCTTTCAAATTCAGTTACCGTGATCAACACTGAATTTGGAAATTGTGTTGAAATGGTAACCGATTCAATTTCCTTTTGACTTTCTATCATTTTTTTTATCATTTCACTTTTGTTAACTTTCCAGATGTTCGTGTCATTTGTTAATCCACTTAACGTAATAATTTGATCAGATGATAAATACTGATTCCCCATTACCTTAATTTCTTTAATATGGCTAAGTGGAGAAAGAAAATACAGCACACAAGCAATTAGAATAAAAAAGAATGATAGCAATAGAATCAACCTTCTATTCGCTTTTCTTTTTCTAAGCTTCTTTAATTTTGGGATACGATCTTCAATGGAAACAATTTTTCCTTTTTCCATCCCCCTCACCTCTTCCTGAAAACAAATGGACAATGCTTGTAATCCGCCCGCTTGCAAACGGCATGAACAAGATCTCATAATAATGCTAATGAGATTATTTCAGGATATCTTTATAGCACACGATTAAGCATGGTTCGTATTACAAAAGTTACTTTCTTCCAATTATTTCAACTTCTGTTTCAAGCTTAACTCCAAATATTTCGTATACAGTATTTTTTACATGTTGGATTAGAGCTAACACATCTTCTGCACTGCCCTCGCCTGTATTGACAATAAAATTCCCGTGCATTTCAGAAATTTTTGCTCCACCGATTACATGCCCTTTTAATCCAGCGTCCTGAACAAGCTGGCCAGCATATTGAGGCAGGGGATTTCGGAATATACTTCCTGCACACGGCTTATCATATGGCTGAGTTTCTTTTCTATAATTTTTATTGTTCTGCATTGCAGAAACAATTTCCTCCCGGTTTCCTGTCTTTAATTGAAAAACAGCAGCTAAAACAATGCCTGGCCGCTTTTTTTGAAGGGTTGACGTTCGATAGGAGAATTCCATTTCTTCTGCTGATAACCATTGTAGTGTTCCATCATCAAAAAGAATATATGCTTTTTTTAATACTTTAGAAATATCTGAGCCATGGGCACCAGCGTTCATATACACAGCACCACCTACTGAACCAGGTATTCCACTCGCAAATTCCAATCCAGAAAGCCCTTTTCTACTAATTTGGACAGACAGACTTACAAGCGAGAATCCTGCCCCTACTGTGATATCAGTACCTTCTATTTTTAAGGAATCTAATCCTTTACCTAATTTAATAACAGCACCTTTTATGCCCTGATCCGAGACAAGCAAATTTGATCCACGCCCAATTGCTCGCCACTCGATGTTATTTTCCTTTATGATTTCCATCGTTTTTTCTAGATTTTCAAGGGACGATGGCTCAATAAAAATATCTGCAGGACCGCCAACTTTCATTGTGGTATGGTTTGCAAGTGGCTCATTTTCACGTACCTTACCTACTTCCATTTGTTTTAATTTCTCTATTACTTCTTTCATCATAGTCCTCCTTCATATCAAGTTTTTTTCATTGTATGCTATATCGTTTGAACGGTTCGTTTTGAATTATCCGATCGCTTCTTTATAAAGTGAAACTTCAATCAGTGAGGGTTTTCTTCCCCCCCCACTGATTGTTAGTCACGTTCTAGAGTCACAGACCTAAGTACGCCGCGGCCTCATCTTCATCTATGTGACCCACCAACCATCCTGTTGGCCTCACTTTACCTCTGCGTAACTCTCGGTAAGTTTCACTGTATCTCACCAATCGGGCATTTACTTCAAAAAGCGAGGCGATTGCTATAAGGAACGTCTATTAAGATCGCTCACGTCCTGTGATAGTCCGACAAGCATAAGATGGAATGCGGCGTGGCGTAGTTTGCCACAGAATATTACAGCTTATGACCTCAGACTGGCTAGGGTCCGCAACTAGATTAGGTAGTTATCTCCCACTACGCTTCTTCAATTCCTCTAAGCCTTGAGGTCGGGGGACTGCCCGTTAATGCGGGATAAATTCTGATGAGACATCGTATATTATATGTATAGAAACGGTGGACATCAATTATCTTTTTTCACTAAATTTATCAGTAACTTTTTCTCAGATATAGAAAACAAAGCACTGTCAGCTTTTACCCTCTTATACTATAGTCTAAACACCCTTTCATTACCACAATAAACACTGGATTTTATTCAGAAACAACCTGGAAATATTTGAATTAAATAATGATTGTGCGAGCGCTATTTTCGAAATGATTCTAAAGACCCACGAAATAATTACAATCGCATCATAACTAGGACTTAATACACAAATCCAATAAGTTTATACGCTTTTAAACAGGAAATCAGAACCGTTTTTTTCGCGTAGTAGGAAGTGTTTGACCTAATGGTATTGCAGACAGATGATTGAATGTTGCACAACTATTTCTCAATATTTCTTTTCCTATATAATATAGAAAGCATAATACGTCATTATGATCCAAAATAGGAATTGCCCGTAGAAAGAGATTCCTCATTCTACGGGCAATTCCTATTTTGAAATATATTTAAATACGATAATACTACCGTCCATTCAAATGATCTATAGAAGGCATTGCATTGATTTTTAATACCTTGAATATCTGCTTATATTCAATAGCACCCCTATTGCTATTAACATCAGGGTTAAAGATGATCCGCCATAACTTAAAAATGGAAGTGTTATTCCAGTTACAGGCATTAGCCCTGTCACAACTCCAATATTAATCATCACCTGAATCGCTACCATTGCAATAATTCCGACTGCAACAAGGCTTCCATATAGATCTGGAGCTCCTAACGCAATCCGGACCCCTCTCCACAAAAGCAAAGCAAATAATAAAATCACTAATGTTCCACCTATAAACCCAAGTTCTTCTGAAATAATGGCAAAAATAAAATCGGTTTGCGGTTCAGGCAAGTAGAAAAACTTTTGTCGGCTTTGTCCAAGTCCAAGTCCAAACAATCCGCCAGGTCCGATTGCATAAAAGGATTGAATCATTTGAAAACCACTATTTTGTGGGTCTGCCCAAGGATCTAAAAAAGAGGTAATTCGCTTTATCCGATAAGGTGCTGAAGCAATGAGGGCCACGAAGCCAGCTACTCCAAGTAAACCAAGCCAAACAAAATGTACCACCCTTGCTCCCGAAACAAAGATCATAACAACACAAGTTCCCACCATGACTGTACCTGTCCCAAGATCAGGCTGTAACATAATTAGGCCAAAAGCTAAAAATACAATGCCCAACGAAGGCATTAATCCTTTCTTGAAAGAGGTAATGAACTTCTGCCGTTCTGATAAAAATTTCGCTAAAAATGCAATCATGGCTAATTTCATAAACTCTGATGGCTGAATAGAAAATGCACCAATACCAATCCAGCTTCGTGAACCATTTCGTTCTACACCTATACCAGGAACTAAAACAGCGAGCAGCAAGACAAAACAAACGATAATAATGAGTTTTGCCCATGTTCGCCATGTCCAATAATCAACATTCATGATGAAAAACATTGCGACGACCCCAACCCCAGCAAATAGAAGCTGTCGTTTTGCAAAGTAGAACGAGTCTCCGTCAAATTTGTAAGCAGCCCATATCGCACTAGCACTATACACCATGATTAAGCCAATCGCCAACAGACTTAAAGTAACAATAATTAAAATAAAATCCGGATTTGATTTTTTCAACGGCATTATCATACACCTCTAGTACGTATTAGAGCCTGTACGAGCCTTCTATTCTTATCATGCTAATTTAAAACAGCAGAATAAGCCAAAAAAAGTGATAAGTACGTTTCCCCCTTATTATTGGACTGTAATCTCCCAAATCAAGAACTATAGTAAAGAGATAATCCTCGTAAGAAAACTGCTCGTAAAAGCCAGTTTGGTAAGATACAGTAATCCTACCGAAGCTTAAGCAGAGGTTTAGTTCAATCAATCGGGTTCGTAGCGTTAGTCAAGATTCGCGACGCTAGAAAGAGATTAACCATCCGTTAGGCATAAACTATACTCCAGATAATAGAGGTTGTTCAAAAAATTCGGTAAAAAAGCTTGCAAATTGCATCAAAGCTCTGTCTCGCCGGTTCTCACGTATCACTCTATACGCGAAAGGTATGAGACAATCGCTCGCAGAACTTCTCGGCTCTTTTTATCCTCCTTTTTGAACACACACTAATAGGAGTTGTACGTTATCACTTTTTTAAAAGATGTCTTTCAATCAAGAGAAGCAGAAATTATTCTCCATTATGCAAGCTCAGTGTTCTAATAAGAAGCTCTTATTTCAGTTTATGCACAGCCTCCATAAACATGTCTCCTCTTACTTCGAAACTTTTGTACTGATCCCAGCTTGCACATGCAGGTGAAAGTAAGATGCAATCCCCTGCTTCAGAGATTTCATACGCTGCTGGTACGGCTTTCTCTACATTATCGACACGTTTTACAATAGATATTCCTGCTTCTCGTGCAACCCGTTCAATTTTCGCTGCTGCTTCACCGAATGTAATGACAGCTTTTACATGCTTTAAATATGGTTTTAATTCATCAAATTCATTGCCACGATCAAGGCCTCCAGCGAGTAAGACAACTGGATTGTCGAACGATGATAGTGCCATTGAAGCAGCTAAAATATTCGTTGCTTTAGAGTCATTGTAAAACATTCTTCCCTCAATCGTTGCTACATATTGGGTTCTATGTGTAACCCCTTGAAAGGTTGAAAGAACATGCTGGATTGCTTCGTTCTTGACATTTTTAAGTTTTACAGCTGCTACGGCCGCAAGTATATTTTCTAAATTATGCTTTCCAGGCAGACGAATATCCGAGACATTCACAACTCGCTCTTTGCGGAAGTATACAGCATTGTCTTCGATATACGCTCCATTTTCATGCTTGGTCGTAGTCGAAAATGGAACAAGCTCTGCCATAGAATTCTTTGCCATATTCATCGTTTCTTCTTGGTTCGCATTATAGATAAAATAATCACTGCCGATTTGATTTTTCATAACCGCCGCTTTCGCTTCAATGTACTCCTGTTTTGAATCATGGTAATCAAGGTGCGCATCATAAATATTTGTTACAACTGCGATTTCTGGCTTAAACATCTCAATCCCCATCAATTGGAAAGACGATAATTCAATCACAATCGTTTCATCGGATGTTGCATTTTCTGCCACTCCTGAAGCAACCGTTCCGATATTCCCAGCGATCAACGGCAACTTTCCATCTTCTTTGAGGATTTCAAAAATAAGCGTCGTAGTCGTTGTTTTTCCATTGGTTCCAGTTATCGCAACAAATGGCGCTTCACTTACTTGATAAGCCAATTCAACTTCTGTGATGACTGGAATACCTCTTTCAATTGCACCCTTAACAAGTGGATTTCGATAAGGTATCCCTGGATTTTTCACAATGAGTTCAAAGCCTTCATCAAGTAATTCAATCGGATGACTTCCACAAACAACTTTGATTCCTTGTTCCAGTAATCCTTGTGCTTCTGGATTCTCTGATAATGGCTTCATATCATTGACTGTAACAAAAGCACCTAATTTATGTAAAATGGATGCTGCGGTTACTCCACTTTTCGCTAATCCCAACACTAATATTTTTTTTCTTAAATAACTTGTTGTTTCCTTCATTTATAACCACACCTCTAAATAGATTCCTAAAATGGCAAATAATAAACCGACTGACCAAAATGTGACGACAACTCTCCACTCGGACCAGCCGACCAATTCATAATGGTGATGTAAAGGACTCATTTTAAAAATCCGTTTACCTGTCGTTTTAAAGGAGGCAACCTGTAAAATAACAGATAGTGTTTCAATGACGAATACCCCGCCTACAATGACCAAAAGTAGCTCTAGATTTGTTAATAGCGCAATGGTCGCAATAGCACCGCCTAATGCCAATGAACCGGTATCCCCCATAAATACTTTCGCAGGATGGGCATTGAATACGAGGAACCCAAGAACCGCTCCTACTACGGAAACAGAGAAAATCGCAACATCATATTGTGATTGGTTCCAAGCTAAAACAGCGAATGCACCAAACGCAATCGCAGATGTTCCTGAAACAAGCCCGTCCAAGCCATCTGTTAAATTAATAGCATTTGAAAAACCAACCAACCAGAAAATCACAATAATGAGATAGAACCAGCCTACATGTAACGCTAAGTCAGTTCCTGGAATAGAAATTTCAGGTACGAAAGCATCTGTCTTGCGATAGATTAGATAAAAAATGACGGATATAATAATTTGACCAACCAACTTCTGACGTGATGTCAAGCCAAGATTTCGTTTCATTACTACTTTTATGAAATCATCAAGAAAACCTAGAACGCCAAAACCAATCATAACAAACAACAATAAATAAATTTCTACAGATGGCTCAGAAAATTTAAATACCATTGTCAATGTTGTAATGGCTACAGCAAGCAAAATGACCAAACCGCCCATTGTCGGAGTTCCTGATTTCTTCTGATGTGATTTAGGTCCTTCTTCCCGAATGCTTTGTCCAAATTTGAGCCTACGTAAGAAGGGGATAAAAATCGGGGATAGGAGAACCGTAATTAAAAACCCTGTCAATATTGTATAAAAAATGACTTGTTCTAACATGAATCTATTCCCTCATTCCTAATGCAGCATTACAATTGATAAATTCCACTGCCGTTTTTTCATCCATTTCATGATATGTTCCAGATGTTTTATTCAGAATACTTATATTATTTTTTATAATAAACATTTTTCAAATATCCATCTCTTTCTGATTTTTTTATAGTGCGCATAATAAAAGCGCAAGCGCCTTAATCAACCTAAAGACTAACATAAGACAAGCAAACTGTATGGGGGGTTCTCCCCATTAGATTACTTGGCTTATGAGTAGAAGGATTTGGTTGCTTTAGCTAGACATCAAAACTAATTGAAAGAACATATACTTATACTCTTAAAAAATTCTATATTCCTAACTTAGAGCCTGCTTCATAGAAATAACCTCGAAATGGAAAATATTCTTTCTCTTTCAATGAGTTTTTCTCGAACATTGTGAACATCCTCTTATAGGTTTAAGGAAAGAAATACCACTCTTTTTTAAGTATACGCAAACTCTTCCTATTTACTTCCTATTTCGTAAAATTGCTTCTTTGGCAACCATTCTATCATCGAAGTCAAGCACTTGATCACCGATAATTTGATAGGTTTCATGCCCTTTTCCAGCAATTAAAATAACATCTCCACTTGTTGCCGCAGAGATTGCATATTCAATCGCTTCTTTACGGTCTTCGATGACCTGATAGTTCTTTTCGTGAACTCCCTCTTCCATATCTCGCAAAATTTGTGCTGGATTCTCGCTTCTAGGATTATCGGACGTGAAAATTGGGTCTGTCGCCCATTCTAATGCAATTTTTGCCATGATTGGGCGTTTCGTTTTATCACGATCCCCACCACAACCCACGATAACAAATATTTTCTTATGAGCAAATTCACGCACTGTTTTCAAGACATTTTCAAGACTGTCAGGCGTATGGGCATAATCGACGATCACCGTAAAATCCTGGCCTCCCTGGACAAGTTCAAAACGACCTGCCACTCCTTGAACAGATTCAAGTGATTGGATAATTGAATCAAGGTTTACCCCTGCACATAAAGAAGCCCCTATAGCAGCAAGTACATTATAGACACTGAATTTACCAATTAGCTGTAGGTTCACAGTTTGCTCTCGCCCGCCTGTTACTAATGTAAATTGAGTTCCACTAGAATGGATTGAAATATTCTTAGCCATAATATCTGCTTCTCGATCAATTCCATATGTAAGGATATGTGCAGCTGTTGCCTTGATGAAATCTTCTGTCGCCTCATCATCCGCATTCAACACCGCGTATTTCGGTCGATTATCTAGATAAGCATTGCCAAGCTGTGAGAAAAACAAGGATTTTGCAAACTTATATCGTTCCATCGTTCCATGAAAATCAAGATGATCTTGGGTAAGATTCGTAAATACTGCAATATCATAATCACAGCCATGAACCCTTCCAAGTTCCAATGCATGGGAGGATACTTCCATAATTGCCGTATCCACTTGAACTTGAGTCATCTGATGAAAAATTTGTTGTAGAGTAACACTATCTGGTGTCGTATTTTTTGTTTCAGCTTTTTTGTCGCCAATTTTCGTATACATCGTTCCGATTAAACCCGTTTCCACATGCTCATCTTGAAAGATTTTTTCAAGCAAATGACTCGTTGTTGTCTTGCCATTTGTTCCTGTTATACCAATCAGTTTAAGCTTTTGGGTGGGATGATTGTAAAAGGCATCCGCAACGACCGCCATAGCTCGTTTGGTATCACGAACGACAAAAACTGGAACTCCTACATTCATTGGTTTCTCAGCCAAAATAGCGGCTGCACCTAGGGCAACTGCTTTTTTTGCAAAGTCATGGCCATCCACTGTATAACCTTTCACACAAACAAATAAACTTCCCTTTTTTACTCGTCTTGTATCATGTTCAATGGAGGTTATTTCAGGATTTTCCCCTTCAAACACTGTCAAAGAATGTAAGGCTGAAAGTATCGCTTGAAGTCTCATTTTTCCATTCCTCTCTGCCTATTTAAAGGCATAATTATAAAGTAATGCAATCAATCTGTCGAGGTTAGGATTATTCCTTAAATACAACAGAAATGAATAATCCTTTCACTGCGTAAAAAAACCGCGGCTGAAATTAACCCAGCCGCTTGATTTGTTACTTTATTATTCTATACTTATTCTGAACTTTCGCCAAGATAAATTCTAATTGTTGACCCTTCTTTTACTTTCACACCCGCTTCTGGAGATTGTTTTACTACCATAGTCCCATCGCCGCTTATATCTAAGTTTACCTTGCCAATAAGTTGTGTTTGTAATTCTTTAGCTGTTAATCCTACTACGTCTGGTAATTCAACCATGACTGGATCGTCCCATTTCGTCTTCTTTTCAATTTGTGTATCACGAGGTTTCACATCCATTGTACGCAGTGCATCCTCCATAATATTTCCTACGATAGGGGCAGCTACTACTCCACCAAATTGAATCGTTCCTTTCGGATTATCGACTGCTACATAGACGACAATTTCAGGATGGTCCGCTGGTGCAAACCCGATGAATGAAACAATATAGTTATTTTCTAAATAACGTCCATTCTCCGCTTTTTGCGCAGTACCAGTCTTTCCACCAACCCGATATGAATCTACATATGCCCCAGTACCACTTCCTTTTGCTACAACAGTCTCAAGCGCCCCCCGAATTTTTGCCGAAGTTTCTTCCGAAATGACCTTCCTTTTTACTTGAGGCGATTTCCGCATGATTGTCTCACCTGTTTGTGAATCAACCATTTCTTTAGCGATGTAAGGTGTGTATAATGTACCGCCATTTACCGCTGCTGCTACAGCCGCTACTTGTTGAATCGGAGTGACTGAAACCCCTTGTCCAAATGCGGTAGTAGCCTGTTCAAGAGGCCCCACCTTATCTATGTCGAACAAGATTCCTGTTCCTTCACCTTGAAGATCGATTCCGGTCTTTGTCCCAAAACCAAAATCACTAATATATTGAAAAAGCTTATCTTTCCCAAGTCTCATTCCTAGCTCTACAAAACCTGGGTTACATGAATTTTGTACGACTTCCATAAACGTTTGCTCCCCGTGCCCACCTCTTTTCCAACAATGAAGCTTTGTTCCCGCCACTTCAATATATCCTGGATCATAAAACGAATCCTTCTCAAGATCTACCTTCCCTTCCTCCAATGCTGCAGCAAGAGTAATAATCTTGAACGTTGAACCAGGCTCATAAGAACTCCATACAGGGAGATTTCGGTTATAGACTTCACTTTTCACATTTTGGAAATTAGCAGGATCAAATGTCGGTCTGCTTGACATTGCTAGAATTTCCCCGTTGTTTGGGTTCATTGCAATGGCTATAATACCATCTGGATTATAAGTCGCTTCAGCTAGATCTAGCTCTCTTTCAATAATCGTTTGAATCCTGCTGTCTATTGTCAATTTCAGATTATCACCATTTACGGGTGCACTAAAATCATCCGCCATATTTTCCAACTTTTTTCCTTTTGCATCGGTGTATAATTTCACATACCCTTTTTCACCGCTTAATTCTTTATCATAGGAAAGCTCAATTCCCATTAATCCTTGATTATCAGCTCCAGTAAATCCGAGCACATGGGATAAGTATTCACCTAATGGATAATATCGCTTCGAATCTTCAGCAATGTATACCCCTTTTAAACCAAGAGCTTTAACTTCTTTTGCTTTTTCATGTGAGATTTTTCTTCCTTCGGGAATTCTTTCGCTCGAAGTATGTTTTGTAATTAGTTTATATGCTTTTTCTTTGTCCATGTCCAACACGGAAGCAAGCTGTTCTGCTGTCTCAGCCGGATTGACAACCTGCCTTGGAATGACATATACAGTCGGAGCCGAGATATTCGTTGCCAACGGGACACCATTTCGATCAAGTATTTGCCCTCGCATTGGTTCAAAAGTAATATTTCTGCTCCAAGAATCTTCAGCAAGTCCTGTTAATTTCTCTCCAAGATAAAATTGAACAATTCCTAATCGAATAACAATGATGGTAAAGACCGTAAGCCCAATAAGCAAGAAAATTGCCAACCGTTTTCTTACCGTTACATTTGAAACACGCACAAAAAGGCACCTCCATTTTCATCCTGCTTGTACAAGTTATATGTTGTTCGAGAAATAACTAGAACAAAATGAAGGCGATGGATTTAAGAATACGAGTTTTCATACAAAAACCGATTGACGTTAGAATACCAACAGTTACTATGAAGGATATACCATGTAGTACGGTACACTCACATAATCACAATGGTGGCGGTACGGAGCTGAAATTTCGGATGCTTTCTCGATCATATAAGTATACCGTTAAGTTAATTGACCTAATGAGTAAGTCGCGAAGACCCGTCTCATGCCCTTCTTCATACAAAAAAAAGAAAGGATGGGAAAATCCTCATCCTAACCCTTTAATCAACCACTTCGTCTTCTTTATCTTTAGGCTCCATTTCTTCTTGAACAATATCGCCAGGTTTTTTCAAGTTTACGAGGAAATAATCTGCTTCTTTCATAATGGTCCCTACTTTAAAATTTTGACTTTCGACATACCCGTTTCCTGCAGCATTTAATTTCAACTTCGCAATACTCGCCAGCTTCATGACGTCCCTTAAAGACCAACCAGTTAAATCTGGAGCAAGCATATCCCCTTCCGTTCGTATGATGATTTTTTCACCTTCTAATAAAACAGTTCCAGCTTTTGGCGCCTGATTAATAACCGTAGTACCTTTTCCAATCGTAACGACTTCGTATCCAGATTTCCCAAGATTTTCTACTGCGGATTTCACAGGTTGATTTGTATAATCGCTAATTTTCTCTGAGGTTTGATTTGGAATATGAGCTGGTTCAATATTTAAATATCGCAGGCTACTTTTCATAACTGGGTTAAAGATTTCGGCTACTGGGTCTGACCCTACTTCACCGGCCTTCAGTTTTGGTTTTTTTACCGCAACATACACAACCAGTTCCGGATCATCAAGCGGAGCCATTCCTAAGAAAGAAAAAATATAGTTTCCGCCACCTCTCGATATGCCGTCGCTTGTACTAAATTGAGCAGTCCCCGTTTTTCCAGCTACTTCATAGCCGTCAATTTTGTATTTCTTTCCTGTCCCGTGCTCTGCTGTAAGGACCGTTCCTAAATACTCGCGTACCTTTTTCGCAGTTTCTGCTGATATTGGCTGTCCTGCCATAGTTGGGGTGGTCTTTTGAATAGTTTTGTTCGTACTTGGGTCAGTCAGTTTTTTAATCACATAAGGTTTCATCATCTTTCCATTATTAGCTATAGCAGACGCCGCTTGAATTTGTTGAATGGCCGTTATCGAAGAAGCTTGTCCAACAGAAGTCATTGCTTTATCACGTTTATATTTGTACTGAATCGTACCAGTTTTTTCAAAAGGTAAATCAATTCCAGTAAGACGGTCTAAACCAAACTTTGTAAGATAATCTCGAAGTTTATCTTCCCCAAGATGATCCATCGCAAACGTAACCACTCCGACATTAGAGGAACGTTGAATTCCTTCAAGAAAGGTCATCTTTTCCCCGCTAGGCATTCCGCTATGGTCATTAATAGGTTTAGTTCCTTTAATTTTGTAACTTCCTGAAACAAAGGTGTCATTAGGGTTAAATGCCCCTTCCTCAACAGCTGCCGCTAAGGTAAATATCTTCATCGTTGAACCAGGTTCATAAGGCTCCTCGATCGCTAGGTTTCTCCACGTATCTGTCAGTCCTTCTTTCGTTTTTGGATGAAAGGTCGGCCTTTGACCCATCGCTAAAATTTCACCTGTTTTCGGGTTGGACACGATTGCAATGATTTGTTCTGGGTCATACTTTTCCTGTACTTTAGACATCGAATCCTCTAAAAAAGTCTGGATCTTTTTATCAATTGTTAAAGTAACATTTGTACCATTTACTGGCGCTATTACATTTTCTTTGCTATCAGGCAATGAGAATCCCCATTTATCACCATCAAACGTTAGCTTTCCATCTGTTTCCTTTAATTCTTTGTTTAAGAATTTTTCAATCCCCATCTTACCAATCATTTCATTTGTTTTTTCATCTTTTTCAACATAGCCAATTAAATGGGAGGCAAAGACTCCATTTGGATAAAATCGTTTATTTTCTCGGCTAAATGCAATTCCAGGGAGCTTCAATTTTTCAATGTTTGATTTAACCTCGTAGGAAATATCCTTGCCAGCATTTCCGAATTCCACTTGTTTCTTATCTTTGATAAGTAGAGTATATATATGCGCTTCATCCATATCAATTACTTTAGCTAATTCTTTGGCAGTTCGTTTCGGATCAGCCACATAATTAGGTTTCATCTTTTTGTCCAATACGGCAAATAAGGTGTATGAGGCTGTATCTTCTGCAATGACTTCACCATTTGTATCTAGAATGCTGCCTCTCTTCGCTTCAAGCACCCGTTGTTTCTCATATTTTTTTTCAATTTTTGCTGCTAGAACTTCTCCACCAGCCTGCCCTGTAGCTTCAATGTAGAAAAAACGGGCAATTAACGCAAAAAAGAGCAGCCCGAATACTACGAATAAAAACGCTGCTCCAAGCTTCATATTTTTTTGCTTCAATTGCATTATTCCTGCACAACCTTTACGTTATTTTCGTTGAGCATTAAACCTAAGTCGGCTGCTTTTTTCCAAATCCTTTCATAGGTGCTTAATTCACTGACTTGCTCTTTTAAATCTACATTCAACCGTGTCTGCTCTTCAATAGAATGATTTGTCATTTGAATTGATTTATTCGTTTTATAAATCTCTGCCTGATTGGAAATAACCCTCGTCCCTAGAAAAGCAATGAAAATAGCCAGAACACAGATTAATCCCATTTCACCAAAGGATATTTTCGCTTTACGGATAATGACGGTTTGTACAGATTTTTGTTGTTCCTGAATCTGTTGTTCTTGAATTTTTTTCGCAACTGAGCTCATTTTGATTCCCCCTTATCTTTTTTCTGCGATCCTCAGCTTGGCCGAACGCGAGCGATTGTTTACTTCCAATTCTTCTTGCGATGGTAGAATGGGTTTTCTTGTGATTAATTTTAGAATGGGTTGAAATTCTTCAGGTATGACAGGTAGACCGTGCGGCATTTCCGGTAAATCACTGTTCTGTTTAAATACAGATTTACAAATACGGTCCTCTAATGAATGGAACGTAATGACAGAAATTCTACCTTCTGGCTTAAGCAATTCTATAGCTTGTTCAAGAGAGTCTTCGAAAACACCTAGCTCATCATTCACAGCAATTCGAATCGCCTGAAATACACGTTTGGCCGGATGACCACCTTTACGTCTAGCAGGAGCTGGTATTCCTTCTTTAATTAATTCAACAAGCTCACCAGTCGTTTCAATTGGCTTAATTTCACGAGCTGCCTCTATTTTCCGAGCAATTTGCTTGGAGAACTTCTCTTCACCATATCGAAAGAAAATTTTCATTAACTCCTGGAATGACCAAGTATTTACTACGTCATAAGCGGATAATCTTGCACTTTGATCCATTCTCATATCTAGTTGTGCATCATGGTGGTAGCTGAATCCACGTTCAGGGGTATCAAGCTGCGGAGATGAAACACCCAAATCATATAAAATTCCGTCCACTTCATGGACACCTCTTTGTAAAAGTTCTTCTGCAATATGTTTAAAATTATTCTGAATTAATATCACTCTGTCGCCATATTCTTTCAATTTCTCATGAGCGTTCTTGATGGCTATTTCATCTTGATCAAAAGCGTAGAGTTTGCCTTTATCCGAAAGCTGAGATGCTAAATAGGCGCTATGTCCTGCTCCTCCAAGTGTACAATCGACATATATGCCATCTGGCTTAATATGTAATCCATCCACAGTCTCTTTAAGTAGTACGGTAGTGTGTTGAAACATGTAATACATCCTTCCAATCGATTAGTGATGTAGATTCTTCGTTTAAATATCGAAGCCTATCATATTCTCGGCTATTTCAGCGAAAGAATCTTCTGATGATGAAAAATAGTCTTCCCAAATGGTCTTGCTCCAAATCTCAATTCGATTGGAAACTCCGAGAATGACGCATTCTTTTTCTAATTTTCCATATGAAGTTAGTGGTGTGGGGATATTAATTCTTCCTTGTTTATCCAGTTCACATTCAGTCGCACCGGAAAAGAAAAATCGGGTAAAAGCCCGGGCATCTTTCTTTGTCAATGGCAAGCCCTTCAGCTTATCCTCTAATTGACGCCATTCGTCCATCGGGTAGCCAAACAAGCATTGATCGAGACCACGAGTCAAAACAAATGATTCGCCAAGATGTTCTCTAAACTTTGACGGAACGATAATACGCCCTTTCGGATCAATGCTGTGATGATATTCACCCATGAACATGCCCACTACCCCCACTTTCTTTTAACAATGTACCACATTCCTCCACTTTTCACCACTTAACTTATATAAATTCTGTACTTAGTAAGTTATTCCTCCTTAAATATCCAGTTTTTTTATAAGTTAAACTTCTTTTCAACGTTGTTTTCCTTGACGATCATCCAAAACCTGAATGGTGTTAAAACGTCACCAGTTACTATGAAGGTTAGATCAGTAAATACGCTACACTCGCCTCCTCACAATAGTGGCGGTGCGGTGCGGGAATTTTGGATGCTTTTCTCGGCCATCATATAGGTGGTATACCTGTTAAGTAGATTGGCTATATGAATAAATCGCGAAGGCCCGCACCCATGTCCTTCATTCAAAAAAAATAGAAGACGGGCGCCAAAAAATCGCCTGTCTTCTTTATCATGATTCGTTAAAGTGGATGTTCAAAAAGTCCGATAAACTCGAGGTATGATAATCCCTTTCGTCTTGCAAGTATGTACAGTTAATACCTGCGGTCATTTAGCTGCACTAGAAATAATAAAAAGCAGCAAAGTATAGAAGATGCACACGATTTTAGTTGAAACTCATTTGTGGGCTTTGATAAAATTCGACTGTCATTTTTTCCGAACTATTAAACAACCTCTTATAGATAAATAACTTTATGCTTGTTGTTAAATGTATATGGCTGCTGAACCAGTTCGTTTATAAAATCCGTACCATATTTATTTAAATAATAGAAAATATTCCACAATCTTTCCTGAGGAGCATCGAACGGAAATAATGAATTTTCAATCCGCTGATATTTATTCAGGACCACTTCATGTTTCTTACGTGAACTCTCATTCATTTTCCCATAAATAAAATCAAGCTGTTGCTCAATAAATTTCCGGTTTTTCTGTAACAATGGGTCTAACCCTTTATCAAGGCTTATGGCTCTTTCGGTAAACAATTCATGATTCTCGTTTAACTTTGCTTTCATTTCATGAAATAATACCTCGATCGTATCATCCTTGACAGATTGAAGGAATTGACTCTGTACTGATTTAGTCCCTTTTGTTAGCACGGTTTCTAAATTAAGCCCTACCTCGTTGAGATCAGTGGCAATCCCTCGCTCAATTATCGTTATATTTAGCCTCGGAATGATTGGGGGCATTTTCATAGAGAACAACTCAAAAGCTTGCTTCAATTCTGCCCAATAGGCAATTTCCCCAGGACCTGAGATAAATGCGAGCACTGGAAATAGCATTTCTTGCATAATTGGTCGCGTTACTACATTATTGCTTAATCGTTCAGGTGTTACTCTAGAACATTCATGAAGCTCTTGTTGAGTAAATGAAATTGCCTCATTTTTTCCAGAAAAAATACCATTATCTACTTCAAGTAAAATCCGATCCTTTTTCTCCGAATCATAGTAAAACAAATTTGCCGCATTTTCTTGAATTTCAATCATTCGACTATATCCACTTTGCTGCATAAAAGACTGCTGCGAGTGCACCGCTTTAGTAATAGCCTCTGCCTTATCAATGAACATCGCAAAAAACTCTGATTCAAGCTTTCTTAATTCAGGATCAGCAGCATCTATCATCAGAAGGCCAAAATCATGAAACCAGTTATGAATTAAACAAGCAAAAAAATCAACAAAGGTTGTAGAACGCTTAATGATTTCATTTGTATCGGCTAGTAATTTATTGGTAAAGTCTGTTTCCCCATATGTTTCGATAATTTCACTAACCCAAGACTGCGCTGTTTCAGTATCTAGTTCAAGATCCGTAATCATCGATTTAAAAGGATGATAGAATGGATACGTATTTTTCTCCCGAATTCCATTCTTCAACGTATAAACATGATTCACTTCTGCTAAATCGTGATCCTCACCAGCAATCCAAAAAACCGGAATAACCTTTTTACCCAATGCCTTTTCTTGTTCTTCAGCTAATTTAATAATTGAAATCACTTTGTGAATCGTATAAAGGGGCCCAGTCAACAGTCCTGCCTGCTGTCCTCCAATAACTACGACCGAATCTTCTTTTCGAAATGCTTCTATATTTTCTTTAACAGAAATCGACAATGAATACTTTTCCATATATTTCTCGATGGAATCAGCTAATTCATCACGAAAAAAATTTCGTGACATCAATTCTTGATATCGTTTATTATACTTTCCATCATCAGATAAACTGTAATGAAAAAATCCATCTACTTCTAATTGATCAGTAAGATAGTCTGAAGCAAATGCATTTAGTGACGGTAAAGCGAGATCTTTCAACTCCATTTATGTACTCCCTTTCTCTGCTTCTACAATTCTAAATTGAGTATATCATCAGATCTACAGAATACAAAAAAAGTTGCCCACGACCTCTAGTCTACTTCTAAGAACTCTAGCGTTCCTTTATATTGTCATTTAAAAGGTTAATAGAACCCTAGTGGATATTCCATAAAGTAAAAGGACAAAATAAACACAAAAGAAAAAGGCAAAATTAAGCCTCAAAAACCCTCTTAATACTTTTTGAAAAACAATTTCACCTTTTACCCGATAATGAACAACTACTACAATGCATGCTATCGCAATCATCGCCAAGAGCAGAACCCAAATAATATGGCGATCCCAGATAGCGATAATGAGATAGTGCACAGAAAGCATAAACAAAAGGGTACTGATATCCATCGCGACTTGAACAGACCGCCGATGATTTCCGGTTACTTGCTTCATAGCAATAAAAAAAAGGATATACCCAAGGATAGGCATTGTTATGAAAGTTGCGGCCACACTTGAGAAAATTGACACCATGTTACTCACTCTCCCGACTTTCCATCCCTTTAACTAAGGAATATATAAATGCGGTCATTTCATATGGTTTTCCCCTCTCTATTGCAATCTCCATTATATGACCAGTAATGGCATCAATTTCCGTTCTCCTTCCTGATTCGATATCTTTTAACATGGAAGAACGATTTTTCGAAGTCGCCAGACAAACTTGTTCAATATGGCAAAAAATATGTTCTCTATTTTCAAGTTCAAATATATTCGAGAGTTCTTCAAAATACTTTTTAAACAGGGAATAAAAATGTGGATTCTCAATCAGATCACCATTTTCAACCTTCAATATGGCAGTCAACGGGTTAATCATTGCGTTTACTAATAATTTTTTCAGGAGCATTTCTTGATAATCTTTTTCAGCTATAAAAGGAAACGTACCTACTTCCTCATGATACAATGGAAAATCGTCAAGATTACCTGAATAAACTGCAATTCGAGTCACTCCTATACCAGTGTGTTCAACCGTTGTATTGCCTTGTTTTAATGCCCCATGCTCCACTACCCCGACGTAAATTTCTTTTGAAACCGCCTCTTTCATCATTTTGATGTGAGTGAATCCATTTTGTAAAAAAACAAGTGGCATTTCTCTGTCCTGAATAATAGGGAAAACATCTTCCATCTGATATTGTTTAACAGCTATAAACAATAAGTTATGATAAGTAATGCCCTCGGAAATTGGCACCACCTTTACCCTTTTAATCATAGTGAACCCATCTCTTTTAAGAGTTAACCCTAGCTCCATAAGTACATCAGCCTGTTTTTTCGTTCTTGTATATAATGTAGTCTCATATGTATCACTTAAATAAGCAGCAAATAGGAGGCCGATTGATCCGCCGCCGATTATTCCTATGTTCATAGCTCCCTACCTTTCATTTTTTATGAAGGAAAATGAGACGGTGCATCATTAACTTAAACAGCGCTACCGTTTAAATTGAAAGACAAACTAGATTTTGTATTAAAGAGGATGTTCAAAAAGTCCGGTAAAAAAGCTTGCGAATTGCATCAAAGCATATTAATGACCTTCTGCTAAAATCGCGCACGTCCATGACGAGCAACATAGAAGTCAGCACATCCTGTGCAAGCCCGGCCCTCAACGTTACTACATACGCGAAAGGTTTGAGACGATCGCTCGCAGAACTTCTCGGCTCTTTTTATCCTCCTTGTTGAACACGAACGTAAAAATCTAAATTGCAGCTACGCTCCGCCACATCACTTTTTTAAAGTTGGTTTCCCTATTTTTAATAAGTCTTCCTTCATATTTTATGGTTGCATCTTAACACCAGATTATTTCTTTATTCATTTATGTTACCAAACTTAACATCCACTTGGAATGAAATCCTCTTTATCTAGAAACTTTTTTTCTAAAATGATGGAACATTCATGTGGATTATCAATCATTTTTTTTATTTATATACGACTCGCTGTCTCTATATCCTTTTCACACCTAAAAAAATGTACATAATTCAAATAATTTATTATATTATGTTAATTAGGTATCTTTCTAGGGAATTGTTTCGCTAACTATTATATAATACATGTAAAGCGGTTTCTTTTTCAGAATTCTATTGATAGCTCAGCTAATAACTCGCTATTCACAGATTCCTAATACTCACACAAACTGCGGTAAAAAGGGGGAGCTTTTTTATGGATTATAAAGTGGAACGATTATTGGTAAATTATAAAACGCTGGAAGAATTTAAAAAATTCAAAGAATACGGTATTCAAGAGCTATCTATGATGGATGACTTAGAAACAAATATTATCGAAAATGATAGTGAGTCGCCTTTTTATGGAATCTACTTTGGCGACAAGCTTGTTGCTAGGATGAGCCTTTACGAAAGAAAAGCAAAGTTCGATCAATATTTCGATCCGAAACAAGACTTTTTAGAATTATGGAAGCTTGAAGTATTACCGAATTACAGACAAAAACATTACGGATCGATTCTCGTTGAATTCGCGAAAAGCTTCGGAAAGCCAATTAAAACAAATCCAAGGGTTAAATCAGAGAAATTTTGGGATAAAATGGGGTTCCGTTCAGTTTCATATGATATGGATCGAGATTTGGGGGAGAATCCATTATTATGGACACCCGAAACTATTATAAGCCAATAAAAACATTATAAATAGCACAAGCAGGTATCAAGTACCGCTTGTGCTATTTATAATGTTCGGAATTAAATTTCTCCAACGATTTTAATATAGAGTCAACCGTCACAAAATTTTTCTCCCAAAGAGCAAACGTCCCCTCTTTTCTTCAGCTATTTTTCCACCCTTTCTAGATTTCCGTTCTTATCCATCTGGAATTTCACCTTTTTTTCTTTTTTATCTTCTTCTAACACAATTAATTTTCTTGCTCGTTCCATAATTTGAAGCAACGCATTATAGTCATCTTCAACTGAACTTAGCTTTACAAACAGCTTTTTATAATCATTTTTCAATTTTTCGTTCTCTCGTAGCAGTTTATCATACTCATGTGTAATCAATTGTCTGTCGCGACTATCATTTAACGTTTGTTCCGCCACGAGCGTAAGATACTGGACAACATCTTGCATAGTAAATGTTGAGTTAGTTGGTTGTAATTGTGGGATGTCAACAGAGGTTTCTGTCACTGTAGAGACAGCTTCTACCTTTGCTACTAATGGTAGTTTTTTGTTTTCTTTTCTTTGCATTTTTGCCAGTTCAATACCGGATTTATACTGTTTTCTTACATGTGAGTTCCAGCGAAAACCACAAGCAGCAGCAGTTCGTGATAAACTCTTTCCCACCTCTTCAAAGGAGTTGAGCTGGGTACTTCCTTCACGAATATGACGTAAAACCACCTCAGCTAGTAGAACATCTTCATCTTGAGTCCATGCATCCTGCCTTGCCATTGACATTGAAATCCCCCCAACTTATTTTTTATCCACTATGCATAACTGTGTACTCTCATACTTTTTTGGGTAAGAAATCTGTTTCTTAAAAGAACAGTTTGCACATGGCTTATTTCTATACAATTTCTTTACTCAATGATGATGGAATGCGACTCGCAAGGGATGTACCCTCATTAATTACAAGTCAACCTCACTGTACTATATTCATATGCACTTGCTAGAAAAGATAGAAGAAGGGAAAAAATATCATACCTAATTTTTTGAGGATTCTTCTATAAATTTCGCTACTGCTCTGTGATGTACTTTTATTTTTCAAATTTCGGCACATCATTTCACAAAATCAATCTTCTAAAGCAGTTATTAGGGCTGCATCTAATTTATCCATAACTTCATAAATAATAGCATTTCTCTTTTTGAGGTCGGTTTATGATAAGCGTTAAAATTCCAAGTCCATCGCACTCTTCCAATAAAACACAGCTAGTCATGTATTTAAACCTCACTTTCATTGAATAAAATAGTATTCTTGAAATTGACCGTCAATTCCTTCTTGTAATAACGTTAGTTCCTCATTCCTGTGAATAGTTAAACAACTCGAACTGTTTTCATAAAAATAAAAAAACACAAAGATTATAATAATCTTTGTGTTTTTTTATTTTAAGAAATTATTTGCTCACAACTTCTTTTCCATTGTAAGTTCCACATTCTTTACAGATACGGTGTGATAGTTTCATTTCACCGCAGCTTGGGCATTCTGTCATACCAGGTACTACTAATTTGAAGTGTGTACGACGTTTTCTTTTTACAGTTTTAGACGTTCTTCTAGCAGGTACAGCCATTATTCCCACCTCCTTATAAAAAGTCAAGAAGCAATGAAGAATGAATCATTCCATTCCTCTCGTTTCCCCATTACGATTCTTTATTGTTGTCAAAATAGTTTGCAAGCTTTGCTAGTCTAGGGTCTACTTTCTGCTTCTGTTCTTCCTCATTCAAAACAGACCAGTGTTCCCCAGTTTGAGGAGCAGCGCCTTCAACATTGACATCCTCACAAAAAACCTGCATCGGAATTTCAAGCAATAAATTTTCTTTAATTACTGGTATAAGATCCACAACATCACCAATAATAGCAGTCGCTTCATCCATTGCATATTCAGCAAGCTCCGCTTTAAGTATAAAGGTTTCTGTTGTATCAATATCAATCGGATATTTCACATCTACCAGTGTTCGAGAACAAGGAAGAATTAATGTTCCAGATAAATGCAGATGAAAGGTAATGTCTGATGAGTGAATATCAACTCTTCCAGTTACCTTTATTGGCGATACACCGCGAATTTGTGAATCTCTTTCCTTAATATCGGAAATATCCACAAATTCATCTATCCGTAATTCTTTATCTCGAAATTTTTGAAGTTGGCCAATCGTCCATTTCAAATCAATCACCTCAAGGCAACAAAGGTAATTATAGCTGTCTATCTACCATTTGTCAATATTTTTTCTTTACACCATGAAATGCGGAATCGCCTTGTTTAGCTTCCGAAGAAAATAGGGATTGAACTAAGATGGCGCCCTTTGCCTTCTTAGGACAATCATCTTTTTCACAGGAAGCTAGGCGATGCAGCTAGACACCACGAAATGCGGATGGCGCCCGATTATCAGTGATAAGCATAAGGCGAGCAAACTGCATGGAGAGTGGGTTTCTCCCCCATCAGTTTGATTAACTAACGACTCGAATCGATGGCGTCTACAGCTAAGCAACCAAATGTATTAATCTTTGCTCATCATTCTAGTTTTCACAGGTTTCACGAATCTCACTCCTACTATAATATCCAATTTTCACAGCAATGCAAACATTACTTTGCTAAACTGTGATTTTTCGCGATTTGGAGCCCTTTCATTTTCATGATAAAGTAAGAACAGAACTATATACGGTTATTCTTAAGGAGGTAGTTAAGTGAAAGCAGTAGGTATCGTAGTTGAATATAATCCATTTCATAATGGGCACGTATATCATGCAGTCGAGAGCAAACAAGCGGCAAATGCCGACGTAGTCATTGCTATCATGAGCGGTTCATTCCTCCAACGTGGTGAACCTGCCTTAGTGAATAAATGGGCCCGGGCAAAAATGGCTCTTGCTGGAGGAGTAGATCTTGTCTTTGAACTGCCCTATCCATTCGCTACACAGCAGGCGGGAATTTTCGCTCAAGGTGCTATCAGTATTCTTGAAACACTTGACTGTGATGCATTTTGTTTCGGGAGCGAAGATGGCCGTCTAGAACCTTTTATGCTCACCTATCAATTTTTAAGGGGAAACAAA
The DNA here is from genome assembly GCF_001183985.1 of Peribacillus loiseleuriae. Lineage (GTDB taxonomy): Bacteria > Bacillota > Bacilli > Bacillales > DSM-1321 > Peribacillus > Peribacillus loiseleuriae. Next base: position 1,561,322 of record NZ_LFZW01000001.1, on the reverse strand, counting down.
GATGATTTTGATGAAAAAGTTCGTCACCATCTAAAGGCTGGATGCAGTTATCCTAAGGCCGCATCGTTAGCATTTAATGAGCTACAAGGACATGAAGATGTACTCGATTTAACTCAGCCAAATAATATTCTTGGTCTAGAATACGTAAAAGCAGCCTTATCGAAGCAATTTAAAATTAAACCATTGACCATTCACCGAATTGCAGCAGGCTATCATGAAACTGAGCTTTCTAACAGCCCAATCGCCAGTGCAACAGGTATTCGTAAAGCGATAGCGGATAAAACAAATTTGAAGGACATCATTACATACGTACCTAAATCGACAAAAGAGGTATTACAACAATATTTAACAGTTTACCATTCTTTTCATGATTGGGAAAAATACTGGCCGTTGCTAAAATATCAAATTCTTTCAGCATCGGTGGCAGAACTTGCCGATATCTATGAGATTGAAGAAGGTATCGAGTTCAGAATGAAGGAAATGGCAGCAATCGCTTCATCCTTTCATGAATTTATGACGCTTTTAAAAACAAAACGCTATACATGGACAAGGATTCAAAGGATGTGTGTTCACCTATTAACCAGAACGAAAAAAGATGATATGCAAGCATTCCAAGAAGCACCATCCTATTTAAGGTTACTCGGGATGAATCCAAATGGACGGGAATATTTACGTAAAATCAAAAAAAATCTCCCTTTACCGCTCATATCCAGGCTATCTGCATTTAACGACCCTTCCATCCAACTTGATATACGTGCTTCTCAAGTTTACGCTCTTGGACTAAGTCAACCCTACCAGCACTTATTAATGCAGCGTGAATATGGATCACCTGTTATTGTCAATGAATAGACTTACTTATAGATCGTATAAAATTACGGTCACACACGCTTTAGCATAGTCTAAAAAAGATGGCTCAATGGATCTTCCCCTCATTCATCTCTGAAAGAGGAAGCCCACTGAGTCATCATTTGTTTTTATTAGGTAGTCTTTCTAAATAGCTTCGTGCATCATCAAAAGTATCTACAGGTACAATCTTCATATCTGTTTTAATATCCTTTGCAGCTATTAAGGCTTCACGGTAATTCGAATCTTGTATGCCTCGTTCATTTGGTGCAAAGAAAATCTCCGCCCCGCTTTTATCTGCGGCAACAATCTTTTGCTGAATCCCACCAATTGGGCCTACCGTTCCATCTTCAGACATTGTACCAGTCCCTGCGATTCGGTACCCCTTCGTAAGGTCACCTTTGGTCAGCTGATTATAAATTTCAAGTGTAAACATCAGTCCCGCGGAAGGTCCGCCTATTTGCTCACTATCAATTTTAACAATAGGATCTGTGACCGGACTCTTATCATCTTCAAGCGAAATCCCGATTCCTACTTTGTTCGGTTGTTCATCAAATGCTTTCAGCTTCATCTTAGCAGTTCTTTCTTTATCATTGCGAATATAAACAATGGTAACTTCGTCGCCTTCTTTTTTTTCAGCAACATAATCAATGAACTCTTTGGAAGATTGAAACTTCAAGTTATCTACTTTAATAATCTGATCACCAGGATTTAATTCTTTTGAAGCAGGCATTCCTTTAATCACACCAAGCACATAAACCCCATGATAATCAAAAGTTATCGATTTTCCTGCTTTTTCATATGCGACTTGAATCGCATGATTCTTTGATCCGTCCATCATATGCAGCTGCCTAAGATTATATTCTTCGTCGCTTTCATGATCCCTACGAATGTCCTTTTCAGCAAATAACTCCTGATAATCACTGAACTTTGCCATCGCATAAGAGTATATATTTGCTTTCCCCATTCTTATTGTAGTTAGCATAAAGCTTCCTTCAGCCTTATCACCACCCTCTACAGAAACAATTGGTTCAAGTTCCTGCGCCATTCCCGGTTTTGTTACATAGTAAGGCAAATAATAAAAGGTTGAACCGACAATCAGGACTAACGCTATGAGGAAAGAGCGAATATAAATTTTACGACTCATTATTGTAAGACTCCTTCCAAGTATCAATGCACTGTTTAATTTTATCGATATTTAATCTTGCTTCTTCTTCTCCAATAGTAATTATTTCATTTATATTTGTAAATGATTTTGAATTATAATTTTCCACATGAGGCCGGATCATCACATCAGATGAAAGTTTTCTACTTTCCGTTAGCTCCATTTGTAAAATATCGAGACTTTGCATAATCACATCATAAATAGAGGTAATCTCTATTTCCTTTTTCACATTAGAAACATCAACAGCAATCACAAGATCAGCCCCCATGCTTCTTACGACCGAGACCGGCACTCGATCAATAACACCGCCATCCACTAATAACCGATCACCAATTTTTTCAGGGACAAAAATTCCTGGAATAGAAATACTGGCTCTAACAGCTTCGGCTATTGGACCACTTTGAAAAACAACTTTTTCTCCCTTTTTGATATCAGTGGCAACAATCGCAAGCGGAATATCCAATTCCTCAATCCTTTTGTTATATGTAAATACTCGAATGAGCTCTTTCACCTTCTTCCCCGCGACAAACCCCATCTTTGGAACAGTAAAATCCAAATAATACTTTCTTTTAAATGCTTTAGATAACCGATATAACCGTTCTACATCTGATCCTGCCGCGTAAAAAGATCCAACTAACGCCCCCATACTGCTGCCAGCAATCATATCAATCGATATGCCTGCCTCCTTTAAAACCTTTATAACTCCTAAATGAGCAAATCCTCGAGCTCCACCTGAACCAAGAGCCAGCCCGATTTTCGGTTCTCTCAAAGCAAACTTCCCCCTTTCTTTGAACAATCTAGTTATTTCATACTTCTTATCAAAGTTATGGTCTTAATTGCAGGCTTATGTGCATATTGTGTATCTAGGTGGACAAGATTACTCTCTTGCAACGAATAAGTTTACATATTATACCTAATTTATCATTTCTCTAAATGAGTGCATAGCATATTCCCTTTTAAGGAGGCTCGGATTTTGTTTAAAACAAAAATCAAAACAATCGTATTAGCTGCCTCAGCAATCATTATGGCTATAGGTTTAATTACCTTTCCTGAAGATGCTTTTGAAGCGTCTATTAGAGGATTGAATATGTGGTGGGAAATCGTTTTTCCATCCTTGCTGCCATTTTTCATTATCTCAGAATTACTCATTGGATTTGGGGTGGTTAAATTTATCGGTGTTATTCTCGAACCAATAATGCGGCCCCTTTTTAAGGTTCCAGGGGTTGGGGGATTTGTTTTAGCAATGGGTATGGCATCCGGATTTCCGTCTGGTGCCAAGTATACAGCAAGAATGCGTCAAGAAAAGCAACTCTCAAGAATCGAAGCGGAACGGCTTGTGTCTTTTACTAATTACTCAAGTCCATTGTTTATGTTTGGGGCAGTATCCGTCGGTTTTTTTCATAACTCTAGTCTTGGTATTATGCTTGCGCTTTCTCATTATTTAGGGAATATTTGCGTTGGGCTTATGATGAGATTTTACGGAAAAGATGAAGAGAAGTTGAACTCCTATCATAAAAAGACGCCTTCCATTAAGACTGCACTTCAGCAAATGCATCGGACGCGGATGAACGAAAAGCGACCACTTGGTAAATTACTCGGTGACGCTGTACTTTCTTCCATCCACACTTTATTAATGATTGGCGGATTTATTATTTTATTCTCTGTAATAAATAAATTACTATTTCACATGAATATCACTACCTTTCTTGCACAAGGAGTTATCATCGTATTACATACACTTCATTTTCCAGAAGAATTGAGCATAGCATTCATTTCTGGTCTTTCCGAGATAACCCTTGGTTCTCAAATGACGAGCGGTATCGAACAGGCAACTCTCATGCAGAAGGCCATTGTTACAAGCTTTATTCTTGGCTTTAGTGGGTTTAGCATCCAAGCTCAAGTAGCGAGTATCCTAGCTGAAACCGATATTCGTTTTTCACCGTTTTTCTTCGCTCGAATTGTTCACGGTTTTTTGGCTGCTGCTTTTACCTTTATTCTTTGGAAACCCATCTACGAAAAAATCGGCTTAAATGGACAGCCTTCAAACTCCAATCCCGTTTTTATGATGAATGACAATGGCATTCATCTTTATGAAAAAATGATGGATTATGGTCCGTTAATTACAATTGCATTTTTGACACTCTATCTCTTCATCGGATTTAAGAGGAACCTTGTACATTGAAGTGCGTGTTCAAAAAGGAGGATGAACAAGAGCTGTCTAACTCTTACACATGTAATAGATAAGTTTTCTAATCTTTTACACAATAAGGTTCGACGCTTTTTGTTCATCCACATTTTTATTGATTAGCAAATTTTTCACGCAGTGATTGTGCAACCACTGCTGGTACTAACTCTGTAATATTCCCACCATATTTTGCTACTTCTTTCACAATACTAGAACTTAAAAAGGAATATTGATTATTGGTCATAATGAAGAAAGTTTCAATTTGCTCATCTAAGACACGGTTCATGGAGGTAATCTGCATTTCGTATTCAAAGTCAGATACAGCTCTTAACCCCCTGATAATTGCACTTGCATGAACGCTTTTGGCATAATCTACTGTTAAACCCTGAAAGTAATCAACTTTAACATTTGGAATATGCTTCGTAACTTCACGAATTAATCCAAGACGCTCATCGACTGTAAACAGCGATTTTTTCGAGCTGTTATTTAAAACGACTACATTTACTTCATCAAACACTCTTGCAGCTCTTTGGATAATATCAAGATGTCCGAGTGTAATTGGATCGAAGCTACCTGGACAAATAGAAATTTTCCCCATCTACAATTCCTCCTGCCCACCACGGGTATTTCCCCATCTAAATATTGATACAGAAATGATTCCGTAGTTTTCATGTTTCCATTTAACTAAATCATTCACATTTTCAGGAAGCACAACATCATTGCCATGCTCACAGACAATGACACCCGATTCTTCAAGAATCTTTGCATCATGAATCATTTCAAGCAATTTCACTAACTTTTGCTGCTTATAAGGAGGATCAAGCAATATCAGCGAAAAAGATAGACTACGTTTTATAATGGCCTTCAAGGCACGCTCAGCATCATTTTTATATACCTCTGAGCAATCTGTAAATCCGCATGCTTCAAGGTTAGTTTTCACTGTTTGAAATGATTGGTAATCGCGATCTACCAAAATGGCCTTTTCCATACCCCTGCTTAACGCTTCAATCGCAAGTCCACCGCTTCCAGCAAACAAATCAAGTACCTGCCCGCCATCAAAATACGGTCCGATCATATTAAAAATAGATTCTTTTACTTTATCTGTTGTAGGACGTGTCCCTGTCCCTGATACAGCTTTTAATGGTCTTCCTTTACATGTTCCAGAAACAACCCTCATATATTCCACCACATTTTTCAACTAATTTCATTTCTCATTTATCCTATCATATTCAAAAATGTAAGCCAACACTTTACATAAAGAGCTCCAAGTCTATTTTGCTCATATACCCAAATAAAGTACTACTTTTATCTTTGCTAAATATTAACGGTTAGAACAATGTAACAAGTTAGGTGAAAAATTTTTTAATGGTTTGAATAAGAAGGATATATTTGGTGATAATAAGAGTAACAACATCACTTTCGTAGGTGTTGTTGCCAACCGCGGAGAAGTCTTACATTTCCCCATAAGACCTTCCTCCGGTTTCTCCTCTCCCTTTTCCTTCTTCCTTTTATAAAGGAAATAGAAGGACCCTGCAGAGTATGCTCTGCAGGTTTTTTTATATTTTGTACATATAATTTCAAATAGTAATTGGATATTAGCAAAATCCTCAAGTCTGTTTTTCAAGAAAAAGTTTGTCTACATCTCGGTACCTTTGAAGAGAATTCATCGAGAACTTATTCCCTTTCTCTTGAACCAGCTTTTTATTAATTCTTGCAGCTGCTCTTTTGTTCATGATTGTTTTAGTTACTTTTTACATACGCTTTTTAAAATGATAAAGTAAAGAAGATGAAAAAACGAAGGAGCGATTGAATTGATACAACGATTTATCGAGCTTGGAAATGGTTATTCAGATATATATGAATTGCTGGAAATCGGAAAATCAAACAAACATAGAGTTGTCCATCTGCTTGCTCTACATACCCATTTAGACGATAAACCCATTACTTCACTTGTAATCGTTTTAAAGCCAACACATCCTGGTGACTTTCAACCACTATATGTCTGCAGGGAAGGCATTCCAAATCCAAATCATAAAGCGAATAAACGATACGAACTTTTTTTTGATCTTGCTACTGAGTTAAATAAAACAATCATTGAATTACAGGTTAAAGATTCCAACCAATTCGCTGATATCGGGCTTTATTATCAACATCTTATCGGGATTCTGCGCATGAACAGATACTTACCAGCTTTACAATAATAAATAATGCTTATTCTACGGTAAGCGAAAGCGTCTTGGGAGGCTTGTAAAGTAAATAGGAATTGAGCCGCGAAGGGGGACTTTGTCTAATTTTTGGCAAATATCTTTTCTACAATAAGTTAAGCTGATTATGTTTGGCACCAAACCTCATAAAAAAACAAGTACTTTATTCATTAAAAAAAGAGCTGCTCAAATTTTATTATGAGCTGGCTCTTTTTTAGATTCCCATTTTATAATCATATTCTTTCGCTTTGTCAGGCTTAGAATTCTCAAATTCCATTTTCAAAAACGGCTTATAGGACACTTCAACTTTTTTTACAAACGAATAGCTATTCAATTTTTGAGACAATGTTTCAATATCGTCCATATTTGTGTATATGACCACGTATTTCATTTTTTTAGAGACAAAATGAATATTGCCAAACTTCCGAAGCATTTTAGCTTGTTTCAATGTATGTAAATATACAATAAGAGCTTGTCGTGTTCCAAACATCTTTATTATTGCTCCTTTTTTATTGACAAAATTCCATCAATAGTAGTTTTATCGTAAATTAATTGATTAATGTGACTAATTTAAAGGTTTTACAATGAATCAACCATTCAGCCCTGATACGTTTCTCCAAATTACGAAAAATTCAAACTAGGTTTAATTAAGTGTAGCATAGCGGTTCCTTTTTTTTCAACTATCTTTCAATAGCGCCATGGAGTTTAATGAAATATGATTTGATAAGATTGCCACAACTAATTTCGTTTAATTTTAAATTCAATAAAAAAGGTCTGGGGGCATCCAGACCTTTTTCTTTTATCCCGGTTTAACAGGCTGTAAATCCCTGATTGGTGAGATATAGTAAAACTTGCCGATACGTAAGCAGAAGAGGTTTAGTTGAACCAATCGGGTTCATAGTGTCGCTTTATCGAAGCGCTAGCTTGCGATTTAGCGACACTCGAACGGGACTAGCCATCAGTGGGGATTGAAAATAAAACACTGATGGAAGTTTCACTTTATGCCGAGCATCCACAGCTACCACCCGTACCACAACTGCCACCGCAACTTGAACCTGATTCGAAAAACGGACTTCCTGCAGGTACTTTAATAAATGGAGACACAGCATGTCCTATCCTATGACTGATTTCATCCAATACAGCCTGTAATTCTGTTTCTGCTCTTTTGAAGGCAGCAATAGATGGATGGATGTCCATTTCCCGCTTGACCTGACGAATTTCTAAGTTCACCCGCTTATAGTCTGGATGATACTTCCCAAAGCGTTGTACTTCTTCAAACAGGTCTTTTAATGATGTAAACTTCTTTATCTTATCTTGGGCCCCTTGATCATGGCGCAAATTATATAAAAGCTCAAAATACTCTTGGCCAATTTTCGATTCAATAACCATTTCAGCCAAGGCTTCTGCTTTTTGTAAAATACTGACTCTTTCCATAGTAGCAAGCATTAGATTCGCTCACCTCCACAACTATTTTACCATGTATACTATCTAGAAGCGACCTTCTTTTCTTAGTTTTTTCAATATAATTCCATTGTTCAATTTCATTTCACTCAGATTGTTGAACTTATATGTACCTTAAATTGTTTAATAAGATCAACCTTCTTTCCGTTATTATGAATGACAAGCCTTATCTGATGGGGTCCAACTGGTACATCTTTTACAATAAAGGCAGCTGTATTTACTGCTTTTACTTTCTTATCGTCCATGTATACATAAACAGTCGTCTGATGCTTTTGATTTTGATTAGAAAAAGAATAATCCTTTATATAGCACTCCACGAATACCGAATTTCCCTTAACGAAATAATTTACATTGAAAGGATCGCTGATTTCGTTCTTCGTTGCAGCATTTGCCACATTTTCCGGCTCTGGAATCTTATTGCTACAAGCTGTAATCAAACTTCCAACGAGTAAAATAACTACAAAATATCGCATGAAATAGTCCTCCCTTTGCTTTTAGCTTCTGCAACAGAGAGAGATTTATCCCCTTTTTTACATATAACTTAAGATGAGGGTGTTTTCATTGCTTGAAACATATTCATCATCATCGAAGCAAATTGCACCCCATCAGAAAACTTCGACACTCGGTCCGGAATCGATTTCTTAAAGAAAAAGACTGCATCTGTATTTAATTTCTCAAGTAACTGTGGATTTCTCATTAATTTACGATGCCAATATGGCTGCATCCTTAACAATTTCAGTAAATCTTCATTTTCTTTAATTACCTCATAAATGTCTTGGCGCATCAAGATTCCTCCCTATCTATCAGTCTTTTTTAAACACAAATGGATTTTGACGTGTTTCTATTTTTTTCGGCTCTTCTTTTACAGACTTATCTCCTTGAAAGGAAGTGAGAATGCCTTGGATGGCCCCCAAAGCTTGATTGGCATTTGAAATATATTGTTGAATTTGTGCAACATCCATGTTTTTAAATGTATTTACAAGTGTACTAACCATATCCCCTGTATCCGTTGATTTTGTTTCTTCCACTTTTTGATCTTTTTTCTCTTCTATATATGGTATCCATTTCTCGTGAGAACCACCTAATAAATACCACTCTTCAAACAGCTGCTGCCAAGAATATTTTCCCACCTTTACTTGATTGGTCAATCCAGGATGAGTTCGTACGAATTCCTTAAATTTATCAACTGATGGGCGTTTTCTCTTAACCATTCTTCCTCACCTCACAATAAAGCATTAGCCTATTTTCAGATTATGCTGAACGAAAAAATATGTACCTATTTATACAAAACAATTTAGGGTTCATATAATATGGAGAACAGATACAATATGATCTAAGAGACTCAAAAAAAGCGAGGAATAAAGTTTTTAAAAAAACTTTATTCCTCGCTTAATCATTATTTTCTGATAAAATTTTGAGTGTAATATTTTTGATAAACTCCGACTCCTAAATGAGTAAATTCTTTATTTAGCATGGTATCTCGGTGACCTTTACTATTCAACCATCCTTCCATTGCTTCAATAGCATCTACATATTTGGCTGCTATATTCTCACCTGCGATTGTATACATGACCTTTCCTGTCTTCAATCGCTCTGCAAGCTCCCCTGCAGTTGGTGATGTATGCGAAAAATATTCAGCTTGATACATATCAGAACTATGAAGAAAAGCTACCTCTGAGGTAGGTTCATCCCAGCTTAACGGATCCAAACCAAATCGGCCTCGAATAATATTAGTGAAATCAAAAATTTGTCGTTCACTTCCATTTTCTACCTTTAACCAGTCTTCCTCGGAAAATTCAGATTCGCTCACTAGTTCGCCTCTATATGTTATCTCATACGGTCTTTGCTTGATCAATGTTTCAGCATTTAAATATCGCACACTTGACACGGTCCCTGTAAATTTATCTAAATAGAGCTGTATATAAATATCGCCTATCATAATTAACGGCCTTATATTCATATCTTCTTCTGACAACTCAAAACGATAGGAACCTGAATCCGTATCTATATCAACAGATGTCTCAAAAAACAAACTTGAATATATTTCGTCAATCGGTTGTCCAATATAAAACGGTGAAACATCTGTTAAATCACCTAATCCATAAGCTGATATTACTTTCCCTTTGTCCATTGCCAACTGAAAATAAGTATCTTGCTTTTTATTATAAATCCACCAATCATACCCATAAGCTGATAAATCTATTCTATCTGGTTCACCAAAAATTTTTAAGACTTCATCTTGATTCTTCCCTATCGTTAACGCCAATCCGCTTGTAGGCTTGATTAAGCCATTTTCAAGTGCAGGGGCTTTACTTTTTTCAAGATTCGTCTGCCCCCCTGGATTGGCCTCTTTTGATCCATCAAGAACTTCATCCTGCCCAGTATTCCGATCAATATTAAAATAAATTCCTAAAATAAAAAATACAATAACGAAAAAAATAATTCTAGCGAACGTCTTCAGAAGACACTCCCCTCTCTTTATCTTGATCTTTTTAAGTAAAGTAAAAGCGCCTTGAACTACGAATGAACCACCAAGTTCCCAAATGCCTTCCTAACACGGTATCTTTTAGAGCCTCCAACAAACAAATGGATGCCTAATTTAAGATATTACGTATTATGTATTCCTTTTCTGATGATTAGTTGAACATAGTCTATATTTTAAAAGGCGTATCTGCAGGTATTCTTGCATGATCCTACATCCCATAAATGGATTTCATAACCTATATAGCACTTCAAAATAATTAGTACTCGTTTACTAATAGCTATAATTTGAGAACAAATAACATGATACTAATTTACTTCTTCATGTCTAACCCTAATTATACCATGATTATTACACTTATTATAGAAATTGGACTGCTGATATCATTAGAATAAATGTTAAATAAACGTTAATATTTATGGAGTTTCTGTGAATGATACCAATAAACGGAAAGATAGCGATTGCAACTTGTATAAATTCATACTATTATAAAATATGAGGGAAATTGGTCTATACAAACCTTTAAGGTGTATAACATGTACCATTATTTTATTTCTCCTGATTGATTTTATTTACTACATATTAAATTGTATGAATAGGGGGTTTTTTTGTGAGATTCGAACAATTTGGATTTGAAAACATGACTGGAGATTTAAACCGCCTTGATAGTCTAATGTCTGACTATGGCTTAGTTAGAGCCGAGCAATGGGATTACGAACGTGTCAGTTACGATCGTAAATTCGAACTGAAGGATGGAGTTTTTTATCTTCGTGTACAAGGGTATGCGGTTGAAGGTGATGTAGGGGCCCATAAAGCAGTTATTAAGTTACTAGTTCCACTATTAGGCAAGCATTACTATCCTCACGGTCTAGAATATGGTGAAGATGAACATTTCCCATCGACACTAGTTAAACAATGTGAGAGCGTATTAGCAGAGATAAAAAAAGAACTAGACGAATTCAACGGGTTGTAAGAAATATCAAAAGAAGAGGATGCCCCAAATGAGCCTTGGCCCCACGACTACAATATACACTTAACTTAAACTGTATATTGTAGTCGTGGGGCCTGAACCATAGTTTTTGGGACATTCTCTTGTTTAGAATTTATTAAATCTTTTCGATCTAAGTGCCAAGAATAGCTTTAATAAGCGATGTAGTGTCTCCACCTGGGTAAAAAACATATAATAGAAGATACACTGCTAGTCCCGTTATTCCAGTAAAGAACCAAATAACACTTGTAAATGGACCTATCTTACGATGAATAGCAAATTTCTTTTTAAAAGCTAAATTAAACATCGTGATACCAAGTATTGCTCCTAACGTCGCAAGGGTAATATGAATAACCAGAAAAACGGTATAATAGATTTTAATATCATCTGGGCCACCAAAGGACGTATTCCCCAAGAAAACAGTTCTTGATGCATAAATGGTAAAGAAAATGATAGCAAATATACCCGCAGCTATCATGGTATACTCGTGAGCTTTAAAATTACGTTTCTTAATTAAATACCAACCGATTGCCACGGTTATTGAACTTAATACAATAAAAAACGTACTAATCGTCGGAAGAATTGGTAAAGACATAATCTGCTTTAACGCCCTCTCTATTTATATTCATCTTATTCATTTTATAAGACATCATTCTAAAATTCAACAAGTTCGTATATTCTTAACAGAATGCTCACTTTTAAAGATTAAATGAATGCAACTTGCTTTATTTTTTCCTTAAATTATGATCTTCAGCGTCCCTCACAAGCTAATGTACGATACAAAAAGATAGCAAAAGGCAGACCCCGCAACAACTAAATACAGTACAAGATTAGTGTAAGAACACTACATACTGATTTAGAGTACGAGGTCAGACCCTTATGAGACACCCTCAATAAATTCTTCTAATTTATTGTTAAAATTTATATGTAAAGTTCTATTTAACAGTTTGTATTTGGGACGGTACAGGGTCTATTTCATCATTTGATCCGTTTTCCTTACGGTACCATGCGAAGAAAATATAGCCTAGTGTAACGCCAAGTACAATTTCTTGAATAATCTTCATAAGAACGCCACCGAGCTGTTGATCATCCATGATTGGAAGTCCATTAAACATTTCAGGGCCACTTAAAGTTAAGCCAGACAGTGCAGAAGCTGGAACACATAATTCCATTGCCACTAACCAAGCAGATGCATCTGAATAAGTTGAATACAACGGATCAGTTGCAAAAATAATTAGTGCACAAGCAGGCGTCATTAAGATTCCACTTCCAAATACATAGGCAATTTTCTTAACACCAGAAAGACTAGCCCGTTCAGGCAATTGATTGACTAGTGGAAACCACATAAATATTGCTGAAATAAACAGCAGTGTTGTATAGCCTGCATGTAACAACATATCGGTTTTCACAAAGTCGAAAACTAAAGGTATATGATAAAAAGAAAATAAAGCGTTAAAAGTAATTAATGCAAAAAGTGGTTTCGTAAAGACATTAAACATTCCTTTTATTAATGGTATATGGAGGATCGAACGCCAAAGCCATTCAGGGATTCCCATTATTAGCAAAGGCGGTACAACTAAATACAAAAAAGCCATTTGAGTCATATGTGCACTGAACATGATATGTCCCAGTAAATCCAAAGGAGATCCCTTAATAACGTACAATAGCACAATCGCTGTAATGAAAAGTGCTTGCTGCTTTATTCCTACAGGTTCATTATGAATAAACTTATGGCGAAATTTAGATACGAGTAAAACATAACCGACAAGGACCAGAATCAAAGAAACTAAGAAATATGGACTCCATAATGCACGAAAACCAAAAATATCGATAGACATATTAACACCTCTATTTCACACTTATTACCCCTATTATACCTCTTTTTCTATAACAGAGACCAGTAATTCCATTTAGATTGGCTTCTTTCAACGATCCGTTCATTTATATCCCAGTCCTCATATGAACCAAAACACTGTTATTAAATAATAGATAGGAAAAGAAAGAGCCGGCCCTAAAGCACCGACTCAACTGTAACATTATAATCCAAATTGATTAGTTAGTTTTTTTGAACCAAGCAGTTTGAAGTGCCTGCTCTTTCTCCAAGATTAAAGCCAAACGATTGTAAGAAAGACAAGGACAGTGATTAACCCTACTGTCAATCCAGAATAAATAAATAACGCAATCGTTTCATGCCCCTTATGCTTCATATGCATAAAATAATAAAGCTGAAAAATGACCTGAATTACAGCAAGAAGAAGAATGACTGGAATTATAAACCATCGAGAAATTGTTTCCATCGCCACCATTGCAAAGGCGATAAGCGTAAAGAAAATCATCATTGAAAATGTAATGACTTGATGCTTCATTTCTTCTGCATTTTGTTTGCGTCGATATTCTAAATTTAAATTCGGGTTCGCTGAATTAGATTGTTGATTTGCCATCAGTTATCCCACCATTCCCATTAAATAAACGACTGTAAAGATGAAAACCCAAACTACGTCAATAAAGTGCCAGTATAAACTTGCAACAAAGAATTTAGGTGCATTATATAAGCTTAAACCACGTTTTGCATTTCGCAACATAAGTGATAAAAACCACATTAGACCAAACGTAACATGCGCGCCATGAAATCCTACAAGCGTATAGAAAGCTGAACCATATGCGCTACTAGTAAATGTATGACCTAAATGAACATAATGTTTAAATTCATAAACTTCTAATGCTAGGAAACTAAAGCCAAGCAAAACCGTAATAAGAAGCCAAGCCTGCATTTTCTGGAAACTGTTATTTTTCATGTGATACATTGCATAAACACTTGTTAATGAACTTGTTAATAAGATCATTGTCATTGCAAATGTTAGCGGGATTTCATATAAATCCTTAGCAAGTAGCATTCCTGAATCTGGTACCTTATCTTTTAAAGCAAGATAGGTTGCAAAAAGCGAAGCGAAAAGAACAGTCTCTCCACCAAGGAACAACCAAAATCCTAGATATTTATTTTTTCCTTCTAGCGTTGCTGTTTCAGGAGCCGCAGGCCATGTAGCATCTGTAAATTTTTCTTCTACGTGCATTATGCCTTTACCTCCTTATCTTTATCGTCCATCAAGTCTTCTTTATGAATGTGGAACCCATGGTCATCTTTTATCGAACGAATCAGCATTGAACCGAATGTAATCAATAAACCAATAATAATAACTGGTACTGTCCAAGTCTTATCTGCATCCATATTGTACAATGCTCCAAATGATGCAACGAACAAACCTATAGTAATACATATAGGTATTATCGATCCATTTGGCATGTGAATGTCACCGAGCGGTTCAGCAGGTGTCATTTCCTTTTTACCTTCCATTTTTTCAATCCAATAAGCATCTAAGCCGCGAGCAAGTGGCAACTGCTTAAAGTTGTAAAATGGCGGAGGTGAAGGTATAGACCACTCCAACGTACGTCCATCTTCCCATGGATCGTTGCCAACTCTTACGTTTTTCACAGAAGTAATAATAATATTGATTAACAAAATTATGACACCCACTGCCATAAATATTGCTCCTGCTGTACTTACTAAGTTAGATGTCTCCCAACCTTGCCCTGGAAGATACGTAAATACACGGCGTGGCATTCCCCATAAACCTAGGAAATGTTGGATAAAGAAAGTTAAATGGAAGCCAATTAAGAAAAACCAGAAAGTAAACTTTCCTAAAGTTTCATTTAACATCGTTCCAAATATTTTTGGCCAATAGTACGTAATACCAGCTAGAATACCAAGGACAACTCCACCAACGATAACATAGTGGAAGTGAGCTACAACGAAGTAACTATCATGATATTGATAATCTGCAGGTGCAGCAGCAAGCATGATTCCAGTTACTCCCCCCATCGTAAACGACGGGATAAATGATACAGCATATAGCATCGGAACCGTAAATCTGACACTTCCGCCCCACATGGTAAAAATCCAGTTAAAGATCTTGATACCTGTTGGTACAGCAATTGCCATCGTCGCAACTGCAAAAATCGCATTCGCTATCGGACCCAAGCCAACTGTAAACATATGGTGAGCCCATACCATGAATCCTAAGAAACCAATTAAAACAGTTGCAAATACCATGGATGAATATCCGAATAGTCTTTTCCTTGAGAATGTTGCTAAAATTTCAGAGAAAATACCAAACGCAGGTAAAATTAAGATATACACCTCAGGATGTCCGAAAATCCAGAATAAATGCTCCCAGATAATTGTATTACCGCCTGCAGCAGCATCAAAGAAATTCGCGCCAAACATTCTATCAAAAAGCATTAAAGTTAATCCTACCGTTAACGGAGGAAATGCAAAAAGTATTAGTGCAGAAACAACAAATGTTGTCCAAGTAAACATAGGCATTCTCATATAGGTCATACCCGGGGTTCGCATATTAATAATCGTAACAAGAAAGTTAATTCCTGCAATAAGCGTACCAAATCCTGATATTTGAAGGCCTAATACATAGAAGTCTACTCCATGTCCTTGTGAATGAATGGATAATGATGCATATGATGTCCATCCCGCATCAGGTGCGCCGCCCATGAACCATGAAAGGTTCAGGACAACTCCACCGAAGAAAAATAGCCAAAAACCTAAAGAGTTTAGAAATGGAAACGCAACATCACGCGCTCCAATTTGAAGCGGCATAACAGCATTCATTATTCCCAACAGTATAGGCATCGCTGCCAAAAAAATCATGGTAGTACCATGCATCGTTATCATTTCGTTGAAAGTTCCGGCACTCATAAAGTTATTATCGGGAACTGCAAGCTGGATTCTTATAAACATTGCTTCCAAGCCGCCGAGAATAAAGAATAGTCCGCCGGATATTAAATAAAGAATGGCGATTTTTTTATGGTCGACAGTTGTCATAAAATCCCATAATGTCGCGCCAAATCCTTGTTTCTTAGCGTACGTACTCACGATTTAACCTCCATTTCAATCAATATGTTTACTACCTTCAACTTTAAGATTAAGTAAATATTCAGCAAGTGCATCAATCTGCTCATCTGTCAATTTTCCATACTTACCAGCCATTGTGTTACCTGGTTTGTAATCATCTGGATTTTTAATCCACTTCTTCAAATTTTCTTCAGTATGATCCAGAAAACCAGCAATACGTTCACGTTCTCCAAAGTTTGAAAGGTTAGGCCCCATTCCAGCACCATTGCCACTTGTTGAAACAGCATGGCATCCAATACAGCTTTTATTAAAGATTTCTTGCCCTTGTTTTGCTAATTCACCTTCAGCAACTTTTGGTTCTTTGGCAACGGTCTGCATACTCGTTACCCAAGAGTTAAAATCATCTTTAGACTTCGTTACGACTTTAAAATCCATTAAAGCATGGGAAGGTCCGCAAAGCTCTGCACATTTCCCGTAAAATAAATTTTGCGCTTCATTAGACTTCTTACTATCGAATACTAGATACATTTGGTTAACACCATCTACGTTCGTATCCATTTTTCCACCGGCTGCAGGTACCCAAAATGAATGCTTAACATCTGAAGCTTTAAGGTTAAAGTAAACCTTTTCATCTGTAGGTACAACTAAATCCTGGCTTGTGAAAATCCCATAATCGGGATATTCAAATTCCCACCAGTACAGGTTTGCCCGGACGTTAATAACTACAGCGTCCTTTGTTTTACCGTCCTTATCCTTCACTTCCATAGCGGACGTGTCAGCCAACTCGAATGTGTAAGTTACGACCGGAATCGCCATAATGATTAATAGCAGGATTGGGATCGTTGTCCAAATCACTTCAAGTTTGTGGCTTCCTTCAACTTGTTTCGGAATACTGTCGTCACCATCTTTACGACGGAACCGAACGATAGCGATAACAAAAAGAATGACAACCACGATGATAACCACTACCATGATCAGCGTACTTAATACCATCAAGTCAAACTGTTTTTGCGCTACTTCTCCAGCTGGTTTAAGCGCGGATAGTTTTGCTTCACCACAGCCTGCTAGAATTAGCGTCATTATCGCGAATAAAGAAATCAGACGCCATTTTCGAAGCCTTGTTTTCATGCTTAAGAAACCCCTCTTTCGTAAAAAATTTCTCACAATTATTAAATGTGCAAGTTTTGAATTTCTTTCTATCTTAAATTTCTAATTAAAGAAAGAATTCCCTTTTGGAGGAATAAAAAAAATAAAAGTGATACGTTATGATAACAATTCTGTTTGTTCAAACATTTGATTATGTATTATAGGAATGCCTCATAAGGGTATTGCCCCTTTGAGACATTCTTAGAAATACTTTTAGTTGACTACTTTAATAAGTGTAAGTATGACCATTGCTACAAACAAAATAGTCATGTAATTTAACGAATAGACAAACATTAGCTTGGCCCATTTTAAATCGTCTTTCATTTTATATCCATAAATACCCAATGCGAACCATCCAACACTTAAGATTGTTGCTAATACGACATAAGTTGTTCCAAGAGCTGTCATGAAAAATGGTACCGGAATCAACCATGCTACCCAAAGGACCATCGATCTTTTTGTAGCTTTAAATCCTTTAACAACTGGAAGCATTGGGACACCAGCGGCGCGGTATTCTTCCACTCTTTTCATTGCGAGTGCATAAAAATGTGGCGGCTGCCATAAAAACATAATTAAAAATAGCATCCAGGGTATAATTCCCAATCCTGGATCAACTGCTGCCCACCCAATTAATGGTGGCATTGCCCCGGAAATACTACCAACTATTGTATTTGATACAAATCTTCTTTTGGTAATCATTGTATACAAAACGACATAAGTAAATACTCCAATACCACCCAAGATTGCAGTCGTCATATTAGTCATTGCTAGCATAAAGATCCCAAGGCCAATCAATATAAAGCTAAGTATCAAAACTTTTGAAGCACTTGCCTTGCCGGTAACAGTAGGCCGATTTTTCGTTCTTTCCATCAAATGATCAATATCCCGATCATAATAATTATTAAAACTGCATGAGCCAGCCATTATTAAAGCTGAGCCAGCCAATGCAAAGAACACCTTATCCAAATTCGTTAAGAATGGCATGCCAGTAAAATGCAGTGCAAGCCATATACCAGTAAAGGTTGTTATCAAATTGGAATTTACGATTCCTATTTTTATTAAAGCAAGGAAATCCTTCCATGGTGTTGTTTCATTGTCAGAAATAGATATAGTGTTTGGTTTCATATCAGCTTCTGTCAATACTCTCGAATCAGACATTATTCATTCCTCCTTAGAGTATTTCGACAAATACATTCAAGTATTTAGGTTCCCTACTATTATTCCATACTTTTCATTATTTGTAACTATGGAAGCGCCAAATTATTAAAAGCAATGTTACCCAAAGCTTCGATAGCTTTCCAAGTATAGCGATTGGAAGCTCGAATACAATAAAAGTAAAATGCAGGAAAATACCTTTTTCAGATATTAAAGCATACTTTTTAACTATTTTGTGTGTGTTTTTCGTTTTCTTTTTGACGGAATTGTGACTCTTCCGGGAAAGATCTTCCTTTCTACTCAACCTAAGGAATAAGTAATTACAAATTATTAATTTATGCATACTCTTTATTTCTACCAGACTCTTGAGAAACTTTCAACCTTCTATATGAAAAATCTAAATAATTAGATTTCAATTATTATTTCACAGGTTGAGTTAGGTAAATTTGTAAGGGTTGTAATAATCTTATTGGCGTTATAATTCCCTTCCCACTTTCATCTATTCTTTTGTATGATAATAGCATCTTATTGTAATATCCTTTTAAATTGGCTACTAACAAGGAATTGTTTTATATAACTAAACATCGACAGACTGCTGATAACATATATAATTACATTAATTGTCGAAATATTGACATCATAGTTGATATAAATATGCTAAGATACATACATAGTCGAAATTGTAAATTTAAAGAAGGTGGAGTACATGCAAAAGCGCTTAAAATGGTTTGCTGTTTTAACAACGTTAGGAATGTTACTTATTTTATTAGGTGGTGCCCTCGTAACTAAAACGGATTCTGGTATGGGTTGCGGGCGTTCTTGGCCATTATGTGAAGGCCAGCTCATTCCAAAAGTAATTACACCAGAACTATTAATTGAATTCGCTCACAGAATAGTATCCGGTGTTGTTGGCCTCATGGTTCTCATTCTTTCTATTTGGAGCTGGAGAAAGATTGGCGATATCAGAGAAACTAAATTTCTTTCTGCTCTCTCTTTTTGCTTTCTTCTTCTTCAAGGATTAATCGGAGCAGCTGCTGTTAAATGGGGACAATCCGATTTTGTACTCGCTGCTCATTTTGGGATTTCATTAATTTCTTTTGCCGCTGTTTTCTTGCTAACATTACTTATCTTTGAGGTTGATAAGAAGTTTGATGCAGATAAATTGATCGTTGACAAACGAATGAAATTTCATATCGTCGGTTTAATCTCCTATTGTTTTTTTGTAGTCTATACTGGCGCATTAGTAAGGCATACAGAATCCAGTCTTGTATGTAAAGACTGGCCTCTTTGTGTAAATAATGGGTTTGTTCTTCCTTCTAATATGTATGAATGGGTTCAAATGGGACATAGGGCAGCTGCTGGGCTCATTTTCATTTGGGTCCTTTATATAACGGTTCTAGCATATAGACGATATCGACAGCAGAAAGTGCTCTATTGGGGTTGGCTTTACGCATTAATTCTTGTTTTTCTGCAAGTAGCCGCAGGGGCTCTCATTATCTATTCAAGACTAAATCTGATAATTGCACTCTCTCACGCCTTATTTATCGCTTGTTTCTTTGGCGTTCTCAGCTATTTACTACTTTTAACCTCTAGAAGCAAAAAGAATGAATTGGCATTAATGCAAACAATGCATATGAAAAGTAAAGATGAAGATATATCAAGTTCTTCAGTCACGATTCATTAAATAACGAAAAAGAGAAGGCTGACCTAGGTCAGCCTTCTCTTTTTCGTTATTTAATTATTTCTATCAATAAATCTCCTGTACTAATTGCATCGCCATTTTTAACATGGATATCTTTGATGATTCCAGAGAATGGAGCTTGTACAGTAGTTTCCATTTTCATTGCTTCATTAATAATAAGGTGATCACCTTGCTTAACTTGATCTCCTTTTTCAACAACCACTTTTAGTACTGTTCCTGGCATTGTAGCTCCAATATGTGATTGATCTTTCGAGTCTGCTTTAAGCTTTGCTTGTACAGATGACTTTATGCCCTCATCCTTTATGATTACTTCACGGGATTGACCATTTAACTCAAAATAAATCACTCTCGTACCATCAGATTGCGGCTGAGAGATCGAAACAAGTCTAACAATTAAAGTCTTACCTACTTCGATTTCCACTTCTATTTCTTCACCAAGCTGCATGCCATAAAGGAATGTTGGAGTATCTAGTTGCGATAAATCACCAAATTGTTCGCATGTTTTTACATAATCCAAAAATACTTTAGGATAAAGCGCATAGGCTAATACATCAAAACTTGTAACCGGTCTACCAAGTTCTTTAAATAAATCATCTCGTAATGCAGTAAAATCAACTGGCTCTAATAATTCACCAGGTCTTACGGTAATTGGAGCTTTTCCTTTTAGAATCACTTCTTGTAATTCTTTAGGGAATCCACCTTCTGGCTGACCTAAATACCCTTCAAACAGTTCAACCACTGAATCTGGAAAGTCCATTGTCTTTCCTTTTGTCATGACATCTTCTTCAGATAGATTGTTTTGAACCATGAATAGAGCCATATCACCAACAACTTTAGAAGAAGGCGTGACTTTAACAATATCCCCAAACAAAGCATTTACACGACGATACATTTCTTTAACTTCATTCCATCTTTCGCCTAACCCTACCGCCTTAGCCTGTTGCTGAAGATTACTGTATTGTCCGCCAGGCATTTCGTGTTGATAAATTTCGGTATGTGGTGAAACCATTCCACTTTCGAAATCATGGTAATACGTCCTTACACCTTCCCAATAAATGGACAATTTCTCGAGTGAATTGATGTCAATCTTTGGTTGTCGTTTCGTTCCTTCTAGTGCATAATAAAGCGTTTGTGCACTAGGTTGAGAAGTAAGACCTGCCATTGAACCAAGCGCTGTATCAACAATATCAACGCCTGCTTCAATCGCCCTTGCATACATATATGTGCCATTTCCACTTGTGTCATGGGTGTGTAGATGAATAGGTATGTTTACTGTATTTTTAAGTTCAGAAATCAAGCGATAAGCAGCTTCTGGTTTTAAGAGACCTGCCATATCTTTGATCCCAAGAATATGTGCTCCTTGGTTCTCCAATTCCTTCGCTAAATTTTTATAGTAGTCAATTGAATATTTCACTCTTGTCGGATCGTTAATATCTCCAGTATAACAAATAGCTGCTTCTGCTATTTTCCCGGATTGTCGAACAGCGTCAATAGCAACTTCCATTCCTTTAACCCAGTTTAAACTATCAAAAATTCGGTATACGTCTATACCGGCTTGTGAAGATTTTTGGACGAATTCCTCGATGACATTATCCGGATAGTTCTTATAGCCAACAGCATTTGATCCACGTAAAAGCATTTGGAACAGGACATTAGGTGCCTTTTTTCTTAGATCAAGAAGTCTTTCCCATGGATCTTCTTTTAAGAAACGATAAGCTACATCGAACGTAGCTCCTCCCCACATTTCAAGGGAGAAAAGATTCGGCACCAGTTTTGCCGTTGGTTCAGCAATCTGCAATAAATCCGTTGTTCTAATCCTCGTTGCCAAAAGAGATTGATGGGCATCACGAAACGTCGTATCAGTGATTAGGACATCATTTTGTTCTTTAATCCATTTCACGAGACCATCAGCACCATTTGCGTCAAGTATTTGCTTTGTTCCCGGCTGAGTCGGGACATCTGCTGAGATTATTGGAATAATTGGTTTTTCAAACACTGGTTTCTTCTTCTTTTCCACTCCAGGAAATCCGTTTACTGTTACATTCCCAATATAGGAAAGCATCTTCGTACCACGGTCTTTACGCACAGGGAAGGAAAACAGTTCAGGTGTTGTATCAATAAACGAAGTGTCATACTCGCCAGTTATAAACTTTTCATGTTTTACAACATTTTCAAGAAATGGAATGTTTGTTTTGATTCCGCGAATCCTGAATTCTTTTAAATTACGCACCATTTTAGCTGCAGCTTTTTCAAAGGTGAGTCCATGAGTAGAAACTTTAACTAATAAAGAATCATAGTAAGGCGTAATGACTGCTCCTTGGAATGCGTTCCCTGCATCCAAACGTACTCCAAAGCCACCGCCAGAACGATAAACTGCCAATTTCCCAGTATCCGGCATAAAATCATTTAATGGATCTTCAGTTGTTACCCTTGACTGGATAGCAAAACCATTCGTTGTAATTTCATTTTGATGAGGGATACCAATTTCCTTTTCATGTAATTTATGACCTTCAGCAATTAATATCTGTGACTGAACAATATCTATTCCAGTAATCATTTCAGTAAGAGTATGTTCAACTTGTATACGTGGGTTTACTTCTATAAAGTAAAATTCATGATTTGCAACGAGGAATTCAACCGTTCCTGCATTCACATAGTTCACATTTTCCATTAATCGTACAGCAGCTTCACAAATCCTCATTCTTAAATCTTCTGTTAAAGAAACGGATGGGGCTACTTCCACTACCTTTTGGTGACGTCTTTGAACTGAACAGTCCCGCTCATATAAATGAACAATTTCCCCATGTTTGTCTCCGAGAATTTGCACTTCAATATGCTTTGGATTTTGAATAAAGCGTTCAACATATACTTCATCATTACCGAAAGCCGCTTTCGCTTCAGACTTTGCCCTGTCGTACGCCTCCTGAACTTCTTCCAGGTTGTGAACAATACGCATGCCTCGTCCACCGCCGCCAAGCGTTGCTTTAATAATAATTGGAAAACCATGTGTTTGACCGAATGATGCAACTTCTTCTACAGAAATTACAGGACCATCACTTCCTGGTATAACAGGAATATTCGCTAGTTCAGCTTGAGTTCTCGCTTTTACTTTATCACCGAACATATCTAAATGTTTTGTTTCAGGACCAATAAAAATAATGCCTTCTTCTTCACAACGACGAGCAAAATCAATATTTTCTGCCAAAAATCCATATCCAGGATGAATCGCATCAACATTGTTTTTCTTGGCGATTTCAATGATGCCTTCAATATCTAAATATGCATCGATTGGTTTTTTTCCTTCCCCAACTAAATATGCTTCATCCGCTTTAAAACGATGGTAAGAATTTTGATCTTCTTTTGAGTATACAGCTACAGTTCTAATATTTAATTCTGTACAAGCTCGAAAAATCCTAATTGCGATTTCTCCCCGATTTGCTGCCAAAACTTTTTTTATACGTTTTACCATTAACTCACACCTACTTTTATGTATTTTTCATTTGTATATTGTAAAAAGAGCAAGAATCAAATCAAGATCTTATTCACACATAGTTATTACACATTTAAACAACTTTTATTATGAGGCATAGTTTGAACATTACGACATTTTTACTCATAATTTTGGTCCAAAAAAACATTTTAGTCAATCATTTTTTAAAATTCAAAATAGTTTTGATTATAGAATTTATTATTGCTTAGTATAATACAATGTTAATAAAAAAGTATATAACAATAATAGGAATCTAGTATAATAAGATAGAATTATATAAAAAAACTCAAACAACTATGATGATTCGTTTGAGTTAATTTCTTACTATATTATTTTCGTAAAGAAGCCTCATGTAAAGCAGATAGTTCCCTCTCAAGCGATTCTAAGAGTGACTTTCCTTCCGTCTCATCGACTAAACCTAAACGAACAGCGAAATCTATTTCACGAGATAGGCCGTACATTTGAGTATCTAGAACCTCTTCATATAGAGGACATTGAGGCATAGTTAAATTATCCATTTGTACTTTTATCAATTTAAGAATCTTGTCAGCATCTGCTTTTAATAAAGCATAGGCTTTTTCTTGATGATTGACAAGCATTTCAGATGCCATATGAAATCCCCCCGCCAATGAAGCGTACATTCTTATCTATAAATCTTACCCTTAGTCGTCTAAAAAAGCAAGGGTAATTAGAAAAACCGTCACTAGTTCTTGTCTACAATAATCTATCTAGTCGAACATATAATAGTTAGCCATTATGACTCTTCGAAAAACATTAACGTCTTAATTCTATAAGGACAAACTGATTGCTTCAGGAAGCTTAGACGCGCACAAAATCCATTTAGGAAAACGACTTTGAATCCACCTGGACAAATGAAAAGGTTTTCTGTGACTTTTTTAGCAAGTTTCTTTATACTTATTCTTGTATAATTATTATTAAGATCTTTTTGACCATACATAGAGAGAGGAATGTTCATAGATGGAATCCATCGTATTTATTCAAGGAAAAGTGAAATTTTCAATAACATTAGATCCAGGAGTATGGATTTTTGACGATCGTAAAGTTGAGCTTGAAACCTATTTTCAAGCTGAAAAAAAAGCGGAAAATGAATTAGAGGAATATACGATTGCAGCTTCAAAGCATTGGGAAAAAGAAATCCGCGAGGGAGCAACAATGCCCCCAACATTAAAGACAGAAAGAAAGTTTGAGAAACAACGTCTATTAGAAGGTACGTTTGTCATTCCTTTCAAGCCTTTTCTTGATAACGCTGAACCTAATTCCGATGCCTCTGAAGTTGTAGTCAAAACAGCGGATACTGAACAAGTGTTCACTAAAGAAGATGCCGAAGCATTTGTTCTAGGTTTTTCTATCGATGGAAGGCCTATAAAAGAAAATGGGCCAATGTACATTTATTTTGGAGATGGATCCAATATAAAGCAGCCAATTAAAGATGTACGCGCATTTATTATTCGTTAATATAATCTTAGCTCCATGACAAAGTGTCTGATTATTTTACCGACTCTTCGTCATGGAACAACTTTTTTCTTAAAGAGGTTGTTCAAAAAATCCGGTAAAAAAGCTTACGAATTGCATCAAATCTCATGAATGACCTTCTGTTAAGATCCGCACGTTCTGTGCGCAACACAGAAGTCAGCATAGCCTGTGCAAGTCCGGTCCTCACGTATTACTGTATATGCGCATGGCTAGAGACGATCGCAAACTTCTCGACTCTTTTTATTCTCCTTTTTAAACGTACTTAAAGTAGATTGGCGGCTAGCTGGGCCAAACCAGACCTTTCTCCTTTTATTAATTTTACATGACCTGCAATCTGCTGTTCTTTAAATTTCTCCACTACATAGGTTAGCCCATTATTATATTCATCAAGATACGGATGGTCTATCTGCTCGGGGTCCCCCATCAATACGATTTTACTTCTTTCGCCAACCCTCGTCAAAATCGTTTTTACTTCATGTTTTGTAAGGTTTTGAGCTTCATCTATTATGATAAATTGATCAGGTATGCTTCGACCTCGAATATATGTGAGTGCTTCGACCTCAATCGAACTCATCCCTGCCAAAATTGCATCCAATTCTCCTGGCTTCTTTGTGTTAAATAAGTACTCTAAATTATCAAATATCGGCTGCATCCATGGTCTTAGTTTTTCTTCCTTTTCCCCTGGCAAATATCCTATATCCTTTCCAACCGGCACGATTGGCCTTGCAACAAGTAGCTTTTTATATCGGCCAAGATCTTCAGTTTGCATTAAGCCTGCCGCAAGAGCCATAAGCGTCTTGCCTGTACCTGCTTTTCCAATTAGTGTAACGAGTGGAATATCCGATCTAAGCAGCATCTCCATTGCCATAATCTGCTGAACATTTCTAGCTTTAATTCCCCATATATGATCTTCATCAAAGATCAACTTTCTTGCGGTCTTTCCAGTGAAATCAACAAGAGCAACAGCCGAAGCGGAAGTGCCTAGAATATCTTTCATCAATATAAATTGATTAGGATGTAGTGTTTCTTTGGTAATACTTGAAACAAGTAGACTTCCTTTTCCATAAAATTGATTAAGTAGCTCTCGTGAAACTAATATTTCTTGAAAGCCACTATAAATATGATCTAATTCAACAACTCGATCATTTAGAAAATCTTGTGATAGTAATCCAATTGCATCAGCCTTCACACGAACAAGTGTATCTTTACTAACTAAAATGACTGACTTGCCATTTTTTTTCGTTTGTTCTTCAAGTGAAAGGTTTTTGGCTACTGCGAGTATTCGATTATCATTTGTCTTCTCGATAAAAATTTCTTGGAGTTCATGAAAAGAACGATGGTTCAACTCAATTCTTAATTCCCCACCATTATGGAGCAGGATCCCGTGATGCAATTTTCCTTTTTCGCGAAAACCGTCTATTAGCTTTGAGACTTGTCTCGCATTCCTGCCGATTTCATCCATATATCTTTTCTTTGAATCCAATTCTTCCAATACAACTGCAGGAATGATAACCTGATTGTCTTCAAACGAAAAAATAGCGTATGGATCCTGCAGTAAAACATTCGTATCTAACACATAAATTTTGTTCAAAAGGACGCCTCCCGCCTAATCTTTTGTCGGAATATTTGTGTTGTTATTCAAGGTGGTGACTTAATACATGATAAAGTTCCACCGGCGTATCCTTTCACATTTTTTTATTTGCTTGATTAATGAAACCTATGGTGAATGCCACCTTTTATAGTGGACGAGACGACTGTTGATAAAATATATGTCAATCTGCATAAAATAGAAGAACAATTACAGACTATAAAGGAAACTTCCATTAGTTTATGCATTACGACTCCATATACTTGTGGATAGTTACCTTTGATAATCTAGAAAAGCATATGAAAAAATACGAACATAAAGGAGGGACAATACATGATAAATCGCATAATTCCTTATTTGTTTGCCAGTTTTCTTTTATTAAATGGCTGTTCTTCAAATCAACAAGGTCAAGAGAATGTAAATACGAAGAAACAACAAGCAAAAAATGTGAATTATTCAACGATTCAACAAACAGATCAGGCAACAAATTCTGACACTGCTCAAAGACTTATTGATTTAGCTTCAAAAATTCCTCATGTAAATGATGCAACTGCAGTTGTTTTTGGTGATTATGCTATTGTTGGGATAGATATTGATTCTGATATCGATCGCTCACAGGTTGGGACGATCAAATATTCAGTTGGAGAAACATTAAAACATGACCCATTTGGAGCTAAGGCCGTAGTTGTTGCTGATCCGGACTTAAATGCACGGATTAAAGAAGTGGCTAAAGATATCCAAAATGGAAAGCCCGTTCGCGGAGTCTTAAATGAACTTTCGGACATTACATCAAGAATTATCCCAGAAGTTCCAGGGGATATTCAAGACCCCACTCCTGCAAAAGCCATTGAAGAACAAAAAGGGAATTTAAATAATCATGAAAAAAAGAATTTGGATGACAAACAGGAAAAGCAATCGAATGGACATAAATAAAAGGAATCATCGTACGGCGAGTTTACTTTCGAACTAAGCACCCTCTCTTCATATATACCATAAACAACATAGATAATTATTTACTATATGTTAAGAGAGGGTAAAGGTTCTATGAAGAAATACTTACTCATTAGGAGAGGGGTTATTCCTCTTCTTTTTGCTTTACATTTCTTCATTATCTAAAAAACGTGGTATACTAAATTATCAATGTTTTTTGTTAAAGCTGTGTCATCTAACGCTGTTAATCTCCAGCTCATCTTAACCAAAATCGTTTTATTAACAATTTTTTATATCGAAAGAGGTTCTTACTATGAATGTAAAATGTGTAATTTGCGATAAAGTTGAACCCATTCCTACGGATTCTCCAGAAGCAAAAAAGCTCCGAAATCGCCCTATACATACATAT
Organism: Peribacillus loiseleuriae; assembly: GCF_001183985.1. Classification (GTDB taxonomy): domain Bacteria; phylum Bacillota; class Bacilli; order Bacillales; family DSM-1321; genus Peribacillus; species Peribacillus loiseleuriae. Next base: position 1,533,156 of record NZ_LFZW01000001.1, on the reverse strand, counting down.
ATGTGTCAAGAATGCCATCAGAGAATTGAAGTAAAAACAAATGCACGTATTGATACAGGTAATTTCAGACTTTATCGAACGGTTAAGAAGGATGATGAATGGTGAATATTCCCATTTGTCATTTAGCAAGAATTTTTCTTTAAACCACTAACAAAATGAACTAGATTCAACGTCTCTTCATTATTTTTTATATGTACTCCTTATCAGAGTCTGTTCAAAAAGTCCAGGAAAAATAGCTGTCGAATTTCTTCGTTGCTCTGTCTTTCCGGTCCTCACGTATTACTGTATACGCTTCGGTCCTCGAACTTCTCGGCTCTTTTTATCCTCCTTTTTGAACACGCACTAATCAGTATAAAAATTATGTGTTGTAAAGTCCGGTCAATCTTAATCACGTTCTAACAGCCCCCTGGCACAACCAAATCATTTTTTATAGCCAAATACCGCTCTAAGAGAAGAACATTAGCATCAAAAGATGTGGTCTTACATACGGATACTATTAAATACAGCTACGCCATGAGTCGATTAATTGACTCATGGCGTAGCTGTTAGTGACATAAAGGCGCACAGATGCCCCGCAAGCAATTAGACAACCTTGTTCACCTTCAAGCACACTAACCTAAAGCTTTCACTAGAGATTAAAATCCATTAAAACTAATACCATCAGCCCTTAGTTTTAATAAATTAGTTATTCTAACGTTAACTATTTCCTAATTCTGGTAAGTGAAGGTTAAATACCAAGTACTAAGTGAAAAAATTCTTTCTTCACTTAAAAACCGTTCACGATAGTATCACTTTATTTACATTTGTTTGCTTCAACTTTAAACAATAATACTCACGCGTTTTTGTTCATATATGCAAAAGTGTAGTCCATACATAAGTAAATTGCCTTCACTATTATTCTTATCCTCCTCGCAACCTTTTAGCCTATCTATTCCCCCATCATAGATTCAAATGATTTAACATCCTTTTCATACTGCACGTTTAAACATGAAACTACCACTATAAAAAAGAGGCTAATCCAAGTGGATTAGCCTCTTTTTTATAGTGGTAGTCAATCATCATTACAAGAATCAAGCAAGCTTTCTAAACCTGCTTTTCTGTTCTTGAATTATGCAAGCGATACTTATAAATTCCAAGGACAAAAGCTGCAATAGCAAGTGCCTCACCCATCGGAAGAAAAACTGCTAGGAAGGACATAACGGTACAACCAAGAGCCATAATTGCATAAATGACTACATTCTTTAGCAGTGGTAGTTTTTTCGCAAACCCTAACTGATAGACGATAACACAAAGTGCAAAAATCGTTAAATACAGGTACCACATACCAGCTTCAGGATTTTCATCAACTCGGTATAGAGCTGCAAAAAATGACAGCCGCTCCTGTATATCCATTTCAATCCCTCCTAGAGGCAGTTATTTATTATTCAACTTCAGCAAATTTTTTCTTTTTCGCTGATTTTTCACGCTCATTTTTTTCTAGAATTTTTTTACGAAGACGGATGGATTCTGGAGTTACTTCACAGTATTCATCGTCATTTAAATATTCAAGAGCTTCTTCAAGCGACATAATTCTTGGTTTTTTCATTGATGAAGTTTGGTCTTTGTTTGCAGAACGCATGTTAGTCATTTGTTTTGCTTTTACGATGTTAACAGTCAAATCACTTTCACGGTTATGCTCACCAACGATCATACCTTCATAAATTTCAGTACCCGGTTCAATAAAGATCACGCCTCGATCTTCAACTTGCATCGTACCGTATTGCGTAGTTTTTCCTGTCTCCATCGAAACAAGAACACCTTGACGTCTTCCACCAACTTGCCCAGCTGCCATTGGCTGATAGCTGTCGAATGTATGATTCATAATTCCATAACCACGTGTCAAAGTTAAAAATTCTGTTGAATAACCAATTAATCCACGTGCAGGAATGTTGAAAATAAGACGAACTTGACCGCCATTATTAATCATATCCAACAATTCACCTTTGCGAGCTCCCATTGATTCCATAATCGATCCAGTATTTTCTTCAGGAACGTCAATTTGTACACGCTCGATAGGCTCACAACGAACTCCATCAATGAGACGTACGATAACTTCTGGTTTTGACACTTGAAGTTCATATCCTTCACGACGCATGTTTTCAATTAAAATAGAAAGGTGAAGCTCACCGCGTCCTGAAACCGTCCAAACATCAGGAGAATCTGTATTATCAACTCTTAAGCTCACATCTGTTTGCAGTTGAGTTCTTAAGCGCTCTTCAATTTTACGTGCAGTAACATATTTCCCTTCACGACCTGCAAATGGACTGTTGTTTACTAAGAACGTCATTTGAAGAGTTGGCTCGTCAATCCGCAGAATAGGAAGAGCTTCTTGGTGTTCAGTTGGACAAACCGTTTCACCAACATTAATATCTTCCATACCAGAAACAGCAATCAAGTCACCCGCAACAGCCTCTTGGATTTCAACTTTTTTCAAGCCGATGAAACCAAAGATTTTTGTAACACGGAATTGCTTGACAGAACCATCAAGTTTCATTAAACCTACTTGTTGACCAACATGCATTTTCCCGCGGAAAACACGTCCGACACCAATACGACCGACATAGTCGTTATAATCAAGTAATGCCACTTGGAATTGAAGTGGTTCATCACTGTTATCAACCGGAGCTGGAATATTTTCAACAATGGCTTCAAATAAAGGAGTCATGTCCTCTTCTTGTTTAGCTGGATCTGGATCGACACTTGCAGTTCCAGAAATACCAGAAGCATAAATAACTGGGAAGTCTAATTGATCATCCTCAGCACCTAGCTCAATAAATAAGTCAAGTACTTCATCCACTACTTCTCCTGGACGTGCTGATTCTTTATCAATTTTGTTTACCACAACGATTGGCGTGATTTTTTGCTCTAATGCTTTTTTCAAAACAAAGCGTGTTTGTGGCATACAACCTTCATAAGCGTCAACAATTAGTAGAACACCATCAACCATTTTCATGATTCGTTCTACTTCTCCACCAAAGTCAGCGTGACCAGGTGTATCCAGAATATTAATACGTGTTTCTTTATATTGAACAGCCGTGTTTTTCGCAAGAATGGTAATTCCACGTTCTTTTTCAATAGCGTTGGAATCCATCGCACGTTCTTCTACGTGCTCATTCTCACGAAAAGTACCTGATTGCTTCAGCAATTGATCCACCATTGTCGTTTTTCCATGGTCAACGTGGGCAATAATGGCTATATTTCTAATATCATTACGTAATTTCAAACAATTCACTCCTAGAGGAAATTTAGTTTAAGCATATCTATATCATTAACTTACATATTATATCACAAACATAGTATAATCAAAGCAAGAAATTCTGTACATTACAAAATAAAAGAGGTGAAAATCATGGTTATCAAATGGAACTTCCTTGTATTGGCATTATTGGCAGTTATCTGCATTAGTGGTATTGGAATTGCAATTGCCGAAAAAAGCATTACAATCGCCGCTATTTGTTTCATTGCTTTAACAGGTATTATGGGGTATGGGTTTACCCAAAAAAAAAAACTACGAGAACAAGGAAAGTTGTAGGAGTGTCTCTTGCAAAGGAGTCACGAGTAACAAAAAAAGATTTAGTGCCAGAATTGAGATTATCATATTACAATGCGATATGACAAGAGATACTTTTATTTCTCACATTCATCGTAAAATAAATTCTGGCGCTAAATGTGAAAATTTTTAGTATGCTATCTACAAAAAAATCGCCTAATAATTAGCGATTTTTTTGTTCCCATTGTGATGTATTTAATAAATTTTTAGTAATTTACAGCTGGCCAGCTATTGTGAAAATAGGATTCTAAAATCTCTTGATGAAGACCTGGTTTTGAAACAAACAATGAAGAACCATTTATATAATCGAGCGGATTTCCCGACATCGTTGTTATTTCACCACCTACCTCCTCAATCAGAATTGAACCAGCAGCAAAATCCCACGGCGCAAGTCTCATTGTCATATAAGCATCTAATCTTCCGCACGCAACATATGCCATTTCAATAGCTGCCGAGCCATATGATCTTGTTCCCCTAACATCCTTAACTAGAGGTGTAAGTATCTGGTGATCAATCCTTTTGTTTTCCATAAGCCATGTAGCATTTAATGACAAGATCATTTCCGAAATTGGTACTTTTGTCAGCTTAGGTAGTTTTATATCATTCAGATAGGCACCTTTTCCTTTGAATGCATGATACAGTTCATTATGTACAACATCATAAATTAGTCCAATTTTGCCGATGCCATCTTCATAAATTCCAATGGATATCGCAAAATTCCGTTGTTGATGAACAAAATTCATTGTCCCATCGATTGGATCAATAATCCAAACAACGCCCTTTAAGTCTGTGACTCGTTTACCCATTCCTTCCTCCCCGAAAATTCGATGAGTAGGAAACGTTTCAGTTATCCTATCAAGAAAAAATTGTTCTATTTCTTTATCCATGTTGGTAACTAAGTCATTGGCATTCGCCTTTGTTTCAATATTGAGGTTCTCTTCAAATGATGATTTAAGTCTTTTTCCCGCGGTCATGATCCATTCCTTTGCATATGTACCAATCCCTATATAATTTTCCATCACTTTATCCTCCAGACATAGATGTTAGAAATCTGCAAACGATATTCGTACTTCAAGAATAATGGAAATATTGTCCTGTATCAAGTTTTATCATAGCGTATTTATTTAATTGAATCCTAATCTTATTTCACATTAAGGATTCCCATAATCAAAATAATATACAAAACGAATAGGCCCTGAAAAGCCATTAATCAGGAAGGTAATACATAGGTAGTGCCGCAAAACTAACTTAACAGTGTCCTGTAAAGAGCCAAGCTAATTTGAATGTATCCGCAAAATCTCTGTCGTCTCCATCAAAATTAGAAATGCTTGCACACATCATCTCTCTAAACAAAAAGCGGACACCTTCACCAAATTAAAAGGGTCCGCTTAACCAAAGTTTACTTTCATACAACAATTTTGTTGAATCCAATAACCCATCGTTTCTTTCATAATCATAATTTCTATATCTTACAAAGCCTTTAGTCTTAAAAGCTCATTCCGAATGCGTTCTAATTTTTGTTTACACTGCTTTTTCTTTTGCTCATTGTCTTCCTCAATTGCTTCAAAAAGAGTAGCCAATTCATAATCCATTTCCATACGAAGCACTGCTTTTCGGTGTTTTTCAACTTCTTTAGCTTTCATCGCTTGATTCATTACTTGTTTCATAAATAATTAGCTCCTTTCAGTAATTGACCAAATTTTCTGTTTTTTTATTACATACTATGATATCACTGCGGAAATCGTAACTAAATTGTGCTCTAACCTATAGCCAAGTTTTTTGTAATCCGATTTTTTTAATTATGTTTTTACCTATGCTACAATATCACTTAAAGAAATGAAGGAGGGAAAATATGAACGTAACAAGTTTTTCAGCTACAGATTTTAATGTATTTAAAATTGAAGGTCTCGATTATAGAATGCAAGCACTAAAAGATCGGATACGCCCTAAACTAGATGCACTTGGTGACCACTTCGCAAGTGAACTTTCCGCAATGACTGGTCAAGAACTATTCCCTCATGTAGCTAAACATGCAAGACGAACAATCAATCCACCTAATGATACTTGGGTCGCTTTCGCTGCTAGCAAAAGAGGTTATAAAATGATGCCTCATTTCCAAATTGGTTTATGGGGAAGTCATATGTTCGTTTGGTTTGCTGTCATTTATGAAGCTCCCATTAAGGTACAGTTTGGCGAAACACTTGAAAAATCAGTAAAGAATATTAAAGAAATGATCCCTGGCAACTTTGTGTGGTCGCTCGATCATACGAAACCAGAAGTAATTCCCCATAATACCTTATCTTTAGAGGAATTAACCGCTATGTTCAAAAGGTTGCAGGAAGTTAAGAAAGCGGAGATTCTTTGTGGGATTAAAATCCCACGTGAGGATGCTATTAATCTCTCAAATGATGAATTTTTCAGTACCATTCATGATGCTTTTGTCCATTTAATGCCCTTGTATAGATTAACTCAAACTCTAATTTACAAATGAGAGTTAACCTTTTGTATGAGGACATGGGGACGGAGCTTCGCGGCTTACTAATATAGCTAATCTACTTTGCAGATATACGTACTTTTTAAGAAAGCACTTCAAAATCCGGCTCCGAACCGCCACCATTATGATTAGGCGAGTGTAGTGTGCTTAATGATAGATCCTTCATAGTAAATGGTGGCGTTTTAACGCCATATTCATGTTGTTTGTAGGACTTAGTAAAGGGTCAGACCCCGCAACAACTAAATACAGTTTTAAGATAAGTGTATGAAACACTACATACTGATTTAGAGTGCGAGGTCAGACCCTTATGAGATACCTTCCTATCCTTTATTCAATAGATTACTTTTTTACTTGCTAAAATTAATTCATCAATTTCACGATAATTCTCCGATTGCAAACTTTGAATGATTTTACTGCCGACAATTACCCCATCACAATATAACGAGGCTCTTTCCACATGCTCAGGAGTTGAAATTCCAAAGCCTGCGAGAACTGGTATAGAACTTGCCTCACGGATTCTGTTTAAATAAAGACCAACTTCTTCTTCAAAGCTTTCACGAACACCTGTTATTCCTGTTACAGTGACAGCATATATAAAGCCTTCTGCGTTTTCAACAATTTTTTCGATTCTTTCCTGGGAGCTTGTTAAAGCAACCAATCTGATCAGCGAGATATTCGCATTTTTCAAATCTTGTGCAAGAATCTCTTCCTCTTCTATCGGTAGATCTGGGACAATACACCCTGACACACCAGCTTTGACACAATCATTACTGAAATTACCGATTCCATATGCAAGCAGAGAATTTAAGTAAGCCATAAAGATAATAGGAATGTCCACTTCATCTTTGATTTCGATAAGCTTGGAAATGATTTTTTTTAAGGTCACTCCTTCTGCCAACGCCCGCTTCCCTGCAAGTTGGATAGTTGGACCGTCCGCAACTGGATCAGAAAAGGGAACACCTAATTCGACCGCCGTTGCTCCGGCATTTTGCAAGCGAAGCAGGTCCTCCTTAAGCTTATCTAACCCACCATCTCCAGCCATAATATAAGGAATGAAGGCTTTTTCTTGCCTTACATGTAGTTCAGCTAATGTATCTTGTAATGATTTATTCCCCATCTTCGCGTCCTCCTAGTAATGAACGAACTTGTTCAACATCCTTATCCCCTCTACCTGATAAGCAAATTACAAGCCCTTCATCTTCCTTCATTTCTTTTGCAATCTTCATCGCATAAGCTATGGCATGTGAGCTTTCTAAAGCAGGAATAATCCCTTCCTCCCTAGATAAAAGAACAAATGCATCCAGCGCTTCATCATCGGTGACTGACGTATATGTCACTCGATTTTCGTCTTTTAAAAAACAATGTTCTGGACCTACACCAGGATAATCTAGACCTGCCGATATGGAATGGGCTTCTTGGATTTGACCGTCTGCGTCTTGAAGCAGATACATCAATGAGCCGTGAAGAACCCCTTTCGTTCCTTTTGTCAGACTCGCTGCATGCTTTTCTGTATCGAGCCCGCTTCCTGCTGCCTCGACACCTATTAGTTTCACAGAGGGATAATCGAGAAATGGGTAAAACATGCCCATTGAGTTACTTCCTCCTCCAATACAAGCAACAATCGTATCAGGCAACTTCCCTTCTTTTTCCTTATATTGTCGTTTTGTTTCATAGCCGATTACGCTTTGAAAATCACGAACAATTTGTGGAAACGGATGCGGTCCTAATACAGATCCCATAATATAATGCGTATCTGTAACATTAGATACCCAATATCTGAGGGCTTCGTTTACAGCATCCTTCAAAGTACCACTTCCTTGATCAACAGACACAACCTTCGCTCCAAGAAGCTCCATTCGGAACACATTCAATTTTTGTCTCCGCACGTCTTCGCTTCCCATAAAGACGACGCATTCTAGATTCAGCAAGGCACAAACTGTCGCAGTGGCTACCCCATGCTGACCCGCCCCTGTTTCTGCAACGATTTTTCGTTTTCCCATCCTAACCGCAAGCAATGCCTGACCGATCGTATTATTAATTTTATGAGCACCTGTATGATTTAAATCTTCACGCTTCAGGTAGATCTTCGCACCTCCAGCAAGCTTCGTTAAATTTTCTGCAAAATATAATGGATTTTCTCTTCCAATATATTCTTTCAAGTAATATTGAAGCCTTTCCTGGAACTCAGGATCCTGTTTTGCTTCCTCATATACGTTTTCGAGTTCTAATACTGCTGTCATTAATGTTTCTGGAACAAATCGACCGCCATATTCACCGAAATGTCCAGTTTTGTCCGGTCCACTATACGTGCTTATCATGCTAATTCCTCCTCTTTTAGATGCGCTTTACTAATAAATTTATTGATTTTTGTAAGATCCTTTACACCGCCTGTTTCGACACCACTTGATACATCAACAGCATAAGGTTGAATGACTCGAACGGCTGTTTCTACATTATCAGGAGATAATCCCCCCGCAAGGAAAATATGATTGCTATATAGTAATTTCCCCTTCATTTCCTCCCAATTCAGAGTCTTGTTTATAGGAGCTGTTTGATTTTTCGGTAAATCAAGTAGAATATACTCTGTTTTCCATTCATGAACCTTTAATAAATCTTCTATAGAATGTATTGTAATAGCTTTAATGACGGGTAATGAAAGCTGACTTGCAATTTCTTGACTTTCTGTACCGTGAAGTTGAATAATATCTAGCCCTGCATATTCGGCAATTTTTGATATTTCCTCAACCGATTCATTAACAAAAACCCCTACCTTTTTTACATTCCCCTTTAAATTTCTAATAATTTCTCGTGCTTTTATTGGGGTCACTTTCCGTTTACTTTCGGCAAAAATGAATCCTAGATAATCTGCTCCTGAATCAATAGCTGTTTGTGCTGCTTCTAAAGTTGATAAACCGCAAATTTTAACGTGCATAATTTTCACCTTTAAGTATGACGCCAAACTCTTTAAAGCTATGATTTAGATTTTCCGCTTGCATCAATGTTTCCCCAACTAATATCCCTTTCGCTCCAGCATCTCTAACTCGCTCAACATCGTGACGTACTTTCACTCCACTTTCCGAGATAAAGAGTTTGTCCATCTCAACTAATTGAGAACCGAGTCGCTCTGTTACTTCCAGATTAACTTCAAAAGTTTTTAAATTCCGATTATTAATTCCAATTAACTCTGGATCAATCGGAAGCACAGCTTGAAGTTCTTCTTCATCATGCACCTCTACTAGTACTTCTAGGTCTTCTGATTTGGCATATCGGTATAGTTCCGTCAAACGTTTTACTGGCAGAGCAGCTGCAATAAGGAGAATGATGTGCGCTCCCGCTCGTTTAGCATGATCAATTTGTATTTCATCAATAATAAAATCTTTACAGAGAATAGGGATTTTCACAGCTTCACTCACCTTCTTAAGATCCTCAAAAGATCCTTTGAAGAATTCTTTGTCTGTTAAAACAGATATCGCAGCGGCACCATTTTTTTCGTAAGCAATCGCTTGTTTTACAGGATCTACATCTCGATCTATGTCTCCCCGGGATGGTGAAGCTCGTTTTATTTCTGCAATAATTGAAACTTTTTGTGATTCCTTCATGCTTTGCAAAAGCGACCTCTTCGTATATTCTGATTGATAATTGGGAAATTTCAATTTTTTAAGTTTAATAATTTCCTCATGTTTAACAGCGAGTATCGCCGTCAGTATATTTGCCATTTACATTACCCCCGCCTGTTTATAGGTATCAAAATGTATAAGTGCTTCAAGTTTCTGCAATGCCTTCCCACTGTCAATACTTTCTTTTGCCATTGCAATACCTTCACGAGCATTGTCTGTTTTCCCATTTGCATAAATTCCGAGGCCTGCATTTAAAAGGACTGTATCACGATAGGCACCTTTTTCACCTTGTAATATTCGAAGCATAATGTCAGCATTCTCTTTTGCTTCACCACCGCGAATCATATCATTTGTATAATAAGGTAAATCCACATCCTCAGGGCTTAATGTGAAGTGTGTTTTCTTGCCGTTTTCTAATAAAATCATCGAATTACTCCCTTGTAGACTAGCTTCATCCATAGACCCCGCGCCATTTATCACTAAGGCTCTTCTTCTCCCTAACTTATCTAAGACCGATGCAAACAGATCGAGCATTTCACGTCGGTTAATCCCAAGCAATTGAGAGTCTAGTTGAATTGGATTAGTTAGTGGACCTGTATAATTAAACACCGTCGATATTTTCAGTTCTCTTCTTATTTTCATGATTCTTGCCAAATTCGGATGAACAGTAGAAGCAAACAGAAAAGCAATACCAATTTCTTTCAATCTCTCTTCAATTTCCTGAGTATTTAAATGAAGATTCACTCCTAACTCTTCCAATACGTCAGCACTTCCCGTTTTACTTGATACACTACGGTTTCCATGTTTGGCGACTTTGATACCTGCACCTGCAAGTACGAAAGCCGAAGCTGTGCTGATGTTAAAACTCTGTGATCCATCTCCGCCTGTTCCGCAATTATCCATCACATGATTAAATTGCACGTTAAAAGGGGTCGCTTTTTGTCTTAGAACAGTAGTAAGACTTGCAATTTCTTCAGCTGTTTCACCTTTAGATTTAAGAGCTATGAGAAATGCAGCCATTTCGCTATCTGTAATTTCATCAGAAAACAATAAATGGGCCGCCTCTAACATTTCTTCTTGCGATAATGATTCATGTTGCGACAGTTTTTCAAGATATTTTTTCATATCGAACACCATCTTTCACATTTTTGATAAATTGCAAGAGGATTGATTTCCCCGTAACTGTTCCAATCGACTCTGGATGAAATTGCAACCCATATAAGGGAAATTGTTTATGTTGAATTGCCATGATTTCTCCGTCATCAGCGGATCTTGCGAGAATTTCAAACTCTTTCGGAAGACTATGATCTTTTACAACCAATGAATGATAACGCATAACTTCTAAATAGCTTTCTTGAGCTTTGAATAGGCCTCTCCCATTATGCAGAACCACTGACGTTTTTCCGTGCATAATCTGAGTAGCCCGTTCCACCCTCCCTTTAAATGCACATGCAATTGCTTGATGCCCAAGACAAATGCCTAAGATAGGGATTGTTTTGTAAAAATGTGTGATAACCGGAATACATATCCCTGCCTCTTCCGGGCGCCCGGGCCCTGGTGACAGAATAATTGCTTGAGGGTTCATAGTTTCAATTTCTTCAATTGTGATTTGATCATTTCTTTTCACGATAATATCGGGGTAAAATTCACCAAGATATTGATATAGGTTATACGTGAACGAATCATAATTATCAATGAGTAATATCATCTCTTTGCACCTCCAATAGTGCTTTCGCTTTATTCTTCGTCTCTTCATATTCAGTGGCAGCTACGGAGTCATAGACAATCCCTGCCCCTGCTTGAACATAGGCAACATCATCTTTAATAACCATCGTTCGAATCGCCAGTGCCATATCTAAGCTACCACCAAAACCAAGATATCCGACTGATCCTGCGTAAACACCTCTTTTTACATTTTCTAATTCGTTGATTAACTGCATAGCTCTAATTTTCGGCGCTCCAGAAACAGTTCCTGCTGGCATACAAGCGATTAATGCATCAAGACTGGTAAGTTCCGAACGTAACAGCCCTTTAATTTTTGAAGCAATGTGCATAACATGTTTATATCGTTCTATTTTCATTTGAGCAGTTAATGTAATCGAACCGATTTCACAAACTCTACCAAGGTCATTACGACCAAGGTCCACAAGCATCTTGTGCTCTGCCAGCTCCTTCTCATCCTCAAGCAGACTTTGTTCATGCTTTTGATCTTCTTCTGGAGTATTTCCCCTCGGTCTAGTACCAGCTATTGGATTTACCGTGACTTGCCGATCCTTCACACTTATTAAACTTTCCGGTGAAGAACCAAGAACGGTGTATTCGTCAAAGTCGATATAAAACATATATGGTGACGGATTGGACAATCTAAGTCTACGATATGCCTGAAATGGATCAGCGTGAAATGGTGACTGAAACCTCTGAGATAAGACAACTTGAAATACTTCTCCTTCGATAATGGCTTCCTTGGCCTGATGAACAAGGTTTTCGAACATTTCCTGACTCATATTTGATTGAAAATCTAACTGCACTCGTTCACTCTCAGATTCGTTGCCGTTGGCCGATTCAATAAGCTTTTTCATGTCAGACAACCTTGTTTCAAACTCAGAGCTACATGTAATCAGATGAATCTTTTCTGTTAGATGGTCAAAAACGATAACATCTTCAAAAAGTAGAAAATGTGAATCTGGCATCTTTAAGGAGTCTTCTGGCACATAACCAATTTCCTCATACTGTCGAATCATATCGTAGCCCAAGTAACCAACTGCTCCGCCAAAGAATGGGATGTCGTAATCGTTCATTTCAAATTCGACGTCCAGCTCTTTTTTCAGTTCATCCATTAGCGAACCATTTTCTACCTCTTTTTTTTGATTCGGGCTAATTCTTTCAGTTACCTTATCTGTTGAAACTAATTCCAAGTACGGGTGGAAACCAATATAAGAGTACCTCCCTTTATCATGATGGGAAGGTGAGCTTTCTAATAGAAACTTCTTCCTACCAGGAAGTTTCTGAAAAATCGATATCGGTGTATGAATGTCACCTTCAACAATAACCTTATTGAATTTCAATTTTCTACTTGCACTTGTCATGTTATCCCTCCTTAAAAATAAAAAAGTCCCCTGCATACACAAAAAATATGTATGCAGAGGACGATTCATTCACCGCGGTGCCACCTCAGATTGAGGATGTCTTAAAAAGGGTTTCTGATCCCGTATCCTCTATACAGTAATTACATCACTGTATAGAGGGCACGAGGTCTAACACTTTTGTAGGAACATCCTCCTCTTTTTAAGTACAGGATCTATTATCCTAATACTAATCCCGATAACGGTGGAAGCCGTGTTCCTCTACTACTCATTCAAGGAACCTCTCACAAGTCCATTCCCCTTTTCATATCGTACCGGTTCCCACCTGCCCCGGCTCTCTGTTACGCGTCTAAAAAGGCTACTACTCTTGATCATCGAATTGTTCATTTATAGTTTTCAAAAAACACAAAAAGGGCCCCCATCCAAAAGGACGAGGAACCCGTGGTACCACCTTTATTAGCTCGAAAGCTCACTTTACAGCATTAATTAAAATGCCTGCCTCAAATAACGATGAGACGTTCCGCCAAAGCCTACTTTACATTTCGGTTTGGAGCTCAGAAGCCCATTCGCTTAAAGTTGTTCACCGATTTACACCAACCACCGGCTCTCTATAGAACAAACAATAAGGTACTCTTCTTCTTCAACGCTTTATATTCATTTTATTATTTATTATCTTAGATTGAATGATAATCTTTGTCAATGCCTTTTCAGAAAATTTATTTTTTTAATATTATCCAGCCTCCGTCATCTGTTTCTTTTGCACTTTTTATAACTAAGTAAGCAGAATACCCGCTACTTTCCTGGAATTCATCCGTAAAGTTCTTCTCATCAGCCTTTCCAGGAACAATTTCTTTAAAGCGTCTGTACGTTTTCATAAAATCTTCTTTACTGACGCGGCTTTCATAGGCTTTCTCAACACTTTCAAAAAATTTAATTACATCGACAATTTCTTCTGTACTCCAAGTAAAATCCAGTGGATATTGATATTCCATTTAAAGTCACCTTTCATTTATGCATTTTCATTGTATATACTTGCCTGGAACGGCATCGTTACTTATTTTATCCATTTCCTACTTATTTCTTCCGCTTCGGCAATCATCCTTTCGAATAAATCAGCGGTAGTAGGAATATCATGAATCAACCCAAGAGCTTGCCCAGCCCAGCCGAATCCTTCATCTGGTACACCATCATAAATATAACGCCTATTAGCCGTACCGCTTATGTACTCTTTTATTGATTCATACCCCGTATTTTCCTGTTCAATTTCCAGAATCTTTTCTGTCCAGTTATTAGATATAGCTCGGGCAGGCGCTCCGATTGATCGCTTAATTACGACTGTATCATATTCATTTCCCATAACCAATGATTTTTTATAGGCTTCACTCGCATGTACGCATTCTTTTGTAGCAATGAATCTCGTTCCCATCTCAATTCCTTCTGCACCGAGCGCAAGTGCCGCCATCATGCCTCTTCCATCTGCAATGCCCCCTGATGCAATGACTGGTATTGAAACCGCATCTACAACTTGAGGAATTAACACCATTGTTCCGATATCATCCCGACCAAGATGCCCACCGCCTTCCTGACCGACAACCATAACCGCGTCAGCCCCAATCTCTTCTGCTTTTTCCGCCTGCCTTCTAGCCGCAACCAGCACCAGCTTCTTTACATTAGCACCCTTCAGATGTTCAAAGAAGGGGGTAGGATTTCCCCCAGTTACCGATACAACTTCAATTCCTTCTTTCAGGGCTACTTCGAGCATATGCTCATAAGGTCTTCCGTGCTGCCCAATCGCGAAATTCACGCCAAACGGCTTATCTGTCATCGCTTTGGTTTTACGAATCTCATCACGTAACAGATCTGGAGTGGCTAAAGACATTGCAGTTACCTGACCAAGCCCCCCTGCATTCGACACAGCCGCCGCAAGTTCCGCATAAGCCAAGTAGGCAAGTCCCCCCTGAACAATTGGATATTTAATACCTAATAGCTCAGTAATTCTTGTCTTCCATTTCAACTATATTCCCCCTTTCAAGTACAACTACTCTCTTAATCGAGTATAATAAATTATTAATTATTAGACCAACGTTTACTAATACTATAATTTATACTACTAATCCCTTAATCGAATGTTTTTCTCATTGAGTATTCACTACATAATTATTCTTTTCAAATAATATTACGCATGATATAATTCATTTGTTTTCTTAAATTATACTTATAAAGAAGTGGGGTAATAAACAATTGTCACAGAACGAAACTCCCTTATTCACAGCTTTAGTGAACCATGCCAAGAAAAATCCTATTCAGTTTCACATACCTGGTCATAAAAAAGGACAGGGTATGGACCCCGAATTCCGTGAATTCATTGGTGATAATGCATTATCGATTGATTTAATCAATATCGCTCCTTTAGATGACCTTCATAGTCCAAAGGGGATAATCAAGCACGCTCAAGAACTAGCCGCTGAGGCATTCGGTGCTGATCACACGTTTTTTTCTGTACAAGGAACAAGTGGCGCTATCATGACTATGGTTATGACCGTTTGTGGCCCTGGTGATAAAATACTCGTACCTAGAAATGTGCATAAGTCGATTATGTCGGCGATTGTGTTTTCTGGTGCTATCCCAATCTTCATTACTCCTGAAATAGATAAAAACCTTGGTATTTCCCATGGAATTACAATAGATTCTGTCGAAAAGACATTGAGAGAAAATCCAGATGCAAAAGGTCTTCTTGTTATTAACCCGACGTATTTTGGAGTTTCTGCTGATTTAAAGAAAATTGTTGAATTGGCACACTCTTATCAAATACCTGTTCTTGTTGATGAGGCTCATGGGGTTCATATCCATTTCCATGATGAATTACCTTTATCAGCTATGCAAGCAGGAGCTGATATGGCTGCAACAAGCGTACATAAGCTTGGCGGCTCTATGACACAAAGCTCAATTTTAAATGTTAAAGAAGGTCTTGTTTCAGCTAATCGTGTCCAATCAATCATAAGTATGTTAACAACAACTTCAACCTCTTATATTCTTCTTGCTTCGCTTGATACTGCAAGAAAGCGTCTAGCAACGGAAGGGTATGAATTGATTGATCGCTCTATTAAGCTAGCGGATCAGTTGCGAACTGACATAAATAAGATTCCATTCCTTCATTGCATTGGAAATGAAATTATCGGTTCGCCAGCTACCTTTGATTACGACCCAACCAAACTTATCATTTCAGTTAAAGATCTCGGCATTTCTGGCTACGAGGTTGAGAAATGGTTACGTGAAAAGTACAATATCGAAGTCGAACTTTCTGATTTGTACAACATTCTGTGTATTATCACGAATGGTGACACCAAGCATGAAGCGGGTATTCTACTGCAAGCATTACAAGACCTGTCAAAAGAATTTAATCATCTTGCAACAAGCGGGAACAACCATGCAGAAGTCCTGCTCCCGACAATTCCTGTTCTCGCTCTATCGCCTCGAGAAGCTTTTTACTCAGAAACAGAAATCGTCGCGATTGATGAATCTGTAGGCCGTATCATTTCTGAGTTTATCATGGTATACCCACCAGGAATCCCGATCTTCATTCCAGGTGAAATAATTACGCAAGAAAACATTGATTATATTAAAGCGAATATAGAAGTTGGACTACCTGTTCAAGGTCCCGAAGATCCTAATCTTCAATACTTGAGAGTGATAAAGTGAAACTTCCATTAGTGGGATGCCTTCCCCACTGATGGTTAATCCCGTTCTAGTGTCGCTAAATCGCAAGCTCATCGTAGATTATGCGACACTACAAACTAATTCAATTAACACAGACGATGAATCCTTCGTCTGTGTGCCCAATAGGCCCTCAGGGTCTTCGAATAATCAATAATTAGAAAAATGAGGCTAACCATTTCTGGCTAGCCTCTTATTTTTTATCAGGATCGACATTAAATTTCTACTACTTCTTCTTCTTTACAGTCGCAATGGTTGCAAAGCGCATAAAGTACACTCACTTTTTCATCTTCGAAATGATCAATTGTTCCATTACATATTTGACAAACTATTGTACCCATTTCCAAAACTCCCTTCAAACTAAATTGAAAACGCTTTTACAACTTATTAATCTCATAATAATATAACACAATTAATAATTCAAGCATTAATTGTATGTCACATTTATTTTTTTTTGCATTCGTGACATCCAAAATGAAAAGGGAAAATTATGAGTTATTACTTTTAATCTATTATTTATGCATCAAACGATTGATTTACGACTATTATTTATTCCAAAATGTATCTGACTACTAAATAAGGGTATTCATCTAAATTATTTAATCTCCTTTTTATTTATTAACAATTCAAATAAAAAAACTCGATGACATCAAAGTTTCTTTACGATCAAGGAATTTTTATTTCGTTTTGAGTGATCATTTCGTAGCCATTTTCCTGAAGTCCTTTTATATATTTTATAAAAATAAGGCTGCTTTCGCATACTTTGTTGCTTTTAAATGATATTTACATCAATATCCTGGGTTGATTTCCGTTGCAGGTACTCGCTCTCAGGAGTCCTGTACCTTCCACTACAATCAACATCTGTTCGAATTTGTTTTGCTAATAACAACAATCTTTACGAAAAAAGCCAAAAATAAAGATAATTATTATACGATTTGCTTTTGTATCATGTTCCTCTATAGTATCTCTAAGTAATCGGTAAAATTGTTTGGAATAGAACTTGAATAATTGCATAACAGAGTAAACTGACACCGGTAACGATCAATGTCCGTTTATTTGATTTTAGTATAGCCTTAGCTATATATATAGCTAAGTATGAAAAGATGAAGAACATAATCACTTTAAACACAAGTTTGTCATGAGTTGAAAGCCATTCGACAACAGTATAACCGCTCCATACCATTAATTGAAAAAGAAACACAATGTAATTTTTCAAACAATCCAACTCCTGTCAAATGAATTGGTCCGCAGTCTATATGCCAGAGAACAAAATATCGTTTTATAGGGTCACAAAATTCGACCCTTTTTTAATATCTCTTTTTATAACACAGGCTGTACACCTAATCGCGTGACCCATTATATGTAAGTTATGAAATATTATGATTAGTATTACCTATAAGATTCCCTATCCTGCTAGATATATTTTTAAAATCCCCAAAACATTGTAGTATATAAAAGGATCAACTCCCAAAAGACACCGTTACTAAAATGAGATATTCTTAGGTCATGCATTGCACTAATAATTACTTCGATCAAATCATTTTTACAAAAAAAAAAAAACACACCCGAAATAAATCGGATGTGCTTTTTTGTAGCTCTATTATTTAACGATGTGAATAGGCATTCCTAAAGCCACTTCTGCAGCTTCCATTGTAATTTCACCTAAAGATGGATGTGCATGAATGGTCATTGCAATATCTTCAGCTGTCATTCCAGCCTCGATAGCAAGACCAAGCTCAGCAATCATGTCAGATGCACTTGGACCAGCAATTTGAGCTCCAATCACTAAACCATCTTCTTTACGAGTGATTAGTTTCATAAATCCATCTGTATTGTTCAATGAAAGAGCACGGCCATTTGCAGCGAATGGGAATTTAGAAGCCTTAGCATCAAGTCCCTCTTCTTTTGCTGATTGCTCAGTGTGACCAACTGTAGCAAGTTCTGGCTCAGAGAATACAACTGCTGGGATTCCCAAATAGTCGATTTCTGAAGCTTCTCCAGCAATTACCTCAGCAGCAATTTTACCTTCATAAGAAGCTTTATGTGCTAATTGAGGACCAGATACAACATCGCCAATCGCATAAATGTTTTTAACATTTGTACGGCATTGTTTATCAATTTCAATTAAGCCTCTTTCAGTAAGCTTAATCCCTACTTGTTCAAGACCCAGTTCATCCGTATTCGGACGACGACCAACCGTTACTAATACATAATCAGCTTCGATTTTTGATTCTTGACCGTTTACTTCATAAGTTACGACTACACCGTTTTCTGTTTCTTCAACGCCTTTTGCAAGAGCTTTTGTAACAATTTCTGCACCGTGTTTCTTCAAGTTTTTCTTAACTAATGCAGTCATTTGTTTTTCATAACCACCTGAAAGAATGTCTTCTGTTCCTTCAAGAATCGTTAATTTAGTACCCATATTTGCATAAGCGCCACCAAGTTCGATTCCAATAACGCCTCCGCCAATTACAACTAGAGAAGCTGGAACTTCCTCAAGTGAAAGTGCACCAGTCGAGTTGATCACACGTTTAGAATATTTAAATGTAGGCAGTTCAATTGGAGTTGAACCAGTAGCAATAATTGCGTTTTTAAATGTATATGTTTGTGCGGACGTTTCAGTCATAACACGAACATTGTTTTCATCAACGAAATACGCTTCTCCGCTAACAACTTCAATTTTGTTTCCTTTTAAAAGTCCACTTACTCCACCTGTTAATTTATTTACAACGGATGATTTAAAAGCTTGCACTTTTGAAAAGTCCAGTTTTACGTTTTCAGCCGTAATCCCCATATCTTCTGAATGCTTAGCTTCATGAAAACGATGTCCTGCTGCGATTAGCGCTTTTGATGGGATACAGCCTACATTTAAGCAAACTCCACCGACCGTTCCTTTTTCAACAACTGTTACTTTTTGCCCAAGTTGTGCGGCACGAATTGCGGCAACATAGCCACCAGGACCAGCACCGATGACTAAAGTATCTGTTTCAATTGGAAAATCTCCTACTACCATGTTATTACGCCTCCATTAACAATAGTTCTGGGTCGTTAAGCAATTTTTTAATGTGATTTAATGCATTCTGAGCTGTTGCACCATCAATCATACGGTGGTCAAAGCTTAATGATAATGATAATACTGGAGCAGCAACTATTTCACCATCACGCACTACAGGTTTTTCTGCAATACGGCCAATTCCTAGGATTGCAACTTCCGGATGGTTGATTACTGGAGTGAACCATTGTCCGCCTGCAGAACCAATATTACTAATCGTACAAGAAGCACCTTTCATTTCGTCAGGAGCTAATTTACCGTCACGAGCTTTTGCTCCAAGTTCGTTGATTTCATTTGAAATAGCAAATGTAGATTTGCGATCCGCATCTTTAACAACAGGAACAAGAAGACCTTTCTCAGTGTCAGCAGCAATACCAATATTGTAATAATGCTTATGAACGATTTCACTTGTAGCGTCATCAAGTGATGTGTTAAGTGCAGGGAATTCACGTAATGCACTAGTTAATGCTTTTACAACATAAGGAAGGAATGTGAGTTTAATTCCTTTTTGTGCTGCAACCTCTTTGAATTTCTTACGATGAGCAACAAGTTTTGTCACATCAATTTCATCCATCAACGTAACATGAGGAGCTGTATGCTTAGAATTCACCATTGCTTTAGCAATCGCTTTTCTAATTCCACTCATTTTCTCACGTGTTTCTGGATATTGACCTGCAGGAATAGCCACAGCTGCTGCTTTAGTCGTTTCTTTTTCTTCAACTTGAACAGAATCAGGTTGTGTTGTAGCTGGTGCTGCAGAACCGCCAGTTAAGAATGAGTCAATGTCACCCTTAAGAACACGTCCATTGTCCCCGCTACCTGCAACTTGACGAATGTCTGCACCTTTTTCACGAGCGTATTTACGGACAGATGGCATTGCAATAATACGACGGTTAGAATCTACTTCTGCTTGCGCTTCTTGTTTAGGAGCTTCTTCTGTTTTCACTTCTTGACCTGATTCAGCTTCTTTAGCGCCAGATTCTTCACCGTGGTCACCTTTGAATTGAAGATCTTCATACCCTGGAGCATCAAAAGAGATTAAGATATCTCCTACTATTGCTACAGTTCCTTCTTTTACATGTACTTTTTCAACTGTACCTTCTACTGGTGATGGGATTTCTACAACGGCTTTATCGTTTTGTACTTCACAAAGCACGTCATCTTCCTGTACTTTATCCCCTGGTTTTACAAACCATTTTACTATTTCACCCTCGTGTATACCTTCACCGATATCAGGGAGTCTAAATTGAAATGCCATTTAGTCTCAACCTCCTATAATTTAATCATACATATTATCTGAAAAAAAGTAATTTATCTTTCATAATTCGAGCAATTTTGCATAAAACCTAAAATCCGGCATCTATAAATTATGTAGGGACCGGATTTCAGTGAATTTTTAGATCATTAGAAATTCAACACTTTTTTCGCAGTTTCCATAACATCCTTGTAGTTAGGAAGCCAAACCGGTTCAGCTTGTGAGAATGCAAATACAGTATCTGCTGCTGTTACACGTAACACCGGTGCATCTAGGCTAAGAATGGCACGGTCATTAATTTCCGCTACAACATTTGCCGCGATTCCAGCTTGTTTTTGAGCTTCTTGAACGACAATTGCACGACCTGTCTTTTCAACAGATGCAATGATTGTGTCAATATCAAGTGGTGAAATCGTACGAAGGTCGATGACTTCTACTGAATGTCCTTCTTTTTCTAATTCTTCTGCGGCTTTAATTGATTCTTGAACCATCGCACCGTAAGTAATAATAGAAAGATCTTTCCCTTCACGTTTCACAGCAGCTACGCCTAGAGGAATTGTATATTCTTCTTCAGGCACATCTTCACGGAAAGAGCGGTATAATTTCATATGCTCAAGGAAGATGACTGGGTCGTTATCACGGATAGAAGAAATTAGTAACCCTTTTGCGTCATAAGGAGAAGAAGGAATCACTACTTTCAATCCTGGTGTTTGCGCCATTAATCCCTCAAGGCTGTCCGCATGCATTTCTGGTGTGTGTACACCACCACCGAAAGGAGAACGGATTGTAATTGGTGAATGGTAACGGCCACCTGAACGGTAACGCATACGAGACATTTGTCCTGCGACAGAATCCATTACTTCAAATAGGAAACCGAAGAATTGGATTTCAGGAACCGGACGGAATCCTTGAAGTCCAAGACCGATGGCAATACCGCCAATACCTGACTCTGCAAGCGGAGTATCAAATACACGATCTTCGCCAAATTCTTTTTGTAGGTTTTCCGTAGCACGGAATACACCACCGTTTTTACCAACGTCTTCACCGAAAACAAGAACATTTTCATCGTTTTTTAATTCAGTGCGTAACGCATCTGTAATAGCTTGAATCATCGTCATTTGAGCCATGGCTTACTTCGACTCCTTTTCTTTGTAAATTTCGTATTGTTCTTTCAAATTGGAAGGCATTTCTTCAAACATATTTGAAATTAAATCAGTAACCGTTTGTTTCGGCTCTGCATCTGCAACTTTAATTGCTTCTTTAATATCTTCTTTTGCCTTTTCAATTGTTTCATTTTCCATTTCTTCATTCCATAAACCTTTAGTTTCAAGGAATTTACGGAAACGAACTAGTGGATCTTTCAATTCCCATTCGTTATCAAGATCTGATGTACGGTAGCGAGTCGGATCATCACCAGCCATTGTATGTGGACCATAACGGTATGTTAAAGTTTCGATAAGTGTTGGGCCTTCTCCGTTAATTGCGCGCTCGCGTGCGTCTTTTACAGCTTTGTATACAGCAAGCGGGTCCATTCCGTCTACAACAACACCAGGAATACCAGCCGCAACTGCTTTTTGTGCTAATGTCTTAGATGCTGATTGTTTATCTACAGGCGTAGAAATCGCAAATCGGTTGTTTTGAATAATAAAGATGGCAGGAGCTTTAAATGCACCAGCGAAGTTGATTCCTTCATAGAAGTCACCTTGTGAAGTTCCACCGTCACCTGTATAAGTAATTGCAACAGCTTTAGCACCACGTTTCTTCATTCCAAGAGCAACACCAGCAGCTTGAACGTATTGAGCCCCGATAATGATCTGTGGAGAAATAACATTTACACCTTCAGGAATTTGATTTCCTTTAAAGTGGCCACGTGAGAATAAAAACGCTTGTGAAAGCGGCAATCCGTGCCAAATTAATTGTGGAACATCACGATATCCCGGCAGAATGAAATCTTCTTTTTCAAGTGCAAATTGGGATGCAAGTTGAGAAGCTTCTTGTCCAGCAGTTGGTGCATAGAAACCCAATCTTCCTTGACGGTTTAAAGAGATAGAACGTTGGTCAAGAATACGTGTATAAACCATTCTTCTCATAAGTTCTTGTAATTGCTCATCTGTTAACTCAGGCATTGCTGCTTCGTTTACGATTTCGCCTTCTTCATTTAAAATTTGTAATGTTTGAAACTGTTCTTCTACTGTTTCAAACTGTTTCTTGACATCAAAATTAGCTTGGTTTGCTTTAGAAGCCATCTGTGCCACCTCATCCTTTCAATAAAAAGGTTATATTTTATAAAGCATTCTTCATTTCTAAACGTCTAAATGAAATACCAATGTATTTTCCCCATAAATAATGAATGCAAAACATTCTTTTGGGTTTCCATCCTCACGATATTCTGTATCAGTAATAACTAATAACAAAATGATACAATGCTTTATCCATAATTCAGTTTACCTCACCACATGAGCATAGTCAATCACAACGACCTATATTAATAGGCTTTGGAACGATTAATATTCATAGAAATATTTATCATAAAAAAACTGTTATACTAAAAATTCAATATCTGTACTATAAAAGATGTTCTGTTTTAAGACAGATGTATGCGCTATCTTTAAATAATGCTTTTCTACCCATTTCTTTACATATGTTGCAATTCCCCTATACTATCATTACACAATTTCATAAAATTATTATATCCATACATTCATTTTTTCAGGAATCATATTAAACAAGCTGCAAGTACACGTACTCAGTGGATACAAACAAAATTAACTACCTAAAAATAAGCAACAGAAAAAACCGATCAGAATATGAGTCGGCTTCATTAGAGAATCCAGGTATTTTTTGCCATTCATTTTACTTAGCTTCATCCGTAGTTGCAATTTCAATCTCTGCATCTTTATAGAACTTCTGTTTTTCTTCATTATATTGATTCGTTTTATTATTAAAAGCATCGTTTGCTTCAATCACCGTTTGGTAGGATTGATTAATCTTCTCGATTTGTGCTTCTAGTTCATCCATCTTTAAGTTTTCTTTTTGAAAAAGAGTATATAAAGCTTTATCCAAATCTAAACTTTTCTTATAAAAAGTATAAAGTTTTTCGTGCGCCTCATACCGTTCAATCATAGTCACCTTTAATTTTTCCGCTTCTTTTTTTAGGTGCTGATCCTCAATATTTTTAATTTTATCATCAATTTGTTTAAACTTTTCGTGAGAAGCAAGCATGCTTTCACGTTCTTTTTCAATAAGCTCTTTTCGTTTTTCAATATTATTGATAGCTTCATTAGAAAGTTTAACAATTTGGTCAAACTCCCTCAAGCCAAGTTTAAGAATCGTGGTGTAATACTCTTTTTCTTTATTCTCCAGTTCAGCAATAGGCTGCTGCTGCTCTTCAAAGGTTTTTTCTTTCTTCACAGCCGCTTCGAGTATTTGATATATTTGTTCTTCTGGAGAGTCTTTAGCTGTACATCCCGAAAGGATTCCGCCCAACACTAAACATAACACAGTCCATTTAAAAAACTTACTCATTGTTAAACTCCCCCTAATCTCTATATAGACTACTATACTGGAATTCGTTTGTTTTTGACAGCTAACATCTATCCGTATATCCTGCCCCTTAGCATCTGAAAGAAATTTATATATATGTCCAGTATCTCTTGAATATATGACTTGTCTTAAATCTTTATGAATAGGCAAAAGCCCAGACCAATTTATCTTCTTCGCATAGGTTGTAAGTACATCGCTCCCTTAGGATTGATGGAATAAAAAAACGGAGGGATCCTTATGTATTATGGTGGCTACGGAAATGACTGCTGTTATCCAATTGAGACTTGCCCCAGTTATGGATACGGCGGAGGCGGAGGCGGATTTGGAGGCGGATTTGGTAGCGGATTCGCATTAATTGTCGTACTCTTTATTCTATTGATTATCGTCGGTGCTTGTTTGTGTTAACCCACACCTAATCTTTAATCTCTTAAATTTAAAAAAGAAACAAATAAAGTTTAGCTTATTCAAGTACCATTTCAAGGGAAGCGCTATATGTAGTAGCTTCCCCCTCATTGTATTTTTTGTATTACCTAAAACTGAAGCATAAAAAATTTCACCTATACTGTCATTAACACATTGAGACCATTAACTATTTGGTTAAACTTTGATAAACTATCTTTATGTATACATATAAAGCGAAACCCCAATTCAGTTGGGATTACAGCTTGTAAATCTAAGTAACATTTCTATCTCTGGATATATTTAAGAAAGAAGGTCGAAAGATATGCTTACAATGGAAGATATCATTAGAGAGGGACACCCAACACTTCGTAGTAAAGCTGCTGAAGTAACCTTACCAGCTTCTAAGGAAGAACGAGAAATTTTATCAAGTATGCTCGACTATGTTAAAAACAGCCAAGACCCTGAAAAGGCAAATGAATTTGGACTCCGGCCAGGCGTTGGGCTTGCCGCTCCCCAAATTAATGTATCAAAACGAATGATTGCTGTTCATGTAAAAGATTCTGAAGGAAACCAGTATAGTTATGCATTATTTAATCCAAGAATCATCAGGCACACAAAAGCGCAAACCTATTTAACCAATGGAGAAGGTTGCTTATCAGTTGATCGTCCCTTCCCGGGATTTGTTCCAAGATACGCAAAAATAACCGTCAAAGGTGTGGACTTAAATGACGAAGAAATAACGCTTAAGCTAAAAGGGTTGCCTGCTGTCGTTTTCCAGCATGAAATTGACCATCTAAATGGCATTATGTTTTTTGATCGAATTAACGAAATCGACCCATTCGATATTTCTGCTGATGCAATACCGCTTGAGCGATGATGGCGTTAAGCTAAAAAAGAAGGAGGTTGTCTCAAATTGATCTAACCTCACACTCTATACTCAATTTATTGTGTTAGATACACATCATAAAACGATATATAGTAGATGTGGGGTTTCTAACCCTTTCATTTTGGGACAAGCCTCCATTTTCGTTATATAAGCCCTACTTGACGTAAGCCATAAAGAATTCCGTCTTCACTTACATCCTTTGTTACATAATCCGCGTGTTTCTTAACCTCGTCTTGTGCATTACCCATCGCTATGCCATATCCAACCGTTTCAAGCATTTCAATATCATTTAGTCCATCACCGAATGCATAGACATTTTCCATGTCAAAGCCAGCTTTCTTTACAAACTGTTTAATTCCTTCTGCTTTTGAACCACCAAACGGTAACACATCGATAGATAGATCATGCCAACGAATAAATTTGAATTTATCGAACTTACCAGTAATCAGTGCCTCTTCTTCTTCCGTTGTACAAAAGACAAGGCTTTGATATATTTCTTTATCATGATAGAAATCATCTTGACGTTCCGGATGTGGAAATTTTAATGTACCTATCGCCTCTTCAATTCTATCACTATGACTAACATTCGCTTTCATCGTTTTCTCATTCATAAACACTAGAGATGTTTCATCATTCTCTCTGGCCATCTCATGCAAACGCTTAAGTTCATCGACTGAAAGGGGATTTTTGTAGATCACTTCATTTTCAAATACTACATATTGACCGTTAAAGCTAACAAACGACTCGATGTCCAATTCCTCTCTTAAGGATTCGAACATAAATGGTGCTCTTCCAGTTGCAATCGCAACATAAACCCCATTCTCTTGCAGTTGCTTAATAGCAGCCTTAGTCGATGCAGGCAATGTCTTCTCGTAATCAAGCAATGTTCCATCTATATCAAAAAATACAATTTTCTGCATATCTTCTTCAACACGTCCATTCCATTTTAATAAAGTTTTTGTCAAATTTTTTATCTTATTTGATTTTTTCTTAAAAATTATTCTGTAGCATTCTTCATATTTATTAAAAACTGCGTTCTGGTATATGTCAAGAATCTTCCATTAAAGAATGTTTTATCATCCATTATTTGGCATTAGAGAATTTTCATTCTATGTATATACTATAACTACTTCCTTCATCGGTCAAAGCTGGGTATCAGTGGTTTTTTTCTGATAATTCCTATTATCTGGGAAATATGTATTTACTTTATTAAATTATTCTATACAATAAAAGACAAGGGAGTGATCACCATGTTAAAGAAGCTACGCAAAAAGCTACGTAAACAATGGAATGATCTTTTAAAAAGGAAATCAATCGCATAAAATTATTTGATATAGCCCTTCAAATACTTGCGAAGGGCTTCTTGCTTGTGTAAAGTGCATTATAGACCTAATGAACGGAAATGAATGGACAGAAGAGGTCTTCACACTTACACTTAATTGATTCAGTGTTCACATGATGTACTAAAACATGAAAAAATTGTTTTTTTTATATATAATGAAACAAGCAATTTAAAAAGAAGAGGAGAGAAAGTAATGGTTTTTAAAGTTTACTATCAAGAAGATCCAAAAAATGTACCCGTAAGAGAGCATACCCAAGTTATTTATGTTGAGGGAGAGTCTGAGCGAGAAGTTCGCGATAAAATAAAGGATTTTCCTTATAATATTGAATATGTTGAGGCGGTTACAGGGGCATATTATGAATATGAAAAGAAAAATAAAGAAGATTTTAATGTATTGGAGTTAGGATAATTTATGAAATTTGTGAAAAATGACCAAACTGCCGTTTATGCACTCGGCGGCCTAGGTGAAATCGGTAAGAATACGTATGCAGTACAATTCCAGGATGAAATTATTATTATCGATGCAGGAATTAAATTTCCAGAGGACGAACTTCTAGGCATCGACTACGTGATTCCAGATTATACGTACTTAGTAAAAAATGTAGATAAAATTAAGGGTCTTTTCATTACCCACGGACATGAAGACCATATTGGCGGAATTCCCTATTTACTAAAAGCCATTAACATTCCTGTTTATGGTGGAAAATTAGCATTAGGATTGTTACGCAATAAATTAGAAGAGCATGGTCTTCTACGTCAAACAAAATTACATGAATTTCAAGAGGATGACGTGATTAAGTTCCGTAAAACATCTGTTTCGTTTTTCAGAACAACTCACAGTATCCCAGATTCTTATGGGATTGTTGTTAAAACTCCTCCAGGACAAATTGTTCATACTGGAGACTTTAAATTCGATTTTACACCAGTAGGAGAACCTGCTAATTTAACAAAGATGGCTGAAATTGGAAAAGAAGGCGTTCTATGCTTACTATCCGATAGTACGAATAGTGAGGTTCAGACTTTTACAATGTCAGAACGCCGTGTTGGCGAGAGCATTGATGATATTTTCCGTAAAGTGGAAGGTCGAATTATTTTCGCTACGTTTGCTTCAAACATTCACAGACTGCAACAAGTCGTTGAAGCAGCTGTTAAAAATGGGCGGAAAGTCGCGGTTTTTGGTAGAAGCATGGAAGCAGCACTCACAATCGGACAAGATTTAGGGTATATTGTTGCACCAAAAGATACGTTTATCGATGCTCAACAAATCAATCGACTTCCTGCAAACCGTGTAACAATTCTTTGTACAGGTAGCCAAGGCGAGCCAATGGCTGCTCTATCAAGAATTGCTAATGGTACGCATCGTCAAATTCAAATCATTCCAGGAGATACAGTTGTATTCTCATCTTCACCGATTCCAGGAAATACAATCAGTGTTTCTAGAACGATTAATCAATTATACCGCGCTGGTGCGGACGTGATTAGTGGACCGCTCAGTAACATCCATACGTCAGGTCATGGTGGACAACAAGAACAAAAGCTGATGCTTCGTTTAATTAAGCCAAAGTTCTTCATGCCGATTCATGGTGAATATCGGATGCAAAAATTGCACAGCCAGCATGCCATCGACTGCGGGGTTCCAGAGGAAAATTGTTTCATCATGGATAACGGTGAAGTACTTGCCTTAAGTGAAAATACAGCACAAGTGGCTGGAAAGATCCCTTCAGGCTCCGTTTATATTGATGGTAGCGGTATTGGTGATATCGGGAATATCGTTTTACGTGACCGTCGCATCCTTTCTGAGGAAGGACTTGTTGTCGTGGTTGTCAGCATCAACATGAAAGACTTCAAGATTGCCGCTGGTCCAGATATCATTTCAAGAGGCTTTGTATACATGAGAGAATCAGGCGACTTAATTAACGATGCCCAAGCGCTCATTACAAAGCACCTAAATAAAGTAATGGAACGCAAGACGACTCAATGGTCTGAAATTAAAAATGAAATTACAGACACACTATCTCCATTCCTTTACGAAAAAACAAAACGCCGTCCAATGATTTTACCAATTATCATGGAAGTATAACAAAAGTTATATATAAAAGAGGATGTCCCAAAAAGGTCGGACCCAGCACTTACCACACAGTTTATCGTGTTACTTACACTTCATTTAAACTGTATGTAGTAGTTGCGGGGTCCGACCCTTTGCTTTATGGGACATCCTCTTTATTACTGGGCATACTATATGATTTTATTATGGATCATTTAATGGGTCTGTCCGCAACTAGTGCAAACAACTACAAACGAATCAATCTAATGGGAAGAAAGTCGCCCCCCATACAACTTGCTTGTCTTATGCTTTAAGTTGAAGTTGATCAAGGCGCTTGTGCATTTGTTCTTAATCTACAGTCTTTTTTTCAAAACGGTTAATATCTGAGTCAGCACCGATGACAATCAAGATATCCCCTTTGTGAATTGGATCATTTCCTTGAGGCGAAACAATGATTTCTCCCCCTCTTTTTACAGCAACAATATTAATTCCATAACGCGCCCTAATATCAAGATCAATAATGGTTTTACCTTCCATTTTAGAACTTACCACAATTTCCACGATGGAATGTTCATCAGATAATTCTAAATAATCAAGAACATTATTCGATACGATGCTGTGTGCAATACGCTTTCCCATGTCTCTCTCAGGATGAACAACATGATCTGCACCAATTTTTATCAAAACTTTCTCGTGATAATCATTTTGGGCCTTCACTGTAATACTTTCAACACCTAATTCCTTTAATATTAAAGTCGTCAGGATACTCGATTGAATATTATCCCCAATTGCGACAATCACATGATCGAAATTTCGGATTCCAAGGCTTTTAAGAACATTTTCTTCTGTTGTATCTCCAATAACTGCATGTGAAGCAATCATCGCATATTCATTAACCCGATCCTCATCCATATCAATGGCAAGCACTTCCATGCCTTCCTCGATTAGAGCTCTAACGATACTGCCTCCAAATCGTCCAAGCCCGATTACTGCAAATTCTTTTTTCACGAATTCTACCTCCAACAAGCTAACTTTATGCACTGCTATTCTACCATATGAGAAGCGCGAAAGCTTTTTTCAACTCAATAAGCTTGAAGATAATGAAAATCCCCTTACCTCTCCTTATTATTATTTATTCGATCTTTTATAAAGTTATATTGTGAATAAGCAAAGTAATTGTTTTTCAATCGCCTGCTCATCTGGATTTAATTTAGTATGATGCAGTCGATATGTTGAATTTACACCTAACCAGAACATAATGTGAAACTTCAATCATGAGGATTTTCTTCATCAACCGCTAAATCAGGCGAATTCACGTTTCTAAAACAGTTGATTGCAGCTAGTGAACATGCAGCAACAACCATATCACTTGTTTCATGCGGATAAGCAACATGCCCCCTTCCCTTTTAAATCAATAAACAGTTCCGACGTATTAGCAATTAAAGGCCTTCTTTCTGGAAATAAAGGGTTAAAATCCTCCTACAATCATTTTACTCATACCTTGTTAATCATAGTCCATGCGTGAGAATATGTTCAGCAACAATCTCTTCAAATGCTTTTACTTGCTTTAATTGAAATGCAGATTCGTATCCACACAGCCATGTATCTCTCTGAATCGAATGATTTTGTCCGTCTAAGAGGGGGATTTTAAAGACATTTTGATCTTTATCATGAAGTGTAATAGCTGGAAGAATAGCATAACCGATACCATTGAAAACCATTTGCTTACATGTTTCAATTTGGTCAACAATAATCGTATTCTTAGGTGTCGTCTGGAAATGGCGATGCCACCAATCTTGAATTTCCTGATAATAATTTGAATCACTCTTAAACTGGATGAATGGCCGATCTGTTTCTAGAACTTGTTCAAGCTCATTCATTTCCGTATCAACTAAGTACAACATATCAGTGAATAAATGCTGTTTATGGCCCTTCCAATCAGGTGCCCCACGTATAATCCCAATATGTACTTGGCCATCATATAATGATTTTAATATTTCACTGCTCCAGCCAGTAATAAGTGAGATTTTGGCATAGGGATATTTTTGCACAAATTTTTTCAAGACTGGAGGTAGCCAGTTTTGCCCAACAATTGAAGCACAAGCTATTTTCAATGTTCCATACACTTCATGATCCATAGCTTGAATACTTTCTCTGGCTTTTTCTTCTTTTACTAATACTTCATTTGCTAGACGGATGACCACTTCCCCAGCTGGTGTTAAAGTAAGTCCTTTTTGTGAACGAAGAAATAATTTAGCATTCCAATCCTTCTCAATCGTTTGCAATCGCTGTGACAAGGCAGGTTGTGAGACGAATAAACGTTCAGCCGCTTTACGCATGTTCATTTCTTGCGCTAAAACAGATAATAAATGAAACTCAGAAAATGACATATTTTCAACACCTTGATTCGTTTTTCTTATACCAGATAAATATGAAACCATAGTATCATTTAATAATCTCCATATAAAGTAAAACTTCCAAAAGATTGTTCTGCATCCCTACTGATGGTTAATCTCGTACTAGTTTCGCCTTTATCGCTGCCACTTCGTCCATGTGACCCACTTCTTAGGCCTTCCTACGTGAAATGTAGCATTCTCCTTACCTAGCTGAACCTTTGCTCACACATCGGTAAATTTCACTGTATCTGACCAATCAGGATTTACTCCAAATAGCGATACGACTGCTCAACTCACCAAGTAGGATCGCTAATAACCATCTTTCTAGCTGTAGCAAGAAGTCGGGGCCTTTTAGTTGATGAATAAGTAAAGGACCAGACTCATAACTACTACATACCATTTAAATGAGGTGTAAGTAACAGTTGGATAAACCCATTTGGAACATCCTCGTGTTATCTCCCGTTAAAACGGGTTAAAAATAAGCCCCCAAAGGGGGCTTATTTTTATTTAGACGGAGATGCTGGACCTTTATATATTTCTTTCAAAATAGCTCTTCTTGTTAGAATTCCTTCAAAAATTCCCTCATCATTTTGAACACATACAAAAGGTTGATCAATTAAGAGCTCAAGCCCTTTATCCATTTTTTCTTCAACATGAAGTCGAGGAATATTTTTATTCATAATTTCAGAAACCTTTTTATTCTCCAACTTTTCAAATTCAATCCGTTGCATCCCTAAGATAGAGTCGAGGATGACTGGTGTACTTATCAGACCATGTAGCTTATACGTAGGATCTAACACAGGGATGGCTGTATACCCGCTCTTTGTCAAAACAAGAAGCGTGTGCTCTAGATTATTGGCAATCTGAACGTGAGCAACACATTCAGAAGGAATCATCAAGTCTTTCACATTTAACTCCAGTAAGTTCCCATCGTGAGTACCGATCATGTCAAAACCCCTTACCTAATAAGTCATAATTTCGTATATACCTCTAGTGTAACATAGGTAAAGGAATCTTTCTTCTTGAATTGACCTATAAAGTAAAACTTCTATCAGTGGGGGTTTCCTCACCTCCCACTGATGGGTAGTCCCGTTCTACTATTGCTAAGTTCTTCGATTTCGTTTCGACCATCACCAACACGAACTAAGGTTCAATGAATCATAGACTAAGCACACCATGTCCTTTAGTCTTTCGTCTGTGAGACCCAAACATTATGCTATGGGCCTCAACTAAAGCGCTGAAGAGCACAGTGGTGGGTCTTACTCCGGTTAAGAGTGGGATAAATGAGAGTTCTTATGTCAGCCCTTACTCGTTTCGATATTTCTTACCATACACCCACACTCGGGACACTCGTAAATGACGTTTTGATTAGACTGCGCTGTTAATACTTTACTCATTTCATTTTTTCTTTTACATTGCGGACATATTACAGTTGGCTTTTCCAATTCTTATCCCTCCATTTATTTAGAATGCAAAATTCAACTAGATTTCATGCGTTCAAACTGAAAATCGCAAAAGTACATTTATCCGTTTTTTTAAAATTCCATATTTCTGTAAGACAAAAAAAGCCGACAGCTTATGCCATCGACCTTTATTATGTTTTGCAATCTGATTATGATTGCAAAAGATCAAAAATTTCAATTGTAATCATATCAACATTGTCAAATTGATATTTAGAGGATTTGCTTTTTTCATTAAAAACTTCTAACTCAAACATCTCCGTTTTACTGAAATATGTAACCTGACATTTTAAAACACCATCTATTTCAAAAAAACGCTGAGCAGATTCAGTTTCCTGTGCTTGCTCCTGAAGATTTTTCAATCTAGTAAGAATGCCTTGTAATTGAGACATACTCCCACTCCTTTCTAGTATAAAACCTTTCCAATAGGTTTCACTATAACATAAAAATCTATCCAAAAACCAGAACGAATTAATTTCAGAATTTTTCATCAAACACGTCATTCTTCATCCTTTTCTGGTCCTAATAAAAGCATAGAATAACAGATTAATTTTGTATATAAAAACTTTAAAAAAAATGTCGAAAATATAGTTATTTTTTCTCAAAAGACGTTTCGCTATTCAATTTTGAATATTTTTTCATCATTTTGGTCGAGAAGACTCCCACTTCAATTTTGTGCAAGGCATAGCAAAAAAATAAGTGGAAGATAAATCGACTTTTTGCGTAGAGAAACACTTGTTCCTATGGTACAATGTTCCTGTAAGTTGTTCTTTGAAAACCCAAGATATACGATTGTGACAGAAAAAAACGTCTGTCACATAAAATCTTCAATGTTCTAAGCGTCCCACAGCGTTCGAAGTAGCGATAACCAAGTAAAGTAGAATGTGGGAGTCCAATGTACACGATATTTTGTGCCTTCACCGTAGGGACTACGGGTAGAGCCTACTCAATAACTGGTGGATACACGGGTGCTCGTAGGAATCCCCCACTTCAAGCGTTAGCTAAGTCAGGGATAGTTCAAAATAGCATTAATCTAAGTAATAATACTAAGTATTCTAAAATGAATTGAAAATCTTTTTGTTTCTTTTGAAATTTTACCAAGTATATATCGGAGGATAAAAATGAATAAAGTTACGCTATTTACACAACCAGACTGCCCACCTTGTACTATCGTCAAAATGTTTTTTAACGAATATAATATTTCGTTTCAAGAAAAAGATATCAAAGCAGATGCTTCAGCAATGAGAGAATTAACTAAAAAATACGGTTCCTATTCGACTCCAACAGTCATCATTAACGGAGAAGCGATTATTGGATTTGAAATTGAAAAAATGAAGATAGCTCTTTCCATCAACGACTAATGAACCCCGCATGCCATCTGCGGGGTTTCACCTTCCTATATAGCATTTTAGCGCACATTTGGGACATCGATTCTTGATTTCCCCCCCTTTATGTAATGACTCATCCCAATGATTTTAAAATGGAAAAAAGAAAGGAATGGCAAAAATCATGATTACACCAATGAAGAGTTGTAATAGAATACCAATCACCGCAAAATCCTTTTGCGTGTATTCCCCAGCAGTCATCACAAGTGCATTTGATGGTGATACAGATGGTGATGAGAATGCCATGCTTGCTGCAACTGCTACACAGATTAACACGGGAAGTGGACTATAGTGCAGGTTTTCAGCAAGTGTATAAGCAATAGGTGCAACGATGATTGCTACAGCCCCATTTGGAATAAAAAAGCTCATCAGCATTGTCAGTAAATATAAGATGCCTAATAATCCATAAGGGCCTGCCCAATTGATTACATTTTCTAATATCGAACTAATCAAAAGTATTCCACCCGTCTTTTCAAGTGCAAGTGCGAGAGGAATGTTGGCACCAATGAAAATAACGGACTCCCAGTTCATTCTTTGATAGGCCTCCTCTATTGATCGAAGACAACCTGTTACAATCATCAGCAAAGCTGCCATAGACATCGACAACGTAGGAGAAATCAAATCATTAGATAGCATAATTACCATAAGCAAGGTAATACCAGCGGCTATAAGAGCTTTATTTTTAGACACCTCAGGCTCTGTCTCAATCGATACACTACCTACAACTAGTACATCTTGCAAATCAGCAGACACCCTTTCAATATTTCCCCATTCGCCATGAATAAGAAGCGCATCTCCGGGTCTTAATTGTTCAGTCCCTAATTCTGATTGGATATATTCTCCTTTTCGATTAATCGCTAATACACTGCATTGATATTTTTCACGAAAATGGATATTTTGCAAGGATTGATTCTCATAATCAGAATGAGGCATGATCAGCACTTCTGTTAACCCGAATTTACTGCTAAGAAAATGTTTTTTGATCTCTTCCTGTTGAAAAGATCTCATTTCCAATTCAAAGTCATCTGCAAACCGCATTACTGCATCATCTTCACCAAAGACTAAAATAATATCTTCTGGATGAAGCACTTCTTCTGCTTTCGCTGAAAAAATCTGAGGTTTCGTTAAGATTGAACGCTGTTTATCTCTTGTTTTTCTTTTAACTTCAATAACAGTAATTCCATAATCAACCGGCAGCCTTAGTTCAGATAAACGTTCTCCAACAATGTCAGAGTCCGATGGAATATAGAGATAATGTAAGCGATCGTAAACTTTATACATTCCAGCCAATTCACTTACAGATAAACCCTTACCACTATTATTCAAGGAAATAAATCGATTCGGAAGAAGCCTTTTCCCTATAGTGAGCATAAAAATTAAACCTGAAAGAAGGGCCACAATTCCGATAGGCGTAAAATCAAAGAAAGTTAAATTTGCGTATTCATTTGTCCGTAATATCTCACTAACTACTATATTAGGCGTTGTACCGATCATTGTTAACATACCACCAAGCCCGCTAGCATAAGCTAGTGGAAGCAGGAGCCTGGATGGACTTTTCTTATTCTTTAAAGCCATGCTTGTCACGATTGGAAGCATCAAGGCAACAATCGCCGTACTGCTTAACAAGGAACCTAGTATTCCCGCAGTAGCCATTACATAAATAAGCATCCTAGCTTCACTGCCTTTTTTGCGTTGGTTTAATTGGCTTACAATTTTATCAGCAAGTCCGGACAGTGAAATTCCTGCTCCAACGACGTATAGAGATCCAATCATAATGACAACCGGATTTGAAAATCCAGAAAGAACCTCTTCCAAATTTAGAATACCGGTCAGCCCAAGTGTCACAAGTGATATAAGCGCTACTAAATCTGCACGTAATTTTCCTTGTATGATAAGTGCAAATGTGCAGACAAGTATGATAAATGTTACCAACATTGGTTGTGTCATGCGTGTTACCCCCAAAAAATGTTCCATAACCAATAGACTTTTCCTCTATTTGAAAAGATTACAAATGCAACTTTACGCTTGTAAGTCATAATTTCAAAGTGCAAGCGCCCTGTAAATAGGAGAAACAGCTAAGAACAGGCCTGTATGTCCTACTCTCAACAAGCCCCCAGACAAGCAAATGTTCTCTTCACTCGCGAAGTCACGTCTTTAACTTCCTTTATGGAGGTTATTTGGCATTAGTGAGCCAGCTTGTGTTAATTAATAAAGCTCACTAAAAAACTTTTATTTTAAAATATAATATATACTTCTTTTTATACATATTGTTTGGTAGTATAAGGAAGTGACATTTAAGTAGATAGGTTGATACGAATGAATAATAATATGACAAGAAGATCTTTTCTAAAAAAAACAGTAGGTACCATATTAACTCTAATGGGAGCAGGAGTAGGCGGTAGATATTATGTTCATGATATCGAACCTAAATGGATTGAATTCAATGAAATAATGATTCAGCATCCACTCATCCCAAAAGGTTTTAACGGCATGAAGATTGTTCAATTTAGTGATACTCATTTAGGTTTTCAATTTCAGTTAAAAGATTTGCAGGCTGTATTATCGAAAATACAGACATTCTCTCCAGATGTTGTTTTTTTCACTGGTGATTTAATGGATGAGCCAAATAAATATCCGCATCATTCCGAAATTATTCCACTGCTACAAAACATTCAAGCTCCCTTAGGGAAATTCAGTATATACGGCAATCATGATCACGGAGGGTATGGTTCTAAAATATATGACCAGATCATGGGGCTTTCAGGTTTCACTTTATTAAAAAACAGACATGCTGCAATTTCCTTATTAAACGGAGATAAAATATATGTTGCTGGAATTGATGATGCCATGCTTGGATCTCCAAACATAAATAAGGCCCTATTAGGTGTTCCAGAACAAGCTTATACCATCCTTTTATCACATGCACCCGATCTTGCTGATTTCGCAAAAGATTACCCAGTACAATATCAAATGAGCGGCCACAGCCACGCTGGACAAATTCAAATTCCTTTTGCTGGCGCCCTTGTGACGCCTCCCTTCGGAAAAAAATATATAGAAGGAATGTACGAGCTTGAAAACTTAACCCTATACGTGAATCGAGGGCTAGGAACTACAAGACTCCCTTATCGCTTCCTTGCTCGCCCAGAAATAACTTTATATGAATTACAGTCTAATGAAAAATAATATGCCAGATATGCCTTACAGAACAACAGCTAACTAACTTATCTGGCATTCTATCCATAAGTGTGCCTGGTACTTCTTAGTTAAAAAAACAAAGTGTCTATTGCAAATATTATACCATTAGTAGACTCAGAGCAGAACATAAACTTTTTATTCCAACCGCTCCTTTTATGTACAAGATAATAGAAGTAGCTAATAAAACGCACGCAAGCCAATGAAAAACAGTCTGATACAGGCTCCAAATTGAAAAACAACCATACAATAATGAGAGAAAGGAGAGAACCCCATGCAACCTTATGACTTCCCAGCATATCAATACTATCCAGCCGTTCCATCGCGAAATGGTCAAGACGAGCGTTTTTTTCCATTTCTGCTGCCATTCGTGGTAGGGGGTGTTGCAGGTCTTGCTACTGGATCATTACTTTTTAACAATCGACCATATTATCTTCCGTATCCGTCCCCAGCTCCTTATCCGTATCCTTATCCTTATCCACCAAACAATCCATATCAAGGCTACCCTGGATATCAGGCATATCCCCAAAGCTTCGGAGCCCAGGCAGGAGTATCGGAAAATATAAATATCTATACGTCTCCACAATACTCAAAATGAAGATTAAACGAGAAGAGGGAGATTTCATACCTCTTCTTTTTATTTACTATATACGAAGTAAGCAACTATCCGTATCATTTTTTGCTTTCGAAAAATCCCAATAAAAAGTTTTGTCTTATCTCTCTTTTACTTCCTTTCAAATTTGAAAATGGTATAATGAGAACTGTATGCAAGACCATATTAGGAAAGGAGTTTATTTATGAATGACATAAAAGGGGAGCCTTCCTCTATGAATACAGTCAACAGTCTTGCCCAAGCAATCTTTGTCGTGAATAAGCACGCAAAAACAGCCCCAGAACCAAAAACTTTATACGAATTAAAGCGACTTTCTCTTAATAAATTACTTACTGAAGGGAAAGCGAAAAAGTTAGGACTCCATTTTTCCGATAATCCAAGATATTCAGCGCAACAATCTGATGTAATTGTCGAATGTGGTGAATATATTTTCCACCTCCCACCTTCAAGAGAGGATTTAAAAAAACTCCCTCACTTAGGAAGCCGATCATCATCGGTTCGTAATCCTAAAGCTGCATTATCCTTATCACGAGCAAAGAAGATTTTGCATGCGTATATCGGCAATGCGAGCGAACCAAAACCACGTGAGCAAGCTGGCAGACCTCGCCATCAGGAGCGAAGTAAAACAAACTCTGCTTTTCAAAATACATTTCCTTCTTCATTTTTAGGGAAAGGTTTCAAACTTTAATTGGACCGCAATCATGAAGCAATTCCTGTCCATCAATATGAAATATCCGCAAAATAATAGGCTGACTTACAGGCAATCATATACCTGTTTAGTCAGCCTATTTCCGCTTTAAAGAAAGACTTGTCTTTCTTTAAAGTATATGCTCGTCAATCAATCGAATAAGTTCGGCAATTTCTGGCTTACTTACTTGTGCGTCCGCGCCAACCATATTTCCCTTATGGCGTAAATCATCCGTAATTAATGAAGAGAAAATAATGACAGGTAGCTTGCCTAAGTCATTATCTGCCTTCATTCGCTTTGTAAAATGAAGACCGTCCATTTGCGGCATTTCTACATCCGTAATCACAAGCTGAACTTCCTCTGTAAGTTCTTTCCCCGATTGAATGATGCTTTCTAAATAGTTTAAGGCATCTTCGCCATTTTCGAAGAATTCGAGGAATTCGTAGCCTGCTTCTGATAAGGTATCATGAAGGAGCTTTCTAAGAAGTGGTGAATCTTCGGCAACTACAAGCTTCTTATTGGATCTCTCTCTCTTTCCAAGCTTTTTCACTTGTTGAAGACTAATTCCAGATTCAGGATTGATATCCACAACGATTTTCTCAAAATCCAGAAGTAATAGCATTTCTCCATTAAGTTTAATGACCCCGATAATTTGACCTTCAAGACCTTGATACATGTCAGAAGGCTTTTCAATTTGCTTCCAAGAAATTCGGTGTATTTGTGTTACAGTATGTACATGAAAAACAATCTTCTGCTGATTAAATTCGGCAACGATAAATTTATCATCCTTCGGTTTTTCCGATGGCGGAAAACCAAGTGCCTTTGCTACATCAACGACTGGTAGAATTTCGCTTCTGAGCTCTATGATTCCTTCCACATTCTTGTGTGCATGTGGTACATATGTAATGGGGACTGGATTTATAATCTCTTTTACTTTAATTACATTAATGCCAAATTTATTTGTTCCTATTCCAAATTCAACGATTTCTAATTCATTTGTACCACTCTCAAGCAGAATACCTTTTGTTTGGTCCATTTTATTCGTCCTTCCTTTATCTTTCTTTCTAAAATATATCATGTTTTAGATTCGTCTTATAAGATATTTTAGTGAAATTAGCCTATATGTTAAAAAAGTGACTTATACTTATTGATTCGGTAAAAATAAAGATTTCTTAAGATAAATTGATAAAAAAGAAAAATATTCAATATATACTTGTTCACTCAATCATTTCGGCGATGCTTATTTTTCCTTCTAAATTTCATCATAGGAAGCCAGCCTTTTTTTATAAATAAACCGCACATCAAAACAGCAATCAAGGCCATGATTCCTATTACCGCATAATAACCGTAGTGCCAATGGAGCTCTGGCATATGATTGAAGTTCATTCCATAAATCCCGGCAATAAACGTCAAGGGCATAAAAATTGTTGTTATAACGGCCAATGTCATCATACTCGTGTTTAAACTATTGGAATTTACGGACAAGTAACTGTCACGGATATCGGAAGAAAAATCTCGATATGATTCAAGCATCTCCACCAGTTTAAGTAAATGATCATGTACATCATTAAAGTATAAATGCCGCTCTTTCAAATAACTCAAACGATCCGAATAATTCATCCGATACAGCATATCCCGCATAGGCAAAATGGTTTTTCTCAAAGTTGACATTTCAGCTCTCAAGTCAAATAACCGCTCAATTAACTCAGCTATTGTTTCATTTTTTGTGTTATCTTCTATCCAGTTCAGTTCTTCTTCAATTCGATAAACTAGCGGGAAGTACTCATCAACTAATTTATCAATCAAACCGTGCATGAGGAAAAATGGTCCTTTTCTCATTGAGCAGTTTCGATTCATTAAATCCCAAACCGTCTCAAGCTCCCTGATGTCCTCTTTATGGAAGGTAACAATAAATTTCTCGCTAATAAACATATTAAGCTCTATTGCTTTTAGATTATCTTTATTTAGGGCATGGAGCACTAGAAATTCATAATCTTCATAGAAATCAATCTTAGGTCGCTGATTGAAATCATCTAAGCTATCTTCAATTGCTAACGGATGAAATTGAAATGTACTCGATAATAATGACGATTCTTCTTCAGTTGGGTTAGCAAAATCAACCCAATACCAAGCTACATCCATTTTATTTAACTCATCAAGCTCTACATTATAAAGCGTCTCATTGTCTTTCGTTATGACACATGTTCTAATCACATTATCCATCCTTAATTAACTTTTTTACGTGCTTGTTCAACTTGATAGATAATAAAATCCATGCAGTTCAAGAATCTCTTTGTTTTAACCTAACAAGTATACATTTATTAAGCTCGAGATAAGAGACGGTTACTTTAAGAGCTTTGATACAATCTGACAATGATCTATCTTAGACTTTTTGAACATGCTCAACAAGGAGACTATTTGCAATATATCTTTCTCTACAGGTATTATACTTCACTCTCATTTTGCCTTGAACTTGTTGAAAAAACAAAGGTAGCTGTGATTCCAAGAGATGCCTTTTCCCAGCTTGGCGAGGGATATTTTCGATTTTCTTACGCTTGTTCTCTAGATATATTGAAAGAGGCTTTAAATAGAATTGAATGATTCCTTAATGAACTACCTGATATTCCTGGACATTAAACAAAATAGGGGCAAGGAAGCCTCAAATGGAGCTGCCCTCATACTCTATACATCGTTTATCGTGTCACATGCACACGTCATAATAACGATATATAGTTGATGTAGGCCTGAATCCTTTCCTTTTGGATATCCTTAGTCCCTTTAAGATAGCTTATTGTAAAAAATTTATTTAGTAGATACTTCAATAGAGCTTGCGTAGAAATCGAATATCTCGAAAGCCTTCATTTTGCTTAGTCGTCGTAATGTTCACTTCAATTATCGCACCCTTTAAACCTGTCAGAACCTC
The DNA here is from genome assembly GCF_001183985.1 of Peribacillus loiseleuriae. Taxonomy (GTDB): domain Bacteria; phylum Bacillota; class Bacilli; order Bacillales; family DSM-1321; genus Peribacillus; species Peribacillus loiseleuriae. Next base: position 1,491,478 of record NZ_LFZW01000001.1, on the reverse strand, counting down.
TGCAAATTCGGCTGCGGATTTTGGCTTTAAGCAGCCCAAATTCTTCAACTCACGCATTAGAATTTGAAATCCATAATTCGTTTCTATCTGACTGACTTTGACTGGTAAAGCAAGCGAACTCTCATTCATTAGCTTTAACTCCCAGCAAAGCGGATTCAAGTTGTGTTTCGTTTTTTTTCTATAATAGTTTTCAATTCTTACAATATACCGTCCATCCTCAAGCTCTTGAAACATTTGACCAATATCATCAAACATCCCCATACTAAACCGACTTCCTTTCGGTTGTTATATGACTAGCCTATTCATGACAGTATGCTTGTATTCAAGAGATTGGAGCGAGTTTTAAGAAAACGATTATATGAGGTTGTTCAAAAAATCCGATGAAAAAGCTAGCGAATTGCATCAAAGCTCATGAGTGATCTTCTATTAAAATCGCACAAGTCTAGAGACGATCGCTTGCAGAACTTCTCGGCTCTTTCTATCCTCCTTTTTGAACACTTTATAAATATTAAAAAAAATGTTTATAAAGTGCTTGAGTACCACAATCCTCTTCTCCAGCTTCGGCTAATTGATCATAAAGCGATTTAGCAAGCGTTAACCCAGGTAATTCTAGGTTCATTCGTTCTGCTTCTTCCAGCGCAATCTTCATATCTTTCAAAAAATGCTTAATATAAAACCCTGGTTCGAAATCACCTTGGATCATTCTAGGGGCCAAATTAGAAAGTGACCAACTACCTGCTGCTCCTGTAGTTATACTCTTTAATACAGTATTCGGATTTAGACCGGCTTTTTGGGCGTAAACAATTGCCTCGGTAACTCCAATCATATTAGATGCAATCGCAATTTGGTTACACATCTTCGTATGCTGACCTGAACCTGATTCTCCTTGGTATACAATATTCGTACCCAGAACTTCAAATATTGTGATTACCTCATTAAATATATCTTGTTCACCACCAACCATAATTGCTAACTTTCCATCTCGCGCTCCTATGTCTCCACCTGATACAGGGGCATCTAGTGAATACATGCCTTTTTCCTTTGCACAAGATGCAATCTTTTTGGCAAGGGTTGGTGTAGAAGTCGTCATATCAATTATAATCGTATTTTCATCCGCATAGTGGATGATGCCTTCCTCACCAAAGTAAATTTCCTCTACATCGCTCGGATACCCAACAATGGAAATAATCACATTTGTTTGTTTGGCTAACTCTTTTGGTGATTCCGCCCAGCCCGCTCCTGCTTTTAGAAGATCTGCCGCCTTCTCTTTAGTCCGATTATAAACCGTGACATTAAATCCCGCTTTCAATAAATTGCTTACCATGCTTTTTCCCATTACACCCGTTCCAATAAATCCAATTTTTGCAGTTTCGATCAAATGTGCCATATCATGTCCCCCTTTGTATTACGTTCACATTGGTATTCCCTACTTTTAAATCGATTTAATTGAACCACCATCCACTAAATACGTTTGTCCAGTAAGATAAGAGTTTGCCTCTGAAAGCAGGAATGTAACTAATTTTGCAAATTCCTCAGGCTCGCCGTAGCGCCCCAAAGGAATTGCTGCTTTCATTTTTGCTTCCATTTCCTTTACACTGACGCCTTGCTTATCAGCATTAACTTGATCGAGATGGGCTACTCTATCCGTTGCAATACGGCCAGGCCCCACTGTATTAATCAAAATGTTATCTGTAGCCAACTCTGTCGCCAAAGTTTTAGACAGACCAACAATGGCTGTTCGAAATGTATTAGATAAAATCAACCCAGGAATAGGCTCTTTAATTGATGAAGAAGCGATATTCACAATCTTCCCGCCCTGTTTTTGCAAGGATGGGAGTGTTTCGCGAATGATTCGGATATAGCTTAGTAAATTCAATTCAAATGAATGTTGCCAATCATCATCACTCATTTCAATAAACGAACCGGCCTTCGGACCTCCCGCATTGTTTACAAGTAGCTCTATGCCACCGAATTCCTCATTTGTTCGATTGACAAGATTCACAATCTCATTATTTTTTGTAATATCCGTGACACAATAGGCTACTCTACCGCCTTCTGAGCTTTCAAGCTCTCTTTGCACAGCTTTCAGTTTTTCTTCATCTCTACCAGAAAGCATAACGTTTGCACCTTCTTTCACAAGCAAAGCTGCAACCGCTTTTCCTAACCCCTGACTTGAAGCAATAACGAGTGCATTCTTGTTACGTAAACCTAATTCCATATGTAATTCCCCTCCATCCATTTTCTTCACTATCATTATAGCTTAGCGGATCTAAAGTGGAAAACCTTTTGCTAGTTAATAAAGACAAGTTGTAGCAAATCCGAACATAAGAATGTTTTTCGAATGTCCCTTAACAACGTAATTATAATTCTTATCAAAAAAAAGAGGCTGGCCCAAAACAAAAGAGTCAGACCCCACATCTACTATATTTCGTTTAAGACGTGAACATAACATAATAAACGGTGTATAGTGTGTGAGGTTAGACCTTTAATTTGAGACATCCTCTTTTTTAATTACGCTTTTGAAACAGCTGCTTCAACAGCAGCTTGTACATCTTCATTTGTTTCGAGATCCAAGACAGATATCGCCAATGCTTCCATTTCTTCTTTTGAGAGTTTGCTGATTAACGAACGTGCTCTCAAGATTGAAGTGGCACTCATTGAAAATTCATCGAGACCTAGACCGAGCAATACAGGGATTGCTGTTTCGTCACCAGCCATTTCTCCACACATACCAGCCCATTTGCCTTCTTTATGAGCGGCATCAATGACCATTTTTACTAAACGTAAAATAGCCGGGTTGTATGGTTGATATAAGTATGAAACTCGTTCATTCATTCGATCCGCAGCCATTGTGTATTGGATAAGATCATTTGTTCCAATACTAAAGAAATCAACTTCTTTTGCAAATGTATCAGCCATAACAGCAGTGGAAGGTATTTCTACCATAATTCCGACTTCGATACCTTCAGCCACAGTAACACCCTTCGCAAGAAGTTGTTGTTTTTCTTCTTCCAAAATCGCTTTTGCTTGACGGAACTCACCAAGGGTAGCAATCATCGGAAACATAATTTTCAAATCTCCGTACTGGCTTGCGCGCAATAATGCACGAAGCTGGGTACGGAAGATTTCCTGTTGATCCAGGCATAAGCGAATCGCTCGGTATCCTAGGAATGGGTTCATTTCTTTTGGCAAATTAAGATACGGTAGCTCTTTGTCTCCACCAATATCAAGAGTACGAACGACCACAGGTTTTCCTTTTAGGCCTTCTAATACAGCTTTATACGCCTCAAACTGCTCTTCTTCTGTTGGCAACTGCTCTCGGCCCATGTAAAGAAATTCGGTACGATAGAGACCGACACCTTCTCCACCATTATTAATCACGCCTACAAGGTCTTTAGGTGTACCAATGTTTGCAACCAGTTCAACATGGTGGCCGTCTTTGGAAATCGTTTGCTCATTAACAAGCTTTGCCCATTCCGCTTTTTGCGCTTCATAAGCTTGTGCTTCTTTCTCATACTGTTTAATAACTTCAGGGGTTGGATTAATATGTACTTGTCCATTTAATCCATCTACAATCACGATATCGCCGTTCTGAATCGTTTTCGTAGCTTCCTTAGTACCAACAACTGCAGGAATTTCCATAGAACGAGCCATAATCGCAGAATGTGACGTTCGACCGCCGATATCTGTCGTAAAACCTTTTACAAATTGGCGATTTAATTGCGCTGTGTCTGAAGGCGTTAAATCTTCAGAAATCACGATCACTTCTTCTGCAATCATGCTTGGATTCGGAATTTGAACACCCAAAAGATGCGCAAGAAGCCTTTTCGTAACGTCACGAATATCTGCTGCACGCTCTCTCATGTATTCATTATCCATTTGCTCAAACATCAAGATAAACATATCCGCTGTTTCCTTTAAGGCAAATTCAGCATTAATATTTTCGGATTTAATTTTGTCTTCAATCGGACCTAATAGTTCTGGGTCAGATATTACTAACAAATGAGCATCAAAAATCGCAGCTTTATCTTCACCTAAATCTTCAGCTGCTTTTTCCCGGATATTTTGTAATTCTGATTTCGACATATCTACCGCTGCTTTAAAACGAGCTGATTCTTCAGCAACATTTTCAATCGACTTCTTTTCAACCTTTAATTCAGGTTCAATTAACCGATATGCCTTCGCAATCGCAATCCCGTTAGAAGCGGCAATGCCGGATAATAAAGTTGACATTATTCAGCTAATCCCTCTTTTTTCAATGTTTCTTCTAATGTGTTAAGTGCGTCTTTCTCGTCGCTTCCTTCAGCAGAGATCGTAATTTCAGCATCTTTGCCAACTCCAAGTGACATAACTCCCATGATTGATTTAAGATTTACTTTCTTGCCATTATATTCAAGATTAATCTCCGAATCGAATTTACCTGAAGCTTGAACTAACAATGTTGCAGGACGTGCATGAATTCCAGTATCTGCTATTACTTTAAATGTTTTTTGTTGCATTAAAATCAATCTCCCTTTTCCAATAATATAAATAATCTTAACATATAACCACATTAAATGACGCAATAACTACTGTCATTTTACCCAATGTTGGTTATATCATGTTAAAAAGCAAAAAAGTATGCAAATGGAATTGAAAGTATTCCCATATATCTCATGTAAAATATCTCATGTTCCACTCATAATTAAGAATAGCATTCCTAATGATATCAGACAATGATTTCACCTTGCTTTTTCAAGGAAAATCCTACAAGAAATCCTTTATAAAAGCAACTATTATTCAATGTTAATTTATTCTTTTATGTAAATACCTAATTATTTTGAATGGAAAGAAACCCTTCACCACAGCGGAAGACATCGCTTACATAATCAGGAATTAATTTATAAAAAAATGGTACCTTTTTAAGTAAAATCGATCAAAAACAACCAAAATCATTCATGCGTAAATATGGCATTCACCATTTTTTCAATTCTATTTAATTGTATTTTTTACTTTCCTCACTGTAATATACATATTTGCATGGTCCATTTTTCAAAGTAGCCAATACTATTCTTATTTTGGAAATTTTTCTTATGGCTTGCAATCCAAAAATCCATCTGCTTTTTTTCCTTTTTACAACATTACTCCGGAGGTTAACATGAAATTTTACACTAATCAAATATTAATGATCTTTGCTTTTATATGCTGTATGACACTTATAGGATGTTCAAATAGCCAGAATACTAACGAAAGCAATCACCCCCATAAAACCGATTTAGCTGAGGTAAAAACTTCTACTATCCCAGCTTCCATTGTTCGGGTCGTGGACGGCGATACAATAAAAATCAAACTGGATAACAGTAAAGAAGAAACAGTAAGGCTTTTACTCGTTGATACGCCAGAGAGCGTACATCCTACAAAACCAGTCCAACCGTTTGCGATTGAAGCGAGCGACTTTGTTAAAAAGCTATTACCGGTTGGCACAGACGTCGAAATAGAGCTTGGTACGAATGAACGGGACAAATACGGCAGACTACTTGCATATCTATATACAAATGAAAAAATGGTGAATCAACTTTTACTTGAAAAAGGATATGCTAGGGTTGCTTATGTATTTGCCCCAAATACGAAATACATCGATGAATTCCGCGATATCCAAGAAAAAGCTCAACTAAATGAAATTGGTATTTGGTCCATCGAAAATTATGCAACAAGTACAGGTTTTGCTGAAAAAAAACAGAAAGAAAACGAAAGTCCTATTGCTTGTACAAATCCTGAAATTAAGGGAAATATTAACTCGAAAGGTGAAAAAATATATCATGTGAAAGGTGGACAGCATTATGAGCAGACGAAACCTGAAATGTTGTTTTGTACGGAAAAGGATGCACTTAAGGCTGGCTTTCGAAACGCTAAAAGGTAACAACATCCTAATACTTGAGATAGAACCGCGAAGAATCATTTCGAGTTTCCTTTGAACCACCTTATTAAAGGCTAAAGAAATTTCGGAAGCAATAAATGATGATGGATTTAAACGGAGTAAAATCTGAACAAAAAATACCTAAATCTAATAAAAAATGCCTGTCTTTATTTACGCAAGGAAAACGCATAGCTAGACAGGCTTATGTAAAAGTTTAACTTCTTGGTTCGTCCATGTATTGATAAGTGACTTCTCCACCATGTTTTGCTATACCACGAAAGCGTTTGAAATCTTCCCTGTTGACAAGAACAAGTTGGAAAGACAAAAAATGCTCCTTCGTAATGGTACATTCATCAATCTCCCGGTTTGCAAGCTGATTCAACAGCGTCTCTACTTCTTCTTTCTCCAATCCAATACCTCCACACGTTTCATAATTAATTCCAAAATCCAGTACTATAATACGTGATCATTGCGCATTATGCAATTTTTCAATTATGCTGCAAAGGAGTGAAGCTCTTTTATAATCACCTGGATATCTGCGTCTATTTTTTTAAGAGCAATACTTAATCCCAAAAAACTGACCAATATATCAATAATTGTAAACAAATTCTTTACGTATGGGAAAAAGTAGTGCAAACTGTATAGTAAACTATTCAGCATTTTACTTTTTTAATATACTCGTAATCATAAAGGAATTTATGAAAAGTTTTGTAGAGTTATTGAAAAATACATTGAAAGCGCTCTATGGATTTATTTACCTGATAACAGGAATATCTTTAAATCACTGAATAATCCCTCTATTGTTTCTAAATTAAGAAACAACACGGCGTTAAACGCTACAATCTAGTTTGAAGAATGTCTTTATGGAGCGGGAAAACAACTCTAATAAGGGGACGGAGCAGCAATTTTATAGATGTTCACTCGAAATCTAGTTTAACTTACAGTTTAATTGGTAACTGGTTTAAGTTAACAAAACTTCGTTCCCTTTTCCTTCAAACAAAAAGACAATTATGAGATGAAAAGGATGGTTGATAGCTATGAAAAAAGCAGAAATAGGTAATATTATTGAATTCCGAGATGGCTTGCAAGGAATCGTAGAAAAGGTTAACGAAAATTCAGTAATTGTAGATGTTACTTATATGGCTAATTACAGAGATTTTGATTTGGAACAGAAAACGGTAGTCAATCATAAAAATTATAAAATCATTAAATAGATGTTTATTGAGCACGCTACATATTAAAGCTTGGAAAGTGTTCGATAATTATTTACCCTGGTTTACTAGGCTGTAATACTCCCACCTCATTTTTTTGAGAAAATCAAGAAAAAATTGGTGGGGGATAAACTGCCTGTAAATCTCCAATTCATACAACACCTATATTTAGCGTACTTAAAATCGAGGGTGTCTCATAAGGGTCTGACCTCGCACTCTAAATCAGTATGTAGTGTTTCATACACGAAACTTGTACTGTATTTAGTTGTTGCGGGATCTGGCCCTTAGCTTTTGTGGCATCCTCTCCTCTTTTACAACAGATTATATAGAATTCGTAACCTTTTTTTAATCGATTCGTCTAACATTGTAAAAGCATTTCTACACAATTTATGGTATATTGAAATTGCTTTTTATTCTTTAGGAAGCGGGAAACTCACACAGGAAAGGGGATTATTCCAATGAACAAATGGAAATTAGTACTAGCTGGACTTACAGTTTCTGCTTTTGTACTAAGTGGTTGTGGTACTGGCAATAATGACGATAATGCCAAGGAACCAAAACTAGAAAATACAGACGTCAGTACAGAAATCACTGGAAATACTTCTGATACCAATGAGAATAGCAGTGAGGCAAACAAAGACAGCACCGTAAACACTGACTCTACTGATAATGCCGATCCATCTACAGACGAGCCAACTAAAGTAGATGGAGCTACTGAAACTTCAACAACCGAGGATAAAGGCGAAACAGTCCGAATTCCTGAACAACCGTTGAAATTCAAAGTCAATGGTAAAGAAAAAGAAGAAACGGCGTTCCTAAAAAAGAGCGATAATCAGCCATTCAGTTTGTATGTGCTGCCTGAATTTGAGCTAACTGCAGAAGAACCTAATAAGGATGTCCTGTATTTAACTGAACAAGATGAAGTTTACATGCGGATTGAGCACTTCCCTACTAATGTGAATTGGGATGAAATCGAAGCAAATGTCAAAACACAATTGAATGCCATTTCAGAAACGGTCACATCAATTGACGCTTCCCAATATTCTCTTGACCATGCAGTCGTTTATGAAGCAGTAAATGGAGACGACATCGTCACTTCTGTTCTTTTCCAAGACGAAAAGAACCAATCTAGAATAACGATTTTTACTAATAAAGATCATGATTACAGAGATGCCTTCATTCAAATGGGTAAATCAATAATGAAAAACTAAAGCAAAGCCATGAAATAGGTACCTACCTATTTCATGGCTTTTTTATTACGGGATTTCTAAACCATACCAGCACTAGAAAAATTAGAGTAATGTACCCAAACAGCGGGTACAAATATCCCAATAATTGTCCATATTCAAACTTCCCTATCAGAGCAGATAGAAGACATATCATGACAATTACTGTAAAACCAGGTATTTTTATATAAGTTTGAATTTGCTTTTGCAGACCAAATATATTGCCAATGACTGAGGTAAAGATTTCACCATAGATGACTAATATGAATAGCCAATGCAGATGTGCTGCTGCATTTTTCATTAATTCTGCTGATGGAATCGAATAGTTCATTAAATCGGGCAACATAACAAGCGAAAAATGCCCTGACAGCAAAATAACGGTCAAAAAGAAACCACCAAGCATCGCGCCTCGCTTCAATACCTTTTCCTCACGAATTTCATAAGCTACTGGGACTAGCACAGCTAGAGAAAGGGACAGATTAAAGGCCGTATAAGCAAATGGTGACATAACGATATCTAAGGTTTTCCGTCCTTCTGGAGTCGCTGTAAAAGCGGATACAAACCCACCACCCTTAATTGTAAGGATACATAACATTACACTAAAAAAAATCATCATTGGGACAACAAAGGAATTGACTGCAAACAACCCTTTCATTCCTCTCATCAGTACGATAGATGTAAACAATATCGTCACTGCAACGCCAACATTCTTTGAAAAACCAAGCTGTTCTTCAAAAATTGCTCCTGCACCAGAAATCATAACAGCTGTAACCCCAATTAACATGATCATAAATAACAAATTGACGAACACAGCAATTTTTTTCCCAAATAAAAGCTGATTGAATTCTTCGTATGTCGAAACAGCCGCTCGAGAAGATAACAACATGATTTTCGTACCAGTGAAAATAAAAATATATCCGGCTATCAATACTCCAAAAAAACCATACATGCCATATTGAGTGAAGAATTCAGCGATTTCCCTTCCTGTGGCAAACCCCGCTCCAACAACTGTTCCCACATAAACCGCTGCGATTTGAAATGCACCTGTCCATCTTGAAAGCATCCGCTCCCCTCCCCATTACCATATATATGTTAGGTTGAGGGAATTAAGACAAGCAATAGCTCAAGTAATTTCCTAGTGTATAAATATTGGCTGTTTTCTCGTGATTTTTGAAACAAAAAGAGGATGTACCGTAAGTTAAAAGTCAGACTCCGCAACTACTGCGCAGTTTAAATGAAGTGTAAGTAACACGATAAACCGTATGGTGTGGGCTGGGTTAGACACTTTTGGAACACCCTCTTTTGTCTTTAAATAAAGTAAAACGTCCATCAATGTTTTTTCATACCCAACCATTTTTTCAGTTTCTCTCATAAAAATTGAGGTAGGGATATTACAGCCTGTTAAACTGGGATAAGAACTAAATTCCTTATTATTTTATCTTTTTTAAAGTTTTGTATCATCTATCGATGTCAACCACTCGTCGATCACACAGACAACATTTTTGACGGTGCCGTCAGTAAACGGTGAATCTAAATGTGCAGATTCCACAAGCCCGAGAAACGATTGGCTACCACCAAGCTTACAAAGACTTAAATAATCATCCCATGCTTTCTCCTGATCTTCCCTTGATCGTTTCCAGAATTGGAAGGCACATATTTGCGCTAACGTGTAGTCAATATAATAAAACGGAGAATTGAAAATATGACCTTGACGCTGCCAATAGCCGCCATTTTCTAGAAATTCCACACCATCGTAATTACGATGTGGTAAATATTTTTTCTCAATGTCACGCCATGCTTCCTTTCTTTCGCTTGGCGTTGCTTCGGGATTTTCATATACGAAATGCTGGAATTCATCCACAGTCACCCCATATGGCAAGAAAGTGAGTGCGCTAGCCATATGCGAGAATTTGTACTTGTCAGTATCCTCTTTAAAAAACAGCTCCATCCATGGCCAAGTAAGGAACTCCATGCTCATTGAATGAATTTCACATGCCTCATATGTTGGCCAGTAATACTCAGGGAGCTTTGCGTTTCTGCTACTATACACTTGGAAAGCATGTCCGGCTTCATGAGTAAGCACGTCAATATCACCTGATGTACCGTTAAAGTTCGAGAAAATAAAAGGTGCACGATAATCTTCAATCATTGTGCAATATCCGCCACCAGCTTTTCCTTTTTTAGCTACAAGATCCATTAATCCATTATCTTGCATGTAATTAAAGAATTCAGCCGTCTCAGTAGATAACTCACTATACATCTTCTTTCCGTTCTCTACAATCCAAGCTGGCCCCCCTTTAGGTTCGGCATTTCCTGTTTGAAATTCAAATCCTTCATCATAAAATTTCAGCTCATCCACATTAATTCTTTGCTTTTGACGTTCTTTCAACTTACTTACGAGCGGAACGATATATTCTTCAACTTGTTTGCGGAAATTAGCAACCATTTCGGCATTATAATCCGTTCTAGCCATTCGATAATAGCCAAGTTCAACAAAATTCTTATATCCAAGCTTTACTGCGACTTCGTGACGAACTTTAACGAGCTGGTCGTAAATCTCATCTAGTTTCTTTTCATTTTCTTCAAAGTAACGAAATATCGCTTCGCTTGCATTTTTCCTAATTTCTCGATCTTTCGATTCAGTAAATGGCTGTAGCTGAGCAAGTGTTCGTTCTTCCCCTTCAAAATCAATTTTGGCAGCAGCCAGTAATTGCGTATACTCGCTTGATAACTTATTTTCCTTTTGCAATAAAGGGATGATTTCTTGCGAGAAAGTTTTCAATTGTGCTTCCGCTAGGGCAAACAACTGAGAACCGTATTCTGCTTCGAGTTCTTTACGGTATTTAGTTTTCACAAGTTTTTCATAATATTGAGATACTAAATCTTCAATTTCTGGTGATAATTCATCAAGATATTCATTCTCTGATTTATAAAATTCATCATTTGTATCAATCGAATGGCGAATGGAACAAATCGTTAACATTGTTCCTACGTTATTTCTTAAGCGATTAATTTCGTCAATCGCTTCTTTTTGTCCATGCACACTTTCAGCTGCCTCAAACTTCTCCAAAAGACTTGTGAATTTCAGCTTCACTTCTTCTAAATTAGGACGAATATACTCATATTGTTCAAATGTCAAAAAAACACTTCCCTTTGCTAAAATATGGGTTAATTTCACTACCTATAACTTACTTAATTTTCTCGATACTTAATGAAAACTCCTTCTTTTTTGCTTTATTTTTTCTAAAAAGGGTGTTCAATAAGGGTATATCATTATTCTTGTTTTACAAAAAAAGCCGTTCAACCTTTTGATGGATGAACAGCAAGCAGCCATATGCTATTTTGCCATTGAGTATGTAAAATAAAATGGGTGTTAAACCGATTTCGTGCTTACTCGTGTGAAACCATAGTTTCATAATACCTTTTAGCGTAGACTTTTCATTCGTACGCTTTATAGCCAATTTTTTTTATGAACTCAATAGCAGTTTGTTTCTCTTCTGGCTTAAGAATATTCATGATTTCATCAATCTGTTTCTCGTGTTCTGGAAACACCTTTTCAATAAATGTTTTTCCTTCTTCAGTTATCCTTGCATAAATAACTCTTCGATCCTCTTTACAGGCGACACGCTCTAAGTATTGCTTCTTCTCAAGCTTGTCTACTACATAAGTAATACTACCACTAGCAAGCAGTATTTTCCCGCCAATTTGCTGTAAAGGCTGTTCTCCTTTATGATATAACAGTTCTAAGACCGCAAATTCAGTTGGATTTAAACCTTGTGCAGCAATATATTTATTAACAACATCATTGATGGAGCGATGTGCTCTGGATAAAACAATGAACAGCTTGAGTGACTGCTGTACGCTATTATTCTCCATTTTATTCACAACCTTATTATATAAAATTTAAATATCTCGAATTAAGGCTATTATAAAAAATAAAATTGCTTTTGTCAATTTTTCATATTAAGTTTAATTTAACTGTTTCCAAATTAAGTTTGCTATACTAAAATTTATATCAATGCGAAAATTTATTCCATCTTGCCAAACGATTTACTCAGAAAAGTATAAACAGAATAGAAATCCTCGTTCTACTTACTGTATAAATAGAATGAAGGAACTTTGATATATATAAATTACTTGATAAGGAAGTGGTATCATGACCTCAATTTCTCTCAAGGTCGACAAACAATTACCTAATACCACAACAGCTTATTGGGTTTTGGTTCTTATGGGGTTTTGCCATTTATTAAATGACTCGCTTCAGGCTGTCGTACCAGCCATGTTTCCAACTCTGGAAAAGTCCATGCATTTAAACTATACACAGCTTGGATTGATTGCCTTTGCTCTTAATATCGTCGCATCCTTAATGCAACCTGCAATTGGTTGGTATGCTGATAAAAAACCGCTTCCTTTCGCTTTGCCTATTGGTTTAACGAGTACACTTATTGGTATTACTATGCTTGCTCTTTCACCTACATATGGGATGATTATTTTTTCAGTAATCTTAATCGGAATTGGGTCTGCGATCTTTCATCCAGAAGGATCAAGAGTGGCTTTTATGGCTGGAGGTCCGAAAAGAGGGCTTGCACAATCCATTTATCAAGTAGGTGGAAATGCGGGTCAGGCACTTGCACCACTCATTTCCGCATTGATCTTTCTCCCTTTCGGACAGCGAGGTGCCCTCTGGTTTGTCCCTGTTGCATTTTGTGCAGTTCTTATCCTCATCTATATTGCTAGTTGGTACAAATCAAGATTAGTTGATTTTCCTCTTCCTAAGAAAAAAGCGCATAAAGATGCAGGTAAGATACATCGAAAAGTATTAGCTGCACTTGGAATTGTTTTATTTATCATTTTCGCACGTTCGTGGTACATATCATGTATGACAAATTTCTATGCATTTTACCTGATAAACGATTATTTATTTTCCATACGATCTTCACAAATTTTCATTTTTGCATTTTTAGCAGCTGGTGCACTTGGAACCTTTTTCGGCGGACCTCTTGCCGACAAGTATGGTAGAAAAAATATTATCCTGTTTTCAGTAGCTGGAAGCGCACCACTGACAATTCTTCTACCGTTTGTCCCTGCATATGTATCCATTTTCCTACTTTTGCTTGCCGGATTTATCATAATGACTAGTTTTTCAGTAACCGTTATCTATGCTCAGGAACTATTCCCAGGCAAGGTAGGAACTATGGCAGGTTTAACGGTTGGATTCGCCTTTGGTATGGGGGCAATTGGCTCAGTTGCTTTTGGGTACTTAGCAGATTTGATTAGTATTGGAACTACTATAAAATTGGCCGGATTCTTGCCAATTCTTGGTTTGCTTGGAATATGGCTACCTAATAATACACAACAAAAATAGCGTATTCCATAAAAAAAGATTGAACGTGCGAAATGGTAGAGAGAATATTTTCAACAGAAGTTTTTTACTAAAGCAAAGGAGTTAATTATGAGTGAAGTACTACTAGGCAGCATTCTATCTGCCATGTCTACTGGAGTAGGAGCATTACTTATCCTGTTCATGCGTGATACATTAACACACCGACTTCGCGATAACTTATTAGCGTTTACAGCAGGGATCATGATGGCCGCATCCTTGCTGAGTCTAATTCCAGAATCTTTAGAGACAGGCGGATATATTCCGCTTGTCGTCGGGGTTTTTTTTGGGGTGTTAATTTTAACATTATTGGAGAAAAACATTCCCCATATTGATCTCGGTCATACAAAAAAAGGAATCGAATTTGATGAAAAAGCCTTATTGATTATTACAGCTATTACATTGCACAATATTCCAGAAGGTCTTTCAGTTGGTGTAAGTTATGCCTCTGATACTGAAGGAACTGGCAATCTTATTGCCTTTGCAATTGGTTTGCAAAATGCTCCAGAAGGTCTTCTTGTTGCACTATTCTTAGTCAATCAACAAATTAGTAAACTAAAAGCATTTATTATAGCTACCTTGACTGGTGCGATTGAGATTGTCACTGCACTGCTTGGCTTCTACCTCACCTCTTATATTGGTTTTCTTGTTCCATATGGCTTGGCCTTTGCTGCCGGAGCCATGTTATTCATCGTCTATAAAGAATTAATACCAGAAAGCCATGGAGATGGGAACGAGCGAACGTCGACTTATTCCTTTATTGTTGGACTTTTATTTATGATTCTTCTTCTTAATATGTAGATGAAATTGATGTCTTTTGCGATTTGAAAAGGGTTCACGTCTCATTTGATGGTTACGGAACGAATCGGGATGAGGTTACACGCTGTATCGTTATGATGTTTCTTTTTTAAAAGCTGTTTTTACAGGATAGATAAATTCTGAGAACAGCCTTTTTTAATTATCTTCGTTGTTTATCTAAGATTTTACATCTATTTTTGATATAGAAATCTGGGTGGAGGTCGTTTCTTAGATGATTTGAATGGTCGTTCTATTAATCTGACACTATTCGATGATTGAGCTTGCGAAGTTTTTTGATTATGTAGAGCTTACAACGGTTTGCTGAGATTGGTTCTGGTAAGAGAATGGTTGTTGAACAATAATAATCATATTGTTCACTTTAAGCTTTGATTCAAAAACAGGGCTGTCTTGCACAATACTATATTCATTTATTAGCACATCAAGCTCTTGACTAGAACGTATCGTAAGTTCATCTGTCATTCCGTACATTTCTGCTAATTGTAGCATTTCCATTCTCTTTTCTTGAATTTGATTAAACATTTTTACTGAACTGGGTTTCATGATTACTTCAGCTTCCTCCTGCCAAGTTAAAAGTTGAATACTAATGGATTATTACAAATTTTCCATCCTATGTAAATAGATTCGCAAAAATAGACAAAACCTTTTAAATTTTTACATTCGTATTCAAACAGTGTTGAGAAAGATAAGAAACTCAATTTTAGTGAATCAAAGAGTATACAATGATTACGGGAGTACCGGAATCAGTGCCCTAGAAAGGATCTCAGGCACAGATAAGTGGTTTTTTTCAGAAAAAATTCCCTCTAAACATTTTGAACTACCTTTACAAAAAAAAAGCAAAGCATTTATACAGTATTTGCGCTTCAATTTTGTTCAAATTGGGTAGATTAGGTACAGTAAAGTAAATGGGGGGCAGAAATATGATCCGACAAAGACTATTCAAAAAAAGCATTTCACTATTTAAAAAAGATGCTCAACATTATACAACCAATAAGGAAGATGCTAGTAAATTATTAGGGGTAGCAGGTATTAAAGCAAAAAAAAATAAAACAACGCTTAAAGGTGTTTGGACCAACCTTCAAACGCTGTTTCAAATGATAAAAGCGTGGATTTCCGGTGATTATCGGCAAATTCCAACCCGTTCTTTACTCATCATATTCGCTGCGATTGCCTATTTCGTCTCACCTATTGATCTCATGCCAGACTTTATATTTGGGTTCGGTTTGCTCGATGATGTAGCGGTCCTTACTTTTGCTTTTAAACAAATTGAACATGATATAGAAGCCTTTAAACTATGGAAACAAAAAGGAGAGCAATTGAATAATCAGTATTGAAAGGCCCTTTGACCAATTTGTTCTCCTTTAAGCAATAATTCTTTAATATGTATCCGACTGCCGGCGTATCCTGTTAATGTTCCGTTTTTTCCGACTACTCGATGGCAAGGTATAATGAACGGGAAAGGATTCGCGCGGCTTGCTTGACCAACCGCTCTAACGGTAGCAGGGCTTAATAGGAAGGTTCTAATTTTATTAGAACAAACCTTGACAGCGTGAGGGTTTTCAGAACGTTCATAGGATGTATTCTGAAACTTTTTATTCAATAATGATGAATTCCGCCCCCAATCCACCCCCAATAAGTTAAATTGCACCCCCAACTTCTTTTAACACATTCAATAAAAGAGGCATGATTTGAATTAGTACATAACCCAAACCGGCGTTCTGAATGCTACTCCAAGCTCTATCGCTTTTTCCAAGCATGAAGAAGAAACAAGCTCCAACTATAATGACAGAACAAACCGGAAAACTTAAAGCTACCATTAAATCTACTAGTGGATCCAAAGCGTGCGCAATTGTTTCTAAAGTCTTTTCCCCGATATACTGTGTAGCCCCTACTGTAATAGCTTCAGGTCCTGACGCAAAGGCACGCAAAGGAGATAGTAGGAAAGGCACTGATATCGTAGCAGCTGCTCTTAAAGATATGAAATTCTTTTTCTCCTTCTTATATGAGCCGGACATAAATTCACTAATTGACATACTTTGTGTTTTCATCATGAAGCCCCCTTATTTAATATCTTCCCATAAGTAAACCTTTCCTTTTAGTCCGGTACACAGTGATTCAAGTTTCTTTTTTCTATAAGGAGTTTTCGTCACCCATATCAGAGCAAACTGTGAATTAATTGTGGACAGTTTTTTATATCTATTTATCTTATCAACATTCTTCTTCATGGATTGTTGATAATCGACTTCGACAAAGTGGTGTATTTTATTGGAGATGAATGCGGAATCTGCAACTATAGATAGTTTGGTATCCGGGATCGATATTTTGATTTCATTCTTCCAGGATGACGGACGGTTCATATGAATATATAGATCATTTCGCATTAGATAGTGATGGATCATCGCTGTTTTCTTCCGAACTTTTTCGGATTGCACCACTTCGCGGCCAATTGCATTAAGATAATAAATTTTCTTCCGGTCCTCAGTAAAATGAGAAATATATTCTTCCATGCTACTTAATAATCGCTGAGCGTTTCGAGTTTGACCAAGATTGTGCATTTTCTGTAACTGCTCTCTTGATAAGTAATCACATTTCTTCAAGCTCAAAAGTATTTCCTCGATGCGTTGTTGGTTCTTCAATGATGGCATCCTCCTTCCTAGCTTTGATAACGATATGAGGTTTAATGATTTTCTCGATTGTTTTATTTTCAATAAATGGAGTCTGTATGATCTGTACACCATCTGGTGTCTTATAAATGGCCCGCCCTGGAACTGGTAATGATTCAGCTCCGGACTCATCAAGGACCACTCGTGAAGCAACTGCATCACGCAATTTATAAGTAATGACCGTATCACAATTCTGTTTGATCTGTTTGTTCATAACGTCTGCCGTAGGGTATTGGCTGCAGTAAATGAGGCGATATCCTAGCCCTGCTCCAATACGAGCTATTTCCGAGAGCGCTTCTTCACATTGCCGCGCTTTTTCCTTTTCTTCTTTCCCTGTGAGGATGTTTGGCGAGATTTGTGCTGCTTCATCAACAATAATGAAATGTCTAAGATCAATCCCAGCTTCTTTAATGTCTTCGCATCCATTTTTATCGAACCATCCTTTCATCTGCTCCATTTCCTTTTTTACCTGCTTCAAAGCAACCAAGGCGCTATCTAAGTCCGTAGCAACCATTTCTACTTGCTTCGCATTCTTGAATCTTGAGAAGGCAAGACCTCCTTTTAAATCAATTAGAGTGAGCTTTGTGTTATCTGGGTTTTGGTTTATCAACGAAGTGATAAGGAGCTTAAGAAAAACGGTTTTCCCCTTCCTGGTTGCCCCAGCTAGTGTGATATGGCCACGCTCCATGTCATGATGTAGAAAACCATATCTTGATTCTCCCAAAGGAATTTCCCAGTCGATACATTGACCAAGCATAGCTTCTTCGAAATATATTTGGTTAGGCATGTGTCGATCCAGTACCTTGATATGAAGCATACCGTCATAACTAAGCTCAATATCCTTATCAGATACATAACGATACTTAAAGATTTGCTTTATTTGCTGTAAAAGATTTTCTTTGAAATCAATTTGTAAAAATGCTTGCAAATCAATAGGATTCTTCCTGTTGTTTAGCCCATCCCTTAGATGTTCAGTTCTCTTCTTAAAATCAGCGAGAGATAAGCCTAGTGGTATTCGGTAAATGTATTCCATTCCCCAATCGCGCTTTTTCTTTCTATACAATTGCATAGCTTTGATCTCCTTCCCCTCTTTCACGTAGAGGCCACAATTAAAAGCAATCTTCTTAATCTTTTCTCCATCATCCAATTGTGATGTTTTCAAATAGCTCATTCCAACCAATCCAGCAGCAACAGAAGTAGAGAGAATTTCAAACAGCATTTCTTCACCTCGTTTATTATTTATAATAAATAGCTTCACCGTAAACGAATTCTAAAAGAAGTGTTCAATCTGTTGATATGACTAAACTTGTAAGATTCACTTACATGTTCGCTAGGTGTATTTGAGAATGAATATGTAAGACGAATAGTATTGTGAAGCTGTTTCTGTATTGATAAATGTATATTAAGGGTGATGTTTGTCCTAAAACAATTATTTTTAAAGGACAAACAGTTTTTTTGTTGAACATTAAATACAGGTGATGATATGGAGACGAAATTACAAATGATCTTAAAAGAAAACGGAATTAAACAGGGGTTTATTGCTAAAAAGGCAGGTATCTCACAAGGAACTTTCAGTTTAATTGTAAGGGGAAAATCAGTGCCTACTTTACCTGTAGCTTTAAAGATTGGCCGTACTTTGAATAAGAGTGTAGAAGAATTATGGGGATATCTTGTGGACGCGAAGGAGTTTTAAAAGGGGAAATAAGCCCATCTCGATTAGAGAAGGGCTTTTACACTACACATTTACGAATTTCCTTAAAAATCTCCTGTATTTGACAATCGACTTACTTTTTCATTAACTTTAGCCTGTATACTCTCTCCAATACCCTTGATTAATTCAATTTTTTGGTTAATCGACCAATTTTCATTAGCGATATCATTACCATAACTATCTATAATATTCGGAATAGATTCTAGCGCAACCATTAAAACCACTTTTGCAGTTAATTCTTCGGGTGGGTCCATAAAATAGTCCCCTAAGTAATTTTCAAAATTTATGTCAATAGATCCACTTAGCTTTAAAAAAAGCTCTATCGTATGACTTTTATACTCTATAACAGGCTTTACATATGTGACTTCTTCGTTTTCAAAAAGAAATGCAAGGGTACTTAGTGCATTCATAATTCGGTTTCCGGATCCAATTACTTCGGCCAACTGATCATGTGATGACCCCTTGAACCCAACAATCTTTTTTATAACTAGATGTGAGGACTCATCGATAGACTCATTAGTAGAGTTTAACACTTTAGAAATCATCCAGATAAAGAAATCCTCAGTTATTTGAAAGGGGTTACTTTTAATTTCTCCTTGACTAGTATAATTATTTATTTTCCTTAAAACAGTTTTTGTAGTGTCATTATTAGGTTTATTAGTAATATATTGCGTTCTTACATTATCAGAATAAACAATTATGTAACCTGCTATTGAGTGTATTCTGGAGGAACGCATTTCATTGGATTCTTCTCCCGTTCTAACTCTTTCATATTCATAATTTATTATATTGTAATTAATTTCTGCGCCATTTAACTCTATTACTTTATTATTTTCAAAAGCCTTCGTAATATTGTAACGTAAATCTTCATCAGTTAATGGATCTGTAACTGATATGTTCCATTCTTCGTAATTCAGCATATTTGATATTATTTCTTCCATAGATTTTTCTGTATTATCTGACCACCTAGATAAAGACATGCTCAATTCCCCTTTATTTCTATTTTCAATCCTTGAAATTTAACTCTTCTTAGAGGATTTCTATTTCCCTTTGTTAACTCAGGGATAATCTCAATTGAATTTTTTTCTTCAGGGTTGCCATTACCAATTAAATCAATAGCTATTTCCTTGGTTTGATTGATTTCTTTTTGTTGATTGAACATTTTTTGCAAATCTAAAACATATTGATTCTGCTCATCTAGTGAGGTCAAATAAGGTCGGCCCTTTATTTGCATATCTAACCAATCAGGATAATTTAACACCATTTCACCAGGAATGTTTTTCCTTTTACCTTTAGCTGTAATTTCTAATATTATTTGTTTGTTTTCATTATGTTTTATCTTTACATTTTTAAGTTTATCTTCAGTATAAAACAATTTAATTTCAATTGTTGTTTTTAAAGAAGAATAAAAATACATGAATGTAGATGCAATTATTGAAAAAATAAAATTATAAATACCCAAATCCATAAACCATAGGAGTTTATCATTTTGTGAATTAATGAACTTTTCTGCAAGTGATATTTCAAAATAGAGAGGAATTACTGTGAAAATAAGAACTATCAGATTTTTCAAATAATTTTTAAATTCTTTTTGTATATCTTTTTTTAATTCTGTCATGATAAGTAATTATCTAAAACTTTCTCAATAATATCTTCGAAAATTAAATTCAATTTATTACCCATTATCAATCCGTTTGAATAAACAGTATAATGGATTTTGTTATAATATAATTCAATATTAAAAATATCTATAGAGTTATTATCTAGAGCCCATTTTAAGAGTTCCTTTAAATTTATAAATTGCAAACGATCTTTTCTAATTTTTAACACGAAATTTTTTACATCTATTTTTAAATTTTCGTCTGTATTATCTGTGAAGTTTATACCTAATATGTACCCTTCGTTCATAATAACCGCATTTAGTATTTCTATCATTAGTTCTGAATTAATGATTACTTGTTTATAACTTTTGGCTTTCATTCTTAATATAACTTCATGATATTTTTCTACATCTGGATTATAGGATTCCATGCAAATATTCAGTTTATCATTAGAATACTTACGGAATATTTTTCCATATTCATCCATAAAAAAACTCCTCTAAAAATCTATAGTATATTACTTAAAAAAATGCCTATTCCAACTTGTAAAGTATACTACCCCAATGATTTATTTTAAACCTAATTTGCTAAATTAATTTATTCTACAACAAACTTATTTATCCTTTTTTCTGAATTCTTTATTTTATATTAACAGATATACGTTGCCCCTCTCAACTAAGAGAAGGGCTCTTTTTATGCAAATTATCTATTTAAACAAGGACTTCATTATCCTCTTTACTTATTACATGTAGCGTCCTCGGTTTCCCTTCCTCCCAATCAATTAGCCCTTTGTCCCTTAGCTTAACTAAATGACCTGAGACTGTGCTAGATGATTTCAAGCCCACTTCTTTTCCGATATCTCTAATTGAAGGTGGATATCCTTTATTTGAAAGATGATTTTTGATTGTGTCAAATATACTCTGTTGTCTAGTTGTAAGATTATTAAGCATGATTTACTCCTTTTCTTATCCGTGGTTTAGCAGCTGATAAAATGTTGGATTTTATAAATAATCTTGGTTGCCTTTTCTTAAGACAATAAGCACGAATGAACTTCTCATCTATCCCCTTTACGATAATTAGACGATCTGTAACGACTCCCTTGTTATTCATATACATAATTTCTACAGGTATTTGCTTTTCTAGTGACGCAATGAATAATCCCAACATTTTACCAACTCCTTTATTACCATCATTTTATACGAACGTTCGTTTGTTTTCAAGTTGTTTTCGAACATTTGTTTGTATATAATAATAAAAAAGGAGATGATTATTTGATAAGAAATGAAATTTTAAAGAAGACGGTGTTAGAGGAGCAAGTATATAAACAAATCGGTATTGCAGTAATGGAATCCCTCAACTACACTTTGCCCGTTCGTATTACCTATTGGAAGGCTGATAAACTAGTCAATAATATAGGTATTGTTAGCAAAGTAGATAGGCAAATGAAGTATTTAATACTGGATTTACTAAGCGGGGACATTAAGATTGAACTCGATTGTGTAGTAGCTGTAGAAAGGTATAACCATGACTAGGATTCCTGAGAATGACAGAGAAATTATAGAAACAGCTTTGTATTTACCAATGCTGCTTAAAATACTGGAACGAGATAAAGTTTTGATTGAACAAGGATCTTTTAAAATAAAATCACCCTATGTGGATATAGTTGAGAATGCAATTGTGACTGTACGGAAAGATTTAAAAAATGCCGAGGACCATTTACATAAGGAAAAAATTAAACTAGCAGAAATTAAAAGAGATGCTGATTTCACGATGTACTCATTTATATACAAAGGCGTCGAAGAACATCATAATTATTTCAATCCGCGATTGAGGAATAGAACTGAGGAATTGTTAAGGTTATATTTGCAGAAAGATTCAACAGGATAAGCCCCTCTCGATTAAGAGAAGGGCTCCTTGTTTGTCTTATTTTTGTTTCGTTCTTGCGTGTACTGACAGGCACGTTATTATGATTACCAACTATATTAGCTTTATACACAAAAAATTCACCCCTCTCAATTAAGAGAAGGGCTTAAGCATATGGATCACAGGGGTATTTATTATTTACCCCATTCTACAAAGAAACAAACATTAATTGAGTAAGATTTTTTATTTTTTATCTTCTTTTTCAATCTCCTGTAGCCTTGCTTCAAGCGCCTTTATATCATTTGTATTATTGCCAATTAACTTTAAAAAATTACTTCGTAGACGATTAATAACAACCGCAGCTTCTTCCCTCGTTATTGTTGCCCCAGGTCTTGTTCCATCAAAGTAACCATTTGCTACAGCCTCTTCCCAATTCTTTTCAGCCCAAGGACTTACTTTGTTAATATCTCGTTCTACCACTTTTGATTCCTCCATTGGTACTGGCATTTTCTTAACTGGCAAACTCAAATATTTTGCGACTCCTCTCGCGTATGCAGCAGCCATATCCTTGATGAAATTATTATTCTTTAGCAATTCAGCATCTTTTGAGTCAATATAAGCAATTTCAGTTAATACTGCAGGCATATTAGTTTGACGAACAACAGCTAAATTTCCTTGTTTGTTGTCTATACCATGAGCACCTAATCCGTACTTTTTAGCAGTAGCAAGAGCTTCAGCATTAACACTCTCTTGTAATTTCACTGAACCTGAACTTGGCTTTGTGTATATATAAGACTCATATCCAGTACCACCACCAGCATTCACGTGATTGGAGATAAATACATCTGAACCGTCTCTATTTGCAATGTTGGCGCGTTCTGATAGTTCTATGAAGATATCTGTTGTCCTTGTAAGAGTCGTTTCATGCCCTGTATAATTTTCATCAAGATACTTTTTCATTTCTTTTGAGATATCCAGAGTGAGATTTTTCTCTAGCAATCCATTTCCAACTGCACCCGAATCTTTTCCACCGTGGCCTGAATCAATTTTAATTTTTTTCATCTTTATCACCTCATATTTTTATTTGTATGCATTAAAAAAGCCATCCGTGTGGACAGCTTATTTTCCTTCCCTCTTTTGAAATATTGCTAAAGCCTTTTTAATTGGTTCAGGCATATCCACACCTAATCGGGCACTATTTTCGCTAAGCGACACAATTTCGTTTAATATGAACATTACTGTCACTGCATCAGGAATAACTTGTCCTGCTTCTAAGCCTTGTTCGCCTAAGATTAAATAGATAAGGTTAGCAATGACAATCCAAACCCACATGAGCCCTTTCTTGATGATGCCTTGAAAGCCCCGTTTACTATTGATATCCCCCCAGGATGCAGCCATTCCAGTTATGAAGTCTAAAAAATTCAAAATTAAAAGGACAGTCAACAAAAGCGACCATCCCCCAATTAACCATGATAAAAAACCAAACGCTGTTGAAAAAATAGCTTTCTCCATGTTTCACCTCTTTTTCTCAAAATAAAAAGAGCCCTAGAAAAGGACTCTTACTAAACAAAACATTTATTGTTTTTCATTCTTTTCTTCGCTAAAATCTAAAGCCACCATTCCTGGTTTTATTAATTCAACGTCACCAACTACAGGAGCATTTTTGTGATTTTTTTCAGCAAATAAAGATCCAATAATATACCCATTGATTACAAGGGTAGTTACCGATACAAAACTAAATATGATTCTTTCAAAATAATCCTCGATATAAAAGGAATCCAAATCTAAAATCGGAAATATATAGCCTATAACTAATAAAATTAAACCAATCCGTAATAACCAAGTTTGCTTATATCGCTCTAATGATCCTGGTAACTGTTTTCCGAAAACAGGAAATTGAAATGTGTCTGTAACAATAAAACTGGCAATCCCTAACAGAATACCAGCAGAAAGTTGAAAAATGTTTGCGAACAATTCAAACTCCTCCAAACCTCATTATATTATGAAGGAGATTACTATAATTTTCAACAATGGGTAAGAATTTAACCATCGCTTTGTTATGCCACAACAACTTCATCCTATTAGTAATAATTACTCCTGTAAATGCACTATTTTATTGAGAATTATTGACTAATAGATGATTCCTCAATTCACATCGTGTCCATATATTCCGATTCCGTAATATATAGACGATTTAAATAACCCGGACAATTAATTGACCGGGTTTTTCCTTGCTTATTTTTTCGTGAAACTACTAGACAGTTTCCACCAACTAAGACACAAACAAAATAATAATTAACATATAAAAAACTAAACCTAAGATTAATGAAACTACTTTAATCCACATTTTTTCTTTAACTATTAATATAAAAATAGTGGCGATGATCATCCAAATCCACTTTGATACATTGAATTTTAGAGACTTTATAAACTCAAGTTCAGGTAATATAGCAATGGTTAAAAACAGTAATATTCCTACTGTTAATGAATAAAATAATATGTTCAAAGCCTTCAAATTTTACACTCTCACTTCTTTTATAAAATAATAAATAGTATATCAAATAATTTTATAAAAATGAGAGCGTAAAAAATACACCTTACTCAGTAGGTGCTTCCTCTGGTACTATCGGAGTTTCAACTTTCGGTTTTGGAAGTTCCCAATCAGGATTCTTAATCTTCATCGTCTCCACATATTCATCTTCAGTAATGTATGCTTTGTCATACGCTTCTTTAATCTGCCAATCATAATACTTTGTGGCTGCATGTTCCTTAACAGATGCGTGATACTCGACAGGAACTCCACCATCAAATTTTCTGGCTCCATAGATGTACACGTTTTGTGCGTATGATGTTGTCATAAAAGATAGTATAGCCATTTGTTACATACCTCCTGCAATATGTTCCATGAATTCTAGTAGTAGAGTACTGGTTTCTTCTTGTTGCTGCTTAAGTGTTTCTAACTTCTTCGCTTGGTCTGTTTCGCCTCTTAGTTTTTCAACTTCTCTATCGAATTCATCTTGTGTTTTTCCTAATTCGTCTAGTACACGTTGTAGTAATTCTTCCATATTAGATTCCACCTGCTTTCATGCGAACAAGCATATCGTATATCAACTTGGAATATACACTTACCGTGGTAGCAATATCACTCTGCTTATTCGCAATATCCTTAACCGCACTTGGCAGTGATCCAGCCCAACTAACAGGAACAGAAACAGAATTCGTGGTTAATTTTTCTTTATCTAGAGCGATGTAGGTTACTGTGTATTCTGATGCTGGATCGAAGTCTGCTTGTGGAATGTATATTCGAATATTGTTTTTGTAAGATGAGTCCACACCAATAAGCCATTTAGTATCTCGTTGACCATTTTTATACAATCCAACAATTCTTAATGGTGTATTTTTAAAGTGTGTTGTAGGCATGGAAATATAATTCAAAAGATAATTAACACCATTTATTACAGGCGTAACCTTCTCCCGCACAATAACCCCACTACCAACCTCGATCTGAGTCAGCCCATTAACCGCAATATCACCCTCGACTAAGTGATTTACAACTTCCGTAACAGGAGTAGCTAAAACATACGACAATTTATAAGGCGTGTAATTAGGTGCCATATTCGTCTTCACATAAGCAAGAGTCTGCGTTGGTGCATCCGAACCGTCTACGATAGATTTCCATGCAGTAGGCTTACCATTAGCATCAACAGTCTTCACTTGCCAGCCGTTGAAGTAGGCTTTGATTTCATCAGATGTTGGTGCCACAGATTCTGTAAATCCAGTATCAGTATTAGAAACGGTAATAACTAAACTACTTGCCCCTGTATAAGAGTTATCCGATGATGTTGTGTCACCGATTAATCCATTAAGAACTGAACCATTATACTTGCTCAGTTTAAATTGATTACTTGACGCAATGATGTTAGTTGGATTAGTAAATGCGAACGCCTTGAATCCTGTTTTATTCGCGCTAAAAGCCCACGGCAAACTCCCATCCAATATTACGTCAAGTGTTGTTTCACGTCTGACTTTCCAATCCCCATTATCGTACATTAAAATATCTTTTTTATCGCCAATTTGTCCTAGCTTGACGTTAGCAAAAAGATAAGATGGATTTCTTGGGACATGTGGCTTGGCTGTTGATCCTAGTGTGAGCATTGGATCTTTAAAGGTACATTTTATTCCGGAGTCAACCGCCCGGAAGGTTACCTCAGTTATCTCGCTAGTTGCTGTGAAAGTGACAAACTGTTCACCCGTTAAAATGATTTTAGTTATTTCAATTCCGTTTTTATCCCGAACATAAATTCTTACTGCACCATTAGAAATAGAATTAACTTTAAATGTGTAAACTTGATTCTTTATAGTTGGAAGTTTCATAAACTTAATTTCTTGATTCGCAGATGGATTTGTAAATTCTACTTCATACGGTGCTTTAACACTTGCGCTGGCGCTAATAATATCAGCTTCATAAAAAGCCGGGAATAGATTCGCACCTTCAGCCATTACATAAACGCCCTGCAAATGCTTCGTACCTTCAACTCGTGGATAACGAGATAAAACAGTGTTTTCATCATAATTCACGAGTAATTTGTCGTACTCCGATTTATCAACTTCGAAAAGAGGTACCCGTGGGTCGTGTAGAATAGCTTCGGGTTTTAGTTCGATTTCGAGCTCTACCATATCGGTTGATATCGTCGAAGGGACAACCATACCCGGACTACTTTCTCCTGCTGGTTCAGCATAGGCTAGGAAGTGGACGAAACCGTCTACACTAATAACTACGTTTATGTCCGCTTGAGTCGACACTGGTCTTGTTATTTTCGTGATGTTCGGAGAAGAGCTTGAAATGTTCCCATACCATTTCATTGCATCATTACTCCACATTGCTACTGTTGCCTTATTCCCACCAACACTACTACCAAATCCATGCCAGTTAGCAGACAACTTCGCGATATTATCTTTCAACCACTGCACCTTATAAGTAATCGTCAATCTAGGGATACGTCCGATTTGGCGTTCGATTTCTTGAATGATATCAAAGGAGAATAGTTGTTGAGCTATATTGTCTTTTATACCAGCGCTCATTGCCCTAGTGATTCCGTTTAATGATTGTATATCAGCGTAGCCATTAGAACCCGTTATTTCTTCAACAAATGCACCAGAAGAAGGTGTCAAAAGGGCTGAACCTTGTCCTCTTTTCGCAATATGCGGATTCTCCACCGCACTCCCCGAAATTTTAGACTCAAAATTAGCCACACGTATAATCGTAGGACGCTCTGCTTTTGCAGTAAATTTCGCTACACCAGTCGTAATAGTAGCATCTGCCCATTTCAGCTTCGTTCGTTTGTCGGCAAGGACGTAATAGCTACCAGGAGAAAGTACCGTGTTATGCATTGGAACTCTCGTACAACCTTCCACACGCACATCGAGTGGTGCGTTCTGGTCAGATTGCAGGACTTGTAAACCTTGTGTTAGGACTTGATCTCGGCGGTTAGTTTCGGCCAACTGTCTATTAGTTTCTTCTACTTTATCGTCTATTTTCTTTGCCATTCCTCTTGCGATTATATCTGCCATTATGCCACCGCCGTTCCTTTAATTGTTACATTCCCACCACTAATTGCTGATATACGAACACGGAATTTCTTTTGTCCTGTAATGGAAAAACTCCAAGATTCATTAGATCCACTTGTTTGCGTACCCATAGCGAAGTCATCATTTTTGACCCCTTGGATGGGTTTGAAAACTCCACTAGGTCCTGCTGCTTCAAATAAGATTGTTCGATTTGTTGATGTTCCGTAAATATCAATCGTTATATCTTTGAATGCCAACACTTCAAATTCATTTCCATTAGCCACGGTTATTGCGGCATTGTGGAAAGTAAAATCGAGAATTTTAAATTGTAGATCACCAAGCGTAATATCACCAGCTTGAAGAGTAACGCTCTGCCCACCTGTCAATTTAACTGGTAAAGGATTATTTTCTCCCGTGATTTCAAATTCTCCATCCTGCCCCTCATGTTGAGGAAGTGGCACCTCTACTCCATATAAATAAGTAAATAGTAAATCTTTTACTCTTTTCGGCATGATCTCACCTCTTTATTTTTTTGAAAAGAAGGTCATAAAAAATACACCTCATTGGGTGTTTTGGTTACTGCATATAATCTTCCTATTCCGTAATAACTTGCTCGTCCAAGATGGCTGTTTTATATGGTTCTGGCACGTCATCATTCGTTATTCGGTTCATTTCAATAAGGAACTTGTAACCTCTTAATTTTATTTCATTCATTATGCATTACCTCCGAATAAGATTAGTTCCCAAAGATCTGCTACTTGGTTTTTTAGATCCGCGATTTCTTCTGATTCTGTTTTAGGTTTTAATTCGGGATATTCAACAATCACACCATTTTCTAATTTGAACCAACCGCCATTCACACCGGGCGGCAAATGTTCCACCTCATATTCAATGTAATTGCCGTATGGATACGTAATCGCGTCCGTTATCAGACCGTCTTTTTGTACTTGTAAATAAAACTTCATTTCATTTACCCCCGTTATTTAATTGGTATAGTTGTAATTTTTTTATTAGTACTATTTGCTGCACCAGGAGATTTAGCTACTCCGAAGTTTACGAAATTTCCCTTCGATAAATCTCCGAATCCGCTATACTTATGGATATACTCTCCTAGTATGTCAGACTTAAAAACAGTCATATATGGAGATGAATCATGACCATACACTAGGTAAGGGGCGTTTCTTGCAAATGAAATGCCTTTACCTTCGCCCATAGGAATAATGGCTGGATTAGATAATCGGGTCAAACTTTCCCCTTCTACTTTAAACATGTACATGTATGGAGAACCTTCTGATGACACCGCTAAATACTGCCCATCGCTAGTCAATGAACAAGCGTTTCCAGCCCCGTTTATCGTCAACGGCGGTTTAGGTAACTTCTTAAACGAGTTACCGTCCCTTTTATACATTTCTAAATACGGCGAGAACCTGTGTACAACTACGAAAATACTACCATCCGGATAAGTTGCTACTCCCCAGCCCATTTGACCTGATCCAGAAGTCATCGCGTCTATATTAGTAACGCGTGTTAAAACACCGTCAATCCTATCGTACGCAAATAAGAAAGGTGAACTACTAAGTCCCACTATCAAAGTTTTTCCATCACCACTTAAAGACAAATCCCTTACTTGTGTCGTTGGGGTGTTAGCAACAGGGTCGCCTTTTCTAAATTCAGAACCAATAATGTTGTACACTTGCAAGTAGGGGGCGCTAGTTGTTCCTATAAAAACCTGCGAGCCATCCCCACTAAACTCTATCGCAAGTACACTACTAGTAACCGCATCAAAGGAATTTATCTCCTTAAATGTATCCCCATTAACTTCAAAAATTTTCAGAAAGGGTGACGAACTATAACCGACAAACATATACTTGTCGTCAATACTGAACTTAATAGCGTTTACGGTTTGGCTGGACACACCACTTATTACTGGTAGTTTGACAAGTTCATCGCCTATACGTTTGTGCGGTTGTAAGTTACTTGTGCCCATCGTGCCGTAAACGATTATAGACGCATCACTATTTATCCCTACACTATAAGTTGAGGCTGTCATCGTTACAACTGGATTCGGAAGCTTATACATATCGTCGAAACCGAAGTACCTCCGTGTTGTAACCAAATCACCTTTATTAATGTCATCAATATACGTGCCTATATATTCACCTTGTCCTTTAATCTTGCTTCCAGAACTACCTGTGTTAACTCTTCCAATAGCCATCTAAAACACCTGCCTAATCATCTTTAGATCACAGCTAATATTTTCGGTAGGCTTCGCCTCCGCATACAGTTGTACATACCCATTAAACGACTCGTTAGCTGATTTTAGATCGCTCGCTTTTTCTAAATCAGTAACTTTTATATTTACATCCACAACTGTATTTGCAAAGATATCCGTATCATTTAATTTATATTCGTACAGTTGAGTGGATTGATTAAGCAGCCATCCATTTGATGCAATGGTAATACCCTGTTTTACTTTGATGCGCTTCGCATCATCCGCCTGATGTTTAGCAAGATCTTGTTCAATATTCTCAACCTGAACATGAATGTTATTAAACTCAGTATCTATTTTATCCAAGTTCTGATTCGTAACTTTCACATCATAAAATTCATCTTGACCTGGTTTAGTGAGTTTAATATTAGGAGTTGTTGTCGGCATTAATTAAACACCTCATTTCTTAATTGTTCATGCGTATAGTTACTCAGTTGGCCGTGAGTGAATTTGCTTAACGCGCTATATTGATTGTATTTTAAGCTTAAATCAATGATTAAGTTTGCTGGCACTACCCTATCCAGTAGATTTTCAACAGCTTGGAAATTTGATTTTGCAGTCAAAGCTATACGAACTTTTAATATATAGTTGTTATGATCTAGCACTAACGAATAGCCATCTTCACCACAAAGATTAATGAGCTGCCTTGCGAGTGTTCGTAATGTATTGGGTAACTGCTCATTCATCCTAACTAATATCCGGAACTTTCTTTCATCAAGTGTATCCGTACCTTTTGGTGTGATTCTCATTAATTTTTCACGTCTTTGAACACCAACTAAAGTTGACGTGCTTACAAATTGATCATCTTTAAGTTGTTTTATAGCAGCTGATAATTCATTAATATCCTGCTTTTCAGCACGTGTCAGTATTTGATACTCTTTTATTTCTTGTAAAACGGGAGGGAGGTACTGTAATAATTCAATTTCTCTGTCCATTAACACCACCCCTTACAGGAATACTATCCGCATCCAGTATTATGTTCTGTTGAGCTCCATTAATTGTCGTATTCATGATATCGACGACTCCTGTTACATTTAGCAATCTTGTTTCTATTTGACTAATGCGGACCACAAGGTTATCAGATTTGGCCCATGTCTCGGCGAGCTCAGAAAAATAATCATCAATTACAGAAAAAAAAGATGATTCTACATCATCCCAAGTCCAGCCATCTTGTAATGTTACATCGGTGGCAATGTTTAATATCGCCTCCAAAACACCATCTACAGTGACTACATGACCAATTGGTGCTATTCCTACTCCTTCTCCTTGGTTTTCTAAAGGATCAATACCTGTTTGGACATCGGCAATGAGAGTTGCGCTTGGTTTATGGTAATCAGAATTAATGATGACCAGTTTAACAGTCCCCCCACCATTCCATGCTCGGTAGACCTTCACACCACCAACACCGGGAAGCTTATTCGTCTTTTCTTTATAATCAGCCGCATTCCCCCCAAAAGCTTGAGAATTGAAGCTATTAAAATATTTTCGTCTAAGGGATTCGTTATCGTCTCCATCTTCACCAGGAACTAATAACTCTGTTAATCTTGCGATGGTCAAACCGTCGATATACTCAACAGGAATCAAAGGTCCTAAAAAGGAATTTGAACCCACCCCTTCAGCTTCACATTCCAACTTATAGATTCCTTCACTAATTTTTTCTCTAACTACATAGTTAAAGTCTTCTAGAGAAAAACGAGATTCTATTGGAACATCCATGTTAAATTCACCCTTGAATATCGCGTGAGTAGCAGGATCTGGAGTAATTCCACGCTCCGCACATCGCCGAATCAAATACTCGTCTTCGGCCGTATCAGCAAACGTTTGATCATATGTGTAATCTATTTCAGCATACATATTACATACTTCAATAGCAGCTGGAGCTAAAGCATTCCAAATAATCGACCCTTCTCTCTTATCAACATCATCTGGGACCTCATCCAGCATTCTTTGCATAACAAGATCATACGTTATGTGCTCGTACATTAGATCTTCACCGTCCTTTCAGATTCAAAGTCGCCATATATGGTGTTAACGGTAAATGTAAGATGGATCGATTTCTTTTTCACATCAAAAGAAAAAGCATCAACCCCAAGAATCCTTTCATCCTGTGTTAATGCCTCGTATATTCTTCTTTTTAATTCGGGAATAACATATGATGTAGGTTCCCCATATAAATCATGCAATTCTATACCATAATTCCACGAATAGATAATATGCTCATAACGCTCTGTATTCAGTATTAAAAATACCGTTTGTTTAACTGCAGCTAAACCGTCCACATTACCAGCTACACGATTTTTGTTTAAATCTATCTCATATGTTTTGGTAGGTTGTTCTTCTATTTCAAAATCACTTTGCAAATCATTATTATCGTTAGGGATCATAATTATCACATCCGATCTAAGACAACGAACAATTGCCCTTTTTGTTGCCGTAAGAGTATTACATTTTCCCCTTCTTTAAGAGGTTGACCCTCTTTAATCCGAGCAGGGAGAATTAAATGGGCATCTTCTAAGGTTAGTTTTTGTTCTATATTGACCTTTAAAGGGCTAGCACTTACAACCTCACCAAACACTACAGCAACCGGCTTGGAATCCTCCACTACATTTAAAGCAATCTTTTTAATAAGATCCACTAAATTAGGCAATAAATTCACCGCCCCTAAGAGTCAAGTTCATAAAGTGCTCATCATCTCTATAAGAATGTTTTACTTTCTCAACTAACATATAGTTATTTGTTATTAAATCTCCGAGGTTTAATATTACTGCTATCAAACTACCGCCACGCACACGCCAATCTCCTAACGCATTGTTTATGGTTAGATTACGAGTTCTTTGATTGTACAGTTCTAAAAGGGCATTTGCTTTTACTTTCCCATTTACATTACCATCAATTTTCTCGAAGTATTGCAAGACACCCCATTTGTTCATGTTTGCGCCATGTTGAGCAATATAAATTTCACGTACACCTTTTTCTTTGTTTTCATAGGAAAGTTTGATTTTGTTATAGGTTTGCTCGTCGATAGATGACGAATAAGTAAAGTTCTCTCCGGTTTCTTCATCAATCAGAAGATCCAGTTTCATTTTACTGATATCTTTTAATGCTAGCTTTCCGAAGTCATCATAAAGAACATACATTTTCTTCTTGGTCATTAGGGTATCATCCAAGGCACTTTGTACAATATCAAATAACGTCTTGTTATCTTCTATTTTGGAAGCAATCTTATGCACAGTATTTTCAAGAGTACCAACGTTTAGAAGAAAATCATTTACGATCATTTTTACTACTTCATCGGCTCTCTTATTAGAGTAGACATACGTATCTTTATTTTTAAAATATCTAAGCTGATCGTAAGCTGTGACCTGTATATGCTGTTCTTTATCACGTTTTTTTGAAAAGACAAATCCATAAAAAATTTTCATCCCATTAATAATCAAACGGACAGCATTGCCTTCTTGAAAAGCTATTTCTTGATCCTTAACAACGGTGAATTTCAATATCCCGGGCGAACCCTTACGTTCAGTCTCCCATGTAATCTCGTCCTTCAAGATAGGCAGATATACATTAGAACCATTCTGAATGATTAGCTCCACATCATCTTGAGTGACTGTTCCAGAGTAATTTAATAATAAGTTTTCACGTGTTTGAATAGAGCTGCCGGTCACATAAGTAACTGTGCTAGTGATGGGCTTATTTGCTGCACTTGGTGTGCTTGATGCTCCAGTTGCACTCAGTGATGCCGTTGTCCCGTTTTCTATAAACCTAATAACTCCACATATTTTCGTTGTATTATAAGATATATTCCCTTTTATTACGCCTGTCTTGCTGTTTGCTGCATGAATAATGCCACCATCAGTATTAACGGCAGCAACATGGGTAATTTTATTCGACCTTGAAGTACCACTATCTGTATTATAGAAAATAATATCCCCTGGCCTAACTCCAATGGTGCTCAATACATTAGATGGTGAGGGGAGATTTTTACCGACCTTACTATAGCTGTTTGGATATAACAAAGAAAAACCTTTTGCATATACTTCTTCACTAGAAGTGTTGACGGCCCTACCGTTATCCTTATGCACAAGGGAGACGCCTGCAGATTGAAAAGCACGGTAGATAAAACTTGAACAATCAAAACTATTAGCTCCAAATCGGTTTGATTGACTATACGCTTTACCTAATTGCTGGTTCATATATTTTAATACTTGATCTATAATAGTTACTGATTTACCAGATGTTTTGGTTGCTGCTATTGATGTTTTATTGTCATACTGATTCAATGTATATTTTTGTATGGTACTAATTAACTTAGATGTATAATTAGTATCTTCCGCATATCCGGCCTGATAAACATATCTACATGCCATTTTATAATCAGTACAACCTATAAGATTCTTATATCGACTTTGCCTTAAAAATAATCCTGAATGATCAGATATGCTTTCTGACCATGAATTATACTTTCTATATCCATTATAAGATTTTCCGTTATAAGTACCTTTCATCCCAAATAAATTATTCGCTTTTTCAGCTAAATTACTACTACCAAACCCACTTTCAAGACAAGCTTGAGCTAAAGTTAGACTTGCTAATATACCCGTCCTTTCCATATCAGCAACAACGATTGGAGCAATTGTATTAATAAAATTACTTGTGCTCAATTCGTCACCTCATTTCTAACTTAACTTTATAATCTGTCCGGGATATATTTTGCTTGGATCACTTAATTTATTTAGTTTTGCTATCTCTTTATATTTATTGCCTTCACCTAGATACTTTTTGCAGATATTAAACAAAGAATCACCCTTTTGGACGGTGTATGTCTTTGCTGCAGGCTTATTTGTAGTGGGACGATTTGTGGCAGTTGTACTGACCGCTTTACTATTTGCCGTTGCTTCCTTTTTAATCACAAATTTTTTCGTGGAATACGATTTGAACTGTTTTAGCTTAAAAGATATTACAAGATCTAGTCCTTCCTCTGCATCCTCATCGATACTGTAATCTTCAAGAGATACAGTAAGATTTGTATCAAACAAATACTTCCCACTTGGAGATGTCCTTGTAACAATAAATTGAAACGGCTTCTGATTGATCTTCAGTTTTTCTATGAACTCTAAGTAATAAGCAGCGTCTTTAAATCCATCCTTATAGATTGCATATGGATAACGAAGTTGAGGAATCGTAGCTTTAAACTCAATTTCTGTTAATCCGGCAGCTTTCAAAATATTAACCTCACCATGATTGATGAGGTTAATCGTTTTGTTTTGATTCATGATAGACATGGTAATTCGCGATGGTGTAACCGGTAATGGAAGTTTATCTAAATAAAATACATAGGCCATTATAGGTGATCCCCTTCAGCAGCAATGCTCATTTTTTCGTATATAGCATCTTCTAAATGAGCAACCACACCATCAAGGTCCAGTTCACTGTTAATATTGTTTTGCATACCACTCATGTCGACTTTGATTTCAGCTGTAGTAAAACGGTTCACAACTTCTTGCTCTGCTAGATCACGAAGATATTTCAAATCCTCTTGTGATGCGTCTATGGATTTAGCCATCTTAGCTGTGTTTTCAGCCGTTTTCCCACCACTTTTGTCAATATTTTTTAAAGCGTCACCATCAAACCCTTTTTTCGCATTATCAAAGATACCATCGATATTAGTTTTAATTTGATCTTCAGCTGTATCCTTGCCTCCGAAAAGATTCGCACCCCAATTGTATCCAGTATCCCATGCACCTCTAACATTCTTCATTTCCATTTTTGGTGCTTCCCAATAGGTAGCTGGAGCTTCTCCTACCCAATCATTTATATTGGCTTTTACATTTCTTAACGTACCCGTAAAGGAATCAGTTTTACTCAACAATCCCCATTTACCAATGTCAAATCCAGGTATACTATTCAGAGCATCTATAAGTCCATTTATAGAACTAATTGCAATGTTTACAGCCCATACAAAGGCATTCGCAATATTCGTTGCTACATTATCCCATCCTGATGTCATAGCAATTCCCATATCAAGAACGTTGTTTGTTAAATTAGCAAAAAGGCGTTTTATTGCATATGTTCTGTTATCAGCTGCATTTACAATAAACTCAAAGAAAGATGAGAACATATTCCACCAATATGCTACTAGGTTGTAAATAACTGCACCAAGAACAGCAAAGGCCCCAGCTATCATCCCTGTCGCCGAGTAGGATTCTCCTGCAAAATGATTAACAGCAGCCACTGCAGCGTAAAAAATTGCAATTAAGGCGATAACTCCTATTAGTATCCATGTAATTGGACATGCATATAAAGCTGCATTCAAACCTTCTTGCGCTACAATCAATGCAAGAATTGCAGCCGTTTCAGCCCACGACACAGCTGTACGCCATATCTTTGCTGCAATGTCTTTCATAGTTGTTAGCCAAGCGATACCCATTGTCGCGTTATAAACGATTAGTGCCGCTATAGATCCCAAAATTACCGGCTCGATCATGGACCAGTTATCTACAAAAAATCCTACTACAGCACCAGCTACATTAATAATTCCACCAAGCACATCCATAACTACAGTTGCTGCATAGGCAAAACCAAACATTAACGCCTCTATGGTTGGCATATTTGAATTTATTGTATTGAAGAACTTAACGACTGCTGGATATACTTCATTTCCGACCTTCTGCTTTATCCCATCAAAATTATTGGCCATTTGGACGATTTGCCCTTGCGGAGTGTTTGCCAACGCTTCGGCTAATCCATCCCAAGATTCGCCAATAATATCAACAATAACTGCAACTCGTTCCATTTCTGTTCCGTTTTCTAGAATTTTCTTTTGAGCCTCTGATACATCAAATCCTTTCTTTCTTAATCCATCGAATTGACCGTCTAACGCCTTACCGAGTTGAGTTGCATATTCAACCATTCCTCTATCGTCAACGTTTATACCGCCCATCCCCGCTGCGTAATTAGCCATTGTATCCATCATAGCTTCAATTGCTTTTCCAGATTGCAAATAGGTTGCAAGTTCTCCGGCACCAGCCAAGAGAGATTCAGCGCCATAAGTTGTTTTACTTTCCACTTGAGCGGCCTTCTCTTTCAAGGATTCAAATTCAGATTGAGCAGCACCCATATTGCTCATTACAACCGCTAGCTGATTCTCGGCTGTATTTATTACATCTGCGGACCCTAACCAATCACTTATGATACCGGCTCCCTTTTTGATACCCTGAATACCAAGATAAGCACCAACTATCCCTTTGATTTTTCCAACTAAACCATCTGCGGCAGATTGTCCATTTCTAATATCATCATTTAACTGATTTTGAGCTGCATCAGCTTCCCTAATACCTCTTTCAATATCATTAAATGCTGTTTCTGCATGAGCAAGTTCTTGCCTTGCAGCTTGTATGCTGCTTGTATCAATTGCATTGCTCGAAGCATTTTGAAGTGATTCAAAACTATTTATGACAATACTCATTGCCCTATTAATACTTTGAAATGGTCCTGTCATTCCATCATAGACTTGAATAGCTGTTTTTATCGTCGCCATATTTTCACCTCGCTTTCTTTAATCTCGATCTTCTTTCAATTTCCACCTGAACCATAGAAGCATACAAGATTTGATTAGCAGTTTTATTTTTCAGCCTCTTGCCTAAAAACAATTCTTTTTTTAATTGCTTATTTGATTTCTTCATCAACTTTGGAAACATACCTTTTAATAACGGATAACCTTTATGATCTTTGTTTAAAAGCATCAATCCATCATTGGTTATACGTCCAGGTTCTTCAAACATTGGAATTTCCGGATCAGGCAAATAATCAATCTCCGTTATATAGGGAAGAAAACAGAACTTGACCGCCCATAATTCCTTGTTTATTACTTCTATATTTCGATTCAACTTTATACCCCATTTATCAGATTTAGTTATATTCACAGCTTGTATAGCTGCTCATAACAGGAAAGTTAAAAAGGCATTAAACTAAACCCAATTACGAGGGAAGTTTAATGCCTGATTTATAAGCCTTGCCATTAGTCTCTAATGCTGCTTTTATTTCAGTTTGATATGATTTTCAGTATTCATAGCCCTTCTAAATTCACAACATAAGTACATCCTCCTAATAAAAAAGAACAGAACAAGGAGATACTTAGCAGGGCCCATACTAATGGATTCTGAAGATCACTTTACTTTATTGAAAGTCTCTTTTGATTTTTCATCTTTTGTCTCTAACAAAAACAGGCCATTTCTATCCCAATCCTTAGCGGCAGGTAAAGCTTCTTTCGCTTTTTTTATAGAATCTTCCGAATCAAATTCATAAATCTTAACAGGACGATTATCATTTTCGAAGATAATGCCGTCCTTGGCTCCAATCAGGCTATACATAGGTTTTTTATCGACATCTATTTCAAAACCTTCTTGTTCAAATGCTTGTACGAATGTCTCCATACTCATTTTTGATTTGTTTCCGTCTACAGAAGAACTACAACCAGCAAGAATAATGATAAATAATAAACTAAATAAACTCTTTTTCATAAAATCTCCCCTATTTATTGATATAAATGTAGTATTTTTCTACACATTCAGGAGGTTTGTTCTAACTTTATATCTCATAATGTCAGCATATCCACCTTTCAATATGTTACTTAAATAATATAACAAAAGGGGAATATTTTACTAGGCTATTTTCTTTTTCTTCCTTTCTTTACTTCTTTTTCTCTCTTTTTATCTTCTTCAATCTTGATTTGGACAGCAGCTATTACTAAAGCTTTTTCATATTTAGGTAGTCCATCAAATTCAGAAGGCCATTTATGAATCTTGTGAAGACAAAAATAAGCTATGTTAGCCTCATAATCGCCTTCCTCAATTAGTTTTTTGCTTCTTCTACCGCCTCTTCCAAAGACTTTTCAAAACCATTTACTTCTTGTACCTTTGCCAAATAGTCAGCGTATTCTCCTGGTGTAAGCATGACTTTTAAGAGTGCATCAGCTCCCATCACGCCATATGATGTTTGTAACTCAGCATCATTCAAATTTGGGAAAACTGTACATCTAGCAGCTAATTTTCCTAAATAAGCATTGTAATCTGTTTCAGGAGTAAACTGATTTCGCTTGCCTGGTACTGGAACTTTTCTTGTACAAGATTTACGTAACTCTTCATCTTCCGTGGAAGTAATGGCACAAATTTCCCACTCCATCGGCTTTCCATCTTCACCAACAAATCTTTTCGATGTTACATACTTTTC
Source organism: Peribacillus loiseleuriae (assembly GCF_001183985.1). Taxonomy (GTDB): domain Bacteria; phylum Bacillota; class Bacilli; order Bacillales; family DSM-1321; genus Peribacillus; species Peribacillus loiseleuriae. The sequence goes on along the minus strand of NZ_LFZW01000001.1, from coordinate 1,452,046 downwards.
ATTTTCTACTTTAATTGCGTTTTGACTTAAAAATGCGCTTAAATTACTCATATATTTTCACCTTATCCTTTTTATGATTATTTTAATTAAAAAAACTTCCCTAAAAGAGAGAAGTTTACTGCATACCAGCAAGCATTGAAAACTTTTCAGGGATTTCGAAATCGTCGAATGTACCTTCTATTGGTTCATCTAGATATTCACCATTAGCATCAAATTTAGCTAGTACACCGCCATCTGAATTACAATCTTTATGAATTACGGTTTGCCTACCAACAGAAGAGGTTGGATCTGCATTCGTGACTTGAATATCAAAATAAATATCTTCACCCGTTTCTTTAAATCTATAAAGAAGATTTCGGAAGATTGATTGGTTATAGTGTGCTGTTCCAGAGAAAGTGCCTGACCATCCAGTTGACTTATTTCCTTTTCCTGTTTTCCCAAGGATAGGAACTTCAGTTTTTGTTTTTTTAATATTGGATTCAAAGTCAATAATTTGCATAAAATTATATCTGTTACCCTCTATAGTAACGAAACACTCAGCAAGAGCAGCGCTTACTGAATCTTTTGCGTTCATCGATTGAGAAAAATGTTGTAAATCTAAACGTAATAGATTTATTTTTTTATCATTCATACTTACAGCCCCTTTCACTACTTTACTGATACTGTCATATATAATTGCCCCATAGCATTTGTAACGGTGACCGTATCACTAACAAGTACCGATTTTTTAGAATCCCCTTGTTCAACAACAACATCATCGGGTTTGAAATCCTCAATTGCCTGGATCTGTTCTAGTTCTTGATGGTGTTTAACGATGTCATTCCAGAAACTAATGCGGCCACTTGGATTGTTTTGGATCTTTCCTAGATATCGACCATTAAACAGAACTGCAATGTCATTTGCGATTTGATCAAGTACTCTAATTGTTTGGTTATATTTGAAATCATCATTTTTTTCAGAAGTAAACGATACGAATGTATTTATATCTTCAAGCACACGTACCTCATCACCAACACGATGGAAAATAAATTTCCCTGCTTTTAGGGCATCTTGTAACTGTAGTTGCTTATAATCCACATCTACTGTAAATTCTCCATCATACTTTTTATTCGTATTAGATTTATTAACAGGGCATCCGGCTGCGGCTCCTGTTGTCCAATAAATAAGTGACGCTTCGTTTGTTTCAGCATCAGTTACCTTGTTTTCAACCGAGATTATCCCCTCATAATCAACCGAATTTGCTTTGTAAAGCACCGTTTGGAACTTAGCCCCTACCTCATCTCGCAAACGTTTGGTGAAGGCGATATACAACGATTTGACAGCTTCTGTTATAGAAGTACACCCAAGCGTATGGAAGTTAAAAGGCTCGATCTTATCTAAAAACGTTTGGTGATCTTCTCCTGTAATGGAACTAGCATTAGTGCCACCCGTCAAAGGTACTCCAGCAGAAACAGCTAAAGTTGCATCCTTTTTAAACTGAACAAAGTCATTGTCAATCAATTTAGTCGCAACAGAAACCGTTTGGGTATCCACTCGTTTATTATCAAGTAAAGTCGATACATCAAAATCAGAAGGATTATCAGCATTTTTTGCGATCACAATTTTCAAATCGTTCCCTCTAATTCCACCATGCATAGCCGTTGCATAGTTGTTTGCAGCTTTCACACCTTTCCCCAATCGATAAAGATGAAGAGTTTTAGCATTAAGGAACAATTCCCTAATCCCTATCAACTTTTCATGAGTGTATTCGTACCCAAAAATAAATTGTGAATAACGTTGGAATTCCTCGTTATTTACAGTAAAAACTTTTCCTTCTTGTCCCCAATCAAGTTCAATGGCAATTGCCGCCACCCCGCGATCAGATAAAGATGAACTTGCCCTAGCAGCACTTACAAAGTTAATATATGAACCTGGTAATACCTTATTTTGACTAGTAAATGTACCTCCACCCAAAACCATTTATTTCACCACGCCTTTCAAAAAGCCATTAATTGTTGTCTCTACCTGTTTTAAGGTATAAGTTTGATTATCTTTTAATAGAGCTTCCACAAGGTCCCGTTGACCTCTGTATTGTTCTGAACTACGAATTTGTTCTTTTGTAAATATAGGATATGAACTTGCTCTTGCGGCACTTACAAAGTGAATATATGAACTTGGCAATACCTTATTTTGACTAGTGAATGTACTGCCATCCAAAACCATTTATTTCACCACGCCTTTAAAAAAACTATTAATTTTTGAATCTACTTCTTTAAAACTATAAGACTGACCGTCTATCAAAAGAGCCTGTATGAGGTCTGATTTCTCTCTAAACTGCTTAGATTTTATAATCTGCTCCTTTGTAAATACGTGTTCATCAACTTTATTTTGTGGCATTATTGATCACCTCAGTCCATTTCCAAATGATATTTGTTCCATTTCGTTTTCTTTCAACATGTCTTTTAACATGACCATGTTGTAATTCACAAAGAAATGGAGAACACCATTCACAGTTTCCGTGCTCATTTTCGTTCCGCGTACTAAGTAACCATCGACTGTGATAAGCTCCATTTCATCAATTAATAAAGCGCTAATATCGTTGATTTCTCGATTTGGTTCACTCGAAGATGGGAAAAAGTGAATATCAAAAGCATGGTTTCGTTTGGATCGAACACCAAGTAACGAAGTTGATGTCGCCAACAATGGGACAATAAAAAAACAAGGCTCTTTAAAGCCCTGCTTAATGTCCTCGCTATATATTTCATAGGAATCTCCAAATACCTGATTCAACTTAATCGATATCCCGTCAATTATATGATTAATCACCGAAACACTTCCCTAAGAATTTCTGGAGTTTTTTTTCTACAATTTCAGGAGCTTGTAAGTCCAATTCATTTTCCGAAATCGTTAGCATAAATTGGCCTTTTACCCACCCCTTATGGTCCTTTGTGCGGTGGCCGAACTCTACATAGGGCAAATAGTGAACAGGATTGATAATCTCAACCTCATAGATAGTTCCTGTTTTCTTTATATTCAATGAATCGACATAAGAGGTTGCGCTTGCTCCAGCAGTCCAACCTCTTCTTAACGTACCGCCCTTCTTACCAGATGAATTTGGATATTGACCAACTGGTGTACGTTTAATAACCTTTGCTAGTAATCTCGCTGTCAATTCCTTTGCTACTTCTTCACAAAACTTTTCAAAATCAGCTTGCTGTAATTTTTCCATCCTCTTTTGTAATGCCTTTAACTGCCTGAAATCAGTGCTTCCCCACTTAGCCATTATGACCAACCATTAAACAATTCAAGGCTAACCTCTTGATGAGTAGAATAAACAGCAGGTACTCCACTTTGAGAATAATCAGTTGTCACACCATTTTGAGTGACGGTAGTTTTGGATCCTGGTTTGATTGCAATATCAGGAGAGATAAATAGTTTGACAGATTGGGATACAGTGCCTACATTATTGCTCTCACCTGTAGTAGTGATTGTTTTAAACGACAATCTGCAAGGTTGCCCCTCTAATACTATTACTTCCTGATGTGTCGTTCTTTTTTTCACTTCATCCCTGACAGGCTGATACTCCAAAATGTCACATGTGCCTATATACTGTTTTTCAATAGCTTTCCTCTGCCTTGAAAAGTTCATAGACTTTTCAACCTTCGGAACCGATTAAGTTCAGGTGAATAATTCAACACGATATCATCCATGCTTCTTTTTGAAGTGCTGGTCACTTCGTTCCCTTTGTTTCCGTATCCAATCGTCGTATCTCCTAGCTTTACGCTATTGATAGCCTCACTGACGTTAGCCGCGATCGCTTCCTCATTTGGATGCTCGATGCGGAGAATATCTATGACCATGGATGCCCAGACAAATTTGAGGGCTTCCGGTATCTCACTGACATTGCAATAAAGCTTGATCTTCCACTCTATCTGCTCGATGTAATCCATGATCAAATCATCAAGAGAATCGTCAGATAGTTTCAATCGGCGTTTGATGATGGCAAGAATATTATCCCTCATCGATTAGACCACCTTTTAGGAAGGTATCATGTTCTGATTTGAGTATTTCAATTTTCTCACCTTTTTTATATCGTTCTTCCCCGTATTTAATATTACTTTTCAAAGTAACCTTAACAGTTTTTCCTTTCTTCGGAGTCTCTGTTTTTTGTTCATCCTCCGTGATCTCGTTATCCACATCTTCAAGCGATGTTGCTTTTTCATCATTCTTAGACATACGAAAGGCTCCCTTCTGTATTAAATAAGGAAAGGTTTTACTCTCTCCTTAGTTCACTTTTGCAATAAAAATATTATCGATAGTTTCAAAGCTTGGTAGAACAATCTCGGAAACAATTGTCATAACGTTTACTGGATGTTCCTCTTTTACAGTCGTAACAGCGACTCCTGTATTAACGATTGATACATCTGCTTTTGATGCACCTGTCATTAAATCACTCTCTTCAGGTGTGGTTCCATAATAAGTTGAACCAAGATTACCGTCAGGAATAAGTGTAAAGTGATCATCTGGATAGAAATTGTGTAGAGATCCATCCTCTGCACGGTATTTCTTGTTGTAGACTGCAACAGAAAGGCCTAATTTAGCAGACAAGTATTGTTTTAACATCGACTCTGTCATGATAATGTTTTGTCCACCTAAAGGATTCATGTCAAGTCGGATACTCTTATGCTCAAGCAAATAGGTAAAAGTTTTTCGAGACAAGAGCCCGTTTGTCGGACGAACACCTGTGTTATCTTCCACCGTATCCATCCAGTTTAAAATATCCTGAATTGGAGTTGAAGCTGGATTGCTCCATTGTGCGCCAGCAACTAGTGTCTCTTTATGATCTACTTTCATCTTATAATCGTAATCTAGGTTTACACGGTTGGCCGTGATAGCAATCTTTCCTGTAGAAAGCAACTGCATAATCATTCGTTCTGGTTGCACTTCTGCCCCTTTTACTAAAGTTGAAACATCATCGTATATGTTATTGACAATCGATTTATAAGCTTCTTCTAAATTTGTAGTCAGCAGTCTATTCAATTCCTGTCGGTCTTTTTCTCCGATTCGCATTGATTCGCGGAAAAAAGGCATTTCCGTTTGAACTTTGCTAAATCCAATACGGTCACGTACTGTCGCTTTCGTGTCAAATTCAGAAGGAGTAAGAGCTACTGGTAACCCATTAGAACCTTTAATCCACGATAAGTCTAGGCCAAGCTGCTTCTTTGCTGGGAAAAGTGTTGAACCAAGATAAGGTATTTGGTTAGATGGATTATTTTCATAATAAGATGCAATATTTTGAGCATTTACTAAATCAAAGATTGTTGGCATATAATCATTCCTCTCTTATTTCAAAAATGTGATTTGTTTTAGTGCAGAAATAGCATCCGTAGTAGGCGCGGTAGGAAGTTTATTCAAATCCACGAATCCATGAATCAACATAGCTGCAGATGCAGGACCGTATGTTACATCCGTATCATTGAATAAAACGCCTTCTGAGCCTACCCCATTAACCGCTTTTGCTTTTTTAGTAGGATCTGCAAGAATGCCACCGCCAAGTATAGTACCTGCGGTAACTATTTTCTTTCCGTTAACAGCAGTTACTCCCGCATCATCTATTGTCACAGCAACATTTACATAGTGATCTGGGAATTTTAGAATCCCTTTTTTATTTGTGTATGATGTTTCTACAAATTTACTCATTAACTTTTCCCTCCTTATTCAAAGTAAGATTTCCGGGCTTCTTCTAACCCTGTATTACTTTTAGCTGCTTCTTCAGCAAGCTTTTTACCAAAGCTATTAATCGCCCCTTTGTTACCACCCTCAGGATCTCCCCCAGGTGGTGTAGCTCCTTTTATTCCCGACGAATGCGCTTCAGGAACAAATAAAAAGGACTTCGATGTTTGCAGGTCTTTAATCTGCTCCTCGAGTCCTTTCGTAACGTTTCCGTCTTCACCTAATTCGATTTTCGATTTGTCGATCTGTCCGATAACAAGATCTGCATCATGGACCTTTCCTGCAAGTGCTAGTTTAAGAGCTCCAGTCAGTTGAGTTTCTTTTAATTTAGCCTCATAATCAGTTTTGGTTGTTTCATTATCTTGCTGCAATTCAGTAATTTTCGTTTGAAGACCTGCACCATCTATTTTCTTTAGTTCCTCAAGCTGTGTATCACGTGTTGTAATTTCTTTTTTTGCTTCGTTTAGTTCTGCTATTTTATCGTCCAAACGTGATTTCGGTACCATTTGACCAAAACCATTGATTATCGTAACTGCTTGCTCTTCTGTCAAACCAAGTGTGATTAATTGTTCTTTATTCATTCTTATATGCCTCCTAATCCGTTTTTAACGTGTAACGACACGATAGGATTTTCACCCATTTTTTAACGTCTACAAGTGAAAAAAGACGAGTTATTAAGCTACAAATCTCTTTTCCCATTCCGGATATTTAATCTTGCTATCAATGTAGTATACCTTTCCATCTTTACCTCGAGCGATGCGCTGACTATAATTATCCTCAAAGTAAGGCACTGTCGTGGTCCTACAATAAGGATGAAACGGATTGGCTGTTACACCAGGCTCAAATTCACTCATTTTGAAAACTTGTCCATCCATCGATTGGCAAATAGAACTTGTTTTACTATCAAGCGTTGCTACGATCTCATAACGTTCAACATCCAACTCACTAAACGTTTCCCTTTGAGCAGAAGCACTAAAAAACGCTGATTCAGTCATTACAAGACGCGCAGCGTTAGATCGAGAAGTATTTAGTTTTTTAGATATGGTAGTAATAACCTTATCTGGTGCTTGCCCTCTAGCAATCGATTGTGTTAATTCTGTATGCAATGTATTGACTAATAGTTGCTTATCGCGCCATATCTTATCGCTGAAGGTCATTCGGTCTAATGTCCAAGGCTTGCTAATGATTTTCGTCAGCTTGGTTTCATCAATAGCTTGCATTGAAAAACCTATTCCAAATGCACTTTGAATCTCAAATGCTGTATGAAGATAAGTGCTTTGATATGTTTCTTTCATTAAGCGCTCCACTGCCTCTATTTGGCCGCCATACAGTTTTTCAATGTGTCGCTGTAATTGTATTTGCAAACTCTCTAAACGGCTAATATGGACCCGGGCAGATGCATTTTCTAGTTGTTTCATCCATGCTTGATTTATTGCGTTCTTTTCTCCATATTTGACGTACTCTTCAACCGTCCATCTGAATTCCTTTAACTCATCAGATTTAAGCAAGCGTTTTGCTTCAGCAAGAGAAATTTCATTGTTAGTAGCAAAGCGTCCATACCATTTAGTTATATCCTTCTCAATCTCACTTATTGTTTGAATATAAGCACTTTCCATATCAACAAGATAGTTTTCGCTTTTATTAAGCTCTGCATCCAACAACATTTCAAATCGTTTACGCCAATAATCACGTCTCTTGGCCATCTAGACCACCACGCTTTTCCTTGAAAGTAGACAAGTAATTATCGTATTCGTCCTTCTCTTTCTGGCTTTGTTCTTCTAGCCGTTTCTCAACTTCCTCGTTGTACCAAGGATGATTTTCACGAATTGTCTTATCGTCTAGGATTCCTACTGAATTTTGACAATCTTGAATCACATCTGATTCGGCTATAATGATGTCCCGATTAAAGATAATATTGACCGATTCCTTTGTAAAATCACCTTGATCAGTCATAAGAAAATACTCATTAACGAACCATAGAAGATGTTCAAGGGATGCTTGCAATTCCGTCTCTAAGATATTACAGTCCATATCTAAGTCTGAATAACGATAACGTAAGGCGACACCAGAAGCATTCCCTAGATTGGCGTCTGTTGTATCAACACCACGACCAAACTCATATATTGATTTCCGTCCTCGATCTAGTTCTTTCTCTGTCGCATCCGTTTCGGGAGTAGCTTGAAGTTTATCCAGATCTCCGTTTTCATCTAGATTTACAGCTCTATAGAGATTCAAATCACTCAGAAATTCTTTTAAATCGGTACCACCATAATTAATAAGCTTGTAAATGAATTGTGGAATATCAGCTAACAAATCAGAATTTGTTGAAGCCTGGGTATTATAGTTATCTATAAGAGACTTAATTTGATCTATTAACGGCTGTTCTTCCTCATTGTACTTGAATGGGATTAGCGGAATTCGTGTCCATAAAAATGGCTGGTCATTAATGGTGAAATGATGCGTCACTTCTATACCTGCTGGAACGTCTGCAACAAGCTTGCCGCCTTCAAGTAAAAAATATTTAATGCCATCTGGATAATGATACTCAATTTTAGTCAGAACTTGTTTTTTGCCATTCATATAGATTGATTCGTTATAAACCCGAATAAATGAAGAAAGTTCTGTATGCTCATCGTCTTTCCAAAAAGGTATTATTTGTTCGGAAGGAAATTTCTTAAAGGAAAGCACGCCACGTTCATCAAAATAAACGTAAAGATACCCTATTCCCTTGTTAATCGCTTCTTTACCAACGTTTTTAAGTGTCTTTAACACTTTTCGGTCAAAGACATCATTTATCTGTTCTCTATATTGATTTTTCTCAGTTGCAATCGTTGGCTCCTTGGTGAGTAAGTAACCAATCTTTTGGTCTACTAATTTTTTAGCAAATCCATGCTCCAATTTAATATTAGACTTCCAAACGATATCTCGCTTCTTTTCGCGAATATCGGTCTTATTACGATAATAAGCTTCTCCAACTAGCATGCTTTTTCGGGTATCACTTTCTAGCCATTCTTTAATCTCCCGAACCAACACTTCATTTTCAGAAATCACACCATCCACCATATTTTTTATGATATCGTTCAGATACTCATGGTATGGTCTTCGAAATAAATCCTCAATCATCATATTCTTCACCTCACTTTAGAACAGAAACTGAACCGCCTTTAAGATCAGAAACTTCATATCCATCTAATCCATACCAAATAGCACTAAAGGTATGAGGATCAATCTTAAATTCATCCGGAATGATATGGCCGTCATTGCCCACCTTGTAAGTTAGGGGCTTCAATTCCCTTATTACATCGGAACAATTGGATGAACAGATAATCTTCTTAAATCGCTTTAACTTTTTGGTATTAGCTAATCTGGAGCCTTGATACTTCTTAGCACCCTTCATTCTAAATCCATTTTGTTTAAAGTATTGAATTGTTTTCGGCTCAGCGCTATCAGCAAGGATTAACTCCTTTGTTTGTTTAAACTCCTCAAGCTCTTCCGCTGTCTTATCATCAGTCATTTTGTTTTTATAGTACTGCCAATATATATATAGAATCTTTTCATTGTGGTCTACGGCTAGACGAACAACCGCGTTAAAGGATTCCTCAAATCCAAAGTCCATGCCCACCCGTTTAATAGGGTTACGTATATTGCTAATGGCCTCCATCACTTCATCGTGTGGCTTTACCTCGAACTGTGGCAGCACCTTAACGCCATTCACGCCAAAACGACCTTTCCGTGCAATGCGGTAAAGGTCTGGATCATATTCTTTCATTTCCTCCAGCTGAGCGATATAACTTTCTGGAAGAAACAAATTATCATCAGCAGTAGAATGATGGTAATAGGTATCATTGGTAACGACAGTACGCTTTTCGTAAAGTTCGTTATCATCCAGAACTAAACGCTGGATCAACTCATCCTTAAAAAAGTGCTTAAAAGACCAATTATCCTCACCGACAGGGTTAGTTGACAACAGCATATGGAGCTCTAATTTAGGATGCCGTAATCGCCCAAGAAGCTCCTTGAATCCTGCATATTTAACCTCGGAACACTCTTCAATCCAGATAATCGATACGTTATTTATAGATTTCAGCTTTGCTGGCTTATCCATTCCCTTGAATATGATTTTGCTACCATTGGGAAAGCGTAGCTGCATAGGAGATGATAAGCATTTTATACGTCCCTCAAGACCAAGATCAATGACTAACTCTTCTAATAGAGAAAAAGTAGAATCCCTATGAGTATCGTAAACTTCACGGACAACAAGTGCTGTTCGCTTTTCTTCAAGTAGCTTTAATATCAGTTTCAACGCAACGTGATAGCTTTTGGATGATCCATACCCTCCAACAAGAAATTGAAACTTCGTTGACCAATCAAACAGAAAATCTTCAAAGTGGGGATTGACCTCTTTTTCGATCATGTGCCATCACCTTTGTTTTTTCGCTTGATCAGGATTTCTATAGGTTTATCATCAGAACCAGTAGAAATTTTCTCAACCTCCGCTTTTGTTTTCTCGATACCTAAGCGCATACCTTCAAGTTTAAGTCTTCGCTCATCATCAATATGAGCCATTTCATCGAATTGCTTGATAAGTCCTCTTAGCTCGCCCATGGCTCGAGATTGAGCATTAAGGAAAGTAGCGTGGCGGTCCCAAGCAAACTGAAATTCGTATTCCTCTTCGGTGATGGATTTCTCAACACCCCCACCTTCACTTTCAGGGATTGGATAATACTCATATTTTGCTTTCTTAAGCTCTTTAATCATTTCTTGTTTACCTTCAACAAACATGATTTTCTGAGCACGAATAATAGCAGTGTATTGAATCATTATTTGGTCCCACAGCATATCAGCTGGTAAACGCTCTTGTATCTCTTCCATGATATCCAATGATTCTTGTGGAAGGAATTTGGAGAAGAAGCCATGAGTGACAGCATTGGAATTCCTTTTAGGAGCACCGCCATCATTACCAATAGCATTTTTATTCCCCTTCGGAGCACCACGTTTTTTTTTGTGCACACCTTTATCAGAGGGTGCACCCTTATTTCTCACCCAGCCATGACGTTGTTTCCATGACTTGACGGTGTTCAGTGAGACACCATATTTCTCAGCGATGTCTTTGTATTTCATGCCTTTGACATAATCTTTCTCTGCATTAACATGGTTTTCAGCCATTTTACATCACCTGCCACCTCCTAGTATTTGAGTTGTTTTGGACAAAAGAAAAGGCGCTCTTTATTGAGCACCTTTTGGTTTTCTTTAAATAATTAATTTTTGAAAGCAGATTTTAGACTAGCTAAACAAAAACATACCCAGAAAATGAACCAAGTTGTTAACAAGGGATGACTATAAATTATTTCCATAAACATCGTCTCCTTTTTGATATAATACTATTGAAAGGAGGTGCAATAATGAATTTTTTCCCAAAATTTATTGATGAAGCAATGAGTCCTGTGGCGCAATCAGTTGGAACGACCATTTCTAACCTTTGGCAATTAGGGCTAGGGAGTCATGTTGACTTTTGGACTCAGAAACAATCAATAAGACAATCAAATGCACTTGAAACCTATAGAATTCAAATAGAAAATAAAATTACCGAGATACCTGAAGACAATTTAGTAGAACCTCAACTACATATTGTTGGGCCTGCTTTAGAAGCCTCTAAGTATTATGTTCAAAATGAAGATTTGCGTAACATGTTTGCAAATTTAATTGCTTCTTCAATGGATATTACAAAAATCGAACAAGCACACCCTTCATTTGTTGAGATAATTAAACAAATGTCGCCGTTAGATGCTAAAAATTTAAAGTTATTTTTCGACAATGTAATGCATCCAATTGTGAATTACAAACTAACGAATTCTAAGCTCGCTGAAAATATCATAAAAACAGACGTTTTCTTAGGTAACCATGAAGTTAATGATATCGATTTGAACGCTGCTTCTTTGACTAATCTTTCTCGCTTGGGATTGATCACTATAAAATATGAACAATATATAAATGATGAAACAACCTACGAAAAGTTTAAAAATACCGATTTGTATTTAAGTATCAATGATCTTTTTAACACTAGTAGTCATCTAAACGATCCTTTTCTTAGAAACTATGAAAGAATTGTAATTCAAAAGGGTGTCATCGTGACTACTCCTTATGGAAAAAACTTTATTAAGACTTGTGTAGATAGATTTTAAATTAGGAGCTGTAACTCCTAATTCTTTAACATCAACAAACGCCACCGCAAGGTGACGCACCGACCAAAATAGAGGGAAGCAGCTTGTTTAACTGCCTCCCCGTCCTGCCTTTAAGTTTATAGGAAAATTTTAACTCACGCACTTTTCCGACCTATCCGACATAACGGACATTTTTCTCACGATTTCATCACGGATTCTTCTAATATGCCTATCTGAAAAACCCATATGTTGAGCGATCCAAATATAACTCTTCCCTTCCAAAATCCAATGCAAAACTTCAACTTCACGATCATCCTGTATGACAACCATTCTATCTTGAACAATTTGAACTATTTTTTCATATTGAGCAATCCTTGTGTACCTTTTTTCCCGACGGACCACTTCTTTATATACAGGGTCACTAGTAACGCCCTGCGGTTTCGGGAGTGTGGCTTCAATGCCGTATTGAGCAGTAAGTCCTTCACCTGCATCCTTCATTGAATCCCGTAATATCTTTATGGAGTTCATCATCCAATGGTAGTCTTTCAAAATACTCTCAATCTGTTTGCTGGCAGCTTCTTTCAAATCAATCGCTCCTTTTTGTAAAAATAAATAAAAAAGGACACCAAACGACGGATTTAACCGTTCATTCAGTGTCCTCCAGAGGGCTGGTAGAACATTTATTAATATTTAATTGATTTTAAAATTGATAAATACAAAACTTTTCTCCTTGGTAACAGTTTCATCCAAATGCGTGAACTAAAAAATACAGTGAAAAGAGCTCCAAGCCACATCATAAGAAAACTATTAAGAAGTTCTAATGCATTTGCTTGCTCATAACTTTGTTTCGCTTCCGCCATTTTTATAGCTAATTGAAAATCGCTATTTAGAAAAAAAACAATCACAACTGACATAATTGAAAAGAAAGAAACAACTAAAGGGATAACGATGGAATATACTAGTTTTATATAGTCACTATCATTAGTAGTATTAAGATCTAATTCATTTGCCATCAATTCAATTTCTTCCTCTGAATGGTGCTCTTTCAGGAATTTCTTAAAAGTTATTTTTTCTTCTAGAGTCCTTACACGCTTTTTCTTCATTATACTCTTCTCAATTGCTCGAAGATAATCTACACTGTTTATCTTTTGATATCTTAATTTATTTAATTGAAATTCCTTCAAAACTCTTCCCCCTCATCAAACTTTACCCTCTTTATTTTGCCTTGATGAGTGATGATCTTTGTTTCCCCATGTTCAGGTAATCGAGTAAACTTGGCCTTCCCATCACATACAACAATGGCAAAGCTTCCTTTTACATCCATTATATCAATTTCCAGTCTTTTTGTCCTAGAATCAATTTCAAGATTTTGGAGTCTAGTAGAATTTTCATTTATAAGCCTGGCAGCTTCTTTCATTGAGATTCCTCCCTGTGGTATAATTCAATTAGGTAGGTCGGGAGAAATCTCGGCTTTTTATATTTAAACTAAATGAAGGAGCAGAGGAACATTGGATATAATTAAAAATTTTTTCCGGAATACAATTGAATTAACTCTTGCACTTGGGATCATATACACCGTTGCATATCATGGAGATGCTATTTTTAATTACCTGTTTTCTTTTTCTGTGTAGCAACCACTCCTTCAGGACAGTATATTATAAAGAGCAAGGCGTTTAGTCAGGTACACTACACCACCAGTGAGCCTTGCTCCTTCGTTTTATATTCGATCTGTGAAATCGTATTTTTAAAAAGCAGCAATATGTCTTTCCTTCCATCCAATTATCACTCCAAATTTAATTCAAAAACAAAATGTAGTCTTTTAGATCTATTTATCAGAACACTAATAAGTGATAATATACCCATTAGGCAAATTTTACGAAAGTAAAAGACGCAAAGCCACGGACCTAAGGTTTTTACTATGGTAGCCGGGTTACCAAGGTTTTTTATATCTTGTAATTGAAGCATTCTTTCAAATTTGCCTTATCATAATGAAAGAAGGTTTTCAAAATTAAATCAGTTCTACTTGTTGACGACTCTAAATTTATGCGAACTATACTAAGGAAGATAATAAACGGTAAAGATTACTTTATTCTCAGCGAGGCTAGTAACGGATTTGAAGCTGTTGAGCAGTACGTTTTTTTTCGTCCTGATGTAGTAATAATGGATATTACAATGCCGAATATGAACGGAATAGAAGCCTTAAAAAGCATCTTAGAAAATGATTCCAAAGCCAATGTGATTATGTGTTCTGCGCTAGGTCAAGAGTATTTAATAAACGAAGCACTTGAATTAGGCGCTAAGGGATTTATTGTAAAACCAAATTTTGATGACATTTTTGATACGTTACAAAGTATAGTCCCTAGCAGATAACTTCTCTTATTTGAGAAGGTTAATATATCAGTATAGGGCAAGACGCTTAGTCAAACATGGAAACCCACCAGCAAGCCTTGCTTCTTTTTATGTTTTTTTATAGAATATTAAACATTTATTCATAGTTTAGTAACATCTACTCGGTAAGATAAAGAAGTGAAGAGAAACCCATCTTTTTCATAAGTATCCTATTATTTTGTCCGGCAAATGCCGGATTTTTTTGTCTTTCGTTCGCACTGTAAATGACGTTTGCTTTCACATTGTGCATAATAGTCTATATCAACGATTCAAGATTTCTTGTGCTATTTTCATCTTCGTCCTAGCTTGAGCTCCTCTTAAGTTTTCAGGAAGTTCGGCTTGTTGCTGAAGCTTGTGATGATGAGGGCAAAGGTCAGCTTTATTTTGGTCATGAGTACACTCTTCGCAAAGAGGTAAATCGCATGTCTCGTTGTGAGGATAACTATTCTCTTCAACAAACCTTTTATAGTCCCTGATAAAAATAATGCTGTGGTCATATTTAATTATATAATCACACCATCTAGTTGCTTTTCGGACTCTACATATTGCGCAAGGTGCAGCGAAAACTCCAGGATCATTCATTTTACCTTCCCTCGCTTCTTAATCGTACCGCCCATTAATTTCATCTTGAGTTGCGTGTCTAATATACTCCTTATGAACCATCCATTTACTTTTATCGTCACAAAATTCAATCCGAATAATGCTTGAAACTACCTCATCTATCACTTTGACTACTCCATTTAACTCAGGGCAATCAGGATGTTCAACTATTACATACTCATCTTTTTTGAACATTGAAAGCCTCCTTTTAATGAGTCCTGATTTATGCACTCTTCACTAAAATTTTAATTACTCCAATTAGTTTAAAGAACAATATGCCAAAATCCGCTAATGTTTAGTATAAAATCGAATTATTATACAAAAGTTATTACTGTTAAAGAATTATTTAATGAAGGAGTTTTATCCATGAAAATAATACAACGTATAGCTTTAGCTTTAATTATTATCGGCGCTGTTAACTGGGGTCTAATTGGATTTTTTCAATTTGATTTAGTAGCAACAATCTTTGGTGGACAAGATGCCTTTTTGTCCAGGTTAATTTATGGCCTTGTAGGTATAAGTGGTTTAATTTGTTTAACTCTTTTATTTGCTCCAATGAACGAAGAGGTTGAACGTAACACGAACCTACAAGGCAATAGAAACCTTAATTATTCTACTGAGTTTGGCGAAGAAAAAGATTTATCGAAATTAAAAGATGATGAATAACTTCCTTGAAGAAGGTGAGTAAAACTGCTCACCTTCAAGCATTTCAACATGAGTTAAGATTGAATATTTTTAATCTAGAATAGCCTCTTATTTAATTCCATTCCTATCACCTCGCAATGCCTCATTACTTTGTCTACTACTCATCGTTTTCTTACTATGCCACATGATCATTTACATTTATCGATTCTTTAACTTCTGCTCTACATTCAATTTTGCTTCTATTATGCTACGGATACTATACCTGCTTTTTTGAATAATTCACTAATGGTTAGGCATTATAAATATAAGGAGAATGATAACCCATGTATTTTTATAAGGAAGATTTAATTAATATGATTGTTCCGGATAAACCCGATCCTCATGCCGCGAAAGTCCTTCAAGAAGCTCTAGGCGGACAATTCGGTGAAATGAGAACGATGATGCAATACTCTTTCCAGAGTGCCAATTTCAGAGGGAAAGCAAAGCCTTACCGTGACCTCATTAGAGGAGTATTTCTAGAAGAGCTTAGTCATGTAGAACTTGTTCAATCTACCATCAATCAACTACTAAATGATGCTGGTGGAAATATGCCTGGAAATCAGGCCAATGACGAAGCTCCCTTAAATGGAGTGATTCAAGGAGGTGCTAATCCTCATCACTTTATTATGGGTGCAAAAGCTTCACTTCCTGAAGATGCAGGCGGCAATCCATGGAATGGATCTTGGGTATATGACCATGGTAACCTAGCCGCGAACCTTCTAAATAATGTTGTTCTTGAATCAACTGGAGTGCTTCAAAAATCAAGAATTTACGAAATGAGCAGTAATAAAACATTAAGAGAAACAATTGCTTTTTTAATTGTTCGTGATAATGCCCACCAAAATGCATTTGCTAAAGCATTGGAAACATTA
Source organism: Peribacillus loiseleuriae (assembly GCF_001183985.1). GTDB lineage: Bacteria > Bacillota > Bacilli > Bacillales > DSM-1321 > Peribacillus > Peribacillus loiseleuriae. The sequence continues at coordinate 1,435,629 of NZ_LFZW01000001.1, read as the reverse complement.
GGAGTGGATTGGGGTAAATTATTCCCGATTCCTAATTACGATTTGAATAAATATCCTGAGTGTCGCAAATATGTTGAGATGGGTTTCCATAATGCACAGTTCAACTTCAGGTTGGATGATACACTTATAGGTGAAATATTCCAGGGTACTACCCCGAGTAGAAATGAGGGAGACCTCCAAGTTACAGAACCACCGAAAGGATATCCAGTACCTGAAATGCCTGAAATGCCTAATGAACATGCCCCAGGTCTTTTTGATTTAAATAATTAGATTATAATTTACTTAATTTACATCTATCATTAGCGCCCTCTTTTTTGGGCGCTTTTTCTTTTGTATATGGAATGAACTATGTTTCAATTGCTTTGAAATATTTTAATTCTCCTTTCTGCACAATTTAATCGAACTGTTCACTATTTCAGTTTTACAAACAAATGAATATTCCTAGCCAAAAAGTCGCACACTAATTATTGGTACTATTTCCTTGTTAAAGGAGAAAATGATGAAACTCAATATGATAAGGAGCGCGATTATGGGAATTTTGAGTGGAAACCCACAAGATGAACCAATGCACTATGGTGAAGTTTTTGGTACTTGGACATACCTTGCTGTAAATAAAGGGTGTCTCGTTGCGTATCAAACTTTCGTCAACCATGCAGGTGACGACGACTTAAAGAAACTGCTTCAAGAAGCTATCCAGGGTATTAAAACCGAAAATCAACAGATTGAGGAGTTATTGAAAGCTAATGGGATAGCCCTCCCTCCGTCACCACCTGAACGCCCAGTAGCAAAGTTAGAAGATATTCCTATTGGAGCTCGGTTTGCTGACCCAGAAATTAGTGCCGCCTTGTCCATGGATGTAGCAAAAGGGCTAGTAGCTTGTAGCACGATTATGGGTCAATCCATTCGTGAAGACATAGCTGCTATGTTTGGTCAATTCCATATAAATAAGGCTATATTTGGAGCTAAGGTGCTGAAATTAAACAAAGAAAAAGGTTGGTTGGTCCCTCCACCACTTCATTTAGATACTCCAAACAAAGATTAAATTTGTAAAGCTAGGAGAGATCCTGGCTTTTTTTACTATACAGTTTGTGTCATAAATCGAGTTGCATGTTCTCTCTCCTTTGTTTATTAGGTCTAAATCACTATTATAATTTTCCCATTTAGATTATAATTTCCTAGTAAATTAAATTATTGACGAGGTGTTAAGTGTGAATATATTTGAAGGTGTAGAGATTAATACAATACAATTTATAGGTCCAATACTTGTTTTAGCAGCTATTTTGTTTGCTTTAGGCTTTATCTGGTTCTTCCTATTTGAAAAGCTACCAAAATTTATATCTAACTTCCTTTTTGGATGTACTATGCTTAGTGGGTGTTATATCTGGTTTTATCCAATGAATATGGGTTTTTATGAATTCTTTAAGTAACATTTGAGCATCTTTAGATGCTCAGTATTTTGGATTTCCATCCCTTCATTTACGGGTAATTCAAAAAGGCAATTCTTGTGGCAATTTATCCTGCAACTCATCAAACCACTGTCTATCCTCCGTATCCAGAGCGAAATCCATCATGGAATATAGATCATCATCTTCAAGAGAAAATTCATAAAGAACAGCACAATTGAAATCTACCCACATCGGTGAATTGATTTCTGTTTCAATAGGAGTCCTTGTAAACCAAACGTAATACTGTTTTCTTATTAAAGAAACTTTTTCAATATATCCTGAAAACCGGAAGTTCCCCTTAAGGATTATCCAATCACCTTCATTTAAGATGCTATCTTTGGCTTTCAAATTTATCGCTCCCTTCCCTTTCATCAAATTGCTGCATAAAATACTTCGCAATTTTTGCCGCCGTCTTCTCATCAATTCCAGGAACGGTTTCAAGGTTTTCTAAAAGTTTCACAAATTTATCAGCATCCGATTCTTGCTGCTGTTTAGCACCTGCAGCATAGCCGCGGTTAAAGGCTGTCATGATATCTGGATTAAAAGGAGAAACCTTTTGCTGTTTCAATGCATTATTCATAAACAACCCACCCTTGCTTCAATTTCACTGCCAGCTGCTTCTTGCGTAAAGGTTCATAGATATAGACCCTACGCCCTTTTTCTTTTCGATGTAGGAACACCCAGTTTCTTTGCCTTTCGCGCATTTGGCTTTGCCTTCTTTTCAAGCTTTTTCAAATCCTCCCACGTTATAAAACCGCCATACTCAGGTTTGTGAAAAATCACTGACAATTTTTCCGGATATAATCTTTCAAAAAGCTTATGCTTTAATTTAAAAGCTTCAGTTGGTGGAGCTCCCTTTATATCTACAATTTCAATGGAACCGTCCAAATTATGAATCTCAAAATCTGCAACATATTCAATCATTCGAAAAGTGACGCCGTTCTTTTTGAATGATTCCTGCAAAAGATACCGTGGTTGCAGTTTGAATGATTTAATTTGTTTAGCTTGTTTTAGCCATTTAAGCTGGCCATAATATGTAGATTCTGCAATGCTGTCGAACTTATAGCCATCCACCATGACCTTCTTGTTGCCGTATTTAGTAGCCATTATTCCACCTTCAATTCCATTTTTAGTTGATCTTTAGGAGCTTCATTGTCTATTTTATTTACCTTAGTTGCACAAACAGGACCAATGCCTTTAGCGATGCTTTTTGCACTTTTTAATGGGCGGTTACATACTGGACAATTCATGACCTCACCGCCGATGCTCTAGCATGCTCAATTTTCAATTCCTCGTAAGTTAGTAGATCAATAGGTGATCCTGTACGAGAACGACGTATACCCATTTCTTTTAGTTTGGATAGGACAAAATTCCGTTTCATTTCATTTTGAGATTGTACAGCTTGGTAAAGTAATCCCATTATTCCGCCACCTCCAATAACTCAGGGTTTTCGTAAATGTTTCCTTTAACGAAACAATCTTCATTTGTTAAGTATGGATATCCCCTTGTTATAAATCTCGCTGATTCAGAATCCCATTCAACAACACCGATAAATTCTTCTCCAGCGATATTTCCAGGAGCGTAAAAAATATCCCCCTCATAAATCTCCACACCATTTTTATCTTTTAAGCCGGTGTATTGCCCTAATGTCTTATGTTGAATTGGAACGATATCCCACAAACTGTTGTACATGTACCATGTCCCTCTTATGTGAAACGGTTGTCTATATATCCATTTCTTCGAGTTTAATACTCTTGCTCTATATTTAATTTCCCTAACCATCAAACATCCTTCCTTTCCAACTATGGATTTATTTGCTGAAACATCTGCTCCATTTTACGTTTACGATCTTCCAAATCTTTAATATTCGCAGGTTCATTAGGCTCATCGGATGGCTTATTTTGCATCCATTCTGGAACAACCTCAACTCTTGCCGAACCTTTTCTGTATGGAGTAACCTTATTCTGTTTCTGAGCTTGCTTCTCTTTAAATTCAAGCTCATAGGCTTCTACATCAGCCACTGTCTTAAGGCCCTTGCCGAACCAATCTATTAAGATGGCTTCAACATATCTCCACGTCTTTTTACCCTGTTCTGTTGAACGCTTCATGGCCAATACAACTAGTTCATCCGAAAGGTCTTCACACCAGGTAGATATCTTTTCTGATATATAGCTGCCAATTACACCAAAGCCGTTCTCTTCGTAAAATCGAAATGGATTTTCTTTAGCTGGCGCATCATCTTTATTAATTATTTCGTTTCGTTTAGTTTCGTTTAGTTTAATTAATGCGGAAGCATTGTCGGAAAGGTTGTCGGAAACATTGTCGGAAAGGTTGCCTGCAATGGTTGCCGACAAATCTACTAAACTATAGATGGCTGCTTGATTTCCCTTCCTAGACCTAAAATCAATGAATCCCTTAATCTTTAAATCATTTCTGGCATTATTAACTGTTCTTTCAGAGAGGCCTGCTTTAATACATAACACCGATACAGCCACCGAAAATTCTCTCTGCCATCCTGCCTTATTGTTTACGTGCACTAATGCGTGCCATAAAGCAATTGCCGATGTGCTAAGTGAATTCGTCTCGAGCCGATCATAGAATGCATTAATGAGCTTTATGTAATTCACGATGTACCTCCTCTCTTTATTGTTTTACACAGACTGCAAAGCCATTTTTTACTGAGATAACGGTATAATCCGGGTAAACCTTCATATACTGTAGGATAAGCTTTTTTAAGTGATCCTCATCCTTTGCCTCCTCCCACAACTTTCGAGGAAGGAGGACATTTGTTTATATTCAAAATTACTCATCAGTCAAACTGAATTTCCTGATCAATGACAGAAGGCTTTTCTTTCGAATCAGTTTTTCCTGTTTTAGGGGCCGCATCAATGATCTCTGGTTCTGGAAAATCCTCAACCTCACTTGCCTCATCTGTAATATCCTTCATTTCTGGTTCCTTTTCATCCTCCGTGACAGCTGTCTGCATCTCGATAGAAAGAATACCCCATTTGCCAAGCATGTTTCTAAGTACAGTTTTCATAGCCATAGCGTCATAATCAGATCGCCAAACATTGTTTAAACTCGTTTTGTCCTTGGCTTTATTAAACTTAATTCGATGTGCTTCAATTTCATCTCTAGTCCAATAAACCGTTTTTTCAAAGCCATTTGTCAGTCTAAAATAACCACAGTATCCAATTATCTTGTCGCTTGCGGCTGCATCTAAGGCAAGGTCTAATTCTTCCGTGATTCGGTTCCATTTCACTAGTTCACCCTCAAAAACAGGACTGACATTAATTTTTTTGTATTGTCCTGTTCTAAGTGCCAACTGGATGTATCCCTTATAACCCAGTTGGAACTGTGCTGCCTTATGCCCTTTTTTACTGTCATAGAAAGGAACTATCCAGGCGTAACCCAAGTTCTTATCGATAGGTAAATCCAGCGTTGCGGCTACCATTGCAGATGAAACGATACTCATTGGCTCAGCTGCTTGGATATTCGGATCGCCATTATATAAATTCAAAAGCGATGTCATAAACTGTGGAGCTTTTTTATCTAGAACCTCTTCAAATTTCTTCTTCATGGTCGGTGCACCAAGTAAGTTTTTAAGCCCAAGAGATTGAGCAGAAACTTGCGTTGTAGCATCCTGTTTATTTACTAATTGATTTTTTAAAGCAGCATTTGTAGCCATTAATTAGCCATCTCCTTCACAGCGAATTTACGAAAACTCGTTTCTTTCAAGACTTCACGGTAAACGTCAGGGAATTTCTCCTTCAAAGTCTTTGTATCGACTCTGCTTTGTGATTGGTTTTTCCAAGATACAAGGAAGCTGTCGACCAGTCCTGTTTCAGAGTCTTTTAGTTCAGCCTTGATTTTATTTTCAATTTCCGTTTTTGCGGACTTGATGAGTTTTTCATCAGCTTTGATTTTTTCGTATTGAGATAAATACTCTTTATAGTCAGATGGGAGAATAATCTCCTTATCCTTTTCTGCACGGTCATATTTTTCTTTGAGGTATTTTTCAGCTGCACTGGATCCATCCAGTTCGGGAGGAATTCCTTGCAGAACATGAAACTCCCAGAAATGCTTTTCAGCTTCGAAGATCACGTCTATCAGTTCTTGATCTCGTTCAACCTCTTTCCAGATAAACTTATTACCACCGACAAGTACCGCAATATAACCTTTTTCCTTACCAGTAACACCTAAATAGTGTTGAACTTGTACAAGGTAGGTGGCAGGAATTTCGTCTGACTCCCACTCTTTCGCTAGATACGCACTGGCTGTCTTGCACTCCAGCAGAGCAGATTCTCCGATCACCATACGGTCCAAGTTAGCTTTAATGAACGGATATTCTGGATGAGAGTACATGAAGTTTGTTCGGCGTACCTTCTTATCTGTGCGCTTTTCAAATTCCTTGGCAACCACATTTTCCATCTCGTTTCCCCAATAGATGGCTTCATTATCGATTTCTTGTGGTGTAACTTGTCCCGTTTTTTCAAGCCATAATTCAAATGCTGTACGGTATTTATTTAAGCCGAGAATGATTCCAGCATCACTGCCACCGATTCCTTTAGTACGCTCTTCAAGCCATTCCATACGGCTCATATCACGAGTAGAAATTGCATTCATATTCATTGCCATAAAATAGTCCTCCTTTACCGTCACTGGACAATGTGCTAGAATGACGGTAATCAAATTATTTTAAAATCATTGGTTCCTGTTCTCAGCAGGAGCCATTTTTATATTGCTGTTGAAAATTTAGCCTGATATTCTTCTACAAGAAAACGTTCAAGATTAGCTTTCAAAATCAATTCACCATCGATTTCAACATAATCATCACCTGATAGAATCTCTGTTCCGAAATAATCAGTGCCAGCGTGTTCTAGTTGATCTACCATATTCGGATAACCAGTTCGCTCTGTTTCTTCAATTACTGGATGATCTCGCACCTTTTACACCTCCTTATAAATGAATTTTGGTGCATTCACACCGTCGAACTTAGGCGGCTTACCAAACAGGACTAGGAGGAGTCCCTTTCCTAAGCTCGACGGCAGGAACGTACATTTGCCGCAGCAGTGATAAACTGCTATAATAGAACTAACAAATCGAATATTTGTTTCCCGAAAGTAGTAAGTTACCGCTTACTGCTTTTTTTGTGCTAATTTTAGTAATGCGCCTTTTTCATTATCAGAAAGGCTTAACCATTCTCCTGCAGTGATCTTCATGTAAATCCTCCTTTTCAAAACATTGAAAGCTGTTCAGTCTCTTTTTTCGGATTCTCTTCTAAGCGTTTATTCAATCGTTTTTTCCATTCAAGCAAACTATGACCGTATGGGGTATCTATACTTAATTCCCTAGCTCTCTTAGCCATCTCTTTTCTACACCAATCAATTGCTTCAGCGTCAGTCATATCATCCAAATTTGGCAACTTCATCGCGCATCTACCACCATCTGCAATGTACGAGTATTCACTTCCTTAGCAACTTCCAAAAATCTATCGTATTCAAGTTTTTTAAGATGCATTTTCTCTAGTTCAATAATTGAATTATTAAGGTCCCGTGCGGTCAATTTCGCTTCTTTAAAGTTCCCTTCATAAAGTGATTTTTCAATTCGCCCATAACAGCTATGTATAGCGCCAAATTCTCTAGCAGCTCGCTGTATGTCTTGTGATAAAACTGAATTTTTAGTTAAATCCATATAATAAACCCTCCAATTAAAGTTGATAGGTTTTGAACAACAGTCGAGATGTCTACTCCGCATAGAAGAGCAGCCAGCGCTTCTGGAGCTTGAGTAGCCTGGAACCATCTAATAGCATCCGCTAACTTTAATTCCAATTTGTCATTCTCTAATCTTGAAACAGCACTTCGAGAAAGAAATATCTTTTCAGCTAGTTCCTCTTGGCTAAACCCAGAGCGAATCCTTGTCTTTCGAAGCATTGAACCAAATTGCATAATATGCTCACCTCCCTTTATTGTGCAGATATTGCACATGTGCAGAATCCGGACAGATTTTATTTATTAAAATTAGTAAAATTTACATATAGGTAGAAACTAGATTACTAGAATATCTACTTGATTTTGTTACCCGGAAGATTTACATGAAAAGCCTGGCAGCTTCTTTCTTTCGGGTAAACTTACAAACCAACTAATCGAAGTTTACGATCTACTTCAATATCCATCATTGGGTAGATCCCTTTATTTTTAAGTGTTTCATAGATGAACAATCTTCCCTTTTGGGTCCATTGAGTATTCATGACAATCTTTTTCGTACCGTCTTTTCTGGTTACATCTGCGGTTTTTGATTTGGTGTAACCTTCACCTTTATGTTTGGTATACAAAAGCCACTGGCCGTTAATCTTGTGCTGTATCCCGTTCTCATGAAGGAGCTTGTTAAATTTTTGAGCAGACATTCCGTAATCTTCTGCTATTTGAGAAATCGTTACTGAATCCGCTGAGTTGAGTATCGTATCTAGGTATGTAATCTTAGGTTCATATTCAGCAACTTGTTGCTCTAACATGAGCGTTTTAACTTCCAGTTGTTCTCGAGCCTCGACTTGTTCAACTAACTGAAGAAGAGCTTCTTTGTACGTTGTAGGTAGTTGGAAAGATCGTTCTTTCAGTTCTTGTTCCATCTTTTCGAATTGGGTTACATAGGATGCTGTGAAGAGCACTCCCTTTTCACCAGTCATTTTATTCGCTACCATGTCGCAACCTTTTCTGGTGAGAAGATAACATTTATAAGACTTGTTATTACCCGATACTTTAAAGCTACTTTCTATAAAAAATTCAGATGGTGGGAAAAGTCCACTTTCAGAAATTGTGGGTAAAAAACCGATATGTTTTACTCTGCCGTCTTTGTGTTTTTGACCTTCAATCATGGCTAAAATTTCTTTATGTTCTCGCCCAACCATTTCAGCTACTTCACGACTATCAACTAACAGCTGACCATTATCACTTATGATTTGTAATTGATTCATTTAGACCTCCTATAAATTATGTTTATCAAGCAATTCAAGAAGTTCAGCAGTCGCTTCTTCTTTTGAATAACTATCATCGGTGGTTAAATAATTAACGATTGTCAAAATGTCAGTTCGTAGTTCTGAGGCACGAAGCATTTCTTGGATGTCCATCAGATGACCTCCAGCTCATATTGGGATTCTTGCTTTTTAATCCAATCGTTGATTGCTTCTGTACTAAAAAGGATTCTACGACGAACCCTGAAATGAGGAATCTGTTTTTGCTTCACCATCGTGTAGATGGTATCGGGGTGAACACCTAGGTATTCAGCAACATTCTGAACAGTTAATGGCCTCACCTTCTCATCTCCTTTCTTGGAGTTCTTCACTCCCTGTCTTAATCAGACTAAGGATTTTGAATTACTTGTTGCTGGCAAATATCGCTTAGTTCCAGTTGCATGCTTTTTAAAAGCTCTGGAACCTCTTCAAAAGTTATATTGTTGATTGCCAGAACCTTTATCAGTTCGTTTATAACTTGTTTTTTTCGCTTTTGGTTCAATTAAGTCCCTTCTGAATTAAATTGCTGTTTTAGCAACCTTTTGGGCAAAAAAATCATTTATCTCACAATTTAATATTCCTGCAAGCCCTGGTAATTGTTCTGCTTTGAATGCGTAAGTGCCGGCTTCGTATTTCAAATACGTTGAAGCATTTTTAAAACCTAACCATTCGGCCATCTCTTGAAGTGAAATACCAAGAGTTTGTCTTCTGCGTTTAATATATTCCAACTGAAGTGTTTTCATTGTTTACCTCCCTTGCATTGCTGTTTTAGCAACCTTATGAATTTATAATACATTTCTATTTTAGCAACGTCAACACTTTTCGTTTCTCTTTTAGAAATTTTCTTTTTTCTATTTTGGAAACGTGCTAAAATTTAATTGCTAATATAGAAAGTTGGTGGATTTATGGATACTGGGGAAATCATAGTAGAGTTACGAGAAAAAAGAAATTGGAGTCAAAGAGAATTAGCTAGACGCGCTAATCTAAATTCTAGTGTTATGAACAGAATTGAAACTGGTGATCGTCCTATAAAAGCTATCGAATTAAAGATTTTCGCTGATCTATTCGGTGTAACTACAGACTTTCTCTTGAATCGAACAAAAGAACAACACCAACAAAGAGTTTCAGTATCAGGACAAGAAATTACCTTATCTCCAGAGGAATTTAAGATTTTTGAAGAACTTAAAAAATACCCTATTCTGTTTCACGATTTAGCAACGGACCCAGAAAAAAAGGTAAAAGAATTAATAAAGCTACAAAAGGCTAAGAAGTTGTTTCTTGAAGATGATGATGAAAAATACGGAGATGGCTTCGGAGATTTTGAGGATTAACGCGACTTCGCAAATGTCGTGTTTATTTTTTATCTACATACGGAAAATATAAACTATTTTTCTATTTCAAGGTAATAATCTATTTAATTCAACATTTTTTGATTCGGGGATGTGTTTTATGCAACTGTCGCAGTTAGCCACAAATACTGACGATTGGGAAAAGAGAGCTGAAAAGGTTCTATCTCATTTTAATTACAACTCAGCAGATCAGATTGATATGTTCGACATTTGCTGGAGGTATGGAATCAGTGTTAAACCTTTAGAAGAACCTTTTATTAGTAAAGACTTAGATTTTAATTCTATCAAACACTTAAAATCTTTTTCTGTCCCTAAGTCTACAGGAAGAAAAGGTACGATATATCTTCAACCATCCTTAGATGCAGTTGAAAAAAAGATTATTCTCGCTGAAGAATTTTGTCATATATATTCACATTATTCATCACAACTCACTGCGAACAAATACATGATAGCTAAACAAGAAAATCAAGCTAAAAGAATGGCTGCCTATCTGCTGCTACCAGCAAAGTTCTTGAAAGATGTATACGCTACGGCTATATATGAGCCCGTCATGATTACGGACATTGCAGATCACTTTCTAGTAACAGAAGATTTTGTTCATTTCCGATTAGAACTTACTTTTCATCACCGCGTCGATGGCTTTGTGCAATTGAAAGAGAGATTATGTAGTTTTGAGTGGATATAAAAAGAGAGAAAGTCATCTTAAAAATTTTTACACAACGACTAGGTATATTCACACACTACGATTTCATCACGAAAATACATTCGTGTTTTTATTTTACGGTTTCACTGGGTTTTGCGCCCATTTATACATAAATTTATTAAAAAAAAGGGGAGTTTTTCGTGTCGAAAGAGAAAATTAAAAAGCCATTTTATAAAAAATGGTGGGTATGGGTTTTAGCAATCATTATTATTGGTAGTATCGCAACATCAGGCGAAGAAGAACCAAATGAAACTTCTAGCAAAGATAAATCTACAAAAGAAATAACAGAGACTCAACCTGAAGAAACCAGTTCAGAGGAACAAACGAATGAAGTATCAAAGGAAGTATCAAAGGAAGAGGATAACGTTCCTGGAGAATATAAGTCCGCTTTGAAAAAAGCTGAAACGTATGCAAAAACAATTAACATGTCCAAAAATGCTATTTTTGAACAATTAACTTCAGAATATGGTGAAAAGTTTTCCGCAGAATCTGCTAAGTATGCAATGGATAATCTTGAATTTGATTGGAAAGCAAACGCTTTGAAAAAGGCTGAAACTTATTCAAAAACTATGCAAATGTCAAAACAAGGAATCTATGAACAACTTATTTCTGAAAGTGGTGAAAAATTTACTGCCGATGAAGCACAGTATGCAATTGACAATCTGAAAGGTGATTTTAAAGAAAATGCCTTAGCAAAAGCGAAAACTTATCAGGAAACAATGAGTATGTCACCTGAAGCGATAAGAGACCAACTGACTTCTGAACATGGAGAGAAATTCACGCAACAAGAAGCTGATTACGCTATCGAACAATTAAATAAGTAAAAATGAATAACCATAAAACATCAAAAAATTACACACGCGAAATATAAAATAATAATAGCTCTATTTTCATAGGGCTTTTCTTTTAAACACAAAACAGAACAAGTATGCAAGATGTTTTAATTTACAAACAAATATCGATTTCGCAGGAAGGGTAGGAGCTGTATTGAGTGATTTATCATTAGAGATAAAGTTAGAAATTGCAGATGAATCTTTTCGAATAGCAGAAAAATACTACAAACTATATTTTAAAGCTTATAGGGAAAGAGTTGAGAAATTCTATAAAAGTATATCGGAAGAAGAACCAGATTTTTTCCCTTTTATTAATCCAATAGAAGTAATAATTATTTATCAAAACTATAATTATTACATTTTTTTCTCAAACTCCAAAAGCAATGAGGATACAGTAAGGTATATTACTGATTTTATTCAAGATACTGATGAATACGCGAAAATTAAGGATATGCCAGAACATATTCAGGATAAACGTTTGTTAGAAAAGGCTAAGATAGGTAAATATATAGAAAATGATAAAGGAAATTATGGAATGAACTTCCCTAAACCTGATATTAATTTTCATATTCCTTATTCTGAACAATCAGGTAGAGAGAAATGTGATGAACATTATCATAATTACGAGTTTTCTAAGGCATTTAAAGAAGCAAATATGCCCTCTAGCGACTTCCCTCTTTTTGAGATGGATTTAATTTATAGTTTGGTAAATAACGAACAATTTAAATATGAGTTAGAAGAGTCAGTTAAAGCATATAATTCAGAACTGTTCTTGGCTTCTATTGTTACCGCTGCTGTCTCATTAGAAACACTATTAAAAATTTCTATAATTAACAAGTTAGGAGAAGATTATTTACCTAAAGAGGATCGAAAAAAATATACCTTAAATTATGCTCAAATTTTACTAAATCAAAATGTGATAGATGAAAGGCTTAATCACAGAATAAGAGCCATTAATGAATTGCGACGTGGTGGTGCTCATAGTAAAACTGGAAAGATCGAGCAATGGGATGCAGAACAAATAATCTCAGGAATTAGAATAATTGTCGAATTTATCTTCAACGTACGAAATTAATTTATTTCGTAAAACACTTTCTTGGCACTCTTCAATACCAAACTCATAATCAATAAAGTTAAGGCAATCAATAAGAATTTGAATTTCATTTTGACTTAAACGAATACTAAATCCATTCCTACTTTCCATTGTTAACACATCCTTTTTTATATAGCTATGAACTAATCTTTTATATTCATAAGCCTTTATGGCTTTTCTTTTAAAGATAAAATAGAACATATATTCCATTCAGGAGGTTTACAAGATGATTACGAAAAACGACATTGAAAAAATAAATATACACGACCAAATAAAACAAGCTAAGCGAAAAGGCATGCAAATGGTTAGAGTGCCATTATTAACGAATCTTAAACTAGTCGACGGTAAATTGCAATATGACATTGAAAGGTACATAGTGACTCCTGCTCATTTTATTTCTGATGAAAATAGGAATTTGAATTGAAGATTTTGGCGCTCGCGTTCTTCATCCTCTTTATTCGTTTAGTTTAGTTTCGTTTAGTTTAATTAATGCGGAAGCATTGCCGGAAAGGTTGTCGGAAGGTTTGTCGGAAACACTGTCGGAAAGGTTGCCCGCAATGGTTGCCGACAAAACAATAAATGAAAGGTTGTAGAATATTTTGGCATATATCGAAAAACGCGGGAAAGATAAATATAGACTTACAGTGAATATTGGTTATGACGAGAAAGGAACTGCAATTAAGGAACGAAAAACCGTTCAAGCCAAAAATCCTACTGAAGCTAAAAAGTTACTTAGTTTATTTGAAGCTGAAATTTTGACCGGGAACTATATTAAAATCGAAGAAAAAATGACACTTAATAAGTTTTATCCTGAATGGTTAAATAAATACGCAAAGACAAATCTTACCGATGATACATCACGCGGTTACAGTGATCTACTTAAGGTTAGGATTCTTCCTAAATATGGTCATATGAAACTCACTGATATCAAAACCATGCATATTGTCAATTTCATTAATGATTTAAAACAAGATGGCCAACGTTTAGACGGTAAAGAAGGCCTTTTATCTGATTCCTCAATAAGTAACTGTTATAAAGCATTTAATAACATTTTGGCCTGTGCGTATGACTGGAAGCTGATAAAAGAAAATCCTGCTTCCTCAGTGAAAGTCCCCAGAGCAAAGCGACCAAAAACCGAAGTATATACTAGAGAGGATTTAAAACAATTATCGAATTTGCTAGAAAAAGAGCCCTTCCATTGGAGAGTACTTGTCATGCTTGCGATTACGACCGGTGCCCGTGAAGGTGAAATCGCTGCACTTGAATGGAAGCATATTGACTTTAATAAAGGAACGATATACATCGAACAGGCTATAACTGAGGTTGTTGGAGAAGGTGTAAAGATAAAATCCACAAAGAATGGCAGAGAACGTATGGTATCAGCTCCAAGTTCATTAATGATTCAATTGAAACAATTAAAGGGTATTAGAAGCGAAGAAAAATCACAGGTTGACGAATTATGGGAATGGAAAGGTCATTTTTTTATCTTCGGGAATGAATTTGGAAAACCTATTCGTCCTGATAGCATTAGCAAACGCTGGCGAAGGTTTACAAAAAGAGAAAACTTTAAGCACATTCGGTTTCATGCTCTCAGACATACATCGGCTACCTTATTAATTAATGAAGGTGTACACGCTAAAGTAATTAGCGAACGGTTAGGCCATTCAAATATCAGCACCACTATGAATATTTACGGACATGTTTTAGCTGAAGCAGATCAAGCAGCAGCCAGTCATTTTGATTCATTTTTTGAAAAAAAAGAGAAAGAAATTTAAATTCGCCCCCAATCCGCCCCCATAGCATGGGGGTGGTGCTTCTTAGATATCTTTTCACTCAAATTAAAAAAGGGCTAATCCCTATCGTATCAAGGGTTTACCCCTCATTCCATTCTAGGTAAATAACTCTCTTTATACTATAGACCAACAGCTCTAACGGCAAGAGGCCGCTTAATTGCTGCTGCGATTTCACTATAAGTCCTCGTTTCACCTCTTGGAATTTTACTGATTTCCTCCCATACTAATCGTTGGAACTCTGTACCATTCAAAATACATACTACAGGAAAGTCCACTACTTCTCCATTCAGGTATGCAGATAACAAAGGAATGATCTTAGTGAAAACAAGATGTTCCTTATTGATTGTCACATTCAATTTCTTTCTTCTTTTTTTAAAATCATCTTCTCCAAATGAGATACTGACAAGTTGCTCTTCATTGGCAAGTAAGTATAAGTCGCCAGTGAATGGATGATGATAATACGTATAATAATATGTCATAATTCTAGCTCTAACCCTCTCTTGGAATAGGCAGGAAGATATGGAATGCCGTTCCTTTACCTACTTCACTTTCTACTTCGATATATCCCTTATGCTCTTCAATAATTTTATAACTAACCATGAGTCCAAGACCTGTCCCTCGTTCTTTCGTTGTATAAAATGGTTCCCCTAGCCTTCTCAGCTTTTCTGCTGGAATTCCAGGACCTTGATCGATAATCGAGATTTTTACAAATGAATGATCAATTCGGTCCGTATTAATGATTACGAAACCACCATCATTCGATACTTCAATCGCATTTTTAATAATATTGATGAGTACTTGCTTTAATTGATTTCCTTCACAAAAAATTTCACAATCATTCTTCGTGAGATTTCGTTTAAGCTGGATATTATTAAGCATAGCTTGAGCGGCAAGAAAGTCAGCTGTTTCTCTTACAATAACATTTACATCTTGGTTAGAGAATTTTAGCGCTTGAGGCTTAGCAAGGAATAAAAACTCCGTTATAATCGTTTCTATACGCTGAAGCTCTGATGTAATCACATTAAAATAGGTCGAAAAGTCTTCTTTCACACTGCTTTGAAGCAATTGAATAAAGCCTTTTATAGCAGTCATGGGGTTGCGAATTTCATGTGCAATTCCAGCTGCGAGCTCACCTACAACATGAAGTGTATCTGATTTACGAATCTGCTCTTCCATTGCCAGTTTTTCTGTGACATCTCGAATAATTGTAAAATTAGTCCCAACGTATACGTTCTCTCGTGTAGCAAATTCGATATGTTTTACCTCTCCATTTTCATACCGAATCGCAATGGTTGATATTTCAGATTCATTTAGCATGGCAAGCTCAATATGCTCATTTAATAGTTCAATTAATTCTTTTTCAGTGTTAGGAATGATTATTTTTTCAAATGACCCCTTAAGAGAATCTTTCTTCTGAACTCCGAGTATTGAAGTGCCTGCATGATTAATATCAATAATTCGGTCATTAGTCCAAAGAATCATACCATCTAGCGAACCTTCAAAGATTTTTCTAAACTTCCACTCACTTTTCCTTAGTTCTGTTTCAATCTGCCATCTCTCACTAACATTACGAAAGATTGTTAAATTATAGCCCTCAGCATAATGTTTTTTTCCAGTGAACTCTAATAATTTTATTTGACCATTTGGCATTTTAAAAAATAGCTCTTCTCGGATTTCTCCTATTTCTCGGAATTTTCTAAATACTTTTTTGAAATTTTGATTATTTTTGTATACATAGCTGCCAATTGTGCTACCAATTAGTTCATCGTGAGTTGATTCAAAGATTTTACAAGCTGCTTCATTCGCCTGGAAAATTAATCCATCATCTTTCCAAAAAAGAATCGCATCCATTGAATGGTCGAACAACTCCGCGAAGATCTTTTCACTTTTCTCAGCTCTTTGCTTCATCATCATTCCTTCTGACATATTTCTTAAAATAGACATATACAGGTTGTTTTGCTTATTCGTGCTTGTGATGTATCTGAATAAACTGAATTCATCATCAGAATACATTTCTACCTCTCCGTTAAAGGACCCATATTGGTTCACTTTCTCCATCCCTTCCTGCCAACTGTGTAGGCTATAAGGAGAAATAATTTCTTGTATGTTATCACCAATAATATCTCTTTTATACTTGCCAAGCATTTTACAAAACGAATCATTCGCATCCATAATTTCTCCATTTTTATCGTAAATTATGATGCTATCGACTGCATACTTAAATACATCCAAAAATAATTGCATCGGAACAATGGGCTCATAACTAAAAGTGGTCTTACTTGTCACATCTTGTAACTTCAAAATGCGGTGACCATACCTTTTGGAGCAATTTTTTTCATATTCAATCTGTTTGATGTCTCCGTTTTTTAACTGAAGAATCCACTGATTACAATGCTTCAGGTTTTGAATCGTAGTAATTAAAGGAAGACAAATCATTTGTGACTCTTCTATTATCTTACCCAATAGAATCTCTTCTGGAGTCAGCTTAAATAACCGACAAGCAGACTGATTAGCATAAGTTATTTTATTTTCGATGTTTAACATAATGTATGCTTCAGATAATGAATCAAGTAAATCGTTAAATTCTTCAATTCGATAAAGTAAATGGTCTATTTCCTGTTTATAACTAGATAAATCCGGTAGTGAAGGATTTACATTTTTCATTCTGATACGGGTAAAATATCTCGACTTCGCTACTTTTTTTCAAGTCGAAAATACTTCCCTTCTCTCCTTTCATTTCAAATATTTTAAACGTAAGCGCATACGGTACATCGGCTAAGATCTGTTTAAGTCTATATGCTTTGCAAAAGTTAGAATATCCTGTTTTAATTAATCAAATATATGCTCTGTATACCTTTGAAGTCTAAATATCCAAAAACTAAAATATTTCAAATGTAAAATAAGGAAATTGGAGAAATAATCAATCTCTTAAAAAATACCATATAATTAGAAAAAATAGGCGATATGTGAAACAAATTCTATTGGATGTTCTTCAAAAATTCAAATAAAAAAGCTTACGAATTGATTCAAAGCTCTGCCTCTTTGCTGCTCACGTATTACTGTATACGCGTAGGTCGAGAGACGATCACTCCTCGAACTTCTTGGCTCTTTTTATCCTCCTTTTTGAACAAGCATTATTAGACGTATATTTTCTGTTAATATATAGAAAAATGTTACAATTACTTTCTTTTACATATTAACATTATTTCGTTATTTAACCTGACTATTTTAGAATTTTTTCAATTAAAATTCAGATAATTGCGAGGATAATAATATTTTTTTTATAAAAGAATATTTAGTATAATGATTTTCGTTCATAAAAAGTGGGTATAAAAAAGTGTACCTTTTTTTGCTCATGTAAGGAGATATTTTGAATGGAGGACACTTTGTGACAAAAAGAAATTTTTATTTTGATAATGCAAAATTTATTTTGATAGCGTTTGTCGTATTCGGCCATCTTTTAAACAGTTATATTCAAGGTAGCGAGGAAATATATGCGCTCTATAAAACCATTTATTCCTTCCATATGCCAGCTTTTATTTTAGTTTCTGGTTTTTTCGCAAAAGGATTTTACCAAAAAGGATATATTTCTAAAATTACAAAGAAGCTAATTATTCCCTACCTAATTTTCCAAGTCATCTATTCGATTTTTTATTTTTTTCTATATGACAAAACTACTTTAAATGTAGATCTCCTCAATCCACATTGGTCACTTTGGTTTTTAATTAGCTTATTTTTCTGGAATATCATGTTACTTGGCTTTGCAAAATTGAAGCCATTAACTGGAATTGCAGTTGCATTTGGCATTACACTGCTCGTAGGCTATGTAGACATAGTCACTAATTTCTTAAGTTTATCAAGGACTTTTGTATTTTTCCCTCTGTTCCTTATCGGGTACCATCTGAAGAAAGAGCAATTGGTCAAGCTGTTCAATCCAAAAATTCGTTTAGGAGCAGCAATGATTATGGTTATTGTATTTATTGGTTTTTATTTATACCCAGACATTAACTATAAATGGCTTCTTGGATCTAAGCCATATTCCGAATTAGAAGCAGCGAGTATCATTTCGATGTTCAAAAGGTTTGGATTCTATGGTCTAAGCTTGCTCATGGTCTTTAGTTTTCTTTCTTTAATTCCTCGAGAAAGACACTTCTTCACCAAATGGGGAGAGCAAACACTGTATGTATATTTACTTCATGGCTTTATTATACGTATCTTTAGAGAAAGCAATATAAAAGGTTTCTTTACAGATCCAGAAAATTATATAATGCTTGCGGGAATTTCCTTCTTACTAACCATTCTTTTATCAAGCAAGTTCGTAACATCACTTGCACAACCAATCATTGAAGTACAAACAACACAATTTGTAAACTTAATCAAGAAATTTTCTCTGTACCTCAAACTCTATAAAAAGCGCTGGCAGGATCAATAAAAAGAAATCCGACCTTACTTCCAAAGATTTAACCCCTAGTCTACATAAGACTAGGGGATTGCTTTAACTTATCTATTTATCATCGTCAAATTTTCATTTGTTACTTCTTTTTGTTCTTTTTTGAAGCGAGAACGTCATAAATTTTTGCTGCGTTCATATCACTTGTAAATTCCGTGCCGAATTCTTCTCGAATTTGGTATTTAGGAAGTGGGTTTTCGCTTTTTTTGGCCTTTTGCTTATTCATGTGTTTTCCCTTTTCTTCCTTGTTTTGAATTGCGATTTGCACCTTTCATTACATTTTCATCCATTGCAAACTCATTTGCATATTCATTCTCCGCTTGATTTCGTTTTGGCGTCTTGCTCGTTTTCACAGCACCATCTACATTTGCTTTTCGTTTCATTTTTCATCCACCATCCTTGTTCAAACTACCTTGCTTGTTAGGATGGGGTAATTACTTTCTATTTTATTCAGATTTCAGCAATCCTGAATACAGAAAAATAAAGAGGCCGAAAATGCAACAAACGCACGATGCAACTAATAGCATCCGTAATTCTACATGTATTCCATCTTCATCCTTTCAAACCATTATTGATGTACTTTCCCAAAACAAATCATTAATAAAAACAAGTGATTATCCCATAATATTAGTACAGTGGTTAACCACCACTGAAAAAAAGTTAGGGGCGATTACAAATGGCAAACAACAGTAATAATTTATTAGTACCGGGAATTGAACAAGCACTTGACCAAATCAAATATGAAATCGCACAAGAATTCGGAGTGCAATTAGGTGCAGAATCAACATCACGTTCAAATGGGTCTGTCGGTGGAGAAATCACCAAACGACTTGTTCAACAAGCTCAATCTCAATTACAAGGAAGATAATTATAACCAAAAACTGAATATCTAATGGATTTAAAAGACAATCACATGCATTGTAGCATGAGTTAAACAAAGGATGATTCTAAGATAGCAATTTCTCTAAAAGCACGATAGGGGGAGTTGTTACTAGAGTCATCCTCTTTCTATTTACTATGTTTACCCATTTTCGTTATACCCAAAAATGAATTCTGGAAAAACTGAAATAAATCATTATAAACTAACTATTACAAAAAACAATAAATGCGAAAAGGATTATGTATGTTTATTAGCGAATGTTAAAGGGTATGTAATAATGTTTTGAATAGAATACACATCAACATTTATTAGCAAGTAGTGGTAATATCATGATATGATATTATCATTCTTCTTGATTTTCCGTTATCAAATAATCGGTTAACAAACAGATAGCTTAAACGTATCAGAGGTGAACACACAATTGAAAAGAATATTAAAAGCTTATGATTATCCCACCTTCATCGCCATTGTGTTACTCTGCTTATTCGGTTTGGTCATGGTATACAGCTCGAGCATGATTGCAGCAGTAGCAAGATGGGATTACGACATCGATCATTTTTATCAAAATCAAAAAAAAGCGATGCTACTATCTTTCTGCGCTATGTTTTTTATGATGATCTTTCCTTACAAATTTTTTCAGAATAAAAAATTCTTAATGATTATGATGTTCGGAATTACTGGATTACTACTCTTTACTTTTTCATATGGACATACAGCTGGAAATGCTCAAAGTTGGCTTAAAATTGGCGGACTTTCTATCCAGCCTGGTGAATTTTCTAAACTGGCCTTAATTATTTACTTAGCAGCCATTTATGGAAAAAGACAGGACAGAATCAATAATATGGACAAAGCCGTTATGCCACCGATTATTTTTCTTGTAACAATCTGTTTACTTATCGGAATACAGCCTGACTACGGAACTGCAGCCATTGTATTCTTAATTTCTGCATCCATCATCATTTCATCAGGAATGACCTTTAAAGGGCTAGTGAAGTTATCCACCGTTTTTCTAATGGTCGCTTGCGTAGCCATTGCCGCATTTTTTGTTACTGGTAATATTTCAAAGATTTTTTCTGCTAATAAAGTCGCCCGTTTCACAGGTTTTTCAGATCCTTTTCATGCAGGGGACTCTGGTCTTCAATTAGCAAACTCATTACTTGCAATTGGCAACGGAGGCTTAACGGGAGTTGGATTGGGAGAAAGTACCCAAAAATATGGCTATTTACCTGAAAGTCATACCGACTTTATCATGGCCATTATTGCAGAAGAGCTCGGCTTTCTTGGAGTGGCTTTCGTATTGCTTACTTTAGGGTTTATTGTATTAAGGGGACTCATTCTTTCTGCTAAATGCGACGATCCGTTTGGTAGCCTTCTACTTATTGGAATTTCCTCAATGATAGGGATTCAAGTTTTTATTAATGTTGGTGGCGTTACCGGCCTCATCCCAATTACTGGAATAACATTACCGTTTGTTAGTTATGGCGGATCATCACTCTTACTATTGATGACTTCTATTGGGATGTATCAAAATATTATTATGCGTATGAATCTTAAGTCACAGAAAGAAGCAGAGCAGCCTATCAGTAAACAGGACTTCGTATCCAATAATTAATTCAATCTATCTACACAAAAAAACGCTGTTAGAACTCTAACAGCGTTTTTTTGTGTAGATAGATTATTTGAAGTGCAATCCGATTTTTGTCCAACCGCTAAGCAAACTTAACAAGGGACAAAGAATACAGAATAAAGCAAATGGTGCATATTCAACGGTCGAAACGCCAAGTACTTGGGTTAGAAATACTCCACAAACCCCCCAAGGAACAAGCGGATTTACTACAGTACCTGAATCCTCTAACACTCTCGCCAATGACTTTGCTTTCAATCCCATTTTCTCATATTCCTGATCAAACGTTTTCCCTGGTAAAAGAATCGATAAATACTGTTCACCCGCGAGAAAGTTCACGCCAACTCCAGTCAAAACTGTAGCAGTTACTAAGCGTCCAACATTCGTCAATGTTTTCTTAACGGCTTCTAAAATAGCAGGGATAATACCTAGTTCAAAAAGTAAGCCGCCCATCCCAAGTGCCAGAATCACAAGTGAAATGGAAAACATCATACTCGTAATTCCTCCTCTTGAGACAATCGAATCAAGTTGTTCTACTCCACTATTTAAAGAAAATCCTGAGTATAAAATATCAGCTATTCCTGTTAAAGTCACATCTGGTGAGGTAAAAAACGTAATAATAATTGCCGTAATAATCCCTGCGGATAATGTAGGTATTGCGGAAACCTTTTTCATTGCTAGTCCACCAACAATAATGAATGGCAATAAGCTCCATAGACTGATTGTCGTGTGTGTAGATAATGCGGATACCATTTCATCCATTTCTTTAGCACCCACAACTTTTTTGTTTGGAGAAAGAATAAAAAACAATACCAAACTAATCAAAAATGCTGGAATGGTTGTCCATAACATATTTCGAATATGCTCAAACAATGGAACTCCTACTGTTTCAGATGCGAGATTGGTTGTATCGGATAACGGAGACATTTTATCACCAAAGAATGCTCCAGAAATAATTGCACCTGCCGTAATTGCCAATGAAAAGTCAAGCGCAGTTGCCATCCCGATAAATGCGACACCTACAGTAGCAGAAGTTGTTAACGAGCTACCAATACATAAGCCAATTAATGAAGTTGATAAAAAAACAATTGCAAAAAAAGAGCCACCTGAAATATATTCAAATCCATAAAACATAAGGGTCGGAATGGTCCCACTTGCCATCCAGCTCGAAATTAACATCCCAATAAAAAAGAAAATGTAAATCGCACCTAAACCAGGAGCTGCCCCATTTATCATAGCCTTTTCAATGATTGAGAAGGTTAGCCCTTTCATTCTTCCATAAATAATTAGAACAAGCATGGCACCAAGTATCGGTATATGAGGCGTCATTTCATAATGAATAATTCCAATTCCAATTATAGCCAATGAGATGGCAAGGATGACCAGCGCTTCTCCCACTGACAGCTTTAACTTCACATTCTTTACTTCCACCTGTTTTCCCCACTTTCATGTTGTAAAAACGACTTAGTTGCAAATGTAGAGAATTATCTATCTCTTTCACTTAAACGCTTTTAAGCGATAAAGCATAAAGATAAATTTAAGCCAATACGCCGGATTTGTCAATCTTTTTTTATCTATCAAGATTATGATACGCTACGTTACAACTTTCCTTTCATCAATTTCATATGTGAACAATTCGGAAGTAATAAAAAAATGAGGTTGTCCCAAAGGATCTGACCTCACACTCGATACACCGTTTATTGTGTCATATTAACGATATAAAGGAGATGTGGGTCTAACCCTTTCATTATGGGACAGCCTCATTTTTTATTCACTCATATCCATTGGATTATATAACTTTACATCAGGGTTTTTGTCTTGGAACCAGCGCAGAGCGAAATCATTTTCGAAAAGGAACGCATATTTATCGTAACGATCTTTCACAAGGATACTACGTGTGCTATGAAGATTTTCATCAATCTTTTCATCCTCTACCCAACGAGTAATCTTGCTGCCCATTCTCTCCATAATAACGTCGACGTTGTATTCATTGCGCATCCGGTGTTCAAATACTTCGAATTGTAACTGGCCTACTGCCCCTAACAAATACTCTTCCATACGTATAGTTTTGAACAACTGAATCGCACCTTCTTGTACGAGCTGATTAATCCCTTTATGGAAATGCTTTTGTTTCATTACGTTTTTAGCGGTTACTCTCATAAATAATTCTGGAGTGAATTGTGGTAAACGATCAAATTGATACATTTCCTTGCTCGTTGTAATCG
This sequence comes from Peribacillus loiseleuriae, assembly GCF_001183985.1. GTDB lineage: Bacteria > Bacillota > Bacilli > Bacillales > DSM-1321 > Peribacillus > Peribacillus loiseleuriae. The sequence goes on along the minus strand of NZ_LFZW01000001.1, from coordinate 1,412,225 downwards.
TATCACCAATTTGATAATTCCCCGTATCATAAAGTCCGATAATATCACCACTCACTGCCTCATTTACCGTATTACGATCATCAGCTAAAAATTGAGTGGATGATGACAGATTAATCGGTTTTCCTGTTCTACTAAGAAATACGCTCATCCCACGTTCAAACTTGCCGGAACATATGCGTAAAAACGCAATGCGATCACGATGCTTAGGATTCATATTCGCTTGGATTTTAAAGATAAAGCCAGAAAAATCCTCGTTTATTGGTTGAATTTCGCCTACTGTCGTATTTCGTGACTGTGGTGCAGGAGCAAATTGTAAGTATGCATCTAAGAAGGTTTGCACGCCAAAGGTCGTCAATGCACTGCCGAAAAAGACTGGACTAAGCGTTCCTGCTAGTATATTTTCTTCCGAGAACTGGTTACCTGCTTCAGAAAGCAGCATGATTTCTTCAAGCGTTTGCTCATATAAAGGTGAATCCTTTAATTCATGATCAACTGCCAATTCTCCTTCATCATTCAAAGGAAGATACCGATCTTTTTCATCACTTTTGAATTGCTCAATTCGATTATTAAACCGGTCATAGACACCGACAAATTCTTTTCCCATTCCAATCGGCCAATTCATTGGATACGTCTCTATTCCCAATACTTCTTCTAGTTCAGCAAGTAGCTCAAGCGGCATTTTTCCTTGACGGTCCATTTTATTAATAAACGTAAAAATCGGAATCCCGCGCATCCGGCATACCTTGAACAGCTTGATCGTTTGGTCTTCAATCCCTTTGGCTGAATCCACAATCATCACAGCACTATCGACAGCCATAAGTGTACGGTATGTGTCTTCACTGAAATCTTGGTGACCTGGTGTATCTAATATATTCACACGAAAATCATCATAATCAAATTGCATGACAGATGAAGTGACTGAAATTCCACGTTGCTTCTCAATCTCCATCCAATCACTTGTCGCATACTTACCTGTTTTCCTTGCTTTAACAGTTCCTGCATCGCGGATGGCACCGCCAAATAAAAGCAGTTTTTCCGTTAAGGTTGTTTTCCCAGCATCCGGGTGGGAGATAATAGCAAAGGTTCTTCTTGTTTGAACCTCATCGTTTAATGTAGTCATATGTTTATTCCCTTCTATCCTATATAAGTGGAGTGTCCACCATCAAGTAAACTAACGCCCATCTTTTCTTATTCATCACACACGAAAATGAAGATCTTATTCGGCAGTGTCTTCTTCATTTTTACCAATAGATATAGTTCATGTACGATGTTCATTCATTCTACACTTTAGAAATATATCATATCTGCTTCTTTTTTGGCTATACCTTAAGATGAGTTGCACATTAGAATAACACAAACGACTTCATCAACCTTTGGCATAGCATAAGATAAGGTATAAGACTGCTTTCGCTAGACATCAAATATTATTGAAGAAACTTATACATTTTTATCTTTTTATAAAAAGCGAAAACGGCTTTAAGGAACTTCAACAAGCAAGTGGGAGAAGGCGGTTTGCTACCTGTTTGCATAGTGAAAAGCGTATGAAATCACAGTTTCACACAATTGAACCAAAATACGTTTAAACAACCATATTGTTTCACACAGCTTTCATTTTAAAAATAGTCACCTTAGTTTGGCACCTATCGCTTTTGTTGTTTTGCTTGTTGTTTCTTTTGCCAATATTTTTTTGCTTCTTTTATCAACAAAGGAGCAACTAATACGGCAACACGTTTTAACATCTTTCTCTTCATATTCTAGAACCCCTCTTCCAAATTAATCGTTAATAAATCACTACTCTCTATCCTTCTGTTTAACCTGAGATGGAAAACTTAAACATACTTGCCTTAGTTATGTATGTTTTAACAGCTGATTATTCATGTATACAGGTATAAGAAATCATTTTTTAGGATACGATAAAAAATGTCATTTTGATGAAGGTTAGTGATTGAGGATTAAAATAATATGGATTATAATTTGGGTAGATAATATTTAGAAAAGTGAAACGAATTCATATATTAGCAAGCATCCACAACTAGTGGAATTTTGCTAATATATGAATGGCTTATTTTAACTAATAAGCTTTATCATATATTAATATTTGCTTAATTTTTAGGAGGATTTATCGAATGACAGTTACAGGTAAAGTGAAATGGTTTAATGGTGAAAAAGGATTTGGATTTATTGAAGTAGAAGGCGGCGACGACGTGTTCGTACATTTCTCTGCAATCCAAGGAGATGGTTTCAAAACTCTTGACGAAGGTCAAGACGTCGAATTCGAAATTGAAGAAGGCAACCGCGGACCTCAAGCTAAAAATGTTGTAAAACTATAATCTACCTAAATGGGTGAAGATGCTGCCACTTGGCTGCATCTTTTTTATTGAAACGTTATAACTCCGGATTCGGTGTAAATAAAATGGATGAAACAGATCGATTCATCCATTTTTTCACACTATCATTCAGCAATCATTTCTATCATTTAAATTGAAGTGATCCTTCAAACGATCTGGCAGTTCAACAATGGTTTGAGTAAGCACATCAAGCTTTGCTTCAAATCGATGAAGCAAATATAACGTGACGATAATTGGAAAGCCAACGTCACTGACAAATGTTAGAAGTTCGTTCATCTCGTTCACCTCCTTTCACTCTCGTTATACCTCCAAACTTTGAAAAAGTAGCAGCATATTATAAATTATGTACCACCGATATACGATTAGGTCATAATCAAGAAGGAGGATATGATGAGCTTAGAATTTCGAAGAGAGGGAGTCTTCATGGTTTTGCATATTATAAATACATGAGAGCCAGGCTTTTTGAACAGCATTTAATATTACATAGAGTTCTTAGAAAGTGAGGTAACCGAATGAAATCAATCTTTCTTTTATTTCACAGTTGGTTTAACAGGAAAAAACAGCCACTTCTACCCTCCACATATGGTTCTTTCAAGATCGGTCATCGTGGTGCTTGTGGGCATCGCCCTGAAAACACAATAGCTTCATTTAAAAAAGCTTTAGAATATCAAGTTGACTTCATTGAAATTGATATTCAAATGAGTTTTGATGGAAAGATTGTTGTCTTTCACGATTCAACCTTGGAAAGAACAACAAATGGAAAGGGAAGAGTTCGGGATTTCACATATGAAGAGTTGGCTAAATTAGACGCTGGTGGCTGGTATGACGAGCGTTTTAAAGGAGAGAGAATTCCCTTATTAAGCACTGCATTGGATGAAATTTTACCCTTTTCTGGAATTTTAATCGAAATAAAACATCCCGAACACTACCCTGAAATTGAATTGGTATTAGCTCATGAGCTTAAGAACAGATTACAAGTAAGCTTTGCGTCTCCAAAAGTGATGGTTCAATCTTTCAATATTACTTCAATTAAGAAGTTCCACGAGCTTCTACCTGAAGTCCCAGTCGGAATCCTAATCAAACATACTCCAAAAGGAATATCAAACAAAGCTTTACGGAATTATTCACAATTTGCTTCATTTATCAACCCCAAAAGAACAATGATGAACGAAAAGCTAAAACAAAGAATACAAGCATGTGGAATGATGGCATTTACTTGGACTGTCAATAACCAAAAGCAGATCCACTCATTTGAGAAAATGAAGCTTGATGGAATCGCGACTGATTTCCCTGAATATTTCAGTTTAAATGAAAAGAATAACGGGCCTATTACTTGATTTTCCTTAATATGAGCAATTCCCAATTCTCTATAAACAATAGAGGCATTAAAAGTATCTTAACGAATACTTCTAATACCTCCTCTTTGTTCATGTACAGTTAAATTAAATCGTGTGCTCCTTTAATAGCATTGGAATGAACGAATTTGATCCGCGTCTACACCAAAGTAAACCCACCGCTGCAAGTTTCTTCTCCAGCGGTAACCTGCAACAGAATATCTGCCAACATATGTCGGATAAAACCAAAAGCCTCTGCCACTTTCTAGCCAAATATAGGTATTTCGGTACAAACAACCTCTTAAACTACCTGGATCCACAGCTTTCAAAAGCCCACCACTTAATTGCGGAACAAATAGTGGAGGTGCCGCTGTTGGCGGTCCATCATGATGATCCTGGCCATGCCCCCCATGTGGTGGTGGACCAGGATATTGACCATGGCCCCCTCCTTGTGGTGGACCGGGATACGGACCATGGCCTCCTCCTGGTGGTGGGCCAGGATACTGACCATGGCCTCCTCCTGGTGGTGGACCGGGATACGGACCATGGCCTCCTCCTGGTGGTGGACCTGGATACTGACCATGCCCTCCTCCTAGTGGTGGTGGACCAGGGTACTGACCATAGCCTCCTCCTGGTAGCGGTGGGCCAGCAGGGTACTGACCCTGACCTCCTCCTGGTAGTGGTAGGCCAGGGTACTGACTATACCCACCTTCTTGTGGTGACTGATTTGGATACCTAAATCCTTCACCGAATACAGGCTGATTTAAATCTTCCCACTGATGACTTGGCAATTGCCCTGGATCATTCATTGCCTGTCTAGCTATCACGTCGTCATACTCTCCATAATTATCATATTCATTAAAGTAAGGATCATTGTTTTGTTCATTAACATACTGATTTCCTTCAAGATTAAAACCGGAATTTAGGTTGAACGGATTCATTTACCTTCACCTCGAATGTACTTTATCATTACCCTTTACACTATGTGGGCATATAACCTATCGTACCTTGTTTCATTCCTATTTTCCCTTTAAAATGGTGGTAGAGTTACAGCTTGTTAAAATGGAATAAAACAATTCCTCAGGAAACATTATATCCACAATTTCCGTTAGGAGGAACCTTCTCCCTTTCTTAAAACACTTGTATATTTAATATAATTTGTTATAGTGTACGTAGAGCTTTTAACTAGAAAATGAGGGATTTCTATGTGGGAATTATTGCTTGACTTTGATTATCAAACCGTACTAAACCCAATGATGGCTGGATATATTCTCACCCTCTTTATTCCTGTTGCAGCCGTTTACTTTATTCATAGAAATGACTTCTTAACCCAAGGAAAAGGGCAGGATGCACATCAAATCATGCAACTGAAGCATGCATATATATCTGCAGAGTTTTTCGAACGCAGAGGAATTCAGCAATTTTTTATAGCGATTCGTAGAAAAGAATCTCCTGATGACTCAGATGAACCAGCTTCCCTTCTCGTTGTTTAGATTGATTAAACAAACCGAGGAGGAAATATATTGAAGAAAAATATAATCGTAATTGTTTCAATGCTTTCACTTTTGTTAACTGGTTGCCAAGCCACTTCTGGATCAAGTGATGGTTTTTTTCATACATTCCTGATTAATCCATTGATTTGGCTCCTTGAATTCAACGCTCACCTATTCCATGGTAATTATGGATTAAGCATCATCTTAGCGACGCTACTGATTCGTATTCTCATTCTTCCTTTAACAATGAAGCAATACAAAACACAGCTTAAGATGAAAGGTAAAATGGACAATTTAAAGCCTGAAATGGCAGCCATTCAAGAAAAAATCAAACACACAAAAGATCCAGTAAAAAAACAAGAACTTCAAAAAGAAATGATGGCATTGTACCAAAAACATGGAGTCAACCCTTTAAATATGGGCTGCCTGCCAATGTTAATTCAAATGCCAATTTTGATGGGCTTTTATTATGCCATTAAAGCTTCACACGAAATTGCTACACATAGCTTCCTATGGTATAACCTAGGACAGGCAGATATGATCATGGCTGTAATTGCGGGTGTAATTTATTACCTACAATTCAAAGTTTCTCTGAAACAAATGCCTACTGAGCAACAAGCGAGCATGAAATTCATGGGCTTACTTTCACCCGTTATGATTCTCTTTGTTTCATTTTCAGCTCCTGCGGCTTTGCCTCTCTATTGGTCAGTTGGAGGATTATTCATGATTGTCCAAACGTACACATTACAAAAATTATACAAACGTGAACCGAAACAAGAAGTACTTACTTCTCCTGAAACGTTAAATGAATCATGACATGAGCATGTTATTTTAAGACAACCTCTTGTTATTTGGCCATCGATAAAACCCCGACTTTCTCTAAGTCGGGGTTTTATCATATAGTTTAGTTAAGAGTTGGTTTGGCGATTTTCGAAAAGAATGCCGTTACATAATCAAAGTCGGTATAAAAAAACAACAAGAGGTCACCAGGCTTTGAAAGTTCCCACGCTTCACGGTATGCATCAGGTTCTTTCGGAACAATAAGTACATTTTTCTTACTCATATGCTTGTTGATTGCAGTTTCTTTCATTATTTTAGCAACTTCCAATGGCTCTCTTCCACGTAAGTTATCATCTTCCTTCAACATTAGGATATCTGAATGCTTACTTAGTAACTCTGCCATTTTTCTTAGATCTTCATCTTTCCGATCACCTGGGCCAGCAATCACAGACACGACCCTCCGTTTAGCGAAGTTTTTAACGGTATCAAATATCGCAGCGAGGCCACTTACATTATGTGCATAGTCAATTATTATTTTTCTCCCATTTAATTCTCTTATATTAAATCGCCCCTTTGAAAGTTCACTATCAGGATAAAAACATAACGCTCTTTCTCGTAACTGATCCATCGTGACGCCTTGTGAATAAGCAGCAGCTAATGCTTGGAGCAGATTTGCTAGATTATGTTTTGCCGTACCATTAATTGTAATTGGAATATCGCTTCCTAACAGAAAACGTTCTTTTTTCCCCTCGCACGCATATATAATCCAACCAGAATCATTGACATACCAAACTACCGCCCCTTCTTGTAGCGCTTCTTTTACAAGACCATTTTGCTCAGTAAGTGATGTATAAATAATTTTCCCTTTACTATGTGAACTCATCTTAGCAACATTCGAATCTTCAGCATTTAATATGCAATACCCTGACTCATGAACAACCTCAGCAATTAACCGTTTCAACTTGACCAATTGTTCAAACGTAACGATTCCATCGCTTCCTAAATGATCTTCAGCCACATTTGTGATGATGCCTACATCACAATGCCTAAAGGCAAGTCCCTCTCGCAAAATACCACCTCGCGCAGTTTCAAGGACCGCATAATCAACATTCGGATTTGCTAACACTTTTCTCGCACTTATCGGTCCGCTGCAATCCCCTTCATCTATACATTGACCACCAATGTATACGCCATCAGAATTTGCCATTCCCACTTTTCTTCCTACTTCAGACAAAAAATGAGACACGAGCCTTGCAGTTGTCGTTTTACCATTCGTACCGGTTATCGCGATAATCGGGATAGCTGCTTCTGTTCTATCTTTAAATAGATAATTCACAATGGCTGCTCCAACATCTCGCTTTTTCCCTTCACTCGGAAAATGATGCATTCTTATTCCAGGTGCTGCATTGACTTCAATAATAGCCAGTTCCTCTCTGTTAAAAGACTTTGAGATGTCTGGGCAAATCACATCAATTCCTGCGATATCCAGATTAATTGCTTTAGCTGCTGACACCGCTATGTCTTTTATTGTGGCGTGTACTTGATCTGTTACATCAATTGCTTTCCCTCCTGTTGACAAATTTGCATTCCCAACAACTTGAATAATGTCACCCTTTTCTGGAATAGATTGCAGCGACAGATTCATTTTTTCTAAATAACAGCTAACAGAATGATCTAATGGGATCTTTGTCATTGGTTTTTCATGATCGTCGCCTCTAAGCGGATTCTTATTCTCCAATTCAATAAGCTCTTGTATTGTGTCGGTGCCATTTCCTATAATATATGGGGGAATTCTCATGCTTGCCGCAACAAGTTGACCATTCACCACAAGAAGACGATAATCACTTCCTTGGTAATAGCGCTCAATAATATATGACTCTCCCTCTGTCTCAAGACAATTGACAATATTAAACAACTGTTCACGATTCTTAATATTCGTCATCACCCCTTGACCTTGTCGCCCTTTCAGTGGTTTAAGGACAAGCGGATAGCCGATTAAATCCGCTTTAAGGAAGATTTCCTCAAGTGTAGAGGCAACCATCCCAATTGGCACTGGCAGACCACAATTTGTTAAAATATCCTTGGTCATTTGTTTATCACAGGAGTGTTCAACAGCCAAATTTGATGTTTGACTCGTAATCGTTGCTTGAACAAACTTTTGCCTAGAACCGGTACCAAGTCTTAATAAACTATCATCGCCTATATGTTGCACAGGAATCTCCGCTTTTAAAGCTGCTTGATAAATAGCTTCGGTACTTGGTCCTAATTTATTTGCATAGTAGAGCTCCTCAATTTCAGCCACATACGATTCAATTTTTACAGGTTTTGATTCGGAGAGGATGCTCTCTACGATTTTTACTGCAGAATTAAATGCACAAAGACCTGATTTTTCCTCTTTATAACTATACGTAACATAATAGATACCTGGATTTTCCCCTGCAATCGTTTTCCCGCGTTTTACTTCAATTCCTGCTAAATTTTGTAGTTCTATAGCTATATGTTCCAAAATATGCCCCATCCAAGTACCTCGCTTAAGACGATCAAAGAAACCACCAGTATAGCCAGGTGAACAAGTATGGGAAAGAAGTGAAGGCATCGATGCCATTAACGCTTCATTAAACCCTGGTATGATATCAGAAGGTTGGTATTCCAATTCTTCAATATCCAACTCGATAAGCAAGGTAGGCGAATATGAAAAATAATTGGGCCCCTTTAAATATCTGACTCGATTAATTTTCATTTCATTTTCTCCTTTTTTATAAGTTGTCTTTTTATTAAATCAAAGCGATATCCTTTAGTAAGTGTATGAAGTGTAAAGTTTGCAATCGTTAATTCCTCACTGCCATTTTCTGAAGCAATGATTTCTACAAAATCACTATTTCTACCATCAATGACTAATACCTGATGCTCCCCAAACACTTTAAACTGATCGTTTTTCACAAGAATAGCTGTATTTTCATCTATCCCAATCCCGATAACTTCCCTATTTTCTGCAATGGCACTAAGCAAGCGATCGAATCTACCTCTTTGCGAAAAATGCTGGTCAATGATGAACTTGTCAAGGAACCCAAATCCCACTCCGAGCTCAACCTTCAATTTATCATCTTCAAGTTTCGTATCCGCAGCAACAATCATTTGATGTGCCATAATGGATGCACCAGCGCTCGTTCCACCTAGAATCAACCCATCTCTCCAAGTGTCCATTAATGCTTCATGAAGAACGGTCCCTCTAATGATGTCTGCCAGTCGGCTTTGATCTCCACCTGTAATAAATACAGCCGCAAGTGATTCTATTCGTGTCCGAATTTCAGGAGAATCAGCTTCTTCCCTACTTGTAATGGACAATATATCAAGATCTTTAACGTCCAATTGATGAAAGGTGCGAATATAGTCTTCACACACCTCTTCTGGAATCTCACTTGCTGTTGGGATAATACCAATTGCTCCTGATCTTCTTCTTGCCAAATCAACAAACAGATTTAATACTTCTCCTTGTGGACACTTTTTTTCAGCTCCACCTATTATTAATAACTCACCAACACTCATGGATTTTGATCACCTTTATAGAATAATTTGTTTTCCAAATACCCATCATCTACTTCTTTTGAAAAAATCATACCTATTTATTATGATTTTTCGCATGAAAAATATGCATGTAGAATCAGAGGTTTGATAAATTTATTGGTTTGGAATTTGATTAATGAGGAAGAATACGTGTGAAAAGGCTGCAAGAACTGGGAAATTTGGTATGATTGCTGCGAAAATTAGAACAGAGGTGGAGACAGCTTTGGTTGAAGGAAAAAATGTAAGATATGACTCGAAAATTAATAAAAATAGAATCAGTTACAAAGGGTTATGTATGATAGTGGTTTCTATTCTATCATTAACAGCGTTTAGCACAGAGAGTACTGCAATCATCAATAGGGATCATAAAAAACTAATTGAAACACATGAAGATACGGCAAAATCACCAAATATGGTTACAAACCGTTTTCCGACAGTTACAACTAATTCCAAACCCGCTATCAGGAATGGGCATTTGAATTACGGGATGTCGACTGATACCCCTTTTACAGGTATTCTAAACTATTCATTATATACTGGTAATCCAGATTCTTTAATTTTACAATTTTTTGATGAAAGTTTATTACAATCAGATGAGAACTATTCATTTAATAATGAAGGTGCTGCAACATATGAAATGTCTAAAGATAATAAAACAATAACATTAACCATTAGAGACCATGTAAAGTGGCATGATGGAACACCTGTCACAGGGGCAGATTTAGAATATGCATTCCATGTAATCGGTAGTCCTGACTATACAGGTGTCAGATACGATAAACAAATGCAAATGGTTGAAGGTATGGAAGAATACCATACCGGAACCGTAGATAACATTTCTGGTATTAAAGTAGATGGACAAAAAATCTCCATTACTTATAAAGAAGCGAATCCATCCTTACTTACAGGTGGGGTTTGGACATATCCGATGCATAAAGAATATTTGAAAGATGTAGCCATTACTGACTTGGAAGCTTCTGATAAAATCCGACAAACACCAATTGGTTTTGGACCATTTAAAGTAAAAAAAATTATTCCCGGTGAAGCAGTCGAGTTTGTTGCAAATGATGACTATTGGCAAGGAAAACCTCAACTTAGAAGTGTTACACTTAAAGTGGTTAACCCTGATTTAGCAGTAAAAGCTGTTGAAACAGGCGAATTAGATATCGTTGAAATTTCAGCTGAGCAATATGACCAAGCTAAAAATTTGAAAAATATCGAAACGCTCGGTTATGTTGGATTTGCTTATTCGTATATTGGCTTTAAATTAGGGCACTTTGATGCGGCTACGAAAACCACGAAAATGGACAATCCGAAAATGGCTAACATAAAACTTCGTCAAGCAATGGCCTATGCGATAGATAATAAATCTGTCGGAGAAAAAATTTATAAGGGGCTTCGTTTCCCAGCCAACACTGTTATTCCAGCGGTTTCTCACTATCATAACTCCAATATTAAAGGATACTCTCTGAATCAGGAAAAATCTAAACAACTATTGGATGATGCCGGTTATATTGATACAGATGGCGATGGGATACGGGAAGATTTAGAAGGAAATAAATTCACGATTCATTTTGCTTCTATGAATGGAGATTCGAATTCAGAGCTACTTACACAATATTACATTCAGCAATGGGGAGATATTGGTTTAGATGTTCAACTCGTTGATGGACGCCTTCAAGAGTTTAACTCATTTTACGATATGGTAGAATTGGATGATCCAAAAATCGACATTTATCAAGCAGCATGGCAAGTTGGTTCTGATCCAGATCCATCAGGGATCTGGGATAAGAACTCAGATTATAACTATACACGTTGGGTGAATGATCAGAGTCAAGAATTACTCACAAATGGGCTGTCGCCTGAAGCATTCGATGAGAAATACCGTAAAGATGTTTATAATGAATGGCAGCAACTTGTTCATGATGAAGTTCCGGTTATCCCTACTTTATTCCGTTATAATTTAGTAGCTGCAAATCTACGGATAAAAGAATTTGATTTCAAAAATACAGATTGGTCTAAAGTTGCTGTAACTGCTGAAGATGCTGTAAGATAAAGTGAATCTTCCATCAGTGGGGGTTTATTTCATCCCCCACTGATGGTTAGCTGAACCCATCGGGGATTTACAGGCTGTTTATCCCCCACCGATTTTTTCTTGATTCTCCCATAAAAATTGAGGTGGAGGTATTACAGCCTGTTAAACCGAGATAAAGGGATGAACTAACATGGTTGTCGTAAAAGCAAAGCGTCAGACTCTTATGAGACATCCCCGTTTTTGATACATAGGTTACCATTTCGAACTTATGGAAATTACATTGAAGAATAAACGCATCAATTTCTCATTGAACGAGTAGAAAAACGGTATTAGTGCGTGTTTAAAAGGGAGGATAAAAAGAGTCGAGAAGTTTGGAGTAGCCATCGTTTCTAGAACCGGAGAGACAGAGCTTTGATGCAATTCGCAAGCTTTTTTATCGGACTTTTTGAACAACCTCTATAATAGTGAGATGTAAAGAAAGGAGATTTTTATCATGGTCAAGACAATAAATAATAAAGAAATTGTACAATACATAAAGGATCTCGTTTCAATTCCTAGTCCTTCAGGTTATACAGAAGCAGCAATCTCATATGTAGAAAAGTTCATGAAAAACAGGAACATTACCTATACTATTTCAAACAAAGGTGCCTTGATCGCAACAATCAAGGGAGATAATGATAGTAAGCATCGTCTATTAACTGCACATGTAGATACACTTGGAGCAATGGTGAAAGAAATTAAGAGTAGTGGGCGTCTGAGCCTGAGCATGATTGGTGGATTTCGCTGGAATTCTGTCGAAGGAGAATATTGTAAAATTCACACAGCAGATGGAAAAGTCATTACAGGTACAATCTTAATCAATCAAACATCTGTTCATGTGTACAAAAATGCAGGTGATGCCAAACGAGACGAAACAACAATCGAGGTGCGAATTGATGAAGTCGTCAAGACGAAAGCTGAAACAGAAGCCATTGGAATCTCAGTCGGTGATTTCGTGTCATTTGAACCACGTGTAGAAGAAACAGAAAGCGGCTTTTTGAAATCTAGGCACTTAGATGATAAAGCAAGCGTTGGCATCCTATTACATTTGATTGATATCATTCAAAAAGAAAAAATTACCCTTCCCTTTACAACTCATTTCCTCATTTCAAATAATGAAGAGATTGGGTATGGTGGAAATTCCAATATCACGCCTGAAACAGTTGAATATATTGCTGTTGATATGGGCGCAATTGGTGACGGTCAGACAACGGATGAATACAGCGTTTCAATTTGTGCCAAGGATTCTTCAGGTCCTTACCATTACAAACTTCGTCAGCATCTAATTGAGTTGGCAAAGAATAATAATGTGGATTATCGGGTTGATATTTACCCTTATTACGGTTCCGATGCATCTGCGGCAGTTCGTGCGGGCTTCGATATTGCTCATGGATTAATAGGTCCTGGCATCGATGCATCACACGCATTTGAAAGAACGCACATATCCTCATTAACACATACTGCGATATTGATTTATCATTATTTACAATCAGAATTAATCTAAAGAGAACTGTAAATAACAAATCTTCACCTATAATAGAGCCGTGGAAGTTGTCTACGGCCTTTTTTCAAAAAATATCTATACCTAATCGATACTTTTTGGTAGGGTTTGAAAGATGATGTGTAAAAGAAATCTCTATTAATACATCATCCTATGCTTCGTTCCTTCGAGTTCTTATCAAAATCTCATCGGAGACAATAGCCATTTTCTTTAATTAAAATACCCACGTATTTCATCCTCTTCTTTGCCTAGCGTCAGCTGCACGTTTTAAGGCTTGTCCAATAAAATTTATACTTAACATTAGTACTAAAATCATCGCTGCAGCAGGTAACCAAATCCACCATTTGTTCTCAAGAACATCTGGATTGCTTGCATAACTAATAAGAGTCCCAAGACTGGGTGTGCTTTCAGGTAGCCCGAAGCCTAAAAAAGTTAATGCGGTTTCAAGGCCGATATTACCTGCTAAATTCAACGTGAAGTTAACGATAATAATAGAACTTATATTAGGTAAAATATGCGAAAGAATCGTTTTCCAATGTGGCGTTCCCAAAGTTTGAGAAGCTTGTACATACTCTAGTTCTCGCTCAGCTAATGTTTTAGAACGTATCAACCTTGCCTTCCCTGTCCATAAAAAGATTGACATAATAAAGATAAAATTAATGACGGTAAACTTCGGTACAACTGTAACAAATACAATAATCATCATCGTTGAAGGAAGTGACATGATAAAATCGATAACACGCATGATTACATGATCTACAAAACCTCCAAAATAACCCGCTATCAGCCCTGCACATAAACCTATGAACGCTGTTAAAGATGTAATACATAAACTAATTGTGAACGAGTTACTTGTACCAAAAATAAGTTGTCCTAAAACATCTCGTCCAGCATAATCCGTTCCTAGCAAATTTGTATCAGAAGGGGGAAGATAAATAGAGAAAATATCTACTCGCGCAAGCGCCTTTTGATCCATCATAAAGGATGCAATATAGACACTTACCAATAAAATAAGTAGAAAATATAAAGATCCCAAAGCAAGTCTATCTTTTTTTAATTCCCCCCATATAATCTTAAATCCTGAAGGACTCACTTCTACTGGTTGAACATTGGTCATTGATTCTACCTTTATCTCCAACATCTGTTCCCTCCCTATTCAATCCGTATACGAGGATCAACCATACTTAATATGATGTCCGAGAGAAGAGTGCCGAGTAAAGTTGCGAACCCTAGCATCATAACAATCGCTGTTACAACACTGAAATCTCTTAGCCCAATTGAACTTACAAATAATTGACCAACTCCTGGATAACTAAAAATTGTTTCAATAATTACAGTCCCACCGACTAATCCAGTAATTTCATATCCTAAAAACGCTGCAATTGGTAATAATGAATTTCGTAGAATGTGGCGCGTATAAACTTTATTATCTGGAATTCCTTTTGATCTTGCAGTACGTGTATATTCTTTGAATTTGTTATCAATAATTTCATTCCTTAAATACTGAACAGTGCCTACAGTGGTAATCAGAGCTGTACTAAATGCCGGGAGGATGACGTGATGGAATTTGCTTAAATAATAAGCAAATGTCCTAGCATCAACTTTAGAGCTCACGCTGCCTCCAGTTGGAAACCACTCAAACGAAAACCCAAAAACGAATAACATAATAAGGGCAAAGATAAAAATTGGTGTCGCAAATCCTAAATAATTATAGCCAGTCACTACTTTATCAATCCATGTTTCGTTGTAGCGTCCGCTAAGAACCCCCATCGGAATAGCTAGTAAGTAGGTAAGGATAAGTGTTATTAGTGCTAAAAATACAGTATTCCAGATTCTTTCTGCAATGACTTCTGATACTGGTATTTTGTGAGTATATGATGTACCAAAGTCACCGTGTACGATACCGGAAATCCATCTTCCATATTGCTCATACCAAGGATCATTCAATCCTGCTTTTTCTCTTAATTCTTCAATCCGCTCTGGACTTATCCTCGGGTCCATAGATATTCCTGTTAAAGCATCCCCAGGCATTTGTTTAGCTAACGCAAACACGATTAAACTTAGGAGAAATAACTGAGGAATCATCACTAAAAAACGCCTAAGAATAAACTTCCACATATCCCTCTACCTCCTATGGTAATGCGACTCTGTGTGTGTCAGAAATCAGTTTTAAGTCATAAGCCCTCCCCTTATCATCAAAATATTTAGATCGGTATTGCTTATACTCATTTTCAACCCTTTTCCTTAAATGCGTTTTTTTCTCGCGACTTTCGGGATTTAAATCTGGAATAGCAGCAATCAGTCGTTTCGTATAAATATGCTGTGGATTTTCGTAAATCTCATCGCTAGTTCCTTCTTCTACTAAGCGGCCACGATACATAACTCCCATTCTGTCACACATATGTCGAATTACACTTAAGTCATGACCTATAAATAAATACGTTATTTTAAACTCTTTTTGTAAATCTTGGAGGAAGTTTAACACTTGGGCTTGTACAGAAACATCCAAGGCAGATACTGGTTCGTCAGCAATAATTAATTTAGGCTTTAAAGTAAGGGCTCTTGCGATTCCGATTCTTTGACGCTGTCCACCAGAAAATTCATGCGGGTATTTATACATGGAATCTGGACTTAAACCAACTTTATCCAAATAATTCTGAATAATTTTCTTTTCTTCTCCTACAGACAAACGCTCGTAATTCCTCAGTGGTTCAGCAATGATATCAACAACCCGTTTTTTCGGGTTGAGTGATGAATATGGATCTTGAAAAATCATTTGAATATCTTTTCGATATGGTTTCATTTGCCCAAAAGACAACTTCGAGAGATCCTGTCCTTCGAATAATATCCGGCCTGAAGTAACATCGTTCAATTTCACAACTGCTTTCCCAGTCGTTGATTTTCCACTTCCTGATTCACCAACCAGACCGTATGTTTCCCCCTCACTCAATTCAAAAGTAATACCATCAACTGCCCTTACATAATCAACGACTGTCCTAAAAAACCCACCACGGATCGGGAAGTGGACTTTTAAGTCTTCTATTTTAAGTAATACCATTAGTTATCTTCACCCCTCTATGATCCTGAAAGTAAAAATGTTTATAACATGTGCAACGTACCAAATGATCAGGAGCGACTTCATGTAATTCGGGAGATTCTTCATGCGCATGACGAGGTATCCATGGAATCCGAGGGCTAAATCTGCAGCTATCTCTATTCATATTTACAATGGACGGAACAATTCCTTCTATCACATGTAAACGTTGTTTATTTGTTACTGCCGATGGAATCGAATTCAATAACGACCTAGTGTATGGATGCAAAGGTTTAGCAAATATTTGCTTGACTGTACCAATCTCAACAACTTGTCCAGCATACATCACAACGATTCGGTCCGCTACTTCGGCAACAACACTCAAATCATGAGTAATCAGGATAATTCCCATTTTCGTTTCTTTCTGAATTGATTGGAGCAATTCCAAAATTTGTGCTTGTATCGTTACATCTAACGCCGTGGTAGGCTCATCGGCTATTACTAGAGATGGGTTACAGGCAATTGCAATGGAAATCATAACCCTTTGCCTCATTCCACCTGATAACTCATGAGGAAATTGTTTGTATGTACGTGTAGGAAACGGAATGCCTACTTGTGTTAATAGTTCTAAGGTTCTTAGTCTCTTTTTTTCTTTTGATAGTTTTGTATGAAAAGTCAAATTTTCTTCAATTTGATCTCCAACAGTCATTAAAGGATTCAAGGCCGTCAACGGTTCCTGGAATATGATCCCTATATCTTTTCCACGTACTTTATTCATTTGTGCTTCTGTAATAGAAACGATATTTCTTTCTTTATACTTGATTTCTCCTTCAATCTTCGTTCGTTGATTATTATGCAATCTCATAATCGATAGAGCCAAGGCACTCTTTCCGCATCCTGATTCTCCAACGACTGCCACAATTTCGTTTTCACTTACTGAAAATGAAACATGATCCACCGCCATATAATACTTATCTTTTATTTTAAAAGATGTGGTTAGATTCTCTATTTGAAGGATTGGTTTCTTCATTGACATTTCCCCTCCTTTACAGATCAAACACACGCTCTGCTCATCGTAGATTGTTTGTAAATCCCTTTCTCACAAACTAGATTGGATGCAAATTTTTAAACTTCGGCACCTAGTCTAGCTTCTCATACTCTTAAAGTACAATTATTACGCTTCGCTATTATTTTATTAAGGTAGATAATCATTTTCTACTCTATATCTTTATGTATACAGCTCTAATATAGAACATTCTCATAATTTTAATTCTCTAGTAAATCAAAATTTCAAAACAAATCCTCCTTTTGTGTACTCATTAAAACCCAATCAAACCCGCTAGAAATATGAATTATAAATGGGAGGAAACTAATTTCCCTTTCGTTAATAGAATTTATGTACTCGAAAAACAGTTTCTAGCAAACGATTCCTTTCCCAAAACAAAAGATGCAATCCAAACGAAAGGGTCAGACCACAAATCTACTATATATCGTTTAGGACGTGAACATGACACGATAAACGGTGTATAGAGTGTGAGGTCTGACCCTCTTTTGTTTTTATAGTTGGTTTGTCCCAAAGATATCAGCAATTGTTTTTGTACCTTCTCTTCGTTTCTTTCTCGCTTCTGCTCGCACCACAGCTGATTCATATAGTTTTATCTCCATCTCAGACTGTGGAATAATACTAGGTACAAGAGTTGGCTTTTCGTTTTCATCAAGGGCAACAAATGTCAAAAATGAAATCACACATAAATTTCGGGTCCCAGATAGTAAATCCTCTGCAATTACCTTGACAACTACTTCCATCGACGTTCTTCCTGTATAAGTGACAAACGCTTCTAAACAGACAGCATTGCCTTCGTAGATTGGATAAAGAAAGTCTACAGAATCGGTGGACGCCGTTACGACCGACCTTCTCGAATGACGCATAGCTGAAATAGCTGCTACATCATCAATGTAAGCCATTAATTTCCCACCAAACATCGTTCCATTATTATTCGTATCAGGCGGTAAAACAAGGCTTGTTTTTACTACAAGTGAATCACTGCAATATTTCTGTTCTTCCATTATCCAAACTCCCCTGTCCTATTAAATCTCATTTTGCAAGAGGTGGCCATTTCCCTCGGTTTAATTCTTTCAAATTGTAGCAAGACGTTCATTGATTAATAAAGAAAATTGTTGAAACCAAACAAACTTCTCGTGAGCATATTCACTCCCACTCTCTTATTTTACTTTACATATATCGAAAATACCCGAAGTAAGTGAAGTTTAATTTCCTTAGATGATCTTTTCAATACTAGATATTTGCTTTATAAATAATCTGGATATATATCCTTTCAAAAAAATATCACACTACCATTCATTTTATATTTCATGTATGATATGTTTACAAAAAATATTTTTCATTCACCAATAAGGGGTATTGCATATGAATCATTCATTACAATTTCGACTTGCTTCATTAGAGGATCTACCAAGAATTGTGGAAATTTACAATTCAACTATAGCCTCAAGAATGGTAACAGCTGACATTTCGCCAGTATCCGTTGAATCAAGACTAGCTTGGTTTCATGACCACATTCCTGATAAAAGACCACTATATGTAATAACAATAGATGATCGGACTGCAGGTTGGTTAAGCTTTCAATCGTTTTATGGGAGACCTGCCTATAACTCAACCGCTGAAATAAGTATTTATCTTGACGATTCGTTTCGTGGGAAAGGTCTTGGTAAGCTTGCTATCCAGAAAGCCATTGATCTATGTCCATCTTTAGACATTGCTACAATCCTCGGCTTCGTATTCGGTCACAATACACCAAGCATTAAATTGTTTGAGAAATTCGGGTTTGAAAGATGGGGCAATCTTCAAAAAGTTGCCTTACTAGACGGTATCGAACGCGATTTAATCATTTTAGGAAAAAGAGTGTTACACGAAAAAGGATAAAGTGAAATTTCCATCGGTGGGAGTTTTCTTCATCCCCCACCGATGGTTAGTCCCGTACTACTGTTACTAAATCTTCGATAAAGCGACACTACGAACCCGATTGGTTCAACTAAACCTCTGCTTACGCATCGGTAAGTTTCACCGTATCTCACCAATCGGGTATTTACAGGCTGTTTATCCCCCTCACCTATCTTGATTCTCTCACAAGAATTGAGGTGGGGGTATTACAGCCTGTTAAACCGGGATAAAAATTAAATAAAGGATGTCCAAACGAAGCTTCATCCCCGCAACTACGACATACAGTATATATACGTGTTATTTTCACATAATACTGTGTGTTGTAGTACGAGGTCTGACTCTTCCGAGACATCCTCTTCTCTATATAGCCTACCTCGAAACATCATCTAATACTCTTCACTATATTGTGCATCCGTAAAAGGCGCAATGTTAAAGATATTTATTAATATGTCAAGCTCTTGACTTGCTTTAATTGTTTTCGTGTTGGAAAGTCCGAATCCCTTCGCTAGTTGAATCATTTCTTCACGCTTTTCTTCAATTTCAATAGATAAATGAAAGAAAGATTTCATCACTATCTCACCCTCCATCACAATTTTTACTTATTTTAACATAACTTTAGAGTTATCTTCAACTAAAAATAATACTTTATTATCATAGGTTTTCTTCATAACTATATAATTCTCAAAATAGACACATTTCATACAATTCATTTAATATACTTTTCATTTTAATTTCTAAAAATTTTGTAATACACACGTAAATTAAAGAATTTCACCCAAAAGAGAAAAAAAAGAAGAGGCTGTCCCTGAAATAAAGGGTCAGATCCCGCAACTACTACAGTTAAATGATATGTAAGTAACACGTCAAACTGTGTAATGTTTGCTGGATCAGACTCTTTCGGACATCCTCATCTTATAAAGGTTGCTATTCGTTTTGTTAAACAAAATAACTTCTGCTAAGTGACAATATTTTTAGTTGTAGAGTGCTCATTATTTTGAATTTGTTCAAATTCTTTCACTAGAATATTCAAGGAAACATCATATAAATGTTTTTGATCGGATGTTTTATATACTCCATGGGATAATAATTGTTCGATTAATAACGCTTTTTGGGCCTCAACCATCTTCATTAACTTTGTCATTATATACACCTCTTACTTCACTTAACAATTTTTCTTAATTTATTTGGTAATTAATTCACGAGCTTATTTCAATATGAATTTCTTCAACAAACTTTATATACCATTGCTAAATACTCTTCAAACATTATTTCAGTAATTTAAAACTTTCATTGGACCAGAGTTTATTCATGTGAAAAACCATAGCCACTCTATTAAGTTGAGATTACAACCAGTAAATTCAAGCAATAAGAAAAACCCCTTCTTAAACAAGAAGAGGCTGAGGTTTACGTCCGTTCGACTCTTCTTATCTTCCAAGCCTTCGCTTGTTGGATGTGGCACAGTGCTCAGAGTTGAGTCTGTTGCCGAGGTATCGCAGGGCCAAGTCCCTCCACCTCTCTGGATAAGAATAATATATAATTGATATTCATGCCATTATACGATGTATTCCAAATAAAGTCAATAGAAATGTTTTACTAATCCTGTAAAACAGTATTCTTCGTTTCTTTCCCCCAAAATAACACGACGATTGCTCCAATTAAGATCGCGATTGTAAAAATTGTAAAAATCATACTAAGCGGAGTACCTCCTGCAACTAAATATCCGATTAGCAGCGGTCCCAAAACTCCCCCAACTCTTCCAGCAGCAGCAGCCATACCAGCGCCAGTACCACGTATAGTTGTCGGATATTGTTCAGGGGTGTATGCATAAAGCGCCCCCCAAGCTCCTAAATTAAAGAATGACAAGAACATGCCCGACGTGATGAGCATCGGTAGTCCCTCTGCCGCGCCAAAGAAATACGCACTTACAGCTGTTCCAACTAAATAAGTGACAAGAACGAACTTTCGGCCCATTCGCTCGATAAACCATGCTGCAGTAAAATATCCGGGGAGCTGAGCTAAGGTCATAATCAATACATATTCAAAGCTCTTGATTAAACTAAATCCTTTCATCACCATAACGCTGGGAAGCCATAAAAACATCCCGTAATAAGAAAACACGACACAAAACCATAGAATCCATAATACAAGAGTCTGTTGTCTATGTTTTATCGCCCACACACTTTTGATATTTTGCATAATCGTTGGCTTCGCTTTGTTTCCAAGTTCGACATACTTTGGTGAATCCGGTAGATGCAAACGTAAATACAGGGCATAAAACGCTGGGAGAGCACTTAAAATCAAAGCGATTCTCCACCCGTATCCAGGAATAACAAAATAGGAAATTAAAGCAGCAATAAGCCAGCCCAATGCCCAAAAACTTTCGAGTAGAACGACCACTTTACCTCGATTTTTTGCAGGTACACTTTCTGAAACAAGCGTTGAAGCGACTGGAAGCTCTCCTCCTAGTCCCATACCAATAAGAAAGCGCAGTACTAAAAATAAAGCCAAAGATGTAACGAGTGCCGATAAGCCGCTGCCGATTGAAAAAAGCAGCAAAGTAATGATAAAGACTTTCTTCCTTCCAACACGGTCGGCCATAATTCCGAAAAGGAAGGCACCGAATACCATTCCTATCGAATTAATACTACCGATCCAACCTACTTGTTGAGACGTCAAATCCCATTCTGCTTGTAATGCCACCACAATAAACGATAGCATACCTACGTCCATCGCATCAAACATCCAACCGAGTCCAGCAACACCAAGTAACCTACGATTAGAAATTGTTTTTGTCTTCCCCTCCATGACAGTCCTCCTGAACAAACGATACTTTAACTATAAATACTTCGTTATTTTACCATAAAGTGATTAACGAAAGTCTTTATTTGCTTATTCATAAAGACCCTCTGGAAGCGATTTAATGAACGGACTCATCTCACCAGTGAAACATATACATAATTCATGCATAGCACGAGTACAGGATGTGTATAGTAGTTTTCGTTCACTTTCCAGACTGTATTGATCCTCCGATGCATTATAGATAATGACTGAGTCAAATTCGATACCTTTTGCCAAATAAGAGGGGACAATCATGACTCCATCCGTGAATGTTGTTTTTCCAACTCCAACTCTCTTGACTTTCAATTTTCCCTTCAACATTTCATAGGCAAGACTCGTTTCCGCTTGTGTTTTACAAATAATAGCGATCGTTTTATGCCCGGACTCTAAAAATCCCTTCGTTTTCTTTAGAACCTCTGATACAAGAAGCTCCTGATTGCGACATTGGATAATGACAGGCTTTCTTCCTGTTCGATTAAAAGGTTCAATTTGACTTCCATCTAAAAGCAGACTTTTTGTAAATTCAACTATTTCCTTCGTTGAACGATAGCTTCTGTTCAAAATTACCTTTTCAGTGTCGTTTTTATCGAACAGATAAGTCAGAATATCCAAACCTGCATTGTTTCCATGTGCATAAATTGTTTGATTAAAGTCACCCAAGACTGTCAGTTTACTTTTTGGAAACAAATTCTTTAAAAAAGCAAACTGGAACGGCGAATAATCCTGAGCCTCATCAATGAATAGGAACCGAATTTGTGAATTGGTCGCGAAACCTTCCAATCGTTTTTTCATATATAAAAAAGGCGTCGCATCTTCATATAATAATCTTCCTTGATTAAGTTCATTTATTGTTAAACTTCGAATTTCCTCCCAATCGGTAACTGGCCATTCTATTTCTAACATTTTTTTATAAATGGCGCGAACATCAAGAAAAGCGAGAGATTTTATTTTCTTGTATAAAGGCTTAAATCGCTTTTTCACGACATACTCGCTAAGGATTCGTTGCTCGCGTTCTCCTTCATCAAATGAGTCTCGATCGTGGTCTTCGTGATTATTTGCGATCCGATAGCTTCTGAGATAGTCTTCTTTTTCTAAGTATTGTATTTCTTCTTCAACCCACGCGTCTTTTCTTTCTACTTTTTCAAGCTTTTTGATTTTTTTCAATAACCATTCAGAAACAAACTGTAGACGATCAGGAATGGATTTTTCACTACCTAGCTGATAAAAATACTCTGAAATTTCCACAGCCGATACGAGGAGCTTTCCTCGTATTTTAATATTTTTGAATACTAATCCACCCTGCTTCAATGTTTCCAAATATGCATCAACACCATGTAAATAACTGAGGGATGATTTATATTGAATGCCGTTCATTCTTGTTGTATAGTGTAGATCTCCCTCATTATTCAGTACAAATTCTAGTTGGTCAAATACATCCTCAATCATGAGATTCTCTCCGAGCATTGCAAGCAAATATTGTTGAAAGGTCGTCTGCTGCATATTGTCTTCACCAAGTTCCGGCAGTACATTGGATACATAGCTGTTGAAAAGAGGGTTTGGTGAAAACAATAAAATATTCTCAGCATTCATACCCTCGCGATATCTGTACAATAAATAGGCAATCCTTTGCATAGCCGCCGAAGTTTTCCCACTACCGGCTGCTCCTTGGACAAGTAAGAGACGACTCTTTTCATTACGAATAATAATATTTTGTTCTCTTTGAATAGTCGCAACAATGCTTTTCATTTGTGTGTCTGCATGCTTGCCGAGTACTTCCTGAAGCAAATCATCTCGGATCGCTTCACCCGTATCAAACATCCCCTCTAATACACCATTACGTATAATGTATTGACGTTTTAAGAGTAACTCGCCACTTACCTCCTCACTAGGTGCCGTATATCTGGCAGGGCCAGGTGAAAAGTCATAATATACACTGGAGATTGGAGCGCGCCAATCATAGATCAGAAATTCTTCACACTCTTCATCATAAAAAGTGCCGATTCCAATATAAATCTGCTCGCTTTCTTCCATGTCTTTTTCATGAAAATCAATCCTTGCGAAATAAGGTGATGCTTGAAGTCGATTCAAAACAGCTATTTGCTTCATTGAATGGTTTTGTCTCCGCTCTCTTTCAGAAAGCAATTCTGTTTGCTGATTGATACTCGCAACCGTTTCAATTGTTTCATCTTCATTTTCCACGTTCACTGTAACATCTTCCCAAAAGCGTTTGCGAATTGATACTATATCTGTCGTTGCTTCACCTGCAGATTGTTTCAAATGGTGTTTCGATTTAGTTACTTTGTCAATCACAATCTCTATTCGCTCTTGCTCGTATTCTTTTTCCATTTCCCAGTTCGTCATAGTACCCCTCCATATTAAGTAAAGTTCAAGCACCTTGTTCGACCTCAGGCATAGCATATTCCTTGCTTAGCTCTAGCCTTGAAGGGTTTGCTACTTCCGCTAGCTCCTAAAAAACTTTGAATTTCATACAACCTATTGACAATCATCTATATCTCATGTATGATTAAATTAGGATAATTATAATTTAATCATACATTTTTAATAATAGACTTTATTAGTATAACATCAGCTGTTTACGTATACAATAGCTGTGTTTTTTTATGGATTTCCCCACCTCCCACATAGTTGATAACCCGCAATTACTCCTTTCCATATTTTTTATGTATATTTCAACAAAAATCAGCGATAGGTAACACTATTCATCATTAGTATTCCATTAATTTGTAGTTTAATTGATTTTCTCATAGTTATTTGTCAAAATTTTCTGATTTAAAGTCCTGTCAATTTACAGTATTATTGCATTGACGGGTTTTGAAGAAGCCTTCAAAATATACGTTTTCCATTACATCATGATTTGCAAAATACCGACTAATCATTCAAGGAGGGTATTCATGCCAAATCTTACGCTAGAAATCAGTAAAAAATTGCAAAAGTTCTTACAAAGTCCGAAAAAGCTTTATATTAATGGGGAGTTCGTTGAAAGTGTATCCAAAAAAACATTTTCAACCCCAAACCCTGCTACAGGCGAGAAATTGGCTGATGTGTATGAAGCTGACAAAGAAGACATCAATCTAGCTGTTAAAGCAGCCCGAAATGCATTCGATAGTGGTCCTTGGTCACGTATGAGTACAGCCACAAGAAGCAGACTCATGTACAAGCTAGCTGATTTAATGGAAGAAAACAAACTTGAATTAGCACAATTAGAAACGTTAGATAACGGAAAACCAATTAGCGAAACGTCAAACGCGGACATCCCTCTCGCCATTGAACATATGCGCTATTATGCTGGCTGGACAACGAAGATCGTTGGTCAAACCATTCCAGTTAACGGAAATTATTTCAACTACACCCGCCACGAAGCAGTCGGTGTCGTAGGCCAGATTATTCCTTGGAACTTCCCTCTGCTTATGGCAATGTGGAAACTAGGTGCAGCACTAGCTACTGGATGTACAATCATATTAAAGCCAGCCGAACAAACTCCCCTTTCAGCTATCTATTTAGCAGAGTTAATTGATGAAGCAGGATTCCCAGATGGCGTAATCAACATTGTACCTGGATTCGGTGAAACGGCTGGACAAGCACTAGTTGACCATCCTCTTGTTGATAAAATTGCATTCACAGGATCAACTGCGGTCGGTAAATTAATTATGAGATCTGCCTCCTATTCATTGAAACGCGTTACACTTGAACTTGGAGGAAAATCGCCAAATATTATCCTTCCAGATGCTGACTTCCAAAAAGCAATTCCAGGCGCACTGAATGGTGTAATGTTTAATCAAGGTCAAGTTTGCTGTGCAGGTTCAAGAGTATTTATTCAGAAGAAGCATTATGATAATGTCGTTGCTGACATGGTCTCTCATGCTAAAAACATTAAACAAGGTATAGGTCTGGATCCGAATACACAAATCGGACCTCTTGTTTCTCAAGTACAACAAGATCGTGTGCTTGGATATATTGAAAAAGGGTTAAACGAAGGAGCAGAGGTGCTTATTGGCGGCAGTAAGCCCCAGGATGATGGGTATTTTGTATCCCCAACTATCTTCGCCTCCGTGCAAGATGACATGGCCATTGCTAAAGAGGAAATCTTCGGTCCAGTGATTGCAGCTATGCCTTATGAAGATCTGGATGATGTAATTAACCGTGCAAATGCTAGTGAATATGGACTGGCAGCAGGACTATGGACTCGTGATATTGCAAATGCCCATTACGTAGCAAGTAAGTTACGTGCTGGAACTGTTTGGGTCAACTGTTACAATGCATTTGATGCCGCTTCTCCATTTGGCGGATACAAGCAATCCGGCATGGGCCGTGAAATGGGCTCCTATGCTTTAAGTAATTATACAGAAGTAAAAAGTGTATGGGTAAACCTCGATAAGTAAATAAGTGTATATATTTAGAGAATGAGTAATCGGACAAACTTCTTCAAAAACAATCGATAATGATTTATAAACCCCATTAATCGATTGTTTTTGAAGCTTGATCCTATTACCTCATTCTTTTTTTGATTGATTCAATATTAAGATAATGTTTTATTTTTCTACCATAATAATACAAAAAAAATAATAACACATCCCTTTTAAAATACTCCATTTTTTCATATAAAAACATTGTTATCCCGCCTCCTAAAACCCTTACATGACTCCATTATAAAACGATAATAACTTTATATTAATATAGAAATATCGGCAAAAGTGTTTAATTTTTTTTAAAAGAGTGTATATTAATACGTAGACTATTTTTTAGTCAAAAAAATAACTGTATGTTCAAAAGGCTCCATTAATTGATAATCGGGAGCTACTTTATTTTGTTTTCAAGATGTAAGCATGCAGTAAACCCATATTGGGGGGAGTTTATTAATGAATAGTAAAGACAAGGATGAGGTAATCCGGAGTGTTCCCCAAACCGGTTTCTTTGGACATCCTCGAGGGTTATTCACTCTCTTTTTCACAGAGTTTTGGGAACGATTTTCTTACTATGGCATGAGAGCCATCCTAATTTTCTACATGTACTATGAAGTAACCCAAGGTGGACTTGGTCTTGATCGTACTACTGCTAACTCCATCATGGCCATCTACGGTTCATTGGTGTATATGTCTGGTATTATTGGTGGATGGATTGCCGATCGCTTATTAGGGACTGCTAGAACGGTTTTTTATGGCGGTATTTTAATCATGTTTGGCCATATTATCTTATCATTCCCTGGCAGTGCTACAGCATTATTTGTATCGATGGCCTTTATCATTATTGGGACTGGTCTCCTAAAACCGAATGTATCTAGTGTTGTTGGCGATTTATACAGCGATAATGATATACGCCGGGATTCAGGCTTTAGCATTTATTACATGGGGATAAATCTCGGTGGTTTTCTTGCACCGTTAATTGTCGGAACAATTGGACAAACATATAATTTCCATCTCGGTTTCGGTATTGCAGCGGTTGGGATGTTTCTCGGACTGATCGTCTATCTCGTTACCAGAAAGAAAAATCTTGGTCTTGCTGGTCAACATGTACCGAACCCACTTGCGAAAGAAGATCGATTCAAAGTATTCGGTTCAATCGGGCTCGGTGTAGTAATCATCGTCATTCTTGGATCCATCGGAATTGTTACAGGTTACTTAACCATTGATCGTTTTATACTCCTAGTGAGTATATTAGGAATTATTATTCCAGCTGCGTTTTTCATTTTTATGTATCGTAGTCCGAAAACGAACTCGGATGAGCGTTCTCGATTACTTGCTTATATCCCATTATTTATTGCAGCAATGATGTTTTGGGCAATTCAGGAACAAGGATCAAATATATTAGCCACTTACGCAAACGATCGAACACAACTGGAATTTGCAGGAATCAAACTACAATCATCTTGGTTCCAATCGCTTAATCCATTATTCATCGTTTTCCTTGCGCCCGTATTCGCTTGGATTTGGGTTCGTTTAGGTGATCGTCAGCCTTCTACACCGAAGAAATTTTCACTCGGATTGTTATTCGCCGGTCTATCCTTTATTGTCATGATTTTCCCTGCATACTTAAATGGTGCCGAAAGTCTTGCGAATCCACTATGGCTTGTTCTTAGCTTCTTCTTGGTTGTACTTGGGGAATTATGCTTATCTCCAGTTGGAATGTCAGCCACTACGAAGTTAGCGCCTGCCGCTTTCTCAGCACAAACGATGAGCCTCTGGTTCCTGACCAATGCTTCAGCACAGGCCATTAATGCTCAAGTTGTTAAATTGTATACGGAGAAAACAGAAATTCTTTATTTCGGGGTTATCGGCGGTATTTCCATTGTACTAGGAGTTATTTTGTTCCTTGTCTCTCCTATCATTCAACGGCAAATGAAAGGCGTTCGATAAGTGCAGGAGTTTATCACTCCTCCAAGAACATCCATGAGCGTCTACTCTAAAACTAAAATGATGAAGAAGCCTGTTCCTATTTTAAAATGGAGCAGGCTTTTTTCACCCCATTTTCATTAGATATCTATCACAAAAAGTTTCTTTTTTTATGAACAATCGATACAATATAAAGGAAGATTTTTATAATGTGAACCTTCCAGTATTGGAGGTATTACAGCCTGTTAAACCGAATTAAAAAATATCTTTAAAGAATTAATATGAGGAGTGTATATTGATGAATGACTTTCAACTGAAATTAGAAAATTATGCGGAACTTGCTGTTAAAGTAGGCGTAAACGTCCAACCAGGTCAAACTCTAGTCGTGAATACGACATTAGAAGGAGCTGAGCTAGTTCGCCTTATTGTAAAAAAAGCCTATGAAGCTGGGGCATACAACGTGATCGTAAACTGGAATGACGATGCTATTAACCGTACGAAATATGAGCTAGCACCAGATAAAGTGTTCATGGAATATCCGCATTGGCGAGCACAAGAAACGATTGAACTTGCTGAAAATGGTGCAGCTTACCTTTCAGTCATTTCTTCAAGTCCTGATCTTTTAAAAGGAATTGATCCTGAGCGAATTGCCAATGCTCAAAAAGCTTCAGGTACCGCTTTACAAAAATGGCGTCAATATATGCAATCCGATAAAGTCAGCTGGTCTATTGTCGCTGTACCTTCACAAGCTTGGGCAGATAAAGTATTCCCTGATGAAGCTGAGGAAAACCGTATACATAAACTATGGGATGCTATTTTTAAAGCAACACGTGCGGATGTTGAAAGCCCAATCGAAGCTTGGAAAAATCATGATGGAACCCTTCATGAAAAAGTCGATTATTTAAATGAAAAACGGTACCAAAAACTACATTACACCGCACCTGGTACAGACTTGACGATTGAACTACCCAAAGCTCATCTTTGGGTAGGTGCTGGTAGCACCAACGAAAAAGGACATGAATTTATGGCGAATATGCCAACTGAAGAAGTGTTCACGGTCCCCTTTAAAACAGGTGTCAACGGAACAGTCGCAAGTACGAAACCACTAAGCTATGGCGGAAATATCATCGACAACTTCAGCGTTACGTTCAAAGAAGGCAGAATTATTGAAGTAAAAGCGGAACAAGGAGAAGAAATCTTGAAGAAATTAGTAGAAACAGACGAAGGATCTCATTATCTCGGAGAAGTGGCTCTTGTTCCATTCAATTCACCGATTTCACAATCAAATGTTCTTTTCTTCAATACATTATTCGATGAAAATGCTTCTAACCATTTAGCGATTGGAAGCTCCTATGCATTCTGTATCGAAGGTGGCAAGCAAATGTCTCAAGAAGAACTTGCAGAGAACGGATTGAACCACAGTCTTACCCATGTTGACTTCATGATTGGCTCTGACAAAATGAACATCGACGGCATCAAAGCAGACGGAACTAGCGAACCTGTCTTCCGTAATGGGGATTGGGCTATTTGATTGAAACGTTGATATAGAGGCTTTTCTAAGGTCTAAAACCTTGAGTGGTCACATTTCTTTAACTTTAAACAATTTATCTAATTCATCAGCCACGTGTTTCTACATACTAGGAAGCACGTGGCTATATTTATCGAATGTAATTTGAATCGATGTATGTCCAACTCGCTCAGAGATGACCTTTACATTGACATTTTGTTTGATTAGCATCGTAACATGTGTATGTCTTAAATCATGAAAACGGATTGTAGGTAACTCTAGCTTTATCGATTGGGCTTTAAGTCGTTTGGAAAGAGTAGCAGAATCGAGCGGATTACCATAGTGTGTACAAACTACTAAATCATAATCATTAAAGTTCGGACCTTGCTTCAGCTTATGTCCAACAACAACGACTCTCTCTTTTTTCAGTTGTTCTATCAACACATCAGGAATATGAATAGAACGTACACCAGCACTCGTTTTAGCACCAACTTTGAACTGCTTTGCGTTGATATCATAAATTTGTCTGATATAAATGATTTTTTGTTCAAAATCAATATCCTTCCAACGCAAGCCCGTTATTTCACCTTTTCTCATCCCAGTTAATAACGCAATTAAATATACCGTATAAAACCGATGCTTCTTTGAGTGTTGTATGAAATACTCCACCTGCTCAGTATCCCAAGCGGTCATTTCAAGATTATTTCTCTTTGGCAACGTCACATTTAATACTGGATTTTCATTAACAAGCTTTAAGCTAACCGCTTTTCTAAAAACAACCTTCAACATATCAATTATTTTCTTTATCGTATTAGGACTTAAAACCGTTTCTTCGACCAAATCATAAATAAATCTTTGCACTATCAATGGTTCAATTTTTTGTATTCTAAAATGACCTAGTCTGGGATTAATATGACACTTATTAAAGCTAATATAATTTTGATAAGTACTCACCGCTACCTTCAATTTCATTTCCTTTAACCAGTCTTGAATGAAATCACCTAGCGTAATTTTATCTGGTTCAACATAGTTACCCAGTCTAACATCATTTAGAAATTCACTAAGAGCATGTTCCGCTTCCTTCTTAGTATTGAAACCCCTTTTTCTTTTTTGCGTTCGTTTCCCTGTTAAAGTGTCAATACCCATATCGATTACATAGTAATACTTGCCTGTTTTCTTATCTTTCTTGATACTGCCTTTCACTGTTAAGAACCCCCTAGATTACCTAACAGTCAATATCATTACCATTAGTTCTATTTTACCTAAACCTATAAGAATTTAATAGAACTACAATCCAAACTTACAGCAATTCTACTTAATAACTACCTTTCAATATTCCTACACGCCTGATGTTTTCCACTACCCCTAATTGAATCAATGTAAGTTACCGGCATGTCTGCTGGAAATTTTTATGTATAATGACTAGTTGGAACTCAGCGCAACTAAGCCCGCTCCGCTAATGAAAAAACGTCCTTGCTTTTTCACAGAAACGCATTCCGTTAGCTTAATAAGCACATACGTTTTTCCCATAAGGTAACAATAAAATTGAAGAGGAATAATCGTGAAGAGGTGTATTGAAAAAAATGAAAAAGATATTATTCGCTTTTATACTTTTCCTTGTTTTGTTACATTATTTCAAACAAAATTGTCTTCAGCAGATAAACCAGCTCAAGATTCCGAAGAAATTCGGTTACAGGATATGCTTATGAACATGCTCACTCCTTATATCAGAGAAGATTTGAATAAATATTATTATCCGAAGATTTTAAAGGATTTTTCACCTCAAGTCTCTCCATGGTTAATTGAAGTGATTGAAACAAGAAGAGTAAATGGCTTCCGTGGCTTAATAATGGAGATTACAGTTGATATCGAGCCTGACGATGGTGGACACCACGTTCCAGTTGGCAAGGACCGAATGACTTATCGGATTTCATATGGTCCGTCAGTTGAGTTAATTAAACACACTCATTTAGCTACATATGATTTACCGCCCGAAGTACAGGAACCGTCATCGTTTGATTTGAATAAGCTACCAAGTTTGTTTAAGCGTGCGCGGCAAGTGTAGGTATTGGCCTGTTACCATGCTTAACGCAGACCATATTGACCCCATTTCAACAGCGAGAATCATCCTTGCTGAGATTTTGAATAATAACAAAATTGTAGCCGTTGATCAGCTTGACGATGAATTCTTAGAATATGGGAGGCACCCAGGGGCAGGCACCTCCTCCCACCAAACATTTACAATTAGTAGAATGGATATAACTCTGTGGAGTCAATAGGCTTTACCATAGTCACACCGTGTAAAATCTTGTTTCACTGAAGATTTATGGAATATAAGAAAAAAGGAGAGTAATCATGATCGGCTCTCCTCTTTTACTATTCATATGGGTAGTCAGAAATGGCGACTCTTACTCGGAACGTTCAAGTTTAGATGGCTTTCGTTGTCCATGATTCTACGTCCCAAATATCTGTTACCACGTCTTGGTAAAAATCAGGTTCATGTGAGATAAGGACCACGCTTCCCTTATACGATTTCAAAGCTCGTTTTAGCTCAGCTTTTGCATCTTTATCCAAATGGTTGGTTGGCTCATCAAAAACAAGGATATTGCTTTCTTGGTTAAGGAGCTTACATAACCGGACTTTCGCTTGCTCTCCACCACTTAATACGGATATTTTACTTTCAATATGTTTTCTAGTTAACCCACATCTCGCAAGAGCAGCGCGTACCTGTCCTTGGCTTAACTGAGGAAACGTATTCGATATTTCTTCGATGCACGTGTTTTGATTTTCCGTTTTCACTTCTTGTTCAAAATACCCAATATACTGATGTTCACCGCGTTCAAGTGAACCAGCAAGAGATCTTATTTCTCCGAGCATGCTACGAAGGAGTGTAGTCTTACCAATCCCATTCGCTCCAACTAATGCCACTTTTTGTCCACGCTCTATATAAAGATTTAACGGCTTTGATAGTGGCTCATCGTACCCAATGACAAATTCTTTCGTCTCAACAATTAATTTACCTGAGGTTCTTGCTTCTTTAAAGTTGAAATCAGGTTTTGGTCGTTCCTGTGCTATTTCAATAACATCCATTTTATCGAGTTTTTTCTGTCTCGACATGGCAAGGCTGCTGGTAGATGCCCTTGCCTTATTACGGGCTACAAAATCTTTTAAACTAGAAATTTCTGATTGTTGTCTCTTAAAGGCAGCTTCAACTTGTATTTTTTTAGCTTCATAGGCAATAAGGAAATGGTTGTAATCACCCACGTAGCGATTTAATTTCTGATTTTCTAAATGGTAGATCACATTTGCAACGCTATTAAGAAATGGAATATCATGAGAAATTAATAAAAAAGCATTATCGTATTCTTGCAGGTAACGTCTTAACCACTCAATGTGTTGTTCGTCTAAATAGTTTGTAGGCTCATCTAAAAGAAGAATATCTGGTTTCTCAAG
This sequence comes from Peribacillus loiseleuriae, assembly GCF_001183985.1. Taxonomy (GTDB): domain Bacteria; phylum Bacillota; class Bacilli; order Bacillales; family DSM-1321; genus Peribacillus; species Peribacillus loiseleuriae. Next base: position 1,378,990 of record NZ_LFZW01000001.1, on the reverse strand, counting down.
TAAAAGCTTGGCTAATAAAACCTTCGTTCGTTGCCCACCGCTTAAATCATGAACATCTTTTTCTAATCCTATACCATCAAGTCCAAGACCAAGTGCCACTTCTTCTACCTTAGAATCAATCATATAGAAATCATTATTTGTTAATATGTCTTGTAATGTACCAACTTCCTCTAACAACTTTTCTATTTCTTCAGGTGTAACGTCTGAAATCTTTTCATAAATGGTATTAATATTCGTTTCAACGTCAAAGAGATATTGAAAAGCCGTTTTTAATACGTCACGGATTGACATTCCCTTCTGTAAAACCGTATGTTGATCAAGATAACCGACTCGTTGATGCTTTGACCACTCTATTTTTCCATCGTCAGGCTGAAGTTGCCCTGTAATGATATTCATAAACGTCGATTTACCTTCGCCGTTTGCCCCAATTAAAGCTATATGTTCACCTTTTAACAAGCGGAAGGAAACATTATCAAAGATCGTACGATCGCCAAATCCGTGGTTTAGGTCTGTAACCGTTAATACACTCATATATTTAACCTCATTTAAATTTCATTTTATTTTGTTTCGTTTAGGAAATAACTATAAAATCGTTCATCTGATTGTTATAGTTCAATATTGAACTATAACACAGAAAATGGAATAGTTGAATGGAATAAATTTGGAAACGAAGGGACGGTTCTTACAGGGGACAATCGGAAGTTTTGCGCGCAAAAAGGCACGATAAGCGGTTTTTAGCTGCTTATTGTGCCTTTTCTATTCTTGAGTTTACGTAAACGTCAAGTAGCCCAAATACACGATGAAAATTGTGTTTTCAGGACTACTTGACGTTTACTTCCCTTTTTATCGGCACTTTGCATATGGAAGGTAAATCCGTTGACCAAGGTAAGACTTGATCTATTTCTTCTTTATTCGTTACATCCATATTTGGTAGCGTTTCAAATAAATAGCGAAGATAATGATACGGACTTAAACCGTTCTCTTATACCGTTTCAACGACACTATACATGATGGCGCTCCCTCTAGCACCTCGCAATGTATTGGAGAACATCCAATTTTTTCTCCCACTCACAAACGGTTTAATGGAACGTTCACTTCTATTATTATCGATTTCTAAATGGCCATCTAATAAAAAAGCTTCAAGGTGATTCCATTGTTTCAAACAATAAGTGATGGCTTTTCCTAGAGCGCTTTTGGATAGGTTTTGGTCTTTTTGTTCATAAAGCCATGCTGAAAAAAGGTCCAGAATGGGCCTGCTTTTTTCCCTTCCGTAATGGGGATTGGGCGTTTTAATGATTAGGAGGGTTTCTCAAAAAAAGGTCTGATCCTTAGGTTTGAGATCCCTCTTTTTTTTTATGGTCACACAAGGAATAATCTGTAAAAAAAAGCGGCCACATTATCCATCTATTAGTTTAATTCTTCGCAGCAACTCTGTACCGTAGAATTTCGTAATCGCTAAATATTCACGTATATACGATTTTACTAGAACAACTTTTGGTGTGTCTGCAGCAATTCCCTGAAGTTTCAATCCTTGACTCGCAGCAATTTTCTCAGCTCTGTAAACATGGAAATCATTCGTGACGAGAAAACCTTTCTTAGCGCCTTCTGGAATAAGCTGTTTTGAATATTTTATATTTTCATAGGTACTTGTCGATCGGTCTTCCATAATAATTCGTGACTCTTCAATTCCATTTTTCAGCAGGCCCCGTTTCATCGCTTCTGCTTCACTAATTTCTTCTCCATTTCCTTGTCCACCAGACACAATAGCAACCGTGGACTTGTTGCTAGTTAAATATTCTGCCGCAGTATTTATTCGATATTGTAGAGACAGAGATGGGACAGTACCTCTCACTTGTGCACCCAACACGATTAAATAATCAGCATGAATTGGTGCTTTTTTTTGAATGGCTTGCTGAATATTTACGTGTAGGAAACCAATATATACGACACCTAATATAGCAGCGATTAGCATAATATTATTGATCTTCCCCATCTTGCCCCCTCTGTTTTTTGAAAAATCAAGCTTCATTACATGACAGTCCCTTCAATACTATTAATCCGTAAATATCATCATTACCGCTTTTCACCTTTGGATTTTTTTCTTTCATTTAAAAGCCCCATTTTCTTTGAATAAGGAATCTAATCGATTAGTTCATTTACGAAATGATCGAGAAAAGGTTTCAGTTTTTCTAAAAGCAAAAACTCGTCACGATGGACGAGTTTTATATTCATTTATCCGCTAAATATTTGATTGCCCAGTGATGTTGTTTTCTAAAAATCATATTCTCGATTTTCACTTTGCTTAAATCATTGAACGCCACTTTCAATGGTTACTTCACGATTACTTGCATCAAGTTTAGTAAACGTGCCAAGTGGTATCGCCACATGTGGGGTACAATGACCAATCTGAAAACCTGATACTGTCGGTTTATTAGCAAGTTTGATGTAATGCTGTAGAACTTCAGCCAAAGTAAGCGATAGGGAACGTGTCGTGTCACATTCTTTAAAGTCGCCTATTAATATCCCTGCTGCATCAGATAATTTACCGCTCATGTACAACTGGTTCAGCATTCTATCTATTGAACGAGGCTCTTCATGAATATCTTCAATTAATAGCAGTTTATCTTTTGTATCTAATTCAAATTCCGTACCTAGCGTACTAACTAACAAAGATAAGTTTCCACCGATCAGTAGTCCACTTGCTTCACCAGGAATTTCCGTTACAAGTGGTGAGATTGTCTCATCATAAACAAAGGATTGTGAGTCAAATAATTGCAAAAATCGTGATTTAGTTAAGGGATCAATCGTTTCATCCCCCAAATCAGAACTTAGCATCGGTCCATGGAAAGTAACAAGTCCTGTTTTTTGAAAAAAAGCATTGTGCAAAAAAGTAAGATCACTGTATCCCCAGAAGATTTTCGGATTATTTTTAATGATTTCATAATCGATATGAGTAGCAATTCGCGGTGTTCCATACCCTCCACGCGCTGAAAAAACAGCTTTTATACTAGGATCAGAAAACATACTGTGCACATCTTCCACTCTTTCTTCATCACTGCCTGCTAAATAACCATATTGGCATTCTATGTTTTTTCCAAGCTTATAATGTAAACCTAGTTCTGTAAAAAAAGAAAGAGCTTGTTTAATTTTTGCTTGATCTGGTGGACTTGCTGGAGCAATGACTCCTACTGTATCCCCTTTTTGAAGGCGTGCTGGTTTTACCGTGTTCATGTTGATCCTCCTTCACATTCTTCTAATTCTATACGTATTACACAATTACTCTTTATATGAAGAAAAAGAGGGCGAAGCTATGCTAACTTTAGCTCTGTCATCAAATAACTTGAACACTAAGTTGAGCCAGATAAAAATTACCAATTCCAAAACTCACGAGATTTTTTCTAAGAACAAACCAAAAAACCTAATAAACGCAAAGTCTATTAGGCGAACATAAATAAATGGTTCAATTATTTAAAGCTGATCCACGCTCCCCTTCCTTTTCCATTTCATAACAGGTGAATTCTTTCCACTCAATTCAGCCTTTTTATCCCACTTGTCTTTTTCAAACCCGTCCGCGGGAACCTGATCCGCATCATCAATGAGCCATTTTTTTCTTTTATCATCATATTTCAAGCTATATGTGCGAATCTCTTTATAGGACGTATCTTTATACCCTTCGAGGTCACGGATCTTCAACTTATTATTATAAGCAACAAATGCTTCGACATCTGCGATCCATTCACTATGGATTTGATTAATATCTAAATCGTCAAGATTCACGACCGTTTCCGAATACTGCATTTGAATTTCATCTACATATTGTTCCAATTCATCAAATCCTGATTCAAAGTCGACAAATGCCAGATCTTCTAGAATTGAGTCCGTGACATTGGTTAAATGTTTGGCCTCAAAACCATTTGTCTGATACACGACAATATCTTTATTGAAAGTTTCCACTGCGGAAATGATCTCCTCTTGAACCCGCTGATCACTTTGGGCCAGTTTATCATCATCGATAATCAAGCTTACTTGTTTGCTCCCTCCCCAAACATCTACTTTTCTGTTGTCCAAAAAAGTGCCTAGCTTATTTTTTACGGTCAAATCAATTTGATACGTACCTGGAAGGATCGGGCCATATAATTTCTCTTCTTTGTCTTTTTTGAGGGATTCGCTGGATTTCTGGATGGAAAGATGAATCTCATCGTCTTTATGCTGACCGGTTACCTTGATGTAAGCCGTCTTAACTTTAAACTTATACTCCGAGAACAAACCCCATTTATTTCCAGTCTTCACCAAGCTAATTTGCTGGTTTGTTGTCTTGAATTCTTTCTTTTCCACCTGTTTATCCAAGCTTTCTGTTATCGCCTGGTAGCTATTATTATTTGCATTTAGATAAGCAACCAGAGCTTTCAAGGATGAATCATTTATTACAGCCTTCTTATCATCAGCCATAATCCATCCCTTAAGCTGGTTGGGTTTCTTCTGCTCCACAGCCTGTTCGAATGCTTCCACAGCTTGTTTCGGTTTGTTGCTTTGCTGGACAAAAAGGACTACGGCCATGATGACGATAATCAGAACAAAGGCTGCCGAGATTACATATAACCTCTTTTTACTCACACTGTTCACAGCTCCTTAATAAATTGATCCTTTTACAAAAATCTTATCTAAGCTTTCCCCATATTTATTAACGGGATCGATTGTCCATTTCCCATCCTTTTTTACAAGAGAAACCTCAATTTTTCTGCTCGAGGACTTTAATTCTATAGAATCTAGGATTCTGTCAAATTTAGATAGGACATACTCATCTATTGCCTTCTCATCATAACTGCCTGTTTTATCCCGGAATTCTTTTTGATATTTATACACTTCTTGATATAATTCCTGTAACGGAAGTGTCTTTACATCTAACGCAACGATGGCTTTATCATTGGCATATGCTGCAGTTGATGTAGTTACTACTGCTTTTTCTGCTAAAATATCACGATAGCTTATGTATAGTTTGTCGATATCTTCATCAGTTAAATCTTTTTTAAATAATTCTTTCACTTCGCTTTTAAACGTATTTTTTGCCTCTTCTTGCATGGCTGGTTTATCAGCTGATACAAATTGTTCGTAGTCGCTGTTTTCCTTTTCGTAATAAATTTGATCGATATAGGCTGTGAAGGCTTTCGCTGGATCTTGAAGTGTTTCGTAACTATCTGCATATTTCTTTGTATCCAGCTTGAGTGTCAGCTCATCATTATTTTCTTCAAAGTTACTAGAAATTGGACTCAAGCCGATTTCATACTCCTTGTCTTTCTCTACTTCAAAAATAGCAAGAAGTGATTTCGCTTTCCCGACACCGAGATTCCCGCTAGAACCTATATTCAAGTCTACTTTGCGATTATACAATTCTGGCTTAATATTGATTTGTTGATCTCCATCATACAATTTAACCCCATCATATTCTGAAAGAAGAATCGGTGAATCCGATAGATTCTTCACCTTTAATTTTACGGCGATGACTCCTTGTTCCTGATTTTCAGTAACGCCAAGGTCCGGAACTATGTATGACGCATCCTCAATCGATGCTTCTAATTGCTTATTCTTTCCCTGATTCTTGTCAGTAGATGCCTTTTCACCTGTACCTGTGCATGCACCTAAAACGAAAATGAGACCTAATAAGATCAAGAATCTGTTACCTTGTTTGCCCATTCCATTATCCCCTCTCAAAAATGCGCCAAACTAAAATAATATCTTTAATTAATTGATTCTCACTAAATAGATTATGGAATTTTTTATATGTTTTTCCATTATTTTTTATCCTACCATAAGTTTATTTTAGAAAGATGCCTTTTTTAAAAAATCGATCGTTTATCCTGTCTTTACCAAACTCGCGATCCAAAAATCTAGGAACTTCTGCTCAATTATAAGAAGAATCGAAAGAGTTAAACCGACCTATCTTTTTACATAAAATCACATCTAAACTAATTTACCTATGCCTTTCTCCATACCTCATAGATTACGACCAATAAAAAAAACATCCATCCTCTGATTAGTTAGTGTCAAGAATTTAATTCTATCGGCCACTAATTGATTTTCAGTTCGCATTTTCCACGCCCCTTTTACGGATTCTATATAGTACTACCAATCTATAATTGCAGTGTTTTTCCGTAATAAGAAAAAAGAGCACCTTCTACAAGATGCTCAATCCGCGTTTATTTCAAATTCAAGCTCTTCCTTGTTCCCTAATTTTTTGGTTTTTCAAGTTGGGAAATCTTTTCTTCTCTGTCACATCAATTTGAGTAATTTCCCCTTCATGAACGGTAATGTTCAAAGAACCAAACTCAAGATTCTTGAGACTGGATATAATATACTTTAATTTTAACTCATCAATGCTTCCCATTCGAATCCCCTCCAAATTTTCGGATATAAAAAAACCCCTTCCTAAAAAATAAGAAGAGGTTAAGCAACAGAACTGTACTTACTCTTCTTATCTATCAAGCATTCGCTCGCTGGAATTGGCACAGTACTACAAAGTCTGCTGCCGAGGTATCTTAGGGCCAGTCCCTCCACCTCTCTTGATAAGAAAACTGATTATTAGTTACATTTAGTGTAAATTCGCAAACAATCTTTGTCAATTATTTTCCCGACTTTCCAAAGGTGTTAAGTGTGAATTATAGTTGTAGTTTTCACCATCTTTTTAATCACCACTTCGACCTCATTTTCTCTGGTAGTTAAATGACGCTTGATAAATTTGATTCAAGAATACCTGCTTCTCGGTTTATTCTCTTAAAGAATCTTTTCGTTCTTTCTTCTTTTGGATAATTAAAAATAACCGTCGGGGTTCCTTCTTCGATAATTTCACCCTGATCCATAAACACAATATAATCTGAGACGTCTTTAGCAAAACTCACTTCATGCGTCACAATAATCATCGTAATTCCTTCATCGGCAATCCGCTTAATTACCTCAAGCACCTCTCCAACAAGTTCTGGATCAAGAGCGGATGTTGGTTCATCAAGTAAAATCACTTCTGGATTTAACGCAAGGGCTCTTGCAATACCAACCCGCTGTTGTTGTCCTCCAGAAAGCTGAACTGGATATGCATTTGCTTTCTCCGTTAACCCAACTTTCGCTAGCACTTCCATTGCCAATTTCCTTGCTGTTTCTTTTGAGCTTTTCTGAACCACAAGCAACCCTTCCATAACATTTTCCATAACTGTTTTATGTTTAAATAAGTTATATTGTTGAAACACCATGGCTGTTTTTTTCCGAAGTGTCAGAATTTCTTTTTTACTTGCTTGTTTACTATTCACCGTAAAGTCATCAACCATTACTTCACCCTCATTAGGTCTTTCTAGAAAGTTGATGCAACGAAGTAACGTTGTCTTTCCAGATCCGCTTGGTCCAAGTATGGAAACAACCTCTCCTTTATTTACTGTAAGATCAATTCCTTTTAACACGAGTTGATTACCGAATGATTTTTGGATATTTCGAAGCTGAATCATGCTACACCTCCTCGATTATAAACCGTCGCTCTTTTTTCCAATAAAGCAGTAACTTTTTCTGAGATAATCGTTAAGCCCCAGTATATCAAAGCCGCTGCTATATAAGCTTCAAGAAATTTCAAGTTATTTGAAGCCACAATATTTGCAGCACCCGTTAATTCTTTTTGCGACACGATAAAAGCTATGGAAGATGTATGCAAAAACCCGATAAAGATATTGCATAAATTAGGAAGCGCAACTGCAATGGCTTGAGGAAATACAATTCGTCTCATCGCTTGAAAATTCGTCATTCCAATTGATTCAGCCGCTTCCAACTGACCTTGGTCAACTGCCAATATACCCGCTCGAATAATTTCTGACATATAAGCGCCGGCTGTTAATGATAGGGCCATTAATACAAATAACAAAATTGGAATCGATGTGGATTGAAAGGCCCACTGAAAGGTGCCAGCCAGTTTGTCAATAAGAAGTGGTAAGCCCAAATAGATCAACATAATATGCATCAATGCCGGCGTCCCTCTTATAAAAGACACATAGAAATTGGCCAAACGGTACAATCCTTTTACTTTTCGAATCCTAATTAACGTAATTCCAATCCCAATTAGAAAACCAATCATTAACGGGACCAGGGTAATAATCATCGTCAATGGGAGTGCTTTGAATATTTCGATTAATGCCGTAAAAATAAATAGAATATCAATTTGCATAATTTCAAATCTCCTAATTATTTTGTATCTACCGCCAAGCTTCCTTCAAACCTTTGTAGCTTTTTCTCTGACAGTGAAAACCCTTTTTCCAAGCATAATACAACACCATAATAGATAATCGACAATGTCATATATACTTCGAGTGCGTGTAGAGAAGAAGCAATGAGCGTATTTCCTCTTCCTACCATATCCATTACACCAATTGTAAAAGCAAGCGAGGTATCTTTTAGTGAGCCTATCACTGAATTTGCGAAGTTTGGAAAAGCCATAGCCAATGCCTGAGGCAAAATAATCCGCACCAGCATTTGTTTTTCATTCATGCCAATTGAATAGGCGGCTTCAGTCTGCCCCCTTTCAACTCCGTTAACGGCTCCGCGGATAATTTCTGCGAATGATGCACCACAGCTTAGCCCATATGTGATCGCTACAAATAGTAAGGGATTTGCACGAGATACATCAATATGAACAAGTGTTAAAAGGGCCGGTAGTCCAAAGTAGATTAAGAAAAGCTGAATTAAGATTGGTGTACCCCTCATAAAGGATATATAAATGAGAGCTAATCGATTGAAGGCTGGAACTTTATAAATACGTATTAAAGCGATTGTCACACCAATTATTAGTCCAATTGCTACTGCAGCAACTAATATCAACAAAGTAATATGAAGGTACGAAATTAATTTTGGAAAGAAATCAATGATAAGGGTTATGTCCATCTATACATCCTGTACCTTTCATGAGAATGTTATTGATCGGTGTAATCCGCTCCAAGCCATTTTGTGCTTAATTCCTTTAATGTTCCATCAGCTTTGATCTCTTTTAGCGCTCTATCGATTGCTTCTTTCAAATCTGATTCATCTTTTCGTAACATGAAGTAAACTTTTGAATTCGAAAGCACATCTCCGACCACTTTTTGCTCGGCATCTGCCTGTTCATTTTGAAAATCAACCGCAAATGGAGTACTAATTGTAGCATCCGCCCTACCATTTTTAATTTGTGTGATTGTATCAGTACTCCCACTTCCACTGTAGACGATTTCAATTTCATTGCCATGTTCTTTGTTATATTTATCAAGCAATACCGCTGAGTTGCTCGTAGCACCTACAATCACTTTCTTGCCCTTTAAATCTTTAATGGACTTAATGGATGGATTATCTCTGTGTACGACTACTTGAAGAGGAAAAACATTATATGGCTCATCATTAAATAAGAATTTTTGCTGTCTTTCTTCATTTACTTCCATTTGATGAGCGATAAAATCAATTTTATTCGTTTCTAGGCTTAATAATAAAGAGGAAAATTCCATCGTCTTGAATTCAAATTCATACTCTGGAAGACGTTTATCGATTTCTTTGACAAGTTCTACATCATATCCTGTCAGCTTACCATCATCATCTATGAAGCAAATGTTAGGAAACTGTGTACCTGTTCCAACGATTATTTTTTTCACCTTTGGATCAGAATTTTTTGCTGTGCTCTCAGATTGAACACTGTTTGAACCACAACCTGCCATTAGAACAACCAGTAGCGCTCCTAATAAAACCAATAATCGTTTTTTCATCTCCCAATCCCCTTCTCCTTAGACCATTCTTTAGTAAACTCTTTAGATTAATTCGCTGCTCGAACATCTTCTTGTTTTTCCGTTTGATTATCTTTGTACTCAGGTAGCAAGTTTTTCTTCATGAATACACCAATTTGTCCGTCACCATGATTGGTTTCGAAAATTCGTTTATACCCTCTTCGTTCATACATCGAAACAAGCCATGGATGTTTCGGTGATGTCCCCAGTCCAACCGCCGGCTGATTCAGCTGGTCACGAATAACCACTTCCTCTACCCAGTCCAAGATTTTCTTCCCGTAGCCAAATCCTTTATAATCAGGATCAACAGCAAACCACCAAACACAGGTTAAATCAGAAACTTCAGCAAATGTCCTAACCGTAACGGTAGCTATGATGATTCCATCCTTTTCTAATACGTAGCAAGAAAAGTCCGTGATGTTTTGTTTAACTAACTCAATATTTGCTGTTGCCGCAGGCCACTTTATATCCAGCTCTCGAATCGGTTCGTACGCTCTCAAAGTTACATACAATAATCTTTCTGCATCATCTAAAGTTGCTAAACGAATAACTTCCGTCATATGATTCATCCTTCCTGATTATCCATTATTTATTTGTTACTTCGTCCCTCTCATATCGATTCCGAGGTATTTTCAATCCTAAATTTCCTCTTAACGTATCACTTTCATATTCAGTTCTGAACAAGCCACGTTTCTGTAGAATCGGTAGGACATGATCGACAAAATCAGTCAATCCGTCAGGTAAAACAGGACCTCCTATCATAAAGCCATCCGCCGCACCCGCTTCAAACCATGTTTGAATTAGATCTGCAATTTTTTCTGGTGTTCCGATAAAGTTTGTTTTTGGAGAAGTAACGCGCAAAGCAACTTCTCTTACTGTTAAATGTTCTTGTTTCGCCATTTCTTTAATTCGGTCTGTTGTGCTTTGAAAACTATTCTTACCGATATCCCCAAGCTCTGGGAACGGCTCGTCTAGCGGGTATTGCCTAAAATCAAAATGATCGAAATACCGTTCTAAATAATTAAGCGCATCGTCTATTGAAACAAGATTAGCAATTTCCAAATATTTTTGATAAGCTTCTTCATCTGTTTTCCCAATGATTGGCGAGATGCCTGGGAAAATTAATATATCATTAGGTGAGCGTCCGTTCGCTATGGCTCTTGCTTTCACGTCTCGATAAAACTCAATCGCTTGCTCAATGGATTCGTGTGCAGTAAATACGGCATCAGCCTCTTTCGCAGCTAATTCTTTACCGGGTTCAGATGATCCAGCCTGAAAAATAACAGGCTGCCCTTGCTTGGATCGAGAAATGTTTAATGGACCTTCAACGGAAAAATATTTCCCTGTATGATGTAATCGATGCATTTTACCTGGCTCGAAGAACATCCCTGTTTCTCTATTACGAATAAATGCATCATCTTCCCAAGAATTCCAAAGCCCTTTTGTCACTTCAATAAATTCAGTAGCAATTAAATAACGTTCCCCATGTTCTGGGTGCTCGCCTTTTCCATAATTAAGGGCTGAACCTTCTAATGGAGAAGTTACTGCATTCCAGCCCGCTCGGCCATCGCTTAATTTATCTAAAGAAGCAAACTGACGGGCCACTGTAAATGGCTCACTATAGGAAGTGGAAAGTGTTCCGACCAAACCTATTTTCGAACTGACCGCAGCTAGCGCAGATAGTATTGTCAGCGGTTCAAATCGATTTAGAAAATGTGGCAGAGACTTTTCATGAATGTATAATCCATCTGCGACAAAGGCCAAATCCAACTTAGCTGCCTCTGCCTTTTCAATTAGTTGGTTATAAAAGTTGAAATTCACACTTGCATCGATAGTTGCATTGGGATGTCTCCACGAAGCCATATGCCCCCCCCCCCGCTCCATGGAGCATAACACCTAATTTAAGCTGTCTTTTTTTTAGTCAATGAACATACCTCCTTTAGTTTTGAACCGTACTATCAAAAAATGCTTCTTTTAGCAATACAAATGATTCTAGTCTTTTTTCAAAATTGGCAACTGGTGTTACAATCATTATTTCGTCTGGATTATAAATCTCCTGAATGTCAAGAAGCCTCTTACGAATTGTTTCCTTCGATCCATACAGGATATTGGCTTCTTTGACACTAATTGTACACTCCTCATTTGATTGTTGAGCAAATTGCTCTGCATGTTCACGACTAGTAAACGTCAACGATTTCCCGCTTGCAAAATGAATCTTCACTACTTCCATCGACTTCACAAGAGATTGTGCAATCTCATCCGTTTCGGCTACTATAACGGATAAGGCAAGAATAAAAGTTGGTTGAAAGTCTTCTTTCCAATAAGTTCGATACTCTGTAATGGCTTCTTTTAATAAAGAATCCCCACTATTAAAGAAATGTGCAAATACATAAGATAGATTAGATTCAGCCGCTAGTCTTGCACTAGAACCGCTTGCTCCCAATAAAAATAAATCTGCCGGCTTTTTAACTGCTGGAACTGCTCTTAATTCAGTTAGCTCATTATCCTCTCGCAGATCATTTCGTATGAATCGATGTAAACCTTGAAGTTTTTCTTCAAAACTGAGAGCTGAGCCTCCCTGTTGTAATGCTTTCGTTGAATTAGGTAGCCCACCTGGACCTTTCCCAACACCTAAATCTACTCTTCCAGGTGCTAAGGCCGCTAAAACATTAAATGTTTCGGCTACTTTATAAGGGCTGTAATGCTGAAGCATCACTCCTCCTGATCCAATTCGAATGGTATTAGTCCTTGCTAGTAAATAGGAAACTAAGACCTCTGGTGCTGAGCCTGCCACCGAATCAGAATTATGGTGTTCTGATACCCAGAACCGATAATATCCAAGCTGCTCTGCCTTTTGAGCTAGCTTCACTGTATCGCGTAGTGCAACCTCTCCCCCACCGTCTTCAATTGGGCTTTGATCCAAAATACTTAATTTTACATTCAATTTATGATCCTCCTTCTAAAAAAAACGAAAAGGCACCCTCTATTCATTAAACTGGATAGAGGGTGCCTTTAGTTGTCTAATCGGCGCCTTTTGTCAAAATATATAATTCGCATCGATAAACTTGGTTTTAATATTAATACCTAATATAATTCATGATTATTTCCTTGTCAATATAAAATTAATAATTTTCCGAATAAATTAATTTATTTCCTTTATCGTTTTATCACTTTACCAAACTAAATTATTGGACTATAATTTTGATATAGAACGATATTAGAAAACAAGTTAACTATACGTATTTTCTGCGGAAAAGCGATAGGCCTTGCAAAACCAGCTTCGCACCGCCACCTTCATATAGGTGATACAAATTGAGTACCTGATCCTTTTACATCGTTTTAGTTAGGTGTAGAGGCTCATGGATGGTTTTTACTATAACGTCTAGATATAAATACAACAGAGAGGTTGTTTGATATGATTCAAAAAAAATGGGGACTATTTATATTAACAGCATTTGTGATTGGAAATATGGTGGGTGGCGGAATCTTCATGCTTCCTGCAAACTTGGCGCAAGTATCAAGCGCACTAGGGGCAACTCTCGCTTGGGGAATCACTGGAATTGGGGTGTTAATGATTGCTCTTGTGTTCGGGAATTTAGCTATCAGGAAGCCTGATCTTAAGGCCGGGCCACAAAGTTATGCACAAGCGATTTTCTCTTCCCCCGATAAAGGAAGAGTTGCCGGTTATAGTATGGCTTGGGGATATTGGGCGGCAAACTGGGCGGCAACGGCTTCTGTCATCATTGCATTTGCAGGTTACTTGTCTACCTTTTTTCCTGTTCTACAAAGCACGAAAGTCATCTATTCCATCGACAGCTTTAGCCTTGAACTTGGCAAAACCTTAACGTTTGCAGTGTGTTCATTAGCACTCTGGGGAATTCATACGATAACAGTCAGTAGCTATAACGGAGCAGGTAAAATAAATTTTATTGCTACACTTACAAAAGTTCTTGGATTTGCTTTTTTCATCTTTATCACCCTCTTCATCTTTGATTCAAGCAACCTATCAAGCGGTGGAGGATTCCAAGATTCAGAAGGTAAGGTTCTTTCGTTAGGAAGTCAAATTAATTCAGCAGCCATCTCCACTCTATGGGCTTTCATTGGCGTTGAAGCTGCTGTTATGCTTTCAAATCGAGCAAAATCACAAAGAGACGTAAAGAAAGCGACGATTCTAGGACTCCTTATTGCGGTAGCCATTTATATAGGAATCACCCTTTTAACAATGGGTGCACTTCCACAATCCGCATTGCGTGAATCTTCCCGTCCCCTTGTCGATGCTCTATCAGGAGCAATTGGGAATGAAGGTGTCTATGTAATGGCAGCACTAGCCATCATTTCCCTTCTAGGTTCTACGATTGGATGGGTCATGGTCAGTTCTGAGGTACCTTACCAAGCAGCCAAAGTTGATTTGTTTCCAGCATTCTTTGCTAAAACAAATAAAAAAGGAAGTCCTGTTCGATCATTAACTGTCACAAATCTATTGACTCAGTTGTTCTTATTTTCAACGATTTCAGGTACCATTACAGAAGCATATGGTTTCGCGATGGTTGTCGCAACACTTGCTTATTTAATTCCTTATCTTGTTTCAGCCATCTATCAATTGAAGCTAGTCATTACTGGGGAAACTTATGATATCATCAAAGGCTCAAGAGTTCGCGATGGAATAATCACTGTCTTTGCCTTAGTTTATTCGATCTGGGTGATTAAAACAGGAACAGCGAATATGTTCACTTTTATGTTAGGTATTGGCTTGTTCGTCGTAGGCTTGTTGCTCTATCCATTTGTGATGAAAAAGCGTACGTTTTAAGTGTGTGGTTGCCCTTTTTGGGTCAACCACTTTTTTTAATGCATAAATAATTGAAGCTGAAGCCAAAAATCTTATTTTCACATCTTACGGTTATTTTTTAAAATTGTCATAAATGCGGTTGGCTTGTAAAAATATGAACAGATGATCCGATGAGTTTTTGGTTAAATTTTACTCCAGCGCGTAAATTTCATTTCCAGCTCGTAAAAAATTTAGTTAGAGGATTCAGCTTAAATTCAACGTATATATTCCCACGGTTACCCACATTATTTCACCTATTTTCCATTAATGATCCGGCCTGGGGGAATATTCCGTAGTTTATTAAATGATTCTGTTAAAACATTGGCCCATCTTGCATTGATCAGTCAATTGTCACATTATATCAGCCATTTCCCCCGGCTATCGACTGTATGCCGTATACCTCCATAGTAAAAAAATCCAACGCTATTTATCAGCTGTTGGATTTTTTATTAGTTATGCCTTAACAACAAGCGGTACAAATTTCCCTTCATTGACTGAAATTAAACCACGATCTGTTATTTTTAATGCCGGGCTTACAGGTAGTGATAAGGTGCTTATAGACATGATGACATTATAATGCTTATAACCTAATGATTTCAAAGTACGCGTCAGATGATCCACCTGCTCGGCAACAATTTCTAAGGGCTCTTCTGAAAGAATTCCTCCGACAGGAAGCGGTACTCTTGATAATACTTCGCCATTCTCGACACAGCAAATACCACCTTGACTACGGATTACTTCATTCGCAGCAAGTACCATATCTTCTACGTTATGACCGATAACTAATAAATTATGATTATCATGAGAATAGGTTGTAGCTATTGCCCCTCGCTTAATGATGTCTCCACTAATTAATCCATGTGCTCGGTTTCCATTTTTCCCATATCGCTCAAATGTTGCAATTAAACCATACTTACTTTCCTGCCAATTAAGCGTACCATTTGAAACAGACAGGGTATCGTGAATCTCTTTTGTAAAAGTAGAGCCGTCATTCACTTCAATGATACGACAAGGATAGTTACCATCTTCCACTTCCACTGATACATCAAAATCTTTCGCAGTTAATTCCTTCAGCACGATACTACGATAAAAGCTTTCCGGGAAGCTTTTGCCACCTACCGCTTGCTTATAAGGATTTTGCTGATGGTAAACTTGTTCTCCAGCTTTATAAACCTCTTCTATGTTAAACGATTCAAGATCTGAAACTAGTAAAAAGTCAGCAATTTTTCCTGCTGCAATGATTCCGCGATCATGCATCTGCATTCTTTTCGCTGGCGTATACGTACAGGCATATATAGCTTTCTCAGGAGACATGCCCATTTGAATGGCCTTCTTTAGTAAATGATTCAATTGACCATACTTCTGAAAATAATCCGGCATCACATCATCGGTCACAAAGCAAAAATGCTCATCCACCGCTTCATTCGTTAAGAATGACATGATTTCTTCGGTCATGGATTTCTCTTGAATTTCTAAAAACATCCCATTAGCGATACGTTGTTGCATTCCTTCAATGGTTTGGTGTGTATGATCTGAATTGACACCCGCAAATATCATTTGCTGCAATTCCAAATCAAGTAGTTTAGGGACATGGCCTTCGATAATTAAGTCAGGATAATTTGTTTTGATATGATTCAAAATCTGATTCGTTTTACATGTTGGGTCAGTAACCACATCATAAAAATTCATGATTTCACCTAAACACTTCATTTCACCCGTTTGCAACAATTCATCGATATCTTCAATTTCGATACTTCCACCTGTTGTCTCCATCGTTGTCGCTGGCACTGAACTTGGAATTGCATAGAACATATCTGCTACACAGTCACGGCTTGCTTTCATCATTTCCTTCACACCAGAAACGCCAAATACATTCGCCATTTCATGCGGTTCTGGCACAATCGTGGTCACGCCATTTTTGATGATTCCATATGAAAAAGTAGCTGGTGTAACCATCGTACTTTCGATGTGTAAATGAATATCAATTAAACCGGGAATCATATATTTCTCTTTGGCATCCAACACTTTGTCAGCAGAAAAAAAAGCTTGGTCACGTTCGCCAACATAATAGAAATTCCCATCGATAATCGCTACATTACTTTTCGTGAATTTCTTTAAAAAGCTATTAAAAACATTGGCATTTCTAATCAGCATATCTATTTTCAATCTATTCACCTCCTGTTTTACTTAACAAGTACCATTTTGTTTGCCGGAAATTCGAGAATGATTTCATCACCGACTTGATAAGGTACAAGCATTTCTTGATTTACTGTAAAATCTCCAATTGGCGTTTCTATGATATATTGATAACTTCTTCCTAAAAACGTTCGTATCTTCACTTTTCCCGGCAGTTCATTTCCCCCTGGATTCACAAGTTCTTGAAACGGTCGAATCACTAAATTGTCAGGACGAATCGCACCAATTTTCCTGTCAGATTCTGTATTGGCTTGATTTTTTTGAACAATAAAAGTAAATCCTGATTTCGAAAGTTCAATTTCATTTTCATGAATGGTTCGGTTTTCAAACTCAATAAAGTTTTTAAAGCCAATAAAATCTGCGACAAATTTCGTCTTCGGATAATTATAGATCGTAGCGGGGTCACTTAATTGCTCAATAATTCCTTTATTCATAATTGCCACTTGATCTGAGATCGCGAAGCACTCCTCTTGATCATGAGATACGTAAACTGTTGTGATCCCAAGCTCCTGCTGAATACGGCGAATTTCAATCCGCATATTTTCACGAAGATTGGCGTCAAGATTACTAAGTGGCTCATCGAAAAGTAATAAATCTGGTTCAATGACAAGTGCTCTTGCGATCGCAACACGCTGTCTCTGACCACCTGAAAGTTCTTTTGGATATCGTTTTTCAAACCCTCTAAGATTAACGATTTCTAACACACTTGCCACTCGTTTTTCTATTTCACTTTTGGAAGCCTTTCTAAGCCGAAGTCCGAAAGCTACATTATCAAAAATCGTTAAATGAGGAAATAGTGCATAGTTTTGAAATACGAAGCCAAAATTTCTTTTGTTAACCGGGACCTTTGTATAATCCTTGCCTTTATATAAGAACTTGCCATTATTTGATTCAAGAAAGCCTGCAATTAATCGAAGGGTTGTCGTTTTTCCACAGCCACTTGGACCAAGCAGAGAAACAAACTTCCCTTCTTCAATTTCTAAATTAAAATCCTGCAATATATTTTGTTTGTTGTATGCAACTGATATGTTTTCTAATGTGAATAAAGCCATTACTTGTTGCCTCCGTTATCGTTTAGTGAAATATGATAAGCCCATTAACCGCTCAACTATGAACATAAAGAACGCCGTAATAATCATCAGCATTACTGAAATGGCTGCAATTGTAGGATCAAAGTACGTTTCAACATATGTTAGCATTTGTATTGGAAAGGTGCTGACACCTGGTCCAGTCATGAATACGGAAATATCAACATTATTGAATGATTCTAAAAATGCAATCATAACGGCTGCGATGATTCCTGACTTGATATTAGGCAGAACAACCTGAAAGAATGTTCCAATCTTGCTTGCCCCCAAGCTATGTGCTGCTTCTTCAATAGAGAAATCGAAGGTTGACAAACTTGAAGATATTACGCGGATAACAAATGGAAGCATAATAATTGTATGACCGATAAACAAGCCTGTATAAATTGGGAAATGATAGGTTGTAACAATATAACGCAAAAACGTAAAACCTAAAACGATACCTGGAATCAAAATCGGTGAAATAAACACGGCATTCAAGACAGATTTTCCTTTAAAGTCGAATCTGGATAAAGCATAAGCCGCTGGAATTCCTAATATCAATGCCAACAGATTTCCTGCTAATGAGACAATGATGGATGTCTTGAAAGATGTCAAAAACATGTTTACTTTAAAAATATTTTCATACCATTTAAACGAAAACGTCTCAATAGGAAATTTCAGAACACTTCCGCCTTCAAAAGATGTAACGGAAATGATGAGCAAAGGCCCTAGTAAAAAAACAAATACAAGGAACGTAAATACAGCCAATCCCCGATTTTTTTGCTTCATATTAACCTTACCCCTTTGGATTTATTTTATATGCAATTTGGTTCATGATTATAGTCACCAGTAACGTGATGACAATCATGATTGTGGCAACGATTGCTGCTGTATGCCAGTCATTTAATGTTGTTGCATTTTGATAGAGAAATGTGGAAATTACCCGTTGTTTCCCTCCCAATAAAGCTGGAGTTGTATAGGCCGTAAAGCTGCCGACAAAAACGAGAATACTTCCGATGACAAGTCCTGGCATGGACAGTGGCAGAACGACTTTCGTAAAAACACCTAGTCTAGATGCGCCTAAGCTTTCTGCTGCCGTTAACAAATCCTCATCCATATTTTCCAAAACACCGATTAACGTAATAATAATTAATGGCAAGAATAAATGAACGAGGCCAATAATGATCGCTGTAGGGGTGTACAAAATATTTAACGGTTCTTCTATAAGTCCTATACTAAGTAAAAGCTTGTTGAGTACACCATTCTTCCCAATAATAATCATCCAGCTGAATGAGCGGACAACTGAGCTAGTAAGAAGTGGGAAGATGGAGAGTAATAATAGGAGTACCTTGGTTCTTGTCCCAACCTTAGAAATATAGTAAGCAACTGGAAAGCCTAATAAAATACAGATAAACGTTGTTACAAGACTAACTCTAAGCGTTGTTAGTAAAATACCGATGAAATACTTATCTTGAAAGTAGTGCAGATAACCTTCAAAGCTAAAGCTGCCTTCATTAAAAAATGTTGATCCAATCGTTAACAAAATCGGAATCACCATAAAGATTGTTAAAAATAATGCTCCTGGCAATAACAACAGGTAAATCGTACGGTTTCTCATTTTATCCTCCCAGTTTGCACACTTTAAGAATTTATGACCTCATGAAATAGTGCAATAAAAGCTTTTTCATCTACATCTAAACAAACATCAAGATTAGCTGTTCTCCCTAAACGATTTTGGAAATCACAGACCGTTTGTCCGTCACATAATTCACTGCTCGTTTCTACATCTACATAATATTTCTTTTTTGTCACAATATTTGCGTCTATGGCAACGGCAACGGCAAGTGGATCATGCATCACAGCACCATGAATTCGATAACGCTCAAAATATCTTTGTCGATAATCCGTCGTGCTTTCTTTTATATAGGAAGCAAGAAGCGGATTATGAATGGCATCCATATGCTCTTCGGTTAAGAGCACTTTTCTAGTCACATCTAAACCGACTAAAGTTAAGGAAGGAAAACCAGCATGAAAGACGATTTTGGCCGCTTCCGGATCAGTAAACATATTATACTCAGCTGTTGGTGTGACATTGCCTACGTCTTTCACTACACCACCCATAAAGATTACTTCTTTCACAAACTTCGTAATCTCAGGACACTTCTTTACTGCAAGTGCTAAATTTGTAAGAGGCGCAGTCATAACAAGGGTTACCTCACCTGGAAAACTCAATATCGAATTAATAATGAAATCAGGACCAAACCCTTCATCGGGTTGTTTCTTAGGAACCATATCCTTTAATGCTCCACCGATTCCATCTTCACCATGTATTCGATGTTCAAAATAAGGGGTTCTGACTAATGGAGAAGAAGCCCCCATAATCACAGGGACATCCACTCCTACTAATTCAACAATCTTACATGTATTAATCGTTGCAGCTTCTAAAGATACATTTCCATTCACAGTCGTAATACCAAGCACATCCATTTGCTTGCTCTTTAAAGCAAGCAATATTCCAATGGCATCGTCTACTCCTGTATCAACATCAAGAATGACTTTTTTAGTCATAGTAAGCACCTCTACTTCTTATTGAGCTAATTCTTTATTCCAACGATCAATCCAATTTTTTGAGTTTTTATTCACGATTTTCATATCAAGGATGTTCAAGCCATTAATAACATCTTCACCATACGTAAGTCCTTTAGCTTCCTCTTCTGTTAATTGAACTTTCGTATTAACTGGGGAATCAATTTTTGCTTTTGCTGATTTCTCTTGAACTTCTTTACTTAAAATGTAGTTAATAAATTCCTCTGCTAGTTCTTTTTGATCGCTGTCTTTTACAATATTCACTGTATTCATGACCGCATATCCGCCTTCTTTAGGTGAAACAAATTTAGCATTTGGAACAGCTTCCTGTAATTGTGCAAAGTACATTTCCATGATCGGTCCACCTGCGATTTCACCTTGTGCAAACATGTTTACGAATTCAGAAGTTTGTCCATATTCCTTAAGCACATTTGGCATAAGCTCTTTTAATTTTGTAAAAGCAGCATCTTCATTAAATTTTGTATTTCCACTTACTTTCGAAGCAGCATCTAAAAACATCGGTCCAGTTGTCGATGTAATTCCAGGGATCGTTATCACTCCACCTAGATCTTTATTCCATAAATCAGCCCATGAAGTAATTGGTTTTTTTACCTCGTCAGGATTATACGCAATTCCGAATTGAGCAATTGTATAAGCAGGTCCATATTCTTTACCTAATGGAGCTTTTGCCATTTCATAGATATTTTCGACATTAGGAATGACGCTATGATCAATTTTTTCGAACAAACCGTCCTGAATTCCTTGCTCAGCATAATAGTCAGATAAATAAATGACATCGACATCTGAATTTCCTTGGCGGACTTTATTTAAACGATCCGCATTATTCCCAGAGTCCAAAACAATTTCAACATTATGTTCTTTCTCAAAGGGTTTATACACTTCTTCTCGAAAGAAATCTTCCGAAAATCCCCAAGTAGAAATAACTAATTTTTCTTTTTTCGCAGATGAATCGGATGAAGAACAAGCACTTAATGTTAAAGCCAATGCAGATACTAAAGATAGACTTTTAATAATTTTCATCATAATAAAAACTCCCATCATTTTGTTAGTATTTAAAGCAAGAAAAAAACAATCTTAAATAGAATAATGTTATTCTACCCAAGATTGTCTTGTCTTTGTAAACAAAGAGATCAATAATCATTTGGTTTATTATTGTGGCGTTTCGTCCAGATAAATCCGGTTGAAAATCCAATATTATTATGTTTCTCGTAAAACAATATTTGTAAAGGACTTTTGGGTGGCTGCATCATAATCTCTCAAAACAGCCTCAATATCCCAATCCGTTCTTTCTTCTAATTTCTGCCTTAATTTCTTCTTATAGAGTAAAGATAAATGAAAGTCGACTTCTTGCTTTAGGCTAGGTACTTCTCCCTCCAGCACAATCGATCGTGGTGCTCTACGATGCTTAGCCTGCAGTGTAAGCACATTTGCTTCAATTGATACCTTCATGGAAAGCGTGCCAATTCCAAATAAATCCTTTGAAACTTCATTATAAGCATGAGAAATTAATTTCTTTGTTTCATTATTGTTGCTTGGGAAAATATTGATCACCCCTGCATTACTTTGTTATTGATGATTATACATACTATTAACCCCTTTTTCAATATAATGTTCGTATTTTTTATCATTTTTTTTATATTTATATTATTTTTCTATATTTCCCCTGTCAAATACGAATAAATAGTCATTTTTTTCAAAATTCTGGATTGACAAGTCCTATTGTTGTTAAATATCTATTTTTAAAATTATTTTAATATAACTTAATTTAATTACTATTTAACCCTTCCCTACCTTTAAACTGTCCGCCCTTAGCGCTAAGCCCATAAAGTAGGGCAGTGAAATTCCCTCATTTTCACATTCATTTAGGATCATTATGTAAATTAACTGATTTTTTCATTACAATAGAATGATTTTCAAACCTCATTTTAGATAACAGCTTTAAAGGATGATATAACTCAAGAAGAAATGTATCAATTTTGGAGTCATGTGCTCGAATTGATTCAAAATAAGGTATCTAAACCTTCTTTTGAATCATGGCTTGTTCAAACAAGTTGTAAAATTACAGATGGAAAACTTTATATTCTTACTCAAAATGCGTTTGCAAGAGATTGGCTAGAAGAACGCTACGCCTCTTTAATTCTTGAATGTTGATCTGAAGTGACTCAGGAGAAATACGAACTTGTTTTTGTGATAAAAGACCAAGAATCCGTATCTTCAATTTCTTTTACAACGGAATCCACCACTCAGCTGCCTAAACGAAAAGCATTCAATGACGAGATTAGACATTTGCTAATGGAACAGAAAAAAACAAACCAATTACTAGAGGAACTATTGACGATTTTGAAGACATATGGATAGCTTATATAAGGCGAAATGCCGCGCTCCAAAAGAAAGAAGACCATTCGCAGGTCTTCTTTCCCGTACTTCAGAATTCCTTTACCATCTGTGAGCCTTTGCATTAGTTCTTAAGATAAAGGTGTTTTGTGTCATTTCGGTATGTCCATTAACTTGAGACTTTGAACGCTTAGGTCTTGTCCAATTATGGTGAAACTGTTTCGAATGGGCATCCAGCTGATCTTTATAACTCATTCCGAATCACCTCATCATTAGTATAGGTTATCCTGAAGCTGTGTGATATTACGAGAATATCTTTTAAAGTATGTGTCACTTTCCATGAATCCATACAAAGTTCTTACCATTTATTTTATTTATCATTAAATCCCTCACTCACTTTTGCTTTCACTTCTTCAATGCAGCGCATCTTTGTATCCCAGCATTTTTGACTTAAATCAACTGGATATTTCTCTGGATGGAGGGAACGCTTATACTCAGACCATAATTCATCTAAATTTCTCTCCAGCTTTTTTTGAATATCTTGTAGTTCTGGAAGTTCATATACCATTTCCCCATTCACAATAACTGGAATTTGCAGTTCTCTCGCTTCGAAGCAGGTAATAAATTTACTAATGTAGGTGTGAACGGGATCAAACATTTTAAGACGTTCTTCTGCTCCGGGATTTTCATCATCCATTGCGATGTATTCCCCTTCTGCTTTCCCATTCATTGTATTGATGATTCGATATACCCTTTTTAAGCCTGGTGTTGTAACTTTCTCAGGATTTGCAGATATTTTTATTGTATTAGTCAACTCTCCTGATTCGTTTTCGATTGCGACAAGTTTATAAACAGCACCTAAAGCTGGCTGTTCGTATGCCGTGATTAATTTAGTTCCAATTCCCCATGTATCAATCCTTGCACCTTGTGCTTTTAAGTTCATGATTGTATATTCATCTAAATCACTCGAAGCTGTAATTTTCGCCTTAGTGAACCCAGCAACATCCAGCATTCTTCTCGCTTCCTTCGATAAATAAGCAAGATCGCCACTATCTAATCGAATACCTTTAAAGTTTATTTTGTCTCCAAGCTCCTTAGCTACTCGAATCGCGTTTGGTACTCCAGATTTAAGCGTGTCGTACGTATCAACAAGAAAAACACAGTCTAAATGACTTTCCGCATATTTATGAAAGGCAATATATTCATCTTTATAGGCTTGAACCATCGCATGTGCATGCGTGCCAGCCACTGGAATTCCAAACATTTTACCTGCTCTTACATTACTCGTTGCATCAAATCCACCAATAAAAGCTGCGCGTGCACCCCAGATTGCTGCGTCCATTTCCTGCGCTCGACGAGAACCGAATTCCAAAGCCTGTTCATCACCAATCACTTGTTTGATTCTTGATGCTTTTGTCGCAATCAACGTTTGGTAATTAACAATGTTTAGCAATGCTGTTTCCACAAGCTGCGCTTCAGCTAAAGTTGCTTCTATACGAATGAGCGGTTCATTAGCGAAAACTAATTCCCCTTCTTCCATTGATTTTACCGTGCCAGTAAATTTCAATTTTTCTAAATAGGAGAGAAACTCTTCTGGGTAGCTCATTTCACTACGTAAATACTCAATATCACTCGAAGTAAATGCGAATTTTTGTAAATAAGAGAGCGCCTTTTCCAACCCAGCAAAAACAGCGTAGCCATTTCCGAATGGCATTTTCCGAAAAAATAATTCAAACACCGCTTTTCGATTATGAATCTGATCCTGCCAATACGTTTGGATCATATTAATCTGATATAAATCCGTATGTAATGCTAAACCATCATCATCATAGTGTTTTTTCATCTTATCGACCCTCCACCTTTTTAGTTCCTTACCATTATTGTTGGCGTCTTCTTACATATTCAATACACGATTATGGATGTCCTTCAAAAAATACAGTTTATAAAGCTGCATACCTTCCTTTGTTATATGTCGAAAAACAAAGGAATTAAGGCGGAAATCATTTTTGTATGCCGGAGCCAAATGCATGCCCGAAATTCATGAAACTCTCTTCCTTTATTCAGACGAGACAATCCTTTTCATACAAATTTTATAAAAGCCCCATAAGCTTTATCATGCGTTCGGGTGAAGACCATTCGATTTCAAGGCAAGATCAGGATGTTTGGTATCCCATGAAAATAGAAGTTATTGTAACGCTTCATAAACCTTGCTTATAACACTGCCATACGTACTAATGCTGAACATGTCCCCATAAAACCAATTTGAATTGACAAGATGATCAATAACTGCCGAATGCTTCTTGTTAGTTAAAAGAGCAATCGCTAGATGATTTTCCCGATCAATGACAGTTATCGTACCAGTCCACCCTGTATGGCCAATTACCTTATCACCTGCGTACTCACTGAACATCCAGTTCATGCTTTCATCCCCATTAAGCCTCCACCCAAGACCGAATGTCGGA
Organism: Peribacillus loiseleuriae; assembly: GCF_001183985.1. GTDB lineage: Bacteria > Bacillota > Bacilli > Bacillales > DSM-1321 > Peribacillus > Peribacillus loiseleuriae. The sequence continues at coordinate 1,353,729 of NZ_LFZW01000001.1, read as the reverse complement.
TTCAGCTCACTTGGTGTTGTAAATACGTCAATCGTTTCTTTATCGAATAGTTTTGTGTTTCCGTATCCTCCATCATTCAACATAACCTGAAGAAGTACTGCAAGATCGTGTGTATTACTGAACAATCCTGCATGTCCCGAAATTCCGCCCATTGAATAGTATGCATTTTCATCATGTACCTCTCCTTGTAGAGTATACGTTCTCATATTAGGAAACATTAGATATCCATCACGGGTATTACCGTTTAGCTCAGTCGCTGCAAAATCTTGTTCTTTGAAGCCTTTTTTTAATGGCGTAAAGACTGTGTGTTTCAATCCAAGCGGCTTATATATATTGTTTTCCACATACTGATCTAGTTGCTGGCCTGTTACTCTTTCAATAATAAAACCTAGGAGCATATAATCAATGTCACTATATATTTGAGCTGTACCAGGTATATAGTGTAAAGGTGTTTTAATTATTTTATCCAACATCGCTTTACGGTCTTGTGAATATAATTCACCTGCCTTTTCAGGGTTATAGTAATGAACGCTCGAAGGAAAACCTGCAATATGATGGAGCAAATCGACAATTAGCAACGTATCCTTTTCTTTTATCACATCATTCGGCAAATCATTAAACTCAGGGATATAATGCTGGATAGGATGGTTTAGATTGATTTTCCCTTCACTGACTAGTTTTTGAAGTGCATAGTTAACAGCGTACATTTTCGTATTAGAAGCCACGTCGAACATCGTATCCCTTTTCATCTTTTGTGGCTGCTTAAGAAAAGTACTTCCACTATATTTCTTTGCGTATCCATACGATGTGTTTTTCACAATTTTTCCATTTTTAATGACAATAAGCGCTGCTCCAGGAAAGCCATTCCTAATTTCATTTTCGATAAACAAATCAATTTCAGACAGTTTTTTGGTAGAAAACCCAACATCCTCAAGTTTTTTTATTGAAGTGAGTGTGGGATATTTACTTTTATTCTGAAACTGATTATCGTAGGTGGATTTTGTGTTATCGGCGTTTTCCTGATAAATGGTTGATGAAAAAGCTGGCGTAACCCTTAACACGAACAGAAGAACCAATAGTACTAGTCCTTTTTTATACATGGTATTTTTCATCTTCTTCATTCCCACTTCCAAATGCAGAATAGCTTTTAAAAAAGCCGTTTAGTAATACCTTCAGAACTCACTAAAAAATAAGTGGATTTTACATCTTAGCGAACACCTAACGATATTAATAAGTTACATATCATTATTCATACCGTCAGATAACTTGATCTATTGTACTTTATCAAGATAGCCTGTGTTTTACTTATCGTTTTTATTTATCCAATTTTGAGAAAAAAGCTCAAACTCCTTGATCCTCCAAGACAAGCATCAGATGAGCAGCATATGTGAAATGTAGTTTTTCTCCATAATTCTTGTCTGGCTTTTGACCTAAAGAAGTTAGATTGCTTTCGCTGGGTACGGGAAGATAAAATAAAAAGCACCAAACGAATATACTCGTTTGGTGCTGCAATATGATTAATTCTTCAGCAATCGTAAACTATTTAATATAACTAAAATCGTACTTCCTTCGTGACCGATAACACCAAACGGAAGATCAAGAAACTGCATGAAGTTAGAAGCAATTAATATCGTAATCACAGTAATGGAAAAAATCACATTCTGCTTAATGATTCGGTTCATTTTTTTTGATAATTTGACAGCTTCAGCAATCCTCGGAAGATCATTTTTCATCAGAACAACGTCTGCTGTTTCTAAAGCGACATCCGTTCCCTCTCCCATTGCAATCCCGACTGATGCTGTAGCAAGTGCTGGTGCATCATTAATTCCGTCACCAACCATCGCAACTGTACCAAATTGCTCTTTCAACCGTTTCACTTCATCTACTTTCGTTTCAGGTAGACATTCAGCAATATAGGCATCCACATGGCTTTCTGATGCAATCGCCTTTGCCGTTTTCTCTCCGTCTCCTGTAAGCATAATCGTATAAATTCCTTCTTGTTTGAGTGCTTCGATCGCAGTAATTGTTTCTGTTCGGACAACATCTTTAAGTGTCATAATCCCGGCAATTCCTTTGTCGTCTCTTGCAAAAACGATGGTTTTCCCTTGTTCAGCAAGTACTTGTGCAATGCCATTTTCAAATTGTCCCGCTTCCTCATGACCAACAAATTCCGCTCTACCTACTTTCCATTGCACGCCGCCAAGATAAGCTTGCACGCCATATCCAGAGATATCTTCCATGTCCTCCGGCTTCATTAATTCTGTAGAGATCCTGTCTTTTGTATAACGAACAATTGCGGATGCTAACGGATGATTGGAATAATTTTCAATGGAAGCTACATGTTGTAGAAAGTCCTCTTCTGTCATATCATCACGGAGTACAAGATCCGTAACTTCAGGTTTACCTTTTGTTAAAGTACCTGTTTTATCAAGAGCAATCGCTTGTAAGTTACCTAAATTCTCTAAATGGACACCGCCTTTGAACAGGATGCCATGACGTGCACCATTTGAAATAGCCGATAATGTAGCTGGCATGATCGATGCAACTAGTGCACACGGGGACGCAACTACTAATAGTATCATCGCCCGATAAAATGTCTCCGTCCAACTCCACCCTAGCAAGAAATGGGGAGCAAACATCATCAATCCTACAACGGATAAAACCACTTTCACATAGGTGCCTTCAAATCGCTCAATAAATAGTTGTGAAGGTGATTTTTCACTTTGTGCTGATTGTACAAGTGTAATAATTTTTTGAAAAAGGGTTTCACTACTTGGCTTTGTAATTTCAACAGTTATCGTCCCACGAAGATTAACCGTCCCTGCAAAAACCTCATCATGTACGGTTTTACTAACAGGAAAGGATTCCCCCGTTATCGCAGCTTCATCCAAATTCGTCTTCCCATCATTAATTTTCCCATCTGACGGCACTCGTTCACCTGGCTTGATTAAGATTAGATCACCGACACGAAGCTGTGATACAGCTACTTTCATTTCAATTCCATCTGTAACTCTTAGTGCTTCTTCTGGCTGTAAATCCATTAATGCAGATATTTCTTTATGGCTTTTATTCATTGTATAAGTTTCCAAGGCACCGCTTAATGCAAAGATAAAAATTAAGATCGCACCTTCTGTCCAATAGCCAATGATTGCAGAACCAATCGCAGCAAGAATCATTAACATTTCTACATTCAATTCTTTATCGGCAATGGTGTCTTCAATGCCTTCCTTTGCCTTCGCATACCCACCAATAACAAAAGCTGCTAAATAAATACCTACTGAAGCAGCTGGCATGCCAATAGACGACAAAATCCAACCAAATAATATAAGAACCCCGCTAAATAAAGCAGCAATTAATTCAATATGTGGTATTACTTTATCAAACCATGAAGATTGGTATTGCGCAGGTTTTTGTAAGTGTTTCGTTTCGGCAAGCATCTTTTTTTCCTCCTCTTAATTTCGTAATTCTCAATGATACCAATTCTCATTTAGTTGATATCCAATTGAGAAAGATAATCAGCATCATTTGTCATATAATTTATCAAAATTGTTAGTTTTTCCTCAAAATCAGTGTAATTTCGTATTTTTTTATGAATATCATTAGGATTATTTATATAATATCACATTCTTTCAGAAAAATAAACAATAATAATTCTAATTTAAGACGGATTATAAAAAACTCATAATTGTTATTCTTTTCCTTTAAGTGATCCATGTTGTATGATGTAGAAAATAATACTTTTTTCAAATATCGGAGGGATCTATTATGAAAAATCTACTTAATCAATTCATCTCATTAGGTGTAGGTGCAGCCGTTTTTAGCAAAGAACAAATTGAAAAATCAGTCGAGGAGCTTGTTAAAAAAGGGGAAATTAGTAAAGGGGAATCGGGCGAACTTATTGAACGCCTAATTGAAAAAGGTTCGAAACTGCGTGAAGAAATGGATTCGATCATCGCTTCAAAAGTTAGTCAAACGCTAGATCAACTTAATCTAGTTTCTAAGGATGAATTGAGAAAATTAGAACGTAGAATTGAAGAATTGGAACGAAGAGAGTGATTGTTTTTAGGAGGGTCCCTCATGCTTGGTAAGAGAATGAAACATGCACATCGATATCAAGAAATTATTAGTGCTTTCCTAAGAAATGGCTTTGGTTATATTGTTAAGGAGCTCGGGTTAACGGAGATGTTGAGCATACCTAGAAAAATAGCCGGCTTGAATCATAATGTATCTAGCCGTACACTCGGCCAGCGAATTCGCACCTTTCTAGAAGATCTTGGGCCCACTTTTATCAAACTTGGACAAATTGCCAGCACACGGAGAGATATCATTCCTGAGCATATTATTGTTGAATTAGAAAAGCTCCAGGATAGTGCACCTCCCTTTCCTTTTGAACAAGTACGTAGCATTATTGAAAATGAACTTGGCAATCAACTTGATCAACTGTTTGCTGAATTTAATGAAATCCCCTTGGCCACTGCTTCAATTGGACAAGTTCATTGGGCAAGACTTCATTCTGGTGAAGAAATTGCGATTAAGGTGCAGCGGCCAAACATACGTCCAATCATTGAGACAGATATGGAAATCCTTGAAGATTTGGCACGCCTGATGGAATCAAGGCTCTCTTGGGCAAAACGCTATCATATATATGAAATGATGGAAGAATTTTCGAAAGCTTTGCAGGCAGAACTTGATTATTATGTCGAAGGAAGCAATTCAGAAAAAATAGCTAATCAATTTGTCAATCAATCAAAGATTCGGATTCCGGACATTTATTGGGACTTCTCAACAAAGAAAGTGTTAACTATGGAATATATAAAAGGTACAAAAATTAGCCAGCTACAAGAAATGGATCATCTTGGATATGATCGTAAAGTCATTGCTGAACGAGTTACAAATTCTATGTTGCATCAAATTTTAATTGAAGGCTTTTTTCACGGAGATCCACATCCAGGAAATATGATGGTTTTACCCGATGAAGTTGTCGTATTCATGGATTTTGGGATGGTTGGCAGACTTACTTCAGACATGAAATACCAGTTGGCATCACTCGTCATTTCTTTAAAACGTGGTGATACCTTAGGAATCATAAAAGCAATCTCAAAAATGGGAATTCTTTCAGATCAGATAAATATGGCGGTACTTCGAGCTGACGTGGATGAACTTAAAGAGAAATATTATCACTTGCCATTAAGCCAAATTAGTCTTGGAGAGGCAGTGAATGATTTGTTTACAATTTCTTTTCATCATCAAATACAAATTCCAGCCGACATGACTATGCTAGGTAAAGCCCTTTTGACCGTAGAACGAGTTGTGGCTGATTTAGATCCTGATTTTAATATGATGCATGCAGCCGAACCATTTGGACAACGTCTACTATTAGATCGCTACCACCCAAAGAAAATCGTTAAAAACACGTGGAGCAAGTTTATCGAATATACAGAGATCGTCACTGAACTCCCTAAAAATATAAAAGAATTTTCGGATACATTGAAAAAAGGTAAATTTCGTTTAGAAATTACTATGCCAGATATTCATTTATTTTTAGAAAAGTTAGATCGAATCAGTAATCGTTTATCTTTTAGTATTGTTCTTCTAGCATTCAGCATCATTATGGTCGGTCTTATTGTAGGTTCATCTATTAGTGGTCAAGCCACTCTATTATGGAGACTGCCAGCCATCGAAATCGGTTTTGGCATTGCCCTAGTAATGCTCATTTGGCTACTCTATTTGATCTTTAAATCAGGTAAATTTTGATGAATTTGGAGGACTCATTTTACTGTTGTAATCGAGTGGTTTGTCTAATAGCTTGATTAGTTTAAATCTTCAAAAGCAATTCTAGCTACTCGTTCTTTTCCAAAGATTTTCTTCCATTAAAAAAGGGGAAGTCTCATAGCAAAGGGTCAGACCCCGCAACAACTAAATACAGTTCGAGATTAGTGTAAAACACTACTACTGATTTAGAATACGAGGTCTGACCCTTATGAGAAGCCCCTCTCCTTATTCTTTTACATAGGCGATAATGCCTTCATCATCATCAAGTACAAGTTCAATACCTGCATATGGATCACGATTAAGCATATGATCAAGCCAAAGTCTTAGCGCTTCAATAATATTTAACATGATTAAGATTTGCTGCCTACCATTCACATAAACTTCTGCAGAGAATCCATAATCATCGTCATACATTAATTCCACTTCAACTTCAGTCGGGGTAACTTGTTTCTTATCAGCGATATATATGCAAATAGCGTTAATAATATCTTGTTCAGAAATTTTTAACCTCTCCATGGATTAGGATTTTCTTTCTTTTTATTTTTAAAGAAAATATAGATGCGTCGGATAATTGAGATGAGGAGGATAATAGCAATCAAATTCACCATAAAACCTAAAACCGCTCCAATCCCACCCATGTTAGCAAATAAGCTACCAAATAAGAGACCCGCAATTCCACCGTAAAGGATTCCTTTCATTAATCCTCCTTTAGCAACAGGATTACTCTTTGCTTTTGTATTTGATTTTGTAGTAGCGTCAGATTTCTTGTTTCTCTGGATATTGGAATTATTGTTAGTTGTACTCCGATCCGTATTGAACGATCTTTTTCCCGATTTATATGACTTAGCGCTTACTGTATCATCTTGTCCAAGAAGAAAATGACCTCCTACCGGAGCAAAAATCAGAGAAAGTGTCAAAAATGCAGTCATTAATTTCTTTAGCATATAAAGTCCCCCATTCTAAATGATTGTGAAGAAATAAACTTCTATTTTATCATAGAAATTTCACTCTTCGATTATTTATACAATACTATATACGTAATGAAAATCAAATGGTTTCACATAATTGAATAAAATTTCGAAATAATATTTTAATGAAAGTTTCATATTTGAAAATCTAGCAGGGCAGATAAACTAAAGGAGGCAGGGATACCCCTGCCTCATACATGTATATTCTATTAAAAACGATGTACTCGTCCGTTGAAGTGTTGTGCCCAATAGCCGCTAGACATATTTGCAATCGCAACGCCAGTTGAACTTTGGGAACCGATAAATTTACCGCCACCCACATAAATTCCGACATGTCCATTCTTCTTATAAGTATCAAAGAATACCATATCACCAGGTTGCAAATCGCTTGCAGATACGCGCGTTCCATAATTTAATAATGTGTCTGTGTTACCAACCGAACCGAGATTGATTCCAGCCTGATCATATGCCCAGTAAACAAATGCAGAGCAGTCAAATCTTCCATTGTTAATATCCGATTGCGATCTACCACCGCCAAATACATAAACAGAGTTACCGATATATTTATTACCTGCAGTTATTGCCACGCTAAGATTACGGCTTGATGGGATGCTCACTGTGTTTTCATCATTATTGTTTTCATCATTATTGTTTTCATTTGAAGTAGAACTATTTGATGATAATGATTTTGTTACAAATGATTCTGAGCTAGATTTTTTCTTAGTTGATTCTTTGGCTATATTCTTAGCTGCTTCACGAGCTGCTTTTTCTGCAGCTATTGCCGCTTCTGCTTCAGCACGTTTTTTTGCAGCTACAATTTCCGCTTGGCGATTTAGTTCTGCAGTAATTTCCCCTTGGATTTTTACAACTTGTGCCGCTAAGTTTGCATCGCGTTTTTTCAAGTCAGCAACTAAAGTTGCAGTTTCTTGTTCTTTCCCTTTCAAACTTGCACTTAGTTGTACGCTCTGAGACTTTTGCTCTTCAATTTGAGCAAGCATGCCTTCAAGCTCTAATTTCATAGAAGTAAGGTCAGCTAGTTTTGTTTCAACGGCCGTTTGCTTTTCTTCCAACTCTTTCTTATCTGCTTCATGCTGCGTTAAAATATCTTGGTCAGCTTCTACCATAGTAGCAACTGCACCAACACGATCAATGAAGTTACCGAAGCTTGTAGCTCCTAGTAATACTTCGACATAACTAACATTACCGCCGCTCTCTTGATAAGAAACTGCACGTTCTTTCAATACCTCATTACGCTGTTCAATGCGTTTTTGAAGGGCTACAATATCTTCTTTAAGTTTCTTAATTTCTGCATTTGTTTCAGCAATTTGCACCTTTGTTTCGTCAATTTTCGCATTATTGTCATTAATGGCTTGTTCGATACGCAAGATTTGCTCTGTTAATGTAGCTTGTTCAATTTGAAGTGCTTTAATCTTTGCAAGTGCGGTATCTATTTCAGATTGAACTCCACTCCGTTGTCCTTGAATGGCTTGTTGCTGATTTTGCAAGTCATTTATGGATTCTGCCTGAACAGCTGGAACGGCAACAATACTTCCCAATCCAAGCATAGCAGTAGTACTCAACACAAGTAATTTCTTTCTCAAAATCATGTTTCCCTGCTTTCTTCTCTAGCCAAATTCGCCTATTAATCTATCTCCCTATCATAACGGTGAATATATATGGAACTAGAAATCTATGTATTATTTTTCGATAATGGTTATTTATATATATGCTAAATACGTTATTTCGACTTTTTATCCTATAGAGAGTATAGCATCATAATTTGTCAGTATGGTAATAAACTCATTACAGTTATATTTCAATTGTTACAATAAACAACTTTTTTTGCGTTTTTCCGAAAAAATTGGAGAATTGTAGGAGAGTTCATCTGCACTGTGAAATAATTTTACTTCTTAAAACTGAATAACAATCTATTTACCTAGGACTATTTACTTCTTATGATAAGCGATTTTTGGGGGTAGGTAAGGTGTGGGATTTCTTCATATATATTTTAATCAGCTTGAAACATTGAACTACCCACCACTTAATTTCATACGAAATTGGAAGTGGAGGATCCCTGCGAACATTCAAGTAGCCTTCGATTATTTAGCTTGATGCCTTGAACGTTGACTCGCCACACGCCCTACTTTAGCTTGTTTTTCGCAACTTCGGTACGTGTGAAGATATAAGAACGTTGAAGATTTTACGTGACGGACGTTTTTCCAGTCACAATCTCTTATCTTCAGTTTTCAAAAAACAATACAAACAAATGTTCTACTACACAAAAAGGCGATTCATCTCCTACTTATTTTTGGGCGTTGCCCTTCACAATATTGAAGTGGGAGTTTTCTCGCCTGGAATGATAAAAATAATGCGGATGGACTACCTAAAAAAAGCCAGTATCCTTTTTTAGGGATACCAGCATCCATTTCCTATTAATGATGATGTGCGTGGTCTTTTGAAGGATTTGTAATTTCAAAGCCTTCTTGTGGTACGTAAAAATATTTAATCCATACCCCGTCTAAGAATTCTTCACGTGCATCCAGTAATATATCTATTCCCTTGTCCGTTTTTACAATTTCATCATGTTCTGTTTGGATATCAAGGGTAATATCATAATGAGCATGATTGCCATGCATATGTGTAATGATAACTCGAATCATTTTCCCTTCTGCTTCTTCTTTGCTCAACATTGTTTTTAATACCTTTGCTGCATTTCTGTTGATTTTTACATTCATCTTGTTTTTCCACCTCAAGTATTTGATCTATAGCATTTCTTCCTCAATATTCCTCTCTTACACTCCTATTGAAAAGGAAAGTCCAATTATCTGTTTCCCCAGAATTAATCGAGTGTACTTGTGTCATCATTGGAGCTTATTTCCCATGAATGAGTAATCAAGGGCTTTGCTAGTATCTCCACTAACACAACGGGATACACTAAACTAAACCGTACCTATCAGAATTTTATAGTCAGTTAATTCGGGGTAAGAAGACTACCTAGTTAGTTCACCTGTTTATCATTTGGGAATGTTACGCCAATTTGTTTACGTGCTTCATCCATAATTTCCATCACATGTAATGAAGTCTCCCATGAGTTCAGTTTTGACTCGTTTTCCCTAGATTGAATCAATTGAATAAATTCAGCCACTTCATAGTACATCGGATCCATTTCTTGCTGGATACTTAGATCTTCGATTGTACCATCCCGATAGCGAATTTCAATCTTCTCAGGGCTCGAGATATGATCGATAACCATCGTAGCATCTTCCCCATGAATTTCTGAAGGAAGATTTGAATCGGTAATTTTCGAATACATAACGCTTGCCTGCATCTCATCATAAGTTAGCAAAATGCTCCCTTGTGCGTCAGCTCCTGTTTCAAGGACATGTCCTGAGGCTTTGACCGTATTCGGTTTCCCAAATAACGCGACGAGCGGAAAAATCGTATATACACCTAGATCCATCAAGGCTCCTGTTGCATACTCAGGGTTAAATGCATTCAAGACTGTTCCTTTTTTATAGGCATCATAACGCGATGAATACTGGCAATAATTCGAAAAATACGTGCGAATCTTTCCAAGCTTGTCCAAATTATCTTGAATCACTTGGAAGTTAGGCATGACTGTTGACTTCATTGCTTCCATTAAAACGACATTATTAGATTTAGCCGCCTCTATCATCGCTTTTACTTCCTTAGCATTCGCAGCAAGTGGTTTTTCACATAGGACATGCTTGCCATGCTCCATAAATAGGATGGCCTGCTCGGCATGGTATGAGTTGGGGCTTGCGATATACACCGCATCAATTTCATCACTTGCTGCCATTTCGTTTAAATCTGTAAACGTTAACTCTACCCCATATTTAGCGGCAAATTCACGTGCACGATCTTCCGTACGTGAATAGACGGCCTTTAAGACGAAATCTTCATGGTTAGCTACTGCTCCTAATAAGCGTTCTGTAATCCAGTTTGTTCCCACAATCCCAAATCTAATCATATTCGCACTCCTTTAATTTCGAATTTGTAATTCTATCATTTCTACTTTATAGTACCCTCAAACCGCAGACGATGCTATTTATTAGGATAACTTGCAAGAATAATATCTTTTGTTTTCCCAATCTTAAAAAATACTATTTACTTTAACTTTAATTTGGCAATGGGATGTTATTTCTTTAGATATGCGGATTGCTCCTCTTCAGTAATACGAAATTCAGAAGGAACGGGTGGTTCTAGAAGGTTTTATTCCAGTCGTTAGCTATCGTATTGGAAGCCACTGTTTCATTTTGTTCGTCTCACAGATTTTTTTAGGCTATTGCTAACTAATTTATGTACACACAATTAAAAGCCTGTTCTCAGAATGGTTAGTCTTTAACAGGCTTAGCTTCTATCTTTTCGAAAATAATCCCTTAATCCCAAATAGTACATTCTGCGGTCTTTCAGCCATTCTCCGCATAAAGTATGCAAACCAGTCATCGCCAAACGGAATATAAACACGCATCATGTAGCCTTCCTGCGCCAGACTCACTTGCATATCTTTTCTAAATCCATAAAGCATTTGAAATTCAAATTGATCTTTCGGTATGTTATTTTCTTGGACAAATTGTTTTACTTTTTCGATAATCTCATGATCATGAGTAGCAATTGCTGTGTGACTTCCGCTTAATAGATGGTTTTTAATAAGCTTCAAATAATTATTATCTACATCTTTTTTATTCTGGTAAGCTACTTCAGGAGATTCATGATAAGCTCCTTTTACTAACCGAAGACGGACGCCTTCTAAATCCAATACGTCCTGATTCGCACGAAATAAATAAGCTTGGATAACTGTTCCAACATTATCATATGTGTCACGGAGTTCCTTAAGAATATCCAGTGTAATTTGGCAATGCGTATAATCCTCCATGTCAATTCGAACAAAATTATTGGTTTGCTTTGCAGTTTCCAAAATTCGTTTCATATTTTGAATGCAAAAATCCCGATCAATATCCAAACCTAGCTGTGTTAGCTTAACAGATAAATGACTGTTCACTCCGGCTGCTTCGATAGCTTCCAATGTTCTTACATTATAATCTGTTGCTTCAATGGCTTCTTCTTTATTTGAAACGAATTCACCTAAATGATCGAGCGTGCACACTAAACCTTTTTCATTAAGTTCTTGAGTTTTTTTAATGACGCTCTCAATTGTAACACCCGCGACAACTTGAGATGCACCGAACCTGAGCCCCCATTTCTTCGCCGCCTTGTTTAATAATATATTTCGAGAAACCCTTAAGAAGAAATTTTTCGAAAAATTAGCCAGCATATAGATCCTCCTTGAATCATTATGTTACCGAGAAGTTCTAAATGAGTGACAAATTTGGCCGATTGCCACCCATTTGCTTTTTAGATGATTTTATCCCGCATTAACGGACAGTAACATCTCCATTCCACGATTTTATGTAGAGAAATTCGAGGAATTTGAATAGTGAAAACTGTCCGTAAATGCCCGATTGGTTCAACTAACCGTTAGCGAAAAGCCCATCGCTAACGGAAGTGTCACTTTATAACGTTTCGCTCGTTGTTTTTGCTTGCATATGCAAAATCAAATAATCCGGGCCACCAGCTTTTGAATCTGTCCCTGACATGTTGAAACCGCCAAATGGCTGGTATCCAACAATAGCCCCTGTACAAACTCTGTTAAAATACAGATTTCCGACGTGAAATTCTTTTTTTGCTCTTTGGATATGATGACGATTATTAGAGATTAATGCACCGGTTAAGCCATAATCTGTGTTATTCGCAATCTCCAGCATATGATCGAAATCTCGTGCTTTGCAAAAACCGACAACAGGACCGAAGATTTCTTCCTGCATCAAACGGGCATTTTCATCTAAATCAGCAATAATAGTTGGCTGAATAAAGTATCCCTTTGAATCATCTCCTTCCCCCCCAATCCTTAGCTTCCCTTCTTCCTTGCCGATTTCAATATATTTCATAATTTTTTTATAGGAAGCTTGGTCAATGACAGGACCCATATAATGGCTCAATCTCGCAGGATTGCCTATTGTTAATTCTTTCGTTAATGCCACTGCTTTTTCTAATACTTCATCATATACATCTTGATGAACGACTGCCCGAGAACCTGCTGAACATTTTTGTCCTGAGTACCCGAATGCAGATTTGACGATGGAAATAGCTGCAAGATCTAGATCGGCATCACAATCTACAACTACCGTATCCTTTCCTCCCATTTCTGCGATTACACGTTTCAACCAATTTTGCCCCGGGTGAACCTTTGCTGCACGCTCATAGATCCGGCAGCCTACTTCACGTGAGCCAGTAAAGCTTACAAAGCGTGTTTTTGGATGGTCAACTAAATAATCTCCAATTTCGCTACCGCTTCCCGGGATATAGTTCATAACACCAGCCGGCAAACCAGCTTCTTCTAACACTTCCACGAATTTCGCAGCAATAACCGGTGTAGTGTTCGCTGGTTTTAATAAAATGGTATTTCCAGCGACAATAGCAGCTGCCGCCGTTCCAGCCATGATGGCTAATGGGAAGTTAAATGGTGAAATAATTACACCGACACCTAAAGGAATATACGTGTATTTATTAATTTCTCCTGTGCGACTTTGGACTTCTTTACCACTGCTTAGCTCAATCATTTGCCGTGCATAATATTCAAGGAAATCAATTGCTTCTGCTGTATCGGCATCCGCCTCATTCCAAGGTTTACCGGCCTCTTTTACAAGATAGCTAGAAAATTCATGCTTGCGGCGGCGAATAATCGCTGCTGCACGGAATAATACAGTAGCACGTTCTTCAGGATCTTGATTACTCCATGATTTAAAAGAAGTGAGAGCAGTTTGCATAGCTTTCTCAGCCAGTTCTTGATTTGCTTTTGAAACAGTACCAATTACTTCTTTTTTAACAGCTGGATTAAAGGATAAAATTTGCTCTTCTGTTTTAAATCGTTCTCCGCCAATAATTACTGGATATTCTTTCCCTAGTTCTGATTGGACAAATACTAATGCTTGTTCAAAGTCTTGTTTATTTTTTTCAATCGAGAAATCTGTGAATGGTTCATGCTTATATATGATTGTCATATTTCATTCCCTCCAATGTGTAATCAATCTATTTGCGATCTATTACCTGAACTTGCAAGTTCCGTGCTAACTTCATCATATTCAGAGAATTAGCTCTTTCTTTCTTTCTTTTAATTACAAGCCCTTACTATATATGTACGAGGTGATAGCTACAAAAATGAATACAATATGAATACGATCCAAACATAATTCATACAATCAGGCACACACATTTGAATAACTTGTTCCTGTTTTAAAAACTTTTATAGAATACTATCAAAATCAAGTTTAGCGAGAGAAGAAATATTAATAGTGTAAAAAAGGATTTCAGACAGAAAGTGCCTACTTCAAATCAATACTTCTAAACCAAAATTTCAAAGCATCCATCGGCTCTTCTCTCGTATATGCATAATATAGCTTCACATCAATTGGGTTTGTATTTTCGGGTAGCAAAAAGAAGGGTCAAACCCCGTCTACTACATACAATAGTGCGAGGTCAGACCCTTCATATATTATCCCAACTGAATAGCTGGTCCAAAAAATTCAAAATGGATTTGTTCTTGTGCGATGCCACGATCCTTCAATAAGCCTAACATCGCCTGAATGAACGGAACAGGTCCGCAAATATAATAATCTGCTTTTTCGTCCACTTCTAGATGGTTTAACATCTCAGCATCTATATAGCCTTCTTTTTCAAAATACTCTTCGTTCCGATCCTCATCACTTGGCTCAGAATAAGCAAATGATAAGCGATAATCAATAATAGTATCCTTTATCGCTTTTAATTCATCCTTAAATGCTTGTACCGTTCCATTTTGTGATGCATGGACAAATGTCACATTCCGATTAGGTTGTTGATCTGCAATAGCATGGACCATGCTCATTAATGGGGTAATTCCAACGCCTCCACTTAAGAAAACAACAGGCGTATGTTGTTTTAAATTCAGTGTGAAATCTCCAGCTGGTGCTGTAAGTTCAATCAGGTCGCCAACATCCATGTGATCATGTAAGAAGTTTGATGCTTTTCCTTCTGGGGTGTTTGGCATAGCCTCTCTTTTGACAGAAATTCTATAGCTATCTTGACCAGGTTCAACAGATAAGCTGTATTGACGATTTATCAAATATTCTTCTCCTGGGATTTTAATTCTAACTGTAATATATTGTCCCGGTTGAAAATCTGGTAGAACTTCCCCATCAGCCGCCTTCAAATAAAAGGAAGTAATGACTGAACTTTCTTTTACTTTATGAACAACTGTGAAGTTTTTAAAATCAAGCCAGCCGCCTTCTTGGTTTGTCGCTTCTTCATACATTTCTTTTTCAATGTCGATAAAGACTTGAGCAATGACGCCATATGCTTCACCCCATGCTTGTAAGATTTCTTCAGTTGCAGCATCACCTAACACTTCTTTAATTGCTGCTAATAAGTATTTTCCTACAATCGGATAATGTTCAGGCTTTACAGTTAAGCTGCGATGTTTTTGAGCGATTTGTTTGACAACTGGAATAATCGCACCAAGATTGTCAATATGTTTAGCTGCTGCAAGCACGGTATTTGCTAATGCGGTTTGTTGGCGACCTCTTGTCTGATTCGTTTGATTAAAAATATTTAATAATTGCGGATAATCTTCAAATAAATGTTTATAAAAAATCGTCGTAATCTCGATACCTTTCATTTCTAATGCAGGGATTGTTGCTTTTACAATGTCTTTTGTTTGCTGAGTTAACATATTTTGTGCCCCTCTCAAAACCAATATATTAAATACATCTTTATAATAAATTGATTATTATTTTAAAGCAATACTTTATATACATCTATTAGTATCGACAGTTCAAAAGTTTATTATTCTGTCACAATTATGCTAAGATGTAGACATCTTATTTGAGTGAGGGATTACCAACATGCGATTAACCAGTTATTCTGACTATTCGTTACGGGTATTATTATATTTGGCAATTAACAAACCAGATCAATTAGTAACCATTAAAGAGATTTCGGAAGCCTACTCGATTTCCAGTAACCATTTAATGAAGATTACCTTTAATCTTGGCAAAATGGGATACCTCGAAACAGTACGGGGACGAAATGGGGGGATTCGACTCGCAAAAAAACCTACAGAAATTAATATTGGGACGCTTGTCCGGAAAACGGAGGAAGACTTTTATCTAGTAGAATGTTTTAATGGAGAGGGAAATAACTGCGTAATCTCACCTGTTTGTTCACTTAAGCATATGCTTAATGAAGCACTGCAAGCCTTCTTTTCTGTGCTTGATCAGTATACTCTTTCCGACATGATTATGAATAAAACAGTCCTTAAAGAATACTTTGACCAGTCAATAAGTCATAAAGGTTGATATTATCGAATCTTCTCTGCAACACTTCTCATGTTCCAAAGAGAAGTGTTGCATTTTTCGTAAGGCCTGTGAAAACGCAGATTTACTGATGTCTATTCGCTTTTTTCTACAAATATAGCATTGTAAATCAACTTAATATTCAATATATTTGTTCTATGACAAACTTTCCCACACAATCTATCAAACGTATATCTTTTGAATTGAAGGAAACTACCAACTCAACAATCGAAATGAGGTGAGTTACATGAAACCAATTATATTGGGCATTTTTGCTGCATTCTTTTTTGCCTTTACTTTTGTCCTTAATCATGCGATGGAATTGTCAGGAGGAAGCTGGATTTGGAGTGCATCGCTGCGCTACATCTTTATGGTTCCCTTTCTTCTTATCATAGTTGTCGCTAGAAGAAATCTTCGTCCACTTCTTAAGGCAATGAAAGAACAGCCCAAAACATGGCTGTTGTGGAGTTTTATCGGCTTCGGATTATTTTATGCACCATTATGCTTTGCTTCTGCCTATTCGCCAGGCTGGTTAATCGCGGCAACCTGGCAAATTACACTCATTTCCGGAATGCTGCTTGGCCCCCTATTTTTAGAAACGATTCAAACAAAGATTGGAATTGTACAAACACAGGGGAAAATCCCTTTAAAAGGATTGTCGCTTTCCTTCATTATTTTATTAGGAATCATTCTTATTCAACTGGAACAGGCGAGTACACTTTCTGTATCTACGCTTATTCTAGGTATCATCCCAGTCGTAGTTGCATCATTTGCCTATCCGCTCGGAAACCGAAAAATGATGGATGTTTGTCAAAATCGCCTTGATGCCTATCAGAGAGTCTTAGGCATGACGCTAGCCAGTCTTCCATTTTGGCTTTTGCTTTCCATTTACGGATTATTCACTGTCGGGGTTCCAAGCAAAGAACAAACCATTCAATCTGTCTTGGTTGCCGTTACATCTGGAGTGATTGCAACAGTACTCTTTTTTCACGCAACCGATTTAGTTAGAGGCAATATGCAGAAGTTAGGTGCTGTTGAAGCGACACAATCAATGGAAGTACTTTTTACGCTTCTCGGAGAAGTGATATTCTTATCCATTGCACTGCCTTCCAACTTATCTTGCGTTGGTATTGTTGTAGTTGTTTTTGGTATGGTTCTTCATAGCTTTGCTTCTCACTCGAAAAAAGATACAAAGGCAATTAGTATTACTCATTAAAATATGCTAAATTGGCTTTCCTATTCAGAAAAGAGCCCCTTACTAGACTAACAAGTTTCAATTCTAGTTAAAGGCTCTTCTTTTTGTGGAAAAGGGGTAGGTCTTTTAAAAAATCAGCTCCGCACCGCCATCTTCATAAGGCGAAACCATTTTTAGAACCTGAACCTTTTTCATCGTTTTAGTTTTAGAGCATCCGCTCATAGATGTTTTTTATTCGAGGAAATTATTTAAACGCCATTGCGGCATGAACGGCCTTTTTCCAACCTTCATATAATCCTTCTCTTTTCTTCTGATCCATTGATGGCATAAATGCTTGATCTATCCCCCACAGACTTGAAATTTCTTCTTGATTTTTCCAATACCCTACAGCTAAACCAGCCAAATAGGCAGCTCCAAGCGCGGTTGTTTCATTTATGATGGAACGCTCTACCGGGACATTTAACAAGTCGCTTTGAAACTCCAGGAGGAAGTTATTTTTCACGACTCCTCCATCTACTCGTAGTGTCTTTAATTCAATGCCCGAATCTTCTTTCATCGCATCAAGGACATCCTTCGTTTGATAGGCCAATGATTCCAAAGTAGCTCTGATAAAATGCTCCTTGGATGTTCCTCGAGTAATCCCAAATACAGCTCCACGAACATCGCTGTCCCAATACGGCGTTCCCAAACCGACAAACGCTGGGACCACATACACGCCATCTGTGCTCTCTACTCTTATTGCATAGCTCTCACTGTCTTGTGCATGTTTTAACATTCTCAAGCCATCTCGTAGCCATTGAATGGCAGATCCGGCTACAAATATACTACCTTCTAGGGCATAATTGATTTTTCCATTTAGTCCCCATGCAATAGTTGTTAGAAGCCCGTTTTCTGATCGAACCGCCTTTTCTCCCGTATTCATCAGCATAAAACACCCAGTTCCGTACGTGTTCTTTGCCATTCCCGGGTCAAAACAAGCCTGACCGAATAAAGCTGCCTGCTGATCACCAGCAACACCAGCAATTGGAATTTCCTGTCCGAAAAAATGATCATCCAATGTATTGGCATACACCTCTGAAGATGACTTTACTCCAGGTAGCATCGATTTAGGAACGGTTAAGATTTCAAGGAGTTCATCATCCCACTTTAAATCGTAAATATTGAACATTAAAGTACGTGAAGCGTTCGTATAATCGGTCACATGAGCCTTTCCACCTGACAAATTCCAAATCAGCCATGTGTCGATTGTCCCAAATAACAGTTTTCCTTCTACTGCTTTTTCTCTTGCCCCCTCTACATGATCAAGAATCCACTTTACTTTCGTGCCGGAGAAATAAGCATCAATTAATAATCCAGTTTTTCCCCTAATTAGATCGTCATGTCCCTGTGCTTTCAACTCATCGCAAATATCGCTCGTTTGACGTGATTGCCACACAATCGCATGGTAGACAGGTTTTCCAGTTGCTTTATCCCATACTACTGTTGTTTCTCTTTGGTTCGTAATCCCAATTCCAGCAATTTGCTCTGGTTTTATGCCGGATTCAGATAAAACACTCGCAATAACCGCAAGAACGGATCCCCAAATTTCATTTGCATCATGCTCAACCCAGCCTGGTTTCGGGAAATATTGCTTAAATTCTTGTTGTGCAATGTGAATGATTTCTCCTTTCTTATTAAGTAGCATCGCTCTTGAACTTGTTGTACCTTGGTCTAATGATAAGATGAACTTTTCCATATATGAATTCCCCCTTCATGTATCTCTACCGCTAGTTTGAACGGATCTCTTTCATTCACTTGTTTCTTACCTATAAGGATATGTTAATCCTAATAATACCAATCATGTAACCTTTACACATCAAAAAAAGTCCTTAAATCTAAAGTAAAAAAAACCCACCCGAAATCTTCCATTGAACAAAAGGAATAATTCGATTGAGTCAGATAGATTATTAAGTAATCTTCAAATTCGCTAGACAAAAACCAATCGAGAAATTAAATTCTCCATAAGCTCCTAATTATCACATGAATGTAACTCTAAAAGAGAGCCATTACTTTTCCATCGCTTGTAAGCCCGCTTGGTTCAGAATGTTCATCGGTTTATTGAAATGCGGTTGGAAAAAGAAATCCACATAGGCCAGTTCTTCCATCGTCATTTCACTTTGAATGCAGACTGACATCGTGTTGATCGATTGCGTCATATCCGCTTTAGAAATGACTTGGGCTCCGACGATACGATTTGTTTCTACTTCATAAACTACTTTCAACATGACTTCTTCGTAAGTCGGCATAAATTCAGGTCGATTGTTTTCTTTAATTGCGATACTTTTCACATTCATATTTACATGTTTTGCAGCTGTCTCGGTAAGACCTGTAGAAGCCATATTATAGTCATAAATATGCAAGCCCGAAGTTCCTTGAGTGCCGATATATTTACTTGTTGGTTTCGTTAAATTTTTCGCCACTAAAGTTCCCATCCGGACAGCATTAGTTGCGAGTGGGATATAGGCATGCTGTTTAGTAGGATTATACATGATCGCACAACTGTCTCCCGCAGCAAACACTTGCTCTTTACTTGCCTGCATGTATTCATTCACTTTAATTGCCCCGTTTGGAAGCATATCCACTTGCCCTTTTAAAAGATCAGTATTTGGTCGGAAACCTACGCAAAGTATTACAAGATCTGCCTCATATTCTCCTTTTGTAGTGACTACTTTTGCTACTTTTCCATTTTCACCTTCGAAACAAGTAACAGTTTGATTCAATGCCATGTTCACACCATGATTGATTAATTCCGCTTCAATCATATCTGTATATTCTGCGTCTAAATATTTACTTAGAATGCGTTCTTCCCCATCGATAAAGGTTACTTCTTTCCCGTATACTTCAAATGCTTCGACAAGTTCGACACCTATATACCCCGCACCAATTACTGCGATTTTCTTTGCTTGTTTAGCTTTTTCAATAATTTGATTAGCATGGTAAAAGTTTTTACATAATACAATATTGTCTTGATTGATTCCAGGAATATTTGGGATAACCGGCCAAGAACCCGTAGTCATGATTAATTTATCAAATGTGTCTTCGAAAATTTCTTCAGTTTCTAGATTTTTAGCTATTAAGATATTTTTATCTGTATCAATCGTCAACACTTCATGCTTCATCTTCATATTGGCACCAAGCTTTGTAAGTTCATTTGGAGAAGAATAGAATAAGCCGTTTGGATCTTTCGCTACTCCGCCGACATAAAGAGCAATGCCACAAGATAAAAAAGATACGTTATCATTTTTCTCATACACTGTAATTTCCACTTCAGGATATAATGCCGCTATATTTTTAACTGCTGCTGTTCCTGCATGAGTACATCCAACCACTGCTACTTTCATAAAAACGCCTCCTCGGATTATGAATCACAATACATGTGAAATATTTCACATGTATTGTGAAGCATTTCACAATGTTTATATTGCAAGTATATGCAAGATCGTAAAAAAATGCAACAAAGAAAAGAAATAATTTTTTCGCTATCCAAATACAAAATAAGTATCAAAAAAATGATCACCAGCTAGCGTCCTAGTATAATCTATTACCCTTTCTCGACATGCACACATTTTCTGTAAAAATAGGGACTAACCTATACATTATGTCCGATGCGTTCATAAAATACCGTGTACTACAAAATAAAGGAGTGATAGTTAATGTGTAATAACGGTAATAATTTTGATTGTGATGAAAATGTTCGTGGTGTTTCCGAAAACCGTCATCATAAGAATCGAAATGTAAGAGTAGAAGCTCACATTGATGGTAATGAATTCTGTCGTGCTGTACGTCGCTGCCGAAGGAATGAACGGGAAGATGTACGTGGTATTGAAAATGAGAATAATCAACAACATCATCATCATCATCACCACGACCACAGATGTGAAAACAGATGCGAAAATAGATGTAGATGCAATAGAGGATGTTTCTGGTTCTAATTCGCTTAATCTAGAAAGTCCACGATTCTTCGTGCTGCCTGTTTCCTTCAGAGACAGGCAGTTTTTTTGTATCCTACATATATCACTCCATTTGATATTTCGTCCTTTATCCTCCTATTATGGATCTAAGTACGGTCATAATCTGATATTCAATCCAAGTTAATCCTTATAGTGTGTGTTCAAAAAGGAGGATAAAAAGAGCCGAGAAGTTCGAGGTGCAATCGTCTCTAGACCTGCGCGTATACAGTAATACGTGAGGACCGTTGAGACAGAGCTTTGATGCAATTCGCAAGCTTTTTAACCGGGCTTTTTGAACAACTTCTTATAGTCTCTATTGTTGTCTACCCATTCAACTATATTAAATAGGCTGTCCCGATTAAGGAGGCAGCTTCCAAAACAATGATTTACAATGAAATAAGTTCTGTGTAATACTATATTGTGTGTTTAGAACCTTTTTCGACATTTTTTTTAACTGGTATAGGCAACTACTCCTATTAGCGATACACTAAATGTAAAGTTTTTATGTAACAAGCAAAATCCCTAATAACTTTTACAAAGGAGACTGGGTATGAATGCAAATCAAACATACATTATTGTAAATCTAACGGTTTATAGTGAAAACGAAACCTATAAAAATGGTTATATAAAAGTGGTTGATGGAATAATTGCAGAAGTAGGTCCTTTCAGCCAATATAAACAAGATGACACCGCGAAAATAATCGAGCTTTCTCCCACGTATCTAGTTATTCCTGGCGCTATTGATGTACATATTCACGGTGCAGCGAATGCAGATGCAATGGATGCAACGAGCACTGCTTTAACAACGATGGCTCAGACACTTCCAAAAGAGGGAACAACAAGCTTTCTAGCGACAACGATGACGCAATCAACAGAGGCTATTGAACAAGCATTGCGTAATGCTGGTGAGTACATGACAAATCAATTGGATGGTTTAGCTGAAGTAGTAGGAATTCACTTAGAAGGTCCTTTCATTGCTCCAATTCGAAAAGGGGCCCAGCCACTTTCACATATTATTGATCCTGACGTCGCCTTATTTAAAAAATGGCAAGAAATCGCACAAAATCAAATTAAGCTTGTCACATTGGCACCTGAGCAGCCAAACGGCTTAGAGCTGACCGCTGCTTTAAAAGAATCCGGTGTAGTAGCTTCAATTGGCCATTCAGATGCCCTATATGAACAAGTTGACCAAGCCATTCAAGCTGGCTCTACTCATATTACTCACCTCTATAATGGAATGCGTGGTCTGCATCACCGCGAACCAGGTGTGTTAGGTGCTGCTTATTTACGTGATGAGCTATTTGTGGAGCTCATTGTAGATGGTATCCATAGCCGCCCTGAAATGGTGAAACTCGCGTATAATCAAATTACAAGCGATCGCATGATTTTAATTACTGATTCACTTCGTGCAAAGTGGCTTCAAGAAGGAACCTATGATTTAGGTGGTCAACCCGTCAACGTGAACGAAACAACCGCAACTCTTGCAGACGGGACACTTGCAGGAAGTATTCTTAAAATGAACGATGCGATCAAGAATATGATGACGTTCACCGATTGTACGATGGAAGATATCATTAAAATGACGTCAGTAAATCCAGCGAAACAACTAAACTTATTTGACAGAAAAGGTAGTATCACTGTTGGAAAAGATGCCGATCTTGTTATTTTAAATGAAGATTTAGATGTAGAAATGACTTTTTGCAGAGGAAAAATAGCATTCACAAAGGAGAATTCATAATGAAACTTATACAAGTACAGGACTATCAAGAAATGAGTCAAAAAGCAGCAGAAATCGTAATTGAAAAAATAAAAGAAAATCCACAAATCCAGCTTGGACTTGCAACTGGTGGGACACCTGAAGGGTTTTACAATCGATTAATTGCCGATCATAAAGAAAATCATACATCTTATAAACAAGTAAAATCATTTAATTTAGATGAATATATCGGTTTAAGCTCTACTAATCCGAATAGCTATCATTATTACATGGCCGATACGTTCTTTAATCATATTGATATTAATCAAGAAGACACTAACCTTCCAAATGGTACTGCAGAAAACATTCAAGAAGAATGTAGTCGTTATGATGAAATGATTGATAAAATGGGCGGAATCGATTTACAAATCCTTGGCATTGGGCAAAACGGTCATATCGGCTTCAATGAACCAGGTACTTCCTTTGCATCAAAAACACAAGTTGTTGACCTTGCACAATCGACAATTGAAGCAAACGCCCGCTATTTCGACTCCATTGATGAAGTGCCAACACAGGCAGTAACAATGGGAATTGCGTCTATTATGAAAAGTAAGGAGATCGTACTTCTAGTATCAGGAGTAGCAAAAGCAAAGGCTTTGAAACAGTTGATAGACGGAGAATTAACAGAGGAGTTTCCAGCTTCTATCCTGAAAAAACATCACAATGTTACCATTATTGCCGATCAAGAAGCATTATCTGAGTACGCATCCAAAAGTGATTCAACTCTTCGTGGTTGATAAAAGCTCTTCTCTTCCGTTTTACTACCAAATTGAGGAAATCATAAAACGTCAAATTGAAGAAAGTGAATTACACCCGAACGATGTACGCCCAAACATGCTGGACTTAAAATCGGCTATGCAACGCAATCTTTAGAATCCACCATTGCATCAGATATGGGGGTTATTTCTTTGTCGATTGCTAAACATTTCCCTATTTTATTCATTCAACGCATTACTTATTTAGATGCTGGAAGACCACTTGAATTTATACGATTAAAAGAAAATGATATTTCCTTCATAAAGGCGAACCAACAGCGGGTTTTTTTCCCTTCCCTACTGTTGGTTCGTCTTATTTTCGCTTTGTTCCCTTAGTCCTAATAATAAACAAAAAAAGGCAGGAGCGCTGCTAATGCATCACTCCCGCCTTTTTGATGATCTGAGAGGGATTCGAACCCCCGACCCCGTCCCTGTCAAGGACGTATTCTCCCACTGAACTATCAGATCATATATTGTATAAGTTTTACGACAAAACTCATACTAAAGTATATATACTATTATACAATTCGACGTAAATAAGTCAACCGTTAAATTTTAACGATCGAATAACTTTTTGTTGTTCTTCTCACATAAAGAACATTTATTCCCATATACTGTTATTTAAGGAGGTTTAAAAGAGCAGAGAAGTCCGAGGAGCAATAGTCTCTCTCGGAAACCCAGATTGTATGAAAGGGTATTTAAGGACAGAAGAGACAGAGCAACAAAGAAATTCGCAAGCTTTTTTACCAGACTTTTTGAACAACCTCTATAAGTCCAATTCGAACATTCAATGATTTGGGATACCTTCTATGTATCTTGCTTTTATAAACGACTATGTACACTTCTCGCCTAAACTCCTTTACTTGATTAAGTCCGTTTAATTTCTCCAATCTATTCACTAAAAACTCTTTGCTCTGATTTTTATATCGTCAAAGAAGATATCGACCGATAATTGTGATAAAATATTTCCGTAAACCCTTTCAATTATTTTCTTTAGGGGGTGTTATTTTGGTTGATCAGCCAAAAGGGACGATTAAGGATATAACGTTTACAAGCAAGGAATTGGATGAAGTGCTTGAACTGCTCGTTTATTTTCCGCCCAACTATACTCCGTTATACAAATATACCGTTGTCATTGCCCAAGATGGCCGCGACTATTTTCAAATGGGACGAATTGGACGAATAGCTGATGATTTACTTCATAATGGCGAAATCGAAAATCTCATTATTGTAGGAATACCTTATCGCGATGTACATGACCGAAGAAAGAAATATCACCCTGATGGCGAACAGCATGCAGCTTACATACGTTTTCTCGCCCATGAGCTAGTTCCGTATTTGGATGAGGTGTTCCCTACTTATCAAATAGGAACTGGGAGAGTTTTGATTGGCGATTCTCTTGGTGCCACTATTTCTCTGCTAACAGCATTAAAGTATCCTCACACATTTGGAAAGTGTATTCTCCAATCACCTTTTGTGAATAATGAAGTGATGAATGCTGTTAGGGAATTCGAAGAGCCACATTTAGTTGAGCTTTACCATGTAATCGGCAAAGGAGAAACAGACGTTCCAACTACAGACGGAGGCATAAGCAACTTCATTGAACCGAACCGCGAGTTAAATACTATTATTAAGAAAAAAGGATTTACTTATTTCTATGACGAATTTGACGGTCAGCATACATGGAAGTATTGGCAAAGAGATTTAAAACGAGCTTTGAAAAAAATGCTCTAATCACCTTTTTATAGAAAATGACGAAGTTTATTAAAAATTTGTTATAATGATTTCATAACTTGATTTTTAAAAAAATTCAGTGTCAATCTGGGAGGTATCATTATGAACTATGGCGTCGCTATTTTTCCATCAAAACAGCTTCAAGATAAAGTAAATTCGTACCGTAAACGCTACGACCCGAACTATGCGCTAATCTCACCTCATATTACGCTCAAGTATACTTTTTTTGCAACTGAAGTAGAAATCGAAACAATAGCAGAACAATTAAATAACATCGCCAAATCCCATAAGCCATTTAAGTTAAATGTAGTGAAACCGAGTACCTTTCAACCCGTAAATAACACGATTTTTTTTAAAGTTGAATTAAATCCTGAACTTGAAAGTTTGCATAAAGAAATGAACCATGCCGATTTCTTCGGAGGTCCATCTCCTTATGCATTTGTTCCACATATAACAATTGGCCAGAAACTTTCAGATGATGAACATTCCGATGTATTAGGTCAGATTAGAATGCTTGACGTTACACACGAGGAAGAAGTAGACAGATTCCACCTTCTTTATCAGTTGGAGAATGGTTCATGGACTGTTTATGAAACTTTTAGACTTGGAGAAGAGGAATAATAAAAATGAACGTGAAAATGGTTACAAACACCGAAGAGAGAGAACTTGCTTATTCAATACGTAAAAAGGTTTTTGTAGAGGAACAAAATGTTCCTCTTGAAGAGGAAATTGATCAATATGAAGATGATTGTGCCCATTTCCTCCTCTTTAATGAAGATGATACGCCTATCGGCAACGGCCGATTCCGTATTTTAGACGGTATTGGCAAAGTACAGAGGATCTGTGTTCTCTCTGAGTTCAGAGGGAACGGCGCTGGACAAACGATTATGAATGCGATTGAAGACTATGCAAAAAAGCAAGATCTTTCTAAATTAAAACTGGACGCACAGACACAAGCCATTCCCTTTTATGAACGATTAGGATACCGTGTAGCATCTGAGGAATTTATGGATGCAGGCATTCCTCATCGAACAATGATTAAAGATATATAAACTAGCCCCCGGAGACTAATTTCCGGGGGTTTTTTTATATTTCTAAAGTCCAGCACTCCCCCCAAAAAACTTTTTTATAAAAATTCCACGTTTAACACTGCCACTTCGCCCTTTTTTTCATAATGTATTGTAAGAAACGATAAGGAGGGGATTTTTGTGAGTGAAAAAGAACTTCATTTGGACGATTCCCATCAAAAATTGATGGAATTATTAGTATCACGAACTTTGCGTAAACATGGTTTCAAAAAAGATTCCATTGATCTTACTGAAAGAGAAAAGAAAAATCTAAAGGAAACCGTCGAATTGCTTCAGAAGCAATCGCAGTCGTTTATTGACAAGCAGAACAACATCACCGAACAAGATGTTAATCCAATCACTAATGTATATGATGAGGGAAAGTAACCTACCTCCCTTAAGTTCTTGAAAAATTTCACAAACAAAAATTCTCAAAAATAGACGTTTGCATTGATATAATCGTCCAAACATCGTTTCTCGAACCGCATATTTTAATAGGGACCCAAATAAAAGGAGGATAAAGATATGAATCAAAATGAATTTCGCTCAGACAATTCTTGCGGACATAGCGAAAACAGATGGTCAGCCTTAGATTCTCGTTCAGATCATCCATTAGCAGAGTTTTGCGATAATCGTCGCGGAGGCATCGAGCAAGAATCCAGACAAGAGAATGTGGAGTACCAACTATCCGAAGAGCTAGTATATATCAAAGACTCATGTAATGTTCGAGTAACTTCAACAGATGTAAAAGCAGCTCTATCTCTCCAAGCCGCCTTACAAGCTGCAATTGCTGTAATTGTTAGCATCACTGTTGGCAGCGGCGAAAGTGCTGAAAGAATTACTCAAGAATTGCTCCAATCTTCCAAAATTAGTCAAATTTCACGTCAAAAAACGATTATCGAGAACTCTCGTGACGTTGAGGTTGTAACTACAGATGCCCAAGTTGCTGTTAACATTCAGCTATTGCTTCAATTATTACTTGCTCTAATCGTCGAAGTAGATGTTTTATAAGAATCAAATAATTGCAACACACAAAAGGACACATTCGTGTCCTTTTATGTGTTCACTAGATTCTTTGATTAAAGAATCCCCCTTTACCCGTTAAATCTGCTATTATTTGCTCTACTACATATTCAGGTACTTGCATTTTATAGGATGATGAATTTTGTGGATTGATTAAGGCCTTCTTTGTTTCTGATTTAGACGTAATAATGTTCTCAATCTGCTTGTCTTTATCTTGATTGAGGTGCTGAAATAACGGAAGTGGAAAAATTGACGATATACCACCAATTGATTTTACTGAACATTTCGCAGCAGCGACCGTTCTGTTTGCATATTGAAGATATTCAAATTGTGTAATTGGTATGATGTAGCCCATTCTACTCACCTCATAACTTTTTTATTTTCTGTCATTTACCCCCATGAAAAGGCAAACAATATTTCCATCGTTTTATGATGTGCATTTTACTCGCTTTTCGACTATTAGTGCGTGTTCAAAAAGGAGAATAAAAAGAGCCGAGAAGTTCTGCAGGCGATTGTCTCAAACCTTTCGCGTTACAGTAATACGTGAGAACCGGACTTGCAAAGGATGTGCTGTCCTCTGTGTTGCGCGCAGGACACAATTCGCAAGCTTTTTTTTACCGGACCTTTTGAACATCCTCTATTAAAGACTGTATTATGTTAGTTTCACTTTAACCTATGTTCTGGTATCATGAATGATACAAAGAATTGAATGAGATTTGAGGTCTTTTAGTATGCAAGCAGCAAAAGTAAAAAATGAAATAATCAATTTAGTCACTACCTCTGCCGAACAGCTTCAGGAATTATATGATAAAGGCAAGCGTGGGGAACTGACTTGTCCATCATGTGGTCTTCCTGTGAAGTTATTCTTAGGCATTAGTAATCCACCTCATTTTAGTCATAATTCACCTGGAATTACGGATTGCTCGTTCCCTTTGCTTGATGTTTCAGTTAAACAAAATAATCCTATTACAATCGACTATAAAGAAGATAACGGATTTAAGATTCCTAAAGGTCGAACTATTACAAAAGATCAACCTGAATGTGTACCGGCTAAAAACAGTGCATATATCACAGGGAATCCCGAATTCATACATGAAAAGCAAAGTCGGCTTCTTATTGAAGATCCATACTTTGGCAAACTTTACAATCATGGAGTTAGTTTGGACAAGGAACAAGCAGCTGCAATAACTACAATTGATGGTCCCCTCCTTGTTCTTTCAGGTGCAGGTAGCGGGAAAACTAGAGTATTAACTGTCCGAACAGCTTATATGCTTTCGGCAAAAATTATCGATCCTAAGTCCATGATGCTTGTTACTTTTACAGCCAAGGCTGCGAAAGAAATGAAGGAACGACTACTCTCCTATCCCGAAATGAATCCCATGCTTGTCAATCAATTAGTAACGGGCACTTTTCATAGTATTTTTTATAAAATCCTCCTCTTCCATGAACCAGATAATTGGCGACGTGATTTACTAATGAAATGGGAATGGGAACGTACAAGAATTCTTAAACTAGCTGGCAAAGAAATGGGGCTGGATGATAAGGAATTTGCATATGATCAAGCACTTCAACAAATTGGCCTATGGAAAAACTCTTTATTATTCCCAAATGAAATTAAAGCTAAAGACGAATGGGAAACATCTTGTTTGTCTCTTTATAAAAGCTATGAAGATTATAAATCACAGACAGGTAGCTATGATTTTGATGATATGTTGATTGGCTGTTATTCATTTTTTAAAAGTAATCCAGATGTCCTAGCAAAATATCAGAAGCGTTTTGACTATTTTCTTATTGATGAGTTTCAGGATATTAATAAAGTTCAATACGAATTGATCCAACTCCTGTCTGCTCGAACAAAAAATGTTTGTTTGGTCGGTGATGACGATCAGGCAATCTACGCATTTCGTGGTAGTGATCCATCATTTATCTTGCATTTTGAACGAGATTTCCCAGGAGCTAAAGTCGTAAAACTGACAGAAAATTATCGATCATCACATGAAATTGTTGCCACCGCCAACCGGATGATAAAAAAAAATCAGAACAGGCATCCGAAAACGATGAAAGCTCAGCATAATAATGGCAAACCCGCTCTGCTCTTTTATCCTTATGACGAGGAAACAGAAGCAACGATGATTGTTCATGATATCCAGGAAAAAATTACAAATGGTGCGAATCCAAGTGACTTTGCGATTCTTTATCGGACTCATGCGATGTCACGGGCGATTTTCGAGAGACTAGCCACATCCAATCTTCCTTTTGTTATTGAAAAAGATGCGGATAGTTTTTATGAAAGACGAATCGTTAAGAGTATGCTTGCTTATTTACGATTAAGCTATCAACCTGAGGATGCCAATCCAGTTGGGGACGTTTTATCATCCTTATTTTTAAAGCAAAGTGTGCTGCAGGATATGAAGGCGCAAACGATTCTACAGGATTGTGACTTTATTGATGCCCTAGCTTTCGTCAAAACAGCTCATCCTTTTCAAGAACGCAAACTTAAATCGTTACCTAAAATAATCCGCAGTTTAAAGGGGATGACCCCTTCTGTTGCTCTTTTAGTCATTGAAAAGGAAATAGGGTTTGCAGATTTTGTGAAGAAACGCGGCAATGAAGGCAATATAGAGAAAGGCTCTGATGATATTCGTGATTTGAAGGTAGCAGCTAAACGGTTTCATTCGGTAGCTGAATTCCTTGAACATGTGGGACATATGTCTGCTATGGTACATGAAGTGAAGCAGCTATCGAAGCATTTCCATGATGCAATCCAGTTAACAACCATACATCGTTCAAAAGGCCTCGAGTATAAATATGTGTATGTACTTGGAGCTATTGATGGTAGCCTCCCTCATGACTTCGCACTTGAATCGTTTCGTAAGGGTGACAATGAATCACTAGAAGAGGAGCGCAGACTGCTATATGTTGCGATGACGAGAGCAAAGGATGGTCTATTCCTATCCATACCACAAACACGAAGAGGTAAAACAGCTCACCCTTCAAGATTCTTGAGGTTTTGAACCCGCTAATTAGGGGAATTCTTAATTTTCATATGATGTTAGTATAAATAAAGACAGCGGTCATTAATTACACCGCTGTCCTTTTCATTTACATATTATTTTTTACCATTTAACATATTCGCTAATGTACTAAAATCAAGATTTTTACCATCTTTAACAATTGATTCGACAATTTTATTTTCCGTTTCAAGATTTACTGGCTTATTAGCAATTTGGGAAACACGTTTAATCACATTACGCACTGTTGCTTCATCCTTAAAATTGGCACCTTGCAGGGAGTTTGCTAATTCAAATACATCTTTCATACTTACACCCGTTTTGCTTTCAATGTTTTTAAAAAATTGGTTTTCCATTAAAAAGCCCTCCTTCTCTGCAACTATTCTATGCAGACTCAAGAGTTTTGTGCCTAAAAGGATTGAATACAAAGAACAAGTAACAAATCTGGAGCATTGAATAAGCTTAGAATATACTATGTAAAAGTTTTCAAAGGGTTGTGATATGTGGTTTATTCTCTAATCGAAAAAAACTCTATGATAAAATCAGTCATAACAAATTAAGATGGTATTTGCTACTTGACAAAAAATCTGTTTATACGTTAAAAACGGAACGGGCCTGTACTGCCCATTCCATCTTTAGTAAATTCATTAGCAGAAAGAAGCTCCGACAATAATTAACAAAATGAATAAAACGACGATTAATACAAACCCAGAACCGCCAGTATTGCCGCCGTAGCCGTAGCCGCCACAACCACCGCAGCCACCGCCATAACCCCAACCGAACATATAGCTTCACCTCACTTTTCGAATAGCTCACTTCTAACATATGTAGAAGATGACAAGATTGTATAGGTCTTCTCCTAATTCTTTGCTATCTAATTCGAAAAGAAGGAATTATGTTCACCCCTTTGGTTTGAAAACAAGAGCTCCGATAAATCCAAAGATAATTGCAGCTGATATACCTGAGCTGGTAATTTCAAACATCCCTGTTAATACACCAATAACTCCGTGTTGTTCGGCCTCTTGCATGGCTCCGTGGACGAGAGAATTCCCAAAAGAAGTTATTGGTATACTTGCTCCTGCGCCCGCAAAATCAATTAAGTAATCATAAAGACCAAAACCGCTTAATATTGCACCTGTTACAACGAGTACGCTCAAAGTATGGCCAGGCGTTAACTTTGCAACATCGAATAATAGTTGCCCGATTACACAAATCAGTCCACCTATGACGAATGCCCAAAAAAACATTGGCAACATGAACCTTCCCTTCCTTTCATTAAAGTTTCTAAAAAAATTAAAGTGTACCTGCTCCATACTCAATTGCCACTGCATGTGCTATACATGGAATACTTTCATTTTGTTGTACAGAAAGCGGCGATAGTAAGGCTCCCGTTGCGACAAACAATATCCGTTTCAATTTCCCTACCTTCATTTGATTTAATATGTGGCCATAAAGAACGGTTGCCGAGCAACCAGCTCCACTACCTCCTGATAGAACTGGTTGATTACTTTTGTATATCATCAAACCGCAATCCTTAAACTTGTCTTTAGCCATATCAAACCCTTTTTGACTTAATAAATCATAAGCTGCTTCCCGGCCGACATATCCAAGATCACCAGTTATGATTGCATCATAATAATCGCTTGTAAGCTTAAAATCGCGGAAATGAGCCAATATTGTATCCACTGCAGCAGGGGCCATTGCACCGCCCATATTGAATGGATCATTTATCCCCATATCGATCACCTTGCCAATTGTAGCAGATAGAATATGCGGGGCAGGGCTATCCCCACTTTTAGCCTGTGATACAAGCGCAATTCCTGCTCCTGTAATGGTCCACTGTGCGGTTGGTGGTTTCTGCCCTCCATATTCAGTCGGATATCGAAATTGCTTTTCAATAGCTGCATTATGGCTAGAAGCTCCTGTCAGCACATGGTATGCTCCTGAATAATTCACAATATATGCAGCAAGAGCCAGCCCCTCCATCGATGTCGAACATGCTCCAAACAACCCAAAATAAGGAATCTCATTCGTTCTCGCCGCGAAACTCGTCGGTGTAATTTGGTTAACTAGGTCACCAGCCAGAAAAAATTGCACATCTTCTTTTTTTACCATTCCTTTTTCAAGTGCAATTTGCACAGCTTGTTCAATCAAAAGCCGGTGTGCCTTTTCATAGGAATCTTGTCCCATCCATAAATCTTCATGAAGAAGATCAAAATCTGTAGCCAAATGACCGTTTGCTTCAAAAGGACCGCCTGTTACACCTGTGGATGTTATGACAGGTTGGTTGGCAAATGTCCATGATTGCTTTCCTATTAGCATCTTTACCCTCCTAGCATGCCAAAGAGTGTTTTTATAAGTGCGACAACGAAAGCGGAAAAAACACCGAATACAATGACAGATCCTGCAAGCTTGAACATATTGCTTCCTACTCCAAGTACAAAGCCTTCTGTTCTGTGTTCGATCGCAGCTGAAATAATTGCATTTCCAAATCCAGTAACCGGAACAGCACTACCGGCACCTGCAAATTGCCCGATTCGATCATAAATACCAAAACCAGTTAGGAGTAAAGCGATAAAGACCATCGTTGCACTTGTAGGATTCCCAACCGTTTGTTCAGTAAAATTAAAAAAATAAATATAGAAGTACGAAATCGCCTGTCCTACTGTACAAAAGAGGCCGCCAACTAAAAATGCTTTTAAACAATTTTTTGCAATTGGTCGCTTTAACTCATGTTTTCCTTGTAGTTTTTCGTAATTCTTTTGTTCAATCGTTTTCTGTTGTTTCTGCATCCATGACCCCTCTTTCCTATGTTTTTTCTTCCTTCAATTCGACAATTTGTTTAAATTCTTTTTTGGCTTCTTCCCTAGGAATTTCATTCTCACGTAGAAGTTTATTTAATCTGACCGCCTCAAGAAAAATTTTATAATCACTTGAAACGATGAAATGTATTCCTTCAAATTTTTTATTAAGGTCTTTTGTTAGTTTTTTCTCGACCTGCTTCATTTGAAATCTGTGCATATGTTTTATTTTATAAGCAACTAGCATCTCTTTCCCATTCTTTACAATGACAACATCATAAATATGGTCATTCTTTATAACTTCCTTTTTCACAGCTTCTTCGTCACCAATCTTACTATCTGTTGCATCAATTATATCCATTGGCTTTGGATTCGTTTCCTTTAACAGAGCAAACCTCTCTGTTTTACCATCACCATTTGATGCACAGCCACTTAGAAAAAGAGTAAAAGTAAAAAGGAGCTGTAAGCATAAACGTCTCATCATAATTTCACTTCCTACAGTTAGGTTGTATCTATTATTGTCTTTAATCATCAATCATATTATGAATGGTAGGATAAGGAAAACAGGTAAACAGCAAGACACCAAAGCTCATTGAAATAGCATATACTACAAAAAATAACCCGATCCCTAAAACTCGGATCAGGCATTATGCAGACTCCATTCAATTTTTCTTTTGATTACAGCCACAACCTTTTTTCAGCTTATTTTGCGAACTTTTTTTAATTGGCTGTGCATATGGTACATTAATTATCTTTTTATTCATAATACACCTTCTTCCTGTAAAAGGAATATAAGACAGTATATGATTAGGTTTGTCAGTTGTATATATTAGTTGCCTATCCATTTGCTAATTATTACCTCAATAATGGAACCAATTGCAGCTACAGCTAAAATAAGAATGATAAAGCTCCCTGTTTTAGCGCCTGCAAGAAATAAAATGGTTATTCCAACGCTGACCCAAATCCCAGTACACCAAAAACAGCTTAATAATTCGCCAATCCATTTTTTCAACCCTTTTTCTTTTGGTAAAAGATAAATGTCTTTCGTACCATCCTCATT
This sequence comes from Peribacillus loiseleuriae, assembly GCF_001183985.1. Taxonomy (GTDB): domain Bacteria; phylum Bacillota; class Bacilli; order Bacillales; family DSM-1321; genus Peribacillus; species Peribacillus loiseleuriae. The sequence goes on along the minus strand of NZ_LFZW01000001.1, from coordinate 1,319,188 downwards.
CGTTTCTTCTACCTCATTAAAAAAAGGGCTTCTGAGAAATTCAGTAATTTTGTCGTATACAATCAGCCTCGTCAATCTAAAAGATGCAAGGCCAAGAATAAGAATGGTTACAAATGATATCTCCTGTAATATCATTTTATGCCTCCAGAAATTAGAGAATTGTTAAATCAGAAAGATCGTGAAGAGGGATGCTTTGGATATGACTGCCTACTTTAATTTTAATGATGTCATTTCTTTTACTTATCACTTGAAAACGAACAGTTTGACCGCCAATTGAGGCTTCACAAAATGGTTTAGGGTCCTTTTTAATTAAGTCTGTGAGAACACTTCTCATTTTTTTTACTTCTGGTGAATCTTTTTGCTGTTCTTGAACTTGATTCTCCTGATTTGCCCCGGAAATTACTCGAACATTTCCTTCTGGTTCATGAAGATTATTTTTAATTTTTTGAATAGAGTCAAGTTCTGTTTTGATTTCACCTAGGGCATCATACACACCAAATTCTCGTTTAATTTGATCTAATTTAGCTTCTTTAGCTTCTTCAGCTTCTTTTTTTGTATGTTCTTCTTCATTTTCTGCGGTAAGGACTTCTTCTGATCCTTTATTATGATCATTTCCCTTCTTTTTTTTCGTTTTCGTTCGGTATACTTCTTGCATTTCAGGTCTTTCGGGTTCTGTGATTTTCGGTTGCACAATATAAAAAAGTGGTTTGGAATCTTTTTCATCCGACATGTAAAACGCCTCCTTTAAATTGAGATAACTGACAATGTCTCAAGCTCCGCAATAGAATATTTAACCACCTTCTTGCCGTATCCATGCCTCATATAAACAAAATCCTTTGTCTTGCTCTCAAACCTGCCAATGTAGGTCGACCCATTATGTGAAAAACGACAAAGTGGTCTCGGACCAAAACTAGGAAGTCTAGCTAACATTTCAAGCTGAACCATTGCTTCTCTATATCGGCTAATCGGCGTTTTTATTCGAATCTGTTTCACTGACAAAGTTGCCTCTTTACTCTTTAATTTCTCATTCATAAAGAACCTCCTCGTATACGTGAGAACAGGATATTGGGTCGCAAATTCTTTCCGAGAATAAGCAAGAAATTTTTCCTTCTCTGTATCATATATACGAATTCTTCTATTTATGACATTTGACTTTTCATAATCATGTTTTCGGATAAAATGAAACTTCATCCATACATATTTCATCAGCCGTAATGAAATGTTGTTGGAATAATCACGAACATAAACAAAAATAAAAAACACCCATTTGTGAGTGTTTTTTAACTTGGATTCAGCGCTACCCGTTAATGTGAGATACTATTTATCCCATTATATGATAGCCAGAATCTACATGAATGTTTTCTCCTGTAATTCCTCGAGACATGTCGCTAAATAAGAAAGTCGCTGTGTCGCCAACTTCTTCGGGCGTTGTCGTTCTCTTCAATGGTGCTTCTTCTTCAATTTTTCTCAAAATTGAGTTAAAATCGCTAACCCCTTTTGCAGAAAGCGTACGAATCGGACCTGCTGAAATACTATTTACACGAATTCCATATTTACCAAGATCATAAGCGAGATAGCGGACGTTTGCTTCAAGGGACGCTTTCGCAACACCCATGATGTTATAATTCGGCATGACCCTTTCTCCACCTAGATAAGACATTGTGACAATACTTCCACCTTCAGCCATTAAATCTTTAGCTGCTTTTGCAACTGCTGTTAAGGAAAAGGAACTAATATTATGCGCTAGTAAGAACCCTTCTCGCGTCGTATCCACAAACTCTCCATCCAATTCATCTTTGTTCGCGAACGCAATACAATGGGCAATTCCATGTATGAGACCAACATCTTCTTTAATTTTTGCAAAACATGCTGTTATCTGTTCATCGTTTGTAACGTCACATTGAAGAACGAGTGATGGTTCACCTTCTAATGTACCTGCAAGCTCTCTCACGCTTCTTTCCGTTCGGTCCCGACCATATGTAAAAATCAACTTTGCGCCAGCTCCATGGAGAGATCTAGCCACTCCCCAAGCGATACTTCGCTTATTCGCTACACCCATAATAATAAATGTTTTTCCTTTTAAAGAAAAAGTCATAGTAAAGTCCCCCTGAATTGATACAAGTTATTAGTACCAGATAATAAATTAGTATAGCAAATAATAATCAATAACTCAAATTCCACCCAAGCAACCAATAGATGTTGCATACATAAAACATTACAAATATCGACATATTTTTTAGTATTCCTGCTAATATTTTACGCAATACTATATCAGTGATGTATTTTCCCTAAACCAACATTCTTAGTTAGCTACCATTAACATGAATGAATAAAAGAAGATTGCTATAGACCCACCCGCTTTACGTTTGATACTATTTCAAGAGGATTTTTAGAATTGAGGTGGATGAATATTGGGAAAAAGAGAAGCCATAGCAAAAAAAGTTGCTTGGATAAGTTTATGGAGTAATATTGCTTTAACTTTAGGAAAAATGGTGATTGGATGGAAAGCAAATAGTGATGCTGTATTTGCAGATGGGATTCATTCAGCAGCAGATGTTTTTGCGTCTGTAATCGTACTACTAGTCCTTAAAATTTCTAATAAACCAGCCGATAAAGAACATCCATACGGCCATGGAAAAGCGGAAATTATTGTATCTGGAATCATCGGGATTTTATTAACACTTGTTTCAATTTACATAGTCTTCGAATCGATTAGTGGGTTTTTTCACCCAATTGAAGCTCCCAATATTCTCGCTTTATGGATTGCACTTCTTTCATACGGATTAAAAGAATATTTATATAGGTATTCACTTAGGATTGCAAAACAACAAAAAAGCAAGGCAATCGAAGCAATCGCTTTAGACCACAAAGCAGACATAGTGGCATCAATTGCCGCTGCAGTGGGTGTATTGCTATCTATTATAGGGGATCATCTTCAGATCGTTTATTTAATGTATGGCGATAAGGTAGCAAGTTTGTTCGTAGCTTATTTAATTTTCAAAATAGCCAAGGAAATGCTTACTGAGGCCTTCGATATCCTTCTTGAACGAAGCATAGATACGGAAACCATTAATGCTTATATTTCAATCATTTCAGAATTCCAAGAAGTAAAAAGAATCGATAAAATTCGAGCAAGAGAACTTGGACATTATATAATTGTTGATTTAAGAATTTCAGTTGATCATACAAAAACCATCAAAGAAGGCCATGACCTCTCTAGAGAAATTAAATATGCGTTAATGAAAAAATTTGACAATGTTCAAGAAGTTCTGATTCACCTGAATCCTTATTTTTTCGAATAGTAAAAGGTCTAAACGAAAAGAAATCAAAAAAATGACGGAACATTTCCCGCCATTTTTTTCATACTAAACCTGTATGTCGTTAAAACGCCACCATTGACCATGAAGGTTAAATTATATTGCACGCTACACTCACCTAATCTCGATGGTGGCGGTGCGGAGCCAGATTTTGGGGTACTTTCTATACTACAATTAGTATACCTGCTAAATAGACTTGGCTATATTAATAAAGTTGCGAAGTCCCGTCCCCTTTTCCTTAAATTAAATAGTTCATGAACATAGTAGCCATACCAAAATAAACAAAAATACTAATAATGTCATTGATTGTTGTAATAAATGGCCCTGAAGCTACCGCAGGGTCAATTTTCATTTTATGCATAATGAGTGGGACAAGTGATCCTGCAAGAGTAGCAAAAATTAATGTTGTAAAAATGGAAATTCCAACTAAGCTTCCAAGGATTAGATCATGTTGCCAAATAAAAACAACTATAGTAACAACGACTCCACAAACGAATCCCGTAATAAGCCCTGTCCCTGCTTCTCTCAAAACAAGCTTCCATTTACTCTCATGCTCTAAATCACCTGTTGCAATCCCGCGAACAGCCACGGCAAGTGCTTGGGTACCAGTGTTTCCAGCCATCCCACCAATTAACGGAATAAACACGGCAAGAATTGCCTTTTGACTTAGTGTCTCCTCAAATTGACCGATTAAGCTTGCTGTCATCATCCCAAGAAATAGCAGAATAACAAGCCATGGCAGACGCTTCCTTGCCGCAGATATTGGGCTCTTATCGACAGTATCAAGATCAGATACACCAGCAAGTTTAGAATAATCATCTGATGCCTCTTCATCCATGACATCAATAATATCATCGACTGTAATAATACCTAGTAAATGATTCTGAAAATCAACAACTGGCATGGCTAGAAAATTATAATCACGCATCTGCCGTGCCACTTCCTCCTGATCCTCTGTGACAGAAACAGAAACTACCCGATCATCCAAAATCTCAGAAATCATCGTATCATCATCACTGACAATCAATGTCCGTAACGAAAGAACACCAACTAGTTTTTTATTCACGTCAACAACAAATATATAGTAAATCGTTTCAGCTTTTGGCGCTTCTTTTTTCAATATATACATGGCTGATCGAACAGTTTGGTTGGCTTCAATCGCCACGAATTCAGTCGTCATAATACTACCAGCTGTATATTCTTCATAACTTAACAGCTCTTTAAGCTCACGCGCAGATTCATCATTCATGATGGTTAAATAACTACCTGCTTGTTCTGAATCTATTTCATTTAGAACATCAGCTGCATCATCGGCATACATAAGTGAAAGCATTTCAGCCGCATAAACAGGGGCCATTTCAGCTAAGAGACCTTCGTATTCCGTTTCGTCAATTTCCATGATTTCAAACAATGTAGCCATTTCTTCTGGTGATAAATAATGATAGACCTTCGGGCGTAGTTCTTCGTTTAGACTCGTAAAAAAGTTCGCTTGATCATATGGGTGAGACTCGATGAACTCATTTCTGAATATGTCAATTTGGTCATCAATTAAAGCTTGAATAAGTAATTCTTCATTAATTTGACTATTTTGCTTTTTTTGAGAATCCGCTGTTCCCATTCTACTCCCTCCTTCCATAAATACTTTCTTAATAAAGTGAAACGTCAATCAGTGGTACTTTTACTGCCCGTTAATACGGGATAAAAGTGTCATACATATTCTTTTCATGAATCGTACACCTTAGTGATAACATATAAGTATATATCATTTATTACTATTCCAACAAGTTTGCAGGTGAAACAATGAAAATTGACATTATTGGTGATATTCATGGCTGTTATAAAGAATTTACCCAATTAACCGAAGAATTAGGCTACTCTTGGGGAACAGGGTATCCGGTTCATCCTGACGGCAGAATCATAGGTTTTGTAGGGGACCTTACGGATAGAGGGCCACAATCGTTAAAAGTCATTGAATCCGTATATGAACTAACCATCGTTCATAAATTGGCCTTATATGCTCCAGGCAATCATTGCAATAAGCTGTATCGCTATTTTTCTGGAAACAAAGTACAGATTACCCATGGGCTTGAAACAACAGTAGCTGAATACAAAGAGCTGCCTATGCGCCAGCAAAAAATAATCCGCAAGAAATTCATGGATTTATACGAACAATCTCCACTCTACCAAGTCATTAACAATGAAAAACTTGTAATTGCTCACGCAGGTATTCGGTCCGATTATATTGGAAAAATCAATGATAAAGTGAAGTCATTTGTTCTATATGGAGATGTTTCCGGTGCAAAGCATCCTGATGGCTCCCCTGTCAGACGCGATTGGGCTCAATTCTACCATGGACATGCTACAATCGTTTATGGTCACACCCCTGTATTAGAACCAAGGAAAGTAAACAGCACCTATAATATCGATACAGGGTGTGTATTCGGTGGAAAACTAACCGCACTTCGTTACCCCGAGTTAGAAATGATTTCTGTACCATCTACTCTGCCTTTTTTTGCAGATAAATTCAAGACAAGTTTTGATGAATCATGAAGATTTTTTAAAAGAACCTGTCTAAAAACCAAAGGATCAGACCACACAAACCCTATATACAGTCTAGTTGTGTATGTAACACTTTAAACTGTATATAGAGTGTATGGTCTGACCCATAGACATTCTCTGTTTCCCCTTAGTAAATGAGTGTAAGAAGTTGTAGAAAATCCGCAGGCGGTTTCTCGTTAAAAGTCAGAGTAGCTCCTGTAATCGGATGAATAAATGTTATTTGGCAGCAATGTAAAGCTTGTCTCGTTATTCTATCAAGCTGTCCGCCATACAAACCATCTCCACAAAGAGGATGACCGATATAGGCAAGGTGAACACGGATTTGATGCGTTCTCCCTGTTAACAGTTGTAATGATAGATGAGTAAAATTCTTTCCAGACTGCAATACCTTAAATTTTGTACAGGCATACTGACCGTCTTCTCTTACCTCACGTTCGATAATACTCGTCTCTTTCCTCCCAATCGGAGCTTCTATTTCTCCTTGCTCTTCCTGAAAATCCCCTTCAACAACTGCTTCATACCTTCTGAGAACCTTTCCTGCCTTCTGCTGTTCACTTAGGAGATGATGGATATGGCGGTGTTTCGCTACTAATACTAACCCCGAAGTATCGCGATCCAATCTCGTGACAACATGAATAGTCGCAGCAATGCTATGTTCCTGATAATACCATAGTAAAGCATTGGCGAGACTCCTTGTTGGATGCTCTCTCGAAGGAATGGTATTCATATTAGCAGGTTTAACCAATACCATTAAATAATCATCTTCATAACTAATATGAAGGGGCAATTTTTCTGGAAGTAACCCTTTACTTCCAGTTTCAAGCGGGAATTCTGCCGTTACAGTATCTCCCGTCTTAAGTACGTGACGAACAGTCACTTCTTCTTTATTGACTGTCAACTTTCCCCCATCAAACTTAATTGCTGTTAATGCGCGTTTTGAAATACCTTGTTCTTCAAGAAAAGTTCTTAAAAGCTTTCCCGCATCTTTCTTCGCTACATCCCAATTTAATCGAAATGGGGATCCAGTTTTGTTTAGCATAAACACCGTAACTCCTTAATTTGCAATAAACGAATCATGCACTCGCTTCCAAAAAGGAAACGGTCTAAATCGCGCAAACCGAATTTTCTCATCTGCTACTCTAAATTGTATCGATTTTACATCTTCATGAAGCAATGAAAGATGATCAATGGTAATTTGAAAATCAACATTGTTAACTGGCTTCAACATGCATGTATGATGAGCAGGCAAGACTAGCGGCGATCCTACCGTCCGAAATACACGATTATTAATGGAAGCCATTTCTGCAAGTTGAATCGACGGGATTGACGGATGAATAAGCGCTCCACCTAGTGCTTTATTGTATGCCGTACTCCCTGAAGGGGTTGATACACAAAGCCCATCTCCCCTGAATGTTTCAAAATGCTCACCACGCATTTCCACATCCATTACGAGTGTACCTTCCACACTTTTAACAGTTGATTCATTCAGTGCTAAAAAACGCGACTCCCTCCCGCCATGCTGATACCTGACAATCACTTCAAGAAGTGGGTATTCAACGACCTGAAATGGAGTTTTTGCCAAAGCAATCACTAACTTCTCGATTTCCTCTGGAGTCCAATCTGCATAAAAACCAAGGTGACCAGTATGAACGCCAACGAAGGCGGTTTTATCAAGGCGGTTTTTATAACGATGAAAGGCATATAGTAAGGTACCGTCTCCCCCAACAGAAATGACTATATCTGGCTGGTCTTCGTCATACTCTAATTTAAAATCTTGGAGATACGTCCTCATGCGATGCATTAAAGTATTCGACTTCGAATCTCCCTTTGAGGTTATGGCAAATTTCATACAATCCCACCTTCATGTTTTCTGCTGCTCATTCTTTTGGTTTATCTTTCTTTCGTGAAAAAACGCGCTGGGCTTCCTGTATTTCGAGGCGTATTTGTGACATTTCTTCATCCAGCAAGAAAGCTGCTTCGGCTGCCCGTTGTAGGCGTATTCGAATATCTTTGGGAAAATCTCCACGATATTTATAGTTTAGAGAATGCTCAATCGTTGCCCAAAAATTCATGGCGAGTGTCCGGATCTGTATTTCAATGAGAATCTTTCTCTCTCCATGTATGGTTTGGACAGGATACCGAAGAACGACGTGATAGGAACGATAGCCACTCACTTTTTTATGAGAGATATAATTCCGTTCCTCTACGATTTCAAAATCATTCCGGGCCCTTAGTAACTCAACTACTTTTGTTATATCATCTACAAACTGGCACATCATTCGTAATCCTGCAATATCTTGCATTTCCGTCGCTAATTTATTTAGTGGGATATTCTTCTGTGCTGCTTTATCTAAAATACTTACAATCGGTTTTACTCGACCTGTCACAAATTCGATTGGTGAATGTACATGATCACGCTCGAATTCATTGCGTAATCCTTTAAGTTTTACCTTTAGTTCTTCTACTGCTTGCTTGTACGGAGCCAAAAAGTCATCCCAATGTTCCATTGCCGCACCACCTGTTCATAGAAAAGCGCAAGCGCCTTTTAAGGAACTTCGACGTTCGCTAAGCATAAGACAAGCAAGTAATATCGCAAGTGCTATTCACACTTATAGCTTGTATGTCTGAAATGCGAAAGTGCCTTTGGCCGCTTGCGCTAGCACCAAAATTTATTAAATTCGCTTACACTAAGAATAAGCCACCATTTCTTGGCTATGTAAATTTAGAGCAAATATTCATTTGAAACTAAACATGGAAATAGTTTATTAAGATATAAACATCTGTTCAACTTTTGCAACAAACCCTTCCCCATAATTCCCATTTCCCTCTATATTATCAATTAAATAAGTAAGTTCTTCATATAAACCCGGTAGTTCTAGTTTTTTATCCCCAGACTTCAATATGACTGGCAAACGTTCTTCCATAGCCTGTTTCAAAGATGCCCATATCGCTTCAGGTAAGAAAATATATGTATAACTTTCAACATCTTCTACTAAATAAATGAAAGATGCGTTATCTGAATCTACGATTACTTGTTCCTTCGGTATTAGCTTTGCAATTTCCACTTCTTTATCAGGAATCAAAACAAGATTCCCCGTTTCGATAACCGCTTCTACTATATGTATCTTCTCTCTCATGAATCATTCAACCTCCCATTTTAACGATTATATTTTATCACATCCTACAAAGTATTCCTAAATATTCAGGGTTGTCTTAGCAAATTTTCAAATTCATTACACTTTTTTACCTTTAATAAATCTAGTTCTTGTTGTAGAGTTACTACACAAGCGTATTATGATACGAATAAACTAAGGCTCAATGAACACAGACTAAGTACGCCGCTTCCTCATATCTTCGTCTGTGTGACCCATATCCTGCGGGCCCAAACTTTACCTCTGAAGAGCACATCGGTAAGTTCCACTGGATCTCACCAATCGGAATTTCAGCCTGTTAAACCGAGATAAAAAAATTAGCTAGAAAGGAAGTACCTAATGAACCAGCATCTTGAAATTGAATTCAAAAATCTACTAACGAAAGAAGAATTTCAGCGATTAAAACAGAGTTTTTCTGTTAAAGAAAGCGATTTTATCTATCAGGAAAATCACTATTTTGACACAACTCAATTTTCATTAAAAGAAAACGAATCAGCACTAAGAATCCGTCATAAAAAAGGCGATTATGAGTTAACATTAAAGCAGCCTGCAAAAGAGGGACTACTTGAAACAAATCAGCCGCTCTCAAAAGAAGAAGCCGATTCTCTGCTTCAAGGTAATCGCCTTCCTGAAGGTTATATCACCACTTTAATTGGTGAAATGGGAATTCATTCGGATATACAATTTTTCGGCACGCTCGGGACAAATCGAGCAGAGTTCGCTTATAAAGGTGGCCTGCTTGTACTTGATCATAGTCTTTATTTAAATACAGAGGATTTTGAGGTAGAATATGAAGTGACCAATAAATTGGCAGGAAAAGAAATTTTCGATAATTTGTTAGATAGCCTTCAAATTCCAACCCGAAAAACCGAAAATAAGGTTAGACGATTTTACCAAGCTAAGAAGAAACAACTATAATCACTACCATATTCAGAGGTGTACATATTGAAAATAGAGGATTTTAGAACTTTAATAGAACTCCAAGCCCTTAAAGGTTTAAATACAACGACTAGTACAGGAGAAACATCTACAAATGACATGTTTCAACAACTCTTATCGGAATACATGACGAAGAATCCGAGTATACAATCTAATATGCAGTCGTTAGGAACTGTGTATGACAAAATCAGCGAGGAAACTTCCAATAATCGCTTATCAAGTCACCTACCAATCAGTATTTTTCCAAGTGTACCGCCATCCATTAGCACTGGTGCTGGTAAAAAAACTGATTATGATCATGTTATTCGTGAAGCAGCCTTGCAATACAATATCCCTGAAAAGCTGATTAAGTCCGTCATTTTGCAAGAGTCTAATTTTAACGTTGCTGCCAAAAGTCATGCAGGAGCATCAGGACTTATGCAACTTATGCCCGCAACAGCAAAAAGTCTTGGCGTGACAAATATCTCAGACCCTATTCAAAATATTATGGCTGGAAGTAAATACCTAAGCAATATGCTGAACCGTTATAATGGAGATACCAAACTTGCACTTGCTGCCTATAATGCCGGACCAGGAAATGTAGACAAGCATAATGGAATCCCACCCTTTAAAGAAACCCAAAACTACGTGAAAAAAGTCATGAAAACGTATTTAAGCTAAGAACGATCCTGAAATCAGAATTGAAATGATACGTGTAAAGAAGCACCCAAAGGAGTACAAATCCTTTCAGGTGCTTTTTACTTTGTCTAGGGAGCATGCTATCAATACGAAATGTTCTATGATTGTGTGTAGTAGTACAGAATATCTAATTTCCTTAAGCTAGATATTTGTTATATTGCAATGGCGTTGTTAAAATGAAAATATACTTATTCTTTTTAAAGGGAGTAATCATCATGACACAAGCGAACCCTACACCATTCGAAGTAATTGGAGAGGCGCTTCTATATAAATTAATTGATGTTTTCTATGATAATGTGAGCCGTCACCCGGAATTACAGCCTATTTTTCCTGAGGAATTATCGGAAACAGTCCGTAAGCAAAAACAATTCATGGCTCAATATCTAGGAGGCCCCTCTCTCTATACAGAGGAACACGGCCATCCCATGCTAAGGGCCCGACATCTTCCATTTGAAATCACTCCCAGTCGTGCCGAAGCATGGCTATCCTGCATGAGGCAAGCAATGGATACGGTCGGACTCGTTGGAGATATAAGAGAGTTTTACTACCATCGTCTTCATTTGACAGCACAGCATATGATTAACACAACCGATCAAGACATGAAAGGAGAAGAAAATTGAGCGCTCAGAAACCAATTTTCAACATATCTAATTGGATTAAATCGCAGCATTGCTATGGAATTGGAAAAAAGCCGATTGAAATCTATGTGTTTATCGACCCAATATGTCCTGAATGCTGGGCGCTTGAGCCTATTATTAAAAAGCTCCATATCGAGTATGGTCAATTATTCAGCATCAAGCATGTTGTAAGCGGGAAACTATCTTCCCTTCATAGCACAAAGACCAAAAACTATGAAAATATGGCACAAACTTGGGAAAGAACAGCCAGCCGCTCTGGCATGTCCTGTGATGGAAACTTGTGGCTTGAAAATCCAATTTCTTCTCCATATGCTGCTTCAATTGCTATTAAGGCCGCTGAATTACAGAGCAGAAAGCTGTCAGCCCGTTTCATTAGAAGGTTACAAGAGCTGCTGTTTCTTGACAAGCAGGACATTTCCAAACTCGAAGTCCTAACTCAATGCGCACGTGAAATTGGATTAGATGTGGAGGAATTCCTTAATGACATCACTTCTACAAGTGCAGCAAAAGGATTTCAATGCGATCTTAAGATTACATCTGAGATGGAAGTGAATGAAATACCTTCCCTTGTCTTCTTCAATGAAAATATTGAAGAAGAAGGAATCAAAGTATCCGGCTTGTATGCATATGAGGTGTATGTAAATATTCTTGAAGAAATGCTTGAAAGACTTCCTACTCCCTCAACTCCGCCTTCCCTTGAGGCATTTATACGTTGTTACAAATTTGTCGCAACGAAAGAAATTGAAGTAGTTTATAATATGAATAAACAAGAAGTCGAAAAAGAAATGAAAAAACTTATCCTCAAGCAATTTGTAGAAAAAATCCCTGCCAAATACGGAACCTTCTGGAGATATATCGAAAATTAGACATTTAATTAGAAAAATCTAAAGTGTCTCTTGGCTTCCAAAAGCATAGACGTTGGAGCTAGATATCAGAACCCATTGGAAAAACTTATACTTTCTTACCTTTTTAAATAGGGGCCTGTCTTGACTAGGCTCCTATTAGAGGTTGTTCAAAAAGTCTGATAAAAAAGCTTGTGAACTGCTTCAAAGCTTATGAATGACCTTCTGTTAAAATCGCGCACGTCATGACGAGCAACAAAGAAGTCTGCACATCTCAACGTTATTGTATACGCGAAAGGTTTGAGACCATCACTCACAGAACTTCTGGGCTCTTTTTATCCTCCCTTTTGAACAGGCACTATTATGCAAAAAACCTAGCAAATCGCGAATTTGCTAGGTTTTTTTATCTATTTATACGAACAAAGGGGATGGGAGAAATTTTTCACGATCAAACAAAGGGGTATAAGTTTGTTTGTGATTAACTTCACAACAATAATATAACATGATTCATACTTCGAAGCAATAACTATGTGATTAAATTCACAAGAAAAATTTGGTAATTACAAGGACGACTCATTCAAACATAAAGTGAAACTTCAATCAGTCGGGGTTTCTCCACCCCCCACTGATTGTTAGTCCCGTTCTAGTGTCGCCAATATCTCACCAACCCGGCTTTTACGAGCAGCTAATGCGTGATAAAAAAGCAAAGTTCCTAATAATTGTTGACAAGCAGATGACTGTACTAAGATCTGGATTTCAGAAGGAATCGAGATTTACCAGTCTGAATTAGCATTTTACAGCCCAAAACGCGTTTTATCAATCTAGATAGAATAAGGAAAGCCCAGCAAATCGCGAATTTGCTGGGCTTTCCTATCTATAATATACGAACAAAGGGGATGGGAGAAATTCTTCACGATCAAACAAAGGGGTATAGGTTTGTTTGTGATTAACTTCACAAAAATAATATAACAATATATACGACATTTTTCAACATTTTATGACTTCCTTCACAAAATTGTCATATTTTTAGAATGCAGATGCATATTTTATAGAGAGAATACTTCTGGAGGTAAGTAACATGAAAATTATCTTATTCTTATTATTGATTCTAATCTCACTTTCCCTGCATTTTTTAGCTTTTCTAGGACTTTTCCCTATATACATCAGCTCACCTATTCTTTTTCTTTCCCTATTTATTATTATCTTTACTTTCAGTCAGAAAAATCGGTTCAAAGGTTATAAATAAAAGGATGATCTTTAAGAGCAATACGTCTTAAAGCCATCCTCTCTTCCCTTAAGCTAATAAAGATTCCAATTCGGTTAACTTTTCTTCAAACACTTTTAAAGCTTCTCGAATCGGCTCTGCCTTCGTCATATCGACGCCCGCCTTTTTCAAAACCTCAATTGGATAATCCGAGCTTCCTGATTTCAGGAATTCTAGGTAGCGTTCGACGGCTGGCCCTCCTTCTTCAAGAATTTGTTTACTTAAAGCTGTTGCCGCACTGATTCCAGTAGCATACTGATACACATAGTAATTATAGTAAAAATGCGGAATTCGTGCCCATTCAAGACCAATTTCCTCATCGATGATAATATTAGGACCAAAGTATTTCTTATTCAGTTCATAATATTCTTGTGTTAATACTTCAGCAGTTAACGCTTCTCCATTTTGTGCTTTTTTATGGATCGTATGCTCAAATTCAGCAAACATGGTTTGGCGGAAAAGCGTGCCGCGGAATCCTTCCAATTGATGATTTAATAAAAAGATTCGCTTCTTCTTATCTTCAATTGTATCAAGAAGATAATCATTCAACAGGTTTTCATTACAAGTTGAAGCAACTTCCGCAACGAAAATCGAATAATTTCCATATGGATATGGCTGATGCTTTCTTGTGTAATAACTATGAACGGAATGACCAAATTCATGGGCAAGGGTAAACAAGTTATTAACATTATCCTGCCAGTTCATCAAAATGTAAGGATTCGTTCCGTATGCTCCAGATGAATAAGCGCCACTACGTTTCCCTTTGTTTTCATGAATGTCCACCCAACGATTTTCAAAGCCTTCTTTTAATACGTTAAGATAGTCTTCTCCTAAAGGAGCTAAGCCTTTTAGAATATATTCTTTTGCTTCATCATACTTTACATCCATTTTCACTTCTTTAACGAGTGGCGTGAAGAGATCATACATATGAAGCTCATCTAAGCCAAGTACTTTTTTACGTAAATCAATATAACGGTGAATCAAATGCAAGTTCTCATTTACTGTCTGAACAAGATTGTCATATACAGTTTCAGGAATATTATTATCACTTAATGCAGCATGACGGGCAGATTCATAGTTGTGCGCAGAAGCATTGAAATTATCACTCTTAACTTGACCTGCAAGTGTGCTTGCAAAAGTATTGCGGAACTTGCCATACGTCTCATATACACCTTTAAATGCATCCTCGCGCACGCGACGATCCTCACTCTCAAGAAAACGAATATAACGACCATGAGTAATTTCTACTTCTTCACCGTGTTCATCTTTAATGGTCGGGAAAACGAGATCTGCATTGTTGAGCATACCAAATGTATTGCTTGAAGCATCAAAAACCTCGGATGCCTGTGCAAGTAATGCTTCCTTTTCTGCTGACAAAATATGTGGTCGTTGAAGATTGATTTGTTCGAGAGCATGAGCATATAATGTAAGCTCTTCCTTTTCATTAAGAAATTCGCTAATTTTACTTTCTTCAATACTTAGAATTTCTGGAACAATATAAGAAAGTGCACTGCTCGCCTGAGCAACCAAGCTTTTTATACGTGAATCCATTCCTTGGTAAAAAGAATTTGTCGTATCTTGATCATAGCGCATATGTGAATATGTATAGGCTTTCCCCAACTTCTCCCATACTTGATTTTGATATTGTAATACGGCAAAAAGCTTTTCGGCACTTTCACCAAGGGTGTCCTTATACGCATCTGCCTTCAATAAGTCTTCTTTCACTGCTTGAAAAGCATTTTCCCAATCTTCTTCAGTTGCGTAGATATCCTCCAATCTCCACGTATCTTCAACAGCCACTTCACTTCTAGTAGGTAATGCTTTTACTGCATTTTCTTGTCCCATAAATATAATCCTCCATTCTAGAAAAAACGTTATCCTAGTTTATTGAACACAGTTAATAAACTACGTCAATCAGCAACGTCTGCCTGATTCTCCGCATGTAGTCCAAACTCCCTTTGCTGGAAGCTTCTCGTTACCATATTATTTCTCTATTATTCGAAATAATCCTTCCCGTTTCTATTCGAATTACGAAATAACTGTTCATACATTTCATTGTACTCTACTTATTATAATAAAATCATTTCTGAAAGCTTGGAATAGATACTACTTTCTAATTGGACATATTCAACACTGCTCGTAGGTAGGTTAAGCTTATTTTTAATTAAATAAATCCCTTTTCCTCCAAATTCTAAAATCTCAAGCTTAACCAATAGGGTTAAATAGGCATCCACTGCTAAAAAAGGGTTTTTCGCAGAAATCATAGGTAACGTTCTTAATCGAATCTGACCGTTTGAAATTCGTCGTTGAAAAGAGTGATAAATTTGACTACGATAAATGCGACTTCCTATTTTCTTATTTTGTAAACAATCCATGAAAATCCAGCCTTGCCATTCAACCGCAGATGTCTCAATCATTACCATTCCTTCTACAGGGAGTCCAATTTCGCTCGGAATCCACGCCGGTGACAAACCATTCTTATACAATCCATTGAAAAACGGATTACTTTGCTTTGCTGTTTTTACACTATGAATAGCCCACGACTTTCTTTGTGCTCGCCATTCTTCAGTAAAATGAAATTTCCAAGTTTTATTAGTGGAAAAAAGGATTTGCGGAAGAGTATTACTTAGAGGTAGAACAGCTAACTGAGAAAAGGTTGTGCGTGGTGAGAATGGAGTTAAGGGTTCTAACATGTACAACTTTTGTTTGTCAGGGCAAAACGTAAAAATCATCGGGGATTGAACAGTATTCATCGCAAATAGCCATTGAAAAGCAGAAAGTGAATACTTCCTAGTTTTTTTACGTTTAATTCGCTTCTCTGCTAATATCCAAATCGGTTTAATTCCAGCTCCTTGATAGGATTTTGTACGGGAGAGAAACACCTCCTCCGATATGGGTGAGCATTGAAATTCAATCGCATAGGATTGTTCCTTATAGTAGATGAGGATATCGGGACGCTTTCTTATTTCAGGAAGATATGGTTCCATTTCTGGTTCAATATGATTGTTTACAAACCATTGGAATAATTTCCGCTTTCCTAAAAGGTGATATTCCGATTCTGGTTCAGACGAAGCTGTACAAGCGGATGTTTTTTTGTGAGCAAAATGCGGAATCTTGATTTGGCCTGCCTTTAGGATTAGCTCTGCTGTACAGCAAGGACAATAATATTGATTTGTTTGCCATTCAACTAACCGTTCTTTCGGGATATTTTCAGGAATAGTAATAATTTTCCCTTGAACATCTCGAGCAGTAAGCATATAAATCCCCCTTTCTTTACAACATATTCTACATTAAAACAGCCATCCCTCTTTTTCGAGGGAATTTTTAAAAATATCAGACATATTATCATACAAAAAAGCCGACCTCATAATCGTTCATAATGAAATCGGCTGTTAGTTATGAAAAATATTTATGGACCGTTTCAAAAACATGTTCACCCATTACCAGTCTTCCATATTCTTCAAGCATATGGATTGTAATTGAAGATTCTTGACTGTATTCAAGTAAAAGACTTAAAACATCGTCAATTTCTTCTTCTTCAATTTCCTCTTCCTCAAATTCGATATAAAGAAAATATCTATTCTCATAGGCATATAATTGGGTCTTAAAGTGATCAAGTCCACTGCGCTTACTTAATGAAATAACATCTTCAAAATCATTGAACTCCGTGATAAATTCAATGATACCGTCCTCAAACTGAATAGGTTCATGGCCTTCGTCTTTCCCTTGATATTGTTCATCTAACAAGGATTCAAGCTTATCATCGACATGAAGTTCTCCGAATCTCTCATCAGTAATCGGCAGTTCTAGCTTCTGACCATCCTTCGTTAATTGGGCCTTCGTAACCAATATTTCAAGACCTTTTTCCAAAGCTTGAACTTGAATCCATAATGGACCTTCAATCATAAACTCTTCTTCTTGATGTACTTCATCCATCATCTCCCAGAAAAGCTCCTCACTTCGTTCTCGGCTATACCAGATATCTTCCCTATTGAAGCCGCGATCTTCAATATCTATATAAGAAATGTAAAACTTCACTGTATCTTCATTTATACGTTCGATCTCCACGTAAATCCTCTCCCTTCTGTGCATGTTTTGAAGGGATTTACCCCCGAGCAAGTTATTGCTCTTTCTTTTATCGATACCCACCATACCCTCTTGCATAACCCGTAGATAAGGAAATATGTTGTCATATTTTATTTTATGATAAAACTCTTCATAATGGAAATAAAAAAGCTTCAATCGGTTAAAAACAAACTATTGCCTAATGTTCCATATATTTTACAAAATCTCTACAGGTTATGCAACTGTAAAAGAGGAAATATTTTTGGAATAACTCCATCTATACTGGATATTCCTATGTTAAAGGAAACGCTTAACGGATTAGTATTGTAATGCATTACTTTCATCTGTCAGTATCTTGTTTCGCACACTTTTGTTTCTAATCTAAAAAAGAGATACATTAAAAAAACCCTGTCAATGATTCAGACAGAGCCTGTGCTTATAATTAGTTGACCATTCGCTGAGCTTCACGCAGTTGGAACGAACGGACTTTACGTGGTAAGAATCTGCGAATCTCATCTTCGTTATATCCAACCTGTAATCTTTTTTCATCAAGGATAATTGGTCTTCTTAATAAACCTGGATTATCTTTGATTATTCTATACAATTCTTGAAGTGGAAGAGATTCCACATTTACATTTAGTTTCTGGAAAGTTTTCGATCTTGTCGAAATAATTTCATCTGTTCCATCTTCTGTCATACGAAGAATCTCTTTTATCTCTTCAATTGTAAGCGGTTCAGAAAAAATATTTCTTTCAGAATAAGCAATATCATGTTCCTCAAGCCACGCTTTTGCTTTACGGCAAGA
Organism: Peribacillus loiseleuriae; assembly: GCF_001183985.1. Taxonomy (GTDB): domain Bacteria; phylum Bacillota; class Bacilli; order Bacillales; family DSM-1321; genus Peribacillus; species Peribacillus loiseleuriae. The sequence continues at coordinate 1,300,929 of NZ_LFZW01000001.1, read as the reverse complement.
AGTACAACTAGGTGATGTATATAAAGTTACCATGTTAACACTCACACTCCCTAAGTATAGAATCGGCGATCTATGATGGGAAACTTATCATTCACTACAGTTTCAAGTCTAGATTGAAATAACTATAAAATAGTAATTCATATTGATATTATACACTAAAATCAGCAAAATGCATACTCTTTTCACAAAGTTTGATACGCTTTCAAAGGCCAAGTTTTATTTTACAATCAAGCCATCCCACTTTATTATTTTAGTTTACGAATGGGTATACTAATTGAAAATTAACATAAATGATTCTCAATTACTTTATCCGAACACTATTTAAAGTACCCAGTTTACCGAGTTATAAACATTTTAGTTAGTATCTTTCATTTTTTTCTATACCCAATTTTTGTTCCTGTTTTCATAGATTTGATAACAAAAAAACGATCTCTAATAGAGATCGTTTTTTTGTTATTGCTTATACAGTTGTTGATATTGTTTAACTTCCTTTTCAGAGCAATTCACAAAGTGTCCTGGTCTTACTTCACGCATCTTCACATCATCGTTTTCACTATAGTTGTGAATGTTTGGATTGTAAATAATACGTTTTCTTATACGTTCGCTCTCAGGATCCGGAAGAGGGATTGCCGAAAGCAGAGATTGAGTATAAGGGTGAATTGGGTTGCTATACAAGTCATCACTTGGTGCAAGCTCCACCAATTTCCCGAAATACATAACTCCGATTCGATCACTGATGTACTTAACCATGGAGAGATCGTGTGCGATGAAGAGATACGTTAGACCATGTTCAATTTGTAGTTTTTTCAATAGATTAACAACTTGTGCCTGAATAGATACATCCAATGCTGAAATTGGTTCATCAGCAATGATGAATTCAGGCTTAACAGCTAGTGCACGGGCAATTCCGATACGTTGGCGTTGGCCACCGGAGAATTCATGCGGGTATCGATTGGCATGTTCACGATTTAAACCGACCGTTTCAAGCAAGCTGTAAACACGTTCAGCTCTCTCTTTAGGAGTTTTCGCTAAGCCATGTATGTCAATTCCCTCTGCAATAATATCCATAACCTTCAATCGCGGATTTAAAGATGCATAGGGATCTTGGAAAATCATCTGCATTTTTCGGTTAAAGTCCTTTAATTGCTTCCGATTTTTCGTTCCGTGAACATTTTCGCCATCAAAAATAACTTCGCCATCCGTTGCATTATAAAGGCGAATAATGGTTCGACCAGTCGTTGATTTACCGCAACCTGATTCACCAACTAATCCAAGTGTTTCACCTTTGTAAATATCGAAAGAAATACCATCTATTGCTTTAACCATATTCGGTTTTCCAACATTGAAGTATTGCTTTAGATTTTTTATTTCGAGTAACTTCTCACGTTCTGCCATCATTGCCCCTCCTGTCCAGCTTGGAATTGTTTCATCCGTTTGGCTACAGCTGCTGGTGGTTCTACTTTCGGTGCATCAGGGTGCAATAACCAAGTTGCCGCATAATGTGTGTCAGAAACCTTAAACATTGGCGGTTGTTCTTCTAAATCAATCTGCATCGCATATTCATTACGTGGCGCAAATGCGTCGCCTACAGGCGGGTGCAAGAGATTTGGAGGAGTTCCTGGAATCGCGTATAACTCTTCCTCAGTCGAATCCAAACTCGGCATTGAACTGATTAATCCCCATGTATATGGATGTTGAGGATTATAGAAGATTTCATCCACTGTTCCTATTTCAACAATTTTCCCGGCATACATAACTGCTACTCGATCCGCTACATTGGCAACAACACCAAGGTCATGCGTAATGAAAATAATCGACGTATCAATTTTCTTCTGCAATTCTTTCATTAATTCAAGAATTTGAGCCTGGATCGTTACATCAAGCGCTGTTGTTGGCTCATCTGCAATCAAGACCTTTGGATTACATGCAAGAGCTATTGCGATAACGACACGCTGTCTCATCCCACCTGAAAATTGATGTGGATATTGTTCAAAACGCTGCTCAGGATTCGGAATCCCTACCATGCTAAGCAATTCAAGCGTCCGTTTTTTTGCCTCACTCTTACTTGCATTCTGATGCTTAATAATCGGTTCCATGATTTGCTTACCGACTTTAATTGTCGGGTTTAAAGATGTCATTGGATCTTGGAAGATCAGTGAAATGTCTTTTCCACGTACTTTTTGCATCTTTTTTTCACTTAAATGAGCTAAATCTTTCCCATCGAAAAGAATTTCGCCACTCTTTATTTCCGAATTTTGCGGCGGTAAAAGGCGCATAATTGCTTTAGTCGTTACTGATTTACCTGATCCTGATTCTCCTACTATTGCAAGTGTTTCACCTTTTTTCAATTCAAAGTTCACACCTCGAATCGCTTGAACTTCTCCCGAGAACGTATGAAACGATATATTCAAATCTTTAACTTCTAATATGTTTTCCAACTTTTTCACCTACCTATTAATCGCGCATTTTTGGATCCAATGCATCACGGATACCATCTGCAATCATGTTAAAGCAAACCATAATGATGCTGATAAAGACTGCTGGGAAAATCATTAAGTGTGGATACAATCTCAATGTTTTAAATCCATCATCAATTAACGTACCTAATGAAGCTAGTGGCGATGAAAGTCCCAAACCAATGAAACTTAAGAATGCTTCAAAGAATATTGCATTCGGAATGGTAAACATGGTGTTAATAATGATAACACCCGCTAAATTTGGCAGTAAATGTTTGAAAATGATTTTGCTATGAGAGTTTCCTAACGTTCTTGAAGCAAGTACATATTCTTGTTCTTTCAATTTTAGCACTTGAGCTCGCACAACTCGCGCCATCGTTGTCCATCCTGTAATAGCAAGTGCAATCGTAATCGACATAATCCCTGGTTTGAAAACGAGGATCATTAATATCACGACAACAAGGTTTGGTATTCCAGAAATCACTTCAATTACACGCTGCATCATACTATCCAGTCTGCCACCAAAGTATCCTGCTATTGCTCCATAGGTGACGCCGATTAACATGTCTAATAATGCTGCCAAGAAAGCGATATAGAGGGAAATTTGAATTCCTTTTGCCACACGTGTGAATAAATCACGGCCTAAAGAATCTGTCCCAAACCAGAAGTATTCATCAATATTCTTCTGTTCATATACATCGACAACTGTACCATCATTACGGACCATTGTTCCGTCAAAGGGTAACCAGCTTACACTTTCCAATACCGGGATTTTAGCAGGCAAATTTGTCCGTTTTAAATCTTGTTCATTTGTTCCATGTCCGCTAATTAGTGGACCTACAAAGGCTAGGATAATGACCAAAAGCATCACAATTATACTAACCAGAGCTGCTTTATTTTTTCTTATTCTTAGCCATGAATCTTGCCAGAAATTTAAGCTAGGCTTGCCAATTGCCTCACCTAAGGAAGCATCCAGAATGGCAGGAGCAAACTTGTCTTTACTTATTTTCATATCTTCTTTCGCCATTACTTTTTACCTCCTGACAACCTAATCCGCGGATCAATAACCCCATAAAGAATATCCACTATAAGGATAATGACAACAAACATAAATGAGAATAACAGAGTCGTTCCCATAATAACGGAATAATCATTTACTGTTATCGCTTTAACGAATTGTTCCCCGATTCCCGGGATGGCAAATATCTGCTCAATAACGAGAGAACCCGTCATTAAGGAAACCGTTAGAGGTCCTAATACTGTTATTACTGGGATTAACGCATTTCGTAATCCATGTTTAAAGGCAACCTCGAAGCTACTTGCACCCTTGGCTTTTGCAAGGGTAATATAATCTGAACCTAATACATCAATCATTTCTGTTCTCATAAATCGAGCCGTAATGGCGATAGGGAACATAGCTAGTGCAATCGTAGGCATAATGGTGTAGTCCCAACCCTTCCAGAACAATACTGGTAACCAGCCTAGCTTAACGCCAATATAATATTGCATGACACCCGCAAACACGAAGTTAGGGATCGATTTACCAAGAACAGCTATGAATGTTGAACTATAATCAATCCAAGTATTTTGTTTTAATGCGCTAATAACTCCTAGCACAATTCCGATAATCGTACCGAAAAAGATGGCTTGAAATCCTAACACTAGTGATGGTTGAATCCGCTCAAGTAATAATTGTGTGACTGGAACATTATTAAACTGAAACGAAATTCCTAAATCACCTTTAAGTAAACCAACAATATATTGTGCGTATTGTACCGCTACAGGTTGATCTAATCCGTAATTTTCCTTCATGATTTGTAATTGTTCAGGTGATAATTTTCCCGCCGTGGAAAAAGGCGTACCTGGAATCAATTTCATCAAGAAGAAGGTTAGGCTGGCAATAACAAATAAGGTAATTAACATATAAATAAACCTTTTTATAATATATCGAGCCATTTGCACACCTCCTACATATTCGAATTTTCTCTATAATTCGACAATTTTTATAATAGGGAAAAGAGAGTATACCAAGTACATATACTCCCTTTTCTGCTTTCAAATCATTTTTATATGTTTTGGCATCCTATTCTTCAACTGTGATCCATTTATAAGAATAGTTTGGACCAAATGGTAAAGCAACTAATCCTTTAACTTTAGGACTAATTAGGATGTTATCTGCTCTTTGGTAAGTTGGTGCCACACCATAGTCTTCAGCTAAGAATACGCGTTCAGCTTCTTGAAGTGTTGCAACATACTCTTCTGGATTCGCAGCCGCTTCTTCAGCTTTTTTAATTAACCCGTCATATTTAGCGCTTGAATATGACATTTCATTATTCGGGCTGTCTGTTAACCAAAGATCAGCGAATGTCATTGCATCTGGATAGTCAGGACCCCAACCAGAGTGAAGTAAATCATAGTTTCCAGCTTTTGCACGATCAAGACGAATTGCAAATGGAACACTCTCAAGATTAACTTTTAATCCAGGTAGGTTCGTTTCCAATTGGTTTACAATGTACTCATCTTGCTTCTTAGCTGAATCTGTGTCTCCACCTAGGTAGCTAAGCTCAAGCTTGTCTAGTCCTAGTTCAGCCAAACCTTTTTCCCATGCTGCTTTTGCTTCATCAGCATTAAACACAATCAAATCGCCGTTTTTCTCACGGAAATCTTTACCGTCTGGAGTTGTTACAAACTTGTCTGGTACAAAATAGTTCGCTGCAATTGAACCGTTGTTCAAAATGCTTGCTGCAAGATCCTCTTTATTGAAAGCTTTTGCAAGTGCTTCACGAATGTTTACATTTGCAAGTGCTTTATTTTTATAGTTCATTTTAATCCAGTAAACAGATGGTTGAAGAGCACTAACCATTCTTTCATCACCTTGATATTGTGGAACAAGATCGGATGATAAGATATCAGTGATATCTGCTTCTCCACCTTCAAATGCATTCACTTGTGCATTATTATCTTTAACAACATTAAATGTAATCTTCTTAAGTGTAATTGCATCTGCATCTCGGTAAGTGTCGTTCTTTTCAAGAGTCCATTCCATAGCAGTAGGACCTTTCCAAGCTGCTAATTTGAAAGCCCCGTTTGATATTAGGTTTTCTGCATTACTAGCATATGCATTGCCTTTTTCTTTCACAAACTTTTCGTTTTGTGGATAGAATGTTGGGAATGCCATTAAGTCTTTCCAGTAAGGAAGAACTTTCTCAAATTTAACTTCTAGCGTTTTTTCATCTATTGCTTTAATACCTAAAGTATTTAAATCAAAATCTTTTTTGGCAACTGCAGCATCAGTAATTTCTTGAGCGCCTGCAATTTTTCCATTCATCATATATGGACCATATTCTGAAGCTGTAGCAGGATCAATTGCACGCTGCCAAGCGAATACGAAATCTTGTGCAGTCACAGGATCTCCATTAGACCATTTTGCATCGATAAGCTTAAATGTTACAGTTTTCCCGTCTTCACTCACTTCTGGCTCTCCATCTACTAAAGCAGGAACAGAACTACCATCTTTATCTTGTGTGTAAAGACCTTCGTTAATACTATTTAATACGTTAAAGCCAATTTCGTCTGTCGTCTTAACAGAATCCAATGTTGGGATCTCAGATTTACTTAGTATTTTAATTTCTTGTGCTGCATTAGATGTTTTTGCACCATCAGATTTTTTATCTGTATTGTTTCCACCACTACATGCTGCCAAGAAAACGCTAAGTACTAATACCAAGGTCAAAAGCAGTGAATATTTAGATTTTTTCAAATTCGTGACACCCTTCCCTTATTTTTTAGTGTAACATTTACTATTATACAAATTATTTAGAATTTGTACATAAATATTCGAAAATAATTTAATGACATATAATCATTTTTTTAATAATCGAGTATTTTTACAGTGAGTCGTAAGTTTAATTGTAATTTTCACAAAATTAAGCCTTTTCATTAGGTAAATATTCCCTAAATGTTTATTTCATCTTTTGAAGTCACTCCTTTTATCGAACTTTTCATTATATTAAGATAATAATAACTTATTGCATGTACCTCTTTATGTTTTGGTATACTTTTTTTAGTAACATTTAGAGAGGGTAGTGAAAATGAAAAAAACAATGATTTGGACAATGGTAATGTTTTTGCTTTCTTTACTTTTATCACTCGTCTTTTATCATGAGATCACGTTGCGTTCGTTCCTTGATATGATCTTTTATATAACTGGATGCCTATTAACCTTCTCCTTATTTACGTTGGTACTACAAAAAGGTTTTTTTGATGTAATTCATTACAGCTTTCGTAAAGTACTTCCAAGTAAAAGTACAGAAAGGGAAGAAGAAAGAGAAATGCGTCGGCTTTCTGATTTAATAACGTTGAACCTTAGTGTCCCTTTCTCAGCTGGATTCATTCTTTTACTCATTTTAATTATTGGATTATATGTTTATTACTTATGATTTTTTGCAATAATGGCGATGCTGTAAGGGAAATATGTAGATTTCAACAGTAAATATCTCTACAATGAAAGTAGTAATCAAACTATTATTTTTTAAGTTTATACAGGGAGTGACAATAGGTGAAAAGGATTTTCTCAGGCATACAGCCTACTGGTTCCATAACATTAGGAAATTATATTGGTGCGATGAAGCAATTCGTCGAACTTCAACATGAATATGACTGCTACTTCTGTATTGTTGATCAGCACGCAATTACCGTGCCACAGGACCGATTAGAATTAAGAAAAAATATCCGTAATCTTGCAGCATTATATCTAGCAATTGGATTAGATCCAGAAAAGAATACGATCTTTATCCAATCTGAAGTACCAGCACACGCCCAAGCAGGCTGGATGATGACATGCAATGTCTATATTGGCGAGTTAGAAAGAATGACTCAATTTAAAGACAAATCTGCTGGAAAGGATGGCGTATCAGCTGGTTTATTAACGTACCCACCATTGATGGTCGCTGACATCCTTCTATATAATACTGATCTCGTACCAGTAGGTGAAGATCAAAAGCAACACATTGAATTAACACGTGATTTGGCTGAACGTTTCAATCGGAAATATGGGGAGATCTTTACAATTCCTGAAATCAGCCTACCAAAAGCAGGCGCAAGGATTATGTCTCTACAAGAACCGGATAGGAAAATGAGTAAATCTGATCCAAACAAAAAAGCGACGATTGCCTTATTAGATGATCCAAAACAAATTGAAAAGAAAATTAAAAGTGCAGTTACCGATTCAGAGGGTATTGTCAAATACGACAAGGAAAATAAACCTGGTGTATCTAATCTCCTTTCCATTTATAGCATCTTTAGTGGTAAATCAATTACCGAAATCGAGGCGATGTATGAGGGTAAAGGGTATGGAGACTTTAAATCTGGTTTAGTTGAAGTCGTTCTCGCCGAAATCCAACCGATTCAAGATCGCTACTATAGCCTACTGGAATCCACTGAACTGGATGAAATTTTAGATAGCGGCGCTGAAAAAGCAAATATGGAAGCAAATAAAATGCTCCGTAAAATGTCTAATGGCATTGGCTTAGGACGTAAAAGAAAATAATACGATAATATCCTAGAAGGGTCTGGTCTCATACTCTATCGACAATTTACGATTCATTTCTACTGTCGATAGTTGTTGCGAGGCAGATCCTTTGATTTTAGAACAACTTCTTTGAATAGTTGATTCGTCTATCAGCTTCGTCAAATTGTAATGAACTTTTACGTAGATAACGATTAAAATAATTGAAAAAGACGCCTCACTAAGCACGTCTTTTTCTGCGTCTATTTTATAACATGGACTGACTATCGCCGACTTCCATTTCCCATAGCTTTTCAAAGAACGGTTGGCCTTTTACCAAGTGTTCACACATGTGAAGATGTTTATCTGACCAGCCTGTTTTCATTGCTTCATATAACCCAAGCCAAGCTTCTTCGAAATTCATCTCCTGTATACTTTCATATTTTTCTGGTGACCACTCTGTAAACCAGTAGCGTATCTCGGCTGTGTGTTTGGCTGTAAATAGTTGATCCATAGCCATAAATAAAAGCTGCTTTAATTGACGTTCTTTTCGAGTAAGACCCTTCATATAGTTCGGTGATGGAGATAAAATATGATATTCTTTTTCTGCTGGATCACTATCTGTAAATGTGTATTCTAACGCAGGATGGTTATCAATCATGTCATATACAATTTGCTCTTGGCGTGGAATTAGCCGGCTTTTCCGAATCGGAATGTGATAGCCAATTGTATCAATAGCCAGTATCCCGCTTCCGTCTGTAATAACAAAACAGTAATCTAATTGAATTCTTTCATGGTTCTTTCTCGCATAAGCTTTTTGATAAATATCATTGAGTAGTGCTTTCGGTAATTCAGACAAATCATTTTCTATGTAATGAAAAAGGATAGACGAAATTTTCAAAAGCGGAACTTGATCGAGCAGTTCAATTCCGTCATCTTTTCTCCATTCATGAAAATGGCAAATATTGTAGCCGTTTTCTTCTCCTTCAAACCAATTCACCCAAACATCATGAAGATACAACATCATTTGACCCCTCGCTTACTTAGTTCTATTTGTCCATCAGTATAGGCAGTTGTGAGAGAATTTATTCCCTTTATTGGCATATGATTATTTTTCTTTTTTTTAAACGAAGGTGATGCGAACTACACTACAATACAGTTTCCCATTAACAAATTCAGTTATTTACCAATTTTTGATAACGCTTTCACGAAAACTTCGTAACTTTATGATGCGAGGCAGGCATTTTTAAGCAGACACTACAAATGACGTTTCAAGACAAAAAAAAACTCTTTTTATCCGATTCAATAACCCAGTAACATTACTATTTTTTAGCCTTTTTCCGTTTCCTGCAAATAAAAAACTTCAGATGGAATAGCAAATGTCTTTTTAATCTTAAGATTGTTTTTTTGTTTCACCAGGAAATATCCAACTCCATAACCAAGCATTTTCGGATAAGGTGATTTGCCTAGTAATAATTGGTCGTGTTTTCTCTCGATACGTTTCAGCTGAATATTCTCTTTAAGATATTTCTCCCAAAAATGCTGAAGCTGCTCATCCGAATATAAGTGGGTCCATTTCGCTAAGTAATCCTTCCCAAGATAGGTCTTGACAGCATGTTCAGCTAGACCCTCCATGACCATTCGATCAAGCAACGTGAAATCCTTTTCATCTTCTTTAACGCAAGCTAACCTACATACATGATGGTATTCATGAATGAACACTGCTGTAAGTTCTTTCAGACTAATGCCAGGACGAACAAAAAGGAATAATTTATCCCGAAAAGCTAAACCAGATTTTGTATCTTGTGTACGGTGAAATAAGCCTCCTGCATGCAATGGGAAAATATAAACTGGGATGTCTGGACCTTTCCATAACCCATGGAATCGTTCAAAAATAGCCTTTCCTTTACTCCATATGTTCTCTGAAACTAAAGATTCTACGTCTCTTTTTGTTTGAGATGAATCTTTATACATCCCATGATACTGTAACAATTGATAAATACTATTCGGTCTCATTTTCGGGAACTCATCTACTAAGTGTTTACATATTTCATTTGGGCTGCTATCGTTCTGAAGCCAAACATTTGTATCAATGATTCCCATCACGCTCACCCCGGCTAGTTTTATCCCATTATATGCTGGGCAACATATGATGTTACTATCAATTTATAGTATTTTCTAAAAAGTAGTTTTATAGATTTCCAAATCATATATATTTAGAAATTGTTTAAAAGTATCGCTTTTTTAAGGTGCTTAGGTTGAGATGTAGAATTATTTCGGATTTCTACTTTTAAAATCAAACAAAACGAATATGGCGTTATAACGCCACCATTTATCATGAAGGATTCATCCAGTAGCACACTACACTCGCCTAATCACAGTGGTGGCGGTGCGGAGCCAGATTTTGAAGCACTTTCTTAATAAAGAAAGTATTTTTGCAAAGTAGATTGTCTAGATTAGTAAGTCACGAAGCCCCGTATGTCTTCATACAAAAAAGATTCTCCTTACACTAGGACGTCCACAACCAAGATCCCCGTGAGGTAAGATCTTTTTCGGACATCCCTAATGCTGCAGAGAATCTATCGATTATTTATTCTTCATATTTCTTTAAAACGATTGTTGCATTATGACCACCGAAGCCCAATGAGTTGCTTAGAGCAGCGGTAACTTCTGCTTTACGTGCAGTATTGGCAACGTAATCTAAGTCGCAGTCAGGATCTGCATTTTCTAAATTAATAGTCGGCGGCAAAATTTGATCACGGATAGCAAGTGCAGTAAAAATAGCTTCAACACCGCCAGCTGCTCCTAGCAAATGTCCTGTCATCGATTTAGTTGAGCTTACTGCTAATTTATTTGCATGTTCGCCAAACACTTCTTTTATCGCCATTGTTTCATATTTGTCATTATAAGCTGTGCTTGTTCCATGCGCATTTATATACTGAATATCTTCCGGTTGGAGATCCGCATCACTCACTGCTTGCTTCATTGCTCTCGCCCCACCTTCACCACCTGGAGCTGGGGAGGTAATATGGTAAGCATCTCCAGTTGAACCGTATCCGACGATTTCACAGTAAATAGTGGCACCTCGTTTTCTTGCAAACTCTAAATCTTCTAGAATGATAATGCCAGCACCTTCTCCAATAACAAAGCCATCACGATTTACATCAAAAGGACGGCTCGCTGTATTAGGATCAGGGTTTGTCGATAAGGCCGTATTCGCGCAAAATCCAGCGACAGCCATTTTTGTGATAGGGGCTTCCGCTCCACCCGTAATCATCGCGTCAGCATCACCACGTTGGATGGCCTTGAAGGCATCACCGATGGAGTTCGTCCCAGACGCACATGCCGTAACTGTACATGAGTTAATACCTTTAGCGCCTAATGCAATCGATACCTGGCCTGAAGCCATGTCAGGTATCATCATTGGAACGAAAAACGGACTAACCCTTTTATAGCCTCGATTTAAAAAGTTCTCATGTTGGTTTTCGAATGTTTCCATTCCACCAATTCCTGAACCAATCCAAACCCCGATTCTATCTGCATTCGTTTCATTAATTTCTAAATTAGCGTCTTTTACCGCCATTGTAGATGCTGCTACTGCGTAATGTGTGAATCGGTCCATCTTTCGAGCTTCTTTTCGATCCACATATTCTTCTATATTAAATTCTTTTATTTCTGCTGCTACCTTAGCAGAATATTCATCCGCATTTAATCGCGTTAATGGGCCAATGCCAGATTTACCTTCTAAGATATTCTCCCAGGTTGTTTTTGCATCATTCCCCAGGGGCGTAACAGCACCAATACCCGTTACAACAACTCTTCGTTTCATCATATAGTATTCTCCCTTCGTTATTTAGAAATAACCGTCGCAGGTAATATATTATTTCCCCCAGCGCATAGCTATGGCTCCCCAAGTTAACCCGCCGCCAAAACCGACCATAACAACTAGATCGCCATCTTTGACTTTTCCTGCTTCAAGTTCTTCAAATAGCGCAACAGGGATAGACGCTGAGGAATTGTTTCCATATTTTTTAATTGTAGTAGACATTTTCTCAACTGGAAGCCCGAGTCTTTCTCTAGCCGCTTCCATAATTCGAATATTTGCTTGATGAGGGATAAGGAAATCTACCTCTTCTTTTGATAGCCCAGCCTTATCAAGAACCGTTATACATGATTCTCCCATTTGACGAACAGCAAACTTAAATACTTCACGACCATTCATGACAATGTTACTTCCAGTATCTTGATACAAATGATCGCCACCCGCTCCATTTGCACCTAATTCGAATGAAAGAATACCTCGATTGTCAGAAACCTGACCAATTACCGCTGCGCCTGCTCCATCACCAAACAAAACGGCCGTATTACGATCTTCCCAGTCCGTAATTTTCGATAGCTTTTCAACACCGACAACCAACACATGTTTGTATGTTCCGGTTTTAACGAATTGTTCTGCAGTTACCATGCCATACATGAATCCGGCACATGCAGCACTTATATCCATTGCAGCAGCCTTTGATGCGCCAAGTTTGTCTTGTAACATACATGCTACAGTTGGGAACGGTCGATCTGGCGTTACAGTCGCAACTAAAATCAAATCAATATCTTCTGCATCTATATTCGCATCTTTGATTGCTTGCAAAGCTGCTTCATAGGCCATATCTGATGTATCCATATCATCAGCTGCGATTCTTCGTTCCTCAATACCAGTCCTAGTCTTAATCCATTCATCTGAAGTTTCTACCATTTTTTCCAAATCCAAATTCGTTAACACTCTATCGGGCAAATAGCGTCCAATTCCAATTATTCCAGCATTCATTCTGCCATCCCCTATCTATTATTAAATCCGTTCTTATCATCAATTATTATTACCTGGTGCTAATTTTATAATAAAGAAGCTCATGTTGCAAGAGGTATGAATAGGGTAAAAGATTAAGATTAGGGAAAAGTTGGACAAGAGCCTAAGCGGGAAGCCAACCATCCCCATACAATAAAAAGAATGATAATATCCTCATCTCAAAGAATAAGGAGGAATGAAAACATGGCTGATCCTAACCGGTCCCAGGGTGGTGATCTTTTCACAACGTTGATGTTTCCAAAAAGAAAGGAGCCTGAACTTCAGGAAGAATTTAAAACTGATGAAACTACTTCTAATATTGATTACATTCAATTAATGGAAAACGTCGATACATTACTATCTCTCTACGAAAAAACGAAGCCCTCTCTTCAGAAATTCAATCCGCTTTTCGCTCATTTATTATCTCAAGTTAAAGGGAAATAAAATAAAAAAGGGTGGAATACGAAATTCCCCCCTTTTTTATTTAAATCTGATTTGCTACATCTTTTTTACCTAATTCATATGCTTCATACATGACACTTTTGAAAATTTCAAGAAACGGCATAACCATCTCCATTGAAACTTCTACACCTGATTCTTCAAGCTTTGCTTTAGCTTCTGGAAAATATTTCATCGCAATTGCCATGAATTCCATTGTTTTATCATTCTGCATGATTAATCCTCCTCGTTAGAAAAGCGCAAGCGCCTTGTTCACCTCGTCAAGTATAAGACTTTTTCGGCACAGAAGCTGCACACCAAAATCTTTTTTACTAATCTAAATGATAGATCGTTAAGGTCTGTATCAAGGGATGACTTCCTTCTTACTACTGTATTAGATATCCATATTGAATATCATACCCATACATTAGAGAAATGAAAAGGATTTTACCTATTCTATTTATGAATTTCTGGATAACTCATTCACCAGTCAACGAATACGATGTTGTACCTGTAATGCTATGCCCTCTTCAGGTGAAGTATGGTTTTCTATTTCAAACATATAGGTTTGATGTTTTGGATCAATTTCAGCATTTCCTCTAAGTCCTTCTAACAACTCCGGATGAAATACTAACTTAGCACATAGCGACCATTGATTTTCTTGTTTACTTTTTACAGTAATCATTCTTTCGTTCAATGTTGTAATTTGAGGTAAATTTTCCAATAAATCATCGATGAAGATAGCGTCATTTTTGTATTCACGTTCTAATGCCTTTTCAATTTCTGATCTACTTTTTTTATGGATACTTACCTCAAAGGCCGATTCCTCATGCTGACCTGGTCCATAAATCGTTGGTAGATAAATCATCTTCATCCATTCAGCTTGTTCAACAATAGAAAGAATTCTCTGATGTTTTACTCCCAATGGATAGAGAAGGACAACGGTCGGCCGATTTTCATTTGGTACCTTACTCCAACTGTTAAGAGCAAGAAAGATTTCTTCTGTCTCCTCAAATGAAAAAACACTTCTTCGGTTATTGAAGTCATACCAAGAAATATAAATCATCGTCTCATTTGATACGTTCATGTACGATAAACTACTAGGCTTCAGGAAAGAAAAATTTGCGTTTCTACCGATTTCGAGCTCTTTTTCCTCATTTAACTCCCAATCTATACCGATCACATCTTCACCAAGTTCTAGCAGATGTTTCGTTAAATGAAAACCGACAAATTGATACATGCCTACGATTACAGTTTGATCCATCATGCCCCCCCTAATCCAGGACTAGGTTATGACTAGAACCTTTCCCTTTTCATGCTGTATCGTATGCCTAATCTATTGTAATTAGTTCTAAAATCAAAATGTATCTTCATTTCCCTTGAAAAATTGGTGAATTTGATAAGGAATCTTGTATCTTTTTTCTGGGAGTAAATAAACCATTTCTAAATTTTTTCTCTTTTGTTCATTGAGTTGTTTATAATGGTTTGCCTGAGCTGTATCATTGTTGCCCAGAACGCGAATAATCTTCAGAGGTGTATGTGTTGGAATTGGATGATCCGGCATAGATTCAATATATTCTTCAATCTCGTTTAGGCTTCTATCATAGGCGAACGCTACCTCTCGAAGCCATTTTTTATAGTACAGCTTATTTTCCCTTTCTCTCAATAACGGTGACTTTATCGATAGCCAAGGATCAATTAAAACGACAGAACGAATTTTGTCATCCATAAACTCAAGCAGTTTTAAAGCTACTAAGCTACCTGCCCCCTCTGCCAGTATATGGATTTTATCGTTTAGAATTTCACTTTTCATCATCATGAAATAAAGTTTTTCCGCTAATTCAACTGCCTTCTTGCTCCCCCAATTTGCTCCATATAGATGTGAGGAAAAAAGCATGTAGCCAGAATCTTTTAAGTGATTCAGAATACCTCGTCTGCCAGGGTGTTGAAGCCAATAACTATCCCCTTCGCAAACGAAGTGACCACTGTCACCAATAAGAAGAATGGAAAACCCACTCGGTCTAAATGGATAATAAACAATACTCCACTGTCCGTCCATTTGAAAAGTACGTTGGTCCATTTGTCTTACTCCTTTTAAATAATACTTGTTATATATTATGCTTTTTCCCTTCTAATGGAAACGTTATATACCTATGATACCGTGTAAATCCTGTTATGTCATATATTTATTGGGAAAAGCTTTAGTTTACTTGAAAATTGATAAAAACCCATTTTATCGAATTAGTAAATATGATAAGATTAAAATAATGCAATAGAATGAGGTGAATATCCATGCGTTATTTTATGACTTTTTTCTGGGCATTCATATTGATGCATATGCTAACATATGTTGCCGGTTCCATGATTGGTGTCGCATATAATTTTACAACTGCTTCTATTTTAGGTGTAGTAAGCACTGTCTTAATTTTGATTGTGCCTGCTATCCTTTCCAACGATTCGGTTGAAAGAACAAGCCACTAATTTAATCATGAAACATGTTAAAGAGGCTGACAATTGTCAGCCTCTTTTCAAACTACACTTTCCAGATGAAAGTTAAGTGCTCGTTATTTTTATAGTAGAAGAATCTTCTCCCCGTCATAGTCAAATACAATTTGCTGTTGGTCTGATACTTCACCTGCGATAATACTCCGTGCAAGCTTTGTTTCAATTTGCTTTTGGATAAACCGTTTAAGTGGCCGTGCTCCATATACAGGATCATACCCTTGATTGACGATGAATTCTTTCGCTTCATCTGTGATCGTGAGCGTTAAATGCTGATCCTCAATACGTTCCTCCAGTTGAAAGACCATTTTATCAACAATTTTCCCAATATCAGATTTCGATAAAGGCTTAAATAAAATAATATCATCAACACGATTTAAGAATTCAGGACGGAAATGACTACGCAACTCGTTCATTACTTGTTCTTTCACTGGTTCTTCGATTACACCCTCACGATAATCGGACTGTAATAAATAATGGGAGCCAATATTTGACGTCATAATGATGACTGTGTTTTTACAATCAATGGTTCTTCCTTGCGAATCTGTAATTCTGCCATCATCAAGCATTTGCAATAGGATGTTGAATACGTCTGGATGCGCTTTTTCAATTTCATCAAGCAAAATAACAGAATACGGCTTGCGGCGGATTGCTTCAGTGAGCTGTCCCCCCTCTTCGAATCCCACATAACCTGGAGGCGCCCCGATTAACCGGGAAACTGAATGTTTTTCCATATACTCTGACATATCGATTCGGATCATCTGGTTTTCACTATCAAATAAAGTTTCTGCAAGTGCCTTTACTAGCTCTGTTTTCCCTACACCTGTTGGCCCTAAAAAGATGAAAGAACCAATTGGTCGATTCGGGTCCTTAATGCCTGCTCTTGCTCTAAGAACCGCATCTGAAACAAGTTCGATTGCTTCTTCTTGACCAATTACCCGCTCACTTAGGATTGTAGGAAGCCGTAGTAACTTTTCTCTTTCTCCTTCCACTAGCTTGGTAACAGGAATTCCTGTCCAACGTGCAACGATTGACGCAATTTCCTCTTCTGTTACTTCTTCACGTAGTAGTCGGTTGTCTTGTTTTTCTTCTTCTAAATTCGCAACAAGAGCCGCCAGTTCTTTTTCCTTTTGTGGAATTAATCCGTGTCGCAACTCTGCAGCCCGATTTAAATCATATTCATTTTCCGCTTGTTCTAAATCTCGGCGAAGCTTTTCCAATTGCTCACGATGTTCAGACACATGTTGCAGGGATGACTTCTCCATCTGCCATTGTGCCTTCATTGCGTTTGCCTGATCACGTTGCTCAGATAGTTCTTTTTGCAAAATGGCTAATCTATTTTTACTCGGTTCATCACTTTCTTTTCGAAGTGCGGCTTCTTCAATTTCAAGTTGCATGACCTTTCGGGTAATCTCATCTAACTCAGTTGGCATTGAATCGATTTCGGTCCGAATCATGGCACAAGCCTCATCTACTAGATCAATCGCCTTATCAGGTAAAAATCGGTCTGTGATATAGCGATTAGACAGAACAGATGCTGCTACGATGGCACGATCATGAATTCGGACACCATGGTGGATTTCAAACCGCTCTTTTAATCCTCTAAGGATAGATATCGTATCTTCGACGTCTGGTTCCGATACAAGTACCTGTTGGAATCTTCTTTCCAGAGCCGGGTCTTTTTCAATATACTTCCGGTACTCATCAAGCGTCGTTGCTCCAATGCAATGCAATTCCCCGCGAGCAAGCATCGGTTTTAACATATTCCCAGCATCAAGGGCGCCATCTGTTCTGCCTGCACCTACAATGGTATGAATTTCATCAATAAATAATAAGATTTTCCCATCGCTTTTCTTGACTTCATGAAGAACTGCTTTCAAGCGCTCTTCAAATTCGCCGCGGAATTTAGCCCCAGCAACCAGTGCACTCATATCGAGCGAGAATATCGTTTTGTCTTTCAACCCTTCTGGCACATCTTTTCGAACAATTCTTTGTGCAAGACCTTCCACAATAGCGGTTTTCCCTACACCGGGTTCCCCGATAAGCACTGGGTTGTTTTTGGTTTTTCTTGAAAGAATTCGAATGACATTTCGAATTTCTGAATCTCGTCCAATGATTGGATCAACCTTGCCGGATCTTACTTCAGCCACAAGATCCCTACCATATTTCTTCAGAACTTCATATGTGCTTTCAGGATTTTGGCTAGTCACTCTCTGATTCCCCCTAATCTCCTTGATAATGTTTAACGCGAACTGATAGCTCACATTATATGGTGAAAATAGTTTCTTTATATAAGTATTGTTCACTTTAAGTATCGCGAGTAGGATGTGTTCTACAGATAAATATTCATCAGAAAAACGTTTCCTTTCAGACTCTGCTGCATCCATTATGTTTCGTAGCGCTGCCGATAAATAAACACCTTTTCCTTCTGTACTCCCTGTTACTTGCGGTAGTTTGTTTAGTTCTTCATCAAGCACTGCTTCAAATTGATTTATAGGCTGATCACTCTCTGAAAGAATTCTCATTAACATGCTTTCGTCTTGACTAAAAAGAGCATGTACAACATGTAGTTCATTCAATTCCTGGTTATTTCGAGAAAGAGCATAATCCTGACTTGTTATAAAGGCCTCCTGTAATTTTTCTGTCATTTTTTCCATATCCATAAGTATCCCTCCAACATAAAGCCAGGTGGTATCACCTATTATTTGACCTTTTTTGACCTTTAATTTTATTATAAAATAAAACTCAATAAAGTAAAGAAGGAAACTTATATTCTGACAAAAGTAAAGGGTCAAACTCTATACTTCAACTACAGTTTACGTGTATAGAACACGAAATACTGTAGTTGAAGTATGAGCAAGACCCCATTGATTCCTCTATTTACGTTGATTATGGTTTACGTTGATACATCCAAACGCGATTATGATTAGAGTTTTCAGGAAAAGCTTCTCCTGTTTTTAGCTTTACTTTTTTTGGATTATTTACTGTGCTGCCTGTTTCACCGATTTCAACATACACTCCATTATTCGGCGCTTTTTGCCCAAATTTAAATTGATGATTTTGACCCATGATCATCACTCTCCTTTTGCTGACTGTTCTTGTAGTCTTTCCAAAAAGGAGTGTGATTATCAATCGTATATTCACGAAAATCAGAAATTTTCAGGCGGAATTTTTGAACGAACATGCCTTTTTCTATATAGCTTGATAACCATGAATCATTTTTATTGAAGCAAGTCGACCAAAATTGCTTTTTGAGCATGCAGCCTATTTCCTGCTTGATGAAACACGACAGAATGTGGTCCATCAATAATTTCAGCTGTCACCTCTTCCTCACGGTGCGCAGGAAGGCAATGCATGAAAATATAGTCTTCTTTCGCATGCTTAACTAGCTCTGCATTAATTTGGTACTCTTTAAATGCTTCTAGTCGAACGGCATTCTCAGCTTCTTGTCCCATTGATGTCCAGACATCTGCATAAACGATATCAGCACCTTCTATCGCTGCAGTTGGTGAATCTGTTACTACAATTTCGCATCCCTGTTGCTTAGCCTCTTTTTTTGCATATTCAATAATTTCCTTATTCGGCTCGTATCCGGCTGGACACGCAATGGAAAAGTCAATTCCAGTTTTTGCACAGGCAATCATTAAAGAATGTACGACATTATTTCCATCGCCGATATATGCCATTTTCAGGCCTGCAAGCTTCCCTTTCACTTCCTGAATCGTCATTAAATCAGCTAGTGCCTGACATGGGTGGAACATATCCGTTAAGCCATTAATAACAGGAATCGTTGCCGATTCAGCCAACTCTTCAATCTTTTCGTGACCAAATGTTCGAATCATAATTCCGTCGACAAATTGGGATAGGACTTTTGCCGTATCCGCGACTGTTTCTCCACGACCGATTTGGATATCATTGCTGCTTAAAAACAAGCCATGACCGCCAAGCTGAAGCATACCTACTTCAAACGATACTCTCGTTCTTGTCGATGATTTTTCAAAAATCATCCCTAATGTTTTTCCTTTTAAAGGCACATACTCTTCATTCGCTGCCCATTTCGACTTAATATCACTAGCTAATTTTAGCAACTCCAAAATCGAGTCAGGTGGAACGTTAGCTAGTGTAAGAAAATCCTTTTGCTGAATGATTTTCCCCTTGTTGATAATTGTACTCATGCAAGTGTCACTCCTTTTTTATTTAAATGAAGCCAATGTTGTAATGAAGCAATTTTTATCTCTTTTTCAGAAAGCGATTGTAGGTATGCAAGGAATGTTTCTTCTTCTGAAAAAGCAAGGACACGATATTTCGCTGCTAATAATCGCAAATGTTGATCTTCCTCAGATTTTCCATATGATAATACTGCCGCACCATTTCCTTGTTTAAGCCATGATTCAAAGTCACCATCCGCAATGACCATTTTTGCATCTAGCACTCGATTTAACGTTTCCTCACTTAGATTAATCGTAGGGGAAATGAATAAACCATTTTTATTTGCTGACCTATGACCATGGTAAACCTTTGCAAGTGCCTCTGTAACCGTATTTGCGATTGCAATACCTTCTCCAGTCGATTTCATTTCTGGTCCGACTTTCGAATCGAGACCACTTAAGGCAAATGTTGAAAAGACTGGATATTTAATGGCAGAATACGAGAAATCGTCTTCTAGCCCTGTTTTTCCTAGTAAATTCGACAACGAATATTTCCCAAGCAATATTTTTGTCGCAATTTGCACGAGTGGTACACCGCTGATTTTACTGATTAAAGGAATTGTACGACTTGCACGTGGGTTTACTTCCAGCACATAAATATTATGGTTTTGAATAACGAACTGAATATTCATGAGTCCTTTATAACCAAGCTCTTCTACTAATTTTTTAGAGTAAACGACCAT
Organism: Peribacillus loiseleuriae; assembly: GCF_001183985.1. Lineage (GTDB taxonomy): Bacteria > Bacillota > Bacilli > Bacillales > DSM-1321 > Peribacillus > Peribacillus loiseleuriae. The sequence goes on along the minus strand of NZ_LFZW01000001.1, from coordinate 1,280,299 downwards.
TTTTTCTTTCACTTCATCAGAAATCGTTGTGCTTGGAAAAATAGCGAGACTGTCTCCTGAATGGACGCCGGCCTTTTCAATATGTTCAGCAACCAACGGAATATAGACATCATTTCCATCTGCAATTAAATCAATCTCTGCTTCTTGGCCAGGAATATAAGAATCAATGAGCATTGGGTAAACAAGGGACTTCCCATTGTTCAATCGATTATTTAGACTTTGAAGATCCTGTATGATTTCCATCCCCTGACCGCCAATTACATAGGAAGGACGCAATAAAACAGGGAAGCCAATTTGTTCCGCTTGCTTTAGTAATTCTTGTGCTTTATTCGCCATCTCACCAGGAACATGAGGAATATCAAGCTTTTGTAGCAAGGTATAGAAACGATCACGATCTTCTAATTGATCGACGATATCAAAGGATGTTCCCAATAAATTAATGCCTTGCTCTTCCAACCCTTGTGCAAGATTAATTGCCGTTTGACCGCCAAATTGAACGATTACATCCTGAATTCCTTCAGCCTCAATGACATTTAAAACATATTCAAGCGTCAATGGTTCAAAGTAAAGACGATCTGCTGTGGCAAAATCTGTGCTCACTGTTTCAGGATTATTATTAATCATGATGGTTTCTACATGTTCTTGTTGTAGGGCGTAAACACTGTGCACAGAACAATAATCAAATTCAATACCTTGCCCAATTCGGATCGGTCCACTCCCGATAATCAAGACCTTTTGTTTAGCTGACTTTTCCTGCTCATTTTCACCGAAATATGTCGAGTAATAATAATTCGTATGGGATTCGAATTCAGCCGCACATGTATCAACCGTTTTATACGCAGCTGTGACTCCGAGCGTAATACGTTGCTTTCTTACTTCATGTTCAGAAACACCCCATGCAGATGCCAAGTAACGGTCAGAAAAACCTTTTTCCTTTATGAACACGAATTCTTCCTTCGTGACTTCATAAAGTTTTTTGTCCGCAAGATTCTTTTCCATTTCTATTATGGTTGAAAAACTCGCTAAGAAAAAATAGTCCATTTTAGTTGCATCATGAATCGCCTCTAATGTAACATTTTTGCGAAGTAATTCGAAAATAATAAAAATTCGTTCATCTGTTTGTTCATTAAGCATATCCCAAAGATCTGCTAATGATTTTTCTTTTAACGATTTTAATTGAAGTCCCAATGTCTTCAATTCTAGTGAATCAACTGCTTTTTGGAAGGCTCCTTCAAAACTTCGATGCAAGGCCATTACTTCCCCGGTCGCTTTCATTTGCGTTCCAAGCTTACGCGTTGCTGTTGGAAATTTATCAAATGGCCATCTTGGAAATTTCACAGCTACATAATCAAGTGCGGGTTCAAAGCTTGCATACGTGCTCTTCGTAACGGGATTGATCAGTTCTGACAAATGATAGCCAACTGCCAATTTTGCTGCAATACGGGCAATCGGATAGCCCGTCGCTTTTGAAGCAAGTGCCGAAGAACGGCTTACCCGAGGATTCACTTCAATTAAATAATAGCTTTTACTATTCGGATCAAGAGCAAATTGGATATTACAACCGCCGATAATCCCTAATGCTGAAATAATTTTAATCGATGCCGAGCGTAGCATTTGGTATTCTTCATCGGAAAGCGTCTGAGAAGGTGCCACAACAATTGAATCTCCTGTATGAATGCCAACAGGATCGATATTTTCCATATTACAAATCGTGATACAAGTTTGATTGCTGTCTCGCATTACTTCATATTCAATTTCTTTAAAACCTGCAATGCTCCGTTCAATGAGACATTGAGTAATCGGACTTTCCTGTAGCCCGCCTCTGACAAGCTCCTTGAATACGTCCATCTCTTCTGCAATACCGCCACCAGTACCGCCTAGTGTATACGCTGGCCGAACAATGATCGGAAACCCAATTTTTTCTGCAAAAGCAACCGCTTCATCATAGGTATGAACAATCATGCTTTCAGGAACTGGTTCGTTGATTTCAAACATCAATTGTCGAAAAAGCTCCCTGTCCTCTCCTTTTTTAATGGAGTCAATTGGAGTCCCGAGCAATGTAACGCCATACTTTTCCAAAATACCTGCTTCATGAAGCTGATACGCAAGATTTAATCCTGTTTGGCCTCCTAATGTAGCGAGCAAGCCATCTGGTTTTTCCTTTGCGATGATTTTTTCAAGTACATCACAGGTTAACGGCTCAAAATATACTGCATCTGCATTCATGTCGTCGGTCATAATGGTAGCTGGGTTGTTATTCACTAAAATGACCCGATAGCCTTCCTCTTTAAGCGCTAAACATGCTTGAGTGCCGGCATAATCAAATTCTGCTGCTTGCCCGATGATAATCGGGCCTGATCCGATTACTAGGATAGTTTGTATGGAATGATTCTTAGGCATATGCTTTTTCTCTCCCGCTATAGTCATTTATCATCTGTAAAAACTCTGTAAAGTGTTCCACGCTTTCGGCTGGGCCTGGATTTGCTTCCGGATGGTATTGTGTCGTGACAATCGGTAGTTCAGTATGGACCAAACCTTCAACTGTGCCATCATTCACATTGCGGAATCGTACCTGTAATCCTGTGTTCATCAAACTCTCTTCCGCCACTTCATAGCTGTGATTTTGCGAGCTCATGTACACCCGTTTCGTTTTCAAATCAACAATTGGCTGATTGGCCCCTCGATGACCGAAAAGCATTTTCTTCGTATTCCCACCAAATGCAAGAGCTGTAAGTTGGTGACCAAGACATATGCCCATCGTCGGATACTGAGTGAGTATGCTTTTGATATTTTCAAGTAAATGATTTAGTTGCTTTGGATCACCCGGCCCATTAGATAGGACTACACCATCCGGATTCAGGTTCTGAATCGTTTGAAGGCCCGTATCGAAAGGTACTGTCGTTACTTTACAATTTTGATTGATTAAACTGTCCAAAATCGATTTCTTGTAGCCAAAGTCAAGAAGAACAATATGCTTTGTACCGTTTCCATAACTCGTAATTTCCCTAGAAGAAACTTCTGAAACTAATTGAGAATTTTCATTATAGCTGGTTTCCACTTTATAAATCAGATCTGGGGTAATCGCAGCTTCCATAGAACCTAATTTTCGAATCGTCTTCACAACGGCTCTCGTATCGATCTGACTTAGCAATGGTATATTCCATTTATCGAGATAATCTTTTAGTGAATGACGGGCTTGAAAATGAGAATAACTCATATCTCCTTGATAAACAATTACACCAGCTACATGCGGCTTTCTGCTTTCAAAGTCTTCATCGTTAATCCCATAATTTCCAATTAACGGATACGTAAATACGACAATTTGATTTTTATATGAAGGGTCTGTCAACACTTCTTGGTAGCCTGTCATTCCTGTAAAGAAGACCATTTCACCTTGCATGGCATCGTTCATATCTTTAGTTAATAATTTTCCCTCAAAAGATTGACCATTTGATAAATGTAAATAGCTTTTCATGATTTCACTCCTATGCAAGACTGTATTTTTATATAACATAAAGTATTTTTATTCATTCAATTTGTAAAAAATACAGTCATTTTTAGACTGGCTGCTTACTTCCTATTACATTTGCAATCTTTTCAATGCATATATCCAACTCATTTTGATTTGTTGTTAATGGCGGCAGTAATCTAATTACATTCGGACCTGCTGTCAAAACAAGTATTCCTTGTTTTTGGAGCTCTAGTAAAATTGGTTGACTAGCATTCACTAATTCAATCCCAATCATCAGCCCCAACCCGCGTATTTCTTTCACGTTTTCTATATCCTTTAGTTTGTCGTTCAATTGATTGAAAAGATAGTTTCCTTTTTCAACTACTTCTAAAAGAAAATCATCTTTGAACACTTCTTGAATCGTCGCTTCTGCTGCTGCGATACTGACTGGATTTCCGCCAAACGTCGATCCATGGCTACCCGGTCCAAAGTCCTGAGCAAGCTCTTTCTTACCTACCATTGCACCGATTGGAAGACCATTTCCTAGTCCTTTAGCGATTGTAATAATATCCGGATCAACCTGATAGTGTTGAAAAGCAAATGGCTTACCAGTACGGCCGATTCCAGTTTGGATTTCGTCAATAATTAATAGGATTCCGAATTTTTCACTTACAGTTTTTATTGCATCCAGGAATTCCTGTTCAATTTTATGAATTCCACCTTCGCCTTGAACGATTTCAATCATGATTGCAGCGGTATTTGCATCCACACTGTTTACCAATGCATCGGTATCATTGAATGGAATATAATGAAACTCTTCAAGCATTTTCCCAAAACCGACTTTGACCTTTTCCTGCCCTGTTGCAGCCATCGTCGCAAAGGTACGTCCGTGAAACGATTGAATGCATGTGATGATTTTATTTTTCCCTGATACTTTCCTTGCAAGCTTTATCGCAGCTTCATTTGCTTCGGCACCACTGTTACAAAAGAAGACAGACCCTAGACCAGATGCTTCCGTAATGAGTGAAGCGGTTTTTTCCTGCATTGAATTTTCGAACATATTCGATGTGTGCCAGAATGAAGCTAATTGTTTTTCAACGGCTGTTTTTACTTTTTCATGACAATGCCCAAGATTCAACACACCGATTCCAGACGTATAATCCAAATATTTCATGCCATCCTTACTCGTTAACCAAGATCCCTTTGCCACATCTGGTTCAATCTGCCATCTATCATAGGTTGGAAATAATGAACTCATTGATATACCCCTTCCTGTGTAACAAATTTCGTTCCAATAAAATCATTGTTTTCATAGAAACAAGATTTTCCGCTGACAATCATCACTTCTGGTATACTTTTTTCCAATACGGAAAGCGCAGTGGTAACCTTAGGAATCATGCCGCCATAAATAGTACCTTCTTTAATCATTTCTTTCGTTTCCGTTGCTGTAAGCTGTGAGAGTAAGCTGCCTTCTTTTAGAACTCCCTTAACATCAGTAACAAACAAACACATTTGTGCACCAAGTGCTTTTGCCACTGCACCAGCTGCCATATCAGCATTCACGTTCAGCTTCTGTCCTGATTCCGTTATCGAGATGGGAGTTAGCACAGGACATATTCCTTTTTGAAGAATCATTTCCAACAGGTCTGTATCAACTTGCTCAATCTCGCCAACGGCTCCTAAAGCCGATTCATTAATATAGGACCCAATCAACATCTTGCCATCAGAACCATTTAAGCCAATTGCTTTAATATCATGTGATTCAAGCTTATGAACAAGGCTTCTATTCGATTTACCTGCAAGCATCAATTCGACAATTTCCATTACTTCAGTCGTTGTCTTACGTAGTCCGTTTTCAAAGATTGGTGTGATATTGCTTTGCTCAAGCATGGCGTTAATATCTGGACCGCCGCCATGTACAAAGACCATTTGCCAGCCACGGCTTTGTAGTTCTTTTATGCTTTCAAAAAAAGCATCTGACAGTTCATCAATAATACTGCCGCCGCATTTAATAACTAAGGTTTTCATTCTGCACGCTCCTTAGGATCGATAACTCGCATTGATTTTTACATAATCATAGGTTAAATCGCAGCCCCATGCTGTTCCTGTTTCAGAGCCTTCTTTAAGCGTAACATTTATCACGAGTAAATCTTGTTCCAAATAAGCTTTGGCGATTTCTTCAGAAAAATCAACTGGTTCACCGTCTTCTAATACAACGAGATCTCCGAAGGCAATCGTGACTTGTTGCGGGTTAAAATCGATTCCGCTGCGTCCCATTGCTGCAATAATTCTTCCCCAGTTTGCGTCTGCTCCATATGCCGCTGTTTTAACTAAATTAGAGCCAATGATCGTTTTGGCAATGATTTGTGCCGCGTGCTTTGATTCCGTTCCGAAAACATTGCACTCGATTAGTTTGGTTGCACCTTCACCGTCTTTGGCGATTTGCTTTGCTAAGCTTTCACTCGTTTGTTTCAATAATTGAATAAATGTATCCCATTGCGGATGTGTTGGTGATAAAGCTTGATTACCAGCTTTGCCATTTGCTAAAACAAGCACCATATCATTTGTTGATGTATCGCCATCTACTGTAATTTGATTAAATGTCTGATCGGTTATAGTTGAGAGTGCAAGCTGTAAATCGGCGGACTCAATGGCTGCATCTGTCGTAATAAATCCAAGCATCGTAGCCATATTAGGGTGAATCATTCCCGATCCTTTCGCTGCTCCACCCATCGTGACCGTTACCCCATCTATTTCGACTGAGTACGCACAGTTCTTCGTTACGGTATCTGTTGTTAAGATTGCTTGTTCGAAATCTATAGCATCCTTATCCGCTGGTGATGGTTCTAGCAGTTCAATCCCACGCTTAATTTTATCCATTTTCATATATTCTCCAATAACACCTGTTGAAGCAACTGCAAGATAATGTGGCGCTAAATCGAATTTTGAAGCAGCAAGATTTCTCATTTCATAGGCGTCTTTTAGTCCTTGTTTACCTGTGCAAGCATTGGCGCAGGCACTATTAACGATAATGCCTTGTAATTTCCCTTCCACCTGAATGCTATCCTTCGTCACGTCAAGGGGAGCTGCTTGGATAACACTTTGTGTGTAAACAGCTGCAACTGAAGCTGGTATATCCGATAAGATGATCCCAAGATCTTTCTTCGAATAGCGTAATCCAGCGTGAACACCTGCTGTTTTAAACCCCTGTGGTGTAACAATATTTCCTTGTTCAATTTTCTTTATAGATGCAACACGCTGTAGTGTTTTCATGACTTACCTCCGAATAGTTATGGATAAATGGGAATTGTGGATAAACCTGCTGTTTCATCCAAGCCCATCATAATATTTGCATTTTGAATCGCTTGCCCGGCTGCACCTTTCACAAGGTTGTCAATAACCGATACAATCGTTACTTTTCCTGTTCGTTCATCATAAGCCATCCCGATATCGCAGAAATTAGAGCCATATACTTGTTTCGTGACCGGGAACTGCCCTGACCTTTGGATTCTTACGAAAGGATGGGAATTGTAACTCGTTTGATATAGATCATAAAGCTCTTGTGTAGAAATTCGTTTGTTTACCTTTACATACATAGTCGCCATGATTCCTCGCGTCATTGGAACAAGATGTGTTGTAAAGGTAATGGGCTGCATATTTTGTGACCACGTGGATAGCTGTTGTTCAATTTCCGGGATATGCTGATGCTCATGGACTTTGTATATTTTAAAATTTTCATTCATATCGCTAAAATGGGTCATTTCTGATGGAGACTTTCCTGCTCCTGATACACCTGATTTTGCATCAATAATCACATCTTCTGTAGCTAGACCTTCTATAAATAATGGGGCAAGACCAAGCAGAGTTGCAGTTGGATAACAGCCTGGATTTGCGATAATGTTTGCTTCTTTAATTTGCTGTGCGTTCCATTCCGAAAGACCGTACACAGCTGAATCAATGATTTTCTGCGGTGCAGCCGTTTTTTTATACCATTTTTCATATTCTCCTGGGGTTTTTAAGCGTAAATCACCAGATAAGTCAATGACTTTAACATTCACCTGAGAAAAAGCGGATACAAGCTCTGCTGATACCCCTGATGGTGTAGCCAGAAAAACGATATCAGATTTATCTGCAATTTTTTCAGGATTAACTTCTTCTAAAACAAAATCTTCATGCAATAAATGTGTATGATTTTCACTTATTTTCCTATCAAATTTAGACGATGTATGCAATGAGGCAATTTTCATGTTTGGATGATTTTTCAAAAGACGAATAAGTTCTAATCCGCCATAGCCTGTAGCACCAACAATTGAAACGTTCAAATTATCATCTCCATTGTATTCTTCCCTACGATTCTATAATAATAGTATTATATGACTGAATAAAAATAAAATCAAATGTATTTTTATGAAATAAGTGAATTTTTTAAACTATTTTTAAATATCAGCATTTTTCTGTAGAAAAGGGGCGGGGCTTCGCAAAATCAGCTCCGCACCGCCACCTTCATAAAGTGATACAGCTTTTAGAACCTGAACCTTTTTTATCGTTGGGCTTTAGAACAATCTCTCATGGATGTTTTATTAAAAAATGCCTCGGTAATACATGGAGAATCTCACGAAATAAAGCCGCCAGATAGACTGACGGCTTTACTTATGTAATATAATTAAATAAAAGAGGGTGCCCCAAAAGGGTCTAACCTCACATACTATACTCCGTTTATTGTGTCAGTTACATGTCATATAAACGATATATAGTTGATCTGGGGTCTGACCCTTCGTTATGGGACAACCTCTTTTCATAACATTTATTTAATACCTAATGCGATTTTCGCATATCTTGACATACGGTCTCTTGACCAAGGCGGGCTCCAGACAATGTTTACATCTGAGTCCTTCACTTCTGGAATGTCTTCTAGGACATATTTCACATTATCTACAATCGTTCCAGCAAGCGGGCATCCCATAGCTGTTAGTGTCATCGTAACGATTACCATTCCAGCTTCGTCCATATCAACATCGTATACGAGACCTAAGTTCACAATATCTACTCCAAGTTCAGGGTCAATGACCTGTTCTAATGCTCCCATTAAATTATCTTTTAAATCTTGATCCATTTCTATTCACTCCTTTATCTACTTCGATAACTCTATCATATCAAACTTGTCCTCATTAATTAAGCAAATACTTTTTTAGAATAAGTCATATCAAATTTACTTATTACTCCACAAAGGCAGTACAAAATTAAAAACATTTAACATTGCTTACAAATAGGGGTAATATGGATAGTATATCCTATAAAAAAATAGAAATTGAAGGTGACTAAATGACTGAAAAACATCTGATTGTCTTAGACCTTGATGGCACATTACTTACAAATGAAAAAAACATCTCCAATCGGACAAAAAGAACATTAGCAAAATTAAAAGATGATGGTCATGAGGTTATGATTGCAACAGGAAGACCGTACCGTTCCAGTGAACCATATTATCGTGAGCTCGATTTACACACCCCAATCGTAAATTTCAACGGGGCATTCGTTCACCATCCTAAAAACAGTGCTTGGGGAGCCTTTCATTCACCACTTGATATAAAAGTGGCGAAAGATATCGTCGAAGCTGTTCAAAATTTTACTTATCATAATATTATTGCTGAAGTACGCGATGATGTATTCTTTCATTACCATGATGAAAAACTAATTGATCTTTTGCAAATGGGCAGTACAAGCATTACGACTGGTGATTTGCGTAATTTTCTTAACGCGTCTCCCACAAGTATGTTAATCCATACTGAACAACAATATGTAGAAGAAATAAGAAAGCATTTGTCTGATGTCCATGCTGAGGTTATTGACCATCGACGCTGGGCTGATCCATTCCACGTAATTGAAATTATCCAGACCGGCTTAAATAAGGCGGTTGGTCTTGACCGTGTTTCCAAATCTTTAGATATACCAAAAAACCGTATCATTGCTTTCGGTGATGAAGACAATGATTTCGAAATGATCGAATATGCTGGGATTGGCGTAGCAATGGGCAATGCCATTGATGATTTGAAATCGCTCGCCAACGTCACCACACTAACGAATGAAGAAGATGGAATCGCTGTTTTTCTTGAGGACAAATTCAACCTGAAATTTTAAAGAGATCAGATAATATTTACTATTTTTTCCCTCCTTTAATTCTTGCTGAGTAAGCCAAACTATTAGTGAGGTCGACTAAGAAGGGGGAAAACCCCTTTTGAACCTATCTCAGACGCTTTAGAATACGGAGGCGATAAGAATGGGTAAAAGTAGTAAATCCAAACGTTTTGTACAGCAAGGGAAGAATACAGTCTCGCAGCACGCTGAACGGATACCTTATCATTCTACGTACGCTGAAGCTGAAGAAAAAAGAACTCAACTTATGTCTGAACAAAGCTATGGTGGATTATAATGGCAAACAAACTATTTCAGCAAGCTAGAAAATTTGTCGAAGAAGCAGTGAGTGAAGATCATGACCAAGAGCAAACAATGGAGATCGCCAAAAATGCACTCTCTTCTGCCTACGCCAATTCGACTGAAGCAGAACAAGTACAGTTGAGAGAGCTCCAGAATAAGTTAGAGTCAAAATAAGCAAAGCGCAAGTGTCCATAAGCGCAGAAGAACTAGATGCCAAATCTAAGTCTGAGATTTTTTGCTTATATTAAACCCTAAAAGAGTCTGACACCACACTCTATATACAGTTCATCATGTTACACACACCTTAATTGAACTGCATAAAGGAGTTGTGGGGTCTGACTCTTTTTTTACTCCTTTCGAAACAAGCCTACTATTCCCGTTGTCTGAAGAATATTCGTAAACGCATGGGGATCCACTTCATTGATAATTTTTTCTAAATCATATTGCTCATACCGAGTAACCACGATTAATAGCATCTCTTTGTTTTCATTTGTATACCCCCCTTTTACCGGGACTGTGGTTATGCCGCGGACAAGTTTTGAGTGAATTGCACGCCTAAGCACATCTCCCTTCTTCGTTATAATCATCGCTGTAAGCTTTTCATGACGTGTATGAATGGCATCAATGACTCTTGTTGATGTATAGAGGGTGACTAATGTATAAAGCGCCTTTTCAGGTCCATAAATTGCTCCAGCAGTCACGATAATGACCCCATTTAGTAAAAACAAGTATGTACCTACCGGCTTATCCTTTACACGGGAAAGAAGCATTGCGATAATATCCATTCCTCCAGTCGATGCCCCATATTTCAGAGTTATTCCAACCCCAACAGCCGCTATAACTCCACCAAATACTGCATTTAATAAAATATCAGGCGACATTTTGTAAACGGGTATCACCTCCATAAATACAGTCATTAATACGACACTAAAAAAACTGTATACAGTAAATGATCGTCCGACTTTTTTCCAAGCAATAATGGTAATCGGAACGTTTAAGATAAATAAAATAATTCCTGTTGAAATCGTAAATGGTGCGTATGTTGCAAGTAATGTGGAGATTAATTGAGCAACTCCAGTAAACCCGCTTGAATAAATGTTGGCAGGAATAAGGAACAAATTCATGGCTACCGCATTAAAAAGCGCACCGATAATAACAATCATGATTTTCTTACCTTCTAAAAGATACATATTCTCCCTCCAATCTTAGCTATAGTATCCAACTACCCATTAGCAGTTATTCCATGCTCTATTGGATTGTTTTTTTTCTTTGCCATGCTACACTATTATTAGTCATATATATTCAAGTTTAGAAAGCAGGTGTTATCATGACAATTACCATCCTAGCTGACAGTGCAAGCGATTTGCCTCTGTCTTACTATAAAGAAAACAAGCTTCGTTTTATACCGTTACAAGTTTTGCTTGACGGACAAAATTATCAAGATCTACAAACGATCGAGCCCAATGAAGTCTATGAGGCCATGCGTAACGGACAATCTCCTAAAACTGCTCAAGCTTCTCCCGAAGATTTGTTTGAAATATTTACGGAGTTGGCTAAAGAGAAGAAGCAAGGGATATATATAGCTTTTTCATCTGAATTATCAGGTACATATCAAACAGCTGTAATGGCCCGAAATCAAGTAAAGGAAGAGTTTCCTAATTTTGATTTAGAAATAATCGATACAAAATGTGCCTCTCTTGGGTATGGACTTGTCGTTAAATCTGCGGTCAATGCTGCTAGCAATGGCGCTTCAAAGGATGAATTAGTAGAGATTATCACTTTCCAAGCCCAACATATGGAACATTTATTCACAGTCGACAATCTTGAGTACCTTGCACGCGGCGGGCGGATTTCAAAAGCCTCTGCGATAGTCGGTGGCCTTTTAAATATTAAGCCGCTTCTTCATGTTGAAGATGGTAAGCTGATTCCCCTTGAAAAAATCCGTGGCAAGAAAAAATTATTGAAACGGGTCATTGAAATTATGCATGAACGCGGCGCAAATTTAGACAATCAAACCATCGCAATCAGCCATGCCGATAATGAAGAGACAGCGCTCGAATGGAAGCAAGCTATTCATGACGAATTTGGGACAGATAGTTTTGTGATTAATTCGATAGGTGCAGTTATTGGCTCACATGCCGGACCAGGAACAGTTGCATTATTTTTCCTAAATAAGTTACCAGAAACATCGTCCTAATATGATTTTAGCTACGTAACTCACCTACTTAGCATGCACTTTTAGTTGTGTTACATCGTCACATTCACTATAATAGTAGAAATAATGTACTCTGGAGGTAGAAAATGGCTAAAGATAGTTCATTTGATATTGTTTCACAAGTTGATTTTTCAGAAGTAACAAATGCTGTAACAATGGCAATGAAAGAAATTCAAACCCGCTATGATTTTAAAGGAAGCACTAGCACGATTACACTCGACAAAGAAGACCTTGTTCTAGTTTCTGATGACGAATACAAGCTTGATCAACTAAAAGACGTATTGATCAGCAAATTGGTAAAACGTAATGTCCCCATCAAAAACCTGGATTACGGCAAAATCGAAGGGGCTTCAGGTGGTACCGTCCGCCAGCGTGCAAAGCTAATCCAAGGGATTGATAAAGAACAGGCCAAGAAAATTAATACCATTATTAAAAATAGTGGCCTTAAAGTTAAAAGCCAAATTCAAGATGATCAAATCCGCGTAACCGGAAAGAACCGCGACGATCTGCAAGGCATTATCTCTGCCATACGTGGCGCAGACTTGTCGATTGACGTGCAATTTATGAATTATCGCTAATGTGAAAAAGAAGCCTAGGAAGTCCGTATTTTAACTTCCTAAGCTTCTTTTTTCTTAGATAAGCGGTAGTTCTTAGAATGACTGTAATTAAAGAAAAAATGTGCGCTTTTAACAAAGCAGAATAATAAGAGTACGTCCCAAAAGGATAAGTTTTCACACCTATACACGGTTTATCGTATCATTTACACGTTACCTAAATGATATATCGTAGATGTCGATTCTGCCCCCCTTTTTTTGGCACTTTTCTCTTTATTTCCTCGTAAGCCTTCCCTACCTCACTTTTATGCTTGTCCCATATTTTCCCACGTTTTTATTTTTCAATTCGAAGGAATATGAATGATGTAGATCATTACGAAATAGGAGGGTTCTATATGGAAAACAAGGACAAGCAAACATTTCCACCACAGCATCAGAATCATCAACCTGGGGTTGAATCAGAAATGCATCCAAAACCAGATTCCGTCTGTTCAAAGTATCAAGGAAGCGGTAAATTACAAGGAAAAACAGCGATTATTACAGGTGGTGATAGTGGAATTGGTAAATCAGTCGCGATTTACTATGCAAAAGAAGGCGCAAATGTCGTGATTGTTTATCTAGATGAGCAAAGTGATGCAGAAACAACAAAGGAACTTGTCGAAAAAGAAGGTCAAAAATGTCTTCTACTTTCAGGGGATATAGGGGATGAATCTTTTTGTAAAGAAGTCGTAGATCAAACAATTGGAAAGTTTGGTGCTTTAGATATTCTCGTTAATAATGCTGGGGAGCAGCATGTCCAGGAAAACTTCCTTGATATTACATCTGAGCAGCTTGAGAAAACGTTCAAAACGAATATCTTCTCTATGTTCCATCTAACAAAAGCGGCATTGCCACATTTAAAGAAAGGTAGCAGCATTATTAATACAGCTTCCATCACAGCGTATGAAGGAAATCCCAAATTAATCGATTACTCTTCTACAAAAGGGGCGATTGTTTCCTTTACTCGAGCTCTTTCCAATTCCATTTCGAAAGATGGAATTCGTGTCAATAATGTGGCTCCAGGTCCGATTTGGACACCTTTAATTCCTGCATCATTCAATGAAAAAGATGTCGCCAAATTTGGAGCGGACACCCCAATGGGCAGAGCTGGTCAACCTAAAGAACTTGCAGGTGCCTACGTGTTTTTAGCAAGTGATGAGGCAAGCTATATTAGTGGGCAAACGATACATGTAAATGGCGGAACTGTCATAAATGGATGAATAAAAGGGATGTCTCAAACGTTCTGACGTCGTTTTAACATACAGTCCATTGTGTTTTTACACTAACCTTATCTTGTATGTAATTGTTACGATGTCTGACTTGAGACACCCCGTTTATTTTTTTAGGCTTTGTACATTCGTACAGGAAACCCGTTCAATCAGCTGATGAGGAACGATAATTCGCTTCACTGGTTCTTTAGGATTTAAAAGCATTTGTATCAAACTTTTCGCGGCCTGGTAGCCTAAGTCAAAAATATTAATATCAATTGACGTCAATTGCGGTCTAGCTAATTCTGAAAAAAAGACATTATTAAAACTAACTATGGACATATTCTCTGGTACGGCTACTTCTAGTTTCGTTAACGTGTTAACGACACCTATTGCCATCAACTCATCTGTTACAAGTAGTGCGGTTGGTGGGGTTTCCAGCAATAGTAATCCCTGTATCGCCTCTTGGCCACGTTCAAGCAAGAATTCATCATGTCTAACATATTCAGGAACAATTGGAATTCCTGCTCCTTTCAGAGCCTCTTGATATCCTTGCAGGCGCTCCATTGTCATAACTAGGTTTTTGTTTCCTCCGATAAAACTAATTTTATCGTGGCCTAGTCTTATTAAATATTCCGTTGCTTCCCTTGAAGCCCGGTAATTATCATTATCCACATGAGTAATTTCTTCTTCCCACTCGCATGGTCTGCCAATGACGACAAACGGAAATTGACGATCACGCAAATATTTTAAAATTTCATCATCTATTCGAGAATAAAGCAGTATAATGCCATCTACCCTCCCTCCTTGAACCATGTTGACAACATCCTGATAAATTTGTTCTTCCGTTTTTCCAGTACTCATTTGCAATGCATATTGCTTTTCATGAGCTCCTTCACTTAATCCGCGAAGGACCGTTGAAAAAAATGGATTTTGAAAAAATACATCGGATGAGCTCGGCAATACTAGACCAATAACTTGAGTAGATTGACTAGCAAGACTTCGTGCAATAAAATTTGGATGGTACCCTAACTCTACCATGGCTTCTCGGACGCGAACCTTTGTTTTCTCGCTTATTCGAGGATTATTTGCGATGACACGCGAAACAGTCGAGGGAGCAACACTCGCCAATTTTGCAACGTCTTTTATTGTAATTGCCATGATTCATCCACTCCTATATAAGCGCTTACATCCATATTGTTGTACTGAACCAAAAAAAATTATGTATCTATCATACACCTTGAATCTACATTATTTCTATTTTTTATCGAAAAAATAAGCGGAGCGATGCATACTAATCGGCTCCGCCGTTTCTTTTAATACAAGTATACTCTTGTTTCATAAGGACGAAGGATAATCTCTTTCGCAAGCCCTCCATCACCATCCGAATAATTCCCTAGCAGGAGTTGCGTTGCTTCCGCTTTAATTTCAGGTAAGCTGACTACTTGTTCTGTATTTTTGAAATTGCTAAGCACAACCGCCGATTGATTTTCTAGCGTTCTGGTATATGCGTATACAGCAGGGTGTTCCTTAAGAAGTAGCCTATACTCGCCATACACAAACACTTCATGCTTCTTTCTAAGCTGGATCATTTTTTTATAAAAATGATAAATCGAATCGGAATCTTTTTTCTGTTGTTCAACATTTATCGTTTCATAGTTCGGATTTACTTTCATCCAAGCAGTTCCATCCGTAAATCCAGCATTTTCACGATCACTCCATTGCATCGGCGTTCTTGAGTTATCTCTTCCACTGTTCCAGATTACTTCCATCACGTGATCATGTGGAGTGCCTTTAGCCACTTCAATATTATAAAAATTAATCATACCTACATCATCATAATCCTGAATCGATTCAAATTGGACATTTGTCATGCCAATTTCCTGCCCTTGGTAAATGAATGGAGTTCCTTGCATGAAGAAATAACAAGCTGCGAGCATTTTCGCACTTTCCTTCCAATATTCCTTATCATTTCCCCAACTTGACACGCTTCTGGGCTGATCATGATTTTCCCAGAACAAAGCATTCCAGCCCTTTTCATGTAAATTTGTTTGCCATTTTGAAAGAGTTTCCTTCAGCTTGACAACATCAACATCTTTTTCAATCCCTTTTCGCCAAAGACCAAGATGCTCAAATTGAAAAATCATATCGAACTTGCCATTTTGTTCACCGACCCAATCATCTGCCTGATGAATTCCGACCCCATTCGCTTCTCCAACAGTCATAATATCGTATTTCGCAAAGGTATCTTCTTTTAATTCTTTGAGATAATCTTGAATCCCTTCTTGGTTTGTATGCATCTCAAATGCAGGTACATAATTAAGGCCATATGGATTAAACATATCAGGGAAGCCTTCCCGTTTTTTAATATGACTAATCGCGTCAACGCGGAAACCATCAATCCCTTTATCAAGCCACCAGTTTACCATGTCATACAAAGCTGAACGAACCTCTTGATTTTCCCAATTTAAATCTGGCTGTTTTGTTGCGAAAAGATGCAAATAATATTCATCTGTTACAGGATCATATTCCCACGAACTTCCAGAGAAGATACTTTCCCAATTGTTTGGTGGCAAATCCCCTTTTCCTTCTTTCCAAATATACCAATCACGTTTAGGATTATCTTTCGAAGATCTTGATTCGATAAACCATGGATGCTCATCACTTGTATGATTAATAACTAAGTCCAGGATTAATTTCATCCCACGTGCATGCGTTTCTGCCAACAACTCGTCGAATTCCTCCATCGTACCGAATTGTCCAGATATATCTTGATAATCACTAATATCATAGCCATTATCCGCATTGGGGGATTTGAAAAACGGACAAATCCAAATTACATCGATTCCCAGATCTTTAAGATAATCGAGCTTAGAAATAATTCCCTTGATATCCCCAATACCATCACCATTGCTATCCATAAAACTTCTCGGATAAATCTGATAGCTAACTGCTTCCTTCCACCATTGCTTTTTCATTAAATCCCCTCCCGATTCTTATTGTATCGGCTTTTTAGTTGGAATTCTTATAAAAGGATGTTCAAATAGTCCGGTAAAAATAGCTGTCGAATTGCTGCGCCGCTCATGAATAACCTTCTGTTAAAATCGCGCAGGTCTAGAGACGATTGCTCCTCGAACTTCTCGGCTCTTTGTATCCTCCTTTTGAACACGCACTATAAGTACCACTTCCAATTTAGAGTGTACTAATGATTGGCCTGTAAATAGAATGCGAGAATGGGCAATTTGCTATTTGCTATTGAAAAGATCGATTACGCTTTGATCTTTTCAAAATGAAGACAATGAAAATAACAAATGCAAAAATGACAACTCCCGTCACAACCAAATACGGAATATTCAGGCCTGATTTATCTGATAACGTATATATCTCAGCCTTTTCACGATCAATAATAATCGAATATTTCCCATCATTATTACGTACCAAATCATACTCAACCAATCCTCTTAATTCTTTATCATTACCCAATTTATCAGCGTCTAGGTCAATCGTTTGTGATTTCGATGAATTGTTAATCACGACAACAATCGTATCATCTTCAAAAGTTCGTTTAAAAACTGCCGAACTATCATTAGCATGAAGCAATTCAAGTTCACCCTTCATTAGTGCCGGATGCTTTTGCCTTATTTCGCTTATTTTCGTAATATAGTCCATTAAAACAGGGTCAGCCTTAAATCCCATAAGTCGTCTGTTATCCGGATCATTTCCACCATTCATCGCAATTTCTGAACCATAATAAATGATTGGGATGCCTGGTGTTGTATACATATACGTTAGAGCAAGCTTCCAACGAGTTTCCGGATTTTCCTTATTTGCAGCAATTTCATGAGTAAACCTTGTCATATCATGGTTATCAATAAACTGCCCAAGCAATTCAGGATGGGTGAACATTTTTTCATTTCGGTCCAGTGCAGAGAATAGAAAATTCAATGATTGATCAGGTTTAGAAAAAGCATCACGCATACTTGAATTTTGCGGAAAGTCCATGAAGCCATCTATGCCTGTATCTTGATAATCGGCAATAATATTGGGGTCTTCCACCCAAACCTCACCAATTAAATAAAAATCTTTCTTCTCTTCTTTAACCGCTTTAGAAAAATCACGCCAAAAATCTTTAGCAACATGTTTTACTGTATCTAGCCGATATCCATCAATATCTGTTTCTTGAATCCACCATTTAGCAGCATCTAATAAATACTTCCGTGTTTCTCGGTTATCTTGGTTTAAATCAGGTAAGTCATACACCCAGCCTGTTTCTACTTCACTCTGATCATTCCAATTTGTGATTCCTTTCTTTTCATGGAACCAATCCTGTTTTTCTGGATCGTTTACCCATGGATGGTTCGGTCCTACATGATTGACAACAAAATCAAGGATAATTTTCATATCACGCTTATGTGCCTCTGCTACAAGCTGCTTGAATTCATCCATTGTCCCGAAATGCTCATCCGTATTATAGAAATCATTGACCCAATACCCATGGTAGCCACCATCCTCATTATCAAAAACAGGTGTCAGCATAATTGCTGTAAATCCCATATCTTTAATATAGTCAAGTTTATCTGTTATACCGGCAAAATCACCACCTTGATAAGCAAGTGGATCTTTCACATCCACATCTTTGTCATTTTTTGTATCCCCATTATTAAAACGGTCAATCATTAATGAATAAATGATTTCATCCTGCCATTTTCGTTCTTCCTTGTAAACAGCACCTGCGGGTAGGGCGTAAATAAGTAAGAACGAAAACAAAATGAGTGAAAATGCTCTTTTTCTCATATCTGTTTCCCCCTTATGTAACTTCTTCACGCCTTTAAGATTAGCCTTTCGTGCCCCCTGCCGTCAAACCTGAAACGAAGTATTTTTGGAAACAAAGGAATAAAATTGCAATCGGAATTGCGATTAAAACAGAACCTGCTGCAAAGGTGGTAAAGTCTTTGCCGAATTGTTTCGCTACCATTTCATATAGCCCTACCCCCATTGTAAATTTCTCATTACTTCGTAGTATAATTCTCGCTAAAATAAAATCACCGAATGGAGCAATAAATGCGAACAAAGCAACAACAGCAATGATTGGTTTAGCAAGAGGCATAATGATTTGCACGAATATTCTTATATGACTTGCACCATCCACTTTTGCTGACTCATCAAGTTCTTTAGGAATTGTATCTAAATAGCCTTTCATTAACCACGTATTCATTGGAATTTGGCCACCGACATAAATCAAGATTAAACCTAAATGCGTATCGATTAAGCCTGTGCGATTCGCTAATACGAAAATCGCAATTAATGCGGCAAAATTAGGAATCATTTGCAAAATCAGAAACGTAAGCAGCCCATTTTTCCGTCCAAGGAAACGGTATCTAGAAAATGAATACGCTGTAAATGATACAAGAATGATTGTCGAGATCATCGTGATTATACTGATTTTAAGAGAGTTAACGTACCAGCTAATATAATTAGATTTTTCCTGATCGAATAAATACGCATAGTGTGCAGTCGTTGGATCTTTCGGAAACATCGTTGCGCCTGATAAACTTTGACCTGGATTAAAGGAAGAACCGATCACCCACAGCAATGGATAAATGACGACTGCACACATCAGAAGGATGATCAGGTATGAAACAGTTAAGCGAATGATTTTGTTTTTTTTCATACTCATGATTAGTTCATATCCTCCTCTTTAAACGATTTAGACCGTTTAAATTGCCACAGTGCAACTGTCACAACAACTATTGAAAGAAGCATTGTAATGGCAGCTGCTTTCCCATATTGCGCAGAAGTCATGGTCAGACTATAAATCCAGGAAATCAAAATATCTGAACCGCCGGCGTTTTGGCCTGGAATCGCTGGACCACCACCGTTAAATAAGAAAATTACATTAAAATTATTAAAGTTAAAGGTATATTGGGTGATTATGATCGGTGCTGTCGCAAATAAAATCATCGGCAAGGTAATTTTCGTGAATTTTTGCCAAATGGTCGCTCCGTCCACATTTGCTGCTTCATATAACTCATCAGGAATCGATTGAAGCACCCCTGTCGTCATGGCGAAGATAAAAGGAAAGCCTAACCATGTCTGAATGAAGATCAACGCAAATCTAGTCCAGTTTTCTTCTGTCATCCAAGGAACTGGATCAATTCCGAATGCATGAAGGATGCCTGTATTAATAACACCGAATGATTCATTAAACATTCCTGAGAAAATTAGAATTGAAACAAAAGCCGGTACTGCCCAAGGTAAAATAAATACCGTGCGGATTATCGCTTTGCCTTTTAAATCCTTTTGATTCACAATTATCGCTAGAAAAATACCAAGTGCTACCTGGAATGTTGTTGCCACAAATGTCCATACAATCGTCCAGCCAAGAACGCCGATAAATGTCTTGCGCCATAAATCCAGCGTAAAGATATCAATGTAGTTTTGTATTCCTACCCAGTCTACTAACTTTGCCGGCGGTGAATGATATAAATCGTAGTTCGTAAATGATAATAAAATAACGAAAAGTAATGGGAAAATAACGACAAAGATTAATAGCAGAAAACCTGGTGAAATCATTAAATAGGGAAAGCCACTATCTAGTAAATTATGATATTGCTCCTTCACTGAAGAAATCATAAATCCAAGATCACGCTTTTTTCCTGTGTTATACGCATCGTACATATTGAATACATAGATACCTAGACCAATCGCCGTAATGATTAAGGCGATAATTCCATCAATTAGCAAAAAAATCGAATGATCGAGTCCAGCAATCGTTCCTAGTGTGAGCAAGCCCCAAAAGCCCCAGTTCAAAGTATCTAAGAAGCTGAAAAAAAAAGAAATTGTTAGAATAAGGAAGGTGAATCCTTTTACATATTGTTTATTATAAAACTGCCCAAATCCAGGTATAATAGATAAAAGTGTAGCATTTCTGCCATGCTTAGTTGCAGGTTTTATAACATCCACCATAATCAACCTCCCTTTCAAAGGAGAGCATAATTTTATCCCTGTTTACCTAACCATTAATGGGAATTACAAAAGTCTTCACTGATGGAAGTTCACTTTGTATTGACGAATGCGCAAACGCTTGCCTCATAAGGGCTTAAAAAACGGCAAAACGCCGTCAGTGATTCTATTGCTAATATTAACCAACCAAACTTTCATCTATAAGGGGTCTGACCCGAAACGCTGCTTAATTATTTGGCTACTGTTTTTTTATTATATTATTTTGAAGGATGATTTGCTGATATGTTTGTTTCGATTGATTTGACTGCATCATCCATCGCTACTTTTGGTTCAGCTTTTCCAGTTGCAATCGTTTGTAATGCTGAAGCTACAGGTTTCCAAACTTCTGCCATTTCTGGAATATTAGGCATCGGAACTGCGTATTGAGATTGAACGGCTACAGCTTTAGCACCTTCATTTTCTGTAATAATCGGATCTTCAATCAATGTTTTCACCGGTGGAATTTCTTGTGTTAATTCGAACCGAATTTTTGCATTTTCTTCATTTGTCAACCACTCGATTAATTTTGTTGACCAGTATGGATTTTTTGTAAACGCTGTTATATTCCATCCTTTAACACCCATGAACGTTTTCATATGCTCTCCATTTGGGAGTGTAGGCATCTCAGAGACACCTATATCAATTCCAGCATCTTTCATTCCTTGGAATGCCCACGGGCCATCCATAACAGAGGCAACTTTACCTTGGTTGAATAAACCGTCTTTCGTTGAACTACCGTTATCTCCGATGATCCCTTTAGGAAATAATCCTTCTTTGTACCATTTTTGAATGTATTCTGCACCTTTAACCGCGCCTTCGTTATTCAAACCAAGATCTTTGGGATCAAGGCCTTTGTCCGTTCCGTTAAATACATATCCGCCCATACCTGCGATTACACCATGTGCAAAGTAGAAGTTATCCCATAGTGCCAAGAATCCGTATTGGTCACCTTTTGTTAACTCTTTTGCTTGAGTATATAATTCATCCATCGTTTTTGGAGCTTTACTCATTAATGCTTTGTTATAGATGAATACAGGTGTTTCAGTCGCTTTTGGCAGACCGAATAATTTCCCATCATACATTTGAGCGTTTACAGATGAATCAGTAAATGTATGAAGAACATCATCTGATACATTGATTTCTTGAATCAAACCTTCTATTACCACTTGACCGATTTGGTCATGAGGCAATGTCACTACGTCAGGTGCCTTTCCAGCTGGTCCGTCTAGTCGCAATTGATCGCGCATTTTATCAGCCATATTTAACTCTTGAAATTCAACTTTAATGCCGTATTCTTTCTCAAATGATTCAATTGCTGGCTTTAGGGCTACCGCTTTATCAATGTCTTCCCATACAATTAGTTTTTCTGGTTTTGCTTCCTCAGCCGTTTTATCTTTATTTTTAGTTTCATCTGTGGATTTTGTTCCTATTTCTCGTTCAGGTGCTCCACATGCAGCAAGTATTCCGATTAACAACATAAGCATCATAAAAATAGACAATGGCTTCTTCATGAATTAACCCCCATGTATGTATTTGATGTATAAGGTGGCAATTGTTAATGGAAACTATGTATGTAAACGCTAACAAATTATCCTAAAAATAAAAATCTTGCATCTTTTTCTTTGAAAACTTCTTCAAAAATAAAGAATTCTAAGATTCGGAAATAACTGATGAAACCGATTGCGCAACTTTATTATCCTAATTATACAATTTTTTTTGATTTTGACAAGCAAATTTTTCGAATTTTTTTCCATTTTTAATTCCTCCGATTTAGAAAAATAGATTAAAAATGGGCTAACACTGGATTACTACATGATTTCCTCAAAAAAATAATCATCACCAAGAAGACAATATATCTTCTTAATAATGATACTCCTGCCATATAAACTTTAAATACGTTGTGATTACCTATCTATTAACAAGTATAGTCAAAAGCTTTTTTTTACAAAAAACTGTATTTTTTTGATCTATGACCTTTCAGATTTTTTACCTTAATTTGAAAAGAATTGCTCTAAGACAAGCCCCCTCTTTACAGAAATTTTCTCTGCTAAGTGGGAGAATACAAATTTGACTGGTCATTCATGATTCAATGACTTGAATTCCATAAGTCTTAAACCATACATCGATTTGAGCAAGATGTGCTAAAAGCTGTGGGCCTGACATGAGCTGACCAAACCATGGTTCTTTAAACGCCTCTCCTTTTGATTCGACCAAATCATTTAGCTTTTGCTGATCGAAGAACTCATGAAGAACTGAATTTCTATCCTCTAGTATTTGCTTTAGCCAGTTGTTGACTCCATCCGTATACACTGGATTATGTGTTTTCGGATATGGACTTTTTTTGCGATATAAGATTTCTTCCGGCAAGAGACCTTCTAACGCTTTGCGCAAAATTCCTTTTTCCCGATTTCCTGTCATTTTCATTTCCCAAGGGATATTCCATGCATATTCCACTAGACGATGATCGGCAAACGGCACCCTTACTTCAAGACTTGCTCCCATGCTCATTCTGTCTTTCCGATCAAGCAGCGTGGTCATGAACCATAGTATATTCAAATAAAATAGCTCTCTCCTTTTTGCTTCTTCTCCTATTTCTCCATCGAGCTTTGGCATTTCTGCTATCGTCTCCAAGTATTTCGCTTCAGCATATTCTTTCAGTCTTAATTTGCTCCGCCAATTTTCTTTTAGCAAAGACACTCGTTCAGCTGTGGAACGCATCCATGGAAACCCTGAACGATTTAAATCTTCACTGCGATGAAACCACGGATACCCACCGAATATTTCGTCCGCACATTCGCCTGATAGCCCGACCGTAAAGTCTGGTTTGATTTCCTTACAAAACCACAATAAGGAAGAATCCACATCTGCCATTCCTGGAAAGTCTCTTACTCTGACGGCCTCGGTTAAGTAATCAATCAAAGTCTCCTGCTTGATAACTGAATAATGATGCACTGTGTCGAATTGATCCGACATCAGCTTAATCCATTGAGCATCAGAATTTGGTTGGTATTCATTTGATTGAAAAAACTTGTCATTGTCTTCATAGTCAATCGAATAGGTATGCAGCCTCCCTTTTCCTTCTTTTTTATAGGCATTGGCTGCGATTGCTGTTATTGCACTGGAATCAACACCTCCTGATAGGAACGTACATAATGGTACATCTGAAACGAGCTGGCGAGTCACAGCATCACAAACTAAAAACCTTACCTTCTCTGATGTTTCTTCAAGCGAATCTTGATGTTCCATACTCTTCACATTCCAATAACGCCATACTCTAAGACCTTGCTGTGATAAAGTTAATGCATGTGCAGGCCGCAGTTCCTTTATGCCACGAAATATCCCTGATCCAGGCGTTCGCGATGGACCAAGCCCGAATATTTCGGCCAATCCTTCTCTTGTTACTTCTGCCTTCACTTCAGGATGTGCGAGAATGGCTTTAATTTCTGAGGCGAACAAAAAACCGCCATTTGTTTCTGAGTAAAAAAGTGGCTTCACACCCAAGCGATCTCTGGCAATAAATAGTTTCTGCTCGTTTACATCCCAGATTGCAAAGGCAAAAATGCCATTAAAAAAATCCACGCATTTTTCTTTCCATTCTATATAAGAAGTTAGTAAAACTTCTGTATCAGAATGACCTTTGAAGGAATATCCTTTTAATAGTAGTTCTTTGCGAAGTTCTTCGGTATTATAAAGTTCACCGTTGTAGCAAAGGATATAAGAATTTCCGTCTTTCTCTTTCGCCATTGGCTGTTTACCGCCTTCTGAATCGACGACAGTCAATCGGCGATGACCAAACAACATATGGGTATCATGCCAAATGTTGTGTTCATCTGGACCCCTTTTCACCAGTGTATTCGTCATCTGTTCTATAACCGTTCTTTCCTTGCGCAGATCTCGTTTAAAGTGAATCCAACCTGTAATACCGCACATAACCTTCATCCTTTCAATCAGCATCACAGAATTCACTATTCTTATAGCCGCATAAGTATTAATGCCAACTAACATTCTGATTTAACTGCTGACTCCTTATTCAAGCCCTACTTTGACACATTCCTAAATGAGCCATGCAGCGAGAGTATAACATAGCCTATGCTTAAGGCGATGGATGGTTATTTGTCCAAAAAAGTAAAATTTCCATAATTGAAGATTAGCCCACAGGATGCGATTTATAAAGACCGAAGTATGAGGATATAATGATTAAAATCTGCGTTCTACACTTTTCCAGCTAAGTTTCTCTATTCTTCAGTACTTTTTAAGATGAGGGTTATGAAAGATAATTGATTTGAATCCAAATATCTTTTCAATTTCTTGTTCATTTTATGTATTAATGTTTCTTCAGTTTACAATTGGGGAATAAATCTACGCTTAAATGGTTATAAAATAGAGACATTTTGTCTAAAAAGAAGGGGAGGTAATCCATTTTTGGAGGTAAATTATGAATGATCAGCAACGAATGAATCTTATTAATCATCAAAATCGCGCTTTTTTAGAAGGAACGGTTGAGAATATCAATCAGCAATGGATTTTCTTTGATGACGAGACAGATGAAGCTACTTCTTTAGAAGAATATTCACAACTGGAAATAGATATCTATCGGAGAAAAAATTGGTACAGAGGCATCATTGAAGAAAATGGTGTTGTGAAAATCCACAAAGACATAATCCATTTATACGACGGAGAAACAGTAAAAATTCGCAAACCATTGTTGAGATCTTTTGAAAGATTACTGAAAAAAATAGAGACTGAGTCATTCGTCCAGTTTATCACAAGTTTAAATTCACTAGATTTCTCGATTCACGATTGCATCTACTGTTATAATCAGCTTGACTTCTCGGAAGGAGCATCACCAAAAACAGGAGTGAATTTCCTGGTTTTTGACAACGAACTTTCCGTATGTTCTGTACAGCACCATTTCTTTTACACATCAACAAATCATGACCGTTTTGAATTCACAATCAATACAGGAAAACGGATTATTATTGAAAAAATCAATTCCAAACATTCCTGAGATTAGCACAAAGGACGCCCCATAAATAAGGGTCAGACCCACAACTCCTACGTACAGTTTATGTGAAGTGTAAATACTATAAACTGTATGTTGGTAGCTGGGTGAGACCATTTGGGACATCCTCTTAAATGTATTTCATCTTGGTTTGTTACACACCTTTTGGTAAGATAGAGAATCCATAATATCCAATAATCAACAAGGAAATAACAAATACCACCCATATTACTCCTGTACTTTTCCCTTTACCTGTTCGAACTAATATCATTTCCATTGCGGCAATTACAATCAACCCGAGAACCATTTTCATCCAATAATAACTAAACGCAGCTCCCATTAAAGCTCCACCAGTTAGAATAATAAGGATGTAAAATACCCGATTAACCATATGTACGATTTTGAATCCTTTAGTTTTTCCACTATTATGCAAAGCTAGTGCTACAAATAGTAGAATAATTGCGATTACCCAAGTGGTAATATGTGCATGCGTATATTGTGTCATAATACATTGCCCCTCCCTCTTAAAAGTTTCCATTTCATCATATCATAGTCAAATATCTAATAACAAAACTATCCCCTCGGCTACAAGAAATAATGAACATTTAGTGAACAGTATTCGTAAGCGTTCCAATTCCCTTGACTTTTATCGCTATTTCGTCCCCTTTTTGCAAAAATTGGGGCGGATTAAAGCCTTTACCGACTCCAGCCGGTGTGCCTGTGGCAATGATGTCACCTGGTTCAAGTGTCATTCCTTTCGAAAGTATCGCAATGATTTCTTCAACTGGAAAAATAAATTGTTCGGTGTTGGATTGCTGTCTGATTTCACCGTTGACTCGGGTTTCAATGTCCATCTGATTAGGATTTTTGATTGCTGATTTCGAGACAATAACCGGACCCATCGGGCAGGAACCATCCAAGCTTTTTCCAAGTAAATATTGCTTATGATTTGTTTGCAAGTCTCTTGCAGTAATATCATTGACAATCGTATATCCGAACACATAATCCATTGCTTCTTCTCGTTTGATTCCTTTACCTTTTTTGCCAATGACAACAGCGAGCTCTCCCTCATAATCGAGTTCGTCTGTTACGTCTTCATGAAGAGGAATGAAGCCTTCATGAGCGATTACAGCGGTTGGCGCTTTTGAAAATAGAATCATATGCTCTGGAATGTCAGCTTTACTTCCCATTTCAATTGCATGTTCGGCATAATTCTTCCCTACACAAAAGATATTTTTCGTTGGCCGCGGAATTGGAGCTTCCCAAACAAATTCATCCGTATAATATTCTGATTTGTTCATTTGAGTGGATGCCCATTGTTCAATTTCCTTTGCCTTTTGTAAAAAAACCTCCCCCTTTGCAATACATTCAAGTAGTGTTATGGGAATCGTTTCACCCATTTGTATTGCTACAGCTTGCAACAACAAAACACGAGAATGATCCTTTCCAACAAGTACAACCTGACTTTGCCCTTTCACTTTTACCGTTCCGAATTTCATCATTAACATCCCCTTTGCTTATGATTATTTTTTCAGCTTTGGACGGGTGCCATAGGTAGCAAACCGCCAAACATATTCAACAGGACCCATTCGATAATACCTCAACCAGATATTACTGAATAAAAGCTGGATAAAGTAAATAACAACAACTAGCATAACTCCTGCTGTAAAGGAAATTTTATCATATAACCCAAAGCCATACGAATAGAATAGCAACGTCCCAATGATGGACTGTAGCAAATAATTACTCATGGATAACCGACCGACATTGGCTAGTGGGGATAAAATTTTTGCAATAAATTTGTTTTGCAAGAGTAATACAATCGCGGTCAGATAAAAAATCGATAGCACAGGACCACCTATCATGTCTTGAAGGGACACTGTGAAATAATTGTAGTCTGCTATATATGGACTTGCTTTAAGTAAACCGCCGATGATGAAACTTACAACAGCCATTATCGTCAGTTTTCGCTGATTGTGCGTCGGTTCCTCCAACCACTTTAGCTTTGCAAACCCTGCACCAATCAAAAACAACGGAAAGATGGAGAAAAAGAGGATGATACCATTTCCTAAATGATTCACCATATACCACTCTTCAAAACGTTGCTGAAAAATATCCATAAAGGTACCAGATTGATAGGCTTCAATAGAAGCCTTAACCATTTCAAAATTAGTTACGATTGCAGCCTCATCAGGTATCGTTAGGTAAAGCAACATCATCAATAAACTAAACAATAATGCTGGAATGGCAAAGAGAAGTGAGCCTAGCCATAGGAGAGTTTGGCCGCTCATCTTATAAAATAACAGAAAGATAAAACCAAACAACGCATAATTGATTAAAATGTCTCCATGCCAAATGAGAAAGGCATGGACACACCCAATGACCAAAAGAACGACCAATCTTCTAGCAAATACAAGTGGAAATGATTGATTTCTGCTCTGAACCCGCTCCGCAAGAATAACAGCGCCAAAGCCGAACAAAAACGCAAACATTGGATAAAAGCTTGCCTGAGCAAATAAATCAACCAATATGTAGATTATACGATCAGGGTTATCCCTCCACCACTCAAGTGGATTAATATGTAAAAACGGTGAATGAAAATCAGGCATATTTACGAGAAAGATTCCAAGTATAGCTAATCCTCGCAAACTATCGATACTTTGAATCCTTTGACCTTCATTAATAATTTGTCTATTTTGTTTCATTCCTTACTCTTCAGCTCCCCATCGATACGCTTTTTCTTATATTTTATACGTTGTAGTTTGATAACGGAATATTTCTTTCATCATCATTTTTTCACTACCTACATGAAAGATTTTCTAAAGCACTTATTAGGCGATTGAATCACAACGTTGCACAAATTACATAGTATATGGCAGGGAAATTTTTCAAGGAGGAGTTATTTATGCCCGCCATCGTTGGGGTCGTTCAGGTCATCAGCCTTGGAACAAGCGCCGTTTTCAATATTGGAGATGTGTATAAAGTAACTCCATATTCCACTACGAAAACCTATTCCGGTGCTGGCTCATTTAATACTGGAGATAACATTTCACTATATAACGGGAATAGTACGACAAATACGTATGATTCGGATGTAACTGATCAACCAATCCTATTCAACATTTGAACCGTTTTAGAGAGGGGAATCTTGATGATTTTTAATATTCAGCAAAACATTCACATTCATAGCATTAAAATCACGAGTATTGGGAATTCCTCCGTTTTCCAAATTGGCAGTGCTGGTGTTATTAAACCGCTATCTCAGCTTAGTAATACGGGTGGATTTACTGAGCCTGCACCGCAGTTAGAACTAGAGCCTTCGACGCCCTTAGCAGCGCCTGCTTCAAGCCGTCCGGTCACTCAGCCTTCTCATAGAGATTAGTTGATGAATGTTGTTGCATGAAGGACATGGGGCGGGTCTTCGTGACTTACTAATATAGCCAATCTACTTAGCAAATAGACTTATAATATTGAGAAATATTCCGAAATCTGGCTCCGCACCGCCACCATCGTGATTAGGTGAGTGTAGCGTGTTACATGATTGATCCTTCATGGTAAATGGTGGCGTTTTAACGCTATATTCGTTTTGTATGAAACTTGTAACCCTGTATCATTTGGCGAAAAAAGCGAGGTGATGAGAACGATGAATGACTTCTACTCTTATACCATACAAATGCAGAAATATCTCTCCAGCCAAAATAAGCGTATCGAAAACCTCGAGTCCACGGTTCAATCTTTGTTGGAGCAGTTGGAACAATTAAAAGCGAAACCAACGGTCAATGTTGAACGAATCGAATATAAGTTTGATCAATTAAAAGTGGAAACACTCGAAGGTACTTTGAACATCGGATTAAATCCAAATGATCTTAGCAATATTGAAGAATTAGCAGTCCCTTCATCGAATCCTTCAACTTTTGAGCCGTACATGTTTCCCGCAAGAAATGAACTTATTCAGGACATTCAAAATCACATTCTTACCAATCTTGATACACTGATTACAGATACTGAAAGTGAAATTAACGCCAAGCTTGACCCATCCTATCATGAATTTATTAGAAATGATCTTGAAAAGCAGCTCAAACAGCGAATTGAACAATACCTAAGCCAAACGTCACCAGATCAACGTTCTCCACATCGTCACGAACAAATGAAACAACAAATCATAGAAAAACTCAACACAGATATTCATATTGCGATTCGAAATTTTATTATAGCTTCACACAAACAGTCAGGAGGAAATTCAAATCATGGAATTTAACATTACAAATGGTGAATTATGCGTTGGGCAAATCGAGGTTCGGATCGTAGCCAGTTCTTCTGTATTTCAAATCGGAGATGTGCAAACGATACAACTTTCTTCTGCATTTGATACACCACCCGAAGCATTAATTGTCGGTACTTCATTCCTACCATTAGCACCAAAAGGATAATAAGATGTTTTCTAGAATTTCTAAAGTCGATCGGATTAATATTCAAATTGCTTTATATAGTTCATTCATACAGATTGGGGATTGTCAATTTATTGATAGTGAGAATGATGTATTAGCCATTCAACGCCGTTCAGATGTTATGCACATTCAAGAAAAGGATTTTAAGGATTATCCACTATTCCAATCTTATCCACCCCTTTTGCCTATAGTAGAGCCAGTTGTTATGAATACTAACCATCTTCAACCATTTATCTCTGTAGGAGCTATTAAAATTAGTGCTGTTTCAGCTTCATCCGTAGTAGGTATTGGGAAAACTGATCATATTAGAATGCGTAATCGGGTGATGCATGTTCGCTATATTTCTAAGAATAAAACAGGTGTAAATACTCTACCTGAAGGAACGATTCAGTTCCAAAACGGAGTTCTACCAGTAGACAATGAAAAATAAAAAAATTCCACCATACACTCATCTGAGTCCTTTGATAAGCTAAATACTTAATCACATGATAATCCGAGGGCGGCAAATATTCGTTTATCTTAACTCATTTTTAATTTTCATTGAACAGGTCGATGTGATTTAATTTATAATTGCATACTAAACTTTCTTAAAAGGATGATTTACATGCCAGCTATCGTTGGTCCCGTTCAAGTAACCAGTAATGCTGGGGGAATCGTGCAATTTGGCGACTCGCTTGCCATCTCTCCGAAAAGCTCGTCAAAATCCGTAGCAGGTTCTGGTTCTAGTAACACAGGACTCTTTATTTTTAATGCAAATGGACTAAGTGGAAACAATATTCTTGATTTGGCTGGTGTTGATCAGCCAATTGCTGGGAATAATTAAAATAGGGTCAAAAAAAGGCTGTTTCATAACTAAAAGGTCGGACTCCGCATTATTATATACAGTTCAATTCAGTGGATTAACACTATAAACTGTGTATAGAATGCGAGGTCTGACCCTTCTTGTACTCAGCAAACTATTCTATTTCTAGTAAATATCCACCATCGAAGAAAAATAAATAGCGGTGATTCACCTTTTTCTTTAATATCCCTTCAATTGCACGCGTATACCATTGCAGTTGAATCCGATAACGATCAGCCAATATCTCTCTGGCACCTTCAAACCCATTATGGAAACGATCGGTAATGCCATCTGTTTTATAATCCAATAAAACAAGGCCGTCTTCATCTTCAAAAATACAGTCTATTACCCCTTGAACAAGAACAGTCTCTTCTTCCCCACACCAATGGGAATACGCTTCGCTAGCTGGAACCGCCAATGTAAATGGAACTTCTCTGCGGATCACAGATGCTCTTTGCATCCTTTGGCCTATTTCAGAATCAAAGAACGAGACAATTACCTCGACGTTAACAGCGTTTTTCTGTTCTTCCGTTAACAGCTCCCTTATGATTAGCTCGTTCAGTAATTGCTCAACCGATTCGATAGTTATCGGCTCTTTTACGCTAATATGCTGCATCACAAGATGGGCAATCGTCCCTTTTTCAGCAGGTGTTAATGATTTTTCCTGCATAAAAGCAGGTCGATTAGCTATCGGTCGTTTAAATTTACGCAACAGGTCTGTTGAACTTTGCTCATCTTGAAATTCAAGCTGACGTTTCAACTCTGAAACAGATTGTTTTGAACGGTTTACACTAGCATCTCTTTCACGATATGTCCAAGCAAGTTGAGACATAATTTTATCGTGAAACTCTGACTCTATATCCATTTTTTCAGCGTTTTTAATGTGCTCGAGCCAGCTCTCCCCTTCGTTCACCGTTTCATCTTCCTGCACTTGAAGCTGTTCTCTTTGTACCGTTTGAATGATCCAATGTGATGGATGATTACTGACATCGTCTATATAGTTGAATATCTGACCCGCTCCCTCCAAGAAAGTAGTACTGTGAGGGTGACGAACGAGCGCAGGCCCTATCCAATCCATATAGCTGCGTGCATTTGCACGAACATAGTCCTTTAGCAGCCACTCAGAATCACTTGCATCACCAATCCATTTCGAAGCACTTTTCTCAATATCCTTCAACGTTCCGATTAGATATAACTTTTCTTTAGCTCGAGTCATCGCTACGTATAATACACGCATTTCTTCTGCAATCATTTCAAGCTGTTTCTTTTTCTTGAACGCAATTTGCGGAAGAGAAGGATAGGTAATTCGCAGCTCTGGGTTCACATAGTCACTAGCGAAACCATACTCTTTATCTAGCAAATAAGATTTACGAAGATCCATCATGTTGAATTGTTTGGAAAGCCCCGCAATAAATACGAGCGGAAACTCCAGTCCCTTCGATGAATGGATCGTCATTAAGCGAACCACATCTTCCTGCTCCCCGAGTGCACGAGCCGCCCCAAGATCATCGCCGCGCTCCTGCATTCGATCTATAAATCGCAGAAAGCGGAATAATCCTCTAAACGAGCTTGTTTCATATTGTCTTGCCCGGTCATATAAAGCACGTAAATTCGCCTGACGTTGCTTCCCTCCCGGCATTCCACCAACAAAGTCATAAAATCTTGTTCCACCATAAAGTTGCCATATTAAATCAGACAAAGATACTTGCTGAGCCATTTTCCGCCATTTGGATAAGTTTCGATAAAACAAAGAAACTTTTTCATAAACATCTGGATATTGATCATGATCAGCTTTCCGGTAAAAATCTGCCAACGCATCATAATAGCTGCCTGAATTGAATAGTCTCACCTGTGCAAGTTCTTCTTCATTTAAGCCGACGATTGGCGAGCGTAATACAGATACGAGTGGAATATCTTGCTGTGGATTATCAATCGTCTTCAGCAGTGACAACATAATGGCCACTTCTGTTGCCTCGAAATAACCGCTCGATAAATTTGCATACACTGGAATTCCTTGTTTCTTGAATTCCTCCATAATTTGTGGTGCCCATGGCATAGAACGCAACAGGACGACAATATCTCGATACGTTGCAGAACGATATAATCCTGTTTTACTATCGTAAATTTGCTGTTTTTCAGAAATTGCTTTTTGAATAAGCTTTGCCATCATCCTTGCTTCAAGCTGTGCATTTTCCAATTCATCCGCTTCAAAACCTTCGACATGTTCTCCGTTACTTTCTTCCCCTTTAAAGCTTGCTTCCTCTGAACTAGCACCATCAATTAAATATAACTCAATCGGATATTCAAAATCCTCCGGATAATCTGCTCCTTTTTTCAATTCGGCTTGTTCATCATATTCAATTTCACCAACGAGTACTCCCATCAACCGTTTGAATAAGTAATTGGTTCCATCTAGTACTTCTTTACGGCTTCTGAAATTACGATTCAAATCAATTCGTAATCCTGTTTCATCCCCATCACGAGTAAATCGCTTGTATTTACCAAGAAAAAGATTCGGCTCTGCTAAACGAAAACGATAAATGGATTGCTTGACATCACCTACCATGAACATGTTCCCCGTGTTCTCCCCATCAGCTGTAACCAGTTTCAAAATCGATTCCTGGACAAAGTTGACATCCTGGTACTCATCGACTAACACTTCCTTAAATTGCTGACGGTACTCCAATGCCGCTTGGGATGGCGTGCGGTTATAACCTTCCACTTTTTCCGTTAAAATGGCTAAGCAATAATGCTCTAAATCGGAAAAATCAACGATGTTCTTTTCCGCTTTTGCTATCCTGAACCGCGCATTGAACTGATTGACAAGCACGACCAATGTTTCGACATACTCTTTTAATTCTCGGATGTCTTGCAGATAATGCTCAGGCTTTCGCAAAAATAACTCACCCTTGACTGTTTCAAGAATTTTCTTTGCTTTATTCCGATGCTTTGTAGTCAGCTCAACAAGATCTTTATCGAAGGCATCTCCCGAGCATCTCTTCGCCGTTGTAAACTTCCAAGTTTGCATGCTTTCATACATTTTCTGCCATGATTCTACAGTGGCTTTTTCTAATCGTTCTACAATCATTAAATCATCCAACAGATTCTCGGCTCTTGGCGCGGGACCGCTTGGCAATTTTGTCAACTCAAGCGCCTGCTCCAATAAATCCCGAGCCGATTGAAGCTGCATAGAGATATCAAACTGTAATGAGCCCAAAAATGGCAGATCTTCAATCTCTGCATCGTCGGCAATGTTATACATTGTTGCTGCTTGTTGTAACCATGATTCAGGGTCTGGGTATGATTGGGAAAAATTATGAAGCGAACGAATAATCTGCTGAAGAGCTGCATCATTACGATCACTAGTAAATGCATCCACCAATCTAAAAAAATTCTCATCACTTTGACCATAGTGTTCCTCAAGCAATTCTTCCATCACTTCATCACGAAGCAGTTCCGCTTCTGTAGAATCTGCAATCCGAAATCCAGGATCAATATCTGTTAAATAATAATACTTCCGAATCACTTCTAAACAAAAAGAATGGAGGGTTGAGATTGAAGCACGATTGATTAAACTCAGTTGCTTTCGTAAATGCTGTGATCTTGGGTTATCTGAAATTGATTTCTCCAATGCTTCACCAATTCGATGCTTCATTTCTGCGGCTGAGGCATTCGTAAAGGTAACGACCAATAGTTCATCTACGTTAATTGGATTATTTTCAGATAGAATCTTTTCAATAATACGAGTCACCAGCACAGCTGTTTTCCCCGACCCAGCAGCAGCCGCCACGAGTATATCCTGATCTGTTGCCCAGATCGCTTTCCACTGGTCATCAGTCCATGTAACATGATCAGGTTTTACTGGGATATTCGTCTTACTCATGTGTCGAAACCTCCCTTCTTAATACATTCATTACTTCATCTTGTTTATTTGAAGACAATAATCGATACTCATTATCCTCTGTGGATTGGTCAAATTGGCATACAGACTTAAATGCACAAAACGTACAAGGAATTTTATCCTTAAGTTTATAAGGATTAATCTCTACGTTGCCTTCAACAATTTCATTACCCGCTTCTTGATACAAATGACGGATGTGATTTTGCAAGAGCAAAAACTCTTCCTGACTTGCAATCTTAGATTTAGCCTGCAACGTTCCATCCTTTTTTAAACCGGCTGGAATCATATTTGAGTTGCTTAGAACACCCTGTTCCAATGATTGATCCATTAATTGAACAACGTCTGGATCACCTAAAAGCAGACCTTTCATTTTAAAACTTTTAAATATTTCTTGCTCAAGTTCCGAAAGCCCGACCATCCCCTTGCTTTTTACAACTGGGTTATGGACATGAAAATAAAGTACGCCAGCAGGCAATGCTTCTTTTCCAACCAAAGTATTTGAATGAGTAATCACGATATCTAAATATGTGAGCATCTGCAGGGCTAGTCCGTAATACACTTCACTTAAATTCAAATCCTTCTCACTGGATTTATAATCTAACACTCGTAAATAAACACTATCGTTTTCTTCTGCTTTATCAATCCGGTCAATCCGGCCAACTAGTTCCATCTTTGTTCCATCTTTCAACTCAAATGAAAGTGGTGGTAACTGACCATTTTTCCCAAAGCCTAGCTCTAACCCTACGGGTACAAAGCCACTTTGCTTCGCTTGCTCACTTAGGACAATGGAAGCTCGCCCAATTACCTGTTCTAACTTTCGCTTTAAATAATGGTGTCTGTTACTGCTTAATAAGATTTGGTTTTGTAGCTTCGGTGCGAGCTGTTCAACAGCCTTTCTTGCAAGCATCAAACATTGTTCCTTTGTTAAAGATGACCAGGATATGTTCCGTTCATATAAATAATCCGAGATAATTTTTAACGCGCCATGAAACATTTCACCAATGTCAGGAGCATCCAATCGAAAAATCTTACGCTCTTTTAGTTTTAATCCATGGGCAGCATAATGAGCAAACGCGCAGCTATTGAATAATTCCATCCGAGACACACTGGCTAAAATGTTTTCTCCATAGATTTTTCTACTCGTTTCTGCAGATATTCTTTTCGTCTTGTTTTGATAAAATAAGCTCGACAGCACCCGAACTGCTTCTGGTCTCATCGCTTCATGATCCATATAGGCATTATAAACATCCCACCATACAGGATGAACTGGATAATTCCTTTTTTTAAGCTGGAGCTGCGCTGTTAAATATGACAAAGCCACATCGTAATTCGCAGCATATTCTGCTTGTTCACTTGCATCTAAGTCAGACGGGTCATTCATGAACACCCATTCTTTCACTTTCGGAAGGACATCCTTCACCCGCTTAATATAGGAAGAAGGAAGCAGCGCTTTCCCTTCTTCATCTGCGAGCGGATACGTTAAATACAGTGATTCGGATGGTGTTGTAAAAGCTTTATACGCGACAAACTCTTCATCTAGTAAACGGAGTTTTGAGCTTGGTGCCACCTCAAATCCGTTAGCGGCTAGGTTTTCACGGTCCTGATCTGATAAAATCCCATCCTTTCCAGCCTTACCTGGTAAAACACCTTCATTCAGACCTATGACAAATGCGGTACGAATGTCATCTAGCCTTGATAAGTCAAGGTTTGCAACAAGTACTTGGTCAATTGCTGGTGGAACAAGGGAGAACTTTAATGTTTCAAAACCGCTTTCCATTACAGTTGAGAACTGCTTGAGCGTTATTTTTTCTTCGCTGAGTAATTCTACGAATTGATCAAGCAAATTAACAACCGAATTCCAAGCCTGTTCATGTTCTCTTGCACCGATCAGATCATCTCGCTCTTCTGCTTCAACTTTCAATTTTTCCAACTTTTCTGGAATGTGCAGCTCTTCTAAGTATAAATACAGCGATTCGCACATTTCCTGGCCTGTTTGTGCACGCTTCAAGCGTTTGGACAAACGTAAAATAGCAGTATTAAAAAGTTCCTTCATTTCGTTAAGTTCATCTTCCACTTGCTTTTCCTTATCAGTCTGGCGCCTATCCTCAAGCTCTAATCCTCTTATTCTCCTGTAGGTCCATGGTTCTTTTGAATACCACCTATTCCCTTTTATCCCGCGAGAGAGTACGTAATTTTCCAATCGGTCTACCTTTTCACGCATAATATCGGAATTCAGGTTGATTGGATGTAGAAGTTCTGTTTTTATGGCTCTAAACACCGGTTCATAACGCCAATTCGTGTTCAAAATCTCTAAGGTAGAGCGAATGAGTTCAATTAACGGATGATTCAACATGGTTCTTTTTATATCGATAAAAACAGGAATCTGATAATCCTGAAAAACCGTGTTTATCAGATCATGATAGGATTCGCCGTTTCGGACCAATATTGCAAAATCTCGAAAGCGGTGATTGCCATCGCGAACAAACCGTAAGATTGTCCGAGCAACTCCTTCTACTTCTGCTCTCCGATTCATCGCCTGTACGACTGTAACGCTCGTTGCCCCATTAAACTCTTGCGCTGGCCGTACAGTAAGATTGGCTTCAAGATGTGCCATTCCTGGATTTCCTATAAAACGAGGCGCGCTCTCTAAATGTTCATCATTTTCAACAATAACGCCTATTGCCAGTGCCCCTTGATAAATACTGAAGTAGGTTGAACCGGTCTGCCTGAAAAGATCCAGCCCATCAGGTGGGGATATCCTATACGGCTGATCGAGCGTTAATACTACAGTTACATCTTTACATAGCTTCAATAGTTCTTCTACAATTTGCAGTTCCTGAGGCGTTAAGCTATAGAAACCGTCTAAATAGATTGAAGCTTCTGTTATATAACTTGATTGAGCCAATTTTTCAATCAATAAACGGAAGTAATCCTCTGAATCCAAATACTTGCCCACCAACTCATCTTCAAACGCTTGATAAATTAACTCTAAATCATGTAGTTTATCACGAACGGCATCTGATGACTGTTGTAAGGAACGTTCTCGAAATTCATTGATATCTTTAGGATCAAGACAATAGCGTTTAAACTCAGTCAGCATTTCCTCCATTTGCACGATGAAACCAGGTTTGTCCGCTGAACGACGAAACATTTTTAACTCGTCCTTTTTGTCTTCCATAATCTTGCGGATGAGCATGTTCACTCCAACACTATCAAGATGGCGCCTGTTCCCCCCGCCCGTTTCCTGAAGGATTCGCCACGCTAAACGACTAAAGCTGAAAACCTGCGCTCGTATCATTCCCTCTAGGCCTGGTGTTTTAATTAATTTATTTTCAGACAGAAATGTCATTTGATCCGGAACTAAATAAATAATCGGTTTACCTGCTGGATCTTCCCTAAGCTTTTCACCTATTTCATCTAGCACCTTTGCCGTCTTCCCTGATCCCGATCGTCCTGTAATAAATTTCAGCGCCATGACCTTGCCCCCTTTTTTCTAGATTATATCTTCTATATCATCCATCGTAGTTTCTGATCAAAAAGAGGATGTCTCAAATGGGTCTGACCTCACACTCTACATACCGTTTATCGTGTTATTTACGCGACATATAAACGATATATAGTAGATGTGGGGTCTGACCCTTTCGTTTAGACACCCTCTTTCTTATTATACTCTTAATTCAATATTTTTTCTTGTTCAATGATTGGTAGCGTAGCACACTTTAAACAATTATAGTAAATGGTTAACAGCAAGAATTTCCCCATTATTCAGTTTTCATTTTCTGGAATGCTATTGCCCATTTTCCCTGCTCATGGTTCTATTTAACCTTGTCTCTATTCGTTTCCCAACAAGCCATAAAACAAAGACAATGATGATGACGATTGCCGTGCGTAATGGCTGATGAAACAATGAAGTTATATCATATCCAATAAAACTAATTGTAAAAATCATGACCATCTTCCCACCTAATAATGCAAGTACATATGGCATCGGCCTAATATTCGAAAGACCTGCTACAATATTCACAAGTGCCGCAGGTGTAAACGGAAAACAAAGTAGAAGAAAAAGCGGACCGAATCCGTGTCTCTCAACCCAATTCATAAGTTTATTAATCTGTTTATTTTTTTGAAGATACTTTAATAGTCTCCGGTGACCATACTTGCGAAATAGGAAGAAGACAAGTAGCGATCCCGTAACGGTCCCAACCCATGAATACATAAACCCTAGCCATAGTCCAAAAGCACTCGCATTTGCAAATACTAATATGAAGAGCGGTAGAAAAGGAAGGAATGACTCAATCGTTGGTAAAAAGATTCCTGGCAATGGCCCGAACGAACGATACTGCTCAATTAATCCCAATATATTTTCTAATGTAAACCAATTACGAATATGCTCCAAATCCATTTCAATCTCCTCAATGTACAAAAATCCAACACTTCTTCTCTTACTTTATTTTGTGAAGTAGTCAGCTTATATGTATATCATTTATGCCCTTTTTACCCACTTATAATGTGTTAAACATAGGCATGTCCCAAAGGCCTGACCTTACACTCTGTACACCGTTTATTGTGTAGTTTACATGCTTTTAAACGATATTGACCCTTTCGGTATGGGACACCCTTATGTTTGGTCAATGTGAAACTTCCCAATTATACGCCTACCTTTTAACTAAAATCATAAGCTATTTTTTGAAATAAATAAATAAATGACTTAGGGCTTATCTGAAATTTAGCTTCATTTTCATACTTCCCCCACTTGGCAACTGATAATCATACTTTCACATTTTCATTTAATTTTAACTTGATTAATGATGCATTTTCCATTATCACAACAAAAAGAACAAATGTTTCCAAACAAGTTCCAGATGGGTATTGTCAGTAAGGGGGATGATAATGACTCGAATTCCAGAACACGACCGCAATATCATTGAAAAAGCACTCTATCTTCCTATGGTCGTTACAATTTTCAATCGCGATTTACAAATAATTGAGGGCAGTTCTCTCAAGATGAAGAGGCCTTACTTAGAAATCGTAGAAGCAGCGTTGAAATTAGTTCAATCCGATTTGGTTCAAGTTAAAAAATACTTAGGAAAAGAAAATATTAAGGTTAGTGAGCTAAAAAGAGACCAAGAATTTACAATGTATCGCTTTTTATACAAAAGATATGAAAAGCACCATAATTATTTCAATCCACGATTAAAAAATAAGGTAGAAGAATTATTGCGAAGTTATTTCAAAGAAGTATTTACCTAAATATCCTTTTCACACCTTATCCAAGGAGACATAGAGAAATAGACAGATTCATCACGTCTCCGTTCCTCCGCTTATTCGTCAGTTTTTTCAGTTGAATAATTACGAGGAGTCTCTGAAGCTTCCATATCGTTATGCATTCTGTGCAATCCATAAGCCATCTTTCCTATTTCTTTATTTATTTTACTAACCTTGGACTCAAGCACTGCAGTTCTTTGCATTTGATTCGTGAATGAACCAATTGACATATTTACCTCTAACGTGATGTTGTTGCGAAAATAAACTTGAACCATTCCATTGCCTTTCTTTTTATAATCTATAACATGATGATGCGCAATCCAAATACAATCATCACTTAAGGGTGAGGTCGTTGGAAAAAAGAAAATAGGATTCGTCTGATCAATAATAATTGGCGCTTTATGAGTAACACCAATTAATCGCCTTGTTCCGCTTTTCCTTCCTTCATAGCTGCTTCCGAAGTACTCACAGCTTTGATTGATAATTACCTTAGGCTTGAATGGCGAGATAAATTCATCATTTAATTCAACAACTTGCGAATAGATTTTGCTACCGTATACAATCGGCTTAATGAAACACGTAAATGGGGTAATTTCGTAATTTTCAATTAATGATCGTTTTGATTTTTTCACTTTTCTTTTCCCCTTCCCTGTTAAATCATACGAAATCAATAATATCATAAAAATAGTAATATATACCTATTCGATACATATTTAGAAATTTTGTAACAAATTTACAAAATCTAAACATTTTAGCAATAATTATTTTTTGAAAATTTAAAATTTTTATTGATTTTTCCCCTGATGATTCCATATAATAAAAAAAAGGTCAGGAGTGGATCTTCATGAAAAATGAAAAATTACCTTCAGAATTAGTAAAGTCGTATTTGGCCAATAAGAAAAACCAGGACGCTACACTGCAGGATACATTCATTGAGATGATTATTCACGAATCTATACTTATTAACAAAAGAACACAGCTTGAACAGCAAATCGACCAAGCACTCGATAAGAGGAATAAGCCTTTATTTTTAAAATTAAGTAGCGAAATAAACGAACTGCTAAAAATGTTTGGTACTTAAGAACAAAAGCACAAGCGCCTTGTTCAACCACGAAAACACTCACAGTCCATTTGGATGAGAACGTCCTTTGACTTCTTGAACAACCTCTAAAAAAGAAAAAGGTCTGACCCCACCACACTTCAAACAGTATAAATTACGTGTATAACACGATGAACTGAATGGAGTATGTGCGGTCAGACCCTTATAAAACTTTCACTTTTTTCTTCTACTTCCCTCTGTCAAACATGCCCATTACCTCGGTCGTTTCCGTAATATTAACAAATGCATTCGTATCGATTTCATTAATCATCAATTTAACATCCGTTAACTGATAGCGAGTAATAACTGTCATAAGAACTTTTCGACCCTCCCCTGTATATGCGCCCTCTCCATCCATTACTGTAATCCCTCGATAAAGGTTAGCGAGCAGCTTCTCCTTCATCTCATCACCCTTATTTGTAATGATCATCAATGTTAATTTAATATGGCTCGTATGAATCGTATCGATGACCTTTCCTGTTGCATAAATGGCAACGAGCGTATGAAGAGCCGCATTCCAATCAAACACAAAGCCAGAGATGATAACAACAACGGCATTCATTGCTGAAATTAGCGCTCCCAGTGGAAAGTCTCTCTTCTTAGTAAGCAGCATCGCAATTATGTCAAAGCCGCCCGAAGACCCGGATGCCCGAAAAATAATCCCGATCCCAATCCCCGTAATAACACCACCGAACAGGGATGACAGGATCGCTTCATTTGAGATTGCTTGAATAGGAACCACATACAAAGTAACTGAAAGCACGACGACAGACAAAATTGTATACCCAATAAAACGTTTTCCTAATTTCATAACTCCGAATACTAATAAAGGTAAATTAAGCAGGAAGTTCAAAATTCCGGTATTGAAGGGTGTAATGATTCCAAGCATAATCGCAATCCCGCTAAGTCCGCTACTTAAAATTTGATGGGGAATCAAAAATAAATTATAAGCAACCCCCACAATGATGGAGCCAATTATTATGACCAAAATATTGCGCATAACTACTCTCCCTTTAAACCAGTGACATTTCCTGATCATTTCCAGTCTAAAAACGACTCCTCTGTCTACAGGAATTATTGTTCGGTTTAGATATTCTTTCTACTAATAATTATTATTATAGTAGAAAAATAAAGGAAAAATAATATAATAGTTTTTTCAGATTATAAAGGAAATTTCCTAGGTGATACATGATAAGAAAATCGTAACTTACCATGGGTCACAAAAAATGAATGTGTCTAATATACATTCAAAACTCGAATATGGCAGGTGCATAGTTAGTTAGACACTAAAGCTCATTGCAAAACATATAAATTCTTAATTTACAAAAAAATAAACTGACCGAAGCCAGCTTATTCATTCTGATTACTCGTATCATATTGATCAAGCGTTGATATTCTCTCGAGCATGGAAGGGTGTGTGTAGCGAAACCATTTCACAAGCAAAGGCGGATTTACTTGACTCAATCCAGCTCTTGTTAGCTCCTGAAAGGAACTAATCGCAGCATCTTTATCTTGAGTCATTTCAATCGCATAGCGGTCAGCTCGACTTTCCTGATACCTTGACACATAATTCGATAAAGGACTTGAAGCGAATAACAAAACAGAAGTAATCAATAAAAATAATGGTAATGAACGTATGCTACAAACTTCTGATATGTTCAGAACTTTCCCATAACGCCTGACGAAGTAATTCATCAATTTTGCAGTTAACCACAAACCAACAAGAGTTAAGCCTAAATAACCCGCAATTCCGATATAAATATGCTTCTCTACGTAATGCCCCATCTCGTGCGCCATGATAAAGAGAATTTCTTGATCATTTAACCGACTCAAAGTCGTATCCCATAAAACAATTCGGGAATTGGAACCGATCCCCGTGACATATGCATTCAAAGCATTTGTTTTTTCCGCCATATTCACTTCATATACATGCTCAGAAGGAATATTCGCGTTGTTCGCCATATCTAATATCTTTGTTTCCAATTCCTTGTTTTTAAGTGGATAAAAGTCGTTATAAAGTGGATCGATAACTACTGGTTGAACGAACATGATAAATAACGAAAAAGGAATCGTCAAAAACCAAGCATACAGCCACCACTTCTTCGCACTTTTTTTCATAAGCCAATATAAAACAGAGACAATTAGAATCATTGTTCCGAAATCGACCCAAAATTCAATCACCCCATCCTTCATCCAAGAAGAAAAAGATTGAGTACTGATTCCATAGCTCTTACTTAAGGTGTAGCGATAATAATTAAGCGGGAATACTACAACATAACTCAACAAAGATAACCAAAATAAATAAATAGCATTTTGCGCAATTTTCCACTTGGTTTGCGATAAAGACCACTTTTCAAACCCTCGGGAAATTCCAAATGTTAAAATAAGAAAATAAAATAACCAATCAAATGGCGCCGCCGCAAAAAACAGGAAATTTCTGATTTTCGAATACTCCTCACTCAATACCCATTCCCTTTCACTCAAAAAAACAGCTGGATCAGCAACTGTCCCTTTTAAAGCTTCTGGTATAGTAGATTGGGCTCCGTGAAATATATACACATACATACCCACTATATATAAACCAAATAAAACGATTGCAGTTAAGACCGATTTTCTCACCATGATCCAAACCCCTTTCTCAAAACTTCCTACTTTAAGTGTAGTACATAACGGACAAGTTAGAACCATTCCCTAATCTTGAAATGGTAAGTTTTATGCATATAACATTCAT
Source organism: Peribacillus loiseleuriae (assembly GCF_001183985.1). Classification (GTDB taxonomy): domain Bacteria; phylum Bacillota; class Bacilli; order Bacillales; family DSM-1321; genus Peribacillus; species Peribacillus loiseleuriae. Next base: position 1,236,108 of record NZ_LFZW01000001.1, on the reverse strand, counting down.
GATTGCAACCGAATCAGAGCATCGACTAAGAAATTCATCCAGTTTAGCAATTACACAGGGAAATTACGAAAAATGAACAACTCTCTTTCCATGTAAATACAATGAGTATTGGGTAGCAACAAAATCATGTTTATCAAATATTCTATACAAAATCGGAACACCGTAAACAACTGTTGTCCCATTATTTCACCAGTTGATTACTAACTTTTCGAAAATAATCGTCACCATGTTGAACAAAATCAAACTGATTTATCATACTACAATATGGCCGCCTCTCCCCATCTTCCACTATAAATGCCCACTACTTATTTCATCGTTTCACTGTTTATTAACGTTTCTTTTTAGTCTTTCAACAAAAATAGCCATCACCCTAGGATGATAGCTGTTTTCTTACTTTTTCAATCATTTCATCAAGACGAATAATACTTTTTTTTGCACGTTCGAAATCAATCTTTCGATAATGATGAAGACCACCTTCTTCTTCATCTTTCTCGTCGGCCCATTTTACAATTTGTTGAAGTGGGGTCCGAATAATATCATTTGTAGGTAAAAATGAATCAGTATGGAATAGAATCGCGAGAGATATGGTTTTAGCTTGGATTGGATTTTCTCCAAGTCGAATAAGTAGCTTATGAGCTCTTTCCGCACCTTTTATTGCATGTATATCATTTTGTTTATAAAGGTCATAATCCCACTTCCCATTTCTATACCATGTAAAATGTCCCATATCGTGAAGCAAACCGGCTTTAGCAGCTATATCAACGTCCACATTCTGCTCTTTGGCCAAGTGGAAGGCATGATATGCAACCGCAATAGCGTGCACTAATCCAGAACGGTTTAAATATTTCTGTGTAATATGATGCTGAAATATATCAAGAAGGGTCACATCTCTCATCCGATTTCTCCTCTCTATCATTTCTTACTTTACGTTGTTCTAGCGTAAAATTTTAAGATTTATCATATCGAATATGAAGAAATTTATCAAGTGAAAATTCCTGCTACTCTTTAAGGGGTATGATAAAAACATGGCCAATTTATTCGATAAATGTTGAATGAAAGATATCCGTTTTTATTTTCATTCCGAATCAGTAAAGTGAATCTTCCTTGATAAACCTCGTGTTGGTGTAGAATTCTCAATTGCAGATTGTACTGTGCGATTCTGATGTACTAGTCTGAAACCTTTTGAAAAAAAAGGTTTCCATTTATATATTCCACCTATATGATTCTTGTGCTTACCAATGAAATTGGATAATCATGGCTATGTATCGAATTCCTCCCAAAGCGTAAAGGAAAAACTAGAAGCCGCCTTATATCAACCTAATGAAATAAAGTGGTTCTAGTTTTTTATCAGTAAATAAGGTTTATAACTTCTTCTTTTGTTACATTACCAAAGTAATGCTTTACATCTACATCTTCTAAGACGCGCTCAATTTCAGTGCGTTCATAGCGAATCCCCGTAAGCTTCTCTTCAATTTCGCTTACATCGCCGACACCAAAGAAATCTCCATATACTTTACAGTTTTCAATTTTCCCTTTATTCACTTCTAAACGAATATCAATTGATCCGACTGGGAAACGATGTGAATGCTGTAAGTTGAACTTCGGTGATTTACCATAGTTCCAATCCCAGTTTTGGTAGCGTTCTTTAGAAAGTTCATTAATTTTTATCCAATCATCTTCCGTTAAAACATACTCAGGAATTATTTCGTTTTCTTCATAAATATATTTAAGAATCAAAGAACGGAATTCTTCAATGGTCATGGGATTTCCAAGGAACTCTGCGATATTGGCTACACGGCTTCTGACCGATTTAATTCCTTTGGATTCGATTTTATCCTTTTTCACTTTTAAACTTGAGACAATATGATCCATCTCGGAATTAAACAAAAGTGTACCATGAGTGAACATACGGCCTCTCGTACTGAATTGGGCGATGCCGGAGATTTTTCTGCCTTCAGCTAGAATATCATTTCTTCCGCTTATTTCTGCGTGAATCCCAAGCTTGCTAAGTGCCTTAACAACGGGCTCAGTAAATTTCTTAAAGTCATGGAAGCTTTGACCGTCATCCTTAGTAATGAAACTAAAGTTTAAGTTCCCAAGGTCATGATACACAGCACCACCTCCAGAAAGTCTCCGAACTACTTTAATTCCATTCTTTTCGACATACTCTGTATTGATCTCTTCAATCGTATTTTGGTTTTTACCAATAATAATGGATGGGCCATTGATGTAAAACAATAAGTACGTTTCATTGATATCAAGATTTTTTAATATGTATTCTTCAATAGCAAGATTCATTTGCGGATCGTTAATCCCTTTATTATCTACAAAGATCATTCGTGCTTCCTCCTTTATATTACCTGAAACATTATAATTGAAATTCCATGCCACTTCTAGCAAGGGCAATTTCTCGTTTAAATACTTCCCCTGCTTCTTTTTTCAATTGCTGTAAATCGCCATAATGAGGCAAGTGAGTAAGCATGAGTAAGTGAGCATCCGCAAGATTCGCAATCATCCCTGCTTCTCTTGCTGTCATATGACCTGCTGATGAGCCATCTGTATGTCCGTAAAAGTTACTTTCACATAATAACACTTTCGCATCTTTTGCAAAAATCGCTAACTCTTCCATATACGAACTATCACCAGTATACACAATGGATTGGCCATCCAGCTCAATTCTTATGGCATAGCAAGGCACAGGATGCTTTGTTCTTAAAAAAGTAAATGTAAATGGTCCAACTAAAAGAGGCTCGTCTTCTTTATAAGCAATCCCCTTTGTGATATCTTTATAGGTTAGCTTCTTAAATTCTTCTTCATCTAATTGATGACCGTAGATGGGGAGTATTTTTTTTGAATTTCCCAAGAATCTTCCAATTAGCAATGCGTGCTGTAGTACACCGATATCTGCAATATGATCCGGATGATAATGGGTTAGTACAACAGCATCTAATTCTTCCGGCTTCATATGGTTTTGAAGCTGAGCCAAAACACCGCTGCCACAATCGAGCAGCACCCTGTAATCTCCATATTCCACAAGATAACCTGAGGATGCTTCATTCTTAGCAGGATAGCCTCCCCAGCAACCTATTACAGTAATTTTCATACTCCAATCTCCTCCTGTGATGATTTTTAAAAGAGAAACGCATGCACTTTGTTCAACCTAAAGGTTAGACCTTAGAGTGGTTAGTCGCTTACACTAGACATCAAAACCCATAAAAAACTTATACTTATATATTAAATATATCGTATTATCCTATTCTTTTCATCTTTTACCTAATAAGATTAAAACCTTTACATGAGGGCTGTCCCATAACGAAAAGGTCTAAACCCCACACCTACTATATACGGTTTAAATGACGTGTAATAACGCAAACAAACCGTGTATATAGTGTGAGGTTAGACCCTTTTGTTTATGCTTTTTATTCTTGAACTACGTCGTTCATTTCTGAGTAGCTTTTTTTATATTTCACTACAAAATAAAGAATGGTAAGCACAAGAAAGCTAACCATGAACGCTAATAGCACCAAGCTATCCGTCCACATTAGACTAAAATTACCACTTGAAATGACTTCCTTAAACCCTCGTACAGAATACGCCATAGGCAATACATGATTTAACCATTGTAGCTGTGACGGGATTAACTCCACTGGGAATGTACCAGCACTTGTTGTCAATTGCAAAATCAAAATGATAACTGCTAAAAAACGTCCTGGGTTATCCATAGTTGTAACTAATAATTGGATCAGAGCCATAAATGTTAAGCTTGTAATGATTGAAAATAAGATGAATAATGGAATACTCTGAACGTCAAGACCTAGAAGAATGATGAGTAATCCAGAAACAAGTATTGCCTGGGTAATCCCAACAGCTGCAATAACACCAAATTTACTAAAGAACCATGTAAATCCATTTTTCGGAATACCGATCGGTTCTCTTAATGGAAAGACAATGGATAGCATTAATGCCCCTACGAATAAACCTAGAGATAAGAAATATGGCGCAATACCTGTTCCATAGTTCGGTACTTTGTTGATCCCTTCTCTATCTACCGTTATTGGCTTAGCAACCATGTTATACGTTTCTTCCGTAGGTTGTAATCCTTCTGATTCATTCGCCGCATTATTTAGTTCATCTTTAAATGTTTGGGAACCTTCTTTAAGATCCGTTGTACCATTAGCAAGTTGCTTTGATCCGTCTACTAATTTTGTGGAACCGTCAGCTAATGCTTTCGAACCTTCCTCTAATTGTCTAACTCCGCTCGTTAAGCTACTAGCTCCTGCTACAAGCTTATCTCCGCCTGCTTTGGCTTCATTCAATTTACTTGAGAACGTCGTTAGTCCAGAACTTAACTGCCTTTGACCACTAAGCAACTGATTTGCTCCTGTTTCTAATTTAGCTCCTCCGTTATTTAGCTCCTGCAAACCGTTTTGAAGAGCCTTTTGTCCTTCGGTTAACCCTGCTAGATTGCTAGAGACAGTTGCTGAACCAGCTGCCAGTTTCCCTGCTGAAGCCGCAATATTCGCGTTACCAGCTTCGAGTGCAGCTGTCCCTTGAGATAATTGTTCTAAAGCCTGTTTAAGTGCAACTTGGTTTTCTTCTGGAAGAGATGCAAGTACTGGAGCTAATTGATTTTGCAGGACGGCTACTCCATTCTTAACGTCCGTCGCTCCCATATAAGCCGAATTCGCTCCATCTTGAAGCTGTTTAAGTCCATCTGTCACTTGATTAGAGCCTTCATTTAGCTTACTTGTACCCGAAATAGCTTCGTCCATTTTCTGCACAATGGTGCTCATTCCTTGATGTGTTTGTTGAATTCCAACTTGTAAGCTTCTTGTTCCATCTTCCGCTTTCTTTGCACCATCCACTAGCTGAGTTTGAGCTTTTGAGAGCTGACCTAACCCATTAGTCAAGGTTTCAACCCCTGCTTGCAGCTCTTTAGTGCCGCTTTCCAATTTATTGGCACCACCAGTAAATTCAACTTGTTTCTCAGCTAATAGCGCTAATTTTTCTTCAAGTGTTTTAGCACCACTATTTAAATCTGCTACACCAGTTAACAGTTTTCCTGCCGCTTCATCAGCCGTTTGGTATCCATCTGCCATTTTTGTTAAGCTGTCGAACATCGTTTTGGCATAGGTTTCGGTCACTTTTTCTTGAAGATTCATTTGAATTTTTTGTATCGCTGTTTCACCGATTTGTGCCGATAAGAAGTTAAAACTTTCATTCGGTACATATTTCAATTCCAGCTTTTTCGGTGTATCATCGAGCAAGGTTGTTGCATTTTTAGAGAAATTTTCAGGAATTTCAACAAGCAAATAATACTTTTGATCTTTTAAATTTTTATATCCTGTTTCATGATCTACAAATTTAAAGTTAAAATCCTTACTTTCCTTTAAATTCTTGACAAATTCTTCACCAATTTCATAGGTTTTACCATCAAGTACTGCGCCCTGATCATTATTAACGATAGCAACGGGTAAATCGTCCAATTGCTCATAGGGATCCCAAAATGCCCATAATAACATACCACCGTACATAATTGGTATAAATAATATAGCTACTATAGAAACAAGCAATTTTCGATTTGTAAAAATAGACTTCCATTCACTTTTCAACATAAACTGCCTCCTTGATTCATAATGACCATTTTGTTTATTTGGTCATTAATCTGCAAAAAATGAGGATTACCCGTTTTAAAGTGATAATCCCTTAAATAAATATAGGTCGAACAATTCCGCAATCTCTTCTTTATTTAGAGGCTTCCTTATTCTCTCCCAATCTACAATAAGTGTGATATACATTTTCAGCAAAAGAAATGCCGTCAATTCAGGGTCACAATCTTTAATGTACTTTTTCTGGATTGCTATCTTAATCTTCTGTGCGATAAAAGAAATAATTGCATTTTCAATTTCCTCGACCATTTCCAATACAGCTGGCGTTCTTATTTCTTGTTCTTCTTGAAATAGTTTGATCATCAATTGATGTTCACGCCTAAATTCTAATAGACGATAGAGTGTTAGATGAAGATTCTCCGTAAAGGTTAGCTCAGGATTAATAGCATCGTCAGCTTCCTGCTCCATCTCTACAATCATGTTATCAACAATTTCTTTAAATAATTCCTCCTTATTTGCATAAAACGTATAAATAGTCCCCTTACCAACATTGGCAATCTTGGCAACCTGATCCATCGTTGTTGCTTTATACCCAAATAATGAAAAAGACTTTGTGGCGGCCTCGATAATTAATTTTTTTCGGTTAACTGACATCTTCCACCTCATAACTGACCGAATGAGAAATCCAGTCATCAAGTTCAATAACATATTAACAAATTGGTTTTGAAATTGCAACTACCTATTACAAAAGATCAATCATTACTACAGAGAGAAAAATAATATTTAACAGTAGATCTTCCCATTCCTTCAATCTCCACGTTCTTTGAGATAGCTTGCTTAGATTTTCTACTTATTATCTCTACCGTTTCCCCCCCAAAAAAAAAGGACACTCCACAAAGTCGTTCTTCCATTTAGAGAGGTTGTCCCAAAAGGGTCGACCTTCACACTCTATACACCGTTTATTATGTCATTTACACGTCATAAAAGATATATAGTAGATATGGGGACCCTTTCGTTATAAGTCTCTTTGGAGATCGAACTCTATGGAATTATCCTCTTGTTTTGTTTCTATTGTAGATCTAATTTTTTCATAATAATCGTTTTCAATGCGTCAATAAACGCAGGATTCACATTCGGCATATTAGGGCGATAGTAGTTTGCTCCAACCTCATCGGTTACAACCTTGCACTCATAATCATTGTCATAAAGAACTTCCAGGTGTTCGGCAATGAATCCGACTGGTATGTAAATAAAAGCTTTATAGCCATTTTTAGCGTGCAGTTCTCTCGTTAAGTCCTGAACATCTGGCCCTAGCCAAGGCTCTGGCGTTTGTCCAGCACTTTGCCAGCCTATTTCATAATTCTTAACATTTGCTGCTTCAGCGATTAGCTTAGCTGTTTCTTCAAGCTGTTTTGGATAAGGGTCGCCATTTTGTAAGATTTTTTCTGGTAGGCTATGTGCCGATACGATTAAAACATAATGATCTCTTTCTTCCGGTGTCATTTTTGCAAATGTTTCATTTAATTGATCCACCCAATATTGAATAAATTTCGGTTCCTTATACCAGCTTTCAACACATGTAATCTTTAAATCACCAAGTGTCTCGGCTGCTATCATCGCACGTTCGTTATACGATTTAACACTGAACGTAGAAAAGTGCGGAGCAAGAACAAGGCTTACAGCTTCTGTAATCCCGTCTGCATACATTTGTTGTACTGCGTCTTCGATGAACGGTTCAATATGTTTTAAGCCGATATACGCTTTAAATTCAATTTCGTTTTGCGCTTCGTTCAACATATTTTGTAGCCCTATTGCTTGACCTTCTGTAATTTTGGCGAGTGGAGATATCCCGCCAATTGCTTTATAACGCCCGCAAAGGTCTTCAAGTGCTTCCTCAGAAGGCTTTCTTCCGTGACGAATATGCGTATAATACCGTTCTATGTCTTCCTCTTTGTACGGAGTCCCGTAAGCCATTACTAAAAGACCCATTTTTTTTCTCGCCATTATTGTTAACACCTCATTTAGAATAAACTATCTAACTTCACAATCTACATTTTTAACGTACTACAAGGCCGTGGCGGACCTTAGTCGAAGTTCCTTAATCGAAGCTTATTCTTTTCTTATTTCCATGAAGAATATTCATGTATAAAAGCAGTCAACTTCTTCAATGTTTCCGGATTAACTTCTGGAAAAACGCCATGCCCAAGATTAAAGATGAAGCCAGGTTGCTCCATGCCTTGATCTAGGATTTGTTTCGCTTTATCTTCAATCACTTCCCATGGTGCTAAAAGGTAAGATGGATCAAGATTTCCTTGTACAGCCTTTTGAATGCCCATTTCTCTTGCTTCTCTGATTGGAAGTCTCCAATCTAAGCCAACAACATCAATCGGAAGGTCATTCCACTCCAATGCCAAATGTCTTGCACCTACTCCATGCATGATTAATGGTACATTTTCTTCACGTAAAGCAGAGAATATTCGGTTCATAATTGGTTTAATATACTTTCGGTAGTCCTCTACATTTAATGTACCTACCCAGGAATCAAAGATTTGGATTGCGCTTACACCAGCATTTATTTGGGCTTTAACATATGTAATGACCATGTCACCTAACTTATCCATTAAAGCAAACCAAGCTTGAGGCTCTGTATACATAAACGCTTTCGTTTTATGGTAATTTTTTGAAGGTCCACCTTCAATCATATACGATGCAATCGTAAATGGCGCACCTGAGAAACCGATTAATGGCACAGATAACTGTTCTTTCGTTAACAGTTTAATCGTATCCAACACATAAGTAATATCATTTTCAGGGTTTAATTCACCGAGTTTGCCTACATCTTCAATTGAACGAATTGGATTATCAATCACTGGACCGATCCCAGATTTAATCTCCACATTAACACCAAGTGCTGGCAGTGGTGTCATAATATCTTTATAAAGAACAGCAGCATCCACATCATATTGCTCAACCGGTAAACGTGTAACATAGGCACATAGTTCCGGTTGATGGGTAATTTCAAATAAGGAGTATTTCTCTTTAATTTTACGATACTCGGGCTGTGACCTTCCAGCTTGGCGCATATACCAAACTGGGACGTGGGCTGTTTTTTCCCCTTTTGCAGCCTTTAAAAAAGTATCATTCGTAATCTTAACCATTCATATCCACCTTTCGAACATGACGAATTTTATCGTTCATCGTCTTCCTAATATTAGAATAACAGAAGTCAGATTATTTTCAAATGCAACTGCTTACTACTTTAGGCTATTCCGCAATAGAAGTATACAAATTGTCTAAAATTGTCATGAATTCGACTTTTTTAAACGCATGAATCATGTGAGTAGAATAAATAAATAAATAAATAAATAATGCCTATCAACCCCTAACATATTATTCAAGAAAATCCCCTTCATTAATAAATAAGCATACAGATTTTTTTGTAATGGCGCTTTATTATTGCTATTATTTAACCATAGCAGTTTGAAAGGGTTACCAAAATAAAAATAAGGTGGGGAAATTATGAAGGTATTTATAACAACTGGAACACGTGAATTTCTGCAGAAGGTAAAAGAAAAACATTCAACGGAAAGACTTTATTTCATGGAAAATGTGGAACATGCTCTTCTATTACATGAGACAACTGATAATACAATCTTTTCTTCTCCAAGAAAATTTGAAGTAGTCGATGGGCGTGGTGAACTAAAGGAAGACGGATATGTAGTGATGAATAACATCCCGGTTACAGAGGAGGGCCGTCCAGGATTTGAATTCCGGTTTAAAAATCGCGCAGGCTTGATTGAAAAGGAACCTGGATTCACGGCACTTCGAATTCTGCGACCATTGAATTCGGATACGTATGTTATTTTGACCATGTGGAAAAATCAGGGGGCGTTCACGAATTGGAAAAACTCAAATTCCTTCCAATCCGCTCATAATAAAGATAACAAATCTCTTGATAATCCCGATTTGAATAAAAAGATTTTTTCAGGACCAGCTTATGTAACACAATATTCGTTAATAAATGAGGAAAGTTAATCAAGTAAAGCTTCCATCAGTGGGGGGCATCCTCTACTGATGGTTAGTTGAATCAATCCACCGGCAAACCTCAGATTACTTTCAATTTGGTATCAACTCCGCAAAGTTTCTAACCGACAAAATCATCATTCTTAAAATTCAGGCAGGTCAAACACCAACCCAATTAAACCAGCCTGTATAAGTGTTCTTCCACACTGCATAGATATTAACTACAAGTAAAACAAAAGCAGATAGTACAAGTACAAATGCATTTATGCTCTGCTCATTAAACCAATCGAACTTAACCCCAATTGTAGAGAAGAAAAAAAGAAGGGCTGTTAGGAACCCCCCTAGTAACGTGAAAACATCTTTTTTCATATTAAACCGACTCCTTTTCTAATGTATCTAACCTTTTAATAGCAAACAATCCATCCCCAAAAAAACTACTCCATTCCATGTTGCTCCTCCTATTTAAGACATAAAAAATACACCTTACTCTACCGCAGGTGCTTCCCTAATCTGCATCGTTTCCACGTATTCATCTTCCGTAATATATTCACTCGTATACGCCGCCTTAATCTGATCGTCCGAATAAACTATGACAGCATGTTCTTTAATAGACTGGTGATAATCCACAGGCACGCCACCATCAAATTTCCTATTACCGAAAATGTAAACATTCTGAGCATATGCCTTCGTTAGAAATGGTAAAACTGCCATCAGATATCACCTCCAGATAAGTATTCCATGAAGTCTAGCACCATTGCGCTTATATCCGACTGCTGCTTTATATCGGTAAGAACCTTTTTCAAATCATTGGCATCTTTAGCTGCTTCAACTTCACGATCAAAGTCCTCCACGGTTTTCCCAACTGCTTCCGTAACTCGCTGAATAAACTCTCTTTCTAATTCTTCCATATCAGATTCCACCTGCTTTCATGCGAACTAGCATATCGTAAATCAGCTTGGAATTTACGCGTACTGTTGTAGCAATATCACTATGCTCATTCAATAAGTCATTAAATGCTGCTTTAAATGATCCAGCCCAACTCACAGGAACAGAAACAGGATTCACCGTAAACTTTTCTTTGTCCAGAGCAATGTATGAAACTGTGTATTCAGCCGTGGAGTCGAAGTCTGCCTTTGCTATAGTAGCCCTTTCATTCCCATAGGCTAAATTAGTTTGTTTAATCCATTTAAAGGTATCAACTGTACCATTTTTATAAATATTAATAATTTTATTAACCCTATTTTTCAAAGGTACAATCCTACTAGTATCGTTAACACCGAAATATGCATTATTTATATCTGGTAGAGGAACGCTAATTCCTTGGGTTTTAATCCCAGCAGCAGCTATATGTAATGTAGATCCATTTGAACTAGCACGACGAAATCTATTGCCAGTGACGTTTGGATTAGTTGTTACGACCATTCTTGCAATGTTTTTAATGTAAGAACAGTTACTTTCGTATTTTTCCTTAGTATGCAAAAATGCCTAAAGTCATTAATAACTATTTTCTAACGAACTAGAAGAAGGATGTTTAAAAGGGTCACACTCTTTTAGGCATCCTTCATTCTTATCTAGCTTCATTATTGTTCACCAATCACACCGCATGCGATGCGATCTCCTGCATCACCGGCTGGCTGGGATTGATTGTCGTCTGCTTTTGCATGAATCACAAGTGCCGAGCCATCTGAATCGAACAATGAATTTTCTTGATGAGTCTTTAATGTAACATGTTTAGCTATAACTTCTTCTTTAATCATGCCATCTTTTCCTACTTCAATATTGGGAAGGTCACCTGCATGTGGTCCTTCTTCATGGTCTATACCGTGACTCGCATTTGTAGGATTAAAATGCCCGCCCGCTGTTTTAAAAGTAGGTGCAACACATGACGCTGTTTCATGAATATGAAAACCATGTATTCCTGGCGGCAAATTCGACGCCTCTAAGCTGATGCGTACCCCTGCATCGGTTTCTTCCAGGTTTACTGTCCCAACTTTCACACCTTCCGTATTTTGTAAGTAAACAGTTACCAATTCGCCCTCACCTTTAATCTTTTCTTGAGGGTTATTTTGCTCTACACCTGCATTAGCTGGATTCCCTTCTTGATTCACCCCTTCATCTGAGATTGACCTCTCGTCACTTTTTTCAGTATTGCTACCACTAGCGCTATTACCATTATTATCACTATTGTCATTGCCGCTTCCGCAAGCCCCTAATACAAACATCATGCCTATAAAAATCTTAAAAAAAAGGAAACGTTTCATAATTATCTATCCTTTCTCAATTTATGTTACTACTACATACACTCTTTACAAAATCGAACAACTTTAAACATTTCTAAGCCTTATTTAGACTTAACAACATATGCTAGAAAACAAAAACTACCTTTTCCTGTTGCATTTTGGAAATAGGTAGTTTGTCTAAAAATTAGTCGAAAAGTAAGAAATAAGATTTTTTCCCTACAGCCTGGAGTTTAACTATCTCGCTCCACATCAAAATTTATTAAAAATCGCATTGTTCCTATCTTAGTTTATGCTACTAAATCGCAAGACCATAAACACGAATTACTTTATAATGTCCACTTTATTAAAATAAATGATGCCATTCATAATGTAATGTATTAAGAATTGTCGCTGCAAAAAAACCGAAAATAAACAAAGTCGAACGCTTACCAATCCACAAAATCAATATGATTGCCAATCCAACAGCTGCTCCTATATACGCTAACCAAGGAAATTGAACTGTAGATAGAGATAAATAATAGCCTAAATTAGCAGCTAAAAATACCCCTAGAAGTAATCGATTTACTAACCTCAATTCCGAAAATGCGTGATTTTCCAAAGATAATCCCTCCTTGTTTTAAGTATTATCTCGAAATTTAATAAATACTATTCAAGAATAGCATCTATCTAAAGAAAATGGCTCCTCACATTATTCACTTCAGAAATTTCTTCCTATTCGGTAAATAAAAAGCCGATTAACTTGCCCGTAAAAGCCAAATTACGTTGATTATTGTCAATATCCCTTACCTTTGTTGCCTCATAGTCAGACTAAAAGCAATTAAAAAAGCGAGGATATCCTAAATAAAGATGGGTCAGACCCACATCCACTATATCGTTTATACGACGTGTCATGACACGATAAACAGTATAGGAAGTGTGAGATCAGACCCTTTTGGAATACTCTCGACCTTTATTCGTAAACCATTTATAAAACAAAACGCATGCGATCACAATAGCTCCCCCAAGTGAATAACCTGCCAATACATCAGTCGGGTAATGTGCCTTTAAGACAATTCTACTTAAGCCTATTAGTAGAACGAGTAAACAGAGAACGATTCTAAACGAGTTTTTCAAAATTGTTGACTTAATTTGTTTCCCAATAAAATAAATAGCCAAACCATAACAAGTAATACTCACCATTGCATGTCCACTTGGGAAGCTATACCCTACCGCATCAATCGCTGCATTAATACTCGGCCTGTCACGTTCGATGATTCCTTTCACAAACCGATTCAGCTGATCAGACCCGGCAACTCCAATCGAAACGACAGCCATCGCAAGATAATCTTTTTTCTTGATCCACAGCCAAACGACTACAATCAATGCGCAAACTCCAAGTATAATGGTTGAACCCATTTCTGTAAGCTTATAAAAAAAAGCATACATCCATGTACCTGAAACACTTGAAATGAAAGGTAAAAAGGCTTGATCCAGCTTCAATGGCTGGCCGCTTTGAACAGCTTTTGAAATGATAAAGTAAATAGCTAAACACATAAAAAAACCAATTAGAATAATCGGTACATTCTTCTCATAAACTTTTCTCATTTTCCCCTCCGTTTATTTGACTGAGAACTTACAAAACAGTTAAACCTTCTCTCCAAACATTGTATGCTATACTATTTCCTATATACCAATTATTCACTCAATTTCGGAGGTAAAATATGATTACTATGTTACATACCCAATTAGAAAAATCTTATGAAGAAATGGTCGTCATTCGACGCTATTTACACCAACACCCTGAGCTTTCTTTTCAAGAAACGAAAACGGCTGCTTATATTACCAATTTTTATCAACAACTTGGCATTGAAGTAAAATCTGGTGTTGGTGGTAATGGGGTTGTGGCAAGAATTACGGGTGCTAAACCTGGTAAAACCGTCGCACTACGTGCTGATTTTGATGCATTACCAATACAAGATGAAAAGGATGTTCCTTACAAGTCAACTGTTCCTGGTATCATGCATGCATGTGGGCATGATGGGCATACAGCTACCTTATTGATCCTAGCAAAAGTTCTTCATTCAATGAAAGAAGAACTAATGGGTGAGTATGTATTTATTCATCAACATGCCGAGGAATACGCTCCAGGCGGCGCTAAACCAATGATTGAGGATGGCTGTTTAGATGGAGTTGATGTCATTTTCGGAACCCATCTTTGGGCAACTGTACCAACTGGAACGATCCAACATAGAGTCGGTCCTTTTATGGCGGCAGCTGACCGATTCGAAATTACTCTTTTTGGTCAAGGCGGACATGGTGCACAGCCACATAAAACGAAAGATGCCATTGTCATTGGCGCTCAACTCGTATCAAACCTACAGCAAATTGTCAGCAGACGTGTCAATCCACTCGATTCTGCTGTCGTCACTATTGCATCCTTTGTGGCAGAAAACGCCTTTAACGTGATTGCCGATAAAGCAACAATCGGCGGCACTGTACGGACATTTAATGAAGATGTACGGACATTTATTCCAGAAGAAATTGAACGAATCGTAAAAGGAACCTGCCTTTCCGGAAATTGCACATATAAATATACGTATGATTATGGGTACCCTGCCGTGATTAATCATGAAGAAGAAACACATTTAATCGTCGAAGCAGCTTCTACAGTAGCCGAAGTAGATACGATTGAAGAAACGCTGCCTGATATGACAGGAGAAGACTTTTCGTATTATTTACAAAATGTGAAGGGAACATTCTTTTTCACAGGTGCTAAGCCGTACCCTGATTTTTCCTACGGACATCACCATCCAAAGTTTGACATCGATGAAAAAGCGATGCTTATTGCAGCTAAAACATTGGGCAGTGCTGCACTTTCCTATCACCAAAGTAGTGAAAATAAATAAACAACTCTACTACCATTTAATAAGTTAAAGAAGAGTTTTACGAACCACTCTCAATTTCTATAAGCTCGTATAATTTTGTAAACTTAACTATTGGAGGAGTCTAGATGGTTCAAGAAATAGAAAGTAATGTGATTCAACTAAACGAAATTATTTGGAACAGAGATCATAAGAATATATTGAATTGTATTTCCTGGAAAGTGAACAAAGGAGAACACTGGGCCATATTAGGATTAAATGGATCGGGGAAAACTTCTCTCTTAAAGATCATAACGGGTTATCAATGGCCAAATAAAGGCCAAGTTTCCGTTTTAGGAAATGTATTCGGTAAAACAAACATCCCTGAGCTTCGTAAAAAGATTGGATGGGTAAGCACTTCATTAGATGAAAAATTTCATTCCCGTCCAAGTGATACAGCTATAGAAGTCGTATTAAGTGGAAAAAATGCTTCGGTTGGATTGTATGAAGAAATAACGGAAAATGATATTGAAAAAGCTAGAGAACTTCTTCAACAATTCAGAATTAGTGATTTAACTAACCAAGCTTTCTCATCTCTCTCTCAAGGAGAAAAAAGGAAAGTGATGATCGCTCGAGCGCTCATGGCTTCACCGAGCTTGCTTATCCTGGATGAACCATGCAACGGTCTAGATCTCTATTCAAAAGAAGACCTCCTTTCTACAATTGAGAAGATGGCTCAATCAGCTGAAGGTCCTACTCTATTATATGTAACCCATCATATCGAAGAACTCGTTCCATCTATTACTCACACTTTGTTGTTAAATAAAGGAAATATTATTGCGAATGGACAAAAAAAATCAGTCTTGACCGAGGAGTTATTAGATAAGACTTTTGGTCTCCCCATTTCATTGGGATGGGAAGATGAACGTCCTTGGATTCGAATTAAATCAAAGAACAGAGTATAAATTCCTTAATAAATTTTATTTTAAAATATATAAGAGCCGCTTGTCTCATCTACTACGATTGACACAAGCGGCTTATTTCTTATTCCTTTTCAGATAGAATTCGCAGGCGATACCCATTCATCGCCGTTTCCCCTAGCTGCTCCAACAATTGATGATTGGCATAGGCCCCTACTGCTGCACCAATCCCTGGAACGAGCTGAAACA
This sequence comes from Peribacillus loiseleuriae, assembly GCF_001183985.1. Lineage (GTDB taxonomy): Bacteria > Bacillota > Bacilli > Bacillales > DSM-1321 > Peribacillus > Peribacillus loiseleuriae. Next base: position 1,220,227 of record NZ_LFZW01000001.1, on the reverse strand, counting down.
TTTTGACGAAATCAATTTGATCTCTGTACTCTTGCTGAAATTCCTGCCAATCTAATTCCCTGGTATGTTCAGTTTCATTCCAATGCTCAATAATATCCAGTGTCTCTCGTCTCTTTTCTTCACCAGAAAAAGCTAGTTGAAAAATATGAAGAATGAATAGACGTTCTTCGTATTTCTTTGCGTCGAAACCGTACAAACCAGCTATTTCAAAAAGAAGCTTCATTTTGATACTTAATAATAACGGAAAATCAGCAAGACCTAATAAAATACCGCCTGCACCTGTACCTGCCCCTTCAATTACTGCCGTTTTTCGATAGGTTACAATGGTTTCCTTCACCCATTGATCTTTTTGCTGCAAGTTCAAGCAAGAAACATCTCTTTCCTTCGATACGAATTTAGACCCTTTTAAGACAGCTTCAACAAGATTCCGGACGCTCTCGGTAATAACTCCATGTACTTTTTTAGGAATAAAGGTGTTCATTTTGTTTTGTGCTGTTTTGGACATTCGCTCAAAGGTGCCTGATTTCCGCAAAATTTTCTTTTTCCATGCCATAAGCTCACGGTTGATAATTTGTTCATACGTGTCGATTGCAATCGCCTCCAGTTTCTGTATGAAAGACATGGGAAAGGGGCTTCGCACCGCTACCATTGTAATCAGGCGAGTATTGCGTGCTACATGATTTATCCTTCCTGGTTAATGGTGGCGTATTAACACCATAGGAGTTTTGCCTGTTAGAAACTCCTTATTTTTTTTGCAGAATAGCCTCTAAATATTAGAATAAATACAAGTGCCGCTAAGGATGATGCGCCGGCACCCAACCAATTCCCCGCAATAAGTAACACAAGGACAAACACGATTGCTTCAAAAAGTAAAAAGCAAGATACAAGTTGTATAACTGCTGTTTCTCGTAATTTAGCAGGCAAAGGATATAGGGATACCCAAATTTTCAATTCATGCTGTTTCCAAACCGGGAGAATTTGAATTCCTGTCATATAAAGAAATAAAATCGTCACGAGTATACTTGCAACCATTGAAGGAAAGGTAAGTAAAACAAACAAGCCTATAACAGTCAGCCTTATTAGTAGGCCCACATAATCATTGGCACGGAGCATCGTCCGAGCATACAAAAACGTGTAAGTTGATTTTTGGCGATATGGAATAAAGGTGAGTAGCCAGTCTAGCCATTTTCGTCTGGCCACTTTACCTCTCAGCTTAGGTACATCCGTGAATAAATTAGCAATACGGTAAAACGACATCATCCGCTTGCCCTCTAGTTCGATTAATCGCTCCCACTTAATGCCCTTCTTCAACGTTACGTTCCGGTAATAAAAGAACAAGCCGCAAAGAAGTGCTGGTAGTATCAAAGCTAAATTACCGGCCTCTGCAAAAACTAAATAAAGTAAAACAATATTCACTAGTAAACGGATAATGAAGTCAATTTTGATTACAGACGGCTCCGTATATTTCAACATATACCAATGAATATGTATGTTGAAAAATTTCACAGCGAGCAACACAAGGATAATACAAAGACTGTAACCCATATTTAGATCGATTACCTTTGTATACATCGGTAGGAAAACAATGTACACAATGATCAACATAAAGCCCTGCATAATCGCACTCAACAAAATTGAATTTCTAAAATACATTCTTAGCTTCATTTCCAGCGGCAATAGGAACACCACATCCGCTTCTTTCAAAAACGTCATAATCGGGCTTCTTGTTAATAGAAAACCAAGAACAACAGCCATGATCCAAGTTGCTGGAAAATCAGCGGTCAAGGTTTTCACCCATTCGCTGTAATAAAAGCCGAGACCACCGAGACCAATCACCATAACAAACATTAAATGTCCGTTAAATATATATCGTAAATACTTTTGCATTTCTTGGCTATAGCCGAGGAACCGCTCCTTCCATAATCCTTGGCTATTCATGTTTAGTTTCTTCCTTTGTCAATTGAATATATAAGTCATCAAGCGTTGCTCCTGGCATGTCAAATTGACTTCGCAGCTGTTCTAAATCACCCTTTGCACGAATTTCTCCATTGTGAAGAATGACGAAAGAATCACAATATCTTTCTGCTGTCGCAAGGATATGAGTAGACATTAAGATCCCTGCACCGCTTTCTTTCATATTTTGCATAAGGTCGAGTAACGACTGAATTCCGAGCGGATCTAGCCCAACAAATGGTTCATCCACAATATACAAGGATGGTTGAACAAGGAACGCACACATAATCATCACCTTTTGCCGCATCCCTTTTGAAAAATGGGCTGGGAACCAAGATAAACGTTTTTCCATATGGAATTCCTTTAATAATTTCCCCATCCTATCTTTAAACACGGATTCCTCTAGACCGTATGCCATCGCAGTAAGCCTTAAGTGTTCCTCAAGTGTAAGCTCATCATAAAGAATAGGTGTTTCAGGAATATAGGTATACTGTTTTCGATATGCATCTGGATTCTCTGCAAACGTTTTTCCATTAATCGTAATCGAACCACTCTTCTCTTCCATCAATCCAATAATATGCTTAATCGTTGTACTCTTACCTGCTCCATTCAAACCAATAAGTCCAACAAGCTCATTCGGTTGAATGTCAAAGCTGATTCCTTTTAATACAGGAATTCTTGTATAACCTCCGACTAAGTTGTTTATTTCTAATAAGGACATATCAACGATCCCTTCCATAATATATGTTAGTTCCATTTTAGCAAATTCCCTTTTGTTTATCGAGTTAAGAAAGCTTTAGTTTTTTAACGAATTTTACTGTCTACCTACAACGCTTTTCTAAATAGTGAAAAAAATATTATTAATCCTCGTGTATATAAAACTAAAATCGTGGTTATCATAAGTAGTGAAGAAGGGGTTCTTCATTAGACTTTTGATTTTATCATCTTGTCAAATGAGGTGTCAGTTAAAGACAACTAACTGCAATATACCAGAAACTTCACTAAACCAAACGTTTATGCAAGGAGATGGTTGCTTTGCGAACATTAGACGAAATAAACATTCATGAACGATCCAATATGCTTTATTGTTGCAAAACTTTAGAGTTATAGGAGATGGTTGCTTTGAATGCAAAAACTTTTTTAAACACTTAACCTTACTTTTAGTAAATGAGGTGTTTGTCGAAGACAAGTCTATGTAATTAAACGTATTTGAAGTGTGGCCCCTTTTTCATAGGCAGGGTGCAGCAATTAGCTGCATCCTGTTTCTTTTTTAACATATAAATTCATATATATTCCCAACCAAGGATATAACAACAACTTCTCTTCTATAAACGGATGGTCAAAAGTCCGGTAAAAAGGCTTGCAAATTGTGTCACCGCTCTGTCTTTCCGGTTCTCGAACTTCTCCGCTCTTTTCACCCTTCTTTTTGAATACGTACTATAATGTACGTTCATGTTATTTGGAAAACTTCGTTATTTTTATATAAACAAAAAACATATGTATATAAAATGTGAATCGTGGCTATCATAAGTAGTGAAGAAGGGGTTCTTCATTAAACTTATGATTTAATCATTTTGTCAAATGAGGTGTCAGTTAAAGACAACTAACTGCAATATACCAAGAACTTCAATGAACCAAACGTTTTATGCAAGGAGATGGTTGCTTTGCACACATTAGACGAAGTAAACATTCATGCACGATCCAATATACTTTACTGTTGTAATACTTTAGAGATATAGGAGATGGTTGCTTTGAATGCAAAAACTTTTTTAAACGCTAAAACTTACTTTTAGTAAATGAGGTGTTTGTTAAAGAAAAGTCTATGTAACTAAACGTATTGAAGGATGGCCCCTTTTTCAAGAATCGCAGGGTGCAGCAATCAGCTGCATCCTGTTTCTTTTTCTTTCCGACTTTCATGTAGCTATGATAGGATAAGATTACCTCTAAACATTAACCAAGGAAGGATGTCAAAGATGAGCGATTGTATTTTTTGTAAAATTATTAATGGAGAGATTCCAAGTACAAAAGTATTTGAAAATGAACATGTACTTGCCTTTCTTGACATTAGTCAAGTAACGAAAGGTCATACACTAGTCATCCCAAAAGTACATAAAGAAAATGTATATGAATTAACACCTGACATTGCAAAAAACATTTTTGAAGTGGTGCCAGAAATTGCTCGAGCTATGAAACAAGCGTTCAATCCAATCGGCTTAAATACAATAAATAATAACGGTGAAGCTGCTGGACAGTCCGTTTTCCATTACCATCTCCATCTAATTCCGCGCTACGGTGAAGGGGACGGATTTGGAGCCGTCTGGAAAACTCATACGAGTGAATACACAACTGAAGACTTAAAAATTATGGCACAATCCATTTCACAGAACATTAAGAATTAACCTAATTTAAGAAATTCACCTTTGGAGCCTGCCTCAACGGTGAATTTTTTTGGTAAAAAAGTAAAATCTTATTAAACTCATGATTTATTTCACTAAACATTCACTTTTTTCTTTCAACTTCTAAACATTTTCTGATAGGATAGAGACAATCAAATCCTTTCACATATTACAAGGAGGAACAAACATGAAAAGAGCACTTAATTTTAATGCAGGTCCTGCTGCTTTACCTGAAGATGTATTAAAAAGAGCACAATCTGAATGGTTAAATATCGACAACACAGGGATGTCGGTCATGGAATTAAGTCATCGTAGTGATACATTTGAAACGATCCATAATCACGCCATTCAAACGCTTAAAGAACTAATGGATATTCCAGAAAATTATGATGTACTCTTCCTGCAAGGCGGTGCTAGCCTTCAGTTCTCCATGATTCCAATGAACTTACTAAAAGCCGATAGCCTAGCAGATTATGTTCTAACTGGAAGTTGGTCGGAGAAAGCTTTACAAGAAGCGAAGAAAATCGGGACAACTAGGGTTGTAGCTTCTACAAAAGATGTAAATTATACATCCATCCCGAAACTTTCTGACATCGTCTACAATCAAGATGCAGCTTACTTACATATCACTTCGAACAATACCATTTACGGAACTCAATGGAATGTATTTCCTGATACAAAAAACGTACCTTTAGTTGCGGATATGTCCAGTGACATTTTGAGTAAAAAAATTGATGTCAGTAAATTTGGTTTAATTTATGCCGGTGCTCAGAAAAACCTTGGTCCGTCTGGGATTACCGTTGTCATCATTCGTAAAGACCTTATTTCTGATTCTTTGGACGAAATTCCAACCATGTTGAATTACCATACACATCAAGCTAGCAATTCTCTATATAATACGCCACCAACATTAGCTATTTACCTCCTCTCTCTTGTTCTTGATTGGGCGAAGGATTTAGGTGGGATTACCAAGATTGAAGAAAATAACGCGAAAAAAGCAGAATTGCTTTATCATGCCATTGATTCAAGCGACGGTTTTTATCAAGGTCATGCCAAGCCTGACAGCCGTTCTTATATGAATGTTACATTTACCCTTCCGAACAAAGAGATTGAGCAGGAATTTTTGCAAAAAGCTAAAGACGCAGGGTTTATTGGCTTGAATGGCCACAGATCTGTCGGTGGCTGCCGTGCATCCATTTATAATGCCGTTCCACTTGAACACTGCCAAGAGCTTGCTGATTTCATGAAAAACTTTAAAAAAACCTACCAAAATAGAGAAAAAACCTTGTTCAATGCATAAGCTATAACTTTTTCAAAGCATTGTTTGAAACTCCTTCTAAAAAAAGGTTAGTCATGATATACTAGTTTAAACTTCTCGCAATAGGCAATAGTGCACTATTGGGGAGGTAAACTTTAGACGAGACGAGAATGGGAGAGATGAGAAATGAATACGAAAGTACTAGTGTCATTATCCTTATTAATGGGATTAGGTGCTGTTCTGCATCTAGTTGTTCCGGGATTTGCTTTTGGGGTTAAACCCGATATGATGCTGACTATGATGTTTTTGGCCATAATCTTATTTCCAGAAAAGAAAAATGTTTTTCTTGTAGCAGTAGCAGCCGGTGTCATTTCCGGACTTACAACAACCTTCCCTGGAGGGTTCATACCAAATATTATCGATAAATTTATCAGTGCCTTTTTATTCTATTTCATGTTTTTAGCTATTCAAAAATTCACTAAATCAATTATCAGCATTGGTATTTTAACGGCAGTTGGAACTATTATTTCTGGCACGGTATTCCTTACTTCCGCTTATTTCCTTGCAGGTCTGCCAAAATCCTTCCTTGTGCTATTCTCAGGAGCAGTTCTACCGGCAATCGTATTGAACGTAATCGCCATGGCAATCATTTATCCAATTGTGACTGGACTTGTGAAGAGATCAAACATTCCTGCAAATATATAACATTTACTAATTCAAAACACCGGATCTTTTTCCGGTGTTTTTTTAAAACCATCATTTAAATAACAAGCTGGATCAGAATTCCAATTAGAAGGAAAGCGATACTTGCTACACCTAAGATCAGCACTCTTTGTTTTATAGTTTTTTTTGGCGGAAACATGCCTGGTCTTTGTAAAATGGCCAAATAAAAGAAGGCCGCCATTAAAAACGCGATCGATAAAATAAAGAAAAACAAGACGCATCTCCTCCTTTTCGGAATCTATTTGTCATGTATATGTCAAGCCTCTATTTTTTATGAATTCTCAATCTATAAACTATTTTTATTGAAAAAAATAAAGATGTTTAAAAAATTATTTTTGTGATATAAAGAATATATAAATTAACTCTTTTACTAATAAGTAAATTATGGTATTTTAATAAAAAGATTACCAACTATTATTTTCTTACCTAGCAGGTTTTTTTAACTATAAGGCGAAATTAATATAGTAGAAAAATGAGGTGGTCATATGAAGGCAAAATCAGTCATTCTTGGAGTTATAACAGGAACTATTGTTGGGGCAGCAGCAGCTCTTCTCACCGCACCAAGTTCTGGAACAGAGCTTCGCAGTCGGGTAAAGGTAAATTCAAATGAAATTTCTAACTCCTTTAAAGAGTTAAAAACAGAAGTGATGAATCTAAAAAAAGATGCCATGCATGCATCGAAAGTAAGCACAGAGACAATTAAAGCTTTTATAGAAGATGTGAAAATTTTGATTGAAGGCTGGAAGCAGGATATTGAACCAAATTCAGAAGAATTATCAAAAAATATGAAAGAAATCGAAGCGACGATTCAAGAACTGGAAAGGATTGCTTCTCCTAAAAACCAATCATGAAAAAACTGACCGTTCCATTTATCCAAAAGCCGGCTTACATAATGATTTTTCTGCGACAGAGTGTAAATATTCTTTAATGAAAAACAGGTCTTTTTAACCAATCCTAGCCGGTATTTTCTTCTTTTCACCATAGCTTAAGCTTATTCCAAAAAATTTACATAAAAAATTCTAAAAATTTCGCAAATTTAGCTTTATTAATCTTTACTTTATTGTCATAATAAAACTAGAGAATTCTGATAAGTAGGTGAGTGTATTCATGCAGGAAAAAAATTATACTATGAAAGATGCTATGATCTTCAGCCAGAGAATTGCTCAATTAAGTAAAGCACTTTGGAAGGCCGCGGAAAAGGATTGGCAACAATGGATTAAACCGTTTGATTTAAACATTAACGAACATCACATCTTATGGATTGCTTATCACTTAAACGGAGCTTCCATTTCAGATGTAGCTAAATTCGGAGTTATGCATGTTTCAACCGCATTTAACTTCTCCAAAAAGTTAGAGGAACGCGGTTTATTAAGTTTTTCAAAGAAAGAACATGACAAACGTAATACCTATATTCAAATTACCTTAGAGGGTGAAAGCATTTTATTAGAGTTAATGGAACAGTATGACCCAGCTAACAATTCTGTTCTTTCAGGAACCCTTCCAACGCGAGAGCTATATGGGAAATTCCCTGATATGATGGAGATGATGGCGATTATCCGGAATATTTATGGCGAGGATTTCATGGGGATATTTGAACGTTCATTTGATAATATCGATAAAGAATTTACCGTAGAAGAAGGGAAAATTGCGAAAAAAAAGTCAGAGAAAGAAACTGAGGCTGTTTAATTCTTTGCAATTTTCACCATATCCTTCATGAAAGAATCATATAATCCTTGCTTTAAACAAGCTTCAATTAGTTCTTTTACTGTTACTTTTGCTGTTAATTCCATTGTAAGGCGATTAAAAAGCGGTTGAAAGTGTATATACCCTTCCGCTTTTTCTATTTCATATTGCTTGCTCAACTTATCACATAATCTCAGAATCTCATGTGCTTCCGTTTCCGAAAGATTTTTTTCAAAAAATATAACGTCCAATTCCGCATTCGGGTTCCGAATAACATTTAATAAGAGCTTTTGATGAAATTTCAGTCTATTAATTTCCCTCTCTAAGTCTCGCATTTCCTGCCTCCACCAATCTTGTTCATTTACCTCTTTTCTCCATTATACATGATTTCTGTTACTTCTCCATGATTGCAAGCGCAAACAGATTATTTCATGTAATATTCTATTGATTTTTTTGCTTAATCATCGTAAAGTATGGGAAGGATTTTATAAGAAAAGCATATTGGCTTTATCTTATTATCCTTACTATTCCGCTTGTGGAGGCGAATTTTTTGAATAGCTGGAAGTCGATCAACTTGGATAGACAATTCGGGAGTCAATTTATCTTATTTTTATCCATGATGACCACGTTATTTTCTTTTATTGTTATTTATTTAAGCATGAGCGCGTTTTTTCCTAATGTCTCCATGTATGATGGTTATGGCTGGGTGTTACTTTTTTCAGTGCTTTTCTTATATCCAACTCATAAACTTATACACTACTGTCCTTGTATTTTGGAATATCCCAAAATTAGACCTGCACTTTATTTAAAATGGGGTGTAGTTCCACTCATTTCATTCAAGATAAATGACCCCATTCCAAAACGACTGTACAGATTAACCTTACTCTTTCCTTTTCTTGTATTAACCAGTGTTTTTATCGGTGGCGCATACGCTTTCCCACATTACGCGCATTATTTTACCATACTGCTTTCCATTCACACCGGATTATGCGTTTCTGATTTTATTGCGCTCAAATGTATGGTTGGGTCACCTGAACAAAGCTTTGTAGAAGAAACTGAGCAAGGATATGACATTCTTATTTTTAAAGATTACTAGGATATTTACAAATGGCGAAGACAACAAATTAAAAAGTTTTAAGTATCTTTTTATGAAATTATTTGGTATCGTAAAGATACAGACTTGTTCTAGAGGGAGGGATTCAGGAGTGATAATAATTGTGTTTATCATCTTCTCGGCCTTAATTCTATATAATATTAACAGAATGACAAACTCATTATGTATCCAAAAAGAAATTCCTGAAGACCGCCAGACGAAAGTATTCCGGACTATTAATATCTTAATTACGATTTTACTATTGTCCTCGTATGTTGAAATATCCTTTACATAAAGTGTGTGTTCGAAAAGGAAGATAACAAAAGCCGAGAAGGTCTGCGAGCGATCGTCTCGAGAACCGGAGAGACAGAGCGACGTAGAAATCGTAAGCTTTTTTATCGGACTTTTTGAACAACCTCATAAAGAATGAATTGTATAGGCGGCGGTCGGAATAACCGTTCTCGGTCCTTGATACAGCAAAAAGGACTACCCACGAGTGACTTATGACCCGTGGGTAGCAAGAGTAAGTTCAGACACCAAAATGAATCGAAAAAGATGTGCTTTTTGCTTATTGAACGAAAAAAGGTGAATCCATTAGTGGTTCACCTTTTTTAATATCTAATTTTATAACCATGAAGCCCCGATGATAATCAAAAGAATAAAAAGTACAACTATCAAAGCGAAACCTCCGCCGACGCCTCCAGACATTGTGTATCCTCCTCTCAATGGTACATACAATCAATCCCGTTTCCAAAAACTAGTTGCGTTTTTTACAACCATCCCTTTAACGGCTACGATATTCTATTCAGCTTAGCTTTAAGAAGCGTGGGCTTTTTGTTTTTTTAATTAGAAGTGGTGTTTACCCGCAAAAAGAAGCACCAACGATGATTAATAAAATAAACAAAACCACTATCAAAGCAAATCCCCCGCTAAATCCATTGCCCATATATATTACCTCCTTTATATTGATTGACAGCCTTTGTTAAAGAACAAGCTGCCTAATCTGCATAGAACCAATATGAGTGAACGATCCTTACATCATATGTAAAGGGCAGGAAATTGGGTGGGCGGTTACCTACTTTCTACAAACTAAGATGCAAAATTTGCACTTTAATTTTCGAAAAACTTCCAAATATGGTATAGTAAGTTTTGTGGATTCACATAACAGCCACGAATCTAGATAAACAGGAGTTGTTCTAAATGAAAAAATGGGCATTATCCATAATGGTAATTGCGGGTCTTCTTGGACTAGCTGCTTGTAGCAACGGCGGAGATTCTAAAGCAGTGGCAACTTCCAAAGCTGGAGATATCACGAAAGAAGAGCTTTACGATGTAATGAAAGAAAGATATGGCGATGCAGTTTTGCAAGAGCTAGTATACGAAAAGATTCTTTCAGATAAATATAAAGTAACCGATAAAGAGCTGGACAAAAAATTGGACGAGCTTAAGACACAGCTAGGAGAAAACTATGAGATGGCACTTGCTCAGTCTGGTATGGATGAAGCTGCCTTGAAGCGTTCTCTTAAAGTTCAAATGCTTCAAGAAAAAGCAGCACTTGCTAGTGTTAAAGTAACTGAAAAAGAAATGAAAGAATACTACGATAATCAAAAGCCTGAAATTCATGCAAGACACATCCTCGTTAAAGATGAAACGACTGCTAAAGAAGTGAAAGAAAAGCTAAAAAATGGTGAAGACTTTGCTAAGTTAGCAAAAGAATATTCTACAGATACTGGAAGTGCTGAAAAAGGCGGAGACCTTGGATGGTTCGGTCAAGGAGCAATGGTTGCTGAATTTGAAAACGCAGCTTACACATTGAAGAAAGATGAAATTAGCGAACCTGTTAAAAGCCAGTATGGATTCCATATCATTCAACTTCTAGATAAAAAAGAAAAAAAATCTTATGAAGAGTCAAAGGCTGAGATCGAAAAAGAATTAAAACTTTCTAAACTTGATAATGCTGCAGTTCAAAAAGCTCTTAATAAAGAAGTGAAAGATGCAGATTTAAAAGTGAATGATAATGATTTAAAAGACGCATTCAAAACAGAAGAGCCTGCAGAACCGGCTAAGAAATAAAACATAAACACATTTAAGGTTAAGAGCTGGATGTGTACAAGCAACTTTCATATCAACTCCCAAATCTTATGCAAACAAAAAGGCAGGTCTGATGACCTGCCTTTTCTAATGTTCCATTCCTGGCTGTTGCTCTTTTTCTCGGTCTTCCTGTTCTTCCTTCATTCTTTCTATATACTTTTGCCCTTCCTGTTCAATCCACTCATTTTCCTTTTTTCGATCCTGCCTTGCCGTATAAACACTCATCCAGGCACTGACTAAAATCCCTGCAAATATAACCCAAATCCAAATTGGCATGTTCTTGCTCCTTTCGGGGATCTTGTCCCACTTGTATTACTAATGAATATGCATGGGGCGAAGATATATGTCATGTTTTTCATCGAGACTGTTCCATGACGAAAGGGTCAGACCCCAGATCTACTATCTATCGGTTATATGACGTGTAAATGACATAATAAACTGTCTATAAAGTATGAGGTCAGATCCTTGGTGACATCCTCCTTTTCGGATAAATACAAAAAAAGCACCAATGCCAAAATCTTCGCACGGTGCATGTATCATCATTCAGAAAATGTCGGTTTATAAAATGAACGATTTTCAAGAGCGAATACTTTTTCAGTAAATTCGCCTGGTTTAGCCTTTTCAAGAGCACGGTTCATCATATTAATCTTCGCATCTAAGTTATCAATATAGTGGAGAACCTCTGCCTCACGAACTAAAGGTGGTTTCGCACTCCCCCACTCTGCTTTACCATGATGGCTCAAGACAAGATGCTGTAGAATCATGACTTCTTCACTTTGAATGTTCAATTCATCAGCAGCTTTTCCTATTTCATTGACCATAATCGTAATATGGCCTAGTAAATTGCCTTCAGTTGTATAAACAGTTGACACTGGACCTGATAGCTCTTTCACTTTACCAAGGTCATGCAAAATAATTCCCGCATATAAAAGGTCTTTATCAAGTGTTGGGTATAAAGCAGTGATCCCCTTCGCTAAGTCAAGCATGGAAACTACATGATAAGCAAGTCCTGAATAAAATTCATGATGGTTTTTTGTTGCAGCAGGGAATGTCAAGAAATCACTTTGGTATTTTTTCAGTAAATGACGTGTGACTCTTTGGATATTCGGATTTTTCATTTCAAAAATATACTGCGTAATTTTCCCCATCATTTCATCCTGGCTCAATGGAGCTGTTTGAATAAGATCGGCTGGAGTCACTCCATCCTGTTCAGTCGTCAATCGGATATTCCGAATCTTTAGCTGGCTGCGTCCTCGGAAATTCTGAACCTCTCCTAGCACTTTGACCGTTTTTTCACCTGAAAAATTACGCTCATCATCTTCAGAAATATCCCATAGCTTTGCTTCTATTTCTCCTGTTTTATCAGAAAGGATCAGTGTCAGAAAGGGCTTGCCATTACTAGCCACTGCCTTGTTACTGCTTTTTATATACATATATGTATCCATTGCCTCACCAACACCGAAGTGAATGATGCCTTTTTGCATGTGTATATACCCCCGTTCTATGTTAAGTATCAATAGTATACCATATCTTGCAATATTTCGGTTTCAACTTATTAGATTTTCATGATGAAACAATATTCCTATTTTTTGCTCATAAAGAGGCACCCATAGGATTAGATAAATAGGTCAAGCTTCCTTGTGAAAAATAGTTGAGCAGATGTTCATGGCATGTAAAGAAAATAATTTGCCTTTGTTCAGATATTTTCGCTAATAAAGCAATCGTGTTTCCTGTTCGTTTACTGTCAAAATTCACAAAGCTATCATCAATGATAAGCGGAAAAGGATCCTCCTTGAATGTGTGGTCCGCGAGCGCAAGGCGAATCGCTACGTATATTTGTTCGGCAGTGCCACGACTCACTTCATTGACATCAAACATCAGATGATCAGAGCGCTGGACAGTGAATCCTTCCGTATCATGATTCAGGAAAATTCGGCTATACTGTCCATCCGTTAAATAGGAAAAATACTCTTCTGCTTTGTTTATAACACTAGGGAGACGTTCTTTTTTGAACGCATCAATCGTTTGATTCAGCAAACTTCGTGCAACAGCATATTTGGCCCAGTCTTTGGCATCTTCGTTAAACACTTGGCGCGCTTCATGAAATTGATGCATTCTATCATCATATAATCCACCCTCTTCAAGCTGTTTAATTCTATGTTTCCAATCCGATTGTTTCTCTAGCAGCGTCGATTGTCTACTAGTGATTTCATTTCGGATTGCTTCAAGATTTTCAATCGTATACTTACTAATATCCATTCCCATATACTCAGTTAGCTGATTCCCTTGTAAACGTGACTGCTCCAGTTGCATGACGACAAGCTTCAGTTGGCTAAGAAGCTGTAGTCTTTCTTCAGCCCGTAATGCTTTTTCGCGAAAATCATCTTCATCCGCCACATTCGCTTTGTCGTACAATTCTTGTATTTGCCCGATGACATAATCCTTTTCAGATTTGTGATTCTCAAGTTCAACCATTGTTTTCGTTTCTTCCTCAACATGCTGTTTCAGTTGAATTTTCTTTTCGAACAAATCATTTAATGCTCTTTTTAAAATAGTAAGAGCTTCCTGCCAAGTACCCGGATATTCCCCCAGCTCCCCTGTATAATAAAACAATGTTTTCTTCCTATTTTGTATTTCACTATGAATATACTCATTGTTTTTACGAATCACATTTCTTTCTTCTACTTTCACTTTTAATTTTTCAAGCAAGCCAAAGACTTCCTCTAGGTCATGCTCGATCGCTTCATCTGGGATACCCCATACCTTAACAATAGTCATCGCTTCCGCCTGAGCTGTTTTCCATGATGCTTCCCAAGTTTCAAAATCGTGAATCACATCATCAAATGCTTGTTCCCGTTCTTCCTTCTTAAATGCTTCATTGGCTATTAATCGTTCTAGTTCACGATCTTGTTCAAGTAAACGCAAAGCTGCATCTGACTCATATTCCATTGAACGAGTTTGAGATTCTTCCTTCTCAACGGACACCCTCTTTTCTTTAGCCTCAGAAAGTCTCCGTATATCATCGGCTAACGTGTGTTTCTCCTTAAAAAAGAAGAAACCTATCCAAATAGCAACCAGCGCAACTACAAAGAAAAACGTAAGTATTGTCTGCTTAGTAAAAATCGAATAGATCGATAGGCCTAATAGAATCAAGCTAATGAAAGAAAAAATACCACGTTTTTTACTAAGTTGATCCCGCTCTTTTTTTTCCTGTACCTTATAGTTCCGCTCCAAGTCCGCAATTTGTTCATCAAGCATTTCTTTTTTCACTATATGATACTGTTTATTTTGCCTTTGATCTTTTGCTGTTTCGAGCTTTAGCCTCTGCTCCTTTGGCAAGCGCCTACATTTTAGTTCTTCAAGCCTCATTTCAGACTGCTCTAATCGTCCCTTTACTCGTTTATCTCGTTCATCAAGCTGCTCTTTTTCATTACTTAACACTCGTTTTTTTTGTGCGAGCGTTCTTATTTTCTCCTTCATAAAGGTGCTGAAGTCTAGTTGCAGGATTGCTTCTACATGGCCTTTAAAGGACAGATCATCCTTAAGATTGTCGATTTCCTTACTTACTAGTTCTAAAGCTTTGTCCTCTTTATGTTTATCAAGCTCCAATTGTTCAAGTAGTGCAGAACTCTCGATAGCTGTTTCGATACTTTCCTTATGTTCTTCTAAAAAAGGTGAAGGGGCCATCTTTTCCTTTCCAGTTATCAGTTCTTGATACTGTTGTTGAAGTGAAACTTGCTTGGCCTCATGCTGAATAAGAAGAGAGTTTAGCTGTTCCAGCCGTTTTAAACCGTCAATCGGAAAAACTTGATCACCTAACCGGTCCAGTCTCGATTGGATGACAGCCTGTTCCTCAGCAAGCGGCTTGATTCGAAGATATTCCCCTGTATAAAATAGCTGTTCTTCATTAACTTGAGATTGTTTCTTCAGCTCTTCTAGTTCTTCACCAATTTCTTTCAATTCACTTTGTAGTTCGTTATAATTCAGTTGATCATCACCTGAATTTTTCATATTTTGTTGATGTACTTTCAGCTGCTTCATTTGACTATTAAGTAGCGGCTTCTGTCCAGAGGGTTTAAACCGTAGATCCAGCTCTTTTTGCAATCTCCCTTCTGCATCCAGAATCTTATCATTGCCAACTAAACCTGCTGATAGCAAATACTTGCCAATGTCCCCTTCTCCCATCGTATGTAGCCCCTGTAGACCTTGTAGGTCAAAAGAAAAAATTGATTGATAATAGGCCTTATCCATGCCATGTAGGATATTGTTAAGTATTTCTTCTCCAGCAACTTCACCATTTGCAAAAGTGACAGATACATCCCCCGTTGCTTTTCCTTTTACCCGTTCAATTCTTATCTCGCCATATTGCTTTGTTGCAACAATAAGCAGCCCACCATATTTAGCGTGCATTTTCGGTTCATACCGTAACTCGTTTTGTACTTTGGTTGGAAAGCCAAATAATATACTGTGGATAAACGACATGATTGTCGATTTGCCTGCTTCATTTTTCCCGAAAAACACATGCAATTCAGTCAAATTTGTAAACCGTTCATTTTCCATTTTTCCATACCCATATACGTATATCTCTCTTATTCTCAAACCACTCTCCCCCCTTAATGCAGCATTTGCAAAAGCATCCGTTTGGCGTCTTTTAGAATTTGTTCTTGCTCCTCTTCCGTCAGTGAATCGAGCCATTTCTTAGCAATCCCATGCCGATATAGAGGCTGTAGGGCTTCTTCAAATTCTGTAAAACGTTCCACCTTTGAGAGAAGCTCTGATGTAAACGGAGTGTCCTGTAAAACAACCGGTATTGTGTCCCTGTGAATCGTCATCCGATATGGCCATACATTCCATTCCTCATTCTCTGACTGCTCTTGCAAAATAGAGAGAACATCAGCTAGAAATTCTTCGCTAAGTACATCAGGTTGATGAACATTTCTGCCATCTACTGTAAGTTCAAGTAAATATTTTTTTGTAACATCATGGTATTTTATTAACTGATTCTTGCACTCATCAAGGATTGAATCAAAAGTACTTATTTCAGGAATCGTTACAGTTTCTGTATCCCAAATCATTTCTGCCGTTCGAATAAATTCGTGTTTCCAATCATTACCTTCCAGCTCGATGATATAACAGCCCTTCTCTCCACTTTCCTTGCGATTTCTTCCCTGAATATTTCCTGGGTAAATGGCAAGTGGTTGCTCAGCGACAATTTGCCTTTTATGAATATGTCCAAGCGCCCAATAATCGAAATGCTTGTCTGTGAGATCTCGTAACGAGAACGGAGCATAAGGGCTATGAGTTGTAAATCCTTCTAAATTTCCGTGTAGAAGTCCAATATGATAATCGGCTCCCTCTATTTTTACATATGTATCGATCATTCTCTCTGTTACATGTCGCTTTGGATAGCTGAACCCGTAAATATGTACGAGCGTACCATCACATTTTTGAAATGACTTCATTCCCGCTTTTTCCGAAAATACATGAACATTATCAGGTAAATCCACTTGTATCCATGCTCCCCCCAAATGATCGTGGTTGCCGTGAATGATATATACAGAAATCCCAACAGCCTTCAAACGCTCCATTTCACTTCGAAACCTCACTTGAGTTCGTAAGCTTCTATTTTCGCCGTCAAATAAGTCTCCCGATAAAAGCATAAAGTCTACCTTCTTGTGAATGGCCGTATCAATGATACTGCGGAACGCCTTAAACGGACTTTCCCGAATTTCGCCTGCCCATGCTTGAGGTACATATTTTAGTCCCGTAAACGGACTGTCCAAATGCAAATCTGCCGCATGTAAAAAAACAATCGGTCTCATACTCAAACCTCCATTCCGTTTTTGATTCTTGTCTCTTAGTTTACCCTAATTGCAGCATAAACAGAACGCACTTTCCCATTTTATCATTCATGGAAAAGAAGAGGTTATCTCACAACAAAAAGGTCAGAAAAAAGGGTCAGACCCATATCTACTATTTATTGTTTATATGAAGTGAAGAGACTATAAACAGTGTATAGAGTATGGGGTCAGACCCTTATTTTTTCTTTGATAATTGTAAGGCGCTTTTAATGCTTTTTAAAGATTTCGAGCTTCCATACATCAAGACGCCACCACGATAGATTCTAGCACCTACAATACCTAGCAGGATAATCGTCGCGATTAATAGGCCAATACTTATGGCGATTTCCCAGAAAGGAACATTAAGCATGCCAACTCGTAAAAACATGATCATCGGGCTGAAAAATGGAATAAATGATGTGATGGTAATATAACTAGCTGAAGGATTGCCAAGGCCAAACATTGCAATCAGGAAGGCAATGACAACAAGCATGGTCATCGGAGAAATCATTTGCTGTACATCTTCTATTTTGCTGACGACAGAGCCAAGGCATGCGGCAAGTGTCGCATACAAAAGATAACCAAGCATAGCGAATATGATCGCATAAATAATAGTGGATATATTCGTGTTACCAAAACCAAAAATCGCGAAGAATCCTTCATTCATATCAGTCAAATTTCGTTTAATCGAGACATAACCCACTCCGAAAAATAAGATCATTTGGGTAAGACTCAGCAAGGCAACACCCAATATTTTCGCAAACATTTGGGTAATGGGCGAGACACTTGAAATCAAAATTTCCATCACTCGTGATGTTTTTTCTGTAGCCACTTCCATCGCAATCATCGTTGCATACATTAACACACCAAAATAAATGACGAATAAAAGCACATAAACGAGACCCCGAGCTTGATTCAGATCTTCCTCTGATTTTGCATTTTCTGCAAGAGCAATTGTTTCATAAGCTGGGGGTGTATTCAATTGTACGATTTGCTGGTCAGTCAAATTCAATTCGCTTGCTGTACGTTTGCTTTTCAAGTGAGAAAGCGCTAGAAATAAATCATTGCTAATCAATGAATCTGATATTTGATTGGCTTTATACGTTCCTTTTAAGCCATAGTTCACGTCTTTTTCAAGTAGTAAATACCCCCTGATTTCTTCATCTGTTACCTTTTTCTCTACATTTCCTTCATCTTGGGAAGCGATAATCGTAATTTCGTCGTTCACAGCTTCTACTTCAGCTTTATAGCTATCAAATAAATGATCACCCGTTTGATCGATGACGGCAACCTGCTCTTGTTCATCACTTCCGAATGCCTTCAAAATATTCGTCATGTTTGAAAGAATAAGAACCAATGCCATCATAATGACTGTAGTAATGATGAAAGATTTCGTTTTTAATTTTGATATATAGGTATGCGAAAGCACAATCCAAAATTTATTCATAGGCTGCACCCACTTTTTCGATAAAGATATCTGTCAATGACGGCTCTTCCAATTCGAATTTCCGAACAAATCCTTTAGGAACAAGATCACGAATGATACTCGCAGCAACATCCTCTCCCGTTACCTGTAGAATCTTCCCTTCCATCGTTGTCTTGACTTTCGTTACGCCAGGATAAGAATCCAAGAAAGATAAATCAAAATCAGCTCGAATCGACACATTCTTTTTCCCAAATGAACGTTTAATTTCTTTCAGTTTACCTTCAACAACAGGTGATCCCTTATGCATAATACAAAGATGCTCACACATTTCTTCAACATGCTCCATTCGATGGCTTGAAAAAACAATTGTCGTGCCACTATCCCGCAAGTCGATGACAGCATCTTTCAACATCTCCACATTCACCGGATCTAGCCCGCTAAATGGTTCATCAAGAATAAGCAATTCCGGTTTGTGAATCATGGAAGCGATCAACTGGATTTTTTGCTGATTTCCCTTAGAAAGCTCTTCAACACGCTTATCGATATATTCTGGAACCTTAAAGCGATCAAGCCAATATTCTAGCTCCTTCAAAGCTTTTCCTTTGTTCATACCTCTTAATCTTGCCAGGTAAACAATTTGATCGCGCACCTTTAGCTTCGGGTAAAGACCACGTTCCTCAGGAAGGTAGCCGATTAAAGAGCTGCTCGCATAGTCTATCTTGTTTCCATTCCAAACAATTTCCCCTTCTGTTGGGTCAAGTAGCCCAAGAATCATCCGAAACGTTGTTGTTTTACCAGCACCATTACCACCTAAAAAACCAAACATTTCTTTCTCAGGAATTGTGAAATTAAGATTATTGACAGCAGTAAATTCCCCAAATTTTTTTGTTACTCCTTTAATTTGTAAAGCCAACTGATTCCCCCCTATAAAGTGACACTTCCATCAGTAGTTTTTTTATCCGTACCTATTTTCTTGATTCACTCATAAAAATGAACGTAAGGTATTATCGCCTGTTAAAGTGGGTAATACACCATTCTTCTTTTATCTTAACGGAATTCCTATCCATGTACAACACGCAAAACTTGATATTAATGGTATAAACATTACAAAAAAAGGAATATTATAAAATTATCTCTATATGAAATTCTAAAATAAAAGGAGAGTTTTACATGAGCGGAACCTACAAATTGACAGTCTTTGAACCAACCGGGGAAAAATTGTTAGATGAGGCTTTTACAGCTGAAAATGATGAATTGGCAAAAGAATTAGGTCAGCGATTATTACTGGAAAAAAACTTTGAATACAAAACACATCGTTGCACTTCTTCAGCAGGTAAACTTCTTCTCTTTCACCGTTAAAGAGACATGCGTCAACAAAAGCTGGTGCATGAACCGCGCCGGCTTTTAAGTAAAACAAACAATTGAGCGTTCGGACCACCATTCATGCATTCTCTAAATCAAATGATGAAATCCATTCACCACCGCTTTTAGAGGTTGTTCAAAAAGTCCGGTAGAAAAGCTTGCGAATTGCATCAAAGCTCTGTCTCTCGTGTTCTCACGTATTACTGTATACACGAAAGGTTGGAGACGATCACTCCTCGAACTTCTTGACTCTTTTTATCCTCCTTTTTGAACACGTACTTTTATTAAAATAAATTCTACATGGCTCTTTTCTCCTTCTTTTTCTTAAATCCTTTAATTTCTGATGTTTTCTAAGTGATAAAAAAGGAAAGAATACAAGAAATAGTCCAATTAGGGGGATAAGTATGATAATAGGTCATGATGCCGCAAGCTATTGCATGAGTGAATATGATCTTTTAAAAAAAGTGATTGTCTGTGAGCCACAATATATGGAAATTCGCGAAGTAATCAATGAAACTCAAAAGCAATTCAAAGATGAGAACATTGATCGAAAACTGGCAATGCAGCAACATGAGCAATTTATTGAACGATTAAAAGAATTAGATGTGAAAGTATATAAACTTCCCGCCCTTGAAGCATTTCCTGAACAAGTTTTCACACGGGACATCGGGTTCACCATTGGAAAAACTGTATTTGTGGCCGAAATGGCGAATCATTTGCGACAAGGGGAGGACCATGTATTAAAGTCTTGGCTTATAGAGGAGCATCTGCCATTTTTCGACTTAACAACGGAGTATATTGAAGGTGGAGATGTATTGATTGACCGAAAATCAATCTACATTGGAATCAGTTCTCGAACCCATGAAAAGTCTATCAGACAATTGCAAAGTCTTCTTCCGCATTTTGAAATCATTGCCATGCCGTTTCAGGAAAAATTCCTACACTTGGATTGTGTATTCAATATCCTTTCGCCGACTGAAGCACTAATTTTTCCAGAAGCATTTGAACATAAAGAAATCGATATGCTTCGTTCACGTTTTGACCTGATTGAAGTTAATGACGAAGAACAATTCACGTTAGGTGCAAACGTACTTTCAATAGGAAGAAAAAAAGTCTTCAGTCTGCCCAGCAATAAGATGGTGAATCATCAGCTCCGAATGAGAGGGTACGAATTAATTGAAGTAGACATTTCCGAAATTATTAAATCAGGTGGTTCATTTAGATGCTGCACAATGCCACTTGTACGGGAATAATACACGGTTTGCCAGGTGCTTTTGATTAGAGGTACATCTGTGTCTTGACCCATAAATCTTGGATTCGACGCATATTTATTTGTTTCGTAAGATTCCGTGTCATTATAAACATAAATTTCAAAAAAGAACCCTCACCATTTCTAACCTGGTCTAGGGTTCTCCTTAGGTTATTTTTGTATAACTCCGAACAGTTCCTCAAGAATTTCTATCTTCTTCTCCGTATAGTGTTCAAAATTGTCATTGTATGACTTAGGATCCTTCGGGTTTGCAAAATGAGTAATTTTCCCTGTAACTGGGTCAAGGAACTTACTCGCCGCCCCACAGCCAAGCCCGATAATGGTTTGCTGTTCTTCCATGATCATGATGTTATACAAGCTTTCTTGACCTGGGAAGGAATAGCCGACATTTTCAAGGTTACCGAGAATATTCTTCTGGCGATATAAGTAATATGGCGTGTAACCATGTTTTTCTGTCCAGCTTTCGGCCGTTCGCATCATTTTCTCGGCTTCTTCACGTGAAGCTACTTTATACTTTTGCTTATTGCGTGTCATTTCAGAAGCACGTTTGAACGATAAGGTATGCACAGTCAGCGATTCAGGCAGTAGCTTTTCCGTTTCATCCAATGTTACCTGGAATTCAGGGAGCTCCTCTCCTGGAAGCCCAATAATTAAATCCATATTAATATTGTTCATGCCCATCTTTCTTGAGAGATGGAACTTCGTGATCGTTTCTTCAACCGTATGATGGCGACCGATTGCCTTCAGCGTCTCCTGAATATACGATTGTGGATTCACACTAATCCGGTCAATATTCCACTTTTTCAGTACTTCGAGCTTTTCGGGTGTGATCGTATCCGGACGCCCTGCTTCAACCGTTATTTCACGAACCTTTTCAACATCTGGGAAACTTGCATACATTTCTTCGTACAGCATATCCATTTCTTCTGCAGTAATACTTGTTGGTGTACCGCCCCCATAATAAATCGTGGTGATTTTTACATTATGTTCTTTCATCCAGCGACCCATTTCTTTAATTTCATAATGAAGACCCCCAAGGAATGAAGTCACAGAACCTTGTCTGCCATTAATCGCATAGGCTGGGAATGTACAATATGCACATTTTGTTGGGCAGAATGGAATCCCGATATAGATGCTCACTTCTTGTTTCAAATCGTATAAGTCCGGTATGGCTGCTAATTGCCGATCGACGATACGCTGCATCAGATCAATTTTCTCATCAGAAATTAAATAATCTTCACGGAGTTCAGCATGTGCTTGTTCTTTCGAAAGTCCTTGTTGAAGCTTTTGATGGAGGAGTTTGGTAGGACGGATTCCCGTTAAGATGCCCCATTTCTGTGTGATACCTGTGATCTTCTGAAGCACATCCAAATACACATGGGAAACAGCTCGCTTCACTTGTTTAAACTGCTCTTTATCTGTTTTTGCTGCAATCAGTTCTTGCTCATAACCAGCTATATAGCTTTTTTTCGTAGTTTTTTCCAGTAGTGCTGCAGATACGATAATTTTATCAGTTACTTCATACTGAAGTGTCACCTCAAAATCAGCATCATTGGCCTCGCCAAAAACAATTTCCGTTTCTTCATAAAATAAGTTCGCAATATTTCGAAGCGGACGTTCAAACCGCTCATCATGTAATCCCTTTATTTCAATTTGCAAAATGATCACCTGTTTAATTTTATTTCGTAAATATCCTTTTCATTTTACAGAATTGGACTAGTTCGGTCAATGTTAACAACAGCCAAATCAATTTGCTAGCGACTAATCCATCATTTTTTCCGAACAATTGAAATCCATATTTTTCCGACCTTTTATAAGTCATTTCGGCCGATAACTGAATGGCAGGTAAACGAATGATTAGTTAAATGATATACATACCTTACTTTGCTTGCTAGATAACAGTTTTCAAACTCTTTTAAATAGAAAATACTCTGGAGACTATCTTATCCCCAGAGTACTTTTACATGATTATAAATAGAATTACTTATTTCACAGCTTCTTTTAATTCCTTACCTGGTTTAAATGCAGGAACTTTGGAAGCAGCGATTTGAATTTCTTCACCTGTTTGTGGGTTTCTACCTGTACGAGCTGCTCGGTCGCGCACTTCAAATGTGCCAAATCCAACTAATTGGATTTTCTCTTCTTTAGAAAGCGTATTAGAGATCGTTTCAATCAATGCATCTACTGCTTTTTTAGCGTCTTCTTTTGTTAGTTCTGCTTGTGCTGCTACAGCACTTACTAATTCAGTTTTGTTCATAGTCTTACACCTCGTCCTTTAATCTTAAATAGTATGTAGAAATGACACCATAACATATTACCTCTATATCTGTCACCTAGTAAGGCTAAGAAAAAGCAAACTAAATTCCTGTAACTATTATTAAGTTGAAAATTTGTTCTCTATTATGATGCCTTGCTTTTAAAATTTTCTAATATTACTACTAGCAACATTCACTCTATGCAGTCGTTACACTACAGCATTCAGACTCCCATTATAGTTCATTAAGGGTTAGATAATTCTTAAGCTTGATGAACTGCACTGTCATCCATATAACATAACTCCCATTGATGACCGTCTATATCTTGAAAACTCCATTGATACATAAAGCCATGATCAACCGGATCACTTGAAGCCTTGCCACCTGCTGCTAAAGCCCTATCGACAAGCTCATCAACTTTCCCCTTACTTTCAACAGATATTGCCAAAATAACTTCTGAATTTTTAGTTGCATCCGGAATTTCTTTTTTTGTAAAATCTTTAAAATAATCTTCCACCAACAACATGACAAATATATGATCACTGATAACCATACATGTTGCATTTTCATCGGTAAATTGAGCGTTAAATTCGAATCCTATTTTCGAAAAAAAGTCAACGGATTTATTCAAATCTTTAACCGGCAAATTCACAAAAATTTTCTCCGCCTGAACTCCCATAATCCCCCTCCTCACTTCACTATTTTTTGTTTGTTGTTTTGAATAATCTCGCATAACTTGTGCCTAGATTAAAATTTAAACAGTAGTTCCCTTTATCAGTTTGTCCAAAAACAATGGATAGTATAAGTATTTATTACCGCCCATTTAGTTCGGTTAAACTGATCTATTCATATTGGACGAATAAGAGTCACCGTAGGAACTCCCTATTATAAACAAACACAATCGGTGTTTGAATTATAAAGCTTTATTAATCCATTTCAATTATACAAGAGGTAATTTCTTTAATTTCCCTTTCCTTTGATTATCGTCGTTTAAGTTACTCTTTTCATAATGTAAACTTGAAGATTAGGGTGCACTTAACTCGTAATCATTAGATCATGTAGGTAAAACATGAATGATTGAACTACCCGCGACTTCATTTTCTAACGAAAATTTGAAGTGGCGAATTCCTAGGAACACCAATTTATCAATCAGTTATAGCTTAGGCGATCCCCGTAGTCCCTACGGTTAGAAGTCTTATAGCTTCTTTTTTAAGATTTATTTCTTTTTGTTTACCAAGAAAGAAGTTACACACGAAAGGTGAACAGCCTATCGTTTTATTGATCAGTATGGCTTGATCTTTGTTTGGATAGATGCGGAATTTATAGGCCTTATTAACCAACATACGATTTACCTCCTATATCCTACTTACATTTTACCATTGATTATACAAAATACAAACATTCGTTCTGTTCCGAGTCAAAAAAACAGCAAATAAAAGGGCTACTAGGCTAACGCCTAACCGAAATTCATCTCCCCCTTATCGTTGGGCTACACCCTTCACACGATTGAAGAGGGAGTCTTCTTTCGGAAAATGATAAATCAACAAAAAACACATGGCGAGTTTCAAAACCATGTGTTTTTTGTATGCAAATTGTTGTTTTGTTAGTATAGAAGGATGATAAATTAAGATTCGCAGCCTTCACATTGAAAAATTTGTTTTTCTGCATCTAATACTTTTAATAACTTTCCAATCACCACATCTTCATCCTCAGTAAATTCCAAGTCAACAATTCTTTCGTGGATTAATGCTTTAGCCCGTTCTTCTGTTTCGGCTACTTGACTAAATTCACCTTTTTTCTGAGTGGAAAGCACTTCATATTCAAAAAGATACCGTTGTTTCATCGTATCACTCCTATCCTCTTGTTAATCTTCTATTATAATGATTAACTTCGAGAAAGAAGAATAATCTGCTCTATAATGGATTATTAGTTTTACCTATATAGCTTTTGTCCGGTTTATTGAAATGGAATTTATTCTTTGGTGATTATTTCAACACGTTCATCTTCGTTAAAAATTCAATATCATACTGCTTTCTGAAAAACTCCTTCAGCATATACGCCACACCATGTTCATCATTCGTTCGGGTTACCCATGCAGCAGCAAGCTTCACCTCATTTGGAGCATTTCCCATAGCAACTCCAAGGCCTGATTCGGAAATCATTTCGAAGTCATCCTCATCATCACCAATTGCGACAATTTCATTTCTTTTAACGCCTAAATAGTCCGCTAAATAAAGAATCCCGTTCCATTTTGAAACACCCTTTGGAACAATTGCAATTTTTTGATAATGATTATCAATCACTTCCACTTCAGGGAACAGCTCTTTTAGTAAAATTAACAAATCAGTTTGATCTTTACGACTTTTAAAAATCACATCGATTTTCACTGGTGAAAACGGCTGTTCGTTCAACTCTTCGCTTAAAACATCTACAAAGTGTTGCGAATATACACTTGGCTCATTTTTGTAGATTATCGTTTTTCCTAGCAAATTTTCAGGAAGATTCATTCGATTTCCAATCAAGGATTTTTCCCGGATTAATTGAATCTGGCATTCTGTTTTTTCAAGCAGCTGAACCATTTCAAGTGTTAATTCTTCACTCATTCTTTTTATAAAAATTGGTTTCTCAATCGTTGAACCGACAAAAGCTCCTTGATGAGCAATCAGCATCGGATTAATTTTCAACGCTTTCGCTACTTTCTTTGCTGAGAGATAATTTCTTGATGTTACAAGGGCTACATTCACACCTTTTTGATGTACATATTCAATAGCTTCCCTCGTGGATTTATGTAAACGGCCATTCGATTGAAGCAATGTCCCATCAATATTCACGGCTAGTAAGCGATACACCATGTTGACCACCCCTCCTACTCCAATTTATGAAGAAAAAATGGACGGTAGAACATAGGATGGGAAGATTTTTGCCGTTTTGATATTGGATTCACTTATTAGTTGCCAAACAGCAAATACAATCACAACACTTATAAAGAAAGTACATTTGACTTTTTATGATTCAAATATATTTTTACGAAGCTGATTTTGCGAAGCCCCGCCCCTTTTCCACAGAAAAACACACCCCAACCATCCCTTTTCAGGATAACTGGAGCGCTTCACCAAATTGCTTTTTATTCCCCCTCATCGTTATCATTTGGAATTATATAATGACATTTTTAACGCTGCTAAATTTTTTTCCATAACTCCTATATAGTCTAAACCTTGTTTTTCTTCTTCTTTTGTTAATCCTTCCAATGGATTTAATACCTCAGTATCAGCACCGATCTCATTAGCTAACGTTTGTGCCACTTTTGAAGAGGTAAGTCCCTCGAAGTAGACTATTTTTACATTCTTTTCTTTTGTAAGTTTCGCCAATTCTGCTAATTTCCCCAGTGTAGGTTCTGCGTCAGGGGAGATTCCTGCGATTGGAATCTGTGTTAAACCATATTGTTTCGCTAAATAACCAAATGCGGCATGCTGTGTTACGAAATCTTTTCGTTGCGCCTTATCAATCGTTCCTTTATATAACTGATCTAAATCGGCAAGTTTTGCTGTAATTGCTTCTGCATTTTTCTCATATTGTTCTTTATTCCCCGGATCAACTTCTTCTAAAGCTTTTGCGATATTGACAACCTCTTTTGCAGCTAATACAGGGGAAAGCCATACATGGGGATCTTTAGAAACATGATGATCTGTGTGATGATGATCTTCCTCTTCATCAGAATCCATTAGTTCGATACCCTTCGATGCCTCAACCACTTTTAATTTAGACATATCAATACTTTTAAATACTTTTTCCGTCCATGTTTCAAAGTATGGGCTATTGAAAATAAATACATCTGAATCTTGAATTCTAGCTATATCTTTTGCAGTTGGATCCCAATCATGTGGTTCAACGCCGCTCGGTATTAAGAGGTTAACATTTGCTACATCACCAGCAACTTGTTTCGTAAAATAATACATAGGGTAGAAAGTCGTGACAATTTGCAATTTTTTCGGATTTGTATTTTCACTTCCACCTTTTGTCTTAGCTGCATTAGAACAACCACTTAATAACAATAGAAATATTAGAATCACACTTAAATATTTCCCCAATTCTCATCTTCCCTTCATTACATGATTTATAAATTAGAATTATTACGATTTATATAGAATAAATATACATAACATCATTTTTTAAAACGTAATGATTTCGAATTAAATCTTATTACGTTTTCGAGCTTCCGTCAATCTTTTTTTAATAATGAGCTTACTAGACGTGCATATCCTTTTGATAGGTATACTTGATTTAAGGAAATCAATCTTATTGTAATCTATTAAAAGACAGTTTATGCTTCTACTTATTTCGCCTGTAAACGTACATCCTATATAGGTATATTATACAATTGTTGGTTTTTTTCAAATACTTAAAGCGCCACAAACCTTTGGTTTAGTGGAACTCCATATTTGATCTCATCACCTCATGTCTAAAGACGGGCTAACACCCTGCATGGGCTTTCTCGTTCGGAAAGTCTGTAAAAAACATTAGTAAACAAAAAAACACATGGCATTTTCAATGAGCCATGTGTTTTTTTGTTTACGATTTGATTGTTTGCACCCTGACGTGATTCCTTTACTATATCGTCAGAAGTTTGAACGATTATTGTTGTGGAGCGCCGTAAAGATCTTCTAGCGGTTTCATGATAATTTTGTTTAAATCAGCAATTGCCATGCTCATTCGTTGTTCTGCTTCCATTAGTTTTGAAATCGTTGGATGCTGTTGAACAAGTGCCACAGTTTTTTGCGCTTGTTCCACTTCTTCTGGCATAATCTCTTGCCCTGTCATTTGTTTTTGTTGCAAGTTCATTTGCAGATTACGGAAGTTCTCGAACATGCCTTTTGCAGATGGGTCACCGTTCACTTGGTCAAATAGACTTTTTAGGTCCTTGTATTCGTTACTCTCACGGATTGCTTTTTCTAAATCATATGCTGAATCATACAGATTACTCATTTATATTCCCCCATTCATGGATTTCTCATTTCCACTATACCAAACCAAAATGAAAATTACACATATTATCCAAAAAAACAGCAATGAATTATTGAACGATCCCGATGATTCCTCCTAATTTGAAGTATGCACGGAAAAAAAGTCGGAATTGTTTCTGAAATTTTTTCTTCGTTTTCGGAAGGTAAGACTCATCCAAGGTTTGATAGTGATATTCGCTAATCCAGCTATCATATTGACTCAATACAAATTCTATAGCAGAGTTTTCTAATTTTTCTCCAAGTTGATGTACTCCGAATTGAGCGAGCATCGTATTCAGGCTTTTTTAGTTGTTATGACTTTTTTTACTTCTCCTTGTATCCATTCATTCATATCCTATTTAAAGGAAGCGTTCATGATCTTACTTTAAATGCTTTCAGGAGTAAATAAATGCTCAACTACGACATTCCTAAGCTGTGTAGCCAATTTCTCTTAGCTTTTAGGCAATTGACCTGGCGTAAAAGGAAGGCGTTTTCCAAATAGTGCCTCCTTTTATTCGAGTTCAACTAACCATCAGCCGGAAAGACACTCGCTGATGGCAGTTTATAACAAAAATTAATAGGCTGCTGTACACACTCTTTATTCATTGAACATACAATAACCCAGAATAGTGCAAGCGCCTAAATTAAGTGGTATGACTTATCTATACCGAGCGTAAACGAGGAATGACAATGAAAGTATTATACGACAAAGTTTCAATAATTGCAGATAAAAGTACTGCGGGTCGTACTCCCACTATTTATGTCCCTCCATTTCTTTTAAAAAAGTGGCAGTTAACAGACTCCACCCGTATCTCATTACAAGTAGGTTCCAAACAAATAGACGTGTTCGTAAGTATCCATCAAGATAACTTAGCACAACTTAAGATTCCCGGAAATGTACTTCAGCTTCTAGCACTTCCTAATCGTTCATTCTTTGTTCAAATAGGCTTTTGCCCTTTAAGTTCTCGGCTATCTATTGGCCCTATTCTAGCACTTCTCACCCATCATACACCAAGTGAAACGAATGGATTTGGAGAAATGGAAGTCTTTTTTAGGGAAATGTACAGGTTTTGTTGCATGAATGGGTTTCTTTTTTTCGTCATTCCTCTGCAAACTCTTGTTGAACCAAAGGGATTGACAGGGTACCTTCCAAATGATGATGGCTGGGAATGGATGTCGCTGCCTATACCCGATGTTGTGTATAACCGGATTCATTCAAGAAAACTGGAAAACTCAGAATCATTCCATCGTTTCAGTACGTTATTAAACGAAGCTGCTATTCCCTTTTTCAATGGAAGTTTTCTGTCTAAATGGGACACTCATGAACTTCTATTAACCGAGGATTCGCTTGCTCCGTACTTGCCTGAAACCATTCTGTTCCAATCAGAAGTAGAATTTGTAACTTTTTTACAATCTCATACAGAGGTATTTGTAAAGCCGGCGTTTGGAAGTCAAGGTCGAAATATTTGTAAGCTTTCACGTGTTTCAGAAGGATGGGTCCTAGAGCATTCAAGTAATATACAAGACACTCATCTGATTGAAACCGAAGAGCAGCTTTATCGAGCCCTTATGAAAAACATCAAAAAACGTTCCTATATTGTTCAAAGGGGCATTCCATTACTCGATATTGATGGGCATAAAACGGATTTTCGAGTATTACTGAATAAAAACAAAAAGCAAGAATGGGCGATCACATCCATTGTCGCAAGGCTTGGCAATGCCGGACATATTGTATCAAATCTCGCTCAAGGAGGCGAAATGAAAAATGCAGCTGCATTTCTCTCCTCTGTTTTCGAACGACCAGAAGCGATTCGTATTTATAAAAGCTTGTCCAGCCTTGCTTTAAACGTTGCCAAAACAGTTGAAAGCAAGCGGGATGATTTATTCGGAGAGCTTGGCATTGACTTAGCACTTGACTCGGATAACCATCCTTGGATTATTGAAGTGAACTCAAAACCTTCGAAGAAATTTCATGCAGACTCTGATAAAATTCGTCCCTCTGTGAAAAACATCGTTGAATATATGAACACATTGTATGTAAGTAAGGGGTCCTAATCATTACCATTGGAAAGGAGCAGGAACTATGGTTTCCCTAGGCATCTTATTATCCGATTTATCAAAGGAACAACATTATAGTACCGGAATTGCAAAAAAAGCCAGTAAAAGTGGGATGGAGGTGTTTCGGTTCAGGCCTTCTGGAGTTAACACAGAGGCTAAAACAATTCAAGGTGAATCGTACAATCAGGTAACTAATCTTTGGGAATCTGAAAGGTTTACGATTCCAACATTTATCTATGATCGCAGCTTTCATGGATTAACCAGAGACAATCAAAAAGCACGAAACAAAATGAACTGGCTAAAGAAACAAGCTCAATTTCTCGGCCATGGCCTTCCTAGTAAATGGGAAGTTTACAGCAAACTCAATGATCTACCACTGCTTCAAGCTTATATACCCGTAACAGCACAGGCTACAGATTCAAAAACCGTTTGGAATCATCTTCATGAATATGAACAGATTCTGCTAAAGCCTTCATTCGGATCGAGGGGGACTGGAATTTATCTTTTGTCTAAGGTTGATAACGGTACGCTCGTAACAATGACGAAAAATGGAAAACGATATGATAGACACTTCAAATCAAAAGAACAGCTTCATAGATGGATTGAATCACTCTTAAACAAATTCCAATTCCTTATCCAGCCTTATTTACCATTATCCAATCTTGATAATGAACCATTCGATCTGCGCATCCTCTTGCAAAAAGACGCGACCAATCACTGGGTGGAACAAGGTAGAGGCATTCGTAAGGGAAACAAGGATTGCATCACATCAAATTTAGCGACAGGCGGCAAGGCCATTACCTATGAAAAGTTTATGAAAGAAATTGCCAATCCCCATCAAAAATATATTGAACTTACTATTGGGCATATCCTTCGTACGCTACCGGAAGAGCTCGAAGCAAGATTTCAGCCGCTTTTTGAACTAGGGATTGACCTTGGAATTGATCGAAAAAATCGCGTGTGGATTCTTGATATCAACTCAAAACCTGGTCGGAAAATTATTGAAACGCTACAGCCAGAAAAAAAAGAAGCCCTATATGAAGCTCCAATTGCTTATTGTCAATATCTTACCGACAACTTAGTGAAAGCAGGTGAAACCGTTGAAGAAAATCTATCCCTGTGAAATAACTGATATGTTGGGAGATGTTTTTTATTACCCGTCTGATCTTTGCGGGGTTGTCGATTTTGCAGATAAGGAAGCCGTTTGCTTTGGACATCGTGCACATCAAGCTGACATAAGAAGCAACCCTTCCATTCGGCAAACCTTTGCTCTTTCACGATCCCTTGCTGAAACGCTATACTTTCCAGAAACAGAAACTTCCTTGCATGTGTTCCCTTATCAGAACAGCATTCATATCGGTCCACTAGTTGGCATTTTTTCAGCGGGCTTTGGACCTTTTTTAACTAAGCCATTAGGCGAACGTTCTTCATTTTTTTCTAAGCTTTTATCTCTGAATAAAACAACCGGCTGCATTCCCTTCATTTTTGGCGAAAACCACATCAACTGGGAACAAGAAACGATTCGTGGCTATGTGTACCAGGACAATCAATGGGACATCTGTGAATTTCCGTTTCCAAATGTCATCTATGACCGTTTACCCAACCGAAAAACAGAGAATAAAACGGGTCCGAAGGAAGTGAAACGAAAATTCCAAACCGACTATTCCATTCCTTGGTATAATCCTGGCTTTTTTAATAAATGGGATGTATATGAGCGGTTAATTGACGATGAACGTGCTATCCCCTACCTACCAGTCACCTATCCATTTCAGTCTTTTTCAATTGTCGAAACGATGCTTTCGGAACATCGCCAAGTTTATATAAAGCCGATTCACGGTAGCCTTGGATTAGGGATTCACCAAGTCCTTTATGATAAGCATGATGATGTATACTACTGTCGTTATCGTGATCATGAAAATGAAAATCGACTAAAGCGCTTCTCCACCCTTGAATCAATGCTAAAGCATGTGTTTAAAAACAAGCGGATTGATCATTTAATCGTACAACAGGGGATATCCTTAATCCGTAATAACCGCCGTCCAATCGATTTCCGGGTCCATACAAATAAAGACCTTGATGGAGATTGGCAGGTTACTGCAATTGCCGCAAAAATTGCTGGTGAAGGCAGCATCACAACCCATGTAAAAAACGGTGGGACTATTATGACACTTGATGAGCTATTTGGTGATGATGATACAGTGTTTGAGGTTCATCAACAACTGTCTAAAGCTGCACTTATCTTAAGTGAGGCGATTGAAGAGCACTTGGATGGGATTGTTGCTGAAATTGGTTTTGACTTAGGCCTAGATAAGCAAGGGCAAGTCTGGATGTTTGAAGCCAATTCAAAGCCCGGACGGTCGATTTTTTCTCATCCTAAATTGCGAGAATTTGAATTATTAACAAGGAAGCTTGCTCTTGACTATGCCGTCTATTTAACAGAGCAATCACTCGCCAGTACTGGCGGCTTACAGAAATGAAATTGTATTACGATTTAACCAATCGTTTGTGGTCGCATCGTTCTTCTGGTCAAGAGGCCTATTTTGGTCAAGAAACTACACAAATCCATTCTAGTGAAGAGATCCCATTACCGTCCTTTTCAATCCAATCAAAGCTAGAGCACGGAAATCGAATATTGACCGTTGGTATCATGACCTGCCAAAACAAAAAGAACAAATTCGGGATCGCTGGAAACCTGCCTTTATTTTACGACTTGCATCAAGAGCTTTTAAAGCATGGGATCTTCTCATTTATTTTTACCGCGGAAGATGCTTTAGCCAATACCGGACTTGGTCTCGTTTATAGTGCTGATTATGAAACATGGATGAAGGTCTCCGTTCCCAAGCCATGTGTCATCTACAACCGGA
Organism: Peribacillus loiseleuriae; assembly: GCF_001183985.1. Taxonomy (GTDB): domain Bacteria; phylum Bacillota; class Bacilli; order Bacillales; family DSM-1321; genus Peribacillus; species Peribacillus loiseleuriae. The sequence goes on along the minus strand of NZ_LFZW01000001.1, from coordinate 1,186,955 downwards.
TTCCCTTTCGTTCATTTGAAGAAAGCGCTACGTTCCAATCATTACTGAATGATTTTAAAGCTCGTAACATCTCGGTTTTTAATCCTGGTTTTTTTCATAAATACGATATGTTTGCAGCGTTAGCTAAAAGTCCCGGACTAAGTCCGTTTTTACCGGAAACCATTCTGCTGTCTACATCCCAAGTACTTAAAGATTTTCTTGAAAATCATCGCGAAATTTATGTAAAGCCAGGAAAAGGCAATCGCGGAAGCGGCATTGCAGCACTTTCCTTAACAAATCAATCAGCGATAATGGTAAAAAAAACGAGTGGCACAGAAACCTACCCTGCTTTCGATGATTATTGGAAGTCCGAAGCAGACAGACTAATACGAAAAAAATACATTGCTCAGCGTGCGATAGAACCCAGAAAATTGCGTGGCCATCGCTTTGATTATCGAATCCTTGTTCATTATCAGAATGGTGTCCATCTTGTAACAGGTAAAGCGGTTCGGATGTCTCAAACCCAGGAAATAACCACACATATTCCAAGAGGCGGAAAGCTTTATCCATATAATCGATTGCAATCGGCAGAACTTGACGAGCAATTTAAAACGATTGCTGAACAATGCGGAATCATTCTTTCGAAGTCATTTGGTTTTTTCGGAGAATTTTCAATTGATATTGGTGAAGATCTTAATGGGAATCTTTTTATTTATGAAGTGAACGCAAAGCCTATGCAATTCGATGAGCCGGAAATTGAAGCAGCCCGTCATAAGCATTTGCGAAAAATATTCAGAGAAATTGGTCTGCCAAAGCTTCTTCCATGATAGCAAAACTGAGTGCTCTTCCTTTATACTACAACTAATCTCATTTATAAAGGTAACCATGTGAGCACTCATTTTCAGGTGACAACCGTTATATGAAGACAAACAATTGCCCGGATAGACAATTTCATTTTCTGTGGAAAAGGAGCGGGGCTTTTAAAAAATCAGCTCCACACTTCCACCTTCATAAGGTGATATAATTTGAGTACTTGAACCTTTTTCATCGTTTTAGTTAGGATCAGATGCTCATGGATGTTTATTATGATAAAAAAACAGTTTCAAACCATTTATCATCCTGATGGTAGGATTGAATATCGAGATTCAGAACCCGCTACTGCTGATATGAAGAAGCTAACGAGCATAATTCACGACTTAATGATCTTTCGCGTTTATGAATAATGCCTTTTTCTTCGGTAACACTATAACCAAATGAAAAGCACTTTGAACATCTCTAACAAGGTTTAGGCAAACAACTAGATGGTTGCTACTATTCTTTAGATGAAGGTGCCAAAGAACTCTACAGGAGGATCCCTACATGAAGGAAAAGTATACATTCCTCAAAGATACCGATTACGAAGGAAAAGATTCGGCCTATTTAGATGTCGATCGTATTATTAACGAAGGCATGGCAGGTGGAAACGTCTATCAATCAGGAAGCAAACAAAACATTGAGGAGTCGCATGATTTTCATGACGAAGAGCCCCCTCAAATAAATAATTAACCGGAATGAAAAGAGACGGGACCAACACGGTTCTGTCTCTTTCTGAATTTTTTATTAATATTCTTGTGTGGGGGGCTGATTTTTTTATAAAAGAGTCTTTCCTCAGTCGCTTTAACACTCCTCGTCTAAAAAAAGGCACATCAAATTGTTCTAATAGTTGAAATTTCGTTATAATGAAGACAGCTTCCCCGGAATACAAACAAGAAAGGCAGTCCATTATGATAGAAAAATTACTAAACAAATATCCAAATTCGATTTCCCATAAGCAGAATGCTTCTAATATTGAACAGTACTTATGGTTTAGTGATGATATTGGCTCTGAAATCGGCATACCGAAATCAGCCATTACACCGGAAGAAATCAACCTTCTTAGTCTCTTATTCCATATGGATTCATTCGACGGGCGAAACGATACTTCCGCCAAACAGCCTTGGAGTGACTTTTTGTTGCATAAGAATGGAAATTTGCCCAAAACACGCTGGGAACATGTGCGTTTCACCCACTTCCACTTTGATCACAATGATTTTTCCTATCGTGATTTTGAAGAAGCATTACTGTCATTCATTTCTTCAAATGCGATATTAGTATGGACGGGTGATAAATCTGGTTCTTTAATCGAGGAAAAAACAGAAGATCGTCTAAGAAAAGAAGAACTAGTGGCTATGCTTCAAACGCTGGAAAGTGATTTTTATACAAAGATTGAAATATTCCTAGGTAGTTTTCATTTAGTAGATAAAGAGTTATCCTCTCACTATGAAATGGAAAAGAAATACTATCTTAAAGTTAAGAATCTTATCCAAAATCAGAAAGTAGTCGTTCTTGCTGATTTACTTCCTCTTCTTTTTCTCGAAGGCATTTCAGAAGAAGAAAAACAATGGTTCACCACACAATTACTCGGTGAAACATTGTTAGATAAAGAACTAATTGGTACAGTAAAAACGTATATTGAATGCAATTCAAATGCAAGTTTAGCTGCTAAAATGCTTTATATTCATCGCAACAGTCTGCAATATCGCATCGATAAATTTATTGATAAAACGGGCCTTGATGTTAGAACCTTTAATCATGCATTACCTGCTTATTTACTAATTTTGTTATCAGAATTTTAAATCTATGGCAACATGCATAAAAACAAGCTATCATTTTTGTGCACCCTGTCCATACTATTTTGAATGCGCTTCCAATACAATAGATTCATAGACAAGTGATTGGGAGGTTTTATAAATGGCAGAATTACAATTAGAACATATTTTTAAAATCTACGATAATAAAGTAACGGCTGTAGAAGATTTCAATCTACAAATTGAAGATAAGGAATTTATCGTTTTCGTAGGTCCTTCTGGTTGCGGTAAATCGACAACATTACGCATGATCGCAGGACTTGAAGAAATTTCAAAAGGTGATTTCTTCATTGATGGAAAGCGTGTGAATGATGTTCCACCTAAAGATCGTGATATCGCGATGGTCTTCCAAAACTATGCACTATACCCACATATGTCTGTATATGATAATATGGCATTCGGGCTAAAACTTCGTAAAATGCCGAAAGCTGAAATTGATCAACGCGTGAAAGAAGCGGCGAAAATTCTCGGTCTAGAAGTATACTTGGACCGTAAACCTAAAGCCCTTTCCGGTGGTCAACGTCAACGTGTTGCCCTTGGTCGTGCAATCGTCCGTGACGCAAAAGTCTTCCTGATGGATGAACCATTGTCGAACCTTGATGCTAAGCTACGTGTGCAAATGCGTGCTGAAATTGCAAAACTGCACAAACGCTTAAACACAACAACAATTTATGTTACCCATGACCAAACAGAAGCAATGACGATGGCCACACGCCTTGTTGTTATGAAAGACGGTATCATCCAACAAGTTGGTGCTCCTAAAGATGTGTATGAAAGACCTGAAAATGTTTTTGTGGGCGGTTTCATCGGTTCTCCAGCCATGAACTTCTTAAATGGAAAACTGGAAAATGGGTTTGTTAAAATTGGCGACCAATCTATCGCAATCCCTGAAGGAAAAATGAAGCTTCTTCGTGATCAAGGCTATGTAGGAAAAGAAATCATTTTGGGAATTCGCCCTGAAGACTTCCACGATGAGCCTTTATTCATTGAATCTTCTCCAGAGACGAGAATGAATGCCCATATTGAAGTAGCTGAGCTAATGGGGGCTGAATTCATGCTTTACTCTTCACTAGGAGGCCAAGATTTCGTTGCACGTGTTGATGCTCGGACAATTGTTCAAGCAGGCGATAATTTGGAAATGGCACTGGATATGAATAAAGCGCATTTCTTCGATGTCGAAACAGAACAACGCATCAGACCTTTATCTGAAGTAAACCAGGTAAAAGAAGCAGTCAGATAATTTCGAACCTCCTCTTTTAGAGTGCCGAAATCTATGAAAACTTATAAAGGAGCAGTGCATTTCATGAAATTGCACTGCTTTTTTATTGTTTTCAATGAACGGTAACTTCCTCATAACACCTTCATTTCTACTTTTTTTAGAATATAAAGCAGATTTTTAGCCTCTAGTTTATTAAGTAAACGGATTAACTCATCCAAACCGACCAAACCTTTAACCCATATTAGGTATTGCTAAAACTTCTTACCCTCCCCTGTCCGTTCAACAAAAAAAGTCGCCGAAGCAACCTTGGCGAACTTATTTATGTCGGCAGTTTTTACAAACTTGAATAATGTTTTTTGTGTCCGTTTTATGAGAGTACAATAATTTAATTCTTTTTTTACCACATAAAGGGCAGTCTCCTCGTCCTTTTGAGGGGAGCTTACTTAATGTTTTTCCTCGGTATCTTTTCACCATTTCCATCCATCCCTCATATAAAAATTCATCCTTCCCTTTATTTAATGATGGACTGCAATAAATATTGTTGGGGGTTTTAATCAATTTTCATTTTTTTAAGATATAAATATTACATATGAAAAACCATTTAGATTTAAACATTAGTACCCGCTAGAACACCCCTAAATGGACTTAGTTTTTTCAAAACTTCACCTAGCAAAAAAGGATATATTAGAAAACCAAACATCATCCGAAATGGAGTGATTAGCAAAAATACAGGATTCCTTGAAACGAAGGTCATCGTTAATGACGTGTACATTGATTATTTTTAAATAATAAAATTACACCAACAAGTCAATTTAATCATTTTAGATGTTCGTTAACTAGCAGGGACCACTCTTGAGAGTAAATATCTAAAAGCAGTAGACAATCTAGTGAATTAGATGTAACCGGACAAAATTGTATACGGAACAAACTATTATGTTTATAATAGACCAATGGAATTTTGTTATAGGAACGGTGATGTTTTATATGTTAAAGGCTTATTCTTGGCTGATTTTATGTGTTGTCGTATGGGGAAGTAATTTTGTCTTTGGAAAAATATTAGTTCAAGATTTCTCTCCAACTATGCTAACTATGCTGAGACTATTGTTTATTGTCCTAGTTTTAATTGGATTATCTTTGTACAAAAAATCTAGTAGACGTGTGAATAAAGCAGATTTAATTTGCCTTTTTGCACTAGGGGTTATTGGTGTATTTGTTAATCAATGGTCTTTTTTTACAGGATTACAAACAGCTGATCCAACCACATCCGCACTAATTTTAGCTACTACTCCGCTTTTAACTGGTTTTTTAGCCGCTGTATTTTTAAAAGAAAGGTTAACGATTCGTATGTTGATGGGGTCCATTCTTGCATTCATCGGCATTTATTTTGTTGTAACGAAAGGAAATTTATCAACGATTCACATAGATAAAGGTTTACTATGGATTGTTGTTACAATGATTACTTTCGCAATTATGATAATTATGACAAGAGTACTCTCTCAAAGAATAGACCCTCTTACGATTACTTTATATTCAAACCTTGTAGGATTTATTGTATCGATCCCATTCGCTTTTTCATTAGACGATCCCATTCGGATCAGCTTTGATATTTCTGATTGGGCGCTATTAATTGGAACAGCTGTTATTGTTCATGGCATAGCCACACTTATTTGGAATAACAACATTCGGCATGTTAATGCTTCAAAGGCATCTATATTATCTAATTTAGAGCCCTTTGTCGCCATGGTTACAGGGTTCTTTTTACTAACCAAACCAATTACCAGTGTAGAATTATTAGGGTCCCTATTCATTGTGGGAGGAGTCGTGCTATCAACTTATCAATGGAAAAAGCAAATCAAACGAAGAGGGTGACCGAAGGGTCCCCTTTTTCGTTTGGTTGAACTCATCCGCTAAAGGTTCTTTTTTACAGTTAATACTTTTATTTTTGATTCCACTCCTCTTTTACCAGACCATAAACAACATGGTCAACATAATGGAGCAACTAATAAAGACATACCTTGGGAACCAAAAAAACCTTTTACTGCATTAGCGGAATATTACGAGAGATTAACTTCAAATATCACTCATTAAGAGCATCTTATTGGATGCTTTTTAATTGTCTCTAATTTTGGTTAGTATGCTATTAGCATATTCAATAATGATACCGATAGAATACGATTATAAAAGGATAAAAATATCGGTTACACCTCAAAATATTTCTTCTATTGCTTTCATTATATTAACAAATTTATGAATAATCTTTTTCTCTCCTGCCCCGATAGCCAACCATACAGTGAAGAAAACAGCGATATACCCATAAGAATGAGGGTAACGTCTTTTAGGCAGACATTGAAAAAAGTTGCTAATAAATAGCAACCTTTTCGATATTATTTTTAGTTTTCATTGCATGGGATGACCGGTAACAAAATATGAGAGGGGTACACTTCATTGTGATAAATAGTTTGGCTCGCTGTACTATAATTTGTACCGTTCAGCGTGGTTGTACCATTGTTAAAATTCACATCGAAGCGTGGGAAGTTACTAGACGAAATCTCCACTCTTAGTTGGTGACCAGCTAGGAACACGTTACTCGTTGCCCATAGATCGATTTCATAAGGTAGGATTTGACCTTGAATACTTTCAGTTTCCTTTTTATAGCTGTTACGAAAAGATGATCGAACAATCCCATCTGTTAAATTAAAAGCGGTCCCATCCGGAGCAACATCCACTAATTTAGCTGTAAAATCGGTGGAGCAGGCATCGGTTTTTGCATAGAGAATAACCTTTATTGGACCGGTCACTTCCATAGCCTCTCTTAATACCTCACTCGCATATACTAAAATATCTTCTCGTTCTTCGACCATTCTTTGATCCATCGGGCCAATCGAACCTATTTGATCAAAAAGGGTACCTCCACCCGTACTTGGTACTGGGTTTGATGGGTCAAAAATAAAATGATCTGTCATTTCTTCTCCTTGCATGTCAATGGACAACCTGCCGTCCCCAAATCTAGTATTTGCTTTCCCTTTGCTATGGAAATAGTAAGGAACATATTTCGTTTGTGGGAGTGGCCATGCATCTTCTTCCCGCCATGTATTCGTCCCCATCACAAAAATTTTCACTGGTTTTTCTTGTAGAATTTTTGTTTCTTTTTCTTTTAACCAATAATCGAACCAGCGGAGATGTAAATTTGTTAAATCTTCCTTATAATCAATCCAGTCCTGTGAAGCGTGTTGTCCAAATTTTCTTTGCCCAATCTGGGAACTAAAATCACCATGTGTCCACGGACCGATCATTAACTTTTGTGGCTGGTTTACGTTTTCTTTTGAATGAAGATAGTTTGCAATGGTTGGACTTAGTAAATTATCGTACCATCCCCCCAGATGAAACGCAGGAACAGTTATTCCTTTTAATTTTTCTACTCCTAACGAAAGTTCATCCCACACCTTATCTTTCAAATCATATTCCAACATTTCATAAAAGTAATTGGCAACACCTAGTTCCTTTAATGCGGGCCATTCTTTAAGTGGGAAGAAGCGAAATTCTTCTTCAATGTTATCGATTAGTTCAGCTAAGCGACGCATTTTCTGTTGATACTCCTTTGGATCAGTAAATTTACGTTTTATCGCATCTGGCGCAATTGATTCTAAAGCCCAAGTTATATTCAATCCTAGCCCATACGTTCCATTTTGATAAAAGCTTCCTTCCCTTAAATCATTAAATGTCTGAGCAGGGAAGATCGCCTTTAAATGTGGCGGATTTTCAGCAGCTGCTAGTAACTGAGTAAATCCGTAATAAGAAAGGCCATACATCCCAACTTTCCCATTAGAATATGGCAGCTCAGCAGCCCATTCAACAGCTTCGAATCCATCTTTTCCTTCATATTTAAAGGGGAAAAAATCTCCTTCTGAAGCAAAACGTCCCCTTACATCTTGAACAATCACCACATACCCATTTTCGACTAATCGATTCGTGTCCAAATAGCGATGAGAATAAAATGGATGACTTTTATTATATGGTAGACGGGTAAGTAATACTGGATGCTGTTGATCATCATCTGGGCGATAAACATCAGCATATAAAATTGTGTTATCCGATAGCTGACAAGGTACATTTTTTTCTAAAACGATTTTGTGTATGTTCATTCGGGCTTCCTTCCTTTAACTACTAAGTTGTTTTCTGGTGAAGCGCTCCACTTAAACAAATTTTCATTGGCCATACTTGATATATTGTAGAGTCAAGCATGGTCGTCTATAGATTCCTTACGTAATAGGTTAATAGGTTGTAGCAGATTCCAATCCCGTAAGTGGACGGTTTTTTGATTCTGCCAAGTTTCCTGAATCAAGAGGTAATTTTCTGACTGACAGTATCTTCTTGAATCGTTAGTTTGACTTTGCGTGTGAAGGCACTGACAGCAAGCATGATGATCGTGTTCACAGAAATTGACGCAATCCCAATATCAAGGTCCTGAATGAATTGAGGAGACGATGGGAATAACGTAGCCATTGTCGTCCCTGCCAATGTGTAGTAAGCAACCAATCCCACCCCAACAATCATTCCAACAGAAGCACCCGCTTTACTGATTGGGTTTTTCTTCAATAAACTGAATATTAATGGCGGGAACAGCTGCAGTACAAAGGTATAAGCCATCGTCAGCAATGAAAGCATTGTGTTGCCACCAAAGAATGTAAAATACAAGGAAATTAATGATACGATTGGGACGAAAATACGTGTTAATTTAGCAAGTTTTTCATTCGATGTATTAGGTTTAATGGCTTTATAAATATTTTTTGATAAAATTGTCGATGCCGTCAAAATTAACATCGAACAAGGAATAAGAGCTGCAAGCATCCCGGCTGATCCGACAACGCCGATAAACCAAGATGGAAATGCTGTCTTTGCTAGTTTAAACAAAGCAAGATCCGATTCTGCTCCTTGTAAGTTCGGGATTTGAATAGCAGCAGTAAAGCCGATAAATATAATAAAGACAAGAACGATTTGATACAAAGGTAATATTGCCGCGTTTTTCCGCAGGGTTGATTCGTTATGAGAAGATAAACTGGCGCCGAAACAATGCGGCCACATATACTGACCCAATGCAACAATGACGCAAAGGGAAATATACCACGGGATGCTCAAGCCCTTGTCAGCAAACAATAAGAAGCCTGGTTTGGTTGCTTCCAATGTTTCAAACATCGGCTGTATACCACCGAAAAAATGAATCGGCAAGTAAATGCCCAAAATCAGAATAACGACAAGCATGAGGATATCTTTTAGCATAGATGTCCATGCTGATCCGTGAATTCCTGAAACGTAAACGAAAACGGTCACAACTATCATGCCCATCCAAACAGCTATCGTTGGAGAAATCATACCGAACGATGCCTCTGAAGCAATAATTTGGAAGCCTTTTAATTGGATAACAATATAAGGAATCATTGAAACGACACCAATAATCGCGACTAGCAATCCCAATGGCTTACTATTATACTTTTTTGCAAAAAAATCAGATTGTGTCAGCAAGTTATGCTTTTTTGCATAACGCCAAATAGGGGGTAAAATCCAGAAAGGAACGATATAAGTAAGGGCACAAAATATATAAATTGCTGGAGCACCAAACCTGTAGGCTGCTCCGCTTGCCCCGAGGAATACAAACGTTGAAAACATCTCTCCTGCCATTAGAACAAACATGATTAAACCACCGAAGCTCCTGCCCCCAACTGCCCACTGCTCTAGCTTCATTTCCTGCCCTTTTCGTGCGCGGATACCTAAATAAATAGCCAAAACAAGAGTCGCAATAATAATTAATATGGAACTGTTCATTTATTCTCCTCCTGTTTCTCTTGAAGAATGCAGCTAATATAAAGACAGATTGACGTTATTATCAGCCAAGAGGCTGACCAGAAAACAATGAAGGGTAATCCAAGAATATAAGGTTCCAAACGATTCATAACCGTTAATGAACCAATTGCAGGTATGAGACTTAGCAAAATAATAAGTTTTTTCAATTTAAATCCCCCTTATTGAAAGCGCTTTAAAATCTAGCTGGTATTGCATGAAAAAAATTTTCTTCACACGATACCTAGCTATTCATTATTTCACTGCTATATCCTTAGATGATATGATTGTCGCAATAAGTTCTGACACTCGGTCTCCCACTTCTGAAGTAGACGCCGTCCCATTCATATCTGGTGTTAGTACTTGATCTTCTAACAAAAGCTGCTCAATCGCCTCAAGAACAACTTTTCCATGCGCTTCATAGCCGAAAAAGTCAAGCATCTGGCTTGCTGACCAAATTGATGCGAGCGGGTTACCGATGCCTTTGCCTGCAATGTCAGGTGCTGATCCATGAATCGGCTCAAACATCGATGGGAAATCTCTTTCAGGATTTATATTCGCTCCAGCTGCAAGGCCTATCCCACCAGCAAGAGCTGCGCCTAAATCCGTTAAAATATCGCCGAACAAGTTTGATGTCACAACGACTTCAAAGCGTTTTGGATCTTTAATCATCAGCATTGCTGCCGCGTCAACAAGATAAGAAGCTGTTTCAACTTCAGGATATTGGGCACTTACTTCTTCAAATACCTGGTCCCAGAAAACCATTGAATAATTGAGAGCGTTTGCTTTAGATATACTTGTCAACGACCTGCCTTCTTTTTTCGCCGTTTCAAACGCGTAACGGATGATACGCTCCGTGCCTTTACGGGAAAACACACTGTTTTGCAAAACGACTTCGTGTTCCTGCCCTTTAAACAGCCAGTCCCCTGCGCCTGAATATTCACCTTCACTGTTTTCGCGAATAAACAGCATGTCGATGTCTTCGCGTTTCACATCAACAAGTGGCAAGTGCGCTCCTTTTAACAATGTCACAGGTCGAATATTCACATATTGATCAAAGCTTTTACGAATTTTTAACAGCAGATCCCACAGTGAGATGTGGTCAGGGACGCCGGGAAATCCGACTGCACCCAAATAAATCGCGTCAAATTCTTTCAGCTGGTCAATTCCATCATCATCCATCATTTTTCCATTTTCCGCGTAAAACTCACATCCCCACGGAAAATATGTAAATTCAAATTGGAAGTTTGAATCCAGTTGAGCCACTTTATTTAATACTTTTACCCCTTCACGAATGACTTCAGGACCGATACCGTCTCCGGCAATAACTGCTATTTTAAATTGTTTCACACTGATCTCCCTCTTTTTTTTAGCTTTGGTTCCAAACGACCAATTTCATTTCAGTCATTTCTTCCACCGCGTATTTTATTCCTTCACGACCTGTGCCACTGTCTTTCACACCACCGTATGGCATTTGGTCGACACGATAAGTTGGCACATCATTAATGATTACACCGCCCACATGCAATTCCTGTGAAGCGTACAAAGCGTTTTTCACATTGTTTGTGTAGATGCCAGCCTGTAATCCGAAGCGAGAATCGTTAACTTGCTCAATTGCTTCTTTAACTGAAGCCACTTTGTTCACAACGACAACTGGAGCAAATGCTTCTTGACAAGATACTTTTAACGAATGATCCGCTTCTGTAATAATGGTTGGCAGAAGAATTCCAGCTTGCAGTTTGCCACCCGCTTCAATTGTTGCAGAACTACCTTTCGTTTCCTCAATCCAGTCTAGTACACGTTCTGCTTCCCCTTTTGAAATTAAAGCTGAAATATATGTGTCAGGATCTAGTGGGTCGCCAATTTTTAACTTCTTAGCAGCATTTGTGAACTTCGCAACAAATTCTTCATACACATCTACATGCGCATATACACGCTGTAAGGAAATACACACTTGGCCCTGGTTAGAGAAAGCCCCCATAATGCAACGTTCAATAATTTGATCAATGTCAACGTCTTTGTCGATAATTAATGCCGAATTTGATCCAAGTTCAAGGGTTGTCTTTTTCAAGCCAGCCTTGTTCCGAATACCGATACCGACGCTCGGGCTGCCTGTGAATGTGACCATACTTACCCGATCGTCCTCTACAATCGCTTCCCCGACCGTACCTCCGGGACCTGTTACCACATTTAATACGCCAGCAGGAAGACCAGCTTCTTCAAAAATTCCCGCGATAAAAAGAGCAGACAACGGGGTTTGTGACGCTGGCTTCAGAACAATGGTATTGCCAGCTGCTATTGCCGGACCTACCTTATGAGCAACGAGGTTCATTGGAAAGTTAAATGGAGTAATCGCTCCAATGACCCCAATCGCTTCTCTTAAAGTGTAACCGATTCGGCCGACGCCGCCAACAGCTGCATCAAAAGGAATCGTTTCTCCGTGTATTCTCTTTGCTTCTTCAGCAGAAAATTTATACGTTTCAATCGTTCTTGCTACTTCCGCTTTTGCGAACATAATCGGCTTGGCAGATTCGCGAGAAATAATCTCTGCCGCTTCATCCGCTTTGTCTGTTAATAATACTGCAACTTTCCCCAAAATTTCTGCTCGCTGATATGCCGGCATTTTTGCCATTACTCCACGTGCGTTGTAAGCAGCGGTAATTGCCTGAATAGTCAGCTCTTTATCTGCCATCGCAATTTGGGCGATTTCATCCCCCGAGTAAGGCGAGTAGAGTGGAGCATATTTCGCTGGTTCTACTTTTTCACCATTAATCATCAAAAACTGCTTCGTCGATTGTGCTTCATTCGCTAATTTACTCATTGAGGGCCTCCAATACCATTTCATGAAATTGTACAATCGCTTTTTCTGAAGACGAATATCTACCTTTATTAAATGCACGAGAGCGGAAACCGATTTGTTCTAACTCAACAAGCTCAACATCTTCCAGGCGAACTTGTTCAGCAAAAGCAACTAAATCTTTTTCTTCTTGAGTCAAATTCTCATCACGGAAATAATACGTGTAAAGAATCAAAGTTGTTTCATGATCAATTGGCACCAATTGAATCGTCGCCATATTGCCAGGACCCGGATAAATAGTCAACATTAAGTTTGGCCATAGCCAGTAGAAAGATCCACCTTGCATTTCCGCCTGATTTAAATCAACTGTTCCATAATTTTTATCTGGTTTAACGATTGAACCTTGAAGAGAATAGTTTTCACATGTAATGATTTGATAATCATCCATGTCTAATGCTTGAACAAAGCTTGGATGAGCGACATGGCAGTGGTCACATTCTAAATAATTATCAATAAACGCTTTCCAGTTCGCTTTAATCACCCGTGATGTTTGGTGTGTCCTTTTTAACTCACTTAAAAACGGATTTTTGTTCAAACGGTCGAAGAAATCACCATAAGATTCGCTAAGTGGCTGCGCGTTATCGTCTAAGTTGACAAAGATTAAAGATTCCATGATTTCCATACGGACCGAGCGCAAACAAGCGTCCTGTACACAAGCTTCATCTTCTTCGCCTCTAAAGTTCGGCGCTTTATTTAATGTTCCATCCAATTTGAACGTCCAGCCGTGATAACTACATTGTAAAATTTTCTTCTTACCAGATTCACTTTTTTCAAGCTTTGTCGCACGATGTGGGCAAACATTATAAAAAGCTCGGATAACTTCATCCTGGCCGCGATTGACGATAATTGGTTCGTTTGCTACTTCAGTCGTGAAGAAAGAACCTACTTTCTCCAATTGGCTGACATGCCCTACAAGCTGCCAAGATTTAGAGAATACAAGATCCATTTCTTTTTCAAGTACTTTCGGATCTGTATATTTATCATAAGTCAATGTTCTTTCAAACGTTCGATTCGTTGCATTTTTTACTTTATTATAAGCCATAATTCATTCTCCCCCATACATACATAAATAGTAGTAATCACTTGCAAGCAAGGCTAAGATTTTATCAAACATTTTTAGTAATAAATGAACAATCTACTTAATTATCCAGCTTGAACTGATTTACAAATAAAAGGTTCTAAAGCCACCTTAATGGAATCTGTTGGACAACCATCGAAAGCATCTTCTAAATCTTCTTCCAGTTCCTCTGGTACTTCAGTTATGCCTGTGTTGTCTTCAAGAATCGCAAAAGCAATCCCTTCGTCATTGTAATCAAAAATTTCTGGTGCAGTTGCCCCACATGCCCCACAAGCAATACATGTATCTTGGTCAACTAATGTGTATTTAGCCATGTGGATTCCCCCTTATATTCATTTAAATAAAATTAAACAACTGATCCGCTTTTTTCTTTTTCCCCCATAATGGAGGTGCTGTGAAGAGGCTGAACTTTCGAGCTCGGATCAATGTATACTTTTGCATTACTAACAGCTGTCGGCGCTTCACCAAAACCACTTGCGATCAACTTCACTTTCCCTTCGTACGTGCAAATATCACCTGCAGCATATATGCCTGTGATATTCGTTTCCATCTTAGAGTTAACGACGATGGAATTACTTTCGATTTCAAGACCCCAGTCTTTAATCGGGCCTAGCGAGGAAACAAAGCCGTAATTAACAAGGACATCATCGACTTCAAATTCTATCGATTCTCCACTCTTGGCCTGAGTCACAATCACTTTTTCTATTTTTTCATCGCCGACTAATTTAGTAGGCACGTATGGCGTTAAAACCTCCACTTTTGACTGTTTCAACTGGTCTACACTATGCTCATGGGCGCGGAATTTGTCTCGTCGGTGAATCAGCGTTACTTTTTCCGCAATCGGTTCAAGCATAAGTGCCCAGTCAACTGCTGAATCGCCACCGCCAAACACAACTACTTTCTTTCCGCTAAATCGGTCTAAATCCTTTACGAAATAATGAAGGTTAACGTTTTCAAATTTTTCTTCACCTTCAATCTTCAAGTGACGCGGTTGGAATGCTCCATTTCCAGCTGTGATAATCACAGCTTTTGTATAATGAGTTTCTTCGTTCGTCGTAATCGCGAACCCCCCATCGACTGTTCGAACGATGCTTTCAACCGATTGCTTGAGGCAAATAGTCGTTTCAAACTGATTCACTTGCACGAGTAATTGATCAATGAGTTCCTGGGCCCATACTTTCGGAAAACCAGCAATGTCATAAATATATTTTTCAGGGTACAAAGCAGACAACTGGCCGCCGAGCTGAGGAAGACTTTCGATAATTTTCACCGATGCCTGGCGCATTCCCGCATAAAAAGCAGTAAACAAACCAACTGGCCCTCCTCCAATAATTGTGATGTCAAAAACCTCATGCTGTTTTTCCATCCTCATTCCTCCCTAGCTGTATTAATTTGTAGATTTCCGCGTTGTTAATGTTAAAAATCAGGTAAAGATTATTGACACGCTTGCTTTGCATCCTGTCACTTTTATATATGCAAGTAGCGTGCCAACTTTTAAAAATAGCGTAAACACACGAAAAATCCAAAATTTAACATGAAAACGCTATCAAGTTGAGTTATAATTAGTTCAATATCATAAATTTGTCATCAAAAATAACTCATTACCTTTTTGAAAGTGAGGAAATACAATTGATGAAAAGTCCAAATACAACAGATCATGTTGAAATGACACTACAAACTCTATTAAAAATTCTCGATCACTCCTCAGATGAAATTTTCGTTCTCGATTGCGATAAGCGAATTCTTTACGTAAACCAGGCATGTGAGCGCCATTATGGCCTGAAACCAACTGACGTCATTGGCCAATACAATATCGACCTATTTGAAAAAGGTTATTGGAAACCATCCATCGTACCAGAAGTATATAAAAGAAAAAAACCTTGCTATATGAAGCAACAAACGTATATCGGGGCTGAATTACTGACGTCAGCGATTCCAATCTTAAATGATAGGGGGGAAATCGATCTCGTTGTTATTACTTCTACCGAAACACATACGTATAAAATGGTAAAAGCAAATGAAACGGTTGATGAGTTAACAACAACTCAAAATGATAATGAATTGGGTCGAATTATTACAAACAGCGGAAAAATCCACCGCATCCTGTCTTTCTGCGAAAAAGTGGCGCCAACTGATTCAACAATTTTAATTCAGGGAGAATCAGGAACAGGGAAAGGCGTCTTTGCCCATTTCATTCACCAGATTAGTAAGCGGAAAAGCGGTCCGTTCTTGACGATTAACTGCGCAGCCATTCCAGAAGAACTGCTCGAATCGGAACTATTCGGTTATTCCAAAGGCGCATTTACCGGTGCTAGTAAAACCGGAAAATCTGGATTGATCGAGGCGGCGGATGGCGGTACTGTTTTTCTTGATGAAATCGGAGAAATGCCGCTCGCTTTACAGGCTAAGCTTTTACAAGTCATTCAGGATAAACAATTTATTCCCGTTGGTGGCAGCGAAATGAAAAAAGTCGACATCCGTATCATTGCTGCAACGAACCAGAATTTAATTGAAATGGTTAATGATAAAAGATTCCGTGAAGATTTATTTTATCGGTTGAATGTGATCGATATTCACCTGCCGCCATTGCGTGAGCGAAAAGAAGATATTATTCCACTCACTTACAATTTCTTAAATAAATTCAATGAAAAATACCATGACAACAAAGTCATCTCGGAAGAATGCCTGAACATATTAATTCATTATTCATGGCCAGGCAATGTCCGTCAGCTGGAAAACTTAATTGAACGTTTAGTCGTCATTAGCGACTCAGTCATTCAGGTGGCTGACTTGCCTGATTTAATCACAGACAATGTAGAACAAGTCACCCAGCTTGCTCTTCCCACGTCATACGATAAAGCACTTGATGAAACGAAACGGTTCTTAATTAGGAGGTCTTACCAAACATATAAATCGTCTAGGAAAGTTGCGAAAGACCTATGCATCAGCCAAACGAAAGCCTCGAGACTAATTCGGGAATATTGTGAGCATTTGTTTTAACTGACTTGTAAAATTGCTATTACTCTTGAATAGTTAATAGAATACTAGAAATTAATTGAAAGGAAATAATTCTTCCTCGCTAGCTTTTCTCTTTGACCAGCCTTATCACTTAGATTAGAAAAGCTTTACTTCTTTTTGAAGTAAAGCTAGTTGGGAAATTAGATTTAATTTGGGAATCTTTTATACAACTACCAAGAACAAAAACAAAAGAGGTATAGTTTTTATAAATGGTCCATACTATTTTTTAACTTTTATTCATAATTAGTCGGTGTTGGAACCTCTTTACTTGCCTGGACAAGCCGGTCAGCCAAATCAGTAAACGCACCTGTAATACCATACCCAATTAATTTTTTCATATCTTCTTGGTTATCTATTGTATACGGATGAATCCACAAGCCGGCCTTTCTAATCGTATGAATGTAGTTTTTATCAATCATTCGATAGTTGGGTCCAATCCCACTTGCATACTCTTTCCATTTCTTGATTTGACTATTTGAGACTTTGGCTCTCCCTTGGTATTTTATTAATTGAATGAGCGGAATATCTGGATTACTTGCATGAATCTTCCGAAGACTTTTTTCGCTAAATGATTGAATCATTACTCTTCCTTTTATAGCACCTGAACCTATTAATCCATTATCATTTAATATTTTGAGTAATTCTTTTTCCACACCTGGATATTTGTCCGGATTCTTCGTTTCGATATAATAATTGGCTGTCTCTCCAAACGTGTCGATGATTTCCTCTAATGAAGGTACCTTCAAATTCTCATAAACTGATTCAGCAAACTTCTTATGTTCTTTGTTAAACCATGATCCTGCATCAAGCTTTTGAAGCTCTGCGAGTGTATAGGAAGATACTTTTCCTTCACCATCGGTTGTCCGATCGACCAAGTCGTCATGCATCGCAACTAACTTTCCATCTTTCGTCATCTGCAAGTCGATTTCCAAATAATCCGCACCCAGTTTTAAAGCAAGTTCATAAGAAGGAATCGTATGCTCGGGAGCATACCCCGAAGCACCGCGGTGTCCAATCACAATAAACGAATTCATGTCAACTTCTGCTCGATTCTCCATCCATGGACTATCCATTGTGGCATACACCCCGAAAATGAAAAATAAAAAGATAATAGCAGGCAATATTTTTTTCATCCGATAATCTCCTTCATAAAACGATGTACAATACCCTAAAATTGGATTTTTTCAACTTCCAGTTATTTATACGATAAAATGCTAGAAAGGCCAGTTACAGTTATTTTGTAAACGTCACGAAAAATTTTAATCATTCATTTCTATTTTTCACCTATATACCCTCGTAATAATCACACTTGTTTAATATTGTTTATTAAAATGGGTTTTAGGATTCGGTTCATTCAAAGGAGATGGGAGTAATTGAAGAAAGTTGAACTACTAAGTAAGTTCAAAATCCTTTCATAAGTAATACATTTTAACTCCTAACTAGTTTACTTGTGAACTCCATGACACTAAAAATGGAAAAATCAAAATAAAAGCAGATGGAAAAGCGGAGGTCTATTACAGGAAACCTCTACTCCATCTGCTCATTGTTTAGCTTATTTTATCAACACAGTACTTCACATACGTATAGTGTTTAATTGAATTGAATCGTTCCTCAACTATTCCATAGAAGTCTAGCAGCGTATTTTGTTCGGGTGATGCTGGTCATCAGTATCTTAAATCAAAAATCAAAATTTTACTGAGTGAGCATTTCTTAAGAAAAGAGCTTCCTTTGGAAAATCTGTCATAATGGTATCTATATTATTCATGTTTACTAGTTGTTCCATTTCTTTTGGATCATTTACTGTCCACGCTCTGATCTTAAAATCATCTGCACTTAGACCATAATTCTCTTTGTTTAATAGTAAATCTTTATGAAGATGTAACCCTTCTAATGCTAAACTTTGAATATACTCAGAAGGACGACTGAGTTCATAAACTACTAACCATGCAATTCTCGCACTTGGCTCAAATTTTTTCAATTTTAGTATAGTTGGTAAATGAAATGAAGAATAAATTACTTTATCGGCATAATCAAATTGATGAACAATCGCTAAAACCTTTTCTTCAATCCCATAGTAAGGAAACATATCTGTTTTCAATTCTAGATTTAATTCAATTTGATAAGGTGTAATCATTTCTAAGACTTCTTCTAGGGTTGGTATACGTTCTTTAGACCAAACATGTTTATCAAACAAGGCTAAATTCGAGAATTTTACTCCTGCACTAAACTGTTTTAATTCTTGTAGAGTATAGTCCTTCACATAACCTGTACCATCTGTCGTTCTATCGATTTTTTCATCATGAATCACTACTAATTCTCCGTCTTTTGTCAATTGTACATCGAGCTCAATACCATCTACACCCCACTCACACGCCTGGTAAAATCCTAATAGAGTATTTTCTGGCATAGTGCCCATACTTCCACGGTGACCAAATATTTTAGTTTGAATCATGATTTACACAATCCTTTCTTTCTTTCTTTCTTATAAAATGAATATGGCGTTAAAACGCCACCATTTAACATGAAGGTTCTATACATTAAGCAGGCTACACTCGCCTAATCACAATGGTGGCGGTGTGGAGCCGGACTTTGAAGTACTTTCTTAATAAAGGACGGATATCTGCAAAGTAGGTTGTCTATATAGATAAGTCGCGAAGCCCCGTCCCCATGTCCCTCATTCAAAATCGATATAGTATTTTAATGCCATGAATTAATATGAAGGAAGGTTTACATCTTAATAGCAAAACCAATCTAATAAGGTGTCGTGAGCAAAGCCAAATATCTATACAATTTTCAACTATGCCTGTTTATTTTCCAATAAAATTGATTAAACTTACCAAATGAGGACGCCCCTTGTACTTAGGGATAAAGAAATAGAGAACAAAGCATTTTTTCGCTTTATTCTCGTTCTTTTTACTTTATCAACGATCATTAAAAATTACTTTCCTCTTGCTGCATTAGATTGTTCAATCGCTGCATTCACCTGTTCAACAGCACTATTGAATGCTTCATCTACATCTCCACGGTTATAAACTGTTTCAAGTGCGGTTTCGATAATTTTACGTTCTGCCGGAATCATATCCATTAATGCGCCTTGTGTCGCAAAAGACGGTTTTGTAGCTTGAAGCTGTTGTACAGAAACTTGTAATTGTGGCATTTCTTTGTATGCATCTTTAACAACTTGCTCATCATAAGCAGCTGGATTAATGGCAAAGTAGCCTGTTCCTACATGCCATTTAGCTTGTACTGCTGGTGTTTGTAAATATTTCATAAATTCCCAAGCTGCATTTTGTTCTGCTTCTTCTTTCCCGCTTGACATCCATAAACTTGCACCGCCAATCGCAACACCTTGACGTTCCTCAGCTTCAGGATGAGGTAAGAAAGCTACGCCCACTTCAAAAGGAGCATTGTCAATCACGTCTCTTGAAGAAGCTGATGATTGTAAAAACATCGCTACATCGCCTGCTAAGAAGCCAGAAAGCATATTATCAGAGTTTGTTCCATAGTTTGCAAAAGTTCCAGCATCCGTCATTCTTTTTGCCCATTCGAAGATTGATTTCCCTTTTTCATTATCAAATTCGACTGCTGTAGGTGTATCTGTGCGACCATTGTCGTTATTTAACAGTAATCCACCTTGATTAGCTAATAACTCTTCAAATAACCAACCATATGCTTGTAAAGCGAATCCTTTCATTTGGTCATTACTTTTAACAATTTTCTTACCTGCTTCTTCTACTTCTTCAAACGTTTCTGGAGCTTTTTCAGGATCTAATCCAGCTTTTTTAAATGCATCTTTATTGTAGTACATGACAGGTGTTGAGGAGTTAAAAGGCATGGAATAGAATTTGTCATCTACTTTGTAATAGTTCACAATATTTTCTTCGAGACCACTCATATCATAATTTTCAGCATCGATAAATTTTTGAATAGCTTCAATATTCCCGCTATTAATCATAGACATTGAACCAATTTCTTGTACTTGAATCATGGTCGGAGCATCTTTCGTTCCACCAACACTATGAAACTTCGGAAGTGACTCTTCATACGTTCCTTGGAATTCTGCATTTACTTGAACCTTATCTTGGGAATTATTATATTCCTCTACAATACTATTTAATGTTTCTTGAGGCACGCCACTCATGGAATGCCAGAATGTAACAACTTGTTTGTCATCTTTTTCAGATGTAGATCCTTTCTCAGTACTTGATGTTTGATTTGAACCACAACCAGCTAGAATCACTAATAAACTTGCCATAAGTAAAGCGAAAAACTTTTTTATCATTGTAATAGTCTCCTTTAGTTTTTTTCTATTTGATAATCATTGAACCCATCATTATTTAAGTGCACCTTCAGCTAACCCTTTTTGGAGTCTCTTCTGCCCTACGAATAATAAAATCAGCGTAGGAATGGCCACAACCATGGCACCAGCCATTACAACTCCCCATTGATTGACTGTTTCTTGTGATTGCAATTGCTTTAAGCCAATTTGGACGGTTCGTACATGATCATTTGTTGTGGATAAAAGCGGCCATAAGTACATATTCCAAGCCGTTAAGAAGCCATAAAGTGCTAATGTAACTAGACTTGTTTTTGCAACGGGTAATACGACTGTTAAATAAAATTTAAAATGGCCCATCCCAGCAATTTCACTTGCCTCTTTAAGTTCTTTAGGAATTTGTTTAAATGTTTGTCTTAATAAAAAAGTACCAAATGCTGTAGCCAAGAAAGGCAAGGCCAACCCTGGATATGTATCTAATAAATTCATCCCTTTAACCGTTTGAAAGTTCGGGATAATCGACGCTTCAAATGGGATCATCATGGTTGCGATAAACAAAAAGAATAAAGCATCCCTCCCTTTAAATTTCAGAAAAACAAATGCGTAAGCCGCTAAACTAGACAAGACTAACTGACCGATCATAATGAGCAGAGAAGTCATTAAACTGTTGAATAGAAATTTCAGCAATGGTAAACGTTCGAATGCCTTCACGTAATTATCAAGTGTCCAAACAGAAGGGATTATTTTACCTAACATCGCATCCTGACTGTTCATAAAGCTCATCAAGAAAGCAAAGATGATAGGGACAAATACTAGAAATGCCGATACCGTGAGCAATGTATATAAGCTGATCTTTTTAGAAAGTGGCATCCTCATTGATAATGGACCTTCCTTTCTCCAAGCTTGAACTGGATCACTGTCATGATGAGTATAATAATGAACAAGATGACAGCCTGTGCACTTGCTGTACCATACTGATAGTTTACAAACGCTTCACGATAAATCGAGTAAACGATAAGATTTGTTTCGTTACTTGGCCCGCCTTTTGTTAACATATCGATTTGGCCAAAGGTTTGGAAGGAATTAATGATTGAAACTGTGACTACAAAGAATAAGGTAGGAGAAAGCATAGGGATCGTAATCCGCCGTAATTTGTAAAAAAATCCCGCACCATCTATATTTGCACTTTCATATAGGTGAGAGTCAATGGATTGCAACCCACCAAGAATAATTAAAAATGTGAAACCAATATTCATCCAAATTGTTGATAATGAAACAGAAGCAAGAGCCCATTCTGGATTCGTTAACCAACCGATTTTGTCAAAACCGAACGTCACTAATATTTTGTTAAAAAATCCAATACTCGGGTGAAATAAAAATAGCCAAAAAACAGAAGCAGCAGCTACAGATACCCCCATTGTGGATGAAAATATCATTCGGAAAAAGCCGATCCCTTTTATCTTTTCATTTGCAATAACTGCCAAAAACAAGCTTACAATAATCGTTCCCGGTACTGTGAATAAAACAAATAAAAATGTTGATGTTAAACTTTTCATAAATATTGGAGATGTGAAGATATCGATATAATTTTGCATTCCAACAAAAACTGTTGTTATACCTGCTTGATTTGTTAAAAAGAAACTTAAATATACCGTGCGGATCATTGGATAAAATATAAAAATACTAAATAAAAGTAATGAGGGTAATAAGAATAAAAGGCCTTTCAAGAAAACTTTTTTACGCTGTTGTTTTTTTAACTCCTCGAAATGAACTTGATTATACTCAAACGGCATAGCAGATTCTGTATTCATTGTGCGATGACCTCTTGCTCTTGATTTTGTTCTTGATATGCGGGTTGTATTAATTGACCATTTTCTGCATCAAAGAAACAAAAATTTTGAACTGAAATGTTAACCGGAACCTTATCACCCAGATTAATCGCCCATTGGCCCGGCCATTTAGCATTCCATAGATGGCCTCCTAATTCTTCAAAAACAATAATCGTTTCATTTCCTAACTGCTCCACACCAACGACTTCCAAATAATTAGTTGCATCTTGTTCAGTTGCTGGATAAATATGTTCTGCTCTAATGCCAATCATTGTCTTTTTGTCTGCTGGTATATGTATTAAATCTGATGGACTTAAATGAAACGTAAGCTTGTCCTCCACTTTAATTTGACGATTCTCAACGAATAACTCCGCTTTTCCCATATTCATCTTTGGGGAGCCAATAAAAGAGGCTACAAATGTATTGGCTGGTTCGTTATATAAAGTAATCGGTTTTCCAACTTGTTGTACTTTCCCATCATTCAAAACCATAATCCTGTCACCCATTGTCATTGCCTCGACTTGATCATGGGTGACATAGATCATTGTGAGACCCAACTTTCTTTGCAATCTACGTATTTCAACGCGCATATGCGCCCGCAATTTGGCATCTAAATTTGATAGTGGTTCATCCATTAAGCAAAGTGGTGCTTCACTTACAACTGACCTAGCCAATGCCACTCTCTGCCTTTGGCCACCAGATAGTTCCTTAGGTTTTCTTTTCAATAATTCACTTAAACCGATCATTTCTGCCGTTTCCATGAGTCTTCTTTTTTGTTCTTTTTTATTAACCCTCTTAACATCTAAACCAAAAAGGATATTTTGCTCTACTGTTAAATGTGGGTAAAGTGCATAATTTTGAAAAACCATAGATAAATTTCTATTTTTAGGTGGTAGATGATTTGCTACTTCATCATTTAGCTTCAGTACGCCTCCGGTTATTTCTTCTAACCCTGCAACCATTCTTAATAATGTGCTTTTTCCACATCCAGAGGGACCGACTAAAACAAAGAACTCACCCTTGTTAATCGAAAGGTTAATTTCATCCAATACATTGGTTTGTTTATCGTACGACTTGGAAATATCCATCAATTCTACGTGCTTCATTGTTCAACCTCCATCCTTCGTCAAACCCATTTAAACATATTTTCAAGCTTAAATAACAACATTTACCAATTCATTACATAAAAGTTAAATAGAACTAAATGAAAACGATTTAAGTAAATAAATTTACAAATTCTTAACACAAAAGATGCTTAGATAATCTGTCTAAGCATCTTTTACAAATGAGAGCAACGTTGAAACCTTATCTAAATATGATACGGTTCAAAGGAACACATAGTGAAGTTTCTTCATCTCTCACCTATGTTTCTAATGCCTCCCACAAACTTATAGTATGTACCCACGAAGGTTAGTATCTATTCTTGACTCAGGTCTAACGATTGTCCTCTAAATTCTTGATAAATCAACGGCTGGATTGCTTCCAAAAGATACATAAGAATTAATAATTATCATGAAGCAGCTGCAAGATTTGGGCAATATCATTTTCGTTACCTAAGCACAATGCTTGAAGTCATACCCGAGGCTGATCATATTATTGACATGAAACCTCGTGCTCGTCATAATGGAAGAACTGTAGCTGGAACCCCTCCACTCTCCACCAACAAAAGATAGATCGAATTGATAGGAGTTATAGACAATGAAGAATCAAAAAGGTGGCTTAAAGCCATTTATTTCCCTAATTTTATCAACGAATATCCCGAAGATGGCACTCATTATCGGTTTAACAGCAAGCCTTTTGACAACTATTGCTGGCCTTGTTGTGCCATTATTGACGAAAAATTTAGTAGACGGTTTCTCAGTTGCTTCATTAAGTATTCCACTCATGATCGGCATCGGGGCAGCCTTTATTATCCAAGCGATCATAAGTGGATTCTCCATTTATTTATTAAGCCTAGTCGGTCATAAGATTGTCGCCAGGCTGCGTGATCGTATGTGGATAAAATTAATTAGATTGCCAGTCAGCTATTTTGATAAACAATCGAGCGGTGAAACGGTGAGTCGGGTCGTTAATGATACAAGTGTCGTACGAGATTTAATTTCGAATCATTTCCCACAATTTATTACAGGTATTATTTCTATCATTGGTGCCATTATCATCTTACTTGTCATGGATTGGAAAATGACACTTCTAATGTTAATTTCTGTTCCCATTACATTAGTCATTATGATTCCACTTGGTCGTAAAATGGCAAAAGTCTCACGTGGTTTACAAGACGAAACGGCCACTTTCACAGGACAAATTCAACAAACGCTTAGTGAAATTCGCCTAATGAAATCCTCAACCGCTGAACAGAATGAAGAAACAAGTGGGCTAACAGGCATTGAAAAATTACTTGGTTACGGGTTAAAGGAAGCCCGCATCTTTGCATTAATCGGACCAATCATGTACCTCGTGATTATGGTCGTCATTGTGATGATTATTGGGTATGGCGGCATGCGAGTAGCAAATGGAACGATGTCGACTGGTTCACTTATCGCCTTTTTACTTTATCTGTTCCAAATTATTATGCCAATCACATCCTTTGCGATGTTCTTTACGCAATTACAAAAAGCAAAAGGAGCAACAGAGCGGATTATTGAGATTTTAGAACTGCCATTAGAGTCAGGTCAAGACGGTATAGAAATGGATATTACCAACGAGACGATTCGAGTTTCAAACGTGTCATTTGCCTATAGTGAAAATGAACCTGTTTTAGAAAATGTCTCACTTGAAGCTCAACCTGGTGAAATGATAGCTTTTGCCGGACCAAGCGGAAGCGGTAAAACGACGATGTTCGGTTTACTCGAACGATTTTATGAGCCTACTACTGGAGAAATACAAATCGGTAACACGCCAATAAATCAATTATCACTTGATTCATGGCGCAGTCAAATTGGCTATGTATCCCAAGAAAGTGCCATGATGGCTGGGACAATTCGCGAAAATTTATGTTATGGTTTGTATGATTCAGCACAAATATCTGATGAACGTCTATGGGAAGTAGCCAAAATGGCATACGCCGATCAATTTATTGAAGCTTTCCCGAAAGGATTGGACACGGAAGTTGGCGAGCGTGGTGTAAAACTATCAGGTGGGCAAAGACAGCGGATTGCTATCGCCCGTGCTTTTTTACGCGACCCTAAAATTCTCATGATGGATGAAGCAACAGCAAGCTTAGATAGCCAATCAGAAAGTGTTGTCCAACAAGCTTTAACACGATTAATGGTAGGTCGCACTACATTCGTCATCGCCCATCGATTATCAACAATCGTCGATGCTGATAAAATAATATTCATCGAAAAAGGACAAGTAACAGGCATTGGTACCCATCACGAATTAACACAATCACATGACTTATATCGTGAATTCGCTGAGCAGCAATTGGCATAGATAGGAAAATACTAAATCTTCTGTTAAGGTGAAATTAACAGCACTAAAGGGTGCCCAAAAAGGGTCGGACCACGCACTTTATACGCAGTTCATAGTGGTACTTACGCTTAAATTGAACAGTGTATTATGGTTGCGGTGTCTGACCCTTTCGTTATGGGACACCCTCTTTTTACTATTTCTTTTGAATATATAGTAACAACTAAAATCTTCGCATCTAAAAGTGCAGATGAAATACTTGTTTTGATTACATAAATCCATAGATAGAAAGGGGTAATAAGTGATGATTAGACCCATTGAAGTTCGTGATGCAGAAAGTTTTATCGAATTAAGTAAACAAATTGATGACTCTAATTTTATGTTATTTGAACCTGGTGAAAGAAACACATCACTAGAACAACAGAGCAAGTCCATTGAAAGAATTTTATCTGAAAAGAAATCGATGATCTTTGTTGCCGAAAGTGAAGATGAACTCGTAGGTTTTATCGCAGCATTTGGCGGGAATGTAAAAAGGAATCAACATTCTGCTTATCTCGTATTAGGTGTCCTTGAAGAGTTTCAAGGGCGAGGTATCGCATCTAAATTATTCAATCAAGTATTCGAGTGGGCAAAAGAAAATGAACTATCAAGATTAGGATTAACTGTTATAAAAGACAATATTAAAGCATTCAATTTATATCGAAAGATGGGTTTTGTCTTGGAGGGTGAGAAAGTTCATTCATTGATTATAAACGGAGCACCCGTTAATGAATACTATTTATATAAATTGTTATAAATGCCTCTTTTTAAAAGAGTAGTGGTTATGTGTGAACTGATCAATATTAAATTGAAATTATAGAACACACTATTCCTCCAACGAATATGGAAATTAGTATCCCTTTAGAAGAAGAACCTGTGAATTTTACTTTTGATGAATAAAAAACGAATCGATTCTCTATTGTCGAGGAGTCGATTCGTTTTTTTATTCTTGTACCAAGATTACCTCATCGTGATTACAGTTCAAACATTTCATTAAATGTGGACATTGACCTTTTATTAATGAATCTGGAAAGCCATCGTTTTGCTTTAAGGTATTAATGTCCATATAAGCACTATACTCATCATCATAGTCCATGGCTTTTCCCATATCCTTCATTTCGGATTCACATTCTGTGCATGTAACATGGATTTTTCGAAGTCCATTGCAAAGCGGACATAATGTCATATTCATTCCTCCTATTTACATGATTGAGTTTAATCAAAACCACAGGGGCGGGCCACGCAACTCTTATATTCAGAAAAATAAGTGATCGTACATTTTATACGTAGTAAAGAGTACGTGGCCAGACCCTCTTAACACACCTCTAACTTGAGTGTTTTTATTGCGCCTGTTGCTACACTTCCGCTTACTTAGTTATTCACCATATTTTGCGGATTTACCCACTCCTCGAATTGTTCTTCGTTTAGGTAGCCTAGTTTAAGGGCTGTTTCTTTTAATGTTGAGTTGTTTTTGAATGCTGTTTTTGCAATTTCAGCTGCTTTTTCGTAGCCGATATGCGGATTAAGTGCTGTTACAAGCATTAATGAACGCTCAACATTTCCCTTAATTTTGTCTAGGTTTGCTGTAATTCCTACTGCACAGTTGTCATTGAACGAGTGAATTCCGTCAGACAATAATTTTACAGATTGCAGGAAATTGTAAATAATAACAGGCTTGAATACGTTCAATTCAAAGTTTCCTTGGCTCGCAGCGAACGAGATTGCTGTATCATTGCCGACTACTTGAACAGCGATCATCGTTAAAGCTTCACTTTGAGTTGGGTTCACTTTACCAGGCATGATGGAACTCCCTGGTTCATTTTCAGGTATAGCGATTTCAGCAATCCCGCTTCTTGGGCCGCTTGCTAACCATCTTACATCGTTGGCAATTTTCATTAGATCAGCTGCAAGGGCTTTGATTGCGCCATGAGCATAGGCAATTTCGTCGTGACTTGTTAATGCATGGAACTTATTATCCGATGTAACAAAATCAAATCCAGTATCAGCTGCCATTTGTTTTGCGGATAACGCAGCAAATTCCGGCTTGGTGTTAATTCCAGTACCAACTGCTGTTCCACCAAGGGCCAGGTTTAAGATATGCTTGCTGCTTTCTTCAACCATATTAAGTGATTTATCAAGCATCGCTCTCCAGCCGCTAATTTCTTGCCCAAGCGTAATTGGTGTAGCATCTTGTAAGTGGGTACGGCCAATCTTCACGATGTCTGCAAATTCCTTTTCTTTCGCTGCAAATGTATCGCGAAGCACTTTGATTGCCGGAACCAATTTGCTCGCTACTTCAACATACGCTGCTATATGCATCGCGGTTGGGAATGTGTCATTCGAGCTTTGCCCTTTGTTTACATCATCATTTGGATGAAGCTTTTCGTCACTACCCTTTTCCTTCAACCACTCGTTTCCTTTGTTTGCGATGACTTCGTTTACGTTCATATTACTTTGTGTACCGCTACCTGTTTGCCAGACAACGAGTGGAAAGTGCTCGTCTAATGTGCCCTCTAGAATTTCACCACATATTTTTACAATGGCATTTTTCTTCGTTTCAGATAAATCACCAAGATCGAAATTTACTTTAGCAGCGGCTTGTTTTACATAAGCAAATGCGTGAATTAATTCAATCGGCATTTTTTCATTCCCTATTTTGAAGTTGTTTCGGCTTCTTTCCGTTTGTGCACCCCAATATTTGTCATAAGGAACCTTTACTTCCCCCATTGTATCTTTCTCAATTCTGTATTCCATTTCTTCTCCTCCTGCTCTCTCATCATCGATATCACGCTAATACAGTCCCACTTAATAGGAATCCCCTTTGTACTTCTCTTGTTAGCGCTTTAGTTTTTGAAAATTCTACATACAATATTATTGTACAAATGTTTTGCGCTTAAAACAAATAAAAAAAAGGTAGCCGATACTGATCTGCTTCACATAAGATTTGATTTTATAAGAGCTAGGTAATATAAATATCAAAGCAACATGATTGAGGCGATAATAAGGAGCATATTTTATCCGTTATTAATCCCTCCCATTTTGATTACACTAGTTAGTGCATATATACTTTACTTATCACGATCTCCTGATAGTTTCGTATATATTTATATTGTATAAATTACGAACTTCTTTTATTTGACATTAAAGAAAAAGTATAGTAAATTCATAATTAACTAAATAATCAATTTTTCTTATCAAGAGAGGTCGAGGGACTGGCCCTGTGACGCCTCAGCAACCAGCAATCGTAAATATTGCCAAGGTGCTAATTCCATCAAGCTATTTAGCTTGATAGATAAGAAGAGACTGCATTCTGATGCGATTTTAAAGTCTTCTTCTTAAAGAAGACTTTTTTATTTTCTTAAAAAGGAGCCGTGAACCATAGTGAAGATTGATACACAACTAGCCCAATTAGGGAATCGAAGTGAAACTGCAACTGGTGCAGTAAGTCCTCCTATATATTTCTCAACTGCTTATCGCCATAATGGTATTGGCCAATCAACTGGATATGATTATTCTCGTTCAGGAAACCCAACTCGGCAGTTGCTTGAAAAAGCGATAGCTGAACTTGAAGGTGGCGATCAAGGTTTTGCTTGTAGTTCTGGAATGGCTGCCATTTTCACAGTCCTTTCCCTTTTCCAGACTGGAGATGAATGGATTGTCAGCAATGATTTATACGGCGGTACTTATCGCTTGCTTGAAAAGGATTTTAAAAAATGGGGGTTAACATGTACATATGTTGACACAAGTAACATAACAGTGATTAAAAACAGTATTACCCCTCAAACAAAAGCGATTTTTCTTGAAACGCCTACAAACCCGCTTATGCAGGAAACGGATATTGACGCAGTGTCAGCCATTGCCAAACAATACGGAGTCCTATTAATCGTCGATAATACGTTCTATACGCCTCTTCTTCAAAAACCGATTGAAAGCGGTGCCGATATTGTGATTCACAGTGCTACGAAATATTTAGGCGGACATAATGATGTGCTTGCCGGGCTCATTGTATCAAAAGGGAAAGATCTTTCTGAGGCTCTGGCGCATCACCATAACAGTGCTGGTGCTGTACTGAGTCCATTCGACTCATGGCTGTTAATGCGCGGAATGAAGACACTTGCTTTGCGGATGGAAAGACATAATCAAAACGCACGGAAGCTTGCAGATTATCTTTCTACCCATGAATTGGTTACAGATGTTCTCTATCCAGGAAAAGGCGGTATGCTTTCTTTCCGGGTAAGCGAAGAACAATACGTGAATTCATTTTTACAAAACTTGGAACTTATCTCATTTGCAGAAAGCCTTGGTGGGACTGAAAGTTTTATTACCTATCCTGCCACCCAGACACATGGAGACATCCCTGAAGAAATAAGAATCGCAAACGGCATTTGTAATAGGCTGCTCCGATTCTCTGTAGGAATTGAAGCAGCGGAAGATATCATCCAAGACCTAGATCAAGCATTTGCTAAAATAAAAAAGGAGGCATTAGCATGACAACAGATCATTTCAGTTTTGAAACATTGCTTCTTCATAATAACCATAAATTTGATGCAACGAATGGAGCGGTTAGCGTGCCCATTCAACATGCTTCTACCTTCCATCAACTTGATTGTGATCAGTTCGGGAAATACGATTACAGCAGAAGCGCGAATCCGACTCGCGAAGCATTAGAAGAGATTATTGCTGGACTTGAGGAAGGTACAAATGGCTTTGCCTTCTCATCAGGGATGGCAGCAATCTCCACAGCTTTTATGCTGCTGTCGGCTGGTGACCATGTGATTGTATCTGAAGACGTGTATGGCGGAACCTTCCGGATGGTCACACAAGTACTTTCCCGTTTCAATATTGAACATAGCTTTGTTGATATGACGGACTTAGAAAATGTGAAAGCAGCTATTCAGCCCAATACGAAAGCCATTTATATAGAAACTCCTTCCAATCCCCTTTTGAAGGTAACAGATATTCATGGAATCTGTTGTATTGCGAAGGAAATTAACGCGTTAACGTATGTGGATAATACATTTTTAACACCAGCGTTGCAAAAGCCGCTAACATTGGGAGCAGATATTGTCCTTCATAGCGCAACTAAATTTTTATCCGGACATAGCGATGTCGTAGCCGGGCTTGCCGTCGTGCGGAATCCAGAATTAGCAGAAAAACTTGGCTTCCTACAAAATTCATTCGGAGCAGTTCTTGGCGTGCAGGATGCTTGGCTTGTGATGCGCGGTTTGAAAACCTTGCACGTTCGAATGGAACACTCAGTCCAATCTACTAAAAAAATCGCGGCATTCCTAGAATCACATCCCCTTGTAAAAAAGGTTCATTATCCAGGACTAGCAAGTCATCCACAGTTTACGTTGCAAAAGCAACAAGCGAAGTCAGCCGGTGCGGTATTTTCTTTTGAATTAGAAAATGAAGACATTCTACGCTCCTTTGTTGATAACGTCACTCTACCAGTTTTTGCTGTAAGCCTTGGTGCTGTCGAAACGATTTTATCTTATCCAGCGAAGATGTCACACGCTGCAATGCCTGACGAAGAAAGGGAAAAAAGAGGCATCACCAAAAGCCTGCTTCGTCTATCAGCAGGCCTTGAAAATCCAGATGATTTGATTAAAGATTTTACAGTAGCATTGGAAAAAAGTAAATTGGTACTTACCGTTTAATCATTTTATAACGGTAAGGGAGTCTCATAAGGGTCAGACCTCGCACTCTAATTCAGTATGTAGTGTTTCATACACTTATCCTATACTGCATTTAGTTGTTGCGCGGGCTGACCCTTTGCTTGGGACATCCACTTTTTTAGACTACCTCTTTTTTTTAATCTTTTCTACTTGTAAACCGCAATAAATCCCCATATATAATATCATCTGATAGCCCTAATTCATCATGAACGTTTTTTTGATATGGTTCACATGCAACATGATCTAGCTGTTCTCCCGTTGTTTTATTATAGCAAACCCCATCTTGGTAAATATACGTATCATTCACGAAGCCACCATCTCTGAAAATCACGGGATGGTTTGCTGATCTAGTGAATAAGTTGCGACCGAACGATATTGTATCTTCTGCTTTTATACCTAATAGATGTAAAAGAGTTGGCCGGATGTCGATCTCTCCGCCTGGGACAGCAATAGTCTCCCCTTTCTGACCAGGGATATGGATAATCACTGGTACTTGACGGTAATGACTATGATTAATTGGTGAATATTCATCACCCAGCATTTGACTTAACGCCGCTTCATATTTTTTTGAAATGCCGTAATGATCTCCATACAACACAAAGATTGTGTCTTTATACATCCCATTATCTTTAAGCGTTTGAAACAACCGCTTGATTGCTTCGTCCTGATAACGAACTGTTGTCACATACCGATTTACGACACCTTCGTCGGTATTGCCCATCGCGATCAGTTGGTCATTCTCATCCAGTAAAAATGGAAAATGATTCGTCAATGTAATTAACTTTGCAAGATAAGGTTCAGGCATTGTTTTCATATGCTCTACAGATTGTTCAAAAAAAGGAATATCTTTAATGCCATAATTCACTGAATTTTCATCAGTTACCTGATAATCTTGCTTAGAAAAAAAATGGTCATACCCTAAGTTTTCATACATCTTTTCTCGATTCCAAAAGGACGGGTCATTGCCATGAAAGGAGGCAGAATAATACGCACCATTTTCTTTCAATATATGTTGTAAACTATTAAACGTATTCTTAGGCCGTCGAACGAAAACAGATCCTCCAGACAGCGGGTATAAACTTGTATCAATCATAAACTCGGAATCTGATGTTTTCCCTTGTGCCGTCTGGTCATAAATCTGATTGAAATAAAAACTTTCTCCAATCAAGTTATTCAAAAAAGGAGTAATTTCTCGGCCATTCACTTTTTGATTGATTACAAAATTTTGCGTCGACTCCATACTGATTAACACGATATTCTTTCCTTTTGCCAGTCCAAATAAATCCGTCGTCTCATCCTGTTGATTCGCCACGTACTCCTCAATTTTCCCAGTATCTACATGCGTGGCTACCGCACGATCTATAGTGGGACGAAGCCCCATTACGATGTCATAAAGATGATAATTGTAAGGACCGACACTTTTAACCATCTGCTCCCTGTTATACGAGGCAGAGAAAAGATAAGGAGACTGGCTCCACCCAAGACCTGCTAATAAAATAAGTAGTACTATACTAAAGCTAATAAATCGTTTTTTGAAATGCACACTTATTTCTTGAGGCCGAATAGCAGAACTTTTTGAGAGCCAAGCAATAAGTAATACATCAACAAATAAGAGTAAATCCCACGCCTTCATCAACTCGAATGTACTTGGTCCAATTCCACCAACATTTTTAAATTGAAATAAAATAGAAACGGTCACATAATCAATATAAAAACGGTAATAAAGTAAATCGCCATAAAGCAATCCTGTTACTAGTAGCATAATCACTAAAAGCCAGTTAATATGAAGGCTTTTTGTAAAGTAAATGCTAAGTCCAATTAATAAAAGCAAGGAACCGATTGGATTGACAATAAGAAGCAGAGCATCGAACCATGAATGAATGGCGATATCAAAACCAATAAATGAAACGATAACGGTCTTCAACCACATACATGTACATGCAAATAAAAACAGCAACTTCGGAGTAACACGTATTCCCTTCTTCGTCATATCCCATCACACCTTACTAGCAAAGGCTGTTTTAGCTTGCGTCAAAGCAAGAAACAGAGTACGTATTGATTCTTCACTATGATGACCCATTAACGAAATTTGGAGCCAGTTTCGCTTTAATAAATAGTTACTTTCATAGCTTGTAAGGATGTTTTTACTTTTCAAATAATCACCTAGCATTTTGGAAGAATGATAGGATGGCAAACAAATGGTAATAATGCCTGGTGAATAGGCTTCGTCCCCTAAATAATTATAGCCGTTTTCTTCCAAAAATTTTCTGATGAATGCCGCTTTTGTTTCGATTATGCTGCTATCTACATTTTGCAATGCAACGTGTAATGCTTTTAATAGATTAGAAGAATGGGTAAAAGGAACACCTTCATAATCTTGATACATTCCAATATCTAAATACCTTGGTAATTTAGAATTCGGATGTAGCTTTTCCCGATGAAAAACAATAACCAGACCAGGATATGATCCTAGAGCCTTTCCACTGACTGTCGTCGCTATCAGTACATTTTTGAAGGACACAGGAACAACGCCAACCGAGCTACATGCATCGACACATAATTCAATGCCATAACGAAGACAAAGCTCTTCAATTTTTTCCAAATCAAATAAATAGCCAGTTGAAGTTTCACAATGTACCGTCCAGATCCAGCTAATGTTCGGGTTTTCTCTTAGGACATGTTCAATCTCTGATATCGAAATGGGCGTATTCCATTCTTTTTCAATCGTATAAAATGACAATTTAAAGCGCAAGGCATGGTCAATCAGTCGATAACCAAATTCCCCATTTGCCAAAATCAAGCCATTTCCTTCAATCTGAGATAGCTGAACAGACACCATATCATTCCCTAATGTGCCAGTCCCAACTACAACTTCTGCATACTTAGCTTCTGTCATGTCACAAAGAGTGTTCCGTATCTTGTCCATTTCATTCATAAATACATCTGATCGATGTGAGATAGCAGGCAGAGCGAAAGTCTTTACTACTTCAGGATGAAGCTGTACCGGACCTGGAAGAAACGAAACTTTGCTAGATTCATTGGATTTTTTAGCTATTAGCCGCTTGAATACCTTTGTAGAGTTTTCAAACCGCTCTTTTGTCAAATACATTGGCTGAAACTTGGCTCGCTCTGTTCCGACTACCTCCCCGAATGCTTGAAAACCCATTCTTTTGTATAATGGGATTTGTTGCTCAACACCTGATATGAGCGCCATATTATATTTTTTCTCCAAGCAATAGCTGACTAATAATTCAACTAATTTATAAAAAACGGGACTTTTTCTAAATTCATCTTTAACAGTAAGTAGTCTTATTTCACAAGGGTTCGCATCACTCGGTAAATAGTCGTCCAAATTAGTTAGTTTTTGATCCAATGAAAATGGACGGTTGGATCTAATAGCGATCATCCCAACAACTTCCTGATTTTTCTTAGCAATCACGTATGTATTTTGTTTGTCAAAACGATCAATCAATCGCTGCTGTTCGTTTTGGTCGTGTTGAGGAATTTCTTCCACGAATGTTTGATAATTAAGTTTATAAATTTGCTCGAACTCATTTTGCTCTGAAGCGATTTTATAAACAAATTCCACTATGTTCACTCTCCTAAGTCGTTTTTAGTTTTCTTTCTTCCTTCCTGCTGTTCGGTATATGAACGAGTAGTACAAGAATCAACATACACAGCAAGCCTATTGAATAAATCCGTGAATGACCTGTTACCCAAGTAGTAATCGGAATTGTCATCATCGATATCAAACCGGGAATTGTAAATCTACGAAACAATAAATAACCGATTCCCATGACAAGTCCTGTCACCAAAATAGCGACTGGGACAAGATAAAGGGTAACTGCTAAAAGAACCACAACTCCTTTTCCGCCACGAAATTGTAGCTGAATTGGCCAAATATGTCCGATTAATAAACCGAAAGCACATAATATAATGACCATTTCGCCGATTTCTATTTGGGTATTAACGATGAGTAAAGCCATAAACACCTTGATAGCGTCAATGACAACCGTAAAAAAAAAACCTTTTTTCCCTAGATGGCGGCCTGCGTTTTTTGCCCCAGCATTCCCGCTCCCAAGTTCGCGAATATCTTTTCCCATCTCCCATTTACTAAGATAATAAGCACCATTTATGCAGCCAAAAGCATAAGAAAGTACAAATAATAATATCGGTTGAGTCATTAAACCGCTCCATTCACTGTACTCAATTGGATTATTTTTCTACCAAGCCTTTTTATTTCCATTTTATATGAAAAGACCACACAAATAAAGGGAATATACTGTATTCTCTCGAAGTAGCGATTACATGCTATATATGTTGAAATAAAGAAGGTATGCCTGAAAGAAAAGTTTTCTTGTTTTGCGCATAATTTTGAGTTTGAATTGTTAGATCTGAATGTCAGGGGAAATTAATGAAATCGTGTATATGAAGGATTTTTTATTTGACGCATATTCTCCAATCTTGTCGCTACGATAAGATGAAATGACTTCCTCAGGCTGCTATTAACGCATCCAATGTCCCATCCTTGCACCTTGTTACACAAATCTAGCCAATATCGCTGAAACCATGGTTGTTGACCGAAAAATGCAAAATAAAAAAGGGTAAAAAAAACGGCTCCATACTAGATGGCCCTCCATTTACTAATGTAGTAAGAGTGTCCAATTAGTCTAAAGCCGTTCACCATCTATTTATTCCTATCCTGCAAGCCCGTTCTTCTGGCCTTTTTGTAGTTCATACATTTGATAATACTTTCCTTTCAGGGCCATCAATTCATCATGATTTCCCTTTTCAACAATTCGTCCTTTATCAAGCACAAGAATTTGATCTGCGTTTTTAATCGTTGAAAGTCGATGAGCTATGATGAAAGTTGTTCTACCTTTTTTCAAAACATCCATCCCGGATTGAATGATTGCCTCAGTTTCAGTATCAATGCTTGCGGTCGCTTCGTCTAAAATGAGAATGGCCGGGTTAAAGGCCAGTGCCCGGGCAAATGAGATGAGCTGTCGCTGTCCAGAAGAAAGCGTACTGCCTTTTTCAATAACCGGTTCATCTAATCCTTGCGATAAGTGACTTAATACTTTATCACCGCCAACATCACGTAGTGCTTTCTCAATCGCTTCCCGAGAAATCGCTTCATTATCAAGGTTAATATTGGAGGCTATTGTCCCTGTGAATAAATAAGGGTCTTGAAGTACGATCCCCATATGCTCTCTTAGGGTTTGATGCGGAATGTCTTGAATATCCTTCCCATCAATCGTAATTTTCCCTTTATTCGTATCATAGAACCGAAATAGTAGATTCATAATCGAGCTTTTTCCTGACCCAGTTTGACCTACCAAGGCAACAGTTTCCCCTTGCTTCGCTTGGAAAGTTATATCCTTTAACACATATTCATTTTCTTTATAACCAAATGATACGTCCTTAAATTCTACATTTCCTTTGTAGCGCATGATGCTTTTATCCTCAACTAAAATTCCTGGTTCATCCAATAAGCTGAATGCTCGTTCGCCAGCCACTAATGCTTGCTCCAGGTTTGCGAACTGGTTGACAATTCCTTGAACTGGTTGCAATAAACGATTGATAAAATCTACAACCGCATACAACATACCTAAAGAAATAGCGCTAGAAACGGTCATAGACATGCCCCCGAAATACCAGATGAACAGCACCAATGCACTTGTTTTTAATATGCCAATTAAATTGTGACCTGTTAGTGAATTTAAGTTCAGCATTTTATTTTGATACGTAAAATGCTCTTCGTTCAATCTTTCAAAAGATTCCTTTGCACCTTTTCCTTGGTTAAATGCTTGAATGATTGTCATCCCAGAAATGGATTCATTGATCATTCCATTAATATCACTGATTCTTGCTCGAATGATATGGTTATACTTTGAAGCAAACTTCCGATAAATAATCGTCCAAATCAATAGGATTGGGACTAGAACTAGAGCTGCCAGTGCGATCGTTGGGTTCAAAATGAATAAGGCAATGAATACCCCGATAATATTAATCGTACTTGAGAAAAAATTCGCAAGAACCGTTACATACAGCTCACGGATCGCTTCTGTATCATTCGTAATTCTAGCTACAACCTTGCCAGCTGGTAATTTATCAAAATAGCGAATCGGTAGCCTCGACATATGCGTGAAGAGGTCATTGCGCATACGTTGGATAATTCGATTTGCTGATTTTTGCAAATAATAGCTTTGGTAATATTGAAACAGCGAGGAGATTAAAACAAGACCGAAATAAAGAGCTACAAGCATGAAAATTCTAGCAATCTCTGGTTGATAAAAGCTCATTAAGTCTTGTTTTTCTAAAACTGTTGCAGGAAACGTCTCCGATTGCCCATTTTTCGTAACCGTTATACCCTCTCCATCTAACTTTCGGCTGCCATCAAACGGGACAGCGTCTTCCACAAAGACAAATTGGGTCCCAACCTGTAGAACCCTGACTTCCTGCCCTCTTGTTTCATGATTTGTAAAATAGTCAGTACGTTTATACCAGTTCCCTTGGTAAGGAACGGCGTCTTTACTTTCTTCTGTTTCGTACCACTCCGATTCAATACCAAGTATATGGGAATCTATGATCTTTTTTGCAACGAACGGGCCTGTTAAATCAGCTGCTACGGAAATGGATAACATGATGAGCGCGCCAATAATTAATTTTTTGTATAGAGTTGCATATTGGTATAGCTTTTTTACGACTTTCATACGTTCACCTCAGTTCCTACCTCTACCTGTTGACGTACATATTGTTCCTTATACCAGCCACCCTCTGCAAGTAGATCTTCATGCTTTCCTTCTTCAATCACCTTGCCGTTATCGAGTACAATAATCCATTGGGCATGTTGAACAGCGGATAGACGATGGGTAGTGATAATTGTCGTTTTTCCGGCACGCTCTCTTTGAATATTTTCAATGATGGTTGTTTCTGTTTTCGCATCCACTGCAGACAATGAATCATCGAGAATCAAAATCTCTGGATTTTTAATCAATGCCCTAGCAATCGAAATCCGTTGTTTTTGTCCACCAGATAGAGCGACCCCTTTTTCACCAACAAGTGTTTCAAGCTTTTCAGGGAGCATTTCGAGGTCTTTCTCGAAATCTGCCAATCGAATGGCGCTCTTTAAATCCTCTTCCGTTGCATCCATTTTTCCAAATAAAATATTATCTTTCACTGATTTTGAAAAAAGAAAATGATCTTGCGGTACATACCCTATCCAGCTACGGACTTCTTCAATCGTTAGCTGATTCACCGGCAAACCTGCAATCGAGAGCTTACCCTCACCAAGTGGATATTCCCGCAGAAGCTGTTTAACAAGCGTCGTTTTCCCGCTTCCTGTTTTCCCGACAATTCCTAATGTATGACCACGTTCAATCGTTACAGATACTTGGTCTAGGTTCACTACTTCAGACATGGGGTACGTAAAATGAACAGAATCAAATGATATATCTTCAGGATGACCAATCAGCTCTGCACCAGGTTCGTTTTTAACATCTACTTCATAAGACATCGTTTCAGTGAGACGATCAAGTGAAGCATTCCCACGCTGCATGATATTTATTAGTTCACCCATCGCGATCATCGGCCAAATCAACATGCCGAGATAGACGTTAAAAGATACTAGATTGCCGAGTGTGATTAACTGCTGAAACACCATATATGCTCCATATCCAAGACCAATCAAATAACTGATTCCAACAAGGATAGAGATGGTCGGGTCAAAGAGCGAATCAATTTTTGCCACTTCCAGGTTCTTCTTATAGACATCTTCCGTCATATCATAGAATCGGCGCTCATCTTCTCGTTCTTGAACATAAGCCCGAATCACCCGAACTCCCGCAACAGACTCTAGCACTTTATCATTCAAGTTACCAAAAGCGGTTTGTGCTTCTGTAAACCGTTTATGAATTCTTTTTCCATATACCTGCATCATGACTGCCATTATTGGCAGAGGTAAAACGGCTGTGATTGTTAATGTCCAGCTGATCGTAGCTCCCATCACAAGCAAAATCGTTAACGTAAACAAAACAGCATCTGCAAGTGTTAATATTCCAAATCCTGCTGTCATTGAAATGGATTTTAAATCATTTGTTGCTCTTGCCATCAAATCG
The DNA here is from genome assembly GCF_001183985.1 of Peribacillus loiseleuriae. GTDB lineage: Bacteria > Bacillota > Bacilli > Bacillales > DSM-1321 > Peribacillus > Peribacillus loiseleuriae. The sequence goes on along the minus strand of NZ_LFZW01000001.1, from coordinate 1,146,953 downwards.
CCAGTTCGGTTTTTTTCATAAAAAGTAGGTGTCATTTTCAGTAGATGGCTCATAAATCCAGTCCTTAGCTTACGTTCGACCAAGTGACCGCCGCCAAATAGTAAGTAACTCCATAAATAACCGAAAATATAGCTTGCCATGCCAACGGCTGCTAAATAAACGATATACCGAATGATCCCTTCACGAGTTAATGCTCCATTATGAATATCATCAATTGCCATCCCAATCAACTTCGGAGGAATGACCTCCATGATATTTACCAAGCATAAAAATAAAATCGCCATCGTGTATCGTTTCCATTGTTCCTTAAAATACCAGGACAACTTTCTAAAAATCGAAAACATATACTTCCCCCCTTGTTATCAAATCAGCCTTCCCTATCCACTCTCTGGATCTCCTACACTGAATAGTCTCACGTTTTTAAGTACTTTCATTTTCATTTCCTCCTTAAGGTTCGTCTTACTTATATTGAAAGGATGCGAATGCATCTATTTCAAAAAAACAAAAAGCTCCCGCCACTTAGCGAAAGCCTTTACACACCTTTACGTTCAAGCTAGAACGCAAACCATATAAAAGCGCAAGCCACGATAATGTCGCAGCCTGCGCTTGAAAGAAGCACCAGTTAATAGCTTTGTCAAAACGTCAAGACAAATTATTTGGGTAGGCTGTGATTATATTCATAATGATTCGTTTATGATTTCGCATAGCTAATGTCATCATCACGTTCGCCTCCCATTCATTGGATTTTTTATACATTTCCGTTGAATAGATTACTCCAGGTTAGTCACTTTGTCAATCGTATTTTTGTTATTTTTAAAATTATTTGTATTTTTTTTATATACAAGCACTTTTTTACCTAGAAGAGGTTGTTCAATAAGTCCGGTAACAAAGCTAGCGAATTGTGGCATCGCTCATTCATGACATCCTGTGCGCAACACAGAAGTCCGTGCTAAGATCCGGTTCTCACACGTATTATTGTATACACGAAAGGTTTGAGGTATGAGCTCCTCGAACTTCTCGGCTCTTTTTATCCTCCTTTTTGAACACACAGAATCGATTTATTGAACTATATCCCGAGAATTGACTTGCAATCGTTTTTTTTATGTCTACACCTTAAATGGTAACCTAACTGAAAAAGACGAAAAAATATCCTCCTAACCCCATTGCTACTTCTCTTGATGGTTCTTGAGTGGCCACACTTTGAATTTCACTTCACCAATGATGGATTTCATGGGAATATACCCAAAGTAGCGACTATCATTACTAATCAACCGGTTATCTCCCAAAACAAAAACATATCCTTCAGGGACGGTCGAACTTCCGGTTATATCTCTTAAGGTAAAATCCCCCGTTAACAGCATTGTCGCTTTGAGTCGTTCTTTCGCTTTCAATAAATAGGATTCTGGATGCGGTTCTCCATTGATATATAAAAGGTCATCTTTCATTTCCACAGTATCCCCTGGCAAACCGATTACTCGTTTCACAAAGTTTTCATCTCCGCTAGGTGCCCGAAAGACGACTGTATCAAACCTACCAACCTCACTCATTTTACTGATGATTACACAATTACCATCCTGATAGTTAGGCATCATGGATTCACCGCTCACCAAAGTAGGTGTAAATAGAAAGATATGGCAAATGAAAACCATCACGATAGCAATAGCACATGCCTTAAGGCACAATACAATTTCACCTTTAACTTGATTAAAACTCATCCAATCCCTCTCTTCAACAGTGATTACTATAAGTTTACCATTCTTTTTTTCGAATAATATTAAGGTTTTGAAAAGTTATCGAAAAAATCTTCATAGTACAAATGAAGGCCATCCACATAATGATTGGATGACCTTTAATTTATTCATACGTCGTTTATCGGGCCTTGCCTCCATCTACAGATATTAATTTATGAGAGTTTTTATATTTTCTATTCATAAAGTAAATACTGAGACCTTATTTTCTTAAAATCATCTAATTCTTTTTCCCACTGTTTCTTCATATCTTTCACGCTTCGTCCTTCTTCAATTCCTTGTCGAATCCAACCATTTCCTACAAGTTGGTCGAAGAATGAGATCCCTGCCCTATTGGCTGCCTGGAATTGAAATTGATCGGGATATAAGTCATGAACGATCTTCATCATATGAAGTCCAGATTCAAATGATTGGAACTTCTTCCGATCTGTTATGTGGATCTGTACACCATGAGATAGTTGATTGGCAAACTTAGAATTGGCCGGTATAAACGATGCTGCTCTAAACATTACTCCAGGTAATTTGAGAGCATTCAAGCGCTGTGCCAAATCCGTTCTATTGATAAATGGTGCGCCGATTAATTCGAAGGGCTTTGTTGTTCCTCTTCCCTCTGAAATATTTGTTCCTTCAAACAAAGCTGAACCTGAATAAACAATCGCTGTATCGAGAGTTGGCATGTTTGGAGAAGGTAGGACAAATGGTAGAGACGTATCATCATAATACATGTCCCGTTTCCAACCTTTCATCTTGACAACAGTTAAGCCGGCACCGATGTTGAACTCTCTATTAAATAGTTGTGCCAATTCCCCTACCGTCATCCCATGCCTTAGCGTAATCGGGTAATTCCCTACAAATGAAGCATACTTCATGTCTAAGACTGTCCCATCAACTTTTGATCCGGTCAATGGATTTGGGCGATCCAATACGATGATTGGGATGCCTTTTTCCTTTGCAGCTTCCATTGCATAAGCCATCGTATAAATATATGTGTAGAATCGTGATCCTACATCTTGAATATCAAACAAAAGCACATCAATCTTTTCTAACATTTCAGATGTTGGCTTCCTCGTTTGACCGTACAAGCTATAAACAGGCAATCCTGTTATATCATCCAGATAAAACTCTACATATTCACCTGCCTGTACAGAGCCGCGGACACCGTGTTCAGGTCCGTATAAAGCAGTCAATTCAATTTCATCGTCATTGTAAAGGAGATCAACAATACTAGTAAGCTTCTTATCTACACCAGTTGAATTGGTAATCACTCCAACTCTTTTTCCCTTAATTAGCTCCTTTTGTTCAGAAAGCAATACCTCAATGCCTAATTTTAATTTTTTGTCTAGTTTTCCATTTTTCGCCGAAACAATAGGTAATGATGATAGGACGAACATCACAGTCAAAAGCATAACCAAACTTTTCTTCACGAATTCCCCTCCTTCGTTTTAAAAAGTCAATCCTTGTCCATATTTGTATAGAATTCCACCATCTAACGTAGGAATCTTCACAGGAAGCTTGCCTCTGGGATTCACTTTTCCGAAAATCACTGCCCCAACAGCTTCAAAACTGGCCGTTTTAAATCCATACATGGCGAGATACGAATCAATCGTTGGGAACGCCATGACATCATATGGATTACGGATTCCGATTCCAATCACTGGAGCGCTTGTTTCAGCCATCACTTGATTGATCATTTTCATTTGCGGGTTCAAAAGTGAGCATCCGGCTACAGTCAAAGTATGTGACCCAATAATGACTACTTTAGCATTACGAATCTTTTCCCATTGTTTAGGTGATAAAGTATAGTTTATACTCGCCTCAATGACCGTTATATGTTGATGATGTTTTTTAACCGCATTTGCTAAATCCGTGAGATATGTTCGTCCAAGGACGACAATTTCATCTCCTTCTTTAGGCCGTAAAGGTAATATGTGATTGTTTTTTACTAGCGTCATTGATTTTTCAGCTACTTCTTTTTCAATTTTTTTATGTGCTGGAGAACCAACAACACTTAGCGCATGGGCAATTTTTTTATCTATTGGCTGAGGTGTTTCTTCCTTTATAATTTCCCGCTTGATTTTCAACGTGAGAATTCTCTCGACAGATTGTTCAATTCGTTTTTCTGAAATTTCCTGTGTTTTAACCGCTTTAACTAAACCTTTAGCAACATCTACCAAACCAACAGGCATTAATACGATATCTGTACCCGCTTTTACAGCGCGAATTGCGGCATCAACTGATCCGAAATGCTCGGCAATGGCATTCATATTCATCGCGTCTGTCGTGATAACACCTTTAAATTTCATTTCTTTTCTCATCAACTCTGTTAAGACTCTGGAGGATAATGTTGCTGGAAGGGCAATTTCTTCGCCTGTTTTTTGCGATATGACCTTCGTATTGTCGACTTTAGGGAAGGTAACATGAGCTGTCATAATCGCATCAGTATTGGCTTTCATTGCCTTTTGGAAAGGATAAAGTTCAACCTCCTTCAGCCTTTCTTTGTCATATGGAATTTCAGGCAGACCTAGATGGGAATCGATAGCTGTATCTCCATGCCCCGGGAAATGCTTGGCCGTCGCTACAACTCCAGCTGCTTGCATTCCTTTGATATATGCTGTTCCAAGCTTTGCGACAAGCTTTGGATTCTCTCCAAATGATCGAACACCAATCACTGGATTATCAGGATTATTATTCACATCCATATCAGGTGCAAAGTTCATGTTAATGCCGAGTGAGGCCAATTCCTCTCCAATCGCCAGTCCTACTTTCTGCGTTAATTCAGGTGAACGTGTGGCTCCTAATGCCATATTTCCAGGCATATCAGTTCCAGATTGCAGCCGTGTAACAACCCCACCTTCCTGATCAATCGCTATCAGCATTCCATACTTATCAGCTACTTGTTGATAATCCGCAATAAGCCTCACTGTTTGTTCTCTTGATACGACATTTTCATGGAATAATATCACCCCGCCTAAATGATACGCCTTAACAAGCGCTTCAATTTCAGGAAGCATTTTCGTTACATCACTGCCTTTCCACGTTCGGAAGTCTGGCATTAACATTTGCCCAACCTTTTCTTCCAATGTCATTTTTTTAATCGCTTGATTGATCACGTCATACCTTTTCCCTTTTTTCTTCACAAGCTCACCTTGCTTCTTGTAACGAACACCGATTTGATCCTTTAGTTTTCCTTTAGAAACCTTAATCTGGGCGCTTCCCTTCTTACCGGTAAACTCTACTTTCCCTAATTGATCAACCTTTGCTACCTGAGGATTGGTTGACCGCCACTTTACCCCTGATGTTGTGTGTTCAAAATGACCATCTTCATATCTTTGAATCGCTTTTAATCCAAATGAATGCCCTGCAATTGTTTCTGTTTGAGGAATATTTTGAAAAATAATCAAGTCTTGGATCGTATTATTCCCTTTCTTTGCTTGAACAGAACTGACTACTACTAGTTGGGAAATTATGATCGCTGCAATCATCGTATACTTCCCTATCATTTTCATCGATTGACTCATTTCTTTCCTCCTCCAATTCGTCATTCATAGCGTTCCCTTTTTAAGAAAAAATTACCTAATATTTTATGTAACCGTTAACAATTAACGCAACTGAAATAGGTACTTACGGCTATATGAATTTTGCACTTTTTAACTACATTAATATCATGTTTTATTTCATTATATAACTCTGATATATAGCACTATTGTTTTTTGACTCATATTAGCCCAATCCTCTAGGATCAACGGGCGAAGCGTGCTTTCTCTCTTGCTTCATGGAGGTGATGCTACCAAAAAGATTTTTACAACAGCATAGCCAATTAAAATATAAAAAGGATAGTCCATTTTACTATCCTTATACTTCTTTACTAAATTTCCTGTCTATTTAATTGGATAATACCTACCGCTAAAACAAGAACGATTAGGAAAAATACGCTTAGTAAAGGTCCAGCTATTTCAATCATGTTTCCTTTCATAAACTCATTTGCGCTTTCCACCAAACCATGCGGCAAATTGTCTACCCATGAAGCTTGGATGAATTTAGGAAGATTCGTAATCAATAGATAAACAACAATGGAGATAGTTCCAGCTGCAACAGGACTTTTGGAAAAAGTTGAAGCGCAGATTGAAAATGTAATAATTAAGACGATAAACGGAAGATAAAGTAGAATACCTATGATCGTATCACTCCAAATTAGATTCCCTGAAAATAATACGTTTGTATAGTATGCGGCTAACAGCATCCCAAAGATAAAGCTCCCAATAGAAAGCAACGAATAAACCGACCATTTTGCCAGTAAGTAAACGGCTCTGCTGACAGGTTTGACAAGCACCATCGCTGCCACTCCTTTGTCTCTTTCACCAGCAATACTTCCCATTGAAATAAGGATTAAAACGATGACACCGATCAGTTCAAAATTACTAAACGCAGCTGACATCACTTCTGATGTTGACTGTTCAGGAATTTTAATAACAGTCCCTTCAGGCATATCACTCGCTAATAAATCAGGCAATAGTTTCATCGAAATGGGAAAACTGATCATTAAGATCGCAAAGGCAATCGGTACGAAAATGATTTTATACGTACTTATTAGTTCTTTCCATTCTTTTTGGAACATGCTTATGAAAATCGTCATGTTATCGCACCTTCCTTAAAAAGATATCTTCTAAAGAAGGTATATCTACCTGATACGTGACAAGCATGGCACCTGATTGCGAAATAAGTTTCGGCAGTTTGGCATTCGCTATAACTAAGTCGTTAACAGTCAGAGTATAGTCTGCAATATTCACATGAATGTTCTTGACCCACTCTTGTTCAGCTAAAACCTTTGTTAAAGATTGCTTTTCTTCTGAAATGGAGAAGCGAATAACTGGAATTGTGTACGTTGATTTTAGTTCTTGCATGCTAGATAACAAAACCAGCTCACCTTTATCCATCATGATAATGTGATCTGCTATTTTTTCGACATCCTCTAGTATGTGGCTGGACATAAAAATCATCATATTGTCCTTTAACTTCATGATCATTTTTAACACTTCATGGCGCCCAACTGGATCTAGAGCAGATACTGGTTCATCGAGAATTAGCAGTTTTGGCCGATTCATTAATGCTTGCGCAAGACCCAGCCTTTGTTTCATGCCTCCACTATAGCCTGAAATTTTCCGGTCTCGTGCCTCCCATATTCCACAATCTCGTAAAAGGCTTTCTGTCCGCTCTTCAATCGTTTTCTTATTTAAACGAAATAACCGGCCAACCCATTGCATCCATTCTTTCCCCGTCATATATTCATAAAATGCTGGGTGCTGAGGTAAATAGCCCATTGTTTCTGCTAATTTTTCTTTCTCTTTTTTGACATCTAAACCGTTCACTTTCACAATTCCGGAAGTGGGCTCAGAAAGTCCTACCAACATGCGAATTGCTGTCGTCTTTCCAGCACCATTTCTGCCGAGAAAGCCGAAACAGCCATTTCCTTCAATTGTAAAACTAATTCCATTCAGTGCCTGAAATGAGTTATACGTTTTCGTAACATTCTCACAGTGTATCATTGTACATCTCTCCTTCGTGAACTCATTTTGTTTTTTTTCCAAATATAAAATAGAAAATCGGACCAATTGTGCTAAAAATTATAATCACTAGTACCCAAACTAGCTTGTTTTCCCCCTTCACCATTCTCCTTTCTCGTTTGAGTAAGTCTCGCAGTGCTACACCTTTTAAAATGAGTTCAAAAATAATAACTGGAAGCAAAAGCTGAATATATTCCACAATGATTCTCTCCTTTTTAATTAGTTAATTAAGTAATTACTTAATTATATGAAATAATTATAAAATCCGTTATTTTTTTATTAATAAAGGAAGTCCCTTTCATCCTATATCTATACAAGTTTGAAATGAGTCTAATATGTCGACTAGTCCAAACAATTTTGAGTGAACAAGAATATACTACATTTGTGTAGAGGAGGTGTTTTCATGAGTCACGGAAATATGAATCATTCTGGCAAGCATTCGAATAAGAATTGCTGCCACAAATACAGCCATTGTTATTGGGATAACTTCTTTGATAATGTATTTTACGAGTGTTCTAATTGGGAAGATCGGTATGGTGGATCTACCCGAAGATAGTTGTATCCTGGACAAGTCTTGCTAATATCCTTTTCTTTTTAGGATGAGAGAAACCATGTATGTTTCTGCATGGTTTCTTATGTTTATTTAAACTGCGCTAGTTCAGGTATTTTCATAACTTACGACTAGTTAGACTATTCCGATATAACACTTCGACTATTAAGGAGCTTATATACAGTAGCCTAAGATGAACGGTTTAGGTTGGCTCATTACTGGGCTAATCCAAGGGACTACAAAGGTCTCTAATCACATTTATTCTTTATCCATTCCTCGAAATATCCAATACGAATAGCCAATAGGCAGTAAGATGATTAGAAAAATAACCGGAAACATGAATTTCCCAACCAATAGACTTGGTAAAAAAGGAACACTCATAAATAATACACCAGCCAGAATAAAGATGCGTGACCCAAAACGATGCGTTTTCTTCCAAACGGTTTCATTACTTAATGTCCAAGGTGTTCTAATTCCAACAAAATAATTTGGTTTGACGGAATGCATATAATTTCCTAGCACGATAAACAAGAAACCAACGAGTAATGGTACTATTTTTCCGATTGGGATGTCATAGCCTATTCCAGTAAGAATGACAAGAACATTTATCAAAAAGAAAATAAATAAGATGGCGTTTATAATCATAGAATAGGATCTAGAAAATTTTTGATAATTCTGCGCTTTCGGATCTATTTTAGGTAAAAAAATCAACAATGCATATAGCAAAATCATTATACTTACGTTCAACAGCAGCCCATTAAATTTTGTTGCATATCCATTTGCAACGCCATTAAGATTCCAATGAATCGGTACTTGCGCTGGCAGCTGCTGATAAAATACAAGCCATAAACTAGCTGTGATCACAATCAATAATACAGGAAAAAGATGTTTCTTCATTTCTGTCCATCTCCTTTGTCGATAAAATCCAATGCCCAGCTGATTAATTCTTGAAACACCGTTGTATTTAAAGAATAGACTACAAATTGCCCCTTTTTTTCGTCCTGAACAAGATCGGCATTTTTCAATAATTTGAGATGCTGGGAAATACTCGGCTTTGTCATATTAAAATGATCTGAAATCTCCCCTGCCGTTAAATCTCGATTCTTCAATAAATCTAAGATTTTCCTACGGGTCGGATCAGAAAGGGCCTTAAACGCATTATTCATAGCTTATTTCCTTTCGAATTTATTTAAGTATTTAACTAAATACTACATCAAACTGTTTTATTTGTAAATATGACTTCTGTCTATTTTTTAGGAGGTACAGGATACGTAGCTATAATTGATAACCGATGGTATTAGTCAATTTAGTAAATTCTCGATTCGCTAAACTTGGCGCCGGCGCGCAAATTCGAATTCTAGATCATAATACTTGAAATGTAGAGTATACGCATCACTTTTTTTGCAAAATTGGGCAAGTTTCCGAAACTTTGAGCATAATTCTTACACCTATTTTAGAAAACACCTCTTTATTCGCAACAATTGGTCTAGTATGAAAAAAATACAAAAAATCCGGGTCCTTAAAACGGGCCCCGGATCTTTCATTTAACCTATAATAACTCTCTCTTTCGGATAATGATAATTTGCGTCCTTTTTCTTGCCTCCAATAATAAATAAGAAAGAAGTAAGCCCAATTCTTCCTATGAACATCAGAATCATAAGAACGAACTTCCCAAAAATGCTAAGATCCGGGGTAATCCCCATAGACAAGCCTACGGTCCCGAAGGCAGAGCAAACTTCAAAAACTATCTCCATAAGTTGATGACGAGGATCAGAAATACTGATTGCGACTACCGAAGTAAAGCACATGACAATAGCCAATAGCGTAATGGCCAGTGATTTCATGATATCATCTTGATGTAGTTCTCGATTAAACACTTTGATATCACGATTTCCTTTAGCAAAATGATAAATAAATAATATATTTAATGCAAATGTTGTCGTTCGGATTCCCCCGCCCACAGATGTTGGGGATCCGCCAATAAACATGAAAACACTCATAACCAAGAGCGTTGGCATTGTAAATTCAGTAATATCCATTGTAGCTAGTCCCGCACTTCTCGTCGTTGTAGCTTGGAAAAAAGCATAGAAAAAGCTTTTATGCCATGTCAAATCCTTAAAATAATGTTGATGTTCAAATAGCAAAATAAGGATTGTCCCAATTACGAGAAGAATGCCATATGTTGATGTCGCCAATCTTGTAAATAGTGAAAAACGAAAAGGATTTTCAAGATCCATCTTTTTCCTAAATAAAAATTCCTTTACTTCAATTAATACAGGGAATCCAATTGCCCCAAGAATGATTAGTATAATAGTTATCAATTGCACAAAATAATCGCTCGCATAAGGAACAAGGGACTGACCAGTTATATCCATTCCAGCATTTGTTGTCGCGGTTACAGATGCAAACAAACCTTGAAGAAAAGCTTCCTTCCAAGTTGGATAATAGTTCAAGAAATGCACGCCTAGAATAAGTGCCCCTAAAAGCTCAATAAGAATAATAAGCTTTATTATTTCTCTAACTAATTGAACGAGTCCTGATAATGCGAGCTGATTATGATCAACCATTATCAGCCGTCGTCCACGTAAACCAATTTTCCGTCCTAAAATCATCCAGAAAAATGTGCTAATAGCCATAATGCCAAGGCCTGCGAATTGCAATACAATCATAATAACAAAATACCCAAATACGCTATATGTTTCCGAAATATTAAAAACAGTTAAACCTGTATCACTTACCACACTGACAGCTGTAAAGACGGTATCAATAAAGGCCACTTCGACCCCTGGCTTATGTACTGCTGGAATACTGAATAATAGTATTGATACAGTTACGGCCATTAAATAATAGCCTGTAATAATCTGGGCAGGTGACAGTTTCTCCAGCCTGCTTCTTACGTTACTCCACATTGATTACATATCCCTTCGTTTTTTTCATATCCCTTATCATAAAGAATATCAGTTGGATTTGAAAGTACAATTTAAACATTTGGCACCTTTTATTTTTGGCCTTGTTAACGGCTGAATCTTCGCGTTATATGAAAGATGTTAATCAATATGTTATTGCCGCCTCTTTAGGGCATAGAAAGCATGACTATTCTATTTATAAACGACCATACTTTACATCGCTTTACAAGTATGGACGCCTTAAAGCAAGTCTAAGCATTTAACGCTTAAATACGTTAATCCCTTTACCTTTCTTGACTATCTAGTTTATAACAATGATTTGTCGTTTTTAAAAGATATCTAAATGACACATAAATGAGGATCCCCATAAGAAAAAGGGGCTAACTCCGCAACCACTTCAACAGTTTACATGAAATGTAGGTATCTCTACAAACTGTGTGGCGAGTGCTTAGTCAGACCCTTTTGGGACATCCTCATCATTGTTTCTTAGTCAAACTTTGTCATTACACGATTATTTCTAATTCCTCTTCTGTACTTATTAATTTTAAAAGATGACGCACTGCATAAGCAAACCCATCTTCATCATTTGTTTTTGTTATTAAATCCGCTTTTTGTTGAATATGAAGGGGGGCATTTCCCATCGCAACTGATTTGGTTGCTACCTCGAATTGGGCAAGATCGTTGCCCCCATCCCCAAAAGCATAAATCTCATCAAACGATAGGTTCATAATTTCTTGATATCGAAACAACGCTTTCCCCTTATGTGCTTCATGTGAAGTAATTTCTAAATTATTTGGGAATGAAGAAGCCATCGTAACGTCATCGATACCCGCTAATGCCTTTATTACTTCTTCAATTCTTTCCACATCTTCTTGGTGGACCAAAGCAATTAATTTATAGATTTTAAGATTGTCATATTTTAAAATGTCATCGTAATTATATTCATGAAATAGAGTATTTAGTTCTTCTTTACTCTTATGATGTAGAGGTGGCAAAGTAGAAGGGCACCCACCATAATTCGTATAGACAAGAATACCCACGTCTAATTTTTGTAAAACAGAGAATATCTTTTTATATGTCGAAATAGAAAGGGTTGCTTCATATAATATCTCACCGCTTTCTGAATATAGAACAGAACCATTTACACAAAAAATCGGGACATCTAGCTTCTGTACGGCTTCTAGTTTCACTACATCCGCATGAGCACGGCCCGTATTCAAAATGAGCTGATAACCTTTTTCAGTTAACTCTTCTAAAGCCCTTATACTTCCTTCGGTGATTTCATCTCGAGAAGTTAACAACGTCCCATCTAAATCAATTGAAATACATTTCATCTTCATCTCAATCCCTTTCTTCTTTTAATCTATATATACGTACATACTATCTCAAACGAGAGTTTAATGCTCCTGTTTTTTTATGTCAAAGGGTTTTAACTTTTCCATACCCCACCGAAACCAATGATATGTATTTTGTTAGGATTTTTAATTTCTATTTGCATCCCAACTTAATCTATTCGATATCAATCCCAAATTCACCTCTAACTTTACCATATTATTAAAAAACGTCTCACTTTTTATAGGTACGCACTAGGCATTTGAACATCTTTGGTACAGATACTTACAATAAACAGAAGATTTGACGCTAAAAACGACTTTATTGAACATGGACCATTCTATTTGTGATGAATCAAAAAGGATTGTTTCCCTTAAATTAGGATTCTAACTTGAAGAAACCGACCTACAATTAGGTCGGCTTTTTTAAACGTTTTAGCAGTATCCACCATATCCGTATCCTGGAGCGACTCCACCGCCGAAACCACCACAAAAACTAGCTCCAACAATGATTAACAGAATAAACAAAACAACGATAAAGGCGAAACCTCCGCCAAATCCAAAACCACTTTCTACACAACCTGACATAAACAAACATCTCCTTTTTGATTTTGAGGAGGTACTTACATGGGGCAATTGTATAGTATGTGTATCTCAGGTAAATGACACAATAAAGTGAAACTTCAATCAGTGGGGTTTTCTTCATCCCCCGCATCGATTGTTGTCCCGTTCTAAAGTCGCCAATATCTCCGCGCCTCTACGGAACTAGGGTTCAATGAATCACAGACTAAGAGTACGCTGCGTCCTCATGTCTTCGTCTGTGTGACCCACATCCTGTAGACCTGAAACTTTACCTCTGCGTAACTCTCGGTAAGTTTCACTCTATTTCACCAATCGGGCTTTTACGGGCAGTTATCCCCCACCTCAATTGCTCTAACCCTTGAGGTGGGGGGATTACTGCCCGTTAATGCGGGATAAATTTGATAATGAATTAAAAAGTGGTTTCATTCCTGTTTGAATAGCTAACATTGATTTCATTCCCTTAATAAAATTTCTTCCAGTTTGTTCAATTCTCAAACGTGCCTTTTACAATTGCTTCGCCATTCTCGATCATTTTCTGTCCCATTGCAAAGACCGTATCAATTTTGTACGTTTCTTTGTTTAGTAAGATTAGATCTGCATCTTTCTTCGCTTCTATGCGTCCTTTTCCCGCTAATTTTAAAATACTCGCTGGATTTTCTGTGACCACCCTAACCGCATCTTCAATCGACACACCGTCCTCAATAATCGCATCAATCACGGCTTTGTAAAGGGACATACATTTCCCGACATTGAGACCGAGCAAATTTCCAGCCCCATCAAAATTCGGAAGGCTCGCTTGTCCATCAGAAGTAAACGTAATCTTCGTAGGTTCGACACCTGCATCCAATGCTTGTTTTAAGGCTTTACTTGCTTTTACTTCCCCATCATCCAAGAATTGTTGAACTGTGCTTGTTGTGAAATCAATATAGCCCCCTTTTTGGGCAAATTTGATACCTGCTTCAAATAGGTGAGGATTACGATTGATATGCGTAGGATAGAACTGACTGATGGGAAGTTCTGTTTTTTCCACTACTTCTTCGATTACCTGTAAATGATCATAGCTATCTCCTACATGGATATTCACGATACCTGATTTCCCTGATAAAAGGCCGCCATTTCTAGCTTGGGAAGCAAGTTTAGCGATTTCCCCCACAGTCGGTTGTGAGGAACGATGGTCCGCAATCGCAATTTCCCCAACGCCAATAATTTTATCAACAAGGATAAGGTCGTCTTCTATTTTGCCTGTCAGAGTTTTTACTGGAACTTGATACGACCCTGTCTGAACAAAACAGGTGAGGCCTTCTTCCTCAAGTGCTCTCGCTTTTGCCAATAAAGCAGGCATCGTCCTCGTCGTCCCGTCCGTGCCTATGACACCGACTAACGTTGTAATTCCTGCGAGCGTAGCATCTGTTAGCTGAATTTCCGGCGTTCTCGTCTTATAACCACCCTCTCCACCACCGCCAATGAGATGAACATGCGCATCGATAAATCCTGGAACGATTAGCATTCCACTAGCGTCGATTACGTCAATCTCGACGAAATGTTCTGGCCTTTCAATTGTATCTTGCACAAATCCTATTTGCTTCCCTACCAACAAAACATCTTTTTTACCTAGATAATCTGGAGCATACACTTCACCGTTTTTTATTAAAGTTAACATGAAAATCTTCCTTCCTATTATATATTTATTATTTCTTATCATGTATCTAACCACTTTGCCATTTTTTACTCTTTTTTCAGTAGCTTGTCCCACCATTTTTTCCATGAATCCTGCAGTTCGCTTCCTTTATCACGCCAATATTGTTTTCGTTCTTTTTTTTCGAGTTCTTTTTTCCGTTCCTCAATTAACGGTTTCAAACTTGCTACATGAAAGGATTCCGCTTCCTGATTTAAAAGGACATTCGTCATAACCTTTTGAAAAATAAGGACTGTTCCTTGACTACTGTTTGTGGTTAAATAATGATCTTTATCCGAACGATCATACCCTGCCCAGACCGCTCCGACTAATGATGGCGTATACCCAACGAACCATTGGTCTTTTACACCACTTTTGACACCAGGAATTGTCACTTGTACAGAGCCTGTCTTACCAGCAATTTCATAACCCTCAACTGCAGCATTCTTTCCTGTGCCATATTCGACAACACCTAAGAGCAATCGGTTCATTTGGTCCGCCATTTTTTTCTCCATAATCTTCGTACTTTTTTCTTTCCATACCGCAACTTCTTGACCTTGTGCATTCTCAATTTTCACGATAGTATGAGATTCAACTCGTTCACCATTATTTGCAAAAGCAGAGTATGCCTCAGCCATATCCTGTGGGGACACTCCCTTTTCCATTCCACCGAGTGCTAACGATAAATTCCGGTCGTTTTCAGTTAACGGAATACCAAATCGCTCTAATGAACGGATGGACTTTTCGATTCCAATTTCGTTCATAAGCCAAACGGTAGGAACATTCAATGACTTCATAAGTGCTTCGTATAGCGGGACCTCGCCTAAATACTGACCATTAGCATTAGATGGCTCATATCCACCAAAGTTCATTTTTTCATCTACTAATAAATCGGTTAGCTTATACCCTTCTTCAAGTGCTGGCGTATACACAGCTAACGGCTTTATTGTAGATCCCGGAGAGGCTTTTAATTGCGTCGCTCGGTTGTAACCGAGGAATTGGTGCTCCCCTCTGCCACCGATTAAAGCATTTATTCCGCCCGTTTTCGGGTTAATCAATACCATACCACTTTGAACAAGCGCATCCGTCACTCCTTTTGGAAAATTTTTATTGTTTTCGTACACTTCTTCTAAGGCCTGCTGGATATGTTGATCAAGGGTTGTATATATTTTATAACCGCCTCGCAACAGTTCATCGATTTCCAGTTTGTATTTTTTCGAAGCCTCTGTTAACACCACATCGACAAAATAAGGATATTTCCCTTTCAATTGATCTTCTTTTTGATTATGGGCTAAAATAATCTCTTCACTTTTAGCTTGCTCAGCTTGCTCTGAATCGATAAATCCGTTCGTCGCCATCCTCGTCAGAACAAGATTTCTTCGTTTCAGTGCAGCATCATAGTGGTTATATGGATCAAGTTTTGTCGGGATATTGATTACTCCTGCAAGCATAGCCCCTTCTGACAAAGTCAGTTCATTCACATCTTTGCCAAAATAAATCCGCGCTGCTTTTTTAATTCCCCATGCTCCATGACCGAAGTAAATTTGATTTAAGTACATTCCTAGTACCTCATCTTTGGAATATTCCTTCTCTACTTCTCTCGCAATAAAAAATTCTTCAAGCTTCCTTTTAAATGTACGATTCTGTTCTAGTAAGGCAATCTTTATTAATTGTTGAGTAATTGTACTTCCACCCTCAACTACCTTACCAGCCTTCATATTCACATAAACGGCGCGGAAAATCCCCTTATAATCAATGCCATTATGCTCATAAAAACGGTGATCCTCAATTGCGACCACAGCATTTTTCACATGATTGGGAATATCGTCAATCGAAGCTCCTTCGGTTTTATTGGCGGTTATTTTACTAGCAAGCTCACCGTCCACATCATAAATTTCTGTTGCTCGCTTAAGCTCTGTTGTTAAAAGACTAATATCTGGTTTGTAAAAAGTTAATAAAACCACAGCTATCAATAGAACCGCGAAAAATGAAATAAGTCCGATATGAAAAAAATAGGATAGTTTGTTTTTATTGAATATTTTAGTAAAAAAACCTTTCATTTGACCCTCCTGAACGTAAATAATAAATGTATTAATATTCCTATACTACTATAGTTGCATACTTTTCTTTACCCACCTTTTGCCGATGTTACATATTATCTTATGATTCCTCTCGACTTTCTATTTAATTAATAACAGGTTATGATACTCCAAGAGGTTGATTTCAGGTCATTTCAGCTATGCATGAAAAATATTTAATGACCATCATAGCAAAAAAAAGGATTTTCTAATCTATTGGCGAAATTTACATATATTATGTCGGATTTTTTTAATTGGAGGTTCAAATGTTATCCATTAAAGAATCAGCGATTGACTTTCTCATAACTAACAAAAACAAAATCATCAATGAATGGAACGAACAAACCCTTTATTCTCCTGAGAATCCACTTTACGATAAAACTTCACTACATTTTGGGCAATTTATTGAGTTTTTGATCCAAACTTTAATGCACAAAGGTGCTCATACAGAAAAGATGATAAAGCAACTTGCACATACTGTAGCAGCAGAACGATTACAGGCTGAAACACCAATTGTGGATTTTATTAATCATGTTTCAAGTGGACGTTCCATTCTTATTCATCATTTATTGCTACAGAACATGTCTACAGTAGAAAATCAATCGATCATAAAATTAATGAATTCTTGCATGGATCAATTTTTATATGACTCGATTTCCTACTATTCGGAATTAAAGTCGGAAATGGTGAATGGCCAATGTAATACTCTAAGTCAGACTCATAAAGAGAGACTTACCCTTCTCGGAAAAATGACGTCCAGTTTTGTTCATGAATTTAGAAACCCACTTACTTCTATCATGGGATTTGTTCAACTCCTTCAAGCGGAAACACCTGACATAAAATATTTAGACATTATTTCAACTGAACTTCAACAGCTAAATTCGAGGATCACTCAGTTTTTAGATATCTCAAAAAAGGAAACTAAAGAAACAGAAAAAAATATATTTGATATTGGCCACTTAACTCAAGAGGTAATTGAATTCCTCTATCCAAGCATTCTTGAAGTGAATGCAAACATTACTACGAATTTGGCGGACAATATCTTAATTTCTGGTTCAAAAGAAGAATTTCGTCAAGTTCTATTAAATATTATTTTAAATGCTTTAGATGTATTATCCAATGAGAACTCAAATCCCTTGATTGATATTTCAACCACAGTAGAAATATCAAAGCAACTAACTATGAACATTTCCAATAATGGTCAAAAAATTCACGAGGACATGATTCGTGATATTTTCAAACCATTCATTACAACCAAAGAACACGGTACAGGTCTTGGGTTATTTGTATGCAAAGAAATCATTGAAAAAAATCAAGGTTCTTTAACGTGCAGTTCGAATGATGTACTAACAACATTTACTATTAGAATACCTTGTGTTTGATTGATGATTCATCGCTTTATTGTTTTTGGATCTTTAAGTATTTTACAGCCCGAATCAATAAATGATTGTGGCTTTTTTTTTGCTTCTATTTTCATTCGTCCGAAATCATCCGATTAATTTTGACTGCATGGCCATTTTTTTTATAAAATAGAGTTAAATAGCGTAAGAAATAGGTAATACCTATATATAGACAAACTATCATTAGTCATTCGATCTTTAATCACTACTTATTTATAACTGTAAGTATGAAGAAGATCACATATTCATTTTTATATAATTTATTGGGAGGTGACCGGTCCGAAATGATTCGTACACTCTAGTGAGATGTGACGTTTAAGCAAGCTGCATTCCCCTCTTTCTTATACGAATTCTTTTCGTTCCTTAACGTTTGGACATAGTAAAAATATTCTTGGTATTCATACTGATTATTTTCACTGCTTTTTTTGTTGCATCAGAGTTTTCTATTATCCGTGTTCGTGGATCAAGAATTAATCAATTAATTGAGAAACAACATCCGAAAGCACCCGCTGTCAAGCAGATCATATCTAATTTAGATGAGTATTTATCCGCTACGCAACTCGGGATTACGATTACCGCCTTAGGTTTGGGCTGGCTTGGAGAACCAACGATGCGTCATATTCTCAAACCTGTTCTTGATGTTCTTCATGTCCAAGAGCAACTCGGTCATGTGCTTAACTTTCTTATCGCATTCTCTATCGTCACTTTTTTGAATGTTGTCGTTGGGGAAATGGCACCGAAAACAATTGCTATTCAAAAAGCAGAGCAAGTAAGTCTACTTATATCAAAACCACTCATTTGGTTCCATAAGATCGCGTTCCCATTCATTTGGGTTTTAAACCATTCAGCTGGTTTTATTACTAGTATCATCGGCATCAAGCCATCCTCAGAAAGTGATGTTGCTCATTCAGAGGAAGAATTGAAAATATTATTATCTGATAGCTACAATAGCGGAGAAATTAATCAATCAGAATTTAAATATGTGAATAACATCTTTAATTTTGACAACCGAACAGCGAGAGAAGTCATGGTTCCTAGAACCGAAATCGTCAATTTTTCAAAAGATGATACACTACAAGATTTTATCCAACATGCTAAAGACTTAAGATTCACCCGTTATCCGATTGTTGAAGAGGACAAGGATCATGTTGTTGGACTTGTGAACATTAAAGAAGTTTTTTCTGATATTACTAAAAATAAACAAGTGAAGGCCATTACTCTAGATTCATTTACACGTCCTATTATCCGGGTGATGGAAAATACCCGGATTCAAGATTTGCTCATAAAAATGCAAAAAGAACGGATTCACATGGCGATACTCATGGACGAATATGGCGGTACTGCAGGTTTGGTAACCGTTGAAGATATATTAGAAGAAATAGTCGGTGAAATTCGCGATGAATTCGATGTTGATGAAATCCCTCCTATCCGTAAAATAACGGAAGATCATTTTATTGTTGACGGTAAAATCCTTCTTTCGGAAATCAATGATAAACTGGGGATTAACTTGGAAGACGATGACATTGATACAATTGGCGGTTGGGTGCTAACACAGAATTATGAAATCCAAACAGGCGATTGTATAGAGGCAGAATCTTTTATCTTCAAAGTAAATAAAATGGAAGATCATATGATTCGCTATATTGAAATTAAAAGAGTCCCGATAGAGGAAGGACAAGCTCTGTCCTAAGATGGATAGGAAAGATCATAGTAACTGTTCCCTATAAAGGAGGCGTCTCAAAAGCCAAAGATCAAACCCCGCAACAACTAAATCAGTATGTCGTGTATGAAACACTACATACTGATTTAGAGTGCGAGGTCTGACCCTTATACGAGACACCTCTTTTATTTTCTTTTAGAGACAATGACGATTGGCGGTTCTTGTTTTCTTTTCCAAATTGTATAAATCATGGCTCCAATTACCGAAACAATAATAATCGGCAGAATGATTGGCTGAGCAATATGTTTAATCTGAGACCAATTTTCACCAAGCATATTACCTAGCAATAAAAACAGGATCGTCCATGGAATCATAGCCGCTATCGTATAGACAGTAAATTTCACGAATGACATTTTAGCAATCCCTGCGGGAATCGAGATTGCATGGCGAACAATTGGAATAAAACGCGCAGTAAATACAACACCCACCCCATATTTCTCAAACCATTGTTCTGCAGCATCAATTTGCGTTTCTTTAATGAAAATATACTTCCCGTACTTTAGTAAAAATGGCCGACCTCCAAAATACCCCGCCCAATACAAAAACAATTGAGCAAACGTTCCCCCAATAACACCAGCAAGTAGTGCACCCCAAAAATTAATTGCACCAGTACCGATTAAATAGCCCCCAAACCCCAGCACAAGCTCACTAGGAATAATCTCAATCATCAAGCCTAATGCTATGCCTAGGTAACCCATTTCTTGAAAGAACGTTAATATATTCGTAATAAAGTTTGACATAGTTAACTCCTAGTCTTCATTGTTTTATACATAGTATATAAGCTTGGATCTATTTTTATTCTAAGTGCACAACGAAAAAAAGGCTTTCCCAAAAAGGTCTGGCCTCACTAATACACTGTTTATATATTTTACACGTAATATAAACAAAATATAGTTGATGTGGGGTTTAATCCTTTCTTTATAGGAGAGCCTCAGAGTTGACTTATTTAATGGTATTTTACTGTTTTGACTGTGAAGATTGAACTTCCTGGGTACTTAAATCTAACAAACCGGGATCTACTTCGTATAAATTCAAATAAATATCATGACGTGACTTCGTTTTGGCAATTTTGATCCCCTGACTTCTAAATTTCAAAATATAATGATTCACCATCTGAATTCACCTCACTCGTTTTTTCCATAATTTGTTATATAGCAACTATTACCCTTTTTAAGATGCTTATATTCATATACATCTAATTATTTACTTGCAATTTCAATCACTTTTTCTGGCATTACATGCAAACCGTTCGCAGTCACATGAACAACAATGTAGTATGTCCCTGCTTCTTCAAATGTGTATCTGCTACTATAATCCCCTTTAGCCATATGTTCTGCAGGTAACATTTTTCTCTCGTCTTGTCCCGCTCTACGAACCTCAAACACAACATCGTCAGCGTCTGCTACCGTCTTCGATCCTTGCATAACCGAAACAACCAGCTGCATTTCTGTCCCACTTGCCATTACTCCTTCTGTTTTAATCACAGCGGTCAGAGGAATCAGTTGACTACTGACTTCTTCACCTTCAGGTTGAGCGTTTCCTTGGCAAGCTACAAGCATCATGCTTATTAATACCCCTAATACTATTTTTTTAATCATCTCTTCTCACCTTCCATTATTTATCACACTTTTAGCCATAGTTACCCGGTAATTATAAAATTATACAAACTTCACCAATAAAGAAATTCAGACTTATTAATTCAAACATTTATGAAATCTTTTGAAAAAGGCTAATATATGTTCATAATGAGCCATATAGTTGAAATAATAACGAAATTAGGTTATTTTCACAGTTTGACGATATGGCTTTCCTTTTCTATAATGAACGTATTTACTTAATTTTGAAGCAGGGGTGATTAGATGGGGTATTAATTAATGGACGAATGAATAAACAATTTTTCCTTGACCAAAATGCAGGTAGATATATTCTTCTTAACTGCAGACAGGTCGATGTGATTTCCCGTCCGTATGCCACTGGTCACTGCGCTTAATTTGAACGGTGCAAAAACTATACGAATTTACCAAACAACTTATTCTTTAATATCTTAGGAGGTGGACTCCTTATTCGTCTTCACGACGAGTTAAGGGAGACTATTTGGACATAATAAACTTGGTTTTCATAGCCATTTTAATTGCTTTGACGGCATTTTTTGTAGCCTCGGAGTTTGCGATTGTGAAAGTAAGAAGTTCAAGAATTGATCAATTAGTCGATGAAGGTAGAATCAATTCCGTTCCAGCTAAGCATGTTATTTCCAATCTAGATGAATATCTTTCAACCTGTCAACTTGGAATCACTGTCACAGCCCTCGGACTTGGGTGGCTCGGAGAACCGACTATTGTAGAGCTACTTAAACCTTTATTGACGCAATTTGATATGCCAACTTCTGTTACACATTTCATATCGTTTGCCATTGCTTTCGCTTTTATTACCTTTATTCATGTGGTAGTTGGCGAATTGGCACCGAAAACTGTAGCCATTCAAAAAGCTGAGCAAATAACCTTGCTCGTATCCAGACCATTGATTTTATTTAATAAAATCATGTATCCATTTATTTGGATTTTAAATGGTTCAGCTAGGTTGCTCGTGAAAATGTTTGGATTTGAGCCTGTTTCAGAAAATGAATTGGCCCATACAGAAGAAGAACTTCGTATAATCGTGTCTGAAAGCTATAAAAATGGTGAAATTAACCAATCAGAGTTTAAGTATGTGAATAACATTTTTGAATTTGACGATCGGATTGCCAAAGAAATTATGGTGCCTCGTACTGAGATTGCTACCCTATCGATTGATGATACGATAGAAGAATTTTTCAGCGTGATCTCAAAAGAAAAATATACCCGCTATCCTGTGATTGACGGCGATAAAGACCATGTCATTGGAATGGTTAATATTAAGGAACTATTCACTGAAATGATTGCGAATAAAACACAAGCCACTCAAACAATTGAACGTTACGTTCGTCCAATTATTCGAGTGATTGATACAATACCCATTCATGATTTACTAGTGAAGATGCAAAAAGAACGTGTTCATATGTCCATTTTAATGGATGAATATGGCGGAACCTCCGGATTAGTGACAGTTGAAGATATTCTAGAAGAAATCGTAGGCGACATTCGCGATGAGTTTGACCTTGACGAAATTCCTGAGATTCAGAAAATAAAGGAAGATCATTATATTCTTGATGGAAAAGTACTAATTAGCGAAGTCAATGATTTGATAGGTCTTGAAATCATCGATGAAGATATGGATACAATCGGCGGCTGGATCTTATCAGAGAATTACGAGGCTAAGCAAGGTGATATCATCGAACACGAAGAGTATTGCTTCAAAATAAAAGATATGGAAGACCATCACATCCGTTATATAGAAATCTATAAAACAGTCAAAATGGCCAGCGAAGTGAAAGAGTTTCCACAGCATACCCAAGTGCATAAACAAAAAAAAACACAGCCTTCTACTGAAGTCGTTTCTTAAAGATGAAGAATGAGGAAAGGATCCTATCCTTTCCTCATTCTTGTGTAATTTCCGCCACATCTAATCTGTCTATTTATTTTTAAAAAAGAAATTTATTTATATGTAAATAATTCTCAATTCCAAACAAATCCCCTTCATTTTTAGAGAATTAACCATGCAATTAATAGTACAGCCGCTACTATTTGGACAACCGTCAATAACCCAGTATAAATGGCAACCTTCCCACCTTGTTCAACTAAATCTCCCAGTTGAATTCTTAATCCGATTCCCGCAAGAGCTACTACTTCAAGAAAAGTCCCGGTATTTTGTATCACTTCCTGCAGTAGGATCGGAAAGGAGAATATGCTATGTAATGCACATAGCAGCAAAAAACCTGAAATATACCAAGGGATTGGAAATTTTATTTTTGTACTCTTCTCTATTGGGGCTTTTTTGCTATATCTCCTCAGCACATAAATGACGGCACCGAGTAATAAAATCCTGACCATTTTATAGACGGTAGCTTCTTCTTTTACGACTTCACTGACCATACTTCCACTTGCTACAACTTGTCCAACTGACTGAAGCACCCCTCCAATCATTGCTGATGATGGTTGCGGTTCTTGTTTATATAGCAATGCTGTTACAAGGGGCAAAATAAACATGAGAACAGTGCCTGTTAAATTGACAACTGTTATGGCAAGTGATTTTTCCTTTTCCGCAGCTTGAATAGCAGGGGCTGTTGCAGCAATCGCCGAAGACCCGCAAACAGCATTTCCGCTCGCCATTAATAGTCGAAAGTTTTCTGGAAGTGCTAACTTTTTTCCTATCCAAAGCGCCGACATGAGCGTTACAGCCATTTGTATCAAGATAAAAACCACTCCAGAAAAACCAATTTCTACAATCGAATGAAAACTGATAGATCCGCCTAATAAGATGATTGCATAATAAAGCAATTTTGATTCTGAATATTTTGTTCCTGCATTGAACCGCCTAATCTTTCCAGTACCCACATTTCCGACAATAATCCCTGTAATAATTGCAAAAGTTCCTGCTCCGAATAAAGGGAATTTATTTGCGATTAAGATGGTAAAACAAGCGATTACGATACATAAAACTAAACCTGGAACGATTTCTTTCACTTTCGACATTCTCAATCCTCATTTCTAGGTGCGCTAAACAAAAGACTTATCTTATCATAAATCCTAATATGATTGCATTCAATTCCAAAATTATTTTCATCTCTTTTTCTATTTTTTGGGATGAAAATTAAAGATGCCCTTCCTCACTTTAGTAGTATCCAAACCTATTTATAAATAATTATCATAGATTACACTGGTTTTAATTAAAGCATAAACGAAAAAAGATACAAATAAAGGTGTCCCGTGACGAAAACGGACACCTTTATTTGTATTTGTCTACTTGTACAAGTCCTTACTTAATCCATTTTTCCATAAACACCAATTCATCTGTGTTATACCCAAGGTTTTCATAGAAGCCAATTACTTTTACATTATCGTACTCAATTAAAAGATTGATTTTCTTACAGCCGATTTTTTTCAACCTCTGTTCTAATTCTTCCATAATCAACCTACCTACCCGTTTTCCTTGATAATCAGGATGAACGGCTAAATGATTAATCCAGCCCCGGCGTCCATCGTACGAGCCCATCACAGACCCAACGATTTTCTCGTTTTCTTCTGCAACTAAAAACAGTTCTGAATCTCTTCCTACTTTATGTACAATCCCTTTGAGTGAGTCTGAAACTGATACTGTAATTCCTGCCTGTTCCCAAACGCTTGCTACCTCTACATAGTCTCCTAATGTAAACTCGCGTATCCTCATTGAACATCCTCCGTTATCGTTTCAATTATTTGTTGTAATTCATCCATATGTATTTTTCATTCACATGATTCTGATGATCATTTCTTTTCTTTCTCCAGGGTATTCGTACACTTTTTGCTGTCAGATATTTTCTATTTAATCTGTTTTAGTAATTTATTCAAAGTATTGTTTGTACCGTTCATATCGAAAGTTAATGAAATATGACAGCTTTCAACATTTTTCTTGCTTTATACTTGATTCTCTGTTAGAAGTAAAATTCCTACCTCTCACTCATTGGTCAATATTTCAAAGCATTTATTCTTTTCACATTGTCATTTTATCATTTTCGCATTATTATGAAAACACTATTTGTGAGATACAATTAAAATAAGATTGGATATAGCATATTATGTCGGCTGACAAGATTTAAGGAATCCGATAAAATGCGGAAAATAAATCTACTTTTCAACTTTTATTTTTTTCAATATTATACAAAGATTACAATCCACTTATATTAGAATTGGTAAGCTTTTGATGGAATCTCCTATTTCCCGTTTCCAAACCATTTTAAACGATTACTCACAATGCTCAACTTTTCAATCAAAAAAGACATGTGAATATTCACACGCCTTAAAAGGAATACTTTACTATTAACTTTCATACAGACTTAACTGTTTAAATCGTACAACTGACCTTTTACCATGAAAACAATATTTTCAGAAATATTCGTTACATGGTCACCGACTCTTTCTAGATCGCGACAAATGAATGATAATTGTGCAACTTGTGATGTTACTTCAGGATTTTTCGCAATATATTCTAATAATTCCTGAATAAGTCTTCCATACATTTCGTCAATCTCATTATCGAGCTCTGCCGTTTCTCTTGCCTTATCTTCATCTTGTACATCATAGGCGAGCATGACCTGATTTAACATCGAAGCTGCTTTCTCAGCCATCAAAGGAATGTCATATAATGGTTTAAACAATTCCTTTTCACCGATGCGAATAGTTGATTTTGCAACATTTACAGCCAAATCACCTATTCTTTCTAAATCTGTTGAAATCTTAATGCTTGAAATAATTCTCCTTAAATCTGATGCAACAGGTTGTTGCTTAGCAATCAACCATATAACTTTTTCATTTATTTCCTGATCAATTCGATTAATTCTATAATCTTTATCGATCACTTTTAACGCTCGGTCAATATCCTGTGTGACTAAAGCCTCCATGGATTCATGTAATGCATTGCCTGCTCTTGTCCCCATTTCAAGCACTAGATTTTTAAGAGCAAAAAGTTCTTCTTCAAACCCTTGACGAACACTCATTATTTATCCTCCCTATTATAAGTGAAACTTCAAACAGTAGGGTTTTCTTCATCCCACTGATCGTGAGTCCCACTCTAGTGTCGCTAATACCTCCGTAAAGCAAAGATAAAGCAACACTACGAACCTGATTGGTTCCACTATATCTTTAGTAAGTTTCAGAATATCTCACCAATCATGCTTTTACTCCCGTTAATGTGGGATAAAACCAAAACTGTTTTCTAATCTTAGCCTCTATGTATTAGAGCATATAATAGATGGATCATTATTTTCAACAAATTTACATAACATTTACATTCCTCAATCGTTTCAGCGATACCCACTTAAATGACAATTACACCATCATCCCTGAGGCGATTAACATAACAATGATGCGACCGCTCAAACTCAAGTATACGCTCTTCAACTCGTCTTCCTTGTTTATCTGGATACAATGTTTCGTCCCCATAGTGTGGAAAAACCCGTACATCCGTTACCCCTAAACCTGTTAAATCATCCAAGCCCACCGAATCCATCTCTGGGGAGAATTGCTGCATCAACTTAATATCAGGACCAAGAACGATAGAACCTGTGCTCACTCCTACAAGCAGCCCACCATTTTCAGCAAACTCTCGAATAATCGTATCTGCCCCACTTCTTTTGAGATGATAAAGTAAATAGAATGGATTACCTCCATTCAAATAAATGACATCGGATTGCCGAAGTATCTCAGGTTCTTCAAACTCAATATTTACAAAACGAACATTCTTCATTCCCATTTCATGAAAATCACGCAATATCTTTAAAGCAAACTCGTTATTCAATTTTTTATTAATTGAAGCAGTCGTTATAATTGATATCCTAGCGTCCTCTGGTTTAATTTCAAAGCATTGCAAAAAACGACTTCTAATTGCACCAGTATAAAAACCAGCTGATGTTAATAAAATTTTCCCCATCGACTCTCCCCCTCGCTTTGTATTAACAGTTCAGCAGCGATTCGGAAAACTCCTGCTGCATTTCCCAAGATATTTATCATCTCATGTCTCTAATCCAATTTTTTCTTTAGTAAAGATTACGGAAATGGCGAACTAGATCCATTGTAGAGCTACAACCTTCAGATGTTCACGCTTTCTCTTTGATTTTGAGACAACCGCATGTCACTATGATATTTAATAGGTAGCTATGCACTCTATTCATTGCCATAGACACATGTTATAATCAATTTCGTTGCATATCCATACGTTCCCTATTTAATCAAGTCATTTTTTATATAAAGGAGTGTTTAGTTGAATCCCGCTAGATTAAAACAAGAATGGTTTGGCAATACACGTGGAGATATTCTGTCGGGTATCGTTGTTGCGTTAGCCTTAATTCCCGAAGCGATTGCATTTTCAATTATTGCCGGGGTAGATCCGATGGTTGGCTTGTATGCCTCATTTTGCATTGCGATTGTCATTGCCTTTGTAGGTGGCCGCCCTGGGATGATTTCAGCAGCTACTGGAGCAATGGCACTTGTCATGGTTGATTTGGTTAAAGATTATGGCCTGCAGTTTTTATTAGCTGCGACCATTTTGACTGGGATCATCCAAATTTTACTTGGCATATTTAAAATCGGCAAACTGATGAAATTTATCCCGAGATCTGTTATGGTTGGCTTCGTCAATTCATTGGCAATCTTAATTTTTTCTGCTCAATTCACTCACTTTGTCGGTGAATCATGGGTAATGTACGTGATGACCGCTGGTGCACTTGCAATTATCTATTTATTCCCTTATGTTACTAAAGTCATTCCATCACCGCTTATTGCAATTATTGTCATGACCATCATCGCTGTCACAACAGGAGCTTCTGTTCGGACAGTCGGTGATATGGGGGAACTTACGCAAGCCTTACCTACGTTCTTCCTTCCTGACGTTCCATTTACGATGGAAACATTCATGATTATTCTTCCTTATTCACTTGCATTAGCATTTGTAGGACTACTAGAGAGTTTACTAACCGCTCAAATTGTAGATGATTTAACCGACACAGAAAGTAATAAGAACACAGAAGCACGAGGCCAAGGAATCGCGAATATCGTTGCGGGGCTTTTCGGTGGTATGGCTGGTTGTGCCATGATTGGACAATCAGGCATTAATATTAGATCTGGCGGTCGCGGCAGACTTTCTACCTTTGTTGCTGGTGGTTTTCTATTAATATTAATTGTTCTATTAAATGATGTTCTTGTGAAAATTCCAATGGCAGCCCTTGTTGGTGTGATGATTATGGTTTCGATTGCTACATTTGATTGGTCTTCACTGACAAAACTGCATCTAGTTCCTATCACTGACACATTGGTCATGCTAGTGACAGTAATCGTTGTTCTTTACACAAATGATCTTTCCAAGGGCGTATTTGCTGGTGTAATCTTAAGCATGATTTTCTTTTCGGTTAAGGCCTCTAAAGTGCAAGTTGAAAAAAAAGCGGTTGAAAACAGCAAAGAGACTCTATACTACGTACGAGGCCCTCTGTTCTTTGCGTCCGTACAAGAATTTGTGAAACAATTTGACCTAAAAGAAGCAAACAATCATGTTATTATTGATTTTAGTCGCTCGAAAGTATGGGACGATTCTGCTGTAGGTGCGGTGGATAAGATCATCTTGAAATACCGAGCACATGGTAAAACGGTCCAACTTAAGGGTCTTGATACAGAAAGCTCACAATTGCTCAAAAAACTAGCTGCATATAAAGTAGAAACAGTAAATTAATCCATACAAAAACGAATATGGCGTTAAAACGCCACCATTTACTATGAAGGATCCATCCTATACGCTACACTCCCTAATCACAATGGCGGCGGTGCGGAGCCAAATTTTGGAATACTTTCTTAATAAAGTACGTATATCTGCAAAGTAGATTGGCTATATGAGTAAGTTGCAAAGCCCCGTCCCCATGTCCTTCATACAAAAGAGGCTGTCCAAACAGCAAAGGATCAGACCCCACAACAACTAAACCAGTATGTAGTGTATGAAACACTACATACTGGTTTAGAGTGCGAAGTCAGACCCTTATGGGACAAACCTCTTTTATATTTATTAATTCGTGAAAATGTCAGTTAACACAGGCACGATTTGTTTCTTACGTGATACAACACCTTCAAGAACAGCAATTTTATTATTCAATGTGACATTATATGCACGTTCAACAGCTTGGGCTTGTGCACCTAGTGCAAGTCCGACAGAATCATTTGTCAAAATATCGGTTACGACAAATAGGAATAAGTCTAATCCTTTGTCTGCGATTACAGCCTCAATTGCTGCTTCCAATTCTGATTGGTGTGCTAACACTTCATTCACATCGACTGCATTTACTTGGGCGATTTCCACTTTAGCATTCCCCATTGTGAATTCTTTAGCATCTAGCGAGATGAGTTGAGAAATCGTTTTGTCACTAAGATCCGCACCAGCTTTAAGCATTTCAAGACCATACGTTTCCGCATTAACCCCGGAAATTTCTGCTAATTCCATTGCAGCCGCAACATCTTGTTCTGTGCATGTTGGTGATTTGAACAATAATGAATCAGAAATGATTGCGGAAAGCATCAGCCCCGCAACTTCTTTTGGTACTTCAAGTTTGTGTTCTTTATAGATCTTATTTAATATTGTTGCTGTGCAACCAACCGGTTCAGCACGATAGTACAACGGATCGCTCGTTTCGAAATTCGCAATTCGGTGATGATCAATGACTTCAATGACTCGAACTTGATCAATGTCTTCTACACTTTGTTGACGCTCATTATGGTCTACTAATATTACATCAGCAGCTTCTCCTTTCGCTGCTGTAATCAGGCGAGGTGCTTCGAATTTAAATGTATCAAGTGCATATTGTGTTTCACCGTTTACTTCGCCTAGGCGAACGGCTTCAGCATTCATTCCTAATTGTTTTTTCAAATCAGCATAGGCAATTGCTGAACAGATGGTATCAGTATCTGGATTTTTATGCCCGAAAACAAGTACTTTTTCCACGTTATTACTCCTTTAAATTAAAATTGTTTCAATTCTTTTATTTTAGCATAAAGTCCTTTGCAAAACACATTTCAAAATTGCAATTTTATTCTTTCAATAAAATTATATTATTAATTATCATATCCTTGCCCATTCTATCAACCATTTGATAGAATAAGCAATTCAAGCACTTATTTTACAAATATTTCAGCAAAAATTATGCTTTTTATAAAAATCAAGATTTGATTTATTTTTGTTTATCCAGTACGATAATAAAGAGCGAATCACAATATATAGACGTTAAAAACTTAAAATATATCTATATATAGAAATTAAACGTTATTTGTAATAATGCCACTTTGCAAATATGGATAGCATCGTCGTACAAAATCCTACAAATTCACTTAACTAGATATAGCTCTCTAACTTAAGTGAGTGAATGAAAAGATCGTCTGCAAACCAACATTTTTTATATTTGCGAGATTTTTTGATTCACTCACCATGTGTGACCAATGCGAATCGGCTTTTTACAAAAAACGCTACGATTTTTTGATTGTATTTAAGGAGGAGCTTACTATGAACCTACCAATTAATAATTCTTTCGCCTTTCCTGATGTGGAAGATTTTACAGAAAATGAAAACTCACTACAATTAAACCACCTGTCCAAAGATTTCGAAGGCAAATTGGACATGGACAAATATAAGAAACGCTTTATGAAGTGGCTTGATCGCCAAGACGGTCCCACAGAAGAGCAAACATCCAAGAAACTTATCCAAATGGCTCTTGAGAGTGTCGACATTGACGCTCCAGACTGGACGTTTGTCGCAGCGGCTGAGTTATTGAACTCCATGTATCGAGAAGCACAGGCTAATCGAGGCTATGAAGGGATAAAATATGGCTCACTATATGAATTGATTCACTTAATGTCCAGCGTCCAAGGCGGACAGCGCTACCCAGTTTATAAAGCCGAATTACTTGATGCTTACACAAAGGAAGAAATTGACGAGTTAGGCTCTACCATCGATCCTGAAAAAGACAAACTTTTCTCCTATATTGGTCTCTACTTATTAAACGATCGATACCTTGCACGCCCAAAGAATAATGCTGTCTATGAGTTGCCCCAAGAACGGTTTATGATCATCGCAATGGAAATTATGCGTCTTGAACCTAAAGAATATCGACTTCAATTCGTCAAAGAAGCTTACTGGGCCATGTCCAACCTCTACATGACCGTTGCAACACCTACTCTTTCGAACGCAGGGAAAACACATGGACAACTAAGTTCTTGCTTTATCGACGCAATTGAAGACTCCATTGATGGCATTTATCTATCAAACTATGATGCTGCGAAAGTTTCTAAATTCGGCGGTGGTGTTGGACTTTATGTCGGTAAAATCCGTTCACTCGGTTCGGACATTCGTGGTTTCTCAGGGAACAGTTCAGGAACAACACCTTGGATTCGCTTATTTAACCAAACAGCAGTAAGTGTCGATCAACTCGGCCAGAGAAAAGGAGCAATTGCGATCTATCTTGATGCATGGCATAAAGATATTATGAGTTTCCTAGATTTAAAAACACAAAATGGCGACGATCGTCTGAAAGCACATGATATTTTTACTGGCGTTTGTATTCCTGATCTTTTTATGGAAGCTGTAGAGAATCGTAAAGAATGGTATTTATTTGATCCACATACAGTCAAGCAAACACTTGGGTTCTCACTTGAAGATTTCTATGATGAGAAAAAGGGCGAAGGAAGCTTCCGTGATCATTACGCACTTGCGGTAGAAGCAGCCAAAAACGGTGTTCTTCCAAACTATGCGTTTGAAAAAATTAACGCAATCGAAATTATGAAAAGTATTATGATTTCTCAGTTAGAAGAAGGCGTTCCTTACATGTTTTATCGGGATGAAGTGAACCGAAAAAACCCGAACAAACATAAAGGAATGATTTATTGTTCGAACCTATGTACAGAAATCGCACAAAACTTAAGCCCTTCTTCCATTACGGAAGAATATGAAACAGAAGATGGCGATGTTGTCATGATTCGTAAGAGCGGTGATTTCGTTGTATGTAACCTCTCTTCCATCAATCTGCCTCGCGCTGTTGGAGCTGAAGTTCTAGATAGACTGATCCCGATTCAAGTACGAATGCTTGATAACGTAATTGATGTCAATAATTTGCCTGTCAAACAAGCGGAAATCTCAAACAAACGATACCGGGCGATTGGTTTAGGCACATTTGGATGGCATCACCTGCTTGCAGAGAAAAACATTTACTGGGAGTCAGACGAAGCTGTTGAGTTTGCTGACACTCTCTATGAGAAAATTGCTTATCTAACTATCAAAGCATCAAATGAACTAGCAAAAGAAAAAGGTAGCTATCCATATTACGAAGGCTCTGATTGGAATACTGGCAACTACTTCGAAATTAGAAATTACCAAGATGAATCTTGGACAGCTTTAAAAGAACAAGTACAAAAGCATGGCGTCCGAAATGGATACTTGATGGCGATTGCACCAAATTCCTCGACTGCGAAAATCGGGAATTCAACAGATGGTATTGACCCACTTTATGAAATTGAATTTTACGAAGAAAAGAAAAACTTTAAATTCAAGGTAACGGCTCCAGGATTGACGCCTTCAACCTATGAATACTATAAGAAAACGCGATTCCACTTATCGCAAAAAGAAAGCATCCGACATAACGCAGCTCGTCAACGTCATATCGATCAAGCAATCAGCTTTAACCTATACGTCCATAACACCATTAAAGCGAAAGATTTACTTGATATACACATGTCCGCCTGGAACAGTGGAATGAAATCAACTTACTACGTTCGTTCCACTTCTTCAGAATATGATAATGCATGCGAAAGCTGCTCTAGTTAAAAGCGAACGGCGGCCAATCTGCACGAACTTGAAATCGGAATTGATTAACCATATGAATTTTGAAATGAGCATGAATAACATAGACGCCTTATCCGTTGTAAAAAAAATAAAGTAATACTAGTTGTGCGTGTTCAAAAAGGAGGATAAAAAAAGCCGAGAAATTCGAGGAGCAAATGTCTCTAGACCTGTGCGTATACAGTAATACGTGAGGACCTGAGAGACAAAGCGACAAAGAAATTTGACAGCTATTTTTACCGGACTTTTTGAACAACCTCTAGTACACATCCGAGGCTGTCCCATAGCGAAAGGGTCAGACCCTACATCTACTATATATCGTTTAAGACGTGAACATGACACATTAAACGGTGTATAGAGTGTGAGGTCAGACCCTTTTGGGACATCCTCTTTTAATACGAGTTTTATACGAACTTATATTCCCTAACAGTGAGCGTTCAATAAGAATGATAAGAAGAACCCAAAAGTTCGAGTAGCGATAATCCGTCCCGGGAACCGAAGTGACAAAGCTTTGATAATTAGCCAACTTTAGAGCCTACTTCCATGAAATTGCCTCGTACTTTGATATAGTCTTTTTCATATTTCAAGAATTTTTATCGGACTTTTTGAACAACCTCTACATAACAAAGGAGCGATTACATGACAACCCACATTAATAAAATCCGCTTGTTAGAACCTACATATCCTACAAAGGCAACTGGGGTATTCAAAGGTGAGGCATCCGGTTTTCTCCTCTGGAACGATATCCAATATGAAAAATTTTATGATATCTATACACAACTAATCAATAACTTTTGGAAGCCTTCAAGTGTAAATATGATTCAGGATAAAAAGCAGTGGGGTGATTTAGACGAAGACATCCAAGACGCTTTTCTAGACATTCTTACGATGATTGCAGGTATGGACAGCTTACAAACACCAACACTAGTGGAGATTCTTCGATATGTCAAAGACCCTGCTGCTAAGGCCATTCTAGCGAACATGGCGCAGCAAGAATCGATTCATAACGAATCTTATTCTTACATCCTTGCTTCATTGGTTCCTCTTGATAAGCAGAAACATTTGTTTGACCGTATCAAACAGCATCCACAGGTTGTAAAACGAAATAAACCCATTGTAGATGCTTATCAGAAATTTGTTGATGATCCAAGTCCACAACATTTATTCGAAGCTTTAATTCATTCAACAAATCTCGAGGGTATTTATTTCTATCTTGCCTTTGCCTTCTATTACAATTTAGGCCGGCAAAACCTGATGACTGGTTCTGCAACGATGATTTCCTATATTCACCGTGATGAGATGGTCCACTTTGACTTTGTCGGAATGCTTGTGCAAATTTTAATGTATGAATATCCAGAGTTGAACAATGAAAGCAACACGAAATTCATTTATGAAACGTTAGAAAAAGCTGTTGATTTAGAAAAAGAATGGTCTAAGTATATGCTTGAAGACATTCAAGGAAAAGCAGATCTTGATTTAGAAGAGTTTTACGAATACATTGAGTACATTGCTAATAAACGATTGCGCATTTTTGGATTGGATAATCTCTATAAGGAATATCCAGAAAATCCAATGCCTTGGATTAAGACATTTGATGACGAATCAATCAGACTGACAAAAACTGACTTCTTCGAACAGAAGTCTAGAACGTATAGTCAGGTCAATGCAAGCAATGGATTCGATGAACTATGAAGACCGCCATCGTGTACCATTCTGCTGGGGGGAATACAAAAGCCCTAGCAGAAGCCATTTTTTCTTTTTTGCCAGAAGCGAAGCTATTTGGAATCAAAGATTTTGACCTTAGCACGATTTCCCAATATGAAGGTTTATTGGTAGGTACTTATACATGGGGCGATGGAGATTTACCCGCAAAAATCGTTCCATTATATGAAGAAATAGAAGTTGCTCAAGTACCCCACTTAGTTACTGGCGTATTTGGTACAGGTGAAACAAATTACAATCATTTTTGCGGTGCTGTTAACCGCTTCCGCGACATGCTATTTGCCAACACCCAATTAGCCGTTACCTTAAAGATTGAGCAGGTGTATCAAGATTCAGACCTTTATCGAATTAAAAAATTCACGGAAATTTACAAAACAAAATTAACGGCACAACAAAATAAGTTTGAAAACAAAGCTATCCTATAGCGAAAAGGTCATACCTTACACGATCAACTGTATATTGTGTGTGAGGTATGACCTTTTTGACTAATCCTTTTCATGAAATCAACTATCGAACAATACGAATTTACTATATTCTTATGCATACATTTATTGTCTTTGTACATTCTATGAATAGGAGGTGGTATTCAAGATGGACCGTTTTGTAGATGCATACAATCAATATAGGGAACAAGAAGCTACAGACAGCCGAATAAATCCAGAAATTGATGATGGCAAGGAATATATTGAAGCCGTTCGGAAAAACGATGATGGAAGTATCATTGCCATTAAAACAAATACTGGAAGAGAGCTGGACTACCCTACCGCACTATCTGAAGCGAAAGATGGAAATCTTGCTCATGTAGACGTTTTCCATAAATACGGAAGAGATATTTTACGAAGTGAGCCGGACGGGGTTAAAGAAAATAACCTGGATGAGCTACCACTCTTTTAAACTAGGTTTTTAAAACATGAAAAAGGCTCCAAAAAGGAGCCTTTGTCTTATAGATTTACAAATTATTTTTGAACGTTAGCAGCTTGTGGTCCGCGAGCACCTTGTTCGATTTCGAAAGAAACTTCTTGACCTTCTTCAAGAGTTTTGAAACCTTCACCTTGGATAGCTGAGAAGTGTACGAATACGTCGTCTTGACCTTCAACTTCGATGAAACCGAAACCTTTTTCTGCGTTAAACCATTTTACTTTACCTTGTACCATGTATAGTGCCTCCTGTTTGGAAAAAATCCTTTTATTACTATTCTTGATCTAGGATAATGTCTTCAAGAGGAAACCATAACGGTACTTCCTTCTATGAATCTTATTCCGAACAAAAATAATTGATTACAGTATACCATGTATTTCTGAAAAAAAACAAGGAGATTGCCAAAAAAACTATCGACAATTCCTCCTATTTTTCTACAATCAAAAATCTTTTTACTTCTTTTTTCTGAAGCGTTCTTCCATTAAATAACGCTCTGCCTCAACTGGGGATTCGAAGCATTCTTCAATATTAATGCCTGAATAAATATTCCATAACAAGTCCTCATGAACTAAAGTCAGCTCCTGTTTGTCACGACCAATCCAAATCCCCTCAAGGTCCGCAAATTCATCTTCAGCTTCCTCCACTTCTTCAAACGGTTCTGCTAAATATGCAAGGCTTGATGCAATGATTTTCTTCAATTCATCCTCGGAAAAATCTCTAATGTTCAAGAACCCTTTAGGTCCTCTTTCTTTCTTGGGCAAATGTCCTGCAAACACAAATCCATTTCCATTCGGATGTAGATGCTGCACCACAATCTTTTTCTCATGCAAGCTTTCTTCATAATGAAAATTCACTCTTCCAAGTGAAACATCTTTTCTCGTTAATTCTGGAAATGCTTCTATAATCTTTAATTTCTCTTCAAAGGTTAACAAAATCGTTCCTCATTTCATTCATTCATTCATTCATTCAGTAGTGTTCGTCGATTATAACATAAATGAGGATGTTTGAATAATTTTCTATAGAAAACAAACATAAACACCATCAAATTCGACAACAAGGTCGTCTAATATAAAGTAGAACTTCCATCAATCGGGATATTACAGCCTGTAAAACTGGGATAAAAGTAGCAAAAATTATTTTTCTACACAAAATAGAGATCTGACATGTAGCTGACACAAACAAACGGTAAAGTAAGAGTATCAAGAAAACAATCAACGTTCTCACCGCAGAACTTAGTGAAAAAGGTAACGTACTATTCCAGATGAGAGTTTCGTAATTTACCCGTTACTTCATCATTAAACAAACAACAACTAAACATTGAATACTTAAACTATTAAAATTTCTAAAAGGGGTCGATTGAATTGGTTACTATTTATACTACTCCAAGCAGCTTAGCATGTAGAAAAGCAAAATCCTGGTTAAACAAACGTGACATTGCCTACACAGAACGTAATTTATATGCACAACCATTAAGCGTTGAAGAAATTAAGGAAATCCTTCGTAAAACTGAAGGTGGCACAGATGAAATCATCTCGACACGTTCAAAAAAATTTAAAAATTTAAATATTGATATTAATACAACACCATTGAATGAGCTATGCAAGATCATTCAAAAAAATCCTGATTTGCTTCGCCGCCCTATTATCTTTGATGAAAAGAATTTACATGCCGGCTATAATGAAGAAGAAATGGGGCGTTTTCTGCCGCGCCAAGTTCGCCATATTCAATTGTGGAGAGCGATTAGTTTAATCAATTAATCTTGATTTATCTTAAAGAGACTGTCTCAAATAATGTTCTCTTTTGGGGAACAATAGTTAACTACTGACTTTTAGCTGTTTATGAAACAAAAAGATAGTCAGTAGTTAACTATCTTTTTGTTAGTAAAAAATGAAATTATCAATACTATTAATCCATTTACAACGAACAGAAGAGTGTAAATCACTGCTAAAAATCCAGCCCCAAAACCCCATCCATAAGTGACACCAATAAATACACAAGCAAAAAAGACCACAGGTGAGAGAAGAAGCAAAGTTGCACCGCCCCAAGCTCTTTTCTTTCTGTTTGTTCTTGCTATCTTGAAAATTAAGTAATTCGCTCCGAGCAATATAACAATAATTACAGCCCAGAACAGAAATTCCCCCCAAAAAATACCCCTTTTTTTTCCTAATTTTAACATAGACTTTTAACCATTTAAGCAATAATTACTTAAAAATTTTATTATACCAATTAAAAATAGACCCACTCGCTAATGCGAATAGGTCTGCGATTTTAGTTCTCTTTTTTACTAATCACTAATCCCCCAAAATTTTGATTTCAATACTCTTTACACCGTGTATTAAGTCATGTACACGATATATAATAACTTTGGGCATCCAACCTCACAAAATCTTAAGTCTCTGCTTTCCTAAGATGAATCGTAAAGGTCGTTCCGCACTCATTGCTTTCTTTCAGTGTAATATCTCCTTTTTGTGCTTTGGAGAGCATTTTACTGAACGGAAGGCCTAAACCTAATCCCCTTACTTTAAGCTTCTTCTTCTCCCCTCTGTAAAAAGGTTCAAAGACATAATTTATCTCGTGTAAAGGAATTCCTCGCCCATTATCTTTTACATCAATCCGAATTTCATTTTCCTTTTCGTACAAGGAGACTTCAATTTCCCCATTTTCCACCAATGCTTGTTTTGCATTATTCAGCAGATTGATGATAATTTGTTGGAGTCTGAAGGAGTCAACATAGCCAATAACAGATTGATCAGGCACTTGAACACGTAAATCAAAGTCTTGCTCCTCCTGCGTCATTTTCCAGCGATACACCATTTCTCGAAGAAATTCATTTACATCTGTATTCACCATGAGCATAGTAAATGATCCAGCTGACAGCGAATTATAATCGAGTAAATCCTCAATCATTCTTTGCAGCCGATGGGTCTCTTTAAGCGAAATATCCAAAAACTCCTTGCTTTCTTTCCCTGTCACGACATCATCTTTGACTGCTTGAATTAAGCCGCTGATGGATGTAACTGGAGTTTTCAAATCGTGCGTAACGCCAGCAAGTAATTCGGCTCGTAATTTCTCCATTTGAATTAACCGATTTGTCATTTCTTTGAATGATTCGACCAACTCATAAATTTCCTCTTCTCGTGTCTCTTCTTCTTTTAATTGGATATCATAATTACCTTCACGAATTTGTGCCGCAGCATTCGCTACATGTTGAATCGGTATTGAGATTTTCCGAGAAAGAACATAGATAACAGCCCAGCCAAGAATCAACAGACCACACATCATTACAGCAAGCATCCCATGATCCGTATTGATTTCATTTAAAGACGCTTCTTCCTGGGCAATAATCACCCATCCTTTTATTTCATCATGATCTATGATTGGAGACTTCACGATATACACTTCGTTTGCCTTTTCAAATTTCACTTTCTGAACCGTTTCCTCATGGTCCATAATAGCAGCTGGAAGTTTACTCGAACTGCTTTCAATATAGATTTGAGGTATGGTAGATATAATTTCCCCATCAGGCTCTACAATGTAGATAATGGGTGTTTTATTTAAATTAATCATTTTTTCCCGTTCTTCAATCGCTTTCGATAGAACAGGTCCAACAACGATTTGTCCATTTCCTTTTATTGCACGGTCAGCTGTTTCTTCTGCTAAGTACTTCAACAGATTAAGTCTGTATTCTAAAGCAGTCTTTTCCATCCACCAAAACGAAACAGCTGATAATATGAGCAAACCCGTTGTCAGTGTAATTAAGTATCTGGTTGTCCAATAGCGTATAAGTGTCGTTCTCTTCTTAATTTTCATAGACAAGCAACTGATACCCCATTCCGCGTAATGTTTTTATTTCTCCTTCTGTATCAGGCCATTTTCCCAGTGATTTCCTTATTCGTTTAATAGCAAGGTCCACTGCTCGATCACTTCCATCGTAATCCATTCCCCAAACCTGATCGAGTAGTTGCTCTCTTGTGAAAATATGGTTAGGATGTTTGACTAAGAATATGAATAATGAAAGATCACGTGGTGTGAACGGTATCTCTTCTTCATTCAAATGAACCTGATAAGAGTTAAAATCAACCTTTAGGCTTCCCAATTGTTTGAAATTTTCACTTTCCTCATCAACAAAGGCTGGGGATCTTCTAAGGACTGCCTGGACTCTTGCTACAACTTCGTCTGCTACAAATGGCTTTGATATATAATCATCTGCACCAGATTTAAATCCAGACAAACGATAATCCACATCTCCAAGTGCTGTCAACATGATAACCGGACAAGAG
The DNA here is from genome assembly GCF_001183985.1 of Peribacillus loiseleuriae. GTDB lineage: Bacteria > Bacillota > Bacilli > Bacillales > DSM-1321 > Peribacillus > Peribacillus loiseleuriae. The sequence continues at coordinate 1,107,012 of NZ_LFZW01000001.1, read as the reverse complement.
CTACTTTCACGTATTTTATCCAAAATTGTCCACCCATCCATCCCAGGTAGCATCACGTCTAGGAGTACAAGATCTGGTTCATGCTCCTTATATGCTATTAATGCTTGCGAGCCATCATATATTTGAATAATTTCATATCCCGCTCGCTGCATATATGCTTTTAGCACCATTGAAATGGCGATTTCATCTTCTACAATTAAAATCTTTTTCATTACCTTCTTCACTTCCTTGAATAAAAGTATAGTGAATTTATCACCGAAGTGCTAGTCGTTGGGCATAGGCCTCATAACATAGCAAAATCCATCACAAGACTTCGCTCTGATGGATGCTTCATTATAGGAACCAGTATATATGACATATGTGTCAGCATGATGTTAAAACCGGATGTTTTAGGTTGTTTGATTCAAAAAACAGATTATTTACTATAAAAAAGAGGAGGTATAAAGGATCAGAATCCTTTATACCTCCTCCTTTCTATCAATTACATATTTCATGTGTATAGGGCAGCCTTTGTCACGGCATTCGACTTGTATGTACTATGCTCAATGCTAAATTGATTATGTAGCAATTTTTGCGCTTCATACAACACGGTGTTATGCCCGACTGTTTTGTCGATAGCAATGTGACAACTCAAACTTATATATTCAGACATAATGGACCCAATACGCAAGTCATGCACATCCCTTACGTGTGTAATTTTTAATAATGCAGATTTTACTTCTTTTACATCCACTTGAGAAGATGTCCACTCCATTAATAGATAGAAGGATTCCTTTACTACTCTCCAGCCACTGATAACGATCAGCACAGCAACAATGATGCTTGCAATCGGATCGACAATGCTCCAACCGGTCCGATCATATCATCGATAACATGTAAAAAAGCACTTCAAACATTCTAATTATCTTTATCACCATTCAGTAATAACCAGGTTGCGATAATATTCACAATCAAACCAATCACAGCAATCGTCAACATTCCCATACTTTGAATTTCAGGAGGGTTTTGAAAACGACAAATGGCTTAAATAAAAATAAATATAGATATCACGATTAACGTGAGAACGTTTAAGGATACCGCGATAATTTCAAATCACTTATAGCCAAATGATTTAGACTGTGGGGCTTTTCGTTCACCTAGCTTAATCGCTCCAAAGCTCAACCCTAAAGCAACAGCATCGCTAAGCATATGTCCAGCGTCTGATGATAGCGCAAGACTATTCGTAAGAAGTCCTCCTATTACTTCCACCACCATGAAGATGGAAATCAATAGGAATATGCTTTCTTGTTCGCTGAATGATGGTGAGAATGTCCGTGGTGATGCCCCATACTAAATCCACCTATTCCCAAAACGAATCTGCAAATTAATTTCCTTACAGTAGCTTTCACTATTATCCAAACATAAATTTACTATTTTTTTCAAGTTTCTCTCGGAATTTGAATGAGTCATATATCCTGCTAAACATCGTTAAAACAAATTTACAAACCCTATCTGCCCCATTCACCAAGCTAATTCTTTGGAAATCTAATAAGCATCTCACAGCCTTTACACTATCAGTTGGTGCCCATTTTAAAAAACAAGCAAACATTTTTGGGTGATGAACATATGATGAATTAGCTTAGATGATTTGCTTTTACTAAGTCACTAGAAAGCTTTTCAGAATAGCGGAGGAACTACTATGTCTTGTGTAGAAGAACGTGATTGCGGTGGATTCAATAATGGTTTTGCTTTAATCATTGTGTGATTCATTCTTTTGATTATTATAGGGTGCAGTGGATTTGTCGGAGGTTTCGGTGGAGGTTACGCCGGAGGCTATGGTCTATGGTTGCTAACAGGCTTAAATAGTGAAGGAAGGCACTTGTATGGGCGTCTTTCTTCATTATTTATATGTCATGCTAATTCTGATTAATGTTACACTGGATTAATTGCGTCAAATTGAAAGATAACTTAGGATATACGGGTGAAAAACACTTCAAATACTATCTGTTCAAAAAAAGAAATAAGCTTGCAAAGATACATATCATTCTCTCCACAAGCTAGCACATTCTAATTATTAGCTTATTCTTTGCTTCGTTTTTCTGGCCTTCACAATCATCCAAATGATGATAATCGCAATGGGGATAAGAAGAAGGTTTGCGTATTGTCCAAAAATCGCACCGGCCTTTTCCCACTGGGGTCCAAGTTTATAGCCTAAATAGACATAAACACTCGTGACAGGGAACATAGCCGCATAGGTGTACACGATGAATTTCCAAATATTCATCTTCGTCATTCCACATGGGATTGAAATAGCTGTTCTTACACCAGGTATAAATCGTCCAAAAAACGCCACACTCCCACCATGTTTTTCAAAAAAATGATCTGCTTTATCAATATGATCTTCTTTCACAAGAAAGTATTTTCCAAATTTTAAAACAATCGGCCTTCCGCCATAGCGTCCTAAAGCATACAGTGTTAGAGGTCCTAACACGCCGCCAATCGAACCAGCGAAAATTGCCAAATAAAGATTCATATCTCCTTCGTATACCCAGAATCCCGCAAGTGGCAACACAAGCTCTGCTGGTACAAATTCAAAGGTTAAAGCAAGCATGATTCCAAAATAACCTAAGCCTTTAAAAGCCTCAATCATATCCATAATAATGGATTCCATTTGTAATACCCTCCATCTTCTAACCATTGCATACTAAAAAGGATGCCAAACTAAAGCAATAGACATCCGTTTTATTTCGACAAGTAACAGGCACCCGAAACAAGTATTAGCCAACCTACTCCTCGACTATACAACTACTTTTTTCTCTACTTAGAGTATAATATACAAGCCTTTCCGTCAATTCCAAATGACTAGAAAAGGTCCGGGTTATATGCCTTCAAGAGATGTTACACGACCATGCCTATACTATTTTTGATGTCTTAATCAATCTCGACATGCAATTTTAATTTCAAATGTGTAAAGCAACCTTGCCATTACTAGGAAAAATCGTATCAGAATCCAATAGGAAGAGCTGCTATTTATCTCTTTCTATTACTTCTGCATATAGAATGTACTATTCTTCCTCTTAAGTGTGGATTTTTTACATATATCAGCCGTTATCCTATTTCACTCCGAATGCTGTTACGCGGTTTATGTAAATTTTGCAATCGCGTAATCAGATGATGAATAAGGTGGCGGTAGCATGCGATATGCACTCTCACTTCTTTTTACACAGAACATGGTAATCCTGAAAAAAAGTGATGCAAGCCTTCATAAGAACTTCTCATTTTATTCATAATTTGTTCATCATTATCCTATATTATAAAGAATAAGCAAAATACCTTTTTCTCCTTATCTGAATCCAGTAGCTATTGCTGGATTTTTTTCGTGTGTACGGACGATTATTCCCTTAAAAAGTCCGCTAATAACAGCTGAATGCTGGCTGTTATTAGCGGACTATATTTGACAATCTTTAATCAGCATTCTTGATAACATACGCTTGCTTAATTTCTTTATATTCTTGTTCAGTAATGATTCCGAGTTGTTTAAAGATCGCTGAATATCCTACAATTTTCTTTTGAGTTCGCTGTGAATAAGACATATCTTTCCGTCTCCTTTTTTACTACATAGTATATTCAAAAATTGTTTACTTCGTGCAACTTAATTGCCCGAAGTAATAAAGCGAAACTTTCATAAGTGGGGGGCCATCGCTCGCCTAATTATTCTTGATTCTCTCATAAAAATTGAGATGGGGTATTACAGCCGATTAAACCAGGATAAATTTCACAAGTGGAAATATTAGACATAGAAAAGGAACCTGAACTTTGTAGAATTGAAGTTGATTTGAGTAGTATTATAGGAAATTGAAAACAAAAGATGGGATCGAAGCACTGAGGAAAAAATGTGGATATAATCAAGTTCTACTGAAGAAAGAGTATTTTATTACTATATAGCAGGGTGCTTTAGAGCTGATTCTGGAAACTATGCATCAGCGGGGATTCTGCTCATACTCCACACAAGCAAGAAAAAAATAATAATTATGATGAGAATATTGGATCATGCTATTTCAAATCAGGTATTTCTCAGTAAAAATGTACACAGAATACGATTTTTGGCATACTATTTTTCACTTTAATCCCATTCTAACACCGCTCTCGTAATAACGAACGGTGTTAAAATAAGTGATTAAATTGTATTTAGGTATAACAGGCGTTTTATTTTTATGACCTAAGAATCCATTATTTATTTTTTTAATTCATTGTAATGCTTGATTACTTCTAGCGTAATTTCACTATTTTCATCTAATTCGCTTACTTCTTTCAGAACATGCGCTACACCATGTTCTTTTATCATGGCTTGCATTTTTACTGCTTCTTCATCTTCCTTGTTATCAAAGAGTAAGGCTGATGCGATTGCCTTCGTAAGATTCGTGTAAGATAGTCCAGCTTTTTTTGCTTCAGTAGCTGGACGTACTAGACGGTCATTTGCTCCAAGCTTACGAAGAGGCGAGCGGCCCACTCTAGTCACATCATCATTTAAGTAAGCATTTTTAAAGCGATTAATAATCTTATTAATATATTGTTGATGCTCCTCTGGATTTAAGCCATATTGCTTAATTAAATAAGCACCCGTTTCACCAAGTGTTGCTTGAACTTGCTTGATAATCTTTTCATCAGCTAACGTTTGGTCAATCGTCGACTTATTCTCAAGATACCCAAGGTATGCAATAACAGCATGTCCTGTATTCACTGTAAAAAGCTTTCTTTCAATAAATGGTGCAAGTTCTGAAACAATTGTCATCCCTTCGATTGGCGGAATGCTTTCACTTGTTTCTACAACCCATTCATAATAAGGCTCAACCAGTACATCGAGAGAATCTTGATTGTTTTGAATGGGAACAATGCGGTCAACGGCTGAATTAAAGAAATAGACTTTACCAGCTAAATTTGCTTGGGTCTCTTCATCTAGATTTTCTAGTATATAGCCTTTTAAAAGGTCTGTTGCCGAGATTTGATTCTCACAAGCGATCACGTAGATTTTTTCATCATTTTCCTTTAGGCGAGCAGCCAAGCCCTTTGCGATCAATGGAGCAATACGTGGTAGGATATTCGGTCCAATTGCAGTCGTCAGGTAAGTTGCACCTTTAATCGCTTCAATGACTTCATTTTCCTGCCTCATATTATTTAGTCCTGATACATTTTCTATCGTTACAGCTTCTTTCTGATCTGTAGCCAATTTAACTTGATACTTCTTCTTCTCGTTTAACTGATTAATGATTTGATCCGCAAGATCGATAAATGTCACCTGATAACCAGACTGTGAAAAAAGTGCTCCAATAAATCCTCTTCCAATGTTTCCTGCTCCAAAATGTACTGCTTGTTTCATTCATATCATTCCCTTATTAAATTAGTATGAAGATAATCTAGAAAAACGGCTTCTAATTTTGCACGAATCATGCCCTCATTCGATGAGGAAAAAGTCATAATCGATTCATTATTCTCAATTAAACTTGTACTTATCAAACTTACGATTTCCTGCTTATTTACACTCAATTCCTCAGGCGCCAACATTAACAGCACATTCTTCATATACATGTCCTTGCCGTCCATACCTTTTATCAGACAAGGCTCTTCTAAATGGGAGATTTGAAAAATGAGCTCATGCACCTTCTCACTTCTGCAGTGAAAAAGTCCCATTCCTGTGTTCGGAATACCAAGCCCACCTTTTCTTTCCCTATCCATTAACAATTCAATCACTTCATTTGCATGAGTTAAAAGCTTTTCTTCTTCCGCTATCCATACCATTTCTTTAATAACTTGTTCATGGCTTTTTAAATGAGGTTTCCGATACACCCGAAAATGATCTAGAACAGCCTGGATGCTTTCTTGTACATCCTTCAGCTCTTGTAAGATTTCCCTAATCCCACCCTTTGCTACGCGAGAAGAGGAGGATTCTATTTGTGCTGATTTTTTATAATGCTTATTTTTTGTTAAGTTCTCGATGTTATTCCGTAAAAATCTCCTGATTGTTAAAATATTTTCTTCAGTTAAAAGTGGAGAGACCAAGATATTATCTTTGTTTATAAAAGGAAGCCTAACGGTTGAAATAATAACATCAAAATTTTCAAAATTCCCATGTTTCTGAAGATCTTTAATCGAACTGATTTCTATAGAACCAATCTCTGAAATTTCTTTTTTTACTCGGCTCGCTAGCATCTTTGAGGTACCAATACCGGTTGGGCAAACAATCAATGCTTTTATCGATATTCCTTCTTCTCGCATAACGAGCGCCGAGCCAAAATGAAGGACAATGAAGGCTATTTCATCCTCAGGAAAATAATCAATTTCTACAAATTCATTTTCTACACTGGTTTGTACGGCCATAAATAGAACTGGATACTTTTGTTTGATTTCCTCTTTAAGTGGATTAAATAATCCCATTTGTTGTTTAAGGCGGAACAATGCAGGTTCCATGTGAGCAAGAAGCCCCTGATACAAAGAAAAATCCATTGTTAAATCAACATGTAGCTTTGAAGACACATTTCGTATAAAGTTTTTTACTTTTTGACTTAGTATAACACTATCATAAGGAACGGTATCAGCTGCTTGTAGCTTAGAACCTTTAAGGATAACCGCCAAGTAAATCATGTCGGCTTTAGTAAATGCTACAGAGTAAGTTTCTTCAATCGCCTTACATATTTTCACGATTAGATTATATTCCTCAGTTAGTTCATGAGAATAATCTTCATATTCCTCTAATAGGAAACCGGATTCTGTCCTTTGCATCGTAATACACATATGTACAATTAGCCCGATATAATCGCCATCTGCTAGACGTGGTTGTAAACGATTTAAAGTAGCTATAACTAATCGATCAATAGTAAGAAAATACTCTGGAAGAAAGTAATACAAGACCATTTTTTTTGAGAATTTCCCATTTTCTAATAAAAATAAATTCTCAATCAGTTCTTCATTAAAATACAGTAAGAAATTGTTTGCCAAGGCTTTTCGCTTATTTGCTTCCGTTCCGAAAAGCTCAACCCCTACTCCTCTTTTTCTGGTAACTTGAACATTTGAATGAGTTAACCAGTCTGTCAATTCATCCAAGTATGTGGTTAGTGTTGTAATGCTGACACCCAAACTAGCGGCTAACGACTGGATTTTATATGATTCTTCTTGCAATAGTGCTATAAGTAGCTGCAGTTTTTTTTCCTCTGGTGTTTCATCGATTGGATGGATTCCCAATAAGTACTGAACCAGACGAAATATTTGTTCATTCTTCCCCTCAATCTTGAGCCCCTTATCCGCATTTCGAACTAAATCAAGCTCAAATGACTGGAGAATCTTTTCGATTGCATTTAAATCACGATGAATGGTTCTGACACTTACATTTAGATAATTCGCAATAGAAAAAGCTGTATGTTTCCCAGAAGTTTTAATAATTAATTCAATAATTGCTTTTTCTCTTGAGGTAATAAACATGATATCAGCTCATTTCATTAGAAAAGCGCAAGGAGCAAGTTTCGGTGACAGGACAAAGACTTATCAAGCTGTATAGGGAATATCCTTCTCCCCATTAGTTTGATTGTCTTATGTCCCCAGAGCCGATTGCGCCTTGCGCTAGAAACCGTATTTATTGTAAGAATCAATTCTTACAATAAAAGGGCGATTAAAAAAGCACTTAATTCACTTTTCTATTCGGTAAATACAATTATTTATTCTTTTCCTAAAATATCTATCATTTCTTGGGCTGTTTTCGCTTCAACCAACTTTTCAATATTCTCCATATCGGAACACGTCACAGCTATTCCAGATAATATCTCAAGATGTGTACCATCTTTCCCAGCAATACCGAAGATCAAACGTACTTTTTGACCGTCAAAGTCCACTCCGTTTGGAACTTGCAATACGGTAAATCCAGAATTAAGTACATCCTTTTTCGCTTCTTCTGTACCGTGTGGAATCGCAACATCATTTCCCATATAGGTTGAAGTCATTTCATCACGAGCAATCATCGCTTCAATATAGCTTTCGTTAACATATCCGGCTTTCACTAATGCTCGTCCAGCGAAGCGAATCGCCTCTTCTTTATTAGCAAACTCTTGATTAAGAAATACATTTTCCGGACGAAGCAAGCTGTCATTGTCATTTTCACCATCAGGGTTACCAGGGACGACTTCTTCAGCCTCTTCAACGATTTCATGAAGCTCTGCATTGGCTGGAAATTTTAACTGACTGATTAATCGATCATATTCTGGACTTGATAAGAAATTATCCACGGAAATGTGATACGCATTCGGCACTTGTTTCTGTGCTCTCGGTGTCAGTTCTTCCTGTGTGATGACAATTTGGGCATCAGAAGGAAGATTACTAATAGATGTATTCGTAACAGCGACATCCATTCCTGCTTCCTTCACTTTCTTGCGGAGAAGGGAAGCACCCATTGCACTAGACCCCATTCCGGCATCACATGCAAAGATGATTTTATTCACGTTATCCGGCATAGTACCATTTGAAGCAAATACATTCGCAACAGAACTTTTCTTCCCTTTCATTTCCTGCATTTTTTTTGCTGCATCTTCAATGCTTTCATCTGGTTGCTTCCCTGTTCTGAGGACGAATGCAGAAATAACAAATGATACAATTCCAGCTACTAACACGCCTGCGAAGTTTGCAATAAACGTACTTGTATGATGTGGAGTAACTGCAGCAATGGCCAGAATACTACCAGGTGATGCAGGAGCGAATAATCCTCCACCTAAAAGAACTAATGTAAATACGCCACTCATTCCGCCCAAGATAACGGCAAAAAATAACATCGGACGCATTAAGATATATGGGAAGTAAATTTCGTGGATTCCGCCAAAGAATTGAATAATGGCAGCTCCCGGTGCTGATTTCTTTGCTGTCCCTTTTCCAAAAATACTATAAGCAAGCAAGACACCAAAACCAGGTCCTGGGTTTGCTTCAAGTAGTAACAATACCGATTGGCCTGTCTGTTTAATCTGCTCTAAACCAATTGGTGAAAGGATGCCATGATTGATAGCATTATTTAAAAATAATATTTTTGCAGGTTCGATTAAGATACTTGTCAACGGCAGTAGCCCAGCCGCCACCAGCCAATCTACACCATTCACAAGCCAACCCGTAAACAAGTTTACAGCAGGACCAACCCCTAATAAGGATAGAATAGCGAGACCTCCGCCAATGATTCCTGCTGAGAAATTGTTAACAAGCATTTCAAAGCCAGCTTTCACTTTCCCCTCAATAAACTGATCAAATTTCTTTATTGCATATCCGCCGACCGGTCCCATGATCATGGCACCAAGAAACATCGGAATGTCTGATCCTACGATGACACCCATTGTCGCAATAGCACCAACAACACCACCGCGTTGATCATGTATAATCTTACCGCCTGTGTACCCTATTAATAGTGGCAACATGTATTTAACCATTGGATCGACCATTTGACCTAAGCTTTCACTCGGAAAGAAGCCAGTAGGTATAAATAGTGCGGTAATTAACCCCCACGCTATGAAAGCTGCAATATTCGGCATAACCATCGAACTAAGGAAATTACCGAACTTTTGTACAGCTACTTTTATATTTAATTGAGCCATTATCTCTCTTCCCTTCATTATATTCATCATTAATGGTAAAGGACGAGTCTCAAGCATTCAATAACGAAGAAAGCTAACTTTGTCGCGACAAAGGAGACAAAGATATTGTTTCTCGAATATATTCGATTTATTCTCTTGTTAAAAGATTGCAAGCTTATTTTATTGTGGATAATATAATAACAGTATTATTTCATTACAATCGATTTGTTTATTGCCTTGGTGCCCATAACATAACAGATACACCAATTAAACAAATGGCACCACCTACCCAGTCGTACAAGTCTGGCGTTTTTTTATCTACTCCCCATCCCCATAATACCGAAAGGATAATAAAGACACCTCCATACGCAGCATAAACACGACCGAAAGATGGAAATGTTTGAAACGTAGCAACAACTCCATATAAAGCTAAGGCGAGTCCTCCTAACATCCCCAAATAAAAGGGCTTTCCCTCACGAAGCCATAACCAAATAAGATAACCTCCACCAATTTCTGCTAATCCCGCAAATAAAAATACAGCAATCGTATAGATCATCTTTACTCACATTCTCCTCACATATGTTTGGTAAAATTAATTATACATGATCCAATTCAAAATTCACTGAATTCTTCAAAGCCTATATAAATATCTCTATATAAACGATTTAAACATCCTGTCATTCAGACTATTTCATGTAAATAGGCAACATTAACTCTATTTTATAACGAGAATTCAATTAATTTAGAAGAAAAAAGCCATCCTCCTTTAACAAGAAGATGACTTTGATCCACATTTAGATTTGATAACAACATATTTGTATATGGATTTATATGGACATGGATAACATCAATCCCATATACACAGCAGCCATAAAACTCACTCCAAATATTAATCCTAAATAAGGTTTTCTATTTTTAAAACTTACAATAATCATCGCCAAAAATACGAAGGAGATGACTATTAACAATATCGTTTGGAAAAATGGAATAAACTGTACATGTAACGGAACAATAATATCTATACCTAATAACCATTCTACCCAAGGAGAGGCACCTTCAGAAATTACTGTAAGATCAATTGTATGAGGGGGCGATAATGTCCCCATTACAGCGGTAAAATAGAATACAAACATTAGTAAAATACTTTCACCAATCAGCCAAGGACGTGGGTTGAACGTCGAATGATTCATTGCTTTTTTCACAAGAAATCCGTTAACAAAAGCAAAAACAATGACAGGTATGATACTAATATGTTTAAGGAGCAACATCTGTCCATAAGGTAAGACCCAAGACTTCACATAATCTTTCGGTTCTACAATCGGTACCATCAGAATAAATCCACTTATAAAAATTACGACTAAACAGACGATAGCAAATGGTGTAAACCAGCGCAAAAATTTTAACCAAGAGGAATGATTTTTTGAAAACCATGAAATATGAATGAGTATACCTGTCCATAAAGAAACGATTAAAAAATGTGTCGTATGAGAGAATAATCCTTTCCAAAAAGACAACGATGCACTATGGCTCGCGTATCCTACTCCTAGAACCATTAAGAATAACAATAACATCTGTAAATATTTAGATCCCTTTACATAAATGGTCATCCATAAAAACGTTGCCATAAAGCCTATGAAAATCCACGACTTTCCAACCTGAAATTCAGTAAGTACAGACATAGTCGCCTGCTGTAACCCAACACTGTCTTTAAAATAGAAGATGACTTGCACAATGGGCACTAATGTAAAAATGATGATACCAAGAGTTGAAAGTAGCAATACAGATTTCGGAACATTTAGCTTTGGCTTACTTCCTTCTGGTACAAATTGCAGTACGACATGACCCGCAAGAATTGAAAACATCAGATAATTTCCAAATTCCGAAATCGGAATAAGTACATTCATCATTTACGCTTCTTCTTGAACAATAAAACGAGACCCAAAACCAAAATGGCGAAAAGAAGTACTGTGATGATTGTTGTTACTGTATTGGTTGATGGTTGATCTACAGTTTGGTTTTCAGTTTGAGTCTCAACTTTATCCTGCTGTTCATTCTCTTGTTTGTTTTCTTCTACTTTTGGTTGTACTGTTTCTGTTTCTTTTTCTTTGTTTATTTGTTCTATTTGTACAGTGAACGTAATCTTGCCAGTTATGGGATGCCCATCATCTCCTACAATATTCCATTCAATGATATAAGAACCATTTTCAAGAGGTGCAGATAAGGTTCCGATCAATTGCTTATCTTGTACTAGAATTTGAGAAAGTGAAATCTCTACTCCATCTTTCAATAGCTTCATGGTGCTTAGTTTTTCTATAGTCCCTGCGTAGTCGAGAGTGATTTCCTTAAGTTCCTCGGTCACAATTTGGCCTTCTTTAGGATTGGATGAAGATAGATGAGTATGTGCACTTGCCATAGTAGGGATTGTTATGAACATACATATCAACATAAAGAGTAATTTTTTCATTATTGATCCTTTCTTTTGACTATAATTTTTCGATACAACCCTTTCATCATAACATGTTTATCCTCGATAATTTCACATGCATTTTCGACAATTTTGTAAATATTATAACAATCTATTCCGATAACTATTGGAGGCAGCTATTTACAATTTATTAAGCTTCTGGAGTTGGAGTAGGCTTAGCATATCCATTCTCATACTTTGCATCAATATCTTTTCGGATTGCTTCAATTGATTTTCCTTCGTTATAATCAATGACTGATTGGGCAGCTATTTCTAAACAAACACCGCATTTTGTTCCATGATCATCCCAAATTACTACTCCGTTACTCTTGTTCTCATAAATAAAACAATCATAATTATTTTTATGATTTGCTGCTTCACCACATCCGCAATAACAAGGAATTTTTTCAAGCAAATCTTTATGGTTAGCGGCTGCGGTATAAATTAATTTCATATCTTCTGATTTACCGTTCATAAATTTTGGCAATACATCAACGCTACTTGTTTCTTCACGGATATCACTAATAGCATGTTCTGTGTGTTCTGTATGGACTTCTTCCTTTTCACTTTTCTGTTTCTCTGCCGTCGTATTTGAACATGCTGATACTACTCCTAATAAAACACAAATCACAATCATAAACGAATGTTTAACTTTCATTTTTTTATCCTTTCCTCTTCATTGTTAATTAAAGTGTAAGCTCCTGTATGCAAGATAACAAGTCCTATTAAACAGCTAGCTAGAGTTTGTGAGATTTTAACGAATCTGTCCACACTGATTTTTTTCGATAAAGGATGGATAATATATAAGTGCGTGTTCAAATAATTCTGTAACTCATAAATAATCAACTTTGTCTGTTGTTAGTGATTTTCATTATTACTGCCTGATCTACCCTGAGGTACATATTAAACAGCCGACCACATAAGCGGTCGGCTATCCTTTATAAATATTTCCGATGCACGCCTTTTCCATCATATGAAAAGAGTACTTCTTTTTTCTCCATGACCGATTCCAGATGGACAGGGCGCCCCCAAAGCTGGTAAATATAAGGAAGTACCTTCTCTAAATACTTCAAATCCAGCTCAATGTCTTCGTACCAATGCTTTAAATAAAGCTCACCGTTTCGTAGATAATCGCCGTCATTGACCGTAATGTATGGAAAACCACCATTAACGCGCATGCTGACGAGCTGATCGCGAACCTGCTCCCATGCCTTATCAACCACTTTGTAATCCTTCCCTTGCTTTTGGAATAAATACATATCTTCACGTGTCACTAAGTCTTTAGTTAAATAATTTCGTATAAAGGATATGTCCGCTTCGATTTCTCGAACTTCAAACATCTTTTCACGGCCAGAATCTGGCTTGACACCAAGTTTCTTCATTTCATCAGTCGGGTTATTATAACGTTCTTCAATATCTTCCAAAATCTTCAATCCAAGGTAATATGGGTTTATACTCGTACGTGACGGCTGGACGACACCGGCATTCAGCTTGGCGAACTCCAATGCGTCTCCCGAGGTCAAATCCAATTCCCTGACGATTCTTTGATGCCAATAAGATGCCCAGCCTTCATTCATGATTTTCGTTTCAAGCTGCGGCCAGAAATAAAGCATTTCTTCGCGCATCATCGTTAAAATATCCCGCTGCCATTCGGTCAAATCACGGCTGTATTGTTCAATGAATAGTAAGATGTCCTTTTCTGGCTGTGGTGGGAATTTCTTTTTCTTTTTCCCTACACTACGGATCGGTTTTTCTTTGTTATCCAAGGACCATAAATCATCATATGCGGATGCAATTGGTTTAATTTCATCCCCATCATTATCTTCGTCCTCCATGGACCAAGCTAGCTTCGGTCGGATTAAGGACGGATCGATATGTTCATCAATTGCCAATACTGCATCTAGAAATGTTTCGACCTCTTTTTTGCCATGTAGAATTTCATATTGGCGAATCCGATCGGCCGTTGCTGCCATGCTTTCGACCATATCACGCTTTGTATTCTGAAATCGAACATTATTTTTGAAGAAATCACAGTGAGCAAGCACATGCGCGACAATCAATTTGTTTTGAATAAGCGAGTTTGAATCCAATAAAAAAGCATAGCAAGGATTTGAATTAATAACCAATTCATATATTTTACTCAACCCAAAATCATACTGAATTTTCATTTTATGAAATTGTTTTCCGAAGCTCCAATGGGAAAACCTAGTCGGCATCCCATACGCACCAAATGTATAAATGATTTCTGATGGGCAAATTTCATACCGCATCGGATAGAAATCCAGCCCAAATCCCTCTGCAATCTCAGTAATTTCACTTATCGCATATTCCAATGCGTTCTGATCTTCTGTATTCATCCGCCTCTCCTCCTTTTTTCTTCCTTACATTAATGTATGAAAAAAGCGTGGGAACATGACGGATGTTGGATGGGCTCCCAAATATTATAACTAGTATGAAACGTATTAAAGAATTCATAGTATTGCACACAGCCGATCTATGTCCCTTTTTAGGAGTCTCATTGATTTCCTCAATTGGTCTCCACTTACCATTGAACCTGAAAAAAGCATTGATATTCCAATGAAAAATATTCCCATTCCTCCAGTAATTAAATAGGCTTTATCTATTCATTCAATTACAGTCCTTCGTTAGCAAAGAAACGCATATTCAACAAGCACTTGAACACGGAGTAAAAGTTTATCCAACCGCACATTACTTCATGAATAAGCTGCCTCATGAATCTACGCTTTCTTTAACTAGGTTGTAGCCATTTATCAAAGGATCAATTTCTTATAGATATCCAACTGTAAAAAAGCTTGGACATAAAGAAAGCAACGAAGGAGGGGTTCCTTGTTGCTTTCTTTATCAATCCACAATCCTATATTTTGATTTATAAATACTCAATCTGTCCTTTTACGTATCTTGCTTTTTATGTTTACAAAATAAAGAAGAACAGAGTTTAATTATCGGAAAACAATTAAACTTTATTTTAAGTCTACAACTTTTCTACCAAAATAATTTCATCTTTTCATCCTGCAAATTCACCGTTGGTCATTCCATGAAGTAAAAAATCTTTATAATAAAATTTCCATACCCTCAACAGCAATGTGAAAACCTCTATCCTTTACTTGTTTGATAAGGGAGTTTTCTGGATCTATGACGGGGTTGGTATGATTGAAATGAGTGAAATATATAGCTGTTTCATCCACTAAGTCTTGCAGGCGATCCATTGTTTCCGTCATCACCGGATGAGGAATTTCTTTATAATTTCGCCCCATTCGTTCAATTTCTTCTATTGAATAGAAAGTACCATCCAATAAGCAAATATCTGCTTCCTTGGCCATTTCATATATATCACGATCCCATTCATTCCATCTATCAATATCGGGTATATAAAGTAGTTTACGAGTCGGCCCAGCAATCCAAAACGCAAAGGTTTCAGAAAACTCATTTCGGTGCGGGACTTCCACAGGAGTTATTCGAACAACTGATGTAAGTTCGATGGGATGTTCATGCGTGATCTCTATTGGCTTAATATTTTCAAGATCAGCTAGTTGCTTCCATGGTGCATGATTTTCTAGTAGCTGTTTCATTTTTTCACCACAATAAACAGATGTTCCTTTAGCACCGATGGCTTCTTTTCCTAAAAACATTAATCCAGGATAATGTCCAATATGGGCATGAGTAAGCCAAATGCTATCCATCAATTGTTTTTGCAGCTGGTACTTCATTTGGATAAATGCCATTTGCTCCCTTAAGTCAGGAGTTGCATCAATCAAGTGCCACTCTTTTGACTTTGGTAGAATAATAGCCAAGGAAGAAGCAAACCTCCGAAACTTAGCATCTTCAATTGCTTTCACACAGTTCCTGCAAAAACAATTCGGATGCGGGACACCAGCATCTTGCGCTGTGCCAATGATATTCACGATGACTTCGCTCATGTCAATTCCCTCCTATTGATTCTGTTTCTTGCACCTGCTCCTCAGAATAATCTTTTTTCGTTATCGTCCAACCAGTAAATCCATAAATGACATTGATAAGGGGAACAAGGAAAGCAAAGAATAGATATGGAATAAATTGCTCTACTCCTACACCCAACATATTCGCTGCAAAAACAGCTGGTACACCCCAAGGTACCAGTGTGATTCCAACTGTTCCAGCAGCTTCAACGCATCTAGATAAATTTTTCGTATCAATTTTTAAATCTTTATATGTTTGAACGAAAGTTCTTGCAGGTAATATTATCGCTAAAAATTGGGCACCACTTGCGAAGGCAACAATAAAAGTCGATACAATTGTTGTCGTAATTAATGAACTAGTCGTCTTTATTTTATTGATGATAGGTCGAATTAAAGTTTGAAAAACACCAGTACCTTCTAAAAGACCCCCTAAAGCTGTAGCAATGGTTAATAAACCGATTGTATTAAGCATGGAAACTATTCCACCATTATTTAATAAAGAGTCAACCTCTTTGACACCGGATTTAGCCGTGAATCCATACGTCATTGTGTTAATAACGGAAGTGATTGATTGACCTTGTATAATAATAGCTACTAAACCACCCAACAATCCAACAATCATTAACGTGGGCAAAGCTGGCAAACGCTTCATCATAAGCAAAATAGTTAGTACAGGTAATAATAACAGCAAGGGATGAATGAAAAACGTCTTTTGGATCCCCGCCAAAATCATATCAATTTTCCCTGTATCTACAACATTTTGCTGTGCCCCATTGCTGATTATTCCATATAAAACTAGTGTAATGATAAAGGCAGGAACAGTATCCCAAAGCATATGGCGAACATGACTGAATAAATCCGTTTCTGCCATTGCTGGTGCAATATTCGTCGTATCAGATAGAGGTGATAATTTGTCTCCAAAAAATGCCCCTGACATAACGGCACCAGCAATAAGTCCTGGCGGAAACCCCATCCCTTCACCTATTACCATAAACGCTAAACCAATCGTAGCAATCGAAGTAAATGAGCTACCAAGCGTGACGGAAACGACCCCGGTAACAAGAGCTACAGCTGGAATAAAGAATGAAGGGTGAATAAATGATAATCCATAGTAGATCATAGAAGGAATCACACCACTAGCAATCCATGTTCCCACGATCAACCCAATAACTAGCAATATAAACATCGCAGGCAAAGCTTTGGATACACCATTCACCATCATTTTCTCCAGCTCATCCCATTTATAACCACTTATCACTCCAACAAGGACTGTCGCAATGATTCCAATAATTAAAGGGATAAACATACCGGCTTTCCAAATTAAAATAGAAGCAGCTCCTGCTGTCATTAAAGTTACAATTGGCAAAAGCGCTAAACCAATTGATATATTTTTTCTCATCTTACTTTTCACTTCCTTTATTAATTGTTTGTTCATATAAGAAAAGCGCAGACACCTTGCTCATCAACGTAAGAACTGTAGGGACTTCAACTAAGATAAAGAGACAGCAGACACTTGTCATGACTCATTCCCTTAATATATTTTACATTCTATTACTACTTATAATAAAAAGCTTCCATCCCTAAAAAGGGACGGAAGCTCCGCGGTACCACCCTGATTAACAAAAAAATTTTTGTTCACTCATTTGATTAACGGCATTGCCGGACAGAAGTCAGCTCCCTAATTGTAATTCACTGAATGCTCGGCTTAGTTTGCACCATCCACTAAGTCTCTCAACTTCCTAAACAACCAGTTACTTTTTTAGTTCAACGCTTTTACGCTTTTACGCTTTTATGCTTTTGTGTAAGTAAGTATGAAAGTATCTTAATATAAGACTCCTTAGCGTGTCAATAGACTATTTTTTAATAAGATTTCTTCAGTCTAGATGTCCCCTTTTAAAAAAAACGAAAAAAATCCCCTTTCTGTTTTTAATAATCAATTATATCCCCCTTCACCATTGGTCTTTCCATATAAATCCAAGATTCTAATTCAACTATTCTTCTCGTTAATTGAACAAATCATCTACATCTTACCGTTTTTTATCCATGTCCAAATTTGATAACTACCAAATACAGATACAAAAAAAAGCAAAATTATAAATATAACGTAGATGGATAAACTATTTATTTCTTGTAACCCTTCGCTATTTGCCACTACCCAGACGGATAAACCAATTAACACTAAATGACAAAATACATTTGGAATAATCCACATTATTCTTAGTTTTCGATTTTCCATAATAATCCCTCCATAAAACAAGTACGAATATTAGTAGGATTATGCTTCATATATGATATTGTTCTTGTTCAACTGATCGTTTTAGTAGAATCTTTCACAACTTATCTACAATACTTATTTTAACATAATATTTCCATTTTACTGCCAAAAAAGAAGTTCGCTCTATATTAAACAGACTGTCTTCGATAACTGCATCTTTGCAAAGAAGCAGTTATTATTTCCGGAAAAACTTATGAAATATATGGTAAAATTTTTATATACAATCAAAAAGGAGTTTTATATGAGACGAAATACCATGATTCTTATTACAATTGGAATTGTACTATTTTTAACATTAACGGCATTTTCAATTAACCATACTTTCCCTCGTTCATTTCATCATACATTTACAAAAACAACAGATTTAAGTAAAGAAAATATTGAAGGTCTGTATTTAAATGATAATTTTTATAGCGATGAAATCACAAAAAAATATGGAAAGAAAACAGAGCAAAGTAGAGATGTTACAGGTTATGATTACTATGAGTTAAGAAAAGGAATTGAAGTCGCAACTAACAAATCTGGAAAAATCACAAGATTTATCATAACTGACAGGAATTTAGAAACTGTAAAAGGAATAAAAATTGGTGACAATAAGGAAGATGTAATAAAAGTATATGGAAAGAATGATTATTTCCGTTCAGAACAAGGATTGAATATTATCGGCTATGTGGACAGAAAGAACAATACATCTATAGAATTTTGGTTAATAGATGAAAAATTGAACTTTTACAAACTTGATAATAAATCAATGAAATAACCGCTTAGCATTTGTGCTAAACGGTTTCTATATAGACCTCATTTTTTAAGCTAATTCTTATTTTGTACCTCTAAACCGAACCAGTTAGATGCAAATCACACGATCTTGCTCTTAACTATATCTCCATGTATCGCTGTTTGGTAAGCTTGTTTAGGATGGTTAATTTGATTTGGAAACAGTAATATATATAAAAGCGTGGGAACATGACGGTAGTTGGAATGGCTCCCAAATAAGAATCCGCATATCCTCCATTCTTCTTTATTTAATAACCTTCATTTTATTTCAAAAAAAGACACAGCTTTCTGCCATGCCTTTCAATTACCTCATTCACTTACTTTCTTCAACCGTTAAATTTAATAGCTTATTATTGGCTAAGTTATGTTTGATTTTGACAAGCACATTGAATTCTTTTCCATTTTCTGCTACCAAGAAAAGAAAATCATCTTCTACTTCATCTTTTGTCAATTGTTTTCGGCCTTTATATTCGTAATCGGTGACTTCTTCAGCCGGATGGTTTGCTTGAACAACAACAATGGCAATTTTTCCGTATTTTTCATAATCGGGCTGTTGGGCCAAAACTTGTTGGAACGTGCTAAGACTCAGGATGAATATAAGTAAACCTATGATTTTCTTCATCGTTTTCCTCCTGTTGCAATGGTATAGCTATAGTATGGATCATATTTTTCTTCTTATTCTACGGTTTTGCAAACTTCCGCTGCAAGCATCAATAATACGGCACGGTTGCGATTCCATTCCTCATGGATCACCTCAATTGGAGGGCTTGTTTCATCGACGAGATAGCTTAACTCAATCGTCATGGCTGGTCGTTCATACTCAGTAATGAACCAATCTGTATAGCCACTTCCATTGGCATGTTTCTCAGGAATAGACAAGTTGTAACCTGTTAAAATCGCCGTCTTTTTTGCCAAAGAATAATCACGTAAGATATTCTCAGGTTTATTATGGTAATACCAGAAAATTTCACGTCCAGATGTATGATAGGATACAGCAAGTATTGGATTGATTTGTTTCGTAAAGAGGACGAGCGCTTTTGATTCAGAGGCCTGAAGCGGTTTCTTTCCTTTATAAAATTGATAATTTGGTGCCTGGGTATTTGTGTCCAGCTCGCTCCAACCAGCAGGATATTGACGATTTAAATCTACTCCTCTTGCGTTCGCCTTCCACCTTGACCAGTTTGTGCTAAAGTTGTTCATCCCAAACAATGCCCATTTTTCCTGAAGATTAAATGCGGAAAAATCACCTTGCTGGATTTGAACGCCATCCGGATTTAACAGAGGCACAAATATAAGACTGATTTCATCTAATATAGATGTGGAATACCCATCGATGTTCAACTTTGATTCATAAGCTTCCGCGTAAGCTTTGATTATTTTCATGATTAATAAAGTCGAGAGCCATTCTCTGCCGTGATGCGAACCGCTAATCAAAATGTTTTTTTTTCCTTTTCCAAGCTTTACTGCCCAAATAGCCTTTCCTTTTTCAGATTGGCCGATTGATATCAAGTCAAGTTTATAGCGTTGCTCCAAATCCGTTAATTCTTTTTCAAACTGCTGAACTGAATAAACAGGATTTAGTGTCTTTATAGCTGCTTGAATGGGAAACGAAGTCAAAATCAGGGAACCTGCTATACAAACGATGAAGTATTTCATTCATGCACCACCTTCATTTATCCTAGATTAGCCTGTTCAGTTTTTTTAAAAGAAAATCTCTGGTTGGTGAGAGGCTAACCAGCAATGAAGGGTAAGAAAACTTCCACTGATGAAGTTTTACTTTATTCAGGTAAATAACAACAATCCCTAAGAATTAGCATCTCCACATTTTTCTTCGTAATGAACGAACGAGTTTGAACAAACTACAAATAGCTCCTTAGTAAGGAGGAGATTTCATGACCAAAACGGATTACGACAGAGCATTGTTTTACACGCACAGGTCGGAATGGGATAATTTGCTTATTTTAATGGTCCGCACTCGAGATCATTTTCTTTCAAAAAAGATTGAACGCTTTTTACATGCATACCACTTTGAACATGATTACAAGCTCATTGAGACATATCTACATGCATTACTTCGTTATCTCGATCACGCAGCTGAAAATACGACAGATTACTTTGAGCTTCTTCCTAGCTAACATTGCTATAGCTTCTGCAAATTGGAAACATATATACATGAAAAAGGAAGCGTCTCAAAGCAAAGGGTTAGACCCCGCAACAACTAAATACAGTACAAGAGTAGTGTGTGAAATACTACATACTGATTTAGCTTGCGAGGTCAGACCCTTATGAGACGCTCTCTTTTCTTTACACACCCATTAAATCAATTGTTGAATACGTGTCATGAAGTCTTCCATAACGACTGTTAATTTTTCTTTCGTGTCCTTCATCGTCTTTCCTTGTACACCAAAGTAAAATTTGATTTTCGGTTCAGTACCCGATGGTCGTAAACAAACCCATGTGCCGTCTTCTAAAAAGTATTTGAGTACATTGGATTTAGGTAAGTCAATTACGGTTTGTTCGTTTTTTAGCAATAAAAACTTTTGACTACTTTGGTAATCTTCCTGTACCGCTACATGGTACCCGGCAATTTCTTTTGGCGGATTTTCACGGAACTCGTTCAAGATCCCCTGTATTTGTCTGGCACCATCAATCCCTTTTAGCGTAAGTGATTGTAACCCTTCCAAGTAAAAACCATATTTTTCAAACACTTCTAATAATCCTTCATATAATGTCATGCCTTGTTGTTTGTAATACGCACAAACCTCTGTAGCTAGAACTGCAGATTGTACAGCATCTTTATCTCTCGCGAAGTCTTTAATTAAATAGCCATAGCTTTCTTCATATCCAAATAGAAACTGGTGCTGACCTGTTTCGTGGTACTGACCAATTTTCTCAGCTATGAATTTAAACCCAGTCAAGACGTCTATAGTTTGTAACCCGTAACTAGTAGCAATTGCGCGGCCAATTTCGGATGTCACAATCGTTTTCAATATCACTCCATTTGTAGATAGGGTACCTTTTGCTTGTTTTTGTTTCAATAAATAGTCCAAGAGCAGTGCACCGGTTTGATTTCCAGTTAAAACCACATATTCCCCATCTAAATTTTTAACCGCGACTCCAAGACGATCTGCATCCGGATCTGTTGCAATTAATAGATCTGCATCTACTTTGCTACCAAGCTCAATAGCCAATTCAAATGCCGCAGGCTCCTCTGGATTCGGAGAGGTTACTGTAGAAAAATTAGGATCAGGAAGCTCCTGTTCCTTTACAACGTGGACATTCTTATATCCAAGATCCTTCAATGCACGTTGCACGGATTTGTTAGCTGTACCATGAAGCGGTGAAAAGACAATTGAAATATCCGTTTTCGCTGCGAGGTTTGGGTTTTCAGGAATACTTAATAATTGTTCATTATAGGCTGCATCCAGTTCTTCTCCAATGGAAACAATAAACCCTTTTTCTTTCAATATCTCAGCATCATCAACTTGGATAACAAGTTCATTTTCAATCGCATTTACATAATGAATGACTTTGTCTGCGGCATCTGGTGGCAACTGGGCTCCATCTGGACCATATACTTTATATCCGTTATATTCAGGTGGATTATGGCTTGCAGTAATGACAATTCCCGCGAAAGCATTCAATTCTCGAACGGCGAATGATAATTCTGGTGTCGGACGTAGCTCATCGAAGAGATAGGCTTTAATTCCTGAAGTAGCAAGGGTCTTAGCTGCTTCTAATGCAAATTCTGGAGACTTATGTCTGGAATCATAAGCAATGACCACACCGCGTAATTTCGCTTCCTCACCAAATGATTCTATATATTGAGCTAGTCCCAATGTTGCCTTTCTGACCGTATACACATTCATTCGATTTGTTCCTGCGCCGATTTCCCCACGCATTCCACCTGTTCCGAACTCAAGGTTTTTATAGAATGCTTCCTCAAGTAAGGCATCATCGCCTTCTAACTGATTAAGCAACACTCGTAATTCGTTGTCTAAATTTTGATCCTCTGCCCATTTTGCGTATGTATCTTTCCAATTCACAAGTACAGTCCCCTTTTCTATAACGTGGATAATATTTCGAAAATTCAAATTTGGATATATTTCCTTTTTACCGTACCACATTTGTATAAAAAAAAGAAGCAGAAAAAGCGACTGTTACAAAAGAATAAAATAGGTTCTGTAACTACTTAAAACGTAGAAATCAAGGATGTTTTCACATTTCTATTTTTTACATTTATGAAAGTCTAAGTCATCTTATTTTTCCACTTCTTTATACCTATTTAATTTACCTTAATATCTCATCACTAATTCCGGATGAAAGTCTATTCATTCCTTTGCGTTTACCTGGAATACTTATATAACAAGCAGCAATTCTACTTAAAGTATCCATATAAATCCACCTTTTAACATTGCCTAAATAACTTTTAGTAAGTACATTTATTTTGCATAAGGGCTTTGGACATACTATAATTTTCATGAAAAAACAATAGGTGGAGAGAAGATGAAAACGACAAAAAACAATCGTGATAACTATTTATTTATTGCGTGGGCAGTATCTGTCATCGCAACACTCGGAAGTTTGTATTTTTCTGAAATTAAGCAATATGAACCATGTGACCTATGTTGGTTCCAAAGAATTGTCATGTATCCATTTACAGTGATATTAGGGATTGCGGTTGTTAGAAAAGATTATCGGATTAGTTTATATACCATGATTCTATCCGGGGTTGGAGCACTAATTTCAAGCTATCATTATTTAATTCAAAAAGTTGCTCTATTCGGTGATCATGCTGCTTCCTGTGGAAGAGTTCCTTGTACAGGGCAATACATTAACTGGTTTGGCTTTGTTACCATTCCGTTCCTTGCTTTAACTGCATTCGTCTTAATCTTCATCTGTAGCACTATCATCTGGAATAAATCCAAGGGGGAGTACGCATGAAAAAAATCATTATCTTTCTAGTCATCATCCTTGCGTTATTCGCAACACTAGGGATTGTAACGACTATGCAAAAAGACGAAAAATTAAAGGCAGCCGATAATCCATATGGTACCGACAAGCTGGCTCAAGCAACTATCGACCAATTGGATGATCCAAACTATCAAAACATCATCCTGCCAGCTCAATTAGATAAAAAGCTTAAAGCGAAAGAAGATGTAGCCGTTTATTACTTCAGTCCACTTTGTGAACACTGCAAAAGAACAACACCAGTTGTAGCTCCGCTTGCTGAAGAAATGGGAATCGACCTTGTTCAATACAATCTTCTCGAATTCGAACAAGGCTGGAATGATTACAATTTGAAGGAAACCCCAACAATTGTTTTCTATAAAAATGGCGTAGAGCAAGATCGTATCATTGGCGAGAATGAAGTAGCAACGTTTAAACACTGGTTCGAAGTTAATGGTGTTAATTAGAAAAGCGAAATTTTCTTTGAGGTACTTTGCCCTTTACACTAAACTCCCGATCCATTAAAGAACTTTTATATTCTTACCTTTTACCTAAACAAGAGGCTGACGAATTTGCGTCAGCCTCTTGTTTAGGTAAAATGAAAGATCATGACTAGTTTAAAAATTGATGGGCCGGCTCTTCATAGACCATCGAGGAGTTTTCATTAGTTGATTGAAGAAAGTGATTGCTAAGAAAAGGGAAAAACATACCGCTTTCATTAAGTAATTGAATATTCTTGCTTAAGAGTAATTCCCTTTTCATATCAATCGAATACTGTTCACTATTTTCATTTTTCTCAAGAATCGTGATGATTACTTGCAAACTAGTCATAATCTGATACGCTCTTCTTAACGTCCCAGCGTATGCCTCAGACTTAAGCACACCAATTTTTTTAAAATGTGAGATTTCGTCTTCCGGAAAGTAAGTCGGGAAAATAAAGTTAAAAAAATATGATACAAGATTTTCTATTCTTTGTTCTTGTTCATATGTAGAAGAGTAAACAACCTTCACTAACAACCCACCCTTGTAAATCAATAAGTATGATAATGGTTTCAGTTTCTTTCAATAGAATACCATAAGATTTAGGAAGAAAGGGTGGTAAATATCGCCACTTGCTTTTTTTATAGGTAGAAAGATTGGTGAAAATTCCATCATTCTATCAGAACAATGTAGTATTTTGTCGAATTTAATATTTATATGTCGAAAGTGGTGAAAAAATTGCTTACTAACAAGCGAATTCAAGATAATTTGGTAATAATTGTGCCCAAAAAGTGGAATGAATTAACAACAGAAAAACTTATGAAAGACTATTGGAAAGCTCCCAAAAAGCTGTTACACGAATGGCGAATGAGCAAAAAGGTGACAATTAATGGAGAAATTGCTCAGTGGACAAAACCTTTACAACAAGATGATTTGCTTGGGATCCCCGTATTCGAATTTCCTATCACGGATTACCCAGTGCCGAAGGATCTCCATATCGAAATTTTATATGAAGATGACCACCTTTTAATTGCTAATAAACAAGCTTGTATGGATACCCATCCCGCAAATCCTGAACAAAATAACACACTCCTTAATGGAGTTGCTTATCACTTAGCAGCAACGAATCAACAACCGTTTATTAAGCATATCCACCGCCTTGATAAAGATACAACAGGTGCTGTCCTATTTGCAAAAAACCCCTTCGTTGGTGCCATTCTAGATCGAATGTTAGAAGAACGTACAATAACCAGAACCTATGTAGCCCTAGCAGAGGGCCAAGTGATGAATGTCCAAGGTCGCATTGATGCAAAAATAGGGCGGGACCGCCATCATGCCACGAGAAGAAGAGTATCTCCGACTGGACAAACTGCAGTTACTCATTATAAAGTTCTCAAATTTTTCCCTAAAAAAAATGTAACGATGATAAGCTGTACATTAGAAAGTGGACGTACTCATCAAATCCGTGTTCACTTAAGTCATATTCATCACCCATTAGCAGGAGATACATTGTATGGCGGGAAGAAAACATTTCCCCGGCAAGCTCTACATGCCCGTAAAATTGAGTTCATTCACCCCTTTACTGAAGAAAAGTTGAGTATTACTGCTCCATATTTAGATGAACCACCTATTTTCACGTAAAAAAGCCGAAGAACTCTAACATTTCGCGTATCAGTTATACGTAAGGACCAGACTTTACCAAGATGTCCTTACTTAATGTGCATGAGAACATGGACAATTTAAACAAACGCTTATAAAAAACATCCATGAGCGTCACTCAAAAAAAAGGATGCCATCTCGGCATCCTTTTTTTTTGAGTGACAGTTATGAAGCACGTCGGGTGCCGCGTAATATCATGCTTAAGATAAACACGAATACAATTGCTCCAATCAGTGCTGGAATAATTGCAAAGTTAGAAATAACTGGACCCCAGCTTCCTAAAACTAACGAGCCTAACCAAGCACCGACGAAACCAGCGATAATATTCCCAACAACTCCAAATGGCACGTCACGTCCAATAATCATCCCGGCTAGCCAACCAATAATCCCACCTATAATTAATGACCAAAGAAAACTCATACTATTTAACTCCTCCTTGAATGTTTTTAGAACTGTAAAATGCTAAGAGCTTGCATTTTCACTTACATCTAACCGACGGAAGCTTTTTTTAGGATCAGATCAAAAATTAAGTGACATATTTCTCTAAAAATAATGTCCTAATCCATTACAATGTCACGATGTATTTTGTACCGACTCCTTACTTGCCGTCTTATATAATTACTTTCCCCCTTTTTTAGCATCTAAACCCTAAATAAATTCGAATAAAAACATGTAATTGTTTTAACGAATATTATTAAACAAAGTGGGAATCATCTAGCCTCTTAGAACTCGAAATAAAAAAACCTGAAACAGGCAACATTCTGCTTGGTTCAGGTTTTGGTTTAAAATTTGACTTCGTCTGGATTTGAACCATATCGCTCATTTAGATTTAATGCGTCGATTTTGTTCATTTCGTCTAAGCTTAATTCGAAATCAAATACTTGAGCATTCGATTCAATCCTTGATGGAGTAATTGATTTAGGTATAGCTATTGTTCCATGCTGCAAATGCCATCTTATTAAGACTTGTGCGGCAGATTTATTATGTTTTTTAGCTAGGTGGTTGATGGTTGGTTCATCAAGTAGATGTCCTTGGCCAAGGGGACCCCATGCCTCTACTTTAATCTCATGTTTTTTACAGAACTCTCTTATTTCAAGCTGTGAAAGACGCGGATGTAGCTCAATCTGGTTCACAACTGGTTTAATGTCTGTATTCGCTAATAAGTTTTCCAAATGATGAATATGGAAGTTACTCACACCGATAGCACGAACTCGGCCTTCTTTATAAAGAGTTTCAAGTGCTTTCCAAGTTTCGATATATTTATCTTGTCCTGGCCAATGAATTAAGTACAAATCCAAATAATCAAGACCAAGTCTCTCAAGGCTTGCTTCATATGCTTGAAGGGTTGATTCGTATCCTTGATCCGTGTTCCATACTTTAGATGTGATGAAAAGTTCCTCACGAGGAATTCCACTTTCTTTAATCGCCTGCCCTACACCTTCTTCATTTTTATAAATAGCAGCAGTATCGATGGAACGGTAGCCTACTGCTAACGCTTTCTTTACTGATTCGACAGTTTGACTACCATTTTCAACCTTAAAAACGCCAAATCCTAGTTGTGGAATCTCAACACCATTATGTAATGTGATGGTTTCAATTATATTCTTAATCATCGAATAACCTCCTTCTTTAATTAAACCAATTATACCATTAACTGGTTTCTTACTCTAAAGAAATGGTCTGCATAAAAAGAACTTTTTTACGAGTACAACCTGTCACCATATCCTAAAAAACACATAATTCTTCATTATAATTAAACTTTATTGATGTAGATAGCACCTATTACGGAGTTTTTTAAATTTTCTGTATTTGTTTTGTTAAGTTTTTGTAAATTTTCGTCGAAATAACTTCCCTATCACTAAGAGAATTCGTTACAATAAGTTCGCTAATACTATACATAGGCTACTGACTTTTAATTGTCAAAGCTATGCCAATTCTGCTTTAACGGGGGTTTTCAAATGGTTTTCAAATCAAAGAAAGACAAGTTCGCTAATGCTCTTATTAATATTTCGCAAAATTTAAAAGAAAGCGCAGATTATTTTGCTGATTTTAAATTAAAGAACATAAGCGATCTTAAGGTTTTCTCAGAAATGATGAAAGAGTATGAGCACAAAGGCGATGATATGGTCCACGGCGTCATTACAGACCTTAACAATGCCTTCATTACGCCAATTGAGCGTGAAGATATTTTGCTATTAACAATGAGCATGGATGATGTGTTAGACGGCCTGGAGCATTGTGCCGCTTTATTTGAAATGTATTCAATTATCCATGTTGATGAGTATATGTTGAAATTTGTCGAAGCGATTAAAGAATGCACGTATGAAATCGAAAAATCTGTAGATCTTTTAACAACAAAAAAATTACTAGACATTCGTGAACACGCGATTAAAATTAAAGATTTAGAATCAGTCTGTGATGGAATTCAACGTCAATCCATCAAAAATCTGTTTTCAGTTGAAAAAGATCCAATCCGTATTATTCAATATAAAGAAATTTATGAAAGCCTTGAAGAAATTGCTGACCATTGTCAGACTGTCGCCAATACACTTGAAACTATTATCATGAAAAACGCGTAAGGAGTCTTCCACATATGGACAGTATATTTCTAATAACGATATTAATCGTCATCTTTGCACTTGCATTTGACTTTATTAATGGTTTCCATGACACAGCCAATGCCATTGCAACTTCTGTATCAACGAAAGCATTAAAACCCCGCCACGCGATTATCTTAGCAGCAACGATGAATTTTGTCGGTGCAATGACATTCACAGGCGTTGCCAAAACCATAACGAAGGGCATTGTCGACCCCTTTACCTTACCGAATGGTTCAACCGTAATTCTTGCTGCCCTTATAGCTGCTATCGTTTGGAATTTAGTTACGTGGTATTATGGTATTCCTAGCAGCTCTTCACATGCGCTAATTGGAGCGATTGCAGGCGCGGCGATCGCAGCTGCTGGTTTTTCAGAAATTAAATGGGGCGGATTTTTAAAAATAATTGAAGCTCTAATCATTTCGCCAATTCTCGCTTTTGCTGTAGGTTTTCTTGTATATTCTATTATCAAAATTTTATTTAAAAATAATAATTTAACAAAAACAAACAAGCAGTTTCGTACTATTCAGATTGCTACAGCTGCCCTTCAATCTTATTCACATGGAACAAATGATGCTCAAAAAGCCATGGGGATTATTACGCTCGCTCTTATGACAAATGGGTTCACAAAAAGTGACGATATTCAGTTATGGGTACAATTATCTTGTGCGATAGCAATGGGTCTTGGTACATCTATCGGTGGTTGGAAAATTATTAAAACCGTCGGCGGAAAAATCATGAAAATCCGTCCGGTAAACGGCGTTGCAGCTGATTTAACAGGTGCTGCCATTATCTTTGGCGCAACACTTATTCACTTGCCGGTTAGTACAACCCATGTTATCTCTTCATCTATCCTTGGTGTAGGTTCCGCTCACAGGATTAAAGGGGTTAAATGGGGCACTGCGAAGCGTATGGTTATTACTTGGTTCATTACATTACCAATTTCAGCAACGCTTGCAGGTTTAATTTACTTCATACTTAATTTATTTATGTAATACCTTTATGCTCCTTTCCTTCCTATTGAAGCGGAAGGTTTTTTTTTGCCCAGTTTTCACATGTTACCTTTTCCCCTTCTAAGGAACTTATTCTTTCTTATATATCAAAAAATGGATTAAAATTAAATATATGAAAAGCCGCTTTCATCAGGACTCCCCTATTCCCTCCTTTCCAAAAGAATAGACAGCTACCAGGAAGCACTTTATATCTTAAAAATTAAAAGGTTGGGATAACCCTTGGACAATGAATCGAAGGAATATTTGGAATCGGAGCTGCACATTATAAATAAATGGGAAAAGGAGCAAAAAGGACTATGGTTTTGGGAGAAAATTGGCCGTTTACCCTTTAAATTACTCGATAAAACAACCCCTGCATTTATTCAAGATAAGATCGCTCTCTTACTCAATGAATTAGGAAGCTTCGTTCAGAGTGGCGGGCAATATTTAACGAAAGAACAATCAGTATTTAAGCGAATTGAAGGGTATGCCCCAAGTCAATCCATTACCTCTGTGGATGATTGCGCCAATGTTTCGCTACTTGTCATGAACTCGGTAAGTGAAGATATAAAAAAAGCCAATAGCAAGCTTGCAACTGTACAAGGGGCATCCACTGGAATTGGAGGGATTTTCACGGTATCCATTGATATTCCATTATTATTAAGCTTATCTCTGAAAACCTTACAGGATATCTCCCTAGCATATGGCTTCAATCCAAAAGACAAAGAAGAACGGGTCTTTATTGTTAAATGCTTGCAATTTGCTACAGCAGATATCGTTGGCAAAGATGCAATATTAAAGGATTTATCCTCGTTTCACCGCAATGAACAGGCTGATCGAAAAGAAATGATTAGTCAGCTTCAAGGCTGGCGTGAAGTTGTCTATACATATCGCGATCAATTTGGTTGGAAAAAACTCCTTCAAATGATTCCGATTGCTGGTATGGTCTTTGGGGCCTTTACCAATCGAAGCATGATTGCAGACGTAGCCGAAGTTGGCAGTATGCTCTATCGGAAGCGCCGAATTCTGATGCGATTAGAAGTAAAAACTGATTCATTGAAATAGTGTTTGTCGAATTCCGCAAAATTCATTTTAGAATTTTCTGATTTCACATATCATATTTTTTCTGATACAGTTATACTTTGTGTACAAAGAGTAATTTTCTTTTGAAATGGAGCGAATTGATTATGCGAATTGGAATTCCTAAGGAAATAAAAAACAATGAAAATCGTGTCGCCATTACTCCCGCTGGTGTTGTCGCTTTACGTAACGCTGGTCATGAAGTATATGTTGAAAAAAACGCGGGTCTAGGAAGCAGCTTTTCAGATGAATCGTATTTGGCTGCCGGAGCCGTTATTGCCGAAGTAGCCGCAGACATTTGGACCACAGCTGAAATGATTCTTAAGGTAAAAGAACCCATTGCTTCAGAATATCAATATTTCCGTAAGGATTTAATTCTTTTCACATACCTTCACTTAGCTGCAGATCCTGAGTTAACAAAAGCACTTAAAGATAATGGTGTCCTAGCCATTGCCTATGAAACGGTATCCGTGAGTAACACGCTTCCATTATTGACGCCAATGAGTGAGGTAGCTGGTAGAATGGCTGCACAAATAGGCGCTCAATTCCTTGAAAAAACTCATGGTGGGAAAGGAATCTTATTAAGTGGGGTTCCAGGTGTAAAACGCGGAAAAGTAACAATTATAGGCGGCGGTGTTGTCGGTACAAATGCAGCAAAAGTAGCCATCGGTTTAGGAGCAATTGTCACGATTATCGATCTTAGCCCAGACCGTCTTCGCCAATTAGACGATATCTTCGGAAATCAAATTTCTACATTAATTTCTAACCCATATAATGTGGCACAAGCTGTATCTGAATCTGATTTAGTCATTGGTGCCGTATTGATTCCTGGGGCAAAGGCTCCTAAGCTTGTGACAGAAGAAATGGTAAAATCGATGTCGCCTGGCTCTGTTGTCATTGATGTTGCTGTTGACCAAGGTGGGATTTTTGAAACTGTTACCAAGATTACCACTCACGATCAACCGACATATGTAAAGCATGGAGTAGTCCATTATGCCGTCGCAAACATGCCTGGAGCTGTCCCAAATACATCAACTCTTGCTTTAACAAATGTGACAATACCGTACGCGCTACAAATTGCCAATAAAGGTGCTGTGACAGCCATTCTTGAAAACGAAGCACTTGCAAAAGGAGTAAACGTCGCAAACGGTGAAATTACCTTTGAGGCCGTCGCTAAAGACCTTGGCTTTAAGTATATACACGTTGAAACGGCGTTAAAAGATGAAAACATTAATGCGTAAAAGCCCAAATCCTTGTCTACAAATAACGGGTTTACTTGCGGGGTGAAAAAAGGAAAAACATGGAAAATAGTTAGTTTATTCGCAAGTTTTTCACCACTTAATTCGCAGGACAATTCACACATGTTTACCTAAGGGGTTTTGTCCTTCATCAGCTTTATGAAGGACATTTCTTCCTCTTTCCCAAGGAATTTAGTCCTTCATCGGCTTTATGAAGGACATATTATTGATGCTCTACAAAACATCAATATATTAAAATTCACACTATAAATTACATCAAACTCACACTCACTCCAATAATTAATTCACTCCATTAGAAATCCATTGTGAATTTATTTGTGAAAAAGTAGTAAAAACACTGATGATCCTTTATATTACAATAAAAAAACGAATTGTTAAATTATACCTTATAAGAAAGAATCCGGTCGAACATTTCCAATGTGGCAAACACTTTTCTCCGTTTAAAGTTACTAACATTATTATCTCTAATACACAAAATAGAACATCGAGTTTTTATCTAATGATGTTCGATAAACACAAATAGACTGTTGAGAGAAATTTTCTCAACAGTCTAAAAAGAGGAACACATTTCGAAGTAACAATCCGTATATCTAATTCATTACTCGGAGTAACACCTTATTTACTATAACAATTAAGTAAGTAGATCAGGTTTAAATTTCTACTAGTTTTATACAAAGACATTTTGTTTTTCTTCCGTTAAGGCTAATAGGCGTTTTTTAATTTCAGCTACATCTATATTTTTTTGCGCAACACCCGTTTCCATTGCAGCGTTTGCAACAGCTACCGCTACATGGGCAGCCACTCTGCGATCAAATGGATCAGGAATTACATAATCAGGATGAAGATCATCAACCTCTATTAAGTCAGCGATTGCAAAAACTGCTGCCAGTTTCATTTCTTCATTAATTTCCTTAGCTCGTACATCTAAAGCACCCCGGAAAATACCAGGGAATGCGAGTACGTTGTTCACCTGATTAGGGAAATCCGAACGCCCTGTACCTACGACCAATGCTCCAGCAGCTTTTGCACAATCTGGCATAATTTCAGGCGTGGGGTTAGCCATCGCAAATATAATAGGATCACGATTCATGGAACGAACCATTTCTTCTGTCACCGCCCCAGCAGCGGATACTCCAACGAACACATCGGCTCCCTTAAGAGCGTCTTCCAATATGCCCTGTTTTTTCTCTATGTTGGTGATCTGCGCAATTTTTTCTTTGATTGGATTCATTCCGAATGGTCGCCCTTCATAAATGATCCCTTTTGTATCGCATAAGATAATATCTTTTACTCCCATATGATGTAAGAGCTTCACAATTGCTACACCCGCTGCCCCAGCACCGTTGCCCACTACACGGATTTCTTCTATTTTTTTGTCTGCAAGTTTCAAAGCATTTATTAACCCAGCAGCTGTTACAATGGCTGTCCCATGCTGGTCATCATGAAAAATAGGGATTTGACATATTTTCTTTAAGCGTTCTTCTATCTCAAAACACTGTGGGGCCGCAATGTCTTCAAGGTTCACTCCACCAAAGGTCGGCTCTAATAATTGGACCGTTTCCACAATTTTGTCTGGATCCTTTGTTTCCAAGCAAATTGGGAATGCATCTACGTCTGCAAAGATTTTGAATAACGCTGCTTTTCCTTCCATAACTGGCATGGCTGCTTTGGGACCAATATTTCCGAGTCCTAACACAGCTGTTCCATTTGATACAACAGCCACAAGATTTCCTTTCATTGTATAATCGTACACTTTTCTCTCATCTTTATGAATTTCCAAGCAAGGCTCCGCTACACCGGGAGAATATGCAAGACTTAAATCTTTTGCATTACGTACTGGAACCTTTAAACAAACACCTAGTTTTCCTTTCTTTTCTTTGTGCATGTTTAGAGCTTTTTCTCGTAAATTTGACATATCCTATCACTCCTAACGTGTGAATTTTCTTTCCTTTTAAGTCTATAGACTGAACATTTGAACAAAAAAACGGACAAAATAATATTTTGACCGTTTCAATGTCAAACGTACTTTTAAGCAAAACAGCATCAAACTAATTTAAGGCTCTACTTTATTTAGCCATTATAATGAGTTTTTAAATTTAACAAATGATGCATTTTTACAGAATCCGTTAAGTTTTCAGGATTTAGTAACTTCGATGCTTCCTCTTCCTTTAAAAGTCCTTTTTCAACGACTACTTCTTTAATGGTTGAGTTTTTTTCATGTGCTTCTAAAGCTACCTCGTTCGCAACTTGGTACCCGAATAGAGAAGAAATAACGACAGATAAAGATAACGATTTTTCAGCATGATTGAAACAAATTTTTTTATTAACTTCAATACCATCTAGGCATTTTTCAGTAAACAACCTAATTCCATTCGTTAAGATAGAAAAAGATTCAAATAAATTTTTCAAAATAATCGGTTCCCAGATGTTCAGATCCAGTTCACCTCGATCTACAGCAAATGTAATCGCTTGATCATTTCCATATACATCAAAACAAACTTGCATCATCATTTCAGGTATACATGGATTGATTTTTCCTGGCATAATGGAAGAACCAGGCTGTACCGCAGGCAAATTGATTTCAGCAAAGCCCGCTCTTGGACCTGATGAAAGTAATCTCAAATCGCTGGATAATTTAGATAATCCACTCGATAACCCTTTTAAGTGAGCAGAGATTTTTAAATAAATATCGGCATTTTGCATGCCATCAAAGAAATTCTCCTCTTTGTAGACCGATACGTTGGATACCTCTGGCAAATATTCGTACATCTTTTCTGTATATCCAGGAGCAGCTCCGATACCTGTTCCAACTGCTGTTGCACCAACGATAATAGACAAGCATTCTTTTTGAAGATTCTTTATGTCTTCTACTTGTCTTTTGATAAAAGAATGATACCCGCTAAATTGTTGACCAAGTGTAATAGGTACAGCATCTTGGAGGCAAGTTCTTGCTATTTTCACAATACTGGAAAATCCATCAACTTTATCTGCCAATGAGAATTCGATTTTATTTAAACTAATTAATAAATCTTCTATATAGAAAAAACAAGCCATTTTCATTGCACTTGGAAGTACATCATTCGTTGATTGGGACATATTTACATGTTCATTCGGATGTATGCAATCATATCCTTTTTGACCTGTCAGTAGTTCATTAGCCCGATTAGCGATCACTTCATTGACATTCATATTAATGGAAACTCCACCGCCACCTTGATAAATGTCTACAGGAAATTGATTTGTCATTTTTCCATCTATTATTTCATCTGCAGCTTGACAAATGACGTTTTTTTTCTCTTGCTCAAGAACACCGACACTGTGATTAGACATTGCCGCTGCTTTTTTAATAAATGCCATACTTCTTATTAAGTGGGGATATAATTCTACCGTCCGACCAGAAATGGAGAAATTCTGACAGGCCCGAACCGTTTGTATTCCGTAATAAACCTCTTCATCAATTTCCAATTCTCCAATTAAATCTTTTTCTAATCGCATTTTCACTACCCCTTACTTTCTATTGGAAAAAAAAGGGTGTTTAAATTGATTAATGATTACAATTTTTAACACCCTTCACTTTAATGAAATTTAGCTTAGCAATTAATCCTTAAATTCAATAACCGCTCGCCCTACATTGATACACCCGCAGTCATGGAAAGAGTCAAAAGCTTGATTAATATCATTTAACTCAATGCGATTTAACACAAGTTCATCTAATTTGAATTTCCCATCTAAATACATTTGTGCAATCATAGGAAAATCACGGAATGGCTGCGTATCTCCATAAAAACTTCCTTTTAAAACTTTTCCAACTCTATGGAATCCTCCCGCAGGAATATTTAATGTTTGTTCAGGATTAAAGGCACCAACGAGAACGACAGTACCACCTTTTCTTGTACTCTTCCAAGCACTTTCTGCCGCTGCAGTATGCCCCGAACAATCAATAGCAAAATGAACACCTAAACCATTTGTCAGTTCTTTTAGCGCTTCTTCTACATCAACTTCAGCTGAATTGATCGTATGCGTTGCGCCAAACTGTTTGGCAATCTCCAAATTAGCAGGTTTTACATC
The DNA here is from genome assembly GCF_001183985.1 of Peribacillus loiseleuriae. Lineage (GTDB taxonomy): Bacteria > Bacillota > Bacilli > Bacillales > DSM-1321 > Peribacillus > Peribacillus loiseleuriae. The sequence goes on along the minus strand of NZ_LFZW01000001.1, from coordinate 1,070,886 downwards.
ACAAGCAATAATTTTAGAAGCACCGGCAATATAAGCTCCTTGAATCGCATTTACGCCTACTCCACCAATACCGAAGACGGCAACTGTAGATCCCGGTGTAACACCAGCTGCGTTCACAGCGGCTCCATACCCTGTTGCTACCCCGCATCCGATTAAGGAAGCTTGTGCCAAAGGCATTTCATCCGGCAACTTTACACATGACATCTCCGGAACAACCGCAAATTCTGCAAAAGTAGATAATAGAGAGTTATGGTATATTTGTTTTCCATCTTGGCTTAGTCTTGAAGTGCCATCAAGTAGTGTCCCTTCAAACATTGGACCAAATGCAGACTCACACAAATGCACGGCTCCTGTTATACAAAATTCACACGTTCCGCAATACGGGACCCAGCTCAAAGCTACTTTGTCACCAACTTTGACTCTTGTAACATTTGAGCCAACTGCTTCAACAATTCCTGAACCTTCATGCCCAAGAATAGTCGGTGTTGGCGTCGTTTGATCATGTAATGCATTTAAATCGCTATGGCAAACACCAGTTGCTTTTATTTTCACAAGAACTTCATTCGATTTTGGTTCACTAAGTTCTACTTGTTGAATGGATAATGGTTTACCTACTTCAGTCATAACAGCCGCTTTTATTTTCATTGTATGATCCCCTCTTTTAAGTAAATTTTTTTAGTACGCGAACCAAATAGCTTTTGATTTTGTAAATGCTTGTAATGAATGAACGGCATATTCTTTACCCCATCCACTTTGCTTCATGCCTCCAAATGGACTAGCAAAGTCATAACATCCATATCTATTAACGAAAACCATACCGGCGTTAAGCTGATTAGCTACGCGATGAGCACGGGAAGTGTTGCCTGTCCATAACCCTGCTCCAAGACCATAAATCGTATCATTTGCCATTTGAATAACTTCTTCTTCTGTATCAAATGGGATGATGCAGAGTACAGGTCCGAAAATCTCTTCCTGAGCAATTTTCATTTTATTATCAACTTCAGCAAAAATAGTTGGTCGAACAAAATAGCCATTAGCATTTGTTCCAGTTGTATCTCGTTCCCCTCCAGCTACTACTCGTGCCCCTTGTTCTTTACCACTCTCAATGTAATTTAAAATGGATTCCATATGCTGCTTGGACACTTGTGCACCTTGATCACTTGCTGGATCAAATGGATCACCACATTTGTAGTTTTTAGCATACTCAGCGATTTTTTCTACCACTTCATCATAAATGTCACGTTGTGCAAATAACCGGGTCGGAGCAGAACATTTTTCAGCCTTATGTGTAAATAATGCAAAAAATGAGCGTTCAATCGCTGCATCTAAATCCGGAAAATCACTAAAAATAATGTTAGGCGATTTACCACCAAGTTCTAAAGTTACTGGTTTTAAATTGCTATTAGCTGAGTCATGGATTAATTGTTTCCCAATATGTGTACTACCTGTAAACGATAGTTTATCAATACCCATATGCCTACTAATATAAGAACCTACCTCACCATCACCAAGGACTAAATTAATAACACCCTTTGGCAAAACTCCTGCTTCATCAATAATTTCAAACAATCGAATAACAGAGTAAGAGGTTTTATCAGCTGGTTTTAACACAACCGTATTCCCCATCGATAAGGCAGGAGATAGTTTTAAGACAGCCATTTGAATTGGAAAATTAAATGGCACAATTTGTCCGCATACACCGATTGGATCTCTCGTTGTGACACTTAAGAAATTACCTTCTACAGGATTGTTTTCACCATAATATTTATCTGTCCATCCCGCGTAATATTCAAATAAGTCCGCTGCTTCTTGCACATCATCATTGTACGCTTCTGTATATAATTTACCGTTATCAAGCGCTTCCAATGTTGCAAGCTCCGCATGATGCTCATGAATAAGTGCACTGATTTTCCGTAAAACTTTTCCTCTATCCTTACGGCTCATCTCTTTCCATGAACCTTGTTCTAGAGCGATTCTTGCTCCTTGAATAGCTGCATCTACATCTTGCATTTCAGCAGATTGAAAATCACCTAAAACTTCTCCATTGGCTGGATTGATCGATTCAATCACTTTTTCTCCTGAGCTATCCACCCATTCTCCATTGATATAAAGCTTTTTCGTTGTTTTAAGCCATTCATGAGCCCACTCTAGTTTTGGCTGCTCAATTCCTTCAAACTGTTTAGTTTCTTGTATCATGGTCTATACCTCCATTATTTAGTAAGTATTTTATAGATTTACGATCATGTTCTTTTATTAATTTGGAAACTGCTGAATAACCCATTTGTTCTTTCAATTCCACAATAACTGGAATAAATGTATTTGAAAGTTCTGTACATCTTTCTTCATTAGGTGCTATGTCCTTTAGACATAACTCTGTAAAGGAATGAGAAGTATTCGTAAGCATGTATAACCCATTCAATATATTGGCGCCTGCCATTCCTTCAAAAATATTTAAGTCAAGTTCACCATGTTCCAAGGCAGCTTGAACAATTCGATCACACCCGAGGACTTGAAAACAGCTTTGAATCATCGTTTCAGGGATGACTGGATTCACTTTTCCTGGAAAAAAGGAGGAACCTGCCTGAACCGATGGCAAAGTAATTTCTGCAAATCCTGCTTCGGGTCCCGATGAAAGTAGTCTTAAATCTTTGGCGACTTTGATTAGTGATGTTGCTAATAAACTCAATTCCTTTGACATATGAGCTAAATCATCAATGTTTTGCGCTGCATCAAATAAATTGTCACGTTTTGAAACATCCATATTCGATACATCACGCAGTTTCTCGATAACCACTTCTTTATATTTTTCTGAAGCCCCTACACCATTCCCAATAACTGTCGCTCCAAGGTTAATAGTAAGTAACGACATAACGGATTCTCTTAAAGAAATATGGCGCCTTTTCAGTACAGATGCATACCCACTGAAAGCATCCCCTAACCTAATGCGCATTGCATCCTGTAAACAAGTCCGGGAGATTGTGGTTACGCTCATAAACTCTTGTGATTTTTTTTCTATCGTAGCATGCATTTTTGTTAACTTATGGTCCAACCGTTCAAAACACCGCACAATCGCTAAACGTATAGATGTATGGCATACATCCGAGGTGGATTGGGAAGCGTTTACATGCTCTACAGGATGAACTGGCGTATAAACACCTAAGGTACCTTCTAGAGATTCATTAGCCAAATTGGCTAACACTTCATTTACATTCATATTCGTACCAATCCCACCGCCTCCATGAAAAATATCAACAATGAAGTGGTCATGATAGTTCCCTTGAATTATTTGATCACAAGCATTTAAGATAGCGGTTCCAATTGAAGGGGGTAGAATACCCGCCTCCTGATTAGCTAACGTTGCAGCTTTTTTAACCATAGCTAATGACACAATATATTCTGGATAATTTTTTAATAGTTGACCAGAGAAAGATAGATTTTGCACCGTTCTCATTGTTTGAATGCCATATAAAGCATCTTTTGGAATATCCACTTTGCCGAAGTAATCTCTCTCTGTCCGTTTTTCAACCTCATCAGCCCAAATGATTGATATCCCTCCTCCAAAACTTTTTTATTCCAAAAAGCGATGCAATCCATATAGCCTCTATTCTATAAAGATGACGCTTTCTTTTGTTCATATTACGAACAATAAGTTCATATCGAGAACACAAATTTATAATATACCCAATTAATTAATCAGTCAATAATTTAATCATTTTTTTGATCAGAATGAATTGATTAGCAATCTTCCATTGTCTTAAGCTATAATGAAAAGATGGAAAATAATAATCAAATTAAATCAAAACACCCCTTTAATAAAGAAGGTTCTTCTGTACAAGCCGTTGAACGCGCTTTATTGCTTTTGAAGCTTATTGGAGAAAATCCATCATCCATTTCGGTCGGTGATCTGGCTAAACAGGCTGCGCTGAACCGGACTACAGCCTGGCGTTTGATTGGAACCCTTGAAAATCAAGGGTTTGTAGAAAAGGATCCTTTTTCTAAAGGGTATCAGCTCGGGTATGCTCTTCATCAATTAACTTCAAAAAACGATTCATATGGTTATCTCATACGAAGAGCTCGCAACACGCTATTAAAATTAAAAGAAGAAATGGGCGAAACTGTTCTACTTAGTGTTCCTAAGCATGATGGAACTCTTACTATTGATCAAATAGATACTGATCATAGTGTTAGACTAGTTGACTATACTCACACTATTTCACCTTTACACTGCACATCTAACGGGAAAATTTTATTAAGTTTGCTGCCTCAAAAGGAGTTGGATATTTTATTAGAGCAGCCCCTTGAACCACTATCCAAATATTCAATTACCGATCCAGAAGAACTGCGTAAAGAACTAGAAAAAATTCGTGTTCAAAAGGTTGGAATATCGATTGGCGAACTAGATGAAAATGAAAATGCGATTTCAGCACCTATCTTTAACAAGAAAAAAGATTTAGTCGCATTTATTACGCTGGGTGGGCCGAGTTTCCGCCTTACAAAAGAAGATCTTTTACTATCAAGCGATCGAATGCTAGATGCCGCAAAAAAAATCGAAGAACAGATAGAGTAATCCAACAAAAAAAGAAGGAGGTCATCATTTACTATCAGTAAACGATGACCTCCTTCTTTTTTTACATCTACTGTTCTTTTTTTAAATAAGTCTATGAATTAATTGACAAAGAAAAGACACAAGATTATAATTCAAATATATTCAAATAATGGACAAAAAGTTCGTATAGTGAGCATTTTTTATTTTTCTTATAAATGAAAACGTTTTCCTCTATAAATGGTTTCATACATGACTTTTAATCTATTAACAAATTTATAGATTAAACAGGGGGAGATTCAATGGCAAACCAAAACGTAGCACTTAAAGATACTGGTAATACAATTAAATTAGATGATGCACCACTGAACAAATTCCATATTAAAATAGCAGGTCTTACGTTCGGGGCTCATTTCACTGATGGATATATTTTAGGTATTATCGGATTTGCCCTTACCCTAATGACACCCCAAATGGGTTTAACGCCACTTTGGATTGGCTTAATTGGAAGCTCCGCTTTAATAGGTCTTTTTTTAGGCAGTTTGGTTTTAGGTTGGATATCCGATTATGTAGGAAGGCAAAAAATATTTGTCTTTAGTTTTATCGTCATTACCGTTGCATCCATTTTACAGTTTTTCGCAGATAGCCCCATAGAACTTGTATTATACAGAATTTTGATAGGGATTGGACTTGGCGGCGATTATAGCGTAGGTCACACAATGTTAGCCGAATTTTCACCACGAAAACATCGAGGAGTATTATTAGGTTCATTCAGTGTAATATGGACTTTTGGTTATGTAGCAGCAAACTTGATCGGCATTTTTGCCATCGGCACCTCTCCAGACGCATGGAAATGGATGTTAGCTTCATCAGCGATTCCCGCTGTTATTATTTTGATTTTGCGAATGGGTACACCAGAGTCACCTAGATGGTTGATTAGTAAAGGACGGATTGAAGAGGCTCGAGAAATTGTCAAGAAATATGTCGGACCGAATATAGTACTTGATGATGAATCGCCGGTACAAACTAAGGGAAGCTTTTCAACCTTATTCAGTAAAGAGATAAGAAAACGAACTGCCTTCAATTGTATATTCTTTGTTTGTCTTGTTATCCCTTACTTTGCTATTTACACGTTCTTGCCAAACATTCTTGATGCGATCGGAATGAGCGAAGGATCTGGAACAGATCTTCTATTAAACGGGATTCTCATCATAGGTGCCGTTTTAGGTATTTGGTTTACGGTAAAATATTCTCGTCGCGGATTTTTGATCAGCTCTTTTATCGTATTAATCATTACGCTCGCTCTTCTCAGTATTCTACCTATCAGTGCAACAACATTAATGATACTTTCTTTTGCCATCTTCACCTTGATCATGTCTGCTGTCAGCAACTTGGTTGGTGTATTTCCAGCCGAGAGCTTTCCAACTGAAATTCGCTCTTCTGGCGTTGGACTTGCAACAGCTGTAAGTAGGTTAGGTTCAGCAATTGGTACGTTCTTGCTTCCAATCGGGATTGCTAGTATAGGGATTCAATATACAATGCTATGTCTCACAGCTGTCCTTATTATTGGAGCAATTGTATCAATCGCTTGGGCTCCTGAAACTAAATCACTTACACTTAGTGAAGCAAGTAGTAATGGAAATAAAAATTAAAGGATACTTTTAAAGTTAAAACTTACTACAGATTATTGTGTTCCCGGCTTACAGAAGATTTCTTCCTCTTCTCTGTAAGCCTTTCGTTTTTATGTAACTAGACACTTCAAAAAAGAAGCATATCAATGGCGCTATTTGTTAATCTTTTCACTTCAATATCGGAATCTTTGTAAAAGACGTGTGAAACCACGGGTTCACACGAATGAGCCAAAAATCTTTTTAACAACAATATTGTTTAACATAGTCTTGTAAAAAAAGTGTTTCCACAATAAATATAAGCCTCAACCCCTAGCAATAAATAATTCCCCAGCTCATTGTTTAAACAACTGTATTTCCCTAAAATTAACTTATCGAAAACAAATTGCTAATGGAGGGTTTTTTGTGAAAAATTATCTAATGATTTTTCTTGTTATTATTGGGATTGGCTTATTATTTACGATATCCAATTCGATTCCCTCGCTTTTTGCTCATGGGAAATCGAATCATACTAAGGTAACCAAAGGAATAGATACACTTGAATTTCATATTTCAAGCGTTGAAGCAAAGGTCGTTCCCGAAAAAAGGTCCGATATAAAAGCAGAATTAAGTGGCCAGGGTTCTGTCAATGTGGAGCAAATAGGGAATAAAATAATGATTGAATACAAGCGTAAATGGTTTGAGCAAATTGGTTTTTTCAATTCCCCTAAAATCACTATTTATATTCCTGAAGATTACAATAAAAGCATGGATATTTCCGTGTCGTCTGGCAGCTTGAAATTTGCTGGTGTCTCGAAGAATCGTCCAATGGAACTTAAAGATCTTTCAATCCATACTGGGTCAGGTCATGTGGATTTCTCCAATCTGAACGTAGATACCTTTACTTCTGTTGTTTCATCAGGAAATTTTGAAATGAACTCTGTTAAAACGGATTCTGGAGACTTTCAGTTGAGTTCTGGCAGAATGGTTGTTAAGCATTACATCGGTGAACTACAAGCCGAGGTTTCATCTGGCTTGTTTAACATTCAGCTTGATGAGCTAACCGCTTCAGCTGATGTTACAGTTCGTTCAGGTTCCGTCAACTTAGATTTACCAGAAGATGCGAACTTTACGCTTCATGGAAAAGTAAGTAGTGGAGTCATTAACAATAGTTTTCAATTAAAAAACGCATCGTCATCACATAAGAATATGGAAGGAACGTATGGCTCTGGTAAACATCCAGTGAATCTTCAAGTATCTAGCGGCATCATCACTGTTCAGTAAGTGCATTTATCCATTTCCATTTTTAGAAAAGAGGACATCGAGCTAACAATTTTAACCCTCCTCTCCGAATGAATGAATTTTAGAAGTATCACATATAGATAGAAATAGCTTGTGATAAGAGGAGGGCTTTAATGGCAAATGAATTTGTCAGTAGATCATTAGATGAAATCCGTTTCTGGTCAAGGATTATGAAAGAGCACTCCTTATTTTTAAGTTTGGGATTCAGTTCAGATGATATTAAATTAATTGATGAAGCCAAGCAATTTATCACGGTTTTTGAAAGAATTGAGGAGCAATTAAATCGGTTTTCTGTCAGTTCTGATCCACAACAGGTAAAAGCGTTTAATAATCAAGTTTATCAATCCGTGGCGTCTATTTGGGCTTATAAAAGAAAGGTATTGGGTCTAACTTTAAGATGTGAGGTACTCTCAAATAATTACCCATTATTGATTGATCATACGAGTCGAGAGGCTGCTTATTTCGCGAATCGATTAAAGGAGCTCAATGAAGGAAAGCTTGTGCCTTTGCCAGAAGCCATTATTCAAGAAAATGTTTTCTTCCTTAAAATTATGGCGGATCATGCTAAATTTATTGGACATCTTTTAGATCCTAGCGAAAGAAAATTGGTCGACCAAGCAAGAGAATTTAGTCATGATTTTGATCAACTGATGTACCAAGCAATCGATTTGGATCATATGAAACCAGAATCCGAGACACCTGCACTACTAGGCCAATTTTTAGATCAAAACAGGGTTTCCGTCGTTTCACTTAGGGATTTCAAGAAAACAGCGCGAGATTTAATCGAAGCATGCCGGATAAAAAGTAATATCCACCCTCTTCTAGCTGATCATGTATTTAGGGAAGCAGAAAGGTTTATTGAAATTATCGATATGTTTGAAGGGCATCTTCAAAATAGTCATGGATAAAGTGAAACTTCAATCAGGCTTTTACAGGCAGTTGCCCCCCACCTACTACGCTTCTTCGATTCCTCTAAGCCTTGAAGTGGGGGCTTACTGCCCGTTAATGCGGGATAAACAATTTTACAAGTAATGTGCAAGCAAGCGTAAAAGGAAGCTTCCCTATTCGTTTTATTAAGTGGAGACTTTCTTCTTTTATGTTTCCCCTTGTTGGATTCTATATAGCGAGACATCAGTTTATGTTCGCTTGGCTGTTACTACTAACTCCCCTCTTTTTTTTACTCCTTTAACCTACTTCATTCTCTCTCCTACTTTTTTTGGCGGATAGATGAAAACCCTTCTTCGGTTTGAGTAATGTAGCAAACTAGGGATTTTCGCAATATTATCTACTGGCAAAAAGGAGGCCATAGTGTTGATTAAAGTGGTTACTTTAGCTTTCGAAACCTTCCATTTATCATGATGGATGTCTCCTCTTAATAGTTTTTTTCCCTGAAACGAATACATGCAATATCGCTCTAATAGCCAGTGATCTAAAGACCCTGGCAGTGTTTCAAACAATACATCTCCCGGTTTATAGGTGAGATCAATTTTTTCAGAGATGCTTTTATCTAGGTGCCTTTCACTCTTAAATTGAAAACCATTATTCAGTTGTTGAAATTTCATTTGAGCATGTTTGTAGGGAAGCCCTACTGAGATCCTTGCCCCAATCACAAAGAGGGGATGGTTCGCATCCAGGCTAAAAAAATAGATACCTGGGATGCCTTTATACGTCACATAGGTTCGGACGTTTAACTCCAGATATGCATTCAACAACGGAAGAGGTGGAAATCCCCTTCCCTTCATTTTTGTGACCCTAAATGGAATGATAGTCATCCATGCCTTATTTTGATAAACATCCAGTTCAAGTTCACGTGGTACGTAATTTCTTAAAACATTCGGGGCTATTGGGTAATGCATAAATAATAAGTCCTCCCACACCTGGCTCAGCAACCAAGGTGACGAAGGCAAAGAAAAAGGTCGGTGATCAAGTTGCATAAATTCAACGTGCATGAATCTTTCTCGCTCCTATCATGAATAAGATTGAACGCATCTATTCTACCTTATCCTATATCAGAGATATTTATGAATAGGACGAGAAACAACGTACAAAAAGGGTGTCACAAATGTTATACAGCAGGTAATGTTCACCCTCACTTTAAGCCCCCTTGATAATTGGAAAACGAATTGATTTATTCCGTTTCGTCCAAAAATATTTTCCCTGGATTTAATATTCCTTTTGGATCTAAAACTTGCTTAATCGATACCATGACATCATACGCATTTCCATGTTCGCGACGTTGGTAAATCCTTTTGCCAATTCCGACCCCGTGTTCACCTGTACATGTTCCCCCACGACTAAGTGCATAGTCGACGATTTCTGCATTTAACCGCATCGCTTCAGCTACTTCAATTGGATCCGTCAAATCCAACATAAAGAGCACATGATAGTTGCCATCGCCAACATGACCTGCAATAGCTCCTTCTACTTTCGAGAGGTCAATTTTTTCTCGAGTGTTCAAAATCGCCTCCGATAATTCATGAAGAGGAACACTGACATCAGTAGACATAAGCTTCTTCCCAGGCGAGCTATGAATTAAAGCATATGCAAGTTTATGCCGTGCTTCCCATAATTCATTTCTAGCGATGGAGTCGGTTTCAAACGTAATATTCTCACAGCCAAAATCACGAACAATGTCCTTTGCAAACTCTACATCTTGGGCTAAGCCTGCTGCGTTGCCGTGAAATTCAAGGAATAAAGTCGGTTTTTCTTCATAAGACTTGTTCATATAGGTATTCACTTGTGTAATTGAGCGCGCATCCACCAGTTCGATTCTTGCAATTGGAATGCCCGCAGACATAATGCCATTCACGGCTGAAACCGCTTGCTGAACAGTAGGAAATGAGGCTCTTCCTGCGACGATTTCTTCAGGAATTCCATATACCTTAAGAATCAGTTCAGTGAATACGCCTAGGGTCCCTTCCGAACCAACAAACAACCCGTTCAAGTGCAGTCCTGACGAAGACTTCGTTGCTAGGCTTCCGGTATGGATGATTTCCCCATTGGCTAACACCACTTCAAGGTCACGAACTTGATCCCGCATGATCCCGTATCTAACCGCAGTTGTTCCACTAGCATTTGTCGCAGCCATCCCGCCAAGGGTAGCATCTGCACCCGGGTCAACCGAAAAGAACAGTCCATATTGTTTTAGCGTCTTGTTGAGCTGTGTTCGTGTAACACCTGGCTGAACTTTGACTAAAAAATCCTTTTCTCGTACTTCAATCACTTTGTTCATCAGCGACATATCCAAGGAGATGCCGCCGCTATAAGGAATTGCATTCCCTTCCAAACTTGTACCGAGTCCAAACGGAACAACAGGGATTTCTTGTTCGTTGGCAAATTTTAATAATGCACTCACTTCTTCTTTATTTTCCGGAAAAGCCACGACATCCGGCAAACGCGGAGTATGATAGGACTCATCCCGGCTGTGCTGCTCCAAAATCGTTTGATTAATCGTTACCCGGTCCTCTGCTAATAGACTTTTCAGCTCTTTCACGTAATCTACCATATTGTCTCTCCCCTTCTTTGTTTATTCTCCTTCTTAATCTTAATTCAAATTGTCCGAAAATTAAATATATTCATCCCTCTATTCTGAAAATCACGATCCTTTTAGATGAGATAAACAGAAATAGATTATTTCTTCTATTTTCCATTAAATTATACAGCCTTTGCTTGCATTATGAAGTGATTCATCCAATCGACCCCCTCAAAGTACTAGACTATCTTGCATATATTAGCTGTTTCTTACAATATATCAGCCGTGAGCTGATTTCTAATCCCCTAAAAGCGACCAGCGGACAAACAAATTTAGTGATCCAAATAAATCGTTTCATAGTTCGCTAAACAACAAAAAAAGCCAATCGTAACTGGCTTTTCTTCCATTCTCATACTTCCTCTAATCCTTTACTTTTTCGAGTGCATGCTTTCATGGCATTCAAGATTGATGCTCTGAAATTGCTTTCTTCCAAGGCAGCTACCGCTCGAATGGTCGATCCCCCTGGAGTACATACATTATCCTTTAAACTACCCGGATGCTCCTCTGTTTCAAGAACCATTTTTGCAGCTCCGAGAACTGCTTGAGCGGCCATTTTATACGCTTGTTTTCTCGGAATACCATCCCTTACTCCTCCATCAGCCAATGCCTCAATAAACATATACACGTAAGCAGGAGAAGAACCACTAATAGCAGGCACAGCATCCATTAGTCCTTCCTTAAGTAGTTCTGTTTTCCCAAACGCATTCAATATTTCTTCTACATTCGCCAAATCTTCTTCAGTTATTAACTCATTAATAGCAAAAGCTGTCATTCCTTCTCCAACTAAAGATGGCGTATTTGGCATCGTCCGGACTACCTTAACTGTCCGTCCAAAAGCTGCCGTCACAGTTTGAATAGAAATACCCGCGGCGATCATAATAATCACAACATCTTCTTTCACATCATTTTTGATTTCATCTATGACTTTCTCGTAATTCGAAGGTTCGACGGCTAAGAATAAAAAATCTGCAAATCGGGCAATATCCTTGTTATTTAGTGATCCTTGAACGCGAAGCTTTTCGGTTACCTTTAATAACGTAGTTGCCGAACTTGTACTTACTTTGATTGAATCAGCTGACACAACACCAGCCGTGATCATTCCTTCAACCATGGCCTGTCCCATTTTTCCGCAGCCAACAAATCCTATTTGTTTATCCATGTAAGACACATCCTATTTGTTTATTCTATTCTAAGATGACCTTTACGAACTATGCCATTATTTAGCGAATAGGTTATTTTCATAAAAAGTACTTACTATTACAAAACATATTGTTTCAAAAATCACAAAAACAGTGGAGGGCTACATATGACTAACTTTCATACACCTTTATCGATTGACTTTTTTGAAAAACCAACATTGAATCTTGCGCAATCTTTGCTAGGCTGTTTGTTGGTAAAAGAAACGCCCGAAAGCATTTGTTCAGGGTACATCGTGGAAACTGAAGCTTATATGGGACCTGAAGATCGTGCCGCCCATAGTTTTGGCAATCGGCGAACGAAACGGACAGAAATTATGTTTGGGCGATCAGGGCTAGTATATACTTATCAAATGCATACTCATACATTGGTCAATGTCACGAGCGGTGGGGTTGATAAACCCGAAGCCATCCTCATTCGAGCTGTGGAGCCTGTTGAAGGGATTGAACGGATGCAACAAAGACGCAGTTTACAAGATGTGAAGAAGTTGACAAATGGGCCTGGAAAATTAACGAAGGCACTCGGCATTACGATGCAGGACTACGGATCGAGCTATACAAAGCCGCCGATTTATATCACATCTGGTATTATCCCTGAACATATCTCCATCGGTCCCAGAATTGGTATTGGGAACAGCGGTGAAGCAAAGGATTATCCATGGCGTTTCTGGATTACAGGGAATTCGTATGTCTCCAAATAATTATATCTGACTAAAAAAGAGGCTGTTCCATAACGAAAGGGTCAGACCCCGCAACTACTATCTACAGTATATGGTTAGTATTCTACTACTATATACTGTGTATAGAGTGCGAGGTCAGATCATTTTGGGATTTCCTCTACTATAAATTTGGCTTATTTTTCGTTACATATGTTCCGGCAATTAAGTCGTGAATCGCACGCTTATCTTCTCGTAGGCCAATCATAAAAGCACTAATTACATAGAGAACACCTGATAGTATAAGGCCAATCATCAGCCAAGCAAACCCTTTAAATAGTTCGCCAAGTACTTCATCAGACATCAAATCTTCACTCATGAATACATCTAATCCGGAAACACCGAATATTACAATAAATCCGATAAAACCTAGAATCGAAGGCAGTCCATATACTATCCATGCAATGACATTACGCTTAATCATTGTCCAGAACGTAACCTGACTTCCATCAAGCTTTACAATCCGAACACTCAGCGCCTTTTTCCCGACTGTATAACCATACCAAAAGATAGGAAGTAATAAAGCATATAAAAATGAGATAATATTGCTCACCCATTCAGAAGTCCCATCCGAAAAAATTGCTCCTAATATTAATCCAAGTACAATAAAAATAAGTGCATCAATTACCTTTGCGCCAAACCGCACCCAAAAACCTGCTGGGTTTTCAACCATAGTTGTGCCCTCCTTTACTTATGCCACTAACAACATACATATTCAATTATACATAAATTTAGAAGACTCATTACTTATTTTCTAAAAAGGTCATAATTAATAACTACTATTCATTATTTTTCTATTTGTAACCATAAATTTATATAAAACAAAAAAACCTTACCACCCACGGATGATAAGATTTTCCCTACTTTTTCATCTTAGTCCAATCCATAATAGCTACAAACAACTTGTCCAACTGATTTAGCAGCTACAAGAAGGGAATCTTCGTCAATATCAAATTTGGGATGATGATTGAAATACGATTTTTCTACACCTTTTGGAGTACATGCGATGTAAAAGAAGCAAGCAGGAAATTTTTCTGCATAGTAAGCAAAGTCTTCTGATGGTGGCATTGCCGGGAATTCCTTCACTTCTTTAATCTCTTTTTCATTCATGCTTCGTAAACTTGCTGCAACCTGTTCTGTAAGTTCAGGGTCATTGTATAAAGGTGGATAATCCGATTCATATGTTAGCTCACATGTCACACCAAACTCTTCTTCAAGTCCTTTTACAAGACGACGGACTTCTTTCTCAATCTTTTCCTTTGTTTCTACAGTCATATAACGAATATCACCTTCCAGTTCGACACTGTCTTTAATAACGTTGAAAGTACCTTTTCCATCAAAAGAACCGATTGTAATAACACCCACATCAAATGGATTTAACCTGCGGCTAATAATGGTTTGAACGGCTGTAACAAAGTATGAACCAGCAACAATTGCATCGTTAGCCAGATGAGGCGACGAACCGTGTCCGCCTATCCCTTGAACTTTTAATTTGAAATATGCTCTTCCATTGAACGAAAACCCTGCATGATACCCTACAACTCCTGCTGGACCCATTGGTAACAAATGAATGCCGTAAACTGCGTCTAAGTCGTCAATCAAACCAGACTCAACAATGCTTTTTGCTCCACCCGGTGGAACCTCTTCCGCATGTTGATGAATAATTTTAATCGTTCCTGGAATTGAGTCTTTTAACTGAATTAAACAATCAGCTAACACTAATAAATATGCCGTATGTCCATCATGTCCACACGCATGCATAACCCCTTCATTTTTCGATTTAAAAGGAACATCTGCTTCTTCTACAATTGGCAACGCATCAAAATCGGCTCGTAAACCAATTGTTTTTCCTGGTTTTCCACCTTTAATCGTTACAATAATGCCATAACCATTCCCCACATTTGTTTGAATCTCAACAGCTTTTCCATTGTAAAAATTGGCAATATATTGAGCCGTTTTTTCTTCTTTAAAAGACAACTCTGGATTTTCGTGTAAATAACGGCGAATTTGAATGATTTCATCTTTACGTGCTTCTAACATGTCCATTAATTGTTTTCTCACAATAATACCCTCCCTAATCATGATTATTTTATTCAGAAACGATGTATCACCATTAAATGAGTCAAACATTAGACAAAAAATAAATATCTAAATTAAACTCAATAACTTATTCTTTATCAGAATAACTACAAACTACTTGAGCGACTGATTTTGCCGCTACAAGAAGGGCATCTTCATCGATATCGAATTTTGGATGATGATTGAAATAGGCTTTCTCTACCCCCTTAGGTTTACAACCAATGTAGAAAAATGTACCAGGGAATTTTTCTAGATAGTACGCAAAGTCTTCTGAGCCAGAAAGCATATCGAACTGATAAACGTTATTAATATCTGGATCATGATCTTTCAGGCTTTCAAGACTTTGAACAACTTTAGTTGTCAATTCAGGATTATTGTATAATGGCGGATAATCTGCTGTATACGTGAGCTCACATTCCACATCGAATTCCGCTTCAATTCCTTTTACCATTCGATGGATTTCTTGATCGATTAAATTTTGCGTTTCCTTCGTCATATAACGAACGTCCCCTTCAAGTTCAACACGATCTTTAATCACATTGAAAGTACCTTTTCCGTCAAAAGATCCAATCGTGATAACACCAACCTCAAATGGATTTAATCGACGACTGATCACTGTTTGAACAGCTGTCACAAAATGAGCAGCAGCCACAATGACATCGTTAGCCAAATGAGGCGAGGAACCATGTCCGCCCACACCTTGAATCCCTAAATTGAAATACGTTCTTCCTGCCATTGCATATCCACTACGATATCCGACACTACCCGCTGGACTAGTTGGGAATAAGTGAATTCCGTAAACCTCATCTAAGTCATCAAGTAGGCCGGATTCAACAATACTTTTTGCTCCACCTGGCGGAACCTCTTCCGCATGTTGATGAATGATTTTAATCGTGCCTGCAAGAGAATCTTTTAATTGAATGAAACAATCTGCTAACACTAATAAGTATGCCGTATGTCCATCATGCCCACATGCATGCATGACTCCTTCGTTTTTCGATTTAAATGGAACATCCGTTTCCTCAACAATAGGTAACGCATCAAAATCGGCCCGTAATCCAATTGTTCTTCCTCGTTTTCCACCTTTAATCGTTACGATGATTCCATACCCATTACCGACATTTGTTTGAATATCCACATCTTTTCCCTTATAAAAATCAACAATATATTGTGCTGTTTTTTCTTCCTTAAAAGATAATTCAGGGTTTTCATGTAAATAGCGACGAATTTGAATCATTTCCTCTTTACGCGCTTCTAGCAAATCCATTAACTCGCTTCGCATTATATCCATCTCCCTTGTCAATTAAATAAAGTGAAACTTCAATCAGTGGGGATTACTGACCGTTAATGCAGGATAAAAATGCCAATCAAATCATTTTCCTGTATTTCCTCTTTACTTGCAATGAAGTAATCTTTCCATCCCACCCCTTAAAAGGATACATATCAAACATTGGGAAGAAGCCCCCTCTAACGCTTTTCTTTAATGACTAGGATTTGGTCTTAGTCTCGATGATGGCTCATTGGATGTTTTTCCAGCATTACTTGGAACCATTACAACAATAGAAATGATGGAAAGTATACCGAATATTACGTTGACGATAATCCCTGCTGTTGCCGCAGTGTTTACACTGCTATTTGCAGCAATAGAACTGTAAACACTGGCTGAAATCGCTACACCGAACGCTCCACCAAGCGAACTTGCCATTTTGTAGATCCCGGCAGCCTCACCGACTTTGTTAGAAGGCGCGTTAGATACAGATGTATCTGTAGATGGTGTTGCGTATATTCCAAGGCCAAGACCAAATAAAGCAAACCCAAGAAAAACGACAATTGTATAGGTTACACCTGGTAAGAATGTTAATCCCATCATGGCTACACCTACTGTAGTTATAATAGCTCCCCAAATCATTGGTGATTTTGCGCCTACCTTTTGTAAAATTTTCTCTCCAACCCGAATCATGGCGAGTACTGCTACTAAATAACCGAGAGATAACATACCTGATTGAAAGGCAGTAAATCCTCGCCCTACCTGTACATATGTATTGGCAACAACAAGTGTTCCAGCTACTGCGTTTAATAAAAAGTTAGAATATGTTGCACCCGCATATGGTTTATTTTTAAATAAAGAGAAGTCAATCAGTACGATTTCTTTATTCTTTTCAACTTTGAAGAAAACAATCGCTCCAATGATTGCAACAGCGAAAAGACCGATCGTCGTTGGACTTGTCCAGCCCAATTTTGAACCGAAAGTAATAAAAACGTTTAATGCAAGCATTGTAATGATAAAAATCGATAAGCCACCAAAATCAAATTTAAAAGTACCTTTTGATTCTTCTTTACTTTCTGGAGTATCTTTAATAAGCCACATAGCGAGAAGAGCGAAAACGATAGAAAAAACAAAAATCCATCTCCAGCCCATATATGTCGCAATCGCACCACCTGCAAAAGAAGTGACCCCTGATCCGCCCCATGATCCGATAGACCAGAAACTTAATGCACGTTGCCGATCTGCACCTTCGAAATAGGCTTTCACTAAAGCAATTGTTGCCGGCATGATACATGCAGCAGATAAACCTTGAATGACCCGCCCAATGATGAGTAAAGTTGCTCCTTGTGCTAAAACCAGGCAAAGGGAACCAATAATACTTAATATTAACCCGAAATACGTCATTTTTTTACGACCAATCTTATCTGCTAACCCACCTGCTGCTACGATAAACATCCCTGAGAATAAAGCCGTTAAACTAATCGCTATATTAAGTGTCCCTAACGAAATGCCCAAATCGGATTGAACAGCTGGGACAACATTGACCATCGCCTGAGCAAAAAGCCAAAATGTGATAACCCCGAACACAATCCCAGTAATCATCTTATTTGTGCCTTTATAACTTGTTTCCATGGTAACCTCCAAATTATTTTTTAGATACCCATAAATCATCCAAAAAAATCAGCAAAAATGATTTCTTAATTCTACCTTTTGCTTAAAACGATATTTTTACATTAGGAATAATACCCATAATATTGTTACAAGTTGTCCTTATCCTTTTTTTAACAGTTTCTTAAAGGCGGATAATCTATATGGTTCTGTTAGCTTTCTAATTCTTCATTGCTTCTTCGTTTCTTTTAAGCCTTGAGGTGGAGGTTTTACTGCCCGTTAATGCGGAATAAAAAAGGTTTCAAATATGTTCTAAGCAACAAAAAAAGCCATGAAATATTTCCATGACTTATGTTTAAACTGAAGACTCCCTTACTTCTTTTCTGTTGCGCTTTATCCTGCATATTTATCGATTGCGGTTACATAATAAGTCATTATCAGGATAAATGGTGGGATGATACATGAATTTTTTCCGAAAATATAATCGTACAAAAAATCTGCATAGACCACCAATATCAAGTCAAAATCAGCAAAAGACTCCCTTACCTACTTTCATTAGCAAGTCGGTATCTGAAAACATTTCAATGGTACATACTCATTTTACCCTTGCTCCTGATTTAATTGTAAAAAAAATGGTCATACAACAAACCGGTAGCCATGCTGCTCTTGTTTATATGAGTGGTCTTGCCAATCAAATGGTTATAAATGATTATGTATTGACTTCACTCTTGTTCAAAGAGGAAACAAAGAATAAAAGCGAGGATTTAAAAGTATTACTAGGTCACCAACAAGAAGCAACTACGTGGTTCGAAATTGAAAATGCCATCTTCCAAGGCAATAGTGTCTTATTTGTAGAAAATCACACGAACGTTTTCATTTTTAATACGCCTGGCTATCCGCAAAGACAGGTTGGGGATTCGCAACTAGAGCCTTCTTTAAGAGGGTCGCATGAGGGGTTTGTCGAAACAGGTAGCCAAAATATTGCGATGATTCGAAGACATCTTCCAAACCTGGATCTAAAAATAAAAGAAGCAACAGTGGGAAAAAGGGGGAAAACAAAAATTTCCATTTTGTATTTAGCCGATGTTGCCAATCCAGAAGTGCTACAAGTATTGGAAAAGCGCATACAGGAACTGGATGTTGATATGATTCTAAACACTGGTGTACTTGGTGAATTGATTGAAGATAACCCTTATTCTCCATTACCACAATTCATTATAACAGAACGTCCTGATTTTGCTGCTTTACAAATTTCACTAGGAAGAATTGTCACCGTGGTAGATGATTCCCCTAGTGTTCTGATTGGACCAGCTTCATTTACCTCTTTTTTTCAAAATATAGACGATTATGGTTCACGCTGGATGGTCGCTTCATTTATCCGACTTTTACGCTATGTAGCTTTTTTCATTGCCGTTTTTTTGCCCTCCATCTATATTGCAGTTATTTCCCTTCATATCGAAGTCATTCCTTTAAAATTGCTGTTATCCATTGGTGAGTCAAGAGATCGGGTACCGTTTCCACCGTTATTGGAAGCATTTTTCATGGAGATTACCTTAGAAGTGCTGCGAGAGTCAGGATTACGACTACCTGCTCCAATTGGTCAAAGTATAGGAATCGTTGGTGGTATTGTCATTGGTCAGGCAGCTGTGGAGGCTGGAATCGTCAGTAATATCATGGTCATCATAGTCGCACTAACTGCAATCGCTTCTTTTATTATTCCTAATTATGATATGGGTTCTGCTTTACGAATCATTCGATTTCCAATGATGGTGGTTGCATCTATATTTGGATTTGTAGGCATTACTATTGGTTTCATGATATTCATTGGACATTTTATTGCTCTAGAATCCCTAGGGACACCTTATGGCAGCCCATTGGCACCTATTCGATTTTCCGAATGGAAGGATGTCTTTATTCGGTTTCCACAAAGGACATTAGTGAACCGTCCTTTTAGTACGAGAGCTACTCAATTAAGAAGAGCGAAGAACAATCCTTCAAAGGGTGACAAACATTGAATACGTATATAAAAAATGAAATTACGCTTATGCAGTTTATCTTGGTGATTCATGGGTTACAAGTGGGAGTCGGCGTTTTGGAACTTCCACGAAAATTAGCCGAAACCGCAGGGACAGACGGCTGGATTTCAATTATTCTTGGCTGGATCCTTACAACCATTGCCAGTTTAATTATTATTCAAGTGATGAAAAAAAACCCACATGGATCGATACTTGAGTTAGTCACCCAAAATTTTGGGAAGTTGATAGGTAAATTGGTTACCATCCTATTCGCGTTGTATTTTGCTGCGTTATCGGTGATTATTCTCATTCGGGAAAGCCTCTTTATCCAAAAGTGGCTATTACCACAAACTGCTTTTCCGGTTCTGTTGCTCTTATTAATTATTCCGAGTTACTTGATAGTCCAACATAATATACGGGTATTGGCCAGGTATTCCGAATTCATTTTCTACATATCACTATGGATTTTTATTGTTTATCTGATTCCGACGAAAGAGGCTCATTTATTGAATCTCCTTCCTGTCTTAAAAGATGGTATGAAGCCAATTCTTCAAGCGGTACATTCTACGCTTCTCTCATTTATTGGCTTTGAGGCAGCTTTTTTTCTCTATCCATTTTTACGACAAAAACAAGCGGCTGCCCTGGGTATTGTAGTTGCCAATACACTTTCTATGTTGCTCTTTTTGATCGTTACAATTGCAGCATTTTCTTTTTTTAGTCCAGATGAAATCACTCAATTCAAAGAACCGGTAATCAATATGTTTAAAGTGATCGAATTTCAATTTATCGAACGATTGGAAATCATTTTTCTAACCTATTACATTTTTGTCATTTCAACCACAGCACTGCCACTTCTTTTTCTGACTGTTTTTTGTACAAGTAAACTGACTGGTAGGCAAGACCGCCACAGTAGACATTTGATATGGTTTTTTTCGGCTCTGTTCATTTATGTTCTAATGTCTTCTCCTACTTTTCAACAAAATAGTCAATGGCAAGGAAAGATAGCGAATCTTAGTATCTTTGTTGCGTATCTTCTCCCGCTCTTTCTATGGATGTTCTTATGGGTGAAACATCTCTTTCAAAGGAGGGAACTACATTGAAGCGTTTATCCCATATCTTTCTTGTATACTTATTTCTTATCACGATGCTTTCTGGTTGCGCTGAACAGCTCCCATTGGAAGATATGACGATGCAATTGATGTTAGGAATCGATCTTAGTAAAGACAATAATCTCATCTTTTATGAAACAAACCCTGTATTTAGTAAAACGAGTAAGAAGAGCAGTGAAACGATTGAAGTAAAGGCAACATCCATTCGGGATGCCCGGAATAAATTCGACACTAAAGTAAAAGGATTTGTTAATGGAAGCAAAATCCAAGTTATTCTTATAGGCAAAAAGGTTTTAGAACATCCTGATTGGTTCTCGTTATTCGATACCATTTATCGAAATCCTAAATTTTCGTTAAATTCTAGAGTGATTGCTGTGGATGGACCCTTATCAAGCATCATGTATTATCAATCTGAGGATAATGTGCTCCTACCTTTACATTTAAAGACATTAATCGACACAAATAATCGACGAAACAGTACGGTCCAAACCACTCTCCATGAGCTTCACAGACAAATATACGAGAAAGGAATAACTCCCTCTATCTCGGAAATCAAAGACGGTACACAATTAAGACTGACTGGGACTTCTCTTCTAAATCATAAGGGGAAACATGTCCATTCTTTTAATATATCTGAAACGGCTTTACTGCTCATTTTACAAAAAGAAGAACGAGGGGAAGTATCCTTTACCCATTTTTCCTTACCGATCAATAATAAAAATGAGCTCTTTCATCAGGACGATATAAGTTTTTCTGCAAGTAATATAAAAACAAAGATAAAATCAGCTTACCACCAAAACAAGTTTCATTTTGACATAAAGATTAACATGCCCATTTATTTAGGAGAACGAATGTTTCCATATAATATGAGTAAAAATGAAAAAAATTTCAAAAAAATGGTTGAGGAAAAATTGACTAAACAATTTGAAGATCTTATCAAGATTATTCAAGCAAAGAAAATAGACCCAATTGGACTCGGTCTTTATGCAAGAGCCCACCATTATGCAGAATACAAAAAAGTAGAAGATGAGTGGGGGAAAGCCCTTGCTACCTCTACAATAAACGTATCTGTTAAAGTGGACTTAATAAGTACTGGGAACGTTAAGTGAATGTAATCATATTTGAAAGGATCCCATAAAAAAAACGCTTAGACCTAAATCGGAATTTGGGTCTAAGTGTTTTCAATTCAAGCATGCAATTTCGTCTCCTCATTCTTAAAAAAGCTCTTCATCGCATGAAAAACATCAGATTTTTGTTTTAAAATATAATGGCGGAACTTTTCGTTGCTTATATTTTTGTAGGCTGTCATAAGAGTTGAGTGGCGATTGTATTGATTGACCTCTCCATAACCGAACATATTTGATACCTTCATAAGTTCTTCAACGAGTTTTACACACCGAGCGTTATCTGAAGTGAGATTATCTCCGTCTGAAAAATGAAATGGATAAATATTAAATCGATCAGGGGCATATTTTGTGTCAATAAGTTCTAAAGCTTTACGATAAACGGATGAGCAAATCGTACCACCGCTTTCTCCTTTTGAGAAAAAGTCTTCTTCTGAAACGACTTTGGCTTCTGTATGGTGAGCGATAAATTCAATTTCAACGGATTCATATTTCGTCCGAAGAAAACGATTCATCCAGAAGAAGAAACTACGAGCCATATACTTTTCCCAGAGCCCCATACTTCCTGACGTATCCATCATGGCTAAAACGACTGCCTTAGAGTCCGGCTTTTCAATTTCATTCCAAGTTTTAAATTTATAGTCTTCTTTATAAATTGGATGAAAACCTGGATCACCATTTAAGGCATTCCGTTTAAACGCAGCAATCATTGTTTTCTTTTTATCAATATTGCCCATCAGACCCGTTTTTCTAATATCATTAAACTCAATATCCTCTACTGTGTTATCATCCCGTTCCTTGCGCTGTAAATTTGGAAGTTCTAGCTGACTAAACAATGCTTCTTCGATTTCAAGCATCGTTACTTCCGCCTCATAATAATCTTCTCCTGCCGAGTCCCCAGCTCCCTGACCTTTACCTGGTCCTTTTTCCTGTGACCCATCTCTTGCCACTACATCTCCAACCTGACTTTCTCCGTCCCCTTGACCTACATGCTTATTTTTATCATAGTTATAACGAATCTTATATTCATCCAGTGAACGAATTGGGATTTTCACAACGTCTTTTCCATTAGACATGATAATACTTTCCTCAGAAATTAAATCCGGAAGATTATTCTTAATCGCTTCCTGTACCTTTTCCTGATGTCTTTGTTGATCATCAAAACCTTTTCGGTGGAGGGACCAATCCTCCTGTGAAATCGCAAACCGATGATTATTCTCTTTCGTCATACACTTTCCCCCCTTATTAGAAAAGCGCAAGCGCCATGGATGAAGGATAACGGATAAGGTCACACCTATCATCCACATTCTACAACTTTCAGACAAGCAAATCCTTTCAATTCCAATGAATGAAGCCACACTTTGATTTCAAAGGCTCAACGGTAATTTAACTTCGTCTTTGCCTAGGCTATTTTCGCTAGACATCAAATTTATTAAAAAATGTTCATAACTTAAAAACGCTTAAGCGGCTCTAGAAACGATGACAATCCTTTTCTACACTCTTTTTTCCGATTAAACTTTAGTGCTAGACACTTAACTTCTCTGAATATGCTTTTTTTCCTTAAAAAATACCGAACCATTCTAATTCTCAACGCGTATGATATAGCAGTGTTGAATTCATAATGACCCTAATTCCTTGAAGTCTGTATCCACCCATTAGACTTTATAAACTATTTTCAAAAAAGGTTGTATTACTCTATCCTATGCAAGGACACGCAATAATTTACAAATAATTTTTAAAAATGGGCAAATAGCTTTAACTGTACAGCTTCCCACATTGATGTGCATTCATCCCTTAATAGGTAGAATACACAATACGTACCATATCTTCTTGTTATATGTAGATTTATCAAAACATCCAAATGTTCTATGAAAACTATCATACATTCCTCATGAAATTGAATATTTCCCTTGCCCTAAGCAAAAGGGATCTGACCCTTAAATTAAAAGTCAGATCCACCCGTGTTTATCGATTCAATAGACTACCAACATACTGGAGCAATTCATTTGCAGATGTAGAATTGTAACCATGCTCTTCGATTAGCCTTGCCACTACTTCATTCACTTTCTTCAATTGGCTCTCATCTGGTGTTTTCGAGGACGTTGTAATTTTTACAACATCTTTCAAATCAGCAAAAAGTTTCTTTTGAATGGCTTCACGCAGACGGTCATGTGAATTATAGTCAAACCGTTTCCCTTTTCTCGCATAAGCTGAAATTCGAATTAAAATTTCTTCACGGAATGCCTTCTTCGCATTTTCCGAAATTCCGATTTGTTCTTCGATCGAGCGCATCAACTTTTCATCTGGAGAAATCTCTTCTCCAGTTAATGGATCACGTAGTCTCGATTTATTGCAGTATGCTTCGACATTATCGAGATAATTATCCATTAATGTTTTCGCCGATTCTTCATATGAATACACGAATGCTTTTTGAACTTCATTTTTCGCAATCGCATCATATTCCTTTCGCGCAAGTGAAATGAAATTTAAATATCGTTCACGTAGCTCAGCTGTAATCGAAGGATGCTGATCAAGCCCCTCCTTCAATGAACGAAGTACATCAAGTGCATTAATCGATGGGTTTTCTTTGCGAATAATCGTCGAAGAAATCCGGTTGATTACATATCGTGGATCAATTCCGCTCATCCCTTCATCCTGATGCTCTTTTTTCAGCTCATTAATATCCGCTGAATTAAAGCCTTCTACGTTTTCACCATCATAGAGACGCATTTTCTTAATTAAATCAATATCTCCTTTTTTCGGATCCTTCATGCGGGTCAGAATACTGAACATCGCTGCTACTTTTAATGTATGTGGGGCGATATGAACATTATGGACATCGCTTTCGTTGATCATCTTTTCATAAATCTTTTCTTCTTCCGTTACTTTTAAATTGTACGGAATCGGCATAACAATAATCCGTGAATGCAAGGCTTCATTTTTCTTATTCGCAATGAATGATTTGTACTCGGTTTCGTTTGTATGAGCTACAATAAGTTCATCTGCAGAGATTAGTGCAAATCTGCCTGCTTTAAAATTCCCTTCCTGTGTAAGCGAAAGCAAGTGCCAGAGAAATTTCTCATCACATTTAAGCATTTCTTGAAACTCCATCATCCCTCTGTTTGCTTTATTCAACTCACCATCAAATCGATACGCACGAGGATCAGACTCTGACCCAAATTCAGCAATTGTCGAGAAGTCAATGCTTCCTGTTAAGTCAGCAATATCTTGAGATTTCGGATCAGATGGACTGAATGTTCCAATGCCTACCCGCTTATCTTCGGAAAGGAATACACGCTCAACAATCACATCTTCAATTCTATTTCCATAATCCTGCTCAAGTCTCATTAAATTCAATGGAGACAAATTCCCTTCAATGCGAATACCATATTCATCAAAAAATTCTTGGCGTAAATTTTGTGGAATCAAATGAAGTGGATCTTCGTGCATTGGACAGCCTTTTATTGCATAAATAGCGCCTGTATCTTTAAGCGAATACAATTCTAACCCTCGCTTCAGTGCTGAAACAAGCGTCGATTTCCCCCCTGATACCGGTCCCATCAGAAGTAAAATCCTCTTTCTTACATCTAATCGTTTTGCAGCCGGATGGAAATACTCTTCTACAAGGCGTTCAAGCGACTCCTCTAAACCAAATAATTGACCACTGAAAAAGTTATACTTTCGCGTTCCATTGACTTCTTCTATACCAGCATCTCTGATCATGTTATATACACGTGAATGTGCAGATTGTGCAACCCATGGCTGTTCTTTGACAATCTCCAAATATTCCGCGAAGGTGCCTTCCCATTTCAACTTGTGCTCTTCTTCTCTAAATCTCGCAATTTTTTTTAAAATGTCCATCCTTAGCAACCTCCCCTTGTTACCTATCAGAGATGAATACTTTAATCTATGCAGCGAATCTAACAAACATGTACAGAAGTTCAGATGAAATGAAAAAGCGCTCCGGAAATGGATTAATACCATTTATAATGTGAAACTTCAATCAGTGGGGGTTTACTGCCCATTAATGCGGGATAAATTTTGCCTGCCACGAAACTAGGGGCTATCCCATACTCATTAATCAAAGATTTCCCTCCATTAACATTCACAACGTTGAAAAATTGGGGTATACTACCTTTATACGTAACATTGGAAGAATTCGGTTTTAGAGGGGGTTACATAATGGGAACGGTAATTATTCTTGCGGTTATGGTGACGTTTTTAGTTGCAATTTTCACGGCTGGATACAATGATAAACCATTTGTGAAAAAATAAGAGAAAACACGTTACAAGGGGCAATTAGGGAAGAATTTTCGTGTATTCCACCTGAAATTTAGCGATTATTCTATCAAAAGAGGATGTCTTATATAGAACATCCTCTTTTATCGCTTCTAAGATTTTATTACTCTGCTACGAATTCATCCTCAATTTTCATGTCAATTAACAATTGATAACATTTTACCTTTTTATTCCTTTTTAAATAAACACAACTTTCGTATCTATTTTGATTGCAATACCTTCATTAATCAAACAGGCTTCACATAATCAGTAGAAGGTATCTCATATAGGCCTGAATCTTTGCTTTGAGGCCCTCCTACGCAAAGCTCTCCTCGAAGAGGATCCGTTACGTTCGTACGGGTGGCTTATATTTTTATCGTTTGTTCAGACCTTGACGTTCTACAAAATCCTTCATATACAGTCTACTTTTTTTCGTAATCATTCCGACCATTTGACTTGTCCATGTATCTTTCCGTACGGCATTCGTCCGTTTTCGGTAATATCCGGAAATTGTATCATTATATTTCTCCAATTGAGCAATAAATTTCTCTTTATCAGGCTGATACTCATTTTCATGATACACATTTTCAATGGGGAGACGTGGTTTTTTTTCACTTTGACCCATTGGATATCCAACAGCCATGCCGAATAATGGGATGACCTTGGATGGAATATTGAGTAGCTTCGTTACTTCAGGTAAATGATTGCGAATGCCGCCAATATAGCAAATACCAAGTCCCATCGATTCCGCAGCTAAAGCAGCATTTTGAGCGGCAAGTGCAACATCAATGGTCGCAACCATAAATTTTTCCGTACTTTCTAACGGCTCAGATAAATCCATTTCTTCCATTTCCGCCACAATCTCATGACGATGCAAATCTGCACAAAACATAAAAAGGTGCCCGTTATTTTCCACATAAGACTGCGGACCGGCAAGCTCTGCCAACGCCGCTTTTTTCACAGCATCCGTAATCCCAATAATCGTATACGCTTGGACAAAACTTGAAGTAGAAGCTGCTTGAGCAGATTGGACAATTACTTCAATCTGTTCAGAAGTTAATAACCTGTCTTCAAATGACCGAATGGAACGATGATCCATTATCTTTGCAATAATTTCATTCATACCCTATTCACCCTCATGTAAGTTCATATGAAAAAGCTTTGTTAAACCAATTCGATGATAAAATGATTTTTATATGAATCATGTGAAATCGCCGTTTTATCGGCCAAAAGAAAAATGAGCCAAAAATCAATAGCTTCCTGTAACAGTGACTATGTAAAAAAGGGCTCAGCCTTGAACCGGCCCTTTAGAGGATGTTCAAAAAGTCCAATAAACAAGCTTGCGAATTGTGTCATCGCTCATGATTGACCTTCTGTTAAGATCACGCACGTCCTGTGCGCAACACAGAAGTCAGCACATCCTGTGCAAGTCCAGTCCTCCCGTATTACTGTATACGCGAAAGGTTCGAGGTATAAGATTCTCGAACTTCTCGGCTTTTTTTTATTCTCCTTTTTGAACACTCATTTCTAAGTCAATCTTCTAGCTTCAAATCGAGCTCCCGGTAATTTTGCTGTCTTAACGCTTCATAAACGAGAATAGCAGCCGTGTTAGAAAGGTTCAGCGAGCGAACATTTCCAGTCATCGGTATACGAAGGCAGCGGTCTTTTTGCTGTTGAATTAAATCCTTAGGAAGCCCTGTAGTCTCTCGGCCAAACAAGAAATAAATTTCACGATCTTGGTTGCTGTAATCAAAGCCAGTATGTGGTTTTTCTCCAAATTTAGACAGATAATAGAAATCACCGCCCTCATTTTGTTCAAAAAACTCATCCAAAGAATCATAATATTGAATATCAACATGATACCAATAATCTAGTCCGGCCCTTTTCAAAGCTTTGTCGTCTGTGGAAAATCCAAGCGGACGAATTAAATGCAGCTTCGTATCGGTTGCCGCACAGGTTCTTGCAATGTTTCCGGTATTGGCCGGAATTTCTGGTTGATATAAAACGACATGTATTGCCACGTTCTGTTCACCTCTAGTATAAACTTCAATCCATATTATATCACTAATTGTACCTTGTGCCTCATCTTCAGCTTCCATCAAGGATTTTGTAAAACTTGTAAACAATATTGGGCGTATAGGCGCTTGAATCTTCATAAGTCCAATAACGATGTCGACTGTTCGTGGTATGTGCATTCACAAGCGGCATTCCGTATTCATCCTTAGCCGTCACCATCAATGAATGATTAAATCGGCCGTCTCCTTCAAAATCAATACAAATAATATCCCCCAAATTCAATTGTTCAGCCGAACGAACTTGCTTTGTCCTAATTCCCCTCCCTCCTGCAAGCAGCTGCTGTAATGCATTCGCAACCGTCCAGCTAAAGCTCCAGTTTCCCCCTGACATCCACCATCCCTTATTTCGATTCGGACTTCCCCACATCGGAATTCCTCCAGCATGAAGGCATTGTGAGATAAAGCTTGAACAATCATCCGTAAACTTCGGATAAGCTGGATTGAAATCATTCCACCATCTTTCTGCATATTTCACAGCCTTCAAGCGATCATACGTATACTCGATTCTTTCCGACAACACATCGATAGTGCGCTCTTCCCGATTCTGACCATATATTCTTTCATTTTCATAATCACTGACCACTTTTCCATCATGAAACGTGACTCGCCTTTCTTCTGTTTCTTCTTCCATGAAGAAAGTGTCTCGCTGTTTAATAAAATATTGAAGATGAAGCTGATAATCTAATTCTGTTTCATTCTCCTTATCATGCCTAAATAGCACTTGGCCAGTCGCTTTAACATGGACAATTTCTGCTTCCCGTTGTTTATACACGTTCTGTTTACGTAAGAGTTTTCCTTCTACCGCTTCACGCGACTTTCCAATATACCGTTCGATCCGCTCTTGCACAATCGCTTTTAGCTGAAGTTTCAAACGAATCCCTCCTCTTAAAGTGAAACCTCCATCAGTTGGGATCGTAACCCGCAAGACATGGTTTATACAGATGAATGTATGAATAAGATGACCATAATAATCTGCTTTTCCGTTCTCCATTCTGATGGTTAAGTTGAATAAATCAGGAATTTACACACTACTTTACCCCCGATTTTTTCTTAACTTTCTTACACAATTAAAATAGAAATAAACCCATATGATAAGATATATGTATACATATTCGGTAAAAATACAAAAAAAAAGTTGACCCCGCAATTCCTCGCGAAAGGTCAACCCTCATTTACTCAGTAATTGCACTAAAACTAAGTCCTTTTTCTATTTCAGTAAGTACCTCTTCGTCCGTTTCTCTTTCACGAGCTTCTTTAAGTACAGATACCGAATCATCACCACCGATTTTGCCAATTGCCCATGCAGCTGTCCCGCGTATGACAGGTCGTGGATCTTCCTTCATAACGGATATCAAATCTGGCAGTGCAGTCTCATCTTTAAAATGGGCTAACGCTAGAATCGCATTTCGTTGAATCGGCTTTTTACCTCGCCAAGATCCTGACGCTTGACCATACTTCTCCTTAAACTCACGGTTTGAAATCGTAAGTAGCGGCTTTAATAATGGCTTTACAAGCTCCGGATCAGGCTCCATTTCTTCATGAAAGTGAAAATCCATGCCTTTATTTTTCGGACAAACCGTCTGACACGTATCACAACCATACAAACGATTGCCGATTTTCGTTCGGAATTCATCTGGTAAAAACCCTTTTGTTTGCGTCAAAAAGGCAATACAACGCTTCGCATTCAGCTGTCCACCTTGAACAAGTGCTCCCGTCGGACATACGTCCACACATTTATTACATGTGCCACATTGATCTTCAATCGGTTGATCTGATGCAAAAGGGATGTTTGTAATCATATCCCCTAAATAAACATAAGAGCCAAATTCAGGGGTGATAATTGCACAATTCTTCCCGCTCCAACCAATCCCAGCGCGCTCTGCAACAGCTCGGTCAACTAGTTCACCAGTATCGACCATTGATTTCGCCATTGCTCCTGGTACTTTTTCCTTAATAAAATCCTCAAGCAGCTGCAGTTTCTTACGTAAGACAACATGATAATCCTGTCCCCATGATGCTCGGCAAAAAATCCCACGGCGTTCGCCTTTCTTGCTTTGCGGTGCGTTTTTCATTTTCGAAGGATAAGCGAGAGCAATCGAAATGATCGATCTCGGTTCATTGAAAATTAATGTCGGATCCACTCTTTTATCGATATCAGGTTCTTCAAAGCCCGATTGGTAATTTAATTCCTGCTGTCTAATAAGTAAATTCTTCATTTCCTGAAACGTTGAAGCCGTTGTAAAACCGATCTTATCTATGCCAATTTCCTTACTATATTGAATCACTTCTTGTTTAAATGCATCTATATCCACATTATTCACTCCTATTGACTTACTAAAAGAAGCATACTCATTATTAAACCTTCATCATCTATGATAAACTATATCCAACCATTTTTGGAGGTGAAAGGTTTGGAAGTTCAGATTGACTCCATACTTCGTGATAAAATCCCTAATTTTAAAGCAGGCATTATTTTTTATAAAAATATTGTAGTAAGCGACTCGCCACAAATGGTCAAAGGTAGACTCCAGCTATTTCAGGAATCGATTTTCTTTGATCTTCAAGACAATGAAATAAGTGATATTTCTGGCATAAAAGAATGGCGCCAAGCATTCAAAACGACCGGAACCAATCCATCACGCTACCGTCCTTCCGTTGAAGCCCTGTATCGCCGAATAAGCAAACAAAATTACATTCAGCCTGTCCATTCTGCCATCGACTTAAACAATTTCTTTTCTCTACAATACGAGGTGCCGATCGGTATTTATAACCTCGATCAAATAGAGGGAGATGTCACGATAAAAATTGGCGCTGAAACCGATCAATATGATGGGTTAAACGGACGCAGTAATACCATGAAAGGCATGATTACATCAGGAGACAGAAATGGACCTTTTGGCAGTCCTTTCGTTGATTCAGAACGAACCAAAGTAACAGGAACAACAACCTCTGCCCTGCAAATCATTTACCTGAAGCCTTCTACTTCATTAGTTGAAGCAGATAAGCTGACACAATCACTAATGAAGATGTTTCTTCAGGTTCATGGCGGTGAAGGAGTTTATACAATCATTAACTAGCAGACGCCCCGCTTACTGATTGGATAAAATAACTTTAATCACACTAAACACCGTCCAAATCATCGGACGGTGTTTTTCGTACTTATAGGGCACTAGCTTCTTTGCGCTAAACGCCAAAGCCTATTGAAAATACTTGTACTTTCTTTGTTAAAAGGCTTCTGGAGCAACTCCACAACTAGGAACAACGACACTTTTGACCTTTATGGTATCAATAAAATCTTTCCTGTGCTGTTTCGGCTTTCTAGCCATTTATGTGCTTCCGCGCCATCCTTTAAAGAGAATGTAGTCGGTTCTTTGAGTACTAGTTTTCCTTCAGCAATCCAGTTAAATAATTGTTTTGAGCGTGTATTTCTTTCCTCATAAGAAGTTAAAACATTCCAAAGATCTCCACCAGTCAGGGTTTTTGAAGTATCCATCAGCATACGAGGATCGACTGGAGAAGGATCTCCACCTGCCATGCCATAAAACACAACCGTACCACCGATTTTTGTTGCTTCAAAACTGTCTGCTAAAGTCGAACCCACGGACTCATAAACGACGTCCACTCCACGACCTTTCGTTACTCCCTTCACTTTTTCACTCCATTGTTCATCATATAGGAATACATGATCCGCCCCAGCTAAAATAGCAGCCTCCGCCTTCATTGCTGAAGAAGTTAGTCCAATGACTTGACTGCCAAGCAGTTTAGCAATCTGAACAAGCAGCTGTCCAACACCTCCTGCTGCCGCGTGAATAAGAACAGAGTTTCCTGCTTTGACTTCAAAACTATCCTTTGTTAAATAATGGGCCGTTAATCCTTGAAGTAAAACACTTGATGCCGTTTCAAAAGAAATAGCATCTGGTAACAAAATGGCTTTTTCAATGGGAACAGCAACCAATTCTGCATTCGCAAATGGCACATCCGCAAATGCAATTCGGTCACCTACTTTAATATTCGTGATCCCGTCACCTACTTGCTCTACAATGCCAGAGGCCTCATACCCTAGTATATAAGGTGGCAGACCCGCTAAATGATAATTTCCCTTCCTTCTGTAAACATCAGCGAAGTTCAATCCTATCGCCTTTATTCTCACCAATATTTCATTTTCCTTAATGGATGGATCTTCTATCTCTTTATAGCGCAACACATCTGGACCACCAAACGACTCAAAGATTAATGCTTTCATTTTACTACCCCGTTTCTACTAATATGAATGGGTACATATGCTTGTACCGTTTAAAATTGATGGAACTGACGAAGGTTTAGAACTCTCAACTAAGAATTTAAGTCACTATACACCATTCATTTTCATCCAATCAATCCAGTTTCTATTCCATCGAAAGACAGAGATTTGACCAAACCATTACAATTATTTACCCTCTAGTTATTTCCACTCAAAAAAGGACCTAACCTCATATTGAGATCAAATCCTTGTAAAAAAATAAAAAAACGCAATGCCTCGTTCTCTATGTAACGAAACACTACGTTAGTAGCTATGTATGGAGCGGGTGAAGAGAATCGAACTCTCATCATCAGCTTGGAAGGCTGAGGTTTTACCACTAAACTACACCCGCGTATAATTTGTCGAAATTTGCGTTTCCTTATCGATAAATTCAATTATATATATCTTTTATGGTTTTTGCAACCTTTTTTAAAAAAATTCTACGGTACTTTCGTGAAATTGAAAAAGTCCCCCATAGGAGAACTTTTCCACGCAACTTCCAAATCCCTTAAATGATTTCCATCAGAGGCGGATAGATTTTCGAATGACAGAAATTAACATTTAAATCATTAAGAATTGTATATATGGTGCCTTCTCATCCGGAATTGATTTCACAATAAACATATTTCAATTCTTTTCTGCTATTCTTCTGCATGAACGGATTGTTAAACCTTTCTTAGGAAAAATTATCCGCTATCTGTAGTAGACCGTTTATTCCAAACATCTATATTTTATCCATAACTCTGTCATTTCAAAAATAGTTCAGGGAAGCAAGTAATTGTTTCTTTTATTTCAAAGACTGCAGAATAGGATATAATTCTTCTAAATGAGTAATCTCATAAGTTGGAATAACCTCATTTCGTTCTTTCTCATGTCGATTAATCCAAACGGACTGAATGCCGCAACGAGATGCTCCGAGGATGTCTGTCATTAAATTATCACCAACCATCAAGACCTCATCCTTACTCACATTCATACGTTCTAATGCATGTTCGAAAATAGATACGTCAGGCTTCCCTTTTCCGAATCCTCCAGAAATAACAATATGGTCAAAATATGGAACAAGTTCAGGAGTAATAGCTAGTTTCGTATTTTGTAATTCTGGTGAACCGTTTGTCAGCAATAATAAACGATATTTATCATGCAGCTCATTCAACACCTGGAACGTTTCGTCATAGAGAAAAGGGCGCTTTTTCCGCTCAAGAGGGAAGCGTTCCGCTAGTTCAGCACCGAATTCTTCATCATTGATCCCAAGCGACTTTAAGCCTCTAATCCAAGAATCTCGGCGGTAGGCAGGTGCAAACTCCTTCATCTTTCCAAATTCGATCCCCTCATCACCGAAATCGCCCCACAACCCTTCAAACGGATTAATGCCAATCATTTGTGTAAAAGAATAGGTATCATATGATGCGTAAAGCTCCCGCGCTTCTTCTCGCACCGCTTCCTCTAATTGCTCAGCATCGACTTCATATTTCTCTGCAGCATACTCGCAAGTAGCTTTAAACGCCTCACTTATACTTTTTTGGTCCCATAGAAGGGTATCATCCAAATCAAAAAAAATCGCTTTAATCACGTTCAACAGCTCCTAGTTCAAATTATGTATAACTCTATCATATACACCTTTAGTTACGTTGAAAAGGAAGTTGAAACATATAATATAAAATTGTTTATTTTCTGTACAATTTCTTGTGAAGTTCTTGATCATTACAAATTTTTGAACCGACATTTTACAATTGGATCAGTACAAAGTCTCACCGTTTATAAAAAAGATGAACTATTTATCAGTAGATTTGCGATATAGAATGATTATTTATTAATTTGGAAAAATTTCTATTGTAGAAATGTAGCATCTCTATTTATTCCACTATCGACGAAAATTGTTAAACAAGGGGGTACCGTTAGGAAAAATGCGGTTACGACGTAAAGCATATTTTAAAACGGTTCTCCCCTTTTTAACAACGTTTAGAAGGGCTCAATATTTGAAGCATTGTTCTATTACAGGAAATTAGCTGTTTTCAAGTAAATCAATACTTAGTGTATAACATTCCAGAAAATGCTGACGATTCTTTATGTTTAAATCATTAAGTTAAGCTGTCGGACATAAGGTCTTAGCTCAGAAATTGTTTCTAGATATGTTGTAAACACGTGTAGCAATGTTGTATTGGGAGTTTCTAGTTCGAGTTCCTTCTCAAATAGACTAATAACCTCCAACAGCTCTTTCCGGACACTCTCAGGTTTTTGAAGTTCACTTATTTTTAACGAGAATGATTGCAAAAATTCACGAACCGTTTCCTGCTGCGTCTGCAAATCTATTGGATTCAAATGATTAAAGTATATATTGGTTTCTTTTAATACAGGCTCAGGTTGTGTAGATGTCAAATCCATCACAACAGCGTCCATTCTTTCGACTATAAAAAGGGCCAGATCTGACATCGGTAGTGCTATCACCTTTTGAATGACATGGGATAAATATTCTTTTAGAAGTCCTCTAAAAATCGCCACGATATCCCAGATATAGCTCTGTATACCATCTCCATAAACTTCCAAAAAACAATCCCGATGCCATAAGAGCAGCATAGCTCTTTTTTTCTTCCATACCGATATAAATTTCTCATTATCTTTGATTGGCAATTCTTTAAACTCTACCATAAAAAAATAATTTTCAATCATGTACTGTATCTGAAATTCTATCTTTCTCCTAAATTTCTCCTTTGGTATTAGTTCCTCTTGTCGTCCGGCACAATCTAGTTCACTTGCTTGGTCAAACATCCTTTGATGGCATACAACGAACACTTCCGTGAATAACTCTTCTTTGGAAGGAAAAATTTTATAGATGCTACCTTTTGCCATCCCACAGGCTTCAGCTATATCTTGCATCGAAGAAGAGATATAGCCTTTTTCCTTAAATACATTCATAGCTGTATTCAATATTTGTTGTTTCTTTAATTCTTCCATCATTACCACCTCTAGTTATTCTGACATGCTGCAACTATATGGTCAATATTGGGGTTGATCCAAAAACCCAAAAGTCATATAATGAACTCGTAGGTTTCTATCCGAAAAATATGGAGGTGAACCAAAGCTTAATGCTTTGGTGAATATGAAAATTGCTAATGGCATTGAAATGCTGGAATTATCGATCAACATTGGAGAGTACAAAATGATCATTCATCCAACAGTTATTTACGATTCTACTTCCTATGTCCTAGTGGATACTGGGATACCGGGTAATTATCAGGAAATCATTGAGTTAATTCGTCAAGCTGGAATTGGTCCAACTGAACCTCATTCGATTATTCTTACCCATCAAGATATAGACCATGTTGGAAGTTTACCCCAATTTTTAGCAAATAATAGTCGGCAAGTAGATGTGTATGCTCATAAAGATGACAAAGCCTATATCGACGGTGAAATCCCATTCCTCAAATTAAATGAAGAGAAAAAAAGGAGCGTTCTTCAGTCAATACCCGAGAAGCATCGCTTAGATTTTGAAACGGCCTTTTCCAATTCAACTCCTGCGAATGTTACTCATTCCGTAACAGATGGTGGAAGATTACCCTTTGGCGGTGGCTTAATTGTTATTCATACTCCGGGGCATACGCCAGGTCATATTAGTCTGTATCACGAGGCAAGCAAAACACTAATTGCTGGAGACGCTTTGGTTGTACACAACGGGGAACTATTAGGCCCGAATCCTAATAATACTCCGGATATGGATACTGCACTGAAATCCCTCCACCAATTCAAGAAGTACCCAATCGAAACTGTCATTTGTTACCATGGGGGCATTTTTAACAATCATGTAAACAAACGAATTGAGAAATTGATTGCGACCTTGAGTTGATAACCGATTTGACGTCATTAACAAATGAAAAGAAGTGATTTCATGAAAAATCAATATATGACTGAAAATAAATGGATTCAATTTCTGATCACTAGTATAATTGCTATTCTCGGTGCGCTAATATTTCAAATGTTTCATATGCCTATACCCTGGCTTCTTGGATCGATGATTTTTGTCCTCATCGGTTCAAGATTTTTTAAAATGATTAAGCCATTTTGGCCTGGATCGGTTCGAAATATTGGAATGGGTATTATAGGATATACAATCGGTCTGTCGTTTACGATGTCGACGGTAAAACAAATTGGTCAACAGTTCCCCTCGATGGTTCTGCTGACAGTGCTACTTTTGTTTTGTACCTCTATTATCGCATTGTTTATATCAAGATTATCAGGAATCCCATTTCCAACGGTTTTAATGGGGAGTATTCCTGGTGGACTTAGTCAAATGATTCCATTAGCTGAGGATATAAAGGGGATCGATCTAACAGTTGTTACCTTCTTACAGGTCTCCAGATTAATGATGATCATTTTCTTTGTACCTATGCTAATTTTTAGTCCTTTATTTGAAATCCAGAGCAACGATTCGTTTATGAGTTCCATTCAAACCAGGACTGCGAGCTGGGGGGAGTTATTTCCACATATTTTAGTATTTGCCGTTGTTTGCACGATCTTCGCCCTACTTGGAAAGAAAATCAAATTTCCAACAGCTTTTTTATTGGGACCGATGATCGCCACGATTATTCTCAATCTATCAGGCTTTCATGGGCCTGCCCTTCCATCGGTTTTCCTAAATTGCTCTCAGTTGTTGATTGGAGGTTATATTGGATTATTACTTAAACCTGAAGATTTGCAGAATAAGTTCAAAATCACATTATTAGCGTTCATGAGTGGGGTTGTGTTGATCGCATGCTCTATTGGTCTGAGTCTTTTACTGACCAAATTGCATACAGTAACTCTTATGACAGCTTTTTTAAGCCTTTCCCCTGGGGGAATGGACCAGATGGCGATTATCGCAAAGGAAGTAAACGCAGATCTCTCAGTTGTTATCTGTTACCAGTTATTCCGAACTTTATTTATCTTCTTAGTAGTGCCTTCGTTATTAAAGGGGATATTTAAGAAAAGGCGTCAGAATAAGGGCTAAGAAAGGCACCATCGATTTGTGATTAGTCTAGAAAATAGATTGATTATTTTATTGTCAAATATGCATAACTCCGTCCCTCAAAACAAAGAAGTACAACAAAAGCTGGCTACACCGCTTAACGTGGTGAAAACCAGCTTTTTGTCACTGTCTGCTTAGACGTTTTACGGGTGCTGCCGATTTAAGTAATGGCCTAATTGTTTTTAGGGCCGCTGTTCTTTTAAAACTAATCCACTAATAGATGTTCCTCCATTATTCTGTTGAAGGCGTATTACAAGAAAAGGAGCATAGAAATGATCAAACATTTTGATAAACATTGAATCGATTGAAAAAATTAGAGCGTGCATTGATCAATTCTTTTGTAAAATACTCTCCTTCTTTTAGATCGTTTATCAAAGTTATTCGTTTCAAATTAATCAAACATAATTATAAACAACAAATAGCCTTACTAACTCTAAACTTCATTCAAGTGAATACTTCAGTTTACTTATTAACCTTCAAAGACTCGCTTACCACAAAAACCGCTTCCGTTTTCACTTTTACTTCATCAAGTGTAACTCCTTTTTGTAGCTCCACCAATTCCATGCCTGATTCAGGGAAGTGGAATACAGCTAAGTCCGTGATCAGGCAATGAACGACGCCTTGACCGGTTAGTGGCAAGGTACAGGTATTCTTGACTTTGGACTCTCCATGCTTATTCACATGGTCCATAATCACGACTATTCGTTTAGCGCCCTGCACTAAGTCCATTGCGCCCCCCATTCCTTTTACCATTTTCCCTGGGATCATCCAGTTTGCCAAGTCGCCATTTTTTGAAACCTCCATCCCGCCAAGAATAGCAAGATCAATATGGCCACCTCGTATCATCGAAAACGATTCAGCACTATCAAAATAGGAAGCACCTGCTTTTGCTGTGACCGTTTCTTTCCCAGCATTAATCAAATCTGGGTCCACTTCGAGTTCTTTCGGATATGCACCAATTCCAAGTAAGCCATTTTCTGTTTGTAACATGACATCAACATCTTCTGGAATCATATTGGCAATCAGGGTAGGCATCCCAATTCCTAAATTCACACACATTCCATCTTGTAATTCTTTAACAGCACGTTCTAGAATACGTTTTCTTCCAGTCATAACAATCCCTCCCCTTTATGCGTTAGCTGTTGTAAGCCTTTCAATTCGCTTTTCATAATTCTCACCAACAAAAACTTTTTGAACGTACACGCCGGACGTATGAATTTCATCCGGATTCAGTTCACCGATTCCAACAATCTCTTCAACCTCTGCGATTGTCATTTTCCCAGCTGTGGCAACTACTGGATTAAAGTTTCTAGCCGTTTTCCGATAAACAAGATTGCCAAACGGATCTGCTTTCCACGCCTTCACAAACGCGAAATCGCCAACAATCCCTTTTTCCATAATATATGTTTTCCCATCAAATTCTTTATGCTCTTTCCCTTTAGCCACCTCTGTCCCTACTCCTGTCGCTGTATAAAAAGCAGGAATTCCTGCTCCGCCTGCTCGTAAGCGTTCAGCAAGTGTACCTTGAGGAACAAGCTCTACCTCAAGTTCACCACTTAAAAATTGTTGTTCAAATAATTTATTTTCCCCTACATAGGATGCGACCATTTTTTTAATTTGTTTATTTTCCAAAAGCAAACCTAGTCCCCAGTCGTCGACACCACAATTATTGCTGACAATCGTTAAATCTTTTACTCCTTTATCTCGTAAACTCGTAATTAATTTTTCTGGAATTCCACATAAACCGAAGCCACCAACGACAATTGTCGCTCCATCCTTAATTTGACGCATTACTTCGTCTAATGATGATAGGACTTTATCCATTTTTCCATCTCCATTCTTTTACTGTGCGTATTTTTAGATAAATAGTGATGCTGAAAATGCAAGAATAAATACGGCTACTGTTTTCAAAATCGTAATGATAAAAATATCCTTATAAGATTGACGATGTGTTAACCCTGTAATGGCAAGTAGTGTGATAACTGCTCCATTATGTGAAAGTGTATCCATTCCACTGGAAGCCATGGAAGCGATCCGATGGAGCATCTCAGGAGTAATGCCAAGGTTTTGTGCCAATTGCAAATAGTGACTTCCCATTACTTCCAAAGCGATGGACAATCCGCCGGAAGCAGAACCGGTAATACCCGCAAGAACGTTTACAGCAATCACTTCAGAGACGATCGGGTTGCTGCTAGCATTGAAAACGGAGTCTTGAATCACTTTAAAGCCAGGTAATGTTTTAACTACATTCCCAAATCCAACTTCAGATGCTGTGTTAAAAATAGCCAGCAATGAACCCATTGCACCTGCTGTCAATCCAGTCGCAAGTTTTACTTTAATGCGCTTAACATTGAGAAGCATAACAGCCAGAACGCCCATCGTTAGGGCGACAATCAATGACCAAGATGAAGTCACTGTACTAACATTTTCAATATTGAATGTGTCTGCTAATACGGTTTGATCATACCAGTTTTTAACCGAAATCCCACTTCTGCTAAACAGATAGTTAAATAGAATGACAAGGACGAGTGGTACTATCGCCAACCAAGATTTAGAAGTGGCGCATTTTCCGTACTTTCTGGTTCATTAATATAGCCAGTTCCATCCCCTTTCCCTTTGACCAAAGCTTGTTTACGGCGGCGCTCTAGCCAGATCATTCCGCCAACAAATACGATAATGGCTCCGATAATTCCAATTAATGGCGCTGCATAAGTATCTGTTCCAAAATAATTCGTTGGAATGATATTTTGGATTTGCGGGGTTCCTGAAAGTGCATCCATTGTATAAGTAAATGCTCCAAGCGCTATCGTTCCTGGAATAAGTCGTTTAGGAATATCTGCTTCTTTAAAAATAGCAGCTGCGAATGGATACACAGCGAATGCAACTACAAACAAGGAAACGCCGCCATATGTCAATGCGGAACAGGCTAATACAACAGATAGGATTGCCCGTTTCGAACCTATTTTTTTACAATCGTTTGAGCAA
Source organism: Peribacillus loiseleuriae (assembly GCF_001183985.1). Classification (GTDB taxonomy): domain Bacteria; phylum Bacillota; class Bacilli; order Bacillales; family DSM-1321; genus Peribacillus; species Peribacillus loiseleuriae. The sequence continues at coordinate 1,030,169 of NZ_LFZW01000001.1, read as the reverse complement.
TTGATGCCGCTGCACCGCTCATTTCCGTTACTTTCCCGAATATGGCTCCTAATAAAAAGATTTGGAAAAATGATTTCACATAATTAGGATAATTTGTTATATGCATTTCCGTATAGCTTGGCAACAAAAGTCCTCCAGATAAAACAACAGCAAGTAATGTAACAAGCGGCGCGATAATAATAACTAGATAACCCCGATACGCCAAAAAGATCAACAAACCTAAAGCCAATACAATAGCAATAATCTGAATAGCCAAGTAAATTCCCCCTTTAATTCAAATTAAAGCCCATCCCCCAAAAAACTTCAGCCTCTCAAGATAACTATGATTCTCTAATTTAACCTATTCCCATTTAAACCTACCTTCCCCAAGTCAGTTCAAATAGGATGCTTCTAAAGAATTCTCAGATGATGACCAACTTCTCCACTAACAGCGAACGCTTACATAAATAAAATCCTAACTACTAAATACATGCTTACAAACTATTTATCTCACAGAGAAACCATTCATCTTATATTTATGCAAGTCCCATGCCAAACTTAACTATGCATGTTCTTAGAACAATATTTCGATTTAATTCATTCATATCCTCCTTGAAAATTTAATTTTAAGGAAGTTGATTTTTCGTAAACCAATTAGAAACCGCTCATGAAAAATCCGAAACTAGTCCTATTACTGTTCGTTTTTTTTTTAACAGCTAGTAAAAGAACATTAAAATCATGTTCGTTTTATCTTACACATCTCAATTTACAAGTTAAAAAACTGTCCCAAATTAAAGTTGCACAACTACTAAATACCGTATTAAGCACGTTAAACAGATAAAGTAGAGGAGCGTCCTTTTCGAGACAGCTTTTCCTAAGGCAACAAGCCATGCTGCCCCTACGATTACTACGTCTCTCATTTATGCTTCCTCCTTTTGTGGAAAAGGGGTGGGGCTTCGCACAATCAGCTCCGCACCGCCACGTTCATAGGTGATGCCATTTTTAGAACCTGAACCTTTTTCGTTGAGCTTTAGATCAGCTGCTCATGGATGTTTTTTATTCTATTGCGCCTAGTAAAATGACGATCTCTTTCAGTTAATTTCTGAGAAACAGAAATTGTTTCATAGTTATAGATCCCTTCACCTGATTTAATTCCTATTTTTTCCTGATCAATCAAATCGCGGATGACTGCAGGCGCATCAATGCTTTGATCTAAATCAGATGCAACATTATCAAACACTCTTTTCCATGTATCAAGTCCTCCAAAGTCGGCAATTTCAATTGGCCCGGTAAATGCCCAACGGAAGCCTGGACCCGCAGTTACTGCCGTATCAATATCCTTTGGCACTCGCTACTCCTTCTTTTAACAAATAAAACGCTTCACGCATTAAAGCTGTCTGCAAACGATTGGCAACAAATCCTGAAATCTCTTTTTTTTAAGAGCATGGGAGACTTGCCGATGCTACGAATTCATTCTAGCGTTACCTCCACTACTTCTACTTTGGTCTGGTCATGTTTCACGATCTCAACCAAAGGAACAAGATGGCCTGGATTAAAGAAATGAGTGAGTGATTATCATCCTCTCCGCAAATGACGTCTTTCCAACTAGACGAGATATTGAATAAGTAGATGTATCAGAAGCAATAATTGCTTCTGATTTGATCAACAACGCTAATTCTTGATACAAATTCCACTTGAGCTCAATCACTTCTGGAATCGCCTCAATAATAAAATCCGCCGCGCGGACAGCTTCAAGACCTGGCAATAACAAGACAAGTACCCTTAGAAAGTGTTTTGGAAGAAGTCATTTACCCGCTCGTGCCTCAGAAGCATTTGCTCGCTGTCAGTGAAATCGCCGATTACGCTATCCTTCCTTGCAAGCGAAAAAGCACGTGGCATTACTGGGCAAGCTGTTGTACTTGATGGTGGGTATACGGCACAATAAACAACTAGTGTGGTTTTTTACAAATAATAGTTAAATTTGTCGTACACTCTTTAATCGCGAGGGACCTGAAACATCTAATTATATTGTAAAGCTATAGCCTCACTATAAAAAAACAAGGCCCCGGACATAAATCATATGTTCGGGGTCAATTTATATTATTTCATTTTATTCATAAGCATCTTTCTACCCAGTTCAAATTTCTCCTTTTTTCCTTTGATTTTTTCAAACGATCTCGCCAATCCATACAAAGACTTCGCTCATTTCTCGGCATTAATAAGGTTATTGGGTTATAAAAAAGTCTGATCTTGTTCTACCAGTGTTGCTTAAAAGTTGCCCGCCTGTTGAATACCATTTTACAGTTATCTACATTAAAACGCAGGTGGGGTAACTGAAAATAATACAATTGCATTTTGACTAAAATTATTTTCCCATTTATGTTTCAAATTTGCTGGTATTTTTACGCTATCACCAGCTTCTAATAGATATTCTTCTTCACCCAAATACACCTTAATTTTTCCTTCTAAAATAAATGCTACTTCTTCTCCTTTATGTTCTAGAAGATTCTCGGATGAAGAAGTATTCGAAGGAACGTTCATAATCGCTGTTGTTAAATTCCCCGTAAAATCCGGCGACAATAACTCATAAGACAAATTATCAATGATCATTTTCTTACGTTTACTGGACCTAACGACTAAATCCTCCGTAATTGTTTCTTCAAGTAAAAAACTAAAAGTTGGAACATTTAGGGTTTTAGCTAAGACCTTTAAGGTTTGAATAGAAGGATTCGCCAATCCTCGTTCAATTTGGCTTAACATTGAAGGTGTAATATCAGCTAATTTTGCTAACTCTCTACTACTTAATCCTTTAGCTTTTCTATATTTTTCAACTTTCTTACCAATATCTATATTTTCCATAATCGATACTCCTTTATAAAATATTAAATTTAATTTAAATATAATTAATAATATTTAACGACAAGATAATCGTGTGTTAAACTGTATTTAAGTTTATTTAATTATAATTTATAAATCAAATTGCTACAAGAAATTAGGAGGGACAAACAAATGAAAGAGATTGAAAGCAAAGAACTACAAACATGGAAAGACCAATATCCTTTACTAAATAAGCTCATTTCGATGGATGAAGTATTTTGGCTAAATCCAAATGTCGAAAAATTTCAAACGGGAATTATTAAATCCCCCCTTACTCAAGACGATGTAAATGCTGCAGAGGAAAGGTTGAAACGTTTTGCCCCATATATCGCCAAGGTTTTCCCTGAAACAAAAGCATCGAATGGTATCATAGAATCTCCTTTAGTACGAATTCCTTCGATGAAACATTCATTAGAACAGGAATATCAGCAGCCTATATTAGGCGAATTATTACTAAAATGTGATAGTCACCTTCCTATCTCAGGTTCTATTAAAGCAAGGGGAGGAATTTATGAAATTCTCAAACATGCAGAAGAATTAGCTTTTCAACATCAATTGTTAACGATTCATGATGATTATTCGATCTTAGATAGTGATAGGTTTCGAACCTTCTTCTCACAATATTCAATCGCAGTAGGCTCTACTGGAAATTTAGGACTTAGTATTGGCATCATCAGTGCAAAGTTAGGTTTTAATGTTTCTGTTCATATGTCAGCTGATGCAAAACAGTGGAAAAAAGACTTGCTTAGAAGCAAAAATGTCAAAGTTATTGAATATGAAGCTGATTATAGTAAAGCTGTAGAAGAAGGTCGAATCCAAGCAGATAGGGACCCTACATGTTATTTTGTGGATGATGAAAATTCCCACGATCTATTTTTAGGATACGCAGTGGCCGCGTCCCGATTAAAAAACCAATTAGAAGAGTTACAGATAACAATAGATGAGAATCATCCTTTGTTTGTTTATCTTCCATGTGGAGTAGGTGGTGGCCCTGGAGGCGTAGCTTTTGGTTTGAAATTATTGTATCAAGACCATGTTCACTGTTTCTTTGCGGAACCTACCCACTCACCATGTATGTTACTCGGTTTAATGACAGGACTTCATGATAAAGTTTCTGTACAAGATCTTGGTATCGATAATGTAACAGACGCGGATGGACTCGCTGTAGGAAAGCCATCTGGGTTTGTCGGTAAAACTATTGAGCCTTTTTTAAGTGGTAATTATACGGTTAGCGATGAACAGTTGTATAAGTTGCTAAAAGAATTAGTCGATACAGAGGGGCTCCATTTAGAACCTTCTGCACTAGCAGGCATGATAGGACCAAGTAAATTATGTAAAGAGGGCATCGGTTATTTACAGAAGCATAGTTTAACGGAAAAGATGAGTAAGGGTACACATATTATTTGGGGAACTGGTGGAAGCATGGTTCCTGAAGAAATGAAGAAGCAATATTATCAAAAAGGGTTTGAAATTAGCGTTAGATAAACAGAAGTAATTTAACACGGGGTAGTTTAACCCTGTGTTTTTATATTTAAAATTTCTTTTCTTATTAAACTAACCTCCCAATAGTATAGATACCCCACACAAACTCTTCTAAACTTTAATTTAGACATTAAAGTTTAGAAGATGGTATCGTTCCACAATCTGGTCCGTTTGCGTAATAAGAAAAAATCCTACATTATTAAAAATAGCTAATCAAAGGGAGCAACATGTTGCTTTCAAATCTACAAAGGTTTCCTGTGTTAAGACACTATTTTTGCTATTTATGAAGAATCAAAAAAGAGTCCTCACAAAATGTGAGAACTCTTTTACTAGTGCATTTTCTTTAACTCGACCATTTGATACCGGTGGCCGGGGTCGAACCGGCACTCCTTACGGAACACGATTTTGAGTCGTGCGCGTCTGCCTATTCCGCCACACCGGCAAAAATTTTATGGAGGCGGCAACCGGAATTGAACCGGTGATAAAGGTTTTGCAGACCTCTGCCTTACCGCTTGGCTATGCCGCCATCTTTTGGAGCGGAAGACGGGATTCGAACCCGCGACCCCAACCTTGGCAAGGTTGTATTCTACCACTGAACTACTTCCGCATATGGCTGGGCTAGAAGGGTTCGAACCTTCGCATGACGGAATCAAAATCCGTTGCCTTACCGCTTGGCTATAGCCCATTGTTACATATCTATTCAATAATCAATTCATTATGTTTAAAAATGGGGCGACTGATGGGAATCGAACCCACGAATGCCTGAACCACAATCAGGTGCGTTAACCACTTCGCCACAACCGCCATGATGTAAAATAATTTTTTAAGTTGGCAGGGGTAGTAGGAATTGAACCCACACCGAAGGTTTTGGAGACCTTTGTTCTACCTTTAAACTATACCCCTATAATAAATGGTGGAGGGGGGCAGATTCGAACTGCCGAACCCGAAGGAGCGGATTTACAGTCCGCCGCGTTTAGCCACTTCGCTACCCCTCCATATTAAACTAATGATGGCTCAGGACGGAATCGAACCGCCGACACAAGGATTTTCAGTCCTTTGCTCTACCGACTGAGCTACTGAGCCATAAATTTTATATCAATAGAAAGTTTAACTACTGAATAAAAATGGCGGTCCGGACGGGACTCGAACCCGCGACCTCCTGCGTGACAGGCAGGCATTCTAACCAACTGAACTACCGGACCAGATTGCGGGGACAGGATTTGAACCTGCGACCTTCGGGTTATGAGCCCGACGAGCTACCAGACTGCTCCACCCCGCGATAATAGAAATGATGAAATTTTATTAAAATAATGGTGGAGGATGACGGGATCGAACCGCCGACCCTCTGCTTGTAAGGCAGATGCTCTCCCAGCTGAGCTAATCCTCCGTTATGTATATGGTGACCCCTACGGGATTCGAACCCGTGTTACCGCCGTGAAAGGGCGGTGTCTTAACCGCTTGACCAAGGGGCCACATTAATTAGAATGGCGGAGAGCAAGGGATTTGAACCCTTGAGACAGGGTTACCCGTCTACACGATTTCCAATCGTGCTCCTTCGGCCACTCGGACAGCTCTCCATATGGCTCCGCAGGTAGGACTCGAACCTACGACCGTTCGGTTAACAGCCGAATGCTCTACCACTGAGCTACTGCGGAATAATATAATGTGGTTTTAAAAATAAACTGCCTGGCAACGTCCTACTCTCACAGGGGGAAACCCCCAACTACCATCGGCGCAAAAGAACTTAACTTCCGTGTTCGGAATGGGAACGGGTGTGACCTCTTTGCCATCATTACCAGACAACTTTCTGAAAGACACTTATTATTATATCACACTTTAAAATAAAGTCAATAATATTTTTTCATTCTTTCAAAACTAGATAATAAGAAGATTTTTTGCTTTTTTCAAGAACAATAAGGTTAAGTCCTCGATCGATTAGTATCAGTCAGCTCCACATGTCGCCACGCTTCCACCTCTGACCTATCAACCTGATCATCTTTCAGGGATCAGCTTACGCTAT
>NZ_LFZW01000001.1:1019310-1023801 GCF_001183985.1 Peribacillus loiseleuriae | reverse complement strand
ACGCTTCCACCTCTGACCTATCAACCTGATCATCTTTCAGGGATCTTACTAGCTTACGCTATGGGAAATCTCATCTTGAGGGGGGCTTCATGCTTAGATGCTTTCAGCATTTATCCCGTCCGCACGTAGCTACCCAGCGATGCTCTTGGCAGAACAACTGGTACACCAGCGGTGCGTCCATCCCGGTCCTCTCGTACTAAGGACAGCTCCTCTCAAATTTCCTGCGCCCACGACGGATAGGGACCGAACTGTCTCACGACGTTCTGAACCCAGCTCGCGTACCGCTTTAATGGGCGAACAGCCCAACCCTTGGGACCGACTACAGCCCCAGGATGCGATGAGCCGACATCGAGGTGCCAAACCTCCCCGTCGATGTGGACTCTTGGGGGAGATAAGCCTGTTATCCCCGGGGTAGCTTTTATCCGTTGAGCGATGGCCCTTCCATGCGGAACCACCGGATCACTAAGCCCGACTTTCGTCCCTGCTCGACTTGTAGGTCTCGCAGTCAAGCTCCCTTGTGCCTTTACACTCTACGAATGATTTCCAACCATTCTGAGGGAACCTTTGGGCGCCTCCGTTACATTTTAGGAGGCGACCGCCCCAGTCAAACTGCCCGCCTGACACTGTCTCCCGCCCCGATAAGGGGCGCGGGTTAGAATTTCAATACAGCCAGGGTAGTATCCCACCGACGCCTCGACCGAAGCTAGCGCTCCGGCTTCACAGGCTCCTACCTATCCTGTACAAGCTGTACCAAAATTCAATATCAGGCTGCAGTAAAGCTCCACGGGGTCTTTCCGTCCTGTCGCGGGTAACCTGCATCTTCACAGGTACTATAATTTCACCGAGTCTCTCGTTGAGACAGTGCCCAGATCGTTACGCCTTTCGTGCGGGTCGGAACTTACCCGACAAGGAATTTCGCTACCTTAGGACCGTTATAGTTACGGCCGCCGTTTACTGGGGCTTCAATTCAAAGCTTCGCCTTGCGGCTAACCTCTCCTCTTAACCTTCCAGCACCGGGCAGGCGTCAGCCCCTATACTTCGCCTTGCGGCTTCGCAGAGACCTGTGTTTTTGCTAAACAGTCGCCTGGGCCTATTCACTGCGGCTTTTCCGGGCTATTCACCCTAAAAAGCACCCCTTCTCCCGAAGTTACGGGGTCATTTTGCCGAGTTCCTTAACGAGAGTTCTCTCGCACACCTTAGGATTCTCTCCTCGCCTACCTGTGTCGGTTTGCGGTACGGGCACCCTACATCTCACTAGAGGCTTTTCTTGGCAGCGTGGAATCAGGAACTTCGGTACTATATTTCCCTCGCCATCACAGCTCCGCCTTGATGGAAACGGGATTTTCCTCGTTTCCGGCCTAACTGCTTGGACGCGCATATCCAACAGCGCGCTTACCCTATCCTTCTGCGTCCCCCCATCGCTCAAACGATGTATAGGTGGTACAGGAATATCAACCTGTTGTCCATCGCCTACGCTTTTCAGCCTCGGCTTAGGTCCCGACTAACCCTGAGCGGACGAGCCTTCCTCAGGAAACCTTAGGCATTCGGTGGAAGGGATTCTCACCCTTCTTTCGCTACTCATACCGGCATTCTCACTTCTAAGCGCTCCACCAGTCCTTCCGGTCTAGCTTCAACGCCCTTAGAACGCTCTCCTACCACGGATACCATACGGTATCCATCCACAGCTTCGGTGTTACGTTTAGCCCCGGTACATTTTCGGCGCAGAGTCACTCGACCAGTGAGCTATTACGCACTCTTTAAATGATGGCTGCTTCTGAGCCAACATCCTGGTTGTCTAAGCAACTCCACATCCTTTTCCACTTAACGTAAACTTGGGGACCTTAGCTGGTGGTCTGGGCTGTTTCCCTCTTGACTACGGATCTTATCACTCGCAGTCTGACTCCCGAGAATAAGTATTTGGCATTCGGAGTTTGACTGAATTCGGTAACCCGTTGGGGGCCCCTAGTCCAATCAGTGCTCTACCTCCAATACTCTCATCTCGAGGCTAGCCCTAAAGCTATTTCGGAGAGAACCAGCTATCTCCAGGTTCGATTGGAATTTCTCCGCTACCCACACCTCATCCCCGCACTTTTCAACGTACGTGGGTTCGGGCCTCCATTCAGTGTTACCTGAACTTCACCCTGGACATGGGTAGATCACCTGGTTTCGGGTCTACGACCTCATACTCATTCGCCCTATTCAGACTCGCTTTCGCTGCGGCTCCGTCTTATCAACTTAACCTTGCATGAAATCGTAACTCGCCGGTTCATTCTACAAAAGGCACGCTATCACCCATTAACGGGCTCTAACTACTTGTAGGCACACGGTTTCAGGATCTATTTCACTCCCCTTCCGGGGTGCTTTTCACCTTTCCCTCACGGTACTGGTTCACTATCGGTCACTAGGTAGTATTTAGCCTTGGGAGATGGTCCTCCCTGCTTCCGACGGGATTTCTCGTGTCCCGCCGTACTCAGGATCCACTCAGGAGGGAACGAAGTTTCAGCTACAGGGTTTTTACCTTCTTTGACGGATCTTTCCAGATCACTTCACTTACCCCGTTCCTTTGTAACTCCATGTTGAGTGTCCTACAACCCCAAGAGGCAAGCCTCTTGGTTTGGGCTATCTTCCGTTTCGCTCGCCGCTACTCAGGAAATCGCGTTTGCTTTCTCTTCCTCCGGGTACTTAGATGTTTCAGTTCCCCGGGTCTGCCTTCAGTACCCTATGTATTCAGGTAAAGATACTGTTCCATTACGAACAGTGGGTTTCCCCATTCGGAAATCTCCGGATCAAAGCTTACTTACAGCTCCCCGAAGCATATCGGTGTTAGTCCCGTCCTTCATCGGCTCCTAGTGCCAAGGCATCCACCGTGCGCCCTTTCTAACTTAACCATATGGTGGCTGATAAACAGAAAGTTTATCAAACAACCTAGTTGTTAAAAGGTCTTACTTGATGTCTTGAAAATTTAATGCAAAAATTTGCCTTCTATCTATTATCTAGTTTTCAAAGAACGATTCGGCGACGAATAAGCAAAAGACGAATCTGCTGCTTTCCTTTACCACGATTGAATGAATTACTCATTCAAAACTGAACAAAACATAAGCGCCACACGTAATATCCTTAGAAAGGAGGTGATCCAGCCGCACCTTCCGATACGGCTACCTTGTTACGACTTCACCCCAATCATCTGTCCCACCTTAGGCGGCTGGCTCCTTGCGGTTACCTCACCGACTTCGGGTGTTACAAACTCTCGTGGTGTGACGGGCGGTGTGTACAAGGCCCGGGAACGTATTCACCGCGGCATGCTGATCCGCGATTACTAGCGATTCCGGCTTCATGTAGGCGAGTTGCAGCCTACAATCCGAACTGAGAATGGCTTTATGAGATTCGCTTACCCTCGCGGGTTTGCAGCTCTTTGTACCATCCATTGTAGCACGTGTGTAGCCCAGGTCATAAGGGGCATGATGATTTGACGTCATCCCCACCTTCCTCCGGTTTGTCACCGGCAGTCACCTTAGAGTGCCCAACTAAATGCTGGCAACTAAGATCAAGGGTTGCGCTCGTTGCGGGACTTAACCCAACATCTCACGACACGAGCTGACGACAACCATGCACCACCTGTCACTTTTGTCCCCGAAGGGAAGTCCCTATCTCTAGGGAGGGCAAAAGGATGTCAAGACCTGGTAAGGTTCTTCGCGTTGCTTCGAATTAAACCACATGCTCCACCGCTTGTGCGGGCCCCCGTCAATTCCTTTGAGTTTCAGCCTTGCGGCCGTACTCCCCAGGCGGAGTGCTTAATGCGTTAGCTGCAGCACTAAAGGGCGGAAACCCTCTAACACTTAGCACTCATCGTTTACGGCGTGGACTACCAGGGTATCTAATCCTGTTCGCTCCCCACGCTTTCGCGCCTCAGTGTCAGTTACAGACCAGAAAGTCGCCTTCGCCACTGGTGTTCCTCCAAATCTCTACGCATTTCACCGCTACACTTGGAATTCCACTTTCCTCTTCTGCACTCAAGTTCCCCAGTTTCCAATGACCCTCCACGGTTGAGCCGTGGGCTTTCACATCAGACTTAAGGAACCACCTGCGCGCGCTTTACGCCCAATAATTCCGGACAACGCTTGCCACCTACGTATTACCGCGGCTGCTGGCACGTAGTTAGCCGTGGCTTTCTGGTTAGGTACCGTCAAGGTACCAGCAGTTACTCTGGTACTTGTTCTTCCCTAACAACAGAACTTTACGACCCGAAGGCCTTCTTCGTTCACGCGGCGTTGCTCCGTCAGACTTTCGTCCATTGCGGAAGATTCCCTACTGCTGCCTCCCGTAGGAGTCTGGGCCGTGTCTCAGTCCCAGTGTGGCCGATCACCCTCTCAGGTCGGCTACGCATCGTGGCCTTGGTGAGCCATTACCTCACCAACTAGCTAATGCGCCGCGGGCCCATCTGTAAGTGACAGCCGAAACCGTCTTTCCATCTTCTCTCATGCGAGAAAAGAA
>NZ_LFZW01000001.1:832332-1019143 GCF_001183985.1 Peribacillus loiseleuriae | reverse complement strand
AGGCAAGGCACGCCGCCAGCGTTCGTCCTGAGCCAGGATCAAACTCTCCAATAAAGTGTTTGACTTGCTCATTTGTTGTTATAGTGTGTACTCACTTAAATTTAAACGTTGGCGCTTTGTTTTGTTCAGTTTTCAAAGAGCAAGTTGTTATCACTTATCTCGTAAGCGACTTTATTAAGTTAACACGTTAATGTATTAACTGTCAACATGTTTTTTAAAAGTTTTTTCGAGATGTTTCTCCGCCGCTGTGAAAGCGTATGTCCCTCAGCGACGTTTATAACTATATCATCATACAAACATAAGGTCAACAACTTTTTCAAAAAAGTTATCGAGCTTGATAATTACGATGATAAACTTCATGCCCCTTAGTCTCAATTTCAACGACTTCAACTATAGCCTTATCTATTAAGTATTCTAACAAAACACTTAAATCAACTGCATAATGAGCGAGTTCAGGGTGTTCCATTAATTCTGATATACTCCAGTAGCCCTGTCTTTCTTTCATTATTTCTACTAAATGCTGTGAACCTGTATTGGTTCTGGAATAGATAAGAAATTCACTAGCGAGAAACAAAAGTTCAAGTCTCTTCTCGATTGTCTCCTCACTGTTGACAAGCTCCTCATAAAGTTTAAAAATTTCTGGTTCCATATATTTCACTTGATTCCAGACTGTTACCTCTGGATAAAATCCTTGTTCAATCACTTCTAATCTAGCGAGATGGTGCAAAGAATGGACCACATGATTGTAGGCGTCTAGATAATGCCCATCTTCAAAAAATGCTTTTCCATCTATATACCTTCTTATTAATTTAGCAAATTCGATACCAATCTTAATTTTTCGTCCATAGAAAGGAAATTCACGAAGTTCTGTTTTCAGATTGTAGAGATATTCATTACGATCGTATAGAACCTTTCCATTTTGAAGCCAATCGACAACTTTGCGATTCGTGCCAAGCAATAGCCATTCTTTTAATTGTTTTTCCTGAACGATATGCAGAGCTGCTTTTTGATCTTTATATGTATAATGTTTTAAGAAAACTGGTTCTTCCGCTTCATCTACTATTACAAATAAAATATAATCAAAGGTGTCTGTATTTGAACTTGTGTTTTTCCTTTTTTCTATTAAAAGTATGCCAAGTGTTGACTTTAAGCTTGCCCGCTCTTGATAAATCGGACGAAGAATATCTTCCATCTCTTAATTCCCCCAATAAATTGTGGTATGTTTACTTGTTCGACATTTCAACTATAATCCCTGCAAGGGAACATTCTTTTATAGATATTTTCCCGTTTCTTTATTTGCTATGTTTTTACTGAATATTCTCTTCTTTCCCAGTGAAATATGATATAGTAAAATTTCAGGAGGGACAACTATGGCGAAATATTCTAGTAAAATAAATAAAATCAGGACATTTGCTCTCAGTCTGGTCTTCATCGGTTTTATTGTGATGTACGGAGGGATATTTTTCAAATCCCATCCAATTGTTATGACGATTTTCATGTTGCTTGGTCTTCTATTTATTGTAGCTAGCACGGTCGTCTATTTCTGGATTGGTATGCTCTCAACAAAAACGGTGCAGGTCATTTGTCCAAACTGTAATAAACCCACAAAAATATTAGGCAGAGTTGACATTTGTATGCATTGTGACGAAAGTTTAACGCTGGATAAAAGTCTTGAAGGTAAAGAATTTGACCAAAATTATAATCGTAAACAAACTCACCAAAAACAATGAGAGGCAGTCCTGTCTCTTTTTTCTTTTGTTAGCAATTCAACTCACTATGTTCTGACCTTTTAAACCGTGTTTCATTATGTAGATAGTTTACAAATTACTAAACATTAAAAAGGTTCCAGCCTTAAGTTAAGGCGGAACCTTTTTTAGTGCAAGCTTTTTCCTTGGCAAGCTGGACAGTCTCCGTAAACTTCTAAACGGTGGGTATTCACTTTAAATCCAGTTACCTGTGAAGCAAAGTGCTCAACTTCGTCTAACGCTGGATAGTGAAAATCAACAATTGTACCGCATTTTTCACAAATCACATGGTAATGGTTTGTTGTGACAAAATCGAATCGCGCCGAGGAATCCCCATATGTTAATTCTTTAACCAGACCAACCTCACGAAATACTCGAAGATTATTATAAACTGTTGCCACACTCATATTTGGAAATTTACCTTCCAATGCTTTATAAATATCGTCTGCAGTTGGGTGAGACATCGAGTTTATTAAATACTCAAGTATTGCATGACGTTGAGGGGTGATACGTACTCCGGTATCTTTCAATGAATCCAATGCTTCTTTTAATAGCTCTTGGGACACCGTAATGCACCTCTTTTTCTTATCAAGTAAATATTCTTACTTTAGAATATTTATAATTAGTGTACCTTTGGTTAGCTTACTTTGTCAATGCTTCTACTAAATCAATAACAAATCCTTGGGTATTCATTTAATTTTACCATACCAAGCACTTTTCTTTAAAATCAAATTAATATCCTTTTTTTGGATCAACCTCATTAATAAAACTTGATTTTCGTTCGAGATAAGTTGAAAGATTTTGTTCAAAAATCTGGAACGCCCGCGGAAGATAATTGTAAGACCTGCTTGATAAATGAGATGTTACGATCACATTATCCATATTCCAAAATGGATGACCCTTCGCCAGTGGCTCAGGATCGAATACGTCGAGAATCGCATGGGCTATTTCTTGATTAGCCAGTGCCGAAAGTAGAATATTCTCATCTACTACGTCTCCTCGCCCAATATTTACAAACACAGCTGAGTTCTTCATCGCCTTAAAGTGTTCTGCTTGGAGGAAACCCACAGTTTCCTGTGTGGACGGTAAAATGGATATAAGATAATCAGCTTGCGAAAGCTCAGACAAGATAGCCTTCTTTTGGATGATTCGGTCCATATATTCAGTTTGTCTACCACTTCTATTCAAACCTACTGTCTTCATATTAAAAGCTTTAGCGATTCGGGCAATTTCACCACCGATTGCACCCGTACCAAGGATAAGCATTGTTTTTCCATTTAATTCACCTACCCTAACATCACGATCCCATTTTTCATTCCTTTCGTTTTCAAGCAACAACCTCCCCTTTTTTTCGTGGAGAAGAACCATAGCGAATGTATATTCAGCCATGGGGGTTTTATGTATACCACGGGCATTTGTTACGAGAATATCTCTTTCAATAATCGCCTCAAAGGGCATTCTTTCAAGACCTGCAGACATGACCATAATCCATTTAAGCATGGGGGCTTTTCTAATATGTTGATTTTCTAAATCTTCACCATATGTAATTAAAACTTCAGCATGAGATAATTCATCTGTTTCAAGATCCTCTTGATAGTGAAAGTCAATATTCGGGAACTTAGCAGCCATATCTGTTTGAATCGATTTTGGTGGCACAATTGTTGATAATACAAGCATTTGTATTCCTCCATTATTTATATGTTTTCTTTATTATATCTACGTCACAATCCATTATTTTTTTCATAAAAAACCGCGAGCACTAGGCCCGCGTAAGTTATTTCGAGGAGGTATTCCCATACTTTAGCATATTCAATGATAGAAAAGTTGAGTTGGACAAAAGCCTTTTCCAAGAAAAATAGGCAGGCTATTTTAACTGATCAGGGTTTAATCCCTCTAATTCTGGTAATGTAAACAAACCATCCTTGCGAATACAAACATCATCAAAATAGATTTCGCCGCCACCATATTCGGGACGTTGAATTAATACCATATCCCAATGAATGCTAGAGCGATTTCCATTATCAGCTTCTTCATAGGCCTCACCTGGTGTGAAGTGCAGACTTCCACAAATTTTTTCGTCAAAAAGAATGTCACCCATTGGTTCTGTAATAAACGGGTTTACACCAATAGCGAATTCACCAATATAGCGTGCACCTGCATCTGTATCAAAAATTTCATTCATTTTCTCCATTTGATCAGACTTCGCTTCAATCAACTTACCTTCTTTGAAGGTTAATGATACGTTCCGGAAGGTTATGCCTTGGTATGGACAAGGAGTATTAAAGGTAATGATTCCATTAACACTTTCCTTGACCGGAGCGGTAAATACTTCTCCATCAGGAATATTATTCGCACCGGCACAAACAACAGCTGGAATACCTTTTATTGAAAAGGATAAATCCGTTCCTTGTGATACGAGACGTACTCGATCAGTACGTTCCATTAATTGTTTCAATGGCTGCATAGCAAGATCCATTTTTTCATAATCAGCTGTACTTACTTCTAGTAAAAAATCTTCAAAGCTACTTAGACTCATGCCTGCTTTCTGTGCCAGACCCATTGTTGGATAATTAAGCAGTACCCAACGACGATTATTGACATAGAAGAATGTTGGCTTCTTCATCGCTTCACCGCGAATTCGATGCTTTTCTGTCGGGATTTCCGAAAACTCCGCGTCATTTTCTTCCCCATAGGCAATGATGACTGCATCTGTATCTTCATATTTTTTCATCATCCAGGATGCCAGTGTTTCAAGTTGTTCCTTTTCATAACCTAACGCTAAATGGCGGTTCAATTCGTCATCCATAATATCAATATATGGATAGGCTCCTAGTTTATACGTTTCATCAATTAATTCTTTCATTAATGGTTTTGCATTGTAGTGCCCTCTTATTAATACACGCTCTCCCGCTTGTAGTTTTATCGAATAGGTCAGCAGGAGCTTTGCCAGTTTATTCAGTCGTTCGTCTCTCATCTCATCCCTCGCTTATTCTGCTCTGTTTCGCAAGTATTCGAGTGCTTCTTCAACGTGGCCTTCAACCTTGACTTTACGCCATTCTTTAACTAGCGTTCCTTTTTCATCAATTAAAAAGGTCGAGCGTTCTATTCCCATATATTCTTTGCCGAAGTTTTTCTTTAATTTCCATACTTCATATGTTTCAGCTACCTCATGATGTTCATCTGCTAATAATGTAAATGGCAGGCCATGTTTGTCGATAAATTTCTTATGGCTAGCTATAGGATCTGGACTGATTCCAAAGATAACCGCATTAAGCTCATCAAACTGAGTATGCTGATCCCTAAAATCACATGCTTCTGTTGTACATCCTGGTGTCATGTCCTTCGGGTAGAAAAAAAGAACGATATTTTTCCCTAGATAGTCAGATAATGAAACTTCCCCACCTTCGCTTGCATGAAGTGTGAAATCCGGTGCTTGTTCTCCTACTTGTAGTGTCATTTTGATATCCTCCAGTTTCTAATCTATAGATTCTATAATTAGGGTACCTAATTTTGTTAGCTAAGACAACTTTCACCTCTTATTTCGTTCATGCTGATCCATTTCGCCCACTGTTCGAATTACGAAGGCTACCGGTAGTGCATAGCCGATGAACGCTTGAAGCGTCGCTACCATTCTTCCCATCCCAATTGGACTAATATCACCGTAACCGACAGAAAACATTGTCATCGCACTGAAATAAAATGAGGTTAGTAATTGTTGGAAGAAGTCCCCTTCTACTCTCTTGCCATTATCAAGTATGACTGCATGATTTTGCAGTTCAAATAAAAGATATATTAACGCAAAACCAATTAAAATCGTCGCATATAGATTAATCGCCCACCCAAGTGTTTCCATCGAGAAGCGTTTCTTATCACCGGTAGTCAAGAATAATGTACGGATACTCATGACCATACAAAAAATAATAGCAATGAACAATGCATAAAAAGTCATCCCCATTCCTCTTTTCACAATAAGGTGAAACTACCTTCGGCTAAACCAGGAAAAACTCCCTCATACTATACCTACTCCTTGTCCAGCTCATATATGTGTAAAGGATCGAAATTGAGGTCAGACCCCCTACCCATCAAGCTAACACTGAAGAATAGTTAGATAAGAGCTATTCTTATAAGACAATTATCCATGCTAATAAAGAAAAACATGCCAAATATGACTGAAATAGGTCATTTTTCTGTGTTATGCTGTTTTTGTTTTTGTTAATCTAGATTTGAGCCACTTGATTTCCAAATTTATCACCCACCCTTATGATAGAAAGTGACGAAACAGTCCTCATAAAGAATGGCAAATGTAACTTATATAAAGTTTGATTAAAAACCGATTGAAAACCCTCTTTCTACGGAAAAAAAGACCCCGTTTTGAAAAAAGCAGATCAAAATGGAGTCTTCTCTTCTTGAACATAGGTGGGTATTAGTCGAGTAGGCTCAGGGGATTTAACTCAAAGCAGCCTGCCCGTCTTTCTCCAACGCATGCCTCCATTTCGTTCCAGCCCGGTTTCCGAAGCCCAACCCTCTATTCAAGGAAGCAGATCTTGGCAACTGATTCAGGGGGTTATGCTCAAGGAAGCATTCATGCGGGCAGATTCATTCTGCAGCCATGACCGCAACTGATTCGGGAAAGGATAGCTAATCATCGCTGCATGGAAGCACAAGCAAAGAAGCGAACTCATAGAAGTCGATCACTCAGTAAACTCAAAGCAGCCGATCCGTCCTTCGCTATGAACAAATCTAAGGATATATAAATGTGATTTATAGCCATACTAATAAAGATTAAAATTTCATTAGGAGGCAATATTATGGGAAGATCAAACAATCAAAAATCATCTAGCAGTAAAAATTCATTACCTCAAACTCCCAAAAACTTAAAAATAGAACCGGATCGGGTGGATGAAGAGTTTTCTCGTGAGCTAGGTGAAAATGGGAAAATAAGAGCTACAAGACCTAAATGAAACTTTTTAAAAAAAGGAAGTATTTATGCGAGCAGATTCATTCTGCAGTCATGGTCGAAGCCAATTCGGTGAATTACAGCTGCTCATCGCTGCATTGAGAAAACAAGGCGCATTCTATCAACATATAGACAAAAAAGAAGTTAATCATCTATATATAACAGGTGATTAACTTCTTTTTCTCATTATATGGACTTTTTCAGTGTCGTTGATGAAAGGTCGAGTACCTTTTTCCCCTCGTTGTCCGAAATTGTTAACATTATGAAGATTAATGATGGGATAGCAAAAGCTAGGTTTACCATGATCCCTGCAGATGCTGCCAATTCTGTGTTTCCAGTTGCTACGATTGCACCATAAACTGCTGTTGAAATCGCTATACCAAATGAAAAACCAAGTGAGCTGGACATTTTATAAATTCCTGAAGCAACCCCAACTTTATTTTCTGGAATATTTACTACAGCAGTATCAGTAGATGGAGTTGCGTATAATCCAAGTCCAATACCTGAAAACATGAAACCAATAAAGACGGTGATTACATATGCTAAGTCAGGTAAGAATGTTAACGCTGTTAGACTAATCCCAAGTGGAGTTATTATTGAAGCTGCAATCATTGGTTTTCTTGCACCTACTTTTTGCAGCATTTTCTCACCTACACGGATCATCACGAGCACAGCGACTAAGTTACCTATGGTTAATAAACCTGTTTGAAAGGCTGTAAACCCTCTCGCTACTTGCACATACGTATTCGCAACCACAACTGTTCCAGCAATTGCATTTTGTAAAAAATTAGAGGTTACTGCTCCCGTATATGCTTTAGTTTTAAATAAGGAAAATTCAATAAATTTATTTGATTTTTTTATTTCAACCATAAAGAATATAGCACTTCCAATGATAATTACATTCATTAAAGCAACAGTAAGCGGGCTCGTCCAGCCAAACTCGTGTCCACGTGTAACTACTAAATTTAATGCCAGCATAATGATAATAAAGATGAAGAGACCAGTAAAATTAAATTTAGATGTGTTTGATTGTTCAGCTTTACTTTCTGGTGTATCTTTCAATAAGTACATCGCAACTAAAGAAATAACAATGGACAAGACAAAAATCCATCTCCAGCCCATATACGTAGCAATCGCACCACCTATTAAAGCACAACAACCGGCTCCTCCCCATGAGCCAAATGACCAATAACTAAGAGCACGCTGTCTATCTTCTCCCTCGAAATTTGCTTTAACTAAAGCAATAGTTGACGGCATAATACATGCTGCAGAAATACCCTGGATGATACGCCCAGTGATTAAAAGTGTAGCATTTTGTGCTAAAACAAGGCATAGGGATCCAATAATGCTTAAAACCAGTCCTAAATAAGTCAGTCTCTTACGGCCAGCTTTATCTGAAATTCCACCAGCTGCAACAATAAACATACCTGAAAATAAGGAAGTTAAACTGATGGCAATATTTAGAGTTCCTAGTGATATACCTAAATCTGCTTGAATTGCTGGAATAATATTTACCATCGACTGGGCAAATAACCAAAATGTAAGTACAGCTAGTACAATACCGATAATCATTTTATTTGAACCGCGGACGCTTTTTTCCATTATGATCCCCCTATAATTTGGTATAGCTCCTTATGTTCATCTTTGTCTAACATCCCCAATGGTAAGCGCTCTCATTTATTCATAATTAAAGCTTTTTATAAGTAATACTCAATAAAACAAATTACTTATAAATGGATATGATGATAAAGAGAAAGGGATTGATCCCTTCTCTTCATTATCAACTTTATCTTTATCTATTTACTTGTATAGTTGAAGCTAGTTGCAATTTATTTTCTTTTTCCTTTAATATAAAACTAATAAAGTCAAGAATAAGCCTTGCCCCTACTTGACTCGTAATACCGGTAGGGTCGTACGGAGGAGATACTTCTACTAAATCGAAGCCAATTACATTTCCTCTCTTCGATATTCCTTCCAACAGCTCATTCACTTCATCATAGTACAAACCACCAGGAGAAGGTGTGCCTGTTCCTGGTGCCAAAGAAGGGTCTAGTCCATCGATATCGATTGTTACATAATAATTTTCCCCTTCAGGGATTAGATCTAATACCGAATCGATACCCATTTTTCTCATTTGTCTTGGTGACAAGATTTCGCTGCCATAATCTTTAGCGGCATCTACATCTTCCTTTTTACTACTACTAATACCACGAATGCCAAATTGGAACATTTTATCGACATGCTCCATTTCTGCTAAACGGCGAAGTGAGCTTCCATGCCCGAATCTTTGCCCCGAGCGGTGATCCGCCCAATCCAAGTGGGCATCTATTTGGATAACGTGGAACGGACCAATGGAATCTAACGCTCTTCCGACTGGAATGGTAACGGAATGATCTCCGCCCATTACGACAGGCATCGCTCCTTTGGAAATGATTTTTCTAATCGATTCTTCAACATTGTCGAAGCTCTGCTCCAAATCACCATGTACCATATCTACATCTCCACAATCGACTACTTTGCAGTCAGGCCCTAAATACATAATATCTTTTTCAATATCATAGGCTCCATCTAAACCGAAACTATATAAAGTGGAACCTTCTCGTATTCCACGTGGTCCCATCCTTGTACCTGATTTCCACTGCGTACCCATATCATAGGGCACTCCAATAACCGCCACATCTGCATCTAGTTCATCAAGGCTTGTACAGATTGGATACTTGCCAAATGAGCATATTCCCGTAAACGGAAGGTTAAGAACTTGTTTTTCATTTTGATTAGCCATTATAAATCCCCCTCATAATATAAAAGTTTTCATTTCAAGAAAAAAGGACTTTGTCAGCACTGTCTTTCTTGTTAACTTTATTAATGCAAGTTCCATGCCAACAGCAGAGATAAGGATTTCATCAAAAAATCTAGTCAGCTTTGACTAGGTATTCTTAACATATTGATTGATTTTTCGATTGGCCGTGGATTGGCTAATCCCTAACTTCTTTGCCAGCTTAATACTGCTTGGATATTTTTCATACATCCGAACAATATAATCTTCTTCAATCATCTCCATATATTGATCTAATGTCAGATCACCTTCTTTTGAAGGGGTGATACCAACTTGGTCAACGTCAATAAAGTTTTCATTTGAAGTAATTAATATGCGCTCTATGAAATTTCTAAGTTCCCTTATGTTACCCAGCCACTCCTGTCTGTTTAGCCAAGAAATCATATTTGTGGAGAATTCTTTATTCATATTGTGTTTATCGTTAAACTCATCTAACAGGTCAGAGACTAATAGATTTATTTCTTCCCTTCTTTCACGTAAAGGGGGAATTGCAATCTTTATGACATTAATTCTGTAATATAGATCTTCTCGAAATCTTTTTTCAGCAATTAATTTTTGTAAGTCTTGGTTTGTGGCGCATATTATTCTACAATTTAAATGAATGATTGAATGGCCACCCACTCGCTGAATCGTTCGATTTTGGAGAACGGACAATAGATTAACTTGGAGCTTGAGCGGCAGTTCAGAAATTTCGTCAAGAAAAATGGTTCCTTTTCCTGCAGCTTCAAAATACCCTTTCTTTCCACCTTTTCTTGCGCCAGTGAACGCTCCTTCCTCATATCCGAACAGCTCTGATTCAATTAATGATTCAGGAATGGCTCCACAGTTTACCTCAATAAAAGGCTCATTCTTCCGATTGGATTTTTGATGAATTTTCTGAGCAATGTAGTTTTTTCCAACTCCCGATTCCCCTTCCAATAATACTGTGACATCTAAGCTGGAGACTTTTTCAACAATACTAAACACTTGTCCCATTTTTCCATTATTAATAGGGGAAGCGTACATTTGTTTATTTTTCATCTTTTCAATTTCTTTTTCATATAAAAGCATCGTTTTAGCCACTTGATCATTTGTTTTTTTGAGATAATCAAGTTCTGTAATATCTCTTGAAAAGCTAAGAGCCCCCCAAAGCTTTTGATTTTCATCAAAAATTGGATAACCAGACACAACTAGTTTTCTCCCCATTGCAGTTTCTTGAATGATTGTTTCAATTTTTCTTGTTTGCAACCCTTTTCCAGTAACCGAAGGAGATAATATACCATTCTTCTCTAATGTAAATACATTTTGATTCATAATTTTCTCGGTATCGATTCCAAACAAATCCTTAAATTTTTCACTTAAAAATATAATGTTGCCGTTTGCATCTGTTACAAAGATTTCGTCAAATGAATATTTAATAATTTTTTCTAAAAGTAGATGATTTTGCTGTGATGAAAGCATTCATTATTCCCCCTAGTCAGTTATGACTACATATTATTCTGAATTGAATATATATTCAATCATCTACTGGTGACATTATAAAAAAATATTTATTTCAACCATCTTTTACTGCAATTAATTTCATTTGTGAAATTTTTAGCTTATTAAATTAAAAAAATAGCGAGAACAATGAAATAAATGTCATTGTTCTCGCTATAGGGGTACCGTCACATAGCCATCAAGTTAACAAAACGAATTTCCCCTAAAATGAAAAAAACGTTATTCTTTCAGAAAAATACTTGAAAAGGATGACGTTTTTTATGAACCTCTCGCTTTCTGAAGATTTACATCTATTCTCACAAGAATTACAAAGCTTCCTATCTCCAATAGTCCTACAAGATATCGCCAAACAAGTTGGCTTTGTACAGTGATCTAGTAAGTATCAAGCAAACGAACTCATTGCACTTTGCGTATGGCTCAGTCAGGAAATCGCTAGCACATCACTTACACAATTGTGCAGTTGGTTAGAAGCTTCTACTGTTAGCTTGATGGGTATGGGGTCAGACCCTATTTCCCGAATTCCTAAACACACAAAAACCCTTGTTATATCAAGGTTTTTTGTGGTAGTGTGCAGAGGTCAGATCCTATTTCCCAGGTCAGTTCCCGGCACCTCGGTATTTGCGGATTCCTCTGTTCCAGATAAGGATGGCCAGTGTGAAGAAGACAATTCCAATTAGTGGTGTTGCGAAGGAAAAGGCGTACCATTCTTTCTTACCAAGGAAGTACGCGGCTGGGTATACACCTACAAAGGCAAATGGTAGGACCCATGTTAACAGAAAGCGAATGATTTTATTATAGATATCAACCGGATAGCGGCCATAGTTACCGATATTGTACATCATCGGCATAATGGAGGTTTTGGCATCTGACCAAAATCCAATACTCGCAATCGCAATGAAAATCGCCGCATACGCTAGTGCTCCGCCAATCGCAAATATAATAAACAAGAGCGGATCATACCAAGTAATAGCTAGATTTAATGAAGAACCAGCATACACAACAATCACAAGTCCAGTCACAACCCCAAAAAGTGATTCAAGCTCCATCCGCTCAAGAATAACTTGAAACAAACTATGTATCGGCCTTGTTAATATCCGGTCCATCTCTCCTTTCACAATATAGCGGTCATTAAAGTCCCATATGTTAAAAAAAGAACTAAACAGCGCAAAAGGAATGAGGAAAAAGCCATAAATAAAGATAATTTCATCACGGCTCCAGCCGCTTAAAAATTGCGTATGTCCAAAGACAACGAGAATAAAAACTAAGTTCACTGTCTGATTGAGAAAATCAGAAAGCATTTCCACAACAAGATCGGCTCTATATTCCAACCGAGTTTTCATATACTGGCTCATATATTGAAAAAACATAGTTACATAAAACATATCTTCACCCCCCCTGTATGGTCAGCTGTTTTTTTGCGGCTGCCCATAGTAATCGAATAGGTACCAACAAAATGAGCACCCAAATTGATTGCTGAAGTAATGCATAAATGATTTCACTGCCACTAAACCCATTGGTAAAAATCATACTTGGGATATAACTAATTCCTTGAAACGGCAGATATTTCATAATATCTTGAGCCCAAAATGGATAAAAACTAATCGGTAAAAGCAAGCCTGAAAAGAGGTCAATGATTACTCGTTTAGCTCGAATTAATCCTGCATTATTATAGAAGAAGAACGCTGTAATCCCCGTAAGTAGATTAATCTGTGTGTTAATAACAAAGCTTAACAACAACGAGATACCGAATAATCCCCAGCTTGCCGGGTTATGAGGTACCTGGATTGGAAAAATGAGTGCAACCAAAATCATTCCTGGTATTGAAAAGAAAAAGAATCGAAAAATTCCTTCTCCCAACCCTTGCATCGTCTTCATCCCTAAGTAGTTATAAGGTCGAATCAATTCAATTGCTACTTTCCCTTCTTTAATCTCAAGCGCAATTTCACGATCGATATTATTAAAATAAAATGCACGCGCCATCCAGGCAATAGCTACATAAGTTGTCATTTGAACGCTTGTTAATCCTTCAATAGAGGATTTTTCTCCGTAAATCGCATTCCATAAAAAATAGTAAGCACCAATATTAATACTATAAATTAATATCCCCGTGTAATAATCAGTTCGATACGCTAGCATCATGAGAAAGCGCATTCGTATCATTTCAAAGTACTTGTCCATGATTTAAGCTCCTTTCTATCGTTTATTTGAACGATAAATTTCACACCATTAGTTCATGCCTTTTTCATAAATATTACGAACAATTTCTTCAATCGATGTTTCATGAATTTTCACGTCTTTAATTTTAAATTGAGAAACGACAGCAGAAATCAACTGAGAGATATTTTCATCCTCTTCTTTTATACAAGCTATATAGGTTTGATTTTTCTCATCATAATTCCAATCAGCAGAAAACGTGAGTGGTAGAGAATTTAACTCAGATAAATGTACATGATTCATAAACTGAAAGTGGATTTCTTTTTCTTCAGCCCAATTGTTTTTCAAAGATTCCAACTCACCATCATACACAATTTTCCCTTCATCAAGCATAACCACTCGGTTACACAGAGCTTCAATATCACCAAGGTCATGTGTCGTTAATAAAATGGTCGTATTGTATTTCTCATTAATTTCTTTAAGAAATTCACGAATCTTCAACTTAACGAGGACATCTAACCCAATCGTTGGTTCATCTAAAAACAATAACGGTGGATTATGTATCAATGCTGCAGCTAATTCGCAGCGCATGCGCTGACCAAGCGAAAGCTTCCGAACAGGTTTATCAAGTAATGGTCCAATGTCGAGCGTTTTAATGACATGACCCATATGCTCGTCATATTGCTGATCCGATACTTTATACACTTTTTTCAGTAATCTGAATGATTCTTGAACGGCAATATCCCACCATAATTGCGAGCGTTGACCAAATACAACACCGATGGTCCGAGTGAATTTTTCCCGTTCACGATGTGGATCCATTCCATTTACGCGTACTTTTCCTGAAGTTGGTTCTAGGATTCCTGTCAACATTTTAATCGTTGTTGATTTACCCGCTCCATTTTCGCCAATATAAGCTACCATCTCGCCTTGTTTTACAGTAAAATTAATATCGTTTACTGCTGGGACAATTTTATAGTTTCGTGTCAACAAATCACGAAATGCACCTTTTAATCCTGTACGACTGGAATATGATTTGAATTCCTTTCGCAGTTGAGTTACTTCAATTGCATTGTTCATATACTATTCCTCCAATTGCCTTAGTTCCCAATGAATTAGTCTATCTAAAGCTAAGATGTAAAACAATAAAAATGCCTAGAAGGTTTGATACCCATTGAAAGCGAGTTGAGTTGAATGAATGAAATTGGTTCTGTACAACAATTCATATTATCACAAGTTGAAAAGCTGGCTCAAAACAGCGGATACGATTTTCTTTTTGAAGCAGATTATGGAGAGCTGCTAGCACAAATTATTGAAAGAGATGATTCAGGTTCCATTACCGGAACACCTATCAGCTTTAAGTTATTTGTTAATGAGGAAAAAGGTGCTGGTAAAATTATACCTTACAATCCCAAAGGCGAACTACGCCACCAGGAATTCAACATCCAAAACCCCCAAACCATTATCGCACTTCTCACCTTTATCAAGACGTATCTTTAGGGGGCAGACCCTATTTCCCAGGTTTTCTTCCCCTTCACAAATTCGCTTTTAGCAAGGGGGGATGGATGTAAAGGCAGGGGCCAGACCCCATTTCCCGGATTAATGGTATGATAGGAATGAAGTTATTTTAGGAGGTTGGTTTTGAGTGAATTTTACGAATTCGGAGCGTTTACATAAGGAAGCGTTAGAGCATATTGTTGGAGGGGTTAATAGTCCTTCTCGTTCATATAAAGCGGTTGGCGGTGGTTCGCCGGTTGTGATGGAGCGCGGCGAGGGTGCTTATTTCTGGGATGTAGACGGCAATAAGTATATTGATTACTTAGCTGCATATGGCCCAATCATTACAGGTCACGCACACCCCCATATTACAGAAGCGATTAAGAAAGCTGCTGAGACAGGGGTCCTCTATGGAACTCCTACTCCTCATGAAGTGAAGTTCGCGAAATTGCTTAAAGAAGCTATGCCTTTTATGGATAAGGTTCGTTTTGTCAATTCAGGTACAGAGGCAGTCATGACTACAATACGCGTAGCACGTGCTTATACAGGCCGCGATAAAATCATTAAATTTGCTGGCTGCTACCACGGCCATTCTGATCTTGTTCTTGTTGCTGCTGGTTCTGGCCCAGCAACACTTGGCACGCCTGATTCGGCTGGAGTAACAAAAGCAATCGCGAAAGAAGTAATTACCGTTCCATTCAATGATATCGAGCCATTTAAAGAAGCACTAAAAACATGGGGCAGTGAAGTCGCTGCTGTCCTTGTCGAACCAATTGTCGGCAACTTCGGCATCGTTGAACCGAATCCAGGGTTCTTAGAAGAGGTCCTTGAATTAACACACGAGGCTGGCGGACTTGTTATATTTGATGAAGTCATCACTGCATTCCGTTTCTGTTATGGCGGTGCCCAAGACATGCTCGGAGTTCAGCCAGACTTAACTGCGCTTGGAAAAATCATCGGTGGTGGGTTACCAATTGGAGCATACGGTGGGAAAAAGGAAATCATGGAAACCGTTGCACCGCTGGGACCAGCCTATCAAGCTGGAACAATGGCTGGTAACCCGGCTTCAATGTTATCGGGTATTGCCTGCCTAGAAGTTCTTAAACAAGAAGGCATTTATGACGAATTAGATCGACTAGGTGCCATTCTTGAAGAAGGCATCCTAAAAGCTGCCCAAAAACATGGTACAGAAATTACGATTAACCGTTTAAAAGGTGCTTTAACGATTTTCTTCACAAACGAAAAAGTTGAAAACTACGAACAAGCAGAAAATACAAATGGAGAAGTATTTGCGAAGTTCTTCAAACTTATGCTTCACCAAGGAATTAACCTTGCACCTTCAAAATATGAAGCTTGGTTTTTAACGACCGCTCATACAGAGGAAGATATTCACAATACGTTAATTGCTATTGAGCACGTATTCAAAATGCTAAAGGAACAAAAATAATCACATATTGATACTCTTTCGTCCAAATCTAGAAGTCCATGACTTCTAGATTTTTCTTAATTCCTGACTTTTCTGATTTACCTTATCAAGAAAGAACAAAATGAATCATCAAGCAATTTTCCAAATTCCTTAATACTCACTTAGCTTAACTGCACCGAACCATCTATGCTGTTTACGAACAATAAAGTTCTTTAAAAAATAATAAAGTTCTTTAAAAATGAAGACCCGAAACTAACAATTGAGATTGTGAATAAATGTACTTACACTAACGGGGGCTTTAGTTCCGTAAGAAATGATCAGACTTTATTATAAAACCTTGATTCTTGATCTCAATTAAGTGACGTTTGTCAGTTAAGCTGAATAAAATGCCTACATAGGGAGTGATGATATTGAATGAGACCTGTGAATTGGATACAAATAAAAAAGGAATTCACTCCTTTCAACGTAGTATCGAAATTACTTCAGCAATCCTATTATTAACAGGGCAAATTACAATCATTGGAGTGTTTGTCAGACCAGGCAGATTTAGTCTCTCGTTAGGTGGTCCTCTTTTTGGAGGGTATCGTTTAGAAGGGAGGGACCACTCGCAAGAAGGAAACCTTTTTATCGATATACTGGACATCATTATAGCTATACTATTAATCAATGATGTAATACATGTGACTGGCACATTTGTTTCGTCTGGTGATTTTTCAATTAATGTTTCAGGTCCTATTTTCGGTTATCCTGAAGTTCTTCCGGCACTGCCACTTGAAGATTATAACTTTTTTAATAAAATAGTAACGCAGCATTATATCGTTCCACCAGAATTATTAACTAATATAAAAGGGAATGAGTAAAATGTCATTAACAGATATTCCTACAGTAAAAACTTCTAGAAACAATACATTTTTAATAGCGCTCCCCATTATCATTTTCATATTTTTCTTCACTCAGCAAAAGTCCACAGATGTCTAAAAGAAGGAAAGATCTTAAACCTAAAACCTAGAAAAGATGGGAGTTGTTAAATTTAGGTTAGGGGCTAAACCCATTTTAGTTATTATTATTGGAGTAAATGATTTAGAGATAGTTAGCAAATTTATTGAGCCTTTAAACCAAATAGGATATGAATTTGTTTACCATGAAGAATTTCCCAAAAGACGTTTCTTCCGAAAAGGAAAATGGAGAGCTGGTACACATCATTTGCATTTTTATCAGTTTGAAGGAGAACACTGGAACAATCAAATTTTATTCAGAAATTATTTAAGAAGTAATCCTGATGTTTTAAAAGAATATCACCAATTAAAAGTTGATTTGTTAGCAACGTTTCGTTTTGACAGAGTTTCTTATACTAAAAATAAATCTCTTTTTATTCAAAATGTATTACAAAAAGCAAAAAAAGAAGAAGAACAGACAAAAAATTAAACAACTTTATTATCTTTAAAGATCGTAAAATAAAGGAAAATCTAAATTTTTAAACATCTTTAATAACCATCTATCTGATAAGTCGATAGATGGTTATTAATTTTTTTTAGGGATAAAATTAAACAACTTTATTATTTCTACATATATGCCAAATGTCACTCAAAACCCACAGAACAAAAGCAATGTTCTCTTTTTTAAATTTGAATCATACATTTTTGATTCGTCGCATATATTTTAATTTCGACGCAAAATAAACGTTTTTCATTTATTTTCTATGAACTAACCCTTCTTTATTACATACGAAGTAGTTCATCCAAAGGTATCTGTCCATATACTTGCCTACCTTGCTTATATCAGCCTCAAAAACTGGATTCCTAATCACTATATATAAGAAAAGTTGGGAATTATCTTATTTTAAATTTTAACTGTGTTATATGCCACTGTTGATTTTAACAATAATATTGCTTAACATAGCCTAAATTTTTAAAAACAACACCTCTACTTTTGAAGTGCTTTAATTGGCTCATTTTTAAGCTTATTACCCTTCTTTCTATCTATCTTTCCTAATTTATCAGTTCATTTGCGATTTTCACTTGAAAGTATGCTAATAACCCTGTATATTACATTATTGTTTACTTGTAATCTTTTACGTGTAAAGTAGTACATAGACGAATCCTTACTTTCATAATTAAATAATTACCGTATACATGTATAGAAAAGAACTGAAGAAGAAAGGAATTTAACTCATGAAGTTTGGTGCCCGCATAATTAAGACGGGAATCGCAATTGTTTTGGCATTATATTTAGCTCAACTTCTTAACCTGCCAGCTCCAGTGTTTGCTGGGATTTCTGCTATTTTTGCAATTCAACCGACGATTTATCGATCATTTAAGACAGTAATGGAACAAATACAAGGAAATATCATTGGGGCAATCGTTGCGGTTTTATTCGTATTGCTTTTTGGAAATAATATTTTTCTCGTCGGATTGGCCGTAGTGGTTGTCATTACGATAAATTTAAAGTTAAAAATGGATAATACGATTGTTCTAACAGTTGTTACCGTCATCGCGGTTATGGAGAATCAGCAAGGTAATTTTCTGGAATTCGCATCTTTCCGATTTCTGTCCATTTTATTAGGAATTCTCTCTTCATTCCTTGTGAATTTGGTATTCATCCCTCCAAAGTATGAAGCTAAGGTATATTCACAAATTAGTAACACCACCGAAGATATCTTAAAATGGATTCGAATTAGTACACGCCATGCCTCAGGGCATACGCTACTAAAAAAAGATATCGGCCGTTTCAAGGATGAGTTATTAAAAATAGAACAACTTTTTTCCATGTTTAAGGAAGAACGCAAATACAAGAAAGAAAACATCTCTACATCCAGAAAGCTTGTCGTATATCGGCAACTCATCATCACAACAAAAAAAGCCTACGAAACATTAAGGCGGATTCATAAATTTGAAAATGAAATTAATATGATGCCTGATGATTTCCAATTAAAAATTATTCAGCATATCGATTGCCTCATTTACAAGCACGAAGAAATGCTGTTGAAACATATTAGGAAGATTCGAACAGGGAGTTACGCTGAAGACTGGATGGAAAATTGCTTAACTAGAGAAGAACTGCTGGATTTATTTTTCAAACAGCATAATGAAATGAATCATGAGCTGGCTGAGCTTTCTACTAGATTAGTTCCTCTCATTGCATACATTAATGAGTATGACGAGCAACTCGAGCATCTTGAAAAGTTAATTAACAGTTTCCAATCGTATCATAAAGATGAAAACCATGTATCAGTTAATCTAGATGATTGAGTCAGGAGTCAGTTTAGATTCATGGATAACGAAAAAGAGGATGACATATGTCGTCCTCTTTTTCGTTATCCAGTTTCTTTTTAGCTAATACTCGACATCAAGATCACGATAATCTCCGCATTAGTCCGTTGACTGATATGTTAAGTTGAGTTGTTGAACTTGGAATAATTGGTAATAACGTCCTTGCAATTTCATTAATTCATCATGTGTACCTATTTCGGCTATTTCCCCTTGATCAATTAAGACAATTCGATTTGCATGAGTGATTGTCGATAGTCGGTGGGCTACGATAAACGTAGTTCGTTCTTTCGCCAATGTTTCGAGGGCTTCTTGAATAAGATGCTCACTTTCTAAATCAAGTGCAGATGTTGCTTCATCCAAAATAAGTAACGGCGGATTTTTTAGAAAAACCCGGGCAATAGCTACCCGCTGTTTCTGCCCACCTGATAGCTTGACTCCACGTTCACCAACCTTTGTTTCGTACCCTTCCGTAAGATTCATAATAAATTCATGTGCATTCGCAGCTTTAGCTGCCTCTACCACTTCTTCGTCTGAGGCATCCGGCTTACCCATTAGGATATTCGCTTTCACAGATTCACTAAATAAAATATTATCTTGTAGCACCATCCCAATTTTGTCCCGCAGACTATGAACCTTAAAGTCACGGATGTCTTTTCCATCAATTAAAATTCTTCCTTTACTAACATCATAAAAGCGCGGAATTAAACTAATTAGTGATGACTTCCCACCGCCACTCTTTCCAACGAGAGCGATCGTTTCTCCTTCATTTACATCCAGATGAATATTTTTCAGTACCTCTGGTTCATTGTCCGCATAGGCGAATGAAACATTGTCAAAAGTAATTTCACCTGCAACTTGCTTTAATTCTACGGCTCCTTTCTTATCATCAATGTCATATTTTTCATCTACTAATTCAAACACTCGATCCATCGATGCCAAAGTTTGAGTCATAGTCGTTGAGGAGTTGACGAGACGACGCAGCGGGTTATAAAGTCGATCAATAAAGCCAATGAAAGCCACCATCGTTCCCAATGTCATATTCCCATGAATCACCTCATAACCTGCGTAGCCGATTACCATAAGCGGCGCAATATCGGTAATCGTGTTCACAACAGCAAACGATTTCGCATTCCACCCCGTATGCTGAAGGGCTTTATCAAGGAAGTTCTTATTTTGTTTACTAAACCGCTCTTGTTCATAATCCTCGATGGCAAAGCTCTTTATAACTGGCATTCCTTGAACTCTTTCATGTAAATGACTCTGTAGGTCGGCAAGAGCTTGGGAACGAATTCTTGTATATCCACGCAACCTACCAAAGAAATACTTGATTGAGAATACATAGAATGGCAGCATAATTAAGCTGACGACTGTTAACTTAGCATCCATCGTATACATGATGGCCACAGAAAAGAATATCGTTGCAATGTCTAGCCATAAGTTCATCAAGCCTGTTATGACAAAATTCTTCGTTTGTTCTACATCATTAATCACCCGAGAAATCACTTCTCCAGCTCTTGTGTTGCTATAATACTTAAAGCTGAGCTTTTGAATATGGGTGAATAAGCTATTTCGAATGTCATAGAGAATCTTTGTACCTGCCCATTGAGCAAAATATTGCCGATAATATTCAATCGGCGGACGTAGCACAACAAAGATAAACAGCATGATCCCAATGACCCAGAACAGTTGATTTGTTTTTTCATCCACAGACTGTGTGCTTGCAATAATGTCATCTACGACATATTTGGATAAAAGCGGAATTAATAACGGAATCGCGAATTTAAGCAAACCGATTAATATTGTACCTGCGATCGGCCATTTATAAGGTTTTACAAAGTGCAAATATCTTTTTATGCTATCCACAAAAATCCTCCATTTTTTCTATAGGTGATACTAAATTACATAACGCAATTTCAACAATCTATTGTCTTTCCACTTACATCGTTGTTGATTCGAAAGAAATAGGATGTCCCAAAAAGGTCCTGACCTCACATTCTATATACCGTTTATTGCGTCATGTTCACGTCTTAAACAATATAGAGTAGATGTGAGGTCTGACCCCTTTCGTTATGGGACATCCTTTGGTTCAACGGTAAGTCAAATATCTTTCATACCACGAATCGATAAATTCTGCAGAGAAAGGTCCTTTTCGTTGCCGAATCATATAAATCAAATAATCAACGTTCGTTCTCAATATTTGATCGATTTCTTCCGGGTAATTCATTTCTTTTCGATGCCTTTCATACTCATCCTCATCCAGCAGATTAAAGGTCATATCCGGAAACACCTTAATATCCAGGTCATAATCAATGTACTTAAGCGCTTCCGAATCATAAATAAACGGAGAGCTAATATTGCAATAATAATAAACACCGTCTTCTCTCAGCATACCTATCACATTGAACCAGTACTTCGAGTGGAAGTAGCAGATAGCCGGCTCTCTCGTTATCCATGTTCTTCCATCGGACTCCGTTACCATTGCGCGATCATTAGCAGCGATGACAATATTCTGTGTTCCCTTCAAAACGGTGGTTTCTTCCCAGATTCGGTGGATGTGACCGTTATGCTTGTAACTCTGAATTTGGATCCTTCCTCCTTCAGTGGGAATCTCCATATTAATTTCCCCTACTTTCTTTTACCAACTTCTGTTTTAAGTTCATGCAAGTCAATTTGTATATACTCCTGTCAAGTTTCCTATATCTCTTTATTATAGCGATTTATCGCTGATTTTAAAACAAAAGAGATTAATCATTCAGTAAAAATGTGTAAAAAAACGGAGAAAGCAGTGAAAAACATTGATTTTCCATGTTTCTACTGACTTTATACGCTTTACACATCTTGACGAATAATTAATCTCTACACAATTATTTCGCTGTTGTCAGTTCATTTTGATAATACTCAATGACTTCTTCGGTTTGTTTTTCAAACTGATTTTGAATATCATTTAGTTCTTGCTTCATCTGCTTAATCTCGTCTTGCAGAGTACCCAACTGCGATTTTCGCTCTAAGTCATGTAATTCTTTCTCAATCGCTTGGCATCGTTCCAGTTCTGTTTGTAGAAATAATAATTTATCCATCGTTTTTAATTGCTCACTAATCAGTCTGTCAAATTCTCGCATTTAGGTCCCACCTCACCGAAAGAATATTTATCTATATGTATTCTTGCTTCATAGTAAATTTCCTTTAAAAGATTATGTAGAGATTATAGAAGTTTTGTCGTTATATTCTTTGTATGGTACCGGATGTTGTCGAAATACAATTTGAACATAAACTCCCACTTTTTTTTGCATAAAAAAAGGAAAAAACACCCTCATATAAGGGTGCCTTTTCACTGGTGGAAATGATTAGTCTTAAAATTGGTTGTTACTGTTTTTTTGAGCTTCTGCTTGTTGATTTTGCTTTTTAACTTCTTGAACATTCGTTTCACTTGCAAATTCAGTACCATATTGTCCTGATGCTTGAGCGCCGTAGCTTTTACCAGCTGCCGCTTGTTGATTTTGTTGCTTTACTTCTTGGGCATTCGTTTCGCTCGCAAATTCAGTGCCGTATTGTCCTGATGCTTGAGCGCCGTAGCTTTTACCAGCTGCCGCTTGTTGATTTTGTTGCTTTACTTCTTGGACATTCGTTTCGCTCGCAAATTCAGTGCCGTATTGTCCTGATGCTTGAGCGCCGTAGCTTTTACCAGCTGCCGCTTGTTGATTTTGTTGCTTTACTTCTTGGACATTCGTTTCGCTCGCAAATTCAGTGCCGTATTGCCCAGAAGATGCAGCATTATTTTGTTTTTGCACTTGTTGAATATCTGTGCCTGCTTTTGATTTCTTTGCCATTCGTAATCACCTCCACGAATAATAAGATAACCAGGAAGGCTGTTAGATATCCATGATTCTAAAACTAAATTTATCCAATTATTCTTTTCCGTTTACACTAAAAGAGAAATACCTCCATCGACAATAATTGTCTGACCACGGATCATGCTTGCATCTTCAGATATCAAGAACATGATTGTATTGACCATATCTTCCATTGAAACGATTCGTCCAGCTGGTGTTTCTGCAGCTGCTTCCGCCAATAATTCTTCACGGTTCGGAAAATGCTTGAGTGCATCCGTATCAATAACACCGCCTGAAACCGCATTAACGCAAATATTCTTCGGTGCCAGTTCAACTGCAAGGTAGCGGGTTAGTGCTTCCAATGCCGCCTTGGAGACCCCAACAGCTGTGTAGTTTTTCAGATATCGAATCGAACCAAGTGAACTGATACTGACCATCTTGCCGCCGCCATTTTTCTCCATAAGCTTCGCAGCTTGCTGTGCACAGAACAGGAATGCTTTGCTGTTAATATCCATCGTCCAATTCCAGTGAGACTCTTCAAGTTCCATGACAGGTCTCTGAACGCCCGATGCCGCGTTGTTGATAAACACATCCAATCTGCCAAACGCTTCTTCGATTTCTGAAAACATTGTTTTAATTTTTTCTACATCTCCCACATTCGCCTTTACAACTAATGCTTTTCTGCCCATCGCTTCAATCTCAGCTGCTACTTCCAATGCCTTCGATTTACTGCGTGCGTAATTAATTACTACATCATAACCTGCCGCAGCAAGCGTCAATGCGGTGCTTCGGCCAAGTCCTTTACTGCTTCCTGTTACAAGTGCTACTTTTTGTGTCATAGGTTGATCCATCCTTCCAGAGTTAAGAATAAAATTTTCTTTTTAAATGAAAAATAGAATGATTATGCAAAAAGGAGTGTTCCAATATGTATGTTGGTCGTGATATGACAGAATTGTCGATGCTGCCAAAGTCAGAGTGGGGCAAAGAAGAGCTTGCCTTTTTTCATCACTCTCTTCAACAAATGGTACCCTATTTAAACCAAGAAGGACAAGTGATTCATCGAGAAATTGTTGAAGAAATCGTAAATCGGGGCGGGCTGGATAGTCAGAACATGTGAAGTCTAGGGGACCCTGCGTAATTCTTTGCTTTTTCTAACCCTACAAACTAGGGAAAAGGGTCTGACCTCGCACTAACTCACAGATTCTAGCGGTACATTCACTTAATTTGAAATGCAAATAGTAATTGCGGGGTCTGACTCTTTCTAATTGGAACGCCTTCCTCTATTTCACATATTTTTTTCTTTAAAAGCCGCCATCATTTTCTGGTATGGGACAGGGAATGCATACTGTTCAAGGTCAATCTCACTTACCCATTGGAATTGATGCTTTTTCATGATATTTTGATCCATTTCTGTTGGAATGACACCAGAAAATGTATCAACATTCCAAACTAGATGTGAAAAGACATGCTCTATTTTTACCAAAAGCTCGCCAAGCTCTGATGTCACACCTAATAACTCTTTTAATTCCTGATTGAAAAAATCGCGCTTTGCCAAAAGGCCAGTGTGAATTTCAAAGTTAGGGAACTCCCAGAGATTAGCTAATAAGCCTTCACTTGGTCGTTTATGAATTAAAAATTCACCTTTATGATTAGTAAGTATCGCCGCCACAAGTGGTACCGTACGGGTTTTTTTCTTTTGGATTTTGATTGGCAGCTCTGATTGGACACCTTCCTTGAATGCTTCGCAATGCTCTTGCACCGGACATAATAAACATGCTGGTTTTCCGGGTGTACAGATTAAAGCACCAAGTTCCATAAGGGCTTGATTGAAAAACGAAGTATTCTCATGGTCAATTAAAGCTCGAACTGCTACTTCAAAAGTCTTTCTCGTTTTCGGCTTAGCAATATCTTCTCGAATCAGTAAAATGCGTGAAAGTACACGCATCACGTTCCCATCTACAGCTGGTTCTGGTTTACCATATGCAATGCTTAAAATCGCACCTGCCGTATATGGTCCAACTCCTTTTAATTTTGCGATTTCTTCTGGCGTATCTGGAACCACACCGCCATACGTTGCCTTCACTTCTTTTACAGCGCTATGCAGATTTCTGACACGTGAATAATAGCCTAGACCTTCCCATGCCTTTAAAACACGTTCTTCATCTGCTTCTGCGAATTCATCAAGAGTCGGAAACCACTCCATAAATCGATTAAAGTAAGGAATCACGGTGTCGACGCGAGTTTGCTGAAGCATGATTTCTGAAACCCAAACCCGGTATGGATCTTTATTTTCTCGCCATGGCAAATCTCGATGCTCACTTGCAAACCAAGAAATTAAATCATGTTGAAATTGTTTACTATCAATTGTCTTTAATGCATTTATTTCTTCTTTCACATTTCTGCCTCCAAAGATGTTAACCTCATTAAAAAAAGGGAATATAAATAAGGGTAAACGTACATTTTATTTCTTAACGTTTCAAAGTATATCATGTGATTGAATGAAGTATAGTAGGAATAAAGTAAAACTTCCATCAGTGTTTTTTATCCCCCACCTATTCTTTTCTTAATTCTCTAAACAAAAATTGAGGTGGGGTCTTACTGCCCGTTAATGCGGGATAAATACGATTCGTTTTATTCTATGATAAAATAACGGTATATTAACATCGATAATTTCATCTAGACGTTATTAAAAAGCGATTCATTACACGTAAGCTATTACTATCAAATACAAAGGGGTTGGCTTTTTGGATACAGGTACTCACTTTGTCATGGGAATTGCTCTTGGAGGTCTGGCCACTTTAGATCCTATCGTGGCAGACAATGCACTCACTGCCCAAGCAGTTATGTTAGGTACAATTATTGGTTCCCAGGCTCCAGACATCGATACCATACTTAAATTGAGGAACAATGCTATTTATATTCGAAATCACCGGGGAATTACCCATTCTATTCCAGCTGTATTGCTTTGGCCAATTTTAATTACTGGCTTTCTTTATAGTATATTTTCTTCTTCTAACCTTCTACATCTATGGCTTTGGACTTTTTTTGCCGTATTTCTCCACATGTTTGTTGACATTTTTAATGCCTATGGCACGCAAGCCATTCGACCGATTTCTTCAAAGTGGGTAGCATTTGGTATCATCAATACATTTGATCCATTTATTTTCGGAATTCATGTTGCCGGCCTCATTCTTTGGGGATTCGGATTTCCGCCTGGCTATACGTTTCTTACGATTTACTTCGTTCTGATTATCTACTATATCGCTCGCTTCCGAGAACAGCGATTCATAAAAGCAGCTGTCAAAAAGGCAATTCCAGCTGCAACAAAGATTATTTTATCACCAACGATGCGCTATCATCGCTGGAAAGTTGCGGTTATCGCTGAGAAACATTATTATGTCGCTCGTGCAGAAAATGGCAATGTGACGATTCTTGATACATTTGATCGGATTCCACTTCCCGATAGTGAGATTCTCCATGCAGCGAAACATGATAAAAATTTAGCAGCTTTCTTGTCTTTTTCACCGATATATCGCTTTGAAATTGCTGAATTCGACGAATTTTTCGAGGTTCGGTTCATTGACCTCAGATACCGCAGCAACGGATTTTATCCTTTTGTTGCAGTTGTTCATCTGGACCATGATTTTCAAATTAAAAATTCCTATACAGGCTGGATATTTAGCGAAGACAAATTGCGCAAGAAATTGAAGCTAATCCCTCTTTAAGAAAAGATGATAATTCAAAAATCAAAGGGTCAGACCCCGCGACTCCAACACACAGTTTAAATGAAGGGTAAAGAACCTGTAAACTGTGTGTTGGTTGCAAGGTCAGACCCTTCTTAGATTCTCGATTTCGTAAAAATCAAATCTCATTCTTCCCTTGAAGCAAATGACGATATTTCGGATTTTTCGCTACAAAGTCATGCAGGCGCTCTCCATAATTATCAATTAATTGTGTAACAACCTTCAATGTCATTTCCGCTCCTGCATATTCATGTCCCGCTTTTGCATAGGTGGCTTCAAAATCTTCCCACAGTAACTCTACCCAAGTTAATGCTTGATCATAAGTAATTTGATCATTTTTTTGTAACAATCGTTCAGTTAATTGTTCTTTATATTCTTCCATCTTATATACTCTCCTTTACCAATTTTTTAACTATAGTTTTAATCATACTTCCCAGATATTTTCCTCATACTAATCGTACGTGCCTAAGAAGCGCGACGACTTCTACTGTTTGGAGGAGAAATAATAATGAGAAATAAAGCGAGTAATTTCCAAAATCAAAACAAAAATAGGTTCGAAGGTGGGCCTCGTGCAAAAGCTGAATTTTCGTCAAAGCGTGCCGATGGATCGATTAATGACCATCCTCAAGAACGCATGAGAGCCTCAAACGAAAGAACCTCAGATAGCTGAGAAAGTATTTAAACTGCAGTGATATCTCATATGGATATGACCTTGTACTCTACACAACTGTAGTTGTAGTGGCAAGGTCTGTCCTTGCTTTTATTTTAAAGATGTTAACATTGAGATTGGCAGCGCCTCATCCTGCTTCGTGCCGCTTAGCCGATAGCCCCAGGCAAAGACCCCATTCAAGTAATCAATCTTGAAATACGTTCCTGGATCTCCTTCAATGCTGTACATTTCACCAGGCTTGAAGTCTTTTGGATTAAGAAGATATGCTTTTGCCATAATCGCTTTACGTTCAAGGACAGCAAATTCATTTACCATGCCAAGTTGTTCCGCTTTACGCGCTTTCTCATGCAAACCAGCAATTTCTTGTTGAAGTTCATACGCTGACATTTGGCTATATCTTGTTGCACTCATTTTAGCACCTCTTTATAAATACACCGATTCTTGGCTTTACTTTTAGGCTTTGTTAATTGACTTTGTTGATTTTTGACTCATTTTAACCCTGACTTTAGGATACGATTGGAGCCAAGAGTTCCTTTTGCTTTACTGAATGGTGTGACTATATCAACAATATTGTTTAATATAGCCTGTTTTTAATTAAGTGGTACAACTCACACTTAAGCTTACCGAAACGAATTGACATCAGTCAACAGGTTTGATTAATCTTGTTCTTCATCAGATAAATATCGGTCAATCATTTCAATTGCAAATCCTTTACCAAATAATGCCTGCTTCATTCGCTGCTCATATTCATATCCGGTATACCCCTGATATCGTCGTTTTATTTTTTCAGCCTGAAACATGAGTGACCGCCATTCTTCGTCATCATCTTTCTCAACCGTAACCTCTTGAAGTGCAATCGATATCACATCTCTAGTGAAGCCTTTTCGAGATAATATTTGGTCCAGCTTTTGTTTTAAGGCCCGCTCAGAAAGCTTCGTCTCTTTCTTACTTGCTTTCTCAGCCATCATGACAGCATGTTCAATTTGCTGTTCACTTGGATATTCCACCATCGCTTGCTCAATAATCGATAGCTTGACTCCTTTTTCTCTTAACTCTTGCTGAATGATAATCGGTCCTTTATTTCCACCGTTCATATAAGTTCTTACAAAAGCACGAGCAAATTCGAGATCATCCAAGTACTTATATTTATATAGCTTCAAAACCGTTTCTTGTATAATAGGTTCATCTATTTCTTTTTTCTTTAAATACATACGAATTTCTTGCTCTGAACGCATACGGTGCGATAAATAATTCAATGCACTTGTAAAGCTTTTCTGAATTTCATCATACAGTTGAATATCGGCAAGATCATATTCATTGATTTCCATGCCTTTTTTTAGCTGAAATTTCAATAATACTTCTTCATCAACACTAAAGGCGTACTCCTCGCCTTTTCCCTTTCCATAATCCATGAAGACATTATAGCGGTCTGTTCGTTTTTGTTGAGTTGTTATTTTCGTAATAACGGCCAAGAATACCACCTCTTTGTCTAATGTACCATATTTGAAAGAAGGTTTATGCGAAAAAGAATCGAAATAAGTAACGATGGGAAAAAGAGAAACTTCCATCAGTTGGGGTATTACAGCTTGTTAAACGGGGATAAAGCTTGAATCAAGGAGGCAAATGATGAAAATTGCCATAGCAGGCGGAAGCGGCTTTGTCGGTATGGCTCTTATTCAAGAGCTTAGAAAAGAAAACCATGAAATCTATATACTTACAAGAAATCCAGAAAACAAAAAGCCTATTACCGGTGTAAAATATGTAAAATGGCTTGATCAATCTGCAAGCCCTGAGAATGAGTTGGCTGGCATTGATGCATTCATTAATCTTTCTGGGGAATCGTTGAATAGCGGGCGTTGGACAAATAAACGTAAACGCATAATCGTTGAGAGTCGGGTCGAGACAACGCGAGAAATGACTCGGATCCTTTCGATGCTTACAAAAAAACCAGCAGTGGTCATTAATGCCAGTGCAATTGGATATTATGGGACATCAGAAAAAGAGGTTTTTACTGAAAAGAGCGAAACAATTGAAGAAGACTTTCTATCACGTACAGTACAATTATGGGAAAAAGAAGCGTCAAGAGCGAAAGCATATTGCGGCCGGTTAGTATTTGCACGTTTCGGCGTCATACTTGGCAAGAGTGCGGGGGCGCTTCCTATGATGGTCACTCCTTATCAATTATTTGCTGGCGGCACAATTGGAACAGGCCGGCAATGGTTGTCTTGGATTCATGTTAAGGATGTTGCTAGAGCGCTTTTGTTTTGTGTGAATCATGAAGCGATTAATGGACCTGTTAATTTCAGCGCCCCATCCCCACAGCAAATGAAGTACTTCGGGAAAACGATAGGTACCGTTCTGCATCGCCCTCATTGGTTTCCTGTGCCACCGTTTTTGTTAAAAACCATGCTCGGCGAAATGAGTACCCTCGTATTAGAAGGACAAAAGGTGATTCCAGACGTTTTACAACATCATGAATTCACCTTTGCTTATCCCGATCTAAAAGCAGCTCTTCACGATTTATTAAAATAATTTTTAAACGTTAAGGACCATTTTGGGTCCTTTTTCTTTTCTAGTCTTTTTAGACAAATTTCTACCTACTTATGATTAAATAAGTAAATAGATCCCATCATAAGCACAATAGCTACCATTTTCTTTAAGTCAAGCGCGATTCTTTCCCCTCCAAACAGGCCAAAATGGTCGATGATCGCTCCCATTATAATCTGCCCTGCAATGACGGCAAAGAGAGCTGAAGAAACTCCGAGCTTCGGAACTGTCATTACCATGATGATTACATAAAAAGCGCCAAGTAATCCGCCAATTAATTGTCCTTTCGGAGCCTCAGAAATCGCAAGTAAATTCCCCTTTCCGAAAAAAAGCACAATGAAAAATAAAGCTGCTGTGCCGACAGAAAATGAAATCAACGAAGCTTCTAATGTCCCAACTTTTTTTCCAAGACCTCCGTTGGTCACTGCCTGGACTCCAACAGCAAGTCCACCAGCTAGTGCCATCAACAAGTATATCCATTTCACAAACTCCATCTCCCTTATGTACTCTACTTTATGTTCTTACAAAAATCCTACATATGGATTTGCGATAAACTCGAGAAACATCCCAAATTCCATTATCGAATATTTCCAACGATTCCAATTATGCAGGAATCTAAACAAATTGTGAAGGAGAACTTCTGAATAGGCAAATTTCAGCCCATTAAAAATATTATCATTGTTTATTTACTTATTGGGAGTCTTTTCAATTATTTTAGAAATTTAGGCAACAACGTAGATTTAGGATGGCAGTAAGATGAAGGAGAATTTCCGTTATTTCTCTACATAAAAAAAAGCAATATTCCTCAAGCTTTTTGCTTTTGAATATTGACCTCTATTGGTTTTATAATTTTATTACCACACTCTTTACAAATCTCAGTCTTCCTAGTCAACGTTAAACAATAATTACAATAGTATCGCTTCATACTCAACCTCCTTTTCATATATTTAGTTTAATCCAGCTTTATTTTATCTGTGTATGAATTTTGTTAAGAAATTCTAAACTTTGACACTTACTGGGATCCGCCTTAAAAGATTCATCGTATAAAATCAGTTTGATTGGAAAAAATATGAACAACTGCTAAATAGGAGCTGATGAAAATGGGAAGCAAAAGAAAAGAAAAACTGGTCAAGAACAAATTAACATCCACACAAGAATTTCTTTACTCAAGGGACTTTAAAAAAGCGGATCGTGCTGGTGGATACGCGTCATCCGGCAAACTATATTAAGCTGGAGGGAATTTCCGCTCATGATACTTTGATTTCTACAAAAGCTAAATGAGGGTATCTCAAAAGCAAAGGGTCAGACCCCGCAACAACTAAATACAGTACATAATTAGTATCTGAAACATTACATACTGATTTAGAGTGCGAGGTCAGACCCTTATGAGACGTTCTCATTTTGCATGATAGGGGGAATTAAGAATGGCGAAAGAGCTTAACCAACAATCAGTTCAACGATTCAAAAATCAGAAAAGCGATGGACTTGATATTGAA
This sequence comes from Peribacillus loiseleuriae, assembly GCF_001183985.1. GTDB lineage: Bacteria > Bacillota > Bacilli > Bacillales > DSM-1321 > Peribacillus > Peribacillus loiseleuriae. The sequence goes on along the minus strand of NZ_LFZW01000001.1, from coordinate 987,494 downwards.
TTTTCCCAAGAACTTGCTGACCATGACGATTTAGAAGCACAACAACGCTCACAAGCAGCCGATAAGCGGGCAAAACAGAAACGTAATACACATTAAGAAGAGGATGACTCACTGAGTCATCCTCTTCTTAAGCTTAATGAGCAATTTCTCTTTTGCGAAAAACCTTTCCATTCCCCTTATCTTTACCTATCCATCCTTTAATGAATGGAATTGCAAAGCGGTCTACACCATAATTATATGCTCCTGCTCCTGCAAAAAGGAGAATGATGGCGATTGTATAGAAAACTGGATTCGTGCTTATCGTCCCTGCTAAAAGGAAGTTAAGATTCATGAAAGCTCCTGCAATTAACGCTGGAATTGTTGCCGCTCCAAGAATTAGTCCGACCCCTACTAATATTTCACCCCATTGAACGAAGAAGCTAAATAGTTCTGCATTTGGTAAAGCCACTTGTTCAAGGAAGCTTGCGTACCAACCTTGAACTGCCGGGTGGTCTCCACCAGCTTTCGCTATCGCTCCTTGGATAAATCCACCTGCATTGAATTCACCACTAGTAAGTTTGCCCCAACCACCCATTACCCATTGAATGCCTAACCAAATTCTCAATACTGCCCAAACTCCACTAATAATCGGTCCGTTATTCCAATTCGTTTTCATTCTACATCTCTCCTTAAAAATAATTTAACGTAAGTTTGTGAAATTATTCACATGAGTGCTTAAAAAAAATGCTTGCTGTTCCATGATTAGTTTGTCTAAAATATAGTTTGTGAATGTTTTCACTAACTTTCTGTACATTCATCATACTACCCTCCTTTCACATTTGCAATAGCGTTCACAAAGTAGTAACAAATATTTTTTATTCCTTTTTTCACTAAATAAAATTTTTAATATGCACTACAGGTTTATGTCTTCTACGCTGGGCATTCAATTCGAAAGTCCCATAGAGCTATACCGACAATATGATACATAATCTTTTACGCTTGCTATAATATTGAGCTCATTCAAATTCAAACATTGCCGCCGATTATTAAATAATCTATAAAGTGAAACTTCAATGAGTGGGAGGTCTTACTCCCCAACTCATTGTTAGTCCCGTTCTAAAGACGCTAATATCTTCGCTCAGCAAAGATATTAGCGTCTCTACGAACCGGGATAAACTTCCACCGATCCTGGACACAGACTTTTCACCTTTCTACAAAAGCTCCTTTTCAACGACCATACATCACCAGCGGCAAGCCATTAGCTGTATAACATTAGCTAGATTCAGTTTTTTTACGTTTTTTTTTCCGTAAAACAGCTATCAACAACAACAACAGCGGAATAATCGTTTGAACGATTATTCCGAACATTGGGAAGGTTCCTTCATTAAAACGCTCTATTTCCAATGTATTAGGAATTGACCAAAAACCAAATACTACGATTAGAATCCCGATCGGCCATATAATAGGACGATAGTCCGAAAGTTTTAGCCATTGTGCAGTACTTAAAACAGCCACATAATAAAACCCTGATATTTTGATAAACGTACCTACAATCCAAATAGCCATGACGGCAGACTCGAAATTTTCAAAAAATTCAGCGATACTGATATAGCGTGCTACATTCATCAGAGGATAAACCTTTGAGCTTGTTGCTGACCCGAGTACAAAAAGAACAACCAGATTCACCACAACCAACGTCACCATTACAGCAAATACCGTCAGCATTCCATATTTCATTCCCTTTTTTTTATCCGTTAAAAAAGGGAATAGAAAAATCACCATAAAAAATTCGGTGAACCATCCACTTGGCACAATCGCCCCCTTGATTGGCGGCCAGATTCCGTCCCCTAATATCGGGAAGATATTCTTAAATTCAAAATCAGGCACTACTAAGATAATTAAAATGAGAAGTGGAAAGACAAAAAGAGGGAAAAACAATTGAGCAGCCCTCCCTATTACTTCTAAACCTCCATATACAATAAAAGCACATAATAATACCATCGATGCCATGGTAACGCTAATTGGAGTACGAACTAGAAACGAATCGACAATAAATTCGGCATACTCTCTGAGAATTACTCCTGTAGTTTGGATATAAAAAAATAAAAATAATAAACCAAGAATTTTACCCAGTAACCTACCTAAAATATATTCACTAAATTGAATAACGGTTTGTTTTGGGTAAAGTTCATGCAGTTTATACACGATATACACCGTCACATACCCGATGATGGATGCGAAAATGGGGGACAACCATAAGTCGTTTTTAGCATATTTGGCTGTTATGCTCGGCACCCCAAGAATAGCAGAAGCTACAATCATTGGATACATCATAATTGCCATCTGAAGCGCAGAAATTTTACCTTTCTCCATCATCTTGCTCCTTTCTACGATAGTAAGGAAATATGAGATGCCTTCCACTTATACAATTACTTTTCCATAAACTTGCCAAACGGCTTGAAAAGCGTGACAATCCATGAAGTCGGTCCTCCCATATGGGGAAGATCGAACATGGATAGCACCCAACCGATGAGGAGAAGTGTAAAAAAAGCCACTTTGTCTTTATTAGGGGTTTGTTTCATTTTCGGCCATTCATACAAAATGATCAGTACCACGATGATCGTTGTACTTACAAAAGCCCCCCATCTCATTGTTCTTTCACCTCTTTTTCAGGCATTCCACCTGGTTTGTTTATATAGCCCTGTCTACGAACATGAGCCTTTATTTCGATTTCTAATTCTATCTCAGGGTATATCTTATCCCAGCGACCTTCGTTTTCTTTCCATTGTTTAGGGTATTTACGAAAGAACTCTTCACCGAAACCTACAATATCAGCCTTCAACACTTGCTGTGTTTGTTGAAAAGCTAGTTTAATACGCTTTTCTATTTCTTTTGCAAATGCTTTTTCTACAGCCCTTATTAATTTTGTACTTGAAAGGTTCAAATTCGTTCCATTCTGGATGATAGATCCTTCTGTATCAATCTTTACGACCATTATCCATTTCTTATTTTGAATTACAGGAACCAACTTTATAGTAGCCTCAATGGGATTTATTGATATCTTCCCTTTTTCAGCACCTAGTTTAAAGGTAACTGTGGATGCCTCTATTTCATTTCTTATCCACAATATTCCTCTTGTTTCATTTTCCGTCAGCTTTCCAATCATTTTATCTTTTTTAAACACTGCCGTCCCAACAATGTAAGGCTTCCCTTGTGATTTCTCTTGCCCCTTCTCTGGGGGTAGAATATCAACTCTTGGAAGTGCGGCTGCTTGAGCAATACCGATTAACTTTTCATCTAAATCCTGCAATGTTACCTGCATTCCGAGATGTAAATCAGAAATTTCCCGAAGTCTTTCCGCGGAATAGCGCTCTAAAGGAGCAAATAATTCGAGGATAGGCTTTGCTTTTCCTTCACTGACATACACATACGCTCTCTCTCTTGGCTGCGGATGACGGAGCAAAAAATCCATCTGTTCTTGGATTCCTGCCTTCGCTAACCTTTCGCCGAATATAAACACTTTACAATGTCCCCAAAAAACTCTGCGTGGGAACTCGCTTTGAAGCTTGGATAATGCATCTGAAATATTAGAACCTTTATGGGATGTCACCAACGTAACAGCTCCTCCTCCCCCCGTTCCCCCTCCTTGACCACCTCCGCTACTTAATGCTTTAGGGATAAATATTTGGAGGGATAGTTCGATTTGATTGTCATCTTTTTTATCGATTGCTGCTGCTGTAACAATGGCCAAATCATTAACTTCCACTCGATCCCAGCAACCGCTTACTAATAAGGTTACTCCGCTTACTAAGACCAAAAGAAAGATGTTCTTCATAAAGAGACGCCCCTTTCCTTTCTCCAATTTTTTATCCCGTCTTCAATCTTTTATTCCGTTCCACCTCCCCTTTTTGGATTTGGTGCCTGTTCTGGGGACTGACGGTATAAGTTAGATTCTCCAGTGAGGCGTGGTCGTGTATCCATCATCCACCAAGGAGCTCGCCATAGCACATCTTTCAACTCACCGCCTTTTAAAGGTGCTAGTGGCGATAAATAGGGGATGCCGAAAGAACGTAAACTGCATAAGTGAATGACTATAGCGATAATTCCCATCATAATGCCGAGCAATCCTAATGTACCTGCAAGTAGGATGATCGGAAAACGCAGCATCCTGATCGCAATTCCAGCAATATAACGAGGCATCATGAAAGAAGCAATTCCCGTAATCGCCACGACAATGACCATTGGTGCTGAAACCAATCCTGCTTGAACGGACGCTTGGCCAATCACAAGCGCTCCAACAATACTGACAGCGGAGCCTATTTGCTTCGGCAATCGAACCCCTGCCTCCCTCAGTGCCTCAAACGTAATCTCCATGATCAACGCCTCTACTATGGCAGGAAAAGGAACCGCTTCTCGAGACGCTGATATGCTAAGCAGTAGCGCTGTTGGTACCGCTTCCTGATGGAAAGTCAAAATAGCAACATAAAGGGAAGGTAGCAAAAGAGAAATTCCAAGAAATGCAAAACGTAACCATCTGATAAACGTGCCAACCATAAAGCGTTGATAATAATCCTCATGTGATTGAATTAAAGAAAAGAAGGATATGGGAGCAATTAAAGTAAAAGGAGTACCTTCTACAAGAATGACAGCCCTACCCTCCAGCAAATTAGAACAAGCGATATCCGGCCGTTCTGTTGACATAATCTGAGGGAATGGTGAATACGGATTGTCCTCAATCATTTCCTCAATGTACCCACTTTCTAAAATGCCGTCTATCTCGATTCGCTCCAATCGACTCGTTATCTCTTCAATTAGCGCTTGATCTACAAGGCCATCAATATACGCAACCGCAACAGTCGTCTTCGTATAATTCCCGATTTTCATCGATTGGATTTTAAGAGCAGGACTTTTAATAATACGTCGTAATTGAGACGTATTTATTTCTAAAGATTCATTAAATCCTTCTCGAGATCCCCTAATTCCTCCCTCTGCTATTGGTTCTTCAATCCCCCGCTTTTCCCATTTGGCCAACCCTAAGGAAAATCCCTCACTCTTCCCTTCATAGAGAAGTATCGGATTTCCAGAAGAGATGGATTCTATACAATCTGCCAACATATTCATTCTTGTTACTTGGGAAACGGGCAGTTTATGTTCAAGAAATTCATTGATTGATTGTGGCTCGTTGACTGGTTCCTGCATGAGTGGAGAAAAGACAAATTCTTCTATCTTCTCAATGTCAGAAAGACCCTCAATATAAATAACCATCGCTCTTATTTTTCCGAAAAGTAAGAATGGACGGAAAACGACATCTGAACAATTATTATAAACGGAACGAAATGTTTCGACATTTTGGTTGAAGTTTTTATAAAGGGTATCCTGTGGCTTAGAATCCTCGTGATTCTTTTGTAGATGAGGCTTCTTTTCTTTTGTTTTCCCTACTAATTTACTCACATTACGAATCAAGCTGATCCCCCTCTTTTTACTGGTGACCCTAACTCCTTCTTCTATAATTCTACATTTAGGGTATTCTATACAATAAATCCTGAATTTGGTGAGGACATATTTTTCGTTTTGCAATGACCTTTTAAGAAAACATATATATGTAAATAACGGATTCTAAAAAAACTTCTCCCTATGTAAGATGGATCTAGCTGTTGACCACATAATTTTCTTTTATTAGGAAATTATAGTAATTAATTGTATTAATACAGTGAAACTTCAATCAGTAGGTTTTTCTTCATCCCCCACCTACGTTCTTCAATTCCTTTAAGTCTTGAAGTGGGGTCTTACTGCCCGTTAATGCGGGATAAATTAAAGTTGATCGTGGAGACGTGAATATGTTGAACCTTTTATCTTATTTTACTTTTGCAATGATAGCCATCTTGTTTGTTTTATTTTTATTCATGCTCGTTGGTTGGCGGTGGATGATAAAACGATTCGTAAAGCAGACTGGAAAAATCATTTTAACCGATAGTTATCAAGAAAATATTATGGAGTTGATGCCAGGGCTTCGCCATATGGGCATTCAAAATGTGCTTGAAAATAGCTTACGTGCAGAAACTGGCGATCTCCTTCATCGCCCACTTGGTTCTTCAAAAAAATGGCCGCATTTGGATCCGATTACCTTTATACCTGCCCAGACGACACCGTTTCCTACTGGTGGTGAAGAAGAAGTTGATATGAACATTACTATTGGACCAAAAGCAAAAAAACCTATGAAAATACAAATTCCGCTTATGATCAGCGGGATGGCCTATGGAATCGCACTAAGTGAACAAGTAAGGCTATCTTTAGCAGGAGCAGCTAAAAATGTAGGAACCGCGATTAATTCTGGAGAAGGTGGTATTTTACCCGAAGAATTAGACACAGCAGGAAAATATATTTTGCAGTTTTCCAAAACAGAGTGGTCCAAGGAAGAAGACCTTATTAAGCGTGCAGACATGATTGAAATTAAACTCGGACAAGGGGCATTACTCGGGATGGGTGGGAAAATATCTCCCGAAAATTTAACAGGTCGTGCTCGTGAAATTATGGGGCTTAAAGAAAATGAGGACGGAGTCATTTTTGAACATTTTTTTGAAGATCAGACATTAGAAGATATAAAAGAACTTGTTAAGGAACTTCGGAACATATCAGGTGGTGTTCCAATTGGTGTAAAAATGGGAGCAGGTGGAAAAATCGAAGAAGATATTGATCATTTAATTGAGATTGGTGTTGATTATATCGCGATTGATGGCGGACAAGCAGCCACACACGGTGCGCCCCCCATTTTATCAGACGACTTCGGAATACCGACATTGCATGCGGTTGTCCGGGCTGCCAATCATTTAGAAAAAAGAAAGATGAAAGGGCAAATTAGTTTAATTATCTCAGGAGGTCTTTTAGTACCTGGACATTTTTTAAAAGTGCTTGCACTCGGTGCTGATGCTGTATATTTAGGATCCACTATATTATTTGCTGTCGCACATAGTCAAACATTGAATGCCCTTCCCTTTGAACCACCTACACAAAGTGTTTGGAATCAAGGAAAATTCAAAGACCAATTTAATGTAGAAGAAGGAGCCAAGGCTGCGGAAAAATTCTTAACTGCAAGTATAGAAGAAATGAAAATTGCATTAAGAGCAATGGGGAAACGCTCTTTAAAGGAGTTGTCAAAAAAAGATTTAGTATCCTACGACGAGCTGACAGCCAAAATGATTGGCATTCCATTTTCCTTTGAACCATGGGAAGACAAACAAGAAAAAAAGTAAGTGAATGTATATAAAGATTGAATACTCCACTGGATACGAAACAGTTAATTCAAGATGGAAATTTCTTTGGATAGCGTATGTATAAGTGGAGATACTAACAAGATATCGTTTGTGGGAAAAGGGTGAAATCATGATTTATATATACAATGATTATGCCGGAACACATAGCACAGCAATCGCGGCAGCGTATCATTTAAACAAATTACCTACTGGTCGAACGCTGACCAAAGAAGAAATTTTAGATATTGATTATTTCAATAAGTTAACGAACCATGATATGGGCCGAATCATCTTTCATGGCGTAGATGAGGATGAAAACTCTGTCTATACACTGGGCCGAAAGAACGATAAACTCGTTGTTCCTGCTTTAAAAAATTTAGGTGAAATATTGCAGGAAGCATTTCAAGGAGATGAAAAGATTGTTTTGTCCAACACTTCCCCAACTGTACCATTTGCTATGACAATGGGGGGGCTTTTTTCTAGACGGCTAAAAATAGACTTTATCGGTGTCCCCCTATTAGTATTAGGTGCAAAGCAATGCTATTCTGATATTATTCAATTAGTTGAATATACGAAACAAATAGGACATTCGGCAAAAACAAGGGTCGTTATCATAGAGAATAAGGGTTTTACCTAAGGGTGGCTTATGTTCCATCCTGTCTATAAAAACTCTGAGAAGTGTGTCGGTCCAATTTCTACTGAGTGAAAAGGGTGCACGTCTGCTATTTATAAGTAGGATAAGTTATCCACACCCCTGTGTATAATGTGGATAAAAATTCAGATTATTTAAATAATAAGGGTGAGTTAAAGAGAATTACTCACTTCCTTTTCCTGTTACTTATGGATAACTTTGTGGGCAATGTTAATTAGCTTGACTATTATGTATAATCAGATATTCACCCCTGTGGATAAACTCATTTCCTATATTTTATTAAAAACAGTCCCCTTTCTAAAATACCGAATGCGACTATTTTGTAAGGTAACCGTGTACATAAATATCTAGAATTTGCTCAAGCTAAAACGGAAGGAAAGGAGAATGAGGAACAATGAATACATGTGATTTTTCGCCGATGAAACAGAAGATTGAAGCAGATATTAAGGAAATTATCGAGCAGCTCGAGAAATCATTGAACGTACTTCAAAAGGAAAGTAATTGTTTATTGGGGAGCTTTGAGGAGATTAAGAATCGTTTTGTTCAAGTTCAATCAGCAGCAGCTAGCTTTTATATGAATTGTTATTTATCAGAATACACAGCAAAATATGAAGATATATCAAGATGTATTCAACAACTTTCCTTGATTCGTCACGGGGCCCTTCTTGTAATTGAACGATCAATCGTTGTAGATAGCTTCATTCAAAAAGGAACGTTGATTCGTGCTGAACTTACCCCACAATTATTAGCTACAATCTTTTATCCTGGAAATCCGCTACATGATGGGGCTGTCCTCATTCGCGGAAATGAAATTTTCTCTGCTGCCAATATCCTTCCTTTAACTAAGCAACAAGTCGGAGAAAAGAAATTAGGTACGCGACACCGTGCAGCATTAGGCTTGTCTGAGCAATGTGATGCAGTTATTCTTGTTGTATCTGAAGAAACGGGCAAAATTTCCTTCACTATCGATGGTAGTTTTTATCCGATAAGTACGAGCACCACTTAGATTGAGGTAGTCCTTATTCTATTTCTCCTTCTTCTTTAAAACAGATTCCAAAGCTCCCACAACATCGATCTCATAATGAGTTCCGGTTAACCGTTTAATTTCGTCCATTGCAAATTAAGCAGAAAAAGCTGTACGATATGCGCGATCCTCTGTCATCGAGTCGAACGTATCTGCAACACCAATGATTTTAGATGGCAAAAGGATTTCATCTTCTTTGATACCTAATTTAGCTGCTTTCGTAACTCCTTTAGCAGTCAGCGCGTCGACATAATGAATTATTTGGTCAAGTGATGCATTATATGCGCTTGTACGTTCTGCAAAGACTGAAGATTGCTCGCTAATTTTACCTCAGCGCTGCTTACTTCTGTTTTAAAGTAGCTACTTGCTCTGAAAGACTAGCAATCTCACTTTGTATTAATTACCATTTCGTCTGGTTTTTGGCCATATTTCTATATTACTCATTGCAATAGTAAGGTTAATTGGGTGAATTAGGCACTTTTTGTTCAATTTCCGCTTAGTTTTTAGAAGATATTATCAAAGTAATGCATCGGATTGTGCTCCGAAATTCGAAAGCCTTCCGTTATTCATTTATATGAGCAAGAAGTCGCTAAATTAAAACAGAATTCCTCCTTCCCAATCACCAAACAAATTTTCATGAACGCGCAAGATATTGGTTTCGCGAAAATTTATCTCCTCATTCTTGAGAGAAGTCCTGAAAAACTAGTCGGAGCTGTAGTAATGAAATAACACCTAATCCACGCTCCAACTCATAAAGCATACTAAGATTGGCCGAGATTTTGATTAAAATATGAGAAGAAAAACTTCTGGCAACCTCATACTCACCTAGAACTCGCGACTAAATCTCATAAAGTGAAACTTCCATCAGTGGGGGGGTCACCCTCACTGATAATTAGTCCCGTTCTACTGAAGGTATTATATAGTCTATTAAACCGGGATAAAAAATGGATGTTCAAAAAGGATAGAACCAAGCAGATGGAAATCTACTTGATACTATCCTTTTTTCATTTAACCTTATTTTTCTTTATGAGTGGTTTTCCAGTATCATTTGGTATTTCTAGCATATCAATGACGAAGATAAAGATTGGAATCCCAATGATTAACCCCCAAGTTCCAAGGAAATGCTCGGATACAAGCAATACGACCAAAGTGAAAAATGTAGGCAGGTTTGTCTTGACCGACATGAACTTAGGATTGAGCACATAAGCCTCCAATGAATGAATAACAGCAACCATCACTAGAATCGCGATCACCTTTGTAAGGCCTCCAATGCTATAGGCGATCATACAAAGTGGAATTAAGGAAATAATTACACCCGCTACCGGAATTAAGCCAAGAAAGAAAATCATAATTCCAAGGCCTAGTAACTGCGGAAAACCGAGAATCCATAAGAACAGAACAGACAGCACGGAATTTGTTGTGGCAATCAAAAATTGTACTTCAATGACTTTTCCAAACGAATTCGTGAATTTTTTCCCAAAATGTTCAATGTTTAAGAAAAACTCACCGAACTTTCCATACTTAAATTTGGAAGTGAAGCGGATAATTTTATCTTTTTCAAGCAAGATAAACAAGCTTAAAATGATTGAAATAAGCACCTGAATGGCAAGTGAACCTACTCCTGATATATAACCGTACACAGCAGTAAATTGCTTCGGGATGTCAAAAGACGATTCAGGACTATTAATAAAACCTTTTATATAATGAATCACCTGGTTATCGGGCGGGTGCTGATAAAAGTGGAAAATTTGTCTAACTAATTCAGAAATTTGCATCGTTATGACAGGGAGATATTTATACAGCACATATGCTAACGCAAGTGCAAATACTGTGTATAATACAGCTAGGATCAACTTAGGGTTAATTCTCACGTATCTATTTGCGTAGGTTGACAAAAGGTTTTGAAGCCGGCCCATTAGAAACGTAAAGATGAACGTAAATAAAACGAGATTAACCATACTTCCCATACTATAAAGCACAATAATCAATATCAATAATGTTAAGAACCTAGTAAAGCCTTTACTTTTCAAAAAATTCATTACTTCATTCACTTATCTATCTCCTTATCTCTACGGTGCTTTCTAGTTTTTCCATTTCTATGTGTTTTACACGTTTTATGGATTTAGGACTGTATGCAGAACAATTCGATTATAATTTAAAAGCTGATTTCCGCTTTACTTGTGTAGCAGCAGGCTTGTATTTTCGCATCGGCCCGCGTTTAAGTATCTCCTGCAAATATAAGTCACCGTATGGATTTTGTTTTTTGATAAGTTCAAGTAAATATGTAATGTCATCCATAGCTCTATGAGATTGAACGTTCGATATAGCATGATGTTGCAATAATGTCAATAATTTACTGTTATACATGCCATAATCCTTCCAAGCGACACTTCTCATGGTGCAATACCATTTCAGTTCATTAACTTCTGGATACATCCGAACTAAGAAACTACGATCAAACGATGCATTATGGGCGAAAATAGCATCTGCACGATTAAAGTATGTCTTAATCTTTACATCATAAAAGCTTTTCCCACAGACCAGCTCGAACGGGATTCCATGAACTTCATAGGCATGATCATAGTTCCGCCTTGCACTCGTAGACATGGGCTCCCTAAGAAATGAGTCTTCATCAATCACTTCCAATACTTCCCCTGTCGACTCATTATAAGAAAATAGCTTCATAGCAAGCTCAATCATTTCATCTTCATTTGGGCTTAAACCCGTTGTCTCTACATCTAGTACCAAACCCACCTTTTTTTGAATGCTCAAACTAGATCCCCCTTGTCTTTAATCCTCATCCTTAATATCTAAATCCTCAGGGATCGGTTCACTTAAAATATCTTCAAGCTGTTTTTTGTATGTCTCAACTTGCTCGAAATGAGTCTTAAACTGATCCTTGTATATTAAATATTGCTCACCGTCATGAACGGTTCGAATTTTATTCTGCAAAATCAAACTTTCAATATAAGATTCAGGCATCGATAAATATTCAGCTGTCTCTTTAATCGTCAAATACATGGCCATCACCTCTTTTAAGTCTCTCTTACTACTATACTAAAAATAATTGGCGAGCACTAAATATTTTGATCAAAAATTTTTAGGTAACTTGACTGGAAATTTCATCAATTGGATGTTGTTTGGAAGATTTGAATCGATTTGTTTGATTGGGAGTATTTAACTCCCCCGTGTTCAAGTACTTTGGTATGCAATTGGGAGACATTTTTGTGCTCGATTCTAGCGGTGAGTAAACAAAGAATAATTACTTTTCTTTCTCAACAATACCTTTTTTCATCATCAACCGGTTCATCTACATACAAATCTACAATTTCATTCAAAATACTTCTTTGAAACTCCACTTTATCTAAAAAAGAAAAGACTCTTCTATATGAATTCCTTTGTTTTAGAATTATGTTTTAGTCTTATTTGTTTTTCCCTTCTTTTTTTGAACAAAAGCAATTATCGTATCAGCAAATAATATAAAAACGAAAAGAAATAGAACAACTAATTCGGGCGTTTCCATCACAACAAAGGGATTATATGCGTTTTTTAACGAAGTTCTGAAATCAAAGCCTTGTAGAATATCCAAGTACAGCGAAAAACTAAATAAAAGTGCCAACATTAAACAAGTCACACCAAGAATTTTCACTTTTATTCACTTCCTTTCACTAAATATTGTTCACTTGTTTGCAAAAAGTAAACCTGTTTTAAGAGGATGTTCAAAAAGTCTGGTAAAAATAGCTGTCGAATTTCTTCGTCGCTCTGTCTCTTCGGTCCTCGAACCTCTCGCCTCTTTTTATCCTCCTTTTGAACACGCACTTTTAGGGGCTACCGTCTAACTTAAAAATTGTGACTTTAAAACCAAGGTATATTTTGCATAGATAGAAAATTATTAGAAATAATAAAAGAAATAAAAAGAAAGGGGTCTTCTGCGATGCCTCCATTTTTTAAATATAAAAAGCAAAAAGTACATACGGATCAAAGCAAAGATACCCAAGATTCGGCAAATCATCATGTACCAGAGCCTATTGAATCTTCCCTGTCAGCTAATCTTGATAGCATTAAGCAAAAGACTGGACACAGCTCAGATATTATCGTCCGAACAATCATTACTGGTAATACTTCTTTGCATAAAGCGTCCGTTGTTTATGTTGCTGGCTTGGTTGATACTCAGGCCATCAATGAGTTTTTAATTGAACCATTGCAAACAAATCACGATTTACTTGAAAAGCTATATCAGCAAGATGGATTAGATAAAGTTACAAAGGAATTCATTACGCTTGGAAGTGTACATCCGGTAACGAATTGGGATGAGCTATTTTTATCGTTGATGTCAGGTGATACGATCATTCTCATCGACGGATCTAATAAGGCATGGAGTGCGAGCTCAAAAGGCGGAGAAAGACGTTCCATACAAGAACCGAGTACACAAGTATCTGTCCGTGGTTCAAAAGAAAGTTTTACTGAGTCAATCGGGACAAATATAGCGATGGTACGTCGAATCATTAATAATCCCGATTTATGGATTGAGACGATGAAAATCGGCAAAGTGACTCGAACTGACGTTTCTATTATGTATATAAACGGCATTGCCAAAACTGAAGTAGTTGATGAAGTACGTAAACGATTAAAAAGGATTAATATCGATAGCATCCTTGAATCGGGCTATATTGAACAATTGATTGAGGATCAGACCATCACACCATTTCCGACCATTTTCACGACAGAAAGGCCAGATATCACCGCAGGAAATCTCCTTGAAGGCCGAGTAGCGATTTTTGTAAATGGCTCTCCGGATGCGCTCCTGGCCCCTGCTTTATTTATTGGTTTTTTTCAAGCCGTTGAAGATTATTATTCCCGCTACGATATCGCAACAGCCACGCGCTTTATACGAGTCTTAGCTTTCTTTATTTCCTTGATAGGACCAGCTGCTTATATTGCCATCACAACCTTTCACCAAGAAATGATTCCGACACAGCTGTTAATCATTGTTGCGGCTCAACGAGATTCAGTGCCTTTCCCTGCATTTGTCGAAGCCATCATCATGGAAATAGCATTTGAAATTTTGCGCGAAGCAGGGATCCGAATGCCAAAAGTGATCGGCTCGACGATATCAATCGTCGGGGCACTGGTTATCGGTCAAGGTGCGATACAAGCTGGCATTGTTTCGCCGGCAACGGTTATTGTCGTAGCCATCACGGCGATTGCCAATTTTGCTACGCCTTCCTATACGGTCGCAATTTCTGCCCGTTTGATTCGATTTCTCTTTATGATAATTGCCGCGGTGTTTGGATTTTACGGAATTATCTTAGGATTCATTATGCTTTTGGTTCATCTGGTCAGCCTACGCTCATTCGGTGTTCCATATATGACACCGCTCGCACCATTCATTCCGAAAAACCTAGGGGATACGATTATCCGAACTCCGCTATGGGCAGAGAAAATAAGACCAAGATTAATTAGTAGCACTGATAATCCAGTTCGTGCAGGGGAAGATCAGAAGCCCGCACCTCCCCAAAAACGTGGTATGAAGAAAAAAAACACTAGATAAGGGGACCACAATGAAACGTAAATGGTTTTTTCTTTTCTTGATCTTGACAAGCACCTCATTGATTTCGGGCTGCTGGAATGCAAGAGAGTTACCGGATCTTGCAATCGTCTCTGCTCTTGGAATTGATAAAAATGAAGATGGAAAATATGTGGGGACCTTCCAAATTATCAATCCAAGTTACGTAACAGGTGGATTACAAGGTGGTGGAGGTGGGCAAGGTCCTCCCGTTACTGTCTATTCTTCTACTGGAGACAATATTTATGAATTAACTCGACGGCTTTCAACCAAATCCTCACGAACACTATATTATGCCCATACCAATCTATTGGTCATTAGTGAAGACTTGGCAAAGAAAGATGGGATTACCAATATTCTTGATGCCTTTGAACGTGACTATGAATTTCGGACAACGGCAATGATTGTGATTGCGCATCGCTCAAAAGCTGAGGACATTATAAAAACGTTGACCCCCCTCGATAAAGTCTCTGCTGTAAAAGTGATTAAAACCTTAAAGAACGCGGAGAGCTTATTGGGTGAAGAGCCGACCGTCACCCTTCAAGAAGTCATTCGTTACCTCGTATCCCCTGGAAAAGAACCTTTAATTAGCGGAATTACGTTGATTGGGAAGAAAAAAAACGCAAACAAAGTTGCAAATACTCAAGAATCCTCCACTCCCCAAGCCAGGCTTGAATCGGATGGTATTGCCGTTTTTAAGGATGGCAAATTGGTCGATTGGCTTCACGGGAAAACGGCCAGAGGGACAGCATGGGTTTTAAATAGGATCAAATCAACAATTGTGAATATTAGCTGGGAAAGAGAAAAACCAGCAATAGAATATACAGTAATGCGTCAAAAAACAAAAGTTTCTGCACATACAAAAAAAGGCCAACCCCAAATATCCATTCATATCCATGCTGAAGGAGATATCGGAGAGGTAAGTGTGCCAGTCAATCTAAATGATCCGCATGTGCTGAGGAAAATTGAAATAGAAGTAGCAAAAACAATCAAGAAAGATGTAAATGATGCGATTCATCGTGCCCAGGAGAATAAAACGGATATTCTTGGGTTTGGCGAAGCGTTTCATCGTTCTGATCCGAAAGAATGGAATAAGCTGAAAACCAATTGGAATGATGTAACATTCCCTAAGTTAGAAGTAAATGTGACTGTAGAGGCTTTTGTACGCCGCTCTGGCTTAAGAAACAAATCATACCTTTCTGAACTTAAAAATAAGCGTTAACAAAAAGGAGGAGATATCTGTGGAAAAGGCGAAAATCAGCGCATACCAGCTATTCGTCCTCATTGTTTTATTCGAAGTGGGCAGTACCTTGTTGATCCCTCTTGCGTTAGATGCAAAACAGGATGCCTGGCTTACCATTCTGCTTGGGATGGTAGGCGGCTTTTTCTTATTCTTAGTCAATTTTCGACTTTTTCACTATTATCCCGATATCCTCCCAACGGAATATATGCAAAAAATAGTGGGGAAATCTTTCGGAAAATTTCTTGCCTTTCTCTACATCCTCTACTTTATGTATATGGCAGCAAAGGTGGTGCGAGACTTTGGAGAGATGTTGATAACATCTACTTATCCACAAACACCCTTGTTTATTATAATTGCCTTATTCCTCGTTGTTATCATCTATACAATTCGGAAAGGAATCGAGGTAGTAGCAAGAACAGGTGAATTGCTTTTTCTAATATTACTTTTGCTTGGCATTAGTGGAACTATTCTTATAGCCATTTCTGGTATAGTGGATCTCAAAAACTTACTACCCGTTCTTGAAGAAGGGATTATGCCCGTTTTGAAAACAACATTCACTCAAACTTTGTACATTCCATTTGGGGAAGCCGTTGTTTTTTCAATGATTTTACCGTATTTGAATCAATCTAAAAAGGGGAAACGCATTGGTGTATACGCCCTAGGGTTTAGCGGCCTCGCTCTAACACTAGTAGTGGCTATTAACATCAGCGTTCTCGGTGTAAACCTCACTGCACGCTCGCAATTTCCCCTTCTTTCAACCATACAGACCATTCAGATAGATGAATTTTTGGAACGTCTTGATGTCTATTTTATGCTTACTTTGATTCTTGGAGGTTTCTTTAAAATAAGTTTGTATTTCTACGTAGCTGTAGCAGGAATCGCAAATTTGTTTAACTTCAAAGAACCATCAAGGCTCGTTTATCCGATGGGAATTGTTATTTTGATTTTGTCAATCACGATTGCCAGCAATTACGCGGAACATATTAGTGAAGGGACGCGGTTTATCTCGCTTCGCATATTTCTCCCTTTTCAAGTGATTATTCCTGTTTCGCTTCTTATTATTGCTTTTTTTAAACATAGGAAAAAGCGTGGGAAATAGATGATCCTAGGGCTATAAAGAATAATTCTTATAGGACATGTTCAAGAGGAGGTGAGATATCTGTGGAAAAGGCGAAAATCAGCGCATACCAGCTATTCGTGCTCATTGTTTTATTCGAATTAGGCAGTGCTTTACTGATTCCTATTGCTTTAGAGGCGAAACAGGATGCCTGGCTTGCCATTCTGCTGGGGATGGCAGGCAGCTTTTTTTTATTTTTAGTCTATTATCGGCTTTTTCACTATTATCCCGATATCCTTCCAACGGAATATATGCAAAAAATAGTGGGGAAATCTTTCGGAAAATTTCTTGCCTTTCTTTACATCCTCTACTTTATGTATTTAGCGGCAAGGGTATTGCGAGATTTCGGTGAAATGTTGATTACATTTGCCTATCCGCGAACACCTTTGTTTATTGTAAATGCCTTATTCCTCCTTGTTATCATCTATTCAACCCGAAAAGGAATCGAGGTAGTAGCAAGAACTGGAGAATTGATTTTTGTATTAATATTTTTTCTGGGCATTAGTGGAAATATTCTTATATTCATTTCTGGTATAATCGATTTCAAAAACTTACTACCCGTTCTTGAAGAAGGGATTATGCCCGTTTTGAAAACAACATTCACTCAAACTTTGTACATTCCATTTGGGGAAGCCATTGTTTTTGCAATGATTTTGCCGTATTTGAATCAATCAAAAAAGGCAAAATTCGCTGGTTTATTCGCCCTCGGGTTAAGCGGCCTTATACTAGCGTTCATAATGGTTATTAACATCAGCGTTCTCGGTGTAAACCTCACTTCGCGCTCGCAGTTTCCCCTTCTTTCAACCATACAGACGATCCAGATAGATGGATTTCTGGAACGTCTAGATGCCTATTTTATGATTACATTGATTTTTGGAGGTTTCTTTAAAATAAGTTTGTATTTCTATGGGGCTGTAACAGGAATCGCAAACCTGTTTAACTTCAAAGCACCGTCGCGACTCGTTTATCCGATTGGGATTGTCATTTTACTTTTGTCGATCACCATTGCCAGTAATTACGCGGAGCATATTAGTGAAGGGACAAAGTTTATCCAGCTTCCCATACAGCTCCCATTTCAAGTGATTATTCCTGTTTTACTTCTTATCATTGCTTTTTTTAAACATAGGAAAAAGCGTGGGAAATAGATGATCCCGGGTTATACAGAATAATTCTTTTTTTAGATTTTAAAAGTAGTATGATCAGTTTTCATGGTGGTTGATGGCTTCTGCAACAATACCAAGTTATCCCTACAACAAATGGCTGTATACTTAAATCGCACTATTAAATATCGCAAGTAAAATAACAAAGCCCTCTCGTACTTGTTGCGTGCAAGGAATACAGAGAATTAAGAAACTTACAGGAAAAAGAACAATATGAATCTGTATTGGAGTGCTTGTTAGATTGGCTTATTTCTGGAATAGATCAGAGAAGGCATCGGGATATACAATTGATGCCTTCTCTGATTTCATTACTTAACATCGATAATCGTAAATCGGTCACAAACTAAAAGTATATCCTCGATGAACTTCTTCGACATCACAACCACTGAGAAGCATCTTCATTCTTGTGACCATGGAGTAGATAACCGTTGATGTTTTCAATATTCTTTTTCAAAATAAGCATTGATGCTCACCTCAGTTTTATTTTTCTTAATTACGAATGCTTCTCTCCTTCATGTAAACTAGAAAGTAGCAGTTTCAGCTCTTCATTTGTTAGCCCCCGATAGGCCCCGCGTTCTAGGCCAGTTAATGTAAGATTCATAATTCGTACCCGTTCAAGCTTTGTCACTTTATAGCCGAGAGCCTTTGACATTCTCCGTATTTGCCGGTTGAGGCCTTGTGTCAAAATGATCTTAAACTCATAATCATTCATACTAATTACTTCACATGGCTTTGTCATGACGCCCAGAATTTCGACACCACTGGCCATTTTTTCGATAAAATCGTCTGTAATCGGCCGATCAACCGTAACCAAGTATTCCTTCTCATGAGCATTCTCCGAGCGCATCATCTTATTCACGATATCGCCATCATTCGTTAAAAGAATCAATCCTTCCGACGCCTTATCCAATCTTCCCACAGCAAAAATTCGGATCGGATAGTTGACGTATTCAATAATATTACCTGCAACATGAGGAGCGGCAGTACAGGTAATTCCAACCGGTTTATTCAGTAGAAGATAGACCGAATCTGCTTTTTTCGGTATCGTCTTGCCATCAATCAACACCACATCCCCTGGTGCTACCGTATCTCCAGTTTCACAAACTATTTCGTTAATGGTAATTCTCTTTGCTTCAATTAATCGGTCCGTTTCCCGTCTTGAACAGAAGCCCGTTTCACTTATATATTTATTAATTCTCATCAATCTCTCACTTTCAAGGTTGCTAGATTCATTTTAAAGGAAGTTTTCCCCTATTCAAAGGAGCTTTTTTGCGTATATCAGCCGATTTTTCATTTTATCAGCCATATTACACATATATCAGCGGTTTTTACTATTATATCAGCCATTATCATTTTTCCCCTCAAAAAAATGATAAACCCTCCCTTTATTCGTTCCTGAAAAGGGAATATTCATAGCAATCAGCAGTTTGCGGGCAATCGAATCAGAAGATACATGTAGAAAATCTCGACATTGACGGTTCGTGATTGAGGAATCGATGAGAAGATAGTAATCTTGAAGTGCCTGCAAATGTACGTCTTTCTCTTTAGATAAGCATAAAGGGCAATACCAACTGCTCTTTTTCCGTTCCATCACTGAATACAAGCATGTAGAACAGAAAATACCTGTAAGAACGTCTGAAATTGGTATCGAGTAATTGCCCAATACATCCGTTACAAGTGGCGTATCTTTTTTCAGAAGTAATCGAGCAAGTCTTTTTATCTCTTTCCATTCGGCTTTTCTTCAAGATACATTTGTTCCAGATTGGCCCATTTATTCGGCAGATTTGCTGCATGCATGATTCGATCTTTAATCCGGTAATTGAGAGGTGATGTTTTAATGATTGTAGCTGGATTGCTGATGATTATGTACGATTTAATTGGCAAAGCAGACAGATGTTGTTCTACCAGTTGACCAACTGTTTTTCCTGACGCTGAATTTGTAGAAAAGGATCTGGAAACGCGGTTTCCTTTTCATTATATGTTCGAATCATTTGTTGGAAATTTTCATCAAAATATAAGGTACCCGATATATTTTTGCTTTCAAGTAAAAATATGAATGTTTGTGTGAGAATGATGGTATCAAGTTGAAAATAGTGGGAGCTTGCCTTCAAACGAAGATCATGTAAAATGAGGGATTGCTTATTCGGAACATCCATTAAATGAAAATCAACAGCCTTTTCACCACGATAACCTGCCAGTCGTTTCACCAAATCCTTTTCAACTAGCGGCCTTTTCGGATGATTTTCTGGCAATCTTCCTACTAATGCCTCTAATTTTTGCACAATCAGCGGCCGTTGCCTCTTTTTAAAAATTAAATCATCACTTCCTTTCTTGTCTCGACATACCTTCTGCACCATATAAGTATTTTCCTGCTGCTAGAAGAATATCATTTTGCTTTCTAAAAAATTAGCCTAAGGATTCATCTATGCACCGATCTTTTGTCGGTTAATAGTAATCGATCAAACAAGGACATATCTTTCCATTAAAAAATAAAAACAGAAAGTGACAATCACTTTCTGCAAAAAGTATGCGTCTTAATTCCTTTGAATGCTTTCTTTAAAAAGTCCGACAGACAGTCCCATCCAAAGTTCACGCTATAAACTTCTGCAAGCATACAGGTCTCTGACAGAACGTAATAATTTTTCCCTCACACCCTGTCAGGACACAAGGTTTTAAATGACTTCCGCTCCTTGCTTTAATGAAATAATTTGTTTCGTTTCATTGGATTCGAGCGCAGCCAAAACAATTTGCAGCGATTTCATTCCTTCTTCTCCACTAATAAGCGGTTCTTTATCGTTAATGATGCATTCAATAAAGTGATCAATCACATGCGTCGTCGTGTTCCCCCCTTCTTCATTTGTTTGAATTTTATCTAGTTTATGATGGACTGTTTCGCCAGTCCGATATTCTTCAATCAATGAATATACAGGATCGGCTTCAAGACGTAGTACACCTTTTTCTCCATAAATAACAGTAGAGTTATCGCCGCCTGTTACATATGACCAGCTTGCTGCCAGCGTACCGATAATACCTGATGATGTACGTAAAATATAAACCGCATTGTCATCCACTTCAGTATTTTCTTTTGCATTTGTTTCAATAAATGCCCCTACTTCGGTAAATTCACCAAGTAAATAGCGCATTAAATCTGCTTTATGTACGCCGAGATCCCCCATGGCCCCGATAAATGCCTGCTCTTTATTAAAGAACCAGCTTCCTGCGCCGTCGATACTCCATGCTTCCGGACCCGGATGACCAAATGTTGTTTTAAAACTGTAAATTTTCCCGAGCTTCCCACTGTCAATGAGTTCCTTCGCTTTTTGGTGAGAAGAAACAAAGCGTTGATTATGAGCAATCATCAGCTTTTTGCCACTCATTTCTGCCGCTTCTATCATGGCTTTCGCTTCTTCCTCTGATGTGGCCATTGGCTTTTCACATAGAACATGTTTTCCAGCCATAAGCGCATCAATGGAAACTGGTGCGTGCAAATAGTTTGGCAGACAGATACTGACCGCATCAATTTCTGCTAAACGTAACAGTTCTTTGTAGTCTGTGAATGCCTTTGCAGCATACTTTTTGGCACTTTCTGCAGCCCGCTCTGCTTTAAGATCGCAAACAGCAACAATTTCCACCTGTTCATTTGCTTCATATTCAATTAAATGCCGACGCCTCGCAATACTGCCACAGCCAATCACACCTACTTTTAACTTTTTCATATTATTTCCTCCTCGTATATTCAGCTAATAGATCTAGATTTCTTAATGTATATAGCACAATACCTTTTACCCTTTAACAGATCCACCCGCCAAACCTTTAACTACTTTTTCCTGAGTGAAGAAGTACACAACGAGAATTGGCAGACTAAATAGTGTTAATGCAGCCATTAACCCCGGAACGTTTACTGAAAACTCGCCATAAAAGTCCTGGAGACCAAGTGGAATCGTCCGATTTTCAGGACTTGAAAGTAAGACTAAGGCGAAAATAAATTCATTCCATAAGTGAATCATATTATAGATAAATACGGTCATCAATGCTGGTGTCAACATCGGCAAAATGACCCGCCAGAAAATACCGAAAGGCGTACAGCCGTCCATCTCCGCTGCTTCCTCTAGTGACTTTGGAATCTCCTGCATAAACTGTGTCAAAATAAAAATGGAAATCGGTAAACTAAAAGCAATATATGGTCCTAACAGCGCCCATAATGTATCGTAAATCCCCATACTTTGAGTCAGTTTAAAAATAGGAATTAGCGTTGCGTGAATAGGAAGCATCATTCCAGAAATAAATAATAGGAAGAGTGGACGATTAAACTTAAATTTCATCCTACTTAGTGGATAACTTGCCAATGCCGCAATAAACATAACAATCACGACAGCAGCCACTGATATGATTAAACTGTTAAAGAAGTAGTGGCTGATCCCCATTTCGAAAACAGAAGTATAATTACTGAAATTAAAAGAACTAAAGAGAGAGAACGGTTTTTCAAAGAAATCTCCTTGTGTTTTTAACGACGTGGAAATCATATAGAGAAATGGATAACCAGTAAAAACAAGCAATAATAAAGCTATGATATAAAGGGGGGATTTTTTCATAACTGCCATTACTCGTATCCTCCTTTTCGCTTACGTACGGATTCTAGGACTTGAATAATAATTGTGACGATTAACGCAAGAAAAAACATCAAGAAGGCGATAGCACTGGCATAACCCATATTGAAATTATTAAACGCCTGTTTAAACATATAAGTACCCATTAATTCAGTTGCGCCGTTCGGCCCGCCACCAGTCATAATATAGAAAATATCAAATGCTTTAAGTGATCCAACAATCGCTAAGATTGAAGAGCTGATAATTGTCGGCAATAAAAGGGGAATCGTAATATTTTTAAATTTTTGCCATGTATTTGCCCCATCAATTTGGGCGGCTTCATATAATTCTTCAGAAATTCCAACAAGTGCTGCTTTAAACAAAATCATATAAAATGGAGAAAACTGCCAGACGACGACTAATAAAACAGCTATCATCGCTGTATTTTCATCGCTGAGCCAAGCGATATTTTCAAATCCAAGAAAATTAATAAACAAATTAATGACACCATTGATTGGGTCAAACATGAGCACCCAGAGCATGCCAATTGCCACTGTAGACATTAAAAATGGGAGAAAATAAATACTGTTAAATAAACGAAGCCCTTTGATAGGAGCAAATAGCATAAGCGCCATAATCAAACCTAGCGGAATCTGAACAAAAACAGATGTAAGAACAACCCAGACATTATTTTTCAGCGCAGTCCAAAATATCGCATCTTTGAAAAGCTCTACATAGTTTCCAAGACCAACAAATGTTTTTTCAGTTGTCCCGTCCCAATTGTAAAAGCTATAATTTAACGTCGCAAATATAGGATATACAACGTATAGAAGGTAAACGAGCAAGGCTGGGGCAATGAATAAGCAAATTGTCATTATATGTTTAGTACGTGCTGTTTTCCTCGACTTTACTTTTTCAGTTTTCTGTATGATCTCTATTCTTTCTGTCTGAGCATTCATAATAATCCCTCCTTTGTTTGTCCCAAATGGGTCTCGACCTCACACTCTATACACCCGTTTATTGTGTTTTCTACGCGATTTATAGGAAATGTGGGGTCTGACCCGTTTTTCATGGGACAGCCTCTACTTTTACTTATCAAGCATTTCTTTCGCTTTCGCTTCCATCTTCTTTCCTGCTTCCTTCGGTGTCATTGTTAGCCCGAAAAGTGCCTGAGTTGTGTCTTTATGAAGTTCAGCGAGTTCTGGCGGCAATGTTTGATCGTACGGCATTTGCATGAACGTTGCATTTTGAATCAACTCATAAAGTGGCTTCATCGTTTCATCAGTTGGAATAGCACCTTTTATCGCTGTTAAAGAGCCCGTCTTATCTGTATAGATTTGCGCATTTTCCTTTGTTGTCAATTCATTAATCAGCTGTGCAGCAAGATCGGGCTCTTTTGCGCTTTTCGATACAGAAAAAACAGGACCTGTTGCTGCGCCGATTTCCGTTTGAATCCCTTTACCATCCGGTACTGTCGGGAATGGGAAGAAACCTAGTTTCTTTTCAAAATCCGGATTTTCTGCCCGTATATTATTAATGAAAGAAGTAGTCATATCCATCATGGCTGCTTCACCTGTGTATAGAAGTTGACGACCACGCCCTTCATCAACAGGAATGCCATTTGCTCCTGGATTAAACGCTTCCATTTTCACTAATTCTTGAATATACTCACCGGCTTGTATAAATGCTGGGTCATCAAATCCGCTTCCTGTTCGTTTAAACGCACTATCAAATAATTCAGGGCCTGCGATGCGGCCAACAAAATTCATAAAGAAGTAAGCGCCCGGCCATTTTGTTTTATTTGTTAATGCTATTGGAATGATTTTATTTTCTTTTAGTGTCTCAATCACTTGAACAAATTCTTCATATGTTTTCGGTTCTTTCAAATTGTACTTAGCAAAGATTTCTTTATTATAGAACATAACATCTGTTGAAATACCTAGAGGGACGCCGTATACTTTTTCATCAAATTTCGTGTTAGCAATGGCATTTTCAAGGTACAAATCTTGGTCGACTTGGTCTGTAATATCAAGTACGTTACCCTGATCAACAAAGTTTTTCAGCCAGCCACCACCCCAGCTTTGAAAAACATCAGGAGGATTACCGCCCGACATAGCTACGGAAAGCTTTTGCTTGTAAGCATCATTTGGAATACGAACGAGTTTTACTTTTGTACCTGGGTGATCTTGCTCAAACTGAGCTACTACATTTTCAAAATATTTTTCCCGCTCTCCCGGTTCGATATGCCACACTTCAATCACTTTTTCACCCGATCCACTTTTCCCTGTCGCTTTTGAGCCGGTTCCCTCTCCTCCACAAGCTGCGAGCATGATCATTGAGGCAGCCGTTAACGTTGCTAGAAATTTTCTCATAGTCTTCCCTCCTGGTTTATATGAATATAGTAGTTTACACGTTCGCTAAGTGAGGCAATCGCTTCTTCAAATACTTCATGCTCATTTCAATGCTTTCAAGTGGTGAACGCCTGCTTCTATCTTGTTCCACAACCCACCATTCCACATTGGCTTCTTCACCTATTCCAAGTACAGATTCAAGGTCAACGCCTCCAGTACCCAATTCGGCAAAAAACTGTTCTTCATCAGTTGTCATGTCTTTCAAGTGAATAATCGGTGTTCTGTTAGGATATTGCTTGATCCAAGCTAACGGATTTTGCCCGGCTTTAGTCAGCCAATATATATCAAATTCCGCTTTCACCCATTCTGGATTCGTTTCCTCAAAAATCGTTTCAAGCGCTGTACGCCCATCCGAAAGTTTTTCTAATTCAAAATCATGGTTGTGATAGCATAGTGTAATGCCTTCTTTGCTGCATATTTCTCCAAAACGATTTAATAGCGTAATGAGTTCACGGTAATCTTCTTCTGTTCTTCTTTCGGGAGGAAGATAGGGACAAACAAGCTTATTGCTCCCAATTCTATGCTGATCATCAATTATTTTAGTTAAATCTGCCTCCATCTCTATAAGAGGTATATGGCTGGATGCTGCACGAAGACCTAAATCATCCATAACGACTTTTAATTCTGTCGTTGTTAAATCGCCATACCCGGCAAATTCAATCCCTTGGTAGCCGAACTCTGCTACTTTTTTCAATGTGCCAGTAAAATCTTTGCTGCTTTCCTCTCTTAATGTAAACATTTGAAGTGCAACTGGAATAGCTGTCATGAAAATCCCCCTTTTCAATTTATTGGAATGTAATCGATTACATTTTCCTTCTACATAAAATTACTGTCCTTTTATGTTGGCGCCACATGATTCACGAATGATAAACTGACTTTCAATGACATATTTTTCATGTTCAAGTGCCTCATCATTCATAATTTTCCAAAGCCATTCCATAGATTTTCTACCCATCTCATGAAACGGTTGAGCAATCGTTGTCAGTGCTGGATCAAAAACAGCTGAAAATTTAATATCATCAAATCCAATCACTGCTAAATCTTCCGGTACTCTAATTCCCATTTCTTTTGCTGCTTTGATTCCACCCATTGCCATTTCATCGTTTCCAAAGAAAATAGCAGTTGGCTGATTGTCCTGCTTCATTAATTTTCTTACCGATGAATAGCCACTTCCAATTGAGTAATCTGCTTCAATCATAAGCGATTCATCAAAAGGTATATTGTAATGATGTAATGCTTTACGATACCCTTTTACGCGCTCACGACTGATTGCCACATCGAGAGCCCCTGAAACATGAGCAATTTTTTGATGGCCTAATTTTATTAAATGCTCGGTTATTTGATACCCACAGTTGATATTGTCAATACAAACAGCAGGTATGTCTAGGTCTTCAACAAAATCAGAAGCAAGTACAATCGGATAGTCGTGAGCAATCTCCTCCCATAGCTCCTGAGCTAATTTAACTGTTAATAAAATAACGCCATCTACTTGTTTCTGTTTTAAATGATTAATATAACTTTGTGCTTTTTCTATCTCTTTATTTGTATTACCCAACAAAACTTGATAGCCTTTTTCGGTTGCTACTGTGTCAATCCCGGAAATCATTTCTGAGAACACTAAATTCGTTAAACTAGGTACAACAACTAGAATCGTCTTTGTTTGATTCGTTCGAAAATGACGGGCTAAAATGTTTGGCTGATAATCTAGCTGTTTAATGGCTTCAAAAACCTTTTGCCGGGTTATCTTTTTGACAGTTTCAGGATTTCTAAGCACTCTCGACACGGTAGCTGTTGATACATTCGCCAGTTTTGCCACATCACTCATTTTCACCATTTTCTTCTACCCCTTACTTTAAATGTAATCGATTACATTTATTGTCTTGATTCTAACTCGTTCATTTTAATTACGCAATAGTTTTTTGAAAATTTAATTAATTATATCCTCAAAACCGACTTCAAACTTATAATTTATTGGAAATAGATTATAAATTTGAAGCTACTACCCTTCTCACAAAAAAAAAACCAAACAACAAAATATCTGCTGTTTGGGTACCTATTACTCTACAATTGCATTCAGTTTTTCTTCCAATGCATGAATGTCACTTACTTCTTTATCAATTGTCTGCTTTAATAGAGCCTTCTGATTTTCTTCTGCATTCTTCAATGCCTGGATTTCAGCATCCACTTTCGAGTCTTTCGTATCAGACTTCGATTGAAGACTGTTGATTACGTCATATAGATCCTCATGTCCTATGATTTTCCCGTTCCCCCAGCTTAATCGATCTGCACCTTGGTCAAGTACCTGATTCGTAAAAAAGTCAAATGTTTCACGATCAAAATGATAGGCATACCAGTTATTATCAACGAGCCATAAATATTCATCAAGCGCCACATTCACATCCCCTTTTTGCAAAACGTCTAATGCAAGGCTAATCGCATCAAGGTTGTTCTGTGCATGCTCATGAGGAAAAAGCGGCTCATCTTCCCATGTTAGTTTCAAGAAGTTATCTTGAGAATAACGGAAAATTTCACGCAATTTCTCATTAAAATCCTTATTTTTAGATAGTAATTTATTCGCTTTATTCTCATCTCCGTCTACAAGTGCAGCCTTATAATCAGCATTAATCTTATTGACTTGTTTGGTTACTTTTTCAGCAGTAGCAATTACCATATCCAATCCTGCATTCAATTCTGTAGTATCAATTCCTGCAGTAGCATTCACATCTTTATTGATAGTTTCTTTCATCGCTTTAAAACGTTCTGTAAAATCCAACGGCATAACAGCTGTTTGATCATATGCTTGAACGAGCAAGCCATACAGATTATGATGGAATTCAAAAGCTTTTTCGTTATAAGTAGATTCATTATCGAACTGAGAATGATAATGAGTTTTCATAAAATCAGAGTCTTGAAAATCATTGCGCAGTGCAGGAATTCCTCCCAATGAATAAGAAAAATCGTCAGACCATGTTCGTAATGGAGAAACAACACTAATTCCATCTTTATAAACTCCGTCTACTTTCGGTACTTCTTTCGAAAACTTTGTCAAAAACTGATCTAATTCATAAATGGATCGTATTTCATCTGCGCTTGTATGCTCATAGGCAGGTAATTCAAAGTTAATGTTTGCGACAACTTGTTTCTGCCATTCTGGACGCGCTTCAAAGATTTGTCCATAGGCACCCGTGGACCAATCATATCTTGAATTAGCAATTCCCCATTCTTCTGCAGCCTGAGCGACAAATACAATGGTTTTCTCCGGTTCGTAGTTGCTGTCAATTAGCCCTTTGGCAATACCAGCTAACAAGCCAATCGCAGCGGAATCATCTTGGAAGCCATCAAAATACGCATCATAATGAGCGCTTAACAGAATGATAGAATCCTTGTCTTTCCCTGGAATTTCGCCAACAATATTATACGACTTCGCATCTTTCTCAACGATTGATACGGCGTCCAATGTTACCCGTAAGTTTTCTTGTTTCGTCTCATTCATTAATGCAAGTAAACCGTCTGCATCTTTTCTCGAAATTGAAAACGCTGGAGTATCATCCGGTCCGCACAAATCTTGTGCATTCAATGCCTCTGGGTCTATCTCCCCATATCCCCCCTTTTGTGCAGCAAGAACCGCTTTTGCCCCTTTTAACGAAGCTTGATAAGCAGGGTAATTAATCCACCATTCATCTCTTTGATTAATATCTATTAAAACTAATTTTCCTTTCACATCAAGACCTTCCAGATCCTGTTTCGTTCCTTTTCCTGCATAGACGACTTCAAATTCTTCAGGTCCATCTGTTACAAATTTCGCCTGATAGCCGCCTAAGACCAATTCATGTCTCTCATTATTTTGATCAACATATGTGAGGTCTGCTTTCTCAAACTCCCAGCTATCTACAGTTACTTCGTCCTTCGTAACATTCTTCAATCCAATCTTTTTAAATTCTTCTGTCAGCATTTCTCCAGCCTCAAACTCAGCTTTCGAGCCTGCTGGTCGATAGCCTAATTTCTCGTTTGATTTATAGGTTGTTAGCTTTTTAGTCAAATCAAAAGAATAATTTGTATCTACCTTTTCAAGATATCTCGAAGCACTCGTTTCTTTTTGAGAAACATCTTTCTTCTCAGATTCAGGCTCAAATTTGATGCTAAAATACCCTGCAATTAGGATCACGATAATAAGTACGATTGTTAAACTCCCTTTTTTCAATGACGATTTCCTCCAAATTTGTTTAATTTTCTACCAATATGAAATATATCAACTATGCTATTGAACAGCAAGGCTTTTTTTAATGCCAGTCAACATTCGAATTTCTCTAAAAAAAGCAAAGGATCAGACCTCGCAACAACTAAATACAGTACAAGATTAGTGTATGGAACACTACATACTGATTTAGATACGAGGTCAGACCCTTATACGCCCTCTTTCTTTGATTCCTCTTCCAATCAATAAAGATCAATTACTTTATAGTTTTTAATTGTTAAAGATGATTATTACTTACAATTTCTTTGTCAGAAATTCATCTACTAAATAGCCTGCTTGAGGAAAGTGTAATCCTAATTGCCAGGCTCCAATTCCTTTTAACCGGTAATCAACTACCATTTGGAGTTTTTGAGCAAGAGCCTTTGCGTCTTCGAACCAAACGATATGTAGCTTACCAGATTCATCCTGGTAGCGATAGAAAGGTTGTTGATCTTGAATGGAATATTGAATGGGTACCTGATATTTCATAGCTGTCTCGATTGCATCCTTAACAGAAATAGCACGTGCGTTCATAACAGTCCCATTAGACATTGTCCAATCATATCCATACCTTGGTACACCAAGGATGATTTTATTTCTTCTCATGAACTTTTGAGCATATTCGATTGTTTTTCTCACTTCTTTTATAGGAGCAACAGGGCCAGGTGGACTACTTGCTTCATGCCAGTCATAGGCCATAATAAAGACAAAATCAACAGCAGCACCAATTCCTCCATAATCATATCCTTGTAACCAGGATATATCATCACTTGTTTTCGCGGGCACGGCAACGGACGTATAATATCCTTCTGGCTTTAATCGCTCTCGTAACAAACGTAAGAAACCACTATATATATCCCGATCTACCCCACGCACTCTTTCAAAATCAATATTCACCCCAGCGTAGTTCTTACTTTTGATCAGATTGTAAATATGATCAATCGCCCGCTGTCTTAATTCAGGATTATTTAAGATTTTTCCTACTAAATCTGGATTAAATCCCGTCTCCGTTAAATTGGTTATTACAGCCAGTGGTGCTACTTGATTCCCTCTGATTAATGTAATAAATTGTTGGTCATTAGCTATTGAGCTTAAACTTCCATCTTCAAGAATATGATACTCAAAAACGCCATAATAAGAAGTGATGGAGGCAAATCTTTGAACATTGATTTGATTCTTTCCAGGTGTGGAAGGCGTAAGATAACCGAAATCTTGTGCAATATATTTCAACCTGGGTGGAATATATATATTCATACCAACCCATAATTCATCCGAACATAGACAATTTATAAGACGGATCGTTTCCACTGAAAGTAAAGCCATTTGGGCTATAGTATAAAGAGAATCCCCTGGTTGAACAATATACACATTCGTAGGGACGATTAAATCTTGTCCAGGTACCAGGCGATCTGTTTTTAATGCGTTTTTAAACCAGATACTATCCATTGAAACATGATATTTTGTTGCAATGGAATATATGGAATCCCCTGCTTTAACCACATAGATAAACATACCCCACCTCATTTATCCGTTCTTAGCCACTATCAAATATATTCATCTACCGAATAGAATATGTGATTCATCGCTACATTTATCAGGGTTGAAAAAGGGTAGATCAAATACGTCATACTTAGCTACGCCGTTAACATGTCATACATTAAGCTGAGATATGGAAATGTACATTTTTCGAATTTTCCACTTATGCAGTAGTTTAAAAATCGGAGGCAATACAAGACAAACTGCAATGATTCGGAGCGGCTGTAAGCGGTTGGTGAAGAGGGAGCGGTTCCATATTCAAGACGTTCTTTTCTAATTTTTAAACGAGCTGCAGATCTTCATAGTTTTTTAGTTGTTATCAAGGAAGGCATATTACTTCTCCCCTTTTATATGCTTCAATGGTTTGTAACACCGTTCTTGCTAAAATCTCCGCCCCTGTATAGATACAATCATGATTAAAGGTCATATGTGGATGATGTAGCCCCGGTTGTAAATCACAGCCTAAGCCAAGCATTGTCGTTTTTAAATGAGGGTTTTTTAGTCTATAAAAATGAAAATCCTCGCCACCTGAAGAAACAATTGGCTTCCTTAGATGCTTCGCTCCAATGCTTTCAACAATTGCTTTTTCCATATAGCCTCTTGCCTCTTGATTCACAACTGCCGCAGCTACATCCCCCTTCGCTTCCAAATGGATTTTCACCCCATATAAATTCGCCAATGCACTTGCTATTTTCTCGACTTTTTCAGTTAGCTCATCCATTACTTCATTCGTTTGCGCCCGTAAATCTATACAAAACGAAGCTTTCCCTGGAATTAGATTTCCAGAATCACCACCAGCTATAAATTTAGTCATTTTCGCTGTATAAGGAACCATTGGATCGAGGTGAATACCCTTTATTTCCTGAATAAATGAGGAACCGATTTCAATCGCATTCTGCCCAAGATGAGGACGTGCACCGTGAGCATCCTCGCCGATAATTTCTCCTTCGATAAATTTCACTGCGCCATGGTAAATCGCGGCAACCGCTAGACCGCTCCTCAACTCTTGAATCGGTCTTAAGTGAACACCATAAAGAAAATCAACATTGTCCACAACGTGCTTTTCAATCATCTTTAACGCGCCGGTTCCTTTCTCTTCTGCTGGTTGAAAAATAAACTTGAACCTTCCTTTTTGAAAGGCGTTCATTTTTTTTAGAAGTAGCATGGCTCCAATCGTCATCGTCATATGTGCATCATGACCACAGCTATGGTTGGCTTGAAATTGACCGTTCACTTCTTGCCAAAGCGCATCCATGTCTGTTCTCAGACCCACACAAAAATCACCGCTACCCATTTCTACAACAAGCCCTGTACAATCAACAAACATATGGACTGGAAAACCATGTGCTTCAAGTACCTGCTGAAGATACGCAGTTGTCTCATATTCCTTCCAACTGACCTCTGGATGCTGATGCAAATGCTCAAATATGCCATCTAGCGTCGGTTTAAGCTGTTCGATGTATTTCTTCATGTTGCCTACCTCCGTCTCTAAATTTATCTATTTACTAAAATAATAACATCTTTCCATTCTGGTCGTTTTGAAAGCATATATCATGGGCAAATCCCCCCTTAAAGACTGTGGCTAGTTGCCCAACCACACTGAATTTCATTGCAAGAACTTCATCAGCTACAAATAAACCATCAAAATTTTCCTAATATAACCAAAATTTTATCATAAATTACTATACTTAATCGGAAGTATGTTAAAATTCAAAATAAATTATTTGGAGGGGATATTATGTTTGTACATAAAATGGATGAAGACTTATCTTTAAAACTAATGGAATTAAGAGATGGGGAAAGGGTATTTGAATTAACAAATCATTCAAGAGAATATCTTAAAGAATGGCTTCCTTGGTTAAACACTACAACAAAACTTGAAGATACATTAGAGTTTATCAAAATAGCTTTAAAGGATCTCGCTGAAAATAAGAGCCTGAATACAGTTATTTTATTTAAAGGGAAAATTGTTGGAGTGGCAGGTTACAATAGTATAAATTGGTCCAACAAAACAGCTTATATCGGTTATTGGCTTGGAGAAGACTACCAAGGAAATGGAATTATGACCAAGGTGGCGAAAGCATTGACGGATTATGCTTTTAGTGAGTTAGACCTTAATAAAGTGGAGATTAGAGCTGCGGTTGGAAATAAGAAGAGTAGAAGTATTCCCGAAAGATTAAACTTTGTAAATGAAGGATCTATTAGACAAGCAGAATGGCTATATGACCATTATGTTGACCACGTTGTTTACGGGATTTTGGCAGAAGAATGGAATAAAAATAGATCAACGTTTAATACAAACATATAAGTTTTCCTCCTTTCTCTTTTTATGTCTATAGAGTAATTACACATATTCTAATAAATATGTACAAAAAAATGGGCTATGTTATATGAAGATCTTGTTTTTTGCTAAACATAGCCAAAAACGTAAAAAAAGTCGAACCATTATTGTTTCATAAGAAACACCTGGTTCGACCTCACTATCATCCGACCTCTGAAGAAGTGAACTTTCTCATTCGGGGATTCTCCTTATCCTTTTACAGGGTCCAGTTTCTCTTTTGAAAAAAACCAGCCGCCTAGTGCAATCAAAATCAACATGACATAAAAGATAATCTTCCAAGCTGCTGAATGGGCGAACGCTTCAGGCAATATGGCTAGCGCTGGATGTGATAACGTGTAAATAGCTAGTTTCACACCGACCCATCCGACGATCATAAATGCAGCCACTTCAAGGCCCGGTCGAGTATGCAGTAGTTTCACAAACACATTGGCCGCAAAACGCATGATAATTAATCCGATTAATCCACCTGCAAAGATTACGATAAACTTACCGCCGTCTAGGCCGCCAATATTCGGTAAGTTCGTATTAGGAAGCGCCATCGCCAATGCAACGGCGGCAAGTATTGAATCTACTGCAAACGCAATATCCGCTAGTTCAACTTTGAAAACCGTCGTCCAAAATCCCGATTTCTTCGTTTCTTTTTCCTCAGAAATGTTTTTTTCACTCTTCTTTACTAGAAGTTTTCTAAATATATGGTTCAAAGCAATAAATATTAAATATATGGCGCCAATCGCTTGAACCTGCCATACATCGACAAGATACGAAATCGCAAACAGCGAGCCAAAACGGAAAACAAACGCTCCTGCAAGTCCATAGAATAACGCTTTTTTCCTTTCTTCTTCTGGTAGATGCCTTACCATTATCGCCAACACAAGCGCATTATCAGCTGCTAAAAGCCCTTCAAGTGCAACCAACACAAGTAGTACCCAACCATACTCAAGTAAAATTGAAAATTCCATATGCCCTAACTTCCCCTCTTTCATTTAATTAAATAGGTTACCTCATTAGCCTATGTTTTTTCTTAAGTGTTTCCGGTGACAACAGAACCATCCAGTTCACAACAATTCCAGCAATCATCAGATCATCCACTATTCCAAGGAACGAGAGGAAATCCGGAATCAAGTCAAATGGAAATACCACGTACCCAATCATGAATACTATTCCCAACACTTTTTTATAAAGCTGAACTTCACGCGAAATGAAGAAGTCCTTTAGAAACGGAAGAAACGTCCAGAACTTAAGGATAAATAGAAATTGTTTAGCCAATTTACCGACTGAACTCACCTCGCCTTTACTAAGAGTTGAAAAATAATCAAACAAAAAACCCTTACCAAAATACGGTAAAGGTTTGAAATTCTATGGTTTTACCTTTACCCTTCTTCGGTAAAGGTCTTGCTAACAACATTACGTTGCCAACAAAGCCGAGAGAAATCCTCTGGAATGACGACTTTGTTGTAAAAGCTACTCCCCTTTAGGAGAATATTCAATTATTTAAAATTATTATATGATACATATTGCAGTTTTGTCAATTGAACTACCCCTCCTTAACGCCCTTACGGTTGTTTGAAGAAGGGGATTCCTAAGAACACCAACCTATCGGTCAGTTATGGATTAGGCGATCTCCGTAGTCCCTACGGTTAAACGTCTTATTGCTTCATTTTTAAGATTGATTCCTGCGTTAATATCCCTATGGTGATGCGTTCTACAGGATGGGCAATCCCATTCACGCAAACCGAGATTTTTAACGTCTTTATTTTTATAACCACAACACGAACACAATTGACTACTGGCAAAGTTTTTGGCAACCGTGACCACTTGTTTTCCGTACCATTTTGCTTTGTATGCCACCATACTTTTGAAAGTTGACCAAGATACTTCATGAATGGCTTTGGCTACATTGTGATTTTGCACCAAATTTTTCACCGACAATTCTTCCATCCCAATTATGTCGTGGTTTTTGACAATTTTGGTTGAAATCTTATCGAGATAATCTTTTCGTGCATGTGTCATTTGTTCATGAATTCGAGCCACTTTAATACGCTGTTTATTCCAATTTGAGCCACCCATCGTCCGTCTAGTAAGAATTCGTTGTGCCTTTGCTAACTTCTCTTCTAATGTGCGAAAAAATTTGGGATTGGAATAGACCGTTCCATCCGAGAGAATCGCAAAGTCTTTGATCCCGACATCGATTCCTATGGCCGACCCCGTTTTCGGTATTTCTAACACATCCGTTTCAGTTGCTAGAGAAACAAAATATTTTCCAGACGGAGTACGTCTAATCGTTGCACTTAAAATCCTCCCTTCCACTTCACGACTTTTTGCATAACGAACAAGACCGAGTTTAGGTAATTTCATATGCTTATCTAATGCAGCAATATTTCCGTTCGTTCGTTTTGTCGTGTAGGACTGTAGCGGGTTCTTTTTTGTCTTAAAACGAGGCTGCTTGTTCTGTTTTATATAATAACGATCATAAGCATCACTGAGATTTTCAACAGACTTTTGCAGAGCGATGCTGTCCACTTCTTTTAAGAAAGGGTAATGTTTCTTTAACTCAGGAAGTGATTTAACGGTTTCGTATTGATTTAAACGGTTACCTTTCCAGTTATTGGCCGTAAGCTGACCGTTCTGCCTCATTTCTTCTGTGATAGACCAATACGCATCTTTTTCTCTTTGTTTGGTAAGGAAAAAATTG
This sequence comes from Peribacillus loiseleuriae, assembly GCF_001183985.1. GTDB lineage: Bacteria > Bacillota > Bacilli > Bacillales > DSM-1321 > Peribacillus > Peribacillus loiseleuriae. Next base: position 951,703 of record NZ_LFZW01000001.1, on the reverse strand, counting down.
AATACAAAACGCGAACAACCGATTGTTTTATGAATGAGATTAGTCTGTTTCTGGTTGGGGTAGATACGAAATTTATAAGATTTATTTACTAGCATACGATTCCACCTCCTCTTTTCCCTATCTAAATTTTACCAGCAATCAACAAAAATACAAACATTCGTTCCTGTTTTTTGGGATTTTCTATTGATTATTTATGCGCAGAAGATAGAAAAAGAGAGCTAGGACTCGTTTGATGATTATTTTTAAATGACGGAAGAAGCACTCGAACAGTCGGACAAGGGATGGCTAAGCCACCCCTTGTCCGAAGGCGATTCATCCCCTCCCTACTCATTGGGTTTCACCCTTCGCGTTCCTTGAGGAAGGGGTATTCTCGCCTAATTTCGATATAGTGTAACTTCCATCAGTGGTTTTTTCCCCACTGATGGTTAGTCCCGTTCTAGTGTAGCTAAATCTTTAGAAAATTATTACAATACTTCCCTTGTACGTAACATGATATCAAGAGATGATGAGCTAAAATGATATTCTGTTGCGGTTAAAATAAAATGAATAGGAGCTAGGTAATGAATAGGAAGAAATTGAATCATTTTAAAACACTTTCAGAAGTACTCTTAATATCAACAAGACTTGGGCTCACATCGTTTGGCGGACCAACCGCCCATTTAGGGTATTTTCGAAATGAATATGTAGAACGAAGAAAGTGGATCGATGAGAAAAGCTACGCGGATTTAGTTGCTTTATGTCAGTTCTTACCTGGACCCGCAAGCAGCCAGGTTGGAATTGGGATTGGAGTCATGCGAGCAGGTGTATTAGGCGGAATCCTTGCGTTTATTGGTTTTACTTTGCCCTCTGCTCTTGTAATGATACTCTTCTCTATCTTACTTGAAGGTTTTCAACTAGGAAATTCCGGATGGGTTCATGGTTTAAAAATTGTAGCTGTAGCAATAGTCGCCCAAGCCATTTTAGGGATGGCTCAGAATTTAACACCTGACATAAAACGAAAGGCCATTGCTTTATTTGCATTAGTTGGAACATTAATGTGGCAGTCTGTATTCAGCCAGATTGTCGTCATCCTCCTTTCTGGTCTAGTTGGGTACTTTATATACAAACAACATAAAGAGGGTAATGAGCCCACTACATATTTTCCAGTTTCTCGTAGGTTCGGCATCATTTGTTTAACTTTCTTTTTCAGCCTGCTTATAATCCTTCCCATCTTAAGGGAAGTCTCATCTTTAAATTGGATTGCAACGTTTGATAGTTTTTATAGGTCAGGTTCTTTAGTGTTCGGCGGCGGACATGTCGTATTACCATTACTGGAACGTGAATTTGTCACTGGAGGCTGGATAGACAAAGAAGCATTTCTTGCTGGCTATGGCGCTGCACAAGCAATGCCGGGTCCTTTATTTACATTTGCTCCGTATCTTGGTGGGCTTATTAATGGCTGGCAAGGCGGGATACTAGCAACCATTGCGATATTCTTGCCTGCCTTTCTTCTGATTGTGGGTACCTTGCCTTTTTGGGATGCATTACGCCACACTCCAAATATTAAAGGCGCTTTGCTCGGGATGAATGCTGCTGTCGTCGGCCTCTTACTTGCAGCATTTTATCAGCCAATCTGGACTAGTTCAATTTTCGTTCCCATGGATTTTGCTTTTGCAGCCATATTATTCAGCATGCTCGCATTTTGGAAGCTACCTCCTTGGATCATTGTTGTGACAGGAACAGTTGGTGGATACCTCCTTTCACTTCTGTAAAATGAAGTAGAAGTGAAAGGAGGTATCTACATCATATGAAACCTTCAGAAAAAATTCTAAACGCAAAAAGAAGCAGAAGGCCCTGATACGAATGACCTTCTGCTTCTAAGCTCGTTCAATATTGATTAAATGGTGCCATACACTATTATCTTAGCTCTCAGTCGAAGTAGCTGCCTTACGTTCATTTCTCTTATGAATGACAAACGTAATTAAGAACGCCACAACGATGATGCCAAAAAATGCTGTATGTGGGATATGGATTTCAAATACACTTAATAGCATTTTAAGAGCAATAATACCAATTAAAATGAAAGCCGTATTTTCAAGTTCAGGAATTTTATCAATTAGAGTTAGGAATACTCGAGCTACTGTACGCATTAATAAAATCCCAATCATACCGCCCAATAATAGGACCCAAACTTGATCCGAGATTGCAAAAGCTGCCAAAATTGAGTCAGCCGAGAAGGCGATGTCCATTCCTTCTACCATAATGACCGTTGCCCAAAACGTTCCAAATGTACGGACTAACCAAGTATTTTTATCGAATTCTTTTACTTCATCTTCCTCGCCGGATTTTTTCCGGAAATGACTGAAAGCAATCCATCCAAGATAAAGTGCACCTAATACTTTAATCCACCAGAAGTTAACTAAGTATACTCCGATTCCGATGAAAATGAATCTAAAAACATAAGCACCTAATAAACCATACATCAATGCTTTTTTTCGTTTTTCTTCAGGAAGATGTTTAACCATGACTGCAAGCACAAGTGCGTTATCAGCTGATAGTAACCCTTCCATAATAATTAATGTCCCGATTAATCCCCAAGCAACAGGATCCGTTAACACTTCTCCCCACATTTGCCAGTCGAAAAATAGAGCGTACGTACTAAACATTTGATTTAAAATTTCCAAAAAAAGATAACCTCCCTAAAATATTGGACTCTAAAATCAGCTTGGATATGAAAACACAGTATCTTTCTTTTTTAAAAGATAATCCCATAATCCGCACTATATTCCACATTAATCACGCCAGCGTGATTCCTATAGTCTAAATAATAACATGAGTAAGAGAGTAGGACAATTATTAATTACTTTTTTACAAAAAAATAACACCATTCCCTCTAAGGATGGAGTTAGTATCTTTGGATTTTCATTTTTTAATACTCCTTTAAGTAAACACCCTTTTTAAGGAATATCGATATAGTGAAACTTCCATCAGTGGGGTGTAGTTCCCCACTGATGGTTAGTTGAACCGACCGGGGATTTACAGCCTGTTAAACCGGGATAAAATTTCCCTCTTTACAATTCATCATTACAACTTATAATAGGATGTAATAGTGATATACTAAAAGCTGCATTACAAGTTTGCGGCAGGTGGATTTTTCTTAAAGTTTACAACTTTACTTTTCGCCACCCATCCTTTATTAAAGGGATGGGTGGCTTTATTGTTTTACGGGAGGTTTTTTAATGGGGATATGGAAATATGCTTTACTAGTCTTTCTTGGCGGCTGTTCGTACGGAGTTATCTCGTCATTTGTTAAATTAGGCTATGGGGACGGTTTTGGAATAGGTGATTTGACGGGCAGTCAGTATTTGCTGGGAGCCATTATGTTATGGATCATTACAATCTTTGTTCCTAAAATTAGATTGAGTGTTAAACAGTGGTTGATTTTGTTGATAAGCGGGATGCCTATGGGTTTAACTGGGTTTTTATATAATAAATCACTGGGGTATGTAGATGCTTCATTTGCTATTATCCTACTGCTACAATTCACTTGGATTAGCATTATTTTACAATACATTTTTGATAAAAAAATTCCGGACCGTAAGAGTATTATTGCAACGGCAATCATCCTTTGCGGCTCCGTTTTAGCCTCAGGTTTTTTGAGTAGTGAACTCACCTTTTCGCTTGTCGGAATTGGCTGGGGGCTACTTTCGGCATTATCCTTCGCCACCTTTATTTATGTAAGCGGGCGTGCAAGCATAACGATTCATCCAATCTACAAAAGCGCAATCATGACGACCGGAGCGACACTTCTCGTATTCATCCTACTTCCTCCAGTGTTTCTCTTAAATGGAGCATTTGCAGATGGTTTGCTTAAATACGGTCTGCTCATTGGTTTCTTTGGCTCACTCGTCCCTCCACTTTTATTTAATATCGGCATGCCTAAAGTAGGCAGTGGCCTCGGCACCATCCTAAGTGCCTCCGAACTACCAACAGCCATACTCATGTCCACAATTGTGCTGCATGAAGTTGTCACCCTTTCTCAATGGACCGGTGTAGCAGTGATTCTATTTGGGATTGCTTATCCTAATTTTCAGAGGAGAAGACTCTCTTCTCATACTTAACTTTTTAAAATTCATGAAAAAAGATGTCCAAAAAGGTCAGACCCAGCAGCACCACACAGTTTATCGTGTTACTCACACTTCATCAAAACTGTATGTAGTAGCTATAGGGTCTTGACCTTTTACTTAGGGGGGACATCCCCTCTCTTTTATGTTTGTTGATTTTTATACTCATCATGTATGCACATACCATTCAGATTATTTAACTTTTTGAATCCAGTCCATAAAGTTATTCATTACTGTATCTAAGAATTGAATCGTCGGTTCATGGACTAGCTTTCCAGATTCATCGATTTTTTCATGTACAGCTCCAATAAATACTTCGTTTCCAGGCAAAGTTAATGCAGAAACTCCAGGTGAGTTTAAGATTTGACGAAGTTGCATTTGAGCACGAACTGTACCTAGCGCACCCGGAGAACATCCAACAATCATGACTGGCTTATTCACCATTACTTTATCTCCTCTTGAAAACCAGTCAATTGCATTTTTCAAGAAACCTGATATGGAATGATTGTATTCTGGTGTTGCAATTAAGATTCCATCACTATCAATGATTTTTTTCTTAATGTCCGTGACTACGGACGGCGGATTTAACTCCTTATCTTCATTGTACATAGGAAGATCTTCTATTGGCATAATTTCAATTTCAATCTTGTCCGTATATCTTTTTTGCATAAAATCAGCGATTTTTTTATTATAAGATTCTTTACGATTACTTCCTACAATTGCCACTACTTTCACAATAAAACCCTCCTATCTTTGTAGCTAAGAATAGCCGAACCAAAACGATACAGTTTCACACGAGAATGACGAGAAAGTGGGTTTAACTGTGATCATTTCTGATCATCTTTTTAAATTGTTCCAAACATCCTAAACAATATTCTTTACTCGTCGTTAGTAGTTTGTCTCACATCTTCTACTTTAAATCATGTAAATGACTAAGATTTTACTCTGCATTGAGTGTGAAAAGAGCCGAAATCATTACCTTTACGACAATTTTATTGCACAATAAGAGCTCACCAAGTAACATTACCTAAACTTTATGTATATGCTATAGGACGAAAAAATTGATTTGATGCGATTTACTCATTTTTAAATTAGACTTCCTTTTGAATAACTCTTATTGGATGACACATACTACAACCGAACGTTTTTTTTCATACAAAGAGGAGGTTTGAAAATTGATGCAAAACCAACAAGAACCTATGCACCAAAATATGCATACGGGCGCTGTACCTCAACAACTGAATCATGGCGGCCATGAACTGTTCGATGTTCATGAAGTATTATCAGGAACCATAGGTACACTCAATCAATATATGCTTTTACGCCAGCATGTAAAGGATCCGGAACTCATGGATATGTTGGATCGCCAATATCAGTTTATCCAAGATGAATACAATACTACAGTTGATTGTTTTACGACTGGTGGGAATCCAGCGAAACCGACACAAAGTTATAAAATGAAACAAGGCAACGACTTCATCTTTGGTTTAACACCAACCCAACCGAAGAAACCGCTGCAATCTGTAACAGAAATTACTGATGAGTCCATTTCCGGATTAATGCTCGGAGCTGTAAAGTCATCTGCGGCCATGAAAGCAATGGCCGCTTGTGAAGTGACAAATCCAGTAGTCCGTCGGGTCCTTGCAGATTCGGTTCCCAACTGCATTGAAATGGCTTATGAAATTTCCATTTATCAAAATAAACATCATTATTATCAGGTCCCACAACTGGCAAAACAAGATATGCAGCAAATGCTAAATGCATTCGCACCAGCTACTGCTACTCTGCCACCTCAAACGTCAAATTATAATTTGCCGCATTAACAACATGTCTTAAAGGGTCTGATCTCACACTCTACATACCGTTTATGTGTGATTTACACGTTAAATAAACGATATGTAGAAAATGTGGGGTCTGACCTTTTCTTCATGGGAACCTCATTTGTCTAGCTAAAGCTGCCTAATCGTCTCCATTATTGAATAGCAAAGTAGCCCGTTATTCCTTTAAAGCATTTGAAGCTGACTTCATAATAAGTCAGCTTCCCTAACTACAAAACACAGTATAAAGTACGTGTACGTAACACGATATACTGTGTGTAGAATACGATGTGAATTTTTTTCTTATTCTTTTAATAAATATTCCACTTTATCAATTGCTTCTTGTAATTTTTCACTATTTACGTGATACATCTTTTTCGCTTCTTTATTTTCTGTTCCAAGTGCGAATAATTCGAGGTCTGCTTGGCATTTTTTCATAGTTGCGAGTAATAACGGTTTTTCTTGAGGTGGTGGCACCTGAAGTTTATCATCATATAGATCGACGGTTAATTGTCCATACGTATCAACTTGTCCAAGAAATACATTTTCAAGGAGTACGCCGATTTTTTCCAGCTCGATTTGTAACCAAAGTCTACTTCGCCCAGCAGTAGACAGTGGTTCATTCAGTACTTTTCCATCCATAATAACTGTCTGGGATTCTTTAATCGGTGCAATAGAAAAGTGTAAATCCTTCGCAGTCAATGGCTGATTTTCTTTCTTTAGTAATACACTTAGATCTCCGGTGGCCTCTAATACGGCAAATTCTACATCGGCGACCTGAAAAACTTGATTTTTTCGAAGACCTTTCAACAGCTCATCTGTCGTGTATCTTTCCTTTTTCAAGTTGTCTTCCATAATCTTGCCATCTTTAATCAAAACGGTTCCTTTTCCTTCGAAAATGTTACGAAAGGATTTGCTTTTTAACGAAATAAAACTAGCTAAAAATGGGATCACTGAAATAGTTAGAATAGATAATACCCCTAAAAAAAGACTTGGTTCAAGCCCAATAACAACCGCTGCTCCTATACTGCCTATCGCAATCCCAATGACGTATTCAAAAAAAGACAGTTGAGAGATTTGCTTTTTCCCGAACCATTTTGCCACTAAAAATAGAACAACGATAAATAGTAAGGAACGTACAATTACAGCTAACCAATCTGGCAATTTTTCACACCTCCTACAAACTATACTTTAAAACCCTTTGTATTGTGTTTCCTCTACTTCCATCTCAACAACTCGTTTTTGTATGTCAGCCACTACACCATTCACAATGACCCTCGTCTCGCGAAGCACACGTTTCGCTTCGTCATCTGGGGTCCGTATCGCTAAGCTGAATAAATTCGCTTCAATTCCTTTGAGACTAGCTAGACATTGTTTCACTTCTGATCCGATCGTCATGACATAATGCTCCTTTTCCTTTTAGCCATAGTGATGTAATCACAGTTCCTATTCACTTTCATACTCAATCGACACCGCATGGGCAATACAAGGAATCGTTTCTTTTTGCAAAAAGCTAAGAGGTGATAATAATGCGCCTGTTGCTACTACCAACAATCGTTTAATTTCACCTTTTTTCATCCGATTCAACAGATGGCCATAAACAACTGTGGCTGAACACCCTGCACCGCTAGCCCCTGCTAATACTGGTTGTCCTTGCCGGTAAATCATTAACCCACAATCCTGGTACAGATTGTTATCGATTTTTATACCATGGTTATTTAATAAATCTAGTGAAACTTCATGGCCAATTTGACCTAAATCTCCGGTAACAATAAGGTCATAATAGGATGGATCAATATTACGTTCTTTTAAATGGGCTTCAATCGTATCAACAGCTGCTGGCGCCATTGCGCCTCCCATATTAAAGGGATCAGAAAGCCCCATATCAATCACACGCCCAATCGTAGCTGATGTAACTCTTGGACCAACTCCTGAATCACTTAATAGTGCTGCTCCAGCACCTGTCACTGTCCATTGAGCAGTAGGGGGTTTTTGTCCGCCATATTCAGTTGGATAACGAAACTGCTTCTCAACAGCCGAATTATGACTGGAAGCCCCAGTTAATAAATATTTGGCCCCTTTTGAATTAACGAGGAAGGCTCCCAATGCCAGCCCTTCCATGGAGGTAGAACACGCGCCAAATAATCCAAGATAGGGTGCCCCAATCGTTTTACTTGCAAAGCTAGTTGGCGTAATTTGATTGATTAAATCTCCAGCGAGCAGAAACTGGATTTGCTCTTTTTGAAGTTCAGCTTTTTCCATAGCCTTTTGACAAGCTTCTTCCAAGAGTACTTTATGTGCTTTCTCATAGGAATCTTGTTTCAGCCACAAATCTCCATGAAGAAGATCAAAGTCGTTCGTAAGTAATCCTTCTGCTTCAAATGGACCGCCGACAGTTCCTGTAGAGATAATAACCGGCCTTTGATCGAAAACCCATGTCCGCTGGCCTCTTAGCATACTAAGTCAACCCACTGAATCTGAATTCTCTTCCGATACTCCTGTCGAACAGGTATTAATTGCTTATTTTTCTGATTAAACATACCAACAAACGCCTCTTTCCACACAATTGTCGCTTCGATTTTTATGCTAAAAAAAGAGGTGGTCCTAAAAGGGTCTAACCCCACAAGATTTGTGGGGTCTGACCCTTAAACTTAGGACAGCCTTTTTTCTACTTATCGTTATTGTTTATATTGAGGCTCTTCTTCGATGATTTGTTGAACGCGTGGCGAAAGAGTATCCACAATCGTTTGTGTTTGTTGCGCTGCTTGTTGATACATTTGTTTAGCCTGTTGATTATCCGTTGCCAATGCAAATGTTTCAAAACTAGCTTGAATACCTTTTAAACCCGATAATGTTTGTTGTACTTGATTAATAACAGTCATATAAAAATCCTCCTTTGGTTTAATCATTACAAATAATAGAATGCTTTATCTAAGAACTTTTTATGAGTCCCAAATATAACCACGAAAGAACACTTGACTTTTCACCATACGATAAAGCGCCTTTTTTAATGGCTGTGTTATACAACGCTGGTGATTTTTGGATCACTTTAGTCAGATAACCAAAAAGCATAAAAAAGCCGAACCAAAGACATCGTATCAATCGACGCCTGATTCAGCCTTTTACTTTTACTTTTACTGTAAATGATTTATTTTATTTTCAATTTCACTAATAACCTCATTTGCGGATAATCCGCTCGCTTCAATAACCGAACCCTTAGCCGAAGCCTCTTGTATGCCCATCATATTTGAATCTAGTCCAGTCACAACACAAAAGTCTACGTTTTGTGCGTCAGATTCCTGTTTTAATTCAACAACATCATAGCCCTTTTCACGTAACGCTTCGGAAATATTCGTTAATGATCCCTCAACACCGATTTTTTGCATAGTTACACCTCCTACTTGCTAAGCTTTCCTTTTTTATGCCTATGTATGTATACATTTCTTATCAAATTGAAAAGTGTGTCAGGCAAAGTTCCGCCGAATATCTTCTAAAAAAGTTCGAACCGACGGAGCTAAATAACGATTTCTCATAAACGTTAAATAAACAGTCCTTTCTAATGCTTTAGAATCAATTATTTTATGGACAATCGAATCATCCTTTGGACCAGATAAATAATGTTCGGGGATAATAGTAATCCCCAGATTTTCTCTCACTAATGATAATGCTGTTTCAAAACGTTCAATTTCAAATTTTATCTTCGGAGCCGCTTGTTCAAGTTTAAAGGCTGTTAAAATATCTTCTCTCGTTTGAAATCCTTCCTTACTAATAATGAAAGGTTCTCCTTCCAACTCTTTTAAATGAATGGATTCTTTCTGTGCCAGAAGGTGATTCCTGTGCATCACCAATACTAATCTTTCATTATATAATGGGAAAGATTCAAAATCTTCTTCGCGAATATACTGGTTAGTAATGATTAAATGTGTATGATATTTCCTCAGCGAATCTTTCACAGCTTTTCCACTTAGCACTTCTATCAGCTTAATATTTATAGTAGGGAAACGACCTTGATAGTCATGGATCACTTTTGGAATCCAATGCTTTACTGACTCGATCATGCCAATGATAAGTTCTCCGCTGCCAGTCAGCTTTACTTCTTCCATTTCTTTTTTCAAAATGTTCATTTGGGAAAGAAGCAGAATCGATTTTTCATACAAAATTTTACCAGCATCCGTCAATTCAATTTTTCTTGTACTTCTTTCAAGCAGTGGCGAGCCGACCTCATGCTCCAAATTTTTTATAGCATTACTTAAAGATGGTTGTGAAATATGTAGTTTTTGTGCGGCTTTAGAGTAGCTTAGCTGATCGGAAATCGTAACAAAATAATGCAATTGCTTAATGTCCAAAACAATCTTCCCTTCTTATTTATAGCTTTAAACTATCAATTCATTTAAATTATATATTAGAAATAATAAGTATGTCATTATATAATCAAAAAACAGAACTTATATCAGAAGTTTCAGAAAGGATGAGAAGAATGAAAAAAAATGTTTCTGCTAATTTATGGACTGGCCGAACTGATCATACAGAAAGAAGAAGCAGTTTTCGCTACCATCAAATTGTCGAATTGATTGATTTGGATAAATTAAAAACTTCCCTCGATAACGCTTGTGCATTAATCGGGTTTGAATGTGAGGAAGGAGTTAGACGTAACCAAGGAAGATTAGGTGCAGCAAAAGCTCCGAACGCCATAAGGAAGGCGCTTGCGAATATCCCTTGGAAACTGCAGGATGGTAATCGTATTGTTGATGTCGGGAATATTATATGTCAAAACGAAGAGCTTGAAGAAGCCCAAGAATCATTTGGTAATACAATCTCTGACATCTTGTCAAAATCGGTGACGCCAATTATTTTAGGTGGAGGACACGAAACATTATATGGACATTATTTAGGGGTCCGAAAACATATAGGAAAAGATGCTTCACTTGGAATCATCAATATTGATGCTCATTTCGATCTGCGCTCATATGAAGATCAGCCATCATCAGGTACAATGTTCAGGCAAATATTAGAACATGACAAAAATAGCTATTATTTGGTGCTTGGTATCCAGCGTTTCGGTAACACACAGGAATTATTTGATAAGGCGGACGAGCTCGGCACTCGCTATATGTACGAAGAAGATATGCATGAAGGACATGTAGATGTCATAATTTCTGAATTAAACGAATTCATAGATAAGCATGACCATGTTATGTTCACACTTTGCACAGATGTCTTAAATGCAGCCTTTGCCCCTGGAGTCAGTGCTCCGTCGCCTTTTGGCTTAACACCAATGATTGTCCGAACCCTTATCCGCACAGTTGCATCTCATAAAAAAACTCTCTCCTTCGATATTTGTGAAGTAAATCCGTCTGTAGATGAAAACGGCAGAACAGTTAAGTTAGGTGCTTATTTGGTAAATGAAGCCATAATGGCATTTTTAGGAGGAAACAACAATGACATTAGCACTTGATCAAGTAACGACGATATTTTTGGCAGTGGCATTATTAGTATTAGGAACAGTCATTGTAAAAAAAGCTGGTTTTCTACAAAAATTTTGTATTCCAGCTCCTGTTGTTGGAGGGCTTTTGTTTGCAATCATTGCAACGATCCTAAAGGCAACGGGTCTTTTAGAAATTACATTAGATACCTCACTACAAAGTCTCTTCATGATCACATTCTTCACAACTGTTGGCTTAGGCGCAAGCTTTAAACTCATTAAATTAGGAGGCAAGCTACTCGTCATTTATTGGCTTGCCTGCGGATTCTTGGCCTTAGCACAAAATGCGATCGGTGTCTCCTTGGCTTCGTTGTTCGACATTCATCCATTGATTGGAATGATGGCAGGGGCCGTTTCCATGGAAGGTGGACATGGAGCAGCAGGAGCATTTGGCCAAACCCTTGAAGATATGGGAATTAATTCAGCGTTGTCCATCGGAATCGCTGCAGCCACCTTTGGTCTTATAGCCGGTGGTTTAGTTGGCGGTCCGACTGTTAAATATTTAATTTCAAAATACGATCTTAAACCCACTGAAACAGAAGAAGAGGTAACCAATGTTGAAGAAAAGGATCAAGCGATTACGACAAATACCTTCTTCATCCAAGTTTTACTAATTACATTCTGTATGGCGTTAGGGACGTATTTAGGGGAGCTGTTCTCGACAGCAACTGGCTTTGTCCTTCCTGGTTATGTAGGGTCCATGTTTGTGGCAGTCATCGTCCGCAATATCGTGGATAAACTCAATCCGAAAGCAATTGACATGAAAAGCATTAACCTAATTGGTGATGTGACACTTGGTATCTTCCTGTCCATGGCACTCATGAGTATAAAATTATGGGAAGTAGCTGATCTGGCGCTTCCAATGTTAGTGATTGTGTTTGTACAAGTTGCATTTATCGTCCTGTTCGGTATCTTCATTTTGTTCCGGTTGCTTGGCAAAAACTATGACGCTGCAGTAATGGTAGCTGGTTTTACAGGTCATGGCCTTGGAGCTACACCAAATGCAATGGCTAATATGGCTGCAGTGACAGAGCGCTTTGGGCCTTCACGGAAAGCATACCTCGTCGTTCCAATTGTAGGAGCCTTTCTTATTGATGTATTTGCCATGCCGATCATTATTACGACGATTAATTTATTTAAATAATATTGATGAAAGGGTCTGTCCGATAACGAAAGGGACAGGCCCTTTTAGATTTCTCCCTTTCATACTTGTTCAACTCCTGTTGATATCAACCTCTTCTATTTATTAATATCTATTGAAAACTCGAGAAAAACTGCGAAATATTAAGAAAAACATAAATGGCCCCGTTTTCATTACCTTTGTTTCCGTTTTCTTCATCGTTGTTACCGATTTCAATGACATTGTTAAAATATAGCTTATGTCCGATAATAATAGTATAAGTTAGAGAGGAGATGACACATATGAAAAAGCTTTTAAAATCGTTTAAGGTTGGATTGGATATGTACGCGAAATCACATGATTTAATGTGGAGAAGATAATTGTACATCCAAAAGGGAAACATACTATAAATATGAAAGGGGATAATATATATGAAAAAATTTATAGAATCATTAAAATTTGGCTTGGAATGGTACGTGAAATCACAAGAATTAATGCGGAGAAGGTAATTATTAAACTAAAAGCAACACACCACGCAAATACCACACAAAAGTAAGGATGATTAGATGACTTCCATACAAAAATATCAAAGTGATCCATTAACCAATTCTAAAAAGTAAAAAAGAGAATTGGTTTTTATATGCAAAAGAATGTACGTCGTGAAACATTCACTTCCCTTCAAGTAATATCAAATCCCGCCTTCAACAGCCATCATCCTTTTTACTTCTTTATTCCATGTTTTTCATATAACCTCTTGGCTTTTTGAGATCACCTATGGCTACTTATGATATTTCCAACAATCATCCATTTACTCGTCTTTAACCTTTCTAAACTCAGATGGAGAGAAACTCGTCATTCGTTTGAAAGTATTACTGAAATACGCTATATCAGAATAGCCTAAGCGTTCGGCAATCTCAGATATTCGCAAGGTGCTCGTCTTCAGAATCTTTTTAGCCTCTTCCATTCGAAGTTCCGTCAAATAATCAACAAAATTTCGTTTTACTTGTTGTTTAAATAATTGACTTAGATAACTCGGATTGACATGCACTTTTTTAGCAGCTTCCTTTAAGTTGATTTCTCCAAGTGGAGTTTCCTGGATATACTGAAGAACTTTATCTATTGTTGAAAGAGGAAAGGATTCTTCGACATTCCTGCTATCTATCTGAATTTCCATTCCTTTTTTTAACCAGTTTCCTAAACATTTTTTTAAATCTTCATCATCAATCGGTTTTAACAAATAATCGGTCACCCCTTTCCGCATAGCATCTTGTACAAACTGAAATTCATCGTGAACACTAATAACGATAATATCCACATTCAAATCTAAATCCCGTACTTGCTTAATAAATGTAAGTCCATCCATGATCGGCATACGAATATCGGTTATTACTAGATCTACATTATTTTGTTTGATCCAATCAAGAGCTTCCAACCCGTTTTGGCATTCATGGTCAACATGTATTGGGAGATTCAACTTATTTATCGTCCACTTCAGTGCGGTACGAACCCATCTCTCATCGTCAACCAACAAGATATTTTTCATTCTTGCTCCCCCTCCTCATATGCTTTCCTGATTGGCAAATGCATATCTACTGCTGTTTCAACGCCTTGTGTGCTTTGAATCGTAATCCCATATTCAGAGCCAAACAAGTAAGAAATCCGTTGGTGAACATTTAATATTCCAATATTTATTCCGTTACTGACTGTTGTTGTTTGTTCAATTTTTTTCGTAATTTCGTTTAGAATATCTTCCTGAATTCCAGCACCAGTATCTAAAATACGAATAACGATTGAAAATTCTGAAATTTTAACCACAGATAGTATGATCTTCATTTTTCTCATTGTCTGATCAAAACCGTGCTTAAAACAATTTTCTACTAAAGGCTGCATCGAAAACTTCACAACCTTAAGATCCATTGCCCATTCTGGAATATCAAACATATACTCAAAACGGTCTTCAAAACGAAACTTTTGAATTTGCAGATACATCTCACAAAACTTAATCTCTTCTCCTAGACTTACGGTAAGTGAGCTATTTTTAAGATTATATCTTAAGAGCTTTCCGAGTGAAGAAGACATACAGGCAATGTCCTCCTGATTCTCTTCCAATGCCATTCCTCTAATTGTTTCAAGTGAATTATATAAAAAATGCGGGTTAATTTGTGACTGCAACATTCTTAATTCAATATCTTTTTGTTTGAGATTCATCTCCGTTTCTTTCAACTTAGAAATATATATTTCCTCCAGTAGATTGGATAGTTTTTCAACCGTATTATTAAAGCCCATTGTCAATTGTCCAATTTCATCAGTAGATTCCACTTTCACCCTACCATTGAGATTCCCAGTTTCAACTTCCTTCATAAAATGTTGAAGACGTCGTATTGGACGAATCATGCTATCTGCAAATCCGAATCCTATGAGATAAGCAAAGAAAAGTGCGATGAATATAGTCCAGGTGATGGTTTTTCCTATTTGAATAATACTTTCCGTTAAATCCCCATACGGAACTGCTGTGAAAAATCTCCATCCAAGATTTTGTGATAGAGAATATGTAAAAAAATCCTGTTGATCATTATCTAATAAACCATATCCATCTTCTTCCGTTTTCAAGTTAGACAATTGATCAAATTCAACCTTTTTTCCTAGTTTAGAATAATCGGAGTGGTATACATAATGCCCTTTTGCATCTAAAATAAAAAAATAGCCGTTCTTGCTTATAGTAACCTTATTAGCTATTTCTTCAATCCTCCTGAAATTAATGTCAATAATCAACATTCCTACTGGCTCTAAAGTCTTCGGATTGTATAAGCGCCTTGCGAGTGATATCACAGGCTGCTCATTATTATTTTTTAATTTTAACGTTCTGCTTACTAACATGATCATCCCATTTCTCGGTACCGATGAATACCAATACTCATCTTTAATCTTGGTAGCAGGATAGTAGTTTTCTAACCCAAGCGTATCGATGACTTGATCGTTATCTAAAATGACGGTAATATTTGATATATCCGCTCTGGAATATTCTGCAGCCTTTAAGATAGTTCGTGTAGCCTCTGTAAACTCTTGATTATTTCCAATGTTCTCTGTTTCTAGTTTCAAAAAGTGAGCAAAATGAGGAGAGCTAATAATTTTTAAGCTGGCAATCTCAAAATCTTGTAAATAATACTCAATATGTGACTCTACCTGCTCAATGATTTGTTGGCTTGATTCTCTAAACTCCTCTTCTAGCTTATCAGAAGAAAGCTTGTACGAAATAATTCCAACTGAAAGAACAGGAAAAATCACTAGTATACTAGACAATACCCAGAGCTTCGTCAAAAGTGACTGATTTCTTAACAGAATGAATTTTCTGAAAAAAATAGAAAAATTTCTCCAACGCTTCTTCATTTTTTATCCTTCCCACCACTTAATTATTTGTTGCCGTTTTCAAATCTAATTTTAACCGATATGACCAAACTGGTAAATAGACATGATTATCAAGTTGATTTATTCGCTATGCATGTACTTCATCAATTGTATCACGATTTCTTTAGGAACTTTTTCATGCACAAGTGAATTCAACCTATCACTATACGTGTACAATTCACATTATGCTTGGAAACGCTCTTTCCCATCCTAATATTCCCAGGTTCAAAACAGATTATATTAAATTAATATTGTTATCTTTTCTTCACTAAATTAGTACATCTTCGTCTTCATTCGAAGCTTTTCATTTACAATTCGATCATTCCGTAAATAAGTCTAATTAAGTTTGTTAGTTTTCCACGATATCAAATTAAAATCCCCTTCTTCGCTAAAAAGCTTAAAAGGGGATTTGCCCATCCTATTAATATCTTCTTTTCAATCTTTATTTTGTTTTTGTTAATATATTAACTTTAAGTAAAAATCGTTTTAACATGACAGCTGTTTGAGCACGGGTTGCTGGTTTCTTTGGTTGGATTTCTTTTGCTTGTGTTCCTTGGATGATTCCAAGTTGAACTGCCAATGCTACATCTTCTTTTGACCAATCACCAATCAACTGACGATCTTTAAACTTCGCCAATACTTGATCAGTTAAAATAGTCTCTTCTTTTTTCTCTACAATATTATAGGCACGACCGATTAGTGCAGCCATTTGTTCACGAGTGATGTTCGTATTAGGGCGGAATGTGCCATCAGGGTATCCATTAATCAATCCTGCACTCACCGCTGCCTGTACTTCTTTTGCAAACCAATTATTTTGGTTTACATCACTAAAGTTTACTCCTTTGTCATCTTTCGTTAAACCAAGAGCACGTGCGAGTAATACTGTAAACTCAGCTCGAGTAATGTTTTGTTCTGGTGCAAACATGTCCTTTGTTTTCCCTTTGATGATTCCTTTTGTAGCTAATAATTCAATATCCGCTTTTGCCCAGTGATTTGTGATATCCGCAAATGCTACTTTCTCGGGTTTTGGTCCTGCCTCATTTTTATATGACAAGCCGAAATCGTAAGCGTATGCTACACCATCTTTATTACGATAAACATAAGAAGGATCTTCGTCATAGCCTGGTACATCACCTTTGTTATTGTCAACTGCTTTCTGATTAGCAGGTATCGTGAACGGAAGTTTCCCCGTAGGACTGAATTCTCCACGAATAACATCTACTATCGCCTCAGCCTTCACTCCAAAAGTGCTTATTACCGCTGCCGCTTTTCCTTCCACATTATCAATCAGCCATGGATTCGTCATGTTTAACGCAAGAATAGTCGGAACAGTATCTTGAATTTCATTAATTCTATTCACATCTTCGATTCCATTTTCAGCTCCGATATTCAACTTGGGATTGCTGGCTTCGGGTGTACTAGGACGAACCCAAACAAAAGCATGTGTTGCTTCCTCAAGTTTATTCGTGATGGTAATAGATTTATCATAATTTTGAATAGTTTCAATTAATCCCTTAGTATTCTTTTCATCATTTCCTTTAGAGAAAACTTCGATATAAAGCTTAACATCCTTAATCTTTTTATCATTCAATGGCAATAGATTTTCATCATTGCGCAATAGAACGATTGACTTACGATGCGCTTCATCAGCCTTTTCCTGCGATGTTGGATTAGTTGCAACTTTAAGAGCATTCTCTGGGTCTACATATGGGTCTTCGAACAGTCCTAATTGCATCATTTCTGTCAATAAGAATGTTACTGACACATCAAGTCTCTCTTCTTTAACCAATTTGTCATTAACTGCATTGATTAGATAAGTCGGGTCGGCTTCTCCAGAAAAAATATTAACCCCTGCCTCTAATGCTTTTGCATATCTTTGTTCCTTCGTTAAATCTTCGACACCCCAAGGCATAGAGGTAGTAATACCAGTATCTGTGTTAACGTAACCTTTGAAGCCGAGCTTGTCACGCAATAGTCCTTGAATGATTGCTTTGTTATACGCGAATCCAACTTCTTCAAATCCTCCGTCTAATTGAGGTGCACTATGTTCATTGCTAGGATATGCATAGTATGGCATGATAGACGTTGTTCCAGCTTCAATCGCAGCCTTGAAAGCCGGGATATGATATTTAAGTAGACTACCTTCAGTCGGATAAGGGTTGTACTGACCAAACAAATAATGAGGATCCTTCCCATCTTCGCGAGCCCCACCACCAGGGAAATGCTTCGTTGTTAATGAAACACTGTTTGGACCTAGTTCATCCCCTTGAAATCCTTTAACAACGGCAGTAATCATGTCCGCAGCAAGTTTGGGATGCTCTCCAAATGTACCTTCAGTCCTTGTCCATAGAGGATCTGTGATGACATCCGCCATATACATGTAGCCCTTTCGAATACCGGAAGCTGTCCATTCCTGAGCAGCGATTTGAGCGAATTCCTTTACAAGATCCGCATCGCGCGTTGCTGCAAGACCTAATTCACCCGGCCAAACGGAAAATTCGCCAACTGTTTCACTAATGCCAAAAGTCTTATTCGTGTTGATATGATTCCGTGGATTCGATGTTATGACGGCTGGGATACCTAACCTAGATCCTTCTGCTACTTCTTGTATTTGGTTAAGCCATGTTGCTAAAACATCTGCACTTGGGTTTTGGCGGATAATGAAATAGCGAAGATTACGTTCAAGAATACCCTTTGTAGTCCCTGACGCATCGAGAACCGGTTTATCGAATTTATAATTAGAGTCGCCTGGTTGAGCCCAGCGATTGGTTTCACTCCACTGGTCCGCCTCACTTAATAAGCTGTCTCCTTCTGGCTTCTCGTTCATATAGTGTGAGGAAATAAGCATCATCCCCGCTTTTTCCTCAAGCGTCATCTGTGATACAAGATCTTTTACCCGTTCTTCAACAGGTAGTTGCCAATTTTCATATTTGTCTAGTTTGCCGTTTCCATTTAAATCTTTGTATTCCTTCCCGTTAATATTAAGGTTTTTTTTGATACGAGCATCGAGTTTAGGCACAGCTTTGTTGTCATCGTTATTAGCAGCAGATGCACGATCTACCCCTGCATACGGAAATGCAAGCGAGACTGTCAATAACGAAGCAAACGAAATTTTTGCAACTTTTTTAAAACGATTTGAGACTTCACCCATTTTACCTTCTCCTCCTCATTTCTCTCTAGTAAAACGCTCACAAAATAACAGGATGTAAAATTTCGCTGCTATGTATTAAAAGACAAGATCACCTCCTTAAGTGATGTCTTGCTGTTACACCTTATTTACATTTCAACTAGTCCTGAGTAGATAGATAATTATAGTAACTAAATTGAAAATAGGACGATTCTCTTAATAATATTTATAATTTTCTGTTTTTTATATCGAGACCATTTTATTGTAAGCGCTTTTTTAACATTATACGGCTAGTTTCCCTAGTCTTGTATGTGGTTTTTTTAGTAAAATTTGTGTTTTTTTAAGTATTTAGGTGTTGCTAACTTATAGAAAATCGGACATTCTACCGCGCGTCACCATTCATTCTATTTCGTTTTGTTTTGACTAGTCGAATCTTCCAAATAGAACTTTCCTCTTCACTTTACTCCATGATTCTGACATTATCATAGAATAAAACGAATAAATCCCAGGTCAAAGTCTGACCTGGAATTTATTAATTAATTACTCACTCAATTATTTTACTGCCTCAATAGCATCTAATAAATCTTTATATTTGTCATGATATTGAGCGATGGCAGGTTTAACCGCCTCTTTCCATGGAGTAAGATCTTCTACTTCTGTAAACGTTACACCAGCATCTTTTAATTTCTTTTCAGAATTTTGTTCCCACTTCGCCCATTCTTCTTTTTGGGTTGTTACAGAATCTAGCGCAGCCTGCTTAACGATTTTTTGATCTTCTTCAGATAGTTTATTCCATGCCGTTTGACTAATTAATAGTACTTCAGGTGTGCGTTGATGGTGGTCCAAGATAATATTTTTTGCTTCTTGATAATGGTTAGAAGAATCAAAACTCGGTAGGTTGTTTTCCGCACCGTCGATGATTCCTGTTTGGAGTCCACTAAAAACTTCGCCATATGGCATAGGAGTAGCACTTGCTCCAAGAGCTGAAACTAGATCAATATTAACTTTACTTTGTTGAACACGGAGCTTTTGTCCCTTTAAGTCTGCTAAACTTTTAACTGGCTTAGTCGAATAAAAACTACGAGAACCAGAACTATAATAAGCTAGTCCTTTCATTTTTGATGCTTCTAGGCCATCTAACAATTCTGTTCCTTTTTCACTTTCTAGGAAATTCCACAAATGCTCATCGCTATCAAATACATACGGAAGTCCAAGAACCGATATATCATCATTAAACTCTGCCAGCGGACTAGCGTTAATTCTCGTAAACTCAATTGCTCCCAGCTGAACTTGTTCAAGTACTGATTTCTCATCACCTAATTGCCCTGAAGGGAAAACTTCAATTTTTATCCGGCCATCCGTTCTTTCATTGACTAACTCGGCAAACTTTTTATCCCCTATGACTGTCGGATAATCTACCGGATGATTATCTGCTAAGCGAAAAGTAAACTCCGCTTTCTTTGGTTTGGAATCGCCACTTGCTGGAGCAGCTTCCTCTTTTCCACTACAGCCGGCAAGTAATCCACCAACCATTAAAGCTGTAGCTAATAAGCCTGTAATATGTTTTCTCTTCATTCTCATTACACCCCTTTAATTTTTAAAAATCTATAATTTCACCTATGTCCCAAGTTATTTGACTATTAAACTCGGAAGCCATAATGTCACTTCAGGAATATAGGTGATAATTAACAGAACGATTAATAATGCATAGAAAAATGGAAGCATGGCTTTCGTTCCTTGTTGGATGGAAACTTTCCCAATCGCACAGCCAACAAACAAGACCGTTCCTACAGGAGGTGTCAATAATCCAATCCCTGCATTCAGGATAAGGACAATCCCAAAGTGAACCGGATCCATTCCAAAGCTTGTTACAACCGGTAGAAGAATAGGTGTCATGATTAAAATCATTGGCGCCATATCCATTGGCGCACCTAGAAGTAGCAATAAGATATTAATGATTAATAAAATAACAATTGGATTGTCCGAAAAATTCAAGAACAAATCAGTTACCATAGATGGAATTTGCAAGTAGGCAAGAATCCAGCCGAAGGAAGCAGATGCTCCAATCAGGAAAAATACCATAGAAACCGTTTTCAAAGTACGTTTCAAAATATTCCAAATACTAGATATCGGAGCTTCTCTATAAACAACGAATGCTAGAATAAAAGAATATAAACAAGCTAGTGCACCAGACTCAGTTGCTGTGAACCAACCACTCATAATTCCACCCAATATAATGACTGCAGGGCTTAATGAAAGAAAACCGTGTAAAAGAATTCCACCCCATTGTGATCTTGGTATAAGGTCTGATTTTTCATACCCTCGTTTCCTTGCAATAATATAAGCGGTGATCATAAGGGCAATCAACATAATCGCACCTGGTACTATACCAGCCATAAATAAACTAGCAATTGATACCCCACCAGCCGCTAAAGAATATAATACTAGATTATGACTCGGGGGTACTACTACCCCTTGAATAGCTGATGCTATCGTTACACCTACTGCATAATCCGCTTCATAGCCTTTCTTTTTCATCATTGGAATCATAACAGAACCCACAGAAGAAACATCCGCCACTGCAGAACCTGAGATATTACCGAAAAATAACGAAGCAACACTGTTTACCATGGCCAAACCGCCACGAATCCGGCCAACCATCAAGCCTGCGAGATTTACAATGCGAGTAGCAAGTCCCCCTGCACTCATTATTTGTCCCGTCAAGATAAAAAATGGGATAGCAAGTAGTGAAAAAGAATTTAATCCCTGAACCATTTGCTGTCCAATAATCGGCATTGGAATACCTAAATAAATAACTGTTATCAATGATGAGGCAACCAATGTTAGTGCAATGGGAAAGCGAAGTAATATTAATAGAACAAAGCTTGAAAGTAAAATGATGACTGCAATCGTATTCGTATCCAAATTACATTCCCTCCTCCAGATCTTTATATCTTGTTGTGTCTTGATTGAACAAGTGTAGTAGGGAATAACCGCATATCATAATACCCGTAATCGGCATTGCAACATAAGTAATACCGCTTGGCAGTTTCGTTGCTGGAAGAGTTGATTCCATCATCAATACAGTAAAATCCCAACCTTGAACGACAAGGTACAATCCAAAAGTAAAAATAGAGATACTAATAATTTTATCTAATACTTTGTTAAAGATTTTTGGAAAAAGATTAGTAAAAGAATCAATCCCTAAATGGATGTGCTCTCGAAATCCTATCGCAATCGCCATAAAAGCAAACCAGCCAAGCAATAGTAAGGTCACTTCTTCTGACCAAAAGAAAACAAAGTTAAATAACTTTCTAGTCATCACTTGAGTCGTAACGACTAGTACTAAGGCAATCAGAGATGTAAGGGCGAGTTTCTCAAAAATAGAATCGATGAAAATCCCCACCTTTTTGACATGTTTCATGTGCTTCCCCCCTATTTTATTGATATTACTTGTTTGCCACCCTTACCGAAAACGTTTTCATAAACTAATATTACGAATTATTAGTTTATTTTTAAAGAGAGTTTTTTTAGAAGAATTTGTGTTTTTTTTAGGTGTTAAGCTTTTATTTTCATAATTAATATAGGTATATTTATCTATCTTCTTTTTTTATCCCGGAATTCTACATTAAACATGCGCCCTATGTATGAAATTATTACCACGTCGGAAGTAGAGACAGATCTAAACATATTGAATTTTTTAGTATCATTTTCGTTTATCATATTTCTGGGTAAACACAAGATTCATTAATGCTTTAGCTAAAAGTCCTAGCAAGTAATGATGCCTACTTAGATCTGCCTTGATTAAAACCATTCAAAATTAGGGGCAATCACCAACACCCTACTTCATATATGTAAAAAAGCGTCTATCAGTATTCCATACCGATAGACGACAACTTAATCATTTTTATTCATACGAGCAAGTATCACCATACTAAAAGTAATAAATAAGAAAGCAACAAAAGCTAGTAAAGGGATTGTGATAAACCCTAGCCAGTTAATATATTCTCCTGAACATGGAACACCGCTCGTACACATTTCGAACTGTTGAAGTGCCGGGATTTTTTGAAGACTGTAATGATAACCAGAAACGAGCATCCCCAAAATAGATAGAGGCAGTATATAAGCATAAATTTTACTATTTCCTTCATAAAAAGCCCTTCCTAAAAAAAACACCAATGGATACATGAGAATTCTTTGATACCAGCAAAGCGTGCAAGGGATAAAATGAAGATATTCACTAAAGAAAAGACTCCCTATTGTCGCAATGATGGAAATAATCCAGGAAAATAGTAGTGGTTTATTCATGGATTATTTCTCCTTTGCAGCTTCATCAACCATTTGTTCTAAGTCCTCAAACGTGTTCCCTGTAAACTTTTCCCCGTTAACAAAAATGGAAGGCGTTCCAGTTACGTTCAACCTATTCGCAGTGGACATATCTTTTTTCCAGTTTTTTTCTGAAGAGTTCGCTTTAAATGCATGAACTACTTTCGTTACATCAGAATCATCGACGATTTCTGCCAATGTTTCTTCTAAGAATTTATCAGTAAACACATCTATTTTTTCATACTTTGGATCATCGGGTTGTTTACTGTATAGTAGCTTATGGAATTTCCAGAAGGCTTCATTTCCTAATTCTTTATAAACCGTCTCCGCAAATTTAGCCGAACGGATTGAATCCACATTGATAAATGAAAAATTCATGAAATAAAATTGAGCTTTTCCAGTGTCGATCAAATTCTCTTGAATGTGAGGAAAGAAATTTCCCTCAAAATTCTTACAGACCGGACATTTATAGTCTCCAAATTGGACAATTTGAACAGGAGCAGATGTATCCCCTAATACAGGCTGGTCAGTATAGTCGAAGGCTGCTGTTTCACTTTTTCCGTTAGATAAGAAGATCAAACCGATGATACAAACAGCGATCAAGCCAATTACCCAAAAGATAAATGACGAAGTTTGCTTTTGTTTCTTGTACGTTGTCTTATTCGATTTTTTATTAGCCATTGTATAACCTCCCGTTTTATATGGTATATGCTTTTCTATCATTTTGCATGTGATCTCTCAAAGGGGCTTTCCCGACAATTGTAATCCAAATTTATCTTCCATAACTTCCACACTACATTACGTAGTGTAAATAGGTAAAAAACGTAGTGACAATTACACTATTACGTAATCGTCACGAATATCATCCCCATTAATAGAAGCAATACATAAATCGAAATGACCATCGAGGTCGTTTTAAGCCTTACCGGGATGGCCTTCTTAGGTTCTACTAATTGCTGTAATCTATAGTTGACCGATTCATCCGAAAAATGAACCAAGACCGGGGTAGAGTTTCCTTTGAAATAATTTTTAATTAACTTAAACAACGCACTGCTCAAGCCTAATTCAGAACCCATTCTCTGGATGGCATATTCATCAGCCAATAGTTCACTGATGATTTTATAATTCTGATAAGACCATTTAGTTAGGGGAATAAACCAAATAGATTGAGAAATTAGCTGTAGAATAAAAATCTTCAAGGAATCATCATTCTTTTGGTGAAAAGTTTCATGTTCCACAACAGCTTCCAGTTCATCGCGATCCAATATCTCGATTAAACCACTAGAAAGAACGATTCTAGGTCTTCTAAAACCAAAAGTAAATGCGAGCGACTCCTTATGATCAATGACGATAATATCTTGCTGTTGACGCTCATATTTTCGATTTAAGGCGCTGGTTAATCCTAGATTTTGTTGAGCGAAAATCACTTTTTTAAACCTTTTCAACAACATACATTGTTCAATAATCTTAATCAGCGTGATTAAGATCGTATAGGCGATTAATACATTCAATATTATCGTAACCAAAAAATAATAAAATGAATATTCCTTAAACAAACTAATACAAAACTTAAATACATTCACGTGAAGGTTTACTCCAAATAGAAGGTGAGCGATGTACATCCCCATCTGGCTCCATATCAAAACGGCAATCAAAAGACTCAATCCTATGACAAAAAGGGACCGTTTCTTCCACCACATCACGACTTATCCCCTTTAAGTTGTTTAATCTTTTGTTCCAATTTAACGAGCAAAGTTTGGTCAACTTCTTCCATAGCATCTAGCATATGATTGATAACGACGCCACCAAATTCATCAAGCAGATTCTCTGTAATTTTTTTGGACTGCTCTTTGATAAAGTCTTCTTTGGATTGAACAGGATGAAACAATGAAACCCTGCCTTGTATTCTCTTTTTCAAGACACCTTTTCCCACCAACCGATTCATGACGGTCATCACCGTATTGAAATTGATTGGTTTATCTTGATCCAAACGCTGTTGAACTTCCTTTATGCTTCGTTCATTTTCCCAGAGAAGTTCCATGATTTTTGCTTCTAGGGGTCCAAAGAAGCGATTTAGCCCTACCTCATCGTATTTAAAGTTATTGATATCCATGATCCTCCCCCTCACCACAATACACTACAAATTGTAGTGTATTCACTTCGCCATTTCAAGTTTATTTAATTCGTTAAATGAAGATTACAAAAGTTGATTATTGATAAGCAACCACTGTCTTCCGCAAAGAAATGATGTTCTCGAAAATCAATGGGTCGCAAGTTAAGGCTATATTCGTAAATTCATTTAAACTAGCAAAAGAACGAAGAGAATCAATCTTTTGTTCTTTTTCAAAGGCTGTTTTCGCATAGTTTGTTGCTTTCTTGACCACGGTTGCACAGGACTATAACGGGAAGACAATTGCTCGCAAAGATGGAACGGGTCGTGTAAAAGCCAAAGAAATAGATGTTGTAATTGGTGAATTTATTCATCTGTCTTCTTTGTTGTGTACTGATACAGCAACCAATTATAAGTAGTTTGCAAAAATGAAAAAGTTGCAGGAACCTGTTAATGAACGTCAAAAACAATGTGTAAAGAAAGGAATTTACCATATCCAACACGTCAACAACTTCCATAGACTCTTGAAAAAATGGACGGAAAGATTTCAGGGAGTTGCCACAAAGTATCTAGATAACTATTTATATTGGTTCCGATGGCTTGAACAAGGCAAAAATCTAGCATTTGAAAAACAGTTTGAGCAAATGCTTATTTTGTCGTTCCAAAAATCAAACATTACAACTGTTGAGATGTTAAGAAGTGCATAAGAATAATTGCTATTGCCCCTGTATTTACATTATCGTGTTACTATAAAGAAAATAGTCTCCCTTTCGTATGGGGGAAAGTAGCCGTTGTACATACATAATTTCCATTATAGAAAGAAGTGATTTTTTTGAAAAAACAAAGTAATAAGAGTCAATATATTCGATTAGGTATTATTCTAATCATCGGATTGGTCGTATTTTTTAACACCTGGGAAGATGATGAAATAGGGTTATCTCCTTTAATTGCTCATGCTTTTTTCGTTATTGTAACGTTCATTGTAGGTTTACCTATTATTTTTATAAAAAATCCAGCTAAGTTAAGCACAAAGTTTATATTATTTTTTATAAGCCTCCTATTGGCAGTAATGCTTCCTTTTTTTCATATCGGTTCAATTAAATTGAATATCCAAAATTATTTTAAGAACAAAGAAATCACCAAGGTAGAAACGACCTTTCAAGTAGATTTGAATGAACAGTCGATTTACTCTGTTTTTGAAAATCATGTAATTGTCAATAATTCTAACGGAACCTTGTCTGTTTATGATAAAACAGGTAATGAAGTAAATAAATACCTTATACGAGATATTGCTAAAAAAGCAATAGGTTCATTGCCACTAACTAGTGAGCAGTTAAAACATACATATTATGACGGGTATGAATACAAACCTGTTAAAATAAGCAATACGACCTTTAAAGTTGAATCTGTTATGTATCTAACATTTCGAAATGAATCTTTGATACAACCAGATAACTACGTTCAGAGTCCAGATATGCCTGATGATGCTAAAAACATAAAATATCATCAACTATATAACTTTAATATAAAGTTGAATGATTCTGGAGACATCATATTTAATACTAGTAATATGATACCAGAAGAAGGTGTTCGTACTAGTTATACGTGGTCTCGAGGAGATGCAATCGTTGAAAAACCTGCATCTGTACTTATTTCTAATCTAAAATAACTACTATAAACCTTTAAGCAAATGATAGCAGTTTAATAATACCGTTTTCTGAAAAAATTAGTAAAGAGTTGCAATAGGCAGCTCTTTTTACTTATTTCTACATCTAGAGATTAAAAAAAGGATTAACAGAAATTTTTGAGAAAGTTTATTTTATAAGGGTTGTTGTTTTTTACTAAATTTAATATATAAAGATATAATTATTAACATAGAGCAATGTATATATTTTGGTTCTTTACGAAAAAACATGCATTAAATAATCAGTAAAAACCTAAGCCGATTCATCCCACAAATGAATTCACGGGTGTTCTCGGTTTATTTATAAATTCAACGTGTCTGATGGGACTATCGATATTGATGGTATGATGGTTATTGCAATCGGAGATGGTGTCATTGATTTTATTGATTGCCCTTGTGGTAACAAGTTAATGGATAGAGAATATGCATCATATCTAACGAAGAATGGGGAAACAAAGTAAATTTATGAATTTTTAATATCTTTGATGTCCCCATAGACATAGATTGGTAAGGCGTTACAAATAATACGATTAGAAATCTGGATAATAAACTAACAGGTTCGGTTGACGGGGAGAGTAAACTTATTTACAACCAAATTCGTATAGTGAATCGTATAGGTTTTAGTATTAAATTTGGAATGAAAAAAGCAACTGGTATCAGTTGCTCAGATTGTAGAGAAAAATATACTTACTCTACAATCTGAGGATAGCAATTGCTATCCATTAAACTGTTTTTTCTTTTTTCTATGCTTGTAAAAACGTTCGAAAGCAAGGGCGACTAATGCAATCATTGCAATGTTGTAATAAACTGACTTAAGGGTATAAAAAGAGTCCAAACTACTTATTGCCGCCGCTCCCAATACAAGTGCTATAACAATAAAACTGAAAATTTTATCGTTCATATTTTTTACACTACCTATTTATTAAACAATTTACCATAAATATCCATAATTCTTTCGAAAATCATTAAATAGCTCATTTCTAATTTAGAGTAAAATTCAAATTTATATTCACTAAAAGCAACAATATTTACGAAAACAGCCTTTTCAAAAAAACATTAACTATTAACTTTTTGGCCACTAGTATTCAAGATTTTGGGTCATGGAACTATCGGGCTACATTACCTAAACTTCCAAAAAAACTCCATTGGTTCACCTTGACATTTCGCCTTATGACTGTAAAAATACGTATAAACCGTACGTGTACCTTATTCCAAATGATGAACCACTTTGTTCATTTGATAAAAGAAGGTGAACAAACTTACTAACATCATTAAAGACATTGAGCATCTACTCGTCCATTTAGAAACTATGACTAATAGTCTAAATGATTGGGCTTAAAGGAATCGAAGGTCAATGGCTTAATTGGCCTAATACTATTCCCTTTAACAACTAAACTATTTTTTAATGACTCTATCAATCAGTTCAGTATTTTCTGCCCTTTTAGCTGGTCTATCGATTTCATGTCAATGGAGTCATCCGAAAATAGCGAATTTTTCGTCTCTTCCCTATAAAATAACCCCCCTTAGGAGAACGCAGATCATGATCGTGTTGTATAGCTTACTAATCATATGTTATTTTCTGAATCTATTTATTCATTCAACATTCCTTACCTATATCATTGGTATACTAGCACTTTTCTCTTTGATATTTTCCTTGAAAGCAGCAACAAGATTATATAAAGTCGTTGGTATTATTTTTTTTGTGACCGGATTTTTCATTTTTATCTACCAGCAAAGGTCATTCACTGAAGTTCCACTCTACATGACTACAACGGTTTCGCTGCTTGCAGTGTTCTATGTTCTTCCGTTTATTAACAGCATCATCATTGTTGGCCGGTATGACCAACAAGTAAATAAGTTATTAAGAGTCCGGATTCACCATTTGGGGCAATTATACTATCGTAGTTCTTTTTCCGCCTTTTTATTAGGTGGTTTTCTAAATATCGCTACCCTCCCTTTGCTTAAAACGGTTGTTCAAAAAAATCTTGTGGGAGAAACTCAAAACATCAAAAACCGATTTATTTCACAATCATTGCTTAGAGGATATTCTTTAAGTCTACTGATAAGTCCAATGGAGCTACTTGTTGTCTTAAGTGTTGAGTATACTCACGTACCCTACCCTGTCTATCTACCTTGGTTAATTTTGATTACAGCCGTGCTGTTTATCCTTAATTGGGTAATCGGGTTTAAGTCTTTTAAACGTTATGAATTGCCTAACGAAACAAGTGATAGCAAAACAGAGACTCAGTCAACAACCGAGACAGGGATTAACACGCGGATGTCTCGAAAAATCTTCTCACTTCTTCTCTATTTAATCGGTTTTATGATGATCATTGTGTTAGTCAATCACATCTTAGATATGGGGTTTCTTCAAACAGTCGCTTTGATTATTATTCCCTTTTCATTTGTCTGGGCTCTCTCCATTAGACGATTGAAGTCATATATCGCCTATTGCTTACCATTATGGCAGATCCGAACATTGTCTTTAACCAATAATATGGTACTTTTTTTATCAGTTGGATTCTTTACAAGTAATTTAAATGATTCCATCTTTATGGACTCAATCCAAAAACCGTTTGAATACTTAACAACCACACCTATTTTACTTTTTGTATTTATTCAAATTTTGTTTATTGGACTTGCGATGATTGGGTTTCACCCTCTTGTAACGATAAGTATACTTGGTGGAGTACTTGAACCAATTATACATTCAATAAATCCAGTTAGTATCGGTCTCGTTTTAATGACCTCAGGCTTATCGACTACAATTGCCGGACCTTTTAATCTTTCTGTATCGTTAACCGCTAATCTTCTATCCATCAATTCATACAAAGTTTCGTTTTGGAATTTAGGATATGCATTGATCATGAGCAGCATTGGAACAATCATTGCCATCATTTTATTATAATCTTTCGTATTTATATTATTGAAATCAGGCAATCTTTTACGTTAGCAATTCATCTATCGCAATAAGCAGTCTAAAAAAAAGAATATGCCCAAAATAAGGCATATTCTTGCTATTTAGACATTTGCTGATAAGTTTGTCGCCGTTTTTTAAAGAACAGCCAATCACTGTTCCCTTTTTGATTGACAGTTGCTATACCTACAGCTACAAGGAGCAATGCAATAAAAATATTAATCGTTAAGAGTTCATCCTGAATGAACATAGCGGATAAAATGGTACCGGCAACTGGCACAACAAATTTATAAAGAGACACTTCTCCAGCTTTGTTGTACTTTAGCAATGATGTCCATAATGCGAAAGATGCTGCGGATAGTAATACAGCATAAATTAGCAACCACCAAGCTTTTGGTGTAAAGGTAATAGCATTCGCCTCGAGGCTCGGAGTCCCGATGAGAAGCATAAGGAACGAACCTGCAAACATTTGCCACCCAGTCAATGCAACTGGGTGTATATCAGCGGATAGGCGCTTGGACAAAAAAGTTCCCAAAGCTCCGGCTAATCCTGAAAGTAGCATAAAGCCTTCCCCGAAGAAAGATAAATTAAGTGAGGCATTCTGGCCCCAGTTTGCAATTATAATCCCGACAAACCCTGCAACCAAGCCAAATATTTTTCGCCAATCCAAGCGATCGTCTGAGTAAACAAAATGAGCTAGGAACACGACGAAAAATGTTTCGCTTGAATTTAAAATAGCTGCTTTTATTCCCGAGGTATGAGCCAATCCGTTATAAAAAAAGAAATACTGTAAACTTGTTGATAATAGCCCTAAGCCAATAATGGCAGGCAATTGACGCCATCTCAATTTCAGCGCCTTTTTATTAATGAAGAACATGATAACAAGCAACAGTAGAGACGCCATCATAAAACGCATTCCAGCTAAAACAATTTTTGCTGCTAAATCATCTTCTGCCATGCCTAGTTCTTCATAACTAAATTTTAGAACAGGAAAAGCACTTCCCCATAAGATAGAGCAAAATACCGCAATTGCGATGACCCAATATCTATTTGAAAAGTAGCGCTTACCATGCTTTTGTTGTTTCAAATAGGTCTCCTCCAAATTTCTCCATCCATCTCCGCCATCCGATTATTCGTGAGCGTCTTTCGCTTTTGTTCTATCATCTAATAGTAAAAGAAATACACTTGAAGTCCATGTAAAAGATGTGTCCACTAAACCTTTTCCAGTAAGCGGATCGAAGTTTTCAGCCATTCCCCCAACAAGGGTAAGATCTAGGAATTTATCTCTAATTCGATTCCCTACTTCTTGATAGCCAAAATTTTGCAAAGCATCTATAAAGAGATATGTAACAGGCGCCCAAATTGGGCCGAGCCAATATCCATTTTCTTTATAGTACTTACTATTTACACTTTCAGTAGCTAATCCATACTTCGTTTCAAAATTCCCTTCAAGATCTGATACTAATTGATCCATCATGCTTTTCTCTAATCGATACCCAATAATAACTGGTAGTCTTAGTATTAAGCTTGTTCTAATACTTATTTTCCTACCATCTTTGCCAACTCGTCCGTAAAAACCGTCCTCATCATAAAGCCTCTCCATTAGAAGATCAAAAAGGGCGTCTGCTCTTTCTTTAAATCTCAATGATTCTTCTTTTTCACCTAGAATTTCTGCAAAAGAGGACAGGACATCATAAGTTCGAATTAAAAAACTAGTAAGGTCCGGCGCTTCTACTGGCATACCCATATGAAATAAAGATGCATTATCCCACCCTGAATCATTCCCATGCTTATAGTGTGGCAATCTTCCTTCAACTGTTCTATATTGGTCAAAATATTCCATTACTTTTTTAGTAGACTCATAAACAGTTCTTAATCTATGTTCATCCTTAAAGTAATCATTCATTTTCATTAGCTTTTCATAGACATAAGCAAAGATAGGGGGTTTAATGCAGTTATATGATATGAATTTATCATTTACAAAATCCGGATATGCACCTGACTCGTCTTGAGTCTCCATGAATATTTTCAACTGTGTGTACGCTAGTTCAGGGTAGCTTTTTCCTAAATTCAACGCATTAAAACAATTATCCCATGACCAAATATTATACATCCAAAGCTTCGACATATACATGGCATACTCTTTTAATACCCCATGTGGATGAACAACACTAGACCAAGTGATATAGGCAGCCCTCTCTAAAGAAGGCTGATAATCTGTACTTCCCATTTTCATATTGTCAAACCATTCTTTATAAAGCTGTTCAATTTTTTCTTTTCCTTTATTAAAAGGGGCATATTCCTTTTGTTGATAGACAGTTCTATAGCTTTCGATTACAAACTGCCCACTTTTCATTCGAATATCGATGAAATCATTACCAATAATATTCCAAGGTGCATCAACCGACATTTTACCCGAAAGATTTAAAATCATTAATTTTAATTCCTTCGGATAAATATGGTATTCATACATCCCATCTTCTAATTCCATTAAAGAATCATATTTCCCTTTTGTAGCTCTCAATCTAAATTCTACATTCTGTACTTCAAGATGGATCTCATCTTCTTTGGGAATAATTATTTCTGCATAACCTTCATCATCATCTTTTAAGGAGAATTTTAAAGATGTTTCAGAAGCTTGCACTTCAAATTCCTTTTCAACCCCATCTTTTAAAATATCTATTTTGAATAGGTTTGATGGTGCGTCGTCTCCACCGTGTACATCCCTTATAAATATATCCCCAGAATCCTGCTCCTTGGAAATACAGAAATAAGATCCAAATCTTGAAAAAGGTATTTCTCTTATATCTAATTTCATCATCTTTCTCCTCGTATCGGTTATTAATTGATCAGTAATCTATCAGCGTATCAACAAATTTCAACAATGATTTCTTACTTAAATAAGCAGGGTGTCCCCTGCCTATTGATCCCTACTTTTTATCCCGCATTAACGGAAAGTCAAGACCCCCACCTTCAAGGCTTGAAGGAATCGAAGAAGCGTACCGTAAAAGCCCGATTGGTAAGATACAGTGAAACTTGCCTTTGTGGTTTTCAAAGGTATAGTTGAGGCCCACAGGATGTGGGTCACACAGACGTTGCCGCAGAACGCGGCGTACTTAGTCTGTGATTCATTTTCGGGTTCGTACTGTCGTTTGATCAAAGCGTTTGCTGCGATCTTAGCGACAGTAGAACGGGACTAACAATCAGTGGGGGATGAAGAACCCCCACTGATTGAGGTTTCACTTTATCTAGCTCTGAAAAATTTACTCTCTTCTATAAGGTCTTCGTTATGAATCCTTCTTATTTCGAGTCCTATTTCAAAATCCTCTATTTGCACTCGATATTTTGGAAGCTGCTCTTCACCACAGCTATTACTTCCTAGTCCACTATGTCTATAGTCAATCGTTAAAACATTGTATGGTGATTTTTCAATTTTTCCTCGGTGCTTTGCTTCTTCCAATGCATTTGTTTCATAATTATGGATTGTAAAATCTCTTAACTCTTTAAAATTAAATAAAATCGATTGGTTCCCCTTCGTGAGCGCTAAGAAAGAGGTATCACATCTTGAACCATTTTCCTGTGGATATACATAATCTGTGTGCATTTCCTCTACGCTTTTACGATAAAGACCAATACTTTGGCTTCTCTTACTATCTTGATAACTCTCTGAATCTCCTCTTCCATACCAAGTCACATCATTGTACTCATTGTTAAGATTCATCGAAATTCCTATTCTTGGCAGCATCTGAGGAATTTCATTACCTCTCAATACCTTTTCTCCCTTTAAGTGAAGATTTAAAACACCATCTTGAGTGATTCTATAATGATAGATAAGATTAAAGCCCCATGCTTGGTTTACACTAGACAAATATTTTTTAATCTCAACATCTACAGAACCTTCATTCAGTTGATATTCGATTGAAACAAACTGTTCCTTAGCGTTTTTAAGGAAGTATTTGTTTATCCAATCATCTTTCTTATACATATCATTATCGATGACAGCTCTCCAAAGCGTTAGTTCAGGCCCCTTCTGGATAATTTCCTCACCATTTATTTGATAGGATAAAAGAATTCCATGAACCTTTGAAAAAACTGTTCTGAATTGATCGTTTTCGAGGATCAGCTGTGTCTGATCTTCCTCAATTTTCATTGCAGCATCTAGAGCTTTAGAGATGTATTCTTTTTCTACCTTTGTAGCAGGAATTAGAAAGCTCTCGCTCGTAATAAGATGGCCTTCATTTGCATAGAGGGTGTTCTCCGGCTCTAAATAACTCAAATAAATGCGAGCATCATCGTATTTTAAAGCGTTCTCGAAATTAATAGGTAATGTGATCTCCATTTCGTCCTGAGCGTTTATACTCTGTAAGGAGACCGTCTTTTCTTCAATCAATTGATCAAAAGATTTGACCTTAATGTGTAAAAGGATCCCACTTAGGTTTCTAAAGTCATATCTGTTTTTCACCTTAATCTTTAAATGATTGAGGTCTATCTGTTCAGTAACAATTGGTTCGATGACTTTCTTGTATTCAATCAGTCCAGGTGATGGTGTCCGATCGGGAAATACTAAACCGTCAATACAGAAGTTTCCGTTTGTCGGGAAGTCTCCATAATCGCCGCCGTATAAATAATATACATTTCCATCTTCATCTACTTGTTGAATACCATGGTCATACCATTCCCAGACGAATCCACCTTGCAGTCTTGGATATTTCCTCATTATTTCTTGGTATTCTGTCAATCCACCAGGCCCATTCCCCATTGCATGGGCATATTCGCATAAAATATGTGGCTTTTTCCCTTCAGAGTCTTTACCTATTTCCTCAAGTGCATTTAGCCTTGTGTACATCGTTGTATAAATATCACTATAGGCAGCAACACAATCGCCTTCATAATGCACTAATCTAGTAGAATCCATTTCTTTTATCGCATCATACATCGCTGTGAAGTTTCTACCAGCACCTGATTCATTACCTAATGACCACATGATGACACTTGGATGATTTCGATCTCTTTTTACCATTCTGACTGCTCGATCAACATATTGCTTTTCCCACAATTCATTATCACTGATCCAGTTATAATTTCCTGTGTTTTCAAATCCATGACATTCAAGATCAGCTTCATCAATGACATATAACCCATATTCGTCGCATAAATCATAAAACACATCATTATTCGGATAATGAGCTGTTCTAACGGCATTAATATTATGCTTTTTCATTAAAAGAACATCTTGAAGCATATCCTTATACGTTACAGTCCTACCCATTGTCGGATTGAAATCATGTCGATTCACACCATTAAAGAATATTCTTTTTCCATTTAATCTAATTTCATTATCTATAACATCAATAGATCTGACCCCGAATCTTAATGGGATGATCTCTTTTTCGCCATTTTCTAATTCATATTCGAGGGTAGCAACATATAGATTCGGCTCCTCCGCATTCCATAATAACGGATTTACCATATTTCTTAGCACTTGGAAT
This sequence comes from Peribacillus loiseleuriae, assembly GCF_001183985.1. Classification (GTDB taxonomy): domain Bacteria; phylum Bacillota; class Bacilli; order Bacillales; family DSM-1321; genus Peribacillus; species Peribacillus loiseleuriae. The sequence goes on along the minus strand of NZ_LFZW01000001.1, from coordinate 916,123 downwards.
TTGCCGTCTTCAACTTCTATCGTAAATTCATCTACCTTTTCATCTTTTTGATAAAGGTTAGCCTTCATTTCTGTAACTTCACTAGTTAAAAACTTACCAGCTAATTTTAGAGTAAAATTTTTATAATCTTCGTCTGGTGATGTTTCAATATAAACATCTTCTAAACTATTCTTATTCATTCTAAATAACTCAACGCTTCTAAAAATACCTGAAAGCCACCACATATCTTGATCTTCTAAGTATGTTCCATCCGAAAACTGGTAAACTCTAACTGTTAATCGATTACTTCCGTTTTTTACATATTCAGTTATATCGAATTCTGAAGGCATTCTCGATCCTTTACTATAGCCAACATGTTGCCCATTCACATATAGATCAAATGCTGAATCCACACCATTAAATTTTAAGACGATTTTTTCTTCTTTTATATTTTCTAAAATTAAGTCTTTAAAATAGATACCTGTCGGATTATCCTGTGGTACAAAAGGTGGATTAATAGGAAATGGATAGAGTACATCTGTATAGTGCATCTTTCCATACCCATGTATTTGCCAGCATGACGGAACTTCAATTGAATCTAAACTATTAATCTCAAAATCTTTTGTTTCAAAGTTCAGTGGTGAAAACTCTGGCGCTTCTAAAAAAAGAAATTTCCATTCTCCATCAAGTAACAGATAACCTTTACTCATTTCTTTATTTAATGTAAGCGCCTCACTGAATTCACGATATCTATAAAAATCAGTATGTGCTGAAAGCCTATTTACCCCTGTAAGATGAATATTTTCCCATCTCTTCATTTCACGTTGCATTTCATTTTCCTCCGCATTTTCTCTATAATAATAAATGTTACTTAATTGATCCGCTAACTCCTTCAACAATATATTTCTGCGCAAAGGCAAATACGATAACCGGCGGAATAATCATGACTAAAGTCATCGCCATAATAGGTATGATTTGCAGCTCATGAACACCTCGGAAAGCCGCTAATCCAAGAGCCATCGTATATTTTGACTGGTCATTTAAATAAATTAATGGTCCTAAGTAGTCATTCCAAACTAATAATATATTTAAGACAGCGATCAAAGTTAAAGGCCCCTTCATAATCGGAAGGAAGATTTTATAAAATATTTGGAATTCATTGGCACCATCCATTCTAGCTGCACTTTCCAAATCCTTAGGTATATTCATTAAAAACTGTCTAAGCAAAAAGATATTATAAGCAGAACCGAAGAATGCTGGGACGATTAATGGTTTTAACGTGTTGATCCATCCAAATAAATTAAATTCCATATAAAGTGGAATCATCGTAACATCCCACGGAATCATCATTGTTGACAAAAGAAGGATAAACAAAATATTTTTATATTTAAAATCATATCTTGCAAAGCCATAAGCCACTAATGAACAGGATATGATTTGTCCGATCGTAGTCATCACCGTAACAATGACTGAATTCTTAAAATATGTTCCAAACGGCTGACTTTTCCACGCTTCGATGAAATTGCCGAACTGCGGAACATCCGGGCTAAACTTAGGAGGAAAGCTAAATGCTTCTCCTTCTGTCTTTAGCGCTGTTATTAACGCCCATGCAAATGGAAATAGGAAGTAAAGTGAAAGAATGACAAGAATACTATAGACGATTATTTTATGGCTCTTTGTAATTCTCATTATTTTTTACCTCCTTTTTTCATTTCAGCTTCATAGAACACCCATGTTGATGATGATCTAAAGATGATCATTGTTAATATTAGAATAATAATAAACATAAACCATGCGTTTGCACTTGCATAACCTAGATGATGATGCTTAAATGCGTTGTTATAAACAAATAATCCATAAAAATAGGTTGATTTTAAAGGTCCTCCACCAGTCAAAAGTAAAACTAGGGTTAATTGTTGTAATGCTGCAATAACGGATGTAATGACATTAAAAAGGATGGTTGGTGTTATTGTCGGAATTGTTATACTAAAAAACTGTCTTAACGGTCCAGCTCCATCAATTGATGCTGCTTCATAAAGTTCAGGGGGGATCCCCTTAATATCCGTATAGAATATCAGCATCATTGTCCCTACTCCCCAAGCACTCGCGATAACAATTGTTACGATTGCCCACTTTGGATCAATGAGCCAATTGGGTCCTTCAATACCAATGAGTGATAATAAATAGTTTAAAACTCCAAATTCAGAATTAAAAATCCAACCCCAGATGATTGATACTGCAACGCCTGATACAACAGCAGGAAGATAGAAGAGTGTCCTAAATATCTTCACTCCCTTGACTGGTTGTGTAATGAGGAGTGCAAGCACCAATGCAGAGATTAGGTTAAGTGGTACGAAAATTGCCGCAAATTTAAATGTGATCACTAAGGAATCATAAAACTGAGGGTCAGCTGTAAACATCTTAGTAAAGTTATTAAGTCCAATAAACTTTGCTTCTCCAGTTATCGGCCAATCAAACAAACTCATGATTAATGAAGATACCAAAGGTCCTAAAGTGAACACTAAAAATCCGATGATCCATGGTAGGATAAACAAATATGGTACTCTTTTACGTACTAATGTAAAACTAGGTTGTTTTTCCTTCTTTTTAAACATAAACATTCCCTCTTATTTTAGAATGACCTATGGAAAATAAGATTCCCATCATAGCTTGAAATTGATAACAAGGGCTATGTACTTAAGCCCTTGTTAAGATGATGAGAATATATTCTCACCCGACCGCTTACTTTTTAGTAATGGGTAAACTTTATCCCGCATTAACGGGCAGTAAGACCCCCATCTCAAGACTTAGAGGAATCAAAGAAACTTAGGTGGGGGACAACTGCCCGTAAAAGCCCGATTGGTGAGATACAGTGAAACTTACCGCTGTGTTCTTCAGCGGTTTAGTTGAACCAATCGGGTTCGTAGTGTCGCTTTATCGAAGATTTAGCGACACTAGAACGGGACTAACAATCAGAGGGGGATGAAGACCCCCCCACTGATTGAAGTTTCACTTTATTTAGCAGCTTCATTTAGAGCTTTTTTCGGATCAACTCGTGTACTTGGATTAAAGATTTGCTCAAAGGCAAACCCTAGATTTTCTGATACTTGACTCCAGTTTTCAGTAATAAATGACGCTGGTGTATAGCCTTCACTTTGTTCTAGCATTGAGTAGAATACACTTTTAACTGGATCCTCTTGTAGCTTTTCTTCTTCTACTACACTCTTTAATACTGGTAATTCAAATGCTATTCTTTCTTTATTTGCTTCTTTTCCTGTCCAAAACTTCATAAATTCAAAAGCCGCTTCTTTGTGTTTAGAATCTTTTGACATAGCTATACCTGAAGAACTAACGATACTTACGCTCTTACCATTTTCAAAAGTAGGTATCTCAACAACACCATAATTTATACCTGCTTCTTTTAATGGGGAAAGATACCATGCACCGTTAATAAACATTCCTACTTTTCCTGATTTCATTTCAGTATCCCCTGAACCTTCAGTTGTGATGGCATACCCATCTTTTAACATGCCTTGGAACATATTGAATGTTTCAATTGATTTCTTTGAATTCACATTACCTTTTAAGTTTCCATCTCTATCTACATAAGAAGCACCGTTACCCCATAAGTACATTTCAAAATCATATGGATCAGGTTTACCAGGGAAAGCAAATCCAGTAATCTTCTTGTCCTTATCCGTTAACTTCTTAGCTGTTTCTTGAAGATCTGCCCATGTCCATCCGGCCTGTGGATATTCAAGTCCTTTTTCATCAAAAAGATCTTTATTATAGTAAACAACATGGGTTGTATAGCCTACTGGGAGTCCAAGTGTTTCTCCACCAACAGAGTTATAGTTCCATAAAGATTCATAAAAATCAGACTTGTATTCTTCTCCATTTTTATCAATATAAGAATCAAGTGGTTCTAAAGCATCCTTATATTGCGGATAGTTCCACATATACATCACATCTGGTGCATCCTTTGCACCTATACCCGCAGTGATTTTTGTGTCATATTCCCCTCCATAGGCCTCTAAAACTACTTTTATTTTTTCATGTTTATCATTAAATTCATCGATGAGCTTTTGCTGTAATTGAACATCATTTCCCACATCCCAAGTAGCAAACCTTATCTTTACTTTTCCGTCTTCTGTTGCTTCATCACCATTACTTTTTGTTGAGTTACATGCTGATAATAATAATGCTAGTGCGATAGTAAGTAGTAAAATTAATTTCATTTTGGATAATTTCATATTATCCCTCCTCTGTAGTTTATGACCTTAAGCTTTTTATAATAGACCCACTTCGCACATCGTCCGCTTCTGCTACCATACGAGAAATGAAACTGACAAAGTAAGCACAGGACGATTGGTCGTTTATATCATCAGCGTGAATGTCTCCCCGTATTTATACCTTTTCATCATTTCACACCTTTTACATTCATTCTTTGACAGATCCACCTAAAATCCCAGAGATAAAATGTTTTTGCAGTAATAAGAAAAAGATCATAATCGGAATCGTGGATAAAGTAGTTCCTAGCATCAGTTGACCATAATCGATCCTCGCCATTCCAATTAAACTTGATAATGCAACAGGAAGGGTAAACATTTCTTTTGAATTTAACGTAATAAGCGGCCAGAGTAAGCTATTCCATTGAGACATAAATAGAAAAATACCGACTGCGGCCATCGCAGGTCTTGTAACAGGCAAGATGACTGTAAAAAAAATTTTTAATTCCCCTGCCCCGTCAATTCGAGAGGCCTCCATAATTGAGTCTGGAATCGCCTTCATATTCTGCCTCATTAAATAAATAGCAAATGGAGAAGCAAGGGTTGGTAAAATAATGGCTTGATACGTATTTAACCAATTAAAGGTAACCATCATTTCAAACAAAGGAATCAATGTCACTTGTGAAGGAATCATTAATGTGCATAAAATAATGAAAAAGAAAACGTTCTTTCCTTTAAATTTAAATTTTGCAAAAGCGTATCCAGCCATTGCACTAATAAGCGTGCTAAACAATGTATAAACAAGCGCTATAAATAACGAATTCCAAAATATTCTAGCAATTCCTAATGACTCATTAAGCGTTTGAAAGTTCTTTGCTAAATAATCCCCTGGAAGAAGCTTAGGTGGAACACGAAAAATTTCTCCTGATGGCAATGTAGAACCGACAATCATCCAATAGAACGGTGCAATCGATAAGACAACGCCTGCAATCAACAAAATATAAATGATAATTTTTGAGGATATCTTCTTAGAAGCTACCATTATTCATCACCTACCAATTTCATCTGAATCCAGGAAATGATTGCCGTAATGATGACAAGCACATAAGCAATCGCAGACGCATATCCAAAGTCAAAAAATTTAAATCCTGCTTCATACAAATAAACCGTGATTGTCATCGTAGCATTATTTGGACCGCCCCCAGTCAAAATGAACGGCTCATCAAATAATTGAAGAGTACCGATTGTTGACAAGACAACCGTGAAAATAAATACTGGCTTTAATTGTGGAAGTGTAATCATGAAAAATTGCTTCACTTTACTTGCTCCATCAATACTTGCTGCTTCATATAGGTCAGATGGGATATTCTGTAATCCCGCCAAAAATATGACCATATTATATCCTGCCCATCTCCATGTCATCACAAGGATCACGGAAACCTTCGCCCAAAATGGAGTTGTTAACCAAGGGATGGAATCAACACCAAAGAGGGATAAGAAATAGTTGACGAGTCCGAAATTCTCATCTAATAGAATCATAAAAACAATCGAAGCAGCAACAAGCGCTGTGATAGCAGGCATAAAGTAAGAGATTCGGAAAAACGCCTTCCCTTTTAACATGGAAGAATGCAGCCCCACAGCAATTAGTAAAGAGAGGAAGAGCATGATAGGAACCTGCACAATTAAAATTTGAAAGGTATTTAAAAGAGATTTATAAAATATAGGATCTTGAAATAATCGTGTATAATTGGCAAATCCTATAAATGATTTCTCCACACCACGTACCTCTTGAAAGCTTAAAATAAACGATGAGATGACTGGATAAACGGTAAAAATCAAAATGAGTAGAAACGCTGGTCCGATAAAAAAATATGGAACATTTTTAGGTGTTAATAAACTCTTTCTTGTTTTGACTCGAAAGTTTGTCTTAGCATTTACAACCTTTTCTGTTTGCTCCAACCGAGCCACCTTCCTAACTTCAAGGAATTTTAGAATGAGAGAGCTAAGTGGAGTTGGAACACCCACTCTAGCTCTCTACAACACTATTTCTTTCGTTCATTTTCTAATTGTTTTTTAGCTTCATTTAATCCAGTATCAACCGCTTTATTTTCAAGTAAAATGGCTGCTTGGGCATTACTTATAAGACTGCTGGCTTTTGCAAAATTTCCGTTTACGTTAATTTGTGGAACTTGATCGACAATATCTGCAAACTTTTTAAAAATCGGACTATTGTTAAAGTACTCGTTGTTTTCAGTAAATTGTGGAGCACTATAAGTTTCCTTCAAAGATGGGAAAAGTCCATATTTTTCAAAACCTAACAGCTGTGATTCTGTATCAGTTGTAAAGAATTCAACAAAGGCATAGGCAGCCGATTGATTTTTGCTTGATGAAGGAATCAACACGGATGACCCTCCTACGTTTGCATATCTTGTGCCGCCATCAAAACTCGGAAGATAAAAAGCATCCCATTTCCCTTTCAAATCCGGCGCTTGGTCCATGATGGTACCTGCGTACCATACACCATACGGTACGGTGGCAACACTACCATTTACTGTAGCAGTTACAATTCCATCCCAACCTTTATTGTTTAAAATTAAATCCTCATCATGAAGCTTTTTGATTACTTCCATAGAACGGATAGCTTCCTTAGATTCTAGTGCAATTTTGTCATCGTTATCAAAATAAGAAAGTCCTTGCGACTGCATCATCATTTGGAAGACACCATCATAATTAGGAATATCAATTGGTAATAGCTTCGCACCAGTCGCTTCTTTAATCTTCTTCCCTGCTTCAATATAGTCATCCCATGTTTGGATGGAATTTGGATCAACATTTGCTTTTTCAAAGTAATCAACACGGTAGAACACTCCAGCAGGCCCAATATCCCATGGAGCCGCGATGAAATCTCCATCCTCATTCTGTACAGCTGCAACCTTAGCTAAATTGAACGAATCTTTGTATTTTTCATAACCAAGCTTGTTCAAATTCAAGAATCCTTGTGGAAACTGATGCAAATATCCTGGGATCCTTTCATCCTCCATTAATACAACATCCGGAAGTCCTGAGCCTCTTGCTGCTAGACCAACCGTTAACTTATCATATAGATCAGCGCTATTAAAATCCTCTACCTTTACCTCTACGTCTGGATATTGTTTCTGAAACTTCTCCACTGCTGCTTTCATAGTTGCTGCTGCAACATCCCATCCCCATACAGTAATGGATCCAGACGGGTTTTTAGAATCTCCTATTTTCCCTTCATCCCCCGCTGTTTTATTGGAGCAAGCTGACAGCAATAATAGAAGCATAACTAGCATAACCGACATATACTTTTTCATGTTTTTGCCCCCTATTTAAATGTCGCATTAACAGTTTAGATTATTTAACCAGGTCATAGGCTTTCGTATTTTTCAAATAAGTTCGCCAAGTGATACACCATTTATCTGGATTATCTAAATAATCTTGCTCGTCAATTTTGTGGATCGTACTATTATGTGGGGCAGTTTTGACGATTTCTGGATTTTCATAGGCTTCTTTAGAAATTTGTTCAAGCGCATGAATATATTCATCTAAATCCTCTTTCGAATAGGACTCAGTCGGTTCAAGGGTGAACGGTTGTTTTACGATATATGGGTGGTGGCTGGTCCAGTAGTGGAGACCAAAATCCGTCATCCTTAACGTAACATCCTCTGTTGTGACCCCTGTTTCCTGCGTCAACTGCTCCCAGCTATAACGAACTTGCTCGAGTCGATGCCCCTTGACGTACGGTGCACTAGCCCCGCGAATCGCTAAAACCTTATGATACATATAGTTATTGTTTAATACGGCCATTTTCGCCACTTCTTTAAGACCTTCAGGCCCAAGTGCGCGAATCCAAGCATAAGAACGTAATACCGTTTGAGCTACACCATGGAAAGAGCGAACCTTACCAATAGAATGCGCTAAATCATTCTTGAGCGAATATTTCCCATCATGGTATTCGACAATCGGTGCTGGCAAGTACTCCTTCAACTCTGCTGTTACCCCAAGTGCACCTGTTGCTGGTCCACCACACATATGTGGCGCAGCAAATGTTTTGTGAAGATTAAAGAAACACATATCAAAGCCTGCTTCTTTTGCTCTTGTAATCCCTAAGAGTCCATTCGCATTCGCTTGGTCGTAAAAGCAAAGACCGCCAGCCTGATGAATAACATCCGTAAATTCCTTAATTTTCGAATTGAAAATACCAGTATCTTCTGGGTTTGCGACTACAAAACCTGCTGTTCTTTCCGACACAGCTGCTTTTAACTTTTCAATATCAGGGAAGCCATTTTCATCCGGATGCAAAGTAATTATTTTATAGCCCTTTACAGCTGCCGTTGCCGCTTGAGATGGGTGGGAGAAGATCGTCGTGATGATTTCATCCCGCTTATCGCCTTCACCGTTTTGCTCATGGTATTTCCTTACAATCGAGGCCATCGCAAAAAGGGCTTGTGTCCCGCTGCTTGGCTGGAAGGAGAAATAATCCAATCCCGAAATTTCTCTCATGCATAAATCAAGTTTGTAGAAAATCTCAAGCATCCCTTGAACAGTTTCTTCATTCTGTAACGGATGAAGCTCCATCATTTTAGGATCACGGACTAACAATTCATTGATTTTTGGAATGTATTTCATCGTACAAGTGCCTTGTCCGATTTCAACATTAAAATCCGAGCCAAGCGTTTCTTGAGAAAGTCTGAGATAATGTCGTAATACACGCGCCTGTCCGATTTCCGGAAGATTTGGCTTATTCTTTCTCTGCATTGATGCTGGAATGGCCGATGTTCCATCTCCAACGGATAATGCAACGTTTTCGTTTACTGGCGGCAATTCGACTCCCTTTTCTCCAGGCTGATGGAGTTCAAAAATAATTGGTTCATTCCATTTGGCTTGGTGAAAATCCCTTGTATTGCTTTTACGTTGAATCCTTTGCATATCTGATTGCTCCTCTCTTCTTTTGATTATTTCGCTAGACTGGTCTTAAGCGCTTGCACTAAACCGTCAATGTCCTCTTTCGTATGAACCTCTGTAACACAAAATAATGCCGTTTGACCAAACTCAGGAAACTCTAGTGAAAGGTCCTTCCCGCCAAAAATCTTCTTTTCTATCAATCTTTTATTTATTTGTTCAACGGTATAACCTGTTTGATTAAAATCGACGATAAATTCTTTAAAAAACGGTGACTCAAAATGAGATCCTCTTACATTGGCAATTTGATTTAATTGTTGAACAGCATACTGGCTATTTTGCATAATGGTTTGGCCGACCTCCTGCATACCATCTGGACCAAGTAATGCTAAATAGACTCCGGCAGTAATTCCCCATAATGCTGTCTGCGTTCCAACAGACTCTTTTCCTTTTTCTCGTTGTGCAAATGAAGTTCGTTCATAAGCTACATCGCCAAATCCGTATTCTCCTTCTTTTACAGTTGGGACGATACCAAACAAACGAGATGGATATTCATTGACAAATTTCAGCTCATTATGTGTAGCAATGAAGCCTGCCTGTCCACCGCTGTAATTCATATGCATGCCAAGCGGCTGCAAATCCCCACAGACAATATCTGCACCATAATGACTCGGCGGTGCCAGTACACCAAGAGAAATTGGATCGACCCCTACAACCATTAACGATTCGTTTGCCTTTAATAAATTGGAAATCTCTTGTCCTTGCGCCTCAATAAACCCAAGGTACGATGGATTTTCAAAATAAAGGGCGGCCACATCTTCCGTTAATTTTGTTTTTAAATCTTCTAAGTCCATTGCTCCTGATTTCGTATCAAATTGAACATATTCGAATTCTAATGTTGGAGTACCATAGTTAATGATAATTTTGCTTCGTTCTGGTGCAACCGTTTTAGCTAATAAGACTTTCTTTCTTCCGGTAATACGGGCGGCCATTCGAATTGATGTTGCTGCCGCCTGCCCCCAGTCAAAGGTTGGAACATTGACAACATCCATATCTACTAATTCAGCTAGTAAACTTTGATACTCAAATAGCGCCTGGAACCGTCCATGATCCTCATACGGTTCACCTGCATACGCTGTTAAAAATTCAGAGCGTTGATTTATTTCATCACACACTGCTGGAATAAAATGCTGCCAGCAACCAGCACCTAGAAAGTTTACATATTCCTTTGTACTTGTGTTCTTATTAAGAATTCCTTCAATATGGCGTCTAAGCTCATACTCTGTTAATGCAGGCGGCAACTTTAGGTTTTCTTTAAGTTGCAATTCCTCAGGAATACAAGAGTATAGCTCCATAATCGATTCAACTCCGATTACTTTTAACATCTCAGCTTGTACTTCTGGAACCATATTTGGTATGTAAGGGTGTACCTTTTGTGACATAAAAATTACCTCCTTGTAGTCATATAAAATGAATTTTAGTTAAAGTAAAAAAAATTAAGCTAATCCTCCGCCATCTACAATTAAGTCTGTACCTGTTACCCATGCTGATAAGTCACTTGCAAGGAATAAAACTCCTTTTGCAATATCCCTCGGCGTTCCAAGTCTTTCTAAAGGTCGTCCTTTTGCAGAAGATACTAAAAATGCATCCTCTTGCTGTTTCAATTGCTTTGCTTCTTCCCTTAATAACGGAGTATCAGTATCACCAGGACAAATACAATTCACCCGAATATTTTGCGGTCCATGATCGATTGCCATTGCCTTCGTTAAATTCACAACTCCGGCTTTCGCTGCGCAATAAGCGACTGCTTGATCTCCACCTTTGATTCCCCATCCAGAACCGGTATTAATGATACTTCCTCCACCACTCTCCGCCATAAGAGGAATTAAATATTTTGAAAGGAGATAAACCCCTTTTAAAGAGACATCAATTACTAAATCCCAATCAGATTCTTCCAAATCAACAACTGTTTTTCTTCTAATCACACCAGCATTGTTAAAAAGAACATCGATAGTCTCGTAATTTTTTTCGATATAATCTCTTACGGCGATACAATCGTTCCCCTTTGTAACATCACATTTTAAGAACTCAACCTGATAATCTTTCTTTTGCAGCTCAGCGACAGCCTTCTTACCGTTTTCTTCATTAATATCAAGCATAATGACCTTTGCACCGACTTCTGCCAAAAGTGTTGCTGTAGCTAGACCTATCCCTGAAGCTCCTCCTGTAACAACGCACACCTTATCCTCTAAACCAAAATAATCTTGTGTTAACATCCTTACCCCTCCTAAAATCATTTAGTTAATCTATTTTTGAATAATCATAAATCTCTTTTTTACTGCCTTAGATATTTCTCAGAATCCTTCACAGCATTATTCAATAATATATTTGCATCTTGATTGAGCATGGTGGCATTTATTGCTGCAGATAAATTCCGATTGATTGCATCCCAATTCTTAGTAAGTAGAAAGGCTGGGGTACCATTCGATCTTTCAAGCATTTTGTAGAAAGGTTCTATTAATGGATCTTGTTCTGTTTTCATTTCTTTTACTAAACTAATGCGGACAGGTAAATCAGCCTTCCTCATTTTTACTACTTCTGGTGAATTGTAAAATTTCACAAATTCCCATGCTAAATCTTTATTCTTTGAATCCCTGGCGATCGAAACCGCAGAAGAAGAAATAACACCTTTCACTGGTTTTCCGTTAAATGCAGGCATTTCGACTGTTCCAAAGTTTATATTGGCTTCTTTAAATTCTACTAATGACCAAAATCCACTTTCCCACATCGCAATCTTGCCTGCTATAAAATTCTCCTCACCGCTTTGTTGATTTTTACCATCTACTAGAACAGCACTTGTATCCTGAATCATATCTGCAAGCATGCTTATCGATTCAATGGTTTCTGGGCTATTCATATATCCATAAATACCCATTCCATCATCACTTATAAAGCTTGAGCCATTACTCCAAACGATCCCTTGAAGATCGTACGTATCTGGTTCTTGTCTTACCCCAAATCCATACTGCTCCTTAGTGGGGTCCGTTAATTTCTTTGCTATCCTCTTAAAGTCATCCCATGTCCATCCATCCTTTGGATAGGGAAGGTTTGCTGCATCAAATATATCTTTGTTATAATAGACCACCCTTGTTGTGAAACCTGCCGGGATACCATACAGTTTCCTATACATCGTCGAATGGTTTAAAAGCCCTTGATAATAATCATTCATGTTTATAAAGGGATCTCTGTTAATAAAATTATCTAGTGGTTCAAGATCGTGAAAATAGGCCGGAAAATTCCACATATACATGACATCTGGAGGATTTTTTGCCCCAAATGAAGCAGATAGCTTTTGATCAAATTCATCACCATAGGCTTCGACTTGCACCTTTATATGTGGATTCTTTACTTCAAATTTTTTAGCAATTGTTTTTTGAATTTTTAAAGCCTCTCCTGAATCCCAAGTAGCAAAACGAAGGACAACTTTATCTTTTTGTTCCTTCCTAATTTGATTAGGCTCGCTCCTATTAGAATTATTAGTGGAACAGGCAGCAGTTACGAAAACTAGCATGATTACTAAAAATGTTATCCAAAACTTCTTCATCGTTCGCTCCTCTTTTTTCTTTACAACTAGTAGTAACCGCTTTCATTGTAACTTGAATGAAAGCGGTCTAGAACTTAAAATCATCCTATTCTTTTTGTAATATTGTTTGAACTTTCATGAAATTCTAAGTGACGGGGAAATTTGTTAGCTTACATTCTTCTTTTTGTTCTGTCTATATTCTGAAGGTGCACTTCCAATACATTTTTTAAACCATTTACTGAAATACTTCCCATCCTGAATGCCTATTTTTTCGCCAATTTCTTGTAAAGGAAGCGAAGTATTTTCAAGAAGATTACATGCAGACTGAACTTTAAGCTTTTCGATAAAGGTGATAAAGTTTTCTCCCACTGTCTTTTTAAACATGGTGCTAAAGTGACTCCGGCTTAAGCCAACTTCATTTGCAACATAACTTGATGAAAGAGGTTCATCTAATTGTTGGATGATGATTTGAACAGCCTTTTGAATGGGGAATGGCCAATCATCCATCGAAAGCTTAAATTGTTTTTCAAATTTGAATTTATGGTATAGATTACTAACCCCTTCCATCCACTCATTCATACCTTGATTTAGACCATTCACCTTCCAGCGAATTGCAGGATCAATGGTCCTAGCCTCAACTAGAAGATGCTCAAAATCTTCTTGTGCTTTTTCTGGAATAAAAATAAATAATTGGTCCTGACCACAGTATATTTTCGCAAATTGTTTTTCATCAGAAGACCATTTGTTATGAAATAGTTCATTATTATTAAGTCCGTATACTAAATAAATATAAAAGGATTTCTGCATCCATTGCCAATCTTTAAAAAACAGCTCCCCTAATAGCTTCGGAAAAAAATTATCAAAGCCACATAACCATTCATAAAATCCCTTGACTAGATTAGCAGAACTAACAGGAGTTTGGATATTTGCATGGTTAATTTCATTTTCAAAGCGTCCAAGATATTCTTCAAAATCCTTGTCTTGAAATGCTGTTTTCAAAAGATATCCCGAAGCCCCAATATTCAATCCCTCTTGTGCAAAAGTGAAATCTCGATGGCAGCTTAACAACAATATTTTGGTTGCTGGGGAAATTTGTTTGATGTTTCTGGCAAGCTCAATACCATTCATTTCAGGCATAACTATATCCGTTATCACTACTTCAGGAGAATGCTCCTGAAACAACTCCCAAGCCTTTTGTCCGTTAGGGGCATCAGCAATAACCTCCATACCAAACTTTGCCCAGTCGACCGTTGCGATTAATCCTTTTCTAACAATGAGTTCATCATCTGCAATTAATACCTTTATCATCGACGTTATCTCCTTTTCGGCAGTTTTATAGTAAAAATTGTTTTTACACCAATGACTGATTCGATTGACAGGCCATACTCCATTCCAAAGTGAAGCCTCACGCGTTGATCAACATTATAAACACCGATTCCTCTCCCTTTATCATTTTGATGTTTTGGGATAAGAAGCTTTTCAATAATCTCCTGATTCATTCCTTTTCCATTATCGGTTAAGATAATTTCGAGATGTTCAGGTTTAGCCATAACCACAAGTTCAATTGTCCCCCGACCATCTTCAAATGCATGGAAAAAGGTATTTTCAAATAACGGCTGAAGTGTCATCCTTGGGATTAAATAGTCAAGGCATTCCAAATGGACATCCTCGATATATTCAAATGTTTGTCCATAACGTATTTCTTGGACCTTTAAATAATGCTTGATTGTCTGGAGCTCCTGTTTTATTGGAATTAACTCGTCGGAAAAATTTAAATTTTCATGAAGCACCTCAGTCAAATGATAAATCATCTCTTGAACTTCCTTTGCTCCTAGCAGCCTTGCCTTCCATTGAATAGAGTTTAAAGTATTAAATAATAAATGCGGATTTATTTGATAATGGAAAGCTCTTAATTCTGCCTGCCTTTTTAAACGTTCAGTCGTGCTAATTTGCTCGATTAACTCCTTAATTTGATTGACCATATCATTAAAGCTTTGGGCTAAAACCCCTACTTCATCATGAGAGGTAACTGTTATCTGTGTATCTAAGTTTCCTTCACTGACCCGCTTCATCGAGGATGTTAGACTTTTAATCCTCTTTGTAAGTGGAACGGAAAATACGACAGCCAGAACATAAACAAGAATAATTGAAAATAAAATAGCCAAAATGGTATATCGATAAATAACATTGGATGATTGATAATAATATTCTTTGGGAATGCGAACATGGACATCCCATCCATAGGCATCAAATTGATTATTCCAGACTATATCTGTTTTCAATTCCTTTGGTGCGTTTTTCGTTTTATAGACTACCTGATGCTTACCATTTTTCAGAGTGATAGAAGAATGTAGCTTATTTTCAAGAAACCCAATATAAGAGAACAGCTCCTCAGCATTTGTTTCTATTAATAGTTTACTCCCCTTTAATACTCCAAATTGACTTTCAATAGGCACAACAAGCCCCATTATTTTTTCGTTTTTTTCACCCGTGTAATAATGATCAGAATTATAAAATCCTATCCACAGATCTCCTTCTTTAAGGCTATTAATTTCTTTCCAAAAAGATTTTTGAAGGAGCTTATGTATATCTAGGCGATTATTCCCATAATAGTAGCCTGTATTGGTAATTAAATAGATTCCTTTAGTGTTATACGTCTTATGTGCCTCTAAATATCTTTCAAAGTTTTTGATTTCAATAAATTCAGTATAACTACGAGGGATTTCCTCCTTTAATATAACCAGAGTTGGGTCCGATAAATACTGATTGATATCCTTCGAAACGACATACATTTGCTCAAATGTATTTTCGATTTGTTTATCAAGCTGAGAAACAGCAAATTGCTCATACTCATTATATTGTTTATTCACAATCTCAGAAGACTTCCCATATGATAGAAATCCAAATAAAAGCAATGGAAATAGAGCAACAATTAGAAAAAACAGCACCATCTTCGTACGAATACTGCCGAAAGAAAAGAATATAAATTTTACTATCCGTTGTTTAAAGATATTCCTCACGCCCATCACCTGATAAATAAAAGTAATTAACCTAACCCCATACTATCAAAAATTCCAAAAATAAAGAGTGCTTCTTGAAGTTCACTTAAGTTTCTCTTAAATATTCATTTTCTGGTAACTACTCAGATCTTGGAAGTAAGAAATCTGGAAGGCTGGAAATGCTCTTCTTACACACTAACACCTTAATTGACAAATAGGAATACCAACCTTTATATCCTCCGTAATGCCCAATCTCCAACAATATCCTTTTCTATTACGATTTCCATGTGAAATACATTTACAGTTAGGACGAACTTCTAATGTAAGAAGTTCATTTTTCTTCCCCCTTTTCCGCACATCCATTTACGTCATCCAAAATCATGAGGAAGAATCATAAAAAAACTTCCCTTTCTAATACGCAAAAAATAGCACATTATCTCAGAAAAGTATAGATTTTTTTCCGAAGGAATTTGTTCAGGATCCAATTTAACATTTCTCCTTGAATAAAAAAATGCCCCGCCTTGGTCCGCATTAGACCGTGTCTAAGATTCGGAGTGTAGTTTAGTAGGAAGGCTCTAACTTCTTAAGTAGAAAATTAAACGAATTTATTATCTCTATACATCAGACCTTTTATTTAGGACCATTTGCTAAAGCCCATTCATCTTTTCTCCGCCCTTTCTGCTTTCCACTTAAATGATGGCTAATTACCTGGATCTTAATTGGCAAAAAAATAAACCTACACTACTTTATCCCCTTCCATATTCGTTATAGCTTTCCTTACTTTTAAGTCAGAAAGATTTATTTCTAGACACATAGGAAGTGTACAAACAAGGGAAGATTAAACATAACTTCCAATGAAGATAAGGAGACTTCATCATGTCCAAATATGAAAAAATAAATCCCTCGCCTAAATCAAATTCGCTCGTTATGACGATCAAACAAGCATTTGAGTTAAAAAGAAATCCACTTCCATGGACAAATGCATTTTGCGCTGGACTATGTGCAGCCTTACCTAGTTTGATTGGCTTGATACTGGGGAATTTTCAATACGGCTTGTTGGCTGGGATCGGAGGCTTCACATACCTTTACGTTTTTAATGAGCCCTATGCGCAAAGAGCGAAAAAGCTTTTTTCTGTACTTTTGAGCCTTACTTTCGCCGTTGGATTAGGAACACTTGCCGCCCCTTCCCCGATTCTGTCAGCACTAATAATAGGTGGTATTGGAGCTGTCGCAACGTTTATTTTTGGAACCTTAAGAATTCCAGGACCAGCCGCAGTCTTTTTAGTTTTAGGTTTTGCCATGACGACAGGAATGCCGATAGATCCATCGCTTGCTCCGCTTCGAGCTGGTCTTATTTTTCTTGGAGGGGCTTTATCGTGGTTGATTGCTATGTTCGGCTGGTTTTTCAACCCACATGGACCTGAAGCATCGGCTGTAAAACGAGTATATCGAGAGTTGGCAACTTTCCTCGATTCCGTAGGTACGAAAACATTTAATGATGCTAGAGAAAAAACAGTTGTAGCGATGAAAGAAGCAAACCATACACTTATTTCAGGGTATGTTTCTTGGCAAAGCTCCGATATCTATAAGCGGTTGTACCTATTAAATGAACATGCAAGTACTATTTATTTAGAAGTTCTTGACCGTTCAGTAGAAAAAAATAAAAAACTCCCGTCAGAATTAGGAGAATCCGTTAGAGCTCTAACAAGCTCTATTGAACCTTATAAGAACAGCACCCCTGATAGAATTTTTCAACCAGATCAGGATGATGAAGCCGTGGACCATTTATTCACAAGCATTTATAATGCAGATGCCATCTTGAATGAACCAATGTCTAAGATTGATCGAGAAATACAAATTACAAAACAGTCCATTAAAGCCATTTTTTTAGGTGCTTTTGATAAAAATTCAATTGTCTTTCTATCCGCGCTAAAGTACGGAATTATTCTTACGATTGCTGCCCTGATTGCCTACGCATTTGAATTTAATCGATCCTATTGGATTCCACTTTCCTGCGCTTCCGTTCTATTAGGTTCGACCATTATGAGTACCTTCATCCGTGCGATTCAAAGGTCAGTAGGGACCATTGCTGGCGTTGTAATAGCTAGTCTAATTCTTTCCATTCAACCAGAAGGATTTTTGATTAGCATCATCATCCTGCTTTTAACATTCTTAACCGAACTATTTATTGTACGTAATTATGCCCTTGCTACTATGTTTATCACACCAAATGCTTTAGTGATGGCAGAAAGTACATCGCAGATGCATAACATGCCATTTTTCGCTACAACACGTATTATCGATATTATAATTGGCTGTCTGATTGGTCTACTAGGAGTATTAATGGTTGGTCGGACATCTGCTTCTGGTCTTCTCCCTCATTTAATAGCAAAAACGATCCGAAGCCAGGCACAGTTATTACTCATGCTGTTTTCTGAACAAAGAAAAGACTTTAATTTTGAAAAAAGCCGAGTACATATTAAAATGCATACCAATCTAACCAATTTAAGAACGGTTTATACGACAGCTTTAGGTGAGCATCCAAGCAATAAAAAAAGTTTAGCGTTTTTCTGGCCCGTGATATTCTCGATCGAACAGTTGGGATACTTACTAGAATCCTCCCTGAAAGACTTGAACCGGCCTGTTCTTTCTGACGAAAAACTGTCCCGATTTCTGTATATTTTAGAAACTCTGTCACAAACTGCAGAACATCATCGCCCTTATGTAGTAAAGGATGTTCCTGATATTAGCGGATTTTCCAAAATTCAAAAGGAGATTATTTCCTTACAGAACGCGCTGAAAGTTTGTGAAAAAAATCAAGTAATCAGTTGAATCATTTCCAATATTAAAAGATTAGGCAGTAATAAAAAGGATAATATGCTTAAAGTATAATGACACAAATCCAGAAAATCCATTTTTAAATGAGTACATTCGAAGAGGGTGCCCCAATCGTTTGGGACACCCTCTCTTCACCTTCAAGAATTCACTCTATTTGACATAATTAAGAGATGTGTAAAAAAAACTTTATGTGATCGTTTTGGTCGATTGTGGCTAGTAATATTTCTTTTACGTCTAGATTGTATGTATTCCTAATTGTATTAATCAGCCATAATTCATCTTTGCCGATTCGATTTAATTCATTATGATCAATCTTTCCTTCTTTTATGATCGTTGTTGGATAGTGAAAGGCCTTTGTTTCTATATGTAAATCAGATGGAGTTACGGCTTGATATTGTGGGTTCATAAAAAAAGAAATCGTACCATTCGGTTCCCATAATGCCAATGATACTTTTTTAGGATCTTCAATTTTCTCCTTCCGCAATTCAGTTAACAATATATCGATATTTATCCTCGCCCTATTTAAGCCTTGAGATATAATTTCTCCATTTTCAATAAGGGGGAATGGTGGCGCCTCAACGAATTTTCGAAACGTTCCCCATTTAAGACTTAAGAAAACCCCAGCCAAATATAACAAAACCAATACAGTCATTGTAATCATCGACCCTTTCAAACCTAACTCTGGATCTGATAAGGGGTGAGCAATAATATTGCCAATTATTAAGGCGATAATATAATCAAGTAATCGTAACTGAGAAAGGGATCGTTGCCCCATGAACTTTGCAACAAAGAGTAAAAAGAAGAAAGAAACAATGGCCCTCAAGATCCACTGAATTCCGGTAAGTGATTCCTGGCTTTGGAAAAAATCCATACAAACTCACACCCTCATTTTCTGTTATATCAACGATTTATTGTTATTATTAGCTAAAAGGTAACAAATATGAGGATAAAATGAACTGAATATCGGAGAAAAGTGCAGACAAAAGAAGGTGTCCCATAACGAGATACCTTCTTAATGAAAAGTTTATTATTAACTCCTGTTCTAAAGTCGAATCATAATGAAGAAAAATTATTCAATCCTTGAAGAAAGGTTTATAATCATACCAAATCGGCAAGATCACGTAGAATTTTGTTTTTTTTGAACATATTATCCTTTGACTGCACCCATTGTTAAGCCCCTAGCTAATTGTTTCTGTGTGAACCATCCTAATATTAGTACAGGCAGTACGGATTCGGTTGCTTCTGCTGCCATCTTTGCTCAGAACAAACCTCCTATTGGGTCATGAAAGATGACATATAGACTGGAAGCGTTGCTGCATCTGTGTAACTCATGCTAACAACAGTAAAGAAAAATTCATTCCAAGCAAATGCCATAGATAGAAGTGCTGTCGAAGTCAAGCTCGGTCTTACTAATGAAAGAACTACAGTAAGAATCATTGTAATCCAGTTGCACCATCCAATTGGGTTGCCTCTATAATTTCGTACGAAGTATCATCAAAAAATGATCGCATCATCCATATTGTCAAAGGTACATTCATACCAGCGTAAAGAATAATTAAACCTGTTAAGGAATCTAATAAATGTAAATTTTTAAGGATTAAATATAAGGGGATAATAACCCCAGTGACTAGGGTAGAAATAAACCAGAATGAAAAGTCATCTCTTCTTTATATTTCGGGTTTCCATAGGTGGAAATACGTGTTCCTGATGGTGCCTCCTGTTTCGCCGACTTTTCAATATACTCTTTGCTTGTTGCCCACTTAATAACTTCAAATGCCTCATCTTTATTTTTACTTGCTGATTCAATAGCTAACAACCAAGCATATAACCAACCATTATTATCTTTAGCTTGCTTTGGAGCAAATTATAGACAATTTTGCCAACTACTTGAGAATTATCTCGGTTATTCAAAAATCCTGCTGCAACAGATGCATCGTACCACATTGCTGCTTTACCAGTGGACATAAGAATTAAAACTTCCATGAAACCTGTACTCGTAGCACCTGGCTGCCCTGCATCATGTAGTAAATCAACATAGAATTGAACGGCCTTTTTTGTATTTTTACTATGATTCTCCTCCTGAACCTTTTTTGGTTACGCTTTCAAAAATTGTTCTAACAGAGATACTTAAGGTGGAATGCACCTTAGTTGTCAAATATTTGTCTTTCCGTCTTATGACAAAATTTCACGGTGAATACATATAAAAAAATTAAATTAATTAACTCATATAGAAAAATAAGGATATACTTTAAAACATCATTCAAAAACAGAAGGAGCATAACACTCCTTCTGTTCATAAAAAAAGATACCTGTTACATCATTTCCAAGTAGCAAATAATATGATTGAAACCTACAACTCCAAACCATTCAACAAATTTCTCAACGCCTTTACCTCATCCAGTGTTAAAGTGAGCCCCTTCCCCATCTTTTCATGTTCAGGTGCCCAATCTCGTAGATCAAATTTTGGTTCTTTTCCATTCCAGCTGATCAGATTGAGTTCTTTGTTCCACCCTTTAGGGGATTGCGAGATGGAGCCAATGCTTTCTTTGATTTCATATTTTATTTCCACCATACATATACCTCCTAAAACATAAACTTTCCTTATTCAATTTCGTTTCCCTTTAAATATTCAAGGAAGAAAAATAACAAAACAACTTTGTGTTAAAACGCCACTAACTAGTATTAAAAACGACTTATTTATCATTGGGAAACCAGATTCAATAAAATGGAAGATAACATCTACATTTCACAATAAGCCACATATAACAAAAATTATTCCAATTAATCAGGTATAGCCTTTAAATGAACGTCTCTCTGTCTCAATCCAAAAAGCAGTCAGTCTCTCTTCAAAACTTCTTTCAGGTCATCTTGAACACTTTCTTTAGCCAACTCTACATTTGAGCGGTAAGCAGCTCGGCAAATAAGATGAGCCGCAACCGGAGCAGTTAGGAACACAAAGAAAATGCCCAAAATCAAGCGGATACTAAAATATCCATCGGTTATCCAGAAATAAAGTAATGCCCCGAGAAGCGTACAAAGGACACCTAAAGTTGAACTTTTGGATGCTGCATGTGAACGGGTATACACGTCAGGTAATCGGATTAAGCCGACTGCACTAAGAAAGCTGAAGATCGTGCCGACCAAAATAAGGACAGCAGCAATTACTTCACTTGATACGTTTGCGTTCAATGACAACACCTCTTTCGATAAATCTTGCAAAAGCAATGGTTCCGACAAACGAAAGAATACCGAGTATTAAGATGATTTCTAATAAAGCATGAGTATGAAACAAAACAGAACAAATGGCTACTCCTCCAATTAAGCTAATGCTTATTGTATCTAACGCCTGAACTCGGTCAGGCATGGAAGGCCCCTTTATTACCCGGTAAAGAGCAACCATCATAGAAAGGGTCAAGAAAAATAAAGAAATCATCAAGATTAATTTGAACATTTACGAGTCACATCCTTAATGGCCTTCTCAAATACTTTACTCGACTTAATAACGGCATCGCTCGATTCTGGAATGTCCATCGCATGAATGTAAAATACCTTCGAGTCCGAAGAAATTTCAACCACAACAGAACCTGGGGTCAAAGTCAGAAGTAAGGCGAGTAGTGTAACTTCCAAATCCCCTTCTAAATCCGTTTTCAAGGAGAAAATTCCCGGAGTAATATTGATCCTCGGCCGTATCACTTGTCGAATCACAAGCACACTTGACGTGATCAATTCTCGAATGAAGACGAGAAATAATTTCAAAATAGAAAGAAAAGTACTCAAATAAAAGGATTGAGGAAAAAAGCGACGCATCAGAAACAGAACAAGCATCCCAACTAAATAGCCGCTAAAAAAAGTTAACACGCTCCATTCATCTTGGAGAAACATCCATAAAAGAGCAATAAATAGATTGATTAATACTTGGAAAGGCATATTCATTCACCCCTTTCAATCATTTCAAAAGATACATTACAAGTGCCTCGATCAAACTCTGCAGGCGTGTTTTTACTAACTTTACGCAATCATCTTTTTCACAAGCTAGGCGCTAAATACGGACAGACGAATTAGCTTGTAGCTTGCCTACATTATTTCGAATAATTTCCTAAGCAATAACACCTTATCCTAAGGAGTCACATTTCCCCGAAATACAGCTTCGATATAAAGTTTCGGATTCATTAAACTTTCAGTCGCAAGATTCACATATTCGATAATACCCTCTGCCCCTACTCCTAGAACAATGGTTGCAACCGTTAGAAGGCCTATAGGGAACATCAATCCCTTAGTTGTCCCTTTTTCCATCTCTTCACTTAAGTACGTTTCACCCCAAAAGCCGTTCATAAAGATTTTCATAATAGAAAACAAAACCATTAAGCTCGTAATGAGACCAATTGCACCAAGCCAATAGTACCCTGTTTCAAACGTCCCTTGAGTAATGTAAACTTTGCCAAGAAAACCACTCAATGGTGGAATCCCTGAAAGTGATAGTGCGGCGATAAAGAACAGCCAGCCTAAATATGGATGTGTGCCGATGAGTCCGCTGATTTCTTTGAGCTTACTCGTTCCAGTAAGATGAATCATCGTTCCTCCAATTAGGAAGATGAGGGCTTTAATAATCATGTCATGAATCAGATAGTAAATGGAGCCAGTCATAGCCACCGGTGTAAAGGATGCCAAACCTGCCATAATGAAGCCTACCCCTACCATGACGTTATACGTAAGGATCTTTTTAATATCCCAATAAGCAATTGCTCCGATGGCCCCTAATAGCATCGTCAATGCACCTAAAACGCCAATAATTAAATGAGTGATTTGTGGCTCATGATAAAATACAAGCGTGAACATACGGAATAAGGCGTATATCCCTACTTTTGTTAATAATCCTGCAAAAAGCGCAGCGATGGCAGTTGGCGGGGCACTATAAGAGCCTGGCAGCCAAAAGAATAGGAATAGGGCAGCTTTCATACTAAATACAATTAAAAACAAAATCGCAACGGTTGTCATGAGTCCATCCTGTCCTGCTTCGGCAATACGCACAGACAGATGAGCTAAATTCAAGGTCCCTGTCATCGCATACAAATACGCAATCGCCACCAGAAACAGGAAGGACGAAACGATATTTGTCAGAACATATTTAATGGACTCCCGTAACTGTTTTTTTGTCCCCCCTAAGGTAATAAGCACATAAGACGAGATCAACATAACTTCAAAACAAACGTATAAGTTAAATAAATCTCCAGTCAAAAAGGAGCCATTAACCCCTGTAATGAGGAATAAAACCATCGGGTAAAAATAAGACGCTTCACGCTCTTTCCCAATGGAACGGAAAGCAAATAGTAAACAACAGAACGAAACGACACTTGTTGTGAGAAGAAGCAAGGCGGAAAACATATCTGCCACCATGCTAATCCCAAAAGGCGCCTGCCATCCACCTAACTGAAGGGTTTGGATCCCCTTCGCTCTAATTTGCGCCATCAGAAAAACAGATACAGCTCCAGTTGCTAAAATGGCAAAGATACTAAAAGCCCGTTGAAACCGAATATTTTTCCGAAAGATAATCATAATCATCCCAGTAAGTAACGGTATAATAATTGGTAGTAGTACAACATTATTCATCTTCATTACCTCTCAATTGCTCCGAATCATCCGTGCCTACAACTTGATACGTGCGATAACATAGCACTAAAAAAAGCGCAGTCACTGCAAAATTAATGACGATTGCTGTTAGAATTAACGCCTGGGGTAAGGCATCTGTATAAGAAAGGTTATTCCCTCCTAATAGCGGGAGACCACCTTTCTTTAGTCCACCCATCGTAAGAATGAGTAAATTGACCCCATGACTGATTATGGATGCTCCTAATACGATCCTTAACAAAGTTTTCGACAAAATTAAATACGTGCCTATTGAAAATAATAGTCCAACAAGGATAGACATTAATGTTTCCATCTTATCGATCCTCCGCAATACTCAGAATAATCGTGACAGCTGTTCCAATGACAGCCAACGCGACTCCAAAATCAAAAATAACAGCGGTGGCAAGTTCTGTCTTCCCGAAAATAGGCAGATTGAAATAATCGAAAGTTTGACTTAAAAATGGGGCATCAAAAACCACACTGCCTAAACCAGTGAGTACAGCAATTAATACTCCACTCGCTGTCACCACCTTAAAATCGATTGGAATGTTTTCACGGACCCATTCAATATCAAAAGCCAGTAATAGCAGAGTCAAGGCTGAAGCAAAACCAAGGCCTCCTATAAATCCTCCACCAGGGTCATGATGACCAGCGAAGAAAAGATCAATAGAGAATGTCAGGATAATCACGACAGCCGCTTTTGTAACTGAATGTAAGATGACATCATTCGGCTTCTTCATTCCTTATCCCTCCCTGTTAATCGAAGTTTTATTAATGTGTAAACCCCTAGACCAGCAATACACAGAACAGAAATTTCCAGCATTGTGTCAAATCCACGGAAATCAACCAGGATTGCGTTTACGATGTTTTTAGCACCAGCAAGCTCATACGAGTCCTCAAAATAGCTTGAGATTGGTTCAAAGAGACGGGTTCCATTGGCAGACAACGCCATAATGGTTACAACCATGCCGACGCCAATAGAAACAATAAGGTTCGTCGCTTTGAATCGCATTCGACCGATATTCTTGCTGAGTTCTGGTAGATGATAAAAACATAATAAGAACAATGCAGTTGTCACCGTTTCAACAACCAACTGAGTAAGAGCTAAATCCGGTGCACGGAAAATAACGAAGAGCATGGAAACCAGATAACCAAGGGCACCAACAGCAATTAAGGAAGTCATCCTTGATTTTGAGAAAAGTACGGTACATGCAGCGATGACCATCCCTGCTACTAATCCACCTTCATACATATTAATCGGCGCATCATTTGAAGAATCAAAGGATATGCCATTCAACAGCCAAATAGCCCCGCCCAACATCAGAATCATAAACGTGAATATATAGACTAAATAGTCACGGATAGAGCCCGTCATATAGCGGTTCGTCAACCGATATGAAATAGATTCGATTTTCTCAATTCCCTGATTATAGAGATGATCTAATGTTAATGCTTGAGGGAAAATCCCATAGATTCTGATCCATTTTTTCAAAAAGATGAACATGAATACACCTAATGCTACAACGCCAATTGTCATGAATAACTCTGTATTCCACCCATGCCAAGCACTAATTTGTACATGAGCGCCACCATTTTGAGCAAAGTCCGGCAAGATTGCGACGACGGCAGGCTGAAGAAGATACTTTGAAACGACATTTGGGAAAAAGAAGATGGCAATAACAAGAGAAGCTAATATGATCGGTGGAATCAACATCCCGATTGGCGCTTCATGTGCTTCCTTTTCCAGCCTCTTTGGTTGATACTTCCCTGTAAATGTTTTAAATACGAGAATCATACAATAAATAAACGTGAAAACACTGGCTACCCATGCAATCACAGGAAATAGCATTCCGAAAGTCTCCATATTAAACACATTCAGATGTGCGGCCTGTAATACGCCTGTGAAGAACAGTTCTTTGCTTAAAAAACCGTTAAATGGAGGCAGACCTGCCATGGAAAAGCTACCGATAATCGTAAGCGTAAAGGAAATCGGCATGAGGTGCATTAGACCGCCTAATTTACGAATATCGCGCGTTCCTGTTTCATGGTCAATGATGCCTACGACCATAAACAGACTCCCTTTAAAGGTAGAATGGTTGATGAGGTGGAAAATGGCGGCTAAAACAGCCACTGCGTACATGGTTGACTCATCACCATGTCCGAAATACATCGCAGCGGACCCTAAACCAAGTAAGCTCATGATCAAACCTAATTGGCTAATCGTCGAATAGGCCAATAATGCTTTTAAATCCGTTTGTTTTACTGCATTTACAGAGCCATATAGTAATGTGATCATTCCTACTCCTGAAACAATCCAAAACCATTCCGAGCTTCCTCCAAAAACAGGTGTAAATCGGGCAACTAAATAAATACCTGCCTTTACCATCGTAGCTGAATGCAAATAGGCACTAATCGGTGTCGGTGCTTCCATTGCATCAGGTAACCAAGTACTGAATGGAAATTGGGCAGATTTCGTGAAAGCTCCTATTAGAATCAAAATCATAGCCGGAAGAAATAAAGAATTCGCAGTCATGATATCTACTTGGGTTATCATTTCACGAATGCTATACGTATTTGTCATCATGGACAGCATGATAAACCCTGCGAGCATTGCAAGACCACCAAATATCGTAATAAGCATTGATTTTAGAGCACCTTGACGGGATTTTTTTCGTTGTGACCAGTACGCAATTAATAAAAACGAGGAAATACTTGTTAATTCCCAAAATACATATAAGACTAGAATGTTATCGGAAAAGACAAGACCAAGCATCGCACCCATAAATAAAAGCAAATAAACATAAAAGTTATGGAGTGCTTCGCGGTGTTTTGACATGTAATAAATGGAGTATAGAATAACGAGAGCACCAACCCCAGTAATCAGAAGGCCGAAAATGAGCCCTAATCCATCCAAATAGGTGGTGTAATTGATACCTGCAGACGGAATCCAAGGTACCGTATTATGAATAGTCTTCCCCTTAGCAATAGCAGGGATATAACGTAACAGATAGATAAATAACGTAAGCGGCACAAAAAGTACAAACCAGCCCGTATGAATTCGCGGTGTCAAAAGTTTATAAATAAGTGGAACAAATATCGCAAAAATAAATGGAATCAATATCATAATGGGTAACCAATTCAATCAATCCCCCTCCTTTTATTAAAATGTGAATTTAATGAAGATAGTGTCACATAAGGATCTGACCTCGCACTCTAAATCAGTATGTAGCGTTCATACACGTATCTTATACCGTATTTATTTGTTGCGGGGTCTGATCCTCTGCTTCGCTCTCCAAAATAGGCATTCGTGGAACTTTCTCTATTTGATTGACTGTTGATGAAGCATAAGCTATAGTCATACATAGTTTAACGGAATGTAAAATCCTGTTACATTCACATCAACTCGAGGTGAACATAAAAATGAAGAAATTGAAAGGGCGTATGGATGAAAGTATCCTCGTCTGCGTTTATTATGGACCAAACGGAGAGCGCCTCATTCAACGCGGATGTAAAATTGCAAATATGCTTGATTGTCCACTCTATATCTTAACCATTGACCCAAAGCCTTTTGATGATTTGGATGCGGAAAAATCATTTTATATTGAGAGATGGAAACAATTAGCCGAACAACACAATGCCGAGGAATTTATCATTAGGGATAATGAAAAACGACCTGTTACTAAAGTAATTGCTGAAATAGCGAGGGATAAACATATTACACAGATTATTCTCGGTCAAACAGCCCAAAGCCGTTGGGAACAAATTGCAAGGGGATCCGTAATTAATTCGCTATTACGTGAAATTCCATTTATTGATCTTCATATCGTCTCAGTTGCTCGTTCCCTTAAAGACGAAGAGGGCCAATTTGAGAAAGGGGTCCGTGCATACCTTGTGAAAGAAGGCGACCATTACCGCGTTAGCTTCATTCATACAAAAGATGTTGAATTTGAAGGAATCTTCTTCAAAGAACACGGCACTGATTTTAATAATGGCATTTTCAAATTCATGAAAAATAAAGAAACTCTACAGGTTCATGTTACGGATGACTTCATTCATGATTTAACAAATGTTGACATGACACTCGAAACATATGACGATATACAATAACGATATACTATCCTCCGCATGATGAATCTAGTGGAGGTTTTTTTGTCGTTAAGTGATTGATCGAACTAAAGACGCCTGACCAATTACAGATTAACATCCACCTTTATCAGTTGTTCCTCAGATTTTTCAATTCCTAAATAACGTAAGGTTTCTGCTGGGGAATGGTGATGATAAATCGACATTAATATGGAAATCGCAATCCCTTTTCGATAAGCATGATATCCGAAGGTTTTTCTAAGAGTATGTGTACCGATTTTCCCTGTGATTCCTACTTCTTTCGCTGCGTGATTTATGATTCGATAAGCTTGCTGGCGTGTAATCGGCTGTGCATTCTTTTTTGACTTAAAAAGATAGTCACTGCCCGTAAAGCCTAAACCATCCAAGTAATTGTTTAAGACACTTTTCACGCTATTATTTATATAATACGCCTTCTCTTCATCATTCTTATCATCACGAAGACAGAGAAATTCTTTTATCTTTGCCCCATCCCAAATATCATCTATTTTAAGCGAAAGTAAATCACTAATTCTAATACCTGTATTAATCCCAAATACAAAAAGCAATAAATCCCGCTTAGATTGCTTCTCCAAAATTTCTTTCATTGCAGTAATATTCTCTATATCTTTTATCGGATCGACATACTCCATCAGCTTCCTCCTAATGTTACTTAATTATATGTTAACAAAAGCTAAGTAACATTACAAATTTGAAAACCTTCAAAAGGACAAAAAAAAGAAGCAGTTTCCAGCTCCTTTTTTGAATGGGCTTATGAATTTTTAAGTGAATAAAGCAAAACTGGACGTTTCCCTAGAATTCATAATATCCGCTGTAATCCCCACATAACAATCGCGACTATCGGTACAAGTGCCCAGATATTGTGCCCAAAACTGCCTCGATGATTCTGATTTTGTCTTTCCATTTGGTCTAGTCTTTTGATTACTTCATCTAACTTACGCTCGAGATCAAGATTTTTTTCTTCCTCCATTATATTCACCCTACTTTCTTCTCTATATACATCTTTATATCTTACTTTCGATTCATTAAAAAAAGACCTAGAGGATTGGCCTGTAGTCACTCCAAGAAAATTATTAGATTTTTCGACAGGTCTTTTACAATAACACAAAGAGGATGTCCAAGTAGGGTCTAACCTCGCATTCGGCACACAGATTATCGTGTTACTTACTTGAATCTGTATAGTTGCGTGATCTAAAACCTTATGGGACATCCTCTAATTTATCTGTCATTCTGCACATATGTCTATATGAAGGATCCATCTAGATTTGCTGAAAATGCATGAAACTTAGACCTAATCGGGCAAAATCGAGTAAAAATAGTAGGTACAAGCGATTAAATCCCGCCTGTAACCCCGATTCCTTCACCCGTGATTGCAGCTGCACCGTCTGATGCTAAGAAAACAGCTGTAGCACCAATTTCTGAAGGTTCAAGTAAACGTTTCATCCATTGTTTACCTAAGATATGGTGATTTAGCGCTACTTCTACGGTTGTTCCATCCTGTTCGGCTAGTTTTGGTAATTGCTTTTCAATTAATTCTGTCCGTACTGGTCCAGGCATAATCGTATTACAAGTGATGCCATCTTGTGCAGTTTCTAATGCCGTTACTTGAGTAAATCCTACTTGGCCATATTTAGCAGCGCAATAAGCGGATTTATAAGCATCGGGCACTCTGCCATGTGCAGAGGATATATTAATAATGCGTCCTTTTTGTTGTTTTTTCATAGTAGGAAGTACATGTTTCGTCATTAAGAATGTCCCAGTCAAAATAACGTCGATTAAAAGATTCCATTTCTCTAAAGGGAAATCTTCCACTGGAGAAATATGTTGCAGGCCTGCATTATTAACTAATACATTTACAGTCCCTCGTTCAGAAATAATTTGATCGATGACAGATTTTACATTATCCTCGTTTGCAACGTCTACTTTATATCCCTTTGCAGTCCCTAGCCTCGCTGCTGCACTTTCTGCTGCTTCTAAATTCAAATCCAAGATCGCAACAAAGTCCCCATTATTTATGAAAGATTCTGCAATGGCATAACCAATCCCTTGTGCTGCTCCTGTTACGAGTATTGTACGTTCTTTTTGTGTTGTCATGATTCTTATCCTCCATTGTTTAAATAGACTGCTTAAACTCGTTTCCATATTAATTTAGTATTTTGTTCTTTGCCATCCACAATAATGGGTGGGCTCGCAATCTCAAGAAGGTCCCCATTTAACTTGACATAACGTGGTTGTGTATCGCCCAACCATGTTGGATTCATACTAACTGACATATGATGGATTACAATAAGATTCTCTTCATCCACTTCATAAGGACCACAGTAAGCAAGATAGCCTTGAGCTGCGGCTACCATTTCTTCTTGTGTTCCAGTATGTAATGCACCTGATGCATATGCTGGACGTCCTGGACTCATCATTTGCGCGGACATATACCCATCTGGATGATACATAATAAAGCCTGTGCAATCTTCCCCCATTGGAAATGTTTTGTTCCCTTCATTGTCCGTCACTTCGTATGAAACTAAACTCCAAATACCGACTACCATTTCTTTCTTAAACTCCATGATTTATTCTCTCCTTTTTTGTATATTTGCAAAATGGATCGATTCTTTGAAAGACTAAACCCCCATGCATTATTTTTACTATTGGTTTTGTAGTATAGTATAATCAATATTAATTTATTATATAAATACATATTTTTTATACTATATATTTGCAATACTTATAAGTGAGGTAAATGAATGGACATCAGACAAATTCAATACTTTTCCGAAGTAGTCAAATATGGAAGCTTTTCAAAAGCAGCAGAACACTTGTATATTTCGCAACCTACTATTAGTAACGTTGTGAAAGACTTAGAAAATGAATTGGGAATAACATTATTGGTTCGGACAACTAGAAAGTTAGAACTTACTGATACAGGACGATTGCTCTTTCAATATGGGCAACAAATTTCCCATTCATTACAACACTTTTACCAAGAGTTAGATGATATTAAAAGCGGACATAAAGGAACCATTAAAATGGGGATTTTCTCCTCTGTCGGAACAGAAATTCTCACTGAAATTATGTCAGAATTCTACAATCTATATCCTGAAATCACTATACAATTCGTTGAGGATGGTGCTAGTAATTTAAAAAAGGCCTTAATTAATGGCGATCTTGACGTAGTTGTTGTAGATTTACCTACTGATGAAACATTTAATCATTTTTCTTTTCTGGATGGGGATCTTCGTCTTCTCGTCCATCAAGATCATGAGTTCGCAAACAAGGCCCAGGTAAGATGGTCAGAATTACAGGATGTAAAGTTTATTATTTTTCGTGAAGGATTTACCGTTCACAACTTAATTATGACGGAATGCAGAAGACTAGGATTTGAACCAAATATTATTTGTGAAACGTCCCAATGGAAGTTCATACTAGAATTGGTTTCATTTAATATGGGGATCACCATCCTCCCCCAAAGCAGTGTGAATGAGATAACGGTAAGGAATAAGGGGATAAAAGTGCTGCCTCTCATTGATCAACAAGTACATTGGCAAATTGGCATTGCTTGGCGAAAGGGTAGTTATATTTCCCTTGCAACAAGAACTTGGATCAATTTTGTAAAAGATAAACTGGAGAAAAATGAAATTGATAACTGAATTAAATAGTAATATCAAAGTAAAGCTGACTTTCATTTTGTTGAATGGTTGGCTTTTTTTTATCCCAATTAACGTTATCCTGATTTCAACAAAAACCACTTGATATATTTTTTATACTTGATATACTTAATATACAAAGAAGGTGATTTTGATTAACATTTGTCCTTATTTAGAATTTTCAATGCAAATATTAGGAAAGAAATGGAATGGACTAATTATCCATTACCTATCCCTTTGTCCAAATGGCACAGCTCATTTTTCTGATATAAAAAGGGATCTTACGGATATTACGCCTAGAGCTCTTTCCCAAAAACTTTCTGAGCTTATCGAGTATCAATTAATTGAAAAAAAAGTGAAAACTGGCTCATCCGTCAGCATTTCGTATGAATTAACAGAAAAAGGTCGTGCCTTGACAGCTGCCCTCGTGCCGATCCAAGAGTGGGCTCAACAGTATAAAAATCAGTAAAGAAAAGAGGTAAATAATATGCAAAAAAATAATATGGTTTGTGATTTAGAAACAGGAGTATGCGGTGACCCAGGAGAAGACGCAATGGAAACCATTGATCTGAATCAATCCCAAGAAGTGATTCACCTTTATTATGTGACAGACCCTATCTGCTCCCATTGCTGGGCACTAGAGCCAGTTCTGCGAAAATTTGAAGAGCAATACGGACATTATGTTAAATTCCATACTGTAATGGGCGGACTGCTGGAAAGTTGGGATGGCTTCGCAGACGTAGCGAATGGTATTGGCGGTCCTGCAGATGTAGCCGGTCATTGGAGAGAAGTTGGTGAACATTCTCGTATGCCGATTGACGGTTCATTATTCCTTACGAATCCGATTCAATCATCCTATCCACCGTCTCGAGTATTTAAAATCATTCAACAAAAAGATGAACACCTAGCTAAAACTTTTTTACGTCGCGCAAGAGAAGCTGTTTTTGCCTTTAATCAAAATATTGGTGAGGAACAAATTTTGATTAATCTTGTCAATCAAATGGGCCTTGACGGAGAATCTATCGTGAAAGAAGCAGAACTTCCTAATGGACAGCAGCTTTTGGATCAAGACTTTGCCCTTGCTAGAAGTCTTGGCGTACGTGGTTTCCCAACAATCATCATGGTAAACGAGGAGAATAAAGGTGTAAAAATCGTCGGTGCACGTCCACTTGAATTCTATGTAAATGGACTAGAACAAGTACTTGCGAATAAGCCTCAAGCACAGCCCATTCCTGAATTAGCCAAAACTCTTGAAAAAGAAGGACTCTTGTTCTCAAAAGAAATAGAAGTTCTATATAATGTGGAACAAAGCGAAGTAAACTCTTTTTTACAAACAAAACTTTCGGAAGTTGATTATGAAACTAAAGAAATTCTTGGAGAAGTATATATAGAAAAAAGATGAAGATAGTATATTTAGGAGAATGTTCTACTTTTAATAACCTGATTAACGAACCAAATAGAAATAGCCTGTTTTGAAAAAATGAGCCAACCTTTTATCTTTTATAAAACGTTGGCTCATTTCAGCAAAACCTATATTTCTCTAACATCATGATTGCTCCTTCCAAAGCTTCATTGGATTTTCTTGCCCTTCTTTCAATCGCATTTGTATCATCGAAAGTGCGCGTTCTGCTTTTGTTTTTAGTAAGTCTTCATATATTACTTTTGATTTCCCTAATCCAACTTCAACCGCATTCTCAACTGATGCACAGTAAAAAATCTTTTCGATTCCAGCAAAGTACATGGCCGATAAACACATCGGACAAGGCTCCCCACTTGCATACATTGTATAACCTGATAGATCATTCGTTTGTACTTGCTCTTGAGCACGCCGGATCGCAAGTAATTCTGCATGCCCGCTTATATCATATGTTTTGTGCAGTTCGTTCACGCCTTCAGCTACAATGTTGTTATTCTTCACAAGTACTGCACCAAAAGGTTGACCACCATCACGAACATTTTCTACTGCTAGTTCTACTGCTCGTTCCATGAATTTGTCCATTTTAAACCCTCCATTTCATATACTTTTTTGTATAAATAAAATACTGATACCGTAATTATAAAACATTAACAATAGCATCAAAGTAAAATATTGTTTAAAATTAATCTTTTGATCAAAAAAACAACCCCAATCTTAATCCCATAGAGACGATCAAGATTGGGGGTGTTTTGATGACATCTAGTCTTAACGATCAAGCACCGATAACAACCTTTTTCACCTTAGTGATTATCACGACCATAAGGATACTCTAAAAATTATCTTTCACATCTAAACGGTCCATTAAACTCACTATATATAAATCAAACTTCCAACATCAATTTCTCTAATTCCAGAGGTTCGATATAGTTACCATTTTTATAAGCTCTCATGTTTCCACCAGAGATTTCATCGATTAACGCGATTTGCTTATCTTCGCCGACTCTACCAAATTCAAATTTAATATCGTATAATTCGATATCTTTTTTCGCTAACTCATCTTTTACAACGTTACCGATTTGTTCAGTAAGGTTTTTTAATACGGTATATTCCGCTTTTGTTAATATACCTAACATATCGAGTGCATCTTCACTAATCGGTGGATCTTGGCGTTCATCATCTTTCAAAGTGACTTCTACAAATGCATCTAATGGTTGCCCTTCTTCTGCATACATCCCATAACGACGGAGAAAACTTCCAACTGCCTTGTAACGGCAAATTACTTCAAGCCCTCTGCCGAATACGGTTGCCGGCTTCACCGTCATCGTCGCTTCTTCAATATTGGCTTCTATGTAATGTGTAGGGATTTCTTTTTCTTTTAAAATTTCAAAAAAGTGCTTCGTTAAACTGAGGCCTGCTCGACCTGCACCTTCAAGCGTTAAGCCGACTGTATTGGCACCTGGATCGAAGACACCATTTTCCCCAGTTACATCGTCTTTAAATTTTAATAAATAATTTCCGTTTTCAAGCGCATAAACATCCTTCGTTTTCCCTGTATAAATCGACTTCATTAGAAAAATCCTCTCCCATATGTATAATTATTATATGTTTATAATAATATCTATATTTTTCTGAAAAATCAATTTCTCTTTTAGGAATGTGAATACTAAACATGTATGGCGTTAAAACTTCACCATTTGCCATGAAGGATCAAACATATAGTTCGCTACACTCGCCTAATCGCAATGGTGGCGGTGCGGAGCCGGATTTTGAAATACTTTCTAAATAAAATAAGAATATCTGTAAAGTAGATTAGCAATGTTAGTAAGTCGCGAAGCCCCGCCCATGTCCTTCATACAAAAAGAGCGCGGAAAGTTTCCACACTCTTTGCTCTGATCAATGATTTCTAAGCTTTATGATTTCATCTGCTACGAATTGTACCTGTGTTCCAACAATAACTTGAATGCTTTGTGGACCGACAATATTAATTACCGGTACACCTGTAGCCTTAATCATTTTTTGAGCAATCATGTTTTTCACTTCAATTCTTAAGCGAGTTGTACAATTATCAACGGATGTTACATTAGCGTCACCGCCTAAACCTTCATAAATCGTAGCCGCTATCGCTAAAGGAATACCTGTTAATACAGTTGGAGTTCTTTTATAAAAGTCATTATCGAGGAAGAAAATAGGAAAGAGCTAATATCCCTTCTAAAATCCGACGGCCTTGTTGAAATTACACTAACGCTTAGGAAACCTGCTGATAATTGTAGATAAGTTTATCAATGGACTAGCAGGAAATTGCACACTCTTTCCATAAATAAGTAAAGTGGAGAAACACATGCCCTAACAAATAAGTGGAAAGGTGGTCGTTGTCTATGAGTTCAGAAATAAACCTACAACAAATCGCCGAAAGTGTGACTAGATCCGTATTGAATGCATCCGACAAAGACTTGGAAGGCTTCCAAAAAATCATTGAAGAAACAATTAAAGTAAGAGAAGGACATAAAAATCTACAAAAATTAGTGAAAAACTATTCCACCTCGATGATTCAGCGTTCATAAATGAAATGAGGCTGGCCCTTTTGAGTGGTACAGTCTCAATTATTCATTTCCTTTTCTCTGTTATTCGACAAACTTCAGTTCCTGTACCACTTCCATTTATATGAATCACTTACTCTAAAAGATACTCTAACACAGACATTGTGACCCTATCTTAGACTTAACTTATTAATAAGTTGTTCTGTCGTTAAAACAGTAGCAAATTCTTCATGCAAAGTAGCAAGAGAAATAGCGTGGATTGTCTCTGCATCATAATATTGATCATTTTGATCCTTCAGACCAAAAGCCGCAGTTGCGTCAGATAGTATGTGTGTATGGAATCTTAAATTGCCACTCACTCTTGTCGTTGTCGAGACACAATGAGGTGTCGTCAAACCTGTTATGACAACTGTGCCGATCTCACTTGATCTTAGAAACTCTTCTAAATTGGTTCCGATAAACGCGCTATTTACCTTCTTAGTTAGGACAACTTCATCTTCTAGTGGCTTCACCAACTCTTTGATAATAAAGCCATCACTTTTCGGATGAAAAAGAGAATGTAGAGAATCTGACAAATGTTGAATATGAATCACTTGCCACCCTTTGTTTCTCCACAGTTTTAGTAGTTTACTTATATTTTCTTCTGCATTTGGATTATTTCGTTCCCCCCATTTCTGATCATCAAAAGCATTTCGTACGTCTATAATGATTAAAGCTTTCTTCATGAACCATCCCAGCCTAATTAATTATCTGTTTACAAAATAATTTAACAATTTTGAAGTCCTTTCACAAGAATAGAGTGTCAGTCGCCTTCAAACATTCGAATGATTAATGTTGAATGAAAGATTTCCGTTTTACTTTCATTACAGATCGTAATGTATTCCTTCTGGCGCGTAAATCTTGATTCTGGATCGTAAATCTTGATATGTGGCTCGGGATCTCCCGATTTTCGCTTAGTCTTGATCTATATCAGTCGTAATCACAAGTAATCATCTAAAACCATTCGAAGAAAAGTGGCATTCATTCTTTCAGTTAAGTTGAATTCCTCATAAATCAATCCCAAGAGTCATTAGTATATTTATAATTATCAGTATTGTTTTTTCAATTGAAAATCCTTTCAAACTAATCGTCCAATCGCTGAAAAAGCTTGATATCTCCAGCCATTCCATTGAAAGCGCTTTTCCGCATATATATAATAAGCCCATAAGGGGTACCTTATAACATAAACAACATGATTCGCACACAAGGAGGGAATAATTTTGAAAAATGCTTTTGAGAAAGCCCAGCAGTTTGGTAAATCATTTATGCTTCCGATTGCTGTCTTGCCAGCTGCTGGTTTGCTGCTTGGTATTGGTGGGGCGCTATCAAACCCAAATACGGTTTCAGCTTATCCATTTTTAGATATTGCATGGCTTCAAGCCATTTTTACCATTATGAGCGCGGCAGGGAGTATCGTCTTTGGTAACCTACCGATTATTTTTGCAGTCGGTGTTGCAGTAGGTCTGGCCCGTTCAGATAAAGGAACAGCTGGTCTGGCTGCGATGATTGGGTATTTTGTAATGAATAGCTCAATTAATGCCTTGCTCTCCATTACCGGGAAACTTGCTAAAGATAATTTAGCTGGTGCAGGCCAAGGAATGGCAGTTGGTATCCAAACATTAGAAACGGGTGTTTTTGGTGGGATTGTCATTGGGATTGTGGCGGCCCTGTTACACAATAAATACAATAAGATCCAGTTACCACAGGTTTTGGGATTTTTCGGAGGCTCTCGTTTCATCCCGATCGTTGTTTCTTTTACATCGATTATCGTGGGAGCCGTTTTATTTATCGTTTGGCCTTATTTCCAACTTTTCATTAATCAATTAGGTTCATTAGTTACAAGCACAGGTACAATCGGAACATTTTTCTATGGCTTTATTCTACGTATGCTTGGGCCAATGGGATTACATCATATTTTCTACTTACCATTCTGGCAAACAGCATTAGGTGGTACGATGGAAATTGGTGGGCATATTGTAAATGGTACGCAAAACATCTTCTTTGCACAATTAGCCGACCCGAACACCGAACACTATTATGAAGGCATTTCAAGGTTTATGTCTGGTCGTTTCATTACAATGATGTTTGGTCTTCCAGGAGCGGCTCTTGCTATCTATCATTGTGCTAAGCCAAAAAATAAAAAAGTCGTTGCAGGGATACTTCTTTCAGCAGCTTTAACTTCTTTTTTAACCGGAATCACCGAACCACTTGAATTTAGTTTCTTGTTTGTTGCTCCACTACTCTATTTTGTTCATGCTTTGTTTGACGGGTTAGCCTTTATGATGGCCGATATCTTTAATATTACAATTGGACAAACTTTCTCTGGAGGATTCATTGATTTCACATTATTTGGTATCCTTCAAGGTATGGCTAAAACAAATTGGATTTATGTATTACTAATCGGTATTCCTTGGTTCTTCTTATATTATTTCACATTTAAATTCCTTATTAAGAGAAAAAATTTCAAAGTTCTTGGACGTGAAGATGAGGAACAGACTGTTGCACAACAAGTGACCGCTACTGATCGTGCAAAAACAATTGTCGAAGGATTAGGTGGAGCTACTAATATTGATGTAGTAGATTGTTGTGCCACTCGACTTCGAGTAACTGTTAAAGATGAATCCTTGGTTAAGGATGATGTGATTAAACAAACCGGTTCAAAGGGGATTGTGAAAAAAGGCAATGGTATTCAAGTTGTATACGGCCCACAGGTTACTATTGTTAAAAACGAAGTAGAAGAGTACTTAGGACATGAATGAAGATTATCACTCTAACAAGGAAGTGTACAGAATGCAATCAGTATTAGATCAAATCACTAAAGGATTAATTGTATCTTGTCAAGCTTTGGAGGGAGAACCTTTACACAGTTCCCATATCATGGGGCGCATGGCTGTTGCAGCTAAAGAAGGTGGCGCCAAAGGAATTCGTGCAAACTCGGTCTCTGACATTTTAGAAATCAAAAAGCAAGTAGACCTTCCAGTTATCGGAATCATCAAGCAAGTGTATGGAGAGAATCCTGTTTTTATCACTCCTACTATGAAAGAGATTGATGCATTAATGGCGACAGGTGCTGAAATCATTGCGACTGATGCAACAGCACGCATAAGACCTGATGGGAGCACATTAGATCAGTTTTATCACGAGGTAAGATCTAAATATCCTCAGGCGATTCTAATGGCCGATGTCTCAACTGTAGAAGAAGCCATTCATGCGGATCAACTAGGATTTGATATCGTTGCTCCAACATTATATGGCTATACGGCTGAAACACAAGGATTGACAATTGATTTCAATCATTACGCGGTCATTAAACAAATCGTAGGAGTAGTGAAACATGCTAAAGTTCTTGCGGAAGGAAACGTCTCTACGCCAGAAATTGCTCGTTCCGTATTAGATATCAATGTTCATGCTGTAGTAGTTGGCGGAGCCATTACAAGACCACAGCAAATTACAAAACGATTTGTTGACGCTTTGCTCTAATCGTTTGTTCAGATTAAATTTCGACTTCTGTTAAATAATATTTATTAATCAAACGATTTTTACAAAGTCTAATAGATAATAAAAATGACTCGGCTGATTGCTTTGAGTCATTTTTATTATGGATCGGAACACTCATGTAAATTGGACAAGCGGAATGGGTATCCTATAATATAAAAAATAGCAGTAAAAATCCCACACAGATAGGTGAACAACATGGAGTATTTAGGTGAAAACCTCTTGCATGGAATTGAGTGCAGTATGGACAAATTCACAAGCACAGAAGTAGAACTTGCTCAATATATCATTAAACACCCTGATGAAACCAGTCAATTAACTAGTAGTCAAATTGCAAAGAAAATGCATATTTCACCAGCAACTATTACTCGTTTTTGTCAAAAATTATCTTTTTCGGGATTCAATGAGTTTAAGCATGAACTAAAAAGATATGTGGACCTCAGAGATAAACCAAGCACTACGACTACTATTAAACAAATGGACTATTTTGCCCAACTATATCAAAATCACCTGGATATTATTGAAAATACCTTTAGAAAAGTCACATATCCTGACATTCAACAAGCCGTCTCCCTACTTACTCACGCAAGTAAAATCCATGTTTATGGCATCGGTAACTCAGGTGTAGCTGCCCAGGAATTTAAATCAAAGTTTTTTCGAATCGGATTAAATGTTGAAACCATTACCGATCCACATCAAGCCGTGATGGACGCAGCACTAAGCACACACCAAAGTGTTGTGATTGGAATATCTGTCACTGGCAGGACGAAAGAAGTCATTCGGGCAATAAGTATTGCGAAGGAACAAGGGGCCTCCATTTTAGTTTTCACCGGTGAAAACGACTCTGAGCTATCACAGCTAGCTGACCTAACTCTACTCGCCATGAATAAAAGCAATATGCATATGGGACAGAATATTTCGCCATCCTTGCCACTCTTTTTGCTATTTGATTTAATCTATACCGAACTTATCGCAAAGGATTATAAAAATAGAATTCACTTTCGAGAAAAAACATTAAAGGCGTTATACGATAATTATTAATCAGAAAGATACATAACTGTGTATCTTTCTGATGTATAAATCTAATATCATATTGAATACTATAATCCTCTTTCTAGTATTCAATTTAGCAGGGACAGTTATTACTTCCTTTTTGCAAATATACTATAGATAGAATTATCAGAATCAAAAGACGACTCAGCTTATCTTCCCATCCAACCGCTATCTACTACTAATAATTACTCTTAACGTTTTACAGACATGAGAGTTACCTGATAAACAAGCCTCATACTTGCCACAGCTGATTGTAGGTTCTATAACAAACGCGATCCCCTTAACTACACTGTGATTCCCCATTTATCTCTTCGATAACTCCACTAAATTCATGCCCCATTGTGTGTGGTGCTTTTGCACGCGGACGTTTACCTGAATAAATCATCATATCGGTTGCAC
The DNA here is from genome assembly GCF_001183985.1 of Peribacillus loiseleuriae. GTDB lineage: Bacteria > Bacillota > Bacilli > Bacillales > DSM-1321 > Peribacillus > Peribacillus loiseleuriae. The sequence continues at coordinate 875,244 of NZ_LFZW01000001.1, read as the reverse complement.
AAATCCCAGCATAAGCTACTTTAATAAGGGCTTCATTTTCCTTATGGATAGGTTTCGCTAATTCACCAACCTGTACGTTTTTTTCAGATCTATATAAACCTGCTTACATAATGATCCCCCTCTCTATTCAGCGGTTCATATTTCTTTTCCTTGTTATAGCCTCATCATGGAGCTGGTGCTACTGTTCATCGCTTTAATCGATTCCATCCACCTTAACGCTTCCTCCGTAAGACCTCCCCAATTACTTTCTGCAATCAAATCCTTCCGTAGTAAAGCGCTTCCGGCACCGACTGCTGTTGCACCTGCATCCAAATAATGTTTTGCAGTATCCATTGTTATTCCACCTGTGCACATGATAGGAATATGACTTAGCGGCCCTTTGACATCTTTAATAAAGTTTGGTCCAAGAACGGAAGCAGGAAATAACTTAACCATCGGGGCCCCTAGTTTAAACGCACGAAGCATTTCACTTGGAGTAAATACACCAGGAATGGTGGGAACTCCTCGTTCAGATGAATAACGAATTACGTCTTCATCTAGGACCGGTGCGACTAGAAATTGTGCTCCTGCATCAATGGCACGCTTGCAGTCTTCGATATCTAGTACAGTGCCCGCTCCGACGATCATTTGATCACCGAATGATGAAACCGATTCACGGATCATATCTTCGGCATGTTCCGTTTCCATTGTAATTTCTACAACCTTTATACCTCCAGATAATAATGCTTGCACAATGGCTGAACTTTTCTCATACGGTATTTTTCGTAAGACCGGTATAACTGGGATTTGCTTAAGTTTGTCTATTATCATGATTCATCCATTCCTTTCAAAACTTTTTTCAGTGAGCAAGTTGTTTCGTTTTCATCCAATCTTTATTAAACGTTCAACTATCACTTACCGCTCAATCATTTCCCGTTTCCCTAAAAAGACTTCTACCTCTTCTAAATATGGAAGCCCCTCATTGTCACCTTGAACTTGAACAACCATTGCACCTATCGCATTGGCAAACTCAAGAGTTTTTTGAATGGGCCATCCTCGAATAGTGCCGAATAAAAAGCCTGAATCAAACCCATCTCCCGCGCCAACAGTATCAACCACCTTAGCAACGTGCATTCCTGGTGTATGTACCCAAGCACCGTTGATAAGTGAATAGCATCCACTCGCCCCATCTTTCACAATTACTTGCTCAAATGTATAGAGGCTCATTGCTTCAATTAACTCCAGATCATTGGAAGTTTCAAAGATCAGTTCTAACTCATCTCGACCAACAAGCAAATAGTCAACATACGGTAAATAGGATAGTATTGTGCTTCGCGCCTGTTCTTTCGACCAAAGTCGTAACCGGATATTTGGATCTAGCGAAACTTTCACACCATGTTTTTTTGCGATTTGCAGTGCTCGTAAAATGACAGCACGATTGTTCTCTTGAATAGCAGGGAATACACCCGTTACATGTAATATTTTTGCCTGACGAATATACTCTTCCGGTAATAATTCTTGTGTTAATGTTTCCGTTGGTGATTTGGTACGGTAGTAGAAAGTGCGACCAGAACCTGATTCCTGAACCTCTTTAAAGTTCAGTGAAGTTGCATAACCTTCGACCATTTTCACTTCCGAAACGTCAATACCTTCTCCGCGCATAGTGTTTATAATATGCCGGCCGAATTCGTCTTTTCCTAGCCGACTGATCCACCCGGATTTTAAACCCAACCTAGCACATCCTAAAATGACATTTAATTCCGCTCCACCAATTTTTCGTTCAAATTGATGCACAAAACGAAGCGGGCCTTTTGTCTGGGGATCAAACGTTATCATGCCATCCCCAATTGTAATAATATCCATAACGTTCTCCATCCTCTCAAGGTTTGAAATTAGATAAGTATTTTAGATTCATAGCCTTTTTAATAATCATTGAATCCGCTTTCAAAAAATGCATTTCAAAAAAAGATCTTCCTCAACCGTTCCACATAACGGAACAACATTCCATAAATTAATTATATCTAGTTTCTGAATTTTTTCAACAGAAAGATTATTATTGTTGAAAAAGTTATTTTCCAGTATCTTCACAGCTACTTTGTCCCCTTGAATCCCCTGTATTTACAAAGCAAGTTAATTCTAATATGATTACACGGAACAGCATTTCAAAATTTCCAATGAAATTTTTACGAGTACCTCTTTTGGTAAGGCAATGTTGATTAAGGCTCTCATTTTAGCTCTTGGCGAGGATGTCCCCAAAAGCTTTTTATCAACAATCTTGTTTAACATAGCCTTTTATAAAGTATACTTTTATTATCATTCAGGAGAAGGAGGAGAATTATGTCAAATGTTCAATCATTAGAACGTGCACTCACTCTATTAAATGTTTTGTCAGATTATCCGGATGGGATCCAGATCACCCGCTTATCAGATCAAGTGGGTCTATCTAAAAGCACAACTCACAGGCTTCTATCTACACTTTTGAATATGAACTACGTCGTTAAAGATGGCGAGACAGAAAAATACAAGCTTGGTTACCAACTCATCTATTTGTCACGTAATATTTTAAGTAATGTAACGGTTATTCAAATTGCCAGACCATTTCTTGAAAGGCTGTCTGAAGATGTAAATGAGACAATCCATCTGTGTATAGAAGATAAGGGTAAAGTCATGTATGTTGACAAAATTGAAAGTAATCAAACGATTCGAATGTACTCTCGAATTGGTAGCAAAGCACCGATGTACTGTACTGGTGTAGGTAAAATTTTACTATCCGGCATGAGTGAGGCTGAGTACGAAGAAGTCGTTTCAAAGATTGACTTTATATCTAAAACAGCTAAGACCATTACAACAAAAGAAGGGCTAAAAGAAGAAGTTGAAACTGTGAAAAAACAAGGTTATGCTTTGGACAATATCGAAAATGAAGAAGACATCCGTTGCATTGCCGTACCGATATGGGACTTTCAAGGTAAAGTAATCGCAAGCTTCAGTATTTCCGGTCCAAGTAACCGCATTACTATGGAACGAGTGAATGACGAGCTAGTTAAAAAAGCACGGGATACATCAATAAATATTTCCCGTCATTTAGGGTATCGAGATTGATATATCGTGACTAGATCGAGTAGGTGGGGGTGACTAACCCCTGATCCACAGTTAGTAGCCCCTTCTCTTCGCACAACAGCCAATCTGAGAATTATCCACTAATCCCCTTCCACTTGAAACAGTTTAAATACCAAGCATAATTTAACGAAATCTCGGTTACCACTATTTTTGCAAAGTAACACCGGAGATAAACCCATTAGTAAACATAAACCATGATGCCGAGTCATATTTTAATATAGAAAAATATATAAGAAAAGTAGTTAAAAAAGTTTAAATATTATATCCACATAGCACTTTGCACCCATTTACTCCTTGGGCTTTTTTCCACTACCTTTTACAATTATTAGAACCTTCCTCTATAAGAAGCTGAATATTTATGTAAGGTGTGAGATATCACTTAAAGGAGATTATTATTATGAACAATTGTGCCATAATAATTCCTGTCCTTAACAATCAGTTTGGTTGATTATGTCCACAGATTATTAGCAGAAGGGGCAGCCGAAATTATTGTTATAAATGATGGTAGTAAAGAAGATTTAACGTATATTTTCACTGAATTAAGCGTGATTGAACATTGTACGGTCTTAACGCATGATATTAATAAAGGGAAAGGTAGAGCATTAAAGACTGCTTTTGAATATTTTCTTAAAACATATCAACATTTAAAAGGTGTGGTAACAGCTGATGCTGACGGGCAGCACGCCGTAGATGATGTGTGTATAATCGCTCGCGCACTAGAAAACAATGAAAACGATATCACTCTAGGTGTTCGGGATTTTAGCGAAGCCGATGTACCATTCCGAAGTTTACTTGGTAACAGGATCACAAGTTTTTTCTTTCAATTTTTATATGGTTCTAAATTAAAAGACACCCAAACCGGGTTAAGAGGCATTCCAACTATAGAACTCCCTAGGATTTTGGAACTTAAAGGAGAACGCTACGAATATGAAATCAATATGTTAATCTATGCAAACAAAAAGAATATCCCATTTAATGAGATATCGATACAGACATTATACTTTGATAATAATGCCAGTTCGCATTATCATTCTGTATTCGATTCCATCAAGATATTTACAAAACTTCTCTCTGGATTTCTCCGTTATTTTTATTCAACAATACTGTCGGGTGTTATTGATATCAGCAGTTTTATTTTGCTAAACAATGTGCTATTAGTCGGATTACCGCTTGAAGTTCGCATTTTTTTTGCCATATTTGTTTCCCGTGTCCTTTCTTCTTCAAGCAATTTCTATATGAATCGGACATTTGTTTTTAGCAGTCAGAACAAACTAACCCATTCGATTTTCAAATATTATCTATTATGTATCGGAATTATGTTAGCTTCCTACGTGCTGGTAGCTTCGGCAACGATCTATATGGGTATGAATGTAATTCTCGCAAAAATTTGCATCGTCCTTTTATTAGGGAGCATCAGCCATCAAATTCAACTTTATTGGGTGTTTAAAAATGATAATAATACCAAAAGGCAGGTCATCGGTGAACATAATGAAAGGTAACTTTTACGGGACATTTTTTCGATTTGTCCAATTTATCATCAGAAAGATGTCTCCTACATACCATATTCAAATCCCAAATCAAATAAGCGGTCCTGTCGCATATATTTCCCACCATCAAAATACATTTGGTCCATTTGTCATTATGCTTTGGTTCCCAAAAAGTTTACATGCTTGGATTCTACATGTTTTTCTTAATCAAACAGCCTGTTATAAGCAATATGCGAAATACACGTTTACAAAAAGAATTGGGATGAATAAACATCTTGCTAAAATCTGTGCGTTGCCGCTATCCTATCTCATTACAAAGCTTGTACATTCAGGAAAAGGGATCCCTGTATATAGAGGTTCTAGACAAATCATGCAAACATTTAACCAGAGTGTTGCTGCCTTACAAAACGGAGAAGACATCGTCATTTTTCCAGATATAGATTACAGTGATACGTCTTCACGTACGAACGCAATGTATGAAGGTTTTCTTTACTTAGAAAAATACTATTATAAAATCACAGGTCAACATGTATGTTTTGTCCCTTTATATGCCAGTAAAAGTAAAAAAAAATTATCGCTGATCCCTCCATTTATTTCAGGGATGGCGAAGATTTTAACAAAGAACGAAAAATTGTCTATCAAAAGATTCATGATCAGCTGAATCTTTTAGCGAAGAATTGCGGGGATTTGAATGAATAAGGCAGTTTCCTTTAGTTAATAAAAAAGCGCCATGCACCATCGATAATACAGATGATGCACGACGCTTTTTCCTATTCTGTACAGATATCAGTTGCTCATCCATTTGATTCTAAATGCAGATTTGATGAAAGTACGTATTTATCTGTCATCTTACTAATAATTACATAAGCAATGAGTGATAAAAAAACAGGTAAAACAACGGTGTGCATGCCTAAAGCGTTTGGATTGAGTCGGTCAAATAAAATATAGGATCCCATCCCGACAATCATCGATGAAATGGCTCCATATTTATTTCCTTTACTCCAATAAAGCCCAAAGACAATCGGCCAAATAAAGACTGATTCTAACCCACCGAATGAGAATAGATTTAACCAAATGAGCAAATCTGGTGGGCTTAAGGCAAAGAGGATCACGGAAACCCCTATTAGTGTCGTAACCCAAAAGCTCGCTCGTTTCACCTGATTTTCGGTAGCTTTTGGGTTTAGATAGTTTAAATAAAGGTCCTTTACAATCGCTGAACTAATCAAAATTAATAGCGAGTTCACGGTAGACATGATGGCGGCCATTGGTGCAGCGAGTACGAGGCCTGCTAAAAATGGCGGTAAAACATCTAGCGTGAGCGTCGGCATGACTTTATCGCCAATTTCAATGCCCGGTAGAATCGCTCTTGCAAAAACGCCGATTACATGCATCCCAAGCATAATTGTTCCGATGACAAAAGTTCCGATGATGATTGCTTGATGCATTCCCTTTGAATTTTTATAGGACATCGCTCGCACTGCGATTTGCGGTAAACCAATAACCCCAACTCCTACTAAAATCCAGAAAGAAGAAACATAAATAGGTGTTAAATCTCGTTCCGCTCCATAAGGGGAGACAAGGTTTGGATTTTCCGCCACAAGCTCTTGAATAATATTGGGTATGCCACCACCAGCTATAATAGTAGCGACTAGTAAAATAATCGTACCCAATAACATGACGACCCCTTGAACGGTTTCGGTTAAAGCGACAGCTCTAAAGCCACCAATTATGACATACACGAGAACTGAAACAGCAAAAATAAACAATGCTGTAGTATAAGACAAACCTGTCAAAGATTCAATCAGCCTTGCTCCCCCTACCCATTGCGCGGCCATCGAAGAGAATAGAAACACGATGATACTAATGGCCGATATGATGACAACGGCCTTACTTTTATACCTTTCCTTCAAAAAATCAATTAAAGTAATCGCCTTGTATTTACGTGCGATAATTGCAAATTTCTTTCCTAAAACCATTAATACAAAGTAGCCTGCGGGAAGCTGTGCCATGGAAAGAAGAACCCATCCAAGCCCTTTCGTATATGCCACCCCTGGACCACCGATAAAACTACTAGCACTTCCATATGTAGCAATCATCGTCATGGCTAATACAAATCCACCTAACTGTCTATCGCCAAGAAAATATTCTTGGAGAAAGGAGTCTGTTGATCGAACGTACCTACTTGCCCAGAAACCAACAGAAAATATAACGACTAAGAATAAAAGTAAAGGAATAATAACTTGCCAGTTCATGTGTGATCCCCTCTTTCTTCTTCCTCTTCAAACGAAACTTCCTTGAACAGGAATTTCACACTAAATACAACAAGGATGAACATCACAATAAAACTTAAGACACAGCTGTAAAAAAACCATTCTGGCAGGCCAAACACATAGTTATAAGAGGCTGGGTCACCTGAACCTAATCCGTAAGCAAAACCAAACCACAAAATAAAATTTATTACAACAAGTGCGACTCCTATTTTTGCTTCCTTATGGGCTATTTTAAATCGTTTGTCTTTCATATAATCCTCCATCTTTACTAGTCATTTCAAGATCATTAAACAAGTGCGAACATGTAAGGCTGCTTTCCTATACAACTTAGATTCCAAGGTACAATTTTATCACTTTTCGATAGCATACTGAAGCCCTCGTCACTATTTGACTAACTTTAGGGAGTAGAGGTAGCACTCATGTCCACTAAATCGTACATTTGAGGAATCAATAACAAAGCCTAGATGTATGAAAGAAAAGACCCACAATATCAAAGAAGAAACTCGACAATTTTACGTCTCCATTTCACTTACTCCTCCTCACTTGTCTTTTCTTCAGCTTGAAAATGGGGAGAATGCGTGTTTAATGATGATTATATTCATTTTTTGAACTTCACCTTCATCAACACCTATTTCAATTACCACTTATCTAATTCGACTTTTCATTTGATGATGAATAAAATGCCAAGAATAAATTAATTTCACATAAAATACTGACTATCTATCCTTCTTATAATTATGCTAAAATAACGTTTATATAAAATTAAAGAGGTTGTCCCATATGTAAAGGGTCAGATACTAACCGCAATATACAGTTCAAATTAAGCGTATGTATCACTATGAACTGTGTGTAGAGTGCGTGATTAGACCCTTTTTTAGACATTATTCTAAGGAGATGTGGTTAGATGGTTTTAATTGGAGTTGCCTTAATTATTATTGGCTTTGCAATAAGGTTAAATCCGCTTGTTGTCGTGACAGTTTCCGGTTTGGTAACAGGCTTAATTGCAGGTTTACCTATCGTGGATATTATTACGCAATTTGGGGAAGCATTCACAACGAATCGTTATATGTCGATTTTACTCGTAACACTTCCGGTAATTGGGCTTTTAGAGAGAAGTGGGTTACAAAATCAAGCAGGGCACCTCGTTTCAAAAATTAAAGCAGCGACGGCCGGTCGAATTATCACTATTTATTTACTGTGCCGTGAAGTTGGAGCTGCTCTCGGATTACTTAGCATTGGTGGGCACCCTCAAACCGTGCGACCTCTTCTTGCACCGATGGCTGAAGGAGCTGCTAAGGCAAAATATGGTGAAGTGCCAGAGGAAGATCGGGAAGAAATTCGTGCCCATGCGGCGGCGGCTGATAATATCGGCTTATTTTTCGGTGAGGATATATTTGTCGCCGTTGGGGCGATTTTATTAATGAAAGGCTTCTTTGATCAAAATGGAATTGAAGCAGATCCAATTTCAATGGCGCTTTGGGGAATTCCAACAGCGATTTTCGCCTTTATTGTTCATTCAATAAGACTTTACTTGTTGGATAAAAAGCTTGATCGTAAATTAGGTTCAAAAGCTAAGAAGGATGTGATTCGATGATTTTTTCAGTAGAATTTATTTACATTGTAATGGGGATCATTGGATTATGCTGTTCCTTATATACTTTTGCCGATAAAGCGAATCCTCGTCGACTTTTATCCGGATTATTTTATTTCATCTACTCCATCACTCTATTATTAGGAAGTGTTATACCACCATTTTATATTGGGCTAATGGTTATTTTGATGGTACTTATCGTTGGTATGGGTGGGCTTCGCAAAGGAAAATATGGTGAATCATCCGATCAACAGCGAGAAACACAGCGTAAACGTTTAGGCAGTTGGTTATTCTTACCTGCCCTACTTATCCCCCTCTTAACAGTTGCCGGAGCAAAAGGATTCGAAGGAGTAAAAATTGGTTCCTTATTTATCTTTGACCCCAAAAATACAACCTTAGTTGCATTAGGTGTGGCCTGTTTGATTGCAATTATTACAGCGATGATGTTGACAAAAAACACCCCACAAACAGCGATAAAGGAATCTCGCCGACTTTTAGAAGCAATTGGCTGGGCTGTTGTATTGCCACAACTTTTAGCAACATTAGGAACAATCTTTACAAAAGCTGGAGTCGGAACAGTTGTATCTGATCTCGTGACTCAGTTCATTCCGGAAAATTCCTTATTTATGATCGTTTTTGTATTCTGTATTGGAATGGCACTATTTACGATGATTATGGGAAATGCATTCGCAGCGTTTCCGGTAATGGCTGCTGGCATTGCTGTACCATTTTTGATTACAAAATTTGACGCAAATCCGAATCACATTGCTGCAATCTCTATGTTTGCTGGTTATTGTGGAACACTTATGACACCAATGGCAGCAAATTTCAATATCGTTCCTGCCGCCTTATTAGATTTGAAAGATAAAAATCATGTCATTCGTGTCCAAATTCCAACAGCATTACTAGTGCTTGCATTCAATATCGTACTTATGTATTTACTTGTGAAATGGGAGGTTTAATGATGAGAAAAAAGGTATTGATAACTGGCTTCGAGCCATTCGGGAATGATACAGTAAACCCAGCTCTAGAAGCAGTCAAGCAATTAGAAGGTGTTATCATAGATGACGTAGAGATCGTAACTCAAGTAGTGCCTACTGTCTTTCACGATTCAATCAAAGCCGCGATAAAAGCGATTGAAACATATGAGCCAAATGTAGTCATTTGTGTTGGCCAAGCTGGGGGACGTACACAAATAACTCCTGAGAGAATCGCCATTAATGTCGATGATGCACGAATTCCAGATAATCAGAAAAACCAACCAATTGATGAACCTATTTCAGAGGACGGCCCAGCTGCATATTGGTCAACTTTGCCGATCAAACGAATGGTTCATCATATGAGGAAAGATGGAGTCCCTGCTTCCGTTTCCAACACAGCGGGGACTTATGTTTGTAACCATCTATTTTATGGATTAATGCACTATTTAACTAATCACGCGTCGCAAATCCGTGGCGGTTTTATCCATATTCCATATATTCCAGAGCAAACGATTGAAAATGGTTCTCCTAGTTTAAGTCTTGATGTTATTGTACGTGGGCTCAAAACCGTAGCAGTCATTGCAGCTACTGAAAAAGATGATATTCGTGAAATTGGTGGCACAATACACTAATCTCTCATTATGATACGTACTAAAAACCTTACTTTATTTAAAGAGATGTCGTCTATTTAGGCTGACATCTTTTTTATGAAGGACATGGGGACGGGCTTTTCGACTTATTAGGATAACCAATCTACTTTAGCAGGTATACTTTCATGATCTATAATGCATCCGAAATTCTTGCTCCGCACCGCCACCATTGATTAGGCGAGTATAGCGTGCTTCATGATAAATCCTTCATAGCAACAGATGACGTTTTAACGCCATTCGGATTTTATTCGACAATACTTTGGATTTACGAATAGTCTCTGTAAGGAAGACAATCCATCATCTATACACTGAAAAGAATTTGAAGTCACCAAGAAGTAAATTGTCCTAGTATTATGTCGAAATTTGATTAACAGAAACATTTGCAAATGTAAGCGTTTTCTATTAAAATCATTTATAGGCGGATGACATGCGGGGTCATCATTGTAATTGGCGAAGGCGGGGCCAATACAGAAGATTTTTTATAAACATAGTATAGAAGAAATGAATATCGTGTTTAAAGGCCAACATCTAGTATGAAGGGCGTCTTCATTCATAAATACCCAAACTTCCTACAATAAGCTGGGGGTTTCGGAGCAACATTTTCTTACTCACGAATTAGTGTTATTCGTTCATGCTTCTTAGGATAGTGTAGCTCTTTCCCCTCTTTACCTTCATACAAAAAAATGGATTATACCATTCATTTAAACTTCACTATTTTTTTACTTTTCATGTATAAAAGAATCATAGTTTGGCAATTATAATAAAAAGGCAGTTTACTAGTTAAATGGAGGTGAATCTATTGCAAATGGACACAAAAAGGCTGACCGATTTTTTTCAAGAAGATCGATTTGAATTAAACTCGTACCTCACTTATATGTTTAATCAATTTGATGATTATGCACCAAAACCATTGGAAGACCAAATGATAAAGTGAAAGGAAAGACATCATGATTATAGGAAAAAGTTAAGCGACTTGGTTATTCTAAAAAGATAATCAGGTCGCTTATTGTTATTAGGATTGACCTAAACGCGGCTCGGAAATTTTCATTTTAGTATGAAGGACATGGGGACGGGACTTCGCGACTTACTCATATAGCCAATCTACTTAGCAGGTATACGGATTTTATCGAGAAAAAGCAGCCAAAATTCCGGCTCCGCACCGCCACCAGTGTGATTAGGCGAGTGTAGCATGCTACTGGATGGCTCCCTCACGGTAAAGGGTGGCGGTTTTAACGCCAGATTCGTTTTGTATGTAACTGATCTTGATCACGATAAGAACGATAGGATACAATCTTTTGGTCAGCCGTATGCACGTCTAACTGTAAAATATGAGAATCCCTCATTTCTAAATAATAGTGAATCCCCTCTTTTTCCAAATGATAAAACGAATAGGAGATCCCCAAAAGAGTGCGGTTCATCCTTTGTGTTTCTGAATGATGAAGTACATAGTCCGCCAATTCTTGGATCGTAGTATATGTTCCTGTAATGGCAGATTTCACAAGGACAGCTGCTTGTCGAAAAGTCGATTTTACATTGTCCACAATTTGATTCAATTTCATAATGATTCTTCCTTCCAATTCGTTTGATGTTTAATTGATGGTATAAATATTATTTGTTTTTTTGCTGCGATACATTCAGACCTAAAGATGATCTTGGAACTTTCACCCTTTTTACTTAACTTCTACCAACCTTGCAACATTCTCCCCGCATCTCTTACATATACCTTTGAGAACAACACCCAATTTGTCATTATGCAACGTAAGTTCTGTAATTGTAGTCTCTCCACATGAGGAGCAGTAAACATTGTTTATGAGGATCTGTTGTATATTCTTAGGAAGCTTCGACCATTTTGAGCTGCTTTAAAATCAATTACTGACATTTCACTAACTCCGTTTCATTCAATTAGCTGACTCATGTAAAGAATTCTTTCGCATATTCTACGGTTCCAGTAACAGAATGTAAGGCTCCCGATTTCAGCTCCAATGCCATAAACGCTTCATTTGGTACTTCAAACGGTGCCATTATCCCATATTTGCTTGCTGGAACAAATCCAAAACGCGGATAATAATCTTTATGCCCGAGCACAATCACAGATCCAAACCCAAGCGATTTTGCTCGATTTATTCCCTCTAGAATGAGCTTGCTACCAATCCCTTTACCTTGGTAATTAGGTAAAACTGCAACTGGTGCAAGTGCAAGGGATAGGCGCTTTTCCTTACCATTATGTATCGTGACTTTTGTAAATAAAATATGACCCACAATGTCGTTCTCAATCATGGCAAGCAAGGAGAGCTCTGGAATTAAAGCATCACTCTTTCTCAGTCTCGCCACTAGATTGTGTTCATCATGGTCTGTATACTCTGCAGTCTCAAAAGCTGACTTTATCAGAGTTTCGACTGTTCGATAATCCGAACTGGTTTCTTGTTTGATTGTAATGTTCATGCTTATCACCTTTCTTTTTACTTGAATTCACAAATCTTGTATTTTACCAAGCACTGATATCCAATTGCTGATCCTTATTAAATAACTTTGGATAAATGAGAAACGCTAAGATAATAGCGGTCAGGACTGCTGCAAACAAGATCATAAATACAATCAATAGTTGAAGACGAATAGCTTGTACAGGGTCAGCTCCAGCTATAATCTGTCCGGTCATCATGCCAGGAAGCTGGACTAGACCAATTGTTCTTTGCCCTTCAATCGTTGGGATTAAACTGGACCGTATGGATTGTTTTAAGATTGGATAGATGGATTGTTTGACACTGCCTCCAAGTGATAAGACGAGCACCACTTCTTCTTTTCTCATTTCCAACTCAGCTTTTAAACGATTTAAGAAAAGATTGGCGATAACCATTGAGTTCCCGATAATCATCCCACTAATAGAAATAATATATTGCGGAGTCGCCGGTACAATCTGTAATCCCAGTAAAAACCCTTGAGTGATAATCTCAACGATACTAATCGTTAAGAAAATTTTCCAAAAAATACGTGGCAAACCTTTGCCGCGTTTTGCTGCATTTTTAGTTGCTACGAACACCATAACTAGAAGCATCAAAATCATAGCGAGTGGATTCTCAAAACCGAATACCGTGTTAAGAATATAGCCAACAATCAATAATTGAATGGTGGCCCGAATACTCGTAATAATCAAGTCTCGACCAAGTCCCAATTTAAATGCTTGCGAAAGAAAAAAGGAAAAAATAACAAATCCAAAACTGCAGAGAAGGGCAATCAAGCTCATTTGTACCCCCTCCTCAACTCCAAAAATTGTTTCGTTTGCTCTTCTTTTGGCTTAACAAAAAATTGTTTAGTAGGAGCCGCTTCGACTACTCTTCCATCGATTACGAGCCACGTTTGATCGCCTACTCTTTCTGCTTGCGATTGATCATGAGTAACCCAGAGAATCGTCGTATTCTGTTCACGGTTAATCCGTAAAATAAGTTCTTCTACCTCATGTGCAGACAAAGAATCCAATGCAGATGTCACTTCATCGAGCAATAAAATAGCTGGATCGTTCACAAGTGTTCTAGCAAGCGATAATCTTTGTCTCTGCCCACCTGAAAGCTCTTTGGCCTGACGTGATAAATGATCTTCTGTCAGTCCGACAAACTCCATATACTTCTTTGGATTTTCTAACGTTCTACCCTGCAGTCGTAAAGGCAAAGACAAATTATCAAGTACTGTTCCCGTGAGCATAGGAGCACCTTGAAAGGCAATACCAACCCGCCGTCTAAGCTTTTGGATATCCCAATTTCGAACATCCTTTCCTTGAATGCGTACCTCCCCTTCATCAGGAGTAAGCAACAAATTACAAAGAGATAAAATCGTACTCTTCCCTGATCCCGATGGTCCAATAATAGTGACAATCGACCCTTTTTCTACCTCCCCACTAACCCCTTTTAATACATGCACTACCTCCTGCCGATTCAAATATGTCTTACTGACGTTTATAAATTCAACTTCTGTAGTCATAGTTGGTAGCCATCACTCCTCATCACCCTTCTTCATTACAGAGTATATACCATATAGTTTCTATTTTTTATATTTTAAAGCACTTTTTGCAAACTTTGTTGTTTATACAACGATTTTTCGCAAGTTTTGGTGCTTTACTAACCTACTTGGACTGTTTATTCTCCAACTAACGTGCTCCTTTCGATACTCGTCTATTTCCCTCCCCACCTTTTGGAATTCATTTGCTAAAAGTTAGTATGATACAAGCGAAATGTATGAGGAGTAATCAGATTGATTGGCTTATAACTTTGAGGGTTAGGGTTAGACGCTACAACTAAGCACCAAACTTCTTAATAAAAAATATACCTCTTTATTGCGTTAATGCTGAATAAAGAATTTCCGTTTGTTGGTTGTACATCTTTCTAAGGTTTTTGGTTACATTAAAAACTACTTGATAAACGAGGAGGAATAACGATGAAAAAAGAAAGCACACATGACTATGTTGAGAAACTACATGATACACAGAAAAAAGAGGAGCAAAATAAAAAGAGGCAAGGTAACGGTCATCCTGAAGAGAAATTACCTAATAATCAGTAACGACTACAAATTTATCGTCCTAAAAATCAGGTTAGTGGATTGTTTGGGAGATATTATTCGATTCAACTTGAAGCAACTCTTTCATTCGGCTGTATTTGAAAAGTAGCCAATCACTTTATTACTATGCGCTTTTCTATACATTTTTTAGAGAAAAAAAGGCTACCCGATAAGTCAATAGTACGACTTTAGGATAGCCCTTGTTTTCTCTATAAATCAAGTATCTAGCAGTATTGAAACTCTCAATCCATATCATTCTTGATTTCTGTCTATGCTTAATATTGTTAAACTAAGCTCAAGATAAGAATCTTTTGTTAATTTGTATTTTCTCCTCCGCCATTCAACCCTTCTTTAATCAGCTCGTAGACTTTACTGTTGACGAGCATTCCAACATGGTCTACACCGCTGATTTGAACGTTTTTCGCTCCCTGAAGTGTTGAAAGCCAAGTGGGTACCACATAGTCATTGGTACTGTAAATCGAAGTATAACGGATTTTATGGTTAGGATCTGTACCTACGGGAGCTTTCGATGTTACATATTTGTTTGGAGAACCCAACGTTACCACATCGTTTACCTTGCTTCCCCCACCATTGAGAATATAAGTCAGGGTATTCAGGCCTCCCGCACTGTGTCCAATAATATCAACCTTGCTCTTTCCTGTTTTCTTTAACACTTCATCTACATAAGAAGCAAGTTGTTTTTGATTATTCAAACTAACACCAGATTTATTCATCAATTCAATAGCATACAGTTCATCATCGGACCAGCCTTGTTTTTTCAGGTAATTTTTTATGCCGTAAAAGGCTGCGCTGTTTCCGCCTGCACCGTGAATGAAGATAACTGGATCATGACCATCTGTCTGTGCTTTGGAAACAGAAGGCTGAATAGTAACCACAGAAAAAATAATGGCCATGCAAATCATTAGTGAAAGTAGCAATCTCTTATTTTTCATAATTTCCCTCCTATGTGTTTGACTGCTTTCTTGCTACCTTAAGTGTTATACATTTTGGAGGGAGAAACAACCGGCAACTTTTTCTAACTCTGGTCACCTGCTGGTATTTAATTGACAAGAGAAAAATCCTTCCTCTTTAACCGACATACTCAATCACCAGAGGATGTCCCAAATGCGTGTCCCCTCTTTGGAACAACCTCCATATATCCTTCTAATAAACTAATCGATAAATTAAAAATTTCTCATAAGGATTATGCGCATAGTCTGGCAGGATGACTTCTTCTTTTAATTCAAATGACGTTTGGTTCTCTAAAAAATAGAGATAATCATCTGAAGGATAATACAAAATCAGCTCGATTTCCCGTTTGAATTCCTCAACTGAAAGCAAGATATTGTTAATAATCTGCATAAAAATTTGAATAGAGAATGGATTAAAAAAATAATAACGATTATCTAACGGATTCATCTGATATTCTTCTGCTAAGCAGCAATGGAAATGGATTTTATCTGTCCTGTTTTTTGCTTTTTTCATATATCTTGTTCGATTTTCAATCGCTTCTTTACAAAACCTTTCGTTCATTTCAATCCCAACAACAGTCGCCTGAAATAAATGATAGATATAAAAATTTAACCGCCCTTTTCCACAACCAAAATCAACAACCCGAT
This sequence comes from Peribacillus loiseleuriae, assembly GCF_001183985.1. Lineage (GTDB taxonomy): Bacteria > Bacillota > Bacilli > Bacillales > DSM-1321 > Peribacillus > Peribacillus loiseleuriae. Next base: position 859,006 of record NZ_LFZW01000001.1, on the reverse strand, counting down.
CACTACTTTTCAATTCATAGGTGTTAAATAATATTTCGAGCGCACTGTATGGTGTTGGCTCATACCGATGATAATGCATAGAATGATTGAATCCCTTTTGATCACCTGCTGTTTTTATGTTTAGTAATGCATCATAATACTGTTCATTCATGGACTCGCCCCCCATTTTAAACTTCGATTTTAATCATATAGATTTTTCTAGATGATTAATGGATTCATTCAAACAAGGCACCCAGAAGTTTGAGGATCTTCAATCCTTACTTCTTTACTTGTACTTTTACAACCTTTTTGACTATTGGAATTCCCTAATAACCTGCAAAAATACAAATGAGTTAAATAATCACATTATTTATGTTAACTATTGCTCTATTAAATGTAAATGTCTGCTAGTTGGATAAAACTGATCATTTAATTTGCTGCATTAAATTATACACAATATCAAAAATTACTACTATTTTTTATTTATGATCACATACACAAAGTGACTGTAGACATTCCTATCGTACCGCAATGGTAAATTACTTAATATCCAGCTCGTTTGAAAACGCTTTATATTAATAGTTTAAAAATATCGACAATTGAAGGTGAAGTATTATAATATGAAGTATCACTTCTTTAGGAGGTTTACAATGGTTTATAGAGCGGATGATACAAGATATGACACAATGAAATACAATAGAAGCGGGCAATCTGGACTACAACTTCCAGCGATTTCACTTGGCCTATGGCATAACTTCGGCGGAGTGGATCCATATGAAAATGGGCGCGCAATGCTCAGAAAAGCATTTGATCTAGGAGTCACCCATTTTGACCTAGCAAACAACTATGGTCCTCCTGCAGGATCTGCGGAAGAAATGTTCGGAAATATATTAAAAACAGATTTTGCTCCTTACCGGGATGAAATGATTATTTCATCAAAAGCTGGTTATTATATGTGGCCAGGCCCATACGGTGAATGGGGGTCGAAGAAGTATCTTGTCGCAAGTTTAGATCAAAGTTTAAAGCGCATGGGGCTGGATTATGTCGATATTTTCTATTCACATCGTCCAGATCCGAACACGCCTTTGGAAGAAACGATGGGTGCGTTAGACTCAATCGTTCGCCAAGGGAAAGCATTATATGTAGGCATTTCGAGTTATAATGCGGAACAAACAGAGGAAGCGATTAAAATCCTAAATCGATTAGGCACACCACTCGTCATTCATCAACCAAGCTATTCCATGTTGAACCGCTGGATTGAGGATGGCTTACAGGATGTATTACAAGAAAATGGTGTTGGATCGATTGCTTTCTGTCCTTTAGCACAAGGTCTTTTAACAAATAAATATCTAAATGGCATTCCGACTGATTCCAGAGCTGCTAAATCTACTGGTGCATTAGGAACGGATCAAGTGAGTGAAGACGTTGTAAATCGCGTAATAAAATTAAATCAAGTGGCAGCTGAACGCGGTCAAAACCTGGCGCAAATGGCACTTGCTTGGGTACTAAGAGGTGGAAAGGTTACTTCTGCATTAATTGGCGCAAGCCGAGTAAGTCAAATCGAAGAAAATGTTGCTGCATTAAATAATCTTTCATTCTCTCAAGAAGAACTTGATAGAATTGAAGATATTTTAAAAAGTTAATGATTGAAAAGGGGATGTTCCGTTATCTCCTTGTTTTTTTCCACCATAGTATACCTAAAAAGATCATCAAAGATTCATATTAAAAGAGTGGCAATCTGTTGACCACCACTCATTTATTCAAACATACTATTTAAGGTGCTCCTTTATCAAATAACCTTCGAAATCTCATTAAGTTACTTTATTATTCAGGACAAAGATCTAAAGCATCATAAAACAATGCATATTCAACAGTTAGCTGGGATCCAAAAAAGTAGATTTCAAGTCGATATTATTTTCACATATAACTTCATTCACATTTTGAATAGGAACGGATTTCCTTCCCTCCCTCTCCTTTAAGCCAATCGTCTAGGGCAACCAATCCTTTTACATCATTTTCTACTTGTTTCATTTATTCTGCAAGCTCAACAATTTTTCAATTGTAGCATCGATTCCCTTATGTAACGCATCTACATCTAACATTTTCATTTAGTCTGCCTCCTCTTATCCTTTCAAACAAGGAAGCTGGTAAGGTGGTTTTCTTTGTTCCTAAAATAATGATCAAGCTCCCCTCTCTTTTTTCCTAATATCACCTACAATTATATCTAGTCCGCAATTTTATGGTAAATAGGTGGAAAGAAGGGGAGTTGGAAGATCAAGTAAGACATTTAACCTATTCTAGGTTTTATTTATACGGATAATATTTCAAACAAACTAAAACAAAAACACTAGCGTATCGTTTTTATAAAATTGACCTGTTGTATTTTTAAATGCAATATCCAGTAGATTTGACGATGGATATACCGCCAACCAGTCTTATATAAAATTCTTTTTTTATTCACGTTTCCGTGATGATCAAGAGAATAGCCCAAATCTTGACCACTTTACGTATGGCCAAAATTTGGGCTATTTTATGGAGCTAGATAAACAAAAAATGTCTTCGTAATCAATTAAATACCAATTAGATAATAATCTCTTTGATCTCATCTAGACCTGTAAGAAAAGGACTAAAAGAGCCTACATGCGATTATAAATCTTTATCTTCTTATTTTTATCCTTCTCAATGTATATTCAAAAATGATTCAAGCTATCTCTACTTGGTTCCGCGAAATGATTACACGATGGAGCACCATTGCGCCAAGGCTCTGTATAACGGTCTTCACAATCACTTGACCAAGAATTGCAAAAGGTACAGCTTCCCATGGTAGGAAATTAGCACCCAATGGGCTTAAGCCAATAATGACAAAGATAGCAGAATCAAGAACTCCGCCAACTAGCCCGCTGTAAAAAACTCGCCAAGCCATCGGGAGCTTCAATCTTGAGTAAATTTCCGTATCAGTTGTTTCTGAGATGACAAACGAAATGGCGGACGCAAGAACGATTAATAATGTGTCTCCCAATATATATGACACAATCGCCGACAAAGCTAAAGCGATTCCGATTGCCAAATAGGTTTTCTTTCTGCCAAATGCATTTTGCACCAAATCTCTTAGGATAAAAGTTGCCCCGATAAATAGCGTTCCCATTGGCACAATAAATACACCAATCGATAAAGGTGCGAAAGAAGCTGTCACAACATTGGCTGTTACAATGGCAATTAAATATAGTAAAATTCTAATCATTTATTATCCCTTTCTCTTACACACCTCGTTTGTTTCCCCATACTAGTGCATGGAGCTGAGGGAGTACTTTAATTTCTTTTAACTCTTCATCTTGTATCACACGATCGATTAACTCTTCATATTTTTGCAGCAAATGAGTAATTAACACAGCATCATTTACAGTCTTCGTATCATCATTCCCCACCTGCATGTAAAAAGGAATGCCAGGGTATCTTCTATGAATTGCCTTTGCATAGTTAAAATCAGCATCATTGAATACAACGACCTTTAAACTCACATTTCCTGAAAAATCGTCTGACATGAGCTTATTGAGGATCATATCAAGTGAGTCAAAGTTTGTGATCATCCCTGAACTAGGCGGTTTAGGTGAAATCGTCAGCTCATTAATCGAAAGCATCCAATCTTGCCACTTTGACCCTTGCGTTTCAAGACAGGTTTTCATGTTTTCTTGCTTTAATAATTGGACCAATCCAGTAAGATTCTTCAATAGAGCTGGGTTTCCACCGGAGATGGTTACATGAGAAAAACCATCTCCTCCTAGTTCTTTTAACTGACACCAAATTTCGTCTGGCTCCATTTGCTTAATGAGATGTTTACCCGATCCATCCCATGTAAAAGACGAGTCACACCATGAGCAAGCATAATCACAACCCGCCGTTCTAACAAACATCGTCTTTTGACCGATGACCATGCCTTCCCCTTGAATGGTTGGTCCGAATATCTCCATAACAGGAATTTTACTCATGTTCCATCCACTCCCTTTTTGCCTCGGCATAGCTTGTCGGCGTTTCATAAAGACGGACAAATTCCACCCTTGCTCCATCATATTGTTCTTGTCTCTTGTTTAATGCGTCCGCCATTTTTTCATAAATCCAAACGACCATATTTTCAGCAGTTGTATTCATTAGCGGCAACGTCTCGTTTAAATATTTATGATCAAGAAAAATTTCAATCTCATTTTTCCAAATTTCTTTAATATCGCCAAAATCAATGAGTAAGCCACGATCATCGATAAAACCACTAAGGCCAAAAATGACCCGATAAGTATGGCCATGAAGATTTTTGCATTTCCCTTCATAACAATGTAAATGATGGGCCGCATCAAAAGTAAATTCCTTACTAACAAGTACTCGTTTAGCATGATATTTTAATTGATCGGATTTAATATCTTCATTGATCTTTTGCAATTTATCTACTACGCGAAAGCCATACATTAATTCTTCACCTTCTGACTCAAGTAGTCATCAAGGCCTTTTCGACGCAATTTACAAGCCGGACAATCCCCGCAACCATCTGCCATGATTCCGTTATAACAGGTTAGTGTCTTATTACGAACAAATTCCAAAACATCTAACTCATCCGCCATGCCCCATGCCTCCGCCTTATTCATCCACATAAGCGGTGTATGAATAACAAATGGCTGATCCATCGATAGATTTAACGTCACATTCAATGATTTTATGAAAATATCTCGGCAGTCCGGATAGCCGCTAAAGTCTGTTTCACACACACCTGTAATAATATGCTTGGCTCCGACTTGGCTGGCAAGTACCCCAGCAAAAGATAAGAACAACAAATTTCTCCCCGGAACAAAGGTGGAAGGAAGCTCCCCCTCTTCTCCATCACTCACGGCAATGTCATCACGCGTTAATGCATTAGGCGCCAATTGGTTGAGCAGCGACATATCCAGAATATGATGTTTAATCCCAAGTTCGTCGGCAATCTGCTTGGCACAATCAATCTCTAACCGATGGCGCTGATTATAATCAAACGTAACTGCCTCAACTTCCTTAAACTGCTTCATCGCCCAGAATAAGCAAGTCGTACTATCCTGACCGCCACTAAAAACTACTACTGCCTTCTCTTGCTTCATTAAAAAAATCCCCTTTTCGACAGAAAAACAGCACTACTAAGAAAGCAGTACTGTTTTCCTTAGTTTTTTAGAGAGGGTAGCTAGAAACCTCTACCGTAATGAAACGGATTTATATTTACATCAGTTCATTTTAGACTAAAATCAGTAGATCTTCAAACTAAAATTAGAAAATGCATATTTGGGTACATCCACTTGTATCAGAACTTCTTTTTTCATAAGTATACTCTGCCTTTACATACACTCAAACATCTCAGAAATTTAAGACAAAACCTTGATCATTTGGTAGAATTTGATTTGCTGTTGAATTACATAATAGAATGGAGAGCATATGAAATCAACAATCAAGATACTAGCACTTATCATTGTTAGCTTATTATTACTCGCATCTTGTTCTAATGACAAATATCAAAATGCTATGGACAAGGGGATCGAAAGCTTGATAGTAAAGGATTATCACCAGGCAGCTATCTATTTTGAAATAGCTTTAAAAGAAAAAGCAGGAGACGAAGATGCCTCTTCCTATTTTGATCAGGCCACTCAAATGAAAAATGCGCTGAGCGCCTATGAACAAAAACAATATGATTCTGCCATTGACTCACTTAATACAGTTATGAATCATAGAAATGGATTAAAAACCTTGCAGTCAGAAGCGAAAAGTCTTCGAGACCTTATCCATTCAGATCAAAGTATCACAGCTTCTTTCCAAAAAGACCTTGACCTTGTTAAAAGCCTGATCACAAAAGAGAGCTACAATTTAGCAGAAGAAAAGATTCAGCTTTTACAAAAAGACATCGAAACAAACAAAGTTTTAGCCGACTATCAATCTGAAGTAACTAAACTATCTGTACAAGTAACAGTAGCTTTAACTACCAATGAGCCTGTCCTGCAACAAAATGAAACAGGTAATAACGAAGTAAAATCAAACAGCAAAAAGAACAAAAAAAAGAAAACTGAAACATTCAAGTATCGGTCATATGAAAACGATCGCTTTGGTTTTTCGATGCAATATCCTGAAGGTTTAAAGATGGATACCCCGCCTACTAATGGGGATGGAGCAAGTTTCTATAATGCAGAATTTGAAGTCACTGCTTATGGCGGTCATACGAATACTGTGAACGAAGGAGAATCAATCGAAACCTATTACCAAGAAGAAATAAATAGCATCCCTGGACAAATTGCCTATCAAAAATTTACAGATGATTGGTATGTAGTTTCCTACGAAGAAAATGGGCAAATCTTCTATAATCAATTCTTCTTTGGTCAAGAAATCTTCAATAAATTTTCCATTTCCTACCCGGCAAATAGACAAGATCAGTATGGTCCGGTTACGACCTATATTGCCAAAACATTTGCTCCGTCTGCTCAATAGTATCAGGAAAAGGCACATGCTTGTACGCTAGTGCCTTCTTCTAATTCTTTTCTTAATTGGTTATCCCTCAATCTAAAACACAATTCTTATAAGCTTTTCTATCTCAACTAATTAGATTTAGCTCCTTGTCCAGCACTTTGGGAGGAGACTGTCACCTACTAAAAAAACGGATAGCCCCAAAAGGACTATCCGGCAATTCTACTATTTTATTTCCACTAATTATTCCGATCGCTGTGCAGCTACTTTACCTGTATCCTATTATTAATCCACGTAGGTGGAATTTCCCCTTGTAATCCGGCAACCAGGTTCGTTGCTGCTAGCATCGCCATTTTCAAGCGAGTTTCATAAGTTGCGGAACCGATATGTGGCAAAGCGACAACATTCTTCATCGAAAGCAATGGATTATCCGAATTGACCGGCTCTTTTTCAAAAACATCTAGTCCAGCTGCATGAATTTCTCCACTATCTAGCGCATGAATTAAAGCGCCTTCGTCCACAACTTTTCCTCTTGAGCAATTGATAAAAATCGCCGTCTTTTTCATGAATTTGAACTCTCTTTTGCCAATTAACTTTTCAGTCTGAGGAGTAAGTGGTGTCATTACACATACAAAATCAGACTGCTTTAGCAAATCTTCCATCGAACAATATGTAGCCCCATACTTTTGTTCGGCTTCGTCATTTCTAGATCTATTATGATATAAGATATCCATATCAAATCCAAAATGAGCTCTTTTGGCAACCGCAGAGCCAATTCCACCCATTCCGATAATTCCTAATACTTTATGATGGACATCCAACCCAAACCACTTTTCCGCGAGATTGTTTCCCCACTGTCCTGCCTTAACCCTTTGATCCAATTCTGGCATCCTTCTAGCCGTTGATAAAATTAATCCCATAATCGTATCTGCAACTGTCTCGTTCAATACTTCTGGCGTATTCGTTGCCATAATCCCGCGCTCAGACAGCTCTGTCAAGTCCAAATTGTCGTAGCCGACCGAAATATTGCACACAATTTTTAAACATGGGGCCTGATCTAGTAAACTCTTATCCACCTTTAATCCTGAACCTAATATACCCTGGGCGTCCTTTAACTCATGTAGAAATTCAGGATAGTTTTGTGAATCAAGCTTCTCAAAATAAACAACCTGACAAGTCTTTTGAATAAAATCCAATACACTTTGATCCACTTTCTTATAGACAATGACTTTCAGCTTCATGACTATTCCCTCTCTTCCAATAATATAAGTATTTCTAGACAACTGGAATCCATTATGGTTTGCTATCTGTCCGTACCATTATTATTACACACAGATAATTACAATCTCTATTAAATTACAATATCTTTTAAAGTTTCAAGTAACTCCAACAGCGGAATAAGTTATAAAACGTAACCCCTGCGAGAAAATTTCCGGTGCAACTTTATTGCAAAACTACAAAAAGCATAATCCTTCTCATGCTCTTCTACCTAATCGCATCCGAAAGCTTCTAACTCCTTCATTTAAGGGTTAAGATTCCCTTCAATTGTTTCATATTTTCCATTCTTTTTAGGTTTTACTAACGTATAAACCATACCACTAAAAATTAATAGTATATCGATAATCTGCATCAAAGAAGGTCTGAACCCTACAATGATAATATCTAATAATATAGCTACGGCAGGATCAAGAAAAACCAAAGCAGATATTACTGATGTAGGCAATTTTCTTAGACTATCAAAGAATAAATAATAGACTAACCCTGTATGGATAAAGCCTGTCCCCAAAATAAATAGCCAGTTAAAAAATGTTAAATTATCAAACTTACTCAAATCAATAAATGGAAATAATATGATGATTCCAATGAAGGTCTGAACAAAAGTCATCGCATAAGCACTTAATTGGTTAATGCCTTTACCTAAGAGCATGGTCATTGCATAACATATCGCTGCAAGTAAAGCCCATATAAATCCTGAATTTACTAAGTCTGTTAATGATGAATAACCATTCGTACCTACTACTAATATACTGCCAAGAAAGCATACAACTATAGCTATCAACGACATTATATTCATTCTTTCTTTTAAAACAAGACTTCCCAAAATCAAAACGAATATTGGGGCTAAATGATAAATTGAAATAGATATAGTAATAGACATTTGCTCAAATGCTTTAAATAGAAATACCCAATTCAATACTAAGAATATGCCACATATCAATGTAACTAATAATTCACGCTTATTCCATACCTCGACTTTGTGATGACCTGTTAATAACCAGCATAAGCTTAGAAAAATCGTTGCAAAAATACACCGAACGAAAACTAACTCAATCGCTGGAACACCTGTCTTCACTGTAAAAAAACCAATTGAACCAAAAATAGACATAGCTAGAATCATTTTGAACATTGCTGCTAATTTCACGTTGTACAACCTTTCTTTCATACTATGAACTTTTTAATTGATGATTAATAATCTAAAATTTCCTCTTGTCTGGATAAACATATAATCATTATTTGCTCGTCTTTTCTTTTCATATAAACTCAAGCTTAAAGAGCCTTTTGCAATGTGTTTTTCATTTTCTCTACAAATTTATGACGTCTTTCTGGCGATAGTTTCAAAAGAATATAAAATCCCGTCTCTAAGAGACGAGATTTGAACTCGCAATACCACTCTTGTTTAATAAATAGCTCACAGATTGCTCAACAACAAATAAGCGTTGTTATTCTCTTTACTAACGTACAATCATACGTTGTCCCTCTAACAGTGGAATCCGCAAAAATTTTCGGCCACTACTTTTATAAAGGAATACAGATTTTTCGAAATCTCCATTTAACCAAATATTCTCCTAGGAAGTTTATGTGCTCCCATCCTAACAGGGATATATGAGGCAGAAATTCCTCTAGTTTTAAAATTTATAGGGTCTATTGTGTGTTATTCCATTAGCTATTTGTAAATATTTAATTTTATCTTCGAGAACTGTTGCGGTATATAAAATTTATTATACATTAATGGGTATTCTGAATTGCCGTAAAGGCTTTCCAATAGTAAAAAACATTCATTTTGACCGATTAACTTTTCTTTCTTGTTGACTAGATTAACAGTACGGGTATATTTGATTTCAATTTCTCCATGGTTGGCATTCAAATACGCTTGGTTCTCTAGAAAATCCAGTAGTTCATCCTTATTATTTAAGTCCAAGGATAAACTTTCTACCGTTTGCATGGACATAAAAGTAAAAGCATAGGCTACTAAATCGTCTCCCTTTCTATACAAACGTTCTAAAGCTACTACTGTAGATGAATCTCTTTTTAATACTTGTTTCGTATAATTCGTTTCCGTATCCAGTCGGTAATGTGTATCAATTCGGTCAAATGTACTTATATGGCACTTATGCACGGGATTACTTAATTTTTCTAATTGAACTCCCTCTTGTTTATAAAACGAATCGATCACAAAATTTCCTTTCCCGCGTATATTTCTTACTAATCCATCATCTTGCAAAAGTGCTAAAGCTTGTCGTAAAGTTGCTCGACTAATCCCTAGACTACTTGCTAAATCTGGTTCTGAAGGGAGTCTACTGCCTACAGGGTATTCTCCTTTCGTAATTTGAAGCAGGAGCTCGTCATATACATTTATATAGAGTGGTCTTTTCAATTTATCTAGTTTATTTGTTTTCATTTAGTCCATCCGTATCCTTTTCTAAAAAAATTATCAAAAAGGGGCTGTCCCATAACAAAAGGGTCAGACCTTGCGACGACTATATACAGATTATAATATACTGTGTATAGAGTGCGAGGTCAGACCCTTCTTTTAACTTGATGTCTTTAGTTCCAGTCATCTAATGATTTCTTTGAAACTTATTTTCTCCAAACTTCATAAATCATTTCTTTAAAAATCTCATTTAATATCGCGTTTTTTTGCTTAGATAACCATTCCTTTTGGTCGATTGGTAAATTTAATTTTAACGTTACTTTCTCATTGGGCATTTCAACTTTTCTGATTTCTTCTAACGTGATGCCTTCTTCTATGTTTGGAAAAAACGACTCGTTTTCCGTCACCTTTTCGAAATCATGATACTCTTCTAGATCATTCAATTCACAATATAAATTAAGCTGAGGCAATGTTCCCGACCATATTTTCAGTTGCATAATTGAACCGATAATTCGGCCATCTTGTAACTCGATCTCGATAATTAAATTTTCCTCCTTTTTATATTTTTTTACGATTACCTCACTAACAATCATATTTAACTCCAATGTATTTCCAGTACTAGTTACAAATATATAGATTGCGCTTTTGAAGACATGGATATTTTCTCCATCAATTTTTACAGATTTCACTTCAACCATGAAACATCCCCCTTCACATGTTCATTTTACAAAAGAATAGGACAGTAACACTCCGGCGCAATTTGATCACGTAAAATTTGTGATTATAAACAGGATCTATCACTGTATATTGAGGTATCATCCTTCTCAAACAAATATCAGTCATGTTAATGCCACATATTTAGTATCTCTTGGTCTAACTGCTATCGTAAAAGATCCTAAAGAAAGTCACTCGTAGTCTAAGAAACTAACATTTCTTATAAACTTTTCCCTACATTGATTCGTGTTTTCATTAAACTATCTGGGACTATTCGTGAACTTTTTTCTTCTGAAATGTATCATCATTCACATGCACACTAACTCTGCTTTTTTAATTTTCAATCGTTTATCGATTTAATTATTCCTATTATGGCACAGTTTCATAATTTTCGGATATTTAGTAAATGAAAAGGCTCAGATACGACTTTTTCACCGAAACTATTTTCCCCATTTCGAAGGCATTTGCACTGGATGCGAGTAGATAAATAAAAGTGATTCACTTAAATAATTGTGTATAGTTTTCTAGACACAACAAAAAAACAGACGAAGATTTCTTCATCTGTCCAAATTCAAGTGTTTATTACACTTACCAAAGGTATGCCACCATCTAAATTATTCTGCAAGACCTGTATGATTCATCGTATCTGATAAAGCAACAATGGCTTCATTTGCATCAGAACCTACAGCCGTTATTTTGATTACTGCATCATTGGGAATACCAAGGGACATCACACCCAAAATTGATTTTAAGTTGATTGATTTACCTTTATACTCCAGACTAATATCAGCAGTATATTGACTTGCCGTTCGTACTAGGTTTGTTGCTGCACGTGCGTGAATCCCTGTTTCATTAATAATTGTGCATGTCTTTTCTGCCATGTTAAATCTCCCCTACGTTATATTGTGACTTATTTGTCGATTTCAATCCAAACAGGACGTAAATAACTCAAGAATACGTATTCCAATAGTCTTAAACGGAGTCTTTTTACTTCTTCATTTAACAGCCACAAGTTTATGTCTATTCACAATACGGGTTCGATATGTGCAGATTCAGAGATAATAAATGTCTATATGAACAATGACCTAAAATCAAATGAAGTTTATATGAAAAATAATTCATTGTAAGGGCAGGATATAATTCCTGTTCTTTTTACTGTAGTAAATCCTTGTGAAACCGATCGTCTAATAAAATTACCTGCAAAATCACTTTTCTAAAATGAATTTGCAGGCCATACATCTTCATAGCTCTTTCATTTCTTCAAATTGAGTTTGCATCAAATATAGTGTTCAACCAAGTTTTTTTGCAGTTTCATAATAGCCGATTTTCGCCATGATTTTACGGCACTGTTAGAAACTCCATAAATATCAGCCATTTCACTAATACTCAAATGGTCCCGAAATGTGCCGATTACCCATCGCTTTTGCGCTTCTGTAAGATTTTTGCAATAACAGGATAAATACTCGGACTCCAGATGAAGATCACAGGATGATAAAGCAGGATCTTCAGCCATGACACTTATGTCCGTTACGGTGTAAGTATCATCGATCCGTACATTTTTCCGAAGTTCATTTAATAGTTTTCCTTTGATCACTTTATAGGCATACGTAGAAAATAAGGCACCCCGACTGGAATCAAATTTCGTTTGTGCCTCCCACAATGCAATCAATCCCACTTGATAGAATTCTTCTTGATTCTTATAAATGGACAAAGACTGAATAATACTGTAAATCATCGGTCTATATTGTTCAGCCATTTCAGTGAATTTTTCCAAAGACTTTGCCTTTCGAAATATGCATACTTCTTGAATTCCTAGGTAAGTCCACCGTACAGAATTTCAAGCTGCTTGACGAAAGGCGAAATCAAGCATTTGGATTGAAAAATATAGAAATTTTTAAGTGATTCCTATTCCAAAACCGTGTTTTCCACGAAGCAAATTAAGAATTTGCATCTATCTTTGCCAAATATACATAAAACCTAAATAAGCCATCAAATAATGGCATAATTGAGCGCTGCACTACCACAGAGGATGAAAGTGGAAACTACTGCCTATATTGATTATATGGCTGGCGAAGAAGCTCGATACATTATGATGCCATAGAGCCCCCCCATCCGTTAGCCTGACGTAAACGATCACGGCTCATCATAGACTATCGCACCCTTTTGGGGTAGCGCTTATGGGGATTAATCCTTTTTGATAAGTTGTACCAGCTTTGCCTTTATTCTAAAAAAGAAGGTAGAGCTATGATTATTCAATGGCTCAACTTTTTTCATAAGCGATTTTCCTAGGCCTACTTTATTATGGGCTTTTTAATTTGAATGGGAGTGAATGAATGTACTACTCCAACATAGCTGATAATTTCCCCCTCTAATTTACATACCCCATTTATAATAGCCTAACAAGAACAGTAAAAGTATGAGGTCAAGCATGGTTGATAGTGTACATTTTTCCTGACTATGTTACTTTTTATCAGCACTTGTCCATTCATTATTTTCTGAGTGCGTATATTAAGAGAGCCAGCTAATCAGACTGAAAGGAGGATTAATCAAATGCTATTTTTTGGTTTCGGTCGAAGAGACCTGCTTTTTCGTAACACCTTTAGAAGAAGACGGTTTTTCCCTTTTGAAATCGAAATAGAGAGAAGAAGACGTAGATTCTAATTAAACAAAGAAAAGAATTGTATGTAGACTTGGACGAAGATTATTCTGATAATCAAAATCAAGCTTCCATTGTACAAAATTCTGTCCGAAGGGTAGATAACTTAGGATATTCCGAAAATATATTAGAAGTTTCTTGGCCACCAATAGGGCATCGCTCTTTTTTTAAAATAGCTTGCTTTTTATTTCGTATGGTCTTTTTCCTGATTATTGAGCTTGATTTTCATCATCGTTGCAAATGAACAGGGCTTTTGTTTGAAAGAAAGTTAAAATGCGAGTGTCCCAAAAGGTTCACTCCCTCACTACTTGAATGTAGTTGGGACTGAACCTTTCTCTCATTTACTTAATTAGTTTATAATTTTTATGATTTACCACAGTATTTATTGGTTCGTCCTTTTTTGTATTTCTTCCAATTTCCACAATAACAGAGTTTTCCCGCACCATTACTACTTTCCCTTTCTTCCCTTGTTCGAGGCCACTTTTTATTTCGATCATGTCCCCAGCGTTCACTTTTTTAATGTTAGATGCCTGGTTCTTACTATTATTTTTTTCTTCTGCCATATTATATACCCCTTTTACTATGATATTGTTTTGAATATGGAGACTTTTTTCATAACTATACACTTTTATGTAGGATCGAAAGTCTGCTCCATATGTGCCATAGCCTCCACCAGTTCAATGTTTTTTAAACAGGCCCAAAATCCTAATTTATTCCTTTTTATCCAATAGTAAGAAAATACAGGTAGAAATAATCTCCTAAACTGGTTAAACATTCTAGCCAATGAACAAATCGAATCAACATGAAGGTTAAATATCTTACAGGTAGTTATCGTTAGCAATTTGGGGGTTAATATACTAAGGAATGTATGACAAATTTCAATAAGCAATTTGCATAAAATATTCGATTGGACGAACTATAGCTATTAGTTCATTGGGTTAACAACTTTCCGCATTCGTTACATACACAAATTCCACTTTACGTTTAATAATCACTTTTGGCAGACTGGCTGGGTTTATACAATTTTGCTTGATACACAACTCAGTGGGGTCTTTTGTGGACAAGCTTTATAGCAGATACAGCGCACACTTCAAACACAGGAAGAGCTTTTATATTTTGAAACTTCAGCGATTAAAACGGCTTTCAGGCTACAAAACAAAAAAAGCCACAATCTTGCTGGCCTCATGAAGGGTTTCGCGAGAGATTGTGGAAAGAGTAATTGGCGAAAAAAAGAACATACGGCCGAAAGAGGATGATCTGTAGATTTAATTCGAAGGTCACAGGTCTTGTTCATAAGCTATCTTAAACGAAGCTATAGCATAACAGAAGCTAAGGACGATTCAAATTTCGAACCACCACCTAGCCTCTTATCTTGTTCATTTATTAGCGCACTTACAATAGTTTATTGGTATAGCTACATAAGAATAGTTAATAATAAAACTTAGAAGTGAATCTTTTTTATACACTACCGTTATTTAGGTATTCTTTTATACTTCTGTTAAATCAAACCTTTATCCGAAGTACAACTACTTTTTCTTTTTGTATATCTTAGAAAGATTACGAATTTTGATCATACGATTCCTCATATTTCTCCAAATTAACAAGTCATTAAAAAAAGATAGACTTTTCATCCTACAGAAAAATGCTCCCTTCAACTGAAAGGAGCATCGAAATACGAAAGAATCTCGACTTATCTTTCAGAATGAAGATCATTCTGCCGGATTGGCGCCTTCCTAATATTTGGGGTTTCTGGACGTCATAGGGCCTAGTCCCTCGGTCGCTCTGGATAAGTATCATGGTTAAATTTCATGTAATTAATATATTATAAAAACACCTTATTATTGTCAATTTTTTAAAAATAATAAAACACTACTACTCTAGCAGTGTACCCATTTTCCCCCCTTATGATTCGTATAAATCCGTCCGCCTGTCTTGATAAACTGGAATCGTCTTCCGCACCCGATCGACTTCCTCTAAATCAAGTTCCGCGTACAAGATCCCTTCCTCTGTTTGATTGCTAATAAGTAGCTCACCCCAAGGTGCAATGACCATGGAATGACCATTAAATTCATTATTTGGGTCCTTGCCGACGCGGTTGACAGCCACGATAAAACATTGATTTTCAATCGCCCGAGCTTGCAATAATAATTGCCAATGGTCGATCCGTTGCTTTGGCCACTCAGCCGGTATAAACATAATCTTAGCTCCATTTAAAGTATGTGTACGAATCCATTCGGGAAAACGTACATCATAACAGATGACCCCGCCACAGGTAATACCATCCATTTCGAATACATTCATGCTTTGTCCTTCGTTCAAATATACATGCTCATCCATCAACTTGAACAGATGGGCTTTATCGTAGGCAGCGACTATTTTCCCCGTTCTGTCTACGATATACATTGTGTTAAAGAATTTACCTCCCCTTTTCGTTGCTACTGAACCACCTACAATATTTACTTGATGTTTTTTGGCAAGATGAGCCAACATCTTTCTTGCCATACTTCCCTCTCGATCAGCTAGTCTATCAAGTTGATCGAGAGCGTAGCCCGTATTCCACATTTCTGGAAAAACAATAACATCTACTTGTGCATTTGCCGCTTCTTCAATGTATTTTTCAATCGCTGTAAAATTTTTACCTGGCTCACCAAAAGCGATATCCATTTGCACACAAGCAACCTTCATTTTTTGCCACCTCTAGACTTTTTTATCTAAATATTATAAAATTTTAGATTAAATAGCAACTCTTTCATAAAGGTGGTTCACATGGAATATTCAGAACGATTAAAAAAATTACCAGTACAATTTTTTGCAAGTCTTGTTGAAAAGGTAGGCAAAGCAATTGCTGAAGGACGGGATGTCATCAATTTAGGGCAAGGCAACCCAGATCAGCCGACACCACCTCACATCATCAAAGCACTGCAAACTGCGGCAGAGGACCCTCAAACTCACAAATATTCTCCGTTTCGCGGACTTAATGAGTTGAAGATCGCTGCTAGCGAATTTTATAAAAAACAATATGGCGTAGATATCAACCCAGAGACTGAAGTAGCTATTTTATTCGGGACGAAAACCGGTTTAGTTGAGTTGCCGATGTGCTTGTTAAATGAAGGTGAACTCATGTTATTACCTGATCCAGGTTACCCGGATTATTTATCTGGTGCAGTATTGGCGAACGTTGAGTATCAGACCTTCCCGCTTAAAGCTGAAAATCACTTTTTACCTGATTTCAACGCTATACCGCTAAAACAAAGGGAAGCAACAAAATTAATGTATCTTAACTATCCGAACAATCCGACTGGAGCTACAGTAGATCGGACTTTCTTCGAAGAAACGGTTGCTTTTGCGAAAAAACATTCCATTACGATTTTGCATGATTTTGCCTATGGCGCCATCGGTTTTGATGAAAAAAAACCAGTAAGCTTTCTTGAAGTTGACGGTGCAAAAGACGTTGGTGTGGAAATGTATACCTTATCGAAAACCTACAATATGGCTGGTTGGCGTGTTGGCTTTGCAGTCGGGAACCCCAAAATAATCGAAGCTTTAAACCTTATCCAGGATCATTTATACGTCAGTCTATTTCCTGCTGTGCAAAAGGCCGCAGTTGCAGCGCTTACAGATAATCAGCAATGTGTCGAAGACCTCGTAATCCGTTATGAACAACGTCGAAATGCTTTTATTGCGGCATGCCAAAATATTGGCTGGAAAGTCGAAGCGCCGACTGGATCATTCTTCGCTTGGTTGCCTGTTCCTAACGGTTTTACAAGTGAGGCTTTCGCCGATTATTTGCTTGAGAAAGCGGATGTAGCGGTAGCTGCTGGAAGAGGTTTTGGGGAATATGGTGAAGGCTATATCCGAGTCGGTTTATTGGTGGATGAAGAGTTGTTGGTGAAGGCCGTTGATCGGATTGGAAAACTCAATCTATTCTAATGGTAAAGTGCTCTTACTCTATTTGTACTATCAAGCTAAAACAGTCATCAAAATACTATTATTGATTATGAAGTAGTTATATCACGCTATTTTTTCAAAGATGGGAACTGATATCCTTTCTTTTTCCTTTCCGGTGAAACTCTGAAAAAGCGATTATCAATGGATATAATCACAAAAATTACAAGTCTCATATATAAAGAGATTGAACATATCAAGGCTTTATAACCTATTTGACACCAGATATCATCCATAATAAATCGTTTAAGATATAGTAAGAGTCTGGCATAAATTTTGTCAGACCTTTTTGTGAAGAGGTTCTCCGATGCTACTTTTCCTCGTTCGACTTATAAAAAAAAGACTACTGTATACACACATCTTTAACACATCGCTCCTCGAATTTCTTGACCTTTTATTACAAATTTTCTTTAATTTCTTTTGTTCCCCAAAACCCCCACTTTTCTAATTACCTCTAGTAATAATTTACTTATTTTGGTATACTTCACATATAATATTTTAATTATTCATACTATTATTGAAAGTTCGGTGCAGCTATGGATCTTTTGACGAAGGATTTACTTATCAACTTTTTATTTATTCTTCTTTCTCTATTTTTAGTACAAATGGTTTATTTGATTAAATATGCGTATCGATTAGAAGAAATAAAAGGCTGGGTTATTGGTATTTTTCCAGTAATCTCTCTTATCCTATGTATGCTAATTCCTGTTGCTCTTGACAAAAATTTCGTCTGGGACCTTCGCTGGATTCCCTTTATTTTAGGTGGTTTAATCGGAGGATTTCGCTTAGGTTTTCTTCAATTGTTATTAGTTCTAATCATCCGCTATTTTCAAGGTAATGATGTGGGTTTTTATGTGACAGCAATCACATTCACCTTTATCGGTGTATTCGTATTCTTCTTATCTAAATACTATTTACAAATGAACATTAAACAAAAAGTAGCGTTAAGTTTAGCGTTAATTATTTTTGCCTTATTTAGTTCATTATTTGTTTCAATACATATATTTGGCGCTAGTTTAGATAACTTGTTTTGGACGAAGTATGTCGCCATTCATATCATCGGCATATCCATTTCCACTCTTCTTTGGGAAGTGATCCAAACAAATTTTCAGGTGCTACAAAAGTTAGTGAAAGCAGAAAAATTACAAATTGTAAGCCATCTTGCTGCAAGCATCTCTCATGAAGTCAGAAATCCACTTACTGTCAGCCGAGGATTTATCCAAATGTTATCTGAAGGTGAAGCCACACAAGCGAGAAAAGAGTATGCAATTATTGCGTTACAAGAATTGGATCGTGCTACAGAAGTGATTAACGATTATTTAACTTTTGCCAAACCAGCATTCGATATAGAAGAAAATATTAATATTAATGAGGAAATTCAGCATGCCGTCAATGTCATTATCCCCTTAGCCAATATGAATGGAATACAGGTGAAGTTATCTTTAGTAGATGATCATCATTATTATGTTGCTAAAGGGGACAGAAAAAAATTCCAACAATGCTTGATTAATATCATGAAAAATGGAATTGAGTCGATGTCAAATCACGGAGAAATTAAAATCCATTTAAACTATGAAGGTACCACGATCCATATTAATATTCAGGATGAAGGAACAGGGATGACACAAGAACAAATCGATCGTCTTGGGGAACCTTATTTTACAACAAAGGAAAAAGGAACGGGACTTGGAATGATGGTTTCATTTAGTATTATTAAAGGGATGAATGGGAACATTCATGTGACTAGCGAGCATGGGAAAGGAACCTGTTTCTCTATTCTCCTACCAGTCTCTTCAATGAGCGATCGTATGACTCAAGACACTCACTTTACAAAAATGGTATAGGAAACAAGCCGTTCAGTCCTTAAATCAACTTGGAAGTTATTCGATAAAGCGATACTGCAAACTAAAATTCAATGAATTACAGACTAATTCTATGGCAACGTCTGTGCATCTCACCAATCAGGGATTTACAGGCGCTGTTAAACCGAGGTAAATTAGCCGCAAGTGCTTATGACAAATCAAATAGTGAGAAGAAGTCCATCCTGAATGAATGGGCTTCTTCTCACTATTTTTTAGGCCTTAGCTTGTATATCGAAATTAAATACTCCCATGTTCTCTTCATCTGTTACAACTAGTAAATCTGTATGAATATAGTCCGTTCCAAAAATCATTTTTAAATCTTCATAATGAACATCGTCAGCTTTAACTAAGATATCATCTTCTATATACATGTAAATCGTAAAGTACTTTTGCAAAAAAGAAAAAAACGCCTCTATTTTTATTCCTGATTTTTCAATATATTCACTATTAAATTCAATAAAACCAATCGCAGATTCACATCTCTCGAATAACTCGAACATTCCTTTTAAGACGAATGCTTCATACCCTTCTACATCTACTTTAAATAGAACGGTTCCGTTAGTTAAGTCTTTCTTAATGATTGAATCAATCGTGATGGTTCGAACTGGTACCTTTTCAATCATATTGTGAGAAGGCATATAGGAAGCAGAAGATGTCCCCGACCAATGTTTATCGATAAAGAATTCTTTCTGTTCGTCGTCTTTGTCTGATGCAAAGGCATTGATAATCGTGATTTGGGTTTTATTCGGATGAACCTCTCTGGACTTAATAATGTATTGAATTAGATGGTGATTTGCCTCGATTCCATATATAATTGTTCGATCTGAATAGGTTGTAGAAAAAAGACATTCACCATAGTTTACTCCTACGTCTATGATCAAATCTGGTGAAAACTCTTTTACAGATGTGCTCCAAAAATAGGAGAGCCGCTTTTGTGTGATTCCATTGCTAATTAATAGCGCTCTACCACGATTTTCCTCTGAATTAACATATAGTACATTGGTCGAAGGTAATACGATTTTGTTTGGAATTTTATCAATGTTTAATGTTTTAAATTTAAGGTAAATCCCCAAGTCAATCAAAAATCTCCAAACTTTAGGGTGACGCTCCCACATATTCATTATAAAGGGGGTACGAACTGCTACTTTTGATATCAAAGTATATCCTCCTACTTGTTTTCTCCATTAGAAGCTTGTATTGTGTACTGCTATGATTTCTTTAACTTATAGGAAAATCCTCCAACAGAATCATAGATTAACAAAACATTTACAAATAGAGTTGTTATCGTGAAAGAAACAGGCGAAGCTTATCATGATTATTTGCCTACCGAAAATGAACTTGATCAACTAAACCCGTTATATACGTACTTGCAACTACGAAAGATATTAAATCCCTTAAAAACATTGGAATTGGCACGCAATCCCCTGTTGTTTAGATGGATACTTCGGAAAATGATAAAAGAAAATGACTCGTTAAGCATTGCCTTCAGAGTCATTTCCTTTCGTTATTAAAATATTCGTTTATTGAAGGGAGGGATACTTTGAGGAAATGTAAATACGTTATACGGATCATAAACGGTTTTAACTTTTCTAAGCTGGTTGGCATTTTCTCCATAGTAGGCGTTTGGCCATTCTTTGATATAAATATCCGGCCAGTTCACATAATCGCCCATTGTATTCTGTGATAGCCCCCTCCTTAGACTTTCAATCCAATGAATGTTTTGCCGTTCCTCACTAGTGGAATTCCAAGAAGAAATATACTCCTGAGCAATAATGGCTTCTCGGTAATAGTAGGCTGTATCTTTAGGACCAAGTCGCCCCACTGCCCCCCCCAGTGATTGATGCCATATGGCTGCATTTTCATTAGGTGCTCTGGCCAAGAATTGTTTCATCTTTAGAATGGCTTCTCTAGGAAGTGGTTCTTCTATAAACGAACCGGATCTCTTAAAATTGGTTGGACGGTCTCCGCTTGGAGAATCAAAAAATTGAACCGTATCAATATACGGCACCTCTTTTATTCTTTGATGTACGGGACTGCCGGCTTTTAATAACGGCTGAATTAGCTGTTTTAACTTGGCAATAGGGCCAACAAATTCCCCAAGTACTTCAATTCTGTTTACTTCCTTCGCTCTTAATTCAATAGTAGAAGTAAGGCGTTTATTCGCAAATGGTGCCCAATTCTGCCATACGTTAAAGACCTCCTCAAAATCCTCCCATCCCCATGTAATCGAGAAAATTGATACGTCTGAGATTGGATGTACCCTAAATGTTAAGGACGTGACAATGCCAAAGTTCCCGCCACCACCACCACGGGAAGCCCAAAATAAATCGCTATTTTCATATTTATTAGCTTTAATAACTTCCGCATCTCTATTGGAAGATGCTTTAACCATTTCAAGTTCAAGAAGATTATCACAAGTCAGTCCAAATAATCTTGTTAATAAACCAATTCCACCGCCAAGCGTGAGGCCGACAATTCCCGTATTGACGGATGTTCCAGCCGGAATGGTGACTCCGTATTTCCATAATTCTTGATATACTTTCCCTAATCCAGCACCTGCCTCAATCTTCGCGGTTAAGCTTTGGCGATTACATATTATTTGATTCATTTCACTTACATCAATAATCAGGCCTCTGTTCACTAAAGAAAAATTTTCAAAACTATGGCGACCGCTTCTCAAACGGAAAGGGACACGATTCTCTCTCGCCCATTTTAATGCATTCACTACATCTTGAACATTTTGACAAAAAACGATTACCCTTGGAAACTTAGGTATACTTAAATTCAGATTTATTCTCGCTTGCTCATAATCAGAATCATTCGGTGTTACAATTCGACCTGTCAGTTTCGTCTTTTCCAAAAAGAATCCCCTTTCTGCAGTTAATTAATGATTTTAATTGTGTAAAGGGTTTTTCTATAAATACTATGAATCAATTTTAGGAAAAGACCTTTGAACTAGATACGCACTATACCCTAAATGAAGATTACAAGTCAGAATCTAAGGTTTTCACGCCGGAATTGGTGCTTTTCGCTCCAATGAAAAAAGGGTCAGACCCCGCAACAACTAAATACAGTATAAGATAAGTGTATGAAACACTAAAATACTGATTTAGAGTGCGAGGTCAGATCCTTTTGAGACACCCATTTTTGTTAAATGTGTATTTAGCTTTATGGAACTCTAATGAAAATCCTACAATAAATCTCTTCTTAATTCTTCTGCAGACTTTGGAGATAAATATACAGGTGCAACCTCATAAACGGTTTTGGCCCCCACTTGACCCTCTTTGTTTAAGCGATAAGCAGCTCGCGCATATGCGACTAATACACTTGCTGTAAATTCTGGATTGCTCTCGAGATTAAGTGAGAATTCAATAATTTGTTTATTTTCTGATCCTGTTTTCCCACCACGAATAACAAAGCCACCATGTGGCAATTGTGAATGATTCTCTTTTAATTCTTCTTCTGTAATAAAGTTTACTTCTGTTTTATAGTCGGCAAAGTAGTTCGGCATCGTTACAATGTCTTGTTCGATTTTTGCTTGATCATATCCGTCTTCCGCTACGACATAGCAAACACGAAGATGTTTCTCTGCAGTGGATAATTCAGGATTCACTCCACTTCTTACTTTTTCAACTGCATCCTCGATTGGTACTGTATATTGAACAGCCCCTCTTACACCTTCAACTCTACGAACAGCAT
The DNA here is from genome assembly GCF_001183985.1 of Peribacillus loiseleuriae. GTDB lineage: Bacteria > Bacillota > Bacilli > Bacillales > DSM-1321 > Peribacillus > Peribacillus loiseleuriae. Next base: position 836,040 of record NZ_LFZW01000001.1, on the reverse strand, counting down.
CTGAGTGCCCTTGGCTAACACCTTTCCCCCAGAACGTGTAATTTTCACCGTTCGGCAAAATCGCTTCTGCCATTAAACGATTGATCGAGAACAAACCTGGATCCCAGCCAACAGAGATAATGCTAGTCTTCCCACTTTCTTTTGCAGCACGATCAACTGAATTAAAATATTCAGGAATTTTAGCATGTGTGTCATAACTGTCTATCGTGTTAAACAATTGGGCAAAATCAGGGCCTTGTTCTGGAAGATCCGTTGCCGATCCACCACATAAAATCATAACATCTATTTCATCCTTATAATCCACTGCTTTGGAGATATGTAAAACCTTCACATTTGGTTCATTTACCGAAATACTGTCAGGTGTTCTTCTTGTAAAAATCGCAACAAGCTCCATATCCGGACATTGTTTAATTGCCTCTACTGTTCCTCTGCCGAGATTACCATACCCTACGATTCCTATTTTAATTTGATTGCTCATTGTTTTCCCCTCCAAGTTTGTATTTTTCGAGAACATTTTAAGTCCTAACTATATTATATTACTTTTTTTGTATGACACACAAATATGAGATGTAGATTGATTTATTTCAAAAGTTAGATTGATTCAGAGAGTTAAGTCAGCATTTACTACGATATGGTACTTACTCGTTTATCACATGATTACCAAACAAAAAGGAGCCCCTTCAAACTGTAATGGAGTCCTTTTTCGTCTTATTTACAAGCACATATCCATGCCCATTAATATAAAGTGATAACAATAAAGAAAACAACCATAGTAGCTAAGCCAACAGGAAGGCCAAATTTAGCCCACTCCTTACTTGTGATCCCTAACTTTCCAGCTGAAATAATATTCGGAATATTTCCTGGTATAAGCATTCCACCACTTATCAATAGACCAAGTAGGATTGCCTTTATGGTCGGTTCATCCATCGATGGGCTGATTTCGGCAGCAGCGAGAGTCGCATTATCAAGGACTGCTGAAATCATATTAATCCAGTATAAGATCCCCGTATTTAAATCAAGCAAGTAACGGTTAATCAACGTTTGAAACCCTTCCCCAAGAAGGGTCAGTCCCATGACAAACAAATAAATTTTTATCGTTCTAATCATAATTTCACGATAGGTTTCACTCGATTGATTATTGGACAATCCATCTTGATTTTGTTTCGGATGAACCAGTAACGCAGCAAGAATCCCGAAAATCAGCACAGCAGGTATAACTTCAGGGCCGATTAATCGCAAGAGATAAAAGAAATCCTCTCCTAATTTACTGATGGCGATGGTTGAAAGTGGCTCACCAATCGGTGTTAACGCTGCTCCAAGACCAATAGAGAAGCAAGCTAAAACGACAAGCCGAACTTCCGATTGGCGGTCAAGTGTAAGAACACTGACAATTAGAACTAAAATTAATGCAGCAATAATCGCCGTAATCACACTTGAAATCAAGCCTAAGATAATAACAATTAGAGCAATAAATAACCGAAAAGGCATCGCACGACTTATGCCTAGAATCCCTTTTTCTAAAGGTGTCTTCAGCCACTTAAATAATAGCCCAGCCACCAAAACGGCAATCGTAATTTTAATCGGATCCTCTAATGCTTTAATTAGAAGATTCTTGTCAAATACGCCGCCAACGATTGCAGCTAAAAAACCCATGATAAACAAAAATACTTCTAAGTTCTCTTCAATTCTTTTAACAAAAAAAGGTAAAAACAACACTAGAAGTAAAATAATTAACAGTCCAATAATCATTGATTTCTCCCTTTCAAACAAGCTTTGCTTGCAACAAAATAGTATGTAAAACTCTCTATAAAACTATGTTAACATATAATTTATCACTTTAGTTATATTATTCTGATAATTAAATCAACATTTTAATCTAAAAGCCAATACAATGAGGCTTTTTCTAGTATACTGAACAAAAATGAATGAAAGATTTATGGTCATTTACAGTCGTCTGAATTAAAGAATAATGATAAATCCCTATTACAGTCACTTCCTGCTTTGCACAATGAAAAACACTCGTAAATTAGTAAAAGTTCACAAGTATTTCTTCTATTTTCCATACATAGTAATTCATCGTACTTTATTTTTATCAACATAACCCTCAAAGGTTTGTTGGAACTTTTTGTTGTGTTGATTATAGTTACCACTAGTGTTATTAGGAGTCGGTTGCATATTGCTAGCTTCCGCTCACGATCCCTCTTCCCAATGAAGGATTCCGCCCAACACCTTGCCTTGCGATTGAACCTATGAAACTCATAACGTAATTTACGATAGTTTCCCATGATTACTATTCATCCATTTAAGTCGGATTAACAGTTCATTTCAGATTCGAATCGTAAGGGAAGGTATGAAAGTACGAACCTTTCCTATGACGAAACACTGCTTGCGTAAATAATGGTTACTATTTCAAGCAAAACTGCTAAACAGAAAACACATGTAACGAGAAGAGCCTGCTCTTTTGTTTTGAAGAGATAGAGTTTTCTTTTAACTACTTATTCTTCAATCTTTGCGTTCGTTTGATCTTATATTGTTCAAAATCCCACTTCGACAAAAATTCTTTAGTAGAATTATAGCCTGTTTTATAGAGAAAATCGATTTCATCCTTATTCAGTTCAAAATCAGTTGCGCTGATGTCACCAGTAGGAATTTGAATCGTGCGTTCAATTGTTTCTTTGTTCATATTTCTTAAATCATGGGCTTGAAGCATCGTTTTAAATATATTTTTAAAAAGGTGGATTGGCGTTGGTATAACGGCATTTATGTTCACTTCATTTTTCACAAAATGGAAGCCTAACGTTGGAAAGCGAGGGTTGTCTGTATCAAATATCCATATTGGGAAGTTACTTAGCAATCCACCATCTAAAATGTAGGATTTGTTACGATCTTTTGATTTCCAAATAACCGGACGGAAGAAAAATGGTAATGAGGTACTCATCATAACGGCAGTTGAAATTTTTAAATCAGCAGGAGTCATCCTATAACGATCCAAATCATCTGGCAAAATAAGCATTTGGCCATTCGAAATATCAGAAGCAATAATCTTCAGCTTCCCTTTTGGAAGATCCGCAAATGTCTTAATGCCCTTTTCTGCAAGAAGTGAATCCATCCATGTTTCTAAATAATCGTTTTTATAACATCCAAGATGAACCATAAGTGCTAAAAAGGTGCCCAAAACGGGGACTCGATTCAGGATCGTCCTACCTCGAAGCTTTGAGAAATCAATTTCACTTAGCTGATCTCTAATTTCATAGCTTTTATAGCCGCTTGCCAAAAGTGCGGCTACTACAGCCCCCGCTGATGTCCCCGCCAATCTTTCCCATTCCACTTTTTCCTCTTCCATCGCTTGAATTGCTCCTATAAAAGCAATTCCCCTAACCCCACCACCTTCAAAAACAGCATCTACCTTCAATGTTCTTCACCTCATAAAAGTTATTCATTACTAAACTGCTATAATAATCAATTGACAATCTCTTCAAAAAAAAGACACAACCACTTATTCTGGAATCCTTTTATTTTTCCAGTTCAACTTTTAAAATACGGTTTCCTCGGTTATGCAATCCTATTTAGGTTAAATCCAATAAGCTTTTCTTTATCCTATGAAAAGAGACAAGCTTTTGCTATAAGCCTTAGTCTAATTTGATATAGCTTTCTAAAACGTTCTGATTAAGTAAATATAAACCGTTATATTTATTTAAACTCTTACAG
>NZ_LFZW01000001.1:683619-832322 GCF_001183985.1 Peribacillus loiseleuriae | reverse complement strand
ACTGCCCATTGATGCGGGATAAAAAAAATGATTAGCTTCTCAATTTTTTTCTTTTCTTCCCAATCAATAAAGTGATTTGTGTCATTAAAAACAGGACAGCTGCCGATAAGCTGTCCTGTTTGATTAAAGCAATATCATTAGATCTTGAGCAAATACAAGGTGTTACAAGAGTTCTGCTCAATCATAATTTTTAGCGATTTCGATAAATAGCTTAATCGCATCTGGAATGACCTCTTCATCAATGTCGAATTTAGGATGGTGGTGCGGATACATACTTTTCTCCCCACCCATGCCTACAAAGATAAACGCGCCCGGTTTATTTTGTAAATAATATGAGAAGTCTTCTCCCCCCATCACTGGATCAATTAACTCAAATACATCATCACCAAAAGATTGGCGAATGACGGATTCAACAAAGCGAGATTCATCACTCTTACAGGTATATTTTGCTTGCATAAGCTCAATAGGATATTGTACTTTTTTCAATGTGTTACTTCTATCCAGAATGGAACATGGATAATTTCGGATTATTTCACACATTCAAAAGACCACTTATTTTTCAAAGATATAAAGTGAAACTTTAATCAGTAGGGGTTTTCTTCATCCCATACTGATTGTTAGTTGAACCAAGCGGGGTTTTACTGCCCATTGATGCGGGATAAAAAAAATGATTAGCTTCTCAATTTTTTTCTTTTCTTCCCAATCAATAAAGTGATTTGTGTCATTAAAAACAGGACAGCTGCCGATAAGCTGTCCTGTTTGATTAAAGCAATATCATTAGATCTTGAGCAAATACAAGGTGTTACAAGAGTTCTGCTCAATCATAATTTTTAGCGATTTCGATAAATAGCTTAATCGCATCTGGAATGACCTCTTCATCAATGTCGAATTTAGGATGGTGGTGCGGATACATACTTTTCTCCCCACCCATGCCTACAAAGATAAACGCGCCCGGTTTATTTTGTAAATAATATGAGAAGTCTTCTCCCCCCATCACTGGATCAATTAACTCAAATACATCATCACCAAAAGATTGGCGAATGACGGATTCAACAAAGCGAGATTCATCACTCTTACAGGTATATTTTGCTTGCATAAGCTCAATAGGATATTGTACTTTTTTCAATGTGTTACTTCTATCCAGAATGGAACATGGATAATTTCGGATTATTTCACACATTCAAAAGACCACTTATTTTTCAAAGATATAAAGTGAAACTTTAATCAGTAGGGGTTTTCTTCATCCCATACTGATTGTTAGTTGAACCAAGCGGGGTTTTACTGCCCATTGATGCGGGATAAAAAAAATGATTAGCTTCTCAATTTTTTTCTTTTCTTCCCAATCAATAAAGTGATTTGTGTCATTAAAAACAGGACAGCTGCCGATAAGCTGTCCTGTTTGATTAAAGCAATATCATTAGATCTTGAGCAAATACAAGGTGTTACAAGAGTTCTGCTCAATCATAATTTTTAGCGATTTCGATAAATAGCTTAATCGCATCTGGAATGACCTCTTCATCAATGTCGAATTTAGGATGGTGGTGCGGATACATACTTTTCTCCCCACCCATGCCTACAAAGATAAACGCGCCCGGTTTATTTTGTAAATAATATGAGAAGTCTTCTCCCCCCATCACTGGATCAATTAACTCAAATACATCATCACCAAAAGATTGGCGAATGACGGATTCAACAAAGCGAGATTCACTAGGATTGTTAACGAGCGGCGGCGTTCCAATGATAAAATCCACTTGGCCTTTAGCGCCGAATGCCTTGCAAATTCCTTCTGTTAATTGAACCATTTGGCTTTGAAGCGTATCAACAGCTTCTGGCGTTAATGCCCGTATCGTACCAATTAATTTCGCGGTATCAGGAATAATATTATAAGTCGTTCCCGCTTCAATCTTTCCAACTGAAATAACACCAGAATCGATTGGATTTAATTTCCGACTAATGATGCTTTGCATAGATTGAATCACATGGGTTGCCACATAGATAGGATCAACGGTTTCATGGGGCATTGATCCATGTCCGCCTGATCCTTGAATCATGATCTCAAAGTCATCAATTGACGCCATCATCGGTCCATGTGTTAAGCCGATTTTCCCTTTTTCCATCCCTTGCCACAAATGAATCCCGAAAATGGCATCGACATTTTCTAAAACTCCTTGTTTAATGAGGTTATCTGCTCCACTAGGTGTGATTTCTTCGGCTGATTGAAAAATAAGGACAATATTTGGTTCAACTTCATTTCCTTTTATCGATAGCCAGTCGGCTACAGCTAGCAATGTCGCTGTATGACCATCATGCCCACACATATGCGATACCCCAGGATTTTTTGATAAGTAAGGCTTATCCCCTTCTTCTGTTATCGGCAAAGCGTCAATATCTGCTCTTAACGCGATCGTTTTATTTCCGTTTGTTCCTTTTACAAAACCAATCACACTAGGTGGTTCGAAATCTAATATTTCTATATGTAATGCTTCAAGTCTGTTACGAATAAATGCACTTGTTTCGAACTCTTCTCCCGATAACTCGGGATATTGGTGAAGAATTCGTCGATCATCAATCGCTTGTTTAATTAAATATTGATCTAAATGGGTAAACGACAAGTAAATTTCCTCCTTTGTTTAAAACGGTCCATAATGAGTCCACTGTGCAATAATAAGTGCGATAATGGCAATCGCGATTTGAATGAAGAAAAAGGAAACAACTATTTAATCCATTTGCCCCAAGGAGCTCCAGCAACTGCAAGACCAGCGATCAGATAACCGCTGGTCGGAAAGATGATATTTGAAATGCCATCTCCGAATTGAAATGCAAGGACAGCTGTTTGCCTTGTAACACCGACTAAATCTGATAATGGAGCCATTAGTGGCATCGTTAATGCTGCTTGTCCACTACCAGATGGAACTAAGAAGTTTAATCCTATTTGAAAAAATAACATCCCCACAGCAGTCATAGAAGCAGGAATTGCATCAATCGCTTGTGAAGAATAATAAAGAATCGTATCCATTAGTCCTGCGGTATTAAATATCACTAAAGCTGCCTGTGCCAGTCCGATAATCACTGCCGCACCAATTAGACTTCCCGCTCCCTTAATAAAGTTATCAGCAATTTCAGTAATATACCAACCTAATTGAATAACACCGAATACGAGGACAACAAAATTGCAAAGAAATGTGATTTAGACTAGTTTGTGCCTTATTTTCATTTTTGTGTTAGCTTGTAAAAGAGCCTCTTTCTTTCCTTGTTTATAGTTCCCATAAACCCCAAGTGAAGGATTGCCTTTTACTTTTCCAGCATAACGATAAACATAGATGACGGCTGCCAAGTATAAGACAACAAATAAATGAAGACGGAAACCAATCCCTGAAAACGTTGGTAGTTCAGCAATATCTTGAGCGATACCAACCGTGAACGGATTCATCACAGCTGCAGTAAAACTAACGGACGCACCGAGAGTGACAATTGCATAGCCCGTAATCTTTCAAATTGTCCTATTGGAACGATATACGTTAAGATCGCCGATACTATAATGAAACAAAACATTAAGACATATACATTGATATTTTTTGGCTCTTTTGTTTTGTTAACTTCCAATTTCCTCCTTAACCCTACTATTATCCATTTATCACCCTATATGGTTTGTGAAGACTCTTTTGTAAAATCTACTCTTATTTCCTTACAGATTGAAAAGTAGTACATCAGCTTTCAAATAAAAATAATTATACGTATATATTAATTTTTATACAACGGTATCTTTTAAAGAAATCCTTATTCAATACCCATCCGAATCGATTCAAAATCGTCCATTTCGTACCTGATTTGAGACTTTCGTTCGGTCCCCTTCAAAAGATTTCTTCATTTTTAATGATATAGAATGATGCAATCACTCTTTTGTCCTTCCTTTTGAACGTGTATAGAAAAATTAATTTCACAAGTAAATTGTTAGAATTTAACGAAATTTTTGGTGTTTTATGAAAAGCTTTATAAGATAAGCTAAAAATTTTTCATAATATGTCGAATAATAACATATAGGCCAAATAGCATAGATTTTGTTTAATTAAATTAATACATCTACATAAATCGTAGATTGTAACGCTGGAGGAGTATATACCTTGAATGTAGTAAAAGAAAGAAGCACCTTGAAGTACAAAAAAGTTAGCACAGAAGAGGAACTTGCAACATTTCATCGTATTAAGAAAGTGTCGTGGGATGAAAAGGGATTCGAAATGGAATATGCCAAAAATGGTTCTGATTTATTTTTATTCGTTAGTGAAGACGGGAATTATGGAGGGACATTCGAATTCACACCTTATGGAATGTGGACAAGCCCTTTTATGAAGAACTTATTTAAAGATGGTGTAACGAATGATATGAAGGTCATGGAAGTTGATAGTTTTGCCGTTTTACCTGAATATCGTGGAATGCTTGGCAGAAGTGGAATTTCTTTAATGATTGATTATGCAGAAAAAAATGGCTACACACATGCAATTGGAATCGCTGATCCTAACGTTTTTCGTTCATTTAACGATTCATACCATATCTTATCTGTAAAGGTAAAGGATGATGTTTTTTATAAAGGTGCGTATGCAGTACCTACGCTTTTTCATCTAAAGGAAGTTTATGAAAATAAGCATCTTGAAAAATATGATTGGCTTTCAACTTTCATTGAACAGAAAGAAGGGGATTTAGTTGGAGAATATTGACTTATTAGTAAGAAGAAATAATTGGGTCGTTCTAGTTTTTGCAGGCATTATAACAACAGTCCAGTTATTGAACCTCATCCTTGGTATTTCATTTTCTTTTGTTGCGACAGTTCTTGGCATCATTTATGGAATATTAGCCCCATTTGCCTATATCTCCAATCGACCGAGATGGAAAGATACACTGGCTCTATTTATGAAATATTTTAATTTAATTGTAATTGGGGCTTTCATGTTCACAATCGTTAGTATTGATCCACATATGATCAATATTATGACTATTTACTTTTATGTTGCCGTTATGGGCATTTACCAAGACAAAATTATAAACGGGTTGACCATTTTAATCACGTTAGCAATCGTATCCTATTACTTTTTTACACAAGGAGATGTCATTTTTCATTCAACGAATCCTGTTGATTTAATGTATTTCTTACTCACCTTTTGTTTTGTATCGTTAGCGTCTATATTGCAAGCATATTTCAATAATAAATTACAAAAAGACGTTGTCGTTCAAAAATTAGAAGCGATTGAATCTCAAGAGAAATTACAACAAATGTTAGATGGCATTACACAATCATTAGCATCTGTAAAGGGCTATCAACTGGAATTGAATCAAGCAACAGATGGTGCAAATACACGTGGCTTAGAAATCGTTGCCTTATTAGATGAAACGCTTCAAACATTCGATGCTCAAACAAAAAAATCCAAAGAGTTAAACAAAGGCATGGAATCTACGAATAATCAAGTAGACGACATGACAAGTTCCATTACGGAAATGCATAATTATGTGGAGTCTACGAAAATGGCTACCCATGAAAGTGGGAGTCGTATTGACACATTGGAAAGTGATTTAGTTGCTTTTAATCGCGATATTCAAGGTACGATCCATCTCATGCAAGAGTTGAATGAAGAAACCGAATCGATCGAAAAAATCATTCAGACAATTTCAGACATATCAAAACAAACGAACCTTCTTGCTTTAAATGCATCAATTGAAGCGGCAAGAGCAGGTGAACACGGGAAAGGATTTGCTGTTGTAGCTGAAGAGGTTAGAAAATTAGCCGAATCCTCTAAAGTATCATCTGACTCCATTTCTGAATTACTATCCGGAATCCATGCAAAAATGAACACAGCTGCAAATACTATTTCGCAATCGCAAAAATCTATAGAGAAAAATACAGTCGGTATGGTAGAAGTAAAAGGAATCTTCTCTAATGTTGATTCATATATGCAAAATATTTCTAACCAAACAAAAGATCTGCAAGATTTTATCTTGAATGTACGAAGCACGATGCAAGAGGTTGGTGCTGGAGTAGAAATAAACTTGAATACAACGGAATTAAATAAAGAAAGTCTTGATGACACACTCAAACTTGTATCCAATCAACAAGAAGAGATTCAAAGTATGTCAGAAGGATTTATTAAACTTGAAAGAGAAATATCCCTTTTACTTGATAAGAAATAAAAAATCACAGAAAAAAATGAGAGGTTGCCATTCTTGGCTCATCTCTCATTTTTCTCTCATATTCATCCTTGCCTCCCATTATCTTTCCTTTTACTCTGCAATATCCCTTTTCGTGCAAACGGATCTTCGATTATTATTCTGTATTCTTTGATTTCTAGATCAGGATTTTTTAACATGTTTATCTTACTCGTAATACTCGCATCGCATTTAAAATGGCGAGTAACGTTACACCTACATCTGAGAATACAGCTTCCCACATGTTTGCAATTCCAAATGCACCCAACAAAAGGAACATGCATTTAATTCCTAAAGCAAACAAAATATTTTGCCATACGATACGGCGAGTACGTTTCGCAATCCTAATAGCTGTTGGAATCTTAGAAGGTTCGTCTGTCATGATCACGATATCTGCTGCTTCAATGGCTGCATCAGACCCTAATCCCCCCATAGCCATTCCCACGTCTGCACGTGCTAGAACAGGTGTATCGTTAATACCATCACCAACAAACACGATTTTTTCCTTTGGTGCTTTTTGTGCATCTAATTTCTCTATTTCCTCTACCTTATGTTGTGGTAACAACTCGGCATATACTTCATCGATACCTAACTGCTTCCCTACCATATCTCCAACTGCTTTCGCATCGCCAGTCAACATGACAGTCTTTTTAATGCCAAGTTCTTTTAAGGAACGAATCGCTTGTGCAGAGTCTTCTTTTACTTCATCCGAAATCACAATATATCCTGCGTACTGTTGATCTACCGCAACATGAACAATGGTTCCGATTTCAGTTGGTTGTTGGAAGGCAATTTGCTCACTGTTCATAAGCTTGGCGTTCCCGGCTAAAATCACTTGACCCTCTACTTTGACCTGGATACCTTGACCAGCGATTTCGTTATAGCCTTGTATGACCTCTTCCTTAATTTCTTTCCCATAAGCCTTCCGAATGGACTCAGCAATTGGATGGTTAGAATGTACCTCAACTAACGCTGCATATTCCAATAATTCTTCTTGTGACCAAGTAGACTTTGGCTGGATGCTGGTGACCCCAAACACACCTTTTGTTAGCGTACCTGTTTTATCAAATACCACATATTTCACATCATTCAAAGCCTCTAGGTAATTACTACCCTTGATGAGAATCCCCGTTTTTGAAGCAGCTCCAATCCCGCCAAAGAACCCAAGCGGAATGGAAACAACAAGCGCACATGGACAAGAAATAACTAAAAACACTAGCGCACGATAAATCCAGTCTGAAAAGGTCGCTCCATGGATGATTAAAGGAGGTAAAATAGCTAACGCTAAAGCAACAATCACCACACCAGGTGTATAATAGCGGGCAAATTTAGTAATGAAGTTTTCCGTAGGTGCTTTTCGACTGCTTGCATTTTGAACTAATTCCAGAATTTTAGATACCGTTGATTCTCCAAATCCTTTTGTAACTTCTACCGTTAAGACTCCGTTTTTATTCATAAATCCACTGAGTACGTCACTTCCCACTTCCACCTCTCGTGGTATGGATTCTCCTGTTAAGGCGGATGTATCTACCATCGAACTACCTTCAATAATTGTTCCGTCTAACGGTACCTTTTCTCCCGGCTTAATCAGAATGATCTCTCCAACTCTTACTTCTTCCGGGAAAACTTTTATGACTTCACCGCCACGTTTAACGTTTGCAGAATCCGGTCGGATATCCATCAATGCACTGATAGATTTTCGTGAACGATTGACAGCAATACTTTGGAACAGTTCTCCCACTTGGTAAAACAGCATTACGGCAACCCCTTCAGGGTACTGCTTGATGGCAAATGCTCCTATTGTCGCCAATGCCATGAGGAAGTGTTCATCAAACACTTGCCCCCTCAGAATATTTTTACCAGCTCGAAGGACAATATCTCCACCTATAATGAGATAAGCAATAAGGAACAAACCAAGTTCCACCATACCAGAAACAGGGGCCAACATCCCAATAGCAGCTAGTACAGCACCAATTCCTAATCGAATCACCTTTTTTTTCGTATTTTCATTTCCATGATCATGACTATGACCATGTTCATCATGATGATCATGGAATTCTGATAGGACTTCTACTTCTGGTTCTAGTCGCTTAACAATCACTGTTGCTTCATTTTCCAATCGATCTAGATGATCTGGATTAGAAACTTCCATGATCAGCTTTTTAGAGACAAAATCGACGGAAGAAGAAGTGACCCCATCTAGTTTTCCAACCCCCTGCTCAATCTTTGCAGCACAATTGGCACAATTCAGACCCTTTAAGTAGAGAGTCCTTGTGGAGGCAACTCTTTTTGGCTTTCTTTTTTCTTGTGCGTTAATATGAGGCTCTATCTTTTTAACTTGTTTCTTTGCCTCTAACACGACTGCGTCCTCTTGTATGTGATCCGTCTCCATCGTAAGGGTCTTGGTCACAAAGTTAACAGAACAAGAGGAAATTCCGTGTATTCCTTTTACCCCATTTTCGATTTTCTGAGCGCAGTTGGCACAATCTAACCCCTCCAGTATGAGTTCACGTTTTACTGTTTGTTGTCGCTCTTCCATCTAGTTTTCGCCTCTATTCTCTGCATATATTCTATCTTGCTTCCCCTATTGAAATGCTTGATCAAATATCTAAATCACATACACACTTATTCTCCATCATATAGGTCTTCCTTGGAATGGATCATGGCAACGGACACCAATTGATGAATATGATCGTCTGCTAATGAATAAAAGACTAACTTTCCCTCTTTTCGGTATTTAGCTAGCCCCATATTTCTTAATAATCGTAAATGATGAGAAGCGGTTGCCTTTGTTGACCCGATAATATTTGCCACGTCACAAACACATAATTCTTTTTCTAATGTTAGGGCATAGGCAATTTTTATTCTGGTTGAATCGGCTAAAGCTTTAAAAATTAATTCCACCCCACTAACTTCTTCCACTCGATTCTTTATTCGATTTACTTTTTCTTCGTCATAACAAAAAACTTCACAAGCATCTAGACTGTTTTTCAGAACTTCTTTATTCAAACGATCCACCTCATTCAAATATATGTTTGATTATTTTATTATGCTATTATTTTATTCATTATTTGTAAAATTGTCAAAACTTTATTCTAATAAACATTTGAATATTATCTTTAGTCTGATCCAATAATTTCGTTAATATTTTGGGAGGTTCATTATGATGAGAACATTATTTATATTTACTTGAATTTTTTACATTTGAATTGGAAAATGCGTGGGTCTTTGCTTACATTTTCTTGAATTTATTATTTATAAACTTATATTGATTATTCCTTTCATCGTTCATGCACTTATCAACAGTCTTTCTATTAAATTGTATTTTATCAGTTATTCTTCAACATCAATGAAAATCCTTTGTTGAACCATAATTAAAGCAGGAAACCCTAACTGGTCCCTGCTTCTTGACAAGTGATTGTAGAAAAATAGTGGATATAGTTCACCTTTATTGGCATATTTCTCGGAGTTATTGAGTCTTTGTTGCTATGCTCTTTTGAATCAAATCTAAGTATGTGAAGAGGTTTTGGGTATCGATAGACCTCTCTTAAAACATGCTCAACTTATAATTCTTTGATAACAACTCCAATAATTTTATTCCTGCAATACTATTTCCTTTTTCGTCTAGGGCAGGGCCGAAAATTCCAATGCCAAACTTCCCTGGAACAGCTCCCATAATCCCGCCAGATACACCACTTTTCGCCGGAATGCCAATTTTGATGGCAAATTCTCCAGAAGCATTATACATTCCGCATGTCACCATAAATGTTTTACAAATCCGAGCGACATCTGTAGGGATAATTTGTTTGCCACTTAGAGGGTCAACTCCATCCATCGCAAACACTAAGCCAATTCGAGCCAAGTCCAGACAATTCATTTCTATGGCACATTGCTTTGTATATAAATCCATTAATTGTTCTACATCTGTGTTCTCAGCCATCATTTTATGTTGTTTTAAAAAATAACATAAGGCCCGGTTTAAATGAGCTGTTTCAAATTCAGAACGTGCGACTTCTTCACGATAGTGAATAGTTGAATCGTTCGTCAATTCCTGAATAAAGGCTAAGAGCCGTTGAAACCGCTCGTTTACAGAGTCCCCTTTAATCATCTGAGTCACAACAAGAGCTCCCGCATTGATCAATGGATTTAACGGTTTCGTGGGAGCCATCGTTTCTAATTTCACAATCGAATTGAATGGGTCTCCAGTTGGCTCCATGCCAACATGCTTAAACACATCGTCCGGTCCTCTGTCCATCAAGACGAGGGCCAAGCTTATCACTTTTGAGATACTTTGGAGCGTAATCTTCTTTTCGATATCTCCTGCTGAAAGACAGCGCCCGTCAGGATAGTGAATAGCAATTGACAAATCGTCTGGTTTCGCTTTTCCAAGTTCGGGAATATAGTCTGCAACCTTACCATCTTTTGTACATATCTTCGCTTCTTTCACTAATGCCTTTAATTCATTATTAGATTGACATGGCATATTCATCACCCTTAGTAGTATGGGTCAAATTCTTTTTTACTAACCAAACACACTAGGCTCTTGAAGACTTTATAGCAGTCAAAATAAAGTCTTAGGAAATCCTTTTCTCAAACTAATCTAAAAGCAGAGTAGAAACTGAGAATTTTCTAACGAGACTCAAACATTTCATGTTTTACTTTTTTCTAGATATCAACTGTTTAATCACATACCAGATTCTTTAGTCGCATTATTAAAATGTATTGAGGACAGACGCTCTAAGGCTAACTCTCCCCTAACCACCAATTCATTTTGTTTCCTACCTGTTATCTCAAGATAGATGGAACCATAATCTTGCTTTTTTTTCTTCGCAACGATATAAATCAGATCATTCTGAAATATCGGTTTAATAAATTGCATCTCATACGTAGAAATTCTCATCCCTTTTTCAGTAAATGAAGAGGCTATTTCCAAAGTAAGTCCCATTGTCAACATACCATGAGCAATCGGTTCTTTAAATTTGTACCGTTCGGCTTCCTTTTGATCCAAATGAATCTGATTAAAGTCTCCTGAAAGAAAAGCATACTGTTTAATTTTTTCTTCCGTTATAGTTAGTGTACGACTAATTCTGACACACATCGAAAGCACTCGCTTCCTTCCAAGTTATAGCCTACGAGAGATTGGGTGTAAAACATATACTTTCCCTTTTGTTTTACTTGATCCAGTGTTACGACACAGTGATAACTTTCTCCGATAGAAAGTTCACTATGACAAACACAAGTCTGTTTCCGGTGAATCGGTGCTGTCTTGTAGTCCCACGGAACATTGATATAACGATAAAAGATCATCGGGAAGGTTGGGGGTAATTTGTTTTGTTTTCCAAAAATAACTTCATAGTTTAGTACCATTTCTTCTGTGATCGTAACTAAAGTCTTCTCTGTTTTCACATTATACTCTCCCATAATATAGCGATACCCATTCCGCCACCAATCCCTATTGTAGAAATGGAATAGTTCGTTTTATAACGCTGGATTTCATAAAATAATCTGGTCACCAAAATAGCTCCCGATGCTCCATAAGGATGACCTAAGGCAATAGCACCGCCTTCTACATTTAACTTTTCATACGGAATGGAAAGTTCTCTTGCACATGCGACAACTTTAGAAGCAAATGCTTCATTCATCTCGATCAGGTCAATATCTCGAATCGATAACGAATGTCTAGACAATATTTTTGAAATGGCAGGAATCGGACCAGTTGCTGGATAATTAGGGTTCACTCCTGTTACAACACTATCTACAAAGCGCATAATCGGTTGATATCCTAATTCCTTGGCTTTTTCCTCAGACATGACAAGAACCGCCGCTGCACCATCATTGATTCCACAACAATTTCCAAGCGTTACAGTTCCATTGTCCTTAAAACAAGGGGACAAGCGGCGCAACATCCTCTCATAATTTTGCTTTAGATTTAACCCTTCATCTTGCAAAGGCAGATCTTCGACTTTTACGAGTTCATCAGAATAATATCCTTTTCTTAATGAATCGATGGCTCGTTGATAACTAAGCTTGGCATACTCATCCTGCATCAGCCGTGAGATCCCATATTTTTCAGCTACATATTCTGCAGCTAACCCCATATCAGGGTCGCCAATCCTTTCAGGTGAAAAACGAGCCCTTTTTTCATATGGCGACTGACTTGTACTTTCAACGCCCCCCGCAATATAGATGTGTCCTGCTCCTCCTTGAATAAGATGACAAGCAAGGCGGATCGCTTCTAAGCCAGAGCCACATTGCCGATCAATCGTCATACCTGGAATAGAAAAAGGCAAATCGCTCTCTAAGCTTGAAAGCCTCGCCATATTTCCGCCAGGACCAATTGCATTTCCTAGAATAATGTCATCTGCCTGTTCGGGCAAATCTTGAACAAGATCTCTGATTACAGCAGCAGCTAATTGCTCGGGTGGATAATCTTTCAAGATGCCGCCTTTTTTTCCAATCACAGTTCTCTTTGCTTTGACAATTACAGCTCGTGTCATCTTAACGCGTCCTTTTCAAACCACTTTCTTACTTCTTGGCGTGAAATCTTGCCTCCTGTTGTATAGGGGAACTTCTCGACTTTACGCCATACTCGTGGAATTTTATAAGAAGATAGAGTCTGAAGACAATAATTTTTCAATGAAGTTAAGGATACATCTCCTTTAATGCAAACAGCTACCTTCTCGCCCCAATACTCATCCTTGATTCCTAAAACAACCACTTCTTCTACCCCGTCATAATTTATGAAAACCTGTTCAATTTCTTGGGGATACACGTTCATTCCGCCATATAGGATCATGTCATTTTGTCGACCAAGAATATATACATAACCCTCTTCATCCATTTTGGCAATATCATAAACGGTTGCCCAATCTCCCTGTAATACTTTTATTGTTTCTTTCTCGTTATCTATATATCCATCAAAAAGCATCTTACTTTTTACAAATAAAACACCCTCTTCGTCATTCGCTACTTCATGTCCGTTTTCATTGCGAATGCTAATTTCAACATTATGGAATACCCTTCCAACTGAATCGGCCTGTTTAATCTGTTCTTCATTTTTTAAAACCGTCATATAACTAAGCTCCGATGATCCGTAAAACTCATAAAAATCCGCATTTGGAAAATGAAGACGCATTTGCTCCTTCACTCGTGGAAGCCACTTTGCTCCTGTTGAAATAAAAGATACTGCTTGTTCATTATGAAACCCTTCCTGTAATAACGCCTGCATCATCGTAGGGACGACATGCACGATAGAAATCGGATGATGTTGTAAAACATTCATCAAACGAACCGGAGAAAACTTTGTCAGTACATAGATGGTTCCACCCAAGAATAGAGTGCTTAAGGCTCCGTATAAAAACGTAGAATTCACAAATGAACCCGGTATTAAAACATGATCTTTTTCCGTCATCCCAAAATCGACCTGATTACACCGAAAACTTTCTACCCATGAAGCATGAGATCGAACGAATGCTTTTGGTTTCCCGGTCGAACCAGAAGTAAACCCAATATAAAAAGGAACATTATCATTCCTTTGGGGACTGTCTCTTTTCAAACCAATCCAATCCTCTATCTCATTTGTATATATGACCTTCATTTGCTGTTTTTGGAAAAATCCCTTCATCTTTTCATCAGCAATAACAAGATCAGGAGTCGTTTGTTGAAGCCGTTCTTTAATCTCTTGCGCCTTCCATCTCATATCTCCAACAATATTAGCCCAACCGGCTTCACTCGCACCAGCGAATAGTTGTAAAAACAAGCGTCCATTTGGTAAGAATAAGGCCACTCTTTTCATTACTGCATCTTCCATAAAGAAAGAAGTAGCTGTTCGTTGTACTAGATCAAACCATTCACCATAAGAAACGATTTCTTCGTCTGTTACGATAGCAGAACGATTGTTATCCATTTGAGCATGTTTTCTATATGTACTCGTGATTCTCACTTAGCCTCTTACCTCCTTTAAGAGCGGGATCGAGTTTCGTATTTTTATAGCAAGCAAGGAAGCAACAGCCACTTTTATAAAATCACCTGGAAGATACACGAGACTAAGCAAGATTGCTTGATTAATAGAAATATCCATCAACATAGCTTGAATAGGAATACCAAATACGTACACAACTAACACACCGCCCAAAATATGAACAAGTAATACCTTGATAAAGGATACGTTTTTCATATGATATAGTAAAAATCCAATCACATACGCCCCTGCTACCCAGCCGATGATATAGCCTCCTGATGGACTGAAAAAAACACCAATTCCACCTCGTCCGCCAGATAATAGAGGTAAACCTGTCATCACCAATAATAAAAATATGATTTGACTGAAAGCTCCATATTTAGGACCTAAACGAGATCCCAACACACTACCAGATAACATGACTCCTAATGTTTGTAATGTAACCGGTACGGGTGAAATGCCTAAAAAGATGGGAGGTACAATCCCTAATGCTCCCATAATTGTCGCAAACATAGATACATACATTAATTTTCTTAACTTCATATTGTTAACCATCCTTACTTTTTAGTTAACATTATTATAAAACCTATCTTATTTGTTTGTAAAGATGATTATTTTTTCCCGACATTCCGTTCACGAAACGACGGTAATTCTACCAAAAATGCATTTAGCCAAAAACATATTACTCATCGAAACGAATTGTTATTTAGAATTTTCCGACTATTATTTTTAATGTATCACAGCAATGATGCGTCTATCAATAGGTATTGGATTATTTTCATTTTCACCAAACGAAAGAATAAAAAAAAATAGGCTTTCAAACGTTCTTACTTTTATCGCAAGATCCCACTTCAAGGGATCGAGGAATTGAAGACATTAAAGGGGGCCCTCATATCCATCAAATTTAGGAATATGAGTGCAAAATACCACATTTAAGTTGATTATTTATACCCATAATAATTGAGCATTTTTCATTACATATCTGTAAACAGGCATGAAAAGTATCCCTTTCTAAAGAAGGATCTATTAATTATTTGTTACACTACTATTTGTCATATGTTTCACTCAATCCTAACAAAAAAATAGACCCCATCACCGAGGTCTATTTAAAGATATTCCAATGGATAACTACACATTTAAAACAATTTCCATCTCCACTCTAACATGACTTAAGTGGTGATTGCAGATAGTAAAGATGTAGTAGCGTTTACCTTATTTTAACTACTTCGAACTTTTATAGTATTAAATATTCCCTTGAAATAAATGACATATTCTAAATCCTTATAACAGAAAGGGCAATAGCCTTTTTACGCAGAAATATCATCATCCGTATCAGCCTCTAATGGTACTCGCTTATCCATTTTTAACAAATAATAACTTGCTGCGACAATAGCAAGGAAAACGACTCCCACAATAAGGGATATTCGAGTCCCAGGGTTAAACCACATACCAACCAACACCATCAGTAAAAAGGCAATTGTTGCATAGTTACTGTATGGGGCAAAAGGCATTTTGAACGGATGGTTGTCCATTTCTGCAGCTCTTACCTTTCTGAATCTAAGCTCACTAATAAGTATGACAAACCATGGAATCATTCCAGGTAAAACACTAGCACTATAAACATAAAGGAATAGTTGTGGCGGTGCAAGGAAGTTCAAGACAACACCAATGGCTAAACCTAAAAGAACAGCGATCGTACAATATGCCGGTACTCCATTTTTAGATATTTTTGCAAAGATTTTCGGAGCTTGACCGTTCATTGCTAAAGTGTACAGCATACGCCCTGCACTGAAAATCCCACTGTTACAACCAGACATCGCTGCTGTGATGACGACAAAGTTAATAATACCTGCTGCTGCAGTAATACCGATTTTAGCGAAAGTTGAAACAAATGGACTACCGATATCATCTAGTCGATCCCATGGATAAACGGTAACGATGACAAAAATAGCGCCAATATAAAAGATTAAAATCCGCCAAATAATCGTTTGGATCGCTTTTGTTATAGTCTTGGTTGGATTTTTCGCTTCACCCGCAGTAATACCGATCAGTTCAACGCCTTGATAGGATGCTATGACAAGGGAAAGCGCAAAGAAGAACCCTGTCCATCCCCCTGTGAAGAAGCCGCCATTTGCCCAAAGATTTGATAATCCAATTGCATTTCCACCATTTCCTAAGCCGAAAAAGATAAGACCTAGGCCAGCAATAATCATCAGTACAATCGTTACTATTTTAATAAGTGCAAACCAAAATTCGAACTCCCCGAAAGATTTTACAGAAATGAGGTTTGCAGCCCCTAGGATAAGCATGGCAATCACACCTGGTATCCATGCGGGTAAATCTGGGAACCAATACTTCATATACATTCCAACGGCAATAATCTCGGACATTCCGACGATTACCCATTGAAACCAATTACTCCACGCAGTCATATAACCTGCTAAAGGATGAATATAGTCACTCGCAAAAGTTGCAAATGAACCCGTCGTAGGCTCTAAATAAAGCATTTCTCCCATAGAGCGCATGATGAAAAATATAAAGAGACCAGCGACAGCATAAGCCAGCATGACAGATGGTCCAGTCCATTTAATGGTACTGGCTGAGCCCATAAATAACCCAACACCAATCGTACCGCCCAAAGCAATCATTTGAATATGACGTGCCTCTAGTCCTCTCTTTAATTCTTTGTTTGACAAAATTAACTCCTCCAATTGCAATATTGCTGGCGATTTATACTAGGTTCCATTAGACTCTCTGTTTAGTTACTAATACAACTAAAATGAGTGATTTTTTATTTGTCTTTCATTCAAGCCACTACAATTCACTCTCTATATCTAGATTACGTAACACGATCATTTCTTATTTTATAATAATATGTATTCCTTATAAACACAAATGTATTCTTTAAAAAACCACTACCAATATTATCATGGCAATCATTTTAATAAACTACATTAAATGCAGTAAATAGATTTATTAGTATTTTATAAAAACTCTCGTAAAAAAGAGAATGTAAAATTTAGTGCGATTATAGGACACGATTCTTCCACTTCCGTCCAATCAATTTTTGTCCTGACCCCCACTATGGGGAAGCCCCTCACCCTATTTAACACAGTAAGAGACTGACCCCAATAAAAAGGGATTGATCAAGCGTTTGTTCTAGATTACGATTTATCAACGTCCTTTTTTGTTATAAATTGTCCAGTGTTTGGATCTTGTTCTATCCCTTTTAATCCATATACTGTATGTTGGATTAAATCCTTCAAAAAGTGGGATGCTCCAGTGACCAAAACGGCTTGAATAAAAGCGTTGACATTATTTCCAATAATAAATGCACACGCAATATCAGCGACAACCAACTGAATCCAGGCATGAAGCCAGATAGGGATATGAGGAGTCTGCCGCAAAAACAAACCAATTAGATAAATCACTGGGATTAAAATAAAAACTTCTGGCTGAATGTATTGTTCCAGTACATCGAAATTCAAATTTCGTTACCTCCTCTCTCTATAGTTTATTTATTTCCGAATCAAGTTGTACCTTCTTTTCTTTCCTTCAGCCATAAAATTTTCCACTTATTTAAAGGAGAACAAAACAAAAGGGCCAGACTCAAACAACTACTATATATCGTTTAAAGTCGTGTAAATGATTAATAAACGATATATAGAGTGTGAGTCAGACCCTTTTTAGGAACAAAAATATGATGTTTAAATTGAAAGCGATATATCTAAGCTCTAATAGGGAATAACATCTAAAGGAAAAAACAGCATCTTTTTCCCTATATCACAACCGGAATCACTTGTTGAGTAAAAAAAGAACGGAGCAAATTACAATAGAAATAATGACTTTGCTCTCATTTCTTTATTAAATCGGTCACCTTATCTGCCTCTGCTACTTCAATTTCCTTGTTAGTAGAATCTACTTCTTCACTACTCATTATATCTTGGGCAGATTTTTTAAACTCAGATAGGGTTTTTCCAAAGGCAGAGCCAATTTCAGGCAGTTTTTTCGGACCAAAAATAATCAGTGTAATCACAAGAATAATGATTAAACCTGGGATACCGATGTTTTGCAACATACTCTCTGCTCCTCTCTAAACAAGCTGACCTCCACTTTTACTATATTTCACAATCCCTTCTGCCGCACGATAAGCGAGTGCTCCAAGCGTGCCCGTAGGATTATAGCCGCTATTATGCGGAAAGGCTGAGGCACCGACGACAAATACATTGTCAGCATCCCACATTTGCGAATAATTATTCACCGCTGATATATTTGGGTCACCTCCCATTACGACACCACCTACATTATGGGTCGTCTGGTATGGAACAATGTTGTAGTCAACTAATTTTCCATAATTCACAACAGTATCCGCACCCATTTCTTTCATCACTTTATCACTTTGTTTATTTAAATAATCGTTTAATTTACGATCTTGATCAGTAAAATTATAAGTCATTCTTAATAAAGGAACACCGTATGCATCTTTAAATATAGGATCTAGATCTAGATAATTGTTTTGATGTGGCATGGACGAGCCTTGGAACCACGCATCAATGGTCCGAGTATAGTATTTAATCGATTTTTCTTTGAACTCTTTCCCCCATAATGGTGTTCCAGGAGGGACGGGATTGCTTGCAATTGGACGGAATCCCGATTGACTAACGACAAAGGAACCACCGTGTATAAAATCAAGATTGCTGTGATCAAAGTTATCCCCGTTAAAATCATCAACGACTTGACCGAGTGCGCCAGCCCCCATATACGAATTAAACCTTTCCTTTTCAAAAAATCCGGTACTACCTGGGTTCAGCTGATAACAATAATTTTTTCCGATCACGCCTTTTCCCGTTTTCGGATCGTATGGTTTTCCTAACTTCGATACGAGCAAAAGCTTTGCGTTATTCATCACATAGCTTGTTAACACAACGACATCAGCTGGCTGGATGAATTCTTCGCCTTGTAAGGTATCAATATACTTGACTCCAGTTGCCTTGCCACCTTCGTGAATAATTTCTATGACATTGGCGTGCGTTCTCAACTCGAAATTACCTGTTTTCATAGCCGTTGGAATGACCGTTACATTTGGAGAAGACTTTGCCCCGTATTCACATCCAAAACGTTCACAAAATGCACAATATTGACAGGCATTGAGTGTTTCTCCATCAGGATTCGTATACGCCTCAGAAATATTAGCAGATGGCAAAGAAAACGGGTGTAAATTTAGCTTTTTTGCCGTATCTCTAAACTTATTTGTCATCACCGTATTTTTCATTGGCGGCGTAGGATAATCACTGCTGCGTTTACCACCTAATGGGTTTGGTTCTCCAGATATTCCACATGTCTTCTCAAACGTATCATAGTATGGCTCTAATTCATCATAGGTAATACCCCAATCCTGAAGCATATAACCATCTTTAATTTTAGACTTCCCGTACTTTTCAATTGTTTTTGATTTAATCTCAAAATCATATGGAAGAAATCGAAAAGTGTGACCATTCCAGTGGACACCTGAACCACCAACACCGGCACCTAGAAGGAACGAGCCTAATTGTCTCATTGGTAACGCTTTTTGATCTAGTTTATTGCGAAATGTGATGGTCTCTTTTGACACATCTTGCATCAAATCATAGCGGATGGCGTATCTTAATTCATCATGGATCATCGAGAAATCTTCCGTATTTCGATTCCCGCCACGTTCTAAGCCAACAACGTTTAATCCATTTTTCGCACATTCGGCTGCGATAATTCCTCCAGCCCAACCAACCCCGACTGTTAATACATCAACTTTAGGTAATGTTTTAGCCACTTTTTACTTCCTTTCTATCTTAAATATGTATGTTCCATTCAAGCTATTTTTTTGGTGAAGCAATATGGGAATGTAAACTACTCGGTTCAATTTCGAGAAATTCTTTTGATTCAATTTGTGCCAGATAACTCATTTGATTGCCAGGAAATCCTTTCATTTTCCAACCAGCCATATCACGATTACCACCATATAGAGGATCAGCGTATACTCCTTCTAATACGGACATGCGCAGCAAGGTAAAGAAATCATTCGAACTTACACCTTTCATTTTCACTTTTCCTTTTTCAAAAGTAGCTAATATTTCATCTTGTTCTTGATCGCTTAACTCTGTAAATTTCTTCTTAAATTTTTCTTGGCTAACCGACTGTATTCTAGTAATACCTTGACTAATGATTTCATTCCGTTTTAAATGCGACTGGAAGCCTTGCGTTTCTATACCAGGGTAAAATGGCCCTAACATATAGTCTCGCGCATTATTTCCCCATGCTCCAGCTAATTGATGATCGATATAAAATGGGACATCTAAATCAATCGCACCTGGGCCAAGGTCGTCCGCTGGAAAAATTCGTTCAGATGCTTGCGCAAGGACTTTAAAATCCTCTTGCTTATTGAAGAACATAAGCGCTTGATTAAAACGTTCTACATCAGCTTTTTGGACAACTTCATTTTTAGTCTTACTCACTTCTGGTGCTGTCGGTGTGAACATTTGAGAAATTGAAGCACCCAAAATTCCACCACCAATAGCCCCGCCAGCAACATAGCCTCCCTTACGAATAAATTGCCTACGGGTCATCGCATCTTTTCTTTCATCATTTTCACTCATGGAATATCCCCCTTCTACCTTTAATTGATGGATTTGGAATTTATTATGTGCATTCGACATAAAAATAAACATACTGCGTCGGTAATTTTTACAAAAAATGCTATAAAAGGACAAAAACCACCCCTCAGAAGAGAAGATGATTACTGTTTTACTTTTGATATGATCATAGATTTGTATCTAACTCATGCTTTATATCAGGAACCTCAAAACCTAGTAAAGTAAAATGGTTTTTTTAGAACATATCGGGGAGATTATATGTATTATGTAAAAATAAGAAATGATAGATATAGAGGAGTTGATATGCATGAAGTCTAACCAAATAACAGATCGAAAAGAGAAAGAAACAATGATTATTTTGAGATTAACACACATGTTCTTCCCTTCTTTTTAGAGCAATCTTCTTTCTAACAATCGAATCCATCTTCCAAATCCGCTTTGCAAATTGTAACGCCTTCCCCATCTTTTCATAAATTGTATAGTATTTGAATACAATGCAAATGAGAACAAATCCCATCACAGAAAAATAAATTTGTTTGCAACACATGCCTGACACCATATTACATTTTTTTCATAAAATACAAATAAAAACAGATTACTGTATTTATTAATCGGAGAAGAAAGCTGTGATATGATCATATGAAAAACGACTTGAATAATCAGTACCTGTTTCAAAATTTACAGGAAAATAGGATGTCATTTGACCAGGTTTTTGAACATATTGTGAAGTTTATGCAATCGCAACCATGTAGTAACTTTCGATTAATGGTAGGAACAGATTCTCAAGTTCATCAAACGCATACGATCTTTATAACAGGAGTTGTCATATTTAATGAAGGAAATGGTGTGTGGGCTTGTATAAGAAAAGTCATGATTCCAAGGAGAATGCTACATTTGCATGAACGAATTTCCAATGAGTTATCTTTATCGGAGGAAGTTGTTTCCTTATTTACAAAGGAAAGAAAAAATCAATTAATCGATATCGTTCTTCCTTACCTCTATCAAGGAGCCACATTTACAATGGAAGGCCATATTGATATTGGGGCTGGGAAAAAGAATAAAACAAGTGAATTTGTCAATGAAATGGTTGCAAGGATGGAAGCAATGGGTGTCGAACCGAAAATTAAACCGAATGCTTTCGTAGCTTCTAGCTATGCAAACCGTTACACCAAATAGAAGATTTGAATGAGAAATAGATTAATATGGTTATGACTAATTATTATGTACAAAATAAGTTTTTATGGGGTAGAAAAAAGGTGGCACTAGGCAATAAAATTGTCACCAAGCTAAGTGACTCCCCATTTTTCATTTGCCAACTTAAGATGCTATTAAATCTGACAGAGCAGACACTATGAACGTCCAGATTATTTTTGAGAGAATTTTTCCAAGTAGTGGCGATGAATCGGGAATTTCCAGTCGCTGCAGTGTATGATTGCATGCAAGATTTTTAAGAAGGAATAGGCTGAAAAACATGAATATCGATTGAGTAATCAATAAAAAACGGACAAGTTAACGGCCGATTTAGAATTCAGGCTGAGCACCGCGCAACACTTCATCTTCTGCTGAATTAACCTCTACTGTACATACAATACCAGGCCACCCGTTTCTACATTATATTTCTCTTTCAGTTCAAACAAACAAAACTATACCTGTTTTTTTATGTGTTAAAATAAAGGAAAGGAATTGTAAAAGTAGGTGGCACTAGATGCAAAAACTTCAGTATGAATCATCGTGGGATAAAACCTTATCCAATAAAGATCGTAAAATCATTGAGGGAATTTTTCTAGAAACGAGTTTACTGAATCAAAATCGTATTCAATTCACATCGTTATGGCAAGCGATGAATCATAAGGGAGAATTATTAGTTACCGTGCTTGTCCATAATTTCAGTCACCAAGACTGTTCATTTATGAACAAAAAACTGCGTTATATGGAAAACAATGAAATCATTGCAGAACATACCTTCACTCTCCCTTCACTAATCGTTCAGCCAGAAACAAGTATGCCATGGACGTTTATTTTTCCTGTTGAAGTTTTGAAGTGTCACGGATCATTAGAAAATGGTCGATTAGAATGTTTAGATGCTATGTAATTTCAGTGCTTGTCTTCCCTGCGAGTAGAATGATGATTTTCTTTTTCTAAAAAAACACATCAGAGGCTTAGTCACAAGACTGAGCCTCTGATGTGTTTTTTTCATTTTCTGCAACTCGAATATTGGCTCTTAAATTTTTTTGAAGTTGGTCAGCTACAAAAAATGCTTCCTTGTCCTGATAAATATCATCAGGCTTGTTCCCTTTTCCCAGAATATATCCTTCAAAAATGGTGTAGGACAACTAGGTTCCATTTTTGATATTAAAGCCGAAAAATTATTTTATGTGATCAAAGATCAGGGTGCGCTTGCCGAAGAAAAAGAGACCATTCCACCGGAAAGCAGAACGTTCACTGACAGCTTAATATCCATTGACACCATTTCATGGTATCAAACAGATCATAAACGGAAATCGTTTGTCTAAGATATATAACAAAAAGGCAATAAAAATCGGTAAACATTGATGATATTAATGAAGTAGAAATTGCACTACAACATTCAATCATCGTGAACATGTTTGAAAATGATTAGCACTACTATGGATCTATATCACAAAAGTGAGACATGAAAAGGTTGGAAATCAACTATACATAGCTTAATTATGAACCACATTTGGTACAGGATATGCAATCATTCAGCAGCTCCTTTACATACAATACCTCTATAAAAAATTTTATTATTTTTGGGAGAGATAGACAATATGTCCAAAAGGAATCGATCAACTTCTAGTGTTCAGGATCAAAAAGGACGGCCAAATTTTCTTTTCATCATCGTTGATGAGGAACGTTTTCCAACAGTTTATGAAAACGAAGAACTGAAAGAATGGCGTAGAAACAATTTGAAGACACAGGAACTATTACGTGAAAATGGCATGACATTTTTAAAACATTATATTGGAAGTACGGCTTGTTCTCCGAGTAGAGCTACTCTTTTCACAGGACAGTATCCATCACTACATGGCGTAACTCAAACAACGGGGGTGGCAAAAGGAGCATTTGATCCTAATGTATTCTGGCTTGACCACAATACAGTCCCCACTCTTGGAGACTATTTTCGGACTGCCGGTTATCGTACATTTTGGAAGGGAAAATGGCATCTATCAGATGAAGATATTCTCATTCCAGGCACTCATCATCCATTAACAAGCTATAACCCAACGAACGGTATCCCTGATCCTGAAAAAGAACATGCCTATTTACAGGCAAATCGGTTGGATTCATATGGTTTTTCAGGATGGATCGGTCCTGAACCTCATGGTGCAGACCCTCGTAATTCAGGTTCAACAGCGTCTGTTGGTTTAAGTGGTCGTGACGAAGTCTATTCAGCTGAAGTTGTTGATTTAATAAACTCTCTTGAACAAGAGGCAAGCACAAATAACCACCAACCGTGGCTGATCGTTTCATCCTTCGTAAATCCACATGACATCACCTTATTTGGACTATACTCTCACATGCTGCCATCCTATCACTTTACAATTGATCCTTCTATTCCTTTTATTCCACCAGCGCCTACAGCCAATGAAACTTTACTAACGAAACCTTCCGCTCAATGGAGTTATCGAGACGTCTACCAACAAGCACTACAGCCCACTTTCAACACTCTCTTTTATCGGCAGCTCTATTTTTCTCTTCAAAAGAAGGTTGATGATGAAATGTCCAAAGTATTTAATGCTTTGAAGACATCCACTTTTTACGAAAATACAATTGTTATTTTTACTTCTGATCACGGTAGCTTAGTAGGTTCCCATGGTGGATTGTTTCAAAAATGGCACAACACATATGAGGAAGCCCTTCATGTGCCTCTTATTATTCATAGTCCTAAACACTTTTCACAACGTGAAGAAACAGATCTGTTATCAAGCCATGTGGACATTATTCCTACTTTATTAGGACTCGCAGACATTGATATCACCCACATTCAAGAAAAGCTTAGTAAGGATCATATGGAAGTTCACCCATTAGCCGGGCGAGACCTTACACCATTACTTAAAGGAAAGCTCAAATTTCCGCGCGCCGATGAACCCCTTTACTTTATGACCGACGATGATGTTACAAGGGGATTGAATCAGGTTAGCCTCACTGGTCAATCGTACGATTCAGTAGTACAGCCTAATCATATAGAATCAGTGATTGCTAAACTACGAACCGGAGGGAATAAGAAAGAGGAAATCTGGAAATTTTCCCGTTATTTCGATAACCCGCAATTTTGGAGTAACCCAGGCGTGGAAAATCATATTACTACTACAATATACACAGCTCCTGTAACAGAAAACACTCAATCTGAAATTTGTTTCACTAGTACTAAAACACAACCCGTTCCTGATCAATTCGAGTTATATAATTTAACAAAAGATCCACTTGAAGAGATCAACCTTGCCCACCCTCTTCATGAAACGCCTGAATCAAAGACCATTCAGCAAATTTTAATAAGAAGCCTCAAAGAACAATGCCTCCAAAAAAGGCGATTTCCTACTAGCGGGAATGTTCCAGGTATGCCTTCATGTGACAGCTAGTTTTTTCTTTCTAGATTGGTGAAGCTTTTATTATCGATACAATGAGACCTGGAGATGCCTTAAAACTACAAGCGCTTATTCAAGATGAGATCAAAATGGCCGACTCTCATCTATCTATGATGAAAGAACTGACAGTCGGGAACAGATTCTAAAGCAAGCAAACAGATTACTGATAACTCCATATGCAAGGAAAAAACGATTCTGTTTTTTATTCCATAAAACGAAAGTGTTGTTTTATGGAAATTATAGATAGTGATAACTACTAAGGTATCCTCTAGAATGAAAACTGATAGAAAAGTATAGGTAGAATATTTACGCAATTGTTTGTAGACTGTGGAAATTAAACTGCGGATTCGGGCAAACTCCATTTCAGGAGTCCCCCTATTCTTAAAGACTAATTGAATTTAAAGAAGTATACCGTATTATAAAATATAAAAACACTAATTAAAAAGAAGGATTTACTATGTCCAATGAAATGTATCAATTAACAGCGATTATTATTTACATGGCTGCGATGGTTTTCATCGGTTGGTATGCATTTAAACGAATATCCAACTTGACAGACTGCATGCTTAGCGGACGTTCACTTGGGCCGATGGTTACAGCTCTTAGCGCTGGTGCCACAGATATGTCGGGCTGGTTACTTATGGGGCTTCCGGGTGCAATCTATTTAAGCGGTCTTGTTGAAGACTTGTATAAAGCGGGTATTAAGACAGACGGAACAGATAAACAATACGTATTTTTAGGAAGAATGGCTGTCCTTGTCGTATCGATTATCGCTGGGGCACTCGCTTGAATCCATTTTGAAAATCGTATCGTTCGCATGGGCAGGGTTCGGTGCTTCATTCGGACCAGTCATCTTACTTTCCCCTATACTGGCGGAAGATTACAGCTTTAAGTGCCCTTTGCGGAATGATTACAGGTGCGATCACCGTTATGATTCGGGGTAATGTTGCTTCATTGACTCGTACCATTTATGAAATTGTTCCAGGTTTCATCATCTGTTGGATCGTTACATACTTTGTAAGTATAGCAACGTATCGACCGAATGCTGAGATTGAAAAGGAATTCGGAGAAGCACTAGAACTTCTAAAAAAAGATAGTTAATTGAAAAGCCTGCGATATATGAAATGAGAGAATAGCAACTATCTATTCTCTCATTTCTGCATTTTATTATCTTTTATTCTTACAAATTCTAGTCAATAATTCTATGCCCCACTTTCATTTTACTGATTATATAGCTAAAGATCGTGAAGGTGGATCGATCTAAGTCGCAGCGATTTAAACTAATTCTTTAGTCTTAAATTGGGCAAGATCACCGGCAGCCTTGACACGGATACGAGTTGCATTTCCAGGCATATACGCAAGTGGGACATCTTCAATGTCTACAATAACAAGTGTCTCAGGGTCTGCACCTGCATGAATCGCTTCAGCCATTGCTATTTCTTTTGCTAGTTTTAACGCTTGCTCTCTGCCGATTTCTTCAAGAGCATAAACTTTTTCAATTTGTCCACTAACTTGGGAAATCGCTGAACCAATGGCATTCGCCACTCCTGAGTGAAGCGGACGAATCACTTCTGAAGCCCCTTTTAGTACTTCTGGAAAGAGAATGCTACCTCCTCCAACAAGTATGACTGGTACAGGAGCAGCGCTTGTTTTCATTTTATCAATCGCTTCTTCAACCATATCTATCATTTTTTGATACACTTGCTTTAATAGTTTCTGATCAAGATGCGCTACTTTAGAGGCATCACCAAGTTCTACATTCCCAAGAGCAACGGCCACATCTGTTAAAGTTAAGGTATCCCCACCGAAAACCAAACCTTTTTCTGGAAGACGATAACCGACACTATCTGGTCCGATCGTGAAATCGCCATTATCTTGAATACGGACAATCGTACCTCCACCAAGTCCTATTGATACAAGGTCAGGCATTCTAAAGTTTGTTCGTGCTCCTCCAATCTCAACAGCTAAGGAAGATTCTCTAGGAAACGATTGAACCAAGACACCGATATCTGAAGTTGTACCGCCGACGTCTACAACAATCGCATCGGAAAGTTCACTCAAATAGGATGCTCCGCGCAACGAATTCGTTGGACCGCAAGCAACGGTGAATATTGGGTATTTAACAGCATAATCCACCGACATCAAAGTTCCATCATTTTGTCCAAAAAATACTTGGGCGTCAATCCCCTCATTTTTTAATGCATCGATAAAGCCATCCGCAGCTGTTTTCGCCACTTTCACGACAGCAGCATTGAGAATAGTTGCATTTTCCCTCTCTAATAATCCAACAGAACCTATTTCAGATGATAATGAGATAGCAATCTCATCTCCAAGGACTTCTCTAATAATTTCTGACGCTCTTTGTTCATGGGATTGGGTAACCGGTGAAAAAACAGATGTGATGGCGACAGAATCTACTTTCCCTTTAATTTCATTCGCAATTTGATATAAATGTTGTTCATCTAATTCGACAATTTCTCTGCCATCAAATTCATGCCCTCCACGTACAAGATAGACATGTTTGCCCAACGCCTGGCGAAGCTCTTCAGGAACACCAATCAGTGGTTTCACCGCCAGTGTAGCAGGGGCACCGATGCGAATAGAAGAAATCTTGTTCAATTTTTTTCTTTCAACGATTGCATTTGTACAGTGGGTCGTTCCAAGCATTGCATATTTAATTTGCTCCCGTGGAACATTTGCTTCGTCGATGATTATTTTCATCGCATTGTAAATACCTGTCGCTACATCTTCAGTTGTCGCTGATTTCGTTTCTGCAAGGACCTGATTGTTTTGATCTAACAAGACTGCATCTGTATGAGTTCCTCCTACATCAATCCCGATACGATAAATGCTCATTATAACGCCACTCCTTTTTTCATAAGCTCTTCTACTGGAACATAGTCAACATCATATCCGAAGTATTTGGGACCTACTGTTTCAATCCCCTTCTCTGTTCTCCACTTCGGATGGCATGGGATTCCGATTACCACACATCTGGCTCCATACCTAATTCCTTCTGTTGTGATTGGAAGGCCTGTTTCGGCATCAAGAACCGCAATTAAATCCGGTGTGACACAAAGGAGACGTTGTTCTGTTCGAGCGAGTAGATGCTCATTTTGGAAGCTGAGCTTGAGCGTCTCTCCTTTATATTCATTAAGACCATCGAATGTCGCCGTTCCTCTTGCAAAGCCTGTTTCAGTTTTTCTATTAATATCACTTACCTTTCCACGGAATAACTCAAAGCCACCAACCTTATTCAATACCTCATTGATTGGATTTACATTGTTTTGCTTAGCAAATCTAATCGCTTTGCCGATTTCTTCTTCAAGTTTCAGGATATTTCTTATGCCACTTTCTTTCAAATTCTTACCGGTCATCGAATACATCGCTACCATTGTTGAACCGCCCATTTGAATCGTCGCAGCGCGAGCAATTCTCTCTGTCCAAATATTATTAATCGTTGATAGTAAAGCCGTGTTCCCTTTTTCATCAGCAAATACTCCTGGTGTAGCAGGGATCCCATCTAAATAAAATGTAACCATTTGCAATTCTGGAAACGCTCTGCCCATTCCGTCCGCATCAATAACAGGTAACCCTAACCTTGCAGCAAGGGCAAAAGGAATCATGGAGTTGACTCCTCCTGCTTCAATTGGAAATGTCGCATAAATCTTTTTGCCTAAATATTTTTCGAGTAATTGAAAAGCCTCAATCGCTTCTTCCCCACTTGGAGCTTTTTCTAGCATAACTGTCGGAGCTCCCATCATTGATGAAGGGACAACTAATGCATCATCTGGTACTTCATCTACGTCTAATAAGGTTACTTCACCGTACTCTTCAATGGCTTGCAAAGCCATTAGCTTTCCAATATAAGGATCACCGCCTCCACCAGTGCCAAGCAGTGCTGCGCCAATTGCGATATCTTCTATTTCTTGTTTCCCAATTTTTCTCATTTTGCCAATTCCTCCAATATTACAAAAAT
This sequence comes from Peribacillus loiseleuriae, assembly GCF_001183985.1. Lineage (GTDB taxonomy): Bacteria > Bacillota > Bacilli > Bacillales > DSM-1321 > Peribacillus > Peribacillus loiseleuriae. The sequence continues at coordinate 802,958 of NZ_LFZW01000001.1, read as the reverse complement.
TTAAGATGCAATTTTTCCATTTAGCTTATTTTTACTTTTTATCGTATTAACGGTAAGAATACCCAAGTAATAGACCACTCCACTCACCACAAGTGAATTGATCGATGGAATACCAACTGTCACAAAATAACCGCATGCAAATCCTGCTGCCCAAGCAATTAATGTAACGGGGCTTAACTTTTCATCTGGAGGCAAAGTGCCTTTTGCTTTGCTTTCATCCAATGCCTTCCGATGTGTTTTTAACACAAAATAATCTACGACCATTATACCGGCAACTGGTGGTATAAAAACTCCTAATAAAATCAGAAAGTCGACAAATCGATCAAGAATACCAAGAACGGAAAGTAACGTTCCTATAACACCAATAACAAGCGTGACCATTCCACGATTTAGTTTGATTTTAAAGATCGAATCAAAAATCGTCGTAAAACCGAGGGATGAGGAATATAAGTTCAAATTATTAATTTTAATAGTTGAAGCAACAACCACAATGGCCCCAAGCCAACCAGACGTTTGCATCATAATACTGGCAACATCACTTGTTTTTGCAGCAAGTGCCATTAACACAGCAATCATGTTGATCACTAACTCACCAATAATGGTACCAATCATCGTCATCCAAAAGACATCTTTGCCACTTTTAGCAAAGCGGCTAAAATCAGGAGTAATGACCGCACCAATTATAAATCCACCGGCAACCATCGTTGCTGCTACTCCCATTGACAACTTCTCACCTGCAGGAGCCACTCCCATTAAATCAAAAATGGAATGATCACTAAGAACTTGGTGAATTCCGACTCCTACCGCCAATAGAAAAGCAGGGACGGCAATCGTCGCAGTTGCGCTTAGTAATTTAAATCCAAAGATAACCAGTATCGTAACAACTAATCCTGTTAGCGTTGCAGCAACAGGAAGACTTAATTTACCGTGTGTCGCTTGAACAAGTCCATTAGCAAACACTGAGTTTTGGACGCCAAACCAACCTATACAAGCTATGGCAATAACTGCTCCGATAATACTAGATCCATATCGGCCGAAACCAGTCCATCGTGACAACAAACTTGTTGAAAGGCCTTCACGTGCACCCGCATAACCTAACAGAAAGCTAATAACTTCTAAAATGACACTACCAAGCATGGTTGCCCAAAAAGCCTGCCAAAAAGTCATGCCATATCCTAATGCAGCTCCTAGTATGAACTGTGATATGGTTGCCAGTGACCCTACCCGGATAATCGTTATATTCCACAACGATTGTCGTCCTGATTGAGGGACTCTTGACAAAGAGTAATCGTCTCCTAAACTATTTGTTTTCTGCAAAAAAACAGCCCCTTTTATTCATTTTTAACAACATTACACTTCAGATTAACCGAACTCTAGATCACCTAAAGCCTTTAAACGGATTCTTAATACTTCACCTTTCAAATAATCAAAGGGAAATTCTTCAATCGAGACTAGCTCGATGCTTTCACTTTTTGCTCCCTTGTCGAGAAGCTGTTGAAACAGGCTTTCTGTTTCATCTTCAATAACTTCCTGCTTCGTTCGGTCATTTAACCAGAATACTTTGTCCGTTTTGGCACTAAGAGGCGCAAAGCAGGCACCTATGGCATTGCTAATATGATGACCAGCAGGATGGTAAACCTTTTTGTATTTTCCAAATAATCGATCGACAAGTAGCGAACTTCCTCCACCCACTAAAACAACGGGAAATCCCTCACTTTTTAACTCAAGACGGTTAATCTTTTCCTTTATTTCTCCAGTCACTTTATTAATGACTTTCTGACATGCTTCTGTTGATAGTTTACTTAATCCTTTACTTGTCATCTTTTCGTCTGAAAACGAACCTGGATAAACTTTAAGGAAAGAATCTGTTAATGTCCAAGTATTTCCACCCCAAGAAATCCCCTGTTGTTCTAAGTCACTAACTATTGTTTCATTTATCTGTACAGATTCCTTTTTAACCGAAATGAGGCTTCCCCCACCATAGGGCAAGGAATACATTTTCGGTACTTGCATATTCACATCAATTGAGAAAATGGAAGTGGAACCGAGCGACGCTTCTGGCTGGCCATTTAGAATTTTCCCGATATCAATCGTACTACCACCGAAATCAACCACTATACATTCTTTTAAACCACTTAAAATACTTGCACCTCTAAAACTATTGGTTACCCCGGAGCCAATCGTAAAAATAGGATAGTCGATGGCTTCTTGAATCTCCATTAAAGAACCGTCATTTTGAGTAATCCAGCACGGACAGTTTAACAAAAGCTTTTTACATAACACTGATAAATCAATCATGGCTTGGCGAATTACTTTTGAAAAGATCGCATTTAATAGGGTCGCATTTTCTCGTTCTATAAAACCAATACTTGCAATTTCGTGAGACATGGTAATTGATATCTCTGGCAAATGGCTCTTAATACTTTCCCAAATGTAAATTTCTTCGGCTTCATATAGAGGCGAATATACTCCAACAATACAGATTGATTCAATTTTATTCTTCTCTATATCGATGCAAATCTGCTTGATTTCATCGTGACTAGGAGTTGTTGTTTCGCTCATTGTACCTGTGTAATCATAAAAACTCTTAAGATGATAAACTTTCTCTATATACTTTTTGATCTGGTTTGGCCAAAGAACTGCCGGTTCCACCAAGGAAGGCTTTTTCGTAATTCGAACCAGTGCTGTTTTAGAAAGATTTACTGGTTGATACAAAGCGTTCTGTACATGGGTGGTTCCTACAAACACACCATCTATTTGATGGGGAGCAATCCCCGCCTCGCTTAGCACTTCTTTTGCCGCAAGCTCAATGCTTGAAATAATATCACTTGATGTTAATTGCTTTTTCCATGAAAGAAGCTTGCCATCATTTCTTAAAATAACCGCATCTGTATGAGTCCCACCTACATCAATTCCAAGCTTCATGATGACAATCTCCTTGTAGTAGTTTAGATGGAACAGCTAAATCAAAATTATGAGGACCAATAATTGCAAGCATATCTTTAGTCCGTATGATACTCGGAGCCGGCACTGCAAAAATGATGACAGATAGACCTTCTTGAATCTCGGAAACACTATAGGGGGCTAAGCTTTCTTCATCTAACACCAGAATGAGATCAGGAATCGTACAAATATATTGTTTTTCCTTAATTGCAATAAATTCATTTTTAAATTCAATCTCAACCCATTTATTTAAAAAAGAAGAGTTTCCTTCTACCGTGAACTTGCCTATTAATGATTCCTGCTCAAACCATTTGCTCACATCAGTCACTTCACCTCTGATAATTTCATGAGGTTTACCATACAGTGAGTTTCCGAATACAGCCAACATCTCTTCCATTTTTTGATCGATCGATATGTCTTTTTTAATCGCCATACCTAACCTGTAAATTAATTTTAATGACCCTGGAATCATCGATGTTTTCATTTTTCTTGCCTTCGCTCCGAATCCGACAAAATGGACATACCCGCCGTTTGTAGCAATAAAGTCTTTTGTCTTCTCTGCTGCGATTTGAATATCATGAATACCTTGAATAACCTCACTTACATCATGTGTTTGCAGAACAAGGGGTGTAAGCGGTATTTGATTTAGATAAAAAGTAGTCATATATAATTCTGGAAACGCCCTGCCCATGCTGTCTCCATCCACTACTGGCAAGTGGTTTTGAACAGCCGTCACTAATGGCGCTAACGCATTTATTCCACCAATTTCAACGGATATTAGGGCATCTACCCTTCTTTGAACAATGGATTCATATACCTTTAAAGCTTGATCTCCTTCTTCCCCTGATGGGATGTTCTCATCATAAAGAATGGTTGATCCCATCATTCCTATCCCGACAATCCATTCGTCGTCAATATCACTCATAGTCTTTACAGTTATGACATCATCATCTTTCATGATCGAAAGTAATAAACTCTGGATCGTTTTTGTATTCCCACCACCTCCACAAGCAATCATTTTTGCACCGATGGCCAAAAACGGAATATCTTGTTTTTTGATTTGCCACGACATTTGTTTTGCCCCTTTCTAATCTATCATGCAAGAACCGTGCCAAAAAAATAAAAACTCTGAAATCAGAGGCAATAAGGATAGTTAAATTCAAGTTTTTTAATTATGAGAATAATTCCGATAATTAAAAGTGTAAAAACCACTAAAAAACAATACTTTCCATTCATTTTCTCAATTTTTCTCAAAATTTCTCTACTTTTCTCATTTTCCAAATATTCCTTACTTGATTTTGAACTTACTAATTCTCCGATATAAGGTGGGCAAGCTAATATTCAAATGGCTTGCTACTCTCTTTTTCCCAATCGTATCTCTGCCATATTGATCTAATAGATCAATAATTATCTCTTTCTCATTTATTCGATTGCTCGACTTCATTGAATATTTTTCATTTATGGCAGCTTCCTTTTCTACTCTTCGTTCCGTTTCATTCACATGTTTTAAATAATTGGGCAAGCTTTCAATTGTCACTAAATCACCAATTTCTAATTGAACAAAATGATTGACAACATTCTGCAGCTCTCTTATATTTCCAGGCCAAAGATTGCTGAGCAACAATTCAAAAGCATCTTCTGATATTCTTTTAGGTGAGCGGAAAAACTCCTCCGAAAATTTTTTCATATAGTAATCAATGAGTATAGGGATATCTTCTCTTCTTTCTCTTAAAGGCGGAATCGTAATCGGAATTACATTAAGTCGATAGTATAAATCTTCTCTAAACTGGCCATTTGCTACAAGTTTTTCCAGATTACGGTGAGTAGCTGTAATAATACGAACATTTACAGGGGTACTTTTGGTATCCCCTACTCGTTCAATTTTTCTTTCTTGAACAACTCTTAATAGTTTAGACTGCAATGGAAGTGGGAGATCACCAATTTCGTCCAAGAAAATCGTTCCCTCATTGGCTAATTCAAATCTTCCAGGTTTATCTGCTGATGAACCGGTAAAGGCCCCTTTTACATGTCCAAAAAGTTCACTTTCTAGTAAAGATTCAGGAATAGCCGCACAATTCAATGCAATAAACGGACCGTCTTTCCGATGGCTTTCCCGATGAATAGCTTGTGCAAATATTTCTTTACCCGTCCCACTCTCACCTCTTAGTAAGACAGTGGTATTACTTGGCGCAATCCTCTTGGCAATATCTACAACATTTTGAATCGAATCACTTATCCCTTTTACATCATTAAAGGTATAAAGGACTCTTTGTTCGTGCACTTTCTTTTTTGAATCCATAATAGGCGTTACATTGATTAAAAAAGATGCTATTTCTCCGTTTGAAACGAGTGGTTTCACCATGGCTAGATATTCCTTTTGATCCCCAGTTTCTAATTTAACCGAGACTTTCAAATCCTGCTGTTTCTTCATATTTTTCACTCTTACCCAATCAGAGTCTGATATGATTTCGGTAATAGGTCCACCTATTAAGACATTCCTAATTTTATTAAAAAACCGACTAACACGATGGCTCATATTATGGATCTTTCCATCTACGTCAACGAGTAAAACAGGGTCTTGGATAAAAGAAAAGATACTATTTACCTCTTCTATTATCGAGCTATTTTCGGTTCGAAGATCTTCATTCTCTAGTTTATTGCTTATCCATTCTGTGCAGAAATCAAGCTGAACTTCCATTACATTGTAATTCTCAAATAACCAGTCCGTTTTGCCCTCTAGAGCAGTAACCAATAGAACACCCACTACCTTTTTGGCTTTGGTAATAGCTTTTAAAATGAACGGTTCTGAAGGACAGCAATCTTTCACTGCACATGTTTCATATGCATTCTTATTTCTGACGAAGACATCCATGCCTGTCTTTTGGACTTTGTTTAGAACCGGACAATTCTGCTGTAATTCTTTATAATCACTATCTTCTAAACACACTTCAACCTTAATCGGAAATAAACGAAACAACTTAGATATCATTGCACTTACTTCTTTTTTCATTTCTAATTCAGTTGACATAAGGACCACCCAATATATAAAAATTTCATTATAAATGATTAAGTGTTATTTTTTATCTTATAGGTTAATCCCTTCATTCTAAACAATTTGTCGGTATATTTCAAAATCTAATGAAACAGGGAATAAGTGTAAGGAACCTTAATCGAAGAGTAGTAGTTGCTACATGAAGCTGAATTTAGTTAAAGAAGAACTAAAAGAACCTTATTTAATTCAGGTAGGGTTCACTTTTCCATCTCATAACCTATCCTTTTAAAGAAAAATAATGCTACCTTAGAAGTAGGCAGCATTATTTTGTACTTATAGTAAACGATACAAAGCGTAAAACTAGAACATATATCAAGTACCACAAAAGGTTTGATAGGGAGATTTTGACACGGGCAGCGTAGAGTAATCAGCCAGTTCAGCGGAGTGTTCATAAGGGTTTGAAAGAACATCCAAAAGTCGTTCCATCACGCTGTAGTCACCTTGTTCCACTGCAGCTTCTAATGCTTCTTCTACCCGATGATTCCGTGGGATAATAGCAGGATTGCTGTTTTGCATCAACTGACTTACGGAGTCTTTCGATTCCTGTTGTCTACTTAATCTTGCCTGCCAGATTTCATGCCATTGAGCGAATTCCGAAGTGCCAAATAGGACTGTATCTTTCTGTTTATCAAATGTTAATGCCAAAAAGGTATTCGTATAATCTGCATGATACTTCTGCATCAAAATGAAGAGGCTATCGATCAAGGCTTCATCTTCTGTCTCCTCGTTAATAATCCCTAATTTCGCTCTCATTCCCGCAAGCCATTTTTCCCGATAAAACTCCATAAACCTAGAAATCTCATCCTGGGCTAGTTTGACAGCCTGTTCCTGATCATCATGCAATAGTGGCAATAAAGTTTCAGCAAATCGGGCAAGATTCCACCCGGCCATATACGGCTGATTGCCATAGGCATAGCGGCCTTGAATGTCAATCGAACTGAATACCGTTTCTGGGTCATAGCTATCCATGAAGGCACAAGGTCCATAATCGATAGTTTCTCCGCTAATGGTCATATTGTCTGTGTTCATCACGCCATGAATAAAGCCAACCAGTTGCCATTTGGCAATAAGCTCAGCCTGCCGCTTGATCACTTCTTGAAGTAACGACAAATAGCGGTTCTCATCAACTTCAACGTCTGGATAATGACGCTTTAGTGTATAGTCAGCCAGGTCTCGGAGTTCCTCAACCGTGCCCCATTGTGCAACGTATTGAAAGGTACCAACACGCAGATGACTGGCAGCCACACGGGTCATAATTGCACCAGGTAGCTCGGTCTCGCGGATTATTGACTCACCAGTTGTCACCACTGCTAGACTACGAGTGGTAGGAATACCAAGCGCATGCATTGCTTCGCTGATGATATATTCACGTAACATCGGTCCAAGTGCCGCGCGACCATCCCCCCCGCGAGAGTATGGCGTTCTCCCTGCACCCTTAAGCTGAATATCCATCCTTTCACCTTGAGGCAGAATCTGCTCGCCTAGCAGTACCGCTCGACCGTCCCCCAACATGTTAAAATGCCCGAATTGATGCCCCGCGTAAGCTTGAGCGAGAGGCATGGCACCTTCAGGAATCTGATTCCCAGCAAGCACCGCTACACCGTCTTCGCTTTTTAGCGCTTGAATGTCCAACCCCAAAGATGTTGCCACTTGATTATTAAGAATAATCAACTTTGGTAAACGCACAGGAGTTGGGTTGATGCTGGAAACAAATGATTTCGGCAAACGGGCATAACTGTTATCTAAGTTCCATCCTGTTTCATTACTGTTTGTCATAGTTTCTCCTTTTCTTCTTTTGACTTTGTATATGTAAATCAAACATCATAAGCAGTCCCTTTTTAATGTCTACTTCTACCAGTTTATTATACCGTTTCCAGACTAAGATAGCGCCCTTTACGTCATGTTGTCACTGTTCTAGATTTGACTAAACGCGCAAACTCCCCAATGGTGTCAGTCATCTATATTCTTACGAAATTTCCCTTCTTGTTTTTAGTATCATAATTTCGCAAGGTAGATAAGGTGTAAATCAACAGTGTTGAAATATATATAGATTGTAAAGAAATGTACTTAAAGTAAGGCAAACAAGAAAGTGGAATTAAGAGATAGCGAAACATGCAGGTTAAAAAAAGAGATTTCTGGTAGAGGGTTGAATTTCCATAAGAAACATCCATGAGCACCTGCCTCCAACTAAAACGATGGAGAAGTTCAGATTCTCAAATTACATCACCTAATGAAGATGGTGGTGCGGAGCTGATTTTACGAAGCCCTGCCCATCCCCCAAAAAAAGGAGACATTTAAAAATGACAACATCAGAAAAAAATGTAAGGACTTGTGACAAAGGACATACATATTATACAAGTAGCGATTGTCCCGCCTGTCCGACTTGTGAGCAAGAACGCAAACCTGTTAATGGATTTCTATCATTGCTCTCGGCACCAGCAAGACGAGCTTTAGAAAACAATGGGATAATTTCTTTGCAGGATCTATCAAAATATAGTGAAAAAGAGATTTTACAATTTCACGGTGTGGGACCAGCTTCTTTACCTAAACTTAGATCTGCTTTGAAGGAAAATGGGTTATCATTCAGAAACTAATCACCAAGAAATATTAGGCTTTCAGCAATGTACTTTATGACTACTGGAGTATGATTCGATTTGATTTTTTCTTCAAACACGAATGAGCTTTAACTTAATAAATGCAACAAAAATTCAAACGCTCAGATCGATCATTCTCTGAGCGTTTGAATTTTTGTTAATCGATAGGCGACTTTCACTGTGAATGAACGTGTTATTCGAAATGTTTTTTTAGTTTTTCTCCATATTATCGGAACGACTCACCCTAGTGGTTTAAGTACCTTTGTTTTTTTGTAAAAGAAAGAAACCCCAAACGATTCCTTCATCATAAAAGCTGGTTTAAAAACCTTTGTGTTCGCTCATGTTTAGGTTTTGTAAAAATTTCATCAGGTTGTCCTTCTTCTATAATAATTCCGTCTGCAAACATAACAACACGATCAGCAACTTCTCTTGCAAATCCCATCTCATGTGTCACAATGACCATGGTCATTCCCTCACGAGCTAACGCCTTCATCACTTGAAGAACTTCTCCAACAAGTTCAGGATCCAATGCTGAGGTTGGCTCATCAAAAAGCATTACTTTAGGTTCCATTGCTAATTGCCCTCGCTATTGCCACACGCTGCTTTTGCCCTCCAGATAATTGATCAGGATAAAAATGGGCTTTATCTTGCAATCCCACTATTTCCAGGAGACTCGTCGCTTTTGCCTTCGCCTCATCCTTACTCTCCCTTCTTACAAAGATAGGGGCTTCGATAATATTTTCTAAAACAGTTTTATGAGGAAATAAATTGAAATGTTGACACACCATTCCGACTTTTTCTCTTACTTGATTCAAGAAGACTTTTAATTCCCCCATATAATATCCAACCAAATCTTCACTGCAGTTACCAATATCAAGATAGCCAAAATAATTTGCAGGAATTTAGTATTTGCCTTTTTCCCAGCAACAGCTCCAAGAGGCGAAGCTATTAAACTGGCAATAACCGTAATAAGCGATGGTAAGAATTCCACTTGGCCTGTTGATATTTTCCCGCTAATAGCACCAATGGTTGATATAAGTGTAATTGCAAGGGAAGAAGCGATCGTCATTCTTGTTGGTATCTTTAAAACGACTAGCATGATGGGCACTAGCAAAAACGCCCCTCCCGCACCTACAATACCGGCCCCGATTCCAACGATAAATGCGAGTAACGCAGCAAGCCACTTATTGAATTTCACCTCATGTAAGAGAATATCATCAATGCCTTTTTTAGGTACAAACATCATGACAACAGCAATGAATGCTAGAATCCCATAAACTACATTTATTCTACTTTCTGGCATATGAGTTGAGCCGAAACTACCAATAAAACTTCCGATCAAAATACTAATTCCCATGTATGCAATTAATGATTTATTTAAATAGCCACCTTTACGGTATGCCCAAACACCACCAATAGTCGCAAAGAAAACTTGTATTGCTGTAATTCCTGAAACTTCATGTGCTGTAAAATGTGCAACTCCAAGAACAGCAGGAATATACAAGAGCATCGGGAAATTTACAATTGATCCACCTATTCCTAACATCCCTGAAATAAATGAACCTATAAAACCAATTAAGAAAATGATAATAATAAAATTGATATCCAATTTTTCCTCCCTTCCAAAAGGAATTGGGTTCCCTTTTTTACGCATGAACGGTCAGTATAATCGAGAAATATAAATGTCAGTTAACTGCCTATAAAGCCCTGTAAGTTCAACTAACTACCAGTCTGGGAAAACACTCCACTGGTAGACGTTTCATTTTATCTGACCGCACAACGATTTGGTCCAATTTCCATTTCGCGCTGTTTCTCTTCATCAGGGCTGAATTTCCCCATATTTGTTTGACGAATCTCTTGATATGAATTTGGCTGTGGTGGTAAGTTTTCAGTCACTAGTTTTCTAAATTCATTTTCATCTTCAAAGTTTAACCCGTGATTTTTTTCATATAATTTACCCAATTTTTCAGATACACTACCATCCGCATTTAATTCATCGATAATCATAAAGTGTGCGGGGAGGACGATTAGTTCCTCAGATAATTTTCTGTAACGTGTATAAAGACTTTCTCTTAGATCTCCTACCCAATCTTCTGCCATTCCAGCTAGGTCTGGTCTTCCAATGGAATCAATAAATAAGATATCCCCCGATAGTAAGAACTTTTCGTCAACAACAATGGATGTTGATCCAATTGTGTGACCTGGAGAATATACTGCATGAATATTAATAGCAGTTTTACCAATTGTCACTTCATTTCCATCTTCTAACGGTTGGTAATCAAACGTTACTTCCGTTGCATCTTTTGGCGGTAACCAATATGTTGCATTTGTTTTTTCAGCAATCCTTCGTCCACCAGAAATATGATCGGCATGTAGATGTGTATCAAATACATGGGTAATTTTAGCTCCAATACTTTCGGAAAAATCTAGATAGATGTCAATCATTCTTGATGAGTCTATAATGGCGGCCTCACCGTTTGAAACAACTAAGTAAGATAAGCATCCCTTGCCAATCCGTACAAACTGATAGATTTCTCCTCCATCTTTTAAATCCCCAATTTTAATGGGTTCTAAATGTTCACTCCAAACTTTCATTCCACCTTCTAAGTAAGAAACCTTAACGCCTGCCTCAGAAAGCATCTCTGCAACCATGATAGATGAGCCCTCTTTTGCACAAACAACTAATACCTCTTTATCAGAAGGAATCCTTTCCATAATTCCTTTCACACCATCAAGCAATTCAAAATAAGGAACATTTAAATATTCAAAGTTTTCTCCTTCGATTTTCCAATCATAAAAATCACTTTCATTACGAACGTCTAAAATAAATAATTCTTCTTTATTAAAAACTTTTTTCGTTACCTCTTTTGAAGTTACTGCATGTACAGTCATCAACTTACCCCCTATGGTATATTTTATTTTAAAAAAATATATATTTAATTGATGTACAAACAGCATCTTTAGCTATTAATACTAGTAGTTTCCCCAGACCACTGACTCATGCCTGGTACGACATTGATAACATTCGTAAATCCGTTTTCTGATAACTTTTGTGCAGCAAGATCACTACGGTTACCTGTTCGGCATATAACAAAAATTTCATCCTCTTTTTTTAATTCATTTAAACGATTTTCTAATTCCCCCAATGGAATAGAGATTGCATTCGGGATATGGTTAAAAGCAAATTCTGCAGCTTCCCTTACATCAAGAACAACAATGTTATCAGCTTCTTTTAATTTCTTTTTTAGTTCTTCATTTTTTGCTACATTTGGATGCTTTTCTTCAATCGTTTCATCACTAGATGACTTTCTTAAATAATGCTTTAATACATCTCCTTCCTCAAGCGTACCTAAATATTGATGTCCTGTACTTTCAGCCCATGCTTTCAAGTCAGCTTTTGAACCAATATCTGTTGCTTGAACTTCTAAAACCAAACCAGCCGCTAATTCATTCATAGCCTTCTTCGTTTTTACAATTGGCATGGGACACGCTAATCCTTTTGCATCTAACATTGCATTTGCTTTAATGTTCTCCATCTTGAAACCTCCATCTTTTATACCTATAAGGGTATTTAAATCAGTAAAAAAATTTATCGTAATTTAACCGGTAGTAAAAGTGCCACGTTTGTGGAAACGTCTTCCTGTAAGCCGCAACTAACCCTCTGAGAGAGTTGAACAAAGCCCCCCTTTTCACTTTATTTGACTTTCCCTTCCCAAGAAAGCATACCGCCTGCCATATTAATGACGTCAAAGCCCTGTCCTTCGAGGAATTGTGCGGCACGGCCACTTCTACCACCTGAACGACAAACCATGATGTACTCTTTTGACTTATCTAACTCATGCATACGAAATTCAACTAACCCTAATGGGATGTTTACAGCTGCCGGAATTTTTCCAGCTGCAACTTCATCCACTTCGCGCACATCGATGATATCTAATACCTTTCCTTCATTTACCAGTAACTCAACTTCTTTTGCAGTCATTTCTTTCATTATAAAGTCCTCCTTATATTTTTCATTAGCACCAAGCACTCATGCCACCTTTTACGTTTGTTACTTGCTTAAAGCCTTGTTTCTTTAATATTTTACTAGCCTTATTACTTCTCATTCCACTTTGGCAAATGACGACTATCTCCTTTTCTTTTGATAGCTCACTCACCGCCTGTTGTGCTAATTGATGAAGCGGAATATTTTTAAACCCTCGAATGTTTCTTGCTTTGAACTCTCCAGATGTTCGAACATCGATATATTGTTTATTTTTATCATTTAATTCATTTTTTAAATCAGTAGTAGTAATTTGTCTTACACCTCTTGTTGGCAAAACACGCTGTATTATAAAGACTAAGAACAGTGCAATAACAATATAATTCACGTATTCCATATCTTGTACCTCCTTTAAGTAGGTGGAAACTCCCCTATTAGTAATTAGATAAACAGATTGACATTCCCATCTTCAGCGTCTGCTAAATAGGCTGCAACACCAGCATATTCAATATTATCCAACAATTCTTCTTGTTGTAGACCTAACAGATCCATTGTCATCGTACATGCTACTAATTTAACATCTTGTTCGTTTGCCATTTCGATTAATTGAGGTAGAGGCATCGCATTATGCTTTTTCATGACATCTTTGATCATCTTAGGACCAAAACCAGCAAAGTTCATTTTAGAAAGCCCCATTTTATCTGCCCCTCTTGGCATCATTTTATCGAACATTCTTTCCATAGTTCCCTTTTTAACCGAAATAATTTCTTCTTTACGTAATGCATTTAATCCCCAAAAAGTGTGGAAAATGGTTACTTCATGATCATAGGCAGCTGCTCCATTTGCAATAATATAGGCTGCCATTGCTTTATCATAATCTCCACTAAATAATACAATCGTTGTCTTTTTCTTATCTGTCATGCTTTTCCCTCCTGTATGCCACTTCATTTACCATTACCCCTATGGGTATTTAATAAATTAAAAAAATTATCCTTTTTTAATCCAAAACTTTAATACATCATTTTCTACCTCATGTTTCAAAAGCTCATGTCCACCTGATTTAGCCCATGCAGAAAGATCGTTTTTAGCACCTTTATCTGTTGTATGAATCTCTAATACTTGACCTGATTCAAGTGCATTTATGGCTTTCTTTGTTTTTACGATTGGCATTGGACATGCTAACCCTTTTGCATCTAATACTTGATCTATATTTATTTTCATTCCTCCATCAAAATATTTTTACCATTACCCCTACGGGTATATTACAAAACAAAAAAAAGAATGTCAACAGATAAATTTTTATCTGCTTTTTACAAGCAAGTTGACAGCTTCTTTAATTAATTCATCCGTATTTTCTCCTCTTTCTTCAGCCTCTAGAACACATTCAACTAAGTTTGAACTTACAATCACGCCTACTGTTCGATCTACTGCTGAGCGAACAGCTGATAACTGCGTAATGACCTCTTTACAATCTTTATTTTCTTCCATCATTTTCAAAATTCCTCTAAGCTGACCTTCCATGCGCTTCACTCTGTTTTTAATTTGATCATTATATTCCATAGGAATGCTCCTTTCCATTATGATGTTTTTGTGTTTATCTTGTTTATATTTACATTCAGTTAAAGTATACACCATTACCCCGAGACCCTTTTTCTGAGGTAATGGAATGTTGACAACCTTCGAAATCAGATCTTCATATCCAATTATAATCTCTTACATCTACAATTCTTATTGAATCAACATCAAAAACAAAACCGCATATAATCATCTAAATATTATGTACTACCTCGTTTTAATAACAAATAAGTAAATCACTGACAATGATTATAATATACCCTTGCAGGTATGTCGTCAACAGCCACTATATTTATTCTCTACTAATAAATGTAATAATATTCGGAATTACGTTGATTTAGATTGTTTCATTAAAAGTGAGTCATGCAATAAGTCGTATACTGACAATGCGCAATAGAAAGACAAAAATTAAAAGACATGAACTCAAGCATCATACCGAGCTCATGTCTTGCAAACTACCTATCAATAAAGTATTTAATCATTATTTTATCGTTTACGAGTCTATCAGACTTGGAGGTAGCTTTTTAAATCCTTTTGTTGTAATAAGCGCATAGACAACCCCGATTGCCAGCCATATAAAACCTACTTTTAACGTCAATGGTGATAAATTAATAAATAGGTAGAAACAGATTAAGAAACCTAGGCCCGGAATTACTAAATAACGGACAAACTTCTTCTCTTTTTTACGGAAATAATAATACACGATGACAGATAAGTTAACAAACATAAAGCCAGTTAAGCCGCCAAAGCTCATTAATTCTGCAACAAAATCAATTGATAAGAAAAGTGCTCCAGCAATACTAATGCTACCCATTAATAAAATGTTGTAGATGGGTGTTTTATATTTAGGATGTAGATGTGTAAAGAATTTTTTCGGAAGAACTTCATCACGTCCCATGCTAAACATTAAACGTGAAGCACTTGCCTGACCTGTTAAACCAGCTGTAAAAGTTGAAACGATAATCGCCACTGTGTAAAGTGTTACAAGCACTGCACCACCTGCTACATTTGCAATATCAAATAAAGCCGTATCTGCAGAACTAAAGTTATTCACATCTGGCCATACTAGCTGAGCAACATAAGCTTGCACGATAAAAATAATCCCGCCGATTAAACAAGATAGAATAGCTGCCTTCCAAATATCATTTTGGGGATTCACCGATTCTTCCGATAAGGTTGTAATCGAGTCAAATCCTAAAAATGAGAAACATGCCATTGCTGCACCTGAAATGATGGCCGTCATCACAAACTTTTCGCTATTAAAAAACGGGGTAATCGATACTACAGCCGATGCACCCCCCTCTCCCATAATCGCCTTCATACAAAAAATAACGAAGATGACAACAACAATTCCCATAAATAACACTAAAATTTGGTTCGTTTTTGCTGCCACTGCAATTCCAAGAATATTTACAACAGTAATAACCCCAGCAATAATGAATACCCATACCCAATATGGAATGGATGGAATTAATGCATTGGCATAGGAAGCACCAACCATAAAGACGATTAAAGGCACTAATACATAGTCCATAAACATGGCCCAGCCGGCAAAAAATCCTAAATGCGGATGAATCGCCCGTTGTGTATACGTATACGTTGAACCGGAAACTGGAAATGCTGCAGCCATCCTACCATAGCTATATGCCGAAAACATCATCGCAACCATCGCGATTAAATATGCTAACGGCAACATACCGCCTGTCGACTGTGCTGCAAAACCATATATATAAGCAGGCGCAATGGGCGTCATAAAGGCGATGCCATAAATCACCAAGTCCTTCAGTGTTAGGACACGCTTAAAATGAGGAGCTGCACTGTCTTGATTTGCATTACTTTGTCCATGACTCATTTAAAAAGCTTCCTCTCTATTTTTGAACGACAGAACGTTGTTCAATTTCCTCTGAAATGAATTGAATGGTTTCATCTGTGCTCATGACTTGGCAATAAATTTGATTCATGATCATGATTTCTGCATCATGTAACTCCTTCGTTGCCGCTGCGCAAGCATCTTCTACTAAAATTACTTCAAAACCAGCGTCTGCTAAGCTACGTACAGTTGAGGCAACACATTGGTCTGTTACAACACCTGTACATACAACTGTTTCAATGCCCATATTACGAAGTAAAAATTCATAGTTTGTCCCACTTAAAACACTGTCTGTCGTTTTATTTACCACGATTTCATCTTCTAATGGTTTTAATTCATCTACCATTTCTGCACCTGGATCACCGATTGGTAATAAGATATTATTCCAACCTGGACGACGTTGTACAGGGGAACGGTCACGTCCATCCTTATGATGGCAAGCAATCCGTCCGAAAGTGACTTCTAATTGATTGGCACGGAAAAAGTCTAGTAGTTTTTTATTGTTTGGAATCGCTACGTTATCAATACGATCATAGAAAGATTCCCACTTATCGAACATGCCTTTTTCTCGTGCAACTTGAGCATCCAACCCATCACGGCTAATAAATTGATTTTGCATATCAACGACTAAAAGTGCTGTTTTTGCTGGGTCTATTTTCATTTTAGCTTCGCCAGTCGGAATAAATTCGTAATAAAGTGTTTGTAGTTTGTCCATCATCATTTCCTCCATAGTAGCCTATACAAGCTATATTCATTTTTTTCAATGCAAAACATTCGTGAGCACCTGATCCTAACTTAAACGATGAAAAAGGTTCTAAAAATTGTATTACCTTATGAAGGTGGTGGTGCGGAGCTGATTTTTTAAAGCCCCGCCCCTTTTCCACAAAAAAAAGAGATCCCCCTATATGCTAAAGGAATCTCTTAAAGGCAATAAAAAAAGACTATATACCTTCTCCGAGAAAGAACCCGGAAATCGATGTAGCCATTCCAAATTCCTCACCCTTTTATCTCTTCTGAGAGATAGCACATCTTAATAAATCGGGAAACTTATTAAGACAGTCCTGTAATTATTCATTACAGACCCAGCACATAATGACGAGAACTCATTACATACTTCGGCGACATTTCCTTCTGCATAGCTTCTTCGTCTTCTCGGACTCCACTAAGCACTAATAAATATCGCGCCTCTACCTCACAATTATAAAAAGCGAGGTGTATTTATTCATTACAATTATTATATAATTATAAATATTGCGATGTCAATTTAAAATTTATCCATTACTAACCCTAGAAATCAGCAAATTCAAGAAAAACGCTTACGAATAGAATGATATATAAATATAACGTTAAAAACACCCGTACAAGATATTCTTTTACACCAACAAGATCCGCCTCAGAATAGCATAAAAACTCATTTGCAATTTATTATTGCAAATGAGTAATAATCACTAGCTGACATCTAGCTTTGTTTTAAAATATGGCTGGTATGAATCTTTCTACTTTAATTGTTTTGCTCAACGCATTGATAAATCGCCATCATATCCCGTTTATTCAACTCACGAATACGCTTGAAAATTGGAATATCTACAACAGTCTCAAGATTAAAGCTCTCAGCAACAACATCACGTACTTTGCCAGTTAGCCATGTTTGCACATCTATACCATCGATGATTTCCTTACGCCCTTCATCATTGATGCCACTTGCATCACAACTCACACATGGTACCGATAATTTATACACGCCGTCATGGAGACCATCTTCTGAAATGACTTTCTTCCCTTTACAGAATGGGCATGGATGACTTTTTTTAATCTTATTTATTTGGGTGACAATTTTTTTGTAACCAAGCGCTTCATAAACATACGTTAGTTTTTTGTATTTTCCATTGGTGAAATACTTATCAATGATGGTTTCTCTTGTTTCGGTGATATTGGCAAAATCACAGATAGTGATCCGATTATTCATGCTGATCGCTTCGATATTGCCGCTAATACTGCCCCAGAATGGTAGGACATTTTGTAAAACCATTTCATAGTGGGCAAAGCTTGCCTGTTCCAGTTCAAGCATTTTCAGAGCGACTTGTGTTTCTCTAGGCAACAGGGAGACATCTTCCGCCAAAGCCATATCGCCGCCGACAACGGCTTTCAATTTTTCCAATTCCGGTAACTTCCCAACTGTTTTCATCACTTGATCAAGTGGCTGATGAATAATCTCTCGAATATCCGTATCACCAAATTTTAATCTTTTATGATGGTTTAGCACGGATCCTTGACAAATCGGACAGGTAATCATCTCTTTTGATGCTTTCATATGCTCTTTAATCATTGATTTCGAAATGGACATATAACGCCCAAGGATGAGAATAAAGCCCTCCCATGTCCTCCGTGTCTTGGCCTCCTTATCATAGAATGACTTTTCCCAATACCCGTATAAAAAGGTATGCTTCTCTGCTTCTGTCATCTCATGATAGCTTTTACCAATATCTTGACCGAGTTCATTCTTTATCTCATCAAAAAGGAATTGCAATCTCTGATATTGATAATGTTTTAATACCTCCATCACGTCTGGATGTAATAGGCCATTCCAGAATGGTACGGTTTTGTCCTGAATCACAACATCTATATCAAATTTTTCAATCACCCGGCGACCCGAACAGTATGGACAATGATTTTCTTGATTATAGAAATCGAAGCTTCTTGTATCTTTATTGGTTGGATGAGCCGCAACAATATGGTTGATCAATCCACCTATTTCATAGAGAAAACTATATTGACTATACAAATGTCTTTCTAAATCAATGGCGATGATGGGAGCAATTGTGTCAGATTCGTATTCACCATAAATCAAACGGGCCATGGATGATAAGCTTTTTAAGATACCGCCCTTATAGACGTTTTCTGCATTTTTAAAATAGGCAATCTGATTTTCTTTTAAATAGTTAATTCCATTTTGTTGATTGATCGTCGAAGAAATTTGCAATGGAGCAACTCTATCCGTACTGTTCTGTTGACGATAAAAATCATCATGACTGACCACATCAAGATGTTCTACAGGCGCAAGCTGTCTTTTGCCAAAATCAACAATAAAATCAGAGCTTTCTAGCATATAAGCATTATGTTCAATCATTATCATTGAGACAGATTCATCTTGCAAAACGTCCCTAATACTATCAATGAATTGGTTTAAAATATTTTGTGATAAACCTTTTGATGGCTCGTCAAAAATAAAAAGCGTATGCGGGTTTCTTGAGTTAACAAACAGCTCCGAAACCAAATGGACACATTGAAATTCACCCGTTGATAAGGACTGTGTTTTTCTTTCCAGCGTCAAATAACCCAGTCCAAGTTTGATCAATAAGCTCAAGCGTTTATGGGTGATGTCTTGATTTGGTAGTTCTTCAATAATATCTTCAATTGAGCGCTGAAAAATATCATCAATCTCTTCACTATATTTTGTGAGTTTCTTTTTAATATCAAGAAAAGTCGCAACGGTTGACCGACTGGTAATCGATTGGTTTCGATCTTGACCTACCATAACTAGTTTATCTTTTGAATATCGCTTCAGAAAATCTTTGGCTATACATTCATTGACAAGTGTAGATTTACCACATCCAGACTCACCCGTAACGGTCACAAGTCTATTTTGGGGAATCTGAATTTCAGCCATTTGAATATTACGGCAATATAGATCATGAAATTGATAGTATTCTGTTGGCATTGCCTGATTTCGTTCCCAAGTGATTGGTTTTGGACGTGGTGATTCTTCAACAATTTTTCCGCCATATTTTCCACTGCCAGGTCCAAAGAACAATTGCTCATCCGTTGTATCGAGCACTGTGTCTGAATGATCAATGAGCCAAATTTGATTCTTATACCCCAATTGTTTAATCTGTTCTAAAATTTGCAATAGTGTTTGGTGATCAAGACCCACGGAGATTTCATCAATAATAATAACGGTATTTTCACTTGCTGCCATGAATTCTGCCAAGTAAAGTCGTGTTAATTCTCCACCTGACAATGTACCCATAATGCGATTTAATGTTAAGTAACCAATATTCATATTGATTATATTTTTAAGTATATGTTGTTTCGCTTCACTAATATGTAATTCTTCTGCAAGGGAAAGAATCGATTCAATGTTTAAGTTGTTGATATCGGAAATACTATGTGGTTGATCCAATAATTCTATCTGATATTGCTCAACTTCTGGATTATAGCGCTTGCCCTCACACTTTTTACATTCGACATTTTGGGTAGTACCGCGTCCTTTACACTTAGGACACCAGCCTAATTCATTATTAAATGAAAACACTTCTGGAGAAAGATTAAATGTTTCAGCAAGCCGCACGCGGAGCTCTTTAAAAACGCCCGTATGGGTGCCAATCGTTGAACGTGGATTGGAAGAAATGGCTAATTTTCCGAGAAACAGGACTAAAGGCATTCCTTCCATCTTGATGGCACTGAAATTGGTTTCCATAATATTAGGAAATAAATACTGATATTCAGCCTTTGGCAATAAGGAAACGAGACGCTTCTTGGATTCTTCACCAATGGTTTGACAAAAAGTTGTTTTACCAGATCCAGACAAACCAGCAATTCCTAACGATTTATCTACTGGTAGTACTGCATCTAATTTGTTAATATTGTTCGCAATTAATTGATTTACTTTCATCGTGATATCCTCTCCATTCTCTAAATTTAGTCTTTCTATGTTAGCACAACCAAGGGGACATAAGGACAGGTAACTTGTCCCACCATCACCATAAAAAAATAGGAGTTGTATGACAACTCCCCTGTTCAATCAGTTTTTCTAATTGTTCAAAGTCTTCTTTAGTTCTCTAGATAAATAAACCGCACCAACTTGTTGTAAAATCCCTCCATTACATAACAAAAAACTTGAATTAACAAACTCCCTCAGTCTTCCACTATCCATCCATTGATGGCATCTTTGTTCCAACATACAACTCCTTAAAAATACGCCGATTTTTTACCTAATTTTACCAAAATCGATATTAAACTTAATATAAATATCAATATTAGTTGGGATCATAGGTGTTCGATGTCCATGAAGAAAGGACTGATTTATGTTGCAATTGGAATTTCAAAATATAACCATACAATTTCCACCTTTGATTATCTCGGGCATTTCTTTAGTAATCATTTTTTTGCTATATAGATGGAGCAAAGAATTAGAAGTTCGACGTTTTACTGTTTTTCTTTATTTTTTAATTAGCACATACATTACACCCCTTTATACACATTTCAAAGAAAATGACAGCTTATTCCAATTGTTGTTCCCTTTAGGGTTTGTCATTGTATTGATTTACCTGTTTGCAAATAAGAAAAACCACCCGGCCAAATTGAAAGCAAGTTTATTAGGTTTTGCTGTAGCAGTGTATCAGTTAATTCAGCAATATTCTGGATTTACACCTTGATTTTATTTATATATTGTAAGAATGAAGCGAAGGATATAGCACATCAGATACTAACCTGGGTACTCTTAGATGATTGTTGAAGTATAAATAATAGTTGAAGAAGTACCTTCTCTACTAAACCAGATCATCTTCGTACGGTGTTAAAATACAGTGTTTACTATCTCTTCCCACTTACTCAATAAGTTGATGATCACCCGAAAGTGTAATGATCAATCACATCAAAGCTAACTATATTGCCAAAATAAGCATCATTCAACAATTGGTCTGGAGGGATTTGAAACTTCTCTATTTAAATGAACGATCATTCCACTGAAAAATTTCAAGTTGGTTTCCTGCTGAAGCACCAATTGTCCAACCGAATAAATATTCATTTATTCCATCACCAGTAATATCTGCGAAACCTGAAAAGTGCAACCCTACTGCTTCTCTTTTTGTCTCCCAAACTTTTATCCAACTTTTCTTCTCCTTTTTTAATAAAATGACCCCGTACTGAGAAGGAGAAGACTGTTCTTTTGCTTTTATTTCATAAGTAATGATGATTTCTGGCCATCTTGGTTAAAGTCATATTGTTGAATTGGTTGTGTTGACAAAGGGATTTCAGGACTTACTAGTAATGAATTTGACGGTATAAACTCCTTAACAATTTGTATGAACTCTTTATTTTGTTCACCGTCAGCGTATACAAATATCTGGGAAAGATTTAAAATCCTGAATACCGGTAAAATCAATAGTATTATTTTCTTCATCAACTTGTCCCCTTTAAGCCGGCATTACTGATTATATTTCCCTGATATTACTTTTTATATTATGGACTATTTAGAAACCTACTATTAATCTAAACTGATTAGATTGTTAGAAATACATGAATTGATGGACAAAAAGAATGATTTAAACGCATTGAATTTTTACTTAAAAGGGACATAGGGACAGAACAAAAAATTTCACTCTTATACAAATTATGACAATCTTCACCCCATACAATCTAGTAGAATGGTAGTAATAATTTAAGAGTAAGGTAAACTAATCAAAAGCCTTTAATAAAAATCCACAAGTTTAAAGTTAGAGGACGTTGATAGCTGGGTAACCAATTAGCGGAGGGAATGTCTATGAGTACGGTAAACGCAACTGTTGAAGAAATTGATAAAGAACGGGGTAACCGATTCAACCGGCTTGCAAGCCGGAATTTTATTGTAATTGGAATTATCAGTATTATTGCACTCCTATTTGCGGGAATTAGCTATTATCAGACAATCCGGTTCAATTCGCAAATTACAATTAATAACACAAAAGTCGGTGGACTGTCTGCTGATCAGGCAATAAAGAAATTAAAAACATCTACATTAAAAAACAGAGTCTATGTCGGAAAACAACAAATTTTGGATGAAAAAGATACACAGACGGGATTTACGGATAAAGATCTGCCTGAAGTTAAGAAATTATTAAAAAGCCAGTGGACATTTTTTCCTTCCTCAAAGGTAAAAAATTATTCATTATTACCCAAAAAGACGGATCAATTTCGAAGCTATACGATGAAAAAACAAGTAGATGAGAGGCTCCTATTAATGAATAAGAGCTTAAATGCACCCCAAGATGCAGAGGCGTATTTGGAACAGGGTAAAATTGTCATCTCCAAAAGTATGAATGGAAAACAATATGATATCGCCAGTCTATTAAAGGATTATGACAAACAGGGATATACTAGTGATATCCATCTGAAACCCATGTATATAAAACCAATCAAAGCGGACAGTCCCATTATAAAAGACAAGGAGAAAATGCTGCAGGATCTCCTTCAACGAACAGTTGATTATAAGGTACAGGACAAAGTGTATACTTTAAAAGCCAGTGAATTAATTAAAAATGCCTCTGTGTCAAAAGATATGAAGGTTACAATCACAGTAAGTGACATTAAGAACAAGATTGATGAAATGAATAGTTCTCAATCAACATTAAATAAAGATTTCACATTTAAGACCCATTCAGGCTCGGTCATTTCGGTACAAGGGCAAGGCTATGGCTGGGCATTAAATGTTGAAAAAGAAACAGCACGGATTCAGAAAGCTTTTGAAAATGGAGAGAAGTCGATTCCTGCTTCTAATATTTACGGAAAAGGCTGGAGCAATGAAGGCATCGGCTATGAAACTACAACGAATAATGGCATTGGCGACACGTATGCTGAAGTGTCAATTGCGGAACAGCGTATTTGGATTTATAAAAATGGACAATTAGTAGTCACAACCAATGTGGTTACAGGTAAACACAGCACCAATGAAGATACATCACCTGGAGTGTGGTATATCCTCTATAAACGATCACCGTACACACTCACGGGCAGTGCAGTAGGTAAACCCGATTATTCAGTTAAGGTAAATTACTGGGCTCCGTTTACAAACAGCGGACAAGGGTTCCACGATGCCAGCTGGCGGAATAACTGGGCAAGTAATGCCTATCTT
This sequence comes from Peribacillus loiseleuriae, assembly GCF_001183985.1. GTDB lineage: Bacteria > Bacillota > Bacilli > Bacillales > DSM-1321 > Peribacillus > Peribacillus loiseleuriae. Next base: position 779,054 of record NZ_LFZW01000001.1, on the reverse strand, counting down.
ACGGCAGGTTCGGGCGGATGTGTCAACACACCCCCTAGTATTATGAAAACCGTGTACGATAATCTCAGTACATACGACCCAGTTGTTATTTATTGAGAAGAACGGTTCTTATTTGGACCTAAAAAAGGCGCCATCGCTGATGCCGTTGGGATGGGGGTATTTGACTTAATCTCTGGTTGGACATTTTGGGCACCGTTCACTATTTTAACTCGCGGCTTGCAAGGATATATAGTTGGGACAATCGCCTGGTCGAAAGACAGAAACGGAAGAAGTATTGGTTTCATATTCGCTACTATCATTTCGGTTCCTTTTATGTCAGCTGGTTATTACATTTGTGAGGGTGTTCTATTTAGTAGTTGGATTGTACCAGTGGCCTCTTTCCCTACAACATCCTTCAAAAGGTTGTAGGGAAAGAGGCCATTCCAGTTTGTGCTGTACTGAAAAAGACTCCGGTTTTTAAATAGTTATAAGAGACACAGGGACAGGCCCCATGTCCCTGCTTAACATTTCCTAGATGAACAAGTTTAAGGATAACAAAAGGTGCATCAACCCCATACTATCCCACAAGTCAAAAGGTCGTAGTCAAATCGTTTGTTAGAGAGTTCTATAACAAGAAAAAATTAGCCATATCTGTTCTAGAAAATACAGGAGGGACAAGATACCTGTCTTCTTGTCCCCTCCCTATCATGCATTTGGCTCCCTTGCTTTGTATCGCTTGTACACCATACTCTTCAAATTGAAAAGACCTGATAGGGCCTCCCGAGTTCCCGCAATATATCAATGTCTAACGTGCCATGGTCACCGACTTTGGAAAGGTTTCTAGTATCTCGCCAAAATGATACAGAAATGTCGCTTTCTGCATTGTCCAAAACATTAACCCCCTCATCCGAGTCTTTCGAAGTTCAATCCCTTCAACCTAAGCTTCTGGCCCATTATCTCACTGTCTACGCTTAAAGGTATCTGTCCCCTTCTCCCTTTTTAATTGAGAAAGGTTAACGATAATTGAAAATTTAAATTATTCTACCAAATCATTTTATATCCCTTTAGGACTAGGCTAATCATTCCATATGTACTACCAGTATCGATTCGCAATGGCTATAATAATAAAGGCATGATAAAGTTGAGTCTTATTGTTGACAACAAGTAAATATTATATAATAATTAATATGTAATTAGAATTATTATATTTAAATAATAATACTCAACATGAATTAGATTTATTATTGGTTATTAAAGTTTGACTAATTGTCTAAACTAACTACTAATACATTCTAAAGAACATACTAGGAGGAAGTTTCATTATGTCTTTAATTGGAAAAGAAATACTACCATTCAGCGCATCAGCTTACAATAGCGGTAACGGCGAGTTTATTGATGTTACAGAGCAAAACTTAAAAGGACAATGGAGTATTGTTTGCTTCTACCCAGCAGACTTTACATTTGTATGCCCTACTGAGCTTGAGGACCTTCAAAACCAATATGCTACTCTAAAAGATCTTGGTGTTGAAGTGTACTCTGTTTCAACAGATACTCATTTTACACATAAAGCATGGCACGACTCATCAGAAACAATTAACAAAATCGAATACATTATGATCGGCGACCCTTCACACCAAATTTCTCGCAACTTCGATGTATTAATTGAAGAAGACGGTCTTGCAGATCGCGGTACTTTCATCATCGATCCAGACGGTGTGGTTCAAGCACTTGAAATCAATGCAGGTGGTATCGGCCGTGATGCAAGCACACTTGTTAACAAGATTAAGGCGGCTCAATATGTTCGCAACAACCCAGGTGAAGTTTGTCCTGCAAAATGGCAAGAGGGTTCTGAAACACTAAAACCAAGCCTTGATCTTGTAGGAAAGATTTAAGGAGTATTATCCATGATACTTGATGCAGAAATCAAAGCACAATTAGCCCAATATCTTCAAATGATGGAGGGCGAGGTGCTACTCAAAGTAAGTGCGGGTTCCGATAAAATCTCCCAAGACATGCTCGCTTTAGTTGATGAATTAGCTACCATGTCTTCCAACATTAAAGTTGAGAACACACAGTTAGAGAGAACACCAAGTTTTAGCGTAAATCGTAGCAGTGAAGATACGGGCGTAACTTTTGCTGGTATCCCCCTAGGACACGAATTTACTTCATTAGTGTTGGCTTTATTACAAGTAAGTGGTAGAGCACCAAAAGTTGATCAGAAAGTAATTGATCAAGTAAAAAGCATTAAAGGCGAACATCACTTTGATTCTTACATTAGCCTGACTTGCCAAAACTGCCCAGATGTTGTCCAAGCATTGAACTTGATGAGCATTATTAATCCTAATATTACTCATACAATGATCGATGGTGCAGCATTCAAAGAGGAAGTAGAAAGCAAAAACATCATGGCCGTACCAACCGTGTTCCTAAATGGGGAATCATTCGGAAGCGGTCGAATGGCCATAGAAGAAATTCTAGCCAAGATGGGGAACGCCCCAGATGCATCAGAGTTTGCTGATAAAGATCCTTATGATGTACTCGTTGTCGGGGGCGGACCTGCGGGTGCAAGTGCGGCAATCTATGCTGCACGTAAAGGCATTCGTACAGGGATTGTTGCTGAACGTTTCGGTGGTCAGATTTTGGACACTGCTTCTATTGAGAACTTTATTAGTGTTAAACACACTGAGGGTCCGAAGCTCGCTGCAAGTCTTGAGGAGCATGTGAAAGAATACAACGTTGATGTAATGAATTTACAGCGTGCCAAACGTTTAGAAAAGAAAGACTTCATCGAAATTGAACTGGAAAACGGAGCTGTTCTAAAAAGCAAAACCGTCATCCTTTCAACAGGTGCTCGTTGGCGCAATGTTGGTGTTCCTGGCGAGAATGAATTTAAGAATAAAGGTGTAGCTTACTGTCCGCATTGCGATGGTCCATTGTTTGCTGGAAAACACGTAGCCGTTATTGGTGGCGGTAATTCCGGTATTGAGGCAGCGATTGATCTCGCTGGGATTGTAAAACATGTAACAGTTCTTGAATTTAATCCTGAGCTAAAAGCTGATTCTGTACTGCAAGATCGACTTAACAGTCTGCCAAATGTAACGGTCCTAAAGAACGTTCAAACAACAGAAATTACTGGAACCGATAAGGTAAACGGTATTTCCTACGTTGAGCGCGATACTGGAGCAGCACAGCATATTGAATTGGCGGGAGTATTTGTTCAGATCGGCCTTGTGCCAAATACAGACTGGTTAGCTGAAACGGTTGAACGTAATAGAATCGGCGAAATCATCGTAGATAATCATGGCTCAACAAACATACCTGGAGTGTTCGCTGCAGGAGACTGCACAAATAATCCATATAAACAGATTATTATTTCGATGGGATCAGGTGCGAATGCAGCCTTAGGTTCATTCGATTACCTAATCCGAAATTAAACCACCATTTTATTATAATTGGCCTGTTGAAAAGTATGAAAATTACTTTTCAACAGGCCTTTTTCTTTATAATTTTTGCACCCTATAAGCTACAAATAAAAAATCTCATTTACCTATGATACGGTTCTCCGTGACACATCTAAATAAGGTTTTTATGTCCAGATTGTGGTCCGTTTACTGCAATTTGAAATTAAAGGCTTACGTAAGCATCCTAATCGCTAGTCATTTAGTTTCAAAAGAGATGCATCGCCAACTAAGGTGGATGTGTTAAATAAAAACAAAACGTCTTTTATTTCATTCTTGGACAGATATTCAGCAATGCTGCCATTATAATACCGAATGTCAATGACGTGAATTTCCGGGACATGTCTTGTAAGAAAAGGGATTACACTATGTGCATAGGAATCTTTAATGACTAGTAGCTTATCTTGTTCAATCTGTTGCGAGCCAAGCTCGGTTGTAAGCTTCATTAATGCATGAACACCACCTAGGAAATAGGAATATTGATCCTTCTTAGCAAGAAAGCTCGGATCATACATACTCGTCATCGTTTGATTCGTATCCACGATATACATCTCTGTAGGTATGGGATCTCGAGGGGAATAGACTTGGATGGTATCTGGCAATAAACCATTAAACTGACTCCTTGTATGATAGCTTCCTAGAAACGAATGGCTCACTGTTTGTATCAGGAAATCTTTTTGTGAAAGAGAATGCCACCCCTTCTGCTCCGCATAAGCAACATAGGCCAAATAAGCTCCGTATGTCGTCCAATGATGATCGGTCCGATAATAAATCGGATCAGAAGCATGCGAGTCAAGAAAATCAAAACCGTCAATAAAGGTTAACTCGTTCCGCATATGATCTTCGATAAATCGATTTACCTTCTTTTGAGAATACGACGGCGCTAACCATGGTAACCGTTCAGGATAAAGGCCAATCGATGTGGGCGCAAGCATGAATGTCATGTTCACTTCCGGATGGTTGCTGGCAAATTGGTTTACCGACTCTGTATATTGCTGAATCTTCGTATAATCAGGCTCTAAGAACGTTTCAAATAAATAGCCGTCTTTCCCTTTATAGATTCCGTTATTCTCTTTCTGCAGCCGATATTGTTCCGCAGCTGATTTTATCCACACCCACTTGTCCCGAAAAGGAAAATGGTCCGTTACAAAACTCTCAGCCTCTTCGGCATATTTCTTGGACAATAAGTTATCCCAAGCTAGATGTGGAGCACCTTGTAAATACCTGTTTTCCAGATCGGAGAAACGTTGATGAGGCAAAATGAAGAAGAACAGAGCGTTTAGAAACAACGTTCCGACAAACCCCAAGACCAATAATCGCTCTGCTTTCTGCTTCATGATTTTCTCCTCTCTAAAACCGGAAATATAAGAATGGATTAAAAGTTTCATCTACCAAATAGGCTACGGAAAGAAAGAAGAGAAAGCCATACCAAACAAGATGAAAAAGCGACAATTCATTGATTCTTAACCATTGCTTCTTAGGTAAAGAGGCAATAATCAATACTAAGAACAAAATCGCGTTCGTATAAACAAAGTACACTGTACCGCTATCCCAAAGCGATTGGTGATTGAATCCCGCCATGGCACGCAAATAGCTAACAATCAAGGAAGGCTGATCAAAGGCGAACAATACCCAACCGATTAGAATGAGCATGAGTGCGTAGAGGTGCCTTACCCAACGTGGTAGGCAAAGCAACAGCTTTAACCCCCACCATTTTTCAATAATGAGAATGACACCGAAGTACAACCCCCACAATATGAAATTCCAGCTTGCTCCATGCCAGAATCCCGTAAGCAGCCAAACGATGAGTATATTACGCATTTGAATGGTTAACCCCAGACGGTTACCACCAAGCGGGATGTAGACGTATTCTCGAAACCAACTGCTAAGCGATATATGCCATCTTCTCCAGAAGTCGGTAATGCTTTGAGCGATATACGGCTTGTTGAAATTCTCGTTAAATCGAAAGCCAAACATGAGGCCGAGACCAATGGCCATGTCGGAATAACCGCTAAAATCAAAATAGATTTGGAAGGCAAATGCAATAATGCCAAGCCAAGCCGTTAATGCAGGCATCGAATCTGGATTTGAGACCGAGATAGCCTGCCAAAGCAAACCGATATTATTGGCAAGTAGTACCTTCTTAGCCAAGCCGATAACGAACCGTCGAACACCTTCTGCGAACATCTTGATATTTTCCGATCGCTTGTGGAGCTGTTCTGCAAGCGTGTTATATTTCACGATTGGACCTGCTACTAATTGAGGGAACAAGGCAACGAAAGTTCCGAAATCAATCCAATTCCGTTGTGCTTTAGCTGTTCCTCTATACACGTCTATGATATAAGACATGGATTGAAACGTGTAAAATGATATTCCGATGGGCAGTGAAAGTTCAGTTAAAGGGATTTCCGTACCGAGCAATGAATTTACATTCTGAATGAAAAAATCAGCGTATTTAAAATAAGATAACAGCGCCAGATTAACGATAATAGAAAATACGACAATCCACTTACGTTTCATGGGAGTCATCTTTGGTCTATCAAGTAGCAAACCGAAGCTGTAATCCGTAAGCGTGGACACCAACATAATTATGATATAAACAGGTTCGCCCCAGGCATAGAAGATAAGACTAGTTAAAAATAAAATTAGATTCCTAATCCGCCTTGGTGAACAATAGTAAAAAGCTAGAGCGGCCGGCAGGAACAAGAATAGGAAAAGTAGGCTGCTGAATACCATGGCCGCTTATTTTTGGTCAAAAAAGCTATCGTATACTTTTACAAGTTCGTCTGCTTTTTCAGAGATGACCAATAACACATAGTTGCCTTTCGTAACTAGTTTATAGTTTTTCGCATTCTCATATTGATCCGGAAGATAATGTTCGAATTGCTTTTTCACATTTTCCACTCTTTGTTTTACTGCTGATTCGACGTCAGGGACATCTTTGGCATCTTTCACTTTCAAAATTGCGATTTCATTTGTCTTCACGCTCATCAACGGTATTCTAATCGAATATTCATCAAGCTTCTCAGGGTCCAGATTGTATATTTCCTTCACTTCATCTGGTTGTAATTCAATTAGAGCAGGTTCTTCCACTTCCTTCACCATTTTCTCTGCCATTTCTTTCGCAGGCATCTTCGCCTCGATTGCATCCGACTTATCTTTAGAACAACCTGTAATCACCATACCTAATACTAGGGTAAACATAAAAACCATCATTCTTTTTTTCATTGTTCTGTACTCTCCTTTTTCTAGATGTTAGACTTCAAAATAGTTAGACGTAAGTATTTCATTAATGTTACATCAAATATTCCCCCAAAATAAAGGTTTACCCATAATTGAAATAAAATCTTTTTTCCCTTTCAACACTTAGTTATATTTACAAATACTATATTAGATTTTCTAACACATCTGATGATAGGAATTTCAAAATGTCGTAAGCTGAAGTAACAAATACAGGAAAAGGGCAAAAAAGTGAAACGATGTTGGGTTCTTCAGCTTTTAATCAGAGACACAGGCAAAGGCACAGGAACGGGTCCCTGCTTAACATTTCCTAGATGAACAAGTTTAAGATAACAAAAGGTGCATCAACCCCCATACCATCCCACAAGTCAAAAGGTCGTAGTCAAATCGTTTGATAGAGGGTTCTATGAAAAGAAAAAATTAGTCGCCATATCTGTTCTAGAAAATACAAGAGGGACAAGGTACCTATCCCCTTGTCCCTCTGCACAAAAAATCACCTCATAAATGGGGACTTCTCAGCAGACGCCAAATCCCCCTAAATTAAGGGTAGAAAAACCACACCTCAATTTTGAAGTGTGGTTAAGGAGAGCAAATAGATTCGTAATCTTGAATACTAACAAAATCTTAAACAAATAAATTTAGAAGTAATACAAAGACGAGGCCACAGACAGAAATAAGAGTTTCAAGCACTGTCCATGTTGCGAATGTCTCTTTCAGAGTTAATCCAAAAGATTCTTTCACAATCCAGAAACCGGTATCATTTACGTGTGAAGCAATAATACTACCTGCACCTGTGGCTAACACGATTAATTCCAAGTTAACATCCGTGCCTGACAACATCGGAATTACCAATCCAGCTGTTGTTAACGCTGCCACTGTTGCAGACCCTTGTGCAAGTCTAATGACAGCAGCGATAAGCCAAGCTAATATTAGCGGTGAGATTGTACTACCTTCAAAAATGGTAGCAACATACCCACCAACACCACCATCAATTAATACTTGCTTAAGGGAACCACCAGCTCCTAGAATGAGTAACATCATACCGATGGATGCTATAGAAGTTTCGGCAGATTGCATCAGTTGTTTCATTGGTATTTTTCGTGCGATACCCATTGTATAGATTGCAAGTAATACAGAAAGCAACATAACTGTAGTTGGTGCACCAACCATTTTGACGATGTCAATCAATAAGACTGGTAAGTTCAGCGCATCTTGAAATACAGTAACAATCGTTGATAATGCCATTAAAATAACGGGGAATAATGCTGTGAATGCGCTAACACCAAATCCCGGAGTATCTTCTAATTTATATTGTTTTGCGTTACCTATGGAAGCCATACTACCTGAAACTTCTCGTTCAAAAGCCGATGGAGCAAATTTTCTTGCGAATTTTGTAAATAACGGACCTGCTATAATCACTGTCGGAATAGCAATAATTAAGCCATAAACTAATACCAGACCTACGTTTGCTCCAAATTCTTGAGCAATAACTGTTGGACCTGGATGTGGCGGTAAGAATGCGTGCGTAACTGATAGTGCAGTCGCCATTGGCAAACCTAACCACAAAAATGATATTTTCAAATGTTTGGAAATTTGATAAACAATTGGAATTAATAATACGAGACCTACTTCAAAGAACAATGCAATACCAAGTATGAATCCAGCCGTTACAACAGCCCATTGAATTCTTTTCTCACCAAACTTATCAATTAATGTCATTGCAATACGTTGGGCTCCCCCAGCATCTGCAATCAATTTACCAAGGATAGCTCCTAGTCCAAATACTAAAGCAATCCCACCTAAAGTATTTCCCATCCCATGTTGAACGGACGCAACAACTTCACTTATCGGCATTCCTAAAGCTAAAGCAATTAAGAACGAAACAACAACTAACGAAATAAATGTATTCATATTAAATTTCATGATTAATACGAGTAAAGCAACAATTCCTAAAGCGACAATAACTAATGGCATAACATTTCTCCTTACTAATAATCTATTATTTTTTGATACTTTTCAAGTTGCTCATACTCTTTTTCAAAAGCACGAGCAACACTGATCATACAAGGGATTAGCAGTTGCTAATGTTCCACTTTCTATCACTATTTATTATTTAAAAGTTTCTTCATTACTCAAAAACGATAACAGCTTTTCGAACTAATTGAGGGTTTTTTTCTACAAACGCAAAAGCTTCTTTTACCTGACTTAATGGAAATTTGTGCGTAATTAAACCATTATGCGTTAATTTCTTTTCATTTATTAGCTCTACAACTTTACCAAATTGATTGGTTTGCAACCTTGATCCTGTAATTGTTAATTCTTTTTTCGTAATTAACATTTGAGCGATTGATGATGGTGTTGCATTGAAACCTAGTAAAACAACATTCCCTGCAGCAGAAGCTACTTTTACACTTAATTCAAATGTTTGCGGCATACCTACCGCATCAATTACAACATTTGCGCCTTCATCTTTTGTGATTTCATTTATTTTACTTTCGACATCCACTTCAGTTGGATTAATCGTGTAGTCCGCCCCATTTTCTTTTGCAAACGCCAATCTTTCGTTTGTAAAATCAGAGATAATAACGGTTGCCCCGCGTAGCTTAGCCATTTTCAAAACAGTAATACCGATTGGTCCAGCTCCTTGGATAAAGACAGTTTGTCCCTCTTGCACGTTCCCTCTCCATGTAGCTTGTGCTCCGATTGTATACGGTTCAGCCATGACTGCTTCGTCCCATTCAATCTCAGAATCTACTTTATGCACTTGTCTTTCTGACAGAATGGCAAATTCTTTCATTCCACCATCTTCATGTACACCAAATACAGATACTTCTTTACAAACATTTGGTCTTCCTTTTTTACATGCATAACATTCGCCACAATAGCTAATTGGTTCAATCACCACATGGTCACCCACAGCTACCTTAGTTACATTTGAGCCAATCTCTATGATTTCCCCCGCTACTTCATGTCCAACTATTCTTGGATAGGTCGCAAGTGGATTCGTTCCGTGATAAATATGCATATCTGAACCACAGATACCTACTCGTTTTATTTTTACTTTGACTTCATTGGCTTGTTCGATGTTTGGTTCTTGTATATCCACAATTTCTATTTTATTTGCTTCAGGAATTCTTACTGCTTTCATCATCTTCACTCCTCATAAAATTATTAATTGTAGCCGTTTTCTTTTTACAATCCACTTAACAACTGACAGTAACGAAGGATCAGCGTTAATTGTAATTCTTTTCAAATAGTCGCGCTTTAATTGGATGGCCAAACAATATTTAATAGTTAACGCTTACTCTTTGACCAGTATTGATATTTCGAAAGACAACTAGAAAGACCATCGGTTTTCTAACAGCAGATTCCACCAAATTCTCCCCATAGTTACGCTTTCATTTTGTGATATGTGAAATGTTACATATCAACAGGATACATGCTTTTGTTTTAATCGTCAATACCTTTTTGTATAAAGGACATGGGGACGGGTCTTCGCTACTTATTCATATAGCCCATTTACTCAGCAGGTATACTCATATTATTGAGAAAGCATCCGAAATTCTGGCTCCGCACCGCCATCAGTGTGATTAGGCGAGTGTAGTGTGCCAAATGATACATCCTTTATAGTAACTGGTGGCGTTTTAACGCCATTTTAGGTTTTGTATATTTCCAATTTTGTTTACGACTCAAGACAATAGTTTTCTTTTTAACAAAAAAATATATAATTGAAATAAATACTGACAAACCCATCTGTAACATGTTAAATGTTACAGATATTTAGGACTCTATCGGATCTGATTTGATGAGTAAAGATATCTTTGTGTAGGACATGAGAACGGGTCTTCGCAACTTACTCATATAGCCAATCTACTTAGCTGATATACTTATATAATCGAGAAAGCATCCGAAATTCCGGCTTCGCACCGCCACCAGTGTGATTAGGCGAGTGTAGTGTGCCAAACGATACATCCTTTATAGTAGCTGGTGGCGTTTTAATGCCATTCAGGTTTTGTAAGAAAAAATCAAAGGAGATATACCAACATGCCTAAAATTGAAACTTCACTTTTAACTCAGCAGGTGTACGATATTCTGCGTGAGAAAATTATCGGTCGAAAATATACACCTGGCAATAAATTAGATATTCATAAATTAGCGGATGAATTCGGAGTAAGTCGTTCTCCGGTAAAAGATGCTATTAATCAACTTGTACATGAAGGGCTAATCGAAATCATTCCTCGCAAAGGAACATATGTAACCCAATTAAATTTTACTGAGTTTATAGAAGTACTCGATGCGCGATTAATGATAGAAATGTGGGCTGCTCAGCAAGCCATACAATCGATATCCGATGATAAAATAGAGGAATGGGGCCAAATTGTTCACGAAATGGATTCAATGCTTGAAGTTACTCCATTTCCTTTTGAATTGTATAGTAAGTTAGATATGACATTCCATAAAACGTTAATTGATTGGACAACAAATTCAAAAATAAAAGACATATATTCTTCGTTAAATACACACGTATCCTTGTCCCGGATTGTCCACTCCACTTCACTAGGGAGCACAATAAAAAGACATAAGCATCACTGGATTTTATTCACAGCAATGAAGGAGCGAGATTTGCCTACTTTTTTAGGTACATTAACACTGCATATTGAAAGTTTAAAAAAAGAAGCGGAATTGCGATGGGATGAAGTGATGAAGTAATTGAAAATAACAGATAAAGCGGAAATATAGGATAAAGTCAAGGCTGTCGAAAAACTGCGACAGCCTACATTAAGTTGGGTGCCTATCACTCCCCGAAGGTTTGTAGATTTTGTCGACAGATTCTAGATAGCAGAATCCTTGATGACTTTATGGTTTCTTTTAAACTAACAAAAAGGCCAGTAATTAAACTGAGTCTCATAAAATAATTGTTTACTTTCATATAAGTTGTGATCCCCCTCGAAATCAACAAAAGTCGAGGTCGCACCAGAATAGATTTTTTGCGATATTTTAGAGACATAGAGAAATATTCGCAGCGCAAAATTAATAACCAAATTACTTAGTTTCTTATTCTACTTACGGTGCGGTTTGAACAAAGGCTTAAATGTTAAATAAAACATGTTATACTATATTATAGGAGATTTCGAACAGAAGTGCCTAAAATAATGTTGGATATGTTTACTATTTTAAAAAGGAGTTGTTAAATAATGAAAAAAATTCTCTCAGGAATTTTCCTTGCATTAATCCTAATACTTACTTCGTTTCCTGTTTATGCAGCAAACATTCAAATCAAGATGGACGGTGTTGTTATTGCATCCGATGTGAATCCCGAGATTAGGATCAATCGAACAATGGTGCCTTTGCGTGTTATCAGTGAAAATTTGGGGGCAAAGGTCAATTGGTCGGATTCCGAAGTCACTCTCACTAAAAACGATATGCAGGTAATATTAAAAATAAATAGCCATTCAGTAGTAAAAAACGGTAAAACGGTGCTGCTTGATGTAAAACCATATATAAAGAATAATCGTACATTCGTTCCGATGCGTTTTCTTGCAGAAACATTTGGCTGTAATGTCAATTACAAAAACTCCACAGTAACAGTTGATACGCAGCCTTTAGTCATAGATAACGTGAAAATAAAGGCACTCCAAGAGGAATACCATATGACCATGGGTGGTGTAGTACAGCAAATCAAAGGGAATGCATACAATAAAGCAATTTATAATATTTTTATAGAAAATAAAGGCAGTAAGGTAGAGGCTCCTGCTAATTATTCGTGGCGTTATAATATTGACACTCCTGGAGCCTATTATAAAAATGCACAATATGATTTTCTAGATCTAGAAGGTAATAGCATTAAACGGTTTGATATTTATACATTAATTAAATCTTTTCCAGCTGAAACTTTGGCGGGATATCCAGAGGTTTTAATTTACGACGCTACTGAAAACCAATGGTATTTATTTACCGATACCGCATTTCAATCTATTAATCAGTTAATAGATACCGCCTATAAGAACGGTTTCCTAAAAATTATTAGTAATACAGTCGCATAGAGTGTAGAAAAGATATTCTAAAAAATATACAAGGCTTTATTTACCAATCCCACAGCTAAAGCAGTAGGATTCTTTTTCGCAAACATTTCACTTACAAACTCCCAAAGGAAGTCGCAGAGGCAAATCTTGGGCGAACAACTCTCGATAGAAAAACAGTCCATCGAAAGGGCAAGGTCTGTGCCTACTTACACCGTCCGTTCGGCGATACTTTTCTCTTTTTTCAGTTGATCTTTTGGATGTTTTTCTTTTTGTCTTTCTTCCATGGACAAAAAACGCTTATACCAAACCAGTTGCTTATATAAAACCGAAAGAAGTGGTTTCATTTCCATGGGATATTTCTTGCGCACAATATTTTGCGCTCCATTCACATCACGATAGATTTCTGTTTGGTGAACAGAACATATGGAGTGTCTTCCGTTTGCTTGGTGTCGACCCCCACAAAACGGACAATCTTGGGAGGTATAGCTTTCTTCTGTTTCTTCCATGCGGATGAGCTTTGTATTTTAGCTTTTGTTTGATTTCCCCCTGATTCCATAGCGATAATTGTTGTCGTCTTTTTTTATCGTTTTTCCGTTTCTTCTTCCTATTTTTCTTTGTATATTTTTCCATACCAGATACGTTTCCGATGACAAAGGTCGTTACTTTTTCTTCTTCTAAAAAAGAAACGACTTCTTTTGTTGTCTTATGTCCCAACTCTTCAAGCTGATTTTTTGTCTTTTGTCGAATTCATACTCTTGCCTGTCTATATTTTTTCCATTGACGAGAGCCCTTTTTACAACGCGACATTTTCTTACTCAAATCGGCTAATACCTTGGCACGGAAGTGAGAAATACTACGCATCGCTCGACCCGAAATTAATAATGCTTGATCCTCGGTCGCTACAGTTGCGGAGTGAATTTCATCCAACTCTCCACCCGCCGCTTTAAAAGCATACGATGAAGTGTCTTTTTCTGGTACAGATACGGAATAACAAAACCAGTAGACCCCGTTTCTCCAAACGATCTCTGCGTAGTTACAGTTTTTCCAATCTTCTTTTGAAAGATTAGGAATGGTGGCAAATTTGTTTTTCTTAGGAACTTTTTCATTCCAATTTTTCTTTTTAGTTAAAAGGGTAGAGAGTCTTAATTCGTATTCTACTTTTTTAATTTTGATCGCTTCGTTTGAAATCTCCATGGACGCTTGTTTTAACGGAATACAATACTAGGATTTTTTCGCCACGGATATTTTGCTTTTTTGTCCGTTACTCGTAGCTGACAAATGGTTTCACGATTGGCAACATATTTATCTGCAATAGCTTGAACTGTTTGAGAATGAAGATGATACGTTTGTTTCCGAATCGCTTGGATTTCCGTTTTACTTAACCACTTTTTTAAAGGAAGAATAATAAGAAGCTGCTTCTCCCTGCATGAGCCTTAACTCCGAATACAATTTTTTTCATAACGTATTTTAAATGAATGAGTCACAAACACGGTGTTTTCCTCCTTTCTTATTATTTAAATGACTCCACACTCCAATTGAAAGATCATTCGTTCTATTTATAAATAATACGTTCACTTAACGCACAAAAAAGTCGAACCATTTACGTGTCTTGAGACACGCCTGGTTCGACTTCACTATCATCCCATCTCTGAAGAATCGGGCTTTCTCGTTCGGAAAGGTCTGTAACAGAATGAGATTCAGGTACATTCATTGGAATATCTTCTAATCTACCTAAAACTATACAAGCACCAATCGTCACATCATGGAATGCATCCATCAGATTGAAATTGGCTGCCTTCACTGCTTTTAATATATCGATATACAGGGCAGGCGCACTTTTGTTTCATCAAAGAAATCACGAACCATACCACTTACTGTCAAATAAACTGGACCATGACTGGTAATATAAATGTGTCTTCTAAAGCCTTGTTCTAGTAATAACTTTACAATCTTATCTAAATAAGCTATTCCGTCTTTTACGCTAGAAAAAGTGCAGGCACCGCGCGAATTTTGTCGGAATTTATTGAGTACTTAACTCGAAAATTAAGAGACTACTCAGCTTTCCCACCTATTCTTAGATGATTGTAGTTTTGTATTGTAAAGAATCTTCTAAGTCAAAACACTATTTATGGGTTTGGTTCTATTCACACCGTCTTTATTATATCGGTTTACTGTTCATCATCATTCTTTTTCATCATTGAGTCGGGAGTTAAGACTTATGTTGGTTTTATAGATAAAATAATTTTAGTCTAAACATAAATGACAATGATTGTAAATGGGATACTTTTGTTCACAAATTCAGTGAAAGTAATTCTCAATTAAACATTGACTTATTACTATTTAATATTTTACAATAACAATTCAGTTGATAATAATTATCATTATTAATTAAATTTTAGTAGATTACAAACAAAGGAAAATCTTAATTTCTAAAATCCACGAATAGATGGTGGAGTTTTAATCTAATTTGATTTAATTCTATATACTTAAATTGAAGGATGAGATTTATGTTAAACTGCTTTTCTTCTAGAATCCTGAAAATGAATGCTCGAAATTATCTAATGATCGCTCTTTTTAGCTCGATAATTTTAGGAGTATTGTTATGTATGGTTTTAGCTGTAACTTTTGGAGCAAAGCAATTGACTTTCCATACTGTTTGGTCTGCTATATTTGATTATAATCCAACGGTTACACAACAACAGATTATTCATGAGTTGCGTTTTCCACGTGTGATTGGAGCTGCTGTTATTGGAGCTGCTTTTGCAGTATCAGGAGCGTTGATGCAAGGAATAACCCGAAATCCATTAGCTGATGCCGGAATTCTTGGAATTAACGGAGGTGCAATGTTGGTGGTTGCACTTTGTTTCGCCTTTTTTCCAAGTATCCCCTACTCTCTTCTGATGGTTTTTTCATTTGTTGGTGCACTAATAAGCACATTGTTGATTTTCCTGATTAGCTCTGCTGCTCCCGGAGGGTTAACACCAATTAAACTTACCATTTCTGGTGCAGTAGTTGCAGCATTTTTGCATTCACTAAGTACCGGAGTAGCCATTTACTTCAATCTAAGTCAAGATTTAGCTTTTTGGTATGCAGGAGGAGTAGCGGGAATTAAATGGGCGCATTTAAAAGTATTACTTCCTATTATTCTCGCTACTATTATTTTGGGGATATTTTTAGGTCGATCCGTCTCGCTTCTTTCTCTCGGAGAGGACACCGCAGCGAATTTGGGAGTAAAAACGAATCGTGTCAGGTTAGTTGGAATAATAGCCGCTGTCATTTTAGCAGGGGTTTCTGTTTCTGCTGTTGGTTCAATAGGATTTGTCGGTCTTGTTATTCCTCATATTTCAAGAAAGTTAGTTGGCGGGAATTATCAGCTAATTATTCCGATGTCAGCATTGTTAGGCGCTATATTATTAATTTTAGCTGACTTGGGGGCTCGGATAGTAGACCCACCTCGTGAGCTAGCTATTGGGATTATGACAGCTCTTGTTGGCGTTCCTTTCTTCTTATATATTGCTCGTAAGGTTGGGAGGGGCCTATAAGTGAACTACCTACTGAACAAAGATAACAAGAGGGCTTTTATTGTCACCACTGTATTTATTTTTATTAGTGTAATAGTCGTTCTACTTAGTTTAAATACAGGAACACTCAAGATTTCACCACTAAAGATCATTCAAACTTTTTTAGGACAAGGGGATTTTGAAAGTTCTACAGTATTATTTGATTATCGTATGCCTCGAATATTAATTACAATGTTAGCTGGAATAGGTTTAGGGATTTCCGGTGCAATATTACAAGGATTATCTCGTAATCACTTAGCAGATCCAGGCATACTAGGATTACATGCAGGGGCAGCTTTTGGTCTTATTATCTTTGTTACATACTTTCATTCAATGGATAAAAATATAGCTCTTTTCATTCCATTATTTACATTTGGAGGAGGAGCTTTAACAGCATTATTAATTGTCTTATTGGCCTATGACCGATATAAAGGATTATTACCAATCCGACTTATTCTCGTAGGAATTGCCATTTCTGCTGGATTTAGTGCCATTACACTTTTTTTCTCTCTTCGTCTTAATGAAGAAACATATTCATTTGCATCTAGATGGTTAGTTGGCAACATTTGGGGAAGAGATTGGATAAATGTAATGGCTCTTCTTCCTTGGATTTTAATTTTAGCGCCTTTCACTTGGATTAAATCCAAAACGCTTAATGCATTATCTTTGGGTGATGATATTGCATCCGGTTTAGGTGTTTCCGTTGAAAAAAATCGAATACTTCTATTGGCAGCTGCTGTTGGTTTATCTTGTGCTAGTGTAGCAATGGCAGGTGGGATCGGCTTTATTGGTCTTGTTGCACCTCATCTTGCTCGTCGATTAGTGGGGACTATGTACCAACATTTTCTTCCTCTGTCAGGATTGATTGGGTTAATAATACTAGTGCTTTCTGACACCATTGGACGTTCTATCTTTCAGCCAAATGCAATTCCGGCAGGTATAGTCGTTGCGGCAATAGGTACACCCTATTTTCTTTATTTACTTGCTAAAACAAAATAATTATTGAACAGGAGTGGAAATTATGAAAAAGAAATTTATCATTTTTATCAGTTTTATTCTAATGCTTATGTTATCGGCGTGTGGACAAAATAATTCAAACACTAAAACAGCAACAGGTACGGAAAAAGAAAATAGTGAAGAACCAAGAATTGCTTCACTTTCTATACATTTAACGAATGATTTGCTTGCTTTAGGTATTACGCCGGTAGGTTCAGTTATCGGAGGAGATTTAAAAGATTTTCTACCACATGTAAAAGAACAGTTAAAAAATACAAAAAAACTTGGAATTGTTAAAGATCCAGATATGGAAGCAATATTAGAATTAAAACCATCTGTTATTTATCTTGATAAAGAATTTTCTGGACAAGATATCTCAAAATATGAAAAAATTGCACCTACCCATGTATTTGATCTAGACGAAGGAACTTGGAGAGATCATTTATTATCAATAGGGAAACTGGTTAATCAAGAAAAACAAGCACAACAATTTATTGCAGATTATGAAAAGGAAAGTAAAGAAGTTCAAGCTTTAATTAAGAAAAAGTTTGGAGAAGATAATAAGGTAATGGCAATTCGTATTACAGCCAAAGAACTACGAGTGTTTGGCACAAAAAGGCCTATGGGACCCATTCTATTTCAAGATTTAGGATTGAAACCTGCGAATGGTATTGAAAATATCGACAAAAACCAACCTTTTGAAGTGATCTCTCAAGAAGTCCTTCCAGATTTTGATGCAGATGCAATTTTTGTCATCGTCAACAGAGATGATGAAGCGAAAACAGCTTTTAATGAATTAGAAAAAACAGCAATCTGGAAAGGTTTGAAAGCTGTTAAAGAAAACCAAGTTTATCTAATTCCTGATCAGCCATGGCTTGATTATTCTGCATTAGGAAATAAAATGGCAATGGATCATGCAAAAGAAATATTTTCTAAATAGAATCTGAATATATTTTCAGTTTAAACTTTCTGATGAATATTTCCATAAAAAATAATAGCAACAAAAAGGCAACAGGTTACAAGAACTTGTTGCCTTTTTGCTTCTAAGAACAAGCAATTTAATAGAATTTTAGATAACGAATACATTCGATATTTATGTTTATGTACAAACTATCAATGAAATGAACTGAGCCATTTGTTATTTTTATTTTCAAGAACTTATTCAAAACGGACTTGTTAGTGATACATGAAGCGCAAAAACTAGGGCTTCACAATATAGTTTTTAGTTTTGCGACAGGGAGTTAATCCGTTATTTACCAAATTATTTTTAGATTTTTTTAAAGGATTATCGTTTCAGTATCCCAAAACTACAAAAACCTCATTTACTTATGGTGCGGTTCTCCATAGTTTGTCTTACATGACAGAAAGTATCTTGAAATAAGTACGTTTTGCTATTTAGTTAATGCCTTTTAAAGTAATGAACCAGGTTTGAGTTTTATTTAATGATGTTTCTATAAAACGGACTTCTTATCGTTAATCAATTTTTATAGAAATAATCAGCGATAACTAAGCAAGGGTTTTCCTCGTAAAAATGTTTTATGGTATGATAATTAGATTGTTTATCTACCCTGTGACACATTTACATTCATCTAAGAAAAGAGGTATTTATGCACGACACAAAATTATCCAAGCGACATTGGTTACTCATCTTAACACTTACTTTATTAACATTTGTTCTCGGGACAAGCGAATTTGTTATCATCGGGATCTTAACCGATATTTCCTCGAGTCTCCATATAACAAATGCAAAAGCAGGGACACTCGTTTCTGCGTTTGCAATTACGTTTGCCATTGCCACACCACTCGTGATGTCGGCAACAAGCCATTTTCCAAAGCGTAAATGGATGTTGTTTTTGATAGGTTCGTTCATCATCCTGAATGCTTTGTGCGTGATTTCGACGAGCTACATCATACTCCTTGCACTTCGGATGATGACTGCGATTGTAACAGGAGTCTTAATTTCACTTGCCATGATTGTTGCAAGTGAAACCATGCCAATCGCAAAACGTGGACTTGCTATATCATTCGTTTTCGGTGGTTTTACTCTTGCAAACGTGATTGGAGTACCAATAGGCACTGTCATCGCTGAATGGTACAACTGGAATGCAACCTTCCTGTTAACAACTTTTCTCGGCGGAATTGCGTTTTTGGCATCTTTCTTCATTTTGCCTACTATGCACAGTCCAATTCGCAGTTCGATGCGTGATCAATTTTCTTTGTTAACACACCCACGAATCTTAATGGCTTTTTTCATTCCATCTCTTGGATTTGGAGCGACGTATGCTGTTTATACGTATCTTGTTCCGATCCTGAAAGGAATGGAAGCACCAAGTAGTTCAATCAGTCTGATCTTGTTTGGCTACGGATTTATTTCTATTTTCAGCAACATACTCGCTGGTAAAATTGCTAGCTACAATGCTATCGGACGCCTTCGGTTTGTTTTCCTGATTCAAGCCATTGTTCTGATCAGTTTATATTGGACGACAAATAATTTTATCTTTGGATTGGTTAACATTAGCTTGATGTCATTAATGGCCATCCTTTTAACAACATCTACCCAGCTTTATTTGATAGATCTTGCCGATATTTATCAACCAAAAGCTACAGGATTAGCAGCTTCACTGATGCCAGTAGCAAGCAATGTCGGTATCGCCTTTGGTTCCGCATTAGGCGGAATGGTTTACCATCAGGGAAATTTGATGAATGTGACTTTGGTCGGTGGGCTACTTGCTATCTTTGCAAGTCTTCTAACTTTCTTAAGTCATCGCTTAGACCAAAAACAAAAAAAAGCAGCATAAGAGAGAAGCTACAAACGCCTTGGTATGCTTCCTATGGTACCTCCAATAGAACAAAAATCATGGCATAATAAAATTGAAGAAAGAAGTATCAAGAACATTGAGTTGTTCTTTGATACTTCTTTTAAAAATAGGACTAGGTGCTTCCCTCTAAAAATCAAGCGGACAATTGCGAAAGAATTGGTTAATGAAGAATATCCTGCACCTGGTCAGAAAAATGCTACGGATAAGTGGCATGGTTCAACAGTAAGACTAACATCTTGGAAACTGCTTAGATAACGCACCAATGGAATCGTTTTTTGGTCATTTAAAGGATGAAGTTGAATATAAACAAGCACTTAATAATCTGGAAGAGTTAAAACGAATGATTGAGACGTATATCAACTATGACAATACAACACGAAAGCAGTGGAATTTACAAAAGATGACTCCGGCACAATACGAGGTCATCTCATCACAGCATAGAATGCAAAATCTCTTTTTATTAAACTGTTTACTTTATAGGGTTCAATTCATTTTTCGAGTTTTATATTCTTTTACTTTAAATAATTAATAGCGAGGGAAATATAAAACCGAATGGAGTCTAGATATTTTTGTATGTCAACCCATTCATCGGGCTGATGAGCCACCGTAGGCTCTCCTGGTCCACAGATTAATATCGGAACATTTTGAAGATGATTCCTATAGATAGACCCATCTGTATAATAATTAACTCCCCCTAGATAAGGATCTTTTTGCAAATATGCTTGTGCATTATCCAAAGCTGTCTGAATAAATGGTTGATCGGGCGAAGTATATACAGATCCTAAGTTGTTTATGACATCAATTTTATAAGAAACGTTCATTTCCTCAGATACTTTTTGTAAGAGTTCATTTATTTTTTCGATAATCTCCTGATGGTTTTGCCCTGGCACAGTTCGAATATCAATTGTAATTTTGCACTGATCAGGCACTATATTTGGACCTACTCCGCCTTTAATCATTCCTATATTTAATGTAGAATCTCCTAAAATATCATGTCGTTCATAACGAATATTATAATTGTTTAGTTCATTAATAAATTGATTTATAGCCAATATTGCATTAATCCCATGAGATGGCATTGAACCGTGAGCTGTTTTACCATACATAGAGATCTCAAGCCAAAGTGCCCCTTTGTGTGCAACAACCACCTGGTTTGAGGTAGGTTCACTAATTACAATAGCTGTAGCTCGGTCGATTTGACCTTTTTTAAGTACTTCTTTAGCACCAATACAATTTACTTCTTCCCCAACTGTTCCAATGAATTGTAGATTTCCATTCAATTTTACTCCTGCTTTTTGTATACACTCAATTGCTAAAACCATTGCAGCTACTCCACTTTTCATATCAGAGGAGCCCCGTCCATATATTCGATTTCCTACTTGTTTGCCCTCAAAGACCGGAAGAATCCATTCTACATTTCCAACGGGAACAGTGTCAAAATGACCGCTGTAAACCAATGTTTTTGAGTTTTTAGTTAATGGCTCTTCACTTGAATATGAAACAATTAAATTTTCTCTATTTTCTTCAACAACATCAGAATGGATCAATAGGCCAGATTCACGTAAACGAAGGCTTATTAAATCAGCTAGTGCTTTTTCCATCCCGGGTGGATTTATTGTATTCACTTGAATTAATGATTGTAAAAATAATATTGCATTATCATCATCAATATGTTTAAATACATTTTCTATTTCCAATCTAACTCCCCTCCTATTCAAGCGTCAAAGGCAGCCCTTTTCTAGAACCAATCTGAGATACTACCCTGCCTCCTAAATTAATTCCTGTCTGTAAAATCAACTCCTGTGGCCATTCTCGTATGATTCCATATAGTGCACCTACTGCAAAAGCATCTCCTGAACCAGTTGAATCTATTGCTTCTACCTGTAGAGCGGGTAGCTGTATTCGTTTGTAAGTTCCTCCTGAGAAAACGCTTGAAAGAGCTCCCTCTTTTCCTAATTTAATAAAAACTTGCTTGATACCTAATTCATGTAGCTTCCTAATGGAAGAATCAATATTTTGTTCTGGGAACAAATCATTTAGTTCAGAACGATTGACAAACAGAATATCTGTTTTCAACAGTATGGGCAATAAATAAGACAAGCCCTTCTTCGTTAATAAAGTACTAGGATCTAAAGAAATCTTGAGATTTATATTCTCTTCTTTCCATTGAAAGAATGATTCAGCGACTTCTGAATCTGGACTACTTAAATGTAAAAGTGTAATTTCCTCATAAAATTCCTGTGGTACAATTTCAAGATTATAGTTTTCATTTGCGCCTGGATAGGTATACATTGTTCTTAAACCAGAACCATCTACTAATGCCATTGCCGTTCCTGAAGGCTTCCCCTTAATTATTTGGACATAATCTAGTTTAGTATTCTCCAAATTTCCCAAAAGATAGGACGTATAGATATCATCACCAATCGCACCTAAAAAATAAACCTCCTCCCCCAAACGGGAGAGACCAACAGCGACATTCGCTGCTGACCCGCCCGGGGTTATTTGAAGGTTCTTAAGTTTGGTCTCCTGATCGATTTCTGTAAATTTATCTACAAGGCCAATTATATCTATATTAATAAAACCATGTATAGCAACCTTTACCATGTTAAGACCTCTAATCTATCGGAGTGAATGAACTTCGTCCATGAACTTCTTAACTCTTTCTACCTCTACTCTCTCCCACCAATTTCCGTTTTCTTTTAATGAACTCCCGACAATTGCTCCATCAGCTATGGAGAGGATTTTCTTTGCATTTTGATCAGTCATTCCACTGCCAATTATTACAGGTAAACTAGCATTCTCTTTTATTCCCACAAGTTCATCTAACGACGTTTCGTCACCTGTTCTATTTCCTGTCGCAATTAATATATCTGCATCAAAAAACTCATTATCCCTTGTTTGTTCTGCTAGGCTGCGGTCTGCCACGATGGAATGACTTCCATGTTTCACATGAACATCAGCCATGATTTTAATATCGTCACCGTAAAGATTTGCTTTATATCTCATTGCGCTTGCTGAGGCACCTTCTACAATTCCCTCATTAGCAACGTACGCATTTACCCATTGATTCGATCTTACCCACTTGGCTTTACACGCTTTTGCAATTGCAATGGCTGGAATGACCGCATTTGCTAAACAATTGACTCCAAGAGGTAGCTTTGTAGCTTTTGCAATCTCTACTCCGACAGCAGTCATAGCTGCAACTGTTTCAAAGCTAAAATCTCCTGGCTTCGGGAAAGGGATATCCCATGCATTTTCTATTTGCAATCCATCTATCCCTCCTTCTTCCAAGCGACGAACATCCTCCAAGGCAAATTCAATCATCTCATCAACGCTTTCACCTTTATAATGAGGTGCGCCGGGGAGTGGTTTTAAATGAACCATTCCAATAATCGGCTTACTCACATGAAAAATATTTTCTAATACAAATTTCTTTTCAGGAAATATACCACCACTCATCATTATCACCTATACGCTAGCCTTTCTTCTTGCTTTAATTGAATTTAACCAAACCGCTAAAAGTATAACTACACCTTTAATCATTAGCTGATTATAAGAGGACACATTTAATAAATTTAATCCATTGTTCAGAATGGAAATAATCGCCACACCCATTAAGGTTCCAGAAATTTTTCCTTCTCCTCCAAATAGATTTGTCCCACCTAAAACAACAGCAGCTATTGCATCTAATTCTGAACCTGTACCTGCATTTGGAGAACCTGATGACAAACGGGAAGCAAGTACAATACCCGCAATCGCCATAATAGCCCCACCAAAAGCATAAACACCAGTTTTGACTAGTTTTACATTTATTCCACATAATCTAGCAGCTTCTTCATTGTCTCCAATTGTATAAACATATCTTCCAAAGCGTGTATGCGATAATAATAAATGGCCAATAATCGCAACAATAATCATAATCACAATAGCAGTTGGAATAGGCCCAATAAATCCTCTTCCTATCTCACGAAATAAAGCATTAGAAACAACGATTGGCGTTCCTTCGGTGTACACAAATGCGATTCCACTAAGAATAGTCAACATGGCTAAAGTCACAATAAATGGCGGAATATTCTGTGTTGAAATAACAGTGCCCATGAATAACCCAATTAGCCCACCAATGATAATCGTTATGAGAATTGCCAATGGTATTGGTACTCCTGCAGCAATCAATCCACTTACAGCTACTCCACTTACAGCCAGCTGTGATCCTGCACTTAAATCAATTCCACCTGTAATAATAATGAAGGTCATGGCTACAGCCATAATACACAGAACTGCCGATTGGCGCATTACATTGACTAAGTTGTCAACTGATAAAAAATCAGTTGTTATAATGGACATTATTATAAAGAGAAGAGCCAGTCCTATTGTCGTACTACCTTTGTCAAAAATGACGAAAAGAGTATTTTTCCAATATATATTTTTATTATTCCGACTAATTTCGATGCTAGTTGAATTATTCTTAAGCACTTATTCCACCCCCAAAAGCTAATTTCAAAATATTATCAGAGGTAATCATATCTTTTTCCAGTTCACCAGCAATAGTACCTTCCCTCATTACGATTGTCCGGTCACTCATTCCAACGATCTCAGCTAATTCTGAAGATATCATGATAATCCCAACTCCTTGCTCAGCAAGTTTACTAATTTGGGCAAAAATTTCTGCTTTTGCTCCAACATCTACCCCTCGACATGGCTCATCTAAAATTAGAATACGTGGTTCTTGGATCATCCACCTTGATATGATTGCTTTTTGTTGATTTCCTCCGCTTAAAGTAGATATCGTCTGTTCTATCGATCTAGCTTTAATATTTAGTTTCTTCTTATAGTCTTCCGATTCTTTCTTTTCTACCGTCTTATTAATAAATAGTTTATTGGTATATTTTCTCAGATTCGGAAGGGAAATGTTATCTCTAACAGTTTGTTTGAGAACTAGCCCTGTTTCTTTACGGTTTTCTGTCACAAAACCGAGACCTAGCTTTATTGCATCACTTGGCCCTTTAATTTCTACCTTTTTATCATCAATAAGAATTTCTCCCGTGTCCTTTTTAAGCATGCCGAATAATGCCTGGGCAATTTCTGTTCGTCCTGAACCTACAAGTCCGGCAATACCGAGAATTTCGCCAGTACGCAGATCAAAGTTAATATCATTAAGAACTCCTGTTTTTGAAAGGTTTTGTACTTTTAGAATTGGTTCACCGATTGGAACATCTACTTTATTGAAGTAACTCTCCATTTTACGATTAACCATTAATTCTACTAAGGTATCAACATTCTTGACTTCACTCATAGGTAAAGATTTTATATACTTACCGTCTCTTAAAATGGTTACAGTATCACATACTTTAAATATCTCATCCATCCTGTGAGAAATATACAAGATACTAACACCTTTATTTTTTAATTCTGTAACTAACGAAAGTAATATCTCTGTTTCTCTTTCTGATAAAGAAGATGTTGGTTCATCCATGATTAGTATTTTTGCATCTTGTGAAATGGCACGTGCAATCTCGATCATTTGCTTTTGAGCAATACTAACATCTTTAGCCATTTGTTTTGGATCTAAATTTATTTGAAGCGATGCAAAAATTTCTTTTGCGGCTTGATTCATTTGTTTCCAATCAATGAATCCCATCTTGTTTACAGGTTGACTACCTAGAAACACATTTTCTGCTACAGTTAGGTGGTTCGCCACATTTAATTCTTGATAAATACAATGAATCCCTAATTTCTTTGAATTTTTAGGATCCATATTCTCAACTTTTTCACCTTTATAATAAATTTCACCACTAGATTTTGAATAAGCACCCGTTAAAATTTTCATTAAAGTGGACTTCCCTGCACCATTTTCACCTACAAGAGCATGAACACTACCTGGATGAACAGTTAGTGAAACATCAGTTAAGGCTTTTACACCAGAAAATGATTTTGTAATATGCTTCAACTCAATTATTGGTGAGTTCATTTAATAACTCCCCCTCTCTTTTGGAGTTAACATCAAGGAGATAAATCTCCCTGATTATTTTTGAAAATGTTCATCGACATTTTCTTTATCAATAAGAATGACAGGAACACTAATATTTTTATCTAGTTTCTTGCCATTGATTGCTTCAAGAGCCGCTTTAATAGCTTCTTCACCAATTTTAGAAGGCTGCTGCTGAATCATTGCTAGTATATAATCTTCACGGACTCCTTCTGCTGCCTCATCCGTCACATCAAAACCAATAATTTTTGTATGCTTGTTGTTAGCTGATTCAAGAGCTGCTAATGCACCTAAAACGCTGTTCTCTGCAGTAGCATAAATATAGTCGACATGCGGATTCGCTTGAAGGATATTTTCAACTGTAGCCATTGATTTTTGACGATCGTACCCAGGTTGACTGTTTAGAATTTTAACCTTATCAAACCCTTTTAGTGCTGCTTTTAATCCCTCTAATCTTTGTTTTTGTACGAAAGATTGTTCCTGAGTGACAACTGCGACTTCTACTTCTTTCCCACCTGTCTCAACTTTCTTTTTGAAATACTCACCTAATTGTTTACCCGCTTCATAATTTTCAGTTCCGATAAAAGTATCTACACTTTCACTTTCCACAACAGCATCAGCAGTAATAATAGGAATTCCTTTATCTTTCGCTTCTTCAATTACAGGAATAACTCCAGCATTATCAACCGCTAAAACGACTAATGCATCTACATCTTTTTGCATATAATCTTCAATTGAGGATACTTGCTTCGCTAAATCCAAGTTAGGGTCATTTACTAATAATTCTACTCCAGCTTCTTTAGCCGCTTTTTTCATCCCATTGTCAATATCAATAAAAAACTGATGACGTAGTGTAGCTGTCGTAACTCCAATTGTTAATTTTCCGTCTTTCTTTTTGTCGGATCCTGCCTTTTCTACATTAGACGAACTACAAGCTGCCAAAATCATGACCATAGCTGCAACGATAAGTAAAAATCCTTTTTTCATAAATGTCCCTCCATATTTTTAATTATTTAAAATCATTGACTAAAATATCACACCAAGAAATAATGAAATTCACATAGATCTCGATTAATGATAAAAACTGGGATACAGACACTGATTCATCGACACAGTGGCATTGCCTTGGATCTCCACACCCTACAATAACCGTAGGAATGTTACCGAATCCAGAAAGTATACGAGCATCGCATCCCGCAGGCATCCCCTCAATTACAGCTTCTTTGTGCAACACACCCTCTATTACACTCTTCATTTCTTGTACGAGTGAATGAGTTATTGGCGTTTCAAAGGGATATCCTTCCTGATAGACATGTACTTGAGGAGGATGTGCCTTCAACCACTTATCACCATTGATAACGCTCTCAATCACTCCTAACACTTGGCTGTTCACACGCTCTCTTGTTTGTTCATAAGCTTCATTTTGTTTTGGCTGATAATGAAGACAAGTTTTTAACGTACAAGATCCTGGAACTACTGAACCAGCTATACCTCCTTCTATCTCCCCTAGATTAATAGTAGGGCCTGGTAAAAGGGGATGTTTCTCTGTCATAAGCCATCGATGCTCCAAATCTTTCAGAGATTGATAGATTTTTATCGCCTTGTCAATAGCATTGACTCCCTCCCAAAGCTGGCTGGAATGAAGACTATGCCCTTCAACAACAATTTCATGAAATAAAAAACCCATATGCGCTGGCTGGATGTGTAATTGAGTGGGTTCCCCCACAATCGCTGCATCAGCTGTATAACCTCTTTCTACACAAGCAAGAGTTCCATTCCCGCCACCTTCCTCATCAACTACGGATTGGATAATTAAATCACCTTTTAATCGTATTCCTGACGTCTTAATGACTTGTGCTGCTAGAATCATGGCAGCTAAAGATGCCTTCATATCGGTAGACCCAAGTCCATATAGAACATCTCCTTGAACTTGTCCTAGGAAAGGATCATTAGACCACTTATCTCGGTCCCCGAATGGCATAGTATCTATATGCCCGTTTAGTATTAAAGATTTTCCTCCACCCGTTCCTTTTAGAATTCCTACAATATTGGGACGATCGCGATTATCATGACCTAAATTAGCACCTGGAAACTTTTTAATCTTTTCATCTTCCACCAAAAACTCGTCAATCTCAAAGCCAAGATCCATAAGTTTCTGTTTAATGATTTCTTGCCCTGCTTTTTCTTTTCCACCAAGAACTCCATGCCCAATCACTTGAGTATCAGTTTGTACTAATTGTGACAAGAAATTTATATACTCTTCCTTATTTGAATATACGATTTCATTTACAGTCATTCTTATCACCAGCCTACGATTATTATTTCTTAATGTGTTCTAAAATTCGTTGCCACAATGGTTGATAATATTCCCAGTCCATGAATTCTAATGGTCCCCAATGTGGTGCACAATCGCTAGCAAAAGCAGCTGTTTTCCCTTTTCCATATCCTCCAATAACTAATAATGGATCTCCTTCGATTTGTACCAAAGTTGTTGCATCTTCCTTTGCAGAAAAACGATTATAGCCTAAAAACGGAGGCCATTTTTCGAGATCTTTTGTAATCGAGTGCTCAGAAATTGTTTCAGGATAAACCCCTTCTGGTTTTTCCACCCTATCATCTCTGTCTAACATTTCTACTGGAAGAACGTCAGCAAGAATCGTATTTTTATAGTTAGCCTTTCCTTCTATCCCCATAAAAGATAGATAGCCTCCTATCATCAATAGCCCTCCGCCATTTTCTACATATTGACGTATAAGCTCTAAGGAATTCGGAATTCTCTCCATATAATAAAAGGTTTTATTTTGAAGTAAGAAAGTATTACTTCCTATATCACTAATCACAATCGAATCATACTGCTCCAAGGCTTCAAGATTATCTGGAAATCTCACTTGAACTTCATGTGAAGGCATATAATCAATTTCTATACCTCTATTTCTTAAACTATCAATTAAAAAAGTTGCGCCTTCTTCATATTTAGTTGATTCAAACGTGTCATACCCTTTTGCATGAATCATATGAACAGTCCATGATTCCCCTATAAATAATATTTTCATTTCATTTCCCCCTCATTATATGTAAGCGATTACAAAGCTAACAAAAATCAACTTAATTTCTGATAAGATAGTCAATCTTAGCTATTTCACTAGATTTCCTCTGACCTATTGCAACTATCTTCATTCAAAAATCATTTACCATATCAACTTTTTCCATCACCCCTTTCAAATAATATTTTGATCCTTTTTACTCCCACTGTCGCTATTGCTAGTTTAAGTCTGATACCTTGATAAAACACTGTTCGCTATTAAACTATTAAATTAATAGCTACTAACCTTAGAATAACTTTTCAGTGTTTCATACTAAATGTTCTATCAAGAAGACATTCAGATTGTAGTAAATTCACTGTACTTCTTTTTCTCAATGAAAGTATTTACTTGATTTGAATACGGTATTGAATTTTGAGCACCTTCTAGTGTAACTGCTATTGCGGCTGCGGCTGCAGCATATCTTAAACTGGTCACGACATCATCATTAGATAAATAACTAGTCACAAATGCTCCTATAAAGGTGTCCCCTGCAGCTGTAGTATCAACTGCTTGTACATCAAAGGCACTAGATTTATAGTATGTGCCAGTTTTATTCATATAAATTGCACCTTTTTTACCTAATGTTATGATGACCTCTGATACTCCTCTCTTGATAAGGATTTGAGCAGCTCTGAGGGCGTCTTCTTCTGCTTCCACCGCCATTTCAGTAATTTCTGCTACTTCAAGTTCATTAAGGATTAGTAAATCTATCATTTGAAGATATTGATTGTTAATAGGTAGTGCTGGTGCTGGATTAAAGATAGTCTTTATTTTGAATTCATTCATCTTTTCTAAAATATAGGCATTTGTTTCCCAAGGAATCTCGTTCTGCATAAGAATTGCATCATACTGCAACCAGTCAATTTCAGCTAGGTCTTCCTCTGTTAACAATCCATTAGTACCTTTATTTAAAATAATGTTGTTTTCTCCTAATACATCAATTGTAATTAACGCCATTCCTGTCGTCTGATTTTTATTTTTTACATACTTTAGATCAATACTGTCTTTTAATAGTATCTCCCGAATTTCTTTTCCAAAGAAATCCTCTCCTAAAGCACCAGCCATGGTCACTGTTGCCCCTGATCTTGCAGCTGCGACAGCTTGGTTTGCACCCTTTCCTCCTGAGAAAAAGGAAGTTTCTAGCCCGTGTATCGTCTCACCTGGCAATGGGTGTCTGTTAACTCGAGTAACAATATCCATATTCATACTACCAATCACTAGAATTTTAGACATTCCTCCACCTCCTTAACCCAAATATTTCACCGACCCAAATTTCAAAAGTTCAACACCTAAGGTAACTTTCTTAGGGAATGAGTCGTGTTTATCAACTTGCTTTAACTTTTCAATGAGCATTTCTGCTGCATGAGTCCCCATTTCATATGTTGGACGTTTTACAACACTCACTCTTGGCTTAACAAATTCGGCAAGATCATTTGCATCAAAGCCTACGAGGGATACATCCAATCCTATTGTTAGCTCCAAATCTCTTAATGCCTTTATAGTTCCTTGACATATCAGATTGTTTGCAGCAAATATTGCTGTTGGGGGTTTGGTTAATTTCATCAGTTCTTTGGTTGATTGGTAACCGTTGTTTTCGAACCAATCTCCATGCTTTTGGTAATCATTTACTAATTCAATGCCATTATCTTTTAGTGCTTGTTGATATCCCCAGTGCCTTTCGGTTCCATCATTAAATGTTTGAGGTCCAGTAATAATAGCAATATCTCGATGTCCATATTCAATTAAATATTTAGTGGCTTCATATGCTCCTCCAAAATTGTCAATGATCACTCCGTCAAGACCGCAACCATCAATATAACGATCCACGAGGATGACTGGTTTATTCATTTTCTGATAAAATTCCGGATCCTTGTGTGCGCCAATTAGTACAATTCCATCAACATTTCTCCGAAGGGAACTTTCAAAGAATGCATCTTCTTCACTCTCACTATCATTTGTTGAAAATACAAAGGTATGGTAACCCTTTTCTTTTGCCACATTAACTGTTCCTTTGATAACTGATGTATAAAACGGATTTTCTATTTCAGGAACCACCACTGCCAACATCTGCGTTTGTTTAGTAATCATGGATGCTGCCATCGTATTTGGTACATAATTTAGTTCCTTAACTACTTTTAATACCTTTTTACGTGTTTGGTCACTAACCCTGTCCAGTCCATTTAGGACTCTTGAAACTGTCGCTACTGAAACATTTGCTTCTTTAGCGACATCTTTAATTGTTATGTCACAGGTCATTACGATCCTCCATACAACTTAGTAAATATGTAAACGTTTTTACAAGATAGATATTGTATTTACAACTATTTGATTATGGAAATTAAACAGTTTGTAAAAACGTTTACATCTGGATTATAAATTAAATTTTTAGATTTTTCAATATTTATTTTAAGAGTTATTAATTTTTTTTATGTTGGGATTCGTCATCACCGATATAATCGGAAATCTTAGCAAAATTATTGATGCTTAAGTCAATTTCATAATTCATTATTTTAAAGAAATACAGACCTTAAAATTTAGTTCTATTAAAAATTTTAACTTTAAGCAGCCTGCTTTTGAATGTTTAAAGCTACATTCATACGGTCGGCAGCTAATTTTGAAGCATTATAAACCAAGGTTACTAGATCAAAATAAACTTTGTCACGGGTCCAGCACGATAACGAACATTGTTGAGCTTAAAGTATAGTTTGAGATAAGTATTAACAAATTCCACAGCCGTATGGCATTTACAAATCAGTTTCCAAGCTTTTGAGCCGCGGACTGGTGCAGCATTTTTTCTAAGGCCAGAGGTATTTCTCGCCTTATATACATTTTTGCAAGGACCTTCATTGGCTAAAGGACAGTCATGACATTCTTTGGGCCGCATGTACTCGAGTGTTTCGTATTTCAGATCAAAACTATCATAGCGATACGAGTGTTCACGAAAACAAATTGGTGCGAAATGCATATCAAAACCTTCTGGCTCAGGCTTATTCTAAGCAATCACTGATTGTTGACCCATTCGGTGAGTCTGTATATAAATCAGCTCGAAATCATATCTTGCACCCAGCGTTTTGTGACGTATTGCCTAAAGTTGAACACACTCATGGACCTCTTTTAATAAAGTGAAACTTCTATAACGCCCTTGACCCAAGTCACGATTGGCCTCAATCGCTTGCCATCGCCTTCCAAACTGTAATTTGCAGCATCAATGATTGGCTCTTCCATCAAAGAAACATGATCGGTTTTAGAAATATGTAAGATGTTGTTGATCTGATTGCGTACGCTTTGTATCGTATCTAAAAATTCTTCCTGCTCTTTCCGCTCATTTTTCAGGATGGTAATCATATGGTCCCGAAGCAATTTATCAAAGAGATCCACATCATCTGCTTTTTGAACCGTTTTTTTGATTACACGATTGAAGTTTGGATTTTTAGGAGCAAATAACGCCATAACCTCGTTGTATTTCTTTATGCCCATTCGTTCTTTAAATCGTTTCAGGCCATTTATCGCACGATCCAAAATCACTTCACAGGTCTTAGTATCTGAATGATACATATTATGGATCAAATGGGAGATGACCGTCCAGTATAATTCAAAGAGATTGATAAGATCAGGACGTTTATCATGATATTTCATCTAATAAGTATAGGGCGTTACCACACTGTCCTTCATATCATCAAACATATCTGCAAAATCATCAGCCAGCTGGTTGTAAATTCCATAAAAGAATGTTCGGTTGTCAAAACCCTCGTCCAAAGAGGCACTGATTACTGAACGGACAATCAAACGTGAAGAAGAGGATTTTAAAATAATCGGGATATAAAGCTCTTCATTGGTGTAATTTGCATTGGATAGATCTTTTACACGGTCCACTTCTTGGGAATGAAAAAACACATAGGACTGCTCGAAGAAATTTTTTCTTGTCTCTGGTCGCTGATAGGCCTTCATATACTCAAAGGCATCTCGGAGTCCCGTATAAATATAGCGGATTAGTTCTGAATTTTTTCCAATCCACTCTCCCAATTCCGGAACAGATCCTGTGATAAGTGTAGTACGTATTAAATCGGAATATTGCCTTTTCTCTTTTTCAGATAAGACTTTGGCATCGAGAAGATCGTCAATGAATGGTCAACGGAAATAAGCCCAGCACTTGGTCCTACATCAGCCGAATGGCGCAAACTTTTCCATTCATTCGCTGCAGCTGTGACAAGTTACAAAAGGAGTGTAGAAACGGTGCATTTGCGCGCTGTATCTGCATAGTCTAACTCCTTTAAAATCGCTTGTAGCTCGTTTTTTGAAAGAAAATTTTGAATCATATTTTGGAACGTGGTATGCTTGTTCATGAGAGATTCCTCGTTTCGTAAATGTTTGTTCGCACTTACATTTTACTAGAGGAGTCTCTCTTTTTGTTTATATTTTATTGGAATAAACTAGATAATCAACACGCGTGATCAAATGGTTAAGTAGTTTAACTTATCTCTAATCCACCTACTAAAAAAAGCATACCTATTGTTTTTTACTGATTTTTATATTTTTATATTTTTTCACTAATCTGTTTATTACTAATGTAAAATAAAAAACATGAGATATGACCTAAACTTAGTATGAAGAATTTAATAGATCGTTCATTCGACGCTAATGAAGCAAATATTTAACAAGGGTTCATACAACACGATAATAAAATCGATAATGATAAAAGATTGGGGTTCGTTTAAATGTTTAGGGAACAAACGAGGTATTCTCGGCTTGCCAATATAACGAAAATGATAAATATGAAGCTAGATTTACGTGAAGTGTTGGAGCAGGTAACATTAGCAATATCTGAAGAAATCGTCCAATGTGATTCTGTGGGCATTTATTTGCCGCAAAAGGATGGAACATTCAGAGGTTATGTAGGAAAACCAGAAGTTATTAATGGCTGGACGTTGGATATGCATGTAATTGAAACTGAAATAGATTTACTGGCAAAAGAAGTGATTGAAACAAAGAAAACCATCTATATTCCTGATACCTCAAAGGATAATCGACCTGATCCCAGAGCTGTTGAGGGGTTTCATATTAAATCTTTATTAGCTCTTCCTATCTCTTTTGAACAAGAGTTATTTGGTCTTGTCTTTTTATTTGATTATGGAATTCCAATGAACTTAACAGACGAGGAAATTCAAACGGTTGAGGCCTATGTAAATATGGCTGCTGTTGCTCTTCAAAACGCAAACAACTTAGCTCATAAAGAACACCTCATTAAAGAAAAGCAGTTGTTGCTTGATGTTACACGTGACTTATCAATGTGCTCCTCACTACAAGAGAGCCTTGATACATGCTTTTTCTCCTTAGCAAAGGTTTTAGATAATTACAATATAGGTGTTCACTTATTAGACCCTTTAGCCGAAAAAAGAATTAAGCCGGCTAAGTTGAGTAAAGATAGTGATTGGACAGAAGAAAATTGGATAAAAACACATAACAAAATAAAAATTGACCAAAGCAATGATGCTCTGATGCAGGAGGTTTTCGAAACAAAAAAAGCCATTCTTATTCCAGATGTATTTGAGGATGAAAGACCTAATCATGATGTTTGTCGCAATTTTGGCATAAAGGGTCTAGTTATGTTTCCTTTGATTTCAATGGGTGAAATTTTAGGGCAAATCTCTATTGTTAATCTTGAAGAAAAAGCACTTTTCTATTCAGAACCTCAATTACAGCTAGCCCAATCAATTATTGACACCACAGCCTCTACATTATCAAACCTGTTATATATGGAAAAGCAAGAGATTATTATCGAGGAGAGAACCTCGGAAATTATCGTAAAAAATAAAGAACTTGAAAGAGTTGTAGCAGAGTTACAGCAGCTTAGCCGTGAAAAAGAGTTAATTCTCAATTCTGCAGGTGAAGGAATCTTTGGATTAGATCTTGATCGAAACATTACATTCTGCAATCCAGCAGGTGCACACATGTTGGGTTATGAAACAGAAGGAGAATTAATTGAAAAATCAGTCGATATTATTATGAATGGAAGTGATACAGGGGAAGAAAAGATTATTTCATCTTTTTTAAATACAAATTATGATAGCTTCTTTAAAAGTAGGTTATTTTTTAGAAAGGACAACTCCAACTTTCCAGTCGAATATGTCATCTCCTTAATAAAAGAAGGCGACGAGGTTATAGGAGAAGTTGTCACATTTAAAGATATAACTCAAAGAAAGCAACTGGAAGAAAAGATTAAATACCATGCTTATTTTGATAGTTTAACAGGTTTACCTAACAGGATTCTTTTACTAGACAGGCTAACTCAAGGACTGAATTATGCAAGAGCGAATGGAGAAAAATTAGCAGTTCTATATTTGGATTTAGACCGTTTTAAGTTAGTAAACGATTCTCTAGGTCATAGCTTTGGGGATCTATTGCTCCAAGATGTTGCCAAACGTTTAAGTGCTTGCGTTCCGAAATGTGCAACCTTATCACGGCAAGGAGGGGATGAATTTACTATCTACCTACCTAATATTAAAAGTAAAAATGAAATTTTAAAGGTTATTAATTGTATAAATGCTTCTTTTTCTAAACCCTTTAACCTAATAGACAATGAAATATATATTAAAACAAGTATTGGTATAAGCCTGTTTCCTGATAACGGCGATACTACAGAAACATTAATCAAAAATGCAGATACAGCTATGTACAAATCGAAAGAAACACCGGGTAATATATACCATTTTTTTAGCGAAGGGATGGATACAAGAACTTTTGAAAGTATCAAGCTTGAAAATGCTTTATATAAGGCTTTAGAGGAAGATGAACTTATTATCTTCTATCAGCCACAAATAAACTATAAAACAAATAGGATTAAGGGCGTAGAAGCTTTACTGAGATGGAATCATCGAAAACAAGGCATGATATCCCCAGAGAAGTTTATTCCAATTGCTGAAGAAACAGGTTTGATCGTCCCTATAGGTGAGTGGGTTCTTAAAGAAGCTTGCAAACAATTAAAGGAATGGCATAATCAAGGATACCCTTTAATTAATATGTCCGTAAATTTATCCGTCCATCAGTTCGAACAGAATAACTTATTTTCCATTGTAAAAAATATCCTAAAAGAAACAGATCTGTCACCTGAGTATTTACAACTAGAACTTACAGAAAATTTGATTGTTAAAAATACAGAGTTAACTTTAAAAACGATGACGCAATTAAATGGACTGGGGATAAACTTAGCTATTGATGATTTTGGTACCGGATATTCATCTTTAGGTTATTTGAAAAATTTGCCGATTTCCACATTAAAAATTGATAAATCCTTTGTACAAGAAATGCTCAGTGATGATGCAGCAGCCATTACAAAAACCATCATCACTCTCGCTCAAAATTTAAACCTTGAAGTAATTGCTGAAGGGGTTGAAACAAAAGAACAGGCAGAATTTTTATCGGCACAAAATTGCCATTTCATGCAAGGGTATTTTTTTAGTAAGCCAATGAAGGCTGAAGATATTATGAAGGAATATTTCCAATAGAGTTCTATTTTATTAGAAAAGCGTAAGCGCCTTGTTCAACCTAAGGCAGGCATAAGAACGCAGATGAATAGAAGGAGTTCTTTGCCTTCAATTCATGTGTGGCTTATGATCCCGAGGGGCTAAGCTGCTTACGCCAGACATCAAAACTAAGTACAAAAACTTATACTTTCTTATCTTATAAATAAGGCTGTGTTAAATAACATTGTTATTAAAAAGAGTTTTGGCTCATTCGTGTGAAACGAGAGAGAAAGCTCGCTTTCTCCCATCGTTTCATGGAGGTAGAGCTAAAATGAGCCAAAAATCAACAGCATCATATAACACAGCCATAAATAAAAGGAGAATCATTATGAAAGCAGCTCGTATGGTCTTAGAATATTTAAAAGGTAACGGCGTTCAACATATTTTTGGTATTCCAGCAGGTTCTGTCAATGCATTTTTTGATGAGCTTAATGATATGAGTGAATTAACACCGATTGTAACAAAACATGAAGGAGCAGCATCATACATGGCTGCAGCTTACGCAAAATACACAGACCAGATGAGTGTATGTATTGGCTGTAGTGGACCTGGTGGAACAAACCTAGTAACAGGTGCTGCAAATGCCATGCGGGAGCATTTACCGGTTTTATTTTTAACCGGTGCTGTTCCGGTTAATACAATCGGTTTAAATGCTTCTCAAGAATTGGATGCCGAACCGATCTTTCGACCAGTTACCAAATATAGTGTAACGGTTAAAGAATCTAAGGATTTACTCAAAGAAGTAGTAAAAGCCGCAGAAATCGCTATATCTGGAGTACCTGGTCCAGTGCATATTGCTATACCAATTGATGTTCAACATGAAATGGTTCAAAACATTGAAATACCAGCTCCATCTAAAAGAAAAAAAATGGTTCCTAATCTCGACACCATAAAAAATGTAGCCAATGAGCTAGTAAAAAGAGAAAAGGGATACATCTTTGTAGGACAAGGAGTAAGGAATTCAGTTGAACAATTAATAGAGTTAGCAGAAATGCTGAATTGGCCGATTATCACAACACCGCAAGCAAAGGGGTACATCCCAGAGGATCATCCGCTTCTAGTAGGCGTTTTCGGTTTTGCTGGCCACGAGGCTGCCTCAGCATTGATAGCTGAAGGAGATGGACAAGTATTATTAATCGTGGGTTCAAGCTTGGGAGAAACAGCAACAAATAACTACAACTTAAGTCTTACGAAAAATCGTTTTTCTATACAAATGGACTTTGATCAATCGGTGTTCAACCGGAAATATGAGGTTGATGTGCCTGTGCTAGGT
Source organism: Peribacillus loiseleuriae (assembly GCF_001183985.1). Classification (GTDB taxonomy): domain Bacteria; phylum Bacillota; class Bacilli; order Bacillales; family DSM-1321; genus Peribacillus; species Peribacillus loiseleuriae. The sequence goes on along the minus strand of NZ_LFZW01000001.1, from coordinate 741,117 downwards.
GATATAAATTTAAGTTTATTATTTCTTATAGAAGAATTAAGAACTAAAGGGATAACAAGAAAAAGGGATAAACTTGAGGTTAAAGTAAAGAAAGAGTTTATTGAGGATATAGGGGAGTATAACACGAAAAACGTCCTATTAAATATTCAAAGGTATTTACCTTCCTCCACTAGGTATGCCATTGATATTGGTGAATTTATGGCCTATGTCATTCATCACATGAAGGTTTTAGATTATGATACCTATAATATTAATGTCCATTTCGGCGCAATGGGAAGTGGGATTGGGTCTGCCATAGGCTCAAAGTTAGCTGAACCTGAACGCCCTGTTGTCTGTATCACAGGTGATGGTTGCTTCTTCATGCATGGAATGGAAATATTAACAGCAAAGGAATATAATTTACCAATTTTGTTTATTGTTATGAATAATGCTCGTTTAGGTATGGTATACCATGGGCATGCATTACAATTCCACCGTACTCACCCATCTTTTGAGCAAAATTCAATTAATATTAGTGCGTTGGCTGCAGCTATGGATATACCAAGTTTTCGAGTAACTGAACTGCTAGATATTAACCAAGACATGATTAATAACTTACTGAATTTAAATGGGCCAGCAGTCCTAGAAGTAGCTTTAACTGATCATAATACTCCTCCTATGGGAGACCGGGTTAAATTCTTATCTTCTTTTGGAAAATAAGAACCTTGAGTTTTCATAAGTAAAGATGATAAGTCATATAAAGCGGGAATCATCCTCGCCTTATATGACTCTTTTATCTAATATGGAAATGGAAATTTCCTTTGACACTGTAAACTTCCCTGTTCATTACAGCTCGATCCCCAACTACTAACGTACCTATCTACCAGCCTCTTTATTAATTTGAGAATGAATATTGAATGACTTTAAGGATTGCTCCTATTGTTTTTCCTTTGAAGGCATCTGGGACAGCTTCACCCGTGGGGTTTGAGAAATAGTAACTACCAATTTTCTCATCATAGGAATACCCTATGCTCGTTAGTGAATGTTGTAAGTCAGTTGGTAATTTTACTAACCCAGTTTGTTCAGTGAAATAGTTTGTAGGATAGACCTTCACATCGACGTCTCCAGCTCCAGTATCTACCACAAATAAGTCCTTTTCATGTTGAACAACCCACTGACCTTTTGAATATAAAGAAATTCTGGCTCCTTCTAATGAAGATATCGCATCTAAATTAACACCAAGAATTTCATTTATCACCTTGCGAATTTCTGCTCCTGTTATTTCCTTGTCATATTGATTTAAACGTACATCCATTGCCTCTCTAGATGCAAGTACATTTCCTGTTGAGAAAGAAACCCCAACTGCCCCCTCCATCTCTTTAGATAAAATAGGTATCTCGTCTAAATTAATTTTGAAGATTGAATCTACAGCTTTACAAATCTCAGCACTACTAATTCTTTTTCCATAAGAATCAAAATATTTATCCATCATTTCTGCCTTTGTCATCATTTAACCCTCCCATAAAAAATATAGTCCCGCAAACTATCACCGATCATTTTACTCCAATTGCCTTTGATAATTTAGATTTGAGCCATTTTTCAATGATTTAATCACATAAAAAATGAGCCACACGATTTCCAATTTCATATCCCTCTCTTATGATAGATAGTGACAAAACAATCTACATGAGAAGAGGACAAAAGGAGGATCAAAATGGCTCAATATCATAATACCAAATTTTTAAAAGTGGTAGAAGGATTATCACAGAGGCAAATTACAAAAAAAACTTGGGATTTCAAGAAATACTGTAAGTAACTGATTGACCTGTGAACAAGATCTGTCTTCAACATTTCCTCATTTCGATCAATTAAAGACGACAAATACCTGTCACTAGCCAACTAAGATGAGTCCACTGTCACTCCCCGAAGTTTAGTAGATTTTGTCGACAGATTCAGATAGTAGAATCCTAGATGATTGTAAATTTATGGTTTTATTTAAACGCACAAAAAGGCTCAGTAGTTAAACGGAACCTTATAAAATAATTGTTTATTTTTGTTTGTTGAGTAAAAATATAGTAATAGAACAAAAAATGATCAAACCCGCATTCTCGAGTTAACCAATTTACTCCATTTAAAATATTATTCTGTAAGCCCGAACTATAAAAAGTGGGAAAAATAGGTATGGTTATTTAAGTATTGCTACTGCTTTATTTGGTTTCTTTGTCGCGTTTCAAGGACTTTTTTTGGATTAGTTGCTTGCTTCTTTTATAAGAAAATTTTATCGGATGACAAAATAAGAGCGGACCTGCCCAATGGAGACAGATCCGCTTTTGGGTCCTTGTTTTTTTAATACTGTATTTGTATCCCTTTTTTATACACTTCATGTGCTAAGCGGACAGCCGAGATGGATAAATCTGCATATGCCACTTCTTGTTTAGGGTTAAATTTATTATTACTCGTCGTTAATAAACCTAATGAGTGTGCCAGTGCGACATAACCAATATTTTCAGCCTTTACATCTTTGGCATCTGCAAATTTAAGCTGATAAATTCCTTGACTTTTTGCTGCTTGCTCGAGTCCTAATGTACGTACATACCAAACCGCTAGTTCTTCTCTTGTTAGGCGCTCATCCAAATTTAAGGTAGCTGCTTCTTTTCCTAGAACACCTTGTGAAACCGCTCGTTCAACCACTTGATATAATGGGTGATCAGGTTTAATATTTTCAAACGATTGACTTTTATTTCTTTGATCATAGTAGTAATCGGCATCGATATATGAGATTGACTTCATGATCACTTCAAGGGCTGCACTTTTTGTCACCTTTGCATTCGCATCAAATGTCTTTACATCCTTTACATTTAAAATTCCAGCTTGGATAAGATAATTAAGCTCCTTCTCTGCCCAAGGGTGTGAAATCACTTTACGATTATTCTCAATCCTACTAGTCCATTCACCTGTGTTCGCATCTAGGTAGTTAAACGGATTCTCGTTGAATATTGGTGTATACACAAGATGGTACTGATCACTCTTTTTGCCGAACCCTTCTTTTACATATTGAAGATCTAAGTTTAGTTGATTCAAATATATAGCTTTCGCTTTTTCCTTTGAAATCACCTTTTCAATTGACGGCCAGTTTTCAATATCTATATTATTCACATTCAGACCAAGTAAAGAGCCATCAGCCGATACACTAACAGAAATTTGGTCTCCACTTACGAGAATATTATTTACGACTCTTGGAAAGCTGAAAAGATAGACACCTCTTTCTTCATCATAATATGTTTCTCCAGTTGGCATCACATAGTTGTGAAGATAAGAAGGGGAATACTGTTTCAAATACTTCACCGCTTGATTAAGAGCTTCTTCACTAGAAATCGTATGAGCCGTTTTTTTACTTTCACCGATATCGATTCGTAAATCATTTTTAATATCGTTATACTGAATGATTTCCCCGGTATGTTTGTCTAGCTCCAAGTTTGTCCCAGTTCCGCCATTGCGGTATTCATACATGTATTGAATACTTATCACATCTTGTCCGTTGTAATTTTTCCGCTCATCAACGGATTCAATTCTTAGCTTTATGTCTTTTGAATCAATCGCGAGTAATTTTTCGGCAAAAGTCTTCGCATCTGCTAAAGAAAAATTGGTTTGCTTCGGCTCGATTGGCTGAGCTGAAACTTTCACCATTTCATTTTGTTCTGGATACTTAGCAGTAAACCCATTCATCGTTTGCCACTCACCAGAAAGGGCATGTACACCATTTACATTGCTAGTTGGTTGATAAACGAGCTTCACATTTTTATCACCAGTGCGATAATCAAAGTCTATTATGTAATGTAAATCAACTGATAGATTCTCTTTAACCTTTGAAATCATCTCGTTTTTAGGTAAAACCTTCGTCACATCATCATATGATAGAGACCCGCTGCCGCTTAAATCACGATTAAAATCACTTACTTCTCCATTTCCAAGCACAGTGATTTGAATCCGTTGGTCTTGAATAGGGATGCTATTTTTTGTACGAATAAAAGAAAATGGATAGCGGATAGGTTCTGTAAGCAATTGATTACTTGAATAGTAGTCGTAGAAATCCGTATCTAACTTGTATTCGCTGCTTTCCGGAAATTTTTTCAGAAATGCAAGAGCTGCCTCCTTCGCTTTTTCTTTCGTTAATTTTGCTGGAAATAATGCATCCACTGCGTTAGCTGGTTGATAATAAAAATTCCCAATTTCTAATTTATCCCCTACAAAGCTAACACTCCCATAGACTTGCTTACCATTTACGTTTTTATGAAAGCTTAGGTCAAAACGAATCGTATCATCATCTGGAAAGTGATGTCCGCTGCCCATATTGAAATCACTGTCATTTAAGAAATTAAACTGATTTGGGAAAAATTCCTTAAATTTCTTAATAAGCTGGCTTTTTGTTACAACACTATCAACCTGAGAGATTTGAATTTTTACGTTATTCTGCTGTTCATTTCCTAATGATGCTGCACTAACATTTGGTGCCAGTACTCCAATTGCTAGACCAGTAGACAAGGTTAAGATTCCTAGTTTCCTTAAGTTCTTCAAAATACCCCTCCTAATATTTACAATCATGCTAATTATATACCATTTATGTATAATTGTAGTATAAAAATTAGAATTTCCTACCATAATTACTAATAATATAGAAATTAATGTAATAGAACTATATCAATTATGTTTTTAAATGGATAAATAGAAGTATGTATTGAAATTATTCTCCATACTTGTTTAAAGGAGAATAAAATGATGATTAGATTAGCTGAATCAAAAGATATTGCTCAATTAGTCAGAATGAGATGGGATTTTACAATAAAACATCATACTTCCAAAAGGTTTAACGAAAGCGATCGCAAAAAACTTTCGATTGAAGTTCCAAAGCTTTTTAGAAAATGCAATCAAAAGTGAGCATTGGTTTATTTGGGTTGTAGAGGAAGAACGAAGAATTGTTTCTCACATCTATATTGAAATAATACAAAAAGTGCCCCGTCCTGGAAGAATGACAAGTCCGTTTGCATTTATAACTAATGTTTATACTGTTAGAGGTTTTAGAAACAAGGAGATTGGCATTCAGTTACTAACTACTATAAATGAATGGACCAAAAAAGAGCAGTATGAATTTATCATTGTGTGACCGAGTGATGAAAGTGTTAATTAATATAAGAAAAATGGATATAGCCATTGCACAGAGCCTATGGAGTACTTTCCGTCTTAAAGTTAAAACTTTTTATAAAAATCAGGAGGATGAGGCGGAACAAATGTTAAATAAAGAACTTTTATCGCAAATCTTTACGAGATTTGCTGCGGATAAGAGTATAAATTCTAGTAAATGATATGAATATTTCTCACTGAAAATTAAAATAAGTGCCTGTCACTCCCCGAAGTTTAGTAGATTTCTTCGATAGATCCAGATAGTAGAATCCTTTGTAGTTGTAAATTTATGGTTTTATTTAAACGACCAAAAAGGCCAGTAGTTAAACTGGGCCTTATAAAATAATTATTTACTTCAATCGTTGTGATACACACTCCACATGTGTGGAGTGCGGGAAGCTACCGTTTTGCCGCGGCATCTGTTACAGTCGCTTAATATCGCATCGAATCAACGTTCTTACAGCCAATTATCTTTGTAATCTGTTTCTTTGGCATACTTTATCTCGAGCGCGAACTTAAAGTTTTCTTTAAGTTTCATTAATGGGCTAATCTACCATGATAATATACAAGGAGGAAGAACGCTATGAAAAGGTGAAGGGTTAGCTTGTTATTAGCGTTGCTACTGAGCTGGACCCTCTCTGCGGAGAAACAGCTGTTGGATGGATCTGCAAAGGGTTCAATTCTCGTAAAAGATGTTCAAATCACATAAAGATCCTTCACAGTAAAGGAGTGAGTCTGATGCTAGTCGTTGGAAGAAAACCCGGACAATACATAGTGATCAACGATAAAATTATCATAAAGGTAATTAAAAGTGAAGAGGGGCACTTACGTTTGGCTATTGAAGCGCCAAAAGATATCTCTATCGTTCGCGGAGAATTGCTTAATCAAGAATAAGCACATGTATCTCGGTTTTTAATGCAAGCTTTCGTTTCGGAACACCTTGGATTCCTGTATTTTTTGAATGAGCCGAGTATAAGATGCTCCACTTGGAATTCGATTAGAACCAGTAAAGCCACAATCCAAGCTGGATTCTACACTTCTCTTCAATCGATTCCAGAGACCCTTAATCGTTGAAATGCGCTCCACAATTCGAATGAATAGCGATTGTAGCATAACTGCGTAATTGAGTTGTATCGGTGCCCTAGAAATGCCTTCCTCGATACAATTCGTAAGAATGGAGTACTCCCTAATATTTCGAACAGGTAACCTTGGGCCTCCCTAAGCGGCATCTCTAATAAATTTTCCAAGGAAAACAGGCTTTCCTGTTGAATACTACTATATCTGGAGTCCTTCCTATCTTTTCTCAGGTGTGTATTAGGTGTACTTAACACTTCGAGATTTGGAGAAGTACTCCTTTTTTCATGCGTAAAAAACTCAAACCTAGTAAGGCTCTCGAATTATGAAACTCCCTCAACTTCAAAAAAAAGATTTCTCCAAAAGGCTAAACACTTCAAGTAAATTGTCGATACATAAATTAATCACATATCTGATTACTCATGGACGAGTAAATACGCATGTAGTTTCAAGGAGGAATACTTGAAACTGATGTCTATTTATTCGTCTTTTTTACTGTTTAATTGTATTTTTTTAACAATTGGATAATTTATAAAATAATTATGAGACTTAGGATGAGCAAATAAGTCGCCGTCATTCTTCAGGAGGAAGAAGGGCAGCGACCTGTTTGCTCATTTTTTTATGTACATTTAATAAACCGGATAAGGGGATGAGCCAATGCTCGTGTTAGGGAGAAGACCTGGGGAATATATAATGATTGACAACAACATTATCGTAAAGGTCATTAGAAGCGATGAAGGCCATTTACGCTTAGCGATTGAAGCACCGAAGCATATTTCTATTGTTCGTGGAGAGTTATGGGAAGAAAACAATATGGCCTTAGAAATGACAAAAAAGGTCTAGGTCCAGGTCTAGGCCCCCGCCACTTAAGGACGAGTGGTGAAGTCAAGGAAGATAACAATTTGACTTACAAATCCTTGTTTTGGATTAGCGCGCAATCCATCAATGATTTGTGAGTACAGGGTATGCGCTACAAAGGATGCAAACGGATAGGCATCCTAAAACACACCACATGGAGGTAATGAGAAATGAGAATTAACCACAACATTGCAGCACTTAACACACACCGTCAGTTGAACAGTGCAACTACGAATCAATCAAAATCAATGGAGAAATTGGCTTCAGGTCTTCGTATTAACAAAGCTGGGGACGATGCAGCTGGTCTTGCAATTTCTGAGAAAATGCGTGGACAGATTCGCGGGTTGGGTCAAGCTAGTAAAAATGCTCAAGATGGTATCTCTCTGATTCAAACAGCAGAAGGAGCATTAAGTGAAACACACAGCATCCTTCAACGTATGCGTGAATTAGCTACTCAATCAGCGAACGATACGAATACAACGGGTGACCGTGATGAAATTCAAAAAGAAATGAACCAGTTAACTTCTGAAATTAACCGTATTGGTAATACAACGGAGTTTAACACGCAAAAACTACTTGATGGTGGATCAAAAACAACAAGTACTGGTAACTTAGCAGTTACTACAACTCCTTTTGCATCAACAGGTAAAACTGGAACAGATACGTTGGATATTAGTGCTGGAGCTGGAACAGGTGCACTCAGTAATGTATCAGAAACTAAAACAAGCGTAAAAGCAGGTTCATTGAGCTTAGGAACGGTAAATACAACAACTGATAGTAAATTAGCAGCAACTGCTGGAGCAATCGGATCAGATTTAACTGAAGTGAAAGTAAGTAATGCAGGTGGTACAGGGGCTATTAATGCTGCTCATGAAGCAACTGCAGGTACTGGTACAGAAAAAGCAGTATACACTTTTGAAGTGAAAAGTCAGTTTACTGATGGAGATACAATTACAATAGGTGGTCAGACGTTTACAGCAAAAACTTCAGGTGCTGCTAGTGGTACTGAGTTTAATATCGGTGCAGATATCGAAGGAACTGTAAATAACTTAATGTCAGCACTTAACGCTAATGCAACTGTAAGTGCTGATTATACTGCAACTGTAGGTAGTCCAGCATGGGGGGCAGATACAAATAGTATCACAATTACACAAAATGTAGCTTCAATTGATGTTAATAAAGCTGATTACACTACAGGTGTCGTTGTAGATAAAGCTCTACCTCAGGTAGGTCAATATAAATTTGAGATTGCAAATAATTTTGAAGTAGGGCAAAAGATAACAATTGCAGGACAAGATTTTGAAGTAAGAGCTGCAGGTGGAACGACTGATGGTACTGGATTTGTAGTGGGTGCAGATATCAATGAGACAGCTGACAACTTATTAGCAGCTATTAATGCTAATACTGATTTGAGTGGTAAATTTGATGCAGTAAACCAAAATGTTGGTGGAGCCGGTATTGCAGGAACTGGTTTAGCAACAGATTTAGATACGATTGTACTTCAAGAAAAAACAGCTAGTGGAGATACAATGGCAGATGTAGTTGGTATTGATGTAGCTAATCAAGCTGCAGTTAAGGGTGAATATAACTTTGATGTCAATAAAAACTTCTCTGTAGGCGACTCTGTAGATATTGGTGGAACAAAGTACACAGCAATCGAAACAGGTAAAGGTTCTGGTGCTCTCGGCGCAGCAGGGGCTAATGAATTTGTAATTGGTGCGGATACATCCGCTTCAATCGACGCTTTAAATGCTGCAATTAATGCAGATGTGAATAGTAAATATACTGCAACTAAAGCAGATTCACAATTCTTTAGTGACAATCGTGTTGTATTGACAGAAAAAGCGGCTAGTGGATCAACTACTGCTCCAACAGTTACTGCTGCTAATGTTGGTGATGTTAAAGGCGTAAGTGAATTTAAAATTACAGATAACCTTGCTAATGGTGATGTGTTAAAAATTGGTGACACGTTATTGTTGGCAGGCGGTGCAAATGCATCAGCTGGATTAACTGGTGATTTTGTAGTAGGAGCAACGGAAAGTGCTACTGCTCAAAATATCGCAGATGCCATCACTAATGCAACTAGTACTAGCTCACAAAATTTACGGGACTTACAAGCAAAATACGCTGTTGAAGTAACTGGCGACACGCTGCAATTTACAGAAAGAACAGCAAGTGGAACGAACCTTACAACTGCTGATATTAAAATTGGTAAAAATGCAGATAATCGATTAAATGGTGCTGCAGTCCCACAATCTTATGAAATTAAAGCAGAAGCACTTGATGTAGGGTCAAAAGTGAAAATTGGTAATGCTGAAATTACATTAGCTGGTCAAAATGGTACAGCAAAACAGGTTGCTGAAGAATTGAAAAATCAAATTATAAATGCAGATTCTAACAGTTCAGCAGCATTACAAGCTTTAAAAGCAAATTATAATGTAACAGTTACTGGTGATACATTAAAATTAGAACAAAAAGTAGCTGCAAATGGTGAAGCACCTCTTACTGCAGATTTTAGTACTATTGAGTCAACAGGCTTTACTGCTAATTTACAAATTGGAGCCAACACAAATCAAAAAATGAGTTTAGGTATCAACGATATGCGCTCATCGGCATTAGATATTGTTGGTGGTGTTAATGGTTCAATTACGGTAAACGATAATGGGACTGATTATACAGCGAAATTTACGTCTACAAGTGATGTAACAGATGGAACAGTCGGAGAAGCTGCATTAGATATAAGTACAAATGAAAATGCTACTGCAGCAATCAAGGTAATTAATAATGCAATTGAAAAAGTATCTACTGAGCGTTCTAAATTAGGTGCATTCCAAAACCGTTTAGATCATACGATCAACAATCTAAATGCATCTTCTGAAAACCTAACTGCTGCGGAATCTCGTATCCGTGACGTAGATTATGCTGAAGCTGCTTAATTGCAGGAATAAGCACAGTCGTCCTGGCTGGTAACGGCTTGGATTATAATCGGGTGAATTGCTGGAAACCTCTAAAACTCACTTCCCTACAACGTAGCTGGAAACGGCAAGCGTGAATGGTTGAAAAGAAGCGAGATTGGGCAATCAGCAGCCAAGCTCCTGTCTCGAAAGAGTGGAGAAGGTTCAACGACTAGGATAGACCATCTAAGGCGAATGCTATGGTGATGAAATCCGTAGGTGAAGCAATGTACATCAGCATTGTGAATCCGAAGTTCCCGACCCCTACTAAGAAATTAGAGGGTGAAGATATAGTCTAGTCATTTATGAAAGTAAATGTTTCGCACGATGGCGAAAGAAATGATGGAACAAACTAAGAACTCAATCCTTTCACAAGCAGCACAAGCAATGTTGGCTCAAGCAAACCAGCAGCCTCAGGGAGTTCTACAACTTCTTCGTTAATATTAGATTATTTGGAAGAGACCCTAGTTTTGAACTGACCCGCAAATGTTAGACACCAACTAACATTTGCGGGGTGTTTTTATGTCTAAATATACAGTAGAAGTTAAATTACAAGCGGTGGAACGCTATTTATCTGGAAAAGAAAGCTATAAAACCATTGCAGAAAGTATTGGCGCAGCTAAATCTCTGGTCATTACTTGGGTGAAATTATTTGAAGCACAAGGAGAAAAAGGTTTTAAGAAAGGCTATACAAGCTACTCATCTGAGTTTAAACTAGACGTACTCAATTTTATGAACGAAACAGGTGCGTCTCCTCGAGAAACGGCAAGCACATTTAATATTACTTCCCCTAGTACCGTTTATCAGTGGGAGCAGTTGCTTAAGACAGGAGGATTGGACGCACTAGAACCGAAGAAAAAGGGGCGTCCATCCATGAAAAAAGAAACGAAGAACATTGAATCACAAAAACCAATCCAAGCTGAAGTCTCGGTAGAAGCCTTACAAGCGAAAATCAAGCATCTGGAAATGGAAAATGCTTATTTAAAAAAGTTAAACACTTTAGTTCAGTTACAAGAAAAATTACAAATAAAATCAAAGCGCAAGTAATTTTTGAACTAAAGGAACAATACGAGATCGTGGATTTAGTTAAAGTCGCGGGCATTCCACGCAGCACATATTACTACTGGGAAAACCGATTGGATCCAATCGATAAATATGAATCGGTTAAAGAAGCGATCAAGCAGATTTTTCACGAACATAAGGGTCGATATGGTTACCGTCGCATCACAAAAGAACTAAAGAAATGCGGTTTTACGCATGATCCAAAGACCATTAATCGCTTGATGAATGAAATCGGCTTAAAATGTATGGTCCGTATGAAGAAGTATCGTTCTTATAAAGGAAACATCGGAAATATCGCTCCTAATGTATTACAACGTGATTTTAAGGCAGATAAAATGAATCAAAAATGGGTAACAGACGTAACTGAATTCCATCTCTTTGGAGAAAAACGTTATTTGTCACCTGTTCTTGATTTGTGTAATAGTGAAATCCTCGCATATAAAGTCATGAATCGCCCGGTCTATCAACTTGTAGGTGATATGTTAGACGAAGCTGTGCAGCGCCTTCAACCAGGAGATGAAGTCATTCTTCATTCTGATCAAGGCTGGCATTATCAGATGAGAAAATATCAAAAAACATTACAAGAGCACCAGATAACGCAAAGTATGTCCCGTAAGGGCAACTGCTTGGATAATGCAGTCATCGAAAATTTCTTTGGCTTATTAAAGTCTGAACTGCTTTATTTACAAGAGTTTGAAAGCATGGCGCACTTTGAAAAGGAATTAGAAGAATATATCGAGTATTACCACCATAAGCGCATGAAGGCAAAACTAGAAGACCTGAGCCCGGTAGAATACCGAACTCAGATCTTAGAGGCTGCTTAAAATATTTGTCTAACTTTATTGGGTCAGTTCATGCGATACGCTCGATAAACCTGTTCAAATAGTATCGTTGCTTTTAGACCAAAGTCCATTTCCATTTGACTTAAGGTCAGAGTCTCATCATATCGTAGATTAAATGAACCCACAATAATGGTGTAGTGTGTTAGCGGCAGTCGTTGTCACATTACCAACCTTAACGCTATGTTCGCGCTTTAAACGAACTTCTGGCAACCAGCATATATCCGGCCCCCCGAATCGTAATGATTCTCTCAGGATTGGCAGGGTCAGCCTCGATTTTTTTGCGTAAATTACTGATGTGTACAGCAACCGTTCTCGTATCCTCCAGACTCTCCATTCCCCAGATGAGCTGAAACAACGTATCGACACTTACGACACGATTAACGTTTTGTGCCATATAGGACAGTAGACTGAACTCTTTTTTCGATAAAAAGATGGTTTCACTACCCATGTTGACGGACTGTGCGTAGAAATCTAGCGTCAAACCCGGTAACTCCAGCAGTTGTTCCCTTCTGCCCGTCGACACTCTGCGAAGGTGAGCCTTGATCTTGGCCATGAGTACTCCAGGACTGAACGGCTTGGTCACATAATCGTCGCCGCCATAGGATAATGCGCTGATTTTCACCTCGTCTTCCTCACAGCTGCTCAGAAACACAATCGGCGCATTCGTGTAGCTACGTGCGTTCATGCACCAATCAATGCCATTTTCATTAGCCAGCAGTACATCCAGTACAATCAAATCCGGCTCGAAAGACGCAAGCAGCTCCATGGCTTCTGTCCCGCTATGACTGTAGGAGGATATGAAACCCTCCCTCTCGCAATACACCTGAACAATTTCGCATATATGGGGATCATCATCGACAATCATAATTTTGTGCGTTTCCATTACACCTTCACCTTCCTTCTACAATACAAGGAAGCGATACATGGAATATCGACCCCGTCTTGCCGTCGCTCTCCGCTCGAACCGTCCCTCCATGCGCTTGTACGATTTCCCTGCAAATCGCCAGCCCGAGCCCGCTGCCCTCTACTCCCTTCTCCACGCCCGGTCGATCATACTTGTAATTGCGATCGAAGATTTGCTTGAGCTGATCTGGAGGAATACCCGTGCCAGAATCTTGTACGCTAATGATTGCATAGCGGGTATGATTCACCTCGTCCACAGCTAGCGCAATACGCACCAGCCCACCCCTAGAGGTGAACTTCATCGCGTTCGACACTAAATTAAACAAAGCCTGCTCTAATCTTTGCGCATCCATCTCGACAACAGGCAAGTTAGGTCGTTGATCTTCCGCATCTCCGATATCCAGCATGAAATCTAACCCTGCGTCACGCACAACCAGCTCATATTGTTCAAAAAAACCACGCAAGAAGTGAATCACATGAACCGGCTCCATTCGGTACGAGACTTGTCCTGTCTCCAAATGCGACAAGAAGGACAACTCCTCGATCATGCGGTTAATCCTTATCGTGTTATCCCGGATATACTTCAGATACTGTTCATTACGTTCCGGCTTGACCCTGTCCTGCACAGCTTCTACATAACCAAGCATGCTGGACAGCGGCATACGCAGATCATGCGTAATATAGGCAAGAAGCTTTTTTCTCCCTTGCTCGGAGTGAAGCAATCGGTCATACGAAGTGCGGAGATCATCATGAGCTGCGGATAAGGCCTGTGTGCGTTCCTGCACGGTCCGTTCCAAACTCATATTCATTTCAGTCAGCTTGTTGTTAGCGTCCTGCAGCTCAAGTGCAATTCTCTCTTCGTTCGATGCCGCCCTCGTAAATCTTGAAGAAAGCAGAATCATCTGTGCGATCGTAAACACCAACAGACCAAGCGGAGATGTATTTTCGATTCGTGACCATCCATTGTAATATAAAAAATCGTTGACGACAGTAACTAAACCAACCACCGACACCAACAGGAAGATTAGCGCTCCCTCCATACGCCACAGAGCCGCTTTGACCAGCCCAACCATCAGATAAACCATATGCAGAACAACCATCACACCGATCATCAGTAACATTTTGGTATATAGAAGTGCAGGGGTCACCACAACAACGATACAGAATGCGCCGGTAACGATCCGCGTGCCAAGATGAAACCAACGCGACACATAATTCGGAAAAATGCTATCAAAGTACATCGTGATGATATAACCAATGCTGCAAAGAATCAGGTACTCGATCTTGAACTGCAATCCCCATGGAAATGCTGGCCACAATTGTGTGAGCAAGAGCTCGCCGACCAGCAAGGATCGGATACCGGACAACGCGGTGAACAGACCAAAATACAATGGAGCCCTGTCTTTGCGTCGCAGCACAAACAACAGCAGGTGATACATACCAATCACCAGCAGGCTTGCGGTGATGAACATTTCAGCAGCGATTTTCAAATTTGTCCTGACCGTTAACACATCACTGCCGCCCAGCTCTATATACTTGGTGATGCCACCTCGCTTATGATGGAAGTTAGCTACTTGCATAACCAGCTCCACCCTGTCATTCTCGGGCTGGAAGAACACCAGCTTCGTTGCCAGATGCGGGGTCACGCTGCCCTTGTCCTGACCAACCACACCGACTTCTGCTAGCAGCTCGCCATTAACCCATAATTTATACGCATGAAAAATGGTAGGCAGCCGCAGAGCAAGCCGCTCATTCCTATCCTTCTCGCTAAGTTGGATGACCACCCGAAAGGTTGCAAAGCCTGTACCGTTCAGCTGCTGACCATCTAACCGATAGCCTAGCCAGGAGCCCGGGATGCTGATCCAACGGTCATTATTTCCGTCCCTTGTAGAACGAATCTGTATGTCCTCAGGCGACAGCAGCTCTTGCCAGTAGAACGCCCACTCCCCTTTTAACTTTATCGGATTCTCACTGACATGAACCTGCGTTAAATCCAGAATGCCTTCTTCACTTTGGAACTCAGAGGGTGCCGGTGCAGAGATGACGGCATAGCTTGCAACCAAACCAATAACAACGGCAGCAGCTATTTGAAGCAAGATCGTACGCGAACCGATTCGGTGAATACCCCTCATTATGAACCCAACCCCAATCTACAAGAGCGCAATAAGTACGCTAATTATCTAAATAATATCATTATTAAAGGAATATGTACCCTGCAAATATCTGCGAGGCGTTGAACAACACATGCATCACGATGAGGTCCTTTTTTGAACGTAAGAAAAACCGTCCACCCCCGGACGGTTCATTAACGTGCAAACCCAAGTTCTAAACAAGAAGAAGGGAACGGGTAATGAAGCAGATTCGCCGTTGCAGATTCAGCGGTAGATTCAGACGCCGTTTTCTTACACCACAATGTGGCGTCTTGCTTCGAAGATATTTCCCAAGATTTTGCGGGGGGCCCCCTAGCCTCCACTTCTTTCGTTCTACCCGTTTGGCCACCACAAACACAGAAGCCCGAATACTAAATATATTCGGGCTTCAATCTACAGGTAAATGTGGATCTTAACTACTAATCCCTTACGAGCGACACACAGCACTCCACATGTGTAGTGTGCTGACAATAGTCATTATAGATAAATGAGTGAGATGTAGTGGTGTATGTTATTTAAATTTTATATGTTACGGTTCACCGTAACTACTTGAACTAATAGGAAGTGGCAATCAAGATAGCCTGAATCACGAAGACAAGATACGAAAGATCTATTTAAAGGGGATTATTTTATCGTATTAAAACTGATTCCAAATTATAAAATGAACCAAATCATTTATAAATTACTTTTGCAATACTCCATACACGTAACATATGCTTTCAAACTACACAATAACATAAGATCTAATAACCTTAATTGTTTTGAATAGTTGACTGAAGTAGGGAAACTATTAAATCCATTACCCCTTTACCATTGTCGAATGCTCGTTTAAACCCATATGTTTGAAATCAAACTTCTGATACTGCTCTAAGATCTTAAAGAAAAATTCTATTTATCCTATCTCTTTTTCCTAATTCCGGGGTGTTGTCCCTAACGTTTCTTTATCAGGTACTTTCGTCAATTTTTTTGACTCTTTTACGTTCCCTGAAACAAGGATAGAACCTAAAAGTACGATTACCGCTCCTATAACAAATTGTAAGCTAATAGGGGTACCTATAAATATTATTTCAGTTACTATTGCCCAAAAAACATAAGTATTATTAAGTGATTGACCCCTAGCAGCACCGATTAAATTCATTGACATGTAGTATAAAGAATAGTTGGCAAATCCTAATAAACCTGCTATGATAATCAGCCATACTATATTAGATGACACCGCTTGGAATGCTAAAGGAAATCCATGCATAAATGGTACAATTAATATTCCATAACAAAGTGCAGAGGTCAACTGTCTTATATTAATTGCATATAAAGGAACGACTTCTTTTCCTCTCATTCCCCAAGCACCAATCACACCTTCAAGTCCCCAAAATATGGCTGCACCTAATGAGAACAATATTCCGATGAAAAAATGACTATTGACGTCAAAATTGGATGGCATATAGGCTAATATAGTCACTCCTGTGATACTTAAAACAACGCCGAACCAAGTTTTTCCGTTCATTTTTTCCTTCAAAAAAGTGAAAGCAAGCACAGCACCGATCCCAGGGAATATGGAAGCAATACTTGCAGCATAAGTTGCTCCTACATATTGAATACCAAGAAAATAAAAGGTCATGGCCAATGGTCCACCCGACACTGCTCCTAAAACTAAAATCACACCGCTCTTAGTTTTCAACAGCTTTAATACATTTATAAATTCACCTTTTACAATCATAAATAAAGATACCCATAGGGCAGAGAAAAAGTCATGCAAGAAAGCGGCTATAATTGGAGCAAGCACAACAGCCTCTTTAAAAGGTGTACTTGCTATTATAATGCCAATGATTACTGTATCTACTCCCCAAGCAATAGCTGAAGTAGCCCCTAGGCCTATACCCATTCTAGCTTTATTAATATTTTTTATATTCATTAACCCAACCTCTTTTCCAAAAATCATTTCACCATACTATTCATTGAATGGTGAAGCTAGGAAAAGCAATGAGAATGTCCCTTTGCCACGCACCTGCTAGAAAAAATAAAATGGCGCGTTCACACGTTCCATTGCTTATTCCTTTTCCATGCCGGCTGGCAATATATTTAATTGGTCTATCAAGAATAGAGTTTATTCTGCTCAAATTCTTTTTTCCTGACATTGAATCGTCGCGTCTTACCAACATTAATCTAAGACGGAGAAAAAGATTTTTTAAATAATCCAAATGAAGAAAGGGTAGAAAATTGAAGGTCAAACACCTTAAATTAACGATTACGGATATCCCTAGCTTCTCAAATTTTTAGAAACTTATATTGGTAGGATGTATAAAAACAACCGAGGAAATGTTTTTGCGGTAATGCTTACCGACGATGGTTTTGTGTAACTTAAATGGATGGTAAAGGAGTCCATTATCTAAAAATTATCCATATTGGATTCATCTAGGAAATAAAGAATAAGTGAATAAGAGCAATCAACGATTGAAAGAGGATGGATTTAAAGTAGAATCCCAAAAGCAACTACAATACTTTACATGTTTCGACTTTTTTTGTCAAGTTCTGTGAAGGTGAGATCCAACAATAGCTTCCACATAAACTACTGAGCGGGCATCCTCATAACGGAACAATTATATGATATTTACAAGAAATTGAAAGTGGTACGAAGAATATTAGAAAAGGGCTTAATCAGTTAATTCAAGATGCCAAAGATCAAAAATTTGATTTAATCTTAGCAAAAGAACTTTCTCGGTTAGCAAGGAATGTACCATTCGCTTATAAACTAAAAGAGATTTTAACTAAGTGCAGAATCCACCTGAAAACTTTAGATGGTGTGGTGGATACCCTTAATAACGACCAAGATAAGTTCGGTCTATATGCTTGGCTTTATGAACAGGAATCTAATAAAACTAGTAAACGGATCCCGGCGTTTGTTAAGCCTACGACCGTTTGATTAATGTCATATTGATAATAGCCACACACTTTTTTTCTCGTAAAGAACGTCGGTTGAAACCATACATCATGAGTTGCATCATACTGAAAAGGGTAACTGTCATATTGAGCCCGTGTAAATAAACATGTTCACTTTCTTGTAGAGGTGAATCAAAGCGAATTGCAATCTGACGCATACTATCATTTTTTGATTCTCAGTAATGAGTTTGTACAATCCATTCTTTTTTCCTATCTTTGATTTATTTCTTGTCCAACATTTATAGAGTTAATAGGTAAATTCCCATGTGATGTCGGTAGTTGACTATGGTCATATTTGACAGATATTATATATAATTTCGCATGCATTTTTCATCATTGATGACCGCATCCTTAGCCAATTCTTGAAAACCTCTTCTTATTTTGATTCATTAACCAGGGACAATTGTCCCCTTGACTCATTTTCACTCGAAGCCCACCGCTTCCTTCTTTAGTGATACAGGTGGAGTTTAAATCTTTGTTTTACTTCCAGAACAGCATTGATAAATCAAGTTAATACTGAAGATGCAGGAAAAAAGATATATGAAAATTGTCTATTTTTGTTGAATACATTGTTATTTTGTCGAAACTTGTTATAATATCCCTATTACAATAGTTTCTCGATAAAGGCAAACAAAATTGGTGAAAAATTAGGTCGCTAAGCTACGAATCTAACGCATTTCTGCTATGATAGCTAGCCCACGAATAACTCTAGCCAAAAGTGAACCTAGTTTCTTTAGGTTCCCTTTTTTTATGTAAAAAATTATTAAATACTGAAGATGGAGGTTAGAAATTTTTGTCCATAAAATGTTTAATTAGAGTAGAAAGCATTTCCATTTTTTCAGCTGATTTATTGTATAAAAGGTAAGGTAAAACTTTAAAGGGAGAAATAAATTAAAACTGGTAAATCAGTCAATTTTGAGCAACTTTAGAATGTAAATTATAAGAAATTGGGTGTAAGAAGTGAAGAAACAATTTAATTTTAGAAGTATAAAAACGAAAATGTTATTTGGGTTTTCATTAGTAATTTTTCTTATCGTTTTATTTGGGATTTATAATTATTCGGTAATCAATAAGAGTAATGAGGAAGCTAAAAATATT
The DNA here is from genome assembly GCF_001183985.1 of Peribacillus loiseleuriae. GTDB lineage: Bacteria > Bacillota > Bacilli > Bacillales > DSM-1321 > Peribacillus > Peribacillus loiseleuriae. The sequence goes on along the minus strand of NZ_LFZW01000001.1, from coordinate 722,082 downwards.
GTAGAGAAAGAGCTTCCACTTTTAATTGCTAATGAGCAAATGGCTAAAACAATGGCTAATCGAATCTCAACAGCCCGTGGTTATGTGTTATATGGCGGCGACTATAAAGACCTATTTAACGAGTATACTGAAGAGGGTAAACGTAATGAAGCCATTGTTAGAGAGATAGGAGCTTCCGAGGAATTTGACAATCTTATCAACAAAACTGTAGAGTGGCGAACGTTTGTTGCAAAAGAAGTATTCGAAGAGTATGACAAAGGAAATAAAGAATTGGCCCGACACAATCTAGCTGAAAAAGACCAGGTTGTACGTGAATTAATGGCCGGATATGAAGAGCTGGCTAGTAAAAGTCAAGATTCGATTAATGAAACAGAAAGAAAAATTATTGAAAATGGAAAAAAAACACTATTTATAGCCACGATAGTAACTATTTTGGCTATTGTAGTTAGTATAGCTGCCGCACTGATTACTTCCAATATTATTGCAAAACCAATAATAAAAGTGATGGAGCGCATGAAGTTAATTGCAAATGGTGATCTAAGCAATAAACCATTAGCAACAAAATCACAAGACGAGGTAGGTCAGCTTGTTGTTGCAACAAACGAAATGAATCATACTATTCGTGAATTACTAAGTGAAATAAACGTCGTCTCTGGATCCATTGCAGGCCAAAGTGAAGAGTTAACTCAATCAACAAATGAAGTGAACGCTGGTTCTCAACAAATTGCAACTACTATGCAAGATTTGGTCGCTGGTACAGAATCAGAAGCCAGAACTGCCAGTGAACTGGCCTCCCTTATGGGATTATTTTCAACTTCCGTTCAAGAAGCTAATGCAATTGGAGAGAGCATCCAAAAGGCCTCAAATGAAGTTTTCCAAATGACTAGTGAAGGCAGTCGTTTAATGGAATCATCTAATAAGCAAATGGTGAAGATTGACCAAATCGTGCAAGAGTCCGTTCAAAAAGTGCAAGGTTTAGACGTTAAGTCACATGAAATATCGAAATTGGTCTCTGTTATTCAGGAAATCGCTGACCAGACGAATCTCCTAGCTCTAAATGCTGCAATTGAAGCTGCAAGAGCAGGCGAACATGGCAGAGGTTTTGCCGTAGTTGCAGATGAAGTCAGAAAGCTCGCTGAACAAGTGTCTACATCTGTAACAGATATTACTGACATTGTCGCTAGTATACAAGATGAATCCAGTTTAGTAACAGAATCATTACAAGATGGATATAAGGAAGTTAAACAAGGAACAATCCAAATAGAGACAACTCGAGAAACCTTTGCTGGAATAAACTCAGCAGTAACAGAAATGGCGAACAGTATTAAAACAGTATCTGAGAACCTATCAAGCATTGCATCAAACAGTGAAAAAATGAATGGATCTATCTCAGAAATTGCAGCTATTTCTGAAGAGTCAGCTGCAGGCGTAGAACAAACCTCTGCCTCGTCTCAACAAATAAGCAGCTCAATGGAAGAAGTAGCCAATAGTTCTAATGACCTTGCGAAATTAGCTGAAAAACTTAATGGATTAGTTCATCAATTTAAGCTTTAAATGCATGATAAAGACATTGATAGAGAGTAGTTCGCCAAAAAGCGAGAATAAAAATCTAAGATAGTCAATGTATGGGGGAAATTCTACCTTTTTTATGAAAACAGAACTAGACCATTTGCGTATAAATCCGCAAATGGTTTTTTATTAGAATCGCTTCAAAACTTTTTATCATGATTTTGATCAGGCTTATAGAATTTTCATCCAATATTTAATTTATGATTCCTTCAAAGGCCGTTTTAAATACTGCTGTCGTATTTATCATATTATTCTTGATTACATCCATTCACGGTTACAGGCTTATCTATCGATTTAAGCTTATCGAGCTTTTTAAAGCAGAAAGACAAGGTGAACGAGCACCCAAAGACTTCCGTAATTCTTTCAATCGTCTCTGTTTTATTGATTGGCGGAGGCTACTGGATCTATCCAAAGAGTATATCAAGCTTTACCTTCTTTGCCGTAATTATAACGTTGGCTCTCACGGTAATCGGAACCTTTATGCTTTTTTCTTCATTAATCCTTTTAATCATTAAACTTTCGAGGAAAAATAAGAGAAGATATTATAAAGGCATAAATATGATAGGAACTTCCCAGTTGTTATACAGAATAAAAGCAAGTGCCTATACCTTGGCAACCATTTCCATACTAAGTGGCTGCCACTTGTTTTTGAGATCATGCACAGCCTGATGCTTCAACGCTTCTATCAAGACTCCTTAGAGCTAACTTAACATTACCTATTATCCTAACCGTAGGCGCATATACCGTTATATATGATTTATTATTTTATAACAGTAAGCTCTTACTACAAGATTATTAATTCAAATAGTAAATAAAACATTCTTTCAGAATCTGAGCCCTGGAATGACCCGAAGATTGATAGATTGCGTTGAAAAAAATCAATTCATGAAATATTGGATGTTTTATTGCAGTTTGTTTATTTATAACACAGAATGGGGTTGTCCCAAAAGGGTCTGACCTCGCACTCTATGCACAGTATATAGTAGTAAAATACTAACTATAATCTGTATACAGTCGTTGCGGGGCCTGACCCTTCCGTTATGGGACATCCCCTTTATACTATCTGTCATTATTAAAACTCTTCATATACAGCAGGATCCTGATTTTTAATTCTGCCATCAAGCCGAGTTAATTTGGAAATCATGCTCATTTCTGTATCATCTAATGAAAAATCAAAAATTGATATATTTTCAAGCTGACGCACAGGAGATGCTGACTTCGGAATAGAAATGGCTCCTAGCTGATAATGCCAACGCAAAACAATTTGTGGGATCGTTTTGTTATGACTTTCGGCAATCGTTAGAAGCGTATCAATTTGCAGGTCTTTAAATCCTCGAGTAAATGGACTCCATGACTCTGTCGCAATATTATTCTCTTCATGATATTTTCTTTGATCTGCTTGATTGAAGAAAGGATGTAATTCAATTTGGTTAATGCTTGGCTTTACACCCGTTTCTTTTTCTAAACGTTCAAGATGTTTAGGCAAAAAATTACAAACCCCAATAGAACGGATAAGGCCCCATTTTTTAGCGTCAATTAATGCCTGCCAAGCTTCCACATATTTATCCTGACTAGGATTAGGCCAGTGAATTAGGTATAAATCATAATAGTCTAAATTGGCGCGATATAAAGATTCTTGAATGGTTGCTACCGCTTTATTATACTCTTGATAACGGCCTGGTAATTTAGAAGTAATTCTTAATTCGGATCTTGGAACAGAGCTGCGTCTAACGGCTTCACCTACAGTTCCTTCGTTTTCATAATTATAAGCAGAATCAATTAGTCGATAACCTACATCAATTGCACTTTGTATAGCATTAACACCATCATTCCCCTTAAGTGGATATGTACCGAAACCTATGACTGGTAAAGTAACCCCATCATTAAGTGTGATCTCTGGAATTGATTTATTCATAACTAACCACTCCCTTCCTAAATATTTTAAGATTATCACATATATGAATTAATTTCATAATTGCGATTTAAAAAACTTACAGAATTTTAAAATTACATTTTTAAAATCAATGTTATCTAGCTGTTCAGTTTTATAACATGAATCTCCAATTATCTTTAAAGTTGATATTCCATAAAATGATCCTTAAATAGAGTAATTAAATAACGCTAACGGTTCGTTAATTTACCCTATTTTGATATGATTCTACTTCATTTTGCTTAGCATATGCCCCCTCCTATTTCCATGTGTATTAAAATTCACTTGCCTCAGTCTTTGCCGTTGACCTGCCAAGATGGCTAACAAACTACCTGTGATCCATTCTCATCGTCCAAACCAAAAGTATATAAACATCCTGTAACCGTGGATATTCTTCACATTTTTTCCAACATGTTGATAATGAAAATGCCAGCTACTACATATAGCTGGCCCATTTCTCTCATTATTGATACATGATTTTAAGCTCTTTGTTTACGAGTGAACACGTCAAAAATAACTGCTAGAGCCAACACACCACCACGGATGATATATTGAGGTGCAATTCCTACTCCCATCAAGTTCATCCCATTTGTTAACGTTGCCATAACGAGTGCACCAATCACAGCTCCTGTTACTTTACCAACTCCACCTGCAGCGGAAACACCACCAACGAATGCTGCTGCAATGGCATCAAGTTCAAATAAAGTACCTGCAGTGGTTGTTGCAGATTGTAAACGGGAGGTAAACAAAATACCAGATAATGCGGATAGCATCCCCATAGAGCCAAATACGAGAAAAGTAATTTTACTCACATTAATCCCACTAAGATGTGCTGCCTCCGGGTTACTACCTACCGCATAAATATGTCGTCCTACCACTGTCTTCGTTGTAATAAAATGATAAACCATTACAACAAAAAGCATAATGATAACTGTCCAAGATAATCCGTTGTAACTAGCTAAAATCCATGAAATATACCCAATAATGGCCGATACAAAAATTAACTGCAGAATAAAAATTTCTTTAGATACAACTTCAAAATTGTATTTCACTTTATTTCTTGTGTAGAGTGTATTTGACAATACATGAGGTGCTGGTGAACATTATCGCCCGTTACATTAAAGTCGTGGGGGGCTTTCTACAATGTTCGTTTAGATGTGATATTGTCTTTTAAATTCAAAAATCTCATCAACAGCCTGCCGATATCCAGCTGATTTTTGCAAGGATTCTTTCATTTATAGTCCCCCTAGTTTACATTCTTTTTTTGTGAATATATTCTATTTTATCATTTGTTTTATGCTTATCATAAAAAAAGAGATACCAACGTATCTCCCTAATTCGATATCTTATAAATTTCACCTTATCACACACTATTCGTTACTTTATAAACATCGGATGAAATCGAAGGATTTGGGCTGATAGGCAAGTTACCAAAACCAGCTTCAGGTAATAAGTTATCTGTATAAGCCAAAGGAGTGAGAAAATGGGTAGACGAATAAAACATACTTCACGTGACGTAGAGGAGTTAGCGAGGCTCATGCTGGCGGAAGCGAGTGGTGAAGGCGTTCAAGGGATGAACATGGTGGGAACGGTTGTGGCCAATCGAGTCGAAGCTGACTGTTCTCCTGACTTCAAAGGGTTGCGCAATATCAAAGATGCGATCTACCAAACCATACCTGGAACTGGCATTCCTCACTTCGAGCCTGTCTTAAATGGATCATTATATACACAACGTCCCAATGAAGCTGACCTCCAAAGGGCTAGGAATCTGTTACAGGGTGATAGGGAGCCTCGTTCAAGAACGAATTTGTGGTTTTTTAACCCCAGTCCGGGGAAAAAGTACCGAGCTCCTTGTACCGAAACGATGCCAAGATCCCCCATGACGAAGTTCGATTTTTCGCACAAGAATCATTGCTTCTATGTTGCGGTACCGGGCTATTGCCCAGAGTTTTATAGATAAATTAAAAAGGAGCTGATCTTCTCATGACTTGTGGAGACTCTAGTTATAATCCAATGAATTATTATTCTGGTTTTGATCCAGCTTCCATGATGCGAGTTAATGGCGCACAACAACCTGCCGGATTCCCAGCGAATATGCCATCTGGACCCTCGTACGGTGTCCCAGTGGTTCCTATCGGGACTGGGAAGCAATTTGCGGGAGGCACGATGGAAGAATCATTTATCGAAAATATCCTACGCTTCAACAAAGGTAAAATAGGTACATTCTACTTTACTTATCAAGGTAACAATAAATGGAATGCAATGGTTTACCACGGGCGCATAGAAACGGCTGGTCGTGACCACCTCATCATCAGCGACCCTTCCACCGGTAAACGCTATCTGTTGATGATGGCAAATCTCGACTGGGTAGAATTCGGAGAACAAATTAACTATCCTCAATCGGCAATTAGTCCGGATGTCCAGGCGTCCCTGACAACAACGGAGTGAGTTTGTAGAACGCTTAAAACCCGCTTACTTCTTTTTTGGAAAAAGAGCGGGTTTTTCTTATTCACTATTTCCCCATTGAAAATTTTCTAATAGTTCATTCGCTTCTAATGATATAGAAATAGCTAAATCCTTTTCATTGTGATAAGGGACCCATCTCTGAACTCAATAATTTTTTGCATAATATCTTTCATTTATAGCCCACCTAGTTTGAGTTCTTTTTTGTTGTAAGTATATTCCGTTTTATTCTTCTGCTTATCATAAAAAAAAGAGATACCAAAGTATCTTCCTAATTCTGTATCTAATAAATTTCACCTTATCACACACTATTAGTCACTTTTATTTAGACCTTTCCCCATGAAACCTTTAAAATACTCAGCTTTAAATTATTTATCATTATTGTATGCTCTACTTCCTTGTTTACCATTACTTATAGTACCGTTCACCGCGTTATATCTAAATGAGGGAATGAGTTGGATTGACTCTACCTAACTTGCTAAATCTTAGCCATTTACCTATCTATTTTCCAAACCTTTTACGATATCCGCATTTTCTACATAGTTCCTCCACTGCCACTCTTCGTGAAAAACCATCTACCAGGTCTTTTGCTCGATCCATCTCGATAATATCAGAAAATGAATGATCATTAATATTTCCAAGGTTGATAACTCCCTCACCATCTAGGCAGCAAGGAATAACAGTTCCGTTTGCTAAAATACCTGCTTGATTTCGCATGCCATAGCAGAAGCCCTTCCCATCATCTTCTTCTTCATGTAACGCAGGCCACTGAAACTCGTAATCTTGATTAATGAAGATGCGGTCCGCAATTTTCACGCCGCTTCCTGGTACGACCTTCTCTTCAATTTTGTAGTCTAAATCAAATTCTTTCTCAATCATTTCTAGTAATTCTCTGTTTCGTTCTCTTTCAATATTCGTCGTATTGTCTTGTGTAAGGTTCCATAATCTCAGGGAAACAATCATTTCTGATTGACTCGTTGCTTCTTTAATAAAAGAAAGGATACTTCTCACATACCCTTCCTTATCTTTAGAACCAACATGGCCATCAAAGCTATGGAGTGAGAAATTCATTTGTCTTAGCGCAGGCTTATTTAATAATTTTTCCCTCTTTTTATTAATTAATGTTCCATTGGTTGTGATATTAACTTTAAACCCTTTTTCATGACTTACGTCTAACAATTGGCCTATTTTAGGATGGAGCAGCGGCTCACCTTTTACATGTAAATAAATGTAGTCTGTGTGCGGTTTAATTTGATCTAATCTCTTAGAAAAATCCTCCACAGAAATGAATTGCTTCTGCCGTTCTGTTGGCGGACAAAAGCTGCATGCAAGATTACATACACTTGTAATCTCTAAGTAAAACTTCTTAAATTTTTTCACGATCAATTCCTCACTTCTTTGACTACTTAGAACAGGTTGAACGATTGTTCTATCACTATTACAGCATATTTGTTCATCATTGGATACATGCTTATTCAAGGAAACTACCATTACCATTTTTCGGTTAACGGAATACACTTGTGTTTTACCTATTATTTATCCTACTACTATCTACACAGGAATTCATTCACTTGTACTGTTTACATAATAGTAGAAAACCATCAGAGAATTTTCTCCAATGGTCTTCACATGTTAGCGAACGATTAGGCAACTAACATATTGTCAAAATTTTAACCAAAAGTGTTCCACTATATAATGTATTCCATTTTATGTAGTCTAGGAGACACCCTTACTTAAAAACCTCATTTACTTATGATACGGTTCTCCATGATGTATCTAAATAATATTTTTACATAAATTTCAAAATCCTAACACTCAGATCTTAGGTGCTAGTCTTGGGTATTAGGGCAAACTCCGATGCTAAACAAACAGCAATCCTAACGACTATTCCCAACAAGAAATCATCTAGTCTACGATTATTATATTCCATAGAAATATTAATCCTCCCCCTTGCATTATATTTGAATATAATTTACAATCAATTGAATAAAAATTCATTAACTTTCACACTACGAAATATTAAAAGGGAGTTTACTAGATGCAGAAGAACATCATACAAAATCAATCTCAAAATAAAAGCACAGGCAAGAAGGCACTCAACATTAATGCATTTGTCTTACTTTTCTTTGTGATCGTCATTTCCGCTATTTTGACATACATTGTGCCAGCTGGTGAATTTGACCGAGTAGAAAAAGATGGTCGTACGCTTGTAGTTCCTGATTCTTTTACTCTGACAGAGTCGTCTCCAGTCGGATTCTTTAATATCTTTACTAGTATTCATTCAGGCATGATCGATGGTGCTGGAATTATCTTCTTCGTTTTGATCATTGGCGGTGCTTTTGGCATTTTAAAGGCAACAGGCGCCCTTGATGCATTAATTGTGAATATAACAAGAAAACTAGCAAATAGGGAATTATTGCTCATCCCCGTTCTCATGCTGTTTTTTTCAGTTGGTGGCACATTGATGGGAATGGCTGAAGAAACCATTGTATATATTGCTATTATCACTCCAGTAGCTATTGCCTTAAAGTTAGATGCGATGGTCGGTTTTGCAATTGTTTCACTGGGGGCCAATATCGGATTCATGAGTGCTGTCCTGAATCCATTTAATATCGGAGTAGCACAAAGTATAGCAGAATTGCCTACATTCTCAGGTATTGGTCTCAGACTAGTATTATTCGCTACATTATACATTGCTGGAGTCCTTTACGTTTACCGCTACGCGAAAAAAGTCAAGTCCAATCCTGAACTAAGGTATTTAGGAAAATATCAAGAAGGAAATCAAATGGAAGTCAATACAAATTTAAGACTAACCATTCGTCACAAATGGATTCTAACCATTTTTTTACTCAACTTTGTAGTATTGATTTTCGGAGTTATAAAATTTGGTTGGTATATAACTGAAATTGCTGGTTTGTTCTTACTATTTGGAGTCCTAATCGGGATTGTTGGAAAATTAAATCCGAACAATATTGCGGACAGCTTCATCGATGGAGCAAAAGACCTAATTGGTGGTGCTTTAATCATTGGTTTCGCACAGGCCATTCTCGTTGTGATCCAGGATGGAAAATTAATAGACTCTGTTTTGTATTTTGCCTCTACCTTTCTAAGTCAACTATCGCCGATTCTGAACGCTATAGGAATGTTTTTTTTACAGCTTTCACTCAACTTTCTTGTACCTTCAGGGAGTGGTCAAGCAGCTCTCACAATGCCAATCCTGGCACCTTTATCTGACCTTGTTGGAGTGACAAGGCAGACTGCGGTACTAGCATTTCAGCTTGGGGACGGCATTTCCAACTCCCTTTTCCCTACATCAGGTGTGTTGCTTGCTGGACTTGCAGTTGCAGGGATTCCTTTTACAAAATGGATAAAATGGATTCTACCTTTTATATTCATTCAAATAGTCATCAGTATTATTTTCCTAATCATTGCACAAGTGATTCAGTACGGACCATTTTAAGAAGAATTAACGGAGGTTTATTATGTTACAAACAAAACTTGTAGATACAGAATTAATAGCTTGGACAATTGAACAGCGCAGACATTTCCATATGCATCCTGAGCTATCCGGACAAGAATATGAAACAGCTGCTTATGTGAAAGAGAAATTAACTGAATTCGGCATCGCTATCAAAAATAATTATTCTGCACCAAATGTTGTCGCCTATTTTAAAGGAACAGAAGGGAAAAAAACCGTTGCGCTCAGAGCCGATATGGATGCTCTCCCGCTTCATGAAGAAGGAGACAAGCCTTACATTTCAACAGTTCCTGGCGTCATGCATGGTTGTGGTCACGATGGTCATACCGCGACTTTACTCGCGGTAGCTAATTGGATGAGCACTCACCCACATTTAGTAAAAAATAATATTGTATTTATCTTTCAAAGCTCTGAAGAAGCATCACCAAGCGGGGCTAAACAACTTGTAGAAGAAGGTATATTAGATGAAGTCGATGTAATATATGGAATCCATTATATGTCTAATATGCCTTTAGGTAAAATTGGTTTTGCAACAGGCCCTGCTATGGCATCCTGCGATGACTTTGACATTATAATTGAAGGGAAAGGTGGACACGCGGGCAATCCACACGAAACAGTGGACCCAATTTACATCGCAACCCATCTTATACAAGCGTTCCAATCGATTGTCAGCAGAAATTTAAATCCCTTACATTCAGGAGTGATTTCATTTGGAGGTATTCAGGGAGGAAATTCATACAACGTCATTCCTGATAAAGTAAACCTTCAAGGTACTATTAGAGCATTAACGTATGAAGGAGCTGAATTAATGCACAAACAAACAGCTCAGCTAACTGAATCAATTTGCACAAGCTTTGGGGCAAAAGGACATTTTCATTTGATAGAAGGAACCCCTCCATTATACAATCATCCAGAAGCGTGCGAATTTGCGAAAGAAATCATCCAAAAGACCTTCGGTGATGATGTGTTCTTACCATTTGAGCCTGTACTAGGGGCTGAAGATTATTCCTACTATTTAAAAGAAAAAGTAGGTGTATTCATTAACGTTGGGATGCAAAGCGAAAAAAGCCAGTATCCTCACCATCATCCGAAATTTGACATTGATGAGGAAGCCATTCCCTCTGCCATTGAACTAATGATTCAATTGGCTTTGAATGCGTGAATTAACTAAGGGCGATTCATCCCATACCATCAGGTAGTGTGGGATGAATTGCCTTTTTTCATACACTGCTTTCTAAAGGAATGTTGCTTTTGACATGTTGCATGCGTGCTTAAATCCCCTAATTTTTGTATTTCAGAACGACCAGCAAAAAACCTCATTTACTTATGATACGGTTATCCATAGCATTTCTAAATGAGGTTTCTCAAAAAAGCGGGGACTGGCAAATACTTTTGAAATGAAAGAGGCTCCCCCCATGAAGGGATACTCCTACATCGTGTTTATTTATTTTTAATTGTCTACATATGCGTTAACAGGCGATCCTTTTGGTCAAGGAAATATGCCATCAGTTTCTTACATTGAGGAATAGAAAATCCTAAAATTGGACCTAATCCAAACGCAATAAACACTGTTCCAATTCCAATAGGCCCCCCTAACATCCAACCAAGAAGAAAAACGAGTACTTCAATTCCACTTCTAACCAACGGGATACTCCAACCCGTTCTTTCAACAATTAATAACATAAAGCTGTCTCTAGGACCTGCTCCAAAATCAGCAGAAACATATAATCCAATACCATACCCAATTAAAACGACACCTATGATAAAGGAAATTGTTGCTCCTGCTAAACTATCAATGCTAGGTAACATCCAATTAAAAAGATCAATAAATAATCCTAGAAACAACATATTCAGAAAAGCCCCTATTTTTGGCCATGCCTTATTGAAAATTGAACTGATCAACAAGAGTAAAAATCCAATTATTATCGACCAAGTTCCAATAGTAAAGCCAAATTTAGTAAATAGACCATAATGAAGAACATCCCATGGTCCAATCCCTAAATGCTTTCCTTCAATTGTTAACGATATGCCAAATGCTAACACCATTAATCCAAAAATAAAGAAAGACCAGCGTAAAATCCATTCATTTTTCATAATCTCTCCTCTATCTTATATCCTATTTTTTTATTAATATAACATTAAATTTGGACAGAATTTATAATCTATATTTTCTGAAATATAACAAAATAAGCGTATCTTCAATTTTCTTATTAAAGGAGAATTATGGGTTCTTATTCGTTTTAACAATGGAAAAGCTGACGAAGGCAATATCATATAGCCACGTCAGCTTTTTTTTGAAGATAAAAAAATTCCTCCATTTGTTATGGTTATCTAAAAAATCATCAATAAGAAGAATATATCTAAGTTTGGCTCTTGAATAGATTTTACCCAATCGAAGGGGGAAAACATTAAATCAACTTATTTAGTTTTAAGAAAAGGAACTCATTTACTTATGATGCGGTTCACCACCATTAATCCTAAAAAAACCTGCCATACGGCAAGGTTTCAGTACTATTATTACGACTTAAGCTCCGTAACGACCTCCACATGGCTTAATTCATATATTATAATTCACCGTTTTTCCAGAAAGGGATTCAGTGTTAGCACTATCTAAAAAAAGGCTCTCACCATATTATGAGAGCCTGACTTAGTATCTTGTTTACTAATCTTGAGGATTGCTAACTGCTTTCCCTTCCAAGCCTTCATATTTGCGGCCCCATCCCGTTATAACCGAGAACAATAGAACCAAGAACAGTACCATGCAATAAATCATACCGCTGCTGATTTGTGTTAGTAAAAGCGGTGCAACAAAATCATAACCTTGTGTCAGCAAAGCGCCGAGGAATACAAAAACACTTAAAAAAGGGATTACTAGTACGATAGAATTAGCAAAACCATCAAGTAGATTAGCACGACGGTATGGATGCAAACCAACACGTTTGCCAATCTCATTCTGTACTTTTCCAAATGTCGTCATCGATGCACTAGTTACACCACCGAAGATCAAAGTTGTAAACGAAATACCTAACATCATAGCGATTTCAGCACCGCGAGCCGTCTTGCCCATTTTGCTGTTAAGTATGCCATTTGTCACTTTTTCAAGCACTCCCGCACCGTTAAGCACACCCATTATACCGTAGACTGAAATAACGAGCGTAACGATTGCCATCATGCTGTTAATGCCGTCCGTTAGGAATCCTACCGGAGTACCATCCTTAACTGAAATAATATTATCGAAAGTTAAGAGATTAAACGCTAGACCTGTTATTATCCCTAAAACAATACCTATCGTAATAGCTTTATAAATATTGCGAGTTTTGATTGCGACGATTAACATGACGACTACCGGAACTAGCATGACTAGGGTGATTGGATTCATGTTCTTAGCAAGAATATCTGAAGCGCCCACACCTACCGTGCCACCACCGCCAAAGATCCAGAACAGAAAAAAGGAGATCGTCCCTGCGACCAAGGAATACTTCAGTCGAGTGGCAACACAGCCGCTCACTTCAGCAAAACCATCTTTTTTTGTGTATTCTTGAGTTCCTGCCGAGATAATCGTAGTATCTGATATTGGTGCTAAGTTATCTCCAAAAATAGAAGCACTGACGATTGCCCCCGCAAGAACAGCAGGATCGCATCCCAACAATACTCCTGCCGGGTAGAAAATAGGGAAGCAGGTAAACATTGTTCCGATGGATGATCCAGTAGCCGTAGATATGATACAAATTGCTATAAATGTGAACGCAGTGAATAATCCTCCATCCACACCTAACGAATCGGCAAGCCATACGAAACCTGCCGAAATATTAGTAGCTTTGATCAATTCCGAGAACATCCCGATGGCGAACAGAAGGATTGTAATTGGGACAGCTTCCTTTACGCCATCATAGACAGAATCCCAAAAACGATCGTAGTTACCCTTTTTCACAAAAATTGCACCCACCATCAGTGCGACGAAAGCACCCATTGCGAGTGCATACATTTCAAACGCTTTAAAAACGATAAAATACAATATGCAGAAAAACAGAAAAATAACGACTGGAATAAACGCGACTCCCCAGCCACCTCTAAATTCAAGTTTTTTATCCATATAGAAACTCCCTCTTATGTATTAAACGTGTACTCTTGTTTAATCGTCGCAACACCCAAAAACTGCGTTAAGATCGTTTAGTATAATTATTCTTCATTCAAATTCATCTTCATAATATTTCGGAATTTTGAATCAGCCGTACGCTCTAACTCAAAAGGTTCACCATCTAGTATTGGATAATTATCTAAGAATTGATTTAGTTCTTTAATATCAGAACGATCGAGTTCGAAAGTAAATATGTGTGCATTTGACTCAACATGGCTGCTATTTCTAACTCCAATAATTGTGGCCCCAACACCTTGTTGACTTAAGATATATTTTGTAGCAACATGAGCGACGCTAACAGAATGCTTTTTAGCGATTCTTTGTAGCAATAACAACAATTCCTGATAGCTATCCCAACCCAAAGTCTCTTCAATCACCTGAAGATATTTAACATGTGAGCGTGTTTCGGGCTGTATAGATGGTTTGCCGATCCATTTTTCTGCTAATAAACCACCTGATAATGTACCATAGCACAGCAGGGAAATCCCTTTACTTTTACAATAATCTAATAATTCTTTTTCTGGACGCCTATCAAAAACCGAGTATTGGTTCTGGCAAGACACAATAGGTATCCCAGCATCAACGATTTCGCTCAAATGCTTCATATCAAAGTTTGTAACGGCGATATTACGTATTTTCCCTTTTTCTTTTAGTCTATACAGATCCCCTGCTGTCTCGATATAGCCGGGCACATTGTAATCCCACCAATGAAACTGCACTAGATCTAATACATCTCGATTTTGCCGTTTAAGGCTTCTGTCAATTATTTGTTCAGTGTATGTAAAATCGACATCACTGAGTAGATTGATATCAGGTACATACTTGGTATGAATTTGGATATCATTGGGTGAAATGGTGCTTCCGTGCTGAAGTTGCTTTGAGAATTCACCGAGGAGCTCTTCAGTACCTGTATATATATCAGCACAATCAAATGTCGTAAATCCTTTTTCGACAAGCATATGGAAGGCCTTCAGTATATCTTGCTTGTCTAAATTAGTTTCTAAGCTATGACCTTCCGATAGTTGCCAACACCCGTTGATAACTCTACTGATCGTATAATCTTTTGCTAGTTCGAATCGTTCTACCATTATTTTTTATCTCCTTTATATATAGGTTCTGTCGTACATTCAGCATGACTAAATTCTTGAGTCCCGATACGAGTTATTTTAAATCTAGCACCACAGTTTGGATCTGGGCAGGCAATTACACTATCAGACAACATCCAGTCATTAGTGTGTAAAACTCGTTGTTTTGCAGGCAGTAATGGCAAAATAGCGCTTAAGGCATACATTGAAAACGAGTTATTTTCTGGGAAAATAAGGTCTTCCCCTATAACTAAGAAGTAGTCACCTTCCTGATGCTTGCAAACCATTGGTTTATCTGTACCTACTACTTCTACTTTTAAGTTATATAGCGTAAATTGATCATCCATGACACCTACTCCTCTCAACACTTGCAATGAATAATAGAGCTGCTGCAACAACTATATCCTGCTTACTTACAGTTGTTTGAGCCCATAAAATAATAAAAAACACTTGTCCTTAAATAATAATTCAAGGACAAGTGTTAACTTGCGGTACCACCTTGTTTGATATGTATCATACATACCCACTCTACAGAGTGCTCACATACACACACCCTTAGCCCTATAACGCTGGCTATGCGTCTAAGCTACTAAAAAAATTCTTTCACTTCGCCCTCTGAGGCCCCACTTGCTGTTACGGCATCTGTCCGGCTTACACCATCCCGGATTCGCTGAAAGATCGTTTAACAGTTTAACTCCCTCGTCTACGGTTTATAAAAATGTTAGCACCATAGTTTTCTATTGTCAATAATATTCTTTATATTTAGATAACATAAACTATTTTGTCTATACTTCTGTTTGAATACGTACTTTAATTTCTACTATTCTATCATCCTTCTCAGCTATTCTTTTATCATGAGTTATTACTACAAAAGTCGTACTGAACTTTCAATTTATATCTCTCAATAATTTATATATCATTTCAGTAGATTCGGAATCACGATTTCCTGTATATAGTGCAATTACAGGCGAACTATTTATTCCAAGTATTGTAGTAGTGAATTAAATGTTTCTTCATTAAGGTTATATATATGTCCACGTTGGATCATGAGATATCTTTTTTTGAATAGAAAGAAGCTGAAAATATGAAAGAAATGATAAACACTTACATATTTTCAGCTTTTTTATGATTTTGGACACTAAAGAAAAGTGTCCGATATTTAGAAAATAAAATTAAAGCCTTTCCCTAGGTGATTCGTTCTCTTTTCCAATGTGGCTGTTTGTACAAAATTTAGACCCTTAACGAACCACGGAACCCTCTGGCGCCATAGTAGGAGTCCGCACCGTTATGATACAAGAAGACGTGCCCATAGCGAAAATCGCAAAAAAGGGCACCGCCAAGTTCTCTAATATCAGAAGGTGCTTGCACCCAACTCGACGTTTTCATATCGAAATTTTCAAGTTTCTGCAACGCTCGATATTGTTCTTCCGTTAAAAGTTCAATGCCCATGGCAGTTGCCATATCAATAGCGTTATTTTCTGGTTTATGTTTTTTCCTTGACTCCAACGCTTCACGGTCGTAACAAACACTTCTGCGACCTTTAGGACTTTCCGCTGAACAATCATAAAAAATGTATTCGCCCTTCTTTTTATCATGACCAACAACATCCGGTTCACCGCCAGTTCTTTCCATTTCATTGAGTGACCACAGTTTTTCAGGATTAGCATCCAGCTTTGCTTGGACCTTAACCCATTCAACACCTTTATGGCGGTGCATGTTTTTCTCAAAACGGGCTTTCAATGCTCTAAGTAATTCTTCACGTTGTTCTAGTAACAAATCCTTTTTATTGCTGATTGTATCACTCTTTGTCATGTCAGTTTTCCCCCTATTGTTTTTACTCATAATAGTTTAAGTATATGTAAATATTTGTTTTATAATAGTCGGTTAAATAGCTGTGTGAATTTAGTTTATATTATTCCACATTTTAAGTGAAATGTTTTCTAACTCCATCCTTTAACCATTTCGCTGTCAATGTCTCTGCATGTAACATTTCTTCTGGTGGACCTTCTAATATAATTTGTCCACCTTGTTTGCCTCCTCCTGGACCCAATTCTATTACCCAGTCGCTCGCCGCTATAAAGTTTAGATTGTGTTCGATTATGATGACAGAATTACCTCTGTTTACGAAATTTTGAAATACGTCTAAGAGTTTTTCATTATCTTCTGTGTGTAGTCCTAAGGACGGCTCGTCTAATAGGTAGATTTGTCCTTCTTTTTGTAAATGGCTTGCGAGTTTTAGACGTTGGATTTCTCCTCCGCTTAGAGAACTTGTCGTCTGTCCTAAGGTCAGATACCCTAATCCTACGTCTTTTAGCGTATGCACTCTTTTTATGATCTTAGGTATTTTAAAATAATGAATAGCCTCGTCTATTGTTAATTCTAAAATCTCTACTATATTTTTATCTTGATATCGATAGACAAGCGCTTCGTCTGAATATCTCATACCACCACATGCTTCACAAGGGATTGTCACCGGATCTGCAAATGCTACTTCTGGCGTTAGGATTCCTTTTCCTTTGCAGATAGGACATGCTCCTGAGGAGTTAAAGCTGAATAAACCTGCTGGTTGTCCTGTTTCTTTTGCAAATATTGCGCGAATATCGTCCATTATTCCCATATATGTAGCTAGAGTCGAACGGTTGGAGATTCCGATGCCGCCTTGTCCTACCATGATGGTTTCTGGATATCTTTCTGTGAACGCTTCCAATATTAAGGAGCTTTTACCTGAACCTGATACTCCACATATAGAGACTAAGACATTTTTAGGAATATTTACGCTTATATTTTTTAAATTATTGTTACTTGCTCTGTTTATTGTAAAATAATTTTTTATATCCCTTGGATTTTTATTTATTTTTAGCTTGTGGTTTAGGGCTGTGGCGGTGGGAGAGTTTTTTAGTCCTTCTAATTTTCCTTGATAGACAACTTTTCCTCCATTTACACCTGCTCCTGGTCCCATTTCTATGATTTCATCCGCTACTTTTATTACTGATAGATTGTGTTCGATTACGATGACAGTATTATGTTGGTCTTTTATCCTTTTTAGCATTTGTATTAACATATCCACTTCTTCTGGATGGAGTCCTGCACTTGGTTCGTCAAAAATGTATGTGATATTGTTTAGACTGCTCCCTAAATGACGAGCGATTTTTACCCTTTGAGCTTCGCCACTGGACAGGGTCCCCATTTTTCTTGATAGACTCAAATATCCTAGTCCCATGTCGACTAGTTGTTTTACATGTGGGATTGCTTGTTGTGCTATAGATTCTCCCATAGGATCTTTTATGTTCTTTAGTTCTTCTAGTATTTCTGGAAGCTCTAATTGATCGTATTCTGCGATATTCAGGCCATTTATTCTACATTCTAATACCTTTGGGTTTAGGCCTAAACCTTGGCAGGTTGGGCATAAGAATCGAGTTGACACTGCTAAGACGTCATCTTGGGATACTTGTTGTAGTTTTGTGATGTCTCTATTTATATAAAGGCGCGTAAATCGAGGCAATAACCCATCCCACTCTGCGTTTTGAGGTCCATGTTTTGTGTGAAACGGTGCATAGGCTCTTTCACCTTCCAGGGGACCATATACTAGTAGGTGGAATTTTTCTTCTGAATAGTCCTTTATGGGTTTATCTGGATCGAATAATCCGCAGGTCATCATCCAATTACCTTGCCAACCTGAAGGCGATAATGGCTTAAATTTCACTGCATAATCTCGAAGTGACTTATCGTAATCGATCATCTTATTTAGGTCTGGCGCAATAACCTCCCCATATCCACCACATTCTGGACATCTACCAAAGGAACTTTGACTCGAAAAATCGTTGGCAGAACCTATTGATGGATTTCCTATTCTCGAGAACAAAAGTCTAATTAATGGATTTATATCCATATAGGTGCCTACTGTTGAGCGGGGATTGCCTCCTATCGGTCTTTGCTCTACTACTATAACCGGGCTTAAGTTTTGCATAAAATCGGCGTGGGGTCTTTCGTACCTTGGCATTTGATTTCTAACATAGAGAGGATAGTTCAAAGTCATTTGTCTTCTACTTTCTGTTGCTAATGTATCAAATACAACTGAGCTCTTTCCTGAGCCTGAAAGACCAGTAAATACGATGATTTTTTCTTTTGGTATGTTTAGATCTATATTTTTTAAATTATGTTCTTTAAGCCCTCTTAAAATGATTTCATCTTTTATTTCTGGCATTTTGTCATCCTTTCTGATTTTATCTACTATTCTTCTTTCAGTTCGCTACAAGTCTAGCCAACTATGACAGGGGGAATACCTTTCACAAATTCACATTCGTTTTGTGAGGATTCTTTTGTTTTTAACACTTTTTTATTCACCACGCATTATTAGTTTAATTACTCATATTATAGTAAATTAAAGCAGTTAATTGTTTAAATATTCATAAAATAATAAAATCTATCAAGACTTTCTCGACAGACCGATTCAATCAATATATTTGATTGTCTTGTTTCACACTTGCACCTATTAATTTATATACCTTTGTTAATCCGTTGCAAGAAAACTAAAAGGCAACAACCCAATAGGTTAGTTGCCTTTCTTTAAAATGAGTTGTGAGATTCACTTCACATGTCGCGAGTGTAAGTGGCAACACATGGGATGTTGGTGAGTCTTTTGTGAGCTATAATTAATGCTGTCATAATAAGTGGGTATATTTTAGCTTTTTATAGTTAACAACGGTCATTTTTGTTAAAAATATAAAATAAATCTTTATTTTATATTTTAATCTAGAATATACGATTGCATGAATTTATATCATTATGATATTAAATTGTCCATAAGAATTGCCAGAGAAGCGGAAATGCCTGAGCTTGAGGAATACATACAAAACTTGACAACGGCAAGGTATAAAGGATTACCAAAGTAGTCTCTTGAATTAGAATAAACCGACTGTGTTATTTAAAACAGTCGGTTTTGTTTCGGTGATTGATTATTTCAATAGCTTCTTTCGCCAATCAAGGCTTTGTTGCTCGATTCTTCTACCATGTTTCTTAAATCAGCCCCTGATGGATTCTGGAATACTCTAAGTCCAAACTCTGGTGCAACTGCAAATAGATGGTCAAAGATATCAGATTGCACAGATTCATACACTGCCCACTTTACGTCATTGGTAAATGCATAAATTTCTATAGGCAACCCATGTTCACTATGTCCCAGCTGTCTAACCATTAAGGACATATTCTGATTGATTCCATGGTGATTCTTGAGGTAATTGCTGATATACACCCTAAAAACACCGATATTGGTAAGGGCCCTACCATTCACACGATTGTTCCGATCTATTTCATTTTTGGCATTGTACTCAGTAATTTCCTTTTCCTTTTGAATAATGAAGTCTGAAAGGTAATGAACTTTTATAAATTTCTCAATCATTTCCTCGGTGCAAAACGTGATACTGCTGGTATCTATATACAAAGGGCGCTTGATTCGTCGGCCGCCTGAGCTTTGCATCCCTCTCCAGTTTATAAAAGAATCGGAAATAAGGGCATAACTTGGTATCATCGTAATCGTTTTGTCAAAATTTTGAACCTGTACGGTATTTAAAGAAATATCAATAATGTCACCATCTGCTCCATACTTTGGCACTTCAATCCAGTCACCAACCCGAACCATATCATTGGTCGTTAACTGAATTCCTGCCACTAGACCTAATAACGAATCTTTAAATACTAACATCAAAACTGCCGAGAGAGCACCAATACCACTTAATAGGATAAGAGGACTCTCCCCTATTAGGTTCGAGATGACTAAGATGAACCCAAGAGTCATGATAATAATGTTAACCACCTGAATATATCCTTTAATAGGCTTAACCTTGGATATTTCAAAGGTTTGATAAATATCATTAAGTGCATTAAGTAAGCTTTGAATAAACACTAACCCTACAATAATGATATAGGTAATGGCCAATTTTCCGATAATTGATTGATAGGTTGGAAAGATTGAAGAAAACGAATAAATAATGATCGCAGGAACAATGTGGGATAACTTTCGAAAAACTTGTCTTTCCAAAATGATTTTACCCCACTTGACTTTGGAGTTTGTAACGATACGAGTAATAATCCTGATCACTATTTTCTTTGAAATAAAATTCGCTACGATACAGATAAGCCCTATTAGCAAAATCTTGATTATAATCGAAAGATATTCTACTAATCTAGGATCTAGTTCCATATCCAGAAGTAGATTATTAATGAATTGCATCTGTTCTCCTCCGTTTCAATCTGCATAATAAGCAACTTTACGGGTAAAGTATCTAAACTGTCAATTTTACTTTATCAATAACGAAAAAATGGTGCCTTAGCCCCTGAGTTGTAACGCTACAGTTTATACTCGGGTCAGTCAAATGGAAGTGTTCATACGTTGCAGGAAACGTTAATAGGCAACACCCACAAGGGTTAGTTGCCTTCTTTTAAAATGAGCTGCGAGATACACAAGGATGCTGGTGGGTTTATTACATTCTTAAGACCTTTTTCTTTCAGAAAACAGACTTTATCAAAACAAAAGTTGCCGGTCGCAAAGGAACTTGAAACTGAATAAAATAAGTACACATAAGTTGATATGATTCATTTTTTCTCTAACTTTTTGAGAGTTACATCATTTCACTGTCCGCTTTCCCTAAATTAATTAAAATTACCCAAAGTTATTCAACCTTAGATAAGATTTAGGAGGAACTCTTCTTGTGGCGAAGAATTCTCTTTGTTTTGACCTGGTGACTTATTTACACCAGCCAGTTGACGAAACTTTCCACGTACAATTTTTTGACGTTTCCAATCCCACCATACTGTATATGTAGGGTGTTCCACCCCTACATAGCCCAAGCAAGGCAATAACTTTCTTTCTTTTTTCGCCATATTCACCGCACTGTTTAAGTCGCGATACATCGTTGTGTTGCATTTTTCACACATAAAAATGCGAACATCAGGCTCCTTCTTTTTCATGTGACCACAAATACAACATTCCTTTGTTGTGTTTGTTTCATCTACCTTTGTATAGTACTTGTGATTCTTTTCTTGGACCCATTCAAGAATTTTTCTGAACTGACCAACCGGTGTTTGATTCAACATCGCACGTCTCATTGAACCGTATTCTGCCAAATCCGGAGTCGGTACATAATCACCAATTAAAATATGGTCATATTTATGGCTTAGATAATGAGCAAAGCTGTACAACTCTTGCTTCATTTGTTCTCGTCGAGTGAGTTCAGCTTTTTCTAATGCTCGATTCAAATCATTCCAACGTTTACTGGGTTTCCAATATTCTGTGTTCGGTGTAACGATTAATCGAGAAAGTTTTTGACATTTATCCCGTTTTGACTTGATCTGATCAATGCGTTTATCCCAATATTTTAACTTTGATGATAAGGATTTGAGTTCATAAGAACGACCCACGTGGTCGATTCCAACAGCCAAATTCTTATGATTTGGGTCCAAAACAATAAAACTTTGTTCATCTACTTTCCTTTCTTCTTTACGATTTTCAACGGTAAATACAGCGTAATAACCGCCAATATCCTTTGTAATTTGTAGAGTTTTTATGACTTCGTTTTCTCTAGGTACGAACGGTTCTGATAAAGAAACAACAATAGAAATTTGTTTTTTCGTCTTCTTGTCTTTTTTCTTCATTTCTGTATATTCTGCGTCTGACAGTTTCCCAAAAGAAATAGATAGTTTCCTATCTTCAAGTAATTTGAAACCTTTATTTGGCTCATCATAATACAAAGAAAACCATTTCTTTTTCCATGACCGATAATGAGGTTTTTGGTTGTCTAATTTTTTATCAAAAAACCGATCATATGCATCTTTCAAGCGAATAGCTGCATTCTTCAAAGGGGATGAGTGAACTTTGTACAAAAAGGGCGATTCTTGCTTTATTTTAGGAACTTCATTCCTTAAATTTCTTCCATTTAGTAATTTTCTAGAGTTTCCATTTATATAATCTTCTTCAACGAATTCAAATAGTTGATTATACAACCAATTACACATTTTGGATTGACCATCTAATTGTAATTCTTGTTCTTTTTTTGTCATAAGTTTAATTTTTCGACTGTAAATCATTCTTTCACCTCCTTTCTACCAACACCATACCAAACATTCGTTCCCATTTTCAACAAAAAGCACTTAACTTAAATGGATTAAAAAAACCTAACCAAATAAGATTATTTTGATTAGGTTTAAGCAATTTTAATTGAACTGTTTAATGCCCCGTCCCATCAACATTCTTTTCCAAAGTTATCAAGCAATGCACGCACTTCATCTGTTGATTTCGTGTTCATCAATTGATTTCTTAATTCACCAGCTCCACGGAATCCTTTGACATAAATTTTGAAAAAGCGATGAAGCCCTGTGATTGAACGTGGCAGTACTTCCGCATATTGATCTTGAAGATCAAGCTGCAGTCTTAAAAGATCAAGATATTCTTTACTGCTATGCTCTTTTGGCTCTTTTTCAAAAGCAAAAGGATTTTTAAAAATACCTCGCCCGATCATAACGCCATCAATACCATATTGTTCAGCAAGCTGCAGCCCAGTTTGACGGTCAGGAATGTCTCCATTGATTGTTAGTAGCGTATTTGGTGCGATACGGTCACGTAATTTTTTGATTTCCGGAATTAGCTCCCAATGCGCATCTACTTGGCTCATTTCCTTTCTTGTACGTAAATGAATAGAAAGGTTCGCAATATCTTGTTTTAAAATATGCGTTAGCCACTCCTCCCACTCATTTACATCCTTATCGCCAAGTCGTGTTTTCACGCTGACAGGCAGTCCTCCCGCTTTTGCTGCTTGAATAAGTTCTGCCGCAACGTCTGGACGCAGAATAAGGCCACTACCTTTCCCTCTCGATGTCACATTCGGTACAGGACAGCCCATATTAATATCGATGCCTTTAAATCCTAGCTCTGCCATGCCAATACTCATTTGACGGAAATATTCGGGATTATCCCCCCAAATATGCGCCACCATTGGCTGTTCATCTTCTGTAAAAGTCAAACGGCCACGCACACTTTTCATGCCCTCTGGATGACAATAGCTATCCGAGTTTGTAAACTCTGTGAAAAATACATCCGGTCGACCGGCTTTACTTACTACGTGACGAAAAACAACATCTGTCACATCTTCCATTGGTGCAAGTACAAAAAATGGTCGTGGTAAATCACGCCAAAAATTATCTATCATTTCAAACTCAAATCCTCTCACTATGGATACAACTTCAAACTCTCGGTCAAAAAATAGAAAGCCAAATGTTCCACTTCTTTTACACTTATATCATGCTTAATAACTTATTATCAAACACAAGTACATTTGGACATTTATTATTTGTGAAAAACTATTGTGAAATTCGACAATATTTATTTTAACGAAAATCGGTCCTAAATGGTATTTTTATAAACAAAAAAACAGATGGTATAGATTTTTTCTATATCATCTGCTTTTCTATTATACCAACTTCAACCACGCGACCGCTTTACAATAGCCAGGCACTGTTCGCCATTAGTGTTGGGTGGGGAAAATGTGTCAGTCCCCTGTCATTCTTATTATCTTTGGGCTAACGTCTAAATACGCATTAATGTGCCATTAGGCTTTGGTAACTCTTGATCTGTTATCTGATTCATTTTACAAAAATGTTCAAAAAATTGTTGTGCCAGCTCTCGTTCCTTTGGGTCACTTTTCAACGAAACTATATCAAGCAAAATTTGAGCCATCCATGAATTATCAAAATAACGGTATTTACCTGTATTCCATGTCATTTTTTGGGGGGATTTTTCATTTACATAATATTCCCAGAAAAGCATCTGATCCGATTCCTGTTCTGTAAGTTGGAGTCTGTATTTTGAATGAGCAGGAATGTATCCATCTTCACAAAGCTTACCGATAAAATCTTCATTCACCATATAGACACCTAAGATACGTCTGTCCTTTTCAGGCATGCTGGAATCTATTGCTGTTAACAGGACAGCGCTATTTTGGTGCAAGCGGATGGGTTTGTTTGGCTTTCCCTTGTTATTACCACTTTTTATTACGCCTGAAAAAACCTTCCACTCTGAAAAAGAACTATTCTGTTCTTCTGTGTCACACCAAAAAACCATTTGTGATTCGGTATGAAGTTTATGATCTTTCATAAGTTTTTCATGTTCCAAGCGAAGTTCCTGGTTTTTTCTTTGTAGTTTTTTTTCCTCTTCCTTCTTCCATTCTTCCTCCTGTCGTTCCATTTCCTTTTTTTGTATAATTTTTTCGAGTGAATTAGCAACATTTTTATCATGCAGTTTTAGGTGCTTTCCAAATACATCGGGGAAAACAAACTTTTTATTTTCCGATGCGAAATGTATTTCAATACTAGAATCATTATGGTTAACTATACTACCCATGCCAAAGCGCTCGTGTGTAACTTTCTCATTGATTAGATTCATTATTCTAGTCCTCCTTGTAGAATAAAAACTCGGTTACTATTAGATAGTAAATTGATAATTTTATTCAACTAACTTCCTTTAAAGCTCACACAACTATTTGTATTTTTCTTCGGTTTAAAAAAGGAGATTAAAAAAACGTATCCATAATTCTATCTGCAAAAAAATACAGCGGAATTCGGAATACGATTGAAAAAACAATTGTAAGACTATTATAACATTTTTTGAAAATATTACAAATTTCTTATTGACAACACATTTTATTTCGAGGTAAAATGAAGTTTTATTCTCTGCGATTCCTTGAAATAAAGGCCTCCAAAAAGTCGCGAAACTTCTGAAAATCCCCTATAAATAACTACTTGATTGCCGGTGTTAAGTGGAATGATTCCACGATTAAACTAATCTTACCTAACCCTCATTACGTTGGAGACTTAGTTCAGGGGCGTAGTACTACTACAGTTACAGGTGCGGAGTGTATGTGGAAACACATGGATGTTGGTGGGTGTTCTAATAATAGAAAGTAACAACAGCCAAAAAAATAACTCTTTGTTAAATTATTACCCAATAGATTCACCTTGTGCCTTTGTATCACACAAGCATTACATTGCCCCAATGGAATCATTCTTCGGCTCTTTTTCCCCACCTTTTTTCACGCTTTTTCTTGAATTCGAATAAGGTTTTCCGAGTCTACAAAAAACAAAAAGGCATCCCCCGTAGGTTGCCCTGTCTTTTTTACGAAATCTTTTTTCTCACTCGAAAGATAAATCAGAAATGTTTATTGTGACTGCATAGTGAGTTTATTGGTTAATTACAAATTCGATGTAAGCAACACACAACACTCCACATGTGTTGAGTGTATGTGGACTAGGGATGCTGGTGAGTTATTCCTATCCACATGATTAACTTGTTCATTTGCATTTTGTAACTAGCTAAATGGACTACTAGATGGTCATTTTCCATCCTGATAAAGTCAGCCAGCTTTCCTTTTCCTTATAATCAGGCATCATTTTTCCAACAAGGCGCCAGAAGGATCGGTCGTGATTCATATGAACCATATGGCACATTTCATGAACGACTACATAGTCGATTACCTCCCGTGGTGCCATTGCCAGTCTCCAATTAAACGTTAACTGCCGTTTTGAATCACAGGTGCCCCAGGTAGTTTTACTATCCGTAATACGAACAGGACCTGGTTTTGTTTTGAAATTCCGCTGATAGGAAGATATGCTCTTCTCCACTAGATCCTTACACTGCTGGTAATAAAATCGTTTTAAAGCTTGTCTTATTTTTTCAGTGTCAGACCGCTTTACATAAATATGTAACTTTTCTTCTTTAAACACTACATGGTCTTGCGTTATATTTATATCTTGAAAGATCTCTATTGGATAGGTCTTTCCCATATAAAGAAAACTCTCACCATACTCATAGACCTTTTTCTGTGGTCCTTGCAGCCTATCCCTCATTTCTTTTAATTTTTGCTGAATAAGATCCCACTTATCCTCTAATAACTGAAGTACTCTGCCATTAGGTGTCCCTTTCGGAGCTTGAACTTCAATATTTCCATAACTGTCTATTATAATCCCTATAGATGTACGATTTTTGTATTTGATTTCAAAACGTATTGTTTCACCTAAGTAGGTATGTATCATGTCATCACCTGTATCCTTATCTAATGCATGATCGCATCTGATAGCCAACTCTTTTAAAACTGTGATTTCTGCTTTTTCGAATAACTCTTCAGTAGTTCATGCTATTGCTATTTAGAGACGGTTCCCTCGTTTCATTTTGATTCAAGAAAGATACATAAATGCCTTCCAAATAATCTATTAAATTTCATTCAAAAATGATTGAATAAATGGGATAGCGGCACCAATGGGTACTCCATTTGCCAGTGAACGGCTGATATAAATAAATGGGTCATTGCTAGGAAATGCCGTTTTTTCGTTTACTTTTTCATGAAGTGTTTCGATATCATCTTCCGTTAAATAAGGAGATAGATAACCGCCTAGAATAAATTCACTGTTCAGAACAAGATGGATATTGTTGATTGAAATGGCTAAATGATCTAAAAAGGAATTCCACCTCTTCACATAAGCAGGAATTCTGGAACGGACTTGTAGAAAAAAGAAATCTAATGTTTCATCATCATCTAGAAGTGCATGAACAGAGCTAATCGTTTCCATGCATCCTTTTTTTCCGCAGTAGCAAGTAGGACCATCAGGAATAATCGTCATATGTTCGACCGTTCCACTATTCCCTTCTTTCCCCATATAAATTTGACCATTTATGATAATCGCACCCCCAAGGTGCGGACCAATCGATAGATAGACTGCATCGCCAATATCATTTCTTACCCACAACTCTGTTGTTGCCGCACACTTAGCATCATGTAAAAACATACATGGATAAGGGAGATACTTTGAAAACACTTCAATATCTAATCCTGTAGCGATTAATATTTTTCCATATGTGATTTTTTTCCCGTCATTTGACGTTAATCCTTGTACGGCAAAACCAATACCTAGAACCTGCTCATCTATCACATCGAGTGACGAGATGAAAGATTGTACAGCTTGACTTAACTCTTTATAATAACGATCTTCATTGGAATAATCCATCGCTAGTCTCTCTTGCAAAAAAGCATGACCGCGCAAATCAATGGCCAGAATTTGTACGGTCCTCTTCTGAATCTCTACCCCAATGCTAATCCGAGCCTGAGGGCAAATGGCATAAGCTGTTGCACGCCTTCCCACAGAAGATTCAAACTGCCCGCACTTCTCAATCAATTTTTCCTTTTCCAAACGAACGAGATTCTGGGTGACCGTTGGTAAACTCAAATGAAGTTGATTAGCAATTTCTTGTTTCGAAAGCTTCTCATTTTGAAAAATGAGGTGGTAAATCGATGAATAATTGCTTTTTTTTATATCTTTAAACGTGATGCTATTGTCCATGAAAAAAACACCCCATTATATAAACTAATTTTATAAAAACATTTACTTTAACTCTTCAAATATATCACAAGAACGGATACAATCACAGTTTTGTCATAAAGTATCTGCCAATTTTAAATTATCTATATATTGACTAGCAGAGAAAATCGTTTTATTATGTAAATACATTTTATAAAATGATTTTACAAAATAAATTAACAAAAGGGAATTGAGAAAAATGGGGATTATTGAAAAAATGAGATTGGATGGAAAGAAGATTTTTGTAACAGGCGGAGCAAGAGGTATTGGGAAAAGTGTAGCAACAGCTTTTGCTGAAGCAGGAGCAGATATAGCGATTGTGGACCTGGATATTGAGGAAGCCACAAAGACAGCTCAAGAACTTGAAAAAAATAATGGGATCAAGTCAATTGCCATCAAGACAGATGTCACCAACCCAGCAGATGTAGATGCCATGATCGAAACCATCCTAAAAGCATTTGGTCGTTTAGATGTTGCTTTTTGTAATGCTGGAATCTGCATGAATGTCCCAGCAGAGGAAATGACCTATGAACAGTGGAAAAAAGTCATTGATATTAATCTTACCGGTGTATTTTTAACAGCACAAGCAGCGGGAAAAGTCATGTTAAAACAAGGTGGCGGTTCGATTATTAATACGGCTTCGATGTCAGGACATATTGTAAATGTGCCGCAACCACAGTGCTCGTACAACGCATCTAAAGCAGGTGTCATCCAGTTAACCAAATCGCTGGCAGTAGAATGGGCAACAAGAAATGTACGGGTAAATTGTATCAGTCCAGGATATATCGGAACAGAACTTACCTTAAATTCTCCAAACTTACAGCCATTGATCGAACAGTGGAATGAAATGGCACCGCTTCACCGAATGGGTAGACCAGAAGAGCTTCAGTCCATTTGTGTTTATCTGGCAGGAGACACGAGCAGCTTTACTACAGGATCTGACTTTATCATCGATGGAGCTTTCACTTGCATTTAATAGATTAATAATTCGGGAGGAAGCATCTATGAATTACTTACTTGGTACAGATATCGGAACATCCGGTACCAAAACAATCCTAATGGACACGGAAGGAAATTTAATCGCTCAAGATTTACAAGAATACGATGTGCTAACCCCAAAACCATTATGGGCAGAGCAGTGGCCGGATGTATGGCTGGATGCAACGAAAACATCGATTAAAAACACGGTACAAAAGTCAGGAATACCTGCGAAAAAAATCCGTGGAATCGCCATTAGCGGGCTTTATGGAGGTTCAGGAATTCCATTGGACGAAAACATGGAACCAGTTAGGCCGTGCATGATTTGGATGGACCGAAGAGCCGAAGCGGAAACAAAGTGGGTCTTAGATCATATTGGAGAAGAAAAACTCCGCGAAGTTACCCATAATGGAGCTGACCCCTATTACGGCTATACCAAAATGTTATGGATGAAAAATCACGAACCGGAAAATTGGCAGAAAACCAGGCTCTTTCTCCCGCCGAACGATTATGTAATCTATAAACTGACCGGACAAATCGCCATTGATTATTCCTCTGCAGGAAATATCGGCGGGATTTTTGATATGAATAACCGAACCTGGTCTAAAGAAATGATGGATGCGATGGGAATTCCGCTGTCGATGATGCCGGAGAAAATCGTGGAATCAACTGATACTGTCGGTGGATTGACAAAAGAAGCCGCGGCGGAGCTGGGCCTTTCAGAAGGAATGCCTGTGGTCGCCAGTGGGATTGACAGCGGTGCTGCCAATATCGGCCTAGGCGTATTTGAATCTGGTATTTATGCAGCGGCCATTGGAACTTCGATGTGCGCAGCCTTAATATCTGATCAACCAGTGAAAGGGAAAGATTTGATTGTTTGGCCGTATTTATTTGATGCGAAAAGACTTTCCTATTATTTTGCCGGAGGAGCTACAGCTGGAGCGATTGTAAAATGGTTCCGTCAGACGATGTGTCAATATGAATTGGAAGCAGAAAAAGCGGGCGGAAAAAATGCCTATGATGTGTTAAATGAACAGGCCGCAGACATTCCTGCTGGAAGCGAAGGGTTGGTTGTCCTTCCTTACTTTATGGGAGAACGAAGTCCTATTTGGGATTCTGATGCAAAAGGTACCATCGTGGGACTTTCATTGGCACATACAAAGGCTCATATTTATCGTGCCTTTTTGGAAGCGGTCGCCTTCTCTCTGCGAGATGCTATTGAAGCGACCGGAGAAAATATAGGCGAATATATCTTACTTGCCGGTGGTGTAACAAAATCAAAATTGTGGAGACAAATCTTTGCTGATGTCACAGGCTATCCAGTGGTCTGCCCGATTCATGATGTAGAAGCAAATATGGGCGATGTCATGCTTGCTGGTATTGGTACAGGTCTTCTCTCTTATGAAGATGTGAAGAAATGGCAGGTTCTCGATCAGAAAATCATGCCTAATAAAGAGAATCATAAGAAATATAATGACTACTACCAAGTTTATAAATCAATCTATCAAAATTTAAAGTCTAATATGAAAACGTTGACAAGACTTTCTGCAACATAATTTGAGCATATGCTTTACCAATTTTAAAATAAGGATATGTGATAACAATGAATAAATGGAAAAAAAGAATTGGATACGGGGCGGGCGACTTCGCCTGCAACCTCGTATTTAGTACAATGGCGTCTTACCTGTTGTTTTTTTATACAGATGTCTTTGGAATCTCCGCAACCGTTGCTGGTACCTTAATGTTAGTAACCAAAATCATTGATGCTTTTGCCGATACCGGAATGGGATTATTGGTTGACCGAACTCGGACTAGATGGGGACAAGGAAGACCCTACTTCATAATTGGAGCCATTCCGTTTGCTGTCTTTACTATCATGACATTTATGGTTCCGGATTTTAGTATGTCAGGAAAAATTCTCTGGGCGTATATCACATATTGCTTGTTGAATATTGCTTATACGGTGGTTAATATCCCATTAAATACGATTGTACCGAGGTTAACTTCCGATAACCACGAGCGAAACTGGTTAGTATCGACTCGTATGATTTGCGCGTTAATTGGAACCGCTTTAGTTATGTCGATTACGACGCCAATGGTGAATTTCTTCGGTCAAGGAGATAACCAAAAAGGTTATTTCATTACGATGACCATTTATGGCATTGTCGCAGTGCTCGTATTTGTGTTTACCTTCATGAATACGAAAGAGGTGGTTCCGCCAACCGTTCAACCAGGGAAATCTTCTTTTAAGCAGGATTTTAAAGGATTGACTGGCCCTGCCGTTATTTTCTTTATCTTGAATTTTCTCTATTTTGGTCTTTTTGTCATTAGAAATACAACCGTTATCTACTATTTCACATACAATTTGGGCCGTACGGATTGGCTGATGTTTGTAGGACTTTTCGGTATTCTCTCTGGTCTGCCAATACTGCTAATATTACCCTGGCTGCAGAAGAAAATGCCGAAGAAAAATGTATTGCTTTTAAGTACAGTTATTTATATTGTTGGAGATTTTGTCATTTATTTTGGAAAGTCATCACCTGGCTTGCTGATTGCCGGTTTAGCAATTACCGGGCTTGGAATCTATGGCATCTTCGGCACCACTTTTGCGATTCAGCCAGATGTTATTGATTATTCAGAGTACAAAAATAATCGAAGTATTGCGGGGATGATTGCCGCTTTCCAAGGATTTTTTGTAAAAGTAAGCCTAGGCCTTGGAAGTGCAATTGTAGGCGTTATTTTGAAAATGGGCGGTTATATTCCGAATGGTAAACAAACTGAAACCGCTTTAAATTATATTGAAATGAGCTTTATCTGGATACCACTTGTCATCTGTGTACTAATCGCAATTACCATGATTCCCTACAAACTCGATGATAAACGGGCAGAAATGGACGTAGAACTTGAACGCCGTCGATCAGGCGCAGTGCCAATTCAAAACATTAGGTGATCCATATTTAGGGTTCTTTTGCAAAACTATCATAATTTAAGAAGAATAATATAAAT
The DNA here is from genome assembly GCF_001183985.1 of Peribacillus loiseleuriae. GTDB lineage: Bacteria > Bacillota > Bacilli > Bacillales > DSM-1321 > Peribacillus > Peribacillus loiseleuriae. Next base: position 690,037 of record NZ_LFZW01000001.1, on the reverse strand, counting down.
CGAATGTCCCCGACTAATCGGTATAGTGTGAAAGTGGAGAGCAATGTCTCTCTGCTTCTTCTTACTGTTATCCCCTTTTATAGATTTTCCCCTGCATAAAACGTCATACATATGAAATCAATTACTACTAAAGTAGTTATAAGGATAAAGCTTTGAAACCGTAAAATTCTGGCTAATGTGTCTTAAAACACATTAGCCAGAATACCCACTTACACGCTCTTCTTATTTTGCTATTGCTTAACAGTTTCATATAAAATTCAGGATTTTTTTGATCTCAAGTGAGGAAATCATAGCTGCATAGTTCAGTTCAACAGGTCTACCAAAATGCGATTTCTTCGTTACCACAGCGAAGATCGAATCAATGTCGATGTTAGAAAAAATAGCTTCAAAACGGTGGGTAGGTTCTAAATCAAATAATCCTTGTAGTCCAAATAGGCTTCCTTGCCGTATAATATTCATAGGAGTCTTCCTCCAGTCTTATAAGTTTGTTGTGGTGACTACTTATTTCTACATTCTGGGGAGGTACTCCTTTTTTTGTTCCTTAGAGTCCTTGAGGCTCTAAGGGTGAAATTTATGAAATATTAATTTTTTTAATAGCAGTATTTTGGTAAAATTAAGAAAGGCGTTATTCCGTATGTATTACACATTAATTGTACAGTTCTTTATAGAATCAAGGGCCGTCAATGATCATGTGCGTTAAATATTCTCAATAATCAAACAATTTATATTATTAAAATAATGACCTTTTAGGAAAACCCCTAAAGATGAAAGGAGATGAAACTCATTGGAGAAATTCAAGAAACCTTCAATATTAATTACATTGGTCTATACATTCGTTTATTATTTGTTGATTATACTATGGCCAACAAACCTATTAGGAATTGGATTAATTGCAATTTTAGGTTCATTGATTGCAATTACATTTATAGGTATAGCGAGTTATCATATAAAGGAAAAAGAAGAGAAAAGATTTTGGTTCATCCTCTGCCTCGCATTATTTAGTCAATTTATTGGGGAATTAATATGGAGATACCACCAGTTTGTTTTAAACGAGTACACCCCATTCCCAGGTTGGGATAATTTATTTTATGCCATGTTTAGCATTATATACAGTATTGCTGTAATTTATAAAATATTTACGAAAAAAGTGCAATATCGAACAATTCAACTTTTTTTTAATTCCTTTATATTTATGACTGTGTTAACAACAATATCGTGGGTTTATTTCTTAAAACCCTTTTTACATAATTCTGAAATATCCACTTTTAAACTCATTATCTCGGTAACTTATCCGGTAGCTATTTTAGGGGTTATGTTTAGTATTGCGTTGCTTTTCTTTTTTAATAAAGGGATTTTTTCTCCTAAAGTCATATTTTTAAATGGTATAGCAATGATTATTTACACCATTGTAGATTGTTTTTGGTTATTCTATTCAATTACTTCTACATTTAATCTTTTGTCACCTTTAAACCCAGTATGGAATTTCTGTCTATTATTAATAGGTATATCAAGTTTTTATTCTGTCAAAATGAAGGATAATCTATCACAAGAAAAAAAAGAGCATGAAAAACCGTTCTACAGACTGTTTAATATATTACCGTATTTTAGTTTGCTGATTTTCATCATTCTTGGTATGACCAAAAAAGAAGATTACTCAAGTTTTGTAATAGGTGGAGCATTTATTCTTTTATTTATTGTCATTCGACAAGTCATTACAATTTTTGAAAATGAGTCTTTAGTTCGTCAACTTAAAATTAGAACAGAAGAACTCGAAATGACCCAACTCGAACTGATTGAACTAAAAAATATTGCAGAGAAACAAAGCTGGATAAAAACAAAAATTGCTGAAATTGCTACGATGCATTCAGGGATAGCTGATTTAAACTCTTTAGCCAATCTGTTCATATCAAAAGTCACGCCTATGGTTGATGGATCTTATGGGGTTTTCTATATAAAAAATGAAGAAGGAACTGAAAGGCATTTCCAAAAAGTAGCTGCTTATGCTTATAATCAACAGAACATTGGTGCAGAGAGCTTTCGTTTAGGAGAGGGACTTGTAGGACAGTGCGCATTAGAGAATCGTATGATTCTGCTAGACCGAGTGCCTGAGAATTATATTAACATTACTTCTGGTGTTGGTAAAGCATCACCATCAGCCATTTTGATTATACCAGTAAAATTTGAAGGAGAAGTTTTAGCTGTTATTGAATTAGCTTCATTTAAATCTTTTAATACTGAAGAACAAATGCTGCTAAAAGAATTAATGGACAATCTCGGTGTCAATATAAACAGTATACTAAGAAATATGCAGTTTAAAAAGCTGCTCCAAGAGTCACAGGCTTTAACAGAAGAACTGCAAAGCCACTCTGAAGAGCTTCAATTGCAGCAAGAAGAGTTAAAAACAGTTAATGAGCAACTTGAAGAACAAATTGAACAGTCTGAACAGAAGACAAGAGAGGTAGAGAAAGTACAAAGCATTCTTGAAGAAAAGGCACAACAGTTAGCCATTAGTTCTCAATATAAATCAGAATTTCTTGCTAATATGTCCCACGAGCTGCGCACACCGCTCAACAGCTTGCTGATTCTAGCCCAAATGCTAGCTGAAAATGCCAATGGAAACCTGACTTCAAAACAAGTCAATTATGCGGAAACTATTTTTTCTTCAGGAAATGATCTGTTACATTTAATAAATGACATTTTAGATATAGCAAAAGTGGAAGCTGGGAAAATGGAAATTAATATTAATGAAGTATTACTTAGCGACGTTAAGGATTTTGTGGAAGCACAATTTACCCCTGTTGCACGTAAGAAAAATATAGAGTTCAACATTCTTCTTGATTCTAATTTGCCCAAATCGATTCATACCGATAAGCAGCGTTTACAGCAAATTTTGAAGAATTTATTATCGAATGCCTTTAAATTTACCGACCATGGTTCTGTTTCATTCATCATTGAAAAAGTAAAAAAAGAGTCACTTACAAACTTGCAGACGTTAACTCATTTAGATATTGAACTTGCATTTTCAGTTAAGGATACGGGAATTGGCATACCGGCAGAAAAACAGGGCAATATTTTTGACGCTTTTAAACAAGCTGATGGAACCATTAGCCGCAAATATGGCGGAACAGGATTAGGACTTTCCATTAGCCGGGAAATCTCTCACTTATTAGGTGGCTTTATTGAGGTTGAAAGTACAGTGGGCCAAGGAAGTATTTTTTCTTTATTTTTACCGAATCAAAAAAATATAAACACAAATAGATTATCTCTAGCTGAAGCAGAGATAGCTACGGGGCTTTTTGAAGATTCCAGTTCCGCAACATCGGCCCCATCTGTGACTCGATTACAAGATGGTGAACCATGGATACGTTTGCTTGAAAGAAGGGAATTGTTAGAGGGAAGAAAAATACTTTTAGTTGATGATGATATCCGAAATATATTTGCATTATCATCAGCACTTGAAAGTTATCAAGTTGAAGTATTGTTTGCGGAAAATGGAGAGGAAGGTATCGCAATTTTACAAAGTAATCCAGACATCGAACTAATTCTCATGGATATTATGATGCCTAAGATGGATGGATTCCAGACAATTCAATTTATACGACAAATTCCTAAATTCAATAATCTTCCTATTATTGCACTTACAGCTAAGGCAATGAAATATGATCGAGATCAATGTATTGATGCAGGTGCTTCAGATTATATTAGTAAGCCAGTAATCATGGAACAATTATTATCTATTATGCACGTATGGCTATACAAATAGGTCAATGAATACATGGAAAATAATAAAATTAAGACCTTTTATGTTTAATTGATAGAAACATAAAAGGTCTTTTTATATACCTCATTTACTTATGGTACGGTTCACCGTAACGTATTTAAATGAAGTTTTACTCTTCAAAGAAGTCCAAATCAATCTTCTTAATAGTATAAGCTTCTTCATCAGATACCCCTACATTATACTTAAACATCAAATTAGTTAGTTCTTGCGCATCAATTAGAATTACTCTTTTATCAATTGTCTCAGTATAGACTCTAGCTTCTTTGGAAAATTTAGCTGTCGTAATGAAGATTCCTTTCGAAGCTTTCTTACCAACTAAACTACCTACAAATCCTTGAATGTCAGGTCTTGATACAGTTGAATCAACTTTCCATCCTTTTGCTTGTAAATAAATCATATCTAAACCTAATACGTCTTCTTTAATGATGCCATCTATTCCTTCATCGCCTGTTTTACCAATTGCTCTTCCAGCATCCTTTACTTGACCCACCATAGCCCATAGCTACAATCAAATCGACAATTAAATGTTCAAAAAAGGATGGGGAACATTCTAGAATTTTTTCTAATATCAATTCTTGAAGCTCATTTTTCAGTACATTATAGTTGTAATCAATTAATTCAAGTGGAGTTTGTTCCCCATCAACTGGTACTTCAGGTATTTTCTTTTCATCTGAAGTATTATTTATAAATTCGTTAAAGCTCTTGTACTTAGTCAAAAACTTTCTATCAATTCTAGTCAATGCAGGATTTTTAATTACTTTTAATCCTTCTTCGGTAATTTTAAATACCGCTCTTCTTACCACTTGGGAGTTTCTCTGCAATTTCTTCATCTGTTAAATTAAAATGTTTTGCTAGTAACACATACAGATCCTGTAATCTGTATTCTTTACCATCTTCTAATTGCTTAAGAAATGGATACATAAAATCTTGATAACCTGGAACAGCCATACTTTTTTCCCCCATTCTATCTTTTATAAACAATCTAAAAAAAATAGTTATTATATTGCTACCCCAGTCTTACCCATCGCTCACACATACACTTACTTAACGATGAATCTTACCGATTCCACCAAAGCATGAAGATAGATGCCTGTCACTCCCCGAAATAATCTGAAAGCAAGATAGATATTTTATATGATAATTTTCTTTGGTGCCCAAAAGTCAGTAAATCCATTATCAATCGAATATTTGTAAAGGTCAGTCAGTTTCCTCTCAGAATACACCTTCATATCAGACCTGTGAACAAGATCTGTCTCCAAAATTCCCATATTTCGATCAATTAAAGATGACAAATACCTGTCATCAGCCAACTTGTCGTTTTTTGAAAGATTACAAGATTTACAGGCGATAACCAGGTTCCAGATTTGATCCGCTTGAACAAAGCTCCAAGGAATAAAATGATCGACATGAGCCGATTCTTTCTTCTTGATCAACTTGCCACAATAGAAACAATTCCCCTTATATAACGAGGTTAAAAGATAATAAAACTGATCCAAAGACGCTCGTTTAGAGACATTCTCTACTTTTAAAAGTAGATTTGTCGTATCTCCTTGATCATTGAACTTCTCCAAAAATAGAGCAAGTTGATAGTTGGTTAAATAGTTCAATACCCTTTGAAACCGCTGCATAAATGAATAAAAAGCAGGATTAATTCGAATCATTTCAGTCTTATTATCAAAGTCATAAATCGTACTGCCAGTATCTCCATACAAAGCGCCCATCACATTGAGCTTACACTTTCGCTTCACTTTAGTGATTACATCTATTTGAACCTCATGTGAAAGCTTATCGAAAACCAGTGTCTGGGGTAGTTGATATTTTGCTTGAATATCATGCAGTATCTTTTGGACTTCTGCTTTTTTACCAGTCATATTAATCTGGTTCAAGTTATGATGGATGACTAAATTCCAATAGATTTTGGCAAAACTGCTAAATAGACTATCATATGTGAGTTCAAGTCTTTCATTTACATTATATAAATTCTCCAATAATGACTTTACCAACACAAACTTATAAGTCGTAGAATTCTTTGACTTACTCGAAAAAATATAATTAAAATGTCCCCATATATCTTTGTCTATTAAATAGACTTCCTTCATTTCTCCAACTTGTAGCTTATGGCTCATATATTGCTCACCTGTTTTTAAATTAAGGATACCTTAATTACACGTCCCCTGCCTTTAATTAATCTTCAACCTCGATTAAAAATACTTTTTCCTTAAATCTGCCGCGTTCCTCGGCTTTTATCTGACGTAACTGCTCTAACTCTTCTATACTTGATCAATGATATTCAGATAGCGCATAAATAATTTCCAAAAGGTCCGCTAGTTCTTCAAAAGCATCCTCCTTGGATTTTGCCTCTATATATTCTTCCAACTCTTCAAAGCATTTCTTTTTTAGTTCGGTTATGTATTCTTCATTATTTAAAATCCTAGTCGAAAACTTCTTACCGGTACCTACAATGAACTGTGGTATTTTGTCACGGACTAGCTTATTGTAGTTTGGCATTCTACTCTCCTTTTAATATCTATATTAATCTACTATTTATCGTTTCTGCGAAATAAATTTACAAATAGCCCCCGTTACTTTATGTACAACATGCTAATACTTTGTTCATATCTTTTTCTCCAAATTTCT
>NZ_LFZW01000001.1:570880-683582 GCF_001183985.1 Peribacillus loiseleuriae | reverse complement strand
GCTAATACTTTGTTCATATCTTTTTCTCTAACCCAAATTTCTCCTTCTCTAATCTCATAATTTATATTTGCCCCATCTAAACGTTCAATTTGGTTATCTGTTTTTTCTGTCCAGTAAATATAATCCTCTTCCGTATTACAACCTGATAAAGAAATGAGTAATATAAAAGCTATACCAAATATTTTCTTCATAGTAATCCCCTTTGCATTTATGGTCATTTACACCATAACATATTTTGTAAATTTATTATTGGACTTTTCTGCTTCGTTAGTTGATTAAAAGACCATTCCACAACCCTTGAGTTATGACACTCCAAGAATAATAGATAACATTGAACGATTACTCAACAAACGAATAGGATTAAAAAACTAGCATGATGAGTCAACTCGACCAGCCCTTTTTCAAACATCACCCCCATTTAGTACCATTTCATTAAAAAGAATTATGTACTAGAATAGTATGGAATAAAAGGAGGGAATTTTTGTGAGAAAAGGTTTATTATTTATCTTTACAATTGTTTTGGTGTTTTTACCATTTTCAATTAATGCCGATGCTCATCCAGGAAAAACTGATGCCGATGGAGGGCATACTTGCCATACTAATTGTGCTAAATGGGGGTTAAAAGACGGCCAATACCATTATCACAATGCCGATGGATCAGTTAGTCTTACTAAACCATCAACATCTAAACCTACAGCACCATCAGCTACAAATCGAAATCCATTGGTTGTATACATAAATGGAACGAAGCAATCTTATGACCAGCCGCCTGTGTTAGAGGACGGCCGGACATTAGTGCCGCTACGTGGCATTTTTGAAAGTTTGGGAGCTACAGTCCAGTGGGATCAACAAAAACAATTAGTTACAGCAAATCGTTCTGGAACAAAAGTACAATTAGAAATCGGCTCAAAAACGCCAACCGTCAATGGAAAAGTTGTGCCAATCGATGTACCTGCAAAGGTGAAAAACGGACGTACCCTAGTTCCTCTACGCTTTGTCGGTGAAGCTCTAGGAGCTACAGTTAATTATGATGCTGCAAACCGAACAATTAAAATTACATCAAGCGTGAATATTGCACCTTAATTTGATGCAAAAATTACGAAAGTCATGGCCGGCCATACACTAAAAGTAAATTTTAACGGTAAAGAAGAAACAACCCGTTTACTGTTAGTTGATACTTCAGAAACAGTTCATCCAAGCAAACCTGTTCAACCTTTTGGTAAAGAAACAAGTGATTACACTAAAAGTTTAGTGCTTGCTGGAATGGAAAGGCTGTTTGGAGTATTGAGAACTACGTTCAAGAAGATGAATTTAATTCATAATGTAAAAATCGAGTAGGAGGGTGTGACTAGCCCCCGTCTTCTCACACCACCATACGTATGGTTCCATTTTTGTCTGTCGTACTTGTGAATATCCCACATAAAGATTTTTCAACTCTTACGTCTCCCAATAGGAGTTTGTAAGGGTTCTTTGAGAATTTATAGGCCTAGCGTATGATTTTCATTTCTATAAACAATAAAAAAGAGTGCGGTAATGGAAACTTCGCACTCTTCTTATAAACTATTTAGTGTGTGCCTAATCTAAACTTATATAGAATCCTCAAAGTCAATGACTCTACGAATTTCATCAAAGCTAAATTTTTATTTGTAGCTAAATTTCATCGATTTTTTGAGTTCTTTGAAGTTCCAACAATCTGGATCTTAATTTCGGATCACTAGCATAAATATACAGCCCATGTATTCCTCTCTTCATAAGAACATTAATTGAATTTAATATGATCTTTTCCTTTATATCCTCACTATTTTGGAATTCATCTTTTCCTCTAAAAGCTTCCGTGTCCTTATAATTCTCAGTAAGAATTTTTAATTCATCTTTGCATTCATCATATGTAATTGATGGACCCAAAATTACACCAACATAGTTTAAATCAAAACCCTGGATTGTATATATGGACCCCACTTCTCTTACTGTATCTGCTTTTTCTGCCCATGTAATATTTCCGTAATCACCATTCCAAGGGAGTTTAAAATTATCTTCTTCTACGTAATACTCTTGATTGTCTTTCTTATGTATGTAATCGAATGTAGATACGATTCTCGCTAAACCATAGTCCTTATTCATTTTTTGTATTACGTCATACATTGTAGCCGCTGACTCGAAGATTTTAATATCATATTCAGGGTCCTTGGGTATTTTTGTAATCTTCTTTTCAACAAAATGGTCAATCCAATTCACCATTTCATTATTTGCTTTCATTCGGAATTGGTTAGTTAGCTTATAAGTAGGTTCCGTATTGTAATTTCCTATAATAGAGTAAAGCCTTTCTTCATCCCAGTAGCTCTTCATCTTTAACACTTGCTTATCATCATACACTGCAATAATAATCTTGCTATGCCTAATAATTTCTTGCAACTGATTATCCTCAACAAAATTATTATAGGGATCAGGCTTTGTTAACAACAAATGAGCTTCATCAACTAACACAATATCAGCCTTTTTCATCAATTTTTTCCGCTGATTAATAAAAGATGTTGGTTTTTCAAAATTCTTTTTAGTGAGTGCTTTAACGTTACCAGCTATTTTCTTATACGTTTTTAGCATCTCTGTATGATTTACTAATAAATAATTATTAGTATTATTTAAAGATGATGATTTTTCCTTGGAAAGCTCTTGGATTTTGTTAATAACTGAACTTAGTACAACACTTTTTCCCACTCCTGCTTCTCCTTTAATTAAGAAAACAAAAGGCTCATCATCATTAATGTGTTGTTTACAAACCTCAATAATCTTCTGCTGAAGTTCCAACTGTTCTATTGATAATTCTTTGAAGGGGGAAAGCTTGAATATATCCTTATTTTCAATGGTAGATCTAGAATTATCTACAATATCCCTTTTTAAAAGCTCGTCCCATATGTCTTCAAACAATTCCTCATTAAAGAATTTTTTATCATAATAATTGTGCATCACGCTATTAACTGTTTGACTCTTGTTTTGTAATTTGTACCGTTCATCCGCTAAAAAATAATTGATCAACTTGGTTTCAATATTGTATGTTGCGGATCGATTGAACTTTTCATGAATGATCAGCGACATCTTCTTTAATGATTTTCTCTCACGATTATTTAAGTGATCCCTCATACGATTTCTTACTGCCACAGTTTCACCAATATAGACCGTTGTACCATTATTTAGAAAGTAAACTACAGGATAATCGGTATAGTAACCATTAATACTATCTATTGATGTCTTTTCAAAAGGCATTGTTTTTATATCTATTTTACTCATTTTGCGTACTATCCACCCCATGTTTACTGATATATTGAAGAAGGATTCAATTTCCCCTATTCCTTAACTACTCTTTTTTTATTGGATATTTTAGAGCATTCTTCTCCATTTTCTTAAATACTTCCTCCTCCAAATCTACATTCATTTTTTCCGCTAATTGAAGAAGGTATATAAATACATCCGCCATCTCTTCTTTAATATTCTGTATCGATTCAGCGACCGCTTCTTCACTATTTCTCCATTGGAAATTTTCTAATAGTTCGTTTGCTTCTAATGATATAGAAATAGCTAAATCCTTTTCATTGTGATAAGGGGCCCAGCCCCGCTCATCTCTGAACTTAATAATTTTTTGAATAATATCGTTCATTTATAGCCCACCTAATTTAAATTCTATTCTTGTAAATATATTCTATTTTATCATTTGTTTTAATCTTCTGCTTATCATAAAAAAAGAGATACCAAAGTATCTCCCTAATTCGGTATATTATAAATTTCACCTTATCACATACTATTAGCAGCAATTTTCTTTATGACTTCCTCTAGTTCATAAGAGGAAAGCGCTCGACTTTCACTGTGCCTTCGCACAAAGGGGGAGATCCCCCCTTTTCTAATCCCCCAAAAAACAAGATACTTTAGGGCATCCCAAGCACTTATCTCGCCTCCAATGCATCCCGAACTTCTTCTTTCCGAACTAACTCCTTAATTCGCTGATCAATACGCTCTATCTCATTTACAGGATTCTTCCACCAATTTCTGCTCCAGATTCGTTCAATTACCCAGCCTCTTGATTCCAAATATCCTTGGCGATAAACATCTCGTTCTCTAGCGCTTGGGGAACTGTGATACATGGCCCCATCGCATTCAACTCCAAGTATGTATCTGGAACGATCATTTGGATGGGTAACTGCCATGTCAATTCGATAACCGGACATTCCTACTTGTGTGATGACTTCATATCCTAGATTCCGTAGTCGTTGGTACACTTGCTCTTCAAATGGGGAATCGAAATGAAGTGTTTGTTGTACAGCATGTGTACTTACGGTTTCGTTAATCTCTTGGATCACTGCATGTATGTCTTCTACCTTTCCGCCAGAAACGGCTCTTGCATATTTCAAGTAAGACTTTAATAGCTTCGGCCCTCGTTCGGATGCGTTGGCTACATTTAGGTCTTCTGGTTCAATACTAGAAACCACGATGGCCCCTTCTTTCGCACGGGTAACCGCTACGTTTAATCGATTTTCTCCGCCTTTTTGGTTAAGCGACCCGAAACGATTGTACACTTTGCCTTCTTCATTTTTTGCATAGCCGATAGAAAAAATGATAATATCTCGCTCGTCCCCTTGTACGTTTTCAATGTTTTTGACAAATAGTCGTTCATCTAGATTACGTGCCATTAATTCATTATAAAGGATTCTAAATTCTTCATCTTCTGCTGCTTCACCATCAATCATATCTTGTACCTTTGACTGTTGTTTCGCGTTAAAGGTGATAATCCCAACCGTTTTTCCAGGTTGTTGTTGCAGCGTACGTTTTAACTGCGCGACGACTTCCAGTGCTTCCACTTCGTTCGACTGGTTCAGCCATCTACCATCCACTCGTCTCCAAACAATTCCAGGTGGTTCTTTAAATGGCGTGACGTTTGGAGCAATTTGGACATAGCCGTTATAGAAGGCATGGTTAGAAAAATTAATAAGTTCTTCATACTTAGACCGATAATGCCATTGCAAAATCTTCGCTGGAAAACGTCGCTTCGCTAAATTGAGTAAACTAACTGACTCATCAGTATCAAACTCCGCTTCCTCCCCATTTTCTTCATCCGCGTATCCCGCTCGAAACATATTGGACGGCGGAAGCTGCTTTTCATCCCCCGCTACAACAATTTGTTTACCACGATATACAGACGGCATACCGCTTTCCACTGTTAACTGGGAAGCTTCATCAAATATAACAATGTCAAACAGTCCTTCCGTTAACGGGAAAATAGACGACACCATTTCTGGTGACGCTAGCCATACCGGTAAAATATCCACTAGTCCTTTGTCTGCAAAGCCGTTTACTAATTTACGAAGTGGCCAGATCATTCTCTTTTTACCTGTTTGATGTTTCAACTCTTTCGTCGACTTCCCTTGTACTTGTTGAACGGACTTTACCTTGTTCTTCAGTTCGTGGATCAGATACTCTGCAGCTACGTTCCGCTTTTCTTCTAATAGCTTAGCGAACGATTCGCGTATTCTTCCAAACTCGTTTGTAGAGACCTTTTGCACGTCTGGATACTTTGCCTCGATCTGATCAATCCAGTGAATATACGCTGAGTTTTTAAAGGTATCTACCCAAAATTCTGACAGCGTTTGGTCTGTATTTGACTCTTTTTCCTGTAGGGCAGTGATCACATTCTTTACATCGTCACTCGCCTGTCTCCAGAACATATCCATTAATTTCAGGTCATCAAAATCACGATGGATATACTCTAATAACAAGTCTAGCTCTTTTAACGGGATATCCCCTTCTGCGACGCGGTCTTGTAATATCTTCACTTGCTCCTCTTGCATCAAAGTAGACAGGACCTTCATGTCATCTGCCATAGCTTTCGTTACTTTTCCTAAGTCGTACATAATCTTTAACGACCGTTTTACCTTCATCCATTCTGTAGAACTAGTTCCTTTGAACTTCTCTCCGTTTGTAATCTCTTCAATAATGGATTTTCCTGTGATCGTCGTCCACCAGAAAATGCGCATACCTTGAAGGGTACGTTTTTGGCCATCATCTAAATCTGGATAGATTTTATCTAATCGATGTTGTACTTCCCATGTATAAGCAGGCGTAATCTTCTCAATATTCAGCGCTTCGATATAGTCTGTTGCTTTTTTCGCTTTCCCGATTAATGCTTCTAACGTTTCAATCGCTTCTAACTTCGCTTTCATGTCAAAAGCTGCAAAGCTCTTTCGGTGACGCAACGGATACGTCTCTTGTCCAAACTGCTCGTACCATTCTCCATACGTATACACCGCTTCCGCCATATCCCGTAAAGACTCTCTCGTCAATCGGTCGATCACACTGTTCAAAGAGATAATCTTGTTTGAATTGGTTATCGGTTTCGATTCACCGTAAAGCTCGTATAATTTATACCCATATGGCTGCGGCTCATAGAGCGCTTTGGCAATCGTGTTTAGTAACTGTTCTTGATTATCTAACCGAGAAGTCACGGTGATCAGCTTTTCAACCGCTTCGGCAAACTGCACCTCGTTATGTTCTAAAACGGTAGAAATTTTTTGGTAAAGTGCTTTTCGGTCCACTTTCTCATCATGCACAAGGGCAATATGGTCACTAAGCCCCAAACTATTCATCCGTTGATACACGACATCTAACGCAGCACGTTTCTGACAAACAACGAGTATCTTTTTCTTTCGATGAAGTGCATCCGTTATGAGATTTACAATGACTTGCGATTTCCCTGTTCCTGGAGGTCCGTGTATGACTAAGCCCTTTTGATGACGAGCCTCTCGCAAAATTTCTTCTTGGGAACCGTCTGTTCGTAATAGATTTAATATATCTTCTTTTTCACTAGTTAGCTCTTCTTCCTCAACACCACTAGATAACACACCTGCCTCAATTGATCGATCATCTTCAGAATTAATCAACTCCCCAACTAACGAAAGTGAGCTAGTTTCTGATAGATTAATCAACTCATCATAATCACGAACAATGGAAGAACCACCTTGTGGAAAATCACCAATGATCGCATTCTCCAGCAACGTCATATTAGCAACCTCTGGAATATCACTTACCTTATACTCCTTTAATCGACTTAGACCAGTTTCAGTAAACTGAACCTTTAACTGCTGCTTTTCCAAAAAGGCCATGATTTCCGTAAAGTCCATGGAACTCGCAATTGAAATAGCCTCTTCAAAAATCTCCTCTGAGAAGCCAAGCTTATTTAATTTCTTCATCGCCAAAAAGAGCGTCCGATTTAACTGTGGCCCACCTTCCTCCACACGTAACACCCATTTTTGCATCGCAATATTATCTTTTTCCAAACGAATTGGGTACAAGAAAAGAGGAGCTTGAATAAAGGTTCCATCGAGGAGAACACCAGATAGGAAAGGATATCCTAAATAAAGGTCATGTACACCTGTTTCATCTTCCATTGCTTTAATTTGACGATAGAGATCGGTTAACTTTTTTGATAAATTCATTGATTTCTCATCATCAAGAGAAGGATGCAATAATGTAATCTTCCCTTTCATTTTCTGCCCTACTATTTCCTTTATAATCGACTGTGCGTCTTCTTTTCCTTCTATGGAATCTAAATTCGCAAGGTCAAAGCTCCATTTCTGAGAGATCTTCAATAGGCGAATGGAGCGATTTCGTTTGTTTATATTGTTTAGCTTATCGCGCATGTGTATTAGATGAGCTTTCATTTGTATCACTTCTTTCGGTTAATGCGTTTTGTAGAAATAATCTATCTATAGTAAATTATACCTTATATTGTAGGCTAATGGTAACAAGATCTGGGTAGTAATATTTTCATGCTGCATCATTCCACATACTGAAGTGATATGTAGCATGTGTCATGGCACTTACAGTAATTCTAAGTACTGAAAAAACAACTGCAATATTCTTAAAGCAGTTGCTCTTTTTAGTTATATCAATGGTTTGGAACTATGCAATTTACTCTAAAATAGTTATACCTTAATTGGCTACACAAATTAAGTGAAAAAAAGTTGATTAATTCGATAGAGGAGGGCTGTTTAACTCTAGAAAAATTCGAAAAATCGGTCGTAGTGGTTCGGTCCCTAAGTAATACTGTTTCACTCATATCCTACAAAGGCATACTAAATTTTATAGACTACAGAGCAGATGTAACATCATCTAATTTAGCGCAAATATTACAAACTGAATTGTCCAGACGTGTTCCTTTTAATTTCTAAATTAAAGAATTCATATTTTGAATTCCATCCGTGATGTTTGGAGCCTTTTCAAACTCATTATTTTTAGCCTTTTAATAAGGGCAATTCACCATCAATACATAATTCAATTAAAATCTGACAACTAATACATACCTTGTCTTCTGGGGGTAATTCTATATATTCTTCTATGCATTGCCCGTATGTTTTTTCCAAATAATTAGAGAACTTAGACTGGAATAAGTCTTTGTCAATCCGTTTAAGTTTAGATAGGACATGCAATTCAAAATAATCTATTATTTGATCTAAAGTCCACGATTCCACGTCAGAACCGTGAGCATGGTGATTTATCCAAGAAACTGAAACCTCACTAGGGAACGCTATAGGTATAAAAGTTCCAGATCGAACAAAGATTCCATCTTCAAAAAGATAATTTATTTCTGGGGTATTATAGTTACATTCGAAGTATTTTAATAATTGTTGTAATTCTTTTATTTCAAATATTGGATCAATTATTTTAGTTTGATACCATTTTCTACTCATCATAAATCTCACCTTATTTCTTAATTAATTTAGAAATTAATTCTTTAAACTACTTATATTTTTCTTTTTATCTTCAAGGTAATTTTTTAATTGATTCGTCCATCACAATAAAAATTTGAATTAGCAGAATAAAAGCGGTAAAAAAAAGCTCCAGACCTTAAATAGAATATAGCAGATATTGTCGGTAACTGTCGGACTAGTTCCAGATTGAAAATTGGTGGTAACATCCATTTTAGTCACTAACTAAAAATAACTACGATACTTAGAAATAACTATATTATATTAAATTACCTTAACAAATCCTTTAAAATCATGGATTCTAAATAACTAGTGATTATAAATAATGGTCTTAGATTCAAATGTGGAGAAAATTATTTGAAGAAGATTTCAAAAGAAGTACTGTACAAATGATGATTGAGCAAAACAAGTCATTTGCCCAGACAGTGAGAGAACTATATATCAATCCAAATACCATTTATAATTGGCTGTAAAATATTCCAATCAGTTCATCGTTGTTACCCTTCTATAGACATTTTCGAATTATACCCGCGACTAATATCATTTAATTTATCACTTATATGTATTAGTTTTTTTCACTGTTTTACCTTCTTTCTGGAGAAACAATTGTACACAAATTTTCCATCTCAAAAAGGAAGAGCATATGCTCCTCCTTATAAATAGTTTATCTACATACTCTCTATTACATTACACTAATTTCAATAGATTGAAGAGCTGAAACAACTTCGTCTAATTTATTACAAACATCAGATATAGAATCATATAATTCGTTACCCTTTATTTGATCTAACTTATCATGTACATCTGAAATAGAATTATATAATCCTGTTCCTTTTATCTCTTCTAAAGTCCCATTTATATTATCCAATTTTTCATACACATCTGAAATAGAATTATAAACCCCATAACCTTTCATTTCATTCATACTATTATTTAAGTTGTTTATGCCATCTCGTATTTCTTTTAATACACTTACTAATTCATCCATATGCATCCCTCACAACATTTGTTTAAAATAGGTATTTTAGACCTATTTTAATAATACCATATAATAAAAAATATAGATAAAATTACCTAATTATTCATTATAAAGTATTTAATCTGGGAATCCTACCGCATATAAAGTCTCCTCAATTCTATCTATGATTTTCACTCTCTACTCCACTAAACCGTAACTACTCAGACCCCATGTGATTTTTTTAAAATAAACTCGCCTCTATGCTTGATTTCTTGATAACTAGTGAACACTTAAGATATCAAATTAAAGGAGGTGAAGGGTATAAACTACAAACAGTTTTTAGACATTTATCATCAAGGACCCGAGGAAGTCTATCGTTTACTCAAAACGTATGAAAAAAGAATCGAATCTTTAGGCGGACAACTTCAAGTGATTTCTAATCGTGTTTCTACTCTTGAATTTCAGTCTAAAAAAACTCTACAAATAGCCATAAGCCACCTTCATCCGACGGACTTCATAAGCCCAAAACAAAGAGTTTACGCAAAAAAAATCAAACCTGTTATATCAACAACATTTTCAAACTCAATCTGTTACAATCCGAAACCATGTCTATCTCTGGCAGCGTAGAGGTCATATGCCACTTCTTCATCTACGTAAAAATTTAACAAAAACTAAAAGCCTTCCAACTCAGGAAAGGCTCTTAACTCACTGTTACATCTAATTTTAATCTTTTAATATAAGTAGTGAACAGCACTCCACATGAGAAGTTTGCGGAAACATATCCACAGGCTGCATGCTCTCAACCCTATAAAGCGTACTCAACTCCTGCAAATCCTTCGCCAATGTCGATGGATTACATGACACATAAACGATCTTCTTCGGCTTTACTTTCATCATCGTGCGCAATAATGCTTGGTCACAACCGGTTCTTGGTGGATCGACAACAATAACATCCGGTCTAAAACCTTCCTTCACCCAACGCGGCATAACGTTTTCTGCTTTACCAACCTCGTAATGAACGTTGTTCCGATTGTGCTTTTTGGCATTTTTCTTAGCGTCATCAATCGATTCTTTGATGATGTCCATGCCGCGAACTTCTTTAGCTTGATCCGATAACCAAAGGCCGATTGTGCCGACTCCGCAATAGGCATCGACGACTTTTTCTTGTCCTGTTAGGGCTGCTGCTTGCTTGACTTCGTTGTAAAGCTTGACTGTTTGGACAGGGTTCAGCTGGAAGAAGGTTCTTGCTGATAGTTCGTAAGACAGGTCTCCAAGTGTTTCATTGATGATGCGTTCTCCTGCCAGGTGAATCGTTTTGTCGCCAAAGATGACGGATGTATTGCGGTCATTCACATTTTGAACAAGTGATTTCACTTCTGGTAGTTGATCGCGAATTTGCTTGATAAGTTCGTCTTTTCTTGGGATTTCGTTTGTTCTTGTGACTAAGACGACTTGGACTTCTCCTGTTTCGAAACCAACACGTGTGATCACGGTACGGATTACGCCTTTTTTCTTCCGCTCGTTATAAATGGAAATATCTAAGTTCTTTAAGATTTTCTTTACCGTTCTTGTTACTTTATTCGTTGCTTTATGCTGGACCAGACAGTTTGGAATATCAATTAGCTGGTGTGAGTCGGTACCGTATAGTCCGGCAATGATCTTGCCTTCTTTCATGCCGACCTGGAACTGGCTTTTGTTTCGATAATTCCATGGGTCTTCCATGCCGATCGTTTCTTTAATATTTAATGATTCAATGGGAACTCTTAGATAGCGTTCCATCGCTTGAACGACGATGTCGCGTTTTTCGACAAGTTGTTGGTCATAGCTGAGGTGCTGTAGTTGGCAGCCACCGCATTGTTCATAGACCGGGCAAGGTGCTGCAACGCGGTGTGGTGATGCTTTGCGGATTTGTTTAATTTTTGCTTGAGAAAATTTCTGATCTACTTTTGTTGCAATCGCAACGATTTCTTCACCAGGTAATGCACCAGGGACGAAGACGACTTTTTTCTTAAAATAACCGACTCCTTCGCCGTTAATGCCGAGTCGTTTTATCGTTAATGGGAAAGTTTGGTTGACTTCTAGTTGTTGATCTTGAGTTTGGCTCATTTCTTTTCACTCCGTTTTTCCGTACTTCTCCATAAATAGAGGGAGGCATAGCTTAAATAGGGCGACCAGTTTTCGCTATATTTGAGCATTTCTTCTTTGGTCGGCTTTTGCGGTAAGTTATATAATTGCTGCAAAGCCCTTTGGATACCAATATCAGCGACTGGAAACAAATCTGGTCTTCCAACGCCAAATAGCAGGAAGTTTTCTGCCGTCCAATTGCCAATCCCTCTTATTTTTACGAGTGTATCGATGATTTCCGTGTCTGTTTTTTCTGCTAGTTGTTTTAAATGTAACTCTCCAGTGGCTATCTTCTGTGATAAACCAATCACATACTCTGCTTTTCGCGTGCTAAATTGAATGTCACGCAATTCTTCCACCGTTAGTTTGGCTGCCCGTTCCGGTGTCGGAAAAAATGGTACACCATCTATTTCAAAGCCAAATGTTTTTACATAGCGTTCTGTTAGCGTATGGGCAAAGGAGAGGTTTAGTTGTTGATGGATGATGCATCTTACAAGACAGCTATAATAATCGAAGTCTAACACAATAGGTGTGCCGCGATGCTCGGTAAATAATGCCTGTAGGTCTGTCTCTTGAAAATGCGTTGCGATTTTTGCTAATGGCTCGTGAAAATGAAATACTTTCTTCACTCTCTCAAGTGCCTTTTCCTTATATTCATTTCGCTCCCCTTGCAAAATAAACGTAGGATTGTCCGTATGGCCGATACTTTGAATCTGAACGATGAGCGGTGTTTCTTCTATATATAGCGGCACCTTAATCGTCCGCTTTTCAAAATCAATGATTTGTAAAGGATCTAAGCTTAAGCGATCAAGAACTAAATCAAAATTATAAGGCGCTTCTACCTGTATCGTTTCCGTCCACATAATACCTTCCTTTAACAGTTTTCCACGTATTATAGCATATATGCGATACGATGCGGTAGCGGTGGGCAAGAACTAGATCATGGTTAATAGATAGACCGTATCGATTTAATGATAATAGGTATATTGGATGCTCTGAAGCACGATGAAATCTTTGGCGAAACATATGTCAAAAAAAGCTCCTTCTCCCTTAAGAAGAATGAGCTTTTTCCTTATTCCTTAATCTTCAGCCCCATCAAAGCAGCAAAGCCAATGGCTTGCTCTGTTGAAACCTCGCAGCCTTTAAGATCGTCAAGTGATACGCTGATTTGCTGAAATCGGCAGTTACTTAGATCCACGCCTTTAAGAGATGTTCCGATAAAGTTCGCTTCATTTAAATCACATTGCTTGAAAGCTACTTTGTTGAACTTTGCTTCAAATACATCGACATTGCAAAGCGAACACGAATCAAACATAACCTGTTTTAATTTTGCAAAGCCAAAATTACTTAAGTTTGCATGACAATTTTCGAACCGAACATTGCCTAATGTTGCATCTGATAGATTCAGACCTAGTATTTTCGATTCCTTGAATTCAACGCGATGAATAATGGCATCGCTAAAATCTGTATTGGATAGATTACACTTTTCAAAAATCACATCTGTTAATTCAATATTGCGGAATGACACATCGACAAAGGTCACATTTTTAAATATCACTTGTTCAAATCTGATTCGATGGATGTCTTCCCCAATGATCGAGCAATCGCTGATGATGCACAATTCATAATAAGGTTCGTCGTCCATTACGTGAAAATCTGTTGGAGTTAAATCATAAGGAATCTTTGGTTGTTCGATTTTAAATTTAGTAGCCATCCTATCACCTTCATTGTTTCCTTTTTCCAACAAGAATAGCACATAAATGACTGCTCTTCTAATGAAATCTTCCGGAATAACCCGGGGTCAGACCCCACATCTACTCTTTCTGGTAAATGACGTGTATATGACACATATAAATAGTGTGCGAGTGTGAGGTCTGCCCCCTAGTACAACATCGGATTCTCTATCTGCTGTTCAATCATTAAATCATCCAAGCTCTTAAACGTATACCCCTGCTTTTTCAAATCAGTAATGATCGAATCAAGCGCTTCGGCATTATCCTTTGATACAGTATGTAGCAAAAGAACGGCACCGGGATGAATCTGTTTCATCACTTCATTATACGAATAGCTTGCTCCTTTTTGCTGATCGACAATCCAATCTTTAAAGGCTAGCGACCAGAAGATATGAGTATAACCTTCTTGATTTGCGATGGCCATTGTACGCTCACTAAAGATTCCACGCGGTGGGCGTAAATAGTTCATCGTTTTCTGTCCTGTAATTCGCTCAGTTTCTTCCTTCACCTTCTGTAATTCATTTCGAATGACATCGTCCGTTTTTGTCGTCATATCCGGATGACTCCAAGAATGATTACCGACGATATGTCCTTCCCGTACCATTCTTACAACCAATTCAGGTGTTGTTTTCAAGTAATGCCCCGTTACGAAAAACGTTGCAGGCACATGTTGACGACGCAAAATATTTAGAATGTTTGCCGTATACCCATTTTCATAGCCATTATCAAAGGTCAGATAAATCTCCTTCTTTTCTGAGCTTCCTTTGTAAAGAGCACCATGCTTCTTCGTCATCTCATCAAGCTTAGCACCCGCTTGTGCTGGCTGCTCGTTTTTGCCTTTATTAAACCCCCAATGATTAGGTGCATTCGAGTTTGTCGCGAATGCTTCCAGCTGCGTGACAAAAAACAGCATCAGCACCATTGGTACGAATATTAACCTTTTCATAATTCCGCTCCTCTACTCTTTTTTACTTAGTGTTTGAATCAGGATTGAAATTATACGAAGTGGAATTTGGAAAATAATCTATGTTTGGGCATATACCTGTACAAAGGGGGAATTTATATGACTTTGTGGTGGGTCGTAACGATTGGCTTTGTCATCATTTTAGGGATTATTGGAACGATTTTTATCTATTTTCTAAGAAGCGGTTTAAAGAATGAAGAGTTGGTTGAACCAACATTTTATGGTGATGAAGAAACGACTGAGGGAGAACAGAATACTGACATAAAATAAACATATTGTTGAGCCAAGTTTGGTCCCTAAGGGAAAGATCTTGGCTCTTTTGTTTTTACTGTTACAGGAAATTTCGTTCTTTATTCAAAGCTTTCATTTTGTGGGTTAGTTCACTTTGCAGCTGTCTTATTTATGCTGAAACACCGGTTTGCGTTTTTCAATGAATGCCAAAACGCCTTCTTTACTATCCTCTGTTCGAAAAATCTCGACAAACAACTCCGCCTCTAATTGAAGTCCTTTGTCAATCGAGGTTTCAAAGCCTTCATCAATGGCTTGTTTAATCCTTGATAAGGATTGCAAGGAGTTTTTGGCGATTTTAGCTGCGAGGTTCTTTCCTTCGATTAGCCCTGTTCCTCTTTTAACGATCCGATTAACGAGGCCAATTTTTTCTGCTTGCAGTGCGGATATCGGGTCGCCCAAAAGCATCATCTCCTTCGCCTTTGCTATTCCTATGAGGCGAGGTAATCTTTGTGTACCACCACCACCTGGAAACAAGCCAAGCTTTACTTCAGGCAGTCCAATTTGAATCTGTTCCTCGGCAATACGGATATCACAAGCAAGCGCCAGCTCACAGCCACCACCTAGTGTTATGCCGTTTAAGACAGCGATGGTCGGTTTTGGACATGTAGCGATAAGATTTAGCGCCTCATGGCATTCTATAATTTGCTGTTTTATCATCTCATCGCCGAACATGTTGGGGAATTCTTTACTATCTGCTCCTGCTGCAAACGCCGTATAACCGGATCCCGTTATAATAACCGCAATCGTCTCGTTATCATGGATAAGATAGGTAAAGACTTCTTTTAAATCTCGAAAAACTTGTCTGCTGATGACGTTCAAAGGGGGATTCGTTATCGTAATAATCGCTAGTTTGTCTTCCTTTTCAACTTTCACAAATTGCGCCATTTACTTAGATCACCTCTTCTTCGGTTAAGTCAGGCACGTATTAGCATGACATCCTAGGGTAGATACAAGATGACTTCCATACGTCCAAGCCAATTTCCTTCTACATATATGATTTGAATACGCTCAACATGATTGCTAATAACTTTTTTTGAAATGGGATATAGTAACCGTAAATGTTTGGGGAGGAATAAGACGATGAAAAATTGGGTTTTCATTTTTACACTGGTTATGTTGAATTTTATTTTTCAACCGAATATCGCTACTGCGAGCCCAAGTTATCAAGACTTAAATGACACATTAATAACGACGCTAAATCCTGCTATTTCTAAAGAAATTCAAAAATTTTATAAAACGAACAAGCAATACGGATTATATGATGCGAAAATTATAAATATTCAGAGGGAACAAGAAGGTGGGTTTAGCTTTATCGTAAAGGTGCAGGTTACTACTTTTGAGCACGCCCATAATCCTCCTTATGGAACCGATACGATTACCTTACATGTAGATCCTAAAGAAGTGAAAGCAATAGATTTTGTTCACGTGGGCGATGCGGAAGAGACAAACGTTCAACAGTTTTACAAAGAAACGCTAGCGGATATTCAACACGCATTTGCGCTTAACTTGAAAAATCACCAGAAATATACATACAATCAACTTTTTTTTGAATCTGAAATACAGATGGAATTTAAGTCACTTTCTCATATTGCAGAAAGGATTGTGACGACGATTCTAAATCCTGAAATTAAGCCTCCCTATAAAAGCGTTATCGCCCCCGTAACTTTTATTAAAGACAATCATGGCTATATTCTCTTTAAAAGAACAGACGGTACAAATTATGTGTATTTCTTGAAAAAAACAAACGGAGAATGGCAGATTACTGATAAAAAAAAGAAAAAGGGCAAGAAAATGAAAGTAGAACTGCTTTGGTATGAATAAATGGAGCAAATAGCTTAATCATTTCATGTGGAAAAAGAAATTGTATATACAATTTCAGCCGATTTGTAAGTATATCAGCCAACCGTCTGAATGCGATCTTTTTATAAATTTTTCATTCCTAAATGGGTAGCAACCTTCCTCCCCTACTTGACAATTCCGATAAAAAGAGTATAGTTAACCTTGTTAATAGTTAATAAAGGTAACTATTTATTTCGAGAGGAGTGATCCATTTGCAAGGCTTTTTTCAGCGCTATTTATCTGTATACAGACCGCTCATTTCCAAGCTAAATGTATTACTCGGGGAACATGACCTCTCCTACTCCTTATGGCAGGTTATTTTTTTCGTAAAAGGCAACGGACCGTCTACTCTTGTGGATATTTCTACACATTACAATATTGAAAAACCTTCTATTACGAGATCTGTCCACCGTTTGGAAGAAATGCAACTTATAAAGCAAATCCCTGGAAAAGATCGACGTGAAAAAATTATTCAATTAACAAATTTGGGAGAAGAAATTTATCAAGTATGTCGTTCAAAGATCACCGAGTTGGAGTATAGCATTATGAAAGAAATTCCTGAGGAAATGCAGGAGACAGCTTCTCAAATTTTTCCTTTGATACGAGAAAACCTTATTAATAAAGAGGGGAATAAAAGTGAATAAACCAAAATTATGGACGAAGGATTTCTTAATTGTTTCTATTGCGAACTTTTTTCTTTACTTCACATTTTACTTATTGATCGCGACGATTTCGCTGTACGCAACAGAGAAATTTCAAGCATCGCCAAGTATGGCAGGCCTTGCTTCTGGAATTTTCGTATTAGGGGCACTTATTGCACGTCTGTTTTCTGGGAAATCGATTGAACAAGTTGGCAGAAAAAAGATGCTTTATATTGGTTTTATTGCGATTTTACTTGTCACACTTCTCTATTTTGTCATAAACAGTATGACTGTCCTATTAATCATTCGTTTCTTACACGGTGCAGCATTTGGAATCGCTTCAACAGCGACGGGAACCATTGTCGCAAGTGTAATTCCGAATGAGCGACGCGGGGAAGGGACCGGTTATTATGCATTGAGCGTGACTCTTGCTGCTGCAATTGGACCGTTTTTAGGCATATTTATCAATCAACATGCCGGTTTTAATATGAACTTTGTTTTATGTACGATTCTTTTAGCTCTTAGTTTTATCGCGGCTTTCTTTTTAAAAGTGACCAAAGTGGAATTTACGAACGAACAATTAGCAAACATGAAAGGCTTTAAGCTGAACAATTTCTTTGAACCAAAAGCCTTTCCGATTTCAATTATTGCTGTCTTTATCGGCTTATGTTATTCAAGTATTCTTACCTTCATTACATCCTATTCACAGGAAATACATTTAGTGGATGTGGCTAGTTTCTTCTTTGTTGTCTATGCAGTGGCCATTTTAGTATCAAGACCGTTTACAGGCCGATGGTTTGATACCAAAGGGGAAAATTTCGTGATGTATCCAGCTTTTCTATTTTTCACCATCGGGTTAATCATTCTTAGTCAGGCACATGTTGGCTATGCCCTTTTAATAGCTGGAGTATTTGTCGGTCTTGGATATGGGACGTTTATGTCAAGTGCTCAAGCAATTTCCATTAAAGTGTCACCGAAACATCGTATGGGCTTAGCCACTTCTACTTACTTTATTTTTACAGATTTAGGGGTTGGGATTGGGCCATTTATTCTCGGATTTATGATTCCAGTCATCGGCTTCCGTGGATTGTATGTGACGATGGCTATTGTGGTATTTGCTTGCATCTTCTTATATTATTTCTTACATGGAAGAAAAGCAGTACGTGGAACTGCAAATGTAGGCTAATTCGCTTAAGGGGCAGATCTCACACTCTATACATCGTTTATTATGTCGTGTTCACGTCATATAAACGATGTATAGTAGATGTGGAATTTGTCCCTTTTTTCGTGTTGCAAAAAGAGTAAAAAACCAGCCAAAATACCTCTAAGCCGGTTCTTCTGATATATTCAGGATTTGTGTATCATATATATTAGCGTTTGAATTGTTCGATTTTCATTTCAAGTTCATCAATCATGCTGATTAAGCGATCAATGTCTTCAAGCTCAGTATGTTCTGGATCAATATTTTCCAAGACCTCGATAAACATCGTTAGACGCCCTTTCAAGTATACTAATTGATCATCTTTATCGGTTATTTGCTTTCCCATGACGCACGCTCCTTTCGCCTTCTATATCGTATCGAACATGTTATGAAAGTGCAATATTAACATGATTGTAGCCATTGACATTATTTATTGATTGCCCATAATAGGAATGTAATCTTACTGAAGGAGTTTTCATAATGACCAGTTTAACCAATATTCCAGCAATACAACCGATTTCACCTGCCTATGATCCATGGGAAGCCTATATGGACGTTGAACAGTATGGAAAAATGACGCTCACCAATATCGAGTTCACGACGACGACACTGTGCAATATGCGATGTGAACATTGTGCTGTCGGCTACACCCTTCAGCCGAAAGATCCGAACGCCCTTCCACTGGACCTCATTCTTCGTCGTCTTGACGAAATACCAACATTACGCTCGCTTAGCATTACTGGCGGCGAACCGATGCTTTCTAGAAAATCGGTGAAAAATTACGTCCTTCCGCTGTTAAAATATGCACATGAACGCGGTGTACGAACGCAAATTAATTCGAATTTAACCCTTGACCTTGCTCGTTACGAAGAAATCATTCCTTATCTTGATGTGTTACATATTTCGCATAACTGGGGAACGACCGATGAATTCATTGATACTGGGTTCGCAATGATGGACAGAAAGCCTACTCGCGAGCAGCGTGCGAAGCTATTTGATAACATTATTCTAAATTCACAGGCTTTGACGAAAGCTGGTGTCTTAGTTTCTGCGGAAACGATGCTGAATAAGCGGACTCTTCCTCATCTTGAGCATATTCATAAGCAAATTGTTGAGGATATGGGCTGCCAACGACATGAAATCCATCCGATGTATCCTAGCGATTTCGCTTCTGCACTAGAAACGTTGACGCTTGATCAGATGCGAGAAGCAATTCATCGTCTGCTCGATTTCCGGAATAAAGATGTCTGGATGTTATTCGGTACCCTTCCTTTCTATTCATGTAGCAATAACGAGGAAGATGTGAAGCTATTGAAGCGCTTATATGACACGAAGAAGGTGACGGTCCGAAATGATCCAGATGGTCGCTCTCGCTTGAATGTGAATATTTTTACGGGGGATGTGATTGTCACAGACTTTGGCGATGCTCCATCACTCGGCAATATTATCGATCAACCGCTGTCACAATCGTATGAAACATGGATGAGCTCTAAGCTTGCCGGAGAATTAAACTGTCATTGCCCAGCAGTTAAATGCTTGGGTCCAAACGTACTCGTCAAAAACGCTTATTATCCAAAACTGGACTTTCAAACAAGAAATTCTACGATCTAAGAATTAAGGTCAAACTTCACACAATATGAGGTTTGACCTTTTAATTTAGGATAGACAAGCCACATTATCCCAGTTTAACGAACCATCAGTGGGTGATAAAAAACACTGATGGAAGTTTCACTTTATCTTGGCTGCTCACTAGCATTAAAGTTGAACGAAAGATGGTCTTGAACCGGAATCCACGCACCGATTCCTTGGGATGTGATATTTTTGATCAGCAAGGAACGCTTGCTTCCTTTTAGAATCACATACACCTCGCCATACGTGACTTTTCCTTTTTCGTTAATGGCTGAAGCATACGCATTTAGGTAGCCTAGTCGTCTTGCCGGTATATTATAGACTTGATCTTTCTTTGTTGCTCCACCAATAATCGTTTCAAACGCTAACGGCAAATTGGTTTTTTCCGCCGCTTTAATCAGCATCATTTTTTGCACGTCTGGTGAAGAGGGTATTTTGGCAGTTAAACCGCCGCGCACGAGTTTCTGCATTTCTTGAACATAATGAATGGGATGTGGGGTTAAATTGGCACGGTTATCAAAGAAATTCGTGTTGATTTTTTGATATTCCCAATTTGGCGCTGTTTCGCTCGATTGATAATTCAATGCCCAATGCCCTAAATAAATCGTCGCTCGATATCCAAATGAGAACGGTGCTTTCCCAACAGCTGATTCATTCAGCATATGAATGAGTTCAGGATTTTCAATTTTTATTTTTGATGTATCAATTAAGGATTGAGCGAATTCACTAGGTTGTAGATAAGGTAAATCCTGTGTCGAATTCGGATACGTGTTTTCCTTAGCAATATTTAAAACAGATGGAGGAATGACAGTTCTAGTCGCTGCGGGTGCTTTCTCCTTTGGTATTGGAGCGTTTCCCTTCTTTTCTACCGGCGTATTCTCTTTCTGTGTAGCAATTGCTTCATCTGCTAAAAAAGGAAGCCCTACAAGTAAAAAACCAACAATCATCCATATTCTAAGTCGCTTCATCATGACGCACTCCTTTAAAAAAGGTTTTGTTAATATCGTTTGTCAGACATAGCGTTTATATGCAAGTATTGAATAAAAAGAGTTGTGTGTTTTTATGAAGGTCATGGGGACGGGGCTTTGCAATTTATTAATATAGACAATCTACTTTGCAGATATACTTACGTTATAAAGAAAACACCTCAAAACCCAGCTCCGCACCGCCACCATTGTGATTAGGTGAGGGTAGCCTGCTACATGATTAATTCTTCATAATAAATGGTAGAGTTTTAGAGTCATTAAGGTTTCGTAAAAAAGATTTAGATTTTGTTGTTTTGTAACACAATTGTAAAATTCAGAATATTTACAAATTTAATTATGTGGTGTATAATCAACTTACATTCAAATAAAGGAGGGGAAATCGTTTAGTCAACATTACGTCAAGGAGGTATGCTTATAAGAACGACTTCATAACCTTTACTTTATTACACAATCATTTAACTAAAACGAAACATAAAGGATGGTGGCTACTTCTAGAATTATTCGTTCCATGTCACATAAAGTTACGTGAAGATAATTTTGGATGATTATATGTACTTACAGAATGTAATTGAATAAAAATGGCTCTCCTAATCAAGATAAGGTGAGCCATTTTTTCGTTTATCCCGGTTTAACAGGCTGTAATATGGCCGTTTCACTTTACTTATAATAAGTAAAATCCTATTCCCATGATCACATACGCTGCCAAAAGAGTAAGGCCTTCAAACCAGTTTGACTCGCCATCATTTGAAATCATAATAATTAATAACACCGCCGTCACCATGGCGATTAATTCAGGCAAAGTAAAGATCAGCGGCATATTAATTGGGAAAAACAAGGAAATCAAGACTAGTACAGGTGCTACGAACATGGCGACCTGTAATGTTGATCCAACTGCAATTTCAACCGCCACGTCCATTTTATTTTTATAAGCCATAAGAATAGCTGATGCATGCTCTGCTGCATTCCCGACGATTGCGACAATAATGACTCCGATAAATAGTTCTGACCAGCCAAATGTCTCGCCGACAATGCTGAACGTATGAACCAATTTTTCAGAAATATAGGCCACTATGAGCGTTGCCCCAAAAAGCACAGCAATCGCTGTTTTCTTACTCCATTCTGGTACTTCCTCTTCATGTTCTACCTGTTTTGTTTTTTCAGTAGGCTGATACACGCCTCGATGCGTGACAAGTTTAAAGAACAGCGCAGCAAGATATAAGAAGATTAAAATGATTGAAATACCTACACTTAATGACATCGTCCGGTTATGACTCATATTTTGCGTAAACACTTCTGGAATCACAAACGCCAAGCCTATCGCAAAAATTAATAATCCAGCATTATGCCTTGCATCAAATACATTGAATGTTTGTCGCTTAAATTTTGTTCCACCTACAAAAAAGGACAAGCCTGCGACCAACAATAAATTTCCTAGTACGGAACCCGTCAACGATGCAAGTACAACCCCAAGCAATCCTGCTTTCAAAGAAAAGATGGAGATAATTAATTCAACAGCGTTGCCAAACGTTGCATTCAATAAACCGCCGATTCTCGGTCCCATTACAATCGCAAGGCTCTCTGTCGCTCTGCCCATTAAGCTTGCGAGTGCAATGATCGTCAGACAGTATACGACAAACATCAAGATGGTTGGCCAATGCAGAATGGAGCCGATGATCGACAGCGGGACACCGACTACTAAAAGCACTAAAAATATTTTATTACCCATATCATTTCATCCTCCATTCCTCCATACTATCTCCTGTTTTTCCCATTCTATTAGTTCACTAAACAATTGATGCGGGATATTCGTAAGCATTGGCAGTATTACTGGACGTTTATTAGTGGGATCGTGGTTGAGTATGTTGATGGAGGATTTTTCTTTGCATGAAGCACTATGCTATGAATCATTTTCTTTTCAATCGCCATTTTTAATGAAAACAAGAAGGTTAATGAACCATTCGGATACACGCTATCAAAATAGATTATATAATTTACCGTTCGAACTTTCTTCCGATTCGAGTGCTATATACTATATCCCACAGGAAAAGGCTTAGACACGATGCCCAAGCCTTTTTGTTAATTAATGATATCCATTCTGCCCATTAGCAGAACCAGATGTTTTTTGCTTCGGTTTGTTTTTTCCTTTTTGCTTCGTGCTACCATCCTTTTGCTGACCCTTTGGCACACAAACGCCTCCCTACCTGTTTTGAAGCAACTAACTGCTTCTTTTTTTAGTATGGCTATATTCAGCTGCTTCATAAAGGTAATTTTCGGAAGGCTGTTAACATGTTGGATGTTTCCGTTCACTTGAAAGAGCATTGATTTCACCACCGATGATAATAATGATACCGGTCAGATAAAACCAAATCATGAGTACGATGATTCCACCAAGACTTCCATATGTAGTCGTGTACCCTCCGAAATGATCAACATAATAGGAAAACGCAAGCGATACGACAATCCAACCTCCTGTCGCAAAAAAAGCTCCTGGGGCAATATGTAAGCATTTCAGCTTTTTATTCGGAGCAAGCCAATACAACATAATAAACACAATAACAAGCACAACTCCGCTGACAAACCAGCGCAATGCATTCCAAATTTGCAGAAACTCCTCTGATAATCCGAATGAGGAAAATAAAAACACGCCAAGTTGTTTGCCAAATACAGGTAATAAGAGAGCAACCACAAAGACAAATATCATAGCAAGTGTAAGGAGAATTGACATCCCTCTGGCGGCAAAAAAGTTTCTCGTTTCCTCGACCTTATAGGCACGATTAAATGCACGAACGATGGCATTTAAGCCATTCGAAGCTGACCAAATGGTCGCAATGATTCCAAACGATAACAGTTTCGTATTTGCTTGCATCACTTGATTTATATTTTCCTCAATGAGCGCCATTGAGCTAGATGGGGCAAAGTTACGAAATAGTGTTAATAAATCATCTTCGGAAATAGGAAGATACGGCAATAAGCTAATGAGAACAAGTAGCAGGGGAAAGAGTGAAAGCAGGAAAAAATAAGCCAGCTGTGCCGCCAACCCTCCTACATCATCCTGGTCCATCCTTTTTATCATTTTTTTAACATACGCAATTCCCTTCATTTTGCCACCCCAAACTCGGTTACTTTGCCCAATAATATGTCTTTTCCGCCTTCGTCATGATTTTTTTTAAAAATATTACACAGTATGCAGTTGCAAATCGTCAGGTTCTTCATTCCTATTGTTCGTAATTTCAGCCGTAATTGCGTCTTTCGTTTCAATGACTGCATGTGCCAATTGTGGCGGGATTTCTTTCAATTCCTCCACCTTTTGTGAAATGAAGACAGCATCCTCGGTGATCTGTTCAATGGTCATTCGAATCTGCTCCGTTGTGTCACATACCTTTGTTAGGCTTAAGCTCGGATCCTTCACAAAGGACTTCATTTCTTGAATGCATCCTTTTCCAGAACTGATAACTGAGCTTCTCGTTGTTTTATCCAATAAACTAATCACCGCACCAGCTGCTGCACCTATTAAAATCGACTTCAAGAAGATACTTTTTTTTACCCCATACTTTTCATTCATAATTTTTCTCTCCCCTCATATTTTATATATGTGTGTTTGTAATTCTTCATTTTATCTTATGGTCCCATCATATACCAATTAGTGATTCTTTGTAAAAATTCTCTCGTTATTTTCCCATTAACAAGCATTTTCACCCATTGAACCACCTGGATTTTTCATTGACTTATCACCGCAATAATGACAAGATTAACTAAATGAATGGAGCGAAAGGAATGATATCATGGATGTGTCACATAACACAGCAGAAACAGCTGATTACATGGTTGAAAAGATAAAAGAAAAGTTAAAAATGATGAATATCGGAGCTGTAAAATCCACACATTTCAATGCAGAAATGTATGAGGAACTCCGAGACATTTACGAAATGGTCATGCGTAAAACCAAATTCAGCCCAAGCGAAATGCAAGCGATTGTTGAAGAACTAGGCAAACTACGCAACTAATCCTATGTTGCCCCAAAAGCTTAAATTGCTTTTGGGGTTTTTATATTTCACGTGAAAGAGGTCTGAATCATTTTGCGGAGTGGGAGATTGTCGCTGATCCAGTAAAGTCCTTATGGTGGCGAGTAACCTTGGTTACCCACCAAGTAAATCCAATTCTGGTTAGTAGGCCTGTATCATCCGTTCAAATTCACGCACGTATTCTCATTTTCCGAATCATCATTCACCGTTAGATAGGATCCATCAAACTCCCCTTCACTTTTTTCGTAAAAAGCTGTGTTAAATAACTCTGTTGACATCGGTAAAATCGTACACTTGTTCTATATCGAAATAAACAATTGAGAACGGAGTTGTTTTGGATGACTTTAAAGGAAATCATTACAGAAATAAGAAAACTGAATACAGCGGAGCAATAATTGGTAAATCACGACTTGATAAAGCACCGTAATAATGATGAAATGGTTAGTAAAATGATTGTTGAAAGTTGCCTGTTCTCAACAAATACTGCCAATGATAAACTTAGATTATCAAAACTTTAGAAAACCAATAATGTTTTTCAACTAATGGAGCTGTTAGCTTCAACGTCTAGTAAAGCATGGATGATAAATGAATAAGAAGATACTAAATTTATTTTAAAGAGGGGGGCAAGTAAAAGAAATGATGATTGTAAGTTTTCTTTTAATCGGTTGGATATTAAATTGGTTTAAGTTTAATAAGTTGTTTATTCAGGCATTCAAAGAGCTGTTTAACAAGGAAATCACAATTGCGAGTTATTATTTTATATTTTTTTGTGTTGGTACAATTGGCGACTTGATTTTATTTTTTAATGGAACATATAAAGTTTGATTATACAAATCGTTTATTCAGCTAATGAGGAACTTTAGTTGAAGATGTATGGGGAACCATATACCTACGGTTCCCCATTATATTTGATTCAAAATCAACAATACTGTTTAACATAGCTTCGCAAAAAAGCCAGCTCACACAAAATGAGCCGGCTTTCCGTCTATTTATTGCTTCGTTAAGATCAATGCCCCATCCTTCGTAATCGCAATTGTATGCTCATACTGTGCGGAATATTCCCCATCAGCAGTTGATGCTGTCCAACCATTCGGATCACGTACTGATTTATATGTACCGACATTTACCATCGGTTCGATTGTGAATACCATGCCTTCCTTTAAGCGAGGTCCTTTATGCGGCAATCCGTAATGCGGGACTTCAGGACTTTCGTGAATCACATTTCCAATACCATGACCGATGAAATCACGAACAACTGAGAAGCCCTCTCCCTCCACATAGGATTGAATCGCGTGACCAATATCTCCGATGCGATTGCCTGGCACACATACTTCAATCGCCCGATATAAGGATTCTTCGGTTACTTCAAGAAGGCGTTCTGTCTCCTTAGATACATTTCCTACTTTGTAGGTCCACGCTGAATCAGAAAGCGCTCCATTGTAATTAACAACCATGTCAATGGTAACAATATCTCCATTTTCCAATGGCGTTTTCCGAGGGTATCCATGGCAGATCTCTTCATTTATACTTGCGCAAGTGGCATATTGATACCCTTTGTAGCCCTTTTGCTCCGGTTTTGCTCCATGCTTTTTTAAAAAGCCCTCAACGAATTCTTCTATTTCCCAAGTCGTTACACCTGGCTTAATAAGCTTGGCGATTTCCCGATGGCATGCGGCCAGAATCTTTCCTGACTCATGCATTGCCTGAATTTCTCGTTCCGATTTCAATACAATCACTCTGGACACTTCCTTTTAAAATAACGTTTATCTCTATTCTACTGCAAAAAAGCCAAGATATGAACAACAATGCTCTTTTCTTCCAAGACAAAGAAAGTTGTCCTTTTAGAGGTTGTTCAAAAAGTCCGGTAAAAATAGCTGTCGAATTTCTTCGTCGCTCTGTCTCTCCGGTCCTCACGTATTATTGTATACGCTGCGCTCCTCGAGACGATCACTCCTCGAACTTCTCGGCTCTTTTTATCCTCCTTTTTGAACACACACTTTTAGGGACTGTCTTTACAATCTATACACAGTTTCTAGTAAAACAGCCTCTCGACTTGACCTGTATCTAATTATTGTTAGATCTGTAGACATTCTTTGTTTACGATTCTCAAGCTAATATAAAATAGAAAAAAAGACTCTAGTCACATTCCAATACTTGTAACATGAAAAACCTGGCTTCTATTAAATAGCAAGTATTTCCGCGCCATTTAAAGGAACCAAGTTTGTTTTTCTTATTTCATTATAGTATTCCGTGGCACGATAAGAATTTCCACACGCCGATTCTTCGCTCGTCCAACTGCTGTTTCATTAGCAGCGATTGGCATAAACTCTCCGTATCCTTTAGCACTAAACCATTTAGGATTCAAGCCATTATTTTCAAGCAGTATTTTCATAAAATTCACCGCACGCATCACACTTAAATCCCAGTTAGAATCATATCTAGCCGTTTGAATCGGTACATTATCGGTATGTCCGCTAATTACGATACTACGAGGTGGATCCATGATGAGCAATTCAGATATCTCCCGCGCAATCCCCTGGTTTTCCATCCTTATCTCGGCACTTCCCGAATCAAATAATACATTATCCCGAATTGTAAGGAGCAAACCTCCGCTCGTTAACGAGGTGTCTAATTTGTCATTTAATTGATTGTTCCTGATAAATACATTTACTTTTTCTTGGATTTCTGAGAGCTCCTTTTGTTCGACCTGTCCAAGATTGTCTTGCTCATTCTTTCCAGTACCATCTGCTGAAGGGTCTTTCTTGTCTGGTGGGCCCGGAACAGGAGAAGGATAATTCATTACCCCTGTTCCTCCTGTGAAAATTTGATTGAACACACCCGAAAGTTGTTGGAATTTACTAGCATCAACTGCGCTCGAGGAAAATAGCACGATGAATAATGCCAAGAGCAAGGTCATAATATCCGCATAAGGAACAAGCCATGATTCATCCATATGTTCTTCCTTACGTATTTTCCTTCTCTTCCTAGCCATCTTGCTTCACGCCTTCCAGCCATTTTCTCCGTTCATCAGCCGTCAAATAGGAAGTCAGCTTCTGTTCGATCGTTCGTGGCGCTTCTCCTTCAATAATTGATAGGATTCCTTCAATCATCATTTCCTTAATCCGTACTTCTGCCAGTGATTTACGTTTTAGCTTATTGGCAAATGGATGCCACAGCAGGTACCCTGTAAAGATTCCGAGCATGGTCGCAACGAAGGCTGCTGAAATGGCATGTCCAAGTTCGTCCGTATTATCCATGTTTCCAAGTGCTGCGATTAGCCCTAATACCGCTCCTAATACTCCTAGAGTAGGCGCATATGTACCTGCTTGTGTGAAAATGGCCGCTCCTCCAAGGTGACGCTCTTCCATTGCATCGATTTCTTCAGACAGTACATCACGAATATAATCCGCACTTTGACCTTCTACAGTAAGATTCAAACCATTTTTTAAAAATTGATTATCTACTTGCTCTGCAATGGTTTCTAATGCAAGTAAACCTTCCTTCCTTGCAATCACCGCCCACTCGGAAAATGTTTGAATTAATTCCTGTGGTTTTGTTAGCTCTTGTTCAGTAAATAAAATTTTCAATAGCTTTGGTAGTTTCTTTAATTCAGATGAAGGGAAAGCCGTGATGACAGCTGCAGCTGTTCCACCCAAAATAACTAAGATAGCAGCTGGATTCACCAAGGCAGACATAGCCACACCTTTTAAATACATCCCGACCCCTATTGCAACGACTCCTAGAATGACACCAATTATCGACGTTTTATCCATCATATTCACCCATTCATTTATTCTTCTACTCTCTTTCCTTTATATCGGTAGGAAACGTGAATAAATGAGTACCTTTTTATTTTTTTCAAAAAAACTAACAATATGATTGCTGATTGGTTTTCCGAATCAATTAAATTTCCATTTTCCCCAATATTCGTAAACAAGTTCAACAAAAAGAACAATTTACCTTTTCATGAATAGGACCGGATACGTTATCACTTCGTTTGTACCAGAAAAAAGATTTTAGCCCCCGTCCTCACCTATTACATGCTTGCAATTTTCTAAGCCAATATATGGCCCAGGCTGTTAAGCCGGGATAAACGTGATTGATCAAGTAGCAAGTTTTCTTATGGTACCATTTATGAATTGTCCCTTTAATTGGCATGGTTTTTTATTTTCTAAAATGATATGTTAAATGTCGAGCATTTTCCGGGAAATATTCACTCTTTCGACAGAGGCTTTTGGCGAATGTAAACAATTACCACATATTATTTCCCCCACATTCTACAAATTTTATGTAAAA
Organism: Peribacillus loiseleuriae; assembly: GCF_001183985.1. Lineage (GTDB taxonomy): Bacteria > Bacillota > Bacilli > Bacillales > DSM-1321 > Peribacillus > Peribacillus loiseleuriae. The sequence continues at coordinate 654,148 of NZ_LFZW01000001.1, read as the reverse complement.
TGCTATATAGGGGTCAAACTCTAATTAATAGGGGTGACTAGATGTTTTCAAATACAGAAATTGGCATCGATTTAGGGACAGCCAATACATTAATTTATAGTAAAAACAAAGGAATTATTTTTAACGAACCATCTGTTGTAGCTATTGATACAATCACCAATAAAGTGGTGGCTGTTGGTAGTGCTGCAAAAGAGATGATTGGAAAAACGCCAGGAAATATAGTGGCTATTCGGCCATTGAAAGATGGAGTTATTGCAGATTTCGATATTACTTCACAAATGCTTAAGCAAATTATGAAGGTAGCAGCGAAGCAGCTTGGACTTTCAATCAGAAAGCCTGTCGTTGTAGTGTGTACACCATCTGGTTCTACGACAGTTGAGCGAAGGGCCATTGAAGATGCCGTGAAAAACTTCGGAGCAAAGCAGGTGCATTTAATAGAAGAAACAGTTGCTGCCGCAATCGGAGCAGACTTGCCCGTTGATGAAGCTACCGCGAATGTCGTAGTAGATATCGGTGGCGGAACAACAGAAGTGGCGATTATCTCCTTTGGTGGCGTCGTATCCTGCAACTCCATACGAATCGGTGGAGATCAGTTTGACGAAGATATTATTCAACATATTAGAAAACAATACAATCTGCTTATTGGAGAGCGCACTGCCGAACGAATTAAAATAGAAATCGGCCATGCTCTCATTCAGCATGACCATCTCACCATGGATATAAGAGGTCGGGATCTTGTCTCAGGTCTGCCGAAAACCGTAACTATTCACTCAGAGGAAATCCAAGAAGCCATTCGTGAGTCCCTTCTTCATATTTTAGAGGCCATTCGTGCTACCCTTGAAGATTGTCCACCTGAGTTGAGTGGTGACATCGTCGACCGAGGTGTAGTCCTTACCGGCGGTGGCGCTATGCTTAATGGTATTCAAGAATGGCTGAGCCAAGAAATTGTCGTTCCTGTTCATCTAGCGCCAAATCCGCTTGAATCGGTCGCAATTGGAACCGGACGTTCTGTACATCTGATAAGTAAACTTCAAAAAGCTATCAAGTAAACTCAAATGCTAACCCTTTCCTCTTTCACTACATGTAGTACGGAAAAGATATTGGAAAAAAAGAATCTCATCCATTGGAAGAGATTCTTTTTTTGCTAATCTCTATTACGCTTGAAGCCAAAACTTTAGGCTTCTTTCTGTTTGTGAGCAAAAGTTTTAGTCTCACCAAGGATTATGATCGTCTTTCGTAGGGAATAGACTTCTAACCAGTCAAAATCCAGGAGTGAAGTCTAATGAAACATCTACTAGCGTTCGGAAAAGAACTTAAGAACGAAATGAAGGAGGATCGGGCAACAGGGTTAGCTGCTGAACAGGCGTATTATTACTTACTTTCCCTCTTTCCATTACTCATTTTATTGCTTTCCATTCTTCCCTATCTAAATATTGAGCCACAACAAGCAATCAACTTTATGAATCATTTCTTGCCTTCAGAAACGACAGACGTGCTAGCTGATACGATTATCGGAATTGTAACAGAGTCAAACGGTGGACTTTTTACAGTAGGAATCTTAGGAACGATTTGGTCAGCATCCAACGGTATGAACGGCTTCATGCATGCTATGAATATTGCTTTTGATGTTAAAGAAACAAGAAATTTCCTTGTAGCTCGACTAATTTCCATTGCCTTAACTTTAGGGATGATCGTTGCCTTTATTGTTGTACTCGTACTTCCGGTATTCGGTAATGTTATTTTAAATATGGCTAATCAAGTTGTACCCATTTCAATCGAATTCAAAAGCATCTTCAATCTTTTACGCTGGGTCATCGCTTTCGCTGTTATTTCGACTGTGCTTACTTTTTTATACAAATTTGCTCCCAATAAGAAATACCTATTTAAGCATGTTCTTCCCGGTGCCATCGTTGCCACTGTCACTTGGCTAATCATTTCCATTGCCTTTTCCTTTTATGTAAGTAACTTTGGCCACTATTCTTCCACATATGGAAGCCTTGGTGGTGTCATCGTTCTTATGCTATGGCTGTATGTAACTGGGCTTATTCTTGTGATAGGTGGAGAAATCAATGCCATTTTTCATAACAGATATTCTTCAGTGAAGGAAGTAACTCGTGTAAAGCCGATGCATTCAAAAGACCGGAAATTAACGACCTAATGAGACGTATCAACTGTGTCAGTAGAACTTCACCGTTTGCAAGGACGTCGACAAACTCCAAGATAGTCATCAAGGTAAACCAATCTCTTCTTACGCTTTCTTTACGACTAACAACGGAGCAAAGCTTATAATTCTAGGCTTTGCTCCGTCATTTCATTTATTTAATTTGGGCTTATCCCCAAACCTCTTTTGAAACATCAACGATGAATTTTAGTTTTTCCCATTGTTGTTCCTCAGTTAGCTTGTTGCCATGATGCGTGGAAGCAAATCCATATTGTGGGCTTAAACACAATTGTTCATGTGGCACAATACGAGCTTTGATTGCTTCTTTATCTTCGACTTCTCCATTTTTAGATGTGACAATTCCCAATACAACTTGTGCACCATCATTAGGAATATGTTCTAATGGTTTAAAATCTCCTGAACGTTCATCGTCATATTCTAAGAAGAAACCATCTACTTTTTCTTTTGCAAGTAAGGTTGGTGCGATGAGTGAATAGCTTCCTTTAAACGCCCAAGTAGATTGATAGTTTCCACGGCATAAGTTTGTTGTCACGATTATATCTTCAGGTTTCCCTTCCAAAACGCCATTGACTACACGCAAGGCTAATTCGATCAAATATTCTCTTGAACACTCCCCATCATTGAATGGGATATCTGGTGAAGAAAGTCCAGCTATGTATATAACGTACACCTTACCTCATAAAACGCTTTTAATGCATCTTGGTACGCTTTAATAATATCAATATCATTTGCATATTCTTCAATGTCTCGGTAGATTGTTTCGCAATAGCTCGGTCCGCAACGATTTTCTTAAATTCAATAAAGTCCTGTATGAATGGATGATCAGGATTGAATGAAATCTTCCCTATATTACGAACATTATATCTCTCTGTTTCTACCCCACCATCAAAAGAGTATCCTTTTTCAGGTACAAATCCTTCAAACCCATTTAAATACTCTAAGAAGTCTAAGTGCCACCATGTGCGTCTAAATTCACCATCCATCACTAGCTCCAGCCCTACCTCAATTTGCTTATCAACAATCCGTTTTATTTCCTTTGTTTCAATTGTTCCGCAGTAATTGTACCTTCTTTAAAGTCTTTTCTTGCATGATGTAGAGTATCTGGTCGCAATAAACTACCTATGTGATCTGCTTTAAATGGTACTTTCGTTATTGTTTTTGTCATGTCCAATTCCTTCTCTCTTTTATTAGATTTTTTGCGTACTAGTAAGCAAAATATAAAAACCTCTTCTTGAAAACAAGATGAGGTTTACGCGCAATGACTATTTACTCTTCTTATCTTCAAGCCTTACGCTTCTGGAATTAGCACAGTACTTAAAAAGTCTGTTACTGAGGTATTAGGGCCAGTCCCTCCACCGCTCTAGATAAGAAAGTTACATATTTAATTGTTTGATAATTCTTACCTTATATCTATTATCATTGAATAGAAAGGATGAAAATATAAAACTCCAATTAATCTAATTGTTCATTTACTTCTTTATAACTAAACAAAAAGCACTGAGATGGCTTATTTTCCTGTTATAAGCTCCCTCTATTTTATTATCTATTCACTACATGTTGAACAGTTTTCACCATACCAATACGTTCTAGATACTCCATTGTTCGTTTGGCAATAGGGAATGGCTTATCAAATGGTGCAGGATACATGTCTTGTTCAACAATCACCCAACCATTAAAATCAATTTCAATAAAAGCTTCTAAAAACGACTCCATATCTACCATGCCATGTTCAGGCTCACACATAATATCTTTACTTATGGCTTTTACGAGTGACCACTTTCCAGTTTGCATACTCTCTCTTACCTTCAGATCGCAATTTTTAATATGAAGATATGGGATTCGATTATGATGTTTACGCATAAAAGCAATAGGATCACCGCCAGCGTACGCATGATGTCCTGTGCCTAGACAGAGCTGGATATCTGTATCTTTTAATAATCTTTCAATTTGTTCTTCTGTCTCAACATGAAGGACCGGACTTGCACAGGATGTGCTGACTTCTGTGTTGCTCGTCATGACGTGCGCGATTTTAATAGAAGGTCATTAATATGCTTTGATGCAATTCGACAGCTATTTTTATCAGACTTTTTTAACACCCTCTAATATTGTGAAATTTCATTAAAAAACAGGGCCTTTGGAATAACAACAACCAAAGGCCCTCATAAAAGGAAAAATAGATTGAGAGGAATCCCAATCTATTCTACAATTTAATTCGTCATAAGAGATTCCGTTTGTACGTGAATTAGTTGGCGTGTCTCAAATGATTTCTTACACGCATAGCCAAGTTTTGTTGATTCTACTCCGTCTTGTACAGTAACTGTTGGCTTACGCTCTTCTAAAATGCAATTAATGAATTCTTCTACTTCGCTTAAATACGCTTGCTCAAAGCGCTCTATAAATCCATCAAAGCATTCTTTTACAGCACCTGTTTCATTAAATATCACGACTTGATTTCTCTCTGGAACTGTACCAATTCTGATGCTACCTTTTGTACCGATGATCTCAGTCTCAATATGATAGCCATGTGCAGAATTTCGGCCAGCAACGAAAATCCCCATTGCATTATTTGCAAAGCGAACCATGGCCGCACCAGTTTCAGCATCTTGTAGTTCATCAAATTCCGAACGTGCATAGCCGCCACCAATCGCCCAAACTTCCTGCGCTTCAGATCCCATATACCACCGCGCTAGATCAAAGTCATGAATAGACATATCTAAGAAAAGTCCACCACTATAATTGGCTTTTGCAAATTTCAAGAAATTATCCATCTGGCTAGCTGGGTCAAGTCCATAACAACGAATCAAGATTGGTTCCCCTATATCACCATTGTCAATCTTTTGCTTAGCAGCAGCATAAGAACGATCATATCGACGCATAAACCCTACCATAAATACTTTATCAGAATGTGCTTCAACTGCCTTCTTCACTTCTTCTACTTCTTCAAGGTATAATCCTAGTGGTTTTTCACTAAAAACATGGAATCCAGCATGAAGAGCTTTTATTATTTGTTCACAATGATAACCTGATGGCGACGCAATGAAAATAGCATCTAATTCTTTGTTCGTTAGCATTTCATCATAGTTTGCATAACTATATGGAATTCCCCATTTTTCTTGAAATTCATTTATTTCACTTTCGACCACACTACATATTGCCGTAAGCTCACAATTAGGAATTCGAGAAGCTATATTCTCCGCATGTTGACGTCCTAATCGACCAAGTCCTACAATTCCTACCTTAATTTTTCCTGCCATCTTCCATTCTCCTTCTTTTGTTAAAAATGCCATATCATATTTTTTGTTTCTTTTATTAGATGGATTAGGAGCGTTACATTATATGAGCTCCTTCACTTCTCTTATGCTTTATGACTCGTTTTATACTCTTTCATTTTAGCTCTGACTGTTGCAGTGACTGCTTCTTTACCAGGTGTTAATATTGCGCGAGCATCGTACACCTGACTATCATTTTCTAGCACTTCACGAACAGCTTTTGTCCACGCCCGTAAACATTCTGTATTCACATTAATTTTGGCGTGACCTAGTTCTATTGCCTTCTGAATTTGGTATTCAGGTATACCTGAGCCACCATGTAATACAAGTGGTATTTTTGTCAACTCAGAGATTTGTTTCATCTCATCAAATCCGAGTTTAGGTTCACCTTGATAAAGTCCATGAACTGAACCAAGGGCAGCTGCCAATGCATCTACCCCTGTTTCATTTACAAGCTGTAAACATTCATCTGGATCTGCATATGTAATTCCACCTATTAGTCCATCCTCATTTCCGCCAACTGTTCCAACTTCCGCTTCTACTGATACTTGTTTTGAATGTGCATATTCAACAACTTGTTTGGTCATGGCGATATTTTCATGAATTGGATAATGAGATCCGTCGATCATAACTGAACTAAATCCAGCATCAATGGCTTGTTTACATCTTTCAACGCTCATACCATGATCTAAATGCAGCGCAACTGGAACAGTTATGTTCAATTCCTCTACAAGTCTATGAACCATAGTAGCTATCATGTTAAAACCGCCTAAATAATCAACAAGTCTGTCAGACGCTGCCAATATGACAGGTGCCCGTTCTTCTTCTGCTGCTTGTAAAATGGCTTCTGCCCACTGAAAACTGTTAATATTATACTGCCCAACAGCGTATTTTTCTTCTTTTGCTTTTATAAGCATCTCTTTCATAGATACTATCGTAGATGATACTGCCGCCACTTGTATCTCACCTCTCATATCAAAAAATAATCAATTATTTCTTTTTTTAGTTATTAGCTTAGTAAAAGATACTAGCTATCAGGAATAAGGATATTTATACGACTAAACGTCGTAAGTGCCTACAACACAATCAAAAGATAGCTCCTTTATAAGCCGTTCTACTATTCTTATTGAGCCTTTCTTAATTCTCTCTGATTGTTTTCATCATAGTTCCGGAAATATTGTTCCAGCTCCTCAAGTGAGTGGTCTTTAGTTTCTGGCAAAAATTTAGCCACAAATAAAACTGACAAAACCCCTAAACCTGCGAAGACAAAGAACGTTGTGGATAAACCAATCGTTCCGAGCAATACCGGGAAAAACAACCCAACAAAGAAGTTTGATATCCATAGAAAAAACACACTTAATCCCATACCAAGACCACGGAACCTTTGTGGGAATATTTCCGAAAGCGTTAACCATGTTACTGGTCCAATGGATCCCTGAAAGAATGCAAGAAACATAACGGTCATAGATAGAACAAGATACGGAAGTGCCGGAGACCCTTCCAATGTTAAAGAGAATATCCCAATAAGTAGAAGCGATATGATTGTCCCGCACAGACCAATGATTAGCATTGGTCGACGTCTGACCTTTCCAAGTAGCCAAATACCGAAGAGCATGGCTGCTACTGAAATGAGACCATTGGCAACGTTAGCGATAAGTGCAGCATCCGTTGTGAATCCAGACTGCTGAAGAATCTGGGTACCGTAGTACATAATTGAGTTAATACCTGTGACTTGATTCACAATGGCAATTCCAATTCCAAGAATTAAAATGCGACGAACCCAAGATACAGAAAAGTCTTTAATGGTTGCCTGCTTAATTTCCGACTCTTTGCTAATGCCTGTCTCGATTTCTTTGAGTTCTGCTTCAGCACTTTTTCCTTCACGTATTTGCTTAAGGACACGCAACGCATCCCCTTTTTTCCCCTTTGATGCAAGCCAGCGTGGGCTCTCTGGTACAATCATCATGCCGAAAAATAGGACGACAGCTGGTAAGGCTGCGATGACTAGCATGTACCGCCATACATGTGGATGATCCCCCATTGTAGTACCAAGGATCGCATTAAAGACAAAAGCTAATAATTGTCCTGTAACGATCATCAATTCATTCCGAGTAACAATTGCGCCCCGCTTCTCTGCAGTTGCCATTTCTGCTAAATACGTAGGTACTGTAACTGAAGCACCACCAACAGCTAGCCCAAGCAAGAAACGAAAGACAACCATCACCATAGTATTTGGAGCAAGGGTACATCCAAGTGTTGCAAAAAAGAACAATAGGGCAAGATGCATAATGTTTTTACGGCGGCCAACACGATCTGATAGGCGGCCGCAAAACACTGCACCGATTGCAGCTCCTAATAGAAGTGAACTTGCGACTAGACCTTCAGTGAATGGCGTGAGATTAAGCTGATCGGGTCTCGACATAAAAGGCAATGCACCATTTACAACACCAGTATCATATCCGAACAACAGCCCCCCAAATGTCGCGATTAATGCAAAAGTTCCTAAAGACTTGTTTGGATTATGTTTTTTCTTAGTTATGTGTTCTTGCATATATTTCATCCCCTTTCAGGGCTTTTAAAATTAATTTCTGACTAATCTATTACCTTCTTTTTGAATTAATTTTTCATCAATATATTTTCGAGCCATTAAAGCATACTCTAAAGGATGTGCGACAGAAGGATCTTGTTCAGCCTCAATGACAATCCAGCCTTGATAATTCGTATCAAGCAACTGCTTGTATACTTTTACAAAGTCGATACAGCCGTCACCTGGTACGGTAAACATGCCACTTAAAAAGGAATGTAAAAATGATTTTCCGCTCTTTTTGCATTGATCCATTACATCTTTTCTAACATCTTTAAAATGAACATGTTTGATACGATCCATATGCTTATGTAACAATGATATATAATCACCATCAGAAACGTAGATGTGACCTGTATCATAAAGTAAATGCACATAGTTTGAATCAGTGCTTTCCATTAGACGGTCTACTTCTTCTATCGTTTGAATACCTGTTCCCATATGGTGGTGATAGACTAATTTCAGATTGTACTGTTTTGCGATTTTGCCAAGTTCATTTAATCCTCGGCATAATTTTACCCATTCCTCATCAGTAAAATAAGGTTTTTCAGAAAACACATTACTATTTAACCCTTGAATACTATATGTTTGCTCTGAAACGACTGCCACGTCTCCATGAACTTCCTGTAAATACTCACAATGTTTGTGGAAAGCTTTAGATACTTCTTCGACACCATCACGAATGAGAAAACTACTGAACCATTGACCAGCGATTTTTAAATTACGAAGTTCCAGTTCTTTGTTTAACACTTTGGGTTCAGGGAAGAAGCCGCCAACTTCTGTCCCTTGAAAACCCGCCACTACAATATCGCTTAATAGGTGCTGCAATGTATTCTCTGCACCGATTTCTGGAATATCATCATTACGCCAGCCAATCGGGGCAATTCCCCATGAAATCTTTCCCTCTTCCATAAAGCGACCCTCTTTCTTAATATTGTTTGGCAATCTTTAGTTTTTGTTGTTTTAATTCATATGCCTTTTGCGTGCTCTCTTTTTCAGATACTTCAGCAACACCAACATGCCACCAGCTGTCATATCCATCTGTCATTGTTTTTGGCAGCACTTTCATTTCTATCAATGTTGATACTTCCTGTTTCTTCGCGTCTTCTAATGCTGCTTGTAGTTCTTCGACTGTATTAGTGCGATAAGCTTTAGCCCCGTATCCTTCTGCTACTTTTGCATAATCAATATTCAAGATTTTATGATCATGCGTCCTAAATTCACAGAAATAACTGCCGCCTCCATTTCCCATCTGCAAATTATTAATGCAACCAAACCCTGAGTTATCGAATAACAGGATATTAACTTTTTGATTATATTGAATGGCTGTGATAAATTCCGAATGTAACATGAGGAAACTACCATCACCTACAAGGGAGTAAACCTCTTTTGTTGGCTCTGCTAATTTGATGCCTAATGATCCTGAAACCTCATACCCCATACATGAATAGCCATATTCAAGATGATAAGTATTCGGTACAGTTGGATTCCAAATACGTTGTAAATCTCCTGGTAGTGATCCAGCAGCACTTATCACGATACTGTCAGGTTCGATGGTGTCATTAATAGTAAGTAATGCTGTTGTTTGTGCCAATTCTGTTTGTAAAGCGTCAGCATATTCATTTAGCATGTCTTGAGAGAATTGATTTTTCACCTCAGGATCAAAGCTCTCACGACTAAAACTGACTTGACTTAAACGCTCACGCTCTGCTACCCATTCTTCTTTTAATTCAGTAATCACATTGGCAAATTCACTCTCATATCCATCTAATAGAGGAGCCAATTGTTCTAATGTTGTTTTTGCATCTGCTACAACTTGGAACGCATCCAATTTATAAGCTTGCATCCGACTTACGTTGATATTTAGGAACTTTGTTGTCTCGAAATTAAAAGCGGTTTTTGATGAAGTAGCAAAATCTGTATATCTTGTACCAATCCCAATAATTAAGTCCGCTTGACGTGCTGCTTTATTAGCCGCTAATGTTCCAGTAACCCCCAAGCCCCCTAAATTACTTTTAAATGTGGATTCTACAGTTGCCTTACCAGCTTGTGTTTCGACTAATGGAATATGATGTTTTTCTGAAAGCTTCATTATAATTTCACGGGCTTCAGAATATTTTGCTCCTCCCCCAACAAGTATGACAGGTTTTTTGCTTGCTTTAATTAACTCAGCCGCCCCTTTTAACTCACGATCTACCGGAGCTTTACGATCGAGATAATGGACACGCTTCCCAAAGAATTTCTCATCAAAATCATATGCTTCCCCTTCAACATCTTGAGAAATACAAATGGTTGCCGGACCTGCTTTGGCCGGATCTGTCATGACTTCAAATGCGCGAATCAAACTAGACATCAACTGTTCAGGGCGGGTGATACGATCCCAATATCTTGAAACTGGTTTAAGTGCATCATTTGTTGTAATGGCTGCACTATACTCTTGTTCAACTTGTTGTAATACGGGGTCAGGCTGACGCGTTGCAAAAGTATCCCCTGGTAAAAACAATACCGGGATGTTATTAGCAAGAGCTGTACCAGCAGCTGCTGCCAAATTGGCTGCACCTGGTCCAACAGATGTTGTAACTGCATATATTTTGTGGCGCAACATTTGCTTACTATAAGCGATGGCAGCGTGAGCCATTCCTTGTTCATTTTTCCCTTGGATTACTTTCAAATGACCTGAATCTTGCTCAAGTGCCTGACCGATTCCCAAAACATTTCCATGTCCAAAAATAGTAAAAATCCCTTCAACAAAAGGTAATTCTTGGCCATCAACATGGATATATTGTTGATTCAAAAATTTGATTAAAGCTTGTGCTGTTGTTAATCGAATGGTTGCCATGAATTTCACCTCAATCTAAATGGTTGCTTTTTCTGATTCCCTGGAAATTAATTGTTCAATTTCTTCTACTGTAGGCATCGCTTCTGAAGAACTATGTTTGCTTACTACAATAGCCGCTGACGCACTGCCATATTTTAAAGCGGTTTCAATTTCTTCACCTGAAATTAAAGCGTATAAGAAAGCAGAAGCATAGGAATCACCGGCACCGAACGTTTTTAATACTTTTGTTAAATAGGCTTGCCCTCTGAACATTTGCCCTGATTTTGTGTAGGCATAGGAACCATCTACGCCGTGCTTAATTACGATTAACTCTGGAGAATGTTTAAACAAATTATTGACGGTATTCTCGTTTTGCCCTTCTGTACGATTTTCCATTACATCAAATTCATCACGTGTACCAATGACAACATCGGCTTGCTTTGCGACTAATGAATAATAAACAGAGGTTGCTTCAGCAGATTCCCAAGTATACGGACGGTAATCTAATTCAAAAATAACTTTTACGTCATTTTTCTTAGCGAGGTTTACTGCTTTTAATACCGCTTCACGAGATGGACTTTTCGAAAGCGCTGTACCTGAAACGAGTAAAATCTTTGATTGTTTGATGTAATCCTCATGAACCTCAGATGGTTTTAAATAGAGATCTGCCACATCTTCTCGGTACATTAAAATACTGCATTCTTCTGGGCTTTTAATCTCTGTAAAAGCTAGTCCTGTTTTATGCCCTTCTTTATCTATCACCATATTGGATGTATCAATCCCAACACCACGCATATATTGTTCGATAAAGCGGCCATGTTGGTCATCAGAAAGTTTACCAATAAATCCTGCTTTTAAGCCTAGCTTAGAGCCGCCAATGGCAATATTAGCTGGTGATCCACCTACGTATTTTGAAAATGTCATTGTGTCTTCCATCGGACGGTTATACTCTACGGCGTTTAAATCAATACAAGCGCGACCAATCGCGATAATGTCGTATTTTCTCTCTGTATTAAATTCATATTTCATCTCGGATAACAGCTCCTTTTCTGTGGATAAGGGGCGGGGCTTCGCAAAATCAGTTCCCCACCGCCACCTTCATTAGGTGGTACAGTTTAAGATCTTAAACCTTTTTCATCGCCTGAGTTGGGAGTAGACTCTCATGGATGTTTTTCATCTATTTTTACCGCTTTAAAATCCATTCATGATCAGGATCGTTGTGGAATTTCCAAGTACGTGTTGGTCCCGCCATTACGTTTAAATAATAAGATTGATAGCCATCAGGTACACCAACTGGATGATACCCTACTGGTACGATGACTACATCACCATTCTCGACAGTCATTGTTTCATCGAGTGAACGGTCGTCCGTATACACACGTTGGAAAACAAATCCTTGCTGCGGATTCATTTCGTGATAATAGGTTTCTTCTAAAAACGATTCTTCTGGTAAGTTATCCTGATCATGTTTATGTGGTGGATAACTTGACCAATTTCCGCTCTCTGTATATACTTCTACAACTAGCAAACTATTAGCAGATGGATCTGAATCAGGTAAAATATTATGTACTAGTCGTTTATTATTGTTTGTTCCTCTATTTTCAAACGTAATATCTGACGCTCTAATTAGTTTTGTAGGTAATTGTTTTTCAGAAGGTGAATAGCAAAGTGCCACACGAGCTTGACTCATTGCTTCGACTTCAAAACTACGATCATTTGATACATATACGCTATCTGTTGGTATTTTTTCAAAAACGCTTTCGCGCGTACCAATATTATGAAACGTTTCTTCTTTGTCTGTGACATTGATTTTTCCAGTTAACGCCACAATGCAACATTCTGTTTTCGCTAATTCCTCTGAATACTTAGCACCTGGAGCTAAATCGACGATTTTAAATTCAACATATTTTAATGAGGAATTCTCCGCCGTTACTTCATGAACAATTGTCACTGCAGAAGTCGATTCGGCTTTAGCTGGTTTTCTGCGCAATTTACTCATTATGAACACCTCTTATTTTTCTAATTCTTTCTATTATATAAGTACATGAATGAGTTCACTTGAGTCAGAGAAGAGTTCTTTATTAGGAAACTCTCTCTGACCTGATTTTTTCTTACAAGCATTCATGATTTAAGAACTAAAAATGACTGCCTTCATCTAACAATATGCCTTATTCAAAAGTTGGTTCTGCGTAACGTGCTGTGACAACTTTTTTACGGGTATAGAAATCAACACTGTCTTTTCCATTTGCGTGTAAAGTACCGAAGAATGATGATTTCCATCCGGAGAATGGGAAAATAGCCATCGGGGCTGGTACACCTAAATTAATTCCTAACATCCCTGCGTCAATATTTTCACGGAAGTAACGTACTGAATGAGCATTCGTTGAAAATAGACAAGCTCCATTTGCAAATTCTGATTGATTCGCAATTTCAATCGCTTCTTTTAAGTTTTTCACACGAATGATCGATAATACTGGAGCAAATATTTCATCTTTCCAAATTGTCATATCCGTTGTTACACCATCGAAAATGGTTGGTCCAACGAAATAGCCATCTTCAGGTGAGTTCGTTCGACCATCACATACGAGATTTGCACCTTCTGCAAGCCCTTTTTCAATATAACTGATCGTACGTTTTTGATTTTCTTCTCTTATAACGGGACCTAAAAATACACCATCATCCAGGCCGTTACCAATTTTAATAGCGGCTGTTTTTTCTTTTAACTTCGCCATAAATGCATCGGCAATTCCTTCTTCTACAGTTACAACAGCACATGCCATGCAACGTTCACCAGCAGAACCAAATGCAGCCCCGATAATATTTGTCACTGTTTCCTCTAAATCAGCATCATTTAGGACAATCGTATGGTTTTTAGCACCTGTTAACGCTTGAACACGTTTTAAATTCTCGCTGCCTCGTTTGTATACGTATTCTCCTACAGGTTTTGAACCGACGAATGAAATCGCTTTAATCTCAGGATGATCTAAAATACCATTTACGACATCATGTGCACCGTGAACAACGTTAAATACCCCATTTGGAAGTCCGGCTTCGGTAAATAATTCTACTATTCTTTGTGTTAAAAGCGGCGTTCTTTCTGATGGTTTCAAAATAAACGTATTCCCTAGCGCGATTGCCATCGGGAACATCCAACATGGCACCATCATCGGGAAGTTAAATGGTGTAATTCCACCAATAACACCAATTGGATAGCGATATGTTGTTGCTTCAACATCTGTAGCAATCGAAGATAGTGAATCTCCCATCATTAAAGTTGGTGCACCTGCAGCAAATTCTACATTTTCAATTCCACGTTGCACTTCGCCTAACGCCTCAGAAAGATTTTTACCATTTTCAATTGTGATTAGACGAGCTAGCTCTTCTTTATGTTTTGTTAATAATTGCTGATAATTGAATAAGATTCTTGCACGTCGTGGTACCGCAACTTTGCTCCATTTTTCAAATGCTTTTTTCGCGACTTCTGCCGCATATTCGATATCTTCTTTTGTTGAAAGTGGTACTTGGGCAATCACTTCTTTTGTTGCTGGGTTGTAAACGTCTTCATATTGAGTCGTTTTGCTTTCAACCCATTCACCATTTATATAATTTTTTAGTTTTTCTACTGCTACTGTTGGCATGTCAATTCCTCCTAGAGAATACCTTTAAATTTTGGCACTACATGAATAAATGCTAATACCTTTTTAATAACTTATCTATTTGGTCATTGTAACTGTATTCCATCAAATGATTCCAAATTGGTAAGGTTTATTACTTTTTGGATATCTTTTGATTATCTTATGATTAGATTATATTAATAAAAGCGCTTTCAGTCAAATGTTTTCTATTAATTCAAATATTTTTTTACTAAATTACTAAATTATTACACATTTATACGCAGAAACTAACCACTATATTGAATCGATTCATTCATATGTCTATTCCCTTGTTAAAAGAAAGAGATTATTAACTTCGAAAACCCTTTCAATCATCTTTTTTTTGATTTCATAAAATAAAATGATTATCTTTTGGTTAAGTATTGATAAAGCGCAACTGATATGACATACTATAATCAATTATCTAGTTAATCTATTTTGTTAAAATGTCTTATAGTGCATATTCAAAAAGGAGGATAAAAAGAGCCGAGAAGTTCGAGGAGCGATTGTCTCTATACCTGCACGTATACAGTAATACGTGAGGACTGGGCTTGCACAGGACGTGCGCGATCTTAACAGAAGGTCATTAATGAGTGACGAAGAAATTCGCAAGCTTTTTTACCGGAATTTTTGAACAACCTCTTATTGTAATGAGACTTTGATACATGTTATCATCTAATAACTCTATGACAATGTAACGAATAGTGGATATATTAGTAAATAAGGATGGATAAATATGATAAAAGTGAAACGAATTAACCTAATCCGAGATTATATTTTTGAACATCAAACTGTATCTTTTGATGAACTTGTTAATGTCTTTAATGTATCCAAAAATACAATTAGACGTGATATTCAGTTGTTAGTTGAAAGCGGGGACATTAAGAAGGTATATGGTGGAGTCGCTGTGAATCATTCAACACTTGTATCCTTTACTGATCGAATCACACGTAACCAGCAACAAAAAGTAATAATTGCTCAATCAGCTGCACAATATGTTGAAGACGGAGATATTATTTTTATCGATTCAGGGACGACAACATTAGAAATGTTTGAGTTTTTAAAGACAAAAGAATTGACGATTATTACGAATAATCTTGATTTTATTATTAATTCTCTCCCTTTTGAAAATTTAAATGTCATTTCAACGGGAGGAATGCTTGAACGCAAAACCAAATCGTTTGCGATCTTAAAAAAAATGGATTTATTAATGGCGTATAACATTAACAAAGCGTTCATGGCTTCAACAGGCATCTCCATAACAAATGGTGTGACCAATTCATCCCCTCTTGAAAATGAAATAAAACAAACAGTTGTTGAAAGAAGTTCAGAAGTCTATTTATTGGTTGATCATTTTAAATTTGATAAGTCTGCTGTCATGACTTATTGCACGTTAGATAAGATCGATTATTTGATTACCGACACCCTACCAGATGAAACATATCAAGAATTTGCAAAATCAAACGGAATTCATCTTGTTACCGCCAATGAATTAGCTTTGTAAATATATTGGGGATATTAATTTTCGGTCGATAAAGCCTGTCATCACCCGCAAGATTCAATATAGTAGTCGATTCGCTGTTGTTTTGAGAAATGTGATCATGCTGTTTATGCCTTAAGGTAGATACAGGCTTTAATGAGCAAAAACAAGAAGAGAAAACCGATGGATTAGCCTTTTAAACAGACTATTAAATTCAATTCGGATATAGAAATATTCATCATTAGCTTACAAATAACCATAATGTATGTTCGTCTTCGCGTTGCATATAGTGCGACAATATGATGACAAATTCTCTCCTATTTATTGTAAGCGTTACCATAATCACTCATGAAATAGGTTCACTTTGGTCTGATGCACAAAGTTCGATTTCAGCTCGCAAAAACTCTTTTCCAGTGCGTAAAGCGCTCATTCCTCAGCTGGTGGATCCCATTCGGGCATGAAAACTTGATCTACAGGACTGAACACTTTCACTTTTCAATGAAAATCACTACTCGCATCCGCAAAAAAAGACAAAGAAGGTGTCCATAAGAGTCTGAACCCTCTGGATTCCACCTTCTTTTGCCTACTCTCTTACTCGTTCAAATATGCCCATGCATATTGAGCGTATAGTTCGGCTCCAGTAGCGAGAGCGTCTTCGTCAATATTGAATTTTCCATGGTGATGTGCCCATTCCGTATCTTTTTCGGGATTCCCACTGCCGACTAATGCGAAACTGCCAGGGGCCTCGTCTAAATAGAAGCTAAAGTCTTCGCCACCCATTGTCGGCTTTTCAGTATATAAAACATCCTCGCCGAAGGCTCCCGAAGCGACCTGTTGTACAAACTTAGCACTATATTCATCATTAATAACCGGTTGGGTTCCGCGAATATATTCCACTTCGGCACTTGCCCCGTAAATATTTGCAACATTTTCAGCGTATTGCTCGATTTGCTTTTCAATATGTGCACGCGTTTCATTGTCAAAACAACGGACCGTTCCTTCGATGACAGCATTTTCAGCAATGACATTGAAGCGTGTGCCGACATCCATTTTTCCTATTGTAAGCACGGCAGGTCTTTGCGGATCAATTGTTCTTGATACAACAGTTTGAACATTCATGACGAAAGAGGAAGCAACAATGGCTGCATCGATGCAATCATGTGGCATGGCGCCGTGACCACCTTTTCCTTTAAATGTAACTTTAACAATATCGGCTGAAGCAAAAGATGGTCCCGGTGTACATGAAACTTTATGAGTCGGCATCTGTGACCATATATGAATACCAAATACATTATCGACGCCTTCCATCGCACCTTGCTTCACCATTTCTCGTGCACCTGTTGCCGCTTCTTCAGCAGGTTGGAATATTAATCTTACAGTCCCGGGTAGTTCCTCTTTACTTTCATTTAGAGCTTTGGCTGCAATAAGCAGCATGGCAGTATGTGCATCATGACCACAAGCATGCATTTTTCCATCTTCCTTTGAAGCATATGGAAGATCTTTGTTCAATTCTTCTACTGGTAATGCGTCTATATCCGCTCTTAAAGCGACCGTTTTCCCTACCTTGGCCCCTGCTACATTTGCAATGACACCTGTAGGATTTGTTCGACGATAAGGAATTCCTAAATTTTCTAGATATTCACAAATGAATGCTGTCGTGTTTTCTTCTTCCCATGATACCTCTGGCTCACTGTGGAGCTTTCTGCGTAACTCTGTTAGTTCTTCACTATATGTCTGAATCGCTTCTTTAATTTTTTGATGAATCATGTTTATTCAACCTCCGTTAAGTTCTTCGCTGCTTCAAAAAGGATTTGGAAACCCTCCGCCAAATGACGTGCATCCGACCATTCTTCTGGACAATGGCTAAGCCCGTCTTTACTTGGAATGAAAATCATCCCGACATTTGTAACATCAGAAAAGATCATCGCATCATGACCTGCGCCACTATTAATGGAACAATACGGGATTTCTAACCTACTACTCTCTTGTTTTAACAAAGAACGAATGTCCATATTCAATTCTTTTGGTTGAATATATAAAAGCTCTTCAACAGATGTCCGGATTCCATTTTCACTGTAAGACTGTATCAGTTCTATTGTTTTTCGGATTGTGTTTCGTACGTTTTCTTCCTTACCAGATCTGATGTCCACAGAGAATATCACTTTCTCTGGAATGACATTTGCTCCATTAGGAAAGACT
The DNA here is from genome assembly GCF_001183985.1 of Peribacillus loiseleuriae. Lineage (GTDB taxonomy): Bacteria > Bacillota > Bacilli > Bacillales > DSM-1321 > Peribacillus > Peribacillus loiseleuriae. The sequence continues at coordinate 635,963 of NZ_LFZW01000001.1, read as the reverse complement.
TCTAAACGACCTGTTGTGATGACGGTTCCTTCTCCTTCATCGATTGCAAGATCCGGAAGTTGTGAAATGATCTTTGCAGAAATAACTAAAGCATCCGAGCGGCGATCCATTGGAGTTGTACCTGCATGACCTGCTCGCCCTTCTATCGTCACTTCCAATTGGGCCAACCCAACGATGGCTTCAACGACACCGATTGGAAGATTCTTTTCTTCTAGAATCGGGCCTTGTTCGATATGCAACTCCAAAAATGCCTTTATTGTATTTGGCTTTCTCTCTTTGGCTAATGAAGAATCTAGTCCGATTTTTGACATTGCTTCTTCCGTCGAGATGCCGTCTTTGTCTTTTAGATTTTTAAACTCTTCCTCACTCAGTGAACCGATAATTCCTCGCGATCCCATCAGTCCGCCACCAAATCTTGATCCTTCTTCTTCGACCATCGCAATGATTTCCAAAGGATATTTCGGTTTTAATTGATTTTCAGAAAAGAGAGCGGCTACTTCCAAACCTGCAACGACTCCGGCAGTACCGTCATACGCTCCACCATTCGGGACAGAATCAAAATGTGAACCAATGAGAACGCTTGGTGCGTCTTTTAAACTTCCTTCAAACTTTCCAAAAATATTGCCAAAACCATCTTCCGAAACAATCAGACCATATCCCTTCATTTTTTCCTTGATATAATTTCTTGCTTGCAAATCTTCTTTGCTGTACGTAAGGCGAGTAACCCCTTTATCAGGTGTCGATGTAAATGCACTTAAAGCGTTTATATGGCTTTCCATTCGTTGTTGAGACATTTTCACAATCCCCTTCTTTTTTTACAAGAATCCTACGAATATTCCTGCTAAAACGACTGAAACGATTGTTACAGTTATGAATCCACCAACGAGCATAGGTGGCAACATGTGGCTCGTTAGCACTTCTTTTTCTTTCTCATCATTCGTTAAGGACTTTATCACTTCGTTCGTAATGATGTAGTCTGCGGGAAACCCATATAAGGCTGTTAACGATACGGCGAACGCCATTTCTTTGCTGACTTTTAAAATTTTACCGATTATGAATGAGAATATATACATTCCGATGACTGCTAAAATAATACAAACGATGAGAGGATATAAGATCTCAAGCATCATACTTGGTGTCGCCTTTTGCAAACCGTCGAAAATGAAAAGCATAAGAGCCATAATAGAGAAACCGAACCCATTCGCTTTTTGTAAAGGTTGTTTTTCCAAAAAGCCGACACTTTTTGCGATAATTCCAAATAATAAACATAGGACAAGTGCATTAACCGTCACGAACGGCGCAAGTAAAGTAGAGACAAGATAGGCAAGGTAACCAACTACGGCAAGCCTAAAAAATTTGAAATATTCCGTGTTATATTTTTCCGGCAAATATTTGAAAAGTTTAAGTTCCTGCTCCTTCTCTACTTCCACACCATTTTTCGCATCTTTTATTGTCAGCTCTCCACTACGGTATTTCTCAAGTAATCTTTTCCCTTCCTTTTTTAATACAATTGAAGTGATAGGATATCCTGCAAATCCTTGCATAACGTAGATGACGATTGCAAATACAGATAAAGACGCAAGTCCTGCTTCTTTGGCTCCTTCAGACATAATTAATGCTGATACGATTCCACCTACTAATGGAGGAATGGCAACAACGACTGTTTTAAAGTCGAAAATCAATGTTCCGATCGTAAATAGTATAGCGATAATTCCTAAAACACCAGAAAGGGCAATGACAATGGTCTTCCATTGATTCTTCAATTCTTGGAGAGAAAGCAAAGTCCCCATATTTGTAATTAATAAGTACATCATCATCGTCGCAACCACTGGTGGTACTCCAGCCACCGCTACGATGTCTGTAGGGAAAAATGTCCAATATCCAATAAGAAATAGTACAGCACAAACGAATACAGACGGTACCCAGGCTTTTGTTCGAACAGCTACTACGTCACCTATATATAAAATTAATACAAGAATAACTAAAGCTAACATTTGTGGCATTTGTGACATAAGAATCACTTCACTTTCTTTTAGTATGATAATATTTTAATATTTTAAAATATTATCATAGAATTTAATGAATTAAAAGATAATTTTGATTTTTAAATGAATTATAATTATTCACTCATTATGTAAACGCATTATTTAACAATAAAATGTAAAGATCCCATATAGTCTCATATTATTTCTGACATCTGATAACAATGTAAAAAAGGATAATTATTAAAATATCGGTATAATATATACATCAATTTAAATGAGAAGCATTCAATTATCAAAAGAAAAAAATGGACGTTTTCAAAAAAGGAAAAGGATTATAAACCGTCATCCATCAGATAAATAGGACTTTCTTAGACGATGCCAAGAAGGCTTAGTTTCAGGAACATCCTTTTTCCATTATAAAAAACACATGAAGAAGATCCTAAAGGTCTGACCGCACACTCTAAATTGTTTAATATTTCATGTAAACAATTTTGAGTAGTTGTGGAATCAGGCACTTTTGTTCTCGGACATTTTCTCGATGTGTTTCGTTTTTGTATAGCTAAAATATTTCAAATAGAATCTTGTGAATTCCTCAAATACGTTTCACTTTGTGTTCCTTCAGAATTGGAATTGACATACAATTTTCTATTTGGGATCGCTAGGGCAACTCCTTCATTATTAAGAATATCCATGATGGCAAAGTTAATTTCTTCTTTTACTTTTAAGAATTCTTTCCAGACCGTTGTTTTCGTAAAGAAGTAAAAGTACATATCGAATCCATCTACCCCGTATTTATCAAACTTTGCAATGATTGTGTCTTGATGGATTTCTGTGTGATTTTTTAACATATACTCAATCTGGTTCATGACATCTTCTAATTTATCTTTAGGTGTATCATACGCTACACTTAAATTGAACACGATTCGCCTTTTCCCCATTTCACTCCAGTTCGTTATTGTTTCATTGGCGAGCTTTGAGTTAGGTACTATAACAAGTGCTTGAGCAAATGTGCGTATCTTTGTACTTCTGAAAGTGATTGTTTCAACTGTTCCTTCTACGCTAGGTGTCAAAATCCAATCCCCAATCGTAAAAGGTTTTTCTGTAACGATGATGACGCCTCCAAATAAATTGCCAATTGCATCCTTAGCAGCTAGAGCAAATGCAAGCCCGCCTAAGCCTAACCCTCCAACAAAGCCAATAACATTGTAATTAAATTCTTCTGCAATCCCACTAAAACTAATTATTACAATGATCACCCGCAATACTTTTGACAAGAATGGGATAAGTATCTCATCAACTTCAAAATTGAATCTTTCGTTAAGCTGTGCAAAAAGAAGTGTAGATGAAGATGAAAAGTTATACAATCCCCAGCCGACAAGAAAGATAATCGAGGATTTTATTAATTTAATAAATAACAAATGTGTTTGGTCCAGATAAGGGAAATACCAAACAGAAATATAGATCCCTAATAGAATGAACAGCCACTGAATTGGTTTTTCAAATGATAAAAATATGTGAGAGAAAAAAGTATTTGGTGCTTTTCGACTCACCTTTATTAGTAAAGCAATCACATATTTTGAAAACATCTTCCGGAAAAGTAAAAATAACAAAAAGATACCTGCTGAAACTGCAACATCATTTATAAACTCGCTTGAAAACACCAATTTCCATGACATAACGAATGATCTCCTATCAACTAGAAAATGTAATATGGCTGGTTCCTCTAGTATCCTAAACCTTTCCTACTATAGTTGAAATAAGTGCTGAAACTATGCATTACCTATATTGACAATTTTTATCCCGCATTAACGGTCAGTAAGCCCCCCACTGATTGAAGTTTCACTTTATTATCCGCTATTCTGCACAATTGTAACCATAAAAAAATGCAGAAAGAGCAATCTCTCTTTCTGCATTTTTTTATTTTTTATAATATGGCGAGAATTTTAGTAAATGGCCAATCCAATCAGCATCCCTGACCAAGACTGCAAAATATTCCTTTTTCAAATGCTTTTCCGCTGTTTCAAATGAAGAGAAGGTTTTTGTAAGTGGTTTCTGACTTATCTCAATCACCCAATTCTCCTCCCCTTTTTGATAGACAAAAATGGACTCGTCATTTCTGCCTTTATACAAAGAGCCACTCGGAGCACCTTTCAGATTATGTTGATTTTTAAAGGCATCACGCTTCAGTGGTTCCAAATAGAATGTTTGCTCAACAAATTGCTTAAATGCCTTCTCTGTTAAGTTGCATCCTGAGGCCTTGCGATGTCCACCACCATCATAAAGCGCCGCAATTTCAGAAACATCCACATCATCATGAATCGTTCGTAAACTAATCCGTTTACTACCAACCATTACAATCGCAATATAGTCCAGATGCGTAAACTCCTTGGATAGCTCATTCCCAAGTTCTGAATGATAGTTTTCCCCATGGACAATGCCTGCTAAATGTTCGCCTATAACCACTTGATACACTTCACGTTTTTTTCGATTTATGTAACGTGTTACTCTGCTTTCTTCGACATCAAGTAACTTACTTTCAATCTCATCAAAATGAAACGGCTCGCTACTGTTGAGTTTCGTCAAAATTTTTCTTTCAAACTCATCAATTGATATCATGAAGAAGAGATCGTTTAATTTCTTTGCAGTGAAATTTTGATTCACGTCCCACTCCCATGTATCATATTGTCTCACTAGTTCGACGAACTCATCTGCACCTTTTGTTTTCGTAAGCAAGCCTTCTCTATCTAAGTAATCGTACAAAAGAGATGTGGCTGATGTTAACTTGCCGTCTTCCTGCTCTACGGTCACAGACGCCCAAGCATGTTCATTCAAATGCAGCGCCGATTTATGATGATCAATTAACAATGCCTTTCCGCCAGCAGCGACATATTCATTAATTTTCTTCTCATTCTCTTCGTTCACGGATAAATCGGTAATAATTAGCGTGTCCATTCCCGTAGCATTTTCAAGAAACCCAGCCACTTGATGATTCAACCGACCAATCGAATTATAGCTCACCTTTACCTCATTACCCCATGCAAGCTTTGCGACAATCCCACAGCCGACTCCATCTAAATCATTATGTGAAAAGAGATGGTACATATAACCCCTCCTAAAACAGATATTTTATAGCTTTCCCTAATTTTACATTTTCCTTCATGCATAAATGGTTGATCGTCATAAAGATTTAAAGCGACCTTAATAAGGTCGCGCGAGCAAAAGTGATAGCATAAAAACGTTATATAAAAATCCTTTACCTTGATGATCCTTGCTCTGCCCATTTTCTATAAAAACAACCTGGGGTATTTTACCATTGCAAAGGCATTTATAAAACAATTAAGAGCTTATCCGCTGTTCCAATGCTTTAAACACGTCCGATAATTCCGTTGTTACAAGATCCAACTCGTCTTTCCCCTTCTTAGCCGAATCTAGATAAATCGGTTCACCAATAATAATCGTAATCGGCTGCCTTTTAAATAAATCCTTAAAACCCGTTGGACCTGAGTAAGCAGCAGGCACGATTGGAACGCGAGCTAATTTCGCAATCGTAACCGCTCCCCGCTTTAACGGAGCTTCCTCTGACGTTCTGGTACCAGAAGGAAAAATCCCCACATTCTTATCTTGCTTCAATAATTGAATTGGAATCTTTACCGTGCTTGTTCCTGGGTTATCGCGGTCGATTGGAAATGCATTAATTTTTCTTAAAAACCAACCAATTGCTTTGTTCTGGAATAGTTCTTTCTTCGCCATAAAATGAATTTCCGCAGGTAGAATCGAAACGCCGAGCGCCAGGATGTCGACCCACCCTCTGTGTGTACAAGCAATTACATAGCCGGACTCATCGGGCAGATTTTCTATATTTTTCACAACCAATTTGCCTCGTAATTTTAACAGAAACCTCACGAACTTAGCGACAGGTGTATACACTCACATTCACCCCAATATGGATAGATATATCCATTTTATCACTATGTTTTATTACTTGGTACTAATTTCTTATTTAACATTCATATGAATGCTCGAATGCCTTTACTTGAATAGCCCCATTGCAATTGGATGCACAATTTCGATTGAGTAGCCCAGCCAATATTCCAGATAGTAGAACCTCAACTTGTTATGATCTCCAGCTTCTACAATTAAATGAATTGGTCCACATTAATGAGTTTTGCGATATTCTGCCGGTGTGTATCCCGTATATTTTTTAAAGCACATACTAAAGTATTGAGGGTTATTGTACCCGACCCTATCAGCTACTTCATATGTTTTGATTTTATTTTCACTGAATAATTCCATCGCTTTTCTCATTCTTAATCCTAGTAAGTAATCGCCAAAGTTAATTCCTTTCTCCACTTTAAATAAATTGCTTAAATATGGCGCGCTAACATGAATCACTTCAGCAACTTTTTGTAATGTTACGCCTTCCATATGATAATGAGCATCTACATACTCCATTGCTTGATCCACAAGCGTATAGCTATTTTTCTCTTTCTTTTGATTCATAAACTCTTTCCATTCCTGCAAAGTACTTTGAATTAAACTAAAAATATCATGTAGCGTTTCCATTTTCATGACTTTCCTGTAATGCGCGGTTAACTTCTCGCTATTCGTATGGCGCCAATTCCATTTCTCAGCTTCATGAAATAGTAGGGTAATATATTTTACTGCAAGGAACCTAATATCTTGGAGGGTAGCTTCTTTACTATCCACTAATATTTTAAATAGTAACTGAATCGTTTCATTCGCTTTATCAGGAAGACCACGTTTGATTTGCTCTACTAACTCTTCTTCCAACTGTGTTATATCTTTTTGATAATGGGAGTTATCAGATACAAGATCATCAAGGGAGTAGACCTGGCCTTTCCCCATAATATGGCGCATATTCATTGCTAGATGCGCTTCTAAAATGGAGAAACCAATTTCGAACCCTTCTTGATAAATTCTTCCGAATGTTCCTGTCGTACAAATTTCAGTCTTTTTGTAAATTTCTTGAAAAAGATATTCCGTAAACTGTCTTATTTCTACTGCTCCTATCTCCTCATGTGGAAATAGGAGTAGTAGAAATTGATCGATTCCAGCTTCCATCACCCTTCCTTGATTTTTTTTCAGTTCACGGGAAATCACTTCTTTAATCACGGTTTTTAAGTTTTCATCATTCATTTCATTTTGACTTCCTACATCGAATTTTATGAGAATGGCCACAAAATAAGGACCTTGTAATTCAATACCTACACTTAACAATTCTTGCTCTACGTCTATTGGTATGTTGGTTGGTTCAGTTAATTTATGAAATAAATTTCGTTGTAAGTATGGGGTAACCTCAGCTAAATTTTTTTCTCTTTTTTGGTTTACTTTCCATTCCATCGCAGCTTCTTTTACTTTTTCAAGGAGCTGATCTTTATCTACTGGTTTTAATAGATAGTCGAAGACTTTTAACTTTAACGCTTCATGAGCATACTTAAAATCTTCATAACCAGTCATAAATATAATATATGTGTCAGGACTTTTGCTCTTTACTTGCTTCGCTAATTCCAAACCATCCATAAATGGCATATTAATATCTGAAATGACGATTTGCGGCTGTTCCTTCTCAATAAGTTCTATTGCCGTCTCCCCATCAGAAGCTTCCCCGGTAAGCTTAAAACCATATTCCTGCCATGGAATTGCAGTAGACAACCATTGCCTGATAATTCGATCATCATCAACGATTATTACTTTTTGCATATGATCCAGCCACTCCTTTTATCTTCGGTAGTCGTACTGTAATTGTCGTCCCTCTTCCTTCTTCGCTATCAATCATCAAGCCATATTCCGTACCAAAGTGGATCTTTATCCGGCCATCCACACTCTTTAAACCAATTCCCACTGTTCCTTTTTCTTCAGATAAATGCTCGCCAATCTCCTTTTTTATTTCTTTCAATCTAGCCTCACTAATTCCGATACCATTATCTTTAATCGTAAATATTATATGTTGATCATGCTCATATCCTTTTACAGTAATAACACCTTGCCCTCGCCGTTGTTTAACCCCATGATATATCGCATTTTCAATGAGTGGCTGTAATGTAAGCTTTATGATGTTATAAGGGAGAATACGTGGGTCCACATCCATTTCATACGTAAATTCATCTCCGTATCTCATTTCCTGAATATACAAATAATTTTTGATATGCTCTAGTTCTTCTTCAATACTAATAATTTCTCTGCCTCTACTAATACTGATGCGGAAAAAGTTGGATAGTGCACTAATCATTGTACTCGCATCACGTGTTTGTCCCATATCACATAAACCCTTGATTGAATAAAGCGTATTATAGAGAAAATGGGGATTAATTTGCGCATGCATGATCGCAAATTCCAGCTGCCTTTTTTCTTCTTGATCTAGTTTATTTTGAAGAAGGAGTACATGAATCCGGGTCATTAAATCTTTAAAACCTGATTGTAGTATTTCGAATTCCTTAGGAGCGGCAATTTCATAGCTCAAATCAAGGTTATTTTCATCAATGTTTTTCATTTGTTTAACAAGTTTTGTTAACGGCTTAGTAATATACATGACCAAAAAATTTGCCACAAAAACAGCAATTAAAATTAATAGGATAATGACGGCAATGGTCACGAATTTAATATAGTTTGCTTTGTTTAATAGTTCAGCTTCAGGCAACACTGCCGCTACTTTCCATTTATTAACGCCTATTGTTTCATAGATTACAATCATCTTATTGCCATCTTCATTTACAAAAGAGAATTGGCCTTTTTCATTTTCAATCTTATTCATATAAGAAAGAGTCGCATCATCCAATCGGTATTCCGCTGACACTGTCTTTGAATTGAGCGCACCATCTGAACTAATTAATGTTAAGTAGCCATTCTCTCCTATCAACGATTTATTGAAAACCCTTTCAAAAAAATCGTATCGTAAATTAAAAATCAGTATTCCATTTGCTTTAGAATTGGCATGCCCTATTAATTTAAATACAGATACTACATCTCTTTTATTATTGAAAATTTCATCCTTGTGAAGGTTCTGCCAATAGAAATTTTCTTTACTTCCCGCGAATCTGTCGTAATACGTTTCATATGAAAAGTGGCTATTCGCCTTAGGATAGATACTACGATACATAAGAAATTCTCCGCCGTGCATATCCACAACTAGTGATTCAATAACGGTATCATAATGAGATTGAATCACCTGTAACTCTTTATCCAATTCGATATAAAGCTTAGGTGTAATATTAGCTGGGTCTGTAGAGATTAGTTCGTATATATGGGGATTATTTGATAACGCTACCAATTGTTCAAACACATCGGAAAGGTTATCCTCTAGATACCCCTTTGTTTGAAAGACTGTATCATTAATATTTTTATAGGCATTTTCTTCAATTTGGGCTGCTGCAAGTAAATAAGAAATCCAACCAGTCAAAGTAATAAACAATATAATAATAGGAACAAACAAAGCATTAATGGTCGATTTAAACGAATAGAGAAAATGCTTGCGAATCAATGATATTACCTTCCTACCTATCATTTGCGAATACTCCTTAGAAAAAATATGGATACTTTATTTTATCATATAAGGTCATTTGAATTGGTTACAAATCAATTAATTTACAATTTGCTAGCTATGGCAATCCTATTAATACGAAAAAAGCTGACGGAAATAAATCCGAAAGCTTTTTAGTCAAGCCGCTGAAAGCAAAACCTGCTAAACGCCCTTCTTGTTTAAAATAATTTCCCTGAACCCGCTTTTAGATTAACAAGGATAGGAACTGTCATAGTCGGGTGTATGTTGGTGTACCGCTCAGGTTTCCAACCTACCTCTTCATTAAACTGGACTTCATTTGCTTGATTAAAGGCTTGAATTAAATCTACTCGTTGAGCAGACTTCTTTACTTGGACTATGGAACCATCTTCATAGATAGATGTCCCCTTCCAATATTTTAATATTTTTGAAGGGTCGATGGCAAAATCAAACTTAAAATAGTTATTCTGCACATACAGTTTTGATTCTTGACCAACCCCAATGGCGTAATCAAACCCGTAAGTTGCATTTTGTTGAAATTCATAGAAATTGTTGTAAACGTGAACTTCGCCAAACCGAACTCGTGGAAGTCTCTGTGTAAGGTTTTGATAATGGTTATGATGCAGAGTTACTTTTAACGTCTCACGATCTGAAATTCTACTATCGCTCGAACCAATAAGAGAAACCTTATCATGATCTTTAAAGATATTATACGAAACTGTTACATAATTAGACCCATTCGTTATATCGAGAAGACCATCATGTTTTTGATATAACCGACCAAAGTAGGTCCCGAATGACTTGTCTGTATTTTCGCCATCACTAAAGGTGTTATGGTCAATCCAGACATGATGGGTGCCGTTTATGATCGAGATATTATCATATTCTGAATTCCATTCTCCGTACTCACCATCTGTCGGATCCCATTGCGGAAAAAAATCAACAGGTGCTTCGAATTCAATATTTCGGATAATAATATTTTCTACATTGTTTAGCATCAGGCTGCCGCCTTTGATTTTTGCATCCTTACCAACACCAACGATTGTGGTATTCGAACCTATATTTATCACCATTTCATTTTTCTGTTTTTTTTGAGATCGCGCTCTTGCCTCTTCAAAGGGACCATACACTTCTTCACTGTATCCCCATACCATAGGATCATAAGCATTTAAATACCCTGAAAAGTCATAGGCAGGGTCCGCATAATATTCTGCGCCTACTGGTTGATTGTTCAAATCGACATTCAGTTCAATTTTACCTTTTACATAGATGATTTTAGACGTTGCATTTTTACCATTGGTGGCGTTATTTCCACCTAATGCTTGAATCAAATCTCGTTTAGTAGAAACCGTATATATCTGGTTTTTGTCAGCTTTCGCTCCTCCCGTTGTCCCTTCACCATATGAAGCCCAACCATCATTCTTTGATAAAACTTCATTCCCTAAACTTCTTGATGATGCTTCACTAGTAAAATCCCCGGAAAATATCAACGCTAGCATAAGAACAAAACCAACTACTTTTTTCATGTATTCACCTCTTATTTTCATTTTTTTGAAGTCAATTATCCATGATTCGCCAAATCATAAATCGCCATACTCGCAAGAACAAAGGCTCCTACACCGTGTAAATCATTTTCAGAGGTAGGTCTAGACACATAATAATCATATAAGCCAGCAGAGGTCCCAATACAAATCCCCTTCAGATCTAAAGTTGATTCATGGATCGTTACCATATGTTCTAGCAGACCTGCGTACCCTTTTTGGATAGATTCTTTGTACGATTCACTGACATATCCTGCTTTAATCGCTTTTGCAATTGTATAAAGAAACAAGCTAGAACAAGAAGACTCAAGCCAATTATCAGGTCTTTCCCCTTTATCAACAATTTGATACCATAAACCAGTTTGATTATCTTGGTATTTGATCAATGCTGGAATTAAATGTTGTATGGATGCAATCCATTCATTTTGGACAACTGGTTTCCCCTGCAAAATTTCCAATAAATCTATCAGAGCTGTTCCATACCAGCCTACTGATCTTCCCCAAAATTCTGGTGAACATCCCGTTTCAGAATCTGCCCATGGTTGCACCTTTTTCTCATCCCAAGCATGAAACAAGAGCCCTGTGTTTTCATCCATCATATGCTTCCTCATCAATTGTTCTTGATAAAATGTGGTATGGATCAGCTCAGGTTCATCGAAGAATTGACTATATAGCAGCGAAAATGGACCTGCCATAAAAAGCCCATCTAACCACATTTGATATGGATATTTGTCTTTATGCCAATATCCGCCTTCTGTTGTTTTATTTATAGTTAATAATAGATTCCTTAGTTTCTTGGCAGCAATCATATATTTCGGATCATTTGTTTCTTTATACAACGGAAAAAGAAGAATACCAGCTTGGATGGAATCTAATTCATCTCTGGCAAAATATAAATTTCCTTCTTCATCAATCAAGCTGTCTATATAACTTTTCATATACTCGTAGTATTCTTGCTTCCCTGTTGCTTCCCATACTCTGAGCAAACCATATAAGAATACCCCTTGGTGATAATGAAAAGAGTTAGCCGGAGGTAATACCTCTGGTTTATAGGCATTCATCACAGCCCGGCAAGCTTTTTCAGCCATTTCTAAAGGATTGCCAATTTTGTTTAACTCCATAATCGATTCAGAATAGTTCATTTGATCGTTCTCCCTTCCGTCCTTCTTTGAGGTTGTTTATTTTAGAATGATTTTGTTTTTATATACAAAAACCTGCATGGCGTTAAAACGCCACCATTTACCATGAAGGATCAATCATGTAGCACGCTACACTCCCCTAATCACAATGGTGGCGGTGCGAAGCCGAATTTCGGAGTACTTTCTATAATAAAAATAAGTATACCTGCTAGGTAGAGGGCTTTTTAGTACGCCGCGAAGCCCCGCTCCCATGTCCTTAAACAGGGTGTTAGAAATCCACACCCCGTTTTACCCTTTATTTCTTAAAATGCTCATTGTATTGTTTTTCTGATTTTTCCATAGCTTCTGCCCACTCATCAAGAAATTCTTTTACTGTGCTCTTCCCACTCATGACAGCCTGAGTTCCAGCATCAACTTGATTATCAAGAATTGTACGATAATCAGGTAAATAGAATGGTGGTTTATATAATACAGTGTTCGGATCATTATATACTTCAAAAGCTATTTGAATATGTGGCGATTCTTGTATCCATTGCTCATTTAATACATCTGAGTTCGTTGGGATTTGGCCTACTTGCTGATTCCAATAACTTTGGCTTTCTGCAGAGTTTAGGAAACTAGCAAATTCCCATGCTGCCTCTGGATTCTTTGTTGTTTTGAAGATTGAAATACCAATCGTATTTCCACCTTCGGCCACAGAGTTACCTTCTTCTGTTTTTGGCAGAGGAATCGCCTGGAATTGATCTGCCGCTAACGCTTCACTATGTTCACCAAATGAGCCAATATTATGTTGCACCATCGCAACAGCTCCTGTATCAAAACCTGCAATCATTTCTTTATATCCATTGGTGATATCGCTTTGTGGTGTGAAATTCTTATATAGCGCTAAGTATTTTTCAACAAATTCAACATGTTTAGGATCATTTATTGTACTTTTTCCGCTTTCATCGATGTAATCTTCTAAACCAGAATAAGCAAACATTAGACGCTGTAGTTGGAACGATCCACCAGCTCCGCCCCGGATTGTGTATCCATAGCGATTTTTGCTTTTATCCGTCATCTTTTCAGCAGCTGTGAAAAACTCTTCCCATATTTCTGGAACTTTCACACCTGCTTCTTTAAACCAATCAGGACGGACCCAAAGAATATCTAGGTTTTGTGTATACGGAATCCCATAAAGTTTATTATCTTGTACGATATCTTTATTAAATTTAACCGCTCCTTCATTGATTTTGTCTTTCAAATCAGATTTTTCTAGATAATCATCAAGCGGCAATAATGCTTCGCGAATTGAAAATTCAGGCAGCCAGCTCGTCTGTACAGATGCTAGATCTGGCATATCATCAGATGCGATGGCAGCATCCATTTTTTTCTTTGCTGAATCTTTCGGTAAGCCTACATATTCCACATCAATATTAGGGTGCTTATCTTCAAATCTCTTAATCAACTCTTCCCATATCGGAGTTCGTTGTGGTCCAGCATTCTCATCCCAAAAAGTAATGGTGACTGGTTCGTCTTTTGTCCCCTTCGGTGTTTTTGGTGCTGTTGCAGTTTCATCACTACAGCCAGCAAGGAAAAGAGTTGCTGCCATTGATATTGCCATAAACGATCTGCTTACATGTTTATACATCTTGTACCCCCCTCAAAATTGGTCATTCATTTTTACTCCTATTAACCTTTTACTGCTCCGCCCATTCCATTTACTAGATGCTTTTGGGCATAAGAGAAAAGAATAACAGCTGGAATTAAAGCGATGATACTTCCTGCTGCAAGTGCACCATAGTTGACGTTAAATTCGCCCATCATGTAACTTAAACCGACTGGTAAAGTAAATTTACTTTGTTGGTTCGTTAGCATTAAGGCAATTAGGAATTCATTCCATGTATAGATGAAAGTGAATACCGCAGTCGCTACAATACCAGGCAACAACAGCGGAAACACGACAAACCTAATTGCTTGCAGACGATTGCAGCCATCCATCATTGCCGCTTCTTCCAGCTCTCTCGGTACGTTTGAGATGAACCCATTCATCAACACCGTTGTAAATGGAATTTCGATTGCCGCATATGTAATGATGAGTGATAATGGGTTGCTTATTAAGCCTAGATTTTTAAAAATGACGAATAATGGGATGATCATCATCGATCTAGGAATGAATTGAGTACATAATAGCATCAATAAAAATGAACGCTTCCCTTTAAATTTATATCGACTCAAAGCATATCCAGATAAGGTAGATAATACCACGACAATTAAAACCGTACTTACTCCAACAATTAGGCTGTTCTTAAAATAGGTAGCAAACCCAACGTTATTCCAAGCCATCACAAAATTTTCAAGAGTAGGAGCAAGCGGTACATATTCTAAAGGTCGTTTTAAAATATCACCTTCTGATTTCAATGCGGTCATCAATGTCCAATAGATTGGAAATACTGTAAAGCTAATCATTAAAGTCAACGGAAGATAGAAAAATAGAATCTTATCTTTATTCTTTTTTGAATTCTGCATGTTAATCACCCTCCCTTTCAAATCGCGATGCTTTTAGATAGATGATGGCAAACAAAAACAGAATCCCAAACGTTACAACAGTTAAAGCAGAACCGTATCCAAAATTACTCCCATGTACAGCTTGTTCAGCAATATACATCGTTAACGTAGTCGTTGAGTGGGCAGGTCCTCCCCCAGTTAAGTTAAAGAGTAAGTCTACATTGTTAAACTCCCATATTGTTCGAAGCAGAGTAGTCAAAACAATCGTATTTTTTAGCTGTGGCAAGGTGATATGAATGTAGGACTTCCAGCGTCCGGCTCCATCCACTCTTGCTGCTTCATAAAGTTCTTCTGGAATGCTTTGTAAGGCAGCTAATAGAGTAATGGCAAAAAACGGAATGCCGCGCCATACCTCTGCAATAACAACACCTATAAATGCCGTCGTTGTATCAGAAAGCCATGCTTGAGGAGTACTGATAATCCCCATTCGCATTAACAAATCATTGATGACCCCCATATGTTCGTTATACATTAACGACCACATGACAGAAGCTAGGACACCTGAAATGGCCCAAGGTATGAAAGCCACAGCTCTTACAAATCCCCTAAACTTGAACGTTTGATTTAATAGGAGAGCTAATATCATTCCTAAAATGAGCTGTAAGCCTACCTGAGAAACGACCCATTTAAAACTATTAAACAAACTAGGTAAGAACAAATCATCTTCTGTAAAAATTCTTTTAAAATGATCCAACCCTGCAAACTTATTATAATAAGGAGCAGAAATATCATAGTATTGCAAACTGTAGTAAAACACCGTTCCGATCGGATAAAATAAAAAGGATACAATGATTAAAAATGAAGGTAAAATAAATAGATAAGGAATCCATTTTTCCATTTTTCTTTTCTTCATCTTCTTCGTTTTTGATGGATTTTTTACTGGAAGATCTACATCTCCTTGTACGTGCATTCTTTGTCATCCTCCTTTCCTCTTACATGTATTTTAAATGAAAACGCTTACTTTAATAAGTGAAAATTTTAAGGTAAATGTATAGATTTTTAAGAATTTTCCCATTTCAAACTGAAAGGTTCACTAACCATGAGCGTTTGCTCCCACCCCTTCGATAAAAAAGAGGATGTCACTAGTAAAGGGTCAGACCCTTATTAGAACATCCTCTTTTTATATGAAATATGTTATTTTAAATCATTCATATTAACAGGGTCTTGGTCTGTAAATGTATAATTCTCTCCAGCCATCGCCCAGATAAATGTGTAATTATTTGTTCCAACGCCTGAGTGAATGGACCATGGTGGTGAAAGAACAGCTTGCTCATTCTTCACAACTAAATGTCTCGTTTCGCTGGGTTCTCCCATAAGGTGAAACACTCTTGCATCTTGGTCCAAATCAAAATAGAGGTAAACTTCCATCCTACGATCATGTAAATGAGCAGGCATCGTGTTCCACATATTGTTAGGCTCTAAGAGAGTCATTCCTAACATCAACTGACAGCTTTGGATGCCGTCATTATGGATGTACTGATAAATGGTTCTATTATTAGATTGGCTATCTGAACCAAGTTTGATCGGCGTAGCATCTTCAATAGGAATCTTCTTCGTTGGATAGTTCTTATGAGCCAACGAAGACACGAAATAAAACTTTGCAGGTTCAGAAGGATCTACACTGTGAAATGTAACTTCCTTATTCCCTAAACCAACATATAGACAATCCCTTTTAGCTAACGTGTATTCTTCACCATCCACCATTACTTTACCATTTGCACCAATATTAATAATGCCTACTTCTCGGCGTTCTAAAAAGTAGTCTGTTTTTAACGTTTCCTTATCTTCAAGTAGTACAGGTGACGAAGTCGGTATCGCTCCTCCAGTCACTACACGATCATAATGAGAATAAACCATATTCATTTCTCCAGCTACAAATAAAGATTCCATCAAAAATTCACTACGTAAACGTTCCGTTGTATATTGCCTCATGTCTGTAGGATTTGTTGTGTGTCTAATTTCCATTTTAAAATACCCCTTTCTAATTTGTCTTATATTTGTTTTTACGAACTAAGCCAACCGCCATCAACAGGCAAAACATGTCCATTAATATAGTTGGACGCATCTGAGGCGAGGAATACAACGACTCCTTTAAGATCATCTGGAGTACCCCAACGCCCTTGTGGAATTCTGCTTGTAATAGAAGCGTTACGCTCGACATTTTCTCTTATTTGAGTTGTATTATCCGTTTCCATATAGCCCGGCGCGATAGCGTTTACATTTATCCCTTTGCCTGCCCACTCATTGGCGAAAGATTTTGTAAGTCCTGCCACTGCATGTTTACTGGCCGTATAAGCAGGAACTCGTAATCCACCTTGAAAGGACAGCATGGAAGCAATATTTATAATTTTCCCAGAGCCATTAGCCAACATATGCTTTCCTACTTCTCTACATAAAAGAAAAACAGAATGTTGATTAACTTGGATTACATCGTACCAATCTTGGTCTTGATAATTTATTGCGTCTTCTCGTCGAATAATTCCTGCGTTATTTACTAAAATATCAATCTTCGATACTTTAGAAAGTGTTTCTTTGATTAAATCATCTACAACATTCATTTTTGATAGGTCTGTTTGAATGTCATAAAATGTTCCACCCACATCTTCAATCTTAGCTTTCGTTTCAGACATGTCACTCATACCAGCGCCTATTACAACAGCTCCAGCCTCAGCAAGGCCCACGGCCATTCCTTGGCCGAGTCCTCGGCTTGCACCAGTTACTAGCGCTGTTTTTCCGACTAAGGAAAATAGAGACTCCATCTTAACGCCCCCTCAATTGTTCGTCTTTGTTTGTTTTTGTTTTATTTGGTACGTTATTGTTCAAGTATACCATGTTTAATCAAGATAACAACTAATTTGGGAATCTTTTCTACCTTTCATTCATTTTGCGAGATGGAGTTTGATATTTTTTTGTTCAATTACTAGCTTAGTATCTTTATCTATATTGTTATCTGTAACAATTTCATGAACATCATCCATCGTTGCAAATTGTAACAAGGCTACTTTATTAAATTTTGTCGAATCAGCTAGAAGCGTAACCTGGTCAGCTGCTGTAATAATCTGTTTTTTCCAATCTGCATAAATACTATTAATCACGCTAAGGCCATGTTCAATAGACACACCTGTCGCACTTAAAAATAATCGATTCACTCGAATTTTTTCAAGCATCTGGATAGCTTGTGCACTTAATAAAGAGGAAGATTGATGGATCCTCTCTCCACCTAAGACGATCAGTGATACCTCATTTTTATTAAGGAGGGTATGAGCGATCTTGATATCATTTGTAATGACCGTCACTTTCCATTCCCCTAGCAAGCTTGCTAGCGCTTGTGTCGTACTTCCGCCATCCATTAAGATTGTATCGTTTGGGCGAATAAGCTTCAGTGCTTCCTTTGCAATTGCCTGCTTCGTTTCGCCCCTTCCAGATTGTCTTTCGTCAATTGGTAGGATTCGATCATCAGCTTCTGGCAATACAGCTCCACCGTGAATTCGTTTTAATAGCCCGCGCTTTTCAAGTACTTCCAAATCACCACGTATCGTCTTTTCAGTCACCCCTAATTTCAGGCTTAATTCGCCTACCCTCAATACATGAGATTCACCTAATTGATTTACTATTTTTTCATACCGTTCGACTGAAAGCATGCATGATCCCTCATATCTATAATAATTTTATGGTTATTATAGAACATATTCGAACAAAAACAAACCATTACTTCTAATAAAAAGCCATTCGTATCCATGAATGATGTTAAATGAGCTCTTTTATAGGAATAGATCTCTTCTCCAAAACTGAACGCCACACTCCTTCACCTACTGCAATGGAATAAGCCCCAGCTTCAGCACCTGCCTGTATGTCATAATCTCGTAATGGATCTGGTCCTAAAAAGATATCCTCTAATAGAATCGGATCTCCCCCTCCATGACCACCTGAACTTTTCACTAATTGAATCGTTTCCTTTGACCCAAACAATGGAAAGAAATCTATAGTCTGTTCAGGGTATTCAAATGGAATGCGGGAGGGCTCATGATATTCAGTCGTTTCGAGCCTGCCTTTTGTACCATTGATGCTAAGTCGATAGCCTTCATATGGTGCTGAGAAATTAATGGAATAGGATAATATTGTTCCCCGATCATATTTCACCGTGGCAACATATGTATCTTCAATGTCAATTTCAGAATCAAAGATACACGCATCAGGACGATAGTCCGTATAAGGTGGATCATTTTGAAAAACCCCAGATAAAAGATGGTCATCTTTTACTTGTATAGCACCACTTCTCGCATTCCAACGCACAAAATAATGACAGGAATCTTTAACATCGCATGTGGAACAATAGCGACCGTCTTCTTTTTTGGGATTTAATTCTCCTTCAGGCCCATAATAATGAAGGCCCCCAAATGCAAACACTTCTTCTGGCTTTTGATCAAGCCACCAATTGACTAAGTCAAAGTGATGGGTCGATTTGTGAACAGATAAGCCACCAGATAAATCCCTTTTCCGGTTCCACCTTCTAAAGTAACTTGACCCATGATACGTATCCATGTACCAATTTAGATCAATAGAGGTGATTCGACCTAACTTCCCTTCAAGAATCATTTCCTTTATTTTTCGATGAAAAGGATTGTACCGGTAATTAAAGGTAACGATAACCTTTCCAGTGCTCTTACTTTCTGCTTCTAATACTTTGTTAGCATCCCTAGCGTTTGTAACCATGGGCTTTTCTGTAATGACATGAATATTTTCCTTCAATGCAGCAAGGATATAATCCACATGTGTATCGTCCCTGCTTGCTACTATGACATAATCAGGCTTCGTCTCTTCAATCATTTTTTCAAATTGATCAGCTAAAAAGACTGGAACATGTTGCAATTCTTTGTACGCATCTTTACAAATTTGAAATCTTAAAGGATCATTGTCCAATAAACCAACAATCGTGCTCTCCTTGTGAAATTGCTGTAGCATTGGTTTAATAAACATGGTCATCGCTCGATTGCTTATTCCACAAATTACATATCTTTTCATAACAATGACTCCTTCTTATCTTCCATCCAAAGTTTAAGCGTAAATTTGGATCAAATGAAATAGTCAATCCTTATCCTTTACTAGTATCATCACACCCCTAATCCATGTGTGAAATCCTTTCTCCAATTCCCATAAATCAGCAAGTTGCAAGACGACTTCCTTAAGACGTTGGCCATTGTCTTCGATGAGCTCAAAAGGGATAATGATAAACCCTAGTTCTTCGCTTTTAGCCAATTCTAGAAAGTTCTCATAGTCATTTGCTAATACTATTCACAATCATATGCTCTTCTACTTCTTTACCATCTCTTATGCCTTGTAAGTAATCCGTCTTGATCGTTTAGCTGTTTAATTTTTTCTCATCCACGTGGCTGAACGACAACAACATTGCCATTTAAATCTGTTTCCTTATTTTAAATAGCAATTTGCCCATCTACGAAAGAACGTAAGAAGTCCCCTCCACCAAATTGCCGGATTTTTTATTAGTTTTCGGGTATATATCATTACTCAATCTCCTCATTCTATTTCTCCTCCCTCGATTGCACACGTTAACATTTTTGATAAAAAACTGACATCCCGTTAATCTTTTTTTGGGATGTGTTCTTTAAAAGACTAGTTTTTGTGTGGAATCCCGGATTTTCAATTCCGTTTTTACTAGTACGCATTCGACTGGTTGTTCGGGATTCTCCATTAGCATTAATAATTTCTCTGCACCTTGCATACTAATTTTTTCAATTGGCCTTTTTACCGTCGTTAATCTTGGATTTGTATACTGTGAAAACCCGATATCGTCGAAGCCCACCACTGAGACATCCTTTGGGATGGATAATCCATGAGCAAATGCCGCATTCATCGCCCCAATTGCCATATCGTCATTAGAACAAAACACGGCGCTAGGCGGTTTTTCTAATGAAAGCAAAGTCCCCATCGCTTCATATCCACTCGCCATATCATATTTCCCTTTCAAGATATACTCGTTTCGTATAGGAACCCGACTATCGATCATCGCTTGGACATATCCTTCTTTTCTTTCTTTTGTAGATTTAAATCCTTCTATACCTTCAATGATTGCAATATCACGATGCCCTTCGTTAATTAAATAGCAAACCGCCTCATAAGCTCCGATACGATCATCTGATAAGATGTTATAAATCAATTTTTCATTAATTTCACGATTTAAGACTACTAACGGTATTTTTTGATTCAATACATGATACATAAATACATGATCTACATCACTTTGACTCATGATGATAATACCGTCAAACCGATGATTTGTTATAGAAGAAAAATCCTCATAGTCGTCAATTCCACGCACAAACAAATTGTATTCACCACTAATCACACGATTTACGCCTCTGACTGTATCCGAGAAAAAACTTGGAGACGTCCCTTTTTCTATACTCGTGAAAAAAAGGCCAATCGTGTATGACTTTTGTAATACGAGACTTTTCGCATTGTAATTCGGTGTATAGTTTAATTGATTCGCCAGGTCAATAATTTTCTTCTTCGTCTTCTCTTTTATTAGGGGGCTGTTATTTAACGCCCGTGAAACTGTTGTATGAGATACATTTGCCAATTTTGCAATATCTTTAATCGTTACCATTTCAATCATCCTTTAAAACTAAATAATTTGTTTAGCTTAAGAATAACACGTTGGCCGATTAATCAAAACTCCGTCAGTACCCATTAATTTTCAAAACCAAAGTATTCCTGAGCATTATCTTACGCATTACCTTTGATAATTTTTTTCCACGCCACTAATTGTTAACGTTTTTTTTATACAAATAGTTATGAGTGCGTGTTAAAAAAGGAGGAGAAAAAGAGCCAAGAAGTTCGAGGAGCAACAAGTGCCCTTTTCTCCATTTAAAGCGTTACGCCTGTTTTAAATATTGCCAGCTCTCTGAAATCATTTTCTTCATTATTTACAAATTCTCCATTGGCCACTTTGATGATGTAGTCAATGAAATCGCGCAGAACTACTTCAGGTGAAAGATCCTCTTCTAACAGCAGTCCTGCATTAAAGTCAATCCAGTGTGGCTTACTTTCATAGAGTGATGTATTGGTAGAGACCTTCATCGTCGGCACGAACGTTCCGAATGGCGTTCCACGTCCCGTCGTGAATAACACCATTTGACAGCCAGCTGCAGCCAAAGCCGATGAAGCAATCAAGTCGTTTCCTGGCGCACTCAATAAATTTAGCCCTTTTTTCTGTAATACTTCCCCGTATTTTAAAACATCGACGACAGGTGATGTACCGGCTTTTTGCGTACATCCTAATGATTTATCTTCAAGAGTCGTAATGCCACCAGCTTTATTTCCAGGTGATGGGTTTTCATAGACTGGTTGTTCAAACTTAAGGAAGTACTCCTTAAAATCATTAATCAAATCTACAATCTTATGAAAAATCTCTTCATTTTCTGCTCGTTCCATTAATATCTCTTCAGCACCAAACATTTCCGGAACTTCTGTCAATACGGTCGTCCCACCTTGAGCAATTAGAAAATCTGAAAAACGGCCTAAAAGCGGATTTGCTGTAATTCCAGAGAAGCCATCAGAACCACCACATTTTAAGCCAATCTTCAATTCAGATAACGGCACATCTTCCCGCCTATCTCCTTGTGCATAAGCGTGAATCTCTTTTACAAGCTGGACCCCTGCTTCAATTTCATCTGTCACATCTTGTGAGACAAGAAACTTGATTCGGTTCTCATCAATATTGCCTAACCCTTCCTTAAAACGGACCATCTCATTGTTTTCACAACCGAGACCAAGAACTAAAACACCGCCAGCATTCGGATGGTTTACGGCATTCAGCAGAATTTGTTTTGTATTTTCATGATCATCACCTAATTGGGAGCAGCCATAATTATGTTTAAAGACAAGCATATTATCAAATGGAGCAAGATCGCCGACTTCCTTTTCAAATCGTTTAAGGATTTTTTCAGCAATGCCATTCACGCACCCAACCGTCGGGACAACCCAGAGCTCGTTTCTGATTCCGACTGTGCCATTTCCCCTGCGGTACCCTTTAAATGTAAGTTGTTCATTTTTGAATGGATTTTCCACAAGCTTTTGGCTATAGCTATATTCCTGTGTCCCGGATAAATTTGTTTTGGCATTATGCGTATGAACCCAATCGCCTATAGCTATATCTTCCAAAAGATGTCCAATTGGAAAACCGTATTTAATCAGATGTTCTCCCTTTTGAAGAGGCTGAATCGCTACTTTATGTCCTCTTTCAATGTCTTCTTTCAATTCTAGTTCAATACCCTTTACAGTAAATCGTTCACCTTTACGCAAATTTCTTAATGCCAAAGCAATATTGTCATTTTCATGGATTTGCAGAATATTCTTCATCTAAGGACCTCCTTATTTTATAGAACGTTCTTTTAACAGCGTTTCAAGTGCCTGTTTCATCCCTTTTTGATTCAATTGCTGTAAATATTCCGCCACCATACCCGTTAAACCAGCGATGTGATTTAAATTCATTCCCCATAATTTTTCATGACCAAGAACCTCTTTTGCAAATTGCTCGATTGTCTTGGTTCCTTCCGTAACATGTCCCCATAACTCTTTAAACAGCTGCAAAACGTCCGTATCATCCGCCAGTGGAATCACTTCCTCATTTCTCTTCCCTTGATAAAAATATAACAGGGAACTTAAAGCAAAGATCATCTTCCGTGGCAGTTCCTGCTTGGTCTCCACATAATCAAGCAATGCTGGTAAATTCCTCGTTTTGAATTTCGAAATGGAGTTCATACTGATGCTTATTAAATAATGTTTAATAAAAGGATTTCTAAAACGATTCAAGACATCGTTTGCAAAGATCCTCAATTCTCCTTGAGGAAAATCAAGAGTTGGCAAGATTTCATCAAAGATGAGTTCTTGAACAAACTCGCCTACCACCTCGTCGCAAGCGGCTTCTGCCACCGTATCTAAACCTGATAAATGAGCAACTGGCATCATCGCTGTATGAGCACCGTTGAGGATTCTCACTTTTTGGATCCGATAAGGATTTAGGTCTTCAACGAAAAATGTATTCAAGTTTACCTTGTCAATTGGAAATTCCTTTTCAATCCACTTTGGTCCTTCAATGACCCATTGATGATATTGCTCCCCTACTACCAATAACTCATCTTCATATCCAAGTTCCTCGGTGATTTCTTGAACAGAGTCTTTCGGAAATCCTGGAACGATTCGATCTACTAAACTATTACAGAATGTGTTAGCTTCACAAATCCAGTTGACAAACGCATCTCCTAGGTTCCATAGACTAGCAAATTGCAAAATGATTTCTTTAAGCTTTGTTCCATTTCCCTCAATTAATTCAGTAGGAATCATAATGCAGCCTTTTTGATAATCGCCATTGAAAGCCTTGAAACGGCGATAGAGAAAGGCAGCTAGCTTACCAGGGAAACTCTTCTGTGGTCGATCATCCAGCTTATCGGATTCTTCAAAATAAATACCCGCTTCAGTCGTATTTGAAATAACGAAACGTAAATCTTTACTTTCTGCTAGTTCTATATATTGATTGTAATGGTCAGCCAAATGAATGCCCCGGCTGATAGAGTTGATCACCATATGTTCACTAACTGCTTTGCCATCTTTCAAGCCTTGCAAATAAAGGGTGAACAGACCATCCTGATTATTTAATCTGGCAATCTTGTCAGAACCTCTTGGTTGAACAACGACTACACTACCATTAAAATCAGTTTCCTTATTCAAAATATCAATTTGCCAGTCAACAAATGCCCTTAAAAAGTTTCCTTCTCCAAATTGAAGAATTTTTTCTGGATATAAAATAAAATCATCGCTCATTTTCCTGTTCAATTTCTCCAAAGTAAACGCTCCCCCTTTATACTCAACTTTTCTTTCTTCGGCTGCTGATTCTGTGACTGGCTATCCATCTTCGTTACAACCGTCCTCATAATTCCCCTCCTAACATTGGAATGATCGTTCAAAAATTGCTGTACTTTATACGAATATTTTTTAAAAAGGGGTTCTCTATTCTAGTCTTGGCGACTGACGAATAGAGAACTCCTGTCTTTTATTCCTCGATGTTGAACCCAAAATATTCTTTGGAATTATAATAAGAAATTCCTTGGACGATACTTCCTAATAACTCCACATCATTTGGAACTTCTCCATCTTCAACCCATTCTCCGATTAAGTTACATACAAGCCTTCTAAAATATTCATGCCTTGTATATGACAAAAAGCTTCTTGAATCCGTAAGCATGCCAATAAATTTGCCGAACAGTCCTACATTGGCTAATGCCTTCATCTGGTCGATCATTCCGTCTTTATTATCGTTAAACCACCATGCCGTTCCGAATTGAATCTTCCCTGGAGTTTTTCCATCCTGGAAGCTATTAATGATTGTGGCAATCACATGGTTGTCGTTTGGATTTAGTGAATATAAAATCGTTTTTGGAAGCGAATCGTTTTTTTCCAGTTCATCCAACAGTTTCACTAACGGTTTTGCAATACCATCATCATTCATTGAATCGTACCCCGTATCTGGACCAAGACGATTGAACATTCTTGAATTCGTATTTCTTAGGGCATTAATATGGAACTGCATGGTCCAATTTAGCTCAGAGTATAGTCCTCCCAAAAACGTTAATGTAAACGCTTTATATTTCTGTTCTTCTTCCTGCGTAACTTCCTCTCCTGAAAGTGCTTTCAAAAAAATCTTAGCTGCTTCTTCCTTCGTTGCTTCCTTAAAAACAATGATGTCTAAAGCATGGTCGGACACCTTACACCCAACAGAATCAAAAAAGTGAACGCGTGTTTTAAGTGCCTTTAAGAAGTCCTCATAGTTATTAATTGGTTGCCCAGCTACAGTAGCCAATTTATCAACCCAATTCAGATACCCGTCCCGCTTGATCTCCAATCCCTTATCAGGTCGAAAACTGGGTAAAACGCTTACATTAAATGTGTCATCATCTTTCAAATATCGGTGATACTCAAGTGAATCTACGGGATCATCTGTTGTACAAATAACTTTTACATTGGATTTAGCAATTAAATCTCTTGCACCAAATCCTTCTCCACTCAAAAGACCGTTTACCTTTTCCCATATAACCGGTGCATTTTTTTCATTTAATAAATCATGTACATCAAAAAAGCGTTGTAATTCTAGATGGGTCCAATTATACAATGGATTGCCAATTGTCATCGGAACTGTCTTGGCCCAAGCTAAGAATTTATCGTAATCCTCTGCTTCGCCAGTTATGAAGTCTTCTGAAATTCCATTCGCCCTCATGACACGCCATTTATAATGGTCGCCATATAACCAAGCTTCCGTAATATTCTTGAACGTTTTGTTTTCGTAAATTTCTTGAGGACTTAAATGACAATGATAGTCAATGATTGGCATATTTTTTGCGTACTTCTCATACAACGTAATGGCTGTTTCATTCGTAAGCAAAAAATCTGCGCCCATAAATTCCTTCATCATTCCACCACTTTCTTGTTTTTTTACTTTCGTAGAACTTTAATTTAAAAATGTTATCGTTAACATTTTTATAAATGGTTATAATCTTTTTAATTTGGATTAAAGCTCTTCCTGGATTGTTCACGTTAACATTTATAAATATTATTATATACTGCATCTTTATATAATTCCAATATTTTTATTTCTTTGATAATACTATCCTATAATTCACATTTTATATTTCAAAAATAGATCTTTGTTCTATTTCTCAGGTGATGAATGTAGATTTTTCATTGCGTAGGTCCTCGAACATTAAAGTAAAATGGACTTTGAATTCGGATTTTATCAAGTTAAATAAGGGACCCAATAAGTCTATCTAGACCTATTGGGTCCCTTTCATGCTTCATTTTATGTAGTAGATGGCTTGAATTTCTTCACCGCTATTAAATAAAAAGCAAGGAAAATAATGACATCCATTATGAACGAAATGACCGGTTCATTGTTCACTACGGTAATAAGTGAAGGTATTCCTCCTCCCACAGATTGCGGATCACCGATAAACCAGAATAAGAACATATTATTGGCAGCATGCGCACCAATTGACAGCTCGGAGCTACCCATCTTCACAGCAAGGAATGTCAACATAAAGCCGATAAAGACATAATCAAGCCCAACCCAAATGGCTGAACGCTCCATTTCAGGATTAGAGAAATGCAACGATCCGAAAATCAATGCCATGATACCCCCTAATAAGACAGGTTTGGTCATAATCTTTCCGATCCATTGCAACAGAAATCCCCTGAAGATTAACTCTTCAACTGTCGTTTGAATAGGTGTTAACAATAAAACAACGAAAAACAGGAATAAAAATTTCTGTAAATCAAATTCATTCCACACGAAATGTTCAGGAAAGACTAAGAAATAAACAAACTCAACTATCCCCATAAGGCCAAAATAAAGGATGAAACTACCGAAGATTTGCTTCCACTTGATTCGTTTATTTGCAGTAATCAGTGTCTTCAGTTTCCGTTTATGTACAATTCGAAGTGAAAACCAAATTCCTAGTAGCCAAACGACATACACGAGATTCATGAATAGTAAGTTAAGCGTTGGCTCGACACCAACAAATCCGCCCGTTTCACTATCAAAAGCAACCCCACCTCCATTTAGAAAGCCTGAAATCATACTCAAAATGCCATACAATGCTCCCCCTGCAATAATGGCAAAAAAAATGATCACTGAAGATAGTATGTATCTTTTCCAACCGTTTTTACCTGGTATATCAAATAGATAATGTTTAATATAGATCCCTCCAACCGGATTATTTCAGACAATACATTTTCATACACTTAATGTACCACTTTATCTCAAGATGAAAGATTATTATTTTGTAAACATTGGTTGATCCATCCAAAAAGGCCCAATCGAATTATAATAAGGTTAACGATTGGCTATTTATCAAAATATGCGTCGAATTTAGGATTTATGCGTCGACTCCCCGATTCATGCGTCAAACTTGTTTAAGGCATGAAATTTTCCCGAAAACATAAAAAAAAGGAACACAAGGGCTCCTTTTTCCAACTAGAAAAAACGTTATCGTCTGTTTCCAAAATACATTTCAAGTCATCATTTTGGTCTATGCACACAGAACGATTCATCCTTCAAATTGTGTATTCGTTATTTGCCGATCAAAGTAGATAGGTTCGCCATTTCAATTGCAGAAACAGCTGAATCATAGCCTTTGTTTCCTGCTTTTGTACCTGCGCGTTCAATGGCTTGCTCGATATTTTCTGTAGTAAGTAAGCCGAAAATCACAGGCGTTCCAGATTCAAGTCCAACAGCGGCCATGCCTTTCGCTGCTTCATTACATACATAATCATAATGTGATGTTGCTCCTCGAATAACCGTACCTAATCCAATCACAGCGTCATATTGTTTCGTTTGAACTAATTTTTTGGCAATCATCGGAATTTCAAATGCACCTGGTACCCAAGCGATGTCAATATCATCCTCGCTAACCCCATGACGTTTAAGACCATCCAATGCACCAGAAAGTAATTTTCCTGTGATAAATTCATTGAACCTACCGACAACTATACCTACTTTTAACCCTGTTCCGATGACTTGTGCTTCAAAATTTTTACCCATTATAATTCCCCCTAAAAATTTAATTTAATTAAGCGTGCTCTGGTGTTCCTTTATGTTTTGACTCAATTTGGTTACGATAGCGAACTAATTCGGCAATCGTAATAAATGAAAGCTGATGTTCTTTGGCAATGATTTGGAGCTCTGGAACGCGTGCCATTGAACCGTCTTCATTCATAATTTCACATATAACAGAAGCAGGTTCAGCTCCGCATAACCGTGCAAGATCAACAGAGGCTTCTGTGTGTCCTATTCGTTCGAGCACTCCGCCTTGCTTTGCAATTATCGGAAAAACATGTCCAGGGCGTTTAAAGTCCTTCGCGGTAGAACGATTATCCAAAAGAGCAAGCATCGTTTTCGAACGTTCAAACGCACTGATTCCCGTAGTAGTACTTTCGTGATCAATGCTTACTGTAAATGCTGTTCCGTGGTAATCTGTATTGTTCTCAACCATTGGATGAAGGTCTAATTTCTCAGCGAGCTCATTTGTAATCGACGTACAAATTAAACCTCGACCATGTTTCGCCATAAAGTTAATGGCTTCAGGAGTTGCCTTTTCTGCCAATACGACAAAATCGCCTTCATTCTCTCGATCTTCATCATCTACAACAATGATAATTTTGCCAGCTTTCAAATCCTCTACTGCTTCTTCAATTGTTTGAAACATCCTATACACCGCCTTTATCAGAATCCATTTTCAGCAAGAAAGCTTGCTGTTAATCCAGTAGTTTGTCCATTATTTTTTATTTGCTGTACAATATATTTTCCAATCAAATCATTTTCAATATTCACGGCTTCTCCAACATTCTTTTGTCCAAGAATCGTGTCTTTATGTGTTAACGGAATAAGTGAAATGGTTATCTCATTCTTCTCAATCTGAAATATAGTTAAGCTCGTCCCGTCAATGGCAATAGAGCCCTTAGGGATGCAATATTGAGCTAATCCTTCTGCTAGTTTAATCGTGTAGTAGACTGCATTTTCTTTATGTTCTTTTTTCATGATCGTACCTGTTCCATCAATATGGCCTGAGACAAAATGACCGCCGAATCTTCCCTGAGCACTCATCGCCCGCTCTAGATTGACCTTTGCTCCCGGCTTTAGCAGCCTGATGGTTGACGCCTTTACGGTTTCTGGCATCACATCCACTGTAAACACACGATTCGTAAATTCAGTGACCGTTAGACAAACGCCATTCACGGAAATGCTATCGCCTAATTGAACATCTTCTACAATTTTAGGAGATTCAATCGTTAGCGCCATACTCTGTACGCCTCTTTTTAACGATTGGACCGTTCCTACATCTTCGATAATTCCAGTAAACATGTTTTCACCCTCTTTCTCATTTTGATGTTTCGACAAAGAAATGCACAAATAGCCCCATAGGTACGACCTAAGGAGCTAAAGGGAGATTATGGATTTATTATATAGCCAAATAAGCCTTTTACTTTGAAATTTTCAAAATAAAGGATTCACTAGTGCCATTTAACGAGTTCCATATGTCCTTCTCCCATCCAGACTATACTGTCGGCCTTGGAATTTCACCAAATCCTGCCTTTTTACAGGCTCGCGGGCTTAGAATTTCTTCATCACCGCCGGTTGGGATTTACACCCGACCCCGAAGGACAAACATATTTAGCGGAATAATACCGCCTTTTTCACAAGTGTAATTCTACACTTGTATTATATTATACAAGCTACTCGTAGATTTGTAAAAAAATCTGCTCTTTTTTTGATTTGCGCGATTTTTCACACTATATATAAATCCCTATTTCTTGAAATCATACAGATATCCTAGGATATTGATAACGATTATCTTCCGTTTCAGGTAGACTTTCTTCCCTCAGACTGGTCAATGCATACAGCTCAATCAGCGCACCAACCACCTCCAAATAACTGCCGATCACGGCCAAAGCATCCCCTTTTTTCTTTTTATCCTGTAAGATAAATAAATTCGCTATAGAATCAATCGAGGAGCCGAGAGCAATCACCCAGTTTCCCGTACTCTCCAACGGCCGATCCACTGGGGCACCAACAGCTTCTAAGGAGGCACCTACTGATTGCACGCCACTGCCAAGAGCATTCACTCTAAGCCCTTCCTCCTCTTCTGTCCCCTCAAGAATCACCTCATTTGCTACAGTATTGGTGAAGTTGCCCCCAGCCTGAAACCAGCAGCCCACGATACTCAAAATCTCTTCTTCCCTGCCTTCGATTTCATACACTTTCATTCTGCCGATTGCTTGTAGTACATTTCCAAATCCCTCGACCGCATTTCCTCTAGCTACGAGCTCTAATCCATTATCGGTACCTGTGATAATCACATTTGTTGCTCCAATAGCAGAAATGATTGTCCCAGCTACTAAAAATCCCGCTCCTGTAATAATCAGATCCTCGCCTTGTTTAACGATCTCCATAGTCAATATCCACCATTCATTTCAATTGATAGGTTAGTGTATTCAACACTTTCATGATATTGCACTGAATTAGCAATTTATAGCTTGAACAGATGGTGGTGTCTGATTCCTTTTGGTATCTTAGAAAGTAAGGGAACAAAGAGAGGGATTTATATGACCATTGTTAACAAACTAGCTTCCAAAATGAACAGAAATGATGAAACACCAAACATTGAATTAGCTCATGAATTGATAGCTGATCATACAAGCAAATGTTTAGCTAATCACTTTAAATTGTTTAATTCTGTAATGAAGAAGACTTTACATTTTAAAGTCAAGTCTTTAGTAATCGATTATTAATTAGGGGTCTCCTTATAGCTAATTTTAATGACCCTTTCAGTTTCATTGTTGTATTCACTATTGATAAATACACCGAATTCTCTTCTATTATCTCTTAGCCGTAATTTGAATTTTTCAATTGAGGACTGGGGTCCACTGATTCTCCCAATATGGAGATAATCAATAATTCGGGCATTCGGATACTTTTCTTGTGTTTTTTTGGTTGCAAAACACTCCCCACTTAGCATATGAAGGAATCGATTTCTGTTGGGCAGATACTATATTTAATAATTTCAGTGGAATTACACTGTTAGAGCAAAGAAGCAAAGTTACCAATAAACTAATCAGTAATTTTCTCACGTAGTTACTCTCTTTATTTTTTGTTATTATCATTACATTTCAAGCATTAGATTATGTAGCAATAGTGTGTTAAGTTTTATTCTTTTTTTCTCTGTAACTAGTAGTTAATATCAAGTCTTAGAAATTCGTTTTTTATTAGGATTAGCAGGAGCAGGTTTAATGCTTTCCGTTAAGATTCCTATTAAGAAAATTACAGAAACCTCCTTTACTGGCATCATTTTTGGATTTACTATGTCCGTATGGTATATAGGTGGACAAGTCACCGGTTAGTTTGGAATCAAATATGGATTTTTTTATTACTAATGCATTGTTGCGCTTACATGCAGGATGGGAATATTTTTAATTGTATAAAAATGAATAATACAATCTGCTTAAATTTATTGTAGATTAAGGGAGGTAAAACTTTATGAAGATCAAGCAAATTTCGAATCATATTTGGAGTCTGAAAACATGGATGATTATCCCTTTTCATGTATGGATTGTTGTAGATAAAGAAGGTGTGACATTAGTCGATACGGGTGTACCTTGGATGGCAAAAAGTATTTTGCAATTAATTGATAAGCTTCAAGTCGGACCTTTACAACGAATTTTGCTTACGCATGGCCATTCTGATCACATTGGCTCACTTAAGAAGATCCTTCTAGCCAAACCTGTCCCTGTTTTCGTTCATAGCAAAGAGATTCCTTTTGTTGAAGGGGATAAACCATATCCCCAAAAAAGAAAAGCGGTCGCCCAAGTCACCAATGGCTTTCTAAGACCCTTACCTGAAGATACATCCGGAGAACTTTCTCCATTTGGTGAGTTAACGCCATACTACACGCCTGGTCATTCACCAGGTCATGTCGTCTATTATCATAAACAAGACGATGTATTGCTTGCCGGAGACTTGTTCAACTCCAAAAATGGCAAGATCCTTAAGGCCCGGTTTACACCAGACCCTAAGGAAGCTTTGCATAGCAGTGAAATTATTAAACAGATTAATCCTACACGGATGGAAGTTTGTCATGGAGATTCCGTATTCAAACCTGCAGATCAATGGAGCGAATTAGTTAAACAATATCACTTATCGGAATGATAAGGAGTTTTGTTGGACAATACTTTTCTTTATTGAACTGAAGGAGGCAATTCTTCATTAAGAGGGATCGTTTTTCTTATGCTGCCAAAGGGGAAGCATTCCGGTACTGAGTGAACTGGGTATTAACATTGATATAAGGATTATCTTTTATCATTTTAAGCGAGAAGGCTCCCACTTCCAGCGTTAGCTAAGTGGTGGGTAGTTCAATCAGTAACTATCGGATAGAACTCTGCCGGAATAGCACCGAAGTGCCTCCGGTGATACAACATAGGATTTTTCTTTTCAATCTGTATATCTGTTACTTCCCCAATTAATATCGTATGATCTCCTGCTTCAACTGTTTTAAACGTCTTGCATTCCAAAACAGCGAATGCGCCTTGAATGATTGGTAATTGATTCGCAGAAAATTCCCACTCACATTGACTAAAACGATCCACATTTTTACTAGCAAAGGTTTTGCATAACTCCTGTTGCTCACCAGCTAAGATATGTATCGCAAACTTTCCACCTTCAGTGAAAGCTTTAATGGAAGAAACCTCATGATCTATAGACCATAATACTAGGGTAGGGTCGAGTGAAACAGATGCGAATGAATTTACAGTTAATCCAACTGGCTCATTGTTGGTAGTAGTCGCCGTCACAATGGTTACACCCGTTGGATAGTTACCCATCGCTTCTTTAAATAACGCTTGTTTCTCTTCTTTTGACATCATTCATTTCTCCTTTATCCATTAATCTATGGCGAGTAAATCCATGAGTAAGCATACTTAAGTCTTTTAATTATATGATTTGCCTCTCTATCCATAGGAGCTTCCTTGTATAAATCCCAACTTGATCATTACCCAGCTTAGATTTTTCCAATAACCATTATCTTTAATAGTATATTAAATTGGGATATTTTTGTATTAAGATGTCTGCTTTTTTATAAATAAATTACATACTAATAAGTCAAGATTGCCTTTACTCACCAACTCGTTTACAGAAGCAACCTCTTAATCAATGATTAAGAGGTTGCTTCCATTAAGCTCGTATCCTATTCAAGGCTTCATTCAAATCTTCCCATAAGTCTTCCCAATTCTCTAGCCCTACGGAAAGGCGAATTAGCTGATCTGTAATGCCCATACTCAAACGAGAATCAACAGGTACACTTGAATGAGTCATTGTGGCTGGATGTTGAATGAGCGTTTCCGCATCACCTAGGCTGACCGCAATTTTAATTAATTGTAATGAATTCAACATTTTTTGTGCGGCCTGCTTGTCACCTTTAATTTCAAATGAAATAAGACCCCCGCCAGCTTTCATTTGCTTTTGGGTAATATTGTACTCAGGATGCTCTGTATCTCCAGGATAATAGACCTCTGCAACGCTTGGATGTTGCTTCAGTTTTTTGAAAAGCTTTTCGGCATTGTAAGAGTGCCGGTCCATTCTGACAGGTAAGGTCTTCAAACCGCGTAGCAAAAGCCATGCATCAAAAGGTGATATGATACCACCGATATCCTTTTGCGTTGTCCTCGCCATTTTGCTGATAAATTCTTGTGTTCCCACAACAAGTCCTGCCACAACATCTCCATGGCCGCAAATATACTTGGTTGCACTATGAAGCACAATATCACAGCCTAAAGCGAGTGGCGTCTGCAAATAAGGCGATGAAAAGGTATTATCGACAACGACTTGAATATGATGCTTTTTCGCTACCTTAGCGACCATCTCCAAATCAATCATTTTCATCGTTGGATTGATCGGCGTTTCAACATAAATACACGTTGTTTCGGGACGAATCAATGTCTCTATTTGTCCCTCGGTCAGCATTTCTGAAAAGTCATGTGTAATATGATATTTTTCTTTCATTAAATGTAATAACCCGAATGTGCAGCCATACAAGCCTTGCGAACAGATAATATGATCATTAGCTTTCGTTAACGCAAGTAAAACAGCTGAAACAGCTGCCATCCCTGAACCGAATGCAAGACCTGCTTCTCCTCCTTCTAACATGGCAATGCGTTCCTCAAGAACCCTCACAGTTGGATTTCCAAGCCGGGAATATATATACCCCTCTTCTTCTCCTGCAAACCGTCTCTCACCTTGTTCAGCATTTTCAAAAACGAATGTCGATGTTTGAAAAATAGGAGCAGTCAGACTTCCCATATGCTGCTTTGAATCGTACCCTTCATGAATCACCTTTGTCTCAATATGCTTGTATTTCTCTTTCATCATTCTCCTCCTCCTCCCCCTACTTCTATAATATGTTATGACCACCAACATTGTAAACGTTATCAAATGATTATGACGCCTGATATGAACAAACTATTAACAATTCATCTAGTCTTGATTCAGAAAATGAGTTTACACAGCGCACAAAAAAGGAGGGAATTTGTCGTCCCCTCCTTCTTGGTTGCACTTCTTATTTACGCAAAGGTTTTAATGCGCCACTCCAAGCGATAACTTGATCCAACATTGCATTTACATTATCAAGATGTAATTCAGCTGGTTTGAAAACACTTCCGTTTTCAAAATCTGTAAATAAAGATAGTGTCGGATGCACACGAACATCAGCAATCATTAATTCGCCCATGATTCCACGCAAATGTTCAGCTGCACGAGCTCCACCAGTTGAACCATAACTTACGATACCTGCAGCTTTATTATTCCAAGCTTCACGAGCAAAATCAAGGGCATTTTTTAATGCTCCTGTAATACTGTGATTGTATTCTTGAACAATGAATACGAATCCATCTAAGTTAGCAAGTTTTTCATTCCAAGCTGCAATGCCTGGTTCTGTTCCATCAGTTGTTCCTAAAAACGGCAATTGAAAATCAGCAATATCAATGATTTCATATTCTGCATCTCCACGTTTATCAGCAATCCCTTTTACCCATTCTCCTACTTGTGGACTTACGCGTCCTTCACGTGTACTACCTAAAACAATCCCTATTTTCAACATTTCATTTCCTCCTCTTTCATTTGTATTATTATTTGTTTTTCCAAATAATTTATCGAAAAACCCCAATTCTTTCACCACCTGAATTTATTAGTACCTATTAGAATAAAACAATCATGTTTTGGCAGTTTTTTTTATTTTCCCCTTAATACGATTTCTTATTCTACTACCTACAAAACATTTCCTAATTTCTTCTAATTAAAATATCCATTTACAATATCTCAATTAGAAATATCTCTAATTAAAAGTATATATTCTCACTTACTTTTTGTCAACAAGTAACGTAATTATATTTCATACGTCTCGATTGTATATAAAAAAAGGATTTGAATATGAATTCATTTTCCCCATTCATCCTTGACTTGTGCACATCATTTTGGTAGATAAGCCTGATAAAACATATACTCAAAAAGAGCCTGGTGCGTGCATGTCTCATTGAACTCTAAAAAAATAGCTATTTTTGGGTATTAGCCCTGTTCCTTTACGAACTTCCACATAGAGTATAGGGTATTAACCCAGACTTCAAAAGGAGAGTGGCGTGAGATGAATCCATATGGTTACTATCCAGAATATATTCCACAACAACAGTTTGACTATGCTCCAGAACAATATGATTATGTTCCACAACAAGATGCCTATTATTCACAGTATCCGATCAATGCTGAATTTCAACAATACGAACAAGAGGATATTGATAGACAGAATCCACTGGAGAGAAGAGTTAGACAACTTGAAAGACAAAATGAACAGCAAGTTCAAGAACTAAACAGACTAAGTCAGGAGATTACTCGTTTGAACAGAGAAATAACGCGGGTTAACCAAGAAGTCGTTCGACTAAATCAAAATGATCAACGGCATACACGCCGCCTGAACAGATTAAACCAGCGACTTCGTGCAGTAGAAAATAGACTGAACATTCCGTTTGCAGCTTCTGAAGATGGGTTTTAAAAGGAAAGTAATTTTCTTGAGTTAATAAGAAGCAGCGAGAGTTCCTCATAATTCCGCTGCTTCTTATCCATGTTTTCGAAGTTAAAAATCATCTGAACGGTTTTATTAACACCCATTCATAGAACTAAATTTGAAACGAAAAAAGAGATAGCTGTAATCATAGCTATCTCTCCTTCCTTATCGTTGTGCGTCTACAATTTCTCCACCGTAAAATGTTTTCTTACTTAATGTGATATCAAGCTCACGGGCCAGCTTCTTCAACTCGCGCTCTTCGCGTTCTGTAACAATTGAAATGACTGTACCATCTGCTCCAGCTCGTCCTGTACGACCAGAACGGTGCACGTATTGGTCCACGTTTTCTGCCATGTCTGCATGTACAACGGTAGTAAGACCTTTAATATCTAAACCTCTTGCAGCAACATCTGTCGCTAATAATAAAGGCATTTTTCCAGAGCGTAAATGTCTTAGCGCTTTTTCACGATCCATTTTATTTGACTCGCCATGAAGCACACCAAGCTTAATACCTTTATAATCGAGTTTCTCTTTTAACACGGTAATTTCGGCGATATCATTTAAGAAAGCAAGTCCCTTTATTCCTTCTATACGAGTAATTTTTTCAAGTATTTTAGCTTTTTCGCGTCGTTCGACAACGAAATAGATATGATCCACCTTAGACTCCATTTTCTCGCTCTTATCGACGCGGACAACTTCAGGTTCGTTCGTTAAATCTCGGGCTAGTTTCTCAGTCTGTTCCGGAAGAGTAGCAGAAAACATCAGTACTTGGCGATCTTTCAGCGTTGTCTTGATTATGTTTTGGATTGTCCCCATATGCTCAGGCACTATCAATTGATCGCCTTCATCTAGTACAATCGTTTTCACTTCATGCATTTTCATTTTCTTTTGCATGATTAACTCATATACACGTCCCGGTGTTCCGACGATGATTTGCGGGTGCTTTTTTAACTTTTCGAGCTGGCGTTTTACATTTGCACCGCCGATGAACGAAGCTCCTGTAATTCCGCTACCTTCTGCCCAAATTCGAACTTCTTCGGCAATTTGCATCACAAGCTCTCGTGACGATGCCATAATGAGAACCTGTGCTGACTTATGCTCGGGATCTATTTTTTCAAGCACAGGTAGTAGATAAGCAAGGGTCTTCCCTGTACCAGTTGGTGATTCAGCAAGGATATCTTTTCCTGCTGTTATAACTGGAATAGCTTTACTTTGAATGGGAGTCGATCGGGAAAATCCAGATTTCTCCCAAGCTGTTTGGATGAATGGTTTCATTGTATTAATAAATGCAGGTGTATCAGTCATAGTACTCTCCTTTAATGTCTAAGCTATTTTTATAGTATCATTTGTTCCTCGTCATTTGCTAATGGAATCCTAACGGTTACGACAGTTCCTTCGCCTTTTTTACTTTCAAAACTCATTTCACCATTGTGGCGGTGAATGATTTTGTACGAAATAGAGAGGCCAAGACCTGTTCCTTTTTCTTTTGTTGAATAAAACGGCTGGGCAATGTATTTCAATCTTTCCTCATCAATACCCTTTCCATTATCCGATACAATGATGATTGCATCTGTTTCCGTTTCTCGGACTTCAACTTTTATTTTCCCATCCTTACCTACAGCTTCAATACTGTTCTTAATCAAGTTAATAAAAACCTGTTTCAATTGTACATCATCTGCAATAACTAGGATTGGCTGATCTGTAGGTTCAATCATTTCCAATTCAAGATTGTCTAGATTTGCCTGGGCTTTCATTAACCACACAACTTTCGTTACACATTCACGAACATCATGCAGCCGTAGTGAAATAGCTTGTTTTTTCCCAAGTATTAATAACTCACTTGAAATAATATTAATATGTTCGATCTCTTCTTCCATAATCTTGAGGTAGTGAGGGTCAACTTGCTTCTCCGTACGCATCAATTGTACAAATCCTTTTAGTGAAGTTAAAGGATTGCGTATTTCATGGGCAACTGCTGCTGCCAAATGACCAATCACCGTCATTTTTTCAGAAGCAATGAGCATCTCTTCATCATTCCGCTGTGACGTAATATCTCTTGCAAGTGCATATACACCTACAATCTCTTCGTTGACAATGATGGGAAAGAAGGAGCATCTTAGAATTTTCTTATGACCACCCAAATGAATAATTGCTTCAAAGTAGGACTTTACTCCCTCTAAAGTTAACCAATAATACTCTCGAACCTTTTCAACATTTTCTATAGAAATAGCCGAGGTCGGGCACTTTCCTCTAACTTCTTCTTCAGTAACTCCAAGGATTGTTTCACCCTCTGGATTGATCGAATTTATATTTCCTTCTAAATCCAACTCAATGACAGCATCTGGATTATGTTTAAAAAGTGAACGGTATTGAACATCCTTTCGTTTCAGCTTATTTTCTGAATGCAGTAATTTCTTTCCCCAATAATTGAGCGTTACATATAAAACAGACCCAGTCAAAAAAATATATACCCAGCCTGTTACTCGTTGAAAGATTGCATAGGAATGAAAATTATCTTTTGCCAATAGCATGGATATCGAATCCGTACCAGTAATCCAAACAACACCAATAAGGACATATATCAACGAAATCATCAGAGCAAATTTTTGAACTTGATTCATTTTATACCCCTTTTTACATGTCATACGTGTATGATTTCCCTTTTTAGAATTCCCATAATTATTAAGAACAAACAAAAAGGCCCTCAAGTTGTTAAACACGAGGGCTTTACGATTTATAAGTGTACCATAAATAACCATACTTTTCTAGATAAAGCAGTTCAATAGCACGTTATTTTTATATGCAAATCGATAAAATATGTATTACTAATCCATTTACGTCTCTCACTATGACGTAGTATGCGCTCAGCAATTATCTTACCGGAATGTTAACTCTACGATCAAAATAATATTGTAATTTCATTTAAAAAAGGAAAAAAATAGTATATAATTGAATAATTCTACTTATTCTAATTATTCAATTAATTATAATAGAAAATTCATATGAATTTGATCATAGCACTTTCACACGCAAACCTCTACCATTATCATCAGAGCATAATGATGAAGCCATCGCTAAAAACAAGTGGTATATGGAAAATCATTAGTACGAGCTATGATAATCGTAGGGAACCTTAATGGTTCTCTTTTTTTAGAAATAATTCCAAATAGCAGCGCTGCTTTATCAACAATCTTTAAATATAAGATAAAAAAGGAGTCAAAACGATGATCAAAGGCCTTTATGAAGCACATCTACCTGTAAGTAATCTTTTGAACTCAATAAAATTTTATAAAAAGCTAGATTTAGAACTTGCATATCAACATGAAAAATTAGCTTTCTTCTGGATTGAGAAGGGGCATAGCTGGTTAGGTTTGTGGGAAACAGATAAAGTTGACACGCCATATCACCCCTCTTTAAGACATATTGCATGGCATGTTGATATAAAAGATATCAGGAATGCAAAAGAGTGGCTTGAATCAAAAGGGATACAAATAACACCTGCTTTTGGATTCCCTCCAGAGAAACAACCACTCGTTTTATTAAATAAACTTAACGCTCACGCTGCCATTTATTTTCAAGACCCGGATGGCAATTCCCTTGAATTAATTGCTCCTTTAAGATTGGGTGTTGGGGAAGACTCTACAATGATGTCATTAGAAGATTGGGACGAGAAAAATAACTGAATGCTCTTTAAATTAGAGATACTATTTCAGAACTTAGGTAATAAATAATCATAAACAGTGAATGAAGGTTGGATATGAGTCTGGTAAAAGAATAGAATCCTGTAAAATATTGGGGTGTTGATGATGAGTCAAGAGCAAAGTATTTGGAAGTATGCCTTCGCGAGCGCTATGGTGACAATTAGTACTCTTGGCTTTGGTAGGATGTCTTATGGGATTCTAATGCCCTTTATGAAGGAAAGTTTATCGCTTACTTATGAACAGGCAGGTATGTTGGGCACATCAACTTCGATCGGGTATTTGGGGATGGTTCTCTTTGCTGGCATTTTCGCTGCGAAATGGGGCTCGAAACGGCTAGTAATCCTAGGTACATTACTTGTTACTTGTGGTTTGCTGTACATGCCTTGGGTCCAGAGTTACTTTCTCTGCTTAATAGGTATGGTACTTCTCGGTGTCGGTACAGCTTTTGCGTATACCCCATTGGTTAATATTGTTGTCGGTTGGTTTCCACGGCAAAGAGGTATGATGATCGGATTTCTCTTAAGTGGATTAGGGTTGGGAACATTGATTTCAAGCACGCTCATATCATTCTTTACAACTTGGTTTTCCAGCAATGGCTGGCGATACCTCTGGCTTTTATATGGGCTGCTTTCTTTATTATCTACCCTTGTCGCTCAGATAGTTCTTCGAGATCCACCAATAGCTTTACATAAAACTGTGCAAAAAGATGCTTCCCTACTTCGCGAGGTGTACTTACATAAAAGAGTCTTGTTAGTAGCAATCATCTATGGACTAATTGGATTTGCTTATTTACTTCCACAGAACTTCCTTTTTAGTTTTATTTTAGAAGCTCATATTGATCGCTATTCGGCTGGTCAAATTGTAGCTTTGGGTGGTTTTATGTCCATTTTTAGTGGGCCATTATGGGGAATTATTTCGGATAAGATCGGGCGGAAGAAGTCCTTGCTGATTACTCTTTTCCTTGGGACTATTGCGATGCTCCCTCCTATTATATTCCCAAAACTTATCGGGTTTGTAATCAGCCAGTTTCTCTGGGGGATTACGGTTGTCGGGATGCTTTCTCTCATCCTAGCTATCTCGACAGAACAAATTCATCAATCTTATGCGCCAATTGCATTGGGATATGTAACTGTTTATTTTGCTGCAGGACAATTAGTTGGACCGGGGCTTGGAGGCTGGATGATTGACCATCTTGGAGGAATCCCTTCGTCATTATTGCTTTGTTGCGGACTTCTGCTTACGGCTTTCATATTATCCACGCAATTACACAAAGAAGTAGTGGGAGAACAGTTGATTCTCCAAAAGGCGGATAAATCTATGGAAGGCTAAAGCGAAACTCCCATAAAATATTGAGGCAAGTATGCTCGTAAAACCCATCAGATTTAAACGCCTATATACTTGGATATTCTCCAAGTATATTGTGTAAGTCAAGAATTCTTCTCATACTAACTGTGCAAAAAGGCTTTTCATGACTATTTATATCAATGAAAAAAGGCACCAACATCTGATGAACTGACCTATTAATATAAGACATCGAAAAAGCACCAATTATGCTGCCTGTTCCCTAAACTCAATAGGGGATAGGTAGTTTAATTTTGCCTGAAGTCGTGTTTGATTATAATGATTAATGAAATTTTCCACTCTTTCTATTACAATAGAATTTGTTAAAAACTCTCTTCCCTGAGAGTAGAATTCTTCCGACTTTATGGTGGAGTGGAAGGATTCAATGACGGCATTATCTAAGCAATTGCCTTTCCGGGACATGCTTGTGGTAATGCCTTTTTCTTTTGCTATTCTCTGAAAAGAGCGGGCCGTGTATTGAGCTCCCTGATCGCTATGAAGAATTATGCCATTCGTTTCACGACCTTCTGTAGCGTCTTTTAATGTATCTATTACTAAAGATACTTCTTGGCTAGTACTAATTCGGTAAGCAATTATCTCATTGTTAAAGAGATCCATGATTGTGCTAAGATACAACATAGATTGTCCGAATGGAAGGTAGGTAATATCTGTCACCCATTTTACATTGGGTCTAGACGCTTTAAAATTTCGATTCAAATGATTAGGGACTACTACCTTCATTTCTCCAGCTATGTGATTCTTTCGTTTAGGCTTCACCCGGCATTGTAGATTATATTTTTGCATAATACGTTGTACGGTATTTCGATTAGCCTTCCTCTTATATTCACGTAACAACCAAGCTCTGACTGTCCGATGTCCAATCAGGAATTTATAACGTGTACAAATTTCAGTGATCTGTATTTCAAGTTCAGTTTTACCTTTGGGACCGTTACTTTTCCACCTATAGTAAATCGGTCTAGATACACCTATGCATTTACAAAGAAAGGTAATAGGATAACTATCTTTTAATTTTTCAATTAAAGTTACTACAACTTCTGGAACCAACTCCTCTCGATTCCTTGGTACTTTTTTAAGATTTCTAATTGTATCTTTAGACGTTCATTTTCTCTTTTTAATTGTTCAATATCTGATAATTCTTCAGGACCCTTTCCATAACAGTATTGCTTACCAATCCCTTGTGCTAAACGATATTGTTGGCCTTCACGATACCACCGCATCCATCTTTTGACCTGAGTAACATTTGTTATTCCGAATTTGTCCATAATTTCACGGTTTGAATAATCACCACTTAATTTCATTTCAATAACAGCCATTTTAACTTCTTCTGAATAATTATTTTTCTTTCCCATAAGGAAAACACCTCCTGAGTTACGTATTATTTAAATACGATTCAGGGGGTGCTTTTTCCTCTGTCTTATTTAACTAGGTCTCTCCACTGATATGCTGGTTCCCTTTACTCCATGATTTGCATTAAAATGACTGTTTCAAAATGCTCACTTGCTTAATTCGCGTCGGATAACCGGGGCTACTTCCGTTGCTAATCGTTCAATATTCTTGGCAACTTTAGCAAACGGGATCCCACCGATATCCATTTGGGCGATAAATCGTTGATGCCCGAATAACTCATGCTGATAGAGGATTTTTTCAATAATTTGTTGTGAGCTACCAACAAATAATGCCGTGTCTGGACTTGACATTTGTTCAAAATCAGCGCGGGACATACGTGTACTCATCCCTCGTTGACTATTAACATACTCCCAGTAATTTGAATAATAAGGATAGTACTCGTCCTTGGCTTGTTCCGTTGTTTCAGCAATAAATGTGTGCCCGGTAACGCCTACCTTTAAGTCATTCAAATTATGACCTGCTTCGATGCCCTCTTTGCGGTAGATATCAACGAGTGGTTTGAAACGATTTGGATCGCCACCGAGAATGGCCAGAGCCATTCCAACTCCAAACCTACCTGCTCTCTCTGCACTCTCAGGAGATCCACCAACACCAACCCAAAGTGGTAATTGCTTTTGAACAGGTCGTGGTGCAATCTCAGCATTCTGAAGCGCTGAACGGAATCGGCCATTCCATGAGATTTTCTCTTGTTCATTCAGTTTTAAAAATAAATCAATATTCTCTTCAAATAGATCATCATACTCGTTGACATCATAGCCAAAAAGCGGAAAAGATTCCACAAACGCTCCACGCCCCGCGATAACTTCAGCACGTCCATTTGATAGCAAATCCAACGTCGAAAAGTCTTCAAATAAGCGAACAGGATCGACCGTGCTTAATACAGTAGTCGCACTGGTCAATTTAATCTGTTTCGTTACTTGCGCAATCGCAGCAAGAACGACCGGAGTAGCTGAAACCGCATAGTCTAAACGATGATGTTCACCTAAACCAAAAATGTCTAGTCCTGCTTCATCAGCTAGTTTTGCTGCATCTACTATTTCTGTCAAACGCTGTTGGGCGCTAATTACTTTACCAGTATGAGGATCTGGAACGATATCACCAAGCGTATAGATCCCTATTTCAAAACTAGAGTGATTTAATACATTATCTTCTTTTATCATACGTTCCTCCAAAAAAAAGCTTTAAATAACTAAATGAATTTCATTTCCTGATGGATCAGCAGTCACATACATATCATTTTCTTGTTTCACTACAGCACCAATTTGTTGTAACTGTTCAATCACTTTATTTCGCGCTTCTTCATCTGCGTAAATAAGCGTATACCAATTAAGCCCAACACTGTTTTTCTTAGGAGTTGGGACACCAACACCATTCCATGTATTTAATCCGATATGATGATGGTATCCACCTGTCGAAGTAAAGAGAGCCCCTCCAAATCGATTCACCACTGTAAATCCGAGCCCTTTCATATAAAACTCATCTGTTTTTTGAAGATTCGCGACGTGTAAATGAATATGTCCCATCAGCGTATCAGCCGGCAATCCACTCCACTCGGCATGACTTTCGGCAAGTAAACTTTCCCCATCTAATGGTTCTGTTGCCATGGCCACTTCTCCATTCGTCCAAGTCCATTCAGAAGATGGGCGATCCCAGTATACTTCAATGCCATTCCCGTCCGGATCAGAAATGTATAACGCTTCACTTACATAAT
The DNA here is from genome assembly GCF_001183985.1 of Peribacillus loiseleuriae. Taxonomy (GTDB): domain Bacteria; phylum Bacillota; class Bacilli; order Bacillales; family DSM-1321; genus Peribacillus; species Peribacillus loiseleuriae. The sequence continues at coordinate 591,386 of NZ_LFZW01000001.1, read as the reverse complement.
GATCAGACGCTCCAAACTGATATCCAGTCTGAAGCAAGTGGCGTAAGAAGACCGATAAATCAGCACGAGTTGGCAACAAAAGGGCAAAGTGATACAAGCCCGATGTTCGTCCTTCTTTTGGAATCACATCTGCTGGTTGCTCAAGCGTAAGCAACGGTGTTTTACCATCTGTTGTTAAAACCGCTTTACGTTCCGTTTGTTCCAATACTTGAAAACCGATAATTTCCTGATAGAACTTAATTGCATTTTCCAATTCCATTACATTGATACTAACTTCTCCAACAAATGTAATTGGTTTTTGATGAAATTTCTCCATTTTATTATTTCCCTTCTTTATTGAAAACTTTATTGTCTAATGAGAAAAGAGAGCGATTTGCAAATGCAAGAAAAATAGCCATAGCAAGCAATGCTAATTCCAGTTCATACCCCGCCATTTGACCATTACCGAGAAATCCGAGAGGTAACTTTACTGTAAATATGGCTCCTAGCATAATAATAGCAAACAACACAGAAACAATTCGTGTTCCAATACCTAGTATCAACGCAACCCCACCAATTAACTCTATACCGGCAACGACATAAGCCACAAACCCAGGAATGCCAATACTGTCGAAAAAGCCAGCCGTGTTACTGATTCCGCCTTGGAATTTAGAAAACCCGTGAATGAAAAAAGTAAGTCCTAAAATAATACGTAATATAACTGCGCCTGCTTCATTTTTAATCATGTTTTTATTCTCCTTTAGTTACTTTATGTAAGCTATTATATTTTCATAACATATTATTGTCAAGTAACTTTGTATATTTAAATTATATGATATTAAATTGTAATATGATATATTGTAATTAAAGGAGTGAAAGAGCATGAATCAATCCATTATTTGTCCGCGATTTGAAAAAGCTGTCTCCCTTTTAAGTCAACGCTGGACAACTTTGCTTATTTATCAATTATTGTCCGGTCCACAACGATTCGGCACCATCCAATCTTCTATAGCAATTAGCGGCAGAGTTTTATCAGAACGCTTAAAAGACCTTGAACAGCAGGGAGTTGTGAAGCGTGATGTCATACCAGAAACACCCGTTAGAATTGAGTACTCATTAACGGAAAAAGGTTTCTCATTAGAACCCATTTTGAAAGAAATTGAAAATTGGTCTCAGACGTGGGTGAAAAAAGAGGAATTAGATGACTAAAATTACATCTATGATCTTATGCAAAATGATACTCTTAACAACTTGAATTCTTCCGCCTTTAGCAGGAAGTGAAAGGCTTCAATAACGGCATTATCACGTAATTCCTCTTTTTTTGGGGACATGCTGATGGTAATGCTTTTTTCCTCTGTGGAAAAAGGGAGGGGCTTCGTAAATTCAGCTCCGCACTGCCACCTTCATAAGATGATACAGTTTATAGAATCTGAACCTTTATCATCGTCAGGTTTTAGAGCAGACGCTCATGGATGTTTCTTTAATTACATGTTATAACGACATTTTCAGTTCTGAATGTACGGTATTATAGAAGTAAGACAATACAAACTTTTACCTACTAAAGTAAGTTGATCTTTCACTTTTGATATCAGAAGAAGTGACACAAACACAAATGCTGAGATATGCTATATTAAATATAAACATTTTGTAACTACTTGAGTCTGTCGTCTATTTTCAAGATTTTTATCATCATTTCAAAATATAATAAAGAAGTTGTTTATTTTTCACAATACTACACGTAGGCTTAAATAGTTGCATCATTTCATAGTTTATTTTTCAGGGAGCGCGAGAAGATGCTGCAAAAATTAAATGCTTTTTTAGAAAGTAAAATGCCGTTTATTACACCAATAAGTGTGTTGCTTGGTGTGACGTTTGCAAGCTATGTCGATAGCTTTTCGTTTTTAGTTCCATGGTTGTTTGCATTTATGACGTTTTCCGGTAGTTTGGGGTCAAATATTAAGTCATTTAAAGAAGTGATGATCCATCCTCTACCGATCATTATTACGATGTGTATTTTACATGTGATCATGCCGCTTTGGGCTTTGGGTGTAGGTCATGTTGTCTTTCACGGGGATGTTTATACGATAACCGGATTAGTTCTTGGCATGATTATTCCGACCGGCATTACAAGTGTTCTGTGGGTATCCATCTATCGAGGGAACATTCCGCTTACACTTGCAGTGATTTTAATTGATACATTTTTATCGCCATTCATCGTTCCATATACGATGTCGCTTATGGTTGGCGAACAAGTAGAAATGGATATTCTCGGCATGATGGGCGGTTTACTATGGATGGTCGTTCTTCCTTCATTGGCTGGGATGTTGCTTAATCAAGTAACAAACGGAAAGGTAAAAACCGTATTAGGTCCACGCCTTTCGCCGATTTCAAAAATCTTTTTAGGAATCGTTGTGTTGTTAAATAGTTCGGTTATCGCTCCATATTTACGTCATATCGACACAAAATTGGTCTTCATCGCAATTGTCGTCTTTCTTATTGCTTTTTCTGGCTACTTGTTTTCTTTTCTTATCGGCAGGCTGTTAAAGATGGATAGAGAAGATGTCGTGTCGCTTACGTTTTTAGGCGGTATGCGCAACATTAGTACCGGTGCCGTTATCGCCATTTCCTATTTTCCCGCTCAAGTTGCCGTTCCTGTTGTCATCGGCATGCTTTTTCAGCAAGTACTTGCATCCAGTTTTGGTCGCTTTGTCAATCAATATTATAAAAAAAGAATCAAAGTAAAGACAAAAAGTGCCTAATTTCACAATTTAAAAGAAAATATTGAAATTCCAACACTTCTAATGATATGATGGTACTAATAAAATAAAGATTTGTACTTGGAGGAGCCTGTCACCAAGGGATTAGTATGTCCTTTGGTAACAGGCTCTTTTTGTATTTTTCAGACAAAAAAGGGGGGATGAAGATGTTAATACTTCAATTAGCGATTATTTTAGTTGCAGCCAAGATTGCCGGACATATAAGTGTAAGATTAGGGCAACCTTCCGTGTTAGGTAAACTCCTAATAGGTATTGTACTAGGTCCATCTGTATTAGGGCTAGTTACTGAGACTGAAACATTAGCAGCATTTAGTCAAATCGGTGTGATCTTGTTAATGTTTATAGCAGGTTTAGAAACCGATCTTGACGAATTTAAACGAACTGGAAAAGCGTCTACTTTTGTAGGTTTTGGTGGAATCATTGTTCCGCTTGCTGTAGGGTATTTTGCAGGAATGATGATGGATCTTACTTCTTTTCAATCATTGTTTCTAGGTCTATTGCTTTCTGCTACTAGTGTGAGTATCTCTGTTCAAGCACTAAAAGAGATGAAGCAATTAAAAACTCCTGAAGGAACTGCCATTTTAGGTGCAGCCGTGATTGATGATGTGGTCGTCATTATCGCTTTGGCTTTCTTAATGAGTTTTGCTGGTGGCGAAGTCAATCTATCAATCGTTATTTTAAAGAAAGTATTATTTTTTGCAGGTGCCATTCTTGTTGCTTGGAAAGTAGTTCCATGGTTCTTGGAAAAATTCGCTTCCTTAAAAGTGACGGAAACGGTTATTTCTGCCGCTCTAATTATTTGTTTTGTTTATGCCTACCTAGCAGAATATACAGGGGTAGCAGCGATAATTGGAGCCTATATAGCTGGTGTGGCTATTAGTGTAACGGGCTTTAAACATGAAGTTTTTGAAAAGGTTGAAACCATTGGTTATTCGATTTTTGTTCCCGTATTCTTTGCCTCAATCGGAATTACCGCACAATTTTCTGGGATTATGAATCATTTAGGTCTGATTGTTGTATTAAGTATAGTAGCTATTCTAACAAAATTAGTTGGTGCAGCTATCGGTGCTAAATTATCAGGATTTGGTTGGAATAGCTCGCTCGGGATTGGAGCTGCGATGGTGTCTCGTGGTGAGGTCGCTTTAATCTTAGCTGCAATCGGTCTAGAATCCAAACTACTTAACGAAGATTTATTCGCCGTTCTCGTTGTAGTCATTCTTGTAACAACCATCGTTACACCACCGATGATGAAGTGGTTTTTTACATCAAATAAGCAAACGAAATCTGCTACTTAACTAAAGTTTAACGACGATTATTCACATAATCAGCTACGACTTTCCCACTACAATTAACAGCTAAAAAGAATTTTGAGAATCTGGGCTGAGCTGCTAATATGTGACATCGAAGAAGCTCTAATAAGGCCGCCAGTTCCCTAAACTTAATTGGGGACAGGCCGTTTAATTTCGCATGAAGTCGTGTTTAATGCTATTACTTGATGTACTTGTCCAATTCTTTCTATTTAAATTGGTTTTGTAAGTAACACCTGAATAGGAATAATAAAGTCATTAAAATTCACTTATAAAAACGTAAAGGAGACACTACTTAAATTGTAGTATCTCCTTTTAAAGTTCTTTAAAAAGATTAAGTTCAGCTTTACTTCTGAAATTAAAACAGATAATAAAGTTGTTTAATTCCTTGTGGAACTAAAGCCTTCGAAAATGGAGGCACTTTTTTTACCTACAGGCAGTCGAACCCGAGATAAGAGATGGGAATCAATTATTTTTTAGTTGAAAATGGAATTGGTGCTAATCTGTTTTTCTATATTATTTGCTTGACAACGTAGTTATATATTTTTTAACTACTTCATAAACATATTCTTGATTTGCTGATGCTGTATCTGGGTTGTATTTACCATCATTGGTTTTATTATTAGACAATACTCTAATACCCAAGAATGCTACATCATAAGCTTGGGCCATTTGCGCTGCTGCGGCACCTTCCATTTCTTCTACAGATGTACCATACTTAGTATGGAACCATTTAATTCGATCAACTTCATTATTCCAAACGTCTGCTGAACCTATAATACCCTCGACAACCTTACCCTTAGTGTATTTATCTTTTACTGCATTAGCAGCTGCGAGTAAATCCTTGTCTCCCTCGTAGTACCGGATTTTTTCAGCATTAGGATCTTCTCCTGCACTTCCTTCAGAAGCCATTAAATCCACAGGTATCCATTTAGTTGGATCAATTCCTTGGTTTTCATTCATGTTTTCAGTTTTTAATGCACCTATGTTTGTAACTCTTTTTCCTAAAACAATATCAAATACGTTTAAATTCGGATCATGTCCACCAGATGTTCCTTGATTGATTATTGCTATAGGATTATATCTTTCAACGGCCACTGCTGTAGCAGCTGCTGTATTTTCCATTCCTTTACCTGTTTTAGCAACGATGACAGGATAATTGTCCAGTGTTCCTTTGTAAAATACAAAATTTCCTGATTTTTCCTCTTTAACATTTTCTAGCCTTTTTGCAAAATTTTCAGCTTCTATTGGCATTGGACCTTGAATGATAATAGGCTGTTGAGTATTTTTTTGTCCAGCTTCATTTTGTGGAGCTGAATTACATGCTGCTAGTATTGATAATAACAGTACAGTAATCGTTACTAATAAAGCGTATTTTGGTAACCTTTTGTTTTTCATAAATAATTTCTCCTTTTTCTCTTGTTGTATTTGTTACATTGGAAGATTTGGTCCAAAGAAAAAGGTCTAGAAAATGTAGAATGATTTCTACCTTCTAGCCCTACAAAGTCAAAGTATAGATAATTTAGCAAAAAATAATGTTTTTGCTAAATCATAAAATGGCAGCGGCCAAAAAGCCGAACAGCCGAATACTTTAACTCGTAGTCCAGTTCTTTCATTGGGAACCAGGTAGAAACGCTCAGACCATATTACCGAGTATATACGAGTAATGATATTTAAGATTATTGCTTTTTAAATATAGCAAATTTATAATAGATTTTCAACGAAAACATGAATATTTTTCTAAAAAAACAACTTAACGTTCGTCTTTTGTGGGGAATAGAGAAAAAAGGGGGATCATTATTGGTAAAAAATAAAGCACCCTTAACGATTAATACCATTCCACTTATTTTATCACCTTTTCGTGAATGACCCCTCCTTAACACCCTTTCGGGTTGTTTGAAGAAAGGGGCTTCCTGGTTCATCAACCATAGCATAGTGGGGTTTTCCAATATGTCTAACACAATCTCCACAGGCGTAGATTATACTGTTCGGACACAACCTTGCCCTACAGTTACAAGCAATTCTTCTATTGCTTTTTGCAGGATATTTTTTGCAGCGTTATAGTCTCGATCAAGGACCACTCCACATTTCTGACAAATATGAGTGCGAATAGAAAGGGATTTTTTTACTCGATTGTTACAGTAAGAACAATCTTGAGAAGTGAATTTTTGTTCTACCTTGATTAGCACGCCGCCATTTTTTTCACATTTATAAGCAAGCATGTTTCGAAACATCCCCCAACCAGCGTCAGAAATAGACTTAGATATCTTTCTATTCCTGATCATATTACGGATATTTAGATTTTCCACAGCGATAACCGAATAGTCTATCGCTAAGTTGTAGCTTAGTTTATGAAGAAAATCTTTTCGTTGATTTGCTACTTTCACATGTAATTGTCGAACTCGTTGTACTTGCCCAATGTAGTTAGCAGAACCTTTTTTCTTTTCAGAAATTTTTCGTTGTGCTTTCTTTAATTGTTTTTCTTTTTTACGAAGAAATCGAGGATTATCATACTCTGTGCCATTGGAAAGAACCGCATATTTATTAAGTCCCACATCCATGCCTACTGCATTATTTGCATTAATATTAGCTGGTATTACTTGCCTTTCGACACAAAAAATAGAATACCATCTTTTACCTTGACGCTTGATGATAAGTTGTTTGATTCTTCCTTCTAATGGTCTATGAAGCAGAATGTCTATTTCACCTAGCTTTGTATTGAATAACTTTCCGTTATCAGAAAAAGACATCGCCATTCTATTGCCTTTCGCATTCATCCCCTCCCTACCCTTGGGTTTCACCCTTCACAGGCTTGAGGATGGGGAATTCTTTCGGAAAGATGTTAAAAAAAAAGCATAGAATGAAAAAAGGACAAACTCTCCAAGGGGAGAAATTTGTCCTAAATCCAATAAAGCATACATCAACTATTTGGTTTTCTAGCCATAAATTTATTTGAACCAGAACCGAATTTATCCCGGTTTAACAGGCTGTAAAACCCCCACTGATGGAAGTTTCACTTTATTTTAATAAAGCGACTTTAATCCCTTTATTTAATATATTTTGATAATCAATGTATTCATATAGATCATCTTCAATCTTTGGAGATAAGCTTTTCAATTCTTCTAACGTTAAATCTTCAATGGCTTTATGATGGTCTTCACAATAAATGACAATTGAACCAACAATACTATGCGCATCTCTGAAAGCAACTCCTTTGCTAACTAAATAGTCAGCAACCTCTGTTGCATTAAGGAAGCCCTCTTTCACGGCTTTTTTCATGTTTTCACTATTCACTTTCATCGTAGAAATCATATGAGACATGATGTTTAAACAAGATAGTACCGTATCCAATGAGTCAAAAAATTGTTCTTTGTCTTCCTGCATATCTTTATTGTATGCCAAAGGCAAGCCTTTCATAGTGGTTAATAGCGAAGTAAGCGATCCGTATACTCTCCCTGTTTTTCCTCTGATAAGTTCAGCAGCATCAGGGTTTTTCTTTTGAGGCATGATACTGCTACCTGTAGAGTACGCGTCATCAATCGTAATAAATTTAAACTCTTGACTACTCCATAAAATTAATTCTTCACTTAATCTGCTTAAATGCATCATGATAATTGAGAAGTCGGACATTAATTCTAAAAGATAATCTCGATCACTTACTCCGTCCAAGAAGTTATCTACTGGTTTAGCGAATCCCAACTCTTCTGCTGTCATTGCGCGGTTTATCGTATGAGTAGTTCCTGCCAGAGCCCCACAACCAAGTGGACTTTCGTTCATAATATCAATGGCTTTAAGAACTCTTTTTCTATCGCGATCCAGCATGTTATAATATGCCATTAAATGATGTTGAAATGTGATGACTTGTGCACGTTGAAGATGAGTGTAACCTGGCATAATCACATTATTTTCTTTTGCTTTTTTTTCTAGGCTATTTTGTAGATCCTCAATGTATTCAATAACCTCTAAAGCTTTATTTTTTGCGTAAAGCCTCATATCTGTAGCTACTTGGTCATTTCTACTACGTGCCGTGTGAAGTTTTTTTCCTGTTTCACCAATTCGCTCCGTCAAATGTGCTTCAACAAAACTGTGGATATCTTCAAAACTTCCTTCGATACGTAATGTTCCGTTCTCAATATCCTCTAATATGGAAAGTAGAGACTTTACAATATCGTCTCCTTCTTTCTTTGTGAGTAAATCACATTGCACTAACATATTTACGTGTGCAATACTTCCCTTAATATCTTCAAAATAAAGCCTTTTATCAACTTTAAGTGAGCTATTAAAGTCTTCCATCAATTTATTTTCTTCTTTTCTAAAACGTCCGCCCCAAAGCTTCATAACATGTTCTCCTTTTAAAAAATTTATTACTTTAAGTTAGATATACTTTCTTGTAATTCTTCAATGTTTCCTTTTTTACGCATATACCAAACACCGTTATAAACGGCAAAGTTGTAAAAGATGAATCCAAGTATTGCCGTAACAATGGACATAAATGGCTCAGGAATAATACCATTACCACCAAAATCCCCTAAATATGACATCAAAACGAGCAATAAAATATAAATAACAAGATATATACCACCTAAGATTTCAATCGAGCTATATTTTTTGATAAAGTGGGTAATTAAATATGCAACAATCCCAATAATTAACCCCGTAATGGCAAGATGTACTCTACTCCAGTTTGTCCAATAAATAAGCAGCGTAGCAAAAACAAAGGCTGCCGGAGCAATAATATGCATACCTGGGAGACCTTTGTCTTTGGTCAAACCGACCTTACGGAAAACCATGACCGTTACACACGCTGAAGCATACTTAAAAATACCAATGGCTCCTACAATCGCAACAATTGCCGTCCAACTTTTTAAAGGGAATAAGAATAACAACCCGATAAAGAAATTGAGAGCAAGTGCTCGTGTAGGAACACCAAATCGTTTGTTGATTGTTCCGAAGAAAGCTGGTAAGAACCCGCTTTTCGCCATCCCAAACACATGTCTTGAAGTTCCAGCTGTATAAGTAAGCGCTGAACCTGTTGGGGAAACCATAGCATCAGCTGTAATAATCCACGATAACCAAACCATATTTGCCATAAGGGCTAGATTTGCAAATGGGGAATCGAACTTAATTCCACTCCAACCGTTAACTAACATCTCTGGTGGAACCGCTCCAATAAAAACAATTTGAAGTAATACATATAATATGGCAGCAACTACAAGAGACGTGATCAACGCTAGTGGAATGTTACGTCTAGGGTTCACGACTTCACCACTCATCATCACTACATTACCAAATCCTGTATAGGCAAAAAATATCCCACTAGTTAATATCGCGCTTAATCCAGCACCAATACCATATGGGGCAAATCCTTGACTTGTAAAGTTCTCTGCATGAAAACCTGTCATAAAGAAAGCGATGATCGTGAGCACCGGTACAACAAATTTAATAGTCGTAATAACTGTATTCGTAATAGCAAATAATTTTACTCCAAAATAGTTGAAAACAACAAAGAATACCATTAACACCGTTGAGGCTAGTATGCCAGTTGTAGTAAGTTGCTCCGTTGTTAGATCATACAATCCGGGCCAAAACTGATTCGCGTATTGAATCACTCCTGCCGATTCCACAGGTGCAGTAGCACAGTAACCAAGCCAGATCGAATAACTTGTCACTGTAGCAAGCATTTTTCCATTGGAATAGAGGGGATAACGGCCCAAGCCACCTGTTTCAGGCTTAACTCTTCCTAATTCAGCATAAATAAGGGCGATGAGTGTAATCGCAATTGCACCGAGTGCCCAGGACATAATAGCTGCGGGACCAGCTAATTTTGCCGCTGCCCAAGGTCCGAAAAGCCAACTTGACCCAATAATCCCCCCAAGAGATAATGCAGTAAGTGACCAAAACCCCATTCTCTTTTTCAAATATTGTTCTTGATTCATGAATTTCCCTCTTTCTTAAAATGTATAAATATGAGCTCCTTATTATATCATAATAATTTTGTGTAAATCTTCTCAATATTTCCTTTATATACTTTTAGAATTTCTAATTATTTCATAACGGTATCAAAAATAAAAGAATGCTTTAAGGGCGCGATATAAACCGCTTTCCGAATACGTTACAAGTACATTGTTAACAATATTCACCTCAAGGTCTTCATAGATGTATCAAGGATATTTCTATTTCGAAAGGTTACCTTTTATGCATTATTATTCCTTCTCAGTGTATTTCATTAAACTAACGTATTACCTCTAATTCTTACACTGAGAATCAAAGTTAACCTTTTGTAGAGTGGGGGGCAATTATTTATTACTTATTTAATAGGATTTCAATTTTGGACTGTTTCTCAAAATTGATTACCATTTCGCCTTTACTTTTATCTTAGTAATAGAGGAAAAATTTTTTCAATAGAAACAGGATTACAATCGGTACAACCGAATTTGTAACCCTTCTGTTTTTTGTTGTTTAACTAGTTGTTTCTCATTTATAGTACGGAGGTTCATTCCCTTCACTACCAGATGCGGTTAAAGATCCACGTTCTACCTCATACGAAAAGGACGAGAAACCCTTTACCTTTCCTGTATTCCATCTTTCAGTAAAAGTAATGAAATATTTTTCTTTTCCTGTTTCTTTTGTAGCTGTTTCCCTCTCAACACGGTAACCATCAATCTGCCCTTCCCATTTGTCAATATTCTTAGGGAAAACATCTGTAACAGTCCCATTATCATTGGTGGCAAATTCAACAGCGTCTTCCATTGTAAAGGGTGGTAAAGGTTCAGACATGATATGAAAATAGCCCCAAAGCAAACCGCATATTACGACTGGAAAAAGAAAAAACATCTTAAAACTTTTTTGAACCTTAGCTCTTACAAATAGCCATCTATCGATTAGAGCATAGAACAAAGCAACTATCATTCCGGATAACGCCAATGTAAATTCCTGAAAAAGCCAACCGAAACCAAATTCCCATAAATTAAAACAATTATGCCTATATACATACTATATACGGGTAACCAGCCTAAAAAATCCCCTCCTAAACCATGGGGATATTCCGAATTAACTCTATCTGCCATATATAAATAAGCTAAGATCATAGAAGAGATCATTGTCGTAACGAATGTGACTGTTATTTTCCTTTTAATCAGACTTTCGACTTCCATACACCCCCTCCCATAATACTAAATCCATAAATGATAACAAGGAATAAAGTGAAACTTCAATTAGTGGGGGGTTTTACTGCACGCTAATGCAGGATAAAAAGGAAGTTCCCATCAAACGTTACTTCATTTAGATAAATTCCTTTATTATTAGTCTCAATAATTGTTTCTTCTCTCCATTGGATCATTCGTTATCCTCCTTCCCTGATGTAAGTTAATCATCAATCTCTTCAACTTGAAGACAGAGCTCTTCTATTTGCAACTCTATTTTTCACGTCAAAACAACAGTATCATTTAACATTGTCTAAAAAGATTCACAGAAACGTCACTTATGTAAAAAAATCTAGTCATATATAATTACATTTATTCTCTATAAGAAAGGATGTTTTTATTTGCCTAGTAATAAAAAAGAAGGTATTATTTTTGGACTATTTATGTGTTTTGGAATGGTTCTTATTATGTCAGCTTACAACACAGCTTTACACGGATTTTCATCGTTTACAGTAGGGAGTGCAGTAATTCAATTTGTCATAACATTTATCGTTGCTTTTATTGCAGAGTCACTCGTTGAACCGAAAACGCGTAAATTTGCATTATCACTACCTTATGATAAATCCAAAGAAATCAACTTTATTGTGGCGATTGCTTTTTGTATGGTCCCTGTCATGGTTCTTATTATGTCAGTATACGGACTTATTTTAACGGCGGTAATGACAGGTATTGAAGGTTCAATTTTCACAGCTTACCTTAAAACAGTTGGTCTAAACTTTATCGTGGCGCTTCCGTCCCAGTTACTAATTGTTGGACCAATCTCACGTAGGCTATTAGCTAAATACATTAAACCATCAACACCAAAGCCAGAATTAAACGTGTAAAAACAAGCAAGCTACTTTTGGGTAGCTTGCTTGTTCTAGGTAGAACCTCCAAAATGGGTTTCAATGTCCTTCCCTGTTATTTAAGCATCATCCAAATGTCAGTATTACTGTCTGTTATTCAACAAAACCGCCTCGTTAGCTTCATTACAATCCTTCACAATTTGCATTTTTTGTATAGGATGAGACCAAATTTCTAGTTAAAGTACCTTCCAAGTATTACGCCTTTCTTCTTCACAAAATTGAGGTGTACGTTTTTCATAGAAAGATACCTATAGATTCCTCTCAAACAATATCCCTATTTGTTCTTCCATGACATGAGGTGGATAAGGCATTCCATTCTTAAACCACCATTCCACTGCCCCTATGTAAGCTGTTCCAAAAAATTGAAGAATAACCTCTTCGCTTAAACCGCAATTTTTTCCTTCGGTTATATTCCATCCATTCTTTACGTTCTTTATATCCTCGATGACAAACGCAAGGAACCGGTTGCGAAAGTAAGGGGCACCTTTACTGGCTAGCATAGACGAAAAGAATAAATAATTACTTTCAAAGTAATCGAACCAAGTCACACTTCCATCTATAGAATCCGTTTCAGTTTCCCGTTCGCAGATTTCCCGTAGATCGTTAATATGTTCTTCAATGAGCTTATCTAGCAAATCATATTTATCCATGTAATGAAGATAAATGGTTCTTCGGCTAACATTTGCCCTATCAGAAATATCTTGTATCGTGATGTCATCAAATTTTTTTTCAGACATCAGTTCAATAACAGCTTTTTTTATCGCTTCTCGAGATTTGAGTATTCTTCTATCCACTTTAGACATTGTGAGGATCACCAAACTTTCTTTAAAGTAATTCACAATTTCAATCGATTTGTGCACTAATGTACGAATCGTAGTCATTTGATAATTGCAAACATCCCGTGTCTATTTATAATTATACACACATGTAACTTAATACACTAACATGCATTAATGTATTTTTAGGATATCTAATTTAGCTAAATTAATAGAATTTATGAGGAGACGTTGGACATGATCGAACAAGTAACATTCAAAAACAACAATCTGAAAATGACTGGGAATATGCCAGATAAAATGGAACAGTATGTATGACATTCCTGAATATGTAGGGCAGCACCTAAACAAACTGACAGCGTTTTTGGTAAGAATTTTTGTTAGAACTATAAAATCGAAAGATAAGAATGAGTGGTTGTAATAGCGGAGAATCGATTGAAACATCAGTAAACAAGATCAGATGAAATGATAGTTAACAAAGACAGTCGGCTGTCTCAAAAGAGCTAAATTAACTAGATACATGTTTTTTAATTATGATGCAACAGTAACTACACCAATAATAAAACATATGAAGAAGATATTGTGTTTCAAATCGCTATCCTTGACTGTATCGTTCTCATTAGTAGAATACGGAAAGATTAAAGCAAGCGAGATCTTCTTAAATGAAACAGGTGGTGTATCTGTTCATGTTATTTATAGTCATACATTACGCAAAGTTTAAGATTTATTCTTAATGAAGATAGGAGATAAAAATTTATGGCTAAAGAACACAATTTACTTATATTTATATTGACTATAGGAGTTTTCGGCATCTTAACTACTGAAATGGGGGTTATTGGTATATTACCTTTAATCGCTGACCACTTTCATATTAGTGTATCCAAAGCAGGGCTGCTAGTGAGTCTCTTTGCACTTGCTGTTGCAATATCTGGTCCCATTTTGCCGTTATTGTTTTCAGGTATAAATCGTAAGATGGTAATGTTATTTGTACTTGGCATTTTCGTTCTGGGAAACATTATCTCCATATTTGCAGCAAACTTTACTATTGTACTAATTGCTCGTACCATTCCAGCCTTTTTTCATCCAGTTTATTGTTCATTAGCTTTGACAGTAGCTGCTACCTCAGTTAGCAAGGAAGAATCCCCAAAGGCTGTTTCTAAAGTAATGTTGGGAGTGACCGCAGGTATGGTACTTGGTATACCAATCTCTAATTATATTGCTAGTGAAACTTCCTTAGAAATGGCGATGTTATTCTTTACTATCGTTAACGCTATGGCATTCATAGCTACATTACTATTTGTACCATCTATGCCTGTTAAGGAAAGAGTTTCTTATGGAACTCAATTAAGCGTACTAAAAAAGTCAGTTACTTGGTTAGCTATTTTTACAATCATATTTATAGGTTCTGCAATATCCAGTGTTAATAGTTACATTGCAGTGTACCTTGAAACCATTACTAATATATCGGGGAAAACATTAAGTTTGGCGTTATTATTATTAGGTTTAGCAAGTCTGATTGGAACCCTCGCAGGAGGAAAGTTACTTACTAAAAATGCCTTGAAAACTGTAATATCTTTACCAATCGTATTAGGAATCGTTTATCTATTATCATTGCTAACGGGGAAGTCCACTGGACCTATGATGATAACTATTTTGTTATTTGGAATATTATTTGCTATAGGACACATAGTTAGCCAATATTGGATTACATCTGCGGCTCCAGATGCTCCTGATTTCGCGAATGGGTTGTTTCTATCGGGCGGTAATTTAGGGATAACAATTGGTACTGCGATAGGTGGATTATTTATATCGGGTATGGGCACACAATACATCGTATTAGGGGGATTACTATTCTTGATATTGAGTTTAGCATCTATTTTACTGAGTAACTACATGTATAATCCGAAAAAACAACTTTCTAGCATAGAAGAAAAAGCCGATCTTCCTACTTAGGAAAATCGGCTTTTTCTATAACATTGTAAAGTATTGTACTTTATCTAATCTGCTTACGTTAGTTTACGTACATTTCTTCACTATAAATGAACAATAATAGAAAAGTCTTTCTAGTAAAAGTATCTTCCAAATGATTAGACCCCCGTTGAGCAGGGTTCATGAGTTGATCCTTTGGTCGTATTTCTTCCTCAGACGATTTATATCTTCTCTAGGTGGAAAACCAAACATGCGGGAATATTCACGACTGAATTGTGATGGACTTTCGTAGCCTACCCGGAATGCGACATCAGCGGCATCTGTTGACTCGGATAATAACAGGCGCCTAGCTTCCTGCAGCCTCAATTGTTTTTGAAACTGAATCGGGCTCATAGCAGTTATCTCTTTAAAGTGCCTATGAAGTGAAGGAACACTCATATTCGCTCTTTCCGCAAGTTCCTCAATTCGAAAAGACCTATCATAGTTATTTATGATATATTCTATAACGTCTCTGATTCGATAGGCATAGCTACCTTCTATTGCCATTTGTTCAAGCGCATCCCCATGGGGACCTTGTAGAACCCTATAGAGAATTTCCTTCGTGAATAATGGAGCAAGTACCGGAATATCTTTCGGGTTGTCTAGCAAACAGGCTAACTTAACTACTGCGTCTAACAGAGAAGACTCTACTTCGCTGACAAACATCGCTCGTTTCGCATTTTTTTTCGGTCCAACTCGAATTTCAGAATCACTTAAAACCTCTAAGATTTGACTCGGTGTAAATTCAAGTTTGAGAGACAAATACGGAGCGTCAGCAGAGGCTTTTATAACCTGCCCGGTAACCGGCAAGTCAACGGATGCAACAATGTAATTAGAAGGACCGTACCTAAAGCGCTCCTGTGCCAAGAATACCTCCTTCTCACCTTGAACGATAATGCAAAAGGATGGCTGGTTAACTCTATAAATGGGTTCGGTAACAATTGATTCACGGATGAAAAATAAAGACGGAATAGCAGTCGGGTGAACACCATCCTGCCCTGAATAACGCTCAATGAGTTTTCCAAGTTCATGCTGCTGTTTGTATATTCGCTCAGACATATGTGATTCTCCTTATTCCCTTCATCTTAGATAGTTTCATTTTATCGCATATTCGTCGATTGCGTAAGTCGTTGTGAGAGGATCAGGCAATCATTTGATACGAATAGGATAACGGTTACTTTTTCATTTGTTGCATAATTAGGAGTACATACGTCACGATAAACAATAACTGAAAGTGAAGCGGTTAATAAAAGAAAGTAAGGAGTAATCAAATGGAATATGTAAAACTCGGAAGTACAGGCTTAGATGTATCCAGGCTTTGTCTAGGCTGTATGAGCTTTGGTGTAGCAGAGAGGTGGATTCATCAATGGGTACTCGATGAAGAGCCCAGTCGTCCTATTATTAAAAAAGCCCTTGAGCTTGGTATCAATTTTTTTGATACGGCGAATGTATATTCAGACGGAACAAGCGAGGAAATTGTTGGACGAGCTCTAAAGGATTATGCCAATCGTGATGAAATTGTACTTGCAACGAAGGTTCATGGTCGTATGCATGAAGGTCCAAATGGTGCCGGTCTTTCCCGAAAGGCAATCATGAGTGAAATTGATAAGAGTCTGAAAAGACTTGGAACCGATTATGTAGACCTTTATCAAATCCACCGCTGGGATTACAATACGCCCATCGAAGAAACGATGGAAGCATTGCATGATGTAGTGAAGGCGGGGAAGGCAAGATATGTTGGTGCTTCTGCCATGTACGCATGGCAGTTCCAAAAGGCACTACATGTAGTGGAGAAAAATGGATGGACTCGCTTTGTGTCGATGCAGAATCATTTAAACCTCATTTATCGTGAAGAGGAACGGGAAATGCTGCCTCTTTGTAAGGAAGAAAAAATCGGCGTGATCCCTTATAGCCCGCTTGCATCAGGAAGATTGACTCGTGATTGGGCGGAAACAACTTATCGTTCAGAAACCGATCAAATTCAAAAATCTAAATATGATGCGACTGCTGATGCAGATCGATTGGTCGTAGAGCGGGCTGCTGCAATCGCAGAAAAACGTGGCGTTCCCCGTATTCATATCGCACTTGCCTGGTTGCTACAGAAAGAACCAATAACAGCTCCTATTATCGGTGCTACGAAAATGTCTCATCTCGAAGATGCCGTAGGTGCTCTATCAATTAAGTTAACACCTGAAGAAATTGCGTCCCTAGAAGAACCGTATGTACCTCACCCAATAATTGGTTTTAGTTAATTATGGTGTGACAACATATTTAACATTTTTCAACAGAATTAAAGCCAAATTTCCTAAGTAGGAATTTCGGCTTTTTCTATACCTTTGTGACGTATTGTATTTGAACTATCCTGCAAAGATATAACACTGAATCTTTCACCCAAGGAGGAATGAAATGTGGAACGCTTATGGACGAAGTCGTTTATTCTCATGATCATAGGGATGTTTTTCCTATTCACTGCATTTTATATGCTGTATCCAACGCTTCCTCTGTTTATCAAACAGATGGGCGGCAACGAAGCGCAGATCGGTCTCGCGATGGGGGCTTTTATGCTGTCTTCCGTAATTTTCCGCCCATTCGTCGGCTGGTTGCTAGATCAGTTCGGCAGGCGTCCATTTATCGTCTGGGGGCTGTTCCTCTTTGCCGTGGCGATGTATATGTATAACTGGATGGGCGGAATCGTCGTTTTGATGGGGCTCAGAATATTGCACGGGATGACCTGGGCCGTTTCCACAACCGCCGTTCTCACTGCGATTACGGATATGATTCCGTCCACCCGCCGCGGAGAAGGCCTGGGGTGGTCTGGGATGGCTATGACTCTAGCTATGGCAATCGGTCCAATGTTCGGTCTATGGGTTACACAGAACCTCTCGTACCATTCTCTATTTCTATTTGCAGCCGTCCTCTCTGTCGCAGCGCTGTTCTTAACGTCCGGTGCCAAAATGCCTTTTAATCCTCAAACGGGTGTAAGGAGAATTGAACTTTTCGAAAAATCGATCTTACCCGTTATGGCATCAATCTTTTTGCTGTTTATCGCTTATGGTGGCATTACCACCTTTGTACCGCTGTTTGCCGACTCGATCAAGGTCAATTCCGGTACATTCTTTCTGGTTTATGCAGCCACGCTTGTCCTAATCCGTCCCATTGCGGGGAAACTTTCAGACCGGTACAGTGAGACGGTTGTCATTATTCCTGCACTAGTGATTACGATTTCGGCTTTGGTTGTCTTGAGTTTCTCGATCAATTTGTTCGGCGTGATCATTTCGGCGGTTATGTACGGTATTGGTTTCGGTTCCGCGCAACCTGCTCTTCAAGCGGCAACGATACGTCTTGTCAGTCCAGAACGTACAGGTGCAGCCAATGCTTCTTTTTCGACTGCTACCGACCTCGGTATCGGATTAGGTGCAATCTTGCTAGGCTGGGTTTCTCAGTACACGAGTTACCAGGTATTGTTCACGGTTAGCGCCGTGTCAGTCGCGTTTTCCTTGTTGTTGTTCACTTTTTTTGTGAAACGTTTGTTGAAATACAAAGGGCTTCGCCTTCCGAAACAGGTTGACGCAGACTCAGCTTCACTAAACAGTTAGCCCATTGGAATGTAAATAATTCCCCTGATTTAAATACCTATTTTTGAAGCAACCCTTAAAGACAATTTTCAATTGTTTTGTTCAATAATCAACAAATGGTGTTCTATTAACCATTACACTCATACTGTTTTTGTTTATATAATAAACGATGGTTAGCTATATTACATCTATTGAGAAGTAGGGAAAAATCAAATGGAATATGTGAAACTTGGAAATACAGGCTTGGATGTATCCTGACTTTATGAGCTTTAGTGTAGCAGAACGATGGATTCAGCAATAAGTACTTGATGAAGAGCATAGTCGTCCTATTATTAAAAAAGCCCTTGAGCTTGGTATCAATTTTTTTGATAGGGCGAATGTGTATTTAGACGGAACAAAGGTTTATAACTGCATGCAGAAAGGTCCAGATGGTGCTAATCCTTCCCGAAAAGCAATCATAAGTGAAATCGATATGAACCCATAAGGTTTGGAACCGATTATGTAGATTTTTATCAAATCCACTGCTGGGAAGGCAAGATACATTGGTGCTTCTGCATGTATGCATGGCAGTTTCAAAAGGCATTACATGTAGCTGAAAAAAATGGGCGGACCAGGTTTGTATCGATGCAGAATCATTTAAACCTCTTATACTGTGAAGTGGAGAGGGAGATGTTGCCACTTTATAAGGAAGAAAAAATCAGTGTGATTCCATATTGCCCTCTCGCATCAAGAAGATTGACACGTGATTAGTCAGATGTTGTATGAAAAATTAGTTCTTTACTCAAGGTATATAAAAATCCTATAAAATCCATAACTTGTAACTAAAAATAATGAAGAAAGTCCTTTACTAGTTGTACTATTTGTAAAAAAACTGAACGCCTGCATAATAAAAATGTTCTTTACTATTTGTTACACAAATGCCCCCGTTAATGGAATAACTAAAACATGAAACGCGTTCTAAAATCACTTTATTTTTACTCAACTAATGCACCTGTTAGTTCAATAAGAAATATAGTTGTTATTTTTAATTAAAATTTGGTTGTTAATATGATGTTCCATATGTTCCAGGTAGTCCTGTATAAGCCACTCTAATGGTTTTTGTTGATTATTACCAATATCACAAAGATAAGATAATTTCTCTGCAGGAATATTTATAAATATATTTATGACTTGAGTATTTAGTGTTTGAAAAAGTGTAATTATTTCATCAAGTGGTCTTTCTTGATAATTCTGGACTATCACCCATTGTTCTTGATTATACGACTGGATAACATAAGGTTGTTCTACATATTGAATTTTTATAAACCTCTCAATATTATTTATTGCAGAGTCACATAGATGTCCTAATATCTCTTTTTTTGACCATTTATTTGGTGATGGTCGATTAGATAATTCTGGTTCTGACATCAAGTTGTATTCTTTTGGTAATGATTGTATCCAGTGGTTTATTCCATAAATTACATTTTCCATACTCCCACTCCCCTTCAAGATTTATCTAACAATATTCGTCTAAAAACATTGATATACCTTCTTCAACTAGTCGAGTAGAAGGGAACCTTTCTACCTTTCGGTAGATTGTGTTCCTCCCCCCTCACAGAACCGTGCTTGCGCTATTCACGCACACGGCTCCTCCTAGTTATCATTCACAAAATGTAGCTAATCTCTTTTCTTAAGTCATATATATTGACCTTAACTCTTGGTGAAGGTAGTGGATATTTATCAAGAAATAGTCTGAATTTATCCCATGTAAAGGATTTCCTTTGACTTCTTCTGTTGAGCCATTTATACAGTATGTATCCGATTTTGTCTTTGAATTTGTTTACACTTTGGATGTTATCTGTGATGCAGTAATAGTTGTAATAACCTATTAGTGAGCGTTTAAATCTATCCATAATCATATGAATATCTTTATTTCTATTATTCTTCAACCATTCTTTTGATTCCTTAAGTTTGCCTTGGACTTTCTTCCTGCTTGATTTCCTTTTCACTCGAAAATTTCCCTGTTTACTCTTCCCACAATAGTGTGTAAAACCTAGGAAATCAAAGGTTGCTGGTTTTCTATTTCCCTTTTGTTTCG
>NZ_LFZW01000001.1:338205-569725 GCF_001183985.1 Peribacillus loiseleuriae | reverse complement strand
CCTAACTGTCTACGCTTAAGGACTAAAGTTACCTTTAGCCCTCCAAGACTCGCTACGAGCGAATGGCTAATTCTTACTCGACGGGAATCCCACCCGTTATATGATACGACCTAGGCTCGGCCGCACACCTGCCCCTTTAGTTGAACAAGAATAAAGAGCTGTCTTAGCAGCTCAATACTCTTTATGTAGTCGAGTAGAAGGGAACCTCTCTACCTTGCGG
Organism: Peribacillus loiseleuriae; assembly: GCF_001183985.1. Taxonomy (GTDB): domain Bacteria; phylum Bacillota; class Bacilli; order Bacillales; family DSM-1321; genus Peribacillus; species Peribacillus loiseleuriae. Next base: position 569,505 of record NZ_LFZW01000001.1, on the reverse strand, counting down.
TAGATTGTGTTCCTCCCCCCTCACAGAACCGTGCTTGCGCTATTTACGCACACGGCTCCTCCTAGTCACCATTCACAAAATATAGCTAATCTCTTTCGCTCAGATTTTGCTAATTCTGCTATCCTTAATAGTTTTGTGTCCATTTATTATCCCTACCTCTGCGTGTAGTAAATGTGCCCCTAGTAAGGGTGATAACTTGGTAGCAGCCTTTCCTCCATCGGCATTACCCAACTTCATTGGTACTACGCTGCTATCCGACTCCCTACATCGGCATTTGGTTTCCTTGCTTATTATCGCTTGTACACCATACTCTTCTATAAGAAGAAAAGACCGGTAGGGTCTCCCGAGTTGCCGTATCATATCAATGTGTAACGTGCCAAGGTCTCTGACTCCAGAGAGGTTCTATCCTTCTTGCCTTTAACGATGGATAAAATGTAGCTTTCTGCTGTGCTTAAGGCATCAGCCCTCTCGATTTACTAACATTATGGAGCTCAATCCCTTCAACCATTTAGCTTTCGGCGCGCCACCTAACTGTCTACGCTTAAAGGCTAATGTTACCATTAGCCCTCCAAGACTCGCTACGAGTGAATGGCTAGTTCTTTCTCGACGGGAATCCCACCCGCTATATGATACGACCTAGGCTCGGCCGCACAAGCACCGGTTAGTTGAAGTATCAAAGTCTTTTAAATTCCATTTTAATTAGTAATTAGGCTTTCATTTACATTTGTAATAAAACGAAAAGTTTCTTCCCCCGCCTTTTTATCCTTTATCGGTACAGAGTTCACAAAAATACCTTCCAGTTGAAAATCCTTGGTATCTATTGATTTATTTGAACTAAACAAATAGTAAGAACCATCCTTTACATACGATTTTTCAAATTCAATAAATACTGGCGAGGATACAGTGTGGATAAATGAGTTGGTATCTTTATTTTGTGTTGCCCCTACCGAAAACTTAATTATATCGTATGGAATAATTTCCATTTCTTTTTGATAGTCTGACAGGGATTGTTTTTTGAGAGCTAAAACATAATGATATTCCTTTTTATTAGAGTTATAATACTCTTGAATATTGTAGAATATATTATTTATTCCTGAGTTTGATATAACCTCACTTGATTTTGTATAGAATATTGTTTTATCGCTTAAACTTTGTAAATCTTTTACTTCTAAAGTAAATTGAGATTTGCTACTTGCTTCTCCATCTTTTTTCTTAGATAGTTCACATCCAACAGTTGGTAACACTAAAATTACGAGCAATAATCCAATATATAATCTTCTAATAATTACGTTCATAAATCCCCTTTCTTTAACTGGAATCCCCCTAATAATACACTTGATTTTATTGTTAATAATTCCCTCACATTTTTATTAAAGATATTATAGCACCATTCTTCAACTATTGGCCTTGTTAGTTGAAGAATGGGTTTTTCAAATGTATGATATTAGTTATTTTCGTACATTCAAAAGATCACCAATTTGGTGGTCGCGCTGTTGAATTAATGCATCCGTAGCTTAATTAGACTACCTTAAAAAGAAGATGATAAACCAAGCGATCAAACCAACCACGAAATAGCAAGTGATTCCTATTATTTTGTTTTTATTTTCAACTTCTGCCCTTTTTTCCAATACTCTGATGTAGTCATAGATAACCCATAGACTAAAAAAAAGAATAATACCAAACATATAATTATCTTTTAGGTAATCCAATGAAATAACTGTCACAATTGCAAATGCTATATAACTAATAATCTTATGGATAATAACTCCTCCTAGAAATCACATACACATTACCACAATAAAACAAATTACTTATAAAACTATTTTCCTCATTACTTGAATACATTCTCATTTAATATTCCATCGAATCGGCAATCTGTACAAGATCTTCGATCGTGCATTTCTTCTCGTTTTTTGGAGATTTAATAAGCATAATTGAATAATAAAGTCCGTCTTTTTTCCAACGAATTTCTTTCGTATTCTCGTCATCGCCTTCTATAAGAGCCTTTATGTCGTTCTTTAATTTTACTGTCTTGAATTGTTTATCATCAGAAGAAAAGGTTGTATTTTTATAGTGATAAGTAGTGATATGAAGATTTACACCTTCGCCGCCATACATAAATTCAGTATCGAAAATATCTCCTTTTGAGTCTCCTGGAGGGTTCGCCGTGAAACGTAAAACCACATTTTCAACAGCAAAAGGTAATTCTGTCGGTGCTGCTAACTCATCTTGAATTTTGCCAGGTAGTTTCTCAGCCACTTCTTTTACCGTTTTGGGATATTCCTCTTTTAAATTTTCTACTGCACTATTTGAATTACACCCAGTTAGCAAAATAAGGAAAATAATTGCAAAGACTTTTTTCATTTATCGGACACCTCCCCATTTTTTCTATATAATTCCATTTTATCATTTCCTTGTTCAACAATCCTGCCTTTAGTTGAAGAAGGGGGCTTCTTCTTGAACTGATGTCACCCATTAGCTTAATGGGGTAGCGGCAGGGAAATGCGAATTTACAACGCTAAGCATTTTGATACAAGTCTTATTTAAAGATTATTTGATTATGTCTCAATAGGCTTTACTCTATTGAGACTGTGAAGTGCTACACTTAAACTAACGAGCAGAAGAGTTAAAGAAAGAATATTAGGAGGGATTTCTATTCAAACGATAATAAATAAAATATTAATTGCAGTGATTTTACTAGTTGTAGTTTTATTTTTGGTAGATAAACCTTTTTTAGGAGCTATTCCTTTACTTAGTTTAGTGTTAGTAACTAACTACATTAGTAAATTAGAAAAGAAAGCTGAAGTTAATATTAAAGTAAAAATAATAGGCATGATTTGTTTTTTTGTGATTGCAATTATAGGATTATTGCTAATCCTTTCGTTTCCTGATTATTTTCAAACGAGTCGTTTCTAGATCAACAGGAATCCACTTTTTAATGTTGAAATTAGTTTAACCTTGTAAATCTGCATTTTCCTGACGCTACCCCAAGAAGAGTTTACATAATCACCCTTATAGGTAATCGAGTAGAGGGAAAATAATTTAACTATTTTCGCCCCTCTCACACCACCGTACGTACGGTTCCGTATACGGCGGTTCAATTTATATTACAGTGTGTATTTTTAGATAATGTTCTAAAGCAGAGGGAACCCCCCTCTGCTTTAATCTTTTGTTTGAGATTGCTCTTTGAATAACTTTCGATAGTCCAATGTACCGATAACCTCTTCTACAGAAAGTTAACCCTTTCGCCTCTTCCTCTGGAATCCCTAATTGAACAAGCGATTTGATTTGTTTCTTCGCTACCTTCCATTGCTTCCAGATGATAACTCTAATTCTGGAGCGAAGTTTCTTATCTATCTCAGTCATCGCTTTTTTCATATTCGAGATTCTAAAGTAGTTAACCCACCCAAGTATGACTTGTTTTAGTTTTAAAATTCGGTAGTCCAACGGAACACTCCAATTTCGCTTTGTTAATTTTTGAAGCTTCCTTTGAAGTTTTTGTATGGATGTGAGATGAGGTTTTACTTGATATTTCTCATTCTTAGAATCGTAGTAAAATCCAAATCCTAAGAATTTCAAATCCTTTGGACGGGAGATTTTACTCTTTTCTGTATGGACTATCAACCCTAATTTCTTTTCTATAAATCTCACGATTGAATCCATCACTCTATTCGCTGCTTTCTCACTCTTCACGAAGATGAGGGCGTCATCAGCGTATCTCACGAATTGGAGTCCTCGACTTTCTAGTTCCTTATCCAGTTCGTTCAACATAATATTACTTAACAGTGGGCTTAGGTTTCCTCCTTGCGGAGTTCCAACTGGTGTTTCTTCATATTTCCCATTCACCATAACCCCACTGACAAGATATTTTCTTATTAGAGAAATGATATCTCCGTCATCTATTGTATTAGAAATGATTCGCATGAGTTTATCGTGTTGGACTGTATCGAAAAATCTTTCAAGGTCGATATCCACAACCCAAGTGTGTCCATCATTCAGAAATTCCAAGCTTTTTATAATTGCCATCTCACAACTTCTTTTCTGTCTAAAGCCGTAACTGAATTCGCTGAACTGCTTTTCAAATATCGGACTGAGTACTTGATGAATGGCTTGTTGAACTACCCTATCCACTACTGTTGGTATTCCCAATTTGCGCATCTTGCCATTTTCTTTTGGAATTTCCACTCTTAAGGCAGCTTGTGGTTGGTATTTTCTTGTTCTGATGCGCTGACGCAGCTCGTCTTCGTGCTCTTTCAGATATTGCTTTAGTTCGTCGACCGTAACTCCATCAACCCCACTGGCACCTTTATTTTTATAGACACGTAAGTAGGCTTCATTCATATTTTGATTACTTAGAATTTGTTCTAAAAGTTTCACACTCGTTTCTCCTTTCCTCTCACGTAGTAAGTGATAACTCCATTTTGGTTATCCTTTGAGATACGCTCATACTTTCACCATTAACACATTCGGAGTTCGTCACTTACGCATTCGCGGCGTTGAAACACTATAAATTGTTCAGCCCTTCATGATTTTACTCATTACTATGGCTTCTGCTGACTTCTTGCGACTAACCTTTTTCGACTGTACTACTGTACATCCGCAAGACCTCCAGGGTAAGACAACTATCTTTCCTCTTTTACTCGCCTGATTTACCCTACAAAGTTACGCACATCTTTTGGACTTTGACTTGTCAAGGAGTCTCATCCTTTTATAGAGCCTTAGTATCAGATTTCTGTTCGTCGAGCCAAGATTTTATTCCACGCTTCCTCCAGCCCTTACCTCGCGATAAGTACCTTACGCTTCCTTAGTGGTTGGTCGATGTGCACCCCCACAGTGGACTTTCACCACCTAGATAGTTGCCATGCCTGGCACACCTGAAAAAGGATCTTCTGTTGGAAGATCCTTTTAACTGCTTTTTCAATTAAAGCGCCCGATTGTTGAAGATCGTTTTTCAACTATAGTTCCTGTAATTAAAGATTACTTTGTATCCAACAAACAAGATTAAAAACCAAATCGGTGCGACATACAGTGCAACACGCATGTCTGGAATAAACGCCATTAACACAATAACCATTAATAAGAATGCAATGGAAATATATGTAGTAATTGGGAATAACGGAATTTTGAATTTTAGACCGTCAATTTCTTCCTTCGTTTTAGACTTTCTGAATTTCAATTGAACAATCAGAATAATCATCCAGCTCGTAATAACTGCTACTGTTGCAACAGCAGAAATATAAATGAACACTTTTTCAGGGACGATGTAGTTTAACACAACGGCAATTAGTAACATTGCTGATGAGAATAAAATCCCACGACGTGGACTACCGTTTTTACTAAGCGTTTTGAAATATTTAGGACCGTTGTTTTGTAACGATAAGTTGTAAAGCATACGTCCTGAACCATATAATCCACTGTTGAATGCAGACATTGCTGCTGTTAATACAACGAAGTTAATAATATGCGCTGCACCAGGAATTCCGACATGGTCGAAAACTTGAACGAATGGGCTACCATTTGAACCAACTTCATTCCATGGAGATAAAATCATCATGACACCTAATGCACCAATATAGAAAATTAAAATACGCCAAACAATACTGTTGATGGCAGAAGGAATTGATTTTCCAGGATCCTTCGCTTCACCAGCTGAAACGCCTACTAATTCAACACCACCGAACGAGAACATTACTAACACAAGCGACATTAAAACACCGTGGAATCCGTTTGGCATAAAGCCACCGTGAGACCATAAATTACTGAAACCAACTGCTTCACCATGATTGCCTACACCAAATAAAATAATGGCTAAGCCAAGTACAATCATACCGATAATTGCAACTACTTTAATAAGAGCGAACCAGAATTCAAATTCTCCATAAGCTTTAACATTTGCTAAGTTCACTAACGTCATCACTACAAGTACAACGAGTGCAGTTACCCATTGCGGAATATCTGGGAACCAATAGTTAATATACACACCGACAACTGTTAACTCGGCCATTCCTACAACAATCCACATGAACCAATATGTCCAGCCAGATAAGAAGCCTGCGAAGTTCCCTAAATATTTGTTGGCATACGTACTGAATGAACCGGATGCTGGCTCCGCTACTGCCATTTCACCTAAAGCGCGCATAATCGTAAAGATGACTAATCCACCAATTAAATAAGCTAATAATATCGATGGTCCGGCCATTTGAATCGTTGAGCTAGAACCGTAAAATAAGCCAACACCAATACAACCACCGAGGGCAATTAATTGTAGATGTCTGTTACTTAAACCGCGTTTAAGCTGAACATCTTGTTTCGTTTGTTTCATAATTACTTTCTCCTTAAAACTTTAAATTTCCAAATTGTTTGCGTAAAAGACATAAAAAAAAACGCCCTTTTGGATTAACCAAAAGGACGATTCAACTCGTGTTACCACCTTTAATTTATAAGCAATTCACATTACTTACCTTAAGAAGTACAGTCATTTGACGATACTCTCGCACATGATTACGGGTGCTTACCGGCGTAGCCTACTTAGATATGATCTTTTCGGTACACAGCTCCAAGATGAATTCACAATCGTTTTACATGCACCTCTCATCAACCGGTAACTTTCTGTTCGTAAAAATAATTGATACTATTTCTTTTCATAGCCTTTGTTCTATACAAATATTTTTGAATTGTTTTTCATTTTACACTTAAAAATTGTTTTGTCAATATAATTTTTAAAATTTCTTCATAAACCGCTTAAATTACATATGACATTTTACTATATAAATACAACTCACCACTTAAATATAAAAGCTAAAGGAAATATTTCAACAAATGTTAGTAAAGTTCTTTTAAGAATGTTATTCAACAATATGGCCCTTTAGTTGAACAAGGTTTCTAAGGAAAACAGGAATACTTTATACAAATCTAGTTAACATAAAATTGCTTATAGGTGCTAAATAAGGATCTTCTGTTGGAAGATCCTTTTAACTACTTTTTCAATTAAAGCGCTCGTTTCTTGAATAAAATAAAATTGATAATCCCTTATTGGTTAATGGAAATATGGTCCCTCTACTTTTTCATGAATCTCTGTTTCAATTGCTTCAACATGCTCATCTTTTAGCTTTTGTTTTGGATGAGGTTGAAACCATTGGATTTCCCCCTCGTGAACAAATCCTTTGAACTCTTCACCATCCACTTTAAGAATGAATTGGTGGCGTTCGTGTGGCTTACCTTCAAACACTTGCTCTATTTCAATATCTTTAATCGGGTTGGAAATCCCATATTGCCTCAACAATTCGTGGATTTTATTTTCGATTGCATCCGCTTTTTCCTCTCCGATCATTTGTTTTGGTTCTGGATGCATCCACTGAATTTCACCGTCGTGAAAATGACCTTTAAACTCATCTCCTTCAACAGTAAATGAGAACGCGTGTCTCTTATGTATTGGTGGGTGGTCAACAAGTATTGGCTCAACTTCAAAATCCTTAACTTTCAGTTGTTGTTCATTTTCTTTCGTCATCGTCTTTCCTCCTAATTAATTTACATATTAAAAGGATGTCCAAAATCTCGAGGAAAATGACTCGCTCTAGTCATTTCCCCCGGGATTTTTTACTTCTTGTTTAGTTAACCATTCCCATTAATTTAATATTTTAGGCTTCGACTCGTCATGTTTATTCCATAAATTGGACCATTTGCTGAATAAGATTTCTAAGGAACAAATGAATGCTCTATACAAATCTAGTTAAGTCGGGTAAGCGAGGGGCATCACTGCCCCTAACTCCCCTAAGAACCGTACGTGACAGTTTCCTGTCATACGGCTCAAGCCTTCTTTTTATCTAAACAACTCTTTTATTTAATGCAAGGTGTATGTACTAGCTTAGTAACTTCACCTGTAGGAACTTCTAAAATCCTTACAATAACCTTTTCACCGTTTTGTAGAGGTTGCCTGCATAATGCACAACGATATCCTTGCTTTCTTGCGAGTTTGATTCTGTCCAAAGTATTTTCTGTATCGAAAACCTTTCGGTCTCGTTTTTCCCAATACTCTTTGAGGGCAGGATCATCTGGACTGTTTTTGTATAACACCATCACATGTCGTTTTATTTTAATCCAAGTCATGTGTAAGAGTTGAATATTTGTTATCGGGCAAGTTAAAATCCAAGAGTTATTTCCGCCATGGTTTGGTTTTCTAAAATATCTTTTCTTTATCCATTTCCAAGGTTTTTTAGGATGAAGCTGTCTCAAATATTTACAAGTTTTGTGAAATACATAGTTTTCAATTACACCAAAAGACTTCTTCGATACCACATGCTTCCAGTATTGTCCGTAGCCTCTGATAATGGGATTTAACACTTTGATAAGTTCCCGGACTGGTTGCCCCTTCATTATTCGGAATGTATCTCGTATCTTCTCTTTGGCTTTCTTAATGCTCTCTTTACTCGGTTTAATTAGTAGCTTGTTCCCTTGCCATGTTTTATACTGTCGAACTGAAAATCCGAGAAAAGCAAAACCATCTTCAATATGAGTAATTTTAGTTTTCTCATTGCTTAATTCGAGACCTCTATTACTAAGGTACGGTTGTAGTCTTACGTATACGGACTGTGCTTGTTCCTTAGTTTCTGTTAATACAACAAAATCATCTGCATACTTAACCAGAGCTATCTTGCATTTGGGATGGATAGCGTAACTTCCATTGGATTTATATGTTTTACGATATAAAATATCAAGTTCTTCTTCCATTCCGTGAAGTGCTATATTTGCTAATAGAGGAGATACGACACTTCCCTGGGGAGTACCTTCCTGTGTTTCGGAGAACACGTGTTGATCTACATATCCCATCTTCAACCATCTTTTAATGAGTGCTTTTCCTGAAAACTGAGAGGATTGTTTCTCTATCCATTCATGACTCAAATGATCAAAACAACTCTTGAAGTCCCCTTCAAATATCCATTTTTTCTTACTATTGGTGTTAATCTTGTTAAAGATGTTACTAATCGCATCGTGGGTGCTTCGCTTTGGACGGAACCCATATTGAGGAGGGTTCGAATCTTGCTTCCCATTGAGGTTCCAACGCGTTTTTAACCATGTTTTGATAGACTCTATCTTTAATAGTCGGAATACCAAGTGGTCTTAGTTTTCCATTTTTCTTCGCAATATAGGTTCGTTTTGCCGGTCTGGGGCGATGTTGAAATATATTCTGTTGCTTTAGTTGTCGATATAATTCATTACGCCTGCTAGCGTGCAATGCTGTGTAACCATCTACGCCAGAGGTGCGTTTTCCTTTATTTTGTTGTGTCACTTTTCGAATGGACAACAGTAGGTTCGCTTCACTCCGTAGGAGTAGTCGTTGAAGTTTTCGTATTTTCCTTTGTTGTTTGAGTTGTTCGGCACGATAAATTCTTTGTCGTAACTTCATCACATACTTTTGAATTTCATTCCAGTTTACTGAATTCCAAGTGGTATACGAGGCATTCATAACTGCACGCTCCTTTTCGTCAGAAATTAACCACAAATTTATTTTCGTGTTGAAGACCTATTGGAAGTCAGCTCTCTTTCGAGCCTGTCATAGGTTTGCGCCAAGGTTGGCGACAGTATCCGTCCAGTTATACAGCTTCCTGTTTTCCTGTTACCTTTCGGTGTAACGGCTTTTGCTTTCTCCAATATCCCATACCCTCTGCCACATCGATTGGTTTTACAACCTCTCTACTGTTGATACAGATGACATAGGGCTTACCAAGTTCCACATTCCACAGATACGACAGGGTTAGGTGGGTTCTTTACTCCGGGCAAGATGTGGGACACAGCACAGTAGCTTTATGAATCTACTTTTCCTCTTACCAATACCCAAGCGAAACTATGCATTATCTCGAGCTAGTTCTGACGAAGCTTACAAACCTTCACTTTTGTTCACCATATATGTCTTCTCCTAGCAGTATTCCGGACCATACACTTGTCCTCTGTTTCCTCATTTCCTCATGCAATCTACAAGCCCGTTGCCAAGCATGCAGTTTCGGATGGAGATCATCTTTGTGTCTAAATGAGTAGCGTAAGCTACACTGTGTGAATGCGACTTCTTGTCGCACCATAAAGTCAACTCTCGGAAGTTCCGAAACATAAAACCCCTTGGCACTCAAGGGGTTCCGAATGGTCCATTTTTATCGTTTATACATGATTTTATACATGGTTGATGAATCAACATTTTCGGCTTCTTCAGAAGCCTGGTAGTTGCATAAAAAAGGGGTGTTTTATGCAAATTCTTCTTTCACTAAACCAGCTAATAGGAAGTCAATATCTTTCTCTAAAATTTTCATTTCCCTTATGTTATACTATTTTTGGCCATGCCAAATAACCCTCCAAAACCCTTTTGGAAGGATTTCTCTTTGTTTCACAAAACCGTTAATTAAGCTAAATCAAGGAACGTTTCTTTTCTCTTTAATAAAGCATAAATCCAATGAAGAAGTTTATTAATACAGGCAACGATCGCCACTTTGGCGGGCTTTCCTTCTGATTTTTTCTTATCATAGAATGCTTTAAGCTTTTTGTTTCTTGAACTCCTTATACCGCATAATACGGCAAGATACAGGGAATGGCGTAGTCTGCTCGAACCTCTTTTAGTAATATGATTGATTGTTGCCGTAAACTTACCTGATGAGTGAACACTAGGATCGACTCCAGCGAAGGCAACGAGTTTTTTGGGATGATTAAACCGATCGATTTCACCAATCTCAGAGATAATCGTTGCAGCGATTTTTTCTCCGATTCCCGGAATCGATTGGATGATCTTGTATTCCTCCACTTCATTTGCCAAGGCAACGATACGACCTTCCAAATCAGAAAGGTGCCCTTGGTAATGAAAAAGCAAATCAATATACATGCGTAGATTGATTAAGTGACTTTCATACACGACTTTTTGAAATGGATTTCGAGATGCGGAGTCCATTATTTTTTTTGCTTTTTCCCTCGCCCATTGACCAGATCGCCTCGGACAGAACTCCATAACACTCTCTACTAGTCTACTTTCCCCGGCTGTTAATATGGCCTCTGAAGTGGGATATTCCTTTAACATCGATAAAGAAACCTTTGAATATAGATCTCCAAAAACCTTCCGGTATTCAGGAAACACTTGATCTAAAATGGTGTGAAAATGAAGTTTAACTTCCACATACATATTCGTTACAATCTCCTGTTGTCTTGACAAATTCCGAAGGTTTAAAAGCTGAATCCCTCTATTTTTATGGGGTTCAAAATCTTCTTTGTAATAGAGCACACACAACTGATACGCATCGATCACGTCTGTTTTTACCTTTCGTAAACTGGACTTCTTTGCCTGATAAGAAATAATAGGATTAAGCAAGATATATAAAATCTCGTGTTCCTCCATGCATTGAACAATGGGGGAATGATAATGGCCTGTAGATTCTAAAATGACCATAGGAACTTGCCCTGTCACCTCTTCGATCTCTTTTAAAAAGCCTATAAATTGATCTAATTCCTCTCTGGTATGCTTCATTGAGAAACTCTTTCCATACGGTTTTGATTTATCTGAAAATGCCTGAACTTGACTTTCTCCCTTTGCCACATCCAGACCAACTACTGGATTCATTGTCTTCTCCTCCTCTACTTACTAACCAGTACCCCTAGTCCTCCATGTAGTGTCATAGCTTCGCTTGTTATACGAGATCTACGTCCCAACCAGCCTCAAACATGTTTCTACAAGTAGGGGGCGGACAGTTTAGTTGACGGGATCAATGCCCCACGCACCCGTACGTCCTACCCTGGCTACTGATATAATAGATTCTATTAAAAAAAGGTCAACCAGTAAAAACTGGCTAACCTTATAATACGAAAGTACCTGTTAGCCACCCAGCAGCACAAAATCAGTGCTGCCCCATGGGGTTCTTGCCCGAAGTTTAGTTGCGTGACTGACTAATCCGTACTTCAATTGTCCAATAACCATTGATATCATTACGGCTCTTGAGTCCTATCTAAACAAGAGTATCCAACTGCTTCAGCTTCTTGATAGCCCACCATATGAGGAATATCCTTCAACATCATTTCTTCCTGAAATTCAAGTTGTTTTTTGCCGATGGCAAATAATATACGAATGAGGTTATTACACAAAGCAATAATGGACTACATCTTTTTTTTAGGGTTGCCAGGTCACTGCGTATAATACACGTGAAGTGCTTTAAATAAAGAAGTCATTATTCAGCAAAACATTAAAGCTATCTTCCAATATCTCTAATAGCTCATCCGTTGATTTTACTTTTCCCTCTTCTATCCAAGTAATGAGAATTCCTAGAGCTACGCCACTTCTCACAGCCATAAAATAATTATAATGACTTGTGTTGGTATCCATATCAGGAAACAGATAGTTAGTCAAAATAATGGATTTCCTTTTTAATGATTGATGAATAATATATCTATGATTTATTTGAATTAAAATCTCCAAAATTCCACTATTAGCACTCCAATATTCCAAAAAGTATTTGAGAAAGTGAAATCGTTCCAAAGGAAGGTCGCTTTTCTGTTTGAGTAATTCTATATATGAGTTGAACAACTTCTCAAACTCTATATCACAATTCATCATTAAGACATCAATTAAACAGTCAAAATGTCTATAAAAAGTAGCCCTACCTACTGAGGATTTTAGCTGTATATCCGTTATTGTTATTTTTTCAAAGGGTTTCTCATGAAGTAAAGATAATAAGCCCTTATAAATTAGCGTACAAGACGCCTTACACCGTTTGTCTTCCTTGATTCGATACATTCTGTTCCCTTCTGTTCTATAAGTAATGGAACTATTGTATCAAAAAGAGACTGATTTTATAATTAGAAAATATTCATTGTCTTATTAGAAGGAAGGTGATTAAAGTGAAGGTAGCATTAACTGAAGACGAAAAACAAATTGAATACGCCAATCTTTTTTATAAAGAAGCACCGCCTTTACCGACAAACATTAAAATAAAACTTAAAAATGATCCATCTATAACATTAATCGATTCATTGAATGTAAATGATTTATTAACGGATATTCAGTTGCAAAATGAGATTGGATATGAAGAAATACCAAGTGGCGGTTGGTTAGTGGCAATGAAAAGCGAGATGCCTCATGTGACTGGAGATATGATTGATTGGTGGTTCTGGTGGCATGTACAAGAAAGTTTACGGTATAAAATTTGGTTCCCTGGCGAGCATTATGGGAACTCAACTGCGATAGAAGATAAAGAATACTTTTCTTCACCATTCACTGGTTTTAAACCGAATACGCAATATCCAATAGAAAAAATCGGGCATGTAAATGCAAAGCTATTCATCCAGTTCGTTTCTCCTGAACAATTTGGATTTGATACGGCCTTATTTAAAGACAATGATATTGCCACTATTGTATGTGGATATGTAGGATTTTCAAAATTTAATCTGGAACATACTAAAATGGTCCATATCTTTAAGCAAACAACCAATGGATTAACGATAATCAGCAGATTTTGGCTGGGAGACCGATTGAAATTGAGAAAATTGAAGGATAATGGATTTCTGAATTCTTTCATTAATTCAAGCGCGATTAAAAAGAGAATATTCACGAAAGAACTCGCATACGGAATGGCTGAACATTGTAGTAAAGAATACCGTAATCTTAGTCGCATCTTACCAGATTTATATAAAAATTATGGAGAGTGAGAACCTTATATGATTTTCTCACTCTATTATTTAAAAGGCTCTGTTACATTTAAATGTATGATTTTAGATATTTTCATACATTCAAAAAAGTGTAAAAAGGCCGCCAATTGGCGGCCTTTTTATGGCGCTAACGTACCCGTTACTTTAATAAGCCAATCTTATTTACTATTTTTAAGAATTGAGTAGACATATGTATCGTGTGCTTCACCATTTTGATACATATAATCCCTCAGAACACCTTCTTTTTGAAATCCGAGTTTAGTTAGCAAATTATTAGATGCTTCGTTATCTATAAAAACGACAGCCCCTAAGCGAGCAAGACCTAATTCATCAAAGCCATATTGTAGGACTTTCGATACTGCTTCCGAGGTATATCCATTTCTCCATTGTTCGGGATGAATTTCATAACCTATTTCCGCCCGTTTATGTTTAGGTGACCAGGCATTAAAGCCAATGGTTCCAATTATTCCTTGAGTTCCTTTTCTTTCAATACCCCACCGTATGCCCTTTTTTTCTGTATAACTTTTTGCAAAAAAATCAACGAATGTTTCCGCTTGTTTTATATCTTCTAATGTCTCTTGTCCGTAATAACGTGTTACATTCTCATTAGAAAAACAAGCAAATATGTCTTTTGCATCATTTTTTGTTATTTCTCTTAATAGTAATCTTTCTGTTTCTAATATAGGAAACATCTTTTTCTCTCCCTTTTTGTTTATCTGTTTAAATTTCTGTTAGAACTGTAATTATTCCTTTAAAAATTAGACTTTCTTATTCAACTAAACTGTCCAGTTAGTTGAATAAGGTTTTTTTTGAATGTATGATTTCATATAATATCACACATTCAAAAGGCCACCAAAATTGGTGGCCTTCTTCTGGTACTAAATAGTTTTACTGTATTTATGAATAATTATTTTATAGGTATCTTCACTTTCAATTCATGAATTTCATCATTTTTTAATATACCAATTGAAACAAGTAGATTAATTTTAAGAAAAGTCACATTAGAAGATGCTAAAGATATGTTTAAATATTTATCTGATAAAGATGTTGTGAAACCTATGGGGTTAGCACCTTTTCAAGCAGTAAAAGACGTATGGGATGAAGTTAGTTGGTATAAATCTATATACGAAGAAGGTACAGGTATTAGATGGGGAATTACACTAAAAGATTCTGATAAGGTTATAGGAAGTTGTGGTTTTCTTAATATGCTTACCAAACATTATCGAGCTGAAGTTGGATATTGAATTAAGCAAAGATTACTGGGGCAAAGGGATAGCTAGTGAAGCATTGAAAGCCGTTGTTAAGCATGGTTATCATCACTTTCAGTTAGAAAGAATAGAGGCTTTAATTGAGCCAGCTAATCTTCCCTCACAAAAACTAGTAGAAAATCTAGGCTTTAAAAGAGAAGGGTTACTTAGACATTATGAATATACTTGTGGTAAATTCGATGATTTATATATGTACTCAGTCATAAAAGAAGATATCAATCTTATCTAAAGTATATTAGTACGTGGACTCTTAACCACACAACATCCCCATAAAATAACAGACGGTATATTTCTCGAGACTTAGCTTGTTTGATTTCCTTAAATGTGTCCACCCCATTTATACAATGAATTGTTCCTCAGATTTCCCTTACCGATTTGCAATATACAAAACAAAAAAAGTGCAAGGCACCATGGTATGTTCGATATGGGGTTGAGTATAGAGATGAAATAAAAAACTAGACAAGAGAAAAATAAATTCTCTTGTCTAGTTTTTATAGTGTTAGGCGTTATATTCATGGGAATTAGCTAGTGAATACGCTTTTTTCTAATTCCGCCTCGATTGTCGTTTTCAATTCTTCTGCCGATAATTCTGTAGGATATTGATATTCTTTGTCATTGATAAATACAGTAGGCACCATTTTCACATTTCTGCGAATGGCCTCTGCAGTTACATTCAAGCTAATTTCGGTATTTTGTGGTTCTTCTTTTAATTGATATTGTTTAGCTAATAGCTTCTTAATATCTTGATTGTTCAATTGATCCCATTGTCCTTGTGTTGCAAATAATTCCTTTAAAATTTCTTTTGTGCGTGAAGGATTCTGATAGTCTAGGAATAGATTGATTAGCGTTCCATTTAACAGCATCTCTCTAGGTTTGTCATAATGTTTTACAATAAATTCAACTTGTCCATTATCTAAGTAGTCTTTTAAAACCTCTTCCGCAACCCCATAAAATGTAGCGCAATAAGGGCATGTTAAATTCAAAAACACTTCAATCTTTACAGTCGCGTCCTTCTGTCCAAAGCTCAATTGTGTATTCTCAATTTGATTCGCCATTTCTCTCACTCGCTCTCTATAAAAATTCAATTCATATTTTCATAATTATATTAATCCATACCAAAATTGTCAACATTGAAATTATATAATATTCAGTTTTTATAGATTATTCCGAATGGTGCTATTATCTTCCTTTTTCATGATACTCCACTCCACTATAACAAAGTTAAGAACAATGCCGACCCATATGTTCACATTTAGTATTTCTTCAATCATCTTCTCTCTTCCTTCTGGGAGTGTGAAACCATTTAATATGTAATAAGTAAGAAGGAGAACTGGCACGAATATACGAGCAGTAACAGCAACTAGAGTTAGACCAAAATTACGCATCATCCATATACGATGTTCTTTAAAATCTTTTATTATAGCCATCCGATACCCTTTCCAACACGTGAATAACCATAAAATAGCTAAGGTGAGAAAAGCAACTGCTTTTGTGAAATCTTTAATATAAAAGGTCACTACCAAAGCAAGAATCCCACTTACAAAGACACTACTTACATAAATTTTACCAATATAGCGATGAATATGTGGATTTTTGATACGAATACGATCTATAAACTGAAGAAAACCAGTTATCAAGGATATAAAAGCAAAAATAATATGTGTAACTAGTATAGGATATTGTAATGTAGTCGATGTAATCATCGCACGGCTTTTAGCAGGATTGAAAGTCAAATAGGGGGCCATAAATGGAATGATAACCCCAAGACTTACAATGACTAAAATCCACCAACTCTTTTTTTGTTTCATTATTCCTTCATACCTCCTTTATTATTCTATTGGACATATCTATGCCGGAAGTAGTACGAGTAATCAATACCGTTTTCCCTTCATAGCGTTTCTTTTAACTCCATCCAGATAAAATATTCAGTGATCCCTTTAGTATCTGCAAAAAACACCCTCTATACTATCTGACAATACAAATTAAATCAGCGGAATCTTCACTATCCCCATCTATTCTTGCACTAATTCTTTTACGAATGGACATCATCAACTCTATCTTCTGAATAAATGATCTAGTTCCATCTTATTATGAAACTATTACAAAAAGCTAAACAAGTTCTAAAAAAAGGATAAAATCTTAACCAATCTATTAAAATTCCTAACAAAAAAACGAACTGTTTTAGTTCGGCAATTTCCTACTGCGTTCATGATTCACCTATCTACACATTTTTTTAAAGTTATTGATACATGCTGCAGAGCTACTTGAATAAGAAAAGGTTCAATAATTGCTTGCACATACCATCCGCAGAAGTAAGAAATCAATCAAACTCTTTCAATAAAATGCTCAGGTTCCAAAATAGGCCTGAGCATTTTGTTCCATTTATAATATACATTAAATTCCACTCGATTAGTTTAAGATAGGTTAACAGCCACAACCAGACTGGACACCCATTCCTGGACTACCGTAACCTGGATATCCGCCAATGCCCATAGGTCCTCCATAACCTGGGTAACCACCATAACCCATATGCATTCCATGACCTGGGTAACCACCATAACCCATATGCATTCCATGACCTGGATAACCACTATAACCCATATGCATTCCATGACCTGGATAACCACCATACCCCATATTCATTCCATAACCTGGATAACCACCATACCCCATATTCATTCCATAACCTGGATAACCACCATATAATTGTCTATCCATTCTATATTTCCTCCTCGTAAACTTATATAATCAATATAGAGTATGAATCTATAGTAGGGCGGTATAGACTTTTGCCCAATCTAAAGGAATAATTTCTCTAGGCGGCGAATTAAAAGCATGGTTAAAGCCTTTATTTACGCATGTAAATTCTTCAATCATTATTAAATAAGGATGCAGGATTCACTTCAAATTGCGGTATTATAGTGGATAGATATTAACAAAGTACCAATTGTTAAAAGGTTTCAAATCATAGGTCCTTTACATGGTTTGTATCACATGCAAGGGTTCTTTGTGAATACGGGGCGGGGCTTCGCAAAAATCAGCTCCGCACCGCCAGCTTATAAGATGATGCAGTTTGAGTACCTGAACCTTTTTCATCGTTTTAATTGGGATCAGATGCTCATCGATATTTTTTCTCCCCAAGTTCCGGAGCCCACCAATCAATAAATGACTTTCCGCGATACATAAAAAAACAAACAATTCGTTTTCACTTTACTCACAATGCTTTCACAAATTCTTCAAGCGTAGTAGCATAATTAACCTGAATTCTTGGGAGTAGATAGTGTTCGTTTTCCAGGCCCTTTTCAGAAAATGCCCCAGGGATTGTTGTAAGCCCAAATTGATAGTACTTTTTCGTCTCCTTCACTACATGGTCATTAAAATTGCCATATGGGTATGCAAGAGCCATGACTGGTTTACCCGTGATTTGTTCTATTTTTTCTTTGGACCTTTTAAGTTCGTATTCATAATTTTGGATTTTCGTCAAATTAGGATGTGTAGCGGTATGTGACTGAATCGAGAAAAGACCTGAATCAGCCATCTTTTTCAAATCGATTTTTGATAATCGATTTGAACGACCGATAAAATCAGAAATAACGAAGAGGGTACCCACTGGTTTAAAATGCTCGTCTTTCAGTTTCTGAAAAATTTTAAAAGCATTCTGATTATTTTTATATCCGTCATCAAAAGTGATGAAAATGGGTTTGTTCACTTTTTTAATATCTTGCCAACGATCGAAAGTTAATAAGGTATATCCATGATTTTTTAGATACATCATTTGTTCTTCAAAATTCCCTGGTGTCACATATAAATCCTTTGAACCGTGGCCTTGATACTCATCTATCGAATGATACATCAAGATGGGTACTTCTTCTTGACCGAAAGCTTGTGATGGGTGTACAGACGTTAAAAATAAGAAAAGCAAAACAATATATTTCATAGAACCCCTTCCTTAAACACTTAGCTTTTCAGATATTGTTCCACATTGCCATGATTCTATTATTTCTCTGTTCAACTTATGGGGAAATCTTCATGCCAGCTGAATAAAAAAAGGGAAACTTATGCGAAGAAACGTAATTTGATGTCACAATCAGACTTTTTTAGTAAGTATAAAAATCAATTCCTTGGGATATTCTTGATGCTCTCTTACATCGTTCTTCAATTTGTTCATACCTTTAATGTAATTTTACCGATAATCACCAACAACTTAACTACCCATCACCTATCTTCCTGCAAAATTTTAGATGCACTAGGCTTTACATAATAATTTTTTAGGCAGTTCGCAAACCAATTAAGAAAACATTCATAAATTAGTACTATAGAACAGGGGGGATTGCATGTCTGAAGTTCAAATAACTTACCCTGATTCCCATTGTATCAATATTACAAAAGTATTCGATTGGATTGTTCACCTTTCAACTATTCGGGTTAAAAACCCTATATTCATAAAAAAGAAAGTAAAAATAATAAAAGAGGAAATATGCAGAAACTTTTACATTGAAGATAATAAACAAGGGTCTATATTACTTTGGGAAAGTTCCTCGCCTTCCCATATTGCGAGTACAGTATGGATTTCAAATGAATCAAAGAATGATTGCATGATAAATGTTTTTGTAAATGATAAATTCCTTTTTTCCCTTCTTAATGGCCAGTCAGAGAGCATTACAATAGCGAAACTTCAATCACTTTCTATTACAACGGATTCTAAGCACCGGATCAAAGGGAAGTTTTATATGGTAATAAATAAAAAAGTGGCATATTTAGATGGAGAAAAAAAGAATATTAAGGGGAATAAAAAAGTTAAATGCTTTTTTACTGATCAATGTGGAAATCAAACAAATCATTGTTTCAATGAAATTATTGAATGTGAAGAAGTTTTAGGCGTATCAGGGCGAACAAATAGAAATGTAATGTTACCAAGTGGAAAAACAATGTTACTTCAGAAAGTTAAACTAAGAATAAAGGGATATGCTTGTGTCAAACATTATAATGATAACTGTTATATAGGACCGATTCCTTTTTTCTTCGAAGAAAGTTTTTTCCTGTGTGCACCAAATGGTACAACAATTGCCTGTATAATTGAGAACGCTCATTGTCACGCTACTCTTCTGCCAAGCGTACATGAAGATGCTCATTACGTAATCAATCTTTCAATTGAATTACTGCAACATGTGAAAGTGCTAGGTAATGCAAATATATTAGTTGAAGGGGATATCGTCCACCCTTGTAAACGATAAAATGACGACAGATGTTCTTCTAAGACAACGCTAAGATAAAACTAGAAAAAAATTATACCTATCAAAGAGCCAAATCCCATCTCCGTCAAACATACTATCGATGAATATATGATATACGTTTTTGGGAAGTAATCTTGGCTCCATCAGTAGGTTGATCTAATAATCAAATAGGAATTGTAAATACGCCCTATGTTACACGGTTGATTTAGCTGATGCGACTACTACTTCTGTCATAAACAGCATTTTTGAAAAAAACGGCATAGTTGGAACCTCACTCAACAGCTACTTTCTTTGGATGAAACTACAATTATTGGGTTTGTGGGTGTAGCCAATTTAGGCTTCATCCATTACTTTGAACTACCCACTACTTAATTTCTAACGAAATTTGAAGTGTGGGATTCCTGCGAACACTTTCGTATCCGAAAATTACTTTAGCAGGCTAGCCCCGTCGCACCTACGGTTAGCAGTACCAGCGACTTAGGCGTCTCCTGCGGTTGTTGCCAACTTATACGTTTAAGTTGGCAACACTTCCCTACTCTGCTTAGTTTTCGCTACTTCGGTGAGTGCGGGGCAAAAGAACGTTGAAGATTTTATAGCAGACGTTTTTCCTGCTACAACCTCATATCTTCAGTTTCCAAGGAACGTATGTACGATATGAATATACTGCAGCATTTTGGCCACGCCAACCGAAATTCATCTCCCCCTTACCGCGGGGCTACGCCCTTCACATACTTGAAGAGGGAGTCTTCTTTCGAAAAATGATAAAATTCACCTTTAATCCATAACAATGGTTCTACCAAGCCTTAACTTAAACGAATAATGGTTAGAGCGGCACCTGTAGCTCCTCCCCCTACCAAGATTACTGTCGCGACCAAACCAAATAACTGAAGTAAAATAGTATCGCCTGCTGTTAAAGATACAATCACATCATTATTATAATTTGACGTAGATACCGCTGGGGATACAATTGAACCAGGTATTGGCGTAGTAGTACCATTCAAGATCAGTCTAGAACCAGCAAGTAGTGCGACTGTTGTATTTATTTGATATGTCAAGTAATAGCGACCTGTCACAGGAACGGTAAAAGTAGTATTAGCACCATTGACGGTAAACCCATCTAAGCTTTGGTTATTAGGAAGTGGAACGCTGGTCCCCCCTAGCAGCACTACAATAGTACTCCCAACTGTATTAGACGCATACATAGAGTTAGTTGTCACACTTGGTCCGGTTTCTCCCGTTGGCCCTGTTAGCCCGGTTGCTCCCGTTGACCCGGTTGCTCCCGTTGGCCCGGTTACTCCTGTTGACCCGGTTGCTCCCGTTGGTCCGGTTGGCCCGGTTGCTCCCGTTGGCCCGGTTGCTCCCGTTAGCCCGGTTGCTCCCGTTGACCCGGTTGCTCCTGTTGACCCGGTTGCTCCCGTTGACCCGGTTACTCCTGTTGACCCGGTTGCTCCCGTTGGCCCGGTTGCTCCCGTTGACCCGGTTGCTCCCGTTGACCCGGTTGCTCCCGTTGACCCGGTTACTCCTGTTGACCCGGTTGCTCCTGTTGACCCGGTTACTCCTGTTGACCCGGTTGCTCCCGTTGGTCCGGTTGGCCCGGTTGCTCCCGTTGACCCGGTTACTCCTGTTGACCCGGTTGCTCCCGTTGGTCCGGTTGCTCCCGTTGACCCGGTTACTCCTGTTGACCCGGTTGCTCCCGTTGGCCCGGTTGCTCCCGTTGGCCCGGTTGCTCCCGTTGACCCGGTTACTCCTGTTGACCCGGTTACTCCTGTTGACCCGGTTGCTCCCGTTGGCCCAGTTGCTCCCGTTGACCCGGTTACTCCTGTTGACCCGGTTGCTCCCGTTGGCCCGGTTACTCCCGTTGACCCGGTTGCTCCCGTTGGCCCTGTTGGCCCTGTTATTTCTGCACCGCAGCCAGATGAAAAAATTTGTGCACACATAATAACATCTCGACTTTCTAAGGATTTTCTACATGAAGAATGTTTTTCTCTCCCTATACCTTGCTTGGCTTTTGAATTCGAGGGCAAGACTTGAATACGAACAGACAAATTAAATGATTCAAATAATAACTTTTGTATAGTTTCCTACATAAAGATCAAATCAAAAGAGGACGATGATGCATCCTCTTTTAAAATTAGAACTTATAGTTTAGAGAAAAAGAAACTTTAACGCTTGCCGTACCTGTCCCTGCTCCGACCAGTCCAATTGAGTTTATATTATTCATTGTAACGGACATAGCCTCACCTGGACCGACAGTAAATCCAGTAACCGCAGTTCCATTTACCATAAGAGTTGCTGTTGTTGTAACTCCATTAATTCCATTGTTCTCTACCATGATTGTTCCATTAATGACAAAAGTCGTATTATTATTCCAAAGATCTATAGTATCCGTAGCCGTATCAGCTAAATCAATCGTAAAACATAATGCATCATTCACACCGACCAGCTGTTCACTACAGCAGTTTCCAATCTGAGCCAACGTCGATTTCCCCCTATATAGGTACAGCTATGAGATCATCTTATGTTTCTCTTATCATTTAGGGTTGGACTATAAGGAGGATTTGTTACATATATATCTGCCAGAACTATATCATCATCTATTTTATACGTTGTATAAATCTAAGAATTTAAATACCTTTAATTGTATTCATTTCTTCGAGTACGGCGAGCAAATATTCCCATGTACGGATTGTGGACGGAATGCTAAGATGCTCATTTGGCGTATGGACATCGAACATATCAGGTCCGAAAGAAATGGCATCTAGGCCTGGAATCTTCTCAGTGAAAACACCGCATTCGATACCGGCATGGATGGCGATGATTTCTGCCTTTTTGCCATACTTCCTTTCATATACTTTCTTAAACAGTTCACGAATGGCCGAGTTCGAATTATACGCCCATTCAGGATAGTTGCCACTCGTTTCAACCTTCCCGCCTAAAGTCTGTGCAATGACATTCACTTGATTTAAAATTTGCTCTTTTAAGCTTCTTACAGAGCTGCGAATTTCATTTTGGAAGCATACTTCCGAATCAGATGTCGTGATAACGCCTAGATTTGTTGAAGACTCTACCAATCCTTTAATATCCATACTCATACTTTGAATGCCAGTCGGTGTTAACATAATTGCTTGTACAACTCGTTCGGTCGTTTCTTTCGAAAATACTTTTTCTGCAAAGGCGGCTTTTTCAAGCTTTACATATACTTCTTGGTCTGAAGCTTGTAATTCATTTTTCAACATTCGATTCCACTCATCTATTTTCATTGTTAACTTCTCAGCAGCCTCTAGTTCAATTACAAGAATGGCCTCTGCTTCCCTAGGAATGGCATTCGGCTTCAGGCCGCCGTTGATTTCACTTAAATGATATGCAATTTCATTTGATAAGTCATATAAAATACGGCTCAACAATTTATTGGCGTTTCCTCTTTCTTTGTCAATCTCCATGCCTGAGTGTCCGCCTCGCAATCCCCCAATACTAAGGCGGTATGATCCAGTATATTCAGGGGCAGTTTCCCAATTAATAGGAAGGCTTAGCTTTCCACAAATCCCGCCGGCACTGCTGACAAGCAGCTTCCCTTCCTCTTCTGAATCAAGGTTGATGAATATTTCACCTGTGAAGTGAGTCGGATCAACAGCAATTGCGCCGCCCATCGTCGTCTCTTCTTCTGTAGTAATGACCACTTCAAGAGCAGGATGTGCAATATGATCAGCATCAAGTAAAGCAAGCATATAGGCAACCGCAATTCCATTGTCTGCTCCTAACGTCGTTCCGTTCGCATACAACATGTCGCTCTCGATCCGTAATTCAATAGGGTCTTTTTCAAAATCATGGACAGTTCCTTTATTCAACTCGCATACCATATCCATATGTCCTTGAAGAATAACTGTCGGCGCATTTTCATATCCCTTAGTAGCTGGCTTTTTAATCATGACATTGAATGCCTTGTCTTGTACGACTTCAAGGCTCCGCTCCCGCGCAAAACCTGTTAAATAATCGCTGATTTTCTTTTCATTTCCAGATCCTCTCGGAATGTTCGAAATCTCTTTAAAAAAATAAAATACTGGATTTTCTATTAATTGTTCTACAGTTTGAAACATATGTATCATCCCTTCTAGTACATGTTCAAAAAGGAGGATAAAAAGAGCCGAGAAGTTCCAGGACGTGAGGACCTGATCTTTGCACAGGTTGTGCTGGCTTCTGTGTTGCGCACAGGACGTGCGCGATTTTAACAGAAGGTCATTAATGAGCTATGACGTAATTCGCAAGCTTTTTTACCGGACTTTTTGAACAACTTCTAGTATTATTTTTTAATTAACACGTTGAAGATTACAGGTTCTCCTATTAATATTGCAGAATATAATGGTTTTCGGCAAATTTAGAGAGAGGAATGTAGGATCTCAAAGCTCTAACTATCCCTCTCTTCCGGCCTGGCTTCATTACGTAGCACCACCACTATTAGCCGCCGCGCTGTTATTTCGTTTTATTATCGCATTCACTCCCATCACGACCGCAATCCATTCCCAAGCCGGCATGGATGTCTCATATGAGCTCAAGCGATACGCCGCTGATGAGAAAAATCCGCTCACTTTTTCAAACTTTACTAGAAGCTTGGATTGACTATCATAGATCTCATATTGGCGGGAAAAAGCTTCAGACTTAATCTCATACACTCCCCGTTTACCTGCGTCATATTCATATTTTTTAGAGAAGAAAGCAAATCTTTGACGTAATTCTCCTAGCTCATTTTGATCATAATCTGTTACGACCCATCTATTACGAAGTGTTCGAAACTTTCCACTAACAATGACACTTCCTGTCTGATTCAACACATCTACACTTGAAGAAAAAGCACTCTTTAAATCCAGTTCTCCCACTTGTGTCTTATTTTCATCATAAATAATGGTTGTTCCTGAAGAGAAAAAATTATCGTTTAAAAATAGAATTTGATGATCCATTCTAACTCCCCCTTCCATCTATTATTTACGGGTAACTCTTGAAAGGGTTTCTAATTTATCGCGTGGAAAAATTGAATTTTTCTATCCCGCCTGTTCCTCACACCAAAATAACCCAGCATATCTGTGCGCCAGTCAAACTTATTCTCGCTCCGCTAACAAGACTACAATATCATCTTGTATTTTTGTAATGGAATCTCCATCAACGAAATTATTGAATAGGATTGAGAAAATGAAGCGTTCGCCGCTTTTCGTTGTAACATAACCGGAAAGGGTACTCGTTGCTGCCAGCGTCCCCGTTTTCGCCTGCACATTTCCTGCTGCAAAAGTATTTGTCATCCGATTCCTCAGTGTTCCTCCAATGAACCGGTCACTATCTCCCGCCACAGGCAATGAATGTACATAAGCAGGATACCAAACTTTTGCTTGAACAGCATATAGTAATTTCGTAAGTTCATTAGCTGAGATTAAATTTATTTGAGATATGCCCGATCCATCGCGAAGCTTGAGCGAAGTGGGGTTCATTCCGAGCGATTGAACGGTATTTCCAACTACTTCAAGCCCTGTTTCCCAGCTTCCCTCTCCATGAATAACTTTACCCATTTCCTTCACCAAATGTTCAGCATGTGCATTATTGCTGAGCTTCATGAAAGGGACGAGCAACTGGGATAACGGCATTGAGTCATGCGTTGCAAGCAATTTTGCCTGATTTGGTACTTTTCCTGCTTTTACGAACCCAACATGCGTAATCCCTTGGGCTTGCAGAGCATTTTTGAACACGTGAGTCGTATAAACAGTTGGTTCCCATAATGCTACCCATTGTCTCGTCCGGCTTGATTTAACAGGGATCGTTCCAGTTATCGTAATGGTGTTACTACGATGCTCACGAACGATTTTGATTTCTTTCTTCCCATCTGCCGCCACGGTTTTGGCCAAATTGACGATTTTAACATATTCCGTTTGCGGCGTGACTTTCACAGTCGCTCCCTCACCAACCTTCATTCCTGAAGTCACATCAACAATGGCTGTACCAGAGTCATAATCTTCATTCGGCGCTATCGTTAATGCTGAAATGGCTGCACCGTAATATTCGCCTTCATCGCTCCAAATCATATCCACAGAATATCGTTCACAATCATACCAAGTATCATCGCCAATCACATTGCCAACAACTGTTTTAATTCCTTTATTCTTGATAACTGTAGCAAGAGTGTCTAGATCCGCTTGTAGTAATGTTGGATCCCCTTTTCCTTTTATGTACAAATTACCTGTCAAAACATCTCCATTCATTACTCCATCTGTAAACAGTTCTGTTTTAAATACATAATTTTCACCAAGCGTTTCAAGTGCTGCTGCAGCTGTCAGCAGTTTCATATTTGAAGCTGGGCGCAGCCTAACATCTCCACCATGTTCATAGATAACTTCACCAGTTGCTGCTTGGCGAATACTAATGCCCAAAACAGCTCCAGATAATTTTTCATCAGCTAGAAGAGGATGAAGTTGCTGCTCGAATGTACTACCACTCGCAGCCAGAACAGGCCCATTCGCCTTCTCCACATATTGAACCAAAGTAAACACGAATATTAACAGAAGAAGTACACATACCTTGATTTTATATTTCACTGTCATCCCCACCGCCATATTTTTATCATTGGAAAATATTTCGTAAATAACTTTCATGAAACGAGTCCATTCTCGAAAACGCTTTAGACGTAATCTACAGTAGTATTCCTTCATTCAAACTGGATATGTGAAAGTACGTTATTGTACAAACATGTTGTTAACACTAAAAAAACACATGGCTACTTTTCAAAAAGCCATGTGTTTAAGTATAAGATTTATTTGTTTACATTTCTAAAGTAACGCTGTTGCTATCCATACATCTTTCCCTTATTTTCTTCTCGCAAAATCGACAAACCGAAATTTATCAGGACGATGGCGCGATTCGGTATATTGAATTATGCTGGCATCATCCAAGTACACATAGTTTTTAACTACTACGATATTATGAAAGCCTTCTAAGTCCAAATAGCGGTGATCTTCCTTTGACGGTTCTTCGATCGTGATTTCTTTTTTTGCAAAAGAGATGGTAAGTCCTAATTCCCCTTCAAGATATTCGTATATGGAGTCTTGGCAAATTTCTTTCGTAAGGGAGGGGACATATTTTTCCAGGAGAAAGTCCTTATCTAAGATGATTCGCTCACCATCAATTTCTCTGACACGGCTAATTTTCCAGAATAACTCATCTTTCCCAAGCTTCATTTTATCGCTGAGATCATGATTGGGCTTTATCTTTTCAAGCTCTTCGACAAAGGTTCTGGCGCGCTGACCCATTTTTTTCGAAAGCTCTTTAAAACTGACGAGTCCTGAAATCGGGAAATCAAACTTTGACACATCGAGAACAATCGAGCCTTTTCCCTGTACTTTATGAATGTAGCCGTCTTCAGAAAGCATTTTTAATGCTTTACGGATGGTTTCTCTTGAAGCGGCGTATGAATCAGCTAACTCATTTTCAGAAGGCAGCAATGTCCCACCTTCAATTCGACCATCTCTAATTTGACTTGCTATATTTTCATATATTTTCATGAATTTATTATGTTTCATCCATTATCACCATTCTCATTTGATGCCGCTTTAACAGACTGTAATGTTCCGTCCCCCTGAATTGTGAGAAAAGGAGATAGTCTATATAGCTAATTCAAATATGTTTTAGAAAGACAACTCTACCATTGAATCTTATCATTTCTTTTTCAAATGATAAACAAAAGATTCGTAAGGTCCAATTTCCATATTCGCAGCAAGTTCAGGAGCATCCACATTTGAAAGCAAAATCTCATTTTGATAATCACTCAATTGTTCCGAAGAGATTGATAGCTCAGCCGTTTCTCCATAAAAGTTATTAATCACAAGTAATCGTTCATTTTCTAATACTCGTTCATATACAAAAAGTTTAGGGTGATTTTCCTCTAGTAAACGGTATTCCCCCTCTGTAATAATCGGGTATTGTTTACGCAGCGCAATTAGTTTTTGATAATGGTAGAAAATCGAATCCTGATCCTCCATCGCCTTTTCTGCATTAATATCAGAATAATTATCAGCAACAGGAATCCAAGGCGTACCCGTTGTAAAACCTGCTTGAGATTGATTGTTCCATTGTACAGGTGTCCGTGAATTATCACGCGATTTTTCTTGAAAGATCGAAAGGATTTCTTCTTCTGTTTGGCCTGATTCTTTCATAATTCGATAATGATTAAGGGTTTCGACATCACGGTATTGCTCAATATGATTAAACTTCGGATTCGTCATGCCAAATTCTTCACCTTGATAAATATACGGGGTACCTTGCATCATATGAATCGTTGTCGCAAGCATTTTCGCAGATTGCTTGTGATACGTACCATCATCGCCATAGCGGGAAACGATTCGAGGTTGGTCATGATTACACCAGAACAATGCATTCCAACCTCCTCCCCGCTGCATTTCAGTTTGCCAGGATGAGAGGATTTTTTTCAATGCAAAAAAGTCAAAATCACCAATTGCCCACTTCTCACCATTCGGATAATCGACTTTTAAATGATGGAAGTTAAAGGTCATACTTAATTCTTTGCGGTCAGGATTGGAATAGTGAATACAGTCTTCAATCGAAGTCGAGGACATTTCGCCGACTGTCATACTATCATAATGAGACAATATTTCTCGATTCATTTCCTGTAAAAACTCATGAACCCGAGGTCCATCAGTGTAAAACTTTCGGCCGTCCCCTGGAAGAATAGAGCCGTCATCATCTGTAAAGGTTTGATCTTTAGAAATCAAATTAATAACATCAAGTCGGAAACCATCAATTCCTTTTTCAAACCAAAAATTCATCATTCGATACACATCTTGGCGAAGCTTTGGGTTTTCCCAGTTTAAATCCGCTTGTGTCTCATCGAAAAGATGGAGATAGTATTGTTTCGTTTTTTCATCATACTTCCAAGCAGGGCCACCAAATTTGGACAGCCAATTATTCGGCTCACCGTTCTCTTTCGGGTCTTTCCAAATATAATAATCACGATATGGACTATCAAGCGATGCAGCCGCCTCCTTAAACCACTTATGTTCTGTAGAAGTATGGTTGACGACAAGATCTATAATCACTTTAATGTCTAGATCATGCGCCTTTGCTAGAAGATCCTGAAAATCCTCCATCGTGCCGTATTCTTCGTGAATAGAGTAATAATCGCTAATATCATAGCCATTATCACGCTGGGGAGATTGATAAACGGGCGTTAGCCAAATCACATCAATGCCAAGCTTTTTTAAATAATCAAGTTTCTCGATAATTCCCTGGATATCGCCAACACCACTTCCAGTCGTATCATTAAAACTCTTCGGATATATTTGATAAACAGTAGACTTTCTCCACCATTCGTTCATCCTGAACACCGCCATTTCTAAGGTAGTCTTTGTTTTCGATATAAATTAAAAAGGTTGTCCCAAAAGGGATCTGACCTCATACTCTATACACGGTTATTGTGTTTTTAGAGCTGGGGTCTGACCCTTTATAGGACACTCTTATTTTCGAGAAAGGAGTAACGAATGATTCTCTCCTTTTGTTTTCATGCTTTTATGGAACGAGATTTTTTAAAAGATATTTTTCCTGTATTTGTTTTAGCAAAAATGATGGTTAACACAAACGGAATGACAATGGCAACAACCATCGCTAGCGCAAATACTGTCATATACTTAGGTTGGATTGAAAGAATACCTGGTATTCCCCCAACACCGATAGAGTTAGCCATCACATTGCTGCCTACTGAAATGACCGCGGCAACTAATGAGCCAATCATCGCCGCTAAAAACGGAAAACCATATTTTAAGTTAATTCCGAACATGGCTGGTTCCGTTACGCCTAAGTAACAGGAAATGGCCGCTGGAATGGAAACTTGCTTTTCTTCTTCATCTTTTCGATTAATAAAAATCATGGCAAGCACAGCAGATCCTTGCGCAATATTAGATAAGGCAATCATCGGCCAAAGGTTTGTTCCACCAAGCTCACTCATGAGTTGCAAATCTATAGCATTCGTCATATGATGCAAGCCTGTGATAACGAGTGGTGCATAGACAAATCCAAATACAGCTGCAAATAACCAGCCAAAAGCCGATGTTAATCCTGAATAAACGATATCAGAAACCCAAGAACCGATTTGCCAGCCGATTGGACCAAGAACGATATGGGCAAGTAAAACCGTTGGTACCAATGATAAGAAAGGGACAACAATCATTGAAATTGCATTTGGAACAACTTTACGTAGTTTTAATTCTAAAAAAGAAAAGACTAGACCTGCTAGAATAGCTGGAATGACTTGTGCTTGATAACCGATCATCTCTATTTTCGCAAAGCCAAAGTCCCAGAATGGAATTTCTGTAGCCCCCGCAACTCCATATGCATTCAGAAGCTGAGGAGATACTAGCGTAATCCCTAGTACGATTCCAAGAATTTGTGAAGCCCCCATTTTTCTTGCAACAGCCCATGTAATTCCAACTGGTAAGAAATGAAATATAGCTTCACCAATTAACCATAGAAAAGCATGTACCCCCGACCAGAATTGGGATACCTCGACTAGCGTTTTTGTTCCACCTTCTAAAAGCTTAATATCTCCAATCACATTTCTAAATCCAAGGATTAAGCCTCCGACAACAAGTGCTGGAATTAATGGTGTAAAAATATCAGCTAAATGAGAAATCATTCTTTGTAAGACATTCATATTTTGCTTGGCAGCGACTTTTGCTTCTTCTTTCGACGTATCACTGACACCAGCCATTTTGATAAAGTCATTATAAAAGGATGAAACTTCGTTGCCTATAATGACTTGAAATTGTCCACCTTGTGTAAATGTTCCTTTTACAAGTTGAATCTCCTCAATTTTATCAATATCCGCTTTCTCTGGATCATTTAACACAAATCGCATTCTTGTCGCACAATGAGTTACCACAGAAATGTTATTACTGCCTCCGATATGTTTCAAAAGATCTTTTGCTGGTTCTTTATATTTGCTCAATCTTTTCTCCCCCTAACATTCTGGTATAAGATAACATATACCAAGCTTTTCTTAACTTGTATATACATATTTTGATCACGCTTTCATATTAACTTGTATATACATCTTTGTCAATAGATTTTTAAACCGCTTTCAGTAATATCAATTCATAAAAAAATTCACCGAACGTTATACTTTTGAGGCTTATCTAGAAAAAGTTGTAGCAAAATCAATATGTTATGGAAACATCCGATTTCGGGTCATTTCCCTCAAAAGTAAGGTGTAAAAGAAAGCTTTTAGCCATTAAAAATTGAGATTACGCGTGGAAATGAGCGTTTCTCAAGCCAGAATGGACACTTTTCTAGCTCGAATTGAAAAGTAGATTTCAAAACGAGTTTTACTATATTCAAAGGTACATTATTCTTGGTCTCACTATTTAGAATGCTATATAGAGGCTAGTTTAACAAAATCTTGAATTATCTTATCTATTCTATCAGCGTATTAAAATATATAAGATGTTTACTAATTAATGAATTTTTCATCAGAATTTTCAGTTCAATTTCGTAAAAACTAATAATTGCCCCCCTCTAAACTCTAACAATTTCGGAAAAATACCTGCTTTATCGCGCTTTTCCAACCTAAATCCACTGCAAAATAATCTATAATATTACACAAATTATAGAATTGACTCTATTTTGTAACATAATTACTATTAGAATGAAATATTACTGTCATACTCTCCTGTTATGCTAAGTCTATTAAATTACGACAAAGGAGACTATCATTTTGAAAAAATATCTAGTCTATTTAACAGCTACCTTTTTTCTACTATTTGGGTTTTCCGGCGTTGCATCAGCGAATACATATGAAGTCAAAAAAGGCGATACACTTTACAACATAGCAAAAAAACATAATGTAACAGTTAATCAAATAACAACTTGGAATAATCTAAAGAGTCCTGCAATCAAACCAAAACAAGTTTTAACAGTATCTGCTTCACAAATACAAGCAAAGCCCGCTCAAGTAAAAGGAGCATATAAAACGATTACCATTAAAGCGTCTGCCTACAGCGCAGATTGCAAAGGGTGCAGCGGGATCACATCAACTGGATTGAATTTAAAGAAAAACCCATCACTTAAAGTGATTTCCGTTGATCCTAAACTCATTCCACTTGGTACAAAAGTTTATGTCGATGGATACGGATATGCCATCGCAGCTGATAAAGGCAGCGCCATTAAAGGAAACAAAATCGACGTATTTATGCCATCAAAAAAACACGCACTCAATTGGGGTATAAAAACCGTAAATGTTCGAATTTATTATTAATGAAAAGGGAGGATGTCTATAAACATTCTCTTTTTTGTTTATTTGAAAATTAGCTTTTTTTAACAATTTCATACTTTAAAAATCTAATAAGTGATAAGATGAAGAAGCTTGGATCGTTTCAAGCTTGAATTATTAAAAGCGAGGTGCTTATCTTGAATATCGTAATTATTGGTGCAGGTGCAATAGGGGCTTATTATGGCGCAAGGTGGCAAGAAGCAGGTCAACATGTACAGTTTCTTGTGCGTGAAAATCGTGCAAGACTTTTAAGCGAAAATGGTTTGTATATTACTAGTTCACACGGTAATTATGTGTTTAATGACCTTCATTTCGCAGACAACCTGGATGGGCTGACAGACCCCGACCTTGTCGTCCTCGCTGTGAAAGGCTACCATTTACAAGGAACCATACCTGCCCTTAAAACGTTAGTCGATAGGGGCGCTAAGGTAATCCCTCTATTAAACGGACTTGAGCATATTGCCCTTCTTCAAAAAGAATTAGGTGAAGAAGCTATAATCGGCGGTAGTGCGTATATTATTACAACACTGGATGAAAAAGGGCATGTTGTCCATACGAGCAGCAGCCATGATCTTTTATTTGGTCCTCTCCATCCCTCTCAGCAAAGTATCTGTAAAGAACTTGAAGAAATTTCACGCAACGCCATTATGAATGTGCACTATTCTAATGACATTATGCTTGAATTATGGAAAAAGTATATATTCATTACCGCCTTCTCAGGGGTCACGACAGCGACCAACTTTTCAATTGGAACAATACGAAAATATCCAGATACATTCGAACTACTTCACCAAGTACTTCTAGAAATGAAAGGGCTCGCGAACTTAAATGGAGTGGCTATTAACGAGGAACACATCGCTCAGTTTATGAAACAATTTGATAAGCTTCCAGAGGAGTCCACCTCATCCATGCATCAAGATCGCCGTAAAGAACTGACTCTAGAAGTTGAACACATACAAGGCGGAGCACTTCGGCTTGCTGAAAAAGTGGGCATCAAATTACCAATAACCGAACAACTATACCGTCAGATTAAACCATTTGAGAATTAATCAGTCATTCATTATATATTTAATCGCATGTTCAAAAAGGAGAATAAAAAGAGCCGAGAAGTTCTGCGAGCGATCGTCTCAAACCTTTCACGTATGCAGTAATGCGTGAGGATCAGGCTTACACAGGATACGCTGACCTGTGTTGCTCGTCGACGTGCGCTATCTTAACAGAAGGTCATTCATGAGCTTTGAAGCAATTCTCAAGCTTTTTTACCGGAATTTTTGAACAGCCTCTATAAGAAGACCAATGTGCATTAGATTGAAACATGCACATTGATCTTCTTGGTATCAACTCGATTACAATTCACTTAACTTAAAACAATTCCCCCTCCAGTCACGAGTTCAATGATTTGTTTTTTTGTAGGCAGAGAACCAATGGCCCCTTTTCCCGTTGTCGTAAGTGCACCACAAGCATTTGAAAATGTAAGAAGCTCTTCGTGATGCTTCCTTGCGAATTCTTCAAGCTGAGATGGACTTATTCCACTTTCTAATAAAAGATGTAGGAAAGCCCCAATAAAAGCATCACCTGCTCCAGTCGTATCCTGAACATTTACAGAATACCCCTTTGATGTGTAAGAAAAGTCTCTGCCATAAAGAGTAGCACCCGCGGCACCTTTCGTATAGATGACCATTTTAACATGACCAGTAAAAAGTGAGGAAATAGCTTCTTTTTCATCTTCAAACCCGGTAATGAAAGATAATTCTTCATCAGATATCTTGATTATATCGGCCATGGGGATAAATTCTCGAATGGCTTCTCTGCATGTTTCTGGACGATCCCATAATGGCAGCCTTACATTCGGGTCAAAGCTGATAAGACTTCCTTTTTCCTGTGCTTGTTTAATTGCTTTTTTATGAGCATATTTCATTGGACTTTCTACTAAATCTACAGAGCAAAAATGCAAAATATCTCCTTTCGAAAACCAATCTTCTTCAACTTCAGATTCTGAAAATAACAAATCTGCAGAAGGCTTACGATAAAATGAAAAATCTCTTTCTCCATCTTCACGCAACGAAACAAATGCTAATCCAGTATTCGCTTCTTTGGTTATTAATAATTTGTCTGTCTTAACACCAACTTCTTCCAATTGCTTCCTCAAAAAGTCTCCAAAGGCATCATCGCCCACTTTACTAATCATATAAGCAACACCGCCCAGCTTAGCCACTGTTGCTGCAACATTTGCAGGCGCGCCACCAGGAGCACGTTCGAATGAAACCACATCTTTTAAGGCCAACCCTTTTTGAAGTGGTATAAAATCAATTAATACTTCACCTATTGAATATAGTGATCCCATTTTAAAGCCCTCTCTTTCTCCTTATATCGCCCATTTTTCCACAGTCATATCCACACTTCCATGATTGGCAAAGAATCGGATGTCTTGACCATCTTCTTCAGGGAAAATCCGAGATGTAAAGACTTCCTCACCGTCGTTGATAAATATTTCTACGGAAGAGACATCAACAAAAAGGTGAACCGTTACTATTTCGGAATCCAATGAACAAGCTCGTCCTGTCCCGTATTCTATCCCAACATCCTCTCCAGAAAGACTTCTATCTAGAAGTAATCTTTTACGCTTTGCTTCGTACGTCAGCACAGTTTTCTTTCTGTCATTTGCGCGAAATTCTATTCCGAATTCTGCAGCATCAAGCCTCGCTACCTTTATTTTCATTTCAAAAGTAGTTCCAGCCAAACCCTCAATGGATTTGATCTCATTCTCAATATGTGCCTGAACCTTTATCTTTTGTTTCCTTAATGCTTGCAGCTCCTCAACGGGAGTTTGAATCAGTTTTCCATTTTGAATCGACAATTCTCTAGGAATCGTCAGACAATGTGCCCAGCCATTTTTATCTGTCGGATAATCAATCTCCGGTAACCCCATCCAACCAATGAGAATTTTTCGGCCATGAGGGTCTACCATCGTTTGCGGGGCATAGAAATCAAACCCTCTATCAAGCTCTTTAAATTCTCCATGATGAAATTCTCGGCTCGCCAGATTAACTTTATTACCTATCAGATAACCTGATTGATAGATGTTTTGAAATTCGTCATCCTTTGTTTCAATTCCTTGTGGGGAAAAGATGAGCACACCAGAATTGTCTAGTTCAAAATAATCTGGGCACTCCCACATATAACCGAAGTTTGGCAGACTTGTTTCCAATTCCCCATCAAACTTCCAAGTTTCCATATCTGGACTGCTATATAGAAGGACGGTCCCAGTCAAATTTTCACGTTGCGCACCGATGATAGCACAAAAACCCGCATCTCCTTTCCATACCTTTGGATCACGAAAATGCTCTGTATATCCATTAGGCGGTTTTGAAATTACTGGATCTTGCCACTTTGAAATTTCCCCACTTTGGTTCATCACAGCGATGCATTGCGAAGGATACCGTAGCCAGTTTTCATCACGTTTATTGCCTGTATACATCAGATAAAGCTCACCATCCCGCTCTAATGCACTCCCAGAATAAGCCCCGTGTGAGTCAAAATCTTGATCAGGACGTATCGCAGGTCCTTCATCACTCCAAGTAACAAGATCAGTAGATTTCATATGATACCAATATTTTACCCCATGAACAGGTCCTAGAGGGAACCATTGGTAAAATACATGATAATATCCGTCAAAATAAGCCAAGCCATTCGGATCATTCATTAACCCCATTGGAGGTTGGATGTGGAATGTCTGTCTAAAAGGGCAAGCATGGACTATTTCTAATAGACTAGCTATTTCTTCTGGTGTTGCTTCCTCTAGTCGGCGGTAGCGTTGCTCTCTCGTCCACATAATCGTTCACTCCCCATTATGAAATAGTGAGAAATCCGTGATGGATCCCTTTATTCCCAGTATTGTATTACGATGTCGTTACCCCATTCTTCTTTGCATCACGTTTGCCGAGAAGAATTGTCACAGCAAAGGCAACCGCAAAAGTAATGACCATCCCTATAATATAAAGTATCATCATTCCAGGCTTAATCGAAATAATCCCTGGAAGACCAGCTGCTCCTAAAGCAATCGCCTTCACTTTAAACAACGCAATAAAAGCAGAACCTACTGCCGCACCTACAATTGCTCCAAAGAAAGGATATCTCAATTTCAAGTTCACTCCGAACATTGCTGGTTCTGTAATCCCTAGTAAAGCAGAAATACCCGCGGCAGATGCGACTCCTTTTAACTTTGCATTCGTCGTTAGCAATAATACCGCCAAAGTTGCAGCCCCTTGCGCCACATTAGACATGGCAGCAATCGGGAAAATAAACGAGCCTCCTGTTTTGACTACATCGGCGAGTAACTGAGTTTCAACCGCTAAAAAACTATGGTGCATACCTGTAATAACAATCGGTGCATATAATAAACCGAATAACCCACCACCAATAAAGCCAGCAGAATCATAAAGCCAAACAAGTCCATCCGTTACTGCATTACCAGCACCTCTTGTTAATGGTCCAACTATGATAAATGTAAGAATTCCAGTAATGAAAATTGAGAGTAATGGTGTGACCAAGTTATCCAATACCGAAGGGACTCTTCTTCTTAGCAATGTTTCTAATTTAGCCAAAATAAAGGATGAAGCAAGTACAGGCAGTACAGTCCCTTGATAACCAACTTTTTCAATTCCAAAACCAAATATTTTCCATATCGGTACTTCCCCGCTTGCTACTGCGTTCGCATAGCCATAGCCATTCAGTAAATCTGGATGCACCATTAACATCCCTAAGGTTGCACCCAAATACGGATTACCGCCAAACCGTTTCGTCGCAGAGAATCCGATTAATATTGGTAAAAAGACAAAAGCTGCGTTTGCAAATGTATTAATAAGTGCAGCAAGGTCCGCCATGTTGGGATATGCATCAATTAATGATTTTCCTTCCATGAAAAAATCAGGCGCTGTTAATAAATTATTCAAACCCATTAACAAACCACCAGCTACGATTGCTGGAATAATGGGTACGAAAATATCCGAAAGCATTTTCACAAATCGTTGTATAGGGTTCATTTTCTTCGATCCTGCACTGCTTACTTCACTCGTTGACATATCGGAAATATCCGTTAATTCAGCAAAATCTTTGTAAACTTCATTCACAATTCCAGGTCCTAAAATAATTTGATATTGTCCACCAGTGGAGAAAGTCCCCTTAACAATCTCCATTTCATCAAGCTGCTTTTGATCAATTTGACTTTCATCGTTCACGACTAACCTTAGCCTTGTCGCACAATGAGCTGCCGCTGTTACATTTTCTTTCCCACCAAGTGCTTCTAAAATATCTTTTGCAGTACTCTTGTAATCCATTTTTATCATCACCTTTGAACGAATTATGGAACCGGTTCCTAAAAAACCTAAAAAAATAGAGTGTTCAGAACCAGTTCACTCTTCAAAACAACTATTTATGGAACCGGTTCCGAATGAATTATAGGATTAATTAAATCTTTTGTCAACGCTTTCTCTTTTAATTATTTCATATTTTGAGAATGTGACTTTATCAATTTCCTCCTTGTTTACCATTTTCACCATATTTTTTGCAGCAATATTTCCCGCTTCTTTATAGAAAAACTTGGCTGTTGTAATGCTAGGATGGATCAAATCCGTTACTTCATACCCCCCAAAGCCAGTAATAGATAGATCTTCTGGAACTTGTAGCCCACTCATATAGGCAGCTTTTAAAGCGCCAAGGGCAATATTATCAGTCGCGCAAACAATAATACTTGGCTTGTACTGCTCAATAATTTCAAGCGTTTTATGGATTGCATCTTCACTCTTAAAGCTTGTCTCAAAATATTTCACTTCAGTATCTACCTTATCGGCTACAGCAGACATAAATCCTTCTCTACGTTTGACCCCTACTGCTATATCTTCCTTTGCAACTCCTAAATATGCGATTCTAGTATGCCTTTGTGAAAGAACGTACTCTCCTAATGAATGGGCAGCTTGATAATCATTATGAATCACGCTATGAAATTCTTCATTTTCTTGGCCAACTAATAAAATCGGCACCTTTATTTCATGCAATGCTTTAATATGTTTCTTGGTTACCATAGTTGCCAACAAAATAATGCCTGCCACTTTTTGCTGTGCCAATATATAAATATTTTCAATTTCACGCTCCAAACTCTGACTCGTGTTAGAAATAATTAGCTGATATTCCAAATCTCTAAGCTGCTCATCAATGCCAATCAAAGTTTGTGAAGTAGCATACGAATCTAAACGGGGTACTATCGTCCCGATGATATTCGTCTTCTTCGCTTTCAAGCTTTGGGCAAATTTATTGGGGGAATATCCCGTTTCTTGAACGACTTTTTCAATTTTTCTTATCGTTTCATCACTCACAGAACCTCCGTTTAAATACCGTGAAACTGTACTCTTAGCCACACCCGCCATTTTTGCAATATCAGCAATCGTTACCATTTTTCCAACTCCATTTTATACAAATCTTCCATTATTATAGCAAATGTCGAATGAAGGATGCACCAATTACTCGAATGACCGCATCACCCTATCCTTTCTTGTATTAGGATCTTATGAAAAAGGATAACTCATACTGACGTCGAATTATCTATCTAAGAAGGTCGTTACTTAAGATTGATTAAAAGATAGAAAGAATGTCTTATCTTTCACTCCAGTAAATCGGAAATCAATATTGGCACACAATCTTGATTTTCAGAATTCTATTTATTCCCACATTACTGAAGCATTCGCTCTATCAAGCAAGAAACTAAAACACCGTCTAATTGTTATATATACTTAAGAAGAACGACTTTTACTTTCGACATGGAGGTTGTACGTATGAATCATTACGGAATATTTGTGAACGGAGAATGGTCTGATTATGGATTAGATAAAATTGAAGTAAGGAATCCAGCGACAAATGAAGTAATTGCCACTGTTCCTAACGGGGGCGCTGATGAAGCAAATAAAGCAACAGATGCAGCATACGACGCCTTTCAAGGCTGGGCTGGGCTGTCCGTTTATGAAAGATCTGAGTTGATCTGGAAATGGCATCGTTTAATTGAGGAAAGAAAAGAAGAGCTCGGATACATCATGACAATGGAACAAGGAAAACCATTAAAAGAAGCAATAGGCGAAATCTCCTATGCAAATGGATTTTTATCATGGTACGCAGAAGAAGGGAAACGAGTATATGGGGAAACAATCCCAGCAACTCAGGCTAATAAGCGATTATTCGTTTCCAAACAGCCCGTTGGTGTCGTTGCCGTCATCACTCCTTGGAACTTTCCTGCAGCTATGATCACAAGAAAGGTTGCTCCAGCCCTTGCTGTTGGCTGTACAGTTGTCATCAAACCATCAGAATTAACACCGCTCACTGCTATAAAATTAGTTGAGCTAGCAGAACAGGCTGGAATTCCAAAAGGTATCATTAATGTTGTAACAGGAGATGCAAACGCAATTGGAACTGCCTGGATTGAAGATAATCGGGTTCGTAAACTTACCTTTACTGGATCAACAAAAGTCGGCAAACTCCTAATGAAAGGCGCAGCTGATACAGTCAAGAAAATCTCCCTTGAACTCGGTGGACATGCGCCAGTTATCGTTGTTGCGGATGCTGACTTAGATAAGGCTGTGGCAGGTGTCTTGAACTCTAAATTTCGAAACGCAGGGCAAACTTGTGTCTGCGCAAACCGAGTCTATGTACATGAATCCATTTATGACACTTTTATTGAAAAACTAGTCTTAAAAGTGAAGACATTAAAAGTTGGTAACGGGTTTGAAGAAGGTACTGATATTGGACCGCTTATTAATCAAAGTGCAGTTGATAAAGTATTGGCTCATATTAAAGATGCCATCGATCAAGGTGCAAAACTAGAAACAGGTGGAATGGGACAAAATGGACTTTTCCTTGAACCAACCATTTTAAGCAATATCGATGACTCTATGCTTTGCATGCAAGAAGAAACATTCGGCCCACTGGCTCCGATTGCTTCCTTTAAAACAGATGAAGAAGCGATTAAACGTGCGAACCAGTCCAACTATGGATTGGCAGCTTACGTTTTCACCGAAAACATTAGCAGAGGTATTCGAATCACTGAAGCTCTTGAATTTGGAATCGTCGGGTTAAATGACGGTCTACCTTCAACCCCTCAAGCTCCATTTGGCGGTTTTAAGCAAAGTGGATTGGGTCGCGAAGGCGGACATCAGGGAATCGAAGAATATTTGGAAGTGAAGTATATTTCGTTAGGGTTATAGTAAGCCGGCTCAAACTCGGTAATCACAGTTTGAGCCTGTTGCATTTATTCGCTTCTACTCGGGATGTTAATGATTGAACCTGAATTGCTTCTTCCCTTGGGTTACTTCCTTTTAAACCTCGTATTATGGGCATATCTCTAATTGTTGAGACTTTACTCATCGACTTCGGCTTTTTACTCGTCAACTATGAAATCCCATAAAAAAAGCCGAGCTGTTACACGATATTTAGTTGCATTTCAGGAAAAATTCTAATTAAACATTTTAGCGTTTTCCGCCATACAATTTATTGATTCATACTTCCTAATGTTTTCCGAAATCCTTCTTTATATGACGTCCTCGGAATCGGACCTATTTCTATCTCATATTTTCTGCCATCTAATACGACCGGATCTTCGTTTAAATAAAACATCTCAACCATTTCCTTCATACCAGAATCAAACACTCCTAGTAGTCGAATCATATTTTTAGAAACAGTGGAAACCCTTTTCTCATACCCCGTCAACTCTTTAACGAGTTCAATGATCTCCTTTCCAGTAATGGTGCTCGTGCCTGGAATATTCCAATGCCCTCCTTCAAAGCGGTCTTGCATAGCCAATTCACAGACGGCTTTCGCACCATCCGGTGTATAAATATATTCTCGTGAAATCGTTTGATCCCCGACAAACTGAGCTTTTTTATCTTTCATTATCGCCTGAAACGTATAATCCAGTAATGTATTTTCAGCACGAGGTCCATAAAAGTCTGGAAAATGCGCGATCAACATCGAGACACCGGAATCCTCCGCCATCGAATTCAGCTTCAGACGAATTTTTCCTTTTTTCGTATAGGGGTCCTTTCTTGTCGTTTCAGTTACCAAGGTACCGGGATTTCTTCCGTAAGCATAGATATTATCGACAATTACAAGCTTTGTTCCCGTTTTCTTGACCGCATCAATAATATTACTCATAAGAATCGGCTGCTTATCCTCCCATTCTTGATAAGGTAAATTAATAGAGTGGAAGACAATGTCTGCATTTCTTACGGCACGACTCAATTGTTCCTGATTAAAGACATCACCTTGGACAAGCCTTACAGGATGATTTTTGAACATCCTATTTAGCTTCTCTAGGTTCCGAGCAAAGGCCGTAATCTCAACTCCCCGCTCCAGCAATTCATACACGATTGCGCTACCCATGCCCCCTGTTGCTCCCAATACAAGTGCCTTCATAATTATCCCTCCTCTTAATTAACCAATGGTCAATTAATCGTTAAAAAATTAGGGCTGCAAAATTGCCCGTAAAATTACATCTACATGTGTTTCAGCCATGATTTCCACCTCAGAATAAGATTGCCTATTTCTACAATAGACCGAAACAAATCCATGGAGCGATAGAAAAACAGACCATGTTTCTTTAATCGGTATGGTCCTACCGCTTAATTGATGCAGTGCTTCTGAAAATTGCCGATAGCTTTCACTAGGTTCCTGCTGCAGAAAGCTTTGAACCTCTTCATCTCTCGTTAAGAACATAATTTCATAATGATTAGGATGATCGAGACCGAATTTAATGAATCTTAGAAATAAATCTCTCATTTTTTGATCGTTATCGGCTTCATTATTCATCACCTTCGCAATCTCGTGATTTAGCAAGGAAAAGTCCAATGATACAAGACTGTAGAAGATTTCCGCTTTATTTTTAAAATGATAATAAAGCGCCCCATGTGAATATCCAAGGCTTTGTGCTATCTTTCTCATCGAAACATGTTGAAACCCTTGTTCGGCAAATAATTCTCTTGCTGTGTCCATAATCGTTTCTTTCGTTAATTCATTATCAACTGCTTTTCTTGGTGACATAGTTTTCTCCTTTAATTGACCGTTGGTTAATTAAAATTTTATCTAGACTTTCATTATTTGTCAATATATTCTAATTAAAAAAATGATTAAATGCAATTCAGCCGTAGTAATTACACCTCCGAATACTTTACATCACTTTTTTCAGGGGGTACACGAGTCAAAATAAAAAAAACGTTAATAAATTTTAGTTTTGAACCCATTAATTAAATTTACCTAATGTTCAGATCTAATCAATGAGGGTTGAAATTCAGATAAAAAAAACATCCCTATCTATGGATAAGGATGAAAAACTAGTTGGAATTAATCATTCTCGGATACTTGGCACCCTTACTTAAAACGAAGCAATAAGTCTGATACGCCATTTCCGAAAAAAAGAGTATAAATGATTTTCTCCTTTCTGGCTCTAATGATTTTTTAAAAGCCTTCCCATTTAATATATCCCCTTTCGCTTTATTGCTCATTTTTCAGTGCAGCACGACCTTCTTCAGCAGTACGGATTTTAATCACATTGGCCAGTTCATAAATAAAAATTTTCCCATCTCCTGGTTCACCTGTATTGAAGTTTTTCCTTGCAAGATCGATTACTTGCTGAACTGGTACCTCACAGACAACAATTTCGATTTTGATTCGATCATGCAGGCTGATTTCACGAGTCACGCCACGATAGGTTTCCTTATAACCCTTTTGCAACCCGGTCCCTTTGGCTTCTACAACCGTAATCCCGTTCACTCCGATTTTGGCCAACTCCTGCTTGAACGCTTCGAAATTATCTGGCCTTGTGACGATTTCGATCTTTGTTAACACATCTCCCATCATATAGCCCTCCTACTTAAATGGATTCGTGGTATGCCTTTTCTCCATGTAAAGAAATATCCAGACCAAGTGTTTCATCTTCTTCATTCACGCGTAACGGTACTAAGTAACTAATCACTTTAGCAATGATAAATGTAAGCACTGCTACGAAAATGTAGGTGGCGATGATTGCAATCAGCTGTTTCCAAAATAAACCGATACCCCCATACAGCAATCCGTTTGCTCCTCCAGGATTAACAGAGGTTGTAGCGAATAAGCCAGTTGCAATCCCTCCCCATGTGCCACCTACTCCATGAAGACCAAACGCGTCAAGTGCATCATCGTAGCCAAGCTTTCCTTTTAAATAAGAAACACCCCAGAAACAGACAGCTCCACCAATTAAGCCAATAATAATAGCGGCAGGCACTGTAACGAAGCCACAGGCAGGTGTAATCGCAACTAACCCGGAGATTGCTCCCGATAATGCACCAAGCATCGTAGGCTTTTTATTGCACACATACTCAATTGCAAGCCAGCCAAGAATGCCAGCTGAAGCAGCAACTGCCGTGTTCACAAAAACGACCATGGCCACTTCATTAATCGTCAGAGCGCTTCCGACGTTAAAGCCGTACCACCCGAACCATAATAATGTCGCACCTAGGAATGTTAGCGGAAGATTATGCGGTGAGTTTTCACCTGACAGTTTACGTTTTCCGAGCATAATTGCTAACACGAGACCCGTAACACCAGAGGAAACATGAACCACATTACCACCTGCGAAATCCAATGTTCCAAGCTGAGCTAACCACCCACCGCCCCATACCCAATGAGCTAGTGGAGCGTATACTAGCAACGACCAAAAAATTGTGAACAGTAGGAATGCTGAGAATTTCATGCGCTCAGCGACCCCTCCAGCAATAATAGAAACGGTTATTACAGCAAATGTCATTTGGAATAACATGAACAAACTGTGCGGAATCGTATCACTATAAGGTCCAGGCTCAAACCCAACCCCTTTCAATCCAATCCAATCTAAACCCCCAAAGAAAGCATTTCCCTCTGAAAAAGAAAGCGAATAGCCGATTGTAACCCATAAGATTGAGATGACAGCTAGCGGCATATAACTATGCATGGCAGTGTTTAAAACATTTTTGCTTTTTACCATGCCTCCGTAAAAAAGTGCAATTCCTGGAGTCATAATCCAGACAAGCATGGTCGCCACAAACATAAATACTGAATCCGCTAATTCCATTTTTTCTCCCCCTTCACTAATGTTAGAATAT
The DNA here is from genome assembly GCF_001183985.1 of Peribacillus loiseleuriae. Lineage (GTDB taxonomy): Bacteria > Bacillota > Bacilli > Bacillales > DSM-1321 > Peribacillus > Peribacillus loiseleuriae. The sequence continues at coordinate 524,873 of NZ_LFZW01000001.1, read as the reverse complement.
ATAACATTGAATGTTATATTTAATATCATATTAAATACATTAACGAAAAGTCAACTTAATTTTATAAATATTCAAAATATTTGTTAGGTTAACTAACATTTCAGTTTGTTTTTTCCAAACAAGATAACAAATTCAACCTTTGGCGTATTAGGTTATTAATCCATTACACCTCTAGGCTTTTGTGGTACGATAATAGTAATATTTTTCAAAAAGAATAATCATGTAAGGAGCGTGGAATCGATGGGCGTAACCCTAAGCAAAGGACAGAAAGTAGACTTAACCAAAACCCATCCAGGACTGCAACACGTCGTTGTAGGGCTAGGATGGGATGTCGGAAATTTTGGGGCTAGCTATGATTTAGATGCATCAGCCTTTTTAACTGGTGCTAACGGTAAAGTAGCGAGCGATGCAGATTTTGTTTTCTACAATAACCCTTCTGGAGGAAACGGATCTATTCTATATAGCGGAGATAACCGGACAGGTTCAGGTCATCAAGATGATGAACAAATTCAAATTGATTTAAATCTTGTACCGCAGGCGATCCATCGTATCGCATTTACAATCACAATTCATGATGCGCATATGAAGCAGCAAAATTTCGGACAAGTCGCCAATGCTTATGTAAGAATTTTTAACACACAAACGTTTGAGGAATTAATACGGTTCGAACTCGGAAGAGACTTCACAGTCGAAACCGCAATCGTAACAGCAGAATTGTATCGGCATAACGGAGAATGGAAATTCAATGCCATTGCAAGTGGTTTCCAAGGCGGTTTATCCGCTTTATGTAGAAACTTCGGTGTGAATGTCGATGATGCACCCGCACCTCCTCCAATTGTTCAACAACCTTATCAACAGCAGCCTATCCCTTCGCCGCACCAGCAGCAAGCGTTCGGCAATCAACAGACGGGATTTGGTAATACCAATACATATGGTAATCAGCCCGCGTATCAACAACAAACCTACCAACCTCCTATGCAAAATCAAGCACAAAGAGGTGGAGCCTCACAGCAATACGGCGGAGAAGAACTGCAATGCCCGCGTTGCCATTCAACCAATGTTCGAACTGGACAAAAAGGATTCGGACTTGGTAAAGCAGCAGTCGGCGGGTTAATTCTCGGTCCAGTCGGATTGCTAGGCGGATTCATTGGAAAAAATCAATTGAAACTAACTTGTAACAGTTGCGGCAATTCGTGGTCACCGAATCAAACCGACTATTCCGAATGGGCCGTGCAGCAAAAGCGGAAAGCACAGAATTTATTCGCTCGATATAAAAGTCAGGATGTACTTGATGCAATTGTTGCCGGTTGTGCACTTGTTTCAATGGCAGACGGACATTTAGACCCATCTGAGCGTCAACAAATGATTGATTTTGTCAACCAAAGCGAAGAATTACGGGTCTTCGATACAAACAAAGTGATCGCACAATTCAACAACTTTACTCAGAAAATCGAACGCGATATGATTGTCGGCCGTGCTGAAGCCTTCAAAGCATTAGGCCGTGTCCGAACAAAACCGGAAATCGCTCGCCTTATTGCAAGATATAGCATAGCGATCGGCTACGCAGATGGTAACTTCGACGCAAACGAACAGCGCGTTGTCAGCGAAGTTTGTAGAGAACTCGGTCTTGATCCAGCTGAATTTCTTTCTTAACAAAAAAGCAAGAACTTATTAGTCATTAGAAAACTACGCTACTTACTCTAGACAACACGTAAAGCAAAAAGTGCCCATGCTGGGCACCATAAAAACAAACGGAAGACTCTATCCAAAGAGTCTTCCGTTTGTTTTCTTACTTATACTCAGATTTCCAGCTGTCGAAGCTCGCTTGAGTTTTCTTTTCACCAAATACCGCATACATTCCTTCACGAGTGACCACCCATGATGTTCCAAATTTACGAATGGTTCCATGAGGGAAATCATGGATTCTCCTTCTTAACGTCGAAGAGTCAATGCCCCATTCTTTGCATGCTTCACTAGAGCTTAATATGTTTCGGCTATCTAGATTAGGTTGTTTTTTAAATAGGTTGATCAATTGAAAACACCTTCTTGATTGGCATTTTATCCCGATTTAACAGGATGCCCCCTTACTTTTCATGAAAAATAAGAAGAGCGGTAAAGAAGCCCCCTTTGATGGAAGCTTCACTTTATACAAAACAACTATAGACGTTCTTTATAAATTTGCAAGACTTGATTCAATATATCTTCAGCTGCTAGGATTCCTTTTTGCTCTGTTCGGTAGATTGTTCCCTTCACTACAGGATTCCCGACTTCACTCAACTCTCCGTGGATCGGCGCAATTGCATAGTCCGCAACCTCAAGCATAGGCAGATCAAGTAGCGAATCTCCCGCTGCTGCCACAAATTCTCGATTGCTTTTTTCTTTAATATAAGCGACTGCATCCCATTTATTCACCGCTTTTGGTACAAAATAAAGCTTACGACCTTGCAGAGACATTTTCCAGCCTTGTTGATCGATTAGTTCTTTGAAATGGATCAATTCATCCAACGGAGCCGAGTCACGCTCAATCAAACAATAATGAAACAATCCATCTGCCGTATGTTGGGAATGAACCCACTCGTCGTTAGCTATTTCACTAAAATGTTCAAGTATCTTTTCTCCGTTTAATGCCTCATTTTTCAGCTTCACTTTAATTAGTCTCTGCCACTCTTCATCTATTTTGCCTTTAACAAGAATATTTCCACCATTACTAGTCACTGCAAAAGACGGGACGATTCCCTCTTGGAATAGAGTAATATATCGAAACTGTTCTACCGTTCTTGTTGTAACCGGAAGAAACATCATCTTGTCAGCAACCCTTTTTAATAATTCAATTGCCGCTAAAGTCATATAAGAGATTTCCCGTTTGCCCCGCTTTTCAACAACACGCATCGCGGGTACCGGGCATCCTTGTGAAAGCCTCATTGAACGAATCGAGTAAATCAACGTTTGGTCCAGATCACTTGCAAAAATCATAGTTCCTTCCTCAATGACTTGATTAGTCCGCAGCACGTATATGACATATCTTTATACTCTTCAATCGGAACCCCACGATCTTTGGCAAGTAGGATAATATGTTTCAATCGCTCGTCATGTCGGTCTTTCACGAGAATCTTCCAAGGAACTCTTCGCAATAAAACACGAGTCGTTTCCCCAACTCCAGGCTTTACATGATTTATATCATCGATTAAAAAATCAACTTGTATCTTTTTCACACAAGCCGCCCCTGACCAATTTGGCGTCGTGTGCTCCGAACGAATTTTATCAAGCTGAGTTTGAATATCCCGTCCAGCCCTAGGAAACTCTTTCACGATGGTTGCAATAAATTCATTTGACACATCTTCCTCTTCAAGATGACGATAATATTTTGCACCGTGAAAGTCTTGATCAGAAATATATGCTTTATTGTGAACCGTACGGCTTACAAGACCTGAAACAGTTGAATTCAGACAAGCACTCGGTATCAAGAAGTCCTCTCTCGTTCCATAAATTTCAGAACAATAACCTGGGTCAGCTAACACAGCAAGACCGTCATCAAGATGATAACCAAACTTGTCATTTATGTTTTGGCAAGCTTGTGTTAATTCACGACTAATTGCCCCTTTACCTGTCCACCCATCAATAAACTGAATCTGGCTATCTGGATGATTCTCTTTAATGTAACATATCGCCCGCTCATCAATTCCTTTACCACGGATGATAGAAACACTGTAATGAGGCGCATCCAAGTTATAAGCGAATGACAAATAACGCTTAATTAGGATGCCAATCGGAGTACCTGCTCTTGCTAACGAAACTAGAATCAAATTCCGCCCCTTCTTTGCAAGAATCTCTTCCGCCACCACGCCTATTGCCACCGCCAGTTTTTCAGCATATTCTCCCAATGCTTTTTGATACACTTCCATGTATTCAGATGTCGGCTTGTATTCAATCGGCAACATTTCAGAGTAATGAACACCAGATTGAATCGCTTCTTCCCGTTCCTCTGTTCCCCGCTCCTCTATGACTCCACTTAGATCTTTTAATAAAAACGTCACATCTTCAGGTGGATAACTGCCCATTGGCGTAATCGGAAAATTTTGTTTAATCGGCATGACTTTCTCCTTTCTGCTGAGAATTCACGGTCACAACAAAGAGCCTCTCTGCACCGACTTGTTTGATTTTTTCTAATAAAGATTCCAGGCGAACCTCTGTTACTTTACGCTCGAGAAATAGATAGATGTCTTGGTAGCTTTTGTACGGGATATTGTAAAAATAATTTGTGATCGCCGAATCATCCGGATTCACAAAGTCAAACCCACTTGTCACAGCATACCCCTCTTTATCAATTCGATGAATCGGACTTCTCGTCGTCGATTGATAAAAGACATCCTTACCCATATATGAAGCGATTTTCATTGGAAGATACATAAATTCACCCGTCCCTAGACATAACGTTTTTCCGCCAGAACGGGTTTGCTTAAGACCCACTCCCACATGAAATGCATAATCATCAATACTTGGACGATCCGTTGATGATATTCCATTAAAGCGTCCTGTCATTCCGGAATAAGGAACTTTATTCACATGTCCTTCACTACTAATAGATACATACTCAACATCATCAATCTGTTTAAAGTTCTCATATTCTGATAGATTGATAGAGTGAATCTCCGTTTCAACTGCAGCATCGGAATTGGTATATTCATAGTAACCTTCCGTATCAACAGGATTTCCATCTACCTTAATCATACCTGCCAATAATGTTGCGGTTCGAATGCGGATTCCCAGCTTTGCTTCTAATTTCGCGTACGCTTCTTTGTTTGCTTCTGAACGCCAATCCAAAAGAGATAAGACGACATACTCTCGACGAGGATATGCTGCATGAATGGATTCAATAATATTTAACGCGGTTTTTCCTGTAGTAATTTCATCATCAACAAGTACGATCGGACCATCTTTCTGCAACAGTTCTTTATTTCCATAGCACGCTTGCTCAGTCGCATGAGAGTGTTCTTCTTCAAATTCTATGCTCGACTGTAGCCCGACGATTTGCTCTCTTGTCGTATGAAGATAATGGGCATTATTAAATAAATCAAATACACTATGTCCAAGTGCTGTCGCAGTCTCAGCGAAGCCGATAAAAAGTGTTTCTTCAGCTAAAGGAAATGGATCATCCATGAGAGATTGATAGATTTCTTCTTGCCTACTTCCTGATAACAACGCTTCAACCGCAGCTTTTCTTCCCTCTATTGGATGGTCATGTACCGTTTCTAAATAACGCATCGCTAATAACGCACCACTTAACAAAGATGTAACCGGCGCTACTGGAATATGCTTGCCCAGAATTTTGCTAACAAACAAAAAGCCACGTTTCTTATTCTTTCGGGCAGCCATTCCGAAGAAATGGTCTAAAGGCAGTTCATAAGGATCTTCCGTTACCTCAACTGTTACAGCTAAAGAATCTAATATATTAAATATGGACCTGTTCTTGCTCTGTGAGTAAATCAATGTATGAGCATTGTTCATGATACACCCCGTATATTTTCGCTTTGCTAACGATTTTTATTGCCCAATTATAATGGGGCTTCATTTCATTCATTTTATTGGAAAATTGACTTTTCAGCACACCCGATTCTCCACCTATTCCCTCTAATATACTAATGGCATCCATATATTCTTCATAGGAGACAACGGAAAACGCGTGAACAGGCTTTATATGGGTCGGATGAATGACAGTTTTCCCAGTAAGTCCATTGTTTTTGTCCAGCAATATTTCCTGAATCAATCCGTCCAAATATTCATTTAAGAATTCTTTACGAATCGATATGCCTTCTTTACCAAGACTGTTCGTAAAAGGAGTTTGGCGAAGCTGCGGTTTAAGTACTCGTTCCTCTTTATAAAAGTACTCCCATACAGGCCCCGACACAACATACTCTTTTTCACTTCGGCCAAATACATTCACGATATCGGCAATACAATCTCTGACAACCGAAATATCATAAATCGTCGAATCACTACTTCTTCTTATGCCATATAATCCACAAAAGTCAGTTGCTCCCATCCGGACATTTAAGATGCAATCATAATGTTCATCAAGCAGCTTCTTTATGCTTAATAATGAAGTGATTCTCGATTCCTTATAGATAACTTCAGCTGATTCAAGAATCGGCATCCCATATAATCGAATGCTATATTGCTCATTTAAGTCACGAAGAGCCGCAATATAACCCGTCCCATTTTCAGCTGTGAATTTTGGAAAAACAAAGCCAGTTAGCACATGTATGGAGCTACCAAGATGCTCCGCTACATTTCTCATTTGCTCTTCATTTCTCACACGAATAAAAATGATTGGCAGTTCACCCGTTGAAAATAATCCCGATTCAATCTGCATATGGAGCTGTTGAAGCTGAGCAATTACATTCATTTCTGCCTGATACACTTCATGATCGCTTACAGCATCTTCAAGACAAAGGACCATAGACACTAAACCATCATGCTTCTGATTAACTATATCAGCGCAAATATTTGGACGAGTGCCAGGCATATACAAGCAAGCTCCAAGCGTAAGTGCCAGCAATTCTTTCTCACTGTCTTTAGAAAATTCCATCGGCATTCGATAAAAGGTTTTCTCTTCACGATCCTTTGTTAAATAATTAAAATGCTTCAAACTGCTACCTCCTATCACAAAAACTGTCACCGGTGTAAGGTTAGTTACTAAAAACCATTAAAAAAACGTATACTTTATTTTCACTTAAGACAGCGTAAGTATCTTGGTCAACCTAAAGTCTAGTATAAGACAAGCAAGAAATAGGGAGAGCCTTTTTGTTTTCTCTCCCTATTTCTTGTTTGTCTTAAAAGCGAAAGATTCTTTTAGCATAAGAAGACCACCTAAGATTCACACATCCTTCGCTCGAAGATATCAGGGATTAAACCACGAAGGCGGAATTTGCCAACATTTCGCCATCAACTAGTAAGCAGAACGCTAGCTACATCCCGTAGTCCCCAGCCTCAAAGCATATGAAAATCCTATACTTTATTACTTTTTACGAAAACCACACCTACTTCATTTAGCCACAACACAACATTTCCCATTCAAATGCTATAGTGAAACTTCAATCAGCGGGATTTTACTTCCCATTAATGCGGGATAAATGACGAAAAGGGAAACACAAATGTGTTCACCCTTTTGACATTTGGAACAATTATGAATGTACTGCTTTTTCTTGCACTTCCTAAATTAACAATGGTTCTTAAAGTTGCAGTGACAAAATCGTTATAAGATATATGTGTATCGTTTAAACAGATAAACCATAGTTTTGACACAATGAAGCCAAGCCGCCTGAGAACCCGCTGCCAATTGCATTAAATTTCCAATCAGAACCGTGACGGTATAACTCACAAATCACAACTGCCGTTTCTATCGAGAAATCTTCTCCAAGATCATAACGTAAAACTTCTACATTTGTATCTTCGTTTACAACGCGCACAAATGCATTAGACACTTGACCAAAGTTTTGGCTACGCGCAGATGCGTCATGAATCGTAACAGTGATTGCAATCTTATGGATATTTGCAGGAACTTTATTAAAATCTATTTTAATCTGCTCATCATCCCCATCACCTTCACCTGTACGATTATCACCTGTATGTAGGACAGAACCACTCGGATCTTGCAAATTATTATAAAAAATGAAATCAAGATCGTTGGTGCATTTATCATTTTGATCAACTAAAAATGCCGAGGCATCAAGATCAAAATCATAACCGCCACTATATTTATTCGTATCCCAGCCTAGACCGATAACAGCACGTGTCAAACCTGGATTTGTTTTAGTTAAATCAATTCGTTGCCCCTTTGATAATGAAATGGACATCTACATCATCCCTTCTATTTCACATAAAGATAATCCCCCTTCAACAAAGTTCATTAAAGGTGAAGGGGCTATCAGAAGAAACTCTCTTTTTTTTTGATCTTATTTTGGAAGATATTAAAGGTTATACAGATAAACCATAGTCAGTTACCAGTGCAGCCAAACCACCTTGGTAGCCACTACCAATTGCATTGAACTTCCACTCGCCATTGTGACGGTACAATTCCGCAACAACAACAGCTGTTTCAATCGAGAAATCTTCTCCAAGATCATAGCGAATAAGTTCTGTATTGCCTTGTTCATTTACAACACGTACGAATGCGTTCGATACTTGACCAAAGTTTTGACCGCGAGCTTCTGCATCGTGGATCGTAATCGTAAAAGCAATTTTTTCAATCTCGGCTGGTACCAGGCTTAAGTCGATTTTAATTTGCTCATCGTCTCCATCACCTTCTCCTGTAAGGTTATCTCCTGTATGTATGACAGAACCGTTACCACCTTGAAGATTGTTAAAGAATACAAAATCTTTTTCAGAACTTACTTTTCCAGTAGCGTTTAGTAAAAACACAGAAGAATCCAAATCAAAATCATGTCCACCATCATACTTGTTTGTATCCCAGCCTAAACCAATAATTAAATTTTTCAGTCCTGGATTCCCTTTTGTTAAATCTACCTTTTGTCCTTTGCTTAATGAAATAGCCATAATTATTTTCCCTCACTTTATTAGATTTTTTTTACAAAAAAATTACGCATACTTATTTGCAATCTCAGAAATGGATGTATCTTTTGTACCGTCTCCGATTGCGTTAAATTTCCACTCACCGTTGTGGCGATAGATTTCTCCAACAAATAATGAAGTTAATCCCGCGTAGTTATCAGTCAGATTAAAATGGATTAATTCTTGGCCGTTTGAATTATCCACCAAACGGATAAAGGCATTTTGAATCATTCCGAAATCTTGTTTTCTTTGTACACAGCCGTAAATATTCACGACGAATACAATCTTTTCTACATTAGGTGACACACGGTTTAAGTCAACGATGATTTGCTCATCATCACCATCACCATCTCCTGTTAGGTTATCACCTGTATGTTTTATACTTCCATCCCCACTTGTTTTATTACCGAAGTAGATCAAGTTATTTTTACTCGTTAATTTTCCATTCTTGTCCAAAAGGATGGCAGAAGCATCACAGTCAATGTTTGGAGTACTTCCTCCACCAAACAATCCTCCCAAAATCCCTTTTGGCTTACCAGCACTCACTGGGTCCCATCCTAAGCCTACTGTTATGGATGATAAACCGGCTCTGCCTTTTGTAAGGTCTACTTTTTGTCCTTTTTGTAATGAAATCGCCAACAGAAACACTCCCTTGCCAACTCACGCCAGCGTGTTTTATTTATTTTTTATTCTATCATCATTCTTCCAATGGAACAAATAATAATACTCTTAACTTTTCAGTTGTCTTGCTTGAAAGCTTTCCTTTAGTTCAATTAATCGTTTTGTACCTTCTTCACGCGTCCGTTTATTTTCATCCTCAATTTTCTTTGTTTCTTCCAGTCCATTAATAATAATGTTCCATGACTCTTCAATTGTTTCAATTTTGATACTCGGTGCTCCTGCAAGTCTTGCAATCTCTGTGCTTTGTGAAGAAATATTTTGTGCATTTCGCACAAGCATTTCATTCGTTCTGCGATCAAGCTCACTCATTGAATCAGCAACAAGCTTTTGACGTTTGGCAGATACCGCTTGGATTAATCCATTTTTAAAAATTGGAATGGTTGTAACAAAGGCAGAATTAATTTTTCCAATCAGCTTCGTGTTCCCTCTTTGAAGTAATCGGATTTGTGGCGCTGTCTGCAATGCAACCATCTTCGCCATTTCCAAGTCATATACCCGTTGTTCTAGCGTTTCAATACCATTTCGCAATGTTTCTAATTCCATCGCTGCAATTTGGTCTCCTGCTATGGCTCTTGCTTCATATTGCGGCAGTAATGTTGTTTTCAATTCCTCTGCCTTCATAGCACCTGCCACACCATATTTTTCAAGAGAAAGGTAATAATTAAAGTTTTGTTCATACATTTGTTCTAGCGTGTTCGTTGATGTCATCATTTCATTTTGGTATTTGGAGATTTCAACGTAAATCTTATCGATTTCACCGCCCATTGTTTGATATTTTCCAAATATCTTTTCAATCATTTTCTCGCCCTTATTGAACAACTTTCCAAACAAACCCTTCTTCTCTTGGGCAAAATCCTTCCGATCGAACTGATCCATTACCTTACCTAGTTGCTTCAATAATTCACTGGAATCTTCCATTGAACTAGCTTTCATCGTACCTAAAATACGATCTGAGAACTTCGAAATTTCAACAGCTGGCTCTTTACCGAACTCCAGCAACGAAATCTGATTTTTCACATCTATTTGCTGAGCCAGCTTCTGTACTTCCGGTTCCTGGCGAAGCTTCAGCTTAATTTCTTCCGTTTTATTAAGTGACAGCTGATTCGTGTTCTCATCAAGTATTTCTGTACTATTAATCTGCATTCTTGATCCCTCTTTCTTACGTATCTTTTTTGAAAAGACGGCGCCATATCGGTTTTTTTGGTTCTTTATATTCATAATTAAATTCAAATTGATCCATTAAATGTACATCATAATATTGTTCATCTAGGTAAAGCTCTAAATCTCTAAGTCCTGATGGATTAAGGAGAATGATATCAAAACCCAACTCATTTAACAAAAGCAATAACGCAGTATCTGAACGTGCTAATCCATTTCCGGAACCGCTATTATACAAAATAATTCTCGGAACAAACTGTGGATAATCAAATTTAAGTAACAATCCAACAATAGACTCGGGCAATACAGTAAGCTGTGTAAATAAATACAATTGAACATCCTCTATCGTCTCATGATGCTCACGAAGAAGCTTAGGGTGCGCACAAACTCTTGAAATTCCCGCAGCAATTGCTTCTTGGACACCAAGTGGCAATTGCTTTAATTTCCACCATACGCTATTAATCATTTTTTTTGGATCTAGTACCCCATCATCGGAAAGTGCATGCTGATAATGATAGAGGTAATTGCCATTGATGCTGTTTGTAAAAGGAAAATAACGGATAAACAGCGATAGATCGCCACCTTTTAGCTCCTCAACTTTCCCCCAATACTCACTTCTATTCGTTATCACGCCGGATACCTTCGCGAATAGGGAAGGTATATGCACTTCATTTCCTTCAATTTTAAAGTTCGGTCTAATGAACGCTCTTTCCCTGCTCATTAAAAATAATTCATCATACGTTGTTTTTAGTGTGATGGAAACAGGGAAATGGGAACGATACTGCCAAGGCTTGAATATAGGCGTCTCTTCAGTGTGTAGAATCCGCTCAATTTCCTTAGATGCCTGATACGCAACCGTTGCCCTACGATCCGGGCGCTGTGTTGGAAAAGGTCTTGGTTCTTTTTTTACTTGAAAATCCTGAACAATCATTTGCTTCCGTTCTGGATCTAGTTCTTTGAAGATATCAGACCCTAGTGGATGGAATATTAATAAATCAAAGCCTAAATTTAGAATAAATGATAAGAAATAAAGTTCGCTTTTCGTTGCGTCGCCATACCATAAAACAACTGGAACTTCTCCTTCATCTAGTTTACTAAGGATTTCATCAACATGGTTCCAAAGCCATTTAATTAAATCGCTAATCACCCTGCGAAAATCAGGATGCTTAAATCCTGATTCATGTTGTTCGACAAATTGGGATAATGTTTTATTGAAACTTTCACGTATATGCCGATGAATCGAAGTATCTTCATGAGACGGAATAAGCTGTCTCCCTTCAAGAAAAGCAATAAATCGATTAACGGAAAGCTGTTCACTTTGGTTTATTTGTAGCACTTCTTGAAGTGCATGAAATTTCTCGGGATCATTTTCTTTGTTTAAACGGTCATTCCAGACGTATACATGAGGGTTTTGAGATAATGTAAATAATGTAAGATAATAATCATCCTCATCTCGGGGAATACCTAAAAAACGAGCCGCCACTTGCCCAAAGCTAATGAAGGGTTCACCGCTTCGGAAATTATCTCTTTCTAAGCGTTTCTTTTCGATTAATTGTTTCCATTCATCTTCTGTAAAATCGATCAATACCGGATTGATCTTTGCGTATTGACCAAATGCACCCACTGACAAATCTCCTTTCAAAGAAAAGCGCTAAGCTCTTTGTTCAACCTACGCATGCCTACCAATTCAGATGGCACAGCTTTAAGGGTCTAGGCTGTCAAAAATCACTGAAAAACTCTTGTATCTATTATAACGTATTTGCCCGCAAAAGGTTTCATTGAAGTTACTGACTTTTGGATATATATGTATCAAACAATTGACCCTTTCGTGTACAATGAAAAGAAGATTATTGAAGGATGTGTTCGTATACTTACCTTAGTTAAAGGCCAGAGAATGAATCTGAGCAAACAATACCCGCACACGAAAAAATGGCGCATTACTATAGCATGGGATATTTCCACTCCCTATGAGAGTAGCCAATACGATGTTGACGTATCCGTATTTATGTTAAATGAACAGCGAAAAATTCCTCTTGAAGAGTACTTTATCTTTTATAACCAGCGGGTATCTCCGGACAAGTCTCTTATCTTGGCAAATCAAATGCACAATGCAGCGAAGCAACATATGACCCTGGACATGCCCTACATAAGGAGCGACATTCAAGAACTACTCTTCGTCCTGACCATACATAATGCTGCTGAAAAAAATCAAAGCTTCCAGCACTTTCGCTCCATCCACATGACCCTTGAAGACTTTGACACAAACGACACCCTCATTTCCTTTACCGAAAATCAGTTCCATGACGAAACAGCTTGTGAACTAGGGAATATTTACAACAAGGACGATGACTGGCGTTTTAATCCAGTTGGCAGAGGGTATAATGCCGGGCTTCAGGAATTCTTGGATCTTTATCACGAGGAAACCGAGGAGACTCCTAAACCGGTGCCCGAGCCTGTTCAAATAACCGAGCCGTTAAAACTCACTAGTTTTGACCTGCTCAAGAAAAAAGTCGATATCGCGTTGGAGAAAAAGGCACTACAGAAAGGAATTTCCCGAGTAGGAGTGGTCCTTGATATATCAGGTTCGATGCGCAGGCTTTATCAAAACGGCACCGTTCAAAACGTTATTGAAAGGCTCCTTGCATTGGCAACCCGCTTCGATGATGACGGCGTCTTAGACGTATGGATTTATGACAATGAATTCACACGGATGCCTTCGATTACCGAGAACGACTTCACTGATTATATCGAACGCGAAATCCTTTCTAATCCAACAGTAAAAAAGTTTGGTGCCAATAATGAACCACCTGTTATGAGAGATGTATTACAAAAATATTTAGAAGAAGAAACAAGCGAGGTACCGGTCTATTTGATTTTCATCAATGATGGCGGCGTGAAGAAGGCAAGCCGGAAACAAGACAATGTTTCAAAAGTATTGATTGAATCATCCAATCAGCCCTTGTTTTGGCAGTTCGTCGGAATTGGTAACGGAAACTTTGACGTCCTTAAGAAGCTCGACAATTTAGAAGGCCGCTTCATCGACAATGCAAACTTTTTTCAGATCGTCGACATCGAGAATGAGAGTGACCATGATTTGTATAATAAATTACTCAATGAATTTCCGTTATGGATAAAAGAAGCGAAAAGCAAGCATGTAATTATTTAAGTGCAATAAGAGGATGTCCCATAAGTGTTTACCCCAGCACTCGCCACATAGTTATTCGTGTTGCTTGCACTTCATTTAAAAACTCGGTTGCAAAATGATGCGGGATGAGCAAGTTTAGGCAGAAACACCGGACTTGATGCATGCTTCACCTCACCTTTTCAACCATAGCAACCCGGAATTCAAATTTGCGTGTCAGAATCACTACTTTTCGAGCGAGATTTGAGATTTGCGCGCCGAAGCCACTTTTGTTGTCTTAGAAACGAAATTTCGGATAAAAGTATACTATATGTAGTAATTACGGGGGATGTTATAGGACATCCCCTTATATGTGTACCTTACTTATAATTTTTTATAAAAAGTATACCAATTCTCTATCCTCCCCTCCCGGTCTCAATTTACTCTTCTACATAAGGTATCGTTAGTGGACCCAAAGGCAAAACAGCTATCGACATATCCTCACCATAAATCTGTTTTAATTCCTCAAGCGTTTGTTCAATGTTATCCGTGCTTTTTAGCATGGCGCCCTTCACTTGCTCATCCGTAAGTTTAGAATAAACATATACATCCGCCCACACTTGAATAACCGCCTGTTTTTGAACTTGCCATTGATCGAACATTTTAAATTCAGGACTGCTTATCAAATCTAATAACTCTTGAGGACTTTTCGCCATGTCAAAAATCTTCGAATAGTTGCCGTGGCTCGGAAGCCCATCTGAACATTCGGATGCAATAATAATTGCGCCTCCTTTTTTCACGATTTTATGCGCGGCGCTCATCCCCTTCACCGCTTGATAAAGATTTTGATCAAGAGGGTAGCCTGAATTTGATGTAATGACTACATCAAATCGTTTTGCGCACTGTATCATCGCATGTTCCTTAACAAACGCACACCCCTTGTCATGTGCTTCATATAATTCACCAGCAAATACAGCTGTTATTTCTTTGTCTTTATTTAAAGTGACGTTCAACATGAAGTCTGGTTTACACATTTGATTTATTTCACGCGTCATTTCTTGAACAGGGTTGTTCTCCATATTTCCCCATGTTGATAGGGGGTCCCCGATCATTCTTGCATTATGAAATGTCATGATTGTCTCTATCCCAGCAATCCCCGGCATAATGCCTTTAGGTCCTCCAGAAAACCCGGCAAAAAAATGGGGTTCAATAAAACCTGTTACAATCCGAAAATCAGCTTCCACATACTCTTTATTTAAATAAACATCACAACCAAACTTGCTCTGCCCCAAATTAACTAATGTTTCTTTATCATGGCAATTATTATTGATGATACGAATATTGTCTACGACCCATTCACCAAGCATCAAAACAAACTCTTCACTTGTTTGGTCCCGATGGGTGCCAGTGCCGTTTATAATGACAAAATTCTCTAGTGGAACATGGCTCAACTCCTCAATCAGCCAAGGAACTAGTTTATGATTAGGAGTTGGTCTTGTAATATCACTGATAACAATCGCGACCGTATCTGTCGCTTTAACGGTTTCCTTAAGGGAGCGAGCACCTATTGGATTTCTAAGAGCATGTGTGACCGCCTCTTTTTCTTCCTCCATTCCCAATAGATTGTTTGGCTCAACCAAGAATACATCATCAGGTAAATCAAGTAATAATCCGTCTTTTCCGTACAATAAATTTGTTTTCATATCTATTTCCTTTCCCTATAAAAATAAAAGTAGCGAAGTAAACATTCAAAAAAAGAGTGGCTTTAAGTAAAAAGACTAGAGGGTGTCCGAACCAAAAACGGACACCACAACTACTTTATATACAATTCATATATTGTCTATTAACATCTTAAACTACGTTAATATTTCAATGGCAGCCCCTTTTAGAAATCCTTTTAATTGATAGATGAATGAGTCACTTTGTTGATATCATTATTTGGACCTGGGCCTTCAATCGTACCATCGATACCACGCTTCTTTTGATATTTATCTACTAAAATAACAGCGATTGGACACAAAATAGCAGTCGTTAAGGTAGCGATTGAGATTTGCGCGGTAGCAACGTTTACTATACTTGCATAGCTAGCAGCCTCCGCATTACTCATCATGCCAGAACTCGCTGCAACTGCGGATGCAGCTGCTATCGCTGCAGGGGTAGCTGCGGCATTTCCTGCTGTCGATGCTTCAGCAACAGGACCGATATAACTTTTTTCTTTGAATAACTTGAATACTAGAATACCTGTCGTAGCAGTAAGGACCGTTGTTAAAATTCCGATTGTAAGACCTGCAGCAACAACGGATGGGTTGAAGAAGTTAGCAAGATTCATCCCCGCCCCCAAAGCAAAGGCGAAGAATGGAACTGGTAGGATTTCTCCTGGCTTTAAAAAAGCTCGGATTTCAGGATCTAAATTTCCAAGTAACATCCCTAAACCAATTGGCAGTAAAACAGCGATAAAAGCGATGACCGGAAAACTAGAACCTAATAAACCTAAAGACATAAGAGTGAGGAATGGACCATCGTTTAAAGATAGAACTGACACTGCGCCAACATCCGAACGGTTTCCATATTGACCCGTCAATGCTACATACATTCCACCGTTTCCATTTGTCATAGCGGCAATAATAGCCAATGTAGACAAGCCAAGAATCCCATCCATTGGATCGAAAAAGATTCCAAATAGTAGTCCTATTGTAAGACCGGTTAAATATTTTGAAGATGTGAGCAAGACACCTTTCTTAAGTGCTCTCCCACCTACTTTCAAGTTCATTTGACTTCCAGCACAGAAGAGAAAAAGTGCTATTAATACCAGCGAACCATTTTTAAATAATGCCTCCGAAAACCCACCGATTCGTAAAAATTCATAAAATCCATCTGGTGTTTGAGCGACCCCAAGCGTCTTCAAGAAATTCATGACAAAAGGGATATGCATTTGATCGATGGTATTTAGTAACGCCCCAAACAAAAGAGGAACGACCATTAATCCACCCGGAACTTTTTCTATCGTTTTTTTGATTTTCATATGCCAAACCTCCCTTTATCTATTTAGTTGATGATACAGTGAACCTTCTATCAGTGGGGGGTCTTTCATACCCACTGATGGTTAGTCCCCACCTAAGCTTCTTCGATTCCTCTAATTCTCGAGGTGGGGGTTTTGACTTTCCGTTAATGCGGGATAAAAAAATGAACGAATAACTTGCTCCGAACAATGCTCTAATAATTCACCTGCACGTTCCATTGCTTCACTCAGCATCATCGGTTGATTAATAATACTGTTCACACTTACTACCCCAAATTGATATAAAGTTTCAATACCTGGCCCAATAGATCCTGCCAGAATGATAGAAGGAATCCCTTGTGATTTAGCGGCTTGCGCTACTCCCATTGGCGTCTTTCCAGATGCTGTCTGAAAGTCAACCTGGCCCTCTCCAGTAATCACAAGATCTGCCCCGATAAGCGCTTGCTGTAACTTCGTATATTCAATGACAATGTCGATCCCACGCCTCATTTCAGCAGGGAAAAATGCTTGGAAAGCTCCGCCAAGACCTCCAGCTGCCCCAGCACCAGGTCGGTCATGAAGATGGATACCTGTGACCTTTTCAACTTCATCTGCCCAGTGAGCCAAACATTGATCCAACATCTTTACATCTTCAATTGTCGCGCCCTTCTGTGGTCCAAAAACAGAAGACGCTCCATCTGATCCGATTAAAGGATTTTGTACATCGGAAGCTATCAGAAATTTCCTACCTTTAATTCTTTTGTCAAATCCACTGACATCGACTGAGTTTATTCGGGCTAATTCAGCTCCACCAAAGGAAATCTCCTTTCCATTTTCATCTAAAAGCTTCATCCCTAGAGCCTGTAACATCCCAGCCCCTCCATCATTTGTAGCAGAACCGCCAATTGCCAAAATGAAAGATTGAAACCCATCATCTAAAGCTTGTTTGATTAATTCTCCAGTTCCATACGTAGTTGCAAGTCTGGGGTTAAGCTGTTCATGAGGGATGAGTGCAAGCCCTGATGCAGACGCCATTTCAATGACACATGTTTCTTCATCCCCTAATACGCCATATTCAGCTTCCACCGTTTCGCCGAGTGGTCCAGAAACAGCTACACGCTTTTTACTACCGCCTGTAGCTACAACCAATGTCTCCATCGTCCCTTCACCACCATCAGCTATAGGTAACAAGACCGTTTCTGCATCAGGAAGAGCCTTTTTAATGCCTTTTTTAATAGAGATGGATGCTTCTACTGCACTTAAACTACCTTTAAATGAATCTGGCGCAATAACGATTTTCATAATCTCCCCCCTTTCTAGAAAACGCTTTCAATTTATGATTTAATTATAACTGAACTTGACTCTTGAAAGCTTCGTGTTTAACGTATAAAATACGAGGATTATTTTCTGAATATTTTGTTTGGATTAACTAAAACATGGAGGAATTATGTTAACAAGGAGTATTGCTCATACAATTGTTAAGGAAACTTCAATACGTCTTAACCGGAATATCAATATCATGAATGATTCAGGTATTATCATCGCTTCCCGAGATGTTGAAAGAATCGATGATATTCACGAAGGAGCACTTCACGTTTTAAAAACCGGGCAGACGCTAACGATTCCTTCTAATCAAAGTGTAGCCTGGAAAGGGTCTCACCCTGGTATCAACCTACCCATTGTTTTTCAAGACAAGATTGTTGGGGTCATTGGGATTACAGGTAATCCAGATGAAATGGCTGATTTAGGGGAACTAGTCAAGATGACAACAGAATTAATGATAAAGGCAGAATATATGACCTCCCAAATGGAGTGGAAGAAACGAACAAAAGAAATGGTGATTGAAGAATTATTGAAGATTAATCCATCCTTTGATCATATTAGTCGTGGTCTTAATTTACTTGGCATTAGCTTTCATCCTCCGTATAATACCGTTGTCATTCAAATGGCTGAAGGTACGATTACGAATCATACTGTTGTAGAAAAGATAGAAGAAATACTAGGTGAGGAGAACGGTATTATTGGTTTTATTAACACAAATCGTATCTTTTTGGCTTTTTCCAACCAAGCACAAATGAAGATTGATAAAAAACTTGAGGAAATTTATCATGCACTAAAAAAACTTCAACTAACATTTCGCCTAGCCATTAGTATTCCGTTTGATTCTCTAAATATGTTTTATCAATCCTATCAAGATTGTGATTTAGCACTTGCGATCAGCAATCCTTCTGAAGAAGTAATCTCTTTCGCTGACGTCGAACTCAAAGTTTTAATTCATCAACTTAATCCATATGAATCTGAAAGGTTTTACCAAAGAGTTATGACGAAAACACTCATAAAATATACCGACACACTTGAAAGCTTTTTTCAAAATAACTTTAACATCCAACAAACTGCGGATGAACTATTTATCCATAGAAACACTTTAATTTATCGATTGAAGAAAATTGAAGAGGATACCGGATATAATCCTAAACACTTCAAAGATGCCATCACTTTGCAGCTTGCGATTTGGATCTCACACAAAATGAAGAAATAACCAAAGTAAATCATAGTAAGAACATGAAAAGGGTCTGACCTCACACACTATACACCGTTTATAGTGTCATTTACACGACATATAAACCATATATAGAAGATGTGGGGTCTGACCCTTTCTTTTTTGGACACCCATTTCATAATATTAGATAGCTTTTTCCATCTGCCCTTTTCCCAAAATAACTGCATTCTCAATATGGGTAGCTCTTATATCGAATATCGGCTTCTCTACTCGTGCATCACCTGTTAATAACAATCTCACGGCAAGATAAGGGAAATTTACTCCTGAAAGCGTTGAAATGTGTAAGCCGCCTGACATACGCGGATTGATTTCCAAAAGCTTTGGAACGCCTTGATTATATTTTACTTGCACATTGTACACGTATGGAATGTTGTAAACATCATGAATTGATTGGGCTAATTGAAGTAGCTCGGGTACTTCCTTCAGCTCGCGTATCCTGCCCCCTGCTTTCTTACGAGGTACGGCTGCAAGAAGTTCTCCTCCATAAGCTAGGCAATCAATACTATATTCAAAATCAGCCAAATATTCCAATACCATTAATGGTTGAAAGGAAGCTTCTGATGCCAAGATTTTATATGCATCATTGTACGAAACTTTATGGGAAATATAACCGAATAAATCTTTCAATCCGTCAGCTTCACGTTTAATTACTCTGAATCCTTCGCCACCCCTACCGTCAACCGGTTTGACGCAGACCGTTTTCCCACAACTATGTAATTTATGATATGCTTTTGCAAATTGCTCAGCGGTTGTTACAATATGATAGTCCGGTATAAATTTCTCTAATCCATTTTTCTCAAAAGATTCATAGAGCTTTCCTTTATCCGAAATTGTCTCCATCAACGAATAATCATCAATCACTAAGACGCGCGTCCCTACTTCATCGAATCGTTTGAGCTGCTTCGAAATTTCCAATGCGTGCTGATACGGTATGAATACATTGATTTGATTCTTTTTACAAAAATCGACGCAATATTGGATATACGCTTCTCCATCTATTTCAGGCTCCGTTTCTGAATGGTCACACACGTGAAAATACACCGTATTTGGATTAGAATGCGTCCCAAAAATCTCGAACTCCATTCCGTCAGGATTATTTTTTATCGCTTCAATAAAATGATACGCTGTCGAAAACCAGCGATTGAACCAAATTCTTTTCTTCATCTAACATATCCTCTCTTACCCTTATTAGGCATCATTATGTTATAGTTTTACCATCTTCACAATGATTTATTCTATAATTTCCCAATCGCGTCTTTCTTCACAAGGAAAGGCTGCCAATCTAATAGTAAGAAACGAGCTATACGTGTATGGATGAACAGAAAGTTTATTTTTTATTCCCTTTCATAATTTTCGAACCGAGTGCACCAACTATTAAAATGACAAATGAAATAACATTCGTGTCTTAAAAAAGAGGCTATGTTTTAAATCAATGTTGAAATTTGATATAGTTTCGTGAATATGCGATAATTTTGCGATATTCAATGGAAGTAGGGCATGACTATGGCATATTTAAGCACTATATATAGAACAAATAAAAAGATTACCGTTACACCAACAACAGCATATATATTCTTTTTTAGAGGAAGTGCTTGTGTTGGGCTCACAAGTAAGTCAAATTACACAGGAAGTTAAAGATTTTAGATTTGCCAAGGGGAAAGTCTGCCCTCATTGCGGTGCTGAAACTGTATCAAGAAACGGAAGATATAATGGTAACAACGATATATATGTAAGTCATGCCGAAAGACCTTTACTGACTTTACTAACTCTGCTACTTACAAGAGTAAGAAAACATTAGATAAGTGGCTTAAATATGCGAAGTGTATGATAAATGGTTATTCCATTAGGAAAAGTGCCGCAATTGTTGGCATTAACATAGCAACAAGTTTCTTTGGGAGGCATAAAATCCTTGACTGCATAAGAGTATTTTTTGCTGAAAGTTTTAAAGGTACGAAACCTTCTAAAATGCCAAGAAAATCTCGTAAAGAGGTAAGCAGGTTAAAAAGAGAGGTATATCTAACGAACAAGTATGTATAGCAACTGCTATTGATAGGCAAGGTAATTTAATCATGGAATTACTATGTAAGGGCAGAATGACACATCAAGAATTAGAAAGGCTCTATGATGGCCGTATAGGGGATAACTTTTATGACGATCCTTTGTACTGATAGTCATAAGAGTTATGTTCAGTTCGCCCATGATTTTTCGTTAGACCATAAGCGTGTAAAAAGAGGAAAGCATAAAGAAGGAATATACCATATTCAACACATAAATACTGTTCACAGCAAATTAAAGAAGTCGATGAATAGGTTTAATGGTGTTGCAACTAAATATATCAGTAACTATATGTACTGGTTCAAATGGCTTGAACTATTTGAAAATGATAAAGAAGCAACAAAGGTAAAAAACTTTATGGTTCAATGTAATGTAGCCTATGCTTATACAAAAACAGCAGGTTTTAAAGAAAGAGAGCCAATATTTGTAAAGGAGATTGAGGTATGACAGAATTCTGGGAATCAAGTTTTGTAGAAAATCAAATGATGTGGGGATTTGAACCTTCAGACTCCGCAATCTTGACAAAGGACTTTTTTCTTGAAAAGAAAGTTAAGGATATATTGTTTCCTGGTATTGGATATGGTAGAAATGCAAAGGTTTTTATTGAAAACGGAATAAATGTAACAGGTATTGAGATTTCAAAAACAGCGATTGAATTGGCAAGGCAAAATGGGCTTAATATGAGTATTTTTCATGGTTCAGTAACCGATATGCCTTTTGATAACAAACTTTATGATGGTATATTTTGTTATGCACTTAT
Organism: Peribacillus loiseleuriae; assembly: GCF_001183985.1. Lineage (GTDB taxonomy): Bacteria > Bacillota > Bacilli > Bacillales > DSM-1321 > Peribacillus > Peribacillus loiseleuriae. The sequence goes on along the minus strand of NZ_LFZW01000001.1, from coordinate 502,972 downwards.
TCACTTACTGAATAATCGTGAGAGAGATAAGTTTATTAAAGATTGCTATAATCAGTTAAAGCCAAACGGATATATGATTTTTACTACTATTTCAAAAGAAGCCCCAATGTTTGGAAAGGGCAAACAACTGGGTAAAGACTATTTCGAGATCATGGAAGGGGTAAAAATGTTTTTTTATGATTCTGACTCGATAAAACAAGAATTTGGAAAATATGGACTAATAGAATTTCCGGAAATTGTTGAGCCACATAAGAATTTGGAAAATAAGCCTCCATTTAAATTTATAATGGTAAAATGTCAAAAAGAACTATAATTACAATTACATAAAAAATCAAAAATAGTGAATTGTTAATTGATAAGGCTTATGTATAACCTATTCACTAAGACTTTCAAGTGCTTACGCATTATTCTTAAAAGGCGAATTAAGGGAAGTCAAAGGGCTTCCCTTAAAAATCGCTTAATTTTCAACACTATTTTAAACATAGCCAAAAAAGATTGTAAAGGGAACATCCAGAAATAAAAACACCGCCGTCATAATACGTCCTGCTAATAAGACAAGTCCGATTACTAGCATCCAATTAAACACTTTCTCTACAAAATCCATCGAGTTCCCCTTTGTTATTTAATCACTTCCCTCATACAGTCGCTTTCTGTACAATTTTAATTAATTCATTACTATACGTTTCTAAATCTACTTTCTGGGTATAATTTAGATTAACCATTAGGTACTCTCCTCCATCATTAAGAAACGTGTTTATACTAAAGCTGTAAGAGAAAAGATTAAACTTTTTTTAAAAGGCAAAACTCTCCTCTTTACATACCCTACTTAGGTATCGTATAGTGGAGTCAAGGTAGGAGGTTGAGCTGATGGAAAACACAGGGAAAGAAGTTGCTTGCGATGCAGAAGAAGCTGCGTCTTGTCGACAAAGCCATCATCCTGAGCGTGTGAAAAAGGATTTAACGAATCGCTTAAATCGAATCGAAGGTCAAATCCGTGGCATTAAGGGAATGATTGAAAAGGATGTATACTGTGATGATGTTATCACACAGCTTTCAGCAACACAATCGGCTTTAAATAGTGTCGCTAAGATTCTGTTAGAAGGTCATTTAAAAGGTTGTGTCGTGGATCGACTAGCTGAAGGGGACGATACTGTTTTAGATGAATTAGTAGTTACCATTCAAAGATTAATGAAAAAATAAAAGAAATTTCTCGTCTTCTATATACCCCTATAGCGTATGCTACACTAGATAATTTTTAATTTAAAGGAATGAAAAAACATGAAAAATATAACATTAAGCGTACAAGGAATGTCATGTGGACATTGTGTTCATTCAATCGAGGGAAGCGTTGGTCAATTAGCAGGCGTTGAGCAAGTAAAGGCAAACTTAGCGGATGCTCAAGTAGTAGTAGCATTCGATGAAACACAAGTATCACTAGAACAAATTAAAGAAACAATCGACGACCAAGGTTATGAAGTAGAATAAAAATAAGTCGGGTGCCCTCGTAGCACTCTCTTATTTTAAAAACTATATACCCCCAGTCGGTATAATCGAGGTGGAAAGTATCATGAATACAGCAGTTAAAGAAGCCAATCTGCAAATCACAGGAATGACGTGTGCAGCATGTGCGACACGTATTGAAAAAGGGTTAAATAAAATGGATGGTGTCGAACATGCAAATGTCAATTTAGCGCTTGAAAAATCATCGATTGCATATGATCCAACGAAACTTAGTGAAGCAGATTTTGAAAAGAAAATTGAGGCACTTGGTTATGGTGTCGTGAAACAAAAATCAGAGCTAGACATTACAGGAATGACATGTGCAGCCTGCGCAACACGCATTGAAAAAGGATTAAACAAAATCGAAGGGGTCTTATCTGCAAATGTCAACTTAGCACTTGAAAAAGCAACGATTGAATTTAACCCATCAGAAGTAGCGATTGCAGATATCATCGCAAAAGTCGAAAAGTTAGGCTATGGTGCGCACAAAAAAACAGATGAGCAGGAATCGATTGATCATCGTGAAAAAACAATCCAAACACAAAAACGTAAATTTATTATATCAGCTTGTTTTTCATTACCATTACTTTGGACGATGGTTGGACATTTTTCATTTACATCGTTCCTTTACGTACCGACTTTTTTAATGAATCCGTGGATACAAATGGTATTAGCCACACCCGTACAATTTATTATCGGAAAACAGTTCTATGTCGGTGCATACAAAGCATTACGAAATGGTAGTGCCAATATGGACGTACTTGTTGTCATGGGTACATCCGCTGCTTATTTCTACAGTGTGTACCAAGCGATTGTCACAATTGATTCACATCACGATGCGCACCTTTACTTTGAAACAAGTGCGGTACTGATTACACTGATTATTTTAGGTAAGTTATTTGAAGCAAAAGCAAAAGGTCGTTCATCGGAAGCGATAAAAAAATTAATGGGCTTACAAGCGAAAACAGCGATTGTTTTGCGCAACGGTGTTGAAAAGGAAATTCCATTAGAAGAAGTCGTGATGGGTGACACCATTTTAGTGAAACCAGGTGAAAAAATTCCAGTTGACGGTGAAGTACTAGAAGGAAATACTGCTGTTGATGAATCGATGTTAACTGGAGAAAGTCTCCCCGTTGATAAAAAGCAAGGTGACGCTTTATTCGGTTCAACGATTAATAAAAATGGCTTTATTCAAATGAAAGCAACGAAAGTTGGACGCGATACAGCATTAGCACAAATTATTAAAGTAGTCGAAGATGCGCAAGGTTCAAAAGCGCCGATTCAACGGTTAGCAGACCAAATTTCAGGTATTTTCGTCCCAATCGTTGTAGGAATTGCCATTATTGCCTTCCTTGTTTGGATTTTATGGGTGCAACCAAGTGAATTTACACCAGCACTTGAAGTGTTCATTGCGATACTTGTAATTGCATGTCCATGTGCACTGGGTCTTGCAACACCAACGTCCATTATGGCAGGATCTGGTCGTGCAGCTGAATTTGGTATTTTATTCAAAGGAGGCGAGCACTTAGAGCAGACACAAAGCATTGATACAGTTATTATTGATAAAACAGGTACAGTGACACATGGTAAACCGGTGTTAACAGATGTTGTCGTGGCAATTGGGCAAGACGAGAAACGTTTCTTATCACTAATCGGAGCAGCAGAGAAACAATCAGAGCACCCTCTAGCAGAAGCCATTGTTCAAGGTATTCAAGATAAAGGAATTGAACTAGGAAATGGGCAATTTTTCGAAGCGATTCCTGGTTACGGTGTGCAAGCAACGGTATCTGGTCAAAGTGTGGTCATTGGTACACGTAAATTAATGCAACAATACGGTATCAATGTTTCAAATGTTTTACCAACAATGGAACAACTCGAAGAAAACGGTAAAACAGCGATGCTTGCAGCGATTAATGGACAGTACGCTGGTTTAGTGGCCGTTGCAGATACAATTAAAGACACATCGAAAGAAGCTGTTCGTCGCCTGCTAGATATGGGCATTACGGTCATTATGATGACAGGTGATAACGAGCGTACAGCAAAAGCAATTGGTCAAGAAGTTGGCGTCGATCACATCATCGCAGAAGTGTTACCTGAAGGCAAAGCCGACGAAGTAAAAAAACTACAAGCGACGGGTAATAAGGTTGCAATGGTCGGTGACGGTATCAATGACGCTCCTGCCCTCGTAACGGCAAATATCGGGATGGCTATTGGAACAGGAACAGACGTTGCAATGGAAGCTGCTGATATTACACTAATTCGCGGCGACTTAAACAGTATTGCAGATGCAATCATTATGAGTCGTAAAACAATGCGCAACATTAAACAAAACTTATTCTGGGCATTTGCGTATAACACAATTGGTATTCCAATCGCAGCTGTAGGACTTCTTGCTCCTTGGGTTGCAGGTGCTGCAATGGCATTCAGTTCGGTATCCGTTGTATTAAATGCACTGCGATTACAACGAGTAAAGTTTTGAACTACCCTCCACTTAGTTTTCTATGGAAAATTTGAAGTGGGGGATTTAACTGCCCGCTAATCTGCGATAAAAGGAAAGGAAATTGAGTCGGGTCAATATTTTTTTGAACCAACTCTATTTTTTTCTTTATTTATATATTTCACCGTCCTGTATGCCAAGTTCTCTTACTTTATGCGTATTAAACTTTCCTACCTTCTGATTTTCCCCTCCCCCGTCCTCAAAGATTTTTTGTCTATTAATATTGCATATGAATTGGTAATAAAAAAACAGCTTGCTATTATTCATGAATCAACATATCGTTTTTATCAAACTTTAATATAAATTATCGGACTTTGTTATAAAGATGCTAATCATAGCTTACATCTACTTTTCACAATGAATAAACTGTCTTACGATTCAATGGTTTCATAGGATCTTTTCGTAGAACCAGCCTTATACTATATCTACATTTGCGAATTGTATATGATCCTTTTATATTCTAAATTGACTATACCAGTTCATCAAACAAGTAATTAAGGCTTTCGGTCATCGATGGATGTGTATAAATTTGATTTTTCAATGTATGATAGGTGTCTCCCGTATCCATATTGTATTTAATTAAGTTAATGATTTCATACGATTCGGCACAAAAAAGAGCTGCACCCAGAATTTCATCTGAACCTTTCTCAACAATTACTTGTAACATCCCTTCAGTTTCACCTACTAATTTCGCCCTTGGAATATCAGCCGCTGCCAAAGTAAACAGATCGAAGTTCACATTTTTGTCTATCGCTTCTTTTTCAGTCAAACCAATTCGGGATAGGGGCGGGTCAATAAATACCGAATAAGGTAGATACCCTCTTTTTTCTTGATTATATTCTTTCCCCCCAGTTAATTGGTCTGCTACGATTCGGTAATCATCTAAGGAAACATACGTAAATTGCGGTCCCCCCTTCACATCACCAATCGCAAAGATATGTGGTGTAGATGTTCGCAGTTGAGAATCAACAACAACCTCTTTTCGTTTACCCGTTTTAACGCCTGCTTTTTCCAACTGTAAACCATCGGTGTTTGGTTTTCGACCTGTTGCCAGTAATATAGCGTCAGATTGAAAATTTTTTTCAGCCCCTTCATTCGTAAACTCGATAACCAACTGATCTCCTTCTATTTTTTTACTTCGTGCTTGCAGATGGATTTCTATCCCTTTCTTTTCCAATGTCTCTCGAACAGCTTTAGCCACATCTCCATCTTCTTTTGGCAGGAAAGTGTCCCCGCGATCAAAAATACGGACTTTGGATCCGAAATCTGCATACATTGAAGCAAATTCCAAGCTGATATATCCACCGCCAATAATGGATAAAGTTTTCGGCAATCTTTCTTCATTAAGGAGTGTCTCGCTCGTATATACAACCGGATTATTGTCTATTCCAATTATATCTGGAAGAACTGGCGTCGCCCCTGTATTAATAATAATCGTTTCCGCATTTATTTGAATAACGCCATTTTCTTGTTCAACAGAAAGAGTGTGTTCATCAACAAATGAAGCAAACCCATCAATCACTTCTGCCACATTAGGTTGATTCACTTTTTTATAGTTACCAAGACGCAATTTATCGATAAATTCCTTTTTAGTTGCCATCACAGAAGCATACGTCTTTGCTTTTTCCTCCCACTCTTGATTTTGTCGAAATTGTAATTTCTTTGCTTCATGAATAAGATATTTAGTCGGGATACAAGCTACATTAATGCATGTCCCTCCATACATTTTTTTCGATTTTTCAACAACTGCTATATTCCAGCCTTTCTTACCAAGGAAGGAAGCCAGTGTTTTCCCACCTTTACCGAATCCAATAATCACTACATCATATTGTTTCATTTAAATTCTCTCCTTCCTTTTTCGCACTCTTTCTTACTATTCCCTGAAAAATAAGAACCATAAATACGATTGTGTATTCTAAACTAGATTTTCTCGTGGACATCCTTTCATCCAACTGATGGCTGTTATACCTCAATACCCACATCCCCCTTGAGTAAACGGTTCATTTTCCTAACATGAATGTTTTATATTTGGGCTTGACGCATGGAATACGTATAAAAAAGATGACTCAACTAGGGAACCCTCCCATTTGAGTCATCTTTTCAAATTAATTTGCCGTGTCTTCCAGTTGTCGGTTATAGAGTCCATAGTAAAATCCTTTTTCCTGAAGCAATGAGCTATGTGAACCTTTTTCAATAATTTCACCATCTTGAAGAACAAAAATTTGGTCTGCTTGCTGAATCGTATTCAATCGATGTGCAATGACGAAACTAGTTCTTCCCTTCATTAATCGTTGCAAAGCTTCTTGGATTTTCAATTCAGTGATCGTATCAATACTGCTGGTCGCTTCATCTAAAATCAGAATAATGGGATCAGCCAAGATGGCTCGGGCAATCGAAAGGAGCTGCCTTTGTCCCTGACTAATTCCGCTTCCGTCTTGCAAAAGCTGTGTGTCATACTGATTCGGGAGCTTCATGATAAACGAATGAGCATTCGCCTGTTTAGCTGCGCTCATCACTTCCTCGTCGGTTGCGTCCAGTCTACCATAGCGGATATTTTCTATGATCGTTCCTTGGAACAAGAACGAATCTTGCAAAACAAAGCCCATATGCCGGCGTAGACTCGACCGTTTTACATGCCGAATATCATGACCGTCAACAAGGATGCTGCCACTATCTGGATCATAAAAACGCGACAGTAAATTAATAAGGGTCGTTTTCCCTGCTCCAGTCGGACCTACAAATGCAATCGTTTCGCCCGAAGATGCACCGAAACTTACATTACGTACAGTATCCCTTGAATTGTCATAGGAAAAAGAAACAGACTGAAAGGTAACATGACCTTCTACATCGTCCAGCTCTTCTGCATCATTCTCGTCCCTTTCTTCGATCTCTTCATCTAGAATTTCAAATACGCGTTCAGCTCCTGCGACAGCAGATAACAACGTATTGAATTGGTTAGCTAAATCATTTAATGGACGGGTAAATTGCCTAGAATACTCGGTAAAAATCACGATGGTCCCAATAGAAATTTGACCTTTTAACGCCAAATACCCGCCAACTCCGGCAACAATCGCAAAGCTGAGGTTATTGAGCATATTCATTAGTTTCGGAATAAACCCTGAATAGGCTTGAGCCAGAAAACCTGATTGCTTCAGTTTTTTACTGCGTTCAATAAAATCCTCAATCACTTTATCTTCCTGAGAAAAAGTTTTCACGATTCGTTGTCCAGAAATCGTTTCCTCAATAAATCCATTTAAGGAGCCCAGATTTCGCTGTTGTTCTTTAAATAGTTTCCCTGTCCGTCCTGTAATCCATCTCATTCCGTAAAACATGATGGGAACGATGATGAGCGTTAACAATGTTAATAAAGGACTGAGCCATAGCATGACAGCTATCGTCCCAAGTAACGTAAGTACACTTGAGAAAATCTGAATGACCGAGCTATTCAATGTCGAACTGACATTTTCTATATCATTTGTTACTCGACTCATTAGTTCACCATGCTTGCGGCGATCGAAAAATGGAATTGGCAGTTTATGCAAGTGCCAGAAAAGCTGTTTTCTCATCTGATAAACTGAATCTTGAGCGATGCCGATCATCCAGTAGTTTTGTAGCCATGTCGATAGTGAGTAAAACACGTAGATGATAAATAAGCCTATCAGCATCATCGTTAATCCATTAGACTTTTTCATTACAATGAATTCGTCAACGGATACTCCTACTAAATACGGACCAAGTAGCCCCAACCCTGAGCTAACCACGACCATGAATAACACGAGAAACAGCATCGTTTTATTCGTTTCCAGATAGCTCCAAATTCGTTTAACGGTACCCAGCCAATTTTTCAGTTTTACTTTTGATTTCTGATCATTATGATAAGTGGGAGGTACTCTTTTCAACGGTCAGTCCCTCCTTTCCCAATTGGGACTGTACGATCTGCTGATATAGTGAATGGCTAGCCACAAGCTGTTTGTGTGAGCCTTTTGCAATCAATTCTCCTTCATCAAACAGCAAAATTTGATTTGCTTCTTTAGCGGTACTCACCTTTTGCGTAATAATCAACGTCGTACATGTATACGTTTTTAACGCATGTAAAAGCTTAGCTTCTGTTTTTAAATCCAACGCACTTGTACTATCATCCAGGAGCAGAATTTTCGGCTTTCTAACTAGCGCGCGAGCAATCGATAAACGTTGCTTTTGCCCTCCGGAAAGATTGACCCCTTTCTGACCAAGTGGCGTGTCATATTGATTCGTAAGCGCAGAAACCGTTTCATAAATTTGCGCATCTTTGGATGCCGCAATGATTTCCTCCATACTCGCATCGTTTTTCCCCCATGCGATATTATCTTGAATCGATCCTGAAAAGAGCAATGCCTCCTGTGGGACGAAGCCAATATTTTTCCGCAATATATCTAGCTTCACGGTTGTAATATCCTTACCGTCAATTGTAATTTGACCTTGGTCGACATCAAATAGCCGCGGAATCAATTGAAATAACGATGTTTTTCCTGATCCAGTTGCCCCCATAATTGCAATGGTTTCACCTGCTTTAGCCGTAAAGGTAATATTCCGTAAAGCATGCGTTTTTGCTGTTGGATATCGAAATGAAACATCCTTGAATGAAATTTCCCCGCTATGAATCTCATTTCCTCTGCTTTCTTCTTTTGTGTCAACTAAATCAACTTCTGTGTCAAATACATCGTTAATTCGACCTGCGGATGCTTGGGCACGAGAAATCGACATAATCAGCCAGGACAATACAGATAACGAAGCTGTGATTCTAGTCGCATAGTTGACAATGGCGACCACTTCTCCAACTTGAACATGACCAGTAGCAATATTCTTTTGACCAAGCCATAGAATCATGATAATACCCACATTCATGACGAACAGCAGAATCGGTGTTGATGTTTCGATTAATCGAAGCGATGACGCTGTTTCCTTTTTTAATGCATCACTTGCCTCATTAAATCGACTTGCTTCATGATCTTTGCGCAAGAAAGCTTTAATGAGGCGCATTCCCGTTAAATTCTCCTGCATGACTCCATTTACGTTATCTAGCTTTTCTTGGACGACTCGAAACATAACTGATGCCCGTTTCATTACCCAGGCAAGAAAAACAACAAGCACAGGAATAGAGATCAAAAGGACTAACGCCAATTTCAAGTTAATAAACAGAGCCATCACTGTACCAAGAATGACAAGCAACGGTGCACGGAGCATGATTCTCATCGCCATAAACACGGTGTTCTGCAGCACTGTAACATCATTCGTCATCCTCGTAATCAATGAAGATGTTGGATATTTCGTTAAGTTAGTGAACGAAAACGCTTGAACCTTCTTAAACAAATGACTTCGAATGTCATAGCCAAAGCCTTGGCTCACATGTGACGCAGCAAATGAGTTAATGATTCCACCAATAAAGGAGAGAAAAGAAATCCCTACCATCACACTTCCCCATTTTATGACAACTGCAAGATTCTCCTGCATAATGCCATCATCAATAATTTTTGCCATTAACAGCGGTTGCAACAACTCCACACCTAATTCAGCTAGCATAAGGAAAAGAGCAAGTGCCACCATCATTCGATAAGGCTTTAAATACGAAAAAATCTTCATACATTTCACCATGATGTCCTTTCCTAAAATTTCTATGTCGAAGTAAACCCGAACTATGGAAAATACTGACCTGATTCGCATCATACAAGCAAGCCTATAGTTAATAAACTATTTAGTAAAACGAAAGATAGATTCTTTAATCATACAGTTATTTTGTATATTTTTAAATAGTCTGAATTAGACTTCATTATCCTTCTCTTAATTTTAAAAAATCGAATAAAATTTCAATAGCCCCCTTGACTTATTTAATAAAATAAGAGAGAATTTAATTGATAATGATTTTCAATATCATTATCGACTTCTGAATCTCGAAAAATTATGCTCTTAGCATAATAGATTGCTTAAATGGTGAGTCTACTTATTGGTAGCCACTATAGATGAGTTGCTAATTCCCATATGTGTTTTCATGCTAATTACTTAAAAATAACTAGAATATTGCCCCCTCTTTATTCCAGATGTTTTTACCCCCTACTTTTAAGCACATATGGGATCAGCGTTTTCTTTTGAATATTTATCGAATTATTTATATACTACAGGTAATATACATATCCCATATAAAAAGACGTACTATGTAAGGCGGATGCACAGATTTTCAATCATGTTTAGATGAAGGAGCCTATTAAAAATGAGCTTATCTACCATTATTAAAGAGAGACGTACAGTGAAACGCTATAAGGATACACCGGTTTCTGTTGAATTGATTCAAGATTTGCTAGAGACGGCTGTTTGGGCACCGAACCACAAAATGACGCAGCCATGGCGCTTCATCTTTGTTCAAGGCGACAGCCTAATCTCTTTAGCTGAAGCAGCTCGGGCAGCAGCCATGGCAAAGGAAAAAGATCCTGCGAAAAAAGAAGCTGCGGGTCAACGTGAGTTTAATAAAATCAGTACCCCTCCCTCTATTCTTCTTGCTGTTATGAAGGAAGATCCTAACCCTGTTACTCGTGAAGAAGACTTTGCAGCCATAAGTTGTGTGATTCATAATTTCACATTATTAGCATGGGAACAAGGCCTAGGAACTTTTTGGGCGACTTATGCCACGATTTTTGCTAAGCAATTCCGTGAGGCTTGTGGCGTGCAACTAGGTGAAAAAATTGTTGGTAGCATTCATGTTGGCTATCCGGACATGATTCCAAATCCGCGAGAGCGTAAATCAATTGAAGAAATTTTCACTATTTTATAGTTTTAAAAGGGTAAACGCGAACACGCGCTTACCCTTTTTTGAACTACAAAATATACTTAACGGATTGCCGGGATTTTAATTTTCACCGTAAGCTCTTCTTTATATACAAAATCCAGGGAGCCATGATGTTCCTTAATAACATCATGAATCAATTTGGTTCCAAGCCCTTCATGTTCACCCGTTGTTATCGTTCTTCCATACGTTTCAAGCAGTGAACCTAAAATGGGCGTTGGAATCGGTTTATTATGATTCTTGCAAATGAATACTAATGGTCGCGGTCTTTCCAACTGTTTTTACTTCTACTATCGGGATCAATGAACTTTCATATCAGCATTTTGCTATTCCAATCCTAAACATATTCAGCCTGCTAAAGGAATTAATCTTTGGCCTCATCAACTATGAACATATTATACTTACAATCGGCAGTAACCTGATTTGTATGATGCGGACTGATTGAATAAAAGATGTCGATTCAGTCGTATCATTTTCAAGTGTTTTTACCGAAAAACGATTCTCTTCTAAAGCACTCCGAACCAAGTTATCACAAACTCCTACTATTTCTGTTAATTTCTTTTCATCACGATTCATAAGTTCTTTTACAAGCTCTAATTGGATAAGTAAAGCAGTCATCCTATGCTCCGCCGTATCATGAATTTCCCGTGCAATCCTGTTCCGCTCACGAATCAATGTTAATTGCTCAAGTTACAGTGAATATTGAGTCAACTGTTGATGAGCATGGGATAGTTCTATATGGGACTCATTTAATTGTTCAGACTGTTTACTGACCGTTTCTCTTGCATTAAACAGCCTGTGAATTAAATTCCCAACAACTGCTCCAAATACAACAAAGGAAAAATCAGCTACATTTTCAAAAAAAAGAATTTGTCCGGTGTGTATATACGCGAAAAATAACGCAAAGCTCCAGATTAATAAGAAGACAACTACATGGACTCCCAGTATTTTTTTCTTGCTTCTACAATAAATAATGTAATAGCCGTAACGCCAACAAGTATTAAATATAGAGTCGTACCTGAAAAAACAAATGCAAACAGAAAGCTAAGCAGCCCGTCAATATTAATAGCTATAAGACACCACTTTCCTGGGTCAAAATAAAATTGATATATGATTAACAATAAATAATAGAGTAGCGATTCCGCTAAAGATTTGTACACCACTATTATTTGAAGGAGTACTCATAAAATAAATTAGACTGATTAATAGAAACATAACTATTCTAAGATTCGTTAACCAAGCTCCTATCCCTCATCTCCCCTTCCAAAGTTTACTTTTTTTCATGACAAGAAAATCATTTCATAAAAAGGGGTTCCAAAAGTAAAAAGGCAAACACATCAACTGTGTCTGCCCGTCTTGTTATACATTCACCACTACATTTGAGAAAAACTCCTGATATAACGCACGTACGGCTTTTTCTTCATCTCGTGCTTTGATTCCAAACATCATGCTTACTTCTGAAGAACCTTGGTTAATCATCTCGATGTTTACTTTTGCATTAGCAAGAGCCTTCGAAGCCCGTGCTGTCGTACCTACATTATGCTTCATTCCTTCACCAACAACCATAAGTAAAGCGAGATCATGCTCCACCTTTACTTCATCCGCCTGTAGTTCATTCATGATTCGCTCTACGATATGAGTCTCGATTTCTTTGTTCAATCGATACTCTCTTAAAATAATCGTCGTATCATCAATCCCAGATGGAATATGTTCATACGAAACATCATTATCTTCTAAAATTTGTAACAATTTGCGTCCAAACCCAATTTCACGGTTCATTAAGTATTTTCTTACATATATACTACAGAATCCTTTGTCACTAGCAATCCCAACAACGGGGCCATTCTCGTTTTCACGAGCATTGACAACTTTTGTCCCCGGTGCAGATGGATTATTTGTATTTTTTATTTGCACGGGAATTCCTGCACGAAAAGCCGGAAAGAGCGCTTCATCATGGAAAACGGAGAATCCTGCGTAAGATAACTCGCGCATTTCACGATATGTAAGTTCCTTGATTGGCTTCGGATTTTCAACAACAGAAGGATTGACTGAATAAACAGCATCAACATCCGTGAAATTCTCATACAAATCTGCGTTCGTTCCGTTTGCGAGAATCGAACCCGTAATATCTGAACCACTTCTCGAAAAAGTTACAACTTCGCCAGCTTCGTTATAGCCAAAGAAGCCTGGAAAAACAAGAATTCCTGATTGATCACGAAGCTTTGAGAGCTGATCATACGATTCTGGGAGAACTTGCGTATAGCCTGCTTCATCCGTGACGATGAGCCCTGCTGATTGTGGATTAATATAGTGTGCATCAATGCCCTGTTTACGAAAATAAGCGGCAACCAGCTTCGCGTTATTATCTTCTCCACTGGCTTTAAGTGCGTCGATAAATCTTGTTGGCTTGTTTTGATTACCATGAAGTAGGCTGATGAAGTGATCACGAATTTCCGCAATCACCGCTTCTTCCAGCTCTAATTCTTTAGCTATTTCAGCATATCGACCCATGACCATCTCTAATAAATCCATGGCATCATCACCAGCAAGCCGGGCCTCTGCACAAGCAATTAATAAATCCGTTACTTTTATATCTTCAAAATTTCGTTTCCCTGGAGCCGATACAACGACAATTTTCCGTTCCGAGTCCGAAATAACGATATCAAATACCTTTTTTAATTGTTCACCCGATGCAAGTGAAGAACCACCAAATTTCACAACTTTCAAATCATACAACCCCTATAAATAGAATTATCAGTTAATATTACCTTATTATTACGCTAATCGACAAAATAAGCAAGAGAAATTCTTTTTCTCGTGTACAATTGTGTTTTTATAGAGGACTTCTTTCATATCATTGCTTTAGTAATTCAATTACCCTATAATTATGAAAGTTTTCACATATTCATTTAGGAAGCAGGCGCTATCAATGTGGGTATTATTGGCTATTCTCACAAGTTTATGCTTTGGGATTAATAACACGGTGTTTAAGATTAGCAACGGAAAAGGCATTTCGAAAGTTCATGTTCAGTTTTTCTTTTACTTAGTGGCTTTCATCATGACAGTAAGCTTTGGACTGCTAAACAGTCGTTTTCATCCGAATTGGCTTTCGTTGATTCTTGGTTCAGCTATTGGGATTTTGAATGCAAATGGCAATATCCAAATGTCCAGGGCTTTTGAAAAAGGACCGGCAAGTCTCACGTCACCTTTGATTGCGGCGAATGCTATTTTTCCTGTAATAGGTGCTGCGCTAATTTTCGGGGAGCATTTATCCTTCATTCAAGGAATAGGCGTATTTTGCATGCTCGTTGCTGCCGTTGTGATTCAATATGCACCACATGCAAAAACAGACATTCAATATGGATCATGGATTTTTCATATTGTGCTTGCAATTCTTTCTTTCGGTATATTAGGGATTTTAATGCAGACATCTTCTCACCTTCAGATTCAACCGCTTGATGTGTTAACATCGATGTATTTCGGCGGTACTGTTTACCTTTTCATTACTATGTTGGTAAAGAAGCAGAAGATTCAACGATTGGAAATAAAAACTGGCGGGTTGGTTGGCTGTTTAAGTATTGTTGGCTATGCATCGTATTTTTACGCGTTGAATACTGGAATCGCTAGCATTATCTTTCCTATCGTTAGTCTTAATTGCTTAATTGTCGTGTTTGCAGGCTGTTATTTGTATAAAGAAAAATTAAAAATGTATCAAGTGGCTGGCGTTCTAGTCGCTTTGCTTGGCATTATTTTGACCAAAATATAACAATATGAGCAATGCCCCACAACAGATCTAAGACCTCGTACTTTATATTGTAGAATGTGATACTTCGTATTTTAATCTGTATGAAAAGAACGGGGTCTAACTTTTGTTATGAGGAATCCTCATTTCGTTTGTTCTATTTCTTCTAAAAGGCTCTGACAACTCGCTCCCGTTAATAGGTTTTCTGAGGATACCTCGCTGTGGTCTCTGGATTGCACTCCTACTCTGTTCATTTCTTCCGCATAATCTTCCGGAAACCAAACTCCAAGGTCTACCCATATATCATTGAAACATTCTTCGAATAGACTAGATTGAGAAAATTTTCAAAATCAAGCCACGATTTCTCTCTGGTACGTTGATTGATTTCTACCATTTCCTCATAGGTACCCATATGGAAATCCATTTGACGTATATCCAGCAATAAAAGCAAATGTTTCATCGTCATAATCATATTCATCTTTATATTGTCTTTGTCGTTCTCTCTTGAGAAGCTTTCTCTCTTTTTTTCGCAAATTCTGTTCTCTTGCTTTCCTCTTTTCTACTCTGCGATCTTCCTTTGCTTCACTTTCACGCTTCTTCGTTAAATGGCCAAGCTCATCCAATTCCTTTATCGCCATAGAGATGTGCATCTTATGAACCTTGCCACTGACAAACCAAATGCTCCCCCTCAAATAACTTTACCCACCCGGGAGCATTCACGAGCCTCTTCTCTCGCTCACACTTCCTTCTCTTCTTCACTTTCTTCTTGCTACCCATTTGTAAACACCTCGGGAAATAGGGTCTGACCCCTTTTTAATAACACTAAAACCCTTCCATACCAAGGGATTTTTCTACTATACAAAACTTGGGAAATGGGGTCTGACCCCAAAAGACACAGAATTGTCGAAATTGTATCGGTAAAATTGTCAGAATTGTTGTATTATTTAAATGGACTACTATAATAAATTTGTTATTTCTTTACCTACCAATCAGAACCAAAAATAAAATAGACTAGAAAGGAGTTTCATCTTTATGAAATTCATCAAGAAATCATTTAAAGAGTTATTGCAAGAGAACAAACAAGAATTACTTAATGATAAACAAGCATTAGAAAAAATTGAGATACGGATTGAAAAACGCCATGAACTTAAAAAGCTAGCTTAAACAGCTAGCTTTTTCTGGATGTTTATCAAATTCTGTTCGCGAAAGATCAGACTTAATATCAAAGACTTTTTACGGTGAATAGGAATAATAGTAAAAAACGCCGTTAAAACACAGCGTTTTTTTGCTAATTCACATATTATAGGATGTGTTTTTTCAGTACTCTCGGCGTTTGCCTGCGACTTCATTAATCAATCAATAAGCTGAGTTGGATTGTTGACCATTTACAATCGCAACTCCGGAGCTTGCACCAATACGAGTTGCTCCTGCTTCTACTAACGCTTCCACATCAGCAAGGTTGCGGACTCCACCTGAAGCTTTAACGCCTACATCCGGTCCAACTGTTTTACGCATTAATGCGATATCAGTTACTGTTGCTCCTCCAGTAGAGAAACCAGTAGATGTTTTTACAAAGTCTGCGCCTGCCTTTACAGAAAGCTCACATGCACGTACTTTTTCTTCATCTGTCAATAAGCATGTTTCGATAATGACCTTTGTTATTGCTTGTCCTTGTGCCGCATCAACCACTGCTTTGATATCATCCAAAACGAGTTCATCGTTTCTATCTTTTAAAGCACCAACATTAATAACCATATCCACTTCTGTTGCACCTTTTTCAATAGCATCCCTCGTTTCGAACGCTTTTGCTTCAGGAGTAGAAGCTCCTAATGGGAAACCGATGACTGTGCACACTTTTACTTCCGGCGTATCCTTCAATATTTCGAAAGCAGTTTCAATTTGTGATGGGTTCACACATACAGATGCAAAACGATGCTCCTTCGCTTCTTTCGCCAATTGAATAACGGCTTCACGGCTAGCATCTGCCTTTAATAATGTATGGTCAATCAAGCGAGCGATTTGTTCTTTATTCATATTCATTCCTCCGTCAATTTTAGATTAGATTTAACCATTACAGTAAGTTCCGCAATGCTTAATATCAATGGACTTCTGCATGTACAAGGACAGGGTCTGCTACTTTTGTAAGTGAGAATCTGTATGATTCATAAATGCGTTCTATAACATCATCGACATTTTCGCGATTGCTGTAGATGGTAACGATTGTATCGCCTTTTTTCACTTCATCGCCGATTTTCTTATGCAACATTAATCCGACAGCCAAATCCACAACTGAGTCTTTTGTAGCGCGTCCCGCTCCAAGAATCATAGCTGCTGTACCGATGCTATCCGCTTCGATTTCTGCTACATATCCATCTTCTTTTGCCAATACCGGAATTTCATATTGAGCTCTCGCCAGTTTAAATGGATCGTCAATAACAGAAGCATCCCCGCCTTGCGCAATCACGAATTCTTTGAATTTTTCAAGTGCTTTACCATTCGCAATGACTTCTTCAAGCATTTCACGTGCTTCTTCAACCGTTTCTGCATGCTTAGCCAAGACAACCATCTTGCTGCCTAATGTCAAGCAAAGCTCTTTCAAATCTTTAGGGCCTTCGCCACGAAGAGTATCGATTGCTTCTTTCACTTCAAGTACATTACCAATTGCGAATCCAAGCGGTTGATCCATGTCAGAGATAACTGCCATTGTATCACGACCGACATTTTTACCAATCTCAACCATTGCATGAGCCAGTTCTTTAGCACTTTCCACATCTTTCATGAAGGCACCGGCACCCACTTTTACGTCAAGCACGATCGCATCAGAACCTGAGGCAATTTTCTTACTCATAATGGAGCTTGCCATTAATGGGATGGAATTAACGGTAGCTGTAACATCACGCAGACCATATATCTTCTTATCCGCTGGAGTCAAGTTTCCTGTTGGCCCTGTAACAGCGACTTTCACCTCATTTACTTGATTGATGAATTGGTCAGCTTCTATTTCAGAGCGGAAACCAGGAATAGATTCGAATTTATCCACTGTACCGCCAGTATGACCAAGCCCACGTCCAGAAAGTTTCGCAACTGGAACACCAACCGCAGCAACTAGTGGAGCAAGAACGATTGTCGTTGTATCGCCGACACCGCCAGTACTATGCTTGTCGACTTTAATGCCTTCAATAGCTGACAGATCAATTTGATCACCTGAGTTAACCATTGCCAGTGTCATATTAGCTGTTTCTTCAGCCGTCATCCCTTTAAAGAATACAGACATTAAGAAAGAAGACATTTGGTAATCAGGAATAGATTCACTTGTATAACCTTCAATTATAAAATTGATTTCTTCTTTCGTTAATTCACCACCATCGCGTTTTTTCTCGATTAAATCTACCATTCTCATGTAATCCAACTCCTCTTGTATATGTTATTTTGCTCTTTATGAATTATTTGATTTATTGTGCGCTGAATAATGCTTCCCTTTTGGTTGTTCCGAAAGCGTCTTTCAATTAAAAAATATTTCGTTGATGTATCCCTGCCGAGCATCAATATTTCCGCCTTCAAGTACGGAAAAAGATATTCGTCGTAAAACTAGCTTTTATTTGGGATGATAACATCCTTTGAATTTTACTTAATCAATTTTGAACAAACGTAAAAACCCACTTGAACTTATGCAAAAAAGTTCATCACGTGATCCGCAGTATTCCTCTTTGGGATCCTTACCTTATTTAAGAAACTGCTTGTTTTTGCTGACTTGCTCTAAGTTCGACAGCTCCCTTGATGAAATACAGAATGGAAACTGACAAAACTACCAGCCACAAACGCTGAATCACCAAATCTTCCCACATTCCGATAAACGAAAGAAGGGCCGGGAAAGTCAAAGTCACAAAAGACTGCACAAGAGCCACTTTACCGACATACTCTTCAATCGGTTTCTTTAAAATATTAAGAGCATAGAATAAATACCATAAAAATGCCCACATCAGCCAAGTCAACGCTGTCACATAATCATGAAAATGAACGATTGAAACAAGCGTATAGAAGATAGCGATCATTGTCACCCAAGCGGAGAACCATCCTAAGCCACTACCGTCCATTCCTTTATAGAATGTGAAGGATACATATAGAAATGTTAGGCCAAATAAGAAGGTAGCCGCAAGTCCATATATTGTCCAATTGCTCTGATCCGATATCGCAATTAAGTAGAATGGGATAACAATTTGCAGAATCCCAACAAGGAAATTTAAAATGGCTACACTTTTAGCTTCTGCCTTTCCTTTAAGCATCAATCCATTAAGAAATAATACCGCGCCTGAAAGCAGTATTCCTACATTTAACATAAACAAGTACCTCCTGTTGGTGCATCGTTCTCATGCAGTGAGACGAATAAAGAAAAAAGTAACATATACCCATTTTTCGGGAGTTACTTTTTTCTATTGTATATTTAGATGATTAATCCGACGATTATAGCTGTTAAGATACTCACAAGTGTAGCTCCGTAGAGAAGTTTCAACCCGAAGCGCGCAACAACATTCCCTTGTTTTTCATTCAAGCCTTTTACCGCACCGGCAATAATACCGATGGAAGAGAAGTTAGCGAATGACACAAGGAATACTGAAATGATGGCTAGCGTATGAGTACTAAAAGTGTTAGCTACATCCCCTAGGCTCATCATAGCAACAAATTCATTCGTTACAAGTTTCGTCGCCATAATACCGCCAGCTGAAATAGCCTCTGCCCAAGGAACACCCATTAAGAATGCAATCGGCGCAAACAGGTATCCTAAGATTTCCTGGAACGAAATACCGAAGATCATATCGAACAATGCATTAATCAAGGCCATCAATGCAACGAATCCAATTAGCATGGCACCAACAATAACGGCCACTTTGAACCCGTCCATGATATATTCCCCAAGCATTTGGAAGAAGGACTGCTTCTCTTCATCTTCAATAGTAAGGATATCTTCATTTTCATCTACTTTATACGGGTTGATAATGGACGAAATAATGAACCCACCGAACAAATTCAGCACAATCGCTGTTACGACATATTTCGGTTCAATCATAGTCATGTAAGCACCGACAATGGACATCGAAACCGTCGACATTGCAGATGCACACAGTGTATACATCCGTTGAGGCGAAATTTTAGCTAATTGTTTCTTGAGTGTGATAAACACTTCCGATTGACCTACCATTACTGACGCAACAGCGTTATAAGATTCCATTTTCCCCATTCCATTGACCTTACTTAACAACCAGCCAACCCATTTCATGAATATAGGTAGGATTTTAAAGTGTTGCAAAATACCAATTAATACAGATATAAAGACAATTGGCAAAAGTACATTGAGAAAGAATGAATATTCACCCTCATTAGCCAATCCTCCGAATACAAATGAAACCCCTGCACTAGCATATTCCAATAAACGATCGAATACATTCGATACCCCTTTAATTAAAGTGTAACCGAAGCGTGTATTCAAGAGTACGGCAGCCAATAAAAACTGAATGACCAACATAAGAATAATATTCTTATATTTAATTTCTTTTCTATTTTTGCTTACTAAAAATGCCAAACCGAAAACCAGCAATAACCCACAAAACGATATTAGGTATCTCATAAGTCCCTCCAAATGTTACGGTGTACCACCAGCAAAACGCGAGTTGCTAGCGGTATCCCTTATATGTGCAATCTTTCAATGATGGTCATAGCCGAATAGTACATCACTATTTATCGAAATGGCGTTTAGCTTCTCTCCATATCCTTGGATGTAAAATACCCAGGTAATAATTGTTCAATTGTTGTTTCTTGAATATCTCCATTTAAGTTTGCAAGGTAGATTTTTGTATCTTGATTTGCAAACTCTGCTATTACTTGTCGACAGGCTCCGCATGGAGATACTGGCCCGTCCGTATCAGCGACAATCGCAATTGCTTTCATTTCTGTTTCTTTGTCTGAAACCGCTTTAAAAATAGCCGTACGTTCAGCACAATTCGTTAGTCCGTAAGAAGCATTTTCAATATTGCATCCAAGAAAAACCTTATCATTTCCTGACAAAACCGCTGCCCCTACATTGAATTTAGAATATGGTGTATATGCACTTTCTCTAGCTTTAATTGCTTCTTTCACTAATGTAAGTTTGTCCATTCTAACTTCACCAATCCTTCAATTATCATTTTTTATCCTGACCGATGACACACACAAACAAAGTCAATTTGTATCCGCCTTTATTTGGGTTAATCTAAACTTTACTCTGAAGCTGATGGGTCTAATGTTTTTCTAGGAAGAGTTGAAATACTTCAAAATTCGCCTAAATACCATAAATAGTGAATTTCAAAGGTCGGAAGTCAGACAACTATAGATCAAAACTTTAGTACGAACATTTGCAACTCACTTATTTTACATTTCGCACACAATTGAAGGATTGAAAACATATAAGTTGTACTCGTGTTTTTAGTTTCTTTTCCTTCGCATTTCTCTCTCGACTAGCTAATCAGTTATAAGACCCTCCTCCCTAATGGGAAAGCGTTATCAAACAAGATTAGACAAACCAATATAAATTGAATTCGTTTGATTTCACTATAGCAAATCATAAAACATTTGTAAAACATTAAATTAACTTTTGTAAAATTACCACAACATCCTTATATTCCCTTTCCCCCATCCACCATACCTGAAATCTTACTTGGACTACCACTAGCGAAGCTTCAAGTGGCTAATTCAAAAAAAGCACGGTAACCAAAAGGCTACCGCGTTTGCTTCAATCTTATGTTTCTTTATTTAAAAGTATTTTTGCCGTGTTAGCATCTGTAATCAATACATTACTCATTTTCGACTTAATAGCTCCCCTTATACCATCAACCTTCTTCAAACCACCGGCAACAAGAATGGATTGTTCTTTGTTCTTCAAGTCTTCCAATTCAACACCTATTGTTCTCGCATTTAAATCTGTATTGCAAATATGACCATCTTTATCGAAAAAACGGGAAGCAATATCACCGACAGCATGCTCTGAAATGACCTTTTCATCTTCTTCTGTAAAATAACCTAATTGAAAAAGCAGCGATTCGGTTTGCGGTACTCCAACCGTATAGATGGCAATATTCGCTTCTTTTCCAAGCGTAAGCAATTTACGAATATGACGGTCTGCGTCTATGGCTTGTTTAACAACGACATGATCAACAATTGCCGGTAAAGGAAGTTGATAGAGCATGGCATCGAACGCTTTCTCGAATAAATTCAACGCTTCTGAAGCATAGGTTTTATTTTGAGAATGGCTGACCCCGCCCTTCAACTGGACAATTTTCACATCCCGAACTGATTTATGCTTAAGATGCAACGCTACTTGGTACATAGTTGTTCCCCAAGTGATACCGATAGTATCACCATCTTTGACAATACTGTTAACATAGTTAGCAGCAATCTTGCCGATTGCCTGTTTTACAACATTCTCTTCGTATAGAGGAACGGAAACGACAATTGCCTTTTTCAGACCAAATCTCTCTTCAAGCTCCTCCCCCAACATTCGACAGTTCTCTGATGGATCCATAATCTTAATCTCAACAATTCCCTCTTCTTTCGCCTGTTGCAGGATCTTTGATACAGTTGGTCTGGAGACACCAAGTTTCTTGGCAACTTCCATTTGGCTAAAATCCATTAAATGATAAAGCTTAGCTGCTTCAACCATCTTTTCAATTTTTTCAGAGTTCATTATATTCAGCCTTTCGTATGCACATTTGTACTTATATTGTTACACATATGTATTTAGCCGTGCAAGACTATTCCTCTTTTTGTAAGTTGCTCCATATAAATTCTTGACTTAGGTGGAGAGGTTCACTGAATTTCCGGATAACTAATCTACTCTTTACGTTAACGTGGTTATCAAACGCAATTTTGATAAATCGTTCACCTATTACTAGTCGAATATAATAAAAAAAAGGAATTATACAAAATTGGAAATTGTCGGTTGGAGAAATTAGAAATTTGTTGGCACAAAAAGCCGGTGATTCCAAAACATCAGAAAATCGTTTTTTTCATCCAAAGATTGTTCTATATGAAACGCATTAAACAATCTATAAAATTACACATAACCGATCAATACCCTTTTTTCGAGTTTGATTGATCTTTGCAACAAAGGCTTGAATATTTTTATGAATTTCTTGTACAGACTCGTAAAACACATGATAAACAACAGATGTTTCACCCACTTCCATAACCCTTCAATCGGGTTTAGATTAGGACTGTTTTGGGGTAAAAAAAAGAAGCTTTAGGCGTTCTTGATGTTCCTCTAAAAAAGGTTGGATCAACTTAACATGATGAATTCGGGCATGATCAAGCTCCATTACGATTTTCCTCTAGGGTATTCAAGCAAGACGTTTTCTAGAAAGTGAAGAGATGGTTCCTGCATACAGAAAACAGACCCTGTTTCATAATTAAGCACACCAAATATTTTTACACTTTGGTATTGACCGTACGTTGAGATTTTTCGCTGCCGCCCTTTTGTGAAGGATCATAATTGGAGTTTTACAACATTAACAAGAGCAAAAGAAGAAAAATCCTGCATCAATTAACACAAAATCTAGTTCAAGCATTATTACGATCGACAAAAGTAGTTGAATTATCTGGAAGGAGTTGATCTCGAGCACACTCTACATTCATCGTAGGAATATTAAGGGTATGTGAATGAAATAATTGATCCCCTTTCTCAATAATCCCAATCTTTTTAGCACCTTGATTTTCCCACAATTCACACACTCGAGACAAAGTTGCTCCCCCGCCAGGTCCACTTCCCACGATGAGGACATCATAAGGTATGTTTGACATTTCTTGAATTGTTTTTGTCGGTATCCAATTATTCTTATATGTCAAATTGTTTAATAAACTATTCGCAGTTAAAGTAGGCTTTGCTCCCCTGAGCAAAAGCTACTTTAACTGCGAGTTTTTTCTATATCATTTCCAATTAGCAACAGAAACGCCATCCTATTTAACTTTATTAATAAACGCCATTCTTCCGTTTATGATTCGCTCCGGGCTCACTAATTGAAAACTATTAGCTGCATTTGAAAAATCAATTTTAAGTTCTTTTTCAAAAAAGAGCAATTTTGACTTTTCCATTAAAACAGCGCGGTTATTTGTATCAAATAATTGATCATTATTTTCTTCTGCAGAAGAGACAAACCATAAGGTCGGTATGCCACCAGCACATCCAAAAAACTCGTTATCATCGATTTCATATTTTATTTTCAATATTCCATTTTGTTCCCCAATTTTTTTGTTCAGTTCATTTATCGCTTTGCCTGTTATTGTGATATTCAAAAGGCACGCTTCCTTTCACTCTTTTCTCTATATAAATAGGTTAACCTAAATTGCTCCGAACATTTTGTACCTACCATTTGGTACAATATTAATTTAACACTCTCATTAATAGATTGCAAATAAAGGATATTACGTGCCTTCCTACACAAATTTATACTGTTAATATTTCAATCAAAAAACATTCTATCTAGATTGCTTCATCTAGATAAAATGTCCCGTTTTAGTAATTTGTTAACAAGGTAAACTTTAAGCCAATTTAATAAGAACATACGCAATCCCGATTGCTGAAATAACGCCTAGACCCACATAGATCAGTGTTAAATTCATTAAATTCCCTTTTGTCGCTTTGCTATAATCTTGATCACCTTTACCAGTTAGTGCAATTGTAGAAATAGCTGAAACTATGCCAATAATAATGACGAGTACCATGCTAATCTTCATGAGGATCTCCTTGCAAACTTTTTTCTTCATCCATAATGGTTGAAGAAGCTTGAACTACGGCCACTCGAACATTTTGAAGATTGCTCATGAATCTCTTACCTCCGGTTCCCCTTGTTTTCTGAATATTTATTCTTCCTCAATTATAATAGAACCATGATATCTTACGCCATCCACTTTTTGATAAAATCGACCAACCACTTAAAAACAATCGTCACCACTCTTGCTACAGAAGGCAAGAGATTACACACTACCTTTGGGTATAAGCCTAGTTCAGACATATAAAAAAGGGGAGAACCACTATCAGGTTTTCTCCTTTTTTACAGTGAAGCGGTTCCCTCTCTGTTCCCCTACGTTATTGTAGGAGGATTACCCAGAGAATCTGTATATGCGGTAGAATTATGCAGCTCCAATCCCACTCATTAAAAAAGAACACTCTTCTCAATTTGCTTCAAACCGTAAAAGTATCCTCTTTTCTCCATAAGCTCTGTGAAC
The DNA here is from genome assembly GCF_001183985.1 of Peribacillus loiseleuriae. Classification (GTDB taxonomy): domain Bacteria; phylum Bacillota; class Bacilli; order Bacillales; family DSM-1321; genus Peribacillus; species Peribacillus loiseleuriae. The sequence goes on along the minus strand of NZ_LFZW01000001.1, from coordinate 478,168 downwards.
GAGCCGGATTCGACGACCATTCCTTGGTCCATTACGATAATCTGATCCATCTGTTCCAAGCCTGTTAAGCGGTGACTTATGAGTACAAGCGTATCGTTTTTAGCTTGATTAAATAAGTGCCTATACATGTTTTGTTCCGTTAACGCATCCATTGACGAAGTTGGTTCATCCAATAACCATAACCGGCTTCCCTTTAACAGCGTACGAGCAATGGCTAGTTTTTGTTTTTCTCCTCCAGATAGATTTTCTCCTTTTTCAAAAACCGCTTGATCTAACGTGAATCCGTCAAGCTGGACCTTCGTTAGCGCCGCTTCTAACTCCTCATCTGTTGCATTCTCTCTGGCAATCAGTAAATTTTCTTTGATGGTTCCGTAGAAAAAGTGATTTTCCTGCAGAACTACATTCATGCTTTTCCAAATATTTTCTTCCTGAATCCTATCAACGGAAATACCATTTAGTAATATCCTTCCATGATCAGCAATCTGCATTTTCATAAGCAGCTGCAGCAGTGTTGATTTCCCTGAGCCAGATGGGCCAACGATAGCTGTCTTTGAACCAGCTGGCAAGGTTAGCGAAACCTGATTCAGAATCGGTCGGGTGTGGTCAGAAAAAGAGAAAGTTACCTTATTTATATCAATGGAGATGGCATCTTGATCCAAGTTATAAATCTCGCTATCTGGCTCCAATTTCATAGTAGCATCCTTCCCCACCACTGAAAAAAGTCGTGCAGCCGCTCTTCGACTGTCTTCGAAATGAACAGGGAAAGCTGCCAAAGGAATCGAGTATTCAAACACATTCAGGGAAATCATCACAAGCATTGCAAGGTATAGACCATCCAATTTACCAGTGACAACTTGGTAAGCCCCCAGCGCAACTATAGCCCAGGACACACAATTCGCGATTAACGTATTCAACGTTTGACTGAAATTAGCCAAACCTTCCTTTCGCTCTTGCTCCCTTATGTACAGATCGGAAAGCTCAAGCAGCCGCCGTTCTCTTTCTTCCAGTTTCCGATAGATTTTCAAATCACGGAATCCGTAAAGAAACTCGGTTACTTCAGTAGACAATTCACCGCGCTCACTTTGAATTCCCTGCTCAATATGCCTTTGCCTTAGCGCAAATAAAATCGGGACGATAAAACCGGTCAAAATCATACCTGCAAGTAATGACAAGGCAACATAAACCGAGTAGAAAGAAGTAAAGACAATCGTACTTAAAAACACAAGAACGAAAACAATGGGGGGATAAAAAACGCGGAGAAAGAAATTTTGCAAACTTTCCACATCTCCAACAATGCGAGAAAGAAGGTCGCCGCTTCGATACTTTTGTAAAATACCTGATGCCAGTGGTTCCAATTTTTCAAAAAATGAAACACGCAAATTACCTAAAATAGCAAAAGTCGCCCGATGTGAAAAAAAACGCTCTGCATAACGACTGAGAGCACGAAGAATCGAACATAGTTTCAGCAACGCCAACATCACCGTCATCGTATACAATGGGGGTGCAAGGGCTGCTTTTGAAATCAAATACCCACTGGAAGCAAATAAGCTAATCGCAACGATCCCTGCGAGAAATCCAAACAAAATAGTATACAGGATGTCTTTCTTCTCTATCACAACTAACCGAACGACAAGTAGTAAATCCTTCACTCTGTACCCGCTCCTTGTTGCGCAAACACCATATTGCGATATTCTGTGACTGTTTCGATAAGCTCCTTATGTTTTCCAGCCGCAACCAGTCTGCCATTTTTCAAAAATAAAATTTGATCGGCATCTTGAATCGTATAGAGACGGTGAGCAACCGTGATCACGGTCGAATTCTTGCTCAGTTCGCTCATCGACGCTTGCAATATTTGTTCTGTATATAGATCAAGCCCTGTGGTAGGCTCATCAAAAAGAATAAGGGAAGGTCTTTTTAAAAACGCCCTTGCGAGTGCAACCCTCTGCTTCTCGCCTCCAGACAGGCCCCTTCCTGCTTCGCCAATCGCTGTATCAATCCCACGTTCAAGCGATTGAATCATCCCTGATAGCCCCGCTTTTTCAGCGGCTTTTTCTACTTCCTCCATAGAGGCTCCCAGATCCCCGCCAATACGGATATTTTCAGCAATCGTTCCAGAGAAAAGATATGGATTCTGGGAAATATAACTAATTTGGGTAAACCAGCTCTTTTCCTCGTATTCAGAACGCCGCCTCTTATTCATCTGTATCAATCCCTCAGTAGGTTCCAACAATCCAGCTATGATATGCAAAAGAGTTGTTTTCCCAGACCCATTAGGGCCGACAATTGCTGTCTTTTCAAAAGGAAGAATCGAGACATTCAAATCCTTTAACGAAAAATCCCCTTCATCATAAGTAAACTTTACTCCCTGGATTTCTATAGCAGGCGGGGGACTACCTTTAGGCAAATGCACGGTCCCCCATGAGATTGATTGCTCTTCTTGCGCTAATTCGTCCGCAATCTTTTGAACTGCCCCCATACTCCCACGTCCCGAATGAAAGGCACTTCCCAGGTCTTTTAACGACAAGTAAAAATCCGGTGCCAGTATTAATATAAAAAATGCGGAGAAAAAGCTGATATTCTTGAAAACAACAAGGCGGATACATAACTCAAATGCAATCAAACCGATACTAAGCGTCGAAATGAATTCTAATGTAAGCGAAGATAAAAAGGCGACTTTGAGTACTTCCATAGTAGCATCGCGGAAATCAGAGCTACTTTTTTTAATGGCTTCTGTTTGCTGTCTCGCTCGACCAAACAGCTTAAGCGTTGTTAGACCTTGTAGAATATCGAGAAAATGTCCTGAAAAGGCTGCCATCTTTTCCATCTGGTTTTCTGCTTTTTTTTGCGTTTTTATCCCGATAATCACCATAAAAATCGGAACAAAAGGTGCCGTAATCAGCATAAGCAGACCAGAATAAGCAGGTTGGGTAAAAACGGCAAGCAATATAACAACGGGCACAATGGCGGTTTGGATGATTTGAGGAATGTAACTGCTGAAATAGCTGTCGATTTCATCTACCGCATCCATTACCGTACTTACCTTCCGCCCCGTCTGCCCACTCAAGGAAGTCTGGATCGGATTTCTGGCATATTTCACAAACAACGTTTCCCTTACTTCTCTTTTTACTTTTGAAGCAAGTTTGATGCCTGTTCTCCTTCCCGCATACATGAATATCACCCTGGCGAAAAGTACGGCAAGCAAAATGCCCAATGGAAGTTCAATAGCGTCAAAGGAAGCAGCTTTTAGAAAGACCAAATCAACAATTTTCACAAAATAATAGGCTTGTATAATTATCACTGCGCCTGTCAAACAAGCGAAAAGAACCAGTAAAAACATGGTTCTTCTCTTTGCAAACGCCATTTTTTTTAGCTGATTCATAACATTGCCGATCTCCCAACTTTATCCCGGTTTAACGAACCATCTTTTGGAGATAAAAATCCCGATTGATGGAAGTTTCACTTTAACATTCCGGCTTCCTCTGCCTCATAATCCGGGTACCTTTCTAGTCAACGGTATGTGTCTTTCCCCTTCGCCCCCCAGACAAATAATAGGACGATGGCAATTACAACAATAATCCATGGTGCTACCATAATTAAAAATGTAGTCAAGTAGACACCTCCTATTTCTTTCCTTGTACATACTGGTTGCTAAATACAAACAATCGCATAAGAAGATAGAGCGATGGAATGAGCAATAATAAACCGGCAACAAAGGTAATGATTAAGGCGATGGCCATTGCTTCATTCGTAAACCCATCATAAATCGAGAGGTACGGATAGAGCAGGTAAGGCAGGTGAGCAGCCCCATATCCATAAAAGGCAAAAGCATATTGAAGCATGACGAATATGAACGAAAGACCCAATCTTTGTTTTTTCCAAATGAGATAGACCGCACCAAGGAAAAATAGGCTCGATAGAATGAACATCCAGGAAAGGTCAAGCATACGGCTGAAATGTTCCCAGTTGTGGTGACTGATTGATAAAAATACAAGAAAACTTGCTAGAATGGTGGGCAAACTCCAAGAAAGGGCATATTTTCTCAAAATATCAAAAGCCTCTGTGTCCCCGGCTTTATGCGCATAATACGTTAAAAAGCAGGCAGAGATATACAGCACACTTACAATCGCCAAGATAATAACGGTCCAAGAATAGAAGCTCGTAAATAACCCACTGTAATCCAAAGACACATTACCACCGCTGACATTCAAATATCCCCCCTCTGAAATGGTCAAAACAGTCGATAAGGAGGCAGGGATAAGCAGACCAGTTAATCCGTACAAAAATTGTGTCCACTTTGCCTTTTTTGGACCGTAATGGTGGAATGCGTAATAGGAGCCGCGTATAGCAAGCAGAATCGTCGCAATGCTACCTGGAATAAGTAGAGTTGTCCCATAGTAATAGGCAACCGATGGAAAAAAACCAATTAATCCTACATAAAAGAATACCAGGAATACATTTGTCACTTCCCAAACTGGTGAAAGATAACGATCAATAACTTTATGAACAATGGGCCCTTTTCCCGTTATCGATGTGTAATAGTTAAAAAAACCAGCACCGAAATCAATGGACGCCACAATGACATAGCCGTATAAAAATGTCCATAGCACCGTAATGCCGAGTAGTTCATAGCTCATATCAATGGTTCCTCCCTATTCGATCCCTTGTTTTTTTAATTCCTTCTCAAGCGGGCTCGCTTTAAACACCCTTTTGAGCACAATAATGATAGAAATGGCCAAAATGAGATAAAGCAAAATAAATAGATAAAGCATCGTATCGACATGGTTTGATGTTGTCGCAGCTTCTGCGGTGCGCATAAATCCTCTTATGATCCATGGTTGACGGCCTTGTTCTGCCATGAACCAACCGGCTTCAATTGCAAGCATCGCAAGCGGCCCGCCCACGATAATAGCGCTTAATAATGGCTTGTTAAATTCATTCCATTTTTTCCTGTATTGCATGCAAAAGTAGATAAAGGCAACAAGAGCAAGAAACATGCCGATTGTAACCATCCAGTCAAAGTAATAATGGACGACCAAAGGAGGCCAATCCTCGACTGGAAATTCCTCCAGACCTATTACTTCCGCCCCTGGAATTCCATGCGCCAGAATACTTAGTGCATATGGAATTTCGATAGCCTTGCTAATTTTATTGTTTTCATCTAAGGAACCAGCAAATATTAACGTCGCTCCTTTTTCTGTTTCAAAATGCCACTCGGCTGCTGCCAGCTTTTCTGGTTGATATTGAGCCAGGTATTTCCCTGATAAATCCCCAATCAAGGCCGTACAAATGGCAAAGGCAAGGGCGACAGTCATCGATAATTTCAATGCTTTTTTATGATATACATGGTCCCTGCCTCTTAAAATGGAAAAGGCTGCTATTGAGGCCAAAATAAAGGCAGCAGTTAAATAAGAAGATGCCAAAACATGCGTTACCTTTGTTGGTGTGGCTGGATTGAACATCGCCATAATAGGATTCACATTTGTTAATATGCCATTTTCATAATTAAAACCAATAGGTGAATTCATGAAGGCATTAACAGTTGATATAAAAAAGGCTGAAGCTCCACCACCTATAAAAACAGGGATTAATAAGAGAAAATGTGCATATCTGCTCTTAAACCGATCCCATGTATAGAGATAGATCCCCAGGAAAATGGCTTCAAAGAAAAAGGCAAATGTCTCCAAGAATAAAGGCAGCGCAATGGTATGACCAGCCGCTTCCATAAAATTCGGCCACAATAAGCTGAGTTGTAGGGAAATCGCAGTCCCGGTAACCACCCCAACAGCAACAGAGATGATATACCCTCTAGTCCAACGCCTTGCAAGCACATGGTAATGCAAGTCATTCCGTTTAATTCCGATCCATTCTGCTAACGCAATTAGAAGCGGAATACCAACTCCTAGGGTAGCAAATATGGTATGAAAACCTAACGTGGTACCGGTTAAAATTCTGCTATATAAAACGGGATCATACTCGACCAATCGTGAATCCTCCTTTACTTCATATTAAAAATAGCAATTAGATAGATGCAACATACACCGCATTCGTATATTCCTCAGAAGTCGCCTAATGACAATAGGACCTTCAAAGACAATTCGTACATGGTCTAGCAAAAACTTTAGTAATTCTTCTAACTCTTTTTTATTGCTACTCGTCCGCTGCCCAAGACTGTATATGTTACTTTTTGACTTTTCTTTAATAATTATTCATATCCCATAAAGTTGCCCATTTTTTCTTAAAACTCCTTATCTATTGTTAGCATCACTGCTCTTACTAGTCCCCCTTATAAAGTGAAACTCCCATTAGTAAAAAACATTTGGGCGGATTACTAAATAAAAAAAAGCAGAGATCCTTTACGGCTTCTGCTTCTCTATATATTATATTAATGTAATTTTTTCTATGGTCCGTCCATTCGATATCACATGATTTCAATCAGGAATATCCCTAAACCCTATCATCATATTCCAACATCTTCAATTAATCCAATTTATCTCCTCAACGGCCACTATTTCTCAACATTTTCATGAACTTTTTGTGACATATTTATCTTTTGATTGTATTTTTATATAGATGGTAATAAGATAGAAGCGTCAGTTTGTGAAACAGTTAACACTTTATCTAAATAACTAGAAATATAAGGGAAAGGGGTACTACTATGAAGTTAAAATGGGCTCTATTAGCCATGATTTTCACGGTTGCTGCTGTGCTATCTGGTTGTGAACCACTACTGGTCTTGGACCCTAAAGGGCCGCAAGCTAAAGTGCAAGCCGATGATATTATGTTATCCATCTGGATCATGTCTGGTATTGTTATTGTTGTTTTTGCAATTTTAGTATTCGTGTTAGTTAAATACCGCGCTTCTAAACAGAGTGCAGATTATGAACCTCCACACATTGAAGGGAATATGTTTGTAGAAGCAATTTGTATTGGTGTTCCAATTATCATTGTCATTTTCCTTTCTGTTATGTCTGTTAAGAGTAACTATGAAGTAGAGGCCACACCGAAGGGATACGAAGGTCAAGAACCATTAGTCATTTACGCTTCATCTTCTAACTGGAAATGGCATTTTAGTTATCCTGAAGAAGGTATCGAAACCGTTAACTATGTAAATATCCCAGCAAATCGCCCACTTGAATTCAAGCTTTATTCATTCGGGCCAATTACTAGCTTCTGGATTCCACAACTTGGTGGACAAAAATACGCAATGGGTGACATGGTTACAACATTACATTTAGCAGCATACGAACCTGGTGAATTAATGGGCCGAAATGCAAACTTCAGTGGAGAAGGGTTTGCTGAAAATACGTTCGATGTTGAGGCAATGTCCCAAGCTGACTTTGATAAATGGGTAAAAGAAGTGCACGATACAGCTAAACCTCTTACTGAAGAGAAATTTAATGATTTATTAGAACCTGGACATCTTGGACGATCCACATATACTGGAACGCATTTAGAATTCTCACCAGCTCCAGAACATCATCATGATTCAGCTGATTCTGATAAGGTTTCAGAAGAAGGCAACCACCATCATGAATCAAGTGATTCTTTGAAAGAAGAAGATCACAGTCATCATCATTAATAGGTTACACATATACTAATCACTCGTTTTATATGAAAAGCAATATAATCTTGGAAGGAGTCAAAAAAGTATGGATTTCTTTGATCGCTTTGCCGTACCGCATCCAAGCTTTTTGATATACGCATCAATGGTTGCCATCGGTCTTACTGTTATTGCGGTTCTCGTAGGCATAACCTATTTTAAAAAATGGGATTATCTATGGCGTGAATGGTTAACAACAGTAGACCATAAACGGATCGGTATTATGTATCTAATTTCTGCTTTACTTATGCTATTCCGCGGTGGCGTAGATGCTATTATGTTACGTGCTCAACTTGCCATTCCTGATAATAAATTACTAGAATCTCAGCATTATAACGAAGTATTCTCAACTCATGGGGTCGTTATGATTCTCTTTATGGCTATGCCATTTATTATGTTCTTTTTTAATTTCGTCGTACCATTACAAATTGGTGCCCGTGACGTAGCCTTCCCACGTCTAAACGCCATAAGCTTCTGGCTATTCTTTATGGGTGCGATGCTATTCAACATCTCATTCGTAATTGGTGGTTCACCTGATGCAGGTTGGACTTCTTATTTTCCGCTTGCAGGGAATGATTTTAGTACTTCTGTAGGTTCGAATTATTACATGATTGCAATTCAGATAGCTGGTATCGGTACTTTAATGACGGGTATCAACTTCATCACGACTATTTTTAAGATGAGAGCACCTGGCATGAAATTAATGCAAATGCCGATGTTCACATGGTCTGCTTTAATCTCTAACTTAATCATTGTTTTTGCTTTCCCTGTATTAACCGTATTACTTGCAATGGGTACAATGGATCGTTTATTCGATACAAAATTCTTTGCAATTGGTGACGGTGGTTCAGATATGCTTTGGGCCAACCTATTCTGGGTTTGGGGACATCCTGAAGTATATATCTTGATCTTGCCGGCATTCGGTTTATTTAGTGAGATTATCTCGACCTTTGCACGTCGCAATCTTTATGGGTATAAATCCATGGTTGCTTCAATGGTTGTTATCTCTGCCTTTTCATTCTTTGTGTGGGCTCACCATTTCTTTACGATGGGGCAAGGGGCACTTGCAAACAGCTTTTTCTCCATTACAACGATGGCGATTGCTGTTCCAACTGGGGTTAAAATCTTCAACTGGTTGTTCACCCTTTGGAAAGGGAAAATTGAATTTACTACTCCAATGCTTTACGCGATGCATTTCCTTCCGCTGTTCACACTTGGTGGGGTAACAGGGGTTATGCTTGCGATGTCAGCTGCGGATTATCAATATCATAATACAATGTTCTTAGTTGCTCATTTCCATAACGTGATTATCCCTGGTGTTGTATATGCAATGCTTGGTGGTCTTACGTACTACTGGCCAAAAATGTTCGGATTCATGTTAAATGAGAGAATCGGTAAATGGACAGTATGGTTAATGTCCATTGGATTCGTTTTAGCATTCATCCCAATGTATATTACTGGTTTAGACGGTCAAGCACGCCGAATGTACACGTACTCTGAAGCAACTGGATTTGGTCCATTGAATATGGTTGCATTTATCGGAGCAGGTATTATGGCCATTAGTTTTGCGTTACTTGTGTACAATATCTATTATAGCGTTCGTTACTCACCACGGAATATCGGTAACGATCCATGGAATGCACGTACTCTTGAGTGGGCTACTCATACTCCAGTACCGGAATACAACTTCGCGGTTATGCCGCAAGTTAAATCAACTGAAGCATTCTGGGATGCTAAGAAAAATGGCCACGAAATATTTAAAGGTAAAATCGAAAAAATTCATATGCCGAATTCTAGCGGTTTACCATTTATTATGAGTTGTATCTTCTTCGTCTTTGGATTTAGTATGATCTTCAGTATCTGGCCACTTGCCATTATTTCGTTACTCGGTATCCTAGGTTGTCTGGTATACCGTTCGTTCGAAAAAGATCATGGACATTACATCCCTGTAGAAGAAATTGAAGAAACAGAAACAAAATTGCGAGGTGCTAAATAATGAAAATTGATCACTCGCTTCCACTTGAATATAGCACGGAAGAAAACCGGTTAAAAATCTTTGGTTTTTGGATCTTCCTAGGTGCCGAAATTATGCTTTTTGCAACGCTCTTCACGTCTTACTTCGTGTATGAGAACCGTTCGGGCAATGGTCCTACCGGTGCAGAAATCTTTGAACTATCACCAGTATTAATGGAAACAATCTTGCTTTTAGCAAGTAGTTTTACTATTGGTCTTGGTATTCACGCCATGCGCTTAGGCAAACAAAAAGCCATGATGTCCTTCTTTGCGGTAACTCTTGTTCTAGGTTTAGGGTTCTTAGGATTTGAAATTTTCGAATTCACAACATATATACACGAAGGCGCTGGACTGAGCACTAGCGGATTCACATCCATGTTATTAACAACGTTAGGAACACATGGACTGCACGTAACATTAGGTTTCTTCTGGGGATTATTTATTATCCTACAAGTGAAAAAACGTGGATTGACTCCTGAAACAGCCAATAAATCATTCATTTTCTCTCTTTACTGGCATTTCCTAGATGTAGTTTGGATCTTTATCTTTAGCTTCATCTACTTGAAAGGAATGATGTAATATGAAAGAATTATTCCCAATAAAACAAGTAATGGGTTTTGTATTCTCGTTAATCCTTACAGCAGTAGCTCTATTGGTTTACTTCGTAGATATGTCATTTACAGCAGGCATGACGATTCTTCTTGTGACTGCATTCGTACAAGCAGGCCTTCAACTCGTTGTATTCATGCATGCTGGTGAAACAGAAGATAAAGCTGCCATTTATTCAAACGTTTATTTTGGTATATTGGTTGCTTTAGTTACCATTTTCGGGACATTGTTAATCTTTGTCTGGGATATGTAATCCAAAAGATCAACTTAAAAGAGGGCGTATTACGCTCTCTTTTTTTTAAAAGGCGCAGCCATTTGTTTCATCATATCAACTACACCTATTCAACATCTATATGACCATTTAATATTCACGTTCTTATTATTCTTATTAAACCAATCCATTATCAAGGCAGTATCTTTTTCCCCTGCTTACAATTTGTCACCATCTCTTCAGAAGCTACTAGAAACATTCCCATCAAGAAGATAAAAACAGCGCCCATCACTGTACCAATCCCAATCCCCATCACAGGTTTGTAATCGCTTACAAAGGAACCGTATAAAAAAATTGCAATTCCCATTGTAAGTAGGATTACCCCTACATACTTCGTAGCGTTTAACAACTTCAATCTAGATTCCATTTTAATCATCCTCCTTATATATATATTATTCACCTTGTTCACAGAATTGTCAAACTATTTCTATATTTTCGGAATAATTTTATTGACAATTATATATGAATCGTATTTTTCGCTTGGTGGCACCCTCTACTATTATAAACTTGAACCATAATTCTCATACAACCATTTATTCTTGTACTTGAAATGATCACGACAGCAGCTGATATATGTTTCAAAGTGCCTTTCATCCATTCAAATTAAAGGGCACATCTCAAAAAAAAATGGCCCTAGCTACTAAATCGCAGCCAGAGCCATTCATTTCAATGTTGTTATTGTGATTGTCCTAATGTAACATGTAATGTTAATTTCTGATTTCCACGATACACGTCCACACTTACTTTTTCATTCACTTTTGCTTCTGTATAAAGATATTTTCTAAGTTCCATAGCGCTCTTTATTTCTTTTCCATTCATCGCAGTAATGATATCCTCCTGCTGTAAGCCGCCTTTTTCTGCAGCAGATCCATTTGCCACATCTGTGACCATGACTCCAGCCTTCACATTTTGAGGAATGTTTTGTGCGTATGCTTGTGGAAGTTCTGCTAAATCAGCAAGGCCCACTCCTAAATATGGACGTGTCACTTTTCCTGTTTTAATCATTTCGTCCACAATTGGAATCACATCATTACTTGGAATAGCAAATCCGAGGCCCTCGACACCATTTACGGATATTTTTAAGCTATTAATTCCGATTACTTCACCTTTAGAATTGATTAGGGCTCCCCCGCTATTACCTGGATTGATTGCAGCATCAGTTTGGATGACGTTTAATCCCCATGTACCGCTTGATGTATCCACGTCAATGGTTCTTTCAGCGGCACTAATGATTCCTTCAGTAACCGTTCTAGAAAAATCAAGACCGAGTGGATTCCCAATTGCTACAACCTGCTCACCGGCACGGACCGTACTTGAATCACCAAATTTAATTTCACCCGGAGCTAATGAAGCATCAATTTTCAAAACAGCCAAATCAGTTAAAGCATCGGAACCGACGATTTCTGCCGTTGTGGTCTTACCATTATATAACGAAACCTCAACCTTTGATGCACCTTCAATGACATGATTATTCGTTACAATATAGGCGTTCTTTCCATCAATTTTATACATGACACCTGAACCTGTTCCACTTTCTACTTCCTGCGAGTTCAGTGCAAATCGGTTGGCCGATTGTTGATAATTGACGACTCCAACAATGGCCTTCGAAGCCGATTCAACCATATCTGCAAGGCTTGGTGTTCCTGTATATGAGGTTGTTTGAACGTTTATGCCATTATCCTTTGTTATATCTTTTTCTACTGCTTTGGTAGCTTGATTTTCAGTAGGGGCTGTAGTGCCTGGGAAAAGCTGATCTCCCGCTGTTACAAAAATCGTTGCCGTTAAAACGGAACCAATTAATCCAGAAACAATCGTTTGCCCCCAGCCCGCTTTTCCTTTTTTTTGTGGTTCTCTTTGTGAAGATGTATTTGTTTCAATTTGATGTTCCTCCATACGGACCATCCTCCTTGTTTCTTTCAATTTATTTGTTACATTCATCATACCCAACAAATATGACGAATTTATTAACAAAGAATGAAACAAGGGTGAAATATTATATGATTCTATTCTCTAGAATATAAGACATGCTCATCCCGGTTTGACAGGATGTAAGTATAAAAAAGAGGGGTCCTAAATAAAAAGAATCTTAGTTCCTCTAATTAAACTTCATTCCATACTCAACTTGGAACGTTTCCCCTGCTTCTAGCCGATTCACTCCAAATTTCTCCTTCAAGTTCCCTGATGTATCATGCGTGTCAGCAATGCCGTACCATGGTTCAATGCAGACAAACGATGCCATTGTACGATCTGTCTCGTTATATTTCGACCAAATGCCAACGAACGGAAAATCCTTGAATGTTAGTTCGACACCATGACTCGATTTTTGAGATGTCAGTCTCATGTGATCGATATGGCTGTATACTAGAGCGTCCTGTGCAAATAAAGAAGGCGTGAGCGAAATCTTGTGAAAATCTTGAGCTGGCCCTTTCTCATGGATTAAAGAATCTTTTAGCTCATATTCAATGACTTCCTTATTAGATGCAGGTGTAAGCTTCAATATGTAATCCTCAATCTTCTCATTTTCTAAAAGTGGAAGCTTAAACGCTGGATGTGCACCAATGGAAAAATACATTTCTTCCTTATTTTCATTCACGATTTCCCAGCTTACAATTAGCGAATCTTCTTTAAGCTTATAATGAATATAGACCTTAAATTCATATGGATATACATCTGTAAATTGTCCAGCAGACTCGATTACAAAGGAAACAGAGTCTGTTTCCTGTTTGTCCACTTCGAAAACATTATCACGTAAAAAACCGTGCTGTGACATTTTGTACGTATTGCCATCTAGATGGTACTGGTTCTCTTTTAAACTTCCGACAATCGGAAATAAGACTGGTGAAACACGTCCCCAATATGCGCTATCCCCTGACCACATATAATCCAGTCCATTTTTCTTATGCTGTACTTCTCGCACTTCTGCTCCATTTCGTGAAATACTTACCTTCAACCAATTATTTTCAATTTTAACCATCATCTAATACCCCTCATTTCTTTGATGTTTCTTATTTTTTATCATATCAAAAAACTCCTCCCTAGTTAAAGGAAGGAGTCTAAATTTGTCTTAGATTGTCGAACTTTATTAAAATACGGCAGAACCTCAGTTTAAAACCAGATACTTATTAACCATTCACATGGCAGGGAAAAATACCCCACATCTAGAGCTAACGCGTCAGTACAAGCTCGTGAATGGCATACGCAACCCCATTTTCATTATTGGAGCGAGTTTGAAAATTAGCCGATTTCTTAACCTCAGGAATGGCATTCTCCATAGCCACACCACAGCCAGCGTACTCGATCATTGACAAATCATTACCATTATCACCTATACTCATCACCTCTTGCTGCTTGATCCCTAGTTTTTCTGCTAGTTTCTTGACAGCATTCCCTTTGCTAACTTCTGGATGTAAGATTTCTAAGAAATAAGGTGTACTCTGAACCATCATGTACTTTTCTTTTATTGACGCCGGAATTGCAGCAATCACTTTGTTTAAACGCTCAGGTTCATCAATAAACATGATTTTCGGCAGCAAAATATCTGTTGGAATCTCTTCAATCTTGCGGTAACATAAAGGGATTTGATTGATAAACGATTCAAGCACTGTGTATTCACTGATATTTGTATTCGGTGTATAGACATTCTCTGCATCAAAAAATTGCATAGGAGTGTCTAGCTCTATACTAAGTTCATAGAGCAACTTTAAATCCTCATATCCAAGTGACAGCTCAGATACGATCTCATTGGTATGAGTATTTTGAACGAGAGCACCGTTATAGGCAATCACGTAATCTTCCTCTTCATCTAGCTTAAGATCTTTCAAGTACCGGCGCATACCACCGATGGGACGGCCGGAACAGAGAACGATTTTCACACCTTGCTCTTTTGCTCTATGTAGCGCGTCTCGTACGTCTGCTGTTACTTCATGATGATCATTTAATAAGGTCCCATCCATGTCGATGGCAATGATTTTATACACGATTTTCCACTCCTCTTACTCATTTGACACTATCTCGATGGAAAGATTCTCCACAGTCTCTTCACCTAAAGCTATTTCATATTATAGGCCATAGTGCTTCGTATTATCTACATATTGAATCCTATTAGCTGCTTTGTTTCAGATTGATAACTAGTCACCTTTGCAACTATTTATTTTACTGGCAATTGAATCGTAAAGATCGTTCCCTTGCCTTCCTCACTTTCCACCTCAATTTCACCATCATGAAGCTGGACAAGCTTTTTAACGATGGATAAACCGAGACCGAATTCTCCATAGGGATTGCTAGTTCGAGACAAGTCAGCTTTATAAAAGCGATGCCAGATTGCTTCAATATCTGCTGGATTAATCCCAGAACCTGTGTCTTCAATTTCAATAATGGTCAAATCTTTCCCTACTTTACCCCGGAGCCATATCGTTCCATTTTCGGTAAACTGAATACTGTTTTTGGTAATATTAATTAAGATTTGCATCAGTCTGTCATAATCCGCAAAAACCAATAAATCTTTAGGAACATCAAGTTTAATCCTGTTATTCTTATCTTCTGCCTGAAGGGACAGATGTTCTTGAATGACTTCCAATACTTCTTGAAGCTGGAACGTTTCTTTGGTTAACACGACTTGATTGGATCGAATTTTTTCATAATCTAGATTTTCATTCACTAACCGGATTAATCGCTTCGTCTCTTGATTCATCAGACTAATTCCCTTCATTTTTTCTTCCTCAGGAATTAAGTCATCCCGCAATCCTTCTATCATTCCGCTTATCGTGGTTAATGGCGTTCGCATTTCATGAGATACGTCTGCCATGAATTGACGCCTGCGGTTTTCAAGACTTTCAATTTCTTCATTGGAGTTCTTTAACTTCCGTGCCATCTCATTGAAATCATTGCCTAAGTCACCGATTTCATCAAAGCTGGAGGATGGAACATGGACATTATAATTCCCAGACGAAATCATCGAAGTAGCTTCACGAATACGTTGAATTCGATTCACATGGAGTTTAGACAAAAACCAGCTTAATAGTAAGGATACCGTTAAAGCGATAATCACGGTAATGAATAAATAATTGTTCACTTCACTAATCATTTCTCGTGTACCACTTACCGGAGCATAAAGAACAATGACTCCGAGTAAATTCCCACGTTGGATATACGGTAACAATACAACCGACATTTCTTGTATAAATCGTTTGCCTTCATGGCGAATAATGACCGTTTCACCATTTGAAAGCTGGGAATACTCTTTAGCAGTCAGCTCGAAACTTTCAAGTGGACCAATATTAGGCGTTAACAAGTTCAAGTGTTGATCAAACACACTAAAGTAAATTTTTCGTGCATCTAACACGTTTGCGTATTGATTTAACGTAGCAATCTGCCTTCTCGGATCTGCTTCAAACTTCGCTAAAATGGTTTGTCCATATTCAATCAGTTCATCTGTTTTATTTTTATAGACTAGATTTTCTACATAATTAGCAAACAGTAAACTTAAGATAACAAACGCCACAAGTAAAATGCTAATATGGCTCACAAGCAATTGATACACATACTTAATTCTCATCAACCGTCACCGTTTCATCAAACTTATAACCGACTCCCCAGACAGTATGAAGCATCGGCTGAGCGTTTAAGCCTATCTTGCCCCGCAGACGTTTAATATGCACATCAACCGTTCGCTCATCTCCGTAAAACTGATAGCCCCATACCCGTTCAAGTAGCTGCTCACGCGTGAAAACCTGGCGCGGTGATTGTATAAAATAGAGAAGTAAATCAAATTCCTTCGGTGTTAAGTTGGGGATTAATTCACCATCTAGAAATACTTCCCGTGTATCACGATTTATTGTAAAATGGGTTGTTTCAATAATAGGATCCTCTGATCGTTCTGACTGATTATCCTTCTGCGATCTTCGCATCACTGCCTTAATTCTCGCCATCAATGCTAGAGGGCTGAAAGGCTTAGTCACATAATCATCCGCCCCTAGCTCAAGCCCAAGGACCTGATCAGATTCACTATCCTTCGCTGTTAGCATAATGATCGGTATTGTACGATTCTCTTCCCTGATTTTACGACAAATACTGACCCCATCCATCCCAGGAAGCATCCAATCCAAAATAATTATATCCCAATCACCCGTTTTGTAGCGATTGTACCCATCTAATCCATTCATCACGAACTCACCGTGTAATCCTTCTTTCGCAAAAAACATTTCAAGCATCGAACAAACTGCTTCATTATCTTCTACGACTAAAATATTCACATCTTCACTCTCCTCACCTAGTCCTTCTTTCTTTTACGTTACGTCTAATTCTACATATTTTCAACTACTATCTACTGCTTTGTTTGAATAAAAAATCTTAGAATTGTGAAGGTAAATTTTCATACGGACATGTTAAATTGAGACATGAATAATAATCGGCCCACTCATTTGTCTATTAGGTTATTCTTGCTTTGGTAAAGAGTTATATTGGATTGTTTCGCTTTTTCTACATAATTTTGCAGGATTCTATACAGAGATTTGTCGAATTAGTAAAGGAGAGAATCGACACATGTAAAAACCTAAATAAAGTGAAACTTCAATCAGTGAGATTTGCTTCATCCCCACTGATTGTTAGTCCCGTTCTACTGTTGCTAAATCTTCGATAAAGCGATACTTCGAACCCGAATCAATGAACACAGACTAAGTACGCCGCGTCCTGCGGCAACGTCTGTGTGACCCACATCCTGTGGGCGCAAACTTTACCTCTGCTCACGCATCGGCAAGTTTCACTGTATCTCACCAATCGGGCTTTTACTTTAAAAAGCGAGGCGACTGCCTAGCCCCGACAAGCATAAGGCAGTTATCCCCACCTTCGCTTCTTCGATTCCTCTAAGCTTTGAGGTGGGGAGCTTACTGCCCGTTAATGCGGGATAAAGAGTTTTAGTAGGATTTTTTTGAAAAAGGAGAAGAAGACATGTATAAGTCATATTTAGATTTTGCTATTCAACTTGGGAAAGACGCAGGACAATTCATTCTGCCACACGCAGGAAAAGCGGGTCAGCAAACTGTGAAAGCAGCAAAAGACTTTGTAACAGAAATGGATATTCAAGTGGAAAACCTTATCATTCGCCGAATTAAAGAACAATATCCAACTCATCGGGTTTTCAGTGAAGAAGCGGGGAGTATTGAAGGAACTGAAGATTTTGAATGGGTTATTGACCCCATTGACGGTACGGTGAATTACAGTGTCGGGGTTCCGCTGTATGGGGTTTCTATTGCGCTTACGTACCAAGGTGATCCTGTAGTTGCTGTTATTTCACTTCCAGGTTTAGATGAATTGTTTTGGGCGGCAAAAGGAGAAGGTACTTTTTTAAATGGACAACCGATTCTAGTTAGAGATGCTTCTATATCTGAAGCCTTTGTATCAGTAGGAGACTTCGCAAAGGATGGAAACAAAGAAAGCAATCGGGAACGATTGCTATTGTTAGAAAACATCGTAAATGATGTGTACAGAATTCGGATAATCGGTACAGCTGCTGTTACATTAGCTTATATCGCTGCAGGTCGATTAGATGCAGCGATTTACTTAAACCCAAACTGGTATGACGTCGCAGCTGGCCAGTTACTAATTACTGAAGCTGGTGGAATACAAAGCAGCGCGGGAAATCACACAATATTTTCCACTAAAAAAGTAGTAGACGAATTAAAAAATCTTATTCTTGTGCAAAAATAACCCTTTGCCAACAAGAAAATAGTGTAAACTTTTAATAAAATACCTTTTGTTAATAAACGAAACCGTCTGTCATAGGAACAGGCGGTTTTTTTCAAACGACAGTATACATTTTTCCTATGCGTTTTGATGCCTAGTGAAAGCAGCCCAAGTCGTTTGCGACAAGCGTGCTATCTGGGAAGAAAACCACTTTCTATATTCTCAAGGTCCCGATGACTTCCAATCTATATATTGAACGCTTAATCATCGGACAAAAGTTTTATCGTTGAGCCACAAAAAAAAGCATGAAGAAAAAGCTCTACACCTTTTATTGGTTAAAACTTAATCTTTATTGTTTGAGAGTCATTTATTTTATTTTCAGCTTTATCGAATACATCACTTGTTGTTAATTCAATCCATTCAAGGTCATTTGAAGAGTCAATAATAAAACCTAAATTCCCCTTTTTTGTTGAGTTTCCTTCTATTTCACCGTTTAATTCTTCTAGATATATGTCTTTCTCCCAATCTAATTTCACACCTGAGCTTGTTTCAATCAGGGCGATTGGTGCGAAGTTTATTTTTTCATCGGAAGTATTTTCGATTTCGACAAATACTTTTACGAAATTAAATTCCTCATCATGTGTCAACACATGAAAATAATCAATAAGACTATAATCTGGTCTTAAATGAATGAGTTTCATATCTTTCACACTAAGTCGGATTGGACCAATTTCATAAGTTTCATTGACGAGATTGATTGCCTTCAAAGTTGCTTCACCTTTTTCATCGGAAACGGATTGACCAACTTCTAGTAAAGATCGATCATCTGGTACCTGTGGATTTGAATCGTAATCATTCAAATATTCATTTTTTTGTTGTTTTTCTTTTTCAGGAATTTCACTATTACTTACATCATTTGAACAGCCAAATAATAATAGTGCTAAAAGTGTTAGAAGACCCAGATATTTTTTCAAAAAACTCACCCTCCAATTGATCAATCAAAAAAAGAAGGGCTGACTTAAAGCTACGTGTCAGCCCCTTTCGCTCTCTTTGTCATGTTTTCTTTGTAAAGCCAAATTTATTTATCGTTAATAACGGTTGGTTTTTTTCCTTTTTCTATAATGTCAAAGATGATTTTTGCATTATCTGTGTTATCAATTTGTCCTGCAAATCGTTCAGATGAAGGTCCATAAGCATATACAGGAACATCTTCACCCGTATGACCCCCAGTAGTCCAGCCAGTGTTAGAGCGAGTGTCAAAGATTTTTTCGATTGCATTATCAATATCGACTTCTTTTTTACTAGCAGCATCTTTAACAGATTGAATTTCCTTTGCCGCTAAATCAAGATCAATGTATTTTTTCAATGTTTCTTCTACACCAGCACCATTTGCGATTTGATTCGCCATGAAATCAGGTGTACGTTTTGCTGCTTTAATTGGCTCACCAAACCAGTTGTAGATTCCATTTGCACCAATCGAATAACCGCCAGTAGAGTGGTCAGCCGTTGCTACAACTAATGTATGCTTATCTTTTTTCGCAAAGTCAATCGCTGCTTTAAATGCTTTTTCAAAGTCTTCCATTTCACTCATTGCACTAACGATATCATTATCATGACCAGCCCAGTCAATTTGGCTTCCTTCAATCATTAAGAAAAAGCCATCTTTGTTTTTATTCAAACGATCAATTGCAGAATTTGTCATTTTTTCTAAAGAAGGAACGTCTTGTGTACGGTCAAGCATTTTCGGTAGTCCTCGTTCTGCAAATAATCCAAGAACCTGTTTATTTTTATCTTTTGAAAGCTCGTCTGTATTTGTTACATAGCTAAATCCATCTTTTTTGAATTCATCTACAAGATTACGATCTTTACGTATAAATAAATCCGTTCCGCCACCAAGAAGAACGTCTATCTTATGTTTACCATTTACTAATTCATCGAAATAATCATCTGCAATCCCATTCATGTTTTGACGGCTAGGATCATGCGCACCAAATGCTGCTGGAGTGGCATGAGTAATTTCTGATGTAGCTACAAGTCCAGTTGCTTTCCCTCTTTCTTTTGCAGCTTCTAGAACCGTTTTCACCTCAGTTTTATCATTATCTACTGCAATAGCATTATTATATGTTTTAATACCAGCAGACATAGCTGTTGCAGCCGAAGCAGAGTCCGTTACATTTTGCGCTGGATCTTCTGGATACGTCATTTGCTGGCCAACAAGATATTTATCAAGCTCCGTACGATCTACAAATTTCGAGCTCGGACTGTCTTTTAAATAACGATAAGCAGATGTATAAGAAACGCCCATCCCATCACCAATAAGAAAGATGACATTTTTAATTTCAGCATTGTTCTTCTTTGTTTCTTTTGCTTCAGCGATCGAAAAGGTCGTTCCTAAACTACTCAAAGCAACAGTAGACATAACGGCTAAAGGGAGTAGCTTCTTCTTCAATTTTTTATTAAACACGGATCATACCTCCTAATTTTATGCTATAAATGAATTGTAAATTCATAACTTTAATTCCTTATCATAGGTTTGTAATGATATTGTAAATCCCACTAATTAAGTAAATAGAATCAAAGTAAGGGGAATGTTTTACTGTAACTAATATACAAACGAGACATTCTACCTACAAAAAACTATTTTATTTATTTAACAACATCTAGTTTTTGAGAAGCGGTAGTACGTTATGATTAGATTTTTCTTTAAAAAGATTTACACAAATTTACGTAATAGTTATTTCCCTAACAAAAAAGGATAAAAAGACTGCTCAGGGCACCAAAATCTGTTCATCTTTAATATCTTACTCTACTTTCACTTTATAGAATTAAGAGGGAACTCCATATATTCGACATTTTAAACTGGATATATTTAGTTTAACCATGTCTTTCTCTTACCTTATAATAGGATATAAAACTTCAACAGATAGACCATTTCGGATCGGAGGGATTAAATGTGGATAAAGATAGACTTAGACAGCATGCTCTACAAATTGGGAATGTTTCAAGTGACTATGAACTTGAGATTGAGGATTTTAGAGAAGAGCATCGAGTGGCGCTGTTTGTCTGGAAGTCGACTCATGATGCGGAACAAGGAATATGGATAGAATTAGACGGTGAGGGCCATTTACTCCATTATGATCAATACAAGCCAAAGATACACCATTTCCCTTTACAAGAGGAAGAACTTTTAGAAAAGTCACTTCAGTTTGTCTCCCATCATTATCCGGGTGCTCTAAAAACGTTCATCCCTGAAAAAAGTAAAACACTTTCCAACGGAATACGATTTTCTTATGTTCAAATGGAGCTTGGATTGCCGCTTAAAATGACTGGATTTTATGTAGATGTGGCATTTAGCGGAGACATTATTTCATTCCGTTATTACGGTGAGGCGAAGGATATTAGGCTTCCTGGAGAAATTTTGGACAAGGTATGGGTAAAGCAATCGTTTTTGGCTGAGGTAAAAATGAACCTGCTTATTGCGAAACTAAGTCCTGACGTATATGAAAATGTCAGTCATTCACTTCGCCTTGTCTATGAACCAGATTGTCCTTTTTACACCCATTCTGCTGATCGTTTAGCAGAAAAAAATGTTGAGAACGAAAACGCAGAAGAGTACGATATTGGCTATCTTCCACTTTCCGATAAGTTACCCGGTTATCCTGATATTTATAAGGTTATTGGATTCGATAAAAATGCGTTAACGAAGCTCCGAGAAGTAGAAGTAGATGATGAAGTTGTGACCGTTTGGCATCTAGATCCCCTTCATTCTGTAAACCATTCCCTTAGCCTTGACAGCTATTTTCAAAGAAAAACGGAAAATATGTTGAAAATTAGAACTGAGAAACAAACTGGCAAGATAACAGGGTTGTTTAATTTTATGGATACTGAAGGACCACTGTCATTATCCAACGAAGAATGCAGAACAATCGCTCTAAAATTTCTATACACATTGTATCCAAATGCAGATCAGTATTTCCGTATTGCTAGCCCAAATGAAGATGAAGAAACGACTCAATACGAGTTCCATTTTTCCATCTATCATAAAGGGATCTCAACACATTTTGGTCTCTGTCACATCACTGTCAATAAAACGACAGGTCTCATCACGCATTATATGGCACCTGACATTGATGTCAATCGTTTAGAAGATATCTACGTACAGCCCACTTTGTCTGAAGAAGAGGCAAAGTCCCTTTATATAGAAAACCTCGATTTTGAATTAGCATGGAATAAAAGTTACGAAGAAAATCAGCATGAATTTTACGAACTCATCTATCGTGTTTCATTTCCAAAGCTTCATGGCGATATTCGCTTTATTGATGCTCGTTCGGGTGGAAAGATTGTTGCAAGGATTTAATACAAGTGCATAGAGAAAGTATCACTGCTCCTTTTTCTTAGGTTCGAATTGAATGATAAACAGAGGCAGACTAAAGTATGTTGATTTTACTTAGCTCGCCTCTGTATTTGTGTAGATGCATATATTTCGATTTTGACGTATAAACCCTAAATTTGAGTCATACCAAATCGACTTAAATATTCTGTTCAATTTCTTGAAAGACTCCAAGTGTTGTCCGATATAGGTTGTGGGTAGCTGCAATCAACATCTCCGCTTTTGCTTCATCTCCCACCGCACGCAACAGTTTTTCTCGTAGTTCTGCTTTATTCAAAGGGTTTCTAGGACTTCCCTTAGGCGTATCGATCCTCTTTGACAATACTTCTCCACTGTTAGTCGTCACATCAACAATCGTAAAACGTCCCGCAGGTATCGCAGCTTCTGAAGGTTTGATGGACGCGTCATTCTCTCGAGTTATTTTTTGAACGGATTCTCTCCACACAGATGGGATGGGTTTAGATTCGAAGAAGGAAAAAGTTAACGGTTTACCTGTCAAAGCAAGCCAGACAATATACTCAATCGAAAATCTTCCTTCCTCTCCAGTCGCAGGATTCTTGTAAATCAAAGCGGCATCTCCATTCGGTGGAAAGCGAATGTTGATCGCTTGAATAGCTTCCTCCGATAATTTATACTTTTCATGTAAAAACACTGCTGCATCCGCACCATGAGCCGCCGCTGAACAAAACGGGTACTGTTTAAACCATAATCCCGGTTTGACAATACGCCACGAATCACCCCAATTCACCGCCACATCATACACAATATTTTCCGTGTAAACCTCAAAAAAACCAAGCTTTTCATTTAAAAAATCTGGATTACTATGCAATCCAGCGCGAATCCAATCAGCCGACTTTACAGCATTCTGTGCAGCAATCCCAACATGAAGCGGCTTCACGACCGTTCCAAATTGAATGCGTAAACCACAAGCCTGAGTTGCGGCTAAACTCATCGTTTCCGCAATCAACCGTGGCGAATACTCACGTAAATACGCAATCGCCCCAGCTGCGGCAATTACACCAAGTGTAGCTGTATTATGCCACCCTTTTGTATAATGATAGGGATTCATCGCTTCACCAAATCGAGCCATAATCTCCACACCAACCACATATGCAGCTAAAAACCTCTCCCCAGATGTATCAGGATCACCTGCTGCAAACAAAGCGGCTAAAATAACAGCACTGGGATGCCCACGCACATCTGAATGGACATCATCATAATCCAACAAATGAGCTTGAAGACCATTGAATAAGGCCGCTTGGGCCCTTGTTACCTGAATGCTTTTTCCAATCAGCCAACTCTTCCCGTTTCCACCTTCCTCCAAAATCATTTCAACTATAAGAGCTGGTTCTTTTTCGTTTTTCGCCTGGTAAGAAGCGGCAATGAAATCTATTATCCCTGCTATAGCTGCCTCTTTAACTTCAGTATTTACGAGCGGATTAGAATGATAAATTGCTTCTGCTAATCTCTCAGTTTTCATCACTAGCACTTCCTTTATTACCTCTCGACTACGTCCAATTCATCCACCAGCTGTCGTAAGAATCGCTGTGTCCTCGGATTTTCAGAATGGTCAATCACTTGCTCTGGCGTTCCTTGTTCAATGATTTTTCCATCGGCCATAAAAATAACTTTATCCGCAACTTCCTTTGCAAATTGCATTTCATGAGTCACAATGACCATAGTTGTATCTTGATCAGCCAATTGACGGATTACTTGTAACACTTCATTTACCAATTCTGGATCCAGTGCTGACGTGGGCTCATCAAATAAAATAGCGTGCGGCTTCACCGCCAATGCTCGGGCAATACTAACACGTTGTTGTTGTCCGCCAGACAATGTAATCGGGTATTGTTTTGCTTGTTTTTCTAAGCCGACTCGCTTCAATAACTCTTCTCCAATTTGAATAGCATTTTCTTTTTTCATTTTTTTACTGACAATCAACGCTTCAATTACATTTTGCAAAGCTGTCTTATTTTTAAAAAGATTATAATGTTGAAAGACCATCGCTGTTTGTTGCCTTAATTGGTAGGCGTCTCTGGATTTGTAGTTTAGTGTATCTAATTTCACGTCATTGATTTCAATTGTGCCTCCATTTGGCTCTTCCAATAAGTTCAAGCAACGTAAAAGCGTGGATTTTCCAGAACCTGATGGGCCAATAATGGCCACAACTTCTCCCTTTTCTATGTCCAAATTAATGTCATTCAACACGAGTACATTGCCAAATTGTTTTTTTAAATTTCTTACTTTTATCATCATGATCACCTTCTAAGTGGTTTACTAAGCCAAATTTCCAAATATTTTTGTCCCCAAGAATAAAGAATAATCAATAGCCAATAAACCAATCCAACTGCCAAATACGTCTCGAAGAAACGCATAGAAGCGGAAGCGATCATTTTCCCTTCAGCAAATAGCTCCGTTATACCAAGTGTAAAGGCAAGCGATGTTTCCTTAGTTAAGGAGATAAACGTGTTCCCTGTTGCCGGTAGCGCGTTTAAAGCCGCTTGCGGTAGAATAATGCGGAAATAAATTTGCGATTTCTTCATCCCAACCGCTAGACCAGCTTCCATTTGCCCTTTTTCTACAGAATTCAATCCAGCTCGAAAAATTTCCGCTAAATAAGAAGATTCTTTCAAACTAAAACCAATAATTGCTGCGGTCATGGCCCCCATCGTTGTCAATGAGGGGAATATTTGTGGCAAACCATAATAAATGATAAACAACTGCACCAATGTTGGCATTCCCCGGAATAAGGAGATGTACAAACTGGCTAAATGGGAAAGTCCAAAAATATGGCTGTTTCGTATCAAAGCAATGACGAGTCCAATCACGATTGCGAAGAACATCGAAACCACTGCCAAAAGTAGAGTAATAGGAAGATATTTGATTATTCCAGGTAAAACCTCCAACATATAACTAAGATCAAAATTCATGACGCTTTAAGACCCCCGCTAGGTTTATTCTTTGGTGATATCTTCGCCAAAATACTTCTCCGACAATGTAGCCAGCGTTCCATCTTCTTTTAACTTTTCAATTTCCTTTGTGAATTCTACTTGTATTTCCTCCCCCTTTTCCGTTTTAGCAAAAGGATATCCCACGCTTTCAAATGCAACGGGATCACCAACTAATTTCAAAGGAAGATCGTTTTTCTTAATTTCTGCAAGCAAGATTGGACGCGAATTAATATAACCTTCTACACGATTGTTAATTGCATCTTGCATAGCACCATCACGTGTTTCATAAGTACGAATTTCAATTTCACCTTTTGTATCATATTTTTGTAAGTTTGCAAGATTGTTTGAACCTAGTACACCTGAAACTGTTTTTCCTTTTAAATCATCTAATGTTTTAATCGCTTCATTTTTTGTGCTTGTTACAATTTGTGCGCCATAATAACTGTATGGCTCTGTGAAATTGAATTTCTGTTGACGTTCCTCCGTCATCGCAACAGCATTTGCTACCGTGTCTAATTTACCAGAGTCTAATTGTCCCATTAAACCACTAAAATCTGTTGTCACCCACTCTACTTTGTATCCAAGGTTCTTAGCGATTAATTCTGTAAGCTCTACGTCAAAACCAGTTAACTTGCCATTATCTTTATACCCATTTGGAAAGCTTTGACCGGTTGACCCCACTTTAAGTGTTTTTTCTTGTTTCTCATCCACTTCTGTTGCTTGCTCTTTATCAGAATTTCCACATGCAGCAAGCAGCACCATCATAAGTAAAGATAAAGCAAATACTAATGTCTTTTTCATCATTTTTCTCCTCTATTTCGTAATTGTTTCATCATGTTTTTCTGCCCATGCTTGATATAAATCCGGTTGCAAAATCTTCCGAAAATATATCGTTAAATGACCTTTTCCCAAGTCTTTTTGACCAATTTCTACAAATCCATTTTTTTCGTACATTTCCTTAAGCCAAGGATGTTTATCTGCTGTACCAAGTGTCACCGCCGGAAGTTTCAGCTGTTGCTTCAAAACTTCTTCTTCTAATAATGCCAGTGTTTTCTTGCCTATCCCTTGACGCTTATAATCCGGATTGGTGGCAAACCACCCAAGGTGTGGTAATGCAAGTGGACCAGGATTTAGTCCCCAAGGAAAGCGAAGCGATATAGTAGAGAGGAACGTTCCATTTTCCTCCAATACATACGCAGTATTTTCTGTTAGATGTTTAACGACTTCCTCTTTCGTTGCTGTTGCTGCCGAGAAATGAATATCCAACTCTCGTATACTCGCGTAAGCATCTAAGGTTAAACGTAAAAATTGATCCGCTTCTTCTACTCGTACTTCCCGAAATATTTGACTCATCGTGGCCTCCTTTACTCCAGTAGCTTGCTCTTTGGATTCATCATTTTAATTGGATTATCCTCCAATGGATAAGCATAGCTATGGCTTATTTATAAACTGATTTTCTGGTTTAACCAAGCCAAGATTCCCTCTCAGTGTGGTACTTTCATACTCAGTTCTAAAAATCCCTTTTGATTGCAATTCAGGCACAACCTGTTCAACAAAATCTGTTAACGAATCTGGCAAAAGTGCCGGCATAATATTAAAACCGTCCGCCGCTTCTGACATCACCCAATTTTCAATTTTGTCTGCAATTTGTGTTGGGGTACCAATCGCAATATGGTGTCCACGTGACCCCGCTACCCATTGGTAAGTCTGACGTAAAGTTAGATTTTCATTTGTCGCTCGTTTGACTATCAAATCATATTTGCTTCGAATACTGTCCACATTGTCCGGCAATGAGATATCAGCAAAAGGCGTATCCAATGGAATACTTGAAAAGTCCATATTTTCAAAATACCTTCCTAAAATCGCCAAGCCCATTTCCGGAATAATTAATTCTTGCAATGCTTCATACTTTTCTTGCGCTTCTTTCTCCGTCTGCCCTACAATCGGGAACAATCCTGGCATAATACTCATACTTTCTTTTTCTCGTCCTAAAGCAATCATTTGGCTTTTCAACTCATGATAGAAAGAAATAGCGTCCGTTTGATTTTCCTGAGCAGTAAATACAATCTCAGCATGTTTAGCGGCGAGAGCTTGTCCATCACCGGAAGATCCAGCTTGTACAATGACCGGATGTACTTGTGGAGATTGGGAAATATTCAAAGGTCCTTTGACAGAGAAAAATTCACCTTTATGATTGATTTCATGAAACTTACTTTCATCCAAAAACTGGCCTGACTTTTTATCAATACGTAAAGTATCTGCTTCCCACGAGTCCCACAATTTCTTAGCTACTTCAACAAATTCAGTCGCTCTTTTGTAACGAAGGCTGTGCTCTAAATGCTCTGATTTATTAAAGTTCTCTGCAGTTGAACTAAGTGAAGTTGTGACTACATTCCAACCAGCACGGCCCGAGCTAATGTGATCCAAAGAGGCAAATTTTCGTGCAACATGAAATGGTTCTTCATAGGTGGTCGATGCTGTTGCAACTAAACCGATATTGGAAGTCTCAGCCGCAAGATAGGATAACAATGTCAACGGCTCAAATCTTGACAAGATATTCGGATGCGAATCTTTCGCAACCGATAAGCTATCTGCTAAAAATAATAAATCAAATAAGCCCTTTTCAGCTGTTTGTGCTAATCCTTTAAAATAATCTACGTTCATTGCCGCATTCGGAATAGCATTTGGATGTCTCCAAGAAGCAACATGATGCCCTGTTCCAGCCAAAAATACGCCAAGTTTTACGGATTTCTTCTTCATATGCAAATAGCTCCTTCATGTACTAATCATATGGTATTCCGATAATTCTTCCTATACTTACTGTTTTACTATGGATTATAATTAGAATAAAACCCACTTCTCATTAGAAGAGGGTCTCCTCTACCTATTATTTGCTTAAATATCTCATCGGTACGGACTTTGCCGTCATTAGACACATTTGTAGCTTTTTTAATATAGAAATATACCTTTAAAGATTAGCATTCCGAATAGCAGATTGTCAATTAATAATATTCTAAATAAATATTTTATTTAGAATAACTAGTTTTACTTACATCTATTTATCTACTGAATTTGTAGTCAACTTAACATATTTGGAAAAGGTTTTACTTTAATATTTGAGGAATAGGGTGTCCCAAACGAAAAGGTCAGACCCCACATCTACTATATATCGTTTATGACGTGAACATGGCACGATAAACGGTGTATAGAGTTGTGGAGAGTCTGACCCCTCTCTTTGTCTTATCTACTCGCCTTCTGCATCCATTCATACTGACGTAGACGGACTTCAAAAAGCGTAATTGGATCACGGTATTGCTCTGGACGTTCACGCATTTTATCAAGTGCTGTTTGATTTTCTTTAATTTCATATTCTGATTGTTCAACCGCTGCATGAAGATTCCCTTTTGCGCCGCGGAAAAACATCGTAATGTCGCGATCTAGTGATTTCTCGAACAGTTCGAATTGAGAAAGGAAGTTTCGAGCTATCAATTCAGCTACATCATCATAATCCATCGTTTCCAGGAATTTCTTGTAACGTGTATACATCCCTGCTTTGTTTTGCCCAATTGAACCGAATAGTTTGCCCGCTCCTTTGAGCAACAATTGTGAAGGAGTATGACGAAGCAAGATATTCACATGTTCTATGCGAACTCCACTTGTCATACGATCTGCATCACGACTCCAGTCATCCAGGACTTTAAAGTCACATTGCAAATCCATGCGATTATCCCTATACAAGACATTAAATCCTTCTGCCATTTCATTCAAATCA
This sequence comes from Peribacillus loiseleuriae, assembly GCF_001183985.1. Classification (GTDB taxonomy): domain Bacteria; phylum Bacillota; class Bacilli; order Bacillales; family DSM-1321; genus Peribacillus; species Peribacillus loiseleuriae. The sequence continues at coordinate 448,882 of NZ_LFZW01000001.1, read as the reverse complement.
TATTGACATTGGGAGAAATCTTGTTTAGATTCCATAATCCAGTGTTGAAGGGAATTGTAAAATCTCGGCAGCAGTCGACGATTCATATAATCTTGAATTCGAACATTCATTTCTTCATTAAGCGTGAGATGGATTTGGCTGAAATCACTATCTTCCTTCACCAGCTCCGAACTTTCGCGGAGAAGCTCAGGTATGATTTTTTTCAAATCGCTTTTTACTTCTTCTTTAATCGAGCGATAGTTCTTTGAAATGGTTTTTGTTTTTTCTTTTTCCATATCCATTAGCTGGTTAATGGCACCGTTCACCTTCACAACCATTTCTTCATTCCAAGCAATGGACTCTACTCGTTCGTTTTCCATATCAACCCGTTTTTCTAAAAGCGTTGTTAATGTTTGGCGAATATAATATAAAAGAGTATCCGTTCTTAGCTGTTCAATAAATAACCCTGTCTGACTTGCCGCGACGAACTCAGAAGCGTCCTGCATTTGTTTACGGCTCTTGTATTCAGAAGAATAGGCAAAAACATTCGCTCTAGGGAAATCCGCTGCAATGCGCTCAGCCGTTTCATCGAGTATCCGCACTGCATCATTTTCGCTAGAGATCTTATCCATCCGATTCATCACAAAATGAATGGTCAGATGCGGAGTCCGTTTCTTTACCTGTAGCATCATATCACGCTCATAATCTGTGAATGGCGACACCGCATCCAGGACAAATACCATGCTGTCTGCCGCATGACTGATACTTAGAAATTCAGGACTCATCACTGTATGTCGATCCATAGGAGGTGTATCAATAAGTGTGAGTGAATGATCTTGTAAAAATGGCGACGGATAGTTCAGCTCTATGAACGAATTCTGTGAAATATCACGTAAATCCAGCAATGGAATTCGCTCTTTATCCGTGATCTCAAGAATGTTAGGCTCATCACTATCCCGAATGATTAAATAAGCAGGTGTTTCTTCTCCACTAAGCTCAGCGCCAAGTAAGCTGTTTACAAATGAAGACTTATCTGACTTCTCAGTTCCTGTAATTAATAGATGCTGAGTCTCTAAGTCCTTTAACACTTCAACGAGCCATTTTGTTTTTTCTCCTGGATCAACATCATACTTATTTGACCATTGAATCACATCTTCATAAAGTACAGAGCTTGCTTGGAATGATGGTTCACTTACACGTATCTGTGCTAATCGATTTTCTGCATCCCCTACGACTAGTGGATTCATTTGTCCATTAAAGATTCCATCCCATGACAATACAGCTGCTGCGGCAAACATGACCTGAGATGGATCCGCCAGCTTCAACCAATTGCTTAGAAGCTCAGGAACAATTGGTTGTAGTTCATGTACTAAATAATGTCCATCTACTAATTCTAAATAGGTATCTTTAAAAGTATCCGCTAAATCATGCCACGAATGGGTCCCATCAATCTCAATCATGCCGAAGAATGCATTAATCGAAGTTAGCCATTCGAAATAAACCTCTTGCTTACGATATTCCTGCCAAAGTGAAGTTACAAGCTTCTCAAATCGTTTCTGATCGGTTAGCGATAACAATTCTAATACTTGTGCGAAATACTCAGGTAATAGGTTTCTCGTATACCCAAGGTCTACATAACTTTGAAGAACATCAAACCATTTTAATACACCTGTTCTAAGACTTTCATTGACAACAAGCTCAATTGCACTCTCCCAATCTTTTTGACTATCGAAAAATGAACGAGCAAGCTCCGTAACATTTGGATAATCCGGGTGAAAGGATACCACGTTTTTAATCGTTCCAGATGCAAGATCAAACCGCTCTTCTTCTATGTAAAGTGTAAACAATTGCAGCGCCACTTCAGCCCTTAGGACCAGGTTCTCTGAAGCAATTGATTTATATAGTTCTTCAGCTGTAGATAGCATTCCAAGCTCGTAATAGGCATCAGCAACATTCTTCCTCGCCCAAGGCTCTAGCTCTGACCCGATGTTCTCCCATTTAAAGATCGCTGCTTCAAAGTCCTTATAATGAAAATATAATTCTCCTTGTGCATAGCGGATCGTTGACAGTTCAGGAATCTCTTTCTTTTGTTCTTCTAAATACGCCTCTCCCAACAGTTGAATCGGTTCTCCATCTTGAACATCGTTCACGAATGTCTCATAAAATTTTTTGTGAATTAAAAGAGTTTCCGAAACCATTTTAGTCCCCCGTTACCTCATATTTTATAAATCTCAAATGAGAATTTCTTTATAACTACTAACATACTATTTTAACAAAAATTCATGTAGGATAGATTTCTTTCTACTTACAATTGTAGAACAATATTACCCATGTGTGTAAAAAATTTAATAAAACATCCATTTATATGGATGTTTTGTTAAATTTTTTAGACTGTACTCAATAATAAAGGATGGAAATGTCTCCTATCTAGAATGGGCCTATTGCAATCTGGAATTTTAGATTTGCCCACCAAATTTACCTCATTACTCTCATAGTATTTACAGCCGTCAGCAATTGATGGATGAATTCCTCTTGTGAAAAAGCCTGAACAAGTAAGTAGAAATCTCAATACTTCACAAATTAAACTACATACAGATAAAGCAGAAAAATTAGTAGAATTTCCATATAATAAAAGATACTATTCATACCATAACCAGCGAATAAAACCATAAAGGGGTACAACTTGAAAATTTGGTTATGTTTTATTGTTTTGGAATTAATCCCTTACCCAAATACGACTTAAAAAGGCAGCCAATTTGATTGACTACCCGCTATTGGAATATCTCTAACAAATTATGCCCACCACATGTCTGGTTGGGTCTCTTTAATTAGGAGGGAGCCGAGGTTTTTGACTGCATAAGCGAAGCCTTCTTCGATGGCTTCACGTATTACTGAATAGACTTCAGTCCTCGAGACTATCGCTCGCAAAACTTCCCGGCTCTTTTTATCCTCCTTTTTGAACACACCCTTATAGTCGAACTATTTTCTTCGTTTCACTCGATTCCAAAGCCCCAAGGATGACGTTTAAAGATTTCATTCCTTCCAGCCCATTAATAAGCGGCTCTGTATCTTCATTAATACTGTTGATAAATTGACTGATCACCTGTGTATCATACTGACCGCCTGATTCATTCGATTGAATATTCCCTAATCTTAGATTTTCAACTTGCCCATTAGCACGTTGAATAACCAAAGAAAACTCAGGGTCATCCTCTAGCCTCAATACTGCTTTTTCACCATAAATAATCGTCGAGTTATCTTCTTTTACATAAGCCCAACTCGCCGCTAGTGTTCCGATAATTCCGCTTTCTGTCTGCAAAATAAAAGTGGCATTATCGTCTACATCGCTATTTTCCTTCGCACTACTTTTAACAAATGCTGCTACTTCCACGAATTCTTCACCAAACAGATAGCGGAGCAAGTCTGTTTTATGAACCCCTAAATCACCCATTGCTCCGATAAATGCTTGATCTTTTTTAAAAAACCAACTGTCTTTACCGTCAGCGCTCCATGACTCTGGACCGGCGTGACCAAATGCTGAGCGAAAGCTATAGACTTTGCCTATTTCTCCACTTGCGATGAGCTCCTTTGCTATTTGATGGGAATCTACAAAACGCTGATTATGAGCAATCATTAATTTCTTTCCAGCTTTGTTTGCAGCAGCAATCATCTTCTCTGCTTCTTCACGTGATGTCGCCATCGGTTTTTCACAAAGAACATGTTTACCTGCTTCTAAAGCAGCAATGGTCATTGGAGCATGAAGATAGTTTGGCGTACAAATACTAACCGCATCAATAGTTGGATTATTCAGTAGTTCAATAAAATCAGTATATGCCTTTGCTCCATACAAATCCGCTAACTCTTGAGCCCGTTCCTCTACAATGTCGCAAACTGCTATAATTTCTGCAGATTGATTCATTTTATATTCTGGAAGATGGCGGTTCTTTGCGATACTCCCACAACCGATTACACCAATTTTTAATAGACTCATCATTCTCTCTCCCTTTCAATCTGTCTTCTCTTATTTTTCTCCAGATATGGTTTCCAACGCTTGTGCATTTCCATAAACAGGACGAGCGCGTTCTACCGGCTTAACCCACTCAACCGCATTCGAGATCACTTGTTGAATATCAGGGTGATGGTAGGTAGGATATGTTTCATGACCAGGTCGGAAGTAAAAAATCTTCCCGTTTCCACGACGATATGTACATCCACTTCGGAACACTTCTCCACCTTCGAACCAGCTCATAAACAGCAGTTCATCTGGAGCAGGAATATCGAAATGCTCCCCATACATTTCCTCTTTTTCAAGTTCAATATACTCCCCAATACCTTGTGTAATTGGGTGGCTTGGATCAAGGACCCATAAACGTTCCTTCTCATCCGCCACACGCCATTTTAAATCGCATGAGGTCCCCATAAGTTTTTTAAACACTTTCGAAAAATGTCCAGAATGTAATACGATTAATCCCATACCATTAAGAACACGCTCGTACACCTTTTCTACGATTTCATCGGATACCTCGTCATGGGCCTTATGTCCCCACCAAATTAAAACATCCGTTGCAAAAAGAACATGATCCGGTAATCCATGCTCCTCTTCATCAAGCGTTGCAGTCGTAACATCTCGAGTCTCACACTTCAAAAAAGATGCAATAGCTTGATGAATCCCATCAGGATACACATCAGCTACGATCGGGTTGGTTTTTTCATGACGATATTCGTTCCAAACAACTACCTTCATTTTCATCTACTCCTTCGTCCTAACTTCCTTTTTCTCCATTATAGATAATAAGGAAACTCCTATTATTTCACCGCTCCATCTGCAATTCCTTTAATGATTTGTTTTTGGGCAAAGAAATACCCAATGATAACAGGCAAAATGGAAATCGATAATCCTGCTAACGCAAGATGCCATTGTTTCGTATATTGCCCAAAGAAGAAGAATAATTGAAGCGGAATGGTTTCCGTCCCATTTCCTCCAATAACGAGGGATGGTAATAGATAATCATTCCAAATCCAAATTACATTCAATACTCCGACCGTTACCGACATCGGTTTTAATAGTGGAAAAATAATGTACCAAAATGTTTGAAATTTATTGCAACCATCAATTTTTGCTGCATCGTCTAACGATTCCGGAATCCCTTTTAATGCCCCGTGATAAAGGAATATGGATAGACTCGCTCCAAATCCTAAATACATGAAAATCAAACTGCTGCGGTTCAGCATATCAAGTTGACCAAACTGTGATACGAGCGGAATCATAACCGCTTGGAAAGGAATCAGCATTGCAGCTACAAACATAAAGAAAATCACTGTGCTAAGCTTGCTCTTATTTCTTGATAATGCATACGCTGCCATAGCTGAACAAATGATGATAATTATTGTGCTGACAGCTGTAATGAACAATGAATTACCAAAAGCTTTAATAAAGCCAAGTTGTACAAACGCTTGCACAAAGTTGTCCCATGTCCATTCTTCAGGTAGGCCTAGCGTATCTGCGAAGATATCACGTTTTGTTTTGAATGCATTGACTACCATTAAGTAAAATGGCACAAGCCACACGAACGCTAAAAGGATTCCGATAATTTCCAAAAGGAGGAGTCTGCGGTTTTTGAACATTATAATTCAACCTCCTTTTTCTTGTTGTAGTACACTTGCAGCAAGGAAATAGCTGCGACTGTGACAAAGAAGATCATCGCTTTAGACTGTGCATACGCCATTGAATTTTCTGTAAAGGCCGTTTTTACAATATCCATCGCAACCATTTGCGTTGAATTGAATGGCCCACCGTTTGTTAGTGACAAGTTTTGATCATACATTTTAAACGAATTTGACAATGTAAGAAATAAGCTAACCGTGAATGCCGGCGCAATCATAGGAACTGTAATGTTTCGGAAGCGCTGGAATCTATTCGCTCCATCAATTTGCGACGCCTCAATCAATTCTTCTGGTACCGATTGTAGATAAGCAATATAAATAATCATGACATATCCCGCCATTTGCCAGGATGTCAAAATGACCAGGCCCCAAAAACCAGTTTCCGTTGTTGAAAGCCATCCTTGCAAACCCTCAATCCCAATCGACTCGCCTATCGAAGCAAATGCCTTTGTAAAAATGAACTGCCAGATGAATCCTAAAATCAAGCCGCCTATTAAGTTGGGCATAAAGAATACCGTACGTAGAAAACTGCTTGTCTTAATATGCTGAGTCACAATTAACGCAAGCCCTAACCCAATAATGTTGATGACAATAATAGCCGCAATGGAAAATTTAATTGTAAACCAGAATGCATCCCCAAACTCTTTATCGTGAAATAACTTGATATAGTTGTCTAATCCAACAAACTTCGAGATACGAAGACCGTCCCAATTCGTAAATGAATAATATAGACCGGTCAGTAATGGGTAAATCACAACGATGAGGATTGCGACGAGCACAGGAGCTAAAAATAGCCAAAATGATAAATCTCGGTTTTTCATTTGAAACGCCTCCTTTTTGAAAAGCGTAAGCCGAGGCACGCAGAAGTTTTCCTTTCATTCTCTGGATCCGGTTTACTTGTGACCTCGGGGAGCTAGGCTGCTTACGCTAGATACAAAAGCTGATAAAAAACATATATTAGTGCGTGTTCAAAAAGGTGGAGCAGCCCATCCGCAGTTAATTACTTGGTCGAATGTCCACTCCACCACTGAATTGTTTCCCAAGTTGATCGAATACCCACTTTGGTAAAGCTTCACTTTTTCCTGTTAGGATTTAGCAAACCGCTTAATCATTTACCGCTGCGAATATCTTCCCATGCTTTGATATTCTTTTGAATCAATTCGTCCCACGTCATTTCTCCCAATACATAAGCTTGTACGCTTGCTCCGAATTTGTCCTCATTCCAACCAACTGGTGAACCCGTAAATGTCCAGCCAATTGTCTTTCCTGCTGCTGAGTACTCATAGATTTCTTTCGATAGCGGGTCTGCGATCTTCGAAGAATCATACCCTTCATAAGCAGGGATAAATTTAAAATCTTCTAACACTGCTTGTTTACCAGTATCAGAAGTGTACATCCAATCTAGAAATTTCTTCGCTTCTTCTGCAACCGCGTCATCTACCTTATTGTTAACCGCCCAATAGTTCGGTACGCCGACCGGCATTTTTGCTTCACCATCTACAGGTATTGGAATGATACCAATATTTTTTTCTGCTAGCTCTGGATCCATGTCATAGACCGTGTTATACACCCAGTTACCTTGCTGAATGATGGCTACCTGCTCAAGGGAGAAAAGTTCCTCCACTTGTTGGGAATAATCAAGGCTTGTTGTCGGCTGTACAGAAAACTCATTTTGTAAATCAATCATTTGCTTCAACTGATCTCCTTTTGTAAATGCAACAGTTGGAGATTCATAGGCAGTCATTACGTTTCCACCAAATTCGGAAGCTAAGAAAACATTGGAAAGATGGTTCCCTGTTACCCACTTTTCCTTAACAGGGAATGCAAATACCGCTTTGATTTTCAAATCTTTCTTTTTAGCATCCAATTTTTCAACCGCTTCTTTCAACGCCTCATAAGAAGTAAGCTCTTCAGCTTTAATGCCAGCTTCTTTGAAAATACGTTTGTTATAAATAAATCCGTACCCCTCTTGGTTAAATGGTAAGCCGAGTACTTTACCATCTATAGTTACTCCATCAAGTGTGCCATCCAAAGCTGCTTTTGCTGCCTTTGTGTCGCTTAAATCTGTCAAGCGATCGCCAAACTGTTCAATATCCGTTGGCCCGCCGACATTGAATATGGCCGGCTCTTCTTTAGAAGTAAACTTCGTAATTAAAGATTGCTTATAATCATTTCCGCCCCCTACTGTAGAAATCTTTATCTTCACATCAGGGTTCTCTTCTTCATAAGCCTTTGCCAATTCTTCAAATTGACTCTTGAATTCTACTTTAAATTGGAAAACGTCTAATGTAATCTGATCCCCAGAAGCTTTATCGGATGAAGAGCATCCTGCTAAGAATAACGATGACGCTAATACTGCTGAGGCAATGCCCGCTACTTTCTTCAATTTCAATGAACCCATCCCCTTTTTCATTTATTTCTCACAAAAAGCACTTAATGAAATCGTTTGCACAAATGAATAAATATGTAGATTCGTTTCTCTTGAATACCCCTCTATCAATCTATCTATTCACATTGCATTTTATTCTCCACCATTTTACACTGTATCCCCTAAAAATAAAAGCGTTTTCATTGGTAATTTATATATTTTCTACTAATTAATGACGGAAAATAGCGAAATGGCTTTTTTTTGCGCATTATCCCAATTTAGAAGGAGGCAGAACTATTTTTGAACAGTCCCCAATTTTTATATAAAATAGAACAAAAGAGATTTGTTTCAAATGAAGGGAACGCCTATTAAAGAACTTTGATAAACATAAGTACGGCATGGGCTATGGTGAGTAATCTTCTAGACCGTAGGGGAAGATGCCTTCGCTGGACACCAAAGCTCATTAAAAAATTATCCGCTTATCACTTGAAAAAAAGCTCATTCTGTCTATATGCAACATTTTATTTACTCTTCCCCCCACCCTTTACAAACATCAACCCACTCTACCGCGTTTGAAAATTGAAATAATTCATCGCATGTAAGTTCGATTGCTGAATTTGTGCTTCCACAAGCCGGGAACACCGTGTCAAATCGTTGCATCGAGATATCAAGAAAAACGTCTAGGTCACGCACTAGTCCAAAAGGACAGACACCGCCGATTTCGTGACCGGTTTGCAAATATACTTCTTCTGGGGGGAGCATTCTTGCCTTGAATCCAAATAGATTCTTGAATTTCTTATTATCAATCTTTGCATCACCTGCTGCTACAATTAAAAGCGCATTTTCCCCTTCTCCTCGAAACGATATCGTTTTAGAAATGCGAGCGGGAATAACCTGAATCGTTGCGGCTGCCTCGTCCACTGTAGCACTTGATGTTTCGAATTCCATTACATCATCTTCGCGATCATACTTTTTAAAATGGGCTCTTACCTTTTCAATTGCCAACCAAAATCATCCTCTCAGCTTCAAATTTATTTAAAAGGATACACACCTTACAACAATAAAGCAATATGAATGACTGGAATTCTATCCCCATCCATTACTTCCGAAATATCCCTATTGACGTATCCTATCCAACTATTATACTATTAATAGTCGAGTTCAAAGCTTGAGGCTACGTGGTTCGCAACCATCCCACGATAAAAAACTAGGGAGAGATATGTATGAAAACAAAAACATTAGTCGTTAATGCGATTTTAGCTGCTTTATATATTGCAGTGTCATTTTTGATTCAACCATTTGGATTTACTAATATTCAATTTCGGGTATCAGAAATGTTTAATCATTTAATCGTATTCAATAAGAAGTATTTTTACGGAATTGTACTAGGGGTCTTTTTAACAAATTTACTGTTTTCACCGATGGTGCCGTATGATTTAGTTTTCGGAGTCGGGCAATCTGTGCTTTCGTTATTGATTACCATATTTGCTGGACGTTATATCAAAAACAAACTAGCGTTAATGATGGTGAATACACTTGTGTTTACGTTCACAATGTTCATGATTGCTCTTGAGCTAAATCTTGCATTAGACCTCCCATTCCTATTCACATGGTTCACAACAGCTGTAGGTGAATTCGCAGTCATGCTAGTTGGAATTCCTGTGATTTATGCGATTCACAAACGTGTGCATTTTAATAAGTTGTTATAATACTTAGAGGGCCTCCAAATCAACTTGGTGGCTCTTTTTACTTTTCTCACTCTATGTTTGGATAATTTATCATCTTAACTTCTTTCTTTTTCCCCAACTCAAATCTCCATATGGTAAAATTTATAGGTAAAAATATCCTTACTAAGCTGAGCACCAAATAAAGGAGCGCATCCATGCCAAAAATAATTGTATGCATATACGTTACCTGCGGTTTATCCATTCTTTTTTATAAAGAATGGTATCTTACAATTACTAATTTACCTTTTCAAAAGTTGCTGATGATTCAAAGAGTCGAAGGGATTCTTTTCATTGTTATTACTGCTGCTATCCACTACTTTTTTCTAAAAAAGAGAAAAAGCTACACGTTATTAAAAGAAGAACAAGAACGGCTGCAAACATTGATCCATTCAATGTCTGACTTTGTTAATTTCAAAGATGGCCAGGGACGTTGGACTGAAGCCAATAAATTTGGACTCGAACTCTTTCAACTCGAGCAAGTAGACTATAAAGGAAAAAAGGATAGTGAACTAGCTCAATACACTGATTTCTATAAAGAAGCATTAGAGTATTGCGAGACTTCAGATGAAGAAACGTGGGCAAATCGGCAAGTTACTCGGTGTGAAGAATTTATTCCAATGCCTGATGGACTTCACAAAACATTTGATACGATAAAAGTTCCCCTTTTTCATGAAGATGGTTCCAGAAAAGCGTTTATTGTATTCGGGAGGGATATAACTGAACGAGTGAAAGCTGAGCAGCATTTATTGCAAAGTCAGCAACAATATAAATCGCTCTTCGATTATAATCCTGAACCTGTGCTTATGATGGATATAGGTGGTGTGATAACAAATATCAATTCGCGCTTTGAAAGTGTAACTTGCTGGCGATTTGACGATATCACCGGTGTTTCAATCATGGATGTATTAGCTAACTCAAATGAAAAAGAGAATTTGCATCAATCATTAGCCGAAGTTGTTAAGAATAAAACAGGGATTACACATGGAGACATTCGTATTCTTACAAAACATAAAGAGACCGTGTTACTTTCTTTTACACTCGTTCCAATGCTAATAAATGACCAAATTATTGGTGTCATCGGCTATGCACAGGACGTAACGCTCATACGTGAAACCGAAGAAATTCTGAGAAAAACTGAAAAATTATCAGTCGTTGGGAAATTGGCAGCAAGTGTAGCTCACGAAGTTAGAAATCCACTTACTTCTTTAATTGGCTTCGTACAACTGTTAAAATCCAATGAATTAGAATATCAGCATTACTACTCAATTATGTTAAGTGAGTTAGATCGAATTAACCTGATTGTCAGCGAATTGCTCGTCCTTGCCAAACCTCAGGAAATGAAGTTTAGTGATCATAACATCGTGATTCTGATACATGATGTCGTAACATTACTTAAACCTGAAGCGAACTTGAATGGAGCCTCCATTTCTATAAAAGGAAACGAGTCCATCCCATTAATACGGTGTGAAGCAAATCAATTAAAGCAAGTATTCATCAATATTATTAAGAACTCGATTGAAGCGTCAGCAACATCAGTTACAATCGAGTTTTCTATGGCTCATGATCAAGTTACTGTTAAAGTCAAGGATAATGGTCAAGGGATAGAAAAGGCACGAATCAAACATCTTGGGGAACCATTTTATTCATCGAAGGAAAAAGGAACGGGTCTCGGACTGACTGTCAGTTCACGGATCATTGAAACGCACCGTGGGAATATTACCTTTGAAAGTATGCTTGGAAAAGGTACTGAAGTGCATTTGCGTTTACCAATTAATTGTTATTCACAACAGAGCATTGGTTAATTAGCCGATGCTTTGTTGCCAGAATAAACATGCGTTTCGTGATATGAGCTTCCTACATGTATCTATTTTTCACTTCTAACAGATCCTTTTCATATCAATATCCTCTTCATATTCTTGTCGGAATTTCTGGTTATTTCTCCGGGAATACTTACAATATCCGCACTTTCCAATTCTCACTTTTCCATAGTAGGAAAGGGATTCAAGTTCATTTAATTAATCGATTAGTTAGATTCCATTTTGTCAGCACTTGTCACAATATCATTAAAACAAAAGACGAAGTTGTCCCATAAGATTCTGACTTCACGCTCTATACACCATTTATTGTGTCATGTACACGTCAGATAATGTGAAACTTCAATCAGTGGGGGTTAAGCGGGATAAATGATATATAGTGGATGACCCTTCAGTACGTTTCAGATACTCTTTTGTTTTTAACATATCTGAAACGTGCAAGTGAATATATCCCATCACTGTTCCACTTGAACGGCCTCTCCAATCCTCCCCTTCTGTTTCAGCCAGTAAACCTAGTGAGTCCAGAGCTACTATACCTATTTTAATCAAACTATTTTCACCAAATGAAAGGACAAAATTCTAAGAGCCATCATAGTCTATATGAAAAGGGGTGAGAGGAATTGAAAAGGAAACGATTCGACAAACCAGAACCAAAACTTGAAGAGGTAAGCGTCCAAGATGAATCATCCGAACCCAACGATGATCAGTTGGCTGATTTATTAAAAGCCAACCCTTATTTAAAGACGCTGGCTCAACAGATTAAACAGAAAAGACAAAGTCTTCTATTCACGAAAAACAAACCCACTGACAATAAAGTGCATGACTAATACCATACATGAAAGCATCTGAAATATTTCAGATGCTTATTTTAATTTTCTCCCACACTTAACGGGCAGTTAGACCCCCTACTGATGGAAGTTTCACTTTATTTAGAAATTAAAAAGAGCGGTTTCAAAAGATGGGATGCCAAACTACAGGATCGTACATGCATTAATAAAATATAAAGAGGATGTCCCGTAAAGATCTTGACCTCATACTCTTTGCACAGTTTATCATTCTACATACGCCCTCATCTAAACTGTACAGAATAGTCCTAGGTTCTAACCCTTTCATTTGGGACATCCTCTGCGTTATCTTATGCAATCCCGCAGCATTTTTTGTATTTCTTTCCGCTGCCGCAAGTACATGGATCATTTCTTCCAATTACATTCTCATTTATAATCGGTGTCTTCGACTCTTTTGTTATGATATTATGACCTTCCAACTTCATTTGCGCATACCGTTGTTTGAATAACTCTACAACTTCAGGACTATAGTTTAATGCCTCTGCTGCAACCTCGTTTGCCTTCTGTTCTGAAAGATTTCGATCTTCAATAACCATTTCACCGTTTTTAAACGATTTTCTCACGCCGAAATGACGCCCTGTAGCTTTCGAATTCTCGTCTTCTTCAATAAATTTCAGATAAACATCATCACAATGGCAAGCTGCATGCATGCAATAATAGTCGTAAATCCAATAGGTTTTCCCCTCGTACTTGCTTTTCAACGCAATATTATCCTGTATTCCAAACACATCTATATACTTAATCGACTTGCCATCTAATATTTCTGATGCACTAATCGTTCTCATTATTCACACATCCTATAAAATACTTATTTCTTTAGTATTGTATCCCCTATTTGACATTCAGTCATCTATTTATCTCCAAGCCTAGGCAAATGGTTATTTATTCAAGAATATGTCAACATTACGAAGCTAACTCAAACCTAAAAATGCGTTTATGCAACGGAGAATGAACTTTAATTGAAAGGCGTGTGAAACCATAGTTTCACACGAATAAGCCAAAATTTTTTTAACAACAATATTGTTTAACACAGCCAATTGAAAAAAAGAAAGGCTTAACTCACCTTTCTCTTTTCTGTGGAAAAGGGGCAGGCTTCGCAAAATCAGCTCCACCCCCGGCTATACAATTTAAGAACCTGAACCTTTTTCAGCGCTTTAGTTGGATACAGATGCCCATGGATGCTTTTATTTTTCCGATAGCTTTTGTTTTAACGCTGTTTCAATGGAACGAAACTCCTGCTCGACATGTTGGCGGTTTGAGTTGCCTTCAGCTTGGATTATTAATGATTCAGCTAAGGTTGACCTTAAACTTTCATGTGTTTGCGCTAGTTTTTCCAATTCATTGTTTGTCACAAATAATTTCTCCGTTTTTTCAGAGACCTGTTTGTTGGCGCTAGCTGCATGATTTTGTCTCAAAAATGAGAAAGCAATCGACATTTGATTCTTCCAAAGGGGAATCGCCGTCATGATCGATGATTGGATTTTTTCAACTAGCAATTGGTTTGTATGCTGGATGAGACGAATTTGCGGAGCACTTTGCAAAGTAATTTCTCTACTTATCTTCAAGTCATATACGCGTTTTTCTAGTAAATCTGTATATGAAAGGATATCGTCTAACTCCTGCTTTTTTAGAGGGTCCGTTTCCATTTTTGCCACATGCTCTGCGGTTGGAATTGAATTTCCATGTAATTCTTCAAGCTTTAATTCTCCTGCCGCGATGTAAATGTTGAGCATATGAAAATACTCTTTGTTGTGCTCATATAATCGGTCAAGCATGACAATATCAGCTAACAGGATGTTCTTGCTTCGGCTCAATTTCACACTAATGCGGTCAATTTGAGCGCTCGCCTTTTGAAATCGGGACATCGTTTCCTGTGGAGATCTTGTTTTTTTTCTAAACCATCGTTCAAAAAAAGATTGACGAACAGGCGTCAATTCATCAGGGTTCACTTCGTTTAGCTTCCCAATTAAATCAGTTAAAATTTCACCGATTTCACCAATATCCTGCCTCTGTACTTGATCAAGCATCGTATTCGAGAAGACAAGCAATTTAGATTGTGCAGGCATCCCAAAAGTGACTAACGCCTGACGATTATTCAATCGTAATTCTTGGACAATCTGTAACGCCTTTTGTCTGCTATCTTCTGAAATTGTATCAATTACCTTCTTCCCCTCACTTGGAAGTTCTGTAGCAAAGGGATGTGTGACTATACTCTGATCGAGACTTCTCTCGTCTTCACTCATTTCCATTTCTTGCTCCCAGTAATCAAACTTGATTCTTTCGTGTTTTTGATCGTTTGCTTTGCGACATCAATTTCGAAATCAAGTTCTTGAATATCATTCGAAATCACTTCATATAGATCTTCTTCAACTGTTTTCGTTAGTTTTTCTAATGTTCTCCGTGTTTCAATTAACGAAAGATCCAATTCTTTATTTTTCTTCGGCTGCGCCGCTAGAAACACATATTTTTCTGCCAATTCCAAAGTAGAATCCAAGTGAGAGAAGTAAAACTGTTCTGCTTGATAAAACCGTTTCGGCTCTTTTTTCGTTAAGCTGTAAATCTTTCTGATCATCCTCACAAGCTCAATTCTTTCCTTTAAAGAAGGAATGTGTCGAATCGATAATAGCGCTTTACATGCTCGAAAGACCTTAGATTTCGCTTCTTTTACATTTCCTTGGATATATCGATACTCTTTTCTACTTAGTCCGTGTTTCTTCAAAAAACGAGCAGTCATATAGATGGAACTCGCTCCAAATGCAAGAACGCCACCTAATACAGACCAAATTGTAGACAGTATAATGGTCTGACCAAATCCATACACACACACTGGCCATATGATTACAGCAATAGGACCTGAAATAACAATTCCAGCAATGGAAGTTACTAATCGGTTCATCGCATCGACACCCCTAACCTAATTTCTATCCTATTTATACGTTTCGTTCATAAATAAGTTTCATTTCTTCTAGGATAAACGATATATGATTTATGCCATTCCTGCAAATTTTTTAATAAAAGGCTTTGTTAATTAACTCTGTTGATTTTCAACTCTTTTTAGCTCTGGCTTCAGGACTACCTTCTCACTTTGCTGAAAGGCATGAAAAACTGCGGCTCCTCTCAAATGAGTCAAAAAAGAAAAGAGCAAAGTCACTACAGCCTTGATATGGTTTAGCTACTTAGACATGTTTCATTATAGGTGATTCGGGATTGCGATTAAACCGTTAAGATTTGTTAATGCTGATGACACTCTTTGTGTATAAAAAATTCCTTATCCTGCGAGACATACCAAAAAGAAGGGAACGACTTGTTTAAATCGTTTCCTTCACTTTTAGAAATTTAAGTTCAAGAAGATTTATTAGATTTGTTTCTTTGGCTAAAAATCGAGTCATATATAGAAATAATCCAGTTTACAAGCGGGTCGAACAATCTTGATAATTTTACAATCACATAAGCTACGGCAATTGCCACAATTAAACTGCCTACTACGTCAAACGGATAATGAAGCCCCGCCCAAATACGAGAAAAGCCTGTTAATAGGGCTAATATAAACATGGGAATACCGATTTTTTTATATCGAAACCACATGGCGATTGCAATCGAAAAAGCGCCTGTCGAATGATCACTAGGAAATGAAGAATCTGCAGCATGCGGAATCAAGGTTTGAATGTGATGTGTGACAAATGGACGCGGCTCAAAGTAAATGTGCGCAATCAGAACATTTACAACTAACGCAAGGACTCCTGTTCCACCGGCATATAATACAGCACGTTTCATGGCTTTACCGCCAAATATCCAAAGAATGATAAGGGTCAATGCAAACATGTAAATAGCATTATTCGTTATAAATACCATCGAGTTATCTAATGCATGATTATAGCCAGATAGATTATGGATGCTTTTAAATAATTCGTAATTCATATAATCATCCTTTTCTTTTATTTTTCTAAAATTCGTGGAAGCTATTTCATATAAATGAAATAAGGGACTCCCTTTTACTGTTCGTAAAAGGGAGTCTTATAATCAATTATGGATAACAAACATTCATAAAAAACTCTTTGAACACTCATTTTTGAATATTAGTTATTTTCGGCTGTGTTATCATCATTGACTTCTTTATCATGATCCTCGGCTTCATTACCATTTTCATTATCATTTTCGGCTTTTGTAATTTTACCGGTTTTGGCATCCACTTTCACATCATAGCTTTTGCCGTCCTTTGAAACTACGTCAACACCATATACAACCGAACCATCTTCATCTTCTAATTCGACCTGTTTTACAGTGCCACCTTGATATTGTGCCAAAACTGTTTTTGTCGCTTCATCTTGAGTGATAGAAGCTTCTTTTTGTAATTTTGCTTGTTCATTTGAATCTTGCTTCTCTTCTGTTGCTGTCTCCTCTTGGTTTACGGTTGATGTTGGTTGAATGGACTTTTCTGGTTGAATAGCATGTACACCAACAGCTCCTCCACCCACAACGCCTAATGCTAATACAGATGCTAATAATTTTGTTCCAATCATTTATTATTCCTCCTCATTTTATAGAGCATGTCTTGCCTCTTACGAATCCAAGAATACACCTTATTACTTAAATTCCCATGTAAAAATAGTTAAGGTAGATTAATAAGAAAATTAAAAATTTCTAATAATGGTACAGCCAATTTGGGGATATTTGAACGCTTACCGAATTACAACATAAACAAGTCGATTTCCTATAAAAGAATCGACTTGTTTAGAGATATCGAAATGAAATGATTCAGGTTGAGATAATTGAAACGGATTGTACCTATGATTATGTTAAGAACTATTTTGGAGCTATATTGTCGAAAAAGGGAATTATTTCTCAGGCAATATTCCCTCTAAATCAACACATTTCTTGACATCTACTTTCCTACTTTTCCTTTATTCACAAACGTTCCATTCAAAAAAGGTTCATATTAATTAATCGATTAATTAATATGGACTTTTGTCATTCCAACTAGAAATTTGCCATTATTTTTGAGGTTTCCATAACGACGCGCGTGAAACCTCAGATATCTAAAAAAAAAGATAAAGATACGAAGCACCATTCAAATTTTGAATCCCGCCTCTTATCTTCATCTTTCCCATTCATTCAGTTCGTTTCTGCTTTGCTACTTTCGTTATCTTCCATATTAAACCATAGAGGTTCATTATCATCTACATCACCATTATAGTTGATTAAAATCTCTTCACCGGCTTTTATATCAGTGTACGCATAAAAGTCAAACGTGTGGTTCTTAAAATTAATATCATACGTTGCATTCGGCGTGTAGGAGTGGTTAAACAACATTCCATACCCTAAAAGGATGGCCGTGTGGTTTACACCATACTCAAATGCGTAATCTGCAAGCAACGTCTTCTCGATATGTTCATGTTCCTTATTAGGGTAAGAAATAACCGGCGCCTCATGTACAAGCTCACCTTTTGCTATATCACGTGTTGCAAATACCCCTCTATTGAACTCCCCATCGCTGAGTGTGGAAGTCTTTATCTCAATCATGTAAGTCACCTTCGCCTTCTTTTCTATGGAGTTCATTATCTACTTAAGTTTGCCAATTGAATAGGAATTTAGCAACTGTTTTCTTATATTCGTTTTAATCCGCTGTCTATCAGCTATTATTTCCAGATAAGGAGGTATTCAGATATGTACCATTGTTATCACATACAAAAAAGAAGCATTGGCATAAGCCTCAACTTCTTTAAACATTAATATTTTCTAAGAAAACTTGGCCTTTTTTGAAACCATTCTTCACTGATCATACAATGACACTCCGTAAATAATTGTTCAATGGTTTGCGTCAAGTTCGCTAATACTCTTAAGGTAAATCCTTTTACCGGAAGTAAAGAAAGACCGATCTCATATGCATTTGTTTTCGAATTCAGGGCATGATATAACCGATCAAGGAGATCCGGGCTCATTTGTTCACTAATGACCATCATGGATCCTAAATGTGAGAACCCCTCCATGAAACCAAGCGCTTCTATATTTTGAGTTGCTGGATTCAACTTAATATGATCAAATGAGATCAGTTCGTCATCCATATAAATTTCATTGATTAATTGAACCTTATCATAACTAAACCGTTCGCCATTAGGAGACCATCCCGGAGTAATTATATCTGAATAGAGAAATGTAGCGCCTTTCTCCATGTGAATCACATTCTTTTGTTTATAACGTGCATGTTGATATGCGATCAATGGATCAGGAATATACTCCAAATAACTGCCCGCTTTAAGAAATATTTCTGTTTCCTGATATGCATATGACTGTGGTGTTTTATAAACTTTTGTTGCGGATTGTGTGGTTAAGGTTACTCTTGCTTGTTCCTCCAATGCAATGTGCAAATGATAGCGATCTCCATCTAAATAGCCGCCACCTGGGTTTAAAATATAATAACAAACTTGTCCAGAATCGTCGTGATATACTGGGCGCATGACTTTCAATGCGCCCTGGAAATATACATTCTTTGCTACAGTTTTTCCAAGTCGTTCTTCAAGGTCTAAACGTAATTCACCTGTCCAGTCTTTCATTTTAATCTAGCCCTTTTAAAAGCACATTTTTCTTAAGCCAATCTATGACTTGGTCAAGCCCTGTATTATCCTTTAAATTAGTAAAAACAAATGGTTTATTTCCACGAAAAGTCTTCGTATCTGACTCCATGACTTCCAAGCTTGCACCAACAAAAGGGGCCAGATCTGTTTTATTAATAATAAATAAATCAGATTTAATCATCCCCTGCCCACCTTTTCTTGGGATTTTTTCACCTTGGGCGACATCAATAATATAAATGGAGAAATCAACAAGCTCAGGGCTGAACGTTGCCGCAAGATTATCGCCGCCACTTTCAACAAAAATAAGCTCAACATCTGGATGTTTCTCGATTAATTCATCAATGGCAGCAAAATTCATAGAAGCATCTTCACGAATCGCTGTATGAGGGCAACCGCCGGTTTCCACCCCAATAATACGGTCAGCAGGCAGAACGCCATTTTGCATTAAGAATTTTGCGTCTTCTTTTGTGTAAATATCATTCGTTACAACCGCCATGCTAAGCTCCCCTTCCAAATGCCGGGTCAGCTTTTCGACAAGCATGGTTTTCCCTGCTCCAACAGGTCCTCCTACCCCAATCTTTATAGGTTTCATATAAAGCACTTCCTTTCTTTCATATTAAGACATGAAAATACGAATATTCACACGCTCATGTTTCATTTGGGATAACTCGAGCCCTGGTGAAATGATGCCAAAATCCTCATTATCCAAGTTCTGAATTTTTTCTGTTGCCGCTACTAATATTCCTTGAAATTCCTGAATGATTTTCTGCCCAGATGTCTGCCCTAAAGGAATAGCTCGGACTGCGTTTTGGACAAGACTTGAAACAGTGGAATACAAATAATAAAGGGTTGTCGTTGATTGCGGAACCCCTAAATGATGTCCGATCATTGTAAAAACAATCGCTGGATGTCCAAAAGATTGTTTCTCTTTTATACGTTTTTTATACTGTAAAAGAATAGGCATATCATATAAAGATTCTACGAGATTTAACATACGTTCACCCATTCTTTGTGTCCCTTCTCGCGTTTCACGAGGCAAATTTTGCACAGTCAGCATTCGATCTATCTTCCACACTTTTTGGAAATCTTCGTTCTCTAAAGCCTCATATATAATATGAGAAGCAAGCCCATCTGCATAGACGAGCTGTTCATTCAAATAAACATGAAGCCACTCAGAAAATGTGGCTTGATCATGCACTTGATCTTCTTGAATATAACTTTCTAAGCCATAGGAATGACTAAAGGCACCCGTTGGAAAATTAGAGTCGCAAAGTTGAAATAGAGAAAGCGTGTGATCAGTCATGGCTATGCCCAATATGCCGAAATGCCTGTTTCACTTTCCTGTCTTCGCGTCTGTAAGGAATTTTCAGTTCTTTTAGTAAATCTTCTACAAGATAATCGTATTGAACGAGCATTTCGTTTTCTTCAAATTGTGCAGGTAGGTGACGATTCCCTAATTGATGAGCAATCGTTCCCATCTCTTGCAACGATTGTGGGCTAATAATCAATAGATCATCAGATAAGACATCAATGATTATCATGTTATGATCATCCATATATAAAACATCACCCGCGACAAGGTCACGGGGATCTTTCAAACGGATCCCTATTTCCTTGCCGTGATCAGTTGTCACCCTTTGAATGCGTTTCATTAAATCGGCGCTTTCGAGATAGACCTTCTCTTTATGGCGTTTATCCAGTTCTTCTTTTGCCATTTGATCAATATTGGTAACAATTTTTTCAACAATCAATACATTCACCTCAAAATAAGAAATATCGTTGGGCCATCGGTAATTTTTCAGATGGGCTACCCGTAATTAATTCCCCATTTACCCTTACCTCATAAGTTTGTGGGTCCACTGTTATTTCAGGCGTTTCGGAATTAAGCTTCATATCCTTTTTTGTTAATTTCCGAATGCCGCGAACAGGTAAAATCAATTTTTCTAATCCTAATTTTTCATGCACTTTATCATCAAAGGCAGCTTGAGATATAAAAGTAATTGAACTTTTTGACAAGGCTTTTCCTTCTTGCGCATACATTGGGCGATAAATCATCGGTTGCGGTGTCGGAATGGATGCATTGGCATCTCCCATTAAACTCTCGACTGCAAATCCATTTTTCAAAACCATTTCAGGTTTTACTCCGAAAAATGCCGGTGACCAAAGCACAAGATCGGCAATTTTCCCTACTTCAATGGAGCCTACATATTCAGAAATCCCATGTGCAATCGCAGGATTGATCGTATATTTAGCAACATACCGCTTTGCACGATTATTATCAGCATGCTCACTATCCCCTTGCAACAAGCCTCGATCTTTTTTCATTTTGTCCGCTACTTGCCATGTTCGCAAAACGACTTCTCCTACTCTTCCCATCGCTTGGGCATCCGAACTAGTTATGCTAAATATCCCCATATCTTGAAAAAAGTCCTCAGCTGCAATCGTTTCTTTTCTAATCCGCGAATCAGCAAAGGCAAGATCTTCTGGGATCTTTGGATTTAAATGGTGACACACCATTAGCATATCTAAATGCTCATCAACCGTATTAACGGTATAAGGCAACGTTGGATTCGTTGAGGCTGGCAGTACATTCATATAGCTAGCTGCTTTCATTAAATCTGGAGCATGCCCGCCACCTGCACCTTCTGTATGATACATATGGATAACTCGGTCTCGAATGGCTGCCATCGTATTTTCCATAAATCCGCCTTCATTTAAGGTATCAGCATGAACGGCAACTTGAATATCATATTTATCAGCTACACGTAATGCATAATCAAGTGCAGATGCTGTAGCTCCCCAGTCTTCATGAACTTTCAATGCAATGGCACCTGCACGTATTTGTTCAGCAAGCGGCTCTTCAGCTGCAGCTTGTCCTTTGCCTGAAAACCCCACATTTATTGGTAAACCCTCTGATGCTTGGAGCATTCTATGGATATTCCATTCTCCTGGCGTAACCGTGGTCGCTTTAGATCCAGCGGCAGGACCTGTTCCTCCTCCAATTAAAGTGGTTGTACCACCAGTTAATGCTGTTCTAACTTGGGCCGGATTAATAAAGTGAACATGGGTATCGATTGCACCTGCCGTAACAATCAACCCTTCCCCAGCAATGATTTCTGTCGATGCACCAATGACAATATCCACATTATCCATAATTAAAGGATTTCCAGCTTTCCCAATCCCAGCGATTTTCCCGTCACGGATTGCAATATCTGCTTTAACAATCCCTGTGTAATCTAAAATCACCGCATTGGTAATGACTACATCCGGTATTCCATCCCCGCGAGTCACAAGCGGATGCTGCCCCATACCATCACGAATCACTTTTCCTCCACCAAACACGACTTCTTCCCCATATGTCGTATGATCTTTTTCAATTTGGATAAATAAATCTGTATCCGCTAAGCGTATAGAATCCCCTGTCGTTGGACCATACATTTGCGAATATTGTTGTCTTGACATTTTAAAACTCATGATTTGCATCCTCCTTGAACAGATCCATCGACTTTATTGTTAAATCCATACACACGTTGTTCTCCAGCAAAACAAACTAATTCTACTTCTTTTTCATCCCCAGGCTCGAAACGAACCGCAGCACCCGCTGGAACATTCAAACGTTTCCCAAACGCTTCATCACGATTAAATTGTAGGGCTTCATTCACTTCAAAAAAGTGAAAGTGGGACCCTACCTGGATTGGACGATCCCCTGTATTGGTTACTGAAAGTTTGTATAAGGTTCTTCCCACATTAATAATAATGTCTTCCTCTTTTAAAAAAAATTGACCTGGTTCCATTTAATTATGCCTCCCGTCGATTCTTATCTAACCGGACTATGTACGGTCACTAATTTCGTTCCATCAGGAAAAGTAGCTTCCACTTGAACATCGTGAATCATCTCTGGAACACCTTCCATCACATCTTCACGAGTCAATATCGTTGCACCATATTCCATCAATTCTGCAACTGTTTTTCCATCCCTAGCCCCCTCTAACATTTCATATGTAATAAGTGCAATTGTTTCCGGATGATTTAATTTCAACCCTCGTTCTCTTCGTCTCTTAGCCAAATCCGCAGCCACGACAATCATAAGTTTATCTATCTCACGTGGTAATAGTTGCATCGTAATCCTCCTTATTTTCATGTAATTACCAATAGAATCTTTCTTAAATAAGAAAATACTAAGGGCGTAGATATTTTTTGTGTAAAAAAACTGACATATATATCCTTTCCATTTCAGTTATATTTAAACGCCACCTCTCTTTATATTTAGGTTTTTATTTTATTTATGAGAATTCGTATCTAAGTGGAAGAAGAAAGCAAGTCTTATCGAGAGGAGATTGTTATGAAAAAAAAGAATAGCATTTTATCAATTGAGGGATCACTTTTTTCATTCACCATGGCCTGTTTAAAAGGCATCTCTCAAGTCATATTGATTGAAAATGCAAGGACTGGAGCCTTAATTTTACTTGCCATTACAATTTCAGATTATTTCTTAGGTATTATGACTATTTTTTCAGCAATTATAGGAACACTTATCGGAATAATAGGAGGGGCAGATAGTAAGAGCGTAAATCAAGGGTTATTTGGATATAATTCCGTGCTAACAGGAATAGCTCTCACTGAATATTTAGACGGACCGCATCAGTGGATTATTGCCTTAGTAGCGTCTGCTATAGCAGCACTCTTCACAGCCGCCTTGATGCATATTATGAAAAAAGTAGCACTTCCCATCCTTACCTTTCCATATTTCATCGCGACATGGTTTACATTGCTCGCTTCATACCGATTGAAGACTTTCCGTTTAAGTGCAGATTTAGAGCCTCAATCATTAGCCAATTGGACACTAAACATATCCGGGAAAGGCAATTGGTTGGAAGGAAGTTTTAAAGGGATTGGACAAATTTTCTTCCTTGACCATACTCTAGCTGGAGTTATCCTATTTATCGCTATATTTCTGGCCGGTTGGAGATTTGGTCTCTATGCCATTATCGGAAATGTAGCTGCCCTGTTCGTCTCCTACGGATTAGAAGGGGAACATGCCCTCATTTTTATGGGATTGTACGGATACAATGCGATCTTAGCCATTTTAGCAGTATCAGTCGTATTTAATTCGGAAAGCATCAAATTTTCGCCCATAACAGGGATCCTTGCCGCTTGTTTGACCGTACCCATCATGGCCGGCCTAAGCACCTTGCTTTTGCCCTATGGTCTTCCATCACTGACAATGCCTTTCGTCCTCAGCACCTGGCTTATTTTAGGGGCGAAGAAAATTTTGCCAAAAATATGATAAAATACTATTAAAAAAATCAAAAAAAGCTTCTCGTAAAACATTACGGGAGCTTTTCTTTAAAAACTAAAACAGCATGTATCAAGAATTGGCATAATTAATAAATCAAAAAAACAATCATTGATCCTTGGGGACAAAAAATTATTTACTCAACACAAACGTATGAACCGAGGAGATACTTCGATATACAACTCTCCTGAATTATGGAATAATAACTATTTGCGCTAAACATAAAAGCTCGTCGAAAAAAACAGAACCATTTTACTGGTTCTGCACTAAAATTCTTTCTCTTTGGTTAAAGGTTGCTACATGTGAGACGCCTACTTGTTGCAACAACTTTTTGTTTTCTGCCACATATTTCCCAAGATCATCTGGAAAATGTGAATCGGAAGAAAGAGTAATAGGTACACCTTTCCCCACAATCGTTGTTAAAAAATCAACAGATGGGCACATTTCTTTAACTGGATATCGATAGTATAAACCCGCATTCACTTCTGTGGCAGTATTCGTCTCTTTTAATGCTTCAGCAATCCGTTCATACCATTTATGATTAAAGGAGTCATTATTCACTTTAAAATTAAATACTTTTAAATTATCTAAATGGGCAATAAAATCAAACATATTAGATCGAATCATCTTTTCAACCGTTTCATAAAAACGTGTATATAGTGCTTCTAAATTCAACTTTTCAAAACGAGATGCGGTTTGTGGATTATCAAATCCCCATCCATCCACAAAATGAACAGAACCGATCACATAATCCCATGGCTTTCCTTCTAAAAGTGCTGCAAGTTCCTGCTCTTGTCCGACAAAATAATCCGCTTCAATCCCTAGCCTTAATGAGACACCTTCTTTTTCCCAACGTTTTTTTGAAGCTATAATCGATTCAACGAAATCATCCATCTTTTCCGTCATGACATTCTTTAACCAATCTGCTTGCAGTTCCCCGATTGAATCGGTCGAATCTAAATTTAACGCTTTTTCAAAATAATTTTTTGTTTCTTTAAAACGATACAAATGATCGACAATCCCGACTTCTTTCAGACCGATTTGCTTGGCCTTTTTCAAGTATAAATCCAACCACTCTTCACTATAGCATCCGGCGTTTAATCGCTTTTGAAGCTGAATCATTTGATTTTCAATTTTTTCTCTGGAACCATGCTCCAGTACTTCATTAGTTTGAAAATGCTCCATTGCTTTCGCCGTACGTTCGAGCCAAGCAAATGAATAAGGTCCTTCTTCTAGATGTACGTGATAATCGATTAGCATTCCACTCGACCCCTCTTTGTTATAGTCCATTGTTTATACCATTCTTGCCACTCTTTCGGACAAGATTGATCACTTATTACCTCAGCGAATTGACTAGCCTGTCCGAATGAAAAGTAAGACGGAACGCCTATTTTCGATGAATCCGTAAGCAAAATATTCTTCTTGCTGATTGCCATCATTTTCGCGGATACAAGCGACTCTTCTAAATCATAATCATAGATCGTATCTGCCACGATTCCCCCGCAGGAAATAAACGCTTGATCCACATGCATATGATTTAACCACTCAAGTGTCATAGCACCCGAGACAGAAGATTGTGCAGGGTTCGTCAAGCCACCTAACATAATGACCTTTCCTGTCATTCTTTTCTCTTCAATCGCTTGATTAAAACGATCGGCTGCTGCAAGCGAATTCGTCACAACCGTTAAGTTCTGTACGTTTTGAATAAAATCAGCTATATGAACGGTTGTCGTTCCAACATCAATGGCGATTGTATCACCATCTTTAATACGCGATGTCGCCACTATAGCAATTTGTTCTTTTTCTGCCCGATTCATATCAAGCTTTCGTAAAAAAATCTGTTCTTCTTCTAGTTTTGTATATAAAACAGCTCCACCATGTACTCTAGTTAACCGTTCCTGTTCTTCTAGCTCAGTCAGGTCCCGGCGAATCGTTTCTGGCGTAACCGAGAAGGTTGTCGCCAGTTTTGCAACAGATACACGTTTCTCCTCATTTACCCATTGAATAATTAGACGTTGGCGTTCTTCCTTTAATTCATTCATGATAAAGCAATAACATCCTCTGACGCTACGAATAATGGATACTCCACACCTTTTTCAAATGCAGAGGCTTGGTGATGCAATTGTTCCGTTGTAAATTGCTTATTGTCTGCATGAAAAATTGTACGAATCACATTTCCATTCATAATAGAATCGCCAGCAATGGCATGTAATTTGTAAGCAGAGGGTTGAGGTTGTAAATGAATGGATTCTGGACGAATGGCATATTTATCTGCAGACACTACTGCATTTTTCCCTATTAACTTTCCTAGTTGTTCCTTTGAAAAAACATTATACCGACCAATAAAATTAGCAACAAATTCAGTTTTAGGCTGTGTATAAATTTCAGAAGGTGTTCCTTCTTGTGCAATTCCCCCCTGATTCATAACGAAAATTCGATCAGAAACGGTCATTGCTTCTTCTTGGTCGTGTGTCACGAGAATCATGGTCATTTTAAGCTCACGTTGAATCGTTCGAAGTTCAACTTGCAAATGTTTACGGATTTGAGCATCCAGTGCACTTAATGGTTCATCGAGCAACAGTACTTTCGGACGAACAACGAGGGAACGAGCAAGTGCAACCCGCTGTTGCTGCCCACCGGAAAGCTCATGCGGATATGCCTCTTTTTTCTCTTGTAAACCAACGAGATTGATCATTTTCTCTACTTGTTCTGCCACTTCTTTTGCTGGTTCTTTGCGCATTTTCAAACCAAATGCTACATTTTCATACACGGTCATATTCGGAAATAAAGCATAGGATTGAAACACCATACCTACTTGCCGATTTTTCGGAGGGACTTTCTTCATGTCTTTTCCATCTATCATCACATTGCCGCCCGTTGCATCTGTTAGTCCGGATAAAATGCGTAGGATCGTACTTTTTCCGCAGCCACTCGGGCCAAGTAACGTGACAAACTCCCCGTCTTCAATGTTCATATCAATTCCAGAAAGAACATGTGTATCTTGATATTGTTTATGAACGTCTTTTAATACAACATTACTCATGTTCGTCTCATTCCCTTCGCCTTTTTCATTACTGTCGCCATCACTAACGTCAGAATACCCATCAACACGATGTATACAAACACAATCGCACTCGCAATATGACCACTTGTACTTAATTTCGTCATTAAATAAATCTGAGCCGTTTCGAATCGTGAACCAACAACGAGGTTAATCAAAACAAATTCACCAAATAAAACAGAGAAGGATAATAGGCTTGAGACAAATAATCCTGGATAAACCGATGGTAGCAATACTTTTCGGAAAGCATCCATTTTTGAGGCTCCTAATAACTCCGCCGCATCCATCAATTGCCGACCTTGTACATTACGTAAGCTATTTCGTGTTCCTTGATACATAAACGGAAGTACACTAATGACATATACTCCTGTCACAGCGAGGATCATGGGTAGACTCGTCCCTGAATAAAACCGAATGATACCGACTGATAAGATAATACCTGGGAAGGCATATACCATCACAACACTTGCCTGAAACCATTTTTCCAATGCTGGGAAGTATAGAACAATGACAAAAATGGCTGGCACAATAAACAAAATCGAGATGAAAACAGCACCACCTGAAAGAAGAACAGACCTGCCGAACGCTTCTACAAAGCGAGTATCTTGAAATAGGGTACGAATCCATTCGAACGTTAATCCTTCTGGTAAAATGGTTTTATTCCATTCTGTTGAAAATGCATATAACGCTGTCGCAAGAATCGGTAAAGCTAAATAGATACCGATTAGGATTAGCATGACGATTGTAAATTTCTTCATCGTTTCAACAAATCCTTTCTCGTTTTCTTGATAAGCCATTCACTCAGTAACATCCCGATAATCATAATTACACCAAGTAAGACGGCGATGGCACTCGCTAATTCTGGTTGCGCAAAGATATCCCCTGAAATAAGCGATCCAATACGAATGGCTGCTAAATTATAATTACTTCCTGTTAAAGCATATGCAGAGGCATACGCACCCATCGCGTTGGCGAACAAAATCGTGAATGTCCCTGCAATACCAGGAAGTATAATGGGCAGGCCGATTTTTCTCCAAAACATGAGCGGTGAAGCACCTAATAACGCAGCGGCATCTTTCCATTGTTGCTGAATTCCATAATAAATTGGATAGAGAAGCATGATCGAAAGCGGGAGTTGAAAGTAAATATAGATGAGCAATAGCCCTGACCAGCTATAAAGAGAAAAAGATAAATCCCAGCCAAATGAATCAAGCGCCAATGTAAATAAACCACTATTTCCCAGCAAAACAATAAATGCAAACGCAAGCGGTACACCTGAAAAATTAGATGTTAAATTAGATAAAATTAATATCCTTTCCCGTACTGGTTCGGAAAAATTCGTCATCGCGTATACGCCTAACAACGAAACGACTAACGCGATGAACGCTGACACGACAGACAAAGCTAAACTGTTTTTAAACCCTTGTAGAATATAAGAACTAGATAACGCTTCTTGATAATGTTCGAACGTAAATCCATCACTATTTGAAAAACTACTAATTAACATAGAAGTAAGCGGTACGAGAAAAAAGAACGTCATCAACAAAGCGAATGGTACTAATATGAGCAATACTCCTTTTTTTCCAGACATGTTCATGATGTCTCCCTTCCTTAGTCGACTAGGCCAGGTATGAGTAGAGGGACCATCGCTTCTGATGGATGGATTCCGAGCAAATGACAAGCAAGTGGAGCCATTTGCAGCTGTGAAACAATCTGATTTTGAACAATCGGCTTTACTTTTTTAGAAGCAATAAATAATGGAACATGGCGATCATTTGTTGTATTCCCACCGTGATTCCCATCAACTGTCATCCCATGGTCAGCTGTTACGATGATGTCATAACCGAGATCCATCCATTTTGGCAAGGTAAGAGCCAATAGGGCATCTGTAGCTAAAACACGATTTCGATATTGCACAGAGTTAGCTGTAAATTTATGGCCATCATCATCTACATTCATCGGGTGAATATAGAGAAAATCTGGGTTCTTTTCAGAAACAAGCCACTGTGCTTCAGCGAATAAATGACTATCTGGATAATGATCTTCAAAATAAAACAGCCCATTTTCAATCGGTGCATCTTTGGCCAATTGAATTCGATCGACACCATGACGAAACGGCGCATGATTATACAGTTCACTCACCCAATAATAAGCCGCAGCAGCGGTTGTCTTCCCACTGCGTCTAGCTAGATGAAACAGACTTTCTTGCGTCGATAATCGAACGACTCCATTACCGACGATTCCATGGACTAAAGGGGGTGTTCCAGTCAAAATGGTTTCATAAAGCGGCCTAGATAGTGAAGGTACTTCCGACTTCACTTCATAACGTGCGACCTTCCCTTGTTCAACAAGATGTTGCATAAATCCCATATGCGAACACGCCGTCTCAAAACGAAGCGCGTCTACTACGATCATAATTAAACGATTATTTGACATGGATTAACACCTGCTCTTGCCACATTTGAGGAATCTTTTTCGTTGTATCTTCCCAAGCTTTTTGATCGCCAACAGGCTGTGCATTTTTATACATATTTTCTGGTAATAGCAGGGATTTAACTTCTTCTGGTAACTTCACATTTTCGCGAATTGGGCGTGCATACCCTTTTGCTAAATTTTCTTGCCCTGCATCCGAAAGAATGTATTCACGAGCTAACATAGCAGCATGCGGGTTCTTCGAATATTTGTTAATAACCGTTGCATAGCCAGATGTTACAGATGCCTCTTCCGGAATCGTTATGTCGAAACGCTTTGCATCAATTTGTTGGCGATAGCCTA
Source organism: Peribacillus loiseleuriae (assembly GCF_001183985.1). GTDB lineage: Bacteria > Bacillota > Bacilli > Bacillales > DSM-1321 > Peribacillus > Peribacillus loiseleuriae. The sequence goes on along the minus strand of NZ_LFZW01000001.1, from coordinate 418,781 downwards.
ATGCATTAAAATCCCAAAGTAAAGCAACATCAATTTCACCTTTTTCTAGGTTAGCAACACTTGGATCCCCTGCCGATAAACGACCTTGTTTTGCTAATTCCGCAAAGAAATCAATACCAGGTTGAATATTCTTTTCGTCTCCACCGAAAGCATACGCAGCTGCTAATATAGCAAATTGTGCTTGGTTTGCTGTTAACGCATCACCAATACTCACTTTGTAATTCCCATTCTTTAAATCGTCCCATGATTTTGGGGCGCTTTTCACATTATTCTTGTCTGAAATAAAGGCCATCGTACCTGTATAGCCAACAACCCAGTCTCCATTATCATCTTTGGCCCATTTTGGAATGTCATCCCAATAAGACGTTTTATAAGATAATGTTAAGTTTTGTTCCTCTGCAATCGGTCCAAAGGCAATTCCAACATCACCAATGTCAGCTGTCGCATCCTTTTTTTCTGCTGCAAATTTAGCTAACTCCTCAGCACTGGACATATCTGTATCTGAATGTTTTAGTTTATATTTTGTTTCTAAATCGCTCCAAGTTTCACCCCAGTTTGCCCACGTATCCGGCATCCCAACTGAATTAACTTCGCCCTCTTTTTTTGCTTTTTCTTCTATTTGAGTCAATGTCAAATCATTATAATTACTTTCTTTTCCTGCACTTGGACCTTTAGAAGTATCGTTTGATGAACACGCCGCTAACATTGATATAGCCATTGCACCTATTATTCCTTTTTTCCAATTACGATTCCAAGACATTGTTTTCCCTCCAGAAGATATTTGTTTTTGTTTTGTATTACACTATGAATATACAAAACAAATATTAAGCAAAAATCATTCCCACAATAAGACTGTGTAAATTTCAATTTACAGAACATTTACATCCAACATAGGAACCAAAAATAAAAGCACAAGTACCTTGGTTCAACCTAAAGGTTTTTGTTCTCGAGTGATTGGCTGCTTGTACTGGATGCAGATAGACCAACTAAGATATCCACATATTAAATTATGTATATTGGTTTTCCTAAACAATAAAAAAGGCGTGTCGAACCTATCATGTTATCGATAGAACTCGACCACATGATAGGTTTGGCACGCCTAGACATCTGATAAGAGTGTAGCCACTTATCTTATTGCTAAAATACTATGGACTACACCCATACTAAATTAGAGTGATTTTTCTAGTATTAAAACATATTACTGAGGTTGGTCATATTGTTTTGCTCTCTCGCTGTCCTTTAATCCTTTCGTAGTTGGATCAATCACACTACCTATACCAAAGAACGTAAGAGCAATAAAGTTAACAATCCCCAACAATCCATTCATCGCATCTTCAGTCAGTGAAAAACCAATAGGATGAATATATGTGTTAATAAATGCTGCAATCATTTGTACAAGAATTAAAACGCCAGGTATGAATACAGTAAAAATAAAGATTGGATTTTTAAAACGTACTTTCCAGTTAATCATTTTTACACCTCCCATTATACAAAACTCCTATGACGTTAAAACGCCACCATTTACTATGAAGGATCCATCCTATGGCACGCTACACTCACCTTATCAAAATGGTGGCGGTGCGTAGCCGGAATTTCGGATGCTTTCTCGATAAAATCCGTATATCTGCAAAGTAGATTGGTTATAGTAGTAAGTTGCGAAGCCCGTCCCCATGTCCTTCATACAAAAAGCTGGAGCATAGCTTATAAGAAACAAATTGATTTTGCTTATCGAAATATCTCCCTTTTTGATAGTCTATGTTGCTTGTCTTATTCGGTTTAGGCTTATGAAGGATGGCGAAGTTTTTTACTTTGTTTTTACCATTTATCTGTGCAGATATTATGAATATGTTCATTTCATCAGATAGAGGACAAAAAGCTGTTTAGACATCTATCATGATTAAAGCTGTTATGAACCGTGGATGGATCGTTTCTGAAAACCGCGATGAGCATCGTATGGGAAGATACTTGAATCAATTGAAACCTACCATTTTTTGCACTTCTTGATCTAACTATTGCAAAACTATATCGTTCGCTTAATAAACCTTTTTGCCGTTTATAACATTATAGTTTATAATTATATTTAATTAACTATATATGCCATTCAGGAGGCAAGGAAATGGAACCCAATATTGTAACAGGCAGCTTCCAATTAATGAAGTCTTTAAATAGATCCGTTATTTTGAATACCATTCGTAAAAAAGGGGCCATTTCGAGAGCCGATATTGCAAAAACTACAAAACTTACTCCTCCAACCGTTAGCAATCTTGTAAAGGAGCTACTTGAAACAGAAATGATCATTGAAACCTCCTTAGGTGTTTCAAGTGGGGGCAGAAAACCGACACTACTAACGTTGAACAGTGAAATGTTTCATGTTATAGGCCTCGATATAGGTTCCCATCATCTCAAAATTTTACTGACCGACATAAATGGCAGAATACGAAAAAAACAGATTCACCCTATACCAGACTCCATAACAAATGAAGGTCTGCTTGATTTAATGATTACGTCTATCTATACCATCCAAAAGAATGAACAAATAGATCGTGACAAGATCATCGGGATCGGAATTGGGATGCACGGGATTGTTGATGTTGATCAGGGTGTTTCCATCTTTGCTCCCAACTTAAAATTAAAAAATATCCGTGTTAAAGATGTCCTAGAAAAAGAATTTCAAATGATGGTTCAAGTTGAAAATGATGCAAGGGCCATGAGCCTTGGGGAACTTTGGTTTGGAAATGGTCATGGTAATGATAGTATTGTCTGTATTAATGTCGGTAGAGGAATTGGTGCTGGAATCATTATCAATGGACAAGTGTTCAGGGGCGAACACTATATTAGTGGAGAAATCGGCCATATGGTCATTGATCTTAATGGTCCGAAATGCACTTGCGGCAATTATGGGTGCTTACAAACATTCGCTTCCGGTCCCGCAATTGTTGAAAGACTCAATAAAGAATTGAAACTTGGAGAATCTAGTATCCTTAAAAACAAGGAAAACGAAATCGATGGTGAAGTCATTTATCAGGCTGCATTAGCTGGAGACCTGTTAAGCCAGAATGTATTAAATAAAGCAGGACGTTATCTTGGTGTGGGAGTTACGAATTTAATTCATATCGTAAATCCAAAACGGATTGTGATTAGCGGAGGGGTTTCAAATGCCAAGGAATTTATTCTTGAAAGCGTAAAGGAGACGATTGAACAGCGTGCATTGACCGATTCAGCGAAGCAGACGGAGGTCATCATCTCAAAGTTTGGAGAGGACGCCACTGTCATGGGTGCGATTGCATTAATCCTTTCTCAATTGTTTGCAACCCCTAGCAATAATTAACATCTCATATTCTCTTATTAAATAAAGCCATCCAATTGAACAGGCTACGATACACATGAAAAGCCGGCCATACCTATGGCCGGTTTTTCATGTTCTTGATTTAGCGTACCAGAATATCCGGTCGTACATACGTTTCACCATTGTAATTTACCCTTAAATATACCCATTCCCCAGTGTAAGTAAGGTACTCATTTTCTTCCTTGCCGACAAGGAATGTGTCCTCGGATTTAATGCCACGGATGGCAGGATTCCAAGCAAATGCCTGATTTTCCAGAACTGTTCCTTCTGCATTTGGAGTTGCAAGGAATTCTCGGCTCGCATAACCCGTTGGCCCGCCTTGATGCAGAAAGCGCCAGTCTTCGCCATATCCTACTTCCTCATACTTAGCAAACGCTGTCTTTAGTACATCCTTGATAGCGGCTCCAGGTCTTGTAGCTGCATTCATCGCCACATCAATCTGAACTAGCTTTTGCTTGTTTTCATTTAGTTCTGCAGGCAGTTCACCAAAATGAACGAAACGAGTAACGTTTGCGACGAGCCCCCATTTTTCCGCACAAAGAACAATCATTGCATAATTAGCTAATTTTTTCTCTGTTGGAATCGGGTGGCGGTATTTAAATACTCGTTCATCGGTTGATACCAGAATGAGTTGGGGATTAATCCCTTCTTTGATAACTTTTTCTGCCAGATGAGCCTGAATCTCAAACTCCGTCCATCCTGGTTGAACTTCACGGCATGTTGACTCAACTGCCATCGCTGCCTGTTTGGAAAGCCAACGGTACCGATCAATCTCATCACTAGTAAGCGTGTATCGAAGGCTAGTAAGCTCATATCCGAAATCTAGGAAGTCTCCGCTCGGTACATCGCTGGCGATTTTTTTCCCTTCAGTTAGTCCTTGTACAATGGCGTCCTGATCTTCATACCATTCTAGGGTAATAAATTCATAGCCAAGTCCTAAAAGCTCCTCGTCATGAATTCGCGCTGATTCCATTTTTGAAGTAATGCAGTATTTTTCATCAGCAAAAATTAATAAATCTGCGACACCGTTTTCTGTTGTATTGACAATATGGTTATCCTTCCCGCCAGTGATCCAGGCAAAGTTGCTTCGTTTTCGGAAAAACACGCCGTCAATCTTTTTCTCGTTAATAAAATGTTCCACTTTCTCAAGCGGTGTTGCCATTTTCGTTTCCATATTTCTCCCCCCTACTTTTTATCTTCGTAACCATTGGGATTGGCCTGATGCCAGTTCCATGCGGTTTCAATAATGGTTTCCAAGTCGTTGAACCTCGGCTTCCATCCTAAGATAGCCTGTGCTTTCTTTGAGGATGCAATCAATACAGCTGGATCACCTGCACGCCTTGGGCTTACCAACTCAGGGATTGGATGTCCAGTCACGTTCCGAGCTGTCTCGATGACTTCTTTTACTGAAAAACCCTTTCCGTTTCCAAGATTAAATACTTCACTCGCCTCGCTTATGCGTAAATGCTGAAGGGCGAGCCAGTGTGCATTCGCAAGATCCATCACATGAATGTAATCTCGGATACAGGTTCCATCATCAGTAGGGTAGTCAGCACCAAAAATACCGATTGACTCCCGCTCTCCTAAAGCAACTTGAAGGATAATCGGGATTAAATGGCTCTCAGGTTGATGGTCTTCCCCAATCTTTCCGTCCGGATGGGCACCTGCCGCATTAAAATAGCGCAGAGAAATAGACTTTAGTCCGTACGCACCATCACACCATCTGAACATTTTTTCCATTGCCAGTTTGGTTTCACCGTATGGACTTGTTGGATTAGTCATATCGGTTTCCTTGATCGGAATCTGTTTTGGTTCTCCATAAGTAGCTGCAGTAGATGAAAACACAATTTTCTTGACACCATGCCGAAGCATAGTAGATACAAGTGTATGAGAAGCAATTAAGTTATTTTCATAATAATCTAATGGATGTGAGACACTCTCCCCAACTAACGAACTTGCCGCAAAGTGAATAACAGCTTCAATTTCATGGCTTTCAAAAACATGGCTTAGAAAACTGCGATCACGAAGATCGCCTTGATAAAATTGGCCTCCTACAACGGATTGTTCGTGGCCAGTTCTTAGGCTATCAATAACAATCACTTCTTCACCTTGATTCAATAGCTCTAATACTGTGTGACTGCCAATATAACCCGCTCCACCAGTTACTAAAATCGCCATCCCCTATTCCTCCTCAACGATTTCTTTTGTACCGTCACCAATTTCACATATATAGAAAGTTGGCTTGATTCCTGTTCTAGCTGTATAATTACTTGCTACTATCTCTGTAAATGATGTGACAGCCTCATTCTTCACAAGACTAACATTACACCCTCCAAAACCAGCCCCCGTCATTCTTGTGCCAATACAGCCTTCGACTTTAGCCGCCTCTTCAAACAAAGTATCTAACTCGATTCCTGTCACTTCATATAAATCACGTAAGGATTCATGGGATTTCTTCATTAAATTCCCAAACAAATCTAGATCATTTTTCTCAAGAGCTTCCATCGCAGAAATAACCCGCTCATTTTCCATGACTACATGCTCTACTCTACGACGAATGACTTCATCTTTGACAAGATGCTGAATGCTTTGCCAATCATCAATGCTAATATCTCCTAATGACTGAACATGAAGTAATTCTTGTTGGATTATTTTCAACCCTTCCTCACACTCACTCCTGCGCTCATTATATTTTGAATCCGCTAGACCTCTTCGCTTGTTCGTATTAATGATGACAAGTTTGTAGCCGTCAATTCTCACAGGAACATACTCATATTCAAGCGTATCGCACTTCAACTTAATCGCATGCTTTCTTTTGCCCATCCCTACAGCAAACTGATCCATAATGCCGCAATTGACACCGACAAAGCGATTTTCTGCACGCTGTCCAAGCTTTACAAGCTCTACCATTGGAATCTCCATTCCCGCAAGTTCACTCAAGGAAAGCGCTGTCACAAGTTCGATAGAAGCAGAAGAAGATAACCCAGCTCCATTTGGAATATTCCCGTAAAACAGTACATTTGCCCCTGTATAGCAACTGACACTCGCTTGACCGGCGATTTCAAGCAGTTCCTTAAGAACCCCCTTTGGATAGTTCGCCCAGTCATCTTCTGTTTTATATGCGATTTCCGAGATATGGAAACTCACATCTAACTCAAAATTGGCAGAGCGAAAATGGTATATTCCATCATTGCGAGGACTTACCATAGCCCAAGTTCCAAATGTCAGCGCAGCCGGGAAAACATACCCTCCATTATAATCCGTATGCTCCCCAATTAAATTTACACGACCTGGAGCAAAGTACACGCGTAATTCCTCTTCTTTTCCATATTTTTGATAAAATAAATCTTTTAATTGATTTACATCCATTCATGCTCCTCCTTCCTATTTGCAAAAAGCAAAATATAGTAGACTTCATGTTTTATATGAAATACTCCATCTATTTTCTAAAGTGAATATAAGAATTTTATAAAAGCCTGTTTTCCTTCTGGCGTTGTTTTAAACACACCAGCATCGAGAAGAACGCGTTGAAACTTATTCCCCACTTCTTTCTGAAGGATTTCCATTACATTTTCTTTCGTTACAGTGTCTAACCTTTGACACATATCCTCGTACCAGTCCCAGTGTTTTACCAGCGCCGGATCCCACTTTTCCTTTTGTATCGGCTTCACAAGGTATTCGGCTATTTGTTCCAATTCCGTTGCCAGCCTCCCCGGTAGCACAGCAAGTCCCATCACTTCAATCAACCCAATATTTTCCCTTTTGATATGATGGAGGTCTCGATGTGGGTGGAAGATTCCATCCGGATACTCCTCTGTTGTGCGATTATTCCTTAGGACAATGTCCATTTCATATAAATCGCCCCGTCTACGGGCTATAGGTGTTACAGTGTTGTGTAAAGTGTTTCCTGTGTATGCAACAATATCAGCCTCAAGATCAGCATACTTTTTCCAACTCTCATAAATATGCTCACAAGCATTCGCCACATCTTCTTTAGCCCCTTGGATTCGGATAACTGACATAGGCCAATTCACGATACCAATCCTTGTGGATGGATATTTATCGAGATGGACTGTTTCTAACATTTCCGCCCTTTCAACCGCAAATGTGTATCGGCCTCCTTGAAAATGGTCATGCGATAAAATAGAACCGCCGACAATTGGGAGATCAGCATTTGAACCAATGAAGTAATGTGGGAACCGATCAACAAAGTCTAGAAGGCGATCAAATGTGGCTCTAGATATTTTCATAGGTGTATGTTCTTGCCTAAAAACAATACTATGTTCGTTGTAATAAACATATGGAGAATACTGAAATCTCCATTCTTCTTGATTTAAGACGATCGGGATTGTTCGATGAGTTGCTCTTGCAGGATGCCTAAGAGTACCTTTATACCCCTCATTTTCAATACACAAAAGACAAGTTGGATATGAAGAAGGAGGAGCTTCCTTCAATTTCGCAATTTCTTTCGGATCCTTTTCCGGCTTTGATAGATTGATCGTTATATCGATATCACCGTAAGGAGTAGCTGCTTTCCACTCTTTATTTCTAGCAATCCGGTCCGATCGAATATAGTTAGAAGCAGTCGACATTTTATAGAAATAGTTAGTCGCGTGTTCTGGATTGTCCTCATAATGATTTTTAAATAGTCGAATAACTTCAGAGGGACGTGGCATGAGACAATTCATGATTTCTGTGTCAAGGATATCCCGTTCAGTTACCGTATTTGATGCAAGACCGCCATGATCGTACACCCAATCAAGAATACTGCTCAGAATTTCTACCAAAGGTGGCAAGGAGTTTGTATGATTGCATTCTCGCCACTCATCAAGCCCTAAAAGAGAAAGAACACGATTTCTAACATAAATTGAATCGTCTAACCCAAACAGTGCATTCGCATAGCCGTATTCCAGTAAATTTTGGATATCTTGATAAATATCTTTCATGATTGACACCTCGATTTAAGTAGTTTGGGGTGGAAATATAACAGATCATCGACTTTACCAAGGTCAGATCTTAATAACCTTTAACTTAATTAAATTAATTAAGTATGTATACACCATATTATATCTTTTGATTAATTTTTACAATATTTAAACTAAAAGAATTAACTTCATAATCAATCAAAAAAATTCTTAACTGTTAGTTTCTTAGACGCAAAAGGCTGTGATTGCTTACAACCACAGCCTCCTTTAGTGCCTTCTTGTCTCTTTATAATAGTAATCTTTTATTGAAGTTTTTTACTTAATGCTATAGGTGAATGGGCATTTTGATTATATGGTTGAATCGTAAATGCAAATTGGAAATCTTCATTCCCTAATCGATATTGTTCTTGAACATCTTCTCCACAGCTTGCCGAACCTAATCCATATTGCTGTTTATCAATGTGCAAGGTGATATAAGGTTGCTTCACTAGATCATATGTGTGCTTTGCCATTTCTAGTTGTTCAACCGTATAATAGCTTGCTGAGAAATCGAAAGTATTACCTGAAACGAGCATACTTTGACCGTTCTCTTGTGAAAAACTAGCCCATTTCGTTTGATGCCGATTCCCGTTTTCTTGCGGGAAAATATACGGTGTATGCAACCCATCGATTGTTGATGACCAAACACCTATCCTTGCTGCTAGCCTACTATCCACATAAGCTTCATCCGGTCCTAAACCATACCATTGAACAGCATCGTATGTGTTCTGTACAATCATCTCTACACCAATTCGTGGAAGTGTATTAGGACCATTTCCAGAGGTTACCCCTTTAATATCGATTAAAATACTTCCATCTGCTCGAATTGTGTATTCATACGTCACATCAAATCCCCATGCAATGACTGCCGGTGCTAATTTCGCCTCGCAAGAAATAACAACAGATTGCAAATCTTCATGTATCGTAATTGCTGTCTGTTTCATTCGATGTTGAATAGTATGAACACCGTATTCTTTCCACTGCTTTGCAACTGATTTCGCATGAAATTCATCAGAGCCTAATAAATCATTATCAATAGGTGCTCGCCAAAAATTTAATCTTGGTCCTTTATGCAACAGTAACTGGCCATCATAGTAATAGTTTTCAATGCGGCCATTTTGCTTATTGAAAGTTAATTGAAAATTAGGGCCTGTTATGTTTGTTGTTGATGGTTCTTCAACTACATGTAATTGGCCAGCAGATTGTTGTTCATTAGCAACACAGTGAGAGATTGGAAGCTCATGTTGCGACCATGCGACAGTATGACCTGAAGCTGCCCATTGTGTAGTTTCTTTCATCGTCCAAATGAGATTTAACCAGTAATCTGTATTTCCTCGCACGATACTAGGTATTTGAATCGGCAATTCTACCACTCTTGTAGAATTTGCAAGGATCTCTGGTACTTCAAGAATTCCACTTTCTACAATCGTACCATCCGCTTCGATCATCCACTGACATTGTAATTTCGATAAATCAGAAAAATCATATCGATTTTGCACTTGAACAGTCTTTGCTTCAAAATTGAAGTTTGTTACCACAACTGGTTCAATTACTTTTTTATACTCTGCCAATGCTGGTGAAGGTTGCCGATCAGGTCGCACTAATCCGTCGATAACAAAATTACCATCATGCGGCGTCTCTCCAAAGTCTCCACCATAAGCGAAATATTCTTCACCATCTGGCGTATATTGTCTTAATCCATGATCGACCCATTCCCAAACAAAACCACCTTGTAATCGATCATATGCATAAAACGTTTCCCAATATTCTTTGAGGCCACCCGGACCATTCCCCATTGCATGTGCATACTCGCATAAAATATGAGGTTTCTTCAAATCGGTCAATCCACCAATAACCTTCATTTGCTCAATTGACGTATACATGGAGGTGTGAACGTCTGATGCAATTGGATCCTTCGTTGGTACAAAGTCATCCTCAAATAATATTTCTCTCGTCTCCCCCTCATAATGGACCAATCTAGAAGAATCTCTTCTTTTTGCCCACTCATACATGGCAATATGATTTCGTCCAAAACCAGACTCATTACCTAATGACCACATAATAATAGACGGATGGTTTTTATCCCGTTCAACCATTCTTTCCATTCTATCTACATAAGCATCTTTCCAGCTAGGATCATCACTTAATAAATGAGGTTTGCCTATTCGGGTTAACCCGTGACATTCAAGATCCGTTTCATCAATCACATAAAATCCAAAAGTATCGCATAGCTCATAAAAACGTGGATCATTTGGATAATGAGCTGTCCGAACGGCATTAATATTATGCTGCTTCATTAATGTTAAATCTTCAATCATCGAACTTATTGGTACCACTCGACCAAAGTCAGGATGAGCATCATGTCTATTCACACCTTTAAACATGACTGCTACACCATTCACTAATAATTGGCCGCCCTTTATTTCAACATTTCTAAATCCGCACTTTTGTGGAATTACTTCAACTACTTCACCTGTTGGGTTCAATAATGTGATCACTACACCATATAAGAATGGCGTTTCTGCATTCCATTGCTTCACACGCTCAATATGAATCGTTCCTGTCACTACTTGACTGTCTATGCTTTGGTGCTGTTCGGCTATGACAGTACCGTTCTCTTGTATTTCCACTGCAACTTGGTGTCCTTTATACTCTCCTAACAAAGCGAGTTCAAAATCAAATCGTCCATCTTGGAAATCATTTTCTAAAGAGCTATTTACAAACACATCTTGTATATGAGTAGTTGGTTTTGACACAATGTATACATCTCTAAATATACCACTTAACCACCACATATCTTGATCCTCAATATACGATGATTCCGCCCATTGATAGACCCTAACCGAGATTCTATTCTCCCCTTCTTTTACTACATGAGTAATGTCAAACTCAGAAGGAAGACGGCTTCCTTGGCTATAACCAACCTGATGTCCATTAATCCATACATGGAAAGAGCTATCGACACCTTCAAACATCAAATGTAACTTTTCCGATAATGCCTCTTTCGTTAAATAAAACGTCCTTTCGTATGCCCCAGTTGGATTTTCAGATGGAATATAGGGAGGCTCTACTGGAAAAGGATACTGTACATTTGTATAATGTGGTTTCCCATAACCGTTCAATTGCCAATGTGATGGAACAGTGATCGATCCCCAATGATCTGTGCTGTACTCCTCTTTGTAAAACTCACTCGGTGATTCAATCGGTGAGTTTGCATAATGAAACTTCCAATTGCCATTTAATAATAAAAATCCATGTGAATCTCCTCTCTCATACGAGAGGGCTGTCGATTTGTTTTTGTAGCTAAAAAAGGATGCTCTTGGTTTTAGCCGGTTCCTTTGTAATACTTCAAGGTTTTCCCAATCATTTCGTAAAGTCATTGTGATTATCCCCCTTCTACATTTCATTATCCTTTAACGGATCCGCCATAAATTCCTGCAATAAAGTACTTTTGAAGTAATAAAAATAAGATGATTACCGGCACGATACTGATCACAGTACCCGCTAATACTTGACCATAATGCACGACTTGACCTGGAGCGACTAACATCGATAAAAGTACCGGTAATGTCGTGCTTTCTCTTTCCTGTAAAATAATGAGCGGCCATAAGTAATTCCCCCACTGTTGAATGAAGCTTAAGATCCCTAAGGCAGCTAAAGGTGGTAAAGTTGTCGGCAGAATAATTTTGTGAAAGATGGAAATTTCACCTGAACCGTCAATTCTTGCTGCTTCAATCATTTCAGTCGGAATACTCATCATATTTTGCCGCATAAAGAAAACACCAAATGCGTTTGCGAGCGCTGGCAAAATAACGGCTTGTGGCTGATTCTGCCAACCTAAACCAATCACCATTTTGAACAAAGGAATTAAAGTGACTTGAGCAGGTAGCATCATCGTAAGTAACACGACGACAAACATGACATTTTTTCCTTTAAACTCAAATTTAGCGAAAGCATATCCTGCAATCGCACATAGATATAATGTCGCAATTGTAAAAACAATAGTGATTAACAAACTGTTCCCTAGCCCTTTCCAAACAGGAGCAGATGCTGCTAGCCCGGTCAAATTGTTCATAAACTCCCCGCTCGGTAATAGCTTTGGTGGAAATTGAAAAATATCACTATCTGTTAACGTAGAACCGACGAACATCCAATAAAATGGATACACAGATGCTATACAGACAACAATTAAAAAGAGATACGCTGCCATTTTTGTAAAGAGGGATGTTTTTTTCATCATATTTCCCCTCCTTTTGAAAGTTTGATTTGGAAGAAGCTAATAATCCCAACGATAATGGTAATGATATAAGCTGCAGCCGATGCATATCCGAATTGAAAGCTTTGGAATCCAAATTGATAAAGGTACATAACAGGTGTATTCGTTGCATTGTTAGGTCCTCCATTCGTTAATAAAGAGGGCTCTGTAAATAGTTGAATCGTTCCAATTGTAGACAGTATTCCACAAAATAGTAGGATTGGTTTCAACATTGGAATCGTAATCTTGAAAAACTGCGTAAACTTGCTTGCTCCATCAACCTCTGCAGACTCATACAGCGAGTCATCTACAGCCGATAATCCTGCTAACAAAATAATCGTATTGTATCCTGTCCATCTCCACGTAACAGCAATAATAATTAACACCTTTGACCAGAATGGATCGCTAAACCATTGAATAGGATCGATGTGAAGAACACCTAATAAGTAATTCATTATCCCGTATTGTTCATGGAAAATAATAGAAAACACAATGGAGTAGGTAACTAAATCTATTAAAACAGGTAAAAAAATCATTAAGCGAAAGAGCGCTTTTGCTTTAAGAAATTTTGAGTTTAAGATAACTGCTAACAATGTTCCTAAAATAAGCATGAGAGGCACTTGGACAAGTAATATAATAAAAACATTGGATAATGATTTCCAAAACAATCCATCTGTTAGTATATTCTTAAAGTTTTCTAAACCAATCCACTCGGAACTAGTTCCTTGGGTCGATGTAAATGATAAATACAATGATTCAATAATTGGATACACCATGAAAATGAGAAACACGATGAAAAATGGAGATAAGAATAGGTATGGAGCTAGTGTCTTTTGATTCCATCCTTTCTTACGTCTAGTAGTTGCTAGCTCTTTCTTACTTACAGTAGTGGTTGCTTCCACTTCAGCACCTCCTGTAGATAAATGAGGATGTCCCAAAAGGTCCTGACCTCAAATTCTAAGCACATTTTATAGTGTCTTTTACGTCTATAAACGATATTTAGTAGATGTGGGGTCTGACCCTTTGGTTACGGGACAGCCCCATTCATCTTTATTATTTATTTACTTCAAGCTTGGTAGTTTTCGATATAGCTTTTGCGGCTGTTTCCATCGATTCATCCACATTCTTGCCCTCTAGCACTGCACCGATCAAGTCGTTAATAGGTTTCGTAGCATCTAGCATAATTGGGCCATGATCCATTGTATGAATATTTTCAGTTAGTCCTGCAAAGAATGGATAGACTTCCATTCCAAAATAGTTATTATTTTCCTTGAATGTCTCGTTTTCATAGAATGGAACATAGGACGGAAATAATCCGTAATCGATCATTACTTGTTGACCTTCGTCTGTTGTCAAAACATATTCAATAAATTTAAATGCTGCTTCAGTATGTTTAGATTGTTTGGAAACAGCCAACACGGACCCACCCAAGTTAGCTTGTGTATTCCCGCCTTCTTCAAAAGCTGGCAAAGGAGCTATTCCCCATTTACCGGCTTGTTTATCAACAGAATGCTGTAATGTACCTGCATACCATACTGGTAAAATATTTGTTGCAATCGTTTCATTATTGTTCGCTGTAATACGGCCATTCCCATCTTTAACATTTATCGCTACTCCTTCATCTTTCATTTTCTTTTGAAGAAGAAGAGCTTTTTTCGATTCTGGTGAATTCACATTAATTTTTCCGTCTTTTACATATGAACCGCCTAATTGGTTTAAGAAAATTTCGTAAAGATTAAAATCATTGGTGTATCCTGTCATCGTTGTCTCTGGGATTGCTTCTTTTAATTTCTTCCCAGCTTCTATATAATCGTCCCAAGTTTTAATGGAGGCGATGTCAATCCCGGCTTTCTCAAATAAATCGATTCTATAATATAAAGCTGTAGGGCCAATATCCCAAGGCATTGCGTATACTTTGCCATCTTGCGTAACTGCCCCCCAAGAGGACTCGATAAATTGATCGTGATAGGCTTTTGTTTTATCCGTCAAATCAACGAATTGATCAGGAAATTTTGTCAAAAATGCCTGAAAATCTCTTGCTTGTGTCTGAATAATATCAGGTGCTCCTGATCCTGCCGCTAGAGCCGGTGTTACTTTTGAGTACCCGGTATCAGAATGTAGAATTTCTACTTTAATGTCTGGATATTTTTTATTAAATCCTTCAATCTGCTCGGTAAGCGCATCTGCTGCAGAGTTCCACGCCGCTACTTTAATCGTTGCTCCACTTTCGGTAGCACCACTTTTTTCATCTTTTCCACTGCATGCTACTAATAATACGGATGTTACTAGTAATAAAGATAATAACAAAGAAAACTTTTTCACTTTTTACACTCTCCTCTAATTTTGTGGCCACGTGACCATATTTGAGCGAAAAATGTGGCTACGTGACCACATTAATCATAAAAGAAATCCATTTGAACATTTCCGACCCCAATCTGCTCAATTAGATATCCTTCGTAGTAATATTCAAAATATAAACTCAAATGAAACCGTTGTCAACCACTTAAATTTTTTTTACAGACTCTCTTTCTATTAACGTGACCTCAGCTTCTATAAATGTTTCTACCTTCTTTTCGTTATGAAGTTGATCTAATAACTGTTGAACGAGCCTTCTGCCAATTTCTCTTTTTGGAATATTCATCGTTGTTAATGTTGGTGTGACGATTTTAGCTAATTCAATATTATCAACACCAATAACGGATATGTCCTCAGGAACTTTCTTTCCACTTTCAATGATGGCCCGTATGGCGCCCGCTGCTAACAAATCATTAGACGCTGCTACAGCTGTAAATGATTGTCCATTATCCAATAGCGACTTGATCCCAGAATATCCTGTCGTCAATTTGTCTTCATACATTTCGATAAATTTTTTATAATATTCTTTGATTGGTAAATGATGTGCTCTCATTGCACTTTCATATCCTTCAAATCTAGCATTTCCATAATCTTCATCAAAATAATGTCCTAAAAAAATAATGTCTTTATGTCCGTTCTGGATTAAATGCTCTACAGATTGCCTCATCACCTTTTTCAAATCTACAAATACATGTGGTATGTCTGTGTCTAGAAAACGGTCCAAATAAAGCGAAAGTGGCATGTTTAGTGCATCTTTATCAAAATCCATAATTGAGCTTAATTCATACGAGGCAAGTAAAATCATGCCATCATAAGGCCCTTCTAAGACTTGCTTCAAATAATCCTTTCTTTCCTTCGTAATATTATATAATGATAAAGAATATCCTCTCTCTAATGCCATTTCTTCAATCCCAACAAACATTTCCGTAAAAAAGGAGTTCGTTATAGATGGTGTTATACAAGCAATTTGTTTATAGGACTTCATCCGTAAATTTTGTGCTGCCCGATTTGGGATATAATTCAGTTCAGTAATTGCTGCTTCCACTCTTTCCCTAGCTTCTGCCGCAACATATCCATTATTATTAATGACGCGCGACACAGTTGACGGTGAAACGCCCGCTTTTTGTGCAACTTCTCTCCTTGTAACCATTTGTTCTCCTTTCTCACACACTTTATTGTATATATGCTTAACCTTTATAAGTTCACTTTGATTAAACCATAAAAAGGTGGCTGCTTCCTCCTTTTTGATCATTTTTATAAAAAAATTAGTGTAATGTGTTCTTAAATAGATGTTTCAAAATATGCATCAACATTTTCCACTACTATATTTTGTATGAAGGACATGGGGACAGGGCTTCGCGACTTACTACTATAGCCAATCCACTTAGCAGGTATACTTATATGATCGAGTAAGTATCCGAAATTCCGGCTCCGCACCGCCACCATTGTGATTATGTGGGTACAGCGTGCTTCATGATAGATCCTTCATAGTACATGGTGGCGTTTTAACGACATTCAGGTTTTGTGTAGATTAAACATTATAACGTTATATTGACCATATTAAAAACGTATGATAATCTTTATTCGACTTGAGGCAATTTTTAAATAATTTATAAGCATATACATTTAGCATTTTACAAACTACATGGCTCTTCGAAAAAGGATGATTGAAATGACTGATACGACTGTGCTAAGAAATGTAAAAATGGTAGAAGGAAATGCTGTAGATATCCTATTAGAAAATAGAAAAATTAAGAAAATTGTTCCTCGTGGAACAGGAATCGGTGAAAGAATAATTGATTATCAGCACAAGGTATTTATATCAAGTGGCTGGATTGATATGCATGTACATGCCTTTCCGGAATTTGACCCATATGGGGATGATATCGATGAAGTTGGCTACAAAACAGGTGTAACCACGATTATTGATGCTGGTAGTACTGGTGCTGATCGTTTGCCTGACTTAGTAGACAGTTGTAAAAGTGCAAAAACAAATGTATTCGCTTTCCTAAATATCTCACAAATTGGTTTACAGCGCATTGATGAGTTAGCAAATCTTCATTGGCTAAACGAAGAAAAACTAAAAAAGACAGTCGGCGATTATAAGGATTTTATCATCGGACTAAAAGCAAGAATTAGCAATAGTGTGGTTGGCGAAAATGGGATAGAGCCTTTAAAGATCGCTCGGAAATTCTCCGCAGATACAGGGTTACCACTTATGATTCATATCGGATCAGGACCACCGAATATTAATGAATTTCTTGACTTACTTGAGAAAAAAGACATGATTACTCATTACTTAAATGGGAAGGCAAATAATTTATTTGATAAAGCAGGACAGCCATTCCCTAAGTTTCTTCAGGCAATCGAACGAGGCGTTCACTTAGATGTCGGTCACGGGACAGCGAGCTTCTCTTTCAAAACGGCCGAAATAGCGAAAAAGTGTAATATCCACTTTGATACGATTAGTACGGATATATACCGAAACAATCGTCTGAATGGTCCAGTTTATAGTATGGAAAATGTCTTAACTAAATTTTTGTATCTAGGCTATTCGCTGAAAGAAGTAATCGATGCCGTTACTGTTCATGCAGCGGTGTGGTTAAATAAACCGGATTTAGGGAGGATTTCAGAAGGCGATGTAGCAAACCTCACATTATTCTCAGTTGAGGACGAATCGATTTCTTTACTAGATTCTGAGGGTGAAGTGAGAAAAGCAAAACAAAAAATCATTGTACAAGGAGTCGTCATAAATGGAGAATTCGTTGAATGCTAAATACGGTTTAAAAAGAGTGATCAATGCAAGCGGAAGAATGAGTATATTAGGTGTTTCTGCACCTACAGATACTGTGATGAGCGCCATGAAGACAGGCGGGCAAAATTACGTTGAAATTGCGGATCTTGTCGACAAAGCAGGTCAACATATCGCTCGGTTACTTCAGTCTGAAGCAGCGGTTGTTGTAAACTCTGCATCAAGTGGTATTGCTCTTTCCATAGCAGCGATTGTAACAGAAGGAACGCGACGAAAAAGCGAAAAGCTCCATCAAGAATCGATACAAAAAAACGAAGTCATTATGTTTAAAGGCCATAACGTGCAGTACGGTGCACCAGTAGAAACGATGGTCTACCTTGGCGGTGGAAAATTAGTTGAAGTCGGTTATGCAAATGAAGGAAAGAAAGAACATATTGCCGATGCCATTAACGAAAATACTGCAGCTATTTTATATGTAAAATCCCATCATACTGTACAAAAAAATATGATTTCAGTGGAAGAAGCTTGGGAAGTTGCCAAAGCGAATCATATTCCATTTATTGTCGATGCTGCTGCAGAAGAAGATGTGAAAAAATATGTACAAGTTTCTGATTTGGCTATATACAGTGGCTCAAAAGCAATAGAAGGACCAAGTTCTGGAATCGTTGCTGGTAAACAGAAATATATCGAATGGCTTAAAGTGCAATTACATGGCATTGGCAGAAGCATGAAAGTTGGCAAAGAAACGACATTCGGATTATTGCAGGCAATGGATGAGTACTTTGACAAAACTGATGATAGTGAAAAAGAAAAAGCAAGTCTACAAGTTCTTACATCACTAGAATCGATCAATGGTGTAAAGGTATCAATTGTACAAGACGAGGCAGGCCGTGCCATCTACAGAGCTCGAATCCTAATTGATCCAGACCTTGCGCATATAACAGCGAAAGAAGTAAATGATCAGCTAAGAAATGGAAAATTAATCGCGATTTATACCCGTGATTACGGAGTTCGCCAAGGATTTTTTGATATCGATCCACGCCCACTACAAGGTGATGATATATACGTGATTGAAGCCCAATTACGAGCTATTTTAGGAGGAAATGAATAATGACCAATATTAACAAACGCTTTTATCAAAATCGAGTAGCTTTAAATGTGCTAGCAAATAGTATTGAAAATGCTACAGAAATTTTCGAAGCGGCTGAGGGTCACGTATTAATTGGTGTTCTCTCTAAAGATTACCCTAATGTGGAAACAGCTGTGATAGACATGAAAGCATATGGAAATGCGATTGATGAGGCGGTTTCAATTGGTTTAGGCGCCGGGGATAATAGACAGGCAGCGATAGTTTCTGAGATTGCCAAACATTACCCAGGCAGTCATATTAATCAAGTATTTCCTGCAGTAGCTGCTACACGGGCTAATTTAGGAGAAAAAGAGAGTTGGATAAATTCCCTTGTATCTCCAACGGGTCAAGTAGGCTACGTGAATATATCGACCGGCCCTAACAGTGCTGTGGCCGATGATTTAGCAATTGTTCCTGTCAAAGCTGCCATTGCTTTAGTTCGTGATATGGGTGGAAATGCGTTGAAATACTTCCCGATGAAAGGGTTAATTCATGAAGAAGAGTTCCGTGCAGTAGCGAAAGCTTGTGGTGAGGAGGGATTTGCTTTGGAACCAACTGGAGGCATCGATTTACATAATTTTGATAAAATACTAGAAATCGCCTTAGAAGAAAACGTACCGAAAATTATTCCACATGTGTACTCTTCTATCATTAATAAAGAGACCGGAAGGACAAATGAGGATGATGTGCGAACATTATTGGCCATCATAAAAAAATCGGTTCAAAAACATGCCTAAGAAGATTGTCGCATTTGGGGAAGTGATGATGCGATTGCAAGTGCCTGGATACAAATTACTGACACAAGCTAACACATTACAATACTCATTCTCAGGCACCGGAGTTAACGTTGCTGCAGCAATGATAAAGCTAGGTTATGATGGATACCTTGTTACTAAATTACCAACGAACCCTTTAGGTGATGCAGCGATTTCTTACTTGCAACGTTTAGGAATTGAACGAAATTTAATTAATAGAGGCGGAAAAAGCGTTGGTATGTATTTTTTAGAAAATGGCTTTGGGCATCGTGCCAGCCGTGTCACCTACACGAATCGTTTGGAAACCAGTTTTAATACCGCTTCATTATCGGACTATGATCTGGAATCCATCGCTGAATTAGCAGATATCGTCCACTTTTGCGGCATTGCACTCTCAATGGGGAGCAATGTCCGTGAGAGTATGAAAGTCCTTGCTAAAAAAGTAAAAGAAAAAGGCGGAATCGTTTGTTTTGATTGTAATTACCGCCCTTCCTTATGGGACGGTGGATACAGCAAAGCCAAACCTCATTATGAAGACATGCTTACCTTATCTGATATTGTCATGATGAATGAAAAGGATGCTATGCATATTTTAGAAATGAAGACACCGAAAACCTCAAGAGAAGAACAGCTTATCGACTTAATTCCTAAAGTCGCAACAAACTTTGATATTCAAACAATAGCAGGAACACATCGAACGATTAACAGAGATAATACCCATTCTTTACTAGGTTATATGTACAAAGATCAAATGTTCCATTTCTCTGAACATCTATCCTTTTCTGTATACGATAGAATTGGTGCTGGTGATGCCTATACAAGCGGTATTTTGCATGGCGAGTTGTCTAGGTTTTCGCCTAAGAAAACCGTACAGTTTGCAGCCGCAGCAGGAATGTTGGCCTGCACAATTGTTGGGGATTCGCCTATGTCAACAGAAACAGAGATCTTGTCGGCCATTATGGGAACAATTGAAGATATCAAAAGATAAAGTAAAACTTCCATACCGGGAAAATGACAGGAGACATGGAACGAGAGTGAATAGAAAAAAAGGACCGTTATATATACAAATCAAGGAAATACTGAAAGATCGTATTTTACACGGTGTATACGCAGTTAATACTTACATTCCCTCTGAGCCTCTATTAGAAGAAGAATTTAATGTGAGTAAAATTACTGTACGTAATGCAATTAAAGAGCTTGTTCAAGAAGGTTTTATTGAAAAGAAAAGCGGGAAAGGAACGAAGGTCATCACAAATGCTTCGAATGTGAAACTAGCAAAAGGTAAGCACTTTACAGAGTTATTAGTAGAGGAAGGTCACCAAATTATAAAAAAGGTGTTAAGCATAAAAAGGAGTCAATTATCAATTGAATCTTCACTCTATCCTTTATTTAGTGAAAACTGCCTTCAAATTGAGCGAATCTACCTTTTGGATGGTGAACCGTATATTCACTTTTCCCACTATATTTTATTGGACATAAGCGATGAAGAATTAAACGATGTTCAGATTAACTCTTTATATCATTTTATGGAAAAAAACAATATTAAACTTGAAACATTTAGGGATGAGTTCGCTGTTGCCATCGCACCTAGTCACATTTGTGAATCATTGAAGTTGGAAAAAGACACTACAGTCTTAAAAAGAATTCGACTTTCTCATGATGAAGAAGGGAATATTAAAGAATACAGTGAAGGGTACTATAATACAACAAAACACAACTATATTGTGAGCTATAATGAGCGTAATTCATCGGTTTAACCTAGAGTTTATAGACGCCCATTATAGCTTCCCCCCTGCTATCGCTCGATAAGAATGAAATATTATCTCTGTTCAACATTGTGAGATTATTAAACCAAGCGTTAAAAAGACACTAGCGTATTTTCATGGGTTTTCATATATTAATAAGTGCATATGAGATTACAAATGTATTCCCGCTTTCAAAATTAACGATGATTACAGGTTAGGGTCTGCCTTTCATTAGTTTAGCTTTAATCTATGATGCTTTCCTCCGAACACCTGCATCTTTGCACCTTCTAGACGCTTTAAACCCAAATTCTAAAGACCCCCTCTAGACTCCATTTTATAAACGTCTAGAAATGCATGCAGTTTTTTTACAAGTCCACCATTTCCAAATCGAATTACTTTCTCTTGCTTTTGCTCCGATTCTACTTCTTTGGCAAACTCCAAAAAGGATAAAAGGTAAATTCTCCGTGAGAGAATATTGACAATGCCATACTCGTAAAACCAGTTATCAATCGTATTATAAATTCCTTTGTTTAACCCGTATTGGAAATGGCACCAATTAAAAAATTGTAAATCAGGCAGATTCAGATACTTGCTTTTTCCTAAGGGTTTTCCTTTCTCCGTCCTTAAAAAGATTCTCAAATTGTTTAAATTTTCCGATTGCACGATATATGTCCTCCGTAATTTGTTTTTTTAATAAGTCAATTGAAGCAAACCTTTGTTCCTCTCTGATTTTAAAAAGAAGTTGACACTCTATGAACTCCCCATATAAATCGTCGGCAAAATCGATAAGATGAACCTCAAATGATTTTTTTAAGGTTGAACCAAATGTAGGTTTAACACCAACATTCATAATGCCCCGATATGGCTTTCCTTTCACAACTACATGTACGCCATATACCCCATTCTCTAACAAGGCAGCTTCAGCATCTATATTTGCTGTAGGAAAACCTAATTGCCGTCCCATTTTCCTACCATGTACTACTTTCCCACAAAGAAAGTCAATCGTATCTTTCTTCCCTTCACCAAATACAATCGTGTCAAATTCGAATGGTGCCTCCTGATTGTTTATCATCTACCCATCCCCTTTTTCAATGGTAAATACAAAAAACTCTTTTTATCAAAACGATAAGAAGAGTCGAATGTGCGTAAATATGCTATCATTTCCTCTTCTTATCTCTCGAACCATTT
This sequence comes from Peribacillus loiseleuriae, assembly GCF_001183985.1. Taxonomy (GTDB): domain Bacteria; phylum Bacillota; class Bacilli; order Bacillales; family DSM-1321; genus Peribacillus; species Peribacillus loiseleuriae. The sequence continues at coordinate 396,292 of NZ_LFZW01000001.1, read as the reverse complement.
GTTCGCTGGAATTGGCACAGTACTCTTAAAAGGGCCTTTTGCCGAGATTTCATTGGACCAGTTCCTCCATCTCTCTTGATAAGAATTTAAATATATGAAATTTCAAATCCAATAGTATTACTCAGGTTTATTTGTGAGTTAAATATATATAATATTCGGAATATTGTCAATAACTTTCAATCTTTTTTGTAATTATTTTCTAGGACGTGAGAACAGATCCTATCCTCTGAAGTTCAGATCCTTGGGTGCACCCATCACTAACCGAGTATTTTTTCCACTACTTATATATACTTACTTCACTGACATTGGGATTAGAAATGAAGGAAGAACTAAAAGCCCACTTTAAAAGAACGAACTCTTTAAAGATGTTTGTTTGGAGGAAAATGTAACATGAACCCACTCCTAAGACAAAGAAGCTTGCCCATAAAGTCTAATAAGGGCAAGCACTATTAAAATGAAGGAATCTCTATTTTTTAGGAAAGCTTCCTTATAGTAGTCTTTCATTATTTCATGGATTGTTGATTTTCCCTTTTAACTGCATCAATGTTTGTGCCTGCCACCGTAAATGTATCATGCTGATTGTTGTTTTCCATGATAAAGAAACCTCCATTCCGTTTCCCTTAATTTCTCCTCAAAAGTTCCTTTTTAGTCAAAGGGGCAAAGAGAAAAAGCTATCATATATGATTTCATAAGAAATCTCGTACATGATGGCCTCATTTTGTTATTCTTTACTGAATTCTTTTGTACTTCTAACTGTATCAATTGGGCGAACTAATTTTTCAATTTGTTCACGTTTCGGTTCTAAGAATGGAGGTAAAGATAATTTTTCTCCAAGCGTTTCATACGGTTCATCTCCCATAAACCCTGGACCATCTGTTGCAAACTCAAATAAAATTTGTGGTGCAACTCTTACATACAATGATCCAAAGAAGAAACGATCAATAAACCCTGATGTTTGGAATCCGAAGTTTCTTATCCGTTTATCCCATTCTTCTAATACAGAACGATCTTCAACTCGGAATGCCGCATGGTGAACTGTACCAAAACCTTGTTGTGCCTGAGGTAGTATGGCATTATATTCGACAACTACTTGTGCACCATTGCCTCCTTCGCCTACTTCAAATAAATGGAATGAACCTTCATGATCAATTTCTTTAAATAAGAGAACCTTTTCCAGCATTTCTTTAAAGTAATCAAACTGAGCAATCCGAACAAAGATGGGCCCTAAACCAGTAATCGCATACTCTAGAGGGACCGGTCCGTTTTGCCATGGTGTACCTGAAGCAACCCCTTCATTATTTTCATCTGAAATCAATTGATATTGTTGGTCATCGAAGTCAACAAATGAAAGTGTCTTTTTACCAAACTGTTCTTTAATTCCTGTGTGTTTTACTTCAATTCGATCAAAACGTTTTACCCAATAATCGATTGCTGCATCACTTGGTACACGGAAAGATGTTTTTGAAATCTCATTTGTACCATGCACGCCTTTTTGAATGCCCGGGAAGTCGAAGAAAGTCATATCTGTACCTGCACTACCTGCGTCATCTGCAAAAAATAGGTGATACGTCTGGATATCATCCTGGTTAACGGTTTTCTTTACTAAACGCATACCTAAAACATACGTGAAAAATTCATAGTTTTTTTCTGCACTACTTGTAATGGCTGTTACGTGGTGAATTCCTTTTAATTCGTTCATATTACATTCCTCCAATTGATTCTCAATTTGTATTCTTTTTAAAACAGAGCTCTTCTTCCCTTTAAGCTGATTTGCTACTTAATTTATACTTTTATAAAATATTTTTCCTATATATTGATTGGCTAGTCGTTTTTCCACAACATTTTATCTCCAATTAAAATATCTTTAATTAAAAGTAAATATATCATGGATTAAATTAGCTGTCAATTGTAAGAACTATATTCACAAAAGTGCGGGATAAAAGCGATTTGGGGAGGAGATTTTACTGCCTATTAACTGGAGGAAAATAAAAAAGGTGAGACACTACTTAATAGTAGATACTCACCTTTCTTCATTGATGGTAGACCTTTTTCGTCCACTCTAGACAATATTATTTTTTAAAAATCCCGAACGGTTTTCCTATCGGTAGCACAACTTGTCCGAAGTGTGTGTTTAACACGTTCGCTGCTGAACCATAGAAAGATAACAAAGCGATGCACATTTCTGCTACTGCAGCAATCATATGAGTTACATCGTACATAATATTAAATGAACTTAAAGATAATCCAATAAATAGGATATCAATAAAGACGAAAATAAAGAACAAAACTTTATGTGTTTCCATGGCCCCAATCGTCATAAAGAGACTGAAAATCAAATAGCCAATAAATGCAAAACCAAGTTGTTTTGGATCGCCATTTGCAGCAAGTTTTTCACCGAAAAAGCCTAACTGAATCATCCATGTTGTTCCAACACCAAACCAAAATAGTCCGAATGCTCCAAATGCAGTTGTTCCAAATATATTGTTATGCTTTGCATCTAGAATTGAGGCATAAACTTGAGCTAGACCGCCTAGGAAAAATACCCACGGCAAGAGATAAGAAAGTCCCTCTGTTAAGCCTAGTTTTTGTGATGATGCTACAAATGTTACCATCGCAAGACCGAATAAGCCTAACGCGGATGGATCTGCTGTTGTTATTTTTACTTGTGTGTGATTCTGAGTACCCATTATTTCCTCCTTAAAAAACATACTTATGTAATGTATCGGAAAAGACAAAGAGTGTCAATACTGGTTTTTCCGATGAAACAGATAAACCGTATGATTCCAGAATCCCACTTAAAGAGATGTTTTCGTTTATTTTCTCTCGTTTTCTCACGATTTCATTTTCAAACTAAATCGAAAATCAGAGGAACGTTGCCTATTTGTTAAAATATAGCTTAAATAAGTTGCGGGATAACAGAGGTAAAATGATAGTTCCATCCTATGGCCGCAGTTGGTTTCCCGTATTACCTTCATAACGAGGAACTTTTCCTAACAGCATGCTCGATAAAAAATCCCTATCCATCAATTAAAATGTACCCTATGGTCAGAAATAAGACACGATGACCTCGGAGTGATCAGGCGCTGGAGTTAAACATTGAAACTACGTCCAAAAGGATGACTTATGTGATTCATCCTCTTCATTGTTGCTAATACGTACAAGCTATTTTAATGTTGAGTTACTAAATTTTCCTGTTCCTTCTCAAGTTCTTCATTTATTTTCACTGCGTATTGATCATAGTCAGGTTGCTCTTCTTCCAGTAATTGCAGCATGTATTTACCAATCACTTCTTCAGCTTGTTTTAAATCGATACTTTGTCCATTTTCAAACGCACTTTCTCGTTTTCCATTCATAATTGTCTTTTTAGCTTTGTTTAACCAAGGATACATTGTTTGTACGACGGAACTATTCGATAGGAAATACGTTGCTGTATTTCCTCCAAGTAATGTAATTTGCTCTGAAATTTCATTACTATTTAACCAATTCAAAAATTCAATACTTTCATTTATTTTGTTCGTATTTTTTGTAATTCCTAAAATACCTCCACCTAATAAAGGAGTATCTCCTGGTACATTTGCAATACCAATTGAATCTTTAATATTACTTTGGGACACAACGGATAAGTGGTTCATAAATCCCATGACCATTGCCGATTTTCCGTCTACAAAGGATTTTACTTCTTCTCCCCACCAATTTGTATCCACAACATTTGAATTTCGGTAACTTTCATGTAGCAGTTTCATTGCATCTTTCGCAATATTCTCATCTAGTTTTATTTCTGAATTATTTAAAAGTGCTCCTTTAAGCGAATAATACCTAAGTAAATACTCAGTAGCTATCGTCCCCGCATTCCCAGTAATCATCGATGCCCCGTTTAATTCTTTTACTAAATCAAAATCACTTTCATTTATGAATTTCAGAATTTCATTATACGTATTAAAATTCGTTGGTATTTTTAATTCTGATTTCGTTTTCTCAAAATATTTTCGTTTCATAATTTCATTTTCAAAAATATCTTTTCGGTAAAATAGCATTTGAATACTAATATCAAATGGTAGAGCATAGGTCACGTCATTAATATTCGCATAGTAGTCTTTTAAAAAATACGGGATATTTTCTAACACACGATCCATGTTATGATTTAGTCCTTGTAAATTCTTATAGATTTTCTGACCGTACCAAGATAGCCCCACAACGTCTAAACGAATAATGTCATAGTTTTTCCATGCTTCATCGTCTTTAATAATTTCAAAAATTTCACTCGTCTTTTTTATTACTAAATTGACATGTATATTTGTGTTTTTTTCAAAGTGTGGGACTATTTTCTTTAAAGCTTCAGTCGTTGGTGATTCAATTGTTAAAATGTTCATTTGTGAATCAAATTTACTATAATTCAAATGCTTATTTAAAAAACCAATATTATGATAAATTTTTGCATGGCTCTTATTTTTCAAATGAATATTAAGTATAATTTTCTTAACCACACTTTCACCTAAATAGCCATAATCCTGAAAATAATAGAGTGTTTCATTGCTATACGTATTTTTGAAGGGTGCCATTGCAATCATTTTAGGTAAAGGTTTCGATGACCCATAATGATAAGCCTTAAGTAGCTTTACTGCTTTTGATACATTTGTCGTAATGATGAAATCGAATGACGTATTTTGAATCATATTGAATGCATTTTCATATTCGTGGGCCATATTTGACTGCGAAATCACGATATTTTTATTGTTTACTTGATTTAAAAATGATGAAATAAAGTCACTTTCATTCGAATATTTAGCTTCATCCGTAAAAACACCAATTGTCTTCTTATTAAAATGATTCAAATAATTTGCCATGTCCACGCCAACTTGTTTGAAATCAAAAGAGATATACTCTAAGGCATTCTCGACATGACGATTAATAAAAATAATATCGCTTTTATTTATTGTAAGTTGATTATAGTATTCATTAGCATCCTCTAAAGATGAAACTGTAATAATTCCTGAAGGTCTCTCTTTGATGATTTCTTTAATAATTTCTAATTCTTTTATTGGGTTATCATAGGTACAATACAAATTCACATGATACCCTCTTGCAGTCGCCTCTTTTAATGAACTCTCGTAAAATGTGGCATATTCATCTAAAGCAAGAGTTGGTAAAATCATAATAATTGTTTGGCTATCACCTGAACGTAGTAACTTCGCATTTTTGTTGAGATTATAACCTAATTCTTCTGCTGCTCTCAGAACACGCTCCATTTTTTTAGAACTAACATTCCCTTTGCCATTCAACACATTGGAAACAGTCCCGTGTGAGACACCAGCTGCTTTCGCAATATCTAAAATTGTTACCATCCTGTTTTTTTCACTCCTAAAAGAACAATAAAGTTCTTCCAATTTTAACAAATATCCTTATTTCATTAGTCATTTTCAATAAAACTATATATATAATTAACAATTCCAGCCTTTTAGAATATTTATAAGATCATCATAGGCCCCTTTATTGGAAAGAACCCAATCGCCACGATCTAAATAATGTAATTTTCGACCATCAAAGTGAGAAGCTTTCAAGCCTAATTCTTTTGCAAAAACAAGTTGGGCCGCTAAATCCCAAGGTCCAGATTTTGACGTAGCAAATGCAACAAACTTACCGGTAATGACATGAATACTATCAATGCCTCCGCAGCCAAAGTAACGAATACCAAAGGATTCCTCAGCCAACCGTCCAAAGCACTCCTTCCCAGCCCAATCTCTGACATCTGCCGAAATCAGCCCTTCTTGTAAAGTAACCTCTTTTTGAATTGGTAATTTTTCATCATTAACAAATGCCCCTTTATTTTCAATGGCATAATATAAATCGTCATTCATCACATCAAAAATATAACCTAACTTACCGATATCATTTTCATAGTAAGCAATTAAAATACAAAAATGGTCTTGTTGTTTTACAAAGTTTGCGGTACCATCAATCGGATCAATGATCCAAACATGCTCTCTTTTATCTCTTATTTTTAATTCTGGAGATTCTTCCCCAACAATTATGTGTGCCGGATATGTTCCCTTAATTTTTTGAACAAGAAAATCTTGAACTTTTTTATCGATATTCGTCACTAGATCTTTTCGATTTAATTTTGTTTCAATTATTAATTCTTCTGATAAAGAACCTTTAATAATTGGAACAATTTCGTTTAACCATTCTACAATTTGAGTATGAATGATTTGTAAGTTCTCCATATTTTCTCCTCTTTTCCTATGCTTAAAAAGCTTACTATTATTTAGTAAGCTTAAGTTTTTGTCTATAGTTATTTAAATGGTTTGGCCAATCTGTTTGGATAATGTCTGCACCTTTTTCTATAAGCTTTTGCCAACCGTGTTCTGGGCCTTTTATAATTGAAGCATCATCATCAAATTTTGCAAATAAAATGATTTCCTCATCAAGTTTAATCGCATTGATCCATATGAATAAACCTTTATCTTTGATGCTTTTAATCGTTTTATCCTGGAAGAATGGACTTTCCACATCCTCTGCAATGATCTCCATGGCAACAAGGTTAATATTTTGATAGGCTTCAGCCTCTTCGATTTCTGGCAACTTTTTAATGATTGGCATATATGAATATTTCACAGGATGGGCATTCAAAATATCCAAATAGCTCTTTTGAACTGGTGATTTTAAGAGAATTTGATCTTCCATGTCAAATTGATCAAGGAAAGGTAGGAGTGTTTCCCAATATTCCCAAGAACGATCAAGATTGATAAGAATGTTTCCTTTAAATGTATTCAACACATTTTCTAATTTCTCAACTTTAAAATTTACACTATGACCAATATTATTTCGATAATTGAGTGCGTCAATTTCGGTTGAACCCATCGTTTTTATGTTATGATCTTGCCCTAAAAGCCTATTTTCATTCCCGTCATGAAAAATATAAAACTTTCCATCTGTCGAACGAATAAGATCAATTTCTAGCATATCTGCTTTTGATTGAACGGCCGCATGAAAGGCAGGAATCGTATTTTCAACAATATTCCCCATACTACTTCCTCGATGGACAGCGATTAAAAATGGGTGGATTTCTAATTTTTCTTTTATTAAATTCATATTAAACCTCTTTTATAAAATATTTTTCTTCTTACTTCCTCTACCATAAATAAAATAAATAACAACTGCAGATATGGCCATTAAAATAACTGAGTACACAAAGTTCATCGCTTTTGCATCGATCGATGCGGTTGGATCGGTATTATTCCGAATCACAATACCAAGCGGTTGATATAATGGATGATACAAAAATACCGTTAAATCATAATCAGCTAATAGACTATTAAAGTTTAATGCGAGTATCGCTAACGTTGTCGGTAAAACGATTGGCAGGATGACTCTAACGAATGTATAGAATGAACCTGCACCTAGATTTTTTGCTGCATCCTCGAGCGAGCTATCGAATGAATAGTAAGCTGCTTTTAGGATCCTCAAGGTAAATGGGATTTTTTCAATCACATAAGCGATCAACAATAAGCTTAATGTCCCTGTTAGAACAATATTTCCTAAAATGGGCATCGGTTTATCGTAGGTGATAATTAAACCTAAAGCCATTAGTATACCTGGGATTAGCCAAGGTATATGGAATGAATACTCTAACGAAGTTGTTAATTTATTGTTATATTTGTGAATAATTCGTGCGATAAATAACATGGCAGCTACAACAATAATTGCCGTTAACCCAGAATAAATGATACTTATCACGAATGGTTCATATGATGAAGCATCCGTTAGAATCTTGATGTAATTATCTAATGTAAAGTGCTCCCATGAAAGTGTACCCGTACTGATGCTATACGTATCGGTAAATGAAAAAATAATGACAGTCATTATCGGCAGCACATAGATGGCAAATAGAACATAGGCAAAAAAGTGAACAATAAAGTTGGTAGCCTTATTTTCAATTTTTTGCTTCTCAATTCTTGTTTTTACTTTTGAAACTGACATATAAAAGCCTTTTTTCTCAGCTCTCGTAATAAAGTAAAGTAACGCAATTTGTGAAACACCTAAAAATATGGCTAACAATGCGGCAAGATCTCTTGAACTCATACTATTAGCAAATGTTAGAATCATTGGGCTAATAGTTTGAAAGTCTTTCCCGCCTACAATCAACGGCGCAGACATCGCACCGAGTCCTGAGGCAAATAACAATACGGATAATGTCGTTAATACAGGTCTTAACACAGGTAAAACAACTTTGATGAGAATTTGCCAAGGCGAAGCCCCCATATTTTTGGCTGCTTCAACGATTTGATAATCAATACTTTTTATTGCATTCGACAGAAAAATGATATGATTCGTTGTACAAGCAAAGGTCATGACAAACACAACTGCTGGGTAACCGACAAACCAATCCGGATTCATCGTCGGAAAGATTTTCACTAAGGCTGTCGTTAAAAATCCTGAATTCCCATAGATAAATTGATAGCCCGATACTAAGATAAGTCCGCCGTAGATCATCGTCGTAAAATAAACAAGTCTCAAGATCTTTGCTCCTTTGATGGCAAAGTAATCTGTGACTAAAACTAAGAAAACTCCGGTAATGTTTACAGTGATGACTAGTGTTATCCCTAAAATAAAGCTATTCAGTAAACTGTTCATCGCTCTTTTAGATGATATTAATTTTTGAAAAGGCTCTAATGAAAAGGCTCCATCTGCAAAAAATGTCGTATAAAGAATATTTACATTTGGGAGAACAAGAAATGCTGCAATAAACCATGTAAGGATAATTCCAACAAGCCAAAGATAGATTTTATTATGAACATGAACGTTTATAAATTTCTTCATCATGATTCTCCTAGTATTGAAGTATGTCTTTGGGATTAATAAATAATGTCACATCGTCGCCCTCTAAATATTGAAAATCCCCATCTTCTTTTTCGATATTTGCAAGAGAAGTTCCCATAACTTCATATTTGTATTGAGAGTATGTGCCATAGAATTCTTTTGACATAACCTTTGCCTGAAGTGAAACGGAATGTTGATCACTTTCTAATACTTTCGTTTTAATCTTTTCCGTTCGAATATAATATTTCTTAGCAGGATCTACTTTCATATTCGTTTTCCCAGCGATTTCTTCGATTATTTTCTGACTAATTACATTGGCATCACCAATAAAATTACAGACAAACTCTGTTTTTGATTGATTGTAAATTTCATCTGGTGTACCTACATGTTCAACAACACCGTTATTAAAAACCGCTACTCGATCTGACAATGTTAAGGCCTCTTCTTGGTCATGTGTCACATAAACCGTTGTAATCCCTTGTTCAAGTTGCAATTTTTTTAGTTCTTTTCGTAATTGTTTGCGAAGCTTTGCATCTAAGTTTGATAATGGTTCATCTAACACGATGATCTTAGGTGCAAGTGCTAATGCCCGTGCAATCGCCACACGTTGTTGCTGTCCACCTGATAATGCTGAGACATTTTTTATAAGTTGCTCATCCGTTAAATCGACAACCCGTGCTATTTCTTCAACGCGTTTTTTGATCTCTTCTTTTTTATTTTTTTGAACTTTTAACCCAAAAGCGATATTTTCATACACAGTCATTGTAGGGAATAAGGCATAGCTTTGAAATACCATACCAATTTGCCTTTTTTCAATGGGCGTATTTGTCAGATCTTCTCCATCGACAATGATCTTCCCATTGGTCGGTGTAATAAATCCTACTAACGTTCTTAAAGTCGTTGTTTTCCCACAACCAGATGGTCCTAAAAACGTGAAAAATTCGCCTTCTTTTATATTTAAATTTAAGTTTTGTATCGCAACAAAATCACCAAATTTTACTTGTATATCTTGAAACGTAATCAAGTGATATCCTCCTTCATAATGAAAACCGCCAAATCCTTTATGGTTCGACAGTTTATAAGGTTTTCTTAATAAGGGTTGAGGAAAGTTTGATAACTTTTAGCTGCCCACCTACAAGGCAGGACTGAACGGAAGATGCCTACTCATCCGCTCAGTCCCGCCTTGATTAACCAAAAGGGCTAATCAAGGCGCTTCCAAATTCTTATTAGAAAATTTCTAATTCAATTTTTTCTACCCAATCGTCAATATGTTCAGAAATGAACGTATAATCCATATCTTGAATCTTTGTGTTTTCACCAATTTGCTTCATTTTGTCTGATGCTTTTGCAACTGCTTTTGTATTTACTGGTAAAGAACCAAATTGTTCAGCCCAAGCACCTTGAACTTCTGCACTACCAAACCAGTTAATAAATTCTTCTGCTACAGCCGTATCTTGATCTTTCCTTTTATTAATGATTCCTACTTGCTCAACTGTAGTCGGTACACCAACTTCCGGTGAAACGATTCCAGCTTCAAATCCAAACTCCTCTTCGATACCAGGTAATCCGCTTGAATACGTGAATGAAATTGGCACTTTTCCTGATGCAAGGTTTGCGTTAGCATCTTCACCTTCTGGCGTTTTATATCCATTGTCAAAGAATGCTTTAATTTCCTTCCAACCTTCTTCCGATATACCTAAGCCACCATTTTTATCTACATGCCTCATTAGCATTCCGTAGATAACAGAGCGGTTTGTGCCTCCACCTAAATTACCTGGAACATGGTATTTCCCTTCAAATTCTTCATTTTCAATTAAGTCTGTCCAATCTTTAGGAGCTGTTTCTTCTGTATACACATCTTTGTTATAAATCATGATGATTCTTTGTTCTACAAGTGGATAATAGAACTTGTCTTTATCACTTGAACCTTCGGGAATTTCTGCAGTCCATTTTGGCTCATACGGAACAAGGATGTCATTTGCCTTTAATGTTTCAAAGTTCATTTGATTTAAACCAAAAACGACATCGCCTAAAGGATTGTTCTTTTCAGAAACTAAACGGTTTAAAAGATCTCCACCACCTGCCTCTACAATTTTAAGTTCAAAGCCTGCTTCAGCAGCTTTTTTAGTTAACCAATCTCCACGTCCGTCAGATACAGAGTTTGAATAAACAATAAGAGATTTCTTTCCATCTTTTGTGTCTGTTGCTGTATCTTTTTTTGTTGAATCATTATTCATACAACCTACTAAGATACTAGCAACCAACATGAATGCCATTACGAGTAGAAGTGGTTTTTTTACTCTCATCCTTTTTCACCCTTTTGTAAGTTTAATTTTTTATCAAAAAATTCTATCATACGAGAACATTCTTTATTTCATTAAATACTTTTTGTCGTAATTACTATTACTCCCTTCTTTTTGGAACGTGTCAATTTTTTATCACAAGGTTATTATATAAGCTGATTTTTTATAAAACAATGCAATTTACTTAGTCTTAAAAAAGATTCACACAAGCTTTACAATGTTTACAATTTGAGTAAAATATAGAGATTTCAAGTAAATTGACGCATCCAAGATAGGTATTGGAACGTGCAAAAATAAGTGTTTAGGACCATTATCAAAAATGTAAAAGGATCCTATTTTTCACTTTTATAACCTAGCAATAAAAAAGATTCGAATGCGGCAAGCAAACGAATCCTTTTTTATTTATTCAACCTGATTAAAGTAAACAGCCACGTTGTAGAAGGACCATTTTTTAACTTTATCTTTTAAACCGCCAGCAATATAAGCTTAGATTTCATAAATTAATTATGAAATGGACTCCTAATACATATGGTTTAAATAAGATTAGAAATGAGCAAGCAATCTTTTCAGGCTTATGTATAAATCCGCTAGTATTTAGGAGGTAATTCAATGTTGTTGATCATTTTAATAATCCTTTTAGTCGTATTTATTGGTGGGCCACTATGTTTATTTCTATGGCTTAAAAGTGTTTCCAAAAAGCCTCAGCATTCCATTATTCGCGCACATCCATATTTAGGATGGCTTCGATACCTTTTAGAAAAGATGGGACCAGAGTTTAGACAGTATTGGTTTGATAATGATAATAGCGGTAAACCCTTTACACGTTCGGAATTCTTAAGCGTTATCTTTTCAGCAAAATATCGTAACGACCTTTTAAGCTTCGGATCCAAGCGAGACTTTGAAAAACCTGGTTACTATATAGCGAATGGGTTATTTCCGCTATTGAACGAAGAATTAAGAGTTGATAATCAAGAAAAGGTTCATGCAATGAAATATAAAATTGACCATGAGGGACTATTTACACGACGTGAACATCTTGAAAAGGATGAAGTCAATCGTTGGCTCTATCATGAGGAAGATGCGATAATAGTTGGCCCCGAGCGAGACTTCCCATGGAAATTATGCGGTCCTTTTGGTGCCTCTGCTACATCCTATGGCGCTGTAGGCGAAAGTTATATCCTTTCGACAGGTAATGGTAGTAAGATGGCAGGTGGCTCATGGATCAATACAGGTGAGGGTGGAATTGCACCAGAGCATTTAAAAAGTAATGCAGATGTTGTTGCACAGATTGGACCTGGTTTATTTGGATATCGGGATGATAATGGGAACTTTTCACTCGAAGAATTTAGGTTGAAGGCCCAGGAAACAAATGTAAAAGCATTTGAACTAAAATTTGGTCAAGGGGCGAAAATTCGCGGTGGCCACCTCGAAGGAGAAAAAGTAACACCAAAGGTCGCAAACATTCGTAATGTTCCAGCTGGTAAAACCATTAATTCACCTAATCGCTTTCCTTTTTTGCATAATGCAATGGAAACGTTGAAGTTTATCAAAACACTGCAAGATGTAGGTGGAAAACCTGTGGGAATTAAAATTGTCGTAGGATATCATTCGAATTTAGATGAATTTTTCGAGACCATGAAAAGCCTTCAAATCTATCCAGATTTCATCACAGTGGATGGTGGCGAAGGCGGGACTGGTGCCACATATAAATCAATGGCAGATTCAATGGGCATCCCACTCTATCCGGCATTAATTACCGTGGTGGATAAAGCCCACCACTATGGCATTCGCAATAAACTAACGATTTTCGCCTCAGGAAAGTTAATATCCGCTGATAAAATAGCGATGGCTCTAGCTATTGGGGCAGATGCTGTTAACTCCGCGAGAGGTTTTATGTTTGCCAACGGCTGCATTATGGCTTTGCAGTGCCACACAGGAAAATGCCCTACAGGTATAACCACTACAGATCCAAAATATCAAGATGCACTCGTTCCAGAGGAAAAGCAATGGCGTGTTATGAATTATATTATTAATGTTAGGCAGGGCCTTTTTGCATTGGCTGCTGCGTGTGAAATCGATACACCAAGAAAGTTTTCTCGAGAACATATTGTATTTAATGATGCGGAAGGAAAGATGAAAAGGTTATCCGACCTGTTTCCAATTTCAGGTTCTTCTGTAGAAATTAAAAAAGATATCTTAGATGAGAAAGGAACTACTTAGCTAGGTTAATATAGTAATGAATACTGGCTGACCTTATAGTACTAACAAGAGTTTAGTTGGAAAGCTGAACATTAACCTTGTTCAGCCTTTCAAATGGACCAAGGAAGTATAGTTCCTTTTTCCTTTTTCACAATATAATCAGCGTTTATCTGATCTACTTGTTTGAAAAGGTGTATCCATTATTATTTTTTTAAAAGTTTATTGTTAAAGACCATCCCCCCTTACATTGATTCCTTCCATTTAATTAACCCATCCGGCTTTTCCATAGAAATATACAATTCTACTACGTTAAAATGTGAGTTATATATTTTATAGGTATTATGTTAGAATAAAAGCGGCTATTAGAGGATGTTCAAAAAGTCCGGTAAAAATAGCTGTCGAATTGCATTAAAGCTCTGTCTCTCCGGTCCTCATGTATTACTGTATACGCGAAAGGTTTAAGACAATTGCTCTCAGAACTTCTCGGCTCTTTTTATCCTCCTTTTTGAACACGCACTATTACATAAAGGAGTGCAAAAAAATGAAAAAGGATGTTTCTCTAAGCAGGCAAATCACTCTTTACGTTGCTTGCACAATGCTTGCTGTATCGATTGCCATTGGAATCATTTTATTTATGAACACATCGAAAACAGTGAATAAGTCAATGGGTCTTCAAGGGATTAGTATGGCGCAACATATTGCATCATTACTTGATGCGAAGGAGTATGAACAAATAACGAGTGACATGACCGAATCCGAACTATACTGGAAACTCCGTGCGGATCTGAAGGACTTGCAGAGGAAGAGCGGAGTTCTGTTTCTTTACACATTGACTGCCCCAAAATCTTCAGATGAACCGGTGCAGTTCATTATCGATGCAGTGGGCCCCGATGCAACGAATGCGATTCCAATTGGTGAAACACACGAATTCACAACGTACAAAACAATCGAAGGTACATTAAAAGATGAAGGCAATGCAACGAAAATTATTGATGACCCGGAATACGGTAGTTACCTTTCTGCATTCGCCCCCATTTATAACACCAAAGGGGAAAAAATCGCGGTTGTCGGTGTAGACATTGCAGCTGATTCAGTCGGAACTGTCCGCTCTGAAATATTGAAAACGAACCTACCAATTTACATTGGAATTATTTTAGCCATCGTTGTCGTTGCGATGTTTCTCATGAAACAATTTATTAAACGTGCACTTCGTCCTTTAAGCGAGATGGAAAAAGCCGCACGGGAATTTGCGACAGGAGATCTCACAACTGCAGGAAAGTCACTTGTTTCTGTGCAAACTACTGGTAGTAATGAAATCACTTCATTCAAGAACTCATTTACACAGTCCTTGTTGCAAATGAAACAGGTAATGATGGACGTAAACAACACTGCAATTTCTCTCCTTAAAGTAACTGAGGAACTAACCCAGATCGTGAATACTGTCCAGGAATCGAACGCAGAAATCACGCATAGCATTACCCAGATTTCGACTACGAGCAAAGTGCAGGAGACGAATAACCTGGAAGTACTTACATCAATGGAGGAAATGACGGTTGGTATTCACCGTATCGCTGAATCCTCGTCCACCGTAGCCGCCGCATCCAACATCATGGAAGAGCTTGTCGTGTCGAGCGTCAACGATTCACAACAGTTTGTCGGTCAAATTAAGGAAGTCGAACACTCCGTCCAGAAATCGGCAACATTCATGCGCGATCTCGGATCTAATTTCAATTCCATAGAAGAAATGGTCAACATTATTGCAGGAATCGCAAAACAAACGAATCTCCTTGCGCTTAACGCAGCAATCGAAGCGGCACGTGCTGGGGAGCCCGGGAAAGGCTTCGCTGTAGTTGCCAATGAGGTAAGGAAACTAGCCGAAATGTCTCGTAGTTCGGCTGAACAAATTCGAGATGAAATGAATTCATTCCAAACCCTGACCTCTACAGCAATTGCTGAAATGAGTACAAGTGCTACAAAAATGGCAGAAGGCTCGAATCTTGTCACAGCTATCGGAAATGATTTAGAGTCTGTACTCGTTACAGTGCGAAATGTCAACAATGAAATCCAAGACGTATCAGCAGTGACAGAAGAAATGTCTTCAGGATTTGAAGAGGTGCTAGCTTCAATGGAGAAAGTCATGTCGCTCGCAACCGATAATGCCAGTCGTACGTATTCTGCAGCAGAAGCATCAGATTTACAAAAAGAGGCTATGGATTCACTCGCTAGCTTGATCCAATCGCTTAATCGTTCATCTGCAAATCTTCGCATAGCACTCGAAAAGTTCAAATAAGTTAAGTGTCACAATGAGCAAAATGAGGATGCTCCATAACGAAAGGGTCAAATCCCACATCTACTATCTATCGTTTAGGACGTGAACATACCCAATAAACGATCGATAGAGTGTGAGGTCAGACCCTTTTGGGGCACCCTCATTTTGTATTTCTTCTATTTTACATAGAAGTAGTGACGTGAAGATTCGCAATATATTTTCCTAAGAAACCCCACTTGATCTTCATTAGAGCTAAAATGCCTGCAAAGAGAGCAGGCATTTTAATTACTAGCGCTTAGATAGTACGATTATAACCTTATTTGTTTTCTGATCCTGTATGATTTCACCTGCAAATCCTTCTGTTAAAGCTCTTGCTGGAACATACAATCGTCCATCTACAATAACAGATGCCTGTGGCAAGGATATAATCTCCCCATTGATGATTGCTTTTCTATCCCCAGAGGCTACTGTCATTTTGTTTCCTCCATATATAACTGTAAGTGTAGAAGTTGTAGGATTATATTGAAGCGATGCCCCTAGCGGAGTAAAAATATCACGCAATGGTACCATTGCCGTGCCAGCTTCGATAAAGCCTCCGCCGATAACCTCTTGTCCGTTGACCGTCACACTAATCTTCGTTCGTTCTTGTTCTGTTGGTTCTTTCGGTGATGTGAGGGTAATCAGGCTTTTTTTACTATCCCACTGAACTGCTACTCCAAGTGCTTCACTAACGAAGCGTGTCGGAACAAAGGTCGTATTCTGTCGGATTGTCGGAGCTACGTCTAATACTTGCGGTTGTCCATCAATCGTCGCCTGTTTTGAGTTAATTTTCAACTGGATCTTATGATTATTTTTGATTGCGGTTATTGACTTTGTTGCGCTATCCCACTGAACTGTTGCACCTATCTCATCAAAAATCGAACGCATTGGCACTAAAACTCGATTATTATCCATAAACGGATGAACATTTACTGCAAGTTCTTTGCCATCAATAATAACTTTAATAGGTGGCTTTAGCTGATAGTCGGTTGTACTGACAATCTCAGCAAATGATTTCGATGAGTTAACAATCAGCACGTTAGTATGAACTTTCACCCGATCAAATAGCCAATGAATATCATCATTACGCATCCTAACACAGCCCGCACTGACATATTTTCCAATTGAATTTGAGTTGTTATTTCCATGAATCGCATATGTTGTACCATATGTACCCCGAGCATTAAGACCTAACCATCTATCTCCCAATGGATTTCTAGCATCTCCACCAGGAATGCCATTTGTATAATAGGGACGGTTCTTAATCTTATTCACAATGGGGAATACCCCTTCTGGTGTCAGACTGTTTGTTTTTCCAGTCGCAACAGGGAATGTTCGGACCAGTTCACCATTTTCATAGAATGCTAGTTCATTGATTGACTTATTAATAATAATGAATTGGTCACCTTCTGCTTGAGCGAACTGTGGGATAAACATAATTAGAAGCATTGCTATGGCAAAGCACATTTTCTTCATCATCTTTCCCCCTAACTATCAATTAATCGGTACTTTTTTGTAAGATTTGTAATCAAACGGTAATAATCACTTTGGTATTTTTTTTAGTTGTCTTAAAAGCGATTGTCAGCCATTTGCCCTTTACACGTTATAAAGAATATACCACTAATCGTTTTCATCACCCTTTCCTTCCTCTCCTAGTCTCTACTTAATATACTCATAGTTTCGGTTAATTGGAGCCTTTTTCCTATCTTAAAAAGCAATTTCCCATCATTCGAGAAAAGTAGTAGAAATATCTCAAATTCTGCACTTCCATTATTCAGAATCTGCTAAATTGAATATTTTTCATTACTTTGTCCTTATCAACTTTCTTTTTTTACATAATTATACAACCAAAACAGCAAAAGAAAAGGAGTTTTGGCGAATATTAGCGAATATGAAACTATGAAAGATCACATCAGCTATATTTTTAGAGAGGAGTTTTGAACAAGTTGCGTCAAATACATTTAATCTTCGTCATTTTGCTCACCGTATTTATTGTATTTTCTACTGGAACTACGTATGCGATGAATACCCCAAAGACCATTCAAGCATACGAGGAATCCTATTTTATTTCCTATAATAACCAAGTTTCACTAGCACAAGGAAAACTCATTACTTATAAAAACGAGGCTTATCTTCCTTTGCAAGACGCTGCACTGCTTCTTGGTCTGACACTTGATTTAAGCTCTGAGGACATTTATTTATCTGGCAGCCCTTCTGTTACTCTAACAAAAGCAGTAAGCTCATTGCCGAAAGATACGGTTGACTTCACAGATACATTTCAGATTAATCCAAAGATTGGTGCCTATTCAGGGTTTGTCATTGAAGACGGAAAAAACGGTGTACCCGTTTTCTCTAAGAATGCTAATCAACGATTATATCCATCTAGTACGACTAAGATTATGACAGCACTTCTAGCAATCAAACATGGTAATTTAAACGAGGTCGTGACAATTGGCCCTAGTGCTAAAGATATCCCTGCCGATAGCTCTGTAGCAGGTATCAAACCTGGTGATAAAATGACACTTGAACAACTTCTTTATGCGATGATGCTCCCTTCTGGTAATGACGCTGCCGCAGCCATTGCTGAACATATTGGCGGGTCTGAGCAGCAATTTGTTCAGATGATGAACGTGCAGGCAAAAGAGCTCGGTGCAACGAATACATCCTTGACAAATCCGCATGGCTATCACCATCCAAACTTGTATACAACTGCATCTGACCTTGCCCTAATTGCAAAAGATGCAGCAAAGTACCCAGCTTTCTTAAAAATTGCTAGTACACCAGTTTATTCAACAAGCTATCGAAATAAAAGCGGCCAAACAATTACAAAGACGTGGAAAAATACGAATCAACTCGTGCAAGCTACAAGTCCATTCTACCTCCCTTCCGCTCAAGCTGGAAAGACAGGGTACACAAGTCATTCCGGTCATAATCTCGTTAGTTTTGTAACAATGGGGGACCATAATTATATCATTGTCCTTCTTCGCGGTGAAAAAGACCAACGTTATATTGATACAAAAAATCTAGTAAATACCGCCTATGTAAAGCGAGTTCAATTGAATCATAAGAAAACAACGATGAACATCTTGCCATTTAAAAATAAAATATATGTAAACAATGATGAACTTCAAACACATGCGGATATTTTCATTAATGATGGCCAAATATTCATTTCAACAGATATATTTAAAGAACTATCACCAGGTATAACAAATGTCAAAGTAAGTGATACACAAACACCACAAGCAAGTCTTAATCATGAGCTTCTATCATTCGACCAGGATACGCCAATTATTCAAAATGGACGAATGCTCGTACCAATCAGACCATTCTTTGAAAAAGCCGGACTAGATCTAAACTGGGATCAAAACACCCAAACCGTTGAAGCCTATTCATCTAATACGGTAATTCAGATGAAAATTAACTCAAAGAATGGGACCGTAAATGGTCAAAATGTTGCTCTGGATGTCCCGGCAACGATCCAAAATGGACGTACACTTGTCCCAATCAGATTCATCTCAGAAGCAACAGGCCTCACAGTCGATTGGGGACGTGGCCGCACACTTTATCTTTACTAATTAGGGGCTGACTTTATATTTTATTCACCCATTATTATGTCATGCACATATCATATAAACGATATACTTTAGATTTTGGGGCTGATCCTTTCATTATAGGACTGCCTCTTTAATTTTCATTAAAGGGAATATTACCCAAACTTCACAAGAAAACATATGTTCATAAATAAAAAAGCACTCCATTCCTCCCGCCGCCTAAAGGAGTGGGCTTCTTGGAGCCCACTTCTGTGATATCCCCTCAAAATGTTACTCCATCATTTGCGTTTCCATAGTACCCTTCAATTGTTCCACTTCTTTTAAACCGTTTAAAGCTACACATAAGTCCTTCTTCTATCGCAAGAATTTAATATGATGATCGGACGATGAGGGCGCCTATCTTTTAAAAATCCTACATTTGGTTATTGACATTCTTTCTTCATCGTTATATGGTTAATTACATAAGTAACTAACCAACACGGTGGTGACGTAGTGAAAAACTTAATTGACGATGGAAGGCCAATTTTTGTCCAGATCGCAGAACGTATTGAAGATGACATTATTGAAGGTGGTCTTCCTGAAGAAGCACAAGTTCCCTCAACGAATCAGTTCGCCGCATTTTACAAAATCAATCCTGCAACTGCTGCCAAAGGCGTCAACTTGTTGGTGGATGAAGGCATTCTATATAAAAAGCGGGGGATTGGAATGTTTGTTGCAGGAGGAGCAAGAACAAAGGTCATTGAAAAGCGGAAAGAGCAATTTTTCGATGAGTATGTTGTCACAATGATTCGTGAAGCAGAGAAGCTTGGGATTACAGCTGATCAGTTAATGGATATGATCCAGAGAGGAGATAACAAACGATGAAAAACGTGATTGAAGTGAAACAGCTCAATAAATCGTATGAAAAATTTAATGCTATTCATGACACTAGTTTCGCTTTGCAAGCAAATAAAATCTACGGACTTCTCGGTAGAAATGGTGCTGGTAAAACGACTTTGATGAAAATGATTACCGCACAAATTTTTCCTACAAGTGGTGATTTGAAAGTATTTGGGGAAGGTCCCTATGAAAATGCTAACGTCCTTAGCCAAATTTGTTTTATTAAAGAGAGCCAAAAATACCCTGATCATTACAATATCCTTGACGCATTAGACGTTTCTAAATCCATTTTTCCAAATTGGGATGTCAACTTTTCTAGGTCACTCATCAAGGATTTCAACTTACCTCTGAAACGCAGAATCAAGAAGTTATCTCGAGGAATGCTTTCTGCAGTAGGAATCGTGATAGGTCTTGCAAGTCGGGCGCCTCTAACTATTTTTGATGAACCATATCTAGGACTCGATGCAGTTTCAAGAGGGCTATTTTATGATCGATTGATGGAAGATTATGTTGAACATCCGCGAACAGTGATTCTGTCTACCCATTTGATTGATGAAGTGAGTAGCTTGCTTGAACATATTTTAGTCATGGACAATGGGAAACTAATTATTGATCAAGATGCAGAGGAATTACGGGGGAAAGCTTTCACAGTCACTGGGCAAGCATCTAAGGTGGAAGCGTTTCTCATTGGAAAAGAAACGGTACACCGTGAGCCGTTCGGTGGATTACTATCTGCCACTGTGATTCACAGCGAAAACGGTTCTGATCAAAAACAAGCGACAGCAAGTGGACTCGAAATCTCACCTGTATCCTTGCAACAGCTTGTCGTCCATTTAACAAGTGGACGATCTGAACAAAAGGAAGTGAATACGAAGTGAATAGAATTTCCGGTGTATTAAAACTTCATTATCGTGATAAGTGGTCATGGATTTATATTCCAGCCATCATCTTGTTTTTTAGTTTCGGAGTTAATCTTACTGTTAGTTTCTTGGTTTCTAATCAAGAAGATCTGTATACAGGGGGGATATCTTCAGTTGTCATTTACATCTTTGTAGCAGGAATTATCGTAGTAGGAAAAACATTTCCATTTGCTATCGGAATGTCAATTAGAAGAATCGATTATTTTATCGGATCTGTAATAATAGGAACGATCAGTAGCGCGTTCTTTACAAGTCTGATCTTCTTATTCGCGCAATTAGAAAAACAGACGAATGGCTGGGGCACTAGGCTCCACTTTTTCTACTTTCCATATGTCAATGATGGTACACTCTTGGAACAGTTTATTCTGTACATGATTCTATTTCTCAATACGTTCTTCCTAGGCTTTTTAATATCGAGTTATGCACGGCGTTTTGGCCGCAAAGGGATGTTCCTTGGGGCGATGGTCTTCTTACTGATTGGAAGTATCGTGATCTTTCTTTTGCATCATTTCGAAGTCTGGGGAAGTATTTTTAGTTGGTTTGCCAGCCATACAGCTGTACAAATTGCCTATTGGCTTATGCCATTCACTCTCCTCTATCTCCTTGGCTCTTACCGCATGTTGCGGCGGGCAGTCATTTGATCTCCCACTGGAGAGAAATATTTGATATAGAGAATAACACAATACAGATTCATACAGGAAAACAAGGACTGAATCTTAAGATAAATCGAACAAATTTCACCAATAAATCCACAGTACAATTCAAAAAAACAAGAAGTTGATGTGAGTATTGATATCAACTTCTTGTCTTAAAGCCTATTATATTAATGTTAATAAAGGGACGCACTCCACATATGGCAATAGGGGTGCTGGTTCGTTGCAACTCCTGGTGCTTTCCTAACGTAAGCAGTTTTCTTTAGGAATTATAATTAGAACAACATCTTTTACACGTAAATTACACAGGGGAAACTACCCTGTTTTCCATTCACATATGATGGATCATTGCTTTAATGCTCCCTTATCCCCTATATTTTATAGCTAATCCTTTTAAGAAATTCCTAGCGTATCTATCACCACACTCTTTATAATTCCTATGGCCTTCTTTTCTTAATATAGCGCTTAATTCTCCTTTTGTTATCATGACTCCTGCTTCTTCTAAGATATCAAGCATATCCTCACTTGTTAATGTTAGTGCTATTTTCAATTTCTTTAGAAGGAGATTATTTACACTTTCCGTATTCTCTACAGACAATGCTGGGCTTTTAGATTGTCCTGGTTTTGGATCTTGTTTCCCTCGTTTAAAAGTAATTAAGCCATTTAAAAATGACTCTAACATCATATTATTGCATATTATATTCTCTTCATTTTCACTTATATCACCATCATTATCAGCTTCATTATGGTAACTGTCTTTTAATTTTGTAAGCATCTTTAGCACTTCTTCTTTTGTTACTTCAATACCGCCAAGTTTAAATATCTCTACCATATCTTTATTTTTTATATCTAGAGCATATCTTAATCTAATTAATATATCATGATTATCCATCTATAAACCTCCTATAATATTCCTATTTGCACAGTAGCTTCATCATTTTTATTGCCCTTTTTAAGAACTATCGTGAGTTCTTGATAAAGAAATTCTTCACAAACTAATTGAACGTATTGAAGTGAAAGAAGAAAGAAGTCCGGGAATCTTTTATAGATTCTCGGACTCTTACATATCTTCTATTTTTTTTCGAGCAACACACAGCACTCTACATGTGTCGTCATCGGGAACATGTCTACAGGCTGAATTTCAACCGCATGATACCCTCCATCTTCTAAAATACGCAAATCACGAGCAAGAGTTGCCGGGTTGCACGATACGTAAACGACCTTATTCGGCTTCATCTCGATAATCGTGTTTAGCAGTGTTTCCTCACAGCCTTTACGTGGTGGATCGACCACTAATACATCTGCGCGGTTCCCATCCTGATACCATTCAGAGATGACATTTGCTGCTTCGCCAACCTCAAATTCGACATTGTTAATTTCGTTGATAAGAGCGTTTCGGCGTGCGTCAGCAATTGCTTCTGGCACAACTTCCACTCCAAGAACATGCTTAGCATTTTGAGCAAGAGATAGAGAAATTGTACCAATTCCACAATAGGCATCAATCACAGTCTCTTTCCCAGTAAGTCCTGCAAATTCAAGCGCTTTGCTATAAAGTACCTTTGTTTGATCAGGGTTAATTTGGTAAAAGGATAACGGCGAAATAGCGAATTTCACATCGCCAATATAATCATAAATCACATCATTGCCCCATAGCACCTTTGTTTTTTCACCCATGATGACGTTTGTCCGTTTTGAATTCACATTATGAACAATCGATTTAACATGCGGCAAACGAGCCGTAATTTCTTCGACAAGATTATTCTTTTGAAGCAATTTAGCTGTTCTTGTTACAAGTACAATCATCAGCTCTCCGGTTTGTTTTGCGTAACGGGCCATAATATGACGTAGTACACCTTGATGATGTTTCTCGATATATGGTTCTACACCGAGTTCATTGCATATTTCTTTCACAGTTTGAATCGCTTCATTTACAGCCAGGTGCTGAATAATGCTTTCATTTGTATCAACGATTTCGTGGCTGCGTGGTTTGAAGAATCCTGCGATAAGTTGTCCATCTTTTTCACCAACAGGGACCTGCGCTTTATTGCGGTAGTGTAAAGGTTCCTCCATTCCGATAATCGGATGAATCGTTACATTCTCAAGTTTGCCGATTCTTGCCATCACTTCACGGACTGTTTTTTCTTTGAATTGTAGCTGACCTTCATAACTCAGGTGATGAAGCTGGCTTCCGCCGTATTTATGCGCTTCTTCTTTTTTCACTTCAACGCGGTTTTCACTTTTTTCCTTCAGTTCCATTAAGCGACCAAATCCGTAGCCCTTGTTCGTCTTCGTTACTTTGATTAGTGCTTTTTCCCCGGGCAATGCGTAGGGAACGAAAATTGGGTAGCCATCGACCTTGGCAACACCTGATCCATCATGTGTTAAGTCCTCAAATACTACATCTATTACATCATTCTTTGAAACGGGAATTATTTTCTCCATTGTATACTTCCTTTTCTATCGAAATGCTTACAGTTCAACAAACTTCTGCAGCAGTATCCATCATATATTTAGAACTCTTATTTTATCACACATTCACTAGACAAACAAAAGCACCTTTTATCAATATTTTTCATAAAAATAAATAAGGTTATCAAAATAAATATGGACATGCGTATATGATCTGGCTTTTGATGCAAAATAAAGGAAAAAGTGAGGTGAGCAAAATGGGATTGTTTCAATCGATTTCTGCCTGGAATACCGCTAGACAGGAAAGACATGTAGCGCTCATGCAGGATAAAGGACTATGTCCGGATTGCCGCGGTCGAGGCTTTAACTCGTATGCTTCCTATGAATACAGCTACAATAATGTGTATGATTGTCCAGGCTGCAACGGTAGCGGCTCTTATGTCGACTGGGCAGAAACAATTAGTCAAACGGAAGGCTAAAGAATTAAGTAAAGCTCAAGCGCCTTGATCAACCTAAGGGCTAGCATAAGACGAGCAAGACAAGAATCATCGCCGTATAGCTTGATTGGCTAGACCACAGGGTGTAAGTTGCTTTCTCCAGACACCAAATATATAAAAAAACCTTATACTTTATCTTTGAACAAAAATACGGCCTGTAAAGCCGTATTTTTTGTTAATTCTCACATTTCTTCGCATCTTCAAAGAATTGCTTTAATGTATGGAGCAAATGCTGAGACCCCAAATTGAAGCTTCCTAATGAGCCGTCCGCAATTGTTTTAACGCGGGCGCCTGGGACGGAGCGCAGGTATTCCATCGCTCCTTCCTTCGTTAGTCCGATTCCCTCCTGACTCCCTCGAAGGACTAATACCGGACAATTAACATTGCCCAATTGTTTCCAAAATGGATGTTCATGGGAATCATGTTCGATTGCTTTTAATGTATCGAGCGTCATATGAGTCAACGCGGTTCTCCCTGCTTTTTGAACAAGAAGATTGGCCCATCCCTCTGGTAAATCTGTTTCAACAGCAGGGTAATCGCCGATGATGAGCCCTTTCAAGCGACTTAAGTTCTCCATCGCAAATCCTAAAGCATAAACAACACCACGATGAAAACCGAATAAGACGAAATTTTCAATATGGATATGTTTAATCACGCTTTCAATATCTGTTACATGATCCTCCAGCGTATATCCCTTTTCTGGTGTATCACTTCGTCCTCTTCCACGCATTGTAATGACCAGTGCACGACGGGGCGCAAGAGCACGAAGAATATCCTCATACTCTTCCCCCGTCTCTGTCAAACCGGGAATGATGACGAGTGGGGGTTCTGTGGACGGTCCAGTGTTGTCCATATAATGGATACGAATATCACCATTTTTAACCCAACCTTCAAGCATTACATTCCCTCCCTTATGACAGTTGTTTCACCATATATTCATAATCATGCCCGTTAATTTGTCTGTGATTCACAGTTTTATACCCTAGCTTACTGTATAAACGGTGTGCGCGTGTATTTTCTACCTCAACATTTAGAGATATCCTTCTATGTCCTTTCGACATCGCAAGCTCTTGGGCCGCTTCAATCAAGGCAGTTCCTATTCCTTGTCCCCAAAACTGTGGATTGACACTCACTGTATCGATATAAAAATCTTCCGGTTCCGCTTCTTTCTCAGTCGTTATCTCCGAGTTCTTCTTCTTCTCTCTTAAACGATTCACGATTAATCCATCCAGCTGTTCCGCATCGCTTCCAAGATAGGTCAAAATAAGACCAGCTACATTTCCTTCAATTTCTATTATCAGCGCGTTCTCATAGCTTAACCGGTTATTTGGATGACTGAAAAAATATTGAAGCACATCTAAAATAGCTTCCTCTTCCTGTTCACTCGTCAACGCTTCAGCAATATCCTGAATCGCCAATCTAATTAAATAAGCGGATATCTGTCCATCCGCTGGTACCGCTTGTCTGATCATCATTTGTTTGTTCTCCTCAATTAGAAAGAGAATGTCCCAAAAGGGTCTGACCTCACACTAGAATACACAGATTATTATGGAATACACCTAAACTGTATATAGTTGTATGGTCTGCCACTTTAGTTTTGAGACATCCTCCATTTTACTCATTTATATTTCCAGCTTATTTGCGGGATCGTCATGTAGCGTATTTTCCGGAATAAAAACATCGAAATGACGATACTGACTGACGAATTCTGCAGGAGCTAGTCCACCAAATTCACCATCTAAATTTAGCATCATTTCATTTTTTGCGGTTACTTTAATTCTATTTGCTTTAACATAAATCACATTTTTATCATGAACATGCTCCCCGCGTAAAGCCAGTGATGCTACTCTGATAAAGTCGGCTAGGTTTGTTTTCTTTAAAATTAATAGCGTAAACATGCCGTCATTTAGAGAAGCGTCAGGTGCTAGCTTTTCAAAGCCGCCAACAGAGTTCGTGTTCGCAACAAGGAAAAGCATAATTTCTCCTTCAAAAAACTTCCCGTCATATTCAATCGTTACATCCGTAGCTCGAATCGAAGGTAGCATTTCAATGCCCTTCATGTAATAAGCCAATTGTCCGAGCATCGTTTTTAACTTTATCGGCACCTCGTAGGTAAGCTCCGTTAATCGGCCGCCCCCAGCAATATTGATAAAATATTTTTCGTTCATTTTCCCGATATCAATCGGCATAGTATGACCCTTTGTAATAATATCCACCGCAGCATCAATCGAGCGTGGTACATGAATAGCACGCGCAAAGTCATTCGTTGTTCCGGTCGGGATCACACCAAGTTTAGGCCGATTTTCCGCTCCGGCAAGACCGTTTACAACCTCATAAATGGTACCGTCACCGCCTGCAGCAATGACTACATCATATCCTCGTGCAATCGCAATTTCTGCAGCACGTGTTGCATCGCCCGCCCCTGTTGTAGCATGACATGAAGCTTCATACCCTGCCGCTTCAAGCTTAGCTAATACATCCGGTAAGTTTTTCCGAATCATTTCTCGGCCTGATGTCGGATTATAAATCAATCTTGCTCTTTTCATTTCCCATCATCCTAATGTTAAAATACGTTTCAGTCACTATATGGTAAAGATTCACCAAACAGAATGCAACGAACAGCGATAATCGTCTTGGAATCAATAGCGATTCCTTAAAGAGTGAGCCTCTCTGCTCACTTTCATCATAAGTTCTTATTACAGAGAATCCGTTAAATCATTTCTGAACAAATTATATAGCAATTTTTTCAAAAACTCTAGTTTTATCGTTTGAACCTTTTACCAGCTAGCTTTGATTATTCATAACCATTTCCATTTATCCATCCACTTTCACTTTCCTCTTCTTAGTTTCCCCCTCCAACTCGGGAGTAATCCATAAATTCTCGATTGGATGGTTTTATCTCATTTTCACCATACATGACGCATTTTAATTCCTTTTTCCTTATCATGCTAAATCTATTTCTACTAAATCTCAATTTGCAGATTCATTATCATAAAAAAACGAGGATATCCCATGGGACATCCTCGATCTTTTGTAGTCAACTTCTACCTATTAACGTTTGTTCAATTCAACAAGCAAAATTTTGTTTACTAGCTGTGGATTGGCTTGTCCTTTTGTCGCTTTCATAATTTGGCCGACAAGGAAGCCAGTTGCTTTTTGCTTACCCGCTTTAAAGTCTTCAATCGATTGCGGATTGTTATCAAGTGCTTCATTTACGATTTTCGTAAGTGCACCTTCATCCGAGATTTGCACTAAACCTTTTTCCTTCACAATCGCTTCTGCATTTCCACCATTTTCAACAAGCTCTTTGAATACGGTTTTGGCAATTTTAGATGATATCGTTCCGTCTTCGATTAACTTAATCATCCCAGCAAGTGTTTGAGGTGTAAGCTCGATGTCATGGAGTTCTTTTCCTTCGGCATTAAGATACGCTGAAAGTTCTCCCATTATCCAGTTGGACGCTTGTTTCGGATCTGCTCCTTGCTCAACCGTCGCCTCGAAGAAATCAGCCGATTCTTTAGTCACAGTTAAAACAGCCGCATCATATTCTGGCAGTCCTAGCTCTTCTACATAGCGTTTTTTCCGTGCATCTGGAAGCTCAGGTATTTCAGCCGCGATCCGCGCTTTCCATTCTTCGTCAATATGAATAGTCAGAAGATCCGGTTCTGGGAAGTATCGGTAATCATCAGAACCTTCTTTCACACGCATTAGAAGTGTTTTTCCCGTTGATTCATCAAAACGACGTGTTTCTTGTTCGATTATCCCACCTGCATTTAACACTTCAGCTTGACGAATTTCTTCATATTCCAATCCTTTGCGGACAAAGTTGAATGAGTTCAAATTCTTCAATTCTGTTTTTGTTCCAAACTCTTTTTGTCCAACAGGACGCAAGGAGATGTTTGCGTCGCAGCGCAATGAACCTTCTTCCATTTTACAATCCGATACACCTGTGTACTGGATAATCGATTTGATTTTTTCCAAATACGCATAGGCTTCCTCAGGTGATGTAATATCAGGTTCTGAAACAATTTCAACGAGTGGTGTACCTTGGCGATTATAGTCGCAAAGAGAATAGCCATCGTTTGTATGTGTCAACTTACCTGCATCTTCTTCCATATGAATGCGTGTAATGCCGATTTTCTTTTTCTTTCCACCAACTTCAATCTCAATCCAGCCATGTTCACCAATTGGCTGATCGAATTGAGAGATTTGATACGCTTTTGGGTTATCCGGGTAAAAATAGTTTTTTCGGTCAAATTTCGTAATTTCCGGTACTTTACAGTTTAAAGCGATCGCAGCCTTCATGGCAAAATCGACAGCTTGTTTATTAACAACCGGTAGGGTTCCAGGATAACCAAGGTCAATCACGGTCGTATTCGTATTTGGTGCCGCCCCAAAATGGTTCGGGCTTGCAGAGAAAATTTTTGAATCTGTTTTTAATTCAACATGTACTTCAAGGCCAATTACCGTTTCATAGTTCATCTTATTCACCCCTTACAACTTTGGAAATTGTTTATGAAATTCTGTCGCTTGCTCAAATGCATGCGCAGTACGATAAATAGTGCTTTCATCAAAATGCTTGCCGATAATTTGTAGACCAAGCGGCAACCCATTGGAGAATCCACATGGAACGGATATTCCTGGAACACCTGCAAGGTTCACAGGGATCGTTAAAATATCATTTGCATACATTGTTAATGGATCCGCAGTGTTTTCACCAATTTTAAAAGCTGGAGTTGGTGTTGTCGGCCCAATAATTACATCATACTTCGCAAATACATTTTCAAAGTCCTGCTTAATAAGTGTGCGGACTTTTTGTGCTTTTTTATAATACGCATCATAATAACCAGAACTTAATGAGAATGTTCCAAGCATGATTCTGCGCTTCACTTCGTCTCCGAAGCCTTCTCCACGTGTTTGCTTGTACATTTCGATTAAGTTCTCAGCATTATCTGCACGATATCCGTAACGAACACCGTCGAAACGTTGTAAGTTGGCGGATGCTTCCGATGAAGATAGCAAGTAATAAGCAGCAAGCGCATATTTGGAATGTGGTAAAGACACTTCTTCCCACTCAGCACCTAATCCTTCTAATACTTTTAACGCAGAAAGTACTGAATTGCGGGCAGCTTCACTAACCCCTTCTCCGAGATACTCTTTCGGAACAGCAATCTTCAGTCCTTTAACATCACCTGTTAAAGCATTCACAAAGCTTGGAACTTGCACATTTGCTGAAGTTGAATCCATCGGGTCTACACCTGAAATAGCTTCTAGTAAATAAGCATTATCCTCAACCGTACGGGTAATCGGCCCAATTTGATCAAGAGATGAAGCGAATGCAACAAGCCCATAGCGAGATACTCGGCCATAAGTTGGTTTTAATCCAACGACGCCGCAATATGCAGCTGGCTGGCGAATCGAGCCACCTGTATCCGAACCAAGTGAGAACAGAACTTCACCAGCAGCAACGCTAGCAGCTGAACCACCTGAAGACCCTCCAGGTACATAATCCGTATTCCAAGGGTTGCGAGTAGCTTGAAAAGCTGAGTTTTCATTTGAAGAACCCATCGCAAATTCATCCATATTCAACTTGCCGATTGTTACCGTTTCCGCTTGTTTAAGCTTCTCCGCTACAGTCGCATCATAGATTGGATCAAAGTTCTCCAAGATTTTGCTCGCACATGTTGTACGTAAATTCTTAGTCACAATGTTATCCTTCACACCGATTGGCAGACCAAATAACATACCAGATTGTTCGCCACGTGCAAGTTTATCATCTAATTCCTTCGCTTTTACCCGTGCACGTTCTTCATCCAATGTTAAGAAAGCCTTCACTTGGCTTTCTACCTGTCCAATTCTTTCATATGATTCGTTAACAAGGTCTGTTACTGATAGTTCTTTTTTATGTAAACGTTCATGCAGGTCCGAAACCTTATGTTCAAACAACGACATCTATATCCCTCCCTAATCCCTTACTTGCCTTCCATAATGGATGGTACGCGAATATGTCCATCCTTGCTGTCTGGTGCATTTTTCAATACTTCTTCTACAGGCAGCCCTTTTTGTGAAATATCTTCCCTCATAACATTTTGCATATCCAACACATGAAAAGTTGGTTTTACTTCGTCTGTATCAAGTTCATTCAATAGCTCCGCAAAGGAGATCATAAGATCCAGTTCCTTTTGCATCTTCTCAGCTTCCTGCTCTGTAATGCCTAAACGTGCCAAATGAGCAACATGTTTAACTTGCTCCATTGATATACGTGACATTCTCTTCACCTCCATTGATGATTCAAAAGACTGCATAATTATGCTATATTCTCTATTTTTTCATTGAATTCCGATCATATTTCCGAAAAAACAATTATTTAAATAATATCAGACTTTTACGCCCTAAAGCAACACTTCCAAGTACAGTAAATGGCTAAATATCTGTTCGTTTTCCATTCAAGAAAAAAACAGGTCGAATTTCGATATTTTTACAGATAAATACACAAATATTGTCTGGGAAATAATGAAGTAATTTGACGAACTTTGGTATTTATATGAAGAAAGCAGACCCAGCCTATCTTCAGAGTCTGCCTACCTTATCTTATTTATAAATATGAACATACGGTTCACTATCACCTGGCTTACGAGTAATTAGCGCTTCTGGACCATTTACTGATGTAATAGAAATCTGAATGGTAATATATTCATTAAAGTGGTTCATGATAAGTCCCGTTACATATTGTGTAAACCCAATCGCTTCTGTATTTCCATAAAACTGAATGGGAATATCAATATTCAATTCCTTTAGCTGTTTATTCACATAAAATGCTCGACCAACAACTCCATTAAAGTTTGGAAAATAATTTTCTATATCCTGTTTAAAGTTTTTAAATGACCTTACATCGTCACGATACTCTTTTTCAGCTGCAGTAGAGGGGAATAAATAGTACTCTTCATCAACATTTTCCCATTTCCCAATCGTACTTTTATTACCATCTACGTGGGAATAATAAAGAAAATTCCCTGGGACAACTGAGGATTTTTCTCTTTGTTCAAACAGTGCAATCGTGATAGGTACATCGTTCATCCCTTTTTTTTCACGTAATCGTTGCACGACTTTTTCAGCAATTGCCTTACCTTGCTTCTCTAATTCATTTTGATTAATCTTCGTTTCATACGTAGCGCCATAAGCTTCTTTTTGATAATAATAAACAGAATTAAGAGCCAGTCCAATGACAACTCCGCCTAAACTAACCGTTTTGTCCTTGTTTTGCACTAAATAATCATGTTCAAGAATATTTGCTAAATAAATTGGATTCTTTTCACTGCGGTTTGCAATATCGCCTTTACCCGTATCAATTGGGTTGAGGCCTAGATTATCCTTTGCAGCCAATTTCTTTTCTTTCAGCTGTTCTTCCGTATATTCTCTTCTAAGCCATTTATTAATCAGTTTCCCTTCAAGAATTTGCCCTTCACTGAAAAAATACTTGTCTGGACTAAAATTCTTCTGAGCTATTCTCATTAAACCAGTTTCAAATTCCTCGATATCATAGCGCGTATTTAAATTGGATACAACCAGCCCGCGTGCCTGTGACTCTTTAAAAGGAAGCACCGTTTTATAATAATCCTCAGAAATTTGATAATTCGGCACAATCGCTTTTTCCGTACTATTATCCGTTTCACTCACGACCTCTTGCTCCTTATCAAATTTCGGAGCACACCCGGAAAGTAATAAAGCCAATACGATTCCGAGGAAGGTGATGTTTTTCATTCTAACACCTCTATTTAGTTAGTTCTGCGATTAATTTCTCCTCGCTCCATACTTCAATGCCTAAGCTATCTGCTTTTGTTAGCTTAGATCCGGCAGCTTCTCCTGCAACGACTAAATCCGTTTTCTTACTGACACTTCCGGCAACATTTGCACCTAATGCTTCTAATTTCCCCTGAGCTTCACTCCGCGTTAGTTGATGCAACTTGCCAGTCAGTACAATTGTTTTCCCAGCAAAAAAGCTATCAATTTGATCAACTGCGACAGGTCTCGCTCCTTTATACTCGAGATTTACTCCCGCTTTTAACAGCTCAATCATCAGCGCTTGAACTTCTTCTAGGTCAAAATAGGCGACAATGGAGTCTGCCATCTTATCCCCAATTTCATTTACGGCCGTTAAATCTTCATGATTGGCACTACTCAATGCGTCAATTGTAATAAATTCTTGGGCTAATGTTTTCGCTGCCTTTGCCCCAACATGGCGGATGCCCAAACCAAATAATAGTTTTTCTAATGAATTACTTTTGGAGGCTTCGATTGCTGCGATAAGATTATTGACGGACTTTTCACCCATCCGCTCTAAGCCGAGTAACTGATCATATGTCAATTTATATAAATCGGCAACATCAAATATGAGTCCTTCACTAAATAATTGACTGATTACTTTTTCGCCAAGGCCATCGATGTTCATCGCATTACGAGATACAAAGTGAATCAACCCTTCACGAATCTGAGCCGGACACTTTGGATTGATGCAGCGAAGGGCGACTTCCTCTTCAAGTCGGACAAGCTCACTTTCACATTCAGGGCAATGCGTTGGCATGTTGAATTCAATCTCTTCTCCGGTACGTCGATCTACAAGGACATTGACCACTTCAGGGATGATATCTCCAGCTTTCTTTATGATGACTTGATCACCAATTTTGATATCTTTTTCCCGTATCAAATCTTCATTATGAAGACTTGCTCGCTGAACTGTTGACCCAGCTACTCTAACTGGCTCAAGTAAAGCAGTAGGTGTTACCACTCCTGTCCGCCCGACACTAAGTTCAATATTTAACAGCGTTGTAATCACTTCTTCGGCCGGAAATTTATAAGCAATTGACCAACGAGGACTTTTCGCTGTCCTTCCTAATTCCTCTTGTTGTTGCAGTGAATTCACTTTAATCACAATGCCATCAATATCATATGCCAGGTTTGGGCGCCTCTCTACCCAGCTCTCTACATATTCTAATACTTCTTCAATCGATGCACACGTTTTTCGTTCTTGATTCGTTTTAAATCCAAGACGGTCCAGCAAATCAAGACCCTCACTATGAGATTCAACACCAATATCCTCTAAGTTAGCAATCGCGTATAGGAAAATATCCAGTTTGCGTTTTGCTGCAAGCTTCGGATCAAGTTGTCTAAGAGAGCCTGCTGCTGCGTTTCGGGGATTAGCAAATGGTTCTTCATTTTGTTCTTCCTTCACCTTGTTCAATGCTTCAAATGACTTCTTCGGCATAAATGCTTCACCGCGAACTTCGATTGTATAAGGTTCTTTAAGTTTTAATGGGATGGACTTAATTGTCTTGAGGTTTTCAGTGATATCTTCCCCAATTGTGCCATCACCGCGAGTAGCCCCAAGCTTAAAGTACCCATTCTCATATTGAAGCGTAATAGCAAGTCCGTCGATTTTCAATTCGCATACATAGGAAATCGAGTCACCAACCGCTTGTCGCACTCTTCGATCAAAATCCCGCAAATCTTGTTCGTTAAATGCATTACCAAGACTCAGCATGGGACTTGTATGTTCTACCTTTTCAAACATTTCGAGTACGGCCCCACCCACGCGTTGGGTCGGTGAATCTGGTGTTCTCAATTCAGGAAATTGATCTTCGTATTCAATTAATTCTCTTAGAAGTTGATCATATTCTGCATCTGAAACAGACGGCTGATCCAAAACATAATATTCATAACCATATTGATTCAATAACGTTTGTAATTCAGTTATTTTTCCTGCTGCTTGCTGTACGTCCATATATCCAGTCCTTCCTCTTATACTTTTTCAATGGGTGCAAACTTAGCAAGCAAACGTTTAATTCCAGTTGGGCTTGGGAATGCAATGTCTAATTCTTTGCCTTCACCTTCACCTTTTACACTGACAACCGTTCCCGTTCCCCATTTTTTATGGGCAGCTTTATCGCCAACCTGCCAACCAATTTCGTCTCCACCTGTTGCATTCGGCTGAGCAACCACTTTTCCAAATGAAGGTGTACGTCTTGAACCACCTGAATGTATTGGTTTTGAAGAATGTAAGGCTGATTTTTTGGGTTTTGGTTTCATATCTTCTATTAGTTCTTCTGGAATTTCAGCAATAAAGCGCGAAACAGGATTCATATTCGTACGACCAAACAATGTTCTCATTTGGGCATTTGTTATATACAACTCTGATTCTGCACGAGTGATACCTACGTAAGCAAGCCTACGTTCTTCTTCCATTTCTTCTTCGTCCATAAGTGAACGGCTATGCGGGAATACCCCTTCTTCAAGCCCCAGTAAAAATACAACTGGAAATTCCAACCCTTTTGCAGAGTGCAAGGTCATGAGCGTCACTGACTCCTGTGCTTCTTCTGTATCATCTAATTGATCAATATCGGCAACTAATGCAAGGTCGGTTAAAAAGCCAACTAAAGATTTATCGTCATTACTTTGTTCAAACGATTTAGTTACAGATAAAAACTCATCGATATTTTCTAAGCGGCTTTGTGACTCAATTGATTTTTCTGCTTGAAGCATTTCACGGTACCCTGTTTTTTCAATCACTTCTTCTACAAGCTCGGTGACAGACAGATATTCTTGCTGATTCGTATAGGCATGGATTAAATCACGGAATTCACGTGCTGCCTTTGTGATCTTCGGACTTAGGCCAATCATGTCAATATCCTGCAGTGCTTGATACATCGAACCATCTGTCATTGCCGCATAATCAGCAACCTTATCAAGAGAAGTAGCCCCGATTCCTCGTTTTGGTACATTAATGACCCTACGTAAACTGATATCGTCATCTGGATTGGCAATCAATCGTAAATAAGCTAGGATATCCTTAATTTCTTTACGATCGTAGAACTTAATTCCGCCCACAATGGTATATTGCAGATTAGATTTTAATAAAACTTCCTCCATAACCCGTGACTGGGCGTTTGTTCTATAAAGGATTGCAATATCAGATAACTTTCTGGAACTGTCACGAATCATTTCATTAATCTTTCCAGCAACAAACTGTGCTTCGCCTTGTTCACTATCAGCACGGAAATATCTGATTTTATTCCCATCCATATTTTCCGTCCAAAGGTTTTTCGGCTTCCGATTTCGGTTATTATCGATTACTTTATTTGCTGCCTCTAAGATTTTCTTTGTTGAACGATAATTCTGTTCAAGGAAAATCATCGTTGCGTTTGGGTAGTCTTTTTCAAATGATAGAATGTTCGCGATATCCGCGCCACGCCAGCGATAGATGGATTGATCGCTGTCCCCAACTACACATAAATTGCGGAATCGTGAAGCGAGAAGCTTAACGAGCATATATTGCGCTCGGTTCGTATCTTGATATTCATCCACGTGAATATACTGGAATTTCCGCTGATAATATTCAAGAACCTCAGGTACACGCTGAAATAACGTGATGGTCAACATAATTAAGTCATCAAAATCACATGCTTGATTCTTTCTGAGCCGTTTCTGATATTCCGTGTATACTTCCGCTGCAACATTTGTATAGAAGTCACCGGCTGTTTTTTGGTATTCCTCTGGAGTTACGAGTTCGTTTTTTGCTGAACTGATTGTTCCTAAGAGAGCGCGATAATCATATTTTTTAGGATCGAGGTTTTTGTCTTTCAAGATTTGCTTAATAACTGATTGTTGATCGGTTGTATCTAAAATGGAGAAGTTTCGATTATATCCGATGCGATCGATATCACGTCGTAAAATCCGCACACACATGGAGTGGAAGGTACTGATCCAAATCTCATCTGAAGCTCCGCCAAGAATGCCCCGAATCCGTTCTTTCATTTCGCGTGCTGCCTTATTCGTGAAAGTAATTGCCAAAATATTCCACGGCGCCACTTCTTTTTCTACCATTAAATAAGCAATTCGATGCGTAAGCACCCTTGTTTTACCACTTCCCGCTCCAGCCATGATGAGAAGCGGTCCATCTGTTGCCTTCACTGCCTTTTGCTGTTGCTCATTTAAACCTTTTACTAACTTTTCCGCTAAAAATTGCATGAAAGCACCACCTTGCGAACGTTTGTTCTTTTTATTATACTATAGTCTTTCTCTATTTAAAAGAGTCATTTATTTCACTGCTGGAACTGTCTCAAGTGCCGCCTTTACATTGTCATAGATAATATTCCCTACTACGACAACATCAGCAAACTCTGCCATTTCTTTTGCTTGAGCTGCTGTTACAATTCCTCCGCCATAGAAGAAAATAGTCTCTTTTAAGTTTTGTTTCACCTTCTTCACTACTTTTGGATCGCCGTACATCCCACTGTATTCCAAATAAAATATCGGCAGATGAAACATTTTCTCTGCCATCATGGCATATGCAGCAATATCATCTTCATCAAGATTCGTATCTGCATCCGTCAGTTGAGCTGCTTTACAATCAGGATTTACAATGCAGTACCCTTCCACAAACATCTCAGACCAATCCATAATTTCACCATATTCCTTTACAGCCTGCTGATGTAATCTCATCATCCATTTTGAATCTTGGCTGTTTAGAACACTTGGAATGAAATACAAATCAAATCCAGGAGTAACTGTTTCAACAGATGATACCTCAAGAATACAAGGAACTGTGTAACGACGAACTCTTGCCATCAAATCTAACACATTTTCAAGGGTAACGCCGTCTGTTCCCCCAATTAGAATAGCGTCAGTTCCAGATTCACAAATACTTTCTAAATCTATATCATTTATTTCTTTATTAGGATCTAACTTAAACACATGCTTCCACTTCCGAAAATCGTACATCTTATATCCTCCATTATTATTTATCATAGCCCCATTATAGCATTAAGATTTTTGATAAAAAAAGATTTATAAGAAACGATAGCCCAGAATAAGAAGACGAGTAGGAAAGAAGATTTTGCGGTTTAGAAGAAGCACTTTACGTGCCAATCATGATTTGACACATAACGAACCAAAAAGAATTTGCTCGATCCGGAATAAAAATATAAAGTAGCAACTTTCATTTAACATATCTTGACAGATCAAGACCCTATAACCAATCGTACCCTTGAGATACACAAAAATTCATTATAAAAGAAAGATAGCCTCAAAAGTCATAATCAGAAAAAAACAAATAAAAAAGCCAGGGAAAACTCTCCCCGACTCTTTCTGAAGACACAACAGCATTCATCGAACTGACTTGCTTATTCTTCTTCTACTGGCTCTTTCTTAATTCGATCCAATGCCATTGTATAGGCATCATTTCCATAATTTAAGCATCGTTTCACACGCGATATCGTCGCTGTGCTTGCACCTGTATCGGTTTCAATTCGATGATATGTTTTACCTTCTTGGAGCATACGTGCTACTTCAAGACGCTGTGATAGCGATTGTATTTCATTAACTGTACATAAGTCGTCAAAGAAACGATAGCATTCTTCGAGATCTTTTAGTGATAATACGGCTTCGAAAAGCTGATCCAGACCTTTTCCCCTTAATTTATCAATTTGCATAGTTTTGCCCCCTAGTTTTCTTGAGCACCGAGATGGACAAGCTGGCTAATTCCCGGCTTATCCGGCAAAACATTCACCCACGTTTTGCCTGGTACGAAACCAACTTCTTTTCCATTTTCCACTGGAACAATTCGGCCTTCGCTATTTTTCCATTGAATTTCATTCCATTTGCCTTTTTGCAGTAGATACGCCTTACCACCCGCATTAAAATCAATATCGCGTCTTCCAACACTATCTATGACCTTATGAGGTGCTTCTATAATAAAGATATTGTCTATCTTAATCGGCACTTCATCTTCATATTCAATCGTTTGTTGATTATTAGAATATCTGGAGTACGTTTCTGATTGTTCATCATACAAAAATTCTACATCAAATAAGGATGCCCCATAAGAAATCTGAACAAAAGAAGCAGGTTCACCTTGTAATAGTTCCATTTCGGATTTCTCCAAAAATGTAAAGGCTTTAGGCTTTTTTGTCAAATCATATGAATTCTGCTCAGCACCTCTCTCGATGTTTTCAAAAGAAATATAGGAATTATGAGGTGCTTTTCGTTCACTCGAACGTTTAAAAAGCGTTCCATCATACTCTAATCCATTCAAATGATCAATATATCCTTGATCAAGCATCTCTTTAGCATCTGGGCTATTCCCGTGACATACATAGACACAATCTAACCCTTTTGCTAATTTAATAAAGTAATCTCGAGCGCTGCGAACCGGTCCAACTTCTTTTGGCATTTCACTTTGAAAAACGGCTAGGAAACGTGTTACTTCTGCTTCCGCATACATTTCGTAGACAATATCTGCTTTTGAAAGGCCTGATTGAGGCCGTGCTCTCGGGTGATTATTAATCATTACAGCTATCGCCCTATGTTCTGTATCATCGTTCGTTGCAATGCCTGTTAAAGGGAAAATGTTTGTATACTGATCGCTGTCATCTGGTTCTTGAGTCGTTTCATCTTGCCCGACAATTTCACTTGAAGAATTGTCAATTGGTCGCTCGCTCATAGCTTCTTTTTTTAGACAGCCACTCATCAATAACAGAACAGCAAACAGAATAAGCGGTAAACTTTTCTTCATTCCTGTGCACTCCCTATCAGTTTCCAGGATATTTTCTTTTAAATAAGTCTTCTTTTACATTTTAACGCATTATTGTAGGAAAGAGAACTGTTTTATTCATAATATCATACATTCCCGTTGGGGTTACACGGATATATGGAAGATGTGTAGCTGAGAAAAACAACAATGTGTATATTGGATCTGAAAATACATATCCTCTATCCTGAAGCAGTTGTTTCAATTCCTTTTCCTCTTTAATTAGCTCTGGCATTGTTTTGTCAGAAATCAGTCCTTTTAACGCTAAGCGCATTTCAAAAATGATTTTCCCTTGCTCAGCAATTACAATTCCTCCACCAATTTCCTTCATCCTCTGAAAAGCAAGAAGCATGTCATCTTTTCGTTTTCCAATTAGAACAATGTCTCCCGTATTTGAATATGTGCTTGCAAACCCGCATAATTGATTGGCAAAGCCTTTAACCATCGTATTAATTCTCCATTCTCCGCCACGGTCCACCATTACAAAATAACACTCATCATGTTCGAATGACAGATTTCCATCAGAGTAATCCGATGTAATCGAGTATGGTTTCGTAATCACATCATTGACCATTTCAAAACCGAATGGCATCGAGAACTCTAAATCATTACTGTCCAATTCCCAATCTAACTGTAACTCTCCGAATCCATATTCATCCCAATGAACAACAGACGAATCTTCAAGCTCCACCCCATCACGTTTCACCCATTTCCCTTTCGCTAGAACAGAAACAGGAGCTGGATCTGTCTCACATTGAAGGAAATTAATATTAGCTACTCTGCCTGTTGCAATATTTCCATGTAAGTACTCAATATTATAATAGCGGGCAACATTAATGGTAGCCATATTATATGCATCTATAATCGGAACGCCCTGTTCAATTGCGATTTTAATCATCGTATCAATGAAACCCTTCTCATGAAATGAAGGCGATGAACCATCCGTCGTAAAGAAAAAATTGTCGTATTGATCGATCCCAAGCTCATGAATTTCTTTCAATATATTTTCCAAGTCCGGTCGGATTGAAGAATTTCTCAAGGAAACCGTGTACCCTTGCATCAATCGAGACAACACTTCTTTTCCAGTCATGGCTTCATGATCACAATCAGCTCCGAATAGCATCATTTTCGCTAACGTTTTTTCCGATGCTCCTGGGAAATGACCTTCTATCTGCTTTCTCATTCGCTTTGCCTCTTGAATCCAGTGAAGCATCATGTCATCCCCAGCAAGCAGCCTTGGCCATGCAGTTAACTCCCCGCCTTGCAATACGGCATCATGCTCGAGCCATGCCTTTACATCCCCATGGGTAAAAATTGTTTCTTCATTACGTAGTTCAGTTTGCCCATCAAACCTGCACCACCAATACATACTCGCCGGGATATTTCGCAATTCTTTCAATAAAGAAAACGCTTTCTTTTTTTCTAATTGCAAAAACAAAACCAGGTTATCATTAATTAATGTCGTTGTCCCAAAATACGATGCATAACGAGCTAACGTCTGGGGATTATATAATTGAAATGGATGAGAATGGGGCTCAATATAGCCTGGAACCAATAAGTTGCCCTGGCAATCAACGATTTCGCAATCATCTAATTTGTCGGGAAGATTGCCCCCTACATAGACGATGCGATCATCATAAATCCAAATATTTGCTTGTATCCACTTTCGTAATGACTGATTTAAATACGTTGCATTTTGTAGGAGAATATGTGGAGCTCTGTTTCCGTCTAGTACATCAACATGCTCTCGCAAATGTTTATTCTTCCATCGATAACGTTGCTCTAACAAGAGAACCCCTCCATTTTATTAGATTTAATTACTATATTTATGTTAAAAAATCATGTAAAGAATTAAAAATAAGTAATATTCACCCATTTTTATTATCCTAACACATTTAACAAGTTAATACATTAAAGTTTTGTTGAATAATGTGAATAATTTGTGAAAGGGGTTTGTCTAGCATGAAATACAAAACCAATATCAGTATCCCAAACGCGTTACTCAGAATCACTTGTGGCTTTACTCTTTTAGCATGGTCAATTTCAAAAATGTCAAGAAAACCGTGGAAAGAGTCCTATTTAGTTGTGGCTATGCTTTCTAGTATGAAAATTGGAGAAGGAATTCTTCGTTTTTGTCCTTTTGTTGCTCTTTATGAAAAGTGTCAAGGAACGTTAAGCTGGGACCATAACATCATCAAAAAAGGGGTGCCCTTATTGGCTCAAATGGGGATGGGGAATGATCTTATC
Source organism: Peribacillus loiseleuriae (assembly GCF_001183985.1). Lineage (GTDB taxonomy): Bacteria > Bacillota > Bacilli > Bacillales > DSM-1321 > Peribacillus > Peribacillus loiseleuriae. The sequence continues at coordinate 354,925 of NZ_LFZW01000001.1, read as the reverse complement.
TCAGATCATGAAAAAACAGAAAGTTAAAAAGAAAGTACCCCAATGAAGGTCAGACATCGCACGAAGCAAAAGGTCAGACCCGCAACAATTAAATTCAGTATAAGATACGTGTAAAAAACACTACATACTGTTTAGAGTGCGAGGTCAGACCTTTGTGTTTTGATTATTCGGGGTATCTTTTATTTGGCAACCAAAATGGCGCGGTAGCCGATGTCTTTTCTCCAGAATAACTCTTGATTATGAATCTTCTCTAATTCTTTGTAGACCTTTGTTTGTGCACTAAGAAGATCCGTTCCCTTTGCAGTCACAAGCAGTACTCGACCGCCGTTTGTCGTGTAGTCACCTTTATCATTCTTCGATGTTCCTGCGTGATAAATGTCGACATCCTCACTTAATTCCCCTAAACCGGATATCGGTGCCCCTTTAACATATGCGCCAGGGTAACCAGCTGCTGCGACCACAACCCCAATTACAGGTTCATCGTCCCATTCAAGCTCATAGTCCTTCCCGTTCAAGACAGCAAGTAGCGTATCAACAAAATCATTTTTTAGTCTTGGCAGGACAACTTGGGTTTCTGGATCGCCGAATCGTGCATTGAACTCAATCACTTTTGTTCCCTTATTCGTGGCAATTAAGCCAGCATATAAAATGCCTGTGAAAGAGCGTCCCTCAGCAACAAGTGCTGCTGCTGCAGGTTTTACAATTTGTTCGACTGCCGCAGAAACCATGTCTTCTGGAATTTGAGGAACAGGTGAATACGCACCCATTCCACCTGTATTTGGACCAGTATCGCCATCATAGGCCCGCTTATGGTCTTGAGCGATGACCATCGGGTATACCTTCTCCCCATTTACAAAAGCCATTAATGAAAACTCCTCACCTTCAAGGAATTCCTCCATGACAACTCGTGCAGAAGCCTCACCGAATTTCTCATCAACTAACATTTCATGTAATGCTTCCAGTGCCTCTTCCATTGTGTGGGCAACGACTACCCCTTTCCCAGCTGCAAGTCCATCTGCCTTTATCACAATTGGAACACCAATTTCAGCTAAATAGTTTTTTGCTGACTCGATATCTGTAAATGCTTCATATGCAGCAGTAGGAATTTCATATTTCTTCATTAAATCTTTTGCAAAGGTTTTACTACCTTCAATTATGGCTGCTAGTCTATCAGGTCCGAATACCTGTAAACCAGCTGCTTTGAAATCATCGACAATTCCATTAACCAAAGGTGTTTCAGCTCCGACAATCGTTAAGGAAACATCCTGTTTTTTAGCGAAAGCAATCAGTTCCTTATGATTATTTTCATCGATTTGAACAAGCTCCGCAACATCCTCCATCCCTGGATTACCTGGAGCCGCGAATACTTGACGAACATTCTTGCTTTCGGATAGTTTCTTTGCTAGTGCATGCTCACGACCACCCTTGCCAATCACTAACACGTTCATGGAATCACCTCTTCATGATATTAAAAACAAGTACCCATTTTTGATCAAGTTAAGCCAAAAAAATTTAGTGTTTAAAGTGACGGATGCCTGTAAACACCATCGTAATACCGTATTCATCTGCCTTTTTAATCGAGTCCTCATCACGGACAGAACCACCGGGTTGAATGATGGCTGTAACACCAGCAATAGCCGCCGCTTCAACTGTGTCATCCATTGGGAAGAATGCATCAGAAGCGAGTGCCGCACCTTTTGCTTTTTCACCTGCTTGTTCTAAAGCAATCTTGGCTGCTCCCACTCGGTTCATCTGTCCAGCACCGATACCGTATGTCATTTGTGCGCCACTTACAACAATTGCATTGGATTTCACGTGCTTCACGATTTTCCAGCCTAGTTTCATGGCTGCCCACTCATCTTCAGATGGTTGGCGTTTCGTTGGAATCGTTATGGTTGCATGGTCTAAACCATAAGTATCCAAATCTTGAACGAGTAATCCCCCTTGAATGGATGTTGCTTTTCGTTCGTTCTTTTGCTTACCATCGAAAGCTACTGTTAACAGACGGATATTCTTTTTCGCTGTTAATATCTCTAGTGCTTTCTTAGAAAAGCGAGGAGCTATAATAATTTCAAGGAAAATTTCGCGGAGCATTTCAGCTGTTTCTTGGTCCACTTCACGATTTAATGCGATAATTCCACCAAAAATGGACGTGGAATCTGCTTCATACGCTTTTTTGAACGCTTCAGCAACCGAATCGCCAACCCCAATTCCACACGGATTCATATGCTTAACAGCAACAGCTGCTGGCTCTGCAAATTCATTGACGATCTGTAAAGCAGCATCAGCATCATTAATATTGTTGTATGATAGTTCTTTACCGTGCAATTGTTGCGCATACGCAACAGAAAAAGTAGACCCTAATGGTTTTTGATAAAATGCAGCTTGTTGATGCGGATTTTCCCCATATCGAAGTGATTGTTTTAACGTATAAGTGAGCGTTAAGCTTTCTGGATTTTCTTCCTCGGCAAGCTTTGTCATGTACTCGGATATGACAGCATCATATGAGGCTGTGTGACGGAATACTTTCGCAGCAAGTTTTCGTTTCTTTGCAGCTGATACTTCACCATGTTCAATAAGCTCGGTAAGTACGGAGTCATAATCAGATGGGTCCACAACAACTGTCACAAATTCATGGTTCTTTGCCGCTGAACGAAGCATAGTTGGACCGCCAATATCAATATTCTCAATCGCATCTTCAGGAGTCACATCAGGTTTCGCAATCGTCTGCTGGAATGGATACAAATTGACGCAAACGAGGTCTATTGGTTGAATACGATGTTCTTCTAATTGAGCTTGATGTGCGATATCGTTCCTTCTTGCCAATAATCCGCCGTGAACATTTGGATGCAACGTTTTGACCCTGCCATCTAAAATTTCTGGAAAATCTGTTATATCGCTAATTCCAATCACATCAATTCCATTTTCAACAAGTGTCTTCTTCGTACCCCCAGTAGATACGATTTCAAAGCCTGCCTCTTTAAGACCAATTGCAAATTCTACAATACCTGTTTTATCTGATACACTAATTAATGCACGTTTTGCCATAATGAATCCTCCTATTAGAAAAGCGTAAGCGCTTATTAATGAACTTCGACTACTATTCTCGTCCGATGGAGAACAGCGAAGACAGCACATCCTGTGCACGTCCGACAAGCATAAGACAAGCAAACTGTTAGGGGGCTTATTCTTCCTGTTAGATTGCTTGGCTTATGACTTCGAAGCGTTAAACTGCTTGTGCTAGACACAAAAACTTGTTGAAAAACCATAGACTTTTTAATCCTAAAAGCGCAAGCTACCCGTTCAACCTCCACTAAATAAAATCGTTCAAAAATTAATGAGAAGGAATTGATTTCTCATTCATGAACAACTGCTGAAGCACTTCTGGATAGGTGGTATGCTCTGCTTGTTGAATTCGTTCTTGTAAACGATCTCTCGTATCATTTGCAAGGACTCCGATTTCTTTTTGGGCAATAATTGGACCTGTGTCCATTCCAGCATCCACATAATGAATCGAAAGGCCAGTTACCTTCACACCTGCATCAAACGCTTGACCAATTGCATCTTTACCAGGAAAATTAGGCAATAAAGAAGGATGAATATTCACGATTGCTTCAGGATATTCCTGTAAAAGCGTTGGCCCGATTAATCGCATATATCCGGCCAGGACGATGAATTCAATATTCCGCAATTTAAGCTGTTTTACGATTTCCTGTTCAAAAGCTGCTTTGTCGTGAAAAGATTTTGGAACAAAGCAAAAACTATCAATATTCTCTTTTTCGGCTCTTTGTAAAACATAAGCGGACTCTTTATCACAGACAAGCAAACAAATATCTGCTGCAAGCGTACCTGCCTTAACAGCATCCACAATTGCTTGAAAGTTACTCCCGTTTCCCGATGCAAATACTGCTATTTTTTTCATGATTCACTCGCAATACTTACACCAGGTTGATTGATGACCGTACCAATTTGATACGCCATTTCACCATGTTTTTCAAAAAAGGCTAGAAGCTCGGACGCCTCTTCCTGCTTCACCACAATAGCCATGCCAATACCCATATTAAAAATATTGTACATATCCTCACGACTAATTTTTCCTTTTTCTTCAAGAAGGGAAAATATCGGCGGAATCTCCCAAGATCCTGACTTTATCTCGATTCCTAAATTTTCAGGCATCATTCTCGGTAAATTTTCAACAAATCCACCACCAGTGATGTGCGCCATTCCTTTAACTTCAAACTCACTCAACGCCGCTAAAATTGGCTTTACATAAATTTTAGTCGGCTTTAAAAGTTCTTCCCCTAGTACACAGCCAAGTTCGGGAATAAATTCATTTACGTCCATTTCAGCGTCTTCTAATAAAACTTTACGTACAAGTGAGTAGCCATTGCTATGGATGCCGCTTGACGCTAATCCGATCACACAATCGCCTTGTTTTATTTTTTGACCTGTAATCAGTTTCGTCTTTTCACATGCACCCACAGTAAAACCAGCTAAATCATATTCTTCCTCACTGTACATGCCTGGCATTTCAGCAGTTTCACCACCGATTAATGCACAACCCGCTTGCTCACAGCCTTCTGCAATCCCTTTTACAATGCTTTCGATTTTCTCAGGTTCTGCTTTTCCACAAGCGATATAGTCTAAAAAGTACAGCGGTTCAGCTCCTTGAACAACGATATCATTCACACACATGGCCACACAGTCAATGCCGATGCTGTCATGCTTATTCATCATCATCGCAAGCATAAGCTTCGTGCCCACTCCATCGGTTCCTGAAACGAGCACAGGCTCGCGTAAGTTCAATTGAGATAAATCAAACATGCCGCCAAAACCGCCAAGTCCACTCAATACTCCCGGACGCATCGTTTTCTGAACATGCTTTTTCATGCGTGATACTGCTTCATAACCAGCTTCAATATCGACTCCCGCCGCTTTATACGCATTTGACATGGTGATGATCCTCCTTATTTCAACTTATTATGGTTGTTGACTGCTCATTGGTATATATTTCTGTTGGATAATTTCCAGTAAAGCAAGCGAGACATTGTCCTCGGTTCTCACCCTCAAACGGTCTTCCAATCGCTTCAACCATTCCCTCAACACTTAAAAATGTAAGGGAATCCGCCCCAATAATTTCACGAATTTCTTCAACAGAATTTTCAGAGGCAATTAACTCCTCACGACTAGATGTATCAATTCCATAGAAACATGGATTTTTAATTGGAGGCGAACTGATTAGCACATGTACTTCCCTCGCTCCGGCTTCCTTCAGCATCGTGACAATTCGCTTGCACGTAGTGCCCCGCACAATTGAATCATCAACCATTACAACCCTTTTCCCATCCACAACACCGCGTACTGCAGATAGCTTCATTCTCACACCCTGTTCTCTTAGGGATTGAGAAGGCTGAATAAAAGTGCGACCTACATATCTATTTTTAATTAAACCCATTTCATACGGAATGCCACTTGCTTCTGCATAACCTATGGCAACAGAATTACCTGAATCAGGAACACCTGTTACGACGTCAGCTTCAATTAATTTTTCTACCGCTAGCTGCTTGCCAAGATTTTTCCGTGCTGTATGAACATTGATTCCGCTAATATTACTGTCTGGACGGGAAAAATAAATATATTCCATCGTACACATGGCCCGCTGTGAAGACATGACAAAACGTTCGCTTGTCATCCCTTCATCATTGATGATAAGGAGCTCTCCCGGTTCAATATCACGAACAAATTCCGCACCGACAATATCAAATGCGCATGTTTCAGATGCTATTACATAAGCGCCGCCCAAGATACCAAGAGATAGGGGTCTGAGTCCGTTCGGGTCTAGAGCAACGAGCATTTCTGTTTCTGTCATAATCAGGAAAGCATAAGCACCTTTTAACGAGCTTAATCCATTTGTAACACGACTTTTCAAATCTGAAAAACCGCCTTTACGAATCAAATGTGCTAGTACTTCTGTATCAGAGGTGCTATGAAAGATGCTTCCTTGTGCCTCAAGCTGAGCCTTCAATTGATTGGCATTCACGATGTTTCCATTGTGGGCAAGTGCCATCGCTTCATTTTGGAAATTGAATAAAAATGGTTGGACGTTTTCGTAACCGCCTCCACCTGCCGTTGTATATCTGACATGGCCGATTGCTGCATTTCCAGATAAATTCTTCATTTTCTCGGCAGTAAACACTTCCGTGACCAATCCTTCACCCTTCATTCCTGTCAGCTTTCCGTCCTTAGCTAGAACCATTCCCGCAGCTTCTTGACCACGGTGCTGCAGGCTATGCAAGCCATAATAGGTGATTTGTGCAGCATCTGGGTGTCCCCAAATGCCAAACAAACCACATTCTTCATTCAATCCCTTTAATTCAGCAAGCATGGGATCGCCCCTCTCCAAGCTGACTCTAATTCTTGAACTTTAGCGTCTAGTATTAGGCCGTCCTGCTGATGGGAGATTGTTAATAATCCATTATCTTTTACTTCACCAATGCAATAGGCATCTTGAACGATTCCTTCAAAAGCTTCGCGGTTTTCAGGTGATACAGATACAACGAAACGGGATTGTGTTTCACTGAATAACTCCGTAACTGCTTCATTTTCAACAATGACACGTGCTCCTAAACTTTCTGTACCAAAGAGTGCTTCTGCAAGAGCTACCACGAGTCCTCCTTCTGCAACATCATGTGCTGAGGCAACATAGCCACTTTGAATCGCATTCAAAAGTTGCTTCTGACGTTGTTGTTCTATTTCTAAATCAATGGACGGTGACTGACCAAAGATTTTTCCTTCAAGCATTTTTTGCAATTCACTGCCACCAAATTCTTCTTTAGTCTCACCAATCACATAAATGAGGTCCCCTGAATTTTTAAATTCTTGGGTCGTAATATGGGAAAGATCGTGCACAAGGCCCACCATACCAATAACAGGTGTTGGATAGATTGCTTCACCATTTGTTTCATTATAAAGCGAAACATTCCCTCCAATAACAGGTGTACTCAATGTTCTACACGCTTCACTTATTCCATCCGCTGCCTTCTCAATTTGCCAGAAAATCTCCGGTTTCTCAGGATTACCAAAGTTCAGGTTATCGGTAACCGCTAACGGTTCTGCTCCAGAACAGACGATATTACGTGCTGCTTCAGCAACGGCAATTTTCCCGCCTACTTCTGGATCTAAATAAAGGTAACGAGAATTACAATCTGTTGTCATCGCAAGTGCTTTATTCGTCTCACGAATTCGGACAACTGCAGCATCTGAACCTGGAGCTACAACTGTACTTGTCCGTACCATATAGTCATATTGATTGTAGACCCACTCTTTACTTGCAATTGTTGGCTGGGATAACAGACTGACAAGTGTTTCTTTGAAATTAACGACATTTGGAACTTCAATTTTCATTGCTTGAAAATCTCTGTACAATTGAGGTTCGCTTGATGGCTTATGGTACACAGGAGCCTCTTCAGCTAATGCATCAACCGGAACGTTCGCTACAACACTGCCTTTATGAGTAAGCTTAAGAAGTTTTTCTTCCGTTACCACACCAACAGCAACTGCTTCTAAATCATATTTAGCAAATAAATTGGTAATTTCCTGTTCGCGTCCTTTTTTAACGACAATTAGCATCCGCTCTTGTGATTCTGAGAGCATCATTTCATAAGCAGTCATCCCAGTTTCACGTTGTGGCACAAGATCAAGGTTCATCTCAATCCCAGAACCTGCTTTAGATGCCATCTCTGCCGAAGAGCTTGCAAGCCCTGCCGCTCCCATATCTTGAATCCCGACAAGGGCATCATTATGGATTAATTCAAGACAGGCTTCAAGAAGCAGCTTTTCCATAAACGGATCGCCCACTTGTACAGCAGGACGATTTTCATCAGATGATTCAGTCAATTCTTCAGAAGCAAACGTCGCCCCATGAATCCCATCACGCCCAGTTTTCGCCCCTACATACATGACCGTATTACCGACTCCACGCGCTTGCCCTTTTTGAATATCTTCATGGTTAATCAAACCAACACACATGGCATTTACAAGCGGATTTCCCTCGTAAGAAGGATCGAATTGAATCTCGCCACCAACTGTTGGGATACCGATACAATTCCCATATCCAGCAATACCTGCTACGACTTCTTTAAATAAATATTTGACACGTGCATTATCCAACTCACCGAAACGAAGTGAATTCAGAATCGCAATTGGACGGGCACCCATTGAAAATACGTCGCGAATGATGCCGCCGACACCTGTTGCCGCTCCTTGATAAGGCTCAATCGCAGAAGGGTGATTATGACTTTCAATTTTAAAAACAACCGCCTGACCGTCTCCAATATCAACAATCCCCGCACCTTCACCAGGACCTTGAAGTACTTTATCCCCAGTTACCGGGAACTTTTTTAAAATAGGCTTGGAATTTTTATATGAACAATGTTCTGACCACATGACAGAAAATAAACCAGTTTCTGTATAATTCGGCGTACGTCCCAGGATGTTTTCTACCATCGCAAATTCTTCATCCGAAAGACCCATCTCTGCATACACTCGCTGTGATCTAATTTTTTCCGGGCTTGGTTCAAGCATTAACGACATGGTTTTCCCTCCAATTTCTTACGATTGATTGAAATAATTTTAATCCATCTGCACTTCCAAGTAATTGATCGACTGCACGCTCAGGATGTGGCATCATTCCCAAAACATTTCCACTTTCATTCGTGATTCCTGCAATCCCTTCAAGACTGCCATTCGGATTTTCACCTTCATACGTAAATACAATCTGATTGTTTTGCTTTAAAAGTTTCATGGTTTCTTCATCGCAATAGTAATTCCCTTCACCATGGGCGATCGGAATTGTAATAGTTTCACCTATTTCATAGCTACTCGTAAACACTGTTTTATTATTCTCAACTACTAGCTGAGTTGGTCTACAAATAAACGCTAACTCTCGATTTCTTCTCATCGCACCTGGCAGTAGCCCTGCTTCGAGTAAGATTTGAAATCCGTTGCATACACCTAATACAGGTACTCCTTCGTTCGCCGCTTTCATCACTTCACCCATCACGTTAGAAAAACGAGCTATGGCGCCAGTACGAAGGTAATCGCCATATGAAAATCCTCCAGGCAATAAGATACCATCAAAACCAGCTAGGCTGTCTGCTGTATGGGGCACATATTCTACTTCTTCACCCAATTCATCCTTAATTGCATGAAACATATCAATATCACCGTTGGAGCCTGGAAACACAATCACAGCGAACTTCACAGTGCGACAACCTCCTCAACTTCATAACGGTAATCTTCAATAACGGTATTCGCTAACAGACGCTCGCACATTTCTTTAACTAGAGCATCGATATCCTGATTGTTTTGTTCAATTGTCAGTTCCATATATTTGCCGATTCTCACATCTGACACCGTCTCGTACGACATGCTGTGTAAGGAAGATTTAACGGCTGTTCCTTGTGGATCTAAGACACTTTCTCTTAACGTGATATATACCTTTACTTTATACATGCTTGTAACCTCCAAGTTTTGAATAGATTTTTTCATAGGCCTCTACTAAATTTCCCAAATCGCGGCGGAATACATCCTTATCGAGCTTTTCTTCCGTTTCAACGTCCCATAATCGGCACGTATCTGGAGATATTTCATCCGCCAACAAGATTTCACCATCTGCAAGTTTTCCAAATTCTAGCTTAAAATCAATTAAACAAACTCCAATTTCACTAAAAAAGCTTGATAAAGTTGCATTCACATCTAAAGCTTTTTGTTTCAAAATCCTAACTTCCTCTTCAGATGCTAGCATCAATTCTTTAATATGGTCCTCTGTTAACAATGGATCACCGAGCTTATCATCTTTGTAATAAAATTCAATAAGTGTCTGCTTCAATAGCTGCCCTTCAGGCAATCCAAGGCGCTTAGATAAGTTGCCTGCTACTACATTTCGTACAACAACTTCAAGTGGAATAATAGATACCCTTTTTACAAGTTGCTCTGTGTCGGAAATTTGCTTAATAAAGTGAGAAGTAATTCCAGCTTCATGAAGCTTTAAAAATAGCAAACTAGTAATTCTATTATTCAGCACACCTTTACCGGCGATTTCTGCTTTTTTTTCACCATTGAAGGCCGTTAATGAATCTTTATATTCTACCCAGACAACTTCTTGATTCTCTGTCGCATAAATTCTCTTAGCCTTTCCTTCATAAAGCATTTCTCGCTTTTCCATCTACAAAGCCCCCCATAATAAAGAATATTGGCAATTTTTAAGATACAGCACAGGGTTTTCTTCCAGTAAATACCGACAGCGTCCCTATTTACAGTCCTAAACGATCGAAAATCATATCAACTTGCTTTAAGTGATGATGATAGTCGAAGCAATCATCTAATTCTTCCTTTGTCAGCAAGCTTGTAATCTTGTCATCCTGTTCAAGTAGGCTACGGAAAGGAACTTGCTTCTCCCAAGCCACCATCGCTTTTGGCTGAACCGTATCATAAGCCTCTTCACGTACAAGACCCTTATCAATTAATGTAAGCAATACGCGCTGTGAATAAATTAAACCAAGCGTGCGATCCATATTACGCTTCATATTCTCTGGGTACACCGTTAAGTTTTTCACAATACTCCCAAAGCGATTTAACATATAATTCAGTGCAATCGTTGCATCAGGTAGAATAATTCTTTCTGCTGATGAATGGGAGATGTCACGCTCATGCCATAATGGAACATTCTCATAAGCAGTCATCATATATCCGCGAATGACTCGTGCAAGTCCAGTCATATTCTCTGAGCCAATTGGATTCCGTTTATGTGGCATAGCGGATGAGCCTTTTTGCCCTTTTGCAAAAAACTCTTCTACTTCACGTGTTTCACTTTTTTGTAAGCTGCGAATTTCAACTGCGAATTTTTCAATGCTTGTCGCAATTAAAGCAATGATACTTAGATAATGAGCATGTCGGTCCCTTTGAAGCGTTTGTGTAGAAATTGGCGCTGCTTCAAGCCCTAACTTTTCACAAACGTATTTTTCTACGAATGGATCGATATTAGCAAATGTACCAACCGCTCCCGACATTTTCCCAACCTCAATGCCTGTTATCGCTTCTTTAAAACGCGCTAGGTTTCGTTTCATTTCTTCATGCCATAACGCTAATTTCAAGCCAAATGTTGTCGGCTCTGCATGTACGCCATGCGTACGTCCCATCATGATCGTATATTTATTTTCCTGCGCTTTATTTTTCAAAATATCTACAAATCGCTCTAAGTCGGCTAGCAAGATTTCGTTTGCTTGTTTCAAAATAGAGGATAGGGCCGTATCAACAACATCTGTTGATGTCAATCCGTAATGAACCCATTTCCTTTCCTCACCTAAGGTTTCTGAAACCGCTCTTGTAAAAGCAACGACATCATGACGCGTCTCCTCTTCGATTTCTTTAATGCGATTCATATCAAAAGACGCATTTTCCCGAAGAAGTGCAACATCTTCCTTAGGTATAACACCCAGTTCAGACCATGCTTCACAGGCAAGAATCTCCACTTCAAGCCACGCTTTAAATCGGTTTTCTTCGGTCCAAACTGCTCCCATTTCAGGGCGTGTATAGCGTTCAATCATCGCATGGCCTCCCTTTTCTGCTTGTTACTTATTCCAGATCCCACTTTGTTTAATCTCATCTAGCGCTTGCTCAACTGAGTTTCGCAAAACATTTACATGCCCCATTTTTCGTTTTGGACTAGCTTCTTGCTTTCCATATAAATGAATCTTCCAATCTGCTAACTCTGGGATTGCGTAAAGGATATCATCTAGATGCTCACCAAGGATGTTCACCATCACGACAGGTTTCAACAAATCTGTCTTCCCTAATGGCCAATTGCAGACAGCTCGGATATGTTGCTCAAATTGCGAAGTAAGGCACACCTCCATCGTATAATGGCCAGAATTATGGGGTCTTGGTGCCAACTCGTTTACTATGATCTCATCCTCATCTGTTAAAAACATCTCAACCGCAAGTGTACCAACTAGATTAAGGTTTTCAGCTAGCTGCAAAGCCAGTTTCGTCGCTCTCTGTAAAGCTTTCTCACTGATTCTTGCTGGAACAATACTTTTATGCAAAATATTCTCTCTATGAATATTTTCTGCTACAGGGAAGTACTCCATGTCGCGATTTGAATTCCTAGTAACGATCACAGAAATTTCCTTCGCAAAAGGGATCCATTTCTCCACTACACATATCCCACTTGCTAACAGATTTTCTGCAAAAGCAAGATCGGACTTCTCGCGTAGAACAAGCTGACCTTTACCATCATAGCCGCCACGCGCTGTTTTTAACACGCATGGGTACCCCAAATTTTCGACCGCATCATAAACATCAGTCAAGTTCACTGCGACACTATATGGGGCTACAGGGACACTCGCTTTGGAAATCGCCGCTTTCTCTGTTACGCGGTCCTGTGTAATTTTTAACAGCCCAGCACCTTGTGGTAGATAACTATTCTCTTTCAACCACTCTAAAGCTTCAAAACTCACATTCTCGAATTCATACGTGATAACATCGCTCACTTCAGAAAGTTTTTTTATCGAATCTAAATCATCATAAGCACCATTTATTTCAATATCCGCAACCTGCCCACATGGACAATCTTTTGTCGGATCCAAAACTGCTATACGAAACCCCATTGCCTTTGCAGATAAAGCCATCATTCGTCCCAACTGGCCGCCACCAATAATCCCGATTGTTTGTCCTGGTAAAATTACTTTATTTAAGCTGTTCACTGCTAGTTAGCACCTTTTCCTTTGTTTCGTTTCGAATGGCTTCTAATTTGTCTGCAATTTTTTCATCACTGCTGCCGAGAATTTGAGCAGCCAACAGGCCAGCGTTAACAGCTCCAGCTTTCCCAATAGCTACCGTAGCGACTGGTACTCCCCCAGGCATCTGTACGATTGAAAGCAGTGAATCCATTCCGTTTAATGTCTTCGTTTGTACGGGAACTCCAATAACAGGCAATGTTGTTTTGGCCGCCGTCATACCAGGTAAATGTGCAGCACCGCCAGCTCCAGCTATAATGACTTTAATGCCTCTTTCCCGTGCACTCTCCGCGTAATCAAACAATAAATCGGGTGTACGATGTGCAGAAACCACTCGTTTCTCATATGGTATGTTTATCTGCTCTAATGCTTCACAAGCATGTTTCATCGTTTCCCAATCAGAAACACTTCCCATTATTACACCAACCTGTGCTTTCACTGTCTTCCCCCCAAACTTGTATTAGAAACTGTACTATATATGAAATGAAAAAACGGGCAGCCCTTTCTACATACAAGAGAAAGGTACCTGCCCGGGATGATTAGCCCTTTCTTACAAAAGGACATACATATCCTGAATAAAGGAATCACTTTCTCTCATAGTCCAATAATTTACGGTTATTGGGTAGAAACTTTCGGGCCATATTCCCAGGTATTATATGAGAGATATTAAGTTCACTATCATCTTAACAATCGATACGACTTACGTCAAGACTAAAATCGAATATTACAAATGAATAGATGCTTAACGTTCGTGTTTCACTCATTTGATAACGCTTCAAAGACAATTTTACGAGAAACAGGCTTATAAATGGTCTCTCCTTTTTCTTTTTCTTCTGCAAAAATCGGTTTTTCTATCCTTTTGATAGGAGAATAACCGGCCGCTTTAATCCGGTCCAGACAAGCATCAATGCTTTCTCCTTCTTCCACTTCAAAAACTTCTTTCTTTTTTTTACTCACAAAATCGTCCCTTTCAAAAAGAGCTTTTCTTTTCATTTTTTGATTTCCTTTTCTAAACTATACCAAAAAGTCACTTTTCATGAAAATTTATTAAGCGGCATGTTATTTGTTGTAATCTTTATAGTGCGTGTTCAAAAAGAAGAATATAAAGAGTAGAGTAGTTAGAGGAGTGCACTCCTCTAACCTTTTGCGTATGCAATAATACGTGAGATTCAGAACCAGCATCTAAACAAAGGGAGCACTAAAAAGAAATGAGGTTAATAAGAAATGCCCTCACCAGTCCTTAGCTACAAGTTTTTTTGATTTAGACGGATAAATAAATCATTCTCTCTTTTTCTATTAAATTGAGCAGCGTTTACTGCATACAAAGTGATTCTTCCACATGAATTCTTCATAAAAATACACTATCTTAAATATATCAGCCATTTTTTTCATATATCGGCCAATATTAAATTATATCAGCCGTGAATTAAATTCTAAATCCTAAAAACGACCAAAAGTAACTCATGAAATTAGCTACTTGCGCTAGATGTGAACAGACAAATTAAGTGATTCATGATCCACATAAAGTGAAACTTCAATTAGTGGGGGTCTGCTGCCATGAAAATAACCATTTTCATCATTTTTGATGAAGCTTGCTTCATGTTTGGCTGCCCGTTAATACGGGATAAATAATTTCCTAAACAGCAAAAAAGACCAGCTATAAATAGCTGATCTCTCGAATTGCTTGGCAACGTCCTACTCTCACAGGGGGAGACCCCCAACTACCATCGGCGCTAAAGAGCTTAACTTCCGTGTTCGGAATGGGAACGGGTGTGACCTCTTTGCTATCGCCACCAAACAATAAAGGAATATCATTCCTTCAAAACTAGATAATAAGAAGGGTTTTTGCTTTTTTCAAGAACAATAAGGTTAAGTCCTCGATCGATTAGTATCAGTCAGCTCCACATGTCGCCACGCTTCCACCTCTGACCTATCAACCTGATCATCTTTCAGGGATCTTACTAGCTTACGCTATGGGAAATCTCATCTTGAGGGGGGCTTCATGCTTAGATGCTTTCAGCATTTATCCCGTCCGCACGTAGCTACCCAGCGATGCTCTTGGCAGAACAACTGGTACACCAGCGGTGCGTCCATCCCGGTCCTCTCGTACTAAGGACAGCTCCTCTCAAATTTCCTGCGCCCACGACGGATAGGGACCGAACTGTCTCACGACGTTCTGAACCCAGCTCGCGTACCGCTTTAATGGGCGAACAGCCCAACCCTTGGGACCGACTACAGCCCCAGGATGCGATGAGCCGACATCGAGGTGCCAAACCTCCCCGTCGATGTGGACTCTTGGGGGAGATAAGCCTGTTATCCCCGGGGTAGCTTTTATCCGTTGAGCGATGGCCCTTCCATGCGGAACCACCGGATCACTAAGCCCGACTTTCGTCCCTGCTCGACTTGTAGGTCTCGCAGTCAAGCTCCCTTGTGCCTTTACACTCTACGAATGATTTCCAACCATTCTGAGGGAACCTTTGGGCGCCTCCGTTACATTTTAGGAGGCGACCGCCCCAGTCAAACTGCCCGCCTGACACTGTCTCCCGCCCCGATAAGGGGCGCGGGTTAGAATTTCAATACAGCCAGGGTAGTATCCCACCGACGCCTCGACCGAAGCTAGCGCTCCGGCTTCACAGGCTCCTACCTATCCTGTACAAGCTGTACCAAAATTCAATATCAGGCTGCAGTAAAGCTCCACGGGGTCTTTCCGTCCTGTCGCGGGTAACCTGCATCTTCACAGGTACTATAATTTCACCGAGTCTCTCGTTGAGACAGTGCCCAGATCGTTACGCCTTTCGTGCGGGTCGGAACTTACCCGACAAGGAATTTCGCTACCTTAGGACCGTTATAGTTACGGCCGCCGTTTACTGGGGCTTCAATTCAAAGCTTCGCCTTGCGGCTAACCTCTCCTCTTAACCTTCCAGCACCGGGCAGGCGTCAGCCCCTATACTTCGCCTTGCGGCTTCGCAGAGACCTGTGTTTTTGCTAAACAGTCGCCTGGGCCTATTCACTGCGGCTTTTCCGGGCTATTCACCCTAAAAAGCACCCCTTCTCCCGAAGTTACGGGGTCATTTTGCCGAGTTCCTTAACGAGAGTTCTCTCGCACACCTTAGGATTCTCTCCTCGCCTACCTGTGTCGGTTTGCGGTACGGGCACCCTACATCTCACTAGAGGCTTTTCTTGGCAGCGTGGAATCAGGAACTTCGGTACTATATTTCCCTCGCCATCACAGCTCCGCCTTGATGGAAACGGGATTTTCCTCGTTTCCGGCCTAACTGCTTGGACGCGCATATCCAACAGCGCGCTTACCCTATCCTTCTGCGTCCCCCCATCGCTCAAACGATGTATAGGTGGTACAGGAATATCAACCTGTTGTCCATCGCCTACGCTTTTCAGCCTCGGCTTAGGTCCCGACTAACCCTGAGCGGACGAGCCTTCCTCAGGAAACCTTAGGCATTCGGTGGAAGGGATTCTCACCCTTCTTTCGCTACTCATACCGGCATTCTCACTTCTAAGCGCTCCACCAGTCCTTCCGGTCTAGCTTCAACGCCCTTAGAACGCTCTCCTACCACGGATACCATACGGTATCCATCCACAGCTTCGGTGTTACGTTTAGCCCCGGTACATTTTCGGCGCAGAGTCACTCGACCAGTGAGCTATTACGCACTCTTTAAATGATGGCTGCTTCTGAGCCAACATCCTGGTTGTCTAAGCAACTCCACATCCTTTTCCACTTAACGTAAACTTGGGGACCTTAGCTGGTGGTCTGGGCTGTTTCCCTCTTGACTACGGATCTTATCACTCGCAGTCTGACTCCCGAGAATAAGTATTTGGCATTCGGAGTTTGACTGAATTCGGTAACCCGTTGGGGGCCCCTAGTCCAATCAGTGCTCTACCTCCAATACTCTCATCTCGAGGCTAGC
>NZ_LFZW01000001.1:270186-335774 GCF_001183985.1 Peribacillus loiseleuriae | reverse complement strand
TTTGACTTGCTCATTTGTTTTTATAGTGTGTACTCACTTAAATTTAAACGTTGGCGCTTTGTTTTGTTCAGTTTTCAAAGAGCAATTTGTTGTTGTTGCTTATCTCGTAAGCAACTTTTATATCATAACACCCACCATTTGAATTGTCAACAACTATTTAAAAAACTTTTTCGCTATCTCCAAATTCACATTGCTGTTTTGTGGTGTATTTCATATAATACCACTCTCTAAATACACTGTCAATAAAAATAGCAACTTTTTCTCTACACTAATTACTTATAGCTTCGAAAGATACTGCGAGCCTTTCTAAACATGCAATTTCATTCTATTATTTTAATTTGGAAATTATCAGCAAAATAATAAGAGGCTGGATCTTTAAAGATTCAGCCTCCCCAATATTACTCTGCTTGTTCTTTAGTATTTTGATCTTTAGTACCCGTGTCTTCGGTTTTAGTATCGTCCGTATTAGTATCCTTACTGGAGCAACCAGTGGCAACTCCTACTAACATGAAAGCTGCCATAAATGTTAAAAGCCATTTTTGAAAATTTTTCATACTTCTTATTGCCTCCTCATAGTTCCATTTTAGATTACAAAACTATAATACAGGCTTCTAAATAAAAATAGGCAATCCAGTTTGAACTTTCACATTAATTAACCATTTCTTAATATCTCATTAATGAACTTAACATTTATCTTCTTCCTACTTATCAACTTTACAATACAAAACAAAACAAAGGATCATACCCTACAATGTATAAACTGCAAGGTATGACCCTTTCGGAACTCTTTATTCTACTTTTATTTATTTAATAATGGAGATAACGTCTTTTTCTCCACTTTCTACAGTACCACTTTTTTCAATTTTAATAGATTCTCCTTCTTTCAAGTTCGTGAAGACGATTGGTGTAATAATAGAAGGAGCATGTTCTTTTACATAGGCCAAATCAACCTTTAATAGCGATTGACCTCTTTTCACTTTGTCACCTTGAGCTACGAGCGCTTCAAAACCATTCCCCTCCAACTTCACTGTATCAATGCCAACATGGATTAAAATTTCGAGACCATTGTCAGATTCGATACCGAGCGCATGCTTGGTCGGGAAGAGGTTTACGATTGTTCCGTCCACAGGAGAAACAATTGTCCCGTCCGTTGGTAGGATTGCAAAACCGTCGCCCATCATTTTCTCAGCAAAAACAGCATCTGGCACTTCACTAATTGGTTTGATTTTCCCTGTAATCGGCGAAACGAAGATTTCTTCTTTTACCTCTGTTCGCAAAACATTCGGCATAACTTCTTCGACAGGCACAGTTTCTACTCTCCGCGGTGTTTTTCCATCCATGATATCTTTCATTTGACCCTTAATCGTTTCAGATCGAGGACCAAAAATAGCCTGAATGTTGTCACCAACTTCTAATACTCCCGCAGCCCCAAGTTTTTTAAGGCGATCTTTATCTACGTTTTTAACATCATTGACCGAAACACGTAATCGTGTAATACAAGCATCTAAGTGTACAATATTCCCTTGTCCACCCATAGCATCTAAAATTTGTACTGGAAGGCTTTCATTATCTATTTCAGTGGATTCACCTTCGGATTCTTCTTCTACTTCACGCCCTGGTGTTTTTAAGTTAAATCTACGGATAGCAAATCTGAATCCAAAATAATAAATAACAGCAAATACTAAACCAACAGGAATAACGAGCCAAGCGTTTGTTTGTGGATTAATCAACCCAAACAATACATAGTCTATCAACCCACCGGAGAATGTCATCCCTATTTTCACATTCAATAAGTGCATGGTCATGAAAGATAAACCAGCAAAAACAGCATGAATTCCGAAAAGAATAGGGGCCACGAATAAGAATGAGAATTCAAGCGGTTCTGTAATACCTGTCAAGAATGAAGTAAGTGCGGCAGATACCATAAGTCCCCCGACAATTTTCTTTTTTTCAGGTCTCGCTTCGTGATAAATAGCTAAAGCAGCCGCTGGTAAACCGAACATCATAAATGGATATTTACCAACCATGAACGTACCAGCTGTTAAATTTTGAACACCATCTTTAATTTGAGCCATAAAAATGGCTTGGTCACCTTTAACAATCTCACCAGCAGCATTTGTATATGTGCCGAATTCAAACCAGAATGGTGAGTAAAAAATATGATGCAAACCAAACGGAATAAGAGATCGCTCAATTACACCGAAAATAAATGCAGATAACGTTAAATTGGCACCCAACATATTTTCTGAGAACGTATTTAACGCTGATTGAATAGGCGGCCAAACAACAATCATCAATAAACCCAAAACAAGAGCACTTGCTGCTGTTATTATCGGAACAAACCTTTTCCCCGCAAAGAAGCCCAAGTAGGAAGGTAGCTCAATACGGAAGAATTTATTATACATCGCTGCTGCAATGATACCCACAATAATACCGCCGAATACTCCCGTTTGTAGAGTTGGAATACCAAGGACACTCGCATATTCCACACTACCTTTAAGATCCGCAGCTTCAATCCCTAACACTGTACCCATTGTAACATTCATAATGAAGAAACCGACAATTGCCGCTAGACCTGCAACGCCATCTCCCCCCGCAAGACCAATAGCGACACCAACAGCAAATAGCAATCCCAAATTACTAAAGATAATTTGTCCCGCATTTTCCATTACGGAAGCAATCATTTCGACTCCACCGCTCTCTAAAAATGGAGCAAGCTCTAATAATGTAGGATTTTGAAGCGCATTACCAAATGCAAGTAAAATACCCGCAGCAGGCAAGATTGCAACAGGGAGCATCAAAGCTTTTCCTACCTTTTGCAAAACACCAAAGATTTTCTTCCACATGGTGCAAAACCTCCGAAATTAAGTTTTGTAAAACTGATAAAACGAAACCTCCAAAGCTAGAGGGTAAACTTATAGAATGCGTCGCACAGAAAAGGCATTAAGATCCGAAGCACTCAGCCTGCATGTATCCACCAACCGATAGCTCGCTATAAAACGTTTACAACGAAAAAGACAAATAAAAAAGGCATAAGCAAAAAAAGCATCGAAAGAGCGTACCGGGTATACTATACCCACATTCGCTTCATCCAATCACTTTCTTCACTTATGCCTGATCGAATCAGTAACACGTAAAGGTTATGATTTTTATGTAATTTTCTTTTGTAGCCGCTGAAGATGCATCGTCAAATAGATGGCTTCTGCATCACATACTTGTTCTTTCAAGTGCTGTTGCATAATTTTCATCAGTTTCCAAGCCAAATTATAGCATAACGGATATTCATCTTTCAAGAGGGTAGTGAGTATTTCAGGTTCCTCTACTTTCTCACCTCTTAATACTCGATCGATGGTATACCGCAAGTGACGGACAAGCCTTACATAGTCAATACTTTCTTTATCAATATCTATTTGCATTTGTTCTTCTATAAGATTAATCAAATGCGTGACTAGCTGAGAGTGTTGATTCACTTTCGCTAACTCTTTATTCGTCAGCGCACTATGAATATGAAGGGTAATAAAGCCAGCTTCTCCTTCCGGAAGACTAATTCCCGTCTTTATTTCTAAAATCTCGATTACTTCTTTTGCGATTTCATATTCAAATGGATAAAGCGTACTCGTTTCAACTAAAAACGGATTCTTTATCGAAAGACCATTTTCAATCCTGTTTAAGGCAAAAAGTAAATGATCGGTCATTCCCACATGGATATATTCATTGACACTTCCAGACACTCTTTTACTAATATGATTGATCGCTTCAATGATTGCCCCTTGGTGTTTTTCATCGATTTCCGGAAGCAATTTTTTATAATCTTCCTGTTCTTTTTTCCCTGTTAATACAAACATCTTATCAGCATTTTCTAAGGATATTTCGTCGTCTCTTTTTCGATTGAACCCAATCCCCTTGCCGATTATTACGATTTCACCATAAGAAGGATGGTTTGCTATCACGACATTATTATTCAAAACTTTATTAATTATAGCTACTCCCATCCGCGTCCCTCTTTCACCCCATAATCTATGTCATCTATGTTAGTCAATTCATTCCATTAAATCAACATGAACATTCCTCAACCGAATCATTACACCTACCATTTAACGAAGATTCATCATAATCGTTAAAACGACATCTTAATGTTGTGGCACTTTTTATTTAAATCATTGTCTCGGGAGTTTTCGGGCAGCCACCCCTACCAAGAATGACATAGTGATGTTTTTACTGCACGTCGACAATAAGGGTAAAAAAGAGGACCCGTTAAGGTCCTCTGATGGTTCATTAAACTAGGAATATAAAATAAGCGATAAAGATAACAAACAATCCGTACATGATTGGGTGAACTTGTTTTGCTTTTCCTGTCATAATCATCGTAATCGGATAGAAGACGAACCCACACGCAATACCTGTTGCAATGCTGTAAGTTAACGGCATCATGATGACTGTGAAGAAAGCTGGTACAGCAATTTCAAATCGTGACCAATCAATATGTTTCAATCCGGTTGCCATTAGAACACCGACTACAATTAAGGCCGGAGCCGTTACCGCGGATGTTACTACCGATAGAAGCGGGAAGAAGAAAATAGCAAGAATAAATAATAATCCTGTAACAACCGCTGCAAAACCGCTTCGTGCTCCCGCAGCTACACCTGAAGTGGACTCAACATACGATGTTGTTGTAGAAGTTCCTAAAACAGCTCCAGATACGATAGCTAATGAATCTGCAAGTAACCCTTTCCCTACGCGTGGTAGGACATTATCTTTCATTAGTCCTGCTTGCTGAGCAACAGCCACTAATGTTCCTGCTGTATCAAAGAATGCAACAAATAAGAAGGTTAAAATAACAATCAACATCTGACCTGAGAATAGGTCAGGCAAATTCCCGAACGCTTCAAACGCTGCTCCAAATGTAGGAGCAATGCTCGGTGCCGCTCCAACAATTTTCTCCGGAAACGGTACAAGTCCGAAGATCATACCAGCAATTGCCGTAATAATCATACCTAGAAAAACGGCGCTCTTAATACCTCTCGCCATTAAAATAACTGTAATAACAATACCAAAAACAGCAAGAAGTGTGTTACCTGAAGTCAAATCACCTAACCCAACGAGAGTGGCATCGTTTTTAACAATAATGCGCGAGTTTTGAAAACCAACAAATGTGATAAATAAACCAATACCTGCTCCAACTGCAAACTTAAGTTCTGCAGGAATTGCATTTATGATTTTCTCACGAATTCCCGATAAAGAAAGGATAACGAAAATAACTCCTGAAATCAGTACACCTGTTAACGCCGTTTGCCACGGAATACCGAATCCGAGTACAACTGTGAAAGCAAAGAAAGCATTCAATCCCATGCCCGGAGCAAGTGAAATCGGATATCTAGCAATAATCCCCATGAGGATTGAACCGATACCTGCAGCTAATGCTGTTGCTACGAATACGGCACCATAATTCATTCTTAATTCATCAGGATATCCTTCAATGCCCTGAAGCGTTAAAATACTTGGATTTACAACTAGAATATAAGCCATGGCTAAGAAGGTTGTCAGACCCCCAATTATTTCTCGTCGATAATTGGTGCCAAGCTCTTGAAATTGAAAATACTTTTTCATCGTTCAGTCTCCCTTAAATAAATTCAACGCTGACCAAAAGCCTCACTTCTAACCGAAACGATGTTTACCTGCAAATTATGTAAAGGGGTTTTAGAAGAGCAAGATCCCCTCCATCAGTCATGCGTATCCTTCACATCGTAGTCAAGCTATTTTCGGTAGCTCGGTAGAAACTCTTGGGCCTTATCCCCAATATTATACGGTGAACAAATAATATCTATTAGTAATTACAGTCCAATTGTACTAAAAGAGAAAATAGCTGTCAATAAAAAAACGAACATTGCTTCTTTTTTACAGAAACAATGTTCGTTTATAAGTCAGGTATTTTTTATTTCAGATCAAAAAAATTCAGTATCTTTCGTCTATTCCCACTCAATCGTTGCAGGTGGTTTACTTGTAATATCATAAACAACACGGTTAACATGATTCACTTCGTTAACGATTCTCGTTGAAATAAGTTCAAGTACATCCCATGGAATACGGGCCCAATCTGAAGTCATCCCATCAATTGAAGTGACAGCGCGAATCCCAATTGTATAATCGTACGTTCGCGCATCTCCCATAACCCCAACACTACGGATATCAGGAAGAACGGTAAAGTACTGCCAAATTTCACGATCCAGGCCAGCTTTTTTGATTTCTTCACGCAAGATATAGTCTGATTCACGTACAATTTCTAGCTTGTCCTCTGAGATCGCTCCTAACACGCGAATTCCCAATCCAGGACCTGGGAATGGTTGACGCCAAACGATTTCATCTGGCATACCAAGTTCCGTTCCAAGTGCACGTACTTCATCTTTAAACAATGTGTTTAGCGGTTCAATCAACTTGAACTGCATATCTTCAGGCAGACCACCAACATTGTGATGCGATTTAATCGTTTGTGCTGTTGCTGTACCACTTTCGATAATATCTGTATAAAGAGTACCTTGAGCAAGGAATTCAATTCCTTCTAATCTCGTCGCCTCATCATCAAACACATAGATGAACTCATTTCCAATAATTTTACGTTTTTTCTCAGGGTCAGAAACGCCTTCAAGCTTAGAAAGGAAACGTTCTTTGGCATCTACTTTAATAACATTCATTTGGAAGCCTTCGCCCAGCATTTTCATAACACCTTCAGCTTCTCCTTTACGCAATAAACCATGATCAACGAAAATACAAGTTAATTGATCACCAATTGCCTTATGAATAAGCACTGCAACAACCGATGAATCGACTCCACCACTTAGGGCACACAAAACTTTTTTGTTCCCTACTGTTTGACGAATTTTTTCTATCTCGACTTCAATGAAATTCCCCATCGACCAGTCACCTTTACAGCCACAAACACCAAACACGAAGTTTTTCAAAATGTCGTTTCCATAAACAGAGTGACGAACTTCTGGATGGAATTGTACTGCGTAGAGCTTTCTTGATTCATCGCTCATCGCTGCGATTGGACAAGATGCATTCGTTCCATCAACCTGAAATCCTTCTGGAGTTTCCACAACAAGATCTCCGTGGCTCATCCAGACAGTTTGTTCTTTAGGTAGGTCCTTGAATAGTTTTGAATCGTTCTGAATCGCAAGAGTTGCTTTACCATATTCACGATTCTTTGCTTGTTCAACTTTGCCACCGAAATGCTTCGTCATCAATTGCATACCATAGCAAATTCCGAAAATCGGTAATCCAAGCTCAAAAATACGCTCATCACACCCGAAAGCAGATGCATCGTATACACTATTCGGTCCGCCGGAGAAAATAATTCCGGTTGGATTTAGCTTCTTGATTTCTTCTACCGTAATAGTATGGGGATGTAATTCACTGTACACGCCAAATTCACGAATACGTCTAGTGATTAATTGATTATATTGGCTGCCGAAGTCTAGTACGACAATCATTTCCTGGTTCTGTAAGTCTGTTTTCCCCGTCACTATTGTCACCTCATTTGATATATTCACTTCTTTACAGAAGCGGTTTGTTCTTATTATTTCAAAAATGTAAAAATAAAACACAAAAAAGCTAAACTCCACCCTAAAAAAGTCTAAAAAGGCAGAATTCTAGCTGTTACACTGAAACATCTGCCTTCATAGTCAAATCATTTACGGTGATTCGGTAGAGACTTTCGATCCATATTATCGAGGATATATGAAGGGCTCGTATTTGAATGTTTCAATTGTACCAACATGTTAAAAACATGGTCAAGAGGTAGTTTCTTTAATTAAATTTTCCCATAATTCTTGATACTGCCTCCAAGCTTGGTTTTCCTGATCTCCGCGGTATATAATCCTTTCGTATTCCTTCGTCATCTGCTGCATATTATTATTAGCCATATGATAGACACGATCAACATAAACCGCGTATTCTCGTAATGTTTGGCCTTCAGGTCGCGGTACACCCGCGCGATTCAATTGCTTGAGAAGAACATGATAAGCACTTGTAAATGTATCTGTACCGTTTTTCCCTTTATATCTTGTAATAAATACATATGGCAGCCATTTTCTTCTCGATTGATAGAGCAAGAAAACAAAGATCGTCACTCCAGCAAGACCTATCGCTGTATTTTGCAAAACGTTTTTCCAATAAACACCATCCAATTTTGAAGATGTTGATTGATTTGGTTTATCTATTTCCGGAAGTGTTTTTTTGTCCGACTGAGTAGCTTCCTTTTTCTCTTGAGTCGTCACAGCCGTATCATGGTCATTCGCGTTAGAGTTGGTATTCAAAGAAGCATCATAAAACTGATTTGTGTTATTAAAGCCTTTTGTTGGCTCAAACGGAACCCAACCAACCTCTGGAAAATAAACCTCTACCCATGAATGGGCATTATTGTTTGTGATCATATAAACGGATTCACCGTTTTTGATCGTTGCCACACCATCAGAATAGCCTTTTGCCCAGCGTGTCGGAATGTCGAGTGAACGCAATAGAACAACCATCGCAGTAGAGAAATTATCACAATACCCCCGAAGTGTTTCAAATAAAAATTGATCCACATAATCTTGCTGCTCTTCTGGATAAGGAATATCTTGCTTATCATATACAAACTTCGGACCATCAAAATAATTTTCAATGGCCTTTGCCTTGTCATACCAATTATCTTGATCACTAGTGATCTCTAGCGCTAAATTACGAATTCTTTCAGGTAGATTCCTTGGCAACTGTGTATAAATACCTATGATATCTTTAGGAACATCATTTGCAGATGTAACCTTTTTTAAATAATTCCTATCAAATGTTGTAAGATAATAATTCACTTCATAATCAGTAAGCTTGAGCCTACCCCAACTATTCGATTGAGCTGTCAATAGATTCGTCGAGTCATTAAAAATATACTGATCTGCTCCTTCAGCTGAAACCCTCTTAAGTATACTAGGAGTTGGATACGGGACGTGATTGTAGAACTGCTCCATTTTAACGGTAGTCTTTAGTTCTTGAAGCTTCATCCCAGGTAATTCCGTACCTGTAAGATTCACCATATCCCGATCATTGTCATACTCTGTCAATTCTCCTGGATAATCAAGCCTTGTCCAGCCCTTGCCAGTATAATAATACTTGTTCTCCACCTTCCAATAGTGACGAGTAGGAGCATCTGCATAAAACACAACTGCATGATCGTCAGAAATCGAACCACCTAGTTGGCTATCATTTTCTCCGTATCCAACACGCTTGCTTCCCGCTTTGTTTGAATCTCCTGTTGATTTATTTGAATAGGATGTAATAAATGGAACAGGATCCGGCCATTGCGGTTTTAGTTTCGGTGCTGCAAAACCGATTGTCCCGCTGAACAATACCATGATCGTTAACGGCATGAGCCAGTTTCGTAATCCACGGATAGAAACTGATAATTTTTCCTGTTCAAATAAACGGAAAAAAGCGAGTAATCCTAGTACAGCAAAACCAATAATAACGACCCGAATAATCGGACCGTCTGCATCGTACGGGGTAAACGTATCAAGAACCGCTAAAAAAACAATGGTTAGCAGAAAAAATAAAAAAAGATTTCGACGGACAGCTACCCAATAATGAATTAAATAGGAAATAAGCCAAATCAAAATAAAAAACAATAATGTTCTGAAGCTATTCGTTAATAACATCCAGTCCGCTTCCACCATTCTTGTAATATTCATTTTCATATCACTTATGAGTTCCCCAATCCAGGCAAGATCAAAAAGCGAAAATTGTGAATATAAATATTGAATGGAAAGAATTATATATCCCACTAAAATCATAATTCTCACAACCCAATGCACCTGTAAAAAGTACGATAACAAAGAAAGACACACAAATACAATAAACACACCCATATTATCGGTATCTGTCAATTGATTAACCGGCTGAAGCCATTCCCATATCAACAAAGTGCCATATCCGTATAAAACCACTTTCAACAAAATATCGAGTAGGCTATTTCTTTGAATCATTGAGTCATCACCTCGACTAATCCGGATTCAAAACGCCCCGGCTCCAAATAACTAACTTTCATCCCTCTTGTATAGGCAGATTGCTTTGCCGCCAGTTCTTCTGCTGTCAACTTCTCTTCTTTTTTTATACAAAATATCGTAATGGACTGATTCGTTTTATAAGCACTGATTTGTTCCACGATTCTTCGATTCAAATGTGAAGTAAGCAAGATTAACGCCGCATGTTGAGATAGTACAGGGTGATGCGATCCAAACAAAGAGCTTAAGCTCCCTTGTCCATCTGCTTCTGTTTTTGCCAAACGGGAAAAGATATTTCGCCGCTGTCCATCCCCTCCACGGATTGGCAGAGGAACCTCATCCATCGTAGAGCCGGTATAGCCAACTAGTATCCCTTTTTTCAGAAGAGCATGCGCCAAGGAGGCAGAAAACATTACCAAGTCTTCAAAGGTATCTGATGAATCTTCGTCCAGAATTATATATAAATCATGGCTTTTCTGTTCTTCAAATTCCTTGGTCATAATGGCATTCTTATTGGCTGTCGCTTTCCAGTTAATCCATGACATTTGGTCACCCGGCTGGTATTCTCGAACTCCACTGACGATTGAATGCTCTCGCTGCATCTTTTTTACAGACCCCGCTTCGCCTTGATCAAAGAAATTCTCCAACTGCTTAAACGATAAATCATAATATGCTGGCCAAACTAGAATTTTTTTCGGAAGATCATAATTGGCTTCCTTTTCGAACAATCCAATCATATCACCCGTTTTCAGACGAATCGCAGACAAGCCATGCTCTCCCCTTGGGAGCTTATGAAGCAGAAACGTAATCGAAAATGATTTCCGGAACCAAGGAAAAATGAACGCCTTCTTCATGGACGTGTTTTTGCCTAATCGGCCAGTAAGCTCTTCTTCCACTAGAAGAAATAACAGCGGGAAGCGGTCTTTTCGTGTAATTTCAACCCTTGCTTCAATCGTTTCCCCTGCTCTGGGTTCCGTTTTATCTAACGATCTTGTTACCGTGAACTTGTGAATAGGATAGAAAAACAGCCCTATCGAATAAAGGGCAAAAGGCAGAAACGTATAGAACAGAAACCAGCTGAGAAAACCTCCCTGAAACATCGCAAACCCAAATGCAAAGACAACTAAACTAATAAGCACTATAACCTTTGCATAAGGTCTTATTTTCTCTACCAACGATTTCATCATTCATTCACAGCCCTTTTTACTGGTACGGGAATATTATTAATAATTTCTGCAACCACCTGTTCAGCTGTAATCCCCTCGTACTTCGCTTCAGATTTCAAAATGAGGCGATGCGATAACACAAATGGGGCAAGATATTGAACATCGTCTGGTAATACATAATCTCGGTCACATAATAAGGCATAGCTTTGGGATGCTTTCATTAAGGCAATCGAGCCACGCGGACTCGCCCCTAAGTACACACTACGATGATGGCGCGTTGTTTGTGTCATTTCAACAATATAATGTTTAATAGTATCATCGACAATGACTGCTCGTGACTCTTGCTGTAAACTGCGTAGTTCAACTAATGACATAACAGGCTCAAGGCTCTCAAGAGGCGAAGCCAAACGCGCACGATGCAGAACTTCCATCTCTTCATATATATTTGGGTACCCCATTCTCATTTTTAATAAAAAACGATCCAGTTGAGCTTCAGGAAGCGAGTAGGTTCCTTCATATTCGATAGGATTTTGTGTTGCCATAACAAAGAATGGCTGCTCCAACACTCTTGTTACACCATCAATCGTCACACTTGCTTCCTCCATCCCCTCTAATAAAGCAGACTGGGTTTTCGGAGATGTTCGATTAATCTCGTCAGCCAGGACAATATTCCCCATAATCGGTCCAGGACGAAAAAAAAACTCTTGCTCCCTTGGGTTATAAATGGAGACGCCTGTTACATCAGATGGTAGCAAGTCAGGTGTGAATTGAATTCGTTTAAAATCTGCACTGATTGACTTTGCCAGCGCGCGAACCATCATTGTCTTCCCTACTCCTGGAACATCTTCCAATAAAACATGCCCTCCCGCCAACAAGGCCACTACACTTAATTCTGCTATATCTCTTTTCCCTATAATAACCTTCTCAATATTACGTATCACTTCATTTAACTTTGGGTGCTTTCCTTCGTATGTCATTCCATTCCTCCTGTGATTCATTCCTTATCGACTTTTTTTAAATCCGAAAAAAACTTTCGTCCTATCGACACAATCCATTTAAATTCGCTTTAACTTAATCTAAATTCGACAACATTTCTTGTTACCCTTCTTTTTTCCATTATTTTCACAAACTTTACATCATCGACTTACCCAGTTAGGTTGAGCATATTTCGCGCCAAAATGAGTTTTATCACATGGACTGAAAACAAGAACGGCGAATCTTTCATTCAACACATATAATAATTATACGAATTTTCAAATATTTAATTCTAGTAAAAATATGGATTCGTAAACATCACAAAAAGTATGAGTTTCTCATCATATTTATATGGTAAACTATTGATAAGTGAATATAATCTTGCAGAAAAAAGGTGCTGAATATTCAGCTTAATAGGGAATTCGATGAAAATCCGAAGCTGTTTCCGCAACTGTAAGTGCGATGAAATAAGGATATGCCACTGTTTTATTTAACGGAATCGGACGTAGCACTCAATCTGTTATGTAAAATGGGAAGGTTCTTAAAGTAAATGGATGCACAAGCCAGGAGACCTGCCTTCTTTCCATCGTATTACGCTCTTCGGAAGATAAGAGGATTGTACGGCAACTCTCATCTTTTCTTTCCAACTGGATATGCAGGATGGTGTGCCGCCCAAATTTCTTGGTCGGTTTTTTTGTTATAAAAAACGATTTCAAGGGTTATTCACTCTATTCATCATATAAGGAGGATTACATTTGGCAAAAAAAGATTTCCGTTTTATGTGTTACCCGTACATGCGCGAATCCGCTTCAACAGTGGACTTCGAGATCAGAACTGACTCCTTGACATCTCGTATTGGCTTAGCTTGTGCATTTACTAAAGACGTACCTGTTGTACACAAAGATTTAATGTACTTACTCGACATGGGCTATAATCTAAACGGCTCGGTACGCGGACGGTTAGGTATCACGCAAGAAGACTTAGATCGCCTAAGTGGTATGTATGATTTTTATACAGCAGAGGTCAAAGACTCTATCGGTACTTTCGTCTTGCCACAAGGAACTCCCGGTGCCTGTATTTTGCACACTTGCCGCAGTGAAGCGAAGAAGTCAGTAAGAGCACTACATAAAGTGAGTCTTGAAAGAGAAGTTCCTAAAATCCTGTTCGATTACGCTCATTTACTAGCAAACGTTTTATTCGTTATGGCCGTCTATGTAAATAAACAACTTGGTGTTGAGGAAATCCCTCACGAGAGTATATGTTATGACATTAAATCGACGAAAAAATAATACCTCCATTCATTAATGGGAATGAGAAATGAGGAGAACACAATGAAAAAATTCATATGGAACAATTGGTTACTTGCACTAATGCTTTCTTTCATTTTAGTACTTGCTGGCTGTGGGAATAATAATCAAACAGCACCAAGTAAGGATAATGCCCCTGCAAGTGAAGTTAAAAAAGAAAAAGACCAGTCCTATTCAGTAACTGATGATCTTGGCGACAAGATCACCTTTGATAAAGTACCTGAAAAAGTGATTTCCCTTCAACCAAGCAATACAGAAATTCTCTTTGCTCTAGGAGCAGGTGAAAAGGTAGTTGGGGTCACAGATGTTGATAACTATCCAAAAGAAGCTGCCGATATTGAATCTGTTTCTGATTCAATGAATATTAACGCAGAGAAAATAATTGCGTTAAACCCAGATGTCATCATCGCCTATACAATTGGCGATGAAACTACTTTACAGCCGCTGAGAGATGCAGGAATCCCAATATTTGTCATTGCATCTGCTGCTACATTTGAAGATGTTTACGGAGACATTCAGCAAATTGCAGAAGTAATGGGCGTTAAGGAGAATGGGAACGTAATCGTCGATACGATTAAAAATCAAATTGCAGCTGTCGTTGAAAAAACAGACTCTATTAATGAAAAGAAACGTGTCTATTTAGAAATAAGCCCTGCTCCAGAAATCTACACACCTGGAAAGAAGACATTTCAACAAGAAATCCTTGCAAATGCGGGTGTAACCAACATATTTGAGGATCAGGAAGGTTGGATCAAAGTTTCTGAGGAAGAAATCATTAAACGCAATCCTGATGTCATCACAACGACTGCTGGTTTCATTGAAAATCCTGAGCAAGAAATTAAGAGCCGGACAGGCTGGGACCAACTTACATCCGTTAAGGAAGACAAAGTATACTACTTAAATGAAGACTTGATGTCCCGCCCTGGACCACGTATCGGCGAAGCTGTCGAGCTTGTTGCCAAAACAGTTTACCCAGATCTATTCAAATAAGATGCAGACAAATCCTCTCTTTTAAATTTCGACCTGGAGGAACCAAATATGCTGAGACACTTCTTCAGCAGCATTGCCCTTATACTTGGGCTCATCCAGACAATCATGGAAAACATAAGTGCAGAAAAGGCTGCCCCACGGGACAGCCTTTTCTGTACTTTCTATCTTGAAACCTCTAACTATTCCGGTCCCTTCTTTATTTATCTAAAAACGAATCATAGTCATTTGACATATAAAACTCATCATTCCTACCTCCACCGTTCAAACCACTTCTGAATTTTTTCTTTGTTACGTTCAAAAATTTTCTTAGACGTCGTATTTTCCTTTTGTTTTTTCCATTCAAAGAAGCTGGCAAGCGCGATAAGCACGATACCGCCGATGATCAAGTAGAACCACCATGGCAGATTTCCCCATAGGTGTTTGGTGTTCATATAGATATTTAACAAAATAGTCCCAGTCCCCGCTAAGAAATATGATTTATATTTCATAATAAATCCGAAGATGATTGCGACTAATGCCAACGTACCAATTATTAACGCATCATTGACGGTATTTCCTTGTAGAGCGTCTATGATTAAGACTAAAAATAACAAAGGAACAATTACTAATTCAATGGTTTGCGTCATATTCCCATAATCGAATACTTTTCTCAGCAATATTGTACTGATGATAAACAATGGAAGAATCGTGACTTCTGTTGTTACGAGATTAGGAATGTTAAACTGGTCAATAATGACGTAATATGGATACAGGCTCAATACAACCGCTGCCGTAAGATAGATTTTCTTTTCTAATCGATCTAAAGTGAAAGCCCGAATGACAAGTAAATAGCCGCTGACTAAGCAGGCTGCGATAATTTCTAAAGCAGGATAGCTATCCGCATTCGTAAAAATACGCCAGTTAATTGTCACCACATACAGAAACCCTACAATCCGATACACATCAATCATTAGATGCGATTCTTCTTTTCGAACCATTCCGTGGAAAAACATCTTACTCATCCAAGTCACCACACATAATGCAACGAACAACAACATCGTACCCGCAAATATTGATAGCTCGCTTGCATAGCGCACATAAAACAAGAATGCCAGAAGCAATGGGACTGCAATGGAATGTTCCCACTTCCGTTTCATCATTAAATAGATGGCAAACGCAGCTTGAATGGTGAAAAGCATAACTGAAAGTACATTCAAGTTGCTAGAAAAGTGGAACATATTCCAATCTGACAAATAAACAAGGAGAGTCAGATTTAAGAATACTAGTAAATAATACTCAATCATCCGTTTCCATTCTGGATTCACTCGACTCCATAGAATCGTTATCAGAGCTGCCGTAGTTGTGAAAGCAAATATCAGATAGTTGGTAAGTCCGTACTTCTGAAAGACGAGTAATACTTGTAACTGCAACGCTGTAAATCCAACGTACGTAAATGTAAATCGCTCCCATACCACCGTTGTTTTCACTGCACTAATCGCATAAAGACTGAGCGGAATTAAGTAGAAATACAGATTCGCACCTGTCATACTTATATAAAGATAGCCGAGTGTCGCCACAAGCAAGTTTGAAAGATGGCTAAACCAAAAGAAATAATTTCTGCCGATCTTTGAATATTTCCCTACATATACTGACAAAGCGTAGAACAATAATGGTCCTAAGAATAGATACGACATCCAGATATATTCATTTTCGAATTTGAAAATGGCCCAAATGGATGCATACACGCCAGAGCTTGTATAGACAACCGGAATCCATAGAAGATGATGACGATATAAATAGACGGAAAGAACTTGGATTGCTGTTGAAACCACCATTAAAGCGGTAATAAGATAAGCTTGCAATGTTCCAAAATAGAGCGTCATAAACGACACCATCGATAGGACTTGACCGGTAATAAAAAAGATATTGAAAAAGCCTTTATACGATTTTTGTAAGAAATAGCCTAGCCCGATTAAAAGCGATGCGACAATCATGACATGTAGACTAAGCGGAATCGTAAGGTCATACCATCTGCTTGTTTCGCTTATATACAGATACAAAATGAGCAATGAAGCAGCTAGGGATAACGGAAAACCATACGTACTAATATCCTTCATCCACTTTTCTATCACTTTATTATGACTGAAGAATAATAAACCAGATATGGCAGCCAGAAAGAGGCTGACGATTAACCAATCTCCATTCACCAGATTGATATAAGTCAAAAACAACATCACACTACTCGAAAAAATCCCTATACTCGTTCGGAATACCTCCATTGTTTTGGCAAAATTATATACAAACAATCCTAAATACAGGAGGATTTGAATTGCAAATAGGAAACTAGAGTGCAATTTAAAGGTCCATCCGAATGCCCAGCCAAGATAAACGAGCGACAGATTGAATAAGACAATTGCTGGATAAGTAAACACGACTTTCTTCGTTTGAACAGCTAAAAATACATATTGGGCAGATAGAAGGATCAGTGCAAAGAAAATTTGTGCATATCCTTCTCCAAACACCTGTGCATTCACATAAGCAAACACGAGTACACTACCCGCAACGCCCGTATACACAAAGCTTTTCGATACTTCTTCGTTTCTTTTGGCCATAAATAAATAAAGAGCAATGAACACGATTGGAAGCACAGCAAAAGCAATAGAAGTGAAGTCACTCAAAACAGCCAATTTCAAGACAAGATGGATATAGCCATAGCTGAATACAATACTAAATGCAAAGTTGTAATATTTTTGATTGTACTTTATCGTTAACAGTAGGAATTGCAGGGATGTTAAGAGCAAAGTAAACGAATACAATACGGTGCTTGAAGCTAGCGCAAACACGACAAAGGCTTCGACGAAAATTTTGAATTGGATAAAGTAAAATAAATAGGGTTTGAATAAAATCAATTGCTGATGACTTTTCAAACGATCCAGATACCATAAAAATAATAAATTAAACAGCACGAGTAGAATAAATAATGTTTCTGTAGTTGGCGCCACATAAGTGAAGCCGAAAATGCTTGCTAATGCAAAGGTTATCAGTGAAAGGAGCGTGAATAATTTTGACGCAAAGTGCTTAGCGATTACAAAATAGATGCCCAAACAAATCGCTCCGCCGATTAACCCCAATAACCCTCTCCCCTCACCTTGCAGCGATAAATACTCTCCAAATATCCGATAATACGAAGCTGATAATATCGCAATTGGAATAAACAGACTTGCGAGTGTTAAGAAGGCAAAGGCCGTTTGTTTAATTTTTAGTTTAAAAGCGATAAAAGCCATCCCGCAGAAAAACACGGACACCATGCTAATACAAAATACTTTCAAAATAGCATTCAATGCTCCCCACGTTGACGTCGCTAGGATTAAACCGCCAAACAAGAGAAGTATCACACCCATCACCAAGACTAGTGTTATATTTCTTTCCCGAATTTGCTCTGCTGTTTTTGCAGGTTTCACAATGGGTTGTTGTTGAATAACCGTCCTAGGTTCAGGGCTAACCATTGGCGTTTGTACTGGATCTTGAATTGGTTTTGGAACGTGCTCTTGAGTTCGCTGTATGTTATGTGGCTCTTCAATCGTGCTCGATTGAGGTGCTTCCTCTTTGTTCTCTTGCTTTTCCATTAATGCTGTTTGCTGCAGCAGCTGGTGATAATGCCGTTCATACGCACTACTAAGTCTTATGTAATCCGATTTGGGAATCAATCGTTTTTCTCTTAGTATCTTAAGTTCATCATGAAAGATCTCTCGCTTCTTTTCAATTGGGATATTGTCATTAGAATCCGTCACAATAAGCCCCCTTTCTCTGAAAACTCTACTACTATAATATAGAAAATTATACACAACCATTCCTAATTTTGGAATAAAAATCGAATCATTGGGATAAAGCTCATTAATCAATCGATTGATTAAATGCGTCGCAAACTCACTCATCCCCTCGGTTCAGTTATGTATACAGTGAGAATAATTTGTAAAAATTTGTTGATAACATATTTAACGTATTAAACTCCTACGGTTCTTTCCTATCTTTCCTACTATTGGTATTACAGTCGAATCAATGGAGAATATTTAATTAATCAATCGATTGATTAAATGATTAAAGAGACCGCTTATTTTCTTACTTGAACGATGATTGCCATTGTAAAAAGAGAGCCTGTCCCATACTGAATCGACACGTACACCTTAGACATACGGATCTTGATAATCGATATTGGGTGCTGTAAGAGTAAGTAACGGGCTAATGAAAAACATGACAAGACCTACACGATCTTTCACGGTTT
This sequence comes from Peribacillus loiseleuriae, assembly GCF_001183985.1. Lineage (GTDB taxonomy): Bacteria > Bacillota > Bacilli > Bacillales > DSM-1321 > Peribacillus > Peribacillus loiseleuriae. The sequence goes on along the minus strand of NZ_LFZW01000001.1, from coordinate 317,047 downwards.
AAAAAACTACTTGAATTTTCCTTTACAGAATGATAAAGTTGGATAAATTGAATTTTTCAAATAACTAAATATTCATATTCTTATCAAGAGAGACGGAGGGATTGGCCCGATGATGTCTCAGCAACCAGCCGGGTTTCGGCAAGGTGCTAATTCCAATAGGTATAAGTCATACCTTGAAGATAAGAAGATTGTCTTCGTATTTTCGTGGGCCCTCTTCTTACTTGAGGGCCCACTTATTTTTTTATTAGAGAAAAATTCGTATCCTCATTTAAAAGCTTGATGAAAAAACTATAAAAGGAAGTAGGAATGTAACATGACAGCATTAACAACACAAGAACTAGTAACGAATGCACCTTTTAAAGCCGATCACGTCGGTAGTTTTTTACGACCAGAACGTCTTAAGCAAGCGCGTTTACAAAAGGAGAACGGGGAAATTACCGCTGATGAATTACGCAAAATTGAGGACGAGGAAATTATCAAGCTAGTTGAAAAGCAGAAAGAAGCGGGTTTAAAAGCTGTTACGGATGGTGAATTTAGACGTGCTTGGTGGCATTTAGACTTTTTGTCAGGCTTTGATGGTGTTTTGTTCCATGAAACAAATGATGGAATTCAATTTAACGGCGTTAAAACGAGAGCACACGGTATTAAGGTGACGGGAAAAATTGCATTTTCTGATCATTATATGATCGATCATTATAAGTTTCTTCATAATATTGCAGGCGATGCTGTGGCAAAGTTTACAATACCTAGCCCCAATATGCTTTATTTCAGAGGAACACTTGAAACTGACGTGTACCGCACTCACGAAGAATTTTATGATGATTTAATTGCTGCTTATCAAGGTGTGATTCAGGCGCTTTATGATGCAGGTTGTCGTTATCTGCAATTAGATGATACAGCTTGGTCCCTATTCTTTTCAGAAAAAGGGAGAGAACAAATTGCTAATAGAGGGTCTGATCCTGCTACATTAGCACAATTGTTCCAAAGAGGAATCAATGAGGCCATTGCAAATAAGCCGGATGATATGATCATTACAATGCACATTTGCCGAGGTAATTTCAGATCCACATATTCATCCACTGGTGGTTATGAAGATGCTTCTAAGACGATCTTCGGTGGACTAAATCTTGACGGTCTTTTCCTTGAATTTGATGACGATCGTTCAGGTGGTTTTGAACCACTACGCCATATCAAGCGACCTGATCTTTACGTTGTATTAGGCTTAATTACTTCTAAAAAAGGCGCATTGGAAGACCCTGAACGAATTAAAGAGAGAATTACCGAAGCTTCACAGTATGTTCCATTAGATCAAATCTGTTTGAGTCCACAATGTGGTTTTGCCTCAACAGAAGAAGGAAATGTACTAATAGAAGAAGAACAATGGGCAAAAGTACGCCACGTTGTAAATATTGCACAGGACGTTTGGAAGTAATTAATAAACACTTTCCCAGTTGCACTAAAACCTAACAATGAAAAAATCACAAACTATATAACAACTCTTATGAAGAGCGGTGGAGGGACTGGCCCTATGAAGCCCGGCAACCATTTAACAAACTGTTAAAAAGGTGCTAATTCCTGCAAAGCGTCATGCTTTGACAAATAAGAGAGGATTATTCCACCAAATGCCTCTCTAATTAAACATAGAGAGGTATTTTTTTAATGCAAGGTAAGACAAACTAATTGAGTATTGGAAGTGAATTGAATGGAAAAAGAAGGTTGGAAAAGGTATCACACAATCTGGGGGTTATTATTTTTAGGTTGGTTTGTTTCTTATGTTGATCGAACAGCAACTGGACCGGTTATTACCTACATGATTGAAAATGACATAGGCTTTTTTGCAAATGTGGCTAATCCACATGGAATAGGTGGTCTGATCGGTAGTTTGTTTTTTGCGGGCTTTATGCTTATGCAATTTCCTGGCGGCTATCTTGGAGATCGCTTTGGCTATCGTACCATTATTATTTTAAGTGTCGTTTGGGCAGGCATCGCCACATTATTAACAGGTGTAGCTGGCGGCCTTATCGCATTTATACTATTTAGAGTCATACTAGGGCTAGGTGAAGGTGCGTTCTATTCAAATGATCGCTCATATATTGCCTTTCATACACCGCCTAAAAAAGTCGGCTTAGGCATGGGTGTTGCACTTACTGGATTATCTGTAGGTCTTACAGCAGGTACAATTGGTGTACCTTTTCTGATCACAGCCGCAGAACCAATAATGGGAGAAGATGCATGGCGTTTTCCTTTTTTTGTGATGGGAATTATTACGCTTGTTAGTGCATTTTTTATCTTTAGATATATGAAGCCAAAAAATAATCCGACTCAATCTGTCGATCCATCTTCCCCAGGCATTAAAGTACAATTTAATAAAGCACTCTTATATATGTCGTTATACTCTGCCGTTTTTCTAGTAATTGTCATGGGAATCTATTATTTTTCCGAAAAACTTGGACTATCCAATATTACGATTGCAGGAATACTTGTAGCGCTTTGTCCGCTCCTAATCTATTATCTGTACACTACTAAAAAGTCCGACATAAAGCCAATTTTGGCCAACAAAAACCTTTTCTTGTTATACTTATTCTTCATTCCTATCATGTGGCATCTTTGGTTTTACGGATTTTGGTCCGTATCGATTGTCAAAGATTTCGGTGGTGGTGCCTTAATGGCGGCGGCTTTGATCGCATCGTTTAATGGTTTAGCTGGAATCATTGGTTTTCCTCTTGGTGGTAAAATTTCTGACATGGTGGCCGATCGACCAAATGGACGACGTAATATTCTAGCTGCGTTAACCGCTGTTTTGACCGTTCTTATTTTTATTTTTGCTGCATATGTCATGATGGGGAATAATAGTCCGATCGTTATGTCCATAATCCTATTTGTTTCCGGATTATTCTTTTTTGCCTTACAACCCGTTGCCCATGCACTTGCTTCCGATTTAACACCTGAAAAAAGCAGAGGATCCATGTTTGGGATGCTAAATTTAATTGCTGAAATCGGAGCCGTACTCTCACCAGTTGTCTCTGGAGTACTACGAGATAATACTGGTAGTTGGGGCATACCACTTGTGCTAGACGGTATATTAATGGCAGCAGGTTTACTACTTGTATTAGGTGTCTCTAGTAAAATGGTTCGCCAATCTTCGTTACCTTTGAAAAAGAAAATAAGCTAGTTCGTGTAGTAGATTGAATCATCAAAAACCCTTATATTCCCAAAGTGAAGCACCCTCATGAATTCTGTAATCTCACGAAGGTACTTCACTTTGGAACATGCTCGTTTTGACTACTTATCCAGCAATTTTAATCGATCTAGAATAACTGCCAATTGTGCCCTTGTGACGGGTTCATTCGGCCTCATGGAGCCATCTTCATAGCCAATCATAATGCCTGCCTTTTTTGCCTTTCCCAAAGACTTTTCAGCCCAATGCCCTGTAATATCATCTATATTAGCTACCACTTTAACACCCTCCTTTTGATCAATATCAATAAACCACTCAAGTGATTTATTGCCATTTAAAACATTTAGATCAAGATCCCCTTCATACCAGCTAACTCTCCCAACTGACGTGTATTGCCAAATGTCACAAGGGTAATCAGGTTGCGTTTGCTTTAATCCATTGTTTGTCCCGTATCTTGGTAGCCATAAAAAATCCGTTTTCACTTGATCCATAGAGTACGGTTGGTAAAAATGATGTCCGGTATATAGCCCCGTTTTCCATCCAGCTTCTTTACAAACATCAATAAATGCTTGTGTAGCAGGTACCATTTGCGCAGCCGTAGAAGTCGTTTTTTCTTCTACATCTACAACGAGAAATTTAGCCTCTTTATCAATACGATTTAGAAAGTCATTGGCTTCTACCTTTGCATCAGTCTCACTAACAAAACGAGCATATGCATAGTGGCCAAATGGGATACCGTATTTTTTACAATTTGCTACGTGATTTTTATATTCGCTATCCATTGATCTAGATCCGTACTGGACCCGGATGATCATAAAGGCGACTTCTTTAGCAGCCTTTTCCCAATTTATTTTATTAGAAGGTTGATAGTGTGAAATGTCTACAATTTGATTTTTTTCCATCGCTTGTCCCTCCCTTATTCATAATTTATTCGAAAAAAAGCTACTCGATTGGGCGTCACACTCACTAATGATTATTTTTTAAACGAGCCAGTCCCCCTGATTCCCATACAAATCGGCTACTCACAAAAAACATAAATAAAATGGTAGCCACTGCCCTCTTCGTTATGTAAAGATATCCATTATCATCAAACCTTCTATCATCCTTTTTTCATATTCGTACCTACATCAAAGTTTTTTAAATCACAAAAAGGAAGACGCTATCCAACATACATTGGATAGCGTCTTGATATTTCGAATCATTCTTTTAAGGATTCGTTGACCAAAGTCCAGCATGTTTTAAGACAACACGTGGATGAAGTTTTAGCTGTGCCACCATTAAATCTGCTAAATCTTCTGCTTGCATCACCTTTTCTGGATTGCCATCTGTTAAGTTTAGCTCCACAGCCATATCTGTTGCCACTGTACTTGGCGTTAACGTTGTCACACGAATATTTTTCTTACGCACTTCAAGCATTAATGATTCACTTAGTCCGATCACCGCAGCCTTTGAAGCCGAGTATGCACTTGTGATAGGTGCACCCTTTTGACCAGCTGTTGATGAGATATTAATGATGTCGCCTGTGTTGCGCTCAATCATTTCCGGTAATACCGCACGTGTTGTGTAGTACACACCTTTGACGTTAACATCGATAATATTTGTCCATTCTTCAGGCGTTAAGTCCATGAAGCCACCGAATTTTGAAATACCAGCATTGTTTACTAAAATATCGATGGCACCTAGCTCACCACGAATGGATTCAACCGCTGTTGTAATCGAATCTAAATCCGCTACATTTGCGCAAGCGTATGCTACCTTCACATCATACTGTTTTAATTCCTCTGCTACTTGTTCTAAATTTTCAAGCGTACGTCCAACTAGGCCTACATGTACTCCTTCTTTGGCAAAAGCTATCGCTGTTGCACGGCCAATCCCACGCCCTGCTCCCGTAATTAACGCTATTTTTCCTGTGATCGATTGCATATTTTTTGCTCCTTTACTTTTGATGAGATACGTTTATTTTAACCTTTTTTGAAATAAAGTGTAAGTAAACACATTTCACGAATTAGGCTTTGTTCATTAACTCTGTTGATTTTTGACAATAGCCTTTTGTCTGTTCAATTATTAGATATCTTATTTTTTTCTCTTGTTTTCACTAAAAAATACGCATTAATCCAGGAAGCAATTGGAATAACCAAAGCTACACCAATTCCTGCATAAAGTATAGATATCATCTCGGCGCTAAATAACTTTGAATTTACGATTTCTCCAACAGAATAAGATAAATCTTTAAACCATATAAGCAATGCCAGATAGCCCCCACAGAAGGCAAAAAATAACGTATTTGTAGTTGTTCCTAAGATATCCTTCCCAATACTTAATCCAGATGTGAATAAATCTTTCCTGCTAATTAGTGGATTGTGATTAAAGATTTCACGCATGGGAGATGTAATGGAAATGGCAACATCAGTAATGGCACCTATTGTACCCATAATAATCATGGAAGCCCCAATTTTAGCAAAATCTACGCCAATATAAAGGGAAAATACGCCCAGTTCCTCTACTTCTTCTTCACCAAATCCCTGAATCAAAGCATTCTTTGCCACAATGTTAATAAAAAAAAGTAAAATACCAATTGTGATAATAGTAGAAATAAATGCAGTAATTGTTTTACTGTTCACTTCATTAATATAAAATAGATTAATACAACTAATCACTGCACATGCAATCAATGTTAAGATAATCGGATTGGCATTTGGATCTGTCATAAAAAGGACGGTAAGAAGTAGCACACCAAAGTTTAAGAATAAAGAAATAAAAGACCGTGCTCCTTTTTTCCCACCAATAAGTAGCATCAATATCAATAAAATGGCTGCCAGCCAGACTAATACATTCATGATCTTGCCCTCTTTCGATTAACAAAATAAATAGACGTATATAGACCGATCGGAATCGTCAACACGATGCCAATACCTCCGGCTAGAGCACGGGCCAATTCCAATGAAAGATTCATGGAAAGTGTAAATCCCAATGGAGAAGCATTCTTTAAATACAAAATAAGCATTGGTATAGAACCACTTATATAAGCAAAAAACAAAATATTTGTCATAGGTCCCATAATATCTTTTCCAATATCTATACCTGATGTTTTAAGTGCTTTTACTGATATGTTGTGATTCTTTTCATACAATCCAAAGATAGAAGAAGACATTGTAATGGCTATATCCATTACGGCACCTAAAGATCCGATGAATACCCCTGCCATAAACACCGTTCGATAAGGCCGAGTTAAATATTGCATTTCTTCATATCTAAGGCCTTTTCCAGAGGTTACCCACATAACAAGATAGGCAATGAACAACGAAACAAAAGTTCCCAACAAGGTCGCAATAATAGCGGCATATGTTTTATCATTAAAACCATTAACGAGTAACAAAGAAATGACAGTAAATAAAATAACACTTATACTGCAAATCAATAACAAACTCGTTTCTGGGTCATGCAAATAGATATCCAATGCATAAGATAATAAAACCGCATTAACTGCCAAACTTATAATCGAAAACAGCCCTTGTTTTTTTCCAACGATAAGTAAAATAAAGATAAAAACCCATGCTATATATAAAACGAATTTATCACGTTTTACGTCTTTTATAGATCCCGTTAACTCTGTATTTTCTTTACTGTTTGTATCAATCGAAACAAACAATTCGTTACCAACACGGTACTCTTGGTCATAAGCTCCAGATGATGAATACTGATTAGTTAAATGAAGGATCTTCCCTTTATTTTCCCCGTTCTTTATTTCGGCTGTTATCTGCTGTGTGAAAAGATGATCTTTATTATTATGCATATCAATCATTTCAGTCGTATCTTCCAGATTGGTTTTGATCACTTTGGCTATTGGGAGCTCATAGAACGAATAATTGTGATGAACAAAAATGACAGAGGCGACAAAACAAACAGCTATTAAGGTGAATAAGACCATTTGTTTGTAAGACAACTCTTTAAACTTGGTTATAAGTATGTTCAAGAAAAAACCTCCAACTATCATGATGGAACCCAGTGGATCAAGTGAAACTTCAATCAGTGAGGGGTTCCATTCCCCGCCTACAATTCTCTTTGCCTTATGATGGGGATTTTACTGCCAATAAATTGAGTTGTTAGGGACCAAGTGCAATAACCATCATTTTATAAAAATGAAGTGTTCTCAGTTACAGCCTCACCTAAACACACTTAAGTTTGCAGTGGGTTTAGATTAACAGGAATATATTTCAACCGTCAAGAAAACCTCTCTCCAGCCAATTATTTAGATAGCCCAAACATATCGTACTTATACAATCTTAGGTTTTATACTTTCCCAAATGGTTTTCATATAGTAGACCTAAATAAAATTTAAATCATGTCTAAATATTGGAATTTGACTTAAAATATATGTTCTACAAATGAACGATGTTTTTAAGGCTTGTCCTTTTCTTTCCATAGAAAAATCCCCTTCAGATAGACTGTAAAGGGACATATTACTATGGTCTCTTTGTCCAAGTCTATCTAAAAGGGATTATAGAAATTGATTAATATCTTAGTCCATGACCAAGCTTATAAATATTACCATCACTATCCTTATATGCATAGCTGAGTCCTTTAGGCATATACTTGTCCTTATCATAGCCCGGTACATCGTTTCTAGACACACATTCACCATTCTGACGAACCGCAATTACATCTTCACTCGCTGGTAATGTTAATGGTAAAACACCTACTGGTTTACTATTACCTGCGATAACCTCAAGCTGTGCATTATAGAAGGTATCATATCCAGCGATTAATGCATCTGCCATTGGTTCAATATTTCCAAGTATCCATGGCAATGTTACATTAACACTGATAACGACTTTTCCACCACGGCTATGGAGGTTGTTGGTCACTTCTTTTAGATGATCCATACCAGTTATAGTCGTTTCCTGATACAGTGAGCCATCTAAAGCTGACACTACTTTATCCTCACAAACCTCAAGCTCTAATAGTCCAGGTGTCGCGTTGAAATAAGAACCAGATTTCGGATGTAAGAACATGATCGCTACATCAGCTTCTTCATAGTTATCAGTCATCGTAAATTGGCTGAGCTCTTGACATTCTTTTCTTGCCTTTTCAGTATACTTTGTTGCTCGTTCTACTTCCTTGTGTAATACTTCTACATAAATCTTTTTATTATTAAGCTTTTCAGCTGTTAATGGTAACGTCTCATTTTGGTTTTTAAGGATCGTTACAGATTTTTTATGCCCTTCATAAGCTGCTTCCCAATTCGCTGTGTTGCTAACTACAGCTGTAGCCTCTTTTGGCGAATTATATGTACGATCATCGAAAATACCTAAAGTAAACATTTCTGTAAGGAGTCGTACATTCGCTTCATTAATACGCTTTTCGCTAATCCAGCCTTTGCTAATAGCAATTTTAAGATTTTCTATATCATTTGTGTCAGCAACGATATCTGTCCCAGCATTGACTGCCTTAGCAAAACGTTCAGCCTCACTTAATTCTTCTACGCCCCAGCTCATATTATTCACAATGCCGCTGTCACTATTGATATAGCCTTTAAATCCAAGTTTTCCTCTTAGAATATGGTTAATGAAATAGTGATTGAATGTGAAGCCTACCTCTTCGAATGGAATGTCTTCACCCTCGAACTCTTGTACCACACTCTTCTTGATACTTGGTATAGAATAATATGGCATAATAGATGATGTACCATGTTCCACCGCTGCTCTAAATGGTGGTAAGTGATATTTTTCTAAGCTTCCTGGAGTTGGGTAAAGATTCCATTTCCCTTCTTTATAATGAGGATCAAATCCATTTTCTCTTGCTCCTCCACCAGGAAAATGCTTCGTTGTCATTGCAATACTATTTTTCCCTAATTCCTCGCCTTGGAATCCGTCGATAAGGCGACCAATAGCATCAGAAATAAATGCTGGATCTTCTCCAAATGTACCATACGTTCGTTGCCATCTTGGATCTGTAACAGTATCCGCCATGTACATATAACCTTTTCTGATACCCGCAGCATCCCACTCTTCGCGAGCGATTTTAGCAAATTCGCTAATAAGTGATGCATCTCCACCGTTTTTAATATCTCCCTGTGCTGCCGCTGCAAGTCCTAGGGTTCCAGGCCATGTAGAGAAAATTCCACCTGCATCATTCATACCAAAAATAGGTTCTGCATTTTCATTTCTTGAATTAGATGTAATCAAGCAAGGAATACCTAAACGGGTTCCCTCAGCAACTTCATTCATTTTATTAATCCACTCGGCCATTTCTGCTGGACTAAAGTTGTCTCTTAAAATGAAGTGTCTTAAATTCCTTTTCTCGATGGTATGTGTTGTTCCATATATTTTTGATGCGGCGAATATATTTTCCCCTTTTTCCACAATCGCTTCATCTAATATACCATCATGACTTGTCTTTTCCTTATCTTCCTGAGAAAGCCCCATTTTACGCGTATTAATCAGCATCATACCGATCTTTTCATCAATATTCATCAATGAAACAAGGTTCTCTGCACGCTCTTTCGGGCTTAAACGCCAATCCTTATAAGGATCTAGTTTCCCATTGTTATTCAAATCTTTAAATTTTAACCCATCCACTTCAATGATGTTCTTGACTCTGACTTCTAATTCCGGTTGTTTATGGTTAAATTCCATTTTTAATGCCTCCTTAACTTGGCTTTCTCCTCATTATGCCCTTGAGAAGAATCTATCTATCATGCAAACACCATGGATAATAAATTTGATATCGCTTTCTTTATACTGTTATAATAACAACAAAAAGTTAAAAATAAATGGCGTTTGTTGCTAAAAATATTGTAATTATTGCTATGCGAGAGGTTGACACCAAATGAAGCAATCTGTTCTTATTCCAGTAATAAATCAAGGTTTTGAAATTCATTACTTTAGCAAAAAAAACCAAGCTCATGATTGGCTCAAGAAATATAACGAATCAGCAAAGGATTTTTCCCAATTAGAGGCTTTATTTCAATTGCACAGGCACGATGTTTTGGAGATTCTTGTATTTTTAGATGGAGAATGTGACTTCTTTTGTGAAGGAAAAACATATTCCTTACGGAGAGGCGATGTTGTGGTAATCCCTCCTTATGCTGTTCATAAAGCGAATGTTAAGAGTATCGATAACTATGAGCGCATAATTGTTAGCGTTAGTGAGCATTTAATGGCAGACTTTCTATCTAGTTCACCATCTATGAAAGAGAATATGGTTAATCAAAAGACACAAGGTTCTTATGTATTACACCTACATTCAAAAAACTTTCAAGATATCATTTCTTTACTTGATGAAATGACTCATAGAATGAAAAATGGCGAAAAGAATTTTTCCTTCACATTAAATTATCAATTATTTCAAGCACTTCAAATTATCTTCGAACCCGCAAGTAGTATGCCCCACCTTAGAAACAAGGAAGAATTAGACCAAAGGTTCGTATCTATATTAGAATACATTGAATCACATTTGACAGAGCCAGATTTAAGTTTAGATAATATATCTAGTTATTTTCATTTAAATAAATACTATTTTTCTCATTATTTTAAAAAAAATATGAACCTACCCTTTTACCGTTACGTCTCATTAAAGCGCCTATCTTTTGCGGTAACAATGATTAAACAAAATAAAATCTCCATAGAGGAAATTGCTTTAAAATGCGGTTTTCCTGATTATTCTAGTTTCTATAGACTCTTCAAAAAAGAATACAACCTTTCTCCAAAAAAACTACAAAGAGAATATAAAAATTTATAGTAAGATGCGTCTACGTAACTTAAGAAATGAAAAAGAGGCTTCCCGTAAGTTGAGAGTGTGTAATATCTTTAACGATATGTTCTAAAAGTGCGGTATATTAAGGTTTTGCTGAATCTGAGATGTAACATCTTTAACGGGAATTTACAGTTTTTCACTTGATTGAGTTAACAAAATGTTAGCATTTTGTTTTCCCTTTACACAGAAACCTTGTATAACAATAATTATTTTCAACTAATAAATCATTTAGAAATATAAAATAATATTTACAACACTTCAACAATTCCCCCGTAAATTTCATGTTTATACGATATAACTAATTTACAATTATAATCTCCAATTTAAGAAGAAAAGGCTTCTCATAAATTTGGATTATTTATGGGAAGCCTAAATTATATTATTATTTTTGTCTAATTCGTGTTTCTTCCTCTAAAAATTTATATTCAACTTTTACTTTGAAGGTTTAAATGTATCATCTAGACATCGAGCCATAAAAGCAGCAAAATGTTGACGTGATAGATTAATAGTTGGTTTAAACGTTCCATCTTTGTAACCAGCGGTAATATTATTTGCTGCCAGTATCGATATAGAATTATATGCCCAGTATCCTTTTGGGACATCCTTGAAATCTGCTGGATAAGTTCCTTTCAAGTCATAAGCCAGCACTAGGATATTAGCCATTTGTGATCGGGTTAACTTTCCGGCAGGGTCAAAATATTTTTGACCTTGGGCATTTATATTTCCATTGATAATACCTAATTCAACAGCCTTCGCAATCTCTTCATATCCATAATCACCAGGCTTCACATCAATAAATCCCGGATTAAGAACACTAGAATAATCCGTAATTCCCTTTTCTCTTAAAATGATCTCTATAGCTTGCAAACGAGTAATTGGTTCATTTGGTTTAAATGTTCCATCCTCGTATCCTTTAATCATTCCTTTATCAGCCAAATACTCAATCTCATCTACAAAGGAAGTTACATCTTTAAATGTAGTTTTACCATCGAAATCATCTTGGAAATTAGGCGTTGTTTTTGGTATAGTTCTAGCATCGGTTGCTTGTTCAAAAGAATAAGCTAAATCGAATAGAGATTGTTCACTATATGCCAAACCTAAGAAAGAAATCCCAACAGGTACCTCTTCTTTCGTAGCTCCGGCAGGCACGGTAATTTCAGGGAACCCTGTCGCCGTTGCTACATAACCCGCAGCATACGTGTCATATGCTTCACATACATATGTAGGATCTTCCTTATCAAATCTCGGTGAAGCTGGACATGACAACGTTGGAAAAACAATGGCATCCAAATCATTTTCTTCCATCATTGTTTCGATTTCATGACGTACTTCAGACATTTCTTTCGTTACGATATTGTTGTATTCTGGTGTGTCCTTAAACTCTGCTTGTACCATAGAGTTTTTTAGACCTTCCAGACGCGCTGGATTTACTGGAGTCGATGAATTCAAGACCTCTGGAGATTCACTGATTTTAATAATTTCTTCTAGAGTTTTCGGCTGACCCTCTGGAAGTTGACTTAGATATTCTTCTAATTGAACTTTAAAATCCGCGTCATTAACAGGGCCAATAATAGGTGTCCAAAGATATTTCGTCTTTTCTGAGAAAGAAACTGGTATAAGCTCTGTACCTATTTTCTCCATCTTTTCTAGTGCCTTTTTGGTAATAGAGTCTACCTCTTCGTTATCTCCAAAAAAGTCACTAGCTACTCCGATTCGAGCATTTTTTAAAGCCTTGCTATCTAATAATTTACTATAGTCTTTTACAATGTGATCCTTTGCAAGCAAAGTTTTGTCATCTTTCTCATCAACACCAGCCATAAAACTTAATGCAATGGCTGCATCTTCCACAGACTTCGCTAATGGTCCAGTAGTATCAAAATTTAACGAGGACGGAACTACTCCGCTACGACTTGTTAAACCAAGTGTCGGTCTAATACCAACTAGTCCTGTAACATTAGCTGGTCCTCTGACTGATCCAGATGTATCTGTCCCTAGTCCAAATACGGCAAAATTTGCTGCAACTGCCGCAGCAGATCCGCTGCTTGATCCAGAAGCATCTCGATTTAGATTATACGGATTTAGAGTTAAGCCACCTAATGAGCTGTATCCTAACCTGCCATATGATGCTGCGAACTCTGATAAATTTGTTTTTGCAATGATAATTGCCCCTGCATCCTTAAGTTTTTGAATCGTAAAAGCGTCTTCTGTAGGATAAGCATCCTTTAATGCTACTGAGCCTGCTGTCGTAGGCATTCCTATTACATCAAAATTATCTTTAACAACGATTGGGATACCATGAAGAATACTTCTTGAGCCTTCACTTTGTCTTTCTGCATCCAATTGCTTTGCAATCTCTAAAGCTTGATCATTAATAGTAATGATTGAATTAATCGTTGGACCTTGCTTGTCATATTTTTCTATACGCTCTAGATAATATTTAACCAATTGCTCAGAGGTAATCTGATTGTTATTTAATGCTTCGGAAATTTCACTAATACTCTTTTCAAATGGGTCAAATTTGATTTCTTCTGCAGAAACACTTACCAAAGGAAGCATGGTTATTACTAAAATAAAAGCTATCAAAGTTTTAAACTTGTATATCGTCTTAAACATGGTGTTTCCCCCCTAATATAATTCCTAATTAATGATTAAACTCTTCTATCTCTCTATTTTTTTTAAGACATTTTACATAGACTAAAAATACGATATACATTTGGTCAAAGATTATGTTAGATAATCTAGCAATCTTTTCAGCCATTTTGCTGATAGAAATAATAATATTACAGTTTAAATTGCTGGATAACTTCCTCTAATTCTAATGACATTCTTGCTAACTCTTGAGATGCTAATGAAACCTCTTCCATTGAAGCACTCATCTGTTCTGAGGATGCAGCAACATTTTGTGAATGTTCGTTTACCTCTAAACTCGTTTTTGAAACTTCCTCTATATGGGTTACAACTTCTGCTATATGTTTTTTCATGTTATCCATCGCGAGGCTAACCTCAGATATTTTTGTTGTAGCAGCTAGAACTGAATCCTTAATTTCTCCAAAGGCTTTTCCACTTTCATTAACAAGTTTCATTCCTTCTTTAGCAGAGGTTGCCCCCTGATTTACGAAACTCATTGAATCCTCAATGCCATCTTTAATATCATTAATAATCTCATTAATCTGCAATGCTGAATGGCTGGATTGCTCAGCAAGTTTTCGTACTTCATCTGCCACTACCGCAAATCCCTTCCCATGTTCACCAGCTCTTGCAGCTTCAATTGCCGCATTCAAAGCTAATAAGTTCGTTTGCTCTGAAATGGACTGGATGATCAAACTTATCTGGCCAATTTCGTTCGATTTCTCATTTAATACACTAATTTTTTCAGCAGAAGAGGTTACATTTTTATCTATTTCACCCATTTTCTTTACGGTATGGTTAACAACATCACTACCTTGTTTAGCGGATTCAGCTGAATAATGGATGGAATTGCTAACATTTTTCATACTCAGTGTAACATCATCAACGTGCTTAAATACTTCATTGATAATACCTACTGCATTCTTCATTGCAGCGTTCTGTTCATCTGTTCCGGTGGCAACACTTTGAATTGACTCAGTTATTTGATTGGAGGCTTTTTGATTCTCAATGGAAGAAGCAGCTAGTTCCTCAGATGTAGCTGATAATGCTTGAGATTCAAACCAAATCTTTTTAATTGTTTCTTTTAAACTACTAGACATAATATTGTAATTCTTCCCCATATCTCCAATTTCATCATTTGACTTAATCGTGACTAATTGAGTCAAATCACCTTTAGACATAGCTAAGGATAAATCACTAATACTTTTGATGCTTCGTGTTATCCTCAAACTAACGACAATGGAAACTAATAAAGATACAACAGCGAAAATCCCGCCTATAATGAAAATCGTCGAGCGTATAGAATCTGCAGTAGTTAAAAGTTCGCTCTTCTCAATAACAGCGATATACTTCCAGCCTTCATTTTTTGAAGAGATTGTGTTTAATACATAATCTTTTCCGTCAATTTTTGTTTCAAAAGAGCCATCTTTACTTAAATCTTTTAATTCGGGAACATTTAGCTTAGAAATGGGCTGAAAGTTCAAATCAGAATTTTTTGGATTTGCAATGATTGTTCCATCTCCTTGCGCTAGAATGACATAGCCATTTTTTCCTATACTGATTTCCTTAATAATACTCGTTAAACCTTCTAAACTAACATCTAGACCTAACACCCCGATTTGTTTTCCGCCTTTTTCAATCGCAACTACATTACTTACAATGATTCCTTCTATCCCAGTTGCGGCGTAGGCGCCTGTTAATTTTACTTTCCCTGGTTCTTCTATACCCGTAGTATACCAAGGACGTTCTCTGGGATCGAAACCAGCTGGCACAGGACCCTCAGGATATTGAACATACCCTCCATCCGATGTCCCCATATAAGCATAAGCTGCATTAGGATGGCTCTTACCAAATTGAGAAAGCATATCAAATATTGCTTTCTCTTTCTCCCCATTTGCTGAAGGGGTCATGTCAATTGAGCCTTCTCCTGCTATATCTTTATAGGAGGCAATGCTTGAATCAGCATTTAAAACGGCAGGGGTGGTAGCTAATAAATTGACATTTTCCCTAATAGATTCAAAGTACAAGGAAATTCCATTGTCTACCTGTTTAATTTCTCTTTCACTAGAATTGATATAATCCTTCTCGGTTTTTTCACTAACTGTTTTATTAACTAAAAAGCCAATAAAGATGATTGGTACTAATGATAGTAATAAAGAATTAATTAAAAACTTTGCTTTAAATGAAAATCTTTTATTTTTCACTTTACCAAAACCTTCCATTTTTTTACTCGAAGCAAACATAAGATCCTTACTGTTACATAGCTATTAAATCGTTAACTTCAATAATTTCTCATCCCTTATTAAATATTTTTTTAGCAAAGTTATTACCCTACATTCACAATTCACTAAAAAACAATCCAGATTTGTTGATGATTCACAAATTCTCACTTCTGGAAACTAGTATTGCAAAAAAAAAAGACTACTCTATGTACCATAGAATAGCCAAAGGATATTAATAAACATTAATCCACAAATTTGGTAACCAGGCGATCATAGTTTAGATCAAGGGACTTTCGACCCCCAACCTAAACCTTAGACCCTAGGCTTTGCGTCCTATCCTTTCGGAGTAGTTTGCCTTTATATTCCATAAACACCAATCTAAAATCACATTTTATTATAATCTCACATAATTCTACAAACTTCAACAATTTTCGCGAAATAAAACAATACTTTTTATTTTGCAAAAATTGTTCTTTATTGAAGCAACTAAGATTGCTTTAAATTATTCAGGTTACTGCAAACATACAAAACGCATATGGCGTTCTAACGCCACCATTTACTATGTAGGCTAAATCGTGTATAACGCTACACTCACCTAATCACAATGGCGGCGGTGCGAAGCCAGATATAGGTATACTTGATAAGAAGATTGGCTATATCATGAAATTGCGAAGACCCGCCCCATGTCCCATACAAAAAGGCTTTCTACCAGTTCAGGTAACTGATGATGATGTTGTTTCATGATCAGCAGACTCCCCTTTGGATGAATCTGAAGTCTGACACCCTACTAGTAATGAACTGATAGCTAATATGCTTAGCCCCGTTGCAAATGAAATCTTCATTTATAACACTCCTTATAATCGTAATCATTACGATTTTATATTATATACATTGTGTGAACGTCAAGTTAGAAATGTACCAATTGCGCCGAATGAACGTTTTACGACCATTTACTGTGATCACGAAACACAAAATACGCGCAAGGAGCATAGGAATGCTTGCACGTTTGAGTTTTTTCATATCATGTATATTACACAGGTAAGGTAGGGTTTGTTAATAGAGAATAGTTTAGTAGAGGTGGGAATAATAAAGGTAGGGACATGGTAGCTTATAAAACAGAGGAATTACATTCAATTTTAGTTATCAAAGAAAATGGATTTTCCTTTGTTACCATTGGAACAGTTATGTTACTACCAAACTATTTTGTCCAAGAGTTGACGGTACAAGATATCCTTGTGTTGATGGCAAACATGTCTGAAATGAATAAAAACTTGCATATTTTCTGCTTGTTAATAATTATTAATATTTAACAAAAGACTCCATTAACCATCCATGAAGCGCAAAAATCAGCGCTTCACCACAGAGTATGAAAATGGGTAGGAGATGTCAATACTGATACTGACCCTAATCCATGGGCTTATTAATTAACGCCCTTCTCTTTTTTTTACGATTGAGCCGGGTCTTCTTTAGTATTGTCATTTTTCTATTCTTGAAGAAACTTATTTTCATGGTAGTGAAAAAAGAAACTGAATTACTTCACAAAAATAGCTTCAAGAAATCTAAAAATAAAGAGATCACAAAAACCATTAGAATCAAAGAACAGCTAAACCTTGCGACCCAAAGTAAGGAAAGTTAGTCCAGGAAGCAACCTGCAATCTTGCTAGACTACCATCATTTTGGATATTAAATACTGACACTGTCCCCTGATTCCCGTTAAGAGTGTAAAAATGCCTTCCGTCTTTACTCACCCCAACATCCATCGGCAGACCTGGTGTTGTACCTAGCGGTGTACTGGTAATATCCCGTACCACCGACAGTGCACCATTGGGATCGATTCGGTAGGTGGAGATAGTGCCGCTTAAAGTGTTAGTAATGAATGCAAAACGTTCATCCTTCGTTGGTATAACCCAGCAAGCAGTCTTATATCCGTTTGGTACAGAGCCGCTAATCACATGAAGGATCCCGTCGTTGCTAAATGAATAAGATGATAGCGCGTTTGAAACTGCTTCTGTAACTAAGAGTATTCCAGAGGTTAGAAAATAAGCGCCCAATGGTCCTTGACCATAAGAATCATTAACGATTGGTCCTGTAATCGTCCCATTTTTATTTACATGGAATACACTGAGATGGCTTGAAGTAAGTTCGGATACAAGGATTTTACTGCCATCAGGAGTAAAGAGAACCTGCGCGGGTTGGGCATTAAATGTGCTGAGAGAGTGGGTAGATCTGGGAATAGGAGTGATACGTCCGTTATCATCGATGTGAAATCCAGTGATATTGGATGAAAAATTATTTGCAGCATTACCTACATTGGAAACATAGACAAGAGTACCAAACACATCCACACTATTGGGCTGAGCACCTCCTGATGGCTTAACATCTACGAGGACAGGTGTTCCGCTTTCGGTTATGATGAAACTACTGATACTATGACTTCCTGCGTTAACGGCAAGTAGGAAACGTCCGTCATGGGACAAAGTTAGGGCGCCTTGCGAAGTAAGGGGATCGACTCCATCATTTGCTGTTGCAGTGGAGACTTCCTTTGTTCCAGTACCTCTACCATGAGTCGGGTAAGACCCAACAAAAGTGAGCATTCCATTCATATCCCTGTAAAAGGCAATGATTTGATTCATTACTTCATTATTAGTCATCATGTAGACCATACTCACACTCGTACGATAATCCTTGTTTATTATCTGCATTTTATCACTCTCCTCCTTTCATAATTTTATATGACTCTTTTGCCATTTCAATTCCCTAACTTGATGTAAATTGTTTTACAACGAGAAGTTGACTTCCATCTGATTAACCAGAAATGTTAGTCCAACAATAACGGAAATTGCTACTAGAATGAGTGTTAATACACCTGAAGGTATTTAAAGCCGCAAATGCACCGCCTAAAATGAGAGCAACCGATAAAACGACTCCACCAATCTGACTAGAGGCTACTTATTTTATTCTTAATATAATTTTTCCTTTTGCTCTACCTGATTTGGAGTATTCCATAGCCTTTTGGGCTTCCTCAAATAGGTATTCACGATCAATTACAGGATTAATTTTTTCAGATTCAATTAACTCAGTAATGATTTTTAACTGTTCACCGCTCGGTTTCATAAACAAAAAGGTATATTTTACATTATTTTATTTCTCTAGCTTTGTTATTTTATGAGTAGCAATTCGGAATAAATTGGTTTTTAGAAAACCAGAACCATATTTCTTCCCAAAACGGGCATTGGGTAATCCTGCAATAGAAACAATTTGTCCTCCTGATTTCACTATTTTAAATGCTTTTTCCAAAGTTTCTCCACTGATTGTATCGAATACTACATCATAGTTGTGTAATACCTCATCAAATTGTTCAGTCTTATAATCTATAATTTGGTCAGCCCCTAGAGACTTTACTAATTTGTACCCAGCTTCGCTTGTGGTCGTTGCAACATAAGCATTCATTGCTTTAGCAAGTTGTATTGCAAAGGTACCAACCCCGCCTGCCCCAGCTGGAATTAACACTTTTTGTCCAGCAGTTAACTGTAAAATATCATGTAACGCCTGATAGGAGGTAAGCCCTACTAAAGGAATTGATGCTGCTTCCACAAACGATAGGTTTTGTGGTTTTAAAGCTATGGCACTCTCATCTATTATACTCGAATGTTTATGGCATCATAAAAGTGGTTCTTTTCAACTAACTTTGGAAAGAACCATTTTTTGATTGCCAAATACAAAAGATGACTCTGTAATTATTTATCGTATTTTGCATAGCCGTAGGAATTATCTTTGCGAGCTATTTACCTTCGTTGAAAAGGATGGCTAGCCTAGCCCAAGTTAAGTACTATCTATATCCACTAACATACAATGTTGATTTAAGTCTCTCACCAAAAAAGAAGCCTCCCACAAGTTCAATGAACTTATGAAAAGCTTCTTTTTATTTGGTATGGCCGTTCTTACATCATGCCGCCCGTAAGGTGAAAGTGTGTAATATCTTTAACGACGTGTTCCAAAAGTGCGGTAAATCAATGTTTTTGATAATCAAAGGTGTAACATCTATAACGAGAATTTACCGTTTTTCATGAAATTGCGTTAGCAAAATGTTAGCAACTATTCACACACTCCTCCTGTGCGGAGTGTTGGTGGGTTTATTATAAAGGCTAGGTTCCTATTTCAGTGGAACCTAGCCTATTTTATATTCATCTTCAACTGTTGCTTATTCAACTAAAGCTATTCCACAATCACGCCTGATTCTAGAATAAGATTAAAAATAAATATGATTGAAGATGTAAGCAATTAAACCTTCTAACACCTTTTTGTTTAATATATTGATCCCGTAATTATTAATTTCTATATTTCCCCATCAAAAATGAACCTTATGTATCTTTTCGCAGGCTCTATCTTAAGAGTGAATAAAAAATTTCTCGTGCTTTATACTATTCAAGATTAATCTAAATTCGTCACTAAAGTACTATGTTCGTTTTCAAGACGATTAGTTGAGTGTAGAATGATTTTCACAAAATATACATTTGGAGGAAGTCATAATGGGCATTCAAAAAGTGGCAGTTATTACCGGTTCCGCACAAGGTATTGGTAGAGGGATAGCTGAGAGATTAGCAAAAGATGGTTTTTCTATCGTATTAAGTGATCTTAATGAAGAAGTTTTGAAGGAAACAGAAAAAGAATTCAAAAATAAAGGTGTAAATGTAACCTCCTTTGTAGGGAATGTAACAAAACCAGAAGATCAAGAAGGATTAGTTAAACATGCTGTAGATACATTTGGTAATGTTGATGTATTTATTAACAATGCAGGAGTAGAGGGACAAGTTGCCCCTTTAACAGCAGTAGATCCTAAAGCTGTAGATTTTACTTTAGATGTAAACATTAAAGGTGTAATTTACGGAATTAAAGCCGCAGCAAACCAAATGAAAAAACAGGGTACTGGCGGTAAAATTATTAATGCATGTTCTATTGCAGGGCAAGAAGGATTTGAAATGTTAGGTGTTTATTCTGCCACTAAATTCGCAGTTAAAGGATTGACTCATGTTGCCGCTAAAGAACTTGCCCCATTTAAAATTACTGTAAACTCCTATTGCCCGGGAATTGTAGGAACAGGAATGTGGGAACGACTTGATGAAAAAATGATGGAACATATGGGAACGAAAAAAGGCGAAGCCTTCGCGAAATTCACTCAAGGCATCGCACTTGGCCGTCCTCAAACTCCAGAAGATGCGGCTAACCTAGTATCCTTCTTGGCATCTTCTGACTCCGATTACATCACGGGGCAAAATATTCTAACTGATGGTGGTATGGTTTTCAATTAATCTATTCATATGAAGAAAGGGACGAACGATCTACAGCTGTTCGTCCCTTTCCAAAGTGAACAACATTCCTCAAGCCTTAACGACTAGGCACGTAAAACACCATCAATAATGATAGTAGATTTAGAATTTTGAAAATATAAAGATATAAAATAGTTCCTCAATTATTTGCTAAAGCCCCTCATTAATTTAAATTCGAATGAATCACAATTTCTTTCTTCAATTAGTAGTGAACAGTCTAGATACCTACTTATTTAATCGGTTCAATCCTATCGGTACATTAGTACAAAGATAATAATAAAACTACTCCTAAAACAAACTAATTGAAAGTAATGAATTTATATATTAAAATATATATTATAGATTATCGATAATCTATAATATATAACACCTTTAGCTAGCCACCCTATACACTGAACTATGTTAAAATATAAAGATATAAATTTATTGGAGTGGTTTGATGGGGTTTGGTGAAAATTCAATTTCTAAAAAAACAATTTCAGAACAAATAGCTGAACAATTATTATTTCGCATATTTTCTGGTTATTATGAACAAGGCCAGCGACTGATAGAAGCGGAAATCGCAAAAGAGCTGCAAGTAAGTCATGCACCTGTCCGTGAGGCTCTTTATCTTTTGCAAAAAGATGGTGTAGTTGAAAAAGTACAACATAAAGGTGTAAGAGTTAAGACTATTTCGGATCAGGAATTGAAGGATTATTTGGAAGCGCTTTATTCCCTATTGAATTTTGCACTTACAAGTTGTGAACCAAAATGGACTACCAATTTGCAAAATGAACTATTGCTTCGTTTTGAAACGATGAAGCAAAAAAAGTCTGCTGAAAATATTTATGAATATGTTGTTTCGTTTGCCCACTTGTTAGAATTGTTTTTTGAGGTTACAGGAAATATTGCGATGCTGCGGTTCTTTAAAGAAACCATATTTGTTACAAATGTAGCTGCACAAACAAAATGGAAAATGAATCTACTTGAATCCTATCATGAGTCCATTCATACGTTTATTAAGTGTATAGAATTGTCGGATTTTGAAAAGGCCCGAACAGCTATTAAAGATGTTATTTTATGGCACCATTTTAATTAATTTTATGGGGGTAATATATATGAAAGCGGCAGTTTGGCACGGTGTAAAAGATATTAGAGTTGAAGAGGTTGAATTAAGAGCTTTAAGAGAAGATGAAGTGAAAGTGAAAGTAGCATGGGCCGGTATTTGTGGAAGTGACTTACATGAATATCAAGAAGGGCCAGTATTCGTACCAGTTGATGCTAAAGCTGATTTAACAGGTGAAGTTGCCCCACTTACAATGGGTCATGAATTTTCTGGTGTTATCGAAGAAGTTGGCTCTAAAGTTACTGACTTTAAAGCAGGAGACCGTGTGGTAATAAATCCTACATTAACATATAGAAACAAACATGAAGATGTCGATCGTTATGATGGATTCAACTTCATCGGATTACATGGAAACGGTGGATTTGCAGAATATGCCAACGTCCCTGTAACAAATGTACATCGTTTAGCAGATAACTTAACATTACAAGATGGTGCATTAGTAGAACCAATGGCTGTTGCTGTACAAGCTGTTAAAGATGCTGGAGTTACATTAGGAGATTCTGTTGCAGTATTTGGTGCTGGACCAATTGGATTATTAACAGTGATCGCTGCAAAAGCATCTGGTGCAAGCAAAGTTATCGTATTAGATCTATCTGATAATCGATTAGAAAAAGCAAAAGAATTAGGTGCAACACATGTAATTAACTCTGGTAAAGAAGATCCTGTACAAGTTGTTGGAGCGATTGTAGCGGACGGGGTTGATGTATCCTTTGAAGTTGCGGGAGTTGCTCCTACCTTTAAACAAGCAATTGATGTAACAAAACCACGTGGTAACATGATGATTGTGTCAATCTTCGCAAGACCAATCGAATGGAATCCAATTCAGCTTACAAACACTGGTGTTAATATTATGTCTTCCATTGTTTATACACCATCAATTTTCCAAAGAACAATTGATGCAATGAGCTCTGGTCAACTAAATCCACAAGGTATCATCACAAGTCAAATTGAACTAGATGAAATCGTTGATAAAGGATTCGAAACGTTAACAAACGACAACACTCAATCTAAAATTTTAGTCGCGATGAGTGGAGCAAAATAATACAATTGATAGATTAATATAAATCTATTCTTAATAAAGGAGCATGGCTAATTGCAGCCATGCTCTTTTCGTATTACCTACCTGCATGAGTAACTCAGAAAAAGGTATTCACGTTCCAATCGTACCTAGCTAATGAAGAAACCTCCTATAGAAGATAATTTCTTGAACTATAGTAAACTTAATAAAGTTGAAGTAATTATTTTGGAACATTTCTTAGAAGTTTGTTTTAATCTAAAAAAGCTCTAGATTTTATTGGTTTTGTCTCCACTCCCATTATTAAAGTGGAGACATTTTTATTTATTAGCTATATTTGTACAGATTTTTATCATATAGAAATTATTTTACAAGGTCACACTTCAACTCCAACCAAGCGACCGCTTCACAATGTGTTGATTGTTTGTGGCAACACAGGAATGCTGGTTGGTTTATGATATAGGCTCAGATCCCATTTAAGTGGAATCAAGCCTATTTTCCCTGTCTAATCTTTAACTATTGTTTATGCAAACACCAACGCCAAACTCGGGTTGTAGAACACTAAAAATAATTGTTCCTCAACAAAAACGTTAAGCAATGCGTTTCTAAAATCTTGACGTAGATCCATCCTAATAAACAAGAACTTAACTCCGAAACAAGCAACATTCATCTTATTTCACCCTAGAACATAAATTATATTTAGGGAATTTTATAACATCGGAGGTTAAATGATATGTGTACTGCCATTTCATTACAATCTTTGCAAGGGGAAAACTTCTTTGGAAGAACTATGGATTTTTCCTATCCTATCGAACCCGGACTTTATGTAATACCAAGAAATCACCAATGGCATAGCCTTGCGACAATGAAAAAAAACATTGATCACTATAGCTTTATTGGTATCGGTCAAGAAACAGACGGTATGTTAGGTTTTTTTGATGGCGTAAATGAACGAGGGTTTGCTGCGGCAACGTTATATTTTGAAGGTTATGCTAATTATGAGTTACCGTTAGAAAATAAAGAGCCTGTTGCTTCCTTAGATTTTCTACATTATCTGTTAGGTTGTTGTAGCTCAGTAGATGATTTAAAGCCTTTATTAGAAAACATTCGTATTGTAGGTGTTCCCGATCCTGTTACACAAAAAGCCGCTCCCTTACATTGGATTGCTACGGATAGAAGTGGGAAATGTGTTGTGATTGAGCAAACGAAAACTGGGATTGAGGTAATTGATAACCCTATAGGAGTCATGGCAAATAGCCCTGATTTTCACTGGCATATGACCAATCTAAGAAATTATATGGATGTATCAACTACGCAAGAACAGAAAGTTAATTGGGGAAATGTATCCTTAATCCCTTTTGGCCAAGGAGCAGGAACGATACATCTACCGGGTGGCTTTACTTCTCCTGAGCGTTTTGTTCGTACAGCATTTCTAAAAACACATGCTAATATACCAGACAACCAAGCCGAAACAATTATGACATGCTTTCATCTGATGAATAGCGTTTTTATTCCTAAGGGCATTATTATAACGGATAGAGGAACTTATGATTATACGAAATATATTGCTTTTATGAGCACAAATACATGTGAATACTACTTTAAAACCTATGAGAATAATCAAATCTTAACGGCAAGTCTTTGGAATTATAATACACATGGTACGCAACCAATCTATCTTGGAAGTATTGTATACCCTTCTGCTGTCTGAACATACTTAGTTGTATACAATCTATTTGCTGGAAAGCAATTGATACCGTTTCTAAAATCACGGAACTAACACCTACTCTTTTAGTGCGCTTCAATTCACTTGAATAGCCCTCTCTTGAACTTGATGAACAATGGGCTATTTAATGCCTTGTTGGTGGGTTTATGGTGTGTTTATATGGAATACCCGGTTTCTCTATAGAACCGAGTATTTTAATTTCCACATTTTACAACACAAAACCTCTTGATTTTTTTTCATCAAAATAGGAACCCTCTTCGGAATATATTAATAATAGAAATACCATAAAAAACATTGTTAAAACTAAAATTTATAATAAAAGATCATCAGGAATTAAAGCATTACCATCTTTAAATTCCTTATCAACCAACACCACATTTTCTAGATTTGTATTTCCCCAAATTGATGATGGAATGTGTTCAAACACAATAATTTGAAAATCACATTTATACTCTTCATTAATAGAATTTATGAAATCATTAAGAACCTTGAATGCAATTGGTGACACCAAAAACGAAAAATCTAAACGAAAAATTGTTGTGGATGAAGATGTAATCAAAGCTTTGAGCCTTAACAAAGAAACTCAAGCGAAAATCATTCAGCAGTTAGGTAACGCTTACTATAATCAAGATTTCATCTTTGCTAAAACAGAGAGACACCCCGGATATCCTATCGTTATTAAAATGGTACAACTTAGGATGGCTAGACTTCTTGCAATCGCAAAATTAAACCCTGACTTAACACCTCACTCATTGAGACATACACACACTCCGCTTTTAGCAGCAGCAGATATCGCACTTGAACAAATTATAGATAGACTTGGCCATTCAGATGATCAAATCACCAAGAATGTCTATCTCCACGTGACAAAAGAAATGAAAAAGGAAGCTTCCCAAAAGTTTGCACAACTAATGAGAAGCCTCGATTATGATCCTTTATGTTAGCAAAATGTTAGCATTTCACTTTCACCTTACATACAACCCCTTATATATCAAGGGTTGAAGCGGCTTATTACATCATGCCGCCCATTCCACCCATGCCGCCCATATCAGGCATACCCATGCCGCCAGCACCAGCAGGTTCTGGTTTGTCAGCAACTACTGCTTCTGTTGTTAAGAACATTGCAGCTACTGATGCGAAAAAACTGTATCATTTATAGTTGTAAATAGAATCGACTACTTCTTAGGTTATATCTAACATTTTTAATATAAAGCAGTTATAGAAAAATGTAAAGATTCTTTTGGTTTTTTATTACACTATTTCCATTACCAATGTCATTAATCCTAGCTACCACCTAATACATATCATAAACCCTTGTAATCAGTCGATAATATCTCCGTTTTCACAAAAAAAAGAAAGACACCCTTTATGAGTGCCGAAAATGTTCGTTTTAAATGGAAATATTAACTTCGTAATACGGTCTGTACATGACATAGAAAATTAGCAAAAACATGATTATATCAACGTTTATTATTTTTCTTTCTATTATATATGTGGTTGTATTGCATAGTTCATTCATAGCATTTATTAATAACTTAAGCCTTGTACGAACTAACTCAGATATATCATAATTTGTAAAAAGAAAAACCATGTATATAAAATTCCAATAATTTTATAAGGAAAGCCATGGTGATATTATTTCCGTCCATGATTTATTTAATAACTTGTGGATAATAACCTTAACTAAAAAATCACCTATTACTAAGCAAATAGGAAATCACTTTTAACCTTGACATTAATTTGGAAGCCTATGAGTTTCTCAACTCATTTTATGTGAACAACAGTATGATTTCGCTAATCATATGTACTAACTATCACGAAAGAGAAAAATCACATAAGATTTCCCTTGATATATCTTGGTTTTCCACTTATCTAATCTGAACGATCACATAAGATTTCCCTTGATATATCTTGGTTTTCCACTTATCTAATCTGAACGATCACATAAGATTCCCCTTGATATATCTTAGTTTTCCACTTATCTAATCTGAGCTATCACATGACGATCACAT
This sequence comes from Peribacillus loiseleuriae, assembly GCF_001183985.1. Taxonomy (GTDB): domain Bacteria; phylum Bacillota; class Bacilli; order Bacillales; family DSM-1321; genus Peribacillus; species Peribacillus loiseleuriae. The sequence continues at coordinate 290,079 of NZ_LFZW01000001.1, read as the reverse complement.
AAGATTTCCCTTGATATATCTTGGTTTTCCGCTTATCTAATCTGAACTATCACATGACGATCACATAAGATTTCCCTTGATATATCTTAGTTTTCCACTTATCTAATCTGAGCTATCACATGACGATCACATAAGATTTCCCTTGATATATCTTGGTTTTCCACTTATCTAATCTGAACTATCACATGACGATCACATAAGATTTTTCAAGCCCAGAATGGTACATACTTAGCATACTTTTTCGACTTATTTTCTGGGTCGTAATCTTTAACCAATCCGGCTTCAATAGCATCTGCAATAATTCTTGAAGCAATAGAATAATTTTTTTGAGCTATTTGAAGACGTTCTCGAAACGTTTGATTAGTCATATAGTCTGATGATACATATTTCAAACAGCTATGCTGATAACACGCTCTAATTTTATCTTGTTTGTCCATATGAGATAACTTTCTATAGGCATACATTATAACCTTCATGGAATTAGTTCCTTCAATAAAGTTAGGTGCAGGTAGTTGGTATTCTTCAGATAAGTTAACAATTTTATCAATACCACTCCCCCTTTCCTCACACACATTTATTCTTCTCATAAAATATGCAAGCTTTTCATTCCTTGATTGAGGACTATGGTCAATTAGCCTTAAATAGTTAATCAAAGGCTTTCCTGGATTAGTAATCTCAATTCTATCTGCGAATATCTCTATCATGGGACCCGTACCAACCTCATTGAAATCTTGATGAATAATAGCATTTGCTACAGCTTCACGAATTGCAAGTTCAGGGTACATTTTTACTTCTTTCCTAAATACAGCACCGATTTCTTCATTTGTTGGTAGTTGGTCATTAATGTAATTAATCAATCCTTCAAAGCCAATTGCATATCCCTTTCCACCAACTTGCTCTTTTTTGGCGTTAAGCCTATCTTTACCTTTGTAAATAACTACCCTTATTGCTTTTCTAGCTAACTTTTCAAAGCTGTGTAAGTCTTTTGCGAAAAGAATTGCACCTAGATTTGTAATATCATAAAGTTTCCCGCTCTTAACCATCATCTTTTCTTCTTCAAGTTTGTTAAGAATGCCGGACTTATCAGTTGGCAAATTTTGATTTAACAAACTGAAATAGCTTGGATAATCAAGTAGCTTTAGAACTGTATCCTCATCAACCGAATGTAAAGCAATTTGACTTTCAAATACTTGATTACTAGTTTTTGTCCATATCTTCCTTGCCTTCTGAGGATATTCATCTAACTTTTTCTTGTATGACCCTACTCTAATATATGCAATTCCTTTAAAACTTACCGGCATATTATTTGTAGCATCCACTTTAAACATTACCAAATCTTTATCATTATATTTAAACTCAAAAATTTTAAAGTCTACACGAGGGGCAATTATCGTCGCAAGCCAACTCTCAAGTTCTTGATTCCCAACTTTTTTTGTCCGAGGTTTGAATTCAGTCCCTATAACTTCACGGGTTTTATCATCAATTCCATATATTAAATAACCAAACTTTTGATTGTGTAAACAAGCAGAATTAGATAGAGCCGATAAATATTGACCAATCAAATCAGGCTCGTCATTATTAACTTTAAATTCAACCCACTCATTTTCATTCATTTCCCGAAATTCATCAATTAAAGAACACAATTGATTATTATCCAAACACTCATCTCCCTAAAATCCTTTTATCAAATTTTTATAAACTAGGTATTATTAAACATTATATATCCGTAAAAGCACTATATATTCAAACTAATGCAGGAAAAATCAAAAAAGTCAAGAAACTAATATAAATATGTACATTATATCATAGTAAAACCCTTTATCTTCTAATACCTTTCTATAATACAGCAACGATTATCCTTTTTTATTATTAATGAGTATAAATAGAATAAGGTAGTCAATAGACTACCTTTTCAATCCTTCACGTTCCAATATCCTGTATATCGTACCTGTACCAACCTTAAAGGTTGTACGAATATCATTTATAGATTTCCCATTTTTATAGGCTTCAATTATTGCTTTCATTCGTTGTTCTTCCTTACCACCATTAATTAGCTTTGTTTTACGTCCTCTGAATTTCCCTTCACTTTTAGCTATCTCTATACCTTCCTTTTGACGCTGCTTAATCATCTTACGCTCAAACTGCGCTAGACCTGAGAAGATAGTAAATAGTAGCTCACTCATAGGGTTATCATCTGAAAGGTCCAACCATTTATCAGTAATAGACTTCAATCCTGCGCCTTTACTCTGGATCGTTTCAACAATTGCTAATAAGTCTTTAGTTGAACGTGATAACCGACTAATTTCATGGATAATTACCATATCACCCACTTCAAGTTCCTCAAGCATTCTTTGTAATTCTGGACGTTCCATTGTAGCACCGCTCAATTTTTCAATATAAAAGTGTGTACATCCTACTTCTTTTAAAGATTTCTTTTGACGAGCGATGTTTTGACCTTCACTGCTAACACGGATATATCCAACCATTTTCATTTAAACCACTCCATTACCGTTATCTATAATAATAACTTACTAGTAATTACGGTAATAGTCAAACGGTAATAAACCTCAGTCTTGAAAGCCTTGATATGACTGTATTCCATTTTGCACCTGTTCGTTACCGTTAAAGTGTAGTCTATCGGTAATGAACACATTTATGATATATCCTTTTAATCACTACTCCATAATAAAACCTCATCCATTTCTAAAGATGAGGTTTCTGATGATCAAAACAATAGATGTTTCCTTTAAATCGTTCATTATTAGATATGCAAAAATCTTTAACTTTTACAGATACTCCTATACCGCACGTTTTACAAGTTTCCACTTGATTAAAAGAACCACCAGAATCCCCTTTGCTACTTTTAGCTTTTAATATCTCAACATGCTTCTACCTTACATTAAAATAGGGGCAATTAGATTGGGTATGCCCCTGTTTTTTTATTGTCATTTGACTAAGCAACAATTAGCGCTGTATCATTAATAAAAGACTAATTAAAAGGGAGTGCTATTAATGAACAACTCTGAAGAATTTTGCCCTCATTGTAACGCTAATTTACAAGGTGACCCTATCCCAAAAGAGTCTCAAAAGTATTATAAATCCACACATTTCACTAGAAAAATTGGACTTACTAAAGTTGAAAGAGATAGAATTTTGAAATGGCAATGTCCAGATTGTAATAAGGAATGGGATGTATAACGATTGTTAGCATCCTTCACATATACTTCTATTGAAAAATTATATTAGCTCCACAAGCCGTCCAGACTAACTCTTGCCAATGAAAACCCTTAAATTTACAATTCAATATTTCATCCCCTTTATCTGTCTTTTAATCCCTTCCTACACTGGTACTTAACGTACTCAACCAAAAGCCCTTTGAAATGTTCTCCCATCATATTATTCAATTAATCCTGCTTGCGTAAACAATTTTCTTTTTAGTTTAGCCTTATCATTATCCAAAGACTTTTTAATTCCACCCGCAATATGAAAACTACTTAGGGAAAAGGTTTTAAACATTTCTTCCACTAATTCCAATTGCGTTTTCGCTAAATTTTTACCAATTTCATTGGATGGTTTAGTGAACTTGTTATTTTTAATATCCGTATAAATACTAACGTTCTTCAAATGATTAACAAATGCTAGATTGTCTTTGATTTCTTCCTTTTTTAAATTCAAACTACCATTTCCCGTAAAGTTTAACATCATTTGATAAAAGGCGAAATTTTGCTTATTTTTAGATTCATGGCTTCTCAAACGATTGTGAAATTTTTTCCAATCATGTTTTTCTTTGAAAAATGACTTAGTAGCTTCTTGATAAATAATCGGTAGTTTCGCTAATTCTTCATGAGCAAATTGGGCTAAAGCGTATGACCTTGCATATTTATTATTTCTGAATAATAATCTTGATTCCTCCAATAATTCTCCTGCATTCTCATAAACACAGATATATGCTTCTTCTAACTTTTCAAAAGAAAGAGCAGTCAATGTATCCACCCCAAACCATTATTTTTCTCCTATTATACCAATTTTTGTATACCAAACAAAAAAATAGAACTGATTATGGTTCGCTCCTTTTAAATGTCAAATTTAGACCAATCCTTAAGCAAATTACTCATTCTTTCCGCAGGAATATTACAATTCATCGGTTCGTCTTTACGGATATACCTAAAGATAAATTGCTTACAGCCAATAAATCTTCGTTTACACTCCCATACCTTGTGGTGAAAATGAAAAGAATTGATGGGATAGATCTATTCTTTTATAGGTAAAACGCTCCTCTTAATGGGGGGGTTATATGTTGAACTTTTATATGATTTGTTATTTCTGCATTTTCTTGAACTCGAATTACAGGTCTCCTAACGATGGTCTTCTAGATTTAAAGTTAAAATTCCCGCCTCTATATCTAAGTATTTTATTGTAATTAATGAATTCCATACTTCTCTTGCTTGTTTGTTATTGATTTAGCTCATTCTGAATTCAATAAAACTCCCTCTTTTATTTATGATAAGGATCACCGAACCGCATCTAAGTACAAAGCTTTGGTCGATCATAACATTTACATTACTATAAAAAAACCCACTCCAGCTTTTGAAGAGTGGGTTCAGGCTTACGAAGTGCCATATTTTTCTAAAATAAGTCTCACTTCATTTATTTCGTTATTTATCAATTTGTCTCGCAATCCTCTTTCAAATTCTATATCCCTTGTTTTCTTCTTTAGTTCTTCTATCTTTTGTTCAATAAGTGGAAGAACTTCATTATCACGATAACTTATTGCTTCTTCAACTGTTGAGAAATTTTTGTATATTGTCGTATCAAATACATTTGTATGAACTTTATAACCATAAATTACATACTCACCATTCTTCTTTTTACGTTGAGGGTAAATTAAATTTAATCCTTCAGAAGAGTATTTGCTTGTTGTATTAGTAGAGTTAAGTTTACTATTATATATACGAAGATTCTCTTTACGATTGTCAAGTGAATTTTTGTTAATATGGTCAACAGTATTGCCCCAATAGTCTAGCTCGTTGTACTCATTCTCTACTATCATTCTGTGTATTCTGACCGAGTGCTTATTGATACTTGTTTTCACCACATGATAATTATCTTTGCATAATGCTGTCCAATGAAATTTGTGTAAATATCTCTCCCAAGTAAGTTTGTCTACAATCACTTCTACCTTATACTTTCCTCCTGTAACGAATTTAATATACTCTTTGCCATCAATAATTGTTTGGGAAAATTCGTTTTTTGCTTGTAACTTCTCCAAGTTAGTTAATACCTCCAATGATTGTTCGAATTAACGTTAGATTTCTATATAGCAACTTTACTTCACCATATAATACCTATTTATATCTATTTAATTAGAAGTGTTCATTTTCTACTAGATTGTTACACTTTTTTCGAAATTATTTATTTGATCTATTATCCTTATATAAATGTCGCTGTTTGGATTCCAACTGTCTGTATACATCTCGAGCCATTCCAAAACTGCTTCTTCAGGTATACTGCGAAAAAAGTTAAAAAGATTATCTTCTTCAATCCATATTTGTACATTTAGAAATTCAAAGATATCTTCTTCTAACTCTCCGTCATGCTCTATCTCACAAACTACAATTTCATAAAACAATGCTTTTTCAACTTTTGTCATATTTAATTCACTCCTTCTTAGAAACTAGCATTACCAAAAAAATTGTTCTTATACATTATGTAAATTATTTAGTATACCCAGGTGCCAAATAAAGTAGACATGTTTATAGGTGCTAAATAAAGTATTTTTTTACAACATATCCTTGATATAAGAGCCTACCGCAGAAACGCTACGCTGGCTACGCTTATTCTTTGCTTCTTGTAGAAAGCAAGCTTTCTCCAAGCGGATTGTTAACTCGAATGAGGTGCAATTTTTAGATTCTTACAATTTATGATCCACTGTAATTAGAAGAGTGGTGCTAAAAAAGGTGTATTTTAAGCAGTACACGGTAGCTAAGCGCAAGCTTAGTGAAAGTGAAGTGCTAAAATGCATCTTTTTTGCAACCACAGAAACCTTTCCGTTTAGTCAATTATGATATATTTAAGTATCTTTCTCTTAAGGATTTCATTTTAAAAGCTAGATTTTTACTGGGTTTTCAAGGTATGCTTAGGCAGTCTTATTACCTAGCTCATAAATGCCAGTCACTTGGTGGTTCATTTGTAATTGCGTTTTCTGGTGCTTCTTCATATACTTCACTGTTAAGAAATTTTATAAATAAATCCCTCATTCTTTTACTTGGAATGTATACTGATATTTGATTACCATCCCTAATACCACTCCTCCACAGCCACTGAACTAATTCTGATAATGCCCAAGTTTCTTCATCAATTACTACGCCATATTGTTCAAAGAACTTCTTTTCTATAGGATTCATGTATCTATTTACAAGATAAGCTAGATAAGTTTTGAGCTTAAATTGATTGGTCGCACGAGAGGTCATCGGAACAAACGAGTTTGTATACCCCCTTGGAGTAACTTTAATCATAATTTTCCCTTTGTCGCCTTTTACTTTATCTCCTTTTATTGTTGTCCACATAACTTCTTCCCCAGTAACCTTACAAATATTCATAAGGTAATTCCGTGCATTATTTTTTAGCTTTACAATTAAGTCTTTATTATCTGGTTTCAGGAACCATGATTTCGAAAGACTATTCCGTCTATCGCCAATATCATTAAGATGACCATTGTATATGTTAATTCTTTTTCGCAACAGTTCTTTGTCATAGACCTTTCTTTCATCGTAAGGGATTAGCTCATAGGTACCATAATCTTCACTAACAGATAAATATCTATAACTAATATCATGCAAGTCGTAATAAGCCTTTTGTATTTGTCCTTTAAATAAATAAGTTAAAATAAAAACATTTTGAAACGATAAAAAAATCTCACATGGGAAATTCCATATGAGAGCAGAGTTATCGCAGTACATTAGATTATGCGTTAAAGCCATATTCTTAATATCATTATATTTAGTATCTGAATCCACATTTTCATTCCAATCGATATATTTCAGTCCGTTCTCTCGTTCGATAATACTTACTGCATTAGCATTCTGTAATAGTCTTAAATCATCTTTCTTTAATTTGATTTGTTCGATTACATTAATGACCTCATCCAAAATTAAAGTGTATCTATTTACTCTTAACAGCTCTCTTGTTTGATCATTTGCCATCTGGAACAATGCATGTGTTGTACAAATGTCTTTCCCTTCCCCCAACATTTTGTGTAAATCATCTAATTTTGTTTTTCCTTTACTAGCTACTGGGTCAAAAAATTGCCGATTAGTCACAGATTGTTTCACTCTTTCAATCTCTTCTAAAAATGGTGTTACATAAATGAATTGATGTGAATCAGTTGCCATACTATTCATATACTGAATTGCCCAAGATGTCTTCCCATAACCACACGGTGCATCTACTACATTGATTGTTGTCGTCATTGTTGATTTCCCCTTTTATAATTAAAATTTTGAATTGCTCTTGTTGGATTATCTCTATACTCCTTCCTATTTTCAGAATTCATAAAAACAAAAAAACTCCTACAAAGTAGAAGTTTCGATTCAGAGCTTCATTTTTAATAGTGAATACAACCAGCGTTTTTATATGTCTTTGGCTGATGACTCAAGTTTATAAAAAGCTCCCTATATATATTGTACATGTGAAGCGGGATATCCCACAAAACATCAAAAATATATTTTATTTTTATATTAATATCTCTATCCAACACTTTATTTATAATCGAGTTCAACAATCAAAAACTTCAAATTAATGCAAGTGTGTCGGCTGATTTTGACTTTTCGGATCGCAATTAATATCAATATGGGTTTCTGTATATAAGTGTACAACCTGCCCCCCCAATATTGAAGATGATAATTTCTTGAAACCAGCCTCCCTCCTCTAAGATCTGAAAAGGAGGAAAACATCTGCTCCTCTTACCGTTAAATTCATTTTGATTTTAGAAAGTCAATGATTTGTTTTAAAAAATTTCTAAACTTTATGCTATTACATTACCATTATTACTTTCTTTATTCTTTTTGTCATTCGATGTCTCATGATAAAGATTAGTAATGGCAAACACAAATCTTTATATATCAAGAGTATTCAAAGGATTAAATTTATCATTTTGTTCCTTCAAATCATTACCCCACATGGCGACATAGCGCATTGTAACTGCTATATTTTCGTGTCTCATCATTTTTTGAATTGCAAATGCTGACATGCCACTCATTGCCATACGATGACAAAAGGTGTGTCTAAATGTATGTGGAGAAACTCTTACATCAGAAAAATTCATCTTTTTTTGTAAATTCTGAAATACCAGCATGATAGAGTTGTCTGTCATTGAATTATTTTTCGAATCAACAAACACATATTCGCCTAGTGTTTTAAAGTGTCTTTGGCAAAATAGACTATAGGCTGATAACTCTTTCACTAATTTCTCTGTCATTAGAACTGTTTCTCTTCTTCTGTTTTTCCCAAATACGAAAAGGGTTAAGTTAGTTAAATCAACATCAGACCATTTCAAATTGATTATTTCTTTTCTTCTAATCCCTGTCCCTAGAAGCGTTACAATCATCATATAGCCTCTATAGGCAAAATAACTCTTCTCACGCCTTTTCAGTCCTCTGTAGTAACCAAGCATCTGTTGAATCTGTTCATCTGTAAACACATTGATTTTTACATCTTCTTTTAACCGCTTAACCTTTTTAGCAGGGTTTTCCTTTATCATCCCTTCTTCAACCATGTAGTTGAGAAATGCTCTGATTTTCTGCAACTTGGTGTTAATGGTGCTTGCCCCATTCCCTTTCTCTTGGCATGACATCAAAAAGCTTTTTACGTGACCACTACTTACATCTTCAACGTTGATTACTTCGTTTAAAATACAATAGTCGATGAAACCACCCAATAAGACTTTGTGATTTTGGATATTGACACTGGTTGTATTTCTAAACTTTCGATCCTCAATAAAATCTTGGAAAGCAAATTTTAACAACAAAAAGACTACCTCCTTTTTTTAGGAAGTAGTCTTCTATTTACAAACTATTTAGGATACAGACTGGTTCTCAGATGTTTGGCTAAAAGCCTTACATCATGCCGCCCATTCCACCCATGCCGCCCATATCAGGCATACCCATGCCGCCAGCACCAGCAGGTTCTGGTTTGTCAGCAACTACTGCTTCTGTTGTTAAGAACATTGCAGCTACTGATCCAGCGTTTTGTAGAGCATAACGAGTTACTTTTGTAGGGTCAACGATACCAGCTTCGATCATGTTTACCCATTCGCCGTTTGCAGCATTGAAGCCTGTTCCTACTGCTTCACCTTTTAGGCGTTCTACGATAACTGATCCTTCAAGGCCAGCGTTGTGAGCAATTTGGCGTACAGGCTCTTCGATTGCACGAAGAACGATGTTGATACCAGTTGCTACGTCACCTTCAGCTTGGATCTCAGCAATTTTGCTGTATACGTTTAGAAGAGCAGTACCACCACCGGCTACGATTCCTTCTTCAACCGCTGCACGAGTAGAGTTTAATGCGTCTTCGATACGTAGTTTGCGTTCTTTTAATTCTGTTTCAGTTGCAGCACCAACTTTGATAACTGCTACTCCACCAGCTAATTTAGCTAGGCGCTCTTGTAATTTTTCACGGTCGAATTCAGAAGTCGTTTCTTCTAATTGAACACGGATTTGGTTTACACGAGCTTGGATTTGAGCAGAATCTCCAGCACCTTCAACGATTGTTGTATTCTCTTTAGAAACTACTACTTTAGAAGCGCGTCCTAATGATTCGATTGTAGCCGATTTAAGATCAAGACCAACTTCTTCTGTGATCACTTCTCCGCCAGTAAGTGCAGCGATATCTTCAAGCATCGCTTTACGACGATCTCCGAATCCAGGTGCTTTAACAGCTACTGCATTGAATGTTCCACGAAGTTTGTTCACAACAAGTGTTGCAAGTGCTTCACCTTCAACATCTTCAGCAATCATCAATAGTGGTTTACCTTGTTGAACAACTTGTTCAAGCACAGGAAGGATTTCTTGAATATTTGTAATTTTTTTGTCAGTGATTAAGATATATGGGTTGTCAAGGACAGCTTCCATTTTGTCTGAATCAGTAACCATGTATGGAGATGCATAGCCACGGTCGAATTGCATACCTTCAACAACATCAAGCTCAGTTGTGAAGCCTTTTGATTCTTCGATTGTGATTACGCCGTCGTTTCCAACGCGTTCCATAGCTTCAGCAATTAGTTGACCAACTTCTTCGTCAGCAGAAGAGATTGCAGCCACTTGTGCAATGCTTTCTTTGCTTTCGATTGGTTTAGAGATAGCTTTCAACTCTTCGATCGCTACGTTTACTGCTTTCTCCATTCCTTTACGGATACCCATTGGGTTAGCACCCGCTGTAACGTTTTTAAGTCCTTCACGGATCATCGCTTGAGCAAGAACTGTAGCTGTAGTTGTACCGTCACCAGCAACATCATTTGTTTTGCTCGCTACTTCAGCAACCAATTTTGCACCCATGTTTTCAAATGCATCTTCAAGTTCGATTTCTTTTGCAATTGTTACACCATCATTTGTGATAAGTGGTGAACCGAATTTTTTCTCAAGAACGACGTTACGTCCTTTTGGTCCCAATGTTACTTTAACTGCATTTGCAAGTGCATCAACCCCGCGCAGCATTGCACGACGAGCGTCTTCACTGAATTTAATATCTTTAGCCATGTATAAAAACCTCCCTATTATTATTAAATGGTTCGTCCAGTTATATTTTGTATGTGTTTAGCTAATAACAGCTAAAATATCGCTTTCACGTAGAATTAAGTATTCTGTACCTTCATATTTCACTTCAGTACCAGCATATTTTGAGAAGATGATACGATCGCCTTGGGCAACCTCTAAAGCTACACGTTCACCATTTTCAAGAATACGACCATTGCCGGCAGCCACTACTTTACCTTCTTGCGGCTTTTCTTTTGCAGTATCAGGAAGTACAATACCGCTTGCAGTTTTTTCCTCAGATTGAACTAGTTCAATAATAACGCGATCACCTAATGGTTTTAACAAGTGAAACACCCTCCTCAAATTGTGTTGATGCATGGTTTCTCATTTTTATTAGCACTCACCACACTCGAGTGCTAACACAATTATTATATTAAATAAAACCTGGTTCTTTTGCAAGTAATTCTATTGTAAATTTTTCTATTAATTTTATTGAGATGATGGGGATACTAATTCTCATGGAAATTCCTTATTTTTAGAAACTAATTGAGGGTTCGTACGTATAATTGGAGTTATTTGTTTTTTTTTGATACCCTTTTCTTTATAAGAGAAGAATAAGATTTATGATACAGCATGCGCGCCTAATTAGAGCATGTGGTCTTATCTTCTTTTTATATTCATAAAATGATTGTATACCCTAGATTAAAGGAGATATCTTTTTGAAAAAAGAATTTTGGTTTGTCATCATTACATACGTCATTATGCAACTGTCCGGTGGATTAGCTGTCGATATCATAGCAAAGATTACTGTTTCTGCTGGTGCTGAGTTAACGAACGAACTAAAGACCTTAATTGGTGCCTACTGGATTGTTTTTAGCTTCATTATCGCCCTGATATTCGTCCTATTTTTCATGCGGAACGAGATGCGCATGAAGGATATGCGTAATCAGACAACGATTCCTGTTTCGATTCTTTGGGGGTTTGGCGGGATCTTCCTTGCCATGTTTGCGCAGATAATAGCTGGACTGCTTGAACAGAAGATGGGCATTAAACAGAACTCACAAAACACAGAGCAAATTTTAAAGCTGATTACACAATTTCCAATCGTTATGCTTGTAACCTCTATCGTAGGACCCATCCTGGAAGAAATTATTTTCCGAAAAATCATCTTCGGCTCTCTTTATAAACGATTGAACTTTTACCTATCCGCACTTATTAGTTCAGTCATATTCGGTATTGCTCATTTTGAGCCCGAACATATTCTCTTATACTCCGCAATGGGTTTCACCTTTGCATATCTATATATAAAAACCAATCGAATTCTTGTCCCAATATTTGCACATGTAACGATGAATACACTTGTCGTCATCGTTCAGTTGAATAGTGAAAAATACTTGGATTCCTTGGACAAAGCGCAATCATTTATCGGAGGGTTTTTATGAAACGTCAGTCACCATTATCAATTGGGATTATCTATATCGTATTAGGGGTTCTATTCATCGTATTTGCCATTCAATCGGTCTCATCAAACGGTTGGGGCTTCTTTTCTTATTTTCTTGTCGGTTTAGCTACTCTTGACATGGGTTCAGGCGTAAGAATGCTTATTCTGCATTTTAAGATTAAAGCGATACAAAAGAGTAAGAAAAAGTAAAAAAATAATAAGCAACGCTGCCTGATGGAAAAAATCGAGCAGCGTGTTTATTATTCTTCTATACTATCCTCTTCTTCTGACCCTGTATAATTCTTAAGGAAGTAAATGAGAGACTGTAATTCCACAGCGAGGTCAATATGATGAATTCGAACTGTACTAGGTACATTTAATCGCGCAGGTGTAAAATTCAATATGCCGCGAATATCCGCTTGAATCAATTGATCAGTAATTGGCTGAGCAACCGGTGCCGGTACTGTCAAAATCGCAACTGCAATATTTTCTTCTTTCAATCTTTCTTCAATCTCATCCATATGATGGACATACACATCTTCTATCCGTTTCCCAACCTTCTCTGGATCTACATCAAATGCTATCGCAATTTTTGTATTATTATTTTTCATGAAATTATAGTTTAAAAAGGCTGTTCCTAAATTACCCACTCCAATTAGGGCAACTTTGCTTAGGTCATCTTGGTCTAATGTTTTTTGAAAAAATGATAATAGGTAATTCACATTATATCCATAGCCTTTTTTGCCTAAAGCTCCAAAATAAGAAAAATCCCTACGAATCGTAGCCGAGTCAACTTTAACTGCATCACTTAACTCTGCAGACGATACTCTTTGTTTACCAGCAGAATGTAGATTTTTTAAAAAACGATAATATAAAGGTAGCCGTTTGGCAGTTGCTTGCGGAATCTTCATTGGTTCGTGGATCATAATTTTCCCCGCTTTCCCATGTGCTATTTCTTTATTTAGTAGTCAAAACGGTCGATATCTCATGCTTTTGGTCTGCACTTTGTATATCTTTTGATACTAACAATGAAAAGGGTTACTGGTAGCGTTACCATTTCAATGCTTGTACCCTCATGTTCATGTAGGATATTATCCTATCTTGGCTACAATTCCTAAGTGAACTTCTCTTTTTAAATCATACACTATAATGCATTATTTGTAACAACTTTGTTTAATTTCCTTACACGAATGCTTATATATAAACGCTTCTATTGCCGATAAATGCCATAATACGTTACACTATGGATAACGCAATCGAGGTGAAATTATGATTTTATTACAAATCAATCAATTATCCAAGTATTATGGAGCTGAACTTATTTTATCCAATATGAAGCTCGAAGTTCAAAATAGAGACAGAATTGCATTAGTCGGCAGAAATGGTGCCGGTAAGTCCACATTATTAAAAATCATTGCCGGGCATCTTTCTTTTGATGGTGGTGAATTGATCAAGCCAAAGGGTGTTTCCATTGGTTATTTGGCACAAGATACCGGGCTTGAATCCGAACTCTCCATCTGGGATGAGATGCTAACTGTATATGAAGATCTTATTTCCAAAGAAAAAGAACTGCGCAGACTAGAAGAAACGATGTCACAGCCTGAAACATTTGAAAATGAAATCTTCTATCAAAAGATACTTTCTGAATATGATACTTTACAGGTGCAGTTCAAGGAACAAGGCGGTTATCAATACGAAGCTGATATCCGCTCCGTTCTTCATGGTCTTCAGTTTGCAGACTTTGACCGTTCTACATTGATTCACAGCTTAAGCGGCGGTCAAAAAACAAGATTAGCACTTGGGAAATTGCTGTTGACGAAGCCTGATATTTTAATTTTGGATGAACCCACAAACCATCTGGATATTGAAACATTATCATGGCTTGAACAATACCTCCAAAGTTATCATGGTGCTGTATTAATCGTATCCCATGACCGTTACTTTTTAGATAAAGTGGTGAATCAAGTCTATGAAATCTCGCGCAATGCCATCAGGAAGTATCATGGAAATTACAGCAATTATCTCGTAAAAAAAGCAGAAGACTTCGAGCGTGACATGAAACTGTTTGAAAAACAACAGGAGGAGATTGGAAAACTGCGTGATTTTGTCCAACGAAACCTTACAAGAGCTTCCACAACCAAAAGAGCTCAAAGTAGGCGGAAGCAGTTAGAAAAGATGGATGTAATCGATCGGCCTCAAGGCGATGAGAAATCCGCCTCTTTCTCTTTTCAAATAGAAAGGCAGAGTGGCAATGATGTTCTTTCCATCGAGGACTTAGCAATCGGCTACGAGGACACGACTGTCTCTCAACACATTACGATGAAGATTTCAAAGGGAGATAGCCTTGCTCTTGTTGGTCCAAACGGCGTCGGAAAATCAACTTTATTAAAAACGATTATTGGCAAGCTTGAGGCGATACATGGTAACATTCGTTTCGGCACAAATGTTCAAGTCAGCTATTACGACCAGGAACAAGCGAACCTTGTTTCTAATAAACGTGTGCTTAATGAACTGTGGGACGAGTACCCATCTGTACCTGAGAAAGAAATTCGTACGATACTTGGTAATTTTCTATTTACGGGTGATGAAGTATTGAAAACAGTCTCAACCCTAAGCGGTGGCGAGAAAGCAAGATTAGCTTTAGCGAAGATGATGATGGAGAAAGGGAACCTCCTCATTCTAGATGAACCAACCAACCATCTCGACCTTGACAGTAAACTCGTATTAGAAAATGCCTTGATTGATTATCCAGGTACGATCCTTTTCGTTTCACATGACCGTTACTTTATTAATCGAATTGCCACCAAAGTAATTGAGCTTTCCAAAGTTAGAAGCGAGGAATTTCTCGGTGATTATGATTATTATGTCGAAAAAAAGCAAGAACAACTAGAGATTAAAGAATATGAACAAAGTCATAACCGTACAAACCAAGAACAAAAAACAGACAAATCTACATTTAAAGTAGATAAAGAAGTGAAAAAAGCAGAACGTCAGCGTAAACGTCGCATTGAAGAAATCGAAGCAACGATGGAAAAGCTTGAAAGTGAAGTTGAACGATATAATGAGCTTCTCTGTGACCCTGATGTATTTCAAAATCACGAAAAAGTACTCACGATCCAAGCTGATCTTGATCGCGTTCAGACAGAACTTGATGTACTTCTTGAAGAATGGGCAGAGCTTGCAGAATAAGAACGAAGATGGTATTTAAATACCGAGTTTAATTATTCTATTTAGAGTATCACAAAAGGGTCAGACCCCACACTCTATATACCGTTTATCGTGTCATTTACACGACACTTAAACGATATATAGCAAATATGGGCTCTGACTCTTTATTATGGGACGAGATCCTTTTATTCATATACAGTAAACTGTGGTTTTGTTAGATGGTCGATTACTTTGGCCTTGTTGGAAAAGCGTTTCAGCTTTTGATAAAGGGCATAATCTCCTAAACAACCTGCCACCATAAAGATACCAAGCAAAAGAAAACTAGGTGAATTGAAGATTAAGCCAAATAGCAACGGAATGACTGCAGTTGGAACAAATGGCATAAACAAAACCCACTTCATCTGTTTTACAGTAACAGGCATTGTAGAATGTGCATAAGCTACTCCCAACTTCCAATTCACCCCCCATTTTAGCTTTTTCCATTCTACATGACCAACCCAATGAAAAGCACACAAATGTAGAGCTTCATGGAAGAGGATAAAAAAAACATATAAAGCTATGAACAGTAATAAACCGTTTAACGTCATACTGACTTCCAACCTCCCATGCAGCCACACATGAAGAAAGCAAAACCCAATAAACAGTAACAAGATTACAACAAAAACGGCTATATTTATTTTTTTCATTGAAAGTTCCACGACCGTTTCTTTTTCCATGCTTCGCCCCCTCATTCCGCCCCCTAGTTACCCACAATCTTACCCACACTATCAACGTTATTATTCCTAGCCTCATTAACGTTTTCCACAATATCCACAGATTAACTCATATTTATCCACAAAATCATGTGGTTATACACATAGCAACAGGATAGTTATCCACAGACGATAGAATTTTCTATTTTTTTAATAAGTAATGCGCTTTCTTGTGGATAATTTACCTGTTATTTCTAATTATCCACAACCTATTCATAAAAAAAGGCGAGTTGCCTTTTACCGCTAACTCACCTTTTTCAATTATATTGTTTCAATATCTAAACCTGGGTTCCCATTCATCGCCATACCAGACCTTTTCCCATTTTCAAATAACACACTTCCTGCCGCTCCAATCATTGCTGCGTTATCTGTACAGAGAGAAAGAGGAGGAATAATCAATTCAGTCTCCGTAATTGATTCAAATGCCTCAGTAAGAGCCTTACGGAGACCTTTATTTGCAGCTACCCCGCCAGCCAAAAGGACTTGATTAACATCATATTCCTGAGTAGCCTTGACTGTTTTCTTAACTAAAACATCAATCACACTTTGCTGAAAGCTTGCTGCTAAATCGGCTGGCTCAATCGTTTCACCACGCTGCTCTGCATTATGAAGTGTATTGATTACCGCTGATTTCAAACCGCTAAAGCTAAAATCATAAGAATCTTCAAGCCAAGCCCTTGGAAGTGGTACAGAAGTGGGATCCCCCTCCTGAGCTAATCGATCTATATGAGGGCCGCCCGGATAAGGTAGATGCAGGGTTCTAGCCACTTTATCATATGCTTCTCCAGCTGCGTCATCCCGTGTCTCACCGATCACTTTGAAATGCCCGGGACGTTCAATCAATACAAGCTCTGTATGCCCCCCTGAGACGACTAGCGAAAGAGCCGGGTACTCAATTTCTTTAATCAACCGATTTGCATAAATATGTCCCGCAATATGATGCACACCTACTAATGGGATGTTATGTGCGAACGCCACTGCCTTCGCTGCGTTTACTCCTATTAATAATGCACCAACAAGACCTGGTCCTTCAGTGACCGCAATAGCATCAAGATCGTCATAGGTAACATTTGCTTCTCGCAACGCTTCTTCCAATACAAGAGTAATCTGCTCTACATGATGTCTTGATGCAATTTCAGGAACAACCCCACCAAAACGCTTATGACTTTCAATTTGTGAGGCAACGATATTACTAAGAATATCGGTCCCATTTTTAATAACGGCTGCTGCTGTTTCATCACAGCTCGTTTCTATCCCTAAAATAAGTTGATCTTTTTTCACGTTAAATTCACCCACATTACATATGCATCTTCCTGGTTGTCGGTATAATAGTTTTTACGAATGCCTCCAGTTTGAAAGCCAAGCTTCTTATAAAGAGACTGGGCAACCATATTGCTAACACGTACTTCAAGCGTCATCCGAATGACCCCCATACTTAAAGCAACTTCAATCATCTTTCGAAGCAGTTCTTCACCAAGCTTGAGCCCACGATAATCAGGCAAAATTGCTATGTTGGTAATATGAGCTTCATCGATGACAATCCACGCGCCGCAATATCCGGCAATCTTACCTTCATCCTCAATAACCAGATACTTCGCATATTGATTATGATTCAATTCATTATAGAAAGCTTCCCTGCTCCAAGGCAACGTAAAGGACTGTCTCTCTACAACTAAAACTTGATCGATATCTTCTGTTCTCATTAATCGAAACGTCATCGTTTTACTCATCGCAACCGGTCTCTTCCATTTAGAATTTTTATCTATTTTTTCTGTTGCTCTAACCACTTAACTTCTGCCTCTGCCATCCTCACATAATTCGGGACAAACATATGAACGTCCTCTTGTTTCTTATCTCTTCCTAAAAACGCCAGCTCGGCAGGTCTTGGGTTATAGGCTTGTACTGGAATAAAATAAGCTTTTTCACCTAATACATCTTTAAGTGTGTCAACATGAATTGCAATATCTTGACCGACGAATAGTACTGGCTCATTCAACTCTTTAAGCTTTTGTGCCCATTCAACTGCCAACATATTTTTGTCCTCACCACGACACTCTAGACCACTCTCAGTAAATTGATACAATCCTGTATAAATTTGTCCACGGCGCGCATCGAATAAAGGAGATATCATCCCATTGAAATAACGGCCATTTGCTGCTAGAGCTTCTAGACTCGAGATTCCAACCAAGGGAATATTTAATGTCCAAGCAAGTGTTTTAGCAATAGTAACGCCTATCCTAACCCCAGTATATGAGCCAGGTCCTTTTGCTACGACAATTTTCTCCAATTCAGCCGGCTTTGTATCACAATCTCTTAAAAGTGATTCAATGGCCGGCATTACGCGCAAAGAATGGTTTTTCTTTAAGTTTGTAACATATTCCCCAACCACTTGGTCTCCATCGGTCAAAGCTATTCCTAATGTAAAATTGGATGTATCAATCGCTAATACCTTCATGAAATAATCTCCTTACATAACTCAACATACCGAGTTCCAGAAGGCTGCAATACAATTCGCCTCTCAGAATCACCCAGTCTAAAAATTTGAATCGTTAACATTTTTTCCGGAAGCTGTTCTTGAATTAAATGGGCCCACTCAACAACAGTCACTCCCTCTCCCTCAAAATACTCGTCAAAACCAAGGTCCTCTTCTTCTTCACTCACTCGATATACATCCATATGATACAATGGTAAACGGCCCATATATTCTTTTATTATCGTAAATGTTGGGCTGTTCACATTCCGCTTTATACCTAAGCCTTTTGCAAGCCCTTTGGTAAAGGCTGTTTTACCCGCACCAAGATCGCCTTCTAAAGCCAAGACATCTCCAGCATTAAGCTTCTCTGCCAAGGTACTAGCAAAGTCTACCGTCTCTAATTCACTCTTAGAAACCCATTCAAACTTCTGTTCCATCTATACTATCACCTCAAAAAAGCCAATTAGCTATACACAAGCTATTTCATAATCCTATATGTAGTTTACCTTTTTTCAAAACAAGACACAAACAAGAAAAGCACAAGAATGCACGAGGAATTTTTACCAAGGGAGCCGCCTTCTCTTTTATTGGAAATAAATCCCTATTATTAATTTAGAGGTTACTGGATCTCAATGAATTAAACTGCTTTTGGCACATCTTAATGTATTGTAAAAACCGGAATTTCACTCAAGCACTTTTCAGTTATCCACAAAATGAAATGAGTAGTTCTTAATTTTTACTTTTCATTCTGTGGATAATTTTAAAACAAGTTTATTCAAGCTATGCATTCACAATATATGTTTCTCATTATTAACCCTTATCGGTTAACGTGTTGTACTGTGCTCAGTTTATCTGAGCCATCTTAATTCTTTTTATGGTTTCTAAAAATCCCTTAATTAGTTATACACATGTTAATAATTCTTGGGAATCAGCCACTGAGGTTGAATGCAGACAGACGAATTGAGTAAGCTTATCCACAATCTCCATTCATTTAGACAATAAAAAAAGCGAAACCTAGGTTTCGCTTTTTTTATGATTGCGGGGACAGGATTTGAACCTGCGACCTTCGGGTTATGAGCCCGACGAGCTACCGGACTGCTCCACCCCGCGACGATATGAGTTGTTACTTAATAATAATAGTATATCCTTCATTTAAGAAATTATACATTAATTATTATTAAATATAAACAAGACAATAAAAAAAGCGAAACCTAGGTTTCGCTTTTTTTATGATTGCGGGGACAGGATTTGAACCTGCGACCTTCGGGTTATGAGCCCGACGAGCTACCGGACTGCTCCACGACGATATGA
>NZ_LFZW01000001.1:265388-265683 GCF_001183985.1 Peribacillus loiseleuriae | reverse complement strand
TGTTTGACTTGCTCATTTGTTGTTATAGTGTGTACTCACTTAAATTTAAACGTTGGCGCTTTGTTTTGTTCAGTTTTCAAAGAGCAATATTGGAGCGGGTGAAGAGAATCGAACTCTCATCATCAGCTTGGAAGGCTGAGGTTTTACCACTAAACTACACCCGCATATTAATTAAAATCAAGAGAAATAAATGGTCGGGAAGACAGGATTCGAACCTGCGACCCCTTGGTCCCAAACCAAGTGCTCTACCAAGCTGAGCTACTTCCCGTCTATATGGCGCGCCCGAGTCGAACCC
>NZ_LFZW01000001.1:233304-265378 GCF_001183985.1 Peribacillus loiseleuriae | reverse complement strand
GCTCTACCAAGCTGAGCTACTTCCCGTCTATATGGCGCGCCCGAAAGGAGTCGAACCCATAACCTTCTGATCCGTAGTCAGACGCTCTATCCAATTGAGCTACGGGCGCATAAATACTATCTGAATTACATTCTTTGGTGCGGCCGAGAGGACTTGAACCTCCACAGGGTTTCCCCCACTAGGCCCTCAACCTAGCGCGTCTGCCATTCCGCCACGACCGCAAAAGCGACATTGATTATCTTATCACGTTTAACATTTTGTGTCAACAAGATTTTCAAAAGTGCGGGTGAAGGGACTTGAACCCCCACGCCTCGCGGCGCCAGATCCTAAGTCTGGTGCGTCTGCCAATTCCGCCACACCCGCATAAGATAAATGGTGAGCCATGCAGGATTCGAACCTGCGACCCTCTGATTAAAAGTCAGATGCTCTACCAACTGAGCTAATGGCTCATCGTTCAACATTACTTATGTCAAAATATGAAAATGGCTGGGCTAGAAGGATTCGAACCTTCGCATGACGGAATCAAAATCCGTTGCCTTACCACTTGGCTATAGCCCATCAATTTATGAATAACAAATTATTGTTACATTGCGGTTGCTAATGCTTGCGCAATACTTTTTAAAAAATGGCGGTCCCGACGGGAATCGAACCCGCGATCTCCTGCGTGACAGGCAGGCATGTTAACCGCTACACCACGGGACCAGTATGAAAATAAGTAAAGCGATGACCCCTACGGGATTCGAACCCGTGTTACCGCCGTGAAAGGGCGGTGTCTTAACCGCTTGACCAAGGGGCCTTCGTAATAATAGTATCTGGCGGAGAAGGAGGGATTTGAACCCTCGCGCCGGTTACCCGACCTACACCCTTAGCAGGGGCGCCTCTTCAGCCTCTTGAGTACTTCCCCAAATTGGCTCCGCAGGTAGGACTCGAACCTACGACCGTTCGGTTAACAGCCGAATGCTCTACCACTGAGCTACTGCGGAATAATATAAGAATTTGGTGTCTTACTATAGAACTCAAAGACTATAACGTCGTGATAACTATGTGTTATCTTTTGTCGACTCTTTAGATTATAAGGACATTCAAAACTAAAGTCAAGCATCTTTTTAATTTTTTTAAACCTCTTTACTATCAACAAGAAACAACTTTCCTTTACACGTTCCACAAACATACCTTGTTGTATTTATCCTGCGTTTCCTACTATACAATTGACTACATAACTTACAAGCATATTGATATATTTTTTGATCTTGTTTTATCTTATTCTTGTCCGTTGATAATGGCGTGCAAAATCTAGGAGCCCCCACCTGTTTGAGAAGCTTTTTAAAATCAGCATCTTTATGTTGATACCCTCTTCCCTCAAGATGAAGATGATAATGACAAAGCTCATGTTTAATAATTCCTATAAGCTCCTCTATCCCTCTCTCATCATAGTATTTCTTGTTAATTTCTATATCATGCGAGCGCAACAGATATCTACCGCCTGTTGTCCTAAGTCGAGAATTGAAAAATGCTCGGTGTCTAAATATCCTCGCAAAATCCTTAAGTGAAATTTCTTCTACGAGTTTTTGAAGCTGCTGATTTTCCACTCTCCCCCCCCTCTCTAACTGGTGCGATATCCATCTTTTCATTTATCATAAACGAAGAATATTCTTTCTTAAAGCTTATTCTGGATTTGACCCACCATTTTTTAAGGCTTGCCATGGGCACGAGACATCCTCCCTATTCATATAATATTAAAAACGTCGAATTAACTGGGGGCTTATTCCATGCCTATCTGGCTTCAAAATCAAATTCGTAGGGCATTTCACGAAAAGAATCATGTTCAAGTGAAAATGCTGAATCAATGTTGGTTTTACTATTGGAATAACGAAAGTGTTCATTATTAACGGGAAAATCCTACCTAAAAAACACCTCCGATAAGGAAGTGTTTTTTACATTTTATAGTTGGTCTTTCGGTTCAAGCATAGTTAATGCCACCCTTTGCTTATTGATATCTACTGAATCCACCCAAACTGTTACTACATCTCCAACAGCCACAATATCGAGTGGGTGCTTCACAAATTTATTGCTCAGTTTTGATATATGCACAAGGCCATCTTGTTTGACACCCACATCAACAAAGGCACCAAAGTCGACAACATTACGAACAGTTCCTTGGAGCTCCATTCCTTTTTGTAAGTCTTCTAACTTTAGAACATCTTGTTTAAGTAAAGGTTTTGCCAAATCGTCTCGAAGGTCACGACCAGGTTTTCTTAAATCATCCATAATGTCCTTTAACGTAATGTCGCCAATCTCTAAGCTTTCCGCCAATGCCTTTATATCCCCACGATTAGACAACGCTTCATTCAGAACCTCACTGCCAATGTCGCGAGAAGTAAATCCTAACTTTTTCAAGAGTTTATTGACCGCTCCATAGTTTTCAGGATGAATGGACGTCTGATCTAGTGGCTCTTCACCGTCTACTACTCTTAAGAAACCGATGCATTGCTCGTAAGTTTTAGCTCCGAGGCGCGGAATCCCCTTTAAGCTTTTTCTACTCGTAAACTTCCCTTCTTCTTCCCGCCTCTTCACGATGTTTTGCGCAACAGACTTCGAGAGACCAGCTACATATTGAAGAAGAGACGGAGAGGCTGTATTAACGTTCACACCTACTTGGTTAACGGCCGTCTCGACAACAAAGGCAAGCGATTCTGATAATTTCTTTTGCGAGACATCATGCTGATATTGACCTACCCCTACTGACTTCGGATCAATTTTAACCAACTCCGCCAACGGATCTTGTAAACGGCGACCGATAGAAACGGCACTCCTTTGTTCAACAGCAAGATCAGGAAATTCCACACGAGCGATGTCAGATGCAGAGTAGACGCTTGCTCCTGCCTCGTTTACGATGATATACGAAATTTGTTCCTCAACTTCCTTCAGGATATCCGCAATAAATTGTTCAGATTCACGAGAAGCTGTGCCATTTCCAATCGCAACAATTTCTACCTGGTATCCCTTCAAAAGTGAAATAGTCGTATTCTGCGCAGCTTCTTTCTTGTTGACTGGAGGGTGCGGATATATGACATCAATAGCCAGTACTTTTCCTGTTTCATCAATCACAGCAAGCTTACAGCCAGTTCGATACGCAGGGTCGACTGCAAGAACGACCTTGCCTTTTAAAGGTGGTTGAAGCAAAAGATTGCGCAGATTTTCTGAGAAAATATGAATCGCCTGATCTTCTGCTTTTTCTGTCAGTTCTTTTCTAATTTCACGTTCAACAGAAGGCATGATTAGACGTTTAAAGCTATCCTCAATCGCCTCCTTAATTGGCGTAACAGCGCTAGAGACTGATTCTTTCGTCACAACCTTTTCAAGATAAGCAATAATCGCTTCAACATTTGGAACGATGGAAATTCGTAGCACGTCCTCCTTTTCTCCTCGATTCAATGCCAATACTCGGTGCGGCACTATTTTTTGAACAGGCTCAGTGTACTCGTAATACATTTCAAAGATTTTCTTTTCGTCTTTTTCTTCGTCTTTAACAGCAGATACGAACGTACCCGTTTTAAAAACATCTGCTCTTATTTTCTTGCGATATTCTGCGTCATCTGCAATAATTTCTGCAATAATATCTTTCGCCCCATTAATTGCATCTTCGACAGTAGGAACATCAAGTTCTTCAGATAAGAATTCTCCGGCTTTTTCCTCAATTGATTCAGATATAGGGAGTTCAAGCAGCCATCTAGCAAGAGGCTCTAAGCCTTTTTCTTTCGCCACTGTCGCTTTCGTTCTTCGTTTTTGTTTATATGGACGATATAGATCTTCTACTTCCTGAAGTTTGTCCGCCTGCGTAATTTGTAGCTTCAGATCCGGAGTAAGCTTTCCTTGTTCCTCTATACTTCGAATAACCTCAACCTTACGTTGATTAAGGTTTTCCAAGTAATTCGAACGCTCCATGATGGTCTTAATTTGTACTTCATCTAATGAGCCAGTCATTTCTTTTCGGTATCTAGCAATGAAAGGTACGGTATTACCTTCTTGAAGCAAGTTCATCACATTTTGTACTTGATGTATTTTCAATGCTAGCTCACGAGATACTTTATCTACAATTTCTTTTGTTTGATTTTCCTCTGCAATCACTGTTTTTCCTCCAAGCTAATCATTAATATTTCCACTGCTAAAAAATCCCTTATACGTATAGTCTAGCAAAAACCTTGACTCGTTGCGAATATGATGAGAGTAAATCCCCACATTATTCATCTCAAAGGTTCATATATAAACTTTCATAACAAAAAGCTTACTTTCCAAAGTTTCATGAAAGTAAGCTTCCTATAATAAATGTTGAGTCATCAGCTTCGACCTTTATTCCTTCAATTATTTCTTGGGCTTTCTGTTCCAAAGGGGAACAGGACTTTAAAAGGGATTTTGTTCCTTGAAGTTGAACACCATCTGAATGAAGAATGAAGCTCGCCCCAGGTTCATATTTAAATCGCTGAGTACGATACTTTTGTTGCCTTCCAGATAGAAATCCAGTAACAGGAAGTGGGTAAACGAGTTTCTCCTTTTCGGGATTATACAAGAAGAATCGAATGTTCCCAACCGAACTATAAACAAATTCTCTCGTATCGAAATAAATCTTTATAACGGATACAGCAGCTCCCCTTTTGTTCACCAATACTCCATTCCCCAAATCCATAAGCGCCTCGACGCCTTTGTTTTGGTTTCTCTTAACCTCTTCAATGACAGCGTGTGAGGATTCATAAGCAAATTCCCCACTACCGAGACCATCTGCAAGTACACAGAGAAGATACTCATCCGTATGAGTAATATAATAATCATCTCCACAATAGGTCTCTCCATTTTTAGAAGATTGAAACGCCCATAGATCAAATTGATTCTTGGAAAAAAACGCCCTTTTCATCGAACAGACTCCGAGCTATTCTCTGCATGAATGGCTTCCCGGAGCTTCTTTATTGATCGGCGTTGAAGTCGGGATACATGCATTTGCGAAATCCCGAGTTTTTCGCCCGCCTCTTTTTGACTCAGGTTTTCTAGATACGTAAGTTGGATAATGCTTTTTTCTCTTTCACTTAACACATGCAATACTTTTTCGAGCACCACGCGCTGATTAACACGCTCGAATCCTTCATCAACATCCCCAAAAACATCAAGCAGTGTAACCGTTCCGCCATCTGAATCTGCTTCCATTGAATGATCAACAGATAAAGCTTGATAACTTTTCCCCATTTCCATGGCTTCTAACACTTCTTCATCAGCTACTCCTATAAAGTCAGCAATTTCGCAAACTTTAGGAGAACGATGGAGAACGGTCGTCAATTCTTCCACAGCTACCTTGATTTTCGGCCCCAGCTCTTTAATACGTCTTGGAACATGGACACTCCATGTCTTATCACGTAAATATCTTTTGATTTCACCAATTACAGTAGGAACCACAAAGGCTTCAAAGCTTTTCCCGAAAGACTCGTCGTATCTGCGGATGGCTCCTAATAGTCCAATCATTCCCACTTGTACAATATCTTCTTGGGATACTTTCCCTTTTGAATATTTTCTAGATATGGCTTCGACTAAATTTCTATAATGGAGGACAAGTTGATTTTGGGCTTCATCATCCTGATTGAGCTGATAAGCTCGAATCCACTCATGTACTTGTTCTTTTACAGCTTGATTAGGTTGAGAGTACTTTTGCATCCATCTCCACCTGCTCTCCATCAACAAACTTAGTCATGAATACCGTGACCCCTTCATGTTGGTGAATTTTCACTTCATCCATAAGAGTCTCAATGAGATAGAGGCCCAAACCTCCTTCTCTTAAAAATTCAACCTCATGTCCATTTTTATAGGGTCCAAGCCCTTGACGCACCTCATCAAAGTTGCAGCTTTTTCCACTGTCAGAAACCATCACTTCCAAACGGTCTTCATATAAGCCAAAGCTAATTTTCACTTGTCCGTAATCCTGTTCTTTATATGCGTGTTGCACAGCATTTGTACATGCTTCGCTTGTGGCAATCTTCAAATCCTCAATTTCATCGTAGGTAAAGCCCATTCGACTAGCAATTCCAGAGAGCGTTAATCGAATGACTCCAATAAAATCAGGTTTTGCCGGGATCTTCATTTCGATGTATTCGTATGCTTGACTCATTCTACTCCACCCTCTGCATGACTTTTAATATCTATGATATCAGCGAGACCAGTAATATCAAACAGACGTTGCAAACGTTCTGACAATCCAACGAGTGTAAAAACACCGTTGTGCGCCCGCACGCTTTTGAATAAACCAACGAAAACACCTAGACCAGTACTGTCCATATACGAAACCTCTGTCAAGTCAACAATCATCACAATTCCTTCTCGCTTAGATAAAGGATATAATGTTTCACTAAGCTTGGGCGCTGTATATGCATCAATTTCACCTTTCACCCACACTTCTACTCCAGAGGTAATATCTTTTACTTCAACTGTTATGTCCATATCAATGCCCCACCTTTTTCATCCTAATATCCTCTGTTTTATTTACCCGCTTATCATCACATTAAACATCTCTTTTTAAAATAAGTAATGTAAAATCATCACGAAGTTGAAAATGCTGCATTTTCTCTAGCTGCTTAAAAAGACGGTTCACTATATCTTGTGCGTGTAGATGAATGTTTTGTTGAATAAATTCAATCAAGGTTTCCCTCTCAATAAACCCTTCACTCGTACGACATTCAGTAACACCATCCGATAACAGAATAATCATATCTCCTGGCTCTACTTTTTTTTCATACTGCATATACTTCGTTTTTTTATCAACACCTAGCAGTAAACCTTTCGCAGTCAAATCTGTAAATCCCTTTGTAGCGGACTCATAATAGAAACCAGGCTCATGGCCAGCTGCTGAATAAGAAAATAGATGGTTCTCGGGGTTATATAATCCATAAAACATCGTAATAAACATGCTGGGATCAACATTTTGTTCGACGACACGATTCAAGCTTTCCAGCACGCTACTAGGATTGTGTCGGTGTTCCGGTAGACTATCCATCGCATATTTAATCATGGACATACAAAGCGCTGCAGGAATCCCCTTCCCGATTACATCCGCAATGGCCACACCAATATGCTTCTTTTCATCTTGAACAAAGTGGTAATAATCGCCACTCATTTGTCTTGCCGGCACGCTTAATGCGCCAATTTCAAGACCATCCACGTTCGGAATGGTCGTTTCAAGTAAAGTAGATTGAACATTGGCAGCAATTTCAATTTCCGTTTTCAGTTCTTGTTGGATATGTCTGAGACTTTGATGTTCACGATACGCGAAACCGTAACCCATCATCACTTCAAGTAGAAAATCGAGTGAATCCAGAACTTCACCTGGGGTGCCTGGGTAAACGTCCATCAGGATATTTTTATGAATATTAATGATTTCTTCAGGTGCAATATTATGTTCAATCGATTTTTTACTAATTTTTTGCCCTTGATATAACGCTTGCTCCGTTTGATCTCGCAAATAAGTTGAGAGAGCTTCACGGTATTTGTTTTTCATGTTCTCTCTGTATGCCATAACATCCTCCTAGCGGATCCATTTAATGGCCGTGACTTTGGTTCCTTTACTCGGAAACGAATCAATATCGAACTCATCCATTAAGCGTCTTACTCCCGGAAGACCTGCTCCTAACCCTCCAGAGGTTGTATAGCCATCCTCCATGACTTTTCGGATATCCTGTATCCCCGGACCCTCATCACTTGCTATAATCTTCATACCGGATTTTCCATTCACATACTCTTTTTCTATACAAACGCTGCCACGTCCAGCGTATAAATATATATTTCTGGCTAGTTCACTGATAGCCGTCGTAATACGCGCTTGGTCGACAGTACCAAATCCCAGCTCTTTAGCGACATTTCGCCCTAATTGACGCGCGGCGACAATATCCCATTCATTGATAATTTTCACGCAGGATTGGAACTCCATACCCTTAATCCCCCAATTCCTGTTGTAATTTCTCCAGGCCTTTCTCTAAATCTAGCGCTGTCATAACTCCTTCTAGACTAACACCAAGCTCGATTAGGGTTATCGCAACAGCAGGCTGGATTCCAGTGATTACAACCTTTGCTCCCATCAGCTTTGACATACTGAATACATCACCCAGCACTTTTGCGATAAAGGAATCAATAAAATCAATGGAGGTTAAATCAATTACAACACCACTCGCACTCGTTTCGTGTATTTTTTGTAATAAGTCCTCTTGAAACCCAAGTGCCGTAGCATCATCTAATTCCCATTGGATCGACACTAAAAGGTAGTCATATAGCTTTAATATCGGAATTCTCATTGTCACTCCTCCACCTTAGTAATCTTTCGGTTTGTCCAATCTAAGGCAGCGTCAATTCCTTTTTTTAACGAATTCTTTGTAACAATTTCATTCAAATTTATTCCTAAACTAACAATCGTTTGGGCAATTTCAGGGCGAATGCCACAAATCATACATTTCGCTCCAACAAGTCGGACCGCTTCCGCCGCTTGAATAATATGATGAGCTACCATTGTGTCTACAACCGGGACACCTGTGATATCAATTAAGACGACCTCTGAACGCTGTTTAACAACTCCAGTCAATAGGTTTTCCATGATTTGCTTAGCCCGCTCAGTATCAATGGTTCCGATTAAAGGCATGATGGTAATCCCTTCTATAACAGGGATTAGCGGTGCGGATAGTTCTTGGAGGGCCATTTTTTGAAGAGAGACGGTCCTTTCCCACGTTTGAGTGTATATTGAAATAATTTCCTGTTTCATCGGTGATGTCCATTTATCTAAATCGTATATAATCTCCATTTGATTATCTTTTGTAACCTGCTCTTTCATGACCATTCCATTGATCACGACTAGAGTAAATTTATGAAGCCCTTCAATTATGAACGAAAGCGGCCATCCTAAACGTACAACTTTCTCTGCAAAATCAGAAAGCTTTGAAGCAAACTCTTCATTGTTTCTTCTTGTGTTGGAGATGATCATATCAATAAACTCTGCGCTTGTTTGCACAAACATCTCATTGGACACCACATTAATAAGACGCTCATCGGCATTTTCCTTCATGAGATTCATCCATTCCTCTAGCATGTAGTCACGACTATGGGTAATAAATGTAAAAACTATTTGATTCATAATTTCCTCCCAATCTTAACATACCCCCTGCGACTCTATGCCCGCTTCACAGGGATGTTACGTAAGTGTAAAACAAAATTAATCTTTTCTTCTTTAAAAGACAAAATATTACATATATTACTTTTTACGATAAGGTTTGTAACGTTTAATTGTTACATATTAGAAGCCATAACTATAATAAAACCCTCTTTTGAAGTAGATTAAACCAATTATCAAGATAATTTTTTTATTTTTCAAAAGTCAGTCTACCTCTAATCTCTATACATGACTTGTTATAACGCAAAAAAAATAACGATTTCAGCAAAAAGCTAAAATCGTTATTGCACCTATACGTAGGCATAAATTATTATATAAAGACGTCCTCTTCAAAGGGAAAACCATTTTTTACACACTAAAACTCTACTAGTCCTAGACTAATCTGTAAAGCTTCATTCACCTTATGCATCATTGGTTCATCCAGATGTGTAATCTTGTCTGTTAAACGCTGCTTATCGATAGTGCGTATCTGTTCTAAAAGGATGACCGAATCACGTTCAAATCCATATTTCTTTGCATTAATCTCTACGTGTGTAGGCAGTTTAGCTTTCTGTATCTGTGCTGTAATAGCTGCTACAATCACAGTTGGACTAAAGCGATTTCCAATATCATTCTGAAGGATGAGTACCGGACGGGTTCCACCTTGTTCGGAACCTACAACCGGAGACAGGTCTGCGAAGTATACGTCACCGCGCTTAACAACAATCAAGGGCTCAGCCTCCGCTTGCTAATCGTTCAACGGAATGTTCGGCCTCATATTCTGGATATTCTGCTAGGAATGCTTCAGAAGCAAGGGTTAGATTCAAGGTGGCCATTTCGATATAACCACGTTTCATGGATTCGCGAAACTCTCTTTTTTTACGTTCACGAAGATACATTTTCGTCGCACGATAAATAAATTCACTGCGATTTACATTTTCTTCACTTACATAACCATCTAATTCGGTTAGGAAATTTTGAGGTAATCGAATCATTATCTCTCTCGTTGCGCTGGATTCAGACACAAACATACACCTCCACCAATCACTACACACCTATTACTAATCCTTTTCAATATTACCATTAAAATCACTATCTGCAAAGAGTATATTCTAGACTATATATTATTATCAACAAAAACCCGTAAAACTTATTCATTTTTCTGAAACAATTTTAACAAGCCTTATAAAAGTGCATTCACCACATGAGTTATTTTACCATTTTTAACATACACACGAGGTATTCTTGATGCTATCATACATGTGATTTCGTAATTAATGGTTTCTAACTGCTCTGCAATTTCATCAACCGAAATCTCTTGTCCATTATCCTTACCTATTAACGTTACTTCCGTATTAATGGGTGTATTTTCGGGAAGTTTGATCATGCATTGATCCATGCAAATCCTTCCAACTATAGGCGCTTTTTCTCCGTTTACAAGTACCTCTTGTCCTTGCAACTTGCGTATCCAGCCATCTGCATACCCAATAGGAAGCGTGCCTATCCACTCATTCCCAGCAGCGGTATACGTCGCCCCATAACTAACACTCTCGCCTTTTTTCAACTCTTTCACATTTACGATTCTTGTTTTTAAAGATAATGCCGGACGAAGAGGAAAAGGCAACAATTCTTTCATTTCAACAGAGGGAGTTAGCCCGTACATAGCAATCCCCATTCTTACCGCGTTAAATGTGGATTCTGGAAATCTTAATGAGGCCGCGCTATTCGAAGCATGAATCAACTGAGGTTTTGTTTTCAGCCAGGACAGCATTTCTTGAAAAACTCCAAGTTGTTTGTGGTAGTAGTTTTCATTTAGACTGTCTGCAGTAGAAAAATGTGTGTAAATCCCTTCGAAGACAAAACGCGAATCCTCAAGTAAACTTCCTTCAATGGCCTCTAGTTCCATCCTATTTCTAACTCCAAGGCGTCCCATTCCACTATCACATTTCACATGAACATATAGAACATCTTCACCTTGAAGATATGACTTCGCTTGCTGTATCCAATCATCTTGAAAAATAGTGAGCGTAATTCGTTCCTCAGACGCAATCTTTACACTTTCTGGTCTCGTCACCCCTAATACAAGAATGGGTGCTAGAATCCCTTTCTTCCTTAATGCCAAGGCTTCATCCAAGAAAGCAACAGCTAAATAATCAGCACCCGCGTAAAGGGCCGTCTTTGCAACATCAACATCACCATGGCCATACGCATTCGCCTTCACGACGGCAAATAGTTTTGTTTGCGATGATAGATGCTTCCTCAAATTTATAATGTTTTCATAAATATTATCTAAATTAACTTCTGCCCAAGTATCTCTGTAGAATTCCGTCATTGCCAACCGTAACCCTTCTCTCTAAAAAAACGTCCCCAATCCGTGACCTAATTAGTACCCACCAATCAAGGAATTAGCTATATACGTCAAAACCAAAGGTACAACATTATTCAAGCACGTTTTTTCTTTGTTTGTAAATAGTATAGTCAAAAAACGAAACCATGAAAAGTAGCCTTTTCTATTGTAAAAGAAAAATACTTTTACTACATTTATTCAAAAAACAAAAAAGGTCCCCAGCACAAAGGCATACGATACCTCGAGCTGAGAACCAACTTCATTATTTTTCTGAAGTCCCATCAACCGTTCTCGCAATATCCAGCAATTCTTCTTTCTTCATATCTTTCGAGGCAAGCGTATAGTTTACCCCATCATATGTCCAAGTAACACTGTTCGAAGTGGCAGCCCCTACTGTAAACCCAAGGTCAACTGGTTCACCATTCACAGCTGTTGCCACGAGTGAAGTTTCTACTACTTCTGCTTTTTCTTGAATCAGTGTAAAGCTCTTGTCACCTTCATACGTAAGAATAACTCGCCTCCCATTTTCTGTTTTGATTTCTTGTTCATCAGTCAGGCTTGCCCCTTTGGCCTCATTCGGATATTTAACAGCAAATGCTTCATCTTTCACTTCATTCATGACTGGTACTTCTAGTTTTGCACGCGTCATGTTCTTTTGCATGTCGAACGCATCTTTATCGAATGCAGCATCGAACTTCACTTTAGAGAATTCAACCGTTACAAGTGAATTATGATCCGCATCCATCACTTTCACACTGACAGGTGATAGATCCTTTTTGTTGATGGTGATTTCTTGATAAGGCAGCATTTTATTATTTTGATAACGTGTTTTTGTTTCAAACACGTAATGATCGTCCGTGAATGTGAACTTTGCACTTTTATCTTCAATAATATCCTTTACCAACGACTCATATAAATAGGCCTGACTGCTATTTTCTGGCCATTCACTTTGAAACTTAAAGCTTTTGTTCAACGCAGGCGTTAATACAAACACTCCATCATCGTTACGGAGAATCATTTGACTTTGTTCTTTTGCAGAATTCTTCAGGCTTACTCTGTAAAAATCCGGATTCTTGTGCCAAATCTCGACATCATAACTTTGAGGATCTGTACCCATTTGTAAAGTCATCTTGGCTTGGGCCTTGTATCCCTTCATTCCTTCAACCTTGTCATTTAACGAACTGACCACATCGCCTTGTGACTTTTGTCCGCAGGCAGAAAGAACAAGCAAAAGCATGATCCCTGCAAAAAGCGTTACGATCTTCTTCATCTTTTCAACCCCTTTTTGTCATTTGAACGTAAAAGGGAGAGGAAAAGGCAGGATCCAGTCATTGAGGTCTATGCATATCTCGGTAGTTGATGTATAATTTCTGGTTGTTTCAACATGTTTGCTTATCGCTAAACAGCTTTTATAATAAACTGATTCGAGAGTACCATTCCTGCAATGTACCTTTTACCGGGCCTTGTCTCCCTATAGCACTATGAATATATGAGACAACCCCGATGAATATGACCCGTCTGCTAAGAAAAGCGAAAGCACCTTGGCACTAAAACTCACTTTATACATCCATCTTAGCTACCTATCTTTCTTCGATGATCACTGTAGCTGCCGCATATTCTCGACTATGCGTAATGGATAGATGAATCCCTGCTGCGTATGGGCGAATAATTTCCGGCTTACCAAATTCATTTGGTTTTACTTCAATATCTAAGAATGACAGACTTCTCCCAATCCCTGTACCTTCCGCTTTAGAAAAGGCCTCTTTTGCCGCAAACCGTCCTGCAGCAAATTCAACTCTTCTACGCTCATTCAGACTAAAGAAAGTCTTCCGCTCCGCTTCTGTTAAAATTCTTTCAATAAATTTCGGTTGCCGTTCAAGTAGTTTTTGAATTCTTTGTAGTTCCACAATATCCATTCCGATTCCTTTAATCACTTCTAACTCTCCTTCTATCCTGAATTAAAATTCATATATTTCAAAAGAGGCAAACAGGATTTACCATTGATTTTGCCAATATATATTACTTCCAGTATCTATACCTCGTTCTCGACAAATCCATACCTTTCCGTTT
The DNA here is from genome assembly GCF_001183985.1 of Peribacillus loiseleuriae. Lineage (GTDB taxonomy): Bacteria > Bacillota > Bacilli > Bacillales > DSM-1321 > Peribacillus > Peribacillus loiseleuriae. Next base: position 251,795 of record NZ_LFZW01000001.1, on the reverse strand, counting down.
TAATGGTATTACAAGACTCGAACAATTTAAGGACGGTGAACCATGTTTACACGAACAGAAAATTTCCGGCAATATCTTTCTTATTATCCACTTGTCTCCACCTTAATAACCTTTACTATTTTCCTGTTTTTCTTAGACTTATTACCCATACTGCCTGAAGGTATCTTGTTTGAAAAAGGTCAAGGTGTGAACCTGTATATCGCTTCTGGCGAATGGTGGCGCCTAGTTACACCCATTTTTTTACACAGCTCATTTTCTCACCTTTTGTTCAACTGCTTTGCACTTGCCATCTTCGGCCCTCCGCTCGAACGATTGCTGGGCAGTCTTAAATTTACGGTCTTTTTTCTCATCACAGGTATTTTAGCAAATATTATTACCTTTATCCTGCAGCCGCCTACCTATATCCATGTAGGAGCAAGTGGAGCAATTTTTGGTTTGCTCGGCTTTTATTTATATCTCGTTTTATTCAAAAAAACCCATTTGCCCAAACAAGAGGTAAAGACAATCTATACGTTAATCGGCGTGGGTGTGCTAATGACATTCATCCAGCCAAAAATAAACATTACTGGTCATCTCTCAGGACTTGCCGCTGGTTTACTCCTCGCATCTTTATTTATTCAAAATAGACGTAAACGTTAGTGTTTCTCCATTTAAAAAAGCAAAGGCCTAGCCTTCGCTTTTTTTGAATTCACTATATGAAAACCAATCATTCATGAATTCTGCATCTTTTTGTTCTAAGTCAACGACCTTCCCTTCCCTAGGGCCCGCTCCTGATTTCACGGTAGCAGCAATCGTGGATAATTGCTTTCTGCTTTGAAAATAGCTCACTCGTCGGTCAAATACTTGCAGGCGATTCTTTTGAAAAATATACGTTTGTTTAGATACAATTCTAGTTCGTAATTGCAATTGATTTCCACTAATATTCCAGCCTACTTCTCTGAATTTTAAATAAGCCCAGATAGCAGCAAGTGGAATAAGAACGAAAGATACTAAGCCCCAAGGCCAAAGAATCCATGATGTCGCCACAACAATGGGAATTATGATAAATAATTGTCTGAAGAAATAACGGACATAGGATCGTTTCGGTAGCCCCTTCAGTTCTGTCTGTAGCTCATATCCAGGTACGAACTGATTTATTTTTTCTTTTAGCTGTTCTTTTTTCACAAGCGGAAAAAGCAAAGTGTTTACTGTATCCTTATCTGATGCTGATCCGCCTGCATATTCAAGGTACACACTTGCATATCCGAGCGGTTGCCTAATTAGATTCTCAGCAATTCGAATCCCTTGAATTTTTTTCAGCGGAATCGTTAATTGTCTTTTTTCTAATAACCCGCGTGAAATAATTAATTCTTCTTCTACCTTTTTGACTGTGAAATAGGCATAAATTAAGACAATTCTTGCTGTAGCAACAAGATAGGCTAGTATGAAAAGTAAGAACACCGTAAGGATAATTAAGAGAATACCCGATTGAATGAACCGTTCTGCTTCAGCTGATATTTTTTTAAAAGGAATTAATTCATCGAATTGCGCAAGAAATGCTACCGCACCAGAAAGAACTACCCCAACCCCACCTGATGTAGCTGCCATTAAAAACAATTGAGGAAAAGTTTGTTTAAATACAACAGATGCTGAATCGATATCTGTCTCTTCCACTTTGGTTAATTCTTTCCCAGTAACTGCCTCATTCACACAATCACTTTCCAACTTCCTTTTCCCTGCTTTTTTCACTTCATTAAAAATGGAGATAATTTCGTTTGATTCTCGCTTTGTAATAGCAGTTAATTCTGCTTCAGGCTTCCCCCCATTTGATCCGGCTGTTTCTACCTTAAGCTGAGCGAGACCAAATATTCTTTGCAGGATTCCTTCTGAAACATCAATACTATGTATCCGTTCGAAGCGAATATATCTTTTTTTTCTTACAAACACACCTGATTCAATTCTAAGTTCACCATTTTCCACCCAATATGTAAGCCTAATCCAAGAAAGAACAGAAAAGACGATGAGAAAAAAGCAGATCACACTAAAAATAATCAACTGTATTCCTTTACCGCTACTGCCTCCCAAAAATAAGAGCACGACTAACGGGATAATCGCTTCCTTCAATGTTTGCAAGATACTAGACAAAACAGCAACTGGGTGAAGTCGTTTAGGTTCAAACATCGTCTTCCTCCACGCTGGCCATTTTTGATATATAAAAGCGCAACTCATCAGCTTCAGTAAGTTCCAGAGCTGGTATCTCATGAGTCGTTGCAGCAGTAGAGATTTCTACAGAAGCTAGTTGATATTTTCTGAGCAATGGTCCTTGGTTTGTCTCTACATGTTGGACTCTAATCATAGGCACCAATGTCCGTTTAATAATAAATAAACCGCTTTGGATTTCTATCTCTTTCTCCCTAACATCATATCGCCAACGCTTCCACTTCATGGACGGAAAAAGAAAGACCGATATGTATGTCACAGCTGTTGAGATTAGTCCAGTTGCCCCTATCGCCCAATAAGACCAATCAAAAAGAATAGTCACAACAAGTACTGCAATGGTTATGACCCAACAAATTGCTGCATTTATTACGCCGCTAATACGCCAAACTTTTAGTGCTTTACTTGAAATCCGGTTTCTAGGCTCCACTCAACCACTCCTATCTAGATACCCATAAAGTGAAACATCAATCAGTGGGGGATTACTGCCCGTTAATGCGGGGGAAAATCCTATATTCAGTATACTATACAAAATATTTCCAGAATATAAAAAAGAGAATATCCCATAAGGTTCTGACCACACATTTCACACAGTTTATCGTGTTTCATACACTAATTTGAGCTGTATATAGCTGTTGTGGGGGTCAGACCATTTTGTTAGGGACATCCTCATTTATTACATATTATTTATTTAGTTTTTCTCTTTTGTTATAGCTGTTATTGCTGTTATTGCTGTTATTGCTACGGTTGCTGCTTCCGCTAGGTTTACGGCTGTCTCTGCGTTTAGCACCGCTATAATCTTTTCTACCTGTTGAAGGTCCGCGACCATTACGCTGTCTGCCATTAGATCCAGACTTATTATATCCACCACGCTTCATTGGAGCTGGTGCTTCATCTGTCAATTTAATAGGAGTTGCATCCGGTTCTTTAGTTAGTGATTTTAACGCTGCTGCAACAAGATCAGCTGCACTGTATTTTTGAAGCATTTCTTCAGCTTGCCCTAGGTATAGAGACAAGTCTTCATTTTCTACAGTGTTCACAATTCTTTCTGTTACTGCTTTTTGTTGTCCTTCCAACGCTTCCGTTAAAGTTGGAGTTTTCATTTTCTCCATACGTTTTTTCGTTGTATGTTCAACAGCAGCCAATTGACCTCTTTCTCTCGGTGTCACAAATGTGATCGCCTCACCATGTTTCCCTGCACGACCAGTACGTCCAATACGGTGAACATAGCTTTCTGGATCTTGAGGAATATCAAAGTTATATACATGTGTTACGCCTGAAATATCAAGTCCACGCGCCGCTACGTCTGTTGCAACAAGTACATCTATGTTGCCCTCTTTAAACTTCTTAAGAACCGACAATCGTTTTGCTTGGCTTAAGTCCCCGTGAATTCCTTCAGCAGAATAGCCACGGACATTCAATGCAGAAGAAAGCTCATCAACACGGCGTTTTGTACGTCCGAATACGATAGCAAGTTCTGGAGTTTGTATATCTAATAAACGAGCTAATGTATCAAATTTTTCGTTCTCTCTTAGCTCAACATAATATTGATCAATAAGAGATACAGTCATTTCTTTTGCTTTAACACGTACAAGAGTTGGATCTTTCATGAAGCGTTCTGCAATTTTGCGAATAGGTTCTGGCATAGTAGCAGAAAACAGCAAAGTTTGTCTCTCACCTGGCACATTCGAAAGAATAGATTCGATATCCTCAATGAAGCCCATGTTCAACATTTCATCCGCTTCATCCAATACAACAGTGTGAACGTTGCCCAATTTAATATTTTTACGTTTAATATGATCTAATAAACGACCTGGTGTACCAACGATAATATGTGGTTTTTTCTTTAATGCACGAATTTGACGATCAATATCTTGTCCGCCGTATACTGCCATTACGCGAGTGCGTTTTCCGTATCCAAGCTTGAATAATTCTTCAGAAACTTGAATAGCAAGCTCACGTGTTGGTGCGATTACGATTCCTTGTACGTTATCATCTTGAAGATCAATATTCTCAATTAATGGAATACCAAATGCGGCTGTTTTACCTGTTCCAGTTTGAGCTTGACCAATAATATCTTTCCCTTCTAATGCCAAAGGAATGGTTTGTGCTTGAATCGGACTTGCTTCTTCAAACCCCATTCGTTCGATTGATTTCATAGAAGTTCTGTCTAAACCTAATTCACTAAATAATGTCAAAATATTCGTACTCCTTTATAATTCATATATTTGTCAACATCCAAAATGGCTTGTGACGTCTAAATTGGGTCATTTGACCACCATTCACCAACTACGAGCTGGTTCTTGTTTATTATTTATCGTTTAAGAAAAGTTTTCTCAATGATCACCTAAAATACTTGCGTTTTTTAAATCCGAACTCCATTATAATAAATAAAAAGTCCCGAACAAAAGTCAAACCTTGCGCAAATACTGATCTAGCGCTAGGTCCAGGAAATCTTTTTACAAAACATGTACCAAGAATGAAATTCAAAAATGGAAAGATCAAAGTAGCATACAAATTCGCATGTTTATTCAGGTGAGGGCTGCTGCATCTTTTTCCCTATGAGACAGGAGTCTACACAAAAGAAAAACTGTTTTGGACTTCAAGGATGAAATCCAAAGACAAAGCTGCAATTATGCCATAGTTTATGAGTAGCTATCATGTCATTATCCAAAATGATTGCATATCAAATCCTATAGAATAAAACAAAACTTGACTTAAGCCAAGCTTCCCATAAAAAAACAGGCCCTTATGCGTTTGGGGAATGCGGAGTGGAAAGGAACCACAAGGATCATATCTGGCAAGAGGGTTAGGAGATAAGCAGATTCTCCCATCTATCATGTCATGAGCTTATGGAGCCAGCTGTAGACAGCTGGACCTTCCTATTAGCAACTTAAGCTGCCAAGAGAGGCAACTTTTTATATTATTCAAGACGCGTGGCCTATTTAATCTGAAAGTACAAGATCTTCACCAAGTGAAGAATGAAATAACATTTGTTTCTTAAAGAAACGATAAACAATCTTTGGATTAGTTATAGTATATACCATCTTCATCTTCCAAAGACATTTAAACTCATAATGTATGTTACCATTTTCAGGTCGTTATTGCAATAAAGGAATCTAAAACTCAAACAAAATAAGCCGCTTGAAAGAGGTGTTTTTAAAGCATATCGACTAGTATTTCCCAAATTATTTATGTCTACATCGACGTTAAGACATCCCGCATAAGTATGACAAACTTGTAACATCTGGTAAGCTAAGTTCATTCGTCAAACGACATAACTCATGAAAAACTTATATTTTTTCATTTATAAAAAAAACGATGAGTTCCCCATAAACGAGAATTCATCGGCTTTTTACAGTGATCACTTTTGGAGAGCTTGAACAATTTCTTCAAGTTTCATCCCTCTTGAGGCTTTTACCAGGATTAAATCATTTAGAGAAGTACGTTGCTTTAAATCAGCAATTAACGCGGATTTATCATCATATGAAAACACTCGATCTGCAGGAAAAGATTGGCGAGCTCCTTCAGCTATAAAATGACCAAGTGGACCATATGTAAAGACTGTATCGATCTCGTCTGGCTGAATGATTTCACCAATATTTACATGATAATCTTTCTCTTGATTTCCAAGTTCCAACATGTCACCAAGGACTAGATATTTAGCTTGAAACCCTGAAAGACTTTCAATCAGTTCAATCGCTGCCTTCATTGAGGTTGGACTTGCATTATAGGCATCATTAATGATTTTTTCCCCTTTTGCTCCCTCAACCATTTCCATTCTCATGTTGGTTAATCGGACCGATTCAAACCCTTTTCTGATATTGGCATCATTTACACGCAACAGCTTAGCTACTAGCATAGCGGCTAAGGCATTTTGTACATTGTGGAACCCAAGAATCGGAATCATATATGGATCCCCTGAATCGCCATTTATTTCAAAAGAAGTACTATTATCATTTTGAGTTATCGAGATGGGGTAAAGGTCATTTTTGTTTTCTCTGCCAAAGGATACAACGTGAAGATTCGTTAAGTCGCGTTCAATTCGATCGCGTAATAACGGCTCATCTCCTTGGTAAATCAGCGTTCCGCCAGCTTTAAGACCTGAAACGATCTCTAGTTTAGCATTTGCAATTTCCTCTCTTGAACCGAGATCCAATAGATGAGACTCACCAACATTCGTAATAATTGCTAAATCTGGTTCTGCAAGTGTGGATAAAAATGCAATTTCACCACGGTTACTCATGCCCATTTCGAGAACGGCCACTTCTGTGTCCTCACCTATTCCTAGAATGGTTAACGGAAGTCCAAGATGGTTATTAAAGTTCCCACTTGTTTTATGAATACGGTAGGTTGTTTGCAGTAAAGCCGCTATCATATCTTTCGTGGTCGTTTTCCCGTTACTCCCTGTAACGCCAATTACTTTACAATTTAGTTGCTTTCGATACGCACTTGCTAGTTTCTGTAATGCTTTTTCTGTATTCTCTACAAGGATGACCGGAAGTCCAGCCGGCGGTTCCCCCGCATCCTGTTGCCACAATGAAGCAGCTGCTCCCTGCGAAATGGCCTTTTCTACATATTGATGTCCATCAACATGTTCTCCACTAAGGGGGATGAACAAGTTGTTAAACTCAATATTTCTAGAATCAATCGAAACTCCTGCCGCTATAATCGATTCAAAATCTGTAATGATATTTAATCCATCGACCATCTCGTGGATTTGCTTTAACGTTTTTTTTAACATCATGTTCCTCCTAGGATTTTAGAAAATTGCAGCTTATCCCCTTAACATCAAGCTATCTCAGTAAGGAAAACGACAGCCGTTCGGTTGTCGTTTCCATTTCTATTCGTCTAGGCTGCAAAGCATCCCATCAAAAGCTATATTTAATCTTCTGTTTTTCTTCATAACGTTCTTGTGCTAAATTCACTAATGTTTCGATTAATTGAGGATACTCCACTCCTGTATGTTTCCATAGTAAAGGAAACATACTAAATGGAGTAAAACCAGGCATCGTATTTACTTCATTGATGTACGCCTTTCCTTCTTTCGTTAAGAAGAAGTCAGCGCGAACTAATCCGGAACAATCAAGAGATTTGAAGGATGAAATAGCCATTTCACTCAAAGACTGATAGTCATCTTCAGAAATATCAGCCGGGATGACCATCGCGGTATCCCCATCTTCATATTTTGCTTTATAATCATAAAAATCTTTTTTCGCAATAATTTCTCCAGCTACCGAACACTTAGGTTGATCATTGCCTAGAACGCCAATTTCAATTTCACGTGCAACGATTCCTTCTTCAACAATGATTTTTCGGTCAAATAGGAATGCTTCCACAAACGCATTCGCAAGCTCTTCCCTATTAACACATTTGCTAATTCCAACACTTGATCCGAGGTTCGCTGGCTTAACAAAGCATGGATAGCCTAATTCCGCTTCGATTTTATCATAAGCACGGTCTTTATCCGTTTCCCACTCTGAGCGAATAAACCAAGTATATTTAACTTGTGGTAGTCCTGCTTGGGCAAAAATATTCTTCATAACAACTTTGTCCATACCAGCAGATGAAGCTAGAACTCCATTTCCTACATAGGGTAAATTTAATAATTCTAGCATCCCTTGGACTGTGCCATCTTCTCCATTCGGGCCATGGAGGAGAGGGAATATGACATCAAAGCCTTCATCTCCATCCTCTTTGGAATCTTGCCCTGTAGAACGCATTGCTAGAGGTGACATGGCAGCTTCAGCAGATAATCTAAGACTTTTCACGTCCTCAACCGTCCCGGTCAACTGAGGACCCTTTACCCAAGCCCCTTCTTTCGTTATGTATATCGGATATATATCAAATTTCTCTAAATCTAATGCTTTAATGACCGCTAAAGCTGTCTGCAGTGAAACATCATGTTCAGCTGACTTCCCGCCATAAAGCAGTCCAAGTTTTGTTTTCATTTTCATTAAACCTCCATTACTCATTTCACCTTATTATTGTAACACCATAATCTCCAGTTAAAAACGAAAAAGAAGCACAGTTTTATAACTTACCTAAACATACCAATAAATCCACCACACACTCCTTACATCTTATGTGGCAAAAGCACGGACTACACCATGAATTATCATCATTTACTTGAATAGCTAATACCGCAGATGAGATTGACTATAAGTTAAGTCATTCTCACTTAGGGCAGTTTAGTTCAGATTAACGCTCCACTCTTTAGTTTTTCGATGTAAAACAATCAACGCTTTTGGCCGCTGATCCTTCAATTCATTAAATCCGTCTATCATATCATCCATATTTACATAATCACCAACGATCCAACCAGGAATTTCTATCTTGTTCCTCGAATGCTGAATATCCTGAAGGGAAAAGACGATGCCCTCAGCCGTTAACGGGAGAAGCCTTTGAAGCACTTCAAAAGGAACTTCTGGGTACTCCCTTTTTTTCTTTAATCCAAACCAATTTCTTTCGACACGTAATGTCTCCAGTTTCAGCATAAGTACATTCCCAAATATTTGAGTTAATGCATCTTGGTTTCGAAAATAAATCTTATTGAACCACCCGTCATCGTGCGCAAGGTAAACAAATTGGTTATTCAGCTTTCCAAAAAAAGGCGGACGCAAATGAGTTTTACAATGACCAACATACAAAAGTTCCGCAATTTCTTGACCATTCAATTCATCAAGTCCTGCTTCTTCTTCAAAATCAATCCAGCAAAAATCACCATACCCATATACATTATCTTTCAGGAGTTTTTCAACATAGTCATTCGGAACAAATTCCAATAAGGTATTCATGTTAAACTCTCCATCATCGTATCCATGCTTCAACAATAAAAGATTAGGTAAAGGTCCTTCATACGAATAAACAAATTCCCGAAACGTTACGCCGGAGAAAACCGCAAATCGTTCAGATGCCTGCAAATGTATATATAGGATGTCTCTTATCTCATTTTTCATAATATCAATACCCTCCGCAACAGTTATTGCTGATAAAGTGAAAATTCAAACAATAGGGGTTCCTTATCTCCCACTTCCTCCTCGTGGATTCCCTCAAGCCTTGAAGCGGGAGTCATACAGCCCGTTAATGCAGGATAAAACTGGAGAAATTATCATCCATCATCACTATAATCATTTTACCAAATCATTTGAAATAATGTGACAAAACATCCAAGTTATTCATAATTCATCATTCAATACGGGGCTCCTTGTGCTGCACATACATTCCTCCTCATAATCAACATTGTTACACTTCACAGATATCGTCTTTTGATTTATTCACAAAAGTTATCAATAATAGAATAGGAGATAGATACTAAAAAAGTTAGGAGACTTTTATGACTACCATTTATTTAGCTCGTCATGGACAAACCGAATGGAATGTTACAGGAAAAATGCAAGGCTGGGGAAATGGAGAATTAACTGAATCTGGTATCCGTGATGCACATTCACTAGGTAATCGACTTCAGGATATCTCAATTGATGTGATCTATTCAAGTACAAGCAAACGTGCCTACCAGACTGCTGAGTTAATCGCTGCTGAACGTACAGCCCCAATTATTAAAGATGATCGATTACGAGAAATGTCCTTTGGTGATTGGGAAGGGCGCCTTAGAGAAGAAATTGAGATAGAATTTGCTACTGAGTACAAAGCCTTTTGGGAAACACCGCATTTATATGAACGAAACAGTGGAGAACTATTCGCAGATGTAGCGAAACGTGCTGAAGAGATTTATAAGCATATCATTGCTAAACATCCATCAGGAACCATTTTGATCGTTTCTCATTCAATTTTCCTAAAAATACTTACAGCTTATTTAAGGAATTTATCTCTTGATAAGCTTTTTACCCAAACCTATCTTGGAAATGCCAGTTTAACGAAAATTCATGTTACTGAAGGGATTCCTGAATTTATTTTCGAAGGCGATCGTTCTCATTGTGAAGAGTGAATAAAAGAATAGATTCGCTCACATAAAAAGACAGCTATTAGATTACTCTTTTAGCTGTCTTTTTCATCAAATGTTATGATACTTTTTCGGGTTTAAAATTACCTTCCCATTTAGAGATAACAATAGCTGCAAGAGAGTTCCCAATAACGTTTACTACTGTACGGCCCATATCAAGAATACGGTCGATCCCAGCTATAAACGCCAACCCTTCGATAGGAATTCCAACAGTACCTAATGTGGCTAATAGAACAACGAAAGAGACTCCCGGAACCCCAGCAATACCTTTAGATGTGACCATCAATACAAGCATTAATGATAGTTGATCGGCAATGCTCATATCAATGCCGTACATTTGAGCAATGAAAATAGCAGCTAATGCTTGATATAGTGTAGAGCCATCAAGGTTAAAGGAGTAACCCGTCGGTATAACAAAAGAAGCAATATGCTTAGGACATCCTGCCTTTTCCACCTTTTCCATAATTTTTGGAAGAACAGCTTCTGAACTTGCTGTCGAAAAAGCTAATATAAGCTCTTCCTTGATGAGTTTTATTAATTTAAAAAGACTATAGCCTACTAATTTAGCGATTATTCCCAAGACCACAATCACAAAGAAAATCATCGTTCCATATACTGAAATCACTAACTTTCCTAGCGGGATAAGAGAAGCCAATCCAAACTTAGCAACAGTGACACCAATCAAGGCAAACACTCCAAAAGGAGCAAACTTCATAATTTGGTTCGTAACATAAAACATTGCATCTGCTGTTCCTTGAAAGAATGCCAATACCGGCTTCCCTCTTTCTCCGATCGCATTGATCCCAAGACCAAATGCAAGAGAAAAGAAGATAATGGCCAGCATATCACCTTGAGCAACGGCTGCGATGGGATTCGTTGGTACAATGTTAACAATCGTATCGACCAATGATTCGCTTTTCTTCGCCTCTGCTGTATCGACATACGTGCCGATATCCGTTTGATTAAGGTCACCCATATTAACCCCAGCACCTGGCTGAAGTACATTTGCAGCAATGATTCCGACTATAATCGCAAGTGTCGTAACGATTTCAAAGTATAAAATCGTCTTACCGCCAATTTTCCCTAGCTGTTTGATATCACCAACACCTGCAACAGCGACAATAACACTGGCTACAATAATCGGCACAACAATCATTTTAATTAAACGAAGAAATATATCGCCAATCGGTTGTAAATAAGACGCAATCGTTGGGCTGCCATAAAAGATCGCCCCCACGATAATCCCTAGGACTAGACCAATTAATATTTGGCCAGCTAAGCTTATTTTTTTCATCTAACATCCTCACCTTCTATAAATTCTTTGCTGAAAAGCAAGTGTCTCGGTAAGGGAAACAAGATAGACGGTTCCACGCAATAAAAAAAGACACTACTGGTGTCTTTGTACGTGAACAAATTACATTTTGTTCCCTCTAAGACGCTGACGAGGTTAGCTGTCGGGTTAGGACTTGGAAACACATGCCCCTTCATAAGAATTCACCCCAAGCGGTACAGGACCACAGAATTGGTTCCCCCGTTCCATTAAGATTAAGCGGAATAACATTATAATAAAATACTATATTAAAAACATTAAACTGTAAATGTATTTTTCATACTACGGGTAGGAAATTCACTCCAGAAAAGTCTAGCATACGCTTTATAAACTTATTTTTACCCACAAAAAAGAACGCTATTCATTATTCACATGGGATCACATTTCCACGGGAATGATAAATAGCATGAACTTTAGTCCAATTATTTTTCCAACAATCCAATTAAAAAGAAACGAAGTTTTTGACGCTTAGATAGCTCATTAAATGCGGAATTTCTCACTTTTTCAGTTTGAAGAGGAGTGATAAATGTAGGCTTGTTATAAGGAATGCTTTTCGAGTCCCTTAAAATGATATTCCCTAATTCAAGTCCATCTTTCACTTCCTGAATTCCAGCAAATTCAAGACCCGTTGTGATCACTTGCTTTGTTATAGTACCGTTTCCATTCAACCTGTAAACAGAAGGTTTTTTTTCTAATTGAATCGCTGTTTTTGGCAAAGAAAGTACACCCTTCGCTTCAGCAGTCACCACAGACAATCTCACTTTAGATCCAATCATTATAGATTCGGGTTCTTCTTGCATAGTCGCTTGAAAAGCATATTTACTCGGAGATCCAACAGTTGGCTCTGTTTCTGGAAACGGCTGAATTGCGGATATTGTTCCATTAATTTTCTTTTTTTCATTCGGATGTTTCGCAATAATTTTCATGCCAGGTTCTGCTTTTCTTGCCTGTTGTTCATTAAGAGAGCCTTCAATCGCTAGCGTATTTGAAGCAATTGTTACAATTGGAGACTCTAGTTGTTTATTTACATACTTCACAATACCTTCCGTTTCACTTGCCGTCATTGCCGTATCGCCATGTTCATCCAGATAATTTAATTGGCTTTCATAAGCCCGTATTTTCTCTTCAAGCTTCTTTTTCTCTAATTCCTGCTTATAGATTTCTTGTCGAATCGAACTTATGATCATCGCAGAAGAATCAGAATCATTTAAAAGGAATCCGGCCTCTTTTGCTGCTTCTCTTTCTTTAGCAGTTGGAGCATCTGGAATGGTATCCTGATAACTGGATAACTCATCGATATATTCCTCAACCCCCGCTATTTCTCCCTCGTAACGACTCTTCTCCGTTTCAAGCTCATCCTTTACCTGATCTAGTTTAGGTGTGATGTATTCAAATAAAGGCGCACCTGTCGTTACCACATCTCCCTCTTTTACAAGGAACTTTTGAAATTCTTTATCTTGATCATTGAAATAATAGTTGTACTCTTCCAATGGCTTAATCACCGCATCTGTTTCAAATCTTTCTATGATATTTGCTTTCTTAACCTTGGTCCACTCCCCAGCTGATAAAGTCCGAGCTACCTTACTATCCTTTTTCTCAATTAAAAAAAGATTTAAAGCAATGATACCCATTGCAAGCACGGCTAGTGTACCTATTTTCCATTTTTTCATATAGCCATACCTCCTTATAAAAACACACGAACATCGATATAAGCCAAAAATGCGGCCACAAACCAAGATGCCAGGTAAAACACGCAAATTATAATGAGCGGGATGTATTTATTTTTCTCAGTAAGCTCTCGTAAATAGAAATAAATGATACCTATAATCGACACCTGAAATAAACTAATTTCTCCAAAAAAATAAATAAAGTATTCATTAGAGATGATTGATTGACTAATCACTCCTAATGAAAATGGATTAGCGCTTTGGTTTATATCCATCTGCAAAAGAAATGGTACGTATACTGCCTTTTCTAGCAAGTGCAAACCAAAAGCAATCATTTGAACAACTGCAACTTTCTTGAATGGGATATCTAAAACGGCCCAAAAGACAACAGCAGCCAACACAACATAAAAGGTTGGGTACAGAAGCCCCGCCACCAATTTTCCAGCTATAACAAGTAGTTTCCCTGCTTCATATTCACTTTCTCCAAGCTTGGTTATTTCCTTTGACATAGATTCTGACCCTATTCCAAAATAGGCCCCCAAAAGAAAGATAATCGCACTGCATAGATACAGCAACAGCAGCTTAGTACCGAATCGGGTTATTCCTTCAGCCTGTTCTAATTGGTATCTGTTTGTTCTCGGCTGAAACAGGCCCTTTAATATTTGAACTTGATAAGTCATATTCGCTCCCCCGTGCAAAAATAAAATGTATGTATCCCCTATTCTATCTCACTATGGAAGATATTGAGGAATAATGACATAAAGTGATGATAAAATAGGTGAATATACCTAATTGTAATACGCACATCTTCCCAAAATCCATCATCCACTGATAATAGATGTCAAAGAATTCTTCTACCCACATACAGATTAAAATGAGCAGAGATACTTCCATCCAAACACTGAATAGCAAAAAACAGCGCTCTAAAACAGGTCACCATTATCAACCGTTCTGCTTCTCATTGATAAAGTCATTTACCTGATTTTTTAATATAGCAATATCCAAATCAATTTCCCCAAAACTCTCTACTAATAATGTCAGACTTTCTAACAGAATAAAGTTCGGTTTATCTTCATTCATTTTTTCAATTTCAAACAATGGATTTAAACGCTTATAATTCCGAGCGTCTGTCTCCCTTCCATGATACTAAATTGCACTAGACATCAAAACCCATAAAAAAACTTATGCTTTCTTATTATGACCACTCAGTTATTTTAGGAATTATTATTCTATATTCTAAAAAACACTTCAATTCACAATAGATTCAAAAATTATTTTTGTTGACTTCCCCTAAATTCCCCTTTTTTAATATATGACCGATCAGGCAGGTGGCCGCCTTGAATCAATCAATAAACGATTGACACTCTCATTCCACTAGCAAGGTAGTGCCAAATTAGTCTCTCAACGTATAAGCATATCGGTGGATTAATCGGTTCCACATTACTAATGTCGTCGTAGTGTCCGTCGTATGCGGATTCTCGGCCAAGTTCAGATGAAAAAATCTAATTTCTGAGATTGATTTATTATACTAAAAAAACCAAAAAGACGGATATTTCATTGTCCCGTTCTCGGGAGCTTTTTTGTATTGTTTTTCAATAGGATTCGAGCTATCGTTTGATAGCTCGTAACACGTACAATAAATTACCTTTTAGACCGACTCAGCACCCGGCTATTTTGTATCGCTAAGATTATTTCTCTTTCAATATAGTGAAGAACATGGCATATCAGGATCATATGAGTAGGAAAAGAGGTTCCAGACGTATTCGAAAGCACTATAGAATAGCCAGTCTTATGTAATGCGTTAACAAAATACTTTATTGGCAATGTTGCAAAAAATTCATCGATGGCTATCTCATCATCTAGAATTCCAGATTTTCCATATATCAGGATCAGTTACAAGTCCTTTTTAAAATAAACCAACAGCAAAAGGTCATTCTATAACCAATCTTCTCCCGATCTAATCTTTGGGCAATGTGCTTTGTTGAATGATTAGGAAAATCTAAAGAGCGTTCTTATCCAGTTAATAATTCCTCATAGCTTTTTTAAGAAAAGGCCTGATCAATCGCCTGTCCGAAATCTACTTCCTTATTCTTCACATATCGTTTTGTCATATTTAAATCCTTGTGACCCGCCAACCTGGAAACTGTCTGTAACTCCACCCCGTTATCTATCAGTTGCTGACAGAAAGTATGTCGGAGCTTGTGTGGATTAACATGATACTTTTTTAACATATATTGCACAGATCGTGGAGTGATTCGCTGCCCATAGCTGGATAAAAAAAGTGGTCCTCTGAGATCTTCATTTGCTCCTAAAAAATAATCTATATGCTGAATTGCTTCTTGAGACAACGGTACAACTCTATCCACTTCATTCTTTGAATTACGGACGACTATCGCTTTCTTTTCATCCTTCTCTACAAGATCACTATCATTTAGATCACATAACTCAGAAACTCGGACGCCGGTATGAAGCATGATATACACCATTGCAGTGTTCCTCAAATTCCCATCTGCCTCCACATCTTTTAATAAGGTCTTTTGTTCCTGCAATGTCAACACTTCAGGAATATCATTCTTTTGCTCATTAATTTTCCGGTCTATATTTATCATCAAAGAGGACTGACCAAGATATTTACAATAAACTTTCAAGGCCATGTAATGTTTCTCTATTGTCCCAGCGCTTCGTTGGTTATTTTCTAAATGGTCTAGATAAGCCTGAATGCTCTCTGCATTCAGATGCCCTTCAAAATCCTTTTCCGCCCACTCAAAAAACTGAGTTAGTACACCCGAATAAGTCTTGATTGTATTTTCCGATTTCTTTTGTTTTTTCAACCACTCGGTAAAGGAGTGAAATGTCGTTTCTTGGTCAAATGCTTCATTATGACGTTCCAACGTAAATTCCTCCAGTGAAAATTCAGAAGTTTAACTAATTTTAACACAACTTTACTTTTAATACGAAATCAGTCCACCGCCAAATGTCTTCTTTCTCCCCAAATGAATGATAATCTCTATAATACTTTCTCTCTATTATTGATTTGGTTTCATTTCCAAAATCCAAAAAAAGACCAGCTATAAATAGCTGATCTCTCGAATTGCTTGGCAACGTCCTACTCTCACAGGGGGAGACCCCCCAACTACCATCGGCGCTAAAGAGCTTAACTTCCGTGTTCGGAATGGGAACGGGTGTGACCTCTTTGCTATCGCCACCAAACAATAAAGGAATATCATTCCTTCAAAACTAGATAATAAGAAGGTTTTTTGCTTTTTTCAAGAACAATAAGGTTAAGTCCTCGATCGATTAGTATCAGTCAGCTCCACATGTCGCCACGCTTCCACCTCTGACCTATCAACCTGATCATCTTTCAGGGATCTTACTAGCTTACGCTATGGGAAATCTCATCTTGAGGGGGGCTTCATGCTTAGATGCTTTCAGCATTTATCCCGTCCGCACGTAGCTACCCAGCGATGCTCTTGGCAGAACAACTGGTACACCAGCGGTGCGTCCATCCCGGTCCTCTCGTACTAAGGACAGCTCCTCTCAAATTTCCTGCGCCCACGACGGATAGGGACCGAACTGTCTCACGACGTTCTGAACCCAGCTCGCGTACCGCTTTAATGGGCGAACAGCCCAACCCTTGGGACCGACTACAGCCCCAGGATGCGATGAGCCGACATCGAGGTGCCAAACCTCCCCGTCGATGTGGACTCTTGGGGGAGATAAGCCTGTTATCCCCGGGGTAGCTTTTATCCGTTGAGCGATGGCCCTTCCATGCGGAACCACCGGATCACTAAGCCCGACTTTCGTCCCTGCTCGACTTGTAGGTCTCGCAGTCAAGCTCCCTTGTGCCTTTACACTCTACGAATGATTTCCAACCATTCTGAGGGAACCTTTGGGCGCCTCCGTTACATTTTAGGAGGCGACCGCCCCAGTCAAACTGCCCGCCTGACACTGTCTCCCGCCCCGATAAGGGGCGCGGGTTAGAATTTCAATACAGCCAGGGTAGTATCCCACCGACGCCTCGACCGAAGCTAGCGCTCCGGCTTCACAGGCTCCTACCTATCCTGTACAAGCTGTACCAAAATTCAATATCAGGCTGCAGTAAAGCTCCACGGGGTCTTTCCGTCCTGTCGCGGGTAACCTGCATCTTCACAGGTACTATAATTTCACCGAGTCTCTCGTTGAGACAGTGCCCAGATCGTTACGCCTTTCGTGCGGGTCGGAACTTACCCGACAAGGAATTTCGCTACCTTAGGACCGTTATAGTTACGGCCGCCGTTTACTGGGGCTTCAATTCAAAGCTTCGCCTTGCGGCTAACCTCTCCTCTTAACCTTCCAGCACCGGGCAGGCGTCAGCCCCTATACTTCGCCTTGCGGCTTCGCAGAGACCTGTGTTTTTGCTAAACAGTCGCCTGGGCCTATTCACTGCGGCTTTTCCGGGCTATTCACCCTAAAAAGCACCCCTTCTCCCGAAGTTACGGGGTCATTTTGCCGAGTTCCTTAACGAGAGTTCTCTCGCACACCTTAGGATTCTCTCCTCGCCTACCTGTGTCGGTTTGCGGTACGGGCACCCTACATCTCACTAGAGGCTTTTCTTGGCAGCGTGGAATCAGGAACTTCGGTACTATATTTCCCTCGCCATCACAGCTCCGCCTTGATGGAAACGGGATTTTCCTCGTTTCCGGCCTAACTGCTTGGACGCGCATATCCAACAGCGCGCTTACCCTATCCTTCTGCGTCCCCCCATCGCTCAAACGATGTATAGGTGGTACAGGAATATCAACCTGTTGTCCATCGCCTACGCTTTTCAGCCTCGGCTTAGGTCCCGACTAACCCTGAGCGGACGAGCCTTCCTCAGGAAACCTTAGGCATTCGGTGGAAGGGATTCTCACCCTTCTTTCGCTACTCATACCGGCATTCTCACTTCTAAGCGCTCCACCAGTCCTTCCGGTCTAGCTTCAACGCCCTTAGAACGCTCTCCTACCACGGATACCATACGGTATCCATCCACAGCTTCGGTGTTACGTTTAGCCCCGGTACATTTTCGGCGCAGAGTCACTCGACCAGTGAGCTATTACGCACTCTTTAAATGATGGCTGCTTCTGAGCCAACATCCTGGTTGTCTAAGCAACTCCACATCCTTTTCCACTTAACGTAAACTTGGGGACCTTAGCTGGTGGTCTGGGCTGTTTCCCTCTTGACTACGGATCTTATCACTCGCAGTCTGACTCCCGAGAATAAGTATTTGGCATTCGGAGTTTGACTGAATTCGGTAACCCGTTGGGGGCCCCTAGTCCAATCAGTGCTCTACCTCCAATACTCTCATCTCGAGGCTAGC
>NZ_LFZW01000001.1:145260-230805 GCF_001183985.1 Peribacillus loiseleuriae | reverse complement strand
TGACTTGCTCATTTGTTTTTATAGTGTGTACTCACTTAAATTTAAACGTTGGCGCTTTGTTTTGTTCAGTTTTCAAAGAGCAATTTATCGTTAACCCAAGATTAGATTAACACATTAGTGATTAGTTGTCAACTTCTGCGAAGTTTCAACGTTATTTATAATCGCTGTGTTTCGCAGCGACTAATTCATCTTACCATTCATTTTATAAGAAGTCAACATTTTTCTAAAAAGTGATTTGTCTTATTACTTGGTTACCCAAGTCAAAATAGTAATGTTTAGTCATTGCTCAATCAGCAACTTTGTATAGACTACTCCTTTTTCTCTTTATAGTCAATATATATTTCAAATTAATTCATCAAACCTAACAGTCAATTAAATGATTTTATTCTCTCTACATATCTTGAAGTAGAAACTTTAAAGTTAATCAGCCCCTAGCGAGCTTTTATAAAATAAATCACACTATGCATTTATTCGTCTTTAAATATATCTTATTCCCCTTTACTATTATAGAAAAAAATTTCCCCTTTCAATCCACACCTCAAAATCCAGCCATATCCTTACCTTTGCATGAGAAGTATCGATACGTTAGCAGTAGTCTAGTTGAACAAGTCGGTTCCGTTCGTACAATGAACATCGAATTCACCAATAGAGACGATCGTTCCATTCAATCTTTTGCCACTTTTCTTCTATATACATTACTATCATTTATTTCTTAACAAAAAAGGGGGTGACTCAAAAGCAAAGAGCCAGACCCCTAATCAACTAAATACAGTAAAAAATTAGTCTATAAACACTGCATACTGATTTAGAGTACGAGGTCAGCCCCTTATAAGACACCCTCGTTTTCACATATTATTTTGTTAAATTGACTGAAGAAGAGCTCATTTGTTTGGCTTCTACATATAGAACATGATGTCCATCCATCTCTTTCACAGTGAATTCATAGTCCTCGAATTCTAATTTATCTCCTACTGCCACATCATATCTACCAGTTAAAATCCAACCGCCAATCGTGTCTATGTCCATTTCAGGCAGGTGGATTCCTAATGTAGAGTTGACATCACCTATTAATGTTTTGGCATCAAAAACAAAATGTTCATCCGTGATCTGCTGGATATTTGGTCGTTCGTCCTGATCAAATTCATCACGGATATCACCGACAATCTCTTCTAAAATATCCTCAACCGTTACTAAACCTGCCGTTCCACCATATTCATCTGACAAAATTGCCATATGAATCCGTTCTTTTTGCATTTTAAGCAGTAAATCATGAATAGGTATCGTCTCAAGCACACGAATAACTGGAGTGATAAATTCATCAACATTTAAATCCGTCACATTTTCTTCCGTTATTGTAGCCGTATAAAGTCGTTTAATATTTACCATTCCAACAATATTATCTTTATCTCCATCTGTTACTGGGTATCTTGTAAATTGTTCTTCTTGGATTAATTCAATGACTTCAAGAAGCGAAGTTCCTTGTTCAATCGTTACCATTTCCGTTCTTGGCACCATGATTTCATTGGCAATTCGATTATCAAATTCAAAGATTTTATTCACATATTTATATTCAGATTGATTAATTTCACCGCTTTTGTAGCTCTCTGATAAAATCAAGCGTAATTCCTCTTCAGAATGGGCTAATTCATTCTCAGAAGCAGGCTTCATTCCGAACATACCGACGAGCAGACGAGAGGAACCATTGAGAACCCAAATAAAAGGATACATAATACGGTAGAACCAAATTAAAGGTTTAGCAAATGTAAGCGTAACTTGCTCAGCTTTCTGAATAGCAACTGTTTTTGGAGCCAATTCACCAACAACGACGTGCAAGTAAGTTACTGAGGCGAAGGCAATAGCGAATGACAAGATGCTTATTGCTGATTCAGCCACGTTCAATTTTTCAAACAAAGGATGCAAAAGCGCCTCGACTGTCGGTTCCCCTAACCAACCAAGACCAAGAGCGGTAACCGTAATCCCTAATTGACAAGCAGATAAATACTCATCTAGATGAGACGTTACCCGCTTCGCAGCGAGAGCATTCTTATGTCCTTCTTCAATTAATTGGTTAATACGTGAACTTCTCACTTTGACAATGGCAAATTCAGAAGCAACGAAAAAAGCTGTTAAAGCAATTAGTAGTGCTATGGCTAACAATTTTATGGTAATCTCCAATGCGGGTGGGTAATCGGTAAACAATCCTTTTTTGATTCTACTTTCTTGCTATCGATCAAAATAAGGAAACACTTGAATACGATTGAATCCCAGGCACCTCCTGTAAAAGTATCTCTAATTTTTATATATAATTTACACATAATCTCGATTTCTTAACCCACTGAACCTCACAAAAGTAAAAGCAGCAATGACTGCATTAATGTCACACTTTCATGTGACACTTGATTTTTTAATGAGCTGTTTTTTTTCTTATCATTTTCAAGCCATCTTATGACCGTTTGTAACTCTACATTTAGGTCATTCAATTTTTCGTTTAATTGCTTTTCAGATGCATGTATCTTAGACTCGCATTCTTGGATAAGCATCATCCTGATATGGTCAAGTGAATACTGCTTCTTTTTATAAGCAACAATCTTTCGTAACCGTTCAAGTTCACCATATTTATAATAGCGGTAATTAGATGCAGAACGTTCTGGTTTTAATAATCCGAGATTTGTATAATAGTCGACTGTGCGCTTTGTCACATTCGCTAATTGTGCTAGTTCACCAATTCTTAGTCTCTCGTTCCCAACATAACTACCTCCCAACTATCACGTTATGGTTTTGTTTGATTTAACCACTCAAACATAGTTCTATTCTACAAAATGAATGAGCTTTTGAGAAATATTTTTCACTGAAGCACATCATTTTCCTAAAAAATAAAAAACCGACTCTCCTTAAGCAAGAATAATCGGTTGAAATGAACGATTTTATTTATTCGTTTTAGAAGCTTGGGGTCCAATAAGAATCTTAGGACCACATTGACATAAGGCTGAATGTTTTAATTTTTTTATGGGTGCTCCACAAGTGTTACAAATTTTCACCGCCATGATACGTCCTCCTCTTTACTCGCTTTTCTTATAGTATACTATCTTTCGTTTTATAATCAATATTATTTTATAATGATTATAAAATAATTACTTACAAAGATTAATTACCATTTTCTCTTTCCACCATTAATTTTTCGTTTTCGTGATCCATAATCTTTGTTACTTTTTCCACAAAACTAAGAATGACAGCTAATTCTTCTTTATTATATGTCGAGCATGCTTCTTTGGTCGCTTCTGCCAATGATACGAAATGGTCTTTTATTTGTTGTTGTCGTTTCTGGATCGGGGTGATCATGACTCTCCTGCGATCTTCCTCGTCTTTTTCTCTCATTACATAGCCTGTTTTTTCAAGCCTATCAATAAGCGCCGTAACTGAACCTGAGCTTAGACCAGTAATTCTTGATAGTTCACCTGCAGTAATGGGCCCTGTTTCATTTAAAATTTCTGCTGTCTTTAAATCCGTATGAACAACGCCCATTTTCTGCGCCATATTTTGTTGAAATAAGACGGTTCTCATCCCATATTTGTGCAGGCTTTGCGACAAATTCTCTAGCATCTCTAATTTTTGAAGTTTATCCCTTGACATGGGTAGGCACCTCCCACTAAACTTGATTTTATCTCGATTATCAAGATAACCATTTTTATTACATTTTTCAAGTGAAATAATACATTGGTCCATTATTAAAAAGGGGGTTTTTAATTGGTGGCTCATATTCAAAAGAATAAACATCAAAATCTCATTGTTGCTGGTTTACTATTGGGGATTTTTATGTCGGCGATGGACAATACCATTGTCGCTACGGCGATGGGGACCATCGTATCAGATTTAGGCGACTTTGATAAATTTGTCTGGGTAACATCTGCCTATATGGTTGCCACAATGGCCGGGATGCCGATTTTCGGTAAACTTTCCGACATGTATGGTCGCAAACGTTTTTTCATTTTTGGTCTTATTGTTTTTCTACTCGGATCTGCATTATGCGGAATTGCCCAAAGTATGGTTCAATTAAGTATTTTTAGAGCGATACAAGGGATTGGTGGTGGAGCTCTGATGCCGATTGCCTTTACAATTGTATTTGATATTTTCCCACCTGAAAAACGTGGGAAAATGACTGGGTTGCTCGGTGCTGTATTTGGGGCATCAAGTGTTATGGGTCCTTTATTAGGCGCTTATATTACTGAATATGTAAGTTGGCACTGGGTTTTTTATGTGAACGTCCCCATTGGATTAGTATCCTTCTTTTTCGTACTACGTTACTATAAAGAATCTCCACAAGTTCAGGAACAAAAAATTGATTGGGGCGGAGCTGCAACACTTGTCATCGCCGTAATTAGTCTCATGTTCGCACTTGAACTAGGTGGTAGTAAATATAGCTGGGATTCAATCCAGATTATCGGTTTGTTTACTAGTTTCGCTGTATTCTTGTTACTCTTTTTCTTGTTCGAAAAAAGAGCGCAAGAGCCTATCATCTCTTTCTGGATGTTCAAAAAACGATTATTTGCCACTTCGCAACTTTTAGCGATTCTTTATGGGGCATCGTTTATTATTTTAACCGTATATATTCCGATCTTTGTTCAGGCAGTATATGGGGGATCAGCCACAAATGCAGGGCTTATCCTTATGCCGATGATGCTCGGTTCTGTGGCCGGAAGTGCATGCGGCGGAATTTTCCAAACGAAAGCAAGCTTCCGCAAGCTTATGATTATTTCTGTTGTCGCTTATTTCGTTGGCATGTTCTTGCTCGGAACATTAACTCCTGAAACAAGCAGAGGATTACTCACCCTTTATATGACAATTGTTGGTATTGGAGTTGGTTTTTCATTTTCTTTACTACCAACAGCATCCATACACGATTTAGAGCCGCGTTTCCGAGGATCAGCTACCTCAACGAATTCATTTTTGCGTTCATTTGGCATGACATTAGGAATCACCATTTTCGGCGCCATACAAAATCATGCATTTACGAGCAAATTAGCTGATTCATTTAAAGGGATGGGGAATGGGGCTGAAGGAACATTCACTAATCTTAAAGATACACGAGAGTTGTTCCAATCAGAAGCTCGTGCAAACATCCCAGACTTTGTTCTTAACAAGATCGTACTAACCATGTCGGATTCGATTACCTTAATTTTCATGCTGGCACTTATTCCAATCAGCATAGCAGTTATTACCGTTTTCTGTATGGGGAACACACGCGTTAAAGCTCCTCAAAAAAGGGCTGTAAACCAAAAATAAAACAAGGCTGTCTTTGTGACAGCCTTGTTTTATTTTTGAGAATTATTTCGTATCAAACCTCAAACCTTTACGGATTGTTGTTCAAATACTCGTAATCTCCACGTTATCAGGCAGTTGAAATGGATTTTTCTCATTAATCCTGTCATAGAACATGACGCCATTTAAATGGTCCAATTCATGCTGGAATACGATGGCCGGGAACCCTTTCAAGCGAAGTTGGATCCCCTCCCCTGTTAAGTCCGTTGCTTTCACTTTGACACGCTCATATCTTGGCACGTAGCCACTTATGTCACGGTCAACAGAAAGACAGCCTTCGCTTTGAGGCAAGTAGACCATTGATGCTGAATGGCTGATAATTTTAGGATTAACGAGTACATGTTCATATAGGGTTCCTTTTATGTCTGTAAAGTACATGACGAACATCCGTTTATTCAAACCGATTTGATTCGCAGACAGCCCTACTCCAGCACGTAAATGATATTTTTTTGCTGTATCTGGATCCTGACTATTCTTCAGGAACTGCATCATACTCTCCAATGTTTCTTTGTCTTCCGCAGAAAGGGGCAGTTTCACTTCTTCTGTATTCTGACGTAATATCGGATCGCCCTCTCTCACAATATCGTCCATTGTAATGATATAATCACTCTTAAATTTATTCATTCATAACCATTCCTCTATTGTTGTTTGAGAACTAGTCTCATGCCTTTTCACTTTACCACGTCACACTTAAGACTGTCTAACATCGCAGATACGATTAGGAAAAATAAACCGCAATACGGGGTATTACATTATTTTCCACTATAAATAGTTCAAAAGAACCATTTATAATAGTAGTTAGTTCACTATACTAGTTTCATATAATAAAGGGAGATGAGAAATTGAACTCAAACTCTAGATTCGTTTCGAAATTCTTGCCCATCTTTATGGCATTACTTGTGATCATTTCCGGTGTTTTATTGTATGCTGTTAACCAGTCATCGAAAACAGAAATTCCTTTTTCTTCGGTCGAAAGTACGATCGCTGCTCAAAATGGTGATTTAGTAACGTTGAAGGAAAATCAGAATGGTACCTTGACATTGACTACTTCAGAAGGAAGTTATATTTCTCACGTACCTCCAAATAGCCAATTAGTAAATAAACTTGTTGAAACATATAATATTCAGTATTCTTTCTCATCAACTAGCCCATTCAGTTTATGGTTGTTAGGCGGATTAATCGCTGCATTAGTGGCAACCGCCATTATTATACAAAGAAAAGCAAAAGGTGGCATCGGTATCGGAAAAATGAAGAATAGCGTGTCTTCTGCAAAACCGCTCCCAGCCATTACTCTTGATGATATCGGCGGATTACAGACCGAAATTAAAGAAGAAATTCTACAAACACTTTCCATTTTAAAAGAGCCTGAGCGTTCAGAGAAATTAGGAATCACCGCACCAAAAGGAATTCTATTATACGGGCCTCCTGGAACCGGGAAGACATTGCTGGCTCAGGCCATCGCTAAAGAAATGGGTGCAAATTTCTTTTCTACAAGCGGTTCAGCCTTTAATGAAATGTTTGTCGGTGTTGGGGCTTCTCGTGTTCGTAGTTTATTCCAAAATGCAAGAAAACAAACACCAGCGGTCATTTTTATCGATGAAGTAGATGCTCTGGCTGCTAAACGAAAAGAACATGGCGGTGAAGAAGGAGAAAAAACATTGACTGAGCTACTCGTTCAGCTTGATGGTGGGCATTCGAACGATGGAATTTTGTTTATCTCCGCTACAAACCGGAAGGATATGTTAGACGACGCCTTCCTTCGCCCTGGACGGATTGATTTTGCATTCCAAGTACCGTTGCCAGATACGAAAGGCCGGAAAGAAATTATTGATATCCATGCAAAAGGCAAACAGCTGTCAGCAGATGTTCTTCTTTCTCTTGATCTGTTAGCTGAAAGCACTTCAGGATTTTCCGGTGCAGATTTAAGTTCTCTATTCGATACAGCTTCAAGACGGGCATTACGTAATGGACAGGAATTTATTGAGAAAAGTGATCTTGATTATGCCATTGACCGTACGATTTTAGGAAGCACATCACGTTCATTGAATGATCCTGAAACCAAAAGACGTGTTGCCATTCATGAAAGTGGACATGCCCTAGTAGCTACGATTACGAAACCAGGTTCTGTTCGTAAAGCAACCATCATTCCTCGTGGCGATGCACTCGGTTATGTTGCACCGCTTCACAAAGAACTGCATTTAGCCACAACAAGTGAATTACTTGATCAAGTCAAAATGATTCTTGCTGGCGGTGTTTCAGAGCGGATGTTTTTGGGTGAACATAGCATCGGTGTAAGCGGCGATGTCAAACAAGCAAAACATCTATTAGAACAAATGGTCGAAACTGGAATGCTACAAGACGGCTTCACCCTTACGTTCAATAAAGGTGAAAAAGAACAAAGAATGCAGGAATTATTTAACGAAGCCATTCAAGCAACCGAAAAGCTTATTAGTAGTAACCGCGAACAATACGAAGAACTTGTCGAAGCGCTATTAAAGAAAGAAACGCTTGAAGGATCTGAAGTGGAAGAAATTGTTAGCAGTGAACGGCCTGAAATAGTACTTGTTTGATGAAAATCCCACCTAGGCACGACCGCTTAGGTGGGGTTTTCATTGTTAGATTAAATTGACTACTTCTCTGTCAATTGCCTAAACGATCTTTCATACAGTGTTTTTGTGTGCAATCTCCCCAATGAATATTAATTGAGATGAGAGTAGGTTAATTTTCCCTCGTTTATGTTGTTGCCATCTTCTGTGCCTTTAAATGGGCGCTCTGCTTTTCTTATTTGTCTTGCAGTAATTGAAAAGCAGCTTGGACCATCCATTTTACGCCGATTTTGATAGCTTCCTCGTCGACCATAAATTTGGGGTGATGCAGGTCGTAGGTGATTCCTTTTTCTTCATTTCTCGAGCCTAGCCATACATAGCATCCAGGTACTTCTTTTTGATAGTATGAAAAATCCTCTCCACCCATGGTTGAATCGGATAGAAGCGTATTTGCTTCGCCTACAACGGATATTGAAGCTGAGCGCGCAATTTCCGTTACTCTGGCATCATTTACTACGGCAGGGATTAAAAATTTGTAATCCACTCCGACTTCCCCACCAAGTCCTGTCACCGTATTTGTCACGACTTTTGTAAAAATCTCATAGATTTTTTGTCGAACTTCTTCATTAGAAGTCCTAACGGTCCCTTTTAAAATAGCGTGATCTGGGATGACATTATTGGTTGCACCTGCTTGAAAAGAACCAATACTTACAACCGCAGTTTCTTTAGCGGAGATGTTACGGCTGACGATCGTTTGGAGCTGAGTAACAACTGCACTGCCTATCACGATTGGATCAATGGTTCTTTCAGGCAGTGCCGCATGTCCGCCTTTCCCTTTTATCGTAAGGGTAAAATCGTCCACGCTTGCCATAAAAAATCCTTCTTTTATCCCCATTGTACCTGTAGGAATATCTGGGGAATTATGGAGACCAATGATGGACTTTACACCTTTTAATAGGCCTGCTTCAATGAGGGACACAGCTCCTCCTTCCGTTTCTTCTGCTGGTTGGAATAAAATACGGACATTTCCTGGCAGGGTCTCACTAAGCTCTTGCAAGATAATCGCAGCACCTAATGCAATCGTTGTGTGGACATCATGACCGCACATATGGCTGACGCCGTCTATTTTGGAACGAAACGGCAGATTAGATTCTTCTTGAATTGGTAGCGCATCAATATCTGCACGTAAAGCAATGGTCGGCCCTTGTTGTTTTCCAGCCACCCTTGCCGCTGTCCCTGTTTTTAAGTCAGTAGGAATTTGCGAGATTCCGAATTCTTCTAACCATTCGTTTAAGCGTTTTGTTGTTTCAAATTCTTTGTTGCTAATTTCAGGATTCATATGGAGATGTCTTCTGATTTCAATTAATCGAGGGAATAAATGATCTACTTTTTCTTCTAGAATGGCGGAAAATTCTTTATTTGAAACTTGTTTCATAATCCACTCTCCTATTTCAAATGTCCTAAAAATTCTTTCGTTCTCTCATGCTTTGGTTGACCAAAAATTTCTTCTGGAGAGCCTTGCTCAACGATATACCCTCCATCCATAAAGATCACACGGTCAGCTACTTCCTTTGCAAACCCCATTTCATGTGTGACGACCACCATGGTCATCCCTTCTTTTGCCAATTGTTTCATGACTGCTAGTACTTCACCGACTAATTCTGGATCAAGGGCAGATGTGGGTTCATCAAACAACATAATTTTTGGTTCCATCGCCAATGCTCTAGCAATTGCCACACGCTGCTTTTGTCCTCCGGATAATCGGTTAGGAAACTCATCTACTTTGTCTTCTAATCCTACTTTTTTAAGAAGTTCCATCCCTTTTTCCTTCGCCTGATCCTTTGTCACTTTTTTTAACAAGACAGGTGCTTCCATGATATTCCCGATTACGGTCCTATGAGGGAATAAATTAAATTGCTGAAAAACCATCCCGATGTCCTGACGAAGTTTATTTAATGAGGACTCTTTTGACTCGACTGTTTTTCCATTAACGGTAATCGTCCCACTATCAGCCACTTCTAAACAATTCATGCAGCGGAGAAACGTACTTTTCCCAGAACCGCTTGGTCCGATAATTACGACAACCTCACCGGAAGCAACATCTAAATCTATCCCTTTTAAAACTTCTAGGTGATTAAATGTCTTCACCACATTTTTACATGAAATCATTCGTATGCACCTACTTTTTTCTCAATTTTTCCTATAATAAAGGACATGACAGTCGTTAATAGTAAGTAGATTAAACCAACCAGGAAGAAAATCTCCATATAACGGTACGTACTGCTGATAATTTGTTGGCCTGTCCGTAACAAATCATATAAGGCAATGGTTGACACAAGGGATGACTCTTTAATTAAAGCAATAAATTCGTTTCCTAGAGGCGGCAGCATCCGGCGAAAGGCTTGAGGAATGATGACGCGTCTCATGGATTGACTCGAACTTAATCCAAGTGATCTTGCTGCTTCCATTTGTCCCTTGTCGATTGATTGAATCGCTCCTCTGGCAATTTCCGCAATATAGGCAGCTGCATTGATGGATAGCGCGATACAGGCCGACACAAATGGCGGCATCGTAAGGGAGCTGAATACCGATGGAATGGCAAAGTGGATGACAAATAATTGCAATAATAGAGGGGTTCCACGGATTACCCAAATGAAAAATTTACTTAACTGTGATAAAAGAGGATTCTTTGAAACCCGGCCAAGTCCAACTAGTAATCCTAATATACTTCCAAAAATCACCCCAATTACCGCGATTTCAACGGTAACTAATGCCCCCTGTAATAAGTAAGGTAAATATGTAAGTGCAAAGGATAAAAACTCGTTCATTTCTCTCTCTCCTTTTTTACAATAAAACGGATAAAGCGGTTACCCGGTTTATCCGTTTTTGATTACTGTTTCGTAATATCCTTTTCAAACCACTTTTCACTGATTTTACTTAACGTTCCATTACCCTCAACCGTACGCACTGCTTTTTCTAAGGCGTCCCGGAGCTGATTATCATTTTTTCGAACAGCAATCCCCATAGGTTGTACTTGGAATGCTTCGCCCACAATTTCAAATTCTCCAGGCTTAGTCGTCATGTAATAACGGCCAATCATTTCCCCTACAACAGCAGCCTCTACACGTCCAAGTCCCATGTCATTGAATACATCGGTAGTCAAATCATATTTTTTTATTTCTTTAATCCCGTTAATGGAGTTTGCGGCTGTTTCACCTGTAGAACCTAATTGGACCCCGACAATCTTTCCTTTCAAGTCATCTACTGATTTGATATTTAACGGATTTCCTGTTTTTACAGCCAAAATTTGCCCGACACCAAAGTATTCGACAAAATCAACTTTTTTCTTTCTTTCATCTGTTGCATTCATGGAAGATAAAATAATGTCAAATCGTTTCGCATCTAAACCAGGGATAATTCCATCCCATGCTGATGGGACAAATTTCACTTTAACCCCAAGTTCCTTTGCAAGTGCTTCAGCAAATTCAATATCAAAACCTACCAACTCATTTTTATCATTGCGATATTCCATAGGTGGGAGTGTATCATCTAAACCAATGGTGATTTCACCCTTTTCTTTTATTTCAGCTAAGGTATCGCCGCTCGTTGTCTTTTCACTCTGCCCACTTTTTGAGTTTTCTGGCATTTTAGGTTGTGTGCCGCACGCTGTAACCACTAAAGCAATTGCCACCATGAATAATGATAGAATAACCTTTTTCATATTTCTCCCCCCAAATGTCTTTATCTCTTTATCTCTTTACCTCTTTATTTATTTAGCGAAATAAAGTATTCTGATAAAATCATTTTACGAAAGTGAGAGGTAAAACGCAAGATGTTTTTTCACCAAATTCCGACACCTTTTCGCTGATATAGGCAAATAATCAAGCTAGGAGGTTGTAAAATCTATGTAAAACCCTAACTTCCGTTTATCAAAAGTACATAAGTTTTAAATAGATTGGAATAATAATAGCGCTTTTCCATTCCTTTAGAAGGGCCTGCCTCCACCACTTGAATAGGTGTGACGAAGGAACGAGAAGGCATTGATCCGTTGAAACATGGGAACGAAAACCTAAAAAAAAGGGCGTGGAGAATACATATCACACTAAGCAACCAACAATACTTAAAACACCCTAAAGAAAAAAACGAGCAATTTCTGCTCGTTTCTTTCTTTGAGTATTGAACTCATTATTATTTATTAGGAATTAATGTATTACTAATTTTATGATCTTTTTTCTGCTCCGCTAGCCATGTCGGGAATTCAGCAGTCAGTTTTTCCGTTTTTAGGGCTTCTCTGATGTCCTTTTTGCTATCTTCGAAGTTCGCTGCTTTTGCTTCCTTTTTACCGGTCACTTGAATGATATGATAGCCAAAATCTGTTTTAACTGGATCACTGATTTCATTTACCTTCAGGGAGAAAGCTGCACTTTCAAATTCTGGAGCCATTTCCCCTTTTCCGAAATAGCCCAATTTCCCTCCATTGGAAGCGTTAGCGGTGTCCGTAGAATATTCCTTTGCTAATTTAGCAAAGTCGCCTCCATCAGCTAATTTCTTAGCTACTTCTTTAGCTGTCGCCTCATCCTTCACTAAAATATGACTTGCTTCTACTTGTTCAGCTTGCGCATACTGGTCTTTATTAGCTTCGAAATACTCCTTCATTTCATCATCTGTAATCTTGATTCTAGGCTCTAATAGCTTAACAGTCTTTAAATAGGAGCGAATATCATCTTCAATATCTGCAGTTTTTAAACCACTGCTTGTAAGCTGTGCTTCGAACTTATCTTTTCCGCCATATGACTCTATCATTTTATCTAACTCTACTTGAATTTCCTTATCTGTAATTTTAACCTTTGCTTTTTCCGCTTCAAGGTCAACCAATTTATTTGTGATTATTGTGTCTAATACTGTCGTTCCATACTGACTGACAAGGGCGTCATATAACTCATCCTTGCTGATCTTATTCCCATCCACTTCTGCCACAGCTTCACTGTTTGAAAAAGAGGCAATAAGTACGGCTGCAGCGACAATAACTAGAATGGCTACAACCCATATATACGTTTTTGTACTTTTAAAGAATTCCTTCATCATCGCTCTCCCTTATCATTAATACGTTCGTTTCCGTGATTTGTTCTTGTCCATTCATCTTATCGAGAAAATATGACGAAACTATGAACGAGTCTTTAAATAAGTGTGACAATCACATGTTTTGTCAAAATGAAAAAGGGGCTACCCAGAACCAAGGGAACAGACCTCTCAACACCTAGTACAGTTCAAATTAGCATTTGCCACACATAAACCTGCTTTAGTCAGATCCACTTTCAAGGCACCCTCTTTGCTCATTATTTCCGGTGCATTTTAAACTCTAAGAAAAGTTCATTATAAGTGGCCAAATTTCTTTTCCCAAGGTTCTCATACACTTCTAGCTTATCGGTTAATGCCAGTGATGGATAAAAACGTTCATCATTCACCATTTCTTTTGGCATGTATTCAAGCGCTGCTTTATTTGGCGTTGAATAGCTTACATACTCCGTATTTTTTGCAGAAACCTTCGCATCTAACATGAAGTTAATGAAGGCATGGGCCCCATCAATATTTTTTACTGTTTTCGGTATGACCATATTATCAAACCATAAATTAGACCCCTCACTTGGTACAACATAGTCAAGGTCTTCATTTTCAGACATAATTTCAGAAGCATCTCCTGACCAGGTAATTCCAATGGCCGCTTCTTGGTTTGCTAGAAGCAATTTATTTTCATCACCGACAATCGCCTTGATATTTGGAGTCAGTGTATCGAGCTTCGCCTTCGCTTCTTGTAAATGCTTTAAATTTGTATCATTTAATGAATAATGTAAACTATTAAGTCCCATTCCGATTACTTCTCGCGCGCCATCAATTAACAGAATTTCGTTTTTTAGTTTACGATCCCACAAATCATTCCAACTTGTTATTTCCATTCCATCCAACATTTTCGGATTATAAACAATACCTACGGTTCCCCAAAAATACGGAATAGAATATATATTATCAGGATCAAATGGCAAGTCCATAAACCGTTCATCAATATTTTTCAGATTCGGCAGTTTAGAATGGTCAAGCGGAATTAATAAGTCTTCCTTAATCATCTTATCAATCATATATTCAGACGGAACCGCAACATCATACGTCGTTCCACCTTGTTCGATTTTCGTCATCATCGCCTCATTCGAGTCAAATGTCTCATAGATGACTTTTATGCCTGTTTCTTTTTCAAACTGATCAATTATATCCGGAGCAATATAGTCTCCCCAGTTATAGACCGTCAACGTATTGCCACCTGACAACCCTTGTGAACGATTCAATCGATCCGTGATATAAAGGAGCACAACAGAAACAAGAATAATCGTCAAAAATACACGGACTAATTGTTTCATTTGCGAACCCCCATTCCGCCTGACTTCGTACTACGCTTCGTGATGAAGTAATAGCCAACGACCAAAATAACAGTAAACAGGAACAGTAAGGAAGACAGAGCATTAATATTCAAAGATACTCCCCTACGTGCCAATGAGTAGATCTCAACCGATAATGTCGAGAACCCATTTCCTGTCACAAAGAATGTAACTGCAAAATCATCAAGAGAGTAAGTTAAAGCCATGAAAAACCCAGCAAATATGCCTGGTGTAATATAAGGTAGGATCACTTTTGTGAGCACACCTATGCTGCTTGCTCCAAGATCACGTGCCGCGTCAATATAAGTCGGACTCATTTCCATTAGCTTTGGAAGAACCATTAAGACGACGATTGGTACACTAAAAGCAATATGTGCTAACAACACGGAATAAAAGCCAAGTTTAATTCCAGCCATCGTAAACAAAATCAAAAACGATGCACCAATAATCACATCCGGGCTGACGATGAGCACGCTATTCAATGATAAAAAGGTGCTTTTCGTTTGTCTTTTCTTTACCGAATGAATATACAAAGCACCTATTACGCCAATAATTGTCGAGATTAGAGCAGATAATAACGCAATCACAAGTGTATTCAAAACAATAATTAACAAGCGCGTATCACCAAATAATTCGCGATACCAATCCAGCGTAAAGCTTTCAAAGTTGAACATAGTACCGCCGCTGTTAAATGAGTAAAAAATAAGAAAGAAGATTGGTGCATACAAGATAAAAAAGATAAGCACTAAAAATAGGGAAGATACAGGTGACAATTTCTTCTTCATCTTATACACCTCTTTTCCTTGCACCTGTCAATGCCATGATCAGGAACATAAAAATAATTAAAAAGACCGCAATGGTCGAGCCCATTCCCCAATCTTGGATGACAAGAAAATGCTGTTCAATCGCTGTACCTAGTGTAATCACGCGGTTACCAGAAATTAAACGCGTTAGCATAAACAGGGATAGGGCCGGGATGAAGACAACCTGACAGCCTGATTTCACACCGTCTAATGTTAATGGAAAAATGACACGGCGGAATGTAGTCCATGTCGATGCTCCTAAATCATTAGCCGCATCCATAAACGTAGGGTTCAACTTATTTAATGCATTAAAGATTGGTAAAATCATAAATGGAATAAAAATATAAACCGATACAAAAATAAAACTAAAATCAGTAAATAAAATTTGTTTAGAACCAATTCCAATCGTTTCTAGAAATTTATTCGCCGCCCCGTATGTACCGAAAATGCCAAGAAACGCATAAGCTTTCAACAGCAAATTGATCCATGAAGGAACAATGATCAGTAATAACCATAGCTGTTTATGCTTTGTCTTCGTTAACAAATAAGCAGTCGGATAAGCAAAAAGTAAAGAAAAAAACGTTATTAAAAAAGCATACCAAAAAGAATTCAACGTCATCATTAAGTAAACTGGCGTAAAGAAATTCTTATAATTAACCAGTGAAAAGTTCCCATCAATATCGAATAAGGAATAATAAAGGACGAGTAAGATTGGTGCAATAACAAAAAAGACGATCCACAGAAAGTACGGAATGGAATATAAATTAAACTTCGCTTTATTTCCCATCTTGCACTCCATCAGTGTATGCTTCTAAACGTTTGTCAAATTCCTCTTCAGATTCGCCAAAACGCATAACATGAATAGCCTCTGGGTCAAAGTATAGACCAATTTGATCGCCAACTGTCGCTTTCTTTGTAGAATGAACTAACCACTCATTCCCATCTGTATCATAGCTGCTAATTTCATAATGAACGCCGCGGAATAACTGCGAGTCCACGCGCACCTGTAATTTACCACGGTTCACATCGGTAATTTCCAAGTCCTCTGGTCGAATTACAATCTCCACTGGCTCATTTTCATTAAATCCACCATCGACACACTCAAACTCTTTTCCTGTAAACTCGACTCGATTATCACGAATCATTTTTCCTTCAACAATATTCGATTCCCCAATGAAATCCGCGACAAAACGGCTGATTGGCTCATCGTAAATATCCGTAGGCGTCCCGCTTTGTTGGATTTTCCCATTATTCAAAACGAAAATCTCATCTGACATCGCAAGCGCTTCTTCTTGATCATGAGTAACAAAGATAAAGGTAATCCCTAGCCTTTGCTGTAATTCTCGTAATTCATATTGCATCTCCGTTCTCAGCTTCAGATCAAGCGCAGACAAAGGTTCATCCAGCAAGATTACTTCAGGTTCGTTTACAATCGCTCTGGCAATGGCCACACGCTGACGCTGTCCACCTGACATTTCTGAGATTTCTCTTGTTTCATAACCAGCAAGATTGACAAAACTCAATGCTTCTCCAACCTTTGCATTGACTTCACTATTCTTCATTTTCTTAATCCGCAAACCGAATGCGACATTTTCAAAAACATTCAAATGAGGAAATAAAGCATAGTCCTGAAAAACGGTATTTACTTGCCGTTTATTAGCCGGTACTCGGTTAATAATTTTCCCATTAAAATAAATTTTTCCTTGCGTCGCCTCTGTAAATCCGGCTATTAAACGTAGAATGGTTGTTTTTCCGCAACCAGAAGGTCCTAATAGCGTATAAAATTTGCCTCGTTCGATTTCAAAACTAACATTATTCAATACAGCTGGATCTGTATCATATTGTTTAGTTACTTGTTCGAAACGAATGATTGACTCATTTGTCAAAATATTCTCCTCCTCAATATCTTCATGTATTCGTATGATCCGTTCCACCAAACAGCTGACTTCTTATAAATAGGAATTTGTAACAACTAGAAGCAATTCTGTTGGTCCATCAACATCATTAACTAATTGGTGAGCCTCAGAAGCATGAAAGTAAATAGATTCTCCTGCTTTAGCCACATAGATGCGGCTTCCTAAATAAACAGTGACTCTTCCACTTAATACATACCCAAAGGTTTCTGAAAGAGATGGTTCAAACTTCTTAAATTCCCCTTTTTCTTTAAACATCAGATAGATTGGTTCCATTTCCTTTTCGTTCGATTCCGGTACGAGCCATCTAATCTGATACCCTTTTTCTACCTCCGCAAAAAAGGTCTGTGAATCTTTATCATATACAACTTTTTGAACACGCTCTTCTTCATCGAAAAATTGCTTCGGTGAGCACCCGAGCACCTCTATTATATTGAAAAACGTTTCAATAGAAGGGGAACTCAAATCACGCTCCAATTGAGAAATATAGCCTTTACTTAAATCTGTGCGTTCGCCTAATTCCTCTTGGGTTAGCCCTTTTTTTAAACGTAAATTCTTAATCTTTTTTCCAATTTGCATAGTTACCTCCATGTGACTCGTCATAGCCACCGTTTTAAACGAAGGTTATTGTTTAATGATCTTCATCGCCTTGACCAAGAGTTTAGTTTTAGTAAACTCCAAGACACTAAAGTATTCTATATGTAAACTCTAAGTTTACTAACAACCTCAATTATTATACAGGAATCATAATAATCTTCAACTTCTTTTTTTGTAAGAACTAATGGTACTTCATTCGACACAAATATTCCCCAAGAAATAAATTCCATCAAAATACTACACTCATATTGTAGTATTTTGCCGGTACACTTTATTATAATGAAGAGCCTATTCTATTACTGCCCTTAGTAAAAGCAGCAAAAATCCCCGTGAGCAAAACCACGGAGATTAGGAATGTATCACTTATAGGGAAGTTTTTGATAAAAGTAATTTGGTTTAATGATTTGATTTTTATAAGGCTTATGGAATATATGAGTCGCTGCTGGAGAAACTGGCGGAATAAGCCACGTCCAATTACCAGTCACAGGACGGCTAGCCGCCTTTTCTTTTTTCTCAAACATCTTAAATTGCTGGGCAGCTGTATGGTGATCGACAATACTTACCCCATCCTCTTTAAAAGAATAAAGAACAGCCTGGTTGAGCTCAATAAGAGCCCGGTCCTTCCAAAGCGATGAATTTTTGTGGATATCGAGCCCCATATGTTCCGCTATAGTTGGAAGCATATTATAGCGTTCTTCGTCCGCTAAATTTCTTGCCCCGATTTCTGTGCCCATATACCAGCCGTTAAACGGGGCAGCGTGATAGGTGATTCCGCCGATTTCAAGACTCATGTTTGAAATAATGGGAACTGCATACCATTTGAGCTCTAGATCAATAAACCATTCATACTCAGGATGACGCAACGGGACTTCTTTTACAAGATTAGAAGGGATTTCAAACCACTGAGGCTCTCTACCATCTACTTGAATGACGAGAGGTAAGAGATCAAACCGACCAGTTCTGCCCCTCCATCCTAATTCTTCACAAACTTGTGTGAATCTCAAGGAATCCGGATCGCCGATAACCCCATTCTCAGTTTCATAGCCTGCATATCGAATAAGCTGATGATTCCATATCCGAACACGATCAGGATGAAAAACAGTAATAGACGGTCTTATTTTGCCACCGTTTGTTGCAATTGATATATGTTCGAGTAACGCTTCTTTTATTTCTTCTATGGATTGTAAATCACGCTTATCAATCACCTGCATCGTTTCCCAAAACAGCCGCCCAATACACTTATTGCTGTTTCGCCACGCCATTTTAGCCCCATGTTCAAGCTCTTCAAGCGTATGTTCATACTTGTCTAGTTGCTGAAGATGATTGGTCACTTCTTCTAAACGTTTATGAATTTCTTCTTCCCCTTTATTCAGCTCCCTATAACAAGCACGAATAAAATGTTCTGCTTCTTTTAGTCGATGTCCCATAGATATATGATGCCTCCTATGCCATTCTTCGACATTATTATCTTTTACAAGTAATGTACCACAATCATTCTCTTCTCTCTAAGTAAGATGATGATAAAAACCAGACAATCTAAAAAATTAACACAGTTTCCACAAATTGTTTGGGGGAACTAGCTAACGGTATCCAACAATAAAAAGGGGCTGACTCACATGCAACGAGCCAGACCCCTATTCATAATTGCTCCGTTACCCATTTAGCCGTAGCTTGACCATTTCCGATACAATCAGGAATGCCTACTCCGTAATAGGAACAGCCAGCTAGACGAATACCTGGAAAGTCTTTCTCGAGCTTCTCTTCCAACCGCTGTACAACTTTTCGATGATGGATATGATAGTTAGGCATCATACCACTCCAATTAGTCACTTCACTCGTGACAGGAATACCTGTAATGCCAAGACTTATTTTAATATCTTTTAATGCAACCTTAAGTAGTTCTTCTTCAGTAGCAGTTTGTAATGACGCAAAAGCAGGGTTTGTGCTTTTATAGAAAAGCCGGATTAGCAAATGATTCTTCTTGGATGTATGCCCCCATTTTCTACTTGTCCATGTACAAGCATTACAAGTTAATTCACTAGTTCCTGCAGTAATAAAGCCCGTTCCATCCTTTGGAAGCTCGCTGTCCGCCAAATTGAATCCTACATAAACACTAATAATGGAACTGTTCTTCAATTGGTCAAATTCCCTTTGGATTGCAGAATCCTTCAATACCCTTTGTGCAGCATTGTGGGGGATGCTTAAAATGATATAATCTGCGATGATGCTTTCACCGTTCACAAAAGTAACGATGTAAGTATCCCCTTTTTTAGTAACAACTTCTACCGCTGTTCCTTTACGTATTTCAACATCTTCCATCCGTTCTTCCATGCGATTAAGCAATGTAGAAAGACCGCCTTTAAAAGAAAGAAATTTCTTATCTCCATTACCTTGGAAAGCTTTTTCATTTTCTGAAAGTCCTCGTATGATGCTGCCGTATTTATTCTTGTAATCCAATAAATACGGTAGTGTAGAAGCAATAGTCAAGTCAGCAAGCTTGCCTGAGTATACACCAGATAGCACGGGAGCAATTTGTTTTTCCACTAATTCTTGTCCAAGAAAGTGCTCTAGAAATTCACCGATGGAATCATCTGCAGTGAACGTTTCATTTTTTGTGTAGAAATCCTTCAAAGCGGCAACTTTACCTTCCGCAGAAACTAATGTAGTTTTCGCCAATGATTCGATGCTAGTTGGTATGCCAAATACAGCTTCTTTTGGAATGAGCTTTAATTCTCCATCACTATGAATAAAGGAGCGACCAGTCGCATTGTACACCACTTCACTTTGCAGCTCTAACTCCTCAATTAACGGTCCAATATATCCTTTTCGTGCCACAATAGAATCCGCACCTGATTCCATTATGAAATCACCATCATGCACCGAACGAATTTTTCCTCCAAGCTCCTCTGTTGCTTCTGTCAATACAAGTCTAATGTTTGAGCCCGTCTTCTTTTTCCACTTTTGCAATTCATAAAGAGCAGATACACCCGTAATGCCTCCGCCTATCACAACGACTGTTTTCAATGAATGTACACCTCAATTACGATCCAATTTAAGTTACCTAAAGTGTACCATAAGGGTTCCTTAGTTAGTATTTCTAGACATGATAATCCTCACAATAGCCACAAATAAAGGGTAACTTCCATCGGTGTTTTTTCATCGCCACCTATTTTTTCTTGATTCCCTCACAAAAATTGAGAAGGGAATTCCAGCCTGTAAGACCGGGATGAATATTACGACAATCCATAGCTATATATATGCATTGAACCGCTTCGTCCAGATTTCTCGGCACCTGTATCGTGGAATCCAGATTTTACATACAAACCTTTTGCTGGCTCATTGTCCTTATTAACTGCGAGAATGATTTCTTCCTTACCAGGGAAGTGTTGTTGGACAAAAAAAGGTAAAGCAGTCATTGCCCTTGCTGCAATCCTGCTGCCTTGATGACTGTGATTTACACAAAAAACTCGTAGTAAAATAGCTAATGGATTTTCAGTAAACTCTTGAATACCTTCTCCTATATGTAGAATGAAAAAGCCAATTGGCACCCCTCCCGAAAAGACCACAATTGGTCTTCTATCTGGATCTTCTACGCACTTCTTCAATGCCTCAATAGGTATGGCTGTATATCTTTTCTGTTCCTCAGTTAAACAAAACTTGGCTAATTCCGCTTTATATCTAGGGTCATATAATTCTAATG
This sequence comes from Peribacillus loiseleuriae, assembly GCF_001183985.1. Taxonomy (GTDB): domain Bacteria; phylum Bacillota; class Bacilli; order Bacillales; family DSM-1321; genus Peribacillus; species Peribacillus loiseleuriae. The sequence continues at coordinate 209,502 of NZ_LFZW01000001.1, read as the reverse complement.
ATACACCCTGATTTTCAAGCATTTGTTTATTCTCCCCCTTTATCTGTCTAAACTTTTGCCTATATGAAAAACAATCATGTTGTATACCGCCCCAAATCCATTCCTTCATTACATCAAGAACCGTAACTGCTTTCATCTACTGTATTTGCTTCTCTAATATTAATGTGTTGACGTATTTTTTGCGCTAATTCGAAACTGATTGTTCCTTCTTCAAACATGTCCTGCACTTCATCACGTTCAGCTTGAATGGCTGTGTATTGTAAATCACGCTCGAAGTTTACTTGTTCGTGCCCCTTACTTGCTTTAGTCTCCCTTTTTAACCTTGAAATTAGAGAACTATATTCCGCGATCACTATTAAAGAAATCCCCTTATCATCTGGATTTGTTTGCTCCTTAATCTCTCTGATCGCTGCCTTAGCTGTCTTCACCTTCATTGCGATGATTTTATGGAGACCCTCTTTACGTTGCTCGATTAATTCTCTTTTTTTAGATAAAAATAGACTACTACTCATTACTAACAGCTTTTTAAACACAAGGAAGGATATCAGCCTACGATATTTCTTTCGATTGGTTACCGCCATTTTCATTCTGCGAATATGCTCTAAGCACAAGTTTGCTACTTCATGTTCAACTTGTTCCGCTTTTACAAATTTCATGATTTCTCGTTCCTCTGCCTCAAGTCCTATCAGTCGAATCTTATTTTCTTTCTCTCTGATTTCCAATTGATTCTTTTGACCCCCGGCTGCATGCGCTTGATTAATCCTTACATTATATTTAGAGATAATTCTTATTGCAGCTTCGCGGTTTTCATTTGTAATGGAAGATTCCACAGCTTTGATTGCCGCCGAATGCGATTGAATCAAGGCACGTTTTTCTTTTTCAGCTTTATTCTCACCCGTCTGTTCTTCTTTTGATCGGGCAATAACCGGCAAGAAAATACTTGTAACCAAAAGTGTCATCAAAATGACTCCGGCCGCAATAAAAATGATTAATGAACGTTCTGGAAACGGACTGCCATCATCTAGTGCAAATGGGATAGTAAAGGCCCCCGCTAATGTAACAGCACCTCGGACACCTGAAATAGTCATAATCCCAATGGCTTTTAATGGTGGCTTTACTATTCCCTGCTTCACCTTCCAGCCAGTCCACCATGCTGCCAATATCCAAACGAAACGGAGAACGAATAGAGACGCACTGATTACGATGATATAACCGATCACATCCATATTATTAAAAGCAGCGTTTTCGAAAATAGAGTTCGCTACACCTGGCACTTGCAAACCAAGCAAGACAAAAACAAGACCATTCAAAATAAATAAAATTACAGACCAGGTACTATTCGAAACGATTTGCAGCTTTATCGTCGGCGACTGCTCACGATCCCTTTCAATTGCATGGACGATTCCACCAGCTACAACACCCAAGATTCCTGAAAGGTGAAAATGTTCGACGCTTAAATAAATCACAAATGGGGTCAAAATCTGAATGAGCATATGGATCGTCACATCTTCCATGCCCAGTCGGCGGATTATGACCCTCAGCCTGATAATAGCAAAGGCAATGATTGCACCCCCGATAAGGCCCCCTAAAGCAATAATGATGAAGCTTAATGATGCTTCCGCTAAGGAAAAGTAGCCCGTTACCGTAGCCGCCACAGCAAACTTAAATGCTACAAGACCTGATGCATCATTCATTAATCCTTCTCCTTCAAGGGTATGCATTATGTTTTTCGGTAGCTTAACACGGCTAGCCATGGCACCGACGGCCACTACATCGGTCGGCGAAAGGATGGCTGCAAGCGCAAAAGCAGCTGGTAAAGGAATAGACGGAATCAACCAATGAATTAAATATCCGATTACAAGAACGGTTACAAAAACTAGTCCTAATGCTAATAATAAAATTGGTACTCTAAGTTTCCATAGCGCCTTACGCGGAACATTTTTTCCATCATTGAATAACAACGGTGCAATGAATAATACAAAAAACAACTCAGGCTCCATTGGCACTTGAAGGCCCATAGGCAAAATTGCCATTATCCCGCCCAAAGCGATTTGAATAAGCGGTACCGGAATGAATGGTATAAAGTGATTAATCATACTGGATAGGCCAATGATGAACAACAGAAGTAAAACGATTAGAAATATTTCCATCTATCCTTTAAACCACCTTTTCTATATGTTTTCTATCTTTAATTTACCATAATAACGTCTTTTCTATTTATCAGAAATACTTATTTGCTTCATTTTCCGAACTGCAATCAAACATTTCTACACAAAAAATTTACATAACCTTCACAAACTTTTAACATCATTCATGGATAATTAGACCCAGAAAGAAGAGGTGGATGATGGGAAAATTATTTAATTTTTATGCAAACTGGTCCTTAAAGACCAAACTCTTACTATTTATAATATTTATCTTAATTTTCACGTCCGGTATTATTAGTTATATGTCTTATGCAAAATCAAAAGATGCTACGATGACCGCTGTCGAACAACGTTTAAAAAGAGAAGTTATGCTTTTTTATCAAATGTCGCAAAACCTCATGTATCTTCATGTAGGAGATGAAAAGAATTTCAACAAAAAAATAGAGGGCGTCATTAAAAGCCAAAACGCGGATATGAGTCAAGATGGCCTCCATAGTGACTACTTCCTCATTAAAGGAAAAGAAGCCATCCCTTTCTCTGTAAGCCAGAGAACGACAATAACAATCCCTGAGTCTCTGCAAACAGAAATCACTAAAAAGGGAAAAGGCATTTTACATAAAAAAATTAACGGTGTTACCTATACATTTGCTTTTCAACAAATTCAAGAAGTCAAAGGCGCCTTTGTCATCGCTCTACCACAACAAGTCTATTTGACTAAAATACATGAAATGGCATTTTCAATTCTCACAGTCACGATTGCTTGTGTAATTATTACAGCTCTTCTTGTCATCGTACTCGTTAATCAATTGACAAGGCCTTTAGAAAAACTACGTGGGCTCATGAAAGAAGCCCGTGAAGGTAATTTTGATATATCGCTTAAAGATATCCCAAGGAGCTCAGCAGAAGTAACATCTCTTGTTAAAAGCTTCGAATCATTATTACTCACAGTGAAAAGCATGCTACAAAACATAGGCTCAACCACTAATCAATTACATACAACCGGAGCCAAGCTGCAAACTTCCTCAAATGTTGTTTTAGTCCGAAATCAGGAATTGATAAATGAAGTAGAAACGGTCAAAAAAGCCGCAGATGAAACAGCCGTTAGCTCTGAAGTATCCATGGTTGCTTTTGAAAGAATGAAGGCAGATATTTACCAGACCTTTCAGGAAATGCAACATATTTTTGACATCTCGAAAACGATGGAGGCTTCTTCTCTTAGCGGGAAAAACCATATGGATCAGCTAGTAAATGAACTAGGTTTATTTCAAAAAGAATTTAAACACATCACACAAACGATGGATACATTGAAAACTCATTCAGTCTCCGTCACTTCCATCGTCTCATTGATTCAGTCCGTTGCTGAACAGACGAAATTGCTGGCTCTGAACGCAACGATCGAGGCCGCAAGAGCAGGTGAAGCCGGTAAGGGATTCTCCGTTGTTGCAACAGAAGTCAGAAAGCTCGCTAATGAATCTTCCAAAGCAGCTGAAGAAATCGCTACAACGATGGGGCAAATGGAGGGGATAACCAACCAGACACATCGTGAGTTTGAGGATATTTATCATATTGTCAACAAAAATGTCCAAGTAGCATCAAAGAGTAAAGACTCGATTGATTTATGGAGTTCACATGTTGATGAGGTCAACGTTAAGCTTCGGTTCATTGAATCGATCTTAAAAAACTTGCAAAATTCCCTACCAGAAGTTGAACAATCTTCCGAAAGATACGTAGCACTATCACAGCAGACAAGTGCTAGCGCTGAACAAATGCTATCCAGCTTTCAAGAACAACTAGAACAATATAAAGGAACGTATGAAATCGGGAAAGTGCTCAATGATTTATCTAGCAAGCTAGGCGAACAGACAAAGGGTATTCGAGCTTAGGAAGATAGTAAAGTCGGCGTGGCCTACCTACATGATTATTTACTGTTGTAGCTTATTCAAAAAACACCTCATTTCCTTTCGGAAGTGAGGTGTTTTTCATTACATTCATTATTTCGTAGCAATTGGTTCAGTAAGCTGGCTTGCTCTTTCAGCCCATTCTTCATCTGTTAGATTGTGTTGCTTTACGTAAAGGTTACGTGGATGTACGCGGCACTCATGTGTACAGCTGCGCATATATTTGTGTTCATTTTCCTCTGATGCAAGGATTTGTTTATTACACTCAGGATTTGCACAATTAATATAACGTTCACAAGGCTCATCAGTGAAATAATCGCGGCCGACAATGACATGTTCCTTTTGATTGATCGGAACAGAAATTCGCTCATCGAATACATACATTTGTCCATCCCAAAGCTCGCCTTGTACTTCAGGGTCTTTTCCGTATGTGGCAATCCCGCCATGAAGCTGACCTACATCTTCAAACCCTTCTCTTACAAGCCAGCCAGAGAATTTCTCACAGCGAATACCGCCTGTACAATAGGTTAATACCTTTTTACCTTCTAACATTTCTTTGTTATCGCGTACCCATTGTGGTAGCTCACGGAAAGATTGAATATCTGGTTTAATGGCATTTCTGAAATGTCCTAACTCGTATTCATAATCATTTCTTGCATCTAGAACAATGGTATTTTCATCTTGAAGTCCTTCTAAAAATTCCGTTGGACTTAAGTAACGGCCAGTAACCTCGAGTGGATTAATATCATCTTCCAAACGAAGCGTGACTAACTCATTTCGTGGTCTGACATGCATTTTCTTAAATGCGTGTCCGTCAGCTTCATCTATTTTAAATACGATTCCTTCAAATCGAGGATCGCTTTTCATCATGTTGATGTACGCATCAGTTTGTTCAATGGTACCTGATACAGTCCCGTTAATCCCTTCATTTGCAACTAAAATGCGCCCCTTTAGCTCTTGTTCTTTACACCAAGCAAGATGTGCAGCTGCAAATTCCTCTGGGTTCTCAATCGTGACATAATAATAGTACAGCAATACTCTGTACGGTTTACTTTCTAACATTCTTATTACCACCTATCCAATTATATTTGCAAGATATAAAAGGTGATCCTTTTAGACACTTTACTCTTACAGCTAAATATTATACCAATAAAACTGCATAATCGTCAAAAAATGATTGGAAATCACCCCAGTTGTCCCCTACCATTAACCAAATCTACTTATTCTCCTTTTCTCTTTATTATTCGATATATTCAATCTCCACGATCTTCACACTTTTAATAACACGAAGATAGGATATTTGCCAAATGGAATATCCATTTCTCCCATAATTTTTAAACGAGTGTGGCAAAAAAACTCAAGAGTATTGGATTACGAAAAATTATTTTATTTTTCAGTTAATTATCTATACATTTTTAACGAATGGGTATATACTGTATTATAACAACAAACAATAAATTGGATCTGTACTATAAAAAAGGAGGAACTACACATGCAAACAAAAAAACCGATGGAATTCTTCAGAAACTTACCACCTAAACAATGTCCGGACTGCGGTCATCATATTGATGAACAAGCAGAATCCTACGCGGTTAAGTGTACAGAATGCTCATCAAAAAAATGAATTCAAAATAAAACGGGTTAGCATTGGAGCTAACCCGTTTTATTTAATTGAATGACTGTGTTATATAACGCTGTTGATTTTTGGCTTGTCTATCAACGCCGCTTTAATATGGATCGGATGGAACCTATGATGTGGCATTATGATGCTATTGGTTTGCAATAAACGTACTCCCTATCTCACTTACCGCTTTTCTATGATTCATCCTGCATGAAAAAGAAAAAGGGATTCCCGCATTCACAGAAATCCCTCCAGTCTTACATGTTCCACATGGTTAAAATAAATAATCCTGCTTACCTACTCGCTCGCTTTCACGATTCATTCACCACGAACGTCCGATATTTTTCGCAATCACTTTGCTTACACTCTACTTTGATTTTCGTGCCTTCTTCTTCATATTCCGTTTCAAGGATTTGCGCATGTTCATTAAAATAAGAGATGATCTGACCTTGATCATATGGGATGAGCAGTTCACAACGAACATAATCTGTGAAGATGTTTTCACGAATCTTTTCAATCAATTCATCCACACCAATTCTCTGTTTTGCTGACAAATACACAGAATCAGCACGAACTTGTGGAATCTCCATTTCCGTTAAATCCGCCTTATTATAAGCATAAACGGTTGGGATATTTTCAATTCCGATTGCTTTAAGTGTTTCATGTGTAATTTCAATAAGCTGCTCATAATTCGCATTAGAAAAATCAACAACATGAATAAGTAAATCAGCTTCTGCCACTTCTTCAAGCGTTGATCGAAATGCTTTTACAAGATGATGTGGCAGCTTTGAAACAAATCCAACTGTATCTGTTAACAGAAATTCTTTATTGTCTGGAAGCGGAATGTTTCGGACAGATGTCTCTAATGTCGCAAATAGCATATCCTTTTCAAAAACCTGCTTCTCCGTAGATGTATGAAACTTCTCAACAAGAGCATTCATGATCGTTGACTTCCCAGCATTTGTATACCCAACAAGTGAAACAACAGGGATTGCATTCTTCTTTCTCTGCTTTCGCTGTGTTTTCCTGTGAGCAACGAGCGTTTCTAGTTCTTTATTCAATACATTAATCTTCTCTTCGATTCTTCGGCGGTCCAGCTCGAGCTTTTTCTCCCCAACCCCTCTGTTCTTTGTTCCAACACCACCACTTTGACGTCCAAGTGATTCTCTAAGACCGATCAAGCGTGGCAACATATATTGTAATTCCGCCACTTCTACTTGTAGCTGCGCTTCTCTCGTCTTCGCCCGATCTGCAAAGATATCAAGGATTAATATCGTACGATCAATCACCTTACAGTCCAAATCCCGTTCTAAGTTACGAATTTGTGATGGAGATAGTTCATCATTAAAAATAACCAGATTACCCTCACTATATTCTACAAGAGTTTTTACTTCATCTACCTTACCACTACCAATATAATGAGATGAATTCACTCTTTGTAAATTTTGAGTCATCTCGCCAACGACCTCTACACCGCATGCTTCCGCTAAATTTGCGAGCTCTTCCATAGAGTAAGCAAAGTCCCGATGGTTATTAATATTCACTCCAACTAATACCGCTTTTTGTTGTAATTCTTCCATTAGCATATTCCCCCTTAAGTTTTGTATGAAGGACATGGGACGGGGCTTCGCGACTTACTTATATAGACAATCTACTTTGCATATATACTTACTTTGTTAAGAAAGTACCTCAAAATCCCGCTCCGCACCGCCACCATTGTGATTAGGTGAGTGTAGCGTGCTATATAATTTATCCTTCATGGTAAATGGTAGCTTTTTAACGCCATATTTGTTTTGTAAGTATCCTTGCTACACCGCAGATTGAATATGCTAAAAAACACAGACCCGTCGCCTGTGTTTGAGTAAACGAAAAAAGTGACGCAAAGGATATAGCACTCTTTTTAGTATAGACAAAAAAAGAGAGCGTTCATTCGCCCTTCCCTCATGTTTTCATTATAGGGTTTTGGTAATTAGGCAGACTTATCCCGTTCACCCTGCACACAGACAGAGCTTTTTGAGCACTATTCAGTTAGCGGCACAAAGTGTTGAACGTAGTCTGACAAACTTCACCGTAAACCCCTCCGTTTCATTTAAGTTATGGAAATTTTACCATATGAATGCTTGCTTGGCAATTTGTTTTTTATAACAGGTCACACGCTTCCTTCTTTACTTAGACAATATCATCAAAGTAACTGAACACAATTCAAAAAAGTTTCTTGATAAAAGGGATATAAAACAATTCATCATCTTTTAACTAATTAAGATTCCACTATACAACTGAATCTAAATCCAGCCCATGCAATCAAAGAACTCATCATACCGATTTACGGACCCTAATACTTTCTCTTAATTTCTACTTTCAATCAATCGTCATTTTCTCCATAGTCGCGAAGCTGTATCTTACAAAACATCTAGACAACTAACGAAGGAATCAGACTAAAATCTGCTATATAGCGTTTAACCTATAATTAACACAATAGACGGTGTATAGAGTGTGTAGTCATGCCATTTGAGAGATATCCTTATTTTCCATTAATATTCATAATCCATTTCTTCGGTCATCACGAGACCTTCCAATTCTTCATAGAGGGTATCTCCAATTTCTTTGTATAGTTTGGAAACGGTAGCTGCACTAATTTCATACTTATCAGCGATTTCCTTTTGTGACGGCGCTGACATATCCAGTAAAGCTGATTGTACCAAGTAGTCAATTGATGCGGCGTACACCTCCGGTTTACGTATAGAAGGTGACTCTTTCTCACAATACGACTTCCAAATTACAATAGCGGTCATGATCATATCTATGGAGCAATCGTCTTTTCTCATATATTCTTGAATCAGAATCGCAACTTGTAGCTCTTTTTCTGAGCTCCATTCAAATTGCGTTATATCTGGCAGTTCAATATCCCCCACCATCCTCAGGAGTAGCCTTTCAAGGATGTATGGAAAATCAATTTGGTAAAAATCGTCATACCCTCCGCCATCTTCAAGATGCTCTTCCAATTCATCCTGAAATTCTTTCACTAACTTTACCGTCCCAGCGGCGGGGAATCTTATGGGGTCTCCTAAGAAGTCCATTCCAGAACCCATATCCAACAGCATTCCAAGTAGTAAACTGTTTTCCTCCACCATTTCTTTTTCATACTCAAGCTGCAGTTCATACTCAGTCCTACCAAGTATGTCTTCTATCACGACCCTATCCGAATAGATTGTCTTTAACAGATATAGTTTTGGTGTCGATCCACGCCATGATTGAATCAGATTTTTCATTTTCTTCCTTACTATTTTAGAGGATTTCTTTCGATAAAATTCTTCAAAAATCGTCTGTCCTTTAGCAATCGGCAGGTTAAACACTGCCCATGTGCGCATGTATTGCATATAGGTGTCATGTGTTTCTACAAGAATTGGGTCCTCTTCAACATCCGTAAAGTCGAATAACGGATACTGAAAAGCAAGATCTAGAATCACAGTCTCATATCTTTCAAGAGCATATTTTAATAACTCATTTTGAAATATTGCTGCTTCTTCACTAATCGATATCGTTGGAAACTCTATTACATTCTTTCCGCAACAACTTTTATATCGATTCTCACTTCCACACGGACAGGGATTATCTTGATATATTTCACTCAAAAAACTTTCCTCCTTTTATAAAAACCATCATCGGTCCTTAGTTACAAAAACTAGGGATTTTAACATACCCTTATTAGTTAAAGGAGCACCTTGAAAACATAAACTCCTTGAGCCTGGAAAGACCGACTATGTTCGCCACACACTGCGTCAAACGTTGAAGTCAGCAATTGCTCCTGTACAAATGTCCGACAAGCTTAGGTTCTTCAAGCCCCCCTAAAGCCCGTCCTTTTAGAGCCCGGATAACATTTAAGCCTCAAGGGCCTATTTTCGCTAGATGCTGTTAAACAAATAGGCTACCAATATGGTAGCCTATTTGTTTATATTTCTATTTTTTCTCCGACCGCTGCTTCAATTTCTTTATAACGATTCGATAAAGTGGAAGCGCCTACCCCATATTTCTTAGCAAGCTTAGTCTGAGAAGGACTGAACTCCCCTTTAGAAAGCTGTTTCACTGTATACTCCAGCGCTGCAGCAAAGGCTTCTGGTTTTCGAATAGATGGAGAATGTTCCATACAATAGGTGTTCCATAACACTTGAACACGTTCTATTAATGCATCCGGATAACCCTCTTCATGCATTCCTTGTTTCACCATTTCAGCTGTTTCTCTTTCTTTCTCATTGTACCATACTAGCTCATTTGTTTCAGTTTTTGGTAATTCGATACCTTCTGTAATAGCCGCAAGACTATGGAAAATTTGCAAGAATTCCCGAACCATGAACTCTTCTGCTTTTCCGCCAGTATGCTTGTACGCCTCTACTTGTTCGTTTATCGTTCTTAAAATGTTGTCTGTATGCCTCGGCTCAAAACTAATAAACTGACCAAAGAAATCACTTCTTGTTCCCATATCAACCAAATACCCAAGAATGATTTCCCCAATTCCTAATTCTTGGTTTGCATATGGCGTAAATGGAAGCGTCGTAGTTTGTTTAGTCACGATATCTTCTAGAGTAATTGTTTCACTAATTAATTCCTTAATTGAAAACAATACCGGTGCCGTACCTTTCCATGACTCTACGATCTCTCTCGTTTTTTCTCTTACAATATTCGACCCTTCTTGCTTCATAAATGTATCAAAGATTGTATCACCATTTACAAACGGCTGCGTGAAAGTACCCCATATATTCACATTGAATTGATAAATTTCTTGTACTTCTTCACCCACAGTAGCCGGAAGTGGATAATCAAGCAAAAGTTGATTGATTTCAGCTTTATAATTCTTTTCTGTAAAATCCAATAAAGCCTTCTGCATGAGTGATGCTTCTTCATAATGAACGGCTGTTGGGCTTTCGTCGACTTTTCTACCACAACATTTCTTGTACTTTTTCCCGCTACCACATTCACACGGTGCATTTCTATTTAATTTTCCCATATATATACCTCCAAAAAACAAATCGCTATTTACCATTGTATCAAAAATTAATGAAATTACCTAATGGTACTCATAGGAAGATTGATATACCTTAGTCTCGAGGTATTCGTATTTTTGTTAGGGTGAGAACATAGCATGAAGGATAGTTGTGAAAAAAATAGGGACCATACAAAGCGCCACCATTTACCATGAAAGATTAATCCTGTAGCATGCTACACTCACCTATCACAATGGTGGCGATGCGGAGCCGGATTTTGAAGTACTTTCTTAATAAAATACGTATATTTGCAAAATAGATGGTCTATATTAGTAAATCGCGAAGCCCCGTCCCCATGTCCTTCATGCAAAAAGGGCTATTCCCAAAAGGAAAACCCCCTTGAAATAGCCTTTATCTTAATCAATGTCAAGTGATTAACAAATATGTAAACACAGGATTTTTTGAGGAGTTGGGGTGTTTAATTTTATCTGTCATATCAATCCATTTGACTTTCGCACATCTTTCTTCCAACTTCTCATTTATTTCCCCTTCAATGTCATGCATAAACTTAATCATTTCACCATATTCCAAATGAAAGTGTTTGGCCGCAGTCAGATGTGGCGCATGCTTCACAAACAACTGCAGAAGATGATCGGCGGTATCCGCTTGCTGAGCCAATTGGTCTTCTTCATTTACTATATATTGATAAATCTCACGCTTTTCATCCGATAAATTCGAAACAATATCTCGCAGTAAAAATTCCATTAGAATATCATTCATCATTAGCTACCTCGAGTTTTCATAAGCCCATTTTTCTCAATCATAACCCATCTTTTTAAATTTGTAAATCGTAACTATTACTATTTAATTCGTGGAATCCAAATACTTTTCTATGGAAAAATGGCGGGGCTTCGCAAAATCAGCTCCACAGCTCCACTTTCATAAGGTGATGCAATTTGAGAACCTGAACCTTTTTCAAAGTTTTAGTTAGAATCAGATGCTCTTAGAGGTTTTTTTATAATATGTGCAACCTCATCCCCAGTTACCTTTTTGCTTATTGCCACTAGTTGTGGCTGTAAGTCACAATTTGTTATATTGAAAAATAGTTAAACTAGGTTTTTCCAAAATGACTATGTTATACTTAGAAAAACCTTTTATGCAATTTACTTTACTTGTTACTACTGTTATCCCACTTGTTCATTGAGTGGGATTTTTTTAATTATTTTGTTTACATAACAAATGAACTCTAATTCAAACGTTAAAAAAGACAGACTCTAATATAGAGTCTGTCTTTTGCATGTATCAATTAAGCTTTTTGTACGTTAGAAGCTTGTGGTCCACGTTGACCTTGTTCAACTTCAAAAGTCACTTCTTGACCTTCGTCAAGAGATTTGAAACCTTCGCTTTGAATAGCTGAGAAATGTACGAATACATCGTCTCCGTTTTCGCGTTCGATGAATCCAAAACCTTTTTCTGCGTTAAACCATTTTACTTTACCTTGTTCCATTGTTGTTGCCTCCTAGTGCGTTCATCACACATTATATTACTATCCTTGCTCTGAGTGACAATCGAGTCAAAAAGTTCTCACTTTTAGATTCCTACAGTACCGAACAAAAATAATTCCTCTTAATAATAACAGGATTTGGCAACGATTGCAAATTATTAACGGAAATATTTTTGATAGGACACCGTCCTTTGGTAAGCTATTCAAATATGATTTACAATCCATAAAATTTTTTCGTATTTTTATACAACTCCACGTATACTTTCTCTACCTGAACCCTCTTTATTTCTGCTATTTGTTGTACACTGTCATGAATCATTTTAGGATGAGTCACAGTATCTTGGAATGGTCCTCCGAATGGCCATGGTCCGTCCGTTTCTACCATCATATTGGCTAACGGATAGGCTTTTATCAATTGCTGAATCTCTGTTTCATACAAGCAGTCCGGAGTAATTGAAATATAATACCCATTCTGAATCATACGTTGAACCGTTCTTTCATCACCTTTGAACCAGTGGAAATGTGCCTTTGTCACCGAGTATTTTTCTAAAAGGTCACAGACCACAGGAGCGTCGTCGTATACAGCATGAAGACTAATTGGCTTATTCAGCTCCGAAGCTTGTTTTACAAAAATTTCAAGCATTTCAAGATACGGCTCAACCTTTATTTCGGGATGTTCGCGCAGCAAATAGTAGGGTAAGCCTACTTCACCAATAGCAACCATTTGATTTTTGTGTTCATTTAAGAATGAACATAATTGATTCACTTCCCAATCACTTGGTAGCTCTTGTTCTGGATGAAAACCGAAAGCAGGCTTTATTCGTTCATCCACCTCTGCTAAAGCTAGGTTTTTTTGAGCAGAGACTAGATTCGTTGACACGGAAATAAGTGCCTCCACCTTATATTCTGGCAATTCTTTTAAAATGGTAGACCGGGTACTCTCTGAATATTGGTCAAAATGAATATGAGAGTCAATTATAGAATGTTTCACATAATCACCCGCAATTCATTGTAAATCTTCTTTTTCCAATGTAAAAATTCCTCACTTAGTAAAAGCGCTGCTTGTCTCGGTCTCGGAAACGGAACAATAAACTCTTTTTTCACTTGGGTAGGCTTCTCTGATAACACAATAATGCGATCAGATAAGTAAAGAGCTTCTTCAATATTATGGGTTACGAGTAAAATGGCACGTTTATCCTCTTCCCAAACAGATAAGAGCCAGTTTTGCATTTCAAGACGCGTGAATTCATCGAGCGCTGAAAAAGGTTCATCTAAACAAATCAGCGATTGCGGACTTAGCAGACTGCGAATAAACGCCACTCTCTGCTTCATCCCTCCCGACAGTTCATATGGATAAGCGTTCTCGTATCCTTTCAGACCCGCTTTATTAATCATATCTAAAGCAGCTGCTTCATCTGTCTCCCCAACAAGTTCTCCACCAAGCAAGATATTGCCGAGAACTGTTCGCCAAGGCAACAGAGATGGGCTTTGAGGTGTATAGCTAATCGAACCAGTTTTGCCGTTAATTCGTTTACCATCAAGTCTGATTTCTCCAGAATCCGGTGAATACAATCCGCCGATTAGTTGGAATAAAGTGCTTTTCCCACTCCCAGAAGGTCCTAATATCGACACGAACTCTGCTTCTTTTACATGAAGAGATAACTGATTCAGCACTTGACTTTCACCAAATGATTTCGATAGGTTCTCAATTAAAAGTTTAGTCACGCCCTTTTCCATCTCCTTTCGGCTTCCACTTCACAATCATCCGTTCTAGCGAAACAATCAAGGCAAAGAATACCAGACTCAGAACCATAATCAAAAAGATGGCGACAAAGACACGGTCCGTTCGAAAGGAAGAAGAAGCTAATGTCATATAGACGCCAATTCCTTCTTTTGCCCCAAGCCATTCAGAAATAACAGCCCCCATCACGCTATACGTAGCGGAGATCTTCAAGCCTGAGAAAATGGATGGTAGCGCATAAGGCCACTCCAATTTCCAAAAAATTTGTTTCTTCAAAGCCCCAGCCATTTTCATATAGTGCATAAGCTCTGAACTCGTTTGTCTAAATCCATCCAAAGCAGCTACTGTGATTGGAAAAAAACAAACAAGTGTAATGACAATGAGCTTAGGTAATATTCCGAACCCGAACCAAATAACAAGAAGTGGCGCCAACACAATGATTGGAATATTTTGCGAGAGAATGATAATCGGATAAAGTGCTTCTCTAAGCTTCGGAATAAGGTGAAGACCAATAGCCACTGCGATACCTACGCTTGAGCCAATTAAAAAGCCGATGATTGCTAATCCAATTGTCGATGTTAGATGGCGGTAGTAATTCGGCCATCCAGCTGCTCCTTCTAACAAAATCTGCGTCGGGGAAGGTAGAAGCCATTTTGGTATTTCGAACAATCGACAGGACACTTCCCATATGATGAATAAAAGGATGAGGACCAGAGCTGGTCTCCATCCTTTATACCAAATCTTCATGGGCGATATTTCTCTGTCAATTTAGCCATAGATGCGCCGCTCGGTTGATAAAGAATTTTCACTTGAGAAATCACATTTCTACTGCCAATCTCAATCATCCGTTGATTCATTTTTTCGATAATTGAAAAGATTTCTGTCAAATTTCCTTCCATGGTTGTTTCAAGTGGATGAACTTCATATTTAATTCCAGAGTCATGAATAATCGCTATGGCTTCATCTACATAAGGAATCACATCTTCCCCATTTTTTGTTTTCGGGATAATTTGAATGCTTACTAATGAGTCGCTCATGTTGCTCTCCTCCTTATTTCGGTAAAAATTCATTGGTGAATGCTTTTTTTGCGTCTAATTCACTTTCAAGCAAACCGTTCTCTAACATCCAGCTTGCATAGTTTTCCCAAACCTTTTGATCTTGAACACCCCATTTTGAAGCGTCATCTTGATATTTCGGTGATAACCATTTTTGACTAGCTTTTACCAATTCCGGATCTAAGTCTGGAACTGCTTTGATTAAGATGCTAGCCGCTTCATCCGGATGATCAATCGTATATTGATAACCTTTTGAAACTGCGGCTACAAAGGAACGGACTGTCTCTGGATCTTCTTTTATCAGATTCTCACTCGTTGTGAGAACAGGCGTATAGTAATCTAGCTTTTCCGTGTAGTCGGTCAAATATTGCATATTCAATTTCTCGCCACGCAGCTCAGCTTCTACACCTGTCCATCCATAATAAATCCAAGCAAAATCAACATCTCGTTTAACCGCTGTGAAAAAATCCGTATCTCCCATATTCACAATACCGACTTTTTCCACATCTCCATTTTCCTGCTTCATCAGAGAAGAAAGGACAGCCTTCTCGACAGGTGCACCCCAGCCACCATAAGTCTTGCCTTCGTAATCTTTCGGAGAAGTAATTTTCTTATCAGCTGGAGAAGCAAACCCAGACGTGTTATGTTGAATAATGGCGGCAATAGAAACTAATGGCACACCTTGTACACGCGCTTCTGTCAAAGATTCCTGGTAGCCAATTCCGAACTCTGCTTTTCCTGCCGCGACAAGCTGGTTAGCTCCCGCTTCACCTGGCATTATAATCTCAACATCTAATCCCTTTTCTTCAAAATACCCATTTTCTTTTGCAACATACAAACCAGTATGATTCGTATTCGGCGTCCAATCTAAAACCATGGTGACTTTCTTTAGCTTCTCTTGATTATTTCCCTTCGAACCATCGTCCTTACTATTCCCACAAGCAGCGAGAATCAGTACCGTGCATAGCAATACAAGCCATTTCTTCATCATAATTCCTCCTTTTAACATGTCTTTACAAAGCAGCAAACGAAGAAACAAGGAGGAAGATATGTAAACGTTTAATAGGAACAGCGCTACGTAAAAAAGCACCGTAGGTTTATACCTAGGGTGCATATCGTAACAATTGAGTCCTGTTTAAATATGTTCCCTACGCTGGTTTTAACCAGATCAGGTTCCAAGGGTATGTATCTATTGGATACGGTCTCAACCAGCAACACTGGTCCCCCTACATGTTTCGTTATTCAATTCGTTTAGTGCCTTATTATCTATTAACTTTGCCATAGGTCTTGTTAATTTTCAAGAGATATGTTTATGAAATTACAATTAGATTGGGCAAAAAGTTCCAGTAGATTGATTTTTTGTCATTCCTCTTGCTTAGATATGCCATACGAATTCCCAAGGGTAACTAGATCTTTTTTCCAAATAACATTCCAATTGTGGTTCGCTGTCGCTTGGATCGTTTTTCTCTTACGTATATAATTCGCAATTAGCTCCGTCATATCCATTGGAATATCCTTCACAACTAGTTTATCTTTAAACATCATATAATCCCCACCACCACAAGCACGATAATTATTCATCACAACATCGAACATTGAATCGAGGTTTAAGGGCTTGCCTTTAAAATATAATTTTGTTACACGCAATCCAATTGGTTTTGTAATATCCAAAATGTACTCAATGCCTTCCCACATATCATAATTATAGTGTTGCGGCTTCGGCTGAATGAATGAGGGGTTTATCGCAAGCTCTCCCGCTTGATCAATAGTAAAGTAGCTAGCACTTTGCTCAAGCGCCGCTTTGATATCATGTCCGGATAAGCGCAAAACGGTTAATGTATTAGGATAGATATAGTTTGAAACTATATCACGCATCGTTACTTGGTTGCCAAAGCCGAGTGAGGTATTATCAAATAATGCTGTATTAGAAATTTCTACACCAGCTACATCCATTTGCACTTTGTTAATAAACTCAATAAGTGGATGATCTTGCGTTCGGATTCGTAGCGGGTCGGTTATCCGCATATCTCCTTCAATGAATCCAATGGGTGTATCTAGCCATTTTTGCGTTTCATCTTCGTACTTTAAAGTAAGTTTGAGGATCTCTGTATCCACTTCAACTTCATCCATCCATAACAATTCGGAGTTTTTTTCAAGAATCTCTTTTTGCTTATTCAAGCTTACGGTTATTTTCCCCAATGCCTGCCCTTTGAAGGATGGCTGAATGACTTCCACCCCATTAATCTTGCCTGTAAGCTCACGGTGCTGATGACCTGTTAATAACACATCAATTCCTTCAACTTCCTGACAAATCGCAAACCCTTGATTCTCTCCTGTAAGGACTTCAGTTGGTTCACCTGTTTCTAAATCCCTTTCAAAACCACCATGATACGAAACAATTAATACATCTGGTTTCTCTTTTTCTTTCAAATATGAAGCCCATTTCTTCGTTTCTTGCAACGTGTTTTTAAATTCAATCCCCTGAATATTTTCAGGCTTTTCCCAATTCGGGATGTAATGTGTCGTAATACCTAATATGGCAACTTTCACAGATTTTATTTCTTTGATAATGTACGGTCTACCGAAATATGGCTTACCTGAGATTGAATCGATCGTATTTGCAGATAACCATGGAAAATTAGATTCATTTACAGCTTGATTTAGCAGATCAAGACCATAATTAAACTCGTGATTGCCAATGATGGCCGCATCATATGATAAATGATTTAAAAGGCGTACCATCGGATGTTCTTTATCCTGTAAAAATTGTCCATAATGATAGGTTAAGGGCGAGCCTTGAATCAGATCACCATTATCAATCAATAGTAAATCGGGATCTTCGGCCCTTTCCATCTTAACCTTCGTGGCTATCTTACTTAATCCCCATTCGACCGTCTCGTTATTTGCATAGTTAATTGGATAGATGCTTCCGTGAATATCACTTGTATAAAGAATGGTTAACTTAATTGTTTCGTCGTTATCCACCATGTATCACCTCCATTGTTTTTTAGCTCTTTAATCAGAACCAGAATATGAATTTCTATTTATCTCGAATATAATCATTTATAAGATCGTAAATCCAACAAGTTTATGAGATATGATATTTCTAGTGCCAATGCTCACTCTTACTGTTTTGTTAACTCGTGGTTCTTCAACACATACGTCACACCATACTCAGGTAATACTTGCTTACCGCGCCTAGGAATTAATCGTTCCGGATGAAAACTATGAAGTGGAATTAAGAAATCCGGATCGAGTTCGTCTACAATATATTGTAAATGATTCGGAATCGCGTGGCCTGATGTTCCAACAAGTACGTGATTGATACCGATTCTTTTTAAGAAGTTTTTCAAGTTTTGATAAGATGGATCGAAATCCCCCAACGGTACGCCGTTTGAATGAATATAAACGCCATTTTCTACGTGTAAATCAAACATCTCCATTGTCTGTTCATAACTATTTTGTACAAAATAACGCGAAGGGTCTTCATTGATTTGGACAGCATCCAATGTTTCATATCGCTCGAGTACAGCTTTCTTCCATTCTAATAATGAATCGTTCTTCATCTCTTCTTTCGTTTGGGAAGATAAATAAACAGCGAATTCACTTTCAGGCATGAACAAGGATGCAAGATATGCCAGTTCCGGTTCAAATACTACGATTCGTTTACTACTTTTTCCTGCTGTTAAAATACCTTCTATTCGATCAAGGTTTCGATTATAAATATTGAAACAGCCAACCCCTTTTGCTTCTTCTAAAGCTTCTACCATTTTTCTCGGCAATTGAGCCTCCGTTAAAAGGTCTTCAAAAATTTTATTCGTTGAAACCATCGAATCTCGCTGTACTTCTACACTATTTAAAGTCGTTCCTTCCATAATAAGAACATCAAAACCACATTCTTTTGCTTTTTGAATCATTTGCTCGATTCGTTCTGGATAGTTACCATGTAATCGAAGATCACCCGTGTAGAATATAGACCCCTCTGGCGTTTCAATATGGAATGCACAGGCTCCTAATATGTCGTGATCTACTTGGATTGGAGTAACTATTATTTCGCCAACACTGAAAGATTGGTCATAATCACAGTTCTGATAATCTCTGTTCCCTGGCACACCTTCTCCGATCGTGTCAAGAGCATGATAGAGCTTTAGTGAATCGCTTGTAAGATATACAGGTATTTCAGGAGCAATCGTTCCCATGGCACCAATATGATCAAGATGGATATGGGAAATAATCACAGCTGTTTGCCGTTTGTCTAATTCTGCAGGAATAACGCCTTCATTTCCCGCTAAGTCCTTTTCGGAATATAGACCATCTATCTTTGGAATCATGCCTAAACGTAAATAATCTTGAACAATGGAAGTTGTGCGCAATTGAAGCTTTCCGTCAAAAAAGTTATTGGCAGGATCGTATTTTAATCCAAAGTCAAACACAACTCTAGAATCTTTATATTCCACTGTCACGATTGTTCCACCAATTGTTCGTAACCCACCAAAAAAACGAATATTTGTCCGTTCGAGTGTTGCCACCCAAATCACCCCATCCATTCAAATTATCAAATTCATTTGATAAGAGGCTGCCTAAAAGCTTAGGGCTATGACCCCAAAGACAACCTCTTTGTTTTATTAGTAAATAAGAATATCCTTTTCTGCTTCTTTCTTCATTACTTCGCTTTATCTAGTGCGTCTTGTGCACCTTTTGCTGCATCTGCTAAACCTTGATCAACTTTTTTTTGTCCAAGAAGAACGGATTGAACTTCTTTTGATACAACATTCTTCATATCAAAAGCCCCGACTGGACGTGGATCGTAGAAGCCAGATTCAAATTGTAGTTGTCCCACACCGTACACTGGGTTTTCCTCGATATATTGCTTCCAAGTTGGATCTTCTAGTGCAGATGTACGAACAGGAATGTATCCCGTTTCTTTCGCCCAGAATACCGTTTGCTCTTTGCTTGTCATAAATTTCAAATATTCCCATGCTGCTAGTTTTTCTTCATCTGTTGCAGAAGAAAATACTGTTATGTTGGTGCCTTGGAAAGAAGTTGCTCCCACTTTACCTTTTGGCAGTGGAGCCGCAGACCAGTTAATATTACCTTCTGCTGCTTGTGACACAAATGGGATACCTGCCGACGATCCGATATAGATACCTGTGTCTCCACGACCAAATGGGTTAGACATGTATTCATCTTCTCCAGCTAATCGTGCAATTCCATCTACCATCATGCCATTTAAGAATTCAAGTGCTTCTTTTCCTTCTGGTGAATCAAACATAATTTTGTTACTTCCTTCATCAAGGAACGTTCCACCAGCTTGTCTCACCCATGTAGGGAATGAAGTGCCAATTGAATTCTCAAGCCCTAGCCCTACAACTTTTTTATCTTTATTCGTTAACTTTTGCGCAGCATTACGTAGCTCTTCCCAAGTCGTTGGAGCTTCTAAATTATTTTCTTTAAACATATCTGTATTATAGTAAAGAATCTCTGTACTTTTATTGAACGGTACTCCATATAATTTTCCATCCCAAGTATTCGCATCACGGAAAACCTTTACAATGTCGTTGTACTCCTCGTCCGTCCACCCATATTTCTCATCTTGCACATAAGGTGTTAAATCTGTAATGAGGTCATTTTGGATATATTGTGTCATCCAATCTTCATAGGCCTGTGACATGACAGGTAAAGTACGCGCTTTTGCAGAAGCCATTACTTTCTTAGATAGATCGCCATAGTTCCCTTGGCTCACAAGTTTAACTGTAATATTTTCTTGTGAATTGTTAAATTCATCTGTCATTTTTTGTAGTGTTTCACCTAAATGTCCGGTCATTGCATGCCAAAATTCAATCGTAACTGGTTTATCAATCGTTGTCGTGATCCCACTCGTTTGTCCATTTTTTGAATCTGATTTTTCGCTATTTGATGAATTCGTTTTTGCAGTTGAACCATTTGAACAAGCGGCTAAAGCAAATGTCAAAATGGCTGTTATAGCTAGTAAAAGGAATCTTTTCACCTAATAAACCCTCCGTTAACGTTTAATTATTATCTTGCATGTTGCTGGAATTCAACGTGGTGGAACACCACCTCCTTAAAGTCATTCACATGATCCGTTTCATGACTTTTCAAACATTCTTTACCCTTTAATACCCGCTCTCGCTACTCCTTCAATGATGTACTTTTGTAGAATGATATATAAAATAATCATTGGTAAGATAATCATTGTAGAAGCAGCCATTAATAGCTCATACATCGTACCTGCGTCTGTACTGAAAGACGTTAATCCTACTGGAAGAGTACGCATATTCTCAGAACTTGTTACGATTAGTGGCCATAAAAACGCATTCCAGCTACCGATTGCTTTTAATAGAGCAATCGTGATTAAAGCCGGCTTTGCAAGTGGTACCATGATAGACCATAAAAACCGAAAATCACTACATCCGTCAATCTTTGCAGCAAATGATAACTCCTTTGGAATCGAAAGGAAAAATTGTCGTAATAGAAAAATACTGAAAATACTTGCTAACCAAGGGATAATGAGCGCCTCGTATTGGTCAATCCACCCTAAATTGGCTAGTGTGACGAAATTAGGAATTAACAATACTTCACCTGGAACCATCATTGTTCCAAGTAATACAGCGAACGCAATATCTCGTCCATAAAAGTTAATTCGCGAAAAGGCATAAGCGGCCAATATCGTCGTAATTAATTCACCAATTGTGCTGGCAATTACAACAACTAGGCTATTCAATGTATAGCGAGCAAATGGAGCCATCGTCCAAGCAGTTACATAATTGTCCCAGTGGAAAATATCTGGGATCCATTTCGGTGGCATGATCATGACCTCATTTGGCGCTTTTAAGGAGGTACTAATCATCCATACGAATGGCAAAATCATTAACAGACCACCAATTATTAATAACGTATATACAAAACCTTTTGAGAGAGCTTCTCTTTGCAAATTTCTCCCTCCTTCATTAGTAGTTGACCTTACGTTTACCCACGTATAATTGTACGAGGGTCAGGATAAAAATAACGATAAACAAAGCATAAGCGGCTGCTGATGCAACACCAAAGTCCCATTCTCCATAAAATTTATTAAAGATATAATACACAACGGTTTGTGCACTATTTGCAGGACCTGGTTGTCCACCAAATA
This sequence comes from Peribacillus loiseleuriae, assembly GCF_001183985.1. Taxonomy (GTDB): domain Bacteria; phylum Bacillota; class Bacilli; order Bacillales; family DSM-1321; genus Peribacillus; species Peribacillus loiseleuriae. Next base: position 187,407 of record NZ_LFZW01000001.1, on the reverse strand, counting down.
ACGCAAACACCTCATCAAATACTTTAAACGAGTTGATTATTGATATAATTGAAATAAAGAAAGTGGTTGATGATAACAATGGAACTGTGATGTTTTTAAATCTTTGCCAAGACGATGCTCCATCTATTTTCGCTGCTAAATAGTATTGCTGATTAATATTTTGTAACCCCGCTAAAAAGATAATAATGTTATAACCGAGCCCCTTCCAAACCGCTAAAATAATAAGCGCTGGCATGGCCATTTGCGGATCTGATAACCACTTGATTGGCGATACTCCAAAGAAACCAAGGAAGTGGTTAAGTAATCCATACTGAGTGTGGAAAATCCAACGCCATACGATGGAAACGGCCACAACAGATGTAACAAATGGAATGAAATACACGGTTCTGAAAAAACCTCTAAATTTTATCTTTTGATTCAATAAAACGGCAATTCCCAAAGATAAGATGATAGAAATGGGTACAACACCGATCACAAAGATCATCGTATTTTTCATAGAAAGCCAAAACTCTGGATCTTGGAAAATATAGCTATAGTTACTTAGTCCTCGCTCATTAACAATATCTTTAAAATAATCATAGTCGGTATAAAAGCTCATTAAAAATGACTTGATGATTGGATAAATATTAAACGTACCGATAATAAGGAGGGCGGGAGCTAAATAGAGCAAAGCTTTAAGTGTTTTTCCAATGGTTGGCGTATCGTTCAACAAAGCTCCCTCCTATCGTAATTTCGAATCAAGTAAATTTTCTCCGGTATGAACAGCGAACAAATGGGCACGTTCAGGGAGAATGCCTAATTTCACAACATCCCCACGCTCAATTCGTAAATCTGGAGATACTATGGCTCGAACCGTTTTATTCTGAACTTCTACATTTAACAAGTTATCGCGGCCAATTCTTTCTACCATAATGGTTTTTCCGAGAATCCCTTGCTTCTTTTCATCTGTTTCAATATAAAAATCCTCTGGTCTTATACCTAACGTTACTTGCCTTGCAGGGTCCATTCCTTCTTTCAAAGGAGATGAAAGTGTAATGACATCGTTAGTTCCGCTAATCGAAACATCTTTTAAGTTGTCCATCAAAGAAGCTGGAAATAGATTAATAGGAGGACTTCCTAAAAAGCTAGCCACGAACTCATTTTCTGGATGATCATACATCTCTTGCGGCGGACAAAACTGCTGAAACTTCCCATCCTTCATTAATAAGATCTTATCGGAAATACTCATGGCTTCTTCTTGGTCATGAGTAACGAAAATCGTTGTTATTTTGACTTCCTGCTGAATTCGTCTTATTTCTTCTCTCATTTCTAGACGGAGCCTAGCATCTAAATTAGATAGAGGTTCATCTAAGAGAAGGATTTTTGGCTTTTTTACTAATGCTCGCGCTATTGCAACACGTTGTTGTTGCCCACCTGATAATTGTCCAGGCTTACGATCCAATAGATGATCAATTTGAACGAGTTTTGCCATTTCTCTTGCAAGCTCTTCCGCTTCCCCTTTAGATACTTTCCTCATTTTCAAAGGAAACATAATATTCTTTAAAACGGATAAATGCGGGTACAAGGCATAGTTTTGAAACACCATGCCAATTTCACGGTGTTCTGGTTCAATTTTGTTCACGAGACGATCTCCAAAGAATATCTCACCAGCAGTTGGTTTGTACAATCCTGCCAGCATAAATAAAGTTGTACTTTTCCCGCAACCACTAGGACCTAGCATAGAAACTAGTTCACCGTCTTCAATCGTAACATTCATGCGATCTACAGCAGTTATATTATTGAATTGCATCGTGACATCTTTCATTTGTACTTCCAAGGTTGGACCTCCTACATGTTGTTCAAATCTCTATCAATATATCATCTATAAATCTATTGAATACCAGAATATTGTAATGTAATTGTTAAGACACGGTTAACTTTATGTGTAGAAACCCCTTCATTATTTTGATTACTTAGTTCCAATGGGCATTTTTCTAGCAGAAGTTATGGTGATGGTAGAGGATCAGTCTGTTAAAGCGAGGGAAATCTTATCATAATAAGACCCTGCACACACCGAATAACTTGTGAGCAGGGTCTTTCTAATCCATATATGCACTTCAAATGCCGTTTTTGCACTTAGATTTCAGCTGTGTTTCTACTAAATATCAATCATATATGCCCAAGAACAGTCGGACCCTCTTGGTACATGAGTACAGTCATTGAATATAGAATGGATTTACATTATATGATGTATTCCTTGTAGCAATAGGTTACTCGACTAAAATAGATTTATTTCTTTACCTAAAAAAACACGTATGAAAAGCGACTTTCATCGCTTAACTCATACGTGTTCTTTAAGTGCTGTGTTTAAATAAATAGGTTGTTTAAGGTTCAATTTCCATTTTCATAATCATACTTCAGGTGCTTGTTCACCAAATGTCGCCCACTCTTCCCTTGCCGGTCCATATACGCCAGGAACAGTCAGACCCGCTTGACGCATGAGCACGGTCATTTGGCCACGGTGATGTGCTTGATGAGTGATTATTAGCCCAAGCACGGTGGTAATCGACCACATTTGCCCGTACATATCTCTCTCTTCGTTTAATGTTTCGTCATTCCATTGCTCGCGAATCGAAGCGACCATCTCTTCACTTGACGTGCGGTATGCTTCAGCGATTTCACTCGCTGTTTTCGGCACTGGCGAATTATGCCGCGCCGCTTTAAAAACAAGCCCTGTACGTCCTATCATTTCATCAAGCGTCGTAACGACATGCCAGGCGATTCGTCCAAGTGTACGGTCCTCAGGTGATACCTCCTGCGCTAATGATTCATCTGTCAATGCATTCAATATTTTTTGCGTTGATCCACTTTCATGCTTCCAATTGGTCAAAAAATCTTCAATTGTACTATACATCCCTTCGCCTCCGTTTATCAATTTCCACCCATCATCATTACCTACATTCGCTAATAACATGCACTATCCTACTAAAGATAACTCAAGATAGAATGTCTATCAACTTCGCTATTAGTAATATTTATATTGTTCAGTGGATTATCATTATTGTTATCTTCCGTTTATTCCAGGAATATTTGGCCTAGAAAGGGCATCGGGATGGTTCAGTTGGATTGGACCCTTCATTACGCTGGTGGTACATTGAAAAAATGAAGTTAAAGTATGCACAATACCGTCCACAAATGTAGACGGTATTGTGCATATAGCTATGGAAATTTTACAAACCAAGTCAAATATTAACTCGTAACCATACAATTAATGATGATATTATAACTCTACACCATTAGACTCAATGACTTTTTTATACCAATCAAAAGAATCCTTCTTCGATCTCTTTAACGTTCCATTTCCATCATCATCTAAATCAACGTAAATAAACCCATAGCGTTTAGTCATTTCGGAAGTAGACATACTTACTAAGTCAATAGGTCCCCAGCTCGTATACCCCATAAGATCAACACCATCTTCAATCGCTTCTCGCATTTGTTCGATGTGTTTTCTTAAGTAATCGATACGATAATCATCGTGAATCGAACCATCTTCTTCTACCCTATCATAAGCACCTAGGCCATTTTCAACAAGGAATAGTGGTTTTTGATAGCGATCATACATATCATTTAGCATAATTCTTAAACCAATAGGGTCAATTTGCCAGCCCCAGTCTGATGATTCTAAATATGGATTTTTTACACCGCCAAATAAATTCCCTTGTGCTCTTTCCCCTTCTGGACTTGCAGAAGCAGTTAAAGACATGTAATAACTAAAAGAAACGTAATCCACAGTATATTCTTTTAGTATTTCATCGTCACCATCTTCTTTTTTAATAGAAATCTGATTTTCTTTAAAGAAACGATTCATATAGTTTGGATATTCTCCACGTGCATGTACGTCTGTGAAGAAGAGGTTCATTTGATTTTCTAGTTGCGCTTTACGCACGTCTAATGGATTAGGCGTGTTAGGATACGTTTCCATCCTTGCAAGCATACAGCCGATTTTTGCACCAGGGATAATTGCGTGACAAGCCTTTGTAACTAAGGCACTTGCAACAAATTGATGATGTAACCCTTGATATTGGGCTTGTAGAGGATGTTCTGTGCGATCAGAAACAATGCCTCCACCCGTAAACGGACTCAATGTAATCATATTAATTTCATTAAATGTCAGCCAATATTTCACTTTGTCCTTATAACGTGTAAATACGGTTTTGGCATATCTTTCAAAACAGCCAATGACTTCTCGTCCTAACCAACCATTATATTTTTCAGTAAGCCCATAAGGCGTTTCATAGTGAGAAAGCGTAACTAAAGGCTCAATTCCATATTTATGAAGTTCATCAAACACATCATCGTAAAATTTTAGACCTGCTTCATTTGGTTCTTGGTCATCTCCATTTGGAAAAATTCGCGCCCAGTTAAGCGATAATCTGAAAACCTTAAAACCCATTTCAGCGAATAATGCGATATCTTCTTTATAGCGGTGATAAAAATCGATACCTTCCCTTTTAGGATATCTAGCAACTTTTTCACCTGACAAGATTTTCTCAATTTCATCCGAAGTGATTTCGATCGCATTATCTTTCTTTCTTTGATCTTTCGGGATATAAGCAACTAAATCTGCACTAGACAAACCTTTCCCGTCTTGGTCAAATGCACCTTCTAATTGGTTCGCTGCTGTAGCACCGCCCCATAAAAAGCCTTTTGGAAATTCTTTATTTGTGATTGTCATTTTAATAATCCCCTTTCTATCTTTTCATTTTCTACTATCTTTTTCAGTATTACTAACATATACAAATTCTCGAATTTATGAATCTTAGAAATAGCCCCAAATTAGATTAGATGTCTTGTCCGTTCGTTTTAATGACTTTTTGGTACCAATAAAAGCTGTCTTTACGGATACGGCGCATATCAAGTAGCTCAAATTCATCACGGTTAACATAGATAAAACCGTAGCGTTTGCTAATACCTTGGTGTGTACTGACTAAATCAATCGCAGACCATGGACAGAAGCCAAATACTTCTACACCATCAGAAATTGCCAGTTGCATTTGTTCAAGATGCTTTCGCAAGAAGTCAATGCGGTATTCATCATGTACTTTGTCGCCTTCTTCTAACTTATCGAATGCGCCAAGCCCTGTTTCTGTTACGATCAGTGGCAATCCGTAACGTGAATAGATTTGACGAAGTGTTGTTCGGAACCCCACGGGATCAATCTCCCAACCAAACTCATTCGTTTTCAAATGTTGATTTTTCGCACCCTTGAACACGCCCGTCTCACCGATCGTTAAATGTTGATCACCTGTTCCTTGCTTGTCTTCCTCGTCACCTGTACTTTCTTGGACAGTCTGAGAGGTATAGTAGTTAAAGGCGATGAAATCTGGCTTTGCTCCTTTAAGGATTTCCATATCTCCATCTTGAATCACCGGAGTCCATCCATTTTCTTCAAGATAGGACCAAACAACATGATTATATTTTCCAAAAACAGCCATATCTAGGTACAACCAATTGCGAATCGCTACATAGTTGTCTGCCGCTAAAATATCTTCCGGCTTGGACGTTGCAGGATAAATCGAAACGATGTTCGGGGCAGGACCAATCTTCGCGTGCGGCAATTTATCATGACACATCTTCATCGCTTTTGCCTGTGCGACTAACATGTGATGGTTTTGTTGATATAAGTCTTTCTTTGGATCCTTCAAGCTCGGGTCCAACGTTCCAATGGCATCCCCATGAAGAATCATCATATTCTGTTCATTAATGGTTAACCAGTATGTCACCTTGTCTCCGTATTCGTTAAATAAAACTTGCGCATATTGCTCAAAGGCATCGACCATTGCACGATTCGCCCAACCACCTTGCTGTTGAAGAGCGTAAGGTAAATCAAAGTGATACATCGTTACGATTGGTTCCATATTATGCTGTTTAATTTCATCAATCAGGTTATGGTAGAACTCTACCCCTTTTTGATTGACTTCCCCTGTCCCTTCTGGGAAAATGCGTGTCCATGCAATCGAAAAACGATAGGCTTTAAAGCCCATTTCAGCAAATAATGCCACGTCTTCTTTGTAGTGATGATAATGGTCACTTGTTACCTTAAAATCTGTCACACCTTCTACGTGGTTGGCCATGTCTACAACAGATGGACCCTTGCCATCTTCATTCCATGCACCCTCTACTTGATAAGCAGATGTTGAACCACCCCATAGAAAATTTTCCGGAAATGTTTTTAAAGAAGTATGTTTCATTTTAGAATCTCTCCCTTATATTTATTTACCTTCTTCGACTGACTTTCTTTACAAAATAAACCTTTGTGTTTTCATGTTTTAGTGATCCGTTACTTTCTCACAACAAAAAATGGCGTTTGCTATCTCCCGTATCGTTTAATCACTGTGAATCGTATGCCCCATTCGACATACGATTCACATCTTAATTAATAACTGTAAGGATAGACTGCCCGCTAACTACTTCTTTCGGCTCATCTGCAATGACATCTAAATAATTTGTTGTATTCGTTACAATCACTGGTGTCGTCACTTTATATCCTGCTTCTTTAATACCAGCAATATCAAATTCTACTAGGATGTCTCCTTGATTAACTGCCTGTCCATTTTCGACATGGGCAGTAAAATGTTTTCCTTCTAATTGGACCGTATCTAACCCAATATGAATGAGAACTTCCACTCCGTCATTTGAAGTTAATCCAATCGCATGACTTGTTGGAAAAATCATTGTTACTGTTCCATCAAACGGAGCGACTGCGCGTCCAATCGTTGGTTCAATTCCAACTCCTTTGCCCATCGCGCCACTAGAGAATACAGGATCCGGTACATCTGCTAACGGAAGAAGCGTACCTTCAATAGGACTAGCTATAGCCATTTTTTTATCTCTAGCTGGTGGAACTGGTGTTGTTTGTTCCGGTTCGATTTCTTCTTCTTTCTTTTTCTCATATCCGATTATAAAAGTCAGAATGGTCCCAACCAAGAAAGCAATCATTACGCCAATTGTATATTTAACTGGAGGCTGGTAAGCCGGGATTGTTAAGATGCTGTTAAATACAAACGTGAATAAACGTACATCAAATGTCGCAACGATGGCTCCGCCAATAACACCCGCAATCACCATGATTGGAATCAACCTGCGGTAGCGCATGATCACACCATATATAATCGGCTCGGTCACACCAGCAAGGACACCTGATAACACCGCTCCAAGGGTCAAGGATTTCAATTTCTTGTCACGTGCACGCAGGAACACACCAAAAGCAACACCCATTTGAGCAAACGTTGAAGCGGCTGTGATAGGCAAAATCACATCCCCGCCTTTGGCAAACGCACTAATCGCGATTGGCACAACACCCCAGTGGACACCGAGAATAACAAGAAATGGCCACACACCCGCAATAATAACCCCTGTTAGAATAGCTGATACAGACGATAGATAAGAAACACCGTTCATAATTCCGTCACTCACGTACACTGCAAACGGACCAAATACTAAGGCTGTTAACGGGACCATTACGAGTAGACAAACCATCGGCGTGAAAAATAATGTGAGTACACTCGGTGTAATTTTTTTAACCCATTTTTCTAATAGAGCAAAAATAGCAATCGCAATCAACATCGGGAAGACTGTTGATGAATAATTGGTCAAAATTAACGGCAAATTCAAAAATTCCGAACGAGCTCCGTGTTCAAGAAGAGCTGTAAAGCTAGGTTCTAATAAACCCGCTCCAATCGCGCCACCGACATATGGATTCGCACCAAGTTTCAACGCAGCCGTGATCCCTACAAAGATAGGCAAGAAGAAAAACACTCCACCCGAAGCTGCATTTAGCACTGCATACGTACTGCCATCTACATCAATCCAGTGTAATAATGTTAATATCGCAAGAAGGGCTTTAATCATCCCCGCCCCAGCTAGTGCGGGGATCAAAGGAGAGAATGTTCCAGAAATATATTCAAAAACCTTTGAGACTGCACCGACTTTTTCAGTGGATGTTGATTCTTTGATCGTTTCTCCACTAATTTTTGCTACTTTCATAACTTCCGCATACACTTTGGGCACATGGTTCCCAATAACAACTTGAAATTGGCCACCACTTTCAACTACAGTGATGACCCCCTCCATGTTTTGGAGTTCGTCTTTTTTCGCTTTACTACGATCATCCAATTTAAAACGTAAACGAGTTGCACAATGTACAAGAGAGTTTATATTCTCTTCTCCGCCTACCTTTTCAACAATCTTTTTAGCTAATTCTCTATTATCCATCTGTTAGTTTCCCCTTTTTGTAATTTGACTAGGATATCCTATCCGTCGTTAAGTTTTTATAAGTAGTAATCCCCCTCCTAAATTCCTTTTATCCTTGATTTTTCGAGATAAGAGGGTTTGCTGCCCCATCATTTACGGTAAAAAATAAAAAACCTGAAAAGAAATGCAGATAGAAAGGAGGGTTACACACCCACTTTTCTCAACATTTCTTCTCAGGTTTTGCCTGCCGAACAGTAACAATCCTAATCAGAAAAATTATGCTTTTTTCTCACGACTAGATACGCGATGAATATGGATCATGAAATACACCATTTCATCCTTCGTCATCTGGACGTTATAACTTAACTGCAAATAAGTTTGTACTTTGATGGTACATTGATACGCTTCAGAATATTGCTTACTCACTTGATCAAATAACGAGTCCTCATCTTCACGGGATAGTTCACCTCTTTGCATACGGTAAGCAAAATAGCGTAAATGAGTAATAAATCGACTATAATTCATTGAATCTTCATCAAACGTGATGCCAAAATGATACTTCACGATCGTAATGATGTCATTGACAATCTTCGTCATCTCCATGGTTTGTTCCATGCCTGCCGAATCATGCCTTGCATTAAACAGATGCAGCGCAATCGATGCACTTTCATCATCTGGTAATTGAATACCTGTCCGGTCCTCAATCATCTGAACCGCTTGTTTAGCTACTCGATATTCATCTTTATAAAATTTCTTAACTTCCCACAATAGGGCATTCTTCACTATCAGTCCTTCTTGAATCCTTGTTAGCGCAAAATGGATATGATCCGTCAATGACAAGTAAACGGTTTCGTTTAACTGATATCCCAATTCTCGTTTGGCCAATTCGATAATATCATTAGACAGTTCCAAGTGATCAAATGGGATTTCTTTGAGCAATTCAGATAATTTATCAAAGACATTTTTCGAGTGAATGACGAAGGTTTTCTCAATCTTCGTTTCATCGATTTCATCTCCAACTTTCTTCTGAAAAGCGAGTCCACGCCCCATAACAACCATTTCTTCTAGGTTCCCATCTTCTGTCAGTATAACGTTGTTGTTAAAGACTTTTTTTATGCGCATAATGAGTCACCTTATCACTGATTTTTTAAATACTAACAAAAAAACCTGAACTGATCCCAATATTACAGTTTCCCCGTAATACTCCAATCAATCCAGGTTTTGCCTGCCGAACAGTAACAATCCTTTGTCTACCATTATTATATAAAAGCATGTTTGCGTTTGCAAGAGGTATTTTTAAAAGGGGAGAAATATTTTCATAAAACCACGGAAAGCCCTTCGATCAAATTGCCGACCGTGGAATTTATTATAATGAGATAATCTTATTGCTACTCAATGGACTCATTTTCTTCAGTTTCCGTTTCCAGAACATTCTCGATATAATATTTCCCCCATTCATACATAGAATCCAGAATCGGCATCAGACTCCGTCCATGTTCAGTAAGGGAATATTCTACTTTTGGCGGTACAACAGGATAAACTTCTCGATGTATAATCAAATGATCTTCTAGCTCACGCAATTGATTCACCAGCATTCGTTGGGTAATCCCCGGCATGAGCGCCTTCAGTTCACCAAAGCGCTTGGTTCCCTCTTTCCCCAAATGCCACAATATCAACATTTTCCACTTACCACCAATAACTGAAAGAGTCAATTCCTTTTCACAATTAAAAAATTTATTCTCTAGATTGGGCATTTGCTCCACCTCCAACACTTATATTACATTAAGTATACTTTTTACCATTATATTCAAAATAAGCATGTACTATAATTATACTAATATACTTAGTATAATTACCTGTTTACGATTAGTAAAGGCTGTATCATTGGTGCAAGTATTAATACATACAAAGTTATCGAAAAATTAAATCAAAGCGTGATTTTCATTTTAAATGAATAAGCTGGATTGTTAGTCAACAAGATACTTGTATTAAAAAAGCTCTGCTGCTGAAGCAGACAAATCTAGATTCATGAGCTATGCATATTTGGTCAGTGTAACGGTAACGACCCATTTAGAAACAGACGATATGTTGATGATCGGCTCTATATCACAAAAAATGAGACATTGATTTCGATAGCTAATAAAGCAAAGGATAGGTGAGACAAACGCATCTGTAAGGATTTCTCCTGAATTCACGATTGGTAAGTTCATATTACCGTTAAATTTCCTAGATCGGTAATATTTCAATCTGAAAGGGTTTATAGGACGCTCCAACCAATGAAGTCACTTTTCGAGCAAGCTATGCTGTTATTCGATGCCGTATTCTTAGGTTTTTTAGAAAAAGGTTAGACTATACTAAATTGTATGAAAAATATACCAATCTAGAATAGAACCTACACTTTAACTACCCACCACTTCATTTTTATAGCCACAACACGAACAAAGTTGACTGGAAGGGAAGTTTGTTGCAACCGTTACGACTTGTTTTCCATACCATTTCTCCTTGTATTCAATTATACTTTTGAGCTGTAACCAGGATACTTCACTCAGAAAATGATAAAAATAAAGGATGGAGGTTCTTAACTCGCACACTATACAACCCTTTATAACGCCTCTGGATCTGACCCTTTTATTATGGGCCCCTCTACTAGTCAAGCAACCGTTAATTAGTTAAAAGTCTTTACAAGAAAAAACATCACTCGAATTATTTTCGAATGATGTTTAGTATGGATCAGTTCTCGATTAAGTAGTGCTATAGAGAATCTGATTTACGCAACGATTCTTTATACTCCTCTACTTTCTCAATCTAGTTGAGCAGAGTATGGATTGATTTTTTTTCTTAACAAACTGATAACATATCCTAATACTCCCCCGATAATAGCAGAACCGATCCAGCCAAGTCCTACTTCATATCCAGGTAGAATCGCACTAAATAGGTCATCAATTACTTTAATATTTAATCCTGCAGCACTTAATCCGTCAAATAAACTTATAATAAAAGTCATTAGCATTGTGCCTAGATAAACTTCTTGTCTCCCTTTAAAGAACGAATGTAAGAAAGTTAAAAAGATTAACGCGATTGCTAATGGATAAATCGCTGTGAGAACAGGGACGGATATACTAATTAATTTCATTAAACCAACATTAGCAAAAATCATGCTAAAAATAGACAATACAACGGCGAACATTTTGTAAGAAATGGTTGGAAATAACTTATGGAAATAAGATGAACATGCCGTAATAAGTCCGATACTCGTTGTTAAACATGCTCCTAATACGATTATTCCTAGTATTGGGCCTCCGAATGATCCGAAGTAGTGATTAGAAACGGCTGTTAAAACTGCTCCACCATTTTCTAAATGTCCAATCCCTTCTACACTGGACGCTCCAATATACGTAAGAGAAGTATAGATAATAGCCAAAAGCGCTGAAGCAATTAGTGCAGCTTGTGTACAAACGATCATCGTTTGCTTCTTAGTTGTTACACCTTTATCCTTAATAGCGTTAATAATAATGATACCAAAAACAAACGCCGCAAGAGTGTCCATTGTTAAATATCCCTCTTGGAATCCTTTAAAGAATGCACGCTCCGTATAAGCTTCAATCGGAGCTTGGTATTGCCCAATCGGATTAATGAAACCAGCTATAATCAGTATTGCTATTACGATTAACAAAATAGGCGTCAAGATTTTCCCTACTATATCGACAATTTTCGCAGAATTTAGTGAAAAAAAGCAAGTAACGCCGAAAAAGATAATCGTGAAAATTAGCAATGGTAAAAAGCCAGTATTTTCAGATAAATAAGGCTTCAGAGCTATTTCATACGAAACACTGCCAGTTCTTGGTATAGCGAATAACGGGCCAATTGATAGATAAAGAGCCATCGTAAAAACAAGTCCAAAGATAGGATGTACTCGACTCGCTAACGATTGTAAGTCACTTTTCCCCGATACCCCAAACGCCAGAACTCCAAGTAACGGAAGCCCAACTCCTGTTACGACAAACCCTGCATTGGCTGACCAAAAATTCGTTCCTGATGATTGACCTAACATTACAGGAAAAATAAGATTCCCAGCCCCAAAGAATAAAGCAAATAGCATAAATCCTATAGCTACTAAAAATGAAAACGATATTTTTTTCGTCATATTAAACTCCCTTCGTAGCAAGTAAATTATTTTTTTAATATACGAAAGATATCATATAAATTATACTTACGCAATATATTTCAAAGAATTTGCAATTTTTAATTTATATGCAATATATTGAGTTTAACTTAGTTTTTTTATATACTACAATTAAATACAACCTAAGATTTAAGAGTAGATAAAATTCACGAGACGTTTTCAAAATTATTTCATTATCATATTATAAACAATTTTAAAAGGTGGTCATACTATGCCCATACCTGCTAATTTCTCAATAAAGCCTCGTGTATCTGCAAAAAAACGTGCATTTAATCAAATACAGGAATGGATTATTGATGGTACTTTTAAGCCAGGAGAAAAACTGAATGATGCCGACCTTGCACAAGCATTAGGTGTAAGTAGAACGCCTATTAGGGAAGCCTTGCAATTGCTCACTGTCCAAGGTTTCGTCGAAATGTATCCCGGAGTCGGTACACAAGTCACCGCCTTAAAGAAAGAAGATGTTTCAAAAATATTGCCTCCGTTAGCAGTATTACAGGCTTTGGCAGCAGAACTAGCAACACCTGTCATTAATCAAGAAACGATTCATTTGTTACGCGATATTAATACAAGATTTGCTCAGTCTATTAAAAATGGCGACTCTGACAATGCCCTAAGGTTTGATGAACAATTCCACAATATCATTGTAGAAAACGCCCACAATGAATATATCTCAAGTTCGGTTTCCACGCTTCAGTCGCATGTTTTTCGACTTTATTTTCATTCATCAATTGTCTTTACTCAACGTTCGATCGAAGAACATGAAGCAATTTTGAATGCTTTCGAAGAGAAAAATAAAGAAGAGGCTGCTAAGTTGGCACGAATCAATTGGCTTCATCCTATTGATCTTTTCTATGCTGAACAAGAACAATAGGTAAACAAAGATTAGACCTCTCTCTTATTGCAATATCCTAAAAAAACCAGTTCTCTGAATGAGAAGGCTGGTTTTTTTACTGGAAAAAGCCTATCTTGATCATGAATGATAAACATTTTTTACAATCACAGAATATACTAGAGCAGTTCTACACAAGCTTTACCTTGTAAACGTTTGACTATTAAGCCCCCACCCTACTTCTCTTAAAATTCTTCAGTCCATTTGCCACGTTACACCACTGGCAAATATTTTGACATTGTAAGCGTCCGCAGACATTATATCAACCCTATTAACTAGTAAGTCTCTCAATAAAATCATTTAATTTATCAAGTGAAATTATATTTTGATTACACTTTTGACTATTTTCACAAATATAGTTCCCTCTTTTAATAAATGTACCGATTGCTGTTCCTTTTGCTTCAGAAAGAAACATTCCTATTTCTTCGTGATGATTACACAGTGCACAAATTCCTTTTTTGTTTATACTTTTATATGTGCCTTGTATGCCTATGAGCTTATTATGATGATGAGCTACGATATATTTTTTATTAGATCCCTTATCGTTCCAACCCAAATATGAAATCTCATACAGATTCATGTTTTCGAGTATTGGAACTTTTAGCTTCTTTGCTTTAGGGAATAATTTTTTTATCGTTTTTTCTGTTACTTCTTTGAAAGGAATCACATACGGCAAAACATGCGATAGAAACTCCTCAGCCTTATCGTTATCTTCAATGTTAATGATTGGATGTAGTATCTGTCTTTGCTCTTCGCTAATGTCCATGAATAAATGTAGAACTTTTTCTTGAACAATAGATTTTAATGCATGAAGAACTTCAATATCATTTACAGTCGAGTGACCATTAATTAGAATCTGTGTTTGGGCCTTAATAAAGTTATACTGATCACTTCTAATAAAAAGTTCCATTTTCATCACTCCTGGTACTATATTATTTTGTAGCTAAATCAAGCTGCCAAGAAGCCATCATATTAGAAAACCCATTACATTCTTTTCTTTTGTAACCATACATTCCACACCCATTATTATTGCTAAATTCCCTATTTATTTTAAAAGTTCTGCTTACCTTTTTCAATGTAGAAAATGACTATGAAGCAAACTTACCATATAAAAAGAGGATGTCTCAAAGCAAAAGGTCAAACCCCGCAACAATAAAATACAGTATAAGATAAGTGTATGAAACACTACATACTGATTTAGAGTGCGAAGCCAGACCCTTATGAGACATCCTCTTTTAAGGAACCACTGAGAGTTCCATTATTTTTTAGAATAAACAATTTTTTTGATTGTTTCAATTGAAAGAAAATATTCTTCAGCTAATTGATGGATCGTCCTGCCATTTTTAAAAGCATTTTTAATAGTGGTATTTCTGGCATCCATTAACTTTCTTCCTCCAGAACGTGTCCCCCACTTTTGATAGTTCGTTTCTAATTTAGGTATATAAATGGTTTCTCCTTGAATATACTTTTGAATTTCTATGATCAGCTTTTCGGGTAAAATAGTCGTTGCATTTACATATTTCATTTCTGCCAGCCCCTTATTTTTTGTGTAAATGAAAATAAGGTGCAAAGCCAACTATTAGAAATAATTTGAACTAAATTTGGGCGATATTAAATACGTGTTCACCCCATACAAAGTATCGCCTTTCCAATACTAGGCTTTGCATGAGATGTTGCAGAATCTGGCAACCAAGTTTTATTTACCATTTTACCTCACCCCCTTAAACGTTTATGATCCTTTCAAACCATGCTTTTAATCCATTATGGTCAAATTACGAAAGAATTCAGATCTCCTACATCATTTTTTGATCGACTCGTATGAGATCCGTCCTTGAAGAAGTGCCTTCCATCCTTCAGAACCACAAATTTATTTCTTATCACATTATTTCTGGATTATACAATACTACCCTCTATTTTTTCATTAATTACATCCTATTAATCACTCCTTCTTCGTACAACTCAATTTCCCCGCTGACTCCTTAAAAGGGATTCAATAAAAGCTATGCAGATGATAAGCTTTAGAGTATAGCCGCCCTGTAGTCACGAGTAGGACAATGGCTGGGAAGCAACGGCTACTTAAATTGAAAGATCAACTAACTAATGAATTCGATAGGACCCGGGGATAAATATCACAGACGGAGAGGATTGGCTTAAATGAAAATAATTGTTCCACGAGAAACAATTTATTTAATTTAGGCTCTGTTAAATAATATTGTTAGGAATCTTCGTTACGGAAAAGGGGATTTGAGAATACAAAGCGAATTTATTTCTTAAGATAAATCAAAATAATGCGAACTGGAACCGGCCATCTATGTAGGAGTACAGCTTGTGAAACCGAGATAAAATAGGAGAATAGAGGGAGGAATGAATGTGTCTTGGGTTTATTTATGCCTAGCTATCTTGCTTGAAGTAGCGGGCACAATCAATATGAAGTTATCTGATGGTTTCACCAAATTAATACCAAGTATATTATTAATTTTCTTTTATATTGGTAGCCTTAGCTTTTTAACATTAGCACTGAAGACCATTGAAGTGTCAGTCGCCTATGCAATTTGGTCCGGTATTGGTATCTTGATTATTACTTTCATTGGCGTTTTTTTCTTTAATGAAAGCTTTAGCCTTTTAAAAATTGCTTCAATACTTCTCATTATTATCGGTGTTATCACTTTAAACTTTACTGTAAGTCATGATGCATCCAAAGATGGGAAGATAACAGAAAAGCAAAAATGAATAACTTCTCTTTTAGAAACTCAAAATGAAATAAAGTAGAAATTCAATCAGTTTAGGTTTCTTTCATCATCCTCTAACTACGCTTCTTTGATTCTTCTAGGCTTTGAGATAGGGTTTACTGCCCGTTAATGTGGGATAAAAGAAGAGGGAATTGTTTA
The DNA here is from genome assembly GCF_001183985.1 of Peribacillus loiseleuriae. Classification (GTDB taxonomy): domain Bacteria; phylum Bacillota; class Bacilli; order Bacillales; family DSM-1321; genus Peribacillus; species Peribacillus loiseleuriae. The sequence goes on along the minus strand of NZ_LFZW01000001.1, from coordinate 171,209 downwards.
AAATCACGTACTTCAGCCTTTTTCCAGATTTAAGTCTTTAAAAAAGATAAATGCCCATTAAAAACGATCTTAATGGACATTCTTTTTATCAATTATTTAGATGATATGTGATGACTATAAAGAGAATCGAGGTTTTTATAGTGGAAGTGTTCTATAGCACGCCTATTATTATAGAATCTATTTCGGTCTGTTTCTTTAAACCTTTTTAACAAATTCAGATTTTAATTTCATTTCTCCAAAACCATCAATTTTGCAATCAATATCATGATCCCCATCAACCAAACGTATACTTTTTACTTTTGTCCCTATTTTTACAACTAATGAACTTCCTTTTACTTTAAGGTCTTTGATTACTGTTACAGAATCACCATCATTTAAGACGTTGCCATTTGCATCTTTAATAACCTTTTCGTCTTCACCGATTTCAGTCTCTACTTCTAAAGTCCACTCATGACTACATTCAGGGCAAACAAAAAGACTTCCATCTTCGTACGTGTATTCAGAATTACATTTTGGACAATTTGGTAAATCAAACATTATTTCATTTCCTCCATTCATTAATTGTTCCTTCTAATAAATAGGTATTATTTGCAACAGATCCCTTTTTACACCTTCGTAAGAATAGCAATTACGAACTTTTAATTATAAGCCAATAAGCGTGATTTAAACAACTCTATACTTTTAAAGGATAATACGCCTAAAAGTACAAGTGCTTCATCAAAATAGCTTGGTAAGTGTAGTACCTCACATAAATATACAAAGCCAAATCTGGCCTTAGTAAAGTCATCAAAAAAGAGGGACTCAAATGGCTTTTTTCACACTTCGCAGGCTAAATATCAAAGTGCAGCTAAGGGTCAGCCATAACGAGTCCTATATTTTAGGACGGGGTTAATATAAAGTTGCTTAATGTACTAAAAAATATAACAATAAAGTCGTTTATATCTACCACAATCGCGCCCGATTGTTGAACAAGCTACTCTTATATTGCATATTGTTGGACAACTATAAATAACGCCACCTTATAAAGGTGACGTTAAAAATGATCAGCTACATATCTTCTCCCGGATTCACCATGCAATTTCCATCTCAGATTGCTGATACTGGAACAGCGTCACTATTTAGCACAGGTGGTTTCACATCAGATGGAATACCAGATTTGTAAGCCGCTCCTTTTGTGCTTGCTTTGAATTCGTCCTTTGCTTTTTCAAGAATACCATCTTGATCCAACAGTAATTCGTAAGCAGATAATGCCATTATTTTTGCTGCATAGTGCATTCCCTTCAGGCCGATTGATGAACCAAATGAGGCCGTAGCCTGCCAAGTGTGGAATTGAACCCCGAGTGGTGCGCAGGTGGTCATTATTTGCCCCATTGGAACAATCCAAGATACATCTCCTACATCGGATGATCCACCAATGGATAAACCGAAATGATTCATGTTGTGGTAAAAGGCTGTATCGAGCATTTTGCTTGCATCCGCACTCATGAGTTGATTTTTAGCACCTACCAATACAGATGGCTCAACCGTTTGGAGAAGTTCTTCAGCAAATTTCTCTTCCTCTTGGGTAAAAGTAAATAATCCTGTTGCTTCCTCTTGCATATACATAAGCTCATTCAAAGTTTCGTTTGGCAATGTTTCATAGCATCCAGATTTGATTTCCCAGCATACTGAGGTCTCTGTCATCATAGCTGCCCCCTGAGCAACTTTTATTAACCTTTCCTCTAATTCCTCCACCTGCTTACGGTCTGCCCCACGTAAGAAATAATAAACACTAGCCTTATCTGGTACGACATTGGGTGCCATTCCCCCGTTTGTAATCTGATAGTGAATTCGGGTACCATCTAGAACATGCTCCCGTAAATAGTTAGCACCGACATTCATTAACTCAACGGCGTCTAGTGCACTGCGTCCAAGATGTGGAGCAGCACCGGCGTGGGAAGTTCTCCCAGAGAAATAAAATTCGATTGCAGTTAATGCCTGCATACGGAAATTAGCTGTCGTATTGACCGTTCCAGGGTGCCATGTAAGGGCGCAATCTAAATCATCAAATACACCCGCCCTTGCCATAAACGTTTTTCCGGAGAGAAGTTCTTCAGCAGGGCACCCATAGTATCGAATGGTTCCTGGTAGCATTTCTGCTTCCATTCTTTCCTTAAGAGCAATCACAGCATTTACCCCAGCTGTTCCAAGCAAGTTGTGACCACAGCCATGTCCTGGGCCATTTGGAACGATTGGGTTATAATTTGGAGTGATATCTTGGGATAATCCTGGTAGGGCATCAAATTCACCGAGAATCCCTATGACTGGTTTTCCTTTTCCGTATTGTGCAACAAAAGCGGTTGGCACATCACCAATCCCAGAAGTAACCTCAAATCCTGCTTCTTCTAAAGTCTTAATTTGCAAGGTAGATGCAAACGTTTCATTATAGCCTAATTCAGGATTTGCCCAAATTTGTTTGGCCAAGTCTGTAAATTTAGCTTCATTCTCATCCATCCACTTAGTAATGTTCGATTTGCCCATTTCTTCTCCACCTTTTCTTTAATTATTGACTCTGCTAAAGTTCAATGTTGAAAATAATCTATTATTATTCATGCGTATCGGTTTTATTCAAATGAATAACGTAATGGCTACTATTTGATCAACACTAATGTTTAAAACAGCCTAATTATTCATTCAATCCTGCGATTAATCACTCAATTTGCTTTTTCTATGGTAGAATACTCTGTTGCTGCTTGGCTCTTTTTAGCTGATGGTAAGAAACAAACAACAACTGCAGCGACGAGGCAACATATCGTTAAGAAAATGAACGCGGCTTTGTAAGACCCTGTCGAAGCGATAAGAGCACCCATAATCATTGGGGAAAAAATACCTGCAGCCTGACCTCCAAAATTTATGATGCCAAATGCGGTACCCACTACTTTCTGTTCCATAACCCGATGTGGCACTGTAAAGACAAAGCTCATGACAAATGACATAAAAGTAAACGCGATGCTCTGATACATAATTACCTGAAAAACACCGGATGAAAGTGACATTAAATAAAGAGAAGCCCCTGTAATAATAATTCCAGTTAATACTCCATATTTTGCCTTCGAACCAATCTTATTAATGATTCTTCCACTAATAATCATCCCTATTGTCAGAAACAAGCTGGGAATCGCAGTGAATAACCCAACTGATTTAAGATCGATTCCAAGCCCCTGCATTAAGTATGAAGGCATCCAGGAAATAAGACCCCAATTTGTAACATTAACAAAAAAGAAGATTAATAGAACTTTCCATAAATAAGAATTGCGGAGCAGCTGTGTATATTCTTTTCGACTAGGCTTAACTGCTACCCCAGAATTAGAGTAATTCCCTGCTTGTCTAGTAGATAGAAGGAACCAGACCAAAAAAACAATACCTAATAGGCCGACAAACAAAAACACGTTCCGCCAACCAAATGCGACTAATAGTGGGGCACAAATAATCGGTGCAAGAGCAGCACCAAATGCATTTGAAGACATCATTGTGGATTGAGCTTTCGTCCTTTTATCAGCGGGAAAATAATCAGATATTGCTTTAGTACTTGCTGCAGGATATCCCCCTTCACCAATTCCAAAAAGAAACCGAATTAGAATTAACGAAGTAAGGGACCAGGCAAGTCCAGACAATGCAGTAAATATCGACCAGGCCACAACAGCTGCCACGATGACTTTTCGTGATCCAAAACGGTCTGCGAGCCAGCCACCTGGAATCTGCATTAATGCATAACCCATGAAGAAGGCACTTAGTACAATCCCTAATTTTGACGCATCAAGTGTTAAATCTTCTCCAATCTGCACAATTGCAAGACTTATAACAGTTCTGTCAATGTACGATATAATCCATCCAAAATAGAGAACTAATAAAATCATTTTTTCTCTTGAATTGTTAGCGCTTTCACTCATTGTAAAACCTCCCTTTTTTACTTGAATGATTACAAAATAAATATTAATAGAACAAGCTGTTAGTTGTCATTGTCAAAATAAACAATATATTCAGCATTCAATTGTAAATCTCAACAATGCATAAGATAATGAATGGAGAATTGTACAATTTTAAAAAAAGAAATGGTTTAGGGTGAGTGATATGGAACAGAAAGAAGTTATAATGTGCAAACCTGATTGGACCTATACATACCATATTTGGATATTGGATTCTACAGAGGATTGGGTCCACATATGCGGGGAACCCCTCACCAATCGTGATAAAATTATTTTTTCGCATGAAGATAATTGGCCGAATTTAACATGCATAGAAAGTAATCATTATGCTACTTGCTACAATCCTGATAACGGTAGCCAACTGTTTTTGTTTAAAACGGAAGTTCCTGAATCAACTTCAGTTCGCGCGTGCATATGTTCTGGTAGGACGTTATCTAAATTAGAGTGCGATCATTTTGTGCTACAAGTCCGTTATTTGCTTCTTCAACAAACATTAAAGCGGCATTGGCAAGAGAATGATGCATGGCTCGAGGGTTTGCATTCGTTAACTTCCATTCTTGAGTTGGATGAGCTGTTACACAACATCATGCACAACGCATTGATCGCTATTCCAGCCGTTGACCGTGGATTTTTAATGCTTTATGACCCTGAGATACAAAGGCTTGTCCCTAAAGCAAGCATTGGAATGGGACCGTCTATCTACGATTTCAAGACCGAATTAGGGGAGGGGATTGGAGGGGAGGTTTACCGGGATGGAGTCGGCCATACCTACAATATGGAACAAGGATTTGCAGCTATATCGAATATCAAGCCGGACAACATGAAAAATTTAATGGCCGCAATGGAAAATACAGAGGGAAATACTGTTCTATTTTCGATGGCTGTTCCTGTTAGTATGAAAAAAGAGAAGCTTGGTGTAATGATCGTCCACCAGATTAATAAAAATCGAAAGTTGACAAATGATGATTTACGCTGGTTGCAGGGTTTTGCCGATCAGGCAGCGATTGCGATTACCAATGCAAGACTTTTTTCAAATCTAAGAGAAACAAACGAATATTTGGTTAAACGAAACCATATTCATGAAGTTTTTACTAAACTCTCTTTAAAGGATTCTGATTTGATAATGGTTGCTAAAACAGTTGAACAGATGATCAACCTTCCTGTTTCTCTTTTCGATATGACTAAAAATGAATGGTATCCACATTACACTCCTCTTTCAAGGAGGCTAAAGGATACAGATTTAATAAAAGGATGGGAAAATCGTGTGAACACATTGACAGTTACTATTAACGAAACTTCTGTTCATTTGTATCCCATTGTGAATGATGGGGTTCCAATCGGTTACTTTGTGGTGGAGCTTCGCCGATCGCTCCGTCCTCTTGATACTGTAGTGTTAGAGCAGGGAAGTGCTTTGGTGGCACTAAAAATGGTTAATACCTATTCCATGACGGATATGTACTATAAACAATGCTATGAATTTTTTAATGAACTTCTCCAATATAGGGAGCCAAATCTACTTGCTTCTAAATCAAGAGATTTTGGTCTTTCTCCAGACAAACCACTCTTCGTCACAGTAATACAACTGAGTGGGAAGGCACAAGTCGTCAAGAAACGAGAAACACACCAGAGAATGCTAATTTCCACTCTACATAAAGAGCTGGGGTCTTTAGAGTACCTCCTGTTCGGTTTTCATGATAAAGTGACGATCATAATGAATGCCACTACCGAGTCTCAACAGGACAGCCTAATCCAAAAATTAAACAAAGCAGTAAAGTTGTGGACAAATAAAGATACTCCACTTCTTATGGGAGGTATAGGAAGGCTTTACCCAGGTCTAGAGCATGTTGTGAGGAGTTCTAAAGAAGCGAATAAATCATTAGCTTATCTCTTAAGTCGTGGGACTCCTGGCATTATCAGTTATGAAAGTATTGGCATTAACCGATTGTTTCTGAATCAGCAGACCGAGGATATTGAACAATTTATTCAAGAGGTGTTTGCACCGCTCCAATCTCCTAAGGCCAAGGCAAGTGATCTGGAGTTGACACTGAGAACATACATTGCTGCTAATCGATCTATATCCGATACGGCAGAACGTCTGCATATTCACCAAAATACACTCTACCATCGAATAAGAAAAATCGAGGAAGCTCTTGCAGTTGATCTAAACGATTCTAATGTTTGGCTTAAGTTGCTCCTAGCCTGTCATCTAAGTGAAACGTATTAGAAGTTGAAAAAGCAAGGTATTTAACTCCTTAAGGGTAAGTGCTGTTAACTACAAATAAAGTACTACCCTTTTAAGAAGTCATTTTAATTAAACGATGAACACAATATAAAATGTGCTTTACTAAATCAAACCGTTGCTCAACAAACTGGCCCTTCGTATTATAAGGTCAGCCAGAACATATTTCTGGTTGACCTTTTTTTATATCGATATATGATAACGGTAGCCGGGGTAGAACGTAATGGCCCTTGGGACTTGATCCCGTCCGTTAAACCGTTCGCCCCTACTTGTAGAAACATGATTGAGGCTGGTTGGGACTTGGATCTCGTATAACAAGCGAAGCTATGACACTACAAGAAGGAATTAGGGGTACCGGCAATTTTCTTGAGGAGGAGATAAAACATGAATCCAGTCATTGGTCTGGATGTGGCAAAAGATGAAAGCCAGGTTCAGGCATTCGTGGCGTTGAAACACTATAAATTGTTCAGCCCTTCATGATTTTACTCATTATTATTTATGACTAAGAAACTTATATAAATTTGCCTGGGTCAATAAATATCCTAACAATAAGTCCAATATTTAACATAGAAATCGAAAAGCCACCGACTAGAAAATCTTTATATGACTTCATTTTATTTTTTTCGATGAATGATTAAAGGGAGCAAGTAAAACCAATAAAGACTCTGCTAATTGTAAAATCATCATCATCAATTATTTGAATTAGCATTAGTATATGGCTGACACAACGAAAAAAGAGGCCGTCCATTTTTGGACAGCCCCCTTTCCGCTAATTATAAAATTTCTAGTAAAACTCTTTAACATTGCATTGGTTACCATCTTTGCTTCAGAGAAGGTATCTCCTAAATAAAGCGACTTTCAATATTTGAAAACTATGAGAATACTGCAATTTTACGTGCGATAGATTCTGTTAAACGAGATGCTACTTTTGGAACAGCCCATTTAATAATTGGTGTTAACACCGCACCCGATATTCCACCTGCATGGACTTCCACCGTACAAGTCATTGTAGTTTTACCATTAACATCTTCTGCAGTAAAGTGACCGCTTCCTGTAAAATTATCTGTTAAACCTTTTAGTTCAAACGTAATATTTGAAGGTTCATTCCATTCAGTAATATCTACCTGCGCTTGTATTGTTTTTTTAATACCTTTCACACTACCTTCAAATGTCCAAATAGATTGCTTGCCATTTATGATTTCATGTTCTTTATAGGCTGGTACTGTCGTTGCCCATTTTTCAAGATCACTGACATACTCCCAAACTGCTTGTACATCTACTGGAATTTCTACTGTATGTGTTCCCGTTGCCATTATGATCCCCACTTCCACTACGTATGAATTGTAAATTTACATTTCTATAAAATAATTATTACATGAAAAGCATAAACTTACATCAATAATTTTACCTAGCTTTCCTTCTTCCAATAACCTGATTATTTGAAGAACCCAAATCTTCTAATCCCCCTAAATCTGGCTCTATACATAAAGAAAGAGCGCAACTTCTACTCTAGAATTGCGCCCGATTGCTTAACTCCACAACGTCTTTTAAATAGATATCGCCAATATGATGTGCATCAAAGTTGTTTGTAAACTGTTAGATCCAGTTTCAATACCAAGTTGGAGATCGAAATCAATTCAAAGCTTCCCCCTCAATATTTATTTGATTTCCTCAGCCAACTCCAAAATAATTCCCTCTGGCCCACGAACGTAGCATAACTTATAGCTTTCTTCATATTGCTCTCACTAAAGACTTCCGTTCCCTTCTTTTTCAATTTGGCAACAACAGCTTCAATATCTTCAACAGCACATGTAATATGTCGGATACCCAGCATATTTGCAAAGGGTTTCTGAATACCTTGTTCATCTGGCGGCTGCAATACTACACATTTGCCTTTAACGTCATTAATCCCAACTATCCAATCCACCCATTCTCCTTCAACTTCTTCTTCCCCTTACACTTCAAGTCCAAAATCGAGAAAAAACGCTTTAGCTGCTGAAAGATCATTTACGATTACACCCACATGATCTATTCTATTGATCTTCATATCCCACATCTCCTGTGTTCCTGTTTTTTTGCAATACCCGTATTCAAATTCTATTTAGTGTTTTATAGTATTCCTTTGATTCTTAAACACTCCGGCTCTTATATGGGTATTTTGGGATGCGGATACCATGTCAATTTAGTTTTTCATTAAATGTCGCTAAACTTGGAATCCTTCCAACTGTTTTTGGTCTATATTCAACATTTGCCTTTACATATTCTATGAATCCTTCACTAGTATACGAATTAGCAATTTGCTTCGCTTGTTTAATAGCTAATAACGTATAATCTTCAATAGGTATACCCGTTCTTTCAAAGAATTCATACCAAGTAACATCATATTTAATCTCCTTAATTATCAGAAATTGATCTTTATAATCATTAACAATTACAAGTATTTTTTCTAACCTGCCCTTTAACGGAACAACTATTGTCACTTATCAGTTCCTTAATCCACTTTTCAAATTCAGGTGTTCTTTCCTTTTTCACTATAAATAAACACCCCTTCAGATCATGTCTAAGGGGGTATAACTATGGCTTTGGAATAAAGTCACGACGTTTGTAAAAAAGATGCAATGTTTAAAATAGAGTCGCGACGTTTAGAAAAATGTTGCGATGCTTTTCCCTTAGATAATCTTTATTTAATGGTATTTTTCTCACCATATTATAGAGCATAAGAAAAACATGTTGATTTAAAATAAAACTTGATCATTTATAAATTGATAAAACCCTTTATTAATTAGGTGTTTCTTTTGACTCTTAAACTCCAGCTGTATTGTTCAATTAAAGGGCCATGATTGTTGAGGATGTAATTTAGCATTTATAGTGGGGAACCGGTACCATCAGTAAACGAGGTTTTTGCGAAAAAAGTAACAGCACCCTTTAATTTGATGGAAAGGTGCTGTTTTGTTATTTGAATGCCTAGATGGACATTTGTTGCATGAATGGTTGTTTTTGCTCTTGCGATGAATTTAATTTTTTTTGCTCAATCAGGATTTTCTTATCCAAATGAAGTAAAAGAATGACCAAATACAAAAAATGGATGAATTCCTCCACTTGCGCTTTTGCTTAAGTTAATATTCTCCTTTAATTACAAAAAACGAGCCCCGAATTGTTCCAGCTAGTTTAGACTTCTGCCTAGCAAACTTAAACTTTCCTTCTAACTCCTTTGGTACATCCATCCCCTCAGAAAGTTTAAAACCAACAGCTCGCTTCTTAGGGTCATCAACCGTATACATGACGTTGAGCACAAGACCATCCTCATAAATGACGTAGGCAAATTGGATATTTTCCACTTGAAAACGCGACGTTTCTAATGGTGTGGCCGCAAATTCAATATCACGTTCTGCTTTCAAAATTCGGTTCACATAATCAAGAGTCTTCTGGCTTTCGCTAGCTGGTACAACCGTAAATTCATGCTTGTATTTGTTCATAAAGTAACGGGCTTCATTAGCACGTAAACCAGCAAGTGCGTCCACTATAGGTGAAGACTCCAAACCAACCGTAGACACATTTTTAAAATCAACGATATAAGACATTTCTATCCTTCCTTTTATCTCGTTATTTCCTAACAACAGGAATCCACATTTCACCAAATACTAAGCCGTTTCGCTGCCCCATCTCAACCATTGTATTGGGCCCACCAACATAGGCAAAATTCTTTGCTTCTGGCAAGATTTGACCAAAGACAATGCCAGCAAGCTTATTACTCAACTCATCAGCCGTCTTCTCTTCCCCTTTAACAACTAAGTATTCCCCCTTAGGAAATTGGATAACTCTCGATGCTTCTGGTACCGATGCCTCTGTCATGACGCCAGCATAATGCATCAACTTGTTATTCACCGCTTCGTTCACGGCAAAAATGTAGTCATTTGTGGCTACGGCTTTTAAAGTGCCAAGTCTTCCATCTTGTTTGACGGCTCTCCAAAAGGCTGCTTTTTCATTGCTTATGCCAGCAAAGTCTGTGAAATTGCTCTTAAGCTCAGTTTCAATACCTAAAACGGTAAAGCTGTCTTTTTCTTCCAGTGTATAATTTGTCATATTCAGAACCTTCTTCTTTTTTTATTCATCAAATGATTTGTCTTTTCACTTGATGGGTTTATAATAACCTTAAATCATGTCAAAAAATGATACTGTTTAGGAGGCCCCGATGAAAAAAGTTGAACGGATTAATATCATCATGCGGTATATCAACAACCGCGCCCACTTTACAATTTCTGAAATCATGCGGGAATTTAACATCTCTCGTTCGACAGCTATTAGAGATATTAGAGAAATTGAAGCCATGGGGATGCCGCTTGTCGCTGAAGTTGGAAGGGATGGGGGGTATTTTGTCATGAACAACTCTGTCCTGCCCACTGTTCGTTTTACAGATAATGAGATTAAAGCTCTTTTTATTGCCTTTATGGCCACAAAAAATCAACAACTCCCTTATCTAAAGAGTCGTCAGTCGTTAGCTGAAAAATTACTAGGCCTCATCTCAGAAAACCAACAAAATGAACTTGTTCTTTTAAATCAAATCTTACTTTTTGAAGGGACCAACCCCAATAATCCCGACCTACTTGATCTGTCAGACCTACCTCATCCCATGCTAGAAAAATTCATCCAAATCCTTCTTTTGGATAGCTATTTATTGATTACTATCAAAGAAGAGAAGGTGATAAAGTCTTATCCAATTAATCTCTTGCACCTTTATCATGAAAAAGGTCTTTGGTTGATTGAAGGATTTGACTTAAAAGAAGAAAAGAAACGGATTTTTCCTGTCGATAATCTCACCAATGTCAAACCCTACCCGACGAAAAAAAGATTAAGTAAGAAAAAGATTTTAGAAAAACTAAGTAAGCAGGAAGAAGAAATTAACCTTGTCCTTGAACTTGGTCCAAAAGCGATTGCCCAGTTCAAAAAATATCATCCTTTAAAAGTTTCAATTTCCTATACGAATCCTTACCAAATGACAGCCATTCTAAAGACTTTTATCGATATTAATAATTCAGAAGAATTGTCTGAAATAACAAATTGGCTGCTTTTCCTAGGTGGGGATATCAAGATCAGGGAAGTGCCAGAAGAAGTCTTAGAAGGTTTACAAGCGAGATTATGCTTATTCTGCCCATAAGCAGTGCCAGTTAAAACCCAAAATAATTTTGAGTTTGGCCAATTGCCAGTTACCCTTTATTTTCGCACACCCAAAGAAAATAAAGGTTTCTGGATGTTGGAAATACTTTAAAAGGGTAATAGCATTTTATCAGTACTGTTCTTTATTGAATTTCTCGTAAATTCATATTAGTAAAAACAGGTTAAGCCTCATTTAGATGCGTTACCGTTGAGTAATAATAAAGACATTGAATTACAAATAAAGTTATTTAATTTACAACAAAGTTGTTTTGTGGCTTTAAAATAAAGTTACGATGTTTATAAAAAAGATGCGATGTTATTGTAGCTTTGAAAAAAAGTTTGATTAAAAGTAACCTTTAAAGTCAAATTTTATACCGAACGAAAAGAAACCATTTTGAACAAAGATTGATCAAAATGGTTTCTTTCCTGGTGATTTAGTATTCAGTTTTATAAAAAATTTTGATCATTTTTTAGTAACTCTTCTTCAACTAACGATGCACATCGTTTCATTTTGTTTTTCAATGTTTAAACTTCAAACTGTTTAAAATGATGGTCAAGGTGCTTGTATATTCCTTTACCCCATTGCTCAGAAGTGAGTTTACCAAAAAAAGGATGTGGATGAGTTGTGCACTTCTCTGGTCCGTTATTTTGGAATGTGATAATTTTTTGTTTAAGCTTTTCTTTTTCTGCGTCAAATTCTCTATCATCTGCAATCAAAATGGTTGGAATAGTAGACATATTATGGGGCAATGCCTTGTCATTGTAAATGATTTGTTTTGCAAACCTCCCTACTATTATTCCTAACCAACTCCTTGGTGGAAAAGAATTTCCCATTGCAATGTCTTGGAAAGATGAACAATGCGCTAGCATTTGGGCAACATCCATTTTTCCCCATTTTGGTTGTGAATTTGGACTCAATTTGTCAATACGTTTTAAAACTTCTGCTGTATGCATATGATTAAAAATATTTTTCATTAGTGCATATCCCCTTTAATTATAATGAGTCAACCTTCTTAACTTATTTGCCCGCTAGTTGAACAAGTACTATATTCAAGAGATATTCAAGTAATCACTTACTTACTCAAAAGGTATAAATTGTAACTTTTAATTGATAAATAAACGAAAAGGATACCTAAAATGAAAAAAGAGATGCTCAAACCTTTCTTTTTCAAAATGAATTGTTCAACACTATTTAAAATATTAATTAAAGCAAAAATAATTTGAAATAGTCCATTATAGAGATAATTAATGCTATTAGTAGGAAAGGAATAAACCGCCATTATTAATAATGGAATCAGCAAAATAAATTGGATAATTACTATTTTTTTAATTCTGTCTTTAAATATTCTGTTTATAAATTGACTCATGATAGGTATCAAATTATTCTCCTTAAATATTTTCTTAACTTTATAATAATTTTACCATTTATTCTTCTTGTATTTAATCCCTAAAAATTACCGATTCTTCTTCAACTAGTCGAGTAGAAGGGAACCTTTCTACCTTTCGGTAGATTGTGTTCCTCCCCCCTCACAGAACCGTGCTTGCGCTATTCACGCACACGGCTCCTCCTAGTTATCATTCACAAAATGTAGCTAATCTCTTTTCTTAAGTCATATATATTGACCTTAACTCTTGGTGAAGGTAGTGGATATTTATCAAGAAATAGTCTGAATTTATCCCATGTAAAGGATTTCCTTTGACTTCTTCTGTTGAGCCATTTATACAGTATGTATCCGATTTTGTCTTTGAATTTGTTTACACTTTGGATGTTATCTGTGATGCAGTAATAGTTGTAATAACCTATTAGTGAGCGTTTAAATCTATCCATAATCATATGAATATCTTTATTTCTATTATTCTTCAACCATTCTTTTGATTCCTTAAGTTTGCCTTGGACTTTCTTCCTGCTTGATTTCCTTTTCACTCGAAAATTTCCCTGTTTACTCTTCCCACAATAGTGTGTAAAACCTAGGAAATCAAAGGTTGCTGGTTTTCTATTTCCCTTTTGTTTCGCATCTTTCTCCGCAAACCTCCCGAAGGGAATAATTTTAGTTTTATCCTCAGCTATCTCTAGTTTAAACTTCTTTAATCTAAGTTTTAATGATTGGAAGAATTCCTGAGCTTCGCTCTTATATTGAAAACAACAGACAAAATCATCTGCATATCTCACTATGTATGCTTGTCCTTTGCACTGTTTTCTTACCCTTTTCTCAAACCAAAGGTCGAGGACATAATGAAGATACACATTGGCTAATACCGGAGATATCACTCCACCTTGCGGTGTACCATTATCTGTTCTATGTTTCTTACCTTCCTCCATATATCCACCTTTAAGAAACCTACCAATCATTCTTAGTAAGTTAGGGTCAGAGATTCGCAGTTTTAAGAACTCCATTATCCATATGTGGTCAACGTTGTCGAAGAATCCTTTAATATCTACATCTACTACATAATTTACTGACCTCTTTTCAATATAGTGGTTCAGTATTTTCAAAGCATCATGGCAACTCCTATTTGAACGGAATCCAAATGAACAATCTAGAAAGTCATTTTCATAAATGGTATTAAGTATCTTTGTAATGCCTTTTTGAACAATTTTATCTTCATGTTCAGGTATTCCCAATGGTCTTTTCTTGTTTGAACTGAGCTTTGGAATGTACATTCTCCTTACTGGAACAGGACGGTAACTTTTGCTTTTAAGCCTACTTATTAAATCCTCTATGTTTTCTTCTAAACTTTCACCGTATTGCTCTTTAGTTGTACCGTTGATCCCAGTTGCCCTCTTATTGGGAAGTTCATGATGACATTGAACTAATGCTTCCTTATTTAAAAGATGTGCAAGAGATGTAAATTTCATTTTAGGATCAGATTTTGCTAATTCTGCTATCCTTAGTAGTTTTGTTTCCATTTATTATACCTACCTCTGTGTGTAGTAAATGTGTCCCTAATAAGGGTGATAACTGGTAGCTAGCCTTTCCTACATCGGCATTTGGTTTCCTTGCTTATTATCGCTTGTACACCATACTCTTCTAAAAGGAAGAAAAGACCGGTAGGGTCTCCCGAGTTGCCGTATCATATCAATGTGTAACGTGCCAAGGTCTCTGACTTCAGAGAGGTTTTATCCTTCTTGCCTTTTAACGCAGGATAAAATGTAGCTTTCTGCTGCAGGTAAGGCATCAGCCCTCTCGATTCACTAACATTATGGAGCTCAATCCCTTCATCCTTTTGGCTTTCGGCCCGCCACCTAACTGTCTACGCTTAAGGACTAAAGTTACCTTTAGCCCTCCAAGACTCGCTACGAGCGAATGGCTAATTCTTACTCGACGGGAATCCCACCCGTTATATGATACGACCTAGGCTCGGCCGCACACCTGCTTCTTTAGTTTAAGTACAAACTTTCACAATTTCGTCTACACTGTAATATAGATATCCAATTTTCTTTAAATGTCTTGCTCAATAATTTGGCCCTTTAATTGAATATGGAGAGGTTATTTGCACAAAATAAAAACCCCTAATCCAAAAGAGCATTAGAGGTAAAATTTGTTTCATTAGTAAACAGCTTTTTTATCTTGTAAAGGACTTTTTTTCACGTAAAGAACTTTTTTTCATATAACAACACATGTCATTTTCAGCTTAAACCTTACTCCACTGTAACACTTTTCGCTAAGTTACGTGGTTTATCTACGTCGCATTCGCGGTGAAGCGCTGCATAGTAGGCAATGAGTTGGAACGGTATAACAGAGACAAGAGGTGTTAATAATTCATGAACAGCAGGGATGACAAAGCGATCGTCTGCTTCTTCCAAGCCTTTCATTGAAATGATGCATGGATTTGCTCCACGGGCTACGACTTCTTTAACGTTGCCGCGGATGCTTAAGTTTACTTTCTCTTGAGTGGCAAGGGCAATAATTGGTGTTCCATCTTCAATTAAGGCGATGGTTCCGTGTTTTAATTCGCCGCCCGCAAATCCTTCTGCTTGGATATATGAGATTTCTTTAAGCTTCAGTGACCCTTCAAGACCAACGTAATAATCTAATGAACGCCCGATAAAGAATGCATTGCGTGTAACAGACAGATATTCACGAGCGATGGCTTCAAATTCTTCTTTCGAATCACAAAGTGCTTCCATGGCTGTTCCGATAATCCCCAGTTCTTTTACAAGATCAAACTCGATAGACTGGTTACGGAATTTAGCTGTTACATTGGCCAAAATAGCAAGTACAGCAATTTGTGCTGTATAAGCCTTCGTTGAAGCAACAGCAATTTCAGGACCTGCATGTAATAGCAATGTGTAATCTGCTTCACGTGACAAGGTGGAACCAGGAACGTTTGTAATCGTTAGAGCTTTATGTCCAAGTTCTTTAATGGCTACAAGTACGGCACGGCTATCAGCTGTTTCACCGCTCTGCGAGATAAAGATGAATAGCGGTTTTTCTGAAAGCAATGGCATATTGTAGACAAATTCAGATGCAACATGAACCTCAACTGGAATCTTCGCCATTTTCTCAATAAATTGTTGGCCAATTAAACCTGCATGATAACTTGTTCCGCATGCAACAATATAAACACGGTCCGCTTCACTCACTGCTTCAGCAATATTGTAATCAATGACAAGCTGACCTTCTTCATTCTGATAAGCTTGAATAATTTTACGCATAACAGCAGGCTGCTCATCAATTTCCTTCAACATGTAGTGAGGATACGTCCCTTTTTCAATATCACTTGCATCCAGCTCTGCTGTATAAGGGGAACGAATCATTTCTTGACCATCCAAGTTCTTAATTGTCACGTTTTCCTTCGTTAAAATGACAATTTCTTTGTCCATCAATTCTACGTATTGATCGGTTACTTGAATCATAGCCATAGCGTCAGAAGCGATTACATTGAAATCATTTCCTACACCAATGAGCAACGGACTTTTATTTTTTGCAACGAAAATCGTGTCGTCATTTTGGTTATCTAGTAATGCAAGTGCATAAGATCCCTTAAGAAGCTTAAGCGTTAAAATAAAGGCGGCTTCAACATCATGTCCTTCATTGACGAACTTCTCAATAAGCTGAACAATAACTTCTGTGTCTGTATCACTGTTGAATGCTACTCCATCCAAATAGTCGCGCTTTAGGATTGCATAGTTCTCAATCACTCCATTATGAACCAATGTCAATCGTCCTGATGTGCTTTGATGCGGATGAGCATTCTCATGGTTTGGCACACCGTGTGTTGCCCAGCGCGTATGGCCAATCCCTGTGTTTGCAGTTGCCGATACATTCACAACTCTACGTAAATCAGCAATCCGTCCTTTTGCTTTAAAAACTTGCACACTTGACTCATTTTTGACAGCAATACCTGCAGAATCATAGCCTCTATATTCAAGCTTTTCTAAGCCTTTTAATAAAATTTCCTTTGCATCTTGATTACCAATATATCCAACAATTCCACACATAATTTGTTCCTCCAGAAATCGTCAAGGGAACAAGAATGCTGGGGGGCATGCTTGCCCCCTTGTCTCTACTATTTTTTTATGTGTATTTCCGATCCTTTGTGCAGCAAGTTGCCCAGCTGTTTTAAAATCGAAATTTTTGCGGCTATACACATACAACCGGGAGGCATCCGCCGAAATCTCGATAAACCTCCACCTCGTCAACTAAGCCATATCGTCCGAGCTTAGTTCTGGCGCTTATATTAGTACTGACACAATCCTCCTCCCATAATTTTTTCCCCATTCATGTAAAAACAGGATAATCATAACCTAAACATTATGATTCGTCAATCATCTTGTTAAAACTCTTGCTTTTATAAAAATATGCATAAGAGGGGAAAATGTTCCTCTTATGCACACTTGTTTCATTCTTCAAGTCCCATTTCCGCTTTCACAACTGTTACAATACGCTCTACATACTGATTACATTGTTCGGCATCAGGAGCTTCTGCCATTACACGGACCAATGGTTCTGTACCAGATGGGCGGACCAAAATTCTTCCGTTTCCATTCATTTCTGCTTCTACTTCAGAAATGATTTCCTGAACTTTAGCATTTTCTGTCACACCGTACTTATCAGTGACACGAACATTTACCAGCGTTTGTGGATATTTCTTCATTTCAGCAGCAAGCACAGATAATGGTTTTTTTGTCATTTGGAGAATACTAACGAGTTGCACACCAGTCAACAAGCCATCCCCGGTTGTATTGTAGTCTAAGAAGATGATATGGCCTGACTGTTCTCCGCCTAAGTTATATCCGTTTTTCTTCATCTCTTCTACAACATAACGATCGCCAACAGCGGTTTGAACACTTTTAATACCAATTTCATCTAACTTTTTATAGAAGCCAAGATTACTCATAACTGTTGAAACAACCGTACCGTGTTTCAGTCGATTTTCTTCATTCAAGTATTTTGCACAGATATACATAATTTGGTCACCATCGACAATATTCCCTTTTTCATCAATGGCAATCAAACGATCTCCATCTCCATCAAATGCTAACCCAATGTCTGCGCCCTTTTCCAATAAATATTGTGAAAGAGCTTCTGGATGAGTAGATCCAACCTGATCATTTATATTTAATCCGTTAGGTGAAGCACCCATTGTAGAAATATCTGCATCTAAATCTGCAAATAAATGTGCAGCCAATGAAGATGTCGCACCATGTGCACAGTCCAAAGCTACGTGAATCCCCGTGAAATCTTCATCGACAGTTTGCTTCAAATATTGAAGGTATTTCTGACCGCCTTCAAAATAATCATTTACATGACCCAAATCTCCACCTACAGGACGTTGTAAATGATCCGTTTCTAAATCAATTAAATCCTCTATCTCTTGCTCTTGATCATCGGAAAGTTTGAATCCATCTGGTCCAAAAAATTTAATTCCGTTATCAGCTACCGGATTATGTGAAGCAGAAATCATAACACCTGCTTCTGCACTTAAGGCTTTCGTCAAGTACGAAACACCTGGTGTTGAAATAACTCCTAGACGCATGACTTCAGCTCCAATGGATAATAGCCCTGCCACTAAGGCGCCTTCAAGCATATGACCGGAAATGCGAGTATCACGGCCAATTAATACTTTAGGTCGTTCCGTATTCTTGGTTAACACATAGCCCCCAAATCTACCTAATTTAAATGCCAATTCAGGTGTTAATTCACTGTTCGCGACTCCTCTAACCCCATCCGTTCCAAAATATTTTCCCATTACAATTCGCTCCTTCTTCAAATGATTCCTAAATGGAATACATCACATTATGTCTCGTCTTTTTTTATAATCGATATCGATACTGATGTCTGTTTGTTTTGCAGTTCCCAGGTTATTGAAGATGGAGCATTGACTTGAATCTCTAAATCATGCTCACCTTCCTCCAAATCCGCTGCGTTAATCGTAAGCTGTATATTGGACTCATTCACTTTTTTCAATTCATCTTCAGGTCCTTTTATAAGGATACTTGTAACACCATTTGTTGGTGATAAAAACTCCAAATGTTTCTCCGCTGGCAATCCAATCGCTTGAATTTTAAGATTGGGGATGGTCTTCGTCTGTACAGAAACCTCCTGATCTTTTGGCTGTTCCGTTACCTGATTGGTCGGCGGGCTTGCCTCTTCTTTAACACGGTCTGTCTGAATTTTCACTGTTACTACTTCCCTAGAAATCCTTTGAACATTATCGGGGACAGCAATCGGCAAGTCAAATTCTTCATCACCCGCAATTTTTGATACATCAACGGGAACCTTTACTTCTTTTATATTTTGTAAGACCGACGCTTTACCGTAAAGGACAACTTCCTTCTGTTCAGCTGTAACACTTTTTATCTCTAGACCGCTTCTTACTTTACCAGATTGAACGAGTGTAATCGGAACAGTTTTGGAAGAGATATTTACCTTTAACGTAAAGCGTACAGTAGCTGGCTCAATTATAACATTTAACTTATTCAAGTCTCGATCCAGTGCGCGAATGGTTGCTTGTCCATTGACAGTATCTTTTATATCTTTATTTAACTGAAGCATCGCCTTTACATAAGAAATCTGGTCAATCGTATCCTTCGCCCCTGTAATCCTCACAGTTTGGGGATTAATAACTACGGATTCTGTCGTATAGCCATCTTTTAGATTTGCCCGATTATAATCTGGTTCTACTGAAAACTCTTCTGTCACCCGTTCTTGAACATTCACCGTCACATATCCAGGGTCAATTGTGGCTTTCAACTTTTCACTTAAATCCATGATCTTAATTGGCACTCTTTTATCGCCCATTGTAATGTCTGGATCTGAAAGGTCAATGTATACTTTAAAATCCCGTTTACTTTTTGCAGACATTAGGACAGGCTTCACACCTGTTAACGTAACATCAACCTTTTCCGGTGCGCCAGTAACAACAAGATTCTTCTGATCATAGTATATTTCTACCGGTATATCTTTAATAAGTTCAGTATCATTTTCCCCAGGGGTAGATGTACCTGCTTTACCGAGTTTCGAATCAGGCACAAAATTGACAGAAATAAATAAAAGAGCAGCGATTGCAAAAGCAATAATTCGCGTGAACCAAATGCTGTTCATAAATCTATCCATTTTTCTTCCCCCTCAAATTCCAACGTCCTGAGGAAGCTGCCTTCGTGTCATCAACAAGCTCTTTCGTCAACATTTCTTTAAAAGTCTCAAGACTGAGCTCACGATAAATCTCTCCATTTTTCGTTACGGAGATTCCGCCGGTTTCCTCGGATACAATCACTGTAATACAATCGGTCACCTCACTGATCCCAATCGCCGCTCTATGCCTCGTTCCAAGTTCTTTTGATATGAATGGGCTCTCTGATAGCGGTAAATAACAGGCTGCAGCTGCCAATTGATTATCCTTTAGTATAACAGCACCATCATGCAACGGGGTATTAGGTATGAAGACATTTATTAATAACTCCGATGAAATATGAGATCCTAATGGAATACCCGTCTCAATGAAGTCGGTTAAACCTGTATCCTTTTCAATTGAAATCAATGCACCAATTCTTCGTTTTGCCATATAAGAAGTAGCCTTTACAATTTCTTCTACCAAGCGGTCCTGTTCTTCCTCCTCTTGCACGATGCTCCTTGAGAAAAATTTCCCTCTACCTAGCTGCTCAAGCGCTCTCCTTAATTCTGGTTGAAAAATAATAATAATGGCGAGGACCCCCCAGGTCATCACTTGCTCCATAAGCCATCCGAGCGTATTAAACCCAAGCAGATTACTTAAACTGTGAACTACAACAATGACAAATATCCCTTTAAGCAGTTGAATTGCCTTCGTTCCTTTAATAACAACTAATAATTTATATATAACAAACCATACAAGGACAATATCAATAATATTTATGAAATAATCCAGGAAAGTAAAGTTGGATAATGACATGGTACTTCCTCCAGTCGGTGATACTCTAAAGCCATTCATAGCAACACACCTTAGTATACCATTTATTTTCTAATACTTCTAAGGAATGTATATCTTTAAATTGAGATACGTATCCTGAATTTCAATCATAGACAAATAAGCCCTACTTACAAAAATAGGGCTTCATATTTGTATTTTTGGTCAATCCTCATCCAACTGGAATAAATCTTTTCCTGTGTCCTTTATACTAAACCAAAGCCATTCAAACATTTGATCAATTACGTAAATTTGACCAGTAACGTTACCTGCAGAAGCCATGTATTGCTCACCGTTGATAACAGTTACATTGCCCTGCACTTCCCCTTCAATACGAATGTCCCCATTTCTAACGACTACATCCCCTTTAACAATTTCGCCAGCAGGTATAATGACGGTCTCGTTGTCTACTACCAAATTATTTTGTTTTGATACAGAAAAGGTTGCATCCTGGTTCCATGTTGAGAACAGCGACCCTGCCATTAAAATAATAAACAACGAAGCAGCAATTAACAGCGGGTGATTTCTCATCCATCGCTGAGCACTGATCTTTTTCTTTTCTTTTGGAAGACTCGCCTTTACTCGTTCTGTAAAGTTGTCAGGGGCTTTAATATGCGACGTACTTTGCACTAATGCCACTGCTTTCTTCATTTCATGAAAATACGTACGACACTCTTCACAGCCCTGTAAATGCTTTCTCAAAAGTCCCTCATCTTCTGCACTGATTTCTTCATCTAAATAATTATGCATATATTCATAAACTTTATCAGGACATTTCATTCTTTCTTCACCTTCTTTTTATAAATGGCGCATTTGCTTTCTTAATGACTCTCGACCTCTATGTATCCTCGTTTTTACCGTACCAATTGGCAAATCCAAGATCTCACTGATTTCCTTTAAAGATAATTCCTCAATATACTTCAATACAATCGCTGATCGATACTTTTCTGGCAGTTTAAGAATTTCGGCTTGAATCGTTTCTTGCAGCTCCATCGATTCTACCTGCTCTTCTGGCAGGGCAATTTCAGCTGCAATTTGAGAATACATGTCCAAGCCGTCAGTACCTGCAACTTCCGCATCTAAAAAATAATCAGGCTTCTTCTTCCTAATCCGGTCTATACATAAATTCGTTGCAATTCTGTAAATCCAGGTCGAGAATTTCATTTGAGTATTAAATCGATGAATATTCACATATGCCCTTACAAAGGCTTCTTGTGCCATGTCTTCAGCCTCATGGCGATTGCCTAACATTCGAAAGCAAAGTTGAAAGACTTTATCTTTATATAGCTCGACAACTTCCCCGAAAGCATTTTGATCGCCTTTTAATACTTGATGAATTCTCTGTTTAACAATTAACTCCATTTATTTACCCCCGCTCATGCGGCTGTACGATACGTATACGAATCGCAAGCTAAAAGGTTCCAAAAAACATTACTATTATTTTAACAAACTTTAACCAAATATGTTTAATTAAATCCAATAATAGAAATATAAAGGATATATATCCATTCATAAGCAGGGGATCTGCACTCTTATTAAGTTGGGGTCTATCAATTATCTAAAACCTATCTTCAATCTCCGCTTCTTCTATTGATATCTCCGAATAATTTGTAACATATATACAGAAATACGATATATTACTTTTGAAGTGTCAGCATATGAGACAAATGCACAAAGTCTAAGGCCTTCGCATTATTAATCCTGTTTCTTTCATTAGGGATATATAATCTGTTTACTCCATTCCAAACTTATTCTTGATTTCTGATAAAAATGGAAGAATGGGTACAACCAATAAAAAAAGTCTTAAACCTGGATGGCTTAAGACATAAATGTAGTGATATGTAATTAGATGGTGGAGCCTAGCGGGATCGAACCGCTGACCTCCTGCGTGCAAGGCAGGCGCTCTCCCAGCTGAGCTAAGGCCCCTTACGTTATCAAGACTTGGAGCGGAAGACGGGATTCGAACCCGCGACCCCAACCTTGGCAAGGTTGTATTCTACCACTGAACTACTTCCGCAATTAAAATGAGCCATGCAGGATTCGAACCTGCGACCCTCTGATTAAAAGTCAGATGCTCTACCAACTGAGCTAATGGCTCGAATAAGACTAATGAGAAGATGCGTATTAATTCGTTTGATACATGTTTGTATACACTGCTATAAAAAATGGCTGGGCTAGAAGGATTCGAACCTTCGCATGACGGAATCAAAATCCGTTGCCTTACCGCTTGGCTATAGCCCAATAAATACAGCATTTTGACAAAAAAATAGGTGGTAATCATATACTTCCCTTTTAAGGATAATATATAACTGACCAACAGATAATTTTTTTATAAAATGGTGGAGGGGGGCAGATTCGAACTGCCGAACCCTAAGGAGCGGATTTACAGTCCGCCGCGTTTAGCCACTTCGCTACCCCTCCAGAAAACTGGTGCCGGCAAGAGGACTTGAACCCCCAACCTACTGATTACAAGTCAGTTGCTCTACCAGTTGAGCTACACCGGCAATATAGGTAATGATGGAGGATGACGGGATCGAACCGCCGACCCTCTGCTTGTAAGGCAGATGCTCTCCCAGCTGAGCTAATCCTCCAAAATATATATAGTGACCCCTACGGGATTCGAACCCGTGTTACCGCCGTGAAAGGGCGGTGTCTTAACCGCTTGACCAAGGGGCCGGTATTTAAAACTAATTACATAATAGTCAATCAGGAAGCTCCCAAGCGGGCTCGAACCGCTGACCTCTTCCTTACCATGGAAGTGCTCTACCTGCTGAGCTATGGAAGCATGGCTCCGCAGGTAGGACTCGAACCTACGACCGTTCGGTTAACAGCCGAATGCTCTACCACTGAGCTACTGCGGAATAGTATAATGTTTCCTATAAAACTCAAAATAAAAAAATGGAACAGCCTGGCAACGTCCTACTCTCACAGGGGGAGACCCCCAACTACCATCGGCGCTAAAGAGCTTAACTTCCGTGTTCGGAATGGGAACGGGTGTGACCTCTTTGCTATCATTACCAGACATATTCTTTTTTTCGAAAGACATCTATTATTATAATAGATTTTGAAAATAAAATCAATAATAATTTTCATTCTTTCAAAACTAGATAATAAGAAGGGTTTTTGCTTTTTTCAAGAACAATAAGGTTAAGTCCTCGATCGATTAGTATCAGTCAGCTCCACATGTCGCCACGCTTCCACCTCTGACCTATCAACCTGATCATCTTTCAGGGATCTTACTAGCTTACGCTATGGGAAATCTCATCTTGAGGGGGGCTTCATGCTTAGATGCTTTCAGCATTTATCCCGTCCGCACGTAGCTACCCAGCGATGCTCTTGGCAGAACAACTGGTACACCAGCGGTGCGTCCATCCCGGTCCTCTCGTACTAAGGACAGCTCCTCTCAAATTTCCTGCGCCCACGACGGATAGGGACCGAACTGTCTCACGACGTTCTGAACCCAGCTCGCGTACCGCTTTAATGGGCGAACAGCCCAACCCTTGGGACCGACTACAGCCCCAGGATGCGATGAGCCGACATCGAGGTGCCAAACCTCCCCGTCGATGTGGACTCTTGGGGGAGATAAGCCTGTTATCCCCGGGGTAGCTTTTATCCGTTGAGCGATGGCCCTTCCATGCGGAACCACCGGATCACTAAGCCCGACTTTCGTCCCTGCTCGACTTGTAGGTCTCGCAGTCAAGCTCCCTTGTGCCTTTACACTCTACGAATGATTTCCAACCATTCTGAGGGAACCTTTGGGCGCCTCCGTTACATTTTAGGAGGCGACCGCCCCAGTCAAACTGCCCGCCTGACACTGTCTCCCGCCCCGATAAGGGGCGCGGGTTAGAATTTCAATACAGCCAGGGTAGTATCCCACCGACGCCTCGACCGAAGCTAGCGCTCCGGCTTCACAGGCTCCTACCTATCCTGTACAAGCTGTACCAAAATTCAATATCAGGCTGCAGTAAAGCTCCACGGGGTCTTTCCGTCCTGTCGCGGGTAACCTGCATCTTCACAGGTACTATAATTTCACCGAGTCTCTCGTTGAGACAGTGCCCAGATCGTTACGCCTTTCGTGCGGGTCGGAACTTACCCGACAAGGAATTTCGCTACCTTAGGACCGTTATAGTTACGGCCGCCGTTTACTGGGGCTTCAATTCAAAGCTTCGCCTTGCGGCTAACCTCTCCTCTTAACCTTCCAGCACCGGGCAGGCGTCAGCCCCTATACTTCGCCTTGCGGCTTCGCAGAGACCTGTGTTTTTGCTAAACAGTCGCCTGGGCCTATTCACTGCGGCTTTTCCGGGCTATTCACCCTAAAAAGCACCCCTTCTCCCGAAGTTACGGGGTCATTTTGCCGAGTTCCTTAACGAGAGTTCTCTCGCACACCTTAGGATTCTCTCCTCGCCTACCTGTGTCGGTTTGCGGTACGGGCACCCTACATCTCACTAGAGGCTTTTCTTGGCAGCGTGGAATCAGGAACTTCGGTACTATATTTCCCTCGCCATCACAGCTCCGCCTTGATGGAAACGGGATTTTCCTCGTTTCCGGCCTAACTGCTTGGACGCGCATATCCAACAGCGCGCTTACCCTATCCTTCTGCGTCCCCCCATCGCTCAAACGATGTATAGGTGGTACAGGAATATCAACCTGTTGTCCATCGCCTACGCTTTTCAGCCTCGGCTTAGGTCCCGACTAACCCTGAGCGGACGAGCCTTCCTCAGGAAACCTTAGGCATTCGGTGGAAGGGATTCTCACCCTTCTTTCGCTACTCATACCGGCATTCTCACTTCTAAGCGCTCCACCAGTCCTTCCGGTCTAGCTTCAACGCCCTTAGAACGCTCTCCTACCACGGATACCATACGGTATCCATCCACAGCTTCGGTGTTACGTTTAGCCCCGGTACATTTTCGGCGCAGAGTCACTCGACCAGTGAGCTATTACGCACTCTTTAAATGATGGCTGCTTCTGAGCCAACATCCTGGTTGTCTAAGCAACTCCACATCCTTTTCCACTTAACGTAAACTTGGGGACCTTAGCTGGTGGTCTGGGCTGTTTCCCTCTTGACTACGGATCTTATCACTCGCAGTCTGACTCCCGAGAATAAGTATTTGGCATTCGGAGTTTGACTGAATTCGGTAACCCGTTGGGGGCCCCTAGTCCAATCAGTGCTCTACCTCCAATACTCTCATCTCGAGGCTAGC
>NZ_LFZW01000001.1:80624-143216 GCF_001183985.1 Peribacillus loiseleuriae | reverse complement strand
GCTGGCACGTAGTTAGCCGTGGCTTTCTGGTTAGGTACCGTCAAGGTACCAGCAGTTACTCTGGTACTTGTTCTTCCCTAACAACAGAGCTTTACGACCCGAAGGCCTTCTTCGCTCACGCGGCGTTGCTCCGTCAGACTTTCGTCCATTGCGGAAGATTCCCTACTGCTGCCTCCCGTAGGAGTCTGGGCCGTGTCTCAGTCCCAGTGTGGCCGATCACCCTCTCAGGTCGGCTACGCATCGTGGCCTTGGTGAGCCATTACCTCACCAACTAGCTAATGCGCCGCGGGCCCATCTATAAGTGACAGCCGAAACCGTCTTTCCATCTTCTCTCATGCGAGAAAAGAACGTATCCGGTATTAGCTCCGGTTTCCCGAAGTTATCCCAGTCTTACAGGTAGGTTGCCCACGTGTTACTCACCCGTCCGCCGCTAATATCAGGGAGCAAGCTCCCATCTATTCGCTCGACTTGCATGTATTAGGCACGCCGCCAGCGTTCGTCCTGAGCCAGGATCAAACTCTCCAATAAAGTGTTTGACTTGCTCATTTGTTTTTATAGTGTGTACTCACTTAAATTTAAACGTTGGCGCTTTGTTTTGTTCAGTTTTCAAAGAGCAATTTATTGCTTAACTTGTAAGCGACTTCTATATCCTACCAAACCTTCTAATTACCGTCAATACTTTTTATAAAAAATTAAGCAAACTTTTCTATAGAATTCGTATTTCGGCAACTTTTATAATATAACAGCGATAAAAAAAATAGTCAATACATTTTTTAAAAAGTATGATAAACAGATAAATATGAATTAGATTGAATCCTTTTTCTCCACAGTAGACTTCTTACTTCTCATATATTTCATGCATTCCGATGTCGGAGCGACTCTTTTAAAAAGGTTAAACAAAATTTTATATCTTTCCTCCATCGCTCGTTTGACAAAAGTATCAATTCTGGCATCCTGAAAATCAAATAGAATTTCATCAAGTTCACGTTTTAAAACATACTCCAATTCTTTTTGTTCCATTTCATTAATCATTAATCCTATCAAACATACCAACTCCTCTGTTCCTTATTATTTCCAAGATTTTACTTTCTAATTCAACAGGAATTTCTAATTAGTCATAATACGTATTTATTTGAATAGATATGAGACAAGAGTATTGTGGACGAGGTGATGTTGATGAACTTTTTCTGGGTATTAAGTGCTCAGTCAATTAAACGATATGCCATAGTTTTATTAGCTGCTTTATTTGCTGCATGGTTCTTATTTCTTCAAAATATTCTTCATGCTCCTGTTTTTTCTACGCCCGATGGACCAAAAGCGGTATATAAGGGTGAAAAAAACATCGCTCTCACCTTTAATATCGGGTGGGGGGATAAACAAGCTTCTCCTATACTAGAGACGTTGAAAAATGAAAAAATCACATCCGCTACTTTCTTCCTTTCCGGATCATGGGCTGAGCGTCATCCTGAAATTGTTGAGACCATAGTAAAAGAGGGATATGAAATTGGTATTTTAGGCTATGCATATGTAGATTATACAGATTTAGATGATGAAGAAATCATTAAAGATATTTCCAAAGCACAGGAAGCGTTTAAGAAGTTGAATGTTAAGGATATTAAACTTCTTCGCGCACCGACCGGACATTTCGATAAACGCTTGTTAAAGATTGGTGAACGATTTGGCTATACAGTTGTTCATTGGAGCATTGACTCAAAGGACTGGACGAATCCAGGTGTAAATACCATTGTCCAAAATATTAATAAAGCTAACAAAGGCGATATTGTTCTTATGCATGCATCTGATTCTGCCAAACAAACAAATAAGGCATTACCGGAACTCATTCAAGAACTCCGCTCAAAGGATTTAAATTTTGTTACAGTATCAGAGATGATTTCTAATTCCACTACCAAACATGAAGAAATTCAGTAAACATAGACAAAGAACGACACAAAGGTCTGGTGCCTTGTGCCGTTCTTTTTGCTGCTTAAACTTCTTTTATATTGATCCCATCTTTCCTTTTTTGGTCACGGCCTTTTTCGTAACGGCTGCTTTATTTGCCCTCTTTGCAGCTAATTCTTTTTGGGAAGCATGAATCAATCGATTGAGAATCAACAATTGGTATACATTACAAACCAACAATGGATATAACATAAAGTACAACCAGCTATCATCATCTGTACGCAAAACAGGAACCCACTCTAATACGGTAATAACTGTCATAAAAAAAAGAGCAGGAATAAATGCTTGCTTATTCGTTTGCTTCACTTTGAAATAGGCAACAATTGCCCCAAAGATAAGTAGAAACACCGCTGGATAGACAAATGGCAGAATCCCTTCTCCCTCATCAGCGAAATTCATATATCGAAAATACACTAGGTCTCCCAGAATAAAGGCCATCAGAACAATTTGAATCCCATTCCATAATGAGGCATTTTTAAAAATCCCAAGCCCAAATCGGTGTATAGTCAAATAGGCAAAGAAGCCAGCTTGACTAATGACGCTAAATATTAAACCTACTCCTACAAGCCACGCAAAGACGGACATTAGCTCCCCTAAGTCGAATGAAGCGAACTCGTCCCATCGTACTACGAAACCGACAATACCTCCTGTTATACCTCCAACGAGTAGCGTCGATATAAATAAACGAACAATATTACGGCTATTCATTATCTTCCCCCAAAAGTAAACAATTTCTTTCTCTAATTTTACCAACCCACACGTGAAAAATCCACCCTTCTCTATAGACGCATAAAATCATCTTTCTAATCCATATTAAACATATGGTGAATTGAAAGGAAAGGGGGGATTCTTAACATGAGATATGGAGTTACTTTATTATTGTTCTCCATGTTTTGCCTCGTAGGTTCTGGATGTAGCCAAAACGGAACAAGCGTAGCGAAAATGGACTATGAAGAAACAAAAAAAATGGTTGTTGATATCTTAAAAACGGATGATGGTAAAAAGGCAATTCAAGATGTCCTTTCTGACAAATCAATTAAAAGCGAGCTAATTTTAGATCAAGATGTTGTTACAAAAGCTGTTGAAACAACAATTACATCAGATAAAGGCCAGAAGTTCTGGGAAAAGTCCTTTAAAGATCCAAAATTTGCAGCGAGCTATGCAAATAGCTTAAAAAAGGAACATGAACAACTCTTAAAAGATCTTGCCAAAGACCCGAACTACCGTGCAATGATTATGACTATTATGAAAGAGCCGGGTTTCCAAACTGAAATTGATAAGTTGTTAAAATCCAATGAAGTTCGCTCTATATATAAAGAAACGATACTTGAAACAATGGACAGTCCTTTAGTAAAAGCCAAAATACAAGACATTCTCATAAAAGCTGCAACCAATCTTCAATCTGAACAAAAGTCTAGTGATAAGAAAAAAAGTTCAACAGAAGATACAAGCGGTGGCGGAGGGGGTTAAATTGCAAGGGGGACTAGCACAGAGTTAGATGAGCTAGCCCCCACAAACCATTTCTTTAATGATTTTAGATTTCCGCTTTGTGTTAATACCCATGTATAACTAAGACCGATTGTACAATCATTCAACATCGCTAGCCCTTACAATTTTCTTAATTAGTGATTGTGTGAATGATTTTATTAGCAATCTCTTCATAAATTTTGCCCAAACGATGTTCTTCTGCATAAACAGAAGGAGCGAAGTCTTCCTCATTCCAATCCGGTTGTTGAAGAGGCAGACGCCCTAATACTTCTGTGCGAAGCTCTTCTGCCAGCTTATCTCCCCCTCCTTTACCGAATACATATTCTTTTTCACCTGTTACTTTACTTTCAAAAAACGCCATATTCTCAATGACTCCAATAACTTCATGTTCAGTTTTAATCGCCATCGCACCCGCTCTTGCCGCTACAAATGCAGCAGTCGGATGGGGTGTTGTCACGATGATTTCCTTACATGCAGGAAGCATGGTATGTACATCTAATGCAACATCCCCTGTACCAGGAGGTAGATCGAGAAGTAAATAGTCAAGCTCCCCCCACTCTACTTCATTAAAGAAACTATTCAGCATCTTGCCGAGAATTGGCCCACGCCAAATAACCGGTGCATTATCTTCTACAAAAAAGCCCATCGAAATGACTTTAACGCCAAATCGCTCAACCGGAATAATCTTCTCACCACGAACTACAGGTCGTTTCGATATACCCATCATGTCAGGAACACTAAATCCATAAATATCAGCATCCACGAGACCGACTTTTTTCCCAAGCCGAGCTAATGCAGTTGCCATATTTACAGATACAGTTGATTTCCCAACCCCACCTTTACCACTAGCGATTGCAATAAACACAGTCTTGCTCGTAGGCGATAATAATCCTAAATCAACTTGTTCGTGTGACACGCTATCACGATGCTTCGCCAACTCCTCTTCAGACAATTCAGAAAAACGAATCCCTACCGATGATGCTCCGCCGCTCTTCAATGCATCTACAATTTGCGTTTGTAATTGTAATTGTTCTGCGGTTCCAGTTTTTACAATCGCTATTTTCACACTAACATGGCCTTTTTCAGGTTTAATTTTGACTTCAAGAATTCCATTGGTTTCTACCAGGCTTTTATGAAGAAAAGGGTCATTAAGGTCCTTTAATATATCTACTATGCTTTCTTCGGTTAACATGATTTAGGCACCCACCTTAAATGAATTCGTTTCCAATGATAGTAGTATATCATATTCCAAAGCGAATGCTTATTCGTTAGCTTCTGAACTTACTTTTGGAATCTTAGGCGTCTTAATTCCACTTTTAAGTATCTTATTCCTCATATTCATTAATCTCTACTGAATCCTCTGTAAAGTACCGCAAGACTCCATTATAAACAGCTGCAGAAATTTTTTCCTGATAAGATTCTTTAATTAGGTTTTCTCTTTCTTCATTATTAGAAAGAAAGCCAATTTCCACTAATGCACCTGGTTTTTTTGCGTTAGACATTACATATACTTGATTAATGGTTTTCGCTTCCCGAGATGTATTTTCTAAGTTTCGAATAATTTCAGTTTGAATAAATTTTGCCACCTTTTTATTCTCTTCGAATCTCCCCGTATAAAACGTTTGAGCACCTTTCCACTTCTTTGAAGGAATGGAATTGAGGTGAATACTAAGAAATAAATCGGCATTCGATTCATTAATAAAGGCAACCCGATTATGTAAATCTTCCTGCTTTCGATTACGAACACCTTTCGTACCTTCATCTGCAAGGTCCTTGTCACTTTCTCTTGTCATAAGAACTAATGCCCCTTGTTCTTGTAAGAGGTCTCTTATTTTCAATGTTACGGCCAGTGAGACTTCCTTTTCTAACACATTTTCAGCAGTGGCTCCCCCATCTATTCCTCCATGCCCGGCGTCTAGCACAATAATTTTCCCAGACAAAGGAAGGTTCCACGCATTCCAAGAATCATTTTCCATAAACTTAAACGTCACAATTAAGAATAGCGCAATCAGACCAAGGGCTACTCCTGTATATTTCAATTTTCTAACCATTCGGATCACCTCTCGCTTGTCCTAGTCCCATATATTATAAAGTATGCATACTTTACAAAAAGTAGAACAAGCTGTTTGGGTGAATCATCAAATAGTTCTCTTTAGTGAAGTCTTAATTTATACGATCTTTCCCCAGTCTGAAATCCTTCCCTCCACCACATTTCAACATACGCACTACACCTATAATAAAGGCTATCATTGTACAGTTCTTGCTCACCGATCTTCCCCCAATAAAGAATAAAGTTAAATAGGGCATCAATAAGATGTGTCTCTTCTTTTTGGCATCGTGCCTTCACCATATCTTCAGATTCACCATAATAACCAAATCTGCTGTAATGGCCCCCAAGTAAATAGCTCTCGACAGCCACATCAAAGCAACCTTCCTCCAAAACCTCAGAAACACGGATTCCATTAAATGAATCAGGACCAAAAAACTCCCGAATTCCCACCCTCATGTTTTCCACAGATAAATCCCGAAGCAACCGTCGCTCATATTTTACCTGGCGTACTCTCCGACGCTCCTCAAAACCCTCTATAATCACAAACAGCACCTCCAAAGGGGTCAGACCCCTTTTCCCAAATTATTTCCTGGCTTAACTATAGTGTCTGCGAGCCTAGGGTAGCAATGCTAGTTATTAGATGGAAATTTCCCATTTGGATAACAAACCTAATCCTTCGATTAGGATCTTACAGACATTAATCAGCCCTGAATATTTCAAATTATGGCGCACTTACCAATCTTTCTCCTTCGACAAAATACGACATTTACTTTAAACTTTACTTACACGGTAGATTTCGGTTGGTAAGCCATTTTATCGTGACAAGGATCTCCCAAAAGGGCCAGACCTCGCGTTTATACACAGTTTAAACTGCGTATAAAGCATGAGGTCTGGCCCTTTTATTTTGGATATCCTCTTTATCACAATAATCAATTATCTAGCATTGAGGATTAAAGACATTTTCAATATAAAAAAGACCCCCAAACCAAATGGTTCGAGAGCCTTGAAACGTAATAAAATTAACGTTTTGAGAACTGAGGTGCACGACGCGCGCCTTTAAGACCGTATTTTTTACGTTCTTTCATACGAGGGTCACGTGTTAGTAATCCAGCAGCTTTAAGAGCTGGACGGAATTCTGGATCTACTTGAAGCAATGCACGTGCGATACCGTGACGGATTGCGCCAGCTTGACCAGTGTATCCACCACCGTTAACATTTACAAGAATGTCATATGTTCCAGTAGTTTCAGTAGCAACTAGTGGTTGGTTAACAACTTCACGTAGCGCTGCAAATGGGATGTATTCATTAATTTCACGTCCGTTAATAACGACGCGACCTTCGCCTGGTACTAAACGTACACGAGCTACTGAGCTCTTACGGCGACCAGTACCATAATATTGAACTTGTGCCAAGATAGTAACCTCCTTAATAATTATCCGCGTAATTCGTATACTTCAGGTTGTTGAGCTTGGTGTTGGTGCTCAGGTCCTGCATATACGTGTAATTTTTTGAAAATTTGACGACCTAGAGAATTCTTTGGAAGCATTCCTTTGATAGCAAGTTCAAGCATTCTCACAGGGTAGTTTGTACGCATCTCAAGAGCCGTTCTTGATTTAAGACCGCCTGGATGCATAGTATGACGGTAGTAGAGTTTGTCATTTAACTTGTTTCCAGTTAAATGAATTTTCTCTGCATTGATTAAAATTACATGATCGCCAGTATCAACGTTCGGTGTAAATGTTGGTTTGTTTTTGCCACGTAAAATGGATGCTACTTCAGTAGATAGACGTCCTAAAGTTTTACCTTCAGCGTCAATTACATACCATTTACGTTCAACTTCGTTAGCTTTTGCCATAAATGTCGTACGCATGATTAACCTCCTAAAAATTGTTTCACGTTATATTTATTTTCAATCACAATAAACTTTCCGGGGCTTATCGCGGGATTAAAATACATACCATATTATATTATATGCTTCCACTTCTATTGTCAAGTGAATGTTACACCAGGTTTAGTTGTCTTAAGAAAAACTTTAATTTCCATCACGATAATGGACTTCCCATAAATATAATCCTTGTGCAGGTGCAGTCTTTCCAGCCAATCCACGATCCCTTTTTTCAAGAATCATTGGCATTTCTTCAGCTTTCCTTTTCCCATTACCAACTTCTAAAAGCGTTCCAACTAGAATTCGGACCATATTATACAAAAAACCTGTGCCTCTAAAACGAAAAACAAACATGTCTCCTTCTTCATAAAAGTCAATCTCATGAAGAGTACGAACCTTATCTTTAACGTCTGTATTAGCAGCACAAAAACTAGAAAAATCGTGAGTGCCAACCAAATAAGAGATGGCTTTACGAATGGATGTTTCGTTTAAATCATACGGAAAGTGGTGCGTATAATTACGGCGAAACGGATCTTTTTGATGACTACGATTTACAAAGTATCGATATTCCTTGCCATCTGTATCAAAGCGGGCATGAAAATCAGTAGAAGCTACTGATGAATGCAGGACAACAATATCATCAGGGAGTAATGCATTGAGTCCTCGTTCCCATTTCTCTGCTGGGAATGTGTATGGAGAATCAAAATGTATAACCTGCCCTTTCGCGTGAACACCAGCGTCGGTCCTCCCCGATGCAGTCACTTTGACATTCTTGCCTTTATGCATTTTAGCAAGCGCCTTTTCAAGCTCACTTTGGACCGTGCGTTTATCTGGCTGCACTTGATAGCCAGCAAAAAGGCTTCCATCATAAGTAATTGTACATTTATACCTTTGCATGATCTACCCTCTTTACGAACGTAATAAAACTAACAAAATTGTCAAAACTACTAACGATAACATTAATAATGTATCAACTGTTTGCCATTTTAACTGACGATATTTCGTCCGTCCCTCACCACCGCGATAGCCACGAGCTTCCATTGCAATCGCAAGCTCCTCTGCCCTCTTAAATGCACTCACAAACAATGGAACCAGTAATGGGACAATCGCTTTAATCCGCTCTTTTAAAGGGCCAGAAGAGAAGTCAACCCCTCTTGCCATTTGTGCCTTCATAATTTTATCTGTCTCTTCCATCAAAGTAGGAATAAAACGCAATGCAATCGACATCATCAGTGATAATTCATGTACGGGTAGCTTCCACTTTTTAAAAGGATGCAGAAGTGTCTCCATCCCATCTGTTATGGAAATTGGATTCGTTGTTAATGTTAGCAGTGAAGTGACAAGAATCAAAAACGTAAATCGTAGTGAAATAAAAAGACCTTGTCTCAAGCCCCCATCATAAATCTCTAACCAACCAAAATTGAACACCACTTCTCCTTCTTTAGTAAACAGAATATGCAGGACAAATGTAAAGATAATTAGAAATAAAATCGGCTTTAATCCGTTATATAGAAAACGAATGGGTATTTTCGAAAGCATCAGCAAAATTAGTGTAAACAAACCAATCAATCCATAAGAAATCAGATTATTCGCCAAAAAAATGATACACACAAATAAAAAAACAAGAAGTAACTTTGAACGTGGGTCCATTTTATGGATAGTAGAATCAACAGGAACATATCTACCGAGGATCATTTTATCAAGCATTATCGATTCCCCCGTTCCATTGCCTTTTTAACTTCAGTAGCCAGATCTTCAATCGATAAACAAGGCCGATCAAACCGAACACCTAACTCTTTTTGTAGCTTCAATTGAAACCGGACTGTATCTGGAACATCAAGACCTAACTCCAGCAATTGTTCCGGCTGTGAGAAGATATCAAATGGAGTCCCTTTTTTAAATACAGTACCTTGGTGCATGATGATGATTTCATCTGCATAGCGAGCTGCATCCTCCATACTGTGGGTAACAAGTATTGTTGAAATTCCTCTTTCTTTATGAAGCTGGTAGAACATGTCCATAATCTCCATCCTACCACGAGGATCTAAACCTGCTGTCGGCTCATCTAAGACAAGAACATCAGGCTCCATCGCTAGAACACCAGCAATCGCCACTCTGCGCATTTGCCCTCCTGAAAGATCGAAGGGAGACTTCTCTAGAATCTCTTCATCCATGCCCACCTGTTCTAAAGCTTTCCTCGCACGGTCCTTTGCATCCTTTTCTGAAACCCCAAAATTCATCGGGCCAAAGCAAATGTCCTTTTCAACCGTTTCTTCAAATAACTGATGCTCGGGAAACTGAAATACAATTCCTACACTTCTTCTTATTGCACGAAGGTGCTTTTCCTTACGACCGGACTCAATCGTGCGATCGCCAATCGTGATAGAACCCTTTGTCGGCTTCAGCAATGCGTTTAAATGTTGAAGCAATGTCGATTTTCCTGAACCGGTATGTCCAATAATCGCTGTATACGATCCTGATACAATGTCCATATTCACATCATGTAATGCTAAATGTTCGAACGGTGTATTTATTTGGTATCGATATTCTACATCTTGGAGTGTAATTCGCATAGTTCTCTCACCAACTCTTCCTCTGTCAAATGGCTTTTTATTAATCCAATTCCACGTTCTTTTAATTCTTTACTTAATTTGACGGAAAAAGGGATATCGAGACCTAGCTCTATTAACTCACCTTCCATTTGAAAGATATCAGTTGGTATTCCTTGGCGATAAAGTTTCCCCTCATTCATCACAATCATTCGGTCAGCCTTCGCAGCTTCCTCAAGGTCATGGGTAATGGAAATAACCGTTAAAAGATTCTCTTCTTTCAGTTCTCTCACGGTTTCAAGTACTTCTTCCCTACCCCTTGGATCTAGCATAGAAGTCGCTTCGTCTAAAATTATCAAATCTGGCTGCAAGGCTAAGACACCTGCAATCGCCACTCTCTGCTTTTGACCACCTGATAGATGGTGCGGCTCTTGATTGAGAAAGCTCTCCATTTTCACTTTGTTTAAGGCATTCTGCACCCTTTGAACCATCTCTGGTAACGGAATACCCGCATTTTCCAAACCAAAAGCCACATCATCCTGCACAGTAGCTCCGACAAATTGATTATCTGGATTTTGAAAAACCATCCCAATTTTGCTCCGAGCTTCCCAAACCGTCTCTTCAGTCAACTCTTTTCCATTGACAAGAATAGTCCCAGCTTGAGGAAATTGAAGGCCGTTAAGCAGCTTCGCAAGTGTTGATTTACCAGAACCGTTATGACCTACAATTGCAAGCCACTCACCCTCATATATGTCAAAAGAAACATGATCAACTGCATGTCTTGATTGACCTTCGTATTTGAAAGCGATATTTTCTAATGAAACCAGTTTCTTCCCCATTATGCTCTCTCCTATCCTCAGCTAACCTCTTCTTATCTTATCTCAGCTCAGATTGAAATGAAACCATACATATTTTTGGATAAAAAAAAACGCTGCACCCCTTCCACCGAAATGTATCGGTAAATTAAGAGCAGCTTTTCCTCATACCCATTTCGATAAATGGGTACATTCTTATTACGCTTTCACATAAGCGGGAAGGGGTACTTGAGCTAGACGTGAGGGTAACAGCATCCTGCATACCAGCCATCGTAACACTCAAATAGCGATTTCTTATATGTTTTTTCTAGTTGTATATAAAAGAAAAGGACGAAGAACAAGTTTTTGTTCAACTGTCCTAAGCCCTCTTCAAAGCTGTTATTAAACTAACTCGATAACTACGATTGGTGCAGCGTCTCCGCGACGTGGACCCATTTTCAAGATACGAGTATAACCGCCTTGACGTTCTTCGTAACGAGGAGCGATGTCACTGAATAATTTTTGTAGAGCATCTTGCCCACTCTCAGCGTTAGCCACTTCTTTACGGATGAAGCTAGCTGCTTGACGACGAGCGTGTAAGTCACCACGTTTACCAAGAGTAATCATTTTTTCAACAACAGAACGGATTTCTTTAGCACGTGCTTCTGTAGTTTCAATGCGCTCATGGATGATAAGATCAGTAGCTAAATCACGAAGTAATGCTTTACGTTGAGCGCTAGTGCGTCCTAACTTTCTGTAACCCATGTAGAGATTCCCTCCTTCTATAGAAGTTAAATATTCATTGTGCGAGGCTTACAATAAAATGCCTAGTTCAGCTTAGCCGACTAGTCATCAGTCATCTTTACGAAGACCTAAGCCTAATTCTTCAAGCTTGGCTTTCACTTCTTCAAGTGATTTGCGCCCTAAATTTCGTACTTTCATCATATCTTCTTCCGTTTTATGAGCAAGCTCTTGAACGGTATTAATTCCAGCACGTTTTAAGCAGTTATAAGAACGGACTGAAAGATCTAGTTCCTCAATAGTCATCTCAAGAACTTTTTCTTTTTGGTCTTCTTCTTTTTCTACCATAATTTCAGCATTTTGAGCTTCATCCGTTAAACCAACGAAAATATTCAAATGCTCTGTTAAAATCTTAGCCCCAAGAGCAACTGCCTCTTGTGGTCCATTGCTTCCATCTGTCCAAACGTCAAACGTTAATTTGTCATAGTTAGTCATCTGGCCTACACGAGTATTTTCAACTTGGTAGGAAACACGAGCTACAGGAGTATAGATCGAATCGATTGGAATCACACCAATTGGCTGGTCTTCTCTTTTGTTCTGATCAGCAGGAGTATATCCACGGCCGCGACGAGCCATTAAACGCATTCGCATATGGCCATTTTTCCCAATAGTAGCAATGTGTAAATCCGGATTAAGAATTTCCACGTCACTGTCATGAGTGATATCAGCAGCTGTAACAACTCCATCACCCTGCACATCAATTTCAAGCGTCTTTTCTTCATCGGAATAAATCTTTAGAGCAAGCTTTTTCACATTAAGAATGATAGAAGTTACATCTTCTACGACGCCTTCAATTGTTGAGAACTCATGCAGCACTCCATCAATTTGTATAGATGTGACAGCAGCACCTGGGAGTGAGGATAGAAGAATACGACGTAAGGAGTTACCCAAAGTTGTTCCATATCCACGCTCAAGTGGCTCTACGACGAACTTGCCATACTTGGCGTCATCGCTGATTTCAACCGTTTCGATTTTTGGTTTTTCTATTTCGATCATTTAACAAACCCTCCTTCAAAACGTCGAAACCTCGGTCAGTAAGTATCCGAACTTATAACCGAAATTCCCCATGTATACGTTCCCGCTTGTGAGCAACAACTGAATTAATCATTCTGTTAGAACGCAAACTTAGTATTATGTCCCATTATAGACATGAATACAAAATTTATACAGAAAAATTAAACACGGCGACGTTTTGGTGGACGGCATCCGTTATGAGGAACTGGAGTTACGTCTTTAATTGCAGTTACTTCTAGTCCAGCAGCTTGAAGTGCACGAATTGCAGCTTCACGTCCAGCACCTGGTCCTTTAACAGTAACTTCAAGAGTTTTCATACCATGTTCGATTGATGTTTTTGCAGCAGTTTCAGCAGCCATTTGAGCAGCGAATGGAGTCGATTTACGTGATCCACGGAAACCTAGTGCTCCAGCACTTGACCATGAAATTGCGTTACCATGTGAATCTGTGATAGTAACAATAGTATTATTGAACGTTGAACGAATATGTGCAATACCAGTTTCTATATTCTTTTTCACACGACGTTTACGTGTATTAGTTTTACGTGCCATGAAATGTAACCTCCTTTACTGATTATTTTTTCTTGTTAGCTACTGTACGACGAGGTCCTTTACGCGTACGAGCGTTGTTTTTTGTATTTTGTCCACGAACAGGAAGACCACGACGGTGGCGTAAACCACGGTAGCTACCAATTTCCATTAGACGTTTGATATTTAAAGAAATTTCACGACGAAGGTCACCTTCTACTTTTAAAGCATCGATGATTTCACGGATTTTGTTTAATTCATCTTCCGTTAAGTCGCGAGTACGAGTTTGCTCAGAAATACCAGCATCTGCAAGAATCTTAATCGCAGTTTGTTTTCCAATACCGAAAATATATGTTAAAGAAATGACAATACGTTTGTCACGGGGAATATCAACACCAGCAATACGTGCCATTGATGTGTGCACCTCCTTCTATATTAGCCTTGTTTTTGTTTATGTTTAGGGTTTTCGCAAATAACCATAACTTTACCTTTTCTGCGGATAACTTTACACTTTTCGCAGATTGGCTTTACAGATGGTCTGACTTTCATTGCTATCTAACCTCCTTATACAGATCGGAGCGTAACCAGATTATTTAAATCGGTATGTGATTCTGCCGCGAGTTAGATCATACGGGGAAAGCTCAACCGTAACTTTATCTCCAGGCAAAATGCGAATAAAGTGCATACGAATTTTACCGGATACATGAGCTAAAACAGT
The DNA here is from genome assembly GCF_001183985.1 of Peribacillus loiseleuriae. Lineage (GTDB taxonomy): Bacteria > Bacillota > Bacilli > Bacillales > DSM-1321 > Peribacillus > Peribacillus loiseleuriae. Next base: position 129,431 of record NZ_LFZW01000001.1, on the reverse strand, counting down.
ATGACCATTTTCTAATTCTACCTTAAACATTGCATTTGGCAAAGTCTCTTGTACTGTGCCTTCTACTTCAATTACATCGTCTTTCGCCATTAAGTGATTCTCCCTTCTCTATGCATGGACCCATTTAGCACATGAACAATACCACCTTTGCAACACATTGTCAATGACGACAAAGGCTTGCGAGAAGTATAGCTCTTTCTAAAAGGGTTCACATCTTTCCGTCAACATTACTTTCGTCCATCATCCTCTAAAGTCTTCACATCACTGCTTTTTTAGATTTCGCTTCCTAACAAAAGCGTAACCATACCAGGCTTCTACCGATAACCAAGTTTTAGGCGGACCGGTTTGAGGAATATTTGGCCCTCATGTAAGTCTTGACCGATTATGTGGCCTCCATACTCTCTACTGAAAGAGAAGCTTCCAGCCTTGACATAGGTTTGAATAGCGTGGGAGATGTTTGAAAGACGCACATGTTACTCGCTTCTTTCAACTCTCTATATAATGACTCTAGCTTCTTCAAAGAGTCGTTTTGTTTCTCCACAACCTTATCGCAAAGTTGATAGCAGCTTATTGATATCTTCAAAAACAATATTAATATCCTGTTGACCATTAATGTTGCGTACATAACCCTTCGCTTCATAGAAGTCGAGAAGTGGTTGTGTTTGCTTAAGATTTACGTCCAGACGATTCTGAACTGTTTCTTCATTGTCATCAGCACGTTGATAAAGTTCTCCGCCGCAACGGTCACATACATCATTAACTGCAGGTGGATTGAATACAAGGTGATAAGTAGCACCGCAAGATTTGCAAATGCGTCGCCCAGTCAATCTATCCATTAAGATGTTTTTATCAACATCGATATTAATTACATATTGTAATTGACGATCCAAGTCTGAAAGAATCTTTTCAAGCGCTTCTGCTTGAGCTACAGTTCTTGGAAAACCATCAAGCAAGAAACCTTGACTGCAATCATCTTGACTTAATCGCTCACGAACAATACCGATTGTTACTTCATCAGGAACTAACTCGCCTTTATCCATGAATGATTTAGCTTGTAAACCAAGTTCCGTGCTGTCTTTAATAGCTGCTCGGAACATATCTCCAGTTGAGATATGAGGGATGTTATACTTTTCGACGATTCTTTCGGCTTGGGTACCTTTTCCGGCACCCGGAAGACCCATTAACACTAAATTCACTCATCAAACCCCCTCAAACTCCATAATGGATTTTTAGGGAACATCAATGTCCCTAAATCTCCATTACTTTATAAAGCCTTTATAATGACGCTTTACTAACTGTGATTCAAGTTGCTTCATCGTATCAAGTGCAACACCAACTACGATTAGAATACTCGTTCCACCAATTTGTGCCGAGGCCGGCAAGTTAGCAAGTTGTATGAATATCACCGGCAAAATTGCGATAACTGCTAAAAATAGCGAGCCAACGAAAGTCAAGCGATATAACACACTTGTCACATAGTCTTGCGTCGCTTTTCCTGGTCGAATGCCTGGTACATAGCCACCCTGTTTCTTCAGATTATCTGCCATTTGTTCAGGATTAACTTGAATAAATGCATAAAAATATGAAAATGCAATGATAAGTGCCACATAGATGACCATACCAATTGGGTGTTGATAAGTAAGATTATTCGTTATCCATTCTGTAACCTTATTCGAACCAAAGAATGAAGCGATTGTTGTTGGCGTAACAAGAAATGCCATGGCAAAGATTACAGGAATTACTCCCGCAGCATTTACTTTTAACGGTAAGTGTGTAGATTGCCCTCCCGCCGGTGTACGGCCTGCCGCCGCACGCTTAGCGTATTGAATAGGAATTTTACGTAGTGCTTGTTGAATAAAGATAACAGCAACCACAACTGCTAACACTGCAATCAAAAGTAAAACAACTGTAATAATCCTCAAGAAGAGTTGGTCACCCGCATCTTCAAATTGCTGAGCAAAAATCTGGTTTGCAGTATTTGGCATTCCTGCTACGATACCAGCAAAGATGATAATGGAAATTCCGTTACCGACTCCTTTGGACGTAATCAGTTCTCCTAACCACAAGAGAAAAGCCGTACCAGCTGTTAATACTAGTGCAATAAGCAGATAAGTAGTAACACCAGCGTTTTTGATAAGCATTCCATTAGACATGTTGTTAAAGCCATAGGACATACCAAGTGCTTGGATAAATCCAAGTATTATAGTGAAATAGCGAGTAAACTGAGCTAATTTACGACGTCCAGCTTCTCCTTGCTTGGACCACTCAGTGAACTTTGGAACAACATCCATCTGTAAAAGCTGGATAATGATCGAAGCCGTAATATACGGCATAATTCCCATAGCCAAGATAGAGAAGTTTTGGAGTGCTCCACCACCAAAAGTGTTAAGAACACCAAATACGCTTAGCTGATCTTGAGCCTTTAACACATCGGCATTCACATTCGGTACGGGAATAAATGTACCGATGCGATAGACGATGAGCATTAAAAGGGTAAACATGATTTTGTTTCTTATATCAGCCACGCGCATAAAGTTGGAAATCGTGTGAAACATTAAATCACCTCAGTTGTACCGCCAGCTGCTTCAATAGCTTCTTTTGCAGTAGAGGAGAATTTATGAGCTTTAACAGTAAGCTTTTTCTCAACATTGCCTTTGGCAAGAATTTTGATTCCTGCTTTTTCTTTACTTACGATACCTGTCTCAATTAATAGAGCAGGTGTTACTTCAGTACCATCTTCGAAGCGGTTTAACACTTCAAGATTTACGATAGCGTAATCTTTACGGTTGATGTTCGTGAATCCACGTTTAGGCAAACGTCTGAATAAAGGAGTTTGACCACCTTCGAATCCAAGACGTACTCCACCACCAGAACGAGCATTTTGACCTTTATGGCCTTTACCTGCTGTTTTACCGTTACCAGAACCAATACCGCGACCTTTACGTTTGCGCTCTTTACGAGCACCTTCTGCAGCTTTTAATTCATGAAGTTTCATTGTTTGTTGGCACCTCCTTGTTAAGTGAGAATTATTTTATTGTTCGTTTACAGTAACAAGATGACCAACTTTGTTAATCATACCGCGGATCGCAGGGTTATCATCATGAACAACTGTTTGATGCATTTTGCGTAAACCCAAAGTATTAACTGTAACACGTTGGTCATCCGGACGACCAATCAAGCTGCGAGTGAGGGTAATTTCTAATTTATTTGCCATTGATATTCCCTCCTTATCCTAACAGTTCTTCTACTGATTTACCACGTAGTTTTGCTACGTCTTCAGCACGTTTTAATTGCTTTAATCCTTCAATTGTAGCACGAACCATATTGATAGGTGTGTTCGTTCCAAGTGATTTTGAAAGAATATCACTTACTCCACCTAATTCAAGTACCGCACGAACCGGACCACCAGCGATAACTCCTGTACCTTCAGAAGCAGGTTTTAAAAGGACATGACCTGCACCAAAGCGACCGTTCACTAGATGTGGAATTGTCGTACCAACGACAGGAACCGTAACTAGATTTTTCTTAGCATCCTCAATAGCTTTACGAATTGCATCAGGCACTTCTTGTGCTTTACCTGTTCCAAAGCCAACGTGACCGTTCTTGTCACCTACAACTACAAGTGCAGTGAAACGGAAACGACGTCCGCCTTTTACAACTTTAGCTACGCGGTTAACTGTTACTACACGCTCTTCAAGTTCTAATTTATTAGGATCAATACCTCGCATCAGTTTTGTCCCTCCTTTATCTATTAAAATTGTAAGCCGTTTTCACGAGCAGCGTCAGCTAATGCTTTAACACGTCCGTGGAAAAGGTATCCACCGCGGTCAAATACAACAGCGCTGTATCCTTTTTCAACTGCACGCTTCGCAATAAGTGCGCCAACTTGTTTTGCAGCTTCTGCATTACTTGCTGCTTCAATGTTAAGCTCTTTATCAAGAGTAGAAGCACTTGCTAGAGTTACGCCAGTTGCATCGTCAATTAATTGAGCGTAAATGTGTTTGTTTGAACGGAACACATTTAAACGAGGACGAGCTTCAGTTCCAGAAAGTTTAGCACGAACACGTGCATGTCTTTTCTGACGAGTAGCGTTTTTATCAAGCTTCGTAATCATTTACGTCACTCCTTTCATTTACTCAGGCGACATTACTTACCTGTTTTACCTTCTTTACGACGAACAAATTCGCCTTCGTAACGGATACCTTTACCTTTATAAGGCTCTGGCGGACGAACTTGACGAACATCAGCAGCTAATGCGCCAACGCGTTCTTTGTTAATCCCTTTGATAATGATCTTTGTATTTGCAGGAACTTCAACTTCTAGTCCTTGTTCAACTTCGAATTCAACCGGGTGAGAATATCCTACGCTTAGGACAAGTTTGTTACCTTGCTTTTGAGCACGGTAACCTACCCCGATAAGTTCTAGTTTTTTTTCAAAACCTTTAGAAACACCCTCAACCATGTTTGCGATAACCGCACGAGTTGTACCATGAAGGGCACGGTGTTCTTTTGCGTCAGATGGACGTGTTACAGTTAACACGTTTTCTTCCACAGAGATTGTAAGATCTGAATTGAAAGTTCTAGATAGTTCACCTTTTGGTCCTTTAACAGCTACTTCACTACCGTTGAGAGTAACTGTTACACCAGCAGGAATTTCAATAGGTTTTTTACCTATACGTGACATTTAGTGCACCTCCATTCTTGTGAAAATGTATTACCAAACGTATGCTAGTACTTCTCCGCCAACTTGTTTAGCGCGAGCTTCTTTATCTGTTAAAACTCCCTGAGAAGTAGAAACAATTGCGATACCTAAACCATTAAGAACGCGTGGAACCTCACCAGTTTTTGCATAAACACGTAGACCAGGCTTGCTGATACGTTTTAGTCCTGTGATAACACGTTCGTTGTTTGCACCGTATTTTAAGAAGATACGGATGATACCTTGTTTGTTGTCTTCGATTAACTCAACGTCACGTACGAAGCCTTCACGCTTTAAGATCTCAGCAACTTCCTTTTTGATCTTAGAAGCGGGAACTTCCAATTTCTCGTGACGAACCATATTCGCATTACGAATGCGAGTCAGCATATCTGCAACAGGATCTGTCATGACCATTATTATTTACCTCCTTCCCATAATCGGGTATTACCAGCTAGCTTTTTTCACGCCAGGAATTTGTCCTTTATATGCAAGTTCACGGAAACAAATACGGCATAGTTTAAATTTACGGTATACAGAGTGTGGACGTCCGCAACGTTCGCAACGTGTGTACTCTTGAACACCAAATTTAGCTCCGCGTTTTTGCTTCACGATCATTGATTTTTTAGCCACGTTTTCGCCTCCCTTTACTTAGAGATTACTTTTGGAACGGCATTCCTAATTGAGTAAGTAGTTCACGAGATTCTTCGTCAGTATTAGCAGTCGTTACAATAACGATGTCCATACCACGAACTTTGCTCACTTTATCGTAGTCAATCTCAGGGAAGATAAGTTGCTCTTTAACACCCAAAGTGTAGTTCCCGCGACCATCAAAAGATTTTTTTGAAACTCCGCGGAAGTCACGTACACGTGGTAAAGAAACAGAAACTAGCTTATCAAGGAAATCATACATACGCTCACCGCGTAATGTAATTTTCGCACCGATAGGCATACCTTCACGTAGACGGAAGCCTGCGATAGATTTTTTAGCTTTTGTTACAACAGGTTTTTGTCCAGAGAGAAGTGCCAATTCTTCAACAGCAACATCTAATGCTTTTGAATTTGAAACTGCATCACCAACACCCATGTTAATAACGATTTTATCCACTTTAGGGACTTGCATTACTGATTTATAATTAAATTTGCTCACTAGAGCGGGACTAATTTCTTTTTGGAATTTTTCTTTTAGGCGGTTCATTACTTAGTGTACCTCCCTTCATTAATGACTTATTTATCTAAAGATTCACCTGAAATTTTAGCTACGCGTACTTTTTTGCCGTCTTCAATCTTGTAACCAACACGAGTTGGTTTTCCAGTTTTCGGATCAAGTGGCATAACATTGGATGCGTGAATAGCAGCTTCTCTGCTGATGATTCCACCTTGTGGATTCAATTGAGATGGCTTAGAGTGCTTTTTCACGATATTAATTCCTTCAACAAGCACACGATTTTTCTTAGGGTATGCTACAAGAATTGTACCTTGTTTGCCTTTGTCCTTACCAGAGATGACTACGACTTTATCACCTTTTTTAACATGCATTAGCTTCGCACCTCCTTGAAAGGCCTTTTACGATATTTATCATTATAAAACTTCTGGAGCAAGTGATACGATTTTCATAAAGTTGCTGTCGCGTAATTCACGTGCAACAGGTCCAAAAATACGTGTTCCACGTGGACTTTTATCGTCACGAATAATTACACATGCGTTTTCATCGAAACGAATGTAAGAACCGTCAGGACGACGCATACCACGTTTTGTACGTACAACAACTGCTTTAACTACTTCACCCTTTTTAACAACGCCACCTGGTGTTGCCTGTTTGACTGTTACAACGATGACATCACCGATGTTTGCAGTTTTACGGCCTGAACCACCAAGAACTTTAATTGTTAGTACTTCACGAGCACCAGAGTTATCAGCTACTTTTAAACGTGATTCTTGTTGAATCATGTACGAAACCTCCCTTCGGATTTAACTTAATCCGAACATAGATTAGATAATTACAGCTTTTTCTACTACTTCTAATAAACGGAAACGTTTTGTAGCGGATAATGGACGAGTTTCCATCACTTTAACTACATCGCCAATTTTAGCTTCATTTAACTCATCATGAGCCTTGAATTTCTTAGAATACTTTACGCGCTTACCGTATAGTGAGTGCTTTTTGTAAGTTTCTATAAGAACAGTTACCGTTTTATCCATTTTGTCGGATACAACGCGTCCAGTATATACTTTACGTTGGTTGCGTTCGCTCATTCTGCAAACCTCCCCTCAATTATCGATTGTTGACACCGATCTCTCTTTCACGAACAACTGTTTTCATACGAGCGATCGATTTACGAACTTCACGAATACGTGCTGTATTTTCAAGTTGTCCAGTAGCTAACTGGAAACGAAGATTAAATAATTCTTCTTTAAGAGATTTTACTTTTTGTTCAATTTCGGCAGTGGTTAACTCTTTAATTTCATTAGCCTTCATTTGATTCACCACCAATTTCTTGACGTTTAACAAACTTACATTTAATTGGAAGTTTGTGCGCTGCAAGACGTAACGCTTCTCGTGCCACCTCTTCAGGTACGCCAGAGATTTCAAACATTACTTTACCCGGTTTTACAACTGCTACCCATCCTTCAGGGGCCCCTTTACCGGAACCCATACGTACTTCTAGAGGTTTAGCAGTGTATGGTTTGCTTGGGAAAATCTTAATCCAAACTTTACCGCCACGTTTCATATAACGAGTCATAGCGATACGAGCAGCTTCGATTTGACGGTTCGTAATCCATGATGCTTCGATTGCTTGAAGGCCATATTCACCGAAGTGTACTTCAGTTCCGCCTTTAGCATTACCTCTCATTTTACCGCGATGTTCACGACGGTATTTAACGCGTTTAGGCAATAACATATTATTTTCCTCCTTCCTCAGATTTCTTCTTAGTAGGAAGAACTTCTCCACGATAGATCCATATTTTCACGCCTAGCTTACCATAAGTAGTATCCGCTTCAGCATGTGCATAGTCAATGTCAGCGCGAAGTGTGTGTAGAGGTACAGTTCCTTCACTGTAGTGTTCAGCACGAGCGATATCAGCTCCGCCAAGTCGACCAGATACTTGTGTTTTGATTCCTTTAGCGCCGGCACGCATAGTACGTTGAATCGCTTGTTTCTGTGCACGACGGAACGAAACACGGTTTTCTAATTGACGTGCTACGTTTTCAGCAACTAATTTAGCATCAAGATCTGCTCTTTTAATTTCGATGATATTAATATGAACTCTTTTACCAGTTAACTGGTTCAAAGCTTTACGAAGTGCTTCAACTTCAGTACCACCTTTACCAATAACCATACCTGGTTTAGCAGTGTGTACTGAAACATTTACGCGGTTAGCAGCACGTTCAATTTCGACTTTTGATACTGAAGCATCGCTTAAACGTTTCGTGATATATTCACGAATTTTAAGGTCTTCATGCAAAAGAGTAGCATAGTCTTTATCAGCGTACCATTTCGATTCCCAATCACGAATAATTCCGATACGCATACCGATTGGATTTATCTTTTGACCCACAGTTTACCCCTCCTTCTTTTCTGATACAACGATAGTAATATGACTAGTACGTTTGTTAATCGCACTCGCACGTCCCATTGCGCGTGGACGGAAACGTTTCAATGTTGGTCCTTCATTTACGTATGCCTCTGAAACAACTAGGTTATTGATATCCATTTCGTAGTTGTGTTCTGCGTTTGCGACAGCAGACTTCAAAACTTTTTCTACGATTGGAGAAGCGGCTTTTGGAGTTAAGCGGAGAATCGCTACAGCTTCACCTAATTGTTTTCCTCGAATTAAATCTGCAACTAAACGGACTTTACGAGGAGCAATACGAACTGTTCTAGCAACAGCTTTTGCTTGCATGAGATGCCCTCCTCTCGTTAACGTCTTGTTTTCTTGTCATCACTTGCGTGACCTTTATAAGTACGTGTAGGTGCGAATTCGCCAAGTTTATGACCTACCATGTCTTCCGTTACATAAACCGGTACGTGTTTACGACCATCATAGACAGCGATTGTGTGACCGATAAATTGTGGGAAGATTGTTGAACGACGAGACCAAGTTTTAACAACTTGCTTCTTATCAGTTTCATTTAACTTTTCAACCTTAACGATCAAATGCTCATCAACAAATGGACCTTTTTTTAAGCTGCGACCCATGAGTGTACCTCCCTTCGTGATTGTGCTACGGCTCTATATGTGAACCGTAGTTCAATCCCGTTATTTTTTACGACGACGCACGATAAATTTATCGGATTTGTTTTTCTTCTTACGGGTTTTAGCACCAAGAGTTGGTTTACCCCAAGGAGACATTGGAGATTTACGTCCGATAGGTGAACGACCTTCCCCACCACCATGCGGGTGATCATTCGGGTTCATTACAGATCCACGAACTGTTGGGCGTTTTCCTAACCAGCGTGAACGTCCGGCTTTACCGATATTGATTAATTCGTGTTGTTCATTACCTACTTGACCGATAGAAGCACGGCAAGTTGCAAGAATCATACGAACCTCTCCAGAATTTAAACGTACAAGTACATAACGACCTTCTTTACCAAGAACTTGTGCAGATGTTCCTGCAGAACGGACTAATTGTCCACCTTTTCCTGGTTTTAATTCGATGTTATGGATTACTGTACCAACTGGAATATTTGATAATGGAAGAGCGTTACCTACTTTAATATCAGCGTCAACGCCAGACATAATCTCCAGACCTACTTCTAGGTTTTTAGGAGCTAGGATATAACGTTTTTCTCCATCTAAATAGTTAATTAATGCAATGTTTGCAGAACGATTTGGATCGTACTCAATTGTAGCAACGCGTCCTGGTATACCATCTTTGTTTCGTTTGAAATCAATGATACGGTATTGACGCTTGTGGCCGCCACCTTGATGACGAACTGTTAACTTACCTTGGTTATTACGGCCGCCTTTACGTGTTAAAGGAGCAAGTAATGATTTTTCTGGTTTGCTTGCAGTAATCTCAGCAAAGTCAGATGTAGTCATATTACGTCGACCGTTAGAGGTAGGTTTATACTTTTTAATCGCCATGTGTATTTCCCTCCTTCTCTAATGAATTAAGCTTCGAATAATTCGATTTCTTTGCTGTCAGCAGTTAATTTAACAATCGCTTTACGGCGTTTGTTTGTATAACCTGCATGTTTACCCATGCGTTTAAATTTACCTTTGTAGTTCATGATGTTAACTTTCTCAACTTGTACGCCAAAGATTTCTTGCACAGCATCTTTAACTTGAGTCTTGTTAGCTTTTACATCAACTTCAAACGTATACTTCTTCTCAGCCATTGCGTCTGAAGAAGCTTCTGTAATTACTGGTCGCTTAATGATATCACGAACATCCATTATGCTAGAACCTCCTCTACTTTTTGAACAGCAGATTTAGTCAAGATCAATTTGTTGTGTGAAACAACATCAAGAACATTAAGACCATTCGCCTCTACAACAGTAACACCTGGGATGTTACGAGCAGATAACGCAACTTTCTCATCTAAACCGTCAGTTACGATCAACGTTTTAGTTTCAATAGAAAGTCCTTTAAGAACAGCTGCAAATTCTTTTGTTTTTGGAGCTTCGAAAACTAGGTTTTCAAGTACTAATACATTATCTTCAAGGACTTTAGCCGACAAAGCAGATTTAATCGCTAAACGACGAACCTTTTTAGGTAATTTGTAAGAGTAGCTTCTTGGTGTCGGACCGAATACAGTACCGCCGCCACGCCATTGTGGTGAACGAATTGAACCTTGACGCGCACGTCCAGTTCCTTTTTGTCTCCATGGTTTACGACCGCCGCCTGCAACTTCAGAACGAGTTTTTACTTTATGAGTTCCTTGTCTTAAAGACGCTCTTTGCATAATAATTGCTTCAAATAATACAGAATTATTAGGTTCAATCCCAAAAATCGACTCATTTAGTTCGATATCGCCAACTTTTGAGCCAGTTTGAGTGAACAATGTAACTTTTGGCATTCTAATGCTCCTCCTTTCTCAGATATTACTTAGCTTTAACAGCAGACTTAACTTTGATTAAAGCTTTTCTTGCACCCGGAACATTACCTTTTACTAAAAGTAAGTTACGTTCTACATCAACTTTAACAATTGTTAAGTTTTGAACAGTTACTTGTTCTCCACCCATACGTCCTGGTAATAATTTACCTTTGAATACGCGGTTTGGAGCAACAGGACCCATTGAACCTGGTCGACGGTGGTAACGTGAACCGTGAGTCATTGGCCCACGAGATTGTCCGTGACGTTTAATTGAGCCTTGGAAACCTTTACCTTTAGAGACCCCTGTTACATCTACTGTATCGCCTTCTGCAAAAATACTAACTTTGACTTCTTGACCTAATTCGTATTCAGCAGGATTAGCTGAACGGAATTCGCGAATGAAGCGCTTAGGTGCAGTGTTTGCTTTTTGAACATGGCCTTTTTCAGGTTTATTCGAAAGCTTTTCACGTTTATCTTCAAAACCGATTTGAATTGCTTCATAACCGTCAGTTTCAACTGTTTTCTTTTGAAGAACCACGTTGTTAGCAGCTTCGATTACTGTAACTGGAATAAGTTCTCCATTTTCAGCAAATACTTGCGTCATACCGATTTTTCTTCCTAAGATTCCTTTGGTCATTAGTCACACCTCCTGATTTTTTCTAATTTTCTATAATTAAAGTTTGATTTCAATGTCAACACCAGATGGTAAGTCTAAACGCATCAATGAATCAACTGTTTGAGGAGTTGGGTTCACGATATCGATAAGACGTTTGTGAGTACGCATCTCGAATTGCTCACGAGAATCCTTATATTTGTGAACTGCACGAAGGATCGTGTAAACAGAACGTTCAGTTGGTAGTGGAATCGGACCCGATACAGCAGCACCAGAACGTTTTGCAGTTTCAACAATTTTCTCAGCAGATTGATCAAGAATTCTGTGATCATATGCTTTTAAACGAATACGAATTTTTTGTTTTGCCATTATTTTCCCTCCTTTTCGCCTATTTTCTAAATAGACTTTCTCAATGGAAATTTCCCACACACTCGCCATGGCAAAGCGGCCGGGTGTGTCAGCAACCTTCCAAATCATCGCAGTCAAAGACCAACATTGTCTATTATATCTAAAGCACCTAGAATAATCAAGTAAAACTTTATTATTTCTTTGTGCAACACACTTTTACTATTATACATAGTACGCTACTCTTTATCAAGTTTAATTTATATGCTTAGTTTATTGTTGGGCACATACAATCAATTGTCATCTGAACTTCAAAGTATTTTAACATACATCTAGTAAACATCATACAATAAAAATCTATTCATTCTTACTCTAGAAACAGAATACCAAAGGATGAAGCGTTTGGGAATAGGGAAATATAGGGAGTGATACTTAATTAGAATATCTCGAGTTATGTATTAGCGGCTGATTTCGTACAATGTTAAAAAATATCCTTAATAAGCTTTGTTATGATTAGAAATCATTAGAATCTGCCGCCCTGCATTGCCTCTTATACAAAAGGGTTATTCTTCTTAGGTTATCTTATATTGAATCCTGATGCAGAATCTATTTTAAGAAGTGCATGCACCTTATCAACTACGCCAAGCATTTTTACGCACGATGGTCTGCTTTTACTTGATAACAAGACCCCTTGGAAAAATTTAACTTTTGAATTTTTATATAAAAAAAGGGAGCAGCCGGCGTCCCTGCTGCTCCCTTTTGAAAGGCGTCCCTTTCAACTATTCAATTACTCAGTGATTGTAGCAACTACGCCAGCGCCTACAGTACGTCCACCCTCACGGATAGAGAATTTAGTACCTTCTTCGATAGCGATTGGTGCGATTAGTTCTACTGACATTTCGATGTTATCTCCAGGCATAACCATTTCTACGCCTTCTGGAAGATTACAGATACCAGTTACATCCGTTGTACGGAAGTAGAATTGTGGACGGTAGTTTGTGAAGAATGGAGTATGACGTCCACCTTCTTCTTTTGAAAGAACATAAACTTCCGCTTTGAATTTAGTGTGTGGAGTGATTGAACCTGGTTTAGCAATTACTTGTCCACGTTGGATATCTTCACGAGAAACCCCACGAAGAAGTGCTCCAATGTTGTCACCAGCTTCAGCGTAATCAAGAAGCTTACGGAACATTTCAACACCAGTTACAGTAGTTGGTTTTGGCTCTTCAGTCATACCGATGATATCTACAACATCTCCGACTTTAACTTGTCCACGCTCAACACGTCCTGTAGCAACTGTTCCACGTCCAGTAATTGAGAATACATCCTCAACTGGTAACATGAATGGTTTGTCAGTCTCACGAGTTGGGTTTGGAATATATTCATCAACAGCGTTCATTAATTCATGAATTTTTTCTTCCCAAGCTGCTTCACCTTCAAGAGCTTTAAGAGCAGAACCTTTGATTACTGGAATATCATCACCAGGGAATTCGTATTCAGTAAGAAGGTCACGAATTTCCATTTCTACTAATTCAAGAAGCTCCTCGTCATCTACCACGTCACATTTGTTCATGAATACAACTAGGAAAGGAACACCTACTTGACGAGAAAGAAGGATGTGCTCACGAGTTTGTGGCATTGGGCCGTCAGCAGCAGAAACTACTAGGATTCCGCCATCCATTTGTGCAGCACCAGTGATCATATTTTTAACATAGTCAGCGTGACCTGGGCAGTCAACGTGCGCATAGTGACGAGCATCTGTTTCATACTCAACGTGTGAAGTAGAAATTGTAATACCACGTTCTTTTTCTTCTGGTGCTCCGTCGATTTGGTCATATCCGCGTGCTTCTGCTCCACCACTTTTTGCAAGTACAGTTGTGATAGCAGCTGTAAGAGTTGTTTTACCATGGTCAACGTGACCAATTGTTCCAACGTTAACGTGTGGTTTTGAACGATCGAATTTAGCTTTACCCATTAGGATATTCCTCCTTGAAATTATAAATTTTATTTTAGAATTATGATACTGCGAAACAAGGCAATACCTGGTTTCGCAGCTTACATAAGTAGTTATACTTTAATAGAAGATGAAAATCAATTATTCACCTTTATTTTTCTTAACAATTTCCTCTGCGATGCTCTTCGGTACTTCTTCATAGTGATCGAAGTGCATAGAGAATGTTCCGCGTCCTTGAGTGTTAGAACGTAGAGATGTTGCATATCCGAACATTTCAGATAGTGGAACCATCGCTTTAACCATTTGTGTGTTTCCGCGTGCTTCCATACCTTCTACACGTCCACGGCGTGATGTTACGTCACCCATGATATCTCCCATGTACTCTTCTGGAATAACAACTTCTACTTTCATAATTGGCTCAAGAATGACCGGTTTACATTTAGATGCTGCATTTTTAAGTGCCATAGATGCAGCGATTTTAAATGCCATTTCGTTGGAGTCAACGTCATGGTAAGATCCGTCAAATAGTTTTGCTTTAATATCAACAAGTGGATATCCTGCGATAACACCGCGATCAAGTGAGTCTACTAGACCCGCTTGAACAGCAGGGATGTATTCACGTGGAACAACACCACCGACGATAGCATTTACAAATTCGAATCCTTTTCCTTCTTCATTTGGAGAGAACTCAATCCAAACGTGCCCGAATTGCCCACGACCACCAGATTGGCGAACGAATTTCCCTTCAACTTGCGCAGATCCACGAAATGTTTCACGGTACGCTACTTGAGGAGCACCTACGTTTGCTTCTACTTTAAACTCGCGACGCATACGGTCTACAAGGATATCTAGGTGAAGTTCACCCATACCTGCAATAATCGTTTGACCTGTTTCCGGGTCAGTATGTGCACGGAATGTTGGATCTTCATCTTGAAGTTTTTGTAGAGCTTGACCCATTTTGTCTTGGTCAGCTTTTGATTTTGGTTCAACTGAAAGTGAGATAACTGGCTCAGGGAAGACCATAGACTCAAGAATAACTTGGTCTTTGTCATCACATAATGTGTCACCAGTTGTAGTATCTTTCAAGCCTACTGCAGCAGCGATGTCACCAGCATGTACTACTGAGATTTCTTCACGGCTGTTTGCATGCATTTGTAAGATACGACCAACACGTTCACGTTTACCTTTTGTTGAGTTGATTACGTAAGAACCAGATTGCAATGTACCAGAGTATACGCGGAAGAATGTAAGTTTCCCTACATAAGGATCCGTCATAACTTTAAATGCAAGTGCAGAGAATGGTTCCGCATCATCAGCATGACGCTCAACTTCTTCCTCTGTATCAGGAAGCGTACCTTTGATAGCAGGAACATCAAGAGGAGATGGTAAGTAATCAACTACTGCATTAAGCATTAATTGAACTCCTTTGTGTTTGAATGCAGTACCACAAACTACAGGGTAGAATTCAACACTAAGTGTCGCTTTACGGATTGCAGCTTTAAGTTCAGCTACTGAGATTTCTTCTCCGCCTAAGTACTTCTCCATTAGATCTTCATCAAGTTCAGCTACCGCTTCAATTAGTTTCTCACGGTGTTCTTGAGCTAATTCAAGATGTTCTTCAGGGATTTCACCTTCAGAGATGTCAGTACCTTGGTCATTGCCATAGAAAGTAGCTTTCATTTCTACTAAGTCAATGATAGCTGTGAAATGATCTTCAGCGCCAACAGGAATTTGGATTGCATGTGCATTCGCTTGTAGGCGATCATGTAAAGTTCCTACAGAATATAGGAAATCCGCACCTGTTTTGTCCATCTTGTTTACAAATACAATACGTGGAACACCGTATGTCGTAGCTTGGCGCCAAACAGTTTCTGTTTGTGGCTCAACACCTGATTGTGCATCAAGTACAGCTACAGCTCCATCAAGTACACGTAGGGAACGTTCAACTTCTACAGTGAAGTCTACGTGTCCCGGTGTATCAATGATATTTACGCGGTTTCCATTCCATTGTGCTGTTGTAGCAGCAGATGTGATAGTAATACCACGTTCTTGCTCTTGTTCCATCCAGTCCATTTGTGATGCACCTTCGTGCGTTTCACCAATTTTGTGAATTTTACCAGTATAAAACAGAATACGTTCAGTTGTCGTCGTTTTACCAGCATCGATGTGAGCCATGATACCGATATTACGAGTATTTGCTAAGGAGAACTCTCTTGCCATCTTGGTCTTTCTCCTTCCTATTTATGAGAATGGTTTTATATAATACAATCTTACCAACGGTAGTGAGCGAACGCTTTGTTAGCTTCTGCCATTTTATGTGTATCTTCACGTTTCTTAACAGCTGCTCCAGTGTTGTTAGCAGCATCCATGATTTCGTAAGCTAAACGCTCTTCCATCGTTTTTTCTCCACGAAGGCGAGAGTAGTTTACCAACCAACGAAGTCCTAGAGTTGAACGTCGATCTGGACGCACCTCAACTGGTACTTGGTAGTTAGCTCCACCCACACGGCGTGCTTTTACTTCTAGTACAGGCATGATGTTTTTAAGTGCTTGTTCAAACACTTCCATCGGGTTGTTGCCAGTACGTTCTTGGATTGTATCAAATGCAGAATAAAGAATTTTTTGTGATTTACCTCTTTGTCCATCAACCATCAATTTGTTGATTAAACGAGTCACAAGTTTTGAATTATAAATTGGATCTGGTAATACGTCTCTTTTAGAAACAGGTCCTTTACGAGGCATTATGTTTCCTCCTTTCGGTGTAGTTCATATTTTTGGTTCTATTATTTTTTTGGTGCTTTTGGACGTTTTGTTCCGTATTTAGAACGGCTTTGCATACGGTTATTTACTCCAGCTGTATCAAGTGCACCACGAACGATGTGATAACGTACCCCTGGTAAGTCTTTTACACGACCTCCACGGATTAGTACCACGCTGTGTTCTTGCAGGTTATGACCGATACCAGGAATGTAAGCTGTTACCTCGATACCATTCGTCAAACGTACACGTGCATATTTACGTAACGCTGAGTTTGGTTTTTTCGGTGTCATAGTTCCCACACGAGTACAAACACCACGTTTTTGTGGAGAAGTTACGTTAGTTTGTGATTTTTTAAAGCTGTTATAGCCTTTGTTAAGTGCTGGTGATTTAGAGTTGTATTCTTTAGACTCGCGACCTTTACGCACTAATTGATTAATAGTAGGCATTAATTTGTCCTCCCTTCACTTTTCAGTTCTAGTACCACACATCCAGGTGGTTCATAATTGAGCAAAAACAAAGTTCTTGCAAAAATAATTCTGCAAAAACAGTTTTACTTTTTAATGGCAACAGTAGCTGCTCCGACATCAATATCGCATGCTTTTCCAAGCATCCGCATCGAATCAACGTACGTGATTGGAACTTCTAATTCTCGAGCAGTCTCTGCGACATGGGCTGTCAATAATAGATCAGCATCCTGCGCAATGATAACCTCTCGAATTAAATTTTGTTTGAGAGCTCTCATGGTTTGTTTCGTTCCTATTATCACTGACTTTGCCTGTAGTACTTTTTCATAAGACATCTATCATATCCTCCAAAGTTACAGGGTATCATAGGAGCACCTTTGCAATAATATCACTTATGATGTCTTTTTGTCAACTTATCTTTTAATATATAAATAATTAATACCGACTCGTAATATGCATGATCTTTTAACAAGTTTAAACTTTGTCTTGTAAAAGAGCAAGCACCTCACGAGTCAGTGTTTATATCATTACTCTACTGGAACGCTGTCTTCGTTTGTTTCTTCAACAATAACCGGGCTTGCCTTGCGGTAACGAAGCATTCCTGTTCCCGCTGGTACAAGTTTACCAATGATAACATTCTCTTTTAACCCTAGTAATTCATCACGTTTTCCTTTTATCGCTGCATCTGTTAAAACTCTAGTAGTTTCTTGGAATGATGCCGCCGACAAGAAAGAATCTGTTTCTAGTGATGCTTTCGTTATACCAAGCAGGACTGGTCGTCCGGTAGCTGGGTTCTTGCCACTAAGAAGTGCGTCTGTATTCGCTTGAGTAAACTGATGCACATCCAGTAACGTTCCCGGAAGAACATCCGTTTCACCTGCATCAAGTACGCGGACTTTACGAAGCATTTGTCTAACCATAACCTCGATATGTTTGTCCCCGATTTCTACCCCTTGCATACGATATACATTCTGTACTTCGCGTAACAAGTATTCTTGAACTGCAAGTACATCCGTAACTTTAAGTAACTCTTTCGGATCAATCGATCCTTCAGTTAATTCTTCTCCGCGCTGTACATATTGATCTACAGAAACTTTTAAACGCGCAGAATATGGTGCGGTATAAGTCCGAGATTCAACAGCACCTTGAACAACGATTTCTTGTTGTTTGTCACGTATTTCATTAATTGAAACAACAGTACCTTCAATTTCAGTAATAACCGCCTGTCCTTTAGGGTTCCTTGCTTCAAAGATTTCTTGGATACGTGGCAGACCTTGAGTGATATCATCTCCGGCAACACCACCTGTATGGAATGTACGCATTGTTAACTGTGTACCAGGCTCTCCGATAGATTGTGCAGCGATAATTCCGACTGCTTCTCCGACTTCAACTTCTTGACCTGTCGCAAGATTTCGTCCATAACATTTTTTGCATACACCATGACTCGTGTTACATGTGAACGCAGAACGAATCCACACTTCCTTGATTCCGCTATCTTCAATATACTTAGCAAGATCTTCAGTGATTAGTCCATTTTCAAGAACAATAACTTCTTTCGTTTCAGGGTGTTTAATTGCCTTTCTAGCATGACGGCCAATTAAACGTTCTTCTAATGTCTCTATAATCTCTGTACCATTTTTCAGAGCTGAAATTTTCAATCCGCGGTCAGTTCCACAGTCATCGTCGCGAACAATAACATCTTGTGCTACGTCTACGAGACGGCGAGTAAGGTAGCCTGAATCGGCTGTTTTAAGTGCGGTATCGGCTAGACCTTTACGTGCACCATGGGTAGAGATAAAGTATTCTAACACCGTTAATCCTTCGCGGAAACTTGATTTAATCGGCAGCTCAATAATACGTCCAGCCGGGTTGGCCATCAATCCCCGCATACCCGCTAACTGAGTAAAGTTAGACGCGTTACCACGCGCTCCAGAATCACTCATCATGAAAATCGGGTTGCTACGGTCTAATGAATCCATTAGTTTAGCTTGAATCGTATCTTTAGCAGCACTCCAAATTGAAATAACTCGATCATAACGCTCATCTTCCGTTATTAGACCACGTCTAAATTGTTTCAGGACGTTATCCACTTTTAGCTGTGCTTCTTCAATAATTTGTTGTTTTTCACCCAATACTACGATATCAGAAACACCAACAGTGATTCCAGCTTTTGTAGAGTGTTTGAATCCAAGATTTTTCATCCGATCAAGCATTTTAGACGTTTCGGTAATTTTGAAACGTTTAAATACTTCCGCAATAATGTTCCCAAGAATTTTCTTCTTAAATGGATCAATTAACGGTTGTGCTTGGATAAGTTCTTTAATGTTTGCCCCATTTTCAACAAAATACTTCTCTGGAGTTTTCACTTCCAAATTGTATCCTGTAGGTTCATTAATGTAAGGGAACGATTTAGGTAAAATTTCATTAAATATCAGCTTACCAACAGTTGTTAATAAGAGCTGATTATTTTGTTGTTCTGTAAATGTTTCATTATTTAAGGAACCTGCATGTACAGCAACACGTGAGTGCAAGTGTACATAGCCGTTTTGATAAGCAAGCAAAGCTTCGCTTGTGTCTTTAAAGACCATTCCTTCTCCGATGATACCAGCTCTTTCTAATGTTAAGTAATAGTTTCCTAACACCATATCCTGCGAAGGAGTAACAACTGGTTTTCCATCTTTCGGGTTTAGAATGTTTTGCGCAGCCAACATTAGCAATCTTGCTTCAGCTTGTGCTTCTGATGATAGCGGAACGTGTACAGCCATTTGGTCACCATCGAAGTCAGCGTTGTATGCTGTACATACAAGCGGGTGAAGACGGATTGCCCGACCCTCAACAAGTGTTGGTTCAAATGCTTGAATACCAAGTCTGTGAAGTGTAGGTGCACGGTTCAGTAATACCGGATGCTCCTTAATAACCGCTTCAAGTACGTCCCAAATCTCTGGAGACAATCGCTCAATCTTACGTTTAGCTGATTTAATGTTGTGTGCTAACCCTTTTTGAACAAGTTCTTTCATAACAAATGGTTTGAAAAGCTCAATCGCCATTTCTTTTGGAAGTCCACATTGATACATTTTTAAGTTCGGCCCAACAACAATAACAGATCGACCAGAATAATCGACACGCTTACCAAGTAGATTTTGACGGAAACGTCCTTGCTTCCCTTTTAGCATATGAGAAAGTGATTTCAATGGGCGGTTACCAGGTCCTGTTACCGGACGGCCACGTCGACCATTATCAATCAATGCATCTACTGCTTCTTGGAGCATACGTTTTTCATTTTGAACGATGATGCTTGGTGCACCAAGATCCAATAAACGTTTCAAACGATTGTTACGGTTTATTACTCGTCGATACAAGTCATTCAAATCAGAAGTTGCAAAACGACCACCGTCTAATTGCACCATAGGACGTAGCTCTGGTGGAATAACAGGTAGCACATCCAGAATCATCCAAGAAGGTTCATTTCCTGAATTACGGAAAGCCTCCAATACTTCAAGGCGCTTAATTGCTCGAGTTCTACGTTGTCCTTGAGCTGTTTTTAATTCCTCTTTTAAAGCTTCTGTTTCTTTTTCTGTATCAATATCTTGTAGTAATTTCTTTATTGCCTCTGCACCCATACCAGCTTGGAATTTTTTTCCGTATTTTTCGCGGTATGCACGATATTCTTTTTCAGAAAGAAGCTGTTTCTTTTCTAGTGTTGTATCACCTGTTTCGGTTACAACATAGGATGCAAAATAAATCACTTCTTCCAAAGCACGCGGAGACATATCTAATACAAGTCCCATTCGGCTTGGAATGCCTTTGAAATACCAAATATGGGATACAGGTGCTGCAAGCTCAATATGCCCCATGCGTTCACGACGAACCTTTGCACGTGTAACTTCTACACCGCAGCGATCACAAACGACACCTTTATAACGAACTCGTTTGTATTTACCGCAATGACACTCCCAGTCCTTTTGTGGTCCGAAAATTCTTTCGCAGAACAAACCGTCCTTCTCAGGCTTTAATGTACGATAGTTAATTGTTTCTGGTTTTTTTACTTCGCCATGTGACCAAGAACGAATCTTATCTGGTGAAGCAAGACCAATTTTCATATACTCAAAATTATTTACGTCTATCAAGGGGCCTACCTCCCTTTTGATCTCCAGGTTTTACCCAAATTGCTTAAAGTGTTCTTTCATATACCAGGCGCCATTTTCCCTTAAAATGGCCGACCTAATTAATTGAACTCCAACAGGCAGCATGGTTCGATTACTTGAAGAGCCAATACTGCCTAGTCAGAGTGGTAAATAAACTATTTAATCAAAGCGTTAATCCGTTGTGATGACATTTGTTTTCGCGCCAGCATCTGAGGCAACCATTTCTTTACCTTTTGTCTCAATGTTTAAGGAGTCAGAATGATTTACATCATCTTCATCTTCCAAATCGCGCATTTCAACTTCACGGTCTTCAGCATTCATGATTTTGACATCCAATCCTAAGCTTTGAAGCTCCTTAATCAATACTTTGAATGATTCAGGAACACCAGGCTCTGGCACATTTTCGCCTTTCACAATTGCTTCATATGTTTTCACACGACCGACGACATCATCGGATTTAACAGTAAGAATTTCCTGCAAGGTGTATGCAGCACCGTATGCTTCAAGTGCCCACACTTCCATTTCACCGAAACGCTGCCCACCGAATTGTGCTTTACCACCAAGTGGCTGCTGTGTAACGAGTGAGTAAGGTCCTGTTGAACGAGCATGAAGCTTATCATCAACCATATGAGCAAGTTTGATCATATACATGACACCGACTGATACACGGTTATCGAATGGTTCACCTGAGCGTCCGTCATATAAGACTGTTTTCGCATCGCTTGCCATTCCAGCTTCAGCAATTGTTGCCCAAACATCTTCCTCTGTTGCTCCATCGAATACCGGAGAAGCAACATGAATATCAAGAGCTCTGGCTGCCATTCCTAAATGCAATTCCAATACCTGCCCAATGTTCATACGAGATGGTACACCTAGCGGGTTTAACATGATGTCAACAGGTGTGCCGTCTGGTAAATAAGGCATATCTTCTTCTGGAAGAAGACGAGAGATAACCCCTTTATTACCATGACGACCTGCCATTTTGTCGCCTTCATGAATTTTACGTTTTTGAACAATATATACACGTGCAAGTTGATTTACTCCCGGTGGAAGTTCATCTCCATCTTCACGGTTAAATACTTTAACATCATGTACGATTCCGCCGCCACCATGTGGTACACGAAGGGACGTATCACGTACTTCACGTGCCTTTTCACCAAAGATAGCGTGTAAAAGACGTTCTTCAGCTGTAAGTTCCGTTACACCTTTTGGCGTTACTTTACCCACTAGTAAGTCTCCGTCTTTTACTTCAGCACCTATGCGGATTATGCCACGTTCGTCAAGGTTACGAAGTGCATCTTCCCCAACGTTTGGAATATCCCGAGTAATTTCTTCAGGTCCAAGTTTTGTGTCACGTGATTCTGACTCATACTCTTCAATGTGAATCGATGTATATACATCATCTTTCACAAGACGTTCACTCATAATAATAGCATCTTCATAGTTATAACCATCCCAAGTCATAAATGCCACAAGAACGTTACGACCTAAAGCAAGCTCACCTGATTCCATTGACGGACCATCAGCTAAGATTTCCCCTTGGACCACTTTGTCCCCTACACTTACGATTGGGCGTTGATTATAGCACGTGCCTTGGTTAGAACGGATAAACTTTAATAGACGGTATTTATCAAGATTTCCTTTTACCTCTTGTCCATCCACAATACTTACTCGTCGTACCCAGACTTCACGTGATTCAACATGTTCTACGATTCCTTCATGCTTACAAATAACAGCTGCTCCAGAATCTTTAGCAGATACATATTCCATACCTGTTCCGACACGAGGTGCTTCTGGTTGTAATAACGGCACCGCTTGACGTTGCATGTTTGCTCCCATTAGGGCACGGTTAGAGTCATCGTTCTCTAAGAAAGGAATACAAGCAGTCGCCGCGGATACAACCTGTTTCGGGGAAACATCCATGTAATCAACGCGGTCGCGTGGTACTACAGTGTTTTCACCGCGGAAACGGGCTACGATGTTATCATCAATAAATGATCCATCATCGTCTAAGCGAGTATTCGCTTGAGCAGTTACATAGTTATCCTCTTCATCAGCTGTCAAATAGTCAATGCGATTTGTAACTTTTCCTGTTTCAGGATCCACACGACGGAATGGTGTCTCGATAAATCCATATGGATTTACCTTTGCATAGCTGGATAATGAGTTGATAAGCCCAATGTTTGGACCCTCTGGTGTTTCAATCGGACACATACGACCATAGTGAGAATAGTGAACGTCACGCACTTCAAAACCAGCACGTTCACGCGTTAAACCGCCTGGTCCTAATGCAGAAAGACGACGTTTATGCGTCAATTCTCCTAATGGATTTGTTTGGTCCATAAATTGAGAAAGTTGAGAACTTCCGAAGAATTCCTTAATAGATGCAATCACCGGGCGAATATTAATTAATTGCTGCGGTGTAATGGTATTCGTGTCTTGAATGGACATTCTTTCACGAACAACTCGCTCCATCCTTGATAATCCAATTCGGAATTGATTTTGTAATAATTCACCAACTGAACGAAGACGACGATTTCCAAGATGATCGATATCATCCGTAATCCCTACTCCATGAAGCAAATTAAAGAAGTAGCTAATAGAAGATAGAATGTCGGCAGGAGTAATGTTTTTCACACGATCCGTTACATTTGCATTCCCGGTTACATTGATGATTTTCTCGCCTTCTGTATCGTTTGGAGCATATATCTTAATTGGTTGAAGCAAAATCTCATCTTCGACCACACCGCCTACTGGCTGGTATGTGCGATTGCCTATTCCTTCATCAAGATGAGGAAGAATGCGATCTAAAATACGACGGTCTAGAAGAGTGCCCTTTTCAACAATAATCTCACCAGTTTCCGGATCAACTAATGTTTCGGCGATACGTTGGCCAAATAAACGATTTTTAATATGAAGCTTTTTATTTAGTTTGTAGCGGCCTACATTCGCTAAATCATAACGCTTCGGATCAAAGAAACGTGAAACTAAAAGGCTTTTTGCATTTTCTACAGTTGGTGGTTCACCCGGGCGAAGACGTTCGTAAATCTCTAGTAATGCTTTATCTACGCTTTCAGTATTATCCTTTTCGAGCGTATTACGGATATACTCATTGTCTCCAATAAGGTCAAGAATTTCTTGATCAGACCCAAACCCAAGGGCACGCATCAATACTGTAATTGGCAATTTGCGTGTGCGGTCAATTCTGACATAAACTACGTCTTTTGCATCTGTTTCATACTCCAACCACGCACCTCGGTTTGGAATAACAGTAGCCGTAAAGCCGTATTTTCCGTTTTTGTCCATTTTTCCATTGTAGTACACACTTGGTGAACGAACAAGTTGTGAAACGATAACGCGTTCTGCACCATTAATGACGAATGTACCTGTTTCGGTCATAAGAGGAAAATCACCCATGAATACATCTTGGTCTTTGACTTCCCCAGTTTCTTTATTTACAAGTCTGACTTTTACACGAAGTGGTGCTGAGTACGTTACATCACGTTCTTTCGATTCTTCTACCGAATATTTGGGATCCCCCAAACTGTAATCGATAAATTCAAGCGATAAATTGCCCGTAAAGTCCTCAATCGGAGAAATATCCTGGAACATCTCTCTTAACCCTTCATCAAGAAACCATTGATAAGAAGCGGTTTGAATTTCAATTAGGTTTGGTAATTCCAATACCTCACTGATTCTTGCATAACTTCTACGTTGGCGGTGTCGTCCATACTGAACTAGTTGACCTGTCAACCGATTCACCCCTTAAATCAAGCGTTATAAGGTTCCATTTGCCTTTTGGAAAAAGTGTATTTCCTTAGACAAAAAGAAAATGGTTTTTTGTTTTAAAAACCACAATTTCTCATAAAACGAACTATTATTTATATATTTTTTCCAATTAAACCACTTTCTATACACCATTGGTATAAAAATTGCATAGTTAAGGAATTATATATATGCATTATATAATACTAACATAGTGAAAAATCTGAGTCAATTTTTTTTAGATACAAGTATATAATAACCCTTTTTCTTTACAGCCGTCCTAACATTTCCAAAAACCTGTTCCATCTTCTCCATTGCAGAAGGAGCACCTTGCTTTTTCTGAATGACAACCCACAACTCGCCGTGATCCTTCAATTTCGCATGACTTTTTTCTAAAATGCCGTGAACGACTGCTTTCCCCGCACGAATAGGTGGGTTGGTCAGTATCGCTGCAAATTGGTCCATTTCCACACTGTCTAATTGATCACTTTCATGGATATTCACATTTGTAATTCCATTTGATTTCGCATTATCTTTCGCAAGAGCAACTGCACGGCTATTAATATCTATTAATTCTATTGTTCTTTCTGGAAAAGATGCAGCAATGGAAAGCCCAATCGGACCATATCCACAACCCACATCTAAAATGCTCCCTTTTATCTCTTCATCTAGAGTAAAGGTTTCAATTAATAGGCGCGATCCGAAATCGATGTCTTTTTTCGAAAACACCCCATTATCACTTTTGAAGCGAAACGAGCGTCCTCTCAGAGTGTAGTCCCAAAATTTCGGATTGCTTTCAACATCCGGTTTTTGTGTGTAGTAATGATCTGCCAGAGTCATCTCCTCCTATCAGAAAAGATTAATTGAAGAATTTCGAGAGAAGATTTGTGAAGATTGGAAGCTTACGATTTCAAAGGTAAGAGAAAAAAAGCCCGCCATAATAGCGAGCTTTTTAACAAGAAAGATTACTTAACTTCAACGCCAGCTCCAACTTCTTCAAGTTTAGCTTTGAATTCTTCAGCTTCTTCTTTAGATACGCCTTCTTTGATTGCTTTAGGAGTGTTATCAACAAGTTCTTTCGCTTCTTTAAGACCAAGTCCTGTGATTTCACGAACAGCTTTGATAACTTTGATTTTTTGGTCGCCTGCAGAAGCAAGAATAACATCAAACTCAGTTTGTTCTTCAGCAGCAGCGCCACCAGCAGCAGCTACAGCTACAGGAGCAGCAGCAGTTACGCCAAATTCTTCTTCGATTGCTTTAACTAGGTCGTTTAGTTCTAAAACAGTCATAGTTTTAACTGCTTCAATGATTTGATCTTTAGTCATTGTATATTTCCTCCTAGGGTTTGTTTTAGTTTTTTATTACCAAGGGCTAAGCGTTAACTTACGCTCCTTGTTCTTCTTTTTGTTCTGCCACAGCTTTTGTAACAAGAGCAAGATTGCGGATAGGTGCTTGTAGCACGCTGAGTAGCATTGAAAGTAGACCTTCGCGTGATGGAAGTTCTGCAAGTGCTTTAATTTCTTCAGCCGTTGCAACGTTTCCTTCTATAACTCCAGCTTTAATTTCTAATGCTTCATGTTTTTTCGCGAAATCGTTAAGGATTTTCGCAGGAGCAATAACATCTTCAGTTGAGAATGCAATTGCGTTCGGGCCAGTCAATGATTCATTTAAAGCAACTAATTCAGCAGCTTCAACAGCACGGCGAGTCATAGAGTTTTTGTAAACCTTGAACTCAACGCCTGCTTCACGAAGTTGTTTACGAAGTTCTGTTAACTCTGAAACAGATAATCCGCGGTAGTCAACAACAACAGTTGATTGGCTAGCTTTGAATTTCTCAGTGATCTCATTAACAATTTGAACCTTTTGTTCGATAATGGCGCTCATCCTTACACCTCCTATAGATTTGCTTGAAAACATTTATACCGGTCAAAGATAATGCCTCCACATCTTGCAGACGAGGAGGCAGTAATTTGAAAGTCATAGTCATGGACTATTTTATCGAATTACCTCGGCAGGAAATTAAGCTCAACATTGAGCGCCTACTGTCTACGGTACAAATGATATTCATTTTATAATAACAAAACAGATTATAGCAATAATCGTTTCATGTTGTCAAATGTTATTTTTTTACAACGAATGAAGAAGGATCAACCTTAACACCAGGGCCCATTGTAGTCGTTACAGAAACATTCTTCATGTAAGTTCCTTTAGCCGCAGCAGGTTTTACTTTCATTAACGTATCATAGATTGTTGCAAAGTTTTCAACCAATTTGCTGTCTTCGAAAGAAACTTTACCAATCGGAGCGTGAATAATACCAGTTTTGTCAACACGGTATTCAACTTTACCAGCTTTGATTTCGTTAACTGCTTTCGTTACGTCAAATGTAACTGTACCAGTTTTAGGGTTAGGCATAAGACCTTTTGGTCCTAATACACGACCTAGTTTACCGACTTCACCCATCATATCTGGAGTAGCAACGATTACATCAAATTCAAACCAACCTTGTTGGATTTTGTTGATGTATTCTGCATCTCCAACATAATCAGCGCCTGCAACTTCTGCTTCTTTAGCTTTTTCGCCTTTAGCAAAAACTAATACACGTTGAGTTTTACCAGTTCCGTTTGGAAGCACTACTGCTCCACGAATTTGTTGATCAGCTTTCTTAGGATCAACGCCTAAACGGAAAGCAACTTCAACCGTTGCATCAAATTTTACAAAGCTAGTTTTTTTAGCAAGTTCTACAGCCTCTGTAGCTGAATATGCTTTAGTACGGTCAATTAATTGTACTGCTTCAAGATATTTTTTACCTTTATTAGCCATGATATAAAATCCTCCTATATTGTGGTTTTAACGGAATAACCTCCCACGAATAAAGGTTGCGAGTATGAATCGCAACCCCGTAGAAACGAATAACTGTTAGATGGGATTAATCTTCGATGACAATACCCATACTGCGTGCTGTACCTTCAACCATACGCATTGCAGACTCAACGTTTGCTGCGTTTAGATCAGGCATTTTTGTTTCTGCAATCTCGCGTACTTTATCGCGTTTGACTGTAGCAACTTTATTACGGTTAGGTTCACCAGAACCAGACTCAATTCCAGCTGCAACTTTAAGCAATACTGCAGCAGGTGGAGTTTTTGTTACGAATGTAAATGAACGGTCTTCAAATACCGTAATTTCAACAGGAATAATTAGACCAGCTTGATCTGCTGTACGAGCGTTGAACTCCTTACAGAATCCCATGATGTTAACACCAGCTTGACCTAGTGCAGGACCAACCGGCGGTGCCGGATTCGCTTTCCCAGCAGGAATTTGCAATTTAACCATTTTAATTACTTTTTTAGCCACGAGACACACCTCCTTATAAGTCTAAGTCCGTGATGTGGTAATAGGGGTATACCCTCCCACTCATCTTAAATTCTTTAATTGAATAAAGAATGTTTGTATCATTTAGGTCTCATAATAGAAACATACTGACCTATGAAATTCTACCACTTTCCAAAATTGATTTCAAGTTTTTTCAGATTATATTTTTTCTACCTGATTAAAATCAAGTTCAACAGGGGTATCTCTGCCGAACATATTGACAAGCACTCGTACTTTACTTCTGTCCTTATCCAATTCTTCGATAACTCCCGTAAAATCAGAAAAGGGACCTTCCTTAACCGTTACGGTGTCACCAATTTCGAAATCTACTTCGATACGCTGTTCATCAACACCCATGCGTTTAAGAACCACTTCAATTTCTTCAGGTAGTAAAGCAGTTGGTTTTGAACCAGCCCCAGAAGAACCAACAAATCCTGTCACTCCAGGTGTATTACGTACGACATACCAAGAATCATCCGTCATAATAATTTCCACAAGTACATATCCTGGAAATACCTTCTTTTTTACAACCTTTTTCTTACCATCTTTAATTTCTGTTTCTTCTTCTTCAGGAACAACGACGCGGAAAATCTTATCTTGCATCGCCATTGTCTCGACACGTTTCTCAAGATTCGCTTTTACTTTATTTTCATATCCTGAGTACGTGTGTACAACATACCAATTTTTTTCCATATTAATAGGACTAAATCGCCCTTCCCTCCCCATACCTTTTTCTTTTTTAACACTGATTTTCATTATTCTTGAAAAATCCAAGAAGACATTTCTGGCTTCTGAATAAATTTCTTTTTAAGAAAAGCGCTAGCGCCATGTTTAACCTCAAGGCTAGTATATGACAAGTAAGTTGTATAGAGGGGGTGGTTTTCTCCCCATCAAATTACTTGGCTAATGACTAGAGGGTGAGGTCGTTTTCGACAGGCATCAAAACCCTTTGAAAAAACTTATACTTCTTTTATCTTCTAAAAAAGACAAATTAAAAAACCCGTTTCCGGGCTTTTTACTGTTCTTTATTATTCTAGCACTATTATAGCTTATTTTCGAATCTCTTATTCAATAACAAGACGAATTAGTTCAGATATGCCTAAATCTACTACAGCAAAGAACAACGCCATAACGACAACAGTTGAAAGCACTACAACCGTATATCTTGTAAGCTCTTTTCTTTTAGGCCAGCTTACTTTTCTCATCTCTCGAGCAACACCGCGGAAAAATTCGGTTATGCGATTCATGAATGTAACCTCCAAGCAATTAGATAGGTTCTGTCAATCTATTTAAACAGTTACTTCGTTTCTTTATGCGTGGTATGGGCATTGCAAGTACTACAAAATTTCTTAATTTCTAGTCGCTCCACAGTTGCTACTTTATTGCTTTCAGAAGAGTAATTTCTTGAACCACAATCCGTACAAGCGAGGATTAATTTTTTTCTCATCATTTCCACACCTATCTATCTCTACATCGTTAAAACTTTATCACGGCTGTCACTTATTGTCAACTAACAATAAGCCTAAATACCGCATGAATACAGGGAATTATAGGGTAACTTCCCTCACTTCCAAATATCGTTCAAGTTTTCTCTTGACTCGTTGAAGAGCATTGTCAATAGACTTTACGTGCCGGTTTAATTCTTCTGAAATTTCCTGATAAGATTGTCCATCAAGATAAAGTGCAAGGACCTTTCTTTCTAAATCACTCAATAATTCCGCCATCTTTAATTCGATGTCGTCAAATTCTTCTTGATTTATAAATAGTTCTTCGGGATTTAGAACTTTCGCTCCAGATATAACGTCCATAAGCGTGCGATCTGATTCTTCATCATAGATAGGCTTGTCCAAAGAAACATATGAATTTAAGGGAATATGTTTTTGTCTTGTTGCTGTTTTAATTGCTGTAATGATTTGCCTTGTTATACACAGCTCCGCAAATGCTTTAAATGATGACAGCTTGTCTCCTTTGAAATCACGAATTGCCTTATATAAACCTATCATGCCTTCTTGTACAATATCCTCTTTATCCGCGCCGATTAAAAAATAGGTTCTAGCTTTAGCTCTTACAAAGTTGCGGTATTTTTGGATTAAATAATCCAAAGCCTCGCTGTCCCCTTTATGCACATAGTCCACAAGCACGTCATCATCAAACTGGCAATAATCCTCATTCACTTTCATTCCGAAGTTGGATCCCACATTTTATCCCCCTGACCGTACACATAGTTAACAATATTATACAGTAGGTGAAAATTGCTCGTCAACCGCTCAAAACCTCCCCCGACGCCACTTTTCAAAAATTTCTGCCACTTCGTCTGTTAAATCAATCTTGGAATTTTGTTTGAACTTTGTCGTATTATTAAGCTTTTTGTCAATTTCTATTTCAATGTGATTCATTTCATTTAGAAGCTCACGTGCAGATTTTCGTAAAGCTCCTTGTCCAAAAACCACCCACTGTTCAGTAAAATCAGAGGTTGCCACATAAATCTGGGTTTTAATATTATTTAAATTGATAGCCATTTTTTCTATCCGTTCATCTGCAGATTCATTTTCTCTTGTAAAAATAATTTCCACCTTAAAATTTTTATATTTACGCTCAATTCCCTGAACAAAATGGGCATCAAACACGACGATGACTCTGTAACCTGAAAAAGCTTGATATTCTGCCATCTTCTCAATCAAACGATCACGGGCTTCCGATAGATTACGTTCCTTTAATTCTCTTAGTTCCGGCCAAGCTCCAATAATGTTATAACCGTCTACCAACAGAATATTCATTACCTATTCCCCTAAAGGATTTCTTTTTCGGTAAACCTCATACATCAACAACCCAGCAGCAACAGATGCATTCAACGAAGTTACCTTTCCGATCATTGGCATACGGATAAGGAAATCACATTTATCTTTAATAAGGCGGCCCATTCCCTTTCCTTCACTGCCGATTACGAGACCGATTGGCATCTTACCATCCATGTTTCGGTAATCATCCTTGCCCAACGCATCAGTACCGACAATCCAGACCCCACGTTCTTTTAATTCATCAATGGTTCTTGCCATATTTGTTACCCTGGCCACAGGAATGTACTCGATGGCTCCTGTTGACGATTTTGCTACAGTTGCAGTTAACCCCACGGCCCTACGTTTCGGAATAATAATTCCATGAGCTCCTACCGCATCTGCTGTACGCATGATTGATCCAAGATTATGAGGGTCTTCAATTTCATCTAATAATATAAAAAAGGGAGCTTCATCACGAGATTCTGCCACAGCAAATAGATCATCCACTTCTGCATATGTATACGCAGCTACCTGGGCAACAACCCCTTGATGAATACCTTCTGTCATTTGATCAATCTTTTTTTTCGGGACAAAATTAATGAATATATTCCGCTCTTTTGCTAGTGCAATAATTTGCTGCATCGTACCTTTTTGCGAACCTTCAGCAATCCATATTTTATTCATATCACGCTCAGACCGCAATGCTTCAAGTACAGGGTTCTTTCCAATGATATATTCCTCACTCATAAGCTCATCTCCTTTTTTCTTCTTCAATAAATTGTATCGATTGATCGATAAGAACTTCTAATCTCTCGTTGTTCCCTGATAAATATACATAGCCCATTAATGCTTCAAACGCTGTGCCATATCGATAGGTTTGAACATCTGTATTCTTCGGCACACTACCTGACTTAGCATTCCTACCGCGCCTTACAACAGCTCGTTCTTCCTCTGTTAATTGATTGTTTTCGATAAAAAAATGAATGATTTTACTTTGTGCTTTAGCTGATACGAAAGAAGTTGCTTCTTTATGAAGCAGATTTGGCTTCACTGCACCTTTTTTCAAAAGATGATGCCGAATATACGTTTCATATATGGCATCACCCATGTAAGCAAGAGCAAGGCTGTTCACCATTTTTTCATCAACTTTCTTTTCATATTGCATATTGCTTATCCTCTTTTCCATCTTGTACCTTGGGGTGTATCCTCGAGAATAATATTTAATTGTTTTAATCGGTCACGAATGTCATCTGAAAGTTTAAAGTTCCGGTCTTTACGCGCTTGGATACGCTGCTGAATCAACGCTTCTATTTCTTCATCTAGCAAAGTTTCTTCTTCCAGAGTCAAACCAAGTATGGACGTTAATAGTTGAAACTCTTCGATGAATTTCTCAATCACATCCTGATCTGTATTCTTTTCCATCAGATAGTAATTAGCTTGCTTGGAAAGTTCGAATAAGACAGAGATTGCATTAGCTGTATTAAAGTCATCGTCCATTTCACGAGTGAATTCATCATGTAAGTCCGTAATTTTCTTCAACCACAAACCATTGTTATCCGTTAGTCCAGAGCTTGAATCTAAACGATGCCTTAAGTTTTGAAAAGATGTTTTCAAACGGTCAAATGCCGCTTTTGTCTTCTCAAGTACTTCTTCGCTATAATTGATTGGGTGGCGATAATGAACAGATAACATAAAAAATCTCAATACTTGTGGGTCATGATGCTGAATAATGTCATGTACAAGGACAAAATTTCCTAGTGATTTCGACATTTTTTCATTATCTATATTTATATAGCCATTATGCATCCAGTACTTCGCAAATGTTTTCCCTGTCAATGCCTCTGATTGGGCAATTTCATTTTCATGATGTGGGAATGTTAGATCTTGCCCACCTGCATGGATATCGATCGTGTCACCGAGGTATTTCTTCGCCATTGCTGAGCATTCGATATGCCAGCCTGGACGGCCATTGCCCCATGGAGACTCCCAAGAAATTTCGCCTTCCTTGGCTGTTTTCCATAAAGCAAAGTCCAGCGCGTCTTGTTTTCTTTCTCCTACTTCAATTCTTGAACCGATGCGTAACTCATCAATGGACTGATGTGAAAGTTTGCCATACGAATCGAATTTACGAGTACGGAAATAGACATCCCCTTCAGATTCATAAGCATATTCTTTTTCAATCAATGCAGAAACAAAATCAATAATAGTATCCATATTCTCCATTACAGTCGGATGTTTATCTGCCTTTTTGCAGCCTAACGCTGAGACATCTTCAAAATAGGCATTAATAAATCGTTCTGCAATCGTCGGAACATCTTCCCCTAGTTCCTTCGCAGCTTTAATTAATTTATCATCTACATCTGTGAAATTTGAAACAAAATTTACATCATAACCGCTAAACTTAAGATAATTACGAACGGTATCAAACACGATGGCAGGGCGAGCATTGCCAATATGAATATAGTTGTATACGGTAGGTCCGCAAACGTACATCTTAACCTTACCTACTTCTAATGGAATAAATTCTTCCTTCTCCCGTGTTACAGTATTATAAATTTTAATAGTCATATTCTTTTCTCCTTTCTTCCTTCAACGCATACAATTCCGCTTTCATATCCAGCAGTTCTTTTTCCAATTCTACAATACGGTCTGCAATAGGGTCAGGTAGGTCTGTGTGGTTCAAATCTTTATTTATTCTTACTCCATCTTGAATGACGACTTTTCCTGGAATACCAACAACAGTCGAATTCGGAGGAACTTCTTTCAGTACAACAGAACCTGCGCCAATTTTGGAGTTTTCTCCAACTTCGATGGATCCCAACACCTTAGCACCTGTAGCAATTAATACATTATCTTTAATAGTCGGATGCCTTTTGCCTTTTTCTTTTCCTGTTCCTCCAAGTGTGACACCTTGGAATACAGATACATTATCCCCAATTTCACAAGTTTCACCAATCACGATTCCCATTCCATGATCAATAAAAAAACGATTCCCAATTTGCGCACCTGGATGAATTTCAACACCAGTGAAAAAACGGCTGATTTGCGAAATAGTTCTTGCAATGAAAAAGAATTTACGTTTATAAAAGGCATGGGCCAGTCGATGACTCCAAATGGCATGCAATCCAGCGTATGTCAGAATAACTTCTAGATAACTACGTGCAGCAGGATCCTGGTCGAATATGACCTCTAAATCTTCCTTGAACATTTTAAACAACGTTGTTACCTCCTATATATCCCTTCTATTCTTTTCTATTTAGCATGATGTAATGGATCCATTGTGAACTTGCTAAGCATTTTCCACACGAGAAATATTTCTTTTTACTCAATAAAAAAACGCCTCTGTCCAATAGACAGAGACGCTTTGTCAGCGCGGTTCCACTCTGTTTGAAATGTTCAGCGAATCGCTTCTATTTCCAACTTGTTTCCCGATAACGGAGGAAATTCCGCCTTTGCCTACTATCTGTTAGTTCAACAAAGAGCTCCAGGGTGCATTTCAGGAAATGAGGGGCTTAAACCACTTTCAGCAGGTTATGGTTCTCTCTTTCAAGCATCATTTTCTTACTTCTCCCTATCTACGCGTTTTTTAGCTAATAATTATCTAATACTATATTACATTTCCAACAAAATGTTAACTTAAAATGCTCTCTACACGTTGTTTTATTTTTTCCTTCCCTAAAAGCGCAATGGCTTTCGGAAGATCAGGTCCGTGTGTTTGTCCTGTTACTGCTGCACGAATCGGCATAAAGAGTTTTTTCCCTTTTTGTCCTGTGCTTTTTTGAACAGCTTTTATAGCCTTCTTAATTTCATCAGCGGTAAATGTTTCTAGGGTATCAAGTTCTTGAAGGAATGCTTGCATAACCTCTGGCACTTGCTCTTCTGCAAGTACCTCTTTTGCTTCTTCTTCAAAATCCAGTTCTTCTTTAAAGAATAGTTGTGATAGTTCAACGATTTCCGCACCAAAGCTCATTTGTTCCTGATACAAATCAACTAATTGATAGACCCATTTAGCTTCTTCTTCACTTAACTCAGCAGATACTTTCCCTGCTTTCACAAGATGGGGCAGCGATACATCTACAGCACGGCTGACATCAAGTTGTTTCACATATTGATTGTTCATCCATGTTAGCTTCTGCGTGTCAAATAATGCCGGTGATTTCGATAGACGGTCTGCATCAAACATTGTGATAAACTCTTCTTTAGAAAATATTTCTTCTTCTCCGCTCGGAGACCAGCCCAACAGTGTAATAAAATTGAATAACGCTTCTGGCAAATAACCTAATTCTTCATATTGCTCAATAAATTGAATAATTGATTCATCACGTTTACTTAATTTCTTGCGGCTCTCATTAACGATAAGTGTCATATGCCCAAACACAGGAGGTTCCCAACCAAATGCTTCATAAATCATCAATTGTTTTGGCGTGTTCGAGATGTGATCATCGCCACGAAGTACATGTGAGATTTTCATCAAGTGATCATCTACTGCCACCGCAAAATTATAAGTAGGAATCCCGTCTTTTTTGACGATAACAAAGTCGCCTATCCCTTCCGCTTCAAAGGATACGTCATCTTTAACCATATCTTTAAACGTGAAGACCTTGTCGGATGGAACTGCAAAGCGAATGCTAGGCTTTCTTCCCTCTGCCTCTAATTTGCTCCGCTCTTCTTCTGTCAAATGACGGCATTTCCCTGAATATTTTGGTGTTTCATTACGAGCAAGCTGTTCCTCGCGCTCCGCTTCAATTTCTTCTTCGGTGCAATAGCATTTATATGCCATGCCTTTTTCGAGCAGCTCTTCATACAAATCTTTGTAAATATCATTTCGCTCAGATTGACGGTAAGGTCCATATCCCCCACCAACATCAATACTTTCATCCCACTCAATCCCAAGCCACTTTAAATATTTGAGCTGGCTCTCTTCGCCACCCTCAATATTCCGCTTTTGGTCTGTATCTTCAATTCGGATAATAAACTTCCCGCCTTGATTTCGTGCAAACAAATAATTAAACAAAGCCGTACGTGCGTTACCTATATGTAAATGCCCTGTTGGACTAGGTGCATATCGGACTCGAATGTCACTGCTCATATCTGACTCCTCCTAATAAATACATTCCATACGTCACTTCATAATCCCAAAATGGCCTAACCACATGGGAATTCTCATTTTATTTTACCACCAATAAGTCCTTGAAGAAAGTATCTCTTGGCGGTCACTCCGCTTTCACTAAGAGGACAGCAACTTGTGCGGCTATTCCTTCTCCACGACCAGTAAAACCGAGCTTTTCCGTTGTCGTTGCCTTTACATTGATTTGATCCATGGAAGCTTCCAACAGCTCAGCTATTCTTGCTTTTATTTTTTCGTTATAAGGGGACATTTTAGGCTTTTGCGCTATGATTGTACAATCTGCATTTCCAAGTACATAACCTTTCTCTTTCACTATTGCCCATACATGTTGAAGAAGCTTCGCTGAATCGGCATCCTTAAACTCTGGGTCTGTATCTGGGAAGTGCTTTCCGATATCACCTGCACCGATTGCCCCAAGACATGCATCAGCAACTGTATGAAGTAATACGTCTGCATCTGAATGGCCAAGTAAACCTTTTTCATAAGGAATTGTTACTCCACCAATAATTAACGGCCTTCCTTCTACCAACTGATGAACATCAAATCCTTGTCCAATTCGAAACATCATTTCATCTCTCCTTTTTCATCTTTTATTTTTATGAAGGACATGGAGACGGGGCTTCGCGACTTATTATACAGCCACTCAACTTAGTAGATATACTTATTCTATTATAGTAAGTACCTCCAAATCTAGCTCCGCACCGCCATCAATGTGATTAGGTGAGTGTAGCATGCTACATCATTTATCCTTCGTGATAAATGATGGCGTTTTAACGCCAAACAGGTTTTTTATGTAAAATTGCTTCCGCAAAATATAAATCTTCTTGAGTCGTAATCTTAATATTATCATAATCCCCTTCAATAATGACAACAGGTTGCCCCTTTCGTTCAAGAAGACTAGCATCATCGGTACCTAAATAATCGTCTTTCTCTGCTTCTTCATGTGCTTTTTTCAAAATGGACACACGAAAAGCTTGTGGTGTTTGGACAGCCCACAAGCTAGATCGCTCCACGGTTTCTATAACCATATTCTCTTTCACCTTTTTTATCGTATCCTTAACAGGAACTGCAACAATTGCCCCACCGTGAGAGGATGCTGCCTCTGTTAAACGTTTGATAAGCGAATGGTCAATAAATGGCCTTGCTCCATCATGAACTAGTACAAGGCCATCTTCCTTGATTTCTTTCACTCCGTTAAACACGCTTTGCTGACGCTCTTTACCGCCCGGAACAAGCTTGGTTACTTTTTTAATCCCATACTGCTCAATTAGGCTTGTGAAAATAGATTCTTCTTCAGGATTAATCGTTAGGATAATCCGCTTGCAGTCAGGGTCCCGATCAAATACTTGTAATGTATAAACAATAATAGGGGTATCTATAAGCTCGATAAATAATTTATTCTTTCCAGCCTTCATTCTTTTCCCTTGTCCTGCTGCTGGTATAACTACTTCATAAAACATGCCGGCCTCTCCTTGCTACACTATAAGACTTTGTTTACCTCTTATAATGCTTTTTCTAATAGTTTAGGCTTTGCAAAAATCATACGACCCGCAGATGTTTGAAGTACACTAGTTACTAATACATCGATCCGCTTGCCAATATAATCCCTTCCACCTTCAACGACAATCATCGTTCCATCGTCAAGATAAGCAATGCCTTGATTCTGCTCTTTCCCATCTTTAATGACTTGTACGCTCATTTCTTCCCCTGGTAGTACAACAGGCTTCACTGCATTTGCCAAATCATTAATATTCAACACAGGTACACCTTGAAATTCACACACTTTATTGAGGTTAAAATCATTTGTAACAACAACACCATTGGAAATTTTCGCAAGCTTAACTAGTTTGCTATCTACCTCTTGAATATCCTCAAAATCCCCTTCATACATTTCTACTTTAATCGATAATTCCTTTTGAATTCGATTAAGGATATCCAACCCTCGACGGCCTCGGTTTCTTTTTAATGCGTCTGAAGAATCCGCAATATGTTGAAGCTCTGCTAAAACGAATTGGGGAATTACAATAACGCCTTCTAAAAATCCAGTCTGGCAAATGTCGGCAATTCTTCCATCAATAATGACACTTGTATCAAGTATTTTCATTTTTCGATTCTGTTCTTCTAACTCCTGTTCACTGTCTTGAATTTTCCTTTTCCCTGCTTTGGAGAATAAACTCAAAAATTCATCCCGCTTCTTGAATCCAACCTGAAAGCCAAGATACCCAAACAATAGAGTCAAAAGAATTGGTGCTACCGTATTTAGAATGGGGAATTGGATGGCATTGAGTGCTGAACCGATAATATAAGCAGCCAAAAGACCCACGAGCAAGCCAATACTTCCGAATACAATATCCGTTATAGGTGCCTTGACAAGCTGTTCCTCTAGCCACTTCATAATATTAACGACATACTCGACAGCCCAAAAAGTAATAAGATAAAATATGATGGCTCCTAAAATAGCAGTAACATAAGGGTTATTTATTAATGCAATATCATCTGCATGTATCATCGGCAATAGCCAAGGAATTAACACAATGCCCAGTGTTCCCCCGACAATTAAGAAGCATGCTTGTATAATGCGTTTTAACATCCCTTCACCTCCCTTTACTCATTATTAACAAATATTATAATTCGAAACCTTCTTATTAAATATTTTGATAAGATTTTTCTATAAAATATAGATAACTTCCATAATTCAGCCTAGCATTCGCTCATAGGAGTGTCAAAAATTATTCACCCCCCTATTCACATTCTTCTCTCTGCAAC
Organism: Peribacillus loiseleuriae; assembly: GCF_001183985.1. Classification (GTDB taxonomy): domain Bacteria; phylum Bacillota; class Bacilli; order Bacillales; family DSM-1321; genus Peribacillus; species Peribacillus loiseleuriae. The sequence continues at coordinate 90,604 of NZ_LFZW01000001.1, read as the reverse complement.
AAGCTGTGTTTTCAGAAGCCTAAGACCCTCTTGAATTTTATTCGCCCGTACTTCTCCTATACCTTCAACATCGTCCAACTCTTCAACAGAAGCCTGATAAATGGTGATAAAATTGCAAAATTGGTTAATAAGATTTTCCACAATTAAAAATGGCAATCTTGGAATCTTATGTAGTATTCGATACCCTCTTGGACTAATGATTTCATCCAAATGTATGTAACCATTATATCCAAGTACCTTTAACAAATTACCTTCTTCAAACTTCTCCTGCTGGGCCAAATCGTGCAGCTTTTCAATTATTTCCTGTGGATGGTCTTCTTTCTGATTGACATAATCTTTTACAATCAGTTTCCCTTCACTTTCCAATTCGAAAAGCAGCTCATTCATTTGAAGTCGGATTAATCTACCTTCTGTTCCAAGCTCATTCAAATAATTAACTAACTCGATTTTTATTCTCAAAACCATAATATAGCGATGGAAGACCTGCAATAAATCCGTATAGGTTACCATATCCTCGAATTCAAGCAAACCAAGGTCATTAATACTTTGCTGCAAAACGATTTTATATTTTTCCAACGTTTGTATCGCAAGATTCGCTTTTGCTAAAATAACAGCAATATCTTTAAGTGCGTATTGGAAATTTCCTTGATAGAGGGTAATGACATTTCTCCGCTGTGAAATCGCAATAACAAGCGACTTCGTTTCCCTTGCCACACGTTCAGCTGTTCTATGACGCATGCCGGTTTCCTTAGAGGGTACGGATGTGTCTGGTGCCAACTGGGCATTAGCAAGGATGATTTTATCCGCTTTTTCATTTAAAAGAATCGCACCGTCCATCTTTGCCAATTCATATAATGTGCTTGGTGTACAAGGAGAATTAATTTGAAATCCACCGTCGACTATTGAACGTACTTTTTCATTATCACCGACAACGATGAGCCCTCCCGTGTTAGCACGTAAGACATTATCAATCCCTTCTCTTAAAGGTGTCCCTGGTGCGACCATGTGAAGGATTTCTAATTTCATCTTTTCAAACGCCTTCTTGTCTGTCATTTTTAGCCTCCTAGAGCATACTTAAGAGCTTCCGCAACGGTTGACACTCCGATAATTTCGATTCCTTTAGGCGCACTCCATCCACTTATATTATTAGCTGGAAGTATCACTCGTTCAAATCCGAGTTTAACCGCTTCCTGAACCCTCTGTTCAATTCTTGATACTCTTCTTACTTCACCTGTCAGACCTACTTCCCCAATAATACAATCTGTAGGTCTCGTTGATTTATCTCGAAAACTTGAAGCAATGCTTACAGAAACAGCAAGGTCGATCGCGGGTTCATCCAGCTTTACCCCACCTGCTACTTTTAGATAGGCATCTTGGTTCTGCAAAAGTAAACCGACCCTTTTTTCTAAAACAGCCATCAAAAGTGATACTCGGTTATGGTCGATTCCAGTTGCCATCCTTCGCGGGTTTCCGAAGCTTGTCGGAGATACAAGTGCTTGAATTTCCACAAGCACGGGGCGTGTTCCTTCCATAGAAGCGACTACTGTTGAACCAGCCGCGCCTTTGGACCGTTCTTCGAGGAAAATTTCAGAGGGATTTGCGACCTCTTCCAAACCGCTCTCCTTCATTTCAAAAATTCCCATTTCATTTGTCGAACCAAACCGATTCTTAACGGCACGGATAATCCGATATGTATGATGCCGCTCTCCTTCAAAATATAATACTGTATCTACCATATGCTCCAATAATCTTGGACCTGCAATGGCCCCTTCCTTCGTTACATGACCAACAATAAAAATGGCAATTCCATTCGATTTCGCGATACGCATTAAAGTGGCTGTACATTCCCTTACCTGTGATACACTTCCAGGGGCAGAGGTAACTTCCGACTGGTAGACTGTCTGAATGGAATCAATAATGACAAGGTCCGGATTCACTTCAGCAATCGCTTGCTGGATATAATCCATATCGGTTTCTGAATACACATATAAATGATCAGATGTAACACCAAGTCGATCTGCACGTAGCTTTGTTTGTTTAACAGACTCTTCTCCGGAAATATAGAGGACCTTCTTCTGCTTCTGCGCGAGTTGAGATGATACTTGCAGCAAAAGTGTCGATTTACCAATACCCGGATCACCACCGATTAAAACAAGTGACCCTTGAACAATCCCTCCACCTAATGCCCGGTTCAGCTCAGCTGAATCTGTAGCAATTCTTGGCTCTTGTAGTGTTTCAATTGTTGTAATGGGTGTTGCTTTTTGCCGCTCTGCAGTTCCCGTGATACCCTCTGAATGCGTAAAGGCCCCTCCTCGTCTTGCGGGCTTCACAATTTCAACTTCCTCAACCATTTTGTTCCATTCTCCACAACCTGGGCATTTCCCCATCCATTTTGCTGACTCATATCCACATGATTGGCACATGAATTTTGTCTTTTTTTTTGTTGCCATAATAGCTTCCTTTCTTTTAGTAAAATAAATAAGCCTCTTATTCCTAAAAATATTTATGTAAAAAAATCCCTACACTAAAGATATTAGGTATTGCACCGCAATAATCCTGCTTATCTCATAATCATTCCAACTATTTTCTAAAAAAGAGTTGTTTACTTAATAAAAGAGAGGTACATCACATTATAGTATGTACCTCTTCTTGTCATTTCCTTATATATTACTATTTACTGGTTCTTTATATTTTAGTAAAAATTCGCCGTCTTTTACATCTATAGTTACCGGATGATTTTTTTGAACATTTCCTTTCAATAGCTCTTCAGATAAGTAGTCTTCCACATGTTTCTGAAGTGCCCTACGAATTGGACGGGCCCCATATTCAGGATCATACCCTACTTCAGCAATCTTTTCTTTCGCAGCATCCGTCAATTCAATAAGAATTTCCTGCTCGTTTAGGCGGTTTGTAAGTTGAACCGACATAAGTGTAACAATTTCTTTCAGGTGCTTTCTCTCAAGTGCATGGAATACAATTGTTTCATCGATACGGTTCAGGAATTCTGGGCGGAATGCACGCTTTAGCTCTTCTAGCACCTTTCCTTTCATATCCTTATAATCCTGACCTTGATCTTGAATGTTAAATCCTACATATTTATTCGATTTTAGAGCGGATGCCCCCACATTGGAAGTCATAATTAGAATCGTATTTCTGAAATCTACTGTACGACCCTTAGAGTCCGTTAATCTACCATCCTCTAAGACCTGAAGAAGAATGTTGAATACATCTGGATGCGCTTTTTCAATCTCATCTAATAGGACAACCGAGTATGGCTTTCTACGTACTTTTTCCGTTAATTGCCCACCTTCTTCATATCCTACATATCCCGGAGGTGAACCAACAAGGCGTGAAGTCGAATGTTTTTCCATGTACTCCGACATGTCAATGCGAATCATTGCTTCTTCATCACCAAATATGGATTCAGCCAATGCTCTTGCTAATTCTGTTTTCCCGACCCCTGTAGGTCCGAGGAAAATAAATGAACCAATTGGACGTTTCGGATCTTTCAAGCCTGCTCGAGCCCGGCGAACAGCTTTTGCAACAGCAATTACCGCTTCTTCCTGACCAATTACACGATCGTGAAGTATAGATTCCATATTCAACAATTTATCTGATTCTGTTTGTGCGAGTCTTGTAACAGGGACACCCGTCCAACTAGATACGACGTGAGCGATATCATCTACTGTTACTTCACTATTTTCTTGACCCTGCTTTTCTTTCCATGTCTTCTTCGTTTCTTCCAGCTGCTCTCTCAATCGCTGTTCAGTGTCACGTAAAGAAGCTGCCTTTTCAAACTCTTGGCTTTGGACAGATGAGTCTTTTTCTTTTCGTACTTCATCAAGCTTCACTTCTAATTCCTTTAAATTTGGTGGAGTCGTATAAGAACGCAACCGAACCTTTGAACCAGCTTCGTCGATTAAATCAATCGCTTTATCAGGAAGAAAACGGTCAGAAATATAACGATCAGAGAGCTTAACAGCAGCATCAATCGATTCATCTGTAATTGAAACACGGTGATGCGCTTCATAGCGATCACGTAATCCTTTAAGAATTAAAATTGATTCCTCAATTGTAGGCTCATTAACTGTAATTGGTTGGAATCTGCGTTCTAGGGCTGCATCTTTTTCAATATATTTTCGATATTCATCAAGAGTTGTTGCTCCAATACATTGCAACTCACCACGGGCTAATGAAGGTTTTAAAATATTGGATGCATCAATTGCCCCCTCTGCTCCGCCAGCGCCAATTAATGTGTGTAATTCATCAATAAATAAAATGATATTTCCAGCTTGGCGTATTTCATCCATCACTTTCTTCAGACGATCTTCAAACTCACCACGGTATTTCGTACCAGCTACTACAGTACCCATATCAAGTGTCATAACGCGCTTGTCACGAAGAATTTCTGGAACCTCATTATTAATTATTTGTTGAGCAAGCCCTTCTGCAATTGCTGTTTTACCCACTCCTGGTTCTCCAATTAGGACTGGATTATTTTTTGTACGGCGACTTAACACTTCGATCACACGTTGGATTTCTTTACTGCGGCCAATAACCGGGTCCAGACTTCCTTCACGCGCAATTGCTGTTAAATCACGCGCTAAACCATCTAGGGTCGGCGTGCTGGCATTTGCTGAAGCAGCACCCTGATGACCGCCAGACTCATTGCTCCCTAGCAGTTGTAGTACTTGCTGACGTGCTTTGTTCAAACTTACCCCAAGATTATTAAGCACACGGGCAGCGACGCCTTCTCCTTCACGGATTAACCCTAGTAGAACATGCTCAGTACCAACATAAGAATGTCCAAGTTTTCGTGCTTCATCCATGGATAGCTCAATGACCTTTTTAGCTCTTGGTGTATAATGAATCGTTTGAGCCTTCTCTTGGCCGCGGCCAATTAAGTTTTCTACTTCTTTTTGAATTTTATCTGAGCCAAGTCCAAGTGCGTATAGTGCCTTTGCAGCAATACCTTCTCCTTCACGAACGAGTCCTAATAGAATATGTTCGGTTCCAATATTGTTATGTCCTAAACGAATGGCTTCTTCTTGGGCTAATGCTAATACCTTTTGAGCTCTTTCAGTAAATCGTCCAAACATCATAGGATAATTCCTCCTTAAGAATTTTCAATTTGGGCTGAATCTAACCGTTCACGTATTAACGAAGCACGGCGAACATCTCTTTCATATGGTTGTAACGGTCCGCCTGCGTACTTTTGTAAAAATCCTGGCTGCGTTAAAATCATTAATTCATTCATTACACTTTTTTCTATATTTTTTATATACCCTAAATCGATACCTAAACTAACATCTGATATACATGTAGCAGCTTCCTTTGATTCAATAATCCTGGCATTCAATAATACTCCTAGAGAGCGATATACTCTATCTTCTAATTGTATGTGAGAGGTTTTAACTAATGCTTCTCTGGCAGACCTTTCTTGAGCAATGATTTGTTGAACAATACTAGTCAAGTCTTCCACAATATCTTTCTCTGATTTTCCAAGTGTAATCTGATTTGAAATCTGAAAAATATTGCCTACCGCACTACTGCCTTCCCCATACATTCCTCTGACCACAAGACCTAATTGGTTAATTGCCGGGATAATTTTGTTGATTTGACGGGTCAGGACTAAACCCGGTAAATGCATCATAACGGACGCTCTTAAGCCTGTTCCTACATTTGTTGGACAGCTTGTTAAATACCCCCTCTCTTCATCGTACGCATAATCAATCTGCTGTTCCACCCAATCATCATATTTATTAGCCACTTCCAGAGCTTCTGTTAGCTGTAAACCAGATACCATGCATTGAATCCGGATATGCTCCTCTTCATTCACCATAATGCTAACTTCTTCATTTTTAGATAGCAAACAAGCAGCGTATAAGGAATCCTCGGCTAAATTGGGACTGATCAAGTGTTTTTCAACCAATACCTGTCTTTCGAGAGGCTCAAGCTTCTCTAATTCGAAAAGTTCCAAATTGCCTGCTACAGGGTCATTTGACTTTTCTAGCTTTTCTTTTACTAATTCCATAATTTTATTGGCTTCTTCTTTGTTGTATATAGTTGGGAATTTATAATCCCTGAAGTTTCTCGCCATTCTAATTCTGGAACTTCGAACAATATCCGCATCAGGACCAGCTTCATTCCACCAAGAGCTTTTTGCATTTTGCGCGAAGTGATCTAAAGTCATGGCTGGCTTCCCCTTTCCTCTGCTGCTTCATCACCTTTTTCAAGTGAACGTATTTGATCTCGTACTAAAGCTGCCTGTTCAAATTCTTCTTGATCAATGAGGGCTTTCAGTTCACTTTTTAAATCCTTTATTTGTTTCCTAAGGTGAATGCTCTCGCCTAATCTTTCTGGTATTTTCCCAACATGTGCAGTATTGCCGCCATGCACTCTTTTTAAAATAGGATCCAAACTATCTTTAAACGTCTCATAACATGTTGCACATCCAAATTTTCCAACATGGACAAATTCTTTAAACGTTAAATGACAATTCTTGCACTTTAACTCTTCAACACGTGGAAACGTACTCGCCTTTGCTTGCTGAAGAAATGGCTCTATATTAAGTAAACCGGCCAATAAGTTGTTTATCGAAAAGCCATTTGCACCATTTTGCATAAATAAATCACCTTTTTCTTGAGCACACTTATCGCAAATATGGATTTCTTTCTTTTCACCATTAATAATTTTTGTAAAATGCAAAGTTGCTGGTCTTTGATTACATTCTTGGCAAACCATTTTATCACCTCTGCCGGGTCTTTATTTATATTTTAAAGTGGTTAGCATGGCATTTAGAATGCTTGCCCTTAATTCATCACGTACAGGTAAATCGATATAAATCACAGAACGATCAATCACACTAAGCATGATTTTCGCCTCCCTATGAGAAATAATATCCTCATTCACAAGTCGTATAATAATATCTTCAGCTGCTGTTTGAGAAACTCTAGAACCAATTAACAACAGTAGTTGATCTATTAAATCCGCGTGGTCATGTGTTTGCACCTTCATAATTCTAATGTAGCCCCCACCACCACGCTTACTTTCCACTAAGTAGCCTCGTTCAATCGTAAATCTTGTATTAATTACGTAATTTATCTGAGATGGTACACATTGAAACTTATCAGCTACTTCGCTTCTTTTAATTTCTAAAATGTCTTTCTGACTCATCTCGAGAACTTGTTTTAAATAACCTTCGATAATATCAGAGATATTTTTCACTCGCCCTCCCCCATCCTGACTTTGACTATATTTGACTATTATTATACAACGAAAAACCAATTTTGCAACTCAGATGCATTTATTTTTTGATTATATGATTCATTATCTCCATATGTTATGTGTTTTAACTTTTAAATTAAATTTTTTTAATCATAATAAAAGGGGGATAAAAAGAGCCGAGAAGTTCGAGGAGCGATCACTTGCGTGTATGCAGTAATACGGTGAGGGCCGGACTTGCACAGATTGTGCTGACTTATGGGCTTTGATGTAATTCGTAAGCCTTTTTACCGGACCTTTTGAAAATAATCTGAAAGTCATGTGTAAAAAGCACCATTACTATAGTTGGTTTCAGAAAGGATGTTATTTATTTAGTATATATATGTAAAATTCAAAAAAAAATCAACTATGAATAGCTGATTTGTTAATTCACCGTTGTGGACTGTGTTCAAGTACTTTAAATGGCTCATTTAAATTAAAAAGAGACCAGCTATAAATAGCTGATCTCTCGAATTGCTTGGCAACGTCCTACTCTCACAGGGGGAAACCCCCAACTACCATCGGCGCTAAAGAGCTTAACTTCCGTGTTCGGAATGGGAACGGGTGTGACCTCTTTGCTATCGCCACCAAACAATAAAGGAATATCATTCCTTCAAAACTAGATAATAAGAAGGTTTTTTGCTTTTTTCAAGAACAATAAGGTTAAGTCCTCGATCGATTAGTATCAGTCAGCTCCACATGTCGCCACGCTTCCACCTCTGACCTATCAACCTGATCATCTTTCAGGGATCTTACTAGCTTACGCTATGGGAAATCTCATCTTGAGGGGGGCTTCATGCTTAGATGCTTTCAGCATTTATCCCGTCCGCACGTAGCTACCCAGCGATGCTCTTGGCAGAACAACTGGTACACCAGCGGTGCGTCCATCCCGGTCCTCTCGTACTAAGGACAGCTCCTCTCAAATTTCCTGCGCCCACGACGGATAGGGACCGAACTGTCTCACGACGTTCTGAACCCAGCTCGCGTACCGCTTTAATGGGCGAACAGCCCAACCCTTGGGACCGACTACAGCCCCAGGATGCGATGAGCCGACATCGAGGTGCCAAACCTCCCCGTCGATGTGGACTCTTGGGGGAGATAAGCCTGTTATCCCCGGGGTAGCTTTTATCCGTTGAGCGATGGCCCTTCCATGCGGAACCACCGGATCACTAAGCCCGACTTTCGTCCCTGCTCGACTTGTAGGTCTCGCAGTCAAGCTCCCTTGTGCCTTTACACTCTACGAATGATTTCCAACCATTCTGAGGGAACCTTTGGGCGCCTCCGTTACATTTTAGGAGGCGACCGCCCCAGTCAAACTGCCCGCCTGACACTGTCTCCCGCCCCGATAAGGGGCGCGGGTTAGAATTTCAATACAGCCAGGGTAGTATCCCACCGACGCCTCGACCGAAGCTAGCGCTCCGGCTTCACAGGCTCCTACCTATCCTGTACAAGCTGTACCAAAATTCAATATCAGGCTGCAGTAAAGCTCCACGGGGTCTTTCCGTCCTGTCGCGGGTAACCTGCATCTTCACAGGTACTATAATTTCACCGAGTCTCTCGTTGAGACAGTGCCCAGATCGTTACGCCTTTCGTGCGGGTCGGAACTTACCCGACAAGGAATTTCGCTACCTTAGGACCGTTATAGTTACGGCCGCCGTTTACTGGGGCTTCAATTCAAAGCTTCGCCTTGCGGCTAACCTCTCCTCTTAACCTTCCAGCACCGGGCAGGCGTCAGCCCCTATACTTCGCCTTGCGGCTTCGCAGAGACCTGTGTTTTTGCTAAACAGTCGCCTGGGCCTATTCACTGCGGCTTTTCCGGGCTATTCACCCTAAAAAGCACCCCTTCTCCCGAAGTTACGGGGTCATTTTGCCGAGTTCCTTAACGAGAGTTCTCTCGCACACCTTAGGATTCTCTCCTCGCCTACCTGTGTCGGTTTGCGGTACGGGCACCCTACATCTCACTAGAGGCTTTTCTTGGCAGCGTGGAATCAGGAACTTCGGTACTATATTTCCCTCGCCATCACAGCTCCGCCTTGATGGAAACGGGATTTTCCTCGTTTCCGGCCTAACTGCTTGGACGCGCATATCCAACAGCGCGCTTACCCTATCCTTCTGCGTCCCCCCATCGCTCAAACGATGTATAGGTGGTACAGGAATATCAACCTGTTGTCCATCGCCTACGCTTTTCAGCCTCGGCTTAGGTCCCGACTAACCCTGAGCGGACGAGCCTTCCTCAGGAAACCTTAGGCATTCGGTGGAAGGGATTCTCACCCTTCTTTCGCTACTCATACCGGCATTCTCACTTCTAAGCGCTCCACCAGTCCTTCCGGTCTAGCTTCAACGCCCTTAGAACGCTCTCCTACCACGGATACCATACGGTATCCATCCACAGCTTCGGTGTTACGTTTAGCCCCGGTACATTTTCGGCGCAGAGTCACTCGACCAGTGAGCTATTACGCACTCTTTAAATGATGGCTGCTTCTGAGCCAACATCCTGGTTGTCTAAGCAACTCCACATCCTTTTCCACTTAACGTAAACTTGGGGACCTTAGCTGGTGGTCTGGGCTGTTTCCCTCTTGACTACGGATCTTATCACTCGCAGTCTGACTCCCGAGAATAAGTATTTGGCATTCGGAGTTTGACTGAATTCGGTAACCCGTTGGGGGCCCCTAGTCCAATCAGTGCTCTACCTCCAATACTCTCATCTCGAGGCTAGC
>NZ_LFZW01000001.1:74906-78131 GCF_001183985.1 Peribacillus loiseleuriae | reverse complement strand
TGCTCATTTGTTGTTATAGTGTGTACTCACTTAAATTTAAACGTTGGCGCTTTGTTTTGTTCAGTTTTCAAAGAGCAATCTTTGTCGTTTCTCTCAGAAGCGACTTCATCATGTTAGCAAACCTTTTATAATTTGTCAACATTTTTTTGGTGGAGCCTAGCGGGATCGAACCGCTGACCTCCTGCGTGCAAGGCAGGCGCTCTCCCAGCTGAGCTAAGGCCCCATAATAGGTATTTGGGTATTCATGGTCGGGAAGACAGGATTCGAACCTGCGACCCCTTGGTCCCAAACCAAGTGCTCTACCAAGCTGAGCTACTTCCCGTCTATATGGCGCGCCCGAAAGGAGTCGAACCCATAACCTTCTGATCCGTAGTCAGACGCTCTATCCAATTGAGCTACGGGCGCGTATAGATATAAAATGGTGCCGAGGACCGGAATCGAACCGGTACGGTAGTCACCTACCGCAGGATTTTAAGTCCTGTGCGTCTGCCAGTTCCGCCACCCCGGCATATACGAAATGAAAAGTGGAGCGGAAGACGGGGTTCGAACCCGCGACCCCAACCTTGGCAAGGTTGTATTCTACCACTGAACTACTTCCGCATGGATAAAGTGCGGGTGAAGGGACTTGAACCCCCACGCCTTGCGGCGCCAGATCCTAAGTCTGGTGCGTCTGCCAATTCCGCCACACCCGCAAAATAATATAAATGGTGAGCCATGCAGGATTCGAACCTGCGACCCTCTGATTAAAAGTCAGATGCTCTACCAACTGAGCTAATGGCTCGTCCTACTCAAATAATCTGTAAATGAAACTGGTGCCGGCAAGAGGACTTGAACCCCCAACCTACTGATTACAAGTCAGTTGCTCTACCAGTTGAGCTACACCGGCATTATGGTAATGGTGGAGGATGACGGGATCGAACCGCCGACCCTCTGCTTGTAAGGCAGATGCTCTCCCAGCTGAGCTAATCCTCCATTATGAATAATGCTTGGCGGCGTCCTACTCTCACAGGGGGAGACCCCCAACTACCATCGGCGCTAAAGAGCTTAACTTCCGTGTTCGGAATGGGAACGGGTGTGACCTCTTTGCTATCGCCACCAAACAATAAAGGAATATCATTCCTTCAAAACTAGATAATAAGAAGGTTTTTTGCTTTTTTCAAGAACAATAAGGTTAAGTCCTCGATCGATTAGTATCAGTCAGCTCCACATGTCGCCACGCTTCCACCTCTGACCTATCAACCTGATCATCTTTCAGGGATCTTACTAGCTTACGCTATGGGAAATCTCATCTTGAGGGGGGCTTCATGCTTAGATGCTTTCAGCATTTATCCCGTCCGCACGTAGCTACCCAGCGATGCTCTTGGCAGAACAACTGGTACACCAGCGGTGCGTCCATCCCGGTCCTCTCGTACTAAGGACAGCTCCTCTCAAATTTCCTGCGCCCACGACGGATAGGGACCGAACTGTCTCACGACGTTCTGAACCCAGCTCGCGTACCGCTTTAATGGGCGAACAGCCCAACCCTTGGGACCGACTACAGCCCCAGGATGCGATGAGCCGACATCGAGGTGCCAAACCTCCCCGTCGATGTGGACTCTTGGGGGAGATAAGCCTGTTATCCCCGGGGTAGCTTTTATCCGTTGAGCGATGGCCCTTCCATGCGGAACCACCGGATCACTAAGCCCGACTTTCGTCCCTGCTCGACTTGTAGGTCTCGCAGTCAAGCTCCCTTGTGCCTTTACACTCTACGAATGATTTCCAACCATTCTGAGGGAACCTTTGGGCGCCTCCGTTACATTTTAGGAGGCGACCGCCCCAGTCAAACTGCCCGCCTGACACTGTCTCCCGCCCCGATAAGGGGCGCGGGTTAGAATTTCAATACAGCCAGGGTAGTATCCCACCGACGCCTCGACCGAAGCTAGCGCTCCGGCTTCACAGGCTCCTACCTATCCTGTACAAGCTGTACCAAAATTCAATATCAGGCTGCAGTAAAGCTCCACGGGGTCTTTCCGTCCTGTCGCGGGTAACCTGCATCTTCACAGGTACTATAATTTCACCGAGTCTCTCGTTGAGACAGTGCCCAGATCGTTACGCCTTTCGTGCGGGTCGGAACTTACCCGACAAGGAATTTCGCTACCTTAGGACCGTTATAGTTACGGCCGCCGTTTACTGGGGCTTCAATTCAAAGCTTCGCCTTGCGGCTAACCTCTCCTCTTAACCTTCCAGCACCGGGCAGGCGTCAGCCCCTATACTTCGCCTTGCGGCTTCGCAGAGACCTGTGTTTTTGCTAAACAGTCGCCTGGGCCTATTCACTGCGGCTTTTCCGGGCTATTCACCCTAAAAAGCACCCCTTCTCCCGAAGTTACGGGGTCATTTTGCCGAGTTCCTTAACGAGAGTTCTCTCGCACACCTTAGGATTCTCTCCTCGCCTACCTGTGTCGGTTTGCGGTACGGGCACCCTACATCTCACTAGAGGCTTTTCTTGGCAGCGTGGAATCAGGAACTTCGGTACTATATTTCCCTCGCCATCACAGCTCCGCCTTGATGGAAACGGGATTTTCCTCGTTTCCGGCCTAACTGCTTGGACGCGCATATCCAACAGCGCGCTTACCCTATCCTTCTGCGTCCCCCCATCGCTCAAACGATGTATAGGTGGTACAGGAATATCAACCTGTTGTCCATCGCCTACGCTTTTCAGCCTCGGCTTAGGTCCCGACTAACCCTGAGCGGACGAGCCTTCCTCAGGAAACCTTAGGCATTCGGTGGAAGGGATTCTCACCCTTCTTTCGCTACTCATACCGGCATTCTCACTTCTAAGCGCTCCACCAGTCCTTCCGGTCTAGCTTCAACGCCCTTAGAACGCTCTCCTACCACGGATACCATACGGTATCCATCCACAGCTTCGGTGTTACGTTTAGCCCCGGTACATTTTCGGCGCAGAGTCACTCGACCAGTGAGCTATTACGCACTCTTTAAATGATGGCTGCTTCTGAGCCAACATCCTGGTTGTCTAAGCAACTCCACATCCTTTTCCACTTAACGTAAACTTGGGGACCTTAGCTGGTGGTCTGGGCTGTTTCCCTCTTGACTACGGATCTTATCACTCGCAGTCTGACTCCCGAGAATAAGTATTTGGCATTCGGAGTTTGACTGAATTCGGTAACCCGTTGGGGGCCCCTAGTCCAATCAGTGCTCTACCTCCAATACTCTCATCTCGAGGCTAGC
>NZ_LFZW01000001.1:18904-72472 GCF_001183985.1 Peribacillus loiseleuriae | reverse complement strand
GTTTGGTTTGACTTGCTCATTTGTTGTTATAGTGTGTACTCACTTAAATTTAAACGTTGGCGCTTTGTTTTGTTCAGTTTTCAAAGAGCAATCTTTGTCGTCTCTCTCAGAGGCGACTTTATTATATTACCACGTCGTTTATGTAAGAGTCAATAATTTTTTAAAATAAATTTAATGTTTTCGTAACTCGTTCTTAACAACAGATATAAATATAACACCATAATAATAACGATGCAAGACTTTTTTTAAAATCCGCTTAAAATTATAAGTTAACATATAAAATTCACTTAGTATGTAGGAATGAACTATCTCTTTATTAAAGAACATAATAATTCTAAAACTATTATAAACAAAGGACCGAGTAGATATTATCTAAACGATCCTTTGTTTATATAGAATATTAACGTTGTCTCATAAGTGGGAATAATAACACGTCACGGATGGATGGAGAATTTGTTAATAGCATGACCAGACGATCAATCCCAATTCCTAATCCTCCAGTTGGCGGCATTCCGTATTCAAGCGCTTCAATGAAGTCTTCGTCCATTTCATGCGCTTCATCATTACCTTGCTCTCGTTCTTTCAGTTGCGCTTCAAATCGTTGACGTTGATCTATTGGATCATTTAGCTCAGTGAATGCATTTGCATGTTCACGCCCAACAACAAACAGTTCGAAACGGTCTGTAAATCGTGAGTCTTGTGGATTCTTCTTGGCTAATGGTGAAATTTCAACCGGATGGCCAAAAATAAAAGTAGGTTGAATAAGCTTATCTTCTACCTTTTGCTCAAAGAATTCATTAACAATATGTCCAAATTCCATTGTATCTTTCACTTCAATACCATGTTCTTTAGCCAATTGTTGTGCTTCTTCTTTGCTCATCGTTTTCCAGAAGTCTGCTCCCGTATACTCTTTAACCGCATCAACCATATGCAGGCGTTTCCACTCAGGATTTAAATCTATTTCATAATCTCCATATTGAATAGTGGTTGTACCTAATACATCTTTTGCAATATGAGCAATTAAGTTCTCTGTAAGACTCATGATATCTTGATAATCCGCGTATGCTTCATATAATTCAATCAAGGTGAATTCAGGATTATGACGTGTAGAAACACCTTCGTTTCTGAAGACACGACCGATTTCATATACTTTTTCAAGGCCACCGACAATCAGGCGTTTCAAATGAAGTTCAATTGCAATCCTTAAATTCAAAGGCATATCTAGTGCGTTATGATGCGTCTCGAACGGGCGAGCTGCCGCTCCACCAGCAATAGAATGTAATAAAGGTGTTTCCACTTCCAGATATCCATGATCATCTAAATATCTTCTCATCGATCGGACAATCTGGCTGCGCAAAATCAAAGTGCTTTTACTTTCTTCATTTGTTATGAGGTCGACGTAACGTTTACGGTAACGCTCTTCAACGTCTTTCAATCCATGGAATTTATCTGGAAGCGGACGAAGAGCTTTCGTTAAGAAAACATAGTTAGTCGCTTTAATTGATAGTTCTCCTACATTAGTTTTGAAAACCAATCCAGTAATACCAACGATATCCCCTAAATCGGTTTGTCCAAATGATTGGTATTGTTCTTCTCCAACAGCATCCAACCTTACATAGATTTGAATTTGTCCTGTCAGATCTTGCACATGGGCAAATCCAGCTTTACCCTTTCCTCGTTTTGTCATGATACGTCCAGCAATTGTCACTTCAATTTCTTGCTCCGCTAGATCCTCTTTCGATACTTCATTATAAGCTTGTATAATTTGCTTAGCTTGATGAGTTCGATCGAATCTGCTTCCAAACGGATCTTGTCCATTACCCAAGATTGCTTGCATTTTATCTCGTCTAACCTGTAATTGGTCATTTAACTCTTCAGTCATGAACGTTCATCTCCATTTTTTCTATTTCTCTTTATATTGATTCGCTACTAAATTTAGATACTCTATTATTTTTACACAAAGTAAAGTAATCGAACAGTCTTTTCCCTTAAAAACATCCATATAAAAACTGCCAGTTATCTCCGGCAGTTAGTTTAAGCGTATTATAGGTAAACAGGGAAGTAATGTCAAATTATTAAGCCATTTGAATTGTTGACTCTTTCGCTTCAATTTCTTCCACCATATCGTATAGAAGTGTGACAACGTCTTCTCTTGTATTACATTCATTTATTCCTTTTCTTGCCTTCGCATTGCCGCGGACCCCTTTTAAATACCACGCAGCATGCTTACGCATTTCTCGAACAGCAATATTTTCGTTCTTCAAGGCAATTAGACGATCCATATGAAGGACGCATACATCCATCTTCTCACGCACTCCAGGTTCATCCATCAATTGACCTGTCTCAAGATATTTCACTGTGCGATAAATCATCCATGGGTTACCTAGTGCAGCTCGCCCAATCATGACACCATCTACTCCAGTTTCTTCAAGCATTCTTTTTGCATCTTGAGGTGTTTCAACATCACCATTACCAATAATAGGGATATTTACGGAATTTTTCACCTCACGAATGATATCCCAGTTGGCCTTTCCTTCGTACATTTGAAGGCGTGTCCGACCATGAATGGCTACAGCACTGCCACCTGCGCGTTCAACAGCTTGAGCATTCTTAACAGCGAAGATATGCTCATCATCCCAACCTATACGCATTTTTACAGTTACCGGTTTGTCCACTGCATCTACTACTGCTGATACCATATCATAAATTTTATTTGGATCTAACAACCATCTAGCACCCGCTTCACATCTGATAATTTTCGAAACAGGACATCCCATGTTGATGTCGATAATATCAGCATTCGTATTCTTATCAACGAATTTCGCTGCTTGAACTAATGATTCCTTTTCACCACCAAAGATTTGCAAGCTGAGTGGGTTCTCTCTTTCATCTATATAAAGCATATTCATCGTTTTTTCGTTTTTTAAATTTATCGCCTTGTCACTTACCATTTCCGCACAAACAAGACCTGCTCCAAACTCTTTTACCGTCAATCTAAAAGCAGAGTTACAAACACCAGCCATTGGCGCAAGAACGACCTGGTTATTCATTTCAACATTTCCAATCTTTAACACGCTGTTACCTCCTTCACTGTTGTTTAATTTACTCTTTATCTTCAATTGGCTCAAGTTCCTCTACTGTTATTCCGAGTGCTTCTGATACTTCAAGCAATAATTCATCTGAGGCTAGACGATTACCTCTTTCAATTTCACCAAGAAGCGATACGGAAATACCAATTTCTTTCGCAAACCCTTCCTGAGTAAAACCTTTTAACTTTCGAAAAGCGCGTATGCGCCTTCCCCACTTTTCTGCTTCCATAGTTGGACTCCTTCTTTATCCTCTAATTTCTCAAGAATATCGTTTAAAGGTGTATCTGTAGTCGGTAGCATGATAGTTGGATTTATCTCCAATAACGGAACGAGTACAAACGCCCTTTCCATCATCCGAGGATGCGGTACAGAAAGTCTCTCTGTCTCAATATTTTCATGATTATATAACAAAATGTCAAGGTCTATTGTTCTAGGCCCCCAATGAATATCCCTTTTTCTTCCTAATCTCTGTTCGATTTCTTGACAAACACTTAGTAAGCCTTCTGCACTTAATCCAGTACTAACCAGTATAACTGCATTTAAGAACTGAGGCTGATCTAAATATCCAATGGGTGCAGTTTCATATAGTGACGATGTTTGTACAACATTTACTTCCTTTATTTCATGTAATAGCAAAATGGCTTCTTTGATATATGTCGAACGATCTCCAATATTAGAACCAATCGATAAGTATGAATAATTCTCCATGTCACCTTCCCCTTTTAATCTCAACCGCTACAGATTGATAATGGCCAGGGATTGGTGGATCGGGTTTATATACTTTTACTGTACATGTTTGCACCTTAGAAAAGCGTGAGATCAGTTCTGAAGCTATCTTTTCCGCAACAGCCTCTACTAATTTATATGGTTTTCCTTCCATCACACTCTTACACACTTCATATAGCTCACCATAGTTAATTGAATCCTCAAGATTATCACTTTTACCCGCTGTAGCTAAATCGGTTTCTACAATCAAGTCCACATAAAAACGCTGTCCTAGACGCGTCTCTTCTGGAAATACGCCATGGTAGCCGTAAAATTGCATACTATTTAAATAGATTTTATCCACTGTATTCTTCCTTTCCTACCAAGACATCCATCATCTTCGCTACCCGTGCCATTTCCTTAACATCGTGAACCCTAATCATTTGGCAGCCTTGTTGAATCCCAAAACAAATTGTCGCAGCAGTACCTTCCATTCTCTCATTTGGTGGTAAGTCAAGAACATTACCAATCATGGACTTCTTGGAAGTTGCTAATAGTACCGGATAACCTAACGCGACGAGCTTATCAAGATTTCTCATCATCTCCAAATTCAAAGAAGTATCCTTCGCAAAGCCAATTCCAGGATCAAGAATAATATTCTGATCCAATACTCCTGCATTTTTCACAAGGATAATACTTTCATATAGATCATTAATGGCATCACGCATAAAAAGTTGATAATCGCTCTCCTTGCGATTATGCATTAATATGATAGGAACTTGAAATTCAGCAGCGATATTAGCCATGCTAGAATCTGCCTTAGCCCCCCAAATATCATTGAGAATATGCGCCCCTGCTGTTAGCGCTTCCCTTGCTACAGCAGACTTATACGTATCGATCGACATCGGCACGTCAATATTTCGTGAAATTGCTTCAATGATAGGAACAACCCGTTCAATTTCTTCTTCATCTGAAATTCTATCATAATTAGGACGAGTTGACTCTCCACCTATATCTATGATGTCTGCTCCATCCTTAACCATTTGCTCAACATGTTTCAAAGCCCGATCAATTCGATTATAACGCCCTCCATCTGAGAATGAATCTGGAGTGACATTTAATATCCCCATAATTACTGTTTTTCTATTTAAGTCCAGCGAATATGGACCACATTTAATATTTAGCAATGGCATGCATCCGTTCTCCTTATCCAAATAAAGTTCTCATATAACGAGTGTACCATAAGACGACTCTGTATTTAAGGTTGAGCAATCACATACATCAATACATAAAGCCATAAGAAACCCTAATAACCATATTCACACTTGCTTGCTGCCATTTCTAATTATTGACCAATAAAAATAAGATGTCTCAAGACAAAGGTCAGATCCCGTAATAACTAAATTCAGTAGAATATAAGTGTACGAAACACTACATACTGATTTAGAGTACGGGATCAGCCCCTTATGAGACATCCTCCTATTTTTATGAAACTAAGCCTTAATCAAAGTGATATAAAGGCGTGCTCAGATAACGTTCTCCGTTATCCGGAATAATAGCTAAAACTTTTTTTCCTTTACCTAGTTTCTTCGCCACTTGTACCGCTGCGAAAATAGCAGCTCCTGAAGAGATCCCACCTAGAATTCCTTCTTCTTTGGCAGCACGTCGGGCATATTCGAATGCTTCTTCAGTACTGATAGTAATTATTTCATCATAAATTTCAGTATTTAACGTTTCCGGAACAAAACCTGCACCAATTCCTTGGATTTTGTGCGGACCAGGTTTACCACCTGATAGAATAGCTGAATCAGTAGGCTCAACTGCATAGATTTTAATATCCGAGTATTTCTCTCGCAATATCTGACCTGTACCAGAAATGGTTCCACCAGTACCAATACCAGAAATAAAGGCATCCAGTTTTCCCTCTCCAAACGCTTCTATAATTTCAGGACCAGTCGTGTTGCGATGTACTTCAGGGTTTGCTTCATTTTCAAATTGTTGAGGGACGAAGTAGCCATTTTCCTTTGCAAGCTCATTCGCTTTTGCAATCGCCCCTTTCATCCCATCAGGACCAGGCGTTAACACTAATTCCGCTCCATATGCACGTAACAGGGAGCGACGCTCTATGCTCATTGTTTCAGGCATGACAAGAATTGCTTTATATCCTTTGGCTGCCGCCACCATCGCTAAACCGATCCCTGTGTTTCCGCTTGTAGGTTCAATAATGGTATCACCACTTTTTAGTTTGCCGCTTTTTTCTGCTGATTCGATCATAGCTAAAGCAATGCGATCTTTTACACTGCTTCCTGGGTTCATATATTCAAGTTTTACATATACGTCCGCACTATTCTCATCTTGCAGTCGGTTTAATTTTACAATTGGTGTTTGGCCGATTAATTCAGCAACAGAATTTACAATACGTGTCATTATCCACACTCCTAATACCTAGTAGTTTTATTGGTTTTATATAAAATGTACACCAACAGCATAGAACTGTCAATTTTTTTACACTATTCTGCCTATTAACCAAACCTAGTAGTAAGCAAAACCACATCGGAATTTTCCATCTGTCGGCACACCCGCGCCAAACGAAAAAGGGCTTCTTTTGGAATTTTCCCTACTCTCCATTTTACTTTAATTCTTCAATTATTGATTCAAGATCTTCCTTCGAGAAATGATAAGTCTCATTACAAAAATGACATTGAGCCTCAGCCTTACCATCTGTAACAATCATATCCTGAATCTCATCTTTACCTAAACTAACTAATGTATTCGAAATTCGTTCACGCGAGCACTCACATTTAAATTGAACAGGCATTTTTTCAAGTAACCTAACATTACCTTCACCTAATACTTCATCGAGTATTTGTTCTGGTGTTAACCCTTGTTGAATCATTTTTGAAATAGGTGTAATTGTTTTTAATCGTTCTTCAATCGCTGTTATCGTCTCATCTTCCACTCCTGGCATAAGCTGGACAACAAAACCACCAGCAGCAAGAATCGTATTATCCGGATTAACTAAGACGCCCACGCCAACTGAAGATGGGACCTGTTCAGATGTAACAAGATAATATGTAAAGTCCTCTCCAAGTTCACCAGATACTAGTGGAACTTGGCCCGTAAAGTAATCACGGAGTCCGATATCTTTTACAACTGACAGCATTCCGTCCGTCCCTACGGCTCTTCTTACATCAAGCTTCCCATGTTCATTGAGATCAAAATGAGTCTGAGGATTCGCTACATATCCTCTTACTTGACCTTTGGCATTTGCATCAACTAAAATAACCCCGAGCGGACCGCCACCCTCAATCTTAATGGTTAGTCTTTCTTCTCCTTTAAGCATAGCCCCTAACATTAGACCCGCTGACATTGAACGACCAAGTGCAGCAGATGCAGTTGGCCATGTATAATGGCGTCGTTGTGCTTCTCCCACTGTTTTTGTCGTTGAAACGGCATAGGCACGAACTTGGCCATTGTAAGCTAAAGCTTTTACTAAATAATCTTCCATCTCCATACGCCTCCGATTTGATATATTTAAAACTTACTACCTGTTAAAAAAGGGACTATCCTTTATTTTTCTTATATATTAATTGTAATCCTTTTAATGTTAAAAAGGGATCGACGACATCAATAATTGTGGATTCAGTGGCAATTAATTGCGCTAATCCTCCTGTCGCAATTACTTTAGGCGGTAACTTGCTTTGGGCTTTCATCCTGGAGACAATCCCCTCTACTTGTCCAACAAACCCATACAAAATTCCAGCTTGCATAGCCGTTATTGTATTTTTCCCAATAATTTCATCAGGACGTACAATCTCAATCCTAGGTAATTTAGCTGCTTTTGAGTATAGAGCTTCCGTTGAAATCCCAATACCTGGGGCTATCGCTCCCCCCATATATTGTTTATTCTCGTCAATGTAGCAATACGTCGTCGCTGTACCAAAGTCCACGATAATCAACGGGCATTCATATTCATCGATTCCCGCAACAGCATTAACGATTCGGTCAGCTCCTACCTCTCTTGGATTGTCATACTTAATATTCAAACCAGTTTTAACTCCTGGTCCAACAATAATTGGTTGAATACCGAAATATTTCTCACACATATTTTCAAGAGCAAACATAATTGGTGGAACAACTGATGAAATAATAATCCCATCGAAATCCTCAAAGGAAATCTGTTCGTGTTCTAATAGTGACTTAATCGTTATGCCATATTCATCTTCTGTTTTATGGCGATTCGTCTCAATACGCCAATGGAATTTCAGCTCATTTCTTTCATATACCCCTAACATGGTATTCGTATTCCCGACATCTAAAACAAAAATCATCGATCTCACCACTCCGGCAAATTATTCTCAAACATCATAACATAATGCTCTGTTTAGACGCTAACAGACGAACTTTCCATGCTTATTTTCCCCTGGAATAGGAAAAGGTATTTCCTCGGAAGGAAATACCTTTTACACTTTTATTTCTTCTGACCATCTTCGTTAGGAAATGCATTAGGTACATCATCAGAATGCTTCTCTTCGATC
Source organism: Peribacillus loiseleuriae (assembly GCF_001183985.1). Lineage (GTDB taxonomy): Bacteria > Bacillota > Bacilli > Bacillales > DSM-1321 > Peribacillus > Peribacillus loiseleuriae. The sequence continues at coordinate 64,140 of NZ_LFZW01000001.1, read as the reverse complement.
GGTGTATCTAGAAGAGCATCGTTTGTTACTTCTAAGCTCTCTGGATTTCTTTCATCCAAAGGCTTAAGCAACGCTTCCTTCTCTTCTTTCTTATTAATGGTAACTTTCAAGTCGCCATCATTGCCCAATCGACCGTTAAGAGCGGTATAATCACGTTCTGGCAATTTGCCATTATCATAAAGACTTTTGATTTGTCCAGCATCCAATGTTTCGATTTCCAATAACGTTTTCGCAATAAGATCTAATTTATCACGTTTTTCCGTGATGATACTTTTTGCTTTTTGGTAAGATTCTTTAATAATTCGTTGAATTTCAAGATCAATTTCATAGGCAATCGCATCTGAATAATTCTGCTCATTATTGAAATCACGCCCTAAGAAAACTTGACCCCCTTGAGACTGTCCAAACTGAAGTGGTCCGAGTTTGTCACTCATCCCGTATTCAGTTACCATGCTTCGTGCAATAGCAGTAGCCCTTTGGAAGTCATTATGGGCACCTGTGCTAACTTCACCAAAAACAACTTCTTCAGCTACACGTCCACCTAAAAGTCCAACAATTTTATCAAGAAGCTCCGGTTTTGTCATAAAGAATCGATCTTCCTTAGGTAGCATAACCGCATAACCGCCAGCTTGACCCCGTGGAACAATTGTTACTTTATGGACCGTTTCAGCATCGTCCAGTACTAACCCAATGATTGTATGGCCCGCTTCATGCCAAGCAACGATATTACGTTCTTTCTTGGAGATAACACGGTTTTTCTTGGCCGGTCCTGCAATAACCCGATCAGAGGCTTCATCAAGATCGGACATGTCAATTTTTTTCTTATCTTGTCGGGCTGCCACAAGAGCAGCTTCATTTAATAAGTTTTCTAAATCGGCACCGGAGAATCCTGGAGTACGTTGAGCAATTGCTTTTAAATCAACACTTTCTGCTAAAGGCTTATTGCGTGCATGGACTTGCAACACAGCTTCACGACCTTTAACATCTGGACGCCCTACCGTAATTTGGCGATCAAAACGACCCGGACGCAATAATGCAGGGTCTAGAATATCCGCACGGTTTGTTGCTGCTATAATGATGATTCCTTCGTTTCCACCGAAACCATCCATTTCAACAAGTAGCTGGTTAAGCGTTTGCTCACGCTCATCATGACCGCCACCTAGACCCGCACCACGCTGACGTCCAACTGCATCAATTTCATCAATGAAGATGATACATGGAGAGTTCTTCTTCGCATTCTCAAACAAATCACGAACACGAGACGCACCGACACCGACGAACATTTCAACAAAGTCAGAACCGCTAATTGAAAAGAAAGGAACTCCCGCTTCTCCCGCAACTGCTCTTGCAAGCAAAGTTTTACCTGTTCCCGGTGGCCCTACAAGTAAGACACCTTTAGGAATACGTGCACCTAGCTCAACAAATTTGCGAGGGTCTTTCAAGAATTCAACTACTTCAACAAGTTCTTGCTTTTCTTCATCTGCACCTGCTACGTCATTGAAGCGTACCTTTTTCTTGTCATCATTATACAACTTCGCTTTACTTTTCCCGAAGTTCATAACACGACCGCCGCCGCCTTGTGCCTGATTAAGCAAGAAAAAGAATAAAATAAAGATGATCACGAAAGGTATAATGGACGTGAAGAATGTCACCCATCCGCTTGTTTGCTCTGCAGGAATTGTCTTAATAGAAACTCCCTTTTCTTCCGCAAGATCGTATATACGAGTTTGCGTAACCTCACTATTGGTTACATAAGTAAAGAACTTATCTGTGCCCTTTTTGTAATCTCCTCTAATTTCATAAACATTACGTACAGGCTGGATTTCAAATGATTTTAATTGCCCTTTTTCCAATTGACTATAAAATTGGTCTTGGGATATTTCTTTAGTCGGCTCATTATTCGTATTAAAAATACTAACAATTCCAATGATGACTAAAAAGATGAGTAAATAAAATATTGTATTACGGAAGATCCGATTCATCCCTTACCTCCTCCCACTGGTAAACAACTATAGTAAATAGTATCATAGAAAATAATGGAGTTACAATAATTTAACATCGCTACTTAATTTAACGAAAATCGTTGATTAAATCATTCACCTTTTTCGTAAATTTTTGGTTTAAGAATGCCGATATACGGAAGGTTGCGGTATCTTTCCGCGTAATCCAGACCATATCCAACCACAAATTCATCTGGTACGATAAAACCAGTATAATCAGGTGTTATGTCAGCCTTTCTTCCAGTAGGCTTATCTAACAATGTTACGATACTTATTGATTTTGCTTTTCTGTAACGGAAAAGTTCTGCAAGATAACTAAGTGTTAGGCCGCTATCAATGATGTCTTCGATAATTAAAATATCACGACCCTCTACAGATGCATCCAAATCCTTAATAATCTTTACTTCACCTGAGGATACTGTGGAATTCCCATAACTAGAAACATCCATAAAATCCATTTCTAAATGTGCATCGATACGTTTTAACAGGTCACTCATAAATGGCATTGCACCCTTTAAAACCCCAACAGCTAAAGGAAATTTGTCTTTATACTCTTGTTCCAACTGCGATGCTAGCTCTTTAATTTTATCCTGTAGTTCTTCCTCAGTGATTAACACTTTTTCAATGTCGTTTTGCATGGTCATTGTAATTGATTGCCCCCTAAGAAGATTTAAGCTTTATGGTATTCTAAATAAATTAAAGATTGTTCATCATACGTATCAACAAACTCCAGATTGGACTTTTTCAGACCAGGAATCCAAACAATCACCCCTGATTGATCAGTTAGAACTGGCCAATTCCGCCTCATTTGCATCGGGATTTTTTCATTAATAAAAATATCCTTCAGCTTTTTTGTATGATTGCCTTTGCCCTTGATAACCATATGGTCACCAGTTCTTCGGTTACGGGCGATGAGTGGCAGTGTTGTTTTATGGACAGGCAGATAAAAAGAATAGTTTCCAGTTAGACTAGGAATTTCTTCTAAATACTGTGCTTTAATTTTAAATCCATTCGGTAGAAGAGTCTCTCCAGGAATCGTAATGTTGATGGAATAATCAGAGCTTTCTTTTTGTTGAAATCGAAACGTACACGTGCCATAAGATTTCTCGCAAATAAGCCCTTCTGGAAGATGTGATTCTGCTGATGGATGAGGATTAAAAAACAAAGCAAAAAGCTGATCAATATGTAATGCTGAAAGTGATGATGGTCTCTTTACATAAAGATAGTTTAATATTAGTTGAATCGCTCTTCTTTGTAAAGGTTTTGGTATCATAAGTAGCTGATTCAAATCAATTGAAGACTCACCCTTCGTTTTACTAAGCCAAATCTTTTCCATATAGCGTTCTGTCATTTGTTGCAAAAATTGCTCGTCCTCCGTTAACTCTTCACTAAACCTTTGAAAGTGCTCATGTACTTTGGGATTTTCCCGTTTCAATACCGGCAATACATCATGTCGAAATCTATTTCTCACATAATCATTATGTTCATTACTTGGATCCATTCGAGGAGTCAGTTTATAGCGACTGGCGTATATATTGATTTCCTCCTTGGTCACGACAAGAAAAGGTCTAATAATCTCTCCGTTTAGAAAAGGGCGTTTAACGGCAATGCCTGCTCGCGCCATTCCTGACGCTCCTCTCGTCATCCTCATAAGCATCGTTTCAATTTGATCGTCACCGTGGTGACCAAGCGCTAAGATGGGCAGTTGATACTTCTTCATTATTTCTTCAAAAAAAGCATAACGAAGTTTTCTTGCTGCTAATTGAGAACTGTTACCCGACCTTTCCATATAAGTAGGTACATTTATTCTTTTTCCCTCAAACGGGATATTCCATTCCTGACAAATTTTCTCGACGAACTGATAATCCTCATATGATTCCTCTCCCCGGAACATATGATCGATGTGTGCAACAACGAGCTCCAGCTCCAATCTTTCTCTTAATGAACAAAGAAAGTGCAGAAGAACTAGTGAATCAGGACCACCAGAAACACCTACAAGTAGTCTGGATTTTCGTGGGATTAATTGATACCGGTTTATCTCGGACAATACCTTCTGTTCGAACATCCTATCTTCCTTCTTTACAAACTTGTTTTATCTATCCCTAAATTGTACGCATTAGATAGCATAATTTTTCATGGGATTTACAATCCCTTAATTTTTTTACTATATCATAGGAACTGACTATATACATACAGAACATACAATATTGATACAAAAATAGCTAAGATAAGTGTCTCAAGAACGCCTCTCCCTTTCTTCCCTTTTCTTTTTCTCATTGAGCGTGTTTGACTAGTGCTGTTTTTATTTTTTTTACTTTGGGATGTTAAATTAGTTTGAACTTTCTTGCGTTCATGCTCCCTGTTTAATACGTTCAATAAATCATTTCTCATTTCATCTGCCGAGTGATATTGACCTCTCATTGCACCATCGAGTACTTTACTGTAAGGGTGAAGACCCCTTTTTTGCTTAATCAACTCATTAAGCTGTGTATATCCGTCGCCTTTTTTCGAAAAACGTTTTGGATAGAAAGAATTGATGATAATCATCGCCACTGCAAATAAATCATATTGCTGGTCTGCTTTTCTTGAACCCATCCCCCAATACCCTCTATCAAAAAATTCCGTGAACTCTTTGATAGACCGGCCGAATAATGTAGTCCCACCAACATCGATACAACGAATTTTATATGCAGGGATTGTAACGATCAAATTCTCTGGCTTCAAATCCCCAAACGCCCACCCTTGCTTGTGAAGTGCACCCAAGCTTGACAGAAGTTGCAGCATTAATACACCAACCCACGATTCCCCTTTCTTCTCAATAAACGCTAAATATCCTTCACCTCTTATGTATTCCATTACATAGAACGGAAGCGGCCTTCCATTCTTCAACCAATCGTCTGCTTCAAAAAAAGAAGGTCCAAGAGAGTGTCCCTGGACCTTGGAAAAGGATTTTAGTATATTCATTTCTGAACTAATGGACGAATAATCATCACTTAGTTTTAAAGCGACCTTTCCGTAATTGCTTTCTGCAAGATAGACAATTCCATTTGCCCCATACCCTAATTCCTCTTTAATCTGGTAAGGGTTCTTATTCCACTTCCCAGTTATGAGACTACCGGGCAGAAGGTTACACTGTTTCCTCAAAGTATGATTCGTCATCATGAGACAACAATCCCCTTAGTGACCGTTTTTTTTGAAAATACCCTAGTGCTTCGTTGATGGCAGGACCCGTCGGTGTTATTCCTCCAGTTGTAAGTTTCGGAAATATTTTCGTAAGCACCTCAAGCTTCGGAGTCCAATCCAATAGTTTCTCGACATCTTTTCTTTTCCCAGGAAATACGAACACAGAAAATTTATTATCACCCATTCTGGCATTCATACTTAGCGATAAATCCAAAAGAGCATCTTTAACAGTCGGAAGCTTATGTTTCATGCTCGCACTTGTATCTACGAGAATGAGTACTTCCAATTTGCTTGTCTCACCAAGCTCATCTACTACTTCCATAACTTCTCCGCGCTTATCAGGTGGTAAGTCTTCCATGGATGTTGAAGTGCCAAGTATTTGTTGTAGCTCTTTATTCACAAGTCCCTGTATTGTTTGCGTCATCGCCTTTCTCGTGACCATTTGGACAGTATGAGACAGCTGCTTTGAATACACAATCTGACTTATTCCTCCACCAGATAATGCAATAGATTCGATTTCCTGCAACCCTTTTTCATCAATTGTATCATTTTCCATAACCCCTATAACATTAACCGAAATCCCTTGTTCTCTTGCCAAGGCTGCCATTGCAGCAGGATCTTCACCTTGATTTGAGCAACCATCTGTAATTAACAATATTTGCTTCAATGTTCCTGTTTTCATGTTCATTCTCCCCTCGAAAAAATACTGTTACCATTTTCGACAAGAAAATAGAAAATTATACTTTTAATCCAGTTCCTTTCTTGTGCTTTCTTCATGCTCTTTTCCGACGTGCATGTACAGGAATGGTTGCCCATTTCGGTGTATTATGCATAATTTTCGCCGTAACCACTGTCATATCATCATCAATATCCCCTTTCGTTCTAACTACCTCTTCTAAAATTAAATCGGAAATCTCCTGTGGATCTTCTGTTTGTAATTCCTTCAATTTTCTTTTAATCCAAAACTCAAAGTTCTCCACATGAGTAGGACCTTCGAAAATACCATCGCTCATCATAATGAGAATATCTCCTGCCTTCAGCTCTTCACAAACTACATCCACATCGAATTCCTGAATAATGCCCATTGGTAAATTACTCGCTTCAATTTTAATTATTTTATCCCCCCTCTTTATAAAGCTAGGTATTGAGCAAATTTTCAGAAATCTAGCCTTTGCATCTTGTAAATCAATCATAGCTAAATCTAAGGTTGAAAAAATCTCATCTGTCGTTCGAAGAGAAAGGACGGAATTCACCGATTTAATTGCAATTTTTTCCTCTATACCAGACATAAGGAATTTTTGCAGAAGTTTTAACGTTTCCGTGCTCTCAAAATGAGCTCTTTCTCCATTTCCCATCCCATCACTAATGGCAATGGCATATTTGCCAAATCCTATTTCCGTCGTAGTGAAACTGTCTCCCGAGACTAGACCTCCCCCTTTAGCTGCATGGGCCACTCCAGTTTCCACTGTATACTTCTTAGCTGAACGGAAAACGACTTCACATTGTCCGTTAGGGAAAGTTGCACATTCCTCTGAGTGTACAATCACTGTTTCACCTAGAATATCAGAAAGCATGGGTGCAATTAACTTTTCACTTTCACCTCTTCCTTGACAGTATGGAACACTCATTTCAATATCGACATTTCCCTGTTCAAGGCTATAGATTTCCACATTCGTGATATGCAAACCGAAATCCTGAATAGCTTCCATAATGGACTCTTCCTGTTGATGATGGTTGATTCGTTCGCGTTGGATTTCCTTTGCAAAATCGTCCATAACAGCTGATACGCCTTTTAACTGATCCGCAACTAACTTTCGGCTTTCTTGGACTTGCTTTTTTAATTTTTTATTGGCTTGATAATAGAGCAACTCTTGAGAAATCGTCGCAATAACTTTTGGACTGTTAATACAATACTTTCCCCATTCCTTTACAGTCTTTTGGGGAAGCTGTCCATCATGTTCACTTAATTGAAACATAATTTCCTGCATCCCTTCATATGTTGTATCAAAGTTCTTTGCCCAGCATTGTTCTTTTTTAAAGCACGTCTGACACGTCCTTTCAGTCACATTGCTTAAGAAGTAATCGAGTTCCTTTTCATCGTCCTCTACCTCTCCTCTGTCGTCCATTTGTGAAAAGCTATTGGATAGCGCTTCGAATACATTCGAAAATTGTGATACCCTTTGCGCCGTTACATCTCGTACTTTCCGCATATACTGCTGTTGTTCATTCGTATGTTCATTAGTACCCGGAATATGCTTTGAAATCTTTCCAATCGCGGAACTTGGTGTAATAAAAAATAAAAGTACAGCAATTAATGTTTCATATAAGGTAATCGTAATATTGTTCGATCCCTCCCCGTACAAACCTATAAGTAAGGTAGCGATAACTAATCCTATTGAAACGCCTACCTTTTTTCCATCACGCAAAAGTCCACCAAGCAAACCCGAAAAAGCAAGCAAGCTCATTTGTAATAAACTTGTTACGCTAGATAAACTGAAAATCAGGCCAGTAACTACCCCAACTGTGGAACCGATGGCTGCCCCACCTGCTAGTCCGAATAAAAGAACAAGATAGCGGGATAAAATATGTTCGACAGAAAGATCGTACATGGACCATCCAATTGTTCCAGTCATGACTGAAGCAAGTAATATAATAATCGAGATAATTTCTTCAGTCTTTAAAGATTGCGATTTTTTTCTAACTGTAAGAAGAGGAATCGATTGAATAAATATGAGTGTAAGAATTAGTGCAAGCCCTGCTTCTACCCCTACCATCATGCCATCATATAATACAAGTGTACGGTGAATCATATATTGCTTGGACAAACCAACGATGACTAACGAAAGAAATACATACAAAGAAATGACTTTGAATTGAGATTCTGGTTTTAGCTTCTTCATCTTGTGAAAAAGTAAAAATAACAGCGTGCTAAAGAAAAGAGTAAGGCTGTTTGAAATAGAAACTGTTAACGCCCCCATCATTAATCCGACCAATGCCAACGGGGCACGATCTCGCCTCATCAAGAATACAGCGGCGAAGAAGGCTAATCCAAATGGGGATAATTGCGATAATATAAGTGCTCGTCCTAATAAGAAACCAATGAAGGCTAAGACGATTCCACGTTTTATGAAGAGATCTATTAACTTTGTCTGAAGATGAGTGATCCAATGAATAGCGCCCGCTTTCGCTCCTTGCAGGTGCACCTCGGCAATGGGCTCCAATACATTTCGTTCAATCTTTTCCATATATGAAACACTCCCATTCATATTAGTATTTTTTATTATAAAGAGAGTATTGCACATTTTTTGTCAGAATTTTATAAAATCTAATTAAAAACGTTCGACTAATTTCTATAGGAATATTCAATTACATACAGATTTTTAAACCATTCTCTTAACAACTAAGCCTTATATTCAAATTCGTCTAAATAAAAGGGAGGTTTTTATACTTTCATTGGGAATAAAACTGGGAATATTGTGATTCATCTGTATGAAACGACAATCAGCAAAAATGCCTTCGGTCCTTGTCTACAAAAAACTAGTTATTCCAACATAAAATTATTGGTTAAAGCCTACATTATTCCTTATGATTGTATAAGATATAACTTGTGCTTTGAGGCATTACAGCGGCGCAGCTTAGCTGGTTAGAGCGTACGGTTACCCGTAAGGTTGGGGGTTTGATCCCTTCTGCCACTATCAAATAGATGCAAGGGACTTAGGCAATTTGTAAAGTAAGTGTATAGATAAACAGAAGCGTCCCAGTTACATTCTTTTCATTAAGGAACCAACTGGGACGTTTTTATATTTAATTACACATTTGCTTTTACCGGGTAGTTAAACGCAGTAGGGGTATTACAACCTGTTAACCCGGGATAATTATATTCGTATAGTTCCCTGAGCAACAAAAAAGCAAGCTTAGTGATAAGCCTGCCTACTGTATTATATATAATTTTTCAAGGAAAAATTGCTAAACTATTGTTTTCAGCAGCAGTTTATCCGCGTCTTCCTCCTCGGCCTCCACGTTTTGTTTCTGTACTACGTTTGAGAGAAGTTAAGCGGTCTTCGCTATCTTTTAGGAAACGGGTCATTTTTTGCTCAAAGTTTTCCTTTGGTTGGAAACTTGTTTTTGAGCGGGAGTCTTTGGAACGGCTATCATTTCCTCGTCCTTGACGTGGACGTTGTGAATAAGAAGATTGTGGTTGTCCCTCAGGTTTATCTTTTGCCTTTTTAATAGACAAGCCAATTTTTCCGTCTTTTTCAACGTTGATGACTTTAACTTCAACTGCATCACCGACTTTAAGATGATCATTGATATCTTTTACATAATTATCGGCAACTTCACTGATATGAACAAGCCCTGTTGAGCCTTCTGGTAATTCTACAAACGCACCAAAATTAGTAATCCCTGTTACTTTACCTTGTAACTTGCTGCCTACTTCGATTGACATAAAAAAAATGTTCCTCCTTAGAAATGTTAACTATCACTTCATATTATATTATAACGAAAGGAAAAAAACAGTGTCAATATTAGTCACTATCGTCCTCTTTTTCAGGCAGATTAAAAATGATCTCCCCTTTTTCAGATAAGAAGTATTCCTTTCTTGCCAATTTCGCTATATACTCGTCATCCTCAAGCTTAACAATTTCCTCTTTTAATACGTTTGCTGTCTTCTTTAATTGAGCTAACTTACTCTCAACCTGCTCCATTTCTGCAGTCTTTGTTTCTAGGGCCTCTGCTTGGGTAATAAGCGTAATGGCGGTCAACACTGAAATAATGGCAGCACATATTCCATAAAAAGTGAGGCGTCGAATCAATCCGCGTCTCTTCTTTATATATGTATGCTCTTGTTGCTCTTGTTGTAAGACATAGTCTGATTCAATTTTCGCCACTTTCTTTTTTCGGAGGCTATCCACTCTATTATTCACCCCTCAAATTTTTTTACTTCTCCACTTCACAACAATTACTTTTATAAACTTCTTCATTTTTATAAATATTCCTGTAATTTCATTATAAAACTTACCGACGTTTTTTGTAACAGCATTCGGCAACTTATTCCAAAAATATAAGAAAATCCAGAAAAAAGGTCGTAAGATTACCTTTAAGGTTATAAAAATTAAGCGGATGATCCACTTAACGATTGAAAAAAGAACTTTCCCTATACCAAATATCAAAAATACAATCCCAGTTACCAACCATTTTATCGGTTGGTAAATTAAAAGTTGAAATGATTTCCTCATAAATTTCGCAGTTGCAATAACACTCGTAATAAAGGCTTCAAGAATTTTATGATAGCTCTTTTTCAAAAGCGCTTGATATGCAGAGAATCCACAAAGTAATGCAAGAAAAAGGTAGAAACGAAACTCCCCTTCATTGATTAAGAATAGCACATAAAAGATGATTAGGCCTTGTACAACCCAGAAAAGAAAGTCATTTAGAAAAACAAACCAGGCTCTTCGCTTTGTCCGCTTTAAAAAGCGGTTATACGTATCCAAGGCAGCGCCGAAGCAGCTGCCCATTCCAATCATGGCAAGTAAGGTATAAAATTGAATAGTTAGCGTCATTTGAACAGCTTCCCGAAGAACCCTTTTGCTTTTTCCCCTGAATGTTCATCTAAATAGACAAGATCAAAAATTTTACCTTTAATGGATACAATACCCTTTTCTACGTCTAAATTTTTCATTTGTAGATTTTGCCCGCGTATTGATAAAAAGCCCATATTCGTTTCAAGAAGAAACTCTTCATTATCAAAGCTTTCTACTTGTTTTACTCCAGTAATATCTAGTAAACGGCGACCTCTCATGGTGACGTCATGTTCTTGAATTGTTGCTTTCTGATTGTTTTGGACTGGTTCATAATATTGGCTCATCTTCATCCCTCACATTAAAACGTTTTGTACATGTCTATGTGAGATTTACAAAGATTAGAACAAGCCTCGCTAGCCGGCCGCTTTACTCACCACCCAATTTTTCCTCTTTCAGAACCGTGTACATATTGGCTGCTTCTTCTTTTTTTGTTGATTCCTGTATTTTTTCGATTCGCACTGTAACCCTTTTTTGTCCGAATTGAATAGCCAGCTCATCACCTTCTTTGACATTGGAACTCGCCTTAGCAGGGGTACCATTAATACTAATACGTCCTTTATCAGCCACCTCTTTAGCCAATGTACGTCGCTTTATTAAACGCGATATTTTCATAAACTTATCTAGTCTCATCGTCATTTAGATTCTCTCCTTAATTTATAATCCTTTAGATTTTGCTTCCTCCCAAAAACGATCAAGCTCATCCAGCGAATAATTAGCAAATTCTTTTCTCTCATTTTGAATACACGCTTCAATATATGTAAATCGATTATAAAACTTCTGATTAGCAACATATACTGCTTCCTCAGCTTGAATCCCATAAAAACGGGTAACGTTCACAAGAGCAAAGAATAGATCACCTAATTCCATTCTTAGAGCAGCCTCATCCCCTTGATCCATTTCCGCTTCTACTTCGATTATTTCTTCTTTAACCTTTTTCCATGCTTCAGAAACTTCATTCCAATCAAAGCCTACTTTTGCTGCTCGTTTTTGATATTCATGCGCACGAATTAAGTTTGGAATGAATTTACCAACATCATCTAGCAATGATTTATTTGTAGATCCTGCCTGTTCTTTTTCTTCTTGTTTAATTTGTTGCCAATTTTTTAGCACATCTTCTTCCCCGTTCACTTCGATATCACCGAAGACGTGTGGATGACGGCGAACCATTTTTGAAGATATACCTTCTATCACATCTTCAATCGTAAACATTCCCTCGTCTTCGCCAATTTGGGCGTGCAGCAGGACTTGCAGGAGAACATCTCCTAGTTCAGCTATAATTTCATCTTCATCTTGTTTGTCAATGGCATCAATTAATTCATACGTCTCTTCGATTAAGTACTGTTTCAGGCTTTCATGCGTTTGTTTTATATCCCACGGACAGCCATTTGGTCCTCTTAATTGTGCAATAATTTGCCTAAAGGTAGAAAATTCTCGATACTGCTTGTTTATTTCTTTGACAGGTGGAACATAGACACTTGTCAGATTACTAAGTTCCATTTCACGATCGAGCTCATAAAGAGGTAGTCTTTTTACCAATTCAGTTTCGCTGCCAGCTGCGGTAACGAGATAAACAGCGTGGTCATCAGGCAATTTTTCCATAAGTGTCAGCTTAACATTCGATGCAATAAACGGATCATATACTTGTCCAATGATCATATGCTGATTGATATGCAAATCGTCTTTCTCAAGTGCTGTCCCATCAAGAAGTTGAAAACCTTCAATTGGGTCAATCTTCACGGCCAGAAACAATGCATCAAGAAAGCTTTGACCTCCTTCTACTTTAACAGATACTCCATATTTTGGTCCCTTTTCAATAAGAATCTGTACCGTCTTTTCAGCCACCATTGGATGGCCTGGCACCGCATAGAGTACCGCCTCGACCGAAGCTTGCTTGAGCAATGTCTCAGCAATTTCCTCATAGACCTTCTCAAAAGTATCATGCTTTTCATAAACATCATCAAAGCTAATGAATGAAACACCTTCGTTCATCAATTCATTTATGACAGGATGTTCCACCGTTCGCGCGAAGCAGGAAGATGCTTGCTTAAGTTTTTTATAAATGCCATAAGGAAGCTGGTCTAAGTCACCTGCACCAAGGCCGATTATTACAATATCGTTTACCATTTTATCGATACTCCTCTTTATGTAAATATGTAACCAGCTTTTCTCCTAACGGAAGAAGAAGAAGCTCATTCTTTGTAAATAGCCCAGTCTTAAGGATACTGTAAATAAACAGGATTCCTCCCAGACTTACACCGATTAAAGCCTGGACACTAGAAATGGATCGACCTGATAGCTGAAAAAGTTGAAAAAGCTGATTATACACAATCAAAGTCACGGCCATAGTAACCGTTGCTCCTACGATAATGTATACACTGTTTTTTTCAAACAAAGGCTTACTGACTTTTGTTTGTAGAAAAACAGCTAGTAGCAGTGCCATTAATACGAAACAAAGAACGGTGGCAACAGCCGCTCCCGCTATTGAGTAATGGGGTACGAGCAGTCTGTTAAGACTCCATTTACAAGCAAGCCCAAAACCAACTGCCACAACTGGCGCCCACGTATGACCCATACTTTGCAGAATGGCTGATTGGGCCATAATAACTGATGTAAAGAGAATGGAAACGGCTAATATCGCAAGAGTACCGGAACCTTTCATGTCAGTGAATAGCATGATATTTACCGGTTTAATCAAGCAGATTAATCCGCTAGAAGCCGCCACTCCAACAGAGGTGCTAACTTTCAGTGTAAAACTTATTTTGTTTGCCAGCTCATCCTCATCCTTTTTTTTCATAGCGAGAGAGATGATTGGAATCATTGTCAGTGATAAGGACGTGGCGATAACCGTTCCAAGCTGAATAAGCGGCTGACCACGGTCATATACCCCCTTCCACTCTTTTGCCTCGGTAGCACCTAAGCCGATTTCTCCCAATAGATTATAAAGTTGCAGAGAATCGACAAGCTGAATGAGCACAAGAATTAATCCTGTCACGCAAAAAGAAAAACCTTGAAAGATTAGAGCTTTCATGACGAATGGGAAATTCCTAAATCTCAAAGATGCTTTTTTTAGGTTTGACCATTCTTTCCTAAAAATAAGAAAACTCAAGAGAATGAACAAACCCATTAAACCACCTGTTACAGATCCAAAAACAGCACCTGTACCAACTTCATATAAGGAAGAACCATGTCGAATAAGAAATAAAGACAGCAACAAGATGGTAGCGACTCTTATGAGTTGCTCTAATACTTGAGACAAGGCTGTTGGAATCATATTTCCTTGTCCTTGATAATACCCCCTGATTACTGATGCAGCAGGCATTAGTAAAAAAGAAAACGCGATGATCTTCAAGAGCCCTGTTAACTGTGGATCACCCATAGCAGCTGCAATCGAATCTGCGAAGAAAAATAAACCACCAAACATCACTATACCTAATGCTCCAAGTATGGCCAATGAACTCATAAGAATTTCGTTAGCAGAAAACCCATCTCCAGAATCATCACGTTCTGCCAATAACTTTGATATTACTGCAGGAAACCCCAAAGTTGACAGTGTTAGAGCAATCCCATAAAAGGGATACACTTGCTGATAAATATAAAAGCCTAAATCTCCAACTATGTTTTGATACGGAATGCGATAAGCGGCACTTAATACCTTCACTATAAGACTGGCAATACTTAATATGAACGCCCCTCGTACGAGCTCTCTTGTTGTCTTCAAAGGCCCTCCAACCATCTTAAGAACCCCTTCCACACATATGTGGTTGTATTATAGCATAAAGTGAAATTTCTATCAGTGGGGGGTCCTCGCCCACTGGTGGCCAGCCTCATTCTAATGTCGCTAAATCGAAAGCTAACGCTTCGATAAAGCAACACCCCGAACCCGATCTAAGCACGCCGCGTCCTCATGTCTTCGTCTGTGTGACCCACATCTTGTGAACCTCAACTATACCTCTGCTTACACATTGGTAAGTTTCACTGTATCTCACCAATCAGGGTATTACGGCCTGTTGAACCGGGATAAAGCGAAAAGTGGAAGCATTCCGGTCAAGGGAAGGTTAACTAAAAATCACCACTCCGCTACTTTTTAGTCTCCAACACATAAAAAGGACAGCATCACGCTGTCCCTTTTGATATTTGTATAATGCCTGTCTTATATTATATTATTGTTCCATTTGTCTAGCTAAAAAGCTTGCTGCTGTTTCTACCGCTTTATGTTCTACTTCCCCTACCGTTTCTTCCTTAGAGAAGATCACGACGGCTCCAATTGGATCACCATTGGCAACAATGGGGGCCACTGTATATGATTGAACTTCTTCTTCATTGGAATCGACAAATGAGACTTCTGATTTCGCTGTAATGATTATTGAATTACGATCATCCATCGTTTTTTCAATAAAATCACTTACATTTTTGTTTAAATAATCCTTTTTTGAGCTGCCTGCAACTGTGATATATGTATCACGATCACAAATTAAAACAGGATTACCCAAGCTATCGAACAAGGCCTCTGCATATTCCTTTGCAAAGTTTCCCAGTTCACTAATAGG
Source organism: Peribacillus loiseleuriae (assembly GCF_001183985.1). Classification (GTDB taxonomy): domain Bacteria; phylum Bacillota; class Bacilli; order Bacillales; family DSM-1321; genus Peribacillus; species Peribacillus loiseleuriae. The sequence goes on along the minus strand of NZ_LFZW01000001.1, from coordinate 48,828 downwards.
TGAATATTTTTTTAAAATAACTTCTCCATCTCGGTCTACAAAGATTTCTAATGGATCTCCTTCACGAATACGCAAGGTTCTGCGAATTTCTTTTGGGATTACCACTCTTCCTAAATCATCAATTCGGCGAACAATACCAGTTGCTTTCATCTTGTGTTGCCTCACTTTCATCAAAATTGATTTCCTAATAATGACTTCGTATTTAAGACAAAATCATCATCGACCTTGAATATAGTATTTTTCTAATGGAAAGTTCTATACACTTTGAAAAAATTTTTCTTTATTTCCTTACAAAATTACTTTATCGACAGTGTACCTATTTCACCTAATTATTGATTCATCGTTTGATTTTCTTTATTAACATGCTGCAGGCCCTTTACTAGCTCGAATAGTACACTCAACCATTTGTCATGGTCCATACCTTTTGAATGGAGCACAAGCTTCATTCGGTTCCCCTCCATACCTAGACCAACTGCACGACCAAACTTCGAACTCAAAAGGAATACTTTTTGTCCATCAATTTTACTACTTTCTTGTTCTGAGATAAAAATCGTGATTTCCTGCTTCAATTGCTTAATGCTTTCAACAGATGCAAGACTCGCATACACTTTAATTTCTGAAATTAACAATAAATAGGCTACTTCAGGTGGATAATCTCCAAAACGATCGACGATTTCCTCTTTCAATTCATCTAAATCCTCTAGAGTGGAGACGCCTCTAAATCTTTTATACATTTCGATCTTTAGATGTCCATCAGAAATATACGTATCAGGGATATATGCATCCACATCGACATCGATTTCAAGCGTTGTTTTCTCTTCGACTGGTTTATCATTCCTTTTTGCTTCCACAGCTTCTTTGAGCATTTCCGAGAATAAATCAAATCCAACAGAGTCAATAAATCCGTGTTGCTGAGATCCTAGCAAGTTTCCAGCTCCTCGGATTGATAAATCACGCATAGCAATTTTAAAACCTGAACCTAGTTCAGTAAATTCTTTAATCGATTGAAGCCGTTTCTCGGCTACCTCCGTCAAGACCTTGTCCATTCGGTAGGTAAAAAATGCATAGGCAATCCGATTAGAACGCCCTACTCGGCCCCTAAGCTGATAAAGCTGAGAAAGCCCCATTCTATCTGCATCATGAACGATTAATGTATTTACATTTGGAATATCAACACCAGTTTCGATGATCGTTGTACTGACTAACACATCGTACTCACCTTCTAGAAAACCAAGCATGACCGCTTCTAATTCCTGTTCCGTCATACGGCCATGGGCATAGGTGACTCGGGCATCTGGAACTAACATGGAAATTTCCTCTGCCTTTCTTGCTATATCCTCTACCCGATTATAAAGAAAGTAAACCTGCCCTCCTCTTGCCATCTCTCTTTCAATTGCCTCGGTAACTAAAACACCGTTGTACTCCATCACATAGGTCTGAATTGGAAAACGATTCTCAGGTGGCGTTTCAATGACAGATAAATCCCTAACACCAAGCATAGACATATGCAACGTACGCGGAATAGGCGTCGCTGTTAATGTCAATACATCTACATTTGTTTTAAGCCTCTTGATTTTCTCTTTATGAGTAACGCCAAAGCGTTGTTCTTCATCAATAATAAGCAAGCCAATATCTCGATATTCGATATCCTTCGACAATAGTCGGTGGGTCCCGACAACGATATCTATCGTGCCCGCTTTCAGGCCTTTCATCGTTTCAGTCTGTTGCTTTCTCGTTCGGAAACGGCTCATTTGTCCAATATTAATCGGATAATCCTGGAATCGTTCACGAAGTGTTTCAAAGTGTTGCTGAGCAAGGATTGTAGTTGGCACTAGAAAGGCTACTTGTTTTCCATCGGCTATCGCCTTGAAGGCGGCGCGAATCGCCACTTCTGTCTTGCCATATCCCACATCACCACACAATAAACGATCCATCGGTCTTTCGCGTTCCATGTCTAGTTTTATCTCATGTATGGAACGCAGCTGATCATCGGTTTCGTTATAGGCAAATGCACTTTCAAATTCACGTTGCATATCCCCATCTGGAGAGAAGGCGTACCCCCTTGCTTCTTCTCGCTCTGCATAAAGTTTAATAAGATCATCTGCTATATCTTGAACAGAGGATTGAACTTTGCTTTTCACTCGCTTCCAATCGCTTCCGCCCAATTTATAGAGCTTCGGTTCCTTACCTTCTGAGCCTACGTATTTCTGAACGAGATTGATCTGATCTACCGGTACATATAATTTATCATCAGCTTGATAGCGAAGATGCAAATAATCCTTATGAATACCATTAATCATAAGTGTCTCGATACCTAGGTATCTCCCTATCCCGTGATTAACATGAACTACATAGTCTCCCACTTTCAATTCTGAATAGCTTTTAATCCGTTCAGCATTCGAAAGCTTTTGACGTCTTGTTGATTTTTTTGTTTTTTTATTAAATAATTCCTGTTCAGTGATAATCGCATATTTTTGAAGTGGTAATTCAAACCCGGTGTTCAAACTGCCTTTAAGAATTTGAATCCTTCCCGGTAAAATCTTACTTGTATCGGAAAGTTCCGCAGCGTCGATGTCATAATCCGCCAAAAGACCTACTAGTTTTTTTACACGTTCATCATCAGGGCCTAAAATGACTACTGCATATTTCCCTTTTTTCCAACGTTCGATTTCAGCCTTAAAAACGTTCATTTGTCCATGAAAATTTTGCATTTGCTTACATGTAAAATTCAAGATATTTTGCGGATTTGTATGCGGTACATGACGCAAAAACAATGATAAGTAAATCAGCTTCTGCTTTGATTGTGCGAAAAGCTCAGGGAGCTTATGCGAAATTTGTATATCATGAACAATCTGTCCCGCTTCGAGCAAACTTGTGTACCATTCCGCTTCCTCTTTTTCAAGTGTATCGTTAATCTCCTGAATTCGACTTATCTCATCTAGGATTACCAACCCATTACTCGGCATGTAATCTAGCAAACTAGTAGGATTTTCATAAGCAAGACTTAAATATTTAAAGACTTGGTCAGGTCTATGTCCCGTTTTCAGCTGCTCTAACTCATAAGAAATCGTTTGCAGCATTTGTTCCTTAGCTTTATCATTTTTTATTTTTGATAAACTTTTGCTTAATTTACTCTCAAGCGATTTGATAATTCTTTCATAATGTTCAGACTCCAAAAGGTTTTCAGACACTGGTCCAATCTTTACGCGGTCAAGCTTATCGAGCGAACGTTGATTTTCAAGTGAAAATGTTCGAATGGAGTCAATTTCTGTATCAAATAACTCAATCCGAATTGGATTGGGTTCTGTTATAGGATAAATATCAATAATTCCGCCTCTTAAGCTAAATTCGCCAGGAGATGACACCATTTCTGACCTTGAATACCCCATGGAAATGAAAGTATGTAATAAGTTGTCTAAATCAACGTCTGTACCTAATGAAAAGTGTAATTGATATTTCTGCCATAATTCTTTTGAGGGTAGCATCTTTCGCAAGCCCGGGATTGGAACGATGACAACTCCTTTTTCGGCATGTGACCAATAATTTAAGGCTTCTATGCGCTGCGCTCGCAACTCGGGGCTTGCCACACTCAACTCGGCTGCAATTAACTCATTCGCAGGATAGATAAACAACTCCTCTTCCGGAATAAAATTCACCAAATCCTCCTGAAGCTTCTGAGCTTGTAATTGATTATGTGTAACAACCAGCAATGGCCTTTCAGTTTCTTCGTACAATGCAGCAATTAACATCGATCGGGATGAACCTGATAATCCAGAAACTAATTGTTCCTTCAATCCTTCATTTACTCCAGTAATTAACGAATGGACTTCATTATGTTTGGAGAACAAATTTTGTAAACCATTCATATCTTCTTCTCCTCCCTTTTCTGACTACTTTACCTACTTTATATATATTCCTTTTAATAAAAATCAAAAATCAACGAAACGGAAAAATGCTTTGGATTTCGATCCAAAGCTTACTTCCGCTTAATGAATTATATAATCATTTTGATGCAAGTCAGGGTTCCTTTGCAATGCTTCGTGACAATCTTCGCAAATTGCCTTCACATGTACATTCCCCACTGAATCATAAGCAATCATATCTTGCCGTTCTTCATCATTAAGTTGGGTAAGACCCAGCTGCTCTGAATGTAGTATGGTCTCACTTATCGTACCAATCTTAGTACCACAATGCCTACATGTGTAATGGAGAGCCATTCACTAACCCCCTAATTTAGAAAGATTACCCTTAGTATAGGCCTAAATAGGAGGTAATTATTCAGCATGCAGAACATTTTTTAGGATTACGATTGATTATACTCATTCATAACTTGTAAGAATGGAGACTTCAACCATGCCTCACATGCATGAGCGCTTTTTTCAATTATCGGTTCAATCCTTGTCCACTCTTCTTCCGTAAATCGACCTAATACATAGTCAGTCACAGGAATTCTACCCTCTGGTCGGCCTATACCGATTCTAATTCGGTTGAATTCTTGCGTACCAAGATGAGCGATTGTTGATTTAATTCCATTATGTCCACCTGCACTGCCCTTTTGACGCAAGCGAATTCTACCAGGAGGCAAATCTAAATCATCATATAGAATGACTAAATCATCATTCTCAAGCTTAAAGAAGTTCATAACAGCCGAAATGGATTCTCCTGATAAGTTCATATATGTCAGTGGCTTTAGCAACAAGACTCTTTCACCATTTACCGAGCCACTTCCATAGATTCCTTTATGCTTTGCTTGATCTAAAGGAATGGACCACTTTTTCGAAAGCTCGTCTATCACTTCAAACCCGATATTATGTCTCGTTTTCTCATATTGTCTGCCGGGGTTCCCCAGCCCAACGATTAACTTCATGATTCACACTCCATTTATAAAAGAACATCCATGAGCATCTGCTCTAAAACCCATCGATGAAAAGTATTCAGGTTCTAAAAACTGTATTACCCAATGAAGGTGGCGGTGCGGAGCTAATTTTTTAGAAGCCCCGTCCCTTTTCCACGGAAAAAACCGTCACCGGTCCTTGGTTACAGTACACTAAATTTCTATACATTATATAAAAAGCTTACCTCATCTCTACGGATCGTTGCAAGCGGTATGAGACCTAATATCATAAATGTACTGTTCTCTTAAAAGAGATTGTTTAAAAGCCCAGTAAAAGGGCTTGATAATTGCATCAAAGCTCATTAATGACCTTCTGCTAAGATCGCCTACGTCCTGTGCGTAACACAGAAGTCAGCATATCCTGCGCAAGTCCGGTCCCCAAGTATTACTGTATACGTGCAGGTCTAGAGACGATCGCCCCTCGAACTTCTTGGCTTTTTTTATCTTCCATTTTGAACACGCACTATAACAAAAAGGACGCAACCTTTATCGGTTACGTCTATTATATCATGAGCAGAATGTTCTATATGCAAGAATTCTGTCGAACAACTATCAAAATATACGACAAATCTTACGCTTTAGATTCAGGTGAAGCTTTTGTTTCACGACCTTCTTCATTATCAGGAGTACCACCGTCCTGCTGCTCACCTGTATTAATTTCCTCTTCTTGTCGTGGAGCAAGTACTGATGCAATAACCTCATCATCATCATGGTTGAATGTAATCTTATAATTTCCTTTTACATCCCCTACTGTTACGACACTTCCTACCGTTAAACTTGTTACATCTACATCGATTGCTTCAGGAATATCATTTGGCTTAGCAGTAATCGTCAATTCATGAACAGATTGTTGTAATACACCGCCATCCTTAACACCCGAAGATTTACCTACAAGATTAACTCTTACATGTGTCTGCAGTTCAGTAGACATATTTACAATAAGAAAGTCTGCGTGATAAATATCATTTTTAAGTGGATCTTGCTGATAGTCTGTAAGCATTACATTCTTCTTTTGACCTTCAACTTCTAAAGAAATAATCCCATTTCTCCCAACGTCCTTAATCATCTTAAAGAAATCACCACTGTTAATTGAGATTGCCACGCTTTCATTTTTGTTACCGTACACAACTGCTGGAATTTCACCACTCAATCTTAATTGACGTAATGTGGACCCTTGAGATTTAGCGCGCTCTTTTGCTACTAATACATGACTCATTTATCTCATTCCGCCTTTCTAATCAAAATTCAAAGCATCTCTCTATAAAAATTGCCCTTAAATTGAAACTTCTAAACGTATTTTTGGAAATATAAAAAACAGCAAGAAAATGATCCCTGCTGTTTTTTATATTAATCAAATAATGTACTAACAGATTCCTCTTCATGGACACGGATAATTGCTTCCGCAATCAATGGAGCTACTGATAATTGAACAATTTTATCTATTTTTTTCTCTTCACATAAAGCAATCGAGTTTGTTACGGCTAATTCCTTAATTTTGGAATTTTGGATTCTATCAATAGCCGGCCCTGATAAAACTGGGTGTGTACAGCACGCATACACTTCCTTCGCCCCATTTTCGATAAGAGCATTAGCTGCTAATGTAATCGTCCCAGCTGTATCGATGATATCATCAATTAGAATAGCTGTTTTCCCTTCAATGTTCCCGACAATATTCATAATCTCTGCCACATTTGGACGTGGTCGACGTTTGTCGATAATAGCAATCGGTGCTTTTAAGCGCTCTGCCAATTTACGGGCACGTGTAACCCCACCATGGTCAGGAGAGACAACGACGACATCTTTCAAATCTTTCCCCTCAAAATAATCGGCTAAAATAGGTACACCCTGCATGTGGTCAATCAAAATGTCAAAGAACCCTTGGATTTGTGGAGCATGTAGATCTAATGCAATTACGCGGTGTGCGCCAGCTGTTTCTAATAAATTAGCGACAAGCTTAGCTGTAATAGGCTCACGAGCGCGCGCTTTACGGTCTTGACGAGCATACCCATAATACGGCATCACAATATTAATTGTTTTGGCAGAGGCGCGTTTTAAAGCATCGATCATAATCAATACTTCCATCAAATGTTCATTAACAGGATCACTTGTTGATTGGATGACATAAACATCACAGCCACGGATACTTTCTTCAATATTAATATGAATTTCACCATCACTAAAATGAGTAACAGAGCACTTCCCAAGTCCTACTCCAATCACTTCTGCAATTTCTTCTGCTAAACCAAGGTTTGAATTTAAAGAAAAAACTTTTAAATTTGGATCTAAATACTGATTTGACATGATGACCTCCACAGGTTATTTATTAAATTTCAGGTTCTTAACATAATCTTCCTTATTAAGTTGGCGAGCACGAGCAATGGAGAAGGCTTTCCCTGGTACATCCGAAGTAATCGTAGATCCAGCAGCAACGTACGCCCCTTTTCCTACAGTCACTGGTGCCACCAAATTAGAATTACAGCCTATAAAGACCTCATCTTCAATTTTGGTTAAATGTTTGTTAAAACCATCGTAATTAACTGTAATGGAACCACAGCCTATATTTACATCTTCTCCAACTTCAGCATCTCCAATGTAACTTAGATGAGATGCTTTACTTCCCTTACCAAAAACCGTTTTCTTAATTTCAACAAAGTTGCCGATTTTCACTTCATCCTTAATATCCGATTGCGGGCGGATATGAGCAAAAGGACCAATATTAACACGATGACCAATGCTACTGTCAGAAGCAACCGACTGTCTCAAACTTGAACTGTCACCTATATGGCAATTATCAACTTCTGTTTGGGGTCCAATAATACAATCGTTCCCAATCACGCTGTTTCCTTTAATAATCGATCCTGGATATATGACTGTATCCGAGCCTATTGTAATATCAGCCTCTATATACGTATTTTCAGGGTCAATAATGGTCACGCCACTTCGCATATGGGTTTCGTTAATACGCTGACGCATCAATTTCTCTGCCTGTGACAAAGCAACGCGGTCATTGACCCCCATCGTTTCATTAAAATCTTCCGTTTGATAAGCGGTAACCGTCTCACCCTGAGTTTTTAGAATTTCAATGACATCTGGAAGATAATATTCACCTTGGGAATTATCATTAGACACATTTTGTAAAGCTGTAAATAAAGCCTTGTTATCAAAACAATACGTACCCGTATTAATTTCCTTCACATTGCGTTCTAAATCATTCGCATCTTTGTGTTCCACAATTTTCTCTACATGACCCGCTTCATTTCGAATGATACGACCATACCCATCCGGGTTTGTCGCTAGGGCTGTCAGAATACTCGCTTTTGCATTCGTTTCTTCATGAATCTTCATCAGAGCTTCCATGGTTTCCGCTTTAATTAACGGCGTATCTCCACAAATAACAATTGTCGTTCCGTCCTTGTCGCCCAGCACATGATTTGCTTGCATCACAGCATGAGCCGTCCCTAACTGTTCTGCTTGTAAAGCATACACACATGCAGAACCAAGCTGTTCTTGAACCTTCTCCGCACCATGTCCAGTAACAGTTACAATCTCTTCTACTTGTAGTTGGCTAACCTGATCCACAACATGTTGGACCATTGGTTTGCCACATACAGGATGCAAGACTTTGTATAGCTTAGATTTCATTCTGGTACCTTGTCCTGCTGCCAAAATGACTGCATAGCGATTCATCATAACAGGCCTCCATCTTTACCTTTTTATCCATTAAAAATATATCTTAAATAGGTATAGTTTTCAATAAGAAAAGCTAAAAGCGCGACATTCCTATGTCCTCGCTATTCTGACATATCCCTACTACATCCTTATATCTTCGTCGAATTCAGCACACCCTGTAAAGCCAAACAAACAAATATTCTCACAAAGGCTAGATTGTATTTGTGAGAAAGATAAAGAAAATACATATTCCATTCAAGCTTAACGTACTACATCATTTTTAATAGGATGTACCCTTCATTCAATAAGTTAGAGCACCATATGCATTTGCTCAATTAGTCACAAGCTAGTCTGTTTTTATTATATACCTTTCCAAAGACTTTTTTAGCACTATTAACAAATTTTATAGGGGAAATTTTTTCTACATGCATAATAAAAGATTAAACGGGGGAGAAAGCTGGAAAATTCACAGCAAATTGTGAAAGAATAATAAAAAGAGCCTTACTTATGAAGTAGGCTCCTGATGCTTTTCCAATTAAATTGTAGATTTACGAAGCTCCCGCTCCCGCTTCTTCTAATTCAACTTCTAATTCTCCTAAACGATGATATTCCGCTAAAACAGCTTCCTGGATTTTACCACGTGTTGAAGAGTTAATTGGATGGGCAATATCGCGGAATTCTCCATCCGGTGTTCTTTTACTTGGCATTGCCACAAAAAGACCATTATTACCATCAATCACACGAATATCATGGACAACAAATTCATTATCCAATGTAATGGATGCGATAGCCCTCATTCGACCATCAGTATTTACGCGGCGTAATCTTACGTCAGTTACTTCCATTCCTGTTCACCACCTCAAATTAATTAAAAACTTAGAATATATATTCAACACAGATAGTGAATTCTCCTTTTTTAAAATGGATTTTTTTAAAAAAAGGAGAAAGTTTTTAGATCTTATTCCTTTACTATTATTAATAGGGTGAAGTGCGGGAGTTTTTCGATTGGAGAAAAAGAGGACCTACATACGCTATCTCAAAAAGTTAACAATTAACATAAAAATCAACTTTTGTATATAATCTTATAATAATTACTTTATTGCTAGTTTAACACTAAGACGTTACTACTGTTGGCGTATATGCCCTGTTCGACCCTGATGGGCAGAAGTTTTGGGGAAGGCTGCTTGCACTAGACACGAAAGCTCATTTAAAAAAAGTTGGTTTTTCCATAAAAAAACGCTCGTATTATTTAACGAGCGCAACCACTTCTATTTCAATTAAAGCATCTTTGGGAAGTCTAGCTACCTCTACACAAGAACGTGCCGGCTTATGAGTTGAAAAGTATTCACCATATACTTCATTGATACTGACAAAGTCTTCCATACTTTTAATGAAAACTGTCGCTTTAATAACCGTTTCCAAGGAAGCACCGGCTTCTTTTAATACGGCTTTCAAGTTTTTAAATACTTGGTGAGTTTGTTCCTTTACATCACCTGTTACCATTTCCCCTTCAGCTGTAAGTGGAATTTGTCCCGAACTAAAAAAAAGATTATTGACGATAATTCCTTGTGAATATGGACCAATTGCAGCAGGTGCCTCATTAGTATGGATAGAATTCATCTTGCCATCTCCTTTTATCATTCAATTATTTACATAATTACCTCTTGATACTGATATTATTTTATCACGTTCATCGACTTCTGTAAGTTTAATTAAAGAAACGAATTGATCAACGAGACGTTCTTCAATTTCATCTGACTCAACGAAAACAGTAATTCCGGCAAGAGTTGCCTTGAACTCTTCTAATAGGCTAACCATCCCTTTAACTGTCCCGCCAGCTTTCATAAAATCATCGACGATAAGGACTTTAGACCCTTCTGCTAGACTTCTTTTTGATAAAACCATTGTCTGAATGCGCTTAGAAGATCCGGATACATAATTAATACTCACCGTAGGCCCTTCTGTCACTTTGTTATCTCTCCGAACAATCACAACAGGAACATTTAAATAATTGGCAACCGCATATGCAAGCGGAATTCCCTTTGTAGCCATGGTCATGATGACTTCTACTTGCTTGTCTGCGTAAGCCGCTGCAATAATTCGACCAATCATATTCACTGTCTCAGGATGCCCCAAGATATCTGTCATATATAAATATCCACCAGGTAGCAGACGTTCAGGGCTCGCTATAACACTACAAAGATGGTCGATAAAAGCGGTGGCTTCATCTGACTTTATGCCTACCAAGTATTTAACACCACCGGCAGCCCCAGGTACTGTTGTTAACGTCCCAATGCCCCTCTGTTCAAAGGTCTCTTTAATAATGGTTAAATCTTCACTAATCGATGACTTTGCCGAACTATATCTTTCTGCAAAGAAAGTGAGCGACACTAAGCGGCCAGGATGAGCTAGTAAATAATTTGTCATATCAATAAGCCTCTCGCTACGCTTAAATTTCATTTCAACACTCCTCGTTAAAAAAACGAATATTATATTATAAATATACCACTAACGTACGTATCTATTCAAGGGCGCTTAAATCACCTAGCATTCGAACAGCATATACTTGATCGCAAAAGCCACGCAAGCCATTGTAGACTCGCTGCATACGAGAATCATGCTCTACAAGACCAAACACCGTAGGACCGCTTCCACTCATCAGCACCGCATCTGCTCCAAAGGTCTTCATTTGTGACTTAATATTCGCAACTTCGGGATATAATTGTAAGGTAACTTGTTCAAGTACATTCCCTACACCATTGCACACTCTTTCATAGCTATTATTTTCAATTGCGGAAATCATTTCCTTAATGTTTGGATGACCCATATTCCCAACTTGGAGCCTTCGATAAATATCAGCTGTTGATACTCCAATGGTAGGCTTAGCTAAGACTACCCAACATTTAGGCGGAACCGGCAATTGAGTAATTTTCTCGCCTCTGCCTTTCGCTAAAGCAGTACCGCCATAAACGCAAAATGAAACGTCTGAGCCAATTTCAGCGCCGATTTCAGCAAGCTCGTCCATAGATAAATTTAGATTCCAAAGTTTATTCAACCCCCTTAGAGTAGCTGCAGCATCACTGCTTCCACCAGCTAAGCCAGCTGCTACAGGGATGTTTTTTTCTATAGCAATTTGAACCCCTGTGTTAATACCATATCGCTGCTTTAATACGAATGCTGCTTGATAAGCTAAATTCCGATGATCGTCCGGAACAAAGCGATTATGTGATAGAATTTCGATTTGATTTCCACGGATTTCTTTCAGTTCAATTCTATCTGCCAAATCGACCGTCGTCATGATCATTTCCACCTCATGGTATCCATCCGGCCGCTTAAAAAGCACATCCAATGCTAAATTAATCTTAGCCGGTGCTTTCTCCATAAGCTTCAATATTTCCACCTACTTTTACGTTCTTCTTAAAGTTCTTGTCCTATTTTATCATATTTGTTTTCATTCTAAAGGTTTTTTCATGGTAATTTCAATGCACGCTATTCAAAACTGCAATGAAAATAAGGAAAGTTATGAAGGTGATATGGAGGGGGTCATAAAAAGCCAGACCTATCCGCATTGGCCATCCAACGTTTTGTTAGACTCCATGGGTGGATAAAGGGTCTGGCTTTACAATCTTATGTGCAGCGATGATTGATTAAGTGTTCGGTACAAATGCGCTCAATCATGCTTGATTATCTTTTCTCCATCAATTGGCGTTCCGCCATTTCGATAGCAAGTTTAACCATATTACCCGCATCGCGTGCTCGTATTCCTCCCCAGCCTTCTTTTTGGACCACATCATAAAACCCTAATTCCTTAGCCAGCTCTTCTTTAAGACTTGGTGACATGATGCCTTTTCTTCTGCCCAAACGAATCAGCCCCTTTTATCATGCTGCACAATACTATTTTCTACATTCGCAAATAAAACATGAACTCCTTATTTATCCATTGGAAACCTTCATCGCATTAAGATTCAGCCATCGGTTGAGGAACAACTTTATAGAACTGGTCAACCAGCTCAAAATTTGGTATTAAAACACTATATTATAGATTTTTACTTAAAACCTAGATTGACTGGTCTCAAATAGCAACGCTGCTTTAAGTGAACGAAATTCCATCCCTCTTTCCTTCATACAAAAGAAAAAGTACCCCGAATAAGGAAGTATGATGTAGCACACCACATCCTTATTCAAGACGTCCTAGTTTGCATCCTATAGATATTGATATACGGCCTAATCTCCAAATTTTAGGACGCATGCGTTTCGTACTAATATTTATTAAGAAATCCCTGTTAAAATAAAAAAGCAGCAAACAATTGTTTGCTGCCGCTTAAAGTTACATTTCTTGCTGTTTATTCAAAAAGGTTAATTCTACGGTTTCCGTTAATACATCTGCATAGCTGTAAGATACTCTTTCGAACGCATTTTCATCCTGATCGAGCTCAATCACAAAGACAGCCGGATAAGTCTCTGCTAACGTACCAAAACGTTCAACAGTTTTTCTTCTTCCGCCGTTTGCTTTTAAGAGCAACCGTTTCCCCAAATTGGAGTCTAGTGAATTTTTAATATCCGCTAAAGTTTTTGGCATTTTCGGTCCACCTCACTACGTTTAGTATATCACAAACCGGCAACAAGGTCAAACAAAATAATAAATTATATCAGTATTTAAATTTGTTTGTCAATATTTTTTTATATAAATCCGTAATAATTTAGATACTTTTTTTATTATCTCTATAATTTTGAAAAATTATGTAAATATACCCCTTCCAATCTTCCCCATATGATACATATGGCGTTACATTAAAACGCCACGATGTAGTTCCAAGGAAGGCCGCACACAAGAAAACAAACTTCAATGAGGTTGTAAAGCTGAACCACCTTTTATAGACTTTCACCCGAAACCAGATTAACTTACCATTTGATAAGCAGCACCGTTTAAGTAAACGAAACTCTGGGTGCTCTTTCCTTCGTCCAAAAGGCAGTCGCTTTAAAAAAGGGAAATCAGCTATAATTCCCACATCCTGTGGACCTCAGACAAGCATATTTAACTAGATAAAAACAAGCTGCATACAATGAGATGCAGCTTTATTCATCTTTATTGATATGATAAGGCATACCTGTTCTAAGAACGCCCCTCGTTTCAATACCACCGAGTCCCTTTTCTCCAGTTAATGTATTTCTAAGCACATCCCATACATGAATATAGTCGGTAAAAGGCGTGAAGCTAATTTTGGCGACTATATATACAGGATCTAACGCATGTATATTCACTCTGGATGGCGAACTCGCATAATTGGCGCCCGCTTGTATTAATGATTCAAAATGTGATTGACATGCCCCGGCAAAGATAACGAGTTGGTCAAGGTGTGCAACTTTATTTCTTGCTTCCCTAACTGTTTGCACGAAATGCTTGGAATGTCGATAAGCATTTAAATCCTGGGCAGAACCTTTGGACTTCGAATACGCATCATGCCCCGTTATAACCAAGATGTCCGGCCGATATTGATCAATGAGGCCACCAATGCGACTGGGCATTTCTTTCTCATTACAATAAACCCCCTTTACTGGGATCCCAATCTTTTCATATAATGTGAGGCATTTATTCAAATACGAGGCGTCTCCATCCACATGTAGTACTTTTCCTGGAATTTGAAAATACTCACCATTATACCGATACCCATCGCTTGATTGGTAATTGCTTTTCTCTGTTTGTAATTGTTTATCTTGGCTAAATAAATGATACGATTGCTCTTGGAGAGCTTCACTTGTTTTTTGCCGGGTTTGCCTTTCTTCATCATTAATCTTAATTAAATCGTCAAAAGGAGCGTCTGCAATTAAGCGAATATCCTCACCATAAAGAATCGCAACCTGCTTTCCCTCCACTAAACGTATGTCAATCACTCTGAATAAGATGTCACATCGATAAGATGACCGTCCAACAATATCATTCACTTGTAAATTCATGCTCTCACCTCGTGACAAGATAACACCAAGTCTTGTCAGATTTTCATTCCTATTACACTATGCAGGCTCATCTCGATTGGTGAAATGTCCATACTTCAGCTTAGTGTTATTAGGTAGAGCGCAAACGCCTTTTCCAACTTCTAGCTTATGACTAGAGGAGTTTGGTCACCTGCACTAGACATCAAAATTCATTGAAAAATGACTACAAAAAAGAGGTTATCCCAAGGGTCTGACCTCACACTCTGTAAACCGTTCATCGTGTCATATTCACGTCTTAAACGATATATAGTAGGTGTAGGGTCTGGCCCTTTTGTTATGGGATAGCCTCTTTCACTCTGTTTATTTAAAATGAAGAAGGAGCGCATCACTTAGTCTGCCGAATTCCTCGATAGATAAGGTTTCTCCTCGTCTTGTTGGATCTACTCCTGTCTGTTCTAGCGCGCTAAGAATTTGGTCCTTTTTAGATTTCCCATCAGGAAGCTGGCTCGTTAAATTATTGAGAATTGTCTTCCTACGCTGTGCAAAGCTTGAACGTGTCACTGTAAAGAAAAACTCTTCATCTTTCACTTCAACAATCGGTTTTTCTCTTTTCATCAATCGAATGACAGCGGACTCTACATTCGGCTGCGGCATAAACACCGTTTTTGGAACAATCATGACCGTTTCCGCTTCTGTGTAGTATTGAATCGCGATTGATAATGATCCATATTCCTTCGTTCCTGGTTTGGCAGCGATACGATCTGCTACTTCCTTCTGCAGCATCACAACCAAACCGCGAATCGGTAAGTTTTCTGTCAATAATTGAAGAATGATCGGAGTCGTTACATAATAGGGAAGGTTCGCAACAACCATTACATCATCAATACCCGCAAACTCTTCAGCTATGACTTTCTCCACATCCGCTTTTAGAATATCTTCATGGATGACTGTTACATTATCATAAGGAGACAATGTATCTTTTAAAATAGGTAGCAGACGCTGATCAATTTCAAAGGCTGTCACTTTCTTACTTCTTTTCGCAAGTTGTTCCGTCAATGCACCAATTCCCGGTCCAATTTCAATAGCGCCGCTCTCTTCGTTCAATTCAGCATAATCAACAATTCTTCGTAATATATTCGTATCAATTAAAAAATTCTGACCCAAGCTCTTTTTAAAAGCAAAACCATACTTTTTTAAAATTTCCTGTGTGCGAATGGGTGTTGCTATATCCTTATGCATGTTCTTCCTCCTGATCCATCTTTTTTAATGCCTGATAAAAATCATTACTTGTGATTTGGAACATCTTCAACCTTTTATATAACTGTTTCCCGTTTGTAAATCCGATTTTCAATAAAAGCCCTAGCTGTTCTCTTCGTTCGCGTGCTCCAGCTCCACCAATCAGCCCAGCATCAATTAGCTCTTCCTTGGAGATTTCTTCGCCTGCATCCTCATCCATCGTTTGAGCTTCCTTCAACGCATTACGGATCGCTTCAGGTGAAGCGTGCTCAACACCGATTCCTCTACCTGACTTTGGAAGTGCCTCCTGCTTAGATAAGAATGCGTGCTTGCAGCCAGGTACTTGTTCTGTGATTGTATTTCGGATTTTCTGTCCAGGAAAATCAGGATCAGTAAAAATAATAACACCCCTCATTTGCTGAGCAAGTTTCACTTGATCAATCACTGACTCGTTCAAAGCCGATCCATTTGTTTCAATTGTATCAGCATTGACAGCCCGCTTAATTGCAACGGTATCATCCTTACCTTCTACAACAATAATCTCTTTAAGTTTTTTCATCTTTTCCTCCAAATAACTGAAACTATTTATAGCGTCACACCGTCTAATTAGTATAGAATTGTGTATGTTTTAAGATAGTTGAACTTCACTTGTACCATTATAACGTAAAAAAGCAGGAGATATGCAATCCCCTGCCACTGTAAAATGATTAATTTAAGACGCGGATTTTCACTTTTTTTACTCCCCATCGGTATGCATCCGACTTTGAGGGGAAGAACACATCAATTTTATGGCCTTTAATGGCCCCACCTTTATCGGCTGCAACTGCATATCCATATCCCTCAACATACACCTTTGTGCCAAGTGGAATGATGTTAGGATCAACAGCGATGACTTTTGCATTAGGGTTTTGTTTTAGATTAATCCCTGTTGCTGTTGTTCCAGAACAGCCATTACAGCCTGCTGTATAAGCAGTCGACGACACGTAGATCTCCCTGCCTGAACCTTGTGAATTATCTTCTCCACGGGATACTTGAGCAACTAATTGCTTCGTTCCTACCGCTACCACTTTGTCTGTCTTTTCAGTCACAACTTTTTCAGATATAAACGCACGAGCAACTTCTTTGCCATTTTCTTTTGTTACTTCAAATTGCTTAGATAATAGTCCGTTCTTACCTTCACTAATGACTTTTTCTTTTCCTTCATGCAAGGAATGATCCTTCTTCGTGATGGTTGCGAACTGAACAGGTTCTTCCACTACATCGGTGACTTTTTCAATTCTTATGACGTTTACAATATTCTGTGGTTGAACGTTTTCTGCCAACTGTGGCTCAACTCGATCTAATTCATTGAGCCCCACACCTTGTTTCCTTAAAAAGTCAGCGACCGTAGTCGAAGTTGACCAAACCTGCTGTTCACTGCCACCTACAATCAGCTTAATTGGAAAAGCCTTTTCGATGGCAATCTGCATGTTATCTTCAATTTTTGTATCTTTAGATAGGCTAAGCTTATCATGTTCCGCTACATCCAATTTTTGTTCCGAAAGAAATCCCTCTACTTTTTTAGCAGTTGTCCAAATGACTGTTTCTTTACCATCTACATTCAGCTTCACTTGCTGGGCTGGTCTCCACTCAACCTCTAACCCATCCTTTATGATACTGTCTTTCGAGGGATGTATGTAGTCTTCAGCTTTTGCAGTAATCTCAAACTCTGCCAATATATCATTTACAGTGGCCGCATGTGTTTTCACAATTGTTTTCTGTCCATTAAGCGTTAATGACACCGTGTTCTTCGTCCCCTGATAAAGCAGCATTCCTACTGAAGCAGCGACTATTATAGTACTGCCTAGCACAATGGCTATTCTTTTTTTCCCAAAAGACTTGGGAATTAGGTTTTTCATAGATTGTAATATAATGAAAAACTCCTCCTTCCTCTGGGTGATTATATAGACATTCTAACAAAGCTGTCAACTCATACATTTCTTTAGTTGGAAAGTAGTTCCTATTATGAGCACTCTCTAGCAACTTGAAAAGAAAGAGTTATCGACACGTCTATCCTATGAACCGCTTGAGATTTGTAGAACTTTCAAGAAACATGTTTCCATTAGACAAACTTAGCAACAAACTGACAAAAATTGCTGTCAGTTTATGCCGAATAATTTCTTCGCATTCCAAGTTGTTGCCTTCGCTACCTCTTCAAGAGTAATCTCTTTAATTTCTGCAATTTGCTCTGCTACCAATTTTACATAGGCAGGCTCATTTCGTTTTCCACGGAATGGATGAGGAGCAAGATAGGGACAATCCGTTTCAATTAGCAAACGGTCTAGTGGGATTTCAGCCGCGACTTCTTTCGGTTTTTTAGCATTCTTAAATGTTACAGGTCCTCCAAGTGAAATGTAGAAGTTCATCTCTACGCATTCCTTGGCAATTTCGGGACTACCACTAAAGCAATGCATAATGCCGCCTACTTCATGTGCATTCTCTTCTTTTAGTATTTCTATGATGTCTGCTGTCGCTTCTCTATTATGAATAATGATTGGTAGTTTCACCTTTTTGGCTAGATTGATTTGTTTTCTAAACACATCTTTCTGAATGTCTTTTGGTGATTTATCCCAATGGTAATCAAGTCCCATTTCTCCAATTGCAACGACCTTAGAATGCGCCGCTAATTCCTCAATCCATTGTAGGTCTTCGTCTGTCATGTCAATTGCGTCAACAGGATGCCACCCCACCGCAGCATAAATAAAATCATATTCTTCAACCAATTCCATTGCGCGTGTTATCGTCGGACGATCAAAACCAACAACGACCACATTCGAAACACCATTTTCTTTCGTCCTTTGAATCACCTCTTCCAAATCTTCCTCGAACTGCTTATCATTCAAATGAACATGTGTATCAAATAACATCTTCTTCGCCCTCTCTAGTAATATTCTATTAGTAATTACAAGTTTTCATGTTTCACATTTATGTAACAAATATATTACATACAAAACTCCTATTGCGTTAACACTCCGTTATTTACCATGACAGCTCAATCCTGTAGCAAGATACACCCACCTAATCACAATGGTGGCGGTGCGGAGCTGGATTTTTGATACTTTCTCGATAAAATAAGTATGCCCGCTAAATGGATGGGCTATATTAGTAAATCGCGAAGCCCCATCCCCATGTCCTTCATACTAAAATACAAGAAAAAACCCTTTTATTTTACAAATCCTTTTTATCCTTGCCAATAGACTTACTCTTAATCTGTAGTTTATCAAATACCTTTTTTATTATACTAAGCGAGCCTCATTCTTTTTAGCGTTAGCCTATAAGTAAAATAACTATTGAGCAGTTTGTTGAACCACAACTTATCGTCCATGAAGCTATATTGAAAATAAACCAAAATTATTAGCATAATAGGCCATATAATAACGGAAAAAAATAGCATAGAAATGTTTCACATGGAACATTTCTATGCTATTTAGGGATAGGATTATTTTACCTTCGAGCCATTTGGCAGTGTATCAGGAACTGTTGCTATTGAAAGCTTTCCTTCGCCGCTTCCCGCTAGAATCATCCCTTGAGATAATTCACCACGCAGTTTCACAGGTTTAAGATTCGTTACACAAATTACCTTTTTTCCCACCAATTGTTCCGGCGTATAATATTGAGCAATCCCAGAAACTACTTGTCGTTTTTCATACCCTAGGTCAAGTTGTAATTTCAGCAATTTATCTGCTTTTTTGACAGGTTCCACTTCCAGCACTTGTGCGACACGTAATTCCACTTTCATGAAATCATCAATCGTTATTTCATCTACTTCAGGAATTTCCTCTACTTTTGGTTCTTCTTTCATGCCTTCTGGTTGTGGAGCACTTCCTTGCATTTGCTCTTTGATAAACTCTATTTCTTCCTGCATCTCAAGACGCGGGAAAATAGGATTCCCTTTTTCAACCTTTGTTTGCGCTGGAATGAGGCCAAATTTCTCTAGGCTATCCCAAGTCTGTAATGTTCCATCTGTAATAGTTAGTTGATTAAAAATTTTCTCAGGTGCTTGTGTTAAAAATGGCTTTAGTAAAATGGCCGTTCTTCTTAACGTCTCAGCTAAATGTACCATCACACTTTCAAGCTCTTCACGTTTTTCATGATCTTTCGCTAATACCCACGGCTGTGTTTCATCAATGTATTTATTCGTTCTACTTACTAGTTGCCAAATTCCAGAGAGGGCCACTGAAAACTCCATTTTTTCCATGGCTTCTTCGTAGTTGGTCACTGCAGTTTTGTTGGCTTCAAGAAGGGATTCATCAAACTCCCCAATAGAACCTTTATACTCTGGGATAACCCCATCAAAATATTTTTCGATCATTGCAACGGTACGATTTAGTAAATTCCCTAAATCATTTGCTAAGTCAAAATTTATTCTTTCCACAAAACCTTCTGGCGTAAATACACCGTCAGAGCCGAAAGGAACTTCACGAAGTAGGTAGTAACGAAGTGCATCTAATCCATAGCGTTCAATTAACGTTACCGGATCGACTACATTTCCTTTGGATTTTGACATTTTGCCATCCTTCATTAACAACCACCCATGAGCAAACACCTTTTTAGGAAGTGGAATATCAAGTGCCATTAGCATGATTGGCCAATAGATCGTATGAAAACGAACAATTTCCTTCCCAACCAAATGTACATCTGCAGGCCAGTAGTTTAGATATTTCGAATCATCCTCTGTTCCATATCCTAATGCCGTAATATAATTCGAAAGAGCATCAATCCAGACATAAATGACATGTTTGGGATCTCCTGGTACCTTAACTCCCCAATCAAAGGTTGTACGAGAAACAGCTAAATCTTCTAGACCTGGCTTAATAAAGTTATTAATCATTTCATTCTTACGGGATTCAGGTTGAATGAATTCTGGATTTTCTTCGTAATATTTCAGAAGTCGATCTGCATATTTTCCCATCTTGAAGAAATAAGATTCTTCCTTCACTAGTTCTACTGGATGACCGCTATCCGGACTCTTCCCTCCGACAATCTTGCCGTTTTCTTTAATCGGGTCGACTAATTGAAGTTCGGTATAGAAGGTTTCATCTGGAACGGAATACCAGCCCTCGTATTGATCTAAATAGATGTCTCCTTGATCAAGCAATCGTTTAAAGATTTTCTCTACTACATCCTTATGACGGATTTCTGTTGTTCGAATAAAGTCATCATAGGATATATCAAGCTTCTGCCATAAATCCTTAATTCCTGAAACTATATTATCCACGTACTCTTGAGGGCTAACTCCTTGCTCTTCAGCTTTTCGTTGAATTTTCTGACCATGCTCATCTGTGCCAGTTAAATACATGACATCAAATCCGCGCATACGCTTGTAACGAGCCATCGCATCACCAGCTACTGTTGTATACGCATGCCCTATATGTAAATTCCCACTCGGATAATAGATTGGGGTTGTAATATAATATGTCTTCAGTTTATCTTCCATTGTTTTTTCCTCCTATCATATTTAGATCCATAAATGATGTTCACTAACTAAATTTTAACCTATACCTCTATATTACCTTATCTCACCATAAGAGCGATAAAAAAAAAGCTATTAGGATTGATTTTTTAATAGAGATAAAGCGAAACTTCCATCAGTCGGCTTGGTCTATATAATGACGTCAATGCTCCTTCGTCTGATTAGCATAGGTTCCTCGTTGATGGTGTTTTGAACGCCATGTTTTTTCTTACTGTCAGCATTACCTCTTACACCCAAAGAATATACCCAAAACTCCAAAGAATCGCAACTTGTTTTCTAACCTTGAAAAACCTATTCATCACTTCCCTTTTATTAACAATTTATATTGTGTTTCGGATTTACGGAGAAGTATAATAGAAAAAGGAAAAAGCATATTTTAAAAGAATATGGGTTTCAGATCACTTTGTCGAAATATGTCGAAATTAACAACAAGTATAATAAGTTAATATTGGAATACATCCCCATATTTTTTCCTCTTCCCTCTATTACTTCATTAAAATCTTTCTATTCGTACCTTAAATTAAGCTTCTTTTTAATTTTTTTCAAAAAAATGTATAAATTTTAATAAAAGCATTGACGTATTTGGGAATGGCTGGTATTATAATATTTATAAAATTTGTCGAAAATTGACGAAATAGAGATAAAAGGTATTAGAATACTATTATAAATTGAGAGGAGATTTTCATATATGAAATCTACAGGAATTGTACGTAAAGTTGACGAATTAGGACGGGTGGTAATTCCAATTGAATTACGCCGTACATTAGGAATTGCAGAGAAAGACGCTTTGGAAATCTACGTTGATGATGAACGCATCATTTTGAAAAAATATAAACCTAATATGACTTGTCAAGTTACTGGTGAAGTATCTGATAATAATTTAACACTTGCTAATGGAAAATTAATCCTTAGCCGTGAGGGTGCAGAACTACTTATTAAAGAAATTCAACAAAGCATGGAATTAGAAACTGTTTGATTATTTTTTAAGAAGGCTTCCTTGGAAGCCTTCTTTTTTGTAAACTAATCTTGACTTCCATTCCGAAGCAATTCGCAGTGGTTATTCTTACCCGTTTGGTTGATTTTCCATTACATGATAAGCGTGATACACATCTCTTTTCTGCAATCCGCGATCTATTGCTGTCTGCTTGATTGCATCTTTTGAGCTAAGTTGTTTTTCATCGATGTAATATTGAACATGCTCAACAAGCTCAATACTTTGCCACCATACGACTTCTGTTTGTTCCTCCGCAAATTCTGCACCTTCAATAATCAAGCAGAACTCGCCTCTGATTTCATTTTCAAAAGCCCATATTTGTGCTTCATCTATCGTACCTCGAATAAATTCCTCGAATTTCTTGGTTAGCTCTCGGCATAGAACAATTTTTCTATTTCCTAGCACTTCACGCATGTGTTTTAATGTATCTTTTAATCGATGCGGCGATTCGTATACTATCCAGGTTGCCTCCATCCTTTTTAACTTCTCCAGCTCTTTTTTCTTTTCTTTGGCATTTCGTTGCAAAAATCCATAAAAGTAAAAAGGCTGTGGGACTAATCCTGAAGCAATTAAAGCAGTAAGCGCAGCATTCGCACCCGGTAAGGGAATAACTGGTATTCGCTGCTCTAGTGCTTCCTGAACAAGTTCGAACCCAGGGTCTGATATAGTCGGCATACCGGCATCACTCACTAATGCAATTGTCTGGCCTGAAAGAAGCCGCTCAATCATCTGCTTCCCACTCGTTTGTTTATTATGTTCATGATAGCTAATAACTTGTGTTTCAATTTCAAAGTAATTACAAAGCTTTCTTGTATTCCGTGTATCTTCTGCAGCAATGATATCCGCCTCCTTAAGAATTCTTAAAGCTCGATAGCTTATATCCTCAAGGTTACCAATCGGAGTTGGTACTAAATATAAAACGGATTGCTGTCCTTCCTTTTCAAAGCTTTTCTGTTGCCACATCTGCATTCTCCTTGCCGATTATTTTTTCTTTTTGTTTTCTAGATAACTGCTTAAAGCGATACTCAGCCCGCATTGCTTCTGTTTTCATTGGATACGTTTCAAAATGGACAAGCTTTACCGGTCCGCGGCCTCGTGTGTATTTAGCACCCTTTCCTTCATTATGAAGCTTTATCCTTTTCTCTAAATCATTTGTATATCCCGCATAATAACTATGGTCCCGACATTCAAGAACATAGAAGATATGCTTATTCTTCTCCATATAAAATCCTTCTAACCTCAGGAGTATACACATTATCCTCATTGTACACGACAAGCGGTGGCAAAATCTTTAAATCAGGACTTCCATCCTTAATTCCTTCTATTAGAATGGTGTTGGCTTCTTTACTTGCTTTCGGATAAACAAATTGCAATCGTTTTGGTTCCAACCGATACTCTCTCATTAAACTAAGAATATCCATCAGCCTTCCTGGACGGTGAACGAAAGCTGCCTTTCCACCTTGACGCAACAAATGGCTTGTACTCTGAATGACATCTTCAAGTGTACACATAATTTCATGTCGTGCTATTGCAAAGTGTTCATTCCTATTGATTTCTTCTTGTGATGGTGTTGGAAAATAAGGTGGATTACATGTCACAACGTCAAATTTATCATTCCCAATTTCTTTTGGGAATGCTTTTATATCACCATGAACCATCTGAATCTGTTCAGAAAGACCGTTATATTTTACACTGCGCTCTGCCATGTTAAATAATCGTTCCTGTATTTCTACCCCGATAATCTTCCCTTTTGTTCTTGTGCTCAGTAAAAGCGGTATCACACCATTACCTGAACAAAGATCGGCGATTCTTCCTTTTTGAATCGGGATATTTACAAATTTAGATAAAAGTACTGCATCAAGAGAAAATGAAAACACACTTGGACTCTGAATAATTCTCAATTTTTCTGCTAATAAATGATCGAGGCGCTCATCGCCAATTAATTCTGCCATCTTCTTCACTCCATTTTCAAATTACTATTTATAAAAGCATTGTTTACTTCAACGAAAAAGCCTTCCCTAAACAGGAAAGGCCAAGCTTACTTTTTATTCAAAAAGGACAGGCAAAACAAACAATCGCCTTCTTTTCTAAGGCTACCAAAATGCAAATTACAAATATGGAAACCTTCTTGATATAATCGAGCCAGATTATCATAGCCTTCGCCGATATCCATTGTCTTATCATCAGGACTTTCTTTCCGTGCCTTTGCTTTGGTTTTATCTTTTGTAGAAGGGCTAGGATTCTCTCCAAGGTTTAGACGCCTGCGCAAATGTTCATTCTCAAGCTTAATAGATTGGTTATCCTCAAGAATCTCAGCAAGATGTTGCTTTAATTCCCCAAGCTGTGTATATAAATGACCAATTTGGGCTTCCATGCTCGTTACTGATTCAAATATATCTTTCTTATCCATGCTTTCCCACCACCTTGTTAATCTGTGGCTTGAATAGAAACGGCTCCCTCGTTTAGAATCTCATCTAACGTATACTCTAATACTCTATTCTGTTCGACTAATTCAACTTGAAGAACTCGTTCTAGAATATTAAGCCCCACTACCTTGCCTTTTCCATTAGGTGTCCGAATCATTTCACCCAAGTCAGGAAGCAATTCTTTCGCATTTTCATACTCATCATTTTCATATTTAAGACAACACATCAAACGCCCACATAACCCTGAGATTTTTGTCGGATTAAGCGATAGGTTTTGATCTTTGGCCATCTTAATGGAAACTGGTTCAAAATCGCCAAGAAACGTTGAACAACAGAGCATCCTGCCACATGGCCCTATTCCACCAAGCATCTTTGCTTCATCTCTGACACCAATTTGGCGTAATTCAATTCGCGTTCTAAAAATGGCTGCAAGATCTTTCACTAAGTCACGAAAATCTACGCGACCATCCGCCGTGAAATAAAAAACAACCTTATTGCGATCAAATGTATATTCCACATCAACCAGTTTCATATCAAGTTGATGTTCCTCAACCTTTTTACAACATGTATCATAAGCTTCAATAGCAGCAGTTTTATTTTCCTCGACAATTAGCTTGTCCTTTACGTCAGCAACTCGAAGCACTTTCTTCAATGGCAGTACAACGTCGTTCTCGTCTACTTGTTTCCGCTCCGTAACAACTTTGCCGAATTCTACTCCACGCACAGTCTCTACGATAACGAAATCATCCTTTGAAATGATAAGCTCGCCCGGATCAAAGTAGTATATTTTGCCCGCCTTTTTAAAACGGACCCCTACAACATTATACAAATGATGATCCCTCCTGCAAATTCAACACAAGCTGTTCCATCAACAGCTGCGGATTTGTATTGGACATTAGCTTCCGTTTCGCTTCCAAAATAGAGCTCATCTGCTCAGCCAAACGCCTTTGAGTAAGATGAAGAGCACGCGACTCCAACTCCTCCTGTATATTTTGAAAGACAACTTGGTCGCGTCTATCCAACTGAATATATAATAAATCTTTATAAATGAGATATAAAAGATCTAAACCACGGTCCAGTTGATCTCTTTCTTTAAAGTGTGTAAACCACTCCTGCTGAAGATATAATAATGCCTTCAGTGAATTTGTATTTAACACTTCATATAATTTTACCACTATTTTTTGGGATTGTGCAAACCATTCCTCTGAACCTAATAGGATTCCCTCTTCAAAGTTCTGCGTCAGGTGGGATATAATAGAGGACCTTTGCATGTCCAATCCATGATTCAACAACCTTTTCTTCACCATTCCTGGTGATAACGGCTTGAAAGATAAGGTTTGACATCTTGATAAAATGGTAGGTAAGATACGTTGGATTTGTTCAGTCATTAGTATGGCAACCGTGTCTGCAGCTGGCTCCTCTAAAAATTTCAACAAACTATTTGCAGCCTGTACGGACATTTTATCTGCACTTATTACTAAATAAATTTTTCGTTTCGACTCTACACCCTTTTTTGAAAACTCTTCTTGAAGACTTTTAATTTGATCCTTTTTTATTGAAAGTCCGTCCGGTTCGATAAGATGGACATCCGGGTGGTTTCCACTCATAATCCGCTTACAATGACTGCATTGGTTGCATGGCTCATATTCATTTTTCAAATCTTCACAAAGAAGGCTTTTCGTAAAAAGCATCCCCATTTCTTTCTTGCCCGTACCCCTCTCTCCATCAAAGAGATACGCGTGAGCAACTCTTTCCCGGAGAATACTATTCTTTAGCATCCCAGTAATTTGTGGCTGCAACTCATATAAATCCTGCCAGGTTTGTGTCACAATAAATCAACTCTCTTATATCTATAAAATAAAGAAACGATATGCCTTCATGTGCTAGAATTGTAAAAACTGTTCAATCGGCAATACAAATACCGTTGCTCCTCCCACTTGAATTTCAACTGGATAGGGTACGTATGAATCTGCATTCCCCCCCATTGGAGATACAGGTGCAACCAGCTGTTCGCGGGATTGACAATTCTTCTTAATGACTTCTAATGCTTTATCTACGCGATAGTCATCTGTACCAATCATAAATGTCGTATTCCCTGATTTTAAGAACCCGCCTGTACTCGCTAGCTTCGTGGCCCTAAAATTATGTTCAACAAGCTCTGTAAGCAGCCTTTGACTATCTTTATCCTGTACAATTGCAATAATCATTTTCATCCCTATCATCCCCCATTGCAGTTGATTGGTCGAGGAGCAGACCATTTTCTTTAATTATAACAATTATTTATATCCTTAACAGTGATTGATAGGCATTTTTTTAAGCTACTTGCACTAGACACCAAAATTTATAAAAAAAAGAAGCGACTAGTTCAATTGATTAAACAGACGCTTTCATAAATATAATTATTGGATACGTTCCTTGATGAATTCAATCACTTTCCTCTTAGTCGTATCGACGACAATATCTAAAGGTTGCGCTGCATCGACGATATAAAACCTTTCTCTAAAGCGTTCCATTATGATTTGATAGCCTTCTCTCACTTTTTCGTGAAATTGTAACTCTTCCATATCAAGACGATTAACTTCCCGTTCCTGATTACTATGGACACGTTGGAGCCCCAAAGCCGGGTCAATATCAAAATATATTGTTAAGTCGGGCATAACCCCTGCTATTGCAAACTGGTTCATTTTATATACTTCATCAATACTTAATCCTCTTGCATGACCTTGATAAGCAAGAGAGCTATCAATAAAACGATCACAAAGAACGATCACGCCACGATCCAAAGCAGGCATAACCTTTTCAACTAAGTGCTGTCTTCTTGCAGCGGCATATAATAAAGCCTCAGTTCTTCCGTCCATTACTGTATTATCTTTATTCAAGATGACTTCCCTAATTTGTTCAGATATCGGAATACCACCTGGCTCTCTCGTAATGACCACCTGATAGCCAATATCAGTCAGTACTTCTCCCAGCTTATGAAGAACCGTTGTTTTACCTGCCCCTTCAGGACCTTCAAACGTAATAAATATTCCGCGACTCATAATTATTTTACCTCCAGCCAAACTTGTTTCCCGTCTAAGTATACCATTTTCAAACTACAAAGGTCATTCGAAAACCATAAGCTTTCCTATTCTTAATTCTTTTCCTCCATGAAACCTTGATCCAGCTATGATTATCTGTTCTAGGTACTGTATTTGCTCTTCGGCAATACGTTCACCCATCATAATAATTGGAATTCCTGGGGGATAGGGTATGACCATTTCAGCAGCAACCATTCCAATACTCTTGGAAATGGAAACAGACCGCTTTCTTCTTTTCTTCATTTCCGGATAAGTTAAGGCGAGGGTTGTAATCGAGTCTGACCGTTTATAAATCAAGTGATGCCTTGCTTCCCCATTTCCTTCACAAACAACATCGGCAATCACGGATGCAATGTTTTGAAAATATTCAAGGCTGTTCTCTTTCATTAACGGTAGGACAAACAAAACATTCCTGTGGTCCGCAAGTTCTGTAAATACGCCTTTGTTTTCTAATTGACGTTGAAATTCAAATCCCGTTATTTCCTCATGAGATCGTATCGTTATTTTTAAAGGATCAAGCATATCCTTTTCTAAGATTTCAATATGGCCGATCTCGTCCAGCTCTTTTCGAAATCCAAGAATAGTCTTCATTAATATAGCCTTATCATATCCCCCGAAGGAAGCCAAATAAGACCGTGCTAAATCCAACGATGCCATAATTGGATAAGAAGGGCTACTGGACTGAAGCATTTGTAAGTAAAATTCCACTTTCTCTCGATCTATGAATGAACTGTTTATATGTAAATATGAACCCATTGTCATCGCAGGTAGCGTTTTATGGGCTGAATGGACAACGATATCGGCTCCAGCCTCAATTGCACTTTCGGGAAAGGGATCTCCAAGACAAAGATGGGCACCATGTGCTTCATCTACCAATACAGGGATCCGCTTTGAATGTGCAAATCTTACAATCTCACTCAAGCCACCACAATGTCCATAATAGGTAGGATGCGTTACAATGATTGCCTTTGCCTGCGGATATAACAAAAAAGCCTCTTTAACTGACTCAAGCCGCAAGCCTTCAGAGATACCCCAATCCTCATCTATCTTTGGTTCTATAAAAATTGGGCTTACACAAGCCAGCATTAACCCATTCAATACAGATTTATGACAGTTCCTCTGAACGAGCACCGTATCGCCCTCTTTAAGGCTCCCAAGAATCATCGCCATATTCCCCACGGTTGACCCATTTACAAGGAAATAACTATACCTAACACCGTAAAGGCAAGCCAATAGACTTTGTGCCTCTAATATCGGTCCTTCAGGTGCATGGAGATCATCCAAACCACTAATCTCTGTAGCATCAATAGAAAGCAATGGATTGAATATTGATCGAGCCCTCTCTGAAAAAACCAGTCCATTTTTATGACCTGGTACGTGAAATGACCTTGTCTGTTTTTCCTTATGTCGGATAAGCGCATCAAACAATGGTGTATTTTCTTGATTCATATTATTACCTCTCTACTATTATCTTATTCTCTTATTTTATCAAAGTTCATTATTTGTATTTTCATATATACATGTAAGCTATGTATTCTATTCCAAGCAGGTATAGAGACCAATTAATTTGCCTCTATACCTACTCTATTTGAATAAACGATCAAGTCATTACGAATAAATTTCCGGTGTATTCACTTTTTTTAATCGTTTTAAGTAATATTTATACCTTGGATCATCTGTCTCCGTCCCAATCATAGCTAACTCACATTGTTTACAAATGAAAGAAGTATATAAGTGTATTCCATCATCCTTGACCTGATCACATACAATGCAGGTTTTCTCTGTATTCTTCTTTAACGTGCTAATTTCCAAACTCTCCACCTCCCTGTTTGCATTCTCCCCCAAAAAGCATTATTGTATACAATTTTCAAAACAGTGTGAGAGATATTGATTCATTTGCCTATAATAATGTATGAAAGAATTTTTCAATGTGTGTATGTCTACCTTTTTTATTTCATTCTTAAAGCAAAAAAAGACCAGCTATAAATAGCTGATCTCTCGAATTGCTTGGCAACGTCCTACTCTCACAGGGGGAGACCCCCAACTACCATCGGCATGTTATGTCTACCTATTTCATTCTTAAAGCAAAAAAAGACCAGCTATAAATAGCTGATCTCTCGAATTGCTTGGCAACGTCCTACTCTCACAGGGGGAGACCCCCAACTACCAGCTAAGCTAA
>NZ_LFZW01000001.1:0-14315 GCF_001183985.1 Peribacillus loiseleuriae | reverse complement strand
TTATAGTGTGTACTCACTTAAATTTAAACGTTGGCGCTTTGTTTTGTTCAGTTTTCAAAGAGCAATGCTTGTCGTTTCTCTCAGAAGCGACTTTATAAATTTATCACATCTCCTTACTAGTGTCAACAACTTTTTTTATTTAAAAAGGCGTTTCTTTCTAACCTCTAGTAGATGCAATGTCGTTTTAGCGACAAGATATATCTTAACAACTTCTCAAAGATTCGTCAATACTTTTTTCACAAAAATATTTTTATATTAAAACTCATTTAAATCCACACTTTTTCACCTATTTAGCGTGTGTTTAAAAAAGGAAGATCAAAAGAGCCGCGAAGTTCGAGGAGGACTGGAAAGACAGAGCGACAAAGAAATTTGATTGCTATTTTTCTCGGACTTTTTGAACAACCTCTATTACTTAATAGCTACACACTTCATACTAACTTATTAGTATTATAAAGCTCGAAGAGAACGACGTAATAATTATCACACAAAAAAATTCGAGAGAAGTTTCCCTCGAATTCTTCAAATAATCCAATAATCAATTGCCGCTAATGTAGCCACACCTGGGATTCCTAAAATTCCCGCTACTGCAGAAGTGGCTAAATTAATAGGAACATGGATCCCTACTTGATTACCAAGCACATTTAGAAAGAACAAAAAGACAGCTCCGATGATTAATTTAACAACTCCCTGCCCTATTAGTCGGATTGGTCTTATAGGTGCCCCGACAAAAAGCAGTAATACAATTAAACCAGCTATTACACCTACAATAACAATTGGCTCCACCATCATTCCTCCTCATTAGCTCGTACTACATTCTATGTAGATAAAACTAAATAAGAACAAAGATGAGATGATTGCATTCCTCACTTACGTTTACTAGCCGTCACTTTTCTTCTTTTTGCTTCTTTAAATAGATAGAAATATTTAATTTCAGAAATTTTTGCTTGTATAATTGCATATTCTGATGGATCAAGGCTTTTTTCCAGTAATGATTTCTGGTTAAGCCAACTTCTTTTAATTTCCTCCAGTTGTTGCACTAGTTTTTGGTTATTTTCGTTGCGAAGTTCACCTTTTCGACGAAAGAACACAAAAACCCCTCCCCACTACTTCTTAAATTTCCCTTCTTCCTTCGAGTGCCTTAGATAATGTCACTTCATCTGCATATTCTAGATCTCCACCTACAGGTAATCCGTGTGCAATTCTTGTGACTTTAATTCCTGAGGGCTTTAATAACCTAGAGATATACATTGCGGTCGCTTCCCCTTCAATATTAGGGTTCGTTGCCAAAATGACTTCTTGAACCGTTTCATCTTGAAGACGCTTCAATAAGTCTGGAATGTTAATATCTTCTGGCCCAATCCCATCCATCGGTGAGATACTCCCCTGTAATACGTGGTAAAGCCCGTTGAATTCACGCATTTTTTCCATAGCAATGACATCTTTAGGTTCCTGTACAACGCAAATAACATCACGACTTCTTCGCTGATCTTCACATATATAACATGGATCTTGATCTGTTATATGACCACAAACCGTACAATAGGAGAGGTTTCGCTTGGCATTCACAAGTGCTTTTGCAAAGTCCAATACAGTATCTTCTTTCATGCCTAGTACAAAGAATGCAAGTCTCGCAGCGGTTTTAGGTCCAATCCCTGGCAATTTCATAAAACTATCAATTAGCTTCGTAATTGGTTCTGGATAATGCATAAAATACCTCCTAATAAGAAAAGCAAAACGCCTTGTTTAACCTAAAAGCTAGCATATTTCTTGCTTGGCTAGATCATACAGTTCTGGGCCGCTTTCGCTAAACACCACAACTTATTGAAAAAACGTATCTTTTTATTACTAAAAAAACACAAGCGCCTTCAACAAGGCGCTCATTTTTCCTTCAATTTAGCTAGTTACATCATCCCACCAGGAAGATTTAACCCTTTCGTGAATTGCCCCATCGTTGAATTAGTCAATTCATCGGCTTTTTTCAGTGCATCATTCGTTGCAGCAAGCACTAAATCTTGTAACATTTCAATATCGTCAGGATCCACAACTTCAGGTTTAATGGTTATATCAACAATTTCCTTATGACCCGTTACTACGACAGTCACCATTCCACCGCCCGCTGTTCCTTCAATTTTCTTTTCACCTAACTCTTCTTGAGCCTCGGCCATTTTTTTTTGCATTTTTTGCATTTGTTTCATCATGTTCTGCATATTTCCCATTCCACGCATTCCCATTTGTATTACCTCCCATTATTCTTTAATTTCAAGCAATTCATCTCCAACTAACTTTCGCGCTTCTGCTATAAATGGATCTTCTTCTTTCGTTTCTGTTTCTTGCTGACCATCAAGTTGCTGAGTGGAGAGGAATCCCTCCCGTATACTTTGCCACTGACTCTCAGGCACTCCCGACATTTCCAGCCTATGACTCGTCACATTTTCCATGATTGAAGCCATTGCTTCAATAAAACGGGTGTTTTCCATAGCCATTTGGCAATGAATATCATACTTGAATTTTAACACAAAAGCCTGTGAAGAAGCAGCTACTGGTTCTGCTTCATTTAATAATGCTGCCAATGATTTTAAATTTTGCTGACCTAGCTGCTCAAGTACTTCACCCCATCTGCTTTTCACAAGCGTTAAATCTTGTTTTGTTGCCTGACGGAGGACTTGAGTTATTTTTCCTACTGGTGCTTTATATGATTTTTTTACAGTACGAGGGGTCTGTGGCTGTTTTTCAGCTTGGGCTGTAACTGCTTGGCCAATTCCTCTTTCTTTCAATTCCTTTAGTTGCTTTTCAAGCTCTTCTATTTTACTAGTAAGCTGTCTTACCTGAACATCTGACACAGCACTCTCACGTTCCTGATTACAGAGCTTAACTAATGCAACTTCTAAAAAAATTCGTGGATGATTTGTCCATCTCATCTCTTGCTGAGTTTTATTAAAGCTTTCGATAATACCATAAATATCTCGGTTTGAGATAACCTCTGCCAATTCCTTGAATTGCGGGTCAATTAGTACTCTCTCAAATGAGTTCGCCATCCCTGGTGCTGCTTGATAGAGGAGCATATCTCGGAAAAAGAAAATCATATCCTCAATGAACCTTGCTGGGTCTTTTCCCATGGCTAATAGCTCATCTAATACTTCCAAAGCGTCCGCTACATTTTTGTCATAAATAGCCCGTGCTAATTTCCCTAAAAAAACATGGGAAACAGAACCTGTTACGGTTAATGCATCTTCTACACTAACTTCATCAGAACTAAAAGAGATTGCTTGATCAAGCAGACTCAATGCATCCCGCATACCTCCTTCAGCTGCTCTGGCTATAATATGTAGAGCTTGTTCATCTACAGTAATACCACTCTCAGAAATAATCTGGGACATCCGCCCGATTATATCCTGGGGCTGTATGCGTTTAAAGTCAAAGCGCTGTGTTCTTGAGATGATGGTTAAAGGAATTTTATGAGGTTCTGTAGTTGCTAAAATGAAAATGACGTGCTGTGGTGGCTCTTCCAATGTTTTTAATAAAGCATTAAAGGCGCCTTGTGAAAGCATGTGTACTTCATCAATAATGTATACTTTATATGTACCTGAATTTGGTGCATATTTCACTTTATCTCGAATATCACGGATTTCTTCGACGCCATTATTGGATGCAGCGTCAATTTCAATTACATCCTGGATTGATCCATCTGTAATTCCTCGGCAGGACGCACATTCATTACATGGTTCATTTGTCGGTGACTTTTCACAGTTAACAGCTTTAGCGAGTATCTTCGCTGCACTCGTTTTCCCAGTACCGCGTGGACCAGAAAATAAATAGGCGTGGGAAACCTTCTGTTGCAGAAGTGCATTTTGTAACGTTTTCGTTACATGCTCCTGACCAACTACATCAATAAACTGCTGTGGTCGCCAAACTCGATATAATGCTTGATACCCCACGTTGTCACCCCCTTATTTTCTCCCTATCTATTATACCTACTATTTGTATGAAGGAAAAGGGGACGGATCTTTACAATACATAAAAAGCATTACTAAATAACATTTAAAAATGAGTTTTTGTGTAAAAGCCTGTAATATGTTATTTTGCTCTGCTTTTGCCATCCCCTTGATGTTGGTTTAGCTATTTTTATCATTTTCAAAAATGATAAAAAAAAACCCACCCAAAAGGATGAGTTGATTTATTATGTAATATGCCGTGCACCTTCTGTCGATTAGCTCCCATAAGCGTTACTTAAGCAGTTAGCTCGGCCCAGGCAACCCTGCGGCACATGGAAACTTCCACTTAATGCTGCTTCCTTCCGGACCTGACATGGTTCATGGAGTTCCATTGCGCAGGACCCGAGCGTCAACACCACTTACTTAAGGCAGACCCTACAGGAAACTAACCTCGAGAAGGAATTCGGCCTCGCTAGAGCGGATTGCGAGTACAGGGCACCGCTACCTCCCCGCTTAGCACGGCATGATTCATTATACTAAGTTATATAAAAAAAAGCAATGTTAAACATCTCGAAAAAACTGTTAAGAAGAATAACTTATTACTAACCTTTTTCCAACATAGCTTTTCTTGCTTCTTTTTCCGCCTTTTTACGTAAGCGGATACCTTTAAAAAATTCCGTTAAAATTTCTCCGCATTCCGCACCAAGGATGCCACTCGTTACTTCAGCTTGATGATTAAAGCGCTCATCCTGTAATAAATTCATAAACGTCCCCACGCAACCACCTTTTGGATCATTTGCCCCAAATACAACACGTTTTACCCTTGATTGAATGATTGCTCCTGCACACATCGGACAAGGCTCAAGTGTGACATAAAGCGTAGCCTCTTCTAGGCGCCATGTCCCTTGCGATTGGCAAGCACGGTCAATTGCTAAAAGTTCGGCATGAAAGATTGCATTTTGCTCTGTTTCCCGTAAGTTATGCCCTCTTGCGATAATCTTATCATGAAGTACGATGACTGCACCGATTGGAACTTCATTTATTTCACCGGCCTTTTTGGCTTCTTTTAATGCTTCCATCATATAGTATTGATCGTCCATCTTCATTTTCCTTTCGCCTTCATTCACGTTCTTTTCATACATCGACCCGACTATTTCAAAACGAGTAAAGCACCAGTCATTTAGACAAACTACTCATATTCACTTCGTACTTGTAAGCACAGTTACATATTGAACAAACATCTACAAAAAAGGAGACTACCTAAGATGAATCAAGAAAAACCGCAACAAGCTTTACTCATTATAGATATGATTAATGATTTCAAATTCCAAAATGGCGATATGCTTCTTCAACATACTATACCAATCATTCAACCAATTATCACTTTAAAAAACATTTGTAAAGCAAAGGGATATCCTATTATTTATATTAATGATCATTATAATTTATGGCAGGCTAATTACGACAAAATTATCGCATTGTGTAAAAACGAAAAAAACATACAGATTATTGAACAAATTATACCAGAAGAAGATGATTATTTTTTAATCAAGCCAAAGCATTCGGCATTTTACGGAACTGCTCTTCACATATTATTACACCATTTAGGTGTCAATCGGCTTGCTATTACAGGGATTGCGGGTAATATTTGTGTATTATTCACTGCAAATGATGCTTATATGAGGGAATACCCGCTATGGGTTCCTGAAAATTGCCTTGCATCTGCCAGTAATGATGATAATCAATACGCCCTTACCATGATGAAGAATGTACTTAAAGCACAAATAGAACCAGTATAATTTCCCCTGATTTCAGGTATCGCCCAAAAGGTATAGCTAAGTATAAATCCTCCGATATATACAATTCTCTATTAAAGAGAATTCTATCACCCCAGTTCGGCAGTCTGTGATACAATAATTTGTGGCTATTAATAGCCACAGACAGAAACGCCCGATTATCCCATTGGAATATCGCTTTAAAGGAGGACGTAATTCATGATAAACACACCATTTATCACCGTTGAGGGGCCAATTGGTGTGGGGAAAACATCGCTTGCTAAAGCAATCTCTGAACACTTCCAATTTGCCTTATTAAAAGAAATCGTCGATGAAAATCCTTTTCTGGGTAAATTTTACGAAAATATAGATGAGTGGAGCTTTCAAACAGAAATGTTTTTCCTCTGCAACCGCTACAAACAACTCGAAGATATTGAAATGAATTTCCTTGCTAACAACCAAGCTGTTGTAGCAGACTATCATATATTTAAAAACCTGATTTTTGCAAAACGTACGTTAAGAAATCGTCAATACGATAAATACTTAAATATTTTTAAAATCCTCACCGAAGGCATGCCTAAACCAAATATGGTCGTTTACTTAGATGCAGGTCTAGAAACATTGTTAAAACGAATAGGAAAACGCGGCCGGGATTTTGAAAAGAATATCAGTCCCATTTACCTTGAACAATTATCAATTGATTACCATAATTTCATGGCAGCATTCGAAGTACAGCACCCAGATATTCCAGTTCTTCGCTTTAATGGAGATGAAATTGATTTTATTGAAAACAAAGAAGATAGGTCTATGATCATGACCCGCATTGAGAACGCGCTTCAAAAAGGAGTATATACGAATGAATCTACGAAAAAAGTTTGATATCCCATCAAGTTCAGTCATTACGATTGCAGGAACGGTAGGTATCGGAAAATCCAC
Source organism: Peribacillus loiseleuriae (assembly GCF_001183985.1). Classification (GTDB taxonomy): domain Bacteria; phylum Bacillota; class Bacilli; order Bacillales; family DSM-1321; genus Peribacillus; species Peribacillus loiseleuriae. The sequence goes on along the minus strand of NZ_LFZW01000001.1, from coordinate 7,672 downwards.
CATGACAAACGCCTTGGCTAACGCCTTAAACTTTCGCACTTCCTTTGAAAAAGTTGATACAAACCCATACTTAGATAAGTTTTACGAAGACTTCGACCGATGGAGCTTCCATTTACAAATTTATTTTCTCGCTGAACGTTTCAAGGAACAAAAGCGTATATTTGAATATGGCGGAGGGTTTATTCAAGATCGGTCTATTTATGAGGATACGGGAATTTTCGCAAAAATGCATTACGAAAAAGGAACAATGAACCCTACCGATTATGAGACCTACACAAGTCTTTTTGACGCGATGGTCATGACCCCATATTTCCCACACCCAGACTTGCTTATCTACTTAGAAGGCTCGCTAGATGACATCTTGGCTCGAATTAAAGTCCGTGGACGTCCTATGGAACAACAAACCCCTATCGAGTATTGGACAGAAATGCACCGACGTTATGAAAATTGGATCAACCAATTTAACGCTTGTCCAGTCTTACGATTGAACATTAATGAATATGACCTTATCCAAAGTGAAGAATCGATTGAGCCAATTGTCGAACGAATTTCAAGCTTCATAAATCATACAAAAAAGGTAAGAAGAGTATAAATAAGTCACCCTATCTGGGTGATTTTTTATACATAAACATTTAGCTTAAAGAGTAAAGGCACTAGCGCCTTTAAGGAACTTCGACTTAGATTCACCACGTTCTGGACAAGCATAAACCAATCAAACACGATAGTGGCGAGTTTCTCTCCAAAAGCTTGATTTGATTAGAAGGGGTAGCCGCTTGCACTAGATGCAAACAGATAAATTCAGTTTTCCACTGAAATAATTTCCTAAGCAATAAAAAAAGACTCGTTACATATGCAACGAGTTTTACGAATTCCAATTTATGCGCTGTGGTTAATTAAAAAAGACTGGAGGAGGTAGAGGGATTCGAACCCCCGCGGGATTTGACTCCCCTGTCGGTTTTCAAGACCGATCCCTTCAGCCAAACTTGGGTATACCTCCGTATTGACATTTATTATATTACAATAGGTTTATAATAAAGTCAACGGACCATTTCTTTGTTTTTCGTAATGAATGTAAAAGGGGTTGTCTCTTAGGATTTAACCCTTTATTGAGACAACCCCTGCTTTCATTACGGTCTTATTACTTCCGCTCCGCGCATGTATGGACGCAATACTTCTGGAACGATTACGCTACCATCAGCTTGTTGATAATTTTCAAGAATAGCTGCTACCGTTCTTCCGATAGCAAGGCCAGATCCATTTAGTGTATGAACATGTTCTGGCTTACCCTTTGGATCCCGACGGAAGCGTATATTTGCCCGTCTTGCTTGAAACGCTTCAAAGTTACTGCAAGAAGAAATTTCACGATAGGTTCCATAGCTCGGAATCCAAACTTCAATATCGTACTTCTTGGCTGCTGTAAATCCAAGATCTGCCGTACACATACTTAGTACGCGGTATGGCAGTTCAAGCAGCTGTAACACCTTTTCTGCATGACCTGTTAGCTTCTCAAGCTCTGCATAAGAATCCTCGGGTTTCACAAACCTCACAAGCTCTACTTTATTAAACTGATGCTGACGGATTAATCCACGTGTATCGCGACCAGCAGACCCAGCTTCTGAACGGAAGCAAGCGCTATATGCTGCATAGCCAAATGGCAAAGCTTCTCCATTTAAAATTTCATCACGATGATAATTCGTCACTGGTACCTCAGATGTAGGAATTAAGAAATAATCTTCACTTTCTATCCGGAACGCGTCTTCTTCAAATTTCGGCAGTTGCCCAGTACCTACCATGCTTGTCCGATTCACCATGTAAGGAGGCATCATCTCTTCATACCCGTGCTCCTCCACATGTAAATCAAGCATAAAACTAATTAATGCGCGCTCTAGACGCGCGCCTAAGCCTTTGTAGAATACAAAACGGCTTCCCGTTACCTTGGCTGCCCGTTCAAAATCCAAAATTTCCAATTCACTAGCAACATCCCAATGCGCCTTAGGTTCGAAGGTAAATTGAGGAAGCTCCCCCCATTTTCTTACTTCAACATTATCATCCTCTGTTTCCCCTACAGGAACACTTTCATGAGGTATATTTGGAATTGATAAAAGCATTCTTTGTAAATCAGCTTCCACTTCACGTAACTCATCATCAAACCCTTTTATCTGATCGCCAACTTCTCTCATTTCAGTAATTAATTGATCTGCGTCTTTTTTCTCACGCTTTAACATAGCAACTTGTTGAGATACTTCGTTTCTACGACTTTTTAACTTTTCCCCCTCAGCAATTAGTGCTCGGCGTCTACCATCCAGCTCCTCAAATTTCCCAAGATCAGTTAAGTCTTCACCCCTGAATTGCAATGCACGCTTTACTTCTTCTAAATGATTACGTAGATATTTTAAATCCAACATCTCACATTCCTCCTTCATTTTGATTACAATTAGTTCCAGGAACGCAAAAAACTCCCGTCCCTATAAAAGGGACGAGAGTTAACCCGCGTTGCCACCCTAGTTGAAGACACAATTGTACCTTCCACTCGTAAGATAACGGCATAAGCCGAAAGTAATTACTACCCAAATTATCGGGGTTCCATACTTTACTCCAGGATGGATTCATAAGCTTCTTCCACCGATTCACACCTACCACCGGCTCTCTTTAGAAAGCAAGACTTATTACTAGTTCCTGTCATCGTTTTAATAAATGAAATTGTTTTCCATAATGTACTATAATTATTACCTTGTTGCAACCCTTTTATCCATAAACAAGAGGTGGAAATCAAAACCAACCTTTTACTGTCTCGGAAGCACTGCTCCAAATATCAGCGAAGAATCCACCTACAGCTCGAGCAGATAATACGAACCAGTTTGCCTTTTCAACTGTTTCTGCAGCTACAACATCTACTCTAGCTGTTTTGGCACCTGCTTCATCAATAAATCCGTAATCTGTTCCATCTTTCGACTTAACTGTTAAATAACCAATTACATCACCTTTTTTAACTGGTGCTTCAAGTTTACCGTTTTTATTCAACTTCTTTTCATCAATAACCAGTTCAGGTTTATAATTCTCTTTATTAGCATGATTAATGACTGCAGTAATGGCTTCTTTTGATTCGATCTTCACTGAATTTGCTTTCCCGTCTGCTACAGGAATCGTCTTATGACCCTTTACTTGATAGTTTGCCGGTACAAGTTCTTCCTTACCAAAATTACCAAAAGCATAATTCATGAGTTTAATGCTATCCTCAAAACGTTCAGTTTTAGAAGTTGACTTCATTACTACCGTGATATAACGTTGGCCATCTCTAATTGCAGTAGCTGTATGTCCGAACCCTGCAAAGTCTGTAGACCCTGTCTTTAACCCATCGACGCCCTCATACTCATAAATCAATCCAGGCAACATCCAGTTAAAGTTTGGATATTCCCTCCCGTCTCTAAATTTCAATCTCGAAATTTTTGAATATTCTAACGCCTCCGGATAATCGGTAATTAAACGATAAGCAAGTGTTGCTGTATCTCTCGCTGTCATAACATTTTCTTCATTTTCATTACCAGCTGGTATATTCCCCATTAGACTCGAATTATTTAAACCGCTAGAGTTCACAAATTTATAATCTTTTAACCCTAATTCTCCAGCCCTTTTATTCATTAATTCAACAAAATTTTTCTCGCTTCCGCTTATAAGTTCCGCTAATGCTACAGTAGCAGCATTGCCAGAATAAATAGCCATAGCTTCGTACAATTCTTTTACTGTGTAATCTTCACCTTGCGTTAGTCCCACATTGGATAAACCAGGTGCCCTAGAAAGCTTATGAATATATTCGTTAATATTGACTTTCTGGTCCCATGTAATTTTCTTATTTTTTATTGATTCCAAAACAATATACTCTGTCATCATTTTGGACATTGAGGCAATGCCGAGCACTTTATCTGCATTTTTCTCATATAGGATACGACCTGTTTTCCCATCAAGAATGATTGCAGCTTCCGCTTTTAAACCAAGATCGACTGTATTAGCCTTTGCATCATTTGGTAGAAGCGCAAGTTGTGATAATACTAGAGTAAGAACCGTGATAAAAATTAGTGAAATCTTGCTAAATCTTTTCAATTTTTAATACCTCCAACTAACTTGATCTATATATTTCGAAGAATCTCTCCTCGTTATTTGATGTGCACTTTGTTTAGTTTATCATAAAAAAAACAAAAAAAGTAGACAGAGTACTTTCCTACTCTGTCCACATATTTTAACTTGTTAATATGAATATAAAGTTCTAATTATAAAGAATAATTCGGTGCTTCTTTTGTGATTTGTACATCATGTGGATGACTTTCACGCAACCCTGCACCCGTCATCTTAATAAATTGGGTTTTTTCTCGTAAATCTTGTAAGTGTGCAGCACCGCAATAGCCCATTCCTGCACGAATCCCACCAATTAGCTGATAAATCGTGTCAGATAATGGCCCTTTATAGGCTAGGCGTCCTTCAATGCCTTCTGGTACGAATTTTTTATTATTTTCCTGGAAGTAACGATCCTTTGAACCATTTTCCATGGCTGCCACAGATCCCATCCCACGATACACCTTAAAGCGGCGTCCTTGGAATATCTCCGTTTCCCCAGGGCTCTCTGATACACCTGCAAGCATACTGCCTAACATTACGGCATGACCGCCAGCTGCCAAAGCCTTGACGATATCACCAGAGTATTTAATGCCACCGTCGGCGATAATTGTTTTCCCATGTTTTCTTGCCTCAGTCGCGCAATCATAAACGGCTGTAATTTGTGGAACTCCAACACCAGCAACAACACGCGTCGTACAGATAGACCCAGGCCCAATTCCAACCTTGACTACATCGGCCCCAGCCTCAATTAGTTCTTTCGTTGCTTCAGCTGTTGCTACGTTACCAGCGATAATCGTTAATTCTGGATAAATTTTGCGTATTTCTTTGACTGTATCTATTACACCTTTTGAATGCCCGTGTGCAGTATCAATTACAATGGCATCAACGTGAGCTTTGACGAGCATTTCAACACGCTTTAGCGTATCTCCTGTTACTCCAACTGCTGCACCAGCAAGCAATCGACCGCGTTTATCTTTTGCTGAGTTTGGAAATTCAATGACCTTTTCAATATCCTTAATTGTGATAAGGCCTTTTAATACACCTTTTTCATCCACAAGTGGAAGTTTTTCGATTTTATGTTTTTGAAGAATATTTTCAGCTTGTTTTAAATCTGTTCCAACTGGTGCTGTGACCAAATTTTCAACAGTCATAACATCAGCAATATTAATAGAGAAATCTTGGATAAAACGCAAATCCCTATTTGTAAGAATTCCAACAAGTTTTTGTTCTTCAAGATTATTTACAATCGGAACACCAGATATACGATATTTCCCCATTAGATGCTCAGCATCAAAAACCTGATGCTCTGGAGTTAGGAAAAATGGATCAGTAATAACTCCGCTTTCCGACCGTTTGACCTTGTCTACCATTTCCGCTTGCTCTTCAATTGTCATATTTTTATGAATAATACCTAATCCACCCTGACGAGCCATAGAGATTGCCATCTCAGCTTCAGTAACTGTATCCATACCAGCACTTAAAATTGGTAAATTCAATTTTAAATTTTCTGCTAAAGTAATTTGTAAATTAACATCTTTCGGTAGAACTTCAGATTTTGCTGGCACTAATAATACATCATCAAAGGTCAATCCTTCTTTTGCGAACTTATTTTCCCACATTATTTTCCCTCCAGATTAAAAAAATATTATTAGTAGGTTATCAATTGGACAAAATACTGTCAAGGAGAACAGAAAATTTCTGATTATTCTATTTATTGGAAGGGGAATATTTTATGATGAATCACCCTACTATTTGGAACTCATTTAGCAACTTTTACTCTGCATCTCGGACACAAATTTATTTAAATAAATGCTATCGTTCCATAAATGACCCAACGGCAGATAAGAATAGTTACGAAAACTGCTACCCCTTCATTTATTATCTTGAACACGGTCAGACCTATTATACCCAAGCAAAGATTGCACCTCTCTCGATTCAGCCTGTCCTTATGTTTTATGGATTTACTCAACTTCTCAAGGCATGTGTTCTCACGAGCGATCCCCACTACCCAGAAAACACTGGAGTCCTTGCACATGGAGTAACCACAAGAAAGCGTAAGAAACAGCAATATGAATTTTTGCAAGATGAAGTCAAAATCCAGAAAAATGGGTTGTATATGCATGCACTAGATAAAGTATTCGGCATAAAACAAATTGAGAATGAGCGTTATACTATGAAATCCTTGCTTACAGAAATCCCAGAGCTTTATGAGAGCCATCATTATTTATTCGGTAAGAAAAGCTACAAAACTCTACAGCTTCACAATAATCGATATCAATTATCACCTTCTATACTTGATACATATCAAATGACAGCAAATCGTTTTAAAGAACATCTAGAATCAAAAACAAAGCTAAACATATCTATTACAGAATCTGAACTCTTAGAAATGGAAATAGATCAAAAGCTTTTATTCAATAAGCATGCCCCTATCCGATATCATTTATTTGATAAAAATTTTATGCTTTCTCTCACTAAAAGTTCTGAGTGTTCCACCTTACCTGAAGTTATGCTTCACTATCTTTTGCTGTATAACTTGAGCATGATATGTCGTTATGAAACTGAGTGGTGGTCAGAGCTATTGAAGACAATGCCTAATGAAGACTATCCGCTCATTCTTCAATTTTTATCAATAACGCAAGAAAAAATCCCGTTTTTAATTTACCAATGGTTAACAAGTGAAAGATTCTCCACCCAGTAATTTTTTAAAGATACAACATGGCTTTAAAATAAAACAGGGAAACTAACTCGAATAGTGCGAGTTCAAAAAGAAGGATAAAAAGAGCCCAGAAGTTCGTGATGCGATCTTCTCAAATCCTTCGCGTATACAATAATACGTGAGGATCGGATTTGCACAGGGTGTGCTGACTTCTTTTAATGCAATTCGCAAGCTTTTTTATTGGACTCTTTGAACATCCTCTAAATAAGGGTCCAGAATAGCATTTTAATTGGGAAGACTGTTTAAGATAATGAGGCTCTGTCTCCTTTTTCTTCACCTAAAAATGTCAGCCCTTGGTTTTAGAATGATGAATAAATTGTTATGTTATTCCGTCTCTAAGCCCTAGGGCATATCTAGTTGCACGCCGACAAGTCATTCGAGTGAAGTTGTCCATTGGATTCACTCGAATGGTTAATACACGATTTCAAAGGGGTAAGGCGCTCGTGCTTGACGGTCGACATGCATAAATACCTTGAGGAACAATTACTTGATGCACCCATATCCTATGAGCTTTGCTACCATCATCACATTAAGTGAAAGTCCGAGCTCAAGAGGTGTAAAGTTGACAACAAAACTTCTTGAAAAAACTTATACGTTATTCAAAAAAAGACCCGCCACAAATAGCTGGTCTTTCGAATTGGTTAGCAGCGTCCTACCATCCAGTGCTTCTGAAGGACAATGAAAATCGGAGCTCTTCTTTCGTCATATTCAAGCCTAAATTAAAAAGAGGCCAGCTATAAATAGCTGACCTCTCAGATTGCTTGGCAACGTCCTACTCTCACAGGGGGAGACCCCCAACTACCATCGGCGCTAAAGAGCTTAACTTCCGTGTTCGGAATGGGA